>NZ_DLHM01000006.1 GCF_002483205.1 Flavihumibacter sp. UBA7668
TAAAGGATACCATCACCAATATCATCTGGAATGTGTATGGTAAAATTGAGAGTATAACCCAGAATGCCAAAGTGATCCGGTACACCTATGATGCAGCGGGCAATCGGATCAGCAAGTCCACCACTACCGATACTACTTTCTATGTACGGGATGCATCGGGCAATGTGTTGAGTGTGTACCGTAAACCGGCAGCCGGACAAATCAATCAGGAGGAAGTGCATCTCTACGGCAGCAGCCGGCTGGGTATTGTAAGCCGTCACCTGGCACCCGATTCCAGTTTTAGCTTAGTGAATTCGTTTGGTAAAATTTATAGTTATAAATTTACGAGAGGCGAAAAGCTCTTTGAATTAAGTAACCATCTGGGTAATGTGCTCGTAACCCTTGCCGACCGGGTTCAGCAGGTAAAAGTAACCGGCGATACAGTACGGCATTACCTGGCTGATATACGAAGCGCCAATGACTATTATCCCTTCGGCATGCTGATGCCCGGCAGGAAGTTTAATGCGGGTAGTTTCAGGTATGGGTTTAATGGAAAAGAAAATGATAATGATGTAAAAGGAACTGGGAATCAGCAGGATTATGGAATGAGGATTTATGATCCGAGATTAGGTAGATTTTTTTCTGTAGATCCAATGACCGAAGAGTATGCAGAATTGACACCTTTTCAATTTTCTTCAAATTCCCCAATTTCTGGTATTGATAAAGATGGACTAGAATTTCAGAAAGCAGCAACCAAAGCGGCTCGGATGATTATTAAGAAAGCAGTTTCTGAATTAGTTGAAACGGGAATAAAGCAAAGGTTTAAAGCGTACATGACTAAAAGTTGGTATAAGCAACTTGCAGATGATGCTGGAAACATAATGGACATTCTTGACGAATCTTGGTGGGAAATTGGATTGAGTTTTGCGCCAGGTGTTGGTACTGGGTATGATTTAATAAATACATCAATTGATGGGATAAAAGCTTGGAAAGCATATGATAAATTAAAAACTAAAATTCGATTCACTGAAAACCTTGTAAAATTTGGTGATAAATATGCAGCTAATGTAGAGAATATATTTACAGCTATTGAAAAACGAGGTGATTTACGAAGTGCATTACTAAAGTCTGGAAAATTGGCAAAAGGTGAAGTTGCTCATCATTTAATTCCAGTAAAAATTTTAAGTGAAAATAATGTAGTGCAGGCTGCTGTTTCTGCTGGGTTCGATTTTAATGGTACAATCAATGGCAAAGGTGTAGATTCCAAAAAGCATAATACAGGCGGTCATCGAAAATATAGTGCATGGATTACTGAGCAGTTAACCAATTGGGCAAATGATCCTAAGAACAAAGGGTTTTCTCCAGAACAAGCTAGAGAATTTATTGAAACTAATTTAATACCTAAAGCTAAAAATTACGTTGATGTTGTTAATAAATTAGAATAAAAAAATTATTTCAACTTGAAAAAATTACTGGAATAGATTTTTCTGCAATTTCATAACCAGTAATTTTTTCTTTTTTTAGCTGATTTAATAAAGTTTCTGAAATTAAAACACGGGTTCCTAAATATCTAAATGTTAAGAGATGAATCTCGAGTTTTAATTTAATGCATAATTCTTCGGGAAAAATTTGATCTAATACTTCCTTTTCTTTGTGTTTTTCAATTAAACTTGAAAGAGTATTAAATTTGATGTTTGCTTCAATAGTAGACCAAATATCCCATGTAATAGGCGATCGAAGGTCAAAGGTGGATTTATTAAAGTCAATTAAAGAGGTATAATCATTGGTGAAATGTAACCAATGAGCTTTAATATGCTTGTGCTTATAGTACAAGCTTGCAGGAAAATACATATGATCTGCAATTTTATAATTGTCAAATAATGATTTTATTTTTTCATTTACAATAAAACCAGTTGCGTTTATAAGGCCTGTGCTAATAAAGTCAGTTATTTTCGCATTTTCGTCAACCTTTAAATAGTTTAAGTTTGGGATAAATAATGGTGTTTCTAAATTTGGTAGAAAATTTATAGAGTCGGATATTTCGAAATTATAATTATCACTCATTCCGTTTGTTTGCGGGTAAGTTTTACCGATTTCTTTTCCTGTTGAGTATTTAAGTACGTAATATTCCATAGAAATAGTATTTATTTAATAGCAATAAATATATCAATTTACAATGTATTTTAATTGTTTTTAAGTTCTTTCAAAAATATGCGGGCTTATACTTTATATCAAAGGTAGTTTGGTTAATTATAAACCAAATTGCAAATTATAGATCAACCCCACTATGGGCGGCAGTTTAACCAACGGAACGGACACTACTGAAGCCAAACCGGTAGCACAGGATGTTTTTGGATTCAGTTTGCATTATTTCCGGAACGATTATAAAGCCATCTGGTTTAATCCGCAGGCCAGCTCGGTGATAGGAGGGCTCACCACCAATGCATCGCCGCTGTATAATGGTAATATTGCAGCCATGGCGGTGAATATTCCGAAGCTGAGTTCCACCAAACTCTACAACTACAAGTACGATCAGTTAAACCGCCTAGTGGCGATGGATCTCTTCAATGGGCTCAATCCGGTAGCCGGCAGTTTTACGGCTTCTATCAGTACAGAATACAGAGAGCGGGTGAGTTATGATCCCAATGGAAATATCAAATCCTATCAGCGCAACGGGGATGCGGCACGCTTGACCATGGACAACCTGGCCTATCATTACAGACCGAATACCAACCAACTGCACAGGGTTTATGATTCGGCAGTTGATGCCAGTGTTGGAGTCTATCCGAATTACCAGGATCTGCGAACCGGGCAGGCGGATAATTATTACAAATACGATTCTATTGGTAACTTAATCAAAGAAGGTACTGATAGCATTATCTGGAATGTATACGGTAAGATTGAGCGTATCATTCAGTCTGGCAATGACATCCGGTATACTTATGATGCAGCCGGCAATCGGATCAGCAAGTCCACCTCTACAGATACCACTTTCTATGTTCGGGATGCATCGGGTAATGTGCTGAGTGTGTATCGCAAACCGGCAGCCGGACAAATAAACCAGGAGGAAGTGCATCTCTACGGCAGCAGCCGGCTGGGTATGGTAACCCGTCACCTGGCACCCGATTCCAGTTTTAGCTTAGTGAATTCGTTTGGTAAAATTTATAGTTATAAATTTACGAGAGGCGAAAAGCTCTTTGAATTAAGTAACCACCTGGGGAATGTACTCGTAACCTTATCCGACCGGGTTCAGCAGGTAAAAGTAACCGGCGATACTGTACGGCATTACCTGGCCGATGTTCGCAGCGCCAATGACTATTATCCCTTCGGCATGTTAATGCCCGGCAGAAAGTTTAATGCGGGTAGTTTTAGGTATGGGTTTAATGGGAAAGAGAATGATAATGAAGTAAAAGGATCGGGTAATCAACAGGATTATGGCATGCGAATCTATGATCCCAGAATAAGTAAATTTTTATCCGTAGATCCAATTGCTAAATTATATCCAGAATTAACACCATTTCAGTTTGCAAGTAATTGTCCAATAACTATGATAGATTTAGATGGATTAGAAGGATTGATTCCATCAGGAATTCCAAATCCAATTTCAAAGAGTAAAAGACCAATTGGGATGATTTTGACTCCAGAAGATGCTTCTGCAATTAAGAAAAAAACTGTTGTTAAGGCATTTCAAGCAGCGTTTAATCAGGATCTCCCCAAAAGACTTATTAACCATTATTCATATGGTGCTGGTCGACAATACATTTTAAGTAAGTATGAAACTGAAAATTTGAATATTTACCATACAGGTTTACATGGAGGCGCACCAAATGATATTAATAAGACTTCGGCATTTTTGGCCACTATAAAAAATGGAGAAACCAAAGAATTGCCAGATGGATATTCAATTCAGGGCGGTGCTGGACTTGCTGGCACGTTAGGGCGATTTAAAATTGAACTTTGTGGAAAAGTTACAAAGGATAAAAAGGATGGTGATATTTGGAGATTTGAAGGTCAAATGAGATTTATTGATACTTATGATTTCAAAGGTGAAAGTAGTTCTCCAGGAGATCTGGAAAGAAGTGAATGGGGGGATTTTCAAACTAGGTTCGCTGAAAATAATTTACCAGGCACACCATTTGAAATACGTAGCGAATGGATTAATGTTAAACAAGATAATTCAAACTTTTTTGATTGGTTTAATGGAAAGTCTTCAAAAGATATTCCTAATAAGTTCGGAGGAGGTAATTCAAAAGAAGCTAAGGAAATCAGAAAGATAGGTACGGCAACTAATGAAATTGAAAAGTAAGTATCATGAAGAATAAAATGCCAGAAAGTGATTTTGCCAAGTTTCTAATAAAAATTATGGTGATTTCATATTTGTTTATTGGGTGTGGAATCAATTCAATAAGTGAAAGTGAAATATTTCTTGAATATATTAGTGGTGAAATTCCAAAGGGGATCACTAATTTCAAGTTTTCAAAAAAATGCCAAAGTGCAGATTTCAAATCCCCTTGCACTTTTTACAGCAAATTCAATATATCTAATGCAAATTTTGAAGAATGGGTAAGGGAAATTGAATTACTTCCAGTTGATAGTACTTTTAAAAAGAATGTATGTAAGGGAGATAATTATTTGTATAATATAATTACTTCAATAAAATTACGTGATTATGTAAGCACTGATGAATCAAAATGGTGGGATAATTTTGATTGTGATTCACAACGTGTATACGGTTCATTGTACTTTAGCAGCAATAAGGCAATCCGAATAATTAGGGACGAAAAATGGGATGGAAGAGTTTTAGTTAGGTATTGTGAGAAAAGAGAATTATGCTATCTTATAATTGAAACGTTTTTATGATTTATTTTGCTGACTATAAGAGGTGAATGTTTTGGATTAAACAAACATTCCTGAAATGATTCTATTTTTCAGGACTTTGATACATTCCTTGACGTTGGTAATGCTATGATCCGGAATGGTAACCGCTAGCCATCTGGTACAACCCGCAGGCCAGCTCGGTTATTGGAGGGCTCACTACCAATGCATCGCCACTCTACAATGGAAATATTGCAGCCATGGCGGTGAATATTCCGAAGCTGAGTTCCACTAAACTCTACAACTACAAATACGATCAGTTAAACCGCCTGGTGGCGATGGATCTCTTCAATGGGCTCAATCCGGTAGCCGGCAGTTTTACGGCTTCTATCAGTACAGAATACAGAGAGCGGGTGAGTTATGATCCCAATGGAAATATCCTGACCTATCAGCGCAATGGGGATGCGGCTAGGTTAACTATGGACAACCTGACCTATTCTTACAAACCGAATACCAACCAGTTGCATAAAGTGGCGGATGCCGCGGCCGATGCCAGTGTTGGAGCCTATCCGAATTACCAGGACCTGCGAACCGGGCAGGCGGATAATAATTATGTGTACGATGCCATTGGAAACCTGGTGCAGGATGTAAAGGATACCATCACCAATATCACCTGGAATGTATATGGTAAAATTGAAAGTATTACCCAAAATGCCATGCTGATCCGGTATACTTATGATGCAGCCGGCAATAGGATCAGCAAGTCAACCACCACCGATACCACTTTCTATGTACGCGATGCATCGGGCAATGTGCTGAGTGTGTATCGCAAACCGGCAGCTGGACAAATAAACCAGGAGGAAGTCCATCTCTACGGCAGCAGTCGGCTGGGTATAGTAACCCGTCACCTGGCACCAGATTCCAGTTTTAGCTTAGTGAATTCGTTTGGTAAAATTTATAGTTATAAATTTACGAGAGGCGAGAAGCTCTTTGAATTAAGTAACCACCTTGGAAATGTACTCGTAACATTATCCGACCGTGTCCAGCAGGTAAAAGTAACCGGCTATACCGTTCGCCATTACCTGGCCGATGTCCGCAGCGCCAATGATTATTATCCTTTCGGCATGTTAATGCCGGGGAGGAAGTTTAATGCGGGTAGTTTTAGGTATGGGTTCCAAAATCAAGAAAGTGACGATGAAATATTTGGTGAAGGGAATGTTGTGAATTTTAAATATCGTGTTCACGATGCAAGATTGGGGAGGTTTTTAAGTGTTGATCCATTGAATTCATCATTTCCATGGAATAGTCCCTATGCTTTTAGCGAAAATAGAGTGATTGATGGCATAGAATTAGAAGGTTTGGAAGTTGTATTAGTAAACAAAAGTAAAGATGAAATAATATGGAGCGGCGGAATGAAGATCACAGATAATAGTGCTATACATATTGTTGCACATGGATCACAAAATTTGATCGTCGATGATATAAATGGTAAAACAATTTCAAAAGCAACTGAGTTTAAATCTGTTTTAAAAATGAGTCCCCACTATGAGGTTCAATCTAATTCTGGACATGTAGTTGCTGTGCTTCATTCTTGCAGAACTGGAAGACCAATAATTGATAAAAATGGAAATATATCGCCCTCATTTGCTCAGAAAATGTCAAAAGAATTATTAATGACAGTCATTGCGCCAGATGAGCGAGATTATTTCAGCGCTTCAGGTGAAAAAGGACCTTTCTATACAAAAAGTACTGATGAAGGTAATAGAGATTATATTCCAGGAACCACTGTTGAGCAAAGAGGAAAAAGCACAGGTCGAAGTGCTAATTGGTTAGTGTATAATGAGGGTGTTTTAACTGGAGTTTTTGACGGCAAATGGGATCCAGTAGCAAAGCCTGGTTTTTTAGACAAAATTTTATATAAAAAAGATTTAAGTTACTCGGTGTCTGCAAATAAATTAAACCTTAGACAAGGTGCTGGTACTTCTTTTGAAAAAAATGGAGTTCATTTAGAAAGAGGAACAGAGTTACTGCCAACGGGTAATGTAAGTAATGGGTGGATGGAAGTTAATACACCTGACGGAAGAAAAGGTTGGGTAGATTCTCAATATACTAAAGCAACATATTAAAAATGAAACATCATTATTATTTATTTATTTGCCTATTGTTTTTTATATCATGTAATGACAAGGAGAAATCAGTAGCGATTAATCAACCTACAAGGGATATTTCATTAATTCAAAGGGAAATATTTCAAGGTGATACTTCAGCATATTTGGAGTTAAGGAATTTTTATTTAGATGATTTTAGTGGTGATTTTTTATTTTGGGCACTATACATGTCAAATAAGCATGACTATTCTAAGGCGCATTATGACGTATTCGAAAAGCTTGTTATTTCTTATGTTGGTGATATTACTAAGTTCAATGATATGGATGAACAAACAAAGCGCTTTGCAAAAGAATATTTACTGAAGGCAATTAAAAGCGGACATAAAGAAGCAGAAGATGCTTTAAAGTTAATTGAATAGGTTTAACTGATAATTATTTTCGAGTTTAATTGGTCCAAGTGTAAAGATGAAAATAGGCTATCCTTTGATTTTTTATCAATGCCTTCAACCAATTGCATAAAGTGGCGGATGCCGCGGCCGATGGCAGTGCAGGAGCTTATCCGAATTACCAGGATCTGCGAACCGGACAAGCCGACAATAACTATGTGTACGATGCCATTGGAAACCTGGTGCAGGATGTAAAGGATACCATCACCAATATCACCTGGAATGTATATGGTAAAATAGAGAGTATAACCCAGAATGCCAAAGTGATCTGGTACACCTATGATGCAGCCGGCAATCGGATCAGCAAGTCCACCACTACCGATACTACTTTCTATGTACGGGATGCATCGGGCAATGTGTTGAGTGTGTACCGTAAACCGGCAGCCGGACAAATCAATCAGGAGGAAGTGCATCTCTACGGCAGCAGCCGGCTGGGTATAGTAACCCGTCACATGGCATCGGATTCCAGTTTTAGCTTAGTGAATTCGTTTGGTAAAATTTATAGTTATAAATTTACGAGAGGTGAAAAGCTCTTTGAATTAAGCAATCACCTGGGGAATGTTCTGGTAACCCTTTCCGATCGGGTTCAACAGGTTAAAGTATCCGGTGATACTGTTCGCCATTACCTGGCCGATGAGCGCAGCGCCAATGATTATTATCCCTTCGGCATGTTAATGCCGGGAAGGAAGTTTAATGCTGGAAGTTTTAGGTATGGGTTTAATGGAAAAGAAAATGATAATGATGTAAAGGGTGAAGGCAATCAAATAAATTTTGGGGCAAGGATTTATGATCCACGAGTTGCCAGGTTTTTTAGTGTAGATCCATATTCGTTATCATTTCCAGATTTTACGCCTTTTTCATTTGCTGCAAATTCACCGCTTTCCCACATAGATAAGGATGGTGAATTTGCCCAGTGGATTTTACAATATGGTATAAATGTCGGTATCAACGTAATGACACAGATGTTGACAGCGTACATGCTGGATCCAAATGTTTCAAATTGGGAACAGGCTTGGGGAAAGGTGACTTTGTGGCAGGCTTTTGGTGAAGGAGTTGTTGATATGATAGGTACGAAGAAGATAAAAATGGCTTCAAATGCAGTTATGGGGATGGCGACCTATATAGACCAAGTTGGGGTGAAAAATATTACAGGGGAAGGCTTGGTAGGGTCGGGACTTATTGGACTACTAGAGCCGATTGTAGGAGATGCAATATCAAAACATGGAAGTAAGGCAGTCTTAGCCGGGTTGAAAAAAATGGGTTTGAATTCAAAAAGTCTTCGGCAGTTGGGATTTAATGTAAATAATTTTTCATTAGGAACTTCTTTTGAAAAGCGCCATGTTGCTAGTCGAATTTCAGCTAAATCAAGTTATATTAAAGATAAAAATACAGTAGCATTGAAAGGAGTTGATTTTAAGGGCGATTTATCTGAAATAAATGATGGATTAGCAGCTGAAGTAAAGGATAAGACTTATGGAATAATTTACGAATTAAAAAATGGTAATAGATATTATAACGATGGTGGAACAATAAAGCCCTTAGCTGGTGGTGGGTATGTTGACTTGAGCCGTGGTGCTGCAAAGGCATTAGGTTTGATGAATGATGCAGGCAGCAGCAATTCGGAACAACTTAGAAACGCAATTGGGAAGCAATTCAGTGTTGAAGAATATAAACAAGCAGTAGATGTTTACAATAAATCGAGATAGTTCTTGTGTAGCAATTGCTATACAAAATAAGAGTCACAATAGTGTAATAATAGAAGGAATACGTGAAGTATTATCACTCTCTTATGGGGAAGTTGTTTTATCTGATCAACAAGATAATCATGCAAGTGTTTTACCAAAGCTTTATATAGATTTTAATATCAAGCCAAAAGGAATTCCAATATACTGTATGATTTGTTCTGTATTAATTCATGAAATTATTCCTGACTGGGAAGCCTTTCTAATTAAGTTGGCTAACAAGCTTTCTTCAGAAATATTTATTGATGTTGGAAAAGAGGGTTTTTTGGTAACTACTAGTGGTGTTATTAGAAAGGTTGAGTATTGTTTTTTCTTTGTAGACGATATTGAGTGTTTGAAAATTTTGTAGCATTCTGTCTTTAATGGGTTAACCAAAATGCCAAGGTAATCCGGTATACTTATGATGCAGCCGGCAATCGGATCAGCAAGTCCACCACTACCGATACTACTTTCTAAGTACGCGATGCATCGGGCAATGTGCTGAGTGTATATCGTAAACCTGCTGCAGGCCAAATTAATCAGGAGGAAGTGCATCTTTATGGCAATAGCCGGCTGGGTATAGTAAACCGTCACCTGGCAGCGGATTCCAGTTTTATCTTAGTGAATTCGTTTGGTAAAATTTATAGTTATAAATTTACGAGAGGCGAAAAGCTCTTTGAATTAAGTAACCACCTGGGGAATGTACTCGTAACCCTTGCCGACCGTGTTCAGCAGGTAAAAGTAACCGGCGATACAGTACGGCATTACCTGGCCGATGTACGCAGCGCCAATGATTATTATCCCTTCGGCATGTTAATGCCCGGCAAGAAGTTTAATGCGGGTAGTTTTAGGTATGGGTTTAATGGGAAGGAGAACGACAACGAGGTGAAAGGAACGGGCAATCAGGTTGATTATGGAATGCGGATTCATGATTCGAGAATAGGACGATTTTTATCCGTAGATCCTCTTGCGAAATCATATCCTTGGAACAGCACATATGCTTATGCTGAAGGGGATGTAATTAGGTCAATTGATTTAGATGGTCTTGAAAAGTATATTATTCATCAGCGTAGCTTCGCACCGTGGGATTTTTTTGGTGAAATAGCGACAGGCGGAAAATATAAATATTCCGGTGATAATAGAGGCTTTACTGTTGCTTCAGACAATAATGTAAAAAGTAAAGTATCTACATCTATAACCGTAGCTATTGCATCTGCAAAAGCTACTCTTACTGAGAGTAAACAGGCGGGTAATACGGTTAGATATGAGAGTGAGAGTGAGAAAGTTTTAAAAATAGCCCCACAGGTGACGCCTGAAGTTAGTTTATGGAAACCACTAAAGGAGGGAAACAAACTTACGATAAAAGCAAGGATAGAGGGGAAAGCCCCAATTGCTCCATTCCCAATATTAGACCCAGTGAGTAGTTTAGTAGATCAGCCAATAGTGTGGACTGGAACCACAAAAATTGAAAACAATATCTCAAAGGGATATATTGATGTTAATTACCATTATATTGGAAAAGGATTCCCAGCGTTTGAAGCTTTCATTGAAGATCAAAATGGTACTAAGATATTTATGGGTATAAATATTTCGCCGGGTAAATCAAATATTCTTCAAGCCTTATCTGGTAGTGAGTTTGCCTACGGGAAAGCATTCAATTTGAAAATTGCAACTGATGCAGATGGTAACTTTTTAGGAGTTTATGGCAAAGATTCAAACGGCAATCAAATTATAAGAAATCCAACTTCGCATAATAAAATATTCGAAGGAGTTTCTGCTGCTATGGACTTAAAATAAGAATAAAAATTATGAAAAAGATATCAATTTTATTTTATTTGTTATTTGCTTTACTCTCTATGTCCTGTGATAATACAGTTAGATGTCAGCGGCATTTCCTGCCTAATGGGTTTATTGGGAAGGTTACAATTTATTTTAATCAGAAGGGAGGTCAGAAAGAATTTGATAAAGATGGATGTGTGATGTATCGAATAGGATCAAACGGTGACTGTAAGACCTCGTTGCAATTTGAACAAGGTAGCGCATATCCTAACAATACATATAAATATTTTGAAGTTAATGTGGATGAAAGTGTAAATCAGATTTTTGAATTTTATGAAAATGAGTACTTAAAAGATACATTAAATAATAGATACAAAAAGTATATTTACTATCATAGTAGTGGTTATACAGCACCTAATTATACTTTTGAATATTTTGTTGATTACGGTGTGAACTATAAGAAGTATTTATTTTATTAATTGAATATTTAATTCAGTTACGAGCCGCGCTTACCCGATGCCTATTTTCACAGATATTAATACGATGCAGAAATGGTGTACTCCAGTAATAATGAGGAAGTGAATTAATGTTAGTGCTTATTTCTGATCAGGAATGAATTTATGAACACTGAGCGCATGGTCTTATATTCTGCAGGATTGGTTGAAAGGTATCAAACAAAAAATTGTGCTAGTTTAATCTATGGAATAGATGCCATCTCACGAAGCCAAATCGAGGGTGCAGGCTATATTTGAGCTCAATTTGCATAGTATAAGAAACAGTTAAATGTTATACTTTTAGTAACGGAAAATAACTAAAACAAATCCCCGAAGAATCGGGGATTTTAAAGTGGTTAAAACTAACAATTCCACTTTCACACATGAGAAACCGCTAGCGGGTAAATTTTAATATTCCCGCTATACTATTTTTTCCTGATCACCACTACTTTTAATTGGGTATTCGAAGGCATTAATTCCAATTCATACTTTCGCAATTCGGCAGTTATTACATTCAAGTCTCGTAGTGGGTTGTCAAAATAGAGATCAACGTTATAGTTAATTCCCGTTTTATTTACAACCGGTAGCTTAAATTCAGGTACCTGATTCAGGATATTTACCAATTTTTCAATACTGCCATTCTGTAAATAGGGGCTGTTCATGCTATAGAGGGTGGATTTTGAAATCCCTCCATCGGATTTGAGTCCCCCTTTTTTTCCCTTGTAAACCAATGCATAACAAGGCACTTTTCTGGTTTCCAGCTTTACTGTATAATCTGAATACTGATTAATAGTTTCAAAGATGGAGTGAAATAAGGAGGCTGGTTGGTTGGGCGGCACCAGTACGCCTAAACTGTAAATTGAAGTACTAAGCTCCTCCAGTATACTATCTCGTATGAATCGATCCTTTTCATAGTCAGTATCAATAATAATCCGGTTTTCCGTAAGGGTATTATCCATTCGATGGGCTACTTCTTTTATGATTGTTAACAATGGCTGATTCGCTATATTAAAACCATAGGGCTTTTCACCAGGCCCAAATGCATACCTGCTTCCTCCTAATCCATGGTAATATCCTTTTAAGAATACCGTATGCTGCAATACCTGTTCCATTGGTAGTATTTCTTTGGCAAACAGCGGTTGCCTTATGTCTACATCGTTTTTTATGGTTAAAGGGGTGTTCTCATTTTGTAGAACTTTTTTAATCTGTATCCGGTTAAGTTCATCCGTTCCTGTCAGGGCTAATAATTTTCCTTCCGGGCTTATCCATGCATAATGTGGAGCATACACGCAGTTAAATACAGAGCGGGCGATGGTGTCTTTATAAATGGTGGGAAGCGTAAATTTCTGTTTATTTCTCTGTTCCCATTTACCAAGGAATCGGAGGATATTCTCTTCAGTGTTGCCTGAATTGTCAGTGTTTACCAACAGTATGGTAACACTATCTTTGAATTCCTGCTGAAGGGAATCCATGTTGGGAAAATTCTTAATGCAGGGTGGACAATACATACTCCAAAAACCTAGGATCAACAATTTACCTCGATGATCTGTAATTGAAGTGGATTTGTATGGGCCATTGGTTACTGCTTCAAAATGTATGTTGGGTACGTGATCTCCCAAGTTTAATGGATTGATTTTGCTTTCAGTTTGAGCACGACTCTGCATTGCCATTGATAGGCATAGTTGCAGAAATAGAAGGTATTTCATGTACAACGCATTTGTTTTGGAAAAACTAAATTCCTGTTTGGTTGTACAATCTTGCTGGTTAGAAATTTTGCGGAATTGCTAAATTGTGGGTAGAAATTGGATTAGGATTATCAATTATTGAGATTTTTATCCAAATTTGTAGCACCTTAAATCTTATCAATGTCTACAACAACTTTGAAAATACTTCGTGATCTCCATGGATACAAACAGGAGGAATTGGCTGAAGTTCTGAATATTAGCCAGAACTCCTATAGCCGGTTGGAAAGAAGTCCCAAATCCCTTACAGCCGAACAGGCACAAAAGCTTGCAGAGTTTTATAATGTAGGTATAAGTGATATTTTATCTGAAACAATGCCAGTTTTGATTTTTAAGGATAATAAAATTGAAAACAGCAATAACGGATATGTTGGGCATGTTGAAAATGACAATAGGTCGACTGCGAATGATGCAATAGTTAATGCTCTAAAATCAGAACTAGATTTTCTTAGAAAACAAAATCTTGAGCTTATTAAGGCGCTAGGTGATAGAAAGTAATCGATTAAGTAGCGATTTATTCTCGGTTCTTAATCGCTTTATCTCAGTTATAAGTATTTCTATTTCAGAATTTTGTTTCAATAGGTAAAGGTTACCTAACCCGTTAAAATTGGGTAGATTCTGAATTGAACCAACGGAGCAGTTGATAAATGAATTATTTAAGAAAATTATTTTTATTTGCTCCATTAAATTAATACCGTTACTATTTTTTTGCCTTTTTTACACTATACTTAAAAGTATTGGAGCCATTCTTAATAATTTCTATTACACCATCATTAGATAGCCGAATTAAAGTGTTTGAAAGGGAAGTGCTCTTAATAGTATACCCTAGTTCATCTTTAAAATATTTTAGAATTTCACTTAATGTCCTGCTTTTGTTTAAGTACCGAGAAGGTATTAACCTGGTAAGAACCAAATTCTTAACTTTGTTCTCCAGACTGGGAAAAAGATCCTCTGGAATGGCACTACCATTTTTTGTGTGGTATTGAACAATCTTATTCTTTAGTTGATTATATTCTGGAATTTCCGTTTTTGCCGAACTTATTTCTGGGAGTGTAAATCCGATTTTATCAATGTATAACAGCAGTGTGTCGATTGAGTAACCTTTATCGCCTTGCTCTAATTTGATTATAGAACCTTTCGAAATACCGCTTACATCTGCAAGTTCCTGATGGGTTAATACAAGTGACTGCCTTATTAAAGTAAGGTTATCGCCTATAATTTTCTTCACTATTTCGGGGGATGAAATCACACAGCAAAAAGAACCTGCTTTGATATTTCAATAGGTTCAAATATGTGTACCAAATGAAATAATGATTAGATTTATGGTGTAAAATGAATTTGTTTGGACGGAACTTACATATACAACACTTGGGAATCCTTTCAAAATGGCGAGGAGAGGGGCTTTACCTTCTTCTTCAAATCCTGGTATCCATCCTTGTGTCAGTTCGCCAATCACCTAATAAAAGATCGTGCTGAAAGCGAAAGCCTGGTTTCGGAAGCTTTCTTCTCCGTTTGGAAACATCGCCAGAAACTAGCCAACCCCACAGAACTCAAGCGCTACTGCTATACTGCTATTCGAAACAGCTGCATTCAATGGCTCCAGCAAAAACAAAAAAGAGAAGCCCTCCACCAGGAATGGACTTTTGCTTCCCAGCCAACGGAGGATCATATATTAAATGCCATGATTCATACCGAGCTGATGGAATCCCTCCACCAACAAATTGAATCGCTTCCACCCCAATGCTCTAAAATTCTCGCCAAACTATATATTGATGGCCTGTCTGTAAATGAAATAGCTGTAGAGCTCAACCTTTCCGTTTCTACCATCAAAACTCAGAAGAAAATTGGTTTGAATTACCTGAAAAAATCCTTTCAGGCAAATTTATTTATATCGTTTTTAGTCTTTTTCATGCGTTGCTCTCTTATATAAGGTACAGACCCAGTCTTTCAAAAATTATTGAGTACCTTATAGTACCTGACTGTCTGATTAAATGACCAATCATGCATTTTGGAAATAACGGAGATGAGCATCCGCCATTGGATAAAGCACAACGCATAGCCTACTTAATTGCAGGCTATGTACGCAATACACTTTCAGAAAAAGAAAGAGATGAACTTGATGTTTGGATCTGTGAAAAGGAAGCCAATGAAGATACTTTCCTGGAATTGATTGATCCAAAATTTCAACAACAAGGCCTGGAAGAACGACATACTTACAACAGCTCCCTGGCAATTGAAAAAATTCGTGAAAAACTACAGTTTCATCAGCCAGTCACCCCCGTTAAATCAATCCGTAAATGGCTAGCTCCACTTGCTGCGGCTGCTATTCTTATAATAGCAGTTATGCTCTATTGGATCAATAATAAAGAGGTTCCGGTTGTCTCAAATGATGCCACTACCCAACTGGCTAGTTTGTTACCTGCTGAACAAAAAGCTACTTTTTCCACGCAGGACGGCGCTGTGTACGCACTTGATCAACTTCCAGAACAAATACTTGCAAGGGCTGACTTTGAGCTTGATACAAACAATCATTTCATCCGGTATAAACCCGGTTCCGGCAATGCAGAAATGCATACCATCAGCGTCCCCAGGGGGGCTCAATATCAAGTGCAGTTACCGGATGGTTCTCTGGTATGGTTGAACGCGGAAAGCAGCATTCAATTTCAGTCTGGAATGAACAAGCAGGAGCGGGTGGTCATGGTTACTGGTGAGCTGTTTTTTGATGTTAAAAAAGACCCCTTGAGAAAATTTATTGTACGTTCCAATGCGCTTCAGGTAGAAGTACTGGGTACCCGATTCAATGTTAATCTAAATGCCTTTGATCAGCTACCAAAAGTATTTCTACAGGAGGGGGCGATTACACTTTCTTCCTCCAATAACCCGGTTGTTGTAAAAAAGCTGATTCCGGGTGAAATGGTAACTATTCAGAACAATAAATTAAATATTACAAAACCAAATGAAGAACAGGTACTTGCCTGGAAAAATGGCTGGTTTGAATTTTCAAATGCTTCCATTGAAGAAATTATGGAGGAAGTGAAACGATGGTACAATGTGGATATTCAATACGAAACAAAAATAAACGACCGGTTTACGGCCAGTATTGAAAGAAACTTGCCAGCAGCAGGTCTGCTGGATTTGTTACAAATGACGGGTAAGGTAAGTTTCGAATATAAAGACAGTAAAATCATTGTTAAACCGTAAAACCATTTTGCCTATGCTTAAAGAAAGAGGCTAAAAAAACCGCTTCGTATTGCGGACGAAGCGGCTGAAATAAGGCCAATTAACTGTACAATCTTGCTGATTGAATCCCCGGAAGGATTTTATTAATTAACCAAACTAACTAAAGGTATGAAATTCATACTTCATGGCCATGCCATTTCCTGCACCCCAGCATTTAATATAAACGCTAAATGTATGCGGTTAACCATTGTTTTAACCTTATTCTCTGTATTGAATGGTTTCGCCCACGGTTATGGGCAATCTCTGTCCCTAAAAATGGAAAATGCCTCTCTGACAAGCTTTTTTTCAGAGTTGCGCAAACAAACCGGTTATCGCTTTATATATACCGAAGAAACCATTAAAAATGCAAAGCCAGTAACTATTGAGGTAAAACAACAATCGCTACAGGAGGTGCTGGAAATGGCTTTGGCCAATCAACCCCTTCAGTTCCAAATTGCTAATCGATATGTAATAATTAAGGAGAAGCAGGCTGGCCCAAATCTTCCCTCTCCATCCCTACCTATTGAAATAAGTGGCTCAGTGCTTGATGAAAAGGGCCAGCCACTTAATGGCGCCACTATACAAATCAAGGCCAGCGGAGAAATGGTAAGCACTGATAAGGATGGGCGGTTTGCCATAACTATTCCAGATAAAGCAACCGTCCTCATTATTACCAACATAGGATACGAAAGAAAAGAACTCAGGGTGTCGGATCAAACCGATTGGATTATCCGACTTCAGCCCAGGCCCAGTGAATTGGAAGATGTGGTGGTAAATCTTAATACGGGGTACGAAGTTTTACCTGGTGAACGGGCTACAGGTTCCTTTACACAGCTCAACAGTACCCAGTTAAATAAACAGGCTGGCCCCAATATTCTGGAACGCATGCGGGGCATCACTAATGGGATACTATTTGATTCTAAACGAACCAATGCTACTACAAAACGATTGGATATCACCATTCGGGGTTTAAGTAGTATCCAGGCATCCCGTGATCCCCTGGTTGTATTGGATAATTTCCCCTATGAAGGTGATATCAACAATATTAATCCAAATGATATTGAATCCATTACAGTTTTAAAGGATGCAGCAGCTTCCTCTATCTGGGGCGCAAGGGCAGGCAACGGCGTCATAGTAATTAACACCAAAAAAGCAAAATTCAACCAGGAAACCAAGCTGAATTTCGCGGCTAACCTCACAATGATGGAAGAGCCTGATCTCTCTACTATACCACTGATTTCCTCTTCCGACTTTGTAGATACGGAGCTTTTCCTCTTTAGCCGGAGGTTTCGATTTGCTGATACCGCTTCCATCAGTAAACCGGCATTTTCGCAAGCCTATGAGATCTTATTTAAACGTAGAAATGGGTTAATCTCAGCTGCAGACTCCGCGGCTCAAATTGATGCACTTCGTCGCCGGGATATACGGGATGAGTACAGAAACTATTTTTATAAACCCGCTTTTAACCAGCAATATTCCATCAGTATGTCGGGTGGCAGTAAGCAAATGAACTGGCTTTTTTCAACAGGTTTTGATTATAACAAATCAGAATTAGACCAGCCCTACCGTCGTATTACCATGAATCTGGTGAATAATTTTCTGTTGGGTAAACGCCTTACCCTTTCCACCGGTATGAATTATTTCAATATTCAAACCGGTAACGGTAATCCGGCTTTCAATTCTATAACTGCATCAGGTGGTCAATTAGAGCCCTATACACGTTTTGCAGATGATCATGGTAACCCCATTCCGGTCCGCAGGATGCATCGCTTTTCTTACCTCGATACAGTAGGAGGGGGCAAGCTGTTGGATTGGCAGTATTATGCACTTAATGATCACCAGTTGGTAAAAAACAGGAATCTCACCAATTCCATTTTATTGAACCTGGGCCTTCGCTATGATATTTTACCCGGATTAAATATTGATTTTAAATACCGGTTCGAATACCAGCTGGGTGATAATCAAACGGAGTATGACCAGCAAAGTTTCTATGCCAGAGATTATATCAATAATTTTACTCAGCTAAATTATGCTACCGGGCAGGTGGTTTACAAAGTGCCGGTTGGTGGCATTTTGGACAAACGATCTACTTCCCTGTATCATCATTCCGGCAGGTTGCAATTGAATTATTCCAAAGAAGTTGGCAGCTCTTCTTTTAACTGGATTGCGGGGACTGAACTTCGGCAAATTCGTACAGCCCTGGATGGGAACAGGTTATATGGTTTCAATTCAAACAATCTTGGATACACCAACATCGATTTAGCCAGTGCATGGCCAAATTTTGTTACAGGTTTTTCAGGGTTTATTCAGGACGGTCGGGTTATAGATCGGTTTAGTAATCGCTTTATTTCTGCTTATACCAACCTGGGCTATAGCTTCCGCAATAAATACTTTTTAACGGCCAGTGCCAGGCAGGATGCGTCCAATCTTTTTGGGGTGAATACCAATAACAAATGGAATCCACTATGGTCTGGCGGCCTGGGATGGGAATTGAGTCGCGAAAATTTTTACAAGCTTGATTTGCTTCCCTTCCTGAGGCTGAACCTTACTTACGGGTATTCTGGTAATATTGATCCATCACAGGCTGGTGTTACAACGATTCGCTATGTCTCTACCAATCAATTTTTGGGTACACCAGAAGCTGATTTTAGTCGCTTTGCGAATCCTGATTTAAGATGGGAAAAAGTTGGGCAAACCAATATTGGGCTTAGTTTCCGGTCGAAAAATGATCGAATTACCGGTAGTATTGAATATTTCAATAAGAATTCTAAAGATTTATTGGTTCAGGTTCCAATAGACTACAGTGCAGGCATAAACCGCCCAACTATTGTAAGAAATGCCGGTCGGCTGCTTACAAAAGGAATGGATTTTTCAATCAATTCTATAAATATAAAGACGATTAATTTTAGATGGACTAGCTCTCTTCTTGTAAACATTGCGAAAGATAAACTGAAAGAATTTTATAACCCGCGTAGTTCCAATACACTGGTAAATGAAGCAGGTGTTGGTGGAATTTTAGAACGACCTCTAAACGCTATTTATTCGTATCGGTGGGCTGGGCTGGATCCGGAAACCGGTAAACCGCTGGGCTATTTGGATGGGAAGGTTTCTGATAATCACAGTGCAATTACAAATGCCCGGTATCCGGTGGATCAATTAAGGTTTCACGGGCCGGATGTTCCCCAAACCTATGGCTCCTTAACCAATACGATTCATGTTGGCCGGTTTTCTATAGCGGCTACCCTCTTATATCGATTCAATTACTATTACAGGAAAAAATCACTGAATTACGCCCAATTGTTTAATCAAAATATTGGTCATTCCGATTTTGCCCTGCGTTGGCAAAAACCGGGAGATGAATTGAACACATTTGTGCCTGCTTTTACCTATCCGGGTAATACCCGACAGGATGCTTTTTACCAGCGATCTGAAGTGTTAGTGTCCAGAGCAGATAATATCCGGTTACAACTGGTAAATCTCAATTATAGCCCGAATATTCGAAAAAATAAGATGTTTTCATCCATGGAGATTTTTGCAATAGCTACCAACCTGGGTATGGTTTGGAAGAAAACAAATTTTGATGTGGATCCTGATTTTCAGGATATCAGACCTGCCCGTAGTTATACGCTGGGCATACGTGTAAACCGTTAAACGAATTGACTATGAAATACATTATATTATTTATTCTTTCTTTATTTCTTTTATCCTGCTCTAAATTTTTGAATGAAAAGCCGGATGAAAAATTAAGCGCCATCAATTCATTGGAAGATTGCCAGGCCATTTTAGATAGAAACCTATATGTAAGTAAGTTTGGGATAGGGGCAATGGAGTCTTCTTCGGACAATTTTTATTTAAATCCTGATTTCTGGAATCAAATTTCTGAAGAGAATCGGAATATGTATCAATGGGCACCTGAAAATATTTTTACAACGTATGGATTAACTGGTAATGAGTGGTCCTATTGCTATGATAATATTTTCCGCGCAAACACCGTATTGGAGGAGGTGGAAAAATTTAAGCAGGGTGGACTGGAGTATGGAAATATTAAAGGGCAGGCTTATTTTATTCGGGCACATCATTATTTACAGGCAGCCTGGACATGGGCCCTTGCCTATGAAAAGACGTCGGCTTCCTCCAAATTAGGGCTACCCCTGAGAACGGGCACCAATTTTAATGAGGAAGTTGGGCGTTCTGATTTGGAGCAAACCTATCAGCAAATAATACTAGATACACGTAAAGCAATTGATTTATTGCCTACTCTTCCAATGCATGTATTTCGGCCGTCAAAACCGGCAGCTATTGCGCTTCTGGCCAGAGTTTTTCTTTCAATGAATCAATATGACAGCTGTTATAAGTACGCAGAAATGGCTTGGAGCCTGCGGTCAGATTTACTGGACTTTAATAATCAATTAGAGGTTGATACTTCAGTTGTAAAACCATTTCAAAATTTTAATAAAGAAGTGATCTTTGAATATGCATCTCTTCTTGAGTTAACGAATCAACAATACTCTTTTATCGATACCAATTTGGTAGCTAGCTATTCTTTGCATGATATTCGCAAGCCTGCTTTCTTTATTCGATTGGGTAATCAATTTACTTTTAAAGGTTCGTACAATAACGGCTATAACTTTGCGGGAATAACAGCTGCAGAAGTTCTATTGATGAAAATTGAAGCTGCGGCTCGTTTAAATAGATCAACGGAAGCAGTTGAAGGGCTGAATTTACTGTTAAAGCATAGGATTAAAACAGATCAGTTTTCACCCTATTTATTTTCTACAACGCAACAACTAATTGCTGATATTTTAATGGAAAGAAGAAAAGAGCTACTAATGCGTGGTCTTCGTTTCATGGATATTAAACGGCTGAATGTATTAGGGGCTGGAATAATTTTGAAGCGGATTGTTAATGATATGGAAGTATTACTTCTGCCAAATGATTTGCGATATGCTCTGGCAATTCCAGAGGATGTAATTGCTATTTCGAGGATTGTTCAAAATCCACGTTAAAAAAAAGCTGCCGATTATATCGGCAGCTTTTTTTTAAGATTTGGTATCGTTTGTAGTAATATTTGCGAAACCATTTGCTAAGATTTCATCCGCCAATTCAAATTCATCTGTAATAGAACTGGAATTGGGTGTAACAAGACACTTAATTGTTCCCTCGGTTGGACAAGGCGTTAAATCACTAGGTTCCCAATTACCGGGTATGTGATATTGAGGGTTAACACTTGGGCCAATGTACCTGAAGGTTTGATTTAATGGCTTTTCTTTTGCCGGTGTAAAAGCAAGGATGCCGCCAGTCAGCAAGAGCGCAAAGCCCAATTGATACAATTTCATAAACAAAATTTTAAAAATTATGCTTACTCTTTTATACAGGTTTTCAGCAATTTTCCTGCCGTTGCAACAGGATATAAATCTCTTTCATTTTATTTCCGTTTTTTTGCTGAATAATACTTGTAATAGCCGCAACTATTGTTGAATTCGTCATTTTGATCTGTGTCGATTTTCACGTATATATTTTCCTGGTGTAGTGTTGTACACTTCTTTGAATGCCTCTATGAAAACTGCTGGTCGCCAGCCCGATTTGTAAGCTGATTCTTTTACAGAATAACCTTCTGTCAGATAGGAAATGGCTTTTGCTAATCTAATTTTCTTTTGGTAATCTGGTGGCGTAAATGTATATACTTGTTTAAACAATTGCTTGAATTTGGTTAGTCCCATCCCAATTTCTTCTGCCAGCGATTTCAGTGTTCGCTGCTTTATTAAATCTTCCGACAAAAGGCGCTCAGCCAGCATAATTTTTTCATAATCTTCCTGATTAATTTCCTTGATGGGGTTTTCTCCATTTACACTAACCAGGATATTGAATACAATATCCTCCACCCGATTATCAATAAAGTGTTTTCTAAGTTCAGATTCGTATTTGCAGTTTAATATTTGTTGAATATATTCTCTTGAATCTAATGGAGTAAAATGAGTTTTATCAAAGAACTCGTTTGGGATGTGATTGTTTAATAATGGAAATAATTCCTGCATTTCATTCAATAGGTCACCCTTGAATTGCAGAAATACAAGTTCAACAAATGGTTCAGTTCCATTATTCAGTGAAATGCCTTTTGCACTGCTTACTTTTATCCATTGATTGGCAGCAATAGCATATTCAAGACCATTCGTTAAGGTAAGAGAGGTGCTGCCATTCAAACAAAATAGAATTGCTTCATAGGCTGGGTCAAGTTGGCTATTGTAAGGAAAAGGGCGTTGGGTATATAGGATATTATAGCTGAATATAAAATTGTCTGATTGAATTTCCTGCATGGTAAGGTAACCTTGCGGAAACCAATAAGTGCAAATAGGATGCTCGGTAATCCGGCATCCCGGAAAACCGGCAGGCAGTGTATTGGATATCTCCAGTTTACAGGATAATTTGGTGTCGATCAACTGCGGCATCTCGGCTAAGGTTTACCAGATAAAATAATAAAAATTTAATCTTCTTGCTACCTTACTTCATTTATTTGACCATTTTGGTTATTTTTTGGCAACCTTATCTACTTTTGCAGGGCATATTTTCACATAGAGGAATTGGTCAGATTCATTTTTCCAGGAACGAACCTGATTCTTTTACGGGTTTCCGTATTCGTGGTACTACCTTTTATGCAGCGCCTGTATTTTTGGGTGCTATTTTTCTCCAACAGTATGTAAATGATTCATTTACAATTTCCTATATAGAATTTGATTTTAATAAAACAGTTGAATTAAAATTGGAGTTTCCAATATCCAATAGCAATCTGTTTTTTGTTTTGAAAGGCAATGCTGTTTTGGGTGCAGGTACTGGGTATGCTGAGCATTTGCAAGCGGGCCAATACATCTATACTACAGAAACACCTGATGCACTTAAGCTTTTTGAAGGACAAAAGGCAGTGGTATTATTAATCAGCTCCTACGATAACAGGGCTTGGGATGGGTTAAATCATGCGCAGAATTTTAATTGTGTTCAACCCATTCCTCCTTCCATTCAACTGCTGCTCGAAGAGTTTTTCTCTAATGAATATAACGATATTTTAAGGGGTCTATACTACGAAAAAATAATTGCGGACGCATTTTTTTACCATTTTTTGGCAGTGGAGCAGGCTGTTTCAGATGATAAGTACACTGGTATTCCGGAACCAATTAAAGCGGTGCATGATTTGATTTTAGCCGCTGGAATGGACACTAAATTTACTTTGACAGAACTGGCAGAACGCATCGGTTTAAGTGAAAGCAGCCTTAAAAAAGGGTACAAGAAGCATTATGGCATAAGTCCCTTTGATCAGCAAGTGTATATGCGCCTGGAATGGGCCCGGCAGCAATTAGAAACTACAGTTCTTCCGATTAATCAATTATACAGACAGGCAGGTTATGCTCATTTGCCGGGTTTCCTGAAAGCTTTTAAAAAGTGTTACGGCTTATCTCCAAGCCAATGGCGAAAGCAACACAAGCAATAAAAACTATCCAATCAGGTTAAGCTTCTTATCCAAGAGATACTGCTTCCATTCCTGTTAACTGAATGGTAGAGTAGAGGATTTGTGTTTTATTGTTCCTTCAAATTTTCATTCAACTGCTTAATTTATTTGTTCAGGGTAATCTTATTATTACTCGCGGTATTCCGTTTGGAAATTACAGGTGCTTTTATTTATACTTGATACAGTTCCAATAAAACTATTTCTATGAACAGAATTAAAGCACCAAAAAGCAAATTCCATCACCCCCGTTTTGTTGACAGAATGCGTTATGCAAAGTATGCAATGACGGAAGAATATCTGAAAGACTTCTATCGGGCACTGGAAAAACCCGGTCTTACACTCTTTGAATGCGCCTTATTGGATAGTTTATATGAACCTGTTATAGTTAAAGTAGGCTGGAAAAAATACACCGGTCAGCAGTATGATGAGATTCCCATTACTGTTTACGACGATTCCATGGTAATCTTGGTTGAGGTTGCCATCGTGGATAAAAATGGCTTTTTAATTGAAGATAGTTATGCACTTCCTGTATATGACATGGTTAAATGGGTTTATACAGTAGAAATTGAAAACCCGGCAATTGATGGTTGTAGTATAATTGTTAGTGCGGAGGATAACCCTGGCAACAGAGTTACCCAAATATTCAAATTGCCTGGCTAAAAATGGGTGTTTTAACGGTATATAAAATTCTGGAGTCTTTTTTAGTTTTAGATATGCGCAAGGATATTTTCATTAGTTCTCAGAATAGAATCATTCGGATTAAGCCGGAAGATATTGTTCTGGTTGAAGCAACGAGAGAATACCGGCAGATTAAAACAACTTCTAAAAACTACCTGGTTCATACTCCAATTATAAAATTGGAAAGTATTCTTTACCCACATGGGTTTTTGAGAGTGCACCGAAAGTTTATTATTCCCATTAGCCGAATCAGCCATGTCGAACGAAAACATGTGTTTCTCGATGATTTGGAGATCCCGATCGGTTATAGCTTTTATAAAAATTTTTTAAAACAACTGGATATCCTGTTATAAAACCTGGTTCAGGTTCTGATTACAGCTCTGGAGGCAGCTGTTTGGATGTATGGGAGGAACAGCCCTGTACCGCCACTCCGGATTTTATCTGACCTGGAAGAGGTCCTGAGTACACCGTGAGGCCGGCATGAGGCCGCCATGAGGCCACCATGAGGCCACCATCATTTAATTCAACCCTATAAAAAAACACAAAATGGCAAAAAATAAAAACAATATCCTGGTACGAGGCTTTAGCGGTACGCTTGGCAAACAGCTTGTCTTGCGCACAAGCGGCGATCGTACTTATTTGGCTAACCGCCCAAGTCGCAACCCTAACAGGGTGGATACACCTGAACAGGAAGCGGTGAAATTAAGATTTAAGCAGTCGGTTGTTTATGGAAAAGCAGCTATCAAAGATCCCGCACTTAAGCTGGATTATCTGGCGGTTGCTCGTCCTGGACAATCTGCCTTTAACGTGGCATTTTCCGATGCATATATGGCACCGGAATTGTCCAATCTTGATACGGAGTCCTATGCTGGAAATGTCGGGGATACAATTACCGTACGTGCAACAGATGATTTCTTTGTTGCCGCTGTGCAGGTATTCATCCTGGCACCAGATGGTTCAGTATTGGAACAGGGTGCTGCAGTTCCGGATGCCAATGGACTCGATTTCGTATATACAGTTACCCAGCCCAATGAGGCGCTTGCTGGCACCATCATTCGGGTGACAGCAGAAGACCTGCCAAAGAACAGAACCATGTTGGAAAAAACCATCTGATTATGGAACTCCTATTACAACGGCATTACCACCCGCTAGGAACCAACGGTATCCTGTGGCATGAAAACAAGATACTGTGTTATACAATTGAATTACCCTGGTTGCAGAACCAACGAATGGTATCCTGTATTCCGGAAGGTCGTTATCAGTTGTTGGAACGATACAGCGAAAAACACCAGTCTCACCTGATGGTGAAAGGTGTTCCCGACAGAACGCTGATTTTGATTCACCGGGCCAACAATGCAGCTAAAGAGCTCAAAGGCTGCATTGCGCCTGTATCTGACTTAACGGCTCCTGGAATGGGAAAAGGTTCAGTCCGGGCATTCAGTATATTGATGCGCCTCGTTTTTAAATCCGTTACCCATGAACAACCGGTATGGCTGGAGATTGGCAAACTGCCAGCCGATTTTTCACACGTAAAATTCAATTATTAATGAAACAACAGGAAATCGACAGGCTCTCCATCATAGGCCGCGCCAATGCCGAAACACCCAGCTTCTTTTTGAAGTTGCGGAATATCGGACTAGCGTTGGCCGCCGTCAGTGCCGCTTTATTGGCCACACCCGTTGCGCTACCTGCAATCGTCACCACCATCGCCGGATATCTCGGCGTAGCTGGTGCCGTTGCCAGCGCAGTAAGCCAGGTTACCGTCAAAGGTTAACCT
Organism: Flavihumibacter sp. UBA7668; assembly: GCF_002483205.1. Taxonomy (GTDB): domain Bacteria; phylum Bacteroidota; class Bacteroidia; order Chitinophagales; family Chitinophagaceae; genus Flavihumibacter. Next base: position 26,257 of record NZ_DLHM01000006.1, read on the forward strand.
AAAAGCCAACTGTCCAATGCCCGACCATCTGGTCGGGCATTTTTTTGTCCCCTACCAGACACAGGATAAATTGGCAATATCAATAGGGGGGGTATTTTTCCCGTATTTCCATTAAAATACGGTTTCCCTTACTCAAAAGTTTTCAGGAATAATTAAATTGATAATACTAAATCGTTGAGTCCTGGTTGCTGTGACTCATGTGGCGAAGCATTTCTTATAAAAATTTTGGTTAGAGGCGATATTTAATTGGTCATTTAATTAATTAAATAATAAACAAAGTCTGCTGGTATGTCAAATTGTTGGAAATGCAATGGCAGCGGTACAATTTATACACAAGTTGAAGACAGATGTCCAACCTGTTGGGGCCAAACGCCGAATTGCGTTTTTTGCCACGGCACAGGTAGGACATTAGTCTGGAAGAATATTACATGTCCCGAATGTCATGGTGTTCAAACAACGGGCTCAACCGGCAATTCTGAAACGCGAGGTAATGTTGGATGTTTTCTGTTCTTTATTGCCTTTTTAATCGTAACAATTATGATAACATCCAATTAATTAGAATTACCACTATTAGCGTCGTTAAGTTTAAGCACAACAAGGTTGTTTAAATTCAGTCCCCTCGGTTAATAGAAAGGATTCTTTATAAATATTAAAATAGGGTAAATTTGAATCAAATTATCAGTATGGCAATTTCACCAAATGATAAGATATCACAGAGCTATTCGCATAATTTTTCGAAAAACAGGATGGATGATTTTATGCGGGTAAGTAAAGAGCAATATAATAAGGAACTCGAGGAAGAAGTGGGAGAAATTCAAAGAGGAGAAGTCTTAAGCCATGAGGAAGTAGTTGAAATGGCAAAAACCTTTTAATGTCTATCAGATTACTGTATGAAACTAATTAAACCGGAAGGGCAAGTAAAATTGCAAAAGCAGCTACGCGTTTTTTATTACCGGCAGGAACCATTTCAGATTGTTTATCATACCTGGGTAGATAATGAAAACGGCGATGAATTTACTACGCTGCAACTGGATGCGATAAATCTGGAACAGGTTTATTATCAGTATCGAATAAAATACGGAATTTCATTTGCGGACTGGATCAAAATGATGAGCTAAATGTACAACCAATTATTTGCTATTAATCAGAGATTGCTCGAATCGTCTTATTAGGTCAAGTTTTTCAGCTATCAATAATGCATTGGCTCTGTTTTAATTGAAACCGTAGTCTTTAATGATATAATATTTATTGCTAGCTAAAAAGCCTATAAACAAATTAAAGTGGATTCGTTATATATCGAAAAATTTAAAGTACTAAATGGTGTCAAAATTATTTATGAAGAATGAGATATTTTTAATTAAAAAGATGTGTCATAGTATTTATTATCAATCTATGACACATCTAATTTTGGCTAATCAGCGCAGCATGATGTGAGTAACTAATAACTTTATAGTGAAACTCTTAAAAGTGAACAAAACACATAATTCCTTGTATTCCTTTCTTCATTCCGATCTCCAGAATAATATTCTCCATTTAAAGAAACTAGTGCAGCTGGAACGGGAATGTTTTTAATTTTGATATTCCTACTTTTTGTACGTAACATCATAATTGAACAGGTTTGAACTGCAGCGGAGTTTAAATAATAATATTCGCATGTTGTTTGACCTTGGCATTTTGCATATTCCGGTATTTTATTTTTATCTATTTGTTTATCAAGGATCCGCCCAATAACTGCAGTAGTAGATTTGTATTCATATAAATCTTTGTTTTCAAGGCCTCCTGTAATACCCCAAAAACTCAATTCACCTATACGTTCTTTTGAAATATGTTTAAAATCGGTTGTTGGTCTTGATGGAGTAATCAAAGTAACAGTATCAATGTCATAAATAATTTTCATTAAGAAATCAATAGATTCATTGCCTTGGCTATCTTTTGAAATACGTATCAATCTTCCAACATAATTTTCAAGATCATTGGCAACATTTACATCATCTATAACTATAGTTTTAATTGGAGAAAATGGAGCTCCAGATGCATTTGCCATTTCAATTCGAGCTTCATAAGAATAATATTCAATTTGTGATTCTTTGAATTTAATAGTTTGGCTCTGTGAAACTGCTATGAAAAAAAGATTAATTATTAATACTAATTTTAATCTTATTGATAATTTGTACATATTATTAGTTTTGGTTTTTTAAGGTGATTATTGAAAGCCTCCTTTTACTGAAGGGTCTGGAAAAAAAATTAAATTCAGCCGTTTTCTTTTATATACACCAGGAACAACAGCTACATAAGTTGAAATCATATCGGGATCTTTATTTTTAAAATATATTTTTGCTTCGCAAGTAAAGTTTCCCCAAACTTTGTTAAGTCGAATCTTAAAATTATTTGTTTTGTCTGATTCAATAGTAATAGGAGAGAAAGTGTTTCGATGAAAAAAATATTCTACTTTTTCGATTTCGTTTAATAATTTATTATCACCTGTTAACGATATGTTTATACTTCGTTTTTTATTTATTATTTTATAATCTCCAGTTCTTTGAGATTGTTGTTGATTTATATTTTTATTTAACTTAAATAATTTAATATGATTAACATGAATTTTTATAGGCGGAATATTTTTTGTTTTATCTGCGATTCCATAATATTGTTGTAATAGTTTTATGTCCATAAAACTTAAATATCCTTCATTTAGATATACGTCATTGCAATAATTCATTACGGATCTTTCGTTGCATGTTGCAGATATTATTGTTTTAGTATCTGGAATTTTCTCTGGGTATTTACAGTCTGTACCGTAATTGCATTTGTTTTGTTCATGTGAAAATCCCAAAGCATGTCCAAACTCATGAACTGCAGTAGCTTCAATAAATAATCTTCTATTTGTTTCGTCAGGATAAATTCTTTTGGTGCTTTTTATATTTTGTTTTTCATAGTCTACAACTCTTTGATATCTGCTAGTTATTATCGGCAAATAAACGCCATCGGAAAATTTGAAGTTTAGGATCATGCCAATTGAATCATATGATAAATCTTTACCAATTTTACTAACTTCTGGATTCCTATCAGCAATAAGAATCCTTATTCCGTTTTCTTTTGTTGAATCAAAGGTTTTGCATTCTGACCATCCTGTAAATTCCAGCAATGATGCTGCTTGCCATGTTTTTGATATTGCTCTTTGAACCCAATTTCGTTCATTGACATCATTTACTGTTGGGTTAATCCAGCAAACACATATTTTTTTATCATCCCAGATTACAGTATTACTAAGAGATTGGCTTTGGCATATTTTTGATAATAAAAAAAATAATAGAATTCCAAATATACTTTTAAGTATTCTCATTTGTTTAATTTTAAACATGGTTTTCTTGAAAAAAAATATGAGTTATATTAATGAATTCAGAATTTTATGATTAGTCTATTATGAGAAATTTGAAATAGGTTATTCGTTTATTTTCAATAAAATTGGTTTATCTATTTACTAATGATGTATTGTGGAAAATTATAAATACCTACAAATTGATTATTTGGAATCTTTTGTTTACAATGAATAATAGAGATGATTTGTTATTATACAAACGACTTAAAAAATGTTATAAGAAATTGAAAATTACATTTACTCTAACATCAAGCGTTAAAGAATAAATATAGCTTGTAAGTTTAGTTATTATTTTTAGTTGGTCTAAGCACAATTATATATATACCAAACCAAAGAAAACCGTAAATTTTCTCTATCTAATGTTTTAATAAGGAGACGGAATAATGTTTCCGGTTGTTCTATTTTGATACAATGAAATTAATAAATTGCTGTTATTGTTTATCGTGAAAAATACCCTTTTTTATTTGATGGAATATTCGTATATATAGCATAAGGATATTTATTTCAGCTTTGTATTTAATGTAATTATAGAAAAAGTTGAATTAAGACCACAAATCAATCATTAAAATGCTGCTAATATAATTCTCATATTTTGGGGTGGATTGATTTATGGAGTCTCCATTGCAATGGTACATTTGGTGGACCCCGGCCCATATTAAAATCTTATTCTTGTAATTTCCTTTTATAGTTGTGATTCAAAAATTTGGAGGTGTAGGGGAGGGATAAGCACATTTTAAATATTAGTAACTTTACATTAAATGGATAAGGATGATACCAGAGTTATTTTGGAGGGGCAACAGATACTTGCGCAACAGCCGGAAATATCTTATACGCAGGCTTTAGCACAAGTACGACGGTTAGGAGAGACTTTCAAAGTGAAGCAATCACAGAAAAGATCAGTCCGAATTACTTGTAAATTGTGTTTCTCTTCTTAGCAAATAGCGGAAATGATTTTATAAATTTTTGAGTAGTACAATATGAATTCAAAAGACAATCAAATATTTCTGAAGGAACTTCGCAAGCAAAACCGTGAAGTAACAAATTCTACGAATGCTGCGAGGGCATTATTAACCGAGTTAGGTTTGTTGACGAAATCTGGTAAGTTAAAAAAAATTGTTACTCCCGGCGCAATTTCTGGTGGATCCAGGTAAAGCCGGATTGGATTATTGTATCCTCAAATCCCGTATGGCTGAATCAACTTCAACAATAGTAATGAGTGGTTTTTTTATTGTGGCTATAGAATGCCGCACTTTTTTTTATAATATTATCAGGATTGAAAAATGCCCCTATTAGTTTTCAGTTCAACAACCATTCAACTATTTTTTCCAGCGAAAGCAGTGATTGTTTGTATTCAACAGCTTTTTCCGGCTCAGACCAATAGGTTGAATCTGCTATGAATTTTTCTGGCGTACTGCCATAGAGCCAGTTGTTCATCCGGTTTTTTTCATAAGCCTCCTGCACTATTGGGGTGAATAGGGTTGAATCTATTGCTATTCCAAATTGGAGCAGGGTGGCCAGCAGATCTTGTTTCCACTCATCAGGTTTTGACTGGATAATATAATGGCAGGTGCGTTCCATGATGGCTTGAATTTCTTGCTTTTTATCTTCTTCATGAAAATAGGTGATGATGAGGCCGGTTGCCAGCGTAACGGCAGACCAGTTATTCTCATAGGTATCGCGTAAGGCTGCTTCTATCTCGGATAATGAATGGCGGCCCAGTTTCCAACTTATCCAATGACCAAGTTCAAGCAGTAAATCCTCCATCCAGAATTCAATAAATGCTTTTGGTTGATGAAGAAAATAAAGCCAGTCTTTTAATGCATCAGGTTCCTCCAGCTCAGCCAGTAACAGAAAACACGCAATTGGAAGATCCGGTTGAATTTCTTGCGGAGAGAACTGCCGGTAATATAAATCATTCTGATACATATCCTGTAATGCCAGCCGAAGATCTGCCAGTAGACTAACCCGCGGCAGTTTCAATAGATTCATTACCGCAGGAATATCTGTAGGAAATAAGGCTCTTTGCAGAAGAGATAGTTCCGGGTGAATAAATGCATAGTCGGAATAGGATGGTTCACCCAGTGATTTTCGATACAGGAATTGAAGTAACTCATGGGTGGAAGGATCGTATTCATCCGGATCAATATATTCTTCTATCAGTTCGATCAGCACCGTATAATCCTGCCATTTCCCAGGCATCAGTTGCAGTGTTTCAGCAATCTTTTTTACGCGATCAATGCCCTGCATTATTTCATCGTTCAGGATCAGCCATTCTGCACTAACCAGCTCATAGGGCAGCCATTCTTCGATGGCTACCAATTCCCTATCTGGAAATTGTTGTTCAAATGAAAGCGCAAAATCAGCCAGTTGCTCCATTTCATCATAGTCTTCACTGGCAATAAGGTATTCGCCCAGTGTGGTTAGTACTGCAGGCGTATTTTTAAATGTTTGGTTCAGGTAATGGAGCAGCTCGAGCGACTGTTTTTTCTTTCCCTGAAGGTCATAGATCGCAACCAGCAGGCAGCCCGGTTCTGGAAATTCCGGGTGCGCCTCCATCATTGATTTAAGCTGATGTACAACCGGCTGGTTGTATTCAAAAGCCTGCGTTTCAAGTTCTTCCAGTTCCAGCTTCAGGCTGGGCGGAAGTTTAGGAGAATAATCGGAGGAATAAAAATCTTCAACAATTTTCATGGGGGTAAAGATAAGATGCGGGGAGAACTGTAAAAACCGGTAAATTTAATGCAAATGAATTGTATGGACTGGAGATATGTATAGCCATTTTCCAGTTTCGTGCTGCAGCTAATAAAGTAACTATTTCCTTATAAGCTGGGATAAATACAGAATTCCTGGCTCTTTTGATGCGAGCATGGCTTTCAGGAGTTCTGAAAATTGGGATAGTCTGTTGTTGATGACTTTATGCAACTCACTGCGGTGGAAGGAAGACTATATTGTTCTGGTCGAATGTGCGCATTACGGCATCGTTCTACTATCCACCCCTCCAGCATGGGGCAGATGACTAACACTGTTTGGTGTGAATTTGGGTGTTTGAGTACCCGAATTCCATACTGCTCTTCAGCAATATAAAAGTTTGATAGGTATTTTGGTTGAATCTCCTTCCTTGTTATACCTAATGTTCGCATCAGGGTTTCATCAGCATTGCATTCCAAAACAATTCTCTTAGCCATAGTCTTTAATCCATAATGTTATTAAGACTGAAAAATGCCCCGCCTTCTGATGAAATCAATTCTTGAATCTGTTCCTCATTACATGGTTTTGCAGTGGTTTTAAAATCGTTCATTTTAGTTACAAATACGGCAATATCTTCCTTTTTAGTTTTTTCAAGTAATGAACCCAGTAGATAAGGATTGTGGGTTGAAATGAAATACTGATTGGATTGGTTCAATTCTATTCGTTCGGCAAATTCTTTAACGAAAAAAGGAAACATATTTGCTTCAGGTTCATCCAGCACCATTATTGAGTTTTCGTTTGTTTCCACAGCAAGTAATAAAAATATATATCGTTGCATGGTTTCTGAAATCGTCTGGTAAGGAAAACTATACAACTCCTCATTTACATCCTTTGCTATCTCTATTTCATTTTCAGTTGGTTTGATTACCAGGCGGAATCCTTTACTTCTTATAAACTCCGAAACCATTTGTTTCCAAATCGAATTCGATTGTAATAAAATTGGGATGTTTTCTCCAAAGGGAGGGCTCAGAAAGGGGAGGTATCCATTTTCAAACCGTTCCAATCTTTTGAACTGGTAGGTACGAAAATTGGTTGGTGGTGTCATTTTCACATTTTCAATCGTATTCTCTTTAAATGATAACTGAAAGGTGCAGACTTCCTGGTTATTTCGTGAATGAAAGAGTTCATCAACATTATTATTGAATAGCCCAGTAGGATATATAACTCCTTCAAAAAAGTTTAGTAAGGCTCCATTATTGTTTCGTGCATATCGAATACGGCAGCTTATTTCATCAGTATTAATTTCGATTGAATTATTGCCATTTGAATCAAAGAAAAAGTTACTTACATTTTTGAAACGAAACAGTTCATGAAAAGTTGTTTGCTGCAATGCATTAGCAGAAAACCAGGTTAACGCTTCCAGAATATTGCTTTTACCAGTATTGTGCTCACCAATAAATATATTCACACGTTTCGGAGTTATTGTAAGCTCCTTTACGGATTTGTAATTTGATATGGCTAATTTATGAATCATGTTACGCCAAAATTTAAAGTAGAGGAGTAAAATTAGGCAAAATTAGAGCCTTACCCATACCTTGATTTATACCGGTTCCGGTTCCATTCCTGCCAGTCCTCTGATTTCGTACTGATCATCACACAATTGAACCGGGTATGGTCCGGATCGGCCAGCTTCGCCTTGTCTTTGAAAAAGGAAAATGCATCATCCACATTCCGGATATGGAACTCTTTAAAGCCTTTGATCTTTTTGCCGGCTCCGGATGTGTAGGAAATAAAATACCAGGGCATAGGGGTCAAAAATACTAAATATATTAGCATTTTGCTTATCCTTGCTTTATCCATGTCTAATCCATGTGTTATCCATGTACCAACTATGTACTAACCTATTGAAAATCAGTAGCACGGCACAAGGATAACACATGGTTGGCACAAGGTTTATTCCTGGATTGCAGGATTTCCAGTAATTCTTCCACTCTTTCTGTCAGTAGCAGCAGGTCATGCTGGCTGATTTTGTAGTCGGCTTTATAGCGGGGTTCGATATAGGCTCTTTGCAGGAGCTGGAAGAGCCGCTTTTCCTGATCGGTATCTTGAGGGAAGAGATCGGGCAGGCGGTGGCTGGTGAGACTGGCATAGCGGAGTAATCGTTCCAGGTTATGGGTATTGGCAGTAAAACCTGTACCTGTTTCCAGCAGGGTAGAGAGGGCCTGTTCGGCAGCCTGGTGCAGCATGAAGGCGGCCATGGAATGCTGTTTCCGGATCCGGTAAAGTTCAGAGCCGGCCAGAAACTCGTTCGCCCTTGCCAATCCGTCTGCAAGGAGGCGATCCTGCTGCATTGCCGTGCTTGCGGGGGTACCGGGCTCCGGAACAGGGAGTGGACTGGTTCCAGAATCATAGAGGAGCTCGGCCGATTCAACCACCCTGCAGGCAAAGCGATGGCCGGCTTTCCACCATTCTTCAAATTTGCCGGATGTCAGCACGATGGACGTAACCGGCAGGATGGCCCTGGCATTGGCTTCAATTTTATCCTGCCATTCATAGAGTTCTTTATTGGCGGGATGGCGAACTAAAACAAGCAGGATACAAGCTGCAATGCGATTGGCAGTGGGAGCGGAGGGGATAAATATGCTTTCTGATTTCCGCTGGTGATTGGTAACACCCAGCAGGAAGATTTTATCGGGATTGGCAGATTTTATGATGCAATCCACCAGCACTTGCTGTATAGAGATAAAGTTATCGCGGTTGGGGTGATATAGGGAAAAGGGTTTCATGGTTGGGGGGATTTAAAAGGGTAAACGATTTGTAGAAATTATATTGAATTGTATAGAATAACCTACACAATTTATTTAAATACCAACATAATTCCAAATCGCGCGAAGGAATTTCTACAATAATTTATATTTATTCTATTAACTATTATAGAATAACCGAAATAGGTATGACGAAATTGGGAGAATATCTAGCTCAGAAATCTGTTAATAAATCGGAGGTAGCCAGGAAAACTGGTTTATCCCGAGCCAGGATGAACGAGCTCACATTGCATGAGCGTAGTCACTTAAGAGCGGAAGAATTATACCTGATAGCAAACGCCATTTATGTGAAGCCATGTGATTTGTTGGAGGCGTTGTTTGGGAAAACGGAAGAAAAAAAATAAAATCATCTTAACTAATTATAGATATAAATTCACCAATAATTTTCATGTTTTTTGCATTTTCCTCAGTGATAATTATTTCTTTATAGGAGTTGTCATAAGAATTAGGTCTTAAGCTGATTTTTTTGTGCTGCCATCCTTCGCTAGTAACAATTTTCTCGCTGGAGTATGTTTTAATTGTAAATGCGGAATTGAAATCTTCATCCTGGAAATCATGGTTTTCTATCAGTAAAATTTTCCCTTCTCTACTTCCTCCGGAATACAATTTAAATAAACAGATCGATCCATTTGGAATAACTCGATTCATTGATTCTCCAACTATTTTACAAGCAAAATAATTCTTGGTTTCAATATTTTTATTTGGTGCCTCAATTTCAGTGTATTGAATGTCAGACTGTATTTCACTAAATGTTCCGGCAGCAGCATAGAAATTATAAAGACGAATGGTTTTGGGAGTTTCTATACGTTTTGATTCAAGTGGCATTTCATTCTTGTTTGTATGCTTTGTGATGTCGCGATGAAGAACGCCTGTATCATTCAGGTAGTTGTAAATTGAATCAGAAACAAGAGGAGAAATGTTGAATCGAATTTTCACCACTGGAACTTGCCCTCCACTGTTATTGTTCATTGTTGTTTCCTCAACATACGCATGATTAGGTGTTAGTTCTCCCATATAATAAAATTCAGTTCCTTCATCATTATTTTTTTTAATAAACAGTGGCAAACGAACTGGTCCTTTCTTTCCTAATATTGATTGTACGTCACTACTCGAAATTCTGCGATTTGACTTTGACATCCATACAAATTCTTTAGTATTTAAGAATTCGTCTTCATATTTGGTGGATTCAGAAATATGCTCTTCTTTATGATAATTGACAAAAATTGGACAATGACTATTATCCGGACTAACTAAGTATCCACCAACATTTTGTGCTACAGGATTTTCGTTTACATTCAGAATCCTAAATACATCCTTCCTTGAATACTTTTTATAAAGAATAAAACCATTGCTCCAGTTTTCTGGTATAAAATGATCCTTAAATTGGTAAATAGAGTAATTAACTGAGTCTAGTAAATATTTTTTGAAATCAGAGTGGTCTAATAAGGACTTAAATGTTTCAGAAAACTCAAAATTATTACCATTTATAGCTATTATATCATGACCTATTATCTCTTTGACTGGAACCAATTTATTGTTTTTATTTTCCCGGATGAATTCAAAATTTAAATTGCGAATACAGGATTGAATTGTTTGATTTGAAACAATGTAGTTGAATTCAGAATTTATTTGTTCTTTGATAGTATTAATAGATAGTTGACCTTGGTCTATCAATTCTTTAAGAATAATGCTTTCTTCTACTCTTTTAGAATTGTTTATTTCTTTGGAAAACAGTTCAAGTAATTTTATCTCTTTATTGGATAAGGATATTGTTTTATAATTTTCGACTCTATTAACAAAGTTAAAATAGGATTTTGAGTGTTCAACGTACAAAAAAGGATCTCTGGAGCCATGTTCTATGAAATCCATCATCATTGGTATTTTTCCTGTTTTAAATTTGAGAAGGTTATAATCATTTTTAAGGTCTGCAAATAATTGCATATTAGCTACATCGATGGACTGAAAAATTCTCTCTTTTGTGATTTCGTCAAAATTAATAGTTGATGAACCTGGAAGCATTCTGCTTCCATCTGTTAGTAGTTTCCGAAGAGAATCTTTATTGTAAGAAGTATCACCATATAATGCAATGGGTATTAAATAGTTTTTATCATAATTACCGATAAAGTCAATTAAAGTCAAATAGTGCTTACCGTCCGCTTTTCTAAGGCCCCTGCCTAGTTGCTGAATGAAAATTATAGCAGATTCGGTGGGACGAAGCATAATAATTTGGTTGATCCTTGGAATGTCAATTCCTTCATTGAATATATCAACTGTAAGTATGTAATCTATTTTTTTTGATAAATCGTCTGTTTCTAATAATTCTATTGCGTTTGATCTTTCCTGCTCGGAACTAGCTCCATTAAGAGCAACTGTTTTATATCCTTTTAAGTTTAGCAGTCTGGATAGTTCCAAGGCTTCATCGTTTCTTGAGCAAAATATTAGCCCTCTAATTATTCCATTATCGCTTCCATAGAACTTTGATTGTTCAATAATCCTCTCAGCACGTTCAGAAGAAACTAGATGATTAAAGTCTGTTTTGTTGTCAACAACTTTATTATTTACTATTAAATCTGTTACCCCATAATAATGGAAAGGGCTTAACATATCCTCTTCCATCGCTTTATTTAAACGAATTTCATAAGCAATGTTATAATCAAAAATTTCGAAGATGTTTTCTCCGTCAGCTCTTTCAGGTGTAGCTGTCATTCCCAATAAAAATTTGGGTTTGAAGTATTCGATTAATCTTGAATATGAATTTGCTGCTGATCTATGTGTTTCATCAATTATTATATAATCAAAATGCTCTTTTTCAAATTGCTGTAGATGCTCTGGTTTTGAGATCGTTTGAATCGTTGAAAAAAGAAAGTCACAATCAGACTCAAGTTGGTTTCCTGAATATAGACCCATTGATTTTCCATTTCCGAATACTTTTTTGAATGTTTTCAGCGCACTTTTGGCAATGGTTAGTCTATGCACAACAAACAACAACTTGGAAGGATTGAATGCTTTGGCATCAAATGCAGATAGATAGGTTTTTCCTGTTCCTGTCGCCGAAATAATTAAGGATTTATTTTTATTACCAGCGCGAAGGTTTTGCAAATTCTGTAATGCTTCAGATTGCATTCTGTTGGGTACTGCTAATCCTGAAATTAATTGTTGGTCATTTTCCTGATTATTTGCACTTAATAAAAATTGTTGTTGATATAATTTTTCATAAGAATTTATGTATTCTTTCGATACAATAGTTGCATTTTCGAAATCAGCATTAAATTCATTCAACACTTTTTCGACCAGACCACTATGACTTAGTGCAGATACTTTTATGTTCCATTCCTTATTTGTGGTGATAGCATTGGCTGTCAGATTACTACTGCCAACAATTAGGTTATAATGATTTTTATGCTTGAAAATATACCCTTTAGAATGCGCATTTCCAGTGGTGGCAATTCTCAAGTCAATATTTTTGAATTGAAGTAGTCTTTTAAGAGCTTCTGGTTCTGTGAAATTCAGATATTGCGAAACAAGTATTTTACCGTTTATTCCTCTATTTTCTAGCTCCTTAATTTTATTAATAATTGTGGCAACACCGCTTGTTGTAACAAATGCAACTGTAATATAAAACTCACTGCATTTTTCGAATTCTTGAAGTAGGATTGAGAGGATTTTTTTGGGAGGTTGAATTTGATTGACTAAAAGTTCCGGTTGATATACTGCGTCTGAAATTATCGATTTATTTACAAATCCAGTTTGTAGACTTTGATTAAAAACATCATTTAAATTATCCATTGGAAATTAGTTTATTTACAATGGGTATATCAGCTGCTGCCCAATCCAAACTTTCAATGTTTTCCAATGTCATCCATTTTGAATCGATATGTTCAGTTAGGGTGATGTTTTTGGAATCTACTTCACAGATAAAACTGTGCATAGTAATTTCAAAATCTGGGTATTCATGAACTACTGTTATGAAAGGGGAATTGATGACTGTCGTTAGATTTAGCTCCTCGGAAAGCTCTCGAATTAATGCTTCTTCTTTTGTTTCACCAGCTTCAATCTTACCGCCTGGGAATTCGAATTTTTTAGATATATACTGCAATTTGTTTTCGGGCCTTTGAGTACATAGTATTTCATTGCCATGTTTAATTATTGCTGCAACAACTTCAATTTTTTTCACTACCAATTTTTTTATTCAAATTTTACTGTGTCGAATTTAGTCAAAAAATGATCGTTTATTAGAGCTAGGAATTATAAATTAAATCTGCGCACTTTTTTTAGTAGGCCATGAATTTATTCAGTTTACTAATGATGGTTGCCGTTGAAATGCGGTATTTTTCACCACTTATCCAAAAATCAATATAGCTAACGTTCATGTATCCGGAGGATTTTCTAAAGCTTATGAATAAATCATTTGATACCGTAAAATCATGGTATATTTCCTCATTCTTTTTTGGTCTTTCACTTTTTAATCTATCTTGTAATATTTTGTAGTTGGTTATTATATCCTTGCATTGACTCATGTTAAGCTCAATGTAAGTGATATTTGCAATCATTGTTTGATCCCCTTTAAATTTCTGTCGGGCATAAAAATATTTGTCTGCCCCTAATACTAGTGCTTTCGTGTTCGAATACTTGTAGCCTGTCAGTTCAAGATAAGCGCTGCCGCCATAGGATAACCCCTTATATATAGTATAGGTTTTAATGGTACTAAACTCACCCTGGTTATGTTTTTCGATATTTGTCTTAATATATTTTTCTGTAATATGTCTAGTCTGCATACATCCTATTAGCAGGTTCGCAATTGCTAATGAAAATAATAGTACCAAAAGTTTCATGTTTACTTTTTTGAGTTTTAATTGCATTGATTCACAGGTTTTATTTAAATTATTTGAGCCTGCTGTTTTACCAATGTAAATTATATAAATCACGACTCGATTTTGTACGGGAAACCGTATTGCTTAAATGGAAATGTTTTTTGTATACGATCTGTTTACAATTATAATATGATTTGAATTTCTTTTACACCTTTTTCCGGAGGCCCAAAACGAAGCGTTACTTGAGCATTTTTCATAAAATCTGTATCATTTAGAATTGCTTCTATAGAATTAAATATTGTTCTGGCATTTGTGCCGTACATATAGATTGTTACTTTTTTGGTGGACAAATCAATTTCATTTCCATCAAATTCACCAATGCCTGTGTGATTGAGGTGGTCTTCTAATTTGTCCTCCAATTCATGTAATGCCTTTAGATCAATGGAATGGTAGTAGAATTTTATTATTACAGCCTGTTCGGTATTACTGTTAATAGTTTCTGTTTGGTTCATTGAGCTTGAATATTTTTATTATATGGTGTTTGCTTTTTACTTTAGCCTTAAAGATATGATTAGGCTTTTGACGCCCATTCACTTATTCACTATTCACCATTCACTATTTTCCCTTTCTTCCCGCCAAATCACCTAAATTAGCTGTTCGCAAATTCGCACTATGCAATCATTCGAACAGCTTTCCTCGCAATTCAGTACCTACTTCAACCAGGCCCACTTCCCGGCCCAGCCAGAGAGCTTGTATCGCCCGGCGGAATATTTCCTTGAACTGGGGGGCAAGCGTGTGCGGCCGGTTTGCTGCCTCATGGGCAATGAATTGTTTGACGAAATTCTGCCCGATACCTGGCAGGTGGCTACTGCCATTGAACTCTTTCACAATTTTACCCTCATCCATGACGATATCATGGACAAAGCACCCCTGCGCAGAGGCTTGGAAACCGTCCATACCAAATATGGAGAGCCCACCGCCTTACTGGCAGGTGATGTTATGCTGGTAGTGGCCTATGATTATTTGAATAAGGTTAAATCGGGCCATTTTCATCGCATCATTTCCCTCTTCAACGCCACCGCCAAAGAAGTTTGCGAAGGCCAGCAGCTGGATATGGATTTTGAAAAACAGGCAACTGTTTCCCTCGATGCCTACCTGAAAATGATTGAACTCAAAACCTCCGTACTGCTGGCTGCCAGCCTCAAACTCGGCGCCGTTCTCGGTGGGGCAGGAGAGGGCAATCTCCACCATATCTACGAATTCGGTAAAAACCTGGGCATCGCCTTCCAGGTACAGGACGATTACCTCGATTGCTTTGGCGACCCCGCTAAATTCGGCAAACAAACCGGAGGTGATATCCTCTCCAATAAAAAAACCTTCCTCCTGATTCGCGCACTGGAAACCGCCACGGGTAAAGACCAGCAGGAACTGACCGAATTGCTGCATTCCAATCCCCCTGATAAAGTGCAACGGGTACTCCACATCTATAAAAATTGCGGGGTAGACCAATGGGCCATGGAACTCAAAAACAAGTTCCTTAACCAGTCGCTCCAGCACCTCGATGCTATTGCGGTTCTCAGTAAACGAAAAGAACCACTCAAACAACTGGCCGATTTCCTGATCCAGCGCGATTATTGATCTTCAATAAATCCCTATATTGGCCCCTTAAAACCGAACGCTGCATGTCGAATTCTTTTTTCCGGAAAAAGTCGATTGAGAAAATTATTAAGGACCACGAACAGGGCCTCGCCGACGACCATGGCCACAGCGGCATGCGCAAAGTACTGGGCGTACGTGATTTGACCCTCATGGGCAT
Organism: Flavihumibacter sp. UBA7668; assembly: GCF_002483205.1. Classification (GTDB taxonomy): domain Bacteria; phylum Bacteroidota; class Bacteroidia; order Chitinophagales; family Chitinophagaceae; genus Flavihumibacter. The sequence continues at coordinate 41,776 of NZ_DLHM01000006.1, forward strand.
CGCCGCCGTTATTGGCGCCGGCATCTTCTCCACCATTGGGTCGGCTGCATATAGTGGCGGTCCGGGTGTGATTTTTCTGTTTCTCATCACCGCTATTACCTGCGGCTTTACCGCCCTCTGTTATGCCGAATTCGCTTCGCGCGTACCCGTTTCCGGTAGTGCATATACCTATTCCTATGTAACTTTTGGGGAGCTCATTGCCTGGATCCTCGGCTGGGCCCTGATCCTGGAATACAGTATCGGTAATATTGTAGTGGCCATCAGCTGGAGTTCCTATTTTAAGAATATTCTGGAAAATGTATTTGGTCTGCAACTGGCCGATCACCTCACCATCGGGTACCAAACCGCCAAACATGCCTACGAAGCGGCCCTGGCTGAAGGCAAACCGGTGCAGGATATGATCTATGCCACCGCACCCCGCATTGCCGGCATTCCCTTCATCATCAACCTGCCGGCTTTTATTATTGTGGTGCTGGTTACCATGCTGGCCTATATCGGCATAAAAGAAAGTAAAAACACCGCCAATTTTATGGTGGGCTTAAAAATTGTTGTCCTGCTCCTGATTGCCGTTATTGGCATCTGGATCATTTTTACCGACGACCTCACCGGTAACTGGACCCCCTTCCTGCCCAATGGCATGAGTGGGGTGCTGAAGGGCGTATCGGCCGTCTTCTTCGCCTATATCGGCTTTGATGCCATTTCCACTACCGCCGAGGAATGCCGCAATCCCCAGCGCGATATGCCGCGGGGTATGATTTATTCCCTTATTATCTGTACGGTAATTTATGTGATTACCACCCTGGTAATAACCGGACTGGTGAACTATGAGCAATTCAAAGGCGTTACCGATCCGCTGGCCTTTGTGTTCGACAGTATCAATATGGAGAAGCTGGGTACCTTTATTTCCATCTCCGCCGTGGTGGCAGCTACCAGTGTAATGCTGGTTTTCCAGATCGGCCAACCACGCATCTGGATGAGTATGAGTCGCGATGGCCTCATGCCCAAATCCTTTGCTAAAATCCATAAGAAATACCAGACCCCCTGGTTCGCCACCATCATTACCGGTTTTGTAGTGGGCATCCCGGTCTTGTTTGTGGATGATCTACTGATGACCGACCTTACTTCCATCGGTACCTTATTTGCCTTTGTGCTGGTTTGCGGCGGCGTGCTGATCCTGCCCCGTATGGCAAATAAACCCGGCAAATTCAACCTGCCTTATATCAATGCACAATACATAATTCCCCTGCTGACGGTATTGTTTACCTATCTCTTTTGGGATCGCATACAGCTGGCCGTTAGTCACCTGGATAATGAGGGTTATCAGGAGATTTTATTCCTGGTATTTATGGTAGTGGCCTGGCTGATTGCGGTGTTTTCCTTTGTTCGCAAATACTCCCTGATTCCGGTGCTGGGCATGCTCTGCTGTTTGTACCTGATGATTGAAATCCCGGCCAAGAGCTGGCTGGTGTTTTTCGGCTGGATGGCCCTGGGTTTGCTGATTTATTTCCTCTATGGCTATCGCAAAAGTAAGTTAGCCGGCAGTTGATTATCTTTGCCCCATGAAATTTGAAGTGGGCGATAAAGTGGTGGTGCGACTCACCAATGAAGATGCGGAAGTCGTGGAGATCGTGAACGACCGGATGGTGATGGTGGATGTACGCGGAGTGAAATTTCCCGCTTACACCGATCAGCTCGATTATCCTTATTTTAAACAGTTTTCCAAACAGAAACTGGTACCGGAGAAAAAACCGGTGCCCAAAACCTATATTGATCAGGTTCCGAAGGAGAAGATCAAACAGCTTCCCAAACGCGATCCCAATGGGGTTTGGCTCACCTTTATTCCCGTTTTTGAGCAGGATGAATTTGGTGATGAAGTGGTATCGGTTTTGAAAGTGCATCTCCACAACCAGAATGATATCGGGTATGGGTTTACCTATGGATTGCATTATTTTGGCGAGCCCGATTTTGAATTGAAAAACCAGGTTTTGGCGCACCAGGATTTTTACCTGCACGATGTGCCCTTTGCCAACCTGAACGATTCTCCTTCTTTCCATTTTGATTTTACCCTGGTAACGCCGGATAAGAAAAAGCAGCCGCATTATGAGGCCTCGCTGAAATTGAAGCCGAAACAATTGTTTCTGCGGATTCAGCAATTGCAGCAATCTGGTGAGCCGACCTTTTCCTATCAGCTGTTTAAGGACTACCCTGATTTTGTGGAAGAGGACAAGATGGAATTGGGTAAGCTGGCAGCGGCGGGATATAAAGTGTATGCCGCTTCGCAGGCCCGGCAGCACTTGCCTCCGGCACGAACGGTGGTGGATTTGCATATCGAGAAACTGACCGAAGGCTGGAAGAGTATGTCGAATGCGGAGATCCTGCAGTTTCAGGTGGATGAGTTTGAGAAATACTATGAGCTGGCCCTGGCGCATCACCAGCCGATGCTGACCGTGATACATGGTTTGGGTTCGGGCCGTTTGCGCGATGAGATTCATGCGCTCCTGCGCCTCCGCAAACCCGTAAAATCCTTCGTCAACCAATACGATGCCCGCTACGGCTACGGTGCCACCGAAATCTACTTTCAGTACTAATTTTCACCCGCCGGGTGCCACCGGTCGGGTGGCACCCGCCGGGTGAAATACGCATACGATTGCGTGGGTTGGAGGCGGCATATTGTTTTTTGGTTAACTTTAGGATGCTGCGAAAACAAAACCAACTGCGTGCATCCTGACCGTTCCATAAATGAATTTCTGCTGCTTCAGCAACTGGCTGAGGGCGATCGGGACGCTTTCCGCACCCTGTACGATTTACATCGCGATAAACTGTTCTTTTACACGCTGCGTTTAACTGAATCCAAACAACAGGCAGAAGATATTCTGCAGGACGTATTTATTAAAGTATGGCAGCAGCGTGAAAACCTGCAGGAAATTCGCAGCTTCGATGCCTGGCTCTTCACCCTGGCCAAAAACCAGGTCATCAATGGGTTTAAAAGAGCCAGTCTGGAACGTACGATCCTCAGCGGAATCAAGGAATCCGCACCTGATACCTGCGATCCCGTAACCCAATCCATCAATTACAGGGAAACCAATCGCTTCTTACAGGAAGCCATCAATCAATTGCCTCCGCAGCAAAAGAAAATCTACCACCTGCGGCAGGAACAGGGAATGAAAACCAGGGAAATTGCCCACCAGCTCAATATCTCACCGCTCACAGTTAAAAAACATGTGGCACAGGCGGTTCGGTCCATCCGGCTGCTGCTGGAAAAACAAACCGGGCTAACCGGTGCGCTGATTGTTGGTCTGTTTAAATGGCTGAACCTGCTTTAAGCGAAAGCTTCCGATTATTTTTTCCATCTCACTACTCCCTTTTTATTGTCCGATTGTCTACTTGATATCTGTCCGGTAATACCATTTACCCGGCGGGTGGAAAAGAAGCCAATATGCAAACCCAACGACTCAACTATTTACTGGAGCAATTCTTCCAAAAATCGATTACCGAACTGGAAACGGCAGAACTGAATGAACTGCTTTCCCAATTGGAAAAGGATACGCCACTGGAGGACTGGATGAAGGAGAAATGGGCCGATTATACAGCGGAGAAGAACTTGTCGGAGGGGGAAGGGGAAATGTATTTTCAGAGAATACAAGAGGAGACAAGGGAGGAAGAAGCACCCAACCAACTCCGCTACATTCCATTATTCAGGAAGCATTGGAGTAAAATAGCAGCAATTTTTATACTCGGCTTAGGAGGCTTTCTTATTTACCTGGCAACCAAACAAGAGGCAACCATCACACCAAAACAAATAGCAACTACACCCCTCAGAGAAGATGTTGAACCCGGTGGCAATTACGCTACCCTTACCCTGGGCGATGGCAGCAAAGTGGTGCTGGATTCGCTTTCCAATGGCCTTATTGCCAATCAGGGTAATACAAAAATCATCAAACTGAACAACGGTGAGCTGGCTTATGAAAATGCCAACAGCACCGACAAAGTAGTCTATAATACCATGTCTACCCCGGTAGGCGGACAATACCAGCTCACTCTGCCAGACGGTACCGGCATTTGGCTGAATGCAGCTTCCTCCATTACCTATCCAACTGCTTTCACAGGCAAGGAAAGAAATGTGACCATCACCGGTGAAGTCTATTTTGAAGTGGCCAAAAATCCAAGGCAACCCTTCAAAGTAAAAACCGCCGATCAGGTAATCGAAGTGCTGGGCACCCATTTTAATGTAAATACATACAGCGATGAACAAACGCTAAAAACAACCCTCGTGGAAGGAAAGGTAAAAGTAACCACCGGCGCCAGCACCCTCCTCCTGCAACCCGGCCAGCAAGCCAAAAACAACCAGGGTAACCTGCAACTAAATCCCAATCCCGATCTCGAAGAAACCCTGGCCTGGAAAAACGGACTCTTTCAATTCAACGGCACCAATATCGAAACCATTATGCGCAATGTAGCCCGCTGGTATGGGGTGGAAGTGGTGTATAAAGACAAAATCGAAGAACAGTTTGTAGCGGAGATTCCGCGGAATGTAAATGTGTCGAAACTGCTGGAATTACTGGAACTCACCAAACAGGTAAAGTTTTCCGTCAATAATAAAGTAATCACCGTAAGTAAATAAACCCCATAAAAAATCCTTCAATATGTAACTGACACCATTAACTGCTACAAAAAAACCGGAAGCGTTCGAAGCACTCCCGGCTGAAACTGGTAGCTGAAAAACAATCTGCGACGACTATTTATTAACTAACCAATCAAAACAAAGCTATGCGATTGATCCCTTATCGCCAACTACCCAAAATCTGCTTAGGTATGAAACTGACTGTTGTTTTATTCTTCGCCTTCCTTGTACAGGCCAATGCGGGCAGTTATGCCCAGGCCGTAACACTGAAGATGAACAATGCGCGGCTCGAACTGGTTTTGAAGGAAATAACCAAACAATCGGGCTACCGCGTGATCTATGGCAAGTCTGAATTGGCCCGGGCCTCCAAAGTAGACATCGATGTACGTAATACCTCCGTGGAAAACGCACTCAACCTGATCTTCAAAAATCAGACGCTTTCCTATACCATTCGCGATAAGTTTATCGTGATTGCACCAAAAACGGAAGCCGTCTCCATAAAAGAAGAGGAGCCCCCTGCTCCGCCTCCCATGGACATCAAAGGGCGCATCCTTTCGGCCGATAATCCCAACCAACCCCTTGATGGAGCGTCCATTAAAATAAAAGGCTCGGAAGGCGGTACCACCACCAATGCCAATGGCGAATTCAACCTGCATATTCCGGGTGAACGTGCCATTCTGATCATCTCTTTTGTGGGCTATGAAACTCAGGAAGTGGCGGTTTCCCAAGGCAATACCACCATCAGTATTTCGCTGAAACCACAGGAAATACAGGGCGAAGAAGTAGTGGTAATCGGCTACGGAACCCAAAAGAAAAAAGACCTTACCGGTGCGGTTTCTTCCGTAAAAACCAAAGACCTGGTACTGTCTTCCGGTCCGGAAATCGGCAATATGCTGAAAGGTAAAGTAGCCGGTTTAACGATTCGCCAGAACAGTGCGCAGCCCGGTGGCGGACTGGATATCCTGGTACGTGGTGCAGGTTCGGTGAATGCCAGCAATGCACCATTGATTGTAGTGGATGGATTTCCCATCACCGATCTGGCTCAACCAGAAAGCGGCGGCCGTTACAATGCAGGTACACAAAGTGTGCTGAATTCCTTCAATCCGAATGATATCGAATCTATTGAAGTGTTGAAAGATGCAAGTGCCACTTCTATATATGGATCAAGAGCTGCCAATGGCGTTATCCTCATCACCACTAAAAAAGGAAGTGAAGGCGGATTGAAAGTGCAATATTCCGGTAACTATTCGCTCCAGAAATACAATAATCCCTTTGATGTATTGCCGCTGAATGAATGGATGCAGGTACGCAATGAAGCCGCCTGGGAACAATGGCAATTCGACAACAATGTAATGCCGTACGGAACCAGAACCCAGGCCGAAGCAGAAGCCAATCCGGTAAATGGTCCGTTTAGAAAACTGTATACACAGAATGCCATCAATAATGTGGGACGTGGTACCGACTGGTTTGATCTCGTTACCAGAGACGGACAAACCATGCAGCATAATATCTCTTTATCAGGAGGAAATAAAACCACCCGTTACCTGGTATCCGGCAACTTTTATGATCAGAAAGCGATTGTTAAAAATTCTGAATTCAAACGCTATTCCGTTCGTGCCAATATTGATCAGGATGTCAATAAATACATCCGCACCGGCTTCAATATGACCCTCAGCAGAATTGATAATTCCAACACACAACTGGGAGCCGATCAGTTTGAAAACTCCGGTATAATTCGGGCCGCCATTCAACAGGGTCCGCATATTCCCGCCCTTGATGAGCAGGGCAATTATCCGCTGAATCCCCAACTGGCTTTGCAACCCAATCCGTATTCCCTCTTAACCATCAGCGACCGTGGCCGCATTGAACGTTTTCTCGGAAATTTCTATGTGGATATCATGCCGATCAGCGGGCTCACGGTGAAACTCAAAGCAGGCATTGATCGCGGCAATTCAAAAAGACAGAACTACCTGCCCACCACCACCTTACATGGTGCATTGGAACAGGGCAGGGCCTTTATTTCCAATTCAGAATCAAATTCCTATTTATTGGAAGCAACGGCCAACTATAACCGAAAAATTGGAAATGGCCATACGGTTGATCTGTTGGGGGGTGTATCGCAACAGCAATTTGTAACAGCCATGAACAGTGAAGGGGCTACCGGTTTTATTACCGATGCTTTTTTATGGAATAACCTGGGTGCAGGAAGTGTGCAATTGCCCAGCAATTCAGCCGGATCCAAAAATATGATTGCTTCTTATTTCGGCCGGTTGAACTATAATTATAAAGGCCGCTATTATCTTACTGCTACGGTACGTACCGATGGTGCCAGTGTATTTGCAGCCAATAATAAATGGGGAACTTTTCCATCTGCAGCCATCGCCTGGAATGTAGTGGAAGAACCCTTTATGCAGTTTCTGAAAAGCACGTTTTCTCAACTGAAATTCCGTTTCAGTTATGGTCAAACCGGGAATGCCACCATCAACAGCAATGCATTCGCTGCCTATGGCGCCTATCCAGCCTGGTTAACCGGAAACGATGTGCGCCTGATTGGTGTTTCGCTCGCAAGACTGGAGAATCCGGATCTGAAATGGGAAACTACCACCGGTGCCAACCTGGGTTTGGATTTTTCGATTCTAAATGGAAAAGTGGATGGTTCCATTGAAGTGTATCGCAATGTGATTTCTGATTTGCTGGCCACCAAAGTATTGAACTCTTACCATGAAGTGAATTCCATCATTGCGAATGTGGGAAAAACACAAAGCAGAGGTTTTGAAATCACGATCAATACCCGCAATATCCAGCGCAAAGATTTTCAATGGAGAACCAGTTTCTCCCTGGCCCGCTATAAAGACAATTGGATGGAACGTGCGCCTGATTGGAAACCCGCCGTATATGAAAATGCTACTGATCCAATCCGCGCCATTTACAGCCGTGTTTCCGATGGCATTTTGCAGGTGGGAGAGAAAGCACCAGCCGGACAACCGGAATTGAAACCCGGCATGATAAAGATCAAGGATATTGATGGTTTCCAGCGGGATGCCAATGGAAATCCGATGGTGGATGCCAATGGACGGTTTATTCGCCTGGGTGCACCTGATGGTATTATTGATGATGCCGACACCAGAATGATGGGCACCAATGATCCCAGTTATATGGCCGGTATTACCAATATCATTCAATACAAAAACTGGAGCCTGAATTTTGATTTCAATGGCTTGTTTGGTCGCCGTTTTGCAGACCCGAATCATTTTGCTTACGGCATTGGTGCAGCCGGTGTTTATTCCAATGGATACAATGCACTGCGCTCAGTGAAAGATCGCTGGACGCCGGAGAATCCATCCACTACCAATCCGAGTTCTTTCTGGGGCTGGTCTCCTTATGGCATAGGTGATTTCTTTGTGCAGGATGCATGGTTTGTTCGTTTGCAGAACGTATCGCTGGGATATACCCTTCCCAAACGTTTTTTGGGTAAAGCATTTTCTTCCGTACAGGTGCATGTGGATGCGCAGAACCTGTTTGTGATTACTCCATACAAAGGCGTGGATCCTGAAACGGATTCTTACACTGCAGCCTATCCGAATATCCGAACCTTCAACTTTGGCCTGAATCTTAATTTTTAATCCATCAACTGTACAGAAATGATAAAGTATATAAGTGCAGCTATCCTCTTTTTTGCGGTAGGACTCAGCAGTTGTACCAAAGATTTAAAACCGCTTGATTATTCTGAAATCAATCCGAATATATTTCCAAAAACAGCATCAGATCTGGAAGCCATGGTGAATGCCTGTTATCATCCGTTACGCGGTTCCTGGGGTGATGGAATTTTCACCACTTCCGAAAGAGGCGTGATGTATATCAGTGATGCCACCACCGAAATTCTGTTTGGAAAATATGGAGATCAGGGACTGGCATCGCTCCATAATTACAATCCGAATAACGGAGGTTTTACCCGCTATTACGATGATTTTTATAATAAGATCAGCCGTATGACGATGACCATTGAATTGATTTCACAATCATCCGTAAGCGAAGACCTCAAACGGAAAGCAATAGCCGAAGTTCGGTGTGCAAGAGGCTTGTTGGCCTACACGCTGTTTGATTTGTATGGTCCCCTGGTAATTGCACCGGTGGAAGTATTGAAAAATCCGTTGATTGAAGAACCGCTGGCAAGAATGGAATACAATGAGATGGTGGCTTTTATTGAAGCGGATCTGGAAGCGGCAGCGGCTGATTTACCGACTCCGCAAAATGCGGAGTATGGCCGATTCAGCAAGGCCCTGGCCAAAATGATTAATATCCGCCTGCAATTGCATGAGAAAAACTGGAATCGGGTACGGGAATTGGCGGATGAAGTGATTGCCTATGGGGCCTTTTCACTGGATGCGGATTATTCGGCTATCTGGGATCTGGAAGGCGCCAAAAGCAGTAAGGAAGTGATCTGGGCCATTCCCTGTGATTATATCGGTACCAGTGAAAACCAGTGGCAGCTGATGGTGCTGCCCACCAATTATGGTCCCAAAAGCGGATGGGGTACCATCTCCAGCACCTGGTGGTTTTATGATCGCTTTGAAGAGAATGACCAGCGCAAGAAAATGCTGATTGCTGAATATACCGGTACCGATGGTATTACCTATAACCGGGCGAATCCGGGTAATATTCTGGATCGCGGTCCAATTCCCTTAAAGATTAATGAGGATGCAGCACGCACCACCAGTTTAACCACCGTGGATATTGTGATGTATCGCTACCCCGATGTTTTGTTATCCAAAGCAGAAGCCATTGCCAATGCCGGAGCACCGAATGCGGAAGCCATGGAGCTGGTGAATGTGGTGAGAAGAAGAGCAGGCCTGGAAGACAAAGACCTGGCTGATTACTCCTCTAAGGAAGCATTTAATGACCTGATTTTATTGGAAAGAAGTCATGAGTTCTGGTGTGAGAATGGACAGTACCGGGCAGATTTGATTCGGCATGGAAAATTTGTGAGTCGCTGTCAGGAAGTAACGCAATCCACCTATACCAATCCGAATAAAGTAGTATTTCCTTTTTCGCTGCGGGCCGTGAGTGAAGGCAAGGGGAAATTTATTCAGAATCCGGGCTACCAATAACAGCTATTGAAAACTAAAATGAATTCACATGAAATGGACTAATCGATCTATATTTTTAGGGTTGGTGCTGGTGGCTTCCTGCTTTCTGTGTTGCAAACGCGCAGATGGTGATCCGAAGCCAAAAGAAGAGCGCATTCAGTATGAACTTTCGAATACGGCATTTGCCAATCCGGAGCGCGGGTTCATCCGCACGATGAGTGTGAAGTCGGATGGTGTGGCGTTAACAAGCGCACAGTTGAGTCTGCTTCGCAGTCAGCATGTGTCGATGATTCTGTGCGTGATTTACTTTGATCAATTCAAGGATAAGGATATCAGTGCAGGTTTTTTATCGCTGATTGAAAGTGATTTAAATACAGCGCGGAATGCCGGGTTGAAAATGATTCTTCGTTTTGCCTATACCGATGACATGGCTGGTACCGATGCGCCCCTGGCGATTATTGAACGTCATCTGGATCAGTTGAAACCGGTATTCGAAAATCATAAGGATATCATCTCCTTTGTGCAGGCGGGTTTTATTGGTGCCTGGGGAGAGTGGCATAGTTCAAGCAATGGACTGGCAACAGTGGCCAATGAGCGGGCGGTGTTAAATAAGTTGCTGTCTGTTTTACCCATGGATATTATGGTGCAGGTGCGTACGCCGGGAGCCAAGCAGCAGATCTTCAATAGCACAGTCGCCTTAACTGCCAGCCAGGCTTATAGCAGTGAAAACATAGCGCGCGTAGGGCACCATAACGATTGTTTTTTATCGGGCGGAACCGACTATGGTACCTACACCAATGTGGAGCAGGAAAAACAATACATCAGCAATGAAGCACTCTATGTTCCAACGGGTGGAGAAACCTGTCCGCCTACAGGTGGATATGACCCAACCTGTGCGGAAGGCCGTAGGGAGATGCGCCTGTTGAAATGGACTTATCTGAATTTGGACTGGTACCCTGCTACTATCAATGCCTGGAAGAATTCCGGATGTTTTGAAGAGTTTCAGAATAATCTCGGGTATCGGTTGGGGTTAGTAGATGCTTTCTTTCCGAAAGAGGCAATGGCGGGTGGTAACCTGGCCGTGGATTTAAACATCGTCAACAATGGGTATGCGCCGCTTTATTATAAGAAGAAAACCATGCTGGTATTGAAGAATACTGCAACGGGAACTTATTATGATAAACCACTGACGGTTGATCTGCGCTTATGTAAGCCAACCGTTACGATGCCGATCAAAGAAACGGTTTCTCTGGCAGGATTGCCTGCGGGCACTTATGAATTGTATCTGCGGATAGCGGATCAGCATGCCTCATTGGAAGCTCGGTCTGAATTCGCGGTGCGGTTGGCCAATACCAATGGCTGGCTGGAGGATCATAATGGAATCAATAAGTTGAATGCTCAAATAGTTATAAAATGAAAAATACATCCTTCTATATACTGGGCTGTTTGTTTGTTTTGGTATCAACAACTGCCTGCAAAAAAGAAAAAGACAACGGGAACCTGAAATCAGTTTTCAGTTATGTAGCCGATGGATTTCGGGTAACCTTTACCAATTTCTCCACCGGAGCAACGGAATATCATTGGGATTTCAATGATCGTCCGGGTGATAGTTCTTCCTTGAAATCACCGCAGCATGTGTTTTCATCCAAGGGCGATTTTCTGGTGACGCTGACGGCAACCAATGGCGGACAAACGGATAGTTTCACCGATACGGTTACGATCATAGGACCGAATATCAAAATAGACGGCGATTTTACGGATTGGGAATATGTGGAGTACCTGCATGTGAATCCGGATGATTTACCGGGTACGCTTCGGTCGGTAAAGGCATTTGCGACATCGCAGGATATCAATTTTTTGTTTGAGGGTACTACAGATATGAAACTGGAATTGTTTGATATGTTTATCAATACCGATAATAATCCGGCTACCGGGTATTCGGTAGGGGCTTATCCTGCGGGATCCGGGATGGATTTTCTGTTGGAAGGTCCGGGTGTAACGCCGGGCTGGGGATCGGGCTATAAACATTCAGGCGGACCGAATGATTGGGCATTTACACCCTTGTTTGCATTTGATGCGGAGATGAAGTTTTCTGCTATCAAACCGCAGGCGGGTAAAAATATCGTGGAGTTTTCTGTTCGGAAATCAGCGCTGGGTCCATTAAGCGGATCCATCAGTTTTGCATTGGTGGAATTGAATGGAGGCTGGTCAGAGATCGGCCGCATTCCCAAGGGCGGTGATGCGGAATCGAAGTTTCTGGAAGTTAAGTTGTAGGTAGAATTTCACCCGCCGGGTGCCACCCGGCGGGTAAAATTTTACTGTGCATTCACATCCACTTCAAAAATGCCGAATACATTATTGTCGGGGTCAATGAAATAGCCCTGCCAGCAGCGGCCGGGAACGGCGAACTTAGCCAGGGAAATCGTGCCTCCCAGTGCCAATATTTTATCCTGGGTGGCATCAAAGTTTTCGACCTGAATCGAGCAAACAAATGCATTTATTCCCATTTCAGTTGGCGGTACGCGGTCTGGACGTTTTAGGAGTCCGCCGGGTATGCCACCTGTTTCAATTCGATAATATTCCATGTAATGGTCATCATCTTTTTTGATGGTCCAGCCGAAAATGGAACTATAAAAATTGACTTCTCTTTCCGGAATGGAAGATTCGATTTCAAAGTATCCTACTGTATCATATTTCATTTTGAGTTGATTATATTTCATTAAATGCCTGCTGAAGCTGTAGGAGATCAAATTTTTTCATTTTAAGAAAAGCGGCGGTTACGTGCTGTACTTTGGCAGGATCCGAATCGGACATATAGGTTGCCAAAATGGTGGGTACAATTTGCCAGGAGAGACCGTATTTATCTTTCAGCCATCCACAGGGACCTTCTTCGCCCTCTTGTGTAAGTTGGTGCCAATAGTAGTCGATTTCTTCCTGGGTGTCGCAATTCACCACCACCGAAACCGATTCATTGAATTTGAATTGAGGGCCTCCGTTCAGGGCGAGGAAGTTCATCTCATTGATGGTGAATTCCACCACCATGGCCGTGCCTGCTGGTTTTTTATGAAACTCAACTCCCTCATTACCATAACGGGAAATTTTTCCAAGGGAACCATTTTTGAAAATCGATAGATAATGATTGGCGGCTTCTTCTGCCTGGTTATCAAACCAGAGGCAGATAGACATCGTTTGTTTTTTCATGATCGGTTTATTTTGATTTTATACAATAGGACGTGATGGATTCCAGGAGGCCGTCATCCGTAAAAAGGTAGATATCACAACCATGTATAAACGAAATGCGTTTTCCATTGCGCAGGAATTCCGCGGTTCCTGAAACTGCTATTTTGTTTTCGCCTTCTATTACCTGCAGCACCCTGAAATTGGTAGTGACTGTTTTGAAATAAGCGGCCACATCGCGGCATTGTTTAAGAATAGCAGCTTTGCCATCGAATTGATTTTCTTCGATTACATTCCAGCTGGCATTCTCTCCAAGAAAGGGAAAAGTTTCTTCAAAATTTCCGCTTGAAAAGAAGGTTGCGATAGAGGTCTTTGTCATGTTACTTCTTTTTTGAAATTTAATCCTGCTGCCTCAAGCACCTGCTTCAGTTTAGGAATGGAGGAAGGACCGAAGCCGTGCAGTTGCAGCAATTCTTTTTCACTCCATGTACTGACTGCATGGAGCGAATCTATACCGGCTGCTTCCAGCGCTCTTCTGGCGGGTGCACCTAAGCCGGCCAGAAAACCAGTTAGTGGTTTGCGAGCCGCTTCGCAAATCGGACAAGTTGGGCAATCACTGCTTTTGGAATATTGATGTCCTTTTTCGCAGGTTCGAAGTGTTGATTTAGCCATAGGACTTCAAATTTGGTTAATTAATCGCACCGGAAACAATCTTAAATACGACAATTGAATGGGTTGATTGCGACAGTGTATCCGATTATATTTGTACAAACGATTCGCAGATGAAACATGTATCTATCCTGATTCCGCAGGGCGATGTTAGTGTAGTAAACATAATGGGTAGTTTCCAGATTCTTGGAGCTGCCAGTGGCCAATACCAGCAACAGAGCAGGAAACCATTATTTGAAATTGACCTGGTTGGCTTTGCGCCGGTTACTTCATCGAAACCAGGAACTGCACAGGTAATACCTACGAAATTATGGAGCGAAATTTTAGTTACTGATTTGATTATTATACCTGCCGTACACAATGATCCGTCTCTGGTGATACAGGAAAATCAGGAACTGATTCAGTTTGTAAAAGAACAATATAAAAATGGGGCAGTGGTTTCATCGCTTTGTATTGGCGCATATTTATTGGCAGCAACCGGCCTGTTGAATGGGAGAAACTGTTCCATTCACTGGCAGCATGCGCCCTACCTGCAAAAAATGTTTCCCCAGGTTCAGGTGAAAGGAGAACGATTGATAACCGATCAGCAGGGTATAATCACCAGTGGCGGAGCTTATGCGTTTACCAACCTCGTTGTTTATCTGATCGAAAAATATGGTGGTCGTGATTTGGCGGTATTGATCTCCAAATTGTTTATGATTGATATAGACCGGAAATACCAATCGATTTATCAGCTATTTGCCGGACAAAAAGAACACCAGGACGAAACCGTATTGCAGGTGCAGGAATACATTGAAAATAATATCGGGGATAAATTTACGATTGATCAGCTGGCGGTGGATCATAACCTGGTGCGCCGAACATTGGAAAGAAGATTTCGCCAGGCCACCGGAAATTCCATTATCGAATACACGCAGAAAGTGCGGATGGAAGCCGCAAAAATGAACCTGGAAAAAGGGCGTAAAACTGTGAGTGAAGTGATGTATGATTGTGGTTATACCGATTCCAAAGCGTTTCGGGATGTGTTTAAAAAATGTGTGGGACTGAGTCCGCTGGAATACCGGAAAAAATATATGATGGAAGGGGTGAATAAGATCCATTAAGAGAAGCAACAGACAAACACTACCTTCGTTTACGCAGCCATGAATAAAAAAATCATCAGAGCCAACCAGATCTATGGGTTTATACCCCTGGAGATGGAAGGGGTGGATGCGCTTGCAGATCTGGCACTTGATATGCGATGGTCATGGAACCATGAAGCAGATAAGCTTTGGGAACGCATAGACCCGGCTCTTTGGGAGCTTACTCAAAATCCCTGGGTAGTTTTACAAACAGTTTCGCATGATCAACTGGAACGTCAGTTGGCTGATCCTGCCTTCCGGCATCTTATGAAGGAGGTTCAAAAAAGCAGGGATAGTTATAAACAAAGTACTACCTGGTTTCAGCAAAATTTTCCTGCATCCTCGCTAAGCAATGTGGCTTATTTCAGTATGGAATACATGCTCAGTGAAGCATTGCCCATATATGTAGGTGGACTTGGAAATGTGGCAGGAGATCAGTTAAAAGCAGCCAGCGATCTTGGGGTGCCCATCACGGCAATTGGCTTGTTGTATCAGCAGGGTTATTTCAGACAGGATATAGACAGCAAAGGCAATCAACAGGCCTATTTTCCCTACAATGACCCGGGTTCACTACCCATTACACCCTTGCGACTCGACAATGGAGAATGGCTGCGGATTAAAATTTCATTGCCGGGTTATCCGGTTTGGCTAAGGGTTTGGCAGGTGCAGGTGGGGAATGTTAATCTTTTTCTGCTAGACAGTAATGACCCTGCCAATCTTCCTATTCACCGGGGTATTACCAGTGAATTATATGGGGGGGGAGCAGACCTTCGGATCAAACAGGAGATAGTACTGGGTTTAGGTGGCTGGCGTTTATTGAAGGCCTTGGATATCCGGCCGGAGATCTGCCACCTTAATGAAGGTCATGCTGCTTTTGTTGTATTGGAACGTGCGAATGATTACATGAAAGAATCCGGCCTTCCTTTTGAAACAGCCTTAACCATAACCCGTGCCGGAAATTTATTTACCACCCATACTGCCGTTGAAGCCGGATTTGATTATTTTTCTCCTGCTTTGATGGAGCAATATTTTGGTGAGTATGTACGGCATGAACTCAAATGTGATTTCAACCGATTTATGGCGCTGGGCAGGCAGGATGAAAAGGATTCTGACCAATATTTCAATATGGCTTTTCTTGCAATCAGGGGAAGTGGTGCAGTTAATGGTGTAAGTCAATTGCATGGCAGGGTAAGCCGGCATCTTTTCAGTTCGCTTTATCCGCGCTGGCCAATCAGAGAAGTGCCGGTAGGTACGGTAACCAATGGCGTTCATATGCCCAGCTGGGATTCGGAAACAGCCGATGAGCTCTGGACGACCGCCTGTGGTAAACTTCGCTGGAAAGGAGATCTTTCATCAACGGAAACCGATATCTGTGCAGTACCGGATGATACCTTGTGGACCTTCCGGAACCGGCAGAGGCAGACCCTTGTAACTTATGTGCGACAACGCTTCGAACGTCAGGCAACTCTATCAGGGCAATCAGCTGAAATGCTTGAGCGGGCAAAAGAGCTTCTTGATAATAACCGGCTTACGCTGGGCTTTGCCCGTCGTTTTGTAAACTATAAACGTACCAACCTATTGCTGAAAGACCCCCAACGGCTTTACCGGTTATTGACCGATGAAAAACGACCGGTTCAATTGGTACTGGCCGGAAAAGCCCCTCCCTTTGATGAGAATGGCAATGCAATGATCCGGCAATGGAATGAATTTATTCAGCAATTCAATTTATACGACCATGTCTTGTTTCTGAGTGATTACGATATGCATCTGGCAGAACATTTGGTGCAGGGGGTGGATCTATGGGTAAACACCCCCCGTCGTCCCTGGGAAGCCTGTGGAACCAGTGGTATGAAAGTGCTGGTAAATGGCGGACTTAATCTTTCTGTACTGGATGGATGGTGGGCAGAAGCGTATACACCGGACCTTGGATGGGCGCTCGGAGATGCATTGGAACATAAGAATAATCCGGAATGGGATACCAACGAGGCGAATGAATTGTATTCCCTTTTGGAAGAACAGATCATTCCAATGTTTTACACGCGGAATGAAAAAGAAATTCCGGAACAATGGGTAGAAAAAATGCGGCATAGCATGTCCAAACTTACACCCCGGTTTTCAGCAAACAGAACGGTACGGGAATATACGGAGAAGTATTATCTGCCGATGGCAGCAAACTTTAGGAAGAGATCCGTGAATGATGCAGGTCTGGCAAAAAAAATGGTTCATATCGCAACCCTGCTGAAGCAGAAGTGGGAAACCATTCAAATTGCAAGAGTTGATATGAAACCAACCGCCACCGGATATTCTGTAAGAATGTTGCTGCAGTTGGATGAACTGATCAGGGATTTTATTGCTGTTGAGATTTATTCGGAAGGGATATCAGGTATTGATCCGGAAAAAACGAGTATGCAGGAAGAATTCAACGGTACTGGGGAAAAATGGTACCAGGCAACTATTATAACCAACCGGCCGGCAACTGATTTTACGGTGCGAATTATACCTGCCTATGAACATGTTTCCATTCCATTGGAAGACAATCATATTCTTTGGCAACGATGAATTTGAAATCAACTTAAAAAAGGCTTTATGCCAGCAAAGGATGAAAATAACTTTTGGGAATATGATACGAATCATTGGTTCGGGGTATTGAATAGTTCCGCAAATGGATTAACACAAGCTGCAGTGAACCGGATTGTACAGGCGAAAGGTCTCCATCCTGTCCGGAATAGCTCCTTTAAAAAGTATTTTTTTCTTTTCCTTAGCCAATTTAAAAGTCCGTTGATGCTACTCCTGATCGGAGCGGTTATCCTGTCCGGATTGCTTGGTGATACATCCGATGTGATTATTATATTGTTTATTGTTGTATCAACCGGACTTCTTAGTTTTTATCAGGAAAGAAATGCCGGTAAGGTGGTAGAAAAGCTGCAGTCCCTGATTTCTATTAAATCAACTGTACTTAGAGAGGGGGTACAACAGGAAATTATCGCTTCAAACATAGTGAGTGGTGATATACTTATACTAAATGCAGGAGACCTGCTACCGGCAGATTGTCTGCTGCTTTCATCAGATGAGTTATATGCCAATGAAGCTTCCCTAACCGGAGAGTCTTTTCCCACCAGAAAGGAACCCGGGGTACTTCCCGTGCAGACAGAACTCGCCAATCGATCCAATTGTCTTTGGGAAGGCACTAATATTGTAAGTGGAAATGCAACAGCATTGGTAATTCAAACCGGAGAGTCTACCCTGTACGGGCAACTTACGAAGAGTGCGGCTCGCTCATTTGAAACAAAGTTTGAAAAAGGTATCAGGGATTTTGGTTTCTTTTTGATGAAAATTACCGTTACCCTGGCTTTGTTTATCCTTCTTGTCAACCTACTGAATCATAAGGGGATAATTGAATCAGCCTTGTTTGCACTGGCACTTGCAGTTGGAATGGCGCCTGAATTACTACCTGCGATAACCACCATTGCAATGAGTGCCGGAGCGAAGAAGTTATTGGCGAAAAAAGTAATTGTAAAAAAATTGAATTCCATACAGAATCTGGGAGAAGTTAACTTATTATGTACGGATAAAACCGGAACGATTACGGAAGGTAAAATCAATCTTGCAGGCTTTACGGATGGGTTGGGAAATGAATCTGCCTGGGTAAAACAGTTGGCCTATTGGAACGCTTCAATGGAATCAGGCTATTCCAATCCGATTGATGAAGCGATCAAAAACATGGAATCTCTGAATTTTCTTCCTGCTATTAAAATGGGTGAAGTACCGTATGATTTTATCAGAAAGAGGATAAGTATAGCCGTTACTGCTGGAAGCGAAACGCTTTTTATCAGCAAGGGTGCCTGTTCAGAAATTTTCCGCATCTGTTCTGCTATTCGCCTGGCAGATGACAGTATTGTAGATATCGATCCCTATCGAAAGCTCCTGGAGGAAAAAATGCAAGAACATGGAGCCAATGGTTTGCGTACCATCGCCGTCAGTTATAAAAATTTTCAAACAGAAACCATTTCAAAAGAGCTGGAGGTAAACATGATTTTTGGCGGATTTATATTGATGCAGGATCCGGTTAAAGCTGGCATTTCTGAAATTATAGCTCAATTAAAACAGCTTAGCGTTGAATTGAAAATCATTACAGGAGATAGCAGAAATGTTGCCGCATCCATTGGCCGGGGAATCGGTATTCAGGAGCCGGTTATTATGACTGGTAAGGAACTTTTTACTACCAGTCCGGAAGCATTAAAACTGTTGGTTAGGAAGACGCATATTTTCGCTGAAGTAGAGCCTCAGCAAAAGGAACGGATAATTATAGCCCTAAAACAAACCTATACGGTTGCCTACCTCGGTGATGGTATTAATGACGTATCTGCAATAAATGCTGCCGACGTAGGGATTTCAGTTGAAAATGCGGTTGATGCAGCCCGTGAGGCTGCTGATTTCGTGCTTTTGGAGAAAGATTTGGCGGTTTTGGCAGATGGCATAAAAGAAGGCAGAAAAACCTTTGCCAATACCTTAAAATATTTATACATCAGTACCGGTGCAACTTTTGGTAATATGTGCAGTGTGGCAGCAGCCTCCCTTGTATTACCCTTTTTACCCATGCTTCCTAAGCAAATATTGCTTACCAATTTTCTGACGGATTTCCCATTTTTAGCTGTATCAACTGATAATGTAGATAAACAGCAACTGGTGAGCCCCGGTAAATGGGACCTGAAACTTATTCGAAAGTATATGATCGTATTTGGGATTCACAGTTCCATTTTCGATCTGATTACATTCGGCACACTTTACTATTTTTTAAAGGTAAAAGAAGCTGAATTTCAGACCGGGTGGTTTGTAGAGTCTGTTATTTCTGAACTTTGTATTGTGTTCATTATCCGAACGCACCAGCATTTTTTTAAAAGCAGGCCCGGAAAATACCTCTTTATATTCAGTGCCCTTGCTTTGTTGGGCACGATCCTGTTTCCTTATCTGCCTTTTGCAGCTGAAATAGGTCTGAGCCCGATTCCATTACTTAATCTCAGCGCTATGTTATCCATTGTGGTAGTGTATATCTTAACTGCGGATTTACTAAAGGTTTGGTTCTTTAAGCGTTTTCAGCCGGTTTGAAGAAGAAAAAACAGCCGGTTTAACCTAACTTGAAGCATGAAAATATTGATCATTGAGGATGAAGCAGCGCTCGCAAAAAGCATCAGTGATTTTTTATCGCAGGAGGATTATTTATGTGAAATTGCAGGTTCCTATTCAGAAGCCATTGTGAAAATTGAGAGCTTTCAATACGATTGTATTCTATTGGACCTGATGCTGCCCGGTGGGGACGGAATTAAATTATTAAAAATTATAAAGGACCAGAAAAAACAAGACGGAGTAATCATCATTTCTGCTAAGAATTCACTGGAGGATAAAGTAGCAGGACTTAAACTGGGTGCTGATGATTATCTGGCCAAGCCTTTTCATCTTTCAGAGTTAGCTGCAAGAGTTTATTCTATTATCAGAAGAAAAAATTTCGGCAGTGATAATATGCTGGAGCAAAAGGAAATTAAGGTTGACCTATTGGCGAAAAAAGTTAGTATACAGCAGCGCGAGGTTCCGCTTACAAAAAAAGAATATGATTTACTTTTGTATCTGATGAGTAACAAAAACAGGGTGCTCTCCAAAAGTGCATTGGCTGAACATCTTTCAGGTGATATTGCCGATATGTTTGATAATTACGATTTTGTATATGCGCACATAAAAAACCTAAAGAAAAAATTGCAGGAAGCAGGGGCCGGTAACTACCTTAAAACCCTGTACGGAAGCGGATATAAATGGGATGTATGAAAAAGCTGTTGAATATATCATTAAAACGGTTTACACTATTTGCAGCCATTTTATTGATCTGCAGTATTCCTGTATATTATTATATCATCAGAAAATTATGGGCATATGAGTTGGGCGAGCACAATATTGTTTTAACATCTGAAGCTGCAAAAGAAGACAGTTTTCTTATCATTCTCTCTATCACATCACTCACCCTGTTATTTTTTATCCTGCAACTTGTTGGGTTTGTTTTAATTAATCTGCGGGTTTCGCGAATCTTATGGAAACCCTTTTATGACAGTATTGAAAAAATAAGAAATTTTGATCTTACAAAGCAGGAATCCATAGATTTTAATAGCACGGAAGTACTTGAATTCACAGAATTAAATCAAAGCCTGGATAAATTATTTTTAGGGAACAGGAGTGCTTATGTACAGCAAAAGGAGTTTGCTGAAAATGCTTCGCATGAGTTACAAACACCACTCGCAATTATTCAGTCAAAAATAGATATATTATTGCAGAATAAAGACCTGACTGATTTACAATACCAGCTGTTGGATGAAATGCAGTCAGCACTTTCCAGAGTTTCCCGGATCAACAAAAATTTACTGTTACTTTCCAAAATTGAGAACAATCAATTTCTGGAGGTTGAGGCGCTTGATATTTCTGCTTTGCTCAAAGAGAAAATCACTGTTTTTGATAATTTCATCCAGGAAAAGGGGATTCAAGTTCAGGCATCCATTGAACCGGAAATTTTACTCCATGCAAATGATAGTTTATTGATAATTATTTTTAATAATTTATTTACAAATGCTATCCGATATACACCCCGTAACGGGAAATTGATTATTGAATTGTCGAAGAACCAGCTTCGTTTTAGTAATTCAGGCGATGTTTCCCTGAACAGATCGCATGTTTTCCAGCGTTTTGGTAAATCCTCTGATCATTCACCAGGTGCTGGTTTGGGTTTGTCCCTGGTTAATCAAATTTGCAAACGGTATAATTGGGTGCTGGATTATTCTTTTGTCAATAATTTCCACCTCTTTACGATCACCTTTTAATTCAAATTTTCTTCCAATTTGGTTCCTACCTATGCAGTAGAAATCAATGATATGAAATTTTCCTGTTTATTTCTTTTGCTGTTACTTACAGTAAGTTCGCTCGTTTCTGCTCAGGAGAACGACAGTAGTTTACTGCCACGTAAAATCTGTTGGACGCATAAAAAGCTGGCTTATCCAACTGCTCTCCTTGTTTCAGGTGTGTTAACCAATAATAATAATCCTGAATCCGTCAAAAATGAAATTGTGGAAGCAAGAACTGAGCATTTTTCAGGGTTTAATACAAAAATTGATAATTATTTACAGTTTAGTCCTATTCTTATAGCATATGGATTAGATGCGGCCGGTGTTCGTTCCAAAACTGATTTTGCCAATCGAACGGCTATTTTAGTAAAAGGTGAAGCGTTCATGTTTGGTACGGTTTCCCTTCTTAAACAAACAACCCGCCAGCTCAGACCGGATAAGTCGGCCTATACTTCCTTTCCCTCCGGACATACGGCACAGGCATTTGCAGCAGCCACCTTTCTGAGTGAAGAGTACAAAGACAGATGGCCCTGGATGCCCTACGCCTCCTATGGAATTGCTTCTTCTGTAGGATTACTGCGGATGGCAAATAACCGCCATTATATTAGTGACGTACTGATGGGTGCCGGACTTGGACTACTGTCTATGAAAGCGGCTTATTGGACGCACCGGTATAACTGGGCAAATAAAAAACATAAGCACATAAATAGTTCTTTATGAGGAAGTTTTCCGCTTTGTTGTTTCTCCTGCTATTGGTGAATTTTCCTGCGCGAAGTCAATCCAATGGGGCCACTGTTTCCGGCCTGATCAAAGATAAAAACACATTTTCGGTCATGGCCTATGCTAATGTGGCTTTGCAGCGGTCGAGTGACAGTATGGTGGTTTTCGCCACCATTTCAAACGAGCAGGGTAGATTTATGCTGGAGAAAATTCAACCGGGCACTTATTTTCTGGTCTGTTCTTATACCGGTTATTTGTCCAAAAGGCAGGTGCTGGTGGTTGGCACAATCAATAATTTTCTCGAGATGGGCAGCATTGAATTGACTCCAGATGCTGCATCACTGACAGGAGTAACCGTAGTTGGCAAACAGGCTGCGGTAACAGCTCGCATGGATAAAAAGGTGTTTGGGGTAACAGAGAACCTAAGCCAGGCCGGGGGATCAGTTTTGGATGTTATGAAAAATATTCCAGGAGTCACCACCAGCCAGGATGGAAAGATTTCTATCAGGGGCAGTGATAAGGTAATGGTTTTAATAGATGGGAAACAAACCGCATTAACTGGATTTGGGGGACAAAGCAGTTTGGAAAATATTCCCGCATCCGCTATTGAACGGATAGAAATAATCAATAATCCATCTGCGAAATTTGATGCGAATGGAAATGCAGGAATCATCAATATTATTTACAAAAAGGAAAAGAAAGAAGGCTTTAATGGTAAAATTGGAATTAGCGGAGGTCTGGGAGCCCTTTGGATCAAGGCAGGCAATTATCCGGATATCCGTCCGCAATACCAGCGAACCCCGAAATTCAATCCCTCCCTTTCTCTGAATTACAAAAAGAATAAGGTGAATTTGTTTCTGCAGGCAGATGATCTGTACACCCACACACTTAATAAAAATGAATTTTCTGACCGGATCTATGATACGGGTGATACCATCAGACAACAATTAAAACGAAACAGAATCACCCATCTTGTTACGGTAAAATCTGGTATGGATTGGACTGTTGATGCATCCAATACGTTTACCATTTCCGGACTTTTCAGCAGCGAAAAAATAATTGATCGGGGTGATCAACCCTTTTTTAACGGATCACTCACCGAACGGAAAAGACTCTGGCAATTTCTGGAGGACGAACTGAAGACAACTGCCACTGCTTCAGCTGGCTGGCAGCACAAATTCATTGAACCAGGCAGGATTTTAAATGCCGGAATTAACTATACTTTTCATCGGGAAGATGAAAAGTATTTTTTTACCAATATTTTACCCGCCTATACAGGACTGGATTCTTTCAAGTTGATTTCGGATGAACATGTGTTGGATCTGACGATTGATTATGTTGAACCTTTGCGATATGGCCGTTTGGAAGCTGGTTTAAAATTCAGAGGAAGATCGATTCCCACCAATATGCTGTTTCAACCTGGCATTAATTCTCCTTTGGATGTGGATGCGGGCGGATGGGCAACTTATAAGGAAACCATTCCGGCTGTATACGGCAACTATATTCTGGAAAATAATCGTTGGGAAATGGAAGCCGGTCTGCGGGTGGAATATGCACATCTTAATTATGAGGTTAATCCGGATCATCCAACCTATTCCAGTGATGGGTATGACTATTTTAGGCCATTTCCAAATCTGCGATTGGCGTATAAACTAAATGAACATAATAAGCTGGTAGTTTTTTATAACAATCGGGTAGATCGGCCCAATGAGGTGGATATCCGTATATTTCCTAAATATGACGATGCAGAAATAATTAAAGTGGGTAATCCTGCATTAAGGCCTCAATTTACCCAAACCATGGAGTTTAGTTATAAATCGGATTGGGCAAAAGGATATCTGTTGACTTCCTTATTTCACAAAAGAACAACGGCAACAATTGCAAGAATCGGAACCATTGTTCCCGGTAATACGCTAATCTACAATGTATTTCAGAATGCAGGAAGGAGCTCAAATACCGGTATGGAGCTGATGGTTTCGCACAAGACAGCCGATTGGGCTACACTCAGTTTAAATCTGACAGGTTACTATAATCGTATCGATGCATTTACCATTCTAAACAAGTATCCGCAGGAAAGTCTTTATTCTGCTGAGCAACAGCAGATTTTTTCCGGAAATATAAAGTTGAATGGCCTTTTTAAACTGGCTTCCAATTGGGAGAGTCAATTGTCTGCCATTTACCTTGCGCCAGATATTATACCACAGGGTAAAATACGAGCGCGTTTTTCGATTGACATGGGTCTAAAAAAGAAGACAAAAAGCGGAAAAGGGGAGTGGTTTGTGAATGCAACCGACATCGCCAATTCGTTGCGGATTAAGAGGGAAATAGTGGGGGATGGTTTTTCCTATTCAAGCATTGACTACCTGGAAACACAGGTTATTCGAATGGGATATAATATTAAGTTTTAGGAACGATTAATTGTTGGATGCGGGATGGAATTTTTTGTTTCGAATCATCCAGCTGGCTACCTGGTAAAAAGCAATGGCTTCCTTTTCCAACGAGTCGGTTGGAACCGAAAGAAGTTGGGTTGCATTTTTATCTTTTTCAAGATAATGAACTGTTTTTCTAAGGGGCATTTGAATATGCAGTGTATCGTTTCTTAAATAGCCCAATTTCTGGTAGGTGCTGATAAAAGCCCGTTCTTTTATTTGAGTGGAATCAAACATATCCTGTCCGAAAAACATACTGTTGTAACTCAGGTGCAACCAGGACATAATGGATGGGGCTATATCGATTTGAGCAACCAGTTTATTTATTTTGGCAGGCTGGATCCATTTTGGGGCATACCAGATCATTGGTATTTTATATCCATTCAGGGGAAGCTCCATTTTACCCGCGGTACCGGCACAATGATCTGCCACAACTATAAAAACGGTATTATTGAACCAGGTTTTTGATGCCGCTTCTTTTAAAAATTTGCCGATGGAATAATCGGTGTATTTAACACCTCCTTCTCTGGAATGATTCGAAGATGGAATATCGATTCTGCCATCCGGATAGGTAAAAGGACGATGGTTTGATACGGTCATTACATGAGCAAAAAAAGGAGCACCAGTGCCTGAACTGCTATCGAGCAATTGTAGCGTATGGGAAAACAAATCTTCATCTGCTACTCCCCATATATTTTCATAATGGATCTCAGATGCAGGTATGGCATCCCTGTCTTTCACCGTATAATTATTATGTGAAAAAAAGTAGTTCATATTATCAAAATAGGCATCCCCGCCATACACATAGTAGGTTTGGTATCCGTTGCTTTTCAGAACAGATCCCAGGGAGAACATACTTTCATTGCCGGGTCGTTTAATGATGCTTTGTCCGGGTGTGGGAGGTATGGAAAGTGAAAGCGCTTCCAGTCCGCGTACGGTTCGGGTACCGGAGGCATACAGGTTGGTGAATAGCCATCCTTTCTCTGCGATGGAGTCAAGATTAGGAGTTATGTTTTTTGTATTTCCGAATTCACCCAGGAAATCAGCACTTAAGCTTTCTACGCTGATTAATACAATATTTGCCTTGCGCTGCGGTTCTTCATATTGGATGGTTCTTTCAATAGAGAATTCATCTTCAGTCAACACTACGTTTTTTCCGGAAAGGGCCTTTCTGACGATAGCGAATGCCTCTTTATCCGGAATGGTTTTGTAGAATCTGTAAAAATCGAGTTCATTGTTTTTAAAGGCCTGCACAAGATCAAAAAGCCCGTTTCCTGCCAGCTCATTGGCATATTGGTTATTGCTGAATTTCTGCATCGAGTCAGAAATACTGAAGGCAGAAAGTAGTGGGATGGAAAGGACGGATAAAAATAATCCCCATTTTGGTGCCGGGCCAGGTTGTTCTTCGACCGATCTGGTTACAATTTTCCGGCTCAAATAGGTTAGTAAAAGGGAAAGAGAAAGCAGCACTGACAATAGGGTGTATATGGGATAGGACTCTTTTATATTTCCCCATACTTCATTGGTATAAATCAGGTAATCGACTGCGATAAAATTATACCTGTTCGAGAATTCAGACCAGAATAGAAATTCTCCCATTGCATTAAACAGAACAATAAAGAACAGGATAGCTATATCCATCAATAAAAATGCTTTTCTCCAGGTGATACGGAAACGCAATCCAGCCCAGGCAAGAAGCAGAAAAATCAGTAATCGTGCGGCGACATAGAAAATCACTCCTTTTCTCAGATCTTTATTGAAATCGGCGGGTATAAGCTGTGTAAAAATCAATACCAGCAGAACTGTTAATCCAATGGCAGGTAAAAGCAGGATCCATTTACCGGAATAGTATTTTTCATTCAAACCTGATAAATGTAAGAGAAGGGGAATAATAACAAAGGAAGCGGTTATCAAATCATACAATAATCCAATTGAAAACAGTTGGGCAGTTGTGCTAAAATTTAAACCTGCGGCATCGCCCGAATAGAATAGTAAAACAATTCTGGTTAGCATGGAAACAACCACTGCGAAACCTGCAAGAAGCAGGGCCAGTTTATATCTGATTAGGGCAGAATTTACCTTAATTGGAATTTGCATAATTCTGCAAGTTCCGGGGGGAAACTGAAGATTTTCTGAATTTGGGAGGAGGCAGGGAAAAATGAGGTAAAAAATCTTCTCTCCTGTAAGCCGGATTCTGTTTCTGCCTTCGTTTTCACTAAGACAGACCGCTACCATTTATCTGGTCGCGTCATTACTGACGAGATCTATCTGCCTACCCTCCGGCGTGAGTGCATTGCTGCAATCTTGAACGGGCCGCTCTCGACCACCGGTATACATGGCATTTCAGCATACAAGGTTTACCCCCGTTGTCCATTGCTGGAGAACGCTGTAGGCTCTTACCCTACATTTTCACCTTTGCCCCCTTGCGGAGGTAGTTATTTTCTGTGGCACTGTCTGTGAATGGTTGCCCATTCCCCGGCCGTTAGCCGGTGTATTGCCCTGTGCTGTCCGGACTTTCCTCGATGCGCAAGCGCACCGCGATAGCGCGGAGAGAAGAATACGAAGATAGGGTTTTCACCCGACGGGTGAAGTTAGAGCACCAGCCGGAAATCGACGGGAGCGGTTTCGCGGCCGTTGACGACGATGCTCAGGCGTTGAATGCCGGTGTAATAAACACGGGTAGTGATGGGGCGAAAGGCATGACTGCGGCTTACCTCGATTTCGGTACCACCCGGTAAGGTCTTCTCACTGATCTTGAATACCTTTTTTCCATACTGTCCATTTTGGCGAAGGAAATACAAGGCATATTCCAGTCGGGCTAATACCGGCTTTTTACTTTTATTAAGTACCGTAAAACTAAAATCAAGCGATTCGCCCATCTGCAACTTGCGACGGTGCTTTAATCTGTCTACCTCCAGTTGTCGGGCATCCAATCCATGTAGGGACAAAATACCTGGATCTCCTTTTTTCAGCAGGGTTCGGCAGGCATGTTTGATCAGGGCATCGGTTTCAGCGGATTGCCCTTTCCAGGAACGTGCTACTTCCAGTACAATCGCGGGATTATCCTTCGCGATATCATTCAGGTGATTCGCAACACTTCGCCGGACATATTCGGATGGATCATTCCGCAGGTTCTCCAATAAGGGCAGTACAGGGCGGGGATCCTTTTTATACGCCGGCAAGGCTATCGCCCAGGGCAACCGGGGTCGGCTTCCTTCAGATGCCAATCGCCGTACATGATGATTGGGATGGGAGGACCAGCGAATCATTTGCAGCAGCATGGAATCGGGGTAACGGATCAGAAAAGGGCGGACCGCAAATTCGCAACTGGTTATGGGGGTGATTTTTTCAAATAAGGGCACTGCAGCCTCATAGTGTTCAATCCCGTATCGTTCCACATAATCAGGAAGAAACATCAGAGCCAGACTACCACTTGCAAACCGGAAACCGGAGAGTTGTGTGGAAAGTTGATCCAGCAGGGGAGCAGCCTGGCGAAAATCGGAAGGCAGATGAAGATGTAAAACATCCGCCGTATGCCGCATGCGATCCTTCAATTCCTTCCGCTCCCATTCTTCCGCAAAAATCTGATCGATAAATTTGGCCGGGGAAAATTTGGGAAGCACTTTTTTCAACTGACCGCCAAAAGCACGATAAAAATCTTCCGAATAGATATCCTTCAATAAAGTACTCATAGTGTAAATTTTACTCCCAGCTACCCGGACGGATTTTTTTTCGGTTAGCCTTTACCGTTCCTGTTTGTTTTTTTGACTCAATACGTTTTTCGTGTGCGGCTTTGGATACCCGGGTTGCGATCCGTGATTTCTTTTTGGTAAGGGCTTTTTGCAGCAGCTCCTGAAATTTTTTTATTACTCTTGCTTTATTGCCGAGCTGCGATCGCTCTTCCTGTGATTTCAGTAAGATACTGCCATCTGTATTCAGCAAATGAGTAAGTTTCTGCAGTACAAGGGTGCGTTGGTCTTCCTTCAGCCCAACCGACTGCGCGGGGTACCATCGCCCCTGCACCATGGTCTCCACCTTGTTGACGTTTTGTCCGCCTTTGCCTCCGCTGCGGGCCGTTTGAAATTCTATTTCCTTGCTGATATCGGGTGCCATTGCGTAAAATTAGCTCATCGTTTCCAATACAGCGCGATAGTTGCCGCCAATTCCATCATCCAGGCGAGTCCGAGATGAACGACTATTCCACCATAGATAGAGCCGGAATAGCAGGCAAAAATGCCGAGCAGCAGTCCGCCGAAATAAGAGGATATACATTCAAGTAAAGGCTTTCCAAAATGGATGGAACAATATAAAACAGCCATGGGAAGTATAGCAGCCGGACCAACAAACCGAGCTGCAAGCACCACCAAAAATCCACGGAAAAATAATTCGATGGTGAGAAAATCGGAACCATAAGCCAGTTGAAAAGCAAGTTTTTGCCAGAGGTTGGGAACGGGATTGGTCTGCAGTTGCAATAATTTCATCTTTGGATAGGTCTGCAAAAAATCAGCCTGTGTTGCGGCGAAACTTACGAGTGGAATTACAAGGGCCAGCATAATTAAATAAGGTGTCCAGTTTACTTCTTTGAGGCGAAGTCCCATTGCATTGGCAAAGTCAGGGAGAAATCCGGAAGTTCCGGCCACTGATATTAATCCGGATTGCCGAAGCACTGCATATAAAATCATCAGTATACTCACCGTCACCACTAACCGGATGGGCCAGTTGACCAATACATTAAGCCGGTAACCCTGCACACCGGGCCGGGCAGCCTGTATCATTTCCTGCCAGCCGCCTATGCCTGATTTGAGCGCAAAAATAAGTGGAGCCAAAATCAGCATCCAGCGCAAGGCGGGCGGAAGGCTTAACGCAGCGCCAGTACTCATCCATCCATACAATAAATAAGGCAACGTGAATGCCATACCATAGATAAAATAAAATCCCAGTACTCTTTGCGGCCGCGAGGGCAGATTATAAATCCATTGTTTCTCCCAGCCCCAATAATAATTGCCGGTTATCAGCAGGGCAGTAAATACCGTGCAGATAAAAAAATGTGGCTTATTAAGTTGAGAGAAATATTCTGAAATATAATTGAATAACATACGAGAAAAAGGTGCGCTGAGAGGTGGTTTGCTTTTATTGAAGGTAGATAATCTCGGTTGAATTTATCAAATCCCTGTGTTTAATTATTGCGTCGTTCTGATTCCGCTTCCCACCATTTTGACTTGAAGTTCTGTTTAAGTAGATTGTATGAGAAAGTCAATCATCTTTTTATTTCTTCTGTTCTTCTTTGTTATGGAACTGGCCAGCGCGCAGAAAAAAAAGACGGCTAAACCCGGTGCGCTCCATACCCGGGTAAATGAAGTGAATAAACTTGTACAGGCAGATTCTTCAAATCTGGTAGAGTTGTTTAAAGACATTCATGCCAATCCGGAATTGGGATTTATGGAAACCCGCACGGCTGTTATTATTGCAAAAGAATTGCAGGCGACAGGTTATGAAGTAAAAACGGGAATCGGAATTGAATACATTACGCAAATAAACAAAAAATGGGAATTGAATGTGGCGCTGGTTAATGATCTTAAAATAAAGGCGTACAATTCTTTTTCATTCAGTCTGGGTGTGTCGCGTACCTGGTGAGGAATTAGATCAGCCTTTGAACGAATCCTGCATAATTTCCAGCAGTTTGCTTTCGATCATTTTTACAGAGAGGGAAATCATGTTGGAGAAAGCTTTGGACTGGGAGATGCCATGCCCGATAATTACCGGTTTATTTACGCCCAGTACCGGAGTACCACCATAGTTTTCAAAATTGAAGCGATCGAAATATTCGTGGTGAATGGATTTGCGGTGGGTAATCTCGTAGAGTGATTCGGCCAGTTTCAGGATGATATTTCCGGTAAAACCTTCGCATACCATTACATCGGCTTTATCGAGCAGAACATCGCGTCCTTCAATATTTCCAACGAATTGAATAGCGGAATTTTCTTTCAGCAGGGGATAAGTGGCCTGAGCCAGAAGATTGCCCTTGCCTTCTTCTTCACCGATATTGATCAGACCAACACGCGGGGCCTCTATTCCCAGAATATGTTTGGCATAAAGTGATCCCAGCAAGGCAAACTGATTCAGGTGTTCAGGTTTGCAATCGGCATTCAGGCCTACATCCAGCAGTAATCCGGTTCCGCCGTTTTCTTTAGGAATGATAGTGGAGATGGTGGGACGTAAAACACCTTCCATCGCTTTAAGCGAATAAACCGCACCTACCAGCATGGCACCGGTATTACCGGCACTGATAAAGGCGTCAATCATTCCTTTGCCCAGGTAACCAAACCCGATGGCGATGGAGGATTGCTGTTTTTCTTTCAGGGCTTTGGTGGGGTGTTCGTGCATCCCGATTACCTGCGGTGTATGCACCACGGTAACGGCGTCGGCAGGAATGGAATATTCCGCCAACAGGGGATTGAGCTGAGCTTCATCCCCGAATAAAAAAAGCTTTGCCGGGGATTTCGACTCAGACAGATACAATTGAAGACCCTTTACCGCTTCTAACGGTGCAAAGTCCCCACCCATCATGTCCAGACCGATTTTCATCTCCGGCAAAGCTAACGTATTGTATACAGGTTAATTACTTCTTGATGGGCGATTTTTCGGCCACCAGCTTACCCTTGTAGAACAATTTTCCTTCACTCACATGAGCACGGTGACGTACATGCAGTTCACCAGTAGTGCTGTCAGTGCTGAGTGTAGCGGCTTCTGCCTTGTAATGCGTTCTTCTTTTGGCACTACGTTGCTGTGAATGTCTGCGTTTCGGATTTGGCATCTCTCAACAATTTATAAATACAAAAATCAATTATCCAGGTCCTTAAATTTTTCCAGTCCCTTCCACAAGGGATTGGCGTTTTCCTGCGTCGCACCGGTTCCGGTTTCCATCTTTTTCAGCAAGTCCAGGGCTTCCTGGTTGCAATAGGGATGTTGGCCGGCTTCAGTGGCATCGCACATGGTTTGCATGGGAAGACTCAGGAGTAGAAATTCATAAATCCAATCAGCTACATGCAAATGGCTTTCGCTTCTGGCTATATAATATACATCCGGGTCTTCTTCCTGTGCGTTCATCTCATCGGGATTGTCTACCAGCTTTACCACAATATTAAACTCATCCCACAAATTCCAGGGTAAGCTGGTACTTCCACAACGATCACAGGCCACATTCACCTTTCCACCAATTTCAAATTTCAGCAACATGAATCCATTCTTCTTATCCAGCGACAATTTAACCTGTGCTGAACAATTGGAGAATACAGTCGACTGATACGCTTCAAAAAAACGATCGGTTATATCGTAGGAGTATTCATGAATTCCAGGCTTCAATCCCACAAAAGCAATATCAAATTCCCGTCTGCTACTCATGAGTACCTTTTTTAAAGGTGGGCAAAGGTAGTAAAATAGTTTTGAATAAACGGGAAATTTTTGGAGGAATCCCGTATTTTCGTCAGCGTAATCAAAAGTACGTTTTTCACGGGCATGAATGCACGCATTAACATATTCGGTGCTTACCTGGCCTTCCTGCGGTCTGCCTGTGCCAATATTCCCTGATGGCACCGCCGGGCGGGTGTTTTTTTATCCGTTTGGGTATTTCCCCTTTTTTTATTGGTTCTCACTGATTTCCATTAATTCATACATTAAACTTCCTTCTAATGAAGAATGTTGCTGTTATTGGTCTCGGTAAGGTTGGTTCCCTTGTTGGAACCCTACTGAGCGATTTGTTTACCGTAACCGGATTTGATCGTCAACAACCGGCTACGGAAGTTCCTTTTTCCGTTACTACGGGATCTGTTACCGATGTCGACCAGTTGAGGTCGTTTTTAAGTGGCATGGATGCCGTGGTTTCCTGTTTGCCTTATAACCTGAATCTTCCGGTTGCGCAGGCGGCCCATGCACTGGGGATCCACTATTTTGACCTGACGGAAGATGTGCCCACTACTTCCGCGATTCGCGAAATGGCGAAGACTTCCAAAGGGGCGATGGCGCCGCAATGCGGACTGGCACCCGGATTTATCGGGATTGTTGGGGCTGATTTGTATAATCGTTTTACCAAGCTGCGCGATGTTGAACTGCGGGTGGGGGCGCTTCCCCGGTATCCCAACGGCCTCATGGGCTATTCCTTTACCTGGTCGCCGGCCGGTGTTATAAATGAATACATCAATGATGCAGAAGTGATTCATAATGGACAACATAAAATGGTGCCATCGCTGGATGGGATTGAGATGATCAATATTGAGGGACAGGAATTTGAAGCTTTCAGTACTTCCGGCGGATTGGGAACCATGTGCGAAACCCTGGCCGGTAAAGTGGATACCCTGAACTATAAAACCATGCGGTATCCGGGACATGCAAAACTGATGCGGTTTTTGCTGTATGAGCTGATCCTGAAAGAGAAGCGGGAACTGGTGGAGCAAATCCTGACCGAAGCCAAACCTCCTGTTCGCGAAGATGTTGTTTATGTATATGCGGTGGTGGAAGGCTGGAAGGGCGAGCAATTGGCGAGGGAAGAATTTTATCATGCCTATCATCCCATTTTGATACATGGCAAGGAGTGGAGGGCAATCAGCTGGACGACGGCTGCATCCGTTGCTGCGGTGGTGGAGATGGTGGCCAATGGCACCCTGCCGCAACAGGGTTTCATCAAGCAGGAGGAAATCCCCTTTGATGCCTTCATCAAAACCCAAAACGGCTCGCTTTACACAAAGCACGAAGCCGCGAAATAAACGTTCACCCGACCGGTGCCACCGGTCGGGTGAATGAATAAAAATTTTACTATGCAAAAGTATACAGCTTTGGAAGCGGTGCTGGGAGGACTCATGCGCCGGTACCAGGAAAGAGTGCCTGATGTTCAGGGAATCATCGCGGCAATGAAAAAGGAAGGATTGATTGCTACAGCAGATGATATCGAGAATGATCATATTGCATTTCGAACCATGGGGGTTCCGCATCTCGGGATTCAATCACTCGAAAAAATATTTCTCCACCTTGGGTATGAGCGCAGGGATCATTATTTTTTCAAAGAGAAAAAACTCGATGCCTATTGGTATGCGCCACCGGCACCGGAATATCCGCGGATTTTTATCAGTGAATTGCGGGTGGGCGACCTGAGTTCAACAACGCAGGCAATCATTCATTCCTATACTCATGAAGTGACCAGTGATCCGGTGGATGTTTTGGATCTGAACAATGCGCAGGCAATAGATAGTTTCCTGCACAGTGGTTTGTGGAGAACACCAACTTATGCTGATTTTCTGGAGCTTGGAAAGGAATCGGAATATGCGGCCTGGGTGATTTATAATCGTTATTACCTGAATCATTTTACGGTGAGTGTGCATAACCTGCCGGCTCCATTTAATAAACTTGAAGACTTTAATGCTTTTCTGGAGCGGAATGGATTTGTGCTGAATGATTCGGGTGGTAAGATCAAAGCGAGTCCGGATGGCTACCTGCGTCAATCTTCGACGGTGGCGCGCAAAGTGCAGGCGGAATTTGCGGGTGGGGAGAGCCAGTTGATTGCAGGTTCCTATGTTGAATTTGCCGAACGTGGCGTGCTGGCAGAGTTCAGGCATTTACCGGCTGATCAGCTCCGCCGGGAGCATCGCCGTGAAGGCTTCGAAGCCGGTAATGCCGATAAAATATTTGAGAGTACGTACAGTTCCCAAACCAGTAAGGTGTCAGACAGGAGTTAGAACGCTGTTAGAGAGGTGTCAGACACTTGTCTAACTGGTGTCTGACACCTTATACCGGAAAATCACCAATTCATCCCGAAAACTGCAATTTTGTACTGTCAGTTACGGTCAAATTGAAGCAAACTGGTATCTTGATAAAAAGTCCGGATGTTGAATAGCATGGCATTTCTCAAATATTCAAAAAGCGAACGTTGGATCGCTGTTTTGTTGTTGCCTCCCTTCGCCATTGTGGCCAATATTTTTCTTTTCGGCTCCCGGTATTTCGAGTCGGTTTCGGGCTTTTTGCTGGCTACCCTTATCACCCTCTCGGTTATCTTACTCGTATATATTACCTGCGGTATGGTTGCCGTCATCCTGCTGAATAAATACCCCAAATACAGTCAGACCTTCAAACGCATAGCCATCAGTCTGCTGGTTTATATCCTGCTCATGATAGCCGGTATCAGCATGCTTTTTTTCGGATACGATTACCTGAATTTCCTGGGTTTTACCATGAATTATACCGCGTATTTCACCACTATATTAATTGGACTTGCCTGCAATTTCCTCGCCACCAGCTTCAACGAAGGCGCTGCTTTTTATGAAAAATGGCGATCACTTGTGGATGAAGCCGAACAACTCAAACGAGAAAATCTGCAAAGCCAGCTCGAAGGCCTCAAAGGCCAGGTTAATCCGCATTTTCTATTCAACAGCCTCAATTCCCTTTCCAGCCTTATCAGTGAAGACCCTTCCAAAGCTGAAAAATTCCTCGATGAAATGAGTAAAGTGTATCGCTACATGCTGCGCACCAATGAAGACGGACTCACGACCCTAGAGGTTGAACTGCAATTCATTCAGAGCTATTTTCACCTGCTCAAAACCCGGTATGGAGATGGCCTCGATATGGACCTTAAAATCGATGAAAAACTCCTGCATTACCTGATCCCGCCACTTACCCTCCAGATCCTGGTGGAGAATGCTGTTAAACATAATATGATTTTACGCGATAGCCCGCTGACCATCCAGTTACTCACTACCAATAGCAAAAAGCTCATTGTTACCAATAACCTGCAGCGAAAAAATCGCCTGGTCTTTTCCAATAAAGTAGGACTCAATAATATTCACAATAAATACCGGCTGATGAAACAGGAAGAAATCCTGATCCGAGATGATGGAAAGGAGTTTTCGGTAATCGTACCGTTGATCCAGCCATAAGGGAGGAAGCCCAACAGCTACAATTCATCCACTGAATTTATCAACTGGTGCGTACGAATCCCCATTTGCCGGAAACCCCTGCTTATTTTTGCGTAATATCATTTATATGAAAGTACTCATAGTAGAAGACGAAGAACTGGCGGTAAAAAAATTGCAAAAAACCCTGCAGGCAGTTGATGCATCGGCCGAAGTAGTGGGCATTACCGACAGTATCCGTTCATCCGTAAAATGGTTGCAGGACAACCAGGCGCCTGATCTGATCCTGATGGATATAGAACTCGCAGACGGACAAAGTTTCGAAATTTTCGATAAGGTGGATGTAAACAGTACCGTGATTTTCACCACTTCCTACGATGAATATGCCCTCAAAGCCTTTAAGGTAAACAGTGTGGATTACCTGTTGAAGCCAGTTCAAAAGGAAGACCTTGAAGCCGCCATCGAGAAATTTCATCGGATGAAACGTTTGATGAAAGGCTCGGAACCTGCCGGAAATCTCAATATGGATAACCTGGTAAAGGAATTGCAGCAACGTCTGCAGCCAAAAGATTTTCGTAAACGGTTCCTCGTAAAACAGGGCCAAAAACTCGTTAGTGTGGAAGTAGAGGAGATCGCATATTTCTATAGCGATGGCCGTGTCAATTTTTTTAAAACTCGCGATAGCCGCAAGTTCATTGTCGATTACACCATGGACGAACTCGAAGCCATGCTGGATCCCGATCGCTATTTCCGGATCAGCCGTTCTTTTTATGTTTCAATCGAAAGTGTGGACCAGATCCACGATTATTTCGGCAACCGCCTGCTGCTGAATTTAATTCCTGTACTGGATAAAGAATCGATTGTGAGCCGGGAGAAAGTAACGGACTTCAAACGCTGGATGGGGAAGTAGGGAGGTGAAAGGTTAGGTTCGCAGTTTCATCTCCAGCCGCACCAGCGTGCCGGTATTCAGTTCCGAAAGGATTTCGAGATGGGCACCGATGGCGGCGGCACGTCGTTTCATATCCAGGATACCCCTGCCCTTAGCAACGCCTGTTGTATCAAATCCTTTCCCATCGTCCTGTATCACTAATTGCAATTTCTTTTTACGCAAGCGCAACTGTACCTGGATATTCCGGGCATCGGAATGTTTCACCGCATTTACAACAGCCTCCTTAAAAATAGATAATAATTCATAACGGTGTTCCATATCCGAATGTTTATCCTCGATAAACGGATCGGCATCAATCTGAATATTGATATCGTGCATGGATTCCTGTTCCAGCGCAAACTGTTTCATGCGCTCGAGTGTTTTCACCAGCTGATCGTTCTGCGGATTAATACTCCACACCATATCGTACATGGCCTGCGTCATCCGGTTACTGGTTTCACTGATATGATGGATATAATCGCGGGTCCGCAAATGATCCTGTTCGATCTTGGTTTTGGCCAACTCACTTGAAATATTAATACTGCTGAGTGAATTCGTCAGATCTTCTGTCAAACTCGTTGCAATCCGGGTTCTAATACTCTCGGTTGCCCTGATTTTTTGCATGCGTAAACGATCGAGCCAATACAGAAAAACGATCGCAATAAAAACCATCAGCGCCATAAACCAATAGGAGCGCCAGAACGGTGGTTTTACCTGAATGGCCAAACTTGTAATACGGGCTGATTCCTCACCATCACCATTAACCGCTTTTACCATAAATGTATAGTTGCGATAAGGCAGGTAATTATAGATGGCCTGGTTACGAGTCGACCGAACCCAATCTTCATCCAACCCATCCAGCTTATGATAATAAATCAATTGTCCATGTTCGAGGTATTGAAGCGAAGCATAGTCGATCTTAATCGAATTATTATTGTGATTAAGTTCCAGTCTGCCTTCCGGACGGATGGAATCATAATTAACCCGTTTATTCATGACCTCCATACCGGTGATGGTAACCTGAGGCGGCAGAATGGAATGCATTACTTTATCCGGATCAAAAACCAGAAAATTATGACTGGTTGTAAATGCGAGCAAAGAATCGTGGATGCGAAAAGCACCTCCCGAAGTGAAATTGTCAAACTGGATGCCATCCCTCCGGTCGAAAATAGTAAAAGAGTTTTGCTTGAGATTCCATCGGCATAAACCGTTTTGTAATCCGATCCACACCCTGCCTTTTTTATCTGTTTGAAGCAGATAGGCTGAATTCGATGGCAGTCCATCATCGGACGATACAATACGATGCGTCATATTTCGCGTATTCAGCACCGTTATATTGGCTGTTGCCAGTAATAAGAGGCTGTCATTATAACGGATGATATCCGTGGGAGAATCATTGCCACTTTTCCAACCCGATGATTCTTTGGTAACATGGTGCAATATTTTACCGGTAGCAGGATCTATATGATAGGTACCCCAGCCGAGGGTGCCTACCCATAAACTTCCATCCCAGTCGATATATAATTTATGAACGAGTCCGAGTTCATGCACCAGTTCGTATCCTTTAGTGGGATCGCCCCCTGATTTTTTAAAATCCCATTTAACCAGGCGGCCTCCCTGTGTGCCAAACCAGATATTTCCTTCCCGGTCCTCTGCCATTTGCCGGATGGTTCTTTCCTTAAAAATGGGAGGTTGGCTTGCCCAGACCTTACCGGTTTTCGGGTTGTACACTTTCATGAAACCGGTTTGTTCACCCAAAAAAATAAGTCCTGTTTTCGAATGCTCCTGAATAAACCAGAGATTCATATTATCCTTCCATCGATCAAAGGCCGGTGGTGTTCGAACAGGTTGAAAAAGGCTGTCATAAATATAAACACCGACTCCCCAGGTGCCTACCCAGATTTGTCCGTTTTTCAATTGTTTTACATGTTCTACCGGTCCGTCGAGTGGCTGTTTTTGGTTGGGTCGCAGCAGGTAATACGCGTTGAAAGCCTGTGCGCCCGGATTGAAAAGAAATAATCCATCTGTCGTGGCCAGCCAGGCATTCTGATCACGGTCTTCGAATAGTTGGAGGCCCACATCAAACCGAAACTGTTCGCTGAAAGGCGCGGATTGATGTACAAATTGAAAACTCTGACGAAGTGTATCAAATTCAGCAATAAAGGGAAGTCCGTATAACCAGATGGTTCCATTTTTTTGTTGCGTCATCCCTCTGTATTCATGATATTCTTTTGGGATTTGCTGACCGATATAATGTCTGGTTTTTTTTCCGGTAGCGCCATCGTACCAATAGGAATATGGCACAGGATGCCGGTAGGGCCAGTGGAAAAGAAGGATACTTTTACTGCCATGTATAGGTTCTATTGCCTGAATATTATGGATGCCGGCAAAACTTTCAATAATGGGATCGCCGGAGGCATTTGAACCTGCAAAGGAACTTCGTTTCAATTGAGGTTCATATTTTATCAGCCCGGAATCGCAGCCCAGCCAAAATACCTTGCGGTTGGCATCCGGCTGGAAATAGAGCACCACCCAGTTGGCCGGTATAGCAAATTGTTTTGCCATGGCCACAAAGCGTTCCTGTTTCTCATCGTATAAAAATACACCCTGACCAATCATCAGCAGGTAAAGATTGCCATTCCAGTCCTGTTTAAAAATGGACGTATGAAATAAACTATGTGGTTTAGGTTGCATCTCCACCGGAACATCGCGATAGGTAAAGCGGGCCCCGTCAAAAAGTCCCACCCGGTTATCCTCATTCACTATCCAGATCCGTCCTTTTTTATCACAAAAAAGCGTAGCCAGGTTATTGGACGGGATGCTGTTGGGTGTATTTCGGTTATGCTTGAAGGTGATGAAGTCGCGGCCGTCGAAACGCTGCAGTCCATTTGTTGTAGCCAGCCATATATATCCTTTTGTATCCTGTCCAACTGCATTAACGTGGTTGGATACCAGACCGTTTGCCGTAGTGTATTGGGTAAAGGAATATTGCCGGGCCTGCTGGGCCAGGAGTGGAGCTGTTTTGAGCAACAGGACCATGAAGAAAACTTGCAGATGCTTTGCCATTTCAGAATTGGGTAGTCAAATATACTTCGCTGCCGGTTTTAAACGGGAGTGATCCGCTTGTTTGTTGGAATAAGGGATGGACTGATGAATTCCGGGTATCAATTGTTAACTAGATAAGCTCGTTACAATTGGTAGCGGGATTTTGCGGTTTCATGCAGGTATTGGTTTGTTTGGAGTGTTCCGGGTGGTAGTATTGCTGCTGAATTAACCAACCTTATCAGATCAACTATGAACCCCAAAAAAGGCAGGAGAATCCTGTTTGCCAATGTTCCTGCGGATGGACATTTCAATCCGCTTACTTCGCTGGCTGCTCATTTAAAAGCAGAAGGCTATGAAATAGCCTGGTACAGTTCTGGTTTATATGCAGAGAAAATCAGGCAGTTAGGTATACTGCATTTTCCCTTTCGGAAAGCGATGGACATCAATGCAGCAACTATTGATATGATTTTGCCACAGCGACAAAAAATCAAAGGTAAACTGGCGCTACTGAATTTTGATATGCAGGAGTTTTTTATCAGAAGAGGGCCCGAATATTATGAAGATATTGCGGCGATTTATGAGGCGTTCCCCTTCGATTTATTTATTGCGGATTGTGCGTTTACCGGTATTCCCTATGTCAAAGATAAGATGGGCATCTCGGTATTATCAATCGGGATTATGCCACTAATGGAAACTTCCCGCAATCTGGCGCCACCCGGATTAGGGCTGCCGCCTGCAGGAACTTTGTTTGGAAAATTATGGCATCGGATACTGAGAAAAGTTATTCTGGATTATGTGTTTCGTCCATCTTCCCGGTTATTGCATCAGTTGTTGGATGAGCATGCGATTTATCATGGTAATCAGCACCTATTTGATCTGGCGGTTACCAAATCGGATCTCTATCTGCAAAGTGGTACCCCTTCTTTTGAGTTTGAGCGGGAGGACCTGAATGAGCGGGTTCGGTTTATTGGTCCGGTTTTGCCGCAGAAAAAAATAAGCAATAGAAAAGCCTGGTATGATTCACGTGTTGAATCGTATGAGCGGGTGGTGTTGATAACGCAGGGAACTTTTGAAAAAGATACCACCAAATTATTGGAGCCGGCATTAGAGGCGTTGCGAAACAGCAACTATCTGGTAATCATAACAACGGGTGGCTATGGTACAGACCGCCTTCGCCAGCAATACCTGGCACCCAATATTATCATTGAAGATTTTATCCCTTTTGAGGAAGTGATGCCCTATGCAGATGTATATGTTTCCAATGGCGGGTATGGGGGCGTGCTCTTATCGATTCAGCAGGAGGTTCCTCTGGTGGTTGCGGGCATGAATGAAGGGAAATCGGAGATCAATGTGCGGGTTGGTTATTTTGGGTTGGGTATAAATCTGAATACCGAGCGTCCAACAGTAAAAGCCATCCGGAATGCCGTAGAGATCGTATTGAAGGAGGATGCATATCGCGATAATGTTAAAGAAATGGCGCGAGAGTTTTTGCAATACCAGCCGGCCACTTTAACCTCTTTGTATGTGCGTGAACTTCTCCTCAACAAACGTATAAAAGAACCAGTTCGCAGTTTATCCTTAATATAAACCATTAACCATTAAAACAATCTACATGAAAAAAAGATGGAGCAATTTGCTGCTTGTTGCAGCTGTAGTAGGATTCAGTTCCTGCAGTAAAGATGACAATGAAAACAACGGAATTTTTAAAGGGGCGCAGATAAGTTTCCATGAGGGGAAAGCGCATTCCTGGATTCAGGTATCAAAAGAAGGTAAACCGGAAAAATTAGGGATTTCGATCAATGACAAAGCCTGGAATAATTTGCCGGTAGGAGGTGATGGGGGGCATAATCATGCCAACAGTGTTACCTTGCCTTTGCATGCTAAAGCGTTGACGCTTACACCATTCAAACATATCGGACTGGATTGGAATCCGGCCGGACATGAGCCGGAAGAAGTGTATACCTTGCCGCATTTTGATTTTCATTATTATCTGATCAATGAAGGGGAACGGATGGCGATTCCACCGTATGAGCAAAATCCGACTGGTTTTGACAATGTTCCCGCAGCGGGATATTTCCCCGCGAATTATATCGCGCCTCCGGGTGGAGTTCCTCAAATGGGAAAACATTGGCTGGATGCAACGGCACCTGAATTAAACGGGTCAACCTTTACGGAAACCTTTTTATTCGGGTCCTATAACGGAAAGGTGAATTTTTGGGAGCCGATGGTAACCAAATTATTTATTGAGCAGTCCAATGGATTTGTACGGGCGATTCCACAACCGCAGAAATTTCAGACAGCGGGATATTATCCCACTAAGATGAAGATTAAGCGGACAGGTGGAAACCGGGAAATTACGTTGGAAGATTTTGTATACAGAGAAGCAACCAACTAAACTAACTAAAATGCGCAGGTTTAATATATTTCAGACATCGCACAGTGCTTTAAGGGCACAG
The DNA here is from genome assembly GCF_002483205.1 of Flavihumibacter sp. UBA7668. Classification (GTDB taxonomy): domain Bacteria; phylum Bacteroidota; class Bacteroidia; order Chitinophagales; family Chitinophagaceae; genus Flavihumibacter. The sequence goes on from NZ_DLHM01000006.1 coordinate 83,802, forward strand.
TTGCTGGATGCCAGCCTGCAGCTACAGTTTACCAATTTTTCTCAGATACAGCAGGTACAGCATCGGTTCGATCAGGTGATTGAACTGGTGCTGGCTTGTCAACGCCAGGCGGAAGAGGAAAGTAGGTATATCATACCGGCACTTGAGCCATTTGCGGTGCGGGTGCCGGAATGTTTTGCTGCAGATAAAACAGGTCGGATATCGCCATTGGACCGGATTGTGGAGCATATGCGGGTATTTGATGAGGAAGCGGGTTCAGTACGTTCGCGTAAATGGGCACCGGCACTATTTTCTGCGAGTTTCCGGCATTTGTCGGATTGGGTAATTCAGGCGATGCAGCGGCAGGAAGAAATGCTGAATCCACTTTTATGGAAATATTTTTCGGATGATGCTATTTATGCGCTGCAATTAAAAATTGAAGGCAAGCAAACCATGTCGGAATGGCTGGATTTGTGTTCCTGGATGATGAAGGATATGGATGATGCGGATATTGCAAACTGGTTAAATACCATGGAGCAGGGTTTACCCAAACCAGTGTTTGAGTTGCTGCTGGAAAAAATTACCGGTGAATTACCCCTGTTGAAATGGGACCTGGTTGAAGGTCACCGGAAAGGTGTCAGACACATGTCTAAGAGCGTCCTGACATGTATCTGACACCTCTCTAACACTGTTCTAACACCTGTCTGACACCTAAACCTGGGCCTCCCGGCGTTTTGCCCTTTCGGATGGAGTGGGCGCAGTGGAAAACGGATATTGATCATTACTGAATTCCGGATGCAGCAAGGGTTCTTCCACCAATGCTTTTCCATCCATATACCGGGCCATGCTCTTAAATAAAGATGGCCGCTCCTTTTTGAAAATCAGAAATGCCGCATTGGCGCCTGCTTTGACGGCTATCGGAACACCGCCACCTAATTCTGCCCAATGTCCGCCTAAGATCAGGTTTCTCACCGGTGTTTGATAATGCGCAATTTTCGCCTGCATATTGGCCCTGCCCGGACGAGCACCCATCATCGTACCATTCTTATTTCCCGTATAACGATAATGAGTAACCGGAGTAGCAACTTCGTAAAACAGAATATGCGATTTGAGTCCGGGTGCTATTTTATCTTCCACCCGCGCAATTAGTTTTTCAGCTATTTTCTGTTTCAATTCTTTATAGGCTTCCCCACGAACATAATTTCCATCTGCATCGCGGGAGGTTTTCCATTCATCCATATACTTCATTTCAGCCGGCATATAAATAGTCAGGGTACCCTGATGCTCCGGACACAAGGTTTTATCGCGTACAGTAGCAGCCAATACACTTACTTCAACGGTTTCAGGATTTCCATTCGAATATGCATCAAAGGGAAGGTTTTCATCCACCAGGTGAATCATCTCTTCATTAAAACCAAGCTGTTCAGCCGGACAATCCAGCGCAATGGACAGTGTAACAGATGAAGTATACAATTCCGCCTGGCGTAATTTTTCTTTTAATTTCGCCGGAATCGCCTCAGCCGGAAGCATTTTTTCATAGATCGTTTCGATATCATTGGCTGCGATTACATACCTGCTTTTAAATGTATAGGCTTTGTTTCGGTGCAGAAAATGAACTCCTTTCGCCTGGTTATCTTCCACAATAATATCCGTTACCTTACTTTGAAATAGTACCTGTCCCCCGCGCGATTCAATATTGTGTTGCAACCATTTGGGTATCATCTGGCTGCCCCCTTTAGGCGGACTCTGAAAATCGCCATAGTAAGCCCAGCCGATGGGAACAAAACAACCGATCAATTCATGTTCGGATGCGAAAATCCGATGCAATCCCGGGTCTTTGAAAAATTTATTCAGTCCTTTTTTCAGCCCCTTTTCACCACTGTACATAACATAGGGAATAAAAGGGATCACAAAACGAAAAGTCTTGTATCCTGATGAAATTTTTTCCCAGGTTGTCATATTTTCTTTGGAACGAAAAACAGTGTTGAATTCCTTAAAAGAGCGGCCAATTTTTTTGGCGCTGGCAAAGAATCTACGGATCCCTTTTTCCTCGTGAGGATATTCTTTAATCAACTGATCTCTCCATTCATCCGGATTGTTAGTTAGCAAATAATTAAAATTATTTCCCATATAACGACGAATCCGCTGTTGGGGAACAGCTGTGGGATAATCTTTTCCAACCAAATCAAAAATACGGCAGATGAGTCCACCCGGACCGTATTGGTTCAGCCAGTGAATGGCCGTGTCGAACAGAAAGTTTTTCCTTCTAAAGCCGGCGAGATAGCCACCCGCATGTGGTTCTTTTTCCAATACACAAACACGGTAACCGGCCTTGGTTAACAATGCAGCGGCAGTTAAGCCACCCACACCCGACCCGATTACAATTACATCATAGGACTCGTTTAAACCTGGTTTAAGCATGCGAGAAAATTACTAAACAGTTGGCATTAGTTGTACATTTGAGTAGGATATTAAACATATTTATTTTGAATGGTATGACAGAAACGCAAATCATAGAGAAAATCAATCATTTTTTAGCTGAAGAATTTGAAGTTGCACCCGAGAAAATAAAACCGGATGCACAGTTGAAGGAGACGCTTGAGCTGGATAGTCTGGATTATATAGATCTGGCGGTTGTGATAGAGCACAACCTTAATTTTAAGGTAAAACCGGAAGATTTTACCCGGATGATTACCGTGCAGGATTTTTATAATTACGCTTTTGCGAAATGTGGGGTATAATTTATTTCAACTTTTCTTTTTCCATATCATCTGCCTTTATAGACCATGGGCCATCACCGGCCACCAGAAAATAAACAAGCAATACCAATACAATAAGAGAAACGATCAATTCAGGAAAAGGTTTCCATAACGCACGCGAGGTGTTTACGAAAAAAATCGCTCCCAATAGTATGGGAATCTGAATAAGGGTGGCGATTCTGGTATAGGCACCAAGAATCATCAAAATTCCACCCAGCAGATGTGCTACGAAAACATAATGTCCGAGTACCACCAGCGCAAATTCCGGCATTGGTAGTTTAGCATCCACCTGAGCCATCAGATGACTCATGTTATAGACAAACTGAATTCCCTTGATACACAAAAAAATGCCGAGGGCAATCCGTACGATGTCCATCCATTGGGGATGATGCCTGTCACCCCACAATTCAATACGATGAAGAAGATTCATAACGTAGAGTTGATGTGAAAGAATAAAGAGCTACCTTGAAGGTACGAAAATCTTATTGGTGGCAGTTCAACCACCGATTTCCCCAGTCTATTCAATAATTCCTTGATTTGCCCGGTCTCTTAGTCTACCTTGGTCTCTTAATACATTAACCAATAAACAACCTACAAACAATGAAAAAGATTTTATTGACGGCAGTTGGAATGGCAGCTATCATTGCTATTACCACAGTTGCCTGTCAGCCGCCAGCCGGTGAAACTAAGCCAGCAGAAGAAACTGCAGCAGCTGAGGATCCGGTTAAACGAGGCGAGTATCTTGTCAATACGATTGGCTGCGACGACTGCCATTCTCCTAAAAAAATGGGTCCGCGTGGCCCGGAGTTGGATCTTGAGAACCGTTTTGGCGGGCATTTATCCACGCACCCGATTGGACCGATTGATACTTCTGTTTTGTCAAAGGGATGGGCTTTGTTTGGTCCTGAACTGACGGTTGCAGTTGGACCCTGGGGCATTTCCTATTCTGCCAATATCAGTGGAGATTCAACGGGGATTGGCAACTGGACGGAAGAGCAATTTTTCCGTGCGATGCGGGAAGGAAAATATAAAGGATTGGAAGCAAGCCGTCCACTTTTACCACCTATGCCCTGGCAGAATTTTGCAAAGTTGAAGGACGAGGATTTGCGTGCGATTTTCCTTTACCTGAAATCAACCAAACCAGTAAATAACGTGGTTCCTGCTCCGAAGCAACTTAGTTCCCTATAAGGTGTCAGATAGGTGTTAGAACTGTGTTAGAGAGGTGTCAGACACCAGTTGGAACTGGTGTCTGATACCTCTTGTTAAAACTTCTTTCTTAGATAACCTAGCGCCATTTCGTAGGCTTCTTTGGTTTTTGCTGCATCGTGTTTGGGATTGCTTGGATTGGCAAAACCATGTACGGCATCGAATATTTTATATTGCAGTTGTTTGCCGGCTGATTTCATGTCAACAGCAAATTGTTCTATGATTTCTTTAGAGATATATTGCTCATTGGCGAAAAGGCCCAGCACATCTGAATTGAGCTTTTTTAGTTGCTCCACATCCTTAACCGGCATTCCGTAGAAGATTACGGATCCTATATTTTGGTTACCCCCTATAATGGCGGATCGAAGCGACCAGCTTCCACCAAAACACCAGCCAATATTCGCAACTTTTGCATTGGAACCAGCAAAATGATAGGCCCCTTTCACTATAGATTCCAACCTTGTCGGATTGGTACCCTGCATGTATTGTCCCGCTATTTTGGGATCAGCCGTCACTTTTCCGTCATACATATCTATCGCAAGCACATTCACCGATTCGCCCAAATCTGAATAATATCGATCCGCTTCCTGCTTGATATGATCATTGAGCCCCCACCATTCCTGATAAACGAAAAGCCATTTGAAACTAGTCTGTTTCGCTTTGACCAGATAGGCACCCGCTGATTTTCCATCCGAAGTGGGGTAGGAGATCATCTTACCCAATTCATTTGCCGAAATTGGGATAGGGATCGGATGAAGTGCCTGAAATTCAGGATCTCCGGCAAAAGCAATCATTCCATCTTCGAGCGGATGACAGATTACAGCGTTCTTAAAATGTGACGTGTTGTCAACCGGCATCCACCAACTCATTCCGGTTAGCAGAATTGTAAAAGGGATTAAAAGTAATTTTATCATAATGTTTGTTTAGGTGTCAGACACTAGTTCCAACTGGTGTCTGACACCTGTAGTAATACTGTTCTAACACAGTTCTAACACCTGTCTGACACCTTTTCGGTAATTTCCGAATAAATTAGTAGAACTCATGCGATTTTTTGCAGCTTGCTTTCTTATTGTAACCCTTTGTTCCACCAAACTATTTGCACAGCCGCTTCCGGAGAAGGACTGGCTGCTTAACCCGGCCGGTTTTGAAGCAGTTATTGAGGAATCGCCCAACAAAGCTACCCTCACGCTCTCCAACGGACTCATCCGCAGAACCTTCCGCCTACAACCCAACCTGGTCTGTTACGATTATACCAACCTCAGCACCAACCAGCAACTCATCCGGACCATCCGTGAAGAAGCGCGTATAAGCATCAACGGCAGCTCCTATAAAATCGGCGGATTAACACCTCCCGCAGAAAAAGCCTATTTCCTTCCAGAATGGCTGAATACCGGCAATACAACCGACAGCTCTTTCCGCTACCTCAACTATACCATAGCAGAAATTCAACCCGCCATCCAATGGAAGAAGAAATTCTGGTCTGCTGGGGCGCTTCCTGCAAAAGGAAAAAGAATCATTTTCAGGTATACATCTCCCTTAGCTGACCTTAAAGGCCTTGAACTGGATATCCTTTATGATATATACAACGGTATCCCTCTGATCAGTAAATCCGTTCAGGTACGCAATCAATCCGGAAAAAACCTTATAATCGATACCATCGTAAATGAAGTATTAGGTATGGTGGAAGAGGAGAGCGCTGTCATTGGAAGTCCGTCCCAAATGAAAAAGCCAACCGGACTTTATTTCGAATCCAACTACGCCTTCAATAATTCCATGCGGTATGAATTGAGTGATCAGACCCTGCATTGGAAAACCGATCCCGCTTACACATCGCAGGTAAATTACAATTATGAAACTCCCTGCCTGCTTGAAATCTATCCAGATCATGGTCCGGGTTCCGAAATTAAGCCCGGCGAATCTCTCCAATCCATTACCACTTATGAACTCGCGATGGACAACAGCGACCGGGAACGCCGGGGGTTAGCCGTACGAAAAATGTACCGCACCATCGCGCCCTGGATTACTTCCAACCCAATCTTTATGCACCTCGTCAGTAAAAACGATGACGAAGTAAAAACCGCCATTGAACAGTGTGCGGCAACTGGTTATGAAGCCCTGATCCTAAGCTTTGGCAGCCACTGTAATATGGAAGATACCAGTGCCGCAAATATTAAAAAATGGAAAGAACTCGCCGATTTCGCACACAGCAAAAAAATCTTTATCGGAAGTTATTCGCTTTTCAGTTCCCGTCGCATCAATGATGAAGAAGATGTCATAAACCCCAAAACAGGAAAGCCCGGTGGAACTATGTTTGGAAATGCTCCCTGTCTTGCCAGCAACTGGGGAATCAATTATCTAAGGACCCTCAGAACCTTCATGGAAAAAACCGGTTTTGATATTTTCGAAAATGATGGTCCTTATCCGGGTGATCGATGTGCTTCTACCAAACACCCCGGACATAAAGACCTGCATGATTCGCAATGGAAACAGATGGAATTGCAGAAAGGTTTGTATCGATGGTGCAATGAAAATGGCATTTATGTAAATGCCCCGGACTGGTATTTTCTCGACGGTACGCATAAAATCGCGATTGGATACCGGGAAGTCAATTTCTCCCTCAGCAGGGAACAACAAAAAATCCTAAACCGGCAAAATATTTACGATGGTACCTGGGAAAAAACAAGTTCCATGGGATGGGGATTTGTGCCACTTACAAAATACCAGGGGGGCGGACCGGAAGCAATACTCGAACCGTTATCCGAACACCTCACTGATTACGAGCAACTCATGATGCAATACTATGGTTCGGGCGTGCAGGCCTGTTATCGGGGACCTCGTCTTTACGATACCGAAGCCACCCGGCAAACGGTTGTAAAAGTGATCAACTGGTACAAAAAATACCGCCAAATTCTTAATGCCGATATCATCCATCTGCGAAGGGCGGATGGCCGTGATTGGGATGGAATCCTGCATATTGATCCAACCCAGCCAACAAAAGGTCTCGCTATGCTGTATAATCCAACAGAAACAGCAATTATACGAACCATCCGGTTACCACTATACTATACCGGACTTTCGCTTAACGCAAGAATAACCGAACAGGAAAATCGAAGTCAAACGGTGAGCATTAACCGGGATTTCACTGCCACTATAACCGTTACCATTCCAGCCAATGGATATACCTGGCTGACTGTAACAGCACCATAAACTTTATATTTAGCAGCTAAAATAAGTGCGATGAAAATTGTTGTGCTCGATGGCTACACCCTGAATCCCGGTGACCTTTCCTGGTCAAGCCTGGAAATATTAGGCAATTTAACAGTATATGACCGTACCTGCCAGGACGATATTATTCCAAGAGCTAAAGATGCAGACGTTATATTAACCAACAAAACTCCGCTTCCAGCAACCATTCTGGAGCAATTACCTCAACTCAAATTCATCAGTGTTTTAGCGACCGGATATAATATAATAGATATAGATTGCACTCGTCGGTTAGGCATTATTGTTAGTAATGTACCGGGTTACAGTACCGCTTCGGTTGTGCAGCTCGCCTTTGCATTATTATTGGAACTCACCCATCGTGTTCAGCAACACAGCGATGCGGTTATGAATAGCCGTTGGGTGTCATCACCTGATTTTTCTTTTTGGAATCAACCTCTTATGGAACTGGCCGGAAAAACCATCGGCATCATCGGCTTTGGTGATATAGGAAAAAAGATGGCTGATCTTGCCACTGTTCTTGACATGAACATGCTGGCCTACAGCAGAACCCAAACCGATCAGCAACATAGAAAGAATTTCCGTTGGGCAACCATTGATGATTTGTTCAGCCAGTCTGATATTATCAGTTTGCACTGTCCCCTAACACAGGAAACAAATGAAATTATCAACGCTGCCAGTTTAAAGCAGATGAAAAAATCTGCGTATTTGATCAATACCGCGCGCGGTCCGCTTATCAACGAAATCGATCTTGCAAACGCATTAAATGAAGATTGGATAGCAGGAGCAGGACTGGATGTTTTGAGCATAGAACCGCCTCAACCAGATAATCCTTTACTAATAGCAAAAAACTGCCTGATTACCCCTCATATTGCCTGGGCCACCGTAGAAGCCCGCCAACGATTACTGAATGAAACGGTAGCCAATGTACATGCCTTCCTAAACGGCCAACCCATCCACCAGGTCAACGGGTAACATCTAGCCTCTTTTTATCACTTCCCTTTGTCGATTTCAAAACTCAACTTTACCGTCACCCGGTACTCGGTGATTTTATTATTAACAACAGTAGCACTCATATCCTGCACATAGGCAGACCGGATATTATGCAGGCTTTTGGAAGCTTCGGTAATTGCCTGCTGGGTTGCATCTTCCCAACTCTTGGTGGAGTTCGCCATCAATTCCAATACTTTAACAACTGACATAGTATTTGTTTTAACGTTAATGGAATGAATTACATATTAAAGGTAGTTTTCTTGTGATTAACAAAGTATAAATAAAATAAAATGTGTTTCGGTAGAAAAGAATAAGTAATCAATCATCTAGAAACTGTTGTTAATCCTTGAATTTTACCATTCAACATATTCAACATACGCTCCTGCAACACTCGATCGTTTTGGGTTGTCTGTCCCATCACGGTAAGATGATGACACGTTAACACAAAATCAGCATTATGAGGAAATTTATCTTGTACTTAACGGTATTGATAACCATAAGTACATCTGCAGCTGCACAAAAAGCTGTTTCAGGAAAAGTGGTAGATGAAAAGGATGGAAGTCCAATAGTTGGGGCTACCATTCGCGTAAAAAACGGTGCCATTCTCGGCACTACCAACGAACAGGGAGGGTTCGCTGTGAACGCTCCGGCCAATGCAAGAACATTGGTATTTACCTTTGTAGGATACAATGAACTGGATGTTGCTATCATTAATGGAGAAATGCTGGTGAGTATGAAACAGGCCTCCCAATCACTCAATGAAGTGGTTGTGACCGGCTATCAAACCCGCAGCCGCCGCGCCAATACTGGTTCGGTTTCAGTGGTATCTATTGATGATATCCGTACACAGCCCAATGCATCTTTTGATCAGATGCTTCAGGGACAGGCACCGGGTATCAACGTAAAAACCGGATCCGGTCAGCCTGGTAGAAATGCGGATGTAATCATTCGTGGTAAAGGATCCATTAATGGTTCCAATGCTCCGCTTTATATCATGGATGGTGTGGAAATTCGGGCAGGTGATTTCAGCACACTTAACCAAAATGATTTTGAATCCGTAACAATTCTAAAAGACGCCGCTTCAACTGCCATATATGGTTCAAGGGGTGCAAATGGGGTTATTGTGATAACTACCAAAAAAGGAAGATCCGGCAAAATGCGCCTGAGTTACGACGGTCAAATTGGTACAGCCCGTTTGCCGGAGAATCAGCTGAAACTGATGAATACCCAGGAAAAACTGGATTTCGAAATGAATATCGCCGGTAATCCATATGGCTGGTCACCTGCTGAAGTAGAAGAACTGCGACAGATTAATGTCAACTGGAACGATTTTGTTTTCCGCAATGCAGGAATGCAATCGCACCAGATTTCTGCCTCAGGGGGCACAGATAAAACGACTTTTTATACTTCTATTGGAATGTACGACGAAGAAGGCATCACAGTTGGAACCGGGATTAAAAAATACAATGGACGGATCAATGTATCACATACGGATAATAACCTCAAAATTGGAGCCAACCTGGCTGGTGGCTGGTCGAATTATACCGGCACTTTCGAGGGTGATCAGAGCATTGGATCTGCACTGAACACCGTTATCTGGGCACTGCCCTATGAGCGAGCCATCAATGAAGACGGCTCCTATGGTGAATCCATACAGTTTCCATTCTGGATTAATCCGGTAGAGGATCTGACTGAAAATCCGAATCGCAGCTGGCAGTTGAAAGGCACGGGTAATATTTTTCTGGAGTACAAATTACCCTGGATCAAAAACCTGACCTACAGAATCAATGCTGGGGGCGATTATTCCCAACTGGAAGGATTCAGTATTATAAAAAATGGTACCCAGTCTGCCCGTCAGAATGAGGCATTCGGACAGGATTTTCGCCGCAATGGTGAAATCGCCCGAAGTCTGGAACGTCGATTCCGTTATACAGTAACCAATAGCCTGAATTACAAAACAAGTTTTGGTGCAGATGAAGATCATAGTTTATCCGCTACCTTATTTACGGAATTTGTAAAGAATACCTCAAGAGAGTTTGATTATACCGCCTATGGTGTATTACTTCCTTTTGATAATGAAGCCGGATTGGTGCCGGGTACTGCCGACAATGGATTTATCCCTGTTGTAGGAGGCGGATTCCCCGAAAATAATGCCCTGATGTCTTATTTTGGTCAGGTGGATTACGCCTATAAAGGCCGGTATTACCTGAGTTTGACCGGCCGTACAGATGGCTCTTCCAAACTGAGTCCGGAAAATCGCTGGACACAATACGGATCGGTGGGTGCCAGCTGGATCGTAAGTGATGAAGATTTTTACCATGTCAATTTCATGAACTTCCTGAAACTGAAAGCCAGTTATGGATCGGTAGGTAACCAGAATGGTATTGGTGATTTCCCGTATTTGCAACAATATGGCCGGGGTAGTTATGGCGGTCGTGGTTCCCTGAGTGTGAATCGCCTGGGTAATAACCTGCTTACCTGGGAGATCCGGAGCACCCTGAACGTTGGTGCTGATATGGAGTTTTTCCAGTCCCGTTTGAGAGCTTCTGTTGAATGGTATAGCAGTCTCACCAAAGGATTGTATTTCTCCCCCTTTGTGCCCAGTACCAGTGGTGGGAACGGTGCACTGCTCAGCAATAATGGTAGCATGCAGAACCGTGGAATTGAAGCATCTTTAGGTGTAAAAATCATCAATACCCGCGATTTCAAATGGTCGGTTGATATGAATTATGCTTATAATAAAAACACCATCAAGTCCCTTCCAAACGGACAGGATTTTCAATTGTATAAAAGTTTTCAGGCATTGCAGGTTGGTAAACCATTCAACAGTTTTTATCTGGTTCGATATGCCGGTGTAAATCCGGATAATGGAAATTCTCAATACTACAAAGCCGATGGCAAAACCATTACCGAACAATACGATGCGAATGATCTTGTGGTACTTGGTACCAGTGATGCGCCTCATAACGCTGGGATAACCACCGCCGTTAGCTATAAAGGAATTGAACTGAGCGCTTTTGGTGTTTATTCTGCCGGAAACTATATCTATAACAATGCCCGTTTCAATGTGGAATACAATGGATACACAACTTCCGGTTTTGCAAAAAGCGGATTAACTGCCTGGACTACACCCGGCCAGGTAACTAATTTCCCGAGACTCAGTGAAACTACAGAAGGAAGTACGACCCGTTTTCTCGAGAAAGGAGATTTCTTCCGGTTGAGAAATATCCAATTGGCCTATACACTGCCAACAGAAGTGGTAAGTCGCCTTAAAATTCAGGGTTTCCGGATTTTTGTACAGGGACAAAACCTCTATACCAGCTTTAAATTTCAGGGATGGGATCCGGAAGTTTCCACTGTCAACAACTTTGACGTAAACTCCAATGCTGCTGTAAGTGGGGCCCAATATCCATCCTTAAAGCGTGTAACCGTAGGCGTTAATCTTACCCTTTAATCACACAAAAAAGAAACAATGAAACGTACATTAATATATACAGCTGTACTGGCAGGATCGCTGTTCGCAATGGCGAGTTGCAACAAACAATTGGAAACAACTCCACAAACGGAATTGACCGAACTCAAAACATTTGAAGATGTTCAGTCGGCTCTGTTGGGTAGTTATGAAGGCTTTAAAAGCACGCGTTATTATAATAATCCGGCTGCAAGTGGTTCTGCAAGTGCCTGGAGTGCCCTGCCTGATTTGATGGGGGATGACATGATTGAAGCGCTGGAAAGTTTAGGTAACTGGCGGGTAATGTCTGAAATGGCTTTTAATGCAGATAATATTGCTGTGCAGCTGGCCTTTAGTCAGCCTTATGAGATTATCTCCAGAGTAAATAATGTGTTACAGGCCTTGCCTGAATATGAAACCGGTGATACGGAAGCAGAAGCAAAAACCATCCGGGCACAGGCGCTTGCCATCAGAGCACATGCACATTTTGATCTGCTTCGCTATTTTGCAACTGAATATGATCGCAATTCCACTGCGTTAGCGGTTCCATATGTAACCAGTTTTGATCCCTTAAATCCGTTGACAATTCTCCCATCGAGAAACACGGTTAAGGAAGTGTATGACCGGGTTTTTGAAGATTTGGCAGATGCACTGGTTGCATTTGATGAAGGTGGTGATCCCGCCAATAATACAGCCCGTTATTATATCGATAAAACTGTAGTATATGCGATGCGAGCCAGAATCAATTTATATGCTAAAAACTGGCAGGCTGCCATCGATGATGCTACTCTTGCACTGAATGATCGTGGATTGACCAATGAAGAAGGATATGTGGCTGTATTTTCAACTGATACAGAAGCTGCACCATCCAGTGAAGTATACTGGGCAATTCCTTCTGATAATGCCATCACACCAGGTGGTGCCATTTCCGGAGGCAATCCAAGTTACCGGGTAGCCACTCCATTATCTGATTTGATTGAAGACCTGGGCGGTGCCTACGATGAGCCGGGTGTGATTCTTTTTAATCAGGATGGTATTGGCGGATTTCAACGCACGATTGTTGATAAATATCCTGGCGTTAACAGCTTCAAAGTTTTCCGCGCGGGCGAAATGATGCTGATACGTGCAGAAGCCAAACAGCGGTTGGATGATGCTACTGCCCTGAATGATCTGAATGAATTGCGAGCTGCCCGTGGTGTGGATGAAGGTACTGAAACCGGTGATGATCTGCTCGATGCTATTTTATTGCTGCGTCGGGTGGAATTGCTTGGCGAGGGACATCGTTGGTTTGATCTCAAACGCACCACCCGGATAATTAACCGCAGCGAATGTGGAGTAGCTGATGGATCTTCTTCCAATAATTGTTCATTTGGCGCCGATTCCCGTTCCTGGGCATTCCCGATTCCTTTCAACGATATCAGGGTGAATACCAACCTGGTTCAAAATCCGGGATATTAGGAGGTGAAAGGTGAGAGGTGAAAGGTGAAAGGATAGAGGTGAGAGGTGAGAGGTGAAAGGATAGAGGTGAGAGGTGAGAGGTGAGAGGTGAGAGGTGAGAGGTGAGAGGTGAGCGGGTTTGCGCAAATTGAAGGAAGCGCAAACGATAGGCGCGATTTAACCTGACACATATTACTTATTTTGGGGCTTATATGAATAAGCCCCATTTTTTATTTTCAGCAGGGAAGGTTAGTCTGCTTTTACTTGCGGTTATACCATATGCCGGGTTTGCGCAATCCAATCCGCAGGCAAAATCTGATACACCGGACATCACGCCCCTTGAGCACGTCAACCCTTTTATAGGCACAACAAATGCCGAACAACCCACCAAATGGGGAGCCGAGGGTGGAACTTATCCTGGTGCAGTAGCACCCTGGGGCCTTATTCAATTGAGTCCGGAAACCAAAACCGGTCACCTGAAAGGCTATGATTACCGTGATTCAACCATTTATTTTTTTAGTTTAGCCAACCACAGCAGCGGTTATCCGAACGGATCTGCAGGCAGTATGAAAGTATTACCCCTGGCAGATCCTCGTTTCAGAAAAAAATACACTGCCGGCAGGCCCTTCCGGCACCAGCAGGAAAAAGCTTCACCCGGATATTACAAAGTGCAGTTCAATGATGATCAGGGATCGGTTGAAATGACCAGTGCCGTGCATACCGGACTCTTCCGCTTTAGTTTTCCCAACGGCATTCTGCCCAGAATTTTCCTGGGCGATATGGGCAAACTCATCACAAGATCCAAACGATTGCTTTACAGTGAACGGCTCCACCTGGTAATCAGTTTCCCTTCGGATATGATGGGGATGGAAAATGTGGAGGGTGGGACCATCCTCACCTTCGCCCATAAACCCGGTGATAATTCCGTATTGATGAAGGTATCTCTCTCCACGGTAGATGAAACCGGGAGTATGCGAAATATGCGGGCTGAATGCCCGGGTTGGGATTTTGAACAATTTAAAGCAATCAATCAGCAAAAATGGGCTGCACTGCTGAACAATATTGAAATTGAAGACGAATCATCTGAAAACAAAACCAAATTCTATACGGCACTTTATCATTCCTATCTGGTACCCTGGATTATTTCGGATGTAGATGGCCGTTATAAAGGTGCAAGAGGTAAAATTTACCAAACCAAAGGGAAAAATCAATATGGAAAATTCTCTCCCTGGGATACCTACCGCAGTTTGCATCCACTCTTAACCTTATTAGAGCCGGCTGTACAGGAAGATATGATCCGTTCCATGCTGGATGTTTTTGAGCAAACCGGAAGACTTCCCAAAGGCCCCATGACAGGTTATCATTCCTTACCGGTGATCCTGGATTCATGGAGAAAAGGTATCAAAGGATTCAACATTCAGCAAGCCTGGACCGCTATGAAAGCATCGCTTGATTCAACCGCTGCAGAACCTGATTTTGCCGAATATATCCGGCTGGGATATGTATCAGCTGCCTTTTCCGAATCCGTAACCAAAACCGTAGAGTTTGCTTATAATGATTGGGTCATGGCGGAAATGGCCAAAGAGCTGGGTGATACAGCTGCGTATGCTATCTACGCACCCCGTGCCATGAACTACAGAAATCTTTTTCATTTTCCCACGGGGTTTATTGTGCCTAGAAAAGGCAATCAATTTATTATTGAGCCGGAAAGCAACGGCTATAAAGAAGGTGATAAATGGATTTACAGTTATGTTATTCCCCATGATGCAAGAGGATTGGTGAACCTGATGGGAGGGGACTCCTCTTTTTCAGCGCGATTGGATTCCGCCCTGGCCACAGGTTTGTTATTATTTGACAACGAACCGGCATTTCATGTTCCTTATCTTTTCAATTTTACGAATGAACCCGCAGTATCACAGGCATGGTTACGTGAAATCATGCAGCAGAAATTTACTGGAGGTCCGGGTGGGATTCCAGGCAATGATGATCTTGGATCCATGTCGAGTTGGTTTGTTTTCAGCGCTATGGGATTTTATCCGGTTGCAGTAGGAGCCCCGGTATATGAAATTGGATCACCCCTGTTTAAAAAGCTAAAGATTAAGTTAGAGGGAGATAAATCCCTAACAATCTCTGCTCCGGGAAATTCATCCAAATCTTTGTATGTGCAACAGCTTGAGCTAAATGGACAAAAGCAGAATCGATTATTTCTTCAGCAGGATGAAATCGCAAAGGGAGGAATCGTCCATTTTACCATGGGAAATGAACCTGCAAACGGGGCATTTCAGAACACCGAATTTAAAGGAAGATCTGCCACCAAATTGCCAATGAATGTAAGCGTTACGGGTTATCATATCCCCAATACCAGGGTTCACCCAAATGATCCTGTGTGGTTACATTATTCACTAACAAACAAAGGCGCAGAAGGTAACCATGCGATTGAAGTTATAGCTGATGGAAGACCCGCAGGATCAAAAAATACCTGGGTGCCTGCTGATAGCAGTGTAACTGATTCCATCGAAATCAGGCTGTATTTGCCAGGAGAACATCGTATAAAAATAAAAGGAGGAAGTGACCTGTTGGTTACAGTCGATCTTCCTGCAACTCAATCAGTCGGCAAATTTGAAATAGTACAATTGCAGGCCAAACCATTGGCGGCGATTGGAAAAGAACATCTCCTGGAATATGCCATAAAAAATAGTACCGGTCGCGTTGATACGGCAATTGTATTGATACGTAACAATGGCCGGGTGCAAAAGGAAGAACGGATCATTTTACAACCAGGTGAACAAAAAGTACAATCCAGCACTTTTATACCAGCTGATCCGGGTATTCAATTGGTAGAAATTGGAAATAAATCTATTCGAATCAAATCAGTTGAGCGTGCAACGGATAAAATGGTGTTGGATATTGCAATGGGGAAAAATAAGCCGGGGGATATTATCAAAGATTTGTCCGGTCTTGGAAACGATGGCCAATATATTCAGGAAACCAGAATCATGGGCGATAATTCCACTCAAACCATTGAGTATGTTCAATTCGAAAATTCAGCCAGTCTGGATGAATTGGAAGAAGAAATAACCATTATGGCCTGGGTATTGCCCGGTAAACAGCAGGGAATGGCTGATATTATTTCAAAAGGCGATTTCATTGTAATTCAGCAGTCTGGACGTACACTTAGTTTTTTTGCAGGCGGTTGGGGACAGGGAAGCTGTGATATTACGCTGCCTGCCAATTGGGAAAATAAATGGCACCATATTGCCGGTGTTTGTAAGGGGCGTCAGTTTACACTCTATCTTGATGGTGTGAAAGCAGGGTCTTTCGAAATAGATCGAGCAGTGAATTTGTCCAGCCGATTGCGTTGGGTTTTAGGTGGAAATGAAGAATTTCCTGATCAACGATACTTCAATGGTCGGATTAATGGGTTTAAAGTATTTGCAGCAGCATTAAATGCAGATGAAATTGAAGAAGAAATGTTGCCGATGGAGTAAGGAGCAAAGTCAGCTAGTATAATCGAAAGCCCAGCGAGAAACTGATTGATCCGAAATCTTCTTTTGTTTCTTTATTCCGATCCGAAATATTTATATAAGATAGTTTCGCCAGACAGCTTTGACTGGATGTTAAGAAAATACCCAGGAATGGTTTGATTCCGAATTTTGTTTGTCCGGATAGAAAACTAGGTCCGGCTGTCAATGAAATAAAGAGATTTTTGGTTGGATGCAGGGAACCTCCTGCAAAAAGATTTACCATGCCGCTGATTTCATTCAGGGGCCTAGCATTTCCATCCAGGCGTTGAACTTTGTCATCCGCCAGATAGAGGTCTCCGGAAAGCTCCACTGTTGGTCGTAATTTTGCTGTGGGCTTGATGAACAACTGTAAGGCTGCACCAATTCCCCAAGGATTATTTCCTTTTGTTGCATCGTATATTGTATGATTGTATTGCCCCTGTAAATAAAGGGTACTGTTCCTCTGTGCCAGGACAGAAAGAGGAAGCATGAATAACAGAAATAACAGGTATAGGATCATTTTTAGCATGATCTTGTCTCTTTAAATACGGACAATAGTTCTAAATTACAAGCTGAATAGACACCAGGAATGAGCCATTTGCTGCGTAATCAGATAGAAAAGATAGTGTCGTTGACGGATCATGAATTTGAGCTGGTGCTATCTCATTTCAGTTACAGGAAATTCAAAAAACATCAGTTTGTTATTCAGGAAGGGCAGTTGGCGGAATACGATTATTTTATCCTTAGTGGCTGTTTAAAGTCATATAGTACGGATATAAATGGCAAAGATCATATTATTCAATTTGGTCTGCCCGACTGGTGGATTACCGATTATCAGGCCTATTATTTTCAGCAGAAAGCTACCGTTTGTATTGATTGTATTGAAGCAAGTGAAGTGCTCTGTTTGTCGTATGCAAACCGGGAGAAATTATGTTCAGAATTACACAAAATGGAACATTTTTTCAGGAAGAAAACCAACCGGCGAAATGTGGCCCTTCAACAACGGATTCTTTCTTTATTAAGCAGCAGCGCCAAAGAGCGATACGATCAGTTATTGGAACAATATCCCGCACTTTTTCAGAAAGTCCCAAAACAATTAATTGCTAAGTACCTCGGTGTTACCCGCGAAACATTAAGCCGGTTTAAGTCATCCGGATAATGTGATCTACCTCACATTTTATTCGTGCGTTAGCTCCTTTTTTCTCTATTGAATTAATTAAAGCTTTGTGGTATAAAATAAATACCATGACTGTTTTTCAATTACACACCGCCAGTTGCGTAATAAACTGGACCGGAAAAAAAATACTGGGATTGCATACCGGAACCATTCAGGTTCAAAAAGGAACAATTGCATTTGAGCAGGACCAACTCAATGCTGCAACCATTGAAATTGATATGCGCTCCATTCTGGTAACCGATATGGAAGAGGAAAAATCCAGAAATGAATTTTCAGGTCATTTAAAGCACGTTGACTTTTTTGATGTGGCAAACCACCCGATTGCTGACTGGAAATTCGTGATTGCAGAAGAAATGGGAAATAATCAATACAAATTGGAAGGGATTCTGACAATCAAAGATATTTCTCATCCGGTTGAGTTTATTGCCAGCATTGAACGATTTACGGATATGGTACATGTGCTGGGCGAAATCCATGTTGACAGGACACGCTATAATATCCGATACGGATCGGGAAAATATTTCAACGAGTTGGGAGATAAACTGATCCACGACAAATTTGTACTTCAATTCAAACTAATTGGTAATAAAGTAAATGCAACCATCTATGAAAAGCTGGAATCGAACTAAGTTTACAGAGCTGTTGGGTATTGAATATCCGATAATACAGGGGCCTTTTGGCGGCGGATTATCTTCTGTTGAATTAACTGCCATGGTGTCCAACACAGGCGGACTAGGTTCATTTGGCGGACAACCATTTTCTGCAGATGAGTTAGTGGAAACTGCCCATGCGATCCGATCTCAGACTTCAAAACCATTCAATATAAATTTGTGGGTGGAGGATCGCGATCCGGAATTGATTGAATTTGATGCATCTTCTTTCCACCGCTGGAAAAATCAGTTTCAACCTTATTTTGAGGAATTGAAGTTGCCATTCCCTGAATTGCCGTTGGATTTAGGTCCGCGTTTTGAAGATCAGATAGAAGCTATTTTCGAAATAAGACCATCGGTGTTCAGTTTTGTATATGGCATTCCCTCCAGCGATATTCTGGAAAAATGTCGAAAATTGGGGATTCGCACCATTGGCGCAGCTACCAATGTGGAAGAAGCTATCGCCCTTGAAAATGCCGGTGTGGATGCCATCGTTGCAACCGGTTTTGAAGCAGGCGGGCACCGGGTTTCTTTTCTTAGAAAACCAGAAGAATCACTAATGGGTACGATGTCCCTGATTCCTCAGGTTACAGATGCAGTGCAGGTACCGGTTATTGCGGCTGGTGGAATTGCAGACGCGCGTGGTATTAAAGCGTCGCTTATTTTAGGGGCATCCGGAGTACAAATGGGTACAGCTTTCCTGGCCACCCGCCAATCCAACGCAAGTAAGGAACACAAAGAGCTTCTATTTAAAAGCAATGGTGTCGATACCACCTTAACCCGTGTGTTTTCAGGCAGATTGGCGAGAGGTTTAAAAAATAAACTAACGGATGGGTTAGCCGGGAAAAATTCGATATTGGCGCCATATCCTTTACAGGGTAAATTAATGGGAAAACTGAAGAATCCTGACTTATCAGAAAAAATCAATCAGGCCTTTAGGTCTTCCTGGGCCGGACAATCAGTTTCTCTTCTAAAACACAAGGATGCCGCTGTTTTATTTTCGAGTCTGATTAGGGAGATGGGTGAATTTTCATGAATTTGTGCCCATCATTTTCTACAAAACCGTCTACATAAAGTGTAAAGGACTCTACCTTGTTTTCATTAATAATAAAAGGCAGTTTCATTTTCCCGAACATTGGGTGGTTATAGGTACAGAGTAACTGGTTTTTTCCGGAAGGAGACAATGCCCCTTCCAACTCAGGATGAAATTCCATTTTCAACAGGTATTGTCCGTTATTTTTGGTAATGGTTAATTTTCCATACGCATCGCATTCATAATCACCCAAAACAGCATCCATGGAAACTGCAAATGCTTCAATGGATGCTGTTGTATTATTAGTGGAACCTGTTGATGTTAATTGCCATTTTAGTGTTTCATGCAACATGTGATTGTCCTGGTTGGTCAGTATAAGAATCCGCCGTGGCTATAGGGTTCAATTTTATCAATAGGTGTACCAATGTTAAGCTGTCGTTGGAAAATGTATGTCCGGCGGTAATATTGGGTTCGTTCAAAAATGAAGCAGCAGTTGTAAAGGTGCGATTCATCTGTAAGGGCGCAAGAAGCCGTTGTGAAATATACTCTTGCCAGCTGAGTTGTGTTATATATTTAATTGATTCTCCTGCCATAATAAATCCGAAATTGGAATAGCCAAATTATGTTCGGATAGGGTAGGCTGGTTCCTGATTTCCGAACTTTTTAATCATGGTTGGATAGTTCATGGAAGATTCGGTATTGAGTAAATCGCCCTGAAATGTTTTCCAGCCTGATCGATGGGACACAATGTCGGTGAGCGTTAATTGCTGCTCATATAGTTTATTTTTCATTGAAAAATAAGGCAGCCATTTTTTTACAGGATCATTCAGTGATATTTTTCCTTTCAGCTTCAAGTGTTGCAAATAATACTCCGGTAAATGTTTTTGATACAGAAGCCAAGGGGAACAGCGTTTCTTCATCAACCAGGGCTCCGGTTTTCCAGTTCCGGACACCATTTGCCTGCTGATAAAAAACAGCGCCATCTTTAACTATACAGACTGCAACCCCGGGAATTTTCCATGCATGCATGGCTTCCTTTATGTAAGTATCTATACTTTTCTTTGATAAAAGACTACTGTCCTGGGCCTGTAGGAGACTCATCATCCTGCATATTAGATAGCCGGTGAAGCTCCCCGACAGGCGGTTTAATCAAGATAATGGAATAGTATCAAGATAGTTGCCAACACTTTCCGCTTCATTAAATTTATAAGCGGGTTGTTTAGTATTTGAAATAGGATCTATCACCAATAGTTGTTTTATTTCCTGCCCCGGGTAAGAGTCGGATAACTGAATTCTAAATCCGATTTCACCAAAAAGTTCAAGAAAAGCAAGAATAGTTTTGGTAACCGGATTGGCATAAAGATATAAAATATGAAACGGCTTGGAGTTGAATAGAGCAGGGCTGATACCCAGTGTTTTTTGTTCACAGACAGGATCTGAAAATCTTTGAAAAGATGAATTTTTCAAATAGTAAAAATTGGTGCAGATTTTTATGACTGCCTGCTTTATCAGATCGGGGTTGATTTCAGACGGGTCATTAGAAATTAAACGTGCTTTTCTTGTCTTTCTTGCCATTCGGTCTGGCTGAATATGGAATTGTTGTATCCAAGGCCGGCAATAATTAATTAGTGCTTTATCTATCAGTCCGCCTGCTTTTTCATTACAGCTCCTGCAGATAAGTCGCCTGCTTTTTAGAGACGATCCCAAAGCACTCGGAATAATATGTTCCCAGGAATGATTGCTTTTATTCAGAGTTTTTTTGCAACAATAACATTCGGCCATTTCTGCAAATTAGGTTATTTAGGATAAGATTAAATACTGCCAGGAGAAGAAAAAATCCGGGGATATAGGGTGGTTTTATTTTTAAGGGTAGTACTGTTGCCGGAACTTCCGGATGCAGATGAACGTACATGCCGGTTACCATCATACTAATAATCAAAATGGAACCTATACTATTGAGACGGGAGATCATTCCGGATGAATAGATATTCCTGTTTTTAGCAATAAATAAAAATAGAATTCCTGCGCTAAGTTCTCCAATAATGCCCATCCAGTAAGCATACTTTCCCAATCCGCTGGTCTCAATCTGGATTGAATACCAGGTCTTAAACGGGTCTGTAAATTTCAATAGGCCAAACAGGGAAATGGTAGTCCCCAAAAAAATGGGAAGAATTTTGGTTAGGTATTTAATCATACCCCAAAATTAGCAGGATCCTTTTTCCAAGTTCTGAAGAATTGGTTCAGAGTTGGGTTATTTCAGCTCATTTGTACTTGCTTTTCTGAATTCAATTGGAGAACAACCCGTTTTTCTACGGAATATTTTTGAAAAATTGGATGGATCCTGGAATCCAACTTTATAAGCAATTTCACTGACGGTAAGATTAGAGTTTGCGAGAAATTTTTTTGCTTCTTCTACCTGTTTGTTGAGTAGGTATGCTCCCGGGCTTTCTTTGAATATTTTACCGAACTCTCTTTTGAAGGTTGAAAGGCTCATCCCGGTTAAGGCTGCAAGATCTGCCTGGGTAGCTGAGGTGAAAAGATGAGACTGGATAATTTCCCTAAATGATGCCTGTTTGGGAGAAAAGAGAAATTTCATTAAATCAGTAAAGGAAGGGGCAAAATTTGTTTGCAGCAAAAGAAGGACAAGCTCCCTGATTTTCTGGCTTAATATCTCTTCCGTTGCAAATTCAGGTGAATTAAAATAAAATTCCAGAGATTGGATATACTGGATAATTGGTAGACTGATCTCTGAAACTGAAGAATTTGATTTATTAACCCTGGTTAGCTGACCTGGTGGTGGTTCATGATAAAATAACTTATTCAAAAGGTCAGGGTATAAATGTATTGCAATCAATTCTGTTGATTCAATTGTTTGTTCTTCCGGAAAATCAGCAATATATAAACCGCATTTTAACAGTAAGCTTTCTGACACGTTTCTATAGGATCTACCTTCTGCTGAATATAAAGTGAGTCGACCTTTTTTAATATGCAAAAAGCAGGCTTCATCCGAAAAAATGGCTTTATGCTGAAAAGGGGGTTTTATTTCCAGTTTTTCGAAAACCGGGCGCCCGATAAAGCTTAATACTTGCTGGTTCAGGATCATTTCAATACAAGAAAATTAATTTTTTAGAAAGTTCATCAAAATAATCCACTTCAATTGTAAAATACATTCCTTTTCTTTACTAATACCAGCGTTCAGTTTCATATTAATTCGTTTTAGATTTGTATTGCGATGGCGATAATCCGGTCCACCGTTTAAATGCCCGCAGGAAAGCTGTTTGTTCTGTATAACCCAGCATATGGCCAATATCTTTCAAAGAGAAATTATCATTTTCAAGATAGTTTACGGCCAGTTTTTTCCTGACTGCATCCACAATCTGTGAATAGGAACTGCCTTCTTCTTTTAACTTTCGCTGCAGCGCTCTTTCTGTAGTATTGAAATTATGCGCAACTGCTTCCAGTGAAAGTGTTTTTAAATAGGAGTTAGTGAGAAGGTAATTGAATATTTTTAGCTTCCAGCTTCCCTTATTTTCAACCGGTGCCAACAGGCTAATAACTTTTTTTAACAGGATTTGCTGTAACTCATAATTCGCAGATAAAATCGGAATATCCAGATAATGGGCTGAAAATTCCATCAGCAACTCATTGGATTTTCCAATTTTGGGACATCGGAACACCCGGGCATATTCATAGGGTTCCGCAAGAAAATAGGGGAATCCAACTTGAGTAGGTTTTACTTTTTCAAATAAGAGCCCATCCATTTCGTGAATAACAAAAACTAGCAGACA
Source organism: Flavihumibacter sp. UBA7668 (assembly GCF_002483205.1). Lineage (GTDB taxonomy): Bacteria > Bacteroidota > Bacteroidia > Chitinophagales > Chitinophagaceae > Flavihumibacter. Next base: position 107,000 of record NZ_DLHM01000006.1, read on the forward strand.
ATCGGAGAGGTGTCGGTAAGAATAGGGATATTTTACTGCTTTATGCCGATCTGCCAACAGGTGAATAAAAAAACATTTCCTTTCGTGTTGAATCTGCATTTCGAAAATAGCAGAGGTCATTTTCACCAGGGCGCAGGCATTACTTAGGGCTTCGCTGACGGTGGAACTTGTTTGAATAATTTGTCCCACTACCCCCAATGCTGCCAATTGAAGGGATTCTCCAAAATGCAGACCGAAAAGTGAATCTCCACTCATATGACTTGCATTCTTCCATAATTCCTCCGATTGTTCCGGATTGATGGAATAGCCCGGATTAGAACTGAGTTCTCTAAAGTTTATTCCTGAGGCTTTGCTCAGGGCAGCCGGATCAAGATCTCTCTGCACAGCATATCCTAATAGAGCCAGCGTGAATTGTCGCTGAAAATTATCCATGATTTACCTATTTAAATAGCTGGCTTGCCGGATTGTAAATAGGCCATCAATCCTACCCATCCTGCTACCCCTAAAATTAAGAGGGATCCTACTAAGCTGATGGTTGCCCAGGAGCCAATCGTTACCATAATGCTAAGCACTACCCACAAGATATCCAAACCTGTGATTGTTTTAATATGTGCCGCTTTTAATTCTTTCTGCGTGGCGGTTAAAAGAACATAGGAAGCAAATAAAACCAGGAAAATTCCGGTACCCGTGAAAGCAATGGTTGAATCAAGCCCAAATAAATTCGCAACCGGCTGACTAAACAAGATAAGCGCAATTCCAGTAATACCAGAACTGATTCCATTGATTAACAAGATTGTTTTTAATGATAACATAGTGTAGATTTTTATTGAATACAAAACTATCGTTCAAAAAAGACCTGTCTGCTACCCGCAGCTACCAGAATGTTATCTTATTGCGACAGCCAATATGGCTAACCGTTATGCTTCACAAATTTCTTTCAGTTTTGCTAAGGCAGGTGGGTATCCTTCTTCAAACATAGTCACCCATACCGGTGTACAATGTAGTTCAACCAATAAAGTAGTGCCACCACCTGTTTCATTGAAACGATAGCTTTCTTTGCTTCCAATCCATTCCCTGGCAGCATCACTTGTAATGTCCTTAGTTAAATCTGGATTTAACACTGCTTTATGAACTAACAGAATGTACTCTCCTTTTTGTAATTCTGCAACATTAGCTGCAGTACCACCATTGCCAGGAGAAATAAACCGCAGGATTTCGCCTTCTTCCCATTTTCCGTCATAAAATGAATTGGGCCAGGAAACATCAACCCATACTTTGTATAGCTGAGGGTCAATTAAAGTATCGTATACTTTTTGTTTCGGAGCATTTATGTAGATAGAGAAATTGATTTTTTTCATTTGAATGGTGTTTTAGTGATGTTGTATTACGTACTAAAATTGCACCAAAAAGGATGATCATCAAGGTGGCAAAATTGACAGAATCAGGGGTTAATTCCGACAAGTAGTCAATCTGGTTTTTTCGCCACACCAATCAATGTTACATCAACAAGTTCAAGGGAGGTTACCATGTTTTTTACAGTGTCCTTGTATTTTAGAAAATGAGGTGTTTTGATATGGGACTGATAAGCGGTTGTATCTGCATAAATTTCAAGAATGGTTATCTGGTTGGGCGCCGATTTTTCTGCTACTGCATAATAAGTAAGAACTCCAGGTTCCAGTTTTATGGCAGCGTTCATTTGCTCGTTCAGTGCCTTAGAATAAGCCTTCAGTTGGGTTGAGTCCACGATAATTTTTGCCAAACGAACCATTTGTTTGGATTCCTGGGCTCCGGCATGTTGAAAAAACAGGAATGCCAAAACTAATAATCCAATTATTCGTAGCTTCTTAAATGCGGATTTCCGTAACATATGTCTTCGATATTTAAAGAAATGTATGACCAATTTCCTAAATTGAATCATGAAAAATTTCCTCCTGTTGATTGCTTTTGTGTTTATGGCTTCTCTGGTTTCCGCACAGGCACCAGTTGAAGATACTGCAGCTATCTATAGAAAGTTGGATTCCATCGCTGTAATAGATCAAAAGCTAATGATGCCCATGCGGGATGGAATCCGGTTGGCAACCGACATATACCGACCAAAGGGGAATAAAAAAGTTCCCATCATATTCTCCCGCACTCCTTACAATTTCAATACCTGGATTGATGGAAAGATGAGTACCCGTACCCTGGATGCTGCCTATGATGCAGTAAGTCGGGGTTATGCGCTTGTGGTACAAAACGAACGGGGACGTTTTTTCTCAGAAGGGGAATGGGATATTCTTGGTACTCCCATTACCGATGGATATGATGCATTGGAATGGATGGCTAAACAGGAGTGGAGTAACGGGAAGGTGGGACTTATCGGTTGTTCCTCTACCGCAGAATGGCAAATGGCAGTAGCCTCTCAAAATCATCCTGCGCTCGCGGCAATGGTGGCGCAGGGTTTTGGTGCCGGAGTTGGCAGGGTAGGGAAGTTTATGGAGCAGGGCAATTGGTACCGGGGCGGCGCACAACAAATGTTATTTACAACCTGGTTATATGGTACCCAGCACGATCTCTATAAACCTCAACTTCCGAAAGGGCTCCAGCAGGAAGACATGCAACGACTTCAGCGATTTTATGATATGGGGCCTGAAATGCCCCGGGTTGACTGGTCTGTTAAATTGAAACACCTTCCAGTTAAGGATATTATTAAAAATGTGCAGGGGCCGGTTGGAATTTATGAAAAGATGATTGTTCGTAAACCCAACGATCCTGCCTGGTTTGAAGGTGGTTTATATCATGACAATATGCCTATGGAAGTGCCCACTTATTGGTTTGTTTCCTGGTATGATGTGTCTTCCGCTCCCAATATTGCGCTCTTCAACCATGTTCGTAATACGGCGAAAAAACCCGGAGTTGCTGATAACCAATATCTGGTAATAGCACCGGTATTACATTGCTCGTATAAGCGGGCAACGGAGAATACCATAGTGGGACAAAGAAGTGTTGGGGATGCCCGACTCAATTATGATGAACTTACCTGGGGTTGGTTTGATATGTTGCTGAAAGGTGAACAAAATGATTTCAAAAGCAGCAATCCCCGGGTTCGTTATTACACAATGGGCAGCAACAAATGGCAACAGGCGGAAAGTTTTCCGTTACCGAATACAGACATGCGCAGCTTCTTCCTAAACAGCGGCGGCAATGCCAATAGTCGCCTCGGAGATGGCAGTCTGACCATGAAAAAACCCGGCTCAAAAAACAGTCCCGATACCTTTACCTATGACCCGATGAACCCGGTTCCTTCCAATGGAGGAAATGTTTGTTGTACCGGTAATGCAATCCAGGGGGGGGCCTATGATCAATCGGAAATGGAATTAAGAAAAGATATCCTGGTTTATACTTCGGAAGAATTGAAAGAAGGAGTGGAAATAACCGGATTTATTGAATCAACTCTTTATGTTTCTTCAACAGGACCTGATACCGATATCACTATTAAACTGATTGATGTTTATCCGGATGGCAAAGCCTATAACCTGGATGAAACTATTCAGCGCCTGCGTTATCGCGAGGGGTATGATAAAGAAGTATTTATGGAGAATGGGAAAGTGTATAAAGTGGATCTGACGCCAATGGTTACCAGTAACTATTTTGCACCCGGACATAAAATCCGTATTGAAATTTCCAGCAGTAATTTCCCTCGTTTCGAAAGAAACCTGAATACCGGTGGTGCTAATTTTGATGAGGCTATCGGAAAACTGGTGGAAAATACGATTCACCATTCTGCCAAATATCCTTCAGTAATAAAATTACCGGTTATTAAAATTAAGTGATCTGTTAGTTTATTGAAACTCGAATTGGATGTTCAAACAATCAAGTTCTATAACCGCCAGCTCAAGTGCTTTTCTGAAACTTTCCTGTTCTGTATGGCTAAATCTGGGAAGCGTTTGGTAATAGCTGATCCCTTCCAGAAGATGCTGATAATATACAGCATGTGCATTTTTATTCTTCTGAAACAATCCGGATTCAAGATCTCTGGTGAGCTTTTCCTTTAGAAAATCAATATAAAGGTATAATTCAGCAATAAACATATGCGGACGATGAGGGCTTGTCAGGATATTATCTCTGCCATAAATATGATCAATCATTTTTTGAAGAGATACCTGTCTGGAGAAATTGACAATATTGGGGCCGGGACAAATGGTTACAGCATCCAGTTTTTTCACCAATGTCTGCTTGTAGTTGATGGCGGCTGAATTACTTAATCCAATGCATAAACATTCTTTGTCAAGAACTTCCGTTTTTTGTCTGTTGTATTCCTCAGTCGGAAGTTTCAAGGACTGCAATTGTTCCAGTTTTAATTGCTGATATTTTTTTGACGCAGTACAAATAGGTTCTTTGGTAAATTCTGTATTAAAGGCCAGGTGTTTTTCGGTACAAGGACTGCCAGCTTTGTTTTGCCTAATCCGTTCGAGTTTTTCTTTGTGCGAGCTGGTTCCTTTCAGGTAGTGAAACCGGATTCCCAGTGGTGAATTGCGGCTTAATTCCAGGTCCGCTTCTCCTGCACGGGATAACAAATCAAGCGTTTTTTGATCTACTGTAGTAGCTTCCGGTACCAATAAAAAAGGGGTTCCCCAACCTGTACTGTCAACTTTATAATACTCGTGTAAGTATTGATCTTCCTCAGCTGTTCCAATTCCTCCCTGAACCGATATGGCCAGCGGAGCAGGATCTTTAACCTGAATCTGCTTCAATCTGAAAATACTTGATTGGTAGATCTCAAAAAGTGAATCAATCAGTTCCTGTTTATTTGTTTTGAATTCCTCCAGTATAGGACCTAATAAAATTCCATCAGTAGCGAAGGCATGACCGCCACAATTTAATCCGGATTCAATTCTGAATTCACTAACCCAAAGTCCTTTTTTTGCCAGGTATTTACCCTGAATCAGAGCTGACCGATAATCACTGACTTTTACAATGATTTTTTTATTGAAATCACCACATTCATTCAAATTAAATTCACTGCATGTACTCAGATAATTGTAAAGTCGCGGATTTAATCCCGCCGAGAAAACCACGGAAGAATTGGTTAATTTACTATTCGCATACCCACGCAAGGCGGAAACTGCATCCGATCCATCTGTTATAAGTTCGCCATTGATAAAATTATCGCGGTCTACTTTTGTCATGATATTAACATCGATGCTTCCTGCCCGAATCTGACTGCGCAGAATTTCTTCCAGTTTTAATTTTTCGAACGGATCATTCAACTTTACCATTTGCCTGTACAGTTGCTTGACAGTATTATTTTCAGGCAAAAGCTCAAAATACTTCACTATTTCTGAGCCCGTTTCAAAAGCAGATGCTTTCAATTTTTCTACCTGCGTCTGAACAATGGAATGCACCAGATTAAGGTAATCAGTGATACGTTTTGCACGGTAATCGGGTTCCTTTGTTGATATGGGGAAATATTCTTTATTGGCAGTTGGATAATAATGCTGCCGCATCATCTCCACCAGTTTGTCTTCAACAATGGAGATAACGGAGGAAATACCGTACCGTGCTACTTTAATCGGGGTATCAATTGTAAATGCTAATCCCATTACGGGAATATGAAACCGGTGAACTGGTGAGTATTGCATAATTGGCGACAATATTACATCGACTCCTAATTCTGACATATGATTAGCCTCATATAGGAAATTGGTAAAAATCAAGCCGGATTAAAACAGCAACTCCTTCAAGTTAGGCAGGTAAATGCGGCCAATACTCAGTTCTACCTTGTTGTTAAGCAGAACATAGGTTTTTGAGATGTCCCGATACATTTCCTTTATATAGTCCGTATTGATAATATAAGAGCGATGGATCCGGATAAAATTCGACGGATCCAGCCGTTTTTCCAGCACACTGATTCCATAGGAACTCATATATTGGTTATTGTCGATGCTATAGATTCTGGTATAATCTCCCTCTGCTTTCAAATAAAGAATGGATCCAACATCCATACTGCGGCGTTTTTGTCCCGCTTCTACAAAAATCTTTTTTGGATACTGTACGGTTAGAGGCATTGATTCCATCAGCAGGTGATGTACAAAAAGGGCCTTCCATTGTTTGTATTTATTCAATGCTTTTCGAAAATCAGAGCGGTTGAAATGGGGGAACAAAAAATCAACTACATGATAGGAAAAAGATTCAAGTGCATCCTCCTGATGGTTACCCAAAAAAATAGTCGGCAATGGGAAGCTGATGCCCGTAATAGGTGTAAACCGATACTGTTCGGTAATTTCCAGAATCAATAAATCAGGCATAACAGCCTCAATTTCCTCTTGAAGAAAGGAATGAGGTAGTGTATCTGCAGCCAGAACAAAACCCGGTTCCTGTTGCACAATTTCAATGATGGTTGCTCGCAGGGGACTATTCCCCATCGCAATAAATACTTTTTTTCTTTTCATGGCTGGTTAAAGCCAAAATTAAGGACGCCGGCTTCCCGCCAATCTGACATATGTCAGGTTTTATTCATTTTGACCGCTGATTTTCGGATGCGGCTTAGACTGTCCTGATGAATGGAGAGATAGGAAGCAATGTATTTGAGCGGAATCCGGTTGATGAGTTCAGGTTGTTCATCCATCAGTTTCTGGTATCGTTCTTCAGCAGAAAGACAGAGTGCTGAAATCTGATTATCCTGTACCCAGGTGAGAACCCGATCCATCAGCGCCATTTCCATTTCATGCATTTTGGGAATGAGCTTCCTCAGGTCCAGCAGATCCTGCCGATCCCAATACAAAACATCCAGATCGGTTAAGGCTTCCAGCGAACAGCTTGAATCTTTCTGATTCACCAGATAGAGAGGAGTGGAAACAAATTCTTTGGAGGAAACAATACCCAGCGTATACAAGGCTCCGTTATGTTCTCGTGTAAGCCGGACAATTCCTTCATTAAGAAAATAAAGTTTTGGCACCGGCTGCCCCTGTTGCATGATGATGCTGTGTTTGGGGATTTGTTCAGAACGGGTATGTTGTTTTAAAATAGCTTGTTCTTCAAGTGTAAAAAACAGATTCCTTTCCTGAAGAAAGTTGCAGGCTGCTGTAAAGTTAAGATCCATCGACATGTTTTTGTCGGATTATACGTTTGTTGATCGGTTTTACAGGTAGTTTGGCGAATTGATGCAGGCAGAAAGTTAATCAAAAATACTTTTGCCGCTCCTTAGAAAATCATTAAACCTGTTTTTTATGAAATGGAGTGGGATGTTTTTATTACTGGCATTTTCCTGTCTGGCCTGTTCAAAATCAAATAATGCGCAGGATGGTTCAACCAATGATTATACCATCCTGATTGGTTCTTCGAAAGAAGAAGTTGGTATTGGTGTAAATGATGGCGTGCCAGAAGGTACAACAATAACAGTACCACCGGGTATAGAGGTGGTTCGTCGCCCCACACATCAATTTGATCCTTCACTGGATAAATTGAATGGTCATATGAATACATTTTATACAGATTTGCATTTGGTAAATAATGCCGCCTGTGGTACTGCTCCGGTAGCAATACATCTGCCAAAGGGATTGGTATTTGTCAATCGTTCCGGAGCAAGAATGCAACACGGACTGTTGATTTCGGATGTGGTGATACTGGTTCCTCCCAGTACCTGTACCAATTCAAAGGATACATTAACAGTTTACCTGGGACTTGCATGCCTCAATAAAACAAAGGGACTTCCCTGGGAGGAAAACTGGGAACCTGATACCCGGGAGTATGCCATTGGGAAGGATATGCATGGCATTGGTAAGATCACCAATGATGCAAACCTGCTTAAGCTGTTGAAACTTTTTGAAAATAAACCCAGGTTGAAGTTATCCCGGCATTTTAATCCGTTTGAGGCGCTCGAGGATGACTATGTAATGCCGGAATGGATGGAAATTTATGATGAAATCCAATCGGCCATCTGGGCCATTACGGATGGTCCCGGTCTCCTTAAGAAAGAACACGATAAGCTGGTACTCAGGTTAAAGGAATATCAATAATTGGCTTGTGCAGCTGCTTTGTTGTATTTTTTCCTATACTCAAGTGGCGAGAGGCCGGTGATTTTTTTGAACAATTCCCTGAACGATTTTATGTCGGAATAACCTACCTCATACATTACTTCACTGATGTTTTGAGAACTGGTTTCAAAGGCTTTTTTTGCTGCTTCAATTTTTAAACGTTGCATATATTCAAGTGGCGTATGGCCGGTTGCCTTTATGAAGCGACGATCGAAATTACGCCGGCCAATAGAAAAATTGGCAGCCAGCCTATCTATATTTATTGTGTTACTGAATTGTGACTCCATATATTTCTGTGCTTCGAGGATGGTTTCATCCGGATGCGATTTCAATCCTTTAAACAAAATAAATTCCGACTGGCGCTGCCGATCCATTTCAATCTGAAAAACTTTGGAACAAAAAATGGCCGTGGATCGATCAAAGTATTTTTCAACCAGATATAAAAGAAGATTAAGAAAGGAATAAGCTCCTCCATTCGTGTATAGACCATTTTCATCAGTAATAAGCAGATCCGGTTTTACCCGGATTTCCGGATAAAGATTTTGCAATGTCTGGGCAAATGACCAGTGAGTGGAACAGGATCTGTTGCTTAGCAAGCCAGTGGCTGCCAATAAAAAGGCACCAGTGCAGATGCTGGCAATTTCAGCACCGGTTTCATATTGATCTGAAATCCAACGGATCACTTTTTCATTCTCTTTGAGCGCTGTTTCATAATTATGATTCAGTGAGGGTATGATCACCAGGTTTGTCTTTTTTATACTACTTATATCCTTATGTGGCTGAACGGTAAACAGTCCCTCATGGAAACCAATTTTTTTTACAGAACCAGCCAGTTCAATTATGAATCCATTGGTGTTGCCTTTTTCCATCCAGTATCGGTTGGCTCTTGACAAGATTTTATAGGCTCCCACAATACTGCTCAGGTTATTCTCTCCATTTGGAACCAGTATGGTTATATGTTTCATCTTTTGGTTTAAAGGTACCAATTAGATTTGTCCAAATCAACCCTTTAGATTGTCTAAATGGCACAGTGCCTGCTATTTCAAACAATGGTAGTTTTAGAGGGAAATAAAATCAATAGTATGGCACATATATTACACAGAGTCGGCATCAAAACTGATTCAATTGAAAAGGTATTTAAAGCGATTAGCTCTATAGAAGGGCTAGCGGGGTGGTGGACGATTGATACTACGGGAATTGCAGATAAAGAAGGAGGAGTTCTTCAGTTTCGATTTGGAGCAGGTGGTTTTGATATGAAAGTAAAAGCAATTCAACCCCCCAATTCTCTTTCATGGGAAGTAACTGCTCTGGAGAAAGAATGGATCGGAACCATCATTCAGTGGGACCTGAAAAAAGAAGGCGACTATATAATCGTCTTATTCAAACACCTTGACTGGAGAGAAGCGACTGAGTTCATGCACCATTGCAGCACCAAGTGGGCCATCTTCTTATTGAGTTTGAAAGCCCTGGTGGAAACGGGCACCGGCGCTCCCAATCCATATGATATCAAAATTGATAATTGGAATTAAAACTGGAAATTAATTTGGTTGTTTAAACGTTTAAGCTATCTTCGAAAAATATAGTACGAACGTTTAAACAGCCATATGGAGCAGGATCAATTGGTATTGGGGGTGGATTTTGGAACAGATTCTGTTCGAACCATACTGGTGAATGCCCGGAATGGAGCGATAGTTGCCTCCTCTGTAGTTGCATTTTCCCGATGGAAACAAGGCCTCTATTGTGATGCCACTAAATTTCAGTTTCGCCAGCATCCCCTCGATTATATTGAATCACTTACGGAAAGCATTCGAACCTGCCTCGAAAATGCCGGTCCGGTTGCTGCTGCCCAGGTGAAGGCATTATCGATCGATACTACCGGTTCAACTCCTGTTGCAGTTGACAAAACGGGTCAGCCACTTGCTTTGCAGGAACGATTTGCAGCGGATCCGGATGCCATGTTTGTATTATGGAAAGATCATACCGCTTCCCGTGAAGCAACTGAAATTAATTCTTTAGCCAGCCAGTTTGAACCGGATTATCTCCGCTATGTTGGAGGGATTTATTCTTCGGAATGGTACTGGGCCAAATTATTGAGAACCCTGCGGGTGAATAAAGCGGTTAAAGATGCCTGCTATTCCTGGGTGGAGCATTGCGACTGGATGCCCTTTCTGCTAACCGGAGGTACAGATCTGCGGCTCATGAAAAGAAGTGTCTGCACAGCCGGCCATAAAGCCCTGTGGTCGCCCGATTGGAATGGATTACCGCCTGCCTCTTTCTGGCAGCAACTGGATCCTGTTTTAACTGATTTTACAGAAAATTTATATACGCAGGTTTTTCATGCAGGTGAATCTGCCGGACAAATATCCCCTGAATGGGCCATCAGATTAGGATTACCCAAATCGGTAAAAATAGGAATTGGCGCGATGGATGCCCATATGGCTGCGGTCGGTGGAGAAATCGAACCTTATCACCTTTGTAAAGTAATGGGAACATCCACTTGTGATATGATGGTGGTGCCGGCTTCCAAAGATCTTGTTATGGTTAAGGGAATCTGCGGCGTGGTGGAAGGTTCCATCATTCCCGGAATGATCGGCCTCGAAGCAGGTCAATCAGCCTTCGGTGATGTGTATGCATGGTTTAAAGAATTACTTTTATGGCCACTTCATAATACCGCCCAAACCGTTGTAACACAGGATCAGCTTGCCCTTCTTGCTGATCAGCTGATTCCTGCTTTATCTGAAGCAGCTGAAACTATTCCCCTATCAGAAAATTCTCCATTGAGTGCAGACTGGTTCAATGGAAGAAGAACGCCGGATGCCAATCCATTTGTAAAAGCGGCCATTACCGGTTTACATCTGGGTACTTCCGCACCTGCAATTTTTCGATCGCTGGCAGAAGCCACCTGCTTCGGATCCCGTGCAATAATTGAACGATTCCAAAGAGAAAATATTCCCGTAAAAGGCCTAACCGGGGTGGGAGGGATAGCAAAAAAATCACCCTTCATCATGCAGCTCATGGCAGATATTACCGGCCTTCCGCTAAAAGTAAACCGGGCAGAACAAACCGGTGCATTGGGAGCGGCCATGTTCGCTGCAACAGTAGCCGAAATCTATCCGGACGTTTCAGCTGCTATGAAAAAAATGGGACAGGGATTTGAAATGGAATATTATCCGGATACAGAAAAAGCGGCATTTTATTCCAAACGATATGAACAGTATAAGTTGCTCGGTCAGTTTATTGAAACCAGCCTTAATCATTACATTTGACCGATGCAGAAAAAAGTGTCTATAAAGGATATTGCCAAACACCTGGGCGTTTCTACAGCCCTGGTGAGTTATGTCCTGAATAACAAAGAAAAAGAAGCCAGGGTTGGGCCGGAAATGGCGGAACGGATTCGCGCAACAGCAAAGGAAATGAACTATCAGCCCAATATGATAGCCCGCAGTTTGCAAAGCGGTAAAACCAGAACAATCGGATTGATAGTTGCAGATATCTCCAACCCGTTTTTTAGTAACATCGCCCGTGTAATTGAAGACGAAGCCAGCCTGAATAATTATACAGTAATCTTCGGAAGCTCGGATGAAAATGCAGAGAAATCAGACAGCCTGATCAATGCACTTATCAAACGTCAGGTGGATGCACTCATTATTGCACCGGCTGAACACACGGAAGAACAATTGAAACTGCTAAGACAGCAAAAATTCCCCTTCGTTTTAATTGATCGGTACTTCAATACCCTGGATGCGAATGGTGTCCGGATCAATAATTTTCTAGCTTCTTATAAAGCTGTTCAACACCTTGCCAAACAGGGATATAAAAAAATCTGTATGGTGGCCTATCAAACCCGGCTTCCGCATATGCAGGATCGTAAACAGGGTTTTTTTAAAGCGATGGAAGAATTGAAACTGCCTCTGCATGAATTCAGTCTGATGGAATCGAGTTATGAACGAATTCAGGAAGATGTGGCAGCAATCATGCAGCGCTTATTGGATAATAAAAAAGACCGCCCGGACTCCTTTTTATTTGCTACCAACTCCCTTGCCATAAATGGACTTAAAGAAATCAATAAACGAAAACTGAGCGTACCGGATGATCTGGGTATTATCAGTTTTGATGAGTCGGATGCTTTTGATTTTTTCTATTGCCCACTTACCTATATCAACCAAAGTACTGAACGGATCGGAAAAGAAGCCGTTCGAATTCTGATGAACCAACTGGAAGAAAAACCCGGAAAAACAAGTACAGATTCAGACACCACCCAACTTGTTATTGATGCACAATTAATACCCAGGGAATCTTGCGGAGAAAAGAAAAAGAAGCGATAGCTTTTTTTAAAATAAAATTGCTTAAACGTTTATGCTTTTATCAAATCATTATAATTATTAAATCCAACGGTATGCGAACTAAAACATTGCTATTAGCTATTATGCTGCTGAGCGGAACGGTTTTCGCTCAACAGAAATTCAACGGACTCGATATGAACCTGGGTAATCTGTCGAAACTATCCGATGCCAAAACAAGATCCATTAGTCCGGAGAACTTCACCGGGGCCAAAGGAAAAGGTGGCATGGCGGATGCTGTTAAAGACAAAGGAAAACGTAATGTGGCAAATGCTGCCCATGAAGCCCGCGACCTCGGCACCGGCTGGAAAGTGAATCCCTTTATCATCATCAACCCCAACGAAACGATTACCATCGCTGAAATGGAAGGTCCCGGTGCCATCCAGCATATCTGGATGACACCAACCGGAAACTGGAACTTTACCATTATCCGCGTTTATTGGGACGATGAAAAAACACCTTCCATTGAAGCACCCGTTGGTGCATTCTTCGGCATGGCCTGGGGTGAGTATGCGCATTTGAATAGTCAGGCAGTAACCGTAAATCCCGGTAGTGCATTTAATTGTTACTGGAAAATGCCTTTCCGGAAAAAATGCCGCATCACGATGGAAAATATAAATGATGCAGAAGCTATGCGACTTTATTACCAGATCGATTATACCCTAACGGAGGTAGGTGATGAAGAAGGGTATTTTCATGCACAATACCGTCGCTCCAATGCCAGTAACAATTCATCCAGCCTTCATACCATCATTGACGGCATTAAAGGAAAGGGGCATTATGTGGGCACTTATATGGGCGTGGGTGTAACCAATAACAGTTGGTGGGGTGAAGGTGAAATCAAGTTTTTTATGGATGGTGATAAGGAATATGCAACGATTGTTGGGACTGGCACGGAAGATTATTTCTGTGGCTCCTATAATTTTGAAAATAAGGCGATTCATCAATACCAGGAATTTTCCACTGCTTATGCTGGGTTACACCAGGTTATTCGTCCGGATGGCTTGTATAAATCGCAACAGCGCTTTGGTATGTACCGGTGGCATATCATGGATCCGATCCGCTTCGATGGTGATTTAAAAGTAACTATTCAGGACCTTGGTTGGCGTCATGGCGGGCGTTATTTACCCCAGCATTCCGATATCATTACAGTTGCCTACTGGTATCAACGTGAACCACATGCCAACTTTCCAACACTGCCTAAGAAGGATCTGTTAGAAGTAAATTAATACCCATGAATAAAATTCTGTGTTTCTGTCTGCTTATGGCAGCCACGGCATTCATTTCCTGCAACAATGCTCAGCAAAAAGAAACTACCATGAGTGCACCAACCGAATATACAAAAGGCAGTCTGGGTTATGATCAGGCCTTTCTGAAAAAATACGACAGCAATTTAGTGGAATTGAAAATTGGAAATGCTTCTGTATTGGTTTCAGCAAAATACCAGGCAAAAGTTTTTACCAGTGGCGCAACAGGCGCTGCTGGACCAAGTTTCGGATGGATCAATTATAAGGCCTTTGATGCTCCGGTTGATGCACATATGAATGCCTACGGCGGAGAAAATCGTTTCTGGCTGGGGCCGGAAGGAGGAAGCTATTCCGTGTTTTTTAAACCCGGAACGGAGATGGTATTTGATTATTGGAAAACCCCTGCAGCCATTGATACGGAAGCCTGGGAAATTTCCAATTCTTCTGATACACTCGTCGTACTGCAAAAAAACATTAATCTCCAGAATTATCAGGGCACAGAATTGAATATGCAGGTAGTTCGTGCAGTATCCATTGCCACAAAAGCCGGCGTGGAATCCACCTTGGGTATTCAGCTTTCAGATAGTATTCAGTTGGTCGGTTATGAGACAATTAACCGGCTTACCAATACAGGAACAACAGCATGGACAGATAAAACAGGCATGCCCTGTATCTGGATCCTTGATATGTTTATGCCTTCTCCGAATACCACGATTGTAATTCCATTTATTCCAAAAAAAGGAAATGAAAAAGTGGTAACTACTGATTATTTTGGAAAAATACCTTCAGACAGAATCCGAATTACCGATAAAACTGTTTTTTTCAAAGCGGATGGAAAAAACAGAGGTAAACTGGGGATTCAACCAAATAACGCGTTATCGGTTGCCGGAAGTTATGATGCTGTTGCCAATCATCTTACGATCACCTGGTTTACAGTGGATAATAATGCAGCTTATCTTAATCAGGAATGGAATACAACCAAACCGGTTTTTAGTGGCGATGCCATGAATGCCTACAATGATGGACCACTTGAAAATGGTTCGCAAATGGGCCCCTTTTATGAACTGGAATCAGTATCGCCCGCAGCAAATCTGGCGCCTGGTGAGATGATAGAACACCGGCATAATGTGTATCATTTTACTGGTGATAAAGATGCACTAAATCGCATTGCCCAAAAAGTATTAGGAGTTAGTCTGGAAGAAATCAGTCAGGCATTATAAATCGATAAACCAACTTATATGTATCCAAGAATTGGAATCCGTCCCATCATCGATGGCCGGCTGGGTGGTATCAGAGAATCATTGGAAGAAACAACAATGAATATGGCCAAAGCGGTGGCCAAACTCTATGAGAAAGAAATTCGCTATCCCGATGGTTCACCTGTTCAGGTGGTAATTGCTGATAGCTGTATAGGCGGAGTAAAAGAAGCCAGCAACTGCGCTGAAAAATTTGAACGCGAAAATGTTGGGGTATCCCTCTCCGTTACACCCTGCTGGTGTTATGGAAGTGAAACAATGGATATGAATCCGATGTTGCCGAAAGCCATCTGGGGCTTTAACGGAACAGAACGTCCGGGTGCTGTTTACCTTGCAGCAACCCTCGCTGCACACAATCAGTTTGGTCTGCCTTCCTTTGGAATTTATGGACAGGATGTGCAGGACATGGGAGATGCAACCATCCCCAATGATGTGCGGGATCGTTTGCTTTCTTTTGCAAGAGCCGGTTTATCAGTGGCACTCATGCGGGGTAAATCTTATCTGGCAATTGGAAGTGTAAGTATGGGTATTGCAGGCTCCATTGTAAACAATGATTTTTTTCAATCTTATATGGGCATGCGGACCGAATATGTGGATTCAACGGAGATTGTACGCCGCATAGAAAAAAAGATTTATGATGAATCTGAATACGAAAGAGCATTGGCATGGGTAAAAGCCAATTGCAAGGAGGGAGAAGATTTTAATCCGGCTGAGAAACAGTACAGTCGGGAAGAAAAGGACAAACATTGGGAATTTGTTACCAAAATGACCATCATTATCCGTGACCTTATGATAGGAAATGAGGAACTCGCTTCCAAAGGTTTTGGAGAAGAGGCACTGGGACATAATGCCATTGTATCCGGTTTTCAGGGACAGCGGCAATGGACTGATTTATTGCCCAATGGGGATTTCTCGGAAGCATTGCTGAATTCTTCTTTTGATTGGAATGGAATCCGTGCTCCTTATATGGTGGCAACGGAAAACGATGCGATGAATGGGATCAGCATGCTCCTTGGTTATCTGCTTACCAACCGCGCACAGATATTTGCTGATGTACGAACCTATTGGAGTCCGGATGCCGTACAACGTGTAAGCGGATGGCAACCGGAAGGTGTTGCTGCAGCCGGTTTTATTCACCTGATTAATTCCGGATCAGCAACCCTAGACGGAACTGGTCGTCAGTCTGCCAATGGACAGCCGGTTATGAAACCATTTTGGGAAATCACGGAGCAGGAAGCAAAGGATTGCCTGGAAGCCACGCGCTTTCATCCTTCTAATGTCGATTATATGCGCGGAGGCGGATTCTCCTCCAAATTTGTTTCTCGTGGAGGCATGCCCGTTACGATGTGCCGGTTAAATCTGGTTAAAGGTTTGGGCCCTGTTTTGCAGATCGCAGAAGGGGAAACCATCGATCTGCCCGACCATGTTCACCAATTATTGGACGAACGCACCGACCGGATCTGGCCCACCACCTGGTTTGTACCGAAGCTTACCGGTGAAGGAGCTTTCCGGGATGTGTATAGTGTTATGGCCAATTGGGGATCCAACCATGGTTCTATCAGCTATGGTCATATCGGCCATGAATTGATAACCCTGGCTTCCATGTTGCGCATTCCGGTTTGTATGCATAACGTGGAAGAAGAGCGCATTTTCCGACCATCTGCCTGGAAAAGTTTTGGAATGAATACTGAAGGAAGTGATTACCGCGCCTGCCAAACCTACGGACCTCTTTATAAATAACGATATGAAGCCTGCCAATAAAAAATCCCTCTTCAAAGCAGAAGATGGAACCAGTTATCTCTTGCCCTTTGTGTTTATCTGCAGCCTTTTTTTACTATGGGGATTTGCTCATGGATTTCTGGATGTACTTGACAAACATTTTCAGGACCTGCTGCATGTATCCAAAGCGCAAAGTGGATTTGTACAGTTCTCTCTGTATATAGGCTATCTGGCAATGGCCATTCCAGCCGGCTTGTTTATCAAACGATTCGGCTACCAGCGGGGAATATTATTTGGACTGAGTCTGTTTGCCATTGGAGCTTTCCTGTTTTATCCGGCTGCAAAACTGGAAGCATTTATTCCGTTCCTGTTGGCACTTTTTGTGCTGGCATGCGGATTAGCTTTTTTGGAAACAGCCGCCAATCCGTACTCCACTGTATTAGGAGCAAAAGAGCAGGGTGCACGCCGGATTAATATTTCCCAGTCGTTCAATGGATTGGGTTGGATACTTGGTCCATTGATTGGAGGACTTGTCATCTTTGGTGCAGACACTGTTGGCGAAGAAGAAAAATTTGATTCGCTGGTACAACCTTATATGGCAATCGGACTGGTAGTTGTGGTGGTTGCAATTCTCTTTCTGTTCATCAAATTGCCGGAAATAAAGGAAGAGAAAGGCCAGGAAACCGAAGAAGATCCTCCCATGAGGAACCTGCTGAAACATCCGGCCTTTATTGCAGCAGTTGTTGCACAATTTTTGTACGTGGCAGCACAAACCGGAACCAATTCTTTTTTTATCAATTATGTTATTGATGCCATACCGAATTTGAAATCTCCCATTAGTTCCATTATGCAGGAGCTTGGTTCATTTGGTTCTTTCTTTATGCCAAAAAATAATGAACAGGCAGCATCCCTTATTCTGGCAATTGGTGGCATGGGCGCATTCTGGCTGGGTAGGTTGAGCGGTTCCTATCTGATGAAATATTTTGCACCCCATCGGATGCTTGGAATTTATGCCATCGTTAATGTAGTACTGGTTGCATTGGTATTACTCGACAGTGGCTGGTTATCCGTAATAGCTTTATTCAGCACCTATTTCTTTATGTCAATTATGTTTCCAACCATCTTTGCCTTAGGTATTTCAGATCTTGGAAGCCTTACCAAAAAAGGAGCTTCCTTTCTGGTAATGGCCGTTGCAGGTGGCGCTTTTTGTCCGCCTGTAATGGGATTAATTGCCGATCATTCCTCCATGGCTACAGGATTTATTTTACCGCTTGGCTGTTTTGCTTTTATTGCCTGGTATGCTTTCCGCGGAGTAGGAAAATCAGCGAAGCAGGCTACTGTCAGTTTTAATCAGCATTAAGCAATCAACTGGAGATCCGGTGTGTAGGAGTGGGAAAGCCTGGTTGAAAGGCAGCCATTTCCTTCACCCGGATTTGCATGTCTTGCTGCTCCGATACCAACTTATAAATCGATTCTGATACCAGCTGATGCAGGTGTTCAGGAACAGTCTGGATGCGTGCATTAATCAGTAAGCCGACTGAATAAATTTTTTCTTCGCTTACAGATAATGGTTCCCAGGCTTTATCCATGTTGGTAAAGCTGATTTTTTCCTGGTGCTTGCCATATGTAAGAAAAAATTTAAGATGACCAATGGGTAAATAATGTTCTTTCAGTTTCCTGTAAATACCTTCCATGAGCTGGTGTGTAAGTGCAGGAGCTGTACCTTTATCCGATTCAATTTCCAATTCTTCATCCAGCCAGGCCAGCATGGCTTCCCCCTTGCCATAAATGGAATAATCGATTTCCAGTGATCTTCTCTTTTCTGCGGGTTCAAATTGCTCAATAGCACTGAGCCATTCCAAAACATCCTCCGGATTGTTGGAGTTTTGAAATAAAACCTGCTTTCCCGGAAACATATTCAACAACAGTTGGTGAAGCGTTTCCCATTCCTCTTCTTTCAGCAAATCCACCTTACTGATAACCAGGATATCGGCTTCTTCCAGTTGCTTATCATATATGTATTGGACTGTGCTGTCAAATTGAAGGGATCCATGGTGGGCAATTTTCAACAACATACCGGCATCCGCAAAAATGCTTACCACAACAGTTGCCTCAGGTCTGAATTGCAATAATGGATTTACCACCGTTGCAATCAAGTCGGTACAGGATCCTACTGATTCAGCAAATATGATTTCCGGCTCAAACTGATTCGATATACTATTGAGGTGTTTATCCAATTCCGGAAAACGGCAGCAAAAACATCCATTACGCACTTCGCAAACCGGAAAATTTTCCGCTTTCATATAGGCACTGTCTACCTGCTGCATTCCCTGATCATTGGTAATTACAGCAGCCTTTCTATCCATGCCATAGAGTATACCACAGGCTTGGCGTATAGCCGTACTTTTTCCGCTTCCCAGAAATCCTCCTGTCAGAACGATTTTCATATCTTTTTGGCCCCCATTCCTGCACTGCTTGTTTTCTCTACCTGAATACTGCCATATACGACATCGATGTTAACTTTTCCATTTCGGTATTCAACGGTACCAAAGCCGGTTTCGGTTGAAATAAAACTGGTAAAATCACCCAGTTTCGAATCGATGTATAGTGTTTTGTCTACCGCATCATAAAAGAGCCCGGTTAATCCTTGTAATAACCCATAACTCGATAATGCTCTGCCATACCAGCTGCCACATTCATATTCATTAAAAGGATTTCGGATTTTACCACTATATCGTTCTCTGCAGGTTCGAACAATTTCCAATCCCTCCTTTACTTTGCCCATCAACATGAGGTGAGAGGCCACCTGGTATTCAATTCCGGTCCATACTTCATCACTGTAAACAAATGGGAGTGATAACTTTCCACCCTTTGGCCAGCTGCATAATAATAATCCGCCTTCCTTGCCAACTGCATAAGCCGGACGTTGCGGATTGGCATGTTCGCTTAAATCTTTCTTCAGATTGTATTTATGAACTGCAAGAAGGTGATTGGTAAGTTTGGTACTATCCACCGGATCAGGCAAACCGCACATCCGGGCTATCCATCCACCCAAAACACCATCCGATAAACAGCCGGTTCCATACTGATATTTGGGGCCTTCTTTCTCCAATAATTCTACCGCCTCTTTTGAATATTCACCCCCGAATGTTTCTTTGGACGCCTTTACCGGATCGGGTGCATTCAGCCCCTTATACTGAATTTGCTGGATGAAATATTCTCCGTTGTACAGTTCCGATTCCATATAGGCTTTACCTTTTTTGTAAAGCTGCTGATAGGAAGACATGTTCTTTTTCAGGTGATTGCCCATCCGTATAAAAGCATCCAGTGCACCCAGGTAAAAACTGGTGCACATGCCATCCGGTCCCCAGAATTCAATGTCATAGGTATTATGATGCGGTTCTTCCAATATGCCTTTTCGTTTGGGATCCCAGGTTCGGATGCAGTAATCCAGGCTTTTTTGTACCAGTGGGTACATTTTTTTCATCCATTCCATATCACCGGAAATTCGCCATTCACGGTATACTTTCATGATACCGCCTAATTGTCCGTCTGCTGCTGCATAAAATTTATGTTCAGCCGGACTAATAGGCGAATTCGAGCGAAAGTTTTGGTGTCCTTCTTCATTCTGGCTTTCACAAAATTCAGTATGCCGAAGACTGCGTTCGAGTGTCGGGAATAAATGTGCAATCGCCTGTGCATAATTCCAAACATGGGTGCAGGATCCATGACAACAGCCGCCTTCATCACCACTTCCTTCAAAATTCCATAAACGGCCATCGTATTGGCGCATTACTGTGGGTGTTTTGAGTATGGTTAAATTGGCAGCAACGGCTTCTATAACTTCAGCCGGTAAACTGGTTGTATAAAATGCAGTTGTAAATTGATTGGTTGTTTTAAGCAGGGAAGCATATTGCTGCTTCCAGTACTCGCTAATTTCAGTTATGGATTTAAATCGACTGGCATACCAGGGGCGATAAACCGTTGATGCGGTATCGATCGCAATACCTAATTCAGCGGATAAATCACAGTTGCCGGCTAGTCCTCCTTTCTCCTGATTTTTATTAATATCCCCTTCCTTCAAATCGGAATACGGCACATACCAGGCCATTAAAATGGTGATTGTTTTTTTCTCACCCGGACCCAGCCGGAACGGTACAAAAACGGAAGCACCCGGTGCGCCATCCGATACAGGTTCACTGGTTCGGACAGTGCCATCTTTGATGGTATTCCATAACATTGTGAGGGGATCCCACCAGCCCCCACGAAACCAACAGTAATCCACAACCGCTTTTGGATCATCCGTGAAAATGGCAAAATCTCCTTCTGCAAATGGCTTGTCTTGTATGGATGGTTGGGATAATACAAAGCCCTGCTGCATTTTTTTGATGCTTCCTTTTTGATCGGGCAGGGTCATGAAATTTCGGGAATTGTAAGAGAAGACGGCTTCTTTGGATTCGCCGGATTTATTATGGAAATGATATTCCAGTGCACCTGCGGGTAAACTGGAATTATCTGCATCACCGGGAATGAACGGGCTCCATGTTTTTATTGTTACATCAAAAGGGAATTCAGGATCCTTTAAGGACAAATTACCAAAGGGAAACCGGGCTTCGAAGCTGGCATCTGTAAATCTGGGTAAGCCATAGGAGGTGAGGGGTGCTCCATTCCCGGTTGCCGGACGACCAAAAATTTTCCATTCAGGAACCGGCCCTTCCACCACTTTGGCGGCGCCACCTTTAATAGCAATAGCTGCAAACATGGTCGGTTCATGAAAAAGCTGTGGTTTATGCCGAACTGACATATGAGAAATGGCGCCTGATCCTTCCACACAAAACATTCCGGCACCAATACCCCCAATCGGAAAGGCCAGCCGCCGCAGATTTTCTCCCGAGTAAGCCAGGTTGAATGAATGTTCCTGCTCACCCGACCGGTGCCACCCGACCGGTGGCACCGGTCGGGTGAAGCCAGGTAGTACGGTAGCACCCAAACCGCCGAGGGTCAGGTTGCGAATAAAATTCCTGCGTGGATTTTTAGCTGACATGCCAGAATGATTTTTATAATGTTATACGAATAGTAAGCTCGTTTCCAGGCAGCAGATTGATTTCCTCAAATAAAATCTCCAACTGATTGCCAGATTTTTTGAATTGAGCCGGAATCTCTTTGTTTCCGATTTTTACAAGCAAGGAAACTGGCTGTGAAACAGTTTCAACCGTTACCGATTTCAATGATAATTTACCCCAGGCCAGTCGCACAGTATTTTCCTGCACATTATCTTTTCTTGATTGAGAAATATTCCCCCATCCCTCAGCAGCAGTAAAAAAGCTTTGGAATTTTTCAGGATGGATTCGTGGTGCAAAGGAGAGCTGTTTACCCGGACCGTCATATCTATAATCCTGTAAAGCCAGCAGTACACCCCAACTTGCCAATGCACGGGCATAGTGATCACCACATTCAATTTCATTCCAGGGATTGTGTTTGGCCGGATTATAGCGGTCATGTACAGCTTTAACTACAGACAAGCCTTCTTCAATCATGCCTTCAAAAATCATATTGGTAGCAACCTGATATTCAATGCCGGTCCAAACTTCATCACGGTACCGTACACCTGCTTCGCCCATATGTTTGCTTTTGGGCCAGGTAGCAATGAATAAACCAGCCTCACCCGGATGCGCATAATCACGCTCTGGTTTATGTACACTGGTTTGCACCGCTACATCGGGAGCCCAGTTATAGTTCCAAACAGATTGAAGGGTTGTTTTCACCATGTTTTCCGGATACAGGTAACCGAGATTATTCAGGTGTGCCCATGTTTGTCCGAATAACTGATCACTCAAACAACCGGTTCCATATTGTGCCAATGGATGTTTGATAAGATCCACGTCCTGCACAAAATATTCACCGTTCCAAAGTTTATCAACGCTGCCTTTGGATCCATTGGTGAAAATGCTGTCGCAACGTTTTGCAAAAGCAGTATCCTTCATCAATATGGCCATATTGGAAGCGGCTTTCAAAGCACCGAGATACAATCCGCCTACATACGTATTGGCGCCAAAAAAAGCAATATCATAGGTGTTTGCCTGTTCTTTTTCTATGAGTCCGTCTGCATTTCCGTCTTCCTTAATAATAAACTCGGTTGATTTTTTGATGCGTTGCCAGTTGCGGGAAAGAAAGAATTCATTTTTTGATTGCAGATGTTCGCGATAGGCTTTTAAAATAGCACCTGCATGTCCATCTATTAAGATACCACCCCAGCCATTTCGTGCCTGTATACCACCGTCTTCCTGAAAAGAAGTTCCATAATCGGTTTTCTCCCTGATATTTCGTTCCAGTTCAGGAAACAGTCGGGATACGGCCTGCGCATAGTTCCAAACATGGGTGCAGGTTCCAACGCAGGAACCAACACCTTCCCAGGCCCAGAATTTATCAGTCGACCACCATTGGCAGGTTTCGGTTGCCAGTGTGGAAACGGGCATCATAATACGCTGGTTAAGCCAATAAGGCAGCGTTGAATTATTATAATAGGTATCGTGAAATAAGAAGGTTTCTTTCTGCAGCCTGGCCAGATTCGATTGCAACCAGTCAGCCACATCCAGCGAATGATCAAACCAGTTCGCATACATATTACCAATAGCTTCTCCATCAGTTGGGATTGGTTTGTTCCAATTCCCACCTTCTCCATATTGCATTGGTCGATTGGGAAAGAACCAGCTTAACAGGAAGGTAATTTCTTTTGACTCACCGGGTGCAAGTACAACCGTTGTGCCCGCTGCACCTACCAGTTTCTCATCAAAAGGCTGGATGGCTTCGGATACCGGCGCATCAGTTGTGAGTGGAGAATACCTGGCTGTTGCCCATGAATGACTCCCTAAAACACTCAATGATATATTTCCATAATAAGGATGATCATCCGGAAAAAAGCGTTCCGTAGCAGGCAGGTTACTGAACCGGATATCATCCACATTGATATGTCCCCAGCTACCCATTTCATTATCTACAAATTGCAGACAGGCTTTTTTGCCCTTCCATTGTTTAACGTCCCAGCTAACTGATTCAAGGGCTTCAACACTGGCCCCGGTAATTGTTTTCACCAATTTATTATCCACCAACAAATTCACACAGGTTTTTCCGTTATGCGGACCACCACCAACTTTCAAATTAATGAAATCATTGTTTATAATAAATAGGGGAGAAGTCAGTTTGCCGGTTCCGCTATCGCCATAGGCGGTCAATTTTGAGTTGACCAAAAAGCTGCCTTCAATTCCGCCTCCAAAATCCGCTTCTGCAGTTGCGCGCGTAACGGGACCTTTACCAAAGGCGTTTCCTTCCACTTTCCATTTTCCGTAGGTGCCGGATTCAAAATTTTCAAATACCGTTTCTTTTCTAACCGGAAGTGGCTGCACCTGTCCTTTGATCAGATCCATGGTAACCGATTTTCGGTCGCTTGTTGTAACAACCCTGTTACGAAGGTTTCCTGCTACCTGATACTTCAGATCAATTCCAACCAGGTTTTGCAACCAGCCGGTTAAAGCCACTTCCATTTTTTGATTGGATGTGTTCGTTAACCGGTATTGAAGTATGGTGGCAGGTGTTGCACTTTCCCTGGCATTCAACGGAATAAAAGGAGAATAAACAGTGCCTTCCACCTGCAGGGGGAGTGGAGCTTTTTGCGACTTGTAGTTGATTTTGGCAATGGGATATTCGCCGGTGAATTCGATGTCATCAAACTCTTTTTTACTGAGTTCACGGCGGATCGTTTTCCCGTTTTGTGTAATGGAAACGGCAAACCCCTGATCGATATAGCTAAAGGGTTCGAAGGTTTGATAACAAACTTTCCATGGACCAAGTGGCGTTTCAAAGTTCAGCAACCAGTCAATTCCATATCCGGTATTGTATGCAT
Organism: Flavihumibacter sp. UBA7668; assembly: GCF_002483205.1. Lineage (GTDB taxonomy): Bacteria > Bacteroidota > Bacteroidia > Chitinophagales > Chitinophagaceae > Flavihumibacter. The sequence goes on from NZ_DLHM01000006.1 coordinate 131,477, forward strand.
TGTTGGCGATCCACCAGTTGGCAAGGGTGCCATCTCCCCGTACATAGAGTTGTCCGGCTGCAATTCCTCCCACCGGCATACCAATTGTTTCGAGTTCCCTGCCTTTGTATGGTTTTCTTTCGGTACTCCAGAGTGATTTTTTCCAGCCCTCCGGAAGGTTCTTGTTTAGCGGCACTTTGTGACTTGGGTGCAATTCCTGGGCATTGGCAAGTAAAGCAATACTTTGTACGAAGAATAGAAGAGGCAGCAATCTCATAAATAAACGATTATTTAACTGCCTGAAATTAATGCTTATGCGTTTAAGCAAATCATTAATTCAATCATTCTACGGATTTGGAATAATAATTTACGCAATTGGGATGATTGGTGATAATCAATAGAAAATTCTATTTCTTGTTCAGGGTTTCTACAGATTTTTGATGCCAGTAGGCAGCAAGTTTTTTGTTCTTTTTTACCCCATGTCCGAGTTGATAAGCATCACCCAGATAGTGCATGCAGGAGGCGTCACCCAATTCAGCCCCTTTGCGATACCAGCTAACGGCTGTTGCATGATCTTTTGGCACGCCTCGTGCATCATAGTAGGCAGCTCCCATAAGATAATGGCATTTTCCGCTACCAAGGGCTGCTCCTTTTTTAGCCCATTCAACCCCTCTCTGATAATTCCCACCCTTTGTTCCAAAGGAAGGGAATATATAGATAGAGGCAAGTTCTTCGTACGCACGCAAAGATCCCTGCCGGGTCGCCAATTCATAATAATGAATGGCTTTAGCCTCATTTACACCAAGATTATGCCGGTTATATTGATAAACATCTGCCATTGCCAGCATGGCATCCACCGAGCCTTTTTCAACGGCCGTTTCCATCAGTTGAATTCCCCTGGGTACATCAATAGAAATACCTGCGTAGCCCCATAGATAATAATTTGCAGCCCGATACAAGGCTGTAACATTTCCAAGTGCGGCGGCATTTTGAAAATAGCCGAGTCCGATTTTTTTATCGTAGTTAAGTTGACCAAGTTCAAAATAAGCAGCTGCAGACCCGTTTAATCCGGCTGCTATCAGCCACCTGGTTTGTTGTTCTGCGCTTTTGGGAAATGTCCCGTTTTGATATTGATCGGCCAGATAATGTTGTGCACGTATATCGGGTGTTTCTGCAGCTTTTATAAACCATTCTTCAGCGGTCTTTAGATTTTTCGCAACACTAAATCCATTTTCATAAAATGCACCGATGGCCATCATCGCTTCCGGGTTATTTTGGTTGGCTGCTTTTTTAAAAAGCTCCAATGCCTCCTCATATTTTTGAATTTGTGCATAATGTAATCCTAAACATACCCATACATTTTCATCCCTGCCATTTACCTCCGCCATTAAAGTAGAAATCGCTTTAAGCTTAAGGCCCAAGGCCTTTGGTTTATCTTCTTTAACCCATTCTGCATCAATATAGGCTTGTCCGAGTTTATAAAGTGCCGGACCATAGCCTGCATCTGCAGATTTTTGGAGCCACTTTACTGCCGGTTCAAACTCTTTATGTTGAACAAGAAAAAGCCCTAGTGTATACATTGCTTTGGCATCTCCATTTAATGCAGCTTCCAGCATCTGGTAGGTGGAGAAAAGTCCGGGATAAGATTCCTTACTACTAACATACTCCCTCGCCTGAACCTGATTTCCATAAATCCAAATACCATTATAGGTCTTTTCTTTGATACCATTTTTTTCTACATAAATTTTTCCTGCACCATTTGGAGCCCGGTCTCTGATTGAACCTACATAAGTACTACCATCAGGATAGCTTATTTTGCCTGTGAATATTTCATCTTCTTTAAACTGTCCGGTATAGGTAAGGGTGTTTTTACCAATACGCACGATTAAGGTTCCTTCTATCCGTTCACCATTTTTAAATTGACCAGCGTAGGTTTCTGTTGGACTACTATGATAGGTGCCTTCTCCATGCGGTTGCCCATTCAGCCATTCACCTTCATAAATCAGCTCCTTTTTTGCATTGTACCAGGTGATTTTTCCTTCCAACTGATCCTGCTCCCAGTGGCCTTCAAATTTTTCCCTGGAGGCGGTAGTTAGTGTACCTTTTCCCTGGCGTTCTCCATTTTCCCAGTTACCTGTATAGGAATCACCGTTCGTCCAGGTATAGGTTCCCTGCCCATTGAACAAACCATCTTTCCACCCCCCCGTATAGCTGGAACCATCTGCGTATTTGCAGGTTCCCTGTCCGGTGAAATCAGTTTTCAGAAAAGCGCCGCTGTAGGTATTGCCTGCCTCATCTTTAAGGTTGTTCTGCGCCTGACAGATTACTTGTGAGAAGGTATAGATAAGTATAAATAGGATATTTTTCATTCTAAATATTCAAGAGTTAGCTTATTTCATCTGTCCAAACCAGAATCCTGTTAATATATGGTAACTGGTAACATTCCGCTTAAAGGGAATGGCATCAATTAAAATATATTTACCAGTTCCGGGAAGGAAACCATAAACTGCAATTTCATTCGCAATCTGGTTACGTGAATCGTCGTATTTGCCGGGTTCAATCTTATTGAATGCAGCAAACATGAGTAGCATATTATCTTTATTATCCTGAAAGGCTTGAGGCGGAATACCATGCGTTTGACTTTTCAACGACTCACCTTTGCTTGATCCTGTACCAATTTTATAATCGCTGTAAAATTGGTATCCATTTTTACGAAACTGCTTCATATTCCAGGTGCAGATCAGGTTAATAGCCGGCTTTTTTCTAACGTTGGAACTTGAGCCAGCTAAAATACATTCATTATAAGGAGCGTAAACTACCGGCTTCTTTCCGTGAAAGTAAAATGCCCAATTGTTAACCAACCCATCCGGAAACGGATAATGTTTTGAGCTTGCTATATTAAACATCTCATAATAATCAGTGCCCGATTCCTGTTGCATGTTCTTTCCAATCTGGTAAAAATTGTCTCCTACATAGTCTAAACTGGTGATCCGCTCATCTTTTAGAAGCATTTCGCCGGATAGATCCATTAGGTCTAAAATTGTTTGATTGGAATTGGTTTGAATACTAATAGTAAAATAATGTGTATCGTTCAATGGAATGATTCGCATTACGTAGATATCCAAATTCGTTTTGGGGATTATTTTTTTTAAGATAATCTCCTGATCCCCCTGGTTATAATAAATATGGCATATCGGTGATGGAAATTCAACCCACTCTCCATTATAAAATTCCTTTCCGGAAAAGTAACGAGCTTGTATTGACTGCGTTTTAGCCAGTTCCATGATTTCACGATCTTTTGCATCAATCGTTTTGACTATTCGATCGGGACCAGAACTTGTTTTGCCTGAAGAACCAGGAGCCACCAGTACCAGTTCATTCTCCCGCGTTTTCTGGCGTTGAATGGCCACTTGTTTTTTTTGCTCCTCTACAGCTTTGGCCCGTTCCATTTTTCGTTGCTGTTCCTGCTGAACTCGTTTCTGTGCAGCAATTTTCTCCTGTTGTTTTTTCTGCTCCCGTTCTTTTTTCTGTTTTTCGTGGCAAATGGAACAGATTGCATCAATACAGGAAACCGTGCCTGGTGAGTTTTGTATATACTCACAACCCGGTGCACAGGTTTTATGTCCCGACTGCGCCTGGGTGAGTTGATGGAAAAAAATAATATGAATCAATAAAAAGACTCGTAAAAAAGGAGTTTTTGGGTTTAAACTGTTCATGACCTCACTAACAGTTTTCGTTTAATTTTTATTGCCCACCATTAATTTTTTAATATCTGAAAAAAAATGTTCAGCTAAAAAACTGAATATCTTATCAAAATGCCTGGTTGGCTCCACATGCGTGCCTTCATAAATAGCCAGTTCATAGGAATGCTTAAAATGGTAGCTTTTTAAACGGGCTGCCATTTTTTTGCCCATCTCCACCGCCGGAATTATTTCATCCCGGGTTGCGGCCATCAATAAAATAGGACCATTAATTTTTTCTACCTGAATCAATGCTTTTTTTTCAGCGATACTGTCCATAAGCATTGCTTCAAAACTGCTCCGTAAATCCTGTTTCATCATAAAAGGAATGGCCGCTTCATTTACCGGAACAAAGGGCAACTCTTTTCCTTTATAGGTCCAGCAGGAACTGGTGAAATCCTGGGTATGTCCGGGAAACACCGCATGACTGGCAGACATCGCAATAACACAGGAAATATCGGAATAGTAAGTTCCAATTAATAAAGCCAGATCTGCGCCTCTTGATCCGCCTATCAATGCAATTTTATTCCCATCTATCAAGGGGTGTTGTTTAGCTGCTGAAATGGCATTGTAAACCTCATCCAGGGCGATTTTATCCAGTATGGCGGGTGTTCCTTTAGAACCGAAATACCCAACAGCCAGGAATGCATATCCTTTTTGAATGAATTCCTCTCTGGTTTTCTGCCAGTACCGGCTGGCCCAGGCATTTCTTCCTTCTGATCCGCCAAATCCAACAACCAGGGGTTGCTTATTTCCAATTCCTTTGTATAAAATAGCCTGCACATTGGGGGTATTTAAGGTATCCTGTGAGTAGCCTGTATTGCTGCTGTACAGAAAAATGGAGAATAGAATAATTAGTAGGTTTCGCAAGTGGATTGTTTTTTACAAAGCTGCGGGATCAACAGTTAATATAATTTGATCTGGATCAAATAATCAGTTGTCCGCCCTGATCCGGCTCAGCGTTTCCTGTGTTATACCCAGATAGGAGGCAATCATACCCAGCGGAATCCGGTGGTAAATATCGTGGTAGGTTTGTAAAAAATGCGCGTATTTTTCTTTGGCTGTGGTAAACCGCAACGATGCAATCCGCTCCATCAAATGACCGAATACCGTGCCCATCGATAATCTTGAATAGCGTTCCATTTCAGGAAACTGATCAAAAAGTTGGACCAGATCATTTACGTGCAAACTGAACGCCTCCGTGTTTTCAATGGCATCGATATAATAAATGTCTTTCTGCCGTGTTATAAAACTTTTCGGCGAATTACACCATTCGTTTTCAGCCGGAAAATATTCACTGATTTCTTTTCCGTCTTTCAGATAATAGGCCCTTACCAGTCCGGATATAATAAAATAGGAATGCGTACAGACTTTATTGGCATCCAGTATCAGTTCTCCTTTTTTGAAATGTACAAAACCCAGTTTTTCGTTCAGCGCCCGTTTGAGTTCATCTGAGAGGCGAATATATTTTTCAAAATGCCGGAATAAATGTTCAACTGGTGGAGAATTCATCCCTCAATCTAACGCCCTCCGGTAACATCAACAAATATTCCGGTGGAATAGGAGGATTTTTCGGATGCCAGCCAGATAATGGCCTCGGCTACTTCTTCTGCACGACCGCCTCTTTTTAAAGGGATACTGTCTTTCAGCCGGTTGATCCGATCCGGTTCTCCACCTGCTGCATGGATCTCTGTATGGATAAAAGCCGGACGTACCGAATTCACCCGAATACCTTCCTCAGCTACTTCCTTAGCCAGCCCAATAGTCAGGGAATCCATGGCGCCTTTGGTAGCTGCATAATCAATATACTCAAAAGCTGCACCTGTTCTGGATGCGATGGAGGATATATTTACAATGGTTCCGCCGTTCCCGCCTTGTGTTATAGACATCCGTTTAATGGCCTCCCTGCAACATAACATGGGACCGATAATATTGGTTTCAAACATTTCCTGCAAACGGGTATTGTCCATCTCTGCCAGTTTCTTTTGGTGCAATAAAATCCCCGCATTATTTATCAGGGTATCAAGTCTTCCAAACCGGCTCTCTGTTTCTTCAAAAAGCCGGATGATCTCCTTTTCTTTGGAAACATCTGCCTGCAGGGAAATTGCTTTACCGCCACTGTTCTGAATTTTTTCCACTACGGCTTCTGCAGCAGCTTTATTCCTGTTATAATTTACCACCACGGCATACTCATTTGCAGCAGCCAGTACTGCGGTAGCAGCACCGATACCTCTGCTGGCACCTGTTATTAACATCGTTTTCATATTGTATGATGTTTATTCGATTTTAGTTTGATTAATTCGCCCAATAGCAGGATTTCTTTCGCCTGTTCCTGAATTCCCAATGATGTTGCAATGCGCACCAATTCAAAATTCAGGTGGTCGATTTCAGTTAGCCGATCATGGAGGATATCCTGTAAGGTGGAAATTAACTGACCATCCGATGCCCTGCTGATTTTTAATAAACCATCTTCTATTTTCTCTGCATAAATAGTAATTCCGGCCTTCTGTGCAATCTGTACACAGGAATTAATTAACCGGCGGGCAAGCTGTAGAGCTTTTTCACTTCGGTAAAAAATTCCATTATCAATTGCCAATAAGGGACATACTGAATTAAAGACAGTATTCATGATGGTTTTTTCCCAAACAATGGTACGAATATCATGAGAGGGAGAAAATGGAAATAAGGCTGTATTCATCCTGTCCACCAATAATTCTAATTCTTCATTCGATCCTTTTGTTATACCTACCGGCGACTCTTTTACCGGTCTGAACCGGAACATGTTTTCACCCATCTCCTGACAGGTAACAAATAACACAGACCTGTATACAAATTTGAAACCGTGCTCAATGAAAGTTGCTTCAATCCCTAATCCATTTTGCATAAGGACCAACGGATAATCAGTTCCTTTATTGCAAAGTTGACCGGCTAATGCGGCATTCCCAAACGCTTTGTTGGTGAGCAGTACGATTCCTTCAAATTGGTCAATGCAGTCCAACGTAACTGTTTGTACAGAATAGGTTAGAAGGTTGCCATCAGCAATCTCAATTGTTATATCCTGGATTTTGCTGGTTCCATCGTTCACGCTGCCTCTCACCAGAACTGCATTTTTGCCAGCATGGAGCAGGAATACCGCCAGCGCTTTACCAATTGCACCTGCTCCAATTATATAAATTGTGGAAGAATACATAAATCAAATTTCGATTACCTGTTGGAGCAATAACAGGGACAGTATTGTTATTTTCGTTGGTAACAGTTTATAAGATGCATATGAAAGCTAAAGCTGCTAAGGCCGATTTCGCCTATCTGAGAATAGCCGATACTATTGAAGAACAGATTTTGAATGGAACCCTGGAACCCGGACAAAAACTTCCTTCTATCCGAACCATCTGCAGAGAATACGGCATCAGTCAGAATACCGCACTCAGTGCCTATCATACACTGGAAATAAAATTACTAATTGAATCCCGGCCACAATCCGGTTATTTTGTACGCTTTTCAAAACGGAGACTGCCATCGCTGCCTGCTGTTACCAATCCCGCTGCAATTGCTCATGATGCAGACAATGATCGTATTGTACAGGCTGTTTATGAGAGTTTGGGAGAAGAAGGGCATTTACCACTCGCCCTGGGTTTTCCTGCCAACGGATTATTGCCTGTTGCAAAGCTGAATAAAAGTCTGGCACAGGCTGCCAGGTCTTTAAATGGCTCAGCAGTATCCTATGAAAAAACGGAGGGTAATGAAAGGTTACGTCAGCAAATTGCCCGTTGGTCCTTTGCGATGGAAGCAAATCTGAGTTCCTCCGATATAATTACTACCAATGGCTGTCTCAATGCAATTTCCTATTGCCTGATGGCGATCACTAAAAAAGGCGATACGGTTGCCATGGAAAGTCCGGTTTCTTTTGGGATGTTGCAATTGGCAGAAGTACTGGGACTAAAAGTGCTGGAACTGCCAACCGATCCGCAAACAGGTGTGGATATAAATGCACTCGAAGATGCTTTGCGGAAAGGGCAGATTAATTGCTGTCTTTTTATCAGCAATTTCAGCAATCCGTTGGGCAGTTGTATGCCGGATGAGCATAAAAAACAAGCAGTTCAGTTATTGACGAACTATTCAATTCCGCTGATTGAAAATGATATAAATGGCGATGTGTATTTTGGATCCAAACGTGCAAAGTCCTGCAAAACCTACGATGAAGCCGGACTGGTTTTATGGTGTGGATCGGTTTCCAAAACCCTGGCTCCGGGGTATCGGGTAGGATGGGTGGCACCCGGTAAATTTAAAGCGGAACTGAATCGAATGAAACGGTATCATACCATTTCCAATGCATCTCTTACACAGGCAGTGATTGCTGATTTTTTGGAAACAGGGCGATATGAGAAACATCTTCGAAAACTCCGCCAAACCCTTCAGGCAAATCTTCATCAATATAGCACAACTATTGCCGAATATTTTCCGGAAGGAACAAGCGCAAGCCGGCCACAGGGTGGATTTGTACTTTGGGTTGTATTGCCTGAGGAAATTGATACGATGTTGTTGTATGAAAAATGTTTGCAGGCGAAAATCGGCTTTGCTCCCGGTAGAATCTTTACGCTACAGAACCAGTACAATAACTGTTTACGATTGAATTATGGATTGATTTGGAATGATAAACTTAAAAACGATCTGCAGTATTTGGGAGAGTTGATTTCCAATGTTAATTTGATATGATGCAAATCAACAGTTGCATTTATTTCGATCCACGTATGTTTTTTTTCCTGAGTTGTTTAAATAATAACACCCTCCTGATGGCCCCTTGTAAAGTTGTCTGCCATTGTGTGTTCCACATCCAATACTTGTTGAATTAGACGGTGAATCTGTAGATGACCCAGCTGGTGTAAAATCATTTTCAATTGGATCGGCTTTTCCGCATGCTATAGTCAGCAAAATTGCAATTAGTGTAATAATACGCATATGGGTTTATTTTTTGTTGCCAATGAATTTAATCTGAATTATTTATTGAATATTATGGTTTCCCGTAAAGTCATACCATAGCTATTATTTATTTTAGGATAAATTATTGTTTATGAAAAAGTATTATGTAAATAAGCAGGCACAAATTAATGGGGATCATGAAGTACATGTAGAAGGATGCTACTGGATGCCAAACCAGATAAATCTATATTATTTAGACGAACATGTTTCTTGCGTTACTGCAGTTATTGCTGCAAAAAAGATATTTCAACAAGTAAATGGATGTGTTCATTGTTGTAATTCATGCCATACTCAATAACATTAACAATACCATTTATCGATAGGAGAATTGCTGATTTGCGGATAGCTATTTCTTTTTTCTTTTGTTCCACCACATGATATATCCGGTTACAGGTAATGCAGCACCAATTAAAGAAACAATAAAAGCCAATATTCGGGTAGGAATTCCTCCAATACTTCCGGTGTGTAAATCGAAATTGAGTGTCACCAGGCGATCTCCCAGCGCTAATGTGGAACCGGATCTGATTTCCTTTATTTGGGTGCCGCTTCCATCAAAATAATACCATCGGAAGGATCCGGTTCTATTTGGTTTCAACCGCACCTGAATATCGTGTTGGTTTTGGTTGCTGTTGCGCAAGCGAATCGACATCATATCAGCCTGGCTGTTATTGGCCAATGTAAAATATAATGCATTGTCTAGTGGATCACTGAAAACCCCGGGAATGGTTTGGGGTTGTATTTCTTTTTTTAGGGTTGCATCTGAAAACTGGTTAAAAAACCGGACATAGTTTTTTTTAACGGATTCAAAGCCAAATACAAGTCCGGTGAAACTAAGTATAATGGCAAAAAACAGACTATAAAACCCCGACACATTGTGCAGGTCATACACCAGTCTTTTCCATTTGACGGAAGTGTTTAGCCAGATGGCTCTTCTTAGATTTTTCCATTTCCAGTTCCTGGGCCACCACAATACCATTCCGGTAAGCAGTAAAACTAAAAACAGACTGGTAGCAATATTCACCAGTAAAGCGCCCATTTTTTTTCCCAGCAAGAGGTTCATATGCAGTTGCAAAACCACCTGAAAAAACTCGTATTTGGTATTCTCTACAAACCGGATATTACCTGTATAAGGGTCAAGAAAAACACGCTTGTAGTATTGCTGATACCTGCCATAGCCAAATGCAGCTTCGTCTGTTTTCTGTGCCCGAAAAATCCAGGTACGATTGCTGGCCGGATATAAATCGACTCTTGTTATTTTTTCATTGGCCGGTAAAGCAGCCTGAGCAAGCTTTGTCAGATTGCTCAGGGGCAGCGGTGTGCTATTATCTGTTGGCGTTTCAATCAGGTATCGGTCTGGATAAAATTGCAATTTTAATTCATCATAGAAAGTATAGATACAACCTGTTATGCAAACAACAAATACAATTAACCCACTGAGGATCCCCAGCCATTTATGAATCTGAAAAAAGAGTTCCTTTTTCATTAAAATTTGTACCCGATATTAAGCGAAGATACCGTACCCGGACCTCTGAAATAAGTGGCATTATTGGCTCCATACTGGCTGGAAACAGGGTAGTAGGTGGTATTGAAAATATTTTCTATACCTATTCCGAGACTCCAGTTTTTATTGATTGAATAGGCTGCCGACAAATTGAAAAGATTCACTGCTTTCACCTCGCCTTCATTTCCCCTATAGAGTCCGTTGCTGCCTTTATCAAATCTGTTTCTGCTTCCGGTATTCAGCCAGAATAATTGAATATTCATTGATTTTTTTGGTGTGAAGGATAAATAACCGGTTGCTTTTGGAGGTGCAATTCGGGTACCGTTCAGGTAATTTTTTGTTCCATTGTCTGCCTCGGATTTTCCTTCCACAAAGGCATAGGAGCCGCCGAATTTCCATACTTCTGATGGAGACACATTTAACGTTAGTTCAAACCCCCGGATCGTTTCTGGTAAGCGTTGCGGCATAAAATAGCCGCCCACATCCACTAATTCAACGCCTAGTTTGGAATGACTGATAAAATAGGCTGCCGTAAAATCAACAATGCCCACTGTACTGGAAAATCCGATTTCATAATTATTGGTAATGATTGGGTCGGTTTTTAAACTATCCAGATCACTGTCTGTAGCCCGACGCACGATTCTTCCCAATTCATTGATGGCAAATCCCTGTGAAAAGCTGATGAAGGGATTAAAGAATTCGTACTTATTGTACCGTAATCCTGCATTGAATGTAGCACCATTATAAGGGATTTTACCTCCTTTAACGGCAATGCTTCCTTCATTACCCGGACCGGTTGCGATGGTATTAAAGTCCTTGATTGTAACCCGGGCATTTTCATACCGAACACCACCTTTGAACACCAGATTTTGAAAAATGTCCAATTTCGCCTGGGCATAGGGAGCCAGGTTCACCATATTCATATTGGGGATATATACCCTGCCATCGGTAAGATCCTGATTGGTTTTATCATTCAGCACATCCAACCCATAGCTTAATTCAAGCAGCCGGTTGCTGATTTGAATGGGCGTATGCAGGTTTAGGCGTACCCCTTTTTTGCGGGAGTTGATCTTGGTTTGTCCGGGCCCGTACCAGGCAGTGGCATTTGCAACATATCGATTCATTGAACGAAATGAATTCATATAGGCCGTGATGTCAAGCTGCGTGTTACCAAACAGGTTTTTCTTGCTGAAGCTCAGCATGGCATTGTGATTAAAGGGCGTTCCTGCCGGCTCACCCGGGTCGTCGCCTCTTATACCAATTGCCGGTGTTTCACCGAATTTTCCGGTTTGTGTAATGTATTTCGCATGGGAGGTACTTGAATAAAAATTGTAAAAAGCCGTGATGCTGCTATTGTCTGAAATTGCATATCCGACCTTGGCAAATGCATTGTATTGATACGAATTGGAAAGTCCGTCTGTTTGTCCCAAAACGATCCCGTCTCCATCTCTTTGCACACCCATGTATTCCACCGCTCCACTGGCTACATAATTCCAGCGGTTTTTATGACCGTATATATTTTGTGCAACCCGATAACCACCTGTGCCTGCACCATCAAAAGGCTGTATCGTACCTCTCAGAGTGGTTGTTCCTCCAAAAGCCGGATCTGATTTTCTGGCTGTTTTGGTTATATAATTAATAATGCCTCCGGCAGAACCATTGCCATAGATAGAAGTTGCTCCTTTTACTACTTCCACCCGCTCAATTACTCCGGGATCAATGGTTCGGAGATCCCGCTGCCCGTTCATGAGTGGCGTGGATTGCGGTATGCCATCTACCAGTACCAATACCTGTCTTCCGCGCAGGGTTTGTCCGGCATTGGTAGCACGATTGGAGGCAGTAGCAAGTCCTGGTACTGTATTACCCAATATGGCAGACAGGTTGGTGGCAATCTGACCTTGACTGGCGATGTCTTTTGCCGTTAATATGGTTACAGAAGAAGGTACAGCTGAAATATATTCCGATCTGCGTCCGGCGGTTACCACTACATTTTCGAGATAAGCTCCCTCTTCCAGTACAATTTTAACCGGATTAGTTATGGTGTCTGCTGCAAGAACTGCTTCATAAGGCTTCATGCCAAGTGATTCAACGCGCAAACGAAAAGGGTTATTGCTTGTATTATTATACGTAAACAGTCCAGTATTATCAGTTAATCCTATATGTTTCCCATTTATAAGGATGGAAGCCATATGAACCGGTGTTTTGTCGGGATGGCTGACCTGTATCCGGACTTCCTGGGCTAAACAACAGGTTCCAACGGTGAGAGAAATAATGGAGATAAGTATTCGAAAAAAGAACTGATTCATCATTGTTCAATTAAGGGATTTATTACTGCGGGGCCAAAGCTAGCAGCAGATGATGGATCAGCTGTTACGATATCAGGAAAAAATATGCCAATAAATTATGAGATCTCAAAACCGCGTATAATTTTGCAGGATTAAAATTAACTTTACCATGAGAAAAACCCTTCTTAAGCCATTGGGAATGGCATTTATTGGCCTTATTTCTTTTTCCTCAGCTTCATTTGCACAGATTAGTGTGGGTCCTGAATTAGGTTTCACCGCCTCCGGTTTGTATGACCAGGATGCAGACACTTATGCCGGCGCTAATATTCACGGAGGTGTTACCGCCCATTTTCAGTTGAACCATTTCCTCGCAGTACGCCCTTCTGTTTTATTCAGAACCGGAAAGATGAGTTACGACGATATGGATGAAATTAAACTGAGTCGCATATCCATTCCCGTTCCTATTATGTATTCGCATGTATTTGACAACAGCAGTACACTTTTTGCCGGACTTGGACCAAATTTCATGTATAATATGTCGGGTAAATATTCATCCGACGGTTGGTCTGAGGATATTGAGTTCGGATCTGGTGACGAGCAATTAAAACGCATGGATATAGGTGTTCAGGTGAAAGCCGGATACCAGTTTGCCAATGGTATTGCATTAAGCAGTTTTATAAATATTGGTACGACGAATCTTTACAACACAAGTGAACAAAAATTACGTTCACTGGACGCTATAGGTTTCTCGGTTGGCTGGATGTTTGGCAGCCATTCAAGTGAATAAAAATTTTCATTCGACACCAAATAAAAAAGCATTTCTTTCGGGAAATGCTTTTTTATTTGGGTCTGTTTTTAATATTCCATCTCTTCCATCATCCGCATATTATAGGTAGCCACTCCTGCTTTTATATAGAGCAATATAACAGAACCCATACCCGGACGGAATATTCCGGATGGTGCGCATTCATTGGCATTCTGAAATTTCTTTATTGCTGCAACGGTTGCAGGTCCGGATTTTCCGTCAACAACAATTCCCGGGGTACCGCCTTCAGCTACTGAAACCTGTTTGAGCAATTGCTGAATCAGCCGTACATCTCCAGCCTGGTTACTGCCTCCGCTTCCAACTGATTGCAGGATTCTGTTACTGCCTGTTTCATGTTCTTCAGGAGTATCATCTGTAATAGGTTCCGGATCCATTACAGGTTCTTCCACTTCTCCTGCCATAATAACCTGGAAGGAGGGTGCCTGAGCAAATTCACTGTCCTGGAAAGATACCTTCCATCCATTCCAGCTGTAATCGATTGTGGAACCGATTCTGAAGTAGATTATCGGAGCGTGTTTTAAGGCCTCCCAGGTATAGGACTTCATGGTATAGGTATCTCCTGATTCGAGTGCATAATTGTTTTGTTCATCTCCATAGCTTGCATAAAAATTACTGCTGTTTCTGCTACTTTCATGTGTGGCAGTATTAAACAATTGGGGGTCGGTTGCAAATTCAACATAATACTGCGGATTGCCTGCTTTGTCCACATTGAAACCGGGTGGCAAGCTGGCTGCATTCCAACTGGTTGGTGCCTGCATGGAAGGCAGGGCCGAAGGTGTTGTATTGGTTCCGGATCCGCTTCCAGCGCTGCTGCTACCTAATATGCAGAAGGGTTTCTGGGCTTCAAAAGAGGCAAGATTAGTTCCAAGTGTCATGTAATTCGGTGTCTGATCAGATGGCATACCTGCAATTATATTATCATAAAATGTTCGGTAGTGACCACTGAAACTACCATTATTCCAAACGGTCAACAATCGTCCTGTAAATACTCCGTTGGTTGCACCATCTCCGCTTAGTTGATTGTCCTGGCATCCGGAAATATAGATGAGGGAAGCGTCAAATTCATTGGCGGCTTTTGCATTTTTTGTCAGAAACTGAATATTCTGGTACAGGGTTTTATTCTTTACATAGTTTTGCAAACCGGCTGCAATAGGAATACTTTTCCGGGTTGGTCCAACCAGTACAGAACGGGATGGATGTTCTTCCAGTTGTTTAGAGAATTTGCTGATATCGGATTCATCAAAAACTTTACGCAGCGACCGTTTACCCGGATTTTTTTCGTGCAAATAATTTAAGAGGAGCATCCGTACCATTGATCCGCTATGGCAGCTATCCGAGGTTACAAAAATGCGAACGCCCGCCGCAAATTTATTCCAACAGGTATAGAGTTCATTATCGATCAGCTGGCGGTCATATAAGATCCAGGTTTCATTCATGCCATCTTCTTCCTCACCCGTTTCATCGGGTACCTGGCTTCCATGTCCTGAATAGGTAAGCAGAAAAATATCACCACTGCATAATTGGGAAGCAGCATCATTTATTTTTTGCAATACATTCATCGCTGTTGCCTGTCCATCCAGTAATTGCTCACTGGTACTGAACCCGGCTTGTTGGGCAATTGAACGCATGGAATTGGCATCATTGATGCAACCTGCTAAATCCGGAATAATGAATCCGGGATACTGGCTGTTATCCACCCGGTTAAGTCCGATGTGGAGGGAGATTCCTCTTGACATAAGTTGATTTTTTAAAGATTGATATAGATGATGTTTCCTTTATCACTAAGATCCTGTTCTATAAAAGCGGACTGTACGACCGTTTCTGTCTGATCCGATTTTACCAGTTTGGATATTCTGTATTCGATTACCCGTTCCAATAGAAAATTGGTAACCGGCATTTGTATATAAACTTCCCGACTTCTTTCCTGTGCAGTAAGTTCAAGCATATTTTCCCCTGTACTACTTTTTAATTTATAGGTGATTTCGGCACCCGCCAGTTGTTCTTCATTAAAATCCGTTGTACTGAGAAAGATGACCTGGCATTGTACATCTTCGATATAATTATTGATCTGTTCCAGTTCAATCGGACTTGCATCGATCACCTGGTATTGCGGAATGAAGCCAAGGTATTGATCCTCCGGAATTGTTTTTTCCAGACTGGCAAATCCTTCGATTTCTTCCAGGAGTTCCAGCTGAATGGCCGCTCCTGTACTTGTTTTAGCCAATATTCCGGAGAATTGTAGCCGGTTTTCTGTACGATTTAAAAGTTTCAACTGACCGGCTCCATCATAGGAAATACTTGCATGCCCATTAAGCCATTCTCCACCAATTTTCTGCAATCCCGGTTGAAGTCTGCTGGTATATTTTTCGGTTGCTGAGAGTACTGTTGTGAACAGACCATTGATCGCATCTCTTTCGAGCATTTCCAACAAAATCAGGATGGAACTGATATCGGTTTCAACCGTCAGCCGAATGAATTTTCCATAAGGAACTATTCGGGTGCTTGTGCCTGTCATATGATCCAGCGATAAAACCGATTCCGCAGAACCAGCCGGTATTTCAGTGAGGTAATGCAAATTGGGTGGATAAGGAGTAAGCCTTGCACATACTTGTTCCAGGTCATAGCGGGTTTCCGGATTCAGATCCGGAATAAGTGTTGCATCCAATACCCATTTGCTGGTGCCGGTAACGGCGTCCAGGGTGGAATAAAGTAGAATCATTGGCTTGAATACTTCTTTTCCCTCTTCTTCCACCTGCTGTCTTCCAATTATATAGTTGGTTGGAACTACCAGAAAATCGTTCGGTACATTGGTGGACCGGAATAGTTTATACTGATCTGTATCCAAATCAGGAACAGGGCTATAAAAGGAAGGAGAAATTTCTCCCAGTTTATAGGCTTCTTTACAACCAATGGCCGTGCTTGCTCCGGCTGTTTCTTCCAGATAATACTGACCATATTCAACACAGGGAAAATGCAGCTCAATTGATTGGGATCGTATATAACTCTGTTTTTTGTATTTGACAGTTGGTTCAATCAACTGGGCCAATACCACAGGCTGCAAGTGTGTAATTGGCTGGCTAAGGATATGGGCATTCAGTTTGATCGCACTTGCCAGTGCCGGACGAAAACTCCTGTTTGGTTTGATCTGCGAGATTTTAGCTCCAACAATATTTTGTAGTTGCAATAATTGCGGTTCCACTTTGGAATAACCGGTAAAGGCCAGCATAACCTGAAGGGTCAATTTTGGTTCGGTACCCGAGATAGCCGCATAACACATACGGATGGCATTGTTCAACAGCCGGAAAACCAGTTGAGTTTGTTCTCCCGTTCCGCTTTTCATTTCACTGGGAACAAGCGATAGCTTAACAGTTTCCTGCTGATCGTTTACATAGGGAATTTCCAGTAGATAATTCACCTGATCCAATCGGATTGGACGGATGGTTTTACCGGGATGCGCAGCCAATGCCTCCGCTTTAACTGCCTCGCTGATAGTGCAATCTACTGTGATATGAAGCGATCCTTCCAATACCGGTTTTCCACCTGTATCTGTTAATCCGGTGTTTTGAAAACTAAAACGAAAGGCCGATTGATCCGGGCTTGTTTGCAAATCAGGAACCAGGATCCGGAATTCGGGTAAGGCAAGTACTTCCTGCTCATTTCTGCGGTTCAACCAAAACCTGGAAGATGCATCCGTAATTATTGGGTAATCCTTTATTTTTTCCTGTCCGGTTAAGGCAATAGTCCAGTTTTCAAGGCGGTGTAAATTGATTTTGGTATCAAATACCAACTGTTCCTGCTTTTGGATGGACAATAGCGGAAGAGAAGCGGTTGATAATTGGGCAAAATTAGCATTGACAATACTGCCTCTTTCCAATTTACCTGCAATAGGCGGATTAATTGAGCGGGTTGCTTCATTCCCTTTTATTTGTTCCGGTATTAATCGGTAATTATTGTAGACAGGATCGAAATATTTAAAACTTACCTGATAGTTTTCAAATACATGTAGCAGCTCTTCCAATGATACCTGGCTTCTGATGGTATACTGATGCTGACTGGAGGATATGTATACTTCCGATCTTATTTTCAGAATAAGTCCTGATTTTTCCTGCCGGGTAGCTTTTAAAAAAGCATTGGCTGCATTTGCCGGTACAGAAAGCTGCAGCTGCGTTTCTGTTCCTGAAAAGTTTTTTTCCAGCAAAGCCTGGTTTCCTGATTCGTTTTGCAGGACAATCTGTAATGTGGTCATCGTTCGCAATACGTATCCGCCTGTTGCAGACTCCGGCAGGTTCATCGATAACCGGATGCTGGCTGTGGCACGTTCGGGTTCTATCCTGCTTACTGATTCTTCAATCGAAGGCAAATGATCCATAAAAAAAGTAAAAGCGTTGTTGCTGCCTGACAGCACGGGGTAAATATTGATTCTGCCCAGCTCTTCTTCCAGATAGGGCCAGCCTGTTCCATTGGCAAGGAGCAGGGTTTTTTCCTGTAATGTTTCTGTAGACATGGCAACAACGCTTTAAAGATTAAACCTGTTTCCATCCACCGTTTCCGCTTACTTCACGGGTTGCGATTTTTTTTGAAAGGGGTGTTTTACCAGATGGAGGCTGATGAATTTTTCCGCCTTCTTCCACTGCATAACTCCCTTTCATTGGAGCTGCGGGTGTACTTATTCCCCGGCTTCCTTTAGTTGCAGGCGCCTGGATGGTGATTTCCCTGGATTTGGACGCTATATCACGTTTAATTACTACACCTTCATCTTCGGTGGATGGTACACTTACGGTAAGCGGACCATTGCCGATACTCCGAACCCATGGACCCGTCCATTCCATTCCTTTGGTGAAAAGACTGCCTTTTACAATAACTCTGACCTGATATTTGAAGAAGGATCGAATGGTGGAATCGGAACTAAAAACGGACCAGAAGCGGGGAGATTCCTGATCAAGATTATTCCAGATGAATTTTTGTGGTGGAAAACGGGTTAAATCTGCCCCATTTTCATCCGTTGCCTGGAAGGTTACTTCAACCAGTTGTTTATTGTCTTCCAATGCAACATTTAAGCCTAATGGTCCAACCCGAACGCGTCCAGCTTCATCTGCCCTTAATTCCAGGGTTACATCATTTACCATGCTGCCATTTTCTCCCGGATCCAGATCTATCTCATTGTCCTCAATCTGTACCCGTACAAAAGGATTGGCAATCGGATCAGGTGGTTCCAGCATATGTACTTTGCGTTTGATAAATGTTTTATCGGGCGTCCAGTTGGCGGGTGCATTGGATACATCAGCTGCCGCTTTTTGGGTGGTTTCCACTTTCCATGTTTCGGTAGGGGAGCCGCTGCCATCGAATATATGTCCAACCCAATCAATTTCTCCGGCTGTATTTGGATAACCAACCTGAACAGAGAGGAAGGAAACAGGCTCGCCTGCCCAGTTGATGGCCGGCTGTGGCCAGTTGACAACAGGCTTGATGATACGTGCCAGTTTGCGTGGCCAGTCATCCATATAAACTGTTACGAAATATTTTTTTTCTGCTTCGGGATCTTTTTTCATTTCATCAAAAGCTCCTTCCAGATTGGAAGAGATGACATGATCCTGCAGGTAGGCCAGCTGTCTTTTTTCATGATAACTCAGGTTTAGTCGGGTGCTGTCGCGGCGATATTTCAACGCCACACCTGCGCCCCAGAGTCCGAATAATCCGCCGGATGAACTGGCTTCTGCTGCCTGTACATTGGGTTGTGGCGGATCAAAGATGATTCCCTTGGCCTGTTCCATAAACTTCTGAGAAATGAGGTCGGTTTTTTTGTCTACGTATTCCTGAATTTTATCGGCTCCCGGAATGGTTGGATCAACTTTTACATCCACTTCAATTCCACCGCTGATGCGCATGTTATTGAATTCGGCTTTGATGTCGGCAGAGAACCATAAATATTTGCCTTTTGCATTGGCAGAGAAATGTTCAAAAATGCGTTCCCAGTTTCCTTTGATGGTGATTTCAATAATGGGTACCCAGAATTTTACTTTCATCGCCTGGCAAACACGTACCGGTGTATAGGCCATTTTGAAGGCTTGATACAATATGCTGGCCGGATAAACACCCATCAGTCCGGAATAGGCATTTTGTCCCATTGGATCAATGGAACCGTTGCCTTGTCCCTGCATGTTGAAATACCAGGGATCGAGATTGCCATCCCGTACATTTCTTTTATCAAAGGAGCGGGTGGTAAATCCTGGTTGTGTGATGAAGCGCGGAACGGGTACGGTTTCATAACGCACCTGGCGGTTGGGGGCAACGGGTGCGGCTGGGGCTGCAGGCGCGGCTGGATTAACCGGAGTAGCAGGCGTTCCGGAAACGGGTTGTACTACGGAGCCATCCGGATTAGGGGAGAGGTTAGAAATAGAGGTGTGGTTGGCAGTAATCACAACCGGACGGAAAATTGGTTTAACGCTGGAGCGGATACCCCAGAAATAATCCACTTTTCCCTGGTACATATTGATGATTTCCTGCTGACCTTCTTCCAGTACATGATCGGGTGGTGCGGCGGTGGTGGTTACGCCTAGTACGCCGCCGGCTACTTCGCGGCTTTCTCCTTCTTCCAGTCCGATATTGGCTTCACTGGTTTGTCTGCCGGCAAAACGAAGCATGAGAAACTGGAGATCCCCGTCTGCACGTCCGTCTTTTCGGGCGATATGTACATAGTTGGGAAGCCAGTAAAAGACCGGAGGCTTTCCTTCATTTTGCAGGGCATCGTTATTTACATCAGGATAATAGATGAGTTCATACCCGTCTTTTATGATAGGTTGAATCCCACCGGCCATGGTTGGGCCCAAAGCGGTAGTTGCCATAACAATAAGTTTAATGTTTGGTGAAATATAGGCGGACTAATACAGCTGTAGCTAGGAACCAGAGTAGAATAGAAAAGAAAAATTCAGAATGGGTTAGAAGACATTAAAGGTACGAAAAAGTAAAGAGAGTTGCAGGTTGTTTTCACCCTTTTACAGAGGGGAAAAAGGCCCCCGGAACAAATCGTAAAAGAGGAAGCTGAATTGCAGAAAATACGGTTTGGATAACTGATTGAATGATTGCTGTTTCAGTTGAATTTAAGTCGCTGATTTTTTTTCGATGAAAGTCATTGTCCAATTAATTTGATCTTCATTGCGGTTATCTGAATAATCAAATCCCAAATGAATTCCATTGGGTAAGGAGATAACAATGTAGCCTGGTTCTTTAAATTCCTTTTCAAAATCGAGCTGTAGTGAAAGCAACCATCAATTTTACTAGCCACATAATCAGTAAATATGGACTCCAATTTCATGTTTTCGTCAAAATAAAACTCAAAATCTCCATATTTCCAACAATTGGATTCTACCATTGATTTTTCTGCAAACCAGGCTTCCGGCTTCAATCCCTGAGTAAGTAAATCATTTTTTGAGATTCCTAATTCAATATGGCCGAAGTTGCCGTGTAGTATTAATTCCTTACTTCATCCATACTTCATCCAAGCTTCATCGTAACTTCTTTGAGCTTGCAAAACTTATCTAGTTCGGCAAGTGGTTCATAATCATTAGGCTGCTTTTATTATTTTGAAATCAGGTAAAAACTATATCCTCCCTGTTCAACTCTTTTGAAATAATTTTTTTTCGGGGGTAAAAAAGAGGGGTTAGGACTAGTGTCACGTCACATTTAATATGACGTATTATCTTTTTTTGTATCTTAGCCATCCAAAAAAGGCTATGGTAAAATACACGGTTCATTTGACAAAGGGCGAGCGGGAAGAATTGCAGCATATTATCAGCAAAGGCTCTCACAGTTCTCAGACTTTCCGCGCAGCCTATGTGCTGTTGAATTGTGATGAAGGCAAGTATGCAGAAAAGGTCACCAATGAGCAGATATGCACCGTGTTGAAAATAGGCATGCGAACGATCGACCGGATCAAAGCTCGTTTTATAGACGGCGGCCTGGAGGCCACGTTGGAGCGAAGGCCCACTAGCAGAATCTACGATGTGAAAGCAGACGGAGACGTTGAAGCCCGATTAATCACCTTGTGTTGTAGCGAACCGCCCAGGGGATATGCAAAATGGTCACTTCGGCTCCTGGCTGACAAAATGGTTGAATTGAAGTACGCCGAGAGTATCTCCTATGAGACGGTTCGCCGGGTGTTAAAAAAAACGAACTTAAGCCCTGGAAAGTCAAAGGCTGGGTGATCCCAGACGCCAGGAGCGGTGAATTTGTGGCTAACATGGAAAAGGTGTTGGATGTTTACAAGAGGCCGTACAATCTATCCAATCCGGTTATCTGCATGGACGAATCGCCCAAACAGTTGATCCGGGAAGCACGTTCATCGATACCCATGAAACCAGGCAGAGACCTGCGGGTCGATTACGAGTACATCCGGCACGGGGTGTGTAATGATTTCATGGCCAGCGAACCACTCAAAGGCAAAAGATTTACCGCGGTTACGGAACTAAAGACCAGAAGGGAATGGGCACTGTTCATCAAACGTATTTCTGATGAATGGTATCCCAAGGCAAAGAAGATCACACTGGTCATGGATAATTACGGAACCCACAGTGCTGGTTCATTCTATGAGGTCTTTTCACCAGCTGAAGCAAAGAGGATCTGGGATCGATTTGAGTTTATCTATACTCCCAAACATGGCAGTTGGCTAAACATGGCTGAAATAGAACTCAATGTGATAAACCGGCAATGTCTCAGCAGGCATATCGATACGATTGGAAAAGTCAAGTCCGCAATTGCAGCTTGGCAAAAAGATCGAAATAACAAAAATCAACAAATAAACTGGCAGTTTACGACAAGCCAGGCAAGAATTAAACTCAAAAAACTTTACACGTCAACTTAGGTGTGAAGAGACACTAGTATTGATAGAATGCAGGCACATACCGAAGTAACTACCGCCAGGTATAATAGCAAAATAGAGAAAGTTAAGAATATAATCACAACTGTATCTTTCATGCGTTTTTAGACTCCTACAGCGGTGGCTTATATTCTACTGCTCTGCAATTTCGTTTACCAGGCGATTGTGATTTGCGTGCCATGTTTCATCTCTTTGAGATTCGGCAGTATCATATAATGCAAATAGTTCGTCTATTTTTTCGATCGAAAAATCCCTGAATTCTTTTGCCCGATCTTCCGTGTTGGAAAAATGTGTATGAAACATAAGCCTGTAAATGCCTAATGTAACAGAGTAAGGAGCAATAGACCCGTCTTTTTCAATAGTAACCCTTGCTCCGTCTATACATTCCCAATCCTCGGTTATTTTTCCTCCTTCACTACCATACGTATTTACAGATCTTCCTTTGTCAAATCTTGTCCACCGTGAATTGAATGTAGTGACATTTTTTGAAGTAGTACTATTGAGTCTTTGATTGAGTTCTTCCTGTGATATTATTCCTACCCTCTCTAAAGCCATGGAAAGGTATGGTTCAAGTTTTGGATATTTTTCCTGTTCGTTTTGTGATTTCAAGAATGGAATCAGGTCTGGGTGATCTTTAAAGAGATGAATTCGTTTAAGGGCGGTAAACTGTACATCTGTATCAGATAATCGCTCCCAGGCGTTCGTCTGAATTTAATGAAGCAAATTTCTCTTCGGTGGTTTGTGGTAAATCGTTTGTTTTTTGTCTAAGGCAGAACTCTTCTCAGGAGCGAGTTTTTTTCCAAATAGCTTTCCAAATATTTTCATGCCAATGAGGGTTGTAAAGATGTATTACACGCCCATCTAATATAATATTTTACTTCGACTTAAACGTTAGAGGATTTCCCATCATTTAGGTTTCGCAATTCTCCCTCCCCAAAGCAAAATGAAGATCATTATACGCAAAACGACAGCAATCTGATCCCCCTATTTGATAATTTGCCGTATGATTCGATTGCTTATCTGCACCGCACTTAGTTGCGCAGCAACCACTATTTACAGCCAGTCTATCCAGCAACTGCACCCCGTGCCTTTTTCAGACGTTACGATTGAAGATGCTTTCTGGTCGCCCAGGCAGGCGACAGTAGCCAATGTTACCATCAAAGCCTGCATTGATTATACCGAAAACAAAACCGGCCGCATACGGAATTTCGAGCGCGCGGCCACCCATAAGTCAGGCAAATTTGAAGGCACTTACTTCGACGATTCCGATGTGTACAAAGCCCTGGAAGCAATCGCCTATTCCCTTCGAAACCGGCCCGATGCTGCCGTGGAAGCCAAAGCCGATGAATGGATCGCTAAAATTGAAGCAGCGCAACTACCCGACGGGTACCTGAATACCTATTATATACTAACGGCTTTGGATAAACGCTGGACAGATATGGATCGCCACGAAGACTATTGTGCCGGTCACCTTATTGAAGCTGGCATCGCGTATTATAAAACTACCGGCAAGCGGAAATTGCTGGATGTTTCTATTCGTTTTGCCGATCATATCGATTCTATTTTCCGGATGGCAAACCGGCCCTGGGTTCCCGGCCACCAGGAAATAGAACTGGCCCTGATGAAACTCTATCATCACACCGGTATTAACCGCTACCTCGATTTGTCAAAGTGGTTCCTGGAACAGCGTGGCAGGGGGCATTGGCAGGGTAGTATGTGGGACGAGGAAACCGCCCACCTTTATTATCAGGATGCTGTTCCGGTTAAGCATCAACGGGAGATAACCGGTCATGCCGTACGGGCCATGTATCTTTATACCAGCATGGCCGATGTTGCCGCGGTAACGAATGATGCCGGCTACATGGAGGCAATGAATGCCATTTGGGAAGATGTGGTGCACCGCAATATGTACATCACAGGCGCCATTGGCGCAACACAACATACCGAAGGTTTTGGCGACGATTATGACCTTCCCAATAAAGACGCCTACGGCGAAACCTGCGCATCGGTTGGGATGGTATTCTGGAACCAGCGCATGAACATGCTCACCGGAGATGCTAAATATGCCGATGTGCTGGAACGCAGTTTATACAATGGTGCATTGGACGGATTATCGCTCAGTGGCGATCGCTTTTTCTATGTCAATCCGCTTGCATCAACAGGCAACCATAATCGGAGTGAATGGTTTGGAACAGCCTGTTGCCCGTCCAATATATCGAGACTGGTAGCATCGGTGGGCGACTATATTTATTCCACCTCAGCAGATGGCATTTGGGTGAACCTCTATGTAGGCAGTAAAACAACACAAAAGATTGCCGGCACTAAAGTAAATCTGCAACTGGAAACCGGCTATCCCTGGAAAGGTAACACGCAGTTAATGGTAACGCCTGAACGAAAGAAAGCGTTTTCGCTGCGTTTGCGGGTGCCGGGCTGGCTGAATCAGCCGGTACCGGGAACTTTATACCAGTATGCCGAAAACAGTAAAACGGCTCCCCGCATTGAAGTGAATGGTAAACCTGTGGAGTACACCATGGAAAATGGCTATGCGGTAATCAACCGTACCTGGACGAAGGGCGATAAACTAAGTCTGCAATTGCCCATGGAAGCGAAGCTGGTGGTAAGCCATCCCGAGTTAAAGCAGAACAATAACCGGATGGCTATTCAGTACGGTCCGCTGGTGTATTGTGTGGAAAGCAAGGACAATAACAATGCTGCCTGGAACCTGGTATTACCCGAGAAACCCGCTTTCAATGTGGTGTACCGGCCAGATTTTCTGGGCGGCATCAACGTCATCAATTTTACTGCACCCGTAACCAGTATTGGTGCCGATCGTAAAACCGTTCAAACCACCACCCAAACCGTAACGGCAATTCCTTATTTCAGTTGGAATAACCGGGGCGCAGCGTCCATGCAGGTTTGGTTGCCGTTGTATGTGGAAGAGGTGAGGTTTAATTATTAGGGGGAACAGAGAGTAGTTTCTTTGTAATTGAATGACAGAATTATGCCTGGTTGTTTTTCCGGATTCTCTTAATTACTCCTAAATCCTTTTAAGATTAGGATTAAATTGAAAGTTGCTCCTAAAATGTATGTATTGAGAAGTGTTTCGTATTAGGGTGAATCTCTATCTCGGAAATAGAGCGACCCTGAAGAATGCATGTGCCCTGCTGGATCGGCGACGGAGTGCTATATACGACAATCCCAAGTAAAAGCGGAGAATATATTCATTCCTACTATATTTCCAATGGAATGCTAGCAGCTGCTTATGTTAACGATAAATCATATAATCTAATGCCGTTCAAAATCTTCATGTCATCATCAACAATTTTTTCAGCCCATGTCCAATCTTTTGTGTTTGGGTCATAAGATGTCATACCGCTTAGGTCATCAAAGTCAAGTGTTACACCACTTTCGAATTTAATAATGTTGTCATCGTTAAATCCTTTCGTCAACTCGAATTCAATATTTTCTTTTCTAAGATTGTCAGTAACGTTTTTAAATGTCAAGAACCTATTCTTTTTTAAGAACCAAATATCAATGTTAAATTTTCCATTTTCAAAGCAAATGTCATTTTTATTATTTACCCGCCCTGTTTTGATATTTGGAAAGGTTGCTAAATGGTCATTTTGAATTCCGTATAGAATCCTTTTATCGCTTAAGTAGAAGAACTCGTAATAGGCGTATATTATTTCCGAATGCCCATTTTTGTAGTCCGTTATTCCTTCAGGCGTGCCCAAAATCTCAATGACTTCATCAATAGTCATTCCCAAAACAATTGAACCAAACTTTCCTGTCTTTACAAAGTCTTTTAGATAAATAGTTTGCATAATATTTTCAAATGTCGCAAAAAAACTTCCCCTACGGCGAAGGTGTGGGATTCGCATCACTCCTGCTGATTGAAAAATACGAATTCCTTGCTAGTTCGTCGTTTAACTTATAGCGTCGTGCTAAACTTGTGTAAACACTCTTATCGGTGGTGGTTTTATCAGTATTCGTAGAAATATTTCTTCCAAAGTTCATAAAGTTCATATTTTTTTTCATCCGAAAGGTCATCCGTCTTAAACAGCTGACCCAATGAAACACCGATTAGTAAATAAGCTATTGCTTGTTTGGCTTTTATCTCTTTGATTTTATACTTGTCAATCAGCTCCAAGAAACATAAGTTCATAATTTCCCATGTTTGTATTTCCCGGTCAGGTCGTAGATCAAGTTCGTAGTTATAGATATCTTCATCAATGGTAGAATTCAAGACCTGTCCAATGCCGAAATGAATATTTCTTGCTCTTACTTCTAATTGCTTAGAAAGCTTACTTTGCGGTTTTTCCTGTGGTTTTAAGTCGCTAAATTCAACTGTTACCTCCTCTGCATTCTTAAATCTTTTTTTGAACAGGTAATAGCCTTTGATATTCCGATAAATATCTGGTCGAATTGTTTCTATTAGACTCAATGCAAGTTTATTGATTGACATTTTGGAGGTGTCAAGAGCAAACTTGTCGGATAGATATAACGAGAAACTTTTTACCTCTTCTTGTGTAATACCGTGCCATAATGGTAGTATTACTTTTGTCTCGTTCTCCTCCTTAGAAAGGAGCGAACGATATTCGTAGTCAGTCCAACGTTTCTCTAAGAATTTTTTTGAAATGATTACAATCCCGAACTTTGATTTTATAAGACCGTCGTCAATAGTTCTTGACAAACTGTCACCCACCTTAAGTGAGAACTCGTCATACCATACTTTAACTTGGAGTTTTTCTAGAGTGTCGGCTAGTTGCCTCACAATCGTGTCTTTGTCTTCAGATGCATGGGAAATAAATACGTCCCAATATTTTTCCATTTAATGATTTGTTGCTCTAAAATTACAGCCAACGCCATAATTTATGAAATTAAAGGTGGTTAATAATTTTTATACTACCGAAAGTTAATGGATCTAATTGTTTTTTGATCTAAAACTATAGGCTTCATTTCTTCGGATTGCTTACAGTGGTAAAACCTCTATTTTTCGTAGCGTCTGGTGAAGTGCCGCCTTCTATGGGCCAGATAAGTGGATTTCGTGATAGCTGATTATATCAACATAGCATGTTTCGCTTCCTTTATTTTCCTGTTTCAAATACATTTCGAATAACACTATCCACCGCATTTTTTGTTCTCGGAACATAATCGCTAACCAGATATTCATTAAGTCTGTGAGCAATGGTGGCCGCACTTGGTTGGTCGGTAAGCGTTGGGTTCAGTTTTCGCAACCACAGCGATTGGTTTAACCTTTCTCCTATAGTCGTGCAAATTGCCAGACCATCAAGGGCTATGAGGCTCAATGGTCGCCCGCTCGTCAGCCATTTGTTTGCTCTGTTCCAGCTAAATTGAGAATTGGCGGCAACATAGCCCCAGTTAGAAGATATATTGTTAATTCTGTGGCTGACTTTCTCAATCCAGTCCAGTGTTTTTTCGCTTTGCAAATAGATCATTACGAGTACGTTTTCTGATAAGTATTTATCGTTTCCGCTTTCAAGTTCTGTTGTGATGGTTTCAAATGCATCGTCTGTATCTAAACACTTGGCTAATGCCTCTGCGAATAGCTGAATTTCATTTGCTTTCCGGTTCGTCCATTCTTTCAGTATCCATTTATTTGCTGTTTTACCAACAACTTTCCCGGCAATTTCATAGGCTTTGTGATTTATGGCTCGATTATACTCGACCTTTTCTTTCAGACGGGTTAAGATTTTCTGTTTGTCGAATTTTGCCAGTTCGGTGATAACATAGTTGTCTGTGAAAAATTGGACGAATGAAAAGTCAATTATTTTGTTCAGGTCATCTTTGATTTGCTCAAAGTTTGGAAATGGGTGCTTTTCGGCGTTAGTTACCTCTATGTTCGGTTGCGTTGCTTTCCCAGTATCATAATCGTAAAAATCATCGTGTAAATAGGGGCAATGTCCATGAATCGCAACGAGATTGAAAAACTCTAATGGCCTTAATGCACGGTTGATTAGTCTGTTGTGGCACGCCAAACACAAGCGGAACGGATTTTGTCCTACGTCAGCGGATTCTTCCACTTCAAAAGATCTTATATTACAACATTCACATTTCATAGATTGAGTCCACATTAAAGAGGCTCTTCCAAGCGTAGGTTTTTATCTTCGAATTTGGTTATGAATCCGTTTAATCGTAGGTAATGGCACAGTCGAAATCCATAGTCTATCCAGCCGATTCCATCGGCGTGTTTAACTTTTTGGATGTCATTGAAGGATTGTAGTATTTCTATAACTGCTGATTTTGTAAGGGGAACCGCTTCCTCCAATGCCTTGTTGATTCTCTGTGATGTTTCAAATTCGGGTTTGAATAAATCATTCTTTTGAACCCATTGTTCGAAGCAATTGCTAGCGCATCGAAGTCCATTTAATACCTCTTCTTTATCTAGTAGCCGTTTCTCGACCACTGCCTTTGTTTTTTTCGCCAAAACATCCTGTGCGTCTTTATTCGAATTTGTAGATTTTTGAATTGTCGAGTACTATTAGTTCAGCACTGAATCCTGCTATAGTAAGGTTATGCACTACTTCGTCTGCAATTTTCCTGGCCTTTTGATAGGTGCACTCGTCGTTGAAAGTCATTTGGATGCCTGGCGGCTCGCATGAGTAGGAAAATTCGTCTCCGTCTGCCTGAAAATATACCAATTCATTTCGCTCCACCTGTTTTACCTGGAATGAAACGGGCATCATTAGCCTAGTGAACTGCTCGGGAGATAATTCAATTTCACCGCAGATCAGAAATTCAAATTTTCCCGGAGGATAACTGATGTTATCTGGCGTTATATTTTGGCGGCTATTCGAAGAAGTGAAAAAGTGATAGAAATAATGGATGCTTTCGGCTTCCCCATAGTGAAACCGTTTAAACGCTTTTGCAATTGGGTCAACTATATTGCCGTTTGGTAATTTTACAACAATTGGCATCATGCTCACTCCGTCTGGCAGGTTTGCTTCCTCTTGTTGAATCCAAATCCCATTGTTGTTGTTGATCATTACCTGTCCAACATAACTTCCCGCAACAAATATTGTTTCGGCAAAAATCGTTTACGGTTAGACCTTCGTCTCTAAATCGTTGGAGAAATTTGTCAACATAGGTTACCGTGTCAATCGAAAAGTTCAATGCAATATTGTCGTTACTTCTTACTGCGTCAACAAATTGTTGAGCCAGTTTTGGACCATTGACAGCGATTGCGTTAAACTGAAGGTTAATTTCCCGTGTTGGCATAGGACCATTTCCGGGATTATCTTTTTTGTCTGTTAAGCCAAATAGTTTTTTAAAGAAACTCATATGTCTAAGAAGAATGTACTATTAAATATGCACTATTAATTATAAAATTACCGTCGTTTTCATATTGTCTCTTACCATGCTCCCATGGGTTTTTTCAAATATTGCTGCCAATCATTGCCTGTCTTTTGATAAAAGAACAGGTAGTCATTACCTGATGAATACCCAAACATCTCTGCCAACCGGAAAACTGCTATCGTATTATTTCTAAAGTACAATATAATGATCAGAACACTTGTAAAGTTATACTAGTAATTTCCTACCCAACTGTAAAGTTTTTTCAGTACAAGATAAGGAAAACAGGCCGTGATTTCCCCAGCATCCCCGGACTTATCCCGGACTTGTACCGCACCTGTACCGGACCTGCACCGGGCTTGCAATCATATAGTAGGGTTTTTTACTATAAAAATGGAAAAAAACTGGTAAGAATTTGGCGGTCATCCTCGTTCCTGATTGTACCAGCTTCCAGTCTCTGCTGATGATGTCTCCGGTTAGTTGATTCTCCCGGTGTTGAGGTTTGATCCGCAGGTATACCTTCCTGAATCAAAATAATTCAATAACCCATCCGGTAAAAATGCTGCGATTAAATCCTTGTACTGTTGATCCACGAAAACGGGACCTTAAGAAATTAAAAAAGACCACTAATAGTGATCTTTTTTCTCGTGCCCAGAACAGGAATCGAACCTGCACTACCTTGCGATAACCAGATTTTGAGTCTAGCGCGTCTACCAATTCCGCCATCTGGGCTTGTCTCTGTTTCACCGGTCGGGTGCCACCGGTCGGGTGGTGAAAGGTGGTGAAACCGGGTTGCAATATTACGGCAGCGGAGAGTTTCGGCCAAAATTTATTTGCAACAGGATTTTTTGGGTAACAGAAACTTACCTAAGAGCCTGAAAAATTTCTTTAAAAGCATATGCAAATGTAGGTTTTCGTCAGCCAGGCGACAGTTTTTGCGCGCAACGGGGCCTAGATTTACCTAAAATTTAGCGCATGCGTTCTTTTATCCTGTTAACTACTCTTCTTATTTCCAACATTTGTTTCGCCCAACCCAAAGGCCTTGAAACCGGCTCGGAGGCTCCCGATTTTACTGCCGTCGATCAAAATGGTAAAAAGGTGAACCTGAAGTCGCTGGCAACAAAAGGCCCGGTGGTTGTATTCTTCTACCGCGGACAATGGTGCCCTTATTGCAATAAACAAATTAAACAAATGGAGGACTCCCTGCAGGTGCTTACCGGTAAAGGTGCCAGCATCCTGGCTGTGAGTCCGGAAGTCCAGGAAAACATCGCTAAAACCGTTTCAAAAACAAAGGCAAGCTTTCCGGTGCTGCATGATGAAGGATTGCGTATTATGAAAGCCTATGACGTGGCTTATGATGTTGATCCTACTACCATCGAACGGTATAAAAAATACAAAATCGATTTTAATGAAGTGAATGGCAGCAATGGCGCCAAACTTCCTGTACCGGCTGTTTATATCATTAAAGACGGGAAAATCAGCTATCGCTTTTTCAATGAAGATTATACCAAACGCCCAAGTGTTCGAGAATTGGCGGAGCAGTTGTAATCCAGGAAGCAACCTTACCAATCACCAAATCAGTCTGGCAATCCGTCCGTTTCCACCGGCTAAATAAACCGTGCGGCCCGCTTTTGCTTTTTGTACCACATGATACCCGGTGACAGAAATGTTTTTCCAGTTGCGACCACCATCCCTCGAAATATCAACGCCGGATGTGCCGCAGCTGATCAGTTTATTACCGCGGACATAAGCTACCCCTGATCTGTAACCGAATGGCGGCTGCTCTGCTTTTAACCAGATTTGTCCGCCATTGCGGGTATAACAGAAATTGCCCGCTGTTTCTTTATCTTTTGCAAAATCACCGCCCACAATTACCCAATGCCGGCCACCCCGCTTTTTTCCGGGATGTTTCAAGGCAATGGCATTGGCACCTGTGCTGCTTTCACCCTGCTTCAAGGGCAATTCAAAACCCTGTCCGGCATAAAATACCCTCGATTGTTTACCACCACTTACAAAAATAGTTTCCCCTTTTTTGAGTGAAATTATATTACCACCACTGGCTGCAAAAAAAGCTTCGCCTTCAACCGGTGCGGGATAATTTGCCGGATAGGATTGCCAGCTTCGACCACCATCTGCCGTTTGCAAAAGCAGGAATTTTCCATCTATCGGATCGCCAATCGCCCTACCTTCTTTTTCATTTCTGAAATGGAGCGCATCAAGAAAAATACCGGATCGATTATCGCGATGAACTTCCTGCCAGCTGGCGCCTCCATCAAAGGTACGCAGGATCAGGCCGGGTGAATCAACCGCCAGAATTACGGCTGTCACCGCATCAAAGGCTTCAATATCACGAAAATCCCGTTTTTCATGTCCGGGTACCGTCATCCACTGAAAAGTTTTACCACCATCGGTACTTCGTCCAACCGTTCCTTTATTTCCACTAACCCAAAGCAACCGGTCATTGACCACACTGAGTCCCCGAAAACTGATGCCTGGTTTCCCTGGCAGGCTATCAATTTTTTGCGCGCTGGTATGGTTGGCAGGAAGGAAAAAAACAAGGAATAGTATTCCGGACAGGAGGGTATTTTTCATGTAGCAAAAATGGGAAAATTATCCCAACAGCGGATAACCCTTCATGGCCTGCACATAGAGCAACACCAGAAAAATCAACCAGCTTGCTGCAATGATCTGCATCGATCGTTTTGAATGGATCAGGTAAAATCCCAGTAAAGGAAATAGCTGAAGGGAATGCATGCCGAAGAAATGAATCACCCGCAGATCGCCATGGATCCGGCTCCAGTTCAGCAGGGGATATCCCTCGCCACCATCCATGCCCCCCATACTATGGCGCATGATGGCTGACATATGTCCGCCTTGCAAGGCTGCCAGCACAAAAAACAAAATCCCCAACCGGATTCCCCAGATATACCCCGCGTTCATCCATAGTGGAAACTCTTTCTGTTTAAAAAACAAATAACCGATATAAGCCGTCCAGAAAGTGTAAATCAATATCGCCAATCCCATAATCTGATAAAGAATTGCATTGGGCCAGGAACTGATATTGAAATGCGATTGGTTTCCCAAAGCTGCCTGGGTTGTTATGATGCCCAATTCCACCAGCATGGTCCATACAACCACCCAACTATAACGCCTGACTGCTTTTTGATTTTTCAGGTATACCATCAGCCAGGCCATGGTAAAAACGGCGGCTGCCAGCGCCAGGTAAAATTTCATGGGTTTGATGAAAGCCGGAATACCACCCACTTCCAAGGGACTCCACACAGCCAGCACTGCGCAGATCAGGGCTCCCAGTAAACTGATACTGCCAACATAAAACAATATTTTGTTGCGGCTCTTAAGCTGTATAATTAGTTTATTCAACATCGATCCAATAGTTTTTGGTGTGTATCCAGCGAATTAAAATATAGAGCAGGAGACCAACCGGACCCAGCATGAACGTAAAAAACAAACAGGGGAGCAGCCAACCGATTCCAATGCCGTTTTTGCGCGCATTGTTTACAATAAAAATTCCCGTCATTAAATCAAAAGCCAGGTAATGCACCCATCCCGCCAGCAGGGCTTCGCGATTGGTAAACAGGGCGGCCACGCCATCGAGCGTACTAAAACTATCGGGCTGCATGCCTCCGAAATTTTTGGCGATGAGATAAAAATAAAGCAGGCTCATCGCCAGTATAATAGTGCCGATCAATGCTTTTGAAATCCACAAGGTTTTATGAAAAATAATCAGCAGAATCCAGGCAAGCATGGCAGCTGTACTGCTTAGTTGAAACAATTGATCGGCACTCATAAAAAATTAGTTTATCCGAATGTACTACTTGTGGTTCGTTAGAATTGAATCCGGTAAAGTAAATCTGGAAAGAAGCCCAATTGATTTACATTGCCAATGCCTCCCCGCTGTGCATTATACCTGCGAAGAAAGATATTTTCCCTATTGGTTAAATTCTGCAAATCGAGGTAGAAGGTCTGGCTTAGTTTCCGCTTTTTGCTATTGATGCGATAGCCGAATTTTAAATCGAATCGCAGATAGGAATCCAGCCGCTCACTATTGTAGCGGCTCTCATCCAATAGCTCTCTTCCTGCAGCCTGCGATGCAGCCAGATCTACCGGTGTGGCATACCGTCCGCCTAGCGTACTGAATCTTCCATCTACCGTAAACGCATTTTTTCCCTCTTTTCCGGTTTTCCATTCCTTGCCTCCTAATACATTCCAAACATACCCGTAATTAAAGCTGGTATTTCGTTCAATGCCATCACTGCCTTTGTATTTCGATTCAAACAGCGATATGGTATTCAATACATACCATCCTTTCTGCAGGAATTTTTCGAGGGTGATTTCCAATCCGTAGTTGGTGCCGCTTCCTTCATTCACCAATCCGGCTTTTCGGGGAAACTCAAAATCAGCTCCGCTGTTGATTACCGAAAATCCGGATGCGATCGATTCAACAGGTACATCAAAGAGGCGCTGGTAATAGGTTTCCGCTTTCAGACGCCAATTGGTACCAAATCGTTTTTCAATGCCGGCAACCAGGTGATGCGCTTTGGTAAAATCCAGTTGTGCATTGGCATCGTTGATTTTTCCGGAAGTTTCATCTATTTCCTGATACAAATACACCGGTAAGGGTTGTGTTTGTGCATGCAATCCATAAGAGAGATAAATATTCCAACCAGCTTTGGGCAACCAACTGATAGATGCACGTGGTTCTACAATTGATCGATCATTAAAGCTGAAATATTGACCATGCAAACCGGCTGTAATCAGCCAATGCTCAGTTGGTTTATACCGGGTTTGGGCAAATGCCTGCCATAAACTATAGCGACTATTATAATCGTTCAACACAAGGTACTCCTCAGTAGGTGGTTTTCCTTCCCGATCTTTTAATAAAGCATCCAGTTGCGATAGCTCTCCGGTAATACCAGCTCTCCAGGATAATTTGGCATTCATTTTCTGGTTGATATAACTACTCAGACTAACCGAATTGGTCTGGTTTTTTCGCTGCGTGATCTGCCATCGGTTTTGATAGGGTGGAACAGGAGCAGGGTATTGGTAGTTATCGAATTTATCGAGCTGGTAATTGTAGGCCACAGTTGTTTTCCAATAGGTGCGGGCGTTTAAATCCAGCTGGTGTTTGACTCCCAGAATATTCATGGTGTTTCGCACATAACCATCCTGATCCTGGCGCGCATAAAAATCACTGGTATCAATATCCTTCCCGATAAAATCAATGGAGCTGATACCACCCATTCCGTAAACGGAGAAACGTCCGAATTTAGTGGCCGCCGACTGGATATTAAACACCCAGTTCTGGTATTTTGGAACGGCATCCGTACCAATATTTAATGCCATTGCCTGACCAATCTGCACAAATGAATAACGATAACCCACCAAATAGGAAGCGCCTTTCGTTTTCTTGCTTAAGGGGCCTTCTGCCATCAGCTCCAATCCACTGAAGAGATTCACCTGGGTGGTAAACTCGTGCGTGTAGGCATTGCCGGCACGCAATTCCACGTCAAATACAGCGGCCGTGGCGTTTCCATATTCTGCCGGAAATGCACCGGTAAAAAAATCGGCCGATTTCAGCGCATTGGTGTTTAATATGGTAATGGGACCTCCGGTAGTGCCCAAACTTGCATAGTGGTTGGGATTTGGAGCCGGCAATCCCTGCACCCGCCATAAAACGCCGGATGGTGAATTACCTCTCACTACAATATCATTCCGGTTATCATCATTCGAAATAACACCGGCGAAATTGGCTACCATTTTGGAGGGATCATTCCGTCCGCCTGAAAACCGGGTTACTTCTTCCATATTGATG
Organism: Flavihumibacter sp. UBA7668; assembly: GCF_002483205.1. Lineage (GTDB taxonomy): Bacteria > Bacteroidota > Bacteroidia > Chitinophagales > Chitinophagaceae > Flavihumibacter. The sequence continues at coordinate 166,804 of NZ_DLHM01000006.1, forward strand.
GAACGGTTGCTGCCCACGGCATATTCATTGGAAGCCACTCCTTTTTTGAGTTTGGGCGCTTTCACCGTTACTTCTGCAAGTGTGCTGACAGCTTGTTCCAGAGAAATTTCCAATTGTACTTCCTTGCCGGTTGTGAGTAGGATTTCGTTTAATACAGCCGGACTGTACCCCATAAAATCTACCCGCAGTTGAATTCTACCAATGGGAACTCCCAATAGTACAAAACGTCCTTCTTTGTCAGACAGACTGGCAAAATTGGTTCCAATTACCTGTACACTGGCTCCTTCCAGGGCCTGTTCGGATATGCGGTCGACTATTTTTCCACGAATAGTTTGTGTTGCCTGCTGTGCGCTTACCCAAAAGGGAAAGCAAAGCAAAATGATTAGAAAATACCTCGCAGTCATGGTTCTTGATTTTGACTGCAAGCTACTTGCACAATACCCTCATTTCCCTTAACATATATCAAGAAGAAAAAATACGAAACCGATCTTGATATTTATCAATGATGTGGTTAACGGGTCATTTTTTTGCGGATCCTGCTGAGGTGTTCGGGACTAATTCCAATTAAAGAAGCCAGCATATATTGAGGAACCCGTTGGATCAGGTGGTACTGGTTTTCTATTATGTATTGGTATCGATCCTCCGGACTAAGTGTGAGTAAACGGGTGTTATATCGGGAGATCAGCACAAATAAATTTTCCGCTATTTTTCTGCCAGCCTGCTCATAAACCGGTGCATGTTCATACAGTGTTTGCATTTGTTCAAAGGGAAGATTGATTGCGATTGTATCTTCCAATACATCCATGGATTGGGCAGCCGGACTTTGGGTAAGGAAGCTATCATATTCACTCAGGTATTCGCCTTCTTTGGCGAATCCGGTACAAATTTCGCGGCCCTCCACCGTATAATATAAACGGGCCAGCCCTTCCTGAATAAAATAGACTCCTTTACAAATATCACCTTCCCGACAAATCAAACTTCCTTTTGGATAGCGTTCAATAACCAGTCTTTTTTCCAGTTCCTGCCATAGCAATTCAGTAAGCGCTGGAATCAATAATTCGTAGTATTTCCGGATACCATCAAACATGTGTTGGATTTAAAACAGGGTTGAAAGCGATGCTTCAACAGCTGCTTTTGTTTCTTCGTTTGTCCATGTTTGTGGTTCAAATTTTTCGCCGATTACTTTTTCGTACAATTGGATATATCGTTCACTGATGGTGTTGATCCAATCGGGTGTCATTTCCGGAACGGTTTGTCCTTCCTTACCCATGAAATTATTGGCGATTAGCCATTCGCGCACAAACTCTTTACTAAGTTGTTGTTGCTTTTCCCCTTTTGCCTGCCGTTCTTCAAAACCATCTGCATAAAAATAGCGGGAAGAATCGGGCGTATGAATTTCATCCATCAGGTAAATGGTATCACCGATTTTACCGAATTCATATTTGGTATCTACGAGAATCAGTCCGCGTTTTGCTGCGATCTGTTTTCCTCTTTCAAATAAGGCCAGGGTGTATTTTTCCAGCACGGCCCAGTCTTCGGCTGAAGCCAGTCCGTTTGCAATGATTTCTTCCTTACTGATATCTTCATCATGTCCTTCTGATGCCTTGGTGGAAGGAGTGATGATAGGCGTTGGGAAGTAATCGTTTTCACTTAGTCCCTCTGGCAATGCAACACCACACAAACTTCGTTTGCCACTGTTATAAGTGCGCCATGCATGTCCGGTTAAATTCCCTCTCACCACCATTTCGATTTTGAAAGGCTCGCATTTTTTGCCAATGGAAACATGTGGTGCGGGAGATTCGAGTAACCAGTTCGGACAAATATCTGCTGTTGCTTTGAGCATGTATGCAGCTATCTGGTTTAATACTTGTCCTTTATAAGGAATAGGGGCTGGTAATATTACATCAAATGCAGAAATCCGATCCGATGCAATCATCACTAATAAACGATCCTGAATGGTGTAAACATCCCGCACTTTTCCTTTATAAAAGGCGGTCTGGAAAGGGAATTGAAATGGTGCCATATTGCGAAGTTATACTCCCGTTTGGAAAAAAACGGAACGGAATTAATAAATCCTTATTTTGCTCCTGTTTAACACATAAAACCTACGTGGTATGAGAAAATCCAACAGCTATTTTGCCATGATGCTGTTGGCGCTATTCACTTCGATTGCTGCCTTTGCCCAAACCGTTACCATTACCGGAAACGTAAAAAACAGCTCGAATGCTGATGTTGTGCCAGCCGTGTCAGTAACCATCAAAGGAACCTCCATTGGTACCTTTACGGATGACAAAGGAAACTTTAGTTTATCAACTTCCCAAAAACCCCCATTCACCTTGGTTTTTACCTCCATCGGATTTGATCTGGTGGAAGCGGTGGTGAACAATGCCACCGATCCTGTTACCATCAGTATGAATCCTTCCAGTTCATTGGGAACAGAAGTGGTGGTATCTGCCAGTCGGGTTCCGGAAAAAATTCTGGAATCTCCGGTTTCAATTGAGCGCGTAAGTGCTGCTGCCATTCGTGTTTCCCCTGCTGCCAGTTATTACGATATTGTTGGTAGTCTGAAAGGGGTAGATATGACGACTTCTTCTCTTACTTTTAAAACACCTACCACCCGCGGTTTTGCCGGGAGTGGTAATACGCGTTTCAACCAATTGGTAGATGGAATGGATAACCAGGCGCCTGGTTTGAATTTCTCGGTTGGTGCCATCATTGGTTTGTCGGAACTGGATGTAGATAATATGGAATTGCTGCCGGGCGCTTCCTCGGCATTGTATGGTCCGGGTGGTATGAACGGAACCCTGCTTGTAAGTAGTAAAAATCCTTTCAAGTATACCGGGCTTTCCTTCCAGGCCAAAACAGGAATCATGAATACCGACAGCCGTTACAGAGGCAGTTCGGGTTATCATAACTGGGCCGTTCGGTATGCAGAAAATATCAAGGATAAATTTGCCTATAAAATCAATGCGGAATTCATTCATGCCAAGGACTGGCTGGGTGCGGATCAGCGCAATTATATAGGCCGGCAGAGCGGCAGGGGGGCAGCTGGTCCGGGTACCCGTACTACAGATCCCAACTATGACGGAATCAATGTCTATGGCGATGAAACCACCATTGATATCAATTCTGCCGTATTTCCGATTATTTCCCAACAGGCACCTTTTTTAGCTCCCTTTATTTCTACACTGGGATCGGATCCGATTAATGTTTCCCGTACCGGTTATAATGAATCGGATATTATTGATCCCACCACACTCAATTTCAAGTTGGGTGGTGCGTTTCATTATAAAATCACCCCAAAACTGGAAGCGGTTTTGGCGGGTAGCTGGGGAACCGGAAATTCTGTGTATACAGGATCTGACCGCTATTCTTTCCGCGATTTCAAAATGGGGCAGTACAAGTTGGAACTGAATGCGAAAAACTGGTTTGTTCGTACCTATACCACACAGGAAAATGCGGGACAATCCTTCAACGCTACCGTTACTGCGAGATTGCTGAACGAAGCATGGAAACCGTCCACCACCTGGTATCCTGAGTATTCGCAAACTTATCTGGCCAATTTATTAGCCGGACAGGATAACCAGAGTGCGCATAACAATGCCCGTGCCTTTGCAGATCGTGACCGTCCGGCTGCGGGTTCGCAGCAATTCAAGCAATTGTATGATCGGGTACGTTCCATTCCGATTTCCAGCGGCGGTGGATTGTTTATTGAAAAATCGGATCTCTATTTTACGGAAGCGCAGTATAATCTTTCCGACTGGACGGGTAAGTTTGCGGATATCCTGATTGGAGGCAACTGGAGGCAGTATGTATTGAATTCGGAAGGAACGCTTTTTACAGACTCTGCAGCTCCTATCAAGATCAATGAAGTGGGTGCTTATATCCAGGCTACCCGCCGGTTGTTTAACGATGTGTTGAAACTGACGTTTTCCGGCCGATATGATAAGAATGAAAATTTTGAAGGTCGGTTTACACCGAGAGCAACTGCAGTTGTTTCAATTGCGAAGAATAATAATATCAGGTTGTCTTACCAGTCGGCTTATCGTTTCCCTTCCACCCAGCAGCAGTTTATTAACCTGAATGTGGGAGGTGGAGTGCAATTGATAGGTGGTGATAAAAGTTTCCAGAGCTTTTATCAGTTTGATCGGAATCAGCCCTATACATTATCGAATCCATCACAGCAGTATCAATTTGAAACTTTCAAACCAGAGTCAGTTACTTCGTATGAACTGGGATATAAAGGACTGGTTGGAAACGGGAAAGTACTGATTGATGCTTATGGGTATTATGGACGGTACAAGAATTTTATTGCACGTACCCTGATTGGACAAACTGCAACGCCGGGAGGAACACCGAATCCGGTGACGGATCGTAAATTCTCTGTTCCGGTGAATATTGAAGATGATGTTACTACTTATGGATTTGGGTTGGGGATTGATTATCGTTTTGTACGTGCCTGGACACTCAGTATGAACCTCTCCTCAGATCGTTTGCAGGATGTACCTCCGGGATATATTGCTTTTTTCAATGCACCCAAGTATCGGTATAATGCTACCTTATCCAATACCGGATTTGGAAAGGATAAGCTGATTGGTTTCAATGTAAGTTATCGCTGGCAGGATGCGTTCTTCTATGAGGGTGATTTCGCCAATGGAGATATTGCAGCCATTCATACGGTAGATGCACAGGTGTCTTACAAGTTACCGAAAGTGAAAAGTGTGATCAAGCTGGGTGGTAATAATATCCTCAACCAGTACTACTTCAATGCAGTAGGAAACAGTTTTGTGGGTGGTTTGTACTATGTATCATTCGGGTACAACATTTATTAATGGTAAAACGATTCTCTATGCTAAGCTTACTCAAAAAATATACCGGTACGGGGTTGATTGGCCTGGCTTTGCTGGGACAAATTACAGCCTGTAATAAAATTCCTGAAGTGGAAGAAATTGGTCCGGAGGAAACAGCCGGACAAACCATATTGGAAATCATCAATAGTGAACCAAAATATTCAATTCTAAAAGCAGCGGTTGCAAAAGCAGGGGTGGGGGCGATATTGGGCAAACGCGATAACAACCTTACGCTATTTGCACCAGATAATGATGCGATGGCCCGTTCTAATATTTCTGAAGCGGTGATTGGTATTTTACCTGCACAGCAGCTTGCGGCGATTCTGAGTTATCATGTGATTCCGCAGGCGGTGCCTTCTTCTGCTATACCGGGACTTCCTTTGCCCAATATTCAAATGCCAACTTTACTGCAACCGCTGGCAACCCAGCCCTTGTTTAAAATGAGCATTTTCCCTTCGAAGCGGGCAACAGGTGCTTTTGTGAATAATATTCCGATAACTGCGGTGGATACAAGAGCGGCGAATGGGTTTATTCATGATGTGTATGCATTGGTGGCGCCACCTCAGGCAACAATGAAGGGGGTGATTGCTGCTCAGGCGGATCTTTCCTTTTTGCGTGCTGCCATCGCCCGTGCGGATGAGGGACAAACCGGATTGAACCGGATAGATTCACTGCTGAATTACCCTTTCCCGAATATTACCTTATTTGCTCCAACTGATGATGCATTCAAAGCAGCGTTGGTTTTGCTTGGTGCGCCACCAGTAGTGGAAGCTTTTGCGGGTATTCCCCCGGCAACAGTCAGGGGGATTCTGGCGTATCATGTGTTGGCTACCAATGGTACCCCGGCTTTCCGTGTATTCAGTCCGAATCTGGTAAGTGGGACGGTAGAAACGCTGATTGGTCCGGCACCGATGCCGCAGCTAACAATTGATGCAACCAATCCGATGGCGCCAACGGTTAAAGGTCGGATTAATCCAACAGCCTCTAATGTAGTAGCTGCCGATATTCATGCCGTGAATGGTGTTTTGCATAAAATTGATCAGGTATTGATACCGCAGATGTGATGGAGGTGAAACATGAAAGGTGAAAGGTGAAAGGGGATTAGGTGAAAGGTGAAAGGTGAAAAGCTCCGATCACTTCTTTTAAATCTTATTTCTTCAAAATCTTACTTCCTACATCTTACTTCTCAAATAAAAAGGCCCTCTTGCGAGGGCCTTTGTCATGGGGAACGTTATTTTCTATTGGGTCGATTTCAACAGCGTTGAAGGTATTGTAAATTTTGAAACAACAATGGTAAGCTTCGAATATAGTGAGGTATGAAAAAAGTTGTGATCTTTGAGTATTAAGGTTTTTTACTTTCAACTTTTTACTCCGTTTTAACGTCCTCAGACGTTAAAACGGAAGTGCATTACGTCTCCATCTTTCACTAAATATTCTTTTCCCTCGATCCGCAGTTTGCCGGCATCTCTGCAGGCCGATTCAGAGCCATAATGAATGAAATCATCATAAGCGATCACTTCGGCCTTGATGAATCCTTTTTCAAAATCGGTATGGATAACGCTGGCAGCCTGTGGGGCTTTCCATCCTTCCTGGATGGTCCAGGCGCGCACTTCCTGTACACCGGCGGTGAAATAGGTTTGCAACTGCAACAGTTTATAGGCGGCGCGGATCAGTTTGTTCAGAGCAGGTTCGGTCATTTTATATTCATCCATGAAGAGGGCGCGGTCATCCGGATCTTCCATTTCAGCAATCTGCTGTTCGATGGAATTGTTCATGATGATTACCTGGGCACCTTCGCCGGCAACAGCGGCTTTCAATGCATCGGAATATTTGTTACCGGTATGCATGGAGGGTTCGTCCACATTGGCTACATAGAGAACGGGTTTCTCTGTGAGGAGGAATAGGTCTGCGATGGCGCTGCGATCTTCCTTGCTCAGGTTGAGTTCACGGATGTTTTTTCCCTGTTCGAGATGAGCGTAGCAGCGTTTCAGTACTTCGAATTCTGCTTTTGTTTTGGCGTCGCCGGTTTTTGCCAGCTTTTCAGCCCTTTGCAGTTTTTTCTCTACACTTTCCAGGTCTTTTAACTGTAATTCGGTATCGATGATGTCTTTATCGGAAACGGGATTGATCGGGCCTTCATCGCGCAGGATATTTTCGTCTTCGAAACAACGGATTACGTGTACGATGGCATCCACTTCCCGTATATTGGCCAGGAATTTATTGCCCAGACCTTCTCCTTTACTGGCACCTTTTACGAGGCCGGCAATGTCCACTATTTCGATTTGAGTTGGAACGGTACGGTTGGGTTTCACCAGTTCCGCCAGTTTATCAATCCGCTCATCGGGAACATTCACCAGACCCATATTGGGCTCAATGGTGCAGAAGCGATAATTACTCGCTTGCGCTTTGGCACTGATACTCACTGCGTTAAAGAGGGTAGATTTGCCCACATTCGGTAATCCGACAATTCCTGCTTGTAATCCCATGCTTCCTTGTATTTACATTTTTTCGCGCCGCGAAGATAAGGAAAAGGATTCACCCGCCGGGTGCCCGGCGGGTGAATGTGAAAGGTGAAAGGTGAAAGGTGAAAATTCCTATCTTCCCATTTCAAACTTCAACTTCAAACTTCTCACTTCCCACTTCAAACTTCAAACTTCCTCCGATGGCTTTAAATATCGTCTGGATTGCTTTTTTTGTTATTGCATTTTTTGTTGCCCTGCTGAAACTGATCTTCCTAGGAGACGTGGAAATTTTCAAGCGGCTGGCGGATGGGGTGTTTGATTCGGCGAAATCATCTGTGCTGGATGTTGCCTTTCCGCTGGCAGGAACCATGGTTTTTTTCCTTGGATTGCTCAATATTGCGGAAAAAGCCGGTGCGGTGCGATTTCTTGCCCGATTTCTGAATCCGCTGATGAAACGCATTTTCCCGGAAGTGCCGAGTGGACATCCGGCACAGGGACAAATGGTGATGAATTTCTCTGCCAATTTATTGGGATTGGATAATGCTGCAACTCCATTTGGACTGAAGGCGATGGAAAGCCTGCAGCAATTAAATCCGGAGAAAGAAAAAGCCACTAATGCACAGATCATGTTTCTGGTTTTGCATACATCGGGACTTACGCTGATACCTCTTACCATAATAGCTTATCGTGTTTCAGTTGGGTCGGTTCAACCTGCTGCCATCTTTATACCCTGTGTGATTGGTACCCTGATGACCACTCTGGCCAGTGTAATTGTGGTAAGTTTCTGGCAAAAGATCAAGTGGGATTGGGTATTGTATGCCTGGGTGCTGTCGGCGATTGCATTTGTAGGGTTATTGCTTTTTTATGTAGGCGGACTGGATACTGCCGGCAAGGAAACCTTTGGGAAGATTGTGGGAAATGTATTGCTGATGGTGATCATCCTGGGTTTTATATTGGGCGGGGTTTGGAAAAAAGTGAATGTATTCGATGCCTTTATAGAAGGTGCGAAGGGGGGATGGGAAGTGGTGCTGAAGATCATACCATATCTGGTTGGCATGCTGGTGGGGATCCGTGTTTTCCGGGATTCCGGTGCGTTGGATTATGTAGTCCGTTTTTTCGCCTGGATCATCGGTTCGTTGGGATTTGATACCAAATTCGTAGATGCGCTGCCTGTAGCCATCATGAAACCCTTTAGTGGGAGCGGAGCCAGAGGGATGATGCTGGATATCTTCAAAAATCCTGAACTGGGTCCGGATTCTTTTGCGGGATTAACGGCCAGTATATTTCAGGGCTCTGCCGATACCACGTTTTATATTATTGCGCTGTATTTCGGGAGTGTTGGAATCAAGAATGTACGATATTCTATCTGGGCCGGCATGATTGCCGATTTCATTGGCGTAATTGCCGCCATCTTCATTGCCTATATCTTTTTTGCGTAAGACGTCCAAAGACGTCAGACACCAGTGAGACAGGTATCAGACAGGTGTTAGGACTGTGTTCTAACACCTGTCTGATACTTCTCTAACAGCGTCTTAATATATATCTGATACCTGTCTCACTGGTGTCTGACACCTAAAGAATTTCAATGCCGGCTTTGGCATATTGACGTAAAAGGGGATCGTCTTTGTCCAGTTCAGTAATCAGCATATCAACCTGGTTGATATCACAGACATGCAATGGCTGGAAAGTATTCATTTTTTCAGAGATTGTCAGGCAGATTACCTTTTGAGATGATTCAATAATCGCTTTTTTTATCATCACAACATCCCAATCATTATCGGTTACCCCATTCTCCAGATCAATCGCATTTATGCCCAAAAAACTGATATCGGCTTTAATGCGTTTGATCTGATTGATCGCCTGTGATCCAATGGTGATTTTAGAATTTTTGGAAACCTTATCACCAATCAGAATGATATCAATATTGGGGTGATTCATGTATTCCAAAACTGCCGGAATACTACCCGAAATAAACGTTGCTTTCAGGCCGGGGGGTAAGGCTTTAGCCAATTCCATAATGGTAGTACCACCACTGGTTAAAACAAACATACCATCCTGAATCAGGCTGGCTGCCTTTTTAGCAATCGATACTTTATTCTCCTGGGAATAGACATCAGACTTAATAAAATTGACCTGGCTAAAGGAATGCGACAGTGCACCTCCATGAACTTTGATAAGCTTACCCTCATCCGCCATCTCAAGTAAATCCCGCCGAATGGTATCCTCAGATACATTAATCTCCTGGCTTAACTGTACAGATAAGACTTTATTATGCAGGTTCACTTTCCGAAGTATATAGGCTTGTCTTTCTTTCTTTAGCATGGGATGATCCGGGAATTTGCAGTTTTTTGAATGTTTTGGGGAAAAGATACCTAAATATTGCGTTTTTTAGTTAAAATATAAGAAAAAAGCTGCTCTTTTGAGCAGCTTTTTTCAGAGGAATTTACCATCCCGGATTTTGTGTGAGTGTATAGCCATTATCCTGATAGAGTTTAATCTGATCAAGTGGCAGGGGATCCAGGTAAACTTTAGGATCTGTGAAAAGACGTTGTGATTCGAGTTTGATGGCAGGAATAATATATCCCTGTGTTCCACCTCCTTCAATATGCACATTGGTATTGGGATATTCTGCTTTGTCGATCCAGGCACCACGGTTAATAGTCAGGTTTTCCTGGGTATCGGCATATTCCAGTTTTTTCCAACGTTTCAGGTCATCCAGCCGGAACCCTTCCATCATCAGCTCTGTACGACGTTCCCGGCGGATTTCCCAGATCAGGGAGGATACAGTAGGATCACGCTCCGGATCATCATAAACAACGCCATTAACAGCCGGTAATCCACCCAAAACCTGCAGATCCGGCAAGTTAATACCCGGGCGCTTACGCAATACATTGATGGATTTGTCCAAGTCGGCCTGCGTTATGGTTCCCAATTCGGCCACAGCCTCCGCATAGTTCATTAATACCTCACCATAGCGGATAACCGGACCATCGGTTTGGTTTAATGCGCCGCTAGCTTCCGGAGCTGTTTTCAATGCTTCGTTCAGGAATTTATGAATGGAATATCCACTGGTTGAATAATTAGCAGCATATTGGTTGATCCGCAATTGACCCACAACCGTCTGCGCAAGGCGGGGATCACGATTCGCCATGACATTCGCAATTCCCTGATCACCCTGATATAGTGGAGAAATGCTGATTGGCAATCCATCGCTGGCAAGGTAAGATTCAACGGCATTCCTTGAAATCCCGGTTTGAGGCTCATTGTTGTTGTAGCTCATTAAAGCATGTGTCAACATACCGGTTTCATATTTCCGATACATAATAATTTCCTTAAAACCGGAAAGGTCATTACTGCTGAATACAGCACGATAATTATCTGTAATTGAAAACTTACCGGAATTGATCACCTCTTCTGCAGCCCATTTAGCAGCCTCCAGATAAGCTGTAGCTTTTGCATCGTCAATTCCATGGTATTTCAGGAAAGTACCTTCAAATAACATGATTCGGGACATAAATGCCAATACTACTGATTTTGTTACAACAAGCCCAGGCGTGCCATCTGATTCGCGTACGTTTTCCGCAGCAAACTGAAGATCTTCCAATACTTTATCCATTACAAAAGTTCTGGAATCTCTGGGCTTGAATAATAGATCTTTATCTGCTTCAGCAATCACCTGATCAAACCAGGGCACATCGCCATACCGCTTAACAAGATCGTGGTATTCCAATGCACGGAAAAAACGGGCTACGCCACTCCAGTGATTGATTGCCTCTTCCGGCATGGGTACCTGTTGGATCCGATTCAGGAATAAATTCGCTTTCCGAACCCAGGCAAAAGTCCAACTACCTGAAGTGGATGGAACATTCTGAATCCATTGTGGCGGCGTAGTACCCGCAAAATCATCATTCAGAGATTGCCCGGAGAAATATCGCCCCCAGGTGAATCCGGAACCATAAGCCGGAAAAAATGCAGTATAAAATCCCCAGGAAAAAATGCGGACATTGTTTTCACTGGACCAATAAGTTTCATCTGATAACTGATCCAAAGGAGGACGTTCCAGGTAATCTTTTTTACAACTGCTGAATCCAATAGCAGCAAGTCCCAATATATATAGATACTTTTTCATGATTGTAAAAATTTAAGAATTATAAGGTTGCCTGTAAGCCAAAGGAAACAGTTTTGCGGTAAGGATAAACTCTTCCAAAAGTTGCTGCAGGTGAAGAGGGAGTACGGAAACCAACTTCCGGATCAATTGGAACATGCAATTTGTCTCTGGTCCAAAGGTTCTCTCCGTTTACATAAAAGCGTAAACGTGAAAAACGAAGTCGTTTTGTAATAGTTACAGGTATGGTATATCCCAGAGAAATATTCTTCAGACGGGTATAAGCCATATTCATCAGGTATTTATCCTGAATAAGGAAGTTCTGCGTGTTATTACTTTGGCCGGTATTGGTTGGACGCGGATAAAAGGCATTTGGATTGTCTTCAGTCCAATAATCCATTTGATGTGCATACATATTATCGAAGGGATTAAAGCCAGGAATAGCGATCATTCCATTTCCCCACATTTCGCGTTTACCCACGCCCTGAATAAACATATTGAAATCAAATCCTTTAAATTCTGCTCCTAAACGAATACCATATTGGTAACGTGGCGTGCTGTTCCCGATTACAGTAAGATCACCTTTATCATCCAGGGAACTGGAACCTCTCCAAATCTCTCCATCGCCATTTAGATCTTTGTATTTAATATCACCAGGGCCATAGAAGAACCAGCCGGATTCATGTCTTGACTGAGAAGGTATTTCTTTTACAGGAATATAGTGGCCTTGTGCATCTCGTACTAATTCACCACTGGCGTCCTGTTCAAAATCATCTTTTGTAAAGAATCGATCGGTTTTATACCCCCAGATTTCTCCCAGTTTTTTTCCTGCATAAAAACCATTAACGAGGTTTCCATCATATTTTGTAATCTCCTCCTGGAAGTCAGATAACATTAAGGTTCCATTTAAACTCAAACCATTGCGGAAACTATGATTGAGATCAACAGCAATTTCCCATCCTGTAGTTTGTAATTCACCATAATTTCTTCTGGGAGGTGCAGATCCGAATGTACTAGGCAGAACAATACCTGGGGTGATCATGTCTTTTGTTGTTCTACGGTACCAGTCGAAGGTCAGTCCAACCTTTCCATTCAGGAACCTTGCATCCAAACCGAAATCAAGGGTATTAATAGTTTCCCATTTGAGTGTATTTGGTACCAGATTCGGCGTGTTAACAGTTAACAGATTGGAACCACCAATCCACCAACCGGATGCACTGGAACTCATGGAAGGACGGAATGTAGCACTTCCAACATCCGTACTACCTACTGAACCGTAGGATGCTCTAATCTTTAAGTGATCTAAATAGTCTCTGGTGAACTCCATAAAGTTTTCTTCACTGATAACATAACCAGCGGATGCGGATTTAAATAAATTCCATTGGTCCTGAGCTGGGAAAAAAGACGAACCATCATAACGTGCGTTTAATTCCAACAGGTATTTTCCTTTATAGTCATAATTGATCCGGCCAAAAAAGCCCTGTGTTGACCAATGACCACGACCTCCACCAATGTATTGATCACCTGTTGCCAGGTCCAGTTCCGGAAGATTCTGGTCAATCAGGTCGCGACGTTCTGAATATTGAGACCACCCTTTGTAAAGATCCACATCCATACCGCCGATAAATTTGAAATTATGATCCGTAAATTTTTTCTGGTATGTTCCAAAGGCTTTTACGGTATGCTGTTCGTTCCAACCGGAAGAGTAGGAGACACGGTTTGCCGAAACAGGAGATACCTGGATATAATCCCATATCGGATTCCATTGATTCCAGGCAAATACCTGCCCACCAGGTTCATAATAATGATTGTTATTGCTTGTATACGTGTAATTCGCATTAAAGGTGAGGCCTTTTGTAATTTTAAATAAGCCTCCCAATTGAGCACGGACAAAGTTGTTGGTATTCTCTGTCATATTAGCCTGCTCCATTTCCGAAATAATATTACGGAATCCTTTACCCTGGTAGGTTCCATAAGGATACACACCATGCCAGCGATACATATAATAAAGAGGATCGAATGTTGCGCCACTATAAGAAAACGGCGTTTCAAATTCTGATTTTGTCAGGATGATTTTTCCATTTATATCTAACCAGGGGGTAACGGAAGAGTTAACGCCAATAGTTGCATTGTATCTTTTGAACTGATCCGTTTTAACTTTTAAAACACCTTCCTGCCCCATGTATCCCAGACTTACATTAAAGGACGTTTTTTCATTACCACCAGAGAAATTTAAGTTATGATTTTGCTGCGGAGCCCATTTTCTCATGTATTCTTTAGCCGGATCCCATGGGCGATAATAATAAGCACGACCTCCAATAATTTCAAAATCGCGTCCTTCCACCATTTCACGTCCTAAATCCTGACCGCCATAGGTACGCTGCCATTCGCGAATTTTTTCAATACTCTCACTCGTAAATGTCATACCTATGGAACCAAAGAAATCCTGATTTGGATTAGTTCTCTGTGCTGCTGATAATGTATATGTTGGTCCGTCAGCAGCATCCGCATTTCTAGGTTGTGTAGTTGGTGTACTCCAGGAAAAGTTATTATTGTAATTAATTGTTGAGCGACTGTTTTTCTTACCTGATTTGGTGGTAATTAAAATAACTCCCCAGGTAGCCCTGCTTCCATAAATTGAAGCTGAAGCAGCATCTTTCAGTACTGAAATGGACTCAATATCATCCGGGTTCAATAATTGAAGATTGGGAAATTCAACGTTATCTACCAGAATAAGCGGTTGTGCGCCATTTCCTGCATTAGTTGATCCGGTCAAACCTCGTAAACGAATCGTTGGATTAGTTGCCAGATCACCTGTTGTTGTGGTAATACTTAAACCAGGAACAGCACCCTGTAAGGCGCGGCCCACATCCGTTACAGGACGTGATTCCATTACTTTGCTCACTTGTACAGTTGAAACTGCTCCCGTAAGGTTGGCCTTTTTCTGAGTACCATATCCTACTACAACCACATTATCCAGTGAGTTTTCGTCTTCCTCCAGCTGAATCCGGATACTTGATTGATTACTAATTCGAATGGTTTGTTTAATAAAACCAATCGAACTAATTGAAAGTGAACTAACGCCGTTTGGCAGCGTTATGCTAAACCTGCCCATTTCATCTGTTGAAGTTCCTGCCTCTCCAGCTGAAATTGTTGCACCTATAACAGGCTGCTGGGAAGATCGATTTACGACCTCACCCGTAATTGTCTGCGCAGTTGCCCAGCTGCTTAAGCAGCATAGCACGGCAAACAAAAGGAAATTCTTAATTTTTCCCATGTCTACTTGTTTTGGTTTTAGATGTATGTTTGTTTTTGTAATAAGCAATGGTTCCTTCTATCAGGCTGATCCAGATGCCACCACTTTCATCAGCACGAATTCCATTTACAGATGAGTTCCCTGCCTTATGCTTCCAAAGCAGTTCACCAGTTTTTTCATCCAGCGCCACCAGTAGTCCGTTTTTTCCTCCTGCATATACTACGCCGTCAGCAACGGTAATTGGACATGGGTTGTGCTCATAACCAAACCCGGCATAGGTGGCCCATTTAGTTTGCATGCTATCCGGAAGGGTAGAAACTGCAATAATCGAATCATTCATCAGTTTCGCATAGACGTTGTGATTGTCTGAAGAACCCCCTAATGATTCACGGACACGATGGCGATTATTTCTCCAGATAGTGTTACCTGTTGTAAGGTCTATAGCTGTCATATAACGATCAGGTGCAACAATCAATACTTTATTGTCTGCAATCACCGGTACAACATTGCCCGGTGAATACAATTTTTGTGGAGACCCATTGGTCCATTTCCAAATAAGTTGCCCTGAATTGCTATTTAAACAGTAAAGATGTTTATCCCAGGCTCCAAAAACCAACTTATCTCCATCGAGTGTTGCACGGGCCTGGATTTGACCTTGAACTCCATCAAATTTCCATTGTATTGATCCGTTTTCTGCAGATAAACAATACATCGTGCCATTGCCTGATCCAATATAGATACGGTCATTTTTTGCTATAGCTTCACTTATAGCCGGCACACTAAGGGTCTGTTCCCAAATAACCGCCCCGGTTTTTAATTCAAGTGACTGAAGTTTACCATCGATGCCACCTACAATTACCTGTTTGCCCAGGACGAATGGGGTTGAATAAACCGACCCTGGCAATTTTACCTGCCATTCAATCCGGTTGGATTTGCGATTCAATAATTTAACCGTGCCATCTGAACCTCCATAAATAACCTGATTCCTGCCTGCAGGTACAGCAGCCGTGAATATGGAACTATTATCAGTAAACTGATAAACCGGATAAAATGCTTTAAAACTATCATTCACTGAATAGTCGGGTACCAATCCGTTTAGTTTTTTATCCAGTGCAGGATTGGATGATAATGAAAGTGAATAAGCTAATCGTGTATTCAGCTCACCCACAATTTTTTGATGAATCTGTACTGAGTCTTTATTTAGGACAACTATGTTATAACCCACTCCAGGTGTGCCTTTGGGTAAACTTGAACGTCCCATAATACCTGTTATTCCATCAAAATTGTGGATCGATAATCTGTGCCCGTGTCCGCATAATGCTAATTTGGTAGGCACTGTTTTTAAAATTCGCGTTACATCATACCAGTTATCCAAACCATCACCTAATGGATAATGTGCAAGAGAAACCACCATTTGACCTTGTTTTACTTCTGCCTTCAGCGTTTTTTCAAGCCATAACAAGTCTTCCTGTTTAACATGTCCATCACCCATTTTCATATAGGGGCCTGTATTAAATCCAATAAAATAGAAATCACCTGTAGAAAAGTGAATGCGATCTTCTTTCCATAACTCGAGGTATTTTTTTCCTGCAGTTTCAGACCAGTTGGTTTCATGGTTGCCGGGTAACATATAATACCTGGTCTTTAGCTTTGAAACAAGGTTATAAACAGCTTCCAATTCAGCATTGGATCCTGTATTGGTAATATCACCGGTGATTACAACAAAATCCACACTGTCTTTATTGATGTCATCTATAATTGTGGCAAGTCCTGTTTCACTATCACTACCCGGACTTACATGTAAATCGGTCAGGAAGGCGAAACGGACTTGTTTCTGTGATTGCAAAGCCGAATGAAGGAAAATCAGCATTAAAAAAAGTATACTGCATTTTCTGGTTAAATGAAGGTGCATGCCGGGAATTCTTTTTTTAGTGAATCAAATAGTTCGGATTCCTTTCAACTTTAGTTCGTTCAACATCGGGTCAAAAGGCGCTCTTTCTGTTACCAGTATATCTATTTCACTAAGCGGACATAATTGTATCGGTTGAATGGTGTTTATTTTCTCTGATATGGTTAATCCAATCACTTTTCGGGAAGATTCAATCATTGCTTTTTTCAGGATTACCACATCCCAGTCATTATCGGAAACACCGAATTCAGGATGGATGGCATTGATCCCTAAAATGCATAAATCAGCACGAATTGATTTAATCTGTTCGATGGCCTGATGCCCTACCGTTATTCTGGAATTTTTTGAAAGCTTGTCGCCAATTACTATGATTTCAATATTGGGATGTTGCATGTATTCGCATATTGCTGGTACACTACCGCAGAAAAATGTCGCTTTTAAACCTGGAGGTAAAGCTTTGGCTAGTTCTATAACTGTAGTTCCCCCGGTTGTAATAACCACCATTCCATCTTCGATCAGGTGAACAGCTTTGCGACCAATTTCCTTTTTGGCTCCTATCGCATAAATTTCCTCTGGAGAGGACCAGTTCTGATAATGAAAAGAGGGAGACATTGCACCGCCATGTACCTTGATCAACTTACCAAGTTGTTGCAATTCCTCCAGATCCCGCCGAATGGTATCCTGCGATACACAGATCTCTTCGCTGATGGCACCCGAAAGTATTTTGTTGTGCAGGTTTACCTTCTGAAGTATATAGGCCTGTCGTTCTTTTTTAAGCATGGCAGTAAGCTTGGCTACTTGTTTGGTAAGTCCAAAGTAGGAGAAAAAACGCAAAAAAGCGCAAAATGCCAGATTAAAAAGCAATTAACAGCAAAAAAATCCTGATTAATGCACTAAATATTGCAAAAGAGCAATAAAAAGATGCAAATTCACCAATGTGGTTGAATTGCTAACGGTTTTGTTTAGACGGAGAAGCGAAATATAGCAGGAGCAGACCAGCAATTACCGAAATTACAGCTCCAATCAATATGGCAAGTTTTGCAATATTTTGCAGGATTGGGTCCGTAAACGCCAGCATTGTTATAAATATCGACATCGTAAACCCAATGCCCGCCAATGCTCCCATGCCAATTAACTGGGTCCAGTTGGTGCCGCTCGGACGCTCACCCAACTTCGTTGCCACAGTTATCCAGGATGCCAGCGTTATGCCAATCGGTTTTCCCAATACCAGTCCGGCTAAAACTCCCCAACTCAGACTGGTAGTAATTGCCTCTGTGAAATTGCCGGGAATTTCTATGGCTGTATTCGCCAGGGCAAACAGGGGCAGGATGATGAAATTGACCGGATCATGCAGGGTGTGTTCATAGTTGGAGAGCCGGTCCAGCGGTACTAAAAAGGCTATCAGTACGCCAGCAATGGTAGCATGGATTCCCGAATTAAAAATGCAATACCAAACCAGCAATCCGATTATCAGGGTAACCCACCATTTATTACCACGTAACCTGTTCAGGAGATGCAGTATACCCAATAAAACAGCTCCACCCAGCAGGTAATACCAGGAAATATCGCCACCATAAAACACGGCAATCACCAGGATTGCACCCAGGTCATCAATTATTGCCAGCGCCATCAGAAAGATCTTTAATTGCACCGGAACACGGTTCCCCAATAAAGAAGCAACGCCTAAGGAAAAGGCAATATCAGTAGCCATCGGAATCCCCCAGCCACTATGATATGGGGTGGATGAATTAAACAACAGATAAATGCCGGCTGGTACCAGCATTCCCCCAAGCGCGGCCGCTATGGGTAAGGATGCTTTTTTAATGGAGGATAATTCACCTATCAACAATTCCCGCTTGATCTCCATTCCAACCAAAAAGAAAAACAAGGTCATGAACCCATCATTGATCCAATGTAAAATAGAGTGGGGGAGATGAAGAAAAGGCAGTAGATGAACCTCTCTTTCCATCAAATGAATATAGGTATCCTTCCATTGGCTATTCGCCAGTAATAAAGATACCACCGTACAAACCAGCAAAGTAACCCCCACTGCCCGGCTGTCTTTGATAAACTCCTGAATCGGACTGATTAGTTGTTTCCTGATGATCTGCCGTATGCTGGGGATTTTTGCCATTCTATTCAGTTATTACCGGGTCTTCGAAAAGTTCAAATTTAGTTTTTGGCCGGCGCTTTTCCAACCATTTAAATCCTCGTAACCGCATTTCTCCATGATTCACCTGTCTGAATGGATACAACGTGCCTTCCACCGAACTGCGAAATACAACCCGGTTTAATTCCTTATTGGCAAAATAAAAATCGATTATATCGGCCGTGGATCGATTCACTCCTGAATAGGCGCTGTCCTGATCCTGCGCATAATATATACTTTCTGCTGATCCTTTTGCCCGCATATAATGGATGGCCCCATCTATGAAATACCCATTAATGGTATTGCCCTTGATCTGATTATAAAAATCATCGGCCGTGCGATTAATCACCAGTCCATTATCAAAAACATGGAGGCGCTCCGGTGCCTGATTTTTTGTGTACATGAATATTGTATCGCCTGTAATCTGTGTTCCATTTGCCCAGGCTACCGGATCCCGGAACATCCGAAAGATGGAATCCACTCCTGAATAAAACAAACTATCACAAACCGCCTGCAGGGAATCACTAAAAATCCGAACCCGGTTCCATGCCTGGAAATACCGATTTCGGTTCGTTGTATCGGCCGGATCCAATACCGTTAATTGCCAGGCGCTGTCTGATAAAACAGTACTATCTGCAATACCCGTGCTGTCTGTGGAAAGACTATCCGCTACCACTTGCACCGGTCGGATAAATGTTTTCTGGTAATCCTTTTTATCCGTTAGTCGAGCTGAAAAAAGCGTATCTGCCGTAACAAAAATGGAATCTTCTTTTTGTTTGATGATCATCAGCGGGCGCTGGGTAGCCAGCAAAGTATTCGTCTTTTTATTTGCTTTCAGATCATTGGCCAATATGGAAATTCCCTGTGCCGTATCCCGAAACACCGCATTGCCGCGCGCATAACTGTCGCCGGTATTGTCATCAAATCCAACATCATCTCCTGTAATAAAAGTAGTTCCGTCTTTGATCTGCGGACGGCGACCGAATTTGGCCACCTTATTTTTCATATCATAATAGCCTTCCGAGGTGGTTATATCACGGCGACCACTATCTGAAAGAATCCTCGTCTTTGTTATGAAAGTGGCAATTCGGCTTTCGGTATTAAAGAGTAAAGAATCCGTTTCCAGATCATACTCCGGATCTTTCATCTTCACATCTTTTTTGAAATACACATCTTTCATATCGCCATAGTAAGTGGCTTCCTTACTGGTAAGCACGGTTTTTTCACTCACCACCTTGCCGCCATTCGTATAGGTTCCAATCTTCAGATTGGTATCGTATTCCAGGTCATTGGTAGTGAGCACACCTTTGCCATCTGTAAGCCGTACGTTTTTTTTGAGATAGGCTTTTTTCTCGTTGGAATAATAGATCAGGTATTGGGCGTAGGTATGAATACTATCTGCATCATTGATATGCACATTGCCGAATGCTTCTACTATGCCGGTAGCCGGATTAATAACAGCACTATCGCAATAAAATTTGGTGGTTCCCTGTTCGAGAAAAACATTGCCGGCCAACATCTGTAATTCAGTCACCGAATCTTTTTTGAGATAACGAAACCGGTCCGTTTTTCGAACCAGTACAATGTCCATTGTATCAGCTGCAACAGGCACAGGCTCCTGGGCACCAGCTAGCATAGGTGCCAGAAAAAGCAACCAGCTCAGAACAAATCCAACTAGTCGCATATTATTGGGATTGGGGCGTAGTTTGTGTAGAATCATTTAATGGTGCCTGTAGCGGCTTGCTCCTATCTTTTCGACCGAAAACCGACACATTGATATATCGCTTCGGATTGGTTCTTAAATCGTCGAGCAAAATATTCAAACTCCGCGAAGTGTTTTCCAGATTCTGGTATAATTTTTTGTCATTTAACAAGAGTCCGATGGAACCATCCTTGCTATTGGCTTTTGCTACCACTCCGTTCAGGTTTCCAATAGCTCCCTGCAGGGATGTAACCGTGCCTTTAATATCTGCCGTAGCCAACTGGTCAGTGGTTTTTTCCAAATTGCTCAGCGTGTGTGTGATCGTTTCATTATTAGCAGCCAGATTTGCTGTTACCGATTCAAGATTTTGCATTGATTTATTCAGATTGCTATTCTGAGAGGCAATCAGTTGATTCAAACCTGCAGACGCTTTGGAAAGATTGGCTACAATTACATGAAAATTATCTTTGGTAGCCGGATCAAAATAGGTTCCTACTACCTGAATCAGCGAATCAAGTGAAATCAGTGTGGCATCGAGCGATTTCAATGCAGGATTCAGGCTTCCGCTTACTTCATCCATCAGCCCGGCTTTCACCCGACTGGTTATCGTATCTCCATCTGCCAGGAATTCTCCTGCATTGCCAGGTTCAATTACCAGGCTGGATGTGCCGAGTAAATCTGCATTAATATAGGAAACCGAGTTTTTTGGAATATTGATATGCCGGGCCAGATTAATGGTAACCACGATGCCATCTTCAATATTGGGACTTCTTTCCTTTATTTCAGAAACCATCCCGATCTGAAGTCCATTTAATGAAACCGGACTTGAATTTGCCAAACCGGTTACTTTAGGAAATATGGCGTAAATACGATCGTTCTTATCAAAAAAACTTTTCCCTTTCAGGAAATTGAAGCCAAGGATCAGTAAGACAATACTCACCACAGCTAGGATACCAATCCTGGTTTCATTAGATATTTTCATGCGTAAAGAATTGGAGTCAAATGTAATAAATTAATTCCCAGTAGCGCTGCGGGGCAGGTGCCGGGGATTTTCCAACTCTTCCTTGTACCGTTTGAACGCAGTTACAATATTTTGTACCACTTCCTTCTGACCGGCATCACTAACCAGATATTCCTCCTCTTCTTTATTGGAAATAAAGCCGGTTTCGATCAGGATACTGGGCATTCCGGTTGCCTGTAGTACCCAGATTCCTTTGTGATTTCGTTGCTTTACACCAAAACTTTTTCGACCGGCACTGGCGAATTCTTCCTCAACAAATTGCGCAAGCAGCGCTGAATTACGGAAAAAATACTTAGTGTAGAGTTGTGCCCTGATTTTGGCTTCAGGTGAATTCAGGTCCAACACGTTGTTGGGGTCATCCACCGGTTCATCCTCACCACTGTCTTCATCATCCAATACTATATTTTCACTTTTGGCACTTGAACGATCGGCTGCCCAGATATAGGTTTCGGTACCGATCCGCGTATTTTTTACGTAATAAGACTGGTAAATTGGCTGTTTGATCAGCTTTTTCTTCCTGGTTTTACCTTTTCCGACATACACTACCTTATTTCTGTAGCCGGTGATTTTCTTCTGGTACCAGCCACCGGCTTTTTGTCCGGTTGCATTCAGGTGAATCGAAATAAAAAGATCTCCTTTCGCTTCATTTGCCATCTCCGCCCTGATTCTGTTTGCCAGGTTGGGATCGGTAACTCCCTTTGGAAGTGCGGCATCTTTGCGGGTATAAATAAAATTGATTTCGGGATAGGCCTGCTCCAGTTCTTTGCCCAGTTTCAGCGCAATTGATAGTGCCACCTCTGCTTCTGTGGATATTAAACCCCGTGCACCTGGGTCACGCCCACCATGTCCGGCATCTATTATTACTGTTTTTAAGGCGTTTTTAGCACCCTGAGCGTAGCTGCTTTGTGATAAAATTAGCAACACTCCGGCAGCGAACACTATGAAGAGTTTGGTCTTGAACTGTTTGATCATACAATAACCTTTGATTAATGGGTACCGAATCCCTATTTTTGCCCCCATTCAATAGTATGAAGGACGGCGGCAAATTTAGTTTAAAATACATTTTTATCGGGCTTTTTACTCTGCTACTCTTAATAATAACGCAGACGTCAACCGCTAATTATTATAAATCGATAAATTTTAATGCGGCTTTAACGCTTCAACAACAGGATACCATCCCATTGAAACGCGATACCGTTCCCTTGTCAAAAGATTCTATTTCTTTAAAGAGAGACAGTTTACAACAACAGATTGATACCTTAAATGTTAAAATATCCAGCGATTCTTTGGATGCACCTGTCTCTTATGCTGCTTCCGACTCCATGGTGCTGGATGTCCCAACCAAAAAGATAACCCTGTATAACCAGGCCAGCACCAAGTACAAAGACCTTGATCTGACCGCCTATAGCATTGAACTGGATCAGCCAACACAAATTGTAGTTGCTACGTATAAATTAGATACACTTGGTGAAAAACAGGGTAAACCTCATTTTATTCAGGGTGAAAGCAATATGGATGCGGATTCCATCATCTATAATTTCAAAACACAGAAGGGAATTACCAAAAGTACCTTCACCCAACAGGGTGAAATGTATGTATACGGAAGCCGGATCAAAAAAGTTAATGTCAATGATTTTTTTGCATTGGATGGACGGTTTACTACCTGTAACCTGGATACGCCTCACTTTGCCTTCCGTACAAAAAAACTGAAACTGGTCAATAAAAAACTGGCCGTGAGTGGCCCGATCCATCCCGAATTCGAAGGTGTGCCCGTGCCAATTTATATTCCGTTTGGATTTTTCCCCTTATCACAGGGACGAAAATCAGGTATCCTTCCTCCTCAATTTGTGGCCAATGAACAATTCGGTCTTGGGCTTGAAGGGCTGGGCTATTATAAAGTACTCGGAGAAAAGTTTGATGTAATGCTTCGTGGTGATATTTATTCCTATGGTGGCTGGCGGGGAGTACTGACTCCTACCTATAAACGCCGGTACCGGTATTCAGGCCGATTGAATCTATCGGTGCAGAATACTCGAATATTAAGCCGCGATGCTGATAAGGAATTTGATGTCAATCGTAGCTTCAATATTCAGTGGAGCCATGTGGCAGATGCCAAAGCACGTCCGGGTACCAATTTCCAGGCAAGTGTGAACGCCGGTTCTACTCAGTTTAACCAGTTTGTTGGGGCAAATCCATCCATCAACTTTCAAAACCAATTGTATTCTTCTATATCCTATACCAAAAACTGGAACAATAAATACAACCTGAGTTTAACTGCGGGCCATGATCAGAATAGCAGAAACCGCCAAATCAATATCCGTTTGCCGGATGGTTCCTTCACAGTCAATAACTTTTATCCCTTTCAGAAAAAGGAAATGGTGGGTACTCCCAAATGGTATGAAAAACTGGGAATTGGTTTGAACACCCAGTTCAGAAATCAGGCTTCCTTCTACGACAGTGCTTTTTCCTTTACCCAACTGATCGATACCATGCAATGGGGCGCTCAGCATAATATTCCCATTACTTTGTCATTGCCTTCTCTTGGGCCGATTCAGATTGCACCCGGTATCAGTTATTCAGAGCGCTGGTATGCACAGCAGTTTTTCCGTACCTGGAATCCCAATACCAACAGAATTGATACCTCCATCAACCGTGGGTTTCATACCGCACGCGATATGTCTTTCAGCCTTAGTCTGAATACCGCCATCTTCGGAAAATTTGAAAAGTTTGGCAAAAACAGTAATGTTCGAGCCATCCGGCATGTCATCCGGCCATCCTTATCTGCCAGTTATAAACCAGACATGAATGGGAAGGATTATTATTCCACACAGGTAGATACCAGCGGGCGTCAGGTGCGATTCAGTAAATATGCCGGTAGTTTATATGGTGCATTTGGAGAAGGGGAATTTGGTGGACTGAGTTTCACTCTCGATAATAACCTCGAAATGAAAGTGCGGTCGAAAAAGGATACGACTTCTGAAGATGGAATCAAAAAAGTGCGGCTGCTGGATGGTTTTGGTTTAACGGGTAGTTATAACTTTTTAGCAGATAGTTTTCAGTTATCTCCCATCAGTTTATATGTGCGTAGCACCCTTTTTGAAAAGATTAATATCACAGCTTCTGCCAGTATGGACCCCTATAAAACCGATCGGCAGGGCTATCGGATCAATCAATATGCCTGGAGTGGGGATGGTTTTTCACTGGGAAGAATCACTTCCGGAAATATAGCTGTTTCAACTTCCTTCACTTCCAAGCAAAAAGAGAAAAAAGAAATTCCACCGGATGAGGATCCCAATGGAATCGGCTTACCTATGACAAATGAAGAACAGCAGGCTTTGCTCAACAATGTGCGGAATAATCCCGCTGAATACGCCGATTTCAATATTCCCTGGTCAGTAAACCTTTCCTATTCGCTTAGTTTTAGTCGCCTTCTCAAACGCGATTACTCAGGATATGAAACCCAGATCAATTCAAGTGTAAACGTTAGTGGTGATTTTAACCTGACTCCCAAATGGAAACTGGGCGCCAGTACCTTTTATGATTTTCGCGGCGCTTCCATTCAGCAGTTGACGATGTTTCTTAGTCGGGAATTACATTGCTGGCAATTGGGGATCAATATCACGCCCGTGGGATTGTATCGTACCTTCAATATCACCATCAATCCGAAATCGGGGTTGTTGCGTGATTTGAAAATCAACCGCTCGAAATTCTTTTATACGCAGTAGAAGTAAAAAGTTAGAAGTTGAAAGTAAAAAATCGGGCACTCAAAGCAAGGGAGCAGGTTGATTGAAGTGTAACACGCAAAAAGGATATTTCATAAATCAAACATGCTAGCTTAATACTTTGCATCAATACGTTTTAATCAACAAAGTAATTTTCTGGAAATTCAATAATTCGGGAGGTTCAATAATTCTCAAAGTTCAATAATTGGGAAGGTTCAATTCTAAATGATCAGGGCCAAAATTTAGATCAGGGCCAAAACTTAGATCGGGGCCAAAACATATATGTCAAACGGATTGAGTGCAGACGTGAATTTCAGAGATTTGCTATTGCGTCTACTACATTAATTGGATCAGTACCCACAGGAATCGTATTGAACTCATGGTTTTTTGGCGATACAGAGTGTTGATTATTAGTTGCTTGTAAAATATTTCATTGGTGTTTGTATAGTTTTGCTTTGCATTCACCACTCACCTTTCACCTCTCCTTTCACCTTTCACCTCTCCTTTCACCTTTCACTTCTCACTTTTCACCTTCTATCTCCTCCTTCATTCGCTCAAATGCTCTTGCCTTCAGCGTTTCGCAGGTATCAGTATCCAATACTTCGATGGGTTCCAGGAATTGGATGCGCAGGGGATGCGGTATCAGATAAAATGTCTTATGAGGGGGATTAACTTTTCGGGTATTAAAAATTACACCGGGAATGATTGCTTTCCGGGTATCTATCGCCAGTCGGAATGCGCCATCATGAAATGGTTTCAATGGTTCGGAACTCGTGTTTCGTGTTCCTTCCGGATAAATACACATGTGCAGCCCCATATCCAGTACCGCTTTCATTTTAGCAAAACTTTCTTTCCGGCTTTTATCACTTTTGCGATCCACTAACACGCTGCCCAATTTATAAATCATTCCAAATACAGGAACTTTTGCCATTTCTGCTTTTGCAATAGTTTTATTGCCGCCCGGAATGGCAGGTGATGAAATGGGCACATCCATCAATGCATTGTGATTACAGATAACGATATAGGGAGTTCCTTTTTTAAAATGCTGTTTTCCGCGTACTGTAAGCGGACAACCGATACCCGGTAAAAAAATCGCCATCCATGCCCGGGCATATAAAACAAAACGTTGGGTACGTTTTGGTTCTGCAGCAGGTAAACAGAATAGAATAACCGGAATCAAAAAAATCAACATGGTGACGGTGAATAAAAGCATCGCCCAGGCCGCCCAGATTCTACCAAATACTTCTTTGAACCAATTCATACTTGAAGATAGTTTACAATGACCAATCAATCGGATCAATGCCGTTTTTAACCAGATACTCATTGGTTTTGGAGAAATGCCGGCAGCCAAAAAATCCTTTATCTGCACTGAATGGGGAAGGATGTGCAGCTTTTAAAACAAGGTGTTTGGTTTCATCAATAAGTACCTGCTTTTCCTGAGCAAATCGTCCCCATAACAAAAACACCACATGTTCTTTCCGATCACTTACGGTTCGGATGACAGCATCGGTGAAATCCATCCAGCCGATTTTAGCATGGCTTCCGGGTTCGTTGGCACGTACTGTCAACGCTGCATTGAGCAGCAGCACCCCTCGTTCCGCCCATTTCTCCAGATTGCCTTTTTTGGGTAATTGCAACCCGATATCAGCAGCAATTTCTTTATATATATTTATAAGGGAGGGTGGGGGATTTACACCATCGGGAACTGAAAAACTTAGTCCATGTGCCTGACCCGGATTATGATAGGGGTCCTGTCCAAGTATTACCACTTTAAGCTGGTCCAGTGGTGTTTTGTCAAAAGCGTTGAAAATCAGGGAACCTGGTGGGTAGATGATCTTTCCGGCACTTCTTTCGGTTTTAAGGTGCGTCACCACCTGCAGAAAATACGGCTGGCTAAATTCCTTTTTCAGAAATGCCTTCCAGCCCGGTTCCATTTTTACTTCCATTAAATCTTGGTTTAATTCCGGGCACAAGATAGTATGGAACGAAAATCAACGTATATTTTAATTCTTAAATCAGCAATTATGATAGAGAACCTTTTAAATCTTATTCGGGAAAATGCCGGGGATAGCATTATCAACAACCCCGACATTCCGAACGAGCGCAACGACGAAGCCATTGAAGCAACAGGTGCTTCCATTCTTTCCGGTTTGCAGGGAATGATGGCCCAGGGCGGAGCCAAAGATGTGTTGGGGATGTTCGCAAAAGGAGAAGTTGATCAAAATAACCCCGTTGTCCAAAACCTTTCAGGTAATGTAATCAGTGATATGATGGGGCGATTTGGTCTGGATAAAAATAAAGCCGGTTCCCTTGTTGGCAGCCTGCTACCGGTTATTCTGGGTCAACTGGTTAGCAAAACCAATGCACCTGTCAATAATGGATTCAGCCTGGATGGGTTACTTGGTCAATTGAGTGGAGGTAGAACTTCGGGTATGAATCTCGAAGGCATCATGGGAAAATTAGCCGGAGGCGGATTGGATAAAGATGGTGATGGTGATGTGGATCTTCAGGATCTTGCAGGAATGTTTACAGGTGGTGGGGCACCCGCAGGAAATACTTCTTCGGGAGGTGGAAATGCGCTGGATGCATTAAAAGGAATATTCGGCAAATAAGATACTTTATAACCTGAAACCGGAGGCTCTGTGCAGCTCCGGTTTTTTTTAAACAAGCAACAATGTCAAACAGACGACAATTTATCCGACAGTCGCTGAAAGCAGGTGCCGGGGTTTACCTCGGTACAATGGGACTCAGTGCTGTTTCCTATGCCCGGATTATGGGCTCCAACGATCGCGTAAATGTAGGTGTGGTGGGATTCTCCGACCGTTTCCGGCAATCCCTGCTGCCCAGTTTTATGAACCATTACAAAGAATTGAATTTTGATATGTTAGCCGTTTCAGATATCTGGAAACGTCGCAGAGAGGAGGGTAGTGCGGAATTGAAATCAAAATTCGGTCACGATGTGCGTGCCTGTGTAAATAACGAAGAGCTTTATACGCTGAAAGATATTGATGCGGTAATCATTAGTACCGCTGATTTTCAACATGCCCTGCATACCATCGAAGCCATGAAAGCAGGGAAGGATACGTATACGGAAAAACCTTTTGCGGAAACGATGGACGATAATAATGCCGCCCTCGATGCCGTGAAAAAAGCCGGTAAAATTGTACAGATCGGTTCGCAAAGAAGAAGCGGACCTAATTATAAAGCAGCAGCTAAATTTATTGGAGAAGGAAAATTTGGTGCCATCACCATGGTTGAACTTACCTGGAATGTTAACCAGCCCGGCCGCTGGCGTCGCCCAGACCTGGTGGCAAGTATCAGGGAGCAGGATACCGATTGGAAACGATTCCTGCTCAATCGGCCTTTTGAAGCATGGGATCCAAGAAAATACCTGGAATATCGATTGTTCTGGCCTTATTCTTCCGGTATGCCCGGACAGTGGATGAGTCATCAGATTGATACTGTACACTGGTTCTCCGGACTGGCACATCCCCGGAGCGTGGTGGCCAATGGGGGAATTTATATGTGGAAAGACGGCCGACGCAACTGGGATACCACTACCGCCGTATTTGATTATGGTCCGGCTAATGATGCAAGTTCCGGTTTTCAGGTAATCTTTTCTTCGCGTATGCATAATGGGGATGAACGACCGGCTGAATTATATTATTCAAACGGAGGTGAACTCAACCTGATTACTAATAAAGTTTCACCAACCGGCGGGTTACGTAAAAATCATGCGGATGCCATGAAAATGCAACCCAATCGGTTACCCGAAATGGAACTGGTGGCTGAAAAAGTAGAAGTTTCAGCTTCTGCCAATACCGGTGGCGATGCGCTAACAAGTGCGCATATGCGCAACTGGATGGAATGCGTTCGCAGCAGGCAGCAACCGAATGCTCCGGTAGAAGCGGGGTATAATCATTCCATCGCAACCATCATGACCAATGCCGCCGTTCGAACCGGAGGAAAAGCTGTGTTTGATGCAAAAACCAGGCAGGTATTGGTGGATGGTAAAGTATTTAAATATTAAGGATTGCCATGAAAAATTTCCTTCTCGGTTGTGCAGCACTGATAGTGCTGCCAACCTTTGCTATTGCTCAATCCGGTGGATTGAAATGGGTCAATAAACCCACAGAAAAAATGCATGAATTACAATATAATGGGCGTGTATTGACCGCCTACCGGTACGATGATTCCATCATGAAACCAGTTTTATATCCGCTGAATACGGTGAATGGAACAACGGTAACACGGGGTTTTCCTATTGCGCCGAGGCAGGGCGACCGAACGGATCATCCACACCATGTAGGTTTATGGCTGAATTATGAATCGGTAAATGGGTTGGATTTCTGGAACAATTCACCGGCTATCCCTTTTGACAGAAGAAGTTCTTATGGTTCTATTTATCACGAATCAATTACAGGACAGGAAGCGAAAGGAGACAGAGCTTCCCTGCTGGTTACTGCCAGCTGGAAAAATAAAGTTGGTGAAACTCAATTGACAGAAAAAACTGAATACAGGTTTGTGGTGAATGGTAAACAATGGGAAGTAGTTCGGATTACAACACTTACAGCAGCAAAAAAAGTGGTATTTAAAGATGTGAAAGATGGTATGCTGGCTATCCGGGTAGCCCGCGAATTGGAACAACCTTCCAAAGAAGCGAGTTCCTTTGTAGATGCCAATGGAATAGTTACCAAAGTTGATCAATTGCCTGCAGAAAATATAACTGGAATGTATACCAGCAGCGAAGGAATTAAAGGTGATGCGGTTTGGAGTACCAGGGCTCGTTGGGTAATGTTAAACGGAAAAATCAACAAGGAACCGGTTACAGTGGCAATGATAGATCACCCATCCAATACAGGTTACCCTACGTATTGGCATGCACGTGGGTATGGACTGTTTGCATTGAATCCATTGGGTGCTGCTGTGTTCAGCAATGGGAAAGAAGTTCGCAATCTTGAATTGGAGCCCGGAAAATCGGTTCAATTCCTGTATAAGGTAGTTATTAATGGAGGCCATAATCTTACTGAGTCAGAAATGAACAGACTTGCTGATGGGTTTGGAAAATAGAAATTAATATACCAATGCAATTCCATGGGGATTAGTTCCTGTTTTTTCACGGGCCATAATTTTTAATTCCGGCAGCCTGATTTTAATTACTTCATTGGTACTGCTTAGAGCTATATAGGCTGATTTGTTATCATCAGCCTATATTATTCCCATGGGTACGCCTCCTGGCTTTTAAATCTGATACCAGCACCGATGCCTGATTTGGACTGAATTTTATCCGGATCGGCATAGCTCCGGCTTTTACCTCGGTAAGCTGTGTATTGGATGCTGTAATCAATACAATGATTTTTCTCTTCTCATTGGAACCCACCCATACTTCCTTGCAATCCGGACTGCAATCGATGCCTTGAGTCCGAAGTCCGACTGGAATTAATTGGATGTTTTCTGGCAAATCAGGTGCATCTATCTTAATTCGGGAAACTTAATTTGATAAGCGATTGGTTGTATATACTGTTTTTCCATCCGGATTCAAACGTAAGAGGTGGGTTCCGTTTTGGCCGGTACTCTGGAACCAGTCTACCTGATAGTTAGTTAAATTTAACCGACCATTCAGCCGACTTCTTTCTGCGGTAAAATAAACTGCATTGCGCAGGATATTTAAATCATGTGGCTTTTGAATTGCTCCAAGTTCAACGATGGAAATGGTATTTCCAGCTTGCTGATTCCCATAATTGGCTACGATGGCTACCTGTTTATCCTGCGCTACCACCAGTTCTTGCGGACTTTCTCCAGCGCAAACCAAGATAGATTGTTTTTCATTGCACTTATTTAATATTCATTAAATAATCCAGTAAACTTTCCTGATCCTCTTTTGATAAATTAGCAATTAAACCTTCATACATCAGCGATTTTTTTTGAGGTTCTGCTGTTTTTATTTCAGATCGTTTCACCTGAATAACCTGGTTGCCAATCAACATCAAATCTACCTGCTCTTCATTGGCATTTACAATTCGGCCCAGTAAAACTTTTCCATCCGATTTGGTAAGTTTGATTCCTTCCATACTTGGTTTGATTATTTTCGAAGGTTCGGTGATTTCACCATAGATATCTTCTCTGGATAATCGTTTGTAAATATCTTTCAAATTGGGACCAAGTAAATCGGTTGTTCCATCTGTTGCATGGCAGGCGAAACAGGCCGTTTTCATAAATAGGTCTTTCCCCTTTTCGATGGACGATTCAGCCAGTATTTCCTCCTTTATTTCTTTACGGGTCGGATGTTTTCCCACCAATTTGGGATCATAAACTAATTTGTAAAATCCACCTGTAGATTCCTTAATCGGATTATACCAGTAATCTGCTACACCATGTGTGGCAACATAGAGTGAACCGTCTTTTCCAAATCCGAGGTCGGTCAGTTTTGGTATTTCGGCTACAGAAAATTCTTTTGCTTCAAGAACACCTTCTTTATTTGGCTGAAAATTGACTCTTGCAATTCCACCTCGTTTCCATCGTTCAGAAGGGCCATAAAATGCGATAAACAATTGTCCTGCAGTTCCGCCAAAATCATTATTGATCCGGTTAAATTCAATACCACTGGGTGCAAGCTCCGCTTGTAAGGAGAGTATAGGCTTTTCCGTGCTATCTGTGGTACCGAATTTTTTGCGATTATGGCCGTAGAATTTCCCTGCTATCAGCTGATTTAATTCCTCGGTTGGATTACCTCCTCCTTCATTATCGGTAAAATATAATTGTCCATCTGAGTGAAACCCCATACCATAAACAGATCGGATTCCTGTCACCAAACGTTCTGCATTTTTTCCATCCGGACTTATCCGTATTATTGATCCACGATATCCATTGGGATCTGGTGAGGCACCTGCATTCCAGGAATCAGTTGTGATGGCACCGTATAACCAGCCGTCTTTCCCAAAACAGATGCCACTAATCCATTCATATGGATGTTCACTATGAGGAATCTGGTTGAAAAATGTCCAACTGCTGTCTGAGCGACCGTCTTTATCCCGGTCCAGATAAGCACGTACTTCTTCCCGGGTACCAATAAAAATAGTATCCTCCCTGCTTGCAAACCCACCAGGAGAATGTAATCCATCATCCGCTACGGAGCAATAAAAACGGGCTTCATCTTCTATACCATCACCATCTGAATCGAGCAGTCTGTACACTGTTCCGGAAGCATTGGCTGCATACATCCAGGCACCCGGACCAAGACTTACCTGGATCGGGTTTTGAATGGTTACACCTTTGGTTATTGGTAGTTTTAAGATCCTGTAGGGCCCATAGGCAATTGCGGAACTGTCTTCGAAAACAGAAAAATTTACTTCTGTTTCATTTTTACATTGGGAAAAAATCAATATGGTAGTACTTACCAATAAGAGCGGATATTTTACCTGTTTATTGAAAAACATAAATGGCTTTTTAATGTTGTTTCGCTCAATTGCTAATCAGGCTAACCGGAATTTACTTATTTTATGGGCAAATTCTGAAGAAATATGCGAATACTTGTTCTATTGGGCTGGCTGCTGATGATTCAATGTCCCCGACAATCTTCCATGGAAGTATCGGAAGACAGGATGAAGGAAGTGTATGAAACTGTAAAAACTCCGTTCAAATTTGGAGTGGTGTTCAAACATCCTGATAGTACAAAGATGATGGATAGTCCAACTATTTTTCGTTGGAAAAATGCCTGGTTTATGTCCTATGTTATTTTTGATGGACGCGGGTATGAAACCTGGATGGCTAAAAGCGATGACCTGCTGAACTGGTCTTCGCAAGGCAGAATTTTATCCTTTACAGATTCCGGATGGGACGCCAATCAAAAGGGCGGATATCTTGGTTTGCTGGATAATAGATGGGAAGGAAGTTACGAACCACAAAAATTTGAGGGAAATTATTGGATGTCTTACCTAGGGGGATCAACCAAAGGGTATGAAGCCGGACAATTAGGTGTGGGGATGGCATTTTCGAAAGACCCATCAAGTGCCAAAGAATGGATGAGACTTCCGGAGCCGGTTTTATCCGCTTCAGATAAGGATGCCCGTTGGTATGATAATCATACAATTTTCAAATCTTCAATAGTTGCAGATCCCGATAAAAAAAGAGGATATCCATTCCTGTTATTTTATAATGCTTCTGGTGATACAGCAAAATATGAAAGTATTGCAATGGCTGGTTCCAACGATCTGAAACAATGGAATCGATTGGGCAATGGGCCCATTATCAGCAGGGGGGTAAATGGAAGTATTTGCGGCGATGCACAGGTAATGCAGATAGATGATCTTTATGTGCTTTTCTACTTTGGCGCTTTCTGGCCTGATCGGCCTGCTGCATTCGAGCGTTTCGCCTGTTCCTATGACCTGGAAAACTGGACGGAATGGAAGGGACCCAGTCTGGTTGAACCTTCTGAATCCTACGACTCTACTTATGCACATAAACCTATGGTAATTAACTGGAACAATACGGTATATCATTTCTATAATGCAGTTGGAGCGGAAGGCAGGGTAATTGCGCTCGCCACCTCCCGAAAACTCAAATAAGAGTACCTTTCAATTAATTGCCGGTATAATTTTTTATATGAAACGTTCTGTATTGATTGGTTGCCTGTTACTACTATTTAGCAGTTGTTTTCAATCTCTTTTAATTGCCCAGGAATTTAGAATTGCCTGTGTTGGCAATAGTATCACGTATGGTTCGGGTGTTGCCAACAGGGAGAAAAACAGTTATCCGGCTCAATTGCAGTCCATGTTGGGAAATGGCTACATCGTTCAGAATTTTGGTTTGGGCGGAACTACACTTCTTCGGAAAGGAAATAAACCCTATTGGTTAACGGAGCAATTTCGTAAATCGATGGAAAGCAATCCCAATATGGTGTTGATTAAATTGGGAACCAATGACAGTAAAGCCGTGAATCGCCCCTTCCATAATGAATTTGTTGCTGACCTTACTGCATTGGTAAAGCGGTATCAGGAATTACCAAGCCGTCCGCGTGTGGTGTTGTTATTGCCGGTTCCTTCCTTTCATCCGGATAGTACTGGTATTTATGATCCTGTAATCCGCAGTTCCATTATTCCAGCTATTCAACAGGTCGCTTATGAAACCGGAGCAGAGTTGATCGATCTTTATCAACTCTTTATTAATCGGGATGATTTACTTCCTGATAAAATTCATCCCAATTCACTGGGGGCAACGATAATGGCTAAACGCATTTATGAAGTGGTGAAATTGGAGGAGGTTCCTGGCCCAATTTTTAGGCAGCTTTTAAAAGAGAAGGTTAGTCGCTCCAATTTTTATGGTTATACGCAATCAACTATTCAATGGGAAAACCGAACCGTACATATTGTTGAACCCAAAAAAACAGCTAAAGGCCGGCCCTGGATCTGGAGAGCCCGTTTCTGGGGGCATGAGCCTCAATTGGATCGTGCCCTGCTCGAAAGAGGATTTCATCTGGTCTATTGTGATGTGACAGAATTGTTTGGAAATACACAGGCTGTTCAGTTGTGGAATAGGTTTTATGCTGCCTTACAAAAAACCGGATTAGCCCGAAAAATGACGCTGGAAGGAATGAGCAGAGGCGGTATTTATATATACAATTGGGCACTCGCCAATCCTGATAAAGTAGCCTGTATATATGCAGATGCACCGGTGCTTGATTTAAAAAGCTGGCCTGGTGGATTGGGTAAAGGAAAGGGTAGTAAAACCGATTGGAATTTGTTCAAAAAAGCCTATAATCTTTCAGAAACGGCAGCCCGAAAATTCAATCAATCGCCATTGGATAATGCGGAAAAGATAGCGTCCCTGAAAATTCCCCTTATTCATGTGGTGGGAGATGCGGATGAAGTGGTACCGCTGAATGAAAATACCCAACCATTTGAGGAACGGATCAGGGCTGCTGGCGGACATATAACAGTGCTTCACAAGCCGGATGTTAAACATCATCCGCACAGTTTGCCCAATCCTTCGCCGATACTTGATTTTATTTTAAGGGCAACCGGAAATAAAACCAATTTCGCCACCATCCCGGCTCCGGGAAGTGAATTCCGATCCGGCGCTGGCTGGCAGGAAGGTAAGGATTGGTGGAAACAGCGGGAAGATATTGATTCCATGTTGTTGGCTAAGAAGAAACTGGATATCGTTTTTCTTGGAAATTCCATAACACAGGGTATAGGTGGTGATCGTCCCTCCGTGAGTTATAAACCCGGACTTGCTGCATTTGATTCGGTGTTTAAAGGCCATTCCTGGCTTTCAGCTGGTATAAGTGGAGATCGCACCCAAAACATTTTATGGCGACTGAGAAACGGGAAGTATAAAGATGCAAATCCCCGGATAATTGTGTTGACAATTGGTGTGAATAATATGGCAGATGATAGTGGAGAGGAAATTTTTGAAGGAATCGTTTCCTGTGTTAACTGGATCAGAGAAAATCTACTGCAAACAAAATTGATCCTAACCGGACCATTACCTGCAGGTACAGAGAAAGGTGACTGGAGACGTCAGCAATATGAAACCATTCATCTTCTATTGGAAAATTATGCTATGCCAGGTGTAAAATATCTGCCGCTGCATAAGCCATTTATTGGAGAAGATGGTTTATTGCATCCGGATTTATACTCGAGGGATGGTATTCATCTGGTAGAAGCGGGGTACAAAATTTGGGCAACTGAATTGAGAAAAGTGGTATTAGCGCAATGATCCAAATACCTGTGTCCAATATTTATTTTGCATACCAACACCAACATATTTGAACCGGCTGTTCATTATATTTTTACAATGTCCTTCACTGTTTAACCAGCCATTCATAACGGCTGCTTCATTTGCCTGTCCGCGTGCAATATTTTCTCCATAACTGCTCCAGTTAAATCCCTGGGCAGTGATTCGGTCACCCGGACAGCGACCATCCTGACTGGTATGAGAAAAATAATTTTTTGAATTCATATCGAAAGAATGCAAATAGGCAGCTTTCGCCAGTTTATCATTCCATTCCAATTTTGGTACAGGGGGCATTACCGTGCTTCCGCAGGTGCATCCTTTTGTTCTGATATCATTTATTAATTGCAGCATGGTTGCCTTATTGACATTGTAAACTACCGTGCTGCCAGTTGGTGGATTAGTTGGGGTAGCAGGAGTAGATTCTTCTTCCCCGCTTTTCGGTTCTTTTGATTCTTTCTGACAGGCAACAAAAAGGAAAATGCAGGCAACAAAAAGGACTTTTTTCATAGCTATTGAGTGGATCAATTACATAATGGATAGCTGGATACAATTAGTATGCCTTGCTCTGCACAACCTGCTAAAATTTCGATAATTGGAAAGCTGATCAATGTTTTTTTTATATTTGCAGCAGATTTTTCACGAATTCCTGACTACGATGAAGTACTAATTTTTTCTGATAAAGACTTGAATGCCTCTTCGGGCTTCTATTTCTATTCACAAAAAATTAGTTTTTATGTTGCATTTGCAGAACCTATCGTATTCCCATTCAAATAAGACAGTATTATTTCAAAATCTTCAATTGCACCTGCATGCGAAGGAGAAAATGGCTATAATTGGCAATAATGGTGTAGGTAAATCTACCTTGTTAAAAATAATAGCAGGAGAGTTCTTCGTATCTGCCGGCCAATTGAAAACCTCGGCTGATCCCTATTATATACCTCAAATTTTTGGGCAATTTAATGATTGGACCATTGCAAAAGCTATGCGGGTTGAAACCAAATGGAAGGCACTCAAATCTATTCTCAATGGAAATGTATCAGAACTTCAGCTTGAATTATTACAGGATGACTGGACGATTGAGGATCGTTGCAGGGAAGCATTGGCCTATTGGCAATTGTTTAAGGTGGACCTCGATCAAACCATTGGTTCTCTAAGTGGCGGACAAAAAACGAAAGTTTTTTTAGCCGGAATACAGGTTCATCAACCGGACCTGATATTGCTGGATGAACCCAGTAATTACCTGGATCTTGAAGCAAGGAATTGTTTGTATCAATTCCTGCAATCCTGTTCCTGTGCCATGATTGTTGTTAGTCATGATCGTAATTTATTGAATTTACTGGATGCTGTAGGAGAATTGAATGCAACCGGCATTAAATATTATGGTGGTAATTATGAATTTTATCTGGATCAGAAAAAAAAGGAGCACCAGGCCCTGCAGGAAGATATTGCAGCAACGGCTAAATCATTGCGTATTGCAAAGGAAATTGACCGGGAAACAAAAGAACGACAAAATAAATTAAATGCAAGGGGAAAAAATAAACAAGAAAAATCAGGTGTGGCAAAAATTATGATGAATACACTTCGGAATAATGCTGAAAAAACAAGTGCAAAATTGAAGAATATACATGCGGAAAAAGTGCAGGGGCTGAAGCAGGAATTACAATCGCTTCGATCAGCTATCCCGAACCCAAACCAAATGAAAATGGAATGGGATGCATCCGCATTACATGTGGGAAAACGACTTTTTGCAGCAGAAGGAATGAATATACAATTTGCAGAACAGCAGGCTCTCTGGAAAAAACCAATCAGCTGGCTTCTAAACAGTGGTGAGAGGTGGGTGATTAAAGGAAAGAATGGCGTTGGCAAAACTACGCTGTTGCAAATTTTACTTGGAAGTATCGAACCAACCATTGGTTCCATTTTCCGTTCGGAATGCAGAACTGTTTATATTGATCAGGAATATTCTTTGGTTAATAGAAAATTGACAGTGTATGAATTGGCCAGAGAGTTCAACCGGACCGGTTTTGAAGAACATGAAATCAATATTCGGTTACATCGATTTTTATTTGACAAAGGAGATTGGAATACATCCTGCCAGGAACTCAGTGGAGGGGAGCGAATGCGTCTTTTACTCTGTTGTTTGAATATAAGTCAGCAATCCCCCGATTTAATACTATTGGATGAGCCGACAAATAACCTTGATCTGGAGAATCTGGAAATCCTTACAAAAGCAATTAATCAATATAAGGGTACTCTCATTGTGGTTTCCCATGATGAAAATTTTCTTAAGGATATTAAGGCGAATAGTGAATTTACATTGGAATGAGGCAATTTTTGGTATCTTTTAAATATGAATAAATTGCTTTTTTGCCTCTTCTTATCCTGTAGCCTTCAGGCACAACAGGTACCGGACTCGGTAATTACAAAAATTGATTCGATTTTTAAAATGTATACCAGCTCAACACCGGGTTGTGCAGTTGCTGTGCAGCAAAACGGAGCTGTTGTTTTTCAAAAAGGCTATGGTCTGGCCAATATGGAATATGGAATTCCTATACGTCCGACCACGATATTTCATATAGCATCAGAGTCCAAACAATATGTTGCCTTTTGTATTTTGTTGCTGGAGAAAGATGGCAAATTGAAACTGGAAGATGATATCCGGACCTATCTTGATTATGTTCCAGATTTTGGAAAGAAGATTAGTGTCCGGCAATTGATTCTTCACACCAGCGGATTAAGAGATCAATGGCAATTACTGGCGAATGCCGGTTGGCAATTGGATGATGTAATTACGCAGGAACATGTGATCAAACTGGTTTCCAGACAAAACGCATTGAATTTTAATCCCGGTGATGAGTACATGTATTGTAATACCGGATACACTTTATTGGCTGAGATAATAAAAAAACTAAGTGGTAAATCGCTCCGGCAATTCGCAGAAGAACGGATTTTTTCTCCCCTTGGCATGAAGGATACACATTTTCATGATAATTATCAGGAGTTGGTACCGGGACGCGCGTATTCTTACAATGGTGCTGCAGGAGGTAAATATCAGCATGCTGTTCTTAGTTATTCCATTGTTGGAGCTACCAGTTTATTTACAACAGTTCTGGATGAGACGAAATGGCTGAATAACCTGGAAACCGGAAAGGTAGGAGGGAAGGAGCTGGTTGACAAAATGAAAATTACCGGCGCTTTGAATGATGGCCGGCAGTTGAATTATGCCATGGGACAGGTAATTGGAAAATTCAAAGGTTGGGAGCAAATTGGTCATGGGGGTGCAGATGCTGGTTATCGGACCTATGCAGTTCGTTATCCCGAAAAACAATTGGGTATCGTTGTATTCAGTAATCTTGGTTTTGCAAATCCGGGCCGGCTGGCCAACCTGATTGCAGAAGTTTTGATTACCGATACCAAACCTGATACGGTAAAATCACCTGTTTATAAATCGGATACGGTTCTGTTCAAAAAATTAAAGGGGAAGTATTATACAGAACGTGGTGATTTGGCAGAGCTCTCTTTTTATAAAGGTGGCCTGTTTGTGCGAATGGGAAATGCCGGAATGCCGGTTGAATTGAAGCTGAGCGAAGAAGCTAAGCATCGGTATAAATTATCATCAGGTGGTACAATGGTGCTAAATCCAAAAGAACTGACCGGTGATTCCATTGTAACATTTGAAATCATAAACCCAATTAATAAACAATTTTTTAAAAGGCAACCGTTAAAACCAGTTCCGGTAACAGCTGAATATGAGGGTCGGTTTTACAGTGATGAGCTGGAAGCATTTTATTCGGTTCAATTCAAAAATGGAAAACTGGAATTGCAACACAGAAAATTTGAAACGGTTCCTCTAACCAATATTGCGCCGGATCAATTTACTTCCCCATTCTGGTGGATGAGCCATGTCCGTTTTATCCGGGATAAGAATAAAAAAGTAATAGCATTTGAAGTGAACGCGGGAAGGGTGCAGGAGCTGGAGTATAGGAAGGTGAATAAGGTGAATAAGTGAATGAGGTGAATAAGTGAATGGGGGAATTGTGAAAGGTAATTTGTCATTAAATTTTTAACGATTTACAATTTGCGATGGCACGAATCGTTAAATTTCCATGATAAGAACGATTTTATTAGTGGTAATACTTGTGCTAAGTGGAACTGCTTATTCTCAGAAACAAAGCATTACCTGGGGCGAAGAATTTAAATTGAAAAAAGGCTCTGGCGATATTAACGTCATATTAAGTGACGAAACAGGAGTTTATATAGAAGAAGAGCATGCTGCCTTGGGCGCCTATTTCGTAGTAGGATATAGTGTTAGGGAATCAGCAACTTTGGTTAAACTAAATCACCGTCTGGAAGAGGTTTTTAGATCTGACTTTAATCAGGAACTAAAAGGCAAAGCATTCGAAAATTTCCTGCCTTTTCAAAACAAATTGTTGATCATTGCATCGGAATATAACCGCGGACAGCAAGCATTATTAGTTCATGTTGCTGAAATCAATAAAAAATCCGGTCAAATGATGAGTGGCTGGAGAACAGTTGCTACCCTGCCAAAAGTCGAAAAAAAAGACAAAATAGACTTTCGTATTTTTCCTAATGCGGATAGTTCGAGGCTGGTGCTCATCTGTACCAGTTCCGGAAGGGAGAAAAACACTTTTCAGGTACAGGAATACGATGACAGGCTGGAACCCAACTCCGAAAAAGCTACTATTACTAATGAATTTGAATCCAAAACCTATCAGTTGGAGGATGTAATGTATACAAAAGATAAAAAAATCATCCTTGTTGGAAGGATATTTGAATTCGAAAATGGCAAAAAGAAAAAAGAAAAATTTCTCGATTTCGCAAATTACAATATCCGGTTCTATGATGAAAAAGGAAAGCAGTCCGGAGAAATAAATACTAATATTAATGGGAAGTGGATTACTTCTACCAAACTATTGATTGGAAAAGAAAATGAACTTTTATTAGCCAGTTTTTATAGTAAACAAAAAAAAGGAAAGGCAGACGGTTTACTTGTGCAGCGCATAAATTTCAATGATGGAACAATCATAAGTTCAACTGAAAAATCTATAAATTATGCAATGGTAAGTAAAGAAGTTACCAATAATGATGAACTTGAAGATGAAGAAGAGAGTAAGGCTGAACGTAAAGAAAGGGCGCGACTGGCAAAATTACAGAATGAAGGAGAAGGATTTTCCAGCTACATGAAATTCCGCAATATTTTCTACACACCTGATAAGGGGCTGATAATTATGGCGGAACACTTTAGTTACTTTATTTATGAAAGTTCACATTATTATTCAGGAAGTTCTACAAGACCTTCTCAAACAACTTCTACTCAGATACATGTTTATGAATGTGGTGAAGTGGTGATGTGTAAACTGGATTCCACCAATCAAATTGCCTGGCTCCAAATATTACCAAAACTCCAAAAAGAATTCATCAGTCAATCAAGTGGCGCAAGCGGTGGTGGTCCTGGGGGCAGCACCGGCATACATTTCAATAGCTTCTTTTTTCCGAGCGGGCGACCATATTATGCTGGTTTTATGGCAATGCAATTTAAAGACAATATCTTTCTATTATTCAATGACCACAAACGGAATTTTAACGTTCTTGAAGCGGGTCAAAATGTTAGCAGAATTGATAAGTATAGCAAATCTGCTTGTTTTTCGGTTAAATTGGATATCTACACTGGTAAAATGCAACGTAAATTGATTTTTTCAAATGATGATCAACCTACAGCTATGCCCCGAAAAGCATCTGTCATTGGAAAGGAAGTATATATTATTGGAAAAACTGATCGTATGATGGGAAAAACAAAACTTGCAGTTGGTAAGATTACCACCAGGTGATAAAGCCCTTTTTCAATAAAAAAAACCGCATNNNATGCGGTTTTTTTTATTGAAAAAGTGAACCGGATTGGATTCGAACCAATGACCTACTGCTTAGAAGGCAGTTGCTCTATCCAGCTGAGCTACCGGTCCTCAGGGCGGCAAAGATAATGGAAAGCGCTTTTCAGTCAAAAAAATGATCAAAAAGAGAAAAATTTTCGCCAAACCGGCTATATTTGTATAAGCGCTTATATAAATTAAAAACGATTTCTTGGCATTTTATCAACAATCCGGAGTACTGTTTTTTGGCAGTCGGTTAAGACGTATCAGCGAATCTTTTCTGGCAGATGTCAACCTTGTATATAAAAAGCATCAGATACGATTTGATGCCGCCTGGTTCCCTGTATTTTTCATGCTTTCCCAGAAAGATAGCGTCTCCATCCGGGATATTTCAGAGGAACTGGAAGTGTCTCATTCTGCAGCCAGCCAGCTTATCAGCAAACTCCAGGAAAAAGGCCTGATCAAATCTACTGCTGATAAAGCCGATGGGCGTAAAAAGACAGTAGCACTCACTACCAAAGGTCAAAAACTGCTGAAACAGGTACAACCTATCTGGACTGCTATGCAAAAAGCAATGGAAGAACTGCTGGAGGAATCGGAACACACCGTGAACCTGATGAAAGCCATCACAGAAACAGAAGCATCATTTGGTAAAACATCCATTTTTAACCGGATTGAAAAACACCTCCCATGAAACCAACCTTTCAATATGGAATTGATCAGCTCACCATTGCAATTGCCATTGGTATTGGAGATGGCCATATCCAGGGAATACTTGGACCGGAATCGATTCAAAAAATTAATGCCAGTGCCGCAGCTGTGGCCTCCATTGTAGCAGAAGGCAGAACTGTATATGGAGTTAATACCGGATTCGGAATCCTTGCCAATAGTTCGATTTCGGAAGAAGATACCAGAACCCTGCAATATAAAATTTTACAAAGCCATAGTGTAGGGGTGGGTAACCCCATAGCTCCTGAAATTGCCAAAATTATGCTCATTACAAAAGTACATGCGCTGGCAAAAGGTTATTCAGGAATTCAACTGACTACTCTCGAACGGCTCTGCTGGATGATAGATAATGATATCATTCCGGTTGTACCTGAAAAAGGTAGTGTTGGTGCCAGTGGTGATCTGGCTCCTTTATCACATCTTAGTCTTCCTTTAATAGGTTTGGGCGAACTAACGGAAAAGGGAATAAGAAAACCAACTTCAGAAGTATTAAAAGCATATGGAGTAGAACCTGTTCAACTGGGTCCCAAAGAGGGACTTGCATTGATCAATGGGACTCAATTTATCCTGGCACATGCGGTAAAAGCGGTTCAGCGCCTGCAAAACTGTCTGGATGCAGCCGATATAATAGGAGCCATGAGTCTTGAATCACTCACCGGAACCAAAGCTCCTTTTGAAGCAGCCCTGCATGTATTGCGTCCCTTTGCGGGGAGTATATATGTTGCTCACCGCTTACGTCTTCTGTTGGAAAACTCTGCCATAATGGACAGCCACCTGGATTGCGGCAGGGTACAGGATCCCTATTCGCTGCGGTGTATGCCACAGGTACATGGGGCTTCGCGAAATGCCTGGCTGCACCTGAAAGAACTAACTGAAATTGAACTCAATTCCGTAACCGATAACCCCATCGTACTGGATGCACAACATACGATAAGTGGAGGAAATTTCCACGGGCAACCACTTGCTCTTCCATTGGATTACAATTGTTTTGCTGCTGCAGAAATAGGGAATATCTCTGATCGTCGTTGTTATTTATTACTCGAAGGAAAATGGGGATTGCCTATGTTGCTCATGAATAAGGTGGGATTAAACAGTGGTTTCATGATTCCTCAGTATACTACTGCTGCTTTGGTTACAGAAAACAAAACACTTTGCTTCCCTGCCAGCGCGGATAGTATTCCTACCTCACTCGGACAGGAAGACCATGTAAGTATGGGTAGCATAAGTGGAAGAAAACTAAACCAGGTAATTGATAACCTCGAATATATTCTGGCTATCGAACTCATGAGTGCCTGCCAGGCAATTGAATTCCGTCGGCCCTTAAAAAGCAGTCCGGTATTGGAATTTGCGCATGATCATGTACGCGAGTTTGTGGGATTTGCTTCTGAAGACCGGATATTCGCGCGCGACATCGAACGGATCGCGCTCCTGATTAAAAATTTTTCCTTTGTAGATCAGGTGCATCGATTCGCACAACAACAGGGAAATCCATTAACCGCTGGATTCCCCTCCTTCACCATTCACCATTGACCATTCACTTATTCACCATGTTCACCTCTCCAACCCTCCGCTGCAAAGGCTGGCTCCAGGAAGCCGCTCTGCGAATGTTGCTAAACAACCTGCATCCCGATGTGGCCGAACGTCC
This sequence comes from Flavihumibacter sp. UBA7668, assembly GCF_002483205.1. Lineage (GTDB taxonomy): Bacteria > Bacteroidota > Bacteroidia > Chitinophagales > Chitinophagaceae > Flavihumibacter. The sequence continues at coordinate 210,976 of NZ_DLHM01000006.1, forward strand.
GGAAGACCTCATCGTTTATGGGGGAAGAGGAAAGGCGGCGCGCAACCCGGAATCATTGGAGCTCATAATAAAAGCACTGGAGCAACTTGAAAACGATGAATCCCTGCTGATTCAAAGTGGTAAACCGGTTGCGATTCTGCAAACGCATGAAGATGCACCCCGGGTATTGATCTCCAATTCGCAACTTGTACCGAACTGGGCGAACTGGAAGCATTTTGATGAACTCGAGAAAAAGGGATTGATGATGTACGGACAAATGACAGCGGGATCCTGGATTTATATCGGCTCACAGGGAATTGTACAGGGGACCTATGAAACCTATGCTGCAGTTGCAGATAATCATTTTAATGGAAGTTTGAAAGGTACACTCAATGTGACTGCCGGATTAGGAGGGATGGGTGGTGCTCAACCACTGGCCATCATAATGAATGAAGGAGTGGCCCTGATAGCGGAAGTAGAAGAATGGAGAATCGATAAACGGCTTGAAACAAGGTATCTCGATCTGAAAATGAACGACATTGATTCCGCTATTGACCGAGCAGTCAAAGCAAAAACAAGAGGTGAAGCTATTTCCATCGGAATTCATTGCAATGCTGTTCATTTATTAGCCCGCCTGCTGGAACGAAATATAATTCCTGATACAGTAACGGATCAGACATCCGCACACGATCCGCTAATAGGTTATGTGCCACATAGTATTTCCCTGGAAGAAGCCAATCTGCTCCGTCAATCTGATTCTGAAGCCTACCTTAAACTTGCCTATGCCAGCATGCATCAACATGTTGCTTATATGCTTGAACTGCAGAAAAAAGGGGCCATCACGTTTGATTATGGAAATAATATCCGGGCCCGGGCAAAGGAAAACGGTCTCGAAAATGCCTTTGATTTTCCCGGTTTTGTACCCGCCTATATCCGTCCCTTATTCTGCGAAGGAAAAGGTCCTTTCAGATGGGTTGCCCTGAGTGGCGATCCAAATGATATTGAAGTTACTGATCAGGTAATTGCTGAACTTTTTCCGGAAAATGCCTCTCTCCAACGTTGGTTAAAACTAGCGAAGGAACGAATTGCTTTTCAGGGACTTCCCGCACGGATCTGCTGGCTGGGACAGGGAGAACGGGAGAAAGCGGGACTTGCTTTTAATGAACTTGTTCGTACAGGTAAAGTCAAAGCTCCCATCGTAATTGGCCGGGATCATTTGGATACTGGCTCCGTAGCCAGCCCTAATCGCGAAACGGAAGCCATGCTGGATGGTTCAGATGCAGTGGCTGACTGGCCCATCCTTAATGCGCTCCTGAATACGGCAGGAGGTGCTTCCTGGGTTAGTCTGCACCATGGAGGTGGGGTGGGAATGGGCTATAGTATTCATGCCGGTATGGTTATAGTTGCGGATGGAACCGATGCAGCCGAAAAACGTTTGGCCCGGGTTTTACGTAATGATCCGGGTATCGGTGTTATCCGACATGCCGATGCAGGGTATGATAGCGCAAAAGATATTGCCCGCCAGCATCGGCTCGACCTGAAAGAAAAGCTTGCTATCTTCACGGCTTCCAATTACCCAAAATGATTCAAACTATCAACGATTTTCAACGTGTTTTTTTTATAGGCATAGCCGGCACCGGCATGAGTGCCATCGCACAATATCTGCGCGGTATAGGCAAGGATGTTGCCGGATCAGACCGCTATTTTAAAGCCAATGAAGCCAATGATACCCGCAAAAAACTCGAAGCAGCAGGTATAGTATGTTTTGAACAGGATGGCTCCGGAATACTTCCAACTACCGATCTGGTGGTTGTTTCAGCTGCCATTGAAGATACTGTTATGGAAGTGATAAAGGCAAAATCTCTTGATATTCCCCTTATCCGCAGAAGTGAATTACTGGCAATTATTTCCAAAAGCAAAAAGACCATTGCTGTAGGAGGTACTTCCGGAAAATCAACTACCAGTGCCATGTTGTATGATATTCTGCAGTATGCCGGATTGGAGCCCAGTATTATCAGTGGTGCAGGTCTGGTCAGTATTATCCGCGAAGGGAAAATCGGCAACGCTAAAGTCGGAAACGGCGATTGGCTGGTGATTGAAGCCGATGAAAGCGATGGCTCTATTGTACAATATCATCCTGCTATCGGATTGCTGTTAAATATTGATAAAGACCATAAGGAAGTGGATGCTTTGATTGATATTTTCTCCACATTCAAAAGAAACAGCGAACTGTTTATCGTCAATCAATCGCATCCCCTTGCTGCGCCTTTATCAGAAGAAATAAGTTTGGATTTTAGTTGGGACGAATCCAAACCCTCCGGCTTTATTGCCCGGGACTTTAAGCAGGAAGGCTTATCGATCTCCTTCACCATCAACAATAGCCCGTTTACCCTCCAATTGGTTGGACAACACAATATGGAGAATGCGCTGGCAGCTGCAACCGTTGCAGCACAATTGGGAGTGGATCTTTCAAAATCAGCAGAGGCACTGGAACAATATGAAGGAATTTATCGCAGGAATCAGGTACTGGGACAAAAAAACGGAGTTTGGCTGATGGATGATTATGCACATAATCCTGCTAAGTGTGCTGCCAGTATACGATCCTGTCAGCCTTTGGCACCCAAAGTAATAGCCTGGTTTCAGCCACACGGTTATGGTCCGACCCGTTTTCTCCGGGCCGATTTTGTGCAGGAAATTGCTACAGCTCTTCGTCCACAGGATGAAATCTGGATGAGCGAAATTTTTTATGCAGGCGGTACTGCTACCAAAGATATTTCAGCCAATGATTTGATAAACGATATCAAAAAACTTGGTAAATCCGCTTACTTCGTAGAAGACAGAACTAAGTTTCTTGAAACAGTTCGACCACATCTCACAGAAAATTCGGTACTGTTATTAATGGGTGCCCGTGATCCAAGTCTGGAAGAGTTTGCAGGTACTATCTGGAAAGAGCTCTGATATGCGCATTCTATTCAGAAATATAAAATCATTGGTTGGTATCGGACACCCAATGGCAGCTTTGAGAGGAGAACAATTAGCAGATTTGAACATACTCTCACCTGCCTGGTTGCTGACGGAGGGAGAGCGAATCCATAGCTTTGGTAGAGAAGGAACCTCTTCTGATTTACCGAATGCGGATCAAATCATTGATTGTACCGGGCGTTTTATGCTTCCTTCCTTTTGTGACTCCCATACACATCTGGTATTTGCTACCAGCAGGGAAGAAGAATTTGTTGATAAAATCAGTGGCCGAACCTATGCGGAGATTGCCGCAAAAGGAGGGGGGATTCTTTCTTCTGCTATCAAACTTGCCGCCATGCCGGAAAAACAATTATTTCGGGAATCAATGGTTAAGCTGGATAAAATCGCAGCTTCAGGAACCGGCGCCATCGAAATTAAGAGCGGTTATGGATTAACGGTAGAAGCTGAACTAAAAATGCTTCGGGTGATCAAACAACTGAAAGCAGCCAGCCGCCTTCCAATAAAAGCCAGTTTTTTGGGAGCACATGCCATTCCGCCAGCCTATAAACAAAACCGGGAAGGGTATATTCGCTTACTCATCGAAGATATGTTACCCATTATTCAGGCAGAAGGACTGGCTGATTTTATCGATGTTTTCTGCGAACAGGGATTTTTCACTCCGGCAGAAACAATCCGAATTTGTGAGGCCGGTAAACAAATCGGACTGAAACCCAAAATTCATGCTAATCAGCTGGCTGTTTCAGGTGGTGTGCAGGCAGGTATAGAGGTAGGTGCTTTATCAGTGGATCATCTGGAATCAATGGATATGGAAGCCATTCATGCACTTGCTGAATCAGGCACGATAGGTACCCTTTTACCTACAGCCGCCTATTTCCTTAGGATGGCTCCGCCACCAGCCAGGCAATTGATTGAAGCCGGAGCTGCTATCGCCCTGGCTTCTGATTTTAATCCGGGTTCATCTCCGGCCTATCGAATGGAGGGGGTTGTATCAATGGCTTGTATTCAATTGAAAATGTTGCCAGAAGAAGCAATTCAGGCTGCTACCATCAATGGTGCATTTGCCATGGGACTTGAAGTGGAAACCGGATCAATCCACCCCGGTAAATGGGCAAACTTACTATTGACAAATCAGGTACCCTCAATCGCCTATCTGCCATATGCTTTTAGCGAAACTTCCATCCACCAGGTTTACCTGAAAGGACGGCTGCTAAAAACCGCTTGATTAGCACGCACAGTTCTGTATATTACAGAATGGAATCCATTGAATCCGAATTTCTATTAATAATCTTATGCTGCACTGTTGTGCTATCTTATCTGTTTTCGATAGGGAGCCGCTACATACGGGTGCCTTCTGTTTTATTACTCCTGCTGGCTGGCATGGGAATACGGCTGATTGCCGAAGTTTATCAATATGAATTAAATGTACCGCTGCTGGTGGTAGAATCGCTTGGTGTGGTCGGCCTTATTATGATTGTGCTGGAAGCCGGATTGGACCTGGAGCTCAAAAAATCCAGAATCAAACTGATCCGGGAGTCCTTTTTATCGGCCTTGATTATTTTACTCCTCTCTACCTCCCTGATATCCTATATTCTCTATGAATATTTACAGCAGCCATTGTTGAATTGTATTGTGTACGCAATTCCACTGTCAATTATCAGCAGTTCAATTGTATTACCCAGCCTCCATGCATTAACTGAAGAAAAAAAAGATTTTCTGGTATATGAGGCTTCTTTTTCCGATATCCTCGGAATTATGTTGTTTAACTATTTTATTTCACCTGAAATATTTTCCATTAAATCGGTCGGAATATTTTCTGGGAATCTGATACTGAGTATTCTGTTATCCGGGTTAGTATCATTACTGCTTCTGTTCATCATGACCAGAACAAAACTATCCATCAAATTTTTCCTGATTTTTTCCTTGCTTGTACTAATTTATGCAGGCGGAAAAATGCTGCATCTGCCTTCTCTGATCATTATTCTGGCATTTGGCCTGATGATTAATAACTGGCATTTATTAAGAACTTTTCCCTGGATTCAACGTCATTTTCCGCAGGAACAGGTGAATAGTTTAAACCAGTTGCTGCATTCAATTACAGCAGAATCCTCCTTTCTGATCCGTACATTTTTCTTTGTTTTATTTGGGTTTTCCATCGATTTTCAAACCATCCTGGATAATAATGTGATGCGGGTAGGTGGCGTGATTGTTTTGGCGTTGTTTATGGTGCGCTTTCTCTATTTCCGGTTTTTCCTCAAGACCAATGTATTTCCGGAAGTATTCTTTATTCCACGCGGTCTTATTACCATTGTACTGTTTTATAAAATTCCGGAGAACCTGCGTTTAAATAATTTTGATGAAGGAATTTTGTTTTTCATAATTCTGGTAACCGGTGCCATTATGACCATTGGTATGTTATTTTATAAGAAAAAACCATCCGAGCTGGTGGAAGAACCCGCTTTTTCGGAAAGAACCGATATATTTTAACCATGCAGCCATATGAATCATTTTAAATTTTACAACAAGGAAGATTTACTCTACCTGACCCGTTTAAGACGATTTGAAACAAAACTGGGCGAACGTCTTCAGGTACTTTCGCACCCGGATCAATTTGAAGAAAAATTGGACAAATCTTCCGCCAGCTATGTATTATTTGGAATTCCGGAGGATATTGGTGTTAAGGCCAACTATGGTAAGGGAGGCGCAGATTCGGCCTGGCTGCCTTTCTTAAGCAGTTTCCTCAATATGCAGAGCAACGATTTTTTGACCGGTGAAGAAATCCTGTTGCTGGGTCATTTTGATTTTGGAGACCTGCAATACCTGATTGAAAACCATGCCCGGTCAGAAGAAGAAAAAATCGAAGCCTACCGACATGCGGTTAATCAGATTGATGAAGAAGTTGAACAGCTATCCAAACAAATAACGGCAGCAGGAAAAATCCCTATCGCTATTGGTGGAGGCCATAACAATGCTTACCCATTAATTAAAGGATCTGCAAAAGGATTGTTCAAATCCGGCAAAATTCCGTTGGCACAGATCAATGTGATCAATCTGGATGCTCATACCGATTTCAGGCCCGCAGAAGGCAGGCATTCCGGCAATGGATTTCGCTACGCAGAAGAAGATGGTTATCTGCAGAAATACAGTGTAATTGGTGTAAAGGAATCGTATATTCAACAGAATGTCTGGCTCGATTTTGTCAATAATCCTTTCCTTGATCTTATCAGTTATGAGGATATTTTCCTGCATGAAAAAAGGAATTTTCTTCAGGCTGTAGCACATTGCACCAATTTGATGGATGAGAATTACTGTGGTATTGATCTTGATCTGGATGTTATTCAGGACGTATTAAGCAGTGCCTGTGCATCATCGGGTATAACTGTTATGCATGCACGCCAGTATGTAAATTTTGTAGCACAGGATCTCAAGCCTGCCTACCTGCATATTTGTGAAGGGGCCGCACAATTAAGTGATGGTCGCAAAACCGATACCATTGGGCAGTTGATAGGCTTTCTGGTGGCTGATTTTGTGAAAGCCCGCCAGGATCTGAAGATTAATTAAAACATCTGTCGGGAAAAACGAAATCCCAGATTCACATAGTTGCGGATATGCCGTGACTGATCTCCATACATCAAACTGAATTCAAGCGGTCCGATAGGAGAGTCGATTCCCAATGTAAAAGCATAACCGCTTAACAGCCTGTTTGTGTTTACTTCAAAAGGCTCCTTAAGAAAACTTGTATACATCAGATTAAACGTTAGTGCCGTATAAACGGCACCGGTGAACTGGTATCGCCAGTTGATTGCACCTTTTATCAGGCTATTCGTAGTAACAGCCGCATCCTGAATGCCGGCAAAACTCACCTGATTCCGCATAATTGGTTTCATTCCGCCAATTAGAAAATCATGAAATAAAAATTGAGAGGCATTAAAATTGCCTGCTGCTTCTGCCTGAAGGGTCAGGTAGGATTTCCTTCGGATAGGCAACACTTTTTCAATCTGGAACCGAACTCTGGCAAAAGTGCCGAAGGTTAAGCCCAGGGAATCAATATTCAGTATGGGAACACCAGATGCCAGAAATACAGCATTTGGTTGCTGTGCAAAAATTACGGATGGTTCGAAGAGCGTATAGGTTCCCCTTCTTGGAAGAAACAGGCGATCATGCGAATTGTATTCATACCGGAGATAACCCTGCAGGTAGCGAATCTTACCTTCAATGGTTTGTAATCCCTCCGTTAATGGTTTCAACGATGCCCGCTCCCAATGTAATCCTGCAGCATAAGACTGTCTTCTTTTATAGGCCAATTGCAATCTGGTATCGATTGAAGTGCTCAGCTCTCTTGCTACTCCTACTGATTTGTAATTATTATAGGTTGGAAATTCCTGGCGTTCAAAATAGTATTCAGACACCCAGGCCAGCGGTACTTTCGGTGTACCGAAAACCTGGCTGTGTTCAGCTCTGAAACGGAAATTTTCAGAGATCGCTGCTGAAACCGACGTGCGGCTTTGTTTGCCCAGAAAATCACGAAAACTTAAGTTCGCAATCAAACTCATATCACTAAGCGAATTAAAGTGTACGGCAAGTTTTGCTGTAATTGGAGCATTCTCTTCTGCAATCAGACGCATATCCGCTACACCATCCTCTCCAGGTACTGGTTCCAGCTGATAATACAATCGGTTGAAATAACGGGTTCCATAGGCCTGACGGATGGCATCTTCCATTTCTCTCACATTATAGGAATTGCCTTCCTTTAACCCTAACATTCTTCGCAGGAAAGGTTTGGTAATATACCTTAGACTGTCACTCAAAATATGCCGGATCGTTACTCTTTCTTTTACGAGCGGAAACTCCACTTTGGAGGGTGCTCCATAGATGGCATTCAGACTGTCTGCCAGCTTTTTGAAATAGGGGTAATGTAAATCTCCCATTCTCAGGCCGATTTCCAATATACTATCGCTGTAGTTAAAACTTCCTGCTGTATACTTTTCAACCGGGTGATCTATAAAATAATCAGTCAGTGCTACTTCCTGTTTACTCAGATTAGCTTCTTTAAAAAAAGCAATTTGCATCAGAATCTGCACTGGTGAGGTGATTTTATCTGCGGACAGCAAACCGGAACTGACACTGCTTCCAATAACAATATTAGCTCCCATATTCCGAACATCACTCACCGGAAAATTGCGGATCAGTCCTCCATCCACCAATTTTTTTCCATCAATTTCAACAGCTGTAAAAACAGATGGAATGGCCATGCTGGAGCGAACCGCAGAAATCAAATCCCCCTTATCCAGTACCACCGCATCTCCAGTTTCCAGATCTGTTGCAATACATTTAAAAGGACGTTTGAATTCATTGAAATCCCGGATTCCATATACCGGATTATAGAGCTCATTAAATTTTAGCCAGAGTTCTTCCGCTTCCAATACGCCGGATGGTATCCGAAACCTGCCTTTTTCCATAGGCAATTCCAGGGCATACCTGCCATATTCCTGTTTTTCTTCCATGATGAAGGCCTGCAGGGAAGAACGATTGCTAAGCAACACATTCCAATTCATGTTGCGGGCAATTTGAAGGATCGTATCTCCTGAATAGCCGATAGCATATAAGCTTCCAACAATTGCTCCCATGGATGTGCCGGTAACATAATCGATTTGCAAGCCGGCAGAATCGATAGCCTTCAGAATACCTATATGTGCCAGCCCTTTCGCACCACCACCACTAAGCGTCAATCCGATTTTGGGGCGTTGTGAAGGCTGGGTCTGAGCCTCAATAATATTTGTTGATACTACTAAAATTCCAGAAAGGAGGAGCACCCATGGTTTCATAGTCCATGAAGTTAGTCCATTTCGGTTTCCATTGAAAGGATCTTTTCGAATAAGATTTCGTATTCCTTATTCAATTCAGCCAGCGTTTCCGAATTCTTTTTATAAGCAGATTCTGCTGCCGCAAATTTATCTTTGTTAGAATAAGTTCCCGGATCTCCCAATGCTGCTTCCAGCTTCCCTTTTTCTTCTTTCAACCGGGCAATTTTTTCTTCTACCTGATTGAATTGTCGCTGGAATTTCTGTAATTCTTTTTTCTGATCCCTGTTCAATACAGGAGCCGGTGCTTTTACAACCGGCTGTTGAACAAGCACTGGAGCCGGTTCTTTTTTATCAGCTTTTGCCGGCTGTTCAGCTATGGCGGCCTGTTTGGCCATTCGTTCTTTCCATTCAACCCACTCGCCATAGCTGCCTTTGAATTCCTTGATCTGGTGATTGTCGATTTCCCAGATTTTATTGGCTGCCTTGGAAATAAAATAACGATCGTGACTTACCAGTATAAAACTGCCCTCGTATTTATTCAATGCTTCCACCAGCAATTCCACCGAATGCATATCCAGGTGGTTGGTTGGTTCATCCAGCATCAGGAAATTAGCCTTACTTACAATGGTTTTGGCCAATGCAACCCTGGCTTTTTCGCCCCCGCTTAATACCTTGATCTTTTTATCGGTATCGTCTCCGCTAAACAGAAAACAGCCCAACAGGGTTCTTAGTTCCTGTTCGGTTTTCTGACTTCCGCAGGCTTTCATTTCTTCCAGCAGCGTGTTGTTGATGTCCAATGCCTCCAATTGGTGCTGTGCATAAAATGCTTCGTCCACATTATGTCCCCATTTCCTTTCTCCCTGAAACGATTCAATACCGGCAATAATTCGCAACAAAGTTGATTTACCTTTTCCGTTGGCTCCGATCAATGCAATTTTATCTCCCCGTTCAATTTCAGCAGAGGAGTTTTCCACGATCGTATGTTCGCCATATTTTTTGGTAACCTGTTTGAGTTCCACCAATACCTTACCCGGCATTTTATCGATCCGGAAATTGATCTTGATATTTGGACGTTCAATTTCAACTTCTTCTATACGATCCAACTTGTCAAGTCGCTTCATGGCACTTTGTGCTTGAGCAGCCTTGGTAGCTTTGGCCCGAAAACGTTCCACGAATCGTTCCTGCTGACGAATATATTCCTGCTGATTTTCAAAAGCCCGCTGCTGCAATTCCACTCGCATGGCTTTTTCGGTTTCGTAGAATTCGTAATTACCGGTATATATATGTAGTTGCTTTTGGTAAACTTCCACTATTTTGGTAACCATCCGGTTGATAAAAAACTTATCGTGACTTACAATCACCACCGAACCCTTATAGTGCAGGAGGTATTTTTCCAGCCATTCAATGGATGGAAGATCGAGGTGGTTGGTAGGCTCATCCAGCAATAATAGATCCGGTTGCTGAAGAATCATTTTTGCCAGCAATACCCGCATCCGCCATCCTCCGCTGAATTCCTGATAGGGCCGGTTCATATCCTCAACAGAAAAACCCAGACCATGTAATACCTCTTCCGTACGGTGGTGAATATCATATCCACCCAATACTTCCAGTTCATGCAATTTGTCAGAATACAAATGCAGGGTCTTTTCATCACCTGTTCTTTCGAGCTCCTGGCCAATCTCCTCAATTTCCTTTTCCAGTTGCTGCACCCGCTCAAAAGCACTCAGCGCAACTTCCAGAATGGATTGCTTTGTTTCAAAACTCAGGAGATCCTGATGCAGGTATCCAATACTGGTACCCCTGCTTTTTTCCACTGTACCTGCAGATGGGAGGTATTCTCCAACAATTAATTTAAGGAGGGTTGACTTGCCGGTACCATTGTATCCGATCAGGCCAATTCGCTCATTCGGCTGTATATGCCAGGACGCTTCGGACACAATTACCCGGGCACCAAATTCGAACGTAACATTTTGTAATCCTACTAACATGGGGCGCAAAGTTAAAATAAATGCGCTTTCCGCAGGAAAATATGAACCAAGACAGCATGTTTTTGTTGAACTGCTGGTAGTTTTACACCAATGAACCGATTTATCCTCTGCATTTACCTGATCCTGGCTACCCTGGGGAACGCCACTGCTCAGCAAAAATTTACCCTTAGCGGGTATGTAAAAGACACCCTGTCCGGTGAAAACCTCATCGGTGCCACAGTTTCTATCAATGGCCAGGGCAAGGGAGTGAACAGTAATTCTTATGGTTATTTTTCTATTACGCTTACTCCGGGAACCTACCAGGTTAGCTTTTCTTATACCGGATATGAGCCGCAGACCAATTCCATTCAGCTGGATCGGGATGTAAATCTGACGGTGAACCTGTCTCCGCGGATCGTTGCCAGCGAAGAAGTAGTAGTCTATGCAAAGCGAAAAGATGGGAATGTTCGGGATGCACAGATGGGAAAAGTGGATCTTAGCATTGCTCAGATCAAATCCCTCCCTGCAATTTTCGGTGAAGTGGATGTATTGAAAACACTTCAACTTCTCCCCGGTGTTCGGAATGCCGGAGAAGGAAATGCCGGTTTTTATGTAAGGGGAGGAGGACCCGATCAAAACCTGGTATTATTGGATGATGCGGTAGTTTATAATTCCGGCCACCTCTTCGGCTTTTTTTCCATCTTCAACTCTGATGCCATAAAAAATGTGAGCCTTATTAAGGGTGGAATGCCTGCCCAATATGGTGGACGTCTTTCCTCTGTCCTGGATATCGCCATGAAAGATGGCAATATGAAAAAGATGGAAGTGGAAGGAGGAATTGGTGCGATTGCATCCCGGTTAAATATACAGGGACCTATAATAAAAGATAAAGCATCTTTTATTATTTCCGCCCGTAGAACCTATATTGATGCCCTGGTGAAACCCTTTGTAAAAAAGGAAAGTGCGTTTTATGGATCGGGTTATTATTTCTATGATCTGAATACCAAGGTGAACTATAAGTTTTCAGATAAAGACCGGCTTTTTCTAAGCGGTTATTTCGGGCGGGATGTTTTCACCTTTAAAAACAGCCAGCGCTCCTTCAGTGCCAATATCCCCTGGGGTAATGCCACTGCCACCCTGCGTTGGAACCACCTCTTTCACAGGAAATTATTCTCCAATACCACCCTGGTTTTCAACGATTATAATTTTGCATTTAACGGAACCCAGAATAACCTGACTTTTAATGTACAGTCCGGTATCCGGGACCTTACCGGTAAATTTGATATGGATTATTATCCCGGTTCGCAACACAAATTGAAGTTTGGTGCACAGTTTACCCATCATACATTTAAACCCAATCTGGTTTCCGGACGGTCTGATTCAATAGATTTTACCCCCAATAATGCACAACGAAAATTTGCCCGGGAAACTGCGATTTATATTCAGGACGATTGGGATCTGACGGATCAATTTCGAATCAGTGCGGGTTTGCGTTACAGTAATTTCACACAGGTGGGTGCCTATACCCGATATGAAAGGGATACCGATGGCAATAAAACGGATAGTGCTGTATATGGCAAAGGAGATCGGGTGAAAAATTACGGCGGATTGGAACCTCGTTTAACCATGCGGTATAGCATCAATGATGCCAGCTCGATTAAAGCGTCTGTTTCAAAAAATTACCAGTATATCCATCTCGTCAGCAATGCCGGAAATACACTTCCAACCGATTTATGGGTGCCCAGTACCTTGTTTGTCCGGCCACAAGTAAGCTGGCAATATGCTGCGGGATACTTCAGAAATTTCAAGGAAAATACCTTTGAAACATCTGTTGAAGTTTATTATAAACAAATGGAAAACCAGATCGAATACCGGGAGGGATATACACCCTCACTGGCTGATCCGGAAGAAGAATTTGTTTTTGGTGATGGATGGAGTTATGGTGCTGAATTTTTTGTTCGAAAAAATCTGGGTAGAATGACCGGATGGATTGGTTATACTCTGAGCTGGACCTACCGGAAATTCCCTGACCTTAATGAAGGAAATAAATACCCGGCCCGCTATGATCGCAGGCATGATCTTTCAGCAGTAGCATCTTATGAGCTGAATAAAAAGTGGAAATTATCAGCTGTTTTTGTATATGGTACCGGAAGCGCAACAACCTTACCCGAGCGTTTTTATCTTGTAAACGGAGTGCTAACCCAAGAGTATAGCCGAATTAATCAATATCGGCTACCTTCCTATCACCGGCTCGATTTTTCCGCCACCTACACCCCGGTACCAAAAAAGCCAAGACGGATCAAAGGACATTGGGTATTCAGCATCTACAATGTTTACAGTCGGCTGAATCCCTATTTCATTTATTTTGATCAAACCGGTTCGGCGTTGGATGGATCTCTAAAAGTTGATGCCCGTCAGGTAAGCCTTTTTCCAATTATACCGAGTGTCACCTGGAATTTCAAGTTGTAGGAGAAATTTTTTCCCGGTTTGAGCATTTGATTGCTGGTATGATTTTTTGGCGAGCACTTAAAAACCATATGAAGCGAACACTTTTACCTGCATCTGGAATTCAGTTTGTTTTTCAAATACTGCTTGCCTGTGGGGTAACGGCTTTGTTTATCTGGCAGTTTAATTTCTTCCTGCTTATTTTCGCAAGTGTTTTATCAGCCATCCTTTTTCATTATGTAGCAAGCTGGATAGAGAAAAAAATTAAAATCAAATACATCTGGTCGTTAACGATAACGCTTTTAACTATCGCTCTTTTAATAACCGGCTTTTTTTTATTAGCCGGACCCTCGGTATCCAAACAAATAGAGGAAATCTCCACTTCTCTGCCGAAATCAGTGGATCAGTTGATGAAAAAAATGCAGTCTCACCCAATTGGAAAGAAACTCATCAAACAATTACCCGATGATCCTGGAAAAGCAGTTTCAGAGAACAAGGATTTACTCGTTAAAGCGGCATCCTATCTAAGTTCATTTCTGGGTATTCTGGGAAATATTTTGATTGTACTAATCGCAGCTATCTTTTTGGCTGCGGCGCCTGGTACCTATGTTAAGGGATTGGTACGTTTTTTCCCTTTGCCAAAAAGAACTGAAATCAGCGGGTTGATTCATAAAATATATAACACACTCGCTACCTGGCTGGCAGCAAAATTTGCTTCTATGATGGTAGTGGGACTGGCAACCGGTATTGGCCTTGCTATTTTGGGTGTACCAATGGCGTTGATCCTTGCTTTGATTGCAGCTGCTTTTACTTTCATTCCCTATATCGGACCCTACCTTGCATTGGTACCGGCCGTGTTGGTTGGACTACTGGAAAGCTCGCAAATGGCTCTATATATTACCATCCTGTATTTCTCTATACAAATTGTTGAAAGTTATTTCATCACCCCCATGATTGAGAAGAAAATGGTGGAATTGCCACCGGTACTGGCTTTATTCTGGCAGGTATTATTGGGTACTGTTGCAGGTGCACTCGGCTTATTATTAGCTTCTCCAATATTGGCAGCATTAATTGTATTGATAAAAGAAACACACGTAAAAAAAATGGAAGCAGCCAATGAATGACTGCTTCCACATGTTTTCCTTTCATTATGGTTTTTAAACCACATGCGCAGGTGTAAATCCATCCTGTGTGGGAGACGGTTCATAGTCTTCCACAATTAATTCATCGATTGTTTTTTGTCCTTTCTTTTTGTTTTTAGCTTTATCCAGCCAGCCATCAAAAATGGCATAAATCACCGGTACAATTACAAGGGTCAGAAACAGTGAACTTACCAATCCGCCAATGATTACCCAAGCCAGCCCGTTTTTCCATTCTGCACCCGGACCAGAAGCAAGTGCGATGGGCAGCATTCCAAATACCATGGCAATGGTTGTCATCAGAATCGGACGCAACCTGGCGTGGTTAGCCTGTACCAATGCCTGGAAGGTTGATTCTCCTTCCGCTTTCCGGTGATTGGCAAAGTCCACTATCATAATCGCATTCTTACATACCAATCCAATTAGCATAATGATCCCCAGAATGGTAAAGATGTTCAGTGAATTGTTGGTGAGTCCCAAAGCAAGGAAGGCACCGATAAAAGACAACGGAACAGAGAACAACACTACAAAAGGATAAACAAAACTATCATAGAGAGTTACCATTACCAGGTAAACCAAAAGTATTGCTGCCAAAAGGGCTATGCCCAGCGTTCCAAATCCTTCACTCTGGTTTTCCATATCACCACCCCAGAGATAATTCACTCCGGTTGGTTTTCTAACTTGTGAAAATGCTGCTTCCCATTCGGTTGCCACCGTTCCTGTTGGCCGCCCGACTGTTTGTCCCTGTACTGTTACAGACGGACTTTTATCCCTCCGTTCCAACTGACTTGGGCCGGAAGTTTCTGTTACCGTAGCAAATTGGGAAAGTTTCACCGTTTGTCCCTGACTGTTTACAAATTCGAGATTACTTACATCCTGGATAGTGGATCTGGAAAAACTTCCATACCGGATATTGATATCATATTCATATTCACCTGCCCTGAACTTGCCATCTGTATTACCATTAAAGGCAGTTTGCATGGTCAGACCAACAGTTTGCATATTTAATCCCAATGCCGCCATCTTATCCCGATCAACCTGTACATTGATTTCCGGATTACCCGATTCAACCGTCAGTTTGGTTTCAGTTGCACCGGGTATTTTCTTTAATAAAGCATGTGCCTCATTGGCGAATACCATCGCACTATCCAGATCAGAAGCTGTTACTACCAATGCCAGTGGTGCCTGGTCGGCGGTGCCCAACATCCCAATTGGTGTGGTTTTTATTTTTGCACCTACCAATTTTTGCTCCAACTCCCTTTTAACTTTGGCAGCAAACACATAACTGTCATCTGCCCGCAATTGCTTCGGCACCAGTTTTACTTTGATCTCCGACTTGTAGGCCGTACTTTGTGAAGCACCAAGCCCTTCGCTTGTTTGTCCCACGGTGGTAATCAGATCAATAATCTCCACTTTATTTTTCAGAAAATCTTCTGCCTTTTGGGTCAGCTGATTGGTTTGTTCAATCGCTGCATCTTTTGGTAATTCCAATTGAACCAGGAATTCACCTCTGTCACTCTTCGCAAAAAACTCCGAACCTACATAACCTGCACCTACTATATAGAAAGAACCGAAGAAGAGCACCAGTACTACACCCAGGGTTATACGCTTATGACGGAGACTCCAGGTAAGGATACCGGAAATCCAGTGGGTAAACTTATCAAGCCCGGTTTCAAATCCAAGGATTATCCGCCCAAATATAGTTTTGCCTGTCAGATGTTCCAGTTTTCCAAATCGGGAAGATAACCAGGGTACAATGGTAAAGGAGGAGAGGAGGGATAAGAGAGTTGAAATAATTACCGTTACACAAAACTGTTTGATGATATTCGAAACCAATCCTGTACTTAATGCGATTGGAAGAAATACCACTACAATTACCAATGTAATGGCGGTTACGGTAAACCCAATTTCTTTGGTACCATCCATTGCTGCACGCACCCGGTTTTTACCCATTTCCATATGGCGATAAATATTCTCCAATACCACAATCGCATCATCTACAAGAATTCCAACTACCAGCGAAAGTCCGAGTAAACTCATCAGGTTTAGCGTGTATCCAAACAAAGCCATACCGATAAATGTGGCAATTAGCGAGGCCGGGATGGATACCATCACGATCAGGGCATTTCTTAAACTATGCAGAAAGAATAACATCACAAATGCAACCAGCACTACTGCCAGCAACAAATCATGTACTACTGAATCAGCTGCTTCAAGGGTAAATTCCGTGCTATCGTTCGCGATCTTGAGATGTAGCTCAGATGAACTATAATCCTGTTCCAGTCGCTGGATCTGTTTTTGAACTTCTTCACTTACCGCCACCGCATTGGCATCGGATTGTTTGATAATGGAGATGGTAATTGCGTTTTCCTGGTTTACACGGGCGATTTTTTCTACTTCTTTCTGACTGTCCTGTACATCGGCCACATCTCCCAACCGCACCTGAATTCCATTATTTGATAAAACCACCAGGTTACGCAGTTCATCTACTGTTTTGTATTTACCGGATAAGCGCACCAGGATACTTTGTTCCCGCGTTTGAACATTACCGGTAGGGAAGTCCAGATTGGAGCTCAGAATAGCCTGTTGTACCTGAGGAACAGATAGGCCGAATCCCTTGATTTTAACAGGATCAAGACTAACCTGGATTTCTCTTTCCTGTCCGCCTATCAGGTTCACCTGTGCCACACCATTTACCCTGGATAAAACCGGACTGATGCGTTTATCGATCAGGTCATAAAATTCGGATTCATCCAGTTTGGCGGATGCTGCCAGGGTCATGATGGGTAAATCACTCAGAGAAAATTTGGTTAATGAAGGGGGATCTACATCTTCCGGCAAATCCTTCAATACTGCGTTAATTTTCCGTTGAGCATCATTCAATGCATAATCGGCATCCGCATTACTGGTGAGCGTAATGGTTACAAGGGATACATTTTCCAGTGATTTGGATTCGAGTTTTTTGATATTCTCCAATGATGCTACGGCATCTTCAATTTTTTTTGTTACCGTATTTTCCACTTCACTGGGTGAAGCACCCGGATAAATGGTGGAAACCGTAATGGCATTGGTTTCAAATTTCGGGATCAGTTCATAACCCAGCTGGGTATAACTGAAGAGACCGCCCAGTGTAAGGATCGTAAATAACACGATCACCAGAGAGGGTCTTTTTATGGATAATTCTGCAAGTTTCATGTAGCTTTTTTAAGGTATAATTGTAATGGCAGTTCCGGTAGTCAGGTTGATTTGTCCACTGGTTATGACCTGTTCACCTTCCTGAATACCTTCCAGAATTTCAACCTGATTACCAAGTACGCGTCCGCTGGTAACTTTGATAAGCTCAGCCTTGTTATTTTTTACCACAAATAATTCATTGCTGTTTACGCTGCCTACAAATGCAGCACGTGGAATTAAAACAATTGCCCGTTGTTGAGGGAAGTCGAATTCAGCCGTACCATACATACCTGCTTTTAACTGATTTCCCGGATTTGAAAGAACATCGATCTCAATTGGGAAATTAAGAGCTTCATCTGCTTTTGCTGCGATAAATGCTATTTTTCCGGAAAATGTTTTATCGGGAAATACGCTGGCTTTAATTTTTACCGGTTTCCCCACGGATAGTTGTGCAACCTGCGCTTCATTTACATTTACTTTCAGTTTCAGGCGTGAAATATTTACAATATCAAAAAGTGCTGTACCGGGTGCAACCACAGAACCTGGTTCAATTTTTCTTGTATTTACAATGCCATTAATGGTAGCCCGAATAGTAGCGTCCCCTAGATTGATGGTTGATTGTTGTACCCTCGATTTGGCGTTGGCCAGATTTAATCTTGCCTGATCCAGCTGCTGTTGGGTAACACCTCCGGTGCGAAAGGCGTTTTCATAACGATTCAGATCGGTTTGTGCATTCTGGAAATTTGCTTCAGCAGTCTGCAGGTCTACATTTAACTGATCTACGCGAATGGTTGCCAATACCTGGCCTTTTTTTACATAATCCCCTTCTTTTACAAACACGTTAACCACCCTGCCTGCTTTTTCTGCTGAAAAAGACAATTCCTGAAAGGGTTCAAAATTTCCATTGGCTAAAACGGATATTTCCGGACTGGATTTCTTTACCGTTTCAACACGAACGGATACGGTACTATTGGTTTGTGCAACTATTTCAGTTTTTGCAGCAGCAGCTGCTTTATTTTTCTTTAATACGACAACAATTGCAAATAAGGCACCTCCGATAAGGCCCAGTGTTAATAGGATTTTTACAAACTTATTCATAACAATTAGTTTAATAGTGTGGGGAGTTTTCCTTGTGTTTTGATTACCTGGATTTCAGCCAGCCGGTAATCGAGTAAGGCGGTTGAATAATTATTTTGTGCCGTGGTCAGGGAGTTTTCAGCATCCAGTAAATCTGTGAGAGGTGCTAAGCCCTGATCATAATTATTTTTTGTGTTCGTATATACTTCTTTTGCAAGCTCCACATTTTCCTGTTGATTTCTTAAAGTAGTGAGCGCATTAACCAATTGGGCTTTTGCATTTTCATACGCCAGGTTGAGTGATAATTCCTGCTTATTCAAATCTTCCTGAATTTTTTTCACCTCAATATCAGCCTGACGGATTCTTGCCCTGTTTCCAAATCCGGTAAAGATTGGTACGCGAAGTGTAACTCCCACATTTGCATAATCAAACCAGTTGACATTTTGAGAAGGTCCTTTTCCTATTGGAAATATATTACCCAATCCCTGGTAACCATAATTGCCATTCAGGCTAAGTGTTGGAAATGCTGCTGCTTTCACACTTTCTTTTTGAAAATGAAGGAGTTTTTCCTGCGTTTTGAGTAACTGGTAATCAGTCATGTTCGTTACAACCGGTGTCTCCGTAATTAAAGAAGCGTTCGGCTGAATTTCATCAAAAGATGCTGCAGGTACATGTATGGTATCTGCGATTTCCATTCCCATGAAAAACTTAAGGGTGTTTTCCTGAATCTGTACCGCATTTAATAATTGTTGCCGTTGTGCCTGCAAATTGGAAATATTAACTCTGGTGCGGTCTGCATCTATTTTTTTTGCCAGTCCGTTTTTAAACAGTCCATCAATTACTTCCCATACCCTTGTAGAATTGGCAATGGTGGTGTCTACAACAGCAAGTTTTTGTCTTTGTACCAGTAGCTGATAATAATTATTGGCAACCTGCTCAATAACCTGTTCATCAGTCAGTTTTCCCAATACCTGATAATATTCCCTGGTGGTTTTAGCTGCTTTCAAACCGGTAAATACAGATTTGTCAAAAATATTTTGCGATAAAGTGATGGCTGAACTGGCATTCCATTTTTGTCCGAATGGAATTAACAGAGTGGTTCCGGGTTGCCCGGCCAAATCTCCTGGTACGGCACTTAACTGCAGAATTGGATTATACGTTAATCCGGCTGTACCGGTAATTTGAGGCAAAGCGCGGGATTTTACTTCATCAATCTGGTATTGCGCATTCTCCTGATCCAGTTTGGCTTTGCGAACATCCGTCTGATGTTCCAATGCATAGCGCAGAGCATTGGGTAAGGTTAATGGTTTGTCCGGTGTTTGTGCCATCGTTCCAGATCCGGCCAGTAAAAGGCCGGCAAAGAACAGGATGGAAATCCGGGGTTTTCTTGTCTTCATTCTTGTATGCTTATTAAATAGTGTTGAGTGGGAGAGATGATTTCAAATTGTATTCAAGCAGATAAGATTCCAGTTGTGGAATTGCTGCAGGTGCTATTATTCCATATAAAAAAAGATAAACTGCCTGTCGGAATACTTCATCTTTGGAATAATCATTGACCAATTGTGCTGCGAATTCAAAATCTTTTTTCAGGTGTTGTTGCCAGATACTCAGTACGAGCGCAGGATGCAAGCTGTTTCTAAAAACACCTTCCAGAATTCCTGCTTCCAACACCTTCCGGATTCTCGATTGTAATGTCTGCTCCAGTTGCCGGTTCAATTCGATGTATTGATTTGGGTAATGACGTTGCAGGTCAAGAAAAAAGTCCGGACTGATTGTCTTACAGAACACCACCACATTGGAAATAAGTCCCAATATTTTTTTGAGATTACTTATACCCTCTGCATCCCAAAGAAGCATGGCTGATTCGTATTCATCCGCTACCCTTTTACATACCTGGTCTACCAATTCCTGCCGGCTGGGATAGAATCTGTACAGGGTTTTCTTGGAGATTCCCAACTGGGCGGATAAATCATCCATTGTATAACGGCTGATGCGTTGGGAGGTAAAAATCTGGTGGACTGAATCTAAAATAGTCTGCTCCATGAATATTCGACTAATTTGGTTAGTGGGTCAAAAATAGATTGAATATTCGACTAAAACGATAAAATGGTCGAAATAGTATTGTTAAGGAATTGTGAAAGAAATGACCTTGTCCCAGTCTGTATCTGTACAGGTTTAAGATCTTGTTCTACAATTAATTAATTATCAATAATATACGTTGGATACTTTAGAAACGTCCAAACTTCATGTTGTGTAAATATTCCCATGTTTGAAATATGGGATAGAATTGTAGTAAATTTGAATTGTTTCAAAAATCGACTCAAAATGTCAAATAGTCTAAACGAGGAAGTTGCCAGCGTGGATCCGGTCCGGAAGGAGATTCTAACCGGTGCACGTGAATTATTCATTCATTTTGGTTTTAAGAAGACCACCATGGAGGATATTGCAAAAAAGATCGGTAAGTCTAAGAGTTCACTTTATTATTATTTTAAGACCAAAGAGGAAATATTTGAAGCGATGGCGCTGGAGGATATGGACCAACAGCACCGCATTGCAGTAGAAATAATGAATAAGGAGGAATCTGTCCAGGATCGATTCCGGGCATTTGTAGTTTCTCTGTTTACACATCTGATTTTGAATAAACAGGAATATTCCGTTTTTAAGGCTGAAGTGATGGAAAATCCATTTCTCATTATGAATATTACGGAAAAGAGAAATGCTTATATGGAAGTTTTTTTGAAGGAACTTGTATTATATGGTATCCGGAGGAGTGAAATCAGGGAACTTTCTCATGAAGAAATCGATATATGGGCCAAAGCAATAAATGTATCCTTAAAGGCCATAGGCTCTCGCCTTTTTCTTGGTAATGATCAGGAAAAATTTAAAGATCACCTTGCTTTTATTGCTGATTCCTTATTTATTGGAATTACAAAAAAATTGTAAATGTGTCTAACACTATTCAACAGCTCTGAATTGTAGTTTTACTTTTGCCAGGTACTTATAAAACTGTTTTAATAGAAATTCCGGCGTATCCAACTCCCGTTCCAGTTTTGGATCTTTTCGATAATTCCAGCATCCTGCCGGCTTAGATTTAAGCATATCATACGAAAGAAATAATGAATCATTCGCATAAAGCAGCAAGTTTCCTTTTCTTGTTAATATTTGCCTATCTGCCGGATCCTCAATTAGCATAGATTGATTTGCACTTGGATTCGGGTCAATTATTCCTAACAAGTCAAGGATCGTTGCAGGAATATCTGTCTGCTGTACAGGATATATTGGATTTCCAACCAGCTTCCCTGATGGTTCGTATATCATTATCGGTATTTGAAGTAAACCCCAATCTGATCGGTTTAATAAATCTTCGGCTCTGGAATAGTGATCTCCGATAAAAAGAAAAATGGTATTTTGAAACCATGTATTTTTTTGAATTGTATTAAAAAAGTTTTCTAATACTTCATCCAGGTATTTCATAGAGGCAGCCTGAGAATAGGTTGAATATTTCTTCTTATAACTTTCATACCCTGGAAATCTGTCATAAGGATTATGCGTAGAAACATTTGCGATCCCTGAAATAAAAGGTTCTTTGAACTTCTTCATTTTATTAGCAACCAGCGGAAAAAAAAGATGATCAGGTAGTTCGGTATCCTTTGCTTTTTTAAAGTCGCTTTTTAAAGTTGACGAATTGTAATAGTCTGTTACACCTGAATAGCCAACTGCTTTCCAATAGTCAGCAGCATAGGTATCATTGCTATAAAAAAAACTACTTGAATAATTTATTGTTGATAAAAAATTGCCCAAATATGTACGGTCTTTTATATAGGGATGTTTAATTCGCTTTTCAGTAATGTGATTTCCGACTCCAAGATAGATTGCTTTTACTCCTTCACTTGATAAATATCCATTGGCATATGCATTGGAAAAGTATAGACTATGTTTTTTTAAAGAATCAAAAAAAGGCATTTCAAACTTACTTGGAGAGGAATTGGTAAAATTTTCAGCTGAAGCACTTTCAATAATAATAATAATAATATTTTTCCCTTTAAATTGCCCGAAATGAAAGCTTTTGGTATTTTCTTTTTGAATCTTTTTATCGGGGATTGGATCCAGCTTTTTTTCCATTAAATCAATAAACGGGTCAGTGGTGTTGATATTTTTCAGGTAAGAGTATCCCAGGTTAAACAAAGGGTTAACTATTAAATTATAATATTTTGGTTTTACAAAACGAAATGAGCTATTTGGTGAAATCCATCCATTTCCAATGTTCTCCCGTATGCATAAAAATCCTATCGAGAGCATTAGGGAAAACATTAAAAATAGACTTCTGTTATTGGATGAATGTAACTTGAAATTGGTATTTCCTATTGCTTTTTTCTTTTGTATTAAATAAATTATTGCTGCAAACGCAATTGCTGTTCCCGCAATATAACCCCAATAATACCTCAGATAAGTACCAATGAAATGCCTGTTTTCCCACATGATTTCAACTGTCCGGTTTGATGGTAATTCAAAATTGTACCTATAGTACAATGCTCCTGAAATATTTAGAACAGTATAAAGGAATAAACAAATTAATAACAGAACATATAAAAATTTGTTGATTAGGCTGATTCTTCCTGTAATGCTTTGCACAATAAGGTTTATCCAATTCAGCACCCATAACAGGAAGAGAATGCTAAAATCATAATAAAAACTGCCAATTAGAATGGAGTATATATCAGCGGTCTGATCTAAGCGAAATGATGTATTATTTATATAAAAAAAAATAAGTTTATTACACAGAAGAAAAACTAAAAAAAACAAAAAGGACCTGATACTTGTTTTTATTGCTTCCATTAATTGTTGAATATTATTTTTTTCGAACTCTAAATCGAATTGCTGCATTTTTTTTGTCGGATGCGGAAAGTCTGACTTCATATTTATCGCGCCCGGAACTTATTGTCATTAATGCTGTATTAGGTGGAATACTTCCTAAATTATCTGCATACATTATCAGTTCATAATCTTTTCCTACTATGGCATTTACTGTGACACTTAGTGCATGATTCGTAAGTCTTTGCTGATGCAAGAGCAGTTGATTATTCAAGTAAATGCTAACGGTATCATTATCTATCTCTGCATTGTCATACAAATCAATTTTAATTGTGGGACTATCTAAAACCAATGTCTGAACTATTTCAGTGGTTCGCTGCTTCAGTTTCAACAACCCCTGTTGGTTTGCCAGTTGGGTTGTATCGGTTAATGGTGTTGGAAAATCAGGCAAGTTTTCCCTGTATAGTGTAATTTTTCCTGCCGGACAAACACGCTTGCTTTCTGCTTCAACTCCTGTCCAGGTGCCTGTTAATGCATCTCGATCTGCTTCTTTGGTAAAACTGAGCTCATAGGTTTTTGTACATACAACGCAATCATGCGGAATTTGAACATCAAGTATCTGATTTTCCCGAATCAGCATTTTTTTTTGCAGTTCATCATAGCTTCCCCTGAAATGATGCTTTACATAACGCGTCTTATCATAATAATCAAACGCATATCCCTCAATAGTTGTTCCTGCGATTATAAGCTGAATTTCAAGTTTATAAACCGGGAAACAACCACCCGGTTCCTGGGTAAGCGATCCACGCCAGATTCCGCTCAGATCCTGACTGATTGCAAGCAGCTGAAGAAACGAACAAAGCACTAATAACACGGCTTTCATTCCCGTTGGAATTTAAAAACTACCATGGCATTCTTCTGCTCAGTTGAGGTAATCCTTACTTCATATTGTTTATTTCCGGCTTTTACAATCATCAAAGAAGTGTTTGGTGGTATTTCACCAAGATTGTCTGCAACCATAACCAGTTCAACATAATCATTCTCTTCTTCCAGATCAATATTTACCGTTATTGGCGATAGTGAGAGCATTTTTTTAGATACTACCAGCCTGTTATTCAGGTATACGGAAACAGTGTCTTTATCAATGGTTCCATTATCATATAAGTTGATGGATATCTGCCTCGTGTTTACAGTGAAAGTTTTTACTACCTCATTTTGTCTTTCTTTCAAAGCAGGAGGAACTACAACCGGCGTTAGAGGTTTACGTGATTCAATATCAGGTTCTGGCAGTTTTGAAGGTGCCGGAGAAGGATCTTTTACAACTGGCGGTTTGGGTTTTGCCGGAGGCTGAACAGGTTTTGGCGAGCTAACCGGTGGCTTCTGGGGACTGGTTTTCGCTACCGGGGGAGCTTCATTAATTCGAATATTTTCCTCCCCTTTCGATTTTTTTTCCCGTTCGGTTAAAAAGGGTTCCTTATAAAAATCGGAAGTAGGCACTTTCCTAAGAAAAATGGTTCCACGTCCGCAATCAGATGAATCTCTGGTGTTCATACTCACATAAGTGCCTTCCATAAATTCTTCATTCCCATTTTTTGTGTACTGAAGGAAGCAAGTCATTATACAGGCATCATTCCCCAACTGCATGCGAACATCAACAATCTTCAATTCTTCCAGATATACTTTTTTTGTTCCAGTATGAATCGATCCCTTTGCATCGGCCTTTCCATAAAATTCCGTGGTTTTATAGGAATATGTTACCGCCTTGAAATTTTTGCCTTCCTGAGCAAGCTGCACTTCAAACCTATAACGGTCTTCCAGATTCAGCAACTGAAGAGATCGGTTGTTCTGACGAAAATGTCCCCGCCAGATCCCAGTAATGTCCTGTGCAGTCACCCATTGTGCGGCGACTCCCAGAAAAAGTGTAAAAATTAGCCTCATGTAGTCCTGTTAGTCATTCAATTTAAGAAAAAAGACACCGTAATAATATACCACTCAACCAGTTATTATGGCAAGAGTTCGTTAATTTTGCCCTCCTTCCAACTCGTTCGTAGGAGTTGCGAAGTTAAAAACAGTGAACTTAAAATGATCAAGATTAGTTTTCCGGATGGAGCTCAGCGTGAATATGCACCTGGAACATCCTCCCTCGACATTGCCAAGTCTATCAGTGAAGGATTGGCGCGTAAAATTCTGGCCGCTTCAGTCAACGGTCAGGTTTGGGACCTTAATCGTCCCATTTATGACGATGCAACTATAAAATTCCTGGCCTGGGATGAAAAAGATGCTAAAAGTACATTCTGGCACTCCACCGCACACCTGATGGCGGAAGCAATTGAAGACCGTTTTCCCGGAGTAAAATTCTGGGTAGGGCCGCCTGTTGATAATGGATTTTATTATGATATTGATTTAGGCGGACAAAGTCTGCATGAAGAAGATCTTCGAGCAATTGAAACCAAAATGGCACAGCTCGCGAAACAAAACAATCCCTTTATCCGAAAAGAAGTTCCCAAAGCGGATGCGATTGCCTACTTTGAGGAAAAGGGGGATGAATACAAGCTTGATCTCCTCCAAAATCTTCAGGATGGAGAAATTACCTTTTATTCCCAGGGCGCATTCACAGATCTCTGTCGCGGTCCGCATATTCCCCATACAGGTTTTATAAAAGCAATCAAACTAACCAATATTGCTGGTGCCTATTGGAAAGGAGATGAGAAAAATAAGATGCTTACCCGGGTTTATGGGGTGAGCTTTCCAAGTCAGAAGGAACTGGATGAATACCTGGCACTTTTGGAAGAAGCCAAAAAAAGGGATCACCGTAAACTGGGGAAAGAACTCAGCATCTATACCATGGACGATGATGTAGGCCAGGGGCTTATTATGTGGATGCCCAACGGCACCATCATTATTGAAGAGCTTGAAAAACTGGCAAAAGAAACGGAAGAAGAAGCCGGTTATCACCGGGTGGTTACCCCTCATATAGCCAAAGAAAGTATGTATCTCACCAGCGGGCATCTGCCATATTATGCGGATAGCATGTACCCCCCAATGGAATTGGAAGGGGAGAAGTACTACCTGAGAGCAATGAATTGCCCGCATCATCACAAGATTTTTGCGGCGGAGCCAAAGAGTTACCGCGATTTGCCTTATCGCATTGCCGAGTACGGCACTGTTTACAGATATGAGCAGAGCGGAGAATTATTCGGCTTGATGCGGGTACGGTGCCTGCATATGAATGATGCCCATATCTATTGCACAAAGGAACAATTTGAGCAGGAATTCCGGGCAGTCAATGAAATGTACCTTAAGTACTTTAAGATTTTTGGGATTGAAAAATATGTAATGAGGCTCAGTCTTCATTCTCCTGAAAAACTAGGGAAAAAATATGTTGATGAACCAGAACTCTGGAAAGAAACCGAAACAATGGTACGTCAGGTACTTATTGATTCTAATATCCCCTTTGTTGAAGTGCAGGATGAAGCTGCGTTTTATGGGCCAAAAATCGATGTTCAGATTTATAGTGTGATCGGACGGGAATTCACGTTGGCTACCAATCAGGTAGATTTTTCACAGGGAAGGTCATTTAAATTAAGTTATACAACGGCTGATAATAATCATGATACGCCCCTGATTATTCATCGGGCACCATTGGGTACCCATGAACGGTTTATTGGTTTTCTGCTGGAGCATTATGCCGGCAAATTACCACTCTGGTTAAGTCCGCAACAGGTAAAAATTCTCCCAATAAGTGATAAGTTCATGGATTATGCCCAGTCTGTAAAAAAGCAGTTGAAAGCGGCAGGGGTTCGGGTTTCCATTGATGACCGGAATGAGAAAATTGGTAAAAAGATCCGGGATACTGAGCTGCAACGGGTTCCTTATATGTTGGTTTTAGGTGAAAAAGAGGTAAATGAAGGCCTGGTTGCCATCCGCAGACAAGGTAAAGGGGATGCCGGAACCATGCCTGTACAGGAATTTGTTACCGTTCTTTCACGGGAAATTAAGGAACGTAGCAGTGGAGATTAAAAAATGGATTAATTTCGGGACGTAAATTGTTTAATCAAAATAACTAAATGGCATTTCCACCCAGGCCTCCGAGGGGGGCTTTCAATCCGAGGTTCAAAAAAGAACAGCAACAGGAACACAGAACCAACCAGATGATTCGCGTACCGCAGGTTCGATTGGTTGGGGAGAATGTAGAAGTTGGTGTGTATTCCATCCAGGAAGCACAACGAATGGCGCAAGACCAGGGATTAGATCTGGTCGAAATATCTCCGAACGCAGATCCTCCGGTTTGTCGGATTATTGACTATAATAAATTCCTTTACGAAAAGAAGAAGAAAGAAAAGGAAATGAAGGCGAAAGCCAAGCAAAGTGAGGTAAAGGAAATTCGTTTTACGCCGAATACGGACGACCATGACTTTAATTTCAAGGCAAAACACGCGGAAGAATTTTTGAAGGAAGGTAATAAGGTAAAAGCCTATGTTCAGTTTCGTGGTCGTGCTATACAATTCAAAGATCGGGGAGAATTACTCCTGCTGAAATTCGCAGAACGCCTATCCGAATTTGGTGTTTTGGAAGGAATGCCTAAAATGGAGGGCAAGCGAATGCTCGCCATATGGGCACCGAAGAGCCAGAAGAAGAAAAAAGAAGGTGGAGAATAACAAACTCAAAAAATAAGACAAAAGCCCGCGATTGCGGGCTTTTGTCATTAAATTCAATTAAACAAACAAGAAAATTGCCCATTTCTTAGTTATATTTAAGTAGATATCTTTTTTATGCCTAAACCCCTGCTGTTTGTCAGGGTTTTGCTGACTGTTTTATCCTTCAATGCAATTGGACAGGCGCAAACCCCGGCCGGAGGTACCCGACCCGTACTTTTTAAGGAGCCTACTGCAAATCAACGTTTTGCCATGTTATCTCCTGTACCTTTTCGTCTGGGAAAGACAGGTATTGGGAATAATAGACAAGTTTTTTTTCTGAAATTTCGCCAGATACCTGGTCCGGTTGAAAAAAAACACTTATCCGCCAAAGGGATAGCGTTACATGAATATATTCCATCCAATGTTTATCTGGCAACAGTAGCTAATCCACTTACAGATATAGAACTGAAATCATTGGGGATAATAGGAGTTTTTGAGCCACCATCTTCAATTAAACAAGAAAAAGAAATTTATTCAGTCAGAAAAGTACAAGCAGCATCTGAAAAAAATAATAGAAAATTTCATGTATGGCTGGCACCTGGAATGGATTCTGTATCTGCCTTACAGAAAATCCAGAACTTGTTGGGGAAAGATGCTCCATTATCAGCCGATTTTAAAATACTTTATAACAGAATGCTGGAAATCAGGCTAAGCGAAGCTTCGCTTGAAGAATTACTGACCCAGCCTTTTGTTCTATATGCCATGCCGGTACCTGAACTTTTCGCTTTAAATATAATTGGAACGGAATCACATTTTGGTAATCTGATTCACCAGGGAAATGCCTCAACACCCGGTTTAACTGGTAAAGGAATTACCGTTGGTATAGGGGATGCAGGTAGAATTTACCACATCGATCACAATTATTATGAAGATGGCCAACTTTATAACGGCAGCTTTCATGCAACACATGTTGCCGGCACATTGGCCGGGAAAGGCCATGTAAACCCAATCATGCGTGGATTTGCATACGATGCTAGGCTGGAAGTGGAATATTTTAATAATATAATTTTCCAAACGCCTGCACTTTATAACCAAAAGCGTATGGTTATAACCAATAATTCGTATGGCGCCGGTAGTTTCTGTTTGCCCTATTCCGGTCAGTATTCCGGCTTTTGCGGTCAGGCCGACCAGCAATTACTGGATATGCCTCACCTAATGCATGTTTTTGCTGCAGGAAATACCGGAACACTTACCTGTGGTAATTATCCGGTTAGTTACCGGACAATTGACAATGCATTCCAGGCAGCAAAAAATGTTATAACTGTTGGTGGCACCAATGAAAGTGGTTCCACTTCAGTTTATTCTAAAGGACCAACACTTGATGGTAGGGTAAAACCAGAAATTGTAGCAATTAGTACGAATGTTCTTTCAACTGGTACCAACAATGGCTACGGAAGACTGGACGGAACAAGTATGTCCAGTCCTCAGGTCAGCGGTGCACTTGCTCTTCTTTATGAAAGATACAGACAATTGAATAATGCCAATGATCCGGATGGCGCTTTAATGAAAGCACTGGTTTGCAATACTGCAACTGACATCGGAACCCGGTATGTTGATTTTGCAAATGGATTTGGCTGGTTGAATATTAAAAAAGCGGTAGAAACCCTGAATAAAAAAAGCTGGTTTTCAGGTACGATAGAGCACCAGGAAGACCAGGTTTTTGAAATTAACCTTGAAGAAGAAGTGGCGGATTTCAAAATTCTTCTCTATTGGCACGATCTGCCAGCCTCCTATTATTCTTCAAAAGCACTTGTGAATGACCTGGATTTAACAGTGCAGTTGCCAGATGGGTCAGTTTATGAACCATTTGTATTGGATACCAGTGCAGCCGGAGTCTTAAACCAGGCTACAAGAGGAAAAGATCACCTGAATAATATTGAACAGGTAGTTATTGATCGTGCCTTACCCGGTCGTTACCAAATCAGAATAAAAGGGTTTGAGCTTCCATTTGGTTCCCAGTCCTTTAAAGTAGTATATAACTGGGAAGATATCAACTTTGAATTGATTCAACCTGCAGGTGGTGAACTTTTTAAACATGGCCAGCGACGTATAATTCAATGGCGTTATCCAACGCACGAATCTGATGAATTTGGCTTTTTTTATTCTACCAATGGTGGACTTAACTGGAATGAAATACCAGGTTCTGCTACCGAAATTGGCCGTAAAAATTGGACCTTACCCGGATTTACCAATTCAAATGTTTTGTTGAAAATCACCCATCCCGGATCTGGCCAGGAACGGATTTCTGCGCCTTTCAGTGTTTTACCTGAAATGAACTTTACGGTTTCAAGTGAATGCGAATCATCTATTACAGTTGAATGGAAAAAACCCTCCAATCTTGATTCAATAGCCATTCTTCTGTACAATGGAACTGAAATGGAAACAATCGCTTTCAGTTCCGATTCGGTGTACAAAATCCAGGGTCTAAAAACAGGAAAGCCATATTGGGTGAGCCTACAACCAATACTTAATCAAAAAATTGGAGAACGCTCTATTGCAAAGAGAATTCTTACCCGGCCAGTAATATGTAGTACTTCCGGCTTAAATGAAGATTTATCAATTGCTGTCTCGGATTCGTTTCTTGTTAGCCGAAATCCCTCTGTAATTGATTCAATTGCTCCCTTTACCGTACAGGTTAGAAACGAAGGGACAACCAGTATCTCGGATACAGTGTATTTGAAGCTGCTAAAAAATAACAACGAAATAGGGCAAGACACACTTGTTAGAACCTGGGTAAGCGGACAAACGTACAATTGGGTTACCCGTCTTCGTCCAACTGGTATTCCAGGTGAATCTGCTTATTATCAACTTGCAATTTTTAAGCGAAATGATCCGGATCCATCTAATGACAGCGCCGCCATTTTTTGGCGGTATCTTCAGTCGGATCCGGTTGAGTTGCCATTTACAGAATCTTTACAACAATTAAAGGATACCATTTACAAGATTCCTGGTTATTCCGGCCTTGCCGGGCTGCCAGCATGGGATGCCCAACTTAACTCACCCGCAATAAACCTGGAAGCACGCAATTCAGACGGCATTTTTATCACTAGTAAAATAGAAGGCCAATCAATTCAACTAATTGGTAATTATAATTTTACGAACTATAATGTGATGGATGATATCCGAATGTCACTGGATATCCCCGATTTTTCACAAGTCAAAATGGATTGTTTTATTCGCGGTAATGATACTTCCTCCTGGATTGGTGTAGCGTTACTTGATCCCTTTACACAACAGCCCAAAATTGATTTCCTGAATATTAGTAATCTGCTTGCGAATGCTGGACAGGAATTCAGCTCAAGTTTTCAGATAAGATTCCGAATTGTTCATAGTAGTTATCAAAACATACTCAATGTATTTCGTCAGCTTCGTTTTTTTAAGGCAGAGGAAGATATAAGTCTGATTTATCTAACCTACCAAAAACAATTTACAACCGATGGTGATTCGCTACAGTTCCGATTATGGGCAAGAAATAACAAACAGGTTTCTAGTGCCGCCGTACAGTTTTCCATTCAACCACCTGATGGCAATCTTCAATACCTCGAGCTACCTTCCATTCCGGCCGGAGATACAGCCATCTTAGGGTTCACCGTAGATGTCAATGACTGGCCAAATGCTGTGGCTCTGGTTAAAGCCTGGGTTCATACTGTAGGCGATCTGAATCTATCTGATGATAGTTTGGTAGCAGCTTTGACTTATGTAAAAAAAATAAACAGTTTTCCATATAGGGAGGGATTCGAATCCGGTAAAGCGGGATGGGGCTCAACCTTCCTTTATGAACATTCTTCTAACCTGTCGGAATCAATCGCGCCTTTTAAACCAGCAAACGGTAATTCTTTTTGGGGTACTCAATGGATTGCTTCTACACAAGGAATTGGTTTTATTGTTCCTTCAGGCTACCTCCTAAGTCCGCTTTTTGATCTGAATGGCATGAAACAACCGTATATCTCAGCGTCGGTAAATAAACAATTATGCGAAAGCAAGGATTCTGTTTTTCTTGAATATTCAATAGATACTGGAAAAATCTGGATCCCGCTTATTGCTCAGTCGGATCAAGTTAACTGGTACAATAATCCTGATCGGTCTGCATGGTTAGGTTGTGATCAACCTGGATTTGATCGCTGGAGAGTTATCAGTTCCAAACTTCCGGAAGGCATTTCGACCATTCAATTCAGGTTGTTATCCCTGGCAAGAAATGATACTTCAAATGTTATGCCCAGATTACCAGGCGGATTCTTATTGGATGATTTTCATTTATATAACAGAGTTTATCCATTATTTATGGGGAATAGTCACCCGGTACAAAACATCCGGGTTGGAAGCTCCAATTTTAGTCCTGTTTTGGCATCCGGACAACTGTTGGCAGAACTAAAATGCGAAAATAACGAGGAAGGACCAATTAGTATAACCTATTCTCAAACGGAAGGAACCTTAGATTTTTCGGGAAATGAAGTCTTGCCACTTAACTGGACCCTGAATAGTAGCGGACAGGCTGGTGTAAAGAAAGGAATAGCTCGTTTTTATCTGCCAGATGAAAAAATTCAGAACTGGTTGGATGCGCATCCTTGTGACACCTGTTCCCAAAAATTGAGCGCTTATGATCTTTCTATATTTCGTTATGGAGGTCCGCCAGCTACGCTTAATAATCGTCTATCGGATAATGTTTCCGGGTACGAAACAGTTTGGGACCCTTCGGGATTCGACCTGATTCCTTACGATAAAGGATATTTCGTGGAGCTACCAACTACATTTTACGGTGAATTTTACTTGGGTAGAAATACAACACTTTCTCCATTGGATTTTAATGCAGTTCGATCTGATAATGAAAATGCCGTTAATTTGAATTGGTCTGTGGTCTCCTGGCAGGGTATTGAACTGGCTGAGCTGGAGCGATCAACTTCTTCTGATAGAGGCTTTCTGCCAATTTTAAGAAATGTTATTACTCCGACTTCTGAATTGTCTGCTGTTTATTCAGATACCGATATAATTGCTCCCGGTACCTATTTTTACCGTTTAAAACTGGTTGGTTCTAATGGGACCATACGGTATTCCGCCATTCGGGTGGTTCAATTTGAAAAGGAGTTGAATGTGCAGATTTATCCAAATCCTGGTAGAGGAGATCAGATTAAGCTTCAACTGAACAGGTTGGATGGTGCCCGTTTGCATCTGGAATTGACGGATATCGGAGGTAAACGACTCGCCAACTCCGCAGTAACTGTTGGAGTTGGCCAACACTGGATGAGTCTCGCCCCCTTAACAAGGGGCCTTCCGGCCGGTGTTTATGTAGTAGGGGTAAGTACCGGTAAACAAAAAAAGACAGTAAGGTTGGTTATTTCCGGAAACTGACCTACCTTTGCGCTCCCTTAGGGGCATCATGGCAACATGATGGTATTGCCCAAATGGCTCCATAAGTCTCCACCGGTGTGGGGCGCCAGCAGGGCGTAACTTAGTTAAGTTATAAGAATGCCAAAGGTAAAAACCAATTCAAGCGCAAAAAAGCGTTTCAAGGTGACAGCATCAGGAAAAATTACGCATCAGAAATCATTTAAGCGTCACATTCTGACCAAAAAATCGACCAAACGTAAAAGAGGTATGCGCAAAGCCGGCGTAGTAGCAGATTC
This sequence comes from Flavihumibacter sp. UBA7668, assembly GCF_002483205.1. Classification (GTDB taxonomy): domain Bacteria; phylum Bacteroidota; class Bacteroidia; order Chitinophagales; family Chitinophagaceae; genus Flavihumibacter. Next base: position 244,670 of record NZ_DLHM01000006.1, read on the forward strand.
CAATATGTTCTTTGTTCAACGCCTGCTGGGTCTTAAATAAGCTTATTTAACCACCAAATTTAAACTCATTAGCATATGCCTCGTTCAGTAAACGCAGTAGCTTCAAGAGCTCGCAGAAAAAGAATCCTTGATCAAGCAAAAGGATATTACGGTAAACGTAAGAATGTATATACAGTAGCCAAAAACCTGGTTGAAAAAGGGATGACCTACAGTTATGTTGGTCGTAAACTAAAGAAGCGCGAATACCGTGCACTTTGGATTGCCCGTATCAATGCAGCAGTACGCGAAGAAGGTCTGACTTATTCCGTTTTCATTCATAAACTGAATGAGAAAGGGATTACGCTGGATCGCAAAGTACTAGCTGACCTGGCTATGAACAACCCGGAGTCTTTTAAAGCCCTGGTTGCTTCCGTAAAATAATTTGCAAGAAATGCATCCGAAAAATTTAACCGGCTTCTTCCAGGAAGCCGGTTTTTTATTTGCATTTAATTCATGATTTTCTTATAGGTTTGTAGCTTATATGATTCACCCAATTAATCACGTTTTCCGCTAGATGAACAATACCTACTTTGACCTGGTAGACCAAACCTTCAATTTTCCCCAGGAAGGTTTCGAGGTAAAAGACGATTACCTCCAATTCAATGGCCTCAATTTGAAAGCACTAATCGATAAATATGGCACTCCCTTAAAATTGTCCTATTTACCAAAAATTGGTATGCAGATCAATAAAGCCAAACAAATGTTTGCAAATGCTTTCAAAAAGCATAAATATGAAGGGGAGTATTTTTATTGTTATTGCACAAAAAGCTCACATTTTTCCTTTGTAGTGGAAGAAGCTTTAAAGCATAATATCCATCTCGAAACATCTTATGCGTATGATATCGATATTATTAAAAAACTCTACGCAAAAAAGAAAATCAATAAAGAGACTTTTATCATCTGTAATGGGTTTAAACAAAAAACCTATACCAAACGCATAGCCGGATTGATCAACAGCGGATTTAAAAACGTAATTCCGGTTCTGGATAATGTGAATGAATTGGATGATTATCGTAAATCAGTTCGTGCACCTTTTAAACTGGGGATCCGGGTAGCTGCTGAAGAAGAACCAAATTTTCCCTTTTATACCTCCCGTTTGGGTATCAGAGCAAAAGATATTCTGGAATTTTATGTAGACCAGATCGAAGGTTATGAAAATAAATTTCAGTTGAAGATGTTGCATATCTTCCTGAATAAAGGTATTAAGGACGATATTTATTACTGGTCAGAATTAAATAAAGTGATCAACCTTTATTGCCAGTTGAAAAAAATCTGCCCGGAGTTGGATAGCATAAATATTGGTGGAGGATTCCCTATCAAACATTCTCTTGGTTTTGATTATGATTACCAGTTCATGATCAATGAAATCGTTAGCAATATCAAGGTTGCCTGTAAAAAGGCAAAGGTTCCAATGCCAAATATTTATACTGAATTTGGAAGTTATACGGTAGGAGAGAGTATGGCGCATATTTATTCTGTTATTGCACAGAAAACCCAGAACGATCGTGAAATCTGGTATATGATTGACTCCTCTTTTATTACAACCCTTCCTGATACATGGGGCATTGGCGAACGGTTTTTACTTTTGCCAATAAATAAATGGGATGAAGAATACCAACGGGTTGTACTCGGTGGTATTACCTGCGATAGTCATGATTATTACGACTCCGAAGAACATATCAATGAGGTTTTCCTGCCTAAAGCTGGTGTTGGTGAACCTCTTTATCTGGGCTTCTTTCATACAGGTGCATACCAGGATCAGATTAGTGGGTATGGGGGGATTAAACATTGCATGATTCCATCACCCAAACATATAATTGTAGGGCACGATAAAAACGGTAAACTGGTCGATTGGGTTTATGCCAAAGAACAATCAGCGCAAAGTATGCTGAAGATTTTAGGGTATTAAATAATTTCGCCTTGTTAATAAAAGAAGTCCCAATAGGGACTTTTTTTATTAACAGATAAGTATAAACGATTAGGAATTTTGTGAAAAAATCCACGTTTTTAGTATCTGTAAAAATCTGTTGCCACCTGATATACTAAGTATGGGTGTTTTAACGCTAAGAGCTTGGCTTAAAACTTGCTAATTTACTTTATACAACCTGCTTTATGCGTACAATTCTTTTTGGCTTATTAGCATTTTTCCCTGTATCCCTTATGGCACAGGGCTGGCATTTAACTGGTTTTGGTGGTGTTGCAAATTATCAGGGAGATTTACAGGACCGCAGATTTACAACCCAACAGGCACAGATAGCTATTGGAATTGGTGTTCAGTATGATATTAACAAACATTTTGCGGTGCGTGGAATGGCCAATTACGGAAGGATCAGTGGGGATGATCGTTTTAACAAAGATGCGGGCTTAAGGGCACGGAACCTGAGTTTTAAATCTCAGATTCTGGAAGGAAATGTTCAATTTATGTACCGTATTTTGGATCTTGAAGAAAAAAGATGGACGCCCTACCTGGTAGCCGGATTAGGTGTGTTTGGATTTGATCCATATACACACGATACCCTTGGAAATAAGTTTTACCTGCAGCCACTTGGTACGGAAGGGCAGGGACTGACTGCATTCCCTGATCGGGCTATGTATAGCAGAGTACAGTTAACCATCCCTTTCGGAGGAGGTATTCAATTACGGCTAAATGATCAGATTACGCTCGGCTATGAAATAGGAATGCGTAAGACATTTACTGATTATCTGGATGATGTTAGTACCAATTATGTGGACCCTGCTATCCTGCTTGCAGGTAGAGGCCAACTCGCAGTGGATCTTGCCTACCGGGGTGATGAATTGAAAGATGGTAATCTGAATTATCCTACCGGAGGTACACGTGGAGGACCTGAGTTTAAAGATTGGTATTATTTTCAGGGAATCACAGTAAATTTCCGGCTGGGTGGCGGAAGAGCAGGTGGTTACCGTGGTAAATCCATGGGGCGCCAACTCGATTGTCCCCGTAATATCAATTGATTCATGAACTATCGTTTAACACTTATCGTTTTAAGCCTTTTTATTCAATGTTTTCAACTCGCTGCCCAGCAGCCTAAAACGTTGTTATGGGAAATAAATGGAAAAGGTCTTCCTAAATCCTCTTATATTTTTGGCACCATGCACGTTTTGTGTGCTGCAGAAGAAATGATGAGTGATAGTCTTGTAGCAGCCATCAGTAAGTCTGAACAGGTGTTTTTCGAAATTGATATGGACAACCCCGGAGAAATGCTGGGAGTTTTTAAGTATATCAGAATGAAGGATGATAAAAAAATTGCTGATCTTCTAAGTCCAGATGAGTACCAGCGTGTTAAGGAGTACTTTTCAAATAATAAAACGGTTTTACCACTGAGTATGATGGAGCGCTTCAAACCCTATTTTGTAGCTGCTATGTTAAGTGAGTCTAAAATGCCCTGCACCTCCAAAACTGGCATGGAAGAATTGATAATGCGGCAGGCAAAAAAAGAAGGCAAGCTAATAAGTGGATTGGAATCAATTGCATTTCAGGCCAGTGTTTTTGACAGCATTCCTTATTCAGAACAGGCTAAAGAATTGTTGAAAACAATCGATGAAGAGGCCAAACAGGATAGTTTTACGAACAGAATGGCCGAAATTTATCGGTCCCAGGATCTTGATCAGATTGAAAAGCTGACACTGGAAGAGGAGGGAGGTGTAAGTTCTTATCTCGAATTATTTTTATTCGGAAGAAATGCCAACTGGATAGCACCAATGGAAGCAGCCATGAAAAATCAATCAGTTTTATTTGCAGTTGGGGCAGCTCATCTTCCAGGCGAAAAAGGTATATTAAACCTGCTTCGAAAAGCCGGTTATACGATCCGGCCTGTTGAAAATAATAATTGTTCCCTAACAAGTATCCAATAAATCCCTGAATTAGCGTCAATAAAAAAGACCTCCATGCGGAGGCCTCTCTAATTCTTCTTTTCACCATTCACTATTTACCATTCACTTCTTCCATCCCACTGAAGAAAAACGCACCTTCAATTGCTGCATTTTCATCACTGTCGCTTCCGTGAACCGCATTTTCACCAAGTGAAGTAGCAAATAATTTCCGGATAGTTCCTTCCTCCGCTTTAGCTGGATCGGTAGCTCCAATCAGGGAACGGAAAGATGCTACGGCATTGTCTTTTTCCAGAATGGCTGCGATAATCGGACCACTGCTCATAAACTCAACCAGTTCACCGTAAAAAGGACGCGCTTTATGTACTGCATAAAATTCGCCTGCCTTTTCGGCACTTAGCTTGGTTAGTTTAAGGGCAACCAGGCGGTATCCTTCCTTGATAATCCGATCGATAATAGCACCTGCATGGCCATTTTTCATCGCATCGGGTTTAATCATTGTGAATGTTCTGTTACTCATATATACTTGCTCTTTGGGGCGCAAAGGTAGCTATTTTTCCCTACATTTGCCCGGCTTTATGCTACCTATTCACCATATTTACCCGAAACTGGCGCAGCCAGGAAAAGTTGTCATTACTACCCACCAGAAGCCAGATCCGGATGCGTTGGGTTCTTCCCTTGCGCTTAGCCAGGTTTTAAAAGCACTGGGACATACAGTTACCGTAATTTCTCCAACCAATTGGGCTGCATTTCTAGACTGGATGCCAGGTGCTGAGGATGTACTGAATTTTGAAATTACCCGAGAAAAATCTACTACAATCATTAATCAGGCCGACTGGATTTTCTGCCTTGATTTTAATACCCTTAGCCGTACCAAAAGCCTGGCACCGATAATTGAACAGGCAACCCCTGCCAAGGTATTAATTGATCACCACCAGCAACCTGCCGTGGAAAGTTTTGATTTTGGAATCAGCGACACAACAAAGAGCAGTACCTGTGAGATGATCTATGATTTTATTCTGGATGCCGGTCTCGATGCCCATCTTACTGTAGATGTAGCTGCTTGTCTGTATGCCGGATTAATCGGTGATACTGGCTCCTTTCGTTTTCCTGCTGCTAACGCCAATGTACATAAAATGGCTGCAGGTTTGAAAGCGACTGGCCTGAAACACACCAAAGTACATGAATATATTTATGATAATTTCATGGAAAGCCGTCTTCGTTTTATCGGCCATGTGCTGACAAACCGGATGGAAGTTTATTATGAATTTAATGCTGCACTTATTTATGTAACCAAAAACGATCTCCTGCGATATGACATTAAAACAGGAGATACGGAAGGTTTGGTAAACTACCCACTTTCCATAGGTGGCATAAAAATGGCGGCGATCTGTATTGATCGGGATGAAGAAAGAAAATGGAGCTTTAGGAGCAAGGGTAATGTAGATGTCAATACCTTTGCCCGTCGGTTTTTTGAAGGAGGAGGCCATTTTAATGCTGCAGGTGGACGCAGCAGCGCTTCTCTGGAAGATACCGTAAAAACTTTTAAAAAGGTGCTCAAAGAAAATGCATCAGAATTTCAACTGATATAAAAAATGACAAAAACGCTTGTATTCTCAACAGTAATTGCTGCAACCATGTTTGCAGCCTGTGGTAGTACCGACTACAGTAAAACAGCCAGCGGTATAACGTATAAAATTGTAGAAAAGGGTAGTGGTCCGCAAGTTAAAATCGGCCAATTCCTCCAGGTGCACTATACGCAAAAAATCAATGACTCCGTATTAATGACTTCCAATGGTGGTGTGCCTGTTTTTGCAAGGGTAGACAGTGTTGGTCCGGTTTATAATGCAGCAGAAGTATTTCGTTTTCTTTCAAAAGGTGACAGCGTAGTTGTTGTTCAGGAGGTTGACAGCCTGATGAAACAGAATCCGATGTTACCGCCTTTCATGAAAAAAGGGGATAAGCTATATCTATATCTGAAAGTATCTGATATACTGGATAATGAACAGCAGGTTCAGGCTGCCCAGGATAAAGAAATGTCCGGACAAAAAGACCGTGATCAGGCTGTTGTTGATGAATATATCAAGAAGAATAATATTACCGCTACCAAAATAGGAAAAGGTACATACGTTAAAATTGATAATCCGGGTGAAGGGGCCAAAGCTGATTCAGGTAAATATATCTCCGTGAAATACCGTGGTAAAATTATGGCTACCGGTAAGGAATTCGAATCTACCATGGAGGCCGGAAAAGATCCGATTACCTTCCCTCTGGGAATGGGTCAGGTTATTCCGGGATGGGATGAAGGTTTGAAAGAATTTGCAAAAGGTGGAAAAGGTACTTTGTACATTCCAGGATTTCTTTCTTATGGTTCACGTCCGGGTCCTGGTGGACAACCAAATGAAGCTCTGATGTTTGATATCGAATTGGTTGATATCAATGATCAGGCTCCTCAACCAAAGCAAAATCCTATGATGCCCCCGGTTGATGGAAAACAATAAGTCATTCGATTTGTTTAAATAGCTGATACACACGCACATGAGAAAGCCGTTCGGGAAACCGGGCGGCTTTTTCTCTTTTCACCTTTCACCTTTCACCTTTCACCAATTTTATCGCTTCAACCGCTGCCTTTACATCATGTACTCTCAAAATTTTTGCCCCCTTCATTAATGCGATTGTATTGAGAACAGTTGTACCGTTAAGTGCTTCATCCACCGGTACGCCGAGGGTTTTTGTAATCATGGATTTACGGGAAAGTCCTACCAGTAATGGATTTTCCAATACCCTGAATTGATCCAACTGTTGCAATAAGCGAAAATTCTGATCAATGGTTTTGGCAAATCCAAAACCAGGATCAAGAATCAAATCTTTTATACCGGATGCTTTACAACTTGAAATACGTTCCAGAAAATAATCTGTCATCTCCAGCATTATATCATCATATGTAGCCAATGATTGCATGGTTTGCGGCGTTCCTTTCATATGCATTGCAATAAATGGTATTCCTGCCTGAGCAACAACAGCTAACATGTTGGGGTCCAGACGCCCGGCACTTATATCATTTATTAGGTGTACTCCGGCATGGGCTGCCTGCTCAGCAACAGCTGCATGAAAGGTGTCAATGGAAAACAGGGTTTTGGGAAACCGGTCAATTAATTCTGGTAACACATGCACCAGTCGCTCCCATTCTTTTTCAGCAGAAAGATAATCCCCAGCCGGACGTGTGCTCTGTGCACCTATGTCAAGGAAAAAAGCACCTTCCTGAATCAGTTGTTCTGCTTTTGAAATTACCTCTTCCAATTGCTGTTTTCTGCTGCCAGCAAAAAACGAATCTGGGGTCAGATTAATAATTCCCATTACAACTGGCTGATCCAACTCAATTAAAGCTCCTCTGCAATTAAGGGTATACATGCGGGTGAATCCTTATTTTTGAAGGATAAAGATGAACATTTTATTCGAACCCATGTACAATACACCAGCTCAATATAACCAGGCAATTTTGGAATGCAAGGAAATTTTTATACAAAAAACCCGTGATTATGGTACTTCCTGGCGCGTTTACAGACCCATATCTGTAGTGGATCAAATTTTTATAAAAGCCAAACGTATTCGGACCATTCAGGAGAATAAAAAACAATTAATCGGGGATAGCATCAAGTCTGAATTCATGGGAATTCTCAATTATGCGGTCATTGGTTTGATGCAACTTGATTTAAAAAAGGAGCCTGCTGAAAACCTGCCGACAGAACTGGTTAATCAATTGTATGACGAACAGGTAAACCGGGCAAGATCTCTTATGTCGGAAAAAAATCATGACTATGGGGAGGCTTGGCGTGATATGAGCCAGCAAAGTTTTACCGATCTCATCCTTGCCAAACTTTTAAGAATACGGCAAATTCTTGCCAATGACGGACAAACATTGATCAGTGAAGGAATAGATGCGAATTATCTTGATATCTTTAATTATGCAGCCTTTGCCCTGATCTTATTGGAAGAAGGGAAACACTAAGCTACAGAACCAGTAATATGAAAGTAATTCTTACAATAACCCGATACCTTGTAGGTATTCTGTTTATTTTTTCAGGCTTAATAAAAGCGAATGATCCTCTCGGACTCAGCTATAAAATGCAGGAGTTTTTTGAAGTATGGGGATTACACAGTTTAAATGATTTTACACTTGCATTCTCCGTTTTGATGATTGCATTTGAAATTATCGCAGGTGTTGCAGTTATTATTGGATGGCAAATGCGCCTTTTCAGCTGGTTATTATTATTACTGATTATCTTCTTTACATTTCTTACGGGATATGCCCTGTTCTCCGGTAAAATAAAAACCTGTGGCTGTTTTGGAGATTGCATTCCCCTTACTGCAGATCAGTCTTTTATCAAAGATCTCCTTCTTTTAGGAGGAATTCTCCTCCTTTTTGTAAACAGACACGGGATTACAACGTCCATGAATAGCCGAAACAGCCTGCTTATTCTTGCGCTTACCACATTTTTCAGTTTTGGATTACAATGGTATGTGCTGAATTATCTTCCAATATTGGACTGTTTACCTTATAAAAAAGGGGCCCGGATAAGTGAACAAATGAAAATTCCAGCTGGTGCTATTCCTGATAGTACAGTCATCACCTTTGTTTATAATAAAGCCGGACAGGAACTGGAGTTCACGGCTGACCAGTTTCCGGATGATTTTGATGAGTCCGTTTATTCTTTTGTCCGGCGGTATGATAAACTTATTAGAAAAGGAAATGCGGAACCCAAAATAAAGGACTTTGTCTTACTTGCGCCAAATGGTACGGATACTACTGATGCTATATTGGCTCAATCCGGTGAAATGCATTGGCTGTTCATCCAGGCGCTTAATGAAAATGATAAAAAATCAATTCTCGATGAATTAAATCAGTTGGCTTCCACTGTCAGTTCAAACGGCAGACCTGTCTATATAATAACACCCATTGCCGAGGAAGTTGAAACATTTCTAACAGCAGCCAAAACACCTGTATTGGTTTTCCGCTCCGATGCTGTTGCGGTGAAAACAGCGGCTCGTTATCCCGCTACATTATATCGGCTAATTGATGGAGTGGTGGTGGAGAAGAAGGCAGTAAGGTAGTAGGGGGGAGAAGGAGAAAAAGATGAAGGTAGAGGGCTTGGATTTTTTGCCACTGGGTAAAGCAACAAAGGAACAGCATGCTGAAATATTTTATAAATAAGTCAATTTATGGTGTTGCAGTACTGCTTGGTGTTGTAGTTCTGGTATTTTTCCTGTTTCAGGGATTTGGTGATCCGAGCCGCCTGGTAATGGGACAAAGAGCTGACCAGACAACCCAGGAAAATATTCGCCGTGAATTATACCTTGATCAACCCAAATGGAAACAGTTCCTGGCTTACCTGAATGATGTTTCACCAATTGGCTTGCATAGTGAAGATGAAATCAATCGAAAGGGATTGCAGGGGGTATTTATTACTACCGGGTCAAAAAAAATCGGGTTAAAAATTCCTTATCTCAGAACTTCTTACCAAAGCAGGAGAGAAGTTGGAACTATTATAAGGGAAGCACTGCCCGGAACATTGCTGTTGGCAGCTGCAGCTATGTTATTGGCCACCTGCGCCGGCATTTCAATTGGAGTTTTGGCAGCTTTGAAAAAAGGAACATGGATGGATACCACTGCCATCTTCACCAGCATACTCGGAATTTCATCGCCTTCTTTTTTTATGGCTATCGCCATTGCCTATCTTTTTGGTTTTGTCTGGAATCAATATACCGGCCTACATATGACCGGCTCCTGGTTTGATCTCAATACAAAAACTGGGGTACCAACGCTCACCTTATCAAACCTGATTTTACCAGCCCTTACACTTGGAATTCGCCCATTGGCAATTATTGCTCAGTTAACAAGAGCTTCATTGCTGGATGTTATGCAGCAGGATTATATTCGTACGGCCCGAGCAAAAGGTCTACCATTCAGCAAAATAATATGGAAACACGGCCTAAGAAATGCATTGAATCCCGTACTGACAGCAATAACTGGCTGGTTCGCAGAGTTACTGGCCGGTGCATTTTTTGTAGAATATATTTTTGGATGGAAAGGCATCGGAAAACTAACAGTGGATGCCCTTGAAAAACTCGACTTTCCCGTTGTTATGGGTGCAGTATTGGTCTCCGCCGGATTTTTTGTTTTGGTAAACCTTTTAGCAGACCTTCTTTATGGAATCATTGACCCAAGAGCCCGCATTAAAAATATATAACTCTGGAATGGAATTATTGGATAATTACATCTTTTATAATTTTTTCTCCCAGTGCCTCATTCACGCGCGCAATGATGTGTTCCTTCTGAAAAATGAGTTCCTGTTTCAAGGGAGCTACGGAAGTACTTATGTATAATTTATCACCATAAATTTTAATGCTTTCTGTATAACGTGCCACCGTCTTCCCCATGATGTTTTCCCAAACTTCCGTTATCTGTAATGCTTGTATTGATCCCTTCAGCCTGCTTTTCTGAAGGAATTGCTGAATGGCATCACCCAATGAATATTCACCCATATTATAAAGATAACATAATAGCCAATTCAGCAAGCCAGCTGACTGTTTTAGATAAATATGTAAAAAATACACAATAAACTGGTTGTTGATGCAACCAATAAAAATTGCTTCGCATCTTTGTGGTGTTATTGGTCCCGTTTTTACATCCATTTCCTGAAATCAGGATCCAACCCTTTGGAAGTGGCAAGTGAGAAGTAGAAAGTTAGAAGTAGGAGATTAGTTTGAAATGCCCGGAGAATGATATTTCTGGTTAATAGCAGAAGGTTTGGCAGAGAGAAGGTAAATGTGCGATAGGAGAGCTGGGACGTATTACCTTTTTTCTCTCCAAACTTGACTTTCTCCTCTCACATCTCACCTTTCACCTTTCACCTTTCACCTTTCACCTCCTCATACCCTGTTCCCAGCCTATTGAAACTCTCTTTCAACCGCTCCGGATGGGTGTCCGTTACGAAAACCTGCCCATCGTTCACCATACATACTTCGTGCAGCAGGTTGTGCATTCGGTCGGCATCCAGCTTTTCAAAAACATCGTCCAGAAGCAGGAGAGGAGCAAACCCTTTTTTTTCTTTCAACAAGCTGAATTCTGCCAATTTAAGGGAAAACAGGAGACTTTTTCGTTGCCCTTGTGATGCGATCTGCCGAAATGGTTGTCCGGCTAACATTATCCGGATGTCATCGCGATGAATGCCTGCCAGTGTCCGGCCACTTGCCAAATCCCGATTACGATGCTCGCGCAGCAGGTCAGACATCGCTCCGGATTGAAGGGGGCTTTTATAGTTGAGTTCCAGATCGTACCGGGTACCGGCAATCCCGGTATAACGTTCCATGGCCTGCGCCAGTAATTGTTGGGTAAAATAGCTGCGTTTTTCAAATACATAAGTTGCAGGTTCAAGTAATTGCTGGTCCAGCACTTCCAATAATTCAGGATTTCTATGCCCGGTTTCCAGTTGTTGCTTTAAGAAACTGTTGCGTTGCTGCAGTACCCTGTTGTATTTCATTAACTGAAGCAGGTAATCATGATCAATCTGAGAAAGCAATGCATCCAGAAATCGCCTTCTTTCTTCACTGCCATCTAGAATAATCTGAACATCATCCGGAGCAATAAAAACAGCCGGGAACTGACCGATATGATCTGATAACCGGTCACAGGGCTGTCCATCTATAAGAAAACTTTTTTTCCCGGTTTCCCGAATGATTCCGGTTACTTCGACAGGGGTTCCTGATTTTTGGAAGATTCCTGCTACCCGTAAGCCCTGGGCACCATGCAAAACCAATTGGGAATCTGAACGCTGGAAGTAACTTTTGGTAAAGCAGAGAAAATAGATGGCATCCAGCAGATTGGTTTTGCCAATGCCATTACGACCGCTAATGGCAACTATTCGTTGATCGAACTGCCATTGGGCATTCAAATAATTTTTAAACTGATAAACCGATATGGATTCCAACTGTAGCAAGATGGATGCAATATTACACTCTTTAACTGCTTGGTTAGCTGATTTTTCCCTTATCTTTGCCCGTCTCAAAACTTAACAAGTGGCTACAAAATTTTCAAAGGAGACCTATCTCTACTGGTATGAGCTAATGCAGCTGATTCGCCAGTTTGAACTGAAGGCTGAAGAGAAATATAAAATGGAAGGTAAAATCCGTGGTTTCTTCCACGCCTATATCGGGCAGGAAGCAATTGCCGCCGGATGTATGACCGCAACCAAAGCAGAAGACGCGTTTATTACCGCCTACCGCGACCATGGTTTGGCACTCGCCAAAGGCATCAGTGCTAAAGCCTGTATGGCCGAACTCTATGGTAAAGCAACTGGTTGTGCCAAAGGAAAAGGTGGTTCCATGCACTTTTTTGGCAAGGAAGAACGCTTTTTCGGCGGACATGGGATTGTTGGTGCCCAGATCGGTACCGGTGCAGGAATTGCCTTCGCAGAGAAATATAAAGGTACCGATGCGGTTTGCCTTACTTTCTTCGGTGATGGTGCCGCCCGGCAGGGAATTTTGCATGAAACCTTCAACCTCGCTATGTTATGGAAAATCCCTGTGATTTTCATCTGTGAGAATAATAATTATGCCATGGGAACTTCTGTAGAAAGAACCTCCAATGTGCATGATATCTATAAACTGGCCGATGCGTACGAAATGCCAGCAGATTCTATCGATGGAATGAATCCGGAAGCAGTTCATGAAAGTGTTGCAAGAGCGGTTAAGCGTGCCCGCGAAGGTGACGGTCCAACCCTGATCGAAATTAAAACCTACCGTTACAAAGGTCACTCCATTTCTGATCCACAGAAATACCGGACCAAGGAAGAAGTAGAAGAGTATAAGCAGCGTGATCCGCTGGAGATGGTCAAAAAAACCATTCTTGATTATAAATATGCTACTCAGGAAGATATCGATGCTATCGATAAAAGGGTAGAAGCAGAAGTGGAAGATTCCGTAAAATTTGCTGAAGAAAGTCCCTGGCCAGATGATAGCGAAGTGCTTAAAGATATTTATGTAGACCAGAATTATCCCTTTATCGTAGACTAATAATTAGTAATAAAACATGGCTGAGAATACGAACGCGCCGGTTCAACCGGTTGAATCCAATGAGGTTGTTGACAGAGTAACCGGCTTTTGGCAACAGAATAGCAAAAATATTCTGATCGGATTAACTGCAGTAATTGTTATTGCCGGTGGAATTGTAGGTTATAAATACCTGATTGCTGAACCAAATGAAAGAAAAGCAAACGATGCAATATTTCAGGCACAGCAGTACTTTCAGCAGGATTCATTATCACTTGCTTTAAATGGAGATGCAACCAATCCTGGTTTTTTAAAAATAATGGATAAGTACAGCGGTACAAAAGCAGCTAATCTTTCTAAATTTTATGCAGGAGCAATCTATCTGCGTCAGGGTGATTTTGCCAATGCAGAAAAACAATTGAAAGATTTCTCCACTTCTTCTCTCCAGATCAGTGCCCGAGCCAAGTCTTTGCTTGCGGATGCCTATTCTGAACAGGATAAAAAAGAAGAAGCGGCAAAATTATATAGAGAAGCAGCCGGACTTTTTGAAAAAGATGAGTTTAACTCGGCTGAATATCTCTTCCGTTCCGGTTATCTTTATGAATCATTAGGGAAAAACAAGGAGGCAATTGAAGCATATAAATTGATCAAAGAGAAATATCCGCGTTCAGAAAGAGGATTTGAAGTTGATAAATACCTGGCTCGTCTGGGTGAATTATAAAAAATATGGCAGCAACTGGAAATACCAATGTTGTAAAGATACCAGCAGGCATCCTCCCCAAGGATGCCTGTGTTGTTCTGGTGAAAACAGAATGGAATGATCGTATTATTAATGAATTAGAAGCAGGAGCAAAAAAGATACTGGCGGAACAGGAGATTGAGAATCTTACAACAATAATAGTGCCTGGAGCAGTGGAAATTGCATTTGCCATCCGTGCGTACTGGGAAGCTAAAAAATATTGGGACGATCGGCCGCATGCGTTCATCGCTCTTGGTTGCGTGATAAAAGGAGATACTCCGCATTTTGATTATGTCTGTAAAGCTGTAACAGATGGTGTGGTTCTTTTGAATAATGAACTACCTGTACCTACTGTTTTTGGCGTTTTGACAGTATTTTCAGAAGAACAGGCATGGGAAAGACTCGGAGGGAAACATGGACACAAAGGGGAAGAAGCCGCAATAACTGCTATTAAGATGATTGCACTTCAACGTAGCTTTAAAAAATAGTTTCTGTGAAAGTTCAGTTGTTCATTCCCTGTTTTGTAGATCAGTTGTATCCATCCACTGCTTTGAATATGATTAAGGTGCTGGAAAAACTCGGTTGCACGGTAGATTACAATCCAAACCAAACCTGTTGCGGACAACCGGCATTTAATGCAGGATTTCAAACTGAAGCAAAAGCAGTAGCAGAAAAATTTATAAAAGAGAATATTTCGCATGCTGATTACCTGGTTGCTCCAAGTGCTTCCTGCACGGGATTTGTATGCAATTATTATCCACAATTATTTGATAATTCTTCCATTCATAATCAGATCAAAGACCTGCGGTCACGCACTTATGAATTTTCATCTTTTCTTGTTAATGTGTTGGGCGCCGAAGACCTTGGTGCTAGTATGAAGATGAAAGCAACTTACCACGATTCCTGCGCTGCCTTAAGGGAATGCAAAATTAAAGAGGAACCAAGAAAATTATTATCGAGAGTAGCTGGACTGGACCTTATTGAAATGAAGGATGTTGAAACCTGTTGTGGGTTTGGTGGAACTTTTTCTATCAAGTATGAGCCAATAAGTGTAGCGATGGCAGATCAGAAAATAAACAATGCATTGGAAACAGGAGCAGAAGCCATCATCAGTACTGATCTGTCCTGCCTTATGCATCTGAACGGATGCATTGAAAAAAAGCAGCTGCCTCTTCAGACTTTTCATATTGCCGATGTACTTGCATCGGGATGGTAACTTATTTTTGAGGACAAAATTGTAGTTCATGGCCTATTGGTTAGTAAAATCGGAACCATTCAAATACAGTTGGGAACAATTCGAAAAAGACAAGAAAACTTTTTGGGATGGAGTGCGCAATTACGCAGCCCGAAACAACCTGAAAGCAATGAAAAAAGGGGAGAGGGTTTTGTATTACCATAGTAACGAAGGAGTAGAAGTGGTCGGTATTGCCGAAGTGGTAAAAGAATTTTATCAGGACCCGACCACACCTGAAGATGCATGGGTAGTGGTGGATTTAAAACCGGTAAAAAGGCTGAAAAATACGGTTCCGCTTAGCACAATTAAGACGGACCCAAGGCTTGCAAATATGGCACTGGTAAAACTAAGCAGGTTAAGCGTACAGCCGGTGACAGATGAAGAATGGAAAGTGATTATGGAATTAGCTGGAGAAAAATAATGAAAAAACTGGTCGTATTATCGGGAGCTGGCATCAGTGCAGAAAGCGGATTGAAAACTTTCCGTGACAGTGACGGGTTGTGGGAAGGTTATGCCATTGAAGAAGTTGCTACTCCCGGTGCTTGGAGAAGAAATCCGGATCATGTTCTCCGATTTTATAATGAACGCAGAAAAAATGTGCTGGAAGCGCAACCCAATAAGGCGCATGAAATACTGGCTGAATTACAGGATCATTTTGATGTTCAGATAATTACACAAAATATTGATGATCTGCATGAAAGGGCCGGGTCAAAAAAAGTACTGCATCTTCATGGCGAAATTTTCAAAATGCACAGTGAATTTGATATTGACCTCACCGCTTCCATTTATACAGATATGAAAACGGGAGAACTGGCACCGGATGGAGGTCGCTGGCGCCCGGCGATTGTTTGGTTTGAAGAACCCGTACCTAAAATAGGGGAAGCAATCCCGCTTGTAAAGCAGGCTGATCTGTTTCTCATAGTTGGTACTTCTCTCGTCGTTTATCCTGCTGCCTCACTTGTTGATTTTGTTCCAATGGATTGTCCGTTTTATGTTGTTGATAAAAAGATTCCGGCAACGGGCATCGGTAGAAAGCTCCACACATACGAACACCTGGCCAGCATTGGCATGGAACAATTGAAAAAGCAGCTGTTGGTGCAGTTTTTTTAATCTTTCCCTAACAGCCCGGATGGATTTATTCCATTCAATTTGCAACATGAAATGTTTTCTATCCCTGGTTCTTGGATTTTTTCTTACAGGTACCTGTATGTCTCAGCTATCCCCCGCCGCCATTAAATTAAAGCAATATCAGGTGGATAGCAACTCCCGGGAACAGCATTATCTGAAATTCCTATACGAAGATTTTAAATCCATTTCCACTGGGGCGGAAAAATATCGATTAGCTCAACATCTGGCTTTTGCCGGAGATCAGTTGCTTGCAGAATTTTACCTGAAAAATTCCTACGATTCAATGCTGGCAGAAGGCTATAAAGATGTTCGACGCTATCTTGATACAATGGGCAAATTGCAGTTACAGGATGCCCGATCCTGGATTTTGAATCGCGCTGCTTCAGAAAAAATCGTGCTATTCAATGAAAATGCCGCACAACTTCAGCAACGTGCTTTTTTTTATTCCCTTTTGAAAGATTTTTATAAGTTGGGCTATCGGTATTTATCACTTTATTGGTTAAATCCGATGATCAATCCAAATACAAGGCCTGTTGATAAGTACCTGGGTTATCAGGTTGCGGATCCTTTAGCTGCAGAAATAGTTCGGCAGGCTAAGAACCTTGGATTTACATTGATTTCCTATGGTGATTCTTCTATCACCAAACGCACAACCAATGTACAGGATGCGGTCCATGCAAGTAAACTGGCCGCTCTTTTTCATCAGGATTCTTCAGCCCGCGTTTTGGTGCTTGATGAACAGGCACATATCGCAGAAAAACCTATCGGTGATTTTACTCCCATGGCTACCGTGTTTTACCGGATCTCCGGAATCAATCCATTTACTATAGATCAAACAGAGTTATGTGGTGGAAGCAGTTTCGAATATGGGCGGTATTTTTATGATGAACTCATTAAACGGGCTACGGTTGACCAGGTGTCCATTGCAGTTCGAAATAAACTGCCCATTAGTTTGTTGGAAAATGATCAATACGATTTGCAGCTTATATTTCCGGCAACCAAAGTTATTCGGAACCGGGCTGATTATTTATCGCTGTCGGGTATTCGAAAAGAAACAGCGATTCAGCCTGCTCATAAAGATTTATTTCTTGTACAGGCCTATTATGAAGAAGAAACCCTGAAGATACCATATGCCAATCTTATTCCGGCAGATCAAACCTATCTTACGGATCGGGATGGCTATTACTGGCTTTTTTTGAAACCCGGAAAATACAAAATGGTTTACCGGGATATTCATTACAATATCCTTTCTGAAAAAGACTGGCGGGTTGATTGATTAATCAGGCGAAACTATTTTCCTATCCCAATGATACGGGTTTGAACAGACCTGCCTTTTCCATTGGTGGGCACTTTAACTGAAAGAGAGGAACTTGCCTCAATTTTTTCTACAATTACCATTTCTGAGTGGTGCAATGTTTGATCTTTTTCCAGAAAATCAACTGCAATTTTTATGTCTTCTATTGGTTGGGAATGGCTGTTTTTTACAGTAAGTACCAGGTGATTGATTCCACCAAACATACCTACATTGATCTCATCCGGACGAATGGAAAGGTGTCTTCTAAGGGCAGCAAATTCCAGGGCCGGATTGGCTGGTAATGAGTTAGGAATATCTTGCTCATTAGAATGTTCATTGTTAGTCTGAATTGCAGGAATAAGAGCAGGACTTTCCGTTTGTAGTATTGTTCCTGGTTCATTTGAACCGAATTCTATATTCCTGCCATTAAAATAACGTATCACGAAAAACAGATTGATAGCAAAAAGTACGGCCATCGCAATACGATTAAATCCTGCGGGTAAATAGTTTTTGAGTTGTGGTTTCGGTTGAAACTGAATTTGGTCAATTACCGGATCAGCAGCAAGTTCAGTTGCTTTTGATGGTGTTTCAATAAGAGGAGTCAGCTCAGCCTTTTTTTCCGGTAGATGAGCTACCTGTAATACCGGCTCTCTCTTAGAAGAAGATGCTTTTTCAGGTAATATAACAGTGATGGATTTTTTGGGGTTTTGTTGGTACTGTTCTTTTTTCTGTGGTTGTGAAATGACTGAAGGAATTTCCTCCTCATTTTTTTCTGCCGGATTTTTATGAAAAATCCGGTAAAAATCTTCTTCAACAGCAGGTGCTAATTCTTTGAATTCCGGTAATTCCGAGGGGTAACGCCAGGCGGCACTTTTTCCATCTACCCAAACCAGATCATATGGCTTAAGGGGAAGATGTGCCAATTCCTTCCAGGTATAGGGGCCTGATTCTTTGTTATTTCGCAACAACCGGTAATGTTGCATAATTGGCGGGTTTTATGGTTGGTTTGGTTTGCAATTGGTCTGGCTGATAAAAGTACTAAAAAGATAGCCACGAAATAGTGGAAAAATTGGGGTAAAATTGAGGGAATTGTTAAGGTTTTGCCCCTTAAAAACGGTAGATTTGCCCACTCTCATAAAGGCTTTTAATAAACAACAAAGAACCCTTTCAAAAGGTTAATTTTTTTACAGCATGGAAGAAAATCTGACGCCACAGGAAACCAGCGATACCAACCGGATAATTCAGATCAATATAGAGGAGCAAATGAAGACCGCATACATCGATTATTCGATGTCGGTAATCGTTGGGCGTGCTTTGCCGGATGTTCGGGATGGACTAAAACCGGTACATCGCCGGGTTTTATATGCGATGAACGATCTGGGTATCAATTCCAACAAACCCTATAAGAAGTCGGCCAGGGTTGTAGGGGAAGTATTGGGTAAATACCATCCCCATGGGGATGCTTCGGTTTATGACACCATGGTACGAATGGCACAGGAATGGAGTATGCGACATACCCTGATCGATGGGCAGGGTAACTTTGGTAGCCAGGATGGTGATGGTCCGGCTGCCATGCGTTATACAGAAGTAAGGCTGCATAAAATTGCAGAAGCCATGTTAGAAGATATTGAGAAAGAAACGGTGGATTTCCAACTCAATTTTGATGATTCACTCGAAGAGCCAACGGTGCTGCCTACCAGAATTCCTCAGCTTTTAGTAAATGGATCAACCGGAATTGCCGTTGGCATGGCCACCAATATGCTGCCCCATAATCTCGGTGAAGTGGTGGATGGCTGTATGGCGTATATTGATGACCGTGAAATTTCATGTGAAGACCTGATCAAATATGTTAAAGCGCCTGATTTCCCAACGGGAGGAACTATTTGGGGAATGGATGGGGTAAAACAGGGCTTTTTAACTGGTAGAGGGCGTGTGGTACTGCGTGGTAAAATGCAGATTGAAACCAAGCCAAGTGGCCGCGAACAGATTATCATAACAGAAACACCCTATCAGGTTAACCGGGATGCGCTTTGTGATAAAATTGGTCAGCTGGTTATTTCGAAAACAATTGAAGGCATTGCACATGTCAACAACGAATCCAACCAGAAGGAAGGAACCCGGATTGTAATCGACCTGAAAAGGGATGCAGTAGCCAATGTTGTGGTAAATCAGTTGTTTAAATTTACGGAGCTTCAAACCTCCTTTGGAATCAATAATGTGGCGCTGGTAAAAGGTCGTCCGCGTACTTTGAATCTGAAAGATCTGATTCATGAGTTTGTTGAATTCCGTCACGATGTGGTGGTTCGTAGGACGCAATATGAATTAAAAGAAGCTCAGAAAAGAGCCCATCTGTTATTGGGTTACCTGATTGCACTGGATCATTTAGATGAAGTGATTGCATTAATCCGCAGTTCTGCAACACCGGAAATAGCTAAAGAAGGACTCGTGAATGCAGGATGGGGACTGGATGAAATTCAGGCAAAAGCTATTCTGGAAATGCGTTTACAACGATTGACCGGGATGGAAAGAGATAAGATCAAGGATGAATATGAATCCCTGATGAAACTAATCGCTCATTTGCAGGAGTTGTTGGGCAATGAAGGCATGCGTTATGATGTCATTAAAAAAGAATTACAGGAAGTAAAAGATAAATTCGCCACTCCCAGGAAATCAGATATTACTTATCTGGCCAATGAAATGAATGTGTTGGATTTCATTGCGGAAGAAGATGTGGTTATCACGATTTCTCACCTTGGATATATCAAACGTACATCCGCAACCGAATACAGACAGCAGCGTCGGGGCGGACGAGGAGCATTGGGCAGTAGAACCCGGGATGAAGATTATCTGGAACATATTTTCGTAGCCTCCACCCATCATACAATGATTTTCTTCACAGAAAAAGGTCGTTGTTACTGGCTGAAAGTATATGAGATCCCTGAAGGCGAAAAGAATAGTAAAGGTCGTGCTATCCAGAATTTAATGCAATTGCCATCAGATGATAAAGTGCGAGCCATCATTGATGTGGCCAATCTGGAGGATAAGGAATTTGTTCAAAGTCATTATATCGTGCTTTGTACCAAACAGGGAATTATCAAAAAAACGCTCCTGGAAGATTTCAGTCGCCCTCGCCAGACCGGTGTAAATGCCATTACCATTGTGGAAGGAGACCAGTTGCTGGATGCCCGTATGACGGATGGTAGCAGCGAAATTATGATGGCTATCAAATCAGGCCGCGCAATCCGGTTCCCGGAAGAAAAAGTACGTCCAACCGGCCGCGGTGCTATTGGTGTTGCAGGTATCGAAGTGGATGATTCCAATGATGAAGTTATTGGCATGATATGTGTCAAGAAAGAAGACGCTGACAAAACCGTTCTGGTTGTTAGTGAGAAAGGTTTTGGAAAACGTACCCAGATTGATGAATACCGGATCACGAACCGGGGGGGGAAAGGGGTGAAAACAATCAGTGTAACAGATAAAACCGGACCACTGGTAGGTATCCTGGATGTAACGGAAAAAGAAGACCTGATGATTACCTGCAAAAGTGGATTGACCATCCGGACATCCATTGCAGATATTCGGGAAGCTGGCCGGGCTACACAGGGAGTAAAGCTGATTAATCTGCAGGCAAATGATGCTATTGCAGCCATTACCAAGCTGGATGAAGTGGAAGAAGAAGTGGAAGCTGTACTTACGGAACTGCCAGCTGGCGATCAGCCAGTAACCGAAGAGGCAAGTGGTGAAGATGCAACTCCACCAACCGAGACAACCGATCCTACAGAAAAACCATCTGAATAAAAGAACGAATAAACTAAACCTCTAACAAAAATAGGACTGATGAAAAAGCTCTTACTTACAGCGATGCTGGCCACCTCGGTATTGGGTTTATCTGCCCAGAATCTGGAGAAAATCAAAGGAACTTTAAAGGCAAAAAAATTAACGGAAGCCAAGGAACAAATCGAGACTTTCCTGGCAAATGAAAAAAATGCCAAGAATCTGGAAGCCTGGTATACAAAGGCTAAAATTTATTCTGAAATATCTCAGGATCCTGCTGTTGCTGCAACCGTTCCGGATGCCCGTTCGATTGCATTTGAAACGCTTAAGAAATATGTGGATATGGATGAAAAGGGACAGTTAGTTTTCCTTCAATTGGATAATTATAAACCAATCATGGATGTATACCAGGGTTATTTCAAAGCTGGTGCAGATGACTACAATGCCAATAAATTCGAAACAGCTCATTCCAATTTCAAAAATTGTCTTGAAGTTAGTGAGTACATGGTTGGCAAAAAGTGGTCTAACCTGACATTGGATACTACGGTAGTTTTGTATGCCGGTATCAGCGCCGAAAAATCCAACAAAAGGGATGAGGCGGCTATTTATTACTCCAAACTCGCTGATGCAAAAGTGAACGGTGAAGGTATGGTGGAGATTTACAAATGGCTGGTGGATTATAACTACAATCAGAAAAAAGATACCGAAGCTGCAAAAAAATACCTGACTCTGGGTAAAGAAGTGTATCCGGAAGACAAATTTTGGCCAGCCTATGAACTGGATATTGCCCGCGATGGTGGTGATAAGGCAGAACTTTTCAAAAAATACGAAGCAGTATTGGCCGGGGATCCAACTAATACTTCCATACGCTATAACTATGCAGTAGAACTATATTCTGAAGGATACAAACCGGAAGTTGCTCAACGTCCGGCTAATTCAACTGAACTGATTGCAAAAGCGGAGGAAGAACTTAAAAAAGTAGTTGCTGAAAAACCTGATTATGCGGCTGCATACCTGGTATTAGGACAAATTCAGTACAATCAGGGAGTGGATTACAATGCGGTGAATAAAACGATTCGTCCTCCTCAGGGTGGTCGGTTGAAGCCGGAAGAATTGAAGAAAAAAGAGGAACTGCGTGGACTGATTGCACAAAAATTTGATGCTGCCATTCCTTATTTCGAAAAAGTTGATGAATTACTTGGTAAAGAAGGAAAACTGAAAATGGAGCAAAAATCTTACCTGAAAGACGCGTACGATTTGTTGATAACTATCTACGACAACAAGCAAAATCAGGAGAAACTTAAATTTTACGAAGAGAAATTTAATAGTGTGGATAAAGTGCATTAACCATTTAATTCCTCGAATCTTAAAAGCCGCCTCAATAGGGCGGTTTTTTTATGTGATTCTGGTGACCATATCTTTCATTATTTCAACCTTTTCCCGTTCGCAGGCCAGCATTCGTTCGTATAGGACAATGATTTTTTCCTCGTAAATTTCTATTATTTTCTGAAATGGCTGGAAGGATGCCTGCGGACTATTTTCAGTAAGATTTTGATGAAGCCTCAGAAGGACGATTTCAGGATCAAACTCACGAAAAGCTGGAACCGGAATTTTTAAAGCAACAGACAAATGTTCCAAAATAACCGGCTCAATTATTTCTTTTTGCTCCAACAGGGAAATTTTCTTTTGATTCCATTCTTCACCCAATGACATAGCTAATGTTTCCTGTTTGATGCCCAGCATTTCCCGGAATCGTTTTAGATTTCGGCCTTCATGAATTAACTTTTCCATGGGTGATAAAATTTAGAAATGACCGCCAGGCAAGGTTCTGCCAGAGCTATTAATGTCCTATAATTTATATTATGTTAAATAGA
>NZ_DLHM01000005.1:0-137927 GCF_002483205.1 Flavihumibacter sp. UBA7668
AGACGTGGTTGGCTGAATGCTTACGCTAATGCCACAAATAGTTATTTTGCAATTTATCAGGGAGATGGAAAAAATGACTTTGATTTCAGAAACCTAATGGATGTGGCTAAGTCTAAAGGAGTAGAGAATATTTCTAGTGAGAAGGATCTTTTTTCTCCTTCAATTGTAATTAAAAAGGGTAAGACTGAAAAAGAATTGTTTCTTAAGTGCATTTTAAAACCTGGATTAAGAATTCTATTCTTGAAAAATGATGAAGTTAAGAATGATTTAACTGAACTTGATTTGTTTAAACGATTGTATGTTTATAACAGCTTTGAAAAGGATGGAAGACTTAACTTCAAATTCCATATGGAGGCAAGGAATAAATTTGAAGAAAAGTTTAACGAGTCTGAAATTGACTGGGAGGCACCCGTTCCTAAATTACGTTTTTCGTATACTAAGTATAATTTTTTGATTGAAAAATTAGATTTTGATATAAATATGGATGGAACAGTTAATTGGCTAAGTTGAGGTTTATTTTCTTTGTAATTGCTATGTATTAATCTTGTGTGAGCAGATCTATTTTATGCTGAAATAAAAGACTTGTCTATGCAGGTGGTGCTGTTATACTTTAAGGCTTGATCTTGATAATATGTGGGAAGTAAAAGTATTTACTATATATTGATCTCTAAGTTCAAGTAATTAGTGCAATTTTCTGTTGTAGCACTTGGTTAGGTGTTTTATAATTAAATTTTCGAATTGGTCTGTTATTTAGCAATTTTTCAACTGTTATTATTTCTTCATTTGTCACTTTGCTAAGGTCTGTTTTTTTAGGGAAGAATCGCCTAATCTGACCTATCCTGTTTTCGACAGTTCCTTTATCCTGGCTTGTGTAGGGTCTGGTAAAATAAGTATCTGCCTGCCTTTGTTAATGGTAATAAATCAGGCATGTTGATTGAAGCTTGTGCAGGTTTGTAGGATAACGACAATCAGGATGATTACATCAGACGTGAAACGGAAGAAGAACCCGGCTACAAAATCTCAGCCGTTCAAAAGATTTTTGAAGCGTATAGTCGCCCGGTTCAGTAACTGAACTCCTGCATTTTTTCATAGCCGCCTATACCAAAGAGATGAAGCTTTCGGATGGAGGTGGGGCTCAGCACGAAGAGCAGAATATTGAAGTTTTGGAAGTACCTAAAAACAATTCTTCTATTGCAGTTTGTAAAATTAAAGTGTATATTATGAATATTAATTAGAAGTTTAAAAAAAGGCAGTTGGAAGTTGTTCGAAAATCTCTCTGATTACTTCGGTCTTCCTATCAATAAAGAATCGCTCATTGGAAAAATAAAAAAGAAAACCCGTCCATTGAACGGGTTTTTTGGTAAAAACTTACTTGTCAAATGAGTTAATACCATCTATCCGGATCTGCCGCCTGCGTATCCTGTGCATATCTTGATGGCAATTCGGATTTCAGCATATCTCCAGGTTGCAGCGATGGGAAAATGTCTTCTAAAGTCCTTACTTCATTCATGAATACCCGACGATAAATATGCGAACGGGTTAGTTTTTTGTAATCATCAATGCCTGCCGCACCCATGAGTTCTATAAAGGTTTTGATGGTGTCTTCATGATAATTGGCTACCCGTTGCTTTTTATCAGCAACAACAAGACCTACTGTGAGACTGGGATCCTGTGTTGCCACTCCTGTTGGGCATTTATTGGTATGACACTGTAATGCCTGGATGCAACCAAGCGCCATCATCATAGCTCGCGCACTGTTACACGCATCTGCGCCAAGCGCAATCGCACGCAGCATGTGAAAGCCACTGAGAATTTTACCTGATGCAATGATCCGGATATGTTGTCTGATATTGAATCCGACCAGCATATTATGAACAAATGCGAGTCCGTCCAGCAACGGTGCTCCAACATGATTGCTGAATTCCTGCGGAGCAGCACCGGTGCCACCTTCTCCGCCATCAACCGTTATAAAATCAGGGTAGGAGTCCAGTTCAATCATCGCTTTACAAATGGCAATGAATTCTGATTTGCGCCCGATACAGAGCTTGAATCCAACCGGTTTGCCTCCTGAAAGTTTCCGCATTTGGGCAATGAATTGCACCAACTCACGGGGACTATTAAACGCAGTATGATAGGGAGGAGAATATACCGTAGTATGAGGCTTCACATGGCGGATGGCCGCAATCTCGGGTGTATTCTTCTTAGCTGGCAGAATACCACCATGACCTGGTTTGGCGCCCTGCGACAACTTCAGTTCGATCATCTTTACCTGGGGAGTAGCTGCATTTCTAGCAAACACTTCCGGTGAAAAATTTCCATTCTCATCACGTGCGCCAAAATATCCGGTGCCGATCTGCCAGATAATGTCTCCGCCTTCTTCTAGGTGATGGCGGCTCATGCCTCCCTCTCCGGTGTTATGGGCAAATCCGCCGATTTTAGCACCGGCATTCAGGGCGCGGATTGCATTGCTGCTCAAGGATCCGAAACTCATGGCAGATACATTAAAAATACTGGCAGAGTACGGCTTATGACAATCCTTGTTGCCAATCAGTACGCGGGGAGAGTGATCCAGTTTGTTGAAGTCTTTTGGCGCAATGGAATGACTCATCCATTCATATCCTTCCTCGTATACATCGAGCTGAGTGCCAAAAGGCATGGTGTCTGTTTCCTTTTTGGCCCGCTGGTAAATGGTGGAGCGGTCAACCCTGTTGATGGGGCGGCCGTCAATATCGGATTCTACAAAATACTGATACATTTTGGGGCGGAGCGCCTCCATCCAGTAGCGCATACGTCCAAATACCGGATAGGTTCTCATAATGGAATGTTTGGTCTGGTTCATGTCAACCAGGCCAAGAACGAAGAGAAAGACAACCAGGGCAAAAAGCAGGTACCACCACGGACTTACATAAAAACTCAATAAAAAGCTAAGCAGCAGGCCGATAACAGCGCTGATTACAAAACCGTTTCTCATTTCTCTTCTTTAATAAATTAACTGCAAAGGTATCCAATATTCTGATTTACAAACAGATGTTAGTTTTTCTTTACCTAATATAAAACAAACATAAAACTGACTTCGGTCAGATTAAAGATCTTCAGGAACCCCTTTCTTTGTAAGAAACGAATACATCATGAATATCAATATTCAAACACTTGATTTTACCGCAAAGGAAGGATTGAATGAGTTTATAAAAGAGAAAGTGGCAAGGCTGGGTAGGTATCTTGACAATATCATCAGTTATGAAATCACGCTGCGAATTGAAAAATCTGAAACGAATGATAACAAAATAGCCGATATCCGACTGGTAGTTCCGGGAAATGATTTACTGGCAAGTTCGCGGGCTTCTTCCTTTGAAAAGGCGACCGCCGAAGCTATTGAAGCCCTGGAAAGACAAATTGAAAAACGCAAGACAAAGGAGGGGTATTGATACGTATAATTTAAAATTAGTACTAATGTGTAGAGGTTCAATCGAACTGTACTTTAATTGTACCTAACTGGGAGAGATGGGTATGGGAATAATCCTCTTTTTGTGGATTTACTGTTTTGTATTAATTGCTACAACGGAATTACAAGGCCAGGGAGTTTGCGTACCTGAAGAAATTTTTATGTCTAGCTTTGGAAAGGATGTAAATAAGTCAACACTTTCCAGAGCTAATGAAAATTGGGACTGGCGAATATTTTAAGACTTTTTTTGGTGGGCCAACTATCTGAAAGCCAATTGAGCAGTCAAGTTGCACACTTTGCCGGACCTCAAAACGCCCACTCCCCATTTCCTGTATATATCGAATGGCAGTATGAACGATTTCAAAATTTTGGATGTGATTCCAATTGAAAAGGGTGGTTATTGCGTGATGGACAAGGGATATATTGATTTTGAAGGTTTATACAGGATCAAAGATGAAAAGCTTATTTCGACCCGACTCGATACTCGTATTGCGTACAAAGATGCAGGTATCATCTGCGACCAGGACATCCAACTTATAAGCATTTATAGCAATCAACATTATCCAGTGCCGCTTTGATCTGCAAGATATTATGAAGCAATATTTGATAGGCCCCTGGTTGGTATTTCAAACAAACAACCGCAGGTGTTCAGACAACTGGATTTGAATTTACCATAGCTGTACCGCTGTTGTGATTTGCTTTCAATTTTTTCTGTAGCTTGGGTTTCAGACAACATAGGCAAGTTAAACGAGCGCATAACCATTGTTGTGAATTGCTTTCAATTTTTTATGTAGCTTGGGTTTCAGACAACGGGAGAGTTGAAAACGGGCACTCCCGCTGGTTGTGAATTGCTTTCAATTTTTTATGTAGCTTGGGTTTCAGACAACGCTATGGTTGGCAGGATTGGATTCAAACAGGTTGTGAATTGCTTTCAATTTTTTATGTAGCTTGGGTTTCAGACAACTGTCAATTTGAAGGGTTTCGGCTTCAGCTGGTTGTGAATTGCTTTCAATTTTTTATGTAGCTTGGGTTTCAGACAACCCAAACAATTTATTCCAGTCTCCCTGATCCGTTGTGAATTGCTTTCAATTTTTTATGTAGCTTGGGTTTCAGACAACCGTAAATTTTGCCAATTCTACTCAACTCCGTTGTGAATTGCTTTCAATTTTTTATGTAGCTTGGGTTTCAGACAACATTCGGAAATCGTAAATGCAGTGCCTTGTGGTTGTGAATTGCTTTCAATTTTTTATGTAGCTTGGGTTTCAGACAACAACTTTGTTACATTAAGCACCTTTTGAATAGTTGTGAATTGCTTTCAATTTTTTATGTAGCTTGGGTTTCAGACAACTAGGAACGCTCCGTTACTGCATACTAACGAGTTGTGAATTGCTTTCAATTTTTTATGTAGCTTGGGTTTCAGACAACTCTTCATCGACAACAGAGAGAGCACCACAGTTGTGAATTGCTTTCAATTTTTTATGTAGCTTGGGTTTCAGACAACATTCATAGACTGCGTAATAGCAATCCTGTCGTTGTGAATTGCTTTCAATTTTTTATGTAGCTTGGGTTTCAGACAACCTAACCCGAAGGATAGTTCGCCAACTGAATGTTGTGAATTGCTTTCAATTTTTTATGTAGCTTGGGTTTCAGACAACGCTGTACTGGGTAGGCCACCAGTGTTGCCTGTTGTGAATTGCTTTCAATTTTTTATGTAGCTTGGGTTTCAGACAACTATCCGTTGTTGCAATATTTTCACCCAATAGTTGTGAATTGCTTTCAATTTTTTATGTAGCTTGGGTTTCAGACAACAACTAACAACTGCTATATGAGAAAAAACTAGTTGTGAATTGCTTTCAATTTTTTATGTAGCTTGGGTTTCAGACAACTGAAAATAGAAAAACCCGCTACAGTATTGGGTTTTGGCCGAAAAATAGGATAAAAAAATGGGTTTAAGACTCATTTTTTTATTCCTGGCTAAACCGGTTTTGGGATTTGGAACCGGGTTTTGAATCATCCTTAGAACAGCTCCAACTGTTGAACCGTTTCTGGCGCTTCCACCAGCTCATGGCCGCGGAAAATCTCCATCATGCCAAATTGCTTATCCGTAATACACATGATTCCAATATGCCCTTTTGCCGGTAAAATCGATTTTACCCGGGTAATATGTACCGTGGCATTCTCCCGGCTGGCACAATGCCGCAGGTAAATGCTGAACTGGAACATCTGGAACCCATCCGCCAGTATATCCTTCCGGAACTTCGCATAAATCTTGCGATCCTTCTTGGTTTCGGTAGGTAAATCAAAAAATACCAGCACCCACATGATTCGATACGCATTTAACCGGTTATGCATGTTTACAAGTCAGGATAGAGGATTTTCCTGCTCTTCCCCTCATAACATTTCGCTAAACTCGCCGTAGTACGCGCAATGGCATTCATTAAGGGACTTTTTTGTCCCTCTATCTCTACATCCAGTGCCGGTATCAATAACAGCTCTTTTTTCATGGCCGGACTAATATCCAGGAACTTCCCATTCATCCGGATGATATTGCAGACCACCTTGTCCACAAAGGGCCGATAAGGCTCCATGATATCATCCGCCAAACAATAGGCATTGTACTGATTACGGTGATGGATACCCAGGGTCGGTAATAAACCACTCGACACCAGACTGCGGGCTACCATGGCGCGAAGAATCGCATATCCATAATTGAGCAAATTATTCGGCGGCGGTCCAAACCGCTCCCTACGGAATTCCAAAAAATCAGGGAATAAGCGTTTCCAATAATAAGCCGCTGCCCTGGCTTCCTGATTATCTGTATCACCGCTTTTTACCTCTTTCATGTAAACAAGCAATATCTTGTTTTCAACTTTCTGCATTGCCAACAGTGCCGCCTGATTCCTGATTTTGGCCATCACCGTCTGCTGCCAAAGCTGTTTCTTCAGGGGCTCCGTTGCGCTCAACTGTGCCTGAAATTTTTGGCTTTGTAATGAATTGCCCTCCAGGTTTAGCATTAGTCCGGTTGGATGATGCGTATGATCACAGGTTACCAAGGCTGAATTATTCGCCAGCAGCTTCGCAATTACCGACTGTGTTATGGTAATCTGCTGGTGATCCAGAATCACCAGTCCAATATCTTCAATCGGTGCTGTTTTTACTTCACCGGTCTCTTCCATCTCTATCACCAACTGCTCATTTTTGGTTTTCAGATAGGCAGGATTTCCAAAGTATAGTGTCCGCTTTATCATGATACTGTATAGTTGTAAAGGAATCGGGAATTCCCTACGAGTATAAAGAGGATCAATAAGAATTATTTACGGAAAACCGGAAATAGATAAATTAAGGCAGTAAAAAAGAATTGAAAAACAAATCTTTGGAGGAAATGCGAGAATATGCAAGAATCTCTCAATTTTAACTGTATTTCAAATTAGGATTTAATTTATTGTATTATATTCTCCTGAAAAACAATTAGATACGTTGTTAAATTGAGAGAAAATAGCTAAATCTCTCATTTTTTACTATTTTGTGGAAAATACATTTCCAGTGGAAAAGCCCCCTCACCACAAAAAATCAAACGATATCATACCGTTTATGGTAAAACTGCAACTGGAAGGTTCATTACGGGAATTCCAGGATGGATATCTATATTGGGATAAGATTAAATATAAATCCAGGAACTATAATCCTGAAGAAGTATGGCATGCAGTCAAATTTGACAGATACCTTAAAAGAAGTCCTGTCAAATTCGGTAATTACACGTTTTATTATATGATTACTGACTACATGCAAAGAGCATTACATCAGTTTGATATGCATATCGGCGGTAACCTTGGAAGTAATATTGGTATTGCTGAAACCGACAAAAACAAATTTATTATTAGTTCTATTATGGAAGAAGCCATTTCTAGTAGTCAGATGGAAGGAGCAAATACTACTAGAAAAAAGGCAAAGGAAATGATCCAAAATGAACAAAAGCCGAGAAATAAATCAGAACAAATGATAATGAACAACTTCATTACCATGAAGCATATTGTTCAGCACAAAGACGAAAAAATCACTCCCGACAGTATTTTGTATATTCATAAACTGATCACCAGCAAAACACTGGAAGTGGCTTTGGATGAAGGAAGGTATAGAGAAGGTAATGATATTTATGTTGTTGATCATAACAATAGTGAAGTTGTACATACGCCTCCTCCTCAAAAGGAGTTGTCGGGCCTGATGGTAGAATTATGCGAGTTCTGTAATAACGATTCAAAGCAATTTGTACATCCTATCATAAAGGGATGCATTGTGCATTTTATGATTGGTTGGATTCACCCTTTTACCGATGGTAATGGACGAACAGCAAGAGCCTTATTTTATTGGTATATGCTTAAGAAAGGATATTGGCTTATAGAGTATTTGTCTATTTCGAGAATTATAAAAGATTCCAAGAGCCAGTATGAGAAAGCATTCCTATACTCGGAAATAGACGACAATGACCTGAGCTATTTCATTACATACCACATCAGAACGATGGAAAAAGCTTTTGATGCGCTAAAAGCCTATATAACAAGAAAACAAAAAGAAGTATTTCAGGCGGCAAAGTTCTTGATGATTTCAAACGTCAATGACCGGATGGCACAGATCCTGAAAATTGTACATGACGATCCTGAAAGAATACTCAATATAAAAGAAATACAATCGAGATTTGATGTTTCCAGTTTTACTGCACGTTCAGATCTCAGACAATTGGTAGAACTTGGCTTTCTAGAAATAGTTCAGGTAAACAAAAAGAAACAAATTTTTATCAGGTCTAAACAATTCGAAAAGCTTTTAAGTAAATTTTTATAATATTTAAACCTTTCCCATGCGCAGCTTTTTCCTGGTTCTGTTTGTTATATTTTGCAGTCTGCAGCTTAGTTCTCAGAGCAAAGACCCCAGGGTCGAATCCCTCATTAAACAGGTCGAAAATTCCTTATCGCCCACCATCATTTATGGCGATACCATCCCCAAAAACAACCTGGAAACCCGCATGAAAGAATTGGGCATCAAAGGCCTGAGCATCGCGTATATCCAGGACCATAAAATTCAATGGGCAAAAGCCTACGGCTGGGCAGATGAAGCATCCGGAAGAAAAGCCACCACAGAAACCCGCTTCCAGGCAGCTTCCATCAGCAAGAGCCTGAATAGCCTGGGTCTGCTGAAACTGGTGGAAGAAAAAAAACTCGATCCCGAGGCCGATATCAACCAATACCTGAAGAGATGGAAGTTCCCCTATGACAGTGTTTCCAAAGGAAAAAAAATCAATACGTTTCATTTGCTCAGCCATACAGCCGGACTAACGGTGCACGGCTTTCCGGGTTATAAAACCACTGATACCCTGCCATCTCTTCCTGAAATTTTGGATGGTAAAAAACCAGCCAATACCGGCGCCGTTCGCTCCGCTTTTGAACCGGGTTTGAAATTCCAATACTCCGGCGGCGGTACCACCCTTTCACAATTGCTGGTGGAAGATATCACCGGACAGCCCTATGCGGTTTACATGCAGGAAAACGTACTGAAACCACTCGGTATGAAAAGCAGTTCCTACCAGCAACCTCCCGTTAATAAAGCTGATTTGGCAACCGGTTATTATGCGCAAAACGGATCGCCCGTTAAAGGAAATTTTCATGTATATCCTGAGCAGGCCGCAGCCGGACTCTGGACCACCCCCTCCGATCTTGCCCGCTATATCATCGAATGCCAGCTGGCTTACCAGGGTAAATCGAAAAAGGTATTGTCGCAGGCCATGATGAAAAAAAGAATGACGCCCTATATCGATACCGTAGCGGCCCTGGGTGTGTTCATCCAGAAAAAAGAAAACCTAACCTATTTTAATCACAACGGCGGGAATGAAGCGTTTCTCTGCACTTCCTATGGCTCGCTCGAAAATGGAAAAGGATTGGTGATTATGATCAATGGCGATAATTTTTCTATTATTTCGGAATTGACCAACAGCATCGCACAGGTGTATAACTGGGTGGGATTTTTTAATCCCGAGTATAGAAAAAAAATTACCCTGCCTGCTGATAGTGCGGCTCTATACGCAGGTAACTATCAATTGAATAAGGATACCATCACGCTAAAATTGATCGGCACCAAATTGGTTATTCAGCAAAATGGTCAGCCGGCTGAAGGATATGAAGTTATTTTCAGCGACATGAATTCTTTTTCGCTGATGGAGGTTCCCGGTGCCAATTTCAAAGTAATGCGCAATGCGAACGGCGAAGTAATATCTCTGGAATTGAAACAGGGTGGTGGAACCTTTGTCCTTCCCCGCATGAAATGAGTCGCGCTAAAATGGTTATTTTTCAATTATGGAACTTAGTTATTTAATGATCGTTTGTACCCTGGTGTTAGGCGTATTGCTCCTGATTTTAATTTTTAGAAAAAATGGAGGCGAAGAGCTGCCTCAACTCCGTAATCAGCTGGCTATTTTACAGGGTGAACTGGCGAAAATAGAAGCCGGACTCAAACAGGATTTTCGCATCAACCGGGAGGAGAATGCCGGCATAGCCAAAGACAATCGCACTGAATTGCGGGCAACCCTGAAAGATTTTATGCTGGAACAGCGCAGTAAGTTTGATGAATTAAAACTGGAGCAGAAAGAACTGTTTAAGGGATTTGAAAATCGCTTTGAAAAACAGCAGCAGGAACTGGTAAAGAGTACCGAAACCAAACTGGAAACGATTCGGGTAACGGTGGAAGAAAAACTGGAAAAAACCCTGAGTGAGCGACTCGGACAAAGTTTTGAAACAGTAGGTAAACAATTGATTGAAGTGCAGAAAGGATTGGGTGAAATGCAAACCATTGCCACCGATGTAGGCGGATTAAAAAAAGTATTAAGCAATGTGAAACTGAGAGGCGGAGTAGGAGAAGTTCAACTGGCCATGTTGCTGGAGCAAATCCTGGCACCCAATCAATACGAAGCCAATGTTCGAACCAAAAAGGGCAGTGCTGAGCCGGTTGAATTTGCCATTAAACTACCCGGTAAAAACGAAGAGGAAGGCGCGGTGGTTTACCTGCCGGTGGATGCCAAATTTCCGAAAGACATCTATGAGCATTTAATTACGGCATATGAGAATGCCATCCCTGATGATATAGAACAGGCTTCCAAAAACCTGGAAACTACTATTCGGAAAATGGCGCGTGATATCCGCGATAAATACATCGATCCGCCTAATACTACTGATTTTGCCATCCTCTTTCTGCCCTTCGAAAGCATTTATGCAGAAGTCATACGAAGAAGCGCATTGGTTGATCAGTTAAGGGATGAGTATAAAATAACCGTTGCCGGTCCCACTACCTTAATGGCCATTTTAAACAGCCTGCAAATGGGCTTCAGAACCCTGGCCCTGCAAAAGCGGAGCAGTGAGGTGTGGAAGGTGTTAAGCGGCGTAAAAAAGGAATTTGAAACATTCGGCGGACTCCTGGAAAAGGCGCAGAAAAATATTCATACCGGTCTGGGTCAGTTGGATGACCTGATGGGCACCCGCACCCGGGCTATTCAACGACAATTGCGAACGGTGGAATCGCTGCCGGCGGTGGAAGCACCCCCTGTTTTACCTGATTTATTGGAGGATGAAGCGGGGCTGTGAGCCGAATAACTGAGCTAATCGGCTCAAAAAAGGCCATATTTTGAGCCGAATAAAGCTTATATTCGGCTCATGAAGCGGTATAACTGGCAGCAGAAGGACTGGCGTGACTTTAAATTCTCGCTGGTTGGGTTAGAAGATACCCTGTTGCTTTTTGCTGAAAAACTGGGTCGGGTATCGGGACTTTTGAGTGGGTTGAAAGAAGACACCAGGTACGATATTATGGTGGATATAATTCTTGCTGAAGCGCTAAAAACTTCTGGAATTGAAGGTGAATATCCGAACCGGCAGGATGTACTTTCTTCCATCCGAAAGAACCTGGGCTTGCCAACAGCAGTTGAGCACATTAAAGACAAATCGGCAGAAGGGCTGGGAGAAATGTTGATTGATGTTCGTAAATCATTTAGCGATGCTCTTACTGAAAAGAAACTGTTTGCCTGGCACAGGATGTTGATGCGGGAACGTAAGCAGATAACAGTTGGTGGCTGGCGCAGTGATGAAGCTCCTATGCAGGTTATATCTGGCGCAATAGGCCGTGAAAAAGTGCATTTCGAAGCGCCCCCCTCAAGTGAGGTGCCAGCCGAAATGGAGCTTTTCATTGAATGGTTCAACGATACTGCACCGGGAGGAAATAAGGAGCTAAAGAATGCTCCGGTACGGGCAGCCATTGCTCATTTATATTTTGAATCCATACATCCTTTTGAAGATGGAAACGGCAGAATAGGAAGAGCAATTGCTGAGCTGGCTTTATCGCAAACGGTGGGAAGGCCGGTATTGTTAAGTTTATCCAACACCATTGAAGCAGATAAAAAATCCTATTACACTTCACTGGAAACAGCGCAGCAATCCAATGAAATAACAGCCTGGATCAGCTATTTCGTACATATAGTTTTGGCAGCACAAGCGGAAGCAGAGCAGCTTATTGAATTCACTTTACGTAAAACAGTATTCTTCGATCAGTTCAGGGAGCAATTAAACGAACGCCAAATTAAAGTGATACAGCGCATGTTTGATGAAGGGTTGGATGGATTTAAAGGCGGCATGAATGCGAGGAAATACATGGACATTACAAAAACCTCCAAGGCTACAGCCACCAGAGATTTACAGGACCTGCTGGAAATGGGTGCATTTGAACGGATAGGAGATGCAGGAGGAAGAAGTACGGGTTATATATGTTCCATTTTACCCGACCGGTAATCGCGGTAAAGTTGCGTGATCTCTTCTGCCGTATCGGCAATAAAGGGCCCATGACTCATGATCGGCTCACCCAATGGTTTGGCCGCATAGAGCAGGAAGCGGGTAGCTGCTTCAGTGGTTTGTAATTTTAGTTCACTAAACGCATCATTGCCCACCAGATTCAGCCAGCCAACTTCCTTTGCTTTTAATAGCTTTTCGTCCTCGCCAATATTTACACTTCCTTCCAGTACATAGAGGAAAGTGTTATAGTTGGCGGGGATTTGTTGTACAGTATTGGTGAAAGGTTTCATGCTGATATCAGCCAGTAACAGGGGTGTCTGATTTTTGATAGGTGATTGCAGTCCGGCTATTGAACCACTGTAAACCCGGATGCTTAAACCATCCTCTTCAAGAGCAGGTGCTTCTTCAAATGGCAGTTCCTGCAAACCCGGATTAATCCAGCGTTGGGCCTTTGGTAAATTCAACCAGAGTTGCATGATGCGGAGTTTGCTTGGCTTCTCAATGGTTTCGGTATGAATGATGCCGCTTCCTGCTGTCATGAGCTGGAAGTCGCCGGTTTTCATAGCATGCCGCCCTTCGCCGATTTCACCTTCCAAAACAAGTGTAACCGTTTCAAATCCGGCATGGGGGTGCGGTCCGCCTGCTGGCGAATTATCTTTTTTATCCAGCATATCATCCATTAATAAGATAAAGGGATCAGATTCTGAAAAATCGCGTTGAATGATTGCTCTTGCCAAATGCCCCGCACCCAGGAAACCTGGTTTTGCGGGGGGCGTATCGATCTGTTGTAATTTTCTTTTGATAGCCATTTTTGTTTTTTGAATGTTATTAAGCAGCAGCAACAGCAGCTGTTTGTTTTACCAATTGAATTTCGCCCTGTAATTTTACTTCTTCGCCCAATGCGAGTCCGCCTGTATCAAGAATGGAATTGAAATTCAGACCAAAATCAGTCCGGTTGATTTTACCACTTACTGTAAATCCAGCACGCTGCAATCCCCAGGGATCTTTGGCGATGACACCACTGAATTCTACATTCAGTTCTACCGGTTTGGTAATACCTCTCAGGGTAAGATTACCGCGGAGCAGAAAATTCTCTTCGTCTTTGAGTTTAACTTCTGTTGATTCAAACAGGATCTCCGGATATTTTTCCACTTCAAAAAAGTCTTCATTGCGGAGGTGAGCATCGCGTTGTGCGTTGTTAGTATTGATGGAGGCGGGGTCCAGTTTAGCACTTATTTTTGCCGAGCTGAAATCTTCGTTATCAGTTTCTGCGATTATGTCGAATTTACCAAATACTCCGGAAACATTAGTGATCATCAGGTGTCTGATTTTAAAACCGAATTCGCTGTGTGTGGGATCTATTACCCAGGTTGTCTTTGCCATGTTATAATTTTTTATTGTTGTTTTTTGATGACACAAAACTACCTACCTTTGCTTACAAAAGGTTAGTACTATACAAAAGGTTAGTAGTAACCTGCAGGTAATCGTTAAAGGTTTTAACATGATAACAGAGAAGATACGAAAGCAGCCGGCGAATGAAACAGAATGCAAAGCGAGTTTGAATTCTATTGCTGATGCGTTGTATGTAATTGGTGGCAAATGGAAATTGCGAATCATCGTTGCGCTCAAAGAGGGCAATAAACGATTTAATGAATTGCAGCGTACAATTGAAGGTATTTCTGCAAGGGTGCTTTCAGCAGAATTGAAAGAACTGGAATTGAATGGCTTTATCCGTCGTAAGATTGATACTGGTACGCCGGTGGTGGTGGAATATGAAGCAACGAAATATTGCAATACACTGGAAGATG
Source organism: Flavihumibacter sp. UBA7668 (assembly GCF_002483205.1). GTDB lineage: Bacteria > Bacteroidota > Bacteroidia > Chitinophagales > Chitinophagaceae > Flavihumibacter. The sequence continues at coordinate 14,067 of NZ_DLHM01000005.1, forward strand.
TGCTTTCTTCTCTTAGTGAATGGGGGGCGATGCATAAAGAAACGGTTCGAAAAAGTATGCGGAAGGGCTAGTTAATTTGCTGGTTGAAGTTGTCTGCCTAAAATGATAATTATGGTTTTTGTATGTTCTTCGGTAAGCCCAATTAATGGACTTGTTTTCACCAGTTTTGATTTTAAGAATGGGGAAAGTTCGTTCAATGAGTTGTCGTCATCAATAATAACAAAATTCTGATTGATCTCATTGATGTTGAACCAATTTACGAGTTCATCTTTCCTGCTTATGTTATTGTTATTTTCAGGTAGAACCCTGATTGTTTTGATTTCAATTCCCCGATTTTTGAAAATGCGCAGCCATTCATCCAGGGTATGGTTTGATTTATGCGAACTGGTAAGTATCAAGGTGTCATCACATGTAATCAATTGCTGAAGAGCAGCAGTAGCCCTGGCACTAAAAACTGGAAAACCGTCCTCCATAAACTCAGGCACAGACCAGTTTCTTGCAGGAACCATTACACCATCTATATCAAGAAAAAATAACATTACATACGAATTCACGCCTTATTATTTGTCGCAAAACACCTTTTTTCTGTCGAGGCTGACCTTCATCAAATTGATTTCTTCGCGGCATCTTTGTGTTATCAATAACTACTTAAAGAATCAACGATGTCAAAGAAAATTTTCATTAACCTGCCTGTGTCAGATTTGCCAAAAGCTATGCAATTTTATACTGCCGCAGGCTTTGTAAATAATCCGGTATTTACGGATGAAACTGCTGCTTGTATGGTGCTTTCCGAAGAAATTTATGTGATGTTGCTAACAAAGGAAAAATTCGCTTTTTTCACCAATAAAAAAATCGCTGATACAAGAGAAGTTGCTGCGGTGATTAATTCTATTGCCATGGATTCTCTGGCGGAAATGAACCAGTTTGCGGAGAATGCTTTGGCAGCTGGTGCAACTGAAACAAGAGAACCAATGGATATGGGTTTTATGCAACAACGCAGTCTGCAGGACCTGGATGGTCATCTGTGGGAAGTGGTATACATGGATATGAGTCAGATGCCGCAATCATAAGCAGGCCTCTTCCATGCGTGCAAGTAGTTCCACGATGTATTTTGCACAATTGGGGTATAATATCGCAGTATAAACTGACCGGCACAGCTATTGGCCGGTCAGTTTTGTTATTGTGGCATGGTATGCTAATTGAATGAAAGAGGGAAATACCTAACGATATGTCAAAAATAAAATCAGCCATAGGCCATACCCAGTTGGGTGCCTTTTTTTTAGATGCAGTAAAAGACCTGTATTGGGCCGAAAAACACCTGGTTAAAGCACTGCCTAAAATGCAGGCGGCTGCTACCACCATACAGCTAAAATCCACCATTGAAGATCATCTGGTGCAAACCGAAGAGCATGTAACCCGCCTTGAAAAAGTTTTTGACCTGCTTGGAGAAAAAGCACAGGCCAAAAAATGTGATGCTATGGAAGGCCTGGTGAAAGAAGGCGAAGCCGTTATTGAAGAAACAAAAGATGGGTCCATTACACGGGATGTGGGTATTATAGCATCTGCCCAGAAAGTAGAGCATTACGAAATAGCTGCCTACGGAACCCTGGCTCAGCTGGCAACAACACTTGGTTATGAGGAAGCAGCAGAAATCCTGACCATGACACTGGAAGAAGAAAAACTTGCGGATATGAACCTGACGGAAATCGCAGAAAATAATATTAACTACGAAGCTGAAAAAGAACTAATCTGAATACAGGGCATTCGCGAAGTATACCTAAGCGTTGCACCGTAGAAAAAAAGCCACTTTTTGAGTGGCTTTTTTGTGTTTGAGAATACCGCCTGTCATGCGTGTATACCTTCTTTGATTTCTTCTACCAATTTCTTATTGAATGCCGGAAGATCTTCGGGAGTACGACTGGTAACCAGCCCATTGTCTACTACCACTTCTTCATCCAGCCATTTTGCACCGGCGTTTTTCAGATCTATTTTGATGGCAGCTACTGAAGTAAGGGTACGTCCATTAACCACCTGCGCATTGATCAAAACCTGAGGCCCGTGACAAATGGCTGCAACCGGTTTATTTTGATCGAAAAAGCCTCTCACAAAATTCAACGCGTCTTTATTGGTGCGTAATTGATCCGGATTGATAACACCGCCTGGCAGTACCAGTGCGTCATAATCGGAAGCAGACACCTGATTTAACTGCGTATCTACTTTATACTCACCGCCCCATCCGGTTTTTGCCCATGCTTTGATGGGATCCATTTCCGGACTTACTATGTGTACCGTCCACCCCTGCTTTTCCATATGCTCCTTTGGCGACTTTAATTCACTTTCTTCAAATCCGTGGGTAGCCAGGATCGCAATTTTCTTGTCCATGAGAATAAGTTTTAAAATGTTTATTGATTCTTTTATCTGGTAAAAGAATTGTGCCGCCCGGAGTTTCGAAGATCTTGAACGTAGTGGTTCCTCCATTCGGGGTGTTTTTACACGCCTGTCCCGATTATATCTCTGGTGGCTGAATTATTGCATACCTACATAAAACGATTATTTATGAAAAAGCAATTATTTACCCTATTCCTGGTGACTGGAATGGCACTGGGACTTAGTGCGCAGGAAACTGTTCAGGAGAAGGATCTTCCAGCCGGAATTCAAACCAGTTTTAAATCTCAGTTTGCGGGTGCCAGCGGGGCCGAATGGATGATGAAAGATGGCACCTATAAAGTTCATTTTAAAAGCAATGAATTGAAGCACATGGCTTCCTTCGATAAAGATGGCAACCTGACTTCAAAGGGAGTTGAAATTAAAGAAACTGAATTACCGGGTGCAATCAGCTCGGCAGTAAGCAGTTCTCACAATGGCCGGAAAATTGAAGAAATATATAAAATCGAAAAGGGTGGAGTAACCAGTTATATGGTTAAGCTTACTGGCGAACCCAAAACAAAACTGATGTATTCTGCAGACGGACAACTTGTTAAAGACAAATCAGGCAATTGATTTAGTGATGGATTTTAAAAAGGGGCGTTAAGCCCCTTTTTTCATACAATACAATTCATATCCAAAGTTTAAAGAGGCATATATAGTAAATCCATGGCTTTCATACCAGGGGATATTTTTCTTCGTGGAAGTTTCCAGATAAACGGGTCTTCCCTTCTGCAGTGCTTCTTCCAATATTTTCTTCAACAAACGCGTACCAATACCTTTACCCTGTTCAGCAGGGTCCACTCCAATAAACCAGAGATAAATAAAAGGTGTGGAGGGGTGTATTTTTTTTATACGCGCTTCCCTATCCAGGGTCTTTTTCAGATGGGTGATGCCGATAACTGAAATGGCAAGGCGCAGGTCAAGCAGTATAGAATGAATCGTGGTTTTTTTCTTTTCGGGGAATAGAAGTAAGGCGCAGGCCTTCCTGTCTTCACTTAAATAGACTTCACCAAAGAGGGTGCAATAATCAACCGAATATGCCATCAGTTTCCTGATCAGTTCGGGCCTAGTTGCGTTTTTTCCAAGTAAGAAATGAATGCTCTTGTTTTCCCGGAAGCTTTTGAAAAGAATATCAATAATCAACTCTTTGTCCGCTGAACTGGCTTTGTTCATAAAACAAAGATAGGCCGGGTACGTATAGAGTAGTTGGTTGTTTAAACCATTTGGGATTTAATTTTATTTTTATAAACATAAGATACAGCCAGTATTAATAATACTACTATAGGCATAATTATATATTCAATATTGCCATCAACTACCGCATGGCTGATTGTTGCGAAGATCAGATTAAAGGTTAATCCTGCATAGGCCCATTCTTTGATTTTATCTGGCGTACTTTGTACGGTAATGGCAATAACCCCCAGTATTTTGCAGATAATTAATACATAAGCAAAATAATCAGGATAGCCCAATGGCTTGGTACCGGCAGTGGCAAATTCGGGAGCAAATAATAAAGTGCCCAGAGGCATCAGGCCTTCCCATAACAGAATAATACTTGTTGCTATCCAGAAAATAAGTTTGTTCTTTTTCATTTGACTGTTTTTTGAGTTATGTTGATAGGTCAAAGATGCAATGAAAAAGAAAGGCAGGTGTTGTATGAAAACGACAAGTTGGGGGGTGAATTCTGCCAGATTAATTTTGCGTAGTCTTTATTCTGTCTGGTATAAACCGTGATCTAGTTGTTGAAGATGTCTACATATTTTTTGTAGAAAAATGTTTTCCCATATTTTTCAGTTTCACTCCTGGGTTGTAAGATATCCAGTTCAATAAATCGATCTATTACTTTTTGAGCACCGGTTCTGGTATATTTCATAATCCTGGCGGCTGAAGCAGAGGTAACCAATGGCGTTTTAAAGAGGCTTTGCAGCAATACAACCCCACTGGTTGCTTCTCGCTTTCCAAGCGCCTGGATTTTTCTCATATCAGTTTCAATTAACGAAGTGATTTTTTTTGAAGTTTCGATACTTTCATTAGCTGTTTCGATGACAGCATCTAAAAAGAAATTAAGCCATTCGTTCACCTGATTGTTATGGTAACCATCTAATTTTTGATAATACAACTGTTGGTGTTTTTTGAAATAACTCGAAAGAAATAATACAGGTTTTTCCAGGATTTGTCTCTGATATAGAAAAAGTGAAATTATTAATCTTCCTGTTCTTCCATTTCCATCAAGAAACGGGTGAATTGTTTCAAATTGCGCATGAGTAAGTGCCGCATGAACGATAGGAATGATATCTGTCCTATGGATAAATACCCCCAAATCAGTCAGAGCTTTCTGCATATCTTCAGTTGTCGGAGGAACATAAGCTGCATTTTGCAAATTTGTTCCGCCAATCCAATTTTGTGAACGCCTAAATTCGCCTGGATCAGAAAAATGGGACGAACGTGCGTTTGTCATGAGCTCTTTGTGTAGTTCTCTTATAAAACGCAGTGAAATAGGAAAATCGGTTAATCGGGCAATTCCATAATTAAGGGCCTTTATGTAAAATAATATATCGTCAGCGTCTGTTTCATGGCTCTGAAATCCGGCCTCCAGCTCCAGCGCATCCATCATGGTGGCCTTGGTACCTTCTATCTGAGCCGAATAAGTGGCGTCTTTTAGAATATACATTGAAATAAAAAAATTTGCATAAGGTAACGTGTGTGTGATGCCGTCCAACTTTCCAATTAACCTTTCAGCTGTCGCTGCTTTGGCTATTATTTCCGGGGATAAGTGCAATATTTCTTCCGTTGGGAATGATGCAGGAACAAAGCTTTTATACCCTCCTGTATTTTGTAAAATTTGTCCAATTGACATAAATGAGGCAGAATTAAAAATTAGTTTGCTTTTCGTGTTTAAAAGATACTAAAATCAAAGATAGTTGCTTTTGGTCTATGAAAGCAAACTAAAATAGATGTTAGTTGTCATTATTATTTGTACCGACGATTAAAAAAGAGCTGACTCCCCCTGCTGGACTCGAACCAGCGACCCTCTGATTAACAGCTGCGAAAATGTCTTAATCAGGTCAAATCAGGGTTAACTTGGATTAACTTAACTGTTTAAATATCAATCGTTTATTGTTTTTTGGCTAATTTGGTTGAAGCCCTCTAAAGGCACTTTAACGGGACTTTGCTGGCAAATTGTTGGCAAATTTTGGAGGTCGGAGAGCCATTGTGAACCTGAAAATTTAGTCAAGATGTTATTGAGTATTTCAATCAGCCTGGACACTCGCCGGGCTAAAAAAACGGGAAAGTTACCGGTGAAGCTGCTGGCAATTTTTAATCGCAAACCTCGCCGCTATCAGACGGTTTACGACTTGATCGAGGAAGAATTCAAGGCTTTGTCCTCTAGGCAAAAATCAGAGTGCCTGAAAAAGATGCAAGAAACCCTCAAGCAATTGTAGTGTAATGCCGAGGAAGCTGCGGCAGGATTGCAGCCATTCACGTTTGAAGGTTTCGAGAAAGCGTTCATCCTAAACAATCCCTCTTTTCACCAGCGGAAGGCGATCAAAGGGGTAGCTGAACTTGATAACCACCCTTTCAACAAGGTGATGTATGATAAACGCTTCCCTATTTTCCGGTTGCCTAAGCCCGAGCCAGACACGATCTTGGCGGTATTCCTATTTTATATCAGCAAACTTTTGAACGAGCACCGCATCCGGACGGCTGTCCTTTACCAGACAACGTACAATATTCTCCCCCGCTTCAGCGGTAATGTACGGTTCGTTGATATTTATGTTATCTATCTGAAGCGTTTCGAGGCCTGGATGCTGGAGCATGAATATTCTACGACTACAGTCGGTATTTACACCCGTTGCCTGCGTGCCGCCTTTAATGAGGCCATTTTCCAGGGAATCATTAAGCGGGAGAACTGTTATCCATTTGGCCGGAGGCTTTATCAACCGCTATCTTCCTGGAATATCAAAAAAGCGCTGACGCTGGAGGATGTGATTAAGATATATTATTATCAGCCCGAAAATGAGCGGGAACGGAAGGCGAAGGACTTTTGGTTGTTTTCTTACCTGGCGAATGGAATCAATCCTACTGATATCATGCATCTTAAATACAGGAATATCGACGGTGATTATCTCGTTTTCGAGCGGGCCAACACAGTGAACTCTACAAGACTTGATCCCCGCCCCATCACGGTATTTATTTCGGAGGATATGCAGCGGATTATTAACTACTGGGAGAATAAAGATAAGCGCCCGGAGAATTACATTTTCCCATGGATTGAGCATAATGCTACTCCTTTGCGGCAGGTAGAGTTGTGTGAATTGTTTGTCCAGGCTATCAATGACTGGATGCGAAAGATTGGGAAAAAGCTGGGTATTGAGAAAAGTGTTTCTACTTATGTTGCCAGGCACACTTTCTCTACGATCATGAAGCGGTCGGGCGTCAGCACGGAGTATATCCAGGAATCGCTTGGTCATACCAGTATTAAAACGACGGAGAGCTACCTTGATAGTTTTGGGAAAACAATAAAGAAAGAGTACGCCAGCCGTCTCACTGCTTTTAAGATTTAATGGAGTATATTTTTTATTATTGTAAATGTTCCTGCAATAGTTGGAAAAGTAGTAAATAGGTTGTTATGAATGATTTAACTAATAGCAGCGTTCACCGGAAAAACATTCTGAATAACAGATTAGCATTAACTGAACTCTACAAAGAGGTTGCCGTACCGGGAATCATGTTTGATGGAAAATACAGGTTTACCAAGAAGCAGCTTGTAGATTTTTTTCAGGTAGATGAACGCACAATCGAAAGACTTATTGAGAATAATTTAAGTGAAATAGTGGAGAATGGGTATGAAGTGCTTCAATATAACTCATTGAGAACGTTCAAATTACAGAAGGTCGGCGACATTAATGTCGCCGACCTTCCAGAGCTTGGGATTGATAAGTTCGCAGCAAGTTTAGCAGTGTTTACATTTAAAGCCTTCCTTAATATTGGAATGCTGCTTACCGAAAGCGAAAACGCAAGACTCCTTCGGGCATTGATACTAGATATTGTTATTGACGTCCTAAATAAAAAAACCGGCGGTAATACTAAATATATTAATCAAAGGGAGGAGGAATTTGTATCGAGTGCAATCAGAGAGTATAATTACAGGCAAAGCTTTACAAATGCATTAGACGTATGTATTGAACCTAGCAAATTTAAATATGCGCAACTTACTGATAAAATATATAAAGCAATTTTTAAAGAAAATGCCAAAGAATACAGACAGATTTTGAATTTGAAGGCTAAGGAAAGTGTTCGTGCAACTATGTATAGTGAAGTTCTTGACTTAATAGCTGGCTACGAAAATGGATTCGCGGATTTGCTATCAAAAGAGAAGGAGAAATTGGGAAGAAGACTTCGTTTATCAGAGGCAAATATTTTATTCACTTCATTCGCTGAGTCCAACAATCCTTTATTAACACCTCTGATCGAAAAGGCACGCAGCCTCATGGCTAGTAGGGACATGGCATTTAGAGATGCATTACATGAGAAGCTGAAGAACTACATCACACATTTAAACGCCGAAGAATTTGACAAGTTTCTAGGTGAAAGAAGTATGGCATTAGAAGAACGACTCAAAGAGAATATAGATGTATTCAAACGTTTAAAAGATCGTTAGTATGGCTTTACAGTACTTTGACTTAGCCCATGCGCGTAGAACTCATGCGTTTATTATTGAAGAATCTGGTGGCCATCATGGCGAAAGGGATATTGATTTAATATCCAGTATTCTTGAACATATCCAGAATGACGATTACTATCCAGATTTCGAATGCAAGATTACGCACCTGGTTTTTTCGGTCAACAAAAGCCACGCATTCACAGATGGCAATAAAAGAACAAGTATTGCCTTGGGCGCCTACTTTTTAGAAATAAACGGGCTTGACTTCTTGGTTTCGAGATTTATCATTGAAATGGAGAATATTGCTGTACATGTTGCAGATAATAGAGTTGACAAAGAGTTGTTACAGGAAATAATAACATCGATTGTAAATGAGCCTGAATTTTGTGAGGAGTTAAAAATAAAAATTCTGGATGCAATAGGTACGGCCGACCATACTGGGGCATTGGGGGATGGCCCGTATTAAGCGGTTTATAACAATAGCAACATTATTGAGCAATAGTAACTTCCAGTTATGCAGTCAAGTGTTACAAGAAACGCTTATACACAGGAAATACATCCATGGAATTTCTTTATTCCTGATGGCGCAAATAAGTTGTTGCTAGGTACATTTCCTAACGAAGACATTATGCCTGTTACTACGCTGGTATTACAAACGTCTACGTTTGTAGAGTGGCTGCAACGAGGGCTTCCGTTTGCAATGGTTACATGGCAACAAGCTCCTGTTCTTTATGATGCTGGCAGCATTGGTCGGGAAGTAATATGGGAGCCAAATGAAAAAAACAATAGCAATGAATCGACCAAACAGTGGGAAGAAGGACTAACTAAGGCCAAAGAATTTCTGGCAGGTTCAGAATTATACCGCATACGCAAACAGCACAAAATGGCGGCGTTTATGCTACACCAGTCGGCTGAACAGGCTTTGAGAACATTGCTCAAAGTGGGGACCGGATATCATGCCAATACTCACAGTATTGACCGGCTGCTCCGGTATGGTAGCCTGGTATCTTATCAACTATCATAACTATTTCCCCGACAAACAGAACAGGAAAAACGTTTGTTCGCGCTGCTGCAAAAAGCATATATAGATACGCGTTATAAAGAAGATTACAAGATTACCAATGATGAAATAATAACACTTACCGGGAAAGTTAAGCGCATCCACGAAATATTATCAGAAGCGGGAGCGGGAATAAGATAATATTTAATTGTTCTTTGCTTTGTTGAACGTCTTGCGTACACGACTATCGTAAAAAATAAGTTAACTTAGATAACGACAAGCTCTTCGACCACCCTTGCTGGCAAATTGTTGGCAAAAAATAAAATAGGTCACCGAAGTGACCTATTAAATGTTTGATAACCAAGCTCCCCCTGCTGGACTCGAACCAGCGACCCTCTGATTAACAGTCAGATGCTCTAACCAACTGAGCTAAGGAGGAAGTTGCCCTTTTAAACCGGACCGGTTTCCCGTTTGGGGAGTGCAAAAATAGGGATTTTTGCATTGGTACAAAATTTTTAAAGGGAATTTTCACCCTCAATTTGTCAGTTCCTGTCATTTTTTACCCACCAATCGGCAATTTCCAAAAAGTCTGACCCCATATTCTAAGTAGTTTGCATATCAATTAGATAGGATGAATACAACACTTGTTTGCACCCAACCCGGACAGTTTGATTATCGGCAGGAGAACCTGGAAATCAGCCCGTCTTCAGCTGATTTGTTTAGTGGTCCTGCAGCCCTACTTCGCGTAAAACAGGTCGGCATTTGCGGAACCGACCTCCACGCCTTTGAAGGAACCCAGCCCTTTTTTCAATACCCCCGCATACTTGGCCATGAAATTTGCGCGGAAATTGTTGAACTGGAGAAGCAACAGGAGGGTGTAAACACCGATTTTAAACCCGGTGAACTGGTTACCCTTATTCCCTATTTCAATTGTGGTACCTGTATTGCCTGCCGCAACGGAAAACCCAATTGCTGCACCGCAATTAAAGTTTTCGGTGTACACATCGACGGCGGGCTTCGGAATTATATCCACGTGCCCATCCGTTCTCTTGTCAGCGGAAAAGGATTGGGGCCCGATCAACTCGCCCTAGTTGAGCCCCTTGCTATTGGTGCACATGCCGTACGGCGCGCTGGTCTGAAAGAAGGTGAATTTGTTCTGGTAATGGGTGCCGGACCAATTGGACTGGGACTTATGGAAATGGCGCGATTATCCGGCGCACAGATTATAGCACAGGATATCAACCCGGCGCGACTTGAATTTTGCCGGCGGCAATTGGGAATTGAATATACCATCAACCCGGCAAAGGAAGATCCCGTTGAAAAATTGAAAGCCATCACCAATGGCGATATGCCCACTGCTGTGTTTGATGCTACCGGTTACCTTGGTGCCATCGAAAAAGGCATCGATTACCTGGCACATGGCGGCAGGTATGTTTTGGTTGGTTTGCAAAAGCAGGCCTTCTCCTTTTCCCATCCAGAATTTCATAAACGCGAATCAACGCTGATGAGTAGCCGAAATGCCACGCGCGAAGATTTTGAATGGGTAATTGAATCGCTGCAGGTTAACAAAATCAATCCGGCTACCTATATCACACACCGGATTCCATTCAGTAAACTGGCTGATGAATTTCCTTCCTTGCTGAATCCAACAACCGGAGTAATTAAAGCAATGGTGGAGATGGAAGGCTGATTTCATTTACCTCCCGCTTCCAACAGGTAGCGATATTGGAGGTACCTGGGGCGCTTATCGGGCAGTAAAAATCCGATCTTTAATTTGGAGATATGATAATGCGGAAAGCTGTCGATTACCTGAATGCGGGCACCTTCCTGTTGAAGTGTATCGAGTTGCTGACGGGATGTGTAGACTAAAATCGAACTATCTTTTGTAAAAGCGGACAATTCTTTCCGTTCAGCATAACGAACAGGCCCATGCGAATAAAAATCCAGCGAATAGGAAGGAGGGTTGATCGTATAGACAGTTTCACCCGGACGATTTAGATTCAGCCAGCCCGCTGCCTTTTCACCCGACTGATACTGCAGCAAAGCCGGATAAAAATATAAATTTAAAAAACCGTAGAGAGCAATCGCCGCCAGGCTGGTTGTAAGGATAAGTTGCTGCAGTTTCCCGAAGCCAAATTTGGGAGCGCGTTTCCAAAGTATCCACCAGCCAATTGCCATAGCCAGAACATACACAAGGGGACGAAAATTGGATGGATACATCAATGCCCATAAACCCATGCACCCGATTAACAAGAGCAGGGAAATTCCAAATTGAATGGAGCTGAATATGCGAATTATCCGACTGTTTTCATCCTGTTTCAGTAACCAGTTGGCTGTTAAAATGGCGAAAAAAGGAAACACGATATTCATGTAATGCGGCAACTGAAAACGCGAAGCGGAAAATAATAAAAAGCAAAGCAGGGAAATTCCTGGCAGCACCCATTCTCCTTTTTCCCGACGATACAAAGCGCGTAACCGGTTGCCTAAACTTGTATATAATAAGATCGACCAGGGTAAAAAAGCCCACAATAAAGTATGCAGAAAGAAAAAGGGATCGCCTTTGCCTTTGATGGGGCCGGTATTGAGAAACCGCCCGAATTGGCTGTCCCAGAAGAAAAACCGGATACCCGATACGCCGGTGCGTCCAAAAATCAATTTCTCCGGGTGCTGATCGAACTGAAGGTAGAGGCAGATCAGTTCCGGCAGGATAAACAGGCCGGTTAATCCCAGTGCAATCCACCAGCGCGCTCTTAAGAGTTCCGTTTTCAGTTGTCCGTTGAGCCACCAGTGCAACACAAATCCGCCTGCCACCGGAATCAGCAGAAAAATCCCCTTGGTCATAATCGCCGCCGCCAGGAACAATGCTCCAGCCCACCCGACCGGTGCCACCCGGCGGGTGCCACCGGTCGGGTGCCAATAGTACACGCAGCCGGCGAGCAGGCCGGTGAGATAGGGTTCAGCGCGGACATCATTGTTTGAGATGACGAGGTGAAGGGCGGTCAGGTAAATCAGGAGGGCTACCTGCGCAACCTGTTCGGTATACAGGCGGCGGGCAATCAGAAAGGTATACCATCCCCCCAGCGCCCAGAAAACAAGTGCCGGAATTTTATAGGCGATTTCATTGATTCCAAAGAGTGAATAACTGATCGCCGTCATCCAGAAAGGGAAATGAGGCTTGTCGAGCCAGTTGCGGTTGTGGGCGATCAGGTTGATCCAGTCGCCTGTTTGTACCATGGTTTTGGCGATGCTGGCATAAAGCGCGCCATCCGGCTCCAATATGCTGTTATGTAATCCTAAAAGATTAACGAGGATACCGCCGGCAGTGAGGGCAATAAACCAATTGCGCCAGAGGGCCGGCTGTTTTGCTTGGGTCATGGACGGAAATTCAGGATGAAAAATCAGGGTAGGGAAACCGTATCGGGATGGGCCATTCTTTTCCGGCGGTTATCCCAGAATTCAAACAATTTGGCCATCGCAGTTCCAATAAATATACCCAATAATCCCCCACCCAGAATATCGATGGGGTAATGTTTGCCCACATAGACCTGGGCATATCCAATCAAAAAGGCCCATACAAAAAGCCCATACCAGCGCTGGCCTTTAATCAGGTAGATGGCCCAATACCAAAAGGAAGCTAACGCAAAATGGTTGCTGGCATGGGAGGAGGGGAATCCATATTTGCCGCCGCAACCTACCAGGGAGCGAACCATGCCTTCCAGTTCATCCTCATAACAGGGCCGCTCACGAGCGAAAAACGGTTTGAAAATGGAAGCACTTGAAAAATCCGCCAAACCAAAACTGGCGATTGTTAAGGCTATAAATACCAACATTTTGGAGGGTGCATTTTTCCAGATCCAATACAACATAAATGCATAAAACGGGATCCAGAGTTTGGCTTCCCGCATACCCAGCATAAAATGATCCATGAAATTCGATACCCCTGCATCCTGAATCAACCTGAATAAAGTGTAATCAAATTGAATGAGTTCTTCGGTCCAGCTCATGTGTGTAGTTTGCGTAACGAAATTGATCATCCCATATTATTAAACTACAATGCCAGCATTACCAAAGTTTTAAATCTGAATTAGAATTGAGTTAGAATTCCCCTTTTCACCCGCCGGGTGCCACCCGACCGGTGGCACCCGGCGGGTGAAAAAAGTTCAGCAGCCGATGTAGAGGCCATCGGGGCGGTCTTCCACGGGCCAGCGGCGGAGGCGGTAACCTTCGCCGGAAACATTATATCCGGTGGAGATGTTGAATCGATATCGGTGCAGTGGGCAGACTACATTCCCCAGGGCATCAATAAAGCCATCGGAAAGCAAGCCGCTGGCATGGGGACATTTATACGCAAAGGCAAATAAGCGATCCTTAAAACGGCCAATACAAATTGGTCGGCCATCCAGCTCAGCTAAAGCAATCTGATTGGTGCCAAAAACCAGCTCGGAGGAAGAGCCGGCTATTCGCACCCAATTATAAGATCTCAGGTTATTCATTCTTGCTGGCGCCTATTGGTCGAAGCCTTCTTCGTTCTGCTCAAAACTGCCGAAGAATTCGGTTTTGTAGGGGTACCGTTCGCGGTACATCTGCCGCACTTTATTCAAAATAGTAGCCCGCAATCCTTCCAGATTGCGGCGTTCAATTGCGGAAATAAACACACAGTTGCCGAGCGTTAAATTTTCCCATCGCTCTCTTACTTCTTCCAGAATCTGGGTTTTAACCTCCGGCTCCAGCCAGTCGTCAAAGGTGTTTTTCTCGTATTGATCCAGCTTGTTGAAGATCGTGATCATCGGTTTTTCGGTCACTTTCAATTCCTGCAGGGTCTTGTTTACTACATTGAACTGGTCCTCGTATTGCGCATGTGAAAGATCCACTACATGCAGGAGAATATCAGCTTCCCGTACTTCATCCAGGGTGCTTTTAAAACTTTCCACCAGATGGTGCGGCAGCTTACGGATGAACCCAACCGTATCGCTCAGTAAAAACGGCGTGGTATCAAACACCACTTTACGCGTGGTGGTATCCAGTGTGGCGAATAATTTATTCTCGGCGAACACCTCACTCTTGCTGAGCAGGTTCATGATGGTGCTTTTCCCCACATTCGTATAACCAACCAATGCCACCCTTATAAATTCTCCCCGGTCTTTTCGTTGTGTAAACGACTGTTTGTCAATTTCGCTTAAACGTCTCCGTAAGAGGGCGATTTTTTCCTTTACAATCCGGCGATCCGTTTCAATTTCGGTTTCACCCGGTCCACGGGTACCGATACCACCTCCCTGCCGTTCCAGGTGTTTCCACATCCCTTTGAGGCGGGGTAGTAAATACTGGTATTGTGCCAGTTCCACCTGGGTTTTAGCCTGTGCGGTTTTGGCGCGTCGGGCAAAAATATCCAGGATCAGATCGGAGCGATCAATCGTTTTCACACCAAGGGCCTTTTCAATATTGGTAATCTGCGAGCCGGTAAGTTCATCATCAAAAATGACCAGATTGATATCCCGCCCGCTTATATAGTCCTTTATTTCTTCCAGCTTTCCCTTGCCTACAAAGGTTTTGGAATCGGGATGTGCCAGTTTTTGGGTAAATCTGCGAACTGCTTCGGCACCGGCCGTTTCTGCCAGGAAAGCGAGTTCATCGAGGTATTCACGCACCTGCTGATCGGTCTGGTCTTTTTGGATCACACCTACCAATACGGTCCGTTCGTTTTCTGCTATCTGTTTTTTCTCTATCAAATTATCTTCAATTGTATGTTTCTCAGGTCGGCAAAATTAGCATAAAAAAAGCGGGCCACCTGACCCGCTTTACTAAACCCAAAATCTCTTTATAATCCACTGATCGTTAAGCCAATTGAAACCGGATGTACCGGCGGGCCCTGGTTATCCTTGATCAGGGTATTGATCTGATAGGCGCCATAAAGTCCGAATGGGCCATAACTGATTCGTGCAGTGGCTGCCAGTCTCAGACTGTTGAAATATCGTCTGGAGTTAATTTTCTCCGTATAATTATTGATGGCGCTGCCGGATTTGGTCTGAAAATTTTTGCCTTTGGTATGGGCATTCACCATAGTACCAACTTTCGCACCCAATGCAAATTTCCAGCTCTTATTGGTGTTTTCCGGATTAGCGGCAAAACGCAATTCCACCGGAATCTCCGCCCAAACATTCACCAGTTTGTATTTTTTGAAATGATTGGTATCCGCAAGGTTACGGAAAGCAAGGGTCGGACTGGAACCTGCGATATCTACTTTGTGTTTGTCAAAAAATACATTGCTGGAACCGATCCCCACACCAATTCCCACGCTGAAACGGGGATCTACTTTAAAGGGGAAATCCATCATCAGGTAAATATTCAGGTGACGTCCAAGTCCGGTTAGTCGAATAGAATCCGGCACCTGACTCCAGGTATCATAACCAACCTGAAACATGAAATGATCATTTGCCCGATTGGCCAGTTTCACTTTGCTCCAGTCTTTTTTGGGTTTGGCGGCCTTTTCACTTGCTTTTGCAGCAGGTTGGGTAGCGGGTGTAGCACTGCTATCTGTCTGGGCCTGAACAGCCAGGGTCAAAAGGATGGCAGACAGGACGGCGGTAAGTTTTCTCATATTCGGTTGATAAAGCGCAAATCTATCGGTTGGGCTGCATGAGCCCTCCCTTCACGTTGTTAATGTTATTAAAAACCGCAAAAATAGGGCTTTTCCGCTTGTGCAGGTAAATGATCAGACAGACACCACTCTTTTTTCTTTGTGACTGAGCTGAGCGGCATCCAGGATGGTCATGGTTTTAATTGCATCCGTTACCGGTACCGGATTCGGCGCTCCCTTCACAATGGTATTATATACGTCATCATAAAAACCCATATAATTGCCCGGGGTGGATCGGGTTTCCTTACGAACCAGTTTCCCATCGATGAGAGTATGCAGCAATCCATCCGGTTTGGCTGGGGCCGGGCACCAGGCGCCCACGCTCGGAATCGTTCCTTTTAGTAATTCGGTTTCCTGCAAATCAGAACGTTCCTGGATAAAAGTTCCGTTCATTCCCTGTAAAACGAAAGCCGGAACGGTTTCGCGGGCTACGACGGTTGCTTTCAAACGCACCCGCATGCGCGGATAAAATAGCAGCATTTCGAAATAATCATTACTCTCTACCTGATCTCTTAACGTCATAATATCTGCATACACCGCCTGAGGCCATCCGAATAATTGCAATGTCTGATCTGTAAGATGTGATCCTAAATCATGCAATACACCTGCACCAGGTAAATTCTTTTCTTTATGCGCTTTTCCACTTGGCTCGGTGCGATACCGATCATACCGGAATTCAACTTCCCTGATCTCACCCAGCCATCCCTTATCCACCACTTCCTTAATGGCGCGATAATCACCATCATAACGTCGGTTCTGATAAACAATCAAATGAAGGTTCCGCTCTTTGGCCAACAGATCCAGCTGAACCGCTTCTTCCGCATTGGTGGTAACCGGTTTTTCAACCACCACATGTTTGCCTGCTTCCAGTGCCAGACGGGTAAAATCATAATGCGTTTGAGTGGGTGTATTCACTACGATCAATTCAATACTGTCATCCGAAAGAAGTCCTTCAAATGATCGAACCAGTTTACTATGATCATACAATCCTCTTGAATCCTGGTTATGGCGTTCAACGATGGCCGTTAGTTCATATCCCGGATGATTATCTATAAATGGTGCATGAAATAATTTTCCGCTCATACCAAAGGAGCAGATGCCTGTATTGATTACTCTCATACCTGCTAAAATACGTCCTTCATTCGAAAGAGATAGCATTTTTGGAATTAATACCTATCTTTTTGGCGCCAAACCAAGCTATATGAAACAGTTGCTTTTAGTCATTTTCTCCGGTCTTATTTTAACGCAATCAACTGCTCAGGAAAAATTGAATGTGGTTTTTATTTTAACTGATGATCACCGGCATGATGCCATGGGTTTTACCGGAAGGATTCCCTGGCTGGAAACACCCAATATGGATCTGATGGCAAAACAGGGTGTATGGGTGAAAAACGCAACGGTTACTACTGCCTTGTGCTCTCCGTCAAGGGCTTCGATTTTAACCGGGCAGTATGCGCATACACATACCGTTGTTGATAATTTTTCTCCACTTCCAAAGAACCTGCGATTTTTTCCGGAATACCTTCAAAAGGCTGGGTATCAAACAAGCTTTTTTGGTAAATGGCATATGGGGCACCAGGGCGATCAGCCACAGAAAGGGTTTCATCACTGGGAAAGTTTTACCGGACAGGGCGTATATTTTAATCCGCGACTGAATATCAATGGTGCCAGAACACAGTATAAAGACAGTGCGTATATAACGGATCTGTTAACGGATCATGCCATTGAATGGATTAAAAAACAAAAGAAAGGGCAACCCTTTTTTACCTACATCTCACATAAAGGGGTACACGATGAATTTATGCCGGCACCACGCCACAGAGGCAGGTATGCGAATAAACCAATTCCCTATCCTTCCACCATCAATCTCACTGCAAAGCAGGGTAGCAAAATCTTTGGCGATACCACTCAACTGCCGCTGGCGCATCGCGCGGCATCCGATCCATCCTATAATGTAAAAGACATTCCTTCCTGGGTTTGGGCGCAACGGAACAGCTGGCATGGCGTTGATTTTATGTATAACGGGCGGGTTTGGTTTGATGAATTCTATCGCCGCTATTGTGAAACTTTACTGGCCGTTGATGAAAGTATTGGCCGTATTATACAAACCCTGAAAGAAACCGGACAGGATAAAAACACCATCCTGGTGTACATGGGCGATAATGGTTTCCTCATGGGAGAACATGGCCTGATAGACAAACGTAACATGTATGAAGAAAGCCAGAAAGTTCCGTTGCTGGTATATGCACCTGCACATATTAAAGGCGGACAAATTCTCGATGCCGTGATTCAGAACATTGATATTGCACCAACTGTTTTGGATATTGCAAGAGTGGAAAAGCCATCGCAAATGCAGGGAACTTCTTTTTTACCCTTGCTGAAAGGGGCGAAAATCGCCTGGAGAAGCAAGGCTTTCTATGAATATTATTGGGAGTATTCTTTCCCTCAAACACCCACTACATTTGGTTTGCGCGATGGCCGTTACAAATTCATTTATTATCCCGGTGTTTGGGATGTAAGTGAATTGTATGATCTGGAAACAGACCCTGAAGAGAAAAAGAATTTATGGCGTCATCCGGATTATCAGGAAACGGCTATGCGTTTGCGCAATGAATTGTGGGACTGGCTGGAACAAACCGGTGGCATGCAGATTCCATTAAAACGCATTACAGAGAAGCGGGGTGATTACGGGATGCATGGATTGTATTGATCATGTCATAATTGGAGCCTTCCCATTCAAAATATCCCTTAATGCGAAAACCGTTGGAGAGATAAAAATTTACAGCGCGGATATTGCTGCATTGTACGCCGCCCCATAAAATCAGGCGTTGGATCCCTTCTTCTGTCAGGTAAGGCAAGGCCTGATGCAGCAATGCTTTGCCCAGGCCCAGCCCCTGTCTGGAATCGGAGAGAACAGGTGCATAGGAAGCATCGGATGGTAATAAGGTGATTCCATAATGTTGGTAACGATCGCGTTCCCAGGGAAAAGTTCCTTTTAAGAATACCTGATAACCACTGATGTTTTCTGCTTCTTCAGAAATCAGCAGGAGGTAAGCCGGATCTTCCACCAGTTGAATAATAGCATCCCTGTGCATTGAATGGGGAGCATACAATAGTTTAGTTGATGCATTAAGCGATTCATAAAAACAGCTTATTGCGGCTGCGTCCTGAATGCCTGCTTTTCGGGTATGCATGGGTGCTATTGGTATTGAAAAATCATACTTAATATACGGGGCAGATCTTTATGGTCATCATCAAACCATTCCTGCAGATGAATCAATTGAAAGCCGTGGTTTTTTGCTGCCTGAAAAAATTCAGATACATGATGATTGTAACAGGTAACGATCTGGAGGCCCTCCTGCGTTTCATAGCGGGCTTTCGTACCAAGGTATTGTTTAAAGGGATGTAGTTCTCCCACATATACATACCCCTTAGGTGCCATCACCTGACTAAGTTTGGAGAAAACAGCATCCAGGTCTTCTATGTGTTCCAGCACTAAACTAAAGGTTGCCAAATCAACTGGATCACGTATGAATTCCCAGGGTTGGGTGATATCAGCCTGAATAAATTGTACCCGCTGGTTATTGATTTTCTCACGGGCTTTTGCCAGCATGCCTTCTGATAGATCCACTGCAGTAATGCATCTGGTTTTCGTCAGCAGCCATTCCGTATTTTTACCGGTTCCACAGCCAATCTCCAGACAATGTTGAAAATTTAATTCAGCTAGTGCAGAACGTAAGCTGATCGCTTCCAGATCACGCGTTCGGTTTTTATTGGTATCGTATTGTTCTGCCCATTGGTTATAGGCGGTTGACACATTGGACATAGTAGGATGGTTTTGCCAAAGTTCAGGATTTCCGGTTATTCCTATAGTCCTGCTTTTTGTTTCGGGCATAAAGAAGCACATGGATTTTAATGGTATCATACAGAAGTCCGGCGATTAAAACCAGCGCTCCCAGTAAAAGGATGCGTAATCCGAAATTTTTAAATGGCAGTCCGCCTGCAATTCCTCCCAGGAAGAAAAAACTGATAATGGTTAATCGCAGCCGGATGGATGCGGTCAGTTTTTTTCGCTGCTCTTCTTTGCGGTAGAAGAACAGTTGCGATAATTCAATGCCTAAATCGGTAAATAATCCGGTTAAGTGAGTGGTTCGAACAGTTGCGTTGGAAATAGACGTTACGAGTGAGTTTTGCATGCCCATTGCAAAAAGCAGGAGATAGGCAAGCAGGTTCGGATTGGATGAAATAAGGGTTGGACCTGTTAATGCAGCAAGTACCAGCAGAAAAGCCTCCATCAATACCGGTAGTACAAAAACATTTGCTTCCTGCTTTAAAGATTTCAGTTCAACCAACAGGTTGGAAAAAAAAGCCCCGGCCAGAAAGAAAAGGATGTAAAGGAAAAAGGCAAGTCCTTCCCATAATTTCCAGTGCAACACCTCCTCCATAAAATAGGCGAAATGACCTGTTACATTGGTAGTCAATTGCTGAATGGAAAGAAATCCTACCACATTCACCATTCCTGCTACAAAGGAAAGCAGGGAGGCGATGGCTAAATTATGGCGGAGGGTTCTTGCTTTTCCCCGGTGTCTAAACATGGTGAAAAATTAAATATTCAAATCTATTTTGGGTAAAATAAATAGAATTGCGGCTTTTTGCGGATTTAAATCCCGATAAATTGGTAAATATTTTTCCAATAAGCAGTATTTTCCTGCATAAACCAGATAAATGCTGCAATATGAAAAAAACACTACTTGTTAGTTTTCTCCTGCTCTGCGTATACATAAACAGCAGTGCACAAACACCCAAACGGGAATTTCGCGGGGCCTGGATCGCCAGTTATTTTGGCATCGATTGGCCCAATCGAAACCAATCACCCGAGCTGCAGAGAGCAGCCTTAGTCACCATTTTGGATCATCACAAAGCAACCGGAATTACAGCAGTTTACCTGCAGATCAGAAGTCAGGCAGATGCGCTGTATCCAAGTGAGATCGAACCCTGGTCGAGTGATCTGACCGGATTGCAGGGGAGGGCACCCAATCCATTATGGGACCCGCTGGCATTTGCCATTGAAGAATGTCATAAGCGGGGCATGGAATTACATGCCTGGATCAATCCTTATCGGGCAGTAGGAAACAGCGCCAACCTGCCCAATTTTGCTGAGAATCATATTGCCAAACAACATCCGGAATGGCTGATCAGTACCGGTGTTTTACGTACGCTCAATCCGGGAATTGCCGGAGTAAGAGATCATATCAATGCTGTCATTACGGATATTGTTACCCGGTATGATGTGGATGGGATTCATTTCGATGATTATTTTTATCCGAATGCGGCCTTTAATGATGATGCTACCTATGCTGCTGATCCACGTGGCATTGCCGACCGCGGCGATTGGAGGAGAGATAATGTGAATCTGCTCGTTAGTCGAATCAGCCAGACGATCAAGCAATTGAAACCCTGGGTTGAGTTCGGGATTTCACCATCAGGTATTTATAGAAATAGTACGGATCCTGCAATTGGAACGGCCACTTCCGGATTACAGCATTATTCCCAGCTCTATGCCGACAGCCGTAAATGGTTACAGGAAGGCTGGATTGATTATCTGGCACCTCAGGTGTATTGGTACATTGGACAACCAGGTGCAAATTATGGAGTGGTTACTCCCTGGTGGAACAACAATTCCTATGGCAGACTGATTTATATCGGGCTGGCCGGGTATAAAGTGAATGATCCAGCACAAGGTGTAAACTGGGCCAATCCTTCACAGATTCCAAACCAGGTGCGAATGAATAGGTCATTGGAAAATATAGCCGGACAGGCCATCTACAATACCGCAAGTTTAAGAAGTACCACCAAATTAGGTTTTCGTGATTCGCTGCGGCTGGATTTTTACAGTCGTCCGGCTTTACAGCCATCCATGCCCTGGATTGATGCGGTTGCGCCGGCTGCTGCTACAGCGCTGAAAGTGATCAAATTTGGAGAGAGTCATAATTTATTGAAATGGAAAAAGCCGGCACCGGTTTCGGATGAATTGAATAAAGTGCGGCAATTCGCGATCTACCGTTCAGGCTCACCTGAAATTGATACAGATGACGCGGCTAATTTGCTGGCCATTACCAACCAGGATGAAGCGTCTTATGAAGATCATTCGATTCAGCCGGGCGAAACCTGGTATTATCTTGTTAGAGCATTGGATCGATTGCACAATGAAAGTGCGGCCAGTAATACAGCGGGCGTGCAACTTCCTGAGATTAATTGTCCGGGTGACCAGCAACTTATTCTTGATGCCAACTGTTCTGTTGCTGTGCCTGATTTCACAGCCAGCTTACCGGTGCAGGAAGACATCAGTTATAGCCAGGAGCCATTGGCCGGCACTGTATTAAGCGGAACCGGAACAACAACTGTTAAACTCATTGCAACGGATATTGGTGGCAACAGTGACACCTGCAGTTTCGAGTTAACAAGAGCGGATCAGACGCTTCCGGAAATTACGGGTTTGCAAACCGATAAAACCGTGCTGCCGGTTCCCAATCATAAAATGCAGGATATAACATTAAGTTATACAGCTTCCGATAATTGCGGACCGGTTGAAGTCTCCGTTACGGTTTCCAGCAATGAACCGGTAAATGGAACAGGAGATGGAAATACGTCGCCTGATTGGGAAATCATCAACAATAACCTGGTTAAACTGCGAGCAGAACGTTCGGGTAATGGTAATGGAAGGATTTATACAATTACTGTTATTGCTACGGATGCATCCGGTAACCAGGCCAATGCATCAACAGAAGTGAAGGTGCCGAAAGCAGCGGAACAAGCTGCTGCATCTTCAGCAGTCGCTGCAATGGAAGAACGTACAGCAACAATAGGTAATTGGGTGAAGGTGTTACCGAATCCATCCAGAACTGTCTTTACACTTCGATTGTTGGGTGCCGGTAATCAGCAGGTTAAATTAAGAATGCTCGATATCAATGGCAGGGTTATTGAATCCCGTTCGGGTATTGCCGATAATTCCACCATTCAGTTCGGCGGTAATTATCGTCCGGGTGCTTATTTTGTAGAAATTCAACGAGGAAAAGAACGATTGGTGATTAAGCTGATCAAGCAATAAGCCGAATAAAAAATGGATAAAAGGAAAAGGTTGCTTCATTTGAAGCAACCTTTTTTTGTGGGCCCTGCCGGGCTCGAACCAGCGACCCTCTGATTATGAGTCAGATGCTCTAACCGACTGAGCTAAGGGCCCTTCCTCTTTCGAGGTGTCATCCCAAAAATGGTTTGGCAGGCCGCAAAAATAGTTAAACCCCGGCGAATTGCCAGCTTCAGAAAAAAAAATTCCGCGACTGATTCAATATTGTACATTTATAACTCGATTTTGCTTTTAACAGCTGCTGCACACCATGATTGCTCCCGCCAGAATACAATATCTGAAGGAACGTATAGCACGTTCGAACGACCAGCAGGCCTATAGGGAGCTCTATCTGGCATTTTACCCACCCTTGTTGCATTTTGCCCATGGCTTTATAAAATCAAAGCAATCGGCTGAAGAAATTGTTTCCGATGTGTTTATCACCATCTGGGAAAAACGCAACCGGCTGGAACATGTCAGTAATTTGAAATTATATCTGTACACAGCTACCCGGAATACGGCTATCAATTATATTACCCGGCACAATAAGGTGATGATCACCGACCTCAGCGAACTACCCGTTGAGATCCATTCCCTTCAATACGATCCGGAACGAATGATGATTACGGCCGAAATGAAAAAGATGATTCAGCTGGCCGTTAATAGTTTACCTGCCCGCTGTAAGCTGATTTTCAAACTGGTAAAAGAGGATGAACTCAAGTATCGGGAAGTAGCCGAACTGCTGAAAGTTTCCATCAAAACCGTTGAAACTCAGATGAGTATCGCCCTCAAGCGAATCGGGGAAGCCATCCGCTTCGATCCCCAAAAAACCCTCCCTACGGGAAAACGATAAAAGTCACCCGACGGGTGATTAGAATTTTTTTTCCTTTTCCTTTCAGGGTACCGACTCCTTTTTACTGTCTTATATACTTACACATACTTCATGCAAGACAGGATTTGGGAAATAGTGGCCAAGAAACTCGCCGGTGAAGCCAGCGTTCACGAGCTGGAAGAGCTGGAAGAAATCCTGCGTAGCAACCCGGAACTGCATTATTCGTTGCAAACGATTTCTGATATATGGTTTCATACGTCGCCACTTAAAGAAGATGCCAATCAGGCATTTGAACGCCATTTACAGCGCATGAAGGACCACGGAGTAGAGATGGAACCGGATGAAAATGAAGCTGTTATAGATTTCGAAGAAAAGCACCCCCGCTCCGGTTGGATAAAGTGGATGGCCGCAACCACCCTTATTCTACTGGCCGGCTGGTTTTTTTTAGTAAAAGAATCCTCGTCCTCCCGCAGCAATACGGTGCCAACAGTTGCCCTTAATAGTGAGGTCTCCACCAAAAACGGATCACGTTCCAAAATCATGTTGCCGGATGGAACCCAGGTTTGGCTGAATGCGGGTTCCAAACTGACCTACGGCAAGGATTTCGGAACCAGCTTCAGGGAAGTATCGCTGACAGGTGAGGCCTATTTCGATGTGGTGAAAGATTCATCCCGACCATTTTTAATACATGCCCGTAATGTGGATATCCGCGTATTGGGTACAGCTTTTAATGTAAAATCCTACCCGGGTGATAAAACAACGGAGACCAGTTTGATCAGGGGTAGTGTGGAAGTGCAGATTAAAAATCGCCCCAGCGAAAAAATAATTTTGAAGCCCAACGAAAAGCTGGTAGTAGCCATGGAATCAGACAGTCTGATTGCTAAACCCAGTCAGCCGCAGGTCACTAAAAACATTCGTACAGCCCCACAGGTTGTTCTTGATCAGGTAAATTATCACGAAAAAGAGCAGGTGATTGTGGAAACCTCCTGGGTGGAAAACATCCTGATTTTTGACTCTGAAACCTTTGCTGAACTGGCACCAAAACTGGAACGCTGGTATGGGATTAAGATCGTTTTCACTTCACAGGAAATTCAAAATATACGCCTTACCGGCTCTTTTAAAGGAGAATCCCTGCAAACAGCGCTGAAAGGGTTGAAAATAACCGCCAATTTCAATTACGCCATTAAGAACGATACCGTCATTATCTCACCTTAAACATATAAAAAACGATTGTATATGACGCCAGACTCCACCTGAATATAAAACGGGAAATGCGCCAACATTTCCCGCAGGATACAAATGATGCTATCAACGCTCGACTGTTGATAAACCTGTTTATGTAACCCTAATTGCTCAAAGTATGAAAAAAACTTCATATGGTGGCACGCCTATGCGCCATCCATTACTGCTAAAGTTTTTCCGAATTATGAAATTGACTGCTCTGTTTATGCTGGTTTGTGCCCTGCAGGTTTCAGCCGGGGTTTTTTCCCAAACTAGGGTAAGTCTAAAACTGGACGGCGTACATATCAAAAAAGCGCTTTCCACGATCGAACGCAAATCCAGCTATCGTTTTTTGTATAATCTTGCGCTGTTCAATGAAAACAGCAAGGTTGATCTCAATACCAATAATGAAGAGGTATTGAAAGTGGTGGACCGGCTGCTGGAGAACACCGATCTTACTTATGAGGTATTGGATAATTACCTGATAGTAATCAAATTCAAGGGGGTGGAATTCCAGCAACAGCGGGTAACCGGTCGGGTTACCAATGCGGCCGGGGAGCCAATTCCCGGTGCCTCCGTAAAAGTGAAAGGTGCATCCGGTGGAACTTCTGCCGATGCCGATGGAAATTTCGCCATTTCTGTTCCGGCGAATGCGACGCTGATTATTTCCAGTATTGGGTATGATGACCAGGAAATTGCCGTGGGCGACAGAACCACCCTTTCCATCATAATGCAACCATCAACCAAATTACAGGATGAAGTGGTGGTAATCGGTTATGGTACCGCGTCCAAAAGAGACCTGACAGGTTCCGTAGCTAAAGTTAAAGGCGAAGTGGTAGCGAATCAGCCCAATACCAATCCGCTTTCTTCTCTGCAGGCAAAAGTAGCCGGACTTTCCGTTGTGAACAATGCGATTCCCGGCTCAACACCGGATGTTCGGATTCGTGGAACCATTAGTATTGGAACGGTGAATCCTGTTTATATAATCGATGGAATTTTCAGTAATAACATGGATTTTGTAAACCCCAATGAAATCGAAAGCATTGAAGTTTTAAAAGATCCCTCCTCACTGGCTGTATTTGGGATCAGAGGAGCGGCTGGTGCAGTATTAGTTACTACTAAAAAAGCAAAAGCAGGTCAGACCAATATCAGTTTCAATACTGTTTATGGTTTCAAAAAACTGGTTGATAAAATTCAATTGGCAGACGGCAATCAATTTCGTCAACTGGCAACCTTTGAGGCCAATAACCGTGTTCAGGACGATC
This sequence comes from Flavihumibacter sp. UBA7668, assembly GCF_002483205.1. Lineage (GTDB taxonomy): Bacteria > Bacteroidota > Bacteroidia > Chitinophagales > Chitinophagaceae > Flavihumibacter. The sequence continues at coordinate 40,234 of NZ_DLHM01000005.1, forward strand.
CAACCAATAATTCATACCTGAATTTTGTGAATGATGTCGGCGGTCCGGGTATGTCTGCCTATACAGGTAACACAGACTGGATTGATGCAGTTACAAGAACAGCCGGATATACAACAAATAACCTGAGCATTAATGGTAGTTCTGAAAGGAACCGGTTTCATTTGGGATTGGGATATACTTTTGATGAAGGGCTGGTTAAGCATGTGAAATATGAAAGAATGACGATTAACCTGACGGATGAATACAAAATCAGCAAAACATTTAAAGTAGGGGTTAACTTTATAGGATCAAGAGAGAATCTGCCCTATAATAGCGGTGCTCTTGAAAATGCCAGAAGAGCATTACCGATTATTCGATCAGATACCAGAGAGTTCTTTACCAAAGACCCGTATTCTGCAGAAGATTCAGGAACTTTTAGACTTTATTCCAATACACCTATTATTCAGAATTCGGAATCCAATCCGTTGGCAACCCTCGAAAATGAATGGAATAAAAGAAGAGATATCCGTTACCGTTATGTTGGTAGTGCATTTGTTGATATCAATATTACCAAAGACCTTAATTTTCGCAGCACCTGGTATGCCAATATCAGTAACCGCGATGAACGTTTCTACACACCATTATACAATGTGTACGATCCAACACGCCCTGATGGAGAACAGGTGATCGGCAAAAACAATCTTACAGCTGTTGGTAACAATAAAGAAGAAACCCGCTCTTTTCAACAGGATTATATCGCTTCTTACAAAAAAGACCTGGGCGATCATTCCATTTCTGCAACTGCGGGTTTTACCACCTTTTACAATTATTATTCCTTTCTTCAGACAAATATCAACCAGAGTGAACTGGGCACAAACATCATTCCGAACGACGATCGTTTCTGGTATATCAACTCAGGTTTTGGTGATTTGTCTACCCGTACCTCTTTTTCTAATCAAAATGAATACGCTACTGTATCAGGATTGGCCCGGGTGTTATATAACTACCAGAACAAATATTACCTGAATGCCAGTTTCCGTCGCGATGGATCCAGTCAGATTAATCGTGTATATAAAAACAAATGGCAGAACTTCTGGGCGGTTGGTGCTGCATGGGAAATCAGCAATGAAAAGTTCATGGAAAACCAAACCGTTGTTGATTACCTGAAATTAAAAGGTTCAACCGGTGTGTTGGGTAATTTTAACTCACAACGTGCTTATCCGGCTTATCCTACCATTAACAGTAATTCATCCGCAGTTTTTGGAACTACACTGGAACCTGTATTTACGGAAGAGTTTCTGGTTGATCCGGGATTGAGATGGGAAACGGTAAGTTCTTCAGAAATTGGTGTGGAGGCAGACATGTTCAATCGTCGTTTGCATTTTGAAGCCAACTACTATTATAAGAAAACAGAAGGATTGTTGGTTGAAGTAAGATATCCCGGATTATTGCCAACGCTGAGAAACGGTGGTAGTATTCAGAATAACGGATTTGAATTTGTTGCGGGCTGGGAGCAGCGCTTCAATAATGATTTTACCGTTTCATTAACCGGTAACCTAACCACCTATCGCAACAAAGTATTAGATCTGGAAACGAATTTTCGGACATTGTCCAGCAGTGAACAAACTGCCAGCCAGGTTGAAGAAGGATTTCCGATGGGTTATTTTTACGGCTTGGTGGTGGAAGGTGTTTATCAATCAAACAGAGATATCCTGCTTTCACCTGATAATACCATCAATGGCGGTAATGCGCGGCCGGGTGATCTGAAGTACAAGGACCTCAACAATGATGGTGTAATTACAGATGCCGACCGTACCAATATTGGAAACCCAACGCCTGATTTTACCTATGGCATTACTACCAGTCTTCGTTATAAAGGCCTGGATGCATCCATTGATCTGGCAGGTGTGTATGGAAATGAAATTTATCGGGTATGGGGTACTTCCGAACAGAAAAATTCTGTATATAATTATCCGGCCAATTACATGCAGGGCTGGACAGAGGCAGGAAGCTCCAACGTCATTCCAATAGTGAACGCTGCTCATCTGATTAATCGGGCTCCTTCAACTTATGGAGTGGAGGATGGAAGTTATTTCCGTATCAGAAACATTTCTGTTGGCTATAGTTTTAACGGACTTTCCAAAAAAATTAAAGCAATTAAAAGTTTGCGGGTGTACACCTCCATTCAGAACCTGAAAACATGGAAGAACAACCTTGGTTATTCTCCTGAATTTTCTGGTGATGCAACTTTCTGGGGTGTGGATTATGGTGGTGCTTCCAGTGCGCTGCCAAGAATTATCAGTGCCGGACTGACAGCAAATTTCTAATTCCTAATTATTTCATTTTTAAAGGATTTATCATGAATATGCGTAAACAATTAGTGCCGTTGGTAGTGATTTGTACGCTGCCTTTTGTTATGAGTTGTGAGAAATTCCTGGATCGTAAACCTTTACAGGCTACCATTGAGGATATTCCTGGTGCATTGGATGGGCAGGCGAAAGGTTTGTATGGTGCAATTCGCAATTCGGCAAGTGAGCCTTTTATTGGCGACGGCCTTCAGAATATTCCCTGGATTGCAATGAACGGATTCCGTTCAGATGATGCAGAAATCATTGCGGATCCAGGTGCCTCCGCCTGGCGCCAGACCTATGATAATTTTCAGTACACCAAAGATGATTGGGGTGCTGGTTTGTATTGGGATAAACACTATGTAATGATCGGACAATGTAACAGCGTATTAAATACAGCTGATGCAAATAATTTCACCGATGAACGTTCCATGGTGAACAGGGCTGAAGCCCGATTCTTCAGGGCCTACACCTATTTTGATATGGTGCGGACTTTTGGCGATGTGCCGATCATTGATTTCATCATTACCAAACCTACTGACAACGAGGTGGAGAAATCACCTGCAGCCATGGTTTGGAGTTTTATTGATGAAGACCTTGCATTCGCAGAACAATACCTGCCTGTTACCTGGGAACCTAAATATGCTGGTCGTTTAACGCGGGGTGCCGCCAAAGCACTTCGAGCCAAAGCACTTTTATATAACCAGCAATGGGCGCAGGCGCTTGGATTGCTGAAAGAAGTGATCAACAGTGAGTCGGCAGCGGGTTATGGTCTGCTAAATGATTATTGGAGAGTATTCAAAGAAGAAGGTGAGCTTAGTTCAGAATCGGTGTTTGAAATACAGGCATCCAAAACATCCGGTGATGGTAATATTTACTGGAGCCGTTTGGGACAGTCGCAGGGTGTGCGTGGTTCAGGTAACTGGGATTTGGGCTGGGGATGGAATACTCCTACTCAGGAATTGGTTGATTCCTATGAAGCCGGAGATAAAAGAAAGGACGCTACCATTCTTTACTCCAATCAATCAGATGGTGGCGTTAATACAGGCGGGTATGGACTTACAGTTCCAAATCTGAGTAATGCCAAATATTGGAATAAGAAAGTGTATAACAGATTTGAAAGATACCTGGAAGCAGGTTTGGGTACACCCAACAACGAAGCCCAGAATACCTGGATCAACCATCGTGTAATTCGTTATGCCGATGTGTTGCTGATGGCCGCTGAAGCAGCAAATGAAGTGGGTGGTGGTTCAAATGGCACAGATGCTGCCGGCTGGGTAAACAGAGTTCGTGAAAGAGCCGGATTGGATCCGGTAACATTTACTGATCAGGCTACGATGCGGGATATTATCAAGCAGGAAAGAAGGGCTGAGTTTGCAATGGAATATGAACGCTTTTATGATCTGGTTCGATGGGGTGATGCTATTGAAGTATTGGGCCCTCTCGGCTACCAGAATAAGCACCGGTATTTCCCCATCCCGACTCCTGCTTTGAATGGTAACCCAAAACTTACGCAAAACCCGGAATGGTAATCTGTTTTTCACTATAAATAAATGAAAAATGAAAACAATCTCTAAAATACTGGTACTTGGCATGCTGCTGGGATTTATCCTGCCCGCCTGCCAGAAAATAGACAGACCGAAACTGGGCGAATTTGAAACAGATGATTCCCGCCCACCACTTCCAGATGGCCCACTGCGTTTCTTCGTTCCGTTCGGTGATGATCCGCAAAAACGATACGAAGCAAAAGACAGCATTTCCGGTGATCCCGCGCAGGTTTATCCATTTAATCTTACCGAAGGAGTAAATGGTAAAGCGGTTCAATTCACAGATGCCGGCAGAGCAATCAAGTATATGACCGTGAATGATTTTACGGATGCTACCAGTTTTTCCATCGCTTTTTGGATGAAGAATACAGAAAAAGGACGGACAGAATTTCTATTTTCCCTGACAGATGCAAAATACAGCGGATGGCACCACAGTGCTGTATTTCTTCTGCTGGAAAAAGGCACGCCTGAAGCAGTCACACTAAAATTGGGCTTAATGGATCAATGGCTTGAATTCCCTGATAATAATCAATTCAAAAAACCATTGATGGATGGCAACTGGCATCATCTCGCTTTTGTTTACGATGCAGCCACCTCAAAAATGACCTACTATTTCGATGGGGCTTCTGTTGAAGGAGTACCTGAAGGAGCAATCAATGTGAAAAATGGAGGCAATCCAAGAGGGCCCGTTGATTTTTCAACTGTTAAAAACCTGGTATTGGGAGGTTGGAACAGACATGCTTCCTTAGCCGGACCAACTGATGATTGGATCAAGAGCTACACAGGTGCAATGGACCAGTTCCGTTTGTACAATGTAGCCTTAACACCCGCTGAAGTTCAAGCACTCTTTACAGGAAAGCTTTAATTAAGGCCCTGGTTTATTATAGCGAAAGGGCTGAAATCTATTGTTTCAGCCCTTTATTCTTAGCTTATTTTAATTGCCTGCCATGCATTCATCTAGATGGTTAACTTCTGTAGTTGGTTTGATATTTTGCTTAGTTGTAACTTCTTGCAAAGAGGAAAAAAAATACCTGTTTGAAAACCTGCCTTCCTCGCATACAGGAATTGATTTTGAAAATAAACTGGAAGATAAAGAGCTCTTTAATATCCTCTATTACCTGTACTATTACAATGGAGGTGGGGTTGCAACAGGTGATATCAATAATGATGGACTTCCCGATCTTTATTTTACCGCAAATAGCAAGGGAAACAATAAACTCTATCTGAATAAAGGTGATTTTAAATTTGAAGATATTAGCAAATCAGCAGGGGTTACCGGCATGGCAGACTGGGCTACCGGTGTTACCATGACCGATGTTAATGGCGATGGCTTCCTCGATATTTATGTTACAGTCAGCAGTCAGCACCATAACCTCACCGGCCATAATGAACTGTACATAAATAACCAGAACAATACTTTTACAGAGTCGGCAGAAAAATATGGGTTGAATTTTTCCGCTATGGGAACCCAGGCAGCCTTTTTTGATTATGACCATGATGGTGATCTCGATGTGTATATCCTCAACCACTCGCAAAAACCAAATGCCAATATAACGGATACTTCAGCCAGACGAAAACCAAGCGATGTTTCCGGTGATCGTCTGCTTCGAAATGATATTACCACCACAGGGAAATTTACCGATGTTTCGGTTGAGGCAGGGATCTATCAAAGCTCACTTGGATATGGTCTTGGTATTGCTATTGCAGATCTGAATCAGGACGGATGGGATGATATCTATGTAGGAAACGATTTTCACGAAAACGATTATTATTATATAAATACGGGAAACGGAAAATTTATTGAAAGCGGTCAACAACATTTTCGCCATTACAGCCGCTTTAGTATGGGAAATGATATCAATGATTTCAATAACGATGGCCACCCGGATATCATCACAGTTGATATGTTGCCGCCAGATGAAAAAGTGCTGAAAACCTATGGCAGTGATGAAAATGCCGATACATACAAATTCAAATTAACGCGTCATGGTTACCAGCATCAGTACTCTAAAAACTGTTTACAGGTAAACAATGGAAAAGCTGAAAGTTTTAGCGAAACTGCTTTACTCAGTGGTGTTGCTGCGACAGACTGGAGCTGGGCACCGCTTTTTGCAGATTTTGACAACGATGGAAATAAAGACCTGTTCATTTCCAGCGGAATCGTAAAACGACCAGTTGATATGGATTATGTAAGATTTGTATCTGATCTGGTTGCAAAAACAGATGAAAAAAATCTTTCAGAATTGGACACAAAGGCCATAAATGAAATGCCTGATGGCGCCTCCCATCCCTATTTCTATAAAGGGAATGGTAATCTTCGCTTTGATGATGTAAGCGAACAATGGGGAACAGCTCATCTGAAAGGATATTTCAATGGTGCCGCTTATGCGGATCTCAATAACGATGGCAGGTTGGATGTCGTAATAAATAGCCTAAACAGTAATGCGGTTATTCTTAAGAATAATCACCCGGAAAAATACACACTTGAGCTTAACCTGAAAGGGAAGGATGGCAACCGCTTTGGAATAGGCGCTAAAGTCTGGCTCTTTTACAATGGTAAAATGCAATACCAGCAACTTGCCCTCACCAGAGGATTTCAATCCTCCGTTGAGCCGGTGCTTCATTTTGGAATTGATAGTCTGCGTTATATTGACAGCCTGCTGATCGTATGGCCCAGTCAAAAATTTCAATTGGTCCGGAATGTGCCCGCAAAGGGTGATCTGGAATTTCAGGAAATGCATGCAGGCGGACAATTTAACTATGATCAGTTTTTTCCACGCGAACAATCGCCATTACAAGATATTACAAGCCAGCAGGGTATTAACTGGAAGCACACAGAGAACAATTTTTTTGATCAGAACAAACAATACCTGATTCCGCACCAGCTTTCAACTTCAGGTCCGGCAATGGCAGTGGGTGATGTAAACCTGGATGGACTGGATGATTTTTATATGGGTGGGGCATCCGGACAGACAGGGCAATTATTTGTTCAATTAGCCAAAGGTAAATTTCGTGCTGCAACCGGTTCTGATTTTAGCGAAGCTATAGCATGCGATGAAACTGCGGCGGTATTTTTTGATGCCAATAAGGATCGATATCCTGATTTGTATGTGGTGAGCGGGGGTAATGAAATGGATAATAATCATCCTGCTTTAGCTGATCATTTGTACATAAATGATGGTAAAGGAAACTTTCGTATAGTAAAAGATGCTATCCCGCCTATTCTTCGAAATAAATCCTGTGTACAGGCCGCTGATATTGATAATGATGGGGATATGGATCTTTTTGTAGGTGGCTTATCAGATGCGAGAATTTATGGAATTCCGCAATCCTCTTATCTGTTATTGAATGATGGATCTGGTAAATTCAGTACAGCAGCTGCATCAATAATAAATCTTGATACCATTGGTATGGTAACTGCCGCAGCTTTTTCTGATCTTAATAAAGACAGCTGGCCAGATCTGATTGTTACGGGTGAATGGATGCCACTTAAAATTTTTATTAATAAAAACGGTAAGTTATCTCCGATTGATATTCCAACAAGTACCGGACTATGGCAATCCATAACCATTGCGGATGTCAATAGAGATGGCAATCCGGATATCCTCGCAGGAAACTGGGGACTCAATAATAAGTTTTATGCCGGCAAAGATGGTCCGGTTAAATTGTATATTAAAGATTTTGATAAGAACGGTTCAACGGAACAAATTCTAACCTATTCAATAAAAGGAGAAGAATATACTTTTCTTGCTAAAGATGAATTGGAAAGAGCGCTGCCGGTTCTTAAAAAAGCCTACTTAAAATATAGTGAAGTGGCCGGGAAATCAGTGCAGTTTATGTTTTATGATTTGTTCAATGGGTACACAGAAAAAAAAGCAGAGGTCTTGGCTTCATCTTTGTTTTTGAATGATGGCAAAGGCGGATTTAAAAGGCAGGATTTGCCTGATCAGTTTCAATTGTCGCCGGTATTTTCTTTTATAAGCCTCGATTCATCCAATTGGCTGGCAGGTGGGAATTTTTATGGTACCATTCCTTATGAAGGAAGATATGATGCGTTTCAACCTTCGGTTCTAACATTTAAAGGAAATGACATGTTGATGTTTTCGGATTTGATGTCAGGTGTTAGTGGTGAAATCAGGAGTATGAAATGGTTGAAATCAGGAAAGGCAGATTCAATTCTTCTCGTCGGACGGAATAATGAAACACCTTTATTTTTTAAACCGGCTGAACAGCCTTAATAAAGCAGCAATGAAACCTGTTAGAATAGTTTATCAGTTATTGGCTTCCACCCTTTTATTGGTTAGTGGCGCCTGTTCTCAGGAAAGTCCGGGTCCTTCTGTTGTTCCACCTCCACCACCTCCTCCACCTAGGACTAATGAAGTAGAGATGTGGTTGACTAAAGCAGATCAATCAGGCCTTTTACAAAAACAAAATACGGTCATCTATTTTGCAGATACTACAAATAGTTATCCTGTGATTGATGTTGATTCCGCAACCAGTTATCAAAAAGTGGATGGCTTCGGATATACCCTGACTGGCGCAAGTGCATACCTGCTGAATTCTATGGGAAGTGGGAAAACTGCCCTTTTGCAGGAATTATTTGGAACTGGTGCAACGGGAATTGGAGTGAGTTATCTGCGTATAAGTATTGGAGCTTCTGATTTAAGTGCAGAAGTATTCAGTTATAATGATTTACCTGAGGGACAAACCGATCTGCAACTGGAGAAATTTTCTTTAAGCAAGGATACCGTTGATTTAATTCCGGTATTGAAAGAAATTTTAGCCATTAATCCGGCTATAAAAATCATGGGTTCCCCCTGGAGTCCGCCGGTTTGGATGAAGGATAATAAAAGCTCTATCGGTGGAAGTTTGCTGCCTCAATATTACCCTGTGTATGCTAATTATTTTGTGAAATATATTCAGGAAATGAAAGCTCAGGGTATTACTGTAGATGCAATTACCATTCAAAATGAACCTCAGCATGGAGGCAATAATCCAAGTTTGGTGATGTCGGCTGAACAACAGGCTGATTTTGTCAAAAATCATTTGGGACCTGCTTTCCAATCTGCCGGCATTAAAACAAAAATTGTTATATGGGATCATAATTGTGATAATCCTACTTACCCCATATCTATTTTGAATGATCCGGATGCGAAGAAATTTATTGATGGATCTGCTTTTCATCTGTATGCCGGCGATATCAGTGCATTGTCTACCGTTCATACTGCACACCCTGATAAAGCGCTCTATTTTACGGAACAATGGACATCTTCAAAAGGGGATTTTGCCGGCGATTTGAAATGGCATGTAAAAAATGTGATGATTGGATCTATGCGAAACTGGAGTAAGGTTGCATTGGAATGGAATCTTGCCAATAATACCAGTTTCGGTCCGCATACACCCGGTGGTTGTACGGAGTGTAAAGGTGCTTTGACGATTAATGGAGCGTCCTTTACAAGGAATGTGAGCTTTTATATAATTGCCCACGCATCCAAATTTATTCCGGCAGGATCCGAGCGAATTGCAAGCAATATGGTTAGTAATCTTCCGAATGTGGTTTTTAAAAGACCTGATGGAAAAAAGGTGATGCTTATTGTGAACGAAGCAAGCACCCTGACAGGCTTCAATATTAAATACAAAGGAAAGCTGGCCTTTACTTCTCTGCCTGCTGGCGGTGTTGGTACCTTTATCTGGTAAGTCATGAAAAATTGCATTGCTATATTATTCTCTGTTGCACTATTCTCTGCCTGTGGAAAATCCTCGGAAGAAGCTCCCAGCCCAACTCCTGTTCAAAGGCAGGTAGCTGTACGTTCCATTACTATTGATGGCAGACAGCTGGACGATAAAACGTTGGATGTCCGTTTGAAACCAACAATACGGATTCAGTTTACTGAACCCCTGGATAGACAGAGTATAAGCAATGCTATCGTCTGGACTGCGCCTGCTGGTTTATCGGCACCTGTTTATACGACTGGGTTTGAAAATAAAGACTCTGTATTGGTAATTACAGCCAATAATAACCTTGGTTACCTTACACCATATCAGTTTGCTTTAAATAATTCCATTAAATCAGCTTCAGGTGGCCGGTTTATTTCTGTTGTAAAGAAGTCCATTCTTACATCAATAGACTCCACTCCAAAATTTCCAACACTCTCCGATGATGCACTGGTTACCAAAGTTCAGGAGCAAACCTTCAAATATTTCTGGGATTTCGGGCATCCGGTTAGTGGAATGGCGCGGGAACGAAACAGCTCAGGCGATCTGGTTACAACAGGCGGAACAGGGTTCGGTATCATGGCACTGCTGACAGGTATTGAGAGAGGTTTTATCAGTCGCCAGCAGGGATTGGATCGTATCAAAACCATCGTTGATTTTCTTCAAACAAAAGCAACCCGCTACCATGGCGCTTTTGCTCACTGGATAAATGGAGCAACCGGTATCACCCAGCCCTTCAGCCAGAAAGACAATGGTGCCGATCTGGTGGAAACCTCTTTTTTGATGATGGGGTTGCTTTCTGCAAGAGAATATTTTGATGCTGGAACTGCAGCGGAAAATGACGTACGTTCAGCCATAACCGAAATTTACAGTGAGGTGGAGTGGGATTGGTTCCGACGCGATAACAGTGACCAGTTATATTGGCACTGGAGCCCTGATTATGGATGGGATCTCAACCTGCCCATCCGTGGCTGGAACGAATGCCTCGTAACCTATGTACTGGCGGCCGGTTCACCTACCCATGCCATTCCTAAAGTAGTATACGATAAAGGCTGGGCAAGAGAAGGTGCTTTGAAAAACGGAGCGGCTTATTATGGCATCAGTTTGCCATTGGGACAGCCATTTGGCGGACCGCTGTTTTTATCACACTATTCTTTTCTGGGATTGGATCCTCGCGGATTGAAAGATGCCTATGCTGATTATGAACAGCAAAATAAACACCATGCTCAAATCAATTATCAGCATAGTATACAGAATCCGAATAAGTACTTTGGCTATAGTCCGCAGGTATGGGGACTAACAGCCAGCGATATCCCAAATGGCTACGCGGCCAGTTCTCCAACCAATGACCTGGGAATTATAGCGCCTACTGCGGCTTTATCTTCCTTTCCTTACACGCCAGTAGAATCTATGCAGGCATTGAAGTTTTATTATTATATAATGGGCGATAAACTTTTTAAAGAATATGGGTTTATAGATGCGTTTTCGCTTCATCAGCCCTGGTTTGCCGATAGCTTCCTGGCAATAGATCAGGCACCTATAATTGTAATGATAGAAAATCATCGTACGGGCTTACTCTGGAAGCTGTTTTCATCCGCTCCTGAAGTAAAAGCAGCTTTATCCAAACTGGGCTTTACTGCTCCTTATTTGTAATCAAAAGTTTGCCATGACAACCAAATCAGTTACCTCTCTTCTTGCTCTGCTGTTCCTGGTAAGCAGTGTTGTTTATGCACAGAAAAAGAAACCAGGCAAAACGCCTGCATTTTCAGCAGCTGATCGCCCCCGGAATCTTTCCGATTCAGCACTGTTGGATTTAGTACAACAACAGACCTTCCGCTATTTCTGGGATTTCGCACACCCGGTTTCCGGTTTATCGCGGGAACGTAGTAATGAATCCTTTAATTATGGAGGTGAAGTGGTTACAACCGGCGGTACTGGTTTCGGAATCATGTCGATTATTGTTGCCAGTGAACGTAAATGGATCGCCAGGGATTCTGCTGCGAGATTCCTGTTAAAGATGGTGCGGTTTTTATCCAAAGCAGATGCCTATCACGGCGTATTTCCTCATTGGTTAAATGGCGAAACCGGCAAAACAATTCCCTTTAGCAGAAAGGACGATGGTGCAGATCTGGTGGAGTCTTCTTTTCTTTTCCAGGGTTTGCTCGCCGCCCGCCAATATTTCAATAGTAATGATCCTGTTGAACGGGAATTACGTAATCGCATCAACTGGCTGTGGAATGATATTGAATGGAATTGGTTTACCAATAACCAGGAGGTGTTATACTGGCATTGGAGTCCCAATAACGGATGGGCAATGAATTTTGCCGTACGTGGATTTAATGAATGCCTGATTATGTATGTGCTTGCTGCCTCCGCAGATCGTTATCCCGTTAGTCCGGCTGTTTATCACAACGGATGGGCACAAAGCAATTTTTTCAAAAACGGAAAAGAGTTTTATGGGATTCCGCTTCCCCTTGGTTTTGATTATGGTGGCCCGCTGTTTTTTTCCCATTATTCTTTTTTGGGATTGGATCCCCGCGGACTAAAAGACAGCTATGCGGATTACTGGATGCAAAACCGCCATCATACCCTGATCAATCGGGAACATTGTGTGCGAAACCCGAATCAGTTTAAAGGCTATGGTCCACAGTGTTGGGGATTGACCGCAAGTGATACGTACAACGGATACGATGCGCACTCCCCAACTAATGATAAAGGCACGATTACGCCAACGGCTGCTTTGTCTGCCTTCCCCTATACACCGGAATTTTCCATGCAGGCCCTGCGTCATTTTTATGAAAACCTGGGTGATAAAATCTGGTCAGAATATGGATTTGTGGATGCATTTAATGAAAGCCGGAACTGGTATGCTTCCAGTCATCTGGCAATTGATCAGGGTCCAATTATTGTAATGATTGAAAACTATCGTTCCGGATTGATATGGAATCTTTTTATGTCCTGCCCGGAGGTTCAAAATGGATTGAAAAAACTCGGATTTGAAAGTCCGCATTTCAAATAATTAAACTTGCCAAATGAAAAATCTATCCCGTAAACAATTTCTCCAGCAGTCCGCATTGGCTGGTGCAGCTATTCTACTTTCCTCATTGGAAGCTGTTGCAGCCATAGAGAATAAAAAAATCCGTGTAGGTATTATCGGATGCGGAAGTGTATCGGGCCAATACCTGCCACACCTGGCTAAATCGCCGCATGTTGAATTGGTTAGTCTTTGTGATATTGTAGTGGATCGGGCTAAAAATCGTTCAGCAGAGTTTAATGTGCCGAACGTATATGATCATATTGATAAGCAATTAGCGGGTGCTCCATTTGATTTGCTGGTTAATCTAACCGATATGCAGGAGCATGGCAGACTTAATAAAATTGCGCTGACAAAAGGCAAACATGTATGGAGTGAAAAACCAATGGCGAATACGTACAAGGAAGGCAAGGCTCTGTTGGAGCAGGCTCGTTCCAAAGGGCTCAGAATCTGGGGTGCACCGGCGGTGGTGAATAGTCCGCAGTTCGCCTTTATGAGCAAAGCGATTCAGGAGGGTAAACTTGGGCGGCTTGCAGCAGCGCATGCACATTATGGCCATGAAGGTCCGGGTTGGTCTGCTTTCTTTTATGAAAAAGGAGGGGGTAGTTTGCCTGATTTGGGGGTATATAACCTGGCAACTCTTACCGGTTTACTGGGACCCGCCATTTCTGTTGTGGCAATGACCACCATTGTTACGCCTGAACGTACGGTTGACAATAAAGGAAAAATCAAAGTGGTGGCCGAAGATAATGCGATGATCCTAATGGAACATACAGGTGGTGTTTTATCACATGTGCAAAGCGGGTTTAATTATTTTGATCCCTATGGGCATGGTGGTAAAGGACAGGATCGTCACACGATTTCCATTTGGGGGACAAAAGGTAATATGGGATTGGTTGGTTACGATTGGGCACCGTTTGGGGTGGACCTTTCCACAATGGATTCCCCTACACCTGTTCGGCATGTGCCTGATCCGGGTTCCTATGTGTGGCAGGAGGGCGCTTCGGTAATTTCGGCTTCTCTTCTCGAGAAAAACGAACCGCTGATTTCTCCGGAACATGCGCTACACGTGCTGGATATTATTGAATCAGCCCGTGCTTCTTCCCAAACCGGTCAGAAAATCAGTCTTCAATCCAGCTTCCGCTGGCCAATCTGCTAACTTTACCCGCCGGGTGCCACCGGTCGGGTGCCACCCGACCGGTAAAAAAATTAAATGAGCGATCAGAGAACATACGATGCAATTGTAGTTGGCAGTGGTATCAGCGGTGGCTGGGCTGCTAAAGAGCTTTGTGAAAAGGGGCTCAAAACCCTTGTGCTGGAGCGGGGCAGGATGGTGGAACACCTGAAAGATTATCCGGGTATGAACAACCATCCCTGGGAGTTTAAACACCGGGGTGCGATTACACAACAACAACGCCAGAACAATTCGCTGATTACCAAGGCAGCGGGTTATGCAGAGGATACCCAACATTTTTTCATAAAGGACGCAGATCATCCTTATGTTCAGGAAAAACCATTCGACTGGATTCGCGGTTACCAGGTGGGCGGCAAATCACTGACCTGGGGCAGAAGCTGCCAGCGCTGGAGCGATTATGAATTCAATGCCCCCAAACAATTTGGGTTCGCTGTAGACTGGCCGATCCGATACAAAGACATCGCGCCCTGGTACAGTCATGTTGAACAGTTTGTTGGCATTTGCGGCGATAAAGACGGCATCCCTTCCATGCCTGATGGTGAATTTCTTCCCGCCTATGAACTCAATTGTGTTGAGAAACACATGAAAGAAAAACTCTGGAACAATTATAAGCGTCACCTGATTTCCGGGCGATGGGCACAACTCACCGAACCGGCACCCATTCATCTGGAACAGGGCAGGGCTGCCTGTCAGAACCGAAACCTATGCATGCGGGGCTGCCCTTTCGGAGGGTATTTCAGCTCCAATAACAGCACCCTACCCTGGGCGGAAAAAACCGGCAACCTCACTATCCGTCCTCACTCTGTGGTGCACTCAATAATTTATGACGAAGAAAAAAAGAAGGCCGTTGGTGTTCGGGTAATCGATGCCGTTAGTAAGGAATCAATTGATTATTTCGCCCATATTATTTTCCTTAATGCATCCGCGCTCAATACCAACCTGATCCTGCTCAACAGCAAGTCAAACCGATTCCCGAACGGGCTTGCCAACGACCATGATCTATTGGGACGATATATCTGTTTCCATAATTATCGCGGTTATATGAACGGCGAAAAGCCAGGGTACGAAGACGGATATTATAAAGGCCGCCGCCCCGCAGAATGTGTCATCCCTAATTTCCGTAACCTCGGCAAAAAAGAAATGGATTTCCTGGGCGGTTATGTGATTTTTACGGGAGCCTATCGCGAATGGATAAATGCAGATAAACATCCAGATAAAATGGGTGCGGAATTAAAGCAGGCCTTAACTGAACCCGGCACCTGGCGCATCTATATGTACATGCAGGGAGAAACCATTCCGAAAGCAGCAAATCGCGTGTACCTGCATGCGAATAAAAAAGATAATTGGGACATTCCCTTACTGGTAACAGATGTTGGCTATGATGAAAACGATGAGAAAATGCTGCAGGATTTTCTTGAACAGGGAAAACAAATGATGGAAGCGATCGGCGTAAAAAACCTGATCGTAAACGATACCAAACAGCCCCCCGGACTAGATATTCATGAAATGGGCGGGGTACGTATGGGTAATGATCCCAAAACCTCCCTGCTCAACGAATGGAACCAGCTGCATCTTTGTAAAAATGTATTTGTAACGGACGGCGCCTGTATGACAAGTACCGGCAATCAGAGTCCGTCGATTTTGTATATGGCCCTGACTGCACGTGCGGCCAACTACGCCCTACAGGAAATGAAAAAAGGAAATTTATAAATCCTCCAACATGAGCCAATTCTTTTCTACTCAAAAAACAATCTGGCTGGAGCCGGGCTGGACACTGGTTCGGATCCTCACCGGCATCCTCATGACCTATCACGGATGGGAGGTTTTTGATGCCGCAAAAATGAAGGAATATGCCGGCTGGCTGACCTATTTTTCGGAAGGCACAGCCAGTGCGCTGGTTTACATCGGGAAAGCTGCCGAATTGATTTCAGGGGTTCTGCTAACAGTGGGATTATTTACCCGCCTGGCAGTTTGGCCCATGATTGCCACCATGCTTTATATTGCCTTCATTATAGGAAATGGACAAATCTGGTATGGCGATCAGCATCCTTTTTTATTTGTATTACTCGGACTTCTGTTCTTCTTCCGTGGTTCGGGGAAATTTAGCCTGGATCAGCGATTTTTTACTCCTAAACTTCCATTGATTTTATTGCTGCTGACACCCTTTCTTTCCAGTGCACAAAAATCAAAAACAGGACCAGTTTCGCTTTCCCAAACGACCTATTGCAATCCGATCAATCTTGATTATGGCTATACACCCATTCCAAATTTCAGCGAATGGGGGCGTCATCGCGCAACTGCAGATCCGGTAATCGTAACCTATAAAGGTGATTATTATTTATTCTCCACCAACCAGTGGGGCTACTGGTGGAGTTCTGATATGCTGAACTGGAATTTTGTTTCCCGCAAATTCCTGAAGCCTTATCACAAAGTGTATGATGAATTATGTGCGCCGGCTGCAGTTGTAATCGGTGATACCATGCTGGTTTTTGGCTCCACTTATACCAGTAATTTCCCGCTCTGGATGAGCACCAATCCCAAAGGTAATGAATGGAAAGAAGCGCTGGACTCACTTGAAATTGGTGGTTGGGATCCGGCATTTTTTCTGGATGATGATGGCCGTTTTTATATGTACAACGGCAGCAGCAATCGCTATCCGCTCTATGGCATTGAACTGGATCGCAAAACATTTCAACCGATCGGTACTAGAAAAGAACAGTATTTTCTGGAAGACTGGCGATATGGCTGGCATCGGTTTGGTGAATATATGGATAATACCTTTCTTGATGGATTTATTGAAGGTGCCTGGATGACCAAACATAAGGGTAAATATTATTTGCAATGGGGCGGTCCGGGTACCGAAATGAGCGGATATGCAGATGGTGTGGTGGTGGGAGATTCACCACTCGGACCCTTTACTCCTCAATCCGATCCGGTCAGTTTTAAACCAGGCGGATTTGCACGTGGAGCCGGGCATGGTGCCACTTATCAGGATCCCTGGAACAATTACTGGCATGTATCCACCATGGGCATCAATGTAAAAAACACCTTCGAACGACGTAATGGAATCTGGCCAGCCGGATTTGATGAGGAAGGTATTATGTACTGCAATACGGCTTTTGGTGATTATCCGCATTATCTTCCCAATGGCGTAACAGATCACAGGAAAAGCCGCTTTACCGGATGGATGCTGCTGAACTATAAAAAACCGGTGCAGGTTTCGTCTGCGCTTGGCGGTTATACAGCCAATAACGCAGTGGATGAATCCATAAAAACCTATTGGAGTGCTAAAACAGGAGATAAGGGGGAGTGGATCCAGACAGATCTCGGCGCTCCATCAACCGTGCATGCCATTCAACTTAATTATGCCGATCAGGATGCTGAATTTTTGGGCAAGCAAACAGAAATCTTTCATCAATACAAATTGTACAGCTCAACAGACGGTAAAAAATGGAATCTGCTGATCGATAAAAGTCAGAATAAAAAAGATGTTCCGCACGATTATATTGAGTTGGCAACACCTATTACAACCCGCTACCTGAAACTTGAAAATATCCATATGCCTACCGGTAAATTTGCCCTCTCCGGGTTTCGTGTTTTTGGAAAGGGAGCGGGTCAGCCTCCGCTGCCGGTAAAGACATTTCTCGTATTACGTACAGAGAAGGATAAACGCAGTGCTTATATCAAATGGTCGCCGGTTGACAATGCCTATGCCTACAATATTTACTATGGAACAGCACCTGATAAGTTGTACAACTGTATTATGGTACATGATGGAAATGAATACTATTTTAAGGGAATGGACAAAGAAAAAGTTTACTATTACAGAATCGAAGCGGTAAATGAAAACGGCGTTTCGGAAAAAACAATAGTGCAAACAGTAAATTAAAATTATATAGCAGCATGAAATCCGTAAAAAATTATGTAGCAATTCGAACGGTAATTCTAGGTTTTCTGACAATTATTGGGACCTCTTTGTTTTCTCAGCATAAGGAACATTTTCAGGATGATGGGGAAGCGCCCATTTTATCCTATCATCATGGGAAACCATTTTATAAAGACATTCAAAATTTCAAGTCGGCAGATAGTGTTCAAATGCCTCCCTCAAAAGCTATTTTGCTGATCGGTAGTTCTTCATTTACCTATTGGCGTGATGTGGCAGCTTATTTTCCCGGTTATACAATAGTGAACCGTGGATTTGGTGGCTCAACACTGCCTGACCTGATCCGGTATCAGGATTTTATCATCTATCCCTACAAGCCAAAACAGATTCTGATTTATTGCGGTGAAAATGACTTTGCCTCATCGGATACAATTGATGTAACGACAGTTGTAAATCGTTTCAAACAATTGTTTTGGGATATCCGTGTACGTTTGCCGCGGGTTCCTATTAGTTATGTTGCCATGAAACCCAGTCCAAGCCGGTATCATCTGTTACCAAAATATGTAGAAGGCAACAGGCAGATAAAAGAATTTCTTGCTACCCAAAAATTTACCTCTTTTATTGATGTTTACCCGGCTATGTTGCAACCCGATGGCCATCCGATTGGCGAAATTTTCACATCAGACAGTCTGCATATGAATGCCAAAGGTTATGCTGTGTGGCAGAAATTAATTAAGCCACATCTCAAAAAAGGAAAATAAAAAAATTGACCACCATGAAATATAAGATTGCTGTTTGCCGGTTTGTGTTACCGGTTCTTTTACTGTTGCTGATAGCCATAAGTCCATCATTTGCACAACAAAAAATGAATCAGTTCATCACCGGTCTGATGGCCAAAATGACGGTTCAGGAAAAAATCGGGCAGCTCAATCTGGTAGTTGGTGGTGAAGCTACAACCGGTTCCGTGGTAAGCACCGGTGTGGAAGAAAAAATCAAACAGGGGAAAGTGGGTGGCATTTTTAGTGTTTCAACACCCCAGCGGATTCGCCGCATTCAGGAACTGGCAGTACAGCAAAGCCGGCTTAAAATTCCCATCATTTTCGGGATGGATGTGATTCATGGGTATCGCACTATTTTTCCTATTCCGTTGGGGATGGCCGCTTCCTGGGATATGCAACGTATAGAAGAATCAGCCAGGATAGCTGCGCAGGAAGCAACGGCAGACGGACTGAACTGGACCTTTTCTCCTATGGTGGATATCTCCCGTGATCCACGCTGGGGAAGGATTTCCGAAGGTTCGGGGGAGGACCCCTTTCTGGGGTCAGCCATCGCGGCAGCCATGGTAAAAGGATACCAGGGTAAAGATCTGTCTGCAGATAATACACTGCTTGCCTGTGTGAAACATTTCGCTCTATATGGTGCAGCAGAAGCAGGTCGCGATTATCATTCAGTTGATATGAGCCGGATCAAAATGTTTAATGAATATCTGCCTCCTTATAAAGCGGCCATTGATGCAGGTGTAGGATCGGTGATGAGTTCCTTTAATGATGTGGATGGCATTCCGGCAAGTGGTAATAAATGGTTATTGACCGATGTGCTGCGTAAGCAATGGGGATTCAAAGGCCTGGTGGTATCCGATTATACTTCGGTGAATGAAATGATCGATCATGGTTTGGGTGATCTGAAAGCGGTATCGGCACTTTCCCTGAAAGCCGGACTGGACATGGATATGGTGGGCGAAGGTTTTTTGACAACGCTTGAAGCTTCGCTTAAAGAAGGGAAAGTAACGATGGCGGAAATTGATCGCGCCTGCCGCCTGGTACTGGAAGCGAAATACAAACTGGGTTTGTTTGATGATCCATTCCGGTATTGTAATGATGTAAGAGCGCAAAAAGAGATTTTCTCTGAAGCGCATCGCAAAATTGCCCGTGCTACCGCAGCACGCTCCTTTGTGTTGTTGAAAAATGAAAATGTATTGCCATTGGCAAGAAAGGGATCCATTGCATTGGTTGGACCGCTTGCTGATGCAAAGGAAAATATGGTGGGCACCTGGTCGGTATCTGCCGATGTTTCCAAGGCAACTTCTTTGCTGGCCGGATTGAAAGAAGTAGCCGGAACCGGCGTACAGGTTCGTTATGCAAAAGGCGCCAATGTTTCGGAAGATGCTGCATTGGAGGCCAGAACAAGTGTGTTTGGTAAACCCTGGCAGCGTGATTCCCGTCATCCGGATACCCTGATTGCAGAAGCCGTGCGCCTGGCAAAAGAGTCTGATGTAGTGGTGGCTGCCATGGGTGAACTGGCAGAATTTACAGGGGAATCATCCAGCAGAACCGATTTAAATCTGCCCCAAAGCCAGAAAAAACTGGTGGATGCATTATTGGCTACCGGTAAACCCGTTGTAATGGTATTGTTTACGGGTCGTCCGCTTACTATTACAGAGGAGGATCAAAAACTTCCTGCCATCCTGAATGTTTGGTTCGGCGGGTCTGAAGCAGGTTATGCCATTAGTGATGTATTGTTCGGCGATGTGAATCCATCGGGTAAATTACCTGCCACCTTTCCACGAAATGTTGGACAGATTCCTATTTATCATAGTTACAAAAACACGGGTCGGCCGCTGGTGGGGGACGAATTTCAGAAATTTCGTTCCAATTATCTGGATGTTTCCAATACACCCCTTTATCCGTTTGGTTATGGTCTCAGTTATACAAAATTTGAATACAGTCCGGTTAAGCTGAGTAAAACTTCATTAAAAGGTGCTGAAAAGCTGATGGCGTCTGTAACAGTTACCAATAGTGGGAAATACGCCGGTGAAGAGGTGGTGCAAATGTATCTCCGGGATATTGTGGCTACGAATACCCGGCCATTAAAGGAACTGAAAGGGTTTAAAAAGCTGCTATTGCAGCCTGGTGAATCGAAGGAAGTGAGTTTTGAAATCACCACCAATTTGCTGAAATTTTATGATCACAACCTTCGGTACGATTGGGAACCGGGTGAATTCACCGTATTTATCGGCACCAATTCCCGCGATGTATCATCCGCCAACTTCACCTGGAACCGTTGACCTAAATTTCCACCGGTCGGGTGCCACCGGTCGGGTGCCACCCGACCGGTGGAAGAAAAAAGAGTAACTTTGCCGCATGAACCGTTACCGGCTTTTTTCAGTAGCTACGATTGCCTTACTAGTTTTCATCTGTTCCTTTTCCCAACATGGAAGCGATGAGAAAAAATGGATTGAATTATTCAATGGCAAGCATATCCGCAATTGGATGGTGAAGGTCAATCACCATGATGTGGGGGTGAATTTTGGCAATACGTTCCGGGTAGAGGATGGTTTGATTAAAGTCCGCTATGATCAGTATGGCGCTTTTAATAATCAGTTTTCTCATCTCTATTTCAAACGGCCATTTTCGCATTATCATCTGCTGGTAGAATATCGATTTACCGGCAAGTTCAAAGAGGATGCGCCGGGTTATACCTTCAGAAACAGCGGTGTCATGATGCATTCGCAGGATCCGCGCACCATGTTGAAAGACCAGGACTGGCCGATATCCATCGAAATGCAATTTTTGGGCGGACTGGGAGATGGGAAACCCCGCACTACCGGTAATCTGTGTACGCCAGGAACGGATGTGGTGTATGAAGGCAAAATTGATCCCCGTCATTGCATCGATTCCAGATCCAAAACCTATGATGGCGATCAATGGGTTACTGCTGAAGCCATCGTATTGGGGGATAGCCTGATTCAACATATCATCAACGGAGATACTGTACTTCAATATTCAAAACCACAGGTGGGTGGCGGTGTTGTCAACAATTTTGATCCCAAATTCAAAGTCGATGGAACACCTTTAAAGAAAGGATTTATTGCCTTGCAATCAGAAGGGCAGGAAATCGATTTTCGCCGGGTTGCGATCCGGATCTTAAGGCGCTAAGACCGGATGCCGTACCTTTGCGGCATGGAAAAAATCGAAACAATTATTCTGGACCTGGGTGGCGTGTTGCTGAATATCAGTTTTGAAGCCACTGAAAAAGCGTTTGAATCCATTGGTCTTACCAATTTTCATCAGTATTTTTCTCAATACAAAGCATCTCCTTTGTTTGAGCAACTGGAGACAGGTGCAGTTTCGGAACAGGAGTTTTATACCTATTTCCGCAAGGAAACCGGTCTGATCGTAGATGATGAATCCATTACAAAGGCCTGGAACGCCATGCTGCTGGATTTTCCTCCGGAGCGGATCGAATGGCTGCGCGGACTGGAGGATCGTTACAGGGTCTTTTTATACAGTAATACCAACAGCATTCATCATGAGGCTTTTCAATTGAAATTCAGTGCTGAATTTCCGGGTAAACCCTTCGATCTGCACTTTGAAAAAGCGTATTATTCACATATACTCGGGAAGCGAAAACCCTATCTGGATTCCTTTCATGCCCTTATTGAGGATGCCGGTATTAATCCCGCTACCACCGTATTTATTGATGATACCAAAACCAATATCGATGGTGCCGAGCAGGCAGGAATGAAAGGGATTTTTCTCACCAATGGACAAACGGTGCTGGAGCTGGGGATCTGAGGAAGTGAAAGGTGAAAGGTGAGAGGTGAAAGGTGAGAGTTCACCTGAAGGGTACCCGTCGGGTGAACAAATGTTGCAGAAAATACCCACAAGTTGCAAAAAGATGTTACTACCTGTTTGTAGCTGGGATTGAAGTTCCACCCACTTTTTTTAAACAGGAGTAGTTACCGCCTTAGACCTTCTGTGCTAAAGATTGATCCGATGTGGATGATAAATAGAAAAGAAGCCCAGCGTTGAGCTAAGCGTTTAAGAGAGTTTCAATTGAGTTCCATGAGTGTTGCTCGAGTAACTTTTCACTTTTCACTTCCCACTTCCTCAAATTCTATATAGTCACCTTTTGCAGGAGCGGCCTGCTGCGTGTTGCGCAGGGGATCGGGCTGACCGGCGTTTTCGCGATAAGCACCTTGTTGTTGCATGCGGGCTTCCATTTCTTCCTGGGCCGCTTTGAATTGGCGCCGAACGGTTCGGGTTGCCCGGGTAACCGGAACTACGAACCCGAAAATAAACCGATAAGCGATGTACGCCAATAACAGTAGTAATACAGTTTTTAACATAGCCCGGTAAAGGTACAAACTCTGGCAAGATCATTTTTGTTAATCTTACCGGCTGGCCACCGGCGCAGCACATTTGGATCGTATGCAGGTTTTACCTTACATTTGCATCGGAAAAAGAAGCAAGAGAAGGGAACGGAAGCGTTCCCTTCTTCTATTTTCGAAATTGACAAATCAGGCAGCGTGGCAAATGAAACATATATCCAGGCAGTTGGGCAGTTTATGAATGAGCTGCTGGAAGGAGACGGAGATTGCTTTTTGGTGGAGGTAAGAATCAAGCCCACCAACAATTTTAAAGTGTTTTTGGATGCGGATTCAGGGATCTCAATAGCAAGATGTGTGAGTTTTAACCGGGCATTGTACAAGAAAATAGAGGAAGCGGGCTGGTTTCCGGAAGGAGATTTTTCGCTGGAAGTATCTTCACCCGGATTGGATGAGCCATTGAAACTTTGGCGCCAGTACAAAAAAAATATCGGCCGCATGGTAGATATTACACTGCTTGATGGAACACCGCTTAATGGCAAATTGCTGGATGTAACGGAAGATGGCTGTGTGGTTGAAGAAACAAAAGGGAAAAACAAAAAAAAGGAAGTGATTACCCACTCTCTTTTATTTGAGAATATAAAACAAACAAAAATTCAGGTAGTATTCTAAATAACACTACTATGGCAAGTATCAATTTGATTGAAGCATTCCAGGATTTTAAAGAAGCGGAGAATATTGACCGTCCCACTATGATGAAAGTAGTGGAAGACGTGTTTAAAACGCTGCTGAGAAAGAAATACGGTAGCGATGACAATTTTGACGTAATCGTGAACGCTGAAAAAGGTGACCTTGAAATTATCCGCAGAAGGATGATTGTAGATGATGGTGCTGTGGAAGATCCACTGGCTGAAATCGCCTACAGTGAAGCCCGGAAAATTGAACCCGATTACGAAGTTGGGGAGGAATTGTACGAAGAAGTGGAAATCCTGGATTTTGGTCGCAGGGCTATCCTGGCAGCCAAACAAACCCTTGCCAGCCGGATCAGTGACCTGAAAAAGAATGTGCTGGTTAAAAAGTATGGTGACCGCGTTGGGGAAATCATCAATGCGGAAGTTTACCAGGTATGGAAAAAGGAAATTCTGCTCCTGGATGAGGAAGGAAATGAACTGATTCTGCCTAAAAGTGAGCAGATTCCGCAGGATTATTTCAAAAAAGGGGAGACGATCCGCGCCGTTGTAAAGAAGGTCGAATTAAAAAATAATTCACCCGTAATCATTTTATCGCGCACCAGTCCGTCTTTCTTAGCTAAATTGCTTGAAATTGAGGTACCGGAGATCTTTGATGGATTGATTGTTATTAAGAAAATTGTCCGCGAACCAGGCGAAAGAGCCAAAGTAGCGGTAGAATCCTACGACGACCGCATTGACCCTGTTGGGGCTTGTGTGGGAATGAAAGGAAGCCGCATCCATGGAATCGTTCGGGAACTGAAGAACGAAAACATTGATGTGATCAACTACACCAATAATCAGCAGCTCCTCATTCAAAGGGCACTGACACCGGCCAAGATCACCAGTATGGAACTGGACAACGAAAAGCACCATGTGAATGTATTCCTGAAGCCCGACCAGGTATCCCTGGCTATCGGACGTAAGGGCGTGAATATCAAGCTGGCACAGGAATTGACCAGCCTGACTATTGACGTGTTCCGAGATAATGAAGGTGAACCGGAAGAATATGATATCGACCTGGATGAATTCAGCGACGAAATCGAAACATGGATCATTGATGAATTAAAACGCATTGGTTGCGATACCGCACGCAGCGTTTTGGACCTTACAGTTGACGAGTTAGAGAGAAGAACCGATCTGGAACGTGAAACGATTGAAGATGTGAAGAAAGTGCTCCAGGCTGAGTTCGAGAAAGAATAAGTTCGAACAAAGAAAAAAAATAAGGTCTGCATGGGGCAGACGCAATAAGTACGAATGGCAGAAACAACAACACCTAGATTGATGGCCGCCGCCAAGGAATTCAACGTTGGGAAGGACACCCTCGTGGAATTTCTGGTGAGCAAAGGTTTTGATCGCGATGAACTGAAACCCACTTCCAAACTCTCGGAGGACATGTATAATGCCCTCCAGCGGGAGTTTCAGGGAGATAAAGTGGCTAAAATCAAGAGCGATCAGATCGACCTGCCCAAAGGCAGTGTGCAGGAAAAGAAGAAAAAGGAAGATGAAGAATTGCTCTTCCGCAAGGAAACTAAAAAGGCAGAGGTTCCGGCAGAAAAACCTGTTGTGGAAGAACCGACTCCTGTTGTGGAAGCGGAAGCACCGGTGAAGGAAGCTCCTGTCAAGGAAACTCCTGTAAAGGAAATGCCGAAAGAAGCACCAAAGGAAACACCGAAGGAGGAGCCCATTGCTCCTGTTGTTGCGGAAACTCCCGCACAGCCGGAATTGGTAACACCTGAAGTAATAGAAGAAGCAAAACAGGAAGAACCTGCTGTTGAGGAACCGATCAAACCAAGCGTTCCATCAATCGAAGGCCCAAAAATTGTAGACAAAATTGATTTGTCTGCCATTGATTCTTCCACCCGTCCTAAAAAACTGGTGAAGAAACAGGAACCCAAAGCACCCGAATCAAAAGCACCGGCAAGAGATCCCAAAGAAATCGAAAAGCCGGTTATTGCTAAGAAAGAGGATCCTGCTCCGGCGAAAGCACCGGAGGCTCCTGTTGTTGAATCGGATGAAAACAGTAATCTGCCTCCTGCCATTGAAAATATTCAGGCAGAAAGATTGACCGGTCCAAAGATTATGGGCAAAATCCAACTGCCTGTTGACAGCGATACACGTCCTAAACCTGCAGCTGCCGGAGCCGGTGGTAATGCAAGTCAGGATGAAAAACGCAAACGCAAGCGCATTCCGATTGATAAAAAAGGGGAAAATATCACCCGCCAGCAGGCCAGTGGTCAGCAACAGGGGGGTGGATTCCGTGGCGGTCAGGGACAGGGTGGACAACAAGGTGGCGGTAATCGCTTCCAGCGTCCTGGTCAGGGTGGTCAACAGGGTGGCAGAGGCGGACAACAAGGCGGTGCCAACCGGGGTGGTCCTGGCCAACGGAACCAGCCTCGTGAGGTTAAAGAAATCGATCAGAAAGAAATCCAGGAGAAAATACGCCAGACACAGGCTAAAATGGCCGGTGGTAGTGGAAACCAGAAAGGTGGACGTGGTATGAAAACCCGCCGTCTGAGGGAAAAACGCGCCGGCATGGCCGAAATGGAGGGTGGTGAAGCACAGGATATGACCCTGCAGGTAACGGAGTTTATCAGTGTAAGCGAACTGGCTGCCCTGATGGATGTAAGTTATGCTGAGGTAATTGGAAAATGTATGGGACTGGGTATGATGGTGTCTATCAACCAGCGCCTGGATGCGGAAGTTATTGAATTGGTAGCAAGCGAATTCGGCTTCAATGTGGAATTCATTGGAGTGGATGATGCCGATGCCATGGATGAAGAGGAAATTGTGGATGATCCGGAAGATCAGAAACCACGCTGGCCGATTGTAACTATCATGGGTCACGTTGACCATGGTAAAACATCCCTGCTTGACTATATCCGTAGTGCGAATGTGGTAGGTGGTGAAGCGGGTGGAATCACCCAGCACATTGGTGCCTATACCGTGGATCTCCCGAACAATAAAAAAATCGCTTTCCTTGATACACCTGGTCACGAAGCCTTTACCGCGATGCGGGCAAGGGGTGCCAAGATTACCGATATTGCGGTGATTGTGGTAGCTGCAGACGATGCAGTAATGCCTCAGACCAGGGAAGCCATATCACACGCACAGGCGGCAGGTGTTCCCATGATTTTCGCCATCAACAAGATTGATAAAGACGGAGCCAATCCGCAAAAAATATACGAGCAACTGGCCGGCATGAATATACTGGTGGAAGAATGGGGTGGTAAATTCCAGAGCCAGCAACTCAGTGCCAAAAGCGGACTGAATGTTGATTTGCTGCTGGAAAAAATCCTGCTGGAAGCTGAATTGCTCGAGTTGAAAGCAAACCCGGATAGGGAAGCTAATGGTAGTGTAATTGAAGCTTCTCTTGATAAGGGCCGGGGTTATGTTGCAACTGTTCTGGTTCAGAACGGAACCCTGAAACAGGGTGATCTGGTGGTATCTGGTCAGTATTTCGGTCGGGTTAAAGCCATGTTCAATGAACGGAATAAAAAGCTTGATTCTGCTCCTCCATCCACGCCGGTTTTGATACTTGGCTTAAATGGTGCGCCGCAGGCAGGTGAAACTTTCCGGGTATTTGAAGATGAATCCGAAGCGAAGGAAGTGGCCAACAGAAGGGCTCAGATCCTTCGTGAACAGGGGATCCGGACCAAGAAACATATTACCCTGGATGAAATTGGTCGCCGTCTGGCACTGGGTAACTTTAAACAGCTCAACCTCATCATCAAAGGTGACGTGGATGGATCTGTGGAAGCTCTGTCTGATTCATTGATTAAACTGAGCACAGAAGAAATAGCTGTAAACGTAGTACATAAAGCTGTAGGTGCGATCACCGAAAGTGATGTATTGCTGGCAACTGCATCGGATGCTATCCTGATTGGTTTTAACGTTCGTGCTTCAACACAGGCCGCCCGTCTGGCTGATAATGAAGGGGTTCAGATTAAGACTTATTCCATCATCTATAACGCCATTGAAGAAATCAAGAGCGCTATGGAAGGGATGCTGGAACCAAAAGTTCAGGAGAAAGAAGTGGCTACTGTGGAAGTTCGCGAAGTGTACAAATTTGACAAAGCTACCGTTGCCGGTTGTTTTGTTACTGAAGGAAAACTCAAGCGCGACAGCAAAGTTCGCCTCTTCCGTGATGGGGTACTTATCTATCCAAGAACAGAAGGTGCATTTGCCGAACTGGGCAGCCTGAAACGTTATAAAGACGACGTAAAAGAAGTAAATAATAACTACGAGTGCGGACTTACACTGAAAAACTTCAGCGATGTTCAGGTGGGTGATACCATCGTGGCCATTGAGGAGGAGGAAGTGAAAAGAACCTTGTAGAAGTGAGAAGTTAGAAGTGAGAAGTTGGAAGTTGGAAGTTGGAAGTTGGAAGTTGGAAGTTGGAAGTTGGAAGTTGGAAGTTGGAAGTTTTGCTCCAACTTCTCACCTCCAACTTCTCACCTCCCACTTCCCACTT
This sequence comes from Flavihumibacter sp. UBA7668, assembly GCF_002483205.1. Lineage (GTDB taxonomy): Bacteria > Bacteroidota > Bacteroidia > Chitinophagales > Chitinophagaceae > Flavihumibacter. The sequence goes on from NZ_DLHM01000005.1 coordinate 68,244, forward strand.
CCAACTTCCTTAGGGCTTTGTTAAATAATACATGCGTTAACACAGGAGCAATTCTCCTGTGTTAACTTTAATAGGATTACCGAGATTATGCAGAAATTCCTTTTTTTATTGCTGGTTTCACTGGCTTTCGCAAACAGCCAGGCACAGACCCGCAAGGTAGTGGCCGATAAGATTATTGGTGTGGTTGGCGACAAAATCATTCTTCAGTCGGATATTAAAAATGCCATTTTGGATGCGCAGCGTCAGGGGCAACCAGTACCTGAAAATGCCGATTGTTTCATAATGGAACAGGCACTGGCTCAAAAAGCACTTGTACTTCAGGCTGAAAAAGATTCACTGGTAGTGAGTGAAGAGGAAATTGATGGTATGCTCGACAACCAGATCCGTCAGTTTATTGGCATGTATGGTTCAAAAGAGGCACTCGAACAGATTGCCGGAAGAACCGTTTACCAGATCAAGGAAGACTTCCGTCAGAATTTTCGGGAACGCCGGCTGGCTGAACAGATGCGGGGGAAAATCGTGGCCAATATTAAAATCACACCAAATGAAGTAAAAGATTATTTCGATAAGATTCCAACCGATAGCCTTATGTTCTATGAAAGTGAACTGGAGATCGGCGAAATTATTCTATATCCCAAAGCCAGCCGTGATCTTGAACTTTATGCCATCGAAGAATTGAATGATTTCAAGAAACAGGTGGAAGAAGGGAAAGCAAAGTTTGAAACGCTGGCAAGTTTATACACCGATGATCCGGGAAGTAAGAATACCGGTGGTATGTATCAGATTAACAGAACGGAAAAACAAATGGACCCGGCTTTTATCTCCAATGCGTTTCGACTGAGAGAGGGACAGGTTTCTCCGGTATTCAAATCAAAATTCGGCTATCATATAATTCAGATGGTGAATCGGGCGGGTGATGATGCAACAGTGCGCCATATCCTTCGAATTCCTGCCATAACCGATACAGAAGTAGGTGAAACCGTTACCAAACTGGATTCCATTCGCAACGACCTGGTGGCCAATAAATACGATTTTGGCGCAGCTGTTTCCAAATTCAGTGAATCCGATGAATCAAAATTTACCGGGGGGATGAAGCAATGCGGACAGGGAACTTATTGCACCATCGATCAGCTCGATAAAGATTTGGTGGTTGCATTAAAAGGATTAAATCCCGGCGACCTGAGCAAACCACTTGTTTATACAGATGAGCGTGGTAAAAAAGGAGTTCGGCTGATTTTCCTGAAAACCCGTACAGAACCACATCGTGAAAACCTGAAAGACGACTATAATAAAGTAGCAGATCGCGCGCTGGAAATCAAAAAGATGGAAGCCGTAGACAAGTGGTTCAAAAGTAAGATACCTACTTTTCACCTGGTTATCGATCCACAATTTACTGCCTGTACCCAATTAGGGTTATGGATGAATAGCATCACGAAGAACCAGTAATACAATATTCTAATGAAATCAGCAGGTGGTCTGCCTTCGGGCAGACCTTTTTTGTGTAATTTTAAGAATGCACACCCTCGCTGCCATGCCTTCCGTAGTACAGGAACAAACCAGCTATCAGCTTTTTTCCGATGAGGAATCGAGGGTGCTGACTATTTCATCCACGCTTTCTCCGCATCTTTCTTATTCAATTGAAGCAGGGAGAAATCGGCTGGATGATGTGCTGCATCTCGATTCAAAGGCAAGTGCATTGCTGCGATTCGCCACTAAGACAAGGCAACCGGTTCATTTCCGGGCTTCGATTAGAATGGAAGCCGGCATTTTATTTCCGATTTACTGGACCATCATCCCTCAGGCGGAGGGATACCAATGGTTTGGTTTTCCGGTCCCTGAAAAAAATGAATCAGAAAACAGGTTGAAGGAAATTGAACGAACCCTTTCCTCGCTGCATGATATCGTTTTTGAATTGGATGATCAGGGTGTGTTTACCAACTTCTGGGTGGATGATATCAATAAGCTTTTTTTACCACCGGCCGAATTTCTTGGGAAGCCTGTTGAGCAGGTACTTTCGGGATTTCCTTCGCCAATTGGTGATCAATTGGTTCATGCTTATCAGCAGGCAAGAACGAGTCAGTTGAAATTTTCTGTTGAATATTCGGTCCCCGATCAATCCAATTGGTTTGTATGTCGGTTTATGCCGGTTCGGTATGCGGATAAATCTTTTGCCGGAATGATTGTTGTTATTACCGATAGCACACAGCAAAAAGCATTGGAAAATAATTTGCGGGAGAGCGAATTGCGTTACCGCGATTTATTCGAAAATGCACACGATATAATTTATACACTGGATCTCGATACCCGAATTCGTTCCTTCAACAGAAAAGCATCCGAATTACTGGAATATGAACAGGAAGAAATCCTTGGTCAGTCCTCCCATCTGTTTTTTGCTCCTGAAAAATTGGAGCAGGCCATTGAACAGGGCAATTTTAAACGGGATGGAAACAGGGTGGTAACCTTTTATGAGTCGGAATTTATTTCAAAAACAGGGAAACGAATTCCTGTTGAAATCAGTTCCCGATTAATTTTTCGAAATGGTGAGCCCGACGGAATCCATGTAACTGCTAAGGATATCCGCAATCAGAAAATGGCCGCTTTGGAGCTGGCTAAAAGTGAAGCGAAATTTCGTTTTCTGGCTGAATATTCCCGTGACCTGATCTGCCTTCATCGCCCTAATGGAGATTATATGTATATCTCCCCTTCCGTTCAATCGATTCTTGGGTATGAGCGGGATGAATTACTGGGACAATCTCCCTACAATTATTTTCATCCGGACGATGCTGAAACTGTAGTTCGCCAGGCACATGAAAATAATTTTAAAGGCGTTGATGCACCTTCCATTCAATACCGGTACAGAAAAAAAGACGGCAACTATGTATGGTTGGAATCAGTTTCCAAACCAATAATGGAGGATGGTGAACTTATCTATATCCAAACGAACAGCAGAGATATTACGGACCGGAAAATATCAGAAGAAAGACTTCGCCACAGTGAAGAATGGTTCAAAGCCCTTTTTCAAAACTCGCTTGATATTGTACTCGTAATTTCAAAAGAAGGCCGGCTCCTGAATGCTTCACCAAGTTTCGAAAAACAATTGGGCTATACAATTGAAAACTGGTTGGAAAAATCGATTCGTGAATTGATTCATCCCGATCAGGTAGCACTCTTTGATTTTGCCATCAATAAGGTGCTGCTGGCCGAAGACCCTGATCTCGTCTTACGTATTCGACTGAGGAATTTGGAGAATACCTGGTTATGGATGGAATTAAAGGCGGCATCCGGATTAAATACTTCTTCTATTCAGGGAATTATTCTTAGTCTCCGAAATATAACCGAGTATATTGAAATTGAAAAAACCCTGCAGCATTATTCTGACCAGATTACCGGAATGCTGCATAGTATTACAGATGGCTTTATTGCTGTTGATCGAAGTTTTTGCATCACCATGTTCAATGCGGTGGCACAGGAAGCCCTTCTTCATAATAACAACCTGGTGGTAGGTCATAATCTTTGGGGATTGTTTCCGGATGCGTTGAACTCCATCAGTTATCATTCTCTTCAACAGGCAATGCAGCAGCATTCAACCATTCGGTATGAACAGCGAATTGATTCCCTGGCCAGTTGGTTTGATGTCAGTGCATTTCCATATGATGAAGGGTTGTTTATTTATTTCAAGGACGTCACCAAACGAAAAAAACAGGAACGCCTGTTACAGTTGGAAAAAGAAGTGCTTGAAATGCATACGAGCTCCAGAGCGAGTTTGGAGGAAGTGGCAGATCATCTTTTAAAAGGAGTTGAAAGTATTAGTGATCGCTTTTATTGTGCGGTGTGTATTGCTAAAAACAATCTGCGGGATGCAGTTTTACTGGCAGCACCAAGTCTGCCTCAATTATTCTGGGATTTTACGCAGGCGACTCCCCTTGAACCTGAATTGACCACTTGTGGAAGAGCAATAGTACAGCGTCAGCCCGTGGTAATACCGGATGTTGAAAACTCGGACCTCTCAGAATCTACCAGGCAGGGGGCACAGGTTTTAGGAATCAAAGCCACGCTGTCTATCCCGATGATCAGTTCCGGGAATGAAGTATTAGGTACCTTTTCGATTTATTTCATTGATCCTCGTCGGCCAACAGAAGAAGAAATGGCTGTTCTGAGCCGTCTAACTCACCTGCTTACAATGATCATTGAAAACAAGCAGGCGGCAGAGAAACTTTGGATCAGTAATGAACGGTACCTGTTGGCAACCAAGGCCAGTAATGAAGCCATCTGGGATTGGGATGCGGTGGAGCAGGTTTCTTTCTGGGGCGAAGGATTTAATACCCTGTTTGGTTATCCTTCCATGTTTTATACAGGCACCTCGCTGAACTGGGAAAATAAAATCCATCCGGATGACCAGGATCGTGTGCTGAAATTGATATCAAAATATACGTCTGGTGAAAAGAAAGGCTTGTATAAAGCAGAATATCGATTCCGCAAAGCCGATGGTACGTATGCCAATGTAATTGATAAAGGGTATTGCATTTATGATGATAAGGGAAAAGTGATCCGTATGATTGGTTCTACGGAAGACATGACGGAACGAAAGATGCTGGAAGATCAGCTCCTGCAACAGGAAATTCATAAGCAGCAGCAGATTGCGCAGGCCGTGGTGGATGTCCAGGAAAATGAACGGGCTGAGATTGGAAAAGAGTTACACGATAACGTAAATCAGCTGCTTACTACCGCCAAACTTTTTCTGGAACTGGCCCGGAACGATGCTTCCATGCAGGAAAGTATGTTGAAAAGGAGTTCGGAAACTATCATGAATGCCATTAATGAAATCCGCAAAATCAGCCGCTCACTGATGCCGGCCAGTATCAGTGATCTGGGCCTGATTTCCTCTATTAATGATGTGGTGGAGAATATTAACCTGTCGCGCCAATTAATGGCAGAGTTTAAATACGATAAGAATATCGAGAAGCGTTTGAAGGCCAAGGAAAAGCTCATGTTTTTCCGGATTATTCAGGAACAGGTCAATAATTCACTGAAGCATGCGCAAGCCAGCCATCTCCTGATCAGCATAACCAATCACCGGAAAATCACGAGACTGGAGATTAAAGACAATGGAAAAGGCTTTGATCAACAGCAGGCCAGGAAAAAAGAAGGGATCGGAATGTTGAATATTATGAGCCGTGCAGCTATCTTTAACGCAAAAGTTGAAATTATAACGGCTCCGGGAAAAGGATGCCATTTAGTTATAGATTTGCCTTATTCCTCTAAAAAAACAATACCAGAATGAAAAAAGTGTCAATCCTTATCGTTGACGACCACAAACTTATCCGTGAAACCTGGAGTTTCATCCTCGGCAGCGATGAGCGTTTTGAAGTAATCGCAGACTGTGGAGACCCGGATGAAGCAATCAAAGTGGCGGCTGAAAAGAAGCCGAATGTGGTTCTGATGGATATCAATATGATTCCCATGAGTGGCTTTGATGCTACTGAACAAATTAAAAAAGTTAGTCCCGAAACAAGAATCATAGGTGTATCCATGCATTCCCAGCCGGCATATGCCCGAAAGATGTTGCAGGTTGGTGCACATGGCTATGTAACCAAAAACAGCAGCCGCGAGGAAATGGTGAAAGCTATCCTGGAAGTGGATAAAGGAAACAAATACATCTGCGACGAAATCCGTAATATCATATCTGAACAATTAACCGAAACAGAACCGCAGGGACCTGATATTCAAAGTCTTACAGAAAGAGAAATCCAGATTATCAGTTTTATCAAAAAAGGACATTCCTCCCGGGAAATTGCTGCGGAACTGGATATTTCACTTAAAACAGTGGAAGTACACCGGCATAATATTCTTAAAAAACTCAAACTTAAAAACACGGCTGCACTGGTAAACTTTATCAATAGCAACCCAAGTTTGTATTGAGTTTGAATTTTGCTGATAAAGCAATACAATTCTTTAGTGAGTTGAAACCTCCGGGTCGGTTACCGCCCGGAGTTCAACCGCTCTTTCCCCATAAGGATCCCGCTATTCAGTTGCTCATTCGGCAATTTTTTAAGCGGTTTTATGGAGGTGATCAGCCCAGGGTTATGCTGATCGGGATTAATCCTGGCAGGCTTGGTGCAGGAATTACCGGCATTAATTTTACTGCACCCAAACAATTGGAGGCAAACTGTGGAATTTCACATGATTTGGGAGATTCGTCTGAATTATCAGCTGAATTTATTTATGAGGTGATTACTGCTTTCGGTGGCCCGTTGGCTTTTTATCAGCAGTTTTATCTTGGATCCGTTAGCCCGATAGGGTTTATCAAAGCCGGGAGAAACCTGAATTATTATGATGACCCTCTTTTGCTTGAGCGGATTCGACCCTATGCAGTAAAACAAATAAGCAAGCAGCTGGATTTTGGCATAAAAAAATCAGCTGCAATATGTATTGGTGGAGATAAAAACCTGCGATTTCTGAAATCTGTAAATGATGAGTTTAATTTCTTTGAAGAGCTCCGGGTTGTTCCTCATCCTCGTTTTATCCTTCAATATCGCCGTTCAAAGAAGGAAGAATTTATTCAACAATATTTGAAGGAACTCTTGTATTGCATAAAAAAATAATACTAGATTTGCCGTCTTATACGTCGAATTATGATCTGCTAATTTACCGGTCCAACCGGTACTGATCCATCAGGATCTATTTTATAGCCGGTAGTAAATACCGGATGCTGATATGGCCTTTTCTGGCTATTCTTTATTATTATTTATCTGTAAATGCAAACGAATAATTCTACTGCCCTTCGACTGGGTAGTATATGGACTTTCCTGAAAGCTGCTCTAAAAGGTGAGGAGCAGGATTATACCAGCGGCAGCATCCGCCGTGCAGTTTTTCTTCTGGCCATTCCCATGGTAATTGAAATGGGAATGGAAAGTGTTTTTGCCATCGTTGATCTCTATTTTGTTGGACAACTTCCCGATAGTCAGCATAATATTCAGACAGTGGGTTTAACTGAATCGGTTTTATCACTGGTTTATGCCATGGCTATTGGAGTAAGTATGGCGGCAACGGCTATGGTGGCACGCAGGGTAGGGGAAAAAGACCGAAAAGGTGCCGCACATGCAGCCATGCAATCCCTCCTGGTGGGTATTGCCATTGCTGTAGTAGTAAGTGGTGTTGGTCTCTTCCTGGCACCGGATATTCTCCGTTGGATGGGAGCTGAACCGGAGACCGTGAAGATAGGAACCCCCTATACCCGACTAATGATGGGGACCAGTCTGGTAATTACCCTGCTCTTTCTTATTAATGGAATTTTCCGTGGTGCAGGTGATGCTTCCATGGCCATGAAAAGCCTGATGATTGCCAATCTCGCCAATATTGTACTCTGCCCGATCCTGATTTTGGGATGGGGTCCCATACCAGGTATGGGTTTGATAGGCGCTGCGTTAGCCACCACTATTGGAAGAGGTATTGGCGTTGCCTATCAGTTGTATCATTTGTTTGGCAACAAATCGCAGGTAAGTCTGCGACTGGCAAAATGGTTGCCTGATTGGAATGTAATCACTTCCCTTTTTAAAGTGGCAGCACCTGGGACGGCACAATTTATTATCGGTTCCTGCTCCTGGATTTTCCTGGCCAAACTGGTAGCTGAAACCGGCCATTCTGCAGCATCAGCAGGTTATCAGACCGCAATCCGGATAATGGTATTTTTTATCCTGCCTGCATGGGGCATGTCGAATGCGGCAGCTACCCTCGTGGGACAAAATCTGGGTGCCCAAAAACCGGAACGTGCCGTAGAATCTGTAAATGCAACGGCCCGGTACAATGCCATTTTTATGGGTATAGTTATGCTGGTTTTTCTGTTTGCTTCCGAATGGGTAGTGGGGTTTTTTACCCATGACCCGGAAGTGAAACGAATCGGAACCGAAGCGCTCCGGATTATGAGTACCGGATTCGTTTTTTATGGAATTGGCATGGTGATGGCAAATGCTTTCAATGGGGCCGGCGATACCAAAACGCCTACGCGGATTAACCTGATCGGGTTCTGGTTTTTCCAGATTCCACTTGCTTATCTGCTGTCAAAAACTGCAGGCCTCGGTCCATTGGGAGTTTTTATTGCCATCCCCGTTGCAGAAACCAGTATCACCATTGCTGCCTGGATTCTTTTTTTAAAAGGGCGCTGGAAACATGTAGTGATATAATGTTATATTAGAACATGAGTTATTTAAATTCAGATAAACTTCGTCAGGTTATTTTTTTATTGATGCTGCTCTTATTGGGCGGCATCCTTTTTTTTGAATTAAGAGCCTTTTTGCCGGCAGTTTTAGGGGCTTTTACTTTATTTATTCTGATGAACCGCTGGATGCGGGTCCTGGTTGTCAGAGGGTGGAAACCCGCGTTGGCAGCCTCGGCTTTGATGTTATTATCCTTTATGGTGATTGTACTCCCAATTGCAGGAGTTATCAGTATGCTGGTGAACCGGTTGAAAAAATCAGGGTTGCATCTGCAGCAAGCCATCGGTGCCATTGAAAAATTCATTCAAAACCTGGAGCAGCAAATTGGCTTTCAACTGATTAGTGAGCAGTCTTTGGAAAAATTAGGAGGGCTCGCAGCGCAGGAATTACCGCTTCTGCTGGGGGCTACTTTCAATACCCTTACTACCCTGATAGTCATGTATTTTATTCTGTATTTCATGCTGATGGGCGGCAGGACATCAGAATACAATATTTTTCAGTGGCTGCCTATGTCCAAAAAAAACCAGCATCAGTTGCAACAGCAAATCAATTCACTGGTGTTTTCCAATGCCATTGGGATTCCCCTGATTGCTGTAATTCAGGGCGTAATAGGATTGGGGGGATACTTAATAATGGGAGTGAAAGAACCCTTTCTCTGGTTTGCCATCACCTGTATCGGATCAATGATTCCGATTATTGGTGCCGCGATTGCCTATATTCCGCTGGCCATCATATTTTTTGCGGGCGGCGATACCTTAAGGGGGGTGGCCATGCTGATTTTTGGATTTGGTGTAATCGGCACCTCCGATAATGTTTTTCGTTTCTGGCTTCAAAAGAAAATAGGGGATGTACATCCGTTGATTACTGTTTTTGGAGTAATTCTTGGGATTGATCTGTTTGGTTTTATCGGACTGGTATTTGGTCCACTCCTTATTTCTGTTTTTATTTTACTGATCCGGATTTATCATTTAGAATTCGCGGAAGTAATTCCTGCTGAAAATGAATCCTTTACTGCTGATGAATCCCGGTGATAGGTTTGCCTGATGATGATTTTGGATTTATTTAGGATTTTGGGTAGAAATACGCACACTATTTGTTTATGGGTGCCCGTTAATACAATCCAAGCGTCCATGAACAATCTATTATCCAATCCTACCCTGAAAACAGCTGTATTCCTAACACTGTTTTCCCTGCATCTGATGGTCCCTGTAAATGTAACCACCAGTATGGCAGCCGGTTTTAAAAGCGCCGGTTCCATTGCTAATTTAACTGCCTGCATGCTGCCGTTGAGCCAGCAATTACCCGAAAAAAAGATTTTTTCCGCAAAAATTCCCCAGCCTAAAAAACTGGTAGCAGATGCTGTTTATACTGTAGCAGATTCTATTTATTCGGCACTTGGACTGGCACGGAAAGGCTTATCCCGTCCCGCTTTTCGATATGCGTGGAAAGGGTATAAGAACCTGCTCGATAAGGGCCGTGTTCGTCGATCCGATGTATTGTCTATTTGCGATTTCAGTCAGTCTTCCAAAAGGAAACGTCTCTATGTAATTGATCTGGAAGAGAAAAAGCTATTGATGCAAACCTTTGTGGCGCATGGAAGAAACTCGGGATCAGAATATGCCCGGAATTTTTCCAATCGTCCGGAATCACATCAGAGCAGTCTGGGTTTTTATGTAACCCGATCCACTTATTTTGGGGAACACGGATTGGCATTGAAGATTGATGGACTGGAAAGAGGAATAAATGATAAAGCGTCGGCCCGGAATATTGTGGTGCATGGTTCTGACTATGTGGGAACTGATTTTCTGAGATCCAATAAAATGAATGGAAGAAGTTTTGGTTGTCCGGCTGTTCCCAGAGAACAGGCTACCAAAATTATACATACTATTAAACAGGGCTCCTGCCTGTTTATTTATCATCCTTCAAAGAAATACCTGTCAAATTCAAAAATACTTAACGTTTAGCTTGGACATAGACAAAGGCTGGTTTGGACACCCCTAAGCAAGAGCTCAATCCGTAGATTGAGCTTTTCTTTTTATTTTCAGGGTAACCTAATCTGCTGTTTATGTCAAATACTGCAACCTGCCTGAATTGTCAGCTTACTTAAAAAGAAGAAGACATCTGTTGTAATCATTGTGGGCAATCGGGGGCTACGCCTCTATGGTCAGTTACTGAAATGCAAAGGATGTAAAAGCTGGGTGGGGGTTGTTCTGGCAAGTGTTGCTTCGATCGCTTCTATGAAAAAAAGTGATTATCCGATGACCACAATTGAAATTGCCATGGATACCAAACCAGTTAAGAATCCGGCTGCAAGATCCCTGGGCTCATGCTCGCCCAGAATTAGTCTAGCTGTTCCAACAAGTCCGCTTATGAAGAGGGCAATCATCAGGGGCAGGGTCATTGGGATTAAACTTGTCCATGCGAGGTAGATGAAAAATCCGGATAAAACGCCCATGGCGATTCCATGCAGGCTGATTTTGATAAAATTATTGGCAGTAAGGGCAATGATACTGGATACAAAACTGGCGCATAATACCTGTACCAGTTCAGTAGGATTATCGCCCTGGTTTTTTGCCACGTAAAAAATCCAGAAATAAAATACCATGGAGGCAATAATCGGGATGATACGTTCTTTCTGCGTCTTTAAGCGAACGCTGGTGGCAAAGCCTAATCGTTGTAAAAGAAACACGGTAAAGGCTGGAAAAAATGCTGTGCTCACAAATACCGATACCAGTTTGATTTTTTTATAAAGCTCCGTATCGCCCATAAATGCAAAGGGATGCAGAAAGAGTAAAAATGCCGTGATATAGGTTGGGATAAAAAGCGGATGAAACAGGATGGAAATAAGGTTAGCAAATGCCCTTAAGATCCAATTAGCTTTTGGTATGCTACCAGCCTCGAAATTAAGTTGATTCATTATAATTCCTTTCTGAGTCGCGCAACCGGGATATTTAGCTGTTCCCGGTATTTTGCTACCGTTCTGCGTGCAATGTTATAACCTTTTTCCTGTAATAATTCGGTTAATCGTTCATCGCTCAGGGGTTTGCGTTTGTGTTCACCTTCTACCAGATTACTGAGGATTTTTTTAACCTCACGGGTACTTACTTCTTCTCCGCTATCCGTACTTAGACTTTCGCTGAAGAAGAATTTCAGCCGATAGGTTCCGAATTCGGTTTGTACAAATTTGCTGTTGGCAACCCGGCTAACAGTAGAGATATCCAAACCGGTGCGTTCGGCGATATCTTTCAGGATCATTGGACGCATGGTTGTTTCATCGCCCGTCAGAAAAAATTCATATTGGTAATCCAGAATGGTTTGCATCGTCATCATCAGGGTTTGCTGACGTTGTTTGATGGCATCAATAAACCATTTGGCCGCATCAATTTTTTGTTTGATAAACATCACAGCCTCTTTCTGACGCTTGTCTTTTTTGGTTCCGCGATCGTATTCCTTCAGCATGTCGCGATAACCTTCACTGATTCTCAGATCGGGTGCATTTTTGCTGTTCAGGGTAATTTCAAGTTTGCCGCCTGTATTGTAAATGAAGAAATCGGGCACTACATAACTTTCTGCTTTATTTACTTCACCCACATTTCCACCGGGTTTTGGACTCAGCCGGATAATTTGCTGGATGATGAGTTTGAGTTCTTCATCATCGATATTGAGTCCACGCTGAATTTTATCGTAGTGTTTTTTGGTAAACTCATCGAAATAATTGGAAAGGATTTCAATAGCGCCATGTACGGCGGAGCCTTCATTTTTTTTACGTTCCAGTTGCAGCAGCAGGCATTCCTGAAGGTTGCGGGCAGCTACGCCAGCCGGATCAAAATGCTGGATAAGCAGGATTAATTCTTCTATTTCCTCTTCCGTGGCATCAATATTCTGGCGAAAGGCCAGATCATCCTGGATGGAGGCTGATTCTCTTCGGAGATAGCCGTCATCATCGATGCTGCCTACAATTTGTTCTGCAATTTTTCGCTTGCGATCGTCCAGAGTCAGCATGCCGAGCTGGTCAGCCAGCATATCATGAAGCGATGATTCAATTTTAAATGGGGTAACCTGCTTGTCGTCTAATTCAGGATAATTATCATCCCGGAGCCGGTAATCGCCGATATCATCATCACCTTCCGAAACATATTCACTGATATCAATATTATCATATTCTTCTTCAGACCCTTCTGATTCAAACTCTTCTTCGGTTGATTCGAATTCATCTCTGGGCTCTTCGAAATTATCATCGTCCATTTCATCGCCCTGTTCCAGTGCCGGGTTCTCTTCCAGTTCTTCCTTGATGCGTTCCTCCAGGTTGGCTGTAGGCACCTGCAGCAGTTTCATCAGCTGAATTTGCTGAGGAGAAAGCTTCTGAAGTAGTTTCTGTTGTAAACTTTGTCCTAATGCCATTCGTTATGTTCAGGGTTTATGCGCCTTTTTTTGAAAAGTCGCGCTATCCACAAAAATCAGGCCGTAAATTACGTAATTAGTTGCAGCACTTGTGAAAGGAATCCTTAAAATAATGATAATGCTCTTTATAGGGATGTCAGGATATACTGCGAAAGCCCAACAGGAGAAGCTTTTGCCGGTTTTAAAAAATTATGGCAGAATAGCTGTTCCAAGTCTTCAATCGGTGATGGAAATCAAAAAAACTCCTGATTTAAGGGGGTTCAAACAGCTGGATTTAACACATTGGCGGGGGGCTGGAATAATAGTACATGCACCGCCACGAGCTGTTTTTCTTCCGAATAATGTCCGGCTTGCGCCTGATTTTATTCTTCAGCAATGGGGGATTATATGTGTTGGGGAATATAGGTTCGAAAAAAAAACCGGGCTTCCGCTCCGGTTTCGATTAGGTTCACTGGATTATGTAAATCGCCTGGAAGGCAAATAGCTCAATAGTTTAGAAATCCGGGATTGGGCGCAATCCATTCCATGGATGGGATGGTGGCGGGCTGGCGATAATAATTGGTACGCAGACTATCATTCCAGCCATTCGGATTTTTCTCAAAACTTTTACTGCTGAAATAAATTACACCGTGCATATTTGGGGTGTTGCGCACCGCCTGGATCATTTTCGGCAACTGGTTGGGGTCTTTCCAGGCGGAATTGGACCCGGCCCGGTAAATTCCCAGGCCGATATAACAATGTTTGCCATAGGTATTTTTGCTCCACCAGTCAAGCAGTACTTCAAAGGGGGCTGCTTTATGACCGAATTCCCAATACAGTTGGGGGGCAACATAATCGATCCAGTCTTTCTCCAGCCATAAAAGAATATCCGCATAGAGGTCGTCATAATTGGTTTGTCCGGCTTTGGTAGCACTGCCTCGAGGATCCTGATCAGCGTTTCTCCACACACCAAAAGGAGAAATCCCAAATTTTACCCAGGGTTTTTCGGCTTTGATGGTGATGGACAGATGGCGAATAATGGAATCTACATTGCTTCTTCTCCAGGCATCGCGCGACATCCCTTCTCCGAAAACTTTAAAAGTTTTGTAATCAGGAAATTCTTTACCGGCAATGCGATAGGGGTAAAAATAGTCGTCAAAATGGACGCCATCTATCGGGTAACGCTTTACAAGATCGCGCACGATGTTTACCACAAACTGCTGTGCGTTTTTATTTCCCGGGTCAAAGTATTTTTTATCACCATAGGTTAGGAACCAGTCGGGGAAACGACGGGTAATATGATCCTGCGCGGTGATGGTGCTTTTTATATTAAATACGGCGCGATAGGGATTTAACCAGGCATGGAATTCCATTCCTCTTTTATGGGCTTCAGCAATCATGAATTGGAGGGGATCATAAAAAGGAACAGGAGGCTGACCCTGTTTTCCGGTAAGCCATTCGCTCCAGGGTTCATAGGAAGAGGGGTAAAGTGCATCGGCTGCCGGACGAACCTGTACAATAACTGCATTTAATCCGTTTTTTTGGTGCAGGTCCAGCAGTTGAATATATTCTTCCCGCTGTTTTTCCGGATTGATATTTCCTTTGGTAGGCCAATCAATATTCGCAACAGTGGCGATCCAGGCAGCTCTGAATTCCCGGGTTCCTGAATTATTACTTTCCGAGGGAGGGGGAATTGGTGCTGCAGGTTGCTGTGCATTGATAAAAATGGGAGCCAATAGGATTGCTATTGCCAATAGCAAGGAGTTGTTTAACTGCATGATATATTTTTCGGTTAATCCTGACTGTTGCGGAGCTTATCGAGTAGCTTATTTAATTCAACAGCCTCTTTTTCATTGAGATTTTGAAGCAGGCTTTCCCAGTCGCTTTCATGGGTATCCATTTCTGCCAGTAATGCCTGTCCTTTTTCTGAGATAGTTACGTCCACCAGTCTGCGGTCAGAGCTACAAACGACTTTGGAAACCAGTTCTTTTTTTACCAGGCGGTCTACGATTCTGGAGGTATCGCTCATTTTATCGAGCATTCGTTGTCTGATTTGCAGGGTGCTGAGCGGTTCTCCGGCGCCGCGCAGAATCCGGAGTATATTGAATTGCTGGGTAGTAAGATCGTATTGGTCCAGGTGCTTACGGGTATTTTCCATCAACCAGTTATAGGAATAAATCAGGTTAATCATAGCTTTTTGATGTTCATTCCTGAATTTCCGTTGATTGATGTCTTTATTAATACTCATAACAGATATGTTCAGTTTTAAAATTACAGTAAAATGAAATAAGTGATTTTCTAATCCTTATCCCCATACTCTGGTGCCTTCCGAACAGTTGGCGCAAATATCGATATTAGCCCGGCTTTTCAGCAATCCGGATCGGAATTTCTGATAGTTGGCGTCCTTCCAGATTTCATGGAAGGAGGCTTTTTTTAAATCTCCGAGCCGATGTTGTGCATCCTTATCAAAACAGCAGGGTACAACCAGGCCATCCCAGGTGATGACAGTTGCATGCCAGGCCCTCCAGCAATGATTCAGTAATTGATTGTTGAATGCATAGTTGCCGGATTTGTCTTTTTTATAACGACTGTATTTTTCGTTGGTTGGAATGAGTTGATTGGGATCATTGGCATAATCATATACCTGGGCTGTTTTCAGCCAGAGCGCATCTACTCCGATTTCTGCGGCAAGTGCTTTGGCATCTTCGATCTGGTGTTCATTTGGTTTTACCACCAGAAATTGAAACACTACAAATGGTTTGTTGCTACCCAGTTCTTTTTTTGCTTTTACAATATTGCGGGTTCCTTCCAGTACTTTTTCAAGTTTCCCTCCCACCCGGTATTGCTGATAAACCTCCTGAGAGGTTCCATCGATTGAGATTATCAGTCGGTCCAGACCACTCTCAACGGTTTTTTTGGCATTTGCTTCCGTGAGATAATGTGCGTTGGTGGAGGTAGCGGTATAAATTCCTTTATTGGAGGCATATTTGACCATCTCGAGGAATTCAGGGTTCAGATAGGGTTCGCCCTGAAAATAAAAGACCAGGTAGAACAGGTCTTTATAAAGCTGATCGATGGTATTTCGGAAAAAATTGCTCTGCAGCATGCCGGTTGGACGGGTAAATGCCCGAAGGCCACTGGGGCATTCAGGGCAGCGCAGATTGCAGGAGGTGGTCGGCTCTACGCTAATGGAGATAGGTACGCCCCATTGTACGGCTTTCCCGCTGTATTTGCTCAGGTAATAGCTGCTCAGCACTTTCACAGCATTCCATGCCCTGCGAACTGTCATCTTTCTGGCCAGGTTCAATGAATCTCGAAAATTAAACGGCATCCTCCAAAGATACACCCGTCGGGTAAACCCGACGGGTGATTTTAATTTACCCGACCGGTGCCACCGGTCGGGTGGCACCCGGCGGGTGAGGGAAATGCCTATTTTTGCGCGCGATGGCAAAGAAGAAAATGGGCCGGGAACCCGGACCGAAATATTTACTGGCAATATTGGCGATTGGATTAATTGGATTCCTGGGGTGGTGGTGGTTTACCAGCAGCGAACCGGATTTCGAACATTATGAAGATTTTGGAATCGAGATTCCCACCAATTTTCAGATTCATGGGATTGATGTATCGAAATACCAGCAGCGGATTAACTGGGAGGCGGTAAAAGCAATGCGGGCAGAGGATATCAAAATAGGCTTTGTATTTATAAAGGCTACAGAAGGATTGGGAAATATGGATCAGCAGTTTCGGCGTAATTGGGAAAATGCCGGAGAAGTTAGGATGCCAAGAGGAGCCTATCATTTTTTTTTAGCTCCCAAAAGTGGAGCCGAGCAGGCGGAGAATTTTATCCGCCGGGTGGAATTGGAGAAAGGAGATCTTCCTCCGGTGCTGGATGTTGAACAAACCTATGGGGTGTCAGGCGCCAAATTACGGGCTGGTGTAAAAGCATTTTTGGATCGTGTGGAGGCTCATTATGGAGTAAAACCCATCATCTATACCAATGTGGATTTTTACAATCGTCACCTGAAAGATGAGTTTGATGAGTATCCTTTATGGGTGGCACATTATCTGCAAAAGGATCGGCCAAGAATTGCTCGCAACTGGGCTTTCTGGCAATACAGCGAAACCGGACGGGTTACAGGGATTCGCGGTAAGGTTGATTTTAATGTATTCAATGGCGATTCAACAGATTTTCGCGACCTGTTGATAGAGTAGTAGCTTTGAAAAAACTGACTGTATGAGTGAAATGGAAAAAGATGCCCGTGATCTGCTGTATAAAACGCTGATGACCCTCTCCATTGGTGCTTTATGGATGTTGTTGAATATGACAATCGGCATTTATGCGGGATGGTTCTTTTTCGAAAACAGCCCCAAGCTCGGGAACTATATCTGTTATGTGTTTTTTCTGGGAAGCCTGGCCTGGGTCCTGCGGTATTTTTATAAACTGTGGAAGTGATTACTCCTCATACCTTCTCTTTCGCTGAGCCTTATATTTTGCATTTATAATTTCGGCCATCGGCTTTTCATACACCTTGCTTTCCACCCAGGAAATAATATCCAGATAGGCGAAGGCTCTTGTTTCAAAACGGCTTTTTTCGAGGTGTTTGATTTTGTGCAGGAATTTTTCCAGTTCCGGTTTCATTTTCCGGGGAGATACCCCAAAGGAGTGGCGAATAAAACGAAACATTTCCTCTTCCACAACGGTGAGATTTTTCATTTTCGCCATGAATCGATACACTGATTTAATCAGTGATTCTATAATTTCATCATTCCCCAATTCATAGTGAGCCAGCATATGCATGAGACGGGCATAACTTTGCAAATCTATCCGCAGATCAGCCGAAGTATCGTTGATTATTTTTTGTAAAAAATCGATACAGGTATTGTAGTCACCGCTTCCAAAATATAGCGTTGCAAGTTTGTAATTAAAAACAACAATTCGATGCGGATCCACGTAAAGCGCGTATTCATCCAGGTTGGCAATTACAGCATCCACCATTTTGAGTCCCTCTTTGAAGGTGCCAGTCATCAGGTGCCAGTTCAATTTGGCACTGTTGATATATATACTGGTATGAATTCTGAAATTGTCGTGCTGCTCAGCAATGGGGGTGTGTGAAAATGCTTCGAATTCCTTCAATACTTTTTCAAACTGCTGGAAATTTCTTAAGTCGAAATGTGCATTCAGCAGATTGTGCATACCTTTGATATAATGCCCGATTTCGACTTTTTTCATCACTTCATTCTGATCAAAAAGATCCAGCCATTTTTGTGCATATCGGTAATACATCAGAAAATCCTGACGGATAAACGCATACCAGGTATAACTCTGGTATAAATAAAGCCGTTCATAAAAATCGGTCAGCTGAAATGCATCTGAAGGCAATTGCTCTTTAAAGAATTCGCGAATACCAGTTTCATCTTTTTCATTTCTTGCATGTCCGTGTTTGGTATACCACCCATAAAGAAGGAGAGCAAGGTTGGATAAGCGGGTTACACGGTCTATATGACCACTGATTTCCAGGGCTTCCTGGGTCAGTTTTTCCGTTTTTTCCTGGATACTGCGGGTGATATGCAGGGTTTCAATTTTTTTCTCTAAGGATATTACCTGCGCCAGATAATTGAATTTTCCGTTGGCTTTAGCAATTTCCCGGGCTCTTTCCAGAATCTTGAGGGCCTGGTGTTTCAACCCTTTATTATAAAGGATACGGGCATTGTCCAATTGTTCCGACAATTGAAGTTCGAGGGTGTCTGTGCTTTTTAAATCACGTAAACTGGCCAGTAACTGCTTGTAAAGATGGGTTTTGGTATTATTCAACTGTGGCTTCTGGATGGATGGCAGTTTTTTTAGCAGAAGTCGCTCATCGTATTCAGTTAATTTGTCAAGCGAATCGAATAATTCCACAATTTTCAGGTCCTCTTTTGCCGAGCTGCGCTTGATATATAGTTTGAAATGCCGTTTTTCCGCCTTGTGAAGAGATTTTATTAATTGAAAAAGAGAGTCGGTAGATCTGTTGGACATCATTAACTATTTTTCTGCAAATCCTTGCTGGATAAGGGTTTAACTGCAAAAATATCCTTTTTGGAGTAATAAACCGGTTCAAATTTTGATTTTCAGGAAGAAAATTCCCGAGCTACTTTTACATCATCAAACGGGACAAAAGAAAACGACCCGGCTTCACATCGGAAAGCAAAAAAATGAGAAGCAATCGTTAGAGGGAAAAATGGCAAACAATCGTTAGAAGCAAAGCATCGCAGAGGTCGTTATCCCGAATCCTGAAAAGGAACAAAGAAAAGATTCGAAGATTTTTTTATATGGCAAGCAATCGTTAGAGGTCGACTGTTTCTACAGTGGACCTTCTTTTTTTATTTAGCGATGTGAAAATAGGGGACCTATTCCATATAACAAAGAAATTGGTTAAAATTTTTTAACAATCAGTTAATTTATCCCTTCCTTCCGCCTTTTATCACGTGAACCCCAGCCTTATATAATTTTTCTCCTTAAACCCGATTTTTTAGGCATATTGTATGTCTAAATAGTTTTCATGAGAAAAATTGCCTTCCTGATTCCGGCTGCGATGCTGTTAGCAACCGGATCAATAGCACAAAGAAAAGGTAAGAAAGCCCCTGCACCGGTAGCTGATACCACAAAAAAAGCACCCCCTGCACCCCCGGCTAAACCTACCGTAAAAGACAAAACAAAATCAAGTAAAAAACACGAAGGGTTGTTCACTTTGTATCAGGATACCGTTACTGGTTCCGTACAAATGTATATCCGCAAAGATCAACTGGGTAAGGAGTATCTCTACCAGAGCTTTTCAATGGGCGGACCAACTGCACTCTTTTTGCACCAGAATATGATCCGGGCTACATTCCCGTTTATGGTTGAAAAATCATTTGAAAAATTGGAATTCAAACAAATGAATACCAATTTTTACTATGATAAGAACAATGCTGTAAGCAAAGCTGAAAATGTAGACGTAAGCGATGCGGTTATCATTGCAGAAAAAGTAGTGGTTGAAGACAGCCTCGGTTACCTGATTGCGGCTGACGGATTGTTGCTCGGTGATAAACTCGATCCGGTTAAACCAATGATGCCACCCGGTTTACCTCCTGGTGCTGTATTTAACCTGGGCGGTTTGAACCCGGGTAAATCCAAATACGGTATCGTTCGTTCATTCCCGAATAATACCGATGTGTTGGTTGAATTGGCATACGATAATCCAATGCCATTTAATGGGGGCGGAAAAGATATAACTGATGCCCGCTATGTTCGCGTGAAAATGCAGCATTCCTTCCTCGAATTACCAAAAAATGATTTCCGCGCACGTCGGGATGATCCAAGAATTGGTTATTTCGGTAGCGAAGTGGATGATCTTACTTCACTTTCTCCAACTCCATATAAAGACATTATCAATCGCTGGAACCTGGTTAAAAAAGATCCCAATGCGGCTATCAGTGAGCCGGTAGAACCAATTGTTTGGTGGATTGAAAACACCACACCTGTTGAGCTTCGTCCGGTAATCAAAGAAGCCGGTGAAAAATGGAACGAAGCATTTGAAGCTGCGGGATTCAAAAACGCAGTGGTAATGAAAATGATGCCCGATGATGCCGATTGGGATCCTGCTGATATCCGTTACAATGTGATTCGCTGGGTAAGCTCTGCCAATCCGCCTTATGGAGCTATCGGACCAAGTTTTACCAATCCGCGTACCGGACAAATTCTGGGAGCTGATATCACCGTAGAATGGAGATCAGGTGCCGGTGCTGTTATTCAGGATGATCTTTTCAATGCAGGTATGAGTTCTTCTGTTAGTCTGCCTTGGGAAAATCCGGAAGCAGCCATCGAAGCTACACATAACTATAGCAGTTTTGCTGTTCATGGTATGAAACAACACCTTAATTGCGCCATTGCGCAGGAATTAAGTATGCAATTTCAAACAGGGATCGCTACTATTGCCACTCTGGATGAAGAAGAGCGTCAGACTGCTGAAGTAAAAGAATTACACAAGCAGTTTTTGTATTACCTGATTCTGCATGAGATGGGTCATACCATGGGCCTGAACCACAATATGAAGGCAAGTCAGATGCTGAGTCCAACAGAAGTACATGACCAGTCCATTACCCGCAAAATTGGTTTGCAGGGTTCTGTAATGGATTATCCATCATTGAACGTAAACAGCAATCGCGCCAAACAGGGCGATTATTATACAACCAAGGTGGGTCCCTATGATATTTGGGCTATCCAATATGGTTATACCCAATTATCTGCAGCAGAGGAAGAAGCTGAACTGAAAAAAATCCTCTCCCGCAGCACCGATCCTCAACTCACTTTCGGTAATGATGCCGATGATATGAGAGCTCCTGGTAAAGCAATTGATCCAAGAGTGATGGTGAATGATATGAGTAATGATATGGTAGCTTATGCGGAAGAACGCCTGAAACTGGTAAATACCATGATGCCCAAACTGCAGGCTCGTTTCGCCAAACCGGGTCAGAGTTATGCTGAGCTTCGCGGACGCTACTATCAGTTAATGGGCCAACGGGCACAAATGGTGAATTCCGTGAGCAGATATATTGGCGGGGTTTATGTAGATCGTAGTTTTTCCGGACAAAAAACCAATACCAAACCATTTACGCCGGTACCTGTTGCGTATCAGAAGAAAGCAATGGCTTTGCTGAACACCTATCTGTTTGCACCGAATGCTTTCGCTGCAGATGCCAGTCTCTTCCCTTACCTGCAAATGCAACGTCGTGGATTTGGCTTCTTTAATGGCACAGAAGATGTGAAGCCGTCGAATACCATTGCAAGTGTTCAACTAAATACACTGGCGCATATCCTGCATCCGGTTACACTTACCCGGATCAATAACAGCGGACTTTATGGCAATACCTACAGCGTTGCGGAAGTTATGGGTGATTTATCCAAGTCCATCTTCCAGGCCGACCTGAATGGTAGCGTAAACCTCTACCGCCAGAACCTGCAAACAGAGTTTGTAAAAGGAGCTGCAGCTATTGTTGATGCGAAGGTTGGTTACGATAATGCTTCCAAAGCAGCTGCACTTCATACACTGAAGAAAGTAAAAGCTATGCTGGCTGGCGCCACCAGTAGCGATGAGCAAACCAGGGCACACCGTAATAACCTGGTTTTCCTTATTGATCAGGCAATTACAGTTAAGTAATTAAGTTTTATAGATTGAGTTGAGGCGGACCGGATTTTCCGGTCCGCCTTTTTAATAGGTTCCACTTAGTTAAAATGGATGGTATTCATGAAAATTTTCCATTCGTCGAAAAATGCAGTCGGATAAAGGGTTTCATACACTAAAGCTGCCTTACAGCCGTTTTGGAGCATAGAAAATCCCTACCCATGAAACGTATTCTAGCGGTTCTGGCAATTGCCGCAACAGGACTTGGAGCCTGCGAAAAAATAGACAAGCTTACCCAGTTTACGGTAACAGATCGTACCGAATTAAAGATTGAAGCGGGTGCAGCAACCCTGCTTCCCTATGATATTTATACGCCCCCTGTTTATTCTGAAGCGAGCCGCGAATTATCTGTCAATAATTCCAAAGCAGAGATGCTGGAGTCAGTAACCCTGCAGGAATTCAGGATGGTAATTTCGAATCCCTATGGTCGCAGCTGGGATTTTCTGAAAGACATCGAAGTGTATATAGATGCTGATCAATTGCCTGAAAAAAGAATTGCTTTTGAAACGGATCTTACAGATTACATCAATGGTGTTCTTGTACTTAAAACAGAAGATGTTCAATTGGCCGATTACCTTAAAAAAGGTACGTATATCATCAAAACAAGATTAACTACGGATAAAATCATTACAGATGATTTAGACGTCAGTATAACAACAAAATTTGCAGTTGATGCAAAAGTCCTGGGTTTATAACCCGGGATTTTTTTTGGACTGTCTGAAATACTGAAGCAATATAGTCAGCAATAAAATACCGATTCCGATTGCTGCTGTTCTTGCCATGATAAAAATGTCTCCCTGCTTGAAATAAATGCCATACAATGCCCAACAAATTACCAGCGGGTAGGCTTTATCTTTCCACCTGAATAAAAACAGCAACCCCAGTGCTACGGCTACCAGCATCATTACAACGGCCCAGTTAATTGGAGAAAGAAATCCTCCTTCCCAACCCGACGACACCAGTACAGCAGTCGTATTGGCAATGGTGGCAACACTAATCCATCCCAGATATACACTGAAAGGAACCTGAAGGAAAAAATAAGCGGTACCGGATAAGGATGATTTATAAAGAGTAAGTTTCTGATAAATAAGTATAAGGGTTATCAGAAAGAGCAGCATAACTACCAGTGATAAGCGAATTTGCAAATAATGCCATAAAAAAATCCAGGAGCAATTGATGATACAGGTGAGTAGAAATAAGTTCAATAATCCGGGTAAGAGTTGCCTGATTTTAGTATTCGCCTGATTAGAAAAGGCAAACCAGATTGCGTATCCGCAAAAACTAAAAAGCAGCAGGTAAATGGCCGACCAGATGCTGAAAGTAAAACCTGCCGGCACAAAATAATTCGGGTACAAATCTGAAATGGCTCCTGTGCTCATTTGATTGATGGGTAATAATACTGCAAGTGAATTCACTATGATTACACCGGCCATCGCAAGTAAGGCGGCAATCGATCTGGTTTTAAGTTGGTCAGCCATACGGTTTTTTGTTAGTTTCTAAGATACTGCAACAACCAGACCCGTGCTTGGTTGATTTATCATATCCAAAATTTTGGTTAGATTTCAGAATAAACCCAAACCCATGTCGCCACGGGACTATATTCTGCCTTATTATACACTGGTGCATCACCTGCAACAAACAGTGGGGGCTAACCGGGAAGAATTGATGACCGCTTTGCATTCTGCCGGCTGCGATCTGAGTCTGCGCAGTTTTCAGCGCTTACTGGAATCACTCCGGGCTGATTTGGGTATTCAAATTTCTTATGATGCCGCTTCCAATAAATATTTACTGGATGAAATGCCGGTAATTCAACTGGGGAATTTTTTCCGCTACTGCAAATGGATGCTGGAAGCCGGATTTGTATTGGATCAACTAAAAGCGAGATCCGGGGAAGACAGTACCATTTTTATTTCGCCCGCTGAAGGAACCGCCGGAGCGGAATGGTTGCCATTATTGGCGAAGGGCATCGAAGTCAGCCATCTCCTGCGAATTTCCATCCGACAGAATAAGGGGGAAGAAAATAAATCCTATACAATTTTGCCTGTTGCACTTAAAAAAGAAGAGGAAGACTGGATTCTGCTGGCCTGGCATCCCAAAAAAGAAAAATGGCGCCAGATTGCAGTTGGGCGAATTTTGGAATTGCAGGAAAAAGCACCGGGTACTGATATTTATCCTCCTCAGTCCAGGGATGCCATTCGTCAATTCCATCTAAATGGCAAGTCTTCCAAAAAATAGGATCCTTCATTTTCTGTGAATTTAGAAGCAGTATCTGGTGATATGGAGGTGAGTTTCCAGGTAAGAATCCTTGAATTTCGTGAGGTAATCTGGCTATATGTACACAAATCGATTTATTTTCTCCATCGCCATAATAATTGGATTGGCTGCCTGTTCAGGAAATACCAAACTCGTTGAAAAAATTCCGGAACCTGCACCCTATGGTGTTTTACCTGCTGAGCGGCAGTTACGCTGGCAGGAATTGGAATCCTATGTACTGGTTCATTTTACACCAACTACTTTTGAAAATAAAGAGTGGGGCTATGGTGATGCTGATCCGTCCAGTTTCAATCCCTCTGCTTTTGATGCGAGCCAAATTGTTCAAGCTGCAGCAGCCGGTGGCTTCAAAGGATTGATCCTGGTAGCCAAACACCATGATGGATTTGCACTCTGGCCAACCAAAACCACTTCCTACAATATCAGTAAAAGTCCCTGGAAAAATGGTGGGGGAGATATGGTTAAAGAGTTTGAAACGGCCACCAGAAAAATGGGACTGCAGTTTGGCGTGTATTGCTCACCCTGGGACCGGAATTTCCCGGCCTATGGTTCTTTTGAATATGTGAAAGCATTTCGGGAACAACTGCGCGAATTATATTCTAATTACGGTCAATTATTTATCACCTGGTTTGATGGGGCCAATGGCGGAGACGGCTATTATGGCGGTGCCCGGGAAAAACGGAATATCGATCGGACTACCTATTATGGATGGGATACGACCTGGAATATGGTTCGTGAACTCCAGCCTGGCGCGGTTATCTTTAATGATATGGGAGATGTGCGCTGGGTAGGAAATGAGGAAGGACATGCTGCCGAAACTTCCTGGGCTACCTTTACCCCGCAACCACTGGATGGCAAAACAGTTGCTGCTCCCGGGGAACTGAAATACTGGCTATCGCCGGAAGGAACCAGGAACGGCGAATTCTGGAAGCCTGCAGAATGTGATGTGCCCCTGCGGCCGGGATGGTTTTATCATCCCGAACAGGATCACCGGGTGAAAACACCTGCCCAGCTTTTTGATCTGTATTTCAAAAGTGTGGGAAGAGGTGCTGCTTTGGATCTTGGACTATCTCCTGACCGGAGAGGTTTGTTGCATGCTAATGATGTGGAATCCTTAAGCAAATTCGGGGCATTATTGAAAGAAACCTTTGCAACTAATCTGGCTTCTAAAGCAGAACTGAAAGTTAGTAATATTCGTGGAAATGCTGCTTCGAAATTTGGTCCGAAAATGTTGGTGGATGAGGATCGGTATTCCTATTGGGCTACGGATGATAGCGTTTCGAAAGCAGAAATTTTATTGGAATGGAAGGAGCCTGTCAAATTTAATATTGTTCGGATTCGGGAGAATATAAAACTGGGGCAACGGATTGAACGAATCGCCATTGATGTGAGTGAAAATGGAAACTGGAAAGAATTGGCTACGGCTACCAGTATCGGTGCCAATCGCCTGGTACGGTTACCCTTTTTTGTTACGGCAAAACAGTTGCGGATAAGAATTTTGCAATCTCCTGTTTGTCTGGCGATAAGCGATCTTGCTGTATTCAAAGAACCCGATCAGTTACCTGGTGTTTCGTATGAAATGAAGAAAGCACCGGACGCACTTGATAAAAGCGCATGGAAACTTGTTTCGGTTTCGGCAGAGAGTAAACTGCCTGCGGGTGCTGCCCTTCATGCCTTTGATAATGATCCCTCTACTATTTGGCATACCTGGAACAATGAAAAAGAAATGATGCCACCGCCGCAGGAAATTGTTATCGATATGGGCGGGGTTCAAACCATTAAAGCATTTACCTATTTACCAAGAGTGGGCGGTTCCTGGGGAGTGGTGGGTCAATATGAATGGCAGGTGAGTGTTGATGGAAAATCCTGGTCCACTGCCGCTACTGGTGAATTTTCCAATATTAAGGCCAATCCGATTGAGCAGGTGGTATCGCTCCCAGCGCCCATTAAATGCCGCTACTTCCGTTTCATCGGCAAATCCAGCGTAGAGGACAACTATATTTCCGCCGCCGAACTCGGTGCGCTCTGATTTTCACCGGTCGGGTGCCACCGGTCGGGTGCCACCCGACCGGTGAAAATGTGTTAAAACTTCGGTAAAGGGTAGGGGCGGAGTGTGAAAAAAATCGGGTGGAATCATCTCATCCGAAAACCACCATCATGCCAACCCGCTTAATTAAAACCAGCCTCCTGGCAGGAGCGCTGCTCTTATGCTCCGGAATTATTTATACAGCTGTCAGTAAAAACAAGCCGCATTCAGATCCGTTTTCTCCACATCCATCCAGGAAAATTCAGGTTGCCATCTTATTGGATGTGAGTAATAGTATGGACGGGCTCATTTCTCAGGCCAAGGCCCAACTCTGGAATATGGTCAGCATTTTAGGCAAATCCAGTTGTGATGGCTATACACCAAAAATCGAAATCGCCTTGTATGAATATGGCCGTTCCTCAAATAAGCCTTCCGCTGGTTATGTTGAACAGATAACTCCATTTACCACAGATCTGGATGAAGTATCGCGTCAGTTATTCCGGCTTTCCACAATGGGTGGTGATGAATATTGCGGACAGGTAATGTATAATTCCTTAAATGAACTTAAATGGGAAGATGGTCCCGATCATTATAAGGTCATTTTTATTGCGGGAAATGAAGATTTTCTGCAGGGCAACCTTCCTTTTACTAAAGCCTGTTCTATTGCAAAACAAAAGAAGGTAGTAGTTAATACAATTTATTGTGGTGATCGAATGCAGGGAATGCAGGAACACTGGAATCTTGGAGCTGAATGTGGTAATGGCAGCTTTACCCATATTAACTCCGATGCAGCTATTGATATGGTTGCCACTCCATATGATGATCGTTTATTTGAACTGAACAAGCAGCTGAATAATACCTATATCGGATACGGTGCATTGGGACGCGAAAGCAAGGCCAAGCAGGAAGAAGCCGATGTTCAGAATTATTCCATGAGTAAGGAAGTGGCAGCAGACAGGGTAGCCGTAAAAGGAAAGAAGTCATTATATAAAAACACGCAATGGGATCTGGTTGATGCCCAGGAAGCTGATCCCCAGTTTTACAACAAGGTCGACAAAGCAACACTGCCGGAAATGCTAAAAAACAAATCAAGAGCTGAAATCAAAATCTATATTGATGAACAAACGGCCAAACGCAATCAGATCCGGAAAGAATTGGAATCTGTTCAGCTGAATCGTGAAAAATTCATAACTGCAGAAAAAACCAAAAAATCCGGCAAATCAGATCCAACCCTTGCCACTGAAATTGAAAAAATTATCCGCGATCAGGCCCGCCGCACCGGAATCCTGATCCAATAACCATACTGGCCACCCGTCGGGTGGCCATTTCTATGTAACTTGCAGGCTTGCCGCTGGAGTACCTGAACGCCAAAACCAGGGCAGTACGAATTTGATGACGCAAGAATATTTGAACGGATTAAATGAACAGCAACGAGAGGCTGTTTTACATAAAGACGGCCCATTGATGATTGTAGCAGGGGCAGGTAGTGGAAAAACCAAAGTGCTGACAACAAGAATCGCCCACCTGATGGCGCATTATCGGATCGATGCGTTTAATATCCTCGCCCTCACATTTACCAATAAGGCGGCCAAGGAAATGAAAGAGCGGATCGAAAAAATCCTTGGCAATTCAGATGCAAGAAATTTGTATGTAGGTACTTTTCACTCTGTTTTTGCACGAATATTAAGGAGTGAAGCACATCATCTTGGCTATCCGAACTCCTTCACCATTTACGATACGGACGATGCGAAAAGTGTGGTAAAAACTGTGATCAATGAATTGAATCTGGACGATAAGCTGTATAAACCGAACATTGTTTACAATCGCATCAGTTCTGCTAAAAATGCGCTGGTTGGTCCGGGTGAGTATGCACAGGATTATTATATCCAGCAGGAAGATAATCGGTCCAATCGTCCGGCTATTGCTCAGATTTATGCTGCCTATGCCAAACGTTGTTTCAAGAATGGTGCAATGGATTTTGATGATCTGCTAATGAAGATGTACGATTTGCTGAAAAATTTTCCGGAGTCTCTGCATAAATACCAGCATAAGTTTAAGTATATACTGATTGATGAGTATCAGGATACCAATCCGGCTCAGTATGAAATCATTAAATTGCTTGGCGCCGCCTATGAAAATGTGTGTGTGGTAGGCGATGATGCACAATCCATTTATTCTTTCCGGGGTGCAACCATTCAGAATATTCTGCAATTCCAGAAGGACTATGATGATGTGAAAGTGATCAAACTGGAACAGAATTACCGCAGTACCAAAAGCATTCTGAATGTTGCCAATGAGGTAATCAATAACAATAAGGGTCAAATTCCAAAAGAGCTCTGGACCGAAAATGGCGAGGGCGAAAAAATCAGACTGGTTCGCACCATGAGTGATAATGAAGAAGGGAAATTTGTTGCGGATACCATTCAGGAACAAAAATTGCGGAATCATTTCAGCAATCGTGATTTTGCCATTTTATATCGCACCAATGCACAAAGCCGGGCATTTGAAGAAAGCCTGCGTCGGATGGGCATCGCCTACACAATGTATGGAGGTGTGAGTTTTTATGCCCGTAAGGAAATCAAGGATTTTGTGGGTTACCTGCGTCTGATTGTTAATACCCGGGATGAAGAAGCATTGAAACGGGTTATCAATTATCCCGTTCGGGGAATTGGAAAAACAACCATTGATAAAGTGATGGTGATAGCGAATACCAACAATATCACCATGTGGGAAGTGCTTGAAAATGCAGCAAAGGCCGGATTTAAGGCAGGCACGCTGGAAGCCATCGAACAATTTGTGATGATGATCAAAGGCTGCCAGAGTATGCTGACTGGTAAAAACGCCTACGATGTAGCCTTTCATGTAGGTAAACAGGCCAATATTGTGAAAGAGCTTTTCAATGATAAAACAGTGGAAGGGCTTCAGCGATATGAAAACGTGCAGGAATTATTGAACTCCATCAAAGAGTTTACAGAAACACCCAGTAATGATGAAGGTGAAGTGGGCGATAAAGGTCTGGCTGCCTACCTGCAACAAATTACCCTGCTAACGGATGCGGATGAAAAAGATCCCAATGCAGATACAGTGAAGCTGATGACCATTCACGCAGCAAAAGGCCTGGAGTTTCCTGTTGTATTTGCAGCCGGATTGGAAGAAATGCTTTTCCCCAATGCGATGAGCATCAATACCCGCGAGGAACTTGAAGAAGAGCGCCGGTTGTTTTATGTGGTTATCACCCGGGCAAAACAAAAACTCTGGATCACATATGCCAATACCCGGTATAAATTCGGACAACTGCAACAGAATGAACCCAGTCGGTTTATTGATGAAATCCCTCAGCAATACCTCGATCGCACTTTTGCCGGAGGCGGCATGCGTAACCAGGGCACAGGGTTTCAACAGAGTAGTGCATTTGACAGAATGCGCGGGTTTGGTGCAAGTGAACAGGCTGAAAAAATCTACGGACCGCCACCTGCAAAAAGGAAGGATACCGTGCCAGCCTATGTGCCCCCGAAAACTGTGCCTAAAGTTGTGGAGCATATTCCAAGCGCAGATTTTATTCCAAGTGATACAACCAATCTGCAGGCCGGACAAAAAGTGGAGCACCAGAAATTCGGATTCGGAAAAGTATTGAAAATGGAGGGAAGCTCACATAATCCCATCGCTACTGTTCAATTTGAAAACAATGGCGAAAAAAAGATCATGTTGAATTATGCCAAATTGCGGATCATAGAATAACGGATCATAAAACGGCTCTTCAAATAATGCATTTAGTACAACGGGGAACTGCTGTTGTTTTGCTCTTTGCAAAAGAAATTTGAGTAGGTGAAGAACTTTTCCCTTTCACTTTAATCACGGTTACATTGGCAGAGGCCTGCGGTTGGATCGGCTCTAAAATGACTCTGGCTGCAAGCCCCGAAAGCAGCACCAGAAAAGCCGCGAGTAAATAAAATAATTTCATACAATAGGTTTATTGCCGCAAAGTTAAGGCGGGGTTGCCCCCTCTCCAAGCTATTTGTTAATGAACTGTTGTTTTTGGTGTATGAATGGCTGATTTCATTCGTATTCATACTCGAAACGGATTTCAGGTTTGTGCTGTCCATTGATTTCAAGGTGTTGCTTACGGGCGGTAGGATACCCATCTGCGCCATATTCATAACTCATGTGAACGATCTGCCTAACAGATCCATCCGGCAGCAGGTCTTTTATTCTTGTTGGATTGTTTTTATGAAGTACCAGTCCCGGTAAGAATTGTCCCCAGGCTTCCCCGGGTATCGGGTTCCATTTATTATCATGCTCTTCAAAAAACATAGTTGATGTCAGTTCATATTGATTGCTGTCTTTTCTCTTATGCTGATTCACAATTTTTACCAGGTTGCCTTTTTGATTGTATTGGTATTGTGAACGAACATGACTGATTTCATCCGGATTTGTTATAGTTTCCACCAGTTCAGTCAACTGATTCTTTTCATTAAAACTATACTGATGCGTTGCATACTTTGTACCATTGGGATGATAGAATTCTGCTGCCGCCGGACGATTTCCTATATAGGTAAATAACTGCTTTCCTCCTCCTGCAGTTACTGATTCTTTTAGTTTCCCGTTTTCATATTGGTAGTTAATGGTGTAGGTTTTTACAACCGGTCCTTCGGGAGAAAAAATCCAGGTAGATTGATAGGTCGTTACCTGTTTTTGTTCATTGTATGTATACGTGAAGTGGTCGTTTGGTCCGGCTATTAATTTTTTTACGCGTTTGGAAATGACAGGTTCCGGATTGGGAATATCCTGATCATCGTCGTTTTTTCTGCAGCTGTTCAGGGTTATGGTAACTGCCAGCAACAGTAACAGGAACTTGGTGATTTTTTTCATATTGAATAGTTTAATTCAGGTGTATTGCTGACAAGATCATTTTTCAAAAACACATGCATTTTGGATAAACGGCAATTATTTCCACTTAACTGGCACCAATTGTGAAAGTTGAAATTTTCTACAGTTCGGGTGCAACGAATAGACTTCTTTGGTGTTCAAAGCTTATAACCTTAACCATTTTACCTATCCAAATGAACCTTATCATTCACCTGGCGGTGTCATCTCTTTTATTGGCGGGATGCAGTAAAGTGCATACCAGGCCATCGCCATCGCCGGAGCCAAAACCTGCCACCGGCATGGTACAGTTTAAAGTGTATGCAGACCCGGCTCTTCGTTTGTCTCGTCCGGCTACTGCCGATGCAGGTATCCGGTTGTCCATATTGCAAAGCAGTTTTACAACAATGCTGCCGGTTGCTGTTTGGGATACCCTGCTGCCACTTCAGCAATTATCGGGTTTTCCCGGACCCAAGGATCCCGTATTAATTAATAAAAATCTTGAACTGGAATCAGGTAAAAAACAATTGTTTTATCTGACTGCACATAAAATGTATCGCATCGGTCAGGAGATCCGGGTGGATGAAATTTCGAAAGGATTTTCCTCCGTGCAGGAGTTGGTTGTCCTTGATATTGGCCTTTGATCAGAGCAAAGTGCCAATGAACTTTTTTATAGCAATGCAAAAAAGTCTTTTCTGGAATTTTGCAAAATGAAAAAAACGCTGCTCCTTATTTTATTGGCTGGTTTAGGATTCAGTGCGTCATCTCAGGCAATCCGACTCGCCACCTATCAATACGATACGCTTACCCGGATAAGCAATCTTCAACCACTCGCCAATTACCTGGAAAAGAAGCTGGGAAAACAGGTGGAAGTCAAATCTTACCCTGATGTGCCTTCGTTTATTGCAGCAATCCAACAGAATAAGGTGGATTTGGGGTTCATCAATACATTTGGATATCTTCTTCTTACCAATTCAGCAACTGCCCATCCGATGCAGGCTGTTGCGGCCTGGGTTGTACCTAAGGAAACAACGGATATTTATAAATCATCGTTCATTGTAAGGAAGCATTCAGCCATTCAATGGGATCAGTTAAGCTCCCGGAGTTCATCTATCCGGCTCTGCCTGGTTGCAGCAGGATCTACTTCCGGTAACCTTGTACCCAGATTATTACTAACCAGTCTGAATCTGGATGATCCGGAAAAATCCTTTAAATCAGTATCCTATGCTGGTACACATCAGGCAGCTGTAGAACAGGTATTGCAGGGAAAGGCAGATCTGGCAGCGATGGGGCAGGATGCATTTTTATCAGTTATCAAATCCGACCCCAACAAAAAAGCTGAATTATCGGAGATCAGGATTTCCCCTGAAATTCCCCTGGGTCCTGCACTGCTAAATCAACAACTTTCCAGGGAAATCAACGACTTAATAGTTGCTGCACTGCTTGAATTACACACCAAATCACCGGAAGCGATGGAGAAAATCCGGCAGGGATGGACAGAAGCTCGGAAAGCCACCCATTTTGAACAGATTGCATCTAACCATTATGAGCCTTTTTTACAGCAGTTCGGGAAGCCTAATGCAGTGGCATCCATCCTCTTACGCTTTGCCAAATAGCGGATTAATGCTGATTTCGGCGTACCTTGAGGGTGAAATCTAAACATGAACTGTAGCGAGAGAATTTTACTTTATTTATACCTTCTTCTGTTTTTTCCACTTACCGGCATGGCCCAATCAGACCTGGCCGAGGCGAATGCATTGCTGGATGCAGAGCAGATTCAATATCGAAACTTTCTGAATCAATTCAAAGGCGAAGAAGGAATCCGTATCAGAATTAGGGAATTTGCCTATTACACAACAGATAGCTTGCAGGCAGCTTTTTCTGAACGAAAAGAAGAAAAACCAAAAGATCGCCTTAATAGCATCATCAGTCTGCGGTATTTTTTGCAAACACTCAGAGGAAGCCTGCAGCAAAACCAATATGATGTATACGATATTCCATATGCACTGGAGAAATTCCCGCAGATTGCCCATAAGATTGTAAATGGCGAATCTTTACAGCAAATCATGGCCGGATTTGGAGCCAGGAGAACCCAGCTGATGGCCGATGCCTTTCGGATTTATCCGGTTGGTAAACGACTACAACAGCTGGCAGATGTAAGGCGGGTTGCAACAAGCGTGGACAACCTGATACCTTTCCTGGAAAGAAGACCTGCTTTTCCTTATATGGATACCGCCCTGGTATATATAGCGGAAAGATCCCCGCTTACCATTATTCAGTATATCAATCAGCAATCCACGCCACTGGTAACGTATATAAAAAATTCAACCCATCCATTAATTCAGGAACTGGTAAGTATATCAGGTAACCGAAATGTTGGGGAACTTGCTCATTTTGCATCCGGTCTGCTCAATGGGAAATATACCGTAGATGAATTGCTCTTGTTAAGGAGTTCAAACGTAAATGGATATTATCAAAAGCTGGTAGATGCCATTCAGGAAATTCGCTGGAATCGCCAGCCGGGTACATCTATCGGGATGCAGCCGGCTTTACGAACAGCGTTGCATGAAAAAGCAATGGCATTTTATATCAAGCCGATCAATGATTTGCATGAAAATGGAAATGCAACCAGATTTGCAAGTATTCAACCGCTTCGTACAATTGATCTTTATTACCTGATTACGACCGGAGAAGACGAATTATATACCTCCAGTTTCCTCGGTATCTACAAACAAATGATGCAACAATTGCCTCCGGGAAGAGCTGATAGTCTGCTTGAATATGTTGCCTACGATCAGTTTAGAAAATTTATCCGAATCTGCTCTCACTATAATGTACTGGCGAATTTTTTGTCGAATATGCCGGAACCGGAACGAAAAACGCTGTTGTCTCGTTTTGTATCCGGCATTGAATCGGATATGGAAAACGGAATAGAGGAAGCCATGGATGTGGCCGATGCTTTTATCAGTTTATCGTCTGATTCACTGGCTAACAGTGTGGTTGCAGACCTGTTGGAAGAAAACCTGATACGATGCAGGTCCTCCGATAATTTTTACGGAATCCGGCTTTATACCATTCTTGAACAGATTTATGAAGTGGCCAATCATCCTGAATCGAGGCAGGAATTGTTTTCCCGCCTTGGTAATTATGAATTGCTTTCAGTTAAATCAATCATTGGTGTAGATAATGTCATTCATCAACTGGTTTTGTTTTATGGAGATGATGACGGAAAAGCCAGCTTTAACAGCTTTCTGCAATTGTTCAGGGATACGGCAGTTTGGGAGATCGCTAAAATGCCTAAATGGGTTGAAATTTGTTCGAAAAATGCCATTCAGGCAGTGCATATTTATGCCAATCTTCCCTTGGATCACACCTTTCGGGAGGATGAAAAAGCACAAAAGCAATTACTGGAATATCTCTCCAATCAGCAGATTAAACCTGGTGTTATTATTCACCGGGGACATAGTTACCATCTGCCTACGACACTGAGTTATTTGCAGTCCTATATGAAGCTGGCAATATTGGGTTCCTGCGGCGGTTACAAAAACCTGCTTACTGTTGCCGACAAAAGTCCTCAGGCACAGATTGTGGCAACCAAACAAATTGGTTCCAAACTCATCAATGATCCTATGATTCATGAGCTGAATACGCTTTTGTTACAGGAGCAGGATATATTCTGGCCCGATCTCTGGATAAAACTGGCTGATCAATTCAATAAATCCGAAGCAACAAAAAACCTGTTTTCTGAATATGTACCACCCTACAGAAACCTGAGTCTTTTCGTGATTCGCCTTTATAATGAGGATGCTGCAGTTTTATAATGCTTTTTTAAGTGCCTCTGTAACTGCCTTCGTATTTCCTACAAAAATTTCATTTCCAACTATTGCTACCGGGCGTTTGAGAAAAGTATATTCTTCCAAAATCAGCTGGCGGTAATCGGCTTCCTGCAAGGTTTTTTCATGTAAACCCATACTGCGGAATTTAAGCGCCCTTCTGCTGAACAACGCTTCATAACTGCCGGCAAGTTTTTTCATCTGGTCCAGTTGCTCCGGAGTAATGGCAACTGTTTTAATGTCCTGCAATTCCACCTTTTTTTTAACAGCATCAACTTCCTTTAATATTTTCTGACAGGTATCACAGGTGGCGAGATGGTAAATCTTTTTCATAATCATTCGGAAAGCAAAATAACAGCATTGGACTCAATTTTGTTGAATGAAGCAGCTTTTCTACCTTTCCCTAAATTCTGGAATATGAAAAGCTGGATCAGCCTGTTGATGCTATTTCTGGGAATGCAAGTTTTTGCTCAGCACCCTGATGAATTGGCCATACGTAAAGTATTATCGGATCAGCAGGATGCCTGGAACCAGGGCGATATAGATGCTTTTATGAAAGGCTATTGGAAATCAGATTCGCTTCTTTTTATTGGTGCGAAAGGAGTAACATACGGTTTTACCAATACCTATGAACGATACAAAAAAAATTATGATAGTCCCGAAAAAATGGGTCAGCTTAAATTTGATTTTCTCCATTTTTTACCGCTCTCAGCCAATACCTGGATGATTGTAGGAAAATGGCAGCTCACCCGACCTGTTGGAGATGTTGGCGGACATTATACACTGATCTTCAAAAAAATCAACGGGCAATGGCTGATTGTATCTGATCATACCAGCTGATCAGCCACCGGCACGTACGCGATTCTGTTCTTCACTGCTGCCTCCGGAGCGTTTTTTTGTTTCTCCCAATTGTTTTCCAAATCTCCAGCTGAAACTAATCGTTGCTACCCGGGTATCCCTGTTTTGATCAAACCGTTCACGAACATGCTGGTAGCGGATATCGCCCTTTATCTGCTGACTGAAAAAGATATCACGGACATTTAAACGGACTGTGCCTTTCCCTTTCAAAACCTGCTTGCCAATGCCAGCTGCAACCTGTCCAAATCCATAAATGACGAATTGTGCATCCCTGTTTTTTGCATTATAAAATCCGGATAATTCTGCCGACCAGCCATTCTTGAACTTAAACTGATTGTTGATGTTGCCATTTCCACTGGTGGTTTCGCTGTTGAAATCACTGTTCATCCCGGTTCCGGCCACTTTTCTATAGGTTCCGGTAATATTGATATTGGCAGACCACCAGCTGGTTGGATTAAATTGTGCTGTCAAGGTCAGGTTCAGGTTTTTCATATTAGCAAGATTGCCTTCCGTTAGTATCGTCACCCTGCCTTCTGTTTTGAACAATTGAGAGAAGTACTGTTTGGTATCGGCATATTCAAGAGAACTGGTTAACCATCCTTTATAGGTATGCGAAACCTGAAAATTCCAGGTAAACTGTGGTTGTATATAGGGATTTCCTACCTGATAGGTGTATTCATTGATAAAAAACAGAAAGGGGTTTAATTGCTGATAAGCCGGGCGGTCAATCCTTCTACCGGTTTGTATGGTAAGGGTATTGTTCGAATCCAGTTCATGTGTCAGATAGATGGTTGGAAATAAACTCGCATATTTTCTGCTGAAACTGGAATCGTTTTTTTCAGGATTTCCCAATTGTTGCCCCTTGTATTGGGTATGTTCAAATCGAAGTCCGCCCTGTGCCGACCATTTTCCGAATTTTTTATTACTGTTCAGGTAGGCTGCATAAATTGACTCTTCATATAGAAAATGATTCGTTTTCCCATAGTCCGGAATCCAGTTGTTGGCATTAGAATTAAAGTAGTTCGCCTGATTATTGGTTTTTACATGGCTGGTTTTAATTCCGGCTTCCATTTTCCAGTTGGTAAACAGCGTAGTGGTATAATCTGTTTTGCCGGTATAGATCCTGATCGTTGCAGGCAGATCTCCTTTCAGGTAGCCATCGCTAATCAGTGATTGATCAGCAAGTGTAATGGTATTGTGAAACAGTTGATTATTGCTCATGTCATAGTGCATATAATCCAGATCTGCTGTCAGTTCTGCATTTTTATTAATAGATTGTTTAAAGTTGAGGTTAACCATCCCATTGAGCCATTTGTTGGAATTTTTGCTGGTTGTTTGTACGGTGGAATCTACAATACGATCAGCATCCATCAGGTAACCTGTGCTAATACTGTTGTACTTTCTGGGAGAAATAAATCCTGAACTGGTAATTCCAATGGTGGTTCGTTTACTTAAGTAATAATCCATGCCCAGTTTAAGTGTATTGTTTTGTCCGTTCATTCGTAGAAATGTAGGCTGATCGAAATATCCGGTAAAGGACTGTCCGCTTGCATCCAGATAACTCCGTTTTATATAAAGACTGTTGAAGTTTTTATTTGCATTCTGACTGTAATTCAGAAAGAGATTAAATTTCTCCTTACGATAATTCAGGTTGAGACTGTTATTGGTTTTGTAGTATGCACCATGACCATAGGAAAGATTCAGACTTCCATTCCATCCCCGCTGTTTGTTCTTTTTTGTTTTGATATTGATTATTCCTGAGTTTCCTGCAGCATCGTATTTTGCAGGCGGATTGGTCATGATTTCAATCTGATCCAGTTGGTTGGCTGTCATGGTGTTTAACAGATTAACCAGATCCGGTCCTGTCAGATAACTCGGTTTTCCATCAATCATAACCAGTACACCCTGTCTTCCTTTTAAACTGATATTGCCATCACGGTCAACCGAAATACCGGGCGATTTTTCCAATACTTCCATTGCCGTTGCTCCTGCATTTGAAATGGCAGCATCCACATTCACGATGGTTCGATCGGGTTTCACTTCGATCATTCGTTTTGTAGCACTTATTGTTACTGCCTGTAATTCTGTATTGTTTTTGGAAAGAGATAATGGTCCAAGATCCAGAACGGTTTTGGTATTGGTCAGTTGAAATTCGGAAGAATAAAAATTGGCATACCCTACTGCCGAAACCTGTAATAAATAACTGCCAAAATCAAGCTGATCCATTTCAAATATGCCCTCCTTTCCTGCTACTGCTAATTTTACCACTGAGGAATCGCCGGCCTTTAACAATGATATGGTGGCGCCTTCAACTACCTGACCAAGAACCCTGCCTTTTTCCTGAGCAGTAATAGAAAGACAGCCAAAAATTAAAAAGAATAAACAGATTATTGAACTATACCTCATGTCAGCTGATTAAACCGTAAAAATTCTAAATGCCGGGGGATATAAAAATAGAATTGGGATAACGGGTCGAATAATCCTGCCAATGCACAAGCGGTGAAAATCGGGTATGAAAGGTGCCGCGCCTGGAAACCAAAAAAAACTGAAAGACAGTGTAATAATTTCACCTGATATGTTACTAATTCTATAACAGATGACATTAGTTTTGATCACCAACAGGTAACAATGAACGAAGAATTGTTTTTATCGGAGATAAAAGCAAACCAGGGTATTATTTTCAAGATAGTATCTCTGTATGCGGCAGACCCGGAAGAGAAAAAAGATCTCTACCAGGAAATACTGTTGCAGTGCTGGAAAGGACGGTCGCAATTCAGAGGAGAAGCAAAGTTTAGTACCTGGTTGTACCGGATCAGCCTCAATACAGTCTTAACCAGTAACCGAAAAAAAACGGTGGTTCTGTATCAGGATGAGCTGCCAGATACAGCTTCAGGTGCGCCCATTCAGTTTGAGCAGGAAGACTCCCGGGCATTGCGGGCAGCCATCAGGCAATTAACAGATGCCGACAGAGCCATTGTCTTATTGCACCTGGAAGGATATTCAAATTCAGAAATAGCAGAATGGATGGGGATTTCAGCAAATGGACTTGCTGTGAAATTATACCGGATCCGTCAGCGATTAGCCACCCTTTTAAATGTTCCTGATCATGAATGAACAACAAAAATGGCAGGATTGGAAACCCGAGGATGAAGACCTGAATCAGCTTCTTCAACCCGGTAAAATTCAACAATTTCAACAACATCATCCGCTGCTGAAATTAAGGAGAGGATTGCAGATGAATATGATTTCAGGCATAGTTATCCTTGTTTTTTACCTGGCAATTTTATGGTTTTTCCCTTACTGGCCCATTGTGTTCACAATGATTGTGACAATTTGTTTTACCTTATATATTTTGGGGACGGCATGGAAACTTTACCAGTCTATTCAATCAACTGTTTCTGCAACAAGACCGGTATTGCAGGAATTAAAGATACATTTTGAAGAAATAAGCAAATGGGGCAGAGTACAACAAAAATTGGGACTATTCGTATATCCTTTTGCTGCCGCAGGTGGTTATTTTTGTGGCGGAATACTGGGTTCCGGAAAAACATTTGAAGAGTTGATGCAGCGTCCAGTTTTTGTGTATGTTTTACCAATTACAGTACTTGTTCTGGTACCATTGGGCTATTTGCTGGCAAAATGGATGTTCAATAAAGCATTTGGTAAGCACCTGCGCTCACTGGAGGGGATTATTCAATCACTTGAAATGGACAATTAGTGGTACTTTAAAGCAAAACTACCTGTATGGATCAGCGTATAATTGAACTCTATGATGAATACACGCATCGTCCTTTAACTCGTGATCAGTTTCTTAAAAATTTAATCAGCCTGACCGGCAGTTTAGCTGCGGCCTATTCGATTCTTCCGTTACTGGAAGGGAATTATGCTTCTGCAGAAACAGTTGAAGAAAATGACCTTCATACCGAACGGGTAGAATATGAGACGAAATTTGGCAAAATGAAAGGATACCTGGCTAAACCAAAAACCGGTGAAAAGCTTCCTGCTGTGATGGTGATTCATGAAAACCGTGGCTTAAATGCTCATATCGAAGATGTTGCAAGGCGTGCAGCAAGTGCCGGTTTTCTGGCACTGGCACCGGATGGATTATCCTCACTTGGCGGAACTCCTGCAAATGAAGATGAAGCCCGTCAGCTCTTTCAGCAATTGGTTGCCGGGGAAAATACGGAACGGTTTGCTGCCGCTGTTCCTTATCTCCGGGAAAGGCCAGACTGCACCGGATCTGTTGGAGCGGTTGGGTTTTGCTGGGGTGGTGCCATGAGTAATCAGTTGGCAGTAAATGCACCAGATCTGAAAGCTGCCGTTGCATTTTATGGAAGGCAGCCTGCAGTAGCTGAAGCGGCTAAAATCAAAGCTGCAGTTCAACTTCATTATGCTGCATTGGATGAACGTGTTAATGCAGGTATGAAGGAATATGAACAGGCATTAAAAGACAATGGCATACGGTATGAACAATATGTTTATGAAGGTGTTCAACATGCTTTTCATAACGATACATCTGCTGCCCGTTATAATAAAGAAGCCGCCACTCTTTCCTGGTCAAGAACCCTGGCATTCTTTAATAAATACCTGCGTTCCTGAAGGCTAAGTGGCGGCTCCTGTATAAAACTTATCTATTGGTAATGGTTAGTTTTCGGGTAACCATCTGTCCATCCTGCTGAATCTGAAGCAGATAAACTCCCGGTGTTAAGCCACCTACCTGCATCTGCAGCAGATTGGTTCCATTTTGTACTGCCAGACGTTGTCCTTTTACCTGACGACCATTCAGATCAATGACCCTGATTTCTGCAGTTCCTGCTTTCTGAGATGGCCAGGTAATAGTAACCCGATCCTGAACCGGGTTGGGATAAATCCGGAAAATTGGTTGGATTTGCATTCCTGCTTCCATTTCACTGGCGATTAATGCACTGCTGTTATTGTCGTCATCTTCGTCGTCATCTTCGTCGTCATTTTCTTTTTTATAATTCAATTTCAGTGTATAACAACTATTAGCATCAAATGCACCTTTTTTTCCTGAAATGTAAATGGTGTATCGCTCTTTCTTTTTAGTTTCATCCAATACGATGGTTTCGTCAGTCTGGCCGTCTTTTGTGCTGCTTTCGATCAGTTTTCCTCTGGAATCATAGAGGTAAACATCGTAATCGGCAGGCAGGTTGGTCAACTCCAGTTTAAGTCCCTTTTTATTGTTTTTTGCATGGAAATAAAAACGGTCGTTATCCAATGGACTTGATATGAGGGCTTTGATTTTAGACTTCATTTTCAGCTGAGTGCCGAGCAAACTTAAACGCTCATATTGATCCTTACAAACGGCTGAAGTCGAACCTTCCAGCGGACCGATAGGCAGGTTGTAAAAGTATAAAAGTCCAATACCCCGATTATTGATAAGCATAGGGGCTGAATTATTATCGTGTGCGATAAAACTCAATCCGGTAGGGTTGTTGTTGGTGCCCGGATTCCGGCTAAAGTCAATGATCACTTTATTATCATTGATAACAACGGAAGTAATGGTAAAGCTGCCACCTTCCAGCCTGAACTCACTGGTCAGGTCTCCCAGTGCTTCATAGGAACTTGCTGCATCCTGGAGTGTTAGTGTAAGCTGATCGGCCACCAGGTTTTCTACCGAAGAGAAGGCTGCTTTCTGAGGAGCAGGCGCGTAAATAGAAGTAGGTAAATTTTTTACTCCATAGACATCTTTTTTTACAAGTTCAGTAATCCAATCGCCAAATGAACCATAGCCATTGGGAAAATTAAAGTGACAATAATTAATAATTCCACCATCAAATAATTGAATAGAGGCACCGGTAGACATGATGGAAATATCTTTCCGTTCTTCATCCAGCTGGCGTTGTGCTTCCTGAATTTCCAATGCTCCATTTACAGAAGCCATTCCGCAACCAAAGCGAATTTGAAATAAATAGATTTGCTTTATACCGGGGAAATCCTGCTTCCAGTCAGAATAAAGTTGAAGAAAGGATTGCTTGTATTGCTCTGTAGTCAATTGGGTACTACTCAATGCCCCTAGAACATCGGATTCTCCCTGATACCAAAGAATCGCCTGTATGTTTTTTTCAAAACCAGCTTCTTTGATTCGGCTTAATAATCTTCCATAATTCGTGCTTATCGATTCAGGACTTCCATCGTTTCGTTGAAAAAACTGAAGAGGCTGTCCGGGATCTGCACCATTAAAGATGGCCACCGGAATTTTCATGGAGCCTGCCAGGTTGGAGCCCATGCGCATACCCCACTGTCCGGTATTACCGTTGTTTTCGAACCAAACGTTACCATCACCGATAAACCATTCTTTCGAATAACTAAAAGAACTGCTGCCACTACCATATACACGAACAAACTCTCGGTTGGGTGCATTGGCGGCCGAATTGGCATCATTATCCGGGGTCCAGTTTCCACGCAGGTTAGCTACTGCATTGGATTGACCCTGAATTATAAAGGCATCACCCGCAACCACCTGATCGGCTGATTGCAGCAGAGTCTGCGATAAACCCTTTACTCCATATAATTCAAAGCGATAATTTGCCAGCTCTGCTTTGATTTCTTCCGTTAGTTTGAAACTGGCTTTGTTGTTTCGGAAGAATAACAAAATTGGTAGCTGATACATCAATTGATTATTCCGGTACTTCTTGAGCAATAACATGGTGTAACCACTGCTTTTCTCAATAGTACCGGCAATCGGGATCGCCGCTTTGTTGGTCTTCTGGTTTCTTGGATAGAGTTGTCTGTTTTGCGGATATTGGCTGATTTGCGCAAATGTAGAATGCGCCACGATGGCAAATAGCACATAGAGTGCTGTCCTCCGCCATTGGCGTAGGAAGGCCGGACTGCTGAATTTCATGATTCCTAAGGTTTACTGGTTAACAACCGTCAATTTACGGTTTATTATCATTTGTGCATGTTTAATTTTTAACACATAATTACCTTGAGGAAGTCTGGTTAAAGGCATACGGTATTGTACTGCACCGGCTGGCAAGTTCTCTTGTCGTACCTGCCAGATCCGACCTGCCATATCTACCAGACTGAATTCAGCTTTTGCTGCTGTAGTTGCCTGATATTCAATCGTGATATAGGTACTGGCTGGGTTCGGGTACAGGTGAATGCCGGTAATTTGCATAGCCGGGATATCCATCACTTCCTGGGCTGTTCCGATTTCACGTTGGTTATTAGATGCCCCATAAGCTGGCGAGCCTGATGCAAGCGGACTTGAAAAAGCTTCCGCCCTTATCTGATAACATACGGAAGGAACAATGTCCCCGGATTTACTGATGACTTTAATTCTATAATTGGTGTTAGCCGGACCGTCATTGTAATTGATTACTTCAGCGCTTGTTCCACTATTGGTGGACCTGGCCAATTCCACACCGTTTACATCATAGAGATAGATATCATAGTCTGCTGCAAGATTCCAGAGGCTAAGCTTGAAATAAGGGAAAGACCAGGTTCTGAAACTAAACCAGTCTTCATCCGTACTACTTGCAATGGATGCGGATTGGTTTGTATTATGCGCAAGGGTTTTGGATGCTCCGATCTGATTATTTGGTTCATAGATGTCCGGACAAGGGGTGCCGCCTGGTTCAGGTTCTGGATCTGGTTCTGGTGTTGGATCCGGATCCTCAGAACTTGGTGTAACAGAAGGTGGAGGAGTTGGATTAGCAAGCGGACTTGAAAACGCCTCCAATAGTAGCGAATAACAACGCGTTGGATCATTTGCGCCATTTTTACCTACTACTCTAAGTCTGTAACTTGCATCCGCCAAACCGTCATTGTAAATAATGGCTTCTTCACCTGTACCACTATTTGTAACAGAGCGAATAAGTTCTCCAGTTGTGGAATAGAGATACATATCATAATCTGCCGGTAGATTCGTCAGACGTACTCTGAAATATCGGAAACTCCAGATTCGAATATTGAACCAGTCTTCATCTGTATTGCTTTCTATGGAACCCTGAATGCTGGTATTGTGTGGTAATGTTTTTCCTGTACTGATGCTGTTATTGGGTTCATAGTTATCCGGACAAACAGTTCCGCCTGGCGGAGGAGGCGGTGGAGGAGGGGGATTTGATCCGCCTGTAATCGGGAAGAAAGCAAAATGAACCAATCCCAATCCCTGACTATTGGTGATGATAGGGGAGGCATCTCCCTGGTGACTTCTGTAAGTGACGGAGCTTGGATTATTGGAAGTGCCTGAATTTCTTGAAAAATTTATATAAATAGTTGCACCATTCAGGCTCACAGAGTTAATTGAATAACTTCCCCCGTCCAATCGGAAATCATTGCTGATATCCCCGAACAGATTAAAATTAGTCTGCTGATCTTTTAAGGTGATGGCAACCTGCGTGGCAGCGCCTGAACTGTTATATGCGGTAAAGGAAGCTGATTGAGGTTCTGGCGACTCGATGGCTGCAGGAAGGCTGGCTCCATATAAATCACGCCGAATAATTGGTGAGAGCCAATCGCCTATGTTTCGATAACCATTTACAAAATTATAGTGACAAAAATTCAAGCCGTTATTTTCGAAAAGCTGACTGGTATTTGAACTGGAAATGGTTAAAACTTCAGTTGACTCCTTGTCCAATTGACGTTGTGCTTCCTGCACCAGAACGGTATTGTCAGGTGAATTGATTCCGCAGCCATGACGGATTTGAACAATATAGAAGCGATTTAATCCCGGGTAATCTGATTTCCAATCGTTGTATAAATTGGTAAACCCATTTTTATATTGTTGTATACTTAACTGGGTACTGCTCAACAGGCCCTGGTTATCAGATTCCCCCTGATACCAGATTAATGCACGGATATTATTTTGTAATCCTGCTTCTTCAATTCTTCGCAACAGTCTTCCATAATTGGTAGAACCTGATCGGGGGCTGCCATCGTTGCGTTGAAAATAACTTAATGGCTCGCCAGGCATGGCACCATTAAAAAGCGCAACTGGAATATTGGTT
Source organism: Flavihumibacter sp. UBA7668 (assembly GCF_002483205.1). Taxonomy (GTDB): domain Bacteria; phylum Bacteroidota; class Bacteroidia; order Chitinophagales; family Chitinophagaceae; genus Flavihumibacter. The sequence goes on from NZ_DLHM01000005.1 coordinate 112,863, forward strand.
GACCCAACAAGATTAGAGCCCAGTCGCATACCCCATTGACCGGTTTGTCCATCTACATCATACCAAACATTTCCGCGCCCAATAAACCATGCCTTCGTATAGTTCATGCTCAGGTTTCCTCCACCATATACCCTTACAAAATTTCGATTGGGGGAGTTGCTGGGATCATCTGCATTATTGGCGGTATTGGAAGATCCTCTGAGATTTGCAACAGCATTGGATTGTCCCTGAATAATATAGGCATCTCCAGCAACCACATTATTTACGGTTCGTAAATGAGTTTCAGACCAGCTTGATGCGCCATAAAGAGAGAACCGATAATTGTTTCTTTCTGCCGGAATTTGTATGTCAAATGAATAATTGGCTGTCCCATTCCAATAACTAAGATTAAAGGTATAGGTGCTGATCCAGTTGCCATCTCTATAAACATATAATCTCATTCGCCGGTAGTTTGAGTTCTGAGAGGCCATTCCGGCAATGCGAACGGTTGCCCGGTTCGTACTGAGGTTACGTGGATACAACTGATTGTCCAGGGGGAAGGTATTTATCTGTGCTGCCAGCTCAGTAACAGATATAATACTGCATAGCAAAAATGTCAGGAAAGTTGACATAACTTGCCAGGGGCGATGATGGGGTTTCATGCCTAAATAATTTCTACGGTTAAGAATGAGTTTAGAAAGCCGCGCTAAAAATCGGAGATAACAAAAGCATTAATAAGGTAGGATTGCAGGCTGGTCAAATCGAGTAGTGGTATAAAGTTAATTTATTTTGAATACATGCTAATGTTATTTATAAATTTTTGTGTATAGAAACGAGTGAAAATAAAAATCAAGTGTTTTTACGTTTGAAATTCGTGTAATCAATACCCTGTTTAGGGTATTTTTTTCATCGGCTAACCATACCTGTTAATTGATATAAAAAAAAGGAGGCGGATAACCCGCCTCCTTTTCAGAGTTATTCAGATTGAATACTTATTTTCTTTCCAGCAGTTTGTAGAACTGATCCAGTTGAGGAAGAATAACGATACGGGTACGGCGATTGGCAGCTTTACCGGCAGCAGTTGCGTTATCAGCTACTGGCTTGTATTCTCCACGTCCGGCAGCAGCCATTTTAGCCGGATCAAGTCCATGTTTTTTCTGAAGAACCTTCACAACACTGGTTGCACGCATTACGCTGAGGTCCCAGTTGTCTTTAATGATTCCGATATTGCCACGAACTTCATTGTTATCGGTATGACCTTCAACCATGAATTCAATATCAGGCTGGTTTTTAAGAACCATGGCAACTTTACCCAGAACTTCTTCTGCTCTTGGTGTTATCGCATAACTGCCACTTTTGAATAACAGTTTGTCTGAGATATCTACATAAACTACACCTTTATCAACTTTGATATTGATGTCCTCATCTTCAAGGTTACCAATAGCACCTTTCAGATTCATCACCAGTGCCATGTTCAGCGAATCTTTTTTCGCCATTTGCGTTTGAAGATCCTGAATGTATGCATCTTTCAAACCCAGGTTATCCATAGATTTTTTGATACTTTCTGCCTGAGCTGAAGAAATTACTGAAAGATCCTGCAGTTGTTTTAAAGCAGTCGTGTTGTTTTCTTTTAAAAACTCCATTTGCTTGTTCAGATTGGCAACTTCTGATTCTAATCCCGCCCTTTTACGTGCTTCTTCCGCTTTAGCGTCTTCACAGCCTTTCAGATCGTTTTGCAATTGATTGTGCTTATCACTCAATTCTGCATAACGCGCCTGTTCAGCTTTGAATTTTTTGGAGCTTACACAGGAGATCATTGAAATTGATGTGAAAGCTACAAGGACTAAGTAAGAAACTTTCATTTGGTTATAGTTTTTAGTTAAAATTTCGCATAAATGTACGCCTAACTATCAAGTTTTGTGCCTCAAATCGGGGACTTTTAACAACACTTGAAAGTATTCAATGGAATAATAATGTGTATTTAATTCCCTTCCTTCTTTAAGTCATGCATTCCCAATTCGGGGTGTCGCCCTTTTACCGGTGCAAAAAAGTCAATAATCCGATGTAAATCTTCAGATGGTTCTTCACCCGGGTAAAAGGGGGTTGACAGTTTCAGTGTCTTAGTAGAAAAATCCATGCCAGCCATCACAATCGGAACATTTGCCTGCCTGGCAATATGCCAGAATCCCGTTTTCAGCCGGTCAACTTTTTTTCGGGTACCCTCGGGAGATAGTGCCAGTACAAAATTTTCCCTAAGCGCAAATTCCTGTACAACCTGTTCTACCAGATTATTTTTGCTGAATCGATCAACCGGAACTCCTCCTGTAGCTTCAAAAAACCAGCCGAATGGCCCATCAAATAATTCTTTTTTACCAAGATAATGAGCATATGGAATGGGTATAACTGAGCGGGCAGCCATCCCGGTAACAACATCCCAGGCACTGGTATGCGGACCAACAATAATGATTGCCCTGGTTAATTCCGGAGGCCATATTCCATCCAGTTTCCAGTTTGTAAGTTTCCACCAGCATTTCCAGAAATAGTTTGCCAGCATATGTATTGTTTTCTGCCAGATCAGTCAAAGAATAGATAAAAAGAAAGAGACCGTCTGCATAGACGGCCTCGGAACTATGATGAGTTTACTTATTATAGTACAAGAACGCCTTTTGCTACAAACTGAACCTCTTTTTTTGGGGCTTTAATTTTTTCAATTTCTTCAGAAGATTTGCCTGCATCTTTAGCATAATGTTTCTGTTGCTTCACAGACACTTCTTTAACGATGGCCTCACCATCCAATATTACCTCTTTTCCCTGTATGTCTTTAGGCATGAAAAACCCATAATCCTTGAATTTTACCATCAGGGTTTCACCGTTTTCCTTTTCAAGTTTCATCCAGCAGCCTTTTTCCTGGCATACTTCAACTACTTTTCCGGTGATTTTTCCTGCATAGGTAGATCCGGTCATTTTAGCTGACAATTCAGTAGCGGGAATGGCTCCATCAGCACTGGTACCAGCACCATAAATAACGCCCTTTGCTGCCGGAGCAGGCGATTGTGCCGAAGCAGTAAAACCCAGTGCCAGAAGTCCGATTGCTAATGTTAGGATTCTCATGTTAAAATAGATTTGTGGACAAAGATACAATTCAGCAGGTTTCCCCACAGGTTGAATAAAAAGCCTTATGTGAAAAAAACGATAAAAGGTCAAGCGTGATTTAACGGTAAAATTTTTAGTGTAATCTTGCTAAAATAATTAGTGTTGGTATTTAAATCTGTATATCTTTGCCATGTAAAATTTTTTGACCAGTACTAAAAACACCAGCTTTATGTCAAATGCAGAAAAATTAAAGGCGCTTAAGCTGACCATGGATAAAATCGATAAAGATTTCGGAAAAGGGTCGGTAATGATGATGAATGAGCGGTCAACTGAGCCTCAGGAAGTAGTTTCAACCGGTTCACTCGGGCTCGATGTAGCTCTGGGAATTGGCGGTTTCCCAAGGGGGCGGATTATTGAAATATATGGTCCGGAATCTTCCGGTAAAACAACCGTTGCAATTCACGCAATAGCAGAAGCACAGAAAAAGGGCGGTATGTGCGCAATTATAGATGCAGAACATGCATTTGACAGCAGCTATGCAAAAAAATTGGGAGTAGACGTAGATAATTTGCTGATTTCTCAACCCGACTACGGTGAACAGGCGCTGGAAATCGCTGATCGCCTGATTCTTTCCGGAGCATTGGATGTGGTTGTTATCGACTCTGTTGCAGCCCTCGTACCAAAAGGAGAATTGGAAGGTGAAATGGGGGATAGTAAAATGGGGCTTCAGGCTCGTTTAATGAGCCAGGCATTGAGAAAACTAACTGCCACTATCAATAAAACCAATACCATCTGTATTTTCATCAATCAGTTAAGGGAGAAAATTGGCGTTATGTTTGGCAATCCGGAAACCACAACAGGGGGAAATGCCTTGAAATTCTATGCATCCGTACGATTGGATATTCGCAGGATGAGCCAGATTAAAGATGGGGATGAGGCTGTTGGTAACCGGGTTAAAGTGAAAGTTGTAAAAAATAAAGTAGCGCCGCCATTCCGTGCCGCAGAATTTGATATCATTTTCGGAGAAGGGATTTCCAAAGTGGGCGAAATTATTGATATGGGGGTAGATCTTGGAATTGTTCAAAAAAGCGGTAGCTGGTTTAGTTATAATACAGACAAACTGGGCCAGGGTCGTGATTCAGTAAAACAACTACTAAGAGATAATCCTGAATTACAGGCTGAAATTGAGAAGAAAATCAGAGAAAAAATAGTTGAAATGCAGGCAGGTTAAGCTTAAAATTACCTACAGACAGGCCGGCTTCGATTAATTGAAGCCGGCTTTTTTGTTCATGACTTATGATTCCCTATTTTGCAGCAATGACGGTCATGAAGCGTAGCCTTAGTTTTTACCTGTTATTCTTACTGCATTGTCCCGCTTTTTCCCAAACCAATAGTCTGAACGGTAGTGCCGGACAATCTGGTGAGATGCAGGATGACAGCAGTACTGCCGGGTATTACCGAATAAATAGAACCTACCTTAAAAGTTTTCTTACTGATTTTCCCAAGGTTGCAACCGCTCCTTTACGGTACTCAAAAAAAAACTGGAAAACCGTTGGACTGGTTGTTGCCGGAACCGGAGTTTTACTAGTAGCTGATCGTGGAATTAAACAATTTGTTCAAAGAAACCATTCAGGGTTTTTAGATAAATCCGCTGATATAATTGAACCATTCGGGAATAAGTATCCACCCTATATTATGGGTGTGATGTACCTGGCAGGTGTAATTACTAAAGACCGGAAAATGGAGCATGTGTCGCTGGTAACTGCGAAGTCATTGGTTTTTTCAACCCTGTTTTATGTAGGATCCAAACAGTTGGTAAGGCGCCGTCGCCCCTCCTTTACAGATGATCCCTTTGAAATAAATAGTATGTTTCAGGGTGGCCGGGAGTGGACTTCTTTTCCATCCGGACATGCCAATACGGTGTTTACCGTAGCTACCGCCATATCCTTGCAGTATCGACATAAAAAATGGGTGCCGCCGCTGGCCTATAGTATTGCTGGCTTAACCGGACTGTCCAGAATTTATCATAACCGCCATTGGGCAAGTGATGTTTTGATTGGCGCTGCCATGGGTCATTTTATCACAAAAACAGTACATAAAGTGGAAGAAGCAAAGCTGCGTAAACAGACGGTAAGGACTTTGAATTTTTGATTGGGAAAAGGTTATTTTAAAACTTTCAAACGTACCATTTCAATTCTGGTATGGCTAACCGAAAGAATCTCAAATTCAAAGTGATCAATGATGATTCTGTCTTTTATTTTTGGAATGGTTTCATGATGCTGAATAATAAATCCGGAAAGCGTTTCTGCTTCTTCCTTTGAAAATTCCAGATCATATTTTTCATGAAGGTAATCAAGCTCTAATCGTCCCGAGAAGATAAACTCCCGGTCATTCAGTTTTTTCTCTTCCAATTCTTCAGTATCATGTTCATCCTGAATCTCGCCAAAAATCTCTTCCAGCAAATCTTCCATCGTAACAATGCCGGAGGTGCCGCCGAATTCATCCACCACCCATGCCATGCTTTTCCTTTCCTTAGTAAACTTATTAATCAGATCCGTTGCATTCATACTTTCCGGTACTGCAGGAATGGGAAGTAATACAGTGGCAAGATTTTCGGGTTTTTCAAACATATCCAATTGATGGATATAACCAACTATATGATCAATATTTCCCTCGTAAACGACCAATTTACTGAGTTTCGTTTCAATAAATCGCTCCAATGCTTTTTCAATTGGACTATTTATTTCGATGCCTTCTATTTCCTTTCTGGGGATAAGGCATTGACGTACTCTGACAGTTGGAAGGGAAAGCGCATTCTCAATCAAATTGGCATTCATATCCTGCCCGTCACCTTCATTTTCATGGCTCGATTGCTGGTAATAGGTATCAAGGTCTACCCGAAAAAAACTTTCTTTTTTTTCATCCACCCGCACATTGAAAAAATACTTCAAAATGCCTTGTGAAATACTTACAAACATATCTGCAACCGGATGAGACGCCTGATAAAAAAAATTAGCAAAGGAGGCAATTCCAGAATTTAAAATCCATTCATTTTTTGATCTCCAGATAGCTCTTGGTAAAAATTCTCCAAAGAATAAAAATATCAGGGAAGCGAGTACCACTTCCAGTAATAAATGAATGAAATCAGCAGCGCCGGCAGGAAGGGTTCTTTCCATCCATAAAGAAACAGGTTCCAGTGCCTGGCCAATCATCAATCCATACGCAACCAGGCAGATATTAAACCAAATTAGAACAACCCCAATGAAGAGGGAGGGCTGCTCTAAAAACTGACTGATCAGCGTTCCGCCAGTTCGTCCCTGTTTTTTACGTAATTCTACAGAAAGCCGGTTAATGCTTCCAAAAGCAGCTTCAATGCCCACAAAAAAACCGGCAAGAATTAGAAAAAATATGATTAGGCCGATCGTATTAAGGTTCAGATCTGTCATATACTACGAATATAAGCATAGTTTTTTCATCCATTATCATCCGAAACATCGTCCTGTTTTGCTAAGAAATCGAGTATAAGCCGTTCTGCTTCCAAACAGGCATGCTCCAGCTGATCATTTACAATTACATGATCAAAATGATGCTTGAAACCAATCTCATAAGCCGCTTTATTAACCCTGGCTTGCAGACTTTCTTCCGTTTCTGTACCCCTGCCCTGAAGCCGGTTTTTTAACTCTTCAACTGTGGGCGGTTCAATAAATAAAGACAGTGTATTATGCGGATATTGCTGCTGAATATGGATGGCACCTTTTACATCTATATCCAGCATAGGTGTCTGTTTAGCAGCCCAGATCCTTTCCATCTCAGATTTTAGTGTACCATAATATTTTCCTTCATACACCATTTCCCATTCCATGAAATCATTATGACGAATATGGTTCTTAAACTCATCCACTGTCATGAAATAATAATCCTTCCCGTTTTGCTCCATGCCTCGGGGTTGTCTTGTGGCTGCAGAAATCGAAAAAGCAAGCTGTGGATATTTCTGAAGTAAATAACGGGTGATCGAAGTCTTGCCTGCACCGGATGGAGCAGTAATAATGATGATTTTTTTATTCGTATACTTCATCAGATCCTTTTGATATCTGCGCCGATTGCAATTAAACGCTGGTCTATGTACTGGTATCCCCGATCGATCTGTTCAATGTTCTGAATAGTGCTTTTCCCTTCGGCACTCAAAGCGGCAATCAATAAGGATACGCCCGCGCGGATATCCGGACTGCTCATCGTAATTCCTCTTAATTTCTGTTCTCTGCCAAGCCCGATTACTGCTGCACGATGCGGATCACAAAGAATGATCTGGGCACCCATGTCAATCAATTTGTCAACAAAGAAGAGCCGGCTTTCAAACATTTTCTGATGAATCAGAACAGATCCTCTGGCCTGCGTAGCTACTACCAATACGATGCTTAGCAAATCAGGTGTAAAGCCCGGCCAGGGATGGTCAGAAATTGTGAGTACAGAGCCATCCAGAAAAGACTGAATTTCATACATTTCCTGTGAGGGTATGATTATATCATCTCCCTGGAATTCCATCCGGATGCCCAGTTGTCGGAATTTCTCAGGGATAATACCAAGATGTTCTATGCCTGCTCCCTTTATTTCAATCCGGCTTTGAGTCATGGCAGCCAATCCAATAAAAGAACCTACTTCAATCATATCTGGCAACATCCGGTGACTGGTTCCACCTAAATAATCAACGCCTTCTATAATAAGCAGGTTACTGCTGATTCCACTTATTTTCGCCCCCATTCTGTTCAGCATTTTACAAAGTTGCTGCAGGTAGGGTTCGCAGGCGGCATTGTAAATGGTGGTAGTTCCTTTTGCCATAACTGCTGCCATCACAATATTGGCTGTGCCGGTTACAGAAGGCTCATCCAATAGCATATAACAGCCTTTCAGCTGTGTTGCATCCAGGTGGAAAAAACCATCTTCGGGATGATAATCAAAACGCGCTCCCAACTTTTCAAATCCAATTATATGGGTGTCCAGTCTTCTTCTGCCTATCTTATCTCCACCGGGTTTGGGAATAAATGCTTTTTTAAAACGCGCCAGGAGAGGCCCGGCTAACATAACGGATCCCCTTAAACGTCCGCTTTTTTGACGAAAAGCAGCACTGTTGAGGTAATCAATATTAATAGCATCAGCTTTGAATACAGCTGTATGCCGATCAATCCGATTAACACGTACTCCAATATCCGATAACAATTCAATCAACAGATTGACATCCAGAATATCAGGAATATTCTCAATTCGAACTTCTTCAGGCGTGAGTAATACAGCACTTAGAATCTGAAGTGCTTCATTTTTTGCACCCTGGGGAACAATGCTTCCGGAAAGCTTTTTACCTCCGGATACTTCAAAACGATCCATGAAGATGGTGGATTATAAATGATAAATGGTCGGACTTCCTATTTAAATCGCTTCTTGAACTTTTGACCACCGCCCCGGTTGCCACCGTTATCGCGGCTTCCACCGTTGTCTCGATTGCCGCCCATGTCGCGGTTGCCACCGCCACCTCTTGGATCTCGTTGGTCATTGCGACCCTGATTTCCTCCGCTTCTTTGCTGGTATTTCTGCGGCCTTTTTCCGCCGCCACCGGTTCTGTAATCGCGCTGGGCTTCATTGGGCCGGTATGCTTTTACAAAAGGTGTGTTGGTGAATTCCAGTTCTCCACCGGTAATAGATTTTAATTCACTCTGAATGGCATCATCATGCACATTCTCTTTATGCCAGTTGCTATAAGCAAGCTTCATATAATAGGCAATCGCATTCGCAAAGCCCTGACGTTTTTCAGGATTCTCTTCGCTGAGTGCCTTATGAATAACCATTTCAATATTCTTGCCGATATGCGAGAATCTGGGATACCCTTTGGGATAAGGAAGTGGCGCTGGTTTTGCTTTCAGGCTTTCCTTGGTGGGGATCGGATAGGGAGAATTAACCTCCAGTTTAAAATCGGAAATCAAAAACAGGTGATCCCATAATTTATGACGGAAATCTTCCACGTTTTTCAGGTGCGGATTCAAAAATCCCATCAATTCAATCACCGCCTTTGCATTTTTCTCCTTTTTATCTGAGTCTTCGAGTGACATCAGGTATTCAATCATTTTTTGAATATGACGCCCGTATTCACGCATCACAAGGTGATTTCTGGTAGTATTATATTCCATTCAGTCAAATTGTTCTATTGCAAATGTAAGTCTTGGGATTCAGGAAAATGCAGCAATTTGCAGCGTTCCCAGAAAATAACAGGATGAAAACCATCGCCTATTTTATCGACCCCCTGCTGGCTGCTCCGGTAAATTCCATTGAAAACGGATTTCTGGAGAGTTTATTACCATTAATTCAACGCCTGCCTGATTACCGGCACGTGCTGTTAACCAGTTATTCCGATATAAGTTGGGAGGAAACGGCCCCAGACCGCCCGGAACTGGTGAAATTGATTGCCCGAAGCTCCTTTTTCACTAAAAGAACGACAAGACTTAAAAAAAGTCTGAATGTTTGGCTGGCAGCCGAACAGCCGGCCCTTCTGGTGAGTTTTGATAAAAAGATGGTAGGTGGTGGTTCCGGTAAATGCCTGCTCATTTCCTCCGCAGCAGACCTTCTGACTGATAAAAAAGGACGGCCCTTGAAAAAGCCGACGGCTAAACTGCCGGGGTGGGCTACGGCCGATCTGATTGTATTACCGTATAATTCTGAGAAAGACGCTTTGTTGCAATTGCTGCCCCATTTAAAAGATACCATCAGGGTACAATTTCCTGCTCTGCAGCCCCAATGTCCAACTATCTCATGGTCAGAACAGGAAACCCTCAAAATCCGCCATTCAGGTGGCCGGGATTATTTCCTCTATGCCGGCCCCTTGCATGCAGAAAAAGAAATGGTGGACCTTCTGAAAGCCTATTCACTTTTAAAAAAATGGTTGATGACAGGTATGCCTCTGCTACTGGCCGGCCCCTCAACAGAATCAACCAGCAACCTGCAGGAACTGCTGAAAACCTATAAATACCGGTCCGATGTGACAGTATTGCCAGATATTGAAACCAGCGAATTGCAGACCTTGCTGGCAGGGACTTATTTATTAAGTTATCCTTTCAGGACGGGATTACCTACCTGGCCGCTGGAATGGGCACTGAGTTCAGGCACTCCGCTGCTAACCACCCAGGATTCCGATGCACAGGAAATTTGCGCCGCAGGAGCGAGTTACGCTAAGTCCGGCGATATTGATGCCTGGGCTCACCAGATGATGGTGCTTTATAAAGATGAACACCTGAGGAGTAAGCTGATTGAAAAGGAACAGGAACGTTCGCAGGAATTGAATCAATCCAAAACCCTGGATCAGTATGCCGAATTGCTTCGTCTGCTTTCTGCCTGATTAATGCTAATTTTGCACCCATTAAATGCTCATATGCAAGAATCAACGATAACTATTGATGTGCAATTGGATCCCGATAAAGTTCCTTCCCAGATCAGTTGGAATGCTTCCGCAAGTACAGCTGAAGAGGCGCAGAAAGCCAAGGCAATGATGCTGGCCTTCTGGGACGGTGCTGAAAAAACGGCTCTCAGAATTGATTTGTGGACAAAGGAAATGATGGTGGATGAAATGGCTGATTTTTTTTATCAGACCTTTTTGACAATGGCAGATACTTACCAGCGGGCTACCCGAAACGAGGAGCAGGTAACTGATATCAGAAATTTCGCCCGCGACTTTTACAAAAAATTCCAGGAGCAACAGCTGAAGGAAGTTGGAACTGGGAAATAGAAAGTTGGAAGTTAGACCCCTTTTCCCCTTAAAACTTATACCATGACACTAGAAGAAAAAATAATGGCCGACATGAAAGAGGCCATGAAATCAAAAAACGAAGCAGCCCTGAGAGGTCTTCGCGCTATTAAGGCAGAAATTATAAAAGCGAAAACCGAACCTGGAGCAAATGGTCAGCTTTCTGAGGAAACTGCTGGAAAAATGCTGCAGAAAATGGTGAAACAACGCCGTGACTCCCTTGATATTTTCCGTCAGCAAAACAGGGAAGACCTGGCTGCTAAAGAAGTGGAGGAAATTGCCATAATTGAACAATTTCTTCCAAAGCAGCTCAGTGAAGAGGAACTTAAAGCTGCCCTCCAGGCTATTATTGCTGAAACCGGCGCAAGTTCTGCTGCAGATCTGGGCAAAGTAATGGGACTTGCCACCAAAAAGCTGGCAGGCCAGGCCGATGGCAAAGCCATCAGCACCCTGGTAAAAACCCTTTTGTCCTAATTTTCACCCGTCTGGTACCCGTCGGATGCAGGAAAAAATGAAAGATTGATTGATATTGTAACATTTCTGGTGCTTGTGCTGGCCGCGTATAAAGGAATTCGCAACGGATTGGTGATGGCATTGTTCTCCTTCGCAGCCCTCTTGCTTGGTCTCTTGGCTGCGTTGAAATTGTCGGCAGTTACTGCCTCCTGGCTGGAAGGGACGGTAAATGTTTCAGCAAAATGGCTTCCTTTACTGGCGTTTTTGCTGGTATTTTTGCTGGTAGTACTGCTGGTTAATATAATCGGAAAACTATTCGAATCAACGGCAGAATGGGCCTTTCTCGGTTGGGCAAATAAAGGCGCAGGGGTTGTATTTTATGCACTGATTTACCTGCTTACCTGGTCCGTGTTGCTTTTTTACCTGGATAAACTTTCCCTTATCCAGCCCGATGCAATGGAATCTTCTGTTACTTATCCTATACTTGCACCGTGGGGCCCGAAAGCTTTGGAATGGATTGCCGCGGTGGTTCCGATATTTAAAGATATATTGAATGAAATTGGGGTGTTTCTGGAAGACCATTCATAACCCCGTAACGGCAGGAAATAATTGGCCTAAATGGCCTATTTTAGCAATTAATTGGAAGTATTATTTTTACGAAGAGATGCAATACGAGATCAAACAGCTGGATAAATTCAAGTACATCGAGGAAGGGGAGGGCGAACCATTGATCCTGCTTCATGGCCTTTTTGGTGCCCTGAGCAATTTCAGGGACCTGATTGAATACTTCCGGCAACACTATAAAGTTATAGTGCCCATGCTTCCACTGTTTGAACTGGACATTTTACATACCTCGGTCGGCGGTCTGCAGAAATTTGTTTATAAATTCATCGAAGCTAAAGATTACCGCAATATCCATTTGATGGGCAATTCACTCGGCGGTCATGTCGGCCTCGTGCATGTACTTAAACATCCGGAACGCATCAAAAGCCTCATTCTTACCGGCAGCTCCGGATTGTTTGAGAACGGAATGGGTGATACGTATCCCAAACGGGGCGATTACGAATACATTCGCAAAAAAACAGAACTGACGTTCTACGATCCCAAAATGGCAACCAAGGAACTGGTGGATGAAGTCTATGATATCACTACCAGCAGGCTGAAAGTCATCAAAATTATTGCACTGGCTAAAAGCGCCATCCGTAACAACCTGGGAGAAGAACTAAGCCAGATCAAACAACCCACCCTGCTGGTATGGGGAAATAACGATAGCATTACGCCTCCCTTTGTAGGAAGAGAATTCAACCGACTGATTCCCAATAGCGAATTGCACTTTATTGACAAATGCGGACATGCTCCCATGATGGAAGTGCCCGAAGAATTTAATAAAATTCTTCATAAATTTTTGACGAAACTCAGTGCCCCGGCAGCGGTTGCCTGAGAATTGACGTCTATACATAAACGAAACAAGTGATCAACAAGGACCTGATATCGGTTTCCCTTCCCGTATTATCGATCAAAGACCCTATTTACCGGGCTTTGCAATTGATGGACGACTGCAATGTGATCCATTTGCCGCTCGTTGAAGAAGAATTGTATGTCGGCTTAATATCTGAATCAGATCTGCTCAACAGTGAAGACGACAGCCAACCTCTTGAAACATTGAGTGCTGCCATTTCTAAAGTACGGGTTGGTCCAACAGGCCATTTTACCGAAGCGGTGCAGCTTGCCAATGAATACGGGTTAGCTGTTATTCCTGTAACCGAAACCAATTTTCAATGGATCGGTGCCATCGCATCCGCCGACCTCCTGAAATTTACCGGTCATATGATCGGTGCTGATGAACCCGGAGGAATCATTGTGCTGGAAATGGAAAAAAGAAGTTTCGCTTTTTCTGAAATTTACAAACTGGTTGAAACAAATGATGCCCAAATTACCCAGCTAAATACCTATTTCGATAACAATCTGGGTGTTCTATATGTTACATTAAAATTGAATAAGTTCGAACTATCCGATATCGTAGCCACTTTTCAGCGGTACGATTATCAGGTTCGGTACTATTTTGGAGAAGAGATGTATGAAAATGAACTGAGAAACAATTATGATCATCTCATGAATTACCTCAATCTCTAAAAAAAACAGTCTTTGATTTACATTCTTTAGCTGAATCCTGTATTTTCATAGGCACTGTGTATGAAAGGAATGAATATTGTGTGGAAATATAGAATCCCCCTGCTTGCAATTTTCTGCTGTCTGTTCAGTAGCGCTCTTGCACAAAACGAGCTTCCCATCCAGGAGGAAGAGAAAACAGCACCCGGGCTTAGTCCGCCTGGTGCGCATCCGGTGGAAGCAGCACCTCCCCGCCGCCTTTTCCTGATCGATCAGATTTACATCAACGGAAATAAAAAAACAAAAGACTATATCATCAAGCGGGAACTTCCTTTTAAAGAAGGAGACTCCGTTGCCCTGAATCAACTGGTTGCCCAGTTCCGGTTAGGGAAACAACAATTGGTCAATACCCGTCTTTTTAATGATGTGGTCATTTCATTAAAAAGCTTCAGAGGATACCTGGTTGATGTACAAATCGATGTAAAAGAGCGTTGGTATTTTTTCCCAATTCCCTACCTAAAACCCATTGACAGAAACCTCCAGACCTGGGCAGAGAAAGGCTACAGTCTCGACCGTGTAAATTATGGCGCCAAACTTAATTATTATAATACAACAGGAAGGAATGATGTACTGAAACTATGGCTCATTACCGGCTATTCCCGACAAATACAGGCTTCCTATAACCAGCCCTTTATGGATGGTTCGCTCAAAAGCGGATATGGCATCAACTTTAATTATTCCGCAATGAAAGAAGTTAATCCGCTTACGGTAGATAATCAGCAATTTTTTCTCAAGGCTGATTCCTTACCTAAAGCAGGTCGCTTCCTGGAAGAAACCATGACCGGTTCCCTTCAATGGAATTACAGGCCGGGTTTAAAAACAAGACACGTAGTAAGAGTCGGCTTTGGTATGAGTAAAATTGATAGTGCTGTATGGCAGGTAAACAGTCAGTATATCAGTAAGTCAGGTAAAACCCGGGTTATTTATCCCGAACTAAGCTATTCCATGAGTTTTCTGGATGTGGATTATTTAGCTTATCCATTGAGGGGCTTTATGGCAGACCTCCAGTTGCATCGCCGCGGATTTGGATCAGATGTGGGGATGTGGATGTTGAATATGAAAGCCACCAAGGCATGGGAAATCGGAACAAAGGCATCCTTCTCTTCTCAATTGACAAGTACCATCAAGTTACCCTTTAAACAGCCCTTTAACCAGCATCGATTAATGGGCTATGGCGATTTTTACCTGAGAGGACTTGAAAAATATGTTATTGACGGTGTGTTGGGGGGAATGACCCGAAATACACTCCGACGCGAAATTTTGAACTTCTCCGTTCCATTACCCATCAGGAGCCAGAGCCATGACCGGGTTCCTTTCCGGATTTACGCCAAAACCTATGCCGATCTTGGATATTCCTACACCAAATATTTCCGCGACAATTCCCTGAACAATAAATTGCTGACCACAGCCGGATTGGGAATTGATATAGTAACGCTGTATGATTTGGTCTTGCGTTTCGAATACAGCTTCAACCAAATGGGACAAAACGGCTTCTTTTTTCACGTAAAGAATGATTTTTAATGCGCTACCTTTCCGGTGGCTAAAACAGATACATGAAAGTGGCGATTTACAGCCGGGTAATTGATCAGGATGATTATTCGGAAATACAGAACTTATTCAATGAACTCAGCAGCCTGCAGATTGAACCGGTAATTTTCCGTGCTTTTTTCGAACAGATAGCTCCCTCCGTACGTTTCCACCATAACCAGCTCACCACCTTCAGTCACTCTGAAGACCTCGACGAAAGCATTGACTTTGTAATAAGCCTGGGGGGCGATGGTACCCTGCTTGATACGGTTACCCTGGTGCGGCATAAAAAAATCCCCATTCTCGGTATTAATTTCGGCCGCCTCGGATTTCTCGCCAGTATTGGTAAGGAAGAATTGAAAACTGCTGTCGCAGCCATGGTAAACCGGCAATTTGTAATTGATCGCCGATCACTGATACATCTCGATGCAGATAAACTGCTCTTTGGTGAAACACCCTATGCATTGAATGAATTTGCTATTCATAAGACGGATATCTCCCCGATGATAAAGATCCATACCTATCTGAATGGAGAATTTCTTAATACCTATTGGTCTGATGGCCTGATTGTTAGCACACCAACCGGATCAACTGGATATTCCCTTAGCTGTGGCGGCCCCATTGTTTTCCCCGATTCGGGTAGTTTTGTAATTACTCCTGTTGCCCCACATAACCTGAATGTCAGACCGATAATCGTTCCAGATGATAATATCATCTCCTTTGAAGTGGAGTCCAGATCGGATAATTTTATTTGTGCGCTGGACAGTCGCCGTGAAATTGTTAGTAAAAACATACAATTAGCCGTAAAAAGAGAGAAATTTGACGTAAGTATTGTGCGTCTCAATGAAAATAATTTTCTTAGCACTTTACGGACCAAGCTGTCCTGGGGACTGGACACACGTAATTAGCATTTCCTTTATCAGAACCTCTATTGTTTAAGCGTTATATTGCAATATGAAGAAAATCATCCTGCCGCTGCTGGCAGTACTTACCCTGCATTCCGCTGCCCGTGCACAGATGGAATCCATTACTCAGGAAGGAGAAATAGGCATATCACTCGGTGCTGCCCATTACTTCGGCGACCTGAATACTTCGGCCAAGGTTAACCGCGCCAAACTGGCGTTTGGTGTATTTTTTCGTAAACAGTTTGGTAATTATATAGCCGTTCGGGTGGGAGGGCAGTTTGCCCAGGTTGGTTATGCTGATAAATATTATTCAGACAATGAATTTCAGCGCAGAAGGAACCTCAGTTTTAACAGCAGTATCTGGGAATTGGCCTTACAGGGTGATTTTAATTTTTTCAAATACGTTCCTGGCTCCTACGACCATCGCTTTACACCCTATGTAACTATCGGAGCCAGTATTTTCAGTTATGATCCCTATGCCTACCTTAATGGGCAAAAATATTTTTTACGCCCACTTGGTACCGAAGGACAGGGTTCAGCAGCCTATCCAAACCGGAAACCGTATAGCAGCATGGCCTTCGCTATTCCTTTTGGAGTAGGGGTTAAATACTCCCTCAATGAAAAAATAAATGTTGGCTTTGAAGTCCTGCATCGTTTTACCAATACAGATTATATGGATGATGTCAGCACTACCTATGTAGGTGCAGATAAATTTCCGCCATTGCCGGATGGTTCCCAAACACCGGGATTCCTGCTTCAGGACAGAAGTTATGAAGTAGGCGAAATCATTGGTATTGAAGGGCGCCAACGTGGTTATGCCGGACAAAAAGACCAGTTTATTACTGCTCAGTTTACGGTAAGTTTTAACCTTACCAGCTATCGATGTCCAACTCCCAAATACTAGGAATCTCAATCCTGTAGGCGGGTTCGGCATTTTCCGTACCTTCGCAGCCTGAAATTTGATTATATGAGTTCGCTCGAAGCGAAAATTGACCGGCAAAAGCTCCCCCGTCATATTGCGATCATAATGGATGGCAATGGTCGTTGGGCCCAGGAAAAGGGCCAGGACCGCCTTTATGGCCATTTTCATGGCGTGGAAAGCGTGCGGGATATAGTGGAAGGCTGCGCTGAGCTGGGTATCGGATACCTTACCCTTTATGCATTCAGCACAGAAAACTGGGACCGACCAGCAAAGGAAGTGAACGGTTTAATGGAATTATTGGTTGATACGATTCGGAAAGAAGTGGAAACCCTGAATAGAAATAATATAAAACTGCATGTAATTGGTGACCGGGCCATGCTTCCGGACTATGCACAGCAGGAATTGAAAGAAGCACTGGATATGACCGGAGCTAATACCGGTTTACAGCTGGTAATGGCACTGAGTTACAGCAGCCGATGGGAAATGGTGGAAGCAGTAAAGAAAATTGCCCTGGAGGTGAAAGCAGGTCGCCTGCAACCCGAAGGAATAACCCAGGATATTATCTCGCAATACCTGTGTACCAGTGAGTTTCCGGATCCCGAATTCATGATCCGTACCAGTGGCGAATATCGGATTAGCAATTTCCTGCTCTACCAACTGGCTTATGCAGAACTCTATTTTACCGATGTACGCTGGCCCGATTTCCGAAAAGAAAACTTATATGAAGCTATTCTGGATTATCAACAGAGAGAAAGAAGATTTGGAAAAACCAGCGCTCAGATACAGGAAGCGCCCCTTTAACAAAGCTTTTTTAAACAATCCCCTTAATTTGCCTACTTTATTAAAACCAACTGGATGCACTCACGAATAGTCGTTGTTGCTTTACTGCTTTTGTTGATTGGACGGACTGCCACAGCGCAACAACCGGATACTACCCGACCTACTGCTATTGATCCAGATTTGGAGGAATTGGCAAACGCAAGAAATCCCAAAGAATACACCATTGCCGGTATTGCTGTAACCGGTACCAAATACCGCGATGAATCACTGCTTTTATCCATATCGGGACTCTCTATAGGAGATAAAGTGGTTATTCCCGGTAGTGATAATATCAGTAAGGCTATTATTAACCTGTGGAAGCAGAATTTGTTCTCCGATGTGGAGATCTTTTATACCAAAGTGGAAGGCCGGAATCTCTATATTGAAATCAATGTAACAGAGCGTCCAAGTCTCTCCAATTTTTATTTTAAAGGAGTAAAAAAATCAGAACAGGAAGATCTCTCAGGAAAAACCGGTTTGGTTAAGGGACGGGTGATTACCGAGAATATGAAAAAGACCGCCGTTGAAAACATCATCAAATATTATGTTGAAAAAGGTTTTCAGGGCGCAAAAGTTACGATCGAAGAAACACCGGATCCTGCTTTCGTAAATACACAACAACTTACTTTTCGGATAGCAAAAGGAAATAAGGTTCGGATCAACCAGGTGAGCTTCTTTGGAAATGAAGAAGTAAATGAGCTCCGTTTGAAAAAGAAAATGAAAGGCACAAAGGAAACTACCAGACTCACCCTCTATCCCAAAGTAGATTCCAGTAGTTATGGAGTTCAGAAACCGGTAAGCATTTCAGAATATATGAAGGATCTTGGATTTTTATCCGTTACAAAAACCGGTAATTTTCTGGATCCTTATTTTCGTTTCAAATTATTCAGCTCTGCCAAATACAATGAAACAAAATACATAGAAGACAAAGAAAAAATCCTCGAATACTATAACTCCCTTGGATACCGTGATGCGGCCATTCTGGAGGATACGATGTATTATACCAAAAAAGGAAACCTGAACATTGACCTTAAAGTAGATGAAGGCCGTCGGTATTATTTTGGAAATATTGCCTGGAGAGGAAATACCCAATATTCTGATTCGGTACTGAACGTGTTGCTTGGTATCAAAAAAGGAGATATCTACAACCTGGAAACACTGAATTCCAAACTGGGTAAACAAATGTCGCCGGAAGGTGGTGATATCAGTGGACTCTATATGGATGACGGATATTTATTCTTCTCCATTGATCCAATTGAAACTGCAGTTTACAATGATACCATTGACTTTGAAATCAGGATGCGTGAAGGTCCGCAGGCTACCATCAAAAATGTAAATATTGCGGGTAACGAAAAAACCAAGGAACACGTTATCCGTCGCGAAATCAGAACTGTTCCGGGTGAAAAATTCAGCCGTGCCGCACTGATCCGCTCCAATAGAGAGATTGCCAATCTTGGTTTCTTCAATCAGGAAAAAATTGACATCAATCCGGTACCAAATCCGGATGATGGAACCGTGGATATAAATTATAAGGTAGAAGAAAAATCCAATGACCAGTTGGAGTTATCAGCAGGCTGGGGTGGTAATATCGGTTTAACAGGAACCCTGGGGGTAACGTTTAATAATTTCTCCATTAAAAATATCTTCAATAAAAAAACCTGGGATCCTTTGCCATCAGGAGACGGACAGAAATTAAGTCTGCGTTTGCAGAGTAATGGTCGTCAGTTCCGTTCGTATAACTTTAGTTTTACAGAACCCTGGCTGGGAGGCAAACGCAGAAACTCATTTACGGTAAGTTTTTACAGTACCAGATTTGCCAATTCTTATAATCCGTTTACCGGTTTGTATGATAGAAAAGCAGGGGATACCTCCTATTTAAGAACATTGGGCGTATCAATAGCTCTGGGAAAACAGCTGAGATGGCCTGATGATTTCTTTACGTTGGTGTATTCTCTCAACTTCACACAATATAAACTTCGGAATTATCCTGCACTTTTCAGAAATCTGGATAATTTAACCGCACACAACCTGAGTTTAAAATTAGCACTGAGCCGGTCATCCATTGATCAGCCGATTTTCCCGAAAAGTGGTTCCAACTTTATGGCAAGTGTGCAAGCCACACCTCCGTATTCTCTGATTGACCCAAGTAGGGTGAAGTCTGCCAACGCATATGAACTCCCTGAATTCCATAAATGGCGTTTTACGGGTGAATGGTACGTGCCTATTGGAAAACCAATGGGCGCAGATAAGAGCCGTCAGTTTGTATTGAAGGCGGCTGCCAAATTTGGTTTCATGGGACGATATAATTCGAAACTTGACTATTCTCCTTTTGAGCGATTCCAGGTGGGGGATGCCGGACTGACCAATAACTTCGGTTTGTTGGGTTATGATATCATTGCACATAGAGGTTATCCGGTTTATGACAATTCTGATCCAACCATAAATCCGGATCGTTCATCGGCTACTGAATTCTTTACCATGTTTAATAAATACACCCTGGAACTTCGCTATCCATTCTCAACCAATCCGAACAGTACTATTTTCGGCTTAGCTTTCTTTGAGGCGGCAAATGGTTGGTATAATTATAAAGATTACAATCCCTTCCAGTTGCGTCGCAGTGCGGGTGTGGGTATGCGCTTCTTCCTCCCCATGTTTGGATTGCTTGGATTTGATTATGGCGTAGGATTTGATCGGATAACACCAAATGGAAAACTCCGGGATGCGGCAAGGTTTACCTTTATGCTTGGATTTGAACCGGAATAATAAATTCATCAACATTAAATAGGATGGTTATGAAAAAACTGGTTATTGTTTGTGTTGCTTTATTGTTATCAGCAGTGGCTGTACAAGCCCAGCGATATGCAATAGTAGATACCCGTTATATTCTTGATAAGTTGCCGGAATATAAAGAGGCGCAGGAAGCCCTGAATAAAACCAGTGAAATCTGGCAGGCTGAAATTGATTCTAAGCAGCAGACGCTCAATAAATTATATAAGGATTATGAAGCCGAGAAAGTAATGCTGAGTCCGGATTTGTTGAAAAAAAGAGAAGATGAAATCTTTAATCGGGAGAAAGAAGTAAGAGAGCTTCAGCGTCAGCGTTTTGGATTTGAAGGAGACCTTTTCAAAAAGCGTCAGGAACTGGTAAAACCCATACAGGACAAGGTTTACGCGGCTATTCAAAAAATTGCTGTGGCCAGAATGTATGACTTTATTTTGGACAGAAGTGAAGGAATTACCGTTATATTTGCCGACCCCAAGCTCGACAAAAGTGAGGATGTGCTTAGGGAGTTAGGTGTTAAATAAAGTTAAATTAGATTAACAAAGACAACTAAAACCAAAACGAAAACAACTTAAAGTAACAAAACATCGCATGAAAAAAGTTTTATCTGTTCTGATGGTAGCGCTGGGATTGGTAGCATTCAATCATTCTGCACAGGCTCAAACCAAAATTGGTTACATCAGCTTTAATGAAATCGTGGCATTGATGCCGGAGGCAAAAAAAGCCGATTCTTCTCTTGTTCAATTCCGTGATGCACTGATCCAGAGTGCGCAGGAAAAAGAAACCGCTTTGAATGAGGCAATCACCAAATTCAATGCTGATTCTGCTAAAATGACCCAGGCGGTTAAAGATGTGAAAAGAAAAGAATTGCAGCAAAAGCTGACTGAGTTGCAGGGTGAAGAGCAGCGTATTCAGCAGGAATTGCAGAAACGCCAGGAAGAACTGAGCGAACCAATTCAGAAAAAGGCGATGGATGCAGTACAGGCTGTAGCTAAAGAAAGTGGCTATACTTATGTGTTTCCAAAAGAATACATGATTGTATCTCCACCTGCAGATGATCTGCTGCCGCTGGTTAAAAAGAAATTAGGCCTTAAATAAAGATACTTTTCACAGGCTCTGTATGAACGCCGGGATAGCATCCCGGCGTTTGTTATATTTGGGTATCTCATGAATACTAAACTGGCACCAATAGGTGTATTTGATTCCGGCTATGGTGGCTTGACGGTGATGAAAGAAATCGTACGGGCAATGCCGGCCTACGATTATATTTACCTGGGCGATAATGCACGTGCGCCGTATGGTACCCGAAGTTTTGACACCGTTTACCGGTACACGCTTGAATGTGTGAAATGGTTTTTTCAGCAGGGTTGTCCCCTGGTGGTACTTGCCTGCAATACAGCTTCGGCAAAAGCATTGAGAAGCATTCAGCAAAATGATCTGCCAGGTTTGGCTCCTGAAAATCGGGTGCTGGGTGTAATACGACCCACAACGGAATTAATTGGCAGGTTAAGCAAAACGGGAACGGTAGGTATTTTGGCTACCACGGGAACGGTCAGTTCCAATTCTTACCCGATTGAAATAGAAAAATTTTATCCTGCACTCAAAGTGTATCAGGAAGCCTGCCCAATGTGGGTACCTTTGGTAGAAAATAATGAATATTCCGGCGAAGGAGCCGATTTTTTCGTTAGAAAACACGTGCAGGCTTTGCTGGGAAAGGCGCCTGGCTTGGATACGGTACTACTTGCCTGTACACATTATCCACTGCTTTCTGAGAAAATCAGCCGATTTCTACCCTCTGAAGTGCAGCTGATATCGCAGGGTTCAATTGTTGCAGCAAGTTTGGTTGATTATCTGAAAAGACATCCCGAAATGAATCAGCGTCTGACTCAAACCGGGACAAGATATTTTTTTACTACGGATGATGCCCGTGATTTTGAACAACACGCCAGTATGTTTTATGGTGCACCGATTCAGGCTGAAAAAATTGATCTGTAATCCGGGTCATTTTTTTCCAATATTTCATTACCTTTGCCGTCCCTTTCACGACACAAGCGGGTATGGTGGCCCGATGTGATTGGAAATCAGCTACCTGGCTCTCCACAGGCGGCCAATTTTTGAGTTCGTAAAAAAACTGTAAAATGAAAAGAACATTTCAACCACACCGTCGTCGTCGTAAAACCGTTCACGGTTTCCGTAAGCGTATGCAAACTGCTAATGGCCGTAAGGTGTTAGCCAGCCGCCGCGCAAAGGGTCGTAAGAAACTGTCTGTTTCTTCTGAAAGCAAGCTGAAGTAAGCAAGCCGCCCACTGCGGTTTTCGATGATATTAATTAGCTCTGCTCCTTTAGGGGATCAGAGCTAATTTTGTTTTATACCTTTCTGATTAACTTTCCCCTATCGGAAATGCTGCAAAAAAAACACTTGTATACGTTAAATGCGGGAGAGCGTCTTAAACATCGAAAGAAAATCGATGCATTGTTTGCATCCGGCCAAAAGTTTTCTCAGGGTGATATACGATTGGTATACCATGGTACTCCTTCCAGGGATAAAGGCATGCTGCTGATAGGAGTGGGTGTAAGCAAGCGTTACTTTAAAAAAGCAGTAGACCGAAACCAGATCAAACGCTGGCTCCGGGAGGCAGTACGGTTGAACAGGCCGGCATTTTTAAAAGTGGTGGAATCATCGGGCAACAATCTCGACCTGTTCATTCTGTATACAGGAAAAATACTGCCTGATTTCGCGCATTGCCAACAATTGGTGCAGGCTGCATTTCTGCGGCTAATCAAAAAAATGGAACAATAATCAATGTCAGACCTGCTGAAAAAAATTGCCAGTTTCCCATTTATTGCTTTGATTAAGCTGTATCAATGGCTGGTTTCACCCTTATTGGGACCGAAATGCCGCTTCACGCCCACCTGTTCACAATATGGGTTGGAATCCTTTCGGAAATATGGGCCCATCAAGGGGTTCTGGCTCACGATTAAACGTATTTCCCGCTGTCATCCCTGGGGCGGCAGCGGACATGATCCGGTACCTTGAAGAAGTGAAAGGTGAAAGGTGAAAGGTGAAATCACCCGACGGGTTTACCCGTCGGGTGCTAAAGATATTCGAAGAATAATGAAGGATGA
This sequence comes from Flavihumibacter sp. UBA7668, assembly GCF_002483205.1. Taxonomy (GTDB): domain Bacteria; phylum Bacteroidota; class Bacteroidia; order Chitinophagales; family Chitinophagaceae; genus Flavihumibacter. The sequence continues at coordinate 136,420 of NZ_DLHM01000005.1, forward strand.
ACGATGGGTAAATTCAAAAAATTGTTACAATCGTTTGATATCCAATCCGATTTAAATTTGCTGTTCGATTCGTTTTGTCAAATATGACCTCCCGTCCTCTTCTCCCATCTCCTATTTCCATTCCTCCCTTCCCCCGTCATTCCTTCAACATCTTGGTGAGTCGGTCCAATGTTGCCCTGGCATCTTTATTCGTAATGAACTTATATACTTCAGGAACATTGCCATCTTTGTCCGGTGTCAGGGAAGCCGGAATGCCGCGGAATGGACCAACAACAATCGCATTATCCTTACTGCTGATTTTTTTGAAATCTCCAGGAGCCAGGTAATGATTTTTTTTCTCCGGACTCACATTTGCGCCAACCATCAGTTGCTGCAGGCTATCCATCCGGTTCATCAGCTCTTCCTGTGTAATCCTGCCTTCTCTGGTGCTGGCATCACCAAATGCCTGCAGGGATCCGATCAGCGTATCATTTTTTAGATTTAAAAGATAAACGCCTGGCTCGGTTACGGTCAGGTCTTTTGTTGTGCTGCCATTGTTGAGCGAAATCTTATCGCCTTTTAGGCTGATAATTTGCTCGTTGTGCTGTGTGCCTGGCTCAAACTGGATGGCATCACCAGTTGGCGATACAGTGAATTTCCCACTGGCCATCACTACAACATTCTTCTGAGGGGGAGTTGAGCAGGCGGCAAAAGCGAGTGCTGCGATGCTTCCGAAAAGCAATTTTTTCATGGTATCGTTTAAAATAAAGATCCCGCCCCGGGGCGGGATCTCTGGTTAATAAAATCTAAACTTATTTGGCAGCTGCAAAACGATCTGCAACTTTAGACCAGTTCACTACATTCCAGAAAGCAGCCAGGTAATCAGCTCTTCTGTTCTGGTACTTCAGGTAATAAGCATGCTCCCAAACATCCACACCCAGTAATGGGGTTCCTTTTACTTCCGCAACATCCATCAGAGGATTGTCCTGGTTGGGGGTAGAACTGATTTCCAGTTTGCCATCTTTCACGATCAGCCAGGCCCAGCCACTTCCGAAGCGGGTCATACCGGCTGCTGCGAATTTTTCCTTAAATGCGTCAAATGATCCGAATGCTGCAGTAATTGCTTCACCCAAAGCACCGCTCGGTTGTCCGCCTGCGTTAGCAGCCAGACTTTCCCAGAAAAAACTGTGGTTCCAGTGACCACCGCCATTGTTACGAACTGCAGGCGAAATGGATCCGGCAATAGCAACCAGTTCTTCAATCGATTTATTTTCATTCGGGGTGCCTGCGATGGCTTTATTGAGATTGTCAACATAGGCCTGGTGGTGTTTCCCGTGGTGAATCTGCATGGTCTGGGTGTCAATATGTGGCTCCAATGCGTCGTGAGAATACGGGAGCGCTGGTAAAGTAAATGCCATAGAATGAGTATTTATAGATGAATAATAAAAAAAGAACCTATAGAAAGGAATAGCAAATTTAATGGCTAAGCCCCAGAGCACAAAACTAAACGTTAGAGAGGTGTCAGATAC
>NZ_DLHM01000005.1:137950-482624 GCF_002483205.1 Flavihumibacter sp. UBA7668
GTATCTGACACCTCTCTAACGTTTTCCTAACACCTCTCTAACACTGTTCTAACACCTGTCTGACACTTAATAGGAACATTCAAAGTCGGCCAGGTCTAGCGCATCCCAGTAGGATAGCCAGTAATCGATTACATTGGCCTGTTCAATATATCCTTCCGTACGATTGTAGAAGGAACGCACACCAAAGCGGCTGAAATCGCCGTAGAGAACAGCACCTCGAACCGGAGCTAAGCCACCCCAGCTGCGAACCACACTATAGCCAAATCTTGTTTCCACAACAAAAAAATCACAATCGAATCCACTGTATACCACTACTCCTCTTTCTTTATTCAACCATACAGATTCATCAATCGGGGGCCGGGGATCAACATAGGTACGCGTACAGGAGGCAAATACCAGCAATACGGGTAAAACGAAGAGTAGCATTTTATTCATGGCCTTGAGTTTTATACATCATAGACCAGATAGTGCGATTCGGGATTAACAAGGGATTGTTAAAGTAACAACCAGAGCGATCAACGCCGCTCCTTAAAAAATCGCTTCATTAATTCAGCAGACTCCTCCGCCAAAACACCCGTCCGAATAATTGCTTTCGGATGAAAGGGTGATTGCGCCCCGGTAATGCGCGCATGGCCATTTTTTTCGTCCGCCGCACCCCATACCAGCTTGCCTAACTTGCTCCAGTAAATAGCGCCGGAACACATCAGACAGGGTTCTACCGTAACATAAAGTGTGGCATCCGGCAGGTATTTCGCTCCCAAAAAACTGAACGCCGATGTCAATGCAATCATTTCGGCATGGGCAGTAGGATCATTGAGCTGCTCCACCTGATTGTAACCCCTTGCAATGATCCGATCATTGATCACCACTACGGCTCCAACCGGAACCTCGCCTGCATCATAAGCCTGTTGCGCCTGCAGCAATGCCTGTTTCATAAAATGTTCATCCGATAACATACCATGAAGATAGTTATAGAAATTCGATCTCTTTTTCAAACCGATTGTTGTAATTTGATTATATGACCACCGAATCAACGATTGAAGCAATTCAAGCCCTCCGAACACAGTTTAACAAGGGTGCATTGTCCAGTTATGAAGCCAGGATTCAACTGCTGCGACAATTGCATGCTTCCATCCTCGGCCATGAGGAAGAAATTTATGCTGCCCTTCAAAAGGATCTTCACAAATGCAAAGAAGAATCCTGGGTAACAGAAATCGGAATCGTACTGTCAGATATTGATCAGGCTATCCGTAACCTGAAAAAATGGATGCAACCAAAACGAGTTTCCACCAATCTCGTCAACCTTCCTTCTTCCAGTTTTATTTATCCCGAACCATTAGGTGTGGTGCTGGTTATCGGCCCCTGGAATTATCCCTTTATGTTATTAATGGGGCCAATGATCGGAGCAATTGCCGCCGGCAATACGGTTGTGGTTAAACCCAGTGAGCATGCCCCTGCAACAGAAAAAATAATCGAAAAAATTATCCGTGATTCCTGCAAGCATCAGGAAGTGCTTTTTGTTTCAGGAGAAGGCGCTGAACTGGTTCCTGAACTTATGCAGAACTTTCGCTTCGATCATGTTTTTTTCACCGGCGGAACAAAAGTGGGTAAAAAAATTTATGAAATGGCTGCATCCCAATTGGTTCCGGTTACACTGGAACTGGGTGGGAAAAGTCCCTGTATTGTAGAGGCTGACGCAAATATTGAAGTGGCAGCCCGCCGGATAACAGTAGGTAAATTTTCCAATGCCGGACAAATTTGTATCGCTCCCGATTATCTGCTTGTGCACCATAGTGTAAAAGATAAACTTGTTACAGCCATAAAAAAATCTATCGTACAATTTTATGGCGATCAGCCCAAAAATTCACAAGAGTTCTGTCGGATCATTACCCCTGCACAATTCCATCGCCTTAAAACATATCTGGATGGCGTAACAATTTTACATGGTGGTTCAACTGATGAAAAAGAGTTGTTCATTGAGCCCACCTTGGTGGATGCCCCGCCGCTCCATCTTCCTTTGATGCAGGAAGAAATATTTGGTCCCATTCTTCCCATATTCAGCTTTAGCGCAAAACAGGAAGCAATGGAACTAATTCAACAGCACCCAAACCCTTTGGCATTTTATGTGTTTACTTCAAGTAAGTTAAAAGAGGAAGAGTGGATAAGAACAGTTCCGGCAGGAACCGGATGTATTAATAATACAGCCTGGCAGTTTGCCAATCCATCCCTTCCTTTTGGAGGTAGAGGCGATAGTGGAATTGGTTCTGCTCATGGAAAATTCAGTTTCGATCGCTTTACCCATTTCAAAGCAGTAATGAAAACACCCACCTGGTTTGATCCATCGTTGAAATATCCGCCGATGAAAGGAAAATTAAAGTTGTATAAAAAAGTTATCTGATGACCAATAAAAATGATACCATGACCGGCCGCCAGAAAATACTTCAAAAGGTTTATCCTTTTATAATGAAATTGGGAAAATGGCTGGGTACAAAAGCATCCGTGCACGAAAACGCCAACCATCAGCAACCTATTACGCCTCCCTATAACCGAACGGTTCAATTGAACTCCGGAAAGGAAGTTTCACTTCAGGAATTCAAAGGAAAAAAAATATTGCTTGTAAATACGGCCTCCAATTGTGGCTATACCGCTCAGTACCAGGAATTGCAGGAATTATCAGAACAATTTCAGAACAAGCTCGTCATCATTGCATTCCCAGCCAATGATTTTAAAGAGCAGGAAGCAGGAAGTGATGCGGAAATTGAACAGTTCTGTCAGATTAATTATGGAGTGAAGTTTCCCCTGTCAAAAAAATCGAAGGTAATTCCCGGTAAGGAACAGCATCCGGTATTTCAATGGTTGTCGAAACCCGAAGAAAACGGCTGGTGCAGACAGGCTCCGGAATGGAATTTTTCCAAGTATCTCATTAGCGAAGATGGCGTACTGATGCGTTATTTTGCTCCCGGTGTTTCACCACTTGACCCACAGGTTATGGATGCCATCAGGCAATAGGGCATCAACCACAATCATAGCTCAGGTTATTCATTTCCACCTGGCGACGTTCAAAAACATAACCGGTATACACACTGATGATCTCATCCAGAACAGCATCAATTTCTTCCACTGTTTTCAGCGTCACCAATTTAAAACGGTACTCTTTTATATTGGGTAAACCTTTTAAGTAATTATTGTAATGCCTGCGCATTTCATTGATGCCTGGTACCAATCCTTTCCATTCAACAGATTTATGCAGATGCCGACGGATCACTTCCACCCGTTGTTCAATAGTTGGTGGCGGAAGATGTTCACCTGTTGCAAAAAAATGCTTGATTTCATTAAAGATCCAGGGATAACCAATGGCAGCCCGGCCAATCATAATTCCATCTACACCAAAACGTTTTTTATAATCCAGCGCCTTCTCCGGAGAATCAATATCCCCATTGCCAAAAATTGGAATTTGAATCCGTGGATTTTCTTTAACGCTGGCAATATGCGACCAGTCTGCTTCTCCTTTGTACAATTGACTTCTTGTACGCCCATGGATTGCCAATGCTTTAATACCCGTATCCTGCAAACGCTCGGCCACTTCACCAATATTAATAGAATCGAAATCCCAGCCAAGCCTGGTTTTTACTGTTACCGGCAAATTGGTGGACCGAACACAGGCTGCAGTTAACCGCACCATCAGATCAATGTCTTTTAATACGGCCGCACCTGCTCCTTTGGTAACCACTTTTTTAACCGGACAGCCAAAATTGATATCGAGTAAATCGGGTTGAACTGCATCAACAATCCGGGCACTCATTGCCATAGCCTCTTCATCTCCTCCGAAAATCTGGATGCCAACCGGACGTTCCGTTTCATAGATGTCCAGTTTCTGGCGGCTTTTGATGGCATCCCGAATCAGCCCTTCACTGCTGATAAATTCCGTGTACATTAGATCCGCTCCGTTCAGTTTGCAAACTGCCCGGAAAGGCGGATCACTCACATCCTCCATTGGAGCCAGAAGGAGTGGGAAATCTGGGAGTTCAAGTTGTCCAATTTTTACCATACGGCTATCGAAAGCGGCAAAGTTACGCCTAAAATGGCCAGTTCTGCCTAAAATATCGCATCTTGCAGACGTAGTATGAACACTTATTTGAAGTACAAGCCCGCCTGGTTACAACTCGTCGTTTTCGGCAGTCTGACATTCGGGACTTATTTATCACTCGGACTGGTAGCATTTTATGGAATAGCACATGGGCTAGGGGTTTCGCTGGAGGATATCCAGCAATTGAACTTCGATAAACCAGGTGTTATTTCTGCCATGAAATGGTTGCAGGCAGTATTGAGCATATCCATCTTTCTAATACCCGCCATTATTTTTGCCTACCTGAGCGATCGCCGTCCGCTACCTTACCTGGGACATAAAACACCTCAGCCCGCTTCCTTCTGGTGGCTGGGTATGGTGTTAATGCTGCTTGCATTTCCTGCAGCATCCTGGCTGAATCAGATTAATCAGGAAATGAGTCTGCCGGCTTCCATGAAAACGGTGGAAGCGTCCATGCGTTTATCAGAAGACAATGCAGTTAAAATAATGAAGGCATTCCTGCAGATGGATGGTCCCGTTGACCTGATTGCGATGCTGCTGCTGGTTGCAGTATTACCTGCAATTTGCGAGGAATTTTTTTTCAGAGGTGTTTTACAAAGGCTCTTTATTCAAATCAGTCGCCGGCCCTGGGTAGGCATTATCATTACGGGGATATTGTTTTCAGCATTCCACGGACAGTTTTTCGGATTTTTCCCAAGGTTGTTACTCGGTATTTTGCTGGGTGCCATTTATTGGTACAGTGGAAGTATCTGGCCTGCAATTCTCGGTCATTTTGTGAACAATGCAGTTCAGGTAGTGATGGTTTATCGGGATAAAACCTTTATTGAAAAAGAACCTGTCATACAACCACTCTATGTTATTTTAAGTGTGCTGGCAATCATTGGAATCCTCTGGTATATGAATCGGATTACTCATACACATTTCGGAGAATTGTATGATACGGATGATGATCTTATTTTACCATCCCAACGAACGGACTCTGATCTATAACCGAATAATCTGGTATGGCATTTAATTGGAAAACATTCTGGACAAGGGCAACTACCGCATTGATCTTTGTAGTTGTAATGCTAACCGGCTTATTGTGGAATCAGTATGCTTTTTTTCTGTTGTTTACCATCATTCATTTCGGATGTTGGTTTGAATACCAAAAACTGATTGCAAAATTCGAACCCCGTTATGCCCAGATCACTAATTTTCATCGATGGGGAGTTCAGTTGGCCGGATGGTGTTTTATGCTCTATTTTACAAGTGATCAGTTTGGATGGGGTTCCCTCTCGCTGCATGCCATTGGCTGGTGGATCGGATTACTATTTTTATTCATTCTCCCCATTACGGAATTGTTATTCTCACGCAATATTGAACTGATTGCTATTCGATTTTCTTTTCTGGGTATACTTTATATATCACTAAGCTGGGGGCTTCTGATGGACATCAGAAGCCTGCCTCAAATTGGCTGGATCGCGCCACTGGCTATCATTTTCACTATCTGGATCAATGATACTATGGCCTACCTGGTTGGCTCTATGATAGGCCGGACACCTCTCAGTTCGATTTCTCCAAAAAAAACCTGGGAAGGTACCATCGGTGGAATAGTTTTGGCAATTGTAAGCATTTCTCTGTGGGCCAATTACCTCCATCAGCCGGTTTACCATGCTATGGCAATCGCTGCAATCGCTGCAATCGCAGGCACTTTTGGAGATTTACTGGAGAGTAAACTCAAACGACTGGCCGGCGTTAAAGACAGTGGTCAGATAATGCCCGGACATGGAGGTTTTCTGGACCGTTTCGACTCGCTTTTACTGGCTACACCCTTTGTTTGGTTGTATATCCGGTTATTTTTAATCGGGTAAGGATTATCTTTGCCGATATGGAAATGATCCTGCAGCAAATTGAAGCGTATAAAGAGGAAATCAATGCCCTGAAGATGAATGGGCCCGCTTCACTTGAAGAATATCGACTTAAGTTTCTAAGCACCAAAGGAATTGTAAAAACACTCTTTGGTGAAATGAAAAATATTCCCGCCGACCAGAAAAAAGAATTTGGAGCTGTATTGAATTCTTTCAAACAGTTTGCCGAAGAAAAATATGAAAACTGGAAACAATTGCAGGAGGATCAGGCTGAGCAGGCGCCTGCCGGAATTGATTTTAGTTTGCCGGGTGATCCTATGCCGGTTGGTTCCCGCCACCCCATTAGCCTGGTTAGCAACGAAATTGTAGGCATCTTCAGAAGGCTTGGATTTTCTGTTGCTGAAGGCCCTGAAATTGAAGACGACTGGCATAATTTTTCTGCACTTAACCTGCCGGAAAACCATCCCGCACGTGATATGCAGGACACGTTTTACCTGAGTCAGAATCCCGACTGGTTATTGCGTACACATACCAGTAATGTGCAGATCCGGGAAATGGAAAAAGGAAAACTTCCGATACGGATTGTAAACCCGGGTCGCGTTTACCGAAATGAAACCATTTCAGCCAGAGCCCATTGCTTTTTCCACCAGATTGAAGGACTTTATATTGATGAACATGTATCTTTTGCTGATCTGAAACAAACCCTTTATTTCTTTGTTCAGGAATTATTCGGAAGAGAGGTGAAGATCCGTTTTCGCCCATCCTACTTTCCTTTTACAGAACCCAGTGCGGAGATGGATATCAGTTGCCTGATCTGTCACGGTAAGGGATGTAATGTTTGTAAACATACCGGCTGGGTAGAAATACTTGGTTGTGGTATGGTTCACCCACAGGTCCTGGAAAATTGTGGAATCGATTCCAATAAATACACGGGCTTTGCATTTGGAATGGGTATCGAACGCATAACCATGCTGAAATACCAGATCAATGATCTGCGCCATTTTAGCGTAAATGATGTTCGTTTTCTCCAGCAATTTACCGCCAGTATATAAAGCGTACTGAAATGAAAAACCGTTCTCTGGTAGTATGTGGAGCCGGAACCATGGGTGCCGGAATTGCGCAGACAGCTGCACAGCACGGTTTTCCTGTACTACTGTTTGATCTTTCTTCAGAAGTGATTGAACATGCCAGGGAACAGATTTATCAACGCCTGGAAACCCTGGAACAAAAACAGAAAATCACCGCAGCAGCTCTTCTTTCAATTAAAGATTCCCTTCAGTTTACAACCAGTGTTGCGGACTGTAAAGCATCTGTAATTATTGAAGCGATTGCTGAAAAACTGGAAATAAAAACAGCCTTATTCAGTCAACTTGCTGAAATAAACGGGGGCGATAGCATCTATGCCTCCAACACTTCTTCCCTTTCTGTTGAAGACCTTGCGGCTCGCCATCCATTTCCTGATCGGGTGGTGGGTATGCATTTTTTTAATCCGGCAGCCTTAATGAAACTGGTTGAAGTGGTTAAAACATCTTATACCAGCGAAACCGTAGTTCATGCAGTTGCTGAGCTGGCTACTGATATGGGAAAGATTCCGGTGATTTGCAAAGACTCCCCAGGTTTTATTGTAAACAGGGTAGCGCGACCTTTTTATATTGAAGCATTGCGAATGGCAGAAGAAGGAGTACCGATTGAATTGATTGATCAGTTAATGGAAGCAGCCGGATTTAAAATGGGACCATTTAAACTGATGGATCTGATCGGTAATGATGTGAACTATGCAGTTAGCTGCAGTGTCTATGAACAATTGGGCCAGCCCGAACGCTTGCGCCCCTCCATCATACAGGAACAAAAAGTGAAAGAAGGCAAACTTGGCCGAAAAACAGGAGCCGGCTATTACACGTATTCAACATGATCGTTTCAGACTCCCCTTCAAATAAATCAACCGTACTGGTAACCGGAGCAACCGGTTTTTTAGGTGCTTATATTATTAAGGAACTCATTCGCAATGGATATCCGGTTCGTGCTATTAAAAGAGAATCCGCCACTTTGCCATTTTACATTGAGCAGGAAATTCTGCAACAGGTGGAATGGGTGGAAGGAGATATCCTGGAAATTGGAACATTGGAAGATGCATTGCAGGATATTGAACTGGTTATACATGCAGCAGCAATAGTTTCTTTTCATAAACAGGACCGAAATCGAATGTATGCCACCAATATTCAGGGAACTGCCAATGTGGTGAATCTTTCTATTGAACAGGGAGTACGACGGCTTGTTTATGTTAGCTCGGTTGCAGCATTGGGAAGAACAGCGAATGGGGAGGAAGTGAATGAGGAAAAAAAATGGGCCGATAGCCGGCTAAATACACACTATGCCTATTCCAAACATAAAGCTGAAATGGAAGTTTGGAGAGGAATGGCAGAGGGGTTGGAAGGAGTTATAGTAAACCCAAGTACCATCCTCGGTTATGGCAATTGGGATAATAGCAGCTGTTCCATTTTCAAAAATGCAAACGAAGAATTTCCCTGGTATACCAATGGTGTAAATGGTTTTGTTTATGTGGAAGATACTGCAAGAGCAATTGTTGAATTGCTTGAACATTCAGTTACAATGGAACGGTTTATAATTAGCGGGGAAAACTGGAGTTTCAGAAAATTATTGGAAACGATTGCTTCCGGATTGAATAAAAAACCACCTTATCGGGAAGCGGGCCCGCTTTTGGGTGAGCTGGCATGGAGATTGGAAAAAATCAAAGCTGTATTCACCGGAAAAAAACCTTTATTAAGTAGGGAAACTGCTAAAATTGCTCAGAGTAAAACCTATTTCGATAACCGGAAACTGCTCGGGGTTCTACCCAATTTTCAGTATAAACCACTTGATCAGGCTGTTCTGGACAGCTGCCAGCGGTATTTGCAATACTATTCCGGATAAATGGCCTCTTTTTTGCATCCTCCTTATACCATTGATCTCATTTTCACGTTTCAAACTACCAGAATCGATATCGTATGCGAAAACTTTTTTTAATAATCCTGTTCAGTTCAATTTTTCAGGCAGGATTGGTACAAGCGCAGGAAAAATTCCTTGTTAGCGGTAAAGTATTGGATTCAGCCACTCAGTTACCACTAAAAGGTGCTTCTGTATTTTGTCAGAATACCACTTTTGGTGTAATTACCAATAATGAGGGCGAATTTAGTTTGTCATTGCCAAAAGGTGGATATGACCTGGTCGTTTCCTATACCGGTTTCCAGTCGGGCGAAATGCGAATAAATGCATCCATTACCGAGCCCTTGCTTTTTCAATTACTGGCTAAAGATAAAAGTATGGAAGGAGTGGTTGTAGCAGGAAGTAATGAAGTGCCGGACGGCTGGAAAAAATACGGTAGTTTTTTTAAAGAGCAATTTTTAGGAACAACAGCCAATGCCAGACAATGCGAACTGGAGAACCCCGAAGCCCTGCGATTTTTCTATAGTAAAAAAAGAAATCGGCTCAAAGTGTTGGCAAAAGAAGACCTCCGGATAGTGAACCAGGCGCTGGGGTATAAAATCCGCTACCAGTTGGATTCACTCAGTTTTGAATACGGAACCAAAGTTTCCACCTATTCAGGATATCCGTTTTTTGAAACCATGACCGGATCACCTGAGGAGGAAGCACAATGGGCTGCCAATCGGAACAAATCCTATAAAGGAAGTAAACTTCATTTTATGCGCAGCTGGCATGCCAAAACTATTGAAGAAGAAGGTTTTGTTCTGGAACAGGTAAGCAATCAGGATGCGCGGGAGTTTGAATCCGCCCGTCTGCCCAATTATTATGATACCAGTTTTTATTATTCAGACAGTGGTGTGGTAGATATCCAGTTACCTGGAAAGTATCGTATAAAATTCCACCGCGAAATGCCTGATCCCGCTTTTGTTCGCTTCTATAAATTACCTCCGCATATCCGGGTTCAGTTAACCGTGCTGGATATTCTGGATGATTTTGTGATTGAAGAAAACGGCTATTGGTGGGAACAGGCAGATCTTATCAATACCGGCTACTGGAGTTATGAGCGATTAGCAGAAGCTGTTCCCTATGATTATACTCCGCAACAGGAATAGTTCTCAGGAATTCAGTTTTTTCCATATTTCGGGAATTCGTTTGATCCAAACGAGTTCCCGTTTTTTTATGGAGGCATCTTCCGCTGGTGAACCGAAATATATTTTTCCCGGAGCAATATCTCCTCCTACTCCTGATTGTGCCAATACCATACTGTTGGAACCAATCGTGAGGGTTTTACTAACACCTACCTGTCCCCATAATACAACTCCGTCTTCGATGGTAGTAGCTCCTGCAATTCCAACCTGAGCAGCAAAGAGACAGTTCTTTCCAATCACCGTATCATGTCCGATATGAATCATATTATCCAGTTTGGTTCCTTTTCCGATCCGCGTATCATGGCTCACACCCCGGTCGATGGTACATCCTGCACCGATCTCCACTTCGTCTTCAATGATCACCCTGCCGCAACTGGTCATTTTTTTATACCAGACTTCCCGGTTCTTTTTGGTGTTGTAATAAAAAGCATCCGATCCAATAACCGTACCTGCCTGAATCGTAACATCATCGCCAATGATACAGTGATCCAGAATGGTAACATTCGGATGGATACGACATCTCTTTCCGATCACCACCTGGTTGCCGATAAAAACATTGGGAGCTATATAACTGTCTTCACCAATTTGTGCAGAGGCGGCAATTGGCTGCATTGCCGGTTGAAAAGGACGAAAATGTGCAACGATCTGAGTGTATGCATCAAAGGGCTGATCCACAACCAGTAAAGCTTTCCCTTCCGGAACCGAAACAGCTTCGGTATTGATGATGATAAAAGAAGCATCGGACTGAATGCATTTATCATAATACTTGGGATGATCAACAAAAACAAGATCTCCGGATTCAACACGATGGATCTCATTAATACCAGTTGCCATTCCATTGGTATTCCCAATGAGCTTTGCATTTATCAGATCAGCAATCCAGGTAATGGCAACAGGAGAAGGAAACTGCATAATAGGAAATTTGAGCAAAGGTAATTGCATTGTATCGGAATGAATACAGCCAGGCTTTTCCACAGGCTAAAATAAAATGTGAATAAAATTTCTATAAATATTTTTTTCAATAGAGAAAATTATTTTTAATATTGTGTAGGGAATTTGTGTTCCCTACTTACTAACCCATCATAATATAAAGCTCGGTTTACTCCCGGGCTTTTTTTATGCCCATGTTTTATTACTTCATTTTATACAAGCCATTCGAAGTGTTATCTCAATTCAGCAGGGATGGTGATAAGCGAACCTTACAGGATTATTGCAAAGTTCCGAAGGATGTATATCCTGTTGGACGATTGGATTATGACAGTGAAGGGCTTTTATTCCTTACGAATGATAAAGCAATGAATGTGGCTTTACTGCATCCTTCCAAAGCACATGCACGCACCTATCTCGTTCAGGTGGAGGGTTTGATAACAACAGCAGCATTGCAACAATTGGAAGCCGGCGTTGAAATTGCACTGGATGGTATAGCATATAAAACCCGTCCGGCTAAAGCCAGCTTGTTAAAGGAAGAACCTGCTTTGCCTGAACGCATTCCGCCAATCCGATTCCGAAAAAATAGTCCAACCAGTTGGATTGAATTAACCCTTACGGAAGGAAAGAACCGGCAGGTTCGCCGAATGACAGCAAAGCTGGGTTTCCCAACACTTCGTCTGGTACGATATCAGATTGGAAAAATCAGGATGGATGGCTGGAACTCAGGAGAACTCCGTTCCTATTCAAAAAAGGAAATAGAGTCGCTCTTATTTACGCAATCATAGCCAATAGATTCATTACCTTGCCCAATAAAATCGATCTACATGCTGAAATCAATGACTGGATTTGGAAGAGCAGAGCAGAATGTCGGAGACAAAACTTTTCTGGTAGACATTAAATCACTGAACGGAAAACAGTTTGATTGTTCCCTGAAAATGCCGGCTTTTTTAAAGCCATTTGAATTTGATATCCGGAAACGACTTTCCGAAAAATTGCAAAGAGGAACCATTGATTGTACCATCAGTTTGAAACAAACCGGTTCTGCAAAACCGGTTAGTATAAATATCTCTCTGGCCAAAGCCTATTTCCAACCTATTTCTGAATTGTCGAAAGAACTTGGGCTGGATGATGCTCATATCCTTGGCAATATTCTAAAATTGCCAGAGGTGATTACACCCACATCCGATACGCTTACCGAGCAGGAGTGGCTGGAATTCAAACGTATTCTGGATGCTGCAGCGGATGATCTGAATCAACACCGGCTGGAAGAAGGAAAAGTATTGGAAGCAGATCTGATAACACGTATTGGTAATATCGAAAAACAGGAACAGATCATTGCTGAACTGGAGCCCCGCAGAAAACTAAAGATCAGAGAAGGGCTGGTTAAACTCCTGGAAGAAAATGTAGGTGCCGAGCAGTATGATAAAAATCGCCTGGAGCAGGAGATTATATTTTACATCGAAAAGATTGATATCAGTGAAGAACAGGTGCGTCTGAAAAATCACTGTGATTATTTCAGGGCCATGTTGCGCGATAATGATGCCGAAATCGGTAAAAAATTGTCTTTTCTTCTTCAGGAAATCGGAAGGGAAATCAATACAACAGGAGCTAAAGCCTATGATTCCACCATTCAACAATCTGTTGTAATGATGAAGGATGAACTGGAAAAGGCAAAAGAACAGGTATTGAATGTCTTATAAGTTATTTTTACAGGTATGAAAAGATTCCAATTGCCGGGATTTCTGATTGCAGTGGCAGTTTCCATAAGTTCCTGCCAGACCATTGACGTATATGAGCGAAATGCTGCATTGGAAAATCATCGCTGGCAGGCCGGGGATAAGCCAACATTTGATTTTACGATTCAGGATACGCTGGCGCGCTACAATATTTTTGTTGTTGTTCGACATGCAGATGCCTATCGCTATAATAACCTCTGGGTAAATATTCATACAAAAGCGCCAGGCGATTCTACTTCAAGGGTGCAGGCATTGGACCTGCAACTTGCAACCAGTGAAAAAGGCTGGCTTGGAGCTGGTATGGATGATATTTATGAACATCGGATTCGGATCTCCCAGGCACCCGTTTCTTTAAAGGCCGGCACTTACCAATTCAGCCTGGAGCAAATCATGCGGGATGATCCACTCGAACATGTATTGAATGTGGGCGTACGGGTTGAAAAAGAGCCTGACTAATTATGCCATTCCGCTTTTTACCAAAACAAAAACTGGCACTTGCTACCATCCTGTATTGGTTTCTGTTGCTGTATATAATAGCAGCGCTTTTTTTCTGGTATATCCGCCTACAACAGCAGAGTCAGCAAATGGCCAACTACAAGTTGATGGAATTGGTGGCGGATGATCCAAACTACCTGCAGAAAATTGATGCCATCAATCAGGAAGCCGACCGAAAAACACATCAATACAGAGGAGAAGGAGCTACTTTTCTACTCATCATTCTGGTTGGAGCTGTATTCGTTTTCAGAGCAGTACGTCGTCAGTTTAAAGTGGCTCAGCAGCAACAGAATTTTATGATGGCCATTACACATGAATTGAAGACACCCATCGCAGTAGCAAAACTTAATCTTGAAACACTGCAAAAACATAAGCTGGATGAAGCCAAACAGGAAAAGCTGATCCGCATGACCCTGCAGGAAACCAACCGTCTGAATACCCTGACCAATAATATCCTGATCTCCTCCCAACTGGAAGCAGGTGGTTATAAACTTGTTAGGGAAACAATTGATCTGACCGAAATGGCAGCCAAACTGGTGAAAGAGTTTCAGGTTAGGTTCCCTGACCGTGAATGGAATACGGGTATCAGGGAAGATATCCATATAATTGGGGATCCGCTACTGATTCAGATCCTTATAAATAACCTGCTTGATAATGCGATTAAATACGGCCCAAAGAATTCGGCCATATTTCTAACACTGGAAAAAGTTTCACAGGGTACACAGTTAACGGTAGCTGATCAGGGACCGGGTATTCCGGATAGTGAAAAGCCTCTGGTTTTTAAACGATTTTACAGAATCGGGAATGAAGCTGTCCGAAAAACACAGGGCACTGGATTGGGCTTGTATCTCTGCAAGAAAATTGCAGCTGATCATCGGGGTACCATTCAGATTAGTGATAATCAGCCTTCGGGTGCTACCTTTACGGTCCAATTTCCCAATAATTAAAAAGAATGGCAGAACAGTTATCCATATTACTGGTAGAAGATGAAGAGAACCTGCATGATGCCCTTAAGCTCAACCTCGAACTGGAAGGCTATGAAGTGAGTTCAGCATACGACGGACTGGCTGCACTTAAAGCAGTTCAGCAGGAATATTTTGATCTGGTGATCCTGGACATCATGTTGCCGGAAATGGATGGACTCACCGTTTTGGAAGGCATACGGATTCAATACAATGAAGTACCTATTCTGATCTTAAGTGCAAAGAACAGTAGTTCAGATCGGGTAATGGGACTTAAAAAAGGAGCCGACGATTATCTTACCAAACCCTTTAACCTGGAAGAACTGATCCTTCGGGTTCATAAACTGATCCAGAAGAACAAAAAATTAAAAGAGAAAGACAGTATCGGTGATTTTTATCAGTTCGGATCAAATAAAATCGATTTCAAGGCACAGGAAGCCACAACAAAATTTGGTGAACGAATTCAGCTGAGCAAAAAGGAAGCAATGCTGCTCAAGCTACTGATTGAAAATAAAAACGAAGTGGTTCCAAGAGAAAAGATTTTACAGACCGTATGGGGATATAATGTATATCCCACTACCCGCACCATTGATAATTTCATCCTGAATTTTCGGAAATATTTCGAAGAGGATAGTCGCAATCCACGCTATTTTCATTCGGTACGCGGAGTTGGTTATAAATATGCAGAAAACGAGTAATTAGCTGATCCGCACTTACCCGCACTTTCTATAGTTCCTGTATTTTTTTTACCAGACGATCTGCTTCCGCAAGGATGGCCGCACCGTCTCCACTGGTGAGGCTGGGTGCATAGAGTGCCCATTCACAGCGTTTCCAAATAGAACTCAGTATCTGACGGTCTTCCATTGAAAGTCCGCGTTTTTCCAACAAGGGCAATACCGTTTCTTTTTGCCAGTTGGAAGCAGTCAGGTTTAATTTTTGCCCCAGTAATTGCCAGATTCCTTCCTCCAGTTTCTTATACATGGAAGCGGTATCATTATTTTCGAATGCATGTCTTGCCGGTGCAAGATAATCAACGGTTTTTTCCGGTTCTGGCCTAACCGTAACTGTTGTAGGTTCAGGAATAACCCGATTGGTTTTGGAAGATTTTTTTCTGGCAAGGATCAGCCAGATCATACTGGCAAACACAAGGAAACCAACCCCGATAATCAGCAAGGTCTCTTTGTTAAGTACAGGTTTGGTAGCTATGGGCTTTGCAGTTGTTTCCTGTTTTCGGTTAAGTGCAGGTGTTACAGTTAAGGTTATACTATCTGTAAACAAGCTATGATAGGATTTTTTTTGCGGGTCAAAATAACTGAATGAAATTCCCGGAATGGTGAACCTGCCTTCCTCCGTTGGACTGATGGTATAGGTTATTATTTTTTTCCCTTCCATCGGACTCACGGCCTTGTTCAATTCTTCCGTTATAGTTGGGTCATATACCGTGAACATGGAAGGAAGGGTCCATGAAGGAGCATTTATCAGCGGCAAATTTCCGCTACCCTCAATTTCAAGTGTATAGGTAAATGTTTCTCCGGCTGCAACCGAAGCAACACTTGATTTCCCATTTATTGTAAAGCGGCCAACTGCTCCTGAAAAACTGGCAGGGGCACCTTCCGGTAAGGGCAGGATCGTAATCGTTTTTGGCTGACTTGCCAGAGTGATTTTATGTTCTTCCCAACTGCCTGTTTGGTCGCCCATCAGGTCATCCATTAATCGTTGCAGGGAACTTCGGTTGGATGAACCAGCTGTCTGATCTGTACGAAGAAAACGGACATTGTTCTCGAGTTCTACCGGCTCCAGTTCAAAACTCCCTTCCTGTAGGGGGAATAATTGTGTTTTGCGGATAATATGTGCCTGAAATTCTTTGCCATCTCTTTCTTCAATTGTAGGGCCTTCTCCATCCGGTTCAATCATATCATACACACTGAAGCCATTCATGGACGGACGTTTGCTGATTCTGGAATCGGAACGTAAACGGGTCAGCAATTTATAGGTTGATACAATGGGTTCTCCCACATAGGCTGTTGTTTTGTCGAGGTCTAAAACAACCAACAAGCCTTTTTTGATTTTTTCCTGTGGAGATTCATCTGGCTGAAGAATATAATCTTCCTGAATCTGCCTTCGGTATGCACTTACACCCGGATCTATTGGATAGGGATTCGCAGGTTTTGATTTAGCATCTCCCACATCAATCCGCAATTGATTGGATTTTATCTTTTTACCATTGATCAGTGCTGTTGCACCCTGAATGGTTAGGGTGCCTTTTCGATTGGGCCGAAGGATAAATGTTAATGCCTGGTACCTGGATATTTCTCCATTAACGAGGCTCATGCCATTGGTTTCTATTGGTCCCTGTAATACAGTGAAATCTTTGAAGCCGGGCGCCTGGAATGATTCGATCTGTTGTGCATTTTCGGCAATAAACTGAACCTGTAACAAATCAGTGAGCCCGATTGCCTGTTTATCAGAAATAGTGGAAAAGCTAACCTGTGCTACCGTATAAAACGGGAACAGGAAAAATAGGAAAAATGAAAAGATGTAAACAGATCGCACCTGCATAAGAAAAACAAATTACAAATCACCTAATTGCGGACGAAGAACAATGTCTTCAACGCATGCCTGGGCTGACAAACGGCTGGAGGAAGCAATCAGTACTGCAATATCTTTTGCTTCCATCAGACGGTTGGGATCAACTCCGCTCGAGGCCCAGCTGTCGGTATAGGCTGCACCCGGCAGGATGGAAGTCACTTTTATACCAAAAGGTTTCATCTCTTCCCGCAGGTTTTTACTGAAGCCCAACAAGGCAAACTTGCTGATACTGTACGCTCCTCCATTAGGATAGGCTGCTATGGAGGCGATGGAACAGATATTGAAAATATGTCCTGATTTGCGGCTCATCATACCTGGAAGAAAACTTCTGGTTAGATGATAGGCTGATAGAAGGTTAACGGAAAGGGATGTTTCCAGCGCGGCTTCGGGTTCATTGTGAATGCTTCCAGGAATAAATACGCCGGCATTATTCACCAGCAGATCAGGAGTTCCATAGGATGTCACCCATTCTGCGAAAGCGTTCAATTCCCCGCGATTGGATAGATCCGTAGGTTTGCCTTTTATTTCGCTGGATGGGAACCTGCTCTGTAATTCCTGAACGGTTTCATACAATTGATGTTCATTCCTGCTACATAAAAAAAGCTGATGGCCTTCTGCAGCAAATTCCTGCGCAACCGCTTTGCCAATGCCTTTACTGGCACCCGTTATCACAATAATCATTGCGTAAATGTACGCCTTCTTATGGAGTTGGGTTGGCTGCTTTTCTTTTAAAATTGCTAAAACCGCGAATGAAAATAAAGGTTCCAATCATTACTAATGAACCGGTTGCAATGGGCTTTGGTACAATGGAGAAGATGGTAGTTTCCTTTTTCCCCGATATGAGTTCCTCTAATTTCCAGGGATGTTCAGTTTTTGTTTGGTCTGGTTGGTCTGCATACCGGAAGCCTTCCAGGAATTCCGTTTGTGCAAGGATATAAGGCAAAACCTGTTTAATGGCGGGTAGCTGATCCATGGTGCCAACGGCATTTATTTTTAATACACCGTTTTTACCAAGCAGTCGGAGATTATAATTGATAAGTGCTTCATCGCTGCCATTCACTTTTAGTTCGGTTGCCCAGTACAATGCTTTTTTATAATTATCGAAATAGGGAACCATCACCCAGTTTTCTGCCTGAAGTGCATTGAATCCGTTTTCCAGCCTTTTTTTGTTGGATTCCTGCAATTGGTCCTGTATATCTTCCAGTAATTCATTGTGATCAAAATCCGGCGTTTCATCAGTTGGAATATAACCAACCGGTGAATAGCTGATAACAAAACTGTAATCGTTATTGATTTCACCTGGCAAAAAATCGGATCGAACAATCATGCCCAATACTTCTTCATCCGGTACGTTTCCCCAGATTGTTTCAAGTATATATCTTGATTGAACGGCATCAATAAAATAATAACCGGATGGAACCTTCATACGAATGGATTGATCGGAGAATCGAAGTTTTCCTGCATGAAAAGTTAGTTCCTGATCAATCGAGTCGGCTTGTTTTTTTAATTCAGTCTGGATTTGATCTGCTTGTGATGGAGCACTATGGATGCTGTCCACGGGTTCTGCAATAACGCACAAGCTGGATATCAGAGCGGTGCCTGCGAGTAGAATTTTGGTCATAGGGATCGAATGAATTTAGGGTGCTACGGATTGACAAGATAGTAATTCTATAGAATCATGCAATACCTTTGCAATTCAGATATGAAACAATATTCTCATTTATTCTTTGATCTTGACCATACACTGTGGGATTTCGAAGAAAATGCCCGATTAACGCTGGAACATATTTTTAAACAGCTGAATTTATCGACAATTGGAGTAAGTGATTTTACTTATTTCCACGAACGTTATAGTTACCATAATGACAAGCTCTGGGAGCGTTATAGAAAAGGATTTATCAAAGTGGATGAACTCCGCTGGAAAAGAATGTGGCATACTTTACTTGATTTTAAAATAGGCGATGAAAAACTTGCCAGGGAATTAAGTGCCGCATTTCTGGATCATCTTCCCTTTCGTAACCGGTTATTTCCATATGCGGTAGAGCTGCTAACTTACCTTACTGATAAAGGGTATTCCTTAAATTTAATCACCAATGGCTTTGAAACCGTCCAGCATGCAAAATTGAAAAATTCCGGAATCGATCATTTCTTTGGAAAGGTAATTACCTCAGAGGGAAGTAATAGCCTTAAGCCGAATCTGGAAATTTTTGAATATGCGTTCCGCGTTGCGGGCGCAATGCCTTCCTCCAGTATCATGATTGGCGATCATCTGGAAGCCGATATCCTTGGTGCTAAAAATGCCGGCATGGACCAGGTCTTCGTTAACCATATTCGCGAAACCCCATCATTTACTCCAACGTATACGGTTTACGGATTGGAGGAAATGAAGGAGATCTTTTAGGTGAAAGGTGAAAGGTGAGAGGTGAAAGGAGAGAGGAGAAAGGAGAAAGGTGAAAGGTGAAAGGTGAAAGAGGAGACAACGGAGGAAAGGGGAAAGGGGGAGGAAAGGGAAAGAAAAAAGAAATGGATGCAGCGTAGTAAACGCATTCCAAAAGCTTGTGGAAAAAACAGTTTTTGTTCTGGATCTGAGGCAGGGCAGCCTGGTTAGCGTTGCTGAACGATTCCGAATTAAACTTAGAAAAGCTGGATTGGAATACTAGTGATTAATAATGAATGACCTAAAGATCAAGATGACTCGTCCTAAAATAGCTGGAAGCAAAAGCTGATTTGTGAATTGGGGTGAATATTCACTATTCACCCCATTCACCCCATTCACCCCATTCACCCCATTCACCCCATTCACTATTTTCACCTCTCACCTTCTCCCCTCCACATCGCCAACACATCCACGCCGCCTTTTACAACCTGGTTGAGGCTAACATTTACCTTCGTTCCTAAGGGCAGGAGCACATCAACGCGGCTGCCGAATTTGATAAAGCCCAGTTCATCATTCTGCTTCACCTTCATACCCGGTTTCAGATAATTGACAATACGTTTGGCTACCGCACCGGCAATCTGTTTAACCAATACTTCGGTGTTTCCGGTTTTTAAAACAACACTGTGGCGCTCATTCTCAGTGGAAGATTTTGGATTCCAGGCAACCAGAAATTTGCCTTTATGATAAGTGCTGTAAACTACTTCGCCGGAAAAAGGATTGCGATTTACATGCACATTAGCCGGACTCATGAAAATACTTACCTGAATCCTTTTGTCGTGGAAGTACTCTTCATCAAATACCTCTTCAATAACAACTACTTTGCCATCAGCCGGACAAATAACCTTGTTTTCATCAAAAGTGTGGGTTCGGTTGGGGATTCGGAAAAAAGAGATGATAAATAATAAGAGAACCAGCAAAGCAATGAATATAATCCAGCTAAGCAGGGGTAAGGATGCACTGATAAAAAAGAATGAAATAAGATTCAGGAGTACAAAAACCAGGGTTGCAATAGCGATTGATTTATAACCTTCTTTGTGAATTGTCATGTTGATGCGTTGAATCGCAAAATTAGGTATAACCTAAAAGTGACCAATTATTATATTGCAGTCATGATTGAATTGCAACATTTAATGGATTTCCTGAATCCTGTATCACTGGCAGAAATCAGCGATGACCAGGGCTTTCGTTCAGGCCAGATGGGAAAACAGGTACTGGTTTATGAAGAAGATGAATTTCCTGATCTCGAACAGGCCGAACTGATTCTGGTTGGCTGTGGTGAGGAGAGAGGGCTGGGAATGGGACGTCCTTTTTCTAAAGGACCTGATCAGATTAGAAAAAGTTTTTATAGAAGCTTTTACTGGCATACCGATATAAAACTGGCAGATATTGGAAATATTAAACCAGGTGCGTCCCTTAGTGATACCTATGCAGCTTTGAAAATGGTACTTTCCGAATTGACGGATGCCGGGAAACGGGTAATTATTCTCGGAGGTTCTCATGATCTGACACTTGCTCAGTATCACTCGTATGCAAATCGGGAGCAATTAATTGAAGCAGCCTGTATCGATGCCAAAATTGACCTCGATATGGAAGCGCTGCCCCAGGCCGATCATTTTCTGATGGAAATGCTGACGGGCGAACCAAACTTCATGAAACATTACAGCCATCTTGCCTTCCAGAGTTATTATGTTCATCCATATATGCTGGAGAATATGGATAAACTTCGATTTGATTGTTTCAGGGTTGGAACCATTAAAGAACAGATAGATGAAATGGAGCCCGTTCTCCGGAATTGCAGGATGGTGAGTTTTGATTTATCAGCCATCGCCCATGCCTATGCTCCGGGATCAGCCATTTCACCAAACGGACTTAATGGAGAAGAAGCCTGCGTGCTTGCCCGATATGCCGGTATGAGCCCGATGGTAAATAGTTTCGGTATTTATGGGTATCAACCCGGTACAGATTCCAATCAGTTAACTGCCCAGCAAATCAGTCAGATGATCTGGTACTTTGTTGATGGTGTCAGCAAAGGAAAGAGAGAAGCAACAATAAAAGAAAGGGAATCCTTTTACGAATACAATACGGCTTTTGCAGAAGTGGAAACGGTCTTCCTGCAGAGCAAAAAAACCGGTCGTTGGTGGATGCAGTTGCCCGATGCGCGTTTTATCGCCTGTTCCTACAAGGATTATGTCATTGCCAGCAACAATGATATCCCGGAAAGATGGTTGAGAGCGCAGGAAAGAAGCTGATCTTTTTTTAGTTATTTTTATCGAATGCGTTTACACACACAGCTGGTATCACTGGCGGTACTGGGGATTTTTTTATCCGCCTGCTCCACCCCAAAAAAACTCAAGCGATCAGCACAGGATCTTCTGCTGAATCAGGAGGGACTTCAACATGCTCATATTGGAATCAGTGTATATGATCCGCAGAAGGGCAGCTATTTGTATAATTATCAGGCAAATAAATACTTTGTTCCGGCCAGCAATACAAAGCTCTTTAGTTTGTATGCAGCCCTTAAATACCTCGACGATTCCATACCCGGAATTCGGTATGCAGAAACAGCAGACAGTATCTATCTGGAGGCAACCGGTGATCCCACCTTGTTACATCCGGATTATCCGGTTCATCCGGTTATCGACTGGCTGAAATCCAATAGAAAAGAATTGGTAATTCACCAGGACAACTGGAAGGAAAAAGAATTGGGATATGGCTGGTCATGGGATGATTTCAATAGTTCCTATATGCCGGAAAAAAGTCCCTTACCTGTATATGGAAATACAATCCGGTGGACACAGGTACTCGAGAAAACAGAATCAGAGGATGGAGCCATTGTGAATGAAGCCTTTGTTTATTCTGAACCGGAAGTGTCGTGGAAAGTAAATTTCAACCCATCCAAAACAGCCAGTTTTTCGGTTATCCGCGATCGGTATACCAACCAGTTTACGATTTCGGAAGGAAAAGAGATTTTACGAACGATTGAAATCCCCTTTGTTACCAATGGCGTTTTTTCGGCCCTTGATTTATTACGTGATACTATTGGCAGATCGATTTTGCTGGTGCCTGTTGAAAATACCCGCAAGGCAGATAAAATTATCTATTCCCAATTACGTGATAGTGTACTAAAAACAATGATGTATCGCAGTGATAATTTTTTTGCCGAGCAGGTTTTACTGATGGCTGCACAGAAAGAATTTGGCTGGATGAATACATATAAAATAATTGATACGCTTTTAAAATCTTCCTTAAAGGGATTGCCGGATCCTCCTAAATGGGTAGATGGATCGGGTTTAAGCAGGTATAATTTATTTACTCCACAGGATTTTATCTGGCTGTTGGAAAAAATGGAAAAGGAAATGGGAAGAGAACGGGTATTCAGTATTCTGCCAGGCTCGGATCAGGGCACCCTTTCCAATTATTATACCGGCATGGCAGGCGCCATTCACGCTAAAACAGGAACATTAAGCGGACATGTTGCCATTAGTGGATACCTGACTACAAAAAAAGGCACCAATCTGTTGTTTTCCGTTCTGGTGAATAATCACCAGACCAGTGCTGTTAAGGTCAGAAGATCAGTGGAAGCCTTCCTGCAAAAACTATGGGAAATGAATTAAGCGCAGGTGCTATCTTTGCCGAAAGGAGAGTGACCATTGGCTGATACCATACAATTATTGCCCGATCATATAGCCAACCAGATCGCGGCAGGTGAAGTGATTCAACGTCCGGCAAGTGCAGTGAAAGAATTGTTGGAAAATGCCGTGGATGCCGGGGCAACTGAAATTCGTCTGTTGGTAAATGAAGCCGGTAAATCACTGATTCAGGTAATAGATAATGGCAAGGGTATGAACGAGACCGATGCCCGTCTCTGTTTTGAACGGCACGCCACCTCCAAAATTCGTCAGATCGACGATTTGTTTCATATCAATACTATGGGTTTCCGCGGAGAAGCACTGGCATCCGTTGCTGCGGTAGCCCAGGTTGAACTCAAAACCCGGCGTCCTGAAGACGAACTGGGCACCTATATCGAAATAGAAAATAGTGTGGTGGTTCGGCAGGAGCCTTGTGCTACGGCGTTGGGAACCAGTATTGCAATGAAGAACCTGTTTTTTAATGTTCCTGCTCGCCGCAACTTCCTCAAAAGTAATGCTTCAGAAATGAGGCATATCATTGATGAATTTATTCGGGTGGCCATGGCCTTTCCGCAGGTGTTTTTTTCTTTGACCCATAACGGGCAGCAGGTTTTTCACCTGGATAAGGGATCCCTGAAACAACGGATTGTGCAGTTGTTGGGAAATGCCTACAATGCAAAGATGGTTCCGGTTCAGGAACAAACAGATTACCTGAATATCCAGGGTTTCATTGGTAAGCCGGATGCTGCCAGAAAAACGCGCGGCGATCAGTATTTTTTTGTCAATAACCGATTTATCCGCAGCGGGTACCTGCACCATGCCGTGATGCAAGCCTTTCAGGACCTTATCCCGGCAGATAGTTTTCCATTATATGTATTGTTTATTGATCTCAATCCGGAACAGATTGATGTGAATGTGCATCCAACCAAGCAGGAGATCAAATTTGAGGATGAAAAAATCGTGTATGCCTTTGTTCAGGCGGCGGTTAAGCATGCCCTGGCACAATTCAGCATAACGCCAACCCTGGAATTCGATATTGATGCAGGTATTCAGCAATCGGATGCCGTTGCCAAGCCTTTTACGCATGATCAGCGTACTGCTGCCAGTAATTCAGGCTTGTTTCAGTCCTTTTCCAAATCGAATCAGGCACACCTGATTGAAAAAGGAGGGTATTCTGGAATTGGCGGTTCAATTCCCGCTGAAAACCCTGACTTTTCTGCTGGATCCGGTGAGAAGTCGGCTAAAGGTATTCCTTCCTGGAAAGCGTTTTTTGAGCAACCGGTTGCCGGTTCTGGTCTTGCCGGTAAATTGAATAATGAGGAGGATGATTTGTATTTTGATTGGGAAAAGCCCCGCAAGAAATGGCAATTGCTGGAACACGGAGAATTATTGCAAATTCAGTTACAATATATTATTGCACCAACTACCCAGGGTTTTTTATTGATTCACCAGCAGTTTGCCCATGAGCGGGTTTTATATGAACGATACGCTGCTGCATTGGTTGGTAAATCGATGGCATCCCAACAGAGCCTGTTTCCGGTTTCATTGGAGCTGGTTCCGGCAGATGCTGCCCTGCTTTCAGAATTGCTGGAGGATATGGTATTGCTGGGTTACCAGATCGAACCTTTTGGAAACAATAGTTTTGTTATACAGGGGAGTCCCGCTGATATAGTACAGGGTAATGAGAAAGCTGCTATTGAGCGATTGCTCGACCAATACAAACATTTCAGCAGCGATGTAAAATTTTCCCGCCGGGAAAAATTGATCCGTTCCCTGGCTACTCAGCATGCTATCAAATCGGGCACCGGGCTTACGCAATCTGAGATGCGCCGGCTCTCCGATGACCTGCTCCGTTGCGCGCAACCCAATATCACCGCTACCGGTCGCCCTACCTTCATTGAATTCAACCAGGATTACCTTTCGCGCTCCTTCGGTCTCTAAGTTCACCGGTCGGGTGCCACCCGACCGGTGAAAAAAATAATTTGTATAACTAAATAAATAGTTTTAGTTTGGTGTAACTAAATTGTTAGTTATATGAAAGGATTGACTAAAGCGGAAGAGGAAGTAATGCAGGCCTTGTGGAGTATCGGACAGGGTTTTCTCAAAGATATAATGGAAGCCACTGCCGAACCCAGGCCACATTCCAATACCATTGCCACTATTCTGAAAATCCTGATGGAAAAGGGATTTGTCCAGGCCATTCAACAGGGGCGGAATAATCTTTACAGCCCCCTGGTCAGTAAAGCAGACTATGGCAAACGCTCCGTTCAGCAGCTTGTCAAAGGGTATTTTGAGGGATCTGCCTCCAATCTGGTAAGCCAGTTTGTAAAAGATGAAAAGATCTCGATCGAGGAGCTGGAAGCCTTATTACAACAAATTCGTTCATCAAAAAAATAGGTTATGTCCTTTTTATTGATCACGATAACCAAGATGCTGATCTGTTCCGGTATTCTTCTTGCCTACTATTGGTTGTTTCTGAGAGATCATCGGTTTCACCAATACAACCGGTATTATCTGCTGAGTGTGTTGGTATTGTCACTGGTTCTTCCGTTTCTGCAAATAATTCTGCCAATTCCAGGGGGCGGGGCCATTGACCGTACGGTTATACGTACAATGGAGGTGATTACCGTATATGGAGAGGGGGAGGAAGCCGGATTTCTAGCCGGGAACCGTTCTTTTAATTGGTCGCAACTGCTTTGGCTGGTTTATCTCATTGGAATCTCGGCAGGAACGGTTACCCTGGTAAAAGCCATCCGAAGCATTGAACGAATGCGAAAACAATACGAAGGAGAACAACTGGACGATATACAGATCTACCATACCAAAGAGCAGGGAACTCCATTTTCTTTTTTCCGGTCAATTTTCTGGAATGATCAGATTGAATTGCACAGCAGAGCCGGCCAGCAGATCTTCCGGCACGAGTTGTTTCATATCCGGCAGTACCATAGTCTGGATAGTCTATTTACAAATCTGGCTATTATTCTGTGCTGGTTCAATCCATTTTACTACCTGATTAGAAATGAATTAAGAACCATTCACGAATACCTGGCGGATCAACACGCGGCCGGAACAGGAGAGCAGTTGGAATATGCGGAGGTATTGCTGGAAAGAAGTATTCGGGCCAGGCAGTTCACTCTTTCCCATCATTTTTTTCAACATCAACTTAAACGAAGAATCCATATGCTTACTAACATTCAATTTAAAAAAACAAGTTATTGGAGCCGGTTAATGGCGCTGCCGCTGGTAATTGGAACCTCCCTGTTTTTGCTGGCATTCGTAGCCAGAAAATCAGGCAACCAACTCATGGCTAAGAAACGTATAACAATTGTAGTGGATGCCGGTCATGGCGGAAAAGATCCAGGGGTTAAATCGGCTGATGGAATAACGGAACAGTTACTGGCATTGCAACTGGCCAAAAAAACAGCTGCTCTCGCTGAAGCGTATAATGTAGAAGTGGTGCTTACCCGAACAGGTGAAGAGCTGCCCAACGGATTAACGGATCCGAATGAAGCCGCCCGTTGGAGGGCCGAGCTGGCACGAAAAATAAAACCAACCTTGTTTATTTCACTTCATATTGATGGGGTTGTGCCTAAAAATAATGGGTTCAATATTTATGTTCCCAGAGAAATAAGTCCCAATCCGGATAAAAAAGAATCCCGGGATGCGGCCCAGATTTTCCAGCATCAGCTTGGTGTGGTGGTCAATGTAAATGAAATTCGGGAACGGAAAAACAGCGGGATCTGGGTTTTGGATCAGGTGAATTGTCCGTCTATTTTGATCGAATGTGGCTCCATCCTACATCAGGAAGACCTGAATTTTATCCGCCAGGAAGCCAATCAGGAAAAAATTGCCCGAAAATTATTGGAATCAGCTGTGTTATTCGCAGAACACCAGAAAAAAAACGGAATGGTTGTACTTGAAACAATGGATAATCAGTTTCTACAACAAGATACCGGCTGGAGGACCGCTTTGGCCCGGCATTTTCAGTCCAATTTAAAGGTTCCTTCTACTGCTGTGGCAGGCTCCGGTTCAGATAAGGTGGCTGCTACAGTAAAATTAAAGAGCGATGGCAGCTTTGAATCCATCAGCTTCCATGGAGATGAAACCGCGTTACAATCCGGTTATATTTCTTTAGTAGTGGTTGGCTACCAACCGGGTGGCGGGAGATTAAATAACCACTCATTAAAAACGGAAGTGAAGCGGGTTGCAGCGGGTTATAAAGCCCGTACCGGGGCTCCTGATCAATATGATATATTGGTACATTTTGTTGATGGTCCAAAAACCGGCTCTCCAGGCGAACATAATCGTAAAGAAATTGAAAAGACGTTCACCCAAGCAGAAGTTATGCCTGCTTTTCCCGGTGGGAAGGAAGCCTGGCAGAAATTTCTAAACACCACTTTACATTATCCACAGGAGGCAATAGATAAAGAAACATCCGGCACGGCTATCATTGGATTTATTGTAAAAGCAGATAGTTCCATTTCAGATATTCAAATAATCAAAGATCCGGGTAATGGCCTGGGCGAAGAAGCCCGTCGCGTGATTGAGGCAAGCGGGAAATGGTCACCCGCCATCCAAAATGGTAAAACTGTCCACTGTTATTTCAAACAGCCCGTCACCTTCCTGCTCGAACGGGAATAATCCCCTTTCACCCGCCGGGTGGCACCCGACCGGTACTACCGGTCGGGTGCCACCCGGCGGGTGAAAGCTGCGGGAATTTGCTGAATTGTGCGGTATTTTTCAATAACTTAGGCAAATGAAACAGACTTGGTTATTGGCAGGAGTGATGCTGGCAGCCACCAGCCTTTCCGCGCAAAAAAAATCCGCTTTAGGGGCAAATCAATGGGTGGACAGTGTTTTCAAAACCCTGACGAACGATCAGAAAATTGCCCAGTTGATGATTATCCGTAGTTCAGGAATGAAAAACGGTGTCCCGATTTTCTTTGACAAAGAAGTGGAGGAAGCCATCCGGAAATACAATATCGGAGGCATTTGTGTATTCCAGGGCGGACCAGTACAGCATGCATTAAGAATTAATAATTTCCAAAAGACAGCTCAAACACCCTTACTGGTAACGGTAGATGGTGAATGGGGACTCGGCATGCGATTCGACAGTGTTCAGAGCCTGCCACGTCAGGTAATGCTGGGTGCAACCACCGATCCAACCCTTATGTATGATTATGGAAAAGCCGTGGCTGAGCAATGCCGCAGGGTAGGAATTCAGGTGAATTATGCCCCGGTAGTGGATATTAATAATAATCCGGCCAATCCGGTTATCGGAGAGCGTTCCGCCGGTGAAAACAAATATAAGGTGGCGGAATTGGGTATTCAATATATGAAAGGAATGCAGGATAACGGTGTAATGGCCTGTGCCAAACATTTCCCCGGACATGGAGATGTTGCGGTGGATTCACACTATGATTTGCCACTGATTGGAAAAACAAGACAGGAATTGGACTCTATGGAACTCTATCCCTTTCGGGAGCTGATCAATGCGGGTGTTGCCAGTGTAATGGTTGGTCATCTGGCGGTTCCTGCCATCGATGATGCAAAAAATCGCCCCAGTTCCGTTTCTGCCAAACATGTAAACCAGCTCCTAAGAAATGAACTTGGTTTTAAAGGACTGACATTTACCGATGCCCTTGAAATGAAGGGAATTGCCAATTATTATCCCGATGGAGAAGCCTCTGCACAATCTCTTATCGCAGGAAATGATATGCTTTGTCTGCCTGGTGATATCCCGGGAGGTATTGCCGCCGTCAAAAAAGCGATCCGGAAAAAACAGCTCACATGGGCCAGTATCAATGAAAAAGTGAAAAAGGTTTTACAGGCTAAATATGAATATGGACTGGCGAATCTATCACCGATTGAACTTCATAACCTTACAAATGACCTGAATAAGAATATTCCCGCCCTCCGCCGAAGAGTGGCGGAGGAGGCAATAACCCTGGTCCGCAATGAAAATCGCGCAATATTTCCACTGCAACCGGGTACCAACCGCCGGGTAGCCTATGTGGCAATTGGAACGAGTGAAAATAATGCAATGGCAGACCGGATGCGGAAAGATTATGGAGCGCATACTTATTTCTTCAGTAATCGCCTGGATGAAAATGCCGCCAATGCCCTCATCCAGTACATGATAGGACAATATGATGTGGTGATTGCAGGCATTCATTCCTATAGCCGGACCCCCGCCAGAAATTTTGGTCTGAATGCTGCCGGGCTCCATCTGCTCGGACATTTGAAAGATAACCTGCCTACTATTACTGTATTTTTTGGTAACCCCTATGCCATCACGAATTCCTGTAACAGTCAGGTATTACTGGCAGCATACGACGATGACCCCATAACCCAGGAAACAGCAGCTGACCTGATCAATGGCCGGATCAGTCCAAAGGGGAAGTTGCCGGTATCTGTTTGTCCGGAAATTCCTTCCGGAACCGGCCTGGTTTCGACGCGATTATTACCTGAAACATGGGCTGGCAAGCTGGGTTTCGATTATCAGCAACTGGCAAAAATTGATTCGGTTTGCCTGGATGCTATCAAACAACAGGCCATTCCGGGTTGCGTGGTATTAGTGGCGAGAGATGGAAAAATTGCCTATGAGCGCGCCTTCGGTACATATACCTATACCGATTCCACGCCCATGTATTGTGAAACCATCTTTGATATGGCATCCGTTACCAAAGTGATGGCTACTACTCTCTCGGTTATGAAACTCTTTGATGAAGGGAAACTGGATATCAACAAAACCATTGGTGATTATATCAGCTGGACCAAAGGATCCGATAAGGCAAAGCTGGTAATCAAGGATGTTTTGCTGCATGAGGCCGGACTAAAATCATTTATCCCGTTTTATCGGGAAACAATTGATCCGGCCGATGGAAGTCCGGATGGATCCATCTATTCAAACAAGCCCGATACCCTATTTAATATTCGTGTAGCGGAACATATGTTTATGCGGAAGGATTTTACGGATACCCTCTACAAACGCATACTGAAGAGCGAATTAGGTCCGTCTGGCAAATACATTTACAGCGACAATGATTTTATTTTTCTGGGAAAAATAGTGGAAGCAATCTCTGGTATGAGCCTGGATGAATATACCCGTAAGACGTTTTATGAGCCGTTGGGATTACAATACACTGGTTTTTTACCCCGTAATCATTTTCCTGCCAACTATATGGCACCTACCGAACAGGAAGCCATATTCCGCAAACAGCGTCTCCAGGGAGATGTGCATGATCCGGGAGCTGCGATGTTTGGCGGAATAGCCGGACATGCAGGTTTGTTCAGCACAAGTTATGATTTGGCTGTTCTGTCTCAGTTACTGCTGAATAAAGGATCCATTGATGGTAAAACTTTTTTCAAACCATCTACAGTTGATTTATTTACTGTATATGCTAGCGGCATCAGTCGCCGGGCCCTTGGTTTTGATAAACCGGAGCGGGATAATGCCATCCGGAAAGAACCCTATCCTGCCAGTTATGTTTCCGCTGAAACCTTTGGCCATACCGGCTTTACCGGAACCTGTGTATGGATTGACCCAAAATACAACCTGACCTATATTTTTCTCAGTAACCGGGTGGTGAATAACGGAGATCCCAATAAGTTTTTGAGAATGAGCGTACGGCCCAAGGTGCAGGACATAATTTATAAGGCAATGCAGGGTAGTGAATGAGTGAATGAGTGAATAGTGAATGAGTGAATAGGGGAGTGTTGCATTTTTTACTTTTTACTTTCTACTTTTTACTTTTCCTTACATTTGTGACCGCTTGCTGTGCACACATTCATCTCAAAATCAAACAAGCAAAAACAATGAGTTACATTTCCGAAGTACATGCCCGGCAGATTTTAGACAGCCGTGGAAATCCCACTATTGAAGTTGATCTTATAACGGATGAAGGCGCTCTGGGTCGTGCCGCAGTTCCAAGCGGAGCCAGTACCGGTATCCACGAGGCGGTTGAACTGCGGGATAATGACAAGAAAAAATATGTGGGAAAAGGTGTGTTGAAAGCAGTTAAAAATGTAAACACCATTATTGCTGAAAAATTATTGGGATGGGATGTTTCTGACCAGGCAGGTATTGATAACCTCATGATTCAGCTGGATGGTACACCTAATAAAGGAAAGCTAGGTGCAAACGCCTTACTGGCTGTTTCCATGGCTGCTTCAAAAGCCGCAGCAATTGAAGCCGGATTGCCCTTATACCGTTATATCGGTGGAACCAATGCCAAAACATTGCCGGTTCCTATGATGAATATCTTAAATGGTGGTGCACATGCTGATAATAAAATCGATTTCCAGGAATTCATGGTAATGCCGGTTGGCGCTTCCAGTTTTTCTGAAGGGCTGCGATGGGGCGTTGAAATCTTCCACACCCTGAAATCAGTTCTGAAGAAAAAAGGATACAGCACAAACGTAGGTGATGAAGGCGGGTTTGCTCCCAATATTCAGAGCAATGAAGAAGCAATTGAAACAGTACTGGAATCAATTGCTGCAGCTGGTTATAAAACCGGATCTCAAATCATGATTGCTATGGATGCGGCCAATTCCGAATTATGGGATGCCAAAACCAAAAAATACATTTTTCATAAGAGCGATGGCAAGAAAATGAGTCCGGATCAACTGGTGAAATACTGGGAGAGTTGGGTTAAACAATACCCTATTGCTTCCATTGAAGATGGTATGGCGGAGGATGACTGGAATGGCTGGAAAGCGTTGACAGAAGCTGTTGGCACCAAATGCCAGCTGGTTGGAGATGATCTTTTCGTAACCAATGTTACCCGTTTACAGCAGGGTATCGACAAAAGCATTGCAAACGGTTTGCTGGTAAAAGTAAATCAAATCGGAACCATAACTGAAACCATCAATGCCGTAACGCTGGCTCAACACAATGGTTATAATACTATTATGAGTCATCGCAGTGGAGAAACGGAAGATACCACCATCGCTGATCTGGCAGTTGCACTGAATTGCGGACAGATTAAAACCGGTTCTGCAAGTCGCTCTGACCGGATGGCAAAATACAACCAGCTTATTCGTATTGAAGAAATGCTGAATGAAACGGCCGTGTATCCGAAAAATCTTAAATTCGGTAAATAATACGGGTTATCAGGAAGGGTAGTAATTCGGTTGCAGTTTTGATTGCTCCGGTTTACTACCCGCCCAACCCATAACAAATGCAAAATATACTATCCCATATTCCTTCTTACCTGAAAAATAAATACCTGCTTGCAGTTTTACTGTTTGCGGTATGGATGGTATTTTTTGATGATCGGGATGTTATCACCACCCATTTTCGCTACAAAAAAGAATTGCGTAATCTGGAAGAAAGTAAGGAATATTACCAGCAGCAGATTGCAGAAACCCGCGCAGAATTGCAACTTCTGGAAAAAGATCCCAAAACGCTGGAGCGGTATGCAAGAGAACGATATCGCATGAAGAAAGCAAATGAGGATGTATATATAATTGAAGATTAATTAATTATATCCACTTAAAAGGTTTCAAAACCCTAATTGCTGATTTTACAATTTGTTGATTTATCCCTTCGTAGAAAGTTTTCTAAAAAAATGTACAATTATTTTTAGGTTATCGCAATAATCTTCTAATAATACCCGTTTTAGATATGGACGAAATCCCGGACTGGACCCCGGGTAATTTATTTACTGGACAAAAATGGTTTGCTTATGTCAATCTTTACACAGGAAGATTTACTACTTTATTTGTACAAAGAAACTTCCACCGAACAAAACACTTTAATCGAAGCGGCACTGCAACAGGATTACGAACTCCGCAAGAGTTTAGTAGATTTGCAGGAATCCATCCAATTGCTCGATCAGCCAACAATTGAACCTCGCACTGAGGTGGTATTGTCTGTTCTGAATTATGCGAGAGAGGCGGTGGAAACTGGCGCATGACGATTAAAGAACGGTATTCCAAAGTATTAGCTTTTTTTCAACAACAGGCCCCCAATGCCGAAACGGAATTATTGTATGATAATCCCTTTCAGCTTTTGGTGGCCGTTGTTTTGTCTGCCCAATGCACAGATAAAAGAGTCAATCTCACTACCCCGGCTCTTTTTGAACGATTTCCCGACGCACAGGCGCTTTCAACAGCCACCATAGAAGAAGTTTTTACCCTGATTAAAAGTATTTCCTACCCAAATAATAAAGCCCGGCACCTGGTTGGATTGGGCAAAATGCTGGTTGAACAATTTAATGGTCAGGTGCCCATGACGGTGGAAGAACTTGTCAAACTTCCCGGAGTTGGGAGAAAAACAGCTAATGTAATTACCTCGGTTGTTGATGCTCAACCAAATATGGCAGTTGATACCCATGTTTTTCGGGTATCCGCCAGGCTCGGCCTTACCCATAATGCCAAAACACCCCTTGCAGCCGAGAAACAATTGGTCAAACATCTTCCCCGGGATCTTATTCATATCGCACATCACTGGCTGATTTTGCATGGAAGGTATGTTTGCACCGCAAGATCCCCACAGTGTAATTCCTGTGGACTTACGGAGATTTGTAAGTTTTACAAAAAGCAGCAAGCAAATCAACTAATCAAAACTACTCATGGTAAGTAGGTATTTTAAGGGGATTCCTGTATAAAAAACTACTGTTTATTCGTCGAAAATATTTTGCCATTGGTCGAAGCTGCAAAATATAAACTGCTCATAATCAATAAAATAAACTCGTTCGTAACTTTACTATAGGGCAATTCCAGCCCCTTTTACCTTGCAGGCAAGCATAAAAGCTAATATTTTTCGTTTTAGAATTAATCCGCATTCTGTTAAAAACGAAAAAGTACCCCTTATGAAGACAAAGCTATACGTAGCTGGAATTAGCGGCTGTCTGTTATTGCTTATTGCAATTTATCAGCCGTTTGTTCGATTCACTTCTAAATCCGTAGCACAATCCACTGAAGATTTATCAGCTGGCCGATCTGTTCTTAATTATGAGCAGGCTGCCATACCCGGACTGGAGGTTAAAACTCCCGCCAAAGTTGCCATTGTTAACAAACAGGCAGTGGCTGAAGTCCGCAAAAATCCCAAAAAGGCAAAAGCTATTCTTGCCAAAACCAATTTAAGGAAGGAAGAAGATATTAAAGACCTGGAGCCGGTAATGAAAAAATCGGAAGAAATGCTGGCTGATCTCCTTAAAACGGATGCGGAGTTAGAAAATCTTCATCCCTATGTGGCCAGTAGTAAGAATGCGAGTCGCAGAGTTAAAACAAAACAGCCTAAACCTGAAGTAGAAATTCCGGAAGACGTGCTGGTAAATGCAAGTCCAAAACGCGCAGGTCGTACTGTAATCAACTATAATACAGAAGAAACAGCGGTTAACACCTCTTATAATGAGAATTCAGAGGTAACCACTGTTGCAAAGAAAGACCGTTTCCCTCATGGAAATGAAACAGCCGAAAATACGCAAATTGAATCCGGAACCCTGTCTTCCGAAACGGTAACAAAAGCGGAAAAAAAGGAAAAAACCTACAGTTTTAGGGGTAAAACTGAAGTTAAATCAAGCCTTTACAAATATATTCCTCCTTTTTGGGATGGATTTTCACCAGAAATCGGAAATGAATCGGCAGATCGCACGGAAGTAATTCAGAAAGCCAAAAAACTGGCTGCAATGGCAAATAAGGGCGGGTACAATAATGAGTATGCATTTTTGCTTGATATGAGCGTAAAATCAAACAAGTACCGGTTTTTTATTGTGAATCTCAAAACCATGCGGATTGAAAAAAGTGCGCTGGTTGCACAGGGCAGAGGCAGGGAAAACCTGAATCTTGACAAAGAATATTCCAACAAACCGGGTAGCAACTGCAGTTCGCTGGGGGTTTATAAAATAGGAAAATCCTATGAAGGTGATTTTGGACATTCCTACCGCCTGCATGGATTGGAATCTTCCAATAGCAATGCGCTGAAGCGTTATATAGTATTACATGCAATGGGTACGGTTCCGGATATTGAAACCAATTTCCCCATCTGGCAAAGCGAGGGTTGTCCATCTGTTGCGCCAAAAGTGCTGGATCGCCTGGGCAATATGATCGACAACAGCAAAAAGCCGATGCTGATGTGGATGTATGACGATACCTATATTCCTGTAATCTAGGAATTGGTTAACTTTGTATCCGTTTGCTCTAACGCAACGGTCAACAAAATGGAGACCAATTTTTTTGGGGAAATGGAAATACATTCCAAATTATCCTTTGCCCCCCTGGTAGATGCATGGGCCAGAACGGCTGCTGAAGGCCGACCCGGAACCCGGAAATTATACCAGACATTACTGGATCGTATCATGCGGCATCCGGAATTACTGGAGCCGATCGAAGATATTTCACTACTTAAAGAACATGAAGAGTGGGTAGACATGCTAATGGCTACCCTTTTTCCTGTTTCTTACTCTGACAAAGAAGATATTTATGGTGTAGGCATACCCTTTGGCCAGGATGTAATATATTCCAGCAATCGTTTCAGAGAATTATTTCTGAATGAACAGGGAAACCTGAACAGAATTCCAGTCGAAATAGCCAATCAGCATCTGGAAAATGAAAAATGTGCCTCTGCCTATAAATTAATCTTATCCCAATTATATGGACATAAGATTGATGGAAATGTCACCAGTATTTTAAAAGTTCCTAATCCAAAAACTGGACTGCTCAATTTTTATGAACTGGACCTGGATACTACCTTTATCAAAGTCCATGCAAAAGGTGACCTGCCGGATATTTCCGGTTTGGAACATTGTTGCAATGTGTCAGATGTTTTGCATCATGAAAGATTGCAGAAACTCTTTCCTCTGAATCAATTCAGATTCGAAGGAATTACCATCGTGCGAATTAAAAATGTCACCCATCGGGAAGTAATCAACACGATCAAAAATATTCTTCTTGAACAGCATGATTTTGGTGATACAGATGTGTTCTATCAACTGGAAAATCAGCTTCAGGCTTTGATGGGAATCCACAATGTACGGATGGGTATTACTCCATTTTTCAGAGTAAATGATCACCAGATTGTGGTAGAACAATTTACGCAGCACAGCCTCCTGCTGAAATCGGTCAACAGCAATACCGGTGAAGAATCTATTTGCAAGGTATTTCAGGATTTATTCAAAGAAACGGATCAGCCATTGCTGATTTCATCCATTGATTCCTTTTGGTTGGAACGGTATCCTTTGTTGGATAAAGTTACCAGTCAGGGTTATAAAAGCGCCGCCTTTTTTCCATTGAAAAGCAATGGAAAACTGATCGGCGTTCTTTCACTGGTGCATGAAGAGGACGGTAAAATTCAACATCAGCATCTGGTAGAAGCAACCGAGTCTATTCCCTTGTTTGTATTGGCTATGGAAAAAGCCTCTGAAACACTGGATAATGAAGTAGATAGAGTAATCAAACAGCATTTTACAGCAGTTCAAAGTTCAGTTGAGTGGAAGTTTACGGAAGCAGCCCTGCAGTTTATTGCATTAAAAGCGAAAGGTGCAAAGGCTAAAATTGAACCTATTGTATTTGACCATGTTTTTCCACTGTATGGGGCAATTGATATCCGGAATTCATCCATTGAACGAAATAATGCGATTCAACTGGATTTACTGGAGCAATTAAAACAAGCCGGTGAAGTAATCCGTATAGCACAGGAAAAAACCAATATGCCGCTCCTGCAGGAAGTTGCCTACCGTATTGAAAAATACAGTTATAATGTTTCCAATATTTTGTTTTCCGGAGACGAGGTACTCATCGATCAGTTTCTCCGAAATGAAGTAGTGGAGTTATTTGAGCATCTTCGCGTTCTTCTGCCGGCTATTGGACCAAAGATTGATGATTATTTCAAACAGATTGATCCTTCCATCAAGCTGCGGGTAAATCACCGCCATGATTTTGAAGAAAGTATTACCCTGATCAACCAGGAACTATCCAGGTTTATAGATGCTGAACAGGAAGCTGCACAGCGGATTTATCCCCATTATTTTGAGCGATTTGTAACCGATGGGGTTGATTTCAATATGTATATCGGTCAGTCCATTACACCGGATAAACCCTTTGATACGTTTTATTTGAAGAACCTCAAAATGTGGCAGATTACAACGCTAACCAAAGCGGCACAACTGGCGCATCAGTTACAATTGCGGTTAAGTAATCCCTTAAAAACGACCCAGCTTATACTCGCACATAGTATTCCAATCTCCATCAGTTTCCGTACAGCTGAACGGAAATTTGATGTGGACGGTGCTTATAACATTCGATATGAAATCATTAAAAAGAGGATTGATAAGGTTCATGTTAAAGGAAGCAATGAGCGATTGACACAACCGGGGAAACTTGCCATTGTGTTTTCACAGACAAAGGAAGCTTCCGAATACCTCGATTATATTGAATTCCTGCAGAACCAACGATTATTATTACATGATCTTGAACAGCTGGAATTGGAAGAACTGCAGGGTGTGGTTGGATTAAAAGCACTACGTGTCAGCATCAATATGGAGATGCCGGAAAAACAAAATCAGGAAGGCCATCCGGAGGTCATAGAAATTGCTCAGAACTGAAACCCAAGACTGATAAAGGGAAGTCCGCCTTCGTCCGACTGACCATAACAGGCCGCAATAACGATCCTGTTGGCCGGGGCAATCCACAAGCCAGCGCCGTATCCCAGGTGCCAGCGGCGGGAGTCTTCTGATTTCCACCACACTCTTCCGATATCCTGGAATAGTAACATGCCTAGCGTACCAGGCAATATATATCCCCTGATTTCGGTGAGTCGGATCCTCAGATCAAGGTTGTTGAAGAATCGGTGATCTCCTGCAAACCGGTAATTCCGGTAGCCGCGCAGGCTTTCATTGCCGCCCAGGTATTGCGCCTGGAAGAATTCATAATTGCCATAATTGCCACCACCGCCAATCCGGCCTGCCAGTACTACCTTATTACTGCCACCCAGTCCGATATAGTAACCGAATGCTGATTCCCATTGTCTGAAAGAGCCTGCGATACTGCTTACCCCCTGAACAATACGGCCTGTATTAACCCAATGTACTCCGCGGTAGGGAAGATTCGTATTATTTCGGGTATCCAGCACCGTCTGAACCTGTAAGCCCAGGTAGGTCTTTTTCATTTTTAAACGGTCCTGGTCAAGGCCGCTTTCCGGCTTGGTTATAAATCGGTCTTCATTGTCATCGTAATCGATCCAATAATGCTGAAAAATAGGACCCGCATTTAATTGCAGGGAGGGAACAGGATGGTATTTTGCCAAAGCAGCAAGTTCAAACAAATTGAACCGGGACCTGTAATACGTAATATTGATCTCCTCGTTTTTTATAAATTTGGTCTGATTGCCAAAGCCAAAAAAGTTTCTGGTATTATTGGGTGCTTTGA
Source organism: Flavihumibacter sp. UBA7668 (assembly GCF_002483205.1). Classification (GTDB taxonomy): domain Bacteria; phylum Bacteroidota; class Bacteroidia; order Chitinophagales; family Chitinophagaceae; genus Flavihumibacter. The sequence goes on from NZ_DLHM01000005.1 coordinate 176,168, forward strand.
GATTGGCATAAAACCGAAATACCGGGGCATCAAAAATATATCGGAATTGATAGGCTCCGGTTGCTACTGCATAATAGGCATTGAACTGATGCTGGTAGGCATAGGGCTGCTTTCGGAATGCGTGATGGGTAGTTTTGATGCCGGCTCCCAGAAATACGCCATCATCCCGATTGTAAGCGGCCAATACAAGGGGCGCTGTTATATTATAATGATAAGCCTTCCGGTTATAGTTGTGAATCGATTCCCGTTCGGAGAATTTTTGAACAAGCGGGCCATCTCCCGTTAAACTGTTTTTTTCATAACTGGCATCATACCATTTCAGCCGGGATCTGTTATTGCCGGTTTGTTGAGCAATCAGACTATCATTCCCTTCTCCTCCAATTATCCGGATAGTAAATCTTTTAGGCATTTTGCCACTTATATGAAATACATCACTTCCTTTTAGTCCGTATAAGCGAAGCTCTTTTGTGATGTCCGGGTCAATTTGTTGTTCGGAGATTTTATCTGAAGGTTGGCCTTCTTTATTGATATCGTAAATGGTAAGCTTTAATAATCCTTTCTTTTTCCATTCCAGCTCAAACCAGTCTTTTTTATTGGAACCCGGAATGTCGATAAATCGATGTAAAAAAGCCTGGTAAGAAAGCGCTTCTTCCAACAAAAAGGCTTTTCTTTTTTTCAGTGTTTCCGCAATTGAGCCTGCAGCCAGCAATTTTATTTCTTTCGGCTGATCGGCCAAAGCCTGATCAATGATACTGTCGTTTAATTTAAGCAGTAATTCGCGTGCTATTTTTTCCCAATCGGCCCGGTTTGTTCTGTTCAGGAAACTCCGGTCAAAGTATCGGGCATTAAAATTAAAGGTGTTGATGTTTTGTGCCCGGGTACGGAAGCCCTGAAATTTGGGAAGTAACCAGGATCTGCTGATCAGCCAGGGAATAGCACCCTGACTGGTGAAAAATGCCTGATCCCGATCTCTTGGAATCGGGTAGTACAGTTTTCCTTCTTTTTTTGAGGAGCTTCCCCATCTCCACTGATCATCATGCCTGTCAAAATCCATTATAAAAAGATCCAGTAGCCGCGCCTTTAACACGGCAGCCTGATCCACCACATTATCATTGTCTTTCTGAATTGCTTCCAGTACTTTGTCTGTGCTATAGGTTTTAGGAATTCCATCCGGCTCTCTTGAATCAAAGAGGTAGAGTTTTTTGCCAAAATCTGTCCGATACGGACCCAATGCCGGATCATCCGGTAAGTATACGATGGATGGATTGGTGTGCGGAATTCCGGCAGCCTGAGTTAGCCTGGGTATAGATAATGCTGCATAAGGATAGGAGGCAGAAATGCCATCCACAATAGCATCTTTTACAAAGGTTTGCCTCAGTTCTTCAGGTAGTGTTTTATCGGGATATTTTTCAATACTGCGTAATACATATTCTCTTCCTGAACTGTCTTCTAATCGAAGCGATCTGCTTTGCATTCCTCCACCTCTTTTTGTAGGCTTTAAGCCACCGTTTACTTTACTAATAGAAATTGAGGGAACCGTGATTGGAGTGGTCCATTCTTTTCTGTAATTGGCACCAAAGGCCCATTTTTTGAAAGATTTTGCTTTAAAGTAAGGGGCTGCCGCAAGTTGGATAGAGTCAGGCCAGTTCGGATAGAAATGGCCACTTACTGATACCTGTTCAGGGGGGTCCAGAGGCAGTACCTGGCTGTATAATTCCTTATGGCTTTTTTCGGTAGCTTCCATCAAAATCAATCGGACAGTTCCTGATTTTGAAAATTGTAACTTTGCATAGCCGGTAGTGGAAAAACTGATGCGCCCGGGTATGGATTTTCGATGACGGGTTGCTTTTGAGCCGGCTCCGCTAACTATATAATGCTGACCGTTTTGGGTAATATGCTGAAGCCCGTGTTCATGTCCGGCTATTCTGATAACTGCAGGATGTGTGGCAAGTATGGAATCTACCTGAGAGGACATGCTCTGGTACAGTGGATGTTTATTGTCCTGAATATTCCCGAATCCACCCCGCACCAGCGGATAAATTGAGCCAATAACAGGCAGTGGAATGTATAAACCCGGATTGAATTCTGTCAGAGGGAATATATGCTGTTTGAATTGATAATACCCCCCATGTATACCCGAGGATAGAAACGGATGATGGCTAAGAAAGAGAATTGTTTTGTTCTGATTACGATAAATTATTTCCTGCAATCGAAACAGAATTTCATCGGAGTTTTTGCAATCACAAGCACTGCTGATTCCGGGTTTCTCATTTTGTTGCAACCACCATTGGCTATCCATAATAACTGCTGTAAGCTGTTCATTCAGCTTTATTTCTTCCGGTCCCGGACAGCCATCAGCAGGTAAAAAATTCAGTTTGGGAATTTCAAGGTCCCGAATATAATCGCCCTGGTTTTTGACCTGATCCAGACCATATGAACGACCTTTTGCCCAATCATGATTGCCTGGTAAAAAAAACACCTGCTCAGCCAATTGTAAGCCGGCTTTCCACTGTGTATCAAGAATCGCACGGGCCCGTTTAAAATCCGGATGCCCTGAATCAGGCAATCCGGAGGGATAAATATTATCACCCAGGAAAAACAAGGTGGCAACTCTGGCTTGCTGATCTGATTTTTTTTGTAACAAGGCATCCAGTACCGGATGACGGTTATGATTTAATTCGCCGCCATCACCGATCAGAAGAATTTCGGTTATTACAGAATCGGATTGCGCCAGGACAAACCGTCCCATCAAAAGCATAACCCATAATAGCAGCAATCGGATGAATGGGTAAATCATGCAGTTCAATTTTATCTGGTCATTGCAGCAGGTGCTGGCTGGTACGGAAAAAACAAGAGACTGGCTTTCGATTGTCTGCCTTCATTACTGATGAATAAATCTCCATTGGGACTAAAACAAAGACCCTCTGGTTGTTGGAAAAGATCCGGATTTAGTCCGGTTGCCAATTCCGGAATTCCTTCGGAAGAGCATTGAAGCAGTAGTTTGGCAGTGGAAGACAAGATAAACAATTTACCCGTGACAGGGTGAAATTCAGCAGCGGAAGGAAGGAATTCGATGGTGTCGTCTTTGCCCAGCCGACGGATTTCTTTCCAGTCGATCCGAAAAACGGGCTGCTCTTCCAGTTGATGGGTGTCAAGATTAAAAGCCCAGGCGTAAACAGCCGGTTCATTTCTTCCACATGATTTGCAAATCAACAGAAGTCTGTTTTTTTTGCTGTCAAAACAAACACTTTCGAATTCTGTGAACTTTCCGAATCGAAGTGGGTAAACCGTTATTTCCTTGCCGGTTCTGCCATCCAGTAAGTGAAGATTACCATTACTCTTAAGTACATAATAGCCTTCCGGAGTGCGGGTTATGTCTTCATAATCGCCTTTTCCGCCAAAACTAAGTGTATTGAATTTTCCATTTGAGGTTGTCAGGATAAAAAGCTTGCCCTGTTCGTCATTGACAGCAGCCAGTTGGCCGGGGTTATGATAGCTGATTCCTGAAATCTCTCTGAGCGGTTTTTTTAGCAGGATTGTTGAACCGGGCTGATTTGGATAGCCATCCAAAGCAGGTACAAAACAGACTCCGTTTAATTGATTGCAGGAAATAAACGGGATGGCAATCAATGCCAGAATAAATAATTGTGTTCTCCGTGAAAACATACCTGCAAGTTAGTGGGACTAAGAATTCAATGCTTGAATTGCGTTAATTTAGTTTTATAAACAGCTACATGAAGGATTTTTCCAGCATCATAGAAAAGGCTACACACACAGTCCGGCAGATTTTCGCCGACAAAGTTCCCTCTGATTATTATTTTCATGATCTGCATCACACACTTCAGGTGGTAGAGGCGGCTACTCAGATTTCTGCTTCAATGTCATTGCCGGAAGAAGATCGTTTTGCACTGTTGCTGGCTGCCTGGTTTCATGATACTGGTTACAGCCTGATTTATGAAGGGCATGAGAATGCCAGTGCGGAAATTGCGGAACGTTTTTGTGTATCGCAGGGGGTTGATCAGGCTATTCTTTCGAAGGTAAAAGCCTGTATTTTGGCCACAAGCATGCCGCAATCACCAGTTACATTAATCGAGGAAATCCTGTGTGATGCGGATATGTCTCACCTGGGCTCCGGTCAGTATGCGGAGGAAAGCAAATTGTTGAGAAAGGAGATCAATTCCGTATTTAATAAAGATATCGGGAAAAAAGCCTGGAGAAGGACCAATATAAATTTCCTGCAGGGGCATCGATATTTTACCCCATTTGCCCGCCAGCATTTTGAGCCGGTTAAGCAGGCCCATTTGCGAGCCCTGCTGGAAAAAGATGCTGCATCCAAAGGAACTGTAATTGAAACACCAGTGGGTAAAATTGAAGATGTTCCGGATTCTGCTGAAAAACCAGCTCCGGTAAACGAATCAAAGCAATTGGTCGGTGAAGAGAAGGTGAAAAAAAACCGGGATAAAGCCGCACAAACAAGAACAGAGCGGGGCATTGCTACCATGTTCAGGATCATGAGTGAAAATCATGTAAGCCTGAGTCAGATGGCCGATACGAAAGCCAATATCATGATTTCGGTGAACACCATTGTTTTGTCGATACTGGTTTCTGTTTTATTAGGCAAGCTGCAATATTATCCGCAGTTCATATTGCCGACTGCTATACTGGCCCTGGTTTGTTTAACCGCTGTCATCTTTGCCATCAGAGCAACGCGTCCAAACGTAAACAGTGGCATTTTCAGTGAAGAAGATATCCGTCTGAAAAAAGTCAACCTGCTGTTTTTTGGTAATTTTTTCAATATGGATTTGAAGGACTATGAATGGGGTATGAAAGAAATGATGAACGACAGTGAATATTTATACGATAGTATGATTAAGGATATTTATTATCTGGGGAAGGTGCTCGCAAAGAAATATCATTTTCTTCGCATCTCATACAATGTATTCATGTTCGGCCTTGTATTGGCGGTTCTTGCTTTTGGTATTGCAAGTTTTATCGGCATGAAATAACCTGGAAAATATGATTGAATATATCCGGGAATATAAAAAATATAGTAGCAGTTATTATGTTTCGGAGGGCGTCCGGACAACAGCCGGTGTTATGCTGCCCCTTCTTACTGCAAGCTATTTTGGTCATTTAGATGTTGGTATTGCACTGGGGCTTGGAGCGCTCTGTGTAGGCATTACGGATAATACAGGACCTATTCATCATCGTGTAAATGGAATGGTTGCAGCATTATTGCTGATTTTTATATCCACCCTGGTAACCGGTTTTTGTATGCCATATCCCTTGCTGCTAGCCGGACTAATAACCGTGATGGGATTTGTTTGTTCCATCATAGGGGTATATGGTGTTCGTGCTGCTGCTATTGGTGTGGCAGGTTTGTTGGTAATGATTCTCAGTATTGATGAACGTTATGATAACTGGCAGGTTGTTCGTAATGCATTACTGGTTTCTGCAGGTGGACTGTTTTATTTGACCATCAGTTTATTATTGTATCGCCTTCGCCCCTATAAACTTATTGAACAGGCACTGGGCGATTCTCTTCTTTCGATGGCAGACTACCTGCGCACAAGGGCAGGATTTTATAATGAAAAAGTCGACTACGACAAGAATTATAAAGAAGTTTTGGAACAACAGGTGCTGGTGCATAATAAACAGAGCCTGCTTCGGGAAATGCTGTTCAAGACACGTGATATCGTTCGTGAGTCTACGCATAAGAGCCGCATATTAATGATGATTTTTCTGGATAGTGTGGATCTCTTTGAGCGAATAATGACATCCCAACAGGACTATCGGCAAATGCATCTGGTGATGGATAAAACAGGATTATTACCCGCTTTTCAATCGCAAATTCTTTTGTTGGCAGAAGAGGTGGAAAAAATTGGACTGGCTTTGCAGGAAGGAAGGGTATCCATTCCGAAAGAGGAACTGGAAGAGTTGCTGAAAAAACTGGAGGCAGATTTTGTTGATGTCAGAAATGCATCCATGGATGATAGCAATATTGAGGGCTTTATCAGTCTGCGCCATGTACTGAATAGTGTAAAAGATATTCAAAGCCGAATAATGACGATTCACCGGTATACCAGTTTTGATAAAAAAATTGGTGATGCATTTTCCCGAACGGTTGACTATACAAAGTTTGTTTCGCCTTCTGATTTTAATCTTAAATTATTAATCAATAACCTGAGTATCCATTCCACGATTTTTCGGCATTCAGTTCGGGTAGCTCTTTCCTTGCTGGCTGGTTTTTTTCTGAGCCGGATTTTTCCATTTGGACATGGATACTGGATTTTACTCACCATTCTGGTAATTCTGAAACCAGCATATAGTCTTACCAAACAACGGAATATTGAACGTTTGACGGGTACTTTTTTCGGGGCTATTCTCGGAGTGGTGTTGCTTTGGCTGATTCGTGACGATCGGTTGTTGGTAGCTGTGATGATTGTGGGAATGATCATAGCATATAGCTTGGTTCGGATAAAATACATGGTCAGTGTGGTGGCCATGACCGCCTATATTCTGATTGCATTTCATTTTCTTAAGCCGGGCGATTTTTCTGAAGTATTAAGAGATCGCCTGATAGATACATTTGCGGGTTCGGTCATTGCATTTATTGCCAGTTTTGCTGTGCCACCCAAATGGGAACATGAACAGATTCAGGAATTGCTGGAAGAAGCAATTCTTGCCAATGCACGGTATTTTGCTGCCATCAGCCGGCTTTTTCTGAATCAACCGCTGGGAAATGAGGAATACAAATTGAGCAGGAAGGAAGCCTTCGTAAAACTGGCTAATTTATCAGATGCTTTTCAGCGTATGCTAAATGAGCCCAAGCGCCATCAGAAAAAAGTTCAGCTGGTTCACCAGATGGTGGTGAATAACCATATGCTTGCTTCTCATATTGCCACTTTATCTTCTTACCGGAAAATGGCGGAGCGATATGCATCTGAGAAGTTTCAGCCAATTGTTCAGGCTTCTTTGGGACACCTTCAGGGTGCAGCTGATATGGTACGTCAGTTACCCGGAGAAACGCGCTTGCTTAGTGCAGAAGAGAATTTTGTTATCAGGGATGAATTGAAACAGTTACTGGAACAGCGGTTAAAAGAATTGGCAGGGGGTGAAATGGATACCAGTACAAGGCAACGGTTTTCAGAATTGAAAACCATTGCCGATCAGTTTGAGTATATCAATAAAATCAGTATTGAACTGGAGAAACTGGCTGCCCGTCAGCAACAAAAAATTGTTTAAGCAGGAATGGTTAGTCCCAGCATTTCCCTCAGTTTTACCAGTAGTTCGGTTTTGGTAATAGGAACTCCCATTATTTTGTTATACCCTTTTGCATCAATCAGGTATTGATCGCGAATAATTTTTATCAGTTGGCCATTATTGATTTCAGGAATCAGGACCTGCTCAAAATTATTCAGGATAGTTCCCAGGTTTTTGGGAAAAGGACGTATGTAACGAAGCTGTGCATGACTGATTTCATGGCCTTCTTCCTGTAATTCCTTTACTGCACTTTTGATGGCACCGTAAGTTGATCCCCAGCCGAGTACCAATACTTTCCCTTTTTCCGGACCACTGTCGAGTTTTTGTTCAGGAATATAATCAGCGATTTTATCCACTTTTTCCTGGCGGATTTTAACCATCAGCTGGTGGTTGTCCGGATCATAGCTGATATTACCGGTAATGTTCTGTTTTTCGAGCCCGCCTACCCGATGCTCCAGTCCGGGTGTACCTGGGATTGCCCATGGACGAACCAATTTTTCATCGCGCAGGTAGGGCATAAATTTTTCTTCTCCATGTCCTAGTTCCTTTTTGAAACTGGTTTCGATGGGTGCCAGTTGGTCGCTGGTAGGAAATTTCCAGGGTTCGGCACCATTGGCTATATAACCATCACTGAGAAATATTACAGGGGTCATATGTTGTACGGAAATCCGAACAGCTTCATATACTGCAGCGAAACAATCACTGGGAGTGGAGGCGGAGATTACGGGCATAGGACATTCACCATTCCGTCCATAATAGGCCTGCAGCAGATCGCTCTGTTCCGTTTTTGTCGGCAATCCGGTTGAAGGTCCGCCTCTTTGAATATTGATAATCAGTAAAGGAATTTCAAGCATCACAGCAAGCCCCATGGCTTCTGTTTTAAGCGCCATTCCCGGCCCCGAGGTGGTTGTTACCCCAAGTGATCCTCCATAAGCGGCACCAATAGCTGATGTGATTCCTGCAATTTCGTCTTCGGCCTGGAAAGTTCGGATACCAAAAGTCTTATAACGGCTTAATTCATGTAAAATATCAGAAGCGGGTGTAATTGGATAGGTTCCCAGAAATATGGGGAGCCCGGATTTTTGTGAAGCGGCGATCAATCCATATGCCAGGGCCTGGTTACCCATTATATTTCGGTAGGTGCCTGCTTCTATTCTTGCTTTGTCAACTTTATAACGGGTGGTAAATGTTTCGGTGGTATCCCCATAATTATAACCGGCCTGAAGGGCTTTGATATTACTATTGAGCAGATCGGGTTTTTTGCCGAATTTATCCGTCAGGAACTGGATACTGCTTTCCATATCCCGATTGTACATCCAGTAAAGGAAACCGAGTACAAACATGTTTTTGGCACGGTCTTTCTCTTTAGTGCCCAAAGTAAATTCTTTAAGTGCTTCCCGGGTCATTTTGGTAATATCCATTTTAATGACCTCGAAATTGGTAAGACTGTCGTCCTCAATTGGATTTACGCCATCCGGATAATTGGCCAGACGAAGATTTTTGGGGTCAAATCCATCCGTATTTATGATGATTTTCCCGCCTTTTTTTAATGCTTTAAGATTGGTTTTCAAGGCAGCGGCATTCATCGCCACCAGCACATCACATTCATCACCGGGTGTAAAAACAGGCTCACTGGAAAAGCGTAACTGATAACCACTGACACCGGGAATAGTGCCTTGAGGGGCTCTGATTTCTGCCGGGAAATCGGGGAAGGTAGCCAGGTCAATGCCCAGCATGGCGGTATTATTCGTAAACTGGGTTCCGGTTAACTGCATGCCATCGCCACTATCACCGGCGAATTTTATAACTACCTCAGGTAGAAGTTCCTCTTTGTGCATCATCACGCAAAGATAAGTTAGAAGTGAGAAGTTAGAAGTGAGAAGTTAGTTAGCGGGAGAAGCCGGTTAAATCCTTTATCCTTGATTTAAGCTGGTGGGGAAGAAGGGATTTTAGCCAAAGAAGCAAGTTGAAGGTTTTTTTGTAGTAGGCGAGATCGATTTTTCCCATAGGATAGGGGGTAACGCTGGCATGAATATCAAACCAGGGATCCGGGATCTGGTGATATAAATCCAGGATATGGCTTTGGTTTAACCAGGGACTTTTAATGTCAGCACCAAATGGCCCGGCTGTATCGATACCAGAATATCCATAAATGGATTTGAAATTATAAAACGAAACCAGGTTAAATGAACTGAAAATTTTTTTTTCCAATAAAGCAGTTAAAACAGGGAGCCCCCAGTTTTCAACACTTATGTAGTCGGGAATCTGGTTGGATGCCAGAATCGAATTCAAAATCAGGAGATCTGCACCTTCCAGATCGATTTTGACCATATCAGGCTTACCATATTTTTCAGTTAAATCCGGGTAAGAACAGGCGGGAATTTGAATTTTTTTAAAATCGCCGGTATGCTTATCCGGAGCCGGAAAACGGCTTAATCCGGAATGATAGCGGTGAATATAAAAATCCACCGATTGGTTCCGAAAATCCGAAGAAGTAATACACTTGTTTTCAATATGAAGCTTACCGGACTCAATTTGTGTGGCAAACTCTTTCATTAGACTGGCTGCCAGTGCAGGGTTAGCTTCTACAGCAACTACTTTTTCTGCTTTCGACAGATAGTAGGGAAGGTTTTTACCCGTATTGGCCCCTAAATCAACGATGAGTTTCAGCTGGCAGAATTTTGGTTATTGGTCAAAGATCGGAACACGTCTTCCAGGCTTTGGTCGCTGCTTTGAAGAGAAACAATATTCAGATTCTGTGCCACACTCAGTGCCAGCAATTGTTTTTTTGCTTCAGCGGGATCGGCAGCTTCCAACTCCCATTCCGTACTACTGATTTTTCTGAGACTTTGCAGACCTGGAACGGCTCTTTCAATCCACTGCGTTTCCAGTGTTTCTTTGAATTGCACACGGATAACTGGTTTGCTGTGGTTTGCCTGTAATTCAGAAAGGCTGTTATCGGCTATCAGTTCCCCTTTATTGATAATGATAACCCTGCTGCAAACAGCTTCCACTTCCTGCAGGATATGGGTTGAAAAAAGGATGGTTTTATTTGCGCCAAGTGAACGGATTACCTCCCTGATTTCAATAATCTGATTCGGATCCAGTCCGGTTGTTGGTTCGTCCAGAATCAGAACTTCCGGATCGTGAATTAAAGCAGCAGCCAGGCCCACCCGCTGTTTATAGCCTTTGGAAAGTTGCGCAATTTTTTTGTGACTTTCGGGGGTCAATCCAACCTGTGTAATAACAGCTTCAATTCTTTCTTTTTTGTGGGGAACTCCATGGACTTCTGCCATGAATTGCAGGTATTCCCGAACATACATATCATAATAAAGCGGGTTGGATTCTGGCAGGTACCCGATTTTGGCCTTGGTGGCTAAAGGGTTTTGAGATACATCCAGCCCGGAAATGAATGCTTTTCCTGCATCGGGTTGAAGAAAGCCTGTCAGGATTTTCATAGTAGTGGATTTCCCGGCACCATTAGGGCCGAGAAATCCAACTATTTCTCCTTTGTTTACGGAAAAACTGATATTATTAACGGCTTTCTGCTGGCCGTATAATTTTTGTAAGGATTGAACCTGGATTGACATAGTTCAACAAACCTACTGAATTATAGGTCATCATACTCGTAGATGTCTTCAATTCGGGTATTGGCCGGCATTTCAAAAACCGGATTGATTATTCCGTCTTTTAGTCCATACACCCAACCATGGAGGTGGGGAGCCTGGTTGTATTTCCATGCTTTCTGGATGATGGAAGTTTTGGCCAGATTCATTACGCCTTCAATAACATTCAGTTCAACCATGCGATCGGTTCTTTTTTCTTCATCACCAATGGCATCAATTTCATCTCTGTGAATGCGGTATACATCCTTAATATTTCTGAGCCATTTATTGATGATGCCAAAATTATGGTTGGTCATAGCGGCCTTTACACCACCGCAACCATAATGACCACAAACAATCACATGTTTCACCTTCAGGTGAACTACGGCATATTCCAACACACTTAATAGGTTAAGATCCGTATGCACTACCATATTGGCTATATTCCGGTGAACAAAGATTTCTCCCGGCTGGGTGTTGGTGATTTCATTGGCCGGTACCCGGCTGTCGCTGCAGCCGATCCACAAAAAATCAGGTTTCTGGATATTGGCCAGACGATTAAAAAAATCTTTGTCTTCTTCTACAGCTTCGGCTGCCCAGGCTTTGTTTTCGAGTAATAAACGTTCGTACTGTTTCATATGCACTAGCATTATTGGTTTTCGTTATTATTATTAAATCCCTGTGCTTTGTTGGCACTTTTTTTAAGTTCAACCCGGATGTTCTTGAGTGGCGCGCTGATCATAAAGTCTTCAATCACTTCAATTACATCTTTATCCAGAAAATCGGCTCTGGTGGCGTCAATCAGCACATAAGAATCATCGGGTACTTTGGCAAGATTTCGTTTGATAATTGGTTTGTTGAGAAAGGATACATCTTTTCTCAATCGGAACAGGTAATTTTTTTCATCATTTACTATAAAAACAGCGGATCTGAAATTGCTTCTTAAAACGAAAAATAAGCCCACTACGCAACCTACCATAATTCCTTTCAACAAGTCAGTAAGCAGGATGGCTATTATTGTAACTACAAAAGGAACAAACTGATCCCAGCCTTTGGTATAGAATTTTTTGAAGATGGATGGTTTTGCCAGTTTAAAACCTGTGAAAATCAAAACCGCAGCCAATGCAGGCAGGGGAATCAGGTTCAACATGGAGGGAATTAAAGCAACGCAAAGCAGCAATAAAATACCATGCAGGATAGCCGACATTTTTGTTTTTGCCCCTGCGTTTACGTTGGCAGATGTCCGTACAATTACGGATGTAACCGGCAATCCACCAATAAGGCCCGATAAAAGATTGCCAATTCCCTGTGCTTTCAACTCTCTGTTGGTTGGGGTAATTCGCTGATATGGGTCCAGTTCATCAGATGCTTCAATATTCAACAGGGTTTCCAGACTGGCTACAATAGCGATCGTAAATGCAACAATCCAAACATTTACGTTGGTAAGGTGACTAAAATCCGGAAACTGAAAAAAGGTAAAGAACTCCTGCACGTTTTCAGCTTTGGGAATATTTACCAATGCATGTGCAGGTAGTGCAAGGGATGAATTGGATGCGATAAAAAACTGACTAATACCTACAGCAACCAAAACTACTACCAGCGGTGCTGGCACCAATTGCAAAAACTTAGCCTGTTTAACCACAAATTTTTCCCAAACAATTTGAATTCCTAAAGACAATAGGCCAATAATTGCAGCACCAGGAACTATGTAATTCAATGATTTGAAGATGCCCGAAAAGGTATTGGATCCGTCTGGTTGTATAAAGCTCTCATCTCCTTCGAAATCGGCATCATAACCAATCAGGTGGGGTAATTGTTTGAGGATCAGAATAAGGCCGATAGCAGCCAGCATGGCTTTGATTACCGAGCCGGGAATATAATCTCCCAGAATGCCGGCTTTCAAATAACCCAGGATCAATTGCAAAACGCCGGCAATAACCACACTTACAAGGAAGGCTTCGAAGCTGGGTAGCTTGGTTAGCGCGGCCACTACAATGGCGGTTAGTCCGGCGGCCGGACCACTTACACTCAATTGAGATCCGCTTAGGGCGCCAATAACAATGCCTCCAACAACTCCGGCGATAAGACCCGAAAATAAGGGGGCATTGGAGCCCAGGGCAATACCTAAACAAAGAGGAAGAGCTACAAGAAATACAACTATAGAGGATGGGATATCTGAAGCCAGATTCCCAAACGGATTTTGTACACGTTTGGACATACAGGTTGATTGATTCAAAAAAGAAATGGGTAGCCAGTCTTCAAAAGGAAGGGTGGCGGAAAAAAATAATAATTAGTAAATGAAGAATCAGGCCCGGTCCGGAGGCTGGATCAATGTCTGGCTATGCTGATCATCCGGTATATTTTCAGAAACCGGTATAAGCCGGCGAATATCTTCCGCATCCAGCTTGCCCAATAAGGTTGTATAATCTATGATGGAAATTGAATACGGTTTTCCGCTTTTATGTTCTTCATTAAGCGGATTATTACTGCCGGCTTCTTCTTCAACTGTATTCAGCACACATGCTTTATTCTGTTTGGAAACCAGTGGCAACATGATAAGTGTAGTACCCATCAAAACCATAAATAGCAGGGTAACGCCGGTAACCAGCTTTTTCCAACCGAATAGATTCGGTCCGCCTGCTATAAATGAATTTTTCATGGCCGTCGAAATTACAGTTATCCAGTGAAAGTTAGACAATTGTTAACTCATTTAACAAAGGCTTATTCTAATAATTGATTTATTTCTTTAATAAGTGTTCTGGTTGAAAAAGGCTTGAAAACATACAGAGCAGCACCCAATTCAATGCCTTTTTTCTGATCAGATTCCCTGGTTTTTGCACTCAGGAATACAATTATTATGTTTTTTAAAACCGGATCCTCTTTGATAACCTTGCAAATGGCAAAACCGTCAACATCCGGCATCATGATATCCAGTATTACGAGCTCGGGCTTTTCTTCATTTACCAGATCAAGTGCTTCCCTGCCATTTCGGGCAACAATCACTTCATATCCGTTTTTCTGCATCAGAAATTCGAGCGACATCAGGATATAGGGATCGTCGTCCACGACCAATATTTTTTTAGCTGCCATTTGAATTAAAATTTGCCACTATTGGTAAGGTAAAGATAAAGCGGGCACCTCCTTTTGTTCCATTGGATGCATGGATCTTTCCATTATGGAGTTCGATGATTTTTCTGGATATAGCCAGTCCTAGTCCGCTTCCCTCAGGTTTGGTTAAGGTCTGATTGGGTGCCTGATAAAATTTATCGAAGATCAGATCAATTGATTCAGGCGGAATGCCTTTTCCCTCATCTGTTATAGTTACTGAAATTAGCTGATCCTCTTTTTTTGCAGACAGACTTATTAATCCGTTTTTAGGTGAAAATTTTATTGCATTGGTAAGAAGATTATACAAAACCTGATGAATGAGATGAGGGTCGCAATCAACTATTATTTCAGGAGATGAATAAGTTGGTTTTATTGTCAGATTCTTTTCTCGGGACAAAGGCAGAACAGCTTCCATTACTTTGCTGATTAGCTCATTAAGATGAATCGAACTATACTGGAGTACATGCTTCCCGGATTCATATCGCTCCAGATTCAAAACCTGTGTAATAAGAAAACTGAGTCGTTCTGATTCTCGGATAACGGCTGAAAGAAATTGAAGTTTTTGTTCCGGCGGCATGTCCTGATTGTCGTGAACAAGTTCGGTAAGGGCACGTATGGAGGTAAGCGGTGTTCTTAGTTCATGGGTTACGGTATATAGAAATTCGTCTTTCAGTTCATCCATTTCAATCAGCTGCCTGTTTAGTTCCCTTATTTCCTGCGATTCACGCAACATATTGATTACTTCCTCCATGCTTAATTCTTCTGCATGGGCAACTCTTGAAACAAGAATATGCGCCGATGCGGATCCGATAATACCGGCCAGAATTTTTTCAGTGAAGGTTACCAGCCGGGGATCGGCTTTTGGAGATTCTAAAGAGATCTGGTGCTGTTGTGCATACTTCTCCAATAAATTTCCTGCTTTTTCGGGTCCTGTAAAATTTTGCAATAAGGAACGGAGCGCCGGCAGACTGGCATTGTCTTTCCATACAGCACGCTCTTTTATCGTATTCTCCTTTTTAAATACATCCACAAAAACTTCTCCCTGATAAATTTCCTGGATTCCTTTCCTGCTTCGTATGGATACCAATACAAATAGTCCGGTATTCAAAAGAAGGCTCCAGAACAAGGAATGTGAAACAGGATCCAGCGATTGTAAGCCAAGCAGCGCTGTTGGTTTTAGCCAGCTTTGTCCAAAAAAACCTGTTTCTATAAAGTCCGTGTTCAGCAGGCCGGCACCAGCCAGGGATGGGAATAATAAGGTAAGCATCCAACAAAGAAAACCTGCGGTTAATCCTGCCAGGGCGCCATTTTTGGAAGCACCTTTCCAGTAGATGCCGCCCAATACGGCGGGTGCAAGCTGGGCAACTGCAGCAAATGACACTAATCCAATAGATACCAGTGAATATTGTTGGGCCACTGCTTTATCATAAAGCAGGGCCAGCCCAATTACCAGTATTATACTGCAGCGTCTGACCCATAAAACAATGATTCGGAGGGATCCGTCCGAGCGGTTTTGTAAATATCGTCCGGATAAAAGCAGCGGCATTGCCAGGTTATTGCTGATCATGGTTGTTAAGGCAATCGTTTCCACGATTATCATTCCTGTAGCAGCAGAGAAACCTCCAATAAAGATGAACAGACTCAATGCATACTGGCCCTGGGATAAGGGAAGACCGAGTACAAACAAGTCAGCATTGCCTGAATTGTTGGGGTATAAAATGGAACCTCCGAGCGCAATTGGAAGTACAAATAAATTGATAATAAAAAGATAGAGAGGAAATAACCAGGCTGCTTTGTTCAGGTGTTTTTCATTCAGGTTTTCGACCACATTTACCTGGAACTGTCTTGGTAAAAAGATGATGGCAAAAAGTGAAAGTACCAACATGGAAAACCAGCTTGTATTGGAAGAGGACTCATCCAATACATATAGTTTATTTAATTGATCATTTTGAGATGCCAGCTTAAAGATATCAGTGAAACCATCAAACATTCCATAGGTGATGAAAATTCCTGCAGCCAGAAATGCGATCAGTTTGATCACTGATTCAAACGCAATGGCTGCAACAAGTCCTTCATGTTTCTCTGAAGCATCTACAGATCGGGTTCCAAAATAAAGAATGAATGCAGTTAGCAGAAGGGTACCATAGAAATTGCTGTCTTTCCAAATCGAATTGGTTGCTGAATTATTTCCTGCCAGCAGATCAAAGCTGGTTGAAATTGCTTTTAACTGCAAGGCGATATAGGGTATAACACCCAGCACACAAAAAATGGTTACAATTACTGCGAGTGAAAAATTCTTGCCATAGCGGGTTGAAATCAAGTCTGCAATACTATTGATGCGTTGTGTTCTGCAGATGCGGATAATTTTTCGGAGTACCGGCCAGAACAATGCACACATAATGGTTGGCCCCAGGTAAATTGTCAGGAAATCAAGTCCGTTTGTTGCTGCCCTTCCCACGCTTCCGTAATAAGTCCAGGCTGTG
The DNA here is from genome assembly GCF_002483205.1 of Flavihumibacter sp. UBA7668. Taxonomy (GTDB): domain Bacteria; phylum Bacteroidota; class Bacteroidia; order Chitinophagales; family Chitinophagaceae; genus Flavihumibacter. The sequence continues at coordinate 192,627 of NZ_DLHM01000005.1, forward strand.
CAATAAACAGCCATCGAAAGCGCATATACCGTGCTGTTATTAATCCGGGATTTGCCTTTTTTTCGGCTTGCTTCTGCCAGCCAGGCAATTATGGAAAGCAGTATAAGGTAACCCAGTGCGGTGCCTGCTATAATCCAGCTATTCATGCTTCACCGGAATTGTTGTTAGGATGGGTATTATTTTTCAAGATCAGAAAAATAAAGAACAGCCATCCTGCAAACAGATAACAATAGAGCAGCGGGATGGGGCCGATGCTTATTTTTTTATTTGCAATGGACAGTATAGGAAAGCTAAAAAACAAAAGGCATCCAATGCTGATGAGGATGGCCTGTTGGTTTTTTTTGTTGGCTGACATAGCCACAAATTTAGTCGCTTATTTCATCCGAGCGTTCAGGCAACTGATCGTATTCGCCCTTTACTGCATAATATCCAAAAATAGCCAGGCCAATTGCAATAGGGATGAATACCACAACAAAAACGCCCCATTGAATTTTGGTATCGATTACTGGTTTGGCTGCAATTTCAGCAGCGGCGGTTTTGATAAGATAAACAATGGCGAGTGGAGCCAGGATGATCCAGACTATGCCGAAATATCGTTTGAGCTGATTCATGGTGGAAGGTTTACAGATTAATCATTTACGTTGGGGTCAATTTTATTATTGATATAGAGGGTTCCGATAACCAGACAAACTGCTGCAATCAATATCGGGTACCATAAACCTACCAAAGCATCCTGGGTATAAATGGTAGTAAGCAGGGTGGCAATGAAGGGGGTTAATCCGCCAAACACACCATTTCCGATATGATAGGGAAGCGACATGCTGGTATAGCGGATTTTCGTTGGGAAGAGCTCAACCAGAAAGGCGGCTATCGGTCCATAAACCATAGTTACAAAAATGACCTGAATAAAGATGAGGCCTACAAATTTCCAATAGGTAAAGTTGTCCAGTTTTTTCTCCGTATATAGTAGTTTACCGGGTCCTGCAGGAGTGGTTGTATTTGATTGAATGGTATCGGTTCGGAGTTCGGTGAATTGCATGCCGGATGGCAGTGTGTAACGGGTGCGCGTGATCTTAACGGTTCCTGCTTCATTTGGTAACTTAGCGGATTCCTGCACTGGTATTCCTGCAGTAGGAGTGGATTGTGCTATTCGTGCAGGGATATCTGTCAGACCTATGAATTCCTTGTAAATGGGACGGTAGGAAAAGATGGCGAGAAGCATTCCGGTCATCATGATCCATTTGCGTCCTACTTTGTCGCTCCAGGATCCAAATACGACAAAAAACGGTGTTGCAAAGAGTATGGCCCAGATGATGATTGTCCTGCTTTGATCGAAATCGATTTTGCAAACATTTTCGATAAAGGATTGCGCATAAAATTGTCCGGTGTACCATACAACGCCCTGCCCCATGGTAGCACCAAATAAAGCCAGGAGTACCATTTTGAGGTTGGTGCGATGGCCGAAGCTTTCTTTCAGCGGATTTACCGACACTTTTCCCTCTGATTTTAGTTTGGCAAAAAGAGGGGACTCGTTCATTTTTAGCCGGATATAAATTGAAACGATTACCAGTACGATGGATACCAGAAAGGGGATTCGCCAGCCCCATTCATTGAATTTCCGGATAGATGTTTCAGGATCAGCGTCGAGGCTGTGCCGGGTGAGCAGGATAACACCCAGGGATACAAAAAGTCCCAATGTTGCGGTAGTCTGGATCCAGGAAGTAAAATAGCCCCGTTTATTTGGTGGTGCATGTTCTGCAACATAGGTAGCTGCTCCGCCATATTCTCCACCCAGTGCAAGCCCCTGCAGGAGGCGCAGGATCAATACAAGGATGGGAGCTGCAAAGCCGATGGTTTCGTAGGAGGGGATAAGTCCAATAGCGAACGTTGATCCGCCCATCAGCACAAGTGTCAGCAGGAAAGTGTATTTCCGTCCGATCAGGTCACCCAGCCGGCCGAAGACCAGTGCACCAAAAGGGCGAACGATAAAACCGGCAGCAAAAGTGGCCAGGGTACTGAGTAAGGCGGCAGTAGGATTGGTATTCGGGAAAAACTGGGTGGCAATAACAGTAGCCAGGCTTCCGAAAATGTAAAAATCATACCATTCTATTAATGTGCCGACTGAAGAGGCACCAATAACTTTCCAGATTCCCTGGTTGGGTTGGTTGGACATAGCTAAGCAATCTTGTTGGTTCTAAGAAACAGTGAACAGTTTCAAATATTACGCATTCTTGGCCAGTATACAAATTCTGATGGTCAAAGTGTTAATTGGTATAGTTATTTGGGATTTATTTTCTGAAACGTTCCCATCTGATGACCATGAATTTATCTCCCAGTTCGGTAATCATACAACCTGTATTCCGCAGGTTTTCGCGGCAGCTAAGGAAACTTGTCAGTTCCTCATGTGTCAGTACTTTATAGGAGGGTTTATAGGAAAATTCGGCGGGTATCTGAACCCCTGCTTTTTTTACCCAATTGTACACACTGACATGACTGATGCCCAGGAGCCGTTCAATTTCACGAAGGGAAACACCCTCCAGATAAAGCTGCAGTGCTTTGATGATATAATAAGGATCTGTTGATTTTCCCTGTTTCAGGACGGTGAATGAATAGGTGCAGGATTTGCAACGGTATCTTTGTTTCCCCTTTACAATTCCGCTTTTAATGGGGCCTTGTGTTTGGCAACGGGGACAGCTCACTGAATGCATAAATAAATATACTAAATTAGCAAACTTCTTTGTTTTTGGCCCGAACAACTTTTCTACTTTTAACCCGCAAACAAAACGATGCTATATGTCATATCCCTACCAGATCAAATCTTTCGATGAATACAAGTCAGTTTATAACAAGAGTGTGCTCGATCCCGAAGGTTTCTGGGGTGATGTAGCCGGTCATTTTTATTGGAGAAAAAGGTGGGACAAGGTATTGGAATGGAATTTCAAAGATCCAAAAATAGAATGGTTCATTGGTGGTAAGATGAATATCACCGAGAATTGCCTGGATCGTCATCTGGGCTCTCTTGGTAACAAACCGGCTATCATTTGGGAGCCGAATGATCCGGAAGAACACCACCGGGTTCTTACCTATCGCGAACTTCACAGTAAAGTGATTCAATTCGCCAATGTTTTGAAAAACAATGGTGTTTCAAAAGGTGACAGGGTTTGTCTGTATATGGGTATGGTTCCTGAATTGGCAATTGCGGTGCTGGCCTGTGCGCGAATAGGAGCAATTCATTCTGTGATTTTTGGCGGATTCAGTGCGCAGAGTATTGCGGATCGTCTCATGGATGCACAGGCAGAATTTGTAATTACCTGTGATGGTGCATTCCGGGGTAACAAGGAAATACCTTTAAAATCGGTGATTGATGATGCACTGGTTCAGTGCCGGTTTGTAAAACGTGTAATTGTATTAACCCGCACCCGTACGCCGGTTTCTATGATTAAAGGACGGGATGTTTGGTGGGAAGATGAAATCAGAAAAGTGGAAACGATGGGGAATCCGGATTGCCCGGCAGAAGAAATGGATTCAGAAGACCCGCTTTTTATATTATATACATCCGGCTCAACCGGTAAACCGAAAGGAGTGGTTCATTCCTGTGCCGGTTATATGGTATATACGAACTATACTTTTGTAAATACCTTCCAATACGAGCCCGGTGATATTCATTTTTGTACGGCTGATATTGGGTGGATAACCGGTCATAGTTATATTGTTTATGGACCACTAAGTGCAGGAGCTACCACGCTTTTGTTTGAAGGCATACCAACCTGGCCGGATGCCGGACGATTCTGGGAAGTGGTAGATAAATTCAAGGTAAATGTATTGTACACAGCTCCAACTGCCATTCGTTCTTTGATGGGCTTTGGTCTTGGCCCATTGCAGGGTAAAAATCTGGCTTCGCTGAAGGTACTGGGAACGGTTGGTGAACCCATCAATGAAGAAGCCTGGCATTGGTATGATGAAAATATTGGAAAGGGTCGTTGTCCAATTGTGGATACCTGGTGGCAGACGGAAACCGGTGGGGTATTAATCAGTAATATGGCCGGAGTTACCCCCTCCAAACCCAGTTATGCCACCCTTCCGATGCCTGGAGTACAGCCTATCCTGGTTGATGAAAATGGTAAGGAAATCGAAGGAAATAATGTCAGCGGTAATCTTTGTATTAAGTTCCCCTGGCCATCGATCATCCGCACTACCTATGGCGATCATGAGCGATGCAGAACGAACTATTTTTCTGCCTACGAGAATATGTATTTTACAGGTGATGGATGTTATCGGGATGAGGAAGGAAATTACCGAATTACCGGTCGGGTGGATGATGTGTTGAATGTGAGTGGTCACCGGATCGGTACTGCAGAAGTTGAAAATGCCATTAATATGCATGCAGGGGTTGTTGAAAGCGCAGTAGTTGGCTATCCGCATGATATCAAAGGACAGGGAATCTATTGTTATGTGATATTCCAGGGTTCACACGGAGATGAAAACCTGAATCGCCAGGACATTACACAAACAGTTAGTCGAATAATCGGACCAATCGCAAAGCCTGATAAAATTCAATTTGTTTCCGGTTTACCCAAAACCAGAAGTGGAAAAATCATGCGCAGGATTCTTCGCAAAATCGCAGAAGGTGAAATGCAGAACCTGGGTGATACCAGTACGCTGCTTGATCCTGCGGTGGTGGATGAAATCAAGAAAGGTAAGCTCTGAGTTCATTCCTGATTTTTGACCTGTTTACCCGCATCAGTTGAACCGTTGATGCGGGTATTTTTTTGCCTTTAGCAATTCTGTTCGCCTGAATGATGGCTGGAGAAATTTTAAGTGAAATCCTGCCGGCGATTAAGCTTACAACCAAAAACAACAGGGCAAATCTGTATGACATAATGGAGCCAATCAGAATGAATAGGAGAAAATGCCATGCCAGGTCAATTAACGCTCCTGCTGCCACCAGGATCCATGCATAGAAATCAATCCGTTTTACTTTGTTGTCTGCTATCCATTTTGCAATGAGGAGTGGAATGCCATGGATAAGAAATCCCGGAGTTGCAAGCAGCCAATTTAGCAGATGGAGCCATCTGTTGGGAGATGGTTTTTCTGCTGCGACCATCCATTCTTCTTTTAGATGGGAAACCTTAAGTTCAGTCTGGTATGCTTTAACTGGGAAGAGTTGATTTTCTGAATAGTTGTTCAAAGCGATGCTTATATTTTTTTCGCATTGCCACTGTTTATAAGTGTCCATGGATTGATAGGCTGGCTCCGTCCGCATGACTTCAAGAATAGTAAAAAGTAAATCGGCCCTAGGTTTATCTACCTGGATAGTGATTGCTGAAATGGCCTGATAAGCAGCATCACATAGTTTTCGGATTGCCTGAGCAGGTTTGTCCTCATTGTTGAAATAATAAGCTGCGGTTTCGATTTTTTCCCCCGCCATTATCCAAACAGTGCTAAATACGGAGGTTGGATGGGAATAATGAAATCCGATTGGGAGAATTGGCAAGGATTCCAACCCTGCTTTTTCCATCGTCTGAAATGCCAGACGGAAACTGCCTTTTTTGAATGGTAAGAGATAATGCTCGATATGACTGAAACCCTCAGGAAAGAATAATACCAATTCTCCGTTTTTCAATAACTGTATTGCGGTTTCAAAACTTTGGTCATTGGCTGCCAGGGAGGATCTGCCATCCAGATGATGATGAACGGGATGCATGTGCAAAGCCCGTAAAATTGTTGAAATCAGGCTGCTTTTGAAAATATCACCTCTGGCAAAAAAATGGATCGGTCGTTTAAGTAATAGTCCTAGTAAGGCTGCATCCATGAGCGAGCCCGGGTGGTTGGCGATTAAAATAGCCGGCCCGTTTTCAGGTATTCGATCTGAGTTAAGAAAGTGAATTTTCCGATAGAAAATTCTGGTAGCAATCGTCATTAGTATTTTGACCAGTTGGTAGTGCATGCCTGGCAATAATAAAAAAAGACCGCCATTAAATCGGCGGTCTTTTTTTATTTATTCATTTCAGTGTTTACTGAATAAAGAACTGAAGTGTTTGTCTTTCAGAATTGATAGATGTTGTAATGAAGTAGCTTCCTTTTTGAAGAGCTTCCACATTGATTTTTGCACGGCTATCTGAACCGAACGTGATTTGTTCCTGACGAACGATTCCACCAATTGCGTTATAGATGGTAACTGTTACTTTTTTATTGGTCCAGTTGCCATTTTCGATGGTCAGCGGCAGGTTACCGGAAATAGGATTCGGGAAGATGCGCAGGCCTTTCAATGCAACATCGCCGTTGGAGATCCGGATGATTTCGCTGTAGCTGAACTTGCCATCACGATCCGTTTGTTTGATTCTATAATAAGCCGAACCAGTTAATGGATTGGTGTCTTTAAAGTTATAGCGGGAAATATTAGTGGTGTTTCCAACACCGTCAACCGCGCCAATAGTACTGAAGCCATGCCCGTCTGCAGAACGTTCGATGGTATATTCTTCATTGTTGACCTCAAGGGAGGTGCTCCAGTTCAGCTCAACTGAGCCATTCACGTAACGGCCGGTAAAACTTAACCAGGTTACCGGAAGCGGGTTGGCAACTTCATCAATTGTACTTAAAGTGAAAACCGGTGAACCCTGTGTAACTGTAATATTATTGGTATTGGCAGATGACACGTAATTAACGCCACCAACATTTTGAAGGCCACCATTTCCAACCAATTGCCAGAATCCAGGATTTGTCCAGGCCGCAACTCCAATGGTTGTAGGATCAGTAATACCACCACTTCTTACTGACTCAAATGACAACCACACACGTGGACCCGGAACCGGTGTTGCACTTGTTTGATCCAGTACCCAATATTCAGCCTCACTGATTTTTAAATCAGGAGGATTGGTGGGAGACTGTTGATCAATTGGGAAAGAACCATCCGGGTTAACATGGAAGTATTGAGCCCTATATGTGGCATTAGTAATATTGGCATTGAATCCACCCCCACTTATGTGGATTGGACCATAGAATCCTCCATTACCTGTCGGAAAGGTAAAAGCATTGTTGCCAGTTCTTAGAACAGGACCTTCTACATAACTTCCGGAATTTCCACCGAGTGCGATTACCCCGTTGACAGCGAAATTTAAAATATTTGTAGGAGTAGTTTGAAGAATTCCTCCTGTAAATGTTACTATCTGACCAGCTACATCTAATACAACTGGTGAATTTAGTGTAACCGGTCCAGGAGCTGATTTAACAAAAGAAATATTTCCATTAATATGACCGGATTGGCCGGCACTTAAATTGACTGACTGTGCATTTGCACCTGAAAATTCCAATTGTATCGCAGATGAAAGGGGTAATGCTCCTGGTGCAAAACTAAGGTTTCCACCAACTTCAAGAAATGAAGGGTTGGATAAAGAACCACCAATACTGATAAATGAACCGTTTGTAATTGTCAGATCATTTGTAGCGATTAATCGATCTCCGAACTCAATGTTCATAAATCCGGAAGGACTGGTATTATCCAGCACAAGATTATAAAAAGAAGTTGAACCATTTATAGCTGGAGAACTTACACTGTAATTTCTCTGAACATTAGATTGGAAAACAACTGTTCCATTATTACCTGCAAAGCTTCCTGAATTGCTAAAATTCCCGTTGAATGTCATTGTTCCCGCAGATCCAATAATTGACCCACCAGTTCCGATATTAAAATTTGTATAATCCCAATTCACATTATCGCCGTCTGGAAAATCAAGTGTACCTGAATTTAAGTTCATTGTTGAATTGGCAACAGAATTCAAATTAATCAAATTGCCTGGGAGATCAGTAACAAATGTTAAGGTTGATGCAGCATTTGACTTATTAATTGCAATGGTACTTCCACTTTGTTGTGTAAGGGGTGCATTAATATTTATTATGCCATTTGATGCGCCTACGAATTCAAAATTTGCAATAATTCCAAGTGATGTTTGAGCCACTGTTAAACCTGCACCTACCTGAATGGAGGCACTAGCTGCTCTAAATAATCCGCTCGTAAGTATCAGGTTATTGGAGATAATAACCTGATCACCAACTCCAACATTCAAATTATTTGAGGCTGGAGTTGTTTTGTTAACTTCCAAATTATAGAATGTAATAGTTCCTGCGCCTGCACCATTGTTGTTGATAGCAGCATTATTTGGGCCACCAAAAATAGCCGTACTGGTTCCTGCAAGAAAATTGTGAGCAGGAGTTGTTGTTGTTATGTTTCTCAGGAAGGTCATATTTCCTGAACCATTAAATGTTCCTCCATTAAAAGTTACGGCATCAGTAAATAGAGTGGAGGTGCTACCAGTAGTAAATGTTCCCCCATTTTGGATAAAATAAACTCCAATACTGGAAATTGCTGGCAATGTTATTGTGCCACCGTTTATTAATGCGCTTGCCTGAATGGTCAGCGAATTTGTACCTCCCGGACTTATTGTTCCTGAATAACCAGCACCAACATTCAAGCTTCTGATGGTAATATCAGGAATATCAAGTATACAATTGGCATCACTAACACCATCAAATTGTGCCGATTGACCGGCTACCGGTGCGCCAGCACCACCAGAACCTCCGGTAGAGTTTGACCAGTTAGCGGGGTTTGACCAGTTTCCGGAAGCTCCGGGCGCAACCCAAAATTTTGCTTGCGCAAATGCGCCGGTTGAAATAAATAAGAGTAGGATTGAGACGTGTACAAGTCTTCTCATGGTAGAGTATTTATGAAAAAAGAGGTTCATGGATAACACAGTTTTAAAAATGACTAAATAACCATAGTGCCAGGCACCTGGTTACGGTTCAGGAAATAGTCTTTAATAGAAGAATGGAAAACTGTGGTTATTCCGGAGGATTTTGGAAGACTTGGACTAAAGCACAAACAAAAATAGTCATATCCAAGATATGACTATAATTTTAACTAATTTATTTATTACCAGTATTTTTACTTACGTATGGTCACTTTGGTACCGATTGGGATCATTTCATACAATTCATCCATTTCAGATCGTTTCAGGCTGACACAGCCATTGGTCCAGTTTTGAAAATAATCTACGGCCATATCATCCCGCATCCAGGTACCATGAATTGCGATGCCATTTCCTATTCCTTTGTTCTTGGGAATCAATCCTTTAGTCTTTCTGTCTTTGTATTTTGCCCAGTCTGCAGGCGTCGGATAGTCCAATAGCATAATTTTCCCCCACTTATCATGTGGTCTTTTGGAGATGATTTTGTACTCCCCTTCAGGTGTTTTTCGGTCTCCTTCCCACATTTTGTCGCCGAGGGTTTTTTCTCCGAAAACTACCGGATAGGTGGCATACCATCCCTCATCATCGAAGATGCTGAGTTCATAATCGGTTTTATCGACCATAAGCCGGGGAGTGCCGTTCAATTCAGAATTCAGGCGATTAAAGCGCACTTTCCGGTAATTATGCCCGGAAAAGGACAGGAGGCCAACGGTGCAGAGGGCCAATAAGGATACGGATACGCGTGAGAGCTGCATATAGTTGATTTTTTAAAACTAGCTTCAACGGTTAGGGTATCACAAAAACGTTGCCTGTTATTCATTTATTTCGGCTGTGGATAAACTTTGGATAAACTTAACAATAAAGCCCCTGAAAAAGGGCTTTATTATATTGATGATCATTTATTTACGTGGTATTTTTAATTGCCATCCGGGCTGGATCAAATCCGGATTTTTAATCTGGTCGGTGTTCGCTTCGTAAATATCCTTCCAGCTTAATCCGGGGTATTTCTTAGCAATTTTACTCAAGTTGTCACCTGATTTTACTGTATAGAGCTCTTCCGCCCCTTCTGCCAGACTCAGATTCATGATCAGGTCTGAATCACGGAATTCAGGATTCAGGGTTTCGTAATGGTCCCAAATTGCGTCCTTAACTGCTGCACTGGGTGCTATACCATCTATGTACAGTACTCCATCCTGCTCCCTCACTTCTAAATTGCTAACACCCTCCCGGGTAGCAAGGTCAACCAGGCTTTTGTATTTATTATCCTGCAGTGCCATAATTTGGTAGTTTATTTGATGGTTAATTTGTTTTCAATTTTTTTAGGTTTCAACTCATTAAGCTTAACCATCAATCCCTGCAGATCGGCTTTTTTAATTTCACCGGTTAAGGTTATAACGCCATCCTGCACCGCTGCCTGAACTTTAGAGAGGCTTAAAGAAGAAATGGCAGCATTGGCTGTTTCCTGTAAAGTGGTATCGGGATTAATAACAACAGGCGCAGGAGGAGGTGGAATGGTGAGGTTACTGCTGACTGATTTTACCCCTTTTACTCCTTTCGCGGCTGTTTCTGCTGCTGATCGGGTGGCTTCGTCTGCAACCTCACCGTTTAAGGTGGCAATTCCGTCTTTTACCGATACCTGAACGCCCGGATATGCTCCCAATGCGGTTGCCAGACTTTTTTCAATATCGGCATCCTTGGGTTTACAACCGGTAAAGGCAACTAATCCAACAAGGAATAGTGCCCAAAGCAATCTGCTGATTCTGTTCATACTAATTATGGTTTAATGGTGAAAAAGCAAGGTTGAGGAGTTTTCTAATGAAATACTCTGGGTTCCATTTCTTTGGCAGACTGGATCATTTCTTCCAGCATTTCAACAGAGGGTACTTTCCCGGATAAACCAAACTGATTATTTACTTCCACCAGTTTCGTATGCAGGTTTGCCGGATTTCTGGTAGCCAGTTCCTTTACCGTATCTACTCCAGCTGCTTCCAGAAGCTCAGCCGTTTGTCCGGCTATGCCATTGATCCGCATCAGATCAGCATGGTTGACCCAGGTAAGAATCAATGATTCAGGCAGTTTGGAGCCTGCTGCAAGCACTTCTCTTCCAGCTTTTGTTCCGGCTTTCTGGAGCAGATCCCCAGTGGTTTTAATTCCATGTGCCTCCAGTTTTGCAGCATAAGTGCTTCCGATGCCTTCGATGTCTATTACATTATACGCCATAGTTCCTTTCTTTGATTTATCTAAATATACAAATTGTGGATAGCCTAAGTACTTATCTGTATATTATTAATAAAAAAACAGCCTGCAATTAGCAGGCTGTTTAAGTATCAGGTATTTTATAATCAGAAGGTGCTGAGACGCAGACCTACTGTATAAGGGGTGAAGTCAAGCCCTTTTTTAAACATGGATTCTGTAGCATAGGAGCCAAAGACCTGAACCGGACCAAGATGAAGTTCACCAACATAAGCCAGCTTGAAATCATTCAGTCCCAGATTGCCTTTCAGTTTTTCCTTTCCAGTTTCATCACTCCGGTATTTCTGTCTGGATCCATAGAGATAACTGCCACTTATACCCGCACTGATGCCAAATGAACGTTCCAGTGATTTCTTCGGAGTGAAATTTATATTCAGCATAACGGGCACGGTGATATAATTCATGGCCAGTTTGTTTTTGTTGTAATCGATGTCCTGATCCACATAAACGGAAGGTGGATTCTTTGTAAAACGAATGTCTTCCTCAAAGCGGAAATTATAGAATTCCAATCCCGCACCATACCGAAGGTTTACCACATGTTTGATCATATTGAGACGCCCCTGTACAAACCAGATATTCACATTGATTGATTTGGAATTCCGGAGATTGAAATCATCCCCATCCATACCCGGCGCAAAAGCCTGGGCTTCGGCACTGTTGTAATTAGTGTTATCAACAAAGTTATTGAAGCCAAGGTCGAAAGCAAACCAATACGTGGAGTTATTGGATTTTCTGTTATACCGGCGATGTTTCAATTGAATATTGACATCCCTGTTCTGGCTGGCAGATTGGCCATTTTTCAGGATGATGATATTGCCGATTCGCATGGTATCTCCTTCGGGGGAGCTTTGTTTGGTGCTGTCTGTTTGGGCCTGTACTCCGGTAAGGGCACTAATTGCCAGGGCCAAGAGGCTGATCTTCTTTAGCATATAGGTGATTTTTCTATTTTTTATGTATTACTGTTCATTGGAGGCGGTAAACACGCCGCTTTTTGCCCGGTCTTCAGATAAGGGGTTGTTTTTATCTATAAATCGACTGGCTTTTCTTAATAACCCGCGGAGTGGCGTTTTCCGAACCACCTCTTTACCGGGAACAAAAACGAAATCATCTCCGTTTTGGTCATTCATGGCAACCACGATAATCGTTTGGTCGCTTGTTTTAACCGGAATGATGCGGTCTTTCGGATTTGGTACTTCCAGTTTGGCAATCGATCCGGCATCCGGCTCCTCAATTTTATGGGCGATGGAACCTATAGCAGGTAGCCTAACTGCTCCGGATAGTTCCGGCAAACTGGCCGCTGGTAGGGCTGTATTTGAAGTTGTTGGTTTGGTTGCCGGATTGGATTTTTTTTGGTTAACTGCCAGCTGATCTGAAACTGCTGCTCCATGCTGGTTTTTTTGCGGCAATTGTGTTTCGATTTTGACCTCCTTTTCCAGCTTTTCTGCAGGTTCTTTCAGGCGGGCTGCCAGATCAGGCCTGGATTCAGTAGGAGCTGGATGAATGTTTTCTTTACCGGATTCGGTACTAGCAATCGAAGTGGTTGAATTCTTTTCCTGCCTCATCCAGAAAACCCCCAATGATAATACTAACAAAGCTGCTGCTGCATATCGGGCCCAAACCGGGAACATTGGACGAACCCTGCTTTCTTCTTTTCTATAAAGCAGGTCCTTATCTGGAAATACTATACCGGTATCAGGCCTTAGTTTGGTCTTTTGAATCAATTCAAATTCAGCCTGAAACTCAGGATTGGTATAAACAAATTGCTCCGTTGCTGCTTTTTCTTCATTGTTTAATTCATCATCTGTATACTGTACAAAAAAGGATTCATGGTTGGATATATTAACCAGACTATTGGTGTCCTCCGTACGAAATAGCCTTGATTTATCTGGAAATACAGCTGTTGGTGTCTCCTGGGGAAGAACAACGGAGGAAAGCATATCCATTTCTACCTGCAGATCCGGATTGGACCGGAGGAATTCTTCCACTTCCAATTTTTCAGCTTCGTTTAATTCCTGATCCACATAGAGCAGGAAAAAGACTTCGTAATTATTTCTGTTAATGTTCATGGCGTCAAGATTTTGGGTACTTCAATTACAACACATTCTCCGGACTCACCAGGTAATTCTTCAGCTGAATTCTGGCCCGGTGCAGGTACACTTTTACCTGACTCTCACTAAGTGAGGTAATTTGTCCGATTTCTTCATAGGAATAGCCTTCATAATCCTTCAGCAACACCAGACTCCGTTGGGTTTCGCTCAATCGGGAAAGTGCTTCTTCCAACACTTTTTTAAGATTGCTAACCGGACGGTTAATGGTTCGGGTTGTTTCAGCAAACTCCTCTTTAAGCTGGATGCGTTTGGATTTCCGGAGATGATCAATCATCTGGTGATATGCTACGGTAAACAAATAACTTTTGCTTTTATCGTATTCGATCGAATCCCGGTGCTGCCACATTTTTTCAAATGCTGACTGCACTATATCCTGTGCGTCCTCCTCGTGCCGGAGGTTCTTTAGTATAAATCGGTACACATTGTCGGCGTACGTCCTCACACATTCATTGTATTCCCTCTCTGTCATAAACAGTTTTGTTGAATTTTCAGTCGGTTCTATAGGTTATACGGATGAAGAAAGCATAAAGTTACAGGACAAGGGAGAAAAAGGAGAAAAAGGGGAAAAAGGGGGAAAAGTGTTTAGAAGCTGATAGAAAGCAAATTACCGGTTAAGGCTTCAAAAATGATGGAACTGCTGGCCGGGAGAGGAGTGCTGTCTATTTTTTGCAATTCCTCGCATGGAATGTTTTCTGCACTGGTAATATGTGCAGCAGTACCAAGGCGGGCGATAAAGGAAAAACTCAGGATTACCACAGCCAGCGCCACCAATGTGACAAAAATTAATTTTGGATGAGTAATCGTTGGTTTCATGCCGCGGTTTTCAGAATTAGACGCAAGATAGATGCCTCTTGTTACAGCGAATAGTAAAAAAAGTTAAATAAAATTGAATTTGATAAAACCCAATCGATTTCACGAACAGTTGTTAGCGAAATTTTCTTCCTTATTTTTACGCACTAAACAGGAACTATGAACGAGAATTTTGTAAAACGGATAGCAGCGGAGTTGAATGAAATTGAAACAGCAGGTTTGTTTAAAAAAGAACGCATCATAACCAGCGAACAGGGACCGGAAATAATGGTGAACGGAAAAAAAGTGCTGAACTTTTGCGCCAATAATTACCTGGGATTATCGTCACATCCAAAAGTGATTGAGGCAGCTCATCGGGCAATAGATACACATGGATATGGAATGAGCAGTGTTCGCTTTATTTGCGGAACGCAGGATATTCATAAAACACTGGAGAAAAAAATTGCCGACTTTCTGGGTACTGAAGATACCATCCTTTATGCCGCCGCATTTGATGCCAATGGTGGTGTGTTTGAACCGTTGTTTGGCGCTGAAGATGCCATCATTTCGGATGAATTGAATCACGCATCCATAATTGATGGCGTGCGGCTCTGTAAAGCGCAACGTTACCGCTATAAGCATAATAATATGGAGGATCTGGAAGCACAGCTGAAAGCATCTTCCAACGCCCGCAGCCGGATTATTGTTACCGATGGCTCCTTCAGTATGGATGGAACCATTGCCCAGCTGGATAAAATTTGCGACCTGGCCGATCAGTACGACGCTATTGTGATGATTGACGAATGCCATTCCTCCGGTTTCCTTGGAAAAACCGGCAGAGGTACACATGAATACCGGGGTGTGATGGGCAGGATTGATATTATAACCGGCACCCTGGGCAAAGCACTGGGCGGTGCTTCGGGGGGCTTCACCAGCGGCAGAAAAGAGATCATCGAAATGCTGCGCCAAAGAAGCCGACCTTACCTGTTCAGTAATACCGTCGCTCCCTCCATTGTTGGTGCATCAATTGCTGTTCTGGATATGTTAAGTGAAACTACAGAGCTGCGCGATCGCCTTGAGTTCAATACCGGGTATTTCCGTAAAGAAATGACTGCTGCAGGGTTTGATATTAAACCGGGCGACCACCCGATAGTGCCCATTATGTTATACGATGCAGTAGTGGCACAACAATTTGCCTCCCGATTATTGGAGGAAGGCGTGTATGTAATCGGTTTTTTCTTCCCGGTAGTTGCAAAAGGTCAGGCAAGAATCCGGGTACAGTTAAGTGCTGCACATACCCAGGCTCACCTGGATAAAGCAATTGCCGCATTCACAAAAGTAGGCCAGGAGCTGGGTGTTATTTTGAAGCGATAAGGCTGATTTCAACGTTTACATTACGGGGTAATCCTTTCACTGCTACAGTTTCCCGGGCTGGGTAATTGCCGTCAAAATATTTTCCATACACTTCATTAACTGCCGGAAAATTGGCCATATCAGTTAGGAAAATTGTTGCTTTTACTACCTCGGAAAAGCTGAAACCTGCCGCTTTCAATACTGCGTCCAGGTTTTTCATAACCTGTTCGGCTTCACCGGTAATATCGGTAGCTTCAATGGTATTGGTTGCGGGATTAATGGGTACCTGTCCGGATATAAATAATAAGTTACCGGTTTGTACTGCCTGACTGTACGGCCCGATTGGAGAAGGGGCTTCTTGTGTATTGATGATCTTTTTTTCCATTTTGTAAAAATAATTGCTTTGTACTTTTGTTATGATGAACCTACCAATAAAAGTGGCCATTCTTGCAAATGACCGGCAGGATTTGTTTCCGCCTCACTGCGAGGAGCCGGTGGTAATGCTTTGGGCAGACTCATTGGATAAATTCCTTGATCAGACAGCCGATCTTTTTATAGATCTGGATTTTGATGGCTCGGAAATTCGAAAGAAACAGTTGAAAACACTGCAGCCTTCCATTATTATGGTAAATTCGGTTAGCTGGACATGCAAGGACCTGCCAACCGGATTTGTTCGTCTTAATGCATGGCCTGGTTTTACCCATCCCGAAATCCTGGAACTGGCTTTTGAAATGGATGAACTCCCAGAGCCAATCAATCTTTTTGCAGCAGCATGTGGAAAAACCTGCCTTAAAGTTCCTGATACCATCGGAATGATTCGTCCTCGTATG
This sequence comes from Flavihumibacter sp. UBA7668, assembly GCF_002483205.1. GTDB lineage: Bacteria > Bacteroidota > Bacteroidia > Chitinophagales > Chitinophagaceae > Flavihumibacter. The sequence goes on from NZ_DLHM01000005.1 coordinate 208,701, forward strand.
CTTGCCATGATCCTCAATGAAGCGTGGATGGCACTGGAAGAAAAGATCAGTTCCCGAAAAGATATTGATACTGCCATGAAAATGGGTACCAATTATCCGTTGGGTCCTTTTGAGTGGACAGACCTTATAGGCAAAAAGCAGGTTCTTACACTCCTGCAGCAACTGGAAAAACAAAATCCTTCTTATAAACCATCCAGTCTGCTGGAACGCTACATCAATGAACCATGAGTTGTTTATTAACTATTGATACATCCCTGGAAATTGCTTCCGTTTCTGTTATCCGGGATGGCGAATTACTGGGTGTTGAAACCAATACCTCCCAGAAGGATCATGCAGCCTGGTTGCAGCCAGCCATACAATCCATGTTCAATAAATCGGAAATTTTGCTATCAGAGCTGGATGCCATTGGGGTTGTTGCTGGCCCGGGTTCCTATACCGGATTAAGAGTCGGAATGGCCAGTGCAAAAGGTTTCTGTTATGCTTTGAAAAAGCCGTTGATCACCCTCAATGGGTTATATGTTATGGCTTCCGCTTTTCGGAGTCAGTATTTTGAAAATGGTTTTATCTGTCCAATGGTGGATGCGCGCCGAATGGAAGTATTTACGGCTTTATATGGGGCAGATCTTAATCAGGTACTTGATCCTCAGGCCATGATATTAGAAGAAGCATCTTTTGATTATTGGCTGGCAGATCAAGCTGTTTACTTCATCGGAAATGGAGCCGCGAAATATAAAGTCCTGTTAAAATCGCCAAATGCCATCTTTCCTGAATGGCGAATTTCTCCGGCTGATATTGCACGAATTACGCAGGAAATCTACAATAGAGATGGATTTGCTGACCTTGCTTACGCGGAACCAATGTATATAAAAGCTTTTTATCACCCCGCAAAAGCAAATTCTTGATGTATTTTAAATAATTGCTATGTAAATTTGTCCTTAAGGTTAAGGCTATTCATAGAAATTTTAAATCCCATCTGAGACATGAACACAGTAGCAGGAAATTATCTATTGGTTAACGAGGTAGAAGGCGCTGAAATGAAAGTTGATTTCTTACATGTAAAAAAAGCGGCACTTACACTCAGAGCAATGAATCACAAGTTGCGTCAGCAAATCATGAAGTTGCTGGAAGAAAATGACAAACTTACCGTAACTGAAATTTATGTTCGTTTGCGGTTGGAACAGTCAGTTGCTTCCCAACATCTTGCCATTTTACGCAGAGCAGGCATTGTGAAAACTGAGCGTGATGGTAAATTCATCTATTATCGGTTGAATGAACCAAGAATTATTGAGATCAGCCGTTGCGTAGAAGACATTATCAGCTAATCCCTTTCCAAATTTGTGTGAGAGGCGGGTAACTTTTAACGGTTCCCGCCTCTTTTTTTATTTTTGCAGCATGAGTAGTACAATGATTACACCCGATGTGTTTCGGGATTTAATGGAAAAACAGTCCACACTTATATTGGACCTTCGCCCTACCTCAGATTTTATAACCGGATTTGTTCCGGGTAGTATTAGTGCCGGTACTTCTGGTAAATATGATAAATGGATAATTGAAGCAATTGGTGGCGAACCAGTTGTACTTATTTCTGAGCCCGGAAAGGAAGAAATAGCGGCTGACCGGTTTTCTAAGTTGGTTCATTCTGAATCTCTATTGGTTTTAGCTGGCGGATACGAATCCTGGGTGAAATTTGCCAGGCAGGCAGATATGATCATCGAAGTAGAAGCCGATGAATTGGCACTTGATCTTCCGCATGATCCCTATCTCCAATTGATTGACCTGAGAGGTGAAGTGGAATTTGAAAATGCACATGTCACTAAAGCTCAGCATATTCCATTAGCTGAACTGGTGGATCTTGCCACAATAGCAAATTTTGATGAAGACCAGCAATTTTACCTGTATTGTGGCGGGGGACAACGCAGTGTACTGGCAGCCAGTCTGATCAAACGACAGGGTGTTCATAATCTTCGGGTAGTGGCAGGTGGTTTTGATGCTATCCAACAAGAACCTTCCATTCCACTTACACAGAAACAAGACCATTCCGGATAGCAAAAGTTACCAGGCCAACCCTGGTTTTGAGACGTAACTTATCAAATAAAGTGTCCCTGTACCCGTCAATGGTACGGGGACTCAAATACATTTTACTGGCAATCTCCTTATAAGTTAATTCTGTGCAGGCGTATTGGAGAAATTCAATTTCCCGATCATTTAAAATGGTCAACGGATTTCTGTGCTCCGCCATATCACTGTCCTCATACTGACTGATGGTATGAATCAACCTTCCAGTTACCAGTTCAGAATAATAATAACCTTTCTGAATTAGGGCTTCCATCGCGGCATTCAGGTCACTTGGCTCACAGTATTTCATAATATAGCCCCTCACACCGGCCTTGAACATTCGGATGATGGCATTTTCCGTATCATACATGGATAGTGCCAGCGTACGGATATCAGGATAGTGCCGTTTTAACCAACTGGTGGTGGAATAACCATCCATTTCAGGCATATTTACATCCATTAATACCAGATCCGGAAGGTTTAATGGATTCAACATTTCAGTCAGTTCTTTTCCATTTGAGGCCTCAAATAAAACCTCGAACCGATCAAAGCTTTGAACGGTGGCTGCAAGGCCATTGCGGAGTAATACATGATCATCCACCAGGACCACCTTGAATTTTTGATTCATTCAGTTGTTTTTTGTGATGAAGCAAACAGGCACAGATCAGGCGGTTTTTTTGGGTTATTGAACCAGTGACCGATAGGGGGCAACTTCCTGGGCCGGAGCCGGACTTTGATCAATCCAACGGTCGGAATATTCGGGCTTCCATGGTTTCTTCCATCGTCGGTGACTCCATAACCACATATCGGGATGCCGAAGGATCGTTTCTTCCAGGAAATCGCGGTATCGACGGGTCAATTCCCCTTCCGGAAGAGAAGCCGGATTTTCTGTCGCAATCTGAACATGCAGATAATAATGACCCCGTTTTTCTTTGGTAATATGTACAAATGCAACCGGAATATTTCCTGCCCTGGCCCCTTTTTCAGGTCCGGGTATAAAGGCGGAAGGATGGCCAAAAAAATTCAACCAGTAGGCCTGATACACTTTGGATGGAACCTGATCGGCCACAAGTCCCAGTAAATATTTGGTATCTCTGTAAGGTAAAATGCTTCGTTTCATATCTGTGGCAGGAAGCAGGATGGTGCCGGTTTTACTTCTAAGCTTTCGAAAAACTTTGTCCATGGCTTTGTTCTTCAACGGCATATAAACGCCCAGAAGGGGATGTTTGCAATAATATCCATAAGCAAGGTTTCCAAGTTCCCAGTTAAAATTATGACCCATATGAACCTGGCATCGTAAATCCCGATCAAAGAGCTCATTGAATTTTTCGAAATCACCCTGCATCCGGCTGGTGATGAAGTTTTTACCAGCGGAAAACAGTTTAATTGTTTCGATAAATGTATCTATGAAATTAGTTTGAAACCTGCGCCTGATACGAGTTCGTTCCTGCTCTGTTTTGTCGGGAAATGCCAGTCGAAGGTTGTTGTTGACAACGGCTCTCCGGTAACCGGCTAATTCGAAAATAAGCCAGCCCAACAAATCACCAATGGCATATAAAACCCTAATTGGTGCAAGTGAAACCAGGTATAAAAAACCATAAACAAAATAATACATGTTGGCCAGCTATTTTTACAAATGTAATGGCCTGTTTGGCCTTGTCCAAGTTTGCGAGGGGGAGAAAAACACGGTATTTTGATCGGTTAGAGGGTGATATTCTGTAAAATCGGGCTTTTTTCAGGGTAGTCCGTGTTGAAATGCAATCCACGGCTTTCTTTTCTGAACTGCGCACCTTTAACGATAAGATAAGCCACCGTTATCATATTCCTCAGTTCACCTAATTGTGGAGAAAGAGTTGTACTGACGTATAATTTTTCTGTTTCTTCCCAAAGCAGGTCCAGTCTGCGCATCGCTCTTTCCAAACGCACATTGGTTCTTACAATGCCCACATAATCACTCATCAGCAATTGTAATTCTTTCAAACTCTGGGTAATAAGGATCATTTCTTTTGGATCGGTTGTTCCTGCCGTACTCCAGTCGGGTATCCGGCCGGGATCAATTGGGTTAATCGGGTTTTTTGACGCTGCTTCAAAGGCCCGGTGTCCAAATACCATGGCTTCCAGCAGAGAGTTGCTTGCCAAACGATTTGCACCATGTAATCCTGTTGACGCACATTCACCTGCCGCAAATAAATTCTGAATGGATGTTTGCCCCCATTCATCTGTTTTGATTCCTCCGCAACTGTAGTGTGCAGCAGGCGCAACAGGAATCTGATGTTGGGTGATGTCAATCCCTATAGACAAACATTTTTCGTAAATATTCGGAAAATGATGAATGAATTTTTCTTTATCAAAATGACGGCAATCGAGATACACATGTTCCGTACCGGTAATTTTCATTTCAGAGTCAATAGCGCGGGCAACAATGTCTCTGGGTGCAAGATCCTTGCGTTCATCATATCTTGCCATAAAGGCTTCACCATATTTATTCCGAAGAATTCCTCCGTCTCCACGTACCGCCTCAGTAATCAGGAACGCCTGTCCGCCTATACCCGGCTCATACAGGGCGGTTGGATGAAACTGAATGAATTCCATGTTTTCAATGCGGCCCTTTGCCCGATATACCATCCCCACTCCATCGCCGGTTGCAATAGACGGGTTGGTGGTGGATCGGTAAACCTGTCCATTGCCACCGGTTGCAAGCAGAGTGGTACCCGCCAGAATTTTCTCAATTCGGTTATTGGTGGTATTAAGTGCATATACGCCAAAACACTGGATATCCGGAGTGCTTTTTGTTACCAGATAACCCAGGTGGTGTTGCGTTATAAGTTCAATTACAAACCAGTGTTTGTGAAATTCAATATTTGAAAATTGTTGCACTTTTTCGATAAGTGCTCTTTCCATTTCCTTTCCTGTAACATCTTTGTGGTGTAAAATGCGGTATTCACTGTGGCCGCCTTCCATTCCCAATGAATAATCTCCGTCTGCATCCTTATCAAAATTGGCACCCCAGTTTATCAGTTCGCGAATCCGTTCAACCCCTTCCTTCACCACAATCTCCACTACTTTTTCATTACATAAGCCATCACCTGCAACCAGGGTATCATTGATATGCTTTTCAAAGCTGTCATTCTCAAAATCGGTTACTCCCGCTATGCCACCCTGTGCATATTTGGTATTGGTTTCATCGGCTGCAGCTTTGGTTACAACAGTTATTTTTTTATCCGGAAAACGTTCGGCCATTTTCAGGGCATAGGTTAATCCGGCTATACCGGAGCCAATTACCAGGAAATCAGTTTGTATCATGCGATGCGGAAAATTGAATGAATAATGAATAATTGTGCCAGTCCATAAGTTAGCATAATACCAACACCGGCTAATTGAAATGGTTGTATGAATTGATTGATGGCAAGCAGGCTGTCGGAAACAACAAATAATGCAGCACCAGTTATTAGCAGGTTACTGAAATAATTGCGCGGAACTGCAGTACTATGAAAAGCCAGCAGGAACATGGTTCCGATGGCCAGTGCATAAATCAGGACAGGAATCTTCAGCTCAACCGGCAGGTATTGGAATACCCAGCCATATAGCAGGAGAATATAGATTCCGATTCCAATAAGCAGCGGGATATTCCATTGACCACCCGGATTTTTTTGCTTTTTTATACGAATAAAAATCAGGCTGTAAACAAGTTGTGCAAGTAGAAAAGAACCTAATCCGGCCATGAAATAACCTGGTTCAGATTGCATTAGGAAGACATCTCCCAGCCAGGAAAAAATCAGAGAAATTATGACCAGGTTACGATTCGGGAACTCCCTGTTGGTGACAGAAATAAAAAAAACCAGCAACCATGTCATCAATAAGGGCTTGGTTATAAATCGAACCAACTCCCAATCAGACAGTATGGCCAGCAAATGCACTGCCAGTAAAAGCAGGTAGCCCATCAGCCAGCCATTTTTTTTTGCCCGATTGTTTTGATTCATTAATAACGAATGATTATTTCCATTGATTTGGGTGAATCAAGTGCAGCAATCATATCCCCCTTAAGAGTTACTGTTTTTTTGTCGGCAGAAATTACTGCATTGGAATTGCTTACTGATTTTACTTTTCTTGGAAGCTTTACGGTAAGATTCATATTCATATCACCCATCATGCCAAGCATACCTTTGGATTCCTGCAATTTCGGATCATTGCTCAGGCTGTCGAAACGGGCTTGGTTCAGGATGCGGCTATATTCACCATTGCTGAACTTAATATCGTACATGGAACTGATTTTTTCAATGCCAGTTCCGCTTCCTCCACCTGGAATTATGCCGGGCTGATCGGGTCCGGGTTGTTGTGCGCCACCCAGGTTTTTCAGGGAATTACCCATCATACCCATTTCATTCATGGCCTTATATAATTTGTTGGCATCGGCTAAACTATTGAAAGGATAATCCATCTTCATTTTGAACAGATTTTCTTTCATGTTCATCTGGATCTGCATCTTTCCGTTTCTTAAGAGAGCTTTGTTTTCAGCACTTAATTCCTGTACGGTATCAACAATATCTTTCATTAAGATGGTGGTATCCATTGCTTTTTCCAATCCGTCTTTCTGAAGATCTTCAGGTGAGGCAAAACCTTTCAACATCTCAAACAATTGCCCCATATCTGTGCGTACCGCCATCTTTCCGGATCCGTCTTCTTTTATTTCAACTTCTTCTTCTATTTGAATACATGCGGTAAAAAAAACAGCAATCAGGCAGGATAAGAGGAGTTTATACTTTTTCATTTATGTGGTTTAAATAGTGGAACAAGTTAATTCGTTTCTTTGGTTTGTACGCTATAATGTACAGTCATCGTTTTACTTTCTCCCGGACCAAGTTTCAACAATCCGATTCCGTTATTGAAACAGTTCGGTGCCGAACTCAGGTTCTCAATGGCAATGCTTTTACGGTCGGGTGGCGTATATAATTGCAGATAGGGATACCCTTCATCTGTTATAAATCGAATGGAAATGCCGGATGCCGGATCTGACAATTCACATACCGGCTGACCTGCTGCGGGGTCAATTAAAAAACAATTATCCAGTATGGTGTTGCCAAATGGCTTGCTTGCATTAAATACCTGATACGGCAGAATTTTTCCTGTCGGGATCAGCTGCTCATTAAATTCCAGCATGCCTTTGGCAGGGAACCGTAACCAGCAATTATTGATGGTATCGCTTAGTTGAAAATAAGGATGCCATCCATCTGCAATAGGAATGGTTTTGGTATCCAGATTGATAAGTGTGGTTTGTATTTGCAGTGTGTTTCCGTGTAATAAAGTATAGAGCACCTGGCAGGTGTAATGGAAAGGATAACCCGGATCTTCTGCCTTAAACTCATATTCAAACAAGGCAGATGAAAAAAAATCTGTTGTCTTTTGCTCCTTGATCTGAAAGGATTTGTTGAACAATAACCCGTGTATGGCAGAACCATCCGGAAACCGGTTGGCAAACTGATACTGCTCTCCTTCCCATTGGTAACTGCCCTTTTCAATGCGGCAGGGGAAAGGGGAAAGTTTACTGCTTTTATAACTTAAGGCCAGTTCCTGATCGAGTTCTGCCTTATTCGAATAGTTATTGATGATATTAACCGGACCGTTGGTGGAATTCACCGAAAATGCGTGCAACATGGCCCCATATTCAGGGGCTATGGATACGGTACAGGATAATTCATCGTCGTGCAGATGGATCAGTTGGATGCCTTTTTGGTTGGAATGGGTAATACGAAATCTCATGGAGCAAAACTACCTAACTTTGCGGCACAATTTTGAATTATGCGTTATCTCTTCGGCTGGATCCTTATATCGGTTTACCTCTTTGCCTGCTCCCCCAATAATGTGGAGCAAAATGCGGCACTCGCCAATTTATTGGAAGCAGAGAAGGTAACCGGATCAATCGGGATCTTTCATAATTTAAGCGGCGATTTCGTACTAAGTAATAAAAATTGGTTTCGCGACAGCACCGCCAATCCGGGTTCCAGCTTTGATATTATTCAATCGCTTATTGGGATTGAAACCGGACGGCTGAAGGATGACAGCTCGAGTTTGGCAGGAATAAGCCTGGATCAGGCGTTCAAAGGTGATTCCGTTGTATTTTTTAAAGCCCTTGCCAACACAATTGGACGCGATACCATGCAAAAATGGCTGGATACCCTGGGATATGCGCGCCGGTATGATACACCGCGTATTGCACAACTGGATCAGTTCTGGTTAAATAATTCATTAAGCATTACGGCGGATGAACAATTGGGCATTGTGAAACGCCTGTATTTTGATCAATTACCCTTTCAGCGCCGCACCCATTCAATTGTGAGCGATATGATGCTGCTGGTGGATAGTGCCGATTTTAAACTGGCCTATAAATTGTCCGAAACCAGGAACGCGGATAGTACGCGGGTGCTTTGGCTGCAGGGATGGAAGGAAATCCGTCAGCATCCTCATTTTTTTGTAATTCAGCTGAGAAGTAAAGAGGAGGGGGTGGATCTCAAAGCTGCTGCAAAAAGAATCCTGGATAAGGTTTTGGCCGACTTTTTGCCCTAAATTGCTCTAAAACACCGACCCTTGTTCCGATTAGAACATCCATTCTGGCTTATCGCCCTGATTCTGGTGCCACTTTTACTGGCAGCTTATCTGGTTGCCCTTCGGTTGAAAAAAAGAAAAATGGCACTGGTAGGTGATATTGAACTGGTGCAGGCGCTCACCAAATCCTATTCCCCCAGGCGATATTTATTAAAGTTTATAGCAGGTATGCTGGCCCTGGTATTTCTGGTTCTTGCGATTGCTAACCCGCAAACTAAGGGTGCAGCGCTGGATCAAAACCGGCAGGGACTCGATGTAATGCTGATTATGGATGTGAGCAAGAGTATGCTGGCACAGGATATTCAGCCCAACCGTTTGGAAAGATCACGTCAGTTAATGAGCCTGCTGATTGATAAATTATCCAATAACCGGCTGGGTATGATCTGGTTTGCAGGTCGGGCGTATTTACAAATGCCCCTAACTTCTGACTTATCCGCCGCTAAATTATTTTTACAAACAGCCGGACCGGATGCTGTTCCCACACAGGGTACAGTAATTGGCGAAGCACTGCGTCTGGCAGGTACAGCCTTCAATAGTCAGGAACAAAAATACAAGGCCGTAGTGCTGATTTCTGACGGAGAAGATCATGATCCGGAAGCAATGGAGATTGTAAAAAAACTGGTTGAATCCGGTGTAATGATTAATACGGTTGGAGTTGGCTCCACACAGGGTACAACCATTCCGGATCCGGCTACAGGCGGCGCTAAAAAAGATGCAGCCGGCAATACGGTTATCAGCAAATTAAATGAAGCGCAATTGCGTAATCTGGCGCAGGAAGGGAATGGAACCTATGTGTATTTACAGGATGCTGCTTCAGCTGCCAATTCCATCAGCACCCAGTTGGAAAGCATCGAAAAAAAGCATCTGGAAGATGGTAGTCGGGTTCAATACAACAGTTATTTTTACTGGTTTCTGTTGATCGCCTTCGGAATCTTGATTTTTGAAGTATTTCTTACTGAACGAAAACCATCGCTTGCATGAAAAGTCTGGTTACTGGTATAGCAGTTTTAAGTTTTGCCGTAATGGCAAAAGCTCAATCACCCCAAATCAGGGAGGGGAATAAATTATATAAAGAAGGCAGGTACGAGGAGGCGGTGTTGCAGTATGAGGAAGCCCTGAAAAAAAATCCGGATGATTTCACAGCAATCTATAATCGCTCCAATGCTCTGGCCAAAAAAGGCGATAAGGCTGCAGCAATGGAAGGATATGAAAAAATAATTCAGAAAGGGAAAGACCCCCGCCTGGTGGAGAAAGCCTATTATGATAAAGGTGTGTTGCATCAGCAACAGCAGCAATTGGACGAAAGCATTTCAGCCTGGATGGAAGCCCTGAAAATGGATCCGGAGGATAAAGAAGCAAGGGAAAATTTACAGAAGGCGTTAAGGGAGAAGAAGCAGCAGCAGAAAAAGGAAGAGGAAAAAGAGAAAGAGGAGAAGAAGGATAAAAAGGAGGAAAAGCAGCAGGAGAAGAAGCCGCAACAGAGTAAGTTGAATAAAAAACAGGTGGAACAATTGCTGAAAGCACTGGAGCAAAAGGAAAAAGAAGTGCAGAAAAAAATGCAACAGAAAGGCGGCAGCCCCAGTCGCCCTGAAAAAGACTGGTAACAACCAAGCGGATTCGGTTGTTATCTTTACCAAAAATCGGACAAATGGAATTTTACAGCGATTCGCTGACGAGTTATAAAAGATTGATTACCAGGGAAGTTCGTATTGGCGATTTGGTGCTCGGGAATGGGCATCCCATACGGATACAAACCATGACCACAACTGATACGATGGATGTTCAGGCAACCGTGGCTCAATCCATTCGATGTATTGAAGCAGGCGCTGAACTGGTGCGGATTACTGCCCCCAGTAAAAAAGAAGCCGAGCAATTACAGCTGATTAAGGATGCATTACGCAGCCAGGGCTATACTACACCATTGGTTGCAGATATTCATTTTACCCCCAATGCGGCAGAAATAGCTGCCCGGATTGTAGAAAAAGTAAGGGTTAATCCGGGTAATTATGTGGATAAGAAAAAATTTGAGCAAATAGATTATACAGATGCTGAATATGCGGAAGAGATTGAGCGCATTCGGGATCGGTTCACGCCATTGGTCAAAATCTGCAAAGAATATGGAACAGCCATGCGGATTGGAACTAATCATGGATCACTGAGCGATCGGATTATGAGCCGTTATGGCGATACGCCAATTGGTATGGTGGAAAGTGCGATGGAATTTCTTCGTATTTCACGCGATCAAAGTTACCATAATATCATTTTGAGCATGAAATCATCCAATCCATTGGTGATGGTGCAGGCCTATCGCTTACTGATTCAGACCATGCAAAATGAATTCGGTGAAATTTATCCGCTGCATTTGGGTGTAACGGAAGCAGGAGATGGTGAGGATGGTCGGATCAAGTCGGCAATAGGAATCGGAACCCTGCTGGAAGACGGAATTGGTGATACCATACGAGTATCCCTCACCGAAGATCCGGAATTTGAAGTGCCGGTTTGTCGTGATCTGGTAAAACGATACCAGGCGGCTGCCGGTGAGTTGCCGCTTGCTACTGCTGGAATTGTACCTGCTCTAGCGGCTGGCGGGCCTGGTTACAATCCATTTGAATACAAACGAAGAGAAAGTTTTCCGGTTGATATTATTGGTGGCGGACAGGTTCCGGTAGTGGTGGCTGATTTGAGTGGTATTGGAAAAATCACTGCGTCTGATTTGGTGGCTATCGGATATTCCTATGATCCTGCTACAGATAAGTGGACAATCGGTGATGCTGCCGCTGATTTTGTATTTACCGGTCATCAGTTACTTGATTTTGCCCTGCCGGGTACCCTGAAAGTGATTTGTTATCCGGCTGCCTGGGTGCTTGCGGAGGATAAAGAAAAATATTTTCCGATTTATCAGGACAGTGGGTTTGTTGAGGCGGAGAACAAAAGTGAACGCATGAATTTTGTGATGGTGGATTGTTTCAATGACGAAAATCCATTGCATGGATTTTCACGGCTGGAAGAGTTGGCGGCTGATTCTACCGTTGTGATTTGCTTAAGTAGTACCAATCAAAATGCAATGCAATCGGTGCGAAGAATGATGATGGAATTGATCCATCGTCGGATTCAGAATCCTGTGGTGTTTATTACAGATAGTAAATGGACAACGGTAGATGAACACCTGATTCATTTTGCAACCGAAACCGGTGCCTTGTTTCTGGAGGGATTGGGAGATGGAATTTGTTTGGGAATATCGGCTCCGGAATCTATGAAAAATATGAAGGTGAGTGGCAGAACCTATCTGCCGGTGAGTAATGTGTATCAGTTCATGAACAATACAGCCTTTTCAATTTTGCAGGCTACGCGGACACGGATTTCAAAAACTGAATATATATCCTGCCCAAGTTGCGGCCGCACCCTCTTTGATTTGCAGGAAACCACGGCAAAGATCCGCTCGGTTACCAATCACCTGAAAGGGGTGAAAATTGCGATTATGGGATGTATTGTAAATGGTCCCGGTGAAATGGCCGATGCCGATTTTGGTTATGTAGGCAGTGGTCCGGGTAAAATCACCCTGTATAAAGGCAAGGAAGTAGTGAAACGAAATGTTGCCAGTGAAGTCGCTGTGGATGAACTGATCCTTTTACTTAAGGAAAACGCCGCCTGGATAGAACCCGCCTGATCTCCACCCGACCGGTGCCACCCGACCGGTGAAAGTTAGAACCGGCGGAGAACAGCGCGTTGGTGGCTGCGCATGCCGTAGGTTTTTATTTTGGGGATGGTGGTATCGCCACCGCCGGTAATAACAATGGGTTTTTCCTGATAATTGTAGAATTCAACCAGCAGGCTGTCGCCGGAGAGCTGATAACTGTTCAGGATCGTATTTCCTTCTACTGTAAATGTTCCGCAAAACCGATCGCCGATCAGGAACTGGTCGAGCACAATACTGTTTAACTCATCGATTAGCCAGTGGCCTCTTTCCTTATTGAACGGTTTTAAGATATAAGGGCGGTTATCTTTTTGAGCAGTTCCATAAATAATTCTCCAGGTATAATGATCTGTACTGTCTGCAGGCAGTATATGTAGTTCCATCTGAACACCCGGGCGCTGCTGTAAACCCTGGTACCAGATCAGGTTGCCCTTCCATTTGCCAACCAGGTTTTGAGGAAAGGGCAGATTTTGTGCAAGCAGGTTGCCCTGTACAAGAACTAGAATAATAAAAAATAAGACCTGTTTTTTATACAACATGTAAGTTTTTTTGATTTTTCATCTTCTTTTCATCTTGGGGTGCAAGATTTGTTCCAGTAAGCAATATTGCTACAAACAAATTAAACTACCTCAAATGAAAACATTCTTATTTGTTCTTTCCGCAACCCTGATGAACGGTATCCTTTTTGCTCAGTCAAATTCATCAAAGCCTGGGCTGGCATCCAAAACCGAAATAATGGCACAGGGAACTACAGAATTGTCTGCGGAACCAACCATGGAGAAAGTACGAATCTTAAAGAATTCGACTGAAAAAAAGGCATCAGCAGCAATTTCTTCCAATATTGAAACAGCTTCAGCCGTTTCAACAAAGGTGCAGGGAGAAAGCCGGAAAACGGTTAAAGCAACTCGTCAGCAACTGGCAAAAATGCAGCCTTCACTACGGATTCAGCCTTCTGCAAATGTGCAGTCATCAGTTAAAGTGATGTCGCCCAGCGTGCAGGTAAAAACAAAAGTAAACACAGGGGCAGGTATTCGTTTACATTAAATAACCAGGGCTACCGGAATCTCTTTTAAAAAGAGGATTCCGGTAGTTTTAAGATAAATTGAAATGCGATCAGGAGGATACAGGATTATTATTAAAGGGGGATTGTTGGTTTTGTTTATAAATCTTCCAGGCACTCTTTTTGCAAGTAACGGACCAGGGTATTTTATGAATGATACCATTCCTTCAGCAGGAAAAGAAAGCAGGCCATTAAATGGTTCCGAAGTAAAAAAAGAAACAACGAAACCACTGGTTCCGGAAATAAAAAAAGTACCGATTGCCCGTAAGCAATTAAAACCAGGAATCATAACACCGGCAATCAGATTAAAGCCAATTAAGGTAATAAAGCCAAAACTGGTTAAACCAGCTATTAAACTTTGACAGGATTATACCTGCTCTGACGAATTAATCAAAACTACCCGTATGAAACAATTTCTTTTAATTGCAGCTGTCCTTTTTTCCATGGAACTGTTTGCTCAGGAAGATAGTATTTCAACCTTTGAGGAAAGCCCACATTCTACTCTTACCTTTGCGGCACTTTATCATAACAATGCCAGCTACTACGGACAAACCGCAGAAGAAAAAATGCCCTTTGCAGCTGCCTATCTGGGTTTGCGCTTTCCTTCCGGAATCTATATGTCTGCACTGGCCTACCGCCTGTTGAATCAGCCGGGGAAACTAATTTCGGCCTCCTCATTTGGTATAGGCTGGGAATTTCCGTTATATAAAAAACTGGTATTGGATCTGAGCTATAATCATTCATTTTTTTCAGAAAATTCAGGATTTGTACAGGCTGCCAATTCAGACATCGCAAGTGCCGGATTATCTTATAAACACTGGTTAACAACAACCATTACCGCTGATTTTGCATTTGGTCAGGAGAATGATGTGTTTGGTACAATTTCCAATTCAAAAAAGTTTGAACTTGGCACATTGTTTACAAAAAAAGAAACCTGGACGCTTACTCCGTCCGTTGACATAACAGCAGGCACCCAGCGGTTCTATCAGTCCTATATAACAGAAAAGATTGTTCGTGACAGTTTATTGGGGCTACCCTTGCCAACATCCAGATCTGAATCTGATACTGCCACTGTGTCTGCAAGGGAAATTAATCTACTTTCTTATAATTTGAGAGTGCCTCTTGCTTATAGCAGGTCGCACTATCTGATTGAGTTGGCATATCAACTTAGTGTATTGAGCGATAAGGTTCATACAACTGACCGGCGCCCCCGCTCATTTTTGAATCTCAGTTTTTATTACCAGTTTTAATTCAATTAAAATGCAGGTACTGATTGTTGAAGACGAACGCCTCTTGTCTGCCGAGATGGCAGCGTTTTTGAAAAAATCATTTTATACGTGCACACCGGTTTATTCTGCAAAAGAAGCTTTGCAGCAATTGGTGGACAATGAATTTGATTTTGTTTTACTTGATCTGGGACTTCCGGATAAAGATGGATTAACTGTCCTTCATGAATCCAAAAAGCATCATCCTGAAACTGCGTATATTATTTTAACCGCCAGAGGAGAAGTGGAAGATCGCATTAAGGGGCTTGATCTTGGCGCCGATGATTATTTACCTAAGCCGTTTAGTCTTCTGGAATTATTATCAAGAATGCAGGCCATTACACGTAGAAAAAGTGGTTTGGCAGATTCCCAGATTGAACTTGGAGCATTTCTGATTGATCTTAAAAACCGCTCCATTCTGGCTGGCAATGTTTCGGTAGAGCTGTCAAAAAAAGAATTTGATCTGTTAAGTTATCTGATATTGCATAAAAACAGGCCATTAACCAGAACACAATTAAGTGAACGGATATGGGGGGCTATTTCAGATGATGATTATGACTCCAATTATATTGATGTTCATATTAAAAATATCAGAAAAAAATTAGGCCTTTGGGCAGAAACAGACTGGCTTGAAACTGTAAGAGGGGTTGGTTATAAAATCAGACTTCAATCGTGAAACTACAAACTAAAATCACCCTTTTAATAACACTGTCAAAAGGCGCAGTTGTGCTGCTCTTTGTTTTTTTGTTGCCATTGCTGGTAGATCGAATTGCATTTGATTACACAAATTATTATTTGAGGCAGCAAAAACAAAAAGTTCTGAGAACTATCGATAAAAACGGATTGGATTTATATTTTCAGGGAGATTCAACATACGGCAGTTATACCATGTTGCTGGAAGAATATGTTTCCCTTGAAATTACCGATACGGTTTCAACACTTGATACTATCCTTACTTCCCGCAGGATAATTGAATCTGATACATTAAACTATAGAGTGCTTATGTATGGTTTTACTGTAGCTGATCAACCTGTATTGCTTGAAATCGGAAAAACTTCTGCGTCAATTGAGCAATATAATCGCCCATTGCAAAAGCTGGCATTTTATGTTTTGGGGAGCCTGATGATTGTAACGATGTTACTGGATCTTTTGGTAATAAAACGTGTCATCCGCCCATTAAATAATATCATCAGACATCGTCTCATTAATAGAAAATTTCCATTTGGAAAAATCAACCCGCCTCAAATTTATTCCACATCTGATTTTACTTATCTCGATGCCTCCCTGGTTACACTGATGCAGCAGGTTTACGAAGCATTTGAAAAGGAAAGAGAGTTTGCCGGAAATGCCTCCCATGAACTGATGACTCCCATAAGTATAATGCAGAGTAAACTGGAGAACCTGATGCTGGATGAGTCGGTGTCAGATGAGCAGTTGGGAAAACTGGCTGAAATGCTGCAATCGGTTACTCGATTGAAGAAAATTGTGCAGGCACTAATGCTTATTGCCCGTGTGGAGAATGAACAGTTTGAGCGAAATGATTCCGTTAACATTTCTGAATTATTAGAAGAAGTTCGAAGCGAATTAGAGCACAGGCTGGAAGAAAAAGAAATTCAGCTTTTGCTGCAATTGGAAGTTGACTGGCAAATAAGTAAGGTAAACAGAGATCTTTTGTTTCAATTATTCTTTAACCTGATTAACAATGCTATTAAATACAACCGGTTTAGAGGGAATATAACTGTCAGCAACTTTATAGGTGAAAATGGCAGGAGAAGAATTCGCATTGCTGATACCGGTGTTGGCATTCCTGAGGAAGAATTACCCTACCTGTTTGAACGGTTCAGGAAGAGCAGAGCCAGATCGCAGGATGGAAATGGCCTGGGTTTATCAATTGTCCGGACAATTGCCAATTATCATGGATTTGAGCTTAAAATTTCCTCCCCGAACCGAGAAGGCACTATTATTGATGTACTTATCCGGTAAGATTTTTTATCTGTACTCTGGGGAAAAAGAGGGCGTGATGTTCGCATCACGCCCAGCTTTTTTAAACTCAAACTAAAAAACCGACTAAACCATATTAAAACCTGATTGAATAACCCAGATTAATGGCGTAATCAGCAAATGCAGCATCACCATGGCGGTAAGTTCCGCTAGTTATGGTCGCTTCTTTATCTGTTACGCTACGGGTACGGTTTCTTTCCATTGCTACCGGTACCGTTAGGAAAAACAGGGATTTTTTCTGCTGAAATACAAGGCCGGGTTCCACTGAAACCACATATCCTGGTCTGCGGAAATACTTGCTGCCACCCAGAATATCTTTAACGGGAATTCCTTCAATTCTGCCGCCGATGCTGCCAGACAAACCTTTCAACGTACCAATAAAGTTGTATTGAAATCCGATCCGTGCCATATATTGGTCTGCCACACTCATAATGGATTCATTTGCCAGAACCGCACTTAATGTTTCCCGATAAGTACGCGTGCCATTTTGTTCACGCGGATTGGAGAGGTAGAAGAAATTTCCATAAAGTCCGGCCAGCGGTGAGAAATTATAGAAACTGTTCAGTTCAACAGCTATTCCTGTTCCGCCATCTCCCAGCTGTATGGACTGATCAACCGGCCGTAGTTCTCCATCTCCGTTGGGCCCAACATTTTCGAAAAAGTCTTCATACCCATAATCGCCCGTAGGGAGTTTCAATCCCGCCCCCAATTGAAAATTTCCTTTGCTATGTTTAGACGGATCAATCATCCAGCGATAGGCCATTATGCGCATATCGCCAATTCCAAAAGAGCGGGTATTATGTCGTTCGGTTCTGCCATGTTCGTATAAGGATGACCGCTTGTTCATTCCAATCGGCAACCCAACCTGTAAAGACCATCTGCTGTTTAATTGTTTTGAAACGGAGAGGTCGAGCAGGTGTTGCCAGTTGATTACTTCTGTTTTTTGTTTCAGACGTTCTTTCTGCTCTTCTTGTCCTTTAAAATGGCGAAAGGATTTGAAATAGCGATATCCCATATTGAATTGCCAGGAACCTGCTTCAATTTGTTGTCCGCTTGCATTGCAACTGGAACCGCCTCCGCGGATGGCAACGCAGCCCTGAGAGCGGGCCTGGAGTGTGAATGCTAATAAGGTAACAGATGCGAATAGAATCTTTTTCATTTCAGTTTGTTTGGTTGTTATTTATTTTTTCATAGTCAGACGGGACACAATTAATTCTCCCACTCTTTTACCGGATTCAATTCCTAAATCGTTATCAAACCGGAAATGAATGCCACCGTATAAGCGGCTCATGGCAGCTTCCTGAGATGCCTGACGAAAGGATTTGATTTCGCGGTTGGCAATCCCGAATTCAAGAAGTGAAGTATCGGTAAAGGAGAGGTTATCGCCAAAAACACTTGTCATGGTTTCAGCAGCAGCAGAAGATGCAGTAGCATGTCCGCTTGGAAAAGAAGGAAATGGAGGTGTTTGTATATATGGCCTCCATTCAGGATCCACCAATTGATTGATGACTGTTTCCGGACGGATATAATTGTACATGAATTTTCCTTCCCAGCAGCTGATAAAGCCATCGAAGAGGGCAATGGCTGTTTTCGTGTAACCGGTAACGGTAGTATTAAAATCGGCACCTGCTTTTTTTGCAGCGATACCAACAATATTCATCCAATGTCCGGGTGGCGAAAACCTTTTGGTAGCGAACATAACGTGGCCGGTTACATTCATCTTAAAAGGGTTATCGTCCCAGAAATCAGCAATGTGTTTTTGTTCGTCGGTCAGGCTGTCTCCAATATTTTTAACCTCCATCATTGCTTTGTAGAACTCGCTGTTTTTATTGGAGGGATCAAATTTTGGAGGAAGTAAAGCGCGACAAATAGAGGCACTATCCAATACCAGCGTACGAATCTCCATCCAGTGTGGCTCCACCGCCTGGGCATACATGGGCGGCGTAGGAACATATCGTCCGGGTTCTTCATTCACTGTATAGCGGGTAGCACTGCGGGTTTCCGGATAATTGTCTTTTTTCGCCCAGGCGAGAATGGTGGCGACAATGGTGTCGGAATATGCCATGCTGCCTGAAATACGGTTGGAAGGCATGCCCACACTGTCTGCCATATTCAACAGTTCACCATAATAATTCATCATACTTCCTTCCGGAAAAGTAACTGCATTGCCCACTTTTGTAAAAGCCAGTAAAGCAGCCAGTGGAAAATCAATGGTGCTGGTATCTTCCGGTGCCGGCATGGTAGGGAGATGCCGGATCTGACCGGATAAACTCTGATAATGTTCCGGATCTCCTGCTGCAACAATTTCATAAGCCGCAATGGTAGCATACGCATAATTACGACTCGCCACCATGGGAGGGAAATTGTTTTCCAATACTACATCGTTGAGTTTTTTTACTGTTTTACAAAATAAAATAGGATCATGAATGGTGCTGGCATAATCCGTTTTTGATTTACAGGAACAGAAAAGTACGATACCTGCAATCAGACCTGTGAAGCCTTTTTTCATTTGTTTTTTTCTGCTATTAATCATGGAAGTTGAAATCATATGTTCAATCGTTGTTTTAATTGGAGCCGTCTGCCTGGCCTTTTTTTACTGCAAAACTTCCTATGGCATCTCCGCATGCTGTACCTGCTTCTGAATCAAACCGATAATGAATGCCACCATAAATTCTTGATTCCGCCGCTTCGAGTGACATCGCTCTGTAACTGGCTGCATTGTCCGGAAAAATATATCCAAGAACTGTTGCCGCAGCTGCTGAGAAGGTTGAATGTCCGGATGTATAAGACGGGAAATTGGGAAGCCCGATAGTTTTAATTGAGGGGTCCACCTGCGATGGACGAGGATACCAATAATAGGTTTTGGCATCCCAGCAACTGATTCCGGCATCAAAAATAGCCATATTCATGAGAGCAAGTGTGCGTGCCGTTCTGAGCTCACTGAAATTGTTTTTTACAATTGCTTCGCAGGCAATTTCGTTCCAGTGACCGGGAGGGGTATACGTGCTGGCACCATCCCCCCAAAGCTGGGCAATCCGCCATACTTCACCGGATTTAACCTCGCTCATTTTTTTCACTTCTGCAAGGGCAGTTTTAAATTCTGCTGAACCAATGGCGGGTGGTGGAGGCGGACGAAGGGAATCGCGCTGCGCTGTGGTAATCAGGAATTGTTTTACGTTTCCAAAGAGGGGTAACATTCCTGGTCTGACAGGAAGCTCCAGGCTTTTCCAGGGCATGGTTATACCTCTTGCAACTGCTGCATCTTCCAGTTCTTTCCACACTGTGGGATTGCCACCCGACTGGCCCATCCCGTCTGTCCGATAGCGGGCTAATACTTTTGCTACCACCTGTGCCGCAATTGATTCACCGGCTGCAATATCAGAGGGTGATGCCAATCCGGATACCAGTTTTGCTCTTTTCTGTTCATCACTTTCTTTTTTCAGAAAAACAGTATCGTTGGGGAACATCACTTTTAACAACAGATAAGCAACATCAGCTACCACCGCATCTTCGGAAGGGTAAGATGGAAGTCCATCCTGCAATGGCTCGAGTGATTGAATGGATGGGGAATTGGCAGCAGGTGCCATCCGGTTATGAGTGAATTTGTAATGCCAGGTGGTTACCATCGCATCATACATGGCTACCTGGAGATAAGCATAGGCACGACTGGCATAGGGTGGATTGGCAAACGGAAATTTTGGATAAGCGCCCGGGTTCTGGGCATTGGGGGCGGGATAGGTTCCATCGGGGTTTGCTTCAGGCGGAATATTGTAAATCGCCACCAGTTTTCGCGCAGTTTCATTCCATTTTATTATGCCGCTGTTTTTCCATTTGGCAATGGCTTTTTTGTCGGATGCGCTTAGGTTTTGTTGAAGTGCTTCAATTTCTTCAAGCTCATCCTGATAAGCGGAGCTTCCTGTTGCTTCAGGTGCAGGGATCGTTATATCTAGAGGAGAACTTAATAAAATCGGTTTCCAGTTTCCTCCGTTTTGTTCCAGAGAGGAGGGCTCGAAATCGGGTAGGGATCGCTGTGAAATATCTTTGGAGCAGGCGGCCAGTGCGAATAGGGCAAGTAGTCCCAATGAGGCGGCCAGCTTAAAATTATTATTGGTCATTTTTCTTTTTTTGGAAGGGTTTGAACACGTATTGCAATCCGGCCATCCATCCGAAGGATTTGCCCATATTGCGGCCGGCAATGGTTTGATCGGCCATGGCATGGATGGCTAATCCTTTGATTCCCGGAATCCATAGCAGACCGGTGATTGCTACTGATTCACGGTTCATTCGATTGCCCGGATAAGGCATATCGTTGCGCCGGATATCGGTTCCGCTGGTGGCCAGCATCCAGTTGTATTGAATGCCGAGGCGCACGCGTTTATTGTCAAATCCTGCACGAATACTGGCATCCCAAACATCGGGAACCGCCATTTTATTACTGTAAAACTGATCGCCGGTATAATAGGTTTCACGATCCACTTTGATTTTACTTTTGGCTGTATAACCAGTTTGAATGGTGCCAAACCAACCTTTGTCGAATTTGTAGTGGCCGATTATTCTTGCCTGCGCAGTTGTGGCGCCCAATCCAATTGAATAAGGAAGAAAATCTGGAATATAATCTGAAACGGGAGTGGAAAAACCGACTGTTCCAAATGTAGAAAGCGTTCCTTTCCCGATTTTGGTTTTACTGAGTTGAACTTTTGCTTCGATCTGCAGGTCCTGCCAGCCTTTCAGGTGGGCCATATAACCTGCATCGGAACTGTTGGAAATATGTGGTACGGTAGCAAATAGGCTGATCCGATCGGTTAATCCGTAACCGAGCATCGGCATAAATTGTTTGGAACTGAATTTTCCTATGTTGAGGTTTTCACGAAGGCGTTTGCCTTCCCAATAGTCGGTCCAGCTCATTTCTCCATAAGCAGCTACGAGACATAATTCACCTTTGCTCATGGTGAAGCCGTCAAAAGCAGTTTGTGCAGTAGTTCGGGTGCCTGTTAGCAGAAGGGCAGCCAGCACTACCGTACTCCATTGAATACGTTTAGTCATTTTGGTTATGATTGCAGTGAGGTGGTGGAAAACGATTGGATCGATCGCATTCCGTTGAATAAAATAAGAGAGTTAAACCGTCACCACTGCATCCGGGGGTTGCTCCTGCGGAGATTTAGAAAACTTACAATCTTTCAATAGAAAGAGATTGTAAGAGGCTGACAGGGTACTGAACGCCGGTTCGAAGCCTATGACTTCTTCGAACAGGGTAAAGTCCGAGATCGTATTTTTTAAGGCCAGTACAGGTTTTACCGGCGCTTGTTTGCCATCTGGGTTACTATGCTGAAGATCGTTCACAAGTTGGAAAAAAAGATCCCTTGCATTGGTAAGATTGGTGGCCAGTGCATTGGGGATACAGCGCATTTCGAGCGAATCATTATAAATCCGGCGCTCCACATATTGATAGGTGATTCCCTGAACAGATACGGTTCCATTGGTGCGTTCGAAAATAGGGGAGTTGGTGTAGTAGGGAAGTTCGTCAATCGGAACTTTGATCGTAATGAGTTCCTTTTCCTCATATCCCATCGCATCCAGCTGTTGGTTGAGTGTTTGATGGGACTGCTTCTCAAGTATTGAAAAAACCGCCCGATAGCCCACTACATTGTAGAGGAGCATACTCATAAAAAGTATGGCAGCTAGTTTTTTCACCCCTGTAATATAGGAAAATTTTAGAATTCCAACTCCACCCGACCGGTGGCACCCGACCGGTGCCACCGGGCGGGTGGAGAATACTAACGGGTGTTCGTAATGTGAGGCGGGCTTTGTACCTTTGGCAATCAATTGAAAATGCTGGAATTATGGGAACTAGTCAGGATAGCAAGGTGAGGATCGTTACAGCGGCGGCATTATTTGACGGACATGATGCGGCCATCAATATAATGCGTCGGATTCTGCAGGCGAAAGGAGCGGAGATCATTCACCTCGGACATAACCGGTCTGTGCATGAAATTGTGGAAGCAGCAATTGAGGAGGATGTGCAGGGTATCGCAATAACCAGTTATCAGGGCGGACATGTGGAATTTTTCAAATACATGAAAGATCTGCTTGATCAGAATGAATGCAGTCATATCAAAATTTTTGGTGGTGGTGGCGGAACAATTTTGCCGGAAGAGATCCGGGAATTGCATCAATATGGAATCACGCGGATTTATTCACCGGATGATGGCCGCCAAATGGGCCTGGAAGGAATGATCGAGGAAGTGATCCGGCAATGCAGTTTTTCCCTGAATGGAGCAGTGTATAAAAAGCCAATGGGTTTGGGTGAAGTGAAGGATGTGAGGGCAATAGCAAGGAAGATAACACTAGCGGAGGAAAGGGAGACAAAGGAGAAAAAGAAGACAAAGGTGGAAAAGGGGCGAAGGGGACCGGTGGTTGGGATTACAGGAACCGGTGGGGCGGGAAAATCATCGGTAACGGATGAACTGGTACGGCGGTTTTTAACGAGGTATACAGACAAAACAATTGCAGTTATTTCGGTGGATCCATCCAAGAAAAAAACCGGAGGTGCCTTGTTGGGAGACCGAATCCGGATGAATAGCATTTCATCGCCAAGAGCCTATATGCGCTCACTCGCAACCCGGGATGATAATGTTGCGTTGAGTGCATCTGTACAGGACGCCATCGAAATTTGCCAGGATGCCGGCTATGATCTGATCGTTCTGGAAAGCGCGGGAGTAGGACAATCCGATGCGTCGATTCTGGATTATTGCGATGTCAGTTTGTATGTGATGACACCCGAATATGGAGCAGCTTCGCAATTGGAAAAAATAAATATGCTCGATTTTGCGGATCTGATCGCCATCAACAAATTTGATAAAAATGGCGCATTGGATGCCTTGCATGATGTACGCAAACAATACAAAAGAAATCATCAGTTATTCAGTGCGAAAGATGAAGAAATTCCGGTAGTTGGCACCATAGCAGCGCAATTCAATGATGCCGGGGTGAATGAGTTGTTTGAAAAGCTGATGCATGTCGTGGAGAAAAAAACAGCTAAAAATTTTGGTGCAGCAGAAACGTTTGTGCATCAACGCAATACGGTAGTTCAATCCATGGTGATACCACCAAAAAGGGTGCGCTACCTGGCCGAAATTGCAGACTCAAACCGGGCTTATAATAAATGGGTTACAGAACAATGCCGGATAGCAAGTAAGTTATATCAGTTGAACGGTGTTCTGCAGGAAAAGGGTATGGAAGGATTGACGGAGTTACAGGAAATGAAAGCACGCTATGAAAAAATGCTGGATATACATTGTCGGGAATTACTGGAGAATTGGCGGGGACTTGTAGATAAATACAATAAAGATTTTTTTGAATATCAGGTGCGGGATAAAATAATTCGTCAGCCATTAACGAGTTTATCATTGAGTGGAACGAAGGTGAAAAAAGTGGTATTGCCGAAATACCAGGACTGGGGGGATATTTTACGCTGGCAATTGCAGGAGAATTTACCGGGCGAATTTCCTTATACAGCAGGCGTGTTTGAATTGAAACGGCAGGGAGAGGACCCGACCCGCATGTTTGCGGGAGAGGGTGGTCCGGAGCGCACGAATAAACGCTTTCATTATGTATCTGCAGAGCAACCAGCCAAACGCTTGTCGACGGCTTTTGATTCGGTTACCCTTTACGGTGAGGATCCCGCAGTACGTCCGGATATATATGGGAAAGTTGGTAATAGCGGAGTGAGCATCGCCACAGTGGATGATGCAAAAAAATTATACAGTGGTTTTGATTTGTGTGATCCGCGTACATCGGTAAGTATGACCATTAATGGTCCCGCGCCGATTGTATTGGCATTTTTTATGAATGCGGCAATTGACCAGACAGTAGAAAAATGGATTGCAGCAAATGGTGGTGCGGAAAAATGGATTAAGCCTGTATTGGAAAAAAAATACGCGCATTTGCAGAAGCCGATATATTATAATCCTTCATCGCCGGAGCGGTTGCCGGATGGGAATAACGGGCTGGGACTGGCTTTGCTGGGATTGAGTGCGGATGAAGTGGTGCCGATTGATGTGTATAATCAGCTGCGTGCAGAGGCATTGAGTCAGGTTCGGGGCACGGTGCAGGCCGATATTCTCAAAGAGGATCAGGCACAGAATACCTGTATTTTTTCAACCGAGTTTGCATTGAAACTGATGGGGGATGTGCAGGAATATTTTATTAAACAGAAGGTTCGGAATTTTTATAGTGTAAGCATCAGTGGTTATCATATCGCGGAAGCAGGAGCAAATCCGATTACACAGTTAGCGTTTACGCTGGCGAATGGCTTCACCTATGTGGAATATTATTTAAGCAGGGGCATGGAGATTGATGATTTTGCGCCGAATCTTTCCTTCTTTTTCAGTAATGGGATGGATCCGGAATACAGTGTGATTGGCCGGGTAGCCCGTCGGATCTGGGCTAAAGCTATGAAGGAAAAATACAGGGGCAATGAACGGAGTCAGAAATTAAAATATCATATCCAGACATCGGGCCGGTCCTTGCATGCGCAGGAGATTGATTTCAATGATATCCGAACCACCTTACAGGCATTATATGCGATTTATGATAACTGTAATTCCCTTCATACGAATGCATATGATGAGGCGATTACAACTCCAACCGAAGAGAGCGTGCGGCGTGCCATGGCGATTCAATTGATTATTAACCGCGAACTGGGATCGGCTAAAACGGAGAATTTTATTCAGGGATCCTTTTTGATTGAAGAGATGACGGATCTGGTAGAGGAAGCGGTGTTGGCGGAATTCGACCGCATTTCAGAGCGGGGTGGTGTGCTGGGCGCGATGGAACGGATGTACCAGCGGAATAAAATTCAGGAAGAGAGTTTGCAGTACGAAATGTTGAAACATACGGGAGAGTTGCCGATAGTTGGTGTCAATAGTTTTCTTAATAAGAAAGGATCCCCTACAGTGATTCCCGGTGAAGTGATTCGGAGTACCAGGGAGGAGAAGGAACAGCAGATTCAGCAATTGCAGGCGTTCTGGAAACGGAATGAAGGAAAATCGGAGATTGCTTTGAAGCGATTGAAGGAGGTGGCGGTTGCCAATGGTAATCTCTTTGAAGAACTTATGGAAACTGTCAAATACTGTTCACTCGGACAAATTACCCATGCTTTATACGAAGTTGGTGGTCAGTATCGCAGGAATATGTAGTTTAGGTGTCAGATACATGTTAGAACACCATTCCAACACCTGTCTGACACTTTATGAGAAAATACCTGCTACTGGCGCTGGCCCTGGGAACATTCACCAGCCAGGCACAAACGAAAAAGAAAGCAACCAAGAATGCCGCTGTAACAGTTAATAGCCAAAATCCATCTTTGGAAGAACGGTTTCGTTCTCTGAAATTCCGCAATATCGGACCCTTCAGGGGCGGACGATCGGTGGCAACTACCGGTGTACCGGGAAATGATCAGCACTATTATATGGGCACTACCGGAGGCGGACTCTGGAAAACAACCGATGCCGGCATCACCTGGAAAAACTGCTCGGATGGATTTTTCGGTACCGGATCGGTAGGAGCCGTAGCCGTCGCAGAATCGGATATCAATGTAGTCTATGTTGGAATGGGTGAACATGCACCAAGAGGCGTCATGACTTCCTATGGAGATGGAATCTACAAAAGTACAGATGCCGGTGCCACCTGGAAAAAAATCGGATTGCCGGATAGCCGGCAAATTGCAGCCATCCGAATACACCCGAAAAATCCCGACCTGGTTTATGTGGCAGTGCAGGGTGCGTTAAACGGTCCGTCTGAAGAGCGCGGAATTTATAGGAGCACAGATGGCGGTGCCAACTGGAAAAAAATCCTATACATTAATAGCAGTACCGGCTGTTCCGATTTAAGTATGGATTATACCAATCCAAGAATACTATATGCCGCCATGTGGGAACACCATCGCCTCCCATGGGAAGTAAAAAGCGGCGGACCCGGCAGCGGATTATACAAATCAACCGATGGCGGTTTAACCTGGAATAAACTCGAACAGGGAATCCCAAAGGAATTGGGTAAGATGGCAATCGAAGTTTCGCGCAGCAATCCGAATAAAGTGTATGCACTGATTGAAAGCGATACCCATAAAGAACAGGGCGGTTTATTTGTTTCAGCTGATGGTGGCGCTACTTTTAACCGTGTCAGTAAGGATCACCGGCTGACCACTCGTGCCTGGTATTATATCGAACTGGCCGTAAATCCGCAAAATGAGAATGAAGTGCATTCTCTGGGTGCTGAATGGATTAAGAGTATTGATGGCGGAAAAACCTGGTCTAATCTTTCCACCGCTCATGGAGATTACCATCAATTGTGGATCAATCCCGCTAACCCAAATAACCTGGTGATGGCAGATGATGGGGGTGCTTCAATCAGTTTTAACGGCGGACAAAGTTTTAGTTCGCTCGATAATCAGCCAACAGCACAATTGTACCGGATAAATGTGGACAATCAATTTCCTTATCGCATTTATGCCGGACAGCAGGATAATACCTCTCTTGTTATTGAAAGCAGGAATTTATGGGGTAGTTCAATTGGAGAACGCAACTGGTTTTACTCGGCCGGGGGCGAAAGTGCATTTCTGGCATTTGATCCGGATAAACCAACTTATGTAATGGGAGGCAGTTACCAGGGTACCATTGAATTATTGAATCAGGAAATAAAAGAAGGAAAAGGAGTGATGGTTGTGCCATTGCAGTATCAGAGTATCATGCCGAAACAGATGCGGTATCGTTTTAACTGGAACGCGCCGATCGTTTGGTCAAAGGCGGATGGCGGAAGTTTTTACCATGCAGGAAACCGGTTGTTCAAGACCGCTAATCTGGGTAAAACCTGGACCGTACTATCGCCTGATCTGACGCGGAATGATTCCAGCAAAATGGGACAGAGTGGCATTCCCTATACCAATGAAGGAGCAGGTGGAGAAAATTATGGAACGATCTCTTATGTGAGTTGTTCAACAGATGGCAAAATCATCTGGACAGGCAGTGATGATGGCATGGTTTACCTGACCCGGGATGGCGGCGCGAATTGGAAAAATGTTACCCCGGCGGGAATGCCGGAATGTCTGGTGAACAGTATTGAAGTGTCTGCACATGATCCGGCTACGGTTTATATCGCCTGCACCAGGTATAAAGTAAATGATCTTTCTCCGATTTTGTATCGCAGTACAGATTATGGTACTACCTGGAAACGAATTGATGCAGGTATTCCGGTTGGTTCTTTTACAAGGGTTGTTCGGGAAGATCCCAAACAAAAAGGCCTATTGTTTGCAGGCACGGAAACCGGACTCTATATTTCCTGGACGAATGGCGATGCCTGGTCGAAATTGCAGTTGGGCTTACCCGTTACACCGATTACAGATTTAAAAATTCATCAGGATAATCTGATTGCAGCTACCATGGGCCGCTCTTTCTGGATTTTGGATGACCTGTTTATGGTGCGAAACAGTGCGGCTTTGGCAGATACTGCTGATGCGAAATTGTTTGGAATGGATCGGGTATTTCGGGTTGGTGGCGGAAGCGCCTTGAATGCGGTGGGTAGCACAGACGGAGCTGGACCAATGACTCCTGTGCGCGAAGGAACGAACGCAGCAACCGGTGCTGTTTTTTATTATCAGTTACCGGCTGTGGCAGATTCCGTTATGGTGGAGTTGGTGATTAAGGATGCAAAAGGAAAATTAATCCGTTCCTATTCAAGCGTAGCTGATTCAACATTTGTAGAGTTTCCAGGCGGGCCATCACCTGATCCTGTATTGCCGAAGAAAGCGGGATTGAATCGATTTGTATGGAATTTACGGCATGAAAGCTATCCGGGTGTTCCGACTGCCTACATTGAAGGAAGCTGGGATGGGCATCGGGTTGCACCGGGAAATTATACAGCGGAGTTAAAGCTGGGTGATACGGTGCTGAAACATAGGATTGAAGTAGTGGCAGATCCGCGTATTGCTGCAGGCAAAGCTGATTATGAGGAACAGGATGAATGGCTGACGAAGGTGGAAGATGATTTGAACGATTTGCATCGTTCTGTTTTATATATGCGAACAGCAAAGAAACAGGTGGCAGATCTGATTGCATTGGTTGGCGATAAAGCTGCCTATGGCGAAGTGAAAAAACAGTCGGTAGCATTGCAGGATCGCATGAATGCATGGGAAGAAGCACTGGTTCAAAACCGATCCCAGAGTTATGATGATATCATTAATTTTGTAAATAAACTCAGCGCAGATTATTTTTTTCTGAAAGGCGAAATGGATGGCTTGATTCCTTTTGTAACAGATGGACAAAAAGAACAGTATCAAACCCTGCATGCCACCTGGATGCCATTGAAAAAAGAATATGATGCGATAACCGGCAGCGGAATTACCGCGTTGAATGAAACCTGTAAACGAATGGGGATTGAGCGGATCATGATGCCCCTACAATAGTTATTGATGGAAAAAAAGAAACCTGAAATCGATATTGTGAATGAGATTTTGGAGGAATGCATACTGGCGTATCCGATCTCTTCTTTTGTGATCAGTTTGTACAAGCAATATTTGCAGCGGGGCAGTTTGAGTAAAAAACAATTGCAGGGATTATATGGGAAGGCTTCGAAGATTGAAGGTTTATCTCCTGGAAAACTGGCAACGCTGGAAGCCCTAATTGCACGGATGCCAACACGGCTGAAATCTGCCTTGCCGGTGGCGGAGCCGCAGCCCGAATTTGAACTTGATCCGGAAGCCGGTCGACTGATAGAGGCGATTCTTGCGCGGTATCCGGAACATAAACGGGTCTTGTTTCTTCAGGGAAAGTATTTACGCAAGGAGGTTTTATTGCCTGCAGATATGGCTGATCTGAAACGCTTTGCCAAGGTGCTGGGGGTTTAGGTGTCAGACAGGTGTTAGAACGTTGTTAGAGAGGTGTCAGATAGATGTTAGAACTGTGTAAGATGAAAAGGAAGAATTCCTGTTTAAAGGAAAGGAAGCTTCGAATGGCTTGGAGTATGGTGGTTCTTAAAATAGTGTGGTCCAGCTCTGCTTATTAATAATATTTCTGTTTTGAGTTAAACATCCGGTAATCTAGATCCAGTAGTTCAATCGCCAAATTTTTATTGCAGATCCCGGGAAGATGTGGATTCAGGTATTCTCTGAAGGAGGAGAATGTCCAGTCTTCCGGATAGGTGACGAGATTGGATTCCACTGGGTTTTTATGGATATAATGAAACGTATTGATCGCCTGAACGGTTGATTGGTATTCAATCGGTTTGGACTTTGCTTTTTGTTGAAAGAGATTGCCACAGATGCCGTGTTCTGAGTTGAAAGCCTTGGTGTAGGTGCTTTGCATCAGACGAACTCCTTCACTAAGATTGGAAATTGCAAGAATTCTTCCATCAATCAGTTCCGCAGAGTGTTGATTAGCATGGATAAGCAGATGGTAATGATTGGGCATCAGCGCATAACTCAGTATATCGCAATGCGGCTGGATATAAAGGATTATTTTACCCAGAAAGAAATTGTAATTGCGTTCGGAATGAAACAGTCGTTGTTTCTGATTGCCACGATTATAAATGTGGTATAGGTTGTCTTGAATGATATTCATGTTTCAAAACTAGGCGACAGCCTTATCGTAGTCAAGCGCTGAATCACCTGAATTGCTACGGTGTTTTCACAGGTGTCAGATACCTGTCTAACTGGTGTCTGACACGTATTTCCACTATGTTCTAACACTGTCCTAACACCTGTCTGACGACTGTTCTAACTAGTGTCTGACGTCTTATCTTCGCAGCATGAAAATAACATTGGAAAACGAGCAGATACGTGCGGTAATTGAAACAATCGGCGCGGAATTGCAGGAGTTGAAAAACCTCGCAAACGGGATTTCCTACCTCTGGAACGGAGATCCCGCCTATTGGGGGAAATTCTCGCCCATCCTGTTCCCAATCGTAGGAACCCTGAAAGAAAATACCTACAATTATAAAAATCATCGGTACTCGCTTCCCCGTCATGGTTTCGCAAGAGAAAGAAATTTTGAATGCATCCAGCAAACCGCAGATAGCGCCAGCTTCCTCCTCACCGATGATGCGTCCACTAAAGAAGTATTCCCATTCGATTTCCAGTTGGTAATCCGATACTCCCTGCTCAACAACCTGCTTTCCTGCGCCTATATGGTTACCAATCCCGGCACAGAAGACCTTTATTTTTCCATCGGAGCACATCCCGCATTTGCGGTACCGGTCGGATTTTCCCAGGAAGCTCCCCATTATGAAGATTATTTCCTCCAATTCAATCAGTCTTCCAGCCTGCAACGCTACAAACTCGATAAAGGATTAATCGGAACGGAAACAGCTGATATTCCCCTGGAAAATCACCGGCTTCCCCTCGAAAAAAGCCTGTTTGAGGAAGATGCCATCGTGCTGAAAAATCTTCCCGATACTTCCATCAGTCTTCGGTCCTCTAAACATTCACACGGACTCGATTTCGGTTTTCAGGATTTCCCCTTTTTCGGCATCTGGGCCGCTCCCGGTGCACCCTTTGTTTGCCTCGAACCCTGGTGCGGAATCGCAGACTCCATCAAGCATAATCAACAGCTCCAAGAAAAAGAAGGCATTAACCAACTTCAACCCGGAGCCGTATTCGAACGAAACTGGACCGTGAAAGTTTATTGATTATCACCTTTTCAAACCCGTAACTTTTTCAATCACCAGATCCCAACCCGGACCAGATCCAACCTTAAACTCCTGCGCAAAATTTCCCTGATTAATTCCCAGGGAAAAATTCAATAAACTATTAGCATAGGCCACCGGCTTACCCACAGGTACAACCGAAAACGTGTTTCCAAATAATACTGTATCCCGATAAACCTGCTGCCCCTCTTTTCGAACAGTTACCAACAACGGATCGCCATATCGGACACCAAAATCCTGCACCAGTTGAAGCGGAATATTCGTCCAGATATTTCCATATTGAGGATCCAGTACCGGAATATTCCCGCGTAACAGTTTGCCTTCGCGCCGGGCTGCCTGAAATGGAATTTTAACCACCGTTTCAGCAGGCACTAATGGACCGATAGCAGCAAAACTAATCCGCCCTGCTGCCAACCGTGCAGCCGTATACGCATATAAATCCCGACCATGAAATGTATAGGAAGCAGAAGATCCGGGAAGCCGGTTTCGTTCTTCCTCCAACAAACGCACTTCATCCATGCCGATTTCTAATGCCAGCAGGGTAAGGGTTCCATTATCAGGAGTCACAATGAATTGTCCGGTTTTCAGTTTCGCAATCACCGAACGCCGGGCTGATCCCACCCCTGGATCCACCACCGATACAAATACAGTACCTGCCGGCCAATACGGCACCGTTTGCCGAAGCCGATAAGCCGCCTGCCAGATATCATAGGGCGGGATTTCATGGCTTAAATCATACTGCGCCAGAAGGGGCGATACCCCGTATGCGACCCCTTTCATCGCAGCAACAGCCCCGTCCTTTACACCAAAATCAGTTTGATATACCAATACCGGTTTTTGTCCAAACACAGATAAACTGTCCTGCCAGCAGAAGAGAAAGATAAGTATGAAACGTACCATGGGTGAGTATTATGCCCGATAAAGTTAGTAGAAAGCTGGCCCCATTTGCACTATCTTTACGGTTCATCGAAATGTGTTTTACAAGTGAAGTTTAATGAATTGAATCTTGATCCGGGACTGATGGAAGGAATTGAAGCATCCGGATATATTACCCTTACGCCTGTTCAGGAACAGGTTATGCCATCCATTTTAGAAGGAAGAGACCTGATTGCCTCGGCACAAACCGGCACCGGCAAAACTGCCGCTTTCCTTTTACCGATACTCAGCAAATTAATTGAACATCGCCACCCCGGACATACCAGTGGCGTGATCATCGTCCCAACCCGCGAACTGGCTGTGCAGATCGCTCAACATGTAGAGGGACTTTCCTATTTCACTCCCATCAGCTCAATTGCCATTTATGGCGGTGGAGATGGTGGTGCGTTTGTTCAGGAAAAACAGGCGCTCCGAAACGGAGTAGACCTCGTAATCTGTACACCAGGAAAACTCATCGCTCACCTCAATATGGGTTATGTGGATTTTAGTGAAGTTCAATTTCTCGTATTGGATGAAGCAGACAGGATGCTTGATATGGGATTTAATGATGATATCATGCGCATTATCCGTCACCTTCCCGATAAACGGCAAAGCCTTCTTTTCTCCGCTACCATGCCCGAGAAAATCAGAAGCCTCGCAAAGAAAATTCTGAAACAACCGGTTGAAGTTAATATCGCCATTTCACGTCCGCCAGAAAAAATAGTGCAACGTGCCTATGTGGTTTATGAACCGCAAAAAAATCCTTTGATCCAGCATATTATCCGTGAAACACCCCACCGAAGTCTGGTTATTTTCTGTTCACGAAAACATACGGTAAAGGAACTGACCCAAACCCTTAAACGTGCAAAATTTACAGTAGCTGAAATTCACTCCGATCTCGAACAAACAGAGCGGGAAGATATCCTGATGGGTTTTAAAAGTGGCCGGATTCCCGTTATCGTAGCTACCGATGTACTGAGCCGTGGAATCGATATTGATACAATTGATGTGGTTGTCAATTATGATGTACCACATGATGGCGAAGATTATGTTCACCGGATCGGAAGAACCGCCCGGGCAGAAAAAGACGGTAAAGCATTTACCCTGGTAAGCGAGCAGGAAATGGGACGTTTCGGTCGGATTGAACAACTGATCGGGAACGAAGTTCCAAAACTCGAAGTGCCGGCAGAATTGGGAGCCGGACCGGAATACCACCCCGGAAAGAGAGGGGGAAAGAGGGAGAAATGGGGGAAGAAGGGGAACGGAGAAGGGAGAAAGGAGAGAGGAGAAGGGAGAAATGGAAGAGGAGAAGGGAGAAAGGAGAGGGGAGAAAGGAAAGGAGAGAGGGGAGAAGGGAGGAAGGAAAATGGGGCAGCGCAGCCTACTGGCGAAATGAGACCGAAATTGAAAATTGAAAAAAAATCGGATAGTCCCGGACCGGTTGAATAAGTCCAGGAAACAACCGGTTTAAAAATCGCATAAAGATGAAGTTGAATCTCTTGAAAGCAGGCAGCCTTTTGCTGCTTTTCTTTTTTATATTGGCAGCCTGCAGTACAAATCCCTATAAGACAACCAATAAGGCGCATAAAAAGAAAGTAAAACTTCTTACAAAACAACTGCGGCAGTATCCCCCGGTTCATTCCCTGTCAACGGCGCCTTATTGGGTTGGTACTACCAATTTCAGTATGCGCAAACCCAATTTTGTGATCATCCATCACACTGCGCAAAACAGTTGTGATCAGACCCTTCGAACGTTCACCATTCCGAGAACCCAGGTGAGTTCCCATTATGTCATCTGCAAGGACGGAACCATTCATCATATGCTGAATGATTACCTGCGGGCACATCATGCCGGGGTCGGAAGTTGGGGTTATGATACGGATCTGAATTCTTCCAGTATCGGTATTGAACTCGATAATAACGGATTTGAATACTTCGATGATCGTCAGATAAACAGTCTGCTGAATTTGCTGGATACGCTCAAAAAACGGCATACCATCCCGCAGGGAAATATTATCGGCCACGGTGATATCGCACCCACCAGAAAAAATGACCCCAATTGGAGATTTCCCTGGAAGGATCTGGCAGACAGAGGATTCGGGAAATGGTTTGCAGATACAACCGGTGTGGAACCGCCACCCTACTTTGATAAACTAATGGCGCTTCGCCTGGTGGGATTTAATACCAGCGATTCAATTGCTGCACGGCAATCATTCAAACGTCACTGGCTGCAGGATACTACGGCCGGATGGACACCCGAAGCGGAAAAAATCCTTTACCAGTTAAGCCGATGAATTATCCTGCATCTATGAACTAAGGCGTTTGGAAAGTGCTACCAGGTGTTCTTCTTCCGCAACTATACGGGTTGGTTTTCCATCAATTTTGCTCCATTTTACCAGGCGGATAAATCCCTCGGCTATTTCAAGTCCGGTTATGGTGCCATCATCAAAACAACAGCAGCCTGCATTGAAATAACTGGGACGCATCGTGTGGTAACGATGGTTTACATAATCGTATTCTCGTTTTCTTCGGGGAATTTCAGCACTGACTTTTTTGATTTTTTCCTGATCATTTTCCTGATTGGCAAGATCCAATTGCAGATACAAGCGTTCCAGATGGGTAAGCGAATTAAAAACCGGCTGATGGGTATGTCCGGTTATCAATACCATGTCCTTTTGCGCTGCACTCCATTCATACATGTACTGGTTATGCAATGTTTTAAGATCGGCATTGGAAGAGGGTGAATTGGTATTGATTTCCAGCAGGGCCTGCAACGGTCCCCAAACATAACTTACAAACCATTTGGAGAAAGCATTGCCATCGCTTTGTGCATCACCCTGATGTCCATGAGTGCAAAAAAAATCAAGATGACCATAGGGTAATTCTGCCCGTAACACGGCACCGGCATAGGCTTTCAGCGGCTTGCCATAAACTGATTTCAAAAAACTTGGTGCAAGCGGATCATTGCCCCAATACAAATCATGGTTGCCATAAATTTTTACAAACGCATTTCTTGTTACAAACTCGGTTTCTTTTTCAAAATTGATCTTATTGTATTTGATAACATTCGGAAGGATATTTTCCCATAATTCTTCACTGTCGCCCAGATTGATATAGTAGAATTTTCGCTGCTGGTAATACTCAAGAGCGGCCAGATAATTGGGTTCACAAATGCCAAAATCATCCGCGCCATCCCGGGTGCCTTTATGCAGGTCGGTAAAAATAATTACAGGATGTTCATCCGGACGAAATGCAATCAATGGTCCCTTTTTTCCTGGTTCGGTGATGATCGTTCTGTAAAGTTGCGACAGGGCCTCATTTACCTTTTCCTGTTTGGGTGCAGCACTGAATTTTGCCACTACCCATAAGACGGGTTTTTTCAACAGGAACTGTAATACAAGCTGAATGAATTCAAGAAAGGCTAACCCGATTTTTCGCATATGGAAAGGTACAAACTGACACGCATAGTTGAAATGGGTTCTTACCTTGCAGTAAAATACTGTATGGATTTTGGAAGGGTTGCATTAGATCAACTGGACAAAATAGATTTTTCTCTTGTGCCTGATCCGCCTCTTACGGAACAGGTGCTGGGAGGAGCGCGATTTGCCGGAGCAAAATTGTTCCTGGGTGCTACCCGTTGGACGGTTCCCGAATGGAGCGGAACACTCTATCCGCGTAAAGCAAAAGCAGCTGATTTTTTGACTTCCTATTCCAGGCAGTTTAATACAGTGGAATTGAATGCTACCCATTATAAACTATATGGCCGGGATGAATTGCTGAAATGGGTAAACCAGGTGGATACAGTTTCTGATTCGGTTAACCATAGCGGTGAATTTGTTTTTTGTCCCAAGTTATTTCAGGGCATCAGTCACCGTGGTGCTTTAAAAGGAAAAGAGGAGCTGGTTCGTTCGTTTGTTGAAAGTGTTCAGGTTTTGGATGAAGGTGTAAAGACCCGATTAGGTCCGGTTTTTATTCAGTTATCGGATCAGTTTTCTCCAGCACGGCAGGTGGAGTTATTGGAGTTTTTGGCATCCCTTCCTGTTGGTATTCAATGGATGCTTGAACTGCGGCATGCAGCCTGGTTTGAACAATCGCAACGGATGGCAGATTTTTATCGAACCCTGTCTGACTTAAAAATTGGACTCGTGATAACGGATGTTGCAGGCCGTCGGGATGTTTGTTCCATGCTGGTGACTGTTCCCCGGGTATTGATTCGCTTTGTGGGCAACCAGGGACATCCCACAGATTTCACCCGGATCGATGCCTGGGCCAACCGATTGCAGCAATGGTATCAATCCGGCTTGGAATCGGCCTGTTTCTTTCTTCATTTGGGGAAGGAAGAACTGGTGCCTTCATTTGGTATTTATGTGGGCAGGATATTCAAAGAACAAACCGGCATTGATACAGCAATTCCGGTGCTGGAGGAGGAACCGACACAGGGCAAACTCTTTTGAAGTTGGAAGTGGGAGGTTGGAAGTGGGAGGTTGGAGGTTGGAAGTTGGAAGTTGGAAGTTGGAAGTTGGAAGTGGAGGGTTGGAAGTGGAGGGAAAGGATGCAACGGAGGAAAATTCGTCGGGTGAAAATTTTAGCGGCAAATTGCTAACCTCGAGGATTCAATAATTCACCTTGTTCACCTCCTTCACCTCTTTCACCTCCTTCACCTCCTTCACCTTTCACCTCTCACTTTTCACCTTCTACTTCACCTCCCTCAGTTCTTCCCAGCAGGTAGTATACCGCGGACTCATTTTTTCCTGTTTCATTTTCCAGGTAGGCTGGATGCCGGTGGATGCAAAATGTATGGTATCCGAGCCCTGGCTGAAATTGATATTGTCCAGGGCTTCCATCAATTTTCGTTTGGAAGCCTGCTGTACAAGATTTATTTCTTCCATAGGAAAGAATAGATTTTCCTGAAGACTGGATTGCGGTACCAGTCCGGATAATTGAACGCCTGCCTTCAGGTATTTTCTTTTTCCCTGATAGAGCGCGTCAACAATTGGCAGAGCATATTGGATTAGCTCATTCGTGCCTGAACTGGGCTTTGGTAAGCGAATGGAACTACTGAATTTTTTGGGATGATAAGTAAACCTGTTTTCATCTGCAGCAACAATATAAATTTCCATTTCAGTTGCGGCACTATTTTGTCGGCGAAGTTTTTCAGCTGCCCTTGCCAGATAGGTTGCCACTGCTTCCCGTAGATCCTGTAATTCGTGCACTGGACGCCCGAACATTCTGGAACTTCCAATCATTTTCTTTTGTTCCAACGGATCTTTAAAATCTATACAGGCCTGTCCGTTTAATTCACGGTGCAATCGTACACCCACAACCCCTCCCAGGTTTTTCTGTACCCAGGGTTCCGGAAGCTGGCTGAATGTGAAGGCATCCGTAATTCCAAGTTGGCGAAGTTTTTCCGCATACTGGTACCCAATACCCCAAACTTCACCTATTTCAGTTTCCCGCATTGCCTGTTCAATTTCAGTGGCTTCCCGAAGCACCAACACGCCTTTTGAAACCGTTTTATTTTTTTTCGATAAACGATTCGCCAGTTTGCTTAATACTTTGCTCGGCGCAACCCCAACCGAAACTTTGATGCCCGTCCATTTTTCAACTCTTTCTTTCAGCTCTGCTGCAAATTGATTTAGCTCCTTATGCGGAATTTTATCCAATTGAAGAAAGGCTTCATCAACGGAATATACTTCCACTTTTTTCTCGTCCAGCAGCTCTCTAAGCGTGTCCATTACCCGCATGCTGAGTTCGCCATAGAGCTGATAATTGGAAGAAAAAACCGCCACCTTCTTTTCTTCGATGAGTGATTTGCATTGAAAATAAGGAGCACCCATTTTTATTCCGGCCAATTTTGCTTCATCGCTTCGCGCGATGACACAACCATCATTGTTGCTCAAAACAACAACCGGACTGTTTTCCAGATCGGGCCGAAACAGCCGTTCACAGGAACAATAAAAGGAGTTACAATCAACCAGCCCAAACATGAATCTTTTGTTGAATTAACTGTTTATTTTCTTTCACCTTTCACCTTTCACCTTTCATCTCATGTATCACATACATGACCACCCCCCATATGGAAAACCCTTCATTGGAGGGATCAATATCAATGGGTGCAAGCAGCTTGGTTGCTGGAATCAACCGCAGTTTATTAAACTGTTTTTCATACCGGCGGATCAGCATTTCGCCATTTAAACTGGCAATTACAATATGGCCGTTTCCCGGTGTGATGGATCGGTCTACAATAACGAGATCTCCCTGGTGTATGCCCGCCCCAATCATGGAATCACTTTGAATGCGAAGGAAAAAAGTGGCCGGTTTATTACGGATCAAATACTCATTCAGGTCTAAGCCACGGGTGGCATAATCATCGGCTGCAGCACCAAACCCCGTTGCATTGGCATTTCTTACATTTTGCTGCTGAAATTCTTTGGTGCCTGTATAAGCAGCAGAAAAGGCATTTCCGATTTCCATAAAAAATAGTGTGGTTTATTTATTATTAAAGGTCGCAAAAAAAATTGGAATTACTAAATTAATTAGTATTTTTATGCTAAATAAATTAGAATTATAACCGGTGGTATATGCAAGCACAAATTCCGGATAGAAACGAGGCAGGCGTACTGGTAAGTAGTGAACTGCAGGCAGGCATTGCTTTTTCAGGCAACACCTACGAAATCAGGGTGAATTTGCCGGTTGAAGTAATGCATGCTGCTGCCGAAGCAATCAGCGGGCTGGAAAATTGGCATAAACAACGGCTATTGAAAATAGCTGCACCTGCTATTTTAGTAGCGCGCTTTCATGCCAGGGAGGAAATGGAAGGCACCCTGTTGCGATGGATAAACAGAATTATTGGAACACAGGAAGGATTTCAGTTTGCCTTTAATAATTATGGCAGCATGCCCAAACAACCCTTATACTGGAGGATTCAGGATAAGGGAAATTTTCGTCAACTCACAGAGCGTTTGCGCGTATTGGATGGGTGGATGCAGGGAAATGGTTGTGGTGCATTGAGATTGATTCATTCACCCCGGCTCTTATTGGTAGAGGAAATGGACAGTTCCGTGGAGCGACAGATCCAACTGGAGTTTTCCTCCCGCTGTCATCATCTGGAAATGGAACTCCGTGAACTGGAATTAATGCGTTGTGATGCATGGAGCAACAAGTTTCAACTGGTCAGCCGCTTTCCTTTATTGCCACCCGGTTTTAAACAACCAGAACGATTCATTTAATCTTAAATAAATGGTTATGCAGGTAAATCAAGCAGGAATTGAAAGGAGAAGAGAAGGATTTTTCCAATATGCATCCTTGCCAGGCTATCAGGAACAGGAATACCAGCTGGTTTGGGCAATTCCGGAAGTCGTGAAAGAGAAAATCCGGAAACAACGTCTATTGTTTCAGGAAAAATATCCGTTACCCTATGGATATACTGCCCAGGTGGTTTTACCCCTGGTAAAATTCAAACAACGCCAATTGCTGGAGGAGCGGGTAAAGCAGTCGATTTATCAGTTGGCAACAGGATGGCGCCCTTTCCAAATCAGGTTACAAAATTATGCTGCCCAACCATCGCATAGTTTATTCATACCGGTTGCATCCAGAGCAGGGAGTTCAGCTGAAAATGGATTATGGGGTATTACAAAAGAGCTTAAATCAATTCAGCATCTCCTGCGGCCGGATAAAGAGCATCCTGCATTTTTTCCAACAGAACATAAGATCCTACTGGCAGGAAAACTCCCTTCCACCATTTTTGATTCAGCCTGGAAAGAATATGCAAATAAAACATTTACGGCTCAATTTCTGGCTGATGCCTGCCTGCTGTTGAAACGATCGCAGGGTACCACGAACTGGCAAATACTACAGCGTATTGAATTGCGTGATCTGCCAGTTGGAGTTCGGCAACAATCTTTGTTTGATGCCTGAGGGAAAAGTGCATGTTTTTGGTTCGGTTGGTTGAATCTAAGTAAATAAATACGCGTATGGAGGAAGGTGCAAAACTGAAAATGAGAGGGAGAGGCGCGCAGATCAATCCGGCTAATCGGTTTGAATCTGCACAGACTGTTCGAATGGAAGCTGTTGCCATTGACGACTGGACCGAAACGGACAGTTCAACCATCTACCTTGAACAGGAAGCAAAAAGTCTGGTTAATAAAGTAGACAGTCCGGATGTGAATATGTTCTACAGCATGAATCCATACCAGGGTTGTGAACATGGCTGTGTATATTGTTATGCCAGAAATTCACATGAATACTGGGGCTTTAGTGCCGGCCTTGATTTTGAACGAAAAATTATCATCAAACGGAATGCTGCCGAATTATTAAGGAAGTTTTTACTTCGGCCAGCCTGGGAATGCCAGCCGCTTTCCATCAGTGGAAATACGGATTGTTATCAACCGGCTGAACAGCGTTTTCGGATAACTCGCAGGCTGATAGAAGTTTGCCAGGAATTCAACCAGCCCATTGGGATTATCACCAAAAATGCCGGTGTACTCAGGGATGCCGATCTCCTGGAAAAAATGGCGGAAAAAAAATTGGCATCCGTTCTGGTTTCCATCAATAGCCTGGATGAATCACTTCGAAGAAAAATGGAACCCCGCACAACTACAGGAGAGCAACGGTTAAGAATTATCCGGGAACTAAGTGCAAAAAATGTACATACAGGGGTGATGATTGGTCCGGTTATACCCGGACTAAATGATCATGAACTTCCGGTGATTCTGGAAAGAGCAGCAGAAGCCGGGGCAAGATTTGCAGCCTATACGTTTGTTCGGTTGAATGGTGCAGTGAAACTGATTTTTCATGATTGGCTCTATGAACAGTTTCCTGATCGGGCAGATAAAGTCTGGCATGCTATTGAAAACGGGCATGGTGGAAAAGTGAATGACAGCCGATTTGGAACAAGAATGAGAGGAGAAGGACCACAGGCAGAGATTATCCGCCAGCAGTTTAAAAAATTCAGCCAGCTATATGGATTAAATTCGGAGCGTTGGAGTTTGGATACCGGTTTGTTTACCGTTCCAGGTAAGCAAATGAAGCTATTTTGAACTATCCTTATATTTGGCGCTCTAATATGGAAAAACTAATCGAACGAATTGACCAGCTTTGGCTGCAAATGACCGGACAAACAGCGGCAGAAATCAGTAAACTGCCACAGTCCGGAAGTGATCGGATGTATTTCCGGATTAAAGGTGCTGAAGGGGCTGAAATCAGCTCGGCGATTGCAACCTATAACCCGCATATCCGGGAGAATGAAACATTTTTATCCTTTACCAGGTCATTGAAAGGAGCTGGTGCGCCGGTTGCTAATGTGTATGCCGTGAATGAAGAAATGGATCTGTATATCCAGGAAGATTTTGGAGATCGTTCCTTATTAAATGAATTGGAAGAGAAAGGGTTTTGTCAGGAAGTCTATGCCTTATTCCAGCAAAGCTTATCGAAGCTGGCACATCTTCAGATTAAAGGTGGGGAAGAAATTGATTATACACATTGCCTTACCGCAAGGGAATTTGGCAAACAGGCAATTCTGAGTGATCTGCTTTATTTCAAGTATTATTTTCTGGATACCCTGAAGTTTCCCTATGATAAACAGGCATTGCTGGATGATTTTGATGCCCTGAGTTCTTATCTGACCCATACTGAAAACAAACATTTTATGTTCCGGGATTTTCAAAGCCGGAATATTATGGTTAAAGAGGGTGAAGTTCATTTTATCGATTATCAGGGTGGTATGCTGGGTGCATTACAGTATGATGTGGCTTCCATGCTTTGGCAGGCAAGAGCCAATCTGCCGGAAGAATGGAAAGATAGCCTGCTTGCCTATTATATT
Source organism: Flavihumibacter sp. UBA7668 (assembly GCF_002483205.1). Taxonomy (GTDB): domain Bacteria; phylum Bacteroidota; class Bacteroidia; order Chitinophagales; family Chitinophagaceae; genus Flavihumibacter. The sequence goes on from NZ_DLHM01000005.1 coordinate 250,805, forward strand.
ACCCAGGCGAATCAATACCTGGCACAACCAGTGGATCCAACTCTGTTTACGATTCAGTATAATGGCTATGTATTGATCCGTTTATTGCAGGTACTCGGCGCCTATGGTTTCAGAGGATTTTTTCAACGGAAAGCCCAGTTTCTTACAAGCATTCCGCAGGCCCTGAAAAATCTCCAGGCATTTACCGGCAATCGAAAAATGGGAATTGCGGTGCCAGAGTTTGATAAGTGTTTGCAATTCTGTACCAGCGAGGAAATTCTAAACCGGTTCGAACCACTGCATGCAGATGAAAGCACTCCGCTGGTGGTTTCCATCCATAGTTTTTCCTATAAAAAAGGGTTGCCGCCAGACCCAACTGAAAATGGGGGAGGCTTCGTATTTGATTGCAGAGGCATTTTAAATCCGGGTAGAGTTGAGGAATATAAAAAGCAAACAGGAAGGGATAAAGCAGTAAAAGATTATCTCGAACAAAGAACGGCCATGCCTGATTTTTTGAACAGCGTTTTTGATCTGGTTGATATCAGTGTAGCAGATTATATCCGCCGGGGTTTCTCAAGTCTGCAGGTGAATTTCGGATGTACCGGCGGGCAACATCGCTCCGTTTATGCAGCAGATGCCCTGGCACGCCATCTTCGCAACAAATTCCGGGTAAAAGTTGAATTGAAACATATAGAACAGGAAGCAAAAAATTGGATCAACGGATGATGAAAACGAAGATGAAAGCAATGATTTTTGCTGCCGGACTGGGCACCCGGTTCAAACCCTGGACAGACCATCATCCAAAAGCATTGGCGATGGTAAATGGTAAGTCATTATTGCAACGGAATATCGAATATCTGCAGCAATATGGAATTCGTGAAGTAGTGGTGAATGTGCATCATTTCGCAGATCAGATTATAACAGCTGTTGAAAATTCAGGGGGATGGGGGTCTGCTGTTATGATCAGTAATGAAAGCAACGAGGTTTTAGAAACTGGAGGTGGTTTGCTGAAAGCGGCCAGCCTGTTGAAGGGTAGTCCGTTTATTACCATCAATGCAGATGTGCTAACAGAACTGGACCTGAATAAATTGATGCAGTTTCATGAGCAGGAGCAGGCTTTAATCAGCTTCGGTATAACAGATCGGAAAAGTACCCGGAATTTTTTATTTGACGAAAACAGCCGTTTACAGGGCTGGGTAAATTTAGCAACCGGTCAATTTAGATTCCCGCCCGGGTCTGTTTATACTGCAGAAAATGCGATGGACCAATTAACCCCCAAAGCCTATAGTACGGTGGTGGTTTTTTCTCCTGAAATATTTTCGCTGATCAAACAGGAAGGGAAGTTTTCTCTGGTAGATGTATACCTGGATCTGGCAGCCGACCATAAAATAATGGGATTTGACCATAGTGGCGATCGGTTTATTGATGTAGGGAAACCTGAAAGTGTGGCTCAGGCTGAAAAGCTTTTCAAATAATGTCGTTGGGGTTACTAATTGAACGATTACTGGTAAAATTTTCACAAGGAGCCCTTAGTCTTTCCATAGGTGCAGGAATAAGTTAACTTTAAGCAACGATTTGTAGCTATTCCTTCGCCATGCAAAAAATGAAACGACCGAATAAAAAGTGGCTGATCCTGGCCCTTGGACTTATTGTAGTAGGTGTCCTGTCCTGGGCTATTAGCCAGGCTGCACGCGATCGCGGAGCACCTGTAGATTTCAGTACAGAAGTAAAACCCATTCTCAATAAAAATTGTATTTCCTGTCACGGTGGCGTAAAAGCCAAAGGCGGATTCAGTTTGTTATTTGAAGACGAAGCTTTTCGGGAAACCGAATCAGGAAAACCTGCCATTATCAAAGGAAATCCGGATGCAAGCGAAATGATCCGGCGTTTAACGCTGGATGATCCGGAAGAGCGGATGCCGTTTGAACACGATCCATTATCCAAAGAAGATATTGCTACGCTTCGCAGATGGATCAAACAGGGTGCACCCTGGGGCGATCATTGGGCCTACCTTCCTGTAAAAGAACCAACCGAAAAAAAATCCATCGATTCCTATATAAAAGAAGAGTTGGATAAACAGGGATTGACTGGATCTGGCAGGGCAGATGCATCCGTTTTGGTAAGAAGAGTTGGGCTTGATCTGATCGGATTATATCCCGAAAAAGCATGGGCGGATAAATTTATTCAGGCAGATGGATCAGCGGCAGCATACGAAGAATTGGTTGACAGTCTCCTGGCATCTCCCCGTTTTGGCGAACGTTGGGCTTCCATGTGGCTGGATCTGGCACGATATGCCGATACCAAAGGCTATGAATCCGATGGTCATCGACATGCATGGCCCTATCGCGATTGGGTGATTAAGGCCTTTAATAAGGATATGCCCTATGATCAGTTTATTAAAGAACAAATGGCCGGTGATTTGCTGCCTAATCCAACCGATGAGCAGTTGATTGCTACCGGATTTCACCGCAATTCCATGACCAATGATGAAGGTGGAACAGATAATGAGGAGTTCAGGGTGGCCGCAGTAATGGACCGGATCAATACCAGTTGGGAAGCCATTATGAGTACCACCTTCTCCTGTGTTCAATGTCATAGTCACCCGTACGATCCGTTTAAACACGATGAGTACTATAAATTCCTGGCTTACTTTAATAATACCAGAGATGAAGATGTACCCGGTGAATATCCCTGGCTGCGGCAATTAACCCCGGATATGGAGAAGGAACTGGATTGGGTAATGGATTGGATAAAGCAGAAGGGAGAAGGGAAAGAGGAGAAGGGCGAATGGGTGAAGGAGATGGTGAAGTTTTATCAGCCGGCCGTGAATTCAACCACAGCAGATAGTCTGGAGAACGCGGTGATTGGAAATATGAACTATGCCCTCATTTTCAAAAATCGCTCATCGGCCCGATTTAAGAATATCGACCTGAACGGCGCAGAACAAATGATCTGGCAGTTTTACTGTAATAAACCCGGCGGGGAATTAACCCTCCGGATTGATTCGCCAGACGGTCCCATTATTTCGAAAGCACCCCTTGCTGCAAAGGATCAATGGCGATATGAATCCGTTTCCTTCCCCAAACAGGAAGGCGTACATGATATTTATGTTCAGTTTGAACGGCCGGCAAAAGCAACAGAAAAAGATGATTTTACCATCACCTTCAACTGGTTGTCCTTTGTGCCAGCTTTCCCGGGCAAAGGAAAGCCAGGATATGAGCTGGCCTACCAGCGATATTGGAAATTGCTTACGCAAAATGTTCCCGGAATTCCGATCCTTTATGAAAACCCTGCCAGCCTTCATCGAACCACCCGCGTTTTTGAACGGGGAAATCGGCTGACCCTTGGCGCTGAAGTGAATCCGGCGGTGCCTGCCTCCCTGGTGAAAAATATGAAAATGGTGCAAAACGAACTGCCATCCAATCGACTGGAACTCGCAGATTGGATGACTGATCCCAGAAATCCCCTGGTATCCAGAACCCTGGTCAATCGCCTTTGGGAACAGTTGTTTGGAACCGGCCTCGTTGAAACTTTGGAAGATATGGGAACACAGGGAGCCAATCCAACACATCAGGCATTGCTGGATGACTTATCCTGGAAATTGGTTCATGAGTATAAATGGAGCATCAAAAAAATGCTCAAAGAAATGGTGATGAGCGCTACCTATCAACAGGACAGCAAGGTTCAACCATTGCACCTGGAAAAAGATGCCGCCAATAAATACTATGCACGCGGACCAAGACTGCGCCTGAGCGCCGAACAAATAAGAGACCAGCACCTTCAGGTAAGTGGTAAACTGAGTGATAAAATGTACGGTCCGGGTGTAATGCCCTGGCAACCCGAAGGCATTTGGTTATCGCCCTACAACGGATCAAAATGGGTGAAAAGTGAGGGAGAAGATCAATATCGCCGGGCGGTTTATACCTATTGGAAACGCTCAGCGCCCTACCCAAGTATGATGAATTTTGATGGCGCCCAACGCGTTGTTTGTAATGCCAGGAGAATTCGAACCAATACCCCCCTGCAGGCACTGGTAACCCTCAATGATTCGGTATATATTGATTTGGCCAGGCATTTTGCGGCGAGAATGGAGAGGAAGGGGGAAAAAGGAGAAAAAGGAGAAAGAGGAGAAAAAGGAGAAAAAGGAGAAAAAGGAGAAAGAGGAGGAAGAGGAGGAAGAGGAGAAAAAGGAGGAAGGGGGGTGGAGGAGATGGTGAAATGGGGGTATCGGGAGCTGTTGTTCAGGGAGATAAATCAGGAGCAGTTGAGCGCGATGACGTCCCTTTATGCAAAGGCGATGAAGGAATTTGAAGCCAACCCAGATCAGTTGGCGGAATTTTTAGGAACGGAGAGCCTCGAAGCCAATTACGGAGTTAAACACGGAAAGGTGCTCAAAAATGAGTATGCGCAGAATGCCGCGCACAGGGCGTCCCTCATCATTGTAGCCAATGCGATGCTGAACATGGATGAAGTAATTGTAAAAAATTAAGCTCAGGTAAAAACGAAGCTATGACAAGAGACGAATTGCATGCAAAACGGTTGGCGAAAGAGGCAGAAACGGCCTACCTGCAATTGCATACCAGACGGCATTTTCTGAAAGAAAGTGCCATGGGGCTGGGGGCATTGGCAATGGGTACACTATTAGGCGGATGCGGGCTTTCTGCTGTTGATAAAATGGCCAGAGAGGCGGCTAATAGCGGAGCTAACCCACTCGCTGAATTTGATCCCGCCAGACCCTTATTACCTAAAGCACCTCCTTTTGCTGCACGCGCCAAGAGTGTGATTTATTTGCATATGGCAGGCGCGCCATCGCAATTGGAACTCTTCGATTTTAAACCGGAATTAATGAAAATGGACGGACAGGATTGTCCGCCTAGTCTGCTTGCAGGCAAACAATTTGCCTTTATTACCGGAGTACCCAAAATGCTCGGGCCGCAGGCCAGCTTTCAGCAACGCGGACAATCCGGTGCCTGGATCAGTGATCACCTACCCCATTTTTCCACTATGGCAGATGAGGTTAGTTTTCTGAAAGCAGTTACTACGGATCAGTTCAATCATGCCCCTGCTCAGTTGTTAATGCATACAGGCTCCGCACGCCTTGGCCGGCCCTCCATGGGCTCCTGGGTAACCTATGGTTTGGGAACGGAAAATCAGAACCTGCCCGGATTTGTGGTGCTTACAAGTGGAGGAAGTTTTCCCGATGCAGGTAAAAGTGTTTGGGGAAGCGGGTTTTTGCCATCGGTTTATCAGGGGGTGCAGTGCAGAAGTGAGGGCGATCCGGTCTTGTTTATAAAGGATCCGCATGGCATGAGCCGCGATTTGCGAAAAGCAAGTATCGATGCCATCAATCAGGCCAATGCAGCATCGTATGAAGAATACAAAGATCCCGAAACCCTGAGCCGGATTTCACAATATGAAATGGCGTATCGCATGCAAATCACGGCGCCTGAAGTAATGAACATAAACGATGAGCCCGATTACATTCATGAAATGTACGGCACTCAGCCGGGTAAATCCTGTTTTGCCAACAACGCCCTGCTGGCCAGAAAGCTGGTGGAGAAAGGCGTTCGGTATGTGCAGTTGTTTGATTGGGGATGGGATGCTCATGGCGATAATGCGGGCAACTCTTTAAACCTGGGAATCATCAATAAATACCGCAGTGTGGATAAGGCGATGACAGCCCTGCTGCTCGATCTCAAACAAAGAGGTTTGCTGGATGAAACCCTGGTTGTTTGGGGTGGGGAATTTGGTCGCACCCCCATGATGGAAAATCGCAATGGTGTTCAGAATCCGTACAAGGGAAGAGATCATCATACCGATGCCTTCACGATTTGGATGGCGGGTGGCGGCATCAAAAAAGGATTCAGTTATGGTGAAACGGATGAAATCGGTTATAGTCCGGTTAGTGGTAAAGTTGAAGCCTTCGATATTCAGGCAACCATCCTGCATCAATTAGGATTTGATCACGAAAAATTTACCTTTCCCTTCCAGGGCCGCCCCTTCCGACTGACCGACGTCGGCGGAAAAGTGATTGAGGAGATAATAACGTGAAAGGTGAAAGGTGAAAAGTGAAAAGATGTGAAAGAAGTGAAAAGTGAAAGGTGAAAAGTGAAAAGATTTGAAAGGTGAAAAAGAGGTGAAAGGTGAAAAGTGAAAGGTGAAAAGTGAAAGGTGAAAGGTGAGAAAGAGGTGAAAAGTGAAAGGCGAGAGGTTAAAGTTGTGAATGGTGAATAGTGAAAAAAAGTGAAAAGGAACCCCCGGAATTGTTAGATGAATATGATTACTTTATTGTTTTTAAAAAATATAAAATAATAACGATGCTTGATATTAGTGCCTGTATTTAATAACAGTTGGGTGCCCAACTTTTTACTTTTTACTCTTTACTTTTTACTTTTTCACATGCTTGAATTCTTCGGTCGCTTTCATCCCATACTTGTTCATTTGCCTATCGGATTTTTGATACTTGCCGTGCTGTTTCAGTGGATCGGCAGGTGGTCGGGTTATTCCTATCTCCGATTGTCTGTTCCGGTAATATTGGTCCTGGGCATGCTGAGTGCTTTGTTTGCCTGTGTAACCGGATTGGCATTATCCGGCACGGCAGACTATCCCGAATCCTTGCTGGGCTGGCACCAGTGGATGGGTATTGGTACCACCGTTTTATCGCTCGGCATGTTTTGGGCAGTTCAGCGGAAGAAAACAAGGGAAACCAATTTAATTGCCGTAATGCTGTTGGCAGGCATAACCATAACCGGACATATGGGCGGATCACTAACCCATGGCGAAGATTATCTTTCATTCGGTCCGGCTGAAATTAAACCTACCCTGGCGCCAATTGCCGATATTCAGGCTGTTCACGCCTACAACGATCTGGTTCAACCAATTTTTGAAGCGCGTTGCGTCAGTTGTCATGGTGCTTCCAAACAGAAAGGGAATTTACGGCTCGATGAACCTTCTTTTATTTTAAAGGGTGGGGAAGACGGACTGGCTGTAAAACCAAAGGATGTTGAAAACAGCGAACTGATAAAACGATTGCTGCTGCCACAGGATGCTAAAAAACACATGCCTCCGATTTCGAAGGCACAACTTACCGGCGCTGAAATTCAATTCCTGCAATGGTGGGTGCGGACCGGAGCAGATTTTGAACAGAAAATAAATGCATTACCGCAAACAGCGCAGGATAAGCAGATCTTGTTGGATTTACAAACAGCTTCTCAGGATACGGGAAATTTAACGAAAGCGGGTAGTAAAGGGGCGACAGGTGATGGGGCTGCAGCTAAGGGTTCCGCTGCTGCTCCCGGCAATCCTTCCGGCGTTCGGAAAGTTTTTTCGCTGGCTGCATCCATTCCTGAACAACCCGTTCAAGCTGCTAAGGCAGATCTTGTTCAGCGCTTAAAAGAGCTTGGCGTGGTGGTGTTACCGGTTAATCGTGAATCGGCGTATTTGTCGGTAAATTTTGTTACTGTAGGCAAACTGATTCCGGATAGCGCCATCGCTTTGCTGGAAGGTATAAAAGAACAGTTGATCTGGTTGAAACTGGATGATGTGCAATTGAGTCCGGCTGCATTTTCCCTGATCGGAAAATTGAATAGGCTTACCCGGCTTCAATTGAGTAATTCCAATTTATCGGATGAATCCATTGGCAACCTGCAAAACCTAAAGGAATTGCAATGGCTGAACCTGGTGGGTTCAAAGGTTACAACGCAGGGCTTGTTGAAACTGGGTACACTACCAAAACTGCAACAGCTCTTTTTATACAGAGCCGCTTTTTCAACCACCGACCTCGCAACATTGCAACAGGCTTTTCCGGCTGTCCAAATCGATACCGGCAACTATCGCCTCCCCCTCCTCCCCGGCGACACCTCCCTCGTGAAGTAACCCCTCCACTCACCGGTCGGGTGGCACCGGTCGGGTGCCACCCGACCGGTGCCACCCGACCGGTGAGTGGAGTATATTTGCGGGATGAATACGATCGGAGCGAGTTCGTCCATTTTGGCAGCGGCAGAGTTGGGAAGTTTTTTACAATCCGTTTACGGGTGGAATGGGGAAGTGAATTGCCGACTACTAAGGGCGGGGATTAATCATACTTATTTAGTGGAAATCCGGGAATCGGGATCTGTCGTGTATGACAAAGCCGTACAGAACACTGCACCGATCCAAAAATTCGTGTTTCGGTTGTACAGCCTGAATTGGCGGAGCCGGGAAGAAATTCTGGCTGAAATCGAATTGATTCAGCAATTAAAAGCCGGAGGGATAGCTGTTTCATACGCCATCCCAGCCCCTGATGGCGAATTTATTCAGCACGTCATGGCACCAGAGGGACTCCGATACGGCCTGCTGTTTTCCTATGCAGCCGGAGAAAAAATGCATCGCTACCCATTGGAAGTTCATCGGGAAGCTGGCCGTATGATGGCCCGGTTTCACCAATTAACCAGCGGACATGAAATTGCACGTGAAACCTATGATTTAGATCGCCTCCTCACAAAGCCATTCGAATATATATCCCGCTATTTATCGGCCGATGCAGAAGAAATGATCTATTTGCAGAACCTGAGTATTCGTTTGAAACAGTTGTTTGAAACTATTGATCCCGGCCTCGGAGCCGCCCCCTCCATCCTCCGCAAAGCTGTGGTACACCTCGATATCTGGTTTGAAAACTTCGCTATAACGGCGGATCAGCACCTGATTCTGTTTGATTTCGATTTCTGCGGCAATGGCTGGCCGGCGCTTGACCTGGCTTTTTATACCATGCAGGTACATAACAGTGAACGGTATGATGCCGCCCTGTATCAGCCTAATCTGGACGCATTTTTGGAAGGGTATCAATCCATTCTTCCAATTTCTGCAGAGGAGCTAAACCTCCTGCCGGAACTTGGATTGGCCCTCTATATCTTTTATCTCGGCATCCAGTGCCAGCGCTTCGAAAACTGGTCTAATACCTTCCTGAGCGAAGACTACCTCAAACGCTTTATCAATGGCCTCATCCGCCGCTACGAAACAATCTATTCACCCGACCGGTGGTACCGGTCGGGTGGGTGAAAGGTGAAAGGTGAAAGGCTAAACGCGGACGTACCAGCGGCGCTTGTTCATATACCAGGCAATAAGCCAGAGCAGGAAAATCAGCGATAGAGAATAAAGCAGCGCAGCATTCTCCAAACGATTACTGATCGGCTTGCAGATATATTCATAAAACCAACCCATCGGATTCGTAAATTTCGGTTCACCGGCATCCGTTACACCATTTGGAATCCGGATCAGCCACATCGATTTCGGGATCACTCCACTCAGCACATAAATAAACAGTGGATTCTTCCCAAACGCATCAAAAAAATTCGGCACAACACCCTTCCAGCCACGGAACTCAATCAGTTGAATCAGGGTTGCCAAAATCAGGGTTGCCAATCCCACCGTATACAAAACATAAGAGCTCGTCCAGATTTTTTTATTGATCGGAAAACTAAGTCCCCATGCCATACCCGCCAGCCAAAGCACCACACCCGCAACAAAAAGATTGGCTACCATATCCGAATTTTTCCCTTTCTGACGGATATAATCACCCACCAGAAACCCAAGAATCACCTGAGCAACAGACGGTATGGTACTGGCAATTCCCTCCGGATCAAACGCCACGCCTTCTCCCTTGTACATATGATTCTCACCCAGTATCACCCGATCCAAACCCGTACCCCAAAAACCTTCCAAACTATAAGGATCAGCAGGATCCCCGGCCATAACTGTCAGTACCCAATAACCCAGTAGCAATAAGGCTGCAATCAAAAAAGATAACCGGGCTTTGAAAAAATAAATGATCAGCGCCCCAAAAAGATAGGCAAGCGCAATCCGCTGCAGTACACCAAAAATCCGAAGCGTTTCGAAGGATTTTCCAACCAATTCCCCATTCTCCCATTTCACAAACGGAAACCAGTTCAGCAGCAACCCAATCAAAAAGATCAGGATCCCGCGCTTAACAATCTTCCAAACTGCAGCCGATCGATTCATCGCTTCCAGCTTGGGTAAAACAAAGGCGATGGCATTCCCTACCGCAAAAAGAAAAAACGGAAATACCAGATCCGTCGGCGTACACCCATGCCAGGGAGCGTGGTGCAAAGGAGAATAGGAAGCACCCGGCTGATTGTTCACCAGTATCATAAAAGCCACCGTTGCTCCGCGAAAAACATCCAGCGAAAAAAAACGCTGGCCTGAATTGCCAGCTGGTTGGGCGATTGTTGTCAATGCAGTCAATTTAAATCGGAAATTAGCATATTTGTTAAAATCCACCGAATGGAAAAAACACCCTCCCCCTTCATCCACCCCACTGCCGTAATCGATCCCGGTGCTGAAATCGGTGCCGGTACCCGGATCTGGCATTTTTGCCATCTCATGCCCGGCGCCCGGGTGGGAGACAACTGTATCCTCGGACAAAATGTTTTCGTCGATAACAAGGTCGAAATCGGGAGCGGCTGCAAGATTCAGAACAATGTATCGCTCTATAATGGAGTAGTACTGGAAGAGGATGTCTTTATCGGTCCATCGGTGGTATTCACCAACGTCATCAATCCCAGAGCATTTATTGAACGTAAACTGGAATTCCGGCCTACCCTGGTGCAACGTGGTGCAAGTATTGGCGCGAATGCCACCATTGTATGCGGCATCACCATTGGGTCCTATGCATTCATAGGTGCCGGAGCCGTCGTAACCAAAGATGTACCCCCTTTTGCAAAGGTGCTCGGCAACCCGGCAAAACAAACCGGATGGGTTGATAAAGAAGGGAATAGCTCAACTCAGCCCCCTGACCAATAATAGTTTTCCCCTATATTTGTTAATAAATGGTGCAGTACCCATCACCATTGACTAGACCCTTTAAAATACAACCTGTGAATAAATTGCTGACCTCGCATAAGGTCATGATGGTAAAAGGCTAACGTATTGAAGCAAAGGAGGGCGAACCGCTTACTCCCTTGCTTTTTTTATTTGCACCCGTCGGTTATATCCACCCGCCGGGTAATTACCCGGCGGGTGGATATAACCGACGGGTGGAGGGAGAAAAATCAGGCAGATGGGACTGAGGAGGCGAAGCTATGCCTAAATTGCATCGAATGAAATCAGGGATGGTATGAACAAAAAGATCAGTTGGTATGCCTTATATACCAAGCCAAGATGGGAAAAAAAAGTGTTTGATTTGCTTGCTCAAAAAGGCTATCAGGCCTACTGTCCTTTGAATAAAGTGCGTAAAAAATGGAGCGATCGCTACAAAACCGTTGAAGAACCTCTTTTTAAAAGTTATGTTTTTGTAAGAGTCGCAGACGAAGAGAAGGCAAATGTGCGTTTTGTGGACGGTGTGGTGAATTTTGTGTATTGGCTGGGAAAACCTGCACAGGTTCGCGAAGATGAAATAGAAAAAATCAAACGCTTCATGAACGATCATCAGAACGTTCATGTTGAGCAATTAGCAGAACCAAGACCCGGTGATAAGGTTGTCATAACCTCCGGTGTTTTCATGGAGCAGCAGGGAACAGTGGTTTCTGCTGATAAAAAAAGAGTGGAAGTGTTGATTGAAAGTCTGGGTTGCAAACTCGTGGCTTTTATGGATAAGGAAAAAGTGGCGTTGAAATGAACTATTATAACTAATTCTACATGCTGAAAAAGCTTTACCTGGGTGCAGCAATGGTTACTGCACTCTTTTTATTAGTTGCCTGCGGTGCTTCGAAAAAAAATCATGAGCAACGTGTAATTCTACAGGGCATTGATACTGCAAATATTGAAGCCCTCAAAGTTCCTGATTTAATCATTCAAAAAGGCGACTTGTTAACTATTCTTGTTTATAGCGATAACAAAGAAGCAACTGAAATCTATAATCAGGCTCAAACCGGAGGTTCCGGTGCAGTCGCCGGAAATGCAGGAGCCGCTGCATTAACACTGATGGGAAGAGGATATCAGGTAGATAATACTGGCCAGATTTACTTTCATTCTTTGGGATCACTGCAAGTAGTGGGCCTTACAAAAAAGCAGGTAGCAGATCAGCTTACGGCGCGATTACAAACCTATCTGCAAAACCCCTATGTAATTGTTCGCTTTACCAATGCTCGTGTTACGGTAATGGGTGAAGTATTAAGGCCTGGAATGATTGAATTTCCTGATCAAAAAATCTCCATCCTGGATGTAATAGGACTTGCAGGAGATCTTACCCCTTTTGCACGAAGAGATAATGTACTTATCGTACGTGAAGTTGATGGCAAACGGATTACCGGAAGAATTGACCTTAGAACAGCGGATCTTTATTCTTCTCCGTTTTTTTACCTTCAGCAGAATGATTTTATTTATATAGAACCTAATAGGAAAAAGCCTACAGGTAATGAGCAGGTATTGATGCGGAATATTACCATAGCCAGCAGTCTTGTTTCTGTTGCTGCATTGGTTATAACCTTAATTGCAAGATAATTCATGAATATGGAAAACCCGGCTGAACAATTTGAGCTCAATAAGCAGGAGTTTACTCCTATGGAGTTTGTTTACAGGAATTTGAAATACCTGCCCTGGATTCTATTGTCCTTGGCGTTGAGCCTGATTGGAGCTTTTATTTACCTGCGCTACACACCCGATGAATTTACAGCAAAAGGCCAAATGATAATAAAAGGCGAAAATGCAGTAAGCACCAGTGATGAAAAGTTCAACAGATTGTTTTTAATGGATGCCGGCCCAAATTTGAATAATGAAATGGCGATCCTTAAATCCAGCAACTTTGTTCAAAGAATCGTTCAGGAACTGGGATTGAATATCCAATACACCGGCATTGGAAAAGTAAACTCAACCCTTGCATATCCCGAATCTCCATTACGTCTGGAAGTATTGAAAAAAAGAGATTCCAGTTCAGCTGTTTTCCGAATTACCGTTTTAAATGAAAAAGAATATTTGCTGAATGAAGAGCAGGATCCAAGACAGTTTGGTGCCATTCTGGAAGATAAAAAAGGTGTATTCAGAATTCATCTCAACCCTCAGCACCTGGTTGATTATGATACCAAATTCTTTCAGATTGATTATAGTCCGCTTGACATAGTTGCAGAAAGAATTATTCCTCATATCACAGTTAAACAAAGCAATGAGTACGCTAATATTCTTGATATTTCTTATCAGTCCACCAATGTAAAACTGGCTGCTGATATTGTAAATACCTTAATGATTGAATATGGAAAGGCAACCGTTGAAGATAAAAATGCCATCGCTTTAGGAACGATACGTTTCATTGATGAAAGACTTGATTCCATGCAATCGGAGTTGTCAGGAGTTGAAGGATCAATTCAACAATTTCAGGAACGCAATCAGGGAATTACACTTGGTGTACAATCAGAAATGTATGTTAATTCAATGGCTGATCTGGAAACCCGCACCAATGATGTTTCAGTGAGAAAAAAAGTTTTACAGTGGCTAAAAAACTATATTAACAGTAAAGAAAATACAGACGCAACCGTTCCGGTTAATCTGGGTGTGGAAGAGCCCACTCTCACGGCGCTCATTACCGCCTATAATGAATTACAGCTGCAAAAAACAGCCCTGCTGAAATCAACGCCCGCACAAAATCCGAAAATTGTTGAAATGCAGGCCAGTATCGATAAAATTAAAATTGATATCAGCGAAGCTTTGGTAAGTGTCGAAAAATCCTATGATATTTTATTAAATCAGTTGCAGGATCGGTATACAATCGCTCAAAGTAAAGCAGTATCAGTGCCTGGTAAAGTTCGAAAACTTTTAAATATAGAAAGACAACAAAAAATTAAGGAAGAATTATACCTGCTCCTGCTTTCGAAAAAACAGGAAGTGGCAATTGCTTCTGCTGCTGTGCTACCTAACTCAACACTGCTGGAAAAAGCCACACACAGAGGGAAACTGGTAGCTCCTATCCCTAGTGCAGTGTATATTAAATTTATATTGGCCGGATTGGTTCTGCCTATCCTAATCATCGCCGTGATAGGATTTATGAATGATAAAATAAGTATGCGGAGTGATATTGAGAAAAACACCCAGGTTCCAATTGCCGGGGAAGTTGGCACATCCGACAATCCAAGCCCCTTGTTGGTTACGCAGCAGAACCGTAGTTATATAACAGAACAGTTCAGGTCTATTCGCACAAATATGGCTTACCTGGCCAATCAAACCAACAAGCCAACCATCCTGGTAACTTCCTCAATGAGTGGAGAAGGGAAATCATTTATCAGTACCAATATCGGGGCCGCATTCGCACTTGCCGGCAAAAAAACGCTCTTATTTGAGTTTGATATCAGAAAACCGAAAATTGCTTCCAATTTAAATGTTTCAACCCGGATGGGTTTAAGCAGCTATCTTGTTACCAATGAAAATGAAGAAGACCTGGTGGTGAAAGTAAAAGATGTGGAAGGCTTATATGTTTTTCCCTGTGGAGTAATTCCACCCAATCCTTCGGAAATGCTGCTGCTGCCAAAAATGGATCAGCTTTTTAAATGGGCAAAACAAAATTTTGATGTAATTGTAATCGATTCAGCCCCGGTTGGCGTTGTGAGTGATGCAATTACCTTAGGAAAATATGCAGATGCTACCTTGTATATCGTACGCCAGCATTACACTATAAAAAAAGTGACGGAATTAATTGATAGTCTTTATTTAAACAAGCGGCTGCCTTCCATGTCCGTAGTTATTAACGACGTGCAAATGCAGAGAGGTGTCGGATATGGCTATGGGTATGGATATGCTTTCGGCAAAGCCGAAAAGGGAAGTGGTTACTTTGATCTTAGTGTTGAATCACCCATGCCCATCTGGAAAAAATGGTTTTCCCGTAAATAGCCCAGTTAAAAAGAGCTATGCGAAAATTTATTCTTTTTAGTACATATGAAAAGGTCCTTCATATTCTGCCGGAAAAATTAAAACGAAAGTTTTGGTGGTTATTGGCATTGATTATTGTTACCAGTATTGTTGATATTGCCGGACTGGCACTTTTTATTCCAATTATATCGGCTGTAGCAGAACCCGAATTGTTGAATAAGGGATTACTTGGATCCATCAGTGGCTTTTTTCCTGCGAATAATCCCGATTCATTCCTGTTTCAATTGTTTCTAGTTGGATTTGTTTTTATGGTTTTCAGAACGCTCTTTGTTGTGTACAGTCAGCGGGTTCAGTCCAAATTCGGTTTTCAAATTGCAGAATACATCGGTCAAAAAACATTTCACTATTATCTGCATGCTGAACTGGAAACAATCTCAAAACTGGATTCATCAAAAATTATTCGGGAACTCACTCAAAGTCCGCAACATTTTGCCCGTTTTCTGGTATTACCTATTTTGCTGATTACCGCAGAATTGGTGGTGGTTTTGTTCATTGTTACAGGAATTGCACTTTACAATATCGAAGTGCTATTGTTGATCGCTTGTACCATCTTCCCGGTGGTTTTTCTTTTTCAACTCATGGTTAAAAGAAAACTCAGAGCCTATGGACAACAACAGCATGAATTTACGCCGGAACTTTATTCTAATAGTAACAGAGGTATTTTTGGTCTAATTGATGTTCGACTCAGAAATAAAACAAATCTGTTGATCCAGGAATACCGTCAGGTATTGGCAAAATTGAATATTATTAATATTAAAACAAATGTTCTGGCAATTGTACCCGCCAAACTTTTTGAACTGGTCACTATTTTGGGGTTACTGGTAATCTTTGTTTATGGTACTTATATCTCAAAAAATACAACTCAGATACTCCCGCTAATTACTATTTATGCCGCAGCCGGTTATCGCCTTATTCCTTCATTGACTAAGATAATGCCGTCTCTCATGCAACTTGAACAATACAGTTATTTATTCAAGGTTTTCCAGGATCCGCTTACAAGAAACCAGGATCCGGAAGTTGGCAATGACGAATTGCAGGTGCCTGTTTTGTTCAATGAGGAAATTAAACTGGAGAATATCAGCTTTGTCTATAAAAAATCCAACCATCGGGTGCTGGATAACATTTCCCTGAATATTAAAAAAGGTGAAATTATTGGCCTGATTGGTAAATCAGGTTCAGGTAAATCAACGTTGGTTAATTTACTGATCGGGTTTTATAAACCGGATAGTGGAAAAATATCCATTGATGGTCAGCCACTTAACCAGAATCAATGGAGAGGCTGGATGAACCAGATCAGTTATGTGCAGCAATCTCCTTACCTGGAAAAAGGAAACCTTGCTTCCAATATCGCTTTTCTGGAAACAGAAATTGATCGGGAAAGACTGAACAGGGCAATCGAAGGAGCCTCCTTAAGCAGCTTCGTCAAAAATAAAGACCCCTTTGAGTTGGAAATTGATGAGCTGGGAAAAAATCTCAGCGGTGGACAAAAACAACGGGTGATTATAGCAAGAGCACTTTACCATAATAGCTCGGTGATTATTCTGGATGAAGCAACCTCCGCCCTGGATAATGAAACAGAGGATGAAATTAATCAAACAATTCATCGTTTAAAAGGAACAGGAATTACCATAATTGTAATTGCCCATCGGTTCTCAACGCTCCGGCACACTGATCGGATTTATCGTATGGACGCCGGTAAGGTAGTGGACAGTTTACAATACGAAAGTTTAAAATAATCTGATAATTTAATTGAGCTATATATGAAGCTGCTGGATTGTACCTTACGTGATGGCGGATATTATACCAATTGGGACTTCTCCGATGACCTGCTCCAGGTTTACCTCAGGGCAATGAATGAAAGCCCTATTGATTATGTTGAAATCGGATACAGGGCAAAACCCGAACCTGGTTACCAGGGACGGTTTTATTATTGCCCCGATTACCTCGTAAATCGGATAGCTTCAATACTGAAAAAGCAATTGGTTTTCATAATTGATGAAAAAAATTGCCTCCCGGGTGATATGGAAGCACTGCTTTCCGGAATAAAAGATAAAGTAGCCATGGTTCGGATTACCGTGGCCCCAACCAAAATTGAAGAAGGAATTGCACTTGCTGCTGCCATAAAAAAAATCGGCATTAAGGTGGCTTTTAATCTGATGTATATTTCAAAAATTGCCAATGATACAACTGTATTGGCAAAACTATCGGAAATCCCAACAGATGTGGTAGATGTTGTTTACCTGGTTGATTCCTATGGAGGAATTTTACCCGACCAATTGAAACAGATCATACAAATAGTAAAATCCGGCACTTCAATTCCCCTGGGTTTTCATGGGCATAATAATATGGAAATGGCACTGGCCAATACTATTGCCGCTCTGGATAACGGTGTGGAATATATTGATGCAACGATCACCGGTATGGGAAGAGGAGCCGGAAACCTAAAAACAGAACTCCTGCTTACTTACCTGTCTTCCAAAGGTATGCAGGTCGATTTTAATGCACTCAGCAAAGCCGTTTCCGCATTTGAAGAATTAAGAAAAGACTATGGCTGGGGCACCAATTTGCCCTATATGGTTTCTGGCGCCTATTCACTTCCGCAAAAAGAGGTAATGGATTGGACAACCAAACGTTTCTATTCCTACAACGGAATTTTGCAGGCACTCATCAATAAAAAATCAGGTGTGGAAGACAATGTTAAACTGCCGGTATTTGATGATGGGGGTGATAAAAAATGCCTGGTAATTGGTGGAGGTCAAAGTATACTTCTTCATCAGGAAGCAATTTTACGTTACCTGGATGTGGCTGGTATTGATGTCCTGGTCTTTTCAAGCTCCAAACATGTACCGGTTTTCCAGAATAAAACACTTAAAAAAATTTATTGTATCCAGGGAAAGGAGGCAGATCGTCTGGATGCTACTATAAATCATCAGTTAAAAGGGAATTCCATACTTATGTACGCACCCTTCCCAAGACAAATGGGTACCCAGGTTCCGCAGGATTGGATCGATCACGCAGTGGAACTTCCCCGCTGGCAATTGACTCCGGATGAACAGGAATCGCACCTCCGACTAGCACTTGAAACAGCACTGCTGTATAAACCAACCGAAATAATAATAGCCGGTTTCGATGGCTATAATTCAGAGCCAAGCTCAATTGAATTTGAAGTAGCCAAAGAGAATGATTTGCTCTTTAAAAAATTCAGAAACCTTGGAGTACGGGTTGTTTCAATTACTCCTTCCCGCTATAAGAACCTCGATCAGTTGTCCATATATTCCCTTTTAACCTGAATGCCATGAGAACAGTTGGAATTATACCTGCCCGCTACGCTTCTTCCCGTTACCCGGGAAAACCTGTGGTAGTTATAAAAGGAGTGCCAATGATTTTGCGGGTTGCTAAAAAAGTGGCAACTGCACTTGGAAAAGAAAACACCTATGTTGCCACAGAAAGCGAAATCATTTATAACCTGGTTAAGGATGCCGGCTACCAGGTAATTATGACTTCGGATGAACACCTGACAGGAACGGATCGCTTAGCGGAAGCAGCGGAAAAAATTCCGGCAGATTTCTACCTCAATATTCAGGGTGATGAACCAGTCGTAAATCCGGATGATATCCGGACAGTTGCTGAATTAAAAGCAAAATTTCCAGCTGCCATTATTAACGGAATGGCCAAATTAAATGAAACAGAAGATCCATGGGATGTAAATATTCCTAAAGTGCTTGTCAATAGCTCCGGTAAACTTTTGTACATGTCAAGGTTGCCGCTTCCCGGAGTAAAAAATCCGGATGCTGACCATCCTCCGGTTTATTATAAACAGATTTGCATATATGGATTCACATTGGACCAGCTTCGTCTGTTTAATACGGTTAAAGTAAAACCTGAATTTGAATTTCAGGAAGACATCGAAATTCTTCGCTTTTTTGATTTTGATGTGCCTGTTCAAATGGTCGAATTTTTCTCCAAAACAATGGCGGTTGACAGGCCCGAAGACGTACAAATTGTAGAACGTTTTTTAGAAACCTATGGTGACGACTATTATATTTGATTTTGACGGAGTAATTCTTGATTCCATGCCCATTCGGAAACTGGGATTTGCTGAGGTACTCAAAGAGTATCCAACAGACAAAGTGAATGAATTATTGGAATATCATGAACGTAACGGCGGTTTGTCACGCTACCATAAATTTGAATATTTCTATACTACCATAATTAAACAGGAATTTTCACAGGAGGATATATTGCGGCTGGCCAATGCATTTTCTGTAATTATGCGGGATAAATTGACTGACAAAGCAGGATTAATTGAAGAAACAATCCGGTTTATTCAGGAAAATAAATCCAGCTATCGCTACTTCATTGCTTCCGGTTCTGATGAAAATGAACTTCGTTTTCTTTGCAAAGAACTTGGTATTCATTCTTTTTTTGAAGCAGTTTTTGGTTCCCCCACGCCCAAAAAACAAATTGTTGGTAACCTGCTAAAGCAGTTTGCGTTTAAGCCTGATGAAGCGATCCTTATTGGGGATGCCTTAAACGATTTTGAAGCAGCATCCGTTAATCAAATTGATTTTTATGGATTTAATAACCCTGCTTTGCAAGGTATTGGCAAGGGGTATATCCATTCTTTTCAAACCTTCTCTATTTCCTGAATGGAACAAATTTCCAAAAGTGCTTTTTTTGAACGATTTAAAGACCCGGAAATTTTTCAATCCGGTAGCTGGAACCTGCTACGTGTCATCCAGTCGGCATTATATGCAAGACTTTCTGATCGAAACAAAAAGAAAAATGCCAAAATTCTTTTTTTAGCCCCCATCTGGGTTCAGCAACTCTACCTGAATCTGAAAGCATTTCGGAAATACAAGGAATTTCCAGTTATATCCTCGCAACAAAAATACCTCCTGATTTGCCCAATCCGCTTTATAAAGGATCCTGAAAGCGGAAAAGAAAAAAATATTTACATAGAAAAACTGCTGTCCTATCTCGGCAGGCAAAACTGTCATATCCATTACAGAAGTTCGCTTACAGCAGCAACTTCAATTGAACACGATTCAATACTTCCGGATTGGCTATCCCTGAGAATCCGATTTAGCGAATTTGATTATGAATGCGTAAAAATGCTTCGGGAACTTTACCATCAGCTCATTCATGCTGCTGCTTTACACCCTGGAGATCATGTTGAAATTCAACTTGCATTGGAAAATTTTTGGAGAGAAGCCCGTTTGTATTATTCAGTTATTAAAAACAGTCCGGTTAAAACCGCCTTTATTTATCCGGCTTATCAGAATGAAGCCCTGGTTTATGCATTCCGCAAAGCAGGTATTCGTATAATTGAATTGCAACATGGTGTAATCAGTAAAGGAGCTAATTTTTATGTGTATCCTACCATTGTTAATAAAGTAAAAGGTGATAAGTTACTGCCGGATGAAATATGGGTATGGGGCAACTATTGGAAAAACGTATTATTGAATGGGGATGAATTTAAAAAAGAACAAATAAAAGTTGCAGGCGATTTTATATCGCGTCCTTCATTTCAACAGAAAGCTGATCAAAAAGAAAAAATCCTGCTGATCGCACTTAGTTCCAATACCCAAGCCGTTTTTATTCCTTATATAAAGCAACTCGAAAAACAACTCCGGCTGCACCCCGGTTGGAGAATCCAGATAAAATTACATCCCGGGGATCCAAATAATCAGGTTTACTACGATGCGTTTGGCAGTCTGGAGACCATTGAACTGGTCGGTAAGCAAATCAATATAGCTGAGTGTTTACGAAAGGCCAGTATTCAGATCAGTATATATTCGAATACTTTATTTGAAGCAATAGGTACCGGTACCCTGAATTTTTGCCTAGATGTGGACGAAAAATTTAAAGGCTTTATTGAAGATGTTGTTGCAGCAGGGGTAGCCTATTTATTACAACCCGCAGATGACCCGATTGAAAAATTTGAAGCCCTTCGTCCAACGCATAAAGAGTTGAACAGGGATGATTTTTTTGCAAAATTCCCACCCGGCACTGATAAGAAACTGATATGAGTTTTTTAAGACAACAACTATCCAGCCTAAGCCTGGCTTTTGCACTTTATAAACAGCAAAAAAGAATAAAGGGATCCAGCATCCAAAGTCTGCTGAACCCTGCCTGGGAAAAACAATTGAAGGAATACAGCCTTATTGAATCTAACTGTGACTTGAAAGGCAATCCTTCCTATCTCGGCCGGGGACTTTATATCGGAAACACCACACTGATCTACAATACGGAAAGCATCGGAGATTTTTGTTCAATTTCTTCCGGAGTAAAAATTGGTCTTGCGGCTCACCCCAAACATTTTTTATCAACAAGTCCACTTTTTTATTCGGCTTCAAGAGGCTTGTTGCAAAACTCCGCATCGTTTCCCAATTCGCAAAAAAAGGTGGTCATCGGACATGATGTGCTTATTTCTGCTAATGTGCTCATAATGGAGGGTATTACCATTGGTACCGGTTCCATTATCGGAGCAGGAGCCGTTGTAGTTAAAGATGTTGCGCCTTATTCCATTGTGGCGGGTGTACCGGCCAAACCTATAGGGATGCGTTTTCCCGATACGATTGTTCAGCAATTGCTGGAAAGTTCCTGGTGGAACCTTCCCCTCGACCAAATTCTTGAATTACCTCATTTGCAGGACGCAGCGCGTATACCAATAAATAGAAAAAATTAATGCTTGTTTCGGTTATAATACCCTGTTATAATGTGGTTGATTATATTGAGGAATGTCTGCAATCAGTATATAATCAGGATTATTCCTCCCTTGAAGTGATCTGCGTTGATAACAATTCATCAGATTCAACGTTGAAAAAATTAAATCAGTTAAAAACAGATCGATACAAGGAACTGATCATTCTGGAGGAACCAAAAAAAGGGGCTAATGCCGCAAGAAATAAAGGCCTTCAGCATGCCAGGGGAGAATGGATTCAATTCCTCGATGCAGATGACCTGTTGCTGCCTGACAAAATAAGCAGCCAGATCCGCCAGATCAGTTTGAATGGATTTTCGGGGTTCATTGCAGCTACTGCAATCCGCAATAAAATAAACGGTGAGCAAATGCTGTATGAATTATATCAGGAACAACCAGCTATAGCCGTCTTTACCGGCAGAGCAGGAACTACCTGCTCCAATTTGTGGGAGAAAAAATGGCTCGATAAAATTAATGGCTGGGATGAAAGCATTCAAAGCTCCCAGGAAGCTGACCTGATGTTGCGACTGGTATTGGCAGATTGTCCGATTCAGTTTGATTCAACTCCCCTCACCCTCCTGCGAGATCGGGAAACAGGTCAGATATCCCAAACCGATCCTTCCAAAAGATGGATTCAGCTCCTGCATACCCGCTTACATTTTATCAGAGAATTTCGCAAAAAGCAGCCGGCAGCGTACAAACAACAAAAAAATATGTTTTGTACCTACTTGCTTTCATCCCTGCTCGTTTTAGCCAGATACAATCGAAAAAAAGCATTGGAGTATTATAATTTATTGGATTTTTCCGGGTGGAAACCGCAGGCCGGCTTTGGTATCAGTAAATCAAAAGCCATCCTGCTGCAATACCTGGGATTTTCCTTATTTACAAAATTAAATTTGATCCGGCAGGACCAATAGAATGGTGATATACCTCAGTTTTGGCGATCAGCCATCCGGTGTTTATAAAAGTCAGGTAACAGATTTTGTGAATTTTCTGGAGGCCGAATCCGGCCATAATGTTTGGTTGGTGGCATTTATTTCAATCCGTGGGTTCTTTAACAACCGCCAACAAATCCGGCAACACGCACCTCAGGCAATTGTACTACCCATGCTTCCCAAACTTCGGAACTGGCGCATGAACCGGTTCCTGCTCTTTGTTATTCTCCGCCTGCAATCAAAACGCCCGCAATTAATCATGGGCAGAAATGTGCTGGCAACTTTATTGGCCCTGGAAGCAAAGAAAAAAGGACTCACCAACAGCGTTTTATTTGACGGCAGGGGCGCCATTAGTGCTGAATGGAAGGAATATTCCGTAGTTCAGGATCCATACCTGGAGGCATCCATCAAAAACTGGGAAAAACAGGCTGTGCTTGAAACCGACTGGAGAATTGCCGTCTCCAATCAACTGGTTCGTTTCTGGCAATCCGAATTTGTTTATCAAAAAGGAAAAGAGTCGGTGATCCCCTGTACCATCGATCAATCCTATTCCCGGGTGCTCATCAATACCTCGCAAATTGATGCTGCCAGAAAAAAAATCGGTTTCCCAACAACCGGCGTTACACTGGTTTACAGTGGTTCTGTTGCCGGCTGGCAATCCGGCAATCTGCTCAGTAGTTTATTGGAGCAATTATTGAACAATCAGCCTGAACTTCAGGTGCTTTTTCTCTCAAAAGAAACTCCTTTTATCAGTTCACTTGCCAACAACTATCCCAATCGAATAAAAGCCTGCTTCGTAGCACCCGAAGAAGTGCCTTCCTATCTGCTGGGATGCGATTATGGCTTACTGATTCGGGAAGATACCGTTACCAATCAGGTGGCCGCACCGGTTAAATTTGCAGAATATCTCGCATGCGGACTGAAAGTCCTGATATCTCCCAATCTGGGCGATTATTCCGGTTATGTTTCAGAAGAAAAACTGGGCTTTCTTTCCGATTCTTTGCCACCAATACTTCAAAAATTATCATTGGAAGATAAAACAAGAATGCAGGCTTTTGCGTTAGAGAAATTTTCCAAAAGCAGGTACCTGACAGATTATCTTCAGATCATTCAACAAACCAGTATACATTGAAAATTCTTGTTACCGGAGGAGCCGGTTTTATCGGATCAGCAGTTATTAAGAAATTACAGGAATCAGCTCATACGATTTTTGTTATCGATAATCTTTCCTTCGGGAACCGCGCTTTTATTTCTATTCCTGATCAACAATTTTATCAGATAGATATCCGCGATGCGGATGCAATGGAAACCGCACTCAGGGAAATTCAGCCCGAAATTGTATTGCACCTGGCTGCTATCCATTTTATTCCCTATTGCAATCAACATCCCTTTGAATCCTCCGATATCAATATACGGGGAACCATGAATCTCTTGAAAGCGATTAAATCCTGCGGTTCTGTTCAGCAATATTTATTCGCATCCACCGCTGCCGTTTATCCGATAATTGATGAAGCTATCAGCGAGGATGCCGAAAAAAAACCAATGGATATTTATGGGTTGTCTAAACTTGCTGGTGAGGAGCTTTCGCAAAAATTTCATCAGGAAACCAATATCACCACCATCATCTGCCGCTTCTTCAATGCATTTGGCCCCAATGAAACCAATCCGCATCTGATTCCGGAAATTCAACAGCAGGTGAATAATGGATTGCGTACCATTAAACTCGGTAATCTGACACCAAAGCGCGATTTTATTCATACCTCCGATATGGCCAATGCCATTGATGCATTGCTAACACATATGAAACAGGGTTTTGAAATTTTTAATCTGGGCAGAGGAATTGAATATTCCGTTACTGAAGTTGTACAGGCTTTTGAAGCACAATTGAACCAGCGGATTGAAATTGAAAGCGATCCTTCCAGAGTAAGAAAAGTGGAACGCATGCACCTCCTGAGCGATATCAGCAAGCTGACCCGTTTTACCGGCTGGACTCCCAAAATTTCACTTGAGCAGGGTATCAAAACCCTCATCAATTCCTAAATCAGCCCGCTGCTCATGCATATTGCTTTTTGTACAGATGGCATTTATCCCTTTATCACAGGGGGAATGCAAAAACATTCCAGATTACTAATTGAAGCACTGTCAAAATACGAAGACCTCCGCATCTCCGTATTGCATCCGCATACAGAAACAATTTTTAACTCCCCACAGATAACAGAAATAAAACTGGCACCCCTATCAACAGATAAAAACTACCTGGTGGAAACCTATCGGTATTCGCAAAGAGTAGAAGCCAGCCTGAAAAAATTAAAACCTGATATAATTTACGCACAGGGTTTGTCTGTCTGGGCAGGATCTAAGCAGTTCTCTGATCGGTTGATTATTAATCCACACGGACTCGAACCTTACCAGGCACTTGGTTGGAAAAATCGCCTCATTGCCATCCCGTTCAAATGGATTTTTAACTACCTCTTTTCCCATGCAGCAAAAATTATTTCATTGGGCGGAAAACTGAGTGAAATCATAAAACAACACAGCGCTCACGCAGATCAATTGGCTGTTCTTCCCAATGCCATTAACCTGCCTCCAACTGCTGCTGATTTGGTCCGGAATCCTGCATCACCTGTTAAAGTATTGTTCCTGGCACGTTTCGCTGCCAATAAAGGAATTGATATACTATTTAACGCAATAGATCAGCTTGCCGCATCCGGACAGCTTTCCAAATTCGAATTTCGACTGGGTGGTAAAGGCCCACTTTATGAGCAATATCTTTCTAAACCACGTCCGGCAAATGTTGAACTCCTGGGCTTTGTGAAGGATGAAGAGATTGATCGCTTATATCAGGAAAATGATCTTTTTGTATTGCCTACCCTGTTTGAAGGTATGCCCACCGTCGTACTCGAGGCTATGAGTTGGAAAATGCCCATCATCGTTTCCGATGTAGGCGCTACCGCAGAACAGGTAGATCAAACAAATGGTTACCTGATTCCACCCGGATCAGCGGATGCGCTGGTAAAAGCTCTGCTGGATTTTGAATCCAGTTCAGCCAGTGCGAAAATTGCCATGGGGGAGGCTTCTTACCAAAGAGTTACTGACTTGTTTACCTGGGACGCAGTTGCGTTCAAACACCGTGAATTATTTTATGCACTTAAGCAATAAAGCCTGCCTGGTCTTTTTATTACTGGTGATCAGTATCGGTTTAAACGCACAGGTAAAACCTTCTTCTGAATGGTCATTCGACAGGGGCGAAACTAATAAAAATAAATGCCCCCTTACCAGAATCACCGGCATTTCAGGCCAGGCAATTGACCTGCAAAACAATAATTGCCTTTTTATAACATCAGGCCTTCCAAGAAATAAAAAAACAGGGATCACCGTTGAGTTTTGGTTCAAAGGTGATCGGTTTCAATTCCTTAGCTTTGGTCACCATTATTTTCTCCTGCAACTTAGTATGAACAGCCTGCTGTTTCGTACTACACATCAAAACAACCAGGGTAAAACACAGAATCAGGATTTACTTATTCCGCTCAAAGGAGCCGGAAGGAAATCCTATAATTATTATACCGATCAGCAATGGCATCATTTCGTATTTACCGTTGATCTTGAAAAAGGGGTTAAGCGTATCTGGATAGACGCCGCATCTCCTGAAGGGTTTAGTTCAATCTTTAATAAAAATGAAGAACTGCTGCTCAGTGGCGATGATGGGTTTCGGAATAGTTCGGCTATTGATGAACTTCGTTTTTATCCTGCTGCCATCACTGAATCAGCAATACAGAAACGTTGGCAAATTGGAGGAAAAAAAATGCCGGCAATCGCTGGTGGGCAAGTTACAGGTGTGGATCTTAAAGAATTTGCACCGGGTTACCCCAACTATTCCATTCAGGCGAAAGAGCAACTTCGCAATTTCCCAAAACCCCGCTTTTATTCATCCGTTTCTTTACCCAGAAATATGTCCTGGATGGATATTAATTTCCTTCACCGGGAGCTTCCATCTGCAGGTGGTACCGGATTTGGTACCAGCCGTCCCAATAACGCCGTTGCACTGATGGATGAGCTGGCAAAGAACTGGAACTATTATATCGAAATCCCCTTACTGCGTACCACATCGGTTGCTGCAAAGAAAGCCTATGCCAACCCCAATCACCTGGCAGGTGCATTAGTTCAATATGCCAATGCACATCCCCAATATCCCACTGCTTTGATTACCGTTCAGGCACAAAACATCCCTACACATATCGGAATGGATTCAAAGTTGGCTTACCTGCGCAACCAACATCTTCCATCCAACTATTTTATGAAAGATGCCAATGGTAATTTTATACTGCGCGGTAACCGAAAAATTCATTCTCCGCTAATGCCACTGGATATTATTGAGAAAGATGCTGCGGTTAGTGCGAATTATATTAAACTATTGATGCAGCACCTGCAGCAACCACCCGCACTGATCAATGAAAATGGTGAAATTTTCGGTCATACCATTCGGGAAGAGTATTTACGGAAAGATCCACCTGTTTGGAAAGATTTTAAACAATCCGGACGCACAGCAGCAGCCTACAGCGGACGCTTTCAATTCCGACAGGATTCGCTCTACAAAAAAACTATTCTGGAATCGCTGGGCTCCCCAAATACAAAATTCAGCTTCTATAATCTTTCTGCCATACAGCCGGGTTACTGGCCCGATTATGCACAAAGAAGAACACTGAATAAATGGACCGATTCCATTATCTATCCAAGCCCTGATTTTTATCCCACAACACCGGATAACTGGTCAATTGGAAGAGGCGCACTTAACGGATTCGGTATTATAAGTGAAGGCAGGAAAACTGAAATAGAATTCGGCGATCTGTTTTTTGCACCCTTTGTTTCTGCAGGATGGGCCGCTGAAGAAAAAAACATCCGGCCTGCCCAATGGCTGGCCTTATTGAAATCAATGGTGATGTTGGGGGCTGATTTTTTTTATACCGGTTATTTTAATATAACCGGCAAAGGTGGAAAATGGCCCAATGGTGCCGGACCAAACGATCCAAGAGGTTATATCTACCAGGCAGCAGTGCCTGCTTATGCACAGGCACTTCGTAGCTGGGTTCCGGAGTTTTTTAGCAGTGGCCAATTATTGGACCCGGCCGATTATGCTGATAAAAGATATTCGTTCCGATTTAAAGGTCAGGCAGATAATGAACTGATCCTCGTTCGAAAATGGAAACAGCAATACCTGATTTATGGGAGTATTCAACCCTCCGGCAACCAGGCAGGGAATGTTCCTGAAAAAAAGAATACCAGTATCCGGCTCGAGGGAAAAACCATTCAGTTTCCCATAAGAAGGCAGGGTAGTATTTATGTACTTGATTTGTCTGCCCCGGCCCCGGTTTTCTACCAGCTCGATGGCTGGCATCAATATGAACACCCCTATTACTGGTCAAACAGCCTGCACCAGGAAGCAGCTGCCTTTTCCCATGCAAAAGGAGCTGTAAAACGTAGTACAAAAAATATAACCGAAGAATTGAACTTCATTAATGCAACCACATCCCTTCAGCTTGCTGAAGCTGGTACTGTTTATTATGACGGACTTTCGCTGGAAACCGGAAATTATAAACTAACAGCAGTTCTTAAAGCGCTTACTCCCGGTACTCGTATTCAATGCCATTTCCCTGAAACCGGGGTTAAAAAACAATGGACCCTTTCACCCAAACAAAACGATTTCATTCAGGCAGATTTTCGGTTAAATAAAGCTTGCAACCGGATGGAGTGGTCTATTCTGGAAGGATCTGCAGAAATAAGTCATTTTTCAGTTGAAAAAAACTAACCCCCGCATGCGCATTCTCTTTTTATACTCAGAATTAGCAGAATACACAATGGCCTGTCTGCAGGCATTGAAAAAGCAGTCGGTAGAAATAAAGGTGGTACATTTTCCTATTAACCCTGAAGCGCCTTTTGCTTTTGATGAAGAAGCAAAAACAATGCTGCATGATTTATCTTCCATCCCAACCTATTCCGCTTTGGAAGAACTGGTTGCAAAATTCCAACCGCATAAAATTGTTTGCAGTGGCTGGATTAATAAATGGTATCTCCGGATCTGCAGAAAATGGTCGAAAAAAGCCACCTGTATTATTACCCTGGACAATCATTGGAATGGAGGTTTCAAACAACAACTCATGTCCATTCTCGGTAAAGTATGGTTAAGTAAATGGTTCAGTAAAATATGGGTACCCGGCAGCCCCCAGAAAGCCTATGCCATCCGGCTTGGTTTTCCGGAACAATCCATTATGACCGGATTTTATACCTGCGATGTTGATCGCTTTGTTCAACTTGCCGAAGCAGTTAAGAGCAGGAAAGAAAAAGCATTCCCCAAAGTGCTGCTCTGTGTTGCCCGTTATATCCCCGCCAAAGGCTACCAGGAATTATGGTCGGCCTTCCTGCAATGGCAGGAAGAACAACCCAACGAATGGGAACTCTGGTGCGCAGGTGCCGGAAAAGAATTTGATCAACGTGTTCATCATCCCAAAATTAAACACCTCGGCTTTGTTCAAAAACAGGACTGGCCATCCATAATTGAAAAAACAGGCGTATTTATCCTGTTAAGCCATTTTGAACCCTGGGGTGTGGTAGTGCAGGAATTTGCTGCAGCTTCCTATCCACTGATCTTAAGTAAACAGGTTGGTGCAGGAGAAGCATTTTTGAGACCTGAAAACGGCTGGCTGGTTGAATCCAATCAACCCGCTGCTATTGTAAAAGTGCTGAAGGAATTGGGCAAAAAAAGCAATCAGGATTTATTGAAGATGGCAGCCAATAGTCAAACCCTCGCCAGCCGGTTGACTCCAGATACCTGGGCCACCCGCCTGCTGGAAGCCTGACCCTTTTTAAATGTCAGCAGCTTATAAGTGACATAATATAAAAAGAAAAACAGGAAGAAACCTACATTGATATAATTTCCATTCCTGATTAACCCCAATACGATATAAACAAATATGGCATAGTTGATTGCTCCCAGATTTCGGGTGCTTTCATTTATGATGGTTGCTTTAGGAGCAAAAAACATCCACACCGCTGAAAGAAAGAGCAGGAGTCCAACAAGTCCCGTCTCAGACATCAAACGAATAAAACGGGAGTTCGCATCCTGTTGATTCTGGGCTCCATACCCTTTCAGATAATCGGGTGGAAAGTATTTCAGAAATGTTTTTTCATAAATCAGCGGATGTGATCCTAATCCTGATCCAAACAATGGATTGTCAAGAAAAGAATCACGCGCAATAACATAATTGGAATACAAGGCGAAGGTGCTGGAATTTGATTTGCCCGCCTCCTTCACATCAATTTCAGGCGAAAGAAACAGAGAAGTGGTATCGTTGTATCGTTTATTGATCAGGTCCACATTTTCAATCAGATAGTATACCAGCAAAGCAACCGGTGCCAGAAACAAGGGCGCAAAAATTATCCGGTTTCTTCTGAGGTTGAAAAAATCATTGATATATAAACTGAAAAAAGCAGCCAGCCCAATTCCCATCACCGCAGTTGATGAATACGTTACCAGATAACAGGCCAGTAAAACCAGGTATTTAAATTTGGCCGTATGCCAGGTACGCTTAAAATAACAGGTATAATAAACAATAGCAGGCGTTATGGCCATGGCAAGGTAAAATGGCTCTCCCATTATTCCATATTCCCGGTACTGAAAAGGACCATCCGGCAATGCTTTGGTAAGATGAATGCCCCCAATATGAAGCAGGTTGTCAATTACTCCATGTAAAGCCACCCAGAATGCTAAAACAAGGTAATAATTAAAAATCCGGCTCGCATCAAATTTGAAAACCCGTATCACATTATAATACGTGATTGCAGTAAATAAAATCCCAAATACCTGCTTTATAAGCTCGAATCCCAATATTCCCTTATACGCAGTTACCAATACACCACTTAGAATGATTACCAATAAACCGATATTAAACCAACGCGGCGGCATCACAATGGCAATACCTTTTACCGGCAATGAAATCAGAAAAATCAAAAAAATCGGATAATAATAATAAAAGTCAAATGGCAATCCGCCGCCCCTGATTGCTTTATCCAGGAAAACAGAAAAGATACATAGCAATCCCAGCTTCTGCGGTATATCCAATTTGTCTTTCTTCGTTTTCATGCTTAGTCTTGCAAATTAAATCTATTTGTTATTCAACTTACCAATAAATGTGTGGCATAGCAGGCATTCTTCAGTTTAAAGGCAGTGCCAACCTGCATTCAACCATTCAGGTTATGACCCATGCCATGGCGCATCGCGGACCCGATGCAGACGGACATTTTACCGATGGCCCCATTGCACTCGGTCATCGCCGCCTCTCCATTATCGATTTATCACCCGCCGGCAATCAACCCTATACCAGTGCCAACGGCCGTTACCACATGGTCTTCAATGGTGAACTCTATAATTTCCAGGAAGTAAAATCCCAAATAAAAGACCATTCCTTCAAAAGCACCGGCGATACCGAAGTGCTCATGGAAGCCTGGAGCCGATGGCAACTCAACGCCCTTCCAAAATTCAAAGGCATGTTTGCTTTCGCGATCTGGGACCGCCAGGATGAAGCACTCTGGCTGGTTCGCGACCGCCTCGGGGTGAAACCTCTCTATTATGCACAACAGGAAAATAATTTTCTTTTCGCCTCTGAAATAAATTCCATCCTGGCAAGCGGCCTCGTTAAAAACGAATTGAACCTGCAGGCACTGGCTGGTTATTTCCGCTATCAGTCTGTACCCGGAGAAAATACCATCATCAACGGCATAAAAGAACTTAAAGCCGGTTGCTGGATGAAAATAAAAAACGGCTCCATCAGCACCGGCTCCTGGTGGAAAATTCAGGAACCATCACCCGTAGCAATTCCCAAAACAAAAAGCGAAGCCCACAGTACCATCCGTCGCCTGCTCCAAACTGCAGTGGAACAACGCCTCGTCAGTGATGTTCCGGTGGGTGCTTTTCTTTCCGGCGGCATCGACTCCAGCGCCGTTGTTGCCCTCATGTCAGAAGTAAGCAGCCGCCCGCCGGAAACCTTCAATATCAGTTTTACGGAAAAAGAATTTGATGAATCGGCCTATGCAGAAATGGTGGCAAAAAAGTTTAACACCCACCACCATACGATATTGCAAAAGCCCGAATATATGCTCGATAACCTGTTGCCCGCCCTAAATGCCATGGATACCCCCAGTGGCGATGGCATCAACAGTTATGTGGTGTCAAAAGCTATCCGCGATGCAGGTATCACCGTTGCCCTTTCCGGAATCGGGGGCGATGAACTCTTCGCAGGTTATCCCTTTTTTCATCAGTATAAAAAACTGAAACGATACCAGCCTGGCTGGCCAATCACCCAACCGGTTCGCGCACTGGCTGCCCTTGCAATGGGAGGGGGCACCAGCAGAAAGGATCGGATCCGTCAGTTATTACAACTGAAAAAACTGGAGATCGCCAATCTCTATCCGCTCTTCCGGCAAATAACCACGCCGGCTGCATTTGATTCCTTCCTGAACCTGCCCTGTCAGGAAAAAGATCCCGTACAAAAAGCACTCGAAGAAATCCCGGAACTAAAGAATTTTCCAATCTACGCACAGGTATCCATCGCTGAATATTTAGGTTATACCCAATACACCCTCCTGAAAGATACCGACCAGATGAGCATGGCCGTATCACTCGAAGTACGCGAACCTTTTTTTGATCATGAACTCATTGAATACCTGATTCAGGTGCCCGATGCCATCAAAGAACCGCAGTACCCCAAACAATTGCTGGTGGAATCACTGGGCAATCTCCTGCCGCCTGAAATTGTACACCGCAAAAAACAGGGCTTTGTTTTTCCCTGGGAAAAATGGATGAAAACAACCCTGCATGGTTTTTGCGAAACCCGACTCAAAGAAATGGCCGATCGCAATTTCATAAACGGAAAAGCCCTCCTGCACCAATGGCAGCAATTCCAAAAAGGAGACCCCTCCATCCGCTGGATGGAAATCTGGTTATTTGTAATCTTATCACACTGGCTCAACAAAAATGGACACTGATAAACCCGTACTGCTCGTTTTTTCTGACTGGTATTTTCCCGGATACAAAGCCGGGGGACCCATTCAATCCTGCGTTAACCTGGTTCGTTTTCTATCTGATCAATATAAATTTTATGTGATTTGCTCAGACCGCGACCTGGGTGAAACAGCACCCTATCCATCCGTACAATTGAACGAATGGAATACCGGCGAGGCGGGCGAATTGGTCTGGTATGCACCCAACGCTCAATTAACTGCCCGTTTTATACGGGAGATGCTGAAAAAGCTGAGGCCGCAGACCGTTTATTTCAACAGTATGTTTTCGGTTCGATTAACGCTGTTGCCCCTTTATGTGCTCTCGCAATTGCAGGCAAAACCCCTCATTGTACTCGCTCCCCGCGGCATGCTGCAGGCCGGCGCACTCCAACTCAAAGCAACCAAAAAGAAAATCTTTCTGCAGGCATTTCGCTGGCTGGGCTGGCATAAATTCATCCGCTTTCAGGCCACCGATCAGCAGGAACTAAAAGATATTACCACTCATTTCCCCGGGGCGATGGTAGTACTGGCTGAAAATATTCCGCACCGTCTGCAACAACAATTCCCCGCAGCACCAAAAGAACCCGGTGTACTGAAACTGGTTTTTATTTCAAGAATCCATCCCAAAAAAAACCTGCATTTTTTGCTGGAACTGCTGGCCGGCTGGACCAACCCCGCCACCCTGCAACTGGGTATTTATGGCGATGCGGATGAACCTTCTTATGTAAACCAATGTAAAGCATTGGCTGATAAATTACCGGCAAATCAAGAGGTGAAATTCCATGGCCCAATTAATAATAAAGAAGTCTTTTCCGTATTGTCGGGTTACCATGCTTTTGTGTTGCCCACCCTCGGCGAAAATTTTGGTCACGCTATCTTTGAAGCACTCGAATCCGGCAAACCCGTGCTCATCAGCAATCGAACCCCCTGGCAGCAGCTGGCAGAACAAAAAGCCGGATGGGATATACCTTTGGATCAGAAAGACCGTTATTGGAACGCACTGGATCAACTGGCAGCAATGGATCAGGCCGGGTATATAGAATGGTCAGATGCAGCCCGGCAACTGGCTTCATCTTACATAAGCAATGCCGGCTTCCGGGAAAAATACAGCACCCTTTTTTCATGAGTACAACCGATTTAGCAAAATATAACAATAACTGGTACCCGCCCACCATCGGAGCACCCGCCTGGAAACGCCTGCTCTGGTATTATACCAGCCTGGTTTTTTTTGAAAGTGCCTGGTTGCCGGTATCTTCCTTTAAACGGGCCCTGCTCAAAGCCTTTGGTGCCAAAATTGGAAAAGGCGTGGTCATCAAACCCCGGGTGCAAATCAAATATCCCTGGTTATTAACGGTGGGCCATTTCAGCTGGATTGGCGAAGGGGTCTGGATCGATAACCTTACCACCGTACAAATCGGGGCCCATGCATGCCTCTCCCAGGGCGCCTATCTTTTAACCGGAAACCATAATTATTCCAAACCCGCCTTCGACCTCCTGGTTGCTCCCATCATTCTGGAAGAGGGGGTGTGGATCGGGGCCAAAGCCATTGTTTGTCCCGGCATCACCTGTTTTTCTCACAGTGTGTTGACCGCCGGCTCCATCGCTACCCGAAACCTGGAAGCCTTTACAATTTATCAGGGCAATCCTGCACTTGCTATTAAAAAAAGAACGATATCTGTACTCTGATGGAACCCCTGGTAACAATTATTACGGCAACTTATAATAGTGCCGCCACCCTTTCTGATACCCTGGATAGTGTGGCAAAACAAAGCTATCGGAATATAGAACACCTGATTATTGACGGTGCTTCCACCGATTCTACAGGATCGATAGCAGCCCGCTATCCGCATATAGCGTGTTTTGTATCAGAGCCCGACAAAGGCATTTATGATGCCATGAACAAGGGAATCAAACTGGCAAAAGGCGATATCATTGCCATACTCAACAGCGATGATTTTTATGCACAACCCGATATTATTGAAAAAATAGTGGCCGCTTTTGAAGACCCTTCCACCCTGGCAGTGTATGCAGATCTGCAATATGTGGATGTGTCCAATACTTCCCGCATAGTACGCAACTGGAAAGCCGGCGCCTATGATTCGCAATTATTTTATTACGGCTGGATGCCCCCGCACCCCAGTTTTTTTGTAAAAAGACAATTGTATGAGCAATACGGCGTTTTTGATACCAGTTTCCGGTATTCCGCCGATTATGAATTGATGTTGCGCTTTTTGGTACGATTCAATGCCCCAACAGTCTATCTTCCGGAATTAGCCGTTAAGATGCGGATGGGGGGACAAAGCAACGCGAGTATCAGAAATCGCTGGAAAGCCAACCGCGAAGACCGGCGGGCCTGGGATGTGAACGGTTTGACTCCGTATTTTTTTACCATACCTTTGAAACCGTTTAGAAAAATTGGACAATTCCTTATCAAATAGTAAATATGTCGAAAGTAGCTTTAGTAACAGGAATCACCGGCCAGGACGGCGCCTACCTCGCTGAACTTTTATTGGAAAAAGGGTATATCGTACATGGTATCAAACGCCGTGCTTCCC
Source organism: Flavihumibacter sp. UBA7668 (assembly GCF_002483205.1). Lineage (GTDB taxonomy): Bacteria > Bacteroidota > Bacteroidia > Chitinophagales > Chitinophagaceae > Flavihumibacter. The sequence continues at coordinate 285,877 of NZ_DLHM01000005.1, forward strand.
TTTTTAATACCGATCGGATTGATCACCTCTACCAGGATCCGCACGAAAAAAATGTGCGCCTGCACCTGCATTATGGTGACCTTACCGATAGTACCAACCTGATCCGCATTATTCAGGAAACCCAGCCCGACGAAATCTATAACCTCGCGGCCATGAGCCATGTGCACGTGAGTTTTGAAACCCCCGAATATACCGCCAATGCCGATGGTATTGGTACCCTTCGCATACTGGAAGCTGTTCGTTTACTCGGACTAACCAAAAAAACAAAAGTGTACCAGGCCTCCACTTCTGAATTATACGGACTGGTACAGGCCGTTCCCCAGAGTGAAACCACCCCGTTTTATCCCCGTTCTCCCTATGCCGTTGCCAAAATCTACGGCTACTGGATTACGGTGAACTACCGCGAAGCCTATGGCATGTTTGCGGTAAACGGAATCCTCTTCAACCACGAATCGCCCCTGCGCGGAGAAACCTTTGTAACCCGCAAAATCACCCGCGGGGTTGCCAAAATTGCACTGGGACTCCAGGATAAAATTTTCCTGGGTAACCTGAATGCCCGCCGCGACTGGGGACATGCAAAAGACTATGTGGAAGCCATGTGGCGGATCCTGCAGCAGGAGGTCCCCGAAGATTATGTAATTGCAACAGGGGTAACCACCCCCGTGCGGGAGTTTGTACGCATGGCATTTGCCGAAGTGGGTATTGAAGTGGAATTTAGCGGTTCTGAAGCGGCCGAAGTAGCCAAAGTGGTAAGCTGCTCCAATCCTGATTTCCAGCTCGAAATTGGCAGGGAAGTGGTAGCTGTTGATCCGCGTTATTATCGTCCAACAGAGGTTGACTTACTAATCGGCGATCCAACCAAGGCCCAAACCAAGCTGAACTGGAAACCCAAATATGACCTGGCCGGACTGGTAAAAGAAATGGTAGCCGCCGATGTAGACAGCTTCCGAAAAGAAAAGTTGCTAAAGGAGAGTGGGTACTACGTAAAGAATCAATTTGAATAATTGTGAACGAAGTGAATAAGGTGAAATAGGTGAATATTCACCTCCTTTCACCACTTTTTACTTTTTACTTTCTACTTTTTACTTTCAAACATGAATCTAAATAGCAAAATCTACATCGCCGGCCACCGCGGCATGGTTGGCTCTGCAATCATGCGCCGTCTCCAGGCTGCCGGCTTCACCAATTTCATTACCCGCACATCAGCGCAGCTGGACTTGCGTAACCAGCAGGCAGTAGCTGATTTTTTTGCAGCCGAAAAGCCCGATTATGTATTTCTGGCAGCGGCCAAAGTAGGCGGTATTCATGCCAACAATACCTTCCGGGGCGAGTTTTTGTATGATAACCTGATGATCCAGAACAATATCATCCACAGCAGTTACCAGCAGGGTGTGAAGAAATTATTGTTTTTAGGATCCTCCTGTATTTATCCCAAAATGGCTCCTCAGCCTTTGAAGGAAGAGTATCTGCTCACCGGAGAACTGGAGCCAACCAATGAGCCCTATGCCATTGCAAAAATTGCGGGTATAAAATTATGCGATGCCTACCGGAGCCAGTATGGCTGCAATTTTATTTCCGTAATGCCGACCAATTTATATGGTCCCAATGATAATTACGATTTAAACAATTCCCATGTATTGCCGGCCCTGATCCGCAAATTCCATGAAGCCAAACTGGCCAATGCGCCATCGGTAACCATCTGGGGTACGGGTACCCCGCGCCGTGAATTTCTGCATGCCGATGACCTGGCCGATGCCTGTTATTATTTGATTCAGGAATACAATGAACCCGGACTGGTAAATATTGGGGTGGGCCATGATATCGCCATCAAGGACCTTGCCCTCCTGGTGCAGGAAGTGGTGGGCTACGAGGGAACCATTGAACATGACCTGAGCAAGCCCGACGGTACACCCAGAAAGCTGATGGATGTGGGTAAATTGCATTCCTTTGGCTGGAAGCATAAAATTGAACTGGCCGATGGTTTACGCCAGGTATATGCAGAGTTTGTTGAGAATCATGGTAAATAATATAAATATAATGGTATAGGCGAGAGCAATTTTGAGTTTGGTACGATTATCCCTTAGTTTAGTAGTATGAACAGGGACCTTATCAAAATCGGAATTATTGAAGACAATAATTACCTGCTGGAAAATTATCGGGAGTTTTTCTCGCATTACAATGATATCCAGCTTGTTTTCACCTACCAGAGTCTGGAAGAATGGGAAACGGGAGGAGACAACCTGCATGATCCGGATGTAGTATTACTGGACCTGGTATTACCGGGAAAAGGTGGAATAGAAGGTATTGGCCTGCTTCGGCGGGCTTTTCCATTGGTGAAAATCCTGGTGATTTCGGGCGATGACCGGCAGGAAGCCATAGTGGAAAGCATCAAACAGGGGGCGCATGGCTTTCTGGTGAAACCGGGTCAGTTGGCAGAAGTGTACCGGGCCGTAGTAGATGTTAGCAGGGATGGCGGTTACTTATCCCCAAAAGCAGCAGCAAGGGTAATCCACCACCTGGGGGCCCGGGTAGAGGACCAGCTGGCTAAAAAACTCACCAAAAGGGAGCTGGAACTGGTGCTCCTATTAAAAGAGGGATTAACCTATAAAGAGCTGGCAGAGAAGATGTTTGTGTCGGTTTATACGGTGAATCACCACCTCAAAAAAATCTATCAAAAGTTATCCGTCGAAAGTAAGAGTCAATTAATAAGCAAAGTATTGAATAAGAGCTTTTAGATAGTACTTTTGTTCAATATTACTCATATGAGTAGTTTTTAAAGGTATATGTGGCAATACTTTTGCACGGTCGAAAAACGCATGCCGGAACCAGTTCAATTCCACCAGATTTAAGGGGGTTACTAGCAATGCTGGCTACCGGGTAGCCAATCGATATTCCTTTGTATTAACCTTACCCTGGTTGCATGAAATGTGACTGAGGAGGCGAAGCTATTCCGAATGCAGAACCATTTTTGCTTTATTATACCAAGAACTCCTAAAAAGTTCAGGACCGGTTTCCGGGAATTTTTATGGCAACAGACCCTGCAATCGTTAAAAACCCAGGAATATAACAACTGGCAGGTACTGGTTGTTGGCGAGTGGGAAGAAATTGGAGATGATAGATTTCATTTTTTGGAGCATGATCTGGTGGAAAAACGGAAAAAGCTCTGTTATGCGATGGAGTTTATTCGCTCTATGCCGAAACAGCCCGATTATCTGATTAGGTTGGATGATGATGATTTAATTTCTTCCACGGTGCTGGAGCGGGTAAAAGAGGAAACTGCGGCTTGTATTGCTGACCGGTATCATAGTTTTGTTGAAATTGTTACGGGTAAAGTTTCGCAGCAAAAAAGAAATTGGCTGGCCAATACCGTGGCACATAAAACCAGTCATGCATTTCAGTTGATGGACCCGGCTGACCCGGATTCCTATTTGCTGGTGCAGGATCATAGTCAGGCCTGGCATCCTTATTATAGTGGGCTTTCGGTTTATTATACATCCAAACTGGAGCCATTATATCTGCGAATACTGGCACCCGGATCCATTACCTCGAAGGCTGCCAGCCAAAGTGGAGATGCAGCAACGGATTATTTGAGGTACCTGCTTGGTTTTGGAACCTGGTCAACCGGCAGTACAGCACTAACAGGGTTTGAGCAGGCATTACCTGCGTTGAGGGGGATTGCAGGATATCTTTCAGAAACCGGGATACAGGATTTTCATTTCCCGGCATTGGCATTATTAAAGAACCGGTTGAATGATCTGAAAACAGCGATTTGGCATAAGTAAAATAGAAGCATTAACCTGAACAATGAATAAAGAAAGAAAAGTAGCGGTATTAGGCCTCGGATATGTGGGTCTGCCGCTGGCAGTTGAATTTGCCAAAAAATTCCCTACCGTAGGATTTGATATTAATGAAAAAAGAGTACAGGAACTAAAGGACGGAACCGACAATACCCTGGAAGTGTCAGAAGCTGACCTCGCTTCCGTAAAAGGAAAGCTGCTTATTTCAGCTACCCTGGACGACCTGAAAGATTGCACACACTATATAGTTACAGTACCCACGCCGGTAGATAAATACAACCAGCCGGATCTGACCCCGCTGAAAAAAGCAAGTGAAACAGTGGGCAAAGTACTGAAGAAGGGCGATATCGTTATTTATGAATCAACCGTTTACCCGGGAGTTACCGAAGACTATTGTGTTCCGGTACTCGAGAAGGTAAGCGGTTTGTTGTTTAATACCGATTTTTTTGCGGGTTATTCACCGGAGCGGATTAATCCGGGTGATAAGGAAAGAACACTGACCAAAATCAGGAAGATTACTTCGGGTTCTACGCCGGAAGTGGCGGCCGAGGTAAATGATTTGTACAGCGCCATTATAGTGGCGGGTACTTTTCAGGCAGCTTCCATTAAGGTGGCGGAAGCGGCCAAAGTAATTGAGAATGCACAGCGCGATATCAATATTGCCTTTGTGAATGAGTTGGCCAAGATCTTTAACCGCCTGCATATAGATACCCGTGCGGTTTTGGAAGCGGCGGGCACCAAATGGAATTTTCTTCCATTTCAACCGGGTCTGGTAGGCGGACATTGTATAGGAGTAGACCCCTATTACCTGGCGCAGAAGGCGCAGGAAACAGGTTATCATCCGGAGATTATACTGGCCGGCCGTCGGATCAATGATGGCATGGGCGAATATGTGGTATTACAGGTGATCCGTCAGTTGAACCGCCGGGCCTTACCGGTGGTTGGAGCAAAAGTGCTGGTACTGGGGCTGACCTTTAAGGAAAACTGTCCGGATATCCGCAATACCAAGGTAGTGGATATCATTCATCACCTGCAGGATCAGGGGGTGGAAGTAGATATTTACGATCCCTGGGCAAGCAAGGCCGAAGTGGTGCATGAATATGGATACGATATCTTTACCGATTCATCGGAACTGGGCCAGGGCTATGATGGCGTGATTTTAGCTGTTGCGCATAAACAGTTTTTAAACGGAGAAAACTGGAGAGGCCGTTTGAAAGAAAACGGCGTTTTATACGATGTAAAAGCAGCTTTACCGGTAGGTGTTGCTGATGCCAGATTATAATTATACAATTAAACGAAAGGATGAAAATTTTAGTAACAGGGGGAGCCGGATTTATAGGAAGTCATATTGTGGAGAATTTATTGGTGCGGGAGGATATTGAGAAGGTTAGAGTGCTGGATAATTTCAGTACCGGACACAGGAAAAATTTGGAGCCATTTTTTGAGAATCCCAAATTCAGTTTAATTGAAGGAGATATCCGTTCTGTTGAGGATTGTGAGAAAGCGGTAGAGGGGGTTGATGCGGTTTGTCACCAGGCTGCGCTGGGTTCTGTGCCCAGAAGTATTCAGGATCCCATCACATCGCATAATGTAAATGTGAATGGTTTTTTGAATATACTGGAAGCCGTACGGAAGTTCGGGGTTAAGAAAATGGTGTATGCATCTTCCTCTTCGGTTTATGGCGATTTGGCTGATAGTCCAAAAGTAGAAGAGCGTACGGGCAAGTTATTGTCTCCCTATGCTGCTACAAAGATGGCAAATGAGTTATATGCTGAAGTGTATGCCAAGACTTATGGAATTCAACTGGTAGGTTTCCGTTACTTTAATGTCTTTGGCCCCCGCCAGGATCCGAATGGACCATATGCGGCAGTGATACCATTATTTATCAAAGCAGCATTGGAAGGAACCTCTCCAAAAATTAATGGAGATGGAAGCATAACTCGGGACTTTACCTACATCTCAAATGTGGTGAAAGCGAATTTGAATGCGATGTTAAACCTTCAAAATCCAAACCATAAAGTATTTAATGTTGCTTGTGGAAGTTCAACAAGTTTAAATGAGCTCTGGTCAATAATTGCAAAGATTACAAGTACATCTGTTAAGCCTGAATACGGACCTGTACGTAAAGGTGATATTCTGCAGTCTCTTGCAATGATAAATTCTATTGAAAACAGTATCGATTATTCTAATTTGGTGCCAGTTGAAGTTGGTTTAAAGACTACAGTTCACTGGTACAAAACAACCTAAACTCTGCAAACCAAATCTTTAGTATGAATTTTCGAATACAGATATTTAACATTGTTCTTCTATTTTTTTTTGCTTCATGTACATCTTCAAAGCAAATGATCTACATGAATGACTTGAATAACAATAGTACTTTGGACTCATTAAAAGCAAAAGCTCAGGTAGAATTTGAATCAAAAATTCAGAAAAATGATCTTTTATGGATTACTGTTGGTGGTCCAAATAGCGAGGATTTGGTAGCATTAAACTCAGGTTTAGGCTTTCCTCAATCTGGAGTCAGTGGTGCAGTATTGAGTGGTTCAGGTCAGGTATTTGGATATTTGGTTGAAGCAGATGGTATGATAAAAGTGCCATACATTGGTAAAATTGAAGCAGATGGTTTGACAAGGAAAGAACTAGAAGAAAAATTGACGATTTCATTTAGAGATTTCACAAAGGATCCTGTGGTTAATGTACGATTTATGAATTATCGCATAACAGTAATGGGTGAGGTTTTAAGACCAGGGATTATTGTATTACCGAACGAAAGATTGACAATATTGGAGGCAATAGGAATGTCTGGAGATTTGACGGTTATGGGAAAAAGAGAATCAGTGATGGTAATTAGAGAGGTAGATGGTAAAAGAATTTATGGCAGAGTAAATTTGCTTTCAAGTGATATTTTTAACTCGCCATTTTATTATTTGAAAACAAATGATGTTGTATATGTTGAACCAGCGCCAGCAAAGTTTTTTGCCCGCGAAAGGTTGCCTCAATTTATATCACTGGCAGCAGGAAGCTTATCAATCCTCGCAATTATTTTAAGTTTAAACAAATAGAAGTGGTAGAAAACAACTATTCGTCAAAGAGTATAAATGATTCAAGTGAAAATATTGGGATTGAAGCTTTTGTTCGAAGAATAGTTCCTTATTGGCCACTATTTTTCCTAGGTCTTTTAGTAGCATTGGCAACTACTTTTATATATCTAAGATATTCAACGAAGATGTATAAAATACAAAGCAGAATTATTGTCAACGACGATGATTTACAAAGAAGCAATACTGATTTGTTAAATTTTCAATATGGAGGAGGTCCATTCCCAAGTCAAGCTGAAAAAGAGGTACAAATACTACAATCCCGAACACTTCTCGGAGAAGTTGTCAAAAGACTCTCACTTCAAGTTAGATTTACATTCGAGGGGAAATTAAAAGCTGCTGAATTATATAATCTTGCAGGACCAATATCTTTAAAATTATTTCAACCAGAAAGTTTTGATGAGACTTTTTTTGGGAATGTTGAAATTATAGATGAAAAAACAGTTGAATATTTGGGTAAAAGATATTTAGTGGACACTATTGTTCAAACTCCATTTGGTCTAGCACAGTGGGGCCTCGACTCTTTACCAGCAGCATTTGATATAATTGGGCTTGAAATTACTCCACTTAACTCAGCGGTTAGAAATTTGAAAAATAATCTTCAAATCGTACCGATTAGCAGTCAATCCTCCATTATTGATCTAAATTATTTGGACAATAAAACTACTCGTGGCATTGATATTTTAAACACTATTGTTGATGTTTATAGTTCGAATTATGTTGAATTCAAAAGACGGATTGCTCAAAATACTTTAAAATTTATTGACGACAGGCTTTTATTATTATCACAGGAATTAAATAGTGTTGAAAAAGATTTAGAGGGTTTTAAGGTTAAGGAAGGAGTAATTGATTTGTCAACTGAAGGAAGTTTATTCTTGAATCAAGTTAGTGAGTTTGATCAAGAGCTTTCGAAAATAGAGGTGCAGCTTAAAGTTTTAGAAGGCTTGCGGAATTATGTATTGAAGAGAAACAGCGATAAAACTCCAGTGCCGGCAACATTAGGTTTAAATGATCCATTACTTCAAACTCTATTAACACAACTCTTCCAAGCTGAGTTTGAGTATGAAAAGATAAGTCAATTGTCAGGCAAGAAAAATCCACAGTTGGAGGTTATTGATAATCAAATTCAGAAATTACGGCCAAGTATTCTGGAAAGTATTTCAAATCTGGAAAGATCATTTCAGGCCAATAAAATACGCTTAAAAGCCTTTGTAAGCCAAAGAGAGACGGCATTAAAAAACATTCCCAAAAAAGAAAGAATGTTGCTCGATATTAGTAGACAACAATCAATAAAGAATACAATTTATACTTACTTGCTGGAGAAACGTGAGGAAGCAGCGATTCAATCAGCTTCTATCGTTCCAAATAACCGAGTTATTGATCAGCCGCAAGACATGGGTGTTCAGAAGCCCAAAAGGATGATTATAACTATTTTCGGCTTGTTTATATGGACATTAATTTTTGCTTTCTACGTTTTTTTAAAAGAGTTTTTAAATTCAAAGTTTAGATATCGTAAGGAGCTTGAAGAAGTTTTAAGACAACCAATTTTAGGTGAACTTCAACTAGTTGATGATGGGAATAAAAACAGATTAGTAGTTCTTGAGAATAGAAATGATATTATTACTGAACAGTTTAGGGAAATAAGGACAAATCTAGCTTTTTTGCCTAGATCTGGAAAGTCTCAAGCAATCTTATTTACATCATCAAAAAGTGGAGAAGGAAAAACATTTGTTTCGATAAATTTAGCTGCAAGTCTAGTACTGACAGGAAAAAAAGTTGTATTGCTAGAATTAGATCTAAGGAAGCCAAAATTACTTCAATATTTATCGATGCCTCGTACTAATGGGGTGTCAAACTATTTAATAGGAGTTAATGAAGTTGATGAAATAATTCAACCAGTAAAAGGAGTTGATGGTTTATTTGTGATAGGTTCTGGGCCACTTCCACCTAATCCTGCTGAATTGTTATTATCAGATAAAATGGAGAAGATGATTGATGAGCTAAAAGATCGATTTGACTATATTTTGCTAGACTCTCCTCCCGTCGGTATTGTAACAGACTCTAGAGTTTTAGGAAGATTAGCAGATGTTTGTTTTTTTGTTGTTAGATACAATTACACTGATCGAAGTATTAGAGATTTAATTAGCCGGCTAATCGATAAAGGGCATTTCCCTCCTATAAATTTAATATTTAATGCTATTCCATTGCATAAGTTGATTAGTAATTCATATGGATATGGGTATGGATATGGATATGGATTAGGTTATTTACAAAATGATAAATCAAAAAATACTCTTTTAAGGAAAATTTTAAGATTTTTCAGACTTAAAAAAAATAATTAAACACTTCTTTGCCAAATGGAACATTCGAAAAAGGTACTAATTACGGGTGCAGCAGGTTTTATAGGATACCATACAACAAAAAAATTTTTAGAAAATGGATGGCAAGTTATTGGTATTGATAATTTGAATGATTATTATGAGGTTGGATTAAAATTGTCAAGATTACAAAAATTGGGCATTGATATTAATGAAGAGACTTATAATATCCCAGCTAAGTCTACATCCTACGATTTTCTATTCTTTAAAATGGATCTTTGTGATAGGGCAGAAATATTTAATTTGTTTAATGAACAAATGTTTGATGTTGTAGTAAATCTAGCAGCTCAAGCAGGTGTTAGGTATTCCGTAGAAAATCCATTTGTATATGTAGATAGTAATGTTTCTGGATTTATAAATGTTCTTGAAGGTTGTCGTCAAACCAATGTAAAACATTTGGTATATGCAAGTACATCAAGTGTATATGGTCTCAATTCAGAAATGCCATTTTCTCCTCATAATGGTGCTAATCATCCAGTAAGTTTATATGCTGCAACAAAAAAAGCTAATGAGATGATGGCTCATTCATATAGTCATTTATATTCCCTCCCAACAACTGGCTTAAGATTTTTTACAGTTTACGGTCCATGGGGTAGACCAGATATGGCTCTTTTTTTATTTACAGACGCAATTTTGTCCGATAAGCCTATAAATATTTATAATAATGGACAAATGTTTAGGGATTTTACATATGTTTCTGACATAGTTGAAGGGGTTTTTAGAATCAGTCAAAGAATTCCTAAATCGAACGTTTGTTGGGACTCAAAAATTGCTGATCCTTCTAGTTCAAGTGCCCCATATAAGATTTTCAATATTGGTAATTCAAACTCAGTAAGTTTAATGGAATATATTAATGCAATTGAAAATGCACTTGAAAAAACGGCAAAGAAAAATTACCTCCCTATGCAACCAGGTGATGTAGTTGCAACGCATGCTGATATGAGTGATTTAGCCGAGGCAGTTAACTATATTCCTACTACTACAATTCAGGAAGGTGTATTGGAATTTGTTAATTGGTACAAAGAATACTTCAATAAAAAATAAATTAATGATTTCTGTTTCTAAATCCAAGCTTACAGGTACTGTCAAAGTTAGTGGTGCAAAGAATAGTGCTTTACGTTTACTAGCTGCATCACTTTTGACAAGTGAAAGAATCGAAATAAACAATTTCCCAAACGGCTTGCTTGATGTTGCAATACATTTAGAAATGTTGAAAGCATTGGGAAAAGATTATATAATATCGGGTGATACAATTACAATAACAGAACATCAAAACTTAAACTCTCAATTAGTTTGGAATGATAGGTCAATTCGAAACACACTTTTGATACTTGGAGCCTTAACAGCTCGGCTCTCAGAAGGAAGAGTACCTTTGCCTGGCGGATGTAATTTGGGTGACAGGAAGTATGATCTACACGTAAATGCATTAAAAACATTGGGAGCAGATGTATGGGAGGAAGATGGATATTTATGTGCAAAATCTAAAGGACGCTTAATTGGCAATGAAATTTTTTTACCTATTCGTTCTACTGGCGCTACAGAAAATTCCATAATTATGGGAAGCTTGGCAATTGGTAAAACCATAATTTGGAATCCTCACATTCGTCCAGAAATTTTAGATCTCATTGATATGTTAAATTCTATGGGAGCTAAAATTAAAGTTTATGGACAAAAATGTATTGAGGTTTATGGGGTTGAAGGATTAAATGGTACTAGGCATTCTGTTATTCCAGATAATATGGAAGCTCTTACTTGGGCCATTGCTTCTGTAATTACTAATGGTGATGTAGAAATTGAAAATTTCCCGTATTCCCACTTAGAAGTACCTCTATGTTTCCTTCGCGAAAGCGGAATGAAGTATTACAAAGGTGAGTCATCATTAATAGTGCACGGCGGAACTCCATACCCAATTGAGATAAGTACTGGCCCATATCCTGGAATAAACTCTGATATGCAACCATTATTTGCTGTTTATGGTGCAATGAGTACAGGCCATTCTAAAATAATTGATCTAAGATTTCCCGGTCGTTATGGTTATGTAAATGAATTAAAAAAAATGGGCGTGGAATACCATGTTGATGGTGATATGTTAGTAATAACTGGAGGAAATGAATTAATTGGGACAAAAGTAGAAGCTTTGGATTTAAGGGCTGGAATTGCCTTACTTTTGGCAGGACTTACCGCTGAAGGTGAAACAAGTATTGAAAATGATTGGCAAATTCAAAGAGGATATGAAAATTTAACCCAAAAACTATCTGCTTTACAGGTTAATTTTAAAATATGAAATTTTCTTGTTTGCTAAGTGAAATAAAGGGAGATCTGCCAAATCAATCTTTTAATATTAAAGCATTTTTCATCAACTATTTTTACAGCGCCAGGTTTCGTGTATTATTGAATCATAGAATTGGAAAATTTTGTTTTCAAAGTAATTCTTTTATTATTCGTCAAATTTCGTCCTATTATAAATACAAGTTGATTTCAAAAAGAGGATGTGACATATCTTATAATGCAATTATTGGACGAAACTTACGATTGCCACACCCTATAGGAATTGTAATTGGTGATGGTGTCATAATTGGAGATAATGTTATGTTATTTCAACAAGTAACGCTGGGAAGTCATGGGAAGAAGGGCGATAAAATGAATTATCCAGTGGTGGAAAATGGCGTAAAAATATTTGCAGGAGCGAAAATTATTGGAGGGGTGGTAATTGGAGAAAATGCTGTAGTAGGTGCTAATGCAGTTGTGAACATTAATGTTCCTCCTGATTCAACTGCAGTAGGTATCCCGGCTAAAATTTTGATGAAATAGTATGGCTACATTTGTGTCAGACATTGTTCGTGTAGCATTCTCGCGAATAGCAGTAATTTTTTGTGGACTTGGAGTTTCTATTATTACTGCTAGGTATTTGGGGCCAGAGAATAATGGTATAATTTCAAGTTTAGTTGTTTATCCTTCTCTTTTTATGACTATTGGTTCCTTAGGTATTCGACAGTCCACTACTTATTTTATTGGCAAGAATTCAATTTCAATTGAAAGTATAAAAACCGCAATTGTTCAGATATGGTTTTTTACATCACTTTTCTGTATTATAGTTTGTGCTGCTTTGTTGTTTTTCTTTTCGCCAAATAACTATAAAAGCGAATTAGTCTTACTTGCCATTGCGCCGATTCCATTTAGTCTGTTTGTCACTTATAATTCAGGTATATTTTTAGGAAAAAATGAAATTAAAGAATTTAACAAAGTAAATTGGTTACCTAATGTTGTAATTCTTTTAGCAACATATTTTTTCCTGGTTCCATTAAATGCTGGTTTAAATGGAGCTATGCTAGCAGCCCTATTAGGCCCAATTTTTATGTTCTTTATAATGTTATTCAAGAATGATTTCTTAAATTCTTTTAGAATAAAAATTGAATACTCTGTTATAAAATCTTTACTATCTCTAGGTATTATTTACGCTATTGCTTTAATGGTTATTAATTTAAATTATCGGATTGATATTATATTATTGGAAAGACTGAGTAGTAATTATGAAACGGGTATATATTCAAAAGGAGCGTCTATTACTCAATATCTTTGGCAGATTCCTATGGTGCTGAGTACAATAGTATTTGCAAGAAGTTCAAATGCAAAAGATGATTTACTTTTCTCTAACAAAGTGGCAAAACTATTGAGAATTTCTATCATTGCAATTAGCTTGGTTTCTATCGTGTTATTTTTTTTAGCTGAATATATTATTGTGGGTTTGTATGGCTTAGATTTTATGGGAAGTGTCAGGGTTTTGCAAATATTATTGCCTGGTGTTGTTGTTTTAACAGTATTCAAAGTTATGAATATGGATCTGGCAGGAAAAGGTAAGCCTTGGGTAAGCATGAAGGCTATGATTCCTGGTTTAATTTGTAACATTCTTTTAAATATTTGGTTGATTCCGCAATATGGAGCAGTAGGGGCATCAATTTCATCAACTATAAGTTATTCCTTAGCTGGAGTTTTATTCATTATTTTTTATAGTAAGGAAACGCGACTTTCTATTATTGATATCTTCACTTTTAAGAGAAGTGAATTCAAAGAATTGTACTATTCAGTTTTAAAAATCATTAAAAGATAATATGAAAATTTATAGTGATTTTGATCTTACAAATTATAACTCTTACCGAATTAATTCTGTATGTAAAAGAGCTATTTTTTTTGATAGCGAAAATGAAATTGTTGAATATTTTTCTAAAACCTCTCTTGATAATTGTGTCGTTTTAGGTAATGGTAATAATGTCATTTTGACTAAAAACAGATATGAGAATGATTTTATCATATTTAATGGAAATTATAACTCATATGCTTTTTGTGCAAATGAAAGCCAACTAAGAGCAGAAGCTGGAATGCTATTATCTGATTTGAGTTTATTGGCTCTCAAGCATTCTTTAACTGGGCTAGAAGTTTTTTATGATATACCAAGCTCACTTGGTGGGGCTGTTGTGATGAATGCTGGTGCGAGTGGAGAGGAGATCAAAGATGTATTAAGTTTTGTAAGATTCTTGGATCTTGAAACAAATAAGGTTCGGGAATTTAGTAAGTCTGAAATTAGTTTTGAATATAGGAATAGTTACTTTCAGAAGAACAAAAACAACATCGTATTATCTGCAAAAATTGATTTGATTCCTGGTGATCGGGGAAGTATTGAAACTAAAATGAATTTAATCCGAGATCAACGATGGCTAAAACAACCAAGGGAATTTCCAAATGCTGGTAGCGTATTCAAAAGACCTCCTGGATATTTTGTTGGCGCCATTATAGACAATTTAAATCTTAAAGGTTTGGTCGTTGGTGGTGCAAAAATTTCAGAGAAGCATGGTGGATTTATTATTAATTTCAATAAAGCCTCAGGGAGTGATATTGTTAAAATTATAGATCATGTAAGAGAGCTTGTTTTGCGAGAATTCGGAGTTGAATTAGAAATTGAACAGAGATTGATATAATTTGATAAATTTTTGATTTTATTTTAAATGTTTCCTAATTCAATAGATTCAAAAGTAACAATCATTACTATTTATCATAATAGAGAATCAGGTGTGATTGAATCAATAAGTAGTCTTATACATCAATCATATAAAAATATTGAGATAATTATTGTGGATGATTTTTCCTCGGATAATACATATAATTTATTGTCTGATAAATTTGGACAGATACCGAATATAAAAATTGTAAGAAACAATGAAAACCTTGGTTTCACTAACAGTTTAATTAATGTTTTAAATACAGTTGATAGTAAATATGCAGCAATTCATGGTGCCGGAGATATTTCTGATATTAATCGAATAGCAACTCAGGTTGATTACTTAGAAAGAAATACTGATGTTGGAGTTGTTGGTACGAAATTACATAATCATAAAGCTGAATTTAAAAATGTTGAAGTTGTATCTGCAAACGAGCTTCTTGTAAGAAACAGACTAACCCATGGTACAGCTATGTTTAAAATGGATGTTTACAGGAAGGCTGGCGGTTATAGAAGTTATTTTACATTCCGCCAAGATAAAGACCTTTGGTATAGGATTATTTTGATATCTAAAATACATGTTATTCCAGATAAACTTTACACTCTAATAAAATTTCAAAATTCTGTATCTGAGCAGTCTGCAAAATCTGAAATTCCAACGCTTTTATCATGTTTTGCCTCGTATTTATTCAAAGAGAGATTAAAAACAGGAACAGATTCCTTGGATAAATATTCTGAAAAAGCTGCATTACTTTTTAATCCCACTAATTGCAACAAACTTCTTCTAAGGTTAATTTATTTGAATTCATTGAATAGAAAATTTGATGTGTGTTACGAATATTCAAGCTTTTTATTAAGATTTAATAGAAAAAGTTTATTAGCGCCTATTTTTTACGGAATTCGACAGTTCTTCAAGTTAATTTCATAATCATCATTTATGTTTAGCAGATTATACGATTATTATAAAAGAAAGTTTTGGAATGGTGTAAGATATGCTAAGTCTGTAGGAGTAAAAGTTGGTGACAATTGCAAAATAAGCGGGGCCAATTTTGGAAGTGAACCTTACCTAGTTACTATTGGAAATAATGTACAAATTACAAATGAGGTTAAATTTTTTACACATGGTGGTGGCTGGGTATTCAGAAAAAAGCACCCAAGTTTTGATTCGTTTGGAAAGATTGTGATTGGTAACAACGTTTACATTGGAAATAATACATTGCTTTTGCCTGGTGTTTCTGTTGGAGATAATGTTGTAATTGGAGCTGGTTCTGTGATAACAAAAAGTATACCTTCAAATTCTGTCGTAGCTGGTAATCCTGCCCGAATAATTACTGACATTGATTCACTTGAAATACGTATGCTTAAATACAATGTACAATCAAAAGGTATGGGATATCGGGAAAAGAAAAAATATCTTTTAGGCCTTGACGAATCACGATTTATTAAAAAAGAATTGCTTTAATATTTTTTGGGTAGTGATAACAAAGATTATATTTCTTATTTCTTTGCTTTTTTTTATTTTATTAGGTTTTTTTTTACCTGATGAGATGAATATGGAATTAATGATTCTACATCTAATCTTTGTGGCATTAATTTTTTTAACCTCATTTTTAACTCCTGAGAGAATTAGTTCTTTAAAAGGGCAATATTTTAAGCATTCTATTTTTTTTTTAATTGGTTTTGTAGTTGTTCATTTTCAGCACATTTTGGATTTTGTTACTGGTGCTATAAATAGCAGCTATTCTTACATTTGGGTTAATGAAGATGTAGTCTTGAAAGCTTTAAATTTTTCGGTTATAGGACTTACATCTTTTTTGTTGGGTTATTATTTTGATAGAAATGATAAGTTATTAGGTAAGCGAGTAAAGAGGAAATTTGAGGAAAGACCATACAAGGCAAAATTCTTATTATGGTTATCTGCTTTTTTTTTAGTTAGCTATTTTTTTACTGTTAATCCCCTTTATTTAGCAGGACACTATGGTGAAGTTGAAATGGGTACAGGTGCAACTTATTTTATATTGTTGTTCGAAGTTGTTGTATCTGCATATATTATACAAATGTGTCGTAATGCCACTATAGAGGATAGGTATTTTAGAAATATATGGGAGTACATTAAATATTTAGGAAGACCTTTTTTTATTTGTTTAGTTGTTTATTTAGTTTCTGTAATGTTTAGTGGAGATAGGGGACCAATCATTACTTTTTCACTTATTTTTCTTTCAGGTTATTTAATGGTAACAAAATTTAAGATTCGTTTGTATTTTTATGTGTTGTTTATTATATTGGGTGGATTTTTATTTACCATTTTGGGTAGCATTAGAAGTCAAGATAAATCATTGGGTTTTTTTGAACGATTTCAGAGTAGTTTAAATAAAGAAAGTAGATTTCCTCAAAAGTCAATTCTTCCTTTTACTCAAGAACTTGCTACATCGATTAGAGCTTATCATACTACAGTAAATTACATTCCTGAACGGCATGATTTTTTATTTGGTCGATTTCAATACCAACAATTGTCTTTAGGAATTCCATTTTTCAATCCATTAAATAATTTGATGTTTGGTGATTCACATTACAAATATCGAAGTTCTGCACGTTTTGTAACATGGATTAATCAAGGTGATTTTCCTTATTCAGGAGAAGGTACAACTTGTTTGGCCGATTTCTATTTTGATTTTGGACTATTTGGAATTGTAATAGGAATGCTTTTGTTTGGTTATTTATTTAGAATTTTAGAAGTTTCTATGTTCAGTCAAGGGTTACCGTCGCTATTTATAAGTTGTATGATAATTACTTATATAGGAAATTCAATTTATATTGCGCGCTCCTCTTTTGGATTTGAACTTAGAACAGTTTTGTGGGTCTTTGCTATTCTTTTGATTAATAAATATGTCTTTAACATGAAAAGAACTTAGGAGTAATATTATTACTTTTTTATTTTTCTAATTTTTATAAATGCGTACATATTTTTTTATTATAACAAGTTTAAATTCAGGCGGAATTGAAAATTATTTATTAAGGTTTTTAAAATATATAAATGGGGATTCCAGAGCCATTGTTATTTGCAGGTCAGGGGAGTTTGGAGAACTTCATGATAAATATATATCATTAAAGAATGTTGAAATATTTAGATTTTCGTTAAATGATTTTAATTTATTTGAATACTTTAGGTTTTATAAACTTTTAAAAAGTTATAAACCATGTTCTGTTTGTGATTTTTCTGGGAATTTTTCGGCAAACACTTTGTTTGTTAGTTTTTTGGCTGGTATTAAAATAAGAATTTCCTTTTACAGGAATTCCAGCAATCGGTTTAAAGCCTCATTTTTTAAAAATTTAATTAATTATCTTTTGAAATATGTTACAATATTCTTTTCAACAAGAATATTGCTAAATTCATACGCTGCAATTCAATTTTATTTTGGTAAGCAAGGACTTAAGAATTCAAAATTAAATGTTGTATATAATGGAATTGATCCAGAGGATTTTAAAGATGTGCTTATAGATAAAAGATTTAGAAAGGAGTTAAATATAAAAGACAGTTCTTTTGTAATTGGACATACTGGCCGATTTGATCCTGCTAAAAATCATAATTTAATTCTTAATTTGGCAGTGATTCTTAAAAAACAATATGGTGATAAAATTTGCTTTGTACTTGTTGGTAAAGGAACTGAAAAGATTATTGATCTTGAGATTTATAAGGAGAACAATTTAGAAGCTACTGTTTTTTGCGTAGGATATCACTCAGATATTCCAAAAGTGTTAGGATCTTTTAATTTGTATTTATTTCCTTCTATTACAGAAGGTCAGCCAAATGCTTTAATTGAGGCTATGATTTCTGGAGTCCCGGTTGTGGCATCAAATATTCCTTCAATTAAAGAGATTATTCCTCAAAATAATTGGCCAAGACTAAGAGATCCAAATGATATTTGGGGTTTTGTTGAGGAAGTTTCTGCTGCGTATATAAATAATGATTTTGTTATTCTTAAAGAATGGGCGGAAAACAATTTTAACTATAAGAAGCAGTTTAATATTTTTCTAGGTGAGCTATTTTAGTATGTTTTAATTAAATATGTCTTGACAAATTTGTTTTTTGTAACTGAAGCTCGATTTGTTCGTGTCGATAAACATACGGTTTATTCAATCGATGGTTCATTTAGCAATTATTTATGGGCAAGGTATCTTGAATCTTTTGACGAAATAATTGTATTTGCAAGAGTTAAGAATGATCCAAACTATAAAGGAAATAAAGAGTATTTAGCCTCATCAGTACGTGTTCGTTTTCATGATTGTCCGTATTATATTGGCCTTTTTGATTTTCTTAAGAATTATAGAAAAATTCAATCACTAATTTCTAGGGAATTAGTAAATAGAAAATTTATATACTTATTTCGTGTTCCAGGATTTATTTCTAACATTTTTACAAAAGAGCTGTGGAGGCAAAATATCCCTTATGGATTAGAAGTTGTTGGTGATCCATGGGAAGTTTTTGCGCCTGGAACTATTAAGCATCCTCTACGTCCATTATTAAGGATTTTAAACTTTTATTTATTAAAGTTACAAGTTAGGCGGGCTGCTGCCGTCTTATATGTAACCAAATCTCAGCTTCAGAAGAGATATCCAACAAATAGGGGAGTCTTTACAACTCATGCATCTAATGTTATGCTTAATAATGAAAGTTACTCACTGACCCCCAAAATTTATAAGGAGAAGGGAGAATATATTATAATTTCAGTAGGTTCTCTTGAGCAATTGTATAAAGCCCCCGATTTGGTACTAAAAACTATAAAAAGTTTGAATATTAGTGGAGTTAATGCGAAGTTGATTTGGCTTGGCGATGGAAAATATTTTAATGACTTAATAGAGCTTTCAGTATCACTTGGAATCAACGATAAGGTGAATTTTGTGGGGAATGTCAGTAAAGAATTGGTAGTTAATTATTTGGATGAGTCTGACTTGTTTTTAATGGCTTCCAGAACTGAAGGAATTCCACGTGCATTAATAGAAGCGATGGCGAGAGGGCTTCCATGTGTTGGAACTAATGTAGGAGGAATTCCTGAATTATTGAATAAAGAAAATTTAGTAAAAGTAGATGATATTTCAACTCTGGCAAAGCGTATTACAGTATTGTTAAAGAATGAAAATGAATATAATATTGCTGCGGGAAGAAATTGGGAATTTTCGAAAAACTTTGAAAATTCAATATTGCAAATGAGGAGGAAGGGGTTTTATGATTTTTTAATTGGAAACGCAAAATTTAATGCATATACTTCATTTAATAAAAACTAGTGAGGGTGCTACTTGGGCTTTAGAGTTGATTAAAGCTTTGCGGAATAGATTTTCAGATATTACTTTTAGTGTTGTAATTCCTGAAGGTGGGAAGCATTATAAGGACTACCAAGAAATTTGCAAAAATGTATATCCATTCGATTTTAGTATAGATTTCAAAGTGTTTTTGCGTGGTAGGCATTTAAGAGAGATTATAAGAGTTGAAAAGCCTACAATTATTCATAGTTGGTTTGTGCAAACAACTTTTTATTCAAGATTGTTTTTGCGTGATATAAAAATACCAAAGATTTTTCAAGTTGTAGGTCCACTACACCTAGAAAACAAATTGATTAGATACGCGGATAAATTAAGTGCTTCGAAGTATGACTATTGGATAGCGACATCTGAGTGTATACGAAATTATTATTTGCAAATGGGAGTATCACAACACCGAGTATTTCTAAATTATGCATTTATTAATTTGAACGAATTATTAGAGCGAGTTAAAGGAAGTGATATTAGGAAACTTAGAGATGAATTTAACATACCAGATGATGTTAAAATTATTGGAACTGCATCCTATATTTATCCCCCTAAACTTTTAAAAAATATTGGGATAAAGGGGCACGAGTTTTTACTTGATGCCTACCAAAAATTATTAGAAAAACGTAATGATGTTGTGCTTGTGATTTCTGGAACAACTTTTGGGAAGAATAAGATATATGAGAATAAATTAATTGAGAAAGCAAATTCTATAAAGAATGGTAGGGTTATTTTTACTGGGGGCTATTCTAATGTTTATTCAATAATATCAAACTTTGATGCCTTTATTTATTTATCGCTTTCTGAAAATTTAGGAGGCGTATTTGAAAGTTTGTTATATAAAGTGCCTACAGTTTCTTCTAATAGAGGTGGACTTCCAGAATTGGTTATAAATGGGAAAACTGGTATTGCATTAGATCCTCGCAAAAGCGAATTTATCGCAGAAGTTATTGATGATTTACTAAATAATAAATATCCAATTGAGGAGTTTAAAGAAAATGGATTCAATAGAGTTGTTCAAATTTTTGAAATTGATAGAAATGTAGAAACAGCTAGAAAAATATATCAAAGTATTATTGGAGAATAGAATTCAATTATATCCTGTTTAAAAAAATTATTTTGTATTTAATTTATTTTAAGAGATTTATTGATATCATAATTAGTGTAATAGTTTTGGTGCTAGCGCTCCCTATTTTAATCCTTAGTATTTGTATTTTGTTTTTATTGAATGATTTCAAGCCTTTTTTTTACCAACAAAGACCCGGTAAGAATGGTAAGCTTTTTTTTATTATCAAGTTGAAAACTATGAATGATAGAAGAGATGCACATGGTTTTCTACTTCCAGATGCAATGAGAATTTCTAAATTTGGGCGTTTTGTTAGAGCTTTATCTATTGACGAACTTCCTCAACTTATAAATGTGTTAAAAGGCGATATGAGTCTAGTTGGTCCCAGGCCATTACTTGTGGAGTATTTACCATTGTATAACAATCAACAATCAAGACGGCATGAAGTTAAACCCGGAATTACTGGCTGGGCACAAGTAAATGGTAGAAATGCAATAAGTTGGGAACAGAAATTTGAATTAGATATTTGGTATGTTGACAATATTTCGTTTAAGTTGGATTTAATCATAATATATAAAACAGTAATAAAGGTATTTCAGCGTAAAGGAATAAGTTCATCCACTTCGGTTACAATGGAGAAATTTAAAGGTTCAAAATGATAATTATTGGTTCAGGTGGACATGCAAGGGTAATTGCCGAAATTCTCAAAGAACAGGGGATTTGGAATATTAGCTTCTGGGTAGATCAGCCTTCTGATTCAATTGTAAATGAGTTTTCAGTTTTTAAACGAGAACAACAATCCATTGAAGAGGTAATTATTGGAATTGGTGATAACCGAATTCGGGAAAAAATCTGCAAAAATAATAGCTATGTTTTTACCACTGCCATACATCCCAAAGCCATCATTTCAAATTATTGTGAAATTGGTTTGGGAACTGTTTGTATGGCCGGTGTTATCCTGAATACCAATTCAGTAGTCGGAAAACATGTTATTTTAAACACAGGTGCTGTAATTGATCATGATGCCCTAATTGGTGATTTTGTACATATTTCACCCAACGCCACCCTGGCTGGCGCAGTTACAGTGGGAGAGGGTAGCTGGATTGGGGCGGGTGCAACGGTTATTCAAGGTATAAAAATTGGCAAATGGGCTATTATTGGCGCGGGAGCAGTTGTTATAAAAGACGTTCCTGATTTTGCTGTAGTAGTTGGAAATCCAGCCAGAATAATTAAATACAATAAGTCGGAATAGTATGGACAATCAATCAAAAAAAATTTGGCTCTCTTCTCCCCATATGGGAGGAAAAGAGCTTACCTATGTAACTGAAGCATTCAATACCAACTGGATTGCTCCCCTGGGCCCTCATGTAGACAATTTTGAAAAAGATCTGGCCAATTATTCACAAACCAGCTATGCGGCAGCCCTTTCTTCCGGAACTGCAGCCATTCATCTTGCATTAATCCTGCTCAATGTTCAGCCTGATGACTTTGTTATTTGTCAGTCCATGACTTTTTCGGCCTCTGCCAATCCAATCAGGTACCTGGGTGCCACGCCGGTTTTTGTGGACAGTGAGCCCAATACCTGGAACATGGATCCCAATGCGCTGGAAGAAGCCATCAACTATTGCATTTCGAGGAATAAATTACCCAAAGCCATCATCCCCGTTCATCTCTATGGCATGCCGGCAAAAATGGAGGCCATTAATCAACTTGCTGCTCAATACGATATTCCGGTTATTGAAGATGCCGCTGAAGCCCTCGGGTCAACCAATGATGGTAAAGCCTGCGGCAGCTTTGGAAAACTGGGCGTGCTGAGCTTTAATGGAAATAAAATCATAACAACCAGTGGTGGTGGTGCCCTGATTGGTAACGATGCTGAATTAATTCAAAAAGCCCGCTTTCTGGCCACCCAGGCCAGGGATCCGGCCCCCCATTACCAGCATTCAGAAATAGGCTATAATTACCGCATGAGCAATGTTTGCGCCGGTATCGGAAGAGGGCAAATGGAAGTACTGAACGATCGTGTGGCGCAGCGACGTGCTAATTTTCAATTGTATGCAAAAGCTTTTCAAGAGCTGCCCGGACTTGAGTTTCAGCCCGAACTGGAAGGCTCTTTTAGCAATCGCTGGCTGACAGCCATAACAGTGGATCCAAAGCAATCCGGAGGGGTTGATCGCGAAAAAATCCGGCTTAGCCTGGAAAAACAAAACATAGAAACCCGGCCGCTCTGGAAACCCATGCACCTGCAACCGGTCTTCAGCAGTTTCCCTTATTTTGGAGGACAGATAGCAGAAAAATTGTTCGAAAACGGACTCTGCCTCCCCAGCGGCTCCAACCTGAATTCCGACGATCTCAACCGGGTTATCACTCATTTTAGTTCAGTCTGGCAATAAATTTGCATATACAGCGTACTTAAAAGCCCCGTATTAAACGGGAATTATTAAAACTGGTCACGTTAAAATAAAAAATCTTTGAGTTGATATTTATTACTACTTATTTAAGTAGATTTAATAAATAAATGATTCTTATTTTTGCGGTGGCTTTCCGTGAAACCTTATTATGCGAAATCAACTACTTAAAGAGCTGACACCCCGGTGGATTCTGTTCCTTATTGAATCATTTTTCCTGGTGTTTGCTTTCTGGAGTGCAATTTATCTCTCCAACCGCCTTAGTATTTCATTAAGTACGCTTTGGCTATATAAATATGCCTTTGTCGTAAATGCTGTGATTGGTATTACCGGCATGGTCATTTTCCACACATTTTCAGGCATCGTTCGTTTTTCCGGCATTCGGGATATTACCCGGGTTGTTAGCTTTGCCCTTTTTCAACTGGTTAGCTGGCTGATTATCACCAGTATAAGTGCTTCAACCGGGCTGTTTGAATACATCCGCCTGGAACTCCTGCTCATCAACTGTTTCCTGGTAACCTTTCTCTTTACCGGCTTCCGGATCTTTGTTCGGGAAGTATTCCAGATCTCCGGAAATTTCCATAAAGGTAAACAACAGAAGCGCCGGATTATGATCTATGGCGCTGCTGATATAGGTCTGGCTACCAAAAAAGCCCTTGAAATTGACCAGGATACCAAAATGCAGATCATCGGCTTTATCGATGACAGCATCTCTAAACAGGGGAAAAGCCTGGATGGTCTCAAAATTTACTCCCCTGAACTGGCCTTCCGCAAGCTCATGGCCCACCACAGAGTGGATGAAATGATCCTGGCGGTGCATAACCTGCCCTCCGAACGGAAAGAACGCCTCTTCGAATTCTGTTCCTCCCGCGGTGTGAAAGTAACCATCATTCCACCCCTGCAGGAATGGATCAACGGCATCTTCCGGATCAATCAGTTAAAAGAACTGACCATCGAATCGCTCCTGGAACGCGATGAAATCAGTATCGATAATATCAGCGCCAAACGTACCTATCACGAAGCAGTGATGCTGGTTACCGGTGCCGCCGGTTCAATTGGAAGTGAAATCTGTCGCCAGTTATTGAACTATCCCGTAGTTCAGCTGGTATTGCTCGATCAGGCAGAGTCGGCTCTCCATGATCTTAAACTGGAATTGGAAGGCATGAACAAGCAGGTGGATATCTGCGTGGAAGTTGCCTCCGTTCGCGATAAATACCGAATCGAAAGCATTTTCGACCGCTATCGCCCCAATTTTGTCTTCCATGCTGCAGCTTACAAGCATGTACCCATCATGGAATATTTCCCCAGCGAATCGGTGCTTACCAACGTGAAGGGAACCAAAATAGTGGCCGATGCTGCCCTGAAATTTGATGTACAGAAATTCATCATGGTTTCCACCGATAAGGCGGTTAATCCCACCAATATCATGGGTGCCTGTAAGCGGGTGGCCGAAATGTATATCCAGAGCCTATCCGATCGCTCTTCCTCTACTGAATTCATTACTACCCGTTTCGGAAACGTACTCGGCTCCAATGGATCGGTAGTGCCCCTCTTCAAAAAACAGATTCTGCAGGGTGGTCCGGTTACCGTAACCCACCCCGATGTAACCCGATACTTCATGACCATTCCCGAAGCCTGCCGCCTGGTACTCGAAGCCAGTGTAATGGGCCACGGAGGCGATATCTTTGTATTTGATATGGGCAAGCCGGTGAAAATCATCGACCTGGCCCGCAAAATGATCCGCCTGGCCGGTTATACCCCGGGTAAAGACATGGAAATCAAATTCACCGGTCTGCGTCCGGGTGAAAAAATGTACGAAGAGTTGTTCAAAGAATCGGAGAAGCTGCTGGCTACCCACCATCCCCTGATCATGAAGGCCAAGAAAATCGGTATCAACCAGGAATGGCTCGAAAATGAAATCAATGAACTGGTAGAAGCTGCGCTTCAACACAAACAGCAACGCATCCGCCACCAGATCAAAAACCTGCTTCCCGAATACCAGGAGCATGTATTGGAAGCCTAACGTCAAAGACGTCAGACAGGTGTTAGGACAGTGTTAGGTACATGTTAGAACAGTGTTAGAACAGAATAAATTGAAACCACCCAATTCGGGTGGTTTTTTGTTTCAATAACTACCCGGAAAGAGTAAATTTGTATTAAATTCAGGTATGGCAATTCCCTTAATTGATAATGAATTCATGAAATATTGGTCAAAACTGACTGTAGTGGAGAAAGAATCTCTACTCACAGTGGCGAAGAATTATGTTCATGCAAAACAGGACGAATCCAACAGTTCAGATGCACGTAAAGCTCTTATTGCTGAAGAAAGGGAAAATTACCTCCAGGGGAAAGGTGTATCCTATACCTGGGAACAGGTGAAAGAAATGGCGCTGGATAAATCAAAAAGACATGGTCTATGAGCTGGAAATTCGCCCCTTGGCTACCATTGAAATAGTAGAGGCATTTGACTGGTATGAGTTGCAGAGAGAAGGCCTTGGAATGGAGTTCTTAGCAGAGTTGCAACAGTTTTACTTTAGCTTACTTCGAAATCCTCATAGTTATTCTTTTTATGAAATGCCTGTAAGGCAAGGCAAAATCGAACGTTTTCCGTACACAGTGGTATTTGAAGTAATTGAAACCACTATTGTCGTTTTCAGTGTTTTTATGACAAGTAAAGATCCATCAACAAAACGATCAGGTTAAAAACAACAACTCACTCCACTTTCATTTCCTTTTCAGGCGTAAAGACCAATGAAAAAAACCAGATCCCGTTAAACATCAACAAAACCGGAAATGGTATTTTTAAAATTGCCACCAGCTTTGACGTCTTAGACGTCAGACAGGTGTTAGTTAGAACAGTGTTAGAACAGAATAAATTGATACCCCGGACTGATTGCATCCAATAGTTCATATGAAAGTAAAGCCCTTAATAAATCCGGAACCAAACCACCATCAGCTAACAAGATAAGTTGAATTACCTCCGTGATAGTACGAAGAAGCTAGGATCAAGTTTGGATGAAGTAAGGATAAATTTGACCCAAATCCTCGTTTTTCTGTCGCATTTACACTTGATCTATGCGTATACGACCTTTTCAAGATAAGTTGAAAGTCTTGTACGAGTACGGCACGAGTACGGGATGAGTACGCCATGAGTACAGAAACCCACTTCCACTACCAAAGATATTGGCAAATAATACGTATATTTACTTCAATAAAACACGTGTATGAGCACGAAATTGACCCTGACTATCGATAAAGAAATCATTGAATCAGCCAAACGCTATGCCCAAAGTAAAGGACGCAGTCTCTCTGATCTGGTGGAAAATTATTTGAAATCCTTGTCAGGCAATAAATCCGGCCAAAACGAAATTTCTCCCCGTATTCGAAGGCTGATGGGTGCCGTTAAACTGCCCGAAAATTTGGACTATAAAGAGGAGTTGGCAAAAAGCCTGGAGGAAAAATACAGGTAATGACCCACCTCTTTTTATATACCAATATAGTGTTAGATGTGCTGGTCAACAGAGAGCCCTTTGCAAAGCCTGCAGCAAAGCTCTTCGATCTGGCTGCAGAAGGTAAAATAAAACTCTGTATTTCTGCTTTATCCTATTCGCATATCGCTTACATCATCAAAAAATATTGCACCCATAAAGAGCTGCTTTTTTTATTAAGGGAACTCGAGCGGTTGACCATAACAATGGATCTCACCAAAGAAATAATCCTAAAAACGGTTGCAGGAAATGCCAAAGAGCTCGAAGACTCCATTCAATATTTCACCGCATTGTCTGATAAAAAAATCACCGCCATCATTACCCGGAATACAAGAGATTTCAAAGACAGCATCTTACCGGTTTATACCGCAGAGGAAGCGGTGGGTATGCTGCAGCAGGAATACCAGCAATAAGTTTATTTGATGATATAAGACGGAATATAATTGTATTTCGGCTTCCGGATCAGTACATCCTGCCCTTTGAAAAATTCATCCACTGCCCGGGTCTCTCCCGCTACAGTTCCATAATCATCCCATCCACATCAATATGCAGCAAGGCAATTTTTCCGGAACTGTTTTTTTGCAGGTATTCCTTTGTGGTTTGTAGAATATCGCCTTCAATCGATTCCCGGCTTATTCCATACCCACCCGCTCCTTCAAATTGCTGAACAAATTTCCGGTCAGATTCCAGTTCCAGGTCCTCCGGAAATTTTCCGAAAATATCAAAACCGAATACTTTGCGTGAACTGGCATTTTCCAACAAATCGCGGAAGGATAACAGGCGTACAATAGAAGTACCCTTATAAACCCCAAACTCCAGTATATCGCCCGGTAAGTCAATTATCTGCTGGTAAATCTCCAGATGATTCAGAAATTTTCCGATTCGGCTGGTTTCACAGGTCAGGTAAAAACCATTTTCATAATCCCATTTCTTTTCAAGATCTACTGCGTAATTTTTCATATAATGCAGCGCTGCCGTTTTTCAGCAAAGTAAGATAGTGAATAATTTCACTGTAAATTTTGTGATAAATTCACAATAATAACTTACATGGTGCGTATTTTATCGTTTTTATGCTAAAAAAATGTATTTTG
This sequence comes from Flavihumibacter sp. UBA7668, assembly GCF_002483205.1. Classification (GTDB taxonomy): domain Bacteria; phylum Bacteroidota; class Bacteroidia; order Chitinophagales; family Chitinophagaceae; genus Flavihumibacter. Next base: position 313,500 of record NZ_DLHM01000005.1, read on the forward strand.
CGTGAAAAATTCACACATTGCTAATTAGATTTCTCATAAAGAACCTGTTTTCATTTAAAGAACTAACCGAGTTTAATATGCTACCGGGCCGGATTACCCGATTAGCACACCATGTGTATAGCGATAGCGGGGTTGATATTCTCAAGATAAATGCCATGTATGGAGCAAATGGGGCAGGAAAAAGTAACCTGATTAAGAGCCTTACCCTGCTGCATGATTTTATTAGAACGGGAGAATTACCAATTGAATTATTGACCCAGTCATTCAAATTTGACCCGGAAGCAAGAACCAAAGATATTTACCTGGGCGTTGAATTTATTAAGAACGATCTTCCTTTTTATTACGGCATCACAATTAATCAGGGAATTATTATTGAAGAAGAATTGCAGATTAGCGGGTTGAACAAAAAGGGAGATATTGTTTTATTCAGACGAACTGATTCTGTGAGTGACAATGCACTTGAAGTTGAATTCGCTCAAGAAGTAACTGAAGATAAAGAAGCTGGACTGTTTCCTCTTTTTCTTAAAAACGAAGTACTGAAACGAAATACTCCGGTTTTATTTCATATGGCAAGTAGGAAAAATAAGGTTTTTGACCTTTATAAGCAGGCATTGCAATGGTTTGTTATAGATCTGGTTCCAATTATGCCTGATTATAAACCACAGGGACTTGTATTGCAATTAGAAACAGATTCTTCATTTAGGTTATTTGCAGTTTCAGTAATGAAATCTTTTAATACAGGAATTCTTGATATCCTGATTGAAAATATTCCAATTGAGGATTTTTTTGGAGAGGATGATAGGCACCAGACCGAACGTATTTCAGCAGAACTAAGAGCAAACCCCGAAAAAGTTAGACCATTTCAAACGGATAATGAAGAAATACTGTTTGTATTAATAAATGGAAAAGTTGTAGCAAAGCGCCTTTATTTTTTACATGAAACGGATGGCGGAAAAGTGAGATTTACTGCAGATGAAGAATCGGATGGAACACGACGATTATTAGATTATTTACCAGCCTTCTACTCAGCAATAAACAATAAACGAATATTCCTGATTGATGAAATTGAAAGAAGCATTCATCCTTTATTGATAAAAGAATTAGTAAAGAAATTTTCTTTTGATTCAGCTACATCCGGACAATTAATATTTTCAACACACGAATCTAATTTGTTGGATCAGGAAATATTTCGCCAGGATGAAATCTGGTTTGCAGAAAAAAATAAATCGGGTGCCACAGAAATTTATTCTCTCAGTGAATTTAAAGAGCATCATACTATTGATATCCGTAAAGGTTATCTAACAGGGAGGTATGGAGGAATCCCATTTCTGGGAAATTTAAAGGACTTAAATTGGGATCAATATGCCCAAGCCGATTAGATTTACCTACCAGAAAAAGGAGCCTTTTCGGGACTCCTTTCTCTTTATTATTATTTGTGAAGGGCAAAATAGAGAACCGGATTATTTTAATTTTTTTGATGGACTATCGTCCAGAGTTAAAATTGTTCCCATAAGAAGTGGACATGGAAGTTCTCCCAGTCAATTAATTACGAAAGCGTTGGAGGTTGAAAAAGAATTTTCTCTTAACCCAACGGAAGATAAACTTTGGTTTGTTATTGATACAGACCGGTGGGGTTTACATTTACATACAATTAGAGAGGAAACTAGCCGGCATCAAAATTGGAACATTGCACAGAGCAATCCTTGTTTTGAAGTTTGGTTATATTTTCATGTATTGAAATTTTTGCCTGATGCAGGCGATATTTCATCTTGTGGTTTCTGGAAACCACTTCTTGCAAGAATAATTGATGGTGGCTTTAATTCAGATTTCCATCCTATTGCAATTGAGTTTGCAATTGAAAATGCCAGGATTAATTATCAATCAACTGGTTACTTCCCTAATCCAGGCAGCTCAGAGTTGTGGAAGCTTGCAGAACAATTGCTTCCACCTAAGGTGTCAGACAGCTATTAGAACTCTGTTCTAACACCGTTCTAACATGTGCCTAACACCGTTCTAACACCTGTCTGACACCTAATCCGCCAGCTTGCTCAGCTGCAGCCAAAACTCCTCTATCCGTAAAATCGCTTTTAAAAAATCCTCCATCTCAATCGGCTTCGTTACATAACTGTTGGTATGATTCTCATACGCCAGATTGATATCCTTCTGATTCGAAGAAGTCGTTAACATAATTACCGGTATCTTCTTCAACTCCGGATCCTGCTTGATTTCACTTAATACCTCATGCCCGTTTAAAATTGGAATATTGATATCCAGAAGTATTAAATCAGGCTTTCTTTCATTGGCAAAATCCCCCTTTCTATGCAGAAAATCCAACGCATCCCGCCCATTCTTCACCACACTGATATCGGTTTTGATCTTGCTCTCCTCAAAAGCATCCAGGGTTAACACAATATCCCCTTCATTATCTTCTACCAACAGTATATGAACAGGTTTCATGGGTTGATTTATTTTTTGATGGTAAAGTAAAAACTGGTTCCACTGCCAACCTCGGATTCTACCCAGATCTTTCCTCCCCAGCTTTCCACATGCTTTTTTACAATGGATAGCCCAATCCCCGTTCCCTCATACTCATCCCGGTTATGCAGCCGCTGAAAGATAATAAATATCTTATCATGGAATTGTGGATCAATACCTATACCATTATCTTTTACCTCAATGATCCATTCTTTTGCCGCTTCGCTTACCCGCAGCTCAACCACCGGATTCACACCGGTTCTGGAATACTTTACCGCATTGTCAAGCAACGCATGCAGGGTTTGGGTCAGCGGTGCCCGATAGCCCTGTACCACCGGTAAGGGATCCTGCACCAATTGCGCCGCTTTATCTGCAATTATTTTTTTTCTCAGCAACATATAATCCGCAACAATCTCCTCCAGATGAATCCATTCCATCGCTCCGCTCACCCTCCCGGCTCTGGAATACTCCAGCAGATCCAGGATAATTTTTTTCATCCGCTTGGCCCCATCCACCGCAAAATGAATGTACTGATGCGCTTTGGGATCCAGGTCTGCACCATATTTGCGCCTAAGCTGATCCATAAAGCTGGAAATCATCCGAAGCGGCTCCTGCAAATCATGCGAGGCTATAAAAGCAAACTGCTCCAGCTCCTCATTGGCCTGCTCCAGCTCCCGGATCTTGCTTTTCAGGTCCTCATTCAGCTGCCTCAATTCCTGCTCATACACTTTCTGATACGTGATATCACGCATTGCCCCCACCATCCGAACCGGCTGCCCTTTTTTATCCCGCATCACAATACCCCTGTCTATCACATTGGCATAGGTTCCGTCCGCTTTGAGGTACTGGTATTCTTCCTGCCAGATCGATTGGGTTCTGTCATCCAATACCCGCTGTAAGGATTGCAATACCAATTCTCGTAAATGTTCCGGTATATGACTGGTCCAGGCGTCCAGCGTTGGCGTAATTTTTTCTACCTCATAGCCAAACAGCGTAGAAAACCCATTGCCCCAGAACAGACTGTTTTCAACCACATTCCAGTCCCAGATGGCATCATTGGTTACCTCACTCACTTTCTCAAACCGCTCATTGGCATCGCGCAACCGGATATCGGCTTCCTTCCGCAGGGTGATGTCTTTAAAATACACCGATAAACCCGACTCAGACGGATAAGCCGTTACCTCAAACCAGATTTGCTGCGTGGGATAATATTCTTCAAAACTGATGGATTCACCGGTTTCCTTGGCCAGCTGATAATTTCGGTAAAAATCAGAGTCAATGGCATCTGCATACTCCGTCCATAAATGACGACCAACAATTTCCTCCCTGGATTTGTGTAATACCTTCTCCGCCATCTGGTTCCAATACGTCACAATCCAGTTATTGTCCACCGCAAAAAACGCATCCCCAATACTTTCCAGAATGGTATTTCTTTCTTCATAGGCTTTATGAAGCCGCATATCCGCCTCCTTTTTTAAGGTGATATCCCGGAAGAAAACCGAAACTCCATCCTCTGTCGGATACGCATTTACCTCCAGCCAGATGCCATAATAATCCTCAAACCGTACCGCCTGTCCGGTTGCCAACACCTGGTTATAATAGGTGTAGGAGGGAAGCTTGACCGCATCCGGAAAAACATCCCACAGGTTCTGGTGCAGCACCTGCTCTCTTTTTACATGCAGGAGTTCTTCTGCAATCCGGTTCCAATAAGTAACCACAAAATGGCGGTCCATCGTAAAAAATGCATCCCCGATACTTTCCAGAATCTTTGTTCGGTCCTCAAAAGCCCGTTTTAATTCCGCTGCTGCTTTTTTACGGTCATCAATATCCTGATAACTTCCAAAAATCCTTACACACTCATCCAGCACAAATTCACCCTTACCCATACACCTGATCCACCGCAGCTTTCCCTTTGCCGTTCGAATCAGTAATTCTTCATCAAAAGGAACCTGTTCTCCTATCAGCCTCTTTACCGCTGCCTGAATCTTATTCCTGCTTTCCGGCTCATAAAATTCAAATCCACCGGTTAAAGAAGGGGTATAGTTTTTATCCACTTCCAGAATGGTACGTACCATGGGCGACCAGTACATCGAATCATTGCCGGCATCCTTGAGGTTTAATTCCCAACTGCCCACCCGGGCCATTTTGGAAGTTTCCTCATATAACAAAGTGGCTTTTTTCTCTTCCGTTATATCAAATACCATCGAGTTGAACACCACGGTTCCGTCTGGCAGAAAATAAGGGGTTCCTGATCCTTCCTGCCAGCCTACCTGTCCGTTTGGATAGATATATCTCCACTGACTCTGCCATTTCGATTGGTTGGTGATAGCCAGGTTGATATTCCGCATCACTTCAATGAAATCGCCCCCCAGTTTTACCTGGTTCCATACCAGCCCCGGGTTTTTAATGCAGTCCTCCCGCTTTAATCCCCAGATTTTTTCCGCAGCCTTGTTGACAGATCGTAATTCTTCACTGCCATCAGGATATACCAGGTATTGAAAACTTGCACCGGGTAAATCATCCATGATAGATTGCAAACGCAGTTCCGTTGTCTTGCGGTCATGGATATCCTGAAAGCTGCCAATAATCCGAATACAGCGTCCCTCCCTCATTTCTGCCTTCCCAATTACCCGCACCCATAATTCCTTTTTTTCCGTGGTTATGATGATGGCTTCAAAATCAAAAGGGGCGGCTGTTTCAATGGTGACCTGGATGGCAGATTTTACCAATTCCCGGAAATCAGGCCGATAAAATTCAATGCCTTCCGAAATATTGGGAATAAAATTGGCCGGATCGGTGCCGTGTAAGGTATGCACCATATCTGACCAGTATAGCTTTGAATTAACCAGATCAATTTCCCATCCACCCATGCGGGCAAGGGACAGCGATTCTTCCAGTAATTCACCCAGCTTTTTTTCAGCCGTTATATCCTTGGCCGAGGCAAAAATGATGCCTTCTTCAATTGAAGAACTGCAGTTCCAGCTCAGCCAGATGATCTTGCCCGATTTGGTTAAATATCGATTCTCATATTGAAAATTGGAATTGCCTGCTATCAGTTGGCCAATCTCAACATGCGATATTTTTTCATCCTCCGGATGAATAAAACGGCTATAATGCTGACCTATAATTTCCTCCTCCGCATATCCCAACAAGGCACAACCGGCTGAATTGATTTTTAAAAATTGGCCATTGAAATCGGACAGGCAGATCAGATCAGGAAGGGATTGAAAAAGACGTTCCAATTCCGTTTCAATTTTCTTTCGGTGGATCTCCGAACCAATATAGTTTTCCAGTTTACTTAAAGTGGGCGCCAGTTGTTTGATAGATTGTCGCGGCTTTTGTGCACCCACAATCATTACACCCACCATATTTCCATCATGCAGGAGCGGAATACCCATGAGTGATTGAATATCGGCTGCCCGCGCTGCTTCCATTCGCAATAAGACCTGCTTATCATCCGACTTATCAGCTACCCAGGCTTTTTTTGAAGCCCATACATGGCCCTGTATTCCTTCATTCAATTCAAATTCATGGATATTGGCCGAAAGTTGGAAAAAATCTTCTCCTGCTTTATCACGTGCACAGGAAGCCTTTATCTGCAACTTATCCTGCCGGGTGGAAGGCAGCCAAATCTCCGAGAAACTGAATCCGCCAAAACGGCTTACTTCCTCGCAAACAAGTTGCAGGGAATTGTGCAGGTCCATAGTTGGACTGAATACCGTACTGATACTGGCTAACAGCGCCTTTTCAAGTTCCCTGTTCTTTTGTTGGGTAATATCTTTTTCAATGGCAATCCAGTGGGTGTACCAGCCTTTCTCATCCGCAACCGGATTCACCGTAAAATTGATCCAGAATTCTTCGCCCGATTTTTTATAATTGATGGTGGATATTTCACAGGGTTCCCAGTTTTTTAAGGCGGTTGACAGGCGGGCAATTTCTTCGTAATCTGTATTGGGACCCTGTAATAGTTTGGGCGATTTGCCAATTACTTCTTCTTTTGTATAACCGGTCAGCTTGGTAAAAGCCTGGTTAACATAAACAATCCGGTGACCGATTCCTTCAACAGGGTCAGCCTCCGTAATTATGACAGAATCGTGCGTATTGGTAATAACACTTTCCAGAATTTTCAGCCGTTGTTCTTCTTCTTTTTGCAGGGTAATATCCCGCACCGTTCCTTCAAACGCAATGGGCTGGCCTTCCTTGTTTCGTTCAATCCGCCCGATTTCATGCACCCATTTTATGCGATGGTCGGGTAGCAGGATCCGGTGAATAAAATCAAGTGTTTTTTCTCCATTAAAAGCTGCCATCTGCTCATTGAAAAATTCCTTCTGATCATCCGGATGTATAGTGGTTAAAAACCTGTCAAAATCCACGGGAAAGTCTGATTGGGATCGCCCCCAGATTTCATAAACCTCCTCCGACCAGCTGAGTTGTTGTCCATCTAATTCCAATCTCCAATAGCCTAAATGCGCAATGCTGGAGGCTGCTTTTAATTTCTTTTCTGAATCCTTCAGTTCTGTCAGCTGCTGTTGTATTTCGGTAACATTTATTGCAGAAATCATGATGGCATCCTGCGCTGCAAATTGCAGGCGATGGCCATAGATATCCATCAATATGCGCTCACCTGATTTTTTCAGATGGTTGAAGATGCCGAAATGAAGAATGCCCTCTTTTTCAATGGTATGGGCGCGCGTTTCCAGCATTCGGGGAATTTCTTCCTCCGTCCGAAGATCAAGAATGGTTTTAGTTAGAAATTCATCCCGGGAATATCCGTATAAATGGATGGCCGCCTGATTTACTTCGAGAATTTCAAATGTTGAAACATTGTATACCCAATTGGGTATGGGGTTAAACTGAAACAGCGTGCTGAAATCGTTATGGGTTGGTTGCATATCGGTATTGCTTGTGCTGGTTCTATGGTGTTAACAGCAAATAAATAGGCGGACTTTATTTTTGGTGAAAAAATTTGGAAAAGGTATTATCAAATATAAATTAAAAAGATTTTGTAAACGCTGTGGCTGGATGTATTTCTACCCGGTCTCTAAACATAACACTTAGGTGGATTCGAAATTCTTTTTTTTCGGTTAAACTATATAGTTAGATCAAATTTTTTACGTTGTGGAGGGAAGGAAACCAAAACTAATTCCGGATGTTAAACAATAATAGTGTACCTTATAAAGGCGAATTTTACAATTTTATGCTTCCCGGTTTATTTGAGTCCGTATTTGCGGCTATTACCAACCCCTGTTTGTTGTTGGAACCGGATGTTCCGAATTTTCAAATTATAACGGCTAATCAGGCCTATCTGGATATTACCGGTACCAAACTGGAAGATATTCAAAACAGGAGTTTTTTTGAAGCTTTTCCCCTCAACCCTGCTGAAATGGAGGCAGATGGGGTTCCTAATTTACGCCAGTCATTAACAGATGTAATCACTACAGGTTCGGTGCAATACATGCATCAGCAGAAATACGATCTGCCGATACGCTCCTCCACTACAGCTTTTGAATTGCGCTATTGGGATGTGGTGAACAGTCCGGTTAGGAATGAACAGGGTGAACTCATCGCCCTGTTACATACGGTTACAGATGTTACGGAAAAGGTACTGTTCGATCGAAAACTACGGCTGAATGAAAATCGCCTGCATTCGCTGGTGCAGGAAGGCAGTGACCTGATAGCCATTCTGGATCTGAATGCAAACTATAACTATGTCAGTCCCACTTCCCTTGCGGTACTTGGGCTGGATCCGCGTGAGCTGGTTGGGAAAAATGCCTTTGATTATATCCATGAAGGCGACCGGGTATCGGTTATGGAACAATTCAGAAGAATCGAATCAGAGTCGCGGATTCTGCTGGAGCCTTTTCGATTCCAGCATGCAAATGGTGCCTGGCACTGGATTGAAACCATTGCAGTAAATCTGCTGCAGGATCCTTCCATTAATGGCATTGTGGTTAACTCCAGAGATATTACGCATCGCATTAAAGCAGAGCGACAAAAACAGGTACTGGCGGATATCAGTCTGGTGTTTAATGAATCGGGCCCCTTCGTGGAAACCCTGAAAGAAATGGTGGATCTGCTTTCTTCCAAAGGACCCTATGCCATTGTGGAATGCTGGTTGACGGATCCTCAAAGCCGGCAACTGAATCTGTTGGCAAAATTTGGTGCTAAGGAGGAAGAAGGAAATGCAGACTGGAAAGAGCTGGTAATGCAGGCAATAAAAACTGGTGAGCCTGTAAAACGCAGCGGCGTTTATGCGATACCACTGTACCATCACCAGGGTATAAATGCAGTATTGGTAACCGTTAGTTCGGAAGGAGAGGAGGAGCAGGATTTTATTTTACGCAGTGCAGGCATCCGTTCTTTTATAGGTGGAGAAATTTATCGCAAACAACTCGAGCATGAACTGAACCAGGTTTTTTCACTGTCTGAAGACATTATCTGTATTGCCAGTTTTCAGGGCTATTTTAAGAAACTGAATCCTGCAGCAATGCGGATGCTTGGTTATAGCGAAGCTGAATTATTGAGTCGTCCCTGGATTTCGTTCATCCATCCCGATGATAAACGGATAATTGAAGAGAGATTTTCATTGCCACCTGTTTCGGGTGAACGCTACTTTTTTGAAGTGCGATTTTTATCGGCAGAAGGTAAAATCATCTGGATAAACCTCACCCTTACAGCATCGGTTGAAGAACAGTTGTTTTATGGTACCGGGAAGGACAGTACCGATAAAAAAAAGCTGGAAGATCTGCTGGCAAAATCATTACAGCTTGCGCAAATCGGAAGTTGGGAGCTGGATCTGCAACAACCCGGGGAGGGATCGCTTTACCTCTCGGAAATTACCCGTTCTATTTTGGAAATCCCGCCAGATCAGCCGGTGAGTCTGGCAGAGGGAATTGATTTTTATACGGGCGATAGCAGGGAGCGGCTGGAAGCAGCCTTGCAGGATCTTATGAATGGCGGTCGTGAATACGATCTTGAATTGCTGATGAGGACGGCCGGGGGAAAAGGGAAATGGGTGCGTGCTATTGGTCGGTCAGAATGGCGGAATAATACATGTGTTCGGATTTTCGGAAGTTTTCAGGATATCCATGCCGCAAAGCTGGCGCAAATTGCGGTGCGAAACAGCGAGGAGAAATTGCGGCTGGTTATGAATGGTGCCTTGGATGCAATCGTTTCAATAGATACGGAAGAACGGATTACCTTTTGGAATTCGAGTGCGGAAACAATTTTTGGTTGGACAGCAGCAGAAGTGATGGGTTTACCACTGTCCGAATTTATTGTACCGGCTGCCTACCGCGGACGGCATTCGCAGGGCATGAAACGATACCTGGCAACGGGTGAAAGTCAGATCCTGAATCAACTGCTCGAATTACCGGCTGTGCGGAGAAATGGGGAGGAGTTCCCGATTGAGCTGACGGTCATCCCTATACGACAGGAAGGAGAAATTTCTTTTTGTGCATTTATAAGAGATATTACCGATCGGAAAAAAGCCGATCAGAACCTGCGCGATTCGAAGGAGCGATTTGAAAAAGTGGCGCAGGCCACCAATGATGCGATCTGGGATTGGGATCTGGTGGCGGGTTCCATTTATCGGGGGGCAGGCTTTGATCGGTTGTTGGGATATGAGGTGGAATCGGTTCGTACGATCCGGGAATCCTGGTGGGATCATGTACATGCCGATGATCAGGCGGAAGTGCAGCGAAGTATGGAAGAGGCGATGGCGGATCGGGAAGTATCACATTGGGAAATGGAATATCGGCTGGTGCGTGCGGATAGTGAGGTAATCAGTGTGTTGAATCGGGGTATGATCATCCGTAACCAGCAGGGTGAAGTGGTTCGCATGGTGGGTGCACTCAGTGATATTACCTATCGCAAAGAGTTTGAATTATCACTCCGGAACCTGAACCAGGAACTTATACGGACCAACGAAGAATTGGCGGGATCAAATCAGGAATTGGAACAGTTTGCCTTTATTGCTTCTCATGATTTGCAGGAGCCCCTTCGTATGGTAACAGGATTTCTGAGTCAGCTACAAAGGAAATACGGTCCGCAGCTGGATGAGAAAGCGCGGCAGTACATCCATTATGCAGTGGATGGTGCGGCAAGGATGCGGCTGATCCTGCTGGATTTGCTGGAATATTCGCGTGCCGGGCGGACTGAGTTGAAACTGGAGCGGGTGGATCTGAATTTGCTGCTCGGGGATGTACGGCAATTATTGCAGGTACCCTTGCGCGAATCGGGTGCGGTGCTGGAACTGGGCGATCTGCCGGTGCTGCAAACCAGTTTGATTCCGCTGCAACAGGTATTCGTCAACCTGATCAGCAATGCGATCAAATACAGTCGGGAGGGGGTGCCTCCGGTGATTCGGGTATCGGCTGCGCTGGTGGATGGCCATTGGCAGTTTTCCGTTTGCGATAACGGGATCGGCATTGAGGAGGAGTACTATCAGAAGATCTTCCTTATTTTTCAGCGGCTGCAGGTGAAGAGCGATGCGGGCGGTTCCGGAGTTGGCCTTTCGATCACCCGCAAAATCATCGAACGACTCGGCGGCCGCATCTGGCTCGAATCCATTCCCGGTTCCGGCTCCTGCTTTTTTTTCACCCTTTAGGTGTCAGACACCAGTGAGACAGGTATCAGACATATGTCTAAGAGTGTTCTAACATGTATCTGATACCTCTCTAACAGCGTTCTAACACCTGTCTGACACCTAATCCGTAAATTGCAGCATGCTTTTCTTTAAGAAAAAAACGCAGCCCCGAATCGACCTCTCCGGAATTGGTACCGATATGCACTCCCACCTGCTGCCCGGAATTGATGACGGCGCTCCCGATGCAGAAACAGGCTTACAACTCCTTACCGGCCTCCAGGAACTCGGCCTCCAGGGATTCATTACCACCCCCCATATTCTCTGGGATCTGTATAAAAACACCAACCAGACGATCGAACCCGCAAGACATACCCTGCAGGCTGAATTAACCCGCACCAATAATCCGGCTACCCTCTCCGCCGCAGCCGAATACCTGATTGATGATTATTTCTCGCGCCTCTTACAGAATAAAGCCCCCCTTCGCTGCCTGCGCGACAACTATGTACTGGTTGAATTCTCTTTCGTCAACCTGCCATTCGACTGGAAACAGGTTTTCTTTGACCTGCAAATCCAGGGCTATCAGCCCGTTCTCGCACATCCTGAACGCTATTCCTACCTCTTCAACAAATGGACGGTTTTTGATGAACTGCGCGATATGGGAATCCTGTTACAGGTCAACCTGAACTCCCTTACCGGCTATTACGGCAAACCCATGCTGCAACAGGCGCAACAACTGATTAAACAGAATAGAATCGCCTTCCTCGGCTCAGATATGCATCACCAGCGGCACCTCGATGCCCTTCGCCAATCAACCAGTCTCATGCCTCTCGTACAGGAAACCCTGGCCTCCCCTACCTGGATCGGCTTTCGCTAAACTACCGGGATCGGGTGCATTCCAGCGCAACTGCACCAAGAAAACGGCTTTCATTTTCCACCAGCCGAAACATGGGATCCGGACTGTCATTAAAACTGCAACGGCGAATCTGCGCGAAGCCCGCATTTTTTAATTCTTCCGCCAGCGAGGCATGATCCCACATCCACAGATGATTGGCATTACCCATGTATGAAGAAATGAATCCTTTCAACCCCCGGGGCCGCTCTTCCAGTCCAAAAATCATATTCCGGATGAATTTGATACTGGCCGATGCCTGTCCCGCTTCCAATGATTGAAGATACCCACGTGCCATTTGCTCCAGATCCGGAACCACCAGCCGAAACGGCGCTCCGGGTTTCAATATTTTAAAGGAATTCTTTAACGCAACACGGAGATCATTCAGTGAAAGATGCTCAAGTGTATGTGAACAATACAGCCCATCACAGGACTGATCGTCCACCGGCAATCCCCTGATAATATCACCATATTGCACATTGGCCGGAAAATTCGTGTTCAATTGCCTGCGCAATAAACTTCCAACCAACGGAATCTTTTGAATCCTAAGCGTCGGTGAAACATCAAAATTCGTCCATTCTGCCGGTGCTGATAATCCACATCCGTATTGTACATACTGAGCCATGTCTTCTTTTCAAATTTTCGTGAATATACTTCGAGCACCTGAATTTCAGCATATTTTGTACGCCCATCCAGGGATTTTACCCGTCGGGTGCCGATGGTTGAATACATTTCATGAAACTTTACATGTTTAGCCTTTGGATAAAAAAAATTAAACAATATTTTGCCTGAAAGCCAACTTTTTCTTGCTGATTTCTGTTTAATTATTTATCTTCAAACTTAAACAAGGAAATCTGAGGTTATGAACGCATTTACCATTAAGGACCTTGAAAACCTGTCAGGAATTAAGGCCCATACGATCCGGATCTGGGAGCAACGGTACAATTTCCTGAAACCCCAGCGAACTGATACCAATATCCGCCAATACAGCAGCGATGAACTGAAAGCCGTTCTGAACATCGCCCTGTTGAACAAATACGGGTATAAAATTTCACATATCGATAAAATGGGGGCGGAAGAAATCCGCGATCGCATCATCACCCTCGGCAATATCCAGGCCCAGCAGGAACGTCTGGTGAATGAGCTCATCCAGCACATGGTGGACCTCGACCTCGAATCCTTCGAAATCGTGCTCGATGAACACATCAAGGCCCGCGGAATTGACAAAACAATAACGCAGATAATCTTCCCTTTTCTCGAAAAAATCGGGATTTTGTGGATGACCAATCACATTAATCCGGCTCAGGAACACCTGGTAACCAATATCATCCGTCAAAAACTGATCGTCGGCATCGAAGGTGCCTTCTCTCACGTAAAAGTGAACCAGACCGGTCTGCTCTTCCTGCCCGAAGGAGAGTACCATGAAGTAGGCCTGCTTTATATGTACTACCTGTTGAAAGGACGTGGCATGAATGTTTTATACCTGGGAGCAAACGTACCGTTGAAAGATGTTGAGTTTGTCGCCAACCTTAAAAAACCCGACTTCCTGTATACGCACCTGACCTCGGTAGCCAATAATTTTAATTTTGAGAAATTTCTCACCAATTATCAGCTCCGTTGCTCCACTCATACCCTGGTTATTTCAGGCATGCTGACCCAGCAGTATAAGAAGAAAGTTCCCTCGAATGTGGCCTTCAAAAAGTCACTTCCCGAAGTAATGGAATTCATCTCGGCTATTCACTAATTTTTAACAGTGAAACCAGCTGGATTCGTTGGTGAAACAATGAATATTGTTTAAATTTGGATACCTAACAATTAAACACACAACCATGTCTAACGTAGATTTTAATGAGATGCTGGTAGACAACGCAGAGTTTCTGCGTCCCTTCGCAATCACGTTAACGCGGGATAATGAAGCTGCTCAGGACCTGTTTCAGGAAACCATGTACCGTGCTATCGCGAACCGCGAAAAATACAATGTGGGAACAAATATCAAGGCATGGTTGTACACCATCATGCGGAATATTTTTATCAATAATTACCGCAGAAAAGCCAAACAGAACACCATCTTCGATCATACCCCGAATGATTTCCTGCTTAATTATAACCAGGCAACTACTGCCAATGCAGCAGAAGCCAACCTGAAAATGAAAGAAATACAGGGATATATTCACAAACTCCCGGAAATCTTCCGCAACCCCTTCCTGCTCTATTTCGATGGATTCAAATACCACGAAATCGCCGATATGCTGGGAGAACCCCTCGGTACCATCAAAAGCCGGATTCACTTCGCCCGTAAATTGCTGAAAGCGCAGATAGAGAGATAGGAGGAAGGGGAGACAAAGGAGGAAAAGGAGGAAAAGGAGACAAAGGAGGAAAAGGAGACAAAGGAGGAAAAGGAGAAAAGGAGGAAAGGGAGAATGTGCGGGAATAATATTACTTTCAGGCCTACTTATTTTCTAACGCTAAAATTATCTTCTAACCGCTAAAGTTATCTTCTAACGCTAAAATTATTTTCTAACTGCAAAAATTAAGTTAGGTCATACTGTGTTATGGTGCCACGACTTTCACTTTTCACTTTTCACCATTGTAAATTCACCTTTCACCTTTCACATCTAACCTTTCACCTCTCACCTTTCACCTTTCACCTTCTTATGCCCCAAGTCATCATTATCGGTGCCGGATTCGCCGGATTATCTGCTGCCAGCTTTATGGCCAAAGCCGGATGGAAAGTTACCGTGCTCGAAAAAAATGACCAGCCCGGCGGCAGAGCCAGACAATGGAAAACCGATGGCTTCACGTTTGATATGGGCCCTTCCTGGTACTGGATGCCCGATGTATTCGAACGCTTCTTTAACCAGTTTGGAAAATCCGTCAGCGATTTTTATGAACTGGACCGACTCGATCCCTCTTATCAGGTTGTATGGCCCAATGGCCCCATGAATATTCCAGCCGGACTCCCGGCACTCAAACAATTATTCGAATCAATCGAACCCGGTGCTGCCATCGCCCTGGAAAAATTCATGGAGGAAGCAGCTTTCAAATATAAAGTGGGCATGGAAAAACTGGTGCATAAACCCGGACAATCACTCACTGAATTCATAGACTGGGACCTTATTCGCGGAGTGTTCAAACTCGATGTTTTCACCTCCATGCGTACACATGTGCACAAATTTTTTCATCATCCCCAACTAAGGCTGCTCATGGAATTTCCGGTTATTTTTCTGGGCGCCATGGCTGAACATACACCTGCACTCTACAGCCTGATGAATTATGCCGATATGGTGGGTGGAACCTGGTATCCCAAAGGCGGCATGTATTCCATCGTGGACGCGATGTACCAGCTCGCAATTGAACAGGGTGTTGAATTCCGCTTCAATGAAGAAGTGAAAAAAATCACCCTGAACCAGTCGAGTGTTACTTCCGTTCAGACAGAAAAAGCAGCTTACCTGGCAGATGCTGTTATTGGCGGCGCCGATTATCACCATATCGAAACAAGCCTGCTTCCCTCTTCCCACCGATCCTATTCCGATCAATATTGGGATTCAAGAGTGATGGCACCAAGCTGTCTGCTTTATTATGTTGGACTCAATAAAAAGCTGCCTAACATTCATCATCATACGCTTTTTTTTGACACCCCATTTGAAGCACACGCAAAAGAAATTTATGAAGATCCGGCATGGCCAACAGATCCGCTTTTTTATATGAGCGCGGTATCTGTTACAGACCCCGGATCAGCCCCGCCTGGTTGTGAAAATTTGTTTCTGCTTATACCCGTTGCCGCCGGATTAAAAAATGATTCAGACGAAATAAGAGATGCTTATTTCAATAAATTAATTGACCGACTGGAAAAATATTTTCAAGAACCAATCCGGGATGCAATTGTTATTAAAAGAAGTTTTGCACATCGCGATTTTGAACAGGATTATAATTCGTTTAAGGGTAATGCCTATGGTTTAGCCAATACACTTAAACAAACGGCCATTTTAAAGCCATCCTGTCGAAGTAAAAAGGTGAAAAATCTTTTTTACACTGGACAATTAACCGTACCCGGACCAGGTGTTCCACCAAGTCTGATCAGTGGAGAACTGGTAGCAAAGGAAGTTATTCGGAATTTTTAGTTAACTTAAAAGAAAACTGGTTTGGGGATATGATGCAATTATTTCACACGGTATGCGAATTAACAAGTAAAATAACGACGGAGCGATACAGTACTTCCTTTTCGTCGGCGATTAAATTATTACACCATGATCTTCGCCAGCCTATTTTCAACATCTATGGATTTGTGCGTTTTGCGGATGAAATCGTAGATACCTTTCATGCCTACGATAAAGAAACGCTGATTAAAGAATTCAGGGAACAAACCTATCAGGCAATTGATCGCAAAATAAGTCTCAATCCGATTTTACATAGTTTTCAGCTCACCGTTAATCAATACAATATTGATCACGAACTGATTGAAGCCTTTTTCCGCAGCATGGAAATGGACCTGAATCAAAAAGCCTACGACCATCAGGGATATATGGATTATATCTATGGGTCTGCAGAAGTAGTGGGACTCATGTGTCTCTATGTTTTTTGTGAAGGTGATCGGTCGCTGTATCAGCGATTGAAAGACCAGGCACGGTCCCTTGGTGCAGCTTTTCAGAAAGTGAATTTTTTGCGTGATCTGAAAGCGGATTATAATTGTCTGGAGCGGGTTTATTTTCCGGGATGTGATTTTAGCAATTTTACCGCCTGCGATAAATCAAAAATTGAAGCGGATATCCAGCACGATTTTGATGAAGCCTATAAGGGCATCATGAAACTGCCGGTGAAAGCGCGTTTCGGTGTATATGTGGCATATAAATATTATCTTTCCCTCTTTAACAGGATCAAACGGGTACAACCGCAACGGATTCTGGTGGAGCGCATCCGGATTCCCAATTACCGGAAAGCCGCCATCGTTGTCCGGGCAGGCGTAAAAAATCAACTCGGTATGATCGGTTAGGAGAGGGAATTTTTCCCGTAGGGTACTGCAAGTAATTGCGACCAAAGGTCATGTTCCCGACGGGTAAAATTCCATAGGATGAGGGAAATATTAAAAGAGAAATAGGAGAAGAGAGAAAGGAGAAAGGCTTCCTAATCCTGAGGTTCAATTATTAATCGTATCTAGTAAATTTCACTTTTCTAATTTCACCTTTTAAATCTTACATCTCTTTTATGGAGCATATAATTTTAGTTGACGAATTCGATTCCCCCATCGGCACGATGGAAAAAATGGAGACGCATCGCAAAGGATTACTGCATCGCGCCTTCAGTGTTTTTATTTACAATGCCGCCGGGGATATGTTGCTGCAACAACGCGCGTTGAATAAATACCACAGTGGTGGTTTGTGGACCAATGCCTGCTGCAGTCATCCTTATCCGGATGAATTGACGCAGGCAGCCGGACTGCGCAGAATGCAGGAAGAAATGGGTTTCGTTACGAATATCCAGCCCGCTTTCCAATTTATATATAAGGCTGAATTCGATAACGGATTAACCGAATACGAATTCGATCATGTTTTTGTTGGAGAATACGATGGTCCCATCCATCCAAATCCGGCTGAGGTAAATGATTATTGTTATTTGTCAACTTCGGAAATTGAAGCGGCCCTGAAATCTCATCCGGCCCGTTTTACTGCCTGGTTTCACCTGGCATTTCCGAAAGTACAGGAATGGAGAAAACAAGCTGAAGTATGCATTGGTTAATTTATGCCGGAATTATTCTGTTGACTTTTATTATTATGGAAGCCGTTACCTGGTTAACCCATCGGTTCGTGATGCACGGATTTCTTTGGTACCTGCACGAAGATCACCATAAAAAAGGGCCGGGTTTCTTTGAAAAAAACGACTGGTTTTTTGTGATTTTCGCGATTCCCAGTATTGGGATGATTCTCTGGGGTACAATCGATACATCCATGTGGTGGATCCAGGCGATTGGTTTTGGTGTGATGCTGTACGGGTTCGCCTATTTTATGGTGCATGAAATCATCATCCACCAGCGATTCAAGTTTTTTACCCGCAGCAATAATATATATATCAGGGCCATCCGCTGGGCGCATAAAATGCACCACAAACACCTCGATAAAGAAGACGGAGAATCCTTCGGCATGCTGGTGGTTCATCAAAAATATTGGGAAAAGGTCAAAAAAGACCGTGAAAACACCCGAAATAAAAAGTGATAAGCGAAGTATCTTGCTACTCTGCTAAATCACTTATATGTCTACCCACCTGTATCAATACAAGCCCTATCATTATTCGTATGAATACGATTATGTATTCGCAGGAGCCGGTGCTGCAACCATGAGCCTCCTGATACGAATGATTCTTTCCGGCCGCTTTAAAGATTCAACCTTTCTTGTAGTGGATAAAGACCGCAAGGAAAAAAACGACCGTACCTGGTGCTTCTGGGAAAATGAGGATGGTTTATTCGAAAAACTGGTACATAAATCCTGGAACCAGCTCTGGTTTCATGGTCCGGGTTTTTCAAAAAAATACCGCATCAAACCCTATCGATATAAGATGATCAGGGGGATTGATTTTTATACCTTCTGCCTGGATTTTTTGAAAAAGCAACCCAATGTGCAATTGCTTTTTGAACCGGTGGAAAAAATTGAATCCCTTAAAAACGGTGCCCGCCTGGTGATCGAAAACCAGGAAACCTATTACGCGAAAAAATATTTATTTAATTCCATTCCTTTTGATAAGCCGGCACCGGCTCCGGGAAAACATATGCTGCTGCAGCATTTCAAAGGATGGCTGATTGAAACTGAACAGGATTTCTTTGATCCTGCGGCCTGTACCCTGATGGATTTTCGGATCAGCCAGCAGCACGGAGCCTCCTTCGTTTATACCATGCCTTTAACAAACCGGACAGCCCTGGTTGAATACACGCTTTTTAATGAATCGCTGTTGAAGGAGGAAGAGTATGAGGAGGGATTGAAAGCCTATATCCGGGATTATCTGAAGCTTGAACAATACTCCATAAAAGAGCAGGAATATGGCGTAATACCCATGACAAATCAGGTGTTTTCACGGGGGGATGGGGCGATTGTGAATATTGGCACCACCGGCGGACAAACCAAGCCTTCCAGCGGATATACCTTTCAGTTTATTCAGAAGAACAGTGATGCGATTCTTTATTCCATGCTGAACCATGGTCATCCGCGGCCGATTGATCTGTCGCATGAAGGACGGTTTATGTTTTATGATTCAGTATTGCTTGATGTGCTGGTGCACAAGGAATTGGGTGGTGCGGAAATCTTCACCAAATTGTTTAAACGCAATTCGGCGAAACGGATTTTCCGCTTCCTCGATAACAATAGTTTCCTGCTGGAAGAACTCCTCCTGATCAGCAGTCTTCCCGTAGGCCCCTTCTGGCGCGCCGCCCGCCGCCAACTCTTTCCTTCACCCGCCGGGTCTCACCGGTCGGGTGCCACCCGACCGGTGAGACCCGGCGGGTGAAGGAAAGAAACCGTAGTTTTGGCCGGTGCGGAAACATTATTTTTATTTTTTGGCGGCGGTGCAGTTTTTGACGAGGATCCGTGTACCGGTTGATTTTCATTACAAGCCCGAGTACCTGGAAAAATCCTCAGTTTATTTTCCACTGGTGGGCTCCATTGTGGCGGCAATCGGTCTCCTGCCTTACCTGCTGCTCAACAAATACCTGAGTGCCGACCTCGCCATCCTCGGGTACATGCTCACTACCATCTGGATCACCGGCGCATTTCACGAAGATGGCTGGGCCGATACCTGCGACGCATTCGGTGGCGGCTGGACCAAAGAAAAGATCCTCGCCATCATGAAAGACAGCCGGCTCGGTACCTACGGAACCATCGGACTGATTGGCCTACTCGCCACCAAATTCCTTATACTGAAAGAATTGCCGGGATTTAATCCCCCTTCCATCACCGCCGGCTTAAACCCGCTGGTAAATTACCGTGATTTTATCCTGTTAATGCTGGGTGCGCATGCTACCAGCCGTCTCATGGCCGTTACCGTAATTCAACAATTTGAGTACGTGCGCGATGAAGATCAAAGCAAATCAAAACCGCTGTCAAAATCAAAGTTGTCGACAGGAGAATTACTGCTTTGCATTGGGCTGGCAATTTTGCCGATCCTGCTGCTATCCCCCTGGTACCTGCTCTGCCTGCTGCCGATGTATCTCGTACGCACACAAATGGCCGGCTATTTTAAAAAATGGATCGGCGGTTACACCGGCGATTGCCTCGGTGCCGTGCAACAGGTCACAGAAATTATATTTTATCTGACTGCACTTATACTTTGGCGTTATATAATCTAAAAATGGAAATTTATCTGATCCGCCATACCCGTCCGGCTATAGAAAAAGGAATCTGTTATGGACAGGCCGACCTCGATATCGTGGAAAGTTTTTATGAAGAAGCGGCAATTATTCGTGCAGTAATTCCGGCAAAAATTCATCGCGTTTATTCAAGCCCGCTTCAGCGATGCCGTAAACTGGCTGAACATTTATTTGAATCACCGATTGAATTTCATAACGATCTCATGGAGATCAATTGCGGTGAATGGGAGCTGCGTCATTGGGATACCATCCCAAAAGAAGAAGTGCAACCCTGGATGGATAATTTCGTGCAGGTTCGCATACCCGGCGGCGAGAGTTATGAAGATCTCTATACAAGAACAACGCAGCGGTTTGAACAAATCAGAAGCAGCGTATTGGAAAATGCGAAGCCCATCGCCATAGTGGCTCATGGGGGCGTGATCCGCAGTATCTTATCGCACCTTACTGGTACTCCCATGCGCGATTCTTTCCAGCGTTTCCCGCTTTTTTATGGCTGTGTGGCCCGCGTGAAAGCCGATACGGGCAATCACGAAATCTTGCTTAATATTGAACAGGAAAAAGAACAGCATCGCCCCAAAACATAACTCAACTTCATTTTATGGCAATCAATATAGATGAACTCCTTACGGTCAGTTTTACACTTTTTGCCGTGATCGATATCCTGGGTTCCATCCCCCTGCTGATTTCGCTCAAAACCAAAATGGGTGAGATCCGGGAATTCCAGGCTTCCCTTATTTCCGGCGCGCTGATGTTGCTGTTTTTATTTGTGGGAGAGCGTTTCCTCGGAATACTTGGCGTGGATGTAGGCTCCTTCGCTGTGGGCGGTTCGATCCTGATTTTTATACTTGGACTGGAAATGGTTTTGGGAGTTGAGTTTTTCAAAAGCGAAGGCGATCCCAAATCAGGTACCCTGGTACCGATTGCATTTCCCCTTATTGCGGGCTCCGGAACCCTTACCACGATTATCTCTCTGCAGGCCAACTATCCGGTTTGGACCGTGGCACTCGGCATTTTACTCAACCTGATTGTGGTTTATTTTGTTCTGAAATCACTTAACTATATCGAACGGCTGATTGGTCCGGCCGGACTCCTCGCCATTCGTAAATTCTTCGGTGTTATCCTGCTTGCCATCGCCGTGAAAATTTTCACCACCAACGTCAGCGGGCTGATAAAGTAACTCCACCCGACCGGTGCCACCGGTCGGGTAGAATGAAGAATTAACCAAATGGTTAAAATATTTGGTCAATTAAAATAAAACCATTTATTTTTGTGGTGAAATTGGAGCAGATGGCAAAAAAAGAACTGAAAATGACGGCTGTGCCGGATCCTTCCACAGAGGAGAAAATAATGGCCGCAGCACGTACTGTTTTTTTGGAAAAGGGGTTTGCCGCCACCCGTACCCGGGATATCGCTGAAGCAGCTGGAATCAACCATGCCCTTCTGAATTATTATTTCAGGAGTAAGGAAAAACTCTTTCAGATCATCATGCTGAACACAGTGAAGCAGTTTTTCAGTTCGCTTTCCGTTGTTTTCAATAATCCTGAAACCAGCCTGGAGAAAAAAGTGGAAGAAGTTGCCAATTATTATATCAACCTGCTGACGGCCCATCCCGATATCCCGCTTTTTATTATGACCGAAATGAAAAAGGGAGCAAAAGATTTAATGAACCAGGTTGGAGCAAAAGAAATTGTTATGAAATCCGTTTTCATTAAACAGTATCAACAAGCCGTGAAAGAAGGCAAGATTCAAAAACTACCACCCGTTCATTTCCTTATGAATGTTTTGGGATTAACGGTATTCCCTTTTATTGCAAGTCCCATGATTAAGGGCCTCGTCGATTTGTCAGATACAGAATTTACAAGCCTGATGCAGGAAAGAAAAAAATTAATCCCCATCTGGGTAAAAATGATACTGAAGGCAACGTAATTTTTTTTGCCATCACTTTAACCAAATGGTTAATTCAAATGGATAAATTTATGCATAAAAAAACAACAAAAAACAAAGGACATTGGTTCTGTATTCCAATTTTCCTTATTAGCCTTTACACAAACAGTGTTTCCGGCCAAACAATGCTGCGTATTGAAGATTGTTACATTCAGGCAAGAAATAATTATCCGCTGGTAAAGCAAATGAGTCTGATTGAACAGGCAAAACAATATTCAATCAGCAATGCTTCGAAAGCATATTTGCCTCAGGTAAGTTTCAATGGTCAGGCTACCTATCAATCGGAGGTTACAGAAATAAAACTGCCCGCAGCCAGCCTGAGCCTGCTTAGTAAAGATCAATACCGGGTAACCGGAGAAATCTACCAGACCCTTTCCGATTTTGGAACCATCAAACAACAACGAGAACAGATAAAGTCCCAGGCTGAAACAGAGAAAAAACAAACAGCTGTTGAGCTGTATAAATTAAATGAACGAATCAATCAACTTTATTTCGGGGTTCTTCTTCTGGAACGCCAATTGCAACAAAACGAAGTTTTAAAATCAGATTTACAGGCAGCATTGGATAAAACCATGGCCGCAATCGAAAACGGAACGGCATTGCAATCCAATGGAGCTGAACTGGAAGCGGAGCTTATAAAAGCCGCACAACGCACCATCGAATTAAAGGCAGCAAAAAACGCTTATCTGGATATGTTATCCCTCTTTACCGGGCAGAAAATGGATACTGCAACTAGACTTCAGCTGCCTGAACGCAAAGAATTGGATTCAACAGTCAGAAGACCGGAAATAAATTTTTTCGAAGCACAAAAAAGAACGCTGTCAATTCAGACCCGCCTTATCAATAACCGGAATATTCCAAAAATTGGGGCATTCTTTCAGGGTGGATATGGTCGTCCGGGATTGAATATGCTGAATAATGAATTCCGTTCTTTTTATATAACCGGACTTCGGATGAACTGGAATTTCACCGGATTATATACTGCTAAAAAAGAGAAAAAACTGGTTGAAATTTCCCTGCAGAAAATAGATCTGCAAAAAGAAAGTTTTCTGCTCAATACACGGATCAGCCTCTCTCAACAGGAGAAGGAATTGGAAAAATATGTTCAGCTGATAAAAGAGGATGAAGCTATAGTAGGCCTGCGGAAAAAAATCAAAACAAGCGCAAAAGCACAGGTAGAGAATGGAGTTATCACCATCAAAGATTATATAAGCTATATAAACGAAGAAGACCTTGCCAGACAGCAGTTGTTATTACATCAGGTACAACTTCTGTTAGCACAACACAATTATTTAACAATCTCCGGCAATCAATAATTTAAAAACAAAATCATGAAACAATATCTCAAGCTTCTGTTGCTTATTTATTTTCCCTTTTTAATTTATTCCTGCGGTTCCAGTTTATCTGATTTTGATGCAACCGGATCTTTTGAAGCGGATGAAATAATAATCAGTGCAGAGCAATCGGGGAAAATTTTGGAATTATCTATTGAGGAAGGCCAGTTGCTGGACAGCAATTCCATCATCGGGCAAATTGATGTAAGTGGATTAGCGATACAAAAGGAACAGGCTCAGGCATCGGTTTACGCAATTCGGGAAAAAATGGCAGATGCCCGTCCTCAGGTGGACGTTCTTCAATCACAGATTGCAGCACAGCAGGCACAAATTCAGGCCATATACCAGCAACTGGAAGTGCTCCAAAAAGAAGTAGCCAGAACTGAAAAACTGGTAGCGGCTGATGCGGCAACCAAAAAACAATTGGATGATCTGAATGGACAGGAAGCTGTCCTTCAAAAACAAATAACAGTAGCAAAAGAACAGGAGCAGGTTTTACGGCAACAGATTCGCTCGGCAGTAGCATCGGTAAGTATTCAGAACAGGGGCATTTTGAGTGAAGTAGTGCCCGGTAAAAAACGAACCGAATTAATTGAAGACCAGATCAAAAAGGGGCAAATAATAAATCTTTATCCCGGTACTGTGCTCACAAAATATGCCATGGCGGGTGAATATGCTTCCATTGGAAAACCGCTTTACAAGCTGGCAGATTTGTCCACCATAACGTTAAGAACGTATATAAGTGGTAATCAGCTTCCGCTTGTAAAACTAAATCAGGCTGTAAAAGTATTTACCGATGATGGAAATGGAGCATTCAATGAAACAACGGGTACTATCACCTGGATTAGCCCCAAAGCAGAGTTTACTCCCAAAACCATTCAGACCAAAGACGAAAGAGCCAATCTTGTATATGCCATCAAGGTTAAAGTCAGAAATGACGGCAGTTATAAAATCGGCATGTACGGTGAAATAAAATTTTAATCCCATGATGGATGTACAGGTAAGAGGTCTCCGCAAAACCTACGGCAAACCACCGGTAACAGCAGTGGATACAATCAGCTTTGATGTGAAGAAGGGAGAATTGTTTGGATTAATTGGTCCGGATGGAGCCGGCAAAACAAGCATTTTCAGGATGCTGACCACCCTGCTGCTGCCAGATGGCGGAACTGCTTCTGTAAATGGTTTTGATATCGTAAAAGACTATAAATTCATCCGGGAGCGGGTAGGTTATATGCCAGGGAAATTCTCCCTCTACCAGGATTTAACGGTTGAAGAAAATCTGCATTTTTTTGCCACTCTTTTTAATACAACGGTTGAAGAGAACTACGCGTTGGTAAAGGATATCTATATTCAAATTGAACCGTTTAAGAAAAGGCGCGCCGGTAATTTATCAGGGGGTATGAAACAAAAACTGGCGCTCTGTTGTGCGTTGATTCATCGCCCTTTGGTCTTGTTCCTTGACGAACCTACTACCGGAGTGGATACGGTTTCAAGAAAAGAGTTCTGGGAAATGCTGAAACGATTGAAAGAGCAGGGGATT
Source organism: Flavihumibacter sp. UBA7668 (assembly GCF_002483205.1). GTDB lineage: Bacteria > Bacteroidota > Bacteroidia > Chitinophagales > Chitinophagaceae > Flavihumibacter. The sequence continues at coordinate 338,616 of NZ_DLHM01000005.1, forward strand.
ACCATTCTGGTTTCTACACCCTATATGGACGAAGCTACACTTTGCGAGCGGATCGCATTGCTGCAGGAAGGGAAAATTTTATCCATCGATACGCCCGCCAATATAATCCGGTCCTATCCCGATCAATTATTTGCCATTAAATCAGATCAAATGAGTTGGTTATTAAAGGAGCTTAGAAATAATCCTGAAGTTAAAACCTGTAATTCATTTGGCGAATATCATCATATCAGTTTTAAGGAAATTGCTGCAGACACTGAATCTGCGTTGATTAATTACCTTAAAAAAGCGGGTCATTCAAATCTGGAACTATTCAAAACAGCTCCAACTATTGAAGATTGTTTTATTAACCTGATGAATTAAGTATATGCAGGACATTGTCATCAAAACAGATAAGCTTACAAAGAAATTTGGTGATTTCATAGCAACCAATCAAATCTCGATGGAAGTGTATAAAGGAGAAATATTCGGATTTCTGGGAGCGAACGGAGCCGGTAAAACAACTGCGATGAAAATGTTATGCGGGCTCTCGATCCCTAGTTCAGGATCTGCTACCGTAGCCGGATTTGATGTGTATACGCAAAGGGAAGCAATAAAAAAGTCCATTGGTTATATGAGTCAGAAATTTTCTTTGTATGAAGATTTGACTGTTATAGAAAACATCGAATTCTTTGGTGGAATATACGGCCTTAACAGAAAAGCTTTGAAAGAGAAATCAGCAAAGCTAATTGAACAGCTGGGTTTACAACCGGAAGCTGCAAAATTGGTAGGAGCGCTACCCCTGGGCTGGAAACAGAAGCTGGCTTTTTCCGTCGCGATTCTTCATGAACCAAAAATTGTATTTCTTGATGAGCCAACCGGTGGAGTGGATCCTGTAACAAGAAGACAATTCTGGGATTTGATTTATGATGCGGCAGACCGTGGCATTACCGTATTTGTTACTACACATTATATGGATGAAGCTGAATATTGTAACCGAATTTCCATGATGGTAGATGGATTTATAAAGGCACTTGATAGTCCGGCAAATCTTAAAAAACAATTTAATGTCCCTTCCATGGACGAGGTTTTCTTCGAACTGGCCCGAGGTGCTCAAAGAAAAGCTGATTAGACTTAAAAAATTTGTGCAATGAAACAGTTTAGTACGTTTGTTCGAAAAGAGTTTTATCATGTTTTCAGGGATACAAAAACATTGCTCATGTTATTTGGACTGCCTGTTGTATTGATAGTATTATTTGGATTTGCGCTCACTAATGAAATAAAAAACACCCGGATTGTTATCTGCGATTATGCGAAAGATCCGATTTCAACTCAATTAACCGAATTGTTATCGAAGGGCGACCATTTCAAAATTGATAAAATTCTTACCCATGCAGGTGAAATTGAAGCTGGATTTAAAGAGGGAAAGATTAAACTTGCCATTCTTTTTCCGCCCGGATTTTCGCAGGAGCTGATTCATCAGGGTAAAGCAGAGATTCAGGTTATAGCCGATGCATCTGATCCGAATACGGCAAATACAGTTACAAGTTATGTGCATTCAGTTGTATTGAACTACCAGCAGACTCGTGCGCTTGCTAAACCTGAATCCTTTCAAATTATTCCGGAACTGAGAATGATTTACAACCCGGAATTAAAGGGTGCGACAAATTTTGTGCCCGGCGTAACTGCTCTTGTGTTGTTGCTGGTTTGTGTTCTGATGACATCCGTTTCCATAGTACGTGAAAAAGAATTGGGGACCATGGAAATTTTACTGGTATCACCCATTAATCCCCTTTTGGTAATCATTGCCAAAGCGGTTCCTTATTTTCTGCTTTCACTGGTTAATCTGGCGGTTATACTTTTACTCAGTGTAAGTCTGCTGGATATGCCTTTTAACGGGAGTGTATTCCTCTTATTTGGTGTCAGCAGCATGTTGATACTTGCGGCCTTGTCATTGGGTTTGCTCATTTCAAACAGCACCGCTTCGCAACAAACTGCGATGATCATATCCTTAATGGGTATGTTGATTCCAACCCTGCTCTTTACCGGATTTATGTTTCCCCTTGAAAATATGCCAATTGCTCTTCAGGTAATCGCTAATCTTGTACCCTCAAAATGGTATTATATAATTGTGAAAGCAATCATGATTAAAGGCCTTGGTTTTTCTGCAATTTGGAAAGAAACCCTGATTCTGGCTGCTATGACAGTGGCGCTTCTCTTTATCAGTTTCAAAAAGTTCAAAATTCGGTTGTCATGAATACGATGCGATATCTCCTGGTTAAAGAATTTAAACAGATTTTAAGAAATAAAGCACTGCTGCCTCTTTTATTTGTTGCACCTATTGTTCAGTTACTGGTAATGCCACTGGCAGCTGATTATGAGGTTAAAAATATCAAGGTTGGAGTTGTTGATCTTGATCGGTCAGATTATTCAAAAAAACTGGTAACCAAAATCGAATTTTCCAATTACTTTAAACTGGTGGATTATTCTAACTCGTTTGATGCCTCATTCAGGTATCTGGAAAAAGATGCGGCTGATCTGGTTCTGGAGATACCAAAGAATTTTGAAAGAAATCTGGTTCGGGAAAAAATAGAAAAGGTCTTTATTGCCGTAAATGCAATCAATGGAACCAAAGCTATTATGGGGAGTAACTATCTGAGTTTGTTATTGGCTGATTTCAATAAAGAAATCAGTACAAAATGGAAAGCGTATGAAATGGCAGAAAAGAGTCCGGTTATTGAGGTTGCTTCACTTAATTGGTTTAATACCTGGCTGGATTATTCTTTTTATATGGTACCGGGTATTCTCGTTACGCTCGTAACGATGGTAGGTGTTTATATGTGCTCCTTAAATATTGTAAAAGAAAAAGAAATCGGCACGATTGAACAAATTAATGTAACACCCATTAAAAAGCATCATTTTATTTTAGCCAAACTGCTTCCCTTTGCTGTTATCGGGCTGGTAATTTTTAGTGTGGGTTTATTTGGTGTAGCCGGTCTTGTTTATGGGATTTATTCAATTGGCAGTCTATGGCTGGTATATGGATTTCTTTTACTTTTTCTTGCAGCTATTTTAGGTATAGGTCTCCTGATTTCCACTTATTCCCAAACGCAGCAGCAGGCGATGTCGGTAGCCTTTTTCTTTATGATGATTTTTATGTTGATGAGCGGATTGTTTACGTCTGTTGACAGTATGCCTGCCTGGGCCAGATTCATAGCAAACTGTAATCCGGTTACTCATTTTATTGAGGTAATGAGAATGGTAGTTTTGAAAGGAAGCGGGTTTTCACAGATAAAGTACCATTTTTTGATCATGCTTGGATTTGGCCTCTTGTTTAATGGATGGGCAATTGCCAATTATAAAAAGACCAGTTAAATCAACTCTTTTTTCATTATTACAATATTTTTTTTCTCTAATTCGATCCGTTCCATTTCTTCCCATCCAAGCCGTTTATATAAGTTTTCTGCAGTATGAGTGAAAAGAAAGAGTTCAGTTATTCCCAGGCTTTTTGAATGGGCCTGAATTTTTTCGCAGAGTAAGCTGGCATAGCCCCTCCCTCTGCTTTGGGGTTCACAGTATACCAGTGCCATCCAATGTTTAAAAATCGATAATCGGGGTAGTTTGGCCTGTAAACCCACCTGATTGTAAATTCCGCCCGTTGCAACAGGTTTTGTGTCAATTGAAAGTAATACCTGAAATTCCCGGCCGTTTTCGTTCAGCGTTCTTATTTTTTCTACAGTAGCTGCGTTGGGGATTTTCCATTCTTTAAAATACCATTCTGCAATAAGGTTTATTTTTTCCGGGGCAAAATGTGAATGTAATTCATAGTTTATTTCCATCGTCTATAAAAATAGCACATTAATAGGAAATTTCATAAAACAGCAGCCAATCGATGGCAGTGGTACGATTTTTTTAAGTGAATGGAAAAAAATTACCATGAAACAGCTGATTTTTGTTTTGGCGGTTTGTTGCGCTTTTGCCTGCAACAACCGATTTGAAGAAAACGAGGATTTGGTGAAATCCGAACAAATGGTAGCACGCGAGGACACTTCCATAACCAGTTACCCGCCGGGTAATACGCCGGTTCCACCTAATGTGCAACCGTATAGCGACAGTACCAATCGCCAAAAATAGATTTAGGTATTCACTATTTCCCCTCCATTGGGGTGTAACACCTGTCCGGTCATATAACTGTTTTCTTTCAGCGCAAGAAAAAGATAAGCGGGCGCGATTTCATTCGGCTGTCCGGGTCGTTTCATGGGCACATCACTCCCAAATCCGGCCACTTTTTCTTTTTTGAAGGAGGAAACAATCAGTGGAGTCCATACCGGTCCGGGTGCCACTGCATTCACGCGAATGCCTTTTTTCACCAAATTCGCAGCCAGACTTCTTGTAAAGGCAATTATGGCCCCCTTTGTTGCAGCATAGTCAATCAATGCATCGCTGCCCCGATAGGCCGTTACGGAGCTGCTATTGATAATACAGGCCCCTTTATTCATATACTCCAAAGCGAAGCGGGTTATCCAGAAATAGGAATACACATTGGTTGCAAAGGTTTTTATCAATTGATCTGTAGTTATATCTGTAAATTCTTTTTGCTCCCAATGAACGGCAATATTATTGATCAGGACATCTATTGAGCCGAATTGGTCGGCTGTTTTTTGTACAACTCTTTTACAATTCGATTCCTTACTTATGTCAGCCCTGATCAGTATGCAATTCACGCCATAAGCCTGTATTTCCGCTTTTGTATCGGATGCGTCTTGCGTTTCATTCAGATAGCTGATGGAGATATTAGCCCCTTCACTCGCAAATAATTTGGCCACAGCTTTCCCGATTCCACTATCGCCACCGGTTATCAGCACATTTTTCCCTTTTAATTTTTCCGAACCCTTACTGACGGGATCTGTTTCCGGAATCGGCAACATCTTTTCTTCCTGTCCGGGACGCCGTTGCCGCTGCGGCGGATTCACTACCTTTTTTGGATTTTTCTTTGCCATCTTTTTTAAAGACGGTGTTAAAAAATCATACCATTCCCCTTCACCGGTCGGGTGCCACCGGTCGGGTGCCACCCGACCGGTGAAGTTATTGTGTTGTTGGTCCGTGAACGGTGAGTATCCCTTCTTTTGAAATCTCCATTTTGTCAATGAAAACTACCCGCTCATCTCCGGTTTTATTGGTGCGGCCATGATATACGCAGAGCATGGTTTTCCCATCCGGCGTATACGTGATACTGTTATGACCTGTTCCGGTTACAATGCCACCTGATGCTGTATTTTTTTGCAGTACCGGATTATTGGCTGCTTTGGTAAATGGTCCCAATGGATTGTTGGAGGTCGCATAACCCACTGCGTAATTTTTGCCCCCGAAATAATTGGCTGAGTACATCATGTAATAGGTGTCATCGCGCTTGAAAATAAAAGACCCTTCTGTCCAACGGCGATTCACTTCTTTACTTGTGACAGACAAACTTTCCCAGGCAGCCTGCGGGTCATTCATTTTTACAGGCGGACGCAGCAGTAAAACCGGCTCACCGATAATGCCTGTGAAATCAGGCTGGATTTCCACACCATATACCCAGCTTTCCTCAATTTCCTTAAACCAGCCCTTCTTACGTGCCCATCTTGCCACTTCAGAATCAACGGCATGTTTGTAACAGCACCTCGAATAATACAGATAAACTTTTCCGTTTTCTGCGAACAATACATTGGCATCAATAATCGGATAACCCGGATCAAAAATGGGCTGATTGGTAAGGTCGATAAAGGGCCCGGTTGGCTGATCAGCAACAGCCACCCCTATTTTAAAATTCTCCTCCTCATTGGTCGGATTTACTTTCCATTGGGCACTGTAGAACAGATAAAACTTTCCATTCCGTTCATATACTTCCGGCGCCCAGAAAGAATGAATACCCCAACCATTTTTATTATCACTGAAATAAACCTGGCCTTCTCGTTTCCAATCCTTCAGATCATCGGATGAATAGGCAACAAATCCGTTTTTTGCACCGGCTCCTGTTCCATACATATAATATTTTCCGGAGGAGGTACGCAAAATATACGGATCACCAAATTTTACATCGATGGGGTTATTGGAAATCAGTTTCTCTTCATAAGGGGGCAGGGCTGTCCACCAGTTTAGAATTTCTTTACTTAATCTGTTTACGATTTCCGGATAGTTTACTGCCAGGTTGTTGGATTCATTTTTATCCGTACGCAAGTCATATAGTTCGATACTGGTTTTATCTGCATTCAGGAGTAATTTCCAGTTGTCCACCCTGCATGCCAAAGCCGGACTTTTATTTGGTGCTTTCGGAACACTGAAGAATGCATTATTGCGACCATATTCCCATATCAATGTATTCTTTCTTTTGGATGGTTTTCCCAATAAAACCGCGCTTCTGTCCTCTCCATCAAATGACTCTGGTCCTTCCAGTTTAGCGCCCGCAATTTTGCAAAAGGAGGGAAGCAGATCTAGTGCAGAAATAATAGAACTGGTATCCACTCCGGCTTTTTTAATTTTTGCCGGCCAGCGGATTATAAAAGGCATTTTTAGTCCGCCCTCATAAAGAGAGAGTTTGGTGCCTCTCAACCCTGCAGACCGATCCTGCCGAAAATTAGGCAGTGGGCCATTATCACTGGTAAAAATAACGATCGTGTTTTCATCGATTCCAAGTTCTTTGAGTCCGGTCATCAAACGCCCCAACTGATGGTCAAATTCTTTCAATACGGATTCAAAACTTTTTTCTTCTTCGGGCTTTCCCGGATAACGGCCTGTTTCATCATCGCCGGCCACCCAGGGTGTATGCACATCATCGGTCCAGAGGTTTACAAAACAGGGTTTGTTTTTATTTGCTCCTAAAAATGCCAGGGTTTTATCCACAAAATAGGCTGTGCGATTCCATCTTTTTACACTGTCTTTATCGCTCCAGATCCAATTGGTTGCAGTTATGGCGGGATCGGGATCCGGACTTTCATAGGTTCCAGACCAGGCATCAAAACCATACTGGTCAAAATTGGGTGCATTGGTTACATCCCGACCACCACCCAGGTGCCATTTTCCGAAATGTCCGGTTGCATACCCTTTTGCTTTCAGCAATTTAGCCATGGAAGGAGCATTCGGATCAAGAAAGTCGACCTGCTCTTTTCGTTTATTATCCGCTCTTGTATTCAGGAAAGTAGTGAAATGCAGTTCAGCGGGACGGATTCCGGTAAGAATACCGGCTCTTGATGGAGAGCAAATTGGGGACGCGCTGTAATAGTTGGTAAAGCGCAATCCTTCCGCGGCAATTCTGTCAATATGGGGAGTATTGTATTTCCCATAATAACAACTGATATCTCCGATACCCAGGTCATCGGCAAGGATCAATATGATATTGGGAGCCTGATCGGATAGGTGCTGGGTTGATTTAGCCCTGGTCTGTGTAACAACAAGTAACAGGAGGAAAGCGGCAATTATTTTATGACATCGCATCGTTGAAATCTTTTCTTAAAGCAATGAAGATAAATTCTAACTTATTCCAATTTGCGGTTTGATACATATTGACGATAATTTGATACAAACTGAAACTATGAGCCCTGTCAATTGAATTAATTTGTTTGTTGCCAATAAAAATTTAGCTATATGTGGAAATTTACAGGATTGCTTCTCTTTGTTTTATGCATACAAAGTGCTGTTGCCCAACGACCGAATTTTGTAATTATAATGGCAGATGATCTGGATAGCAAACAACTGAGTTGTTATGGCGGTAAGAATATTCAGACTCGAAATATTGATGCCCTCGCAAAACAGGGAATGAAGTTTAACCGGCTGATTGCATCAGAAGCGATGTGTGTGCCAACAAGGGCGTCCTTATTTACGGGACTATATCCCATGCGGCATGGGTCTTTTCAGAATCATAAGCGGGTGGATCGGAATGATCTGAAAAGTATTTGTCATTATCTGGGAGATCTCGGTTATACGGTGGCGTTAACCGGAAAGGATCACAGTACAAAACCGGAGTCCGTATTCCCTTTTAAAATAATTGAAGGTTTTGAAAAGAATTGCGTTGCCAATACAGATGATTATTCGCTGGACGGGATTTCAGCGTTTATGAAAGAACAACAGGCGAAACCATTTTGCCTGTTTATCATGAGCACCAATCCGCATATGCCCTGGACCATGGGTGATCCTTCTGAATTTGATGCGGATAAACTGGTGCTGCCTCCGCATTGGGTGGATTCAAGAGATGTGCGCAGTGATTTTACCAGGTACCTGGCCGAAATACGCAGGCTGGATAATCAGGTAGGAGAAGTGATGACGCTGTTGGATGAAACCGGCCGGAAAGAGAATACCGTTTTCATTTTTTTGGGTGAACAGGGGCCGCAGTTTCCTGGTGGTAAATGGAATCTCTGGGAGAATGGCCAATATAGTTCAATGATAGTGCGATGGCCCGGTAAAGTGAAAGCAGCATCAGAATCTCAGGCTATCTGCCAGTACGAAGATATTATGCCAACACTGGTAGCAATGGCGGGTGGTAAACCTATACCCGGACTGGACGGTAAAAGTTTTTCATCTGTATTGGCTGGGAAGAAAAACATGCACCGCGATTATGCCTATGGTATTCATAACAATACACCGGAAGGTCCGCCCTATCCGATCCGAAGCATTCGTGATAACCGGTATAAATTTATTCGGAACCTTGATCCATCACTTCTATATCATAACAAGTTTATGATGGATACTGTCAGGCAGAAGAATTACTGGACTACCTGGCTGCGGCTTTCGGAAACCTCAGCGCAGGCTAAACAACTAACCGATCGGATTATGATCCGTCCGGCGGTTGAATTGTATGATTTGCAGACGGATCCATATGAGTTAAATAATCTTGCCGGTACGCCTGCTTATCAAAAAATCAGTGATAAACTTCAGCTTAAATTAACTGAATGGATGAATCTTCAGGGGGATGCAGGAGCTGGTACCGACAGAAAGTATTAATATTATAATCCGCCACAAGTGGTCTAAAATATATAGTTGTGGCGGTGTATAAAAATTTATAATCCGCCATAAGTGGTATAAATTATACATTTGTGGCGGATTATAAATATTTTGTAAATGGAAATTATAATTGGAAGAGAAGAGGAAAAAGCGATTCTCGGGGCTGCTCTTTTTTCAAATGAAGCAGAATTGATTGCCATCTATGGAAGAAGGAGAATTGGTAAAACCTATCTCGTTCGTAACTATTTTTACGAGAATCTGGTGTTTGAAATGACTGGCCTTCATAATGCCAGCCTGCGCGAACATTTGGCGAATTTCAGCAGTTCACTTCAAACTGCAATGGGAATGGCTGTTCCTCCCGCACCCCCTCATAATTGGATGGACGCATTTCAAAAGTTGGATAGTTTTCTTCTGAGCCTGCCTAAAAAATATCCGATCGTTGCCCTGTTTGATGAAATGCCCTGGCTAAGTACACCAAAATCAGGTTTTCTTCAGGCATTTGGATACTGGTGGAATACCAGAGCGTCCAGAATTCCGCATCTTAAAGTAGTAATTTGTGGGTCTGCTGCATCCTGGATGATTAAAAAGGTTTTCAATGACCGGGGGGGATTACATAACAGGGTGACACATAGAATCCGCTTATTGCCCTTTAAGCTTACAGAAACAGAACGATTTCTAGATCATCATGGAGTAAGGTTGGACAGATATCAGGTGATGCAACTGTACATGGCAATGGGAGGTATTCCGCATTATTTAAAGCAGGTGAAAAAAGGAGAGAGTGCCACGCAAAACATCGATAAACTCTGCTTTGCAAAAAATGGGTTTCTTCGTACTGAGTTTAAGGATTTGTATCATTCCCTGTTTGCGAATGCCGGCAATCATGAAGCAATTGTGAGAGCGCTTTCCAAAAAACCGGGAGGTATGACCAGGCCGGAGATCATCAAAGCCTGCGGGTTTACAACCGGTGGGTGGATAACGGAAGTTTTTGATGAACTGGAGCAGTCCGGTTTTATTTCGCAGCATATTCCTTATGACCGGCGCGTACGGGATGCCATATTCAAGCTTACAGACGAGTATAGTCTGTTCTATTTGAAATTTATCGAAGATTCCCGTGCTTCCGGTGCTGGAACCTGGCTTCGGTTATCCGGATCGGCATCCTATACCAGTTGGTGTGGTTTTGCATTTGAATCTGTTTGTCAGAAACATGTGAATAAGATCAAACACGCCCTGGGGATTTCAGGAGTCTATACAGAACATTCTGCATGGCGCTACCATCCAAAGAAAGGAGAAAAAGGCGTTCAGATTGATTTATTGCTGGACCGGGCTGATTATTGTATCAATCTTTGTGAAATGAAATTTTCTACTGCAGAATTTGTGATCGATAAAAAATACGCGACGGAAATTGATAAAAAAGTGCAGGTGTTTAAGCAGCACATGAAAATAAAAAAAACAGTTTTCCCAACAATGATCACCACCTATGGTGTAAAGCAAAATATTCATTCCACCGGTCGCATCATAAATGAGGTGGTAATGGATGAGTTGTTTTAATCAGTTAATATGTATTTGAGGATGGTGCTATTGCTCCAATTGGCGGGATATCTCCAACCGGATGACCAAGTATATCAACCGTTGGATTTAATCCCTGTAACAACCCCTGATAATCTCCAGGTAGTAACTTAACGGGTAAACCCTTTTCGCGAATCAATAAAGTGGCAACAGGTATATAATCTTCCACGCGCATGCCTCCCGGTCGTATAAATGATGGGTTCCCAAATTTCGGTTCTGCATCTCTGATAGGCGCATCTGCAGGCCAGCTGCTGGCAGCATACCAGAGATTGTTCTTAAATACGATACCATCCAGTAACTTACTGGCAGTATCATCCTTTTTATTCTGATCGCCCAGTACCATTTTTGATCCTCCCATCACATAAAATATGTTGTTCATGATGAGGATCCCTTTTGAACTTGCCTCTATCGCAATTTTTGACATCAGTTCAGGTGATACATACATTGTGTTATTGTAGAAATAACTGTTCACCGGGCCTTGTTTCGGTTGCTTATCTCCCTGGTACCCGCTGAGCCAAAAAAGTTTTCCCTCCTGGAAAGCACCATTTTTCCCTTTTATCCGATGGCCATCGTTTACACTGATATTGTACCTGTAAGCGCAGTTGTAATTATTGCCAAGTATCTCACAAAATCCGCCCGCATTATTGGCGCTGAAATTATATTGTAGTACGATATGATCACAATTGAAATCGATATGTGCACCGGCCGAATCACCCGGGCCGTTGGCATTCGTGAATCGGTTGTGCTCAATCAATACATGGGAAGCACTCCAGGTCCAGAGTCCGCTTCCACGGCTCCATTTTCTGCTGTCCGTATTACTCCCGGAATGATCAACCGAATTGCGATACACATGAATATTTTTGACTTCACTCATCTGTATCCCCGGTCCGCCGGTATGACTCAACTGGTTATCATGAATCCGGATCCATTGAATATTTTTTGCCATCCCGGTCAATTTGATTCCGGTATGACTCAACTCCCGTACAATTGAATTCCGGATATCCACTTCACGGATCTCCGATCCTGCTTTTGTTGCCATCAGGCGGATGCCCCATCCGTAACGCTGTGATCCATTGGCAGTTTTAACTTCCGCGGCATCCCTTTTAAATCCTTTGTTTTCAAAATATACCTGTTCTATCAACAGACTGTCCAGTTCAATATGATGACAGGTTTTTGAAGCTGTTGCTTCCAGTTTCACACCCACCCGCATGGTTTCTGTTTCACCAGGAGCAGTTATATATCCATCAGCAATGATCCTTGCTTTTTTGACCCTGATATAACTACCGTCCTGTATTAATATTCCTATGGCTTTTCCTTTTGCATCAATGGTAAAGTAGCCGGTTGCTCCCTTCCAGGCATAACTCTCAATGGATATGGGAGCAGTTGCTGTTCCATGCTGGTTCACCAGTCTGAGTTCACCCTTGAATGTTTGTCCGGCTGCCAGGAATATCTTATCTCCAGGTTGGAATTGCATGTTACTCAATTTCTCCAGGCTCTGGAAAGCAGCCTCCCTGCTTACTCCTGAATTAGAATCCTTTCCAGTGTTATTATTGACAAAATAATCGGTTGCGCCTGCCTGTGATACAGACAGTAAGAGACTCAGCCAAACTGCGCCCAGGTGTGCCAATGTTTTCAAGTCCTTATTTTTTGAAGTTAAATCGGTCGGGGTGTAGTTTGTTGTACTCCTCATTTTCCAGCAAACCCAGAAAAGCCGGTGGTACCAATCCTTTTTTCCAGGCTGCCAGCAGTTGTTCCAGTGCCGGTAGGGCAGCTCCCGCTGAACCAGCCCGGTTATTCTTCTCTTCCTTGTCCATGCGGATGTCAAACAATTCTGTAGATCCTTCCTGAATTATCAGTTTGTCCTCCACTGTCCGGATTGCATACAACTCCTTTCTCGGACCCCTCCAGTACAAGGCCTTATGTGGCGGTGATTTTTCTGTACCTGTCAAATAGGGAAGGAGGTTAACGCCATCAATTGGGTTGATAGGCTGCTGTTTTGTCAATGCTGCAGCCGTAGCAAATATATCCAGGGAGATGACCGGCATATCATAGACTTTCCCGGCGGGTAACACCCCTTTCCATTGCACGGCAAAGGGTACCCGTATCCCGCCTTCATAATATCCACCTTTCGCACCACGCAGGGGTTTGTTATTGGAGGCATTGTCATTGGTGGGACCGCCATTATCCGATAAAAAAAAGATAAGGGTATTGTCATCGAGTTTCAACTCTTCCAATGTATTCAGCAATGCATTGATTCCATCATCCATGGCACTTACCATGGCTGCATAGGTTCTTCTCTTTGGATCTTTAATATGCGAAAACCGTTGCAGATAGTTCTCTGATGCCTGCATGGGCGTATGCGGCGCATTGTAAGCCAGGTAGAGAAAGAAGGGCTGTTGCGCATTCGATTTGACAAACTGAACAGCTTCGCGACTGAATGCGTCTGTGAGGTATTCTGTTTCCTCTGCCACCTGCTGGTTCCGTATCAGTTTGGTTTTATAACCATCGTTCTGACTTCTGGATTCCGTATGATCCCGCAATACCAATAACTCCGGAAAATAATGATGACCTCCATCCAGAAACCCATAAAACTCATCAAATCCTTTTCTATTCGGATGCTGCGATGGATGTGTGCCCAGGTGCCATTTACCCAATATACCTGTCCTGTAGCCGGCTCCTTTCAGCAGTGCTGCCATGGTTTGCTCAGATGATGGCAATCCCATCGTGCTATCCTTGGGCGCATACAGTGGATTTCGTGAAAAGCCAAAACGATCCTGATACCTTCCGGTGATTAATCCTGCCCTACTTGGTCCACATACAGCAAAGGATACATAACCATTGGTGCAGGTGACTCCATTTTTCGCAATCCGGTCAATTCCCGGCGTTGGAATATCCTTGCTTCCATTAAAGCCTACGTCGCTGTAGCCCAGGTCATCAGCAAGTATTATAATGATATTGGGGGCCGTTTGCTGTTGCGCATACAGGATGCCGTTATACAGCAAACAGCTTCCAGCCAGACTTATTGTTAAGAGTAGTTTTTTCATACAATTTAATTCCAAACCGGATTTTGAGTCAGGTTTCTGTTTGCATCTATTTCACTCTGCGGTATAGGGAATACTTCTGATCTTCTGCCCTGGTATACAGGCGCATAGGGTGGTACCGGATCCGCATCTGCCCGCTGGAATGCCTGTTCAATTTGTTCCCAGCGTTTCAAATCATAAAAACGCAACCCTTCAAAAGCAAATTCCACTCTTCTTTCATGACGAACGACTTCCCTCATTTGTTCCTGGGATAAATCAGCGCCTTCCACTGCTTCTACTGCTGGCATGTTCACTCTTGCTCTTACTTCATTCACCAGCGGATAGGCTTCTGCCGCGCGATTTAATTCCGTTAAAGCTTCTGCTCTCATTAACAATACATCTGCATATCGAATTACATAAAAATCCTGGCCACCTGGTGAACCTACCGGGATGCCTGTTGCTGAGGCACTGTTTCTCAGGTATTTTTTCTGACCAAATGTGGTTGCGGTATTACCACGAAAAACAGTTCCTAAATCCGTTATAAATATATCTCCCTGGAAATAGACAGATGCCGTCAGGCGCGGATCCCTGTTTTCTTTTTGATTCGCCTGACTATATAGCGGCGAACTGGTAATTGGTAATCCATCTGTACAGTAATAATCCCGGATGAGATTGCGCATGGGTTGCACATTCACTTTTGGAATTCCCAGGAAGGTAGCAGAGAATACTTCGCCGTTATTACTCTGATCCTGTATAAACCGAACCGAAAAAACAATTTCTGGTGTTATTTCTCCGGCGAGACTAAAGAGATTACTGTAATTTCCGTATAAGCCGTAACCCATATTCAACATTGGTTCAGTTGCTGCCAGTACAGCATCATAATTCTTATTGTATAACTGAACTCTTGCCAGCAATCCCAAAGCCGCACCCCTGGTAGCATACCCAAATTTATCTGCGGTATAACTCATCGGCAAAGCAGCCGCTGCATCCGTCAAATCCTGGATGATGGCATTGGTAATTTCCTGGTAACTGTTTTTGCCAACATAAGCTGTTTCCAATGTCTGTACTTCCAGTATGAGTGGTGCTTCTTCAAAGTAGAGCGCAATATTGAAATAGAACAAAGCCCGTAAAAACTTTGACTGGCCGATCAATGCGGCCCGGCTCTCCGCCGTTATATCGGCATCCGGTATCTTTTCAATATTTGCAATGGCTGCATTCGCCCTGGCAATGCCTTTATAATTAGCTGTCCAGAAAAGATTGAAAAAGGAATTGGCCGGATCAGTTCTGCCTTCCATAAAATTACCCGGTCCTTCAAACTTATAGCTGCCAAAGCAATTATCGGTTAACCCGTCAAATATGGGAATACCCGCCGGACCATTGAGCGTTCCGCTGTATAATACTCGATCCTGCAAGGCTTCATAGATACCATTTACCCCCAATTGTGCATCTCGTTCATTTTTCCAGAAATTGTTTTCCGCCAATTGCGATAAAGAACTTCTGTCCAGGTATTTTTCACTGCAAGCTGAAGACAACAATACAGTTGAACTCAGCAGTAATAAATGTATAGTGCGTTTTAACATGACTTAGAATTTAACGTTAAGGCCGGTTGTGAATACTTTATAAAGCGGTGTCTGCTGGTCGGTTGCTCCGCCCGTTGCTCTTTCCGGATCAAAATTTTCCAGTTTCGTAAACGTGAACAGGTTCTGTGCACTCACGAAAATGCGTAAACGCTGAATGGCTGCTTTCCGGGTAAGTGACGCTGGTAAGGTATAACCGAATTCAAGGTTACGTAACCTGAAATAGGATACATCCTGAACATAAAAACTCGAAATAGTATTGTTGTTTACACCTCCCAGTCTGGGTAATTCCTTCGATGGATTATCCGGTGTCCAGCGATTGAGCCAGTAAGAGAGCGCATTGTTCCTGTCATCAATCATTGGCAACTGACCATTGGAATTCAGGATGCGGTCTACATCTCCGATACCCTGCCATACCATATTCAAATCAAAGCCGCCATATTCAAAACTGCTGTTGAATCCATACAACCAGCGCGGGAAAGGATTGCCTATGATCGTTCTGTCATTCGCGTCAATTTTTCCATCAGGAGTTTTATCCGGACCTGAAATATCAGCATAGCGGATGTCTCCGGGTTTGGTCAATGCAGAACCAAACTGCACTGGTGCATTGGCGATTTCATCCTCCGTTTGAAAGATTCCCAGTGCCTGGTAACCAAAATATGCATTCAGTGGTTGCCCTATCCGGATGATGGAATTGGCGCCGATGGTTTCAATTCCATCAGGACCAAGACCCGTTACTTTATTAACAGCCATCCTTGTTACATTGGCTGATAAATTCATGCGCAGTTTGCCAAAATTCTGGCGATAAGCAGCAATCAGTTCAACTCCTTCATTCAACATGCTGGCAGCATTCTGCGCGGCCAGGTTGGTCACACCAATCGTATTGGGAATCGGAAAATTTGTATAGAGGATATCAAAACTTCTTCTCCTGAAATATTCTGCGGAAAAAGAGAAGCGGTTCTGGAACATGGCAAGATCAATGCCTGCATTGAATTGCTCAATGGTTTCCCAGGTAATTCTGCTGTTCGCCAGCGACGTAAGCGCCACTGCCGGGATTACCACATCATTTCCAATATGATAATCCAATCCGCTGTTATAAGTTTGCTCATAGATATAATTACCTATCCGGTCGTTTCCACTCAAACCCCAGCTGGCACGCAATTTCAGGTTGTTGATACTGGGTATGTTTTCAAACCATTTAGAGCGTCCGATATTCCATCCTGCTGATACAGAGGGGAAGGTTCCATAGCGATTATTCGGACCAAATCTGGAAGAGCCATCCCTGCGGAGATTCAATTCAAGCAGATAGCGATCATCATAATTATAATTGATACGGCCAAAGAAGGATTGCAGACTTACCTCATTGGCACCTCCCGAAACAGATGGGTTGATTACTCCACCACCATCAAATTCCTGAATCGCATCAGATGGAAAGCCCTGCAGGGAACCCTGGAAGCCATCGGTTTTATCATAGATAACCGAATGTCCGGCTAATGCCGTCAATATATGATCTCCAAAGTTTTGACTGTAGCGCAGAATATTTTCATTTTGAAGGCGGTAAAAAAATCCGAATTCATTCCGCAATGAATTGAGATCATTCGCATTTACAATGGTGCCATCCCAGGCGCGGTCGGTTCGTGTGGGACTGAAATTCGATGTGTTATTAATATTGATATTGATTGCACCACTGGTTTCAAAACTGAAATATTTCAGGAAACTTGCTTTTGCGGCAAGACGGCTGCTTATATTGATATTATCATTTTCATAATCACCAAACTGTCCACGTAAAATAGGATTGGTAATGGGGCGGGAGAAATTGGTATTTTGCCAGGCACCATCCACAATGCCATATTCTCCATTCGGATAAAATACCGGCACAGTTGGTGCGGATCGCTGAAATTGATTAATAATACCAGTTTCACCGGTAATGGCATCGGGTCCGCCTGAAGGTCCACGGAACTTCGACCAGAAAGTATTGGTGTTATTGGTGATGGTTAACCATTTGGTTGTTTTATTGGTAAGGCTTAATCCAAAGGTGTACCGGGCATTTTTGAATTTGCCTTTAACGATGGCATCCTGACTGAGTATACCTGCAGATAAACGAAATGTAGTTGCTTCGTTACCACCTGAAAACGAAAGATAATGTTGCTGAACAGGTGCATCTCGCAGGATGGTATTGGCCCAGTTGGTATTGGCATATCGCTCCGGACTCGTGCCATTTTGTATCGCATCAATAGCCGCCTGATCGTATCGTATATTGGTATTTGCACCTTCCGCATTGATATCGCGTTCATTTCTCAGCAATGCGTAATTAACAGCATCCAGGTATTCAGGTACTACTGTTACGCGCTGAAATCCAAAGTAATTATTGTAATCAAAACTGCTCTTGCCTTTAGCACCCCTTTTGGTGGTCACCAGAATTACGCCATTGGCACCTCTTGCTCCATAAATGGCCGAAGCAGAGGCATCTTTCAAAACAGAAATGGATTCGATATCAGTAGGAGCAAGGCTGTTAAACTCTGCGAGTCCGTTGTATTGAATATTGTCAATTACAACCAGCGGTGTACTGGCTCCAAAAGTTCCAACACCACGAATAATGATGCTGGAATTGTCGGCGCCTGGCAAACCGTTGGACTGTGTGAGTTGAACACCGGCAACCTTACCATATAGCAGTTGTCCGGAATTGGTTACGGGCTGGTTTACTGCATCATCAAACCGGATGGTTTCAACCGCCCCGGTCAGGTTGATTTTTTTCTGTTCACCATAACCTACCACTACCACTTCATCCATGGAGCCGGATTCCGCTTCCAGTGTTAGTGTCAGATCAAAGTTCTGTCCAATTGCCTGCGTGATGGTTTGATACCCTACAGAACTAATCCGGACGGATTTGGCATTTTCAAGCGCAATGGAAAATTTACCATTGGCATCTGAAATCGTTGAGCGCGAGCCCGGTAATAATTGAATGGTAACTCCTTCCACAGGTTTTCCATCGCGTGAGGAAAGCAGGGTACCGGTGAGACGTTTTTCCGTTTGTGCATGGAGCACAGATACGGAAAGCAGCAAGGTTAGCAGTGTTGCAAAGCGCTTGCGAAAAAGTTGTTTCCACATAACAAGCATCGTTTTGATTTACCCTTCAAATTTGGTTGAAAGCAAAAAATTTGAGGGGGGCAATGGGTTCAATCAGGAGGTTTAATCGTTCAAAACGTCCTAATTCTGAAGGCTTTGGGAAATTTTCTCCCGGTATTCAGAAGGCAGACAGCCGAATTGTTGCTGAAAGGATTTCTTGAAGTATTTATAGTCGTTGAAGCCCACTTCAAAGGCCACATCATTCATTTTCATATTCGATTGCAGGATCAGTTGTGCTGCTTTTTTCAGTCTTATTGAGCGAATAAAGCCGGTCAGGCTTAACCCTGTTAGTGATTTGATCTTCCGATACAGGGTACTCTGGCTCATGAAAAGATGATCTACCATCATTTCCACTCCCAATGCTTCGTTCTGGATATTGTTGTTTACTAAATCGATGGCTTTGTGAAGAAATAGTTCATCAAGATTGTCGGCGACCAGTTCCGTGCTATCCGGTTCAAAGCGGATTTTCTTTTGGTAATAAGCTTTGAGTTGTTTGCGGTTTTCAAGCATGTTGTGCACCCGCATTTTCACCACTAACGGATTAAATGGTTTAGTGATATAATCATCGGCTCCTGTTTCCAGTCCGTTTAATTCATAGGTTTCCGATGCCCGTGCAGTTAGTAATACTACCGGTATATGGGAAGTGGCTATATTGCTTTTGATTTCAGAACATAGTTCAATGCCATTCATATGCGGCATCATGACATCACTGATGATGAGGTCGGGAATTGTTTCCAATGCGAGTCGCAAGCCGGCTGAGCCATCTGCTGCTTCCAGTAGTTCATATTCATCTTTCAGCAACTCATTCAGGTACCTGCGGATACCTTCATGGTCGTCGATCAACAATACCAGCGGGCGGTTATTCTGGTGATACGATGTTTTTGATTTTTCTACCGGTGCCGGATCTGTTGCAGGTATGCTGATAGTAAATACCGACCCTTTTCCAGGATAACTTAATGCCTCAATGGTTCCATTGTGTAATTCAACTATGTTTTTCGCAAAGGCGAGTCCAATACCACTGCCTCCTTCATGATGCGATTGGTTGGATGCCTGGTAAAAACGGGTAAATATTTTCTCCAGATCCGATGCTTCAATTCCTATACCGGTATCTGCTACCAGTATGCGGGTATTCTGGTTCTCCGTTTCGGTTTTAATAGTTACCGATCCCTGTTTCGAAGTGAATTTTATTGCGTTGCTGATAAGATTACCAATAGCCATTTCGAGCTGCTCCTGATCAATTTCCATCCAGGTGGCGCTTTCTGGCAGAATTGCTTTTAGTTGAATCGACTTACTCACAGCAGCCGGTTCAAAATCTCTAACCAGGCCACGGAGTACTTCATTCAGGTCCACACGCTGGCGGCGCAATTGTAATAAGCCATGCTCCGACTTTCGGAAATCAAGCAACTGGTTTACCAGTTTAAGCAGTTTCTGTGCATTGGATTTGATCAGCGAAATTTTCTGAATCTCCGGAGAGGTTAAATCCGGTTGCGCTAATAACTCAATACTGGGACTTAGAATTAATGTTAGTGGCGTTCTGAATTCATGCGAGATATTGGTAAAGAAATTGATCTTGGCTTCATTTACTTCATGTTCTTTTTCTTTTTCAAACTGTACCCGCTGCAATTCTGTTTTCAGTTTCTTCTGACGCAGGTTCAGCTTTCGCAATCCAATAAATATGAGCGCAGCCATTGCCGCATAAATTATCCATGCATACCAGGAAAGCCAGGGCGGATAAGCTACCTGTATGTTAAGAGACTGCACATTTCCCCATCCCTGGTTATTTCGGTTAGCCCTGAGTAGCAGTCTGTAGTTGCCTGCTTTTAACCCGGTAAAATTCAATTCATTTTTTTTGCCCAACTGCATCCACCCGGTTTGAGCAGGTTCTAACTTATATGCATACCCGATATTTTCAGTCCCAAGAAAATCATTGGACGAAAACTGAATACTGAAATTATTATTGTCGTAGTCGAGCTGTATGTTATTCGCGTATTGGAAGGCAACAGGTACTATTTCGTTATTGATATCCAGCTTCGTTAAAACAATCGATGGTTTCTGGTAGTTGGTTACTACTGTTTCGGGATTGAAGTACAACAATCCATTATCGCCACCGAAATAAAGTTGCCCGTTTTCATCATGGTACGAAGAAGTGATGTGAAAAGCATTGATTTGTACGCCATCTGCTTTTCCGAAATGATGAAATATACCTGAGTGATTATTCAATTTGGATATTCCGGTAGTAGTAGAAAACCAGATATTTCCATTTTTATCTTTTTCGAGGGCACAGATGAACTGATTGACCAATGCGTTTTCTTCATTGAAAAAATTTTCAATACGCAGTGCAGGCTGGTTTTGTGTGCGCTTAATTTTATACAATCCATTTGGTGTGGCCAGAAAGAGTGTTGATCCATCCAGTAAAATATCGTGGATAATTAAATTAGGTAAGGCATCGCCGAACAATTCACGGTGAGAATAGAGTTGTTGTTTTGACTGATCCCAGTAATTAAGTCCCGAATAAGTTGCTATCCAGATATTACCCGACTCTTCTCCCAGGATACGATTGATCCGATCATTCTCAACCTGTAATGGGCGACTGGCATTTTCTGTAAAATGAACAGCACCGGAGGTATCGGATTTGTTTTGAAAGGGGATACGCCAGAGACCGCTTTGCTGCGTGCCGAGCCATAGTTCCTGTTTTTCGGAGAGAAAGGCGGTAGTTATTTTTTCTGTTGGGAATAAATGGAGTTGGGATTGATCTAATCCGGAAGCAAAATAAAAAAGTCCATCATTGGTTGCCACAAACTCACTTCCATTTTTTTTGTAAAGTTGGTTGATTCGGGTAGCTGGTAACTTGCCGGCTCTGCTAAAGGTTTTATCAGTTCCGGCACTTAGTTTAAACAAGCCCTGCGAAATACCTCCCAACAGCAATTCATTATTATTAGTTTTCCCGATGGCAGCCACATTATTATCCGGCAATGCTGTTTTTTCATTGTTAGCAAGATGTAAAAATCCTTTATTGGGATACATGATTAATACGCCCCCATAGGAAGTGGAAAGCCAGGCAATGCCATTCGAATCAAAATAGATATGAAGGATGGCATTGTGGTTGTTGTTTTTCACGTACCCTTCCCGCATGGTGGTATTGATCCGTTCAAACGTATTCACTCCCGGATCACTGACATAGAGTCCATTGCCCCAGCTTCCAAACCAGATTCGTTGTTGCTGGTCCACTGCCAGTGAAAGGGCAAAACGGGCGTTGATATTCGTGGGTATTTCTGTTATCGTGCCGGCAAGCTGGTCGAAATAACGCAAACGTACCTGGCTTTCCAGGTTACCCAGAAACCAGATTCGTTTTCTGGCGGTATCCTCACAAATATTATAAACACTGAAGGGCTGGGGAAAGCGCTGCAAGGATCCGTCTTTGCTGTTGTAACGACACAGGGTATTTCCATTCGTGTACCAGATAATACCTTTTGAATCACAGAGCAGGTTATAGATCTTACTGTTGGAAGGAAAATGTTCGAGCACTTTGCGGTTCGCCACATCAATTTTAAAGCAACCCATATTCCAGGTGCCCACCCATACATGTCCTGCAGAATCTTCCGTAAGTGAAATGATGCGCAGCGGTTTTTCTGTAAAGTTTTGAAACAGCTCATTCCAGTTTTCCAGTTCCTGGCTGTTTAAGAGCAAGCGGCTCAATCCCCCGCTTTTGGTACCAATCCAGATATGCCCTCTTACTGAATGATAAAGGGTTTCGATGTTTTCATTGGCCAATGCCTTCGAACCCGGAGCCGGACGATAATGCTGAAATGTATACCCATCATACCTGGATATGCCGGCTTCAGTTGCAAAATATTTAAATTGTTTATCATCGCTGATGGTGCGGGTTACGAAATTGCTCAACAATCCCTTTCTCACATTGAGCACATCAATGGAAAATTCTTCCTGCGCCTGTATGGTTAGAGGCAGGAGGAAACAGGCAATCAGAAGCCTTCTTGTTAACAGGGCAAGCAATCGAGCCATTGGAATCTTTAACAAATGTAAATGGAACTAGTTTGCAGTTTTGGTTTTGATCTCATCAATTTTTGCCTGCATTTCCTGAACCCGGACGGGTTCTGCTGTTGCCAGGTTGCTGACTTCTCCCGGATCTTTCGAAAGGTCAAAGAGTTGAGGTTCATGCGCTACGCCACTTTCAATCCCTTTATTGGCCATAAAATCCGGCAGTTTTTTGTTCTGATCATGGGGCGCAATATATTTCCAGTTAGCATTTCGGATACTCAGCGTGTAGGCTTCTTCCAGCATCCAGTCCCGCCCTTGCTTTGTTTTTCCACTGAAGGCTGCCCACTGGTCCTCACTGTCGATGGCTTCATTTTCAGGAACCGGAATTCCAATTAGTCGGGCCAGTGAGCGATACAGGTCAATTTGGGTTACCAGCGCAGCTGAAGTTTGCGCTTCAATTTTCCCCGGCCAGGTAATAATAAGCGGAACTCTTGTGCCAGCTTCAAAGGCACTGTACTTGCCTCCGCGATAGGGCCCGGCGGGCTTGTGGGATCCCAATAATTCTATTGCCTGGTCTTCATATCCATCATCTAATACCGGACCATTATCACTGGTAAAAATGATAATCGTTTCCTTTTCCAGGTTCAGTGCTTTTAATTGTGCGATTACCTGTTGCACGGTCCAGTCCATCTGCATAATGGCATCCCCACGGGCACCCATAGCCGATTTTCCTTGGAACTCTTCATTGGGTAACCTGGGTACATGTATATCGTGGAAGGAGAAAAACAGGAAGAAAGGTTTTTCCTGGTTTTCTTTCATGAATTTGCCGGCCTTTTCTGTAAAAACCCGGGGGAAATCCTCATCCCGCCAGAGCGCCTCTTTTCCGCCTTTCATATAACCGATCCGGCTGATGCCATTTACGATGGTATTGGAATGTTGCAGGTCGGCAGCCTGTCTGCGCAACTGCGGACTGTCAATTCCGTTGGGATAGCCATCCAGCTTTTGTGTATAGCTCACTTCAATCGGATCAGTTGGATTCGCATTCACTACCCGGTGATTTTCCAGGTATACACTGGGTACCCGATCGCCGGTAGAGGGCAACAGAAAACTATAATCAAATCCGATTTCAAGCGGACCCGGTTTTACCTCCTCATTCCAATTCACTTTTCCATTTCCCAGTCCCAGGTGCCATTTACCCACTACCCCGGTAGCATAGCCCGCTTTTTTCAATAAGGCAGGCAGTGTGGGTTTTCCTTCTTTAATCAGCAGGGGCGCATCTCCGGGCAGGATGGCTGCGTTGTTCCGGAACGCATATTCTCCTGTCAGCAGGGAATAACGGGAGGGGGTGCAGGTAGCAGCCGGACTGTGGGCATCGGTAAACCGAATGCCGGTTTTGCTCAGGCTGTCAATAAAAGGAGTTACAGCAGCGGGACTTCCATAACAACCCAGATCTCCATACCCCAGGTCGTCTACATAAAAGAGAATGATATTCGGTTGTTGGGGTTCCGGAGTTTGGCAGGCCACCATCGGTAAGAAACCAATCAGGAAAAGGCGGAAAAGGTGGGTGTTGATTTTAGGCATAACAATCGGTTTTCTAATTCAGTAGTGTGTAGCAATTTATTTTATCCTCCTGCCGGAAGCAGGGTGGATTCAGTCAGGTAGGGGGACAAATAATGCATTTCATGGTTTTTGCTACCTCCTGGCTTGGAAATGCAGGATTTGACTTGGAAACTGACCCGAATACCCCCCAGGGTTAAAATTGGCCAGGAGTATTTTACTGCTCATCGATTGCAAACCAAAATTGATTGTTATGAGTAAAAAAATTACCTCTCGTTTTAGCCTGGTTGGCTGCCTGCTGGCACTCCTGTTGGGCTGGTTTTCTGGCGCAGCCCAGTCGCCGGGCAGCCCCTGTGATAACCGCGCAACCTATCTCTATTGGGTGGGCGGATCCAGTACCGATTTTTTTGATGAATCTAACTGGCGGGAAGGAAAACGAAAAGTTCAACAGAGCGATTCTTCCATTACCCGATGTGGCCCCGGTGTTTCTACAAAGTTTTTTGTGTGTCGCGGCGATGAACACCCTTTAACTGACAAAATTCCGGTAGCCGGTACCCTTCAACCCGGGCAACCAATACCATTTAATATGGTGATTTCCGGCGTAGCTGTTCAACTGACGGCTCCGCTGGTATTCAGTTGCCTCGATAAAGGACTTACATTGGATAATGCACAGTTACAGGTTGGAGCCGGACTAAGTGGTACGCTGCATTTATCAAATGAAAGTACGGTTCGGGTGCAGGGAGCCAATTTTCCAACTGGTCTGCGAATCAGCCTGGAAGATCACGGCTCCTGGGTGTATTTTGATCAATTGAATCCCCTTGAAACGGTGGCTCTTCCACTGAGTTCCTGGATGGTTCGGTTAGCCGTGCCTGGTAGTGCCAGCGAGTTGCTGATGAATCAATACTACCAGAAGGGTTCAGTGGTGCGAATCAATCCCGCTGCTTTCAGGCCACTGGAAGTTTTCAGCCAGTCGGGTTTTGAAGGTTCGGCTGCTACGGTTGGTGTGAATACTATTTATTCTGCGGGTTCCATTCCAGGCGGACTCAATAATGCTATCCGGTCGTTTAAGTTAAAGCGGGGCTTTATGGCTACCCTTGCCGTAAATGGAAATGGAACCGGCAAAAGCCAGGTCTTCATTGCCTCTGAAAAAGACCTGGACCTGGCAGACCTTCCATTGTCTTTGAGTGGCGAGGTTTCCTTTATCCGCGTTTTGCCCTGGAACTGGGTTGCCAAAAAAGGAACAGGTGGAAAAATTCAGAACAATCCGTTGGATGCAGGCTGGTATTATAACTGGGGATTAGGTGAGTTATCAAACGGGAATTATGAATATGTTCCCATGGCCTGGGGAGCAGGCGGAACAGCACCCAATAATATTCAGTTGCTCATTGATAAACCTTCTACTACCCATTTGCTTGGCTTTAATGAGTCTGATAATTGTGAGGATCAGTCCGGGCAGTTCAATAACCTTTGCGATCCTGCCACCGCGGTTGCCTATTATGAGCGCCTGATGCAAACCGGCTATCGGTTAGGCACACCCGCACCTCGTGAAAATGGTCCCAGTACCTGGCTGCGCGAGTTTGCGCGTATTGCCAAAGAACGCGATGTGCGCTTTGATTTCCTGGCACTGCACTGGTATGATTGGGGCAGTTCTCCTGCCAATTCTCCCAATGCCAATCCGCAGGAAGTATTCAATCGGTTTAAAGCCTATCTGCAACGCGTACATGATGAATACCAGTTGCCCATCTGGATTACCGAGTTCAATGCCAATCCAAACAGGGAGAACAGTGTGAATGCGGCTTTTCTGGAACTGGCGCTGCCTTTTCTGGATACGCTCTCCTATGTGGAGCGGTATGCCTATTTCGAACCGAATCCTGCTTATGGTTCCAATACCGTAGCTCCTTCCAATTATTTTGATGCAACAGGTGCTATCACCAATATCGGACAGATTTACAGAGATCATGTTGCTGCTGCATCTATGACTGATTCTGCGCTTGTATCGCCAAATAATTTGTCTGCAATGAACCAGCCTTTGCCAGTTTTCCAGGAACAGCAATTTGTATATGAAGTGGAATGTGGTTCTTTTCCAGGTAACAGATGGACAGTAGGGGAGGCTTCCACTGCGTCCAATGGAAAATTCCTGAAAGGTAACTTGGCTGTGGCTGCCGGCAGCAGCCTTTCTTCACAGGTGCATTTTGATTTTGAGGTAGCAGAAGAAAATAATTTTAGAATCTGGGTACGGACCAGGCAAAATGGAGCGATGGCGATCCAGGTGAATCACGACCGCGTGGATTCTGTAGTTGCCCTTACCAACACAACATTTGCCTGGCAGTCCTTCCCCCGACTATATCGGTTCAAGGCTGGTAAAAACCGCGTGAGCCTGGGTTTTGTGAATGGCGTTACGGAGTTTGATCAGATCGCCTTTATAGCCGGTAGTGAAGATGTGGGGGAACCTTCCAAACCTGCCGGCTATTGTGATACGGTTCCTTTTGTATGGGGTGCTGCGGGTACTGGTGATCCTGTGTTTGCCGAGGCAGAAGCAGCTGTTGCAGGTGCTAACTGGACAGTGGAGACAAACAGCACAGCTATTGGCGGACAGTTTATTAGCAGTTCAGCAGTTTCTGTTGATGCTGCTCCGGATGAAGCAGGTCAGCTTCGGTTTAGCGTTGACGTTAGTGCTTCCGGTGCTTATCAGTTCTGGGCAAAAATTCAGCATAAGGAAGAAGGTGCGAATAAACTCTGGTGGAAAAAAGGAACTGACTCTTTCACCAGCTGGTCGGTAGGTGTGCAGCCTGATTTTGAATGGAAATGGGTTCGTTATGATCCCGCGCTGTTGGGTGAGAATGTGCAGAATTATTTATTCCTGGAAGAAGGATCACATGAATTTACCCTGGCCTATGCAAGTGGCGGTGTGAAAATCGATCGGGTGGCATTGATGCCAGCCGGACAATCACCTGCATCCATTGATCCGGATGTGATCCTGCAAAGCGGACCACAGTCTTTTGAAGCGGAAGAAGCTCAATTACTGACGGGCTCTTTGATTGTTGCATGTGCTACTTCATCCAATGGAGAAATGGTGAACATGGGCCGGCTGGCAACAGGCGGGGTACGATTCAGTGAAGTAAATGTTAGCAAAGCAGGCACCTATCGCCTGACGGTTCATTACATGAGTGCCGTACAACGTAGTCTGCGGGTATTGGTCAACGGTAGTCCGGTATTTTATTCCTTTGCGGCTTCCGGTCCCTGGTGTTTCAATGGAGGTTCTCCCACCACACGTGTGTTAACAATTACTTTGATTGCTGGTCCCAATACCATTGAGATCAGACCGGTTGCTGGCAGCGATGCACCGTTTATTGACAGGATCGATATTGAAGAGCCGGTTGAGCTGACTGTTTTACCATCTGCTGGTATCCGCAGTGATGCACTGGCAGAAAAGGACATGAACACCGGTTCCTTATATCCGAATCCGGCCAGAGCTGGTTCAATAGTATATATACCGGGACTCGAAAATGCAAGAGTTTCTTTGTTGGATTTGAGTGGCCGTTTGCTTGAACGCAGAGTAATAAATAATGGTACCGGTTACCGGTTGCCGATGTTGAAAAAGGGCGTTTACATGGTGAGAGTTGATCAGCAGGGTATGGTTAAGGTGTACCGGTTGATCATTGGGACTGAGTGAGGTCTGAATGCCAGGGAGCTGCCCAATCTGGGCAGCTTTTTTTTACTATCCGCCCAATACCGACCGCCAATCCTCTTTGGTCATACTACTGAAAAAAGCCTTGCCGCTTTGAACAAGACCGGCAGATAGCTCTCTTTTGCTTTGCTGGAGCTGACGCATTTTTTCTTCCACTGTACCCGGACAAATCAACCGCACCGCCTGTACATTCTGGTGTTGCCCGATGCGATAGGCCCGGTCGATGGCCTGATCCTCCACAGCCGGATTCCACCAGGGATCGACCAGGTACACATAACTGGCTGCTGTCAGATTAAGTCCAACACCGCCCGCCTTCAGACTTAAAAGAAAGACCCGCACTTCCGGATCCTGCTGAAAACGATCCACCGCTGCCTGCCTGTTTTTAGTTGCACCGGTGAGTGTTTCATATACGATGCCCAGCTTATTCAATTCAATTGCAATCAGGTCGAGCATGGATACAAACTGAGAAAATATCAGGATTTTATGCCGGGGGGATTTGGTCTGCACCTGCTCGATCAGCACCTGAATTTTTGAAGACCCTTCTCCCTGCAACTGATCAGCCTGCAATAGACGTGGATCATCACAAATCTGCCGGAGCTGCGTTAAGCCGCGTAATACATGAATGGAATTGCGCAGGATATCATCTTCCAGTTTGTCTTCCAGGTAATCCCGCAGGTCTTTTTCGTAGGCATTGTACACAGCACGCTGTGCTTCTCCCATCGGGCAATACAGGATCTGTTCAATTTTATCGGGCAGTTCCTGCATCACTTCCTGCTTGGTGCGGCGAAGGAGGAAGGGTCTGATTTTCTGTTGCAGCTCTTCTGAGCGCTGGCGGTTTTCAAAGCGGTCGATGGGAGTGGAGTAGATATCCTGGAAGTATTTTTTGTTTCCCAGCAAACCCGGACAAACAACTGAAAACTGCGCATACAGATCCATGGTATTGTTTTCGAAGGGGGTACCGGTGATGGCTAAGCGATTGTTACTTTTCAGCATCTGTACCGCCTGGTAGCGTTGTGAGTCGGGGTTTTTGATCTGCTGCGATTCATCCAGTAACAGATAACTGAATTGGAACCTGCGCAGGTAAGTGATATCCGTTAAAAGCGTGCCATAAGAGGTGAGTATGATATCATATTGTTCAAATAGATCCGTGTTTTTACTGCGATTGGAACCATGCAGGGTCAGGCATTTTAGGGTTGGCGCAAACCGCTCCAGTTCCACCTGCCAGTTAAAGAGGAGAGAAGTGGGTACAATCAGCAGGTGGGTGGAGCTATAGTTTTTCTCTTTCAATAGTAATAGAAAGGCGATCACCTGCACGGTTTTGCCAAGCCCCATATCATCTGCCAGAACACCACCGAATTCATGTTCATGCAGGAAGTGCAACCAGTTCAGGCCTTCCTGTTGGTAGCGACGAAGCTCTGTTTTCAGCGTTGCCGGTACTGGGATTGGATCAATGGACCTGATATCGGTTAATCGTGACCGGTAGTTACTGATTTTTTGTAGAACTTCCTGATCCAGTTCGTCTGCTGTAAACTGGCTGCTAATAGTTTCAAACTGGGTGCCGGGAATTACGAGGTCCTCTCCCATAATGGAGGCGCCAAAGAAAAACGTTGCCATGCGTTCAATCCATTCTTCCGGCAGCAATCCCAAACTGCCATCATCCAGTTGAACATACTTGCTTTTATTGCGAATGGCTTTTTGGAGCTGTGGCAATGATGCCTGTTGATCACCGTATTTGGCATTGATCTTAACATTGAACCAGTTGAATCCGGATACAACCCGCACGGTAATGTTTCCCTTGTGTGCGCTTTTTTTATTTTCCTTCAATTGATTAAACCCAAAAATGGAAATGCCTGCAGCCCTCCATTGTGCAAAAACTTCCAGGAACCAGTCTTCATCCAGAAAGCGATCGCGGTGCAGGTAGAAATAAGGCAATTCATTTTCCAGTTGCTCCATGAAATGCGGATGTTGTTTCAGCACCATGGAGAGGAAGTTATTTTCTGCCCCATCATTACGATGCAGGGCTAGCAGTCTGCCTTTACTATCGGGCAGGTAAACCATTTTTTTACTGCGCAGGGGTACTTCCATGTTGCCATAGCGCATCATTGGTTGAATGCTTATATATTGTCCAAGATCGGACAGGTAAATTAGTTGTTCAGTTGCACCCTGCCAGCCGGAGGCTGCTAATTCAACAGGATCCGTAGGTTCAATATAGTTGCGAACAATACTTATTTTATTTTCCAGTTGCGAAAGTAAATTTTCTTCCAGACTGGCAAACTGTGATTCGTGGATTTCGAGGTGAGAACGGGTAGAA
The DNA here is from genome assembly GCF_002483205.1 of Flavihumibacter sp. UBA7668. Taxonomy (GTDB): domain Bacteria; phylum Bacteroidota; class Bacteroidia; order Chitinophagales; family Chitinophagaceae; genus Flavihumibacter. Next base: position 368,409 of record NZ_DLHM01000005.1, read on the forward strand.
AAAAACTGCAGTAGTTTTATGATGGTTAGATTGGCGAGCAGCCAGAATTGATTGGCATGTTGTACAAACACGCCGTATTTGAGGGGTAGCTCCCTGGGGTGTAATTTTTGCTGTCCGATCCGGAGTTCCGGAATCAGCCGATAAAAGGATTCCTGCTTATAAAGCTGGAGGGTAAAATCTTCCAGGATACTGCCTACTGCTATTTCAATAAGCGAACCTGCACTCACATTTTCAGAAAATTCCGGATTGTGGTAAAAGAAATGCAATGTCAGCGGGTTCCTGATGATGAGTCGAAGCGCACGTAAATCTGCGGTTGTCAATTCCTGAATCGGGTTCAGTTGAAAACGGCTGATGGCTGCATAGAAGCGAATGGCGTCGATATTGTTACCGGATTGCAGAGAGGCATCCGTTGCACTTATCGAAGTTAACGGATTGCGGATTTTACCCGTTTTGGTAACAGGTGCATCATAAAGTTCGATACAGAGAGCTTTGTTAAAGCGGAATTGTTTCAGCACAACAATGCGATGCCGGTTACTATCCTGTGTTGGCATCGGAATATCATCAGCTGGTAATAATAAGGAAGCAAGTTCCCAGATGGAATCCATAGCGCAATATAAAATGAAATTAACAATGGGTGGGGGAAGGATAATTGCTTATTTTGACAACTCAACTGAATTTGATTTCACTTATATGAAAAAGTTTAAATACTTCCTAAGTCTTTCGTTGTCTGTATGCTCATTAAGCGGTTTTTCACAAACGGTACAGGAAAAAATTGCACGCCCCAAACTGGTGGTTGGAATAGTGGTTGATCAGATGCGCTATGATTATTTGTACCGGTATTTCGACAGGTATGAAAGCGGCGGCTTTAAGCGATTATTGAAAGAAGGATTTTCTTTTGAGAATACCTATATCAATTATATTCCAACCTATACGGCAATTGGCCATGCAACGCTTTATACCGGCAGTGTACCTGCAATTCATGGGATAGCCGGAAACGATTGGATTACGCAGGCTACGGGCGAAGAAACCTATTGTACTTCGGATGAAACGGTAACTACTGTGGGAGCTGCGAATAACAGCGGAAAAATGTCGCCACAGAATATGCTCACCAGTACCATAACAGATGAGCTGCGGCTTGCGACGAATTTCAAATCAAAAGTGATAGGCATCGCATTAAAGGATCGTTCCTCGATTCTGCCTGCCGGACATTTTGCAAATGCTGCCTATTGGTATGATGGCGAAACCGGTAGTTTTATTTCCAGTAGTTTTTATATGAAGGAACTGCCAGAATGGGTTAACAAGTTTAATGCATTAAAGCAACCGGAAAAATTGCTGCAGCAGGATTGGCATACACTATATCCTATTAATACGTACAAGCAAAGTATTGAAGACAATAATGACTATGAAAATAAATTCAGGGGTACGGATGCACCTGTTATGCCGGTGCTTACGTCCAGGCTAATGAAAGAAAACGGATTGGGATTAATTCGTTCAACGCCTTATGGAAATACTTTCACCCTAAATTTTGCCATAGAAGCCATACAGAAGGAGGCATTGGGAAAGAACCCCGCCGGTGCAACAGATTTTCTTGCACTCAGTTTATCTTCTCCTGATTATATCGGTCACCAGTTTGCCCTGAATGCGATTGAAATAGAAGATAATTATTTACGGTTGGATAAGGATTTATCGGCATTTTTCTCGTATCTCGATAAGACAATCGGAAAGGGGCAGTACACGGTTTTTCTGAGCGCAGACCATGGTGCAGCACATAATCCGCAGTTTATGCTCGATAGAAAAGCCAATGCCGGTTATTTTGATTCAAGGGCAACGCAACGGGGGCTGAATGAATTGTTGAAGAAGAAAACGGGAATTGATTCACTGGTAATCAGTTTGTCGAATTATCAGGTTCATTTTAATAAGAAACGAATTGCAGAAAAAACACTGAATGAGCAGGAGCTGATCGCGATAGCCGTTCCTTATCTGCAACAACGGGAAGGAATCTCTTTTGTAACATCGATGGAAGCTGCAGGTAATGCAGCTATTCCGCAGTTATTAAGAGAGCGGATTGTAAATGGATACAATCACAAAAGAAGTGGTTCGATCCAGTTTGTGCTGGATCCTCAATTATACAGTGGTGGACCGAGATCCAGGGGTACCACGCATGGTAACTGGCATCCTTATGATTCACATATCCCATTGGTATGGATGGGATGGGGGATTGATCCCGGATCATCCAACCGGGTGGTGCATATGACGGATGTAGCGCCAACAGTAGCTGCTTTATTGCATGTTCAGGAGCCGAATGGGAATATTGGACAACCGTTGGTTGAGATAGTCAATAAAAAATAAGATCAGGATCTTGGTTTGGATTTTTTGGAGGCCGGCTTAACGGCCTCTTTCCTTTTTACATCATTCAGGGCAAGATGTAAGATTTCCGAAGGGTCCACTTCAAACAGTTCCCCCATCAGTCTAAAATCTTTTAGTGTAAGTGTTTCTCCGGTATAGATCCTTTTCCGAAGTGTGGAATAGTTAGCATTCATGTCAACCCGCACTACCGACAAAGGAATTATCTTAAAAACTTCTTCCAGACTACTTATCCGTTTCGCTTCAATTAAAGATTTTATGGCGAAATACCTTTGATCTTTCAATTTTCTCTAAGTTTTAGAGCAGAAAGCTAAAAATCATCTACAAAATTACGCCTTATATTGTACTAAATGAATTTAAAAAGAACAATAGGGAAAATAAAATATCCTAAATGGATTATTTATTGATTTTATTTTGTAGTTTTACATTTCAGAACTGCCACCATGCCAACTGCTTTTATAAGGAGGTCCTTTCTTTTACAAACGCATCGTCAGCTTTACTTAATTCAGACGAATTGGGTCAGGAAGCCCAAGAACCCTGTGTAAGCACCGCGCCAACTTATCCGGCGGCGGGGGTTTTCTCTTGTTGTGGCCCCTTAGCCTGCCGGGTGTTTTTTTGATTTACTGCTATTAACCAAACTATTACTGCAATGAGATGCCTGCTTTTCTGCATACTGGTCGTGTTATGTCCGGTACTGAACGGCTATTGCCAAAACTCTGCTTCGATGGTACAACCGCTCACGATCGGTGATCCCATTCCTGCTCATTTACAACTCACCAATCTTGAAAATTACCCCGTTTCTACAATCCATTTATCCGAATTAAAGGGCAAGCTGATATTACTGGATTTCTGGAGTACCTGGTGTGGTTCCTGTATTGAAGCTTTTCCGAAACTGCAGCAAATTCAGCAGGAATTTGGAGACAGTATCCAGATTTTTCTGGTCAATTCCTATGCGGCTGATACGAAAGAAAAGGTAGAGAAAACCTTAGAAAAAAGAGCGTCCAAAGGAGAAGAGGTTAATCTTCCGTATAGTATTAATCAATCCCTCCTGGGAGAATACTTTCCGCATAATTCAGTGCCGCATTATGTCTGGATCAATTCGGAGAATAAAGTAGCTGCCATAACCAGGGCAGATGAAGTAACGGTGGAGAATATTCGAAAATTAAAAGAGGGTGAATCCCGTGCCCTGCATACCAAAAAAGATCTGCTCGATTTTGATAAATCCATACCCTTGGGGGTAGGGGACAATGGTACCCCAAGTTCAAATTTTCAATACCGCTCTCTCTTAACGGGTTATGTAGAAGGCATTGGGATTGGCAGATCTGGTAAGCAACTTACACCTGAAAAACTGATTACCCGAATTTTCAAATTCAATATTGCTCCCAGATTGCTTTTGCGGAGTGCGTATCCGGAGCTTTTTTCTCTACCCTCCAATCAGGTGCGATGGGATTTTTCCAGGCCGGAATTATTTGATACAGAAACCTTCGATGTAAGCTTACGCTATAAAAATGCAATATGTTATGATCTTGTATTACCTCCTTCTACTGTTGATGAAGTAAAGACTGCCATTCGAGCTGATCTGCAAAGATTCTGGGGAATACGTGTGGACAGCTCTACTCGTTTAGCTCCCTGCCTAATATTAAAAGAGGTGAAGTTGGAGGCTTCCAGTTTTGGAAGCGGAAAGACTGTTACTGAGCTTATGAAAGTACTAAGTAAGGCTCCTGAATTTGAAGGATTTAATTTGATCAATGAAACTAATTATACTGGAAATATGCAAGTAGAATTACCTGAAAATTTCCAGCAACTAACACTCAAAGATGCGCTCCGCGTGCTTCGACAACGGGGTATTCTGATTTACCAATCCAAACGGCCGCTTCTTTTTTTTACCATAACCGATAAACGCTAACTATATGAGATTTTTGTATTTTATATTCTTCTTTATGTTGTATACAAGTCCTGCTTTCTGTCAGGGCCAATTGTTACAGGGAAAGATTCAGACTGTTTCCGGTGAGCCTGTTAATAGCGCTACTGTACTGCTTAAACGTAACAGGCAATCTGTTCAGTCAGGTATCAATGGTAATTTTCGGTTGACGGGGGTACAATCTGGTGATTCAATTGAAATCAGTTATGTAGGGTACCTGAAATCCCGATTAGTTATAAAAGATCCTGCAGTTTTTTTGGCGGTCCAATTAATTGCATCAGAAAACTCGTTGGAGGAGGTGGAGGTAGTAAGTAGTGGTTATGAGGATATTCCAAAAGAACGCATCACCGGATCTTTTGTTAAACTCAATAAAGAAGCCCTGAATATGCAGGCAGGTACCAATATCCTGAAACGATTGGATGGAATTACAAGCGGATTACTGTTTGACATTGGAAAGGATAACGGAGATCAGGGAAAGCTGGGTATTAGCATCCGGGGTGTAAGTTCATTAGAAGGAGCCTTAGATCCATTGGTGGTATTGGATGGGTATATCTATGAAGGTAATATCAATAATATTAACCCCAATGATGTGGAACAGATTACCGTGCTCAAAGATGCTGCTGCAAGTTCAATCTGGGGTGCGAGAGCAGGGAATGGTGTAATCGTAATAACCACAAAAAGAGGCCGTTTCGGGCAACCTCTTCAGGTCAGTTTTAATTCTAATCTCATTCTAACGGAGAAACCTGCACTTCAAAAGCTTCCCTATATGAATTCTGCAGATTATATCAATGAAGAAGCATTTTTATTTGGTAAAGGCTATTTCAATAATATCATATCAACCAAGTATCAGCCCCTTTCACCTGCTATTGAAATTTTTGACCTAAGAAGAAGGGGGCTACTTTCAGCAGAAGATTCAGCTACACAGATTGATGCATTGAAATCTATTGATGCTCGTGATCAGTTCAATCGCTATCTGTATCGGGAAGGGGTAACGCAGCAATATGCCATCAATTTCCGAGGAGGTTCCAATGCGCATGCGTATACCTTTTCTGCCGCTTTTGATAAATCGATCAGCGATCTTCATGCTACTTCAAGAAGAATCAATCTGCAGTTTGGCAATAGTTTCCGCCCTGTTAAAAATCTGGAATTGGATTTCAATGTTTATTTAACAAATGGTAGAGATGTTTCGGGAGCGCCCGGTTATGATATGTATAAAATTGGCGGACGAACGATTCCTTATTTGCAGTTGGTCAATGCACAGGGGGAACCAATGGCTGTTGATCGCGACTACCGCAGTTCCCATACCGATACCCTTGGCGGAGGGAAATTGTTGAACTGGGATTATGTGCCACTTGAAGATTATCGCTATAACCGTACCGTTGATAACAGACAGGAATTGTTCGCCGCTGCTGGTCTCCGTTATAAATTTACCAACTGGCTGAATATCGATCTTAAATACCAATATCAGGATCAGCAATACCATAGTGAACAGCTTGCCAGGCAGGAAAGTTTTGAAGCCCGCACAATGATCAATCAGTTTACACAGGTGGATCCGCTTACGGGTGAGCTAACTAGAATTGTTCCCCTTGGTGGTATGCGAACGGTTAATTTAGGGATGGTTCGTTCGCAAACGCTTCGCTCACAATTAAATCTTCTTAAGCAATGGAAGGACCATGAAATTGCTGCAATTGCCGGAATGGAGTTTCGGGAAGCAAGGAATTCTGCTGAAGGTGGAACCCAATATGGCTATAATCCTGAACTGCTGACTACCAATCAGATGGATTATCTAAATACATATCCAACTATCTTAACTGGATCTGCTGAAGGTTTGAATGGATTGCGGTCCAACAAGGCTTCCATCAATCGATTTGTAAGTTTGTATGGCAATGCTTCCTATACTTTTCGGAACCGGTACAGTTTTTCAGCAAGCGCTCGAAAGGATGGTGCTAATGTCTTTGGTGTTAGTACCAATGATCGATGGAAACCACTCTGGTCAGTTGGTGCTGCATGGGCCATCTCGAAAGAGAATTTTTATAAATGGGATCTGTTGCCATCGCTCAAATTCCGGATGAGTTATGGGCATAGTGGTAATGTAGACCTTAGCCGTTCGGCAGTAGCATCCGGAAGATATTACAATGCATCAACCATTGGTCTCCCTTATGTTCGCATTAACACGGTAAATAATCCAAGTCTTCGATGGGAGCAGGTAGGGATGCTCAATTGGGGCCTTGATTTTGCATTTCGAAAAAACAGAATTTCCGGTTCAATTGAATATTTCATTAAAAAGGGAACAGATCTATATGGAACAGAACCCTATGATTATACAACCACCGGAATTGGTAATCAGTTAACCCGAAATATTGCCAATATAAAAGGTCAGGGATGGGATCTGAACTTAAATGCCCTCCTACTTGAGGGTCCATTCAGGTGGAACAGTAACCTTATTTTTAGCTATGTTACCAACAAAACTACCCGCTATTTTGGTCAATCAGCGGCCAGTATTGGCGCCCTATTCGGTAGAGGAACTGCGATTGCCCCATATGTAGGGAAGCCTTTGTATAGCATTGCTGCATATAAATGGGGTGGACTGGATGCCAACGGAGATCCACAAGGATATGTAAATGGAGAATTAAGTACTAATTATTTGGCAATAGCTCAGGAGGCCGGGGAAAAAGGAGTGGAAGGGAATGTGCTTTATGTTGGAACTTCAAGTCCTCCTGTATTTGGTTCCTGGATAAATAGGTTCTCCTATAAACAATTTTCATTATCCGTGAGTCTTGCCTATCGATTTGGGTATTATTTTAAAAGAAACATTTTTAACTATGGCCAGCTATTTTCCGGAACAGCTACCAATGCATATGAAAAAAGATGGCAACAGCCTGGTGATGAAAAATTTACCAACGTTCCTGCCATTAGATATCCTGTAGTAAGTAATCGGGAGAGTTTTTATAATTTTTCGGAAGTGAATATTTTGAAAGGGGACCATATCCGTCTTCAATTTATCAATCTCAGCTATACATTTGGGAGTTCTGGAAATTCGATAAAATTCCTTAAGGATGCTCAGCTATATCTTATTGCTGCTAATCTTGGAATTCTTTGGAGGTCTAATAAAGAAGGATTAGATCCTGACTATCCATTATCGCTGCCTCCTTCAAAAAACCTAACCGTTGGATTGCGGGTGAATTTTTAACCTATTCTCCATTTCAAAAAAAAACTCAATGAATAGATTATATAAATATAGTTGGCTCCTGATTCTGATACTATCTGTATCATTTTCTTTCTGTAAAAAATACCTTGATGTTAAATCTGATAAAAGTCTGGTTGTTCCAACATCCTTATATGATTTACAGGCATTGCTGGATAATGACTTAATAATGAATAATAAAGCTCCGGCTTTTTCTCAGGCCTGCGTAGATGATATATTTCTAACAACAGAAAAGTTTAATGCACAACCGGAGTTTCATCGTCAGGTTTATATCTGGCAAATACCACCTTACTCATCAGGGAATGATTGGGGGGCTGCGTACAATGCTGTTTATTATGCTAATTATTGTATGGAACAACTGGACGAAATTCCGAAAAATGGCACAACTATGAGTGAGTGGAGTAATATTAAAGGGTCGGCTCATTTTTACCGGGGATACTATTTTTTATGGCTGCTTTGGGAATATGCAAAATCCTATGATTCTGCAACCGCAGATGCAGATTTGGGGATTGTACTTCGTTTAAATTCGGATTTCAATATACCTTCAGTACGGTCATCCGTACGAGAATCATATAAGCAGGTGATTGAAGATCTTATGGAAGCCAGTTATTATCTTCCAGTTGTTTCTCTTCATCCCTCCCGGCCTTCCAAGCCTGCTGCTTATGGAGCGCTTTCAAGATGTTATTTATCTATGAATCAATACGATAGTGCATATAAATATGCCAATCTTTGTCTGGAGTTCAAATCCGATCTGTTGGATTATAACAGTACAGAGGTAAATAAAGTTTCAACTACACCCTTTCAACGATTCAATAAAGAGATTGTTTTTTATACGGCTCAGTCGGCAAATTATGCAATCAAACTATCCAGAAATTCCTTTCAGGATACGGCGTTGTATGATACTTACGCCCCGGATGATTTAAGAAAAATATGTTTCTTCTTTAAAAATGGAAATTATTACAGTTTTAAAGGGCATTATACCTCCAATCTGAATTTGTTTTTCAATGGCATATCTACTTCTGAAATATTACTAATTAGATCAGAGGCAAATGCCAGGATGGGACGTGTTTCAGAAGCTATGAATGATCTGAATCATTTATTGATACATCGTTGGGTTTCCGGCAGTTTTATTCCTCTTACAGCTGAAAGTCAGGAAGAAGCGTTGAATATTGTACTGCTTGAACGTAGGAAAGAATTGACTATGCGGGGATTGCGATGGATGGATATCAAACGACTTAATAGGCTGGGGTCAGAAATCAACCTTATAAGAATATTGGATGGTCAGGAATATAAAATGCCACCTAATGATAATCGTTTTGCTCTGCCACTTCCGGATGATGTTATTCGTTTAACAGGTATGCCGCAGAATTAACGGATGCTATAAACAGTATGAAAGAGCCTGCCCTTTTGGAACAGGCTCTTGCTGTTTAATCTTTATCCACTTTGCTAAGAATCTCTGTTGTGTTGATCACATCAGGGACATGGTCCGCTATTGATCCGCTTCCTGGAATTGCTTCCAATTCAAATGCCAATGTTCTAAGGCTTCCGCTTCCATTGGTATCATCATTATCAACTTCAATACTGCAAGCCTTATTGTCTCCATCACATGTCGGCATTTCCAATGGAGCAATTTTCCAATTGCTTTCTGTTTCGACTGATTGCAGAGAATAGTCGCCTTCTTCAGGAGGGACATAATAAAATGTGGATGTAGTTTGACGTTCCGGTTCCTTCTCCGATGGAGTAAAGGCAACCATGGTAATGGCCAGGAAGGCGGCCAATAAACCACTGAAATATTTTCTGATCATAATTTGGGATGCTTTTATAACTCAAAAAGCAACAAAAACTCTACGATTAATTAATAAATAAAAACGGACTATGATTGCAATCTGATCCCTATGATGGAGAGCCCGATAAAAAACAGGTTGAATACTACATGCTGCCGCCAACTCAAATTTTCCAAAACACCTCCGCAATTACAGGGCAGATCGGGCGAAAAAAGCAGCATCCAACCGAGATAAACGGTTACCGTTACAAGAAATACAAAGGATAACCAAAATCCACTCCTTTTTATGGCCGGAATAAGTAATAAACCGGCAATTAGTAGTTCTGACAAGGGTAGGAGAAAAGCGATTGTTTTTGCATAGGGCCTCAGCCAAACAGCCTGTTCCATCGCTGCAATAAAAACCTCCTGGTGAAGCAATTTGCTCAGCGCAGTGTATACGAATAACAGTACCAGCAGGGCACCGCTGATTTCAAGAATAATTCCCTTTTTCATATGGATAAATGTTTACGTTGTATTTATTTTTTTGTAGTTTTAATGGTATTCTTTCTCCCTTCTGCTATATACTACCCCCAATTTGAATTTTGTACTATAGAAAACGCAACTTTTTTAAAAAAAAGTTCGTTCCCGCTTATTGCACCTTATCTTATGTCGTCTGATAATTATTATACCGATACTGAATTGTTTCAGCAATTGACTGAAAATCAACAGCAGGCATTGAGCGATCTTATGAATCGTTATAAGTTCAGCCTGCTCTGTTATTTTAGAAAATTTACCGGAAAGGAAGAGTTGATTAAGGAAGCATTTTTGGATACTATGTATGCGGTGTGGGAACAGCGAATGGAAGTAGCGGAGAAAGAAGATCCTCTTAGATGGATGTTCCGGATCGCACATAATAAAGTTTGTAATAAACTACGTGCTGAAAAAAGATTCATTTTCAGTCCACTGGATTCCTTATCAATTCCACCCCATACCAAATTGAATGGTGAACTGGAATTGGAAGCAAAAGAACTGGAAAGACGCGTGGAAAAAGCCGTTGAATTATTGACACCCCATGAACAACTCGTTTTCCATCTTAGTAAACAGCAGGGCTGTTCAACCAGTGAAATTGCGGCACGACTGAATGTGTCTGAGAACACGGTTCGAAATCAACTCAGTAGTTCACTTAAGAAAATCCGTAGCTATTTAAAAGATAGTTTCTTCAACCTGTTTATCTAATCGTACAAATCAAGTAAGATGATTCACCAACCGAACTATGTTCAGGAACTCATCAAAAAATATTTCGAAGGAATAGCTTCACCTTCTGAAATTATTCAACTGAGAGCTGCCTGGAAACTATATGATGAAGAAGAACTGTTGAAGATGATGAAAGAAGCGCTGATGGAAACTGATCCGCAAATACTTGGCAAAAACCTGCGGAACTGGAATCCAACTATTGATGACGTATTTTACAAGCCAACAGCATGGTACGAATACAGCCTTCGAATCGCCGCTGTCATTCTTCTTCCACTCCTGCTGATAGCGGGATTGGGGTATTGGTATTATAACTCGCAAAACAGGGAAATAGCCTGTGAGGGAGTAGATGGAAATTCGATTTTATCAACTGCACAATTTTATTGCATAATTGAAGCTGATTATAGTAAACAACTCGAGGTGAACCGCAGTTTTACCGGCCATTCAAAAACGATCGGATCCATTGAATGGTTTCAACCAGAGGATGGCCTGCTTAAGTCAACATATATCGGCAAACCCGGCTCAGAAGAGAAACGTTCACTCCATTCCCAAATCATCCGTACAACTGCCGGACAACAATACCAGGTGGTTCTTCCGGATGGCACGCGCATTCGGTTAAATGCAACCTCACAAATTAAAATCTCTTCAGCTTTCAAAACCGACAATCGGGTGGATTTGGAAGGAGAAGCTTTTTTTGATATTCCCGGCAGCCGAACAGATTCCCTGATCATAACAACAATCCATGGAACGGTAAAAGCCCTGAATGCGCGCTTTAATTTGTCGACCGGAAAACTTCGGACCATAGTAGCATTGGAAAAAGGAGCATTACTTATGCATGGAGATACCTCCAGTCAATTGGTTAACGGTGAAAACGATGTAGTGATGCAGGCAAAAAGTATGGTGTATTTCCCCAATCAGAATATTTCACAAATACTAACCTGGCAATATGAAAAGCGGGTGTATACCGGAATTAATATGGTGCATTTTGTAGAGGAGATGGGAAGATGGTATGGACTTACCTTCGAAAATCTTAACTGTGTGCCGAATAAAAGCATAAAAACAAATATTTGCTACCAGGCCTCATTGGAAGACATGTTAGGTGTGCTGAGAAAGAATGGCCTCAATATCCGTCAGGTGGGCACAAAAATCAGTTTTTGTCCCCCTAAAGGACACCGCCATACCATCGCCTCCACCAATATTTCCATTCACCTTTCACATTTCACCTCTCACCCCTAACTTCTAACTTCCCACTTCTAACTTCTCACTTCCTATATGCTTCTTCTGTCACCGGCTCCAGCCAGATCGGCTCACCTTTTTCACGACCGGTAATTGCTATTTGCACAAAGGAGGAGTCAATGCTGGCGCCATGCCAATGGGCAATATCTGGAGGGCATTTTATGGCATCTCCCTTACGCAGCATTCTTTTCGGACCACCTTTTTCCTGGTAATAACCAACGCCTTCCAGAACAAGTATTATTTGACCCGCCGGATGTATATGCCAGTTGGTTCTTGCTCCTGGTTCAAAACTTACATTACCCACAGAATTTTTATTCAGACTGTCTGCTCCAATTAGCGGCTGCAGGTAGGCTGTACCTGTAAAATTCGAATTCGTAATTTTATTTCCTTTTGGAAATGGATTTGATGCAATTTGATCCTTTTGAGCATCCGGATTCACGTCAGTCAGATTGCAGGAATAAGCAGTCATGAGGAATGCTATGCTTAATAAAGAATTGACAATTTTCATATTCAATTAGTTGAGTTCTCTTACAATGAATTCGTTGATCTTGCTAACTGCCTGTGAAACATATTCGGGTTTCCAGTAGGTTTCAATATGCGTTGCTCCATCAATCTTAAATAGCTCTTTTTCCTTTGAATTGATGGCATTTTTAAAAGCTGCCTCCGTCATGTAATAAGTGTCTGCCTTATTCCCTGCAATCATAAGTAATGGCTGATTCAATAAATCCATATTGGAATTGGCATCAAACGTCATTAATTCCATGAGACTACTAAGGGTATATTTTGCACTGGAGTTTTTATGTGCATGTGTTTTATTATAGTAGATATAGCCTTCTCTGTACAAATCAAAAGGAAGTTTTGAAATCTGTTCTTCCGTTAATGGAACAGTGCTATTATTTGCATACAACACTTCTCCGGTTGCTGCTTCTTTTTTTCTGGCATCGGATGCCTGCTTTATTCTTTCCTGGATGGTGGAAAGTTGAGAGTCCATAAAGCCATTACGTCTTACCAGACCAGAATTAAACATGCTTAGCGTAACAACTACTTTGAACCGTTTGTCTGACTGCGCTGCTTTTAAAGAATAACCACCTCCACCACAGATTCCCAATAATGCGATCCTTGCTGTATCAACGCCTGCAAAAGTTGAAATAAAATCTGCCATAGCATGAATGTCTTCAATCCGATTAGCAGGTTTATCAGTATACCTTGGAGTACCTCCACTTCCGCCCTGGTATGCAGCATCTGCAGTAATGGTTATAAAGCCAAGTTCAGCCAGGCGCTGTGCATATAATCCTGCTACCTGTTCTTTTACCCCGCCATTTGGATGTGCAATTACAATGGTTGGATAAGATGCATTGGTATTGTATGCAGGAGGTGTGTATACATTGGCAACTATGGATAGGTCCTTTATTTTATACCTGACCGGATGGATATTCACCTTGCCTTTCTGATTTTCTTTGATGGCACCCGCATACACAAGTGAAAATGGACTCTCTACCTTAATTTTTAATACCTCGTCCAAAACAGACTGCGCTTCATCGGCAGCACTGTTTCCAACTGCGGACTGAAGTGTATGTATAAACTGCTTAAGTTGATCTGGTGTTAATCCAGTGTTCAAACAAATAGCCAGATGGCTGCGCAGCATTGGTTCAGCATTTCCGATACTGCCCAACACGGAAATAGTCACCAGCTCTCTTTCTGAAAAGGTTAATACATCCCGTTCAAAAATGTCGGCGAACAAATGTTCTTTCAGAAAGCTGTCAATAACCGGCGCAAAGGCGTTGTATCCTGTTGCGGTTGCGGATTGCTGAACTCCTGTAAGTTTCTCCAAAATAGCTTTGCCCCGCTCATATTTGTTGCTGTTATTTTTTATTGGAGAAGCTTGCGGACCTACAATATCTTTTATTTGTCTTGCTTTTCTGTCTTCCAATACCTGCATAAATGTTTGCAACCCGCGAATACTCCTGGGGAAGCCACAATAGGCATACAGATGTACCTGCGCCTCTTTAATTTGATTAATGGTTAACCCTGCATTCAATCCGTCATTCAAAGCAGACTGCAGTTTTACCAGATCGCCTTTTGCAGTTAAAGCTGCTATAGAAATCAGCTGTTGTTGCTGTGGAGTAAGATCAGTTTTCATCGTACTGTTTTTCTGTGCATATAGTGTTGCTTGTAAGCTGGTAATAAGTACCAACAGGAGCGGTAATATTTTTATTCTATGCTTCATGATTTTATTTTTCAAGTCCTTTTTCCTTTATCCAATTAAACATCAGATCAGCGATTGCTTCATTATTCAAATCTGACATAGGAAAATGCGTATTGCCTTTGATCCCAATATCGGGGAGATAAACAAGTGTTACATCACCTCCTTTTTTATTAACAGCATCCCGCCATAATTTGGCCATGGAAAGAGCAGCCCGCCATTGCTCCTGTCCCGGATTTTGAGTTGGTTCAGTAGGGATGTAGTCACCATAATAAATGATTATGGGAATTTTTGTTAACTGGAGGAAATCAGCCTCCGGAACGCCTGATGCTCTTAATACGCCCCCCAGATAAGGTATGGAGTCTGGCAGTTCCTGGTTAGGAAATACAAAACCACTGCCGGGTTCATAAGCAACGATAGCTTTGATATTCCTGTTTTTAATGGCAGTTGACCAACCCTGCCCTCCACTGTGAGAGTGTGTAACCAGAATTCCTTTTCCTATTTTGTCAAAGAGCGCTGAAACTGCTGCTATATTTACTGTTGCATCAAATGGACCTGTATTTGGAACCATCTGCCGATAAAACTGATTCAGTGCTTCCGGATCTTTTGAGAATTGTACACCCGGGTAAAATGTGGTATCAGTGCCCATACGGAAAATTCCAAACCATAATTGCTCATCTGTTGCGGCTGGAATTGTTATAGGAAGACTTCTTCGTGCAGCTCTGCCTCTTCCTGGCTGATCAAGTAGATAAACCGGAAAATTTTTTCTGAGAAAGATTGTTTGAAATCCATCTCTTCCATCAGGCGTGGTTTCCCATGTTTTAGCAGATTGTCCGTAACCATGCCAGAATACTAAGGGTAATTGCCGAGGAGTTTTAGGAATCTGATAAAAAACATAAGCATGATCTCCGTGAAGGGTTTGGCCTTCAGTTGCCTGATTTGAAGGGTTGAAGGCGCCATGGTTTACAGGGTCGAACGTACCCGCACTTTTAACAATTGTACCACCAATTGCAAAACTTCCCTGATCAGCTAAAACGATTGAATTGCCAGTAGCTTTTTGATCAGGTGGATTACAAGCGGTAATCAATAGGCACATAGTTATCCCTGCCAGTATATAAAATACGTTATGTTTCATTTGATAAATTCTTTCAGATAATGTTATTAACCAGCTTTGTATTGTCCAAGCCATTTTACAACGGAAGGATCACGATGGTCAAAAAAGTAGCTTTTATTTGTATCGAGGGTTGTAATCAAATTCATTTCTTCCTGACTTAGTTCAAAATCAAAAATGTTGAAATTTTCTTCAATCCGTTTTTTTTGAACTGATTTTGGAATGGCTATTATACTTCTTTGCGTTAGCCATCTAAGAATTACCTGTGCAATTGATTTATTGTGTTTTTTTCCAATTGACAACAATACCTCGTTACTGAATATATCATTTTTGCCTTCAGCAAATGGGCCCCAGGATTGGATTTGAACGTTGTTTTCTTTAAGGAATTGCTGCGTTTCAATTTGTTGATGGAAAGGATGCGTTTCAATTTGATTTACAGCAGGAACTACCTCATTATGAGTGATCAGATCAATTAATCTGTCGGGCTGGAAATTACTAACGCCTATAGCTCTTATTTTACCTTCCTTATACAATTCCTGCATTGCTCTCCAAGTTCCATAAACATCTCCAAATGGCTGATGAATCAGGTATAAATCAAGGTAGTCTGTCTGTAGTTTTTTGAGTGAATTTTCGAATGCTATTTTTGTTCCCTCATATCCATTCGACTGAATCCAGACTTTTGTAGTTAGAAACAACTCTTTTCTTGAAACTCCGCTTTTTTTTATTGCATTCCCTACTGCTTCTTCATTTCCGTAGGATGCGGCGGTATCTATAAGGCGATAGCCTGTATGAATGGCATCCAGTACGCTTTTTTCACATTCTGAAAGATCATTCATCTGAAACACTCCGAAACCCAAAATTGGCATCTCGACTCCATTGTTTAACTGTATATGTTGCATTGTATTATTAATTATCTAATGCAAAGGTCATAACAATTCACTAATCAGTCTGTATACCAATTATGGGTTTATCTACCAATATTGCAGATTTATTCCAGGAGAATTGTTAATGAACAATTTTGTGGGTATCTCTTACACTACTAAATGTCATCGCCAATAATTTCCATTCGCCTGCCTGTTTTTTAAATACTTCCGTTACTGTAAATTCTGTTATTGCATCTGTTCCCCTCACAACTGCAGTTAATGTTATCCGGCTCCAAACTACTGCTACATCATCAGCAATTTCAGCTATTGCATCATGCACATCGGCTTTTTTATACCAGATGCTGCCGGTTTTAATGATATCCAGTTCCTGGTCTTTTTTCCAGGTACCACTCATGTGAACAAATTTTGACTGATCATGGAAGAGTGGGGTGAGTTTCTCCACATTCTTGTCTGCCATCCATTGCCATTTATCAGCTGATAGTTTGATTAATTCCTGCTGAGAATTGTTTTGGGCTTGACAATAAGTGTTTGCAATCAATATTATTATTGTAAGAAATAGTGGTTTGTTTTTCATTTTTGTGTTTTTATTTAGATGGAGCAAATGCCCCATTTTCAATCCAGGTTATCCAGGCTTTTTTAAATGCTGCGTGACTTATTGGAGGAAGGGTTCTGCCTTCTCCGGGATTCCATCCGGCTTTTACTAACCCATCATCTGCATGTTCCAGTAATTGCTTCAGTGTTTTATTCCCGTTTGTATTGGGGTTTACCAGTTGTTTCGCCAATTCTTGCGGTGTTTTACCTTCGAAAACCATCTTCATATCTGCTGGTGGCAGGTGCCAGTCAGGGTGCCCTGGTGGCATATTCAATCCGGCCAGATTGGTGGCCTGATGACAGTTCGCACATTTCATGGTATAAATTCCTTTTCCATCTTTTCCTCTTTGAGGCAGCATGGAATGCGGATGACTGTCATCACCCTGTAAAGGAGTATCCCCGGCAGGATGACAGTTCATGCAACGCGGACTCATTAATACTTTATAAACATCCTTAAAAGCCTTTACCGATTCAATACTGTCTTTTTTTGCAGAATGGATCGTTCCTTTTGTAAAGTCCGCTTCATTTTTTAAAGCAAAGCTCATTAATGCTACGAGTGAAACGAATCCCGTTATAAGTGTCATTGATTTTTTCGGCATGGCTGTAATTTTATCCATTTTTTTGTTGAATTTCCGCAGCGAGATGGATGGCTTCCCGAATTCTCAGATAGGTTCCACAACGGCAGATATTTCCCGACATGGCAGCATCGATGTCTTTGTCAGTTGGATTTTTATTTTGATTGAGCAGTACGGCTGCCGACATAATTTGGCCGGTTTGGCAATACCCGCATTGAGCCACATCCAGTTCCAGCCAGGCTTTTTGAACCGGATGCTCACCGGTATCCGAAAGCCCTTCAATGGTAACCACTTTTTGTCCTTCAGCGCGACTAACTTTTGTTACACAGGAACGTATGGCTTCCCCGTTTAAATGCACGGTACAGGCACCACATTGTGCAAGACCACAACCGAATTTTGTACCCACCAGATCAAGGTGGTCTCTTAATACCCATAACAGCGGCGTATTGGGATCGATATCCAGCTGGTAAGGTTTGTTATTTATTGTTAAAGAAATCATGGATGAAATATGATGGTGTTTAAAAATTGGTTTAGAAAGCCCGGCGTGGGTTCAGTTGCGGGCCATAGGGCTGATCATAATACCGTTTGCCGGTAGCTTTGTATAATGCATTGGCGAGTGCTCCGAATACCGGAGGAAAAGGTGGTTCTCCCAATCCGGTTGGGTCCAAATCATTCTGTACAAAATGAACTTCTATTTTTTGAGGAGCCTCATTCATCCGGATGATTTTATAGCGATGAAAATTATTTTGTTCAGCGGCACCTTCCTTGTGTGTTAATGCACCGTACAGCGCATTGCCAATTCCATCAACAACTGCTCCCTGCACCATATTGGTAGCGGCATCCAGATTAACAACAATTCCACAGTCAACTGCACTGAAAACCTGTTCCACTACCGGTTTTCCGTCTTTTATAATAAAATCGATCACATGTGCTGCATAGGAATTGTGACAGAAATAAGCGGCTACACCCCGACTGTATTTTTTATTTTCAGCACCGTTCCAGCCCGATTTTTCTTTTACCAACTGTAATACTGAAGCGTATCTGTCCGGATTGTAATCGTTGTTTTTGCCAACCGGATTTTCTTTGGCTCTTTTCAATAACTCCAGTCTGAAATCAATCGGATCTTTACCCATTGCTTCTGCCAGTTCATCCAGAAAGGATTGTTCAGCTGCTGCATTGAAATTAGATCTTGGGGCCCTGAATGCACCGATGGTAATATTAGAAGGAATAGACCAGCCTTCCGCCAGATAATTATCGATGGCGCCTGCCGGGAAACGATTAGCATGAACAGGATGTTCCGGTATGCCGCCTCCCTTTACATGAAAACCGATCAGGTTTTTATTGGCATCGAGGGCAGCCCTGTAAGTGGCTGTATACATGGGTCGGTAGATGCCATAGGTCATATCATCCTCTCTTGAATAAATCAGCTTAATTGGTGCTTTGGTCTTTTTTGAAATCAGCGCCGCTTCTCCCAGATAATGGCCATAAGCCCTCCGGCCAAAACCTCCACCCATGCGGGTCATTTGAATTTCAATTTTTTCCGGCGGCAGTCCCAGTAATTTAGACAACATCGGCTCCGTCCAGCCGGGCGCCTGTAAGGGGCCTGCCAGCACAGCCTTGTCCTCTGTTACATGCGCGAAGAAATTCATTGGCTCCATACAATTATGCGCAAGGAACGGTGCGTTATAAGTGCGTTCTATAATTTGTGCGGCATTTTTGAATGCAGCTTCAGGATCTCCGTCTTTTCTGAGTTCCTGCGCAGGCTGACTGGCGAGTTCCTGCATTTTCTTTCGCTGGGCATCCGTGCTTTCCAATGCGCCTGGAACAATCACTTCTCTTTTACCTCCTCTGCCTCCAAAAACATCTTTTGCATCTCCCCGAGGCTCCCAGGTAACTTTTAATTTCTTCCGGGCATTCATTACCTCCCAGGTAGATTTTCCAACTACCACCAGTAAATCATTAAAGGTTCTGGTGTCAAATCCTCCCTGTTCAAAATCCTCCGGATATAATTCCTGTTTAAAAACGTCTGTTATGCCGGGCATTTTCAAGGTCTCTGACGCATCAAATGACTTTAATTTCATTCCAAACGCAGGCGGATGTTCAATCATGGCGATCAGCATGCCTTCCTGTTTGTAATCCATCCCAAAAAGCGGTTTGCCTGTTACAATTTTCTGTCCTTCTACATTCTTTTTGGAGTTACGAACAACATTGAAATTCTTTATCTCCTTAAGTTTTGCGTCTTTGGGTACCGGAATGGTGGCGGCCTTTGTGGCAAATTGTCCGTAGTTACCGCTCTTGCCAGATTTAACATGATGAATGATTCCATCTTTGGTGCTTAGTTCTTCCATTGGAACATTCCAGGTTTGTGCTGCTGCGCTCAATAACATTTGTCTGGCAGCTGCACCTGCTTCCCTAAGCGGTTTCCAATACATCCTTACCGAATTACTTCCGCCGGTAAATTGCGGACCTAATTTCATATTATCATGCGGTCCCATTTCCACAATAATGGTTTGCCAATCGGCATCCAGCTCTTCGGCAATAATCATAGGAAGGGAAGTCATTACATTCTGTCCAAATTCCGGATTTGGGTTTAAAATTTTTATTTGATTATCGGGCGTTATTTTAATATAACTGGTTAATTCGATCCATTTATCAGCCAATTCAGGATCGGTTAATTTACCTGCTTCCTTAAAAGAGGATAACCAGGTAAAGCTTAACATCAGCCCGCCTCCGGCAAGTGCGGAAGATTTTAGAAAAGAGCGCCTGTTAATGGATGATTTTGCTTGGGTCATTGTTCTGCATTTTATTTTAAGGAACCTGTTGTGACAGCTTTTTCAATTAAATCTAATCTTTCTTTCTTAGGATCCGGACCTCCAACTGCAGCACCATCATTCCGAAATTCAAGTAGGTCATTTTTTTTCGGATCGTGTAGCGGCCAATTGGGCAAACCAGCTTCATTCGGATTTCCAGTTTTAGCAAAATTTGTCCAGTACCTATTCATCAGTTTTGCCATTTTCTGATCTTCGGGTGCAACTGAACTTCCGTTTCTGCTTATCAGATTATCAAATACATAGGGTATTTCTGAAGCGTGAGCAGCGCCGAAACGCATTCTTTGTTGCATGGATGGTGATACATAGGAAAACAGATAAATAAATGCAGGTGCTCCGATGGCGGTAAAAGATGTTGCGGTAAAACGTGCTGGTTCTGCCCATACTTTATCGGTGTTAACCATCGCCAGCATCCAGGGAAATTCCAGACTGTCGTTTCTTCTATAAACCTGTTTTGCTTCTTCTTTAAAGTTACCAAACAGGTTCAACAGTTCCTCTTTTGAACGGGCATTCACAAATCCTGCCGGAACTTCCGCACTATTTGATCCGATAATTATCGGAACCTTGGGTTGCCTGCCTGCATTATAAGTAGTTTGGGCAGTTTCTGTCACTAATTTTCCATCAAGAATCGGACCCGAATAAATTGCCGCACCACCAGGCCCGATACTTTCCAGTCCTGCATCAATAATTT
This sequence comes from Flavihumibacter sp. UBA7668, assembly GCF_002483205.1. GTDB lineage: Bacteria > Bacteroidota > Bacteroidia > Chitinophagales > Chitinophagaceae > Flavihumibacter. The sequence goes on from NZ_DLHM01000005.1 coordinate 389,031, forward strand.
GCGCAACAGTCATCGATCGAAGCCTTGCCAGTGCTGCTGCATCAGTTCCGGTTATTCCATGTTTTCGGGCAAAATTCACCCCAATTGTTTCAGCTGAAACCGGATAATAAGGATCGGAATTTTCCTTGCGTATTGGCCTGCCGGTAAGTACGCCATCACGCCCTCCACCTGATTCAATAATAGCTTTATGAAAGAGTCCTTTAGCGGATGGAATTGTAATCAGGGAGTGCACGGAAACACCACCTGCAGATTCTCCAAAAATGGTGATATTACCAGGGTCTCCGCCGAATGCTGCTATGTTCTTTTGAATCCATTGCAGGGCGGCTATCTGATCCATATAGGCATAACTGCCTTTGGGCTCGTCCTGATATTCTTTGCTAAGGGCTGGAAATGCGAAAAAGCCCAGTCTGCCTAATCGATAATTGATACTCACCAGAATAACGCCATTATCTATAAAAGAAGCACCTGAAAAATCATTCATTGCTCCGCTTCCAAATACAAAAGCGCCACCATGTATCCAGACCATCACTGGCAGTCTGGCATTTTCTTTGGCAATTGCAGGCTTCCAGACATTCAGAAACAGACAATCTTCTGAGGAGGATGGTGAAATTGAATCAGCTCCATTTCTGGGAAATGCCGCCTGCGCGCAATCGGCACAGTATTTATTTGCTTCCCGAATGCCCTTCCATGGTACAGCAGGCTGCGGTGGCCGCCACCGGTATTGGCCTGTTGGTGGTGCAGCATAGGGGATTCCTTTAAAACTGGATACAGTTCCTTCGGTTGTACCACGTACAATACCTGATGCTGTTTTGATTGTTGGTGAGGCAATGGTGGAATTTTGTGCCTGTGTTTCAGCCAGAGTAAAGCAGTTCAATATGAGTGCTGCTGTAATAATGATATCTTTCATGATGATGGTTCCTTTCTTTCATTCATATCTGATCACACAAATTCCAATTTCTAAGATCCACTTTAAAAATTACCTGATAGTTATACAGATTCCTGTTTTACCTACCAATATCGCTGATAGCAGCCCTAGCCTCCCTAAAACTGGTGTAAAACAGTAATTTTAAGTATAAAATGCAGCAGCATGGAAAATATCCGACGTTTTGAGTCCATTAATGATTACAACAGCTTTAACAATAATGAAACACTTCATCCGCTGGTGAGCGTGGTTGATCTTTCCAAAGCGAGTCCAAGGCAGGGCTCACGCATGTATTTTGGTTTTTACACTGTTTTTCTAAAAGACGTAAAATGCGGCGATCTGGTGTACGGGAAGCATAATTATGATTATCAGGAAGGCACCCTGGTATTTCTGGCACCGGGACAGGTAGCTGGAGTCAATAGCAATGGAGAAACCTATCAGCCTAAAGGATATGCATTGATATTTCATCAGGATCTGCTTCCCGGCACTGCTTTGGGCAAGCATATGCAGGAATATAGTTTTTTTAGTTATCAGTCGAATGAGGCACTTCATTTATCAGAACGGGAACGCAAAATTGTGCTGGACTGTTTTTCTAAAATTGAATATGAACTGGAGCGTGCAATCGATAAGCATAGCAAGAAGCTGATAGTATCCAATATTGAACTGTTTTTGAATTATTGTGCACGTTTTTACGAAAGGCAATTTATCACTCGTGAAAATGTTCATAAAGGAATATTGGAAAAATTTGAGGTTTTGTTAAATGAATATTTTAATTCTGATAAACCTGAAACAATCGGATTGCCATCCGTAACCTGGTGTGCCGGCGAATTAAATTTATCTCCGGGTTATTTTGGTGACCTGATCAAAAAAGAAACGGGAACATCTGCGCAGGAATACATCCAATCCAGAATTATTGATGTTGCTAAAGAACTGATTTTTGACAAGAGCAAATCAGTAAGTGAAATAGCCTATGAGCTGGGGTTTAAATACCCGCAGCATTTCAGCCGTTTATTCAAACAAAGAGTTGGTCAGTCTCCACAGGATTATCGAAATCTAAATTGAGCTTTTTCATTTCTGTAATAATGGTATAAGTTCAGGTGATTTGTATACGTAGCCTAATTTTTTTGATGTCAATTTTGTTGAATAAATAAATTGATGTCAAAAAAAGATAATTATATGAAAACAAGAATACTGGGCAGAAGCGGGATTGAAGTTTCTGAATTGGGATTGGGTTGCATGGGGCTAACATTTGGATACGGCCCCCCTGCCAATGAAGCCGATGCAATTGCCCTAATCCAAAAAGCATATGAGCTGGGTATAATTTTTTTCGATTCGGCAGAAGCCTATTCACAAGGTGCAAACGAAGCTGTATTGGAAAAAGCTGTAAAATCATTTAGAGATAAGGTAGTGATTGCTACAAAATTTGGCTTTCAAAATGGAGATGCTTCAAAAGGTGTTGACAGTAGCCCTGCGAGAATCAGGGCTGTTGCTGAAGCTTCTCTGAAACAACTGAATGTGGATGTGATTGATTTGTTTTATCAACATAGGGTCGATCCTTCAATTCCTATGGAAGAGGTGGCTGGTACGGTAGGAGATCTGATAAAGGAAGGGAAAGTCAGGCATTTCGGATTAAGTGAAGCAGGTGTTGAGCGTATACGTCAGGCGCATGCCGTGCAACCGGTGGCAGTCTTACAAAGTGAATATTCATTGTGGTGGCGTGAACCTGAGAAAGAAATCCTACCGCTTATGGAAGAATTAGGAATTGGATTTGTACCATTCAGTCCATTAGGTAAAGGATTTCTTACGGGAACAATTAATGAAGCAACTGAGTTTGATAAAAATGATTTCCGGAATATAGTGCCGCGTTTTTCAGAAAAAAACAGGAAATCCAACCAGGCATTGGTTGATTTGGTTAAGAATATTGCAGTTGAAAAAAATGCCACCCCTGCTCAAATATCTCTGGCCTGGTTATTAGCACAAAAACCCTGGATTGTACCAATACCCGGCACTACTAAAATGCATCGTTTGCAGGAAAACGCAGGCGCTGTTGCAGTTGAGTTGAGTAAAGAAGATCTTTCAAAAATTGAAACTGCTGCTGCGATTATTGAAATTCATGGAGCCAGGTATCCGCAACATTTGCAGGAGAGAGTAGGAAAATAATTTAATTAATTAGTGGTTATGATAAATTTTACCGGAATACTGATGGTAACAATAAGCTTATTTATGTTTCCTTTTTCTTCTGTAACAGCTCAGCTTAAAAAAGATTCCAAAAATATCCTTATTGTTTATTTATCACGAACAAAAAATACTCAAGCTGTAGCGCAACTTATTCATCAGGAAACCGGTGGAAAATTGGTGGAGTTAGAGTTGGTTACTCCTTATCCGGAAAATTATCAGCAAATAGTAGCGCAGGTGAGTAAAGAAAATGAAACAGGTTATTTGCCGGTACTTAAAACTAAAATTGACAGCATTGATAAATACAATATTGTATTTATTGGTTTTCCTACCTGGGGAATGCAATTACCACCGCCTATTAAAAGTTTTCTGAACCAGAATAGCTTTGCGGGTAAAACAATTGTACCCTTTAATACGCATGCTGTTTATGGAATGGGGAACAGTATAGAAACCATTAATAAATATTGTCCGGATAGTCGAATTCTAAAACCGATCTCATTTGAGGGCGGAAAAGAAAAAGAAGGTAGGTTTTTTGTAATGCGAGGGAAAAAGAAAGAGGATGTTGCTTCTGTCATCAGGAGTTGGTTATTGAGCTTAGGCATATATAACTAATATATCAGCTTCCAATGCTCACTTATTTCCTTGGTAATTAGTTTATTAGCAAAATATACTGGTCTAATTTGTTTTTTACAGAATCATTATTATATTTGAATTCTTTCCAAGCCGCCTCCGGCAAATTTTTTTAGCCTCGTTTTTGTTAATTCATCAGCCTCTTTAGTTCATTGATTATTGTTCGCTGGTGGCATTCTGATAAGCCAGTCACCGGTAAGTTTTAGTAATTGCGCATTTATAATTTAAAAAATTCAGCATTTATGAAACTATCAGAATTTATCGCATTGAATGAAGATCAGAAAAGATCAACCGTTTTGAAGAAAGGAGTAGTACTTGCAAAACGGATTATTGAAGATCAGGTGGTTTTTCTTTTTCAGTTACAGGAGTATTATGTTGAAATCTACTGCTGCAACAAAAGTAAGGATGTTATGCAGTACATCGCTTTTCAAAATACCCGACAATTGGTGCCCTATCTGGATGAAATTCCAATCAGTCACTTGATTAAAACTGATAAATAAAGGCATTGATATTCATGCCAGCGCCAACCGATGCAAAGACCACTTTGTCGCCTGGTAATACTTGCTGATTTTCTACCTTGTTTTTCAAAATCAGGTCCAATAAGGTAGGAATCGTTGCAACTGAACTGTTGCCCAGGTAGGCTATTGTCATGGGCATAATGGAGTAGTCTTCCAGGTCGATATCGTAGAGCTTATAAAGCCGTTTAAGTATGGCTATATCCATCTTTTCATTTGCCTGATGGATCAATATTTTTTTTATTTCGGTGATTGGCACACCGGCTTTATCAATGGTTTCTTTAATAACTACCGGAACATAACTCAGGGCAAACTCATACAATGCCCTTCCGTTCATTTTGAGATAGGCATTATTGGTGGTGCAGTCGGCATTATAGGAAGCTGCCATTGTTAGTAGGAGCGCATGCTCGCTGGCAAAAGTTTGGGCGCCATGCGCAATGATACCTTGCTCTGAATGGGGGGCTGCATCCATTATAACAGCGCCGGCACCATCTGCATAAATCATGGAGTCCCGGTCATTCTGATCTATTACTCTTGATAAAGTTTCTGTGCCAATAATCAGGCACCTTTTTGCATCACCGGATCGGATAAAATAATCGGCCTGGATAACCCCCTGAATCCAACCGGGACATCCAAATACAAGATCGTAGGCAATACAATGCGGATTGTTGATCTGAAGTTTGTATTTAACCATGGAGGCTAAAGAGGGTACAATATTGACCCGGTTCGAGTCAAAGGTGACATCCCCAAAATTGTGCGCAACTATTATATAGTCGATACTTTCTTTGTCAATTTTACCTGTTTCCAATGCGTCTATGGCAGCCAGATAGGCAAGATCAGAGGCTGTTTGGTCATTCCTGGCATAACGGCGTTCTTCAATGCCGGTTATTTCCCTGAATTTTTCAATATTTCGTTGAATGGTGCCCGGTACAACCGAACCGTCTTTTTGTAAAAATTGATGGTTTATAAAGTCGCTGTTCCTTACTCTAATTTCAGGCAAACAACTTCCAGTAGCAGCAATAACAGATCTGATTCCAGTCATATAGGTTCGAATTCACTTTTTAACTTCCACTTCCAACTTCCAACTTCTCACTTCCCATTTCCCACTTCCAAAGGTAGTTTATAGATCCGTTTTCCCGTTGCTTTATAAATCGCATTGCAAAGGGCCGGTGTAAAAGGAGGAACCGGCGGTTCCCCAACACCCGTAGGTTTAGCATCACTTTGCATTATATGTACATGGATTTCCTTCGGCGATTCAGACATCCGGATGATTTTGTATCCATCAAAATTGGATTGTTCCACCTGGCCGTTTTTTACCGTTATTTCACTTTTTAAAGCCAGGCTGGCAGAAAATTGTGCACCGCCCTCAAACTGTGATTTTATACGGTCAATATTCACCGCCGTTCCGCAATCCACCGCATAATGTACACTGGGAATCGATAGCTTGTTATCGGCATCTACTGTTACCTCCACAATGCAGGCAACATAGGTTAGAAAGGATTTATGCGCTGCAAACCCCAATGCACTGCCTTTGGGAAGGTCTTTACCCCAGCCGGCCTCTTTGGCTACCCGTTGTATTACGGCCTTCATACGACTGGTTTCCCAGGGATAGTTGGCAATATCTTCTCCATAATTGGGGTAGGTGGTATTAACCAGCTCTTCTGCGAAACTGATATTTCTATCTTCTCCCAAAAGGGCTAAAGATTGTTCAATCGGATCAATTCCCCTGGCTTCTGCAATTTCATCCAGCATCGTGGATATGGCAAATGCCTGCGGAATATTGCGTACCGACCGCAGCCAGCCAATCCGAAGATGTGCTGTGGCATCATGTGTTTCAAGTTTGATGGCCGGAACATTGTAAGGAAAATCAGAGGCCCCCAGCATTAATTCACCATCACTGGGTTGAACTACCTTATTGTCATCCGTTGCAGAAATAGATGGATTGGCAATATGATGATTCCATCCGCTTAAGTTATTTTGCTTATCAATTGTAGCCACTATTCTTTGCACACTCAATGCATGGTAATAATCGTGCTGGATATCATCTTCCCGGGTCCAGATAACTTTCACCGGATGACCTGCTTCCTTTGCCAGCAGCGCCGCTTCCACAATGAAATCGGGTTTTGATTTTCGTCCAAATCCACCGCCGAGTAAGGTTACATTAACTTTTATATTATCCGCTGAAATTCCCAATGCATCTGCCAGTACATTTCGGGCACCCTGCGGATTTTGTGTGCAGGCCCACACCTCGCATTTGCCGTCTTTGACAATTGCCAATGCAGTAGGGGCTTCCAGTGTAGCATGTGCCAGATAGGGGGCGATATAGGTATGTTCGATTATTTTTTTCGCACCTGCCCTGGCGGAATCAAAATCGCCTCTGTTTCTTCTTGTGGTTCCTTTGCCTTTAATGGTTTCAGTTAATTCAGCAATTTGTTTGGCTGAATCATAACTGGCATTCGGTCCCAGGTCCCATTCCACTTCCAGTGCTTCCCGCCCTTTTATGGCTGCCCAGGTATTGTCAGCTATAACTGCCACACCATTTTGAGGCGTTTTCAACGTTGCTGGAAGTGTGGCGCCTTTTATGGCGATTACATTTACAACACCCGGAACTGCACGCGATTTTTGATCATTAAAGGATTTGATGGAGCCGCCCACAACCGGACTTCTTTTTATAACGGCAATTTTCATTCCTTCGATTTTTGCATCGATTCCAAATACCGCAGTGCCGGTTACGATTTCATGCAGGTCAACGATGGGAGTGGCTTTCCCAATCATAGTAAACTGACTGCTTTCTTTTAGTTTGAGTTTATCCGCACCTGGAACCGGAAGTTTGCTGGCAGCATCGGCAAGCTCGCCAAATCCGATTTTTTTGCCAGAGCTTTTATGAACAACCTGGCCATTTTCCGTATCACATTCTTCGATTGGAAGTTTCCATTCAGCTGCGGCAGCCTGCATCAGTAGCAGTTTTGCAGTGGCACCGGCTTCCCGCATGGGTTTATAAAACATCCGAACAGAATAAGAGCCGTCTGTATTCTGATCGCCGTATTTCTTTTCATCTCCTTCCGCCTGTTCAATTTTTACCTTGGTCCAGTCGGCACCCAATTCATCTGCAATAATAAGCGGAAGGGAAGTTCTGATTCCCTGTCCCATTTCAGAGCGATGGGCGATGATGGTGATTTCTCCGGTTGATGAAATACGCAGATAAACATTGGGCGCAAAACTGGTTGTTTTATTCCCTTTATCATCGCAGCTGAAAAAACTTACGCCCAATAACAATCCTCCCGAAAGAATGCTGCCGAGCTTTAAAAAATCTCTGCGGGAAGCGTTGAATATTTCTGATTTTACTTCGGTTTCCTGTTGCTGAATTGGGTTGGAGTTCCGCATGGTAATGGCTTTAGTTGATGACCAGATTATTTGGATGCAACTTCAAGGATGGCAGCCCTGATTCTGTTATAGGTGCCACAGCGACAAAGATTTCCTTCCATGGCCTGTTCTATTTCGGCCTCTGTAGGAGTGGGATTTCTGTTCAATAAGGAAGCGGCATTCATAATCTGACCGGTTTGACAATAACCACACTGCGGAACGATATGTTTTTCCCAGGCTTTCTGGAGGGGATGATCACCCTTTTCACTGAGGCCCTCAATGGTGGTTATTTTGCCGTCTTTTACCGCTGAAACCGGGTAGCTGCAGGATCGGATGGCATTGCCGTTCAGGTGCACGGTACAGGCGCCACAGAGAGCTTTCCCACAACCAAATTTGGTGCCTGTTAAACCGATAAGGTCTCTTAAGACCCATAATAATGGCATATCGTCCATGACATCCACTTCATGCGTTTTACCATTAACCTGAATGGAATAGTTGGCCATAAAAAGAGTTTTCTAAATGTATTTAAAATACAGGAATCTGTCTATTTTTTTATGGAAGCCATATCAATAACAAAACGATACTTCACATCGCCTTTTAATAATCGATCATAGGCTTCATTGATTTGCCCTATATTGATCAGTTCGATATCTGAAACAATGTTGTGCCGGCCACAGAAGTCCAGCATTTCCTGGGTTTCGGCAATACCTCCAATCATTGATCCGGCAAAACTTCTTCTTTTGGGAATCAGGCTGAAAGCTGCAACAGGGAGTGGTAGTTCAGGTGCACCAACTAAGGCCAGCGAGCCATCCACCCGCAACAGGTTTAGATACGCATTTATATCATGCTGCGCAGATACGGCATCCAGCACAAAATGGAGTTTTCGGGCATAACGGCGCATTTGTTTTTCATCTTTTGATAATACCACATCATCTGCTCCGAGCCGCCTGGCATCTTCAAATTTGGAAGGAGAAGTGGTGAATACAATAACTTCTGCACCCATTGCTTTGGCCAGCTTTACGGCCATATGACCGAGTCCGCCGATACCCACGATGCCAACTTTTTTACCCTTGCCAACATTCCAGTGCTTCAATGGTGAATAGGTGGTAATGCCGGCACAGAGCAGGGGTGCAGTAGCTGCCGGATCGAGATTTTCCGGTACTCGCAACACAAAGGATTCGTCTACCACAATGCTTTCGGAATAACCTCCAAAAGTGTGTGTGTTCAGGTGTTTGTCCGGTGCATTATAGGTGCCGGTCATGCCTGGTTCACAATATTGCTCCAATCCCTCTTTGCAATAATCGCATTCCCGGCAACTGTCCACCATACATCCTACTGCAGCCAGGTCTCCAACCCTGAATTTTTTTACGTGATTTCCCACAGTTACAATGCGGCCAACAATTTCATGTCCGGGTACACAGGGATAAACCGTATTATGCCATTCATTTTTTGCTGTATGAAGATCCGAGTGACATACTCCGCAAAACAGGATTTCAATTTCCACATCATGTGGAGTGGGATTTCTCCGATTGATGTTTAGTTGTTGGAGTGGTTGCGTGGCTGCAGTATTTCCAAATGCATGCACCTGTTTGGCAATGGAACTTGATGAGGTACTCATGTGTATTGTTTAAATATTTTTTATGTGTTTTGCCGGGATGCCTGCCACAACGGTATTGTCTGGTACGTCTTTTGAAACTACCGCACCGGCTGCTACAACAGCGTTTTTGCCGATGGTTACACCGGGTAATATAGTTGCACCTGCGCCAATCCAGGCATTTTGTTTAATCAGAATCGGTTTGCAGACCAACGCTCTTCTGTTAGCAGGATCCAGTGGATGGTTTTCAGTAATCAGGCTCACTTTCGGTCCGATCAGTACCGAATCTTCAAGGGTGATTCCGCCCATATCAAGAAAAGAACAGGCATGATTGATAAATACATTTTTACCGATTTCGATAAAGCGGCCAAAATTGGTATAGAATGGAACAAATACAGTTGTGCTATCATCCAGCTGAATGGTCCGGTTAATCAAGGCCTGCACTTTATCATATTGCGGATCAGTAAGATGAATTGATTCACCTGCTTTCATTCGATCAAATATATCTGGTCGGTATTTTTTCTGCTGATCAGCATGTTGCATTGCTTTTTGGTTTGATGGCTGTACAAAGGTATTGGGAGATGTTCTGTCCAGGCTAACGAATATCAAACCAATTCTTAAGAATATCAAACTTCCTGAGTTCGCAGGGACCGGGGGTTTGTTCCGGTAAGTTTTTTGAAAAAATTATTAAAGTAAGTGGGGTAATCAAATCCCAATGCATAGGCGATATCGGTAATATTCCAATTGGTATGTAGTAAGAGGGCCTTTGCCTCGCTGATAATACGTTCAGTTATATGAGTGGTGGTTGATTTGCCAGTTACCTCTTTTATAGCTCTGTTTAGGTAGTTTACGTGTACATTCAGGTTAATGGCATAATCCTGTGCAGTTTTTAACTGAAGTGGCCTGTCTGTGCTTTCGATGGGAAATTGTCGTTCCAATAACTCAAGGAATACGGCGGTGAGTCGTGCAGCTGCATTGTTATGCTGTATAAAATGCTCAGCGGGTTGCATTTTTAGTGCTTCGTGTAGCACAAGTTGTACATAATTTCTTATCAGGTCATCTTTATAGGCGTATTCGGAATTTTGTTCCTCAATCATCTTTTGGAAAATCGAGTTCAGGTAGATTCTTTGTTCTTCGCTGATGATCAGGATAGGTGTGCCGCCAATTTTGAACAGGGAAGAATGGTGCAGGCTTTCTGTACGGTTAACGGAGTTAAAAAAATCCTCAGAAAACAGACAGGTATAGCCGATGTAACTGGTGGAAATGGTTTCCCAGGAATAGGGAATATGCGGGTTGCCGAAAAACAAAATGGTGCCTTCGGCTTCAAAACTTCGGTCGGCGTAATGAATGGTACTTTTGCCGGTTGTGAGACATATTTTGTAAAAATCTTTTCTGCTGTAAATGCGGGTGGCTGCCCCATCGCTTTCTATCTGGAACGCATTGAAGCCCTTTAGGCGAAGTTCGTTGTTGTAAGCGGATACCTGTCGTGCCGCCTTGTTTAGCATTTGGTAAAGTTAAGAAATTCAAATAAAACCCCTTGCATGATTTCCATGCAAGGGGTTTATTTGTAAGTGCCCGCTTAGGCATCCGGAATAGTGGGCTCCACCAGTCTTTTTAATTTATCCAGCGATTCCTGCCAACCCAGGTAACACATTTCTACAGGAATAGCATTGGGGATTCCTGCCTGTACAATGGTGAGTTCAGTTCCGCAGATAACCGATCTGAATTGAATGGTAACGATCATTTCCCCGGGGAGATTGGGATCATCGAAGCGGTCTGAATGTTTTATGAATTCATTCGTTCTGATCTCGAGATATTCGCCGCCAAATGAATGCCCATTTCCGGTGCTGAAATTGATAAAGGACATTTTATATGTGCCGCCTGTTTTAAAATCCATATGATGAATTTTTGCCAGAAAGCCATAAGGAGGCAGCCAGGCCGAGTATGCTTCCGGACTTGTAAATGCTTTGAATACTTTTTCTGCAGGAGCTGCAAATACCCTGTGTAATTGAACCTGATTAGTAGACATGGTGAATGATTTGATAGATAATTAGAAGTAATTGACCAATCAAAGATGAGCAGGAATTATTTTCTGGATGGGGGGTGGATCTGACAGCTTACCGGGCTAATTCTGCCATAAAAATGTAAAAGCTGTATTTAAATTATATATCTTAGCAGGTAAGATAAATACATGCTAAGGTAAATATGGAAACTGACAAAGTTCTTCACCTGAGAAAACTCAGCCAGCAATATGCTTTTTCGGCATTGCAGATGCATGAAGCTATTGCCAGAAATGCCGGATTTTCAAGTACGGATCACAAATACCTGGGATTTTTTATAAAACATGGTTCCATGACAGCCGGTGAGTTGGCGGCTTTAACTGGTCTTACAACAGGTGCAATAACCGGACTTATAGACCGTTTTGAGGCATTAAAGCTGGTTAAGAGAACCTATGATCCCAGGGATCGAAGAAAAGTTATAATCCTTCCAAATTCGAAGCGTATTCAGTCATTATTGGAACCTTTTTACAGGAAGTTTCAGGAAGAGACAGAAAAATTACTGAAAGAGTTTTCTGAAAATGAATGTATCGTTCTTGAAAAGTTTTTCGAAAAATCAATTGCCCTCATGACTAAAACTTTTACTACAGTAAACCAGTAATCTATGAATACTAAAAAATTTATTGATTGGGATAATGGTAATCCTGAATTGGAGGACAATCAGTTTCTGCACGGTACTAAGGCAGCTTTTAAACCGGGTGATTTTATTGGCAATGGCTATCCATCTAATTATAAAGATGGACATATTGCCAACCATGTTTACTTTTCCAAAACCCTGGAGTCAGCCAAATGGGGCGCAGAGCTTGCAGTGGGAAACGGTAAAGGACGTATTTATATAGTTGCGCCAACAGGGACTTATGAAGATGATCCGAATCTCACCAATAAACGCTTTCCGGGTAATCCTTCAAAATCCTACCGTTCAAAATTTCCTGTAGAGGTAGTCGGAGAACTTAAAGAATGGCAGGGGCATACGGCTGAGCAGCTGCAACAAATGAAAGAAGGTTTGGCGAAACTGAAAGAAGCCGGAAAAGATGTATTGGAGGATTAATTCTCATAAATGGAGTTGACTAGTTTTGTTTAAATATTAGTAAAACACCGGAATCTTTAATTATACGACCGTTTGGTCATATATCTCTTTGCGTTAGAATTAGCAAACTGGGTATGACCAAAGGTGATAAAACAAAGCAATTTATAATTGAGCAATCAGCGCCCATCTTTAATACAAAGAGAATTGCTGCTACTTCCATGCTGGATAATATGGAAGCAACCCAATTGTCTAAAGGAAGTTTATAGGAGAATTTCGAAAGTAAGGAGGAACTGGTTGTTTCTTTTGCTTTAATTGAAGGTGGGATTATGATTTGTCGCATAGCCGGAAACCCTTCAAAAATGAAAATTATTCTGAGGTTTATAGGAAAAATTATTTCGGAAAATACGAGTTGATTTTTTTTGCTTTAGAATGACCGAATGGTCATAATTATAACCGTATAAAATTTATAAAAATGTCAAAAGTAGTAGTAATTACAGGGGCTTCGAAGGGGTTTTGAAAGATCTGGGCAGACGCCTTTTTGCAAAAAGGTTACAGCGTTGCAGCCACGGCCAGGAAAATTGCTGATCTGAATGAACTGCAGGAAAAGTATGGTGAAAAACCTGTTACCAGTTCAGCTTGATATCAGAGATCGTGAGGCAGGCTTCAACGCCATAGCTGCCAGTTGAAGCGACTGTTGATGCAGAAGTGGATTTAGTTTTATCGGAGGCTGATGGCTATTCATTACAGGGTCGATTGAAAATTAGTATACCCGGCATAGAACAGGAAACCGCCCGGGTGGAAACGGAAATAGTATCCTAATGACGTACAAAACCCCTGCCGGTTCATCCGCGCAGGGGTTCTTTTTTATCACTTTTCACCTCTCACCTTTCACTTCTTCCTGTGGCCTCGCCAGGAATCGAACCTGGATCTGGAGCTTCGGAAACTCTTATACTATCCATTGTACTACGAGGCCGTCCTAAAAGGAGTGCAATATTACGGGTTTTTCGGGAATTCCAATCTTCACCCGCCGGGTGGCACCCGACCGGTGGTACCGGTCGGGTGCCACCCGGCGGGTGAAGGAAGAAAAAAATACCTTTGGTAAAGCAACCCGGAGCAACCGGACTGCGTATAGGCCGAAGGACATGGACATTACGGCACCCACAGACAACCTGCTTAAGCAACTGGTAGAGGGATGCGTTTCCCTCAAACGCCAGAGCCAGAAGAGCTTTTACGAGCATTTCTATGGCTATGCTTATGCAGTTTGCCATCGCTATATCAGCAGAGAGGAAGAGGTGCTGGAAGTCGTAAACGATGGGTTTGTCAAGATTTTCAGGGAAATGGAACGCTTCCAGCTTCGCTATGATTCCTATGAAGCATCCCTTAAAGCCTGGATCCGACGGATATTTATCAATACCGCCATTGATCATCTCCGGAAAAAACAACTGAGCCTGGTCGCCATCCCCACGGAAACTGAAGAATATTCCCATCTGCCCGTTGTTGAGCCAACCGGACTCTCCTCCATCGCACATAAGGAATTACTGGCTATGATTCGGCGATTGAGTCCGGCATACGGACTGGTTTTCAATCTTTATGTCATAGACGGATACAACCATGAAGAAATCGCGTCCATGTTGAAAATCAGCGTGGGCAGCTCCAAATCCAACCTGTCAAAAGCCCGTGCCAACCTACAGAAAATGCTGGCAGAGGAACTAAACCGAAACCAAAAAAATGAACGAGAAAGAATTCGACTTTAACCATTGGGACAAAGGTCTGGATGATCTTTTCCGCGAAGCCGCCGATGCTGAGCAGCCGGCAGCGCCGCCCCATGCCTGGTTGAAAATGAATCAGCTGCTCGATGAAGAAGAGCGGAAACGGCGCCGCAGGTTCGCCTGGTGGTGGTTGCCCCTGTTCTTATTTATGGCCGGACACCAGCATTTTTTGCCGGAGAATTCATCTGGTTCGCTAAGTTCTCAAACGCTGTCAACGGATAAGAAAACTGCTGAGTTAGTTAAAAATTTAGAAATTGGAATTGCTCCAAATAAGCTGAATCCTCAGGAACATTCTGAGTCTGAAAAAGAGTCATTTAAAAATAAAAAGCAAACTCAATTAAGTAAAGCTGATATTAAAACAGGCAATCCTCTCCTTCTGGAGCAATCATCAGGTACTTCTGCAACCAGAAAGAAAAAATTGGTGCAGCCAGAAGAAAAAAATGCAAATATTTATAAGAATGTAATTCTAAATCTTCAAATAGATCAATCTGAATCAAACTTGATTTTATTGGAAGAAAAATCTCTTTATCCCAGCATGCCGAAAACGAATCGGATATCCCTGCCTGTTACTATAACTGTCCCTGATCCTGCAGAACCTGACCAAAAAATTTCCGACTCATCCAAACCAGAACAAGAAACTAATTTCAGGTTCTATATCTATGCCGGTGCCGCCGCAGATCGCGGATTCATCAACCGAAACCATGCATCTGATTATAAGTTGGCATACGGTGGTGGAATCGGCGTGCAGCTCAATAAGCGATGGGCTATCCAGGCAGGTATTCTTCAGACAAGAAAAATCTATGAAGCGCCCGGTGATGCGTACACCCCCAAAAAAGGATCTTATTATGACAATCCTAATTACAAAATAAAAGAAGTGTATGCCGATTGTGCCATTCTTGAAATTCCGGTAAGTGTTCGCTATAGTTTTTTACAAAATAAAAAGCAGCAGTTTTTTGGAATGCTGAGCACCCAGGCTGCACTCATGCAAAGAGAATCCTACGATTATTATTATACCCGCTTTGGTCAGCCTGCCAAAGGTTATTATACCTATCGAACCAATGCATTGGAATTGTTTTCCGCGCTCGGTTTAAGTGTTGGATATGAAAGAAAAATCAATGATAATCTGCATTGGTTAATTGCGCCCTATTTTAATTTACCAACAAGCGGAGTTGGTGAGGGTGCTGTGAAATTACGGTCTGCTGGTATATTCACCGGACTTCGGTATTCTTTCTGGAAGAAAAAATAAAACCGAGGCAACCATTTATCAACAATATACGATTAGGTAATTAATCAAACACTGCGCGTCGCGCACTAACTCCTATAATATGTTGACAGCAACCTTCAGTTGCCGGCGAATGACCTTCGTTGGCCTGGCACTTCTATTCTTTTTATCCTGTAGTAAAAGCGGAACAGATTCACCTGATAACCCTTGTGAAACAATCACCATAACAGTGAATGGAACGGTTACCAATACAGGCGGTCCGGGTAGTACAACCGGTTCCATAATTGTTACTGCTTCCGGTAGCTCGGGGTTTACGTATAGTCTGAATAACGGTCCTTATCAGGCTTCAGGTACATTCAGCAACCTGGCAGCCGGCGCCTATACAATCCGCGCGAAAAACGGAGATGGTTGTATAGGAAGCGGAAGTTTTACAGTCGCCGATGGTGATCCATGTGCCGGAAAAACAATTACGGTAACGGCTGATGCCAGTTCCTCTGAAAAATGTGGGAAAACAGGAACCATCACCGTTACCGCTTCCGGTAGTACAGGGTTTACCTATAGGTTAAATGCAAGCGGAACCTATCAGGCGTCCAATAGTTTTACCCAACTGGAAGCCGGTAACTATACCGTATATGCGAAAGATGGAACCGGGTGCGAAACCACCAAAACAATAACTGTGGATGCCGTTGCAAACGGGCCATTATTTACAGCGGTTGTTGGTTTAATCAATTCCAAATGCAGTGGATGCCATACCGGTAGTGCACCAACCAGCGGTATCAGTTTCGCAACTGATTGTGCCATTGTTGAAAAGAAAAATAATATCAAAACGCAGGCAGTTGATCTGGAAGCTATGCCAAAAGGCGGACCAGCACTCGGTGCTGCAGATAAAAAAATAATTACCGACTGGATTACAGCAGGAGGCAGAACCAGTGATTAAACGAATCTTATATGGTTGGATCATTTTGTTCATCATCCTGGGAGCCATTGGCTATTTTTTGTACCAGCTCAAAACAGGAACAGTAGAGCATCAGCAACCAGCCTATCAACTTACTGCCACTGAGTTGCTGGCTGCTTACCAGGAGGATGAACAAAAAGCCAATGAACAATTCCTCGGTAAACTGATTGAAGTTCGCGGGGCGATCAATTTACTGAACCAGGAAGATGGATTTATTTACCTCGGAGAACCAACTGCTGCAGCAACCATCAGTTGTACACTGGATTCCTCTTTAAAATCATCGATTCGGTTGCTGAAAGCCGGAGACACTGTTTCTATAAAAGGATTTTGCACAGGTTATCTGATTGATGTACAAATAAACAGAGCCCAATTGCTACCCTAATTTTTGAACTATGCACAGATTTTTTATTTCGATATGCTGGATGCTGATTATTATTTGTTCGTCCACCTTAGTTTATGCGCAACGATATACCTCCCGTACGGTTTTTATTGGATTTGAGTCTGTCACATCACTGGAAACGATTAAGGCTGAAAATAAAAACGGCGTGTTGATATTGGATGTAAACTCGGGAAAGGTTGAGGCGGCTGTCCTGATCAAAGGTTTTCTTTTTCGCAAATCCTTGATGCAACAACATTTCAATGACTCTTATTTGGAGTCTGATAAATTTCCGAAAGCACAGTTTAGTGGAAACTTTGATCCGGCTGCTGTTTCGATTCAAAAGAACGGGAAACAGTTTATTGAATTGAAAGGATCTATTACGATTCATGGGGTAACAAAGCCCCATCATTGCCAGATTCAACTTGAGTTTAAGGAGGGAAATTGTCTGGGCTTTGCTTCCTTTCCCATAAAGCCGGAAGATTTTTCGATTCAGGTGCCCGCATTGGTGAGAGATAATATCAATAAACAACTGAAAGTGGAACTAAATACCGGATGGATGAAACCAAATAACCGTTAATATGAATAGAATTCTTGTTTGCTTACTGCTGATTTCAAATGGGGCGATTTCTCAGGTCCCATTAGCAGATTCCATATCGATAGAACTGCCGGTTGATGCTGCTCAAAAAGTTACCGGCATTTTTCATTCTACCCGAATCATCCAGTCGCAATCAGTAGAGTTGCTGGGTAAAGGGAGTCTGGATGTAAGGATCCTGCATCGTTTTGGTCGTTTGTCCGACGGAGTGAAGGAATTATTTGGGCTTGATCAGGCCTCCATGCGTATGAGCTTCGATTATGGGGTGATGGATTGGTTAACGGTGGGAATTGGACGAAGTACTTATCGGAAAGAATACGATGGACTGGTTAAAGTTCGCTTGTTGCAACAGTCCGCAGAAAAGGGATCAACTCCCTTTAGTCTCGTTTTGGTGGCTGGTGCCATGATTCGTACAGCAGATGAAATTTCAGGAAATGGTTACAAACCCACGGCTGGCGATCGCACTTCTTTTTATGGTCAGTTATTAGCCGGACGCAAATTTTCTCCCGGTTTTTCCGCGCAACTGAGCGCTGCCCTTCTTCATATGAATTATGTACCCGATGAAAGCTGGAATAATACTCATTTAGCAGTAGGGATCGGTTTAAGGCAGAAATTAAGCAAACGATTTGCGCTGACCTTTGATCACCAGGTTGTGATAACCGGATTGCCGGAGGACTTTTATTTTCCACTGGGAATCGGGTTTGATATCGAAACAGGAGGACATGTATTCCAGCTTCACTTCAGCAATGCCATCGGCATGAATGAACGAGCCTTCCTCACTGAAACCACCGACCGCTTCTTCAAAGGCGAAATCCGCTTCGGCTTCAACCTCTCCCGCATGTTCTGACTCTCACCCGTCGGGTGAGGTGAGTCTACAATCCAATACAAATCGCAATTAACACCGGATACAAAATCCACTTAATCACCCTGCGGGTATTTGAATGATAAATCGGTATGTTCTGCGTTTTACCTTCAAAATTGAAACGCAGCCCGAATTCATGAAAATTCAGTCGCGATAAGGATCCTTTCAGCAAGCCCCATTCATATATGAAACGCAAACTGATGCCATATCCGATTATTGCCGGCGAAACAGTATGGGATCGTTTTATGATCTGGATCCCCGTTGCAATAGCTTCAATAATAAAAATCCCGATTACAAACAGGAGCAGGGTCGTCCAGCTGGCAATTCCAAGAAAGCCCAACACTGGTAGTATAAACAAACATAGCAACAGAGTTTCCGGCGCAGTCAAAAAATCATAGTATGCATAAGCAGGATGCTGATCGGCCAGCATACTATTCCCGATTCCATACCTAAATGGCCGGCTCCATACCCGTGATTCATTTCCCCACCAGGGATGCGTTACCGATGCAGCAGGCAAACATTTAAATTGTTTGCCATTATTTCGTTCCCGTACATGATAACTAAAATCAACATCTTCTCCACCGCCCATTTTAGGATAGGCCGCAGAGAAACGAACCGGGCCAACAGCTTTACGATTGAACATAATGTTTGCTGTGGCTCCCCAGGCAAACCGGTCTCTTTTTTTAGCAACGCCAAAAATATCCATGGATCCGCTTGCAATTACGGCTTTTGTAAAATTTTTACTTGCCGGCGGTAGATCAATCTGGCCAATGAATGCGATTTCATCCGGATTAGACCGTATGGCTGCTGCATATTGGAGCAGGATATCCTTTACCGGCACAATATCATCATCCAAAAACAGGATCCAATCTGCTGTTGCCAAATCAATCCCACGGTTTCGGGTAGCAGAAACTCCCAGATTCACTTCGTTTTTATAGAAATGTACATTGGATCTCGAGCAGGCAAACTGAAGTTCTCTGCTTAATACAATCGATGGATTGTCGCACATCAGATAAAAATTCAGCTCCGTATTAGCAGGAGGGTCCAGATTCAGAATAGGGATAAGGATCTCTTCCGTCATCCGGAAACTTGGTATTATAACATCAATTGATATTTTCATATTTGTTCAGGAAGCCTGGATATACCCGTTTTGGCATACCCAGTGTGGGTTTTTAGTGGTTTCTTTAAATCTGATTTCGTTTTGTTGCAGATTATTCCTGTTTACGATTGCATGATGCAGGTGATAGGCAACCGCTGCCATTTTCAATCTTCGTTTTTTACAACCAGCCTGCAAAAGGCGGGTTGCAAACTCAACATCTTCCCAACCCCATCCGCAGAAATCATTATTATAACCATTTACCCGGATATAATCCTCGCGCCAGAAAGCCAGGTTACATGCTTTAATATTTTGATTGCTGGTTGATTCCCTGTTAAATAAAAATCGCAGTAAAGGAAATCGAATAGCATTGATCCTATTGGTAATTCCTTTTGTCCATGGACGCAGAGGCATCAGTCCGGTTTGAATCATTTTTCTTGTCAGTATCGCATTCAGCAATACCCTGGAGCCCTGAATAAAGCAGTCTGGTCTAACTGCAGACAGATGATCTGCAATAAAATTGGGATGCAATAACATATCGCCATCTACCTGGATGATATAATCACAACTGGTTTGCCTGATTGCTTTGTTCAGAATCAGACTTTTTCGGAAACCTTCATCCGGTTGCCAGATATGTTTGAGGGGAAGTTGATATACATTTTTATAGTACTCTACCAATTGTCGGGTAGCATCAAAAGAACCATCATCTGCCACAAGTATTTCATCTGCCTGAATTGTTTGACGTAATACCGTTTCAAGAACCAGCTCCAGCGCAGAGGGCCAGTTATAGGTGCTGATCAGCAGCGCCACTTTATCGGGTTTGTTTTTCATATTATTTTCTGGTACAACAGTTAATAAATAGGAGCGGAGAAGATTTTATCTTCTGTTACCGGGATTGAATAGGGGGATGCTATTTTTTTACTAATTATCTGAAGAATTTTATCTTCATCGAGGAATTGCCCACAGTTGAAATGTTTTTCTGGACAGGCTGATTTTCCATGTCTGCCACAGGGTCTGCAGGGAAGTGCCACTTCTGCCTGAATAATATAAGATTCTGATGACAAAGGGGTGAATCCAAATCCGGGTGAAGTTGAACAATAGAGCGCAATTACCGGTGCATTCATAGCTGATGCAATGTGCAAAGGAGCAGAATCATTCACCAGATTAAATAAGGCAGATTCCATTAAAGCAGCAGATTGCAATAATGTTAACTGTCCGGCAAGCGAATGTATATTAGTGTGGTCAGGAAGACCCGCCAGGATGGTTTGAGCCAGCGGAATTTCTTTGGATGAACCAATTATATAAATCTGAATAAACGGAGGGATTTTATTCAGAATAGCGATCCATTTTTGTATTGGCGTCTGCTTGGTAAACCAGACTGAACCAGGAGCAATTATCAGGTACGGGATTCTGGTGAATGCAGCGATACGCTTATAATCGTATGGGCTTGGGTAAAGTTTAGGACGTTCAATTGAACAAGGCACAATACCTTCCAATAACTGATTGCATCTTGTTGTTTCGTGGATAAAACGGCCGGTTTTGCCTGTTAAGTGAGGGGTTTTTTGTGTAAATAAAAAGGAGAGAGGATTTTTGTCGTATCCGATTCTCTGTTTTGCACCGGAAAGACCGCATAATAAACCAGTTGCTGCATATCGCTGGACGGTTAGAACCAGGTCGTATCTATGCTTACGTAGTTGAAGCAGGAGTTGGAATAGATGGCTGTATTTTTTTTCTTTTTTATTCCAAACAAGTACATTGTTTAGATAAGGGTGGCCATCAAACAGAGATTCGTTTCCTTGTCGAACTAAAAAATCAATCTTTGCATATGGGTAATACGTATGAAGATTTTCAATTAATACAGTTGAAAGAATAACATCGCCAATAAAAGCTGTCTGGATGATTAACACATGCTTCATACAATCGGGCATTTGGAGCCCTCAGGTATGACAAGGTGGTTTTTAAAATCGTTGTATCGGATTTTTTACTTCGTAGATAAAATTCGTTTTGGCAGGTTCTCCAAAATAGGCAATATCATGTTCACCAACTTTTTTGGCACCAAAAGTTTCAATTGATTTTTGTGAACGAAAGTTGGTGATACCGATATGAAAGCGAACTATATCGGCAAAACGAAATGCATGTTGGACCATTAGTTTTTTCAGTTCCTGGTTATAACCCTGGTTCCAGAAAGGACGACCAAGAAAAGTATAACCGATCAGAATGCTGTTATCAGTTGAATCAAAATCATAAAAACGGGTACAGCCCATAATTTGATTGGATTGTTTTTGCAGGATTTTATAGGCTCCTTTGCTTTCCATGGCTCCATTAAAATAATTTCTAAACTCATCCAATTGGTACCGGTTTTTATTGGGATGCTGTTCCCAAAGTAGTGGATCGTTGGCAATTTGATAGAGTGAGTGGAAGTCGGTATCCTCTAAAGGAATCAGGTGTAATCTTTCTGATTTTAATTCTTGTTGCAACCAGGACATACAGCTTCAATATTTTATAAAAAAGTAAATATCATTAAAAACCGGTAAATATGTGATATGTAATATAAACAATAGAGTTCCTTAGAATTTGTTTTTTAAAATACCCGTGTTTTAACGGGTGTTTTAAAATAAATACCTCTTAGTAGTATTCCTCAAAAAGCGCAGGCTCTCTATTTTTGCCAAAATTTGTTTAAAGCTGGTGCAACGATTCTAAAATAATTTATCTCATTCTTGCTTGTCTGAACTTATTAATAAGGAAGTAGGCTGGTATGTTGATTTATAAACACACTCATTTGGCTTTTGCTGATGTTCCGCTCATTAGGAATTCGGCAAGAGGCGAAAATCCAATTATCATGAATAACCTCCGGTTATTGTTTTTATTTGTTGTTATTATCTTAAGCGGGTTAGTAAGTTTTGGGCAGGTTCCGGATAATTTAAGTTCGGTTAAAGCATCTCAGATCTCAGATCAACAACTTCAGCAATACATTTTACGGGCCAAAGAAAATGGATATACTCCTGAAGAATTGGAGAAAGAATTATTGGCTCGTGGATTACCTGAATCGGAGATGCAGGAGCTTAGGTTAAGGATTGAACAAATGGGCTGGATTCCTGAGAAATCAGGAAGTTCGGATAGTGCATCAGTTAAGTCAGATAAAAAACCACGCAAATTTACTGCCAGAAAATCTCACCTGGAAGAGTTGTTTCCAACGCCAAAAAAGCCACAATTATTTGGAGCTGAATTGTTTTCAAATACCAGTTTGGTATTTGAGCCTGATATGCGAATGGCCACACCTAAGGACTATGTAATAGGACCTGAAGATGAATTGGTGATACAGGTATTTGGCCAGAATGTATCACAGCAAACAGCTACTGTAAGTCCGGATGGTACCATTAATATTAAATATGCAGGTGTGGTTTTAGTTGCCGGGCTATCAGTTGAGGCGGCCACTTCCCGGATTAAAACTAGCTTAAGTAAATACTATCCATCACTTTCAAGCGGCCAAACCAAACTTAATGTGACCCTTGGTAATATCCGCAGTATCCGTGTAGTTCTGATTGGAGCAGTTAATCGCCCCGGCACCTATACACTTCCTTCTCTCGCCACGCTTTACAACGCTTTATACGTAAGCGGTGGGCCAACGGAAAATGGCTCTCTGCGTACCATCGAACTTATTCGGAATGGGAAAACCGTTGCCGTTGCCGATTTGTATGATTTTTTAACCAAAGGCGATCTTCGTGGGAATGCCCGCTTGGAAGATAATGACGTTATCAGGATTCCATATGCGAAAACACTTATTACAATTGGAGGTCTTGTAAATAGGCCAGGCATATTTGAAATCAGGGATTCAGAATCGCTGGCAACAGTAATTGATTATGCGGGAGGGTTTTCAAGCAAGGCGTTTCGCAATAGAATTACTGGTAGACGGTATGATGGAGTCAGCAGGCAGGTATTGGATATTTCCAACGACTCCTTTCCCTATTTCCGCATGAAACATGGTGATGAATTTCATATTGATAGTGTCATAAATAGATATGAAAACCGGGTGATAATATCAGGTGCTGTAATGAAACCCGGGGAATACGCTCTATTTGAAAACATGAGTTTTTATGATCTGATTCAAAAGGCACATGGTTTGAAAGAAGACGTCTATTCTGGCAGAGCCTTATTGGTACGTACCAGAGCTGATTTAAGTAAGGAGCATATTCCGATTGATCTTCAAAAAATCATAAATGGAACCTCTAAAGGCCCTACTTTAAAACGAGAAGACAGTGTATCAGTAAGCTCAATTTTTGATTTAAAAGACACCAGTTTTGTAACCATTAACGGGGCTGTACGCTTTCCTGGAAAATTCAGGTTTGAAGATAGTTTAAGTTTAAAATCATTAATCATAATGGCAGGTGGTTATGCCGTAAATGGGACTGGAAAAGGCATCGAAATTTCAAGAAGGAGAAAAGATATCAACGTGCTATTAGCAGGTAGCCCAATTGTTGAAATTATACATTTTGATGATAATATGGATTTAAGTGCTGCATCAAAAGATTTGACGCTTCAGCCGTACGATATAGTAGCCATTAAAGAGAATCCAAATTATTTACAGCAGATCAGTGTGAAAGTGAGTGGTGAAGTGTTAATGCCAGCAGTTTATGCTCTAAAGAGCAGGGAAGAACGGATCAGTTCACTTATTCAGCGTAGTGGCGGTCTGCTTTATACTGCAAATATTGGCGGAGCAAAGCTGATTCGCCAGCGGAAAGAATTACTGGATACCTCAGAAGTAAAGCGATTGCTTAAAACAATGGCGAGAGATACCACTCAAAAAAAGGATGAGGAAGTATTGGAAAAGACAAGAGATGTAGCGATAGATCTTGCATTTATTTTGGATCATCCAGGATCATCTGATGATATAACATTGGAGGAAGGTGATGAGCTGTATATACCACGTATAAATAATACGGTAAGCATTAATGGAGAAGTATACAAGCCTCTTGATATAATGTATGAACGTCATAAATCAATGAAGGATTATCTATCTGATGCCGGAGGTGTAACTCAATTGGGAAAGAAAAGAAAAGCATTTATAATATATCCAAACGGTAGGTCAGCCCGAATCAAAAAAGTTTTTGGCTTTATCCCATCCTATCCTGAGGTTCAACCTGGTTCCAGCATTTTTGTGCCTGAAAAACCCAAGCGCTCAGAACTGGAACCTGCCAAAGCAGGAATTCTCATATCAGCATTAACCGCATTTATAACCGGGTTGTCACTGATTCTGAGATAAAAGAGAGCGGTTGGATAGGTTTTATTTACGTTACTGATCCTGTGTTTTTCACATCATGGGACTCAGGTGGCGAAGCTGTGAAAAGTTCAAAAAGATTAGTTACTACATGTCAGAAAACAATGCAGAAGTTATAACCCTGAGGGATTTATTGGAAAAACTACAGTTAATGTTTCTTTTTCTGCTTAAAAACTGGTGGAAGATTGGAGCAGTAGCGTTCTGTGGTGCGATGATAGGATACTTAGCATTTACACTACAAAAGCCCCGATTTGATGCAGCTTGTACTTTTGTTTTGGAAGAGAGACAATCTGGAGTTGGAGGATTAGGTGGTTTGGCCAGTCAGTTTGGAATTGATATAGGATCAATTACTGGTGGAGGAGGTAATGGAATGTTTACAGGAGACAATATATTTGAAATTCTAAATTCACAAATAATTCTGAAAGAGGTATTACTGTCCAAAATATCAACCAAAACTGATAGTGTTTCTCTTGCAGATAGGTACCTGGAAATATCAAAATTGAAAGCTGCATGGGCTGGAATTCCCAAACTGGATTCGATTGAATTTGGAACTAAAAAGGAGATTGGTGAATTAAGTGTGGTTGAGGATAGTGTATTAAATATTATTTATGCTTCTATAGTTAAAAATAATCTGGCGGTTGAAAGAGTAAGTAAAAAGGGAACACTGATTAAAACCACCGTTAGTTCAATTGATCCTGAATTTTCACGTCATTTAGTTCAGCGGGTAGTACATGGTTCTCATGATTATTATATTAATATGAAGACATTTATTACAAAATCAAATATAACCAGACTTCAGAAAAAAGCAGACTCCTTGCTTTCTCTTCTGACAAACAGAACGTATGGGGCAGCGCAGCTTCAGCTCAATGATCCGAATCCTGCACTCAGAGCATTGATGGTTCCGGCAGAGCTGGCCTCGCGCGATAAAGCTGTAGTTGCAACATTATATGGTGAAGTAGTTAAAAATCTTGAAATTGCCCGAACCACCCAAATGATGCAAACTCCAATCCTGCAAATATTGGATGCCCCTCCTCTTTCATTGAATGATAATAAAAGAGGAAAACTATATTGGATGGCTATCTGTGTGTTTATATCTGTAGCCCTTTCATCAGCTTACCTAATCCTGTTTAAGTTTAATAGATGAACATAAATTTTGTGTCATTCCTGCATCCTGAAAGATTTAGTGGAGGTGGTGAACTGGATAATCGAATGATAATTGATAAGGGTAGACAATTGGGAAATGATATTAGAATAGGAGCCAGAGTTACGCATAAATATTGGAGCAGATTGATGGCACCTGTTATGAAACTTCATACAAAACCAGATCTTTGGATACTTTCCGATTTATTTAATGTGCCAGAGTATAAGCTTTCCTATAAAAAAAAATGGTTGGAAAATATCATTCAAAATGAACCATATATTCATCTTGACAACGCTTATGTGGATATATGCTCGAATGGCGCACTTCCATGTGGTGGGTGTAAACTAAAGTGTACTGAAAATTGCGGGTATCCCCTTACTGAAATGATATATGATAAATCAAGATTGAATGTATTTTTGTCTCCTTTGCATGAGCGAATAATCAATGGGATGTTTGACAATAAATATATTGATAAATCATTTGTTGTAAGACCACTGATTGATACTGACAGGTTTTATAAAACCGGTGTAGAAAGAGATATTGATTATTTATATGTTGGAACAATTTCTTATTACAAAGGATACGGACAATTAAAAGATCGTTTTAGCCAGGAAAAGAACTTCCTGTTTATAGGCAAAAATGCTACAGGCGAACCCCTGTTCGGTAAGCATATTGAACATGTGGAAAATGTTCGTTTAATTGAATATTTTAATAGGTCAAAAAATTTTGTTCATTTGCCTGAATGGAATGAGCCAATGGGTAGAACTGTAATTGAAGCGGCTCTTTGTGGTTGTAATATTATATCTAATGAAAGAGTAGGCGCATGCAGTTTTGAGTTTGATATATCGAACCCTGTAAATAGCAAAAATGCAGCTAAAGAATTCTGGAACAAAATAAAGTCGGTTGTATAATAGAATATGTATGTTAAGTATAATAATACCTGCCAATAATCTGATAAAAAGTATTAATCCCCGTTTTTTTTATAAAAAAAGATTTTGCCTGGATGATACCATTCAAAGTATTGTACAATCAATTTCTATACCTTATGAGTTGATTATAGTTGTAAACGATTGCAATAATAATGAACTGGTGGATTATGTCAAAACAAGTCCGTATGTAACAAAATATTCGATTAATTCATCTAATGCTGGTGTGGCGAGGTCCTGGAATATTGGCGCACATCTGGCTGAGGGAAAGCATTTGTGTTTCTGTAATGATGATGTTGAATTTACAAATAACATAGTTTTTGAGCAATTGGTGCAACTCCTGAATGCGGATGATAAGATTGGTGAAATAGGTCCCGCAGGTGGTAAATGGCATCTGGATAAAAGCGGCGATCGAACAGGGTTAACTAAAATAGAAGAAGCGGATGAAATTTCAGGCTTCTTCTTTATTATACCTGCCGTAATTTATCACGAAACCGGGGGGTTTGATAACTACTATACACCAGCTGGGTGCGAAGAGATTGATATGTCTTTCAAAATTAGAAGTCTTGGCTATAAATGTATAGTTGTTCCTAATACTGGCATCATTCACCATGGGAACCATGGAATAAGTTCAAAGCGGAGCATCGTAAAGTATTTCAATCAGGAGGTAGATACTCATGAACTGGATAAGAGAAATAAAGCTTACTTTATCAACAAGTGGTACAAAAAATCCTGAAAAATAGTCTCGCTGCTTTTGCTTTCCAATTCCTTAACAGAGGGCTTGGTTTTGGCTGTTTTATACTCATAGCACGCTTGCTGGGTATTGAAAAAATTGGACATTTTACCTATATATTGTCCCTTTGTGCCCTGCTTACCCTATTTGTAGAATTTGGCACCAATCAATTTCTGGTAAAAGAAGTGGCATCCAATGGGGGGAAGGTTGACGCAACGGCACTGATTTCTATTCTTTTTCTAAAATTGATTCAATACCTGATTGGTCTTATTGTTTTGTTTTCAATAGAATTTAAAACACTTATAACCGATTTTACAATAATCAATTGTTTGTTTTTATACGTGCTGTTTGATAGTATAGCGCAAACCGGAATTAGTATATTAAATGGTAGAAAAGAGTTTATTAAAGCTAATAAATATAGTTTTTTTTACGAATCCGGGCGATCCTTGTTTCTTCTGTTGCTGATTTTGTTAACCGGATCAGAAATCGTTATTCCCTTCGTATATATATTCAGTGCTTTTCTTTTTTCAATTCTAATAAGCAGAAAAGTATTCACTATTAATTTAAGTGTTGGTTTGTTTTATCCGGACAGAATTTTCAAAAGCATAAAAAAGAGTTATCGGTCAACCTATCTTTTTTTTCTTGCAGCTATTGCATTCCAGCTATACTTCAGGATAGATATAATTCTTCTAAGAAGGTTAAGTTCTGAATTTGAATTGGGTGTATATGGCACGGCATATAAGTTTTTTGAAGTATTTTTATTTGTTCCGGCTATTGTATCGGGTATAGTGTATCCGCATGTAGTTGAAATGTTCAAATCGGATAAATGGAAGGTTTCTAAATACCTTTCAGAAATTCAGCTAAAATCAACTTGTTTACTGGCGATTCCTGTTGTTGTGCTTATTTTACTTAGTGACTTTATTATTAATCTTTTTTTTGACGCTTCATTCTCTGGAGCAGGTTCAATAATGCAGATCTTATTTCTTACCTCTTTTTTGTTTTGCTTCAATTTTGTATATCCGGTTCTAATGAACGCAGGTGGATGGGAACGTAATTCTATATATACCTATCTTATTGGGATGGTGCTGAATGTGATTTTGAACTTTATGTTAATTCCCAGATACGGAGCTGCCGGAGCTGCTTATGCAACATTAATTGCGGAATTATTTGTAACAACAATATTTATCTTATTTAGCTATAAAGAGAAGGTTGGGTTTATTAATTCAACAGCGTTGATTACCCTGGCTGTTTGTTTGATTTTGGTTCTTTTTAAAGTTGCTTTTTTGGCACTACCTCTTTTGCTCCTTATAATTTTATTTGTTTTTAGAACTGAGCTCAATTGGAAACAAAAATTACATGCGCGCGGATAGAATTGGATTTTATTTGACAGTAATTCTGTTTGGCGTCATTATTTTATTCGGTGAGTCGTTTAAATTGAATCTTGCTTTTGTTAAGATCAGTTTACCACTGTTGTTAATTGCAATACTTTTGGTAAATAGTTTTCAAGCAGGTTTTTTATTTTATACCACCCGACTTGATTATTTTATTTACGCTTACCTGTCTATTATTCTATTGTACACAATTATTGGTTTGATTTCCGGTAACTCTGTCAGGGATGTTTTTGAAGATCTGTATCCTTTACTTGTTTTTGTATTACTCTATTTGGTTTGGCGCTCATGGTCAATTGAACAATTCACAGGCTTATGGAAATTGATAATAGTATTTGGTACACTGGCTGCCATTAAAGTTATTATTATAGGGTTTCTTCCAATTGAAGCCGGATGGGATAGCGTTTGGCAGGCTGCAAAGGAACCATTGCCTCTCGGTTCCTTCAGTAGAATTATACTTAGAGGGGGCGATATTTTTTTATCTATCTCTCTTGTTTATTATTTACTTGATGTTTTACGTAATAAACAAGGTTCAATGGTTCGGAACCTTCTTTATGTACTAATATGTCTGGTTGCAGTTTTTATTTCTTTATCACGCAGTTCTTTTTTGGCTGACTTTCTTGCTATTCTTTTCTGTATAGCACTTTTTCGGTCCCGATTTTCCACAAAAAAAATGATATCATTCGGATCAATACTACTGGTCTTTTTGATATTAATACTTCCTTTTATTAATGCAATTTCTCTTGCTGTGTCAATATTCGAGGCAAGAACTGATGCTTTTGATAATAATAATATTGCGGTTAGTTTTCGGGAAAATGAAAATGAACTGGTTCGCGATGCTGCTTCCCGCACATTTTATCTTGGAAATGGAATGGGAAGTTATTTTTACCTGCCACTTTCAGGTAGTGAAAAAATGGATGGACGCAGTATTTATGTTCATAATTTTAATTATTGGTTGTTATTAAAAGCAGGATTTCCCGGACTTGTCATTTTTTGCTCGATTTATTTTTTAGGTGTCCGTAACTATCTTCAATTTTTAAGGCATAGAACCTCTGCGGATGCGGATTTTATGCTCATTACTATACTGGCTGCAGGTATTATTGTTTGGGTTATTTCCATTTTAGCTAACAAATTTAGTACACTAAGTGGTGCAGTTTTTCTCGCTTTTTTTATTGCAGGTTCTTCAGTTGTAAAAACATCCTATGAAAATAGCCGTAGATCTTAAAAACAGCTGGTTGTATGGTAAAGGAATTTCCGGCTTTACAATGAATTTATTGCAAGATCTGGCAAAGATTTCTCCTCTTGGTCATACAGTAGATTTATTTTCTCCCGCATTTGATACCTCGGAATTAAAGAATATTCAAAAAATACCGGCATTTACGGCCCGCCCAACCCGACTAATTAATCGGGAAAGCAGGATTCATAAAATTTGGTACGATCAGGCAATTTTATTACAATATTTAAATACTTCAAAGCCTGATTTGTTTTTTTCGCCTTATTTTGATTTGCCTTATTTATATATTGGAAAAACTATCTCCACAATCCATGATCTTGCAGTATTGGATTTGAGTAATCAATACGGTAAACTTTTTTCAGCGTATTATTCAATTCTGCTAAATAAATGTGTTCGGGAATCAGCTTATATTTTAACCGTATCTGATTATTCCAGGAATAGATTGATCGATAAATTCAATATACCGGGAAATAGAATACATGTATTTTATAATAAGGTTCATCCTGCCTTTAAGGAAAGCTCAATTGAAATTTCCCTGCCGGCTTTACCTGGGGAATTTCTACTTTATACCGGAGGTCTTGATAAACGGAAGAATATTTCCTTACTTATTCAGGGGTATCAGGCTGCGAAGAGGGAATTCAGTTCTATTCCGCCTCTTGTAATAACAGGAATTTCGAAGGAAAATATTGAAAAACACTGGAGTGGAATTTTACAGCTGGAGAATGTAATTCCACTTGAATATCTTTCATTTCCAGAAATCGTTGCCTTATATCGAAAAGCTACCTTACTGGTTAATACATCCGGATACGAAGGTTTTGGTATGCCGGTATTGGAATCCTTAACAGTTGGAAAGCCAATTATTTGTTCTGATATAGATGTATTTAGAGAAATAGGGCAAGACCTGGTTTATTATTTTAAATCTCATTCAGTAGAATCATTTACTGCTGCAATTGTGGCCTATTTCAAAGGGCAATTGACTTCTGTTGACCCTGGTGCAATGATGCGAAGAGCCGATGAGTTCAATGAACAAACTTACGGTCAGCGATTTCTGGATTTAATTCAATCAGCCTGAATATGATTAAACCAATGGTTTCTGTTTTAATGACAGTTTATAATGATGCAGATCAGGTTGCATTAGCTGTTAGAAGTATTTTGAATCAGTCTTTCACGGATTTTGAGTTTATTATTGTTAATGACGGATCTACTGATAACACAAATAGTATATTGAAAGATTTGGCTTCCATGGATAAACGAATACAGGTTTACTCCATTGCCAATTCTGGAACCGCAAAAGCTGCTAACTACGGATTGACTTTCTGTAATGGAAAATATATTGCAAGGCTGGATTCCGATGATATCTCATATCCGCATCGTTTACAAACAGAGGTGGATTTTCTTGAAAGAAATACAGGTATTGATCTTGTCGGGGGAGGATGTCATATAGCTGACCTGAACGGCACAATTATCGGTGTAAGGAATATTTACACAAAGAATCCTCATAAAACTTTACTACGGAGATGTATTTATCAGCAAAGTGATATTATGTTTCGGAAATCAGTTTTAGCTAAGTTACCTGAGGGTGAAGTATACAGATCCAAACTAAAGGCTGAAGATTATGACTTATGGCTGCGAATCAGTGAGGTTGGGAGAATTGCAAAGATAAATGAAATACTGGGCGTATGGCGGTTAAACCGGGGGGGATATACCCTGTCACGAAAGGAAGAGCAGCTTGAAGCTGTTATGGTATTGAAAAAAATGGCTGCATTGAGAAGAAAGGGACTTTCAGACGGGTATGAAGAATTTGTTCCTGTCGCTAAACATAAATTACACCGTAGTTTAATTCGGGAAGCAGAATATGATCTGGTTGTTTCACAGGTATTAATAAAAGAAGGTAGAACGCTCGAAGCAAAAAAACTACTTAGACCATATAAAAAAAGTAGTCAGGATTGGCAACTTGTCAAAAGATGGTATCAATTGGCAGGTATTCCTGTTCCCCTGCTGAAACTTGTTTTCTCTTTCCGTGAATTTATTCTAAATAATAGCTCAATTGAATTACGTTAAATGACACGAGTTGCCATTCTTTTGGAAGCTACACTTGGCGGTACCAGGAAACATGTAATTGACTTGTTGTTGCACCTTCCTTTGGATATCGTTTCTCCTGTATTTATTTATTCAAAGGAAAGGGCAGATCGTTCTTTTTTTACAGATATTGTTAAAGTGCAGGATAGAGGTATTCCCTGTATTGAATTGCCTATGTCCAACAATATTGTCAAACCGGAAAACCTGCTTTGTATTTTTCGTTTGACATCAATTTTTCGAGAATGTAAAATTGAAGTTCTTCATCTGCATGGAGCAATTGCAGGTACTATTGGTAGAATCTCCGCTCTGTTATATGGCAGAATTAGAAAGATTTATTATTCTCCGCATGGAGGTGTTCTGCACAAATTAAAAAAAGCTTCCGGTGGAACAATATTCCGGACTATCGAAAAAATATTGATTCGTAAAAATGTTGAATTTATAGCAGTTTCAAGTGATGAAGTTAATTCACTCAAAAATGAACTTGGGCTTACAGGTGAAAAAATTCATTTGATACATAATGGTATATCGTTTGATCGGATAGCTGCTGATCGGAAAGAAGTAAGAAATAGACTTGGATTTTCCGACTATGATTATATAACACTTTATCCTGCACTCTTTTTGGAAGCCAAAGGCCATCTTAATTTTTTCACTACCCTTTTGAATATGCCAACGCCAGCAATAGATCCCAGAGTTAAAATTGTACTTGCAGGGGATGGACCATTGAAAGAAAAGGTAATGAATCTGGTAGCTGCTTCAGAATATGCTAATTCAGTAAAGTTTGCAGGATTTGTAGAAAAAATTGAAGAATATTTTTTGGCCTGTGATATCGTATTGCTCCCGTCAAACCAGGAAGCTTTTGGGTACGTGTTAGTGGAAGCTTTATTATACAACAGACCCGTCCTGGCTACAAACGTGGGTGGTATACCGGATATTATTAAGGATGGCCTAAATGGTTTTCTATATCCGGTGGATCAGTTGAATCGTATGATCAATGATATAAATAGATTGGCTGGTAGTGCAAACGATATGGAGCAACTTGTTGTCAATATAGAAGGATTGCTTCAGGAAAAATTCGATATCAGAAAGAATACGCAGGCAATTGCCTCTTTGTATATATGAAATGGATGATAATTAAACCTTATAACTATGAATGTTTCACAATCTTTACAAAAATCCAAGATCTTTTTTGATCTTGTTTTTGTTTCGGTCATTTTATTCCTTGTTCGAAGTAATCTTTTTCTGGATGCAGGAGCATTTTCAATCAATAATCTGTTTATTTCATTGATTTGTATGATTGCCTGGTTTCTTGTAGGTCGTTCTATGGGGTTATACGAGGATTATCGTAACACGCAATTTGCTATAGAATGGATTGCTTTTTTGAAAACAATCCTGCTTTATTCTTTAATTGTGTCCTGCCTTTTTTATTTTGTTTTGAGTCAGGTTGCATTTGGAAGAGCACATTTGTTTATTCATTTCGCTACTTTATTTTTTTTAATACCTGTTCAGAAAATTTCAATCCGGCTGTTTTATAAGCGTTTTAGAGTGGCAGACCGGGTAATAAGAAAGGTTTTAATAGTTGGTGCTGGATCCAATGGGAAGGAGTTTTATTCCAAATTTGTAAAATCTAAACGGTATGGTTACGAATTGACAGGTTTTATTGGTGAAGAAGAAGATATTGAATTAAATGGCCATTATCTAGGTAAAACCTCCGATTTAGACAGTGTGCTGCTTACTCATGAGTTGGACGATATTATTGTGACGATACCTATTAAAGATGAAACTGTTCTTGAAAAAATTGTAACATCCGGCGAAAGCCAGGGGAAAATGATTCGTGTAATTCCTGATTTTCACCGATTTGGTTCTCGTCGTTTACAAGTGAATCAAATCGGAACGCTTCCAATAATCTCTTTGCGCTCTCTTCCTCTGGAGAAATATGATTTTAAATTACTGAAACGTGGATTTGATATTGTCTTTTCATTTTTAGTAATTGTTTTGGTTTTTAGCTGGGTATTTCCAATTATTGCGATACTTATTAAATTGGAATCAAAAGGCCCGGTTTTCTTTATTCAGGACAGATGGGGGTTAAACAACAGTTTGATCAGATGTTTTAAGTTTCGCACCATGTCTGTAAGTAGTAAGGATATTGATGAGAATGGCAATTATTTACAAGCACGTAAAAACGACCCTCGTATTACTAAAGTTGGGGCTTTTCTCAGGAAAACAAACCTGGATGAATTGCCACAGTTTTTAAATGTATTACTTGGTTCCATGTCTGTTGTAGGTCCCAGACCCCACCCGGTACCTCTTAATATCCAATCAAAGAAACTGGTTGATAATTATTTATTACGGCATTGGGTTAAACCTGGAATTACCGGATGGGCACAAGTAAATGGATATAGAGGTGAAACTGCAAAACCTTACCTTATGCAGAAACGGGTTGAATTTGATGTCTGGTATGTTGAGAACTGGACGTTTTGGCTGGATCAGCAAATAATTTTGCAAACCCTCGTTAATATGGTGAAGGGTGAAAAAAATGCCTATTAGTAATGAAATACTTAAATTTTCTTGTTACCGGATTTTTATTTTTACTATTATCTTTCCCAGGTCTTTGTCAGGTAATTTCACCAGGTACAGTTTTTTTTGAGGAAGATCTTCGGATAAATCAACTTAAAGGGAAATTTTCAGATGCACCCTCATTTATCATCAGACCCAACCTGTTTCCTGTAAAAGAAGTGGGGAAATTCTATAATTGGAAACAAAACGACAGCATTTCTCCCCAAAAGATCAAGATAAATATACTGCCTTTAATTCTCCGGCAACAACTGAATACCCACCATCCATATAATTGGAATGATGGATCAATAATTCCTGCTAAAGGATACCAGCAGCAAATTTCAGCAGGTTTTTTTTTAAAAGCCGGACCATTCACCATTCAATTGCAGCCGGAATTGGTAATTGCCAGAAATAATTCTTTTGCCAAATTTCCTTCCTCTCACCCAGATAGTATCTGGCGTGCCTATTATACATTTTTGAATCATTCCGATATTCCGGAACAAATGGGAACGGGTACCTATGCTAAACTTTTTCCGGGCCAGTCAAGTGTTAGGTTGAATCTTGGTAAACTTTCCTTAGCTCTTTCAACTGAAAACCTCTGGTGGGGACCAGGCGTTCGAAATTCACTAATATTGAGCAATACAGCTCCTGGCTTTTTACATCTGAGTTTTAATACAAAAGAACCTATAAAAACTCCAATTGGTTCCTTTGAATGGCAATTAATTGGTGGAAAACTTAAAGAATCAGGTATTTTGCCTCCAGATACCAGCCGGCTTTTTGAAGGCCAGCCTTTATATGTTCCTAAACCAGGAGGCAATCGATACCTGAATGCAGTAGCAATGACATGGCACCCTAAATGGGTAAATGGCTTGTATTTAGGACTTTCTAGAAGTTTTGTACAATACGAACACTCTATAAACGGTAACTTTAATGATTATCTTCCTGTGTTTAGTTTTTTCTTCAAAGGGAATAGCAGAGATGAAAGCAATTTTGGCCGTGATCAGTTACTTGCTTTTTATGTAAGGTGGGTTTTTGAAAAAGAAGCTGCCGAAATTTATGCAGAATACGGACGTAATGATCATTCAGGTGATGCAGTTGATTTTCTGGTTGAACCTGAACATAGCAGGGCCTATATTGTTGGCCTCAAAAAACTATTTCAAAAATCAGGAACTAAACCGGATATTGAATTTTTTACAGAGTTTGCAAATCTGGAAAGCGGAAAGTCTGGTCAGCTTCGGGATATTCCTACCTGGTATCAGCACCACCAGATAAAACATGGTTATACTCATTTCGGTCAAGTTCTTGGTGCTGGAATTGGTCCGGGTAGCAACAGTCAGACTTTTGGAATTAATTGGATACAACCGGCAAAGCGCACCGGACTTTTTTTCGAACGGATAGCGAGACAGAACGATTTTTACTATGATGCGTTTACAGCTTATAAAACACATCGTAGTCATTGGGTTGATTTGTCACTAAATGGTAATAAAAGCTGGAAACAGAAGAATTGGATGCTGAATGCTCAATTATCTGTAATTTATTCATTGAATTATCAATGGCGTAATAAACTATTTCCCTCTACGCTTCTAAATGGGAAAACCAACGTTACAAATATATTCGCCGGTTTTACCATAGCTTATTTATTGAATTGATTGGATAAGTCCGCAAAACCGGTAATTCCAAAAAACAAAAAACCGATTCGAACTGGTCGAATCGGTTTTGTTTTTCAGGCTCGGTAAACTTTTTTATGGAAGGATAATTTTTCTTGTCTGATCAACACCATCAGCAGTTATAACCCGCAGGAAATAAACCCCTTTTCCACTGCGCAGGCCATTCAAATCTATCGCCTGCACCTGATTGGCTGAAATCTTTCCCATTGTTTTACGCATAACTATTCTTCCAGACAAATCAGTTATAGTAACTATTGCTTCTGAGTAATTTTCTGTTGATTTTACCATTACCTGATTCGACCTTACTATTGTAGGATAAACCTGCAACTCCTGCTGTTTTGAATCATTCAGGGTTACCGTTAAGGTTTTAGAGTAAGTAGCAGTGCGATCAATATCCACCATTTTAAGGCGGTAATAAATACGATCTGCCTTCACTGTTTTATCAACATAGCTGAATCGCGTGGTTAATTGTCCGGCTACCGGTTCAACCGTACCAATCGAACTGAAACTACGATTATCATAACTCCTTTCCACTTCAAAATAATCCGGTGTACTATTGGTAGTAATGGTCCAATTCAATACTGGCTGACTGTTTTTTACTGAAGCTTTAAAATCTACCAGATAAATTGGCAAGATTGAAATTACTGCCATATCAAATGAAACCCGGTTATCTCCCCCCTGTTCATAATATTCCAATACCATATCATAATCTCCATTCAAACTTAAGGGTGTTGAAATGGTTGAAGCATAGGATTGCGCAAACCATTGATTGATAATCCAGGTTGCACCGCCATCCAGACTCAACCGATAGCCATCATCTGCACCAACTGTAAATTGATAAGTGCCAGCCAGGAAATTTTTTCTCAGCCTGTAGCGAACACTAAAAGTCTCTGTATTTGTACCACAACCACTGGTCGAAAGCGTAACATTACTTCCGCCGAAATTCTGATCAAAATCTGGATTGGCAGGTGAACCATTTTGAATCATACCGGCATAGGTATCGAAATTGGTACCATCATATACATATCCATTCCAGATATTATTACTTCCATATACAGTAGTATTTTCTGTTCCTGAACAGATGGAACTCATATTGAAGGATACCCTGTTACTTCCTCCATTTTCATAATATTCCAGCACCAGGTCAACACTTCCATTTAATAAAAGATCTATGGTTGAAGTTGTGTAACCATGGTCATTCCAGTTATTGATTACCCAGGTGGAACCACCATCCACACTAAACCGGTATCCATCATCACCCCCTACAACAAACCGGTAGTTTCCATTCGTAAAAGTTCTTCTGAGTTTGAACCGAACACTGAAAGTGGTCCGGTCCACATTGCAACTGGCACCAGTAAAATTTCCATTATCCCCGCCAAAATCATAATCAAAATTTGGATTACCAGCCGCCCCCTGGTTAAAGAAACCTCGGTAAGAGGTGAAATTCAGGTTGTTGTAGGCATAACCAATCCAGACATTTCCCGTGCCGAAACTTGTCTGATCTCCTGTCGGAGAACAAGGTGGTTGGGCAATCAGACTGCTGGAAACCAGTAAAAGAATAAGTACGAATTGTAAACTTCTAATCATAAAAAATGCCTTTGGTACTCAATAAACGGGCGGTAATAAGTATTAGTATGTAGATATAACTAAGGGTATCCGGCTAAGTGATTTGTTGTAGAATCAGGGTAAACACTTATTAGGCAGTAAGTAGTTCTATTTCATCGCTAAACAGTAAATTTTGGCCGATGAATGGTATTTTTAGGAAATTGCCGGTTAATTCAAAATGTTGATATAAGTCAATATATTTTATCTAATAAACTAAACCATGCAGCAAGCTCTTTTGATTTTTGTAGCCATCCTGGCCGGTATGTTTTTACCTCTTCAGGCATCCCTGAATGCCAAAATGGGCGCTGTTGTTCAGAACCCCCTCCTGGGCAGCCTGATCTCCTTTCTGGTGGGCACAATCGGACTCTTGATCTATATTATTATCAGCCGGGTGCCACTCGCAAATCTTGCTCAGGCAAAAGCAGCCCCCACCTTTGTATGGGTAGCCGGCTTATTAGGCGCTTTTTATGTTACCGCAATAATTCTGCTGGTTCCCAGATTGGGGGTTGCATTGACATTCGGACTCGTTATCGGCGGACAAATGCTGGTCAGTATCCTCTTCGACCATTTCGGATTACTGGGCACCCCCGTACACCCCATTTCCTGGATGCGCAGTCTTGGTGCACTGCTCCTGATAGCCGGTGTGCTGATCATCCGGAAGTATTAATCCATGATTTGTACAAGTTTATCCGTCTTTCCTGCATGGGTGGAGCAAAATCCGGTGGGTACTTTTGCATATACTAAAACAAACAATTATGGAACCACTGATAAAAGGATTGCACCACGTAACCGCCATGGCGGATGATCCTCAAAAAAACCTCCACTTCTACGCCGGTATTCTAGGTCTCCGGCTGGTAAAAAAAACGATCAATTTTGATGCTCCGGATGTTTATCACCTGTATTATGGTGACGAAGACGGTAAACCTGGTACAATTCTGACTTTTTTCCCTTACAAAGGACTTCACCGCGGTCGGCAGGGGAAGGGACAGCTCACCACCACCGCTTTTTCTATACCGGCAAACAGCCTGGGTTACTGGACCGAACGACTTAAAAAATTTGGAATCACCCACTCCACTCCACAGGAACGCTTTGATGAAGGATTTATCTATTTCGAAGATCAGGATGGGCTGGGTATTGAACTGGTCGCCAATGATCGGGATAACAGACCTGGTTTTACCTATGGTCAAATACCGGTTGAACAGGCAGTTAAAGGATTTCACAGTGTAACATTAAGTGAAGATGGATATGAGAAAACTGCAGGCTTCCTTACTACCTACCTCAATCACCAGGCAATTGCGGAAAATGGCAACAGATTCCGCTATAGTGCCAGTGGAAAAGTGGGTGATATAATCGATGTGGTTTGTGAACCTGAGCGCCTCCGCGGTTTAGGTGGTAGTGGAACCGTTCACCATGTTGCTTTTGCAACAGAAAACGATGCCACTATCCAACAGGTGCAGGAAAACCTGGCAGGCAAAGGGATGAATGTAACCACTGTATTGGATCGTCAGTATTTCCACAGTATCTATTTCCGTGAACCCGGCGGTGTATTGTTTGAAGTAGCTACCAGTGATATCGGATTCACCTATGATGAACCTATTGATCAGCTTGGTCAGGATCTGAAATTGCCACCCTGGGAAGAAAAAAATCGGAGTCGCATCGAAAGTGGATTGGAAACAATTGAGTTGAACTGGAAAAATTTTGTTTAATCATGACTACCAAAGCACACAAAAAGCAGGTGGTATATGAAGGTGTACCACTTGCTTCCGCTAATAAAGCAATGATCCTGCTGCATGGAAGAGGCGCTTCAGCAGAATCGATCCTGAGTTTAAAGGAATATTTAAAATTGGATGGATTTGCACTGCTGGCGCCCGAAGCCACCAATCATACCTGGTACCCTTTTAGTTTTATGGCTCCTTCAGAACAGAACGAACCCTGGTTAAGCAGTGCCATTGAATTGATCGAAACCCTGGTGGCTGAATGCACAGCTGCCGGAATTGCAGAATCTTCCATCCATTTATTAGGATTTTCTCAGGGTGCCTGCCTCACGTTGGAATTCGCAGCCCGTACTGCAACGCGTTATGGATCAGTAACTGCATTTACCGGCGGATTAATTGGAGAAAAAATAAATCGCTCAAATTATTCCGGAAATTTTAATGGAACACCGGTTTTTATTGGATGCAGTGACCGTGATATGCATGTGCCCGTTGAAAGAGTGTATGCATCAACGAATGTCTTGACTGAAATGGGCGCAAAGGTGATTGAAAAAATCTACCCTGGTATGGGCCATACCATTAATGAAGATGAAATTAATATTGTAAACAAGCTCCTGAATGAAACAACTTAAATTTCCCGCAAGCGAACGTGGCACCAAAGATATAGGATGGTTAAAATCCAAATTCTGTTTCAGCTTTAGTGATTACGCCGATCCAACCAAATCTGCCTTTGGTACTTTGGTTGCATTCAATGATGATCGGATGGCAGTTGGAAAAGGATTTGGAACCCATCCGCATGCCAATATGGAAATCATTTCAATTTTATTGAAAGGTAAAATGAACCATAAAGACAGTATGGGTTATAGCACAGAAATTAGCGAAGGTGGTGTACAAATCATGAGTGCAGGCACCGGTCTTTTTCATGAAGAATATAATATAGGGGATGAAGAAGTAAGTTTTCTTCAAATCTGGATCCAGCCTAAACTCCAGGATATCCGTCCAAGATACCAGATGCGTCATTTTCCATTGAAAGACCGGAAGAATAAACTACAAACCATCATCTCTTCGGAAGAAGGACAGACCCATTGCTGGATCAATCAGAATGCTGCTTTATCATTGGGTTATTTCGATACTGGCAAATCATTATCGTATCAGTTGAATCCGGTTAACAAATGCCTCTACCTGTTTGTAATTGAAGGCTCCGTTCAGATCGGCGAAACTATTTTAAATGAACGCGATGCAATAGGAGTGTGGGACACCAATAAGATTGATATCAACTGTCTTACCAATGCACAGTTTCTTTTAATAGAAACACCCGTTAATCAGAAATAAGGATTTACTAATTTAGGGTATGAAAGAAAACATTCCGGTTATCGAAATGGCTGATTCGAAGGAACATAGTCTGCAGTTCGAACTGCAGACTATGGAATATATCGATGAACATCGGCATAACCGGATTGATCATCCACATAAACATGATTATTTTGTAATCATCTGGATGAAATCAGGAGAAGGGAAACATATGGTTGACTTTCAGGAATTTGTTGTGGAGCAACAATCGATCTTTTTTCTTACACCCGGTCAGGTGCATCAACTCCAAACAGCAACACATCCTGATGGTTATGTACTTTCTTTTCACAATGATTTTTTCTGTACCACAGAAAGTCAGCGCGAATTACTTTTGCAAACCGGTTTATTTTATAATTGTAGTCAGTTTAAACCGTATCCAGTTTTACCTGAACAGGCAGCCATGCTGGAAAAGCTCCTGGGCCTGATGCAGGCAGAACTGAACAAGGTTGACTATATGCACTATGAAAGCTTACGTGGTCTCCTGCAATTATTCCTGATCCAATGCTCCCGTTTCTGGGGCCATTCTGAAGAAGCCAGTTCCATCAGTTCCCGGCCAGCCTGGCTTACCCGCCGGTTTTTGAACCTGCTGGAAACCAATTACCGCAAGCATACAAAAGTGAACGATTATGCTGCTATGTTGGTAGTTACTCCCAACCATTTGAATGAAACAATCAAAAAAACGACCGGATTCCCCGCCAGTGATCATATTAAAAAAAGAGTGATTCTGGAAGCAAAACGCATGGCAGTATTGGAAAACAGCAGTGCAAAAGAAATTGCTCACTCATTGGGCTTTGATGATGAAGCTCATTTCAGTAAATATTTTAAAAATAATACCGGACTTACATTTTCAAAGTACCGGATTTCCTATTATCTTGGCGGCAGAACCTAAACCGCCTTTATGAAAAAAATGGCACTCGTATTAGTGCACCTTATCCTTACAGCCACCCTTTTTGCCCAAAATCAATCGGCCGATGGTGAAGGAATGAGCCAGGCCACTGCCCTCAAAAAAATAGACAAAGACGCCGATTATGGAACCTCTTCCGCTAGTCGCCAAATAAGTTTCACTACCGGCAAAGGATTGGATGGATTACCAGTAGTTGTTGCCAATGAGAAGGGAACCATTGAAATGGTTTCCATTGCCAAACATACTTATATGGGTCATATGGTGGCCTATAATAATTTTGTACAATTAAGGGAGTATGATTTTGAAGTCTTCTATAAGAATAAATTCAGGAGTCAGAAATATCCGCCCAAAAAAGTTTCCTTAACAGACGATGCTATCTTTTTTGATGACAACTACGGACTTTTATATGGTATGGAAGCCCAGGACGAAGGTACCCGCTGCCGGTTTCTTTATAATTACCAGTATATAGATGCAAAATACCTGACTCGCCTTTTCTTTCATAGTTCCAATCCAATCAGAGAACAACATATTGAGTTTGAAGTGCCTTCCTGGCTGGAATTGGAACTCATTGAAAAAAACTTCGAGCCTTCCTATAAAATAAAAAAATCAAAACGGAAAGAAGGCGATAAAACAATTTATACCTATACCGCTCAAAATCTGGCTCCGGTAAAACAGGAACCAGCCTCCCTGGCAAGACCCTATTATCTTCCACATCTTATCGTTTCCATCAAAACCTTTAAATCAGATAATAAATCGCATGCAGTTTTCAATACGATGGATAATATGTATGCCTGGTATAACCTGCTGTATAAAAAGGCTAAAAATGATATCACAGGCCTAAAAACTGTCGTGGACAAGGAATTGCAGGGTAAACAAACAGATGAGGATAAAATCAAAGCACTTTATTATTGGGTGCAGGATAATATTAAATACATCGCTTTTGAAGAAGGTTATTCTGGGTTTATTCCGCATACCGTTCAGGATGTTTACCAGAATAAATACGGCGATTGCAAAGGAATGGCCAACCTGTTGACTGAACTATTGAAAATTGCCGGATACGATGCCCATTTTGCATGGATCGGCACCAGGGAAATTCCCTATGACCGGCGCGAAGTGCTTTCGCTCTGCGTAGATAATCATGCCATTTCCGTACTCTATCATAAGGGAAAAACCTATTTTCTGGATGGTACTGAAAAGTACGCTCCATTGGGTGTGAATGCCTATCGGATCCAGGGTAAATCAGTTTTGGTAGAACATGGAGATACCTATAAAATTGAAACCGTGCCTGCTGCCCGTCCGGAAGATAATACCATGGCAACATCCGCCAGATTGAAGTTGACGGGAACTAAGATCGCAGGA
This sequence comes from Flavihumibacter sp. UBA7668, assembly GCF_002483205.1. Taxonomy (GTDB): domain Bacteria; phylum Bacteroidota; class Bacteroidia; order Chitinophagales; family Chitinophagaceae; genus Flavihumibacter. The sequence continues at coordinate 432,115 of NZ_DLHM01000005.1, forward strand.
CATGTACGTTTGAGTTTTACTGGTGAAGCGCGCAATTTCTTCCACTACATTTATAATTCCATTCCATCCAATAAAAGGAAAGAGTTTATTGCCAGCCTCATTGAATTGAATAACAGTAGCACAGAAGTGTCCAATGTTAAAACTTCTGATTTTACGAACCGCGATATACCATTGGTGCTGGAAGGAGATGTGGAAATCTCCAACAGAGTAACCCTGGTTGATAAATCCTGCTATACCAGTATCGATTTTTTTCCGGCAAGCTTCGCGAGCTTTATGCCCGATGAAAAAAGGAAAACACCCATCGATCTCGACCATGTACTATATGCAACAGATGATATTCAACTCGAACTTCCTGCTAATGCATCTGTAAAATCATTGCCTGCTGTATTTGAAACTTCCTTTGGACAGAATGCCATGAAGGCTCAGTATAAAATGGACAAAAACCAATTGCAACTGACAAAAATAATGCAATTGCAATCGCCGGTTATTCAGCCTGTTCAGTTTGCCGACTGGAAAGCTTTTCTTCAGAAAATAAAAGAGTTTAATCGGACTACCATCAGTATCCAATTATAAATCCAGGAAACTTAAAGTATGCGTTTATCAGTATATATTTTCGCAAGCCTGTTGGCAGGTTCAATTACACTAACAGGACTAGCCCAGCAGCGGATAGGTTCAAAAGAATTGGACTTGCTGAAAAAAAATACAAAATCAGATCCCCTGCTTACGGATGCGGATCCAAATTTTAAAGCCAATACATCAGACCAATGGTCGGATGAAAGCGGTGTTATTCTGGCCCAGAAAACAAGTTTTGATTTTGATAAAAAAGGGCTTAGTGTGGGTAAGCGAATTGGACGGAATTTTTTTGGTGCCCTGCTTGCCGTACCAACACTGGGTTCTTCCATCTATATGGCCAACGCCCGTAATGATACCAGGATGCTGGTAGAAGAAACAGAAAGAAGAAAAATTCTGCTGCGCGATAAGTTTGCTGTGGAACAATATTCGGTGCTGTATTTCCGGCTTTCTATGGAATCAGATGCCTTTGAAGCCAGAGTTATCAAAAATGATGGAACAGTAAAACCAATTGATTTATCAGAAGCTATTGAATTGGGCGACCCAACTTCTACTCCCGGTATTTTCAGAGGATATACTGATGAACGTTTCAGCGCCAGGTATCGTCCCGATTATTTTAAAATTGCTGTTCCTGATCTGCAGGAAGGCGATGTGATTGAATATGCTTTCCGGCACCTCAATACTCGTTCCTTCAGTCATAATCCCAATTATAAAGAATTTGATCCCGTTTATTATTTGTGTAACCGGGAATGGCCTGTGGCACATCAGGCCCTGGAAATTATAACCCAGGATGAAAATTATTACCTGGGATATAAAAACCTGAAAGGGGCAGCAGATTTTACGGTTACACAGGGGGCGGGACGTAAAATTTACAAGTGGGTGGATCAGGCACGTGATAAAAGAAAAGATACCCGCTTTGTGAATGAATACATTGAAATGCCTTCGCTTAAATTCCAGGTTATTTATGCCAGGAACGCTGGAAAAAATTTCATCTGGTTGCCCAATGATGCTTCCTCCAAAACAGATATTAGTCAGGATGATTTCGCCAATAAAGCCAGGCAGCTTTGGTTTGCCCCGGAAAAAATTCAGGAATCAGGCGAATATAGCAGAGGCTTGCCAACCACTGTCAAAGCAACAGTAGATGAAATGTACCGACTGCTGAGAAAAAGAGGTGCTTATGATGGACCAGAGAAAGAATTTGTGAACAAAGCCTATTATACCATTCGCTCTGTTACCATGTACAATAACTGGAATGATTATGGTTTTGCTAAGGTTTTGTCGGCACTGCTTGCCAAAAGAGGAATTGAACACCAGGTGATAGCAACAACCATCAACAACCGAACCAATATTGATAAACTATCTTTTAATCAGGAACTGGCCTGGGTTATCAAATACAGGGATAGTTATTTTGTTAATCCGGATGAACACCTGAATCCTGATGACATGCCGGTTTATCTTGCTGGAAACAGAGCTGTTCAATTCAGCAATAAAGAATCAGATAAGAAGGTGGAAAATATTGACCTGCCTATTGCAGATACTGTTACGAACAGTTACAGAGCATTGCTTGCCGTAGCGTTGAATGAAAGTAAAACCGGATTTATGGTGAAAAAAGAAGCGGAAGCAGCCGGACTTGTCAAACTTCGCACCATTGATGAATTACTGGCATTGACTCCTTATATGGAACAGGATTTTCGAAACTATGGTGGAGATGGTCCCTGGGACGGACTAAGTGCTATTGATCAGGATAAAATGACCGAACGTTTTCAGGAAGCAAAAAATAAATGGAAAACGGAAAAACCAAAACTGATGAAGGAACTGGCAGAAGACCTCTACGGCCATTCCATTGAAAATTATAAGTCCTTCAAAATTGTAAATGATGGTCGCAATCTGAAGAAACCGGGATTGCGTTATGTGGAAGAATTTGAACTGGCAGAAACAACTGCAAAGGCAGGAGAGGACCTGATTCTATCCTTACCGGCACTGATGGGGCAGCAAAATAAAATAGAGAAAAAAGAGCGGAGCCGTACCTTGCCCGTGGATATCGGTTTTCCTGCCAGATACCAGTGGAAAATAGTATTCGCCATTCCAGATGGGTTTGCGGTGAAGGGATTGGAAAACCTGGAGAAATCGATCGAAAATGAAGCTGGGAGTTTTATTTCAGCTGCAAAAATTGAAAACAACCAGGTTCATCTGACCATTACACGTAAGTATCAGCAACGTCACCTGAAAGCAGCCCAGTGGAACCAGTTATTGGAATTGCTGGACGCATCACAGGTTTTGGCTGAGTCACGAATCGTTTTGGCTAAACCCTGATACGGACGAAATTTTACGATGGTAATTTTACGACGTTCACCCAGAAGTTTTCTATCTGCACCACCACTTTGAAAAATTCCTCCACTTCCACTGGTTTGGTAATATAACAATTGGCGTGATTGGTATAGGAAACATTAATGTCTTTATAAGAAGACGATGTGGTTAACATGATAACAGGTATATGTTTGAATTCATTGGTGTTTTTAATGAATTGTAATACCTCGTGTCCGTTTTTTTTAGGGAGGTTAACATCCAGCAAAATCAGGTCTGGTGCATGTTCCGCTGTGAATTGTTCCTTTTTCTGAAGAAAATCAATGGCTTCTTTACCATCGCGGGCAATACTGATTTTGTTTACCAGTTTACCTTCTTCAAGTGCTTCCATCGTTAACAATATATCCCCTTCGTTGTCTTCAACGAGCAATACATGAATTGATTTCATTGGATTCAGGCTGTTTTGCGAATAGTAAATGTAAGTATAGTTCCCGTACTTCCATTGTCATCAATCCATATTTTTCCACCGTGTTGTTCTACAATCCGCTTACAGGTTGCAAGTCCCATTCCTGAACCGGTATATTCATGTTTTGTTTGAAGCCGTTTGAATAGATGAAAAACTTCTTCCCTATGTTCTGTGGGTATACCAATCCCATTATCACTGACCGAGAATTGCCAAAAGCCGGTATCTTCAGATGCAGTGATTTCTATTACAGGATCAATTCCAGGATGCTGATATTTCAATGCATTGCTGATCAGATTCTGAAATACTAATTTCAAGGGCGTTTTTCCTGCGTGTACTACCGGTAATTTTCCTACATGCAGAACTGCATGCTGTTCATCAAGCTGTGCTTTATTTAAAACAGCAATCTGATTCAGTAGCTCTGTGCAGTTAACCCATTCCCGTTTGCCGACCTGCATGCCACCTGCATGTGCATATTCAAGTAATTCCTTTATCAAAGCAGTCATTCGTTCGGCTCCATCCATCGCATAATGGATGTACTGGTTTGCTTTTGCATCCAATACATCGCCATAATTTTTTTGGAGCAGCCGCATAAAGGAACTGATCATCCGTAATGGTTCTTTCATGTCATGTGAAGCAACAGAAGCAAAGCGGGTTAATTCCTCATTGCTTTCTTTAAGCGGACTGATATCAACATGTGTTCCGAACATTTGCAGCGGTTCTCCATTTTCAGTAGAACGCACCACTTTTCCCCTGTCCAGAATCCAAACCCAATGACCGTCTTTGTGTTTCATCCGATAGGTGGCTTCATAAAACAGGCTTTGATCCCGCAAACAATTACTCACCCTGGTATTGGCTTCCGCAAGATCATCCGGATGGGCAAATCTTGCCAGTGTTTTATCATTGATTGGCTGAATTTCCTCCAGTCTGTAACCTATTAAACTGGCCCAGGTTTCATTATAGATCAATTCGCCGGTTTGAATATTCCATTCCCAGGTGGCTGCATTGGTTCCTTCCAGAACAAAATTGAGGCGCTCTTTCTCCTTCAGCAAATCTTCCTGAACCTGACTTTTTTCCCGAATTGTTTCTCTTAATAATTCCATGGTTTCCTGATCCTGCTGTTGAATCTGCAACAATTTGAACCTTCTTCTGAATTGGATGAAATTAAACCCCGCAAGGAAAAGTACAGAACAACAAAGCATCCCAACTCCCAGTTGATTAACCCCGGAATATTCCTGTTCAATTTTCTCCAGATTGCGCAGCCTTCGGTCATTTTCCAATTGTTTGGAAGCCCTGTTCTGAATTTCAAGCAGGGCAGCACTTGGGATTTGCCTGGCTGAATCAGATGTGGGCATTAAAACAGACAGGTGCGCAAGATTTAAATGGCGCAGCTCCAGATTTTCATTGGAAAGCCGACTGATTTCTCTTGTAATTTTCTGGTGCCGGTTTTGATTTCTTAAGAAAAGGGTTAGTCCGGCAAGCATTATAACAATGGAGCTAATCAGAACAGGGAGCGTAACCGGGTATCGTTTCATTAATTATGGAGACTGCACAAAATAACGGTGCTAATTCATTTTTGAGTATTAAAAGTTCTATTTAAAGCAGTTTTCCAACAATTACGAAGGCTTTCATAGGTGTTTTCAACTAGTCCAGAACATTTAAACCAAAGCACTGTTATAGTTTTTTGCCACTATTTATACTCTTTTGTATAAATAGGTCTTACCTTTGTGGCCAATTTTAGCAACTGAATAGTATTTGTAGTATGAACGACGGATTAAGTACGATAGAACAACAGATAACCAGCGATTATAAATACGGGTTCACCAGCAATTTGGAAGCCGATCAGGCACCTAAAGGGCTGAATGAAGACATTATCCGTTTTATATCCGGCCGTAAAAACGAACCGGAATGGATGCTGGAATGGCGCCTGAAAGCCTACCGCTACTGGCTGAAGATGGAAGTGCCGGATTGGGCAAATATCAAGTATCCAGCCATTGATTTTCAAGATATTATCTATTATTCTGCCCCCAAACAAAGCAAAAAACTGAATAGTCTGGATGAAATCGATCCCGAACTGCGCCGGACCTTTGAAAAACTTGGCATTTCCCTGGATGAGCAGAAACGCCTTAGTGGAGTGGCAGTGGATGCTGTAATTGACTCAGTATCAGTGGCCACCACCTTCCGCGAGCAACTGGGCGAATTGGGAATTATTTTCTGTTCCATCAGTGAAGCCATCCAGGAGCACCCCGAACTGATTAAAAAATACCTGGGATCAGTGGTGCCCATGACGGATAATTTTTATTCTGCCCTGAATGCTGCTGTATTTACCGACGGGTCTTTCTGTTATATCCCCAAAGGAGTACGTTGTCCAATGGAACTTTCCACCTATTTCCGGATCAATGCCGAAAATACCGGTCAGTTTGAGCGTACCCTGATTGTTGCAGAGGATAGCAGTTATGTATCCTATCTCGAAGGTTGTACAGCCCCTATGCGGGATGAAAATCAGCTCCATGCTGCTGTTGTAGAGCTGATCGCGATGGATCATGCCGAAATCAAATACTCCACCGTCCAGAACTGGTATCCCGGTGATAAGGAAGGTAAGGGAGGAATTTACAATTTTGTAACCAAGCGGGGTATCTGTGCAGGAGTACATTCTAAAATTTCCTGGACCCAGGTGGAAACCGGATCAGCAGTAACCTGGAAATATCCAAGCTGTATTCTTAAAGGGGATTATTCAACCGGAGAGTTTTACAGTGTAGCCGTTACCAATCACCACCAACAGGCTGATACCGGTACAAAAATGATCCATCTTGGAAAAAATACCCGCAGCCGGATCGTTTCCAAAGGAATATCTGCAGGTGTTAGCCATAACAGTTATCGTGGATTGGTAAGTGTTGCCAAAAACGCCTCCAATGCAAGAAATTTTTCACAGTGTGATTCGCTGTTATTGGGCGATCGTTGTGGGGCGCATACCTTCCCTTATATAGAAGTAAAAAACAATACAGCCCAGGTTGAACATGAGGCCACTACTTCAAAAATAGGAGAGGACCAGATTTTTTATTGTAACCAGCGCGGTATCGATACCGAAACAGCGGTTGCATTAATCGTAAATGGTTTTGCCAAAGAGGTGATGAATCAGCTACCCATGGAGTTTGCCGTGGAAGCGCAGAAATTACTGGCCATCACCCTCGAAGGAAGTGTTGGTTAATCATTAAAACAATTTTGAAATAACACGTTATGTTACAAATAAAGGATTTACAAGCAGGTATTGAAGGAAAAGAAATTCTCAAAGGCATCAACCTCACCATACAACCCGGTGAAGTACATGCCATCATGGGACCCAATGGTTCCGGAAAAAGCACCCTGGCAGCCGTACTGGCTGGTCGTTCGGATTATGAAGTAACCGGCGGATCGGTGGAATTTCTGGGCAAAGATCTCCTGGATCTTTCTCCGGAAGCCAGAGCCGGCGAAGGACTGTTTCTTGCCTTCCAATATCCGGTTGAAATACCTGGATTAAGTACCATCAATTTCATGAAAACTGCAGTTAATGAAGTACGCAAATACCGTGGAGAACCTACCCTCGATGCTGCTGAATTCCTGAAACTGATGAAGGAAAAAATGAACCTCGTAAACATCGATAAAAACCTCTTAACCCGCTCGCTGAATGAAGGGTTCTCCGGTGGTGAAAAAAAGCGGAATGAAGTATTCCAAATGGCCATGCTGGAACCTCGCCTTGCCATCCTGGATGAAACCGATTCCGGTTTGGATATCGATGCCATCCGCATTGCAGCAGCCGGTGTTAATGCCGTTCGAAGTAAAGAAAATGCAACACTTGTAATTACCCACTATCAGCGTCTGCTCGATTATATCATTCCTGATTTTGTACATGTGCTGTACAATGGAAGAATTGTGAAATCCGGTGGCAAAGAATTGGCACTGGAACTGGAAGAGACAGGCTATAGTTTTCTTAAAAATGAGATGAATATTGCATGAGTACGATCAATATAATTAAAGACAGGGCCCGGCAATTGGGAGCTGATCAGTTGGATGCCCTTCAACCGATCCGCACCGCTGCACTGGCATCGTTTGACAAGTTAGGTGTTCCGGCAGTTAAACACGAAGAGTGGAAATATACACGCGTAAGCCAGTTGTTCAATCAGGCGTACCAGATTGGAGCAGATACTGCTACTTCAGATCTGAACTGGCAGGCATTTCGTTTACCCGAATTTGAAACAGCGAATGAGCTGGTATTTATCAATGGAGTTTACAATGCTGCTGCCTCTACCGTTCGCTCTGCCGGATTGGTGGTGCTTCCCCTGCAGGATGCTGCACAAGGCGAATATGCTTCCATTGTATCAAAACACCTGGGCCATAGTGCTCAATACCTGAATGATGGTATCAATGCATTAAATACATCTTTCCTTGTTGGAAGTGTTTTTATTGGCGTGAATCGCTCTACTGAAATTGAACACCCCATTTATATCTATAATATAAATGACGGAAGGAAAGAAAATGTATTTGCGCAACCACGCACCCTGGTACATGTTGCTGAAAATGCCGGTGTGGTGTTGGTGGAAACCTATGGCAGTATCGGCTCGGCAGATCATTTTACCAACCAGGTTGTTGAAGTGGTGGTGGAACAGGATGCCAGAATTGAATACTATAAAATTCAAAATGACAGTGCCCGATCCAGTCAGGTAAGTACTACCCATTTCCGCCAGGTAGGTAAAAGTTATGTGCATGCCGTAACCATTTCATTGAATGGTGCAATGGTTCGGAATAACCTGAATATGGTTATGGAGGCAGAATATTGTGAATCCAATATGTATGGACTCTATTTTACTTCTGATTCCTGCCATATAGACAATCATACCATTGTTGATAATGTGAAACCGCATTGCCTCAGCAATGAATTTTACAAAGGCATTCTGGATGGTTCATCTACCGGTGTATTCAATGGAAAAATATTTGTTCGTCAGGATGCACAGAAAATAAATGCCTTCCAGTCAAATAAAAATATCCTGCTCTCTGATACTGCCAGTGTGTATACCAAACCGCAGTTGGAGATTTTTGCAGACGATGTGAAATGTTCACACGGTTGTACCATCGGTCGACTTGATGAAGAAGGCCTGTTTTACCTGCGTTCCCGCGGAATAACGGAAGCAATTGCCAGGTCGCTGCTCTTGCATTCTTTCGCCATTGATATCCTGGAACAGGTAAAGCCGGATGCCATTCGGGCATACATAGATCAACTTATTTCTGAACGTTTAGGATCTTAATATGGAAACGCTTACCCGATCTGAACTTTTAACAGATAGTACTGCCATCCGGCAACAATTTCCTATCCTCAACAGGATGGTAAAGGGAAAACCATTGGTATATCTGGATAATGCCGCTACTACGCAAAAACCCCTTGCAGTAATAGACGCGCTGACACACTATTATTCCCATTACAATGCCAATATTCACAGGGGCATTCACAGCCTGGCTGAAGAAGCAACCGCTGCTTTTGAAGCTACCCGTGATACAGTAAAAGAATTTATAGGCGCCGCTCATCGGGAAGAAATCATATTTACAAAAGGCGCTACTGAAGGTATCAACCTTGTTGCCTATACCTGGGCCAGAAAGAATATTAAAGCGGGTGATGAAATCCTGGTTTCCGGTATGGAACACCATAGCAATATCGTTCCCTGGCAAATCATTGCCGGCGAAAACGGAGCCAGAGTAGTTCCCATTCCCGTGCTGGATGACGGTACGATGGATATGAGCGCATTTCAGCGCTTACTCACGAAGAAGACAAAGCTGGTTGCAGTAGTCCACGCATCCAATTCGCTCGGCACTATCAACCCGGTAAATAGTATTGTTGCGCAGGCACATGCAGTTGGTGCAAAAGTTTTGGTGGATGGTGCGCAGTCAACCGTACACCTTTCCTTTGATGTGCAGGATATGGATTGTGATTTCTTTGTATTCTCCGGACATAAAGTATATGGTCCAACCGGATCAGGTGCACTCTACGGAAAAAAAGAACTGCTGGAAACCATGCCGGTATTTCATGGTGGTGGTGAAATGATCAAAGAGGTAAGCTTTGAAGGCACAACCTATAATGAACTGCCTTATAAATATGAAGCCGGAACTCCCAATATTGCCGACACAATTGCCCTGAAATTTGCCCTTGATTTCGTAAATGAAATCGGGAAAGAAACTATTCATCAGTATGAACAGGGATTGCTGAACTACGCAACCGATGCACTGGAACAAATTAAAGGCCTGAAAATTATTGGAAAAGCACCGGAAAAAACAAGTGTGATTTCCTTTATAGTGGATGGTGTTCATCCACAGGATCTTGGAATTTTGCTCGACAATAAAGGTATTGCCGTACGAACTGGTCATCATTGTACACAACCATTAATGGATCGTTTTGGTATTCCGGGCACTACTCGTGCATCCTTTGCCATGTATACTTCCTATGCTGAAATAGATGCACTCACTGAAGGACTGGAACGTTCTATTAAAACCTTGTTATAACTATGGCGGTACGACCAACTATAGAAGAACTGGAAGAGGAAATAGTAGAAAATTTTTCGTTGTTCGATTCCTGGGATGAGAAGTATGAATACATAATAGACCTGGGAAAAAAATTACCGGCACTGGAAGCAGAACACAAAAAAGATGAAAACAAAGTGAGGGGATGTCAGTCCACCGTTTGGCTGGTTGCCAGCTATTCAGACGGACTTGTACATTTTAAAGCGGATAGCGATGCCGTAATTGTAAAGGGACTGATTAGTATGTTGATCCAGGTACTCTCCGTACATACTCCTGATGAAATTATTCAGGCAAAACTGGGCTTTATTGATCGTATCGGGATGACGACCCACCTGGCGCAAACCCGTTCAAACGGATTGCTCTCGATGGTGAAACAAATGAAAAACTTCGCACTGGCATTTAAATTGCAAAACGAATCTGCAAAGCAGTAATAATATGGACACAGAAGCTTTGAAAGAACAGGTGATTGATTGTATTAAAACCATTTTTGATCCGGAATTACCGGTTAACATCTATGAGCTGGGATTGATCTATGAAGTAGATATTCTCCCACTGAATAATGTTCAGATTGTTATGACCCTGACGGCTCCCGGTTGCCCTGCGGCACAATCGCTGCCCATTGAAGTAGACCAGAAAGTACGTCAGATAGAAGGTGTGAATGATGTGCATGTAAGTGTTACCTGGAATCCACCCTGGAATAAATCAATGATGTCAGAAGCTGCCCAATTAGAATTAGGTATGTTTTAAACGATTTCCATGAAGATAACAGCACAGGAAGAAATCGGATTACGTATTATGTTACGCGTTGCCAATTGCGGAAACGATGCAGGACTCAGCATTCCCCAGCTTAGTGATGCAGAAGGTATCAGCATACCTTATGTAGCCAAACTTACCCGCCTCTTGAGGCAGAAGGGGTTCCTGAACAGTACGCCGGGTAATAAAGGTGGTTATGTGCTGTCCCGTCCCGCAAATCAAATCATTGTAAACGATCTTCTGAAAGTACTTGGCGGTGCCCTTTTCGATACCAGTTTTTGTAACCTCCATAGTGGAGGCATGAAGCTTTGTACCAATTCTGTGGATTGCTCCGTGCGCTCCCTCTGGAAAATGATGCAACTGGTATTGGATGAATTATTACAGCAATTAACCCTGAGTGATTTATCAAACTCCGAACTGGAAGCAGAACGAATTATTTCACGGGTATTTGCTCCAAAACCGGTGGTTTAAATTTTACAATTAGTTCGCAACCTTTCCCCGGTTCCGTTTCAATGGATAATACTCCATTGAACAGGGTTGCCCTGGTTTTCATATTCATCAATCCAACCCCGCTGCTTTTCTTGGTTAGATCAAATCCAACTCCGTCATCTTTGATCCGGAGCTCCAGATTATTGTCTTTTTTCCCCAGATAAAAATGAATCTGGCTGGCCTTTGCATACTTGGTGATATTGTTGAATTGCTCCTGACATATCCGGTAAATAGACAGCTTAAAGGGTTCTTCGATAGAATGTTCATCAAACTCGGTAAGGGAATGATAAATCGTAGTGCCTATTCCACTGGCAACATTTTCAAACAATTGCAATAAGTTATCTTTAAGATGACCATCATTCAGTGTTGGCGGTATCAGCGAATGCGACAGTGTCCTGATTTCATCTATGGCATTTTGAATCAGCTCATCCGATTTTTCCATAAAAACCTGCTGATCGTCACTGGTTGTTTTACTTAGTCCAAGATAAAGACGCGCACTGGCAAGAATCTGGTTGATATTATCATGTAATTCCCGGCCTATTTCCTGACGCTCCGATTCCTGTGCGGAAATCACGGCATTCGTCATTTCTTTCTGCGCCTTTACCCGTTCTTCTTCCAGCTGGTTTTCCAATTTCAATCGTTCCGTAACATTGTTTCCCAGCGCCATGATACAGGGGATTCCCTTATAATCAATCCGGTGTGAAACAAATTCAATATAAATTTTCTCCCCGGTTTTACTGATAATCCGGGTAATATGTGTTTCCCTGAATTGTTTGTCTGCCCTCGCCTTTGCTGCCAGCTCTTCAATTGTTTCAGATCGTTCAGCCAATCCTCCTTTTAAGATCGATTTACCCTCCAGATCTTCCCGCTTATACCCGGAATGTTTTTCAGTAGACTCATTAATTTCCATGATAGTGTAATCATGCAGATTCCAGATAATAATAGCCGCCGGATTATTTTCAAAAAGATAACGATACTCTTCTTCCGATTCTTTCAGAATTCTCTCTGCTTCCTTCCGTTGCGAAATGTCCTGCGTTGCCCCAATAAAACGAATGGCCTTCCCCAATTCATTGCGGATGATATATCCCCGGTCCTGTATATAAGCATAGTTGCCATCATCCTTAAGAAAACGGTATTCCAGTTCAAACTGCTGCAAGGCCGGATTCTCTTTATAACTATTTATTTTTTGAACCACTTCCTCACGCTCATTCGGATGTATCTGTTCCACCCATTTCAGTTCGGTACCATAGCGTTCATGATCATAATCGGTTTTGAATAATTTTTTCCATCCCTCTGCATTCCGGTAAACCTCTCCGGTAATCAGGTTAAGATCCCAAACCATATCATTGGTTGCTTTACTTACCAGATCATACCGTTCATTGCTCTCCTGCAAGGCCTGCAGGTTATTCATACGTTCAATGGAATAAAGAATGGTTTTTGAAAGCAGCTTTTCATCAAAATCTCCTTTGATCAGATAATCCTGTGCTCCCAGCGTAATGGCATCCAGCGCAGTATTCATATCGGATACCCCAGATAGAATTACCACAGGTGTGTAACCTGCATTTTCACGGATGGAGGTGAAGGATTTAATTCCGAAACTGTCTGGAAGTGATAAGTCCAGCAGCACAATATCCACCGCATGTTCCTTTAAAACTTCCTGTGCCTGTCTGATGGATTCCGTCGTAAACAGTTCCCTGATTTTTATTCCGGAACTCAGTAATAATTCTTCCAGTAAAAACTGGTCTCCCGGATTATCTTCCACCATCAGAATATTCAGCTCATTGTTGTGTATCATTCTGTCTGGTTTAGCTATTTGGTAGTTGGGCAGTTTTCATCCAGAAAGATTCCATTGTTTTAACCACTTTTATAAAGCTGGAATAATCAACCGGTTTGGTTATAAAACAATTGGCATGATTTGAGTACGAATCAAAAATATCTTTATCAGAAGAGGATGTTGTCAGTATAATTACTGGCAAAGAGCAAAGTGTTTCATCCTGCTTGATTTTTTGCAACACTTCTTTCCCGTCAATTTTGGGAAGATTAATATCCAATAACACAAGGTCCGGACTTTCCACCTCTGTATACTTCCCGGTCTTAAACAGAAAATTTAAGGCTTCCTTGCCATCTTTTACAATAGAAATTTTCCGAATATTTTCAACTTCGTGTAATGCTTCACGGGTTAACAAAATATCCCCTTCATTGTCTTCTACAAGTAATATATGCATGTTTTTCATGATACCTGGTATTGTTTCACTGGGTTGGACGTATATGAATGTAAAGATTTATTTTTTTATGGTAAAGTAGAACGTAGAACCTTGATTTTCTATGGAATATACCCAGATTTTACCCCCATGTTGTTCAACAATTTTTTTACATATCGCAAGCCCTATTCCTGTTCCTGAATACTCTGACATATTATGAAGACGCTGAAATATGATGAATATCTTCTCAAAATAATCCGACTCAATGCCTATGCCGTTGTCTTTTACTGAAAACAGCCATTGATCTGCTTCTTCCTTACAACTGATTTGTATGCTTACTGGCGCTTCTGAGCGGTACTTTAATGCATTTCCAATCAGATTCTGCAACAATTGCACCATCCCGGAATAATTCCCCTTTTGAAGTACCGGTAACTTTTCAAATTTAATTTTTGCCTCATTATCAGCAATTGCTTCCTGTAAGTTGAGGCAGACTTCCTTTACCACCTGCATCATATCAACCACATCCAAATTTCCAAGCGCATGTTCAATGCGGGAATACTCCAGCAGGTCATTAATTAGTTTTTTCATCCGCTCTGCACCCCCAACCGCAAAATTGATGTACTGCCTTCCTGCATCATCTATTTTTTCCCTGTATCTCTTATCCAGTAACTGAAGAAAACTGCTAACCATACGAAGCGGTTCCTGCAAATCATGGGAAGCCACAAAAGCAAAACGCTCCAGTTCCGCATTGGAACGGGCTAACTGTTCAGCTCTTTCTGATAATTCACTGTTAGCCTGCTCAAGTGCCTGTTCATATAATTTTCGTTGCGTAATATCCTGAACCGTCCCACTGTAACGCACTACATTTCCCAACTGGTCTTTAAATAAACTCCCTTTTTCATGTACAAACCGGATAGAGCCATCCGGCAACAGGATGCGGTGTTGAAAATCGAGCTCTTCTTCCCCATTCAATACCCTGGCCCTTCTGGTTAAAAACTCCTCCCGATCATCCGGATGAACCGTCCCCATAAATTGTTCAAAACCCGGCTGAAAATTGGAAGGATGCCGTCCCCATATGGAAAACACTTCCATCGTCCAGAATAACTCCTTGGTCTCCAGATTTAATTCCCAATAACCCAGTTTGGCCAGTTTTTGTGCGGTTTCCAGTTTCTGGTTCAGTTGCCAAAGCTCCGACTGGTAGCTCCGGTTCATGGTGATATCGCGTGCATGGCAGGCAACTCCAACAACCTGATCACCTTCATAGATTGGATTAAAACTCGTTTCCCACCAGATTTCCTGTCCGGGTTTCGTATAAATATCCATCGACTGCATATGGAATGCTTCGCCCGTTAATGCCCGATCATACAACACTTTCCAATACTGAATATGCTCTTCCGGATAAGCAGCTTCCAATAACATGTTTTCTCCTTTTCGGATGGATACACCTGAGGTTAACGCGGTCGTATCAATGAAACTACGGTTCGCAGCAAGCAATCGATAGGAACTATCAATACTCCAGATCATATCGCTGGTGGAATTGATCAACGCTTCCCGGTTTCTTTCCTCCTCTATTTTTAGTTTCTCCAACCGAACTCGTTCTGAAATATCATGTGACAGGACAAGCGCTGCAGGTTTGCCATTATATTCTATCTGGTGCGATGTTATATCCACATCAATCAGCTCTCCGTTTTTTTTAAGATGCCTCCATCTCCTTTTATGAACCAGATTAGCCCCCTCTTTTACCCGATCCAGATGATGCATCAGTCCCCGATCTTCTTCCGGCCGGATCGAAAATGCCGTCATATCCAGAAATTCCTCCCTGCTGTATCCATAATGGCTGATCGCTTTTTCATTTACTTCCAGAAACTGTTTGGATTCCAGATCGATGATCCACATCGGCAGTGGATTATTATGGAACAAATTCCGGTACCGATGTTCTGATTCCTCAATTCGAGCCTCAATTTTTATTTTTTCAGTTGCATCCCTTCCAACACAATAGAGCAATTGCGCTGCTTCATTCCAGTTGGCAGACCAGCGGATTATTGCCAAATTGCCATTTTTACAGCGTACCCGATTGTCAAAATGATTCACCGGCTGGCCACTGATCGCCCTTGCCAGCATGGTTACACTGGATAACTGATCCGCATCTTCAATAAAACTTAAATAAGGTTTGCCCAGCATTTCCTCAAGGGAATATCCAAGAATTCGCGTCGCCGCCCGGCTCACCCGGGTAAACATACCATCCTGATTCATGGTACAGATGATGTCCAGCGAGGCATCCATGATGCGCTCATATTCCTGTATAATTCCTGTTTCGGTTTGCTGCATGGTTTAAAGGTTGTCAGAAGATCGCAGAAAAAAAGCGAAATACCAAAAGGGCACAAAAATCTCTTAAAAAGAGAAGGTTTCGCGCCCCCCGGTTTCCATTAACCTTAGATAAAAAATCCGATACTAAACGGTCTTCATAGCGTGGATACAGTTTTACATGGATCTGGACGGTTGGTTTTTCGGGACATTGGATACAGATTAATAACGGACCAACTACAGCACAAAGATGCAACCTGGCAGATTCCCCCACAATAGACAAACTTGTCAATTCATGTAGAAAAAATGCGACAATGATTCTGTATTTTCCTTAATTTGTATAAGTGAAACATTTTCTACTCATTGACGATCATGAAGTTGTACGTACCGGCATCGGCCATGTACTGGCTGAATTATTCCGCCCCTGTACCATCCATGAAGCAAAAGATGAAGCCACCGCACTCGAAAAACTGAAGGAGCGGAGCTTTGATCTCATCATTATGGATGTGTATATGCCAGGTACCGACACCTTCGGCATTATGGAATTTATTAAAGTCCGCCTGCCTGATGCAAGAGTGCTAATTTTTTCTATGAGCGCCGAAAATATTTATGCCCCCCGCCTGATCCGTGCAGGTGCCAAGGGCTTCCTTTCCAAAAACACCGGCATTCAGGAACTGAAAAAAGCAGTCGAAACACTGCTGAATAACAAAATGTATATCAGTTCAGAGCTGGCCTTACAGCTGGCAACCGGCCTGCAGCAGGAAGAACCCTCCAATCCATTTGATAAATTGAGCGGGAAGGAATTTGAAATCGCTTCCCTGATGATGGAAGGTAAAACCCTCACGGAAATCTCCATGATCCTGGGTACCAGCACCTCCACCGTTGGAACCCATAAAGCCCGGCTCTTTAAAAAACTCAATTGCAATAACCTGTTGGAACTCGTTGAATTGGGTAAAGCCTATCAGGCTTCCAAACGCTCCTGATTTGCGGAAACAAGGGTTTCCATTCCGGCCATTTCCCGTTGAAAAGCCACGGCCGACTGAACCAGCGGAATCGCCAATGCCGCTCCGGTTCCTTCTCCCAGGCGCAATCCAATATTCAATAATGGCTGCGCATCCAGGTAATGCAGAATCGCATGATGCCCCAATTCCCCGGAACAATGTCCGAATATGCAATTGTCAAGTACTGCCGGTTGTATTGCATG
Organism: Flavihumibacter sp. UBA7668; assembly: GCF_002483205.1. Lineage (GTDB taxonomy): Bacteria > Bacteroidota > Bacteroidia > Chitinophagales > Chitinophagaceae > Flavihumibacter. The sequence goes on from NZ_DLHM01000005.1 coordinate 448,946, forward strand.
TGCCACCAATAAGGCTGCTGACGCAATAAAACCATCCACCACTATCACCAAATTCGATTCCCTGGCTCCAAGATAGGCTCCTGCCATCATCGCGATTTCATAACCGCCGAAATACTGCAGACTTTTTAATGGTGAATTCAGCTGGCAAATTGCCTCGTGCTGATCCAGTACCTCCTGTAAAGTGCTGCGTTTCTGCGCCAATTGGGCAGAATTGGCGCCTGTACCTTTTCCTACAGTCCGGCTCAACGGCAAGCGCATAATGGTTGACATCAGCAGCGAGGCTGCTGAACTGTTTCCTATTCCCATCTCCCCAAAAGCAATGGTATTGGTGCCCCGTTTCGCAATTTCTTTGACAATAAATGCACCCGCACCTATTGCTCTCTCCATCTCTGCAAAACTCATGGCTGCCTCAAATTGGTAGTTGTTGGTGCCCCGGGCAATTTTCGCATCAATAAAAGATGGATTTCCGTGATACCTGCTTAAGTCAGCATCTACCCCGGCATCTACAATGGTTAAACCCAATTGATGCTGCCGGCAAAACACATTGATAGCAGCGCCTCCTGCCATAAAATTATGCACCATCGCGGCTGTTACATAAGCAGGATATGGATTTACCAAACCAGTTTTTGCTATTCCATGATCTCCGGCAAATACCACCACATGCGGCTGCCTTATTTCAGGTTCAGGAGTTTGCTGAACCATCGCCACTTTAAGGGCGATGGTTTCCAGCAAACCCAGTGAACTCACTGGTTTGGTCTTATTGTCAATTTTTTCCTGCACTTGTTTTCGAAGGTCCATCAGATTGTTTTAGAACTGCCAGCGAATACCTCCCATCATGTTGAAACGACGGGCATTGTATCCAACCAAATCAAAATAACTTTGATCGGTTATGTTCCGCACATCAACATAAACGGAGAATTGTTTGGTCAGTTTATAGTTCGCATATAGGTCAAGATTATAATAGGATTTCAGATCCGCCACCTCTGTACTGAAGGTGCTTGAATTGTAAAACAAATCCTGCCGTTTGTCTACCCAACGATAATTCACACCAACATAGAATGCATCCGTTAACTGATACCCGATATTGAAATTCACATTGTTCTTCGGACGACGGTACAAATTAAAATAACTGGTATCCTTTCCGCTTATGGTAGACGTATTCAGTTCTCCGTTTACATAAGTATAATTAGCTGTAATGGTCAGTTTGGAAATGGGTTTCCAGCTTGCTTCCAGTTCCAGTCCGCGATCAGCTTGTTTATCACCATTCTGATATTGTCCATAGGGAGGTACAGTTAATGGCGCAAATAGAATTATATCTTTAATCGTTCTTCTGAAATAAGTAGCTCGTACAAATAGCTGATTGTTTTTGCTGCTGAATTGTATTCCCAGTTCCTGCTGCTGTGAACGCTCCGGTTCCAATGCCGTATTCCCATATTCACTGGCCAGATTATATACAGATGGCGCACGAAATGCAGAACCTGCTGAAGCAAAAATCTTCAGTTGTTTTATAGGCGAATAATAAGGATTCAATGAGTACGTCAGTGCATCTCCAAAATCCTGGTGCTGCGTAAAACGTCCGCCCATCTCAATACCAAAACGATTGTCTTTATGCAGATGCCCCGATACATAGGCACTCATCATACTTGCTTCCAGTGAATCCTTGCTCAAACTGCTGCCAAATCCGCCAAAATCAGTGGCGATATCTGCCTGGTTGCGACGGTAATCTACCCCTGCAAGCAAACTCAGATTTGAATTGATGGTTGAGTTCAGGTACGCTTCTGCAAAAAATGAATTGCCTTTATAATTTCCACTGGACGGATCAAAGTCATTTGGTCCAACCGGATTGTTTATCGGATCACGATAATCCCGGTTCACCAGATTGTAATTGCTGTGTACAACAAATTGTCCCTTTGGTAATTGCAAAATAGATTTAAGCCCAATTACCTGCTGGCGATTAAATACGGTTCTGTTTTTATCATCTTCAAATGCGGCATCATCAATATCCGTTTTATAATCACTGAACTGATAATAACCCTGCACCTTCCATTGTTTTGTTGCCTGAAGTCCAACTGATAGATTTAATACATTCTGTTTAAATCCGTCTTTATCAAATCCGGCACCTCCGCTTGCATCATGTGCTGCTGAAAATCCACCTGATTGCAATCGGCTATACTGCGCACTGTAATTCAGTTTGCCTTTTTGTCCGTCTATTCCAAGATTGCCTTTATAGGTATTGAAACTTCCCGCTGCCAGCTGTCCATTGATGCCAATGGCCTTGTTGGCAGTGCTTTTTTTTGTGATAATATTGATTACGCCGGCTACCGCATCTGATCCATATAAAACGGATTGCGCGCCTTTCAAAATTTCAACCCGCTCAATCTGATCAATTGAAAAATGATTGATGTCAAATTCAATGGAGATTCCTGATGCATCCGTTACCGGCATTCCATCTATCAGGATCAATGTATTGGCGCTGCCGGAACCTCTTAAATAAACAGAAGGCACTGTGCCCAAATTATTTTGTGCTCCTGCCAGAAATAAACCGGCCTGTTCATTGAGTACCTGTGCCAGTGTTCTGCCTGCATTCTGTTCCAGTGTTGCCCGGTTAATGACCAAAACCGACTTACCCGTACTGCTTTGTTTTTGCGAAATTTTGTTGGCGGTTACCACCACTTCATCAAGGGGCGAAGGAAGACTGTCTGTACTTACCTGCTGACTCCATAGGGGGCTGCTGCATACTGTAGCAGCCACTAAAATCCATGTTCTTTTCATGTTGTTGAAAAAAGATTTTGTGACTGCTTCCGGAAATGAGGGTAGAAATATAAATGGCTGGATAACCGGCCCTTTACATCCCTGCTTTTCTCCCGAAAGCGGAATATGATTGCTGTACATGGCAGGTCTTCTGGCTCGTTTACTGGAGATCCCCTTCCCATCCGCCTTCGCTAAAGCATAGGCGGACAGTGGTTCTGGATCTTCAGGAGGATGATATACATCCCATTAACATTACAGCTACGGGGATAGCGCCGGGATTAACCGGACTTCCCTTTTAATCCTCATCAACCGGCGAAGCCGGCATCAGGGGAACCATTTACGCCGCGAAGATAGTTTTTTTCTTTACTGAACCCGGATGCCCGTAAAATAGTTTCTCCTTGCCGCAGCATTGTAGTACCGTCCGCCTACTGCATTGATATCATTTCCCAAACTATAGTTTTGATTCAACAGATTGTCGGCACCGGCAAACCAACTAATGGCTCCGGTATTCCCTTTTTTACTGGTCATTTTATAAAGAACAGCTCCCAGTTTTGCGCCAACCAACTGGTAGGCTTTCGCTTTAGCAGAATTGGCATCATTTAAAAAAATCGGATCAACATACTGATAGGTCAGATGTATATCCGCTTTTTGAAAAACCTGCAGGTCTAGTCCCGCAGCAACCGTTTGCCTCGCTATGCCGGGTATTCGATTGCCGCTGTAATCTGCTTCAATTTGGGTGAAATCACGGTATTGAAAAGGATGATAGGTATAACTGAACCAGGGCTGCCAGCTAAAATTCGGGTGTTGTTTTAAAGGAGAATACCTGGATGCCAGTTCAATTCCCCACTGACGGGTGCTTCCTGCATTGGTGAAAAAATCGGCTCCACTGGCATCCCTTCTCTGTACGATGGCATCCTTCAACTGAAAGTAAAAAATATTGGCATCCAGCCAAATCCGTTGTTTTGCTACACGTCCCCTGAATCCCAATTCATAATTCCAGCCATATTCAGCCTGCAGATTGGTATTTATTACACTGGTCGATGGCAATAATTCCGAACTGGTGGGTGGTGAAAATCCTTTGGCTGCCAGCGCATAAACAGTAAAAGTGTTTAGTTTACGGGCGATGGAAATCCTGGGCGCCCATTCCGCCTGCCCGCTGCTGGTAAATGCATAATTGGGTACCACCGATTCCCGGATAATACGGATGGTATTATTGTTGAAACTGATACCGGCACTGATCTCCCAATTGGAATCGGGTTTCCATTGCGCCTGCCCAAATACCAGTGCGTTCACCGGTGTTAAGGCATCTGAACTTTGAAGCGTATCCTGCTCGCCACCCCGGTTTCCAAATACATTTACCTGATAATATCCTTTCTGCCATTCTGCTCCTGCAGAAAAATCCAGACTGCCGGATGATAGTGGTACCGTATAACCAATTAATGCTCTTGTGCCAAAAGAGGGTTCCGTTCTTCTTTCGAAATTCCGGATAGTAGGATTTGTGATCCTGTTATACATGCCGTATAAGGTAGCTTCTAAACGCAATCTGGTAAACGGCGTGTACACTTGTTGTACTCCTCCATAAAATGATTGCTGATAAATAGTAGCTTTTGCATCCTGCGCAGAAGGGAAGGGGCCACCCGCCGGCCTGGCCTGTTTTGGATCTGCCTGATATTGGGCCAGTGTGAGTCCGCCGGGTGTCTGGTATTCCAGATCACTGTACAAAACAAGCGTACTTATCTTGTAATTCTCCGTTATTGCCTGCTTGTTTTGCCAGCTGATAAAATTCCGTCGCATGGAACTATGTTCGCGATAACCGGATGCCTGCTGATGATGCAGTTGAATTCGGTTGTACTTATCTGTTGTGCCGGTTAATACTTGTGCATCGGCCTGAAATAATCCATTGCTGCCTCCGAGTACTGTTACCCGAAAAGGAATGGTTCCAATAACCTTACTACTGCCTGTTGCCAGTAGTGCGCCTCCCGATCCTGCTCCATATACTGATGCCGCAGGTCCGCGTAATACTTCCATCTGTTCAAAGGCAGCAGGCGCAAATAAATTCAGATACGTATTCCCACCCGGATCTGTAATCGGGAATTGTTCATAATAAAAACGAACATTTCTTACACCAAAAGGAGAGCGGAGTGAACTGCCTCTTATGGCCATCCGATAACTGCCGGGCGAACGTTCCTCCATGCGCACACCGGGCAACGCATTCATGGCAGCAATTGAACTGCCGGGTGAATACCGGTTCCACTCTGTACTGCCAGCAATGGAAATGGCTGCAGGTACGGAAGCTAAGGGACTCCGTTGCACAAAACCCTGTACCATTACAGAATCTAACTGAGTACGGGGCAGAGTATCGGTTGCCGGCAACTCATTCATCTGGATGCCGATGGTTGTAAAAAGTAAAAGCAGGTTCATTTTTTATTTGCCGGCTAGGCTTTTGGATTTATATTGGGTAAAGATCGGGACTAACATGCAAAACAACACAGGCAAATCCAATCAGTTGAGATTGTTTGATCTCACCATGATTGTAGTGGGACTGGTAATTGGAATGGGAATTTTTCGCACGGCCACAGATGCAGCAAGTGCTTCACTCACCCCAACCATTTATTTTGCAGCCTGGATTACCGGTGGAATAATAGCCTTATGCGGAGCACTTACCTATGCAGAAATCGGATCCCGTTATCCGGTAACCGGCGGCTATTATAAAATTTTTGCAGCCTGTTATCATCCCTCCATCGCCTTTGCCATCAATTGTATTATATTAATTTCAAATGCAGCTTCACTGGCTGGGGTAGCGCTGATTGGTAGTGAATATCTCTCCCAATTGATCTTTGCCGAACCTGCAAGCGACCTGGTAAAATCGCTGATCGCGATGTCGGCAATTGTGGTTTTTTATTTTGTGAACCTGGCCGGCTTACGCATGAGTTCCCAAACGCAGAACGTACTGATGCTGATTAAAATAGCCATGGTACTTGTTCTCATCTGCGCTCTCTTCTTCCCCGGCGCCCCAACTTCCGCTCTCCCTTCTCCTCTCTCCCCTTCCCCTTCCTCCTTCTCCTCTCTCCTTTCTTCCTTCGGTATTGCCTTAATTGCCGTTTCCTTCACCTATGGTGGATACCAGCAATCTATCAATTTTGGTGATGAAGTGAAAGATGCGAGAAAAACAATTCCCCGTGGAATATTTATTGGCATCCTGATGATAATAGGGCTTTATCTGCTGGTGCAGATGGCCTATGTACATATAATCGGATTTGAAGAATTGAAAACAACCCGTGGCATTGCAGCTGTAGTGGCGGAAAAAATGTTTGGACCTATTGGGAAAACAATTTTCACCATGTTGCTTTTTCTGGCTGTACTGGCTTATGTAAATGTTTTGTTGTTAAGTAATCCAAGAGTCATGTTTGCCATGAGCATGGATGGAATTCTTCCGAAGATTTTTGCAAGCACCAATGAAAAACGCGGCGTATTAACCGTTAGTCTGACCGTGTTTGCGGCTATCTGTATTGTAGTATTATTTTTTGCCAATACATTTGAAAAAATACTTGGCTTTACGATATTCCTGGATTCAATCGGCATGGCCACTTCTGCAGCAACTATCTTTATACTTCGGAAAAGAACGAAAAATCTGGATGGCACCGGTATTTATACCATGAAATTGTATCCGCTGCTGCCCCTCGTATTTATGGCAGCTTATACTTTTGTTGGAATCAGTATTGCCATCAATACTCCGGTGCTGGCAATGACCGGATTGGCTGTATTTGGTGCTTTTCTGGGAATTTATTTTCTGGTTGTTCGTAAAAAATAATTCGATCACTAATGGATAAAATGGATCTCTCTTATATAATAAATGAACTTGGCGAGGATCGGGAACTGTATTTTAATGCAATGGCTCCTCCCATTATGCAAACAAGCAATTTTGTGTTTCGCAAGGTGGATGCATTGTCTCGGGCCTTTGAAGATGAAATGAGCGGATTTTTATACAGCAGGGGCCTGAATCCCACAGTAGATATCCTGCGAAAAAAACTGGCGGCACTGGATGGGGCCGAGGATTGCCTGGTACTGAACAGTGGTGCCGCCGCCATATTTGCTTCCGTGCTGGCGAATGTAAAAGCAGGAGATCATATCGTTTCCGTTCGAAAGCCCTATACCTGGGCCGAACGCTTGTTTTCTGTTTTGCTTCCCCGGTTCGGCATAACAACAACCTATGCGGATGGGGGAGAAGCGGCCGATTATGAAGCCGTGCTTCAACCGAATACCCGCCTGATTTATCTGGAAACACCCAATAGCTGGACCTATGCCATACAGGATTTACAAGGCATTGCGGAACTTGCGAAGTCCCGAGGCATCATCACCATAGTAGATAACAGTTATTGCACACCGATTTACCAGCAACCCATTGCATTGGGTATTGACCTGACTATTCAGTCGGCAACAAAATATATTGGTGGCCATTCGGATACGGTTGCCGGTGTAATAACTGGTTCCACTGCGCTTATCAGAAAAATTTTTGAAAATGAATACCTTACCGTGGGCAGCGGAATCCAGCCTTTTAATGCCTGGTTATTGTTGAGAGGCTTGCGGACCCTGCCCATGCGGCTGGAGCAGGTGACGCAGACCACCCGACGGGTGCTCGATTACCTGAAAAGCCATCCCAAAGTGGAAGCCACTCTTTTCCCGCTGGATCCGGATTTTCCCGACTATGAGCGGGCGAGGAAACAGATGCAGGGAGCCTGCGGTTTGCTGACATTTATTTATAAAACGGATTCCAGAGCGGAGATTGTCGGCTTTTGTGAGGCACTGCAGCATATCTTCATGGCGGTTAGCTGGGGCGGACATGAAAGTCTGATCATTCCCCGATGTGCAGGTATTGATCCGGCACATTTTCGGCCGGAGAAAAAAGAACACCGGATGCTTCGGTTATACGTGGGACAAGAATCGGCCGATTACCTGATTGCGGATCTGGAGCAGGCATTTCTTTCCGCAACTGGTGGTTGATGGGGAGTTTTTTCACGATAATTATATAACCGGTCGGGTAGGAGCCATTGAATTCTTTATTTTTAACCCCTTAACCATTGTACATGTTATTTTTTAAACGGTTATCCTATTGTTTATTTTTCGGTTTGGGGCTGGTTCAGGAAAGTCAGGCACAAGAAGGCCCGTGGGATCTAAGGCGATGTGTGGAATATGCCATTGCCAATAATATTTCCACCAAACAGGCAGATGTTCAACGCAGAATCAGTGAGTTGTTATACCAGCAGGGTAAAAAGGCCAGAATCCCGACAGCTGATTTTAATACCAATACCGGGTATCAGTTTGGCAGGTCAATTGACCCAACTACCAACCTCTTTACCAATCAGCAGTTATTGTTTCAGGGATTTCAGTTCAATACCAATGTAACCATCTTCAACTGGAACCGGATCACCAATAATATGCTGGCTTCCAAATTTGAAGCAGAAGCTGCTTTGGCAGATGTTGAAAAGAATAAAAATGATCTGGCGCTGAATGTGGCAACCGCCTATCTGACGGCTTTATTATCTAAAGTGCAGGTGGATATAGTGGAAGTGCAGGTAAAGCAGAGCGCGAGTCAGCTGAATGATACCCGCAAACGGGTGGAAGCAGGTACATTGCCAGAATTGAATTCAGTTGATCTGGAAGCGCAACTGGCAAGAGATAGTTCATCGCTGATTACAGCACAGTCTACCTATGAGCTGAATCTGCTTTCGCTGAAAGCCTTACTGGCATTGGATGCGGGTGCTCCATTTGCAATAGCTGTACCTCCCGTTGATCGTATTCCGGTTGATCCGATTGCCGAACTGGAACCGGAATTGGTATATACGATGGCATTGCAGAACCAGCCGGTTATTAAAGCGAATGACCTCAGAAAAAAATCGCTTGAATACTCCATTAAGGCAGCTAAGTCGAATTTGTATCCCAGCTTCTTTGCATTTGGCGGACTGGCATCCAACTTTGCGAGTTCGAACAGGAAAATTACCGGTGCAAATTTTTTGGGATATAATCCACCTAACCCATCAAATGGAGCAGTTACAGTAAATGGAGATGTTATTCCATTGCAGTCGCCCAATATACAGATTCAGCAGGGGAATAAAAGTTTTGGTGAGCTCTGGGAAGGCTGGGGTACGCAGATGTCCAATAACTTCCGTCAGAATATCGGAATTGGTATCAGTATTCCTATTTTGGGAGGCTGGCAGGCAAGAACCAATTATCAACAATCGAAATTGAACCTGGCAAATGCAAACTTAATTATTGAACAGGGCAACCTTAATTTGAAATCCAGTATTTATAATGCGTATACAAGTGCTGTTGCAGCTATGCAAAAATTTAATGCAGCCAGAAACAGTGTGAATGCGGCTGAACGATCTTATAATTTTACCCTGCGTCGATATGAACTCGGCTTATTATCCACCCTTGAACTCATCACCTCCCAAACCAATCTTACCCGTTCCAAAATCGATATGGTGAATGCCCAGTTCGATTATGTTTTCAGAATGAAAGTATTGGAGTTCTATAAAGGACAGGGAATTAAATTATAATTACAAGATATACTACACATATGAATAAGAAATTAGTATGGATTCTGGTTGGCGTGCTGGTACTGATCGGTGGATTGTTCGCTATGAAACAGGCCGGAATCATCGGCGGCGAAGAAGGCATCAAAGTGACTACGGAAAAAGTAGCCAAACGCACCATCATTGAAACAGTAAATGCCAGCGGTAAAGTGTATCCGGAAGTGGAAGTGAAAGTGAGTTCCGATATATCCGGAGAAATTGTTGAACTGATGGTGGAGGAAGGAGACAGTGTTCGCAAAGGGCAGGTACTGGCGAAAATTTTCGCTGATATCTATTTAACCCAGCGTGATCAGGTGGCTGCCAGTGTTCGTCAACAGCAGGCAATTGTGGAAAACAGCGAGGCTCAGTTGAATGCCTTGCAGAGTGCCCTTAATCAGGCAGAAGCGCAGTTTCGCAGACAGGAACAACTGATGAAAGAAAAAGTGATTTCACGCGCCGAATTTGAGCAGGCAGAAAATGCCTTTAATACGGCAAGAGCCAATTACAATGCAGGTTTGCAAACAATCAATGCAAATAAAGCATCTGTTGCAAGTACAAGAGCCAATCTGGAAAGTGCCAATAAAAACCTGGGAAGAACTACGATTCTTGCTCCTATGAATGGAGTGGTTTCCCTGATGGCGGTGAAGAAAGGAGAACGTGTGGTGGGTACCGCACAAATGACCGGTACAGAAATGATGCGGGTGGCTGATATGGATAAAATTGAAGTGCGCGTGGAAGTGGGTGAAAATGATATTCCAAAAGTTCATTTGGGTGATTCTGCGCTGGTTGAAATTGATGCCTATAACGCACGGAAATTCAAAGGAATTGTTACGCAGATTGCAAGCAGTAGTAAAGCACTTTCATCCGCAACGGCAACTGCTGTTACCAATGATGTCACCAACTACGAAGTAAGGATTCGTTTACTGAAAGAATCTTACCAGGATTTGCTGGATCCATCCCGTCCGAAAAGTTTTCCTTTTCGTCCGGGTATGAGTGCAAGTGCCGATATTCAAACCAAACGCAAACTCGATGTACTGGCAGTTCCCATCAATGCGGTTACCACCAGAGAAAAAGATTCCGATAAAGCAGTGAACGAAACAAGAACCTCTACTGCCGAAAGTGGAGAGAATGAGAACAATAAGGAAGATCGTCGCTCCATCAGTTCCGAGCTGGATGAAGTTGTATTTGTTTTAGAAGCTGATAAAACCACTGTTAAACGGGTAAAGGTTCGCACCGATATCCAGGACATCACTTATATTGAAATATTAAGTGGTTTAAAAGAAGGTGATGAAGTAATAACAGGGCCTTATTCTCTTGTTTCAAAGACACTAAAGAATAAGGATAAAGTGAAGGTGGTGAAAAAGGAAGAGCTCTTCGAAACGAAAAAATAATCAACATGCGGCTGGGTATTATCGGTAGTGGCAGCTGGGCAACGGCACTGGCCAAGATCGTTACGGATAATGGGAATACGATCCAGTGGCTGGTTCGGAGTGAAGCCATTCGTCAGCATCTGCTGCAGCGAAAACATAATCCGAATTATCTTTCTTCTGCGAGTTTTGATATACAGCGGCTGCAATTGCATACCTCAATAGTAGAAATGGTAGCCGCATCTGATTGCCTTGTGGTAGCTGTCCCATCTGCTTATATCGTTGATACGTTTAAAGAGCTGGATCCTGCTGCTTTGGAGGGCAAACTGCTGGTGTCGGCAGTGAAGGGCATGGTGCCGGATAAAAATATCCTGCTGAATGAATGGTTATTGCAGCGGTTTAATTTTCCGCTCTCATCCTACTTTACATTAATGGGGCCCTGTCATGCGGAGGAAGTGGCGCGTGAACGGCTGTCTTATCTCACATTTTCCGGAGTTTCGGAAGAGCGCGCTTTTGAAGTTGCTTCCTATTTCAAAACCTGGTACATCAACACCATTGTGAATGCCGATGTGCTGGGGGTTCAATATGCCGCGATTCTCAAAAACATTTATGCCCTTGGTGCAGGTATTGCACATGGACTGGAATACGGCGATAATTTCCAAAGTGTTTTCATTGCGAATTGTGCCGACGAGATGGCCGCTTTTTTGAAGAAAGTGGGCGTTCAGCGCATGGAAGTGGGCTCGCATCAGGGCGAGGATCCTGTAACACATAAGAAAGATGCCAATTATGCGGCTTCTGTTTACCTGGGCGATTTACTGGTAACCTGTTATTCTCTGTATAGCCGCAACCGGACCTTCGGTAATATGATAGGGAAAGGCTATTCCGTTATAAGTGCACAACTGGAAATGAATATGGTGGCCGAGGGGTATAATGCAAGCCGGAGTATACAGGTAATCAACCAAACCATTCAGGCAGATATTCCAATTGCTTCCGCCATCTATCGCATCCTTTGGCAGCAACTTTCCCCCGCCGCCGGTTTCGAGTTAATTGAGGAAGTATTGATTTAGACGTCAGACAGGTGTTGGGACGCTGTTAGAGATGTGTCAGACAGGTGTTGGTACTGTGTTAGATTTATGTTAGAGCGATGTTCTAACATACCGGCATCAGGAGCCAGAATCCTTTCCCGCAAAATAAAGCCAGCCCTGACGTATCAGGACAATCGCCAATAAAATCAGCATGGCCGAACCGTATATGGAAAAACTAACCGGCATACAATTAAAGATACGCATTTAAACGTCAGACAGGTGTTAGGACATTGTTAGATTAGGTGTCAGACAGGTATTAGGATAGTGTTCTAACATGTATCTGACACCTCTCTAACAGCGTCCTAACACCTGTCTGACACCTAAAACAGGTAACCCGCAATACCATCCGCAAATAAACGACCCTCATCTGTCAACCGTACCCAACCCCCAGACACCAATAAGCGCTCGCTTCCCTCCGCACGCACCAGTGTACGATACCCCTCCACCCGACTAAGCAACCCCTCCACAGCAGCCTCCCCAAAAGCCTCCTCAAAATATTCCAGCTCCAACCCCTCCGCCGTACGCAAGGATGTCATAATATACTCATGTCGCCGATTCTCCTCTGTCAACTCCTCCTGCTCATGAAATTCACCATCACCCTGCAATGCTTTTATATACAACGCATTATTCGAAACATTCCATCTCCGAAACCGACCATCAAAAGAATGTGCACCCGGACCCACACCCAAATACGCATCCCCTCTCCAATAAGCACTATTGTGCCGGCTCCGCCACCCCGGCAAGGCAAAATTGGAAATTTCATACTGCTCATAACCCGCAGCCCGCAGCTCCTCCATCAAAATCAAAAACTGCCTGCTCTGCTGCTCCGGATCCGTATCCGGCATCCGCTTAGTTTTCACCATATGCGCCAACGCCGTTTTCTCTTCCACCGTCAACGCATAACAGGACAAATGCGGCACTCCAAAAGCAAGCGCCTGACCAATATTTTCCAACCAGGCCGCATCACTCAGTCCCGGTGTGCCATAAATAAGATCAATACTGTAATTTTCAAACCCCGCTTCCTGTACCCATTCAATTCCCCGCTTCGCTTCCACCGCAGAATGCGCCCGGTTCATCCAATCTAAATCCGCCTGGTGAAAAGATTGTACACCAATACTCAACCGGTTAATCCCCGCCTGCCGCCAAACAGCCAGCAATTCCAAACTCAAATCATCCGGATTCGCTTCCAGTGTGATTTCCGCGCCCACTGCCAAATTCACCTCCGCCCGAATCACCTCAAGCAACCCCAGCAACTCCGCTTCCGTTAACAGAGATGGCGTACCCCCTCCCAAATAAACAGTCTGCACCTCCTGTCCATTCAACTCCCCCGCACGCAACAATAATTCCTTTCTGATTGCAGCAATCAATGCAGGCTTGCTCTCTAATTGGGTGGAAAAATGAAAGTTGCAATAATGACAGGCCTTGCGGCAAAAGGGGATATGTATATAAATTCCGGCCAAAGTGTAAGTTGACCGGCAAAGTTAATCCAGTTCGTGCAATTCAGATTGCTGGCAAAGCGTTATTTTAACGGCGTGATGAAGGGTATCTTATTTATGCGATCGAACCGGCTCATGGGGATTTTTCTCCTTGCCTTTTTCGTATGGACTAATAAGTTGATCGCACAGGCACCAACACAAAATCCGCATCGCCTCGAAATCAAACTCACTGATTCCGACTCCAACCGCCTCTCAACCCTGCAACTTAAATCCGGTTTCCCAACCAGACCGCTCTGTTTAAATTATGTATCATCCCTTGATTCTCTACTCGCTCTAAAGGGATTTGCCGCCGCATCTGTAGACAGCGTCCGTGAATCTGACTCGCTTACCATCGCCTACCTCTACCTGGGAGAACAATTTCAATGGGGACAAATCAAAATCGCCGGTTTATCAGCCAATGAATTATCCGAAGCAGGTGTCCGGATGGACACATCCTCCAACCTGCTAATCCTCACACCAACTCTACGAAAACGTTCTGCCAATAATCCAGCCGGCGCTTTCTTTTCAACCCGACAACTTGAAAAAATCCAACAGCAAATTCTGGAATACCTGTATAATCATGGCCACCCCTTTGCCTCGATTCAATTGGATAGCCTGGCAGTTCAGCCATCCGATCAGACCAGCTCAACCATTAATGGAAAACTAACCATAACCAAAGGCTTGAATTACACACTGGATAGTATTCAGGTAAACGGAAAGGCAAGTATATCCGAAAATTTTCTGCATCGCTACCTCGATCTTCCAAAAGGTATGCCCTTTCAAAAAACAGCCTTCAATACGGTCTCCATCCGCCTCAGAGAATTGCCCTACCTCCAGGAAAACAAACCCTGGGCACTGCGTTTTGGTGGAAACGGAGCCATCCTCGATCTCTTTCTCGAACCCAAAAAAAGCAGCCAGATCAATGTATTACTCGGACTCCTGCCCACCACCAACAGCACAGGCGAAAATAAATTTCAGGTTACCGGTGAAGCCAATCTGAATCTCAAAAACGCATTGGGTAACGGAGAAACAATCGGCGTTAACTGGCAACAATTACAAGTTCAGTCGCCGCGATTAAATCTTATGTTTCAACAACCCTATCTTTTTGGATCCGCCTTCGGTATCAGCACCCAATTCGATCTCTTCAAAAAAGACAGTTCCTTTTTAAACATCAATGCGCAATTGGGAATTCAATATGCTGTATCCGCAAGGCAAACCGGAAAAGTATTCCTCCAGTTGTTCAGAACCAACCTGGTGAATGTTGATACCAACCGGATCAAAGCTTCGAAACGCCTGCCCAACGATATTGATATGAGTATCGTAAACCTGGGTGTTGATTACGAATTATACACCACCAACTACCGGCGTAACCCAAGAAAAGGCTGGGAACTCTACGGATCCGTAACAGCGGGCACCCGTACCGTCAAAAGAAATAATGCGGTACTGGATATCAAGGATCCTACTTTCAATTATGCCTCCCTTTATGATACCATTGACCTCAAAAGCTATCAGTTCAAGATCAAAGCCCGACTGGCAAAATTTTTACCAATCGGAAAGCAGGCCACTATTCAGCTGCTGGCAAATGGTGGCTGGGTGCAAAGCCCCTCTTTGTTCCGAAATGAATTGTTTCAAATTGGCGGTTATAAACTGATGCGGGGATTTGATGAGGAAAGCATCTTCGCTTCCCGCTACCTGGTGAATACGGTTGAATATCGTTACCTGGTCGGAATCAATTCCTATTTTTTCGGATTCGCTGATTATGGATTTACCTCCAGTAAAAGCTCCATCGGACAAAGCCGCAACAGCCTGTTTGGGGCGGGATTAGGAATCGCATTCGAAACCGCAGCCGGATTCTTCAACCTCTCCCTGGCTGCCGGCAAACGGGATGATAATCCATTTAATCTCCGGCAAACGAAGATTCACTTGGGCTATGTGAATTATTTCTAAATTGCAGCCTGTTCATGATGCGTATACTTCTCCCTCTGTTTGTTTGCTGCCTGCTCTTACTGATCAGCCCATTGCGGGCACAGGACAGTTTGCAGAAAATAATTCCGGATAGCCTGCCTCAGGTTGTCCCGGTAGCTCCTGCCACTCCCGCACCCTGGATACCCATCGATTTTTCCACCACCGGATATTATAAAGTGCTTCAGTCACATCCCTACCTGAATTTTTCTGCAGAAGGTGTTTACCGAACCATTCAACCTAAAACAGCAAAAGGAAAGGACGGAATTTTTTATCTCTTATTGGGATTGCTGTTCCTGCTGGCACTTGTTAAAGCAAGTTTCGGACGCTACCTGGAAAATATGTTCAAGGTTTTTTTCCGTGCTTCCCTCAAAGCCAAGCAGATAAGGGAGCAATTGTTGCAGACACCCCTAGCCAGTCTGCTGCTGAATATTCATTTTGTTGCTGCCGCCGGGCTCCTGGCCAGTTTCATTCTGCATGAACAGCAGGCAAATCCAGATGACCCCGGTTTCTGGCGCCTGTACCTGTATTCCGTTATTGCAATCGCCCTTATTTACCTGGGGAAAAACTTTATACTCAAATTCCTCGGCTGGAGTCTGCGGATGACAGATACCATTGATACCTATATTTTTATCGTTTTTCTCTGCAACAAAGTGCTGGGGATTTTCCTGTTGCCTCTGCTTATGCTGATTGCCTTTGCAGGAGAACCCCTGGCAACCATTGCCCAAACCCTTTCCTATGTTTTGGTAGGGGTAATTTTCATATATAGGTACACCAGTGCCTATGGATTTATTACCCGGGAACTTAGAGCGAGTCGTTTCCACTTTTTTTTATACCTTTGTGCCTTCGAAGTAGCACCCTTACTGTTGATTTATAAGGTGTTAACGAAATTAGTGTAGGTGTTAATTAACTTTAAGAACATTTAGCTTAAGAAAAAATGCTAAAGAACGAGGCTAAGAAGGGAGCCGGAGCTCCTGCAATCAAGAAAATCCTGATCACCCAACCGAGGCCTGAAAGTGACAAATCTCCCTACTTTGAACTGGGTAGGAAATTTGGCGTGACTTTAGACTTTCATCCCTTCATCAGTTTGGAGGGAATCCCCTCAAAGGATTTCAGGAAACAAAAAATTGACATCGCACAATATTCTGCGGTCATTTTTACCAGCAGAAATGCCATCGATCATTTCTTTCGCATTTGTGAAGAAATGAAAGTGAATGTGTCGCAGGATACCAAGTATTTCTGTATCACAGAGGCAGTTGCCCTCTATCTCCAGAAATTTATTCTCTACAGAAAAAGAAAAGTGTTTTATGGTGCCGATGGCTCTAATAAAAGCATGTTTGATGTAGTGAATAAACACAAAGAGAATGAAACCTTTCTCTATCCCTGTTCCGAGAATCAACAGGACAACGATATCGTGAGCTGGCTGAAAGCACATAAATGTGAATTTGCTACTCCCTTCATGTATCGCACCATCTCCAATGATCTCAAACCCATTCTGGGATCTCACCAGTATGATATCATTTGTTTTTTTACGCCAAGTGGAGTGAAAAGCCTGTTTGAGAACTATCCCAGTTTCCAACAAAACGGCACCCTGATCGGCGCTTTCGGCAGCAATACCTCCAAAGCGGTGGAAGAAGCCGGACTCGCACTTGATATTAAAGCACCCCAACCACAGGCACCCTCCATGGTAGCTGCCCTGGATCAGTTTTTGAGCGGGAAGAATAAGTGAGGTGAGAAGGTGAAAGGTGAATAAGTGAATGGTGCAAAGGCTCGGGAGGGTTTAAAAAGCGGTTGAACTACAAAGACCAAAAGCATCCCAAAATTTCCTCAACTTATATTTAGAACATGCCTAATTGGCACTCGATAAGTTGAATTGATTCGACGAGGCCGGTATGAAGCCGGGATGAGGTTTGGATGAAGCCAGGATGAATTTCGGTCCCTTCAGCAATAATTGGTTAATTTCTGTCGCATTCGCCCCGTCTCTTATGAACTTTTTCAATCTAACCAAAAAAACACCCTGCCAACCAGGCAGAAACTTCATATAACGAGTAGCAACCCCTTCAGAATTATAGGATCGGAGTTCCATGATGGTTTCATCCGAATTTCATTCGCGTTTCTTTAAGTAGCTTAGTGATTGTTCTATTCACCATTCACCTCCTCCCTCATGCCTAATCGATTAGCAAAAGAAACCAGCCCCTATCTACTGCAGCATGCACATAACCCGGTGGACTGGTATCCATGGGGCGATGAGGCGCTGAAGGCGGCCCGCAAAGCGGAAAAGCCTATACTCATCAGCATCGGCTATGCTGCCTGCCACTGGTGCCATGTAATGGAGCGGGAAAGCTTTGAGGACCCGGCAGTGGCAGCGCTCATGAATGAAAAGTTCATCAATATTAAAGTGGACCGCGAAGAGCGCCCTGATATTGACCATATTTACATGGATGCCCTCACTTCCATGACCGGAAGTGGAGGATGGCCCCTGAACCTATTTCTGACACCGGAGGGCAAACCTTTTTATGGAGGCACTTATTTTCCTCCGGCATCCTACCATAATTTACCTGCCTGGAAAGATGTGCTGGAAGGAGTTTCAAAAGCCTGGACAGAACGCCGCGAGGAAGTGGTTAACCAGGCCGAAAACCTGACAGCCCACCTTATACAGGCTAACCGAATCGGAGAAGAAGCCGGCACCGGTTTCCATCTGGATCAATTGAGCCAGATTGCCCTGGCATTGCTGAAAAATGCCGACAAAAAAGAAGGTGGCTTCGGTCGTCCACCCAAATTTCCCCAGACTTTTTCGATTGCCTACCTGCTTCGGTATGCTGCCCGGTATCTGGATAAACAATCCCGTTTCAACACCGGCAACCCTAAACCGGCAATTCCCGTATGGAAAGAGGGTGCAATGGAAACACCGGCTGAAGAAGCGCTTCAACATGCCCTGCTTAGTTTGGATAAAATGATCGCCGGGGGTATTTATGATCAGTTGGGTGGTGGATTTTCACGTTATTCCACCGATAACAACTGGCTGGTTCCGCATTTTGAAAAAATGTTATATGATCAGGCCCTGCTAATAAGTGTGCTGGCAGATGCTTACCAGCTTACCCGAAAACAGCTCTATGCCCAAACAATCCGGGAAACCGTTGAATTCCTGGAACGGGAAATGTTTTCCCCGGAAGGCAGTTTTTATGCTGCCCTGGATGCCGATTCGGAAGGAGAGGAGGGGAAATTTTACGTTTGGGAAAAGGGGGAAATGGAAGAAATTCTCGGAAAAGATGCTGCGCTGGCCTGTGATTGGCTCTCTGTATCGGAGGAAGGGAATTGGGAAGGAATTAACATATTGACAAAATCGCGCAGGTCTTCCGAATTGTTAGAAATGGGATATTGCAATGGAGATGCATTAATCCTGTCCGCTACCCTTGAAAGCATTCGAAGCAAATTACTGGAACATAGGGCGAAAAGAATCCGTCCGGGACTGGATGACAAGCAGTTAGTGAGTTGGAATGCGCTGATGAATACGGCATTGACCAAGTCATATGCTGCCACAGGTGAAAGCAGGTACAGACAACTGGCGGAACGGAACATGGAATGGATGCTGCGGGTTTTCCTTCAATCCGGAGATCAGTTGATGCATACCTACAAATCGGGAAAAGCACAGTTTCCGGGATTTTTGGATGATTATGCATATCTGGTACAGGCTTTGATTTATTTGCAGGAAATCACGGGCAGAACGGAATTATTAGAGCAGGCGAAAAAATTAACAGAAACTATACTAAGGGAATTCGGCTCGGATGACAGCCCCCTTTTTTATTATACCAATCAATTTCAGACAGATGTAATTGTCAGGAAAAGAGAAGTATACGATGGGGCACAGCCTTCCGGAAATTCCGTTATGGCGTTCAATCTCAGGTATTTAGGTATTGTGTTTGAGCGCAGAGACATGGTGGACAGGTCGGAAGCAATGGTGGCAGCAATGGCCGGGTCAGCGGTCCGGTATCCCGGATCTTTTGGAGGCTGGGCAATGGAATTGATGGGTTGGGTGGACGGATGTGCAGAAATAGTAGTGGTTGGACCGGATGCGGAATCACGCCGAATGGAAATATTGGCTAATTTTATTCCGTATAAAGTACTCCAATCCGCTACCCGGGAAAATGAAGCTTATCCGCTTTTGCGTCAAAAGCCCTCCGCCCCTGATACACTAATCTATCTATGCCAAAGCTATAACTGCCTTCGGCCGGAAGTCGCTGTTGATCGGATTTTGGACCAGATTTAGTTGTTATTGGTCTGAAAACAAGGTTTTTTGGCAAGATTTTATTGGAGGGTGGAACAATAATCCCCTTTTAAAGACCGTTAAATTTGTCACGGGAACAAGCAAAATCAGTTCCATGACGTAAAATATAAACTTGAGAAGCTGATGTTGACAAAACATTATATTTGCCCACTACCCTTTAATATTATGAAAATGAAAAACCTGTCCACGTTGTGCACGCTTGCAGCCGTATCTATGTTGGCAAGCTGCGGAATGTTTGGAAAAAACTCCAATAAGGGAGGATTACCAAACGATGGTCAGTTGCACGGCGTAGCGCCCGGCAACAAGTACTCTATGCCAAAACCTCCGGGAATGGTGTACATTCCACCCGGGACATTCCACATGGGTCCAAGCGATGAAGATGTCAACTATGCGTACACTGCCCGTAACAAGCAGGTATCCATCAATGGCTTCTGGATGGATGCCACTGAAATCACCAACAATGAATACCGTCAGTTCGTAAACTGGGTTCGGGATTCAACAGCTGCCAAGCTGATGGGATTTGTTAAAAATGTTGACGGGGTAGATCAGGTTGACTGGGCAAAAGCAAAAACCATCAAATGGGGTGATAAAGCCACTATCGAAAAAATTGATCAGTTGATTCTGTCACCTGAGAACAGGATTTTTGGTAAAAAAGAGCTGGACGCTTCCAAATTAGTCTATCATTCAGAAACCTTTGATAATAAAGAAGCTGCCAAGCGCGAAAACGCCGGTAAGCCTCGTTCTACCTTCATTTTGAAGAAAGACGTTAGAATCTACCCGGATACCCTGGTTTGGATTCGTGACTTCTCCTATTCTTACAATGAACCAATGACCAAGCGTTATTTCTCTCATCCTGCTTTCGGAAATTATCCGGTTGTAGGGGTTAGCTGGAGCCAGGCAACTGCCTTCTGCGAGTGGAGAACACATTTCCTGAATTCCTTCCTGGAAAGCAAGAAGCGTGCGCAGGAATCTGATTTCCGTCTGCCTACAGAAGCAGAATGGGAATACGCAGCCCGCGGTGGTCGCTCTCAATCAATGTTCCCATGGGGTAACTATTACCTGAGAAATAAAAAAGGATGTCTTCTGGCCAACTTCAAACCCGGCCGTGGTAACTATCCTGAAGACGGTGGATTCTATACCGTTCGTGCCGATGCATACTGGCCTAATGATTTTGGTCTGTATAATATGGCAGGTAATGTAGCAGAATGGACTTCTTCTCTCTACTACGAAGGTGGATACAATTTCCAGCATGATATGAACCCGGATATCCGTTACAACGCGAAGGATTCTGATCCTCCACGGATGAAACGTAAGGTATTACGTGGTGGTAGCTGGAAAGACGTAGGTTATTTCCTTCAAACCGGAACCCGCTCGTACGAATACCAGGATACGGCTAAATCGTATATCGGTTTCCGCTCTGTAATCGATCTTCCACCTACTCCGAGCAAAGGCAAAAAATAAGCGTATAGCAAATTTCTAAAGACAACATCTTACTGTATATTATTTGATTGAAAAATCGAACAGGCATTCTTATATCTAAATCTAATATCTTAATAACAACGATCTAAACCCTTATTCAAACTCAAAAATTAACAACTATGGCTGGTGTATCTAAATCTACTGACAAACTCGTAAATATCTTCGTATGCGTGGGCGCTGCGGTGGTAATCTTCGGAGCATGGGCAAAAATCCTTCACCTTTCTTTTGCCGACGTTATGTTGACCGTGGGACTTTTAACAGAAGCGCTGATCTTTATCGTGTATGCATTCTTACCGCCTCCAGGTGGTGAAATGGCTGCTCTCGCTGAAGCCCTGCCAAAGTTGTCTACCAATCCCGCTGGTAACCCTTCCCTCAACAGCCTCGACAAAATGATGCAGGAAGCGGATATCACTCCAACCAATCTGAAAAAACTGAGCGAAGGTTTCAACAAACTGGGAACTACAGTTAACCAGATGAAAGATGTTTCTGATGTGGTAGCTGCAACCAATGATTATGCATCTAAAACAAAAGAAGCTGCCGGTGCACTCGGACAAATGAAAGATGCTTATGTAAAAAGCGCCTCAACCATGGCCGTTTTCAACGAAGCTTCTGAAAGCACCAAGCAATTCCATACACAGGTACAGACCCTGACTAAGAATCTGGGATCTCTCAATACAATCTATGAACTGGAACTTCAGGATACCAACAACCACCTGAAAGCAATGAACAAATTCTATGGTAACCTGGCACAGGCTTCTGAAGCAATGCAGGGTAGCGTGGAAGATGCTAAGAAAACACAGGATCAGATTGCTGCATTAGCTAAAAACCTGGGTAACCTTAACCAGATTTATGGTAATATGCTGAACGCAATGCAAGGTCGCGCCTAAGCCAAGTTGATCGTACCCTTTATTGAAACTGTGAAAAACTAGATTGACAACATTTAAATCCCAGATCCATGGCCTTACCTAAAGAGCCCAGGCAGAAGATGATCAACATGATGTATTTGGTGCTTACCGCACTGCTTGCATTGAACGTATCATCGGAAATCCTGAACGCATTCAAAACCGTAAACGAAAGCATTTCCACTGCAAATGGTGTTGTAGATGAAAAAAATGCAGCTGTATTCACTGCATTTAAAGATGCAATGGAAGACCCAAAAACCAGACAAAATGCTGAAATCTGGCTGCCAAAAGCACAAGAAGCGCAAAAGCTTTCTGCTGAGGTGTCCAAGTATATTGAAAACCTGAAGCTTGAATTGAAAAAAGAGTCGAAAGGTGAAAACATCGGAACGCCCGAAGAGAAGTTCGCAATCGATAACCTGGATGCTTCTACCCGTATGCTGGTGGAAGGAAAACAGGGCGATGAACTGCTCGCCAAGCTGACCGAATTCAAAACAAAAATCTTAAACATTGTTCCTGAGCAGAAGGCGGCATTTGCCAAATCGCTGCCCATTGATCTGGAGATTCCAAAATCCCAGACAGGAAGCACTGTTAAAGCTGACTGGAAATCTTCTTATTTCCGCATGACCCCAACCATTGCTGCACTTACCATTCTGAGTAAATTCCAGAATGATGTTAAGAATTCAGAAGCAATCGTTGTTGATCATTGCTTCCAGCAAATTGGAAAGGTGAAATTTAAGTTGGATAAGTTCGAGGCTTTCGCCGGAACCAACTCCACTTACCTGATGCCTGGCCAGGAATTGCAAATCACTGCCGGTATCGGTGCATTTTCTACAGATGCATTGCCTTCAGTAACTGTTAATGGTGCAAGTGTTGCGCTGGGTCCTGATGGAACTGCGTTGTACAAAACAACCGTTAGCGGCGCTGGTGCACACAAGGTGAACGTAGTAGTAAACTACAAAGATCCTAACACCGGTGAAGATAAATCAGTTTCTAAAGTAGTTGAATATACCGTAGGTGTTCCTTCAGGAGCTTCTGTATTCCTCGAGAAAATGAACGTGGTTTACATGAGTGTGGAAAACCCGGTAATGATTTCTGCTGGTTCTGCCGGTAAAGAAAAAATGAACGTAAGCTTCACAGGTGGTGCAATCACTCCTGCAGGTGGCGATCGTTACATTATCAAGCCAAGCAAAATGGGCCCTGCTGAAATCAAGATTACAGTAGATGGTAAAACAAGTTCTTTCCCAATGCGGGTGAAATCTCTGCCTGATCCAACTGCGATGGTTGGTGCCAGCAAAGGTGGATCTATGCCTGCTGCCCAGTTCAAAGCAATGGGTGGTGTACTGGCAAAATTGATGGACTCTGAATTTGATGCCAAATACGATGTAATCAGTTACGTTGTTGGTGCTAATGGTGGTGCATTCCAGACCTACCAGCAGGCTGCTAACGATGGTCCACGTTGGAATGGAGGTGCTGCTGCTATTGTAAATAAAGCAACCCCGGGTTCCAGTGTGTTTTTTGATCAGATTCGTGTGAAAGGTCCGGATGGCCGTGTTCGTGAGCTACCCGGTATCTTCTTTAATTTGAAATAAGCAATTGACTAAAACAGGATAAAATGAAAAACCGTATCATTCAACTTTGTTTGCTGGCTGCTGTTATCGGCTTCAGTGCAGACAGTGTACAGGCACAGCGAAAGCCGTCCCGTAGCTCCAGCAAGCGAACAACTACCAAAAAAACCAGCACCAGTAAAAATAATACGGGCAATGCTGCAGCGATTACCCAGGCTCCGGCCGTGGATACAACGCCAAAAGCACCTGTTGAACCGGAGCTGCAATTGGGAGAAACCCGTAAGTCGCTGAGGAACGATAACGCCATCGAGCGTAACCTGGTAAAAGAACGTATTCCGCTGACTTACGAGCATATCCGGGAAGATGATGCGGTTTATCGTCAGCGTCTCTGGAGGGAAATTGATGTTCATGAAAAAATGAACCTGCCCTTTATGTACAAAGCAGACGAGGACAATGGTAACCAGCGTTTCATTAATATCCTGTTAGGTTCAATTAAAAGTGGTGAAGTCACTGCCTTTAATCCAACAGATGACCGTTTTACAACTCCCATTACCCTTAAGGAAATCACCAAACAATTGGTTGGTGAGCCCCTGACCATCCAGGTGCCTAACTGGGCGCAGGATCCGGACGGTTCTCTGGGAATTATGAAAGACAGTGTGATCGTCAACGAATTCAATGCAGAAGAAGTTGAGAAATACTGGATAAAAGAGGAAGTGGTTTTTGATAAGGAATCCTCCCGCCTGCATGTTCGCATCCTGGGTGTGGCTCCTTTGAAAACCATTAAAAATACCGATGGTTCATTCCGCGCCGTAACGCCTCTTTTCTGGGTTTACTACCCCGATATGCGTCCATTACTGGCCCGTTATGAAGCGTACAATGGTAAAAACTTCGGCGCCCGTATGAGTTGGGAAGAGCTGTTTGAAAGCCGTATGTTCGCCAGCCGTATCATCAAATCAACCCTTGATAATCCGGGTGATCAGTTCATCGAAGCCTTCATCAAAGATCCCATCCTTCGTTTGCTCGAAGGCGATAATATCAAAGAGAAAATCTTCAACTACGAACAGGATCTCTGGTCGTATTAAAAAAAAACTGGCAAAAAAAAACTGGCCCGTCTGAATTCAGACGGGCCAGTTTTTTTTGGTGAAAGGTGAAAGGTGAGAGGTGAAAGGAGAGGTGAAAGGAGAGGTGAAAGGTGAGAGGTGAAAGGTGAAAGGGGAGAGCATGCACCCGAAGGGTAACAAGAGATGTGATCAAATATGGCTCAGTATCCGGAGAGGCCAAATTACGCCGCCTTCGAATTACACCACCTGCAAAATACCCGCATATAAATTACCCTACTTGTAAATTACCCCCTCATGCAAAATATCCCGTATCCCAAACTAAGTCATCGTGCTAAAATGCCCGTTGCGTCAAATAACTCCACACGTCTACATTTTAATTGAAAAAAAATTTAACCACGGCTTAGATCAAGCTCCCTGATTTTCACCTTTCACCTTTCACCTCTCCTTTCACCTTTCACCTTTCCTTTCACCTTTCACCTTTCCTTTCACCTTTCACCTTTCACGTTTCACCTTTTTGTCCGTTCGTCGAAATACCTAAAAATACCCCTATCCGGGTATTGGCTGAATGGAAAATTCATCTACCTTTACCTCGGTTTTTCATAGGATATTGGATTTTAAAAACGGGGCTGGATTTCTATCCTGGCCCCTTTTTTTTTACAACTTCACATTACGGCGCCAGAATTCTACCAGTGCCATCACCATTTTATTAAATTCATCCGCTTCCGTTGGTTTTGTTAAATAGGAATTTGCATGGGCAGCATAAGCCTGTGTAATATCAAGAGGAGAGGAGGATGTAGTCAGTATCACTACCGGAATAAAGGTCAGCGATGGGTGCTTTTTGATGAATTGCAATACTTCATGACCATTCCTGCGTGGCAGGTTTATATCAAGTAAAATCAGATCAGGTTTCTTTGAAGAGGGTTCTTCCAGCAGTTGTTCTATCAACTCAATGGCTTCCTGCCCATTTCTTGCCACATCTATCCTGCACCCCGGCTCATATTCCAGGATAGATTCTGTCGTCATCAGGATATCTCCCTCATTATCTTCAATTAATAAAATGTGGAATTCTTTCATTCAGGGTGTTTTGTTAATTCAATATAAAAACGGCTGCCTTCTCCTTCTACAGATTCAACCCGGATACTTCCCTTGTGCCGTTCGGCAATTTTTTTGCAAATAGCTAAACCAAGGCCGGTTCCTTCGTATTGATCCCGGTTATGCAGCCGCTGGTAGGGTTGAAATATCTGTTCAAGGTAAGCGGGTGAAATCCCGATACCATTATCGCGGATACAAAACCTGTAACCGCCTGCTGTTTCCTCTGAACGGATCTCCAGAAGGGGCGCCACACCAGGTTTACGGAATTTCAATCCATTTGAAAGCAGGTTTAGAAAAAGCCGGTACAGCCAGCTTTCATTCCCCCATACCTTTATTCCGGTCAAATCGGCAACCTGCATGCTGGCGCCGGATGTTTCAATACTGATCCTCAGATCGCGCAATATGGTAGCAATCAATTCCTTCATGGAAACTGCCTGCATTTCGTAGTTTTTTCCTCCTGCTCTTGAATACTCCAGAATATCATTGATTAATACCTGCATTCTGCGTGCGCCGTCTGCTGCATAATGCAGGTATTCCTGGCCTTTGCCGTCCAGTTGTGGACCATATTTTGTTTCCAGCAACTCTGTAAAACTTTTCACCATGCGAAGCGGTTCCTGAAGGTCATGTGCCGTTACCGAAGCAAATTGATTCAGTTCCAGATTTCTTTGCTGCAAATGTTCGTTGATTTCTTTCAACTGACGGGCAGATTCAACGGCGGCCGATACATCAATAATGATGGCAGTAAACACTTTTTTATTACGGAACTTCATTAACTGTAAATGAACTTCCACATGGTAGATGGAACCATCTTTCCTTCTGTGCACTGTGTTAAAAAGAATCAGATCCTCTTTACCAGAGCGAAGGGGAAACACCAGTTCATTGAATCGTTCCAGATCATAAGCAGGTTTGATATCCAGCGGAGTCATCTGCTGCATCTCTTCCTGGTAATAGCCAATATTCTGCAAGGCCCCTTTATTTACATAGTCAAACAAAAAGGTTTTCTCATCAAAAATGTAGATCTCATTCAAACTGTTTTCAATGATTCCGGCTAATTGGGTATTCTCCCGTTCTGCCAGGGCACGCTGGGTTATGTCCTGCAAAACACCTCTGCGTATCACGTTGTCGCTAACCGGATACTTACTCGGATATCCTTCAATCTGCAAAATTTTTTCATTTCCATTGGCTGTTTGGATCCGTACCTGCCTGGATAAACGGTTGGCAGAACCCGCCTCCTGCAACCAGTGCCGGATAATCTCCCGATCCTGAGGATCAATTACCTTTTCCAACACCCAGTCAAGATTGGGTGCTGCCTGTTCAGCAGGCCATTCAAACAGGGCATACATTCCATTCGACCAGATCAATTGTTTTTTTTCCGGCTGCCATTCAAAATAACCACCCTGCAAGAGTTGTTCCGATTGCTCCTGCCGCTCTACTATTTCCAGTAAATGCGCTCTTTTCTTTGCCAGGCTTTTTTCCGTTGTTCTGAAATAAAGCCATAACATCAGCAGCATTAAAAAAGAAACCACAAAAAGTACAAGGAAACCAATGCTATTTCTGTTCCGAAGTTGTTTGACGGTCCTAAGCAGGTGGTCAAAGCGTTCTGAAGAATCCTGTTTGAGTTCCTGTAATATGGTGTTTATATCCTGCCTGAATAAACGAAATCCATCTTCCAAAAGAATAGTGGCAGCAACATCACGGCCATATTTTGTATAAAAAGTATCAATTCTGATCAGCCGGTCATTTGCCTCCGCTAAAAGAAATTCCAGCTTTTGATAGGTGGCTTCCTTGGTAATTGGGCGAGATAAGCTGCCAACCAGACTATCTACCGTTGCCATTTCAGCCAATGCCTTTTCCATGGAGCTATGCTGGCCGGTTATGAGATAATCACGCACGTCAATTCCTGCACGGTTAATATTTGATTGTATCAGGTGAAAACGTTCTTTCTGTTCTTCTTCCTGATAGATTTTTTTATTTACTTCAATCTGTTCCCGATACCCTAGATAAAACAATACAAAAGAGGCAATGATAACCAGGGCCGCTGCTGCCAGGATGGTATAGGTTCGGGTATGGTGGTTGGATTGTATCAAAGCCATCATTTGGGTATCGTGAAATAAAAGGTGCTGCCTTCTCCAACAACGGAATCCAGCCAGATTTCTCCTCCCTGCCAGTCAATAATTTTTTTGGCTATGGCCAGGCCCATTCCCGACCCGGGAATTTCCGGCGTGTAATTCAATCGCTGAAAAATCACAAAAACTTTCTCCTTAAAGCCCGCTTCAATTCCAATTCCATTGTCCTGTACCGTAAACTTCCACTGCTGGTCCTCTTCTTTACAGGAAACATGTATCACCGGTTGTTTGCCTGGCTGGCTGTATTTGATAGCATTGCTTACCAGATTTTGTAGTACCTGTTGCAGGGGTATTTTATAAGTAGGTACACTGGGCAGGGGATCAATTATAAGCTGGGCAGATTTTTCCTGAAGCTGATTTTGCAACAGTTGCTCCACCTCTTTCATTACAAGATTGGCATCCACCAGTTCTCTGGTGGTATTCATTCTGCCAACTCTGGAATACTCGAGCAGGTCAAGGATTATTCCCCGCATTCGTTTGGCACCATCTACCGCAAAATAGATATACTGGTTGGCTTTTTCATCCAACTGGGGACCATATTTTTTTTCCAGCATGGTCAGGAATCCGGTAATCATACGCAGCGGTTCCTGCAGATCATGAGAAGCTACAAAGGCAAATTGTTCCAGCTCTGCATTGGAACCCGCCAGTTCATGGTTGATGCGTTTTAATTCCAGGTTCAGGTTCTTCAGAGAGGATTCAAAATTTTTTCGTACACTGATATCCGATAATGCACCCACCATTCGTGTTACTTCTCCATTCTTGTTTCTTATCAGGGTGCCTTTATTGGATACATAGGCATAACTGCCGTCTGTTCTGCGAAAGCGGAATTCAATATCGATATGTTGATGTGCCGCATCATTGGTAACCTGCTCAATGTTCTTCATCAAAAGAGGAAGGTCATCCGGATGTACCATGTCTTTCCATTCCGAAGGGTTGGAACCTTCCGGTTTTATATTGTAGCCGAAAATTTTTCTGAAGCTGTCATTCCAGATCAGTCTGTTTTGGGTAAGATCCCAATCCCAGATGGCATCATTGGTTGCGGAGGATACCCGTTCAAACCGGTCATTGGCTTCTTCCAGTTGTAATTGAACCAGTTTCTTTTCGTGGATATCCTGAATACTTCCATATATCCGAACACATCTTCCCTGATGAAAACTTGCCTGCCCAATCAAACGAACCCATCTCGATTTGCCTTTTGCCGTACGGATTTCAACTTCAATATCCCAGGGCTTCTGATCAAACAGGGCCGCCTGTAGCAGTCTTCTAACCCTTTTCTTGCTGCTTTCCCGGATGTATTCCAGCCGGTTATTCAGCCGAAGTTGAAGACCCTCTTTTAACTCCAGTAGTTGCCGGGTAATTTTTGAGCAGAATATATATTTATCGCTCATGTTGATTTCCCAACTTCCGACTCGGGCAAGTTTTGATGTGTTGTCAAATAGTTCCTCCAGTTCCTTCATTTCAGTAATATCCCGGCCATAGGCGAATGCAAAATTTTCTTCTCCAAACACCTCTGAAGTACTCCAGGATATCCACCGGTGTTCGCCGGTTTTGGTGATATACCGATTCACCAGATTAACTGCTTTTTTATTGAGAGGAATGGTTTCGCTAAACACTTTCAATGTGTGTAATACATCATCCGGATGAACGAAATTATGGAATGGTTGTCCGGTTAGCTCCGCACTGCTATACCCCATAATAGTACAGAATGTCGGATTCACTTTTGTAAAATAGCCTTCAGGTGAAACAATTGCCAGAATATCCGGCGCACTATCAAAAACCAGCCGCATTTCTTCTTCCTGTTGCTTGCGTTTGATTTCTGTACCGAGGGAGAATTGAATGGATTCCAATACCTGAGAACTGATTTCTTCTTCTTTGTTATTGGAGGTTCTGCCCAATACCATTGTTCCTAATAACTGATCATTATGCAGGAGTGGCAGACCTATGATGGTTTGAATTCCGATTTCTAATGCAGCGTCTTTTCGTAAAAAATCCTTCTCTATTCGTTCCTGATCCCATTGTTCCAGTTCACGGCTTTGCCAGACCAATCCTGGCATTCCCTTTCCAAAAGGCATTTCCAGAACAGCACGATCTTCCCTGTAAAAAGACGCTTCTGTTGCTGCATTTGAATAATAGGCTGCCAGTTGCATTTTATCCTGCCTTGTATTTAATAACCAGGTTTCCGCCAGTATAAAGGAGCCTTCTCTCGCAAGGTAATCAGACACTTGCTGCAAGATGACTGGTAAGGATTTATCGGTTTTAAAAAACTGGATGATCTCCTGTTCAAGTTGCTTTTTGAATAAGGCAAGTTTGGTATCTGTTTTATCACGCAAGGAACCGATCATTCGAACCGGCCTGCCTTTTTCGTCGCGAATCAGGTAAGCTACTTCTTCCACATATGCATACCCGCCATCCGCTTTTCTGAATCTAAATTTATTCATCCAGCTGAACTGGGTCGGATCATTTAAAAACTGCTCCCAACGTAGTTGATCTTTCTCGGCATCGAGGTGATGTGTCAATGAAATCCAGTTAGCAAGCCGAAATGGGGCAGCTTGTTGAGAGTACCCAAACAAACGATAAAATCCTTCCCCCCAATAGAAACTATCTTCAAGAATATCCCAGTCGTATAGCGCATCATTGCTTGCTTTGTAAATTAACTGATACCGTTCATTATTCAACTTCAGGTTTTGTTGTGCTTCCACCAATGAAGTTATGTCGATGCTGTTTACTACAATTCCTCGTACTGAATCTGTTCCCAGCAGGTTGGTTCCAACACTTTGCAGCCAACACCAGGATCCATCCTTTTTCTTATAACGATAGGGTGGGGCCTGAACACTCAGCTCCGCTCCAAGTCTTTGAAAAGCTGATAAAGTAACGGCAAGATCTTCCGGATGAACCAGCTCAAAGGAATTGGTTCCCATTAGTTCCTTTTCCGTATAACCAAGCATGGCCGGAAAATTCGGACTTAAATAACGATACTCCCCGTTAGCTGTAAGGATTACACAGAGATCTGTTGCACCTTCAATTAAAGTGCTGTAATTCTGTAAGGATTGCTGTATGCTTACAGGCTGGATGGAACAGAGTATTTGTAATTCTTTTTTCTCTGAAGCAGGTAGCACGCTTAATTCCAACTGCACCTGGGAAGCATCCTGTTTACAGTTGGTTACTAATTTTTCTTTTTGATTGGATTGGGCAAAAGACGAATGACTGCTATCAGCCCATATTTTATTGGACCAGTCAAGCAATGCTGAATTACCGATTAAGTAATCTCTATCATAATCCTCTTCCTGAAAGGCTTTATTCGTATGTGTAATGCACAATGGTTCTCCTTCAGCGATACGCAATACCACAGCCGGAAATGGAATCTCATTGAGAAAAAAGTCGACCATTTGCATGCAATCTACAATATGCTTTTTAAAGGTTATCTAAATGGAAAAACTTGGAATAATATCTATAGCTGCCCTAAGGGGAACATAGTAGGTTTTCAGGATTTACCGGCATGAAAATACTCCCAAACCAGTTTAGCCTTTGCCTTTCCTATTTCCTGACTGATTTCTTCCAAACTTCGTTCCCTTATTTGGGTAATGCTTCGGAATGCCCTTAATAATTGGGTGGCCGTTGATTTTCCGATTCCCGGTATGGTTTCCAATTCGTTTTTGAAAGTTCCCTTGCTTCGCTGATTGCGGTGAAAACTTATTCCGAACCGATGCACTTCATCGCGAATGCGCCGGATCAATTTTAATGACTCACTGTTATAGGGTAATCTCAATGATTCGGAATCACCCGGGAAAAACAGTTCTTCCTCATTTTTTGCCAGTCCAACCAGGGTCATGCTGCCCGTTAATTCCAGTTCTTTTATCGCCTCCATTGCTGCACCCAGCTGTCCTTTACCTCCATCAATAATAACTAATTGCGGCAACGGACTTTGTTCGTCTTTCAAACGCTTATACCGCCGGGTTACCACTTCTTTCATCGTTGCAAAATCATTGATACCTTCAACGGTTTTTACATTGAAATGACGATAGTCTTTTTTACTGGCAATTCCTTCCTTAAAACAGACCATTGCCGAAACCGGAAAAGCTCCCTGGAAATTGGAATTGTCAAAACATTCTATATGCACAGGCAATTCCGGCAACTGCAAATCTTCCATCAGCTGATACAGTACCTGCTTCTTTTCGAAGTCGGATTTACCTTCAAGATGAAGGGTTTTTTTTCTTCTTATTTCGTCCTGGAAATAATTCACATTTTTCTGGGAGAGCTCCAGCAGTTTTTTCTTGTCTCCAGCTTTTGGAACAGTAATCGTCAGCACATCTTCTTCAATGGATTCTTCCTGCCAGTCGGGCAATTCAAAAGGTACAATCAGTTCGGTTGCAAAACTATTAAAGGAGGCTCTCAGTTGTCCGATTGCATACCGTAATACCTGCTCTTCTGTTTCATCCAAATGTGTTTCCAGCTGAATGGTATGCGTTTGTACAATTGTTCCATGCTGCACCATCAGGTAGTTGACATAGGCAATATCACCGTCTTTTAAAATCGAAAACACGTCCAGGTTGCCGAGGTGTTTGCTTACAATGACAGAACGCGACTGGTATTGCTCCAGGTGTTCCAGTTTGCGTCGCATCATCTCTGCTTTTTCAAACTGAAGATTCATGGCATACTGTTGCATCTCCTGTTTGAATTGTTGCATTACCGGCCCCAGATTGCCCTTCATAAGATTTCTTAATTGCAAGAGGCCATCCCGGTATTCTTCTTCGGTTTGCAATGCCTCACATGGACCTTTACAATTGCCTAAATGATATTCCAGACAAACTTTATATTTCCCCTTTTGAATATTGGCACTGCTCAGGTTCAGCTTGCAGGTTCTGAGCGGAATGGTTAGTTTGATGAAATCCAATAGTTCCCGCACTTTTCCAACAGAAGTGAACGGGCCCAGGTATTCCGATCCGTCATTGATTTTTTTCCTGGTAAAAAATACCCGCGGAAACGGTTCTTTTTTTATAACCAGATAAGGATAGGTTTTATCGTCTTTCAGATCAATATTATAGCGGGGCAGGTACTGTTTGATTAGTGCATTTTCAAGAAGAAATGCATCCTGTTCGGAATCTACAATCGTAAATTCAATCCGTGCTATCCGCTGTACCAGTTCATGGGTTTTATAACTGGTAAATGTTTTTGAAAAATAGGAACTGATTCGTTTGCGAAGGCTTTTCGCCTTACCTACATACAGCAGGGTATTGCCACTGTCGAAGTATTTGTAAATACCGGGCGACAATGGAATGGTTGAGGATATTTGTTGAAATTCTGCGGCTGTCATTCCTTATTCAGTTGGATCCCAAACCACTTTTACCTGCGAAAGAAGAGGCTCGCCAGTTCCTGTTGTTTTGGTCCGCATGATTTGATAATAATGACCATCGTTCCAGAATAATTTTTCCTGCACCAGGGTGTCACCATTCATAAAAGATTTCTCAAGGTAGATCGTGCGCACTTTATCAGAAACGGAAGGATCGGGTTTCAATACCACATCTACCCGTTTCAGGGCCATTGTTTCTTCTTTTGACGTATAATTAAATGTGATGCTGGGTATCGACTGATCTGCGAAACTGCTTTCAGTGAAAAAGCCGGCCACTTCCGGATCAGCAAGATCAGGTTCCATAAAGGGAGCTGCCAGATTCGTGCATTCTGCCGTAGACAGTAGGGCGGTATCAGTTCCCTCTGCACCGGATTTGTAAAGGGTCACCGGCAATTGAAGAGAGTCTATCTCCTTCAGCTCCGACCGGATATAATCCGCAACCGGAAAATGTGCGGTTCTTTCTGTTGATTCCTGATCTGTTGTACTGGTTTTGTCCTTACAGCCAACCT
Source organism: Flavihumibacter sp. UBA7668 (assembly GCF_002483205.1). Lineage (GTDB taxonomy): Bacteria > Bacteroidota > Bacteroidia > Chitinophagales > Chitinophagaceae > Flavihumibacter. The sequence continues at coordinate 482,524 of NZ_DLHM01000005.1, forward strand.
GCAACAATAGCAGCGTCAACCCCGACAAATAAATCGCTCGATATGAAAATTGCATGTCCGAAATTACGAATTCCTTTTCACCCGCCGGGTGCCACCGGTCG
>NZ_DLHM01000005.1:482644-502787 GCF_002483205.1 Flavihumibacter sp. UBA7668
CGACCGGTGGCACCCGGCGGGTGAAATATTTAACGGAGGGGGCGGGTGATGCCGATTTTGAGGCCGTATTCCATCAGGTTTTCCTTGATGGGATATTCTTTTTTGAAGGTGGAGAGCAGGTTGTAGCGGAATTGCGGACCAATCTGCCAGTTCACTTTTCCGGATTTATAGGTTACAAACACTTCCATGCTGCTGGCTAAATTCCATCGGCGCAATAAGGAAGGCTCACTTACATAATTACTGAAATCACCACTTAACTGAACCTGATTGGTATTCAGCAGATAACTCGGTTGCAGACTTCCTCCCAGGTTTACCTGCAGCCGCTCATCGCCAAAGAGTTTTAATTCAGCACCAATTGGCATGGAAATCTGCAGATAAGCATTATGTAACCTTGCCGGACGATTTCCCGCCAGATTACGCAGGTTGGATGTGGTTATCAGTGTGTCCGGACGGAACCCCAATGTAGGATTCAGCGCTACCATTGTTTTTTCTTTGGCATGAGCAAAAGCACCAATACTGTACCGGGTCAGGTTTATCTGCAATCCGGTTTTCAATACCAGTGCCCGATTCAGCCGATAGCGCAGACCACCTCCCAATTCAAACCCAATAGCCGGCTTATGATCTACAAATTGATTTACATTCAACCGGCTTACCATAAGTGGTGAATTCCCATAAGTAATCCAGTTTTTGCTTTCAAACAAATTTCGGTAACCAACAGAAGGCACAAAATGCACGGAAGTTTCCCACTTATTCTTGCGTGCTGGTTTGATTACCACTGTTGATGCTGTAATAGGCGGATTAGCCAATGATTTATAACGACGAACAGATGGCTGCGCTACCATTTTATTTAATTGTTCAATAACAGGGGAGGCGCTTTCCAGGTTTTCTATTTCAGGTGTCGATAACTCTGCCAACAACTGTTCGGGCGCTGCAACAACAGGGTTGCGGCTGCCAATACCTATTTGGGCAACTGCCGGAAGTACAGGTACAGTGGATAATTCATACACAGGCAAACGCAGTCGTGGTAAAACCAGGTCCCAATGTGACATGGAAAACTGATCAACATAGCCAAAATTGGCAGAAAATACAGTAGGAATAGTTACAAGGGAGGGACGAAGCTCGCGCGTAATACCCAATGGTTTTAATGCAACAGGAGCTTCAATTGCGAGCGGTGGCATAAAGGATTTGGCTCGCAGCTTTTCAATTATATCATCAACAGTAACGGTAGAAAAATGCTGGTGGTAATCGCCTTCATCTGTTTGATAAGTACTGACAGGCTTACTTTGGCGATTGGGTAATACAGTATGGGTGGCCAGCCAGTAAATACCTGACATAACCAGCAGCAGCAGTATGGCGATCATCGTTCTTCTCTTCCCGGGGTGAAACCTTCTGTAAATATTGGTCCACACCCCATCGGAAGGATACATCCTGTGTTGATCAGCATTTTCACGAAGAAACTGCTCAAATTCGTCCTCAAAAAATTGTTGCTCCATTTCTCTTCCGGTTAGGGATACCTGAACTTTTTCTAACCCTTCCCCATACTTAGAGCACTATTAGCGTCCAAACGCTGCTAACAATGACACTTTATCCTGAGGTTTTGCCATAATTTTTCTCTTAACCAGGATTTCTTCCAGCATCTGTCGGGCACGGGTATATTGAGAACGACTTGTACTTTCTTCAATGTCGAGTACGGTCGCAATCTCCTTATGGGAATAACCTTCAAGCGCATACAGGTTCAGCACGGTCCGGTAGCCTATGGGCAACATCCGGATGCACTCAATTACCTGTTTTGCCTGAACAATGGACGGAACGGATTCCTCCCTAACCTGCAAACCGGTGGCATGAATCAAATCGACATTTTCATTAAACTTCTTGTTGCGCTTCAGATGGTTAATACAGGTATGCACCATGATCCTTCTGATCCAGCCTTCCAGCGCTCCCTGGGAGCGAAAGGTGTGGATCTGGGAAAACACTTTAATAAAGCCTTCCTGCAGCATATCTTCTGCATCTTCGCGGTGATGCGCGAAGCGATAACAGACCGCCAGCATTTTTGAATTGTACTTGTGGTACAACTCTTTTTGTGACATGGGATCGTTGTTTATGCAACCATACAGGAGTGCTTCTTCCGTCATATGAGGGATTATACTATTGTAATTTAGGGAATTTTTCTTGTTCCAACACTATGTCTAAGAAAGAAGGCGGGATCACCATCCCGCCTTGCACAAGGTTTTCATCCAAAATCGGAGATTTCTAAAAACTGGCCCTCAAACTCGCTATGAAATTTGATCCTGCTGCTACAATACCACTCGAATAAGGGCGATACCGCTGATTCGTGAGGTTTTCCCATCCAATGCTTAACAACAACGCAGGCAAAACCCGGTAACTGCCTTTTAAATTAACGGTATACCAATCCGGACTAAAAGGCCTCCCAGCAGCATCCAGCGCATAGATATCGGTTTTGGATTGTTCCGATGGCGCCAGATCAGTCGCCTTTATGGCACTATTATAAACCAGATTGGCTTCCAGAGTCCAGTCCGCTTTTCGAAACTGAATAGCCAGATTCCCGAAAAAAGGCGGCGCATGCCGTAGCGGAACTTCTTTATCCGAGCCGGGGGCATCGTCCGTTTCCCTTCCCCGCGTATAATTGGCATTCATTTTAATTAACCACCAGCGGTGTACTGGTAACAATGCGGCTGCCTGTAATCCCCATACGGTAGCTTTTGCCACATTCTGAAGAGCATTGACCTGGCTGGCTGCTCCGTCAAATTCAATGCTGTCAAGCCCATTAAATGAAAATGGCCGTAACACGATGGCATCTTCCAGAATGGTGTAAAACCCGGTTAATTCCAGACGACCTGCAGGGCGACCATCCTCATCTGCCGGCAAATCATGTGCAATACCCATTTCCATATTCCAGGCATACTCCGGCTGCAAACCCGGATTCGGTACCGTTAGATTTCCCGGAGCCGATTCAAACAATTTTCCGATATCATCAATATTTGGCATCCGATACCCAGTCGAAATATGTGCATGAAGCTGCCAGTTGGCAACCGGCCGGTATACTGTTCCAAGATTAAACGTAAACGCCCCCTTTTCAATAGATGCACGTTCATATGGAAATGGAATAAAACGATCATCAAAAGCTGCTTTCAATCCGTTATAGCTGTATCGTACACCCGATGTCAGCGTTACATCTTTATGCAGATTGATTTTATAACTTCCATAGATACCTGCTGTATACCATTTGCTGTTATCCGGATAACGGCTTACGGATGCTTCCGATTCTCCTGTAGAGATATCCGTACTGCTGCCTGTAGACCCAACAGTATTGTGTACATATTCCGCTCCCCAATATAACTGGCCATTGCCCAAAGTTTTTACTGCATCAATATTGGCTGAAATGGCATCCACGGTTTCCGCCTGCCTGTTGCGTAAAGTTCTGTTAATGGTTCTGTCGAGTCTGCTTTCTGCATAATTCTGATAACCCGCAGTGATCCGTAGATTATCATACACTACCGTTTTCTGATTACTCAAAAAATGTAAAGTATGCATGCGCCATAACATAGGCCCATAATTCCATTCTGCAAATCGAAGTCTGCCGGAGCGATACTGAAGCAGCCGGTCATACCGGGGATGCATCCCCGTTCCACCATACGTGAACCCATATTGCAAGGTCATCTTATCATTGATTCGGTACTTGAGTTTCTGTAAAAAATTCCACTGCTCATACCCGGAAAACCGTTGTGTTCTCGGATCATCATTGGTGAGGATGGTATCCTTGTTGTTTCGACGGATTACATACTCCGGACGAAGATACCTGTCCTGTCCTCCGTATTTACCCATTCGCAAATCATCAAATTTGCTATAGGAAACAGAAGATAACCAGGAGATTTTTTGTCCGGCTATATTCCAATCTGCATGTACGGTATTTTCATTATTGGCACTGGAATACCGCGCAAGTGCCGTTCCTTTTACCAATCGTTTTTTATCAGCAGAGAAACGGGGTTCCAGGCTGTGAAAATCCATAACACCGCCAATGGCATCGGAGCCATAGATAAGGCTACCCGGACCGAACACCACTTCTGCGGCCTCGAGCGCAAGCGGGTCGATGCTGATTACATTTTGCAGATTCCCACTTCGGTAAATGGCATTGTTCATTCTTACTCCGTCAACCACCAATAAAACCCTATTAGTGGCAAATCCGCGAATCATGGGACTGCCGCCACCCAACTGGCTCTTCTGAATAAATACCGATCCGCTCTGTGCCAGCATATCTGCTGCAGTTTGAGGTTGCTGCAACTGAATCTGTGCACGATTTATTTTAGTGATCTTATTGGGAACCTCATTTAGTTGCTGCTCCCATTTATTAAAAGAGATGATCACTTCTCCTAATTCCTGAATTGTACTACTGTCTTTTTTTTCCTGTGCATAGACCGACTGACCTGCAATCAACAGTAATCCCATACATATAACGTACAGGAATAGGCGAATGCAGCCACGCCGGCAGATAATGCTCTGTGCTGTCATGAAATATGTTTGAAATGAAGAACCTGTTTACTCACACAAGTCCTGCTATCCAGGGTGGGGGAGCACTGGTTTCGTGTATGCCTGCAAGCAAAACACAGGTATAGATTGAAGAGGGATTATTACCTGAAATTTCAGAAGGTAGATTGAAATCGAACCATTGCGGCAGCGAACACCAAACAGACAACCATCCGGCTATTGATACAAGTGCCTGATCTTCCTGTTTGTCCTGCTTGTGCAGGAGGCGGATCAGTTTCATGTGCAGTTTGGTGTCTTCCGGATCATACAAGCCACGTACCTTCCAGGGAAGGCTGGAAGAATCTATGGCGAGTACATCAAAGAAACTTTCATTCAGCCAGATTTCTTTTCCGGGTTTGAGCCAGCGCAGTTCCTGCGGCTGAAGAAGAACGGTTGTTAATTCCGTTCCCTTCAGCGCAGTCTGCATTTTTATTTTTACGGCATGCTGGCGAATCATATGATCCACCGAGAGGTAAAGTGGAAGCAGCATGATAGCGAGTCCGATGATCGCCATCCATCGTTGTATGGATGGAGGAAGTAGCATCGCTTTATTTTCGTATCAGACTGTCAATCGGATATTTTGCTTTCATTGCATTCATGGAAGAAGTGGCCCAATCCATTACCAGTTTTTTCTGTTCAGCATCCAAAGCAGCATCTCTGTGGATAATAGTGTAGGATTTCAAGGGCATTTCACCTTCCTGTACCATTTCCACCACTTCTTCCAGCTTATGGAATTGACGGCGAAGTGCATAGTTGCCAAATTCATCAAAATTCAATTCTTTCTTTCCTTCGTTTACATGATCATCAATCCACCACCCAAATGGTTGCAGCTTGGTATACCAGGGGTAATTGGTTGAATTACTGTGACAATCATAGCAACTGGTTTTCAGTATCTGATCAATTTCTGTTGGAACAGCAGTTACACTTGTAATGGTTGCTGTGGATCCGGCACCTGTATTGTCGAGTTTTGGGCGAAAAGCCTGCAACACGATTAACAGAATCAGCAGGGAAAGAAGAATTTTCTTTATCATTTGTCTTGTATTTAGGGCTTCGCCAGGCAGTTGCCCGTCATTTCAGGTGGAATCGGCACTCCCATAAATTCCAGTATGGTGGGAGCGATATCACCTAGCTTACCTGGACTCACCTCGCCTCTCCATTCTTTATCAATTATGAAAAGCGGAACGGGATTGAGAGTATGCGCGGTATTGGGACTTCCATCCTCATTCACCATATAATCTGCATTGCCATGATCAGCCGTGAGGAAGATTGTATAACCGTGCTCAATTGCCGCCGTTACCACCCGCTCCACGCATTTGTCGACAGTTTCAATTGCTTTGATGGCTGCGGGAAAAATACCTGTATGGCCAACCATGTCAGCATTGGCATAGTTGAGACAAATGAAATCTGCTGACTCTGCAATGATTTCCGGAACCAGTGCATCGGTCAGTTCATAGGCACTCATCTCCGGCTGCAGATCATACGTAGCTACTTTGGGAGAGGGTTTGAGAATTCTTGATTCCCCTTCAAAAGGGAGTTCTCTTCCTCCGCTGAAAAAGAAGGTTACGTGCGGATATTTTTCTGTTTCTGCTATCCGAATTTGCTTTTTGCCATAAGCTGCCAGCACTTCCCCGAGTGTATTATTCAGGTTATCTGTTTCAAAAATGACCTGAACCTGCTGATAGGTTTTATCATATTCCGTCATCGTTGTATAATGCAGTGGCAGGTGATGCATGGAATAATCCGGGAAATCTTTTTGGGAGAGCACCTCCGTAATTTCACGGCAGCGATCTGTACGGAAATTAAAGCAGATTACTGCATCGCCCGCATGAATGGTAGCCAGTGGAGCCCCTTTTTCATTGGTGATAACGGTTGGCAACAGAAATTCATCTGTGATATTGGCTTCGTAAGAAGCCTGGATTGCAGAAAGGGCATTGGTGGCATACTGGCCGGTTCCTCTCACCAGTGCATCATAGGCCAGTTTTACCCGCTCCCATCGCTTGTCGCGGTCCATTGCATAGTAGCGGCCGCTGACAGAGGCGATCTTCCCGGTGGTTTGATCGAGATGAGCCTGCAGGTTAGTCATATAGGCAAGTCCGCTTTTAGGATCCGTATCCCGCCCATCCGTAAACGCATGAATAAAAACCTGGTCGAGCCCCTCTGCCTTACAAAGACTTACGATTGCTTTCAGGTGGCTGGTATGGGAATGCACTCCGCCATCGCTCACCAATCCGAGCAGGTGGAGTGGTTTGTTGTTTTCTTTGGCATACCGGATGGAGTTCAGCAGGGTGGGATTTTGCTGCAATAAGCCATCGCGGATTGCTACATTAATCCGTTGTAATTCCTGGTAAACGATGCGGCCGGCCCCGAGGTTCAGATGGCCCACTTCACTATTGCCCATTTGTCCGTCGGGCAAACCCACGGCTTCTCCGCAGGTAATGAGGGTTGTGTGTGGGTATCTGCTATACAAACTGGATACAAAAGGTGTCTGGGAATGCTGGATGGCGTCACTGGATGCTACTTTTCCGAGTCCCCAGCCGTCCATAATAACTAGGATTGCTTTTTTCATTATTGTTCTGTTCTGCTTGATTCTATCCGTAAAACTAGGTAAAAAATCAGCGAACTGGATTAGCGGAACCCTGAATTTGCAAGTTGGCACACTTTTGGGTGAGTAAGATTACCTACCGATTTTCCGTCCCCTCTGAAATACTTCGACCGTTAAATGTTAACGTATGAAAGCATTTTTTACAATTATCCTATTGAGTACCATGATCCTGATATCCGGGTTCAGAAATGGAGCAGAATTGGATTCCGTACTCGTAGCACTGAAATCAGGGAACGCTACACAACTTTCCCACCATTTTGATTCAAGGGTTGATATCAGTCTGCCTGAGAAAAGTGATAATTACAGCCGAAGCCAGGCAGTAATGGTGATCAAGGATTTTTTCACTTCGAATGGAGGAGTTAAAACCTTTGAACTGAAACATCGCGGTGATAACAATGGCTCCAATTACCTGATTGGCGTATTAATGACCAATAATGGCCGATACCGAACCACCCTTTTTATGAAACAAAAAGGCGACAAAGCTTTTTTACAGGAAATGCGTTTCCAGGAAGAATAGACCTCCAATATAGTATCACAATATTCTGAAGAAAGCTGAGCTCCCCGCCTTGTGCGGGGATTTTTCATTTCACCGGTCGGGTGCCACCGGTCAGGTGCGACTGCTTATCTTTGTTCGTATGGAGAATTTCGACAAACTTTTTGAGAAACTCGTTAAGGATGCTTTACTGGAAGATATTGGAACAGGTGATCATTCAACGCTTTGCTGTATTCCTGCCACTGAAAGCGGAACAGCCGTATTGAAAATTAAGGAAGATGGTGTGCTTGCCGGGATGGAAGCCGCAGAGCGGATTTTTCGTTACGTTGAACCTGATTGTGTTTTCCGGCCTTTTAAACGGGATGGCGATGCAATGCGAAACGGCGAAATCGCATTTGAAGTGGACGCCCGGGTTCAAACCATATTACAATGTGAACGACTCGTTTTGAATTGCATGCAGCGAATGAGCGGAATTGCCGGCTTAACCAGGCAATACACCGACCAGCTGAAAGGGTTCCATACCCGTGTGCTGGATACCCGCAAAACAACACCAAATTTCCGGCTGTTTGAAAAATGGGCAGTAGCTATTGGCGGCGGCGTTAATCATCGTTTTGCCTTGTACGATATGATTATGCTCAAAGATAATCACATTGATTATTGCGGCGGAATTACAAAAGCGGTTGAAAAAGCCTGGAACTATGTACAGGAAAAAGCACCGGGTATGTTGATCGAAGTCGAAACCCGAAGTTTAGAGGATGTGAAGGAGCTGGTAAGTTGCGGAAAAGGCAAAGTATTTCGGATTATGTTGGATAATTTCACCCCGGATAGAATTAGAGAAGCACTTCCATTAATAGGAAAGGATTTCGAAACAGAGGCCAGTGGCGGCATTAACCTTACTAACCTGGTAGATTATGCGAAAACAGGTGTAGATTTCGTAAGTGTTGGTGCCTTGATCCATCAGGCTAGAAGTGTGGATTTAAGTCTGAAAGCAGTAAAGTAGGAAATTCCAAAGGAATCAAAAAACATTAAACCGTATGAGCAAAAAAAATAAAGGCGATAAGTTTGGGTTGGTTTATTCGACTGATCCGAATTTCAGGATGGGTGAAGAAGAGGCTGAAGAGCAGGAAACGCTGGAACCGGCTAAACAGGTTTTGCGAATCTGGCTGGAAACAAAACAGCGGGGAGGTAAAGCAGTTTCACTGATTTCCGGATTTGTGGGTACCGCCGATGATCTTGAAAAACTGGGCAAACAACTCAAAAATTTTTGCGGAACAGGTGGTTCTGTAAAAGATGGAGAAATCTTAATACAGGGCGATCATCGCGACAAAATTCTTGGCTGGTTAACCAAACAGGGATACACCAAAACAAAAAAAGTCTGAATCCTGCGAAAGATTCAGACTTCAGGTTGGAAAACGTTTAAACCAAATAATTAGATGCAGCTCCCAGTTAGTAACCAATTGCTCAATTTGAATACGCTTTTTTTACTCGATGCTACCGAAGCTGCACTCGGGCTTTATCAGCTCATCTTTGTTTGTGCGGTGCTTTTATCACTTTACAGTGCCTATACCTGGTATGAAGGCCGGCGCGATAAAGAACCGCTGGTTGAAAGAAAAGGCAGGATTTTATTTTTACTCGCAATTATTACAATGGTGGCCGTTTCTTTTGTTTCATATGCCATTACCGGGCAACTCCCGTTTTAAATTATTAGTTGATGGTTATTTAATTGTCAGAGGCATATAGTTGTTTTCAAGACTACCATCCGCATAGAGCTTTAAGATCGCATAACCGGGTGGTGTTTCCTGGTAATAATAAGGCGCTGCAGATCGTTTATCTCCTTCACCCCACCAGAAACCACTCATAGCTCCATTACAGAAATAATGAACGCCATTGTACCAGGCCCGGTCAAGCAGGTGTTGATGACCACTCAGACAAACTTTAACCTGATCTTTGTATTGATAGAATAATTTCTTCAGCTCCTTATGATCTTTATGCTGTCCCCCTTCAAAGGTTCCGGTTACCGTCAAAATTGGATAATGCGACATCAGTAAGGCAAATTCTCCTTTTTTAATTTCGCTTAATTTAAGCTTCAGCCATTCCATTTGTTCGGGATCCAGCGTGATACCCGGATTATTTCCATCCAGCACTATAAAATGCCAGTTTTTCTTTTGGAAATGATAATAACGATGCGGCATACTCGCCCGTTTGGCCGCATAGGCTACACCATACATGGGATCTTCTTTTGAAGGAGCTGCCCACCAGGGATCATGATTCCCGATACAGCTATATACTTCGTATGCTTTTAAGGAGCTCATACAGTTGTCCCATGTTTTCCATTGTTCCAGCACGCGGTCTCTGGTTATGTCACTATAATCAGCTGCATGTATGGAATCACCGGTATTCAGGAAAAAATCAATGCGGTTTTTTTTGATAGTTTCAAGACAGCGCAGGAAACGATTGGGTATATCATCATCCGGCCGGATATGTACATCTGTAATATGCGCCAGGGTTAATACCGGTTTGGATTCGCTGGAAAGGGTATTCGCCAATCCGGCAGTTGGAATCCCTGCCAGGGATAATGGAGCCAGGGATAAAAAACTTCTTCTTTTCATGATTATCTGCTTAATAATACAGCGCCATCATTTAAAAGAACGAAGCCTGCGCCGGTTAAGGCCGGCTCCGTTCCTAATCAAAACTGACTGCTAACTGCTCATTGCCAACCAGCCGGTTGGGTAAGATTTTTATTCAAAATGGTTTGTTCCTGTGGTATAGGGAAATAATAATATTTAGGCTCAATAAAACTTCTTGGCTGTTGCCGGTCTTTTCCAAAAAGGATGGCACCGGAATCCGTGTTTTCCAAATAGAAACTTTGATCGGTAAGGTAAAACTTGATGAGTTTGCTCTTAATTTCTGAAGGCAAATGATTAATCGGATCCTCCGCTCCCTGCTCTTTCAGAATGGCAATATCTTCTTTTCCGTCACCTGTAACATCGTAGGCGCCCAGTGCCGGCAAATACATTCCTTTTGAATGAATGCCCAGTAAACGCCCGGCTTTCCATCTGTACAGATCATCAAAACGGAAACCTTCACAGGCCAGTTCAATTCTGCGTTCTCTTCTTATTTCAAGCAAAACACCTTTATTTGTTCCACTAACCAGCGGGTATTTTTGTGCCTGGTAAGCATCAGGTGCTGCATTTGATGTAACAAGGCTGAGATCAGGCATACCTACCCGACGTCTTAGTCTGTTTACTGTTTGGTCAAGATCTGTTTGTGTGAGGGTACCCAGTTCTGCTTTTGCCTCTGCATTGATCAGTAGAACTTCGGCATAGCGGTAAATTGGCAGATCGGTATAATTCAATCCCCATCCTCCACGAAGGGCGGGATCTCTGGGGAAGAATTTGATCTGCAAATAACCACCGAAATTGGGTTTGATTACAAAAGGCGCATTGGCAGGTGCCGTTGCGAATCCGGGTGGCATAATGGTTTCCTGCAGACGAGGATCGCGATTTTGAAAAACTTCTACAAAGGGTTTTTTATCAAAATCTGGAACACTGGTAAATGGACTGCCATCGCTCATCAGAAAATCATTCATCAGGTCAGCACTTAATGCCCATTGCCAATCCATCACCACATGTGTGTTATTGGCCACACCTTCGTCTTTGTTGTTTTTCTGTAGAAAAATAACTTCTTTATTTGCTGATAAATTATTGCTTGAAAACAGGGCTCGATAATCGGTTGCATTGGCGCCTGTAGAATAGATGGTGAAACCACCATTAGCCATGATTTCCTGAGTTGCTGTTGCTGCTCTTTCCAGAAAGCCGGCGGCAGTTGATTCCAGTCCCAGTTCGTCATGATATTTTCTATAGGTGCCTTCATGCAGGGCAATTCTGGATAATAACTGAAGGGCAGCCCAACGGGTTAGCTGTGTATTGTTGGTGAGCGATGGAAGGATATTTGCAGCGGCAAATTCCAGGTCGTTCATAACCGAATCAACTACCAGTTCCCGACTATCTTTGGGTTTGTAAAGTAGCTCTTCATCACTTGTGCCGATTACGGAACCATACCAGGGAACATCGCCATAACGCTTTACCATATTGTAATAAAAATTGGCGCGGAATAAACGGGCGATTCCGATATAGTGGTTGATGGTAGTCTGGTCGCCGCTTGTTTTGCCAACATTTTGCAGCATAAAATTAATACTGCGTAATGTGCCCCAGTTATTCCATCCACCTACTGTAGCTGGTGTAATGCCTCCTCTTACCAGATTGTCAACATCACTCGATCCTGTATATACAGAAATATTATCAGAATAAAGATCATCCCATCTGGAACGGATCTGGCTGTAGAATCCGTTGGTATAGGTTTGAAGATCTGATGGTGTATTGAAGAAATCTTCTTTGGTAATCGAGGTTTGTGGTGTACGCTGCAGGAAATCTTTTTCACAGGAAGCGAAAAACACTCCCATCAGTATACATAAACGAATTGCGTATTTCATGGTTCAGTTCGCTTTAAGATTAATAATTCAGGTTCAGGCCAATCGAATAAGTGCGTTGAAACGGATAAGCTGCTCCCGAACTGCTTCCCGCACTCAGAGATTCAGGATCCAGTTTCACTTTTACTTTACTTATTTCAAACGCATTTTCCGCACTCAGGTAAAAGCGGATTTTATTGAACTTCAGACGCTTTGTCCAGGCAGCCGGTAATGAATAACCCAGCGTAATATTCTTCATCCGCATATACGCAGCATTTTGCATATAGCGCTTGTTGGGTATACCCAGCTGGGCCATATTGTCTTCGGCAGCATAAGCACGAACCGCCGGGAAATAAGCATTCGGATTTTCAGGCGTCCAATGATCCAGGTTCTGCTTGGTTACATTGGTCCAGGGTTGCGCAAATATTCCCCAGAAATAAACATTGGATGCACCGGGATACCAGTCTCTTTTTCCAATTCCCTGAAAGAACAGGCGTAGATCAAATCCTTTCCATCCAGCTGAAAGGTCAACTCCATAAGGATATCGTGCACTGCTGTTTCCAACTTTAAACAGATCACCCGGGTTATCCACGGTTCTTTCACCCATATCAACAACGCCGTCTTTATTTCGGTCAGCAAACTTTGGATCTCCAACAAAGAATTGATAACCCTGATCATCTGTTCCCATGGCACGCTGATCGGGATGTTGTTCCAGGTCTTCTTCATTCTGAAAAAATCCTTCAATTTCAGCTCCCCATATTTCTCCAATTTCCTGTCCCTCATAATAATTGCTCAGCAACTTACGTGGGTTATCAAATCGGGTAATCCAGGAGCGATTGTCAGCCAGTGTAAATGTGAGGTTGTAATGAAACGCAGAGCCGCCAAGCATAGCGTTATCGCGCCAGCCCAACCGCATTTCCCATCCTTTCGTTTTTAAATCACCGGAGTTTTCACGTGGTACGCCTGTTCCAAAAACAGCAGGAAGGGTTTTACCCGGAATCAGCATGTCATTGGTATAGCGGGTGTATTTATCAAAATTGAGTTGCAGGCGATTTTTAAAGAAAGCCAGATCAACACCCAAATTAACCGTACTTATTTTTTCCCAGCTGAAATTATCAGACACTGCTCCGGGGGCATATACTGCCATCGGACGTCCGGTTCCCAGAATATAACTTACCTGACCATTGGACATGGTAGGGATATAGGCGTATTCACTTACAGATGCCTGATTTCCCAAAGTGCCATAGGAAGCTCTGAGTTTAAAATGATCCAGTCCGATTCGCTGATTGATTCCACGGAAAAAAGATTCCTCCGAAACAACCCAGCCGGCAGAAGCAGATGGGAAAAATCCCCATCTTTTATCCTGCGGAAAACGGGAAGATCCATCATAGCGGCCATTAAACTCCAACAGGTACTTTGAATCGTAATGATATCCCAAACGATAAAATATACCCTGAACGGCCCAGTCAACAATTGACTCAGTTTCAGTCATTGTTCCTGTGCTGAGTCCGATTGATGGAAGTGAGGTGGAGATGATATTATTTCGGGTAGCACTGAATTGTTGGTTGATGCGGTATTCCTGATTGTATCCAACCAATGCCTGCAGGTTATGCTTCCCAAATTCTTTGTGGAAATCGGTATACAGGTTTACTACATTGTACTGGGTGGTACTGTTCTGACTTCTTGCCCAGCTGGTAGTAGCACCGGTATAAGCGACAGGATTATTAGGTCCGTTTTTATAAGGAATGGGTATGTCGTAGGAGCGGGTCGTACTGGAGCCTCTGCGAATGCTGTAATCTGCTTTAATGTTCCAGATATTTTTGATAATCGCAGCATTGGCAGAAAACGTTGTCTGGAATTCATTCAGACGGGTCCTTGCACGTCCGCCTGTTTGTAAACTTCCCAGTATGGAAGCTCCGGCTGAAGTCCAGGTGCCATCCGGATTTTTCGGTACATCCAGCGGATTGGTACGATTCACATTCCAGAAGAAATTGCCATCCAGAAATACCGGTGCTTCGTATTGAGAACTGGTAATAAGTGTATTGTTGGAGAAGGTCAGCCAGTCAGTGATTTTCAGATCGGCTTTGCCCCGCATATTATAGCGCTTAAAGACATCGTTTCCGTATTTCAGCAGTCCATCCTGCTGGTAGTAGTCTCCCGATAAATAATAGCTCAGCTTTTCTGTTTTTTGAGAAAGACTAAGGTTGGTATTATAGGTAGGCGCCTTGCTCATATACGCTTCATCCAGCCAGTTGGTGGAACCGAAATAGGCCCAGTTTTCCGGGTTAGCCGGACTTGGAATTACTGCCGGAAGAGAAGGGTTTTCGGATCGTTGTTTCGCATACTCACGTACTGCTTCCGGGTATAAATTATACAGGGGAACTGCAGCTTTGTGTTTGAGATCCATTACCGTATATGGATCAGTTACCAGCTCAGGTAATTTTCCCACTGTTCGAAAGGCTACCGTCGAATTGAGGCTTACATTGAGTTTGCTTCCTTTGGCTGATTTGGTGGTTATCAGAACAACTCCAAATGCTGCTCTCGCTCCATAAATTGCTGCGGAAGATGCGTCTTTCAAAACGGTTACCGTTTCAATATCATTGGGATTGATCCGCGCAACCTCGTCTGAAGTAAAGGGCACATTATCTACCACAATCAACGGATCGCCTCCATTCAGACTGGTAAATCCCCTGATATTGAAAGCCGGATTACTCGTAGCCCGGCCATTCGACTGGGTAATATTCAGGTTGGGAATTAAGCCTTGCAAACCGGCACCCACATTCGCAATCGGACGGCTTTCCAATTGCTTCGATGTGATCATATCCACCGCTCCGGTCAGGTTTACTTTTTTCTGAATACCAAAACCGACCATCACCACTTCCTCCAGATTTTTATCTCCCGGAACTAAACGGATCGCCAGATCATTGCTTCCCTGTACGCGGATTTCCTGTGTAATATATCCGATATAGGATATTTCCAGAATATTGTTATCTGTGGCTTCTATTTCAAACTGCCCCTGGTTATTGGTATAGGTGCCGGAATTGGAGTTTTTTATCCGTACACTTACATTGGATAAAGGCTGACCATTTTCATCCAGGATTTTTCCTTTTATAATCCTGCTTTCTACTTCTTTATCTTCCCTTACAACAATCAGATTATTGTTTAGCAGTTTGTATCTCAAACTGGTATTGCGCAACACTTTTTCAAGAACGGAATGAATGGAGGCGTTTTCGACTTCCAGATTAACCTTTAGATCGGATGGGAGTTTCCCATCTTCATATAAAAAACGATAATTGGTTTTTTTCTGAAGCAGGTTAAAGAATTTTTTCAGTTCGAGGTTTTTAACTGACACGGTAACTTCCTGCTGGGAGTAGCCTGTAGCAGAAGCGTGCAGACAAATACCGATTAAAAGAATAGCAGTTAGTTTCATAATTACCAGCAGTTTGCGAAAGTTCTGGTGGATACCCCAATAAGACAGGGGTATACGATTTTTTTGCATAATTTTGGAATCTTACGTTTAAAGATGGGCATAGCTGTCCGCTCAAAGAGAGCCGATGCCTTTTTTGACTAAGTCTTAAGGGAGATGTGACCGCATCTCTCTTTTTTGTTTGTTTTGGATGATTACATAAGCAGCAGGTTTGGTGATTATTCAGGGTGGTTATTCAATACTTATTTCTCTTCCATTAATGGTGTAATCAAAATCATTCAGGAGTTGCAAAGCCTTTAAAGCTTCCTCAATATTTTCTTTTTCAAGAATTCCTGAAACCTGTTTTGATGCAATTTTCTCATTCATCAGATGGATATCAACAGAATACCATTTTTCCATTTTCTCCAACACATCTTCCAGTGCTTCATTGTCAAATACCAGGCGGTTTTCTATCCAGGACACCTCCGGAATGACAGCAGCCAGCGAACTCTCTTTTAATGAATCAATTGTGTAGGTAGTCGATGTTGACAATACGGGCTTTTTAACCGTGCTTGATTTTAGAGTGGAATTAATCTCCGGCACTTCGAACGTTATTTTTTCATTCGGGTGCAATTGGATTTTCCTGCCCGGCATAGTAGCACTCGACAATTCAACCAATCCTCTAAGTAAAGAGGTTTGAACTTTTTCCGTACCCGGATAACTGCGTACATTAAAAGCGGTTCCTTTCACCAGGATATCAATTGTTTTTGCATGTACGATGAAGGGGATATCTTCATTATGGGTTACATCAAAAAAGGCTTCTCCGGTAAGGGTTACTTCCCGTTTCGATTGTCCGAAATCAGCATTGTAATGAATGGTACTTTCACTGTTTAGCCATACTGTTGTTCCATCCGGAAGGATCGTTTTTGATCTGGTGCCAGGCATGGTGGCAAACTGATTTTTTGACAGATCTGATATGTTTGGATTTTTGCTGGAATAATAATAAAACAGGGATGCGCCAACTACAACAAATAGTCCGATGGCAGCTATAGCTTTCCATCGGTGCAGCAGGAAGGGTAGTTTTTTCCCGTTAAATTCCTCTTGATCAGAAGGGGGATGTATTTCAGTATCGACCTCATTAAATTCTTTATCAAACCGGATCTTTAACCGGCCCAAGGCCTGTCGTTTTTTCTCTGGATTTTCCTGATCGTTTATTACAGGATGATCAAAATATTGTGCATACAGATCGGCTTTATAAGCCAATTCCGGATCATTTTTCAACCTGTGTTCCAGTTCTTCCAGTTCCTGAGAACTGGCTTCCTGGGAAAGCTTTCGGGCGATTAAGTAATAAATTCTGTTGTCTGATTTCAATTGAACAGCATTAGTGCTGCCAATAGGATCCGGTTTTTGGAATAATCACCTAAGCAGACGAATTATTTTTTTACGGAAAGTTTAAGCGATTCAATGATTTTCTTTGAAGCGATTGCCATTTGCGCATCAATTGTTTTAACGGAAATGCTGAGTAATTGCGCTATTTCCTTGTATTTCAATCCGTCTTCCCGAACGAGTTTAAAAATGAGTTTACATTTTGGTGGCAATGATTCGATGGCCTGCTGAATGGTATAAAATAATTCTTTGGTAACCAGCAAATCTTCCGGATTCTGTGTGGTGGAGCCAATCTGTTCAATTAGATAATCGTCCAGCAGGTAATTGAAGCGGCCTTTGTTTTTCCGGATATGCCGCAGCGACAGATTTTTTACTGAAACGTAGAGATAGATTTTGATGTTTTCAATTTCCAATAAACGCAAACGATTGCGCCAAATATTTATGAAGGTATCAGATACAATTTCTTCTGCAGATTTTTCATCTTTCAGTAAAGAGTAAGAGAAGTTGAAAAGATAGTCGTAATAATGTAGGTATAATTTTTCAAATGCCTGATGATCACCGAATAGTGCGATCTGTTCAACCCAATATTGTACCTCAGGTGATTTTGGCATATCGTTAAAATGATGCTTTTCAAATTAAGTATACGACAATTTTAGAAAAACAAAATAAACTGAAGGTTAAGCCTGCTTCCTGTGAATTCCTTTTGGAGTGCCAGATTTAATAAAAAAAACCGGCCCATTCCGGACCGGCTTTTTCACCTCTCACCTTTCACTTTTAACCTTTCACTTCCCTCACTGTCCCTGCGCCAGACTATAGGCTTTCTTATCTCCCCACATATTCAGAATTTCAGTAGAGCAGATTTTAAAATCCTTCATCAGACGTTTATAGAGTTCCATAATATCGGTTTGTGTTACTGCGGCGTCGCCAATGCTTTCAAAGCGACAGCTGTATTGATTTACCAGATTGGTAAAGGATGATCCCTTAGGCCATACCTGCGTACCTCTGTTGGCGATAGTAATTAATTTGAAAAGATCTCCTGTATGCAGCAGGCATTTTTCGGCTACTGCTAATGGCTGCTCTGAGCTTTCGATGAACATATCCACTCCAACTATAATCTCATTCTCCAGCTCTTTGGACATGATCAGTGGGTTTTCGGCCAGTTTAAAAGAGGTAGGTGTAATGGGTTTATTCGGCAATATTGGACGTGCCAGATGGGCGGGTTGTTTGCCCAGGTTGGCAATAATCGCGTCAGCAAATTGAGTTGTATTTACCGATTGGGTAGAGCGATCTCCAAAATCACCGGTATGAACACCTGATTCCAGTGTATATAGCAGGGCATTTTCTATAACAGCTGCATTTTCCATCAGTCCCAGATGGCGCAGCATGGCAATTCCGCTTAAAAGAAGGGCTGTTGGGTTGGCGATGTTTTTCCCTGCAATATCCGGAGCTGTTCCGTGCACAGCTTCAAAAATGCAGATGTGGTCACCAATATTTGCGGATGGTGCAAATCCGAGTCCGCCAATTAGTCCGGCACAAAGATCACTCACGATATCACCCTGAAGATTGGTCAGAACAACCACATCGAATTCATTTGGGCGGCTCACCAGCTTCATACAAAGATCATCTACAATAACATCGTCCGCTTTCAGGTGTGGGTACTCTTTGGCTACTTCATAAAACACTTCGAGGAATAACCCATCCGTAATTTTCATAATGTTTGCCTTGTGTCCGCATGTGATACGGCGCGCCCCATTCTTACTGGCCATTTCAAAAGCATATTTGATAACCTGCAGGCTGCCCGGACGGGTAATGAAACGGCGGCTCAGAGCAACATCATGGGTTAACATATGTTCGATTCCGCCATAGGTATCTTCAATATTCTCACGTACTATGGTAAGATCGATGGGGATTCCGGCTTTACTGAATACGGTATCCACGCCATGCAGGGTTTGGAAGGCCCGTTTGTTGGCATAGGTATTCCAGGTTTTCCGTGCGGTAACATTTACACTTTTAACTCCTTTTCCTTTGGGGGTTTCCATTGGTCCTTTAAACAGAATGGAAAGATTTTCAATTGTTTGCTGGGCTTCCGGCGTCATCCCGTTGGAATATCCTTTGTCAAACACCCACTTACCCATTTCAACAAATTCATATTCGAGGGGTACCTGGTTAGCCTGGAAAATATGTAATACGGAATCCATGATTTCCGGACCAATACCATCGCCTTTAGCTACAGCTATTTTCATATATTTTACAATTGAAGATTGAATGTTAGGTGGCGCAAATGTACGTTGGGGGGAGCAGGAAATTGCCAAAAAATGAACAAAAACTGGCATCGGCGGTTGATTTTATATACCTTTAAACAAATTCTTCGGAATGAACAGTATTACCACACAGGGTGTAGAGGTGAGTGTGGAAACCTATTACCAGCCCGACTATTCGAATCCGATGTCGGGTGAGTTCATGTTCGCTTACCGCATTACCATTGAAAACCACAATAGTTTCCCAATCAAACTGCATCGCAGGCATTGGTTTATTTTCGATTCCAATGGCGAATACCGCGAAGTGGAGGGGGAGGGGGTTGTTGGTGTTCAACCCGTTTTATATCCCGGCGAACGCTACCAGTATGTCAGCGGCTGCAATCTGCGTTCCGAAATGGGCCGTATGTCAGGCACGTATCAAATGGAAAATATCGACACCAAAAAAAACTTCATCGTTAATATTCCTGCATTTGAAATGATTGTACCGTTCAAGAACAACTGAGGAAGTTGGAAGTTGGAAGTTGGAAGTGGAAGTTAGGAAGTTATAGGGTGATTTTTTTTAAATGTCTTTATTGATGCGGTGAAAATGGCAGTTAGTTCATCTGCTTCTTTTCTAAGCGTAATAATTTGTTGATTTTCCTTATTTAATTCAACACGCAGATCCAGCCAAAACCTGGATTCATCCGCTTCTTCAATCACCAATCCCAGTTTTGAAATGAATTCTTTTGGACTTCTTGCTTTGCCTGCCGCGCGATAGTTCGCAGCCATTCCAGTGGCTGATCTTGCCAATTGATTTTTTATTACAATATTGCCAGTTGTAGGAAAAAGTCCATCTGATAACCCTAATACCTTTAATGCAAACTCTTTTGTTCGTTGTTTTAATTCTTCATTACCCATACGGGCAAATTAGTAAAGCAGAATGGTTCTGAAAAGAGTGAAAAAACCCCTTTTGGAAGTATGAAGTGGGAAGTGGGAAGTTAGAAGTTAG
>NZ_DLHM01000005.1:502816-691722 GCF_002483205.1 Flavihumibacter sp. UBA7668
TTCTAACTTCTAACTTCCCACTTCTCACTTCTACTGGTTCATCATCTTCTGTAATTTTTTTGTCATCGCAAACAGGATGATAGATGCAATACCCGCCATCGCAACAAAGAGCAGAAAGAAATCATAATTATTGGCGATTTCATATCCGAGGAAATACGTGCTTTTTCCATCGGGATACAACGCACTTAAAACACCTGCAAATTTGTTGGCAACAGCATTCGCCAAAAACCATACTGCCATCAGAAGCGAGGCGTATTTGATTGGGGCCAGTTTGTTTACCAGACTAAGTCCGATGGGAGAAAGACAGAGTTCACCCCATGTATGAAGGGCATACATCCCGAAAAGCCACATCATACTTACTTTGATTCCGGGTTGTACACCGTTTACACCGAATGCAATCCACAGGTAACCGATGGCAAGTAATAACAGACCAATGGCCATTTTGGTGGGGGAAGAGGGTTCTTTTTTTCCGAGTTTAATCCAGAGCCAGGCAAAAACCGGTGCAAAGGTTACTACATAAATAGAATTCAGGGAGGCAAATGCACTTGCCGGAATTTCGGCAACCTGAATGGAGGATCCCCCGTTAGTTGCGAGTTTGAATAATAGATAAATCAAAACAGCCATGGCTGCAGCTAACAGAAGCTGAACTGTTAAACGAAGGTTTCTATCGAATTCGCCCGCCAAACCAGCACTGGCTTTTTTCAATAAGATACCCATATAAAATATAATTGCAGTACCTCCAACATACAAAATCCACTTGGGTATTGTCCAGTTAAGTACACGATTGGTTTGCTCATCTGCAAAGAAGGTTAAGGAAGCACCGGCTTGTTCAAATGCACTCCAGAAAAAGATCACAAAAAAGGAGACGATCAGTATCACGATCACTCTTTCTTTTTCGATTTTGGAAAGGGTTTTATCCGATAAAATATAAACAATGATGAATAATGCGGATGCGAGCAGCAGGTAGGTAAGGAAGGAGTATTTTGTGGCGTCTATATATAATAATGCAATCATAAGGCTGGATAGGATAGCCAGTCCGGTTCCAACCAATAGTGGATTAGAAAATGCTTTTGGCGAATCAGTTGGTACGGTGCCGAGTGGTTTCCCCTGAGGATCAATCACATATTTCTGCTGGAAAACCATTTGAACGATCACGCTCAATATCATGGCTATTCCGCCTGCCAGGAATGCCCATTTAAAATCTGCGGGATTACCGGTATCACCCAGGAAAGCACAAACGATGGGTCCAAGTGCACCACCAACATTGATCCCCATATAAAAGATGGTGTAAGCAGCATCCTTTCTGCGATCTCCATCAGGATATAATTGTCCCACAAGGGAGGAGATATTCGGTTTGAAGAAACCGTTGCCGGAAATCATAAATCCAAGTCCGGAAAAGAAAAATATACTCGACAAACCAGGATTGCTTTCGTACAGCGAGCCACAGAAAAAAAGTATGAATTCGCCGATTGCCATCAGAAGTCCGCCGGCTATAATAGACCGCTGATTTCCCCAATAACGGTCAGCAATAAAGCCCCCGATTAGTGGCGTAAGGTAAATAAGACCGGTATAGGATCCGTACAGATTGGAGGCAAAAGCCTTATCGAATAGCAGTGCTTTTGTCATGAAAAGCACCAGAATAGCGCGCATGCCATAATAGTTGAAACGCTCCCACATTTCTGTGGCAAACAAAATGTAAAGGCCTTTCGGGTGACTGGCTTTGGATGCAACCTGGGATTGACTCATGAGCTTTGTCGGTTTATTTGTTAGCTGTTAAAAAAAGGGAAAATAAGGATAAAAAGGAGAAAATGAAGGAAAGGGGCAAAAGAGCACCCGTCGGGTACCCGACGGGTAAAACTGCGATCTTCCCGCGTTTCATTATTTTCGCAGCCTGAAAGTCTGGGTGGTCTGCGTTTAACAAAGACGCCTGATAAATTATATTAGAATTAATCAACATGAATATTTTATTACTTGGATCTGGAGGAAGAGAACATGCCATAGCATGGAAATTAAAACAAAGCAGCAGTTGTGATGAACTCTACATTGCACCCGGAAATGCTGGAACAGCCGAATCCGGTACCAATATCCAACTTGCAATCACCGATTTCGCTGGTATCAGGCAGGCCTGTTTGGATAAGGATATTCACCTTGTTATTGTGGGACCCGAAGAACCACTGGTTAAAGGTGTGGTTGATTATTTTAAAGCAAACCCTGTTGCACTTTCAGCGGATATCGCTGCTGAGATGGGATTAAAGGAAGTGCCGGTAATCGGTCCGGATGCTTATGGTGCGCAACTGGAAGGGTCCAAAGCATTTGCGAAGGCATTTATGAAAAGGCACGCCATCCCCACAGCTGCTTATAGGGAATTTGATGCGGATAATTTTAGTGAAGGGCTGGATTATATAAAGCAGCATAGTCTTCCTATTGTATTGAAAGCAGACGGACTGGCTGCAGGAAAAGGTGTGTTGATATTAAATGACCGGGAAGAAGCTGCTCAGGAATTCACCTCCATGATTCAGGAAAGTAAATTCGGTGATGCCAGTAAAAAAGTGGTGATTGAACAGTTTTTGTCAGGAATTGAGCTCTCTGTTTTTGTGTTGACTGACGGGAAGAATTTTCTGGTTCTTCCAGAAGCAAAAGATTACAAACGGATTGGCGAAGGAGATACCGGCCTGAATACCGGTGGAATGGGAGCAGTGAGCCCGGTGCCTTTTGCGGGTCCGGATTTTATGCAAAAGGTAATGGAACGTGTGGTTAAACCTACCGTATCGGGCCTGCAAAAGGAAGCGATCGATTACAAAGGATTTGTATTTATAGGATTAATTATGGTGGGAGAGGATCCCTATGTAATTGAATATAATTGCAGAATGGGTGATCCTGAAACGGAAGTGGTAATGCCAAGATTGAAAAACGATCTGGTGGAATTAATGCTGGCTACGGCCCGGCAGGAACTCGATCAGCTTACGATTGAATATGACCCGCGCATAGCCTGTACCGTTATGGCTGTTAGTGGGGGTTATCCCGGTGATTATGAAAAGGGAAAAATTATTAAAGGATTGGATAAAGTTGGTTCGGAAGAAAGCCTGGTTTTTCATGCGGGAACAGCAGAAAAAGGAGGAAAAATAGTAACCAATGGCGGACGCGTACTTTGTGTTACTTCCTTCGGCTCTACTGTTACGGAGGCGGTTGACAGATCAAAGAAAATCCTGGAAAGAATTGAATTTGAAGGAATGAATTATCGCAAGGATATTGGATTTGAGTTCAACTAAACTGTACAACATGAAACCGGTACATTATGCTGATTACCTGCAGCTGGATAAAATCTTAGGTGCACAGCAACTGGAAAGCGAATTGCATCAACAACCTGCGCATGATGAAATGTTATTTATCATCATTCACCAGGCCTATGAATTATGGTTCAAGCAGATTATGTATGAAGTGGAGTCGGTAAATGCGATTATGCAACAGCCATCGCTGAATGATAATTCGCCGGAATTGCAAACAGTGGTTCATCGGCTGCAACGATCTGTTTCTATACTTAAATTGTTGGTGCAGCAGATCGATGTAATGGAGACTATGACTCCAATGGATTTTCTTGATTTCAGAGATATGCTACGGCCTGCTTCCGGTTTTCAAAGCTGGCAATTTAAAGCACTCGAAGCCCGGCTGGGATTACAGTTTGATCAAAGGCATGGACAGGAGTATTATATTTCTCAATTACGACCGGAACAGATAGCCCTCATCAAACAGGTGGAGTCTGAACAGCCGCTGATCAGTTTGCTGAACCAATGGCTGGAACGAATGCCGTTTCTCGATGAGGCAGCCAACTGGTTTGATCAATATTCGAATGTCTATCGTTCAAGTTTAACCGAAAAGGAGTCAGCAAACTGGGACGGATTTATCGCCATGTTTGGAGTCGGGGAGACGGCCGTTGAGAACCCGGCACGTCAATTATCGGCTCGGGCTTCCCGAGCTGCATTGTTTATCATGCTATATCGCGGGTACCCGATATTGCAGTTGCCTTTTCAGTTGTTAAATGTGTTGCTTGAAATAGATGAGCAATTGAGCACCTGGAGATATCGTCATATGAATATGGTACACCGGATAATTGGTACACGGGTTGGTACCGGCGGCAGCACTGGAAAGGAATACCTGAAAGGAGCTGTTGATAAACATTATATTTTTAGAGAAATCGCTCAGTTGACCAGTTTTCTGGTGGAACGTCGCCGGCTGCCGGTGTTGGACCCTCAAACAGAACGTCGGCTTGGTTTTGGCGCATAACGATAAACAAGCTTCCTTTTCCTTGGTCGTTTGAGCAATCCTTTTTGTTCCAGTGTTTCCAGAAAAGAGATATCCCCTGCCAGATTTGTAAGATTATTTTCCTCACTTAGTTCCTTTAATACCAGATGTAAAGCACCTATTGGAACGGTTGGATCTCCTTTTTCAAGCCTGCTTATTATTGACTGATGTAAATTGGTTGTTAAGGAAATGGTTTCCATGGTGATTTTTCTGAAATGTCTTTTCATCAGAATGGCTTTACCCATTAATTGAAGTGGGCCTCCTTCTGTTGTACTAATTGTTTTCATAACCGTTTTTTTGCAATAAATAATCAGTTACTAAGTTTCGAAAAACATTGCTTTTATACAAGGGTGAAAAGACCCGAAATGGGAGAGGGAAGAAGGGAGGGGATAAAATAAAGGGCTGAATAAGGAAAATAGAAGCAGGAGTAATTTCATCCAACTCGTACTTTAGTCGTTGAATTTAAAACATATGGTAAATCGAAATTGGTCAGCTTCCCGGGTGGCAGTAAAGTATTGTTTAATCTGCCTGCTTATTGTGCTTTACTGTATACCAGTTTCCAATGCGCAAACCGGAGTAACCGGTCTTACTTCGCAACAACTGCAACCAGGCGGAGATACTGCAAAAATGAACTGGTTCGGTAATGCCAAGCTGGGCATATTCATTCATTATGGCATGTATGCGGTAAACGGTGTGGATGAAAGCTGGAGTTTTCATAATAAGAAAATCACGCATGCGGAATACCTGAAGCAGATGAAAGGCTTTACCGCAAAGAATTACAACCCCGAAGAATGGGCTGCACTTATTAAGGAAAGTGGTGCCCGGTATGCAGTTATCACTACCAAACACCATGATGGTCTCGCACTTTGGAACACCAAAGAGAAGCATTTCAGCACGGTAAAAAATACGCCTGCCAAAAGGGATTTGATCACGCCATTTTTTAACGCGCTGGACAAATACGGCATTAAACGAGGTGCTTATTTTTCACTGATCGATTGGTCGTACCCTGATTACCCTGGATTTCTGAAGGACAGCAGTCGATACAAACTCTCCAATGATACTGCCAGATGGAACCGGTTCAGTCGTTTCAATAAAGCCCAGATCCGCGAAATCAGCCGGCAATTCCATCCCGATTTATGGTGGTTTGATGGCGATTGGGAGCACTCCGCAACGGAATGGGATGCAGCAGGCATCCGCAGAATGATTCTTGAAGATAAGCCAACGGCCATAATTAATTCCCGCCTTCAGGGATACGGTGATTATGCCACCCCCGAGCAAAATACACCCATTCATCGACCAAAAGGAAACTGGTGGGAACTCTGCATGACCATCAATAATAACTGGGGATACCAGCACAGTGATACCAATTGGAAAACGCCGACCGAAATCATTTCCATTTTTGCTGATGCTGTTGGAAGTGGTGGCAACCTTCTGCTGGACATTGGCCCGAAAGAAGACGGAACGATTCCTCAGGAACAGGTAAGCGTTCTGAAGGAATTGGGTAAATGGAACAAAAAGCACGCTGAGGCCATTTTCGATTCCAAAGGCGGAATGCCCCATGGTCATTTTTACGGTCCGTCTACCATCTCTAAAGATTCTACCACCCTTTACCTGTTTTTGGCGGGTAAACCTTCCGGCACTGTTTGGGTAAAGGGATTAGTAAACAAAATAAAATCGATCCGGGTAGTTGGAACCGGCCAGCAGCTACCCCATAAAGTGGTTGGTAAGATTTCCTGGAGTCAGGTACCCGGACTCATCTACATCGATATCCCTCCAACTGTCAAAGATGATTATATGTCAGTGATCGCCCTCCAGCTCGATGGTCCGCTTCGTTTATACGCCGGTCACGGCGGATTGTAATTGGGAGGTTTACCCGACCGGTGCCACCGGTCGGGTAAAATCGGTACATTTGTCAGAATGGTGTTGTCACCATGCATGATTTGTGGAAAAAATAGTGATAATCAAAGGGTCATACTTTGATTAATCGGATTATTTGCATCAATTTTGCTGACATTATATCCTGACTAAAATATTGACCTCAACAACATGGGATTATTCAACTTTCTGACCCAGGAAATTGCCATGGATCTGGGTACTGCCAATACCCTAATCATACATAACGACGAAATTGTGGTGAATGAACCTTCGATTGTTGCCCTGGACCGGAACAACCCGAAGAATGTGCTGGCTGTTGGCAAACGTGCCCTGATGATGCACGAAAAGACGCATGAAAGCATCCGCACCGTGCGGCCGCTGAAAGACGGTGTAATTGCCGACTTTAATGCAGCCGAACTCATGATACGGGAAATGATCAAAATGATCTATCCCAAAAAACCGCTGTTTCCACCCAGCTGGAGAATGATGATCTGCATCCCATCTTCCATTACGGAAGTGGAAAAAAGGGCCGTTCGCGACAGTGCAGAGCAGGCCGGAGCTAAAGAAGTGTATCTCATCCATGAACCTATGGCCGCTGCGTTGGGTATCGGAATTGATGTGGAAGAACCAGTTGGTAACATGATCATCGATATTGGTGGAGGTACAACAGGTATTACAGTTATCGCACTGGCTGGTATTGTTTGTGACCAGAGTATCCGGATTGCCGGTGATGAATTCACGGCAGATATTATGGAAGCGCTTCGTCGTTACCACAGTTTGCTGATTGGGGAGCGAACCGCCGAGCAGATTAAAATCCAGATTGGAGCAGCTATGAAGGATCTTGACAATCCACCGGATGATATTCCGGTTAATGGCCGTGATCTGGTTACCGGTATCCCCAAACAGATTATGGTGAGCTTCCAGGAAATTGCGGAGGCATTGGATAAAAGTATTTTCAAAATTGAAGAAGCCATCCTGAAAGCATTGGAAACCACTCCACCCGAACTGGCAGCAGATATCTATCGCCGGGGATTGTATATTACAGGCGGTGGTGCCCTGCTGCGCGGATTGGATAAACGATTGAGCCAGAAAATCAAATTACCGGTACATGTGGCGGATGATCCGCTGAAAAGTGTGGTTAGAGGTACCGGTATTGCGCTGAAGAATTATGACCGCTATCCATTTGTGATGCGTTAATCGGTATGCGAAATATTTTCCTGTTCATCCGGCGTTACTTTAATTTCCTGTCATTCCTGTCATTACAGGCACTGGCATTGTCCTTTTTATTTCGGTATAATAAGTTTCATGAAGCGGCTTTCGCCGGTGTGGCCAATGAGGTTACAGGCCGGATCAACGGACAGTACAATACCGTCGAATACTATTTCAAACTGAAAAAGGCGAATGAAAGTCTGGTGAAGGAAAATGTAGCCCTTCGGGATATGCTTCGCTCCAATTACCAGCAGGCCGATACATCACAACGTCTGGTCGTAGATTCTTTACGGATTGATTCCCTCAAGCCATTTCAGAAATACCTGTACAGGGAAGCGAAAGTAGTGGGCAGTTTTGTTACGACACAAACCAATTTTATAACCATCCACCGCGGTGCAAATCAGGATGTACGGGCGGATATGGCGGTTATTGGTCCGGGTGGGGTAGTAGGCCGCGTCGTTAATACCAGCGCCAATTATGCTACTGTCATGACTATGATCAGCCGGGTGTTTAAAGTGGATGGCAAACTGAAAAATTCAAATGAACGTGGATCCATCAGCTGGGACGGACAAAATCCCCGGTTTGTTCAGATGAGGAATATACCCAAAAGCGTTCAGGTACAAAAAGGCGATTCTGTTCTTACCAGTGAATTGTCTTCTATTTTTCCTCCTAATATTATGATTGGAACTGTTGATTCTGTCCTGAATGATCCCAGTACCAATTTTTATAATCTCCGACTAAAAACAGCTACCAATTTCTCGACCGTACAATTTGTGTACGTGGTACAGAATAAGCAGCTGGAAGAACAAATCAATCTGGAAAAAGCAACCCGCAATACGAATGAGTGATTTTGTGAAACATAGTGTGCGAGCTCTGCTCTTTCTGCTGGTGCAGGTTTTTGTATTGCACAAAATCCCGCCTTTGCACCAGTTTGTAGTTCCTTATATCTATTTTCTGTTTATTATCTGGCTGCCTTTCAATACAGGGCGGATCTGGTTGATGATCATTGCCTTTATTTATGGATTGGCACTTGATTATTTTTTAATGTGGCCCGGATTGCACGCTGCAGCCTGCGTACTGATTGCCTATCTGCGACCTTTTCTGGTTAATATTTTAATCCGGCAGGAAGGGGCGGAGCAGAGTTATGGCGCGCCTTCTATAAATAGTATGGGATGGGCACCTTACAGTGTACTTGTATTTGTACTTACCCTGGTTCATCACGGTTACCTCGTGTTTCTGGAATGGCTGAGCTTTGAAAATTTCTGGTATTTTCTTGGTAAAGTTGGAGCTTCAACTGCTGTAAGTCTCCTATTGGTGCTGGTAACGGAAATGCTGTTTTACAGGAAGGAGAAGTTTAGGACGAATATGTGAGAAAGTAAAAAGTAAAAAGTAAAAAGTAAAAAGTGGGGTCCCAAATTCATAACAGCCAGCCTAAGACTCAGGCATCGGAACAAAAAATCTAAAATCTTAGATCTGCATCCAGAAGACAAAGACCCGCACCCCGCTGCCAAGACTCAAAAACAACAAGAGCAAAACAAATAGCTGGAGTAATATCCGAAACAACGAGTATCTGCATCCGCTTACTTACAAATTCCATCATCTGAGTAATTCAGGTGCTAACTACCGAAAAGATAGTTGCAGATGCATCTGTCTACTGGCCGGTCCCTGCTTTTCATGGGCTCGGGAAGTTGATAGCAGCTCATTCAAAAATCCTGATGCCATTTGCCGGCAAAATCATACAGCCTTCCCAATTTAGTTGGCTCTATTCTATACCCGGCCCAATCCTTACCGCCCAATCCTACCAGTCCAATTCCGGTTGCACAATTCCGATATCGGTAAATTACAAGCTCATTTTGGCCCTTTCAATTTTACAATCCTGCAATAAAATATCCAGCAAGCAATTTTTGTTATTCGGTAACGTGAAAACTTGCCACCCCTCTCCCTTTTTCTCCTTTGTCTCCTTTTCCTCCCTTCTCCCGTTTCCCTTCCTCCTTTTCCCTACCTTTGTTTTATAATCCTGCATTTTCCCACTCCATATGTCTGTGTTTAACCAATCGCGTTCAACTGTTATCCGCCTGATAGTGGCGGGTGTATTCCTGATTATTGTGGCGCAGCTGATTAACCTGCAGCTGTTTTCAAGCAAGTATGAAGCACTTGCTTTTAACAATGCTGTTTACCCGAAAGTGCGATATCCTGATCGAGGCATTATTTATGATCGCAACGGAAAAGCCATTCTCAACAATACCATCATGTATGATCTGGAAGTTACTCCATCCCAGATCAAAGGGGTGGATACCAATTTTCTATGTAAACTGGTTGAAATTGATACGGCTGAGTTTAAAAAAAGAGTGGTCACTGCCATCCTGAAAAATGGCCGCTACCGGCCTAGTATATTCGAGGATTTGCTTACTCCCGAAATGCATGCCCGGCTGGAAGAAAATATCTACAAATTCCCGGGTTTTGCACTGGTGGAACGCCCGGTTAGGGTGTACCCCTTTAATGCTGCAGCCCATATTATGGGATATATCGGCGAAGCTGATTCCGGAAATATCAAACGTTCCAGTGGCTTTTATCGCCTGGGGGATTATGTAGGCAAAACCGGATTGGAATCATTCTATGAACGGGTGCTGATGGGTAAGCGGGGAGTGGAATACATGATCAAGGACAACAAAAACCGACTGGTTGGCAAATATGAAAACGGACTCTATGATACGGCTGCACAAGCTGGAAGAAACCTGCGTACCTATATAGATATCGAACTGCAACAATTGGCAGAAAAATTAATGCAGGGAAAAGTTGGGGCCGTGGTTGCCATTGAGCCCCAAACCGGCGGCATACTTTCCATGGTTTCTGGTCCCAATTTCGATCCAAATATGTTAACCGGTCCCAATAAACAGCAAAATTTCAATAAGTTGTTTCTGGATGTAAGCAGCCCGCTGCTAAACAGGGCCATCAAGGGTCAATATCCTCCCGGCTCTACCTTCAAACCACTTGGCGCATTGGTTGCTCTGGATGAGGGAATAATTACTCCATCATTCGGAGTGGGATGTGGTGGTGCCTATTACGGTTGTTCCCGACCAGTAAAATGTACGCATAACAATCCCGGACATGCTGCTAACCTTCGCCTAGCCATTGCAAATTCCTGTAACTCCTATTTTACCCATATCTACCGGTTATCAGTAGATGCAGGTAAATATAAGGGAGTAAAAAATGGATATCAAAAATGGAAGGGATATATGAATGCGTTTGATCTGGGTGTTCGAGTTGGGGTGGATCTGCCCAGTGAAGACCGTGGTAATATTCCGGATAGTTCAGTTTATAATAAAGTCTATCGCAACAGTTGGAACAGCTGTACCAATCTGACACTGGGAATCGGACAGGATATGATGCTTGCGACACCGCTGCAACTCGCCAATTCCATGTGTATCGTCGCCAATAAAGGATTTTATTATACACCGCATTTTGTTCAGAAAATTGATGGTGAAACGGAAGCTGACACCATCATGAAAGCCTTCCGTATCAAACATGAACCCCTTACCAGTATTTCGGATGATGCCTATGAGGCCGTAATCTCCGGTATGCAGGATGTGGTGGAAATCGGTACAGCCAAAATGGCCAAATTACCGGGTATCAATGTTTGTGCGAAAACCGGTACCGCAGAGAACTATAGGATTATAGAAGGAAAACGAACCAAGCTAAAAGACAACTCTGTATTCGTTTGCTTTGCGCCGAGAGAGAATCCTAAAATAGCAATCGCCGTTATTGTGGAAAATGCCGGATATGGAGGTACCTGGGCCGGACCAATTGCCGCCCTGATGATGGAAAAATACCTGAATGACACCCTTCGCCCAGAACGGATTAAAGAAGTGGAGCGAATTGCTGCGGCAAATCTCTTACCAGGATACCTGGTTCGGGAACAATATAAAGCAGATTCCACCCGCGCCTATAACTGGTTTAAAATGACCAAAGATTCCAGTGCTATTCAACGTTTCTTGAGAAGAGAACGCAGAAGGGATAGCATAAGGGAAAGCGAATCGGATCCCGCTCCAAAACCGGATAGCCGCACTACCTATCTACGGCTGGAAGCCATTCTGCCCGAACATTTTTCTTTCACGCCAACCCAAAATTCCTGATCATGAGCGCTCGTACGAACGAAATTTCAAAAGGAATCGACTGGCTGTTGGTTGGTTTGTATATGGCACTCTGCGCAATTGGTGTGTTGAGTATTTTTGGCGCTACCTACAAAGAAGGGGAAGATATTCTTCAATCCTTTACTTCCTTCCAAACGGACTATAGTAAACAACTGTTTTTCTGGATTCTGGCAATGTTTGTTGCAATCGCTATTCTGGTAACAGATTCGAAATTTTTTACTGCTACCGCCAATCTCTGGTATGCCTTTGGAATTCTTTTACTCCTGCTTGTTTTTCCCTTTCATACCGAAATTAAAGGAACCCGTTCCATCATCCGCTTCGGCGGATTTCAATTGCAACCGGCTGATCTCTGTAAAGTATTTGTGGCCCTCGCTCTGGCAAAATACCTGAGTCGGGTAGAAACTGATTTCTCCAAAACAAGATCACAGTTGATTGCAACCGCCATTGCCCTGGCACCAGCCATTATGTCGATACTTCAGCAGGAAACCGGATTGGCGCTGGTGTATTTTTCTTTCTTTCTGGTAATGTTTCGGGAGGGACTTCCGGCAGGTATTCTGATCATTGGTTTTTCCTTTGCCGTGCTGGTGGTGGCTACTTTATTATTGAATCCGAACACCCTGGCGCTGATACTTACCGGCATCGCCTTAGTGGCTGTCTATATTCTTCGCAAACAGATAAAAAGAAAAAAACAAATTCTTATAACCATTGTTGGCATCTGGATGGTATGTGTGGGTATACAACGATTTTTGGTACCCTATGTTTTCGAATCAGTACTGCAACCCTACCAGGTAAAACGCATTTACGATACCATTGGTAAAGATTATATTCCAAGTGGCGGAACAGTTATCCTGGATGAAGCACCGGTCAGAAAAAAAGACGATGGTGGCGATTATAATGTGAAGCAAAGTAAAATCGCCATTGGAAGTGGAGGGTTTGCAGGCAAAGGCTTGCTGAAAGGAACGCAAACACGCTACGATTTTGTTCCTGAACAAAGGACTGATTTTATTTTCTGTACCATCGGAGAAGGTTTTGGATTTGTCGGCAGTTTCATTCTGATGGGAATTTATTTCGTGTTGCTGATGCGGATTATAACAATTGCAGAGCGACAACGAAGTGTGTTCAGTCGGGCCTATGCATATGGTGTAGCTTCCGTCCTGTTCTTTCATATTGCCATTAATATTTGTATGACAATCGGGCTGGCTCCGGTAATTGGAATTCCACTTCCTTTTATCAGTTATGGAGGCACTTCACTGCTTACCTTTACTGCTGCCTTATTTATATTGATTCGATTAGATGCAGACCGTCAGATGGTTTTGCGTTAAATTATTTTACATGCGAATTATTCCACTTTCAGAAGGAAGTTTTACAATAGATGGCACCAAGCAATTTGTTCCTTTTAACAAGACCTCGGATGAATTGAATGATCGTCCGTCTGGAAGTTTGCTCGTCGAAATTCAACCCTTTGTTGTTATTACCAGCGAAGATGTATTGTTGCTCGATACCGGTTTGGGTTTTGAACAGGAGGGCAGGCCGCAACTCTTTAAAAACCTGATGGATGCGGGCATTAATCCAGGTGAAATAACCAAAGTATTGATGAGCCATCTGCATAAGGATCATGCAGGCGGTGTAAGTCATAAAAATCCGGTTACAGGAAAGTTTGAACTGTCTTTTCCACAAGCACAATATTATGTACAGCAAAAAGAGCTGGACTATGCATTTGAAAAGGGATTACCCTCCTATATTCCGGAGGAGCTGGAATGTTTACGTACTGCCCCTCAGGTTCAACTCCTCGATGGCGATGGCGTAATTGGTGGTTATATCCAATATCAACTGGTAGGCGGACATTGTCCCTTTCATCAGGTATTTCGCATTGTTGATGGCGGAACCACGGTTTTCTTCGGCGGCGATAATGCCCCCCAACTCCAGCAAATGAAAAGTAAGTTTGCTGCCAAATATGATTACGACGGAAAACTGGCGATGGAACTCCGCCAGCAATGGTGGAAAACCGGTCAGGAAAATCACTGGAAATTCCTCTTCTACCACGATGTCAAAACACCCGTCGGGTAAACCCGACGGGTGGTCTTCACCCGACCGGTGCCACCCGTCGGGTGAAGACGTTTAGTTGTCGCGGAAGCGCGCACGGTTATCCTGGCGCTGCTGGCGACGTTCCTGCAATTCCTTTTGAACGTAACTGTAGAATTCTTTTTCGGCTTTGAAGAATTGATTGGCTCTTTCACCGGATAGCGCTTTGCTGAAGGAGCCCTGGTATTTTTTACGAACATCGAGCAGTTTCTCTTCGCGTTTCAGTTCATCACCCCCACGCGAATCCTGGCGTACTTTTTTCAATTCAGCTATATATTCATTGTAAACAGGCCAGAATTTCTGGGCTTCATCCGAGGTAAGGTTCAGTTTTTTAGTTAAGTAAGCAACTTTCAATGCTTCCAGTCGCTCTCCATCCCGCTGTTGTGCCTGCGTGCTGAGTTGAAAAGAGCCTAAAAAAAGAAGAAGAGTAAAAATATATTTCATGCCTTTTCAATTAGTTCATGTTTGAGGTTGATTTACCGTTGAATTCCTGCAGGTATTTTTGCAGTGCTTCGTCACTGACATCGCCTAAAAGGTCGTGTACATCATCCACAGATAATTCATCAGTCTGATTGGCTGCAGTTCCATAATAAATTGAACTGGTTGGATTGGTAAATTCCAGGATCGCTTCATCACTGATTTGTTGCATTTCTGTTTCCAGCTGTTTGGCAAATGCAGGTGTCATGCCTGGATTTTCTGAAGCTGGTTGAAAATAAAACCATCCCGCAATGGCAAGTACTCCGGCAACAACCGCTGCGGCTGCATACCTTAACCAGGACTTGCCCATGAAAATTACTTTAGCACCACTGCCAGTCTCCACCTGCCCGATTTTTTGAACCATTTTTCCCGGGAACTGCTCAAAATATCCGATCGGAACCTCATAAGGCCCCTTCCGGTTAACGAGCAGAAGAATTGAGCCAGTTTCAATCTCAGCATCTTCAGTAGCAATATGTTCTGTTTTAACTGTTGCTGGCTCGATTTGATCAAAATATCCGTTGGGTACGGTAAAGGGCATTTTTTTCGATAAGCCGGCCAATAGGGGTGATAGGGTGGTGATTTCCTCCAGGAAAGTGAACTCCTCCCCAACCTTAATTCCGTCCTCAGTTTGAATGGCTGCCTTTCCTGATACGGATTTAACCAATTCCAGCATTCTTTCCGGAAAGGAATCAAAATACCCGATTGGTACCTGGTAGGGCACAGTTTGCTGCTGCCCTGCCAGTACCTTCAGTTCACTTACTATATTTTTATCGGGTGTCATCGGTTCTTAGACCCTTTATTAGGTCCCAGGTTTAATGATTTAGTAAATAGTCTTCTATTTTTTTTACCGCATGGTGATAAGAGGCCTTTAAAGCTCCTTCTGAAGTATCCAGAACCCTGCTCATTTCTTCATATGGCATTTCATCATAATATCGTAAACTAAAAACAATTCGTTGCTTTTCCGGCAGTTTTTGGATCGCAACCTGCAGTTTCCATTCAATTTTATTCGCATCAAAGTCTTTATCCGCCTTAATCTGGTTCGCCAGTCCGTCTTCATCATCGCTTAAAGAAAGGGTGGATTTTTTCTTCTGCTGCTCCAGAAAGCTGAGGCATTCATTGGTGGCTACCCTGTAGAGCCAGGTATATAATTTAGCATCTTCCCGAAAACTCTCCAATCCGTTCCAAACCCGGATAAACACATTCTGCAGCACATCATTTGCGTCCTCATGATTCACCACCATCCGGCGGATATGCCAGTAGAGGCGCTCCTGGTACTTTCGTACAATAGCAGTGTAGGCTTTTTCCTTTGTTTCAGGCTGCCTGAATTGAATAAGTAGTTCGAAATCTTCCGGGGGCATTTAAAAAAGTAAAAAGTAAAAAGTAAAAAGTAAAAAGTGGGCACTCCGTTATTCGACCCACCAACAGGAAATCAAATACCCGACCGGTGCCACCGGTCGGGTAAAATTATTTCTTTCGGCTGAGGGCTTTTTTCGCGGCGGTAACGATATCAGGTGCGCTCAATCCATATTTTTCCAGAAGTTGTGCAGGGGTGCCGCTTTCACCAAAGGTATCCTGGGTGCCCACCATCTCAACCGGAATCGGATGATGTTTTCCTGCTACCCGGGCAATGCTTTCTCCCAAGCCACCCAATATATTGTGCTCTTCCGCAGTTACAGCACAACCGGTTTTGCGAATAGATTCCAGTACAGCAGCCTCGTCCAGGGGTTTAATCGTATGAATATTCACTATTTCCACACTTATACCTGCTGCTTCCAACTCCTTTCCAGCTTCAATTGCATTCCAGACCATATGTCCGCATGCAAAAATGCTGATATCTGAACCCTTGCTGAAAAACTGCGCTTTCCCAATTTCAAAAGGCATGCCTTCCGTAAAAATGGGCCATACAGGGCGACCAAAACGCAGGTATACCGGTCCCTCGTAATCCGCAATTGCCAGCGTAGCCAACCGGGTCTGTTCATAATCACAGGGAACAATTACCGTCATACCCGGCAACATTTTCATCATTCCAATATCTTCCAGGATCTGGTGGGTTGCTCCGTCTTCCCCTAAAGTAAGTCCGGCATGAGACGCGCAAATCTTCACATTCTTGCCGGAATAAGCAACCGACTGACGAATCTGATCATACACCCGTCCGGTGGAGAAATTGGCGAATGTAGTAGTAAACGGAATTTTTCCACCGATGGTTAATCCGGCTGCAATCCCGATCATATTGGCCTCAGCAATACCGCATTGAATATACCGATCCGGATTTTCCTTGATAAAAGGGCCAAGTTTAAGTGACCCAGCCAGGTCGGCTGTTAAAGCTACCACGTTTGGGTTGGTTCTTCCCAATTCAGTTATGCCATCGCCAAAACCGCTTCTTGTATCTTTTTTGCCGGTAACCTGGATCTCATTCAACATAGGTGCTGTTTTAAATTTTGCTAAAGTTAATTAATTCAGATTGGCCTGTTGTACCTGGAAAAGGTTCTCATCTTCCTTCAATTTCAATTCCCATTTCCAGGCGGTATCCATCATATCCTCCAGATTGTATTTCAATTCCCATTCCAACTCATTCACGGCATGTTCATTATTGGCATATATGGCAATAACATCACCGGGTCGGCGAGGTCCTATTGAATAATTAAGTTTCTGTCCGCTTACCTTCTCAAACGCGAGAATTGCTTCCAAAACAGTAACCCCGTTTCCGGTACCGAGATTAAACACCTCACAGGATTTTTTACCCTTTCCTTTCATGAGGTATTGTAAGGAAAGCGTATGTGCATGTGCGATATCCGAAACATGAATAAAATCACGCAGGCAGGATCCGTCACGGGTATCATAATCGTTGCCAAATACAGTAAGAGAAGGAATTTTACCAATAGCAGTTTGAGTAATTGCCGGAACCAGGTTAGCCGGACGACCAATTGGCATTTCGCCAATCTGAATACTCGGATGCGCACCAACCGGATTAAAATAACGAAGCAAAATGCATTGTGCAGGATTCACTTTCGCAAATTCACTGATAATCTGCTCACCCATCTGCTTGGTATATCCATAGGGTGATTCTGCAGGTTTAGGCGGCGTACTTTCCGTAACAGGAATCACATCCGGATTGCCATAAACGGTACAGGAAGAAGAGAATACAAAATGTGGCACCTTAAATTCCTGTACACATTTTAAGAGATTCAGCAGACTCACCAGGTTGTTTTCAAAATAGAGCAGGGGTTGCTCCACTGATTCTCCCACTGCCTTATAGGCCGCAAAATGAATGATGCCGGTAATGTCGAGGTTCTCAGCAAAAATGGCGTACGTATCGTCAAAATTGCAGAGGTCAACCTTATAGTTTTTGATCTTTTTGCCAGTGATTTTCTCCACTCCTTCCAGAATGCGTGCAGAAGAGCGTGAATTATTATCAACTGATAGTACGTCAAATCCATTTTCAACCAAATCAACCAGCGTATGTGAACCAATATATCCACATCCTCCGGTTACCAAAATCTTGCTCATGGGATCGTTTTAGGTTAATGTTACATGTTATTTGTTCAGCCTTCTTTTAAAACTGTCATCAGGTATTGACCATATCCGCTTTTTAAGAGAGGCTGTGCTATCTTTTCGAGTTGTTCGTTTGTAATAAATCCTTTTCTCCAGGCAATTTCCTCTATACAGGCCACTTTGATTCCCTGTCTTTGTTCAATGACTTGTACAAATTGCGATGCCTGCATAAGGGAATCGAAGGTGCCGGTATCCAACCAGGCCGTGCCGCGGTCCATGATGGATACTTTTAGTTTTCCTCTCTTCAGGTATTCCCGGTTTACATCCGTGATTTCATATTCACCTCTCGGACTCGGTTCCAGATTTTTGGCTATTTCAATCACTTCATTGTCATAGAAATAAAGTCCGGGAACCGCGAAATTGCTTTTGGGTTTTGCCGGTTTTTCTTCGATGGAAATTACCTGGTTTTTTTTATCAAATTCCACTACGCCATACCGTTCGGGATCACTTACTCTGTAAGCATACACAATTCCACCATCCGGGTTGGTATTGTGTGCGAGCTGGGTTCCAAGGCCTGCACCATAGAATATATTATCTCCCAATACCAGGGCAACTTTATCTGTTCCAATAAAAGGTGCCCCTATTACAAAAGCCTGCGCCAGTCCGTTTGGCGTTGGCTGTTCGGCATAGGAGATGTCCAGACCAAGTTCTTTCCCATCCCCCAGCAGTTTTTTGAAAAGCGGTAGATCGTGCGGAGTGGAAATAATAAGGATTTCCTTAATGCCTGCCAGTAATAGGGTGGATAAGGGATAATAAATCATGGGTTTATCATACACCGGCATGATTTGTTTGCTGATCGCATAGGTAATTGGATGCAGACGGGTTCCAGATCCGCCGGCCAGAATAATTCCTTTCATAGTACTTTCAAATAGCCGGCAATATAAACCAATTTCTCTATGTGTGAACGAAAAAGGGGTGCCGAATGACACCCCTTTTTCAATAGCTATGAATTAATTACATGATCAACTTTAGCAGGTAATAAACAACTGCTGCAATAAGAGCAGAAACCGGAATGGTCAGGATCCATGCCCAAAGCAAATTGATGGTAACACCCCAGCGAACAGCAGACAAACGTTTGGTGGCACCTACGCCTATAATGGCTCCGGTTATGGTATGTGTGGTACTTACCGGAATTCCTAGTGCTTCCGAAATATAAAGGGTAGCTGCGCCGGCTGTTTCTGCACTCACCCCTTCCAATGGTGTAACCTTGGTGATTCGCGTTCCCATTGTTTTTACAATTTTCCAGCCGCCACTTAAAGTGCCAAGTGCAATGGCGGTAAAACTTGCAACCGGTACCCACCAGTAGTCTGTTACGAAATGGGAGAAACGGTGGGCTGAGTCAAGGGTAGTATATGTGGTGTTTCCGTTTTGTACCTCAAAAAAGATAACCGCGGCACCAATTATACCCATTACTTTTTGTGCATCATTTCCACCGTGACCCAAACTAAATAATGCGGAAGAAACCAGTTGTAATCGACGAAACCATTTCTCTGCTTTATAGGGGACGGCTTTTCGGCAAATATTCAGAATGATTACGGTAATTATATAGGCGATGATCATCCCGATAATGGGTGCGAGAAAGATGAATAAAAAGGTGGGTAAAACTTTCGCATAGTTGATAACATCCTGCCCGTTTTCTGCCATGCCACCTGCGTGTGCTACGGCTGCTCCCATAAATCCACCCAGTAAGGTATGGGAGGAACTGGAGGGGATTCCGAACCACCAGGTAAGCAGGTTCCAGGTAATGGCTGCTATCAGTCCGGCAAAAATCACTTCCAGTGTAATGAAATTTTCATGAACGGATTTAGCGATGGTATTACCAATTTTAAACTCTCCAATCAGGTATTTGGAAATAAAGAAAGCGGCAAAATTGAAAACCGCTGCCCACAATACTGCCTGAAAAGGAGTCAGTACTTTGGTGGAAACGATTGTGGCTATGGAGTTGGCTGCATCATGAAACCCATTGATATAATCGAATATCAGGGCCAGCACGATGATGATTACCAGAAAAGTCATGGGGAGAGTTTGAAGTTAGAAGTTAGAAGTGGGAAGTTGGAAGTGGTAGCCCACTTTTTACTTTTTACTTTTAATTTTTTACTTTATCAGGCGTACTTTATTATAATACTTTCAATCACATTCGCTGCATCCTCACATTTATCCGTAACGATTTCCATTACCTGGTAAATTTCTCTTTTCTTGATTACTTCTTTGGCATCGGGTTCGGTTTCAAACAGGCGATCGATGCTTAAATCGAAAATATCATCCGCCTGGTTTTCGATACTGTTTACTTTTACCAGAGCATCGGTAATCTGTCGCATATTTTTCATATTCCGCAATTCAATAACGGCGTTTTTGATATGCTCGGCACCCTGCTCAATCAGGTCGGCCATTTTTTGGATGCCGGGATCGTTCGGGTTAACTTTGTAAAAGTTGATTTTTTTAGCGGATGCGAAAATATAGTCGCATATATCATCAAGGGCAGTTGCCAGGTAGTGAATGTCTTCGCGATCAAATGGGGTGATGAAATTCCGGCCAAGCTCTGTAAAAATTTTATGGGTCAGGTCATCATTAACATGTTCCAGATCCTCCATTTTAGAAATCAATCCGGCTCTTTTATCAAAATCACTTTCACTCACAACATCTTTCATCAGAGAGCCCATTTTTGCCACGGTATTGGCCACTTCTTCAAACAGGGAATAGAATACTTTATCCTTCGGAGTAAACAGTTTCAGGATGGAGGAAAGTGACATAGATAAATTTTGCGCAAAAATAGACTGCTTTCAGGCTGTTGAAGGGTATTGTAGGGTTTGGTAATAATTTCTTAACATTGCCTGCCCGACCAGCCTGCATTTGGCTTTTACCTTTGCCGCCGTTAACAATTTGGTAATATTAACTTAACAATGGAAAATGGGCATAAGATACCGTGAAATTGGGTTGATTTTGATTGGATTTTGTTGTTTTTTGGTAACAAATGCACAGGATTCAGTAAAAACTGTTATAGTTAACAAAAAGAAGTGGTTCGAGACCTTTACCATTCGCGGATATGTTCAAACCAGGTACAATCGCCTGCTTGAAACCAATCCCAACCTGGAATGCGACCAGTGCGACCGCAGTTGGGGCGGCAATGGAGGTTTTTTTTTACGCCGGGTTCGGGTTATTATTCAGGGTAATATATCAGACCGTGTATCTATTTATATACAGCCTGATTTTGCTTCCTCCACCTCCAATGGGTTGAATTATGGCCAGATCCGGGATGCCTATTTTGATCTGGCATTTGATGAAAAGAAAACCTGGCGGATAAGAGTGGGACAATCTAAGGTTCCCTATGGGTTTGAAGCCATGCAGAGCAGTTCCAACCGATTACCGCTGGACCGGAGTGATGGTATCAATTCTTCCATCGTGAATGAACGTGATCTGGGAGCTTTTCTATATTGGGCTCCCGCTGAAAAAAGAGAATTATTAAATCGGCTTACAGAGGATGGACTCAAGGGCTCAGGCGATTATGGGGTGGCTGGTTTCGGGGTTTTTAACGGACAGGTGGCCAATCGCCCGGATCAAAATCGTTCCGTACATGTTGCTGGGCGCTTTACCTGGCCGGTTCAGTTGAGCAATGGGCAGATTATTGAAGGATCACTGCAGGCCTATACCGGAAACTATACGATGTCTGATACCACAAAAGGCGTAAAGCTGATTAATCCCCAGGCTAAATACAAAGATGAGCGGATCGCGGCATCCTTTGTATTGTATCCCCAGCCTTTTGGGATTCAGGCAGAATACAATGTCGGAACCGGTCCACAATATGATCCTGCAACGAATTCCATTCAACAGAGAAAACTGCAGGGAGGATATATTATCGCCAATTACATGATGAAGCCCGGAAAGATGGTATTGATTCCATTTGCACGGTATCATTATTATGAGGGCGGTAAAAAATTTGAACTGGATGCCCGCAGTTATAAAGTTAATGAACTGGAACTGGGAGCCGAATGGCAGATCAACCGAAATGTTGAGCTGGTTGCCATGTATGTAATTTCCAGTCGCCGTTTCGAAGATGCCGTTCTGAGAAACAATGCACAAGAGGGCCGGTTACTCCGTTTGCAGGCTCAGTTAAATTTCTAATCCTTTACTGGTAAGGCTTTTACGCTGCACATAACATTGCGGTAATATTCGGGTTACAATTCGTTAACGCTGTCGTAACAGGGCGATAATATTGCCCGTCTACTTTTGCCCGCAAATAAACCCCTTAGTTGTGAGCAAAAAGTTTTACTATCTGTTGTTACTGGTGCTGTTTTCCGGATTAACTGCCGCAGCACAAACAACAGTTAAACTCAGCGGTAAAGTTATCAATACTCAAAATGAACCGGTACCGGGCGCAACCGTCGCTGTTGAAGGTGCACAACAAAGAGTGGCTGCTGATGTGGAGGGACGATTCAGTTTAAACCTGGTGCTGGGAAAAAAATACGTTATCCGTGTTTCAAGTGCCGGATACAATACCAAACTGGTGGAAGAAATTGATTTGAAAGAAGGGGTAGAGAATACGGTAACCATTGTATTGGAGAATAAATCAGAATTGGGAGAAGTGATTGTTCGTACTTCGGTTCGTAAGGAAACCACTTCAGCACTGATTAACCTGCAACGGAATAATACGGCAGTATCCAGTGGTATCGCTGCTGATTTGATCAAGCGTACGCCGGACCGCACTACCGGTGAAGTGTTGAAAAGGGTAAGTGGTGCTTCTATTCAGGATAATAAATTTGTAATTATCCGTGGTTTGAGTGATCGGTATAATGCGGCATTCATTAACAACGCACAGTTGCCTTCGTCTGAACCTGACCGCAAAGCCTTTTCTTTTGATGTGATTCCGGCCAATATGATTGATAACATCATTATCAATAAAACCGCAACCCCTGAATTAACCGGTGAGTTTGCAGGTGGTTTGATTCAGGTGCAGACAAAAGATATTCCTACCAAAGATTTTCTTTCTGTTGGATTTCAGTTTGGTTTCAATACCAACTCGGTGTTCAAGGATTTTGTTTCCAATGAAAGGACCTCTACTGACTGGCTTGGTTTTGATGATGGTACCCGCAAATTTCCGGCAGGTTTTCCGGGATCACCACAGGAATACCGCGGACAGAATGTAAATGATCAGATAACCGATTCTAAATTGTTCCGGGATGATGTCTATGGTCAGCGTACAGTTACTGCCTTACCGATAATGACCTATAATCTTTCTTATGGTACTGCGCGTACCCTGAAGAATGATGCAAAATTAGGTTTGATTGCTTCTGTGGTGTATCGGAATTCTATGATCAAATACAATGTGGATCGTCAGTTCAGCCAGAATGATGGATCTGCCATATTTCAATTTGAAGATCAGCAAAATCGTTACCAGACCAATATTGGTGCATTGATCAACCTGACCTACTCTCAAAAGAAAAATAAGATATCGTTTAAGAACATATATAACCGTTTTTACGATGATAATTATTTCATTCGTGGCGGGGTTAATAATAACAGAAATCAGAACGTTGATTTTTACTCTTCTTTCCTGAACCAGCGGAATTTCTTCAGCAGTCAGTTGGAAGGAGATCATCAATTATCTGTTGCTAAGGCAAAATTCCGGTGGAATGCCGGTTATTCTCTGGTAACCCGCGATCAACCGGATCTGCGCACGCAGCAATATACCCAGGCATTTGGAAGCAATATCAAACAAATCGACCCGGATGATTCCCGTCGTTTCTGGTCTGATCTTTCTGATCATACCGTTACTGCTTCGGGTGCTTTTACCCTGCCCTTTAATTTGTTTGATGAGAAGCAGAATTTCAAATTCGGTGCCTCTACCATTATACGTTTCCGTGATTTCTCTTCCCGAATTTTCCGCTATCGGGAAGCTAGTCTGCCGAACTTCAATGATGAGCTGGTTAGTCTGCCTTATGATCAGATTTTTAAGAAGGAAAATTTTGGTTTGAACGGCTACGTGATGGATGATTTTACCGGGAACTCGGATAAATATTTCGGGATCTCTGCCATCAATTCAGGTTTCCTTATGCTGGATAATAAATTGAGCGATAAAATCCGCCTGGTGTGGGGAGCCCGTTTAGAGTTTTTTGAACAATACCTTACTTCCAAAGATGTAACGGCAAAGAGAATCAATGTAAATACAGAGACTTACGATTTCCTTCCATCTGTAAACCTGACCTATTCTATAAATACAACACAGAATATTCGTTTTGCTGCTTTCCAGACAGTTGCCCGTCCGGAGTTTCGTGAAATTGCACCCTTCCAGTTCTTCGACTATGAATCAAACTATGGCGTATCTGGTAATCCTGATTTGAAACGTACAAAAATCCTGAACCTGGATTTACGGTATGAAATTTATCCAAAAGCTGGGGAGGCATTTACGGTAGGTGCGTTCTACAAAAGGTTTACTGATCCGATTGAATTCCGTTTGGATCCGGGATCGAATGCGGATCGCCGCTTGTATTTTTTCCAGAATGCAGCAGAGGCAAATACCTATGGTGCTGAACTGGAGATTCGTAAGAATATGGACTTTCTGGGGGATAGTAAGTTCCTGAACAATATGACGGCTTTTGGAAACTTTACCTACCTGTTTTCTGATGTAAGTTTTCCTGATGCAACATCATCCGGTCAAACCCTTAATTCAAACCGTCCGATTCAGGGTCAGTCACCTTACCTGATCAATGCCGGATTGCAGTATTCATCCGAATCAGCTTTCAATGCAACTGTATTGTATAACCGAATCGGACCTCGCCTCG
Organism: Flavihumibacter sp. UBA7668; assembly: GCF_002483205.1. GTDB lineage: Bacteria > Bacteroidota > Bacteroidia > Chitinophagales > Chitinophagaceae > Flavihumibacter. Next base: position 527,238 of record NZ_DLHM01000005.1, read on the forward strand.
CACTGGTTGGTAATGGTGAGTTCCCGGATATCTATGAGCGTCCCCGTCACCTGCTTGATTTTCAACTATCGAAGAAAATCATGAATAAGAAAGGGGAACTGAAGCTGAATTTCTCAGATATCCTGAACAATGAAATTTATCTCTATGAAAATGTTGGTGGCAGCAAGGAATTCAACAAGGGGAGTGGTGATCGCCTGTTCAGCTCCTATCGCCCCGGCACTACGATATCTATAGGCTTTACCTATGACTTTGACTTAAGAAAAAAATAGAAACAAGAAAACTCAACTTTTTAAACTGTATAAAATGAAATTGGTAAAACAATTTGCCCTCATCGCGATCAGTGCGGTAACCATTACTTCCTGTATTAAGGTAGAAGTTGGCGATACCATTAATAATCCGGGTGGTGGAACAGATACCACAGCCCGCGTATTAAATGGAACAATTGATCAAAGCACTACGCTTACCCGTGGAACCTGGACCTTGAAAGGATATGTATATGTTAACAATGGAGCGGTATTGACCATTGAGCCAGGTACAATTATCAAAAGTGATGTGAGTGATAAAGGCGCCCTCATTATTGAACGCGGTTCCCGTCTGGTGGCCGATGGCCGTCCTGATGCGCCGATTGTATTCACCTCCGGTCGTCCGGCTGGCGAGCGTGCTCCTGGAGATTGGGGTGGAATCATCCTGCTGGGAAATGCGCCAACCAACCGTCCAACTTCTCCGGCACCCATTATTGAAGGTGGTGTAAACCGTCCTTATGGTGGAAATAAAGCGGATGATAATAGTGGTACACTGCGGTATGTGCGGATTGAGTTTTCCGGTATTGCTGCAGAGCCTGGATCTGAGATCAATGGCCTGACCTTAGGTGGCGTTGGTTCCGGAACAATTATTGAAAATGTACAGGTTTCTTTCGGTGCGGATGATGCGTATGAGTTCTTTGGCGGTACTGTTAATTGTAAGAATCTGATTGCATTGGGAACCATGGATGATGACTTCGATTTTGATTTCGGTTATCAGGGTAAAATTCAGTTTGCCGTTTCACTGCGCGATAAACCTGCAGATACAGACCAGGCCAATGGAATTGAGTGTGATAATGATGGATCTGGTTCAACTGCAGAACCCTTTACCCGTCCTTATCTTTCGAATCTTACATTAATCGGGCCATATGATACAACTGGTTCCAATTCAAATCACGGTTTTTCTAATCGTTGGAGAAGAGCGACACGTTTTGTTCTGAATAATTCTTTGTTGATTGGTCATAGAAAAGCAGGTTTTTCTATGGAATCAGCAGCAACTGCACAGGCCTATAAAGATGGGCAGTCTGAGTTTAAAAATAATATTGTTGCCGTTTATACTAAACCATATAATGTGCAGGATGATGGTGCAAAAACGGTTTATGCAACCAATGATCTTCTCAAGACTAAAGCGGAGGCAGATGGCAACCGTACTTTGGCAAGCAGAGATGATGTTCAACTGACTGATCCATTCAACCTGACTGCTCCTAACTTCCTGCCAAAAGCCGGGTCACCTGCATTAACTGGTGCCAGCTTTACCGGAATGGATAGTTATTTCACAACTACCACCTACCTCGGCGCATTTGGTACTACCAACTGGGCACAGGGTTGGGCTAGTTTCAATCCCAGATCCAACGCGTATTAATATTGATTATTAATTTAAGTGCCGTTTTGCAGCAATGCAAAGCGGCCTTTTTATTTTGTAATATGAAAGAGATTTTAGCAGTGTTATTGCTTGTATTATTGTTATCCTGTACCGGTAAAAAAGAACCGGTGGGCGATGGCTTATTCCCGGATATGGTGCGGGTTGATAGTATTCAGGCCTTATTTTATGATAAGGAAGATGAAGACCGTTTTTATCAATACCGGATTCTGGCTGACACGGTAAAGATTTCGACGATGATGGAGGATGTCCGCTATGATACCATTCCTGCAACGGGTTGTAGCCGCCAGGGTAAAATTTATTGCTTTGTGGATGGTTCCATCTACAATACCCTTTACTTTAACCTGGACTGTCCCGTTCCCCATTTCCGCTACATCAAAAATGCATGCCTCTACAGTTTTCCGATGTCAACTTTCTCGCGGGAGCTCCTGCTAAACGTCAGACAGGAGTTAGAACGCTGATGGAGAGACGTCAGATACATGTTAGAACATAGTTAGAGAAATGTCAGACAGGTGTTAGTACACTTTGCTGACACCTGTCTGACACCTTTCTTATCTTTTAAACTTAACATCCGGTTTACGTTCAGGTAACACAAGCTGGCGAGATTTGAAGCTCAGTTGTTGTGTTTTCAATAGCAGCAAGATTTTCTCATGCAGTTAATACCCGGTTCATGTCTATGAACCGGGTTTTTTCAGGCAATTTGGGATACTCTAAGCTTCCTCCTCTAGCTGCTTACCATGTTTTAACTCATAGCTTTAATAGTATCTCTAACCGTTCATTAACCGTTATTAAACCGTCTATCTACCGTTCATGCATCGTTTTATAACGGTTCATGAACGGTAGAAGAACGGTAGATGAACGGTTCATGAACGGTTGATACTACAATGAGAAAACCAGGATTGCTATCCCAAAGAGGGGGGTAAAACAGGATGAATTGTTAGAACACTGTTAGAAGACTGTCCTAACACCTGTCTGACACCTTTCCTGTATATTTAAACCATGTTCACGAGAAAAGACTGGTTAGGAGCCGCTTATGCGGCACTGGTGGCATTTTGCCTGTACTCAAGTTTGTTCGCCTTCCGGAAAGCGTTTAACGTAGCCGCCTTTGAGGGTTACCAGCTGGCCGGACTCGATTACAAAATCATCCTCGTCATCACCCAGGTGGCCGGTTATATGGCCAGCAAATTCTATGGAATCAAATTCATCGCCTCCCTGAAACGCATCGGAAGAGGAAAACTGATCCTCACCCTCGCCGGTGCAGCCTGGCTCTCCTGGCTGGCCTTCGGCGCCATTCCGCCCCCCTACAACTGGCCCTGCCTGTTTTTCAGCGGATTCCCCCTCGGTATGCTCTGGGGAGTAGTATTCTCCTATATCGAAGGCCGCCGCATGACAGATTTCATCAGCGCCGCCCTCGCCGTCAGCTTTATCTTCGGATCCGGATTGGCAAAATCCGTCGCTTCCTTCGTAATGCAACAACTGCAGGTTACCGAATACTGGATGCCCTTCGTTACGGGAGCGCTATTCGCCTTTCCGCTTGCCCTCTTCGTTTACCTCATGGAAAAAATACCAGCCCCCACCCAACAGGATATTCTACAACGTACCGTCCGTTTACCCATGACCGGCAGCCAGCGCACCGGTATCCTGAAAACCTATGGAACGGGTTTATTCCTGCTGGTTCTCGTTTACTCCCTTGTTACCATCCTCAGAGAAGTTCGTGATAGTTTCATGGCAGATATGTGGCGCGATTCCGGCGAAGTTTACAACCTCACCGTCTTCGCAAAAACAGAAACCATTATCTCCATCATCCTGTTGCTACTAATTGCCTCCATGGTGTTGCTTAAGAATAATTACAAAGCTCTGCAACTCACGCATTGGATTATGGCGATTGGCTTCCTGCTCAGCCTGGTCATCACCATCGCCTACCAGCATTCCTATATTACCACCTTTAGTTGGATGCTTGGAGTGGGACTCGGTCTTTACCTCGTTTATATCCCCTTCAACAGCATCCTCTTTGAACGGCTTATTGCCAGTTTTCGCATAGCCGGCAACGTTGGATTCCTGATTTATCTCGCAGACTCTTTCGGCTACCTAGGAAGTGTTACCGTTCTGCTCAGCAAATCTGTTTTTTCCATCCAATTGTCCTGGTTGAATTTTTATCAGGAACTGGTACTCATAACCGGAATAATCGGATTAATCGCAACGATTGCCTCTTCCATTTATTTCGCAAGAAAATTCAGACTCCAAAAATCGCACAACTGATTCAGGTAAAAAGAACAGGAGTAAATGTAGAATCTACACCAAATTGATTTTTCGTAATAGCAGCATAACAATGGTCTAACAATCGCATAATAATCGGGATTGAGATTTGCAAAAATTTAACCATCATGCAAACCAAGCCCTTACTGCTTTTTCTTCTGGCAGTAGTACTGTCACTTTCAGGTATGGCTCAATATGACCTGAAAGGCGAGGTAAAGAATGAACAGGCAACAGCCATGGAAGGCGTGTCCGTTCAGCTTAAAAACAAGCAGGGATCCCTGCAATTGAATACGCAAACCAATGCAGCCGGACAATTTATTTTCACCAATGTACCGGCCGGCGAAAACTACACACTCACGCTAAGCTATGTAGGTTACCAGCCTCAAACAATGGGCGCTATCACAGTGGCTGCAGACAGAACTCTTTTTTTTCCAATAAACATGATACCCGCAACTGCTATAGGCGATGAAGTAGTTGTTGTAGCATACTCCACACAGAAAAAAGCCAACCTTACCGGAGCTGTTGATCAGGTATCCGGAAAGATTTTTGAAAACCGGGCCCTTCCCAACGTAACACAGGGATTACAGGGTTTTATTCCCAACCTCAACCTCGTGATGGGCGATGGAAAACCAACACAATCACCTGCGTATAATATCCGCGGAAATACATCCATTGGTCAGGGTGGAAATGCACTTGTACTAATCGATGGTGTGGAAGGTGATCCAAGTTTATTAAACCCAAATGATATCGCCAATGTAACTGTGTTGAAAGATGCTTCCAGTGCCGCCATCTATGGAGCAAGAGGAGCTTTTGGCGTTGTTTTAATCACCACCAAAAATCCATCCAAAGGCAAAACAAGCATCACCTACAACAGTAATTATTCTTCCAAAGCTCCTGTTGTTGTTCCGGATTATGTTACCAACGGATACACCTTCGCCAAATTGTTCAACGAAGCCTGGAGCGCCTGGAACGATTATTCTCAATTCCCGCAAAACGTAAATAAAACCGTACGATTTTCACAGGAATACCTGGAAGAATACGAACGCCGTAACAACGACCCGTCTCTGCCTAAAGTGGATGTAAATGCAAACGGTGAATATGTTTATTACGGCAATACCGACTGGTATAAATTATTATATAAGGATCGTACCGGCTCCATGGATCAGAACATCTCCATAAGTGGAAGCAGTGATAAAGCAAGCTTTCTTGTGAGCGCCCGTTACTTCGGACAAAACGGTTTATTCCGCTATAACAGCGATGATTACCGCCTCTATAATATCCGCGGTAAAGGTTCCGTGCAGGCCCTGCCCTGGTTGCGTATTGAAAACAATGTGGATTATTCCAATATGCTGTACCATAACCCGCTCAACGTTGGTGAAGGTGGCGGTATCTGGCGAAACATCGCGGATGAAGGACATGAAATGTCGCCTTTATTTAACCCCGATGGAAATCTTTCTTATTCGGCAGCCTATACTGTTGGCGATTTTGTTTATGGCAAAAACGGCATCGATTTTGATAAACGGATCTTCCGAAACCGTACTTCACTCGTAACGGAATTCTTCAATAAAAAGCTTCGCGTAAAAGGAGATTTCACCATTCAGGAACTGGATGATAATACCACCACTACCCGCGTTGCCGTGCCTTACAGCAGAAGGCCTGGTGTAATTGAATATGTGGGAACCAATACCAACGATATCGCAGCTGCTTATCGTGAGACCCAATACATCGCCAGTAATATTTATGCAGAATATGAAAACACCTTTAAAGACCTGCATCATATAAAATTGCTGGGTGGTTATAACTACGAACAATCCCAATACAAAGGCTTGCAGGCACAACGAAATGGAATTATATATGAAGGTGCGGAAAGCATCAACCTGGCACTGGGAACTGCCATCACAACAGGCGGACCCTTTGAAGAATGGAATGTACGTGGTGGATTTTTCAGAGTAAACTATGGTTTTGATGATCGCTACCTGCTTGAAATTAATGGTCGGTATGATGGTTCTTCCAAATTCCCGGCCAGCAAACGATACGCGTTCTTTCCCTCTGTATCTGCCGGCTGGCGGGTTTCGAAGGAAAAATTCTGGAATCTCGATCCCAAAGGAATCTCTGATCTGAAACTGCGCGGCTCCTATGGATCACTCGGTAACGGAAGCATCGCTGCTTATTCTTTCATCGAACAATTCAGCATCTCACAAATTGGCCGCATATTGGGTGGTGTTCGGCCGCAGAGCACTTCACAACCAAGTGTGCTGCCCGATAACCTCACCTGGGAAACTGCCACCACTACCGATTTTGGAATTGATGTCGCATTCCTCAATAACCGTCTTCAGATTAATGCTGATTGGTACAGAAGAAATACCTTTGATATGTTTACGAATGGTCCAACACTTCCTGCCGTTTTCGGTACCGGTGTTCCAAAAGGTAACTATGCTGATCTGCAAACCACCGGCTGGGAAATTGTTGCCAGCTGGCGCGATGGCGGAACTATTGGCGGAAAACCCTACGGATATGGTATCCGTCTCTCACTTGCAGACTACCAATCAGAGATTACCAAATACAATAACCCCGATAAACGGCTGAATGATTATTATGTTGGTCAGAAGCTGGGTGAAATCTGGGGTTATGTAACCGATGGTTTTTTCACTGCAGAAAATATCGATCAGGCTGCTGCCCAATCCCTTATTAAAAGTTCCAACTCAGGAACCACTTTAATTGGTGATATTAAATTCCTAGACCTGAATAAGGATGGTGTAATCAATACCGGTGCCAATACACTGGCCGATCCGGGTGATCGCAAAATCATTGGTAACTCCACACCCCGATACACATTCGGAGCGCTCTTTGATTTCAAATGGAACAATTTCTTCGCCAGTGTTTTCTTCCAGGGTGTAGCCCAACAGGACTGGTGGCCTGGTGCTGAAGCGGATGCTTTCTGGGGACCCTATAATCGTCCTTATAACAGAATTCCTTCTGAAATGGTGGATGAAATCTGGTCAGAAGAAAACCCCAATACCTATTTCCCGCGCCTTCGTGGTTATATAGCGCAGGGCACCGGCCGGTCTCTGAATGTAAGTCAGACAAAATACCTGCAAAACGCCGCTTATATCCGTTTGAAAAATCTGCAGTTCGGTTACAATATTCCAAAAGCAATCATCAGCAGATTAAAAATGGAACAGGCCCGTGTGTTTATCTCGGGTGATAATATCTGGACCTATTCACCCATGTATAAAGTTACCCGTAACCTCGATGTGGAAAATATCCAGGGATCCGACCGTGTACTTACAACAGGTGGAAGTGGTAATGGTAATAACTACCCGATTTTAAAAGGCTGGACAATCGGTTTGACCATCGGATTCTAATTCAAAAAATCAAACTCAAATGAAACAACTGATACTATCCGCAGCAGTAATGTCAACACTGGCAATCAGCTGCAAAAAAATGGATCTTTCCCCCGTTGCTACGGCAGATAAAAATGCTGTTTTCGGAAGTGAAAAGGGATTGCAATTGTATGCAACTTCCTTTTACAATGATTTGCCGGCTGCAGGTGATGTGGTAAGAGCAGATAATATGAGCGATTATGGGGCAAGAACAGATGTGCCAACCTTTCTTACAGCAAACGGATTCACACCTTTACAAGGCTCTGGCTGGAGCTGGACAGCTCTGAGGAATATCAACTATTTTATTGAAAATAATAATAATCCCGCCGTACCGGAAGCGATCCGTACCAATTACCAGGCTACGGCAAGATTCTTTCGCGCGCTCTTTTATTTCAATAAAGTAGTCCGTTTTGGGGATGTGCCCTGGTATGGAAAAACCATCGCTGTGAATGATTCAGTTCAATTGAAAAAACCGCGCGACCCACGTAGTCTGGTTATGGACTCTGTATTAAGCGATCTCAATTACGCCTGCGAAAATATCACCACTACTGATGCTACCCGCAGTATGATCACCAAATACATAGCACTGGCATATAAATCACGGATTTGTCTCTTCGAAGGCACCTTCCGGAAATACCATGCTGCAGGTCTGGCAAACGGACTTGAATCCACTGCCAATACCTGGCTGCAACAGGCAGCAGATGCTGCAGAAGAAGTAATGACTGAAGGCGGCTTTAGTCTGAACACCGCAGGTGGATCCGAACAATCCTATCGTCAGTTATTTATCAGCAAACAACCCATCCGGAATGAAATCATTCTCTCCAATATTGCTGATGCAACGCTGAATGTGTTGAATGATGCCAACTGGTACTGGACTTCCGCAACTTATGGTTCCCGTTTGAGTTTTACCCGTGATTTTGTAAATACCTATCTCAACCTGGATGGCACACCATTTACCAATACGCCTGGTTATCAAACCATGCTTTTTCAGGAAGAAGTAAAAGGACGTGATAAAAGATTACAACAAACCATTCGCATGGGTGATTACAAACGCGTGAATGCCGGTGTTACTGAAGCAGCACCTCCTGTGTTTTCGTATACCTATACCGGTTATCAGCCAATCAAATGGTGCCTCGATGATATGTTCTATGATGGTGGTACAAGAAATGATAATTCCATTTCATTGATCCGTTATGCTGAAGTGTTGTTGAACTATGCAGAAGCAAAAGCAGAATTGGGTACTATTACCAATGAAGATTGGTCAAAAACCATTGGCGCATTAAGGGGTCGGGCTGGTATCACTGGCGGCTTAACCAGTCTGCCAGTAACTATAGATTCCTATCTCCAGCAAAATTATTTTCCCGCCATTTCAGATCCTGTACTGCTGGAGATTCGCAGAGAAAGAGGCATTGAGCTTTCATGGGAAGGATTACGGTACAACGATCTCATCCGTTGGAAAAGAGGAGAGTTGCTTGCTAAATCATGGAACGGATTTTATGTTCCGGCGCTCAATACACCCCTTGATTTAAACGAAGATGGTAAAATGGATGTGCTTTTTTACAGTGGTACAGCACCTGCCGCCATTCCGGGTGTTAGTTTTGTGAATGTGTCGCCCAAACTTGCTAACGGCAATGCCAACCCGCAGCAACTGGCTGCTGAAACAAGTGGTGAAATTCGCTGGTTAAATAATATTGAACGGAAATGGGAAGATAAAAAATACCTTTATCCTATTCCTACAAATGATCTTTTGATTAACCCGGCACTCGGACAAAACCCCGGCTGGGAATAAATTAAAAAAACATGAACTATCAAAAAACAACGATTCTTCTGCTGGTTATTGTCGCCAGCTTTTCCCTCCATGCCCAGCAACTTATTACCGGAACCTTCAATATCCGTTATGCCAACCAGAGCGATTCCGGAAATCTCTGGCAGGATCGTGCCCCTGTATGTGCCGCTCTTATCCGCTTTCATCAGTTTGATATTGTTGGCACACAAGAGGGGTTAAGGCACCAGTTAGATGATCTACAGGCAGCACTTCCCGGTTATGCATTTTACGGACTGGGTCGGGATGATGCCAAATCAAAAGGCGAACATTCAGCTATATTTTATAAAAAGGATCGGTTTCTGGTGAAAGACAGCGGCGATTTCTGGTTGTCTGAAAAACCGGAGGCGCCGGGATTTGGATGGGACGCCAAACACAATCGCATATGCACCTGGCTGAAACTGGAAGATAAAAAAGCAAAAAAAACGATCTATGTTTTCAATGTACATTATGATCACCAGGGTGTTGTTGCAAGAACAGAAAGCAGTAAACTGATTCTGAAAAAAATCGAAGCCATTGCCGGTAAATCTCCTGTTATTCTGATGGGCGATTTCAATGGCAATCATCAGTCTGCCTGGTACACACAGATTCAGCAGAGTGCCGGTTTAAAAGATACCTATACGCTGGCAAAAGACCCCTATACACCTAATGGAAGTTTCAACAGCTTCCGCCCATTTCCAAAATCAAAAGATATCATCGACCATATTTTTATCAGCAAACCATTTAAAGTTACCCGCTATGGTATATTAACCGATACCTATCACGGTAAATTTCCTTCTGATCATTACCCTGTTTTAGCTGCGTTGGACTATTAATCCAACCCCTTCAACTCCTAACTGCCTTACGCATTTGCGTAGGGCTTTTTTTATCTATATGTACCAAGTGGGAAATCACAATTTATTTCCACGTCATCAATGACAGCACCTTTCCGGCGATAAAACTCAATCGCTTTTTTATTCCATCTCGATACCTGCCAGCGCATTTTTTTACAAGCTTCCTCCCTGCCGATACCAATCACCCTATCCATCAGTTGTGTTCCAATACCAGCACCCCGGTGCTCAGGTAAAACATACAAATCATCCAGGTAAATTGATTTTCCTGTCCAGGAATAATAAGCAAAGAAATAAGTGGCAAAGCCGATAATCCGGTTTTCCGAAACGGCAATCAGACAATTGAAAATGGATGCATCCTTTTTCATATCCTCCAATGTAATGGTCAGCTTCTCCGGCGTTTTTATAAAGACGGCAAACTCTTTTAACAGCTCATACACGTCATTAAAATCCGATGGAATTGCTTTACATATTTCAACATTCTTTGTTGATACCATATAGTTATTCTTCTTTTGCTGAAATATATCACTTTATGAGGATAAGAGATCCTTTTTTGTGAGACGGTAACTCATTTTCAAACTCATAGGAGCATTGCCAAACATAATTGGAAGCGGTTGGTGCCAACCCATTTATTACACCATTCCAGGCATTATTGGGTTCAATCGTATGGAATACGATTGAACCATACCTGTCAAATACTGTCAAACTAAATTTTCGTAGTTTCCCATATACAATTGCCCTGAAGAAGTCATTTTTGCCGTCTCCATTTGGAGAAAATGCGGTAGGAATATAGACTCCTTTTAAACAATCTTTTTCAATAATCTTAATGCTTTCGATTCCCTTGCAGCCATTGTTATCTTCAACTTCTAAGAAGTATGTTCCGGCTGAATTTATGGTAATATTGTTGGTTACTGTTCCTGTGGACCAATAATATTTAATAAATGGTTTCGATGGTGCTAACAGTTTAGTGTTGCCTTTGCAAATGGTATCAGATGAAGGTAGAAAATTTATCGGATTTTGTCTGATGCTTACGATATTCAGGCTGTCTGAAGCCGAACAATTATTTATATCTGTAACATTTACCCAATATAATCCGGGCTTGGTTATAATTTGTTCCTTGGAATTGTCTCCATTTTGCCATTCGTAAGTTACAAATATTCCTGGATTAATAATTATACTCACTCCTTCACAAAGATCCCGGTCTGGCCCTAAGGTTGGTACCGGCTTTGATCTTACAATAAGCTCTGTAGTTAGAATTGAGTCGCATCCGTTCAAGCTTTCAAGCGAGTCAACATAACTTCCGGAAGTAGTTTGGAATTTACCGGCGGCATAAAATTGATCACCTTCACAAATTTCAATTCGTTGCGTTATTTTATTTTTTATTATTGTGAGATCGAGGTTAATTATTGAATCACATCCTTTTAAATTTGGGATGGAAACTGTATAGGAGCCGCTACTGTCAAAAGTATGGTTTCCCAATTTAAATTGGTTACATGTGTTTACTGAGAGCGTAGAATATGTATTGCCAGGACAAGGGGCTAATTTTATAACATACGGCATGGATGAACCTCCCCCATGAATTTTATATTCATTTGGACCGGGATCTGCATCGACTGCCCCATTTACAGAACCTGTAAAGTATAAAGCCCGGTTCGAGCCTACAACCATTTTGCGCAAAAAAAGCCCCCCGCTTTCTGAGATTTTCTCAAATCTGGTTAGAAACCCAAAATCACCATCTTCAGAATACCTGATTACAAGACCTTCATTATTTAGATTTTGCAATGTATAATCAGTTATGCCAGGGTCAAAGTTGATGGTTCCTGAAAATATGCCACAAGAATAAACATTGTTTTCAGGATCAACTCCTATATCATGCGCTGCGTTTAAAAGCTGGTTTCCCAGTTGTTTTACCCAAAGAAACTCGCCTGATTTTGATAGTTTAAGTATATATGCAGCCGAAGGCGAATTTGAAACCAGCAGCTTTGAATTGGGGCCTGGGTCGAAATCCTGTGTGCCACCAAATGCTCCAGCTATATAGATATTGTTTTTTTTATCAAAACTAACTCCATGACTGTATAGTCTTTGATAATTTGAATTGTTTCCAAAGGATCTAACCCAGATACAATTACCATTTGGATCTAGCAGCAAAACAAATATTTCTCCCCAGCCTCCTGTTCTCATTATGGAGGAATCTTTGCCAGTGTCAAAATCACATTCACCACTATAAACACCTGCTAATAGAATGTTCCCATTTTCATCAGCATCAATGTCATTGGCTTCTATATAACTGTTTTTGGCTGGATTGTCTTCTGCAATTTTTCTGGCCCAAATAAATTCTCCATTTGAATTTAATTTCACTATAAACCCTATCATGGTTCTCTCGGCACGAAGGTTAAATTCTTCCAGTCCAGGGTCAAAATCTATAGTTTTTGAAAATTTTCCGATTATAATTAAATTTCCTTCGCTATCTATGGTAAGTGAGTTTGGATCGCAGACGGTATCGTATTCTTTTCCTCCAAATTGTTTAATCCAAACTAAATCACCAGTTGGATTCAACTTTACAACAAATACATCTCTTGTTCCAATGGGTGTTGCAAGATATTCTCCAATACCAGGATCCATATCAGCAACCTCATTTAAATAAGAGCTAATATAGGTGTTACCCATTTTGTCAACAACAATATTGACTTGTGAAAATTCAATTGATAGTGGAAATTGTCCAGCCCAGATTATTTCTCCTGTGGAGCTTTGTTTGGTTACATAAATCCCCCTCTGACTCATTATACTGTTGCCTGCAGTTATCACCAATTCGCCTGGTCCGGGATCAAAATCAACCGGGCCTTTAAATAACCCTGTTGAATAAACATTTCCAATTTGGTCAACTGCAATTGCTCGGCCATTATCACCTCCATGATAAGCGTGGCTTCGATATTCAAATGTTCCTGCCCAATCAAGTATGGGTTGTTGACAGTAAGATGAAATACAGGAACAAATCAATACGCATAAGGGTACTAAATACTTCATAGGATGCAACAAAATAGAAAAGAAATAATTTCTTTCAAAATTTATTGATTAAATTCTAGAGAATTATCCCTCACCTCTTGTAGAAGACAGCGTAAACCCGATTGTTGTACCCACATCCGGCTTGCTGCGCACATGCATGGATTCGCCGTGCGCTTCAATAATATGTTTGCAGATGGCGAGGCCCAGACCAGTACCGCCTTTATCGCGGCTACGGGCTTTATCAGTTCTGTAAAACCGTTCAAAAATGCGGGAAAGATGCGCTTCCTCAATACCAATTCCGTCATCACTTACTTCCAGCAACACTTTAAACTCATCGGTATTGTACACGCTGATTACGATAGTTCCTCCCGGCTTACCATACTTGGTTGCATTCGAAATCAGGTTAATCAACACCTGACGGATTTTTTCCTTATCTGCAAAAACATAAACTGGCGCCTCACATCCCTTTTTGATGGAAGCCAGAATTTCTTTCTGATTTAATTTAATGGAGAGCGATTCAATTACTTCTTTGATCAGATCCTGAATTACAAAATACTGTTTGTATAAAACCTGCTCACCACTTTCCAGTCGCGATATTTCATCCAGGTCATTCATCAGGTTCACCAACCGGTCTACATTTCGGCTGGTATTCTCCAGAAAGCGTTTGCGCACATCCGGATTTTCCATCGCCCCTCCTAAAAGGGTATCGATATATCCCTGAATCGCAAAAATGGGGGTCTTGAATTCATGTGCCAGGTTTTGTAAAAATTCTTTCCGATAGGCCTCATTTTTACGAAGCAGTTCAATTTCACCCTGTCGCTGAACAGCCCATTTCTCCACATCTTCCTTTACTTCATCAATACTTTTTTGCGGGATAATATACTTGTTGTAAAACTCTTCCCGCTTGGTAGCCTTGGTTTGATAAATGAATTTGTAAATGAGTTTGATTCGCCTGTAAATAAACTGCTGCAAAAAATAAAAAATCAGCAGATAGGATACCAGAAAAAGAACCGCAAAAGAGGAAAGGGCAATCACCCAGTCATCCACCAGTATGAAATTAGCCAAGCCAACAAGTGCAGATATGGAAAAGGACAGCACCGACGCTACCTGTCTGGGCGATAAATTTTTAAATTGAATCATGTCGGCACTAAGTTAACCCGGTTTTGAACTTATAAATCAAACTTGTATCCAACCCCTTTTACAGTGGTGATACAATCCAAACCGAGTTTCTGCCTGATTTTCCGGATATGTACATCAATGGTACGATCGCCCACAATTACTTCATTGCCCCAAACCTGGTTCAGAATTTCATTGCGGAGAAATACCCTGCCCGGGCGGGAGGCCAGCAAATACAACAATTCGAATTCCTTTTTAGCCAGGGTGATTTCTGTATCCCCCACCATCACCACAAATTTTACCGGATCAATCACCAGATTATCGAGCATTAATATACCCGATCCTGCTTCGTCTTTTTTGGTAACTCTTCTAAACAATGCATTTACCCGGCTGGTCAGCAATTTCGGACTGATGGGTTTATTCACATAATCATCTGCTCCGGTATCCAGTCCCTTTAACTGGGAAGATTCATCACTCAGAGCGGTCAGAAATATAATAAGGGTTTCCTTATAGGCGGGTTGGGATCGTAATATTTCACAAACTTCCACCCCGTTTTTCTTTGGCATCATGATGTCCAGAATGATGAGGTCGGGTTTGATCTGTTTCGCCCGCATCAGGGCTTCATCCCCGTCTTTTGCGGTGTAAACAGTATAACCTTCCGCCTGCAAATTGTATTGGATAATTTCCAAAATATCCGGTTCGTCATCGGCAATCAGTATCTTTTTTTCCCTGTTATCCATTAACGATTTGTTTACGCAAAGTTAACGGCAACCGGTAAGCAGCCAATTTTCAGGCGATTATGAAATTGTTAAGGGCAATTTTAGTGTTATCGCAACGTTATGCTGGTGTTGCATTGTGTAAATTTGAATCCAAGGATCATTATCTATGAATAAACTGTTACCCATTGCCGGACTGCTTATTGCCAGTCTGGGGTCCATCGCTCAAACATCGGCAAGTGCCTACCAGGGTTTGCCTAAGCCATCTTATCCGGTGGAGAGAAGCCGTGTGATCTTTCATGAAAACCTGGATAAAGAACAGAAAAAGCTTTTCCAGCAGCCGGGTTCCCATTACAAGGGATATATACCCGTTACAAAGGATGAAACGATTAATAGTGCCGTTCGTTTTGCCATGCTCGACCAGCTCGATGCGCTGCAAAAATCGGTTGAACTGGACACCCTTCTAAAAGATAACGAAAAAATTAAATATTTAAAGGGGATGGAAATCCTCGCCCGGAACTTTGGCTCCGGTGCAAGAGCCCGCCAGATTCAGCCCGCCCTGGCTCCTGAAATGGTGGAAAATTTTGGTCAGGCCGTTGCGCTTGATCGAAAATTAAAGGGAATTGACCCAATTGTAGCCAAATCGCACTATTGGGTAGGAAAAATCCTGATAGATTGCTTTACTTATCCTGAAAACAGTGGAGTGAAAGCAAGTAAGGATATCCTGCAGATCAAGTACCTGCAATTATATCCGGAACGTACCATGCCCTTCCTCAAAACCAATTTTGCCTACCCTAAGCGGGATAGTCTGATTGCTGCAGAAGCAAAACGTGATCCGCGGAAAGTGTACGATTATGCCGCTTCAAACGATGCTTTGGCACGTTATATCCGAATTCACCCTGATCCGGTGGTGAAAGTAATTGCCGAAATGGCTTCCAGCCGGAGCGGTCAGTTATACTTTCCCTTTATTGATGAGATCTATCGGGGTAAACTGACTTTTGAAGACGTCGATAAAGTAAAGGACAATGATCTTGAATATTACCGGCTGATGGTGAAAACCCGCCTATCCCATACCGAACGGATGCTGCAGAAAGACACGCCCATGGAGCGCAAAGCCCTCATCGAGCGCATGGATAATAAAGCCCGTCAGTATTTTATCAGCCAGATCAATGGATTGCATAACGCCCAGGATCCGGTACGTTTCAAAGTGGTGGAGCCGCTGAGTCCGCAGGAACTTTATTTCCTCTGTGTGCTGGGCGAAGATGAAATTTATACTTCCAGTTACCGGGGTGTATTCAAACGCATTGTTACCAAACTGAAAGGCACGCCAACTGACAGCCTTTTTATGTCAGTGAATTTTGATTATTTCAGAAAGTTCATCAAAATGGCAGCCGCTTACAATGAACTGGATACCCTGCTGAAATTAATGCCTGATTCCAATGCCACCGTACTTATGAAATCTTTCATGTTCGGACTGGAAAAAAATACCACCATCAATAGTGTGGAAGATGCCGTGGACGTGGCCGATGCCTATTCCAGTATATTTGAAAAGAATAAAGTGCTTGCCGCCAATATGCTGGAAGAAGCCCGTTTGAATTATGAACGAAATGTGCAGAATGGTGACCTGAACGGACAAAAAATCTACCAGATAGAAAAGACCCTTTTTGAATCGGCTGATACCACTTCGAAAGTAGATCTTTCGAAGGCATTGGGAATTCCACCGGTTTATAATGTTCCGTTTGAGCGCCTTGCGGATTCTGCCGGAAGGGTTATACAACAGGTATTTTTCTATGGTGATGACGATAAAGACGGTCAAAATTCCTATGCCAATTTCATGACGCTTTTTAAAGGCAAGCCTGATTGGGCGATTACGGAGAATAAGGATTTTGTAACCATCAAATCAACCAAGGGTAAATCGGTTTGGATCTTTGCCAATAAACCTTTGTACGGATTGGATGATCCGGATGCCAAAGCACAGGCCAAATTGCAGGAATACCTCGATCAAAACCAATTGTATCCAACTGTGTATATTCATCGCGGACATAGTTATCATGTGAAATCTTCGTTGAATCAGATAACACCAAGTGCACGTATCGTTGTGCTCGGTTCCTGTGGTGGTTATAATAACCTGAATGATGTGCTGACAATCAGTCCGGATGCCCATATCATCTCTTCCAAGCAAATTGGAACCCGTGCGGTAAACGAACCGATTCTGAACTCCATCAATACATCGCTTCGCAATGGTGCTGCAGTTGAGTGGATGCCGATGTGGGCGGAGTTGGGTAAATTATTTACCGGTGAAGCCAAGGAGCGATTTGATGATTATATTCCACCGTACAAAAATCTGGGAGCCATCTTTATCAAAGCATACAGAGGCGTGGAAGAGGAAGAGTAATATATTTGCGGAATGTCATCGACCTCTGCGAACAAGAAGATTTTTGATGTGGCTTTGTTGAGACGGATTTTCAGCCTTGCGGCTCCGTACAAGAAAAAAGTGATCTGGTCGCTGGTGCTTGCGATATTGCTGGCTTTGCTTACACCGGTTCGGCCCTGGCTGATCCAATTAACGGTTAATACCTATATACGGAACGGGATGCTCGACTGGGTTATCCGAATTACTTTGATTCAATTCGGATTGCTGCTGGTGGAGACCCTGTTCCGTTTCTTTTTTACTTTCACGACCTCCTGGCTCGGACAATCGGTGGTGAAAAACCTGCGGGTGCGGGTCTTTAATAAAGTGGTGGGATTGAATCTCTCCCAGTTCGACACCACACCAATCGGAACCCTTACCACTCGCACCATCAATGATATTGAATCGGTGAATGAAGTTTTTTCAGACGGACTGATTCCGATTATTGCGGATTTTCTCTCTATTATTTCGATACTTTTTGTGATGTTCTGGGTGGACTGGAAACTGGCTCTGATCAGTCTGGCTCCCTTTCCTTTTTTGATACTGGCAACCTATATATTCAAAGAAAGTGTAAACCGGTCTTTTATAAGGGTACGCAATGCGGTTTCTGCGCTGAATGCCTTTGTGCAGGAACACCTGACCGGAATACAGGTGGTTCAGACATTTGCCGCCGAAGAGCGGGAATCGGAGAAGTTTAAAAAAATCAACCGCGAGCACCGGAATGCCAATATCAATGCCATTTTTGCCTATTCCGTATTTTTCCCGGTGGTGGAAATCGTTTTGGCGGTGTCTACCGGATTGCTGGTTTGGTGGGCAGCCAGTAATGCGCTGCAACTTCCACCGGAAGAAGCCGCAGAGATGGCTGGGAAGATGATCTCCTTTATTTTGTTCCTGAATTTATTGTTCCGTCCGCTTCGGGTTATTGCCGATAAATTCAACGTACTGCAAATGGGCATGGTGGCCAGTGAGCGGGTATTTAAGGTGCTGGATAATGATGATTATATCAAAACAGAAGGCAGTTATGCGCCTGAAAAAATTAACGGGAAGATTGAATTCGACCATGTATGGTTTGCCTATAAAGAGGATCAATATGTGTTACGGGACCTGAATTTTACTGTTCAGCCAGGCGAAACGGTGGCACTGGTTGGACATACAGGCAGTGGAAAGACCTCCATTATCAGCTTACTAAACCGATTATATCATATTAATAAAGGACAGATTCGAATTGATGGGGTGCCTGTGGAGGAATTTAAGCTGGAGGCGCTGCGGCTGCAAACCGGTGTGGTATTGCAGGATGTATTCCTTTTTTCCGGTTCTGTGCTGGAGAATATTACCCTGCGGAATCCGACTATCACCAGAGCGCAGGTGGAACATGCCGCGAAGCTGATCGGGGTGGACGATTTTATTGAGACCCTGCCCGGCGGATATGATTACAATGTGATGGAACGGGGCGCCACGCTTTCTTTGGGTCAGCGGCAGATTCTTTCTTTTATACGCGCTCTTTTATATAATCCGGGAATTCTGATTCTGGATGAAGCTACTTCAAGTGTGGATACGGAAAGTGAGCAGCTGATTCAGCATGCAATTGATACCCTGATCTCCGGCCGTACGGCAATTGTTATTGCCCATCGCCTCAGCACCATCCGAAAGGCAGATAAGATTATTGTGCTGGATAAAGGGGAGATAAAGGAAATCGGTACACATGAAGAATTGCTGGAAAATAAAGGATACTACCATAGTTTGTACGAATCCCAGTTTGAGGGAAGGGGGGAAGGAGGTGAGAAGTGAGAAGTGAGAAGGGGGAAGGAGGTGAGAAGTGAGAAGTGAGAAGGGAGAAGTGAGAAGTGAGAAGGGAGAAGTGAGAAGGGAGAGGGGAGAAGGGAAATAGGAGGAAGGGGAAGGGTAGAAGGGGCTCTGTTTTCCCATAGCATACTGAAGTAATAGTGACCAATGGTCCTGTTCCCGCCGGGTAAATGCCAGGAGAGGAGGCAATGGAGAAGGGAGGACGGAGAAGTGAGAAGGGAGAAGTGAGAAGGGAGAAGGGAGGACGGAGAGGGGAAATAGGAGGAAGGGAAGAAAGAGGAGAAGTCAGATAGGTGAAAGTTGTGCAATTGCTCCCAAATGCAAGAAACTACTATGAAATTAGACGGAGAAGTTGGCGGTCCCGGTTTGGTTTTTCCGGGAGGGAGCCGAAGCAGGCGCAATTGTGAATAGTGAATGGTGAATAGTGAATGGTGAATAGTGAATAGTGAATGGTGAATAGTGAATGGTGAATAGTGAATGGTGAATGGTGAATGGTGAATGGTGAATGGTGAATGGGCAAGGTGTGAATCGTGAAAATCAGGGAGACCATAAAATGAATGTTGGAAGTTTAATGAATAAACCTAATTGATTGAAAATCAGATATAAATAAAGTTTTATAAGCATCTTTTAGAACCTGTCTGCAATTTATCTTAAACTACGAACTGCCGGTTCCCAACTTTTTACTTCTAACTTTTAACTTCTTACTTTATTATTTGCCATTCCTTCCTATCTTTGCGCAAAATTTAGAAACGGCATGGGAAGGAATAGCGTCAAATCTATACTGGTAGCGAGTTTCAGCGCAATTTTACTATGTTTTGGTACTGCTGTTCAGGCCAATGAAGGCGATGGACACGGTGAGGCTGCCAAGTTTGATGCAGGTAAAGCTATTTTGCACCACATTGCTGATTCACATGAATGGCATTTCTTTACGGTTGGTCAAACCCATGTTACCATACCGCTTCCTGTAATAATCTATTCTCCCCAACGCGGTTTGAGTGTATTTTCTTCTTCCCATTTTCACCATGGTGAGGCGATACATGAAGGATATAAATTGGATCATGAACATATTGTTGCTGTAGATGCCAATGGAAATGTGGATACATCGGTTAAGGCCTATGATTTTTCCATGACCAAAAATGTGGTACAAATGCTGTTAGCTGTGATTACGCTTGTGCTGATCATGACGAGTATCGCGAAAAAATATGCTGCAAATGGTGCTAATAAAGCGCCAAGTGGATTACAAAATGCAGTGGAGCCAGTAATTACCTTTGTTAGAGATGAAGTGGCAAAGCCCAACCTGGGACATAAATACAAGAAATACCTGCCCTACCTGCTGACCATATTTTTCTTTATTCTGATCAATAACCTGTTCGGATTATTACCAGGGGCTGCGAACGTAACTGGAAATATCGCGTTTACTGCCTTACTTGGAATTATCTCTTTTGTAGTAATTATTTTCAGTACAAATGGTCATTTCTGGGGACATATATTCTGGCCTCCCGGAGTACCTTTTCTGGTTAAGCTGATCCTGATTCCGGTTGAATTATTGGGTGTATTCATCAAACCGGCTGCCCTTATCATACGTCTTTTTGCCAACATGACTGCCGGTCACATTGTGATCCTGAGTTTTGTTTCCCTGATTTTCATATTCGGACAAATGAGCACCGTAGCAGGATGGGGTTTTTCTCCTGTATCCATTGCATTTTCCGTGTTCATTTATGTGATTGAATTATTGGTTGCATTTATTCAGGCCTTCATCTTTACCAACCTGACTGCTGTATTTATAGGGCAGGCAATGGAAGGTGATCACCATGAAGATGCTGCCGGTCATAAGGATCCGGTAGTGATTTAAAATAGCTCGAACTTTTTTTTATAAAACACAAAACACAAATTGTATGTCTATCATGAACATCCTGTTGGAAGTAGGTCAGGCTCAGTTGGGTGGCGCTATCGGTGCCGGACTGGCTGCGATCGGTGCTGGAATCGGTATCGGTCAGATCGGTAAAGGTGCGGTTGAGTCTATCGCTCGCCAGCCTGAAGCTGCCAACGACATTCGTGGAAACATGATCCTGACTGCAGCGTTTATCGAGGGTGTTGCCCTCTTCGCTGTAATCGCGGGTCTTCTGGCGGTATTGACCACCTAATCCACGCGAAAGAAATTAGCTGGTCCGGAGCACAGGGCCGAGGACCGGCTTTTTTTAGGTGAAACGTGAGAGGTGAAACGTGAGAAGAGAGAGGTGAGAGATAAGAGGTGAAACGTGAGAGGTGAAACGTGAAAAGAGAGAGGTGAGAGATAAGAGGTGAAACGTGAGAGGTGAAATGTGAGAAGAGAGAGGTGAAACGTGAAAAGAGAGAGGTGAGAGATAAGAAGTGAGAGGTGAGATTTTGGTTGTAAGATGTCAGATTTTGTATGGTGGTTGGAAATTTCGGAATGCCACTTTTGAATTTTTACTTTTAAATTTTTACTTTTTAATTTGCTAACATGGAATTATTACTGCCTGCCTTAGGTTATTTTGTCTGGACCCTGGTTGCCTTCCTGATAGTATTCTTCATTTTGAAGAAATTTGCCTGGAAGCCAATCATTTCCTCTCTTTCTGAAAGAGAAAAAAACATCGCTGATTCCATTGCAACAGCAGAAAAAGTGAAGCTGGAAATGGCTCAGATGAAAAGTGAAAATGAAGCATTAATGGCGAAAGCCCGTGAAGAACGTTCACAATTGCTGAAAGAAGCCAAAGAGTTGAAAGATAAAATTGTAAACGAAGCAAAAGAGCAGGCGAAAATAGAAGCAGGAAAAATCATGGCTGATGCACAGGCATCCATCGAGCAGCAGAAAAATGCAGCTTTGACAGAGGTGAAAAATGTCATTGGTAATATGGTGATCGAAGTAACGGAGAAGGTGATTCGCCGCGAACTGGCATCCAAAAGCGAGCAGGAGAGTTATATCCGCAATCTCGCTAATGAATTAAGCACCACTTCAAGGAACTAAAAAAGAACACCTCCCGAAAAAATAAATTATGCGCAATACACGTGTTGCCAAGAGATACGCAAAAGCCCTTATGGATATGGCTGTTGAAACCAACCAGGTTGATGCCATAAAAAATGATGTGGATTTATTGCGGGTTGCAACAACCGGGGAATTGGATTATGTGCTTAAAAGTCCGATTATCCGTCAGGATAAAAAACAGGCCATCTTTACTGCAATTTTTGGAGGTAAAGTAAGTCAGTTAACAGAATTGTTTTTCAAACTGCTGTTTGAAAAAGGCCGTGAAATCGGATTGCCGGAAATTTTGGATGCATTTGATACAATTTATCGCAAGATGAAGAATATCGAAATTCTGGAACTTACAACTGCTATTCCTGTTTCAGAAGAAGTGAAGGCTGGCATAGTTTCCAATTTCAATAAGATGCCGGAATATGCTTCTAAAACCCTGGAAATAAAGGAAAAGCTGGATGAATCTATTTTGGGTGGATTTCTTGCGCAGATCGGTGATCAATTATATGATGCAAGTATCCGCCACGATTTACAGGCAATTAAGAAGCAGTTCGTGGAGAACATGTATATTCAGAAACTCAGATAATAAAACAAAAGTCTAAATAAAGCTATATGGTAGACATTAAACCAGATGAAATATCAGCGATACTGCGCCAGCAGCTGAGCAACTTTAACACTTCTGCCGATCTGGAAGAAGTGGGTACCGTTTTGCAGGTGGGTGATGGTATCGCCCGTGTATACGGACTGAGTAATGTTCGTGCAGGTGAGCTGGTGGAATTTGCCAATGGGGTAAAAGCGATTGCGCTGAACCTCGAAGAAGATAATGTGGGGGTGGTATTGATGGGTGAGTCTTCTGAAATTAAAGAAGGTGATAAAGTAAAAAGAACCGGTCAGATCGCTTCTATTAAAGTAGGAGAAGGACTCGTAGGACGGGTTATCAATACATTGGGTCAGCCGATTGATGGTAAAGGGCCTGTTACCGGAGAATTATACGAAATGCCATTGGAGCGGAAAGCACCGGGGGTTATTTTTCGTGAACCTGTAAAAGAGCCGCTGCAAACGGGTATCAAGGCAATTGACGCGATGATTCCGGTAGGTCGTGGTCAGCGGGAATTGATCATTGGTGACCGTCAGACTGGTAAAACAGCGATTGCGGTGGATACCATTATCAATCAGAAAGAATTTTTCCAGGCTGGAAAACCTGTTTATTGTATTTATGTGGCAATTGGTCAGAAAGCATCTACCATTGCTGGTGTTATGAAAACGCTGGAAGAGAACGGTGCGATGCAATACACTACGATCGTAGCTGCTTCTGCATCCGATCCGGCTCCTCAGCAGTTCTATGCACCATTTGCCGGTGCTGCAATTGGTGAATTTTTCCGTGATACCGGTCGCCCTGCCCTGATCATTTATGATGATTTGTCCAAGCAGGCCGTAGCATACCGTGAAGTGTCACTTCTTTTGCGTCGCCCTCCGGGTCGCGAAGCATATCCGGGTGATGTATTTTATCTGCATAGCCGTTTACTGGAGCGTGCTGCAAAAATCATTGGTAAAGATGAAGTTGCACGAAATATGAATGATTTGCCGGAAAGTATCAAACACCTGGTTAAAGGTGGTGGTTCTTTAACTGCTTTGCCGATCATCGAAACTCAGGCTGGTGACGTATCTGCCTACATTCCAACCAACGTAATTTCCATTACGGATGGTCAGATCTTCCTTGAAGGTAACCTGTTTAATGCGGGTATCCGTCCGGCGATCAACGTAGGTATTTCGGTTAGTCGTGTGGGTGGTAATGCGCAGATCAAGTCCATGAAAAAAGTGGCTGGTACCCTTAAGCTGGATCAGGCATTGTATCGTGAGATGGAAGCGTTTTCTAAATTCGGTGGAGACCTGGATCCTGCTACCAAACTGGTTTTGGATAAAGGTGCACGTAACGTGGAAATTTTGAAACAGGCTCAATATTCACCGTTTTCAGTTGAAAAGCAGGTAGCTATCATTTACCTCGGTACACAGGGCTTACTTCGTGATGTTCCTGTAAACAGAGTGAAAGAATTCGAAGAGCAGTTCCTGCATGAAATGGAAGTGAAATTACCCAACGTGCTTGCTGAATTCAAAAAAGGCGGATTGCCGGATGATGGTGTAAGCAAGATGGTTGAGCTGGCCAAGGGAATTGCAGCACAGATGAAGAAGTAAGCCGTTGGAACTAGGATCTTTGAAGTGGGAAGTGGGAAGTGGGAAGTGGGAAGTAGGAGGTGAAAGATGAAAGGTGAAAACCACGATCAAGTTCTGGTTCACTTGCTGGCTTTTAAATAGAACCTTCTTTTTCTAATGTATAATTAGCCCCCATAAGGTAATCCTTATGGGGGCTTTTTTTAGCATCAATGAGGCTCAATCGGCACCAGCCTTTTTTCAGGTATTGATTTTAAGTTCCCGTTCGACCAGGTCCATCAATGTTTCCAGCGCGGTCACTTTGAGCTGAGCTGGGCTGGATTGCGGCTGGATTGCGGCTGGGTTGCGGCTGTCAGAGCCTTTTTTATGGTTTAAACCTCTTCGCTTTCTTTAGTTGCAGGCATTTTCTCTTTCATTACACCGGAACTTGGGGCGAGTGTTTCGTTTGGTTCCTTCCAAAAGATACGAAGCCGTCTACAAATGGTGTCGTTCCTCTGGAAGCTGCATTTCTATCGGTCTTCGCTAATAGTCATCCACACCCTGCGTTATCGTCCGCACCTTACTGCCGCTGGATTGGGCTGGATGGCGACGTTTCTTACCTGTGTAAGCTGCTGAGTCATACCGTATTAACCACCTGTCAGGGTACATAGGGCTATCCAGTATTCCTCACAAAGCCGTTTATGACACAGGCCTTTTTCTACCGTACCGATACAATTTTTCGGTTTCTTCCCTACACTTGTTATGGTGTTTAGTTTTTTGGACGTGTGAATTATGGAATTTCAAATCGCCGGTGGCAGTCTTACTCAATAATGGCAGTAAAAAAAGGATCCTCAATTCAAGGTGCAATCACAGATTTTTTGCTACTATCCAGGAGTAATCACTGATCGGCTAAGTGATCCTGGAATAAAAGCATCCTGAATGCTGTTAAAATAGTAAACGACAGTATCAGCCATAGTTTTTGATGGACTTTATTGCTTTATGAGAAAGCTCTTTCCATGTAAAAAATATCCTTCACACCTGTTTTTTTACCTTGATAACTGTTTTAGTTCAGGATTCATGCGCAGATTTTGTAAATATCCGGGAGTTGCACGCGACTGGCAAAATTGCGTGCTTCCTGAAATGAGGTCTGCCTAAACAGGTTTAGCGGCTTTACTATTATGCATCACAATGGGCATCGCAACAGGTGTTATATTCTATTCAGCTTCATCGCAAGCACAGCCACGCCCAGCAGCTAATCTTTGATTGGGTGGGTGCACGGCGATAAGGTCTATGAGGCTGTACGCTCCTGAATTGTAGAATGCCGTAATACTATTGAGTTGGTAACCGACAGAATCCTGTCTTAAGGAGAATTAGTGTAAGAAAATAGTAGAATGATTGTAAAACGCAGGGTATTCGATTTTTTACATTTTACTTTTGATTTTTTACTTTCAAACCCATTTATCGAATTTTTTTTCCCAAACCCTTGCATATATCAAAAAGGGATGCAATCTTTGTTCTGCGTTTGACATGATCCAATCCTGCTGAATTCCTCGTATCCATTTCCTGTGGGCATTTTTAATCTACCCATAGTTGATCATGAAGAAGACGTACCCGCTGATGTTCCCAACATTGGCACCACTATACAAAATCCTGTTTGTTTTTATCGGATTTGTTGCAGTACAAAATGTACAGGCACAATCTCCCCTTTATTTTCATAATCCTGCTTTGATTGAAGGAGAAGCTGGTCAGGTAGGAGCAGGTTATAAATTTACCGGTGTTATCACAGCATCAAATGGGCAGGCACTTACAGATTGTGTTGTTCGGATAGAGGCTCTTTCGCAGGGTATTGAATTACTGGCTATTGACCAGGTTGAATCCATGCAGGAGGCTGCTTTTCAGCCGGTAATTGAACATCAGCAAACCATCGGGGCTGCAGCGGTAAGCTTTAGTTTTGAGTTTATCCCGCATGATTTGAATACGAATAAAGAAGGCCGGTATGTATTTCCTGCGTTGGCCGCCTCTTTATCCGGATTGAGAGGATTGGGTGAGGCCCAGGCTTTTGCAGAGTGTACAATCGGAAAAAACGGAGTGGTGTGGCTGAACAAAAAGAATAAACATGTGCTGGTTGCAAGAAGCGGAGATGCATTTCGTGCCCAATATAAATGGGGCGTTGAGGAGGAAATAAAAACTATTGCAGAATCGCCTATTGTATTTGCAAATAATGAAGTAAGCAGTTTTAAGTTGAAGATGGGGGTAAATAGTAAAACCAGTCCCTTTAATGGTCGTTCTGTTTGTGATTTGTTGTTGACAGAATCCGTTCCCTCTGCTAACGGTACTGAAACTATTCGTTTTGCTTCTTTGGTTGAAAATTATGACGCTATACCTGAGTGGATTGATACGGTGACCAATCAGGATGACTCAACCAAAAGCAAAAAACTTAAAAATGTAAAACTGGCTGATAACCTGCTGGTATTTATTCCGGATGAAATGCTGGATAAGCAGGTAGTAATCGATATACTGAATGAAAAAGGTGAATTGCGCAGAAAGATTATAGAAGAAAAAGCACCAACCCAGTTGTTGATTGAAGTAGGTGATCTGGCTGCAGGTTCGTATAAAATAATTGTTCAATCGGGTGATAAAAAATTCACCATGTTAACGATACGGCCATCGCAATTATAAGGAAGCACTGTTTTGTATAATTAGTTGCTGATCCATTCTCCACTCCTCTGAATTACATATCCCTGATCGTCTCCAATGCCTGTGGGTTCCGATTTGTTAACCCAACTGCATTACAATGAAAACGTACCCCTTAAACAAACAGCTATGGCTGTTAGGCACCTTATTGTTCATCTTTTTGAATGCTGGTGCTACCGAACATGCTGAGCTGACAAGCTTTTCGGCTAAAATTGAAAACAGCCTGGTGAAATTGAATTGGTCAGCACAGTATGAAGATGAGTTTAGTCATTTTGCAATAGAACGAAGTATAGATGGCAAGACATTTAAAGATGTGGCACTGTATTTTACGGAAGGAGAACAAAAAGCGAAAAGTAGTTTTTCTTACAAGGATAAATACCTGCCAAAGAATAAAAATACACTCTATTACAGGTTAAGGTTGATCAATAAAGATGGAACATTCCAATATTCTGCCATTCAGTTGGTAAAAGGGGAGCGTTACGATTCCCAACTGAAACTGGCTTTGTATCCCAACCCCGTTCAAAATTCACTTGTTGCTGCATTACCGGAAAGCTGGAACCAGCAGGAAGTGGTACTTGAACTGTATAGTGGATCGGGTCAGTTGCTAAGAACCAATGTTGAAAAACGGGCAGCCCTTACATTATCAATGGATCTGACAAATCTCTCACCAGGCTGGTATGTAGTAAAAGCCAGTAATGGAAAGAACAGTATCCAGGGCCGTATTGTGAAAATGAACTGAAAAACCGCCTAAACCGAACCGTATGCATTCTGAACAACAACAAAATTCTGTCCGGGTTTCTGAGGAATACCGTGTTAGCTCCTCACCACAGGCAGTTGTAAATAAATGGATTACCGTTGGAGTACTGGCCCTCGTTTGGCTCTGCCTCGTGATCAGCCTGCTCCAGTAAAAAAGCGTATAGTTTTAAAGGGTACGATCAACAAGGCCTGGCTATTCTTAGTCGGGCCTCTATTTTAACTATTTGGTTTATATTATAAACTAGTTTATATTTGATTAAAATTAGCTGTAGTGAACCATCTTATCCTTTTGTTGCTGCTTTTAATCACCCAACTGGCTGGATTCTCTCAAACCCGGATAAAGGGTCAGTTAAAAACTCCCAAAGGAAAACCGGTAGCGGGAGCCAGTCTAACCATTAAAGACAGCTATGACGGTGCCACTTCCGATTCAAGCGGTACTTTTCAATTTGAAACCAGCGAATCGGGAAAACACCTGCTTCAGATTTCAGCCATTGGTTTTAAACCTTTGGAAGAAATGGTAGAGTTAAACGGATCTCCCATTATCCTTCGGCTTACCATGAAAGAAGCCATGGATGAATTGAAAGCCGTGGTTGTTACAGCCGGTACCTTTGAAGCCAGTGATTCCAAACGAACAACCGTATTAAGTTCAATTGATGTGGTTACTACAGCAAGTGCAAATGGTGATGTTACCGGCGCATTAAGAACTCTGCCCGGAACCCAGCAGATTGGTGAAAAAGAAGGACTCTTTGTTCGTGGTGGATCAGGAGAAGAGGCCAGAGTGTTTATAGATGGTACCCTGGTTAATAATTTTTTCTTTTCTGCACTTCCTGATTTGGCTACCAGAGGGCGCTTTTCTCCCTTTCTTTTTAAAGGCACCGTTTTTAGTTCCGGTGGTTACTCAGCATTGTATGGGCAGGCGCTGTCCGGCGCACTTATTCTTGAAACGATTGATCTTCCAGACGAAAGTTCTGCTTCACTTGGAATTTCCACAGTGGGACTCAGTGGTGGATACCAGCACCTGAATAAAAAGAAATCGGCCAGCTGGGGTGCCAATTATGGTTATACCAACCTGTTACCTTATTTTGAATTGGTTAAGCAACGACCTGATTATTTTAAAGTGCCTGCATTTCATTATGGTGATGGCAATTTCAGAATCAAAACATCTAAAACAGGAATCCTTAAATTTTATGGAACCTTTCAGCAAAACCAGTTGGGAATAAGAACTCCCGATATTGATTCAGCTAATCTTAAAAATGCATTCGGCTTATCCAACTATAATCTTTATGCGAATTTATCCTGGAAAGAACGGCTGGGTAAAAAATGGAAATTGTTCTTGGGAACTTCATATAGCATAAACCAGGACGATATTCAGAACCGTCTTCAGAATGCCGAAAACAAAGATCAGCTTATTGGCAGCATGCCCTATTTGGCCAAACCATTTACAGCTGATATTAAATCCAGTCTGGTACAGGTTAAATCAGTATTGGATAGAAGAATTGGTTCGGGATTGTCAGTCCTTCGTTTTGGTGGAGAATGGCTCTATTTCAAAGATGATGTCAATTTCCGCGATACCTTGCTGCGTAAGACAATGCAGGAAGATCAGTTTAAAGCAGCATTTGCTGAAGTTGATATTTATATTACCAATAACCTGGCAGCAAAACTGGGTAGCCGTTTCGAACATTCCTCTCTGTTAAATCGAAATAATATCGTGCCGCGTGTTTCTATGGCCTATAAAATCGGCGAAAAAGGTCAGGCATCCCTGGCGTATGGAATTTTTTACCAGAAGCCCGAACGAAACCAGTTAATTCTGAATCCAAACCTGTTATTTACAAAAGCAGCGCATTATATAGCAAATTACCAATTGATAAACAGTTCCTATACTTTTCGGGCAGAAGCCTTTTACAAAAAATACGATGACCTGATCAAAACATTTCCCGAAATCTCCAATAAGGGGTATGGATATGCAAAAGGAATTGAATTTTTCTGGCGCGATAAAAAATCAATCAAAGGAGTGGATTACTGGGTATCTTATTCTTACCTGGATACTAAAAGGGATTATCTGAATTTTCCGGGTAGCTTACAACCTAATTTTGCTGCCAATCATACGGCTTCGCTGGTGGTAAAGAAGTTTATCACGAAATGGAAAACACAGTTCAATGGGTCTTATTCCTTTGCTACAGGCCGTCCATATTATAATATTCGCTACAATAATTCAGAAGCAAAATTTGAACTGGCTGATCAGGGTAAAACAATTCCATTTAACAACCTGAGCCTGAGTATAAATTATTTGCCTGCCATTGGAAAGACCGATGCAAAATCATTTACTGTTTGGGTTCTTTCTGTAAACAATGTGCTGAACCAGAACCAGATTTTCAATTATAATTATTCCTATAATGGAATGATTCGCCAACCGATACGTCCGGCTGCCAATCAGTTTTTCTTCATTGGCTGTTTTATCAGTTTCGGAGTGGATCGTTCACAGGATGTAATCAATAGTAACCTTTAAATTGTAACTGATATGAAAAAAAGTGTATTCTTACTTATGTTGATGATTGGCAGTTTTTCTCTGCTTGCGCAATCTGATAAATACCAGAAAGCCATGCAACAACGAATTGGAGAAATGGAAACAGCTGTGCAAAACGGTGGAATGCCGTCACTGGCAAATTCCTTCGAGCGCATAGCGGAGGCGGAAAAAACCCAGTGGCTACCCTATTATTATGCGGCTTATTGCCAGATAATGTCGGCCCTGCTGGAACAGGATAAAACAAAAGTGGATCAGCTGGCTGACAAAGCAGAATCACTTAATAAAAAAGCAGAAGAACTGGCTGGGGGTGCCAATAGTGAAATAAATGTGATTTACAGTATGATTGCAACGGCTCATCTAACCGTTGATCCCGCTGCGCGCTGGATGCAATATGGCCAAACCTCTTCCACCTACCTGGAGAAAGCAAAACAATTGGACCCTTCCAATCCGCGACCTCTTTACCTGGAGGGGCAATCAAAATTCTATACGCCTGAACAATTTGGTGGTGGCAAGGCTGCCGCTGCAGCAGTTCTTGAAAAATCATTGGTCTTGTTTGATCAATTCAAGCCGGCCTCTGAATTACATCCTACCTGGGGAAAAGCGGCAGCCCAATATTTCTTAGCACAATGTAAATAAAATGGAAATGACTGATACCAACAGTTCCAATATGAGTAGTGCTGAAAGTCTTGCGCTGATTGAATCTATGATTAATAAAGCCAAGAACAAGTTCAGTGAAAATGGACACCTGTATCTTTTGTGGGGATGGGTAGTGTTTATTTGTAGCCTTGTACAGTATCTGGGGATGCGTTTTACCAGCTATGAAAATGTTCATTTCATCTGGATGCTTACCTGGGTAGCTGTGGTTTACATGGTATTTTACCTGATTAAGTACAAAAAGCAACAGAAAGTTGTGACCTATACAGATGAACTATTAAGCGCTATCTGGATTGCATTCAGCATTACCATGTGTATAACGGGAATTATAATCGGAAAGACACAGGGTGCCGAATTTTATAAGCTACTCAATCCCATTTATCTGACCATCTATGGTGTTCCAACTTATGTGTCTGGCGTGGTATTGAAATTCAAACCGCTTAAAATCGGAGCACTTCTTTGCTGGGGGATGGCCATTTTGTCTACATTTATCCCGGTACAGGACCATTTATTATTAATCGCATTGGCAATGGTGGTGGCATGGATTATACCCGGCTATCTATTAAAACAACGGTATGAGAAACAGCAATAGAAATACAATCAGGAAGGAAAATAACGATCATGTTTAAAGATCTGGATCCCATATTACATACACCACTGCGTCTTGCAGTGGTGTCATTGTTGATCAGCGTGAAGGAAGCGGAGTTCACCTTTATAAAAGAAAAAACCAATTCAACGGCCGGAAACCTGAGTGTTCAGATCAATAAACTGAAAGACGCCGGTTATATAGATGTTCTTAAACAATTCAAGGATAATTATCCGCAAACGGTCTGTAAAATAACACCTGTGGGCATCCGGGCCTTTGAAATTTATGTACAAAACTTACAGACCTATCTCAATACAGGCAATTAACAAAAAATAACACCACGGTTGCCAACAAAATGATACTGCAGCTGTTAGTAGCTTGAACTAATCTGGCCAGTATGGAGCCCCTTATTGATGTGAAACACCTGGTTAAAAACTTTGGTGATTTGGTGGCCGTCGATGATCTTTCTTTTTCTGTTTTTCAGGGAGATGTGTATGGCTTTCTGGGGCAAAATGGAGCAGGTAAATCGACCACCCTGCGAATGATACTTTCTCTTATTTTACCCAGTTCTGGAACTATCCGGCTTTTTGGTCAGGAGCTTTCCACCAATCGGAAATCAGTATTGAAAAGAGTAGGTGCAGTAATTGAACGCCCTGATCTGTACAAATACCTCAGTGCAATAGAGAATCTGTCCATTTTTGCCCGGATGAGTGGCCGGAAAGCTACAAGCCGGCAGTTGATAGAGCAACTGGAAATGGTTGGTTTGGCAGATCGCGCAAAAAGTAAAGTTGCCACCTATAGTCAGGGTATGAAACAGCGATTAGGGATTGCAGTTGCACTGGTGCATAATCCTGATCTTGTTATTCTTGATGAACCTACAAACGGCCTCGATCCGCAGGGGATTGCTGATATGCGTAACCTGATCCTTCACCTCAGTAAAGACCTTCATAAAACAGTTGTTGTTTCATCCCATCTGCTCAATGAAATTGAGCAGATAGCCTCCCGAATGATTATTCTTGACAAGGGGAAAAAAATGGTCGAAGGAACAGTTGCTGATTTTTTTCAACCTGCAAAGAACAAAGTGCACCTGGTGGTATCCGATCCTCAAAAAGCAAAATTGATGCTGGCACAGACGCCCTGGTTACTGGAGGCTGAACAATTGAAACAGGAACTGGTCTTGTCTCTTCCTCCGGATCAGGTTCCTGCTTTGAACAGATTCCTCGTACAGCAGGAGATTGATATTCTGTCTATTCGTTCTGTTAATTCACTGGAAGATTATTTTTTATCCTTAACCTCCGAGAATCAACATGTGGCCACTTTTACAAATTGAGCTGTTTAAAATATTCAAACGCTCCCGAACCTATATCAGTTTTGCAGCTATCGGTGCCATTGTTGCGCTCATCTTACTGGCATTTTATGCAGATGGAAATAATTATATGGCATTCGGAATGCAATCCCTCACACAAAGTTTCGATATACAGGGCAAGGTGTTGAATGGTTATCTGATTTGCTTCATAATTCTTCAAACGCTGCTGATTCATGTCCCCTTGCTGATTGCTCTTGTTGCTGGTGATCAGGTTGCCGGTGAAGCAAATATGGGCACACTTCGATTATTGATTACCAAACCGGTTAGCAGGACCCGTTTATTGTTGGCAAAATTCATTGCCTCCACGTTGTATACCATTTTATTGTTACTCTGGATGGCTTTATTGGCACTGGTAGTTTCTGTTTGGATTTTTGGTACCGGAGATCTGATGATTCTTAAGAGCACAGAGGTGGTAATTCTTGAAAATACAGATGTGCTTTGGCGTTATTTTGCTGCTTTCGGATTTGCGGCCATTGCCATGACAACCGTAGCTGCTCTTGCTTTTTTTCTATCTGTGTTTGCGGAAAATTCGATTGGTCCAATCGTAACCACCATGAGTGTAATAATTGTATTTACTATTTTAAGCACCATGGATATTCCCATATTTAATACCATCAAGCCTTTTTTGTTTACAACTCATATGATTGGGTGGAAGGGCTTTTTTGATGCCCCTGTTTCCTGGAGTCCTGTTCTGCAGTCTGCAGGCATCCTGCTTCTGCATATTGCAGGCTTTCTGGTGGCAACCATTTGGGTATTCCGTAAAAAAGATATTTTGTCCTGATATGAAACGTATTTCAATCTTCTTTTCCCTTCTTTTCCTGGCTTTTTCTTCACCGGCACAGGATGCCCAAAACCTATTGAATGCAGTTAAAAAAAAGCTGGAAGCTGTAAAGGATTATAGCGGAGATGCCACCCTTTCAGTGGATGTCAGTTTTATGAAAGTTCCCGATTCAAAAGTCAAAGTTTACTTCCGTCAGCCTGATTTATTTAAAATAATTAAGCCGGATGGAATCTCGATTTTACCAAAAGGTGGCATGAATGTAAGCCTGAACTCCCTTATTTCAGGGAAGGAGTTCACGGCAGTGCCCGGGGGATATACTTCGGTGAATGGACGAAAATTGGCGATCATTAAATTACTTCCGCTTGCTGATAACAGTGATGTCGTATTAACCACACTTTTAGTGGAGGAAAAATCAGCCCTCGTTTGGAAAGCTACTACCACAACCAGAGAAAATGGCACCTATGAATCTAACATGGAATACGGTCGCTTTTCTCAATGGGGACTGCCGGATAAAATCCTTTTCGTGTTCAATACCAGTACATTTAAGCTGCCCAAAGGAGTAACGATGGAGTACGAGGGCAGTAAAAATACGAATGCCACTAAACCAACGGGTGATGGGAAAGGGCGGGTTAGTCTGTTTTATTCATCCTACTCCATTAATAAAGGATTGGCACCTGGCTTATTTAAGTAGTATTTTAAAAATTAGGGGTTTACCATTATTTTGGTTGTAGAAAAAATATAATCCATAATTGGTCGTTCTTAAGGTATCCAACCCTTGATTATGACCACCTTATACCGTAGAATCAGCCTGTTTTGCCTGTTTTGGCTGATGGCCTCAAATGCACTCCATGCGCAGGATCCTGCAGTTCGTTCCATAGTTGTGGGAGTAGGTAGATCCAACTGCACCAGCGGAACCTTAGGTATGGCATATATGGAATTTAAAGAGCAGACTAACCTGCTTCGAAAATTCCCGGGTACAGAATGTGTTCCCTCTCTAAGTTCTCCCGGTTATTCTTCCAGTGGAGCCCTGGTGGATTTTAATCCCAAGGATAATTTGATTTATTATTTCCGATGGTCAGGAGGAAGAACCTATGTCTGGAGATGGGCTCCCGGTACTTGTCCAACTTCCAGTCTGGCTCCTATCAGGGTTTTCAATAGTATACTTACGGCAGCTTTTGATGCAGATGGCTATGCATGGATGGTGAATATGAATTCAACCGGGTCTTCTCCCGTTACCTATGATCTCTCCTTACAACGAATTGATTTTACCACGGGTGCAATCGGTGCTGCAGTTCCGGTAAGCCTGCCCGGAGGTGTAAATATTTATACCCAGAATGGAGATTTTGCCATTACTCCGGCTGGTCAGTTTTACTTTGCATTTGATAACAAACTGATGACGATGAATTACCGTGATTACGGTTTGTCTCCCATCAATGCTACTTATATTGACACCATTCGATTACCGGTATTTGGGGCAAACCTGGTGGGTTTATCCTATGCAGGTGGTCAATTTGTAGGTTCTTTCCGTAGATCAGCCTCGCCTTCAAATTGTATTCACAGCCGCCTGGATATGTTAACAGGCGACCGGTTTAACCTGGCTGCCAGTTCCACCTACAGCTCCTATGATAATTCAAGTATAACATCAGGAATCGGCTCCGCCAAAAGACTGGTTTCTTTAACCCCAACCGGAACACCGGATGAATATGATGTAGTCTATGATTTACATATAAAGAATTTTGGAAATTATCCCATTTCCAACCTGCAGGTCTTTGATACACTCTCACATATCAACGGAGCTGCCAATGTTGTCAGCGCTTCGGCAAGTCTGGTTGCTAATCCGGCCGGAGTTAGTTTGAACAGTGCATACAATGGCACCACCAATACCAGTTTATTAGCCAATTCGCAAACACTGAAAAATTTCCCGGTTAGTGAAAATAATTTTACCATAAGAATTACGGTTCGTCTCAGGAATATAGAGCGTGGAAGAATCTACAATAACTCAGCAACCGTTACCGGAACCGGGTTTGGAAGTACCACATCAGGATATGGCGTAAACCTTCGGGATGTTTCAACGGATGGCTCTAATCCTGACCTGAATCTGAATGGCAAACCCGACGATGACGGTGAGTCGGCACCTACCCCTTTTGTGGTAATAGTTGCAGGGGAAGCCCCTCCCTGTCCGGCTATTAATAATGTCTTATACTCGCAGGATTTTGGAAGCGGCACGGGTTCAACCACTACCATGCCCACAAATACGAGTACGCAATATACCGGTTCAACAACCAGTCCGATTGCGAATGAACGGTATATGATCACCAACAATCCGGCAAATGGTAACAGCCAATACTGGAACTCCATGCCAGATCATACCGGTAATAGCAATGGCCGAATGTTGGTGGTTAATGCAGATGTGCAACAGAATGTAATCTTCAGTACAACCGTTAATAACCTCTGTTCCAATCTAAAATATTCACTCAATGTTTGGGTGGCAAATATCAGTAACAACAGCCAGCGGAATTTTTGTGCAGCCGTAGGTGGATTCAAATCGCCCCGTTTATTATTCCGGGCACGTGATGCAGCCACTGGCCTTGTACTTACCTATCTGAACACACCTGAAATTACAGGCAGTGCCTGGGAACGCCATGGTATCCGTTTTGTTTTGCCCAATGGGTATTCTTCCATTATTCTGGAAGTAATCAATCAGGGGGAAGGCGGTTGTGGAAATGACCTGGCAATTGATGATATTGAATTTGGACTTTGTGATGCAGAACCTGTTGTGAATACTACTGCTGTCAGTGCCGGTTGTACCGGTGGTGAAGCAACCTTCTCTGCTACCCTGAATGATCCAACCATAATCGATGGTACGGTTCAATACCAATGGCAGGCTAGTTCGGATAGTATTACCTGGACAAATATCTCCGGAGCTACCAATTCAACCTATACCATTGCTTCCATGAATGCTTCTCACCAGCGGTTTTACCGGGTACTGGTGGCTTCCGGTGGCAATATCAATAATGCGCAGTGCCGGTATGCTTCTCCAGGTTTTTATCTTCCCTTAAAAACACCAAGCACTGTTGCACCTGCCGGTATCCGGGTAAACAGAACTCAGGTCTGTCCGGGTAGTCCGCTGCAACTCACAGCCTATGGTGGAAATTTTGGAACCAATGCCCGATATGTATGGTATAGAAGTTCCTGTGGTACCGGTGTACCAATCGGAACCGGACCAACAATCACCGTTTCTCCAACAGTAAATACCCGTTATTATGTGCGGATCGAAGGTGATTGTAATACTACTACCTGCAGAAACCGGCTTATTACGGTTGGTTGTGATATTGATGATGATGATGATGGAATCCCTGATCTTGTCGAAAATAACGGCCTTGATTCAGACCTTGATTCTGATAGTGATGGCGTGCAGGATTATCGCGATCCGGGAAGTCCGGGTTTTACAGACTCCAACAACGATGGAATACATGATGGATATGATTTTGATCTGGATGGTATAATCAATTCGCTGGATCCGGACAGTGATAATGATGGTATTGCAGATGTAGTGGAAGCAGGAGGTGTGGATGCCAATGGAGATGGTATCATCGATAATTTTACGGATCC
The DNA here is from genome assembly GCF_002483205.1 of Flavihumibacter sp. UBA7668. Classification (GTDB taxonomy): domain Bacteria; phylum Bacteroidota; class Bacteroidia; order Chitinophagales; family Chitinophagaceae; genus Flavihumibacter. Next base: position 564,370 of record NZ_DLHM01000005.1, read on the forward strand.
GGATGGAGACGGATTGTCTCAAAATGTAGATGCATCCTCCACTGGTGCAGCCGGCTCAGGATCTGGTTTGGGATTACCTGATCTCGATGGTGATGGTATTCCCAATATGTTTGATCTGGATAGTGATAGCGACGGTATTTACGATGTTATAGAAGCGGGTGGTGCCGATGCCAATAACAATGGTATGATTGATATTGCTGCCCTGATTTTACGAACTGGTGCAGATACCAATAACGACGGTCGGGCAGATAGCTATCCCTATCAGAATAAAGATGCTGACCGACGCGCCAATCCTTATGACCTGGATAGTGATGGTGATGGAATTACAGATCTGCGTGAAGCAGGATATCCGGATTTTGATTTCAATGGTATGCTCGATAGCGGAACTCCCAGACATTTTATTTATCCCAATACAGATGGAACGAATCCGGATGATTATCTCGATATCGATTCAGATGATGACGGTGTTCCAGATAATGTGGAAGGGCTTGCTACTATCAGTTATCAGTTGCCATCCGGATTGGATTCAGATAATGATGGCATCGATAATGCCTATGATGGATTCAATGGATTTGGTGGAAATGGTATAACTCCCAATGATGAAGATCTGGATGGAATTCCTGATTATCAGGATAGTGATTCTGATGGTGATGGTGTAGCAGATATTATTGAAGCCAACGATTTTAATATGAATACCCGCGCTGATGATAATATAAATCTGACCGGAAATGATGTGGATGATGATGGTTTGGATAACCGGTTCGACTGGGATAATAATTCCGCCAAAGGAACTTCCGCTTTCATGGGTAATGGCGGATCGCTGACCGGTGATGCGAATCCCGGATCAAGAACCATGGTGCAACGGCATTCTGATGCTACTTCAGAACGTGACTGGAGAGTATATCTCTATATTTTATCAACCCGGTTTCTAAAAGTCAATGCCTTTCAGCAGAATGATGGTATCCACCTGAACTGGGAAATCAGTACTACAGAACCGGTCAGTCATTATGAAGTGCTGAGAAAAGAAGGCAATGGTACCTATGTGGTGGTTGGAACTGTTTATAATACGACCAGTTTTATTGATAATAAGCCAAGTAATGCATCAGGCATACAATACCGGATTAAAGCAGTCAACAGAACTGGTAAATATGTTCTGAGTGATGTTATAGTGGTAAAATTATCTGTGGTGGATCAGCTAACAGTTATGCCTAATCCGGCACAGTCGTACCTGCAAATTGTTGTTGGTGCAAAAGAAAAACAATGGCTCGATTGCCAGCTGATGGATGAGCGCGGCAGATTGATTTACCAGCAATCACAACAAATCCAGAAAGGAAACAATACCATTCAGATAACCGGATTAGGAAAATATGCAAGAGGAATGTACCTGTTGCGTATCGTTTCCAATAACACGGAAGTCATTACACATAAAGTGATTCTCCGCTAATCCAGCTTATTCCTCAATCTTCTCATCAACCGCATTGGCCAACAGGCGGTTGGTGAGTTTTTTCATTGGGTTTGCCCTGTTTTCGCGGTAGAATGCACGCTGCCGGATGATATCGACACAGGTGAAGATGGCGCTAATTAGCGAACTCTCATCTCCCCGGTTTTTGCCGGCAATATCAAATGCGGTTCCATGATCCGGAGAGGTTCTTACAGCCGATAATCCAGCGGTGAAATTCACTCCATCGCCATGTGATAAGGATTTGAATGGAATAAGCCCCTGATCATGATACATGGCCAGCACAGCATCAAATCGTTCATGGTATCCTCTTGCAAAAAATGCATCGGCAGAAAAGGGTCCCTGTACAATTGCTCCTGTCTGTTGCTTGAATTCCTTTATAGCGGGTTTGATGATGGTTTCTTCTTCCGATCCGATCAATCCCTCATCACCGGCATGTGGGTTTAGTCCCAGTACCGCAATTTTTGGACGATCAATTCCGAAATCCTGCTGAAGGCTGGCTTCAATCAGTTTCAGTTTGGATAGTATGGCAGCCTTCGTTACATATGGCCCGATTTCCTGAACCGGAACATGTTCTGTTAATAAGGCAACCCGCATATTGCTGGCTACCATCATCATCACTACTTCTTTTGCACCAAATGCCTGACGGAGATAGGGAGTATGTCCGGTAAACGGAAAGGCATCACTCTGGGTATTTTTTTTATGAATCGGGGCCGTTACAAGTCCATGTATGTTGCCTGCTTTTAATGCCTCCACTGCTGTAGTAAGCGAAAGCACCGCATACTTACCACCTTCTTCGGTCAGCTGTCCGGGTGTGATAGCCACTTCTTCCTCCCAGCAATTGAAAATATTTACCTGTTTTGGGTTGATGCGGGTAAAATCCTTGATCTGCTGGAAATTGAAATTGCTGTCCGGAATCGATTTGCGATAAAAATTGATGGCTTTATTGGAAGCAAAAACAATAGGAGTACACAATTCCAGCAATTTGCTGTTGGCTACGGTTTTAATGATTAACTCCAGGCCAATTCCGTTCAGATCGCCGCAGCTGATACCAATAATGGGTCGTATAGTTTCAGTAGACATGTTTAAGTACGCTTGAATAAGCAGTAAAAATACAGTATTCAGCGGCCGCGCCCAATACTGTATTTTTGCGGAATTCTATGTATACGCTTAAAAAATCACTGGGCCAGCATTTTCTGAAGGATTCATCAGTATGCCTGAAAATCATTGAATCACTGCGGCAACAACCTTTTAGCAGGCTTTTGGAAGTGGGTCCGGGTGGAGGTGCATTAACCAAATTCCTGCTCGATCTGCCTGATACCGAATTCAGGGCTGTTGAATTGGATGAGGAGAAAGTCAACTATCTGGAAGCCACCTATCCTGTATTAAAAGGCAAACTGATTCACCAGAGTTTTCTGGATATTGAATGCCCTTTCGATGCTCCATTTACCCTGGTAGGAAATTTTCCCTATAATATTTCAACCCAGATTTTATTTAAGGTGCTGGAATGGGAAGGTATGGTGGAGCGGGTAATAGGCATGTTCCAGAAAGAAGTGGCCCAACGGGTAGCAGCCCCTCCGGGGTCGAAGGTATACGGTGTAATCAGCGTGTTGATCCAGGCTTATTTTGATGTGGAATACCTGTTTGATGTACCTCCAGGTGCATTCAATCCCCCTCCCAAAGTGATGAGCGGAGTGATTTCACTGGTGCCCAGAAAACAACTGCCTGTAATGGCAAGCCGGAAAAGTTTCTTTATGCTGGTGAAAACTGCCTTTAATCAACGCCGCAAAACGCTGCGAAATGCGGTGAAATCACTTTTCCCTCCGGAAATGCTGCTTGATCCGATATTTCAAAAAAGAGCGGAACAGTTATCTGTTGAAGATTTTGCTGAACTCACATTTAAAATGAATGGAAATAATGGATAAGGTGTTGATCACGGCTGCGGTACATCCCTGGCTGAATGAAAAATTAAGGGCACTTGGATTTGAAGTGATGTATGAACCGGCTATTACCTATGAGCAGGTAAGTAAAATTATTGGCGGGATGACCGGACTCATTCTTACTACCCGTATAAAACTCGATCGTCCTCTTTTGGAAAAAGCGGATAATTTAAAATGGGTGGGACGATTAGGCAGCGGACTTGAGTTGATTGATCTGGCCTATGCAGAAGAAAAGGGAATCCGATGTGTAAGCAGTCCGGAAGGGAACCGCAATGCTGTGGCAGAGCATGAACTGGGGATGTTACTATCCCTTCTGAATAAACTGAATTCGAGTGCTGCTGAAGTGCGGGAAGGAAAATGGCTTCGAGATGCCAATCGGGGAACAGAACTTAGTGGTAAAACTGTTGGAATTATAGGTTATGGACATACCGGCAGTTCTTTTGCCCGTTTACTCGAACCTTTTGGTGTAACGGTGCTGGCATATGACCGCTATCGGTTTGGTTTTGCCAAAGGCTATGTAAAGGAAGCCAGCCTGGAACAGATTGCCCGCTATGCCAATGTAATCAGCTTTCATGTGCCCCTTACAGCGGAAACCCGGCATATGGCCAATGACGCGTTTTTTAACCAATTGGAATGTCAGCCCATTTTGCTTAATACCAGCCGGGGTAAGGTGCACGATACCGCTGCTGTGATCAGGGCGCTGGAAACTGGTAAAATCTCCGCTGCCGGACTCGATGTGCTTGAAAATGAACAGTTAGGTTCCTACACTGAAGAAGAAAGGAGTATGTTGAAATGGCTCTGTGCACAACCCAATGTACTGGTTACCCCCCACATTGCCGGATACAGCCACGAAGCCTACCTGAAGATGGCTGAAGTGGTAATTGATAAGCTGTTTGGTTAATTAAAATTCCTATATTTGCTCATCTGAGTGCAACGCTTTCACTTCTGTTGAAGGCGTTGTTCTTTTTTTTTACATTTTAACCAAAGGAGGTTATTTATGGCAGATGTAATTTATGTGTCAAAAGAAACCCTTGAACAAATGAAGGAAGAGCTCCATCAGCTGAAAGCGGTGGAACGTCCGGCTGCCTCCAGAGCTATTGCGGAGGCCCGCGAAAAAGGTGATTTACGTGAGAATGCCGAATACGATGCGGCTAAAGAGGCGCAGGGAATCCTGGAAGCCAAGATCAAAAAAATGGAAAGTGATCTGGCTATCGCCCGGATTCTGGAAGTGGATGCAATCGATACCAGCAAAGTATCAATTCTGACAAAAGTGACCGTTTCAAACCTGAATACGAAGAAAACCGTAACCTATCAGATTGTTTCCGAAAAAGAAGCAGACCTGAAAGCTGGAAAAATTTCCGTGACTTCTCCCATTGGACAGGGTTTACTTGGAAAAACAGTAGGTGAAGTGGCCGAAGTAAAAGCACCGGCTGGCCTTTTGAAATTTAAAGTGGAGCAGATTTCTGCATAACATACGATGCGCTTAAAAAAACGGCCATCCAAAAGATGGCCGTTTTTTTTTGGTAATTTCCATGAAATTGCCGCTATGCGATTGTTTCCTGCTACTCTTTTACTTCTCCTGGTTTGCGGTTCCTGTTGTGCTCAAAATGTGTTGCCAATAAAGTGGCAGGGCAAATGGATTCGCGATCCCCAAACTCATTTTTTTTCTGATCAGCGGGCGTACCAGGAAAATCCTGCACCCCTTTTCAGGAAAGAATTCAGGCTGGATAAACCTCTGCGTTCTGCAAAACTTTTTATTAGTGCATTGGGCTATTATGAAGCAAGTTTGAATGGAAAGAAAATCGGAAATAAAGTATTGGAGCCTTCACAGACAGATTATGCTCACCGAATTTTTTACAGCAGCTATGACCTGACCTCATTGCTTAACCGAAAAGAGAATACGTTGGATGTAATAGTGGGGAATGGCTGGTATAACCCGATGCCGCTGCGTTTATTCGGACGGTTTAATCTGCAGGAAGCCCTTCCTGTTGGAGAACCTGCATTGATGGCACAACTCGAACTTATTTGGGAGGATGGCAGCAAACAGGTAATCGCTACAGATGAAAACTGGAGAGTAAAGGAAAGTGTTATCCGCCGAAATAGTATTTACCTGGGCGAATGGATTGATTTGCGAAAAACGGAGCAGCCATGGAAACAGGCCGTTTATGCACAACCACCATCTGGTAAACTGGAAGCACACCGAAGTCCGTCGGTTATAGTGGGCGATACAATTGCACCGGTTGCCATGCACCAAACGGAATCCGGCTGGCTGCTGGATTTTGGAACCAATCAGACCGGTGTAATTCAATTGAAAACCAGTCTTCCAGCAGGAACAAAATTGACAGTGCAATACGGAGAATTATTGTATCCGGATGGCAGCCTGAATAAAATGACCAGTGTAACCGGACAAATAAAATCACCCGGCGTTGGCGGTCCCGGTTCGCCGGATACTGCTTATCAGGAAGATGTTTTTATCTGTTCCGGTAAGGATGATATTTTTCAACCGGCATTTACCTATCATGGATTTCGGTATGCTGAACTTCAGGGCTATCCGGGTAGGCCGGATACCTCGGCTATCAGAGCCCTGGTATTACATGCGGATGTACAGCAAACCGGTAGTTTTTCCTGTTCTGATGACCGCCTCAATGAATTGTTTGCAATTTGTAAACGTACTTTTCTTAGTAATCTTATCGGGGTGCAATCGGATTGTCCGCATAGAGAAAAATTGGGCTATGGTGGTGATATTATGGCAACCGCCGAATCTTTTATTCATCTCTTTGATATGGAAGATTTTTATTCCAAAACGGTAGTGGATTATGCGGATGCAGCCCGTCCAGATGGTGGATTAACGGAAACAGCTCCCTTTGTAGGTATTGCTGATGAGGGCTATGGGAATGGGTCGGGACCAATTGAATGGGGTACCGCCTATCCGGAGTTGATCTGGCAATTATATCAGTATTATGGAAACAAAAAGCTGCTTATTGATCAATATCCACAGGTTAAAAAATGGGTGGAGTTTTTAAGAACAACAGCATCCGGTCACCTGATTAAAAATACCATTGGTGATCATGAATCCATCGCTCCCAAAGACCTGGCGGTAAGTGCCACTTCGTTTTATTATTACAATGTTATGCTGTTGGCAAATTTTGCTTCTTTGAAAGGCGATAAAAAAGAGGCATCCCGGTATGGACGGTTAGCCGATTCAATAAAAAATCGATTTGTTGAAACCTTTATTCAGCCAGCTTCCGGCAAAGTAAGCATTGGTACCCAATCAACCCAGGCGCATGCACTATATTTTGGTCTGGTTCCTGCTCAGTTAAAAAAGGCGGCCTTTGATTACCTCATCAGAGATATCACTGAAAAAAATGGTGGACACTTGAATACAGGTATTTTCGGGACCAAGTTTTTGCTGGAAGTGTTGGCTCAAAATGGAAGAGCGGATCTTGCCTATGATATCATTACAAAAAATGGTTTTCCCGGCTGGATGCATATGATGGACCAGGGCGCAACCAGTCTCTGGGAACATTGGGAATACAGTGATAATACTTTTTCGCATAATCACCCGATGTTTGGAACGGTTACGGAATTCTTTTTTCGCTGGCTGGCTGGTATAAGAAAAGGAGAAAATGGAGGAAGAGGTTTTCCCGTAGGGTACTACATTCTTCAACCCGATACCAGAAGGCTAAATTGGGTAAAAGCAACTGTAGGTACAAAACATGGTCCGCTTAAAACCGTATGGAAGAAATTTGCGAATCAGTTGGAAATGGTAGTTGAAGTGCCACCCAAAACAACGGTACAACTACAATTACCGGTTAATGAAATGCACAGAAGCTGGAAAACCACCCTTCTGACGTCTGGTAAACACCGGATTCTGCATACCCTTCCGCCTGGTTGGTAACAATTCGGTAACCTTGCGGTAATATTAGCTTTACATTCTGGTAACAATGCGAGGCTAGTTTTGCGCCATGTTTTTGCGCGTCCTTTTTATTTTACTGTTTTCTCCGCTGGCAATGCAGGCGCAGAGAACCATTAAATGGAACGGTCTTCAGTTGAATGCTGTCGATAAACAGGGCCGAAAACAGGGCGACTGGCTTTTCTTCGACAAAAAAGGAAATGTGCTGATGCAGTGCCAGTTTCGAAATGATAAAGTTGTGGGTCCGAGAGTTTTTTTTAATGAAGGTGATACTGTTTTGGTTCGATTAACCCCCACTGATAGTCTTGAGCATTTCATATATTATTATAAGAACGAACCCGTAAATGGCGTCTTTGTTCAAAATGATCAGTCTTTTCGGATTGAACTGGACCACCTGCCCAACGGATTTGGAAAAGTAGAACTGGCAGAACTCAAACGCTGGTATGCTGTAAAAATTGATCCCGTGTATATGTTTGGAACACAAAACCTGATCGATTATTTCAGTGCAGCCTATTACAAATCAAATACCATTCCCAATTGGAATCATACCTTTGTGGTCACCATCAATGCATCGGGCAGGGTGACCCATGTTGAATGTCCAACCAGAGATGAAATCTGGACAGAAAATGTTGAGAACGAAGTGTATGGCATGTTTTATAATATGGGTCGATGGCAGCCATTTTTTGATACCTGGGAAACCCGGGATATAAAAGTCACGATGTCATTGGGTGCTGATTTGCATTCAATTTCTTCAAGATGACCATATTTACCAAACTGATCAACGGCGAAATTCCCTCTTATAAAATCGCCGAAAACGACAAATTCTACGCTTTTTTAGATGTCTTCCCCATGGTACCCGGACATGTTCTGGTTGTGCCTAAAATGGAAGTAGATAAGTTTTATGAAGTGCCGGATGCCTACCTGGCAGAGATTCTTGTATTTGCGAAACCAATAGCTCGTGCCATTGAACAGGCATTTCCCTGTCAGCGGGTAGGTTCCGCCGTAATCGGATTGGAAGTGCCCCATGCGCATTTGCACCTGGTACCTTTGCAATCTGCCGATGACCTGAATTTTACCCGTCCAAAACTTAAGCAATATGCGGAAGAGCTCAAAACCGCTCAGGAGAAAATCCTGGCACATCTGGAAAAATCCGAGGTTTTCAGACCGGTTTCCTGATCCGGTGTTCGTTTTTCTTCAGGAAATCATCCCAGCCTTTGGCCTTGCTTCCGCCAATCCCGGGAATAGCTGAGTTGGTTTGGTAATGGTGACAGATGGCAACAGCCAGGGCATCAGAAGCATCCAGAAATTCCGGTTTCTCTTCAATCGTTACTATCCGTTGAAGCATTGCCCAAACCTGGTGTTTATCGGCATTTCCATTGCCTGTTATGGATTGCTTTACTTTTTTGGGAGAGTATTCACAAACTTCGAGCCCGGCTTGTATGGCCGCTGCAATAGCAACACCCTGGGCTCTTCCCAATTTGAGCATGCTCTGTACGTTTTTACCAAAAAAGGGAGCTTCAATCGCAAAACTGGTGGGATGATATTGCTGAATCAGTTCCGCCACCCGTCGATGAATTTGTTCCAGGCGGATATGCTGATCTTTTTTGGCATTCAATTTAAGCACATCCATGTGCAATAGTTGAAGGCTTTGACCGTTCACAGCTATCAATCCATAACCCATCACGATGGTGCCTGGATCAATACCCAGAATTATTTGTGGTGTTTTTTTCAACAAGCGATTATTTTTAACAGGGATGCTTCCAAACAAAAATATCAAAATCTTTCTCAACTACTGGTTGGGCCCCCTGATATTCATCTGGCTGAGCTGGTCGATTTACCGGCAACTCAGTCAACAACCCAATTTAGCCAATACCTGGGAACAAATGCAAAGAACCCTGCAAACGGAGCATGCCTGGAAACTGATGGCGGCGATCGGTCTGATGGTTTTCAACTGGGGACTGGAAGCCATCAAATGGCGTGAACTTTTATTGCCCCTGCATCGTATATCTTACTGGAGAGCATTTAAAGCCACTTTAGCCGGATTGGCATTTGCCGTTAATACACCTAACCGAATTGGTGAATATGGCGGAAGAGTGCTTTATCTGCCGGAAGGAAAAAGACTGGCATCGATATCTCTGACCCTCATTGGTAGTTTCAGTCAGGTGCTGGTAACCATGATAGCAGGTACGATTGCGCTTTGGATCTGGTATGCCAATTATAAGGCGATTGACTTGCCCTCCGATTGGGATTTGCAGGAAATCTGGGTGCCAGCATTGGGATGGTTGGTATCCATCCTTACAGGTTGTGGAATACTGCTTTATCTTCGTATCAGTTGGATCGTGCGTTGGGTTGAAAAAATTCCGGGTGCCAATAAATTGCTGCATGTTTTGCAGGTAGTGGATCATTTACCGGTTACAATTTTGTTAAGAGTGCTCGGATGGTCACTCTTAAGGTACCTGGTTTTTGTTATTCAGTATATCTTACTACTTCAATGTTTTGGCGTAACGGAATTGATAGGGGTTGCTGCCTGGATGATCAGTCTGCAATTCCTGATTATGGCCATTATTCCAACTATCGCACTGGCTGATATAGGAATCAGGGGCAAACTGGCACTTGAGTTGTTTGGTATGATTAGTGCGAATCAACTGGGAATCATTGCAGCAGCGCTTGGTATTTGGCTGATCAACCTGGTTGGTCCGGCTATTTTAGGCAGTTTGCTGATTATCCGGATTAAACTGGTGAAAGCCAATCCGGTCAAAGAAATGAAATAGCATGAAAAAAATTGTATTGTTCATACTTGCTACAGTGATCTTATCCAAACGATTGGATGCGGATAATGAGTACTGTGGTGTTCGAAATATTGCTTTCATAAACGGAGAGTCCACCACTTTCAAAGTTTTCTATACCCTGGCCGGTATGTATATCGGGGCAGGCGAGGCCAGTTTCAATGTGCGACTCACCAGTCTGAATGGCAAACCGGTTTATCATGTGGTGGGCGATGGAAAAACTTACAGCTTCTACGACAGCTTCTTCAAAGTGCGCGATAAATACGAATCTTATATCGATACCGCTACACTTCAGCCACATAAATTCATCCGCAATGTGTATGAGGGTGGGTATACGAAATTCCAGACCGTAAACTTTGATCACAGCGCCAACAAAGCCGTTACGAATTATGGAACCTTTAATGTGCCGAATTGTGTACAGGATGTGGTAAGCTCTATCTACTATGCCCGCAATATTGATTTTAAAAAATACAAACCCGGAGATAAGATTCCCTTCTCCATGTTTCTGGATGATGAAACCTATAATCTTTACATCCGTTATATTGGCAAGGAAACCATTAAAACCAAGTACGGCAAATTTCGCGCAATAAAATTCAAGCCCCTGCTGGTAAAAGGAACCATTTTTGAAGGTGGTGAGAAAATGACCGTTTGGGTAAGTGATGACGGAAATAAAATCCCGCTCCGGGTAGAAAGTCCGATTAGTGTAGGAAGCGTAAAAGTGGATATGATGTCCTACCGCAACCTGCGTTACCCATTGACCAGTCTGGTTAGTGTTCGGTAAAAGAAAGAGAAATAAAAAAGCTGCAAATTTGCAGCTTATATAAGATTGACCAGATAAATATCCTGCTTATAGGCTGTCCAGAGATTTATCCTATCTGTTTCAAGTTCAAATTTAAAAAATCTTTATTTGTAATTCAAATTTTTTATTAAAGGCTGTAAATTTCTATTACGCTACCCCTTTCCATTTTTTTTAGAACGGATTCATTCTGAATTAGTTCAATTGCAAATTGCCCATCACTTAGCCTAAAAGAATCTGAACACATGGCAGTTTTTATGGTTACTTCAAACGTAGTTATGTCAATAAAATGAACTTCAATAACCACATTTAGCATTTCCTCCTTAGTTTCTTCTTGTAGCACTACTCTAATTGCTCTTGACTCAGGGTTGCTAAAATTTACAAAATTGAAATTTTTCAATATAGTGCTATAGCAAACTAAATGACTCATTAGACGCTGCACCAATGATTCAACAAATATTGAGTTTATTCCAATTCTTTCACCTGCCTCATCTCCAAATTGCTTTCTGATCTGATAATGTTGGTCATGCCAGATATTGAATTTTATATCAGGGTTTATAGTGTTAATCTTTCTTGCTCTTTCAGATGCCTTGTTTTGGGAATAAGCATCTTCATCAGCAATTACTGGTATGCCCTTAGTACTCCTTAAAATTCTCTTTCTCCCAGGTCTTTCGCACATAAAGTATTTTTTAAATACAGTATGGCTAAAATTATAATTTAATTCTTTCGGGAAATCAGGTGATTTTCACGTTTTTTGGAAGGGCAGAAATAGTTAGAGGTCTGTTATTCGAAGTGTTTCTCCGGCGCGTACACCTTTTTCAGTTTGGATCAATCCCGCCAGTTCAATCTGCGGATCGTGTTCAAAATAGAGCAGGTAATTCTGTTCAATGGCTTCTTTCAGAAAGGACTTTTTTTCGTTTAAAGTAGTCAGCGGAAACATATCGTAGGCCATCACATAAGGAATGGGCAGATGTGCAACAGAAGGTAGGAGGTCGGCCATATATACAATTGTTTTCCCTTTATAATTCAACTGTGGTAACATCATGGAATTTGTATGTCCGTTTACCAGCCGGATTGAAAAATTATCCGTGAAAGAGATTCGTTCCAGTTGATCACCAGTTTTGATTCCATTGCCTTCAATGAATCGCAGTTGTCCGGATTCCTGAATGGGCAATATATTCTCCTTCAGGAAAGATGCTTTTTCACGATCGTTTGGATGCACAGCCCAGTTCCAATGATCCGCATGACTCCAGTAAGTCGCATTTCTGAAAGCAGGTTTCAATTGATCCCCTTCTCTGATAATGGCCCCTCCGCAATGATCGAAATGAAGGTGGGTGAGAAATACATCCGTAATTTCATCCCGATGAAAACCATGAGCTGCCAACGAACTATCCAGACTCGCAGTTCCATGCAGATAATAATGCGAAAAGAATTTTGCATCCTGTTTGGTACCAATGCCCGTATCGATCAGGATCAGCCTATTGCTATCCTGTACCAGTAAGCAGCGCATGGACCAGCTACACAAATTATTTTCATCTGCCGGATTAAGTTTGTTCCACATCGTTTTGGGAACCACGCCAAACATGGCGCCGCCGTCTAATTTAAAATTGCCGGTATCAATGGTGTACAGTTGCATGGCTCGAATCGTAGGCTTTTTTGGTATAAAACAAGGCGATTAATCCCATCAGGAAAAACACACCCAAGGCAATAATGGAGTTGCGCATACTCCCGGTTAGTTCTTCGAGGTAGCCAAAAGTGAATATGCCGATTACGATGGCGATTTTTTCGGTTACATCATAAAAGCTGAAAAAGGAAGTGGTATCCTGGGTGGGTGGTAATAATTTGGAATAGGTACTGCGGCTCATGCTCTGAATGCCTCCCATAACCAACCCCACACAGCAGGCCAGGATATAAAACTGGGTTTGTGTCTGCACATAATAACCGGCAATACAAACGCCGATCCAGATGGTTACGGCAATGATCAGTACCCACATGTTTCCGATTTTTTTGGAAAGACTGCTGAGCCCGATGGCACCGATTATAGCAACGAGTTGTATCAGAATAATGGTGATCAATAATTTCGGTTCATCTTCGGGGTTAGGAAAGATTTCTTTTTTTCCGAATCCGGCGGCAACCAGCATAACGGTCTGAACGCCCATATTATAAAGAAAAAAAGCAAATAGAAAACGTTTCAAAACGGCCATCTGTTTCAACTGTTTCCAAACCAGCTGCAATTCATGAAAACCATTTACAAGCACATGTTTTTTGGATTTTCTTTCCTGCTTGCTGCTCAGAGGTAAAACGCGCAGGGTTAACTGTGCGAAACCAAACCACCAAAGGCCAACCAGCAGGAAAGAAACTCTGGGTCCCAGTGTATCGTACTCCTGCGGAATACCGGTGATGTTTTCAATTCCCCGGAATATTTTTTCCAGGAAATCCGGATTAAGAATTAAGACAAAACAGATTATCTGCAATAACACACTTCCTACATAACCCAACGCAAAACCTTTTGCGCTCACCCGATCCTGATCTTCAGGTGCAGCAATATCAGGTAAATAGGAATTATAAAAGACCAGACTGGCCCAGTATCCGAAAGCGGCGAGGGCAAAAAGGATAATACCCACTTCAATCCTTCCTTTTGTAAAAAATACGAGGCAAAATGAAGCGGTTGCTCCTATCAGACTGAACCAGCGCAGGTACACTTTTTTATTTCTCCGGTAATCCGCAATGGAAGAGAGAATCGGCGAGCTGAAGGCTACCAGCAGAAAGACCACTGAAAGCGCATAATCCATCAGTGCGGTGTTCACGAATTCCCTTCCAAAGAAGGATACTTTGTGTTCACCGTTTCCGTTTCCGGCGGAAGTGATGGCAACAAAATAAGCAGGGAAAATGGTGCTGGTAATTACCAGGTTGTAGGCACTATTGGCCCAATCATACATAGCCCAACCATTGATGACTTTTTTCGATGCCGTCTGCATGAACTTGCTTGGTTTAAAAACAGGAATTGTTTATCCGTTCTGGATCACACCTGTCCACAGCAATATAAGAAGAATTAGTCCAGCTGCAATCCGGTAATAACCAAACCAGCGGAAACCGTTTTTTTGAAGAAAGCCAATGAAGAATTTGATGGCTAATAAGGCAACTATAAATGCCACCACATTCCCTACTATAAATGCAATCAGATTGTCGTTGGAACTTAAGAGCATATCATACCCTTTTTGAACCGTTCCGTCTTCCATTGTCCAGTCTTTCAGCACCAGGGAATAACCGGATGCAGCTGCCATGGTAGGTACCGCAAGAAAAAAAGAAAATTCTGCCGCTACCTTACGGGAGAGACGTTGTTGCATACCACCAATAATGGAAGCGGCACTACGGCTGACACCAGGTATCATGGCCAAACATTGCCAGGCTCCGATGATAAGTGCTTTTTTGAAACTGATCTCAGTTTCATCATGTATACGGGGATGTTGAAAACTCTTATCGATAAAAAGCAGCACGAATCCGCCTAATAAAAGGGTAATCGCAACAGTAAGCGGACTTTCCAGTAATGCATCAATCTGATCTGAGAAAAGAAAACCAAGCAGCAGAGCTGGTACAACCGCCAGCGCCAGCTTATAATAAAAGGTAAAACTTTTAAAATCCACGAATTTCTTCCAGTAAAGCACTACAACTGCCAGGATGGCTCCTAACTGAATGGCTACCTCAAATAATTTGGTGAAGGATTCGGTATGAATACCCAGCAGAGAACTGGCAATAATCATGTGGCCGGTAGAAGAAACTGGCAAAAACTCGGTCAGGCCCTCTACGATGGCAATTATAATGGCTTCAAGAATACTCATGTAAAGAAGATCAGGCTTTGGGCTTTTTGAAGATGGCAACCACTTCAATGGCCAATCCGGCCAGGATCAGCAGGGGAGCGATGGTGATTCGGGTGGTGCTGTACACTTCTTTCTGGTCAAATACAGTAGGGTCAGAACTGTTGCCGCCCGACATCAATAATAATCCCAGCGCAATCACAGCCAATCCGATCAGCATCCAGGTGTAATTAACCTTGCCGAACAGGCTTTCTGAAGTATGGGAAGTAGGGGCGGTGGTTTGTTTTTTAGACATGTTGCAAAGTAAAAAGTAAAAAGTAAAAAATAAAAAGTAAAATCACCCGAAGTACAATTTTCACCCGGCGGGTGCGATTTTTTTCACCCGGCGGGTCGATTTTTTTCCCGTAGGGTACTGAAGCAATTGTGACCAATGGTCATGTTCCCGACGGGTAAAAAATCCAACCGGGTACTCACCCTTATCCCCTAATACAAATCATCCAGCTTCATCTTCAAATACTTCACCACACTTCTATGCGTACTCAGCAGGGATATAAGAATTCCTAGTAATATAATACCGCCTCCCAGAATCAGCAACCAGGTCATATCACGCATGGCTTTGAGTTCGGGTAGCTGTTTTTCAGCAAAAAAGATGAGGGTAATGATCCCGGCAAGGGCAATCAGGCCGCTGATGGCTCCATTGATAATGGCGCGCATATCCATCGGTTTGGCTATAAATCCGCGGGTAGCACCCACCATTTGCATGGTTTTGATGATAAACCGGTTGCTGAACATAGCCAGACGAATCGTATTATCAATCAAAACAATTACCACAATACAGAGCACAATTGCTATAATCAGGAGAATCAGGCTGATTTTCTTTACGTTTTCATTGAGATTGTCCACAAGAGAACGAGGGTACTGAACATCGTTTACCGCAATATTCTGTTCCAGGTCTACCTGAATGGCAGCTAATGAATCAGAATGAACGTATTCATTTATTAAGGTAAAATCGATACTGGCAGGTAAGGGATTGGCTTCCAGGATATTCTTCCAGTCGTCATTGCCATCAGCCATGAATTTCTTTTTGGCGTCCTCTTTGGTTACATAGGTATATTGCCGTACATAGGGCTTGCTGGCAATGTACTGAGAAAGATCCGCGCTGTCTTTAGCCGAGATATTCTCTTTCAGATAAACCCGAACTTCCACGTTTTCCTTGAAATATTGTCCCAGTTTGTTGGCATTGATTACGATCCATCCAAGCAGACCAAGGATGAACAATACCAGGGATACCCCCAGGATGGACATAAAATAGGAGGGTTGGGAACGTTTCGCGGATGATTTTCCGATTTGCGTCATGATTTGAAATTTCGATGGGTCAGTACTAGGTCGATACGGACAAAAATAGCGGTTTTAGCTCTTCAGTTTGTATTTTTGTCGCCCCTTGGCCATTTGTTTTAAGGGCATTTTCACATTTAAAATAAAGTTGATCTAAATCGCAAGCATGGAATATAGTTTCAGGCAGATAGAAAAAAACTGGCAGGAGCAGTGGAAGACGAAGCAGACTTATCTCGTTTCCAATACCTCAGACAAGCCAAAAGCTTATGTATTGGATATGTTTCCCTACCCAAGTGGAGCAGGTTTACATGTGGGGCATCCGCTCGGCTATATCGCAAGTGATATTTACAGCCGGTTCAAGAGGCTCAAAGGGTTTAATGTATTACATCCCATGGGATATGATGCCTTTGGATTGCCGGCAGAACAATATGCCATCGAGCATGGCGTGCATCCTGCAGTAAGTACCGAAGCGAATATCCAGAATTTTCGCAAACAGCTGGATAATATCGGTTTTTGTTTCGACTGGAGCAGAGAAGTACGCACCAGCGATCCTTCTTACTATAAATGGACCCAATGGATATTTCTCCAATTGTTTGAATCCTTTTATAACCGCGAAACTAAAAAGGCTGAACCTATTACTGTATTAATTACTGCCTTTGAGAAGCAGGGAAATGCAGGATTTGCCTGTCCGGGTAACCCGGGCTTGCAGTTTACTGCAACTGAATGGGCTGGCTTTGGAGATCGCCGCAAACAGGAGATCCTGATGGATTATCGGCTGGCTTATTGCGGATATGGAGAAGTGAACTGGTGCGAGGCGCTGGGTACTGTATTGGCAAATGATGAAGTGGTGAATGGGGTGAGTGAGCGGGGTGGTCATCCGGTCATAAAGAAAAAATTGCGGCAATGGTATTTGCGGATTACGGAATATGCAGATCGCTTACTGGAGGGATTGGATCGCATTGAATTCAGTGATGCCATGAAAGAAATGCAGACCAACTGGATTGGGAAAAGTTATGGTGCGGAGATTGATTTTGCTGTGAAATCACAACATTCCAATGTAAAGAAATTGCGGGTTTATACCACACGTCCCGATACTATTTTTGGCGTAGACTTTATGGTAATCGCCCCTGAGTTGGATATGGTGGATGAACTGAAATCGAAGGAACAGGCAATGGCCGTGGATCAATACCTCACCTACGTGAAAAGCAGAAGTGAGCGTGAGCGGATGGCAGAGAAAAAAATTACCGGCGTATTTACCGGTTCGTATGCTATCAATCCCTTTGACGGACGCGAAATTCCCATCTGGATCTCGGAATATGTACTGGCAGGATATGGTACCGGTGCCATCATGGCGGTGCCTTGTGGTGATGAACGCGATCATCGCTTTGCTGACTATTTTCAGATTCCTATCACGAATATTATTGGTTCGCAGTATGACGGAAAGGAAGCCAATCCAACCAAAGATGCCGTGTTGGAAAACAGTGGCTTCCTCAATGGAGTTCCTATGCGGGAAGCAGCCGGCATTGTACTGGATAAACTGGAAGCGATGGGCATCGGCAACCGGAAAGTAAATTACCGGATGCGGGATGCCGCATTCAGTCGCCAGCGTTATTGGGGTGAGCCATTTCCTATTCAATGGAAAGAGGGTGTGGCGATGGCATTATCCGCTTCGGAATTGCCACTGGAATTGCCCTATGTTGAATCGTATAAACCAGGGCCCGAAGGGGAGGGTCCGCTTGCAAATATTCCGGAATGGGTGGCACGTGAACTGGAGACGAATACCATGCCCGGTTACGCAGGATCATCCTGGTATTTTTTACGGTATATGGATCCAAAGAATGAGCAGGAGTTTTGTGCACGTTCGGTAAGTGATTACTGGGGACAGGTGGATTTGTATATTGGTGGAACCGAGCATGCGGTAGGGCATTTACTGTACAGCCGGATGTGGACCAAAGTCCTATTTGATTTGGGACATATTGGCTTTGATGAGCCGTATAAAAAACTGGTGAACCAGGGAATGATTCAGGGTAGCAGCCGCTTTGTGTATCGGATTAATGGAACCAATACCTATGTATCGAAAGGTTTGCTGGATGAGCAGGGTAAATTTGAAGGAAGGGTGATTGATAAACTTCATGTGGATGTAAATATCGTTGATGGGTATGTGTTGGATACGGATGCATTTAAAACCTGGAAACCCGAATTTGCAGCAGCTGAATTTGTGTTGGAAAATGAGCAGTATATCTGTGGTGCCGAAGTGGAGAAAATGTCCAAGTCCAAATTCAATACGGTCAATCCGGATCATATCGTAGAGAAATTTGGCGCCGATACATTCCGGATTTATGAAATGTTCCTGGGGCCGGTGGAGATTAGTAAACCCTGGGATACCAAGGGTATTGAAGGGGTGCATCGTTTCCTGAAAAAATTCTGGCGTTTGTATGTAGATGAAATCAAGGGATTGAATCTGAGCGATGATGCCGCAACTGCTGCAGAATTAAAAGTATTACATCGTACGATCCGCAAGATCGAAGAAGATACCGAGCGATTCTCATTTAATACAGGAGTGAGTACGTTTATGATTTGTGTGAATGAGCTGAACGAGCTGAAATGCAGGAAGAAATCGATATTGCTGCCGCTGTTGATTTTGCTGGCTCCTTATGCGCCGCATATTACGGAGGAATTGTGGCATTTAGCCGGACAGCCGGGTTCCGTCCTGGATGCAAGTTTCCCTGAGTTTAAGGAGGAATATGTGCGGGAATCGGCAAAAGCTTATCCGGTGGCTATTAATGGTAAAACACGTACGGAGATCACGATTGCACTGGATGCAACCCAGGCAGATGTGGAAGCAATTGTGTTGGGCAATGAGCTGGTGCAGAAATGGCTGGAAGGAAAGCCGCCGAAAAAGATCGTTTATGTGAAAAACCGGATGATCAATGTGGTTTTATAGGCATTTTAAGAGCTGATAAATAATCCAAAAAACCGTCGTAAACACCCGTTTATCGACGGTTTTTGCTTGAAGGGCGAAAGAGTTTCCAAAGGCTAGGTATTCTTTACATATTTGTATCAGCAACAGAGCAAGACCACAGATCCTGAAATATCCAATCCTTTGAAAGCAACAGTTTCTGAAAAGCAGTTAATCCAATCCTTTGAAACAGCAGCAACGAATCCAAGTCCGTGAAACGAACAAAATCCAACCCAATGAAGAAGATTTGTCAATGCGTCCATCATTGACAGACAGAAAGTCCGGGCTCCCTGAAATGAAGAGCTAAGATGATTTAAGAGCATTAGTTGAAAAGACCTATTTCTATGAAACCGTAGGTTGATGACTCGTCCGGAAAAAATTTTAACCGCCCTCTTGTGGGGCGGTTTTTTATTGGCCTGTTTCCAGTTTGCTTACTTCCAGCATAAACGGCAATTCTTCCATAATAAAGTAGGTTTTATTTTCCCAGGTTCGAAGCTCCATAACCAATATTAAACCGTTGTTTTTTTGCTCGAAAACATCAATCCTTTTTCCATCAGTAATTTTCCATTGTTTATTTTTCACTTTCCCTAATTCCTGAAAAAGGTCGGAATTTTTTAGAGGCGAAATAAAGTTGAAGGTATTGTCTGTGTTGAATAGGTAGGTAAGACCTGTAAATTCCTGCTCCAATTTTTTAATAGCTGTTTTTTTGTTTTCATTTAGCGCAGCACTAATTTCCGGATGAAAAATAATCCGGGATACTTTCCATGATCCCATAATGTCTTCCTTTTTCAATGTCTGGGAATGCAGAAATGAAACCTGTATCAATAATATTGAGATGAGAATGTATTTTTTCATAAAATATGTTTGAAAGCTTTTATTACAGGTCATTTATTTTATTAGTAATTAGAAAATTGACCAGGATTTTTCAGGAATCTTTAATTATATATCGGTAAACAAGTCCAAGACCAGTTAGGAAAATAGATGTGTAGAAAAGATAGTTCCCATTTTCTCTTGAACTGGAATTATACTTATAGTAAAGTCTGCTGTTGTATTTGCTTTTTACTTTTGAAAAGGCATGATGATACCCAATACAAATTCCAAGAAAACCAAATACAGTTAACCATCCTAAAACTTGTATGGTTAAACCAGCCTGTTTTCCAAGTTCAAGATTATTTTTTTCAGTTTCAATTGCAAGTCTTTTTTGATCTTCGAGATCGAGGGGTAATATATTTCTGGTTTGTAATTCATTTTCAACCGCTATTAACATCTCGGGGTTCCATTTGTCAAACTCATAGACCATCATCAGTAACTCCTGATTTGATTTTAATTTTACTGTATTGATGAAATCATTCATTGGTTAATTGAATTGTTAATGGATCATTTGTTTTTCTGACCAGCTTATTTCCGCAGGCAATGGAGTTCTGCTAAATTCAAGATGAATTACCCGCCTTTGCATTTTATTGGTTGTTCGTCCCGAGGCATGCAACAACAGTGGTTTCATTAGCATAATTCCTCCGGCGTTCACATTGCAGGATTTTACTTCGGCATCAGTAAGATTTAACTGATCTGTTCGGACCACTCCTTTTAAATGAGAGCCTGGCAGCACTTTTAATGCCCCGTTTTCTTCTGTAGCAGCATCCAGGTGAATGCGTATGGTAAAATTATCTTCCAGAATTTCTATCGGTGGTTGAACTGCAAACTGATTTTGTTTGGTTGTCCATGGACCATAGCCTTTCAATTCCACTTTTTTATCAACAGAGATGGTGAGGTCCTGATGATAAGCAACAAACCAGTTGGAGTCAGCAGGTTTGTCGAAATAAATCGATTTTACAATAAAGTAATCCTTCCCGAACCTACTGCTAATGATGGTTTTCAGATTGTTATTAAACAGTAGTGAGAAGCAAGCCGGAATCTCTTTTAGAAATTGTCGAATGGCAAATAAGTCGGTCGATTTGAGAAAGCCTGGTTGATTGCTACTGGTGGAATGGATTGTGTCCTGTATATTTTGTATTTCGTTATCGGTGTAGACTTCGTTGATAATTTCAAAGCCGGTTGCTTCAAATTCTTTCATGGCTCAATGCTGAATGAATGGTTGTACAAATATTGGTTACAAACTCTTTGGCGTATTTGCCTTCTGTATCCAGATCGGGATCCAGGATGGTTATCTGCATTCCGGTTGCTTTTGGATTAGATAATAAGTGATAGAGGATCTCATTAAATTCCACAAAGGATAATCCATCTGGCTGGCGACTGTCAACAGCAGGCATAATTTCATCATTCAAAACATCCACATCTATGTGGATCCAAAAGCCATCCAGCTTTTCTTCCTGCACCATTTTAAGGAATCCATTAATACATGCCTTAATTCCTTCTTTTCGAAGTTGGTGGAGATCAATATAGCTGATGTGGGATGAAAGGATTTCATTTACATAGGATTCATCATATTCCCGGTTACCGACACACCAGACATGGTTTTGTTTGAAATAGGGTTCTTTATTTTGTAAGTTGGTCAGGTTTTCGTGCCCATATCCGGTTACAATGGCGAGATCCATCCCCGCCGCACCACCGGTCTCTGAAAGATAGGAGCCCATATAATCCGTATGGCCATCGAGGTAAAAAAGTCCATACCTGCCCGTGTTTTTTAATGCGAGTGCTGTTCCAATAAGGATACTGCAATCGCCACCAAGCAAAATAAGAAACTGGTTTTTATTCAGTACAGATTGCAGAATGGCTGCCTGTTCTGTTGCATAGGTGGCAATTTGTGAAACATTCCGAACACCGGAGGCTTCATCAAACGCGGAAGAATAGGGCGGAGCCGGAAGCTGAAGAACTTGGGTCGGATTAAGTGTTGCATGAAAACCATGTTTATTTAAATGTCCGGGTAGTTTTTTCACACCTGGTTCATGTCCGGGAGCGGGTTCTTTCAAACCGAGATTAAACGGGACTTCTATAATGGTAATTTCAGACATTCAGTTTAATTTCTTTAACAGGATTTCCGCCATCAATAAATAGTTTGCCATTTTTTTTCAGGGCCTTGCGGATTTTTTGAATAGCCAGTTTTTCTAAATCCGGATGACGACCATCTAATGCCCCAACTCTGACTGCAACAGCAATATCAAATTTTTGTTCCCCGGGTTCCAATTCAAATTGCTCAATGGCGGCTTTTCTGAATGCTAATTTACCTGCTTTAATTTCTGCGGAAGAACCTGCTATTGCCTGTTGGATCGCTTTTTCAGACCGGTCAATTCCAAGGACAAAACCTTGGGTGGTGAATTTGGTTATTTCTCTGGCCATTGCTCCCGGTCCGCAGCCAATTTCAAGTACTCTCATTTCCTTGGTTAATGGCAGGGCAGCAACAATTTCAGCGAGTCTTTTTGATAGTTTGGAGCTCATAACCTGATTGACCTATTTTACCGGGATAAGACCAAAATAGGAATTCCTTGTGTCAAGTACTAATTTATATCCAAGAAATAATTTGTTGCCCATCATACCACCAATGCCCATTTTCTTCATTTGCTCCGTTTGAGCACTGCTTACACCTTCCATATAGGTGACCGATTGAAGGGGAATCTGTTGTCCGTTTATTTCAATCAAAGCTGCTGTTGGCAAACTATTGGCAGTAAGCGTATTTCCCCAGGAATTTACATTGAACTGAACCGGATGGCTGCCTGGTTTTGCCAGTGATTCCGCTGTCGTTTTATCGGTCAGTAATTCAAACATACTGGATCCGGTATCAAAATACAATAGGGTTGAATGGCTCTGTATGGTAGCTGGGAGCAGGATCCGCTTCTGTGTGTAGATAAATTCAGTCTGCCTGAGATTTGATGGCTTATTGATTAAAGTGTCTGATAATGTCAGCGTTTTACCCGGGTAATCAATGATCGCTACCTGCCCGTCAATTAAATCTGCCCCAAATGTGCCAATTATAACTGGTTCGTTTTTGTTTGACCAGTTAATGGTGTCCTTGTCAAACTGTCGGACAGGAATATCGTTTTTTTGAATGGTTGTCTTTCCGGAAATGAAGGAGAGCTGATTGATTTTTTCAGTTGTTTCATTTAGTTGAATTGCTCGGGGAAACCTTGACTGAATCGCCAGTAATTTGTTTTTATAAAGCAGGGTGTAAGGAGAGCCCAGATCAAATTGCATATAAAATAGCCGGGTACAATTCTTCAGTTTGATTGGAATCAGCAGCGCAGCATGGGGCTCCCATCTGTTCTGAATACTGTCACCCTGCCATACTAAAGGAAGCGTGGTGGTTTTAACGGATCGAGACTGCGCGCTCAATTGGCCGGATCCTGCGAGCAGAATAAAAATCCAGGTCAATAAATACGGGCTAAAAATGTGATTTTTTGATTGCATCATCAGTAGTTTGTTCTGATGCAAAATTAGTTGAGGGCAGGGCTGGCTCAGACGTCAATCCCCCGACATTTACCCGACAATAGGCCGACATAAGCCCTTTAGTCGCCATAAATTGAAAAGGATAATCCCTGCATTTAAAGCGTAAAGGATAAAAAATGGCCCTAAATAATTGACAATTCCTGTTTTTTCGAAATAGACTGCCCGTATAAAATTATACCCCAGGGTTGCCAGTAAAATGAGCCAGAGAGAAATTTTCCAATACAGTTGAGTTCGGATCATAGTTCTTGCAAAATCAAGCAACACCGGATTTTGGGGCTTTGCTTTTTTAAGCAAATGAGAAGGAATCAGAAAATGAACAAACGGAACGATCAGATAACTGAAACAGGAGAGACAAATTAACTGGAGTGCATGTTTTTCCCTGCCTGGATCCAAAGGCTCGATGTTCTCACCTGAATAAGTAGCAGGGGGGCTGGTTGTGCCAATCAATTCCTCATAGCTGGTTTCCAATGCAATGGCCAGGGATTTGACGGTATAGGGCCGCGGCTTGTTTTCTCCATTTTCAATCCGCTGAATGGTTCGTACTGTAGTATTCGCCAGCTCAGCCAGCTCTTCCTGGGTGAGTCCTTTCGCTTTTCTTGCTGCAATTATTTTTTGGGAGAGTTCCAACTGCCTGATCTTTATGTAAAGATAAGTAAGGCGCGGATTGATAGCTTAATTTGTATCAGGAGGAACGGGAGTTAAATCTTTGGCATAAATTTTTACAACTTTCCCATTTTGAGAGAAGACAAGAAATGAGTTTTCTTTTTTCTTTTTGGCGATAAGTTTATTTAAAGCCAATCTATTGCCTTCTAATATTTTAGTTTTAATTTCTTTTGTTTTCATCTTGTGCTATATTCAGGATTTTCGTCCATTTATTTTTATTGTAGATAACTATTTCACTGTTAATTTTGCAGTTTAACTCTTTCAATTGCAAGTTCAGTAGTATCAAACCAAAAGAATATAAGGCAAATTGAATAATTTTTAAGTCTTGCTTTCTGACAAAGAAGTACAAAACTTTTTGTTGCCAAAATAGTTTCAAAAGCAAAATCTTAATTTAGTGAAATAAGTTCATCAATTCTCCTGAGCATAATTTTGCCCGCTTATATTGCTACTTTATCAGGTTGAAATGGTGAAAGAGCTCTGGCTATTTCATCTGCGTTTACAAATTGTTTTGCCAGCCCCATTACATCCAGCGATTATAAATAACGTAGGCAATTTTTTTTATGGTAATTTACCAATAATTAGTGATTCGGTTGTAGTATGGTTATGATCGCATTTGTACCAGCTGGATATTATTTCCACAGGTATCATTAAAAACCGCGATGCTCACCATTCCCATATCGGAGGGCGGTACACTGAATTCTACACCAAGATCTTGCAACCGTTCTACTTCTTTTAGGATATCATCTACAAGAAATTGAGTGTATGGAATGCCAGCTTTAAACAAGGCCTGTTGATAAGCTTTAGCCGGCTCGAAATGATTCGGAGAAGGCTCCAGCAATATTTCTGTTCCATCAGGCTCTTCTTTACTTACAATTGTTAACCACCTGTTTGATTCTGTAAGTGTAATGTCTATTTTCTTTATAAAACCCAGTTTTTCTGTATAAAACTGTAAAGCCTGCTGCTGGTTTTGAACCGGGATACTTAATACATGTACTTTCATTGCTTAATCTTGAAGAACAAAGTTTAGTATTCAGATATTTTTAGACTTTGTGAAAATTGCTATTTTTTGAAAAGCAGATGGTGAACATCCAAATCGGGCTTTGAAGAGCGTGCAAAAAGAGGCAGGACTCTCAAATCCGACCTCGTAGCAGGTTTCTGCTACAGCAGTTCCGGCTTTTAAAAGCTGTTTGGATCGCTCCAGTCTTTTTTCAGTCTGGTACTGTTTTGGTGTAATACCATAATATCGTTTAAACAGTCTCAGTAGATGAAATTTAGAACTAAGTTGAAGCGTAGAAAGTTGGTCCAGTTTTAATTCTTCATCAAAATGGTTGGTTATATAATTTCTGGCTTCTAGTACAGTTTGGATCTGACGTTCGTTGTTAAAGCAGCAATGTTTAATTCGGTTAATTTCATTTAAATAATGGCTCATAATCATCTGGTAATTTATCTATTTTCCAATTAATAGATGGTATTCCTGTGGTAAATTAATGCCTTTAAAATGATTTGTAAGTCCGTAAAATAGCAGCAGCGTAACGAAAATACCGGTTACCAAAATGATTATTGCCTGTTGCTCAGGAGTCAGATTACCAATCGAACGTTTCATTTTTTTGCTGTGAATGGATGCGATATGACCAAAGAAGGAAATGACAGCCAGTGCATAATAAGGAATGAAAAACAGGTTCACCGGAAAGCTGTTGATACCTGCTGCACCAAAATAGAAATTGGTATCGAGTTTCAGATATATTCGTCCAACTAAAATGGCACTAACATGGATGATCAGAAAAAAAGCAAGGTAGAGACCGCTTAGAATATGCAGTTTTTCAAAGAAGGACTGGTTCCTGATTTGATTTTTACGAAATAGGCTGATTCCCGAATAAATCTGGACGCCAACCCCTACTAATAAGAGCGATTCTATAACCGGATTTCGATAAATAATACGCAATGACCGCATGACTTCAATATGCATTTCAATACCAACAAGGCTGGTAAAATGATTGAATAAATGCACTGCAATAAAGAGTGTGAGAAATATTCCGGAAATAAAATGAACCTGTCTGGTTTTCATTCAAAAAACATTTATTCAAAATTCCGGTCTGTTGCGTTATGAAATCTTGATCTCAGGTAAGAAATTGTATTTATGCTTTAATCATGACGCTGCCTGAAACCAAATCATGAATAGCTCGCTTATGGGGATTGGTGTTGATTGTCAGAAATGAAATCCAGCTTCTTACCCAATCAGGTACAGTTTCAAATTTATCCAGCAGGTTGGCAAATGCAAACATTAATAGCAAAATAAATAAGGTGTCTATAAAGGTGGATTGAATCCGGTCCATTAAGAGCGGGTAGTTTTCTTTCATTCGAAATCCGGTTCTATCCTTACAAAATAGAAATAGTTTGTGTAAAACTGAAATAGTTGGAGATAATTTTAAATCCCATCCCCTTCCCGGAAAGACCATTCCACATGCTGATTTAAATCCTGGCGGATCAGCAGATTGAGCTGTCCCACATGATGCGCGGTATGTCGCATATTATACAGGAATATTTCCAGGAAGGGGTAGTCCATATCACCTGATTCGCTCCCCTCCGTAAAACGGGTATGAAGCCTCTCCTCAGTAATAGTTGAAATCAGTAGCCTGCATTTTGAACGGATCTCGTTTATGTAATTCAACAGTTCCGCTTTACTGTATATTTTATCCGGAATCAGATCATCAATTGACTCTGGTGGTCTTAGGTCTGTTGGTTGCTGCGTAAAAGAAAGCTGGGGTGAAAAGCCGGTTGGCGGGAAGCTGGAGTAATAATCCAAAAAGATTATACAGTGGTAAGCAATATAATAAGCACGCTTATGGGTGTCAAAATAATGATCAGGAATGGTTTGTATGCAAGTAGTCAGCATGTGAATTGCTGCACCAAATTGGTTCCAAAGTATTGACCGAAGTAAGCTTAATTCCATCGGCTTTAATCTTTGCTGCATTTAAAATTTACCCATAACTGGTTCAGGCTCTTCCATATAGTATGCGAGTAGGGCTGAGGGGATAGTTCGTAGAAAATGTAGGTGTTTTTTAGAGTAGCACAGGATTTGAGATGCACTTTTACATTCAGTATAATTAATTTCTCCGTCATATAATCCAACATTTTGACAGTACCCTCAAATGTATTTACATCTCCTTCTCCTTTGGTTGTTGGTTTGAAGGCAGTTTCAACGGGAATGATTTTTTCTTTGGGGATAGCCTGTCCGTTTATTTGAATCAAACCGGTGTAATAGGCTTTCAGGTTGGATTCTATGGTAGCGGCATCCATTATAATGTGCCCATCCAGGTACCATAAAAAAGCATAACTCCAATAATCAGCACTGGTGCTTATTCCCCAGCCCGGAGTAAATCGAATATCTTCCACACCTTTGTATTTGATTTGAGGGGCAAATCCTATAGGGATTAGAAATCGCTCAATAGTCCAATCTGTAGGAATCGGAAGGGTATAAGGTGCTTCCCAGTTATGGCCGTCAAATGCTTGATTTGTTTCCTGGCCGTAAATGGAAATAGAAGCAACGAGCAGGAAGATAAATGATAAATATTTCATGAATATTTTATTTAATGCGTCCACCTTCAAAATCTGTAGCCAAATATCTAGTATGATAATCTAAGGAGGGCCCATCCTAATGATCATAGCTGATTACCCTGGAAATTTTCCACTCCTTATTTTTATATAACCAGATATGGGTAAATCGAAAGGTTCCGTCCAATTGTTCTGTTTTGCCGGGTTGCGTATAATAGAATTTATGCAGACCAATTTCAATAGCGCCATAGTTAGCTATGGGATATACTTCCAAACTGCCTTCTACCAATTCTCTTCTTACTTTACCTTTATTAGTACACCGATATCTTATTGAGTTCAGGTTTTGCTCATAATTTGTAAGTCCGCCTGCATCGTGATAAAACTCCAGATCTTTGGTAAACAAAGCTTTTGATTTGGTAGTATCACAGGTATTAAAAGCATGAAAAAAAATACTATCCATTTGTTGAATTACCTGATACAAAGAATCTTTAGACGCTGAACTGGTTTTCTGTTGACTAAGTAGCGCATTCGAAATACTGAAGAAAAACAGAAATGAAAATAACTGTTTCATTAAAATCACCATTTAGTAAGTTTTTCCAGTTTCCCTTTGCGTTTTACGATGTTTTTATAGTCCCATTGAATATCTATTGATTTTTTCAGCCATCACTTCAGATTTTTCGGTTTTATTTCACTGACAGAAGTATAAAATATCGAGGCGTCCTTAAATTTCTCACCTCGTATTTTCAAATCTTCTTCTTCAAAATCGGCTCCACTCCAGAACATAAGCCGGATGCCTGCTTTCTGTTTGCTATATCCCACTATCGGATTGCCCTCCAGAAACCAGACAGGGTGAGCATGCCAAACTTTGTTTTCAGCATCTGAAAGTTCAGTTGTAATAATTCCATAGAGTTGCTCACAAATATTTTTATCATCCGGATTCAAACCGGTATGGTAGTTATTTATGTCTGAATGCATGTGTTATTTTTTAGTAAGTTCAGATAATGCCTGAGTTAGGTCTGCCGTTATAAAACAGATTTTAGCTCTATTTTTAATGCAAGATGGAGGCGACATTTTTAAAGGGTTGGATAAAAAATTTATAGCTAAATCCCTTACACAATCATCCACATGGATGGCTGCATGTGATGCAGAGGGTACATTAATAAACGTAGAATTCGATAAGGTTTTGGCAGCTAACTCTCCAAAAAGTGGCGGACAAACCGGGTCATATTGGCCTGATAATATTAGTACAGGCTTGTCACTTATTACAGGATCAAATCTTTCTCTGCCAGCACTATTCGGTTGCCAGGCATTACAAAGATCGGATTCGAAATCAATGTTGAATGGAGTAAAATCGGGGTATTCCTTTTGCAAGGCAGCTTTGGTATCCGATTCGTTTTTAGGCCGACCTTCATAACATAAAATTGCTTTGCTCTGGTAATCGGAGAATTTTCCATAAGCATGGGGATCACTGAATGCTACCACCCATTTCGAAAGAAATGCAGTATTCCCACTGGCAAGTTCTTTGATTGCTAACGGCACAAATGGAATTGCGGAGGGTTTTAACATCGCACTCCAGATACTCCAGGCAAAATCATTACCGGTAAATGGAAAGCCTGCTCCGCTATTGTTCATGGTAATAGGGAAAGGAGTTTTGTTCAGCGTTTCTACAGCTTTTCTGAAATCATTTCTAATAGTAGGAAAGTTTGCTTTTATAGCAGCGTTTTCCTCCAGGACCTTAAAACTTATGGCAAAAGGCCGAACAAAATCAGGCCAGGGTGCATTAGGTGGGTAGGGTGAATCCAGGATCATGGAATGGATTGGGTTGCCATGATTCCTTAGCAGATTCAGCGCAACGGTAGTTCCATGAGAAACACCGTATACATTCCATTCTTCAATCTGCAAACTGTTACGAATGCTCTCTGCATCTTCTGCTGATTGAAATGAACTGAAAGTGGAGATATCAATCCCGTTTAATTGGTGCTTTATTCTACATTTTTTAAATAAATCAATTTTATAAACTGCCATTTTTTCCGGAGAAAGATTTCTGCTTTCCATGAGCTTTATTGAATCTCCCAGATCCGGACATAAATTTGGTTCTGAAAACCCAGTGCCCCGATAATCAAAAAATACAAGGGATCGGGTCTGCCTGATTTGATTCCAGGTAGTTGATTTTATATATTTTGGTAAATTTCCCAGTGTAGCAATTCCTGGTCCGCCGTGCAGGTATAATAAAGGTATTTCTTTTGTTTCGCGAAGGGCTGATGCCATCACGACAGCCAACTGAAAATATCCGGCTGCTTTATTGGAAGCATTCCTTGGCACCGGAATTAAATAACAGGATACTTTGTTACTATCGGCCCAGGCTGTGTCTAATCCTATTTTTGTACAGGAACAGGCATACTTATTGGCCTGTGCATACGTGCTGAAACAGGCAGCCAGTAAGGCCGGAATTGTAATAAATTTCATGTCCCTGAATATAAGAACTTTAGCGGGTTTATGAATCAGTTAATCACTGCATTTATTTTCTCCCAAAGTGCATTATCAAAGCCAGATACAGCAAAATCCGGATTTGCTGCATCCGATGCCTCTCCCATTCGGATAACTACCATTTTTCTACCTGGAATCACATAAATACGCTGATCTTTTGCTCCCATGGCAGCATACATATCAACCGGTGCATTGGGAATCAATGTGCCCTGATAAACTGTCTGGTCATTAGGAAGCATGAATTTCGATTTTCCATTGAGCCACCATAAATAACCATAAGAGGGGTTGATCGCTTGTGAACTGGTGATGCTTTCCGTAAAGAACGCTTCATTTACAATCTGCTCATTATTCCACTTTCCTTTGTTTAGTGCCAATAACCCAAATCGGGCCATGCTGCGCGTACTGCTGTGGTAAATGGTAAAAATGGTGCCGAAGTTCCATCTGCCTTCCATCCCGATTTTATTCTTCAATTTGGCATTGAAATAGGTTTCAAAATTCTGGCCGGAGGCATCGGCTACCACATCCGTCAGCTTTTGAAATACATTACTATAGGCCCAGCGGGTTCCGGCATCTGCCACATAAGTGAGATTGGATTTAATAACCAATTGTTTGGTATCATCAATTCCGGATGACATCGATAATAAATGCTTTACCGTGATCAGGTTTTCTTTCTCCTGCGACATGCTTGTCCATCCGGTACCTAAATAATCCGAAGCTTTATTACTGATATTCAACAATCCGTCCTGTTGGGCGAGACCGGTTGCTGTTGCTACAAGTGTTTTTCCTGCGCTGTTCCATTCCCATTCTGTAGCAGCAGTATGCCCGTTAAAATACTCCTCCAGCACGATCCTGCCATTCACCAGAATCATAAAGGATTTGCTGTTTTTCGCTATCAGGAAATCTTTTAAAGGCTGCACGGCATTTTGTTTCCATCCCAAACTGGAAATGGATTGGGTTTCCCAGGTACTGCCCGAATTAGGCGGGAAATACATGGTGTCGGAAGGCGTTGATGGATCACCAGGTTCGTCTTTGCTGCAGGCGGAAACTGATACCAGTAATGCTAAAAGGTAGGCGAATGGTTTCATAAGTAGTTGGAAAATGATTGCGGGTTGGACGTCGATTTTTGCGGAAAGTTTAACGGGTTTTAAAAAAAAAGCGTAAACGTTCGCATTACAAAAATTGGTAACGTAAAAAAGAGAATCTTATTATCTTTTCTTCCAGGTATAAACGGAATAAAACAAGATCAATAGAATAATAGCCTGGAGTATCAATAGAATATTGCCAATCTGATTTAATTCCGGATCAGATGCTTCATCTGGCAAAGTAGTTGGCCCTGATTGAGATAATGGCGGATAAACTGTCCAACCGCTTGAGTTCGTTTGGGATACTGTTTTGATAAGAAATGTCAATGTCAATACAAGGGCTAGACCTGATATTAAAAGGATCCATCTTTCCAACTGTGATCTGTTTTTTGAGGTGGCAGTTTTTATCAGATAAATCAAAAAATTTATAAATAAATAAAGCGGCAATAATAAAGTCCATTGCTGGAAAATATAATAGCTCTCTTTTACATACAGATCAACTGTACTTATAGTGAAGTCTACTTTAAATAATAACAATGAAATTAACAATGTTATTACCAGGGAAATTATCAGCCATACTAACTCTTTTAAATATGAAAGGTATTTATAACGCATTGGGTGTTTATTTTTCATAGAAATTATATTCCTGTCGTTCCATTTTAATGTTCAATCGATCGATCATTTCCTTGGGGTTAATGTTGATTTTTTTATATTCCGCCTGCACTAGTTTTTTTGCTTTCTCTAAATAGCCCTGATTTTGCCAAACAGCAATTGTCATTAGGTGTAAATCTTCATTGATATCATGAAATGCAATTACATCATCCTTCATGAACCCAGGTAATGCTTTTATAAAATTCCTGTTATATGTCATTCTGTTACTAAATTCTGCTATTGCATTTTTGGGAACTATAAATTTGTCAACAAATATTACATTTGAAGTATTGTCACGCGAAAGGGTTGTTAAGTCAGCAGGTAATACTCCAACTTGTTGAAGAAAACCAAGTCTGTCTGTGTGGATTTGATGACTGATTATTTTCCCATCTTTGAATTCATACATGGCAACCCCATCATTGGAAATAGATTTATTGGTTGGGGCGATGTTCTGAATTATTTCTTTATGGGTGCCTTTTACTGTTTGTTTTACAAATACTTTGTTTCCCTCTGCAATTATATCGGTTAGTGACCACCTGGCATCCGGAAAAGCCTTTGTAATAGCCACAATACCCTTTTTAAATGCTTCAATACCTTGTTCTCCCTGGGGATTCCTGTAGTCTTCTGAGATGATACGGTAACACAATTCGAATTTTCTGCTATTCAGAATGTCTTCGTAAAGAAAGCGCGTTGCTTCTTTATTAAATTGTATAATGTCCTGCATTGGTATATTTTTTACTGAATGATGAATTTGCCAGGACAAATTTGGCACTGAATGAAATCGGATCATTGTAAAAAATCATTGATTTTACCAGTAGGCAGCTGAATTAAAAAAAACAGTTGGAGTTATGCCAGTAAATTGTTTAAAGTCTTTTATTAAGTGAGCAGGGTCGTAATATCCATTTTCAATGGAAATGTCAAGAAGAGAGGAGGGTGATTTTGCTTCAATTATTGCTTTCATTCTTACAATGGAGGAAAACTGCTTTGGCGATGCCCCTGTTATTTTTCTGAACCTTTTTTCAAATGCATCCTGACTAATAAATAAGCTATCTGAGAGTTTTTTGATTTTACCTATTCCCTTCGTCTGATATATTTTATCAATTGCTGCTAAAACTAGATTGTCTGGTTTATTATAGTCCAGTTTTGATATAAGAAACTTTTCAATAATGCTGATTTTTGACTGGTTGTTTCCGGATAATGCTAATTGGTCTCCAATTGAAGCAATTTCCGAGACGTGAAAAAAAGTATCCATCGAAATACTTTCTTCAAACAATTCCTGTAATGGTTGCTTTAGAAATCCAGGAACTCCTGTTTCTTTGAATAATACAATTAAAGCAGAAGTTTGAGGTGCATAGTGAATAAGTCGAATTGATTTTCTTAATCCGGATAAAGTTGATACAGGTAGATTATTAAGTTCAGTTCCATTTAGAAACGATATTTGTCCCTTAGTACGGAATGCTAAAGCAAATGAGGTGCCTGGTAAAACCCGGTTAACCATCTCTCCATGGCTTTCAATTATTCTATAAGCTTTTATATATGGCTTTAATAAAGAGGAGGGATGGTATTCTTCAATTTTCATTGGTGAATTCTTCTGGATTCATTTCTTTCTTTCCTGTACATTAAAAACAGTGCCCGCCGGATCCTGAATCCAATGCATATTAGAGGGAAGCTCCTCCAATTCATCACAGGTTTCCACTCCATTGGAGTTTAAATAGCTGGTGGCTTCTTCCATATCCGGTACAGTTAACTGCAGCCAGGTTTCGGAATGGGTGTAGTTGTCTACACAATCAAGCCAAATTATATTGTTGCCAAATTTAACCTCGTGTGTTCTGGAAACGGTAGGGTTTTCAATTGGTTTTTCTTCTACTTCCAGTTTCAATATATATCTGTAAAAAGCTACTGTTTTTTCGTATTTACTTTTGGGAATTTTTATAGCGATATTAATGCCTGCTTCAAATCGATTATTCATGTCTTTTTGTTGAAATTTATTTAAGCTTCCAATAATTATAAATCTGTTCAAGCCAGTCCTCCTTATTCGATAAGGGAAGATTCGGTAATATTCCGACGTCCTCAAATTGCAATAATCCAGGAGTGCGCATATCTGTCGGGTAAAATACAAATTCTCCTCCAGCAATTGCAATATGCTTCCCATAATTGCTTCCATAAGCTAACATGCCCTTGGTTTGCTGACCGGCAAGCACTACCCCTTTTAATTTGGATAGTCTGTTTGCTGTTATCTCTCCCTGACTAATAGTATTGGCATTAGTCAGTATCACCACATTTGATTTTTTACGGACCCGATTGACCCACTTAATATAGGGTTTCGACATGCCGGCTGAACCGCCGGTATTATTTCTTAGATCAAGGATAGTATAAGGCTGTACAGCTGTATTATTTACCAGCTGAATTAAGCTGTCCGATTGTTTGCGTAAGTTCCCATTGTTGGAGAAACTGCTTACTCGTACATACTGAACAGAAGGATAGGGTTCAGTTAATAAAAATGGTCGGGAAGTATCCGGAAGGTTTACAAAATCGACACCATCCGGATTTTTATTATAGACCCCATTATAATTACTCTGATAAAATTTTGAAAACAACAATTGCTGATCAGCAGATCGCTCAATTGGGTAATACAATAAATTATTTGTAAGGGGATGCAGGTACACCGCAGCAAACCGGTTCCTTCCCTTCTCTTTTAACCAGGCAATTTGCTGTCCGGGTTTTTTACCCGGAACCTTTGAGTCAAGTACAATACCCTGGTAATCCCGCTCACCCGTTTTTACCAATCCCATTTGGTAATCCTCACCATACTGGTATATTCCTTCTATCTCATCAGCTGACTTTTCAGATAGCACAACCTTTAATGAATCCAGGTTCCAGTTTACAACTGGCCATTCCGAATTATTCCCCCGCTGGTAAAAACCCAGGTGATTATCCCGAACGAATTCCAATAGTTTGGTTAATAAGATGAATCGTTGCCAGGAATGCAGGGTGTCTGTACGCACACTGAGTTCCTGTTTCTTTTGTTGGTATTTCTGTAACTGTTCACCTTTTACCTGCTCTTTGTATGATTTGGTTTTCTGAAGCAGTGAATCTATTGAATTCAATTCCTGTTGAAACCGACTGAACCCTTGCCCTATGGCCAACTGCTGAATTAAAAGCAAAAATCCTACTGTTCGTATGCGCATTCCCTAATATCAGAAAAAAACCGGAAAAATACCCTTGTCGACTTCCTTCACTTATGTTAACTTCCTATTCCTTAAAACCTTTCCTGAAAATGCTCTTCCCTGATACTCCTTTCCAGTCGGTAGCGCTGGCCCTATCCGGTGGCGGTTTTCGTGCAGCAGCTTATGGCCTGGGTGTCCTGTCCCTCCTCAACCGAATCAAACTGACAGATGAAAATGGCCAGGAAGAATCACTTTTGGAAAGAGTCCATTTTGTTTCCTCTGCCAGTGGAGGAACCATAACACTAAGTGTGTATGCTGCCTGTAAATCGGCAGGTAGGTCGTTTGATGAGTTCTATACGCATCTTTGCCCGAAGCTGGAAGGACAATCTCTGCTTAACAAGGTTTTTGATGTTCTGGAAAATGAGGAGTACTGGAAAGCCGGACCAACGGAAGGCAAATACAGAAATCCGATCAACGCATTCAGTCTGGTATATCATGAAACCCTGTTTGCCGGTATCCCAAATAAACTGGGTAATCTTCGCATACCCCAAGTGCCATCACACCTGAAAGAAGTTTGCTTCAATGCATCCGAATTCACCACCGGATTGTCTTTTCGTTTTCAATGTCACCAGGAACCGGAAAATCCTGCTGCAAGAGGGGGCGATTTTGGCAGCGATAGTGCCAGACCACGCAGCAATGAAGCATGGAAAACATTGGATGAACTTCGGCTTGCAGATATACTCGCCAGCTCTTCCTGTTTTCCAGGCGGATTTGAACCCATGCGCTATCCCAATGATTTTGCCAACCGGGAACTGAGCTGCGCCAATTTAGAGAACGCATTAGTTATTCAGCCAAATATCGGCAAACCTGTTAATACTCTGGCACTCATGGATGGAGGCATCTGCGATAACCAGGGACTCGATTCCCTGATGAACGCATTCAGAAGAGCACCCCTGCTGGGAAATCGCAGCAATCCCAAAGGGGATGCATTCGATCTCCTGCTCGTTTGCGATGTCGCCAGCCATTTTATGCACCCTACAGAATTCAATGAAACAAGCCTGCCAGAAAACATCCGCCAGAAAACACCCGATAACTTATGGAATAAACTTCACCAATGGTGGAACAGAATACCCCAAATCCTTTCTGTTGTATTGTTTGTGGGAGTCGCTCTGTTGCTATTTGTGATTGGGTATTCCATCGTTTATGGAATTCAACTGCCAACTATCATTCTTGGAGTTATCGCATTGCTACTATCAGTGCCAATTTTTGTTGCTCATCGCGCGCTGAAAAAAATTAAACAAAAACCCGGAAGTATCATTTCCATCCTCCATCAGCCCAACCTCGAAAATATCGTTCAACGGGTAGCGCCCAACGCAGGATTCTCTGCAGCTCTCGGAAACAAATTGTTGAATTATATGCGCAAGCGCCCCATCTCGGAATTGAGCCATTGGATCACAGACCGTGTCAGTTCCGGCAAAACACTGGTAGGTGATATTTTCCTCAAACAAATCCGGCGACAGATCTATTATAAGCTTTACGCAGATCCGCAAACCTTTTATCGCAGAGCCTATATTCCGATTTATTCCTTAAGCCGGACCAACAATGATGACAGAAAAAAACCGCCTTTTGATATTCAGGGAGATGAGCCTGATGAAAATTATGACATTCGGAAAAAACAATTTCACCAGCTACTTAGTCAATACTGTACATTTTCACCCGAAATGCAGAAAGTAGCTGACCTGGCCTATTCCATGGGTACCACCCTTTGGTTTTCACCCAAAGAAGAAGGAAACGATTATGCCACCAACAAACGAAAAGCCCTGATCGCATGCGGACAATTCACCACCACCTATGAGCTTTTTCAATATGCTTTATTACTTGAACAAAGCCGCCATTTTGATGAGCTTTCTGCTCATTATCAGAATGTCGTAATTCAGGTTGTTCAACAATTAAAAACCCATCTCGAAAAATTCCGTTCCGATCCTTACTGGCTGGTAAAAGAAATGGAAACAGTTTTGTAAAACCTATTTTATGTCAATCAATTCTTCTTATGTTCGGCCACCGTTTCGAAAATTACGGGCCTATGCATTTGATCCTTCTTTATCACTTGCTGTAGATACTGTTACAGTTAATACCATTACTTATCGGGTGGAATGGGAGAACCTTGATGTTTATTCCACCGAAACGAATCGCACGGTACCCTCTGGTGATTATATTGAAATCATTGATATTGATCCGGCATCGGGTGTTCTGTACGATCCCGTTGATCTTGATCACCCACACCTGCTGGCGCAGGACGGACTACAGCCCGATGTTGGGGATCCCCGCTTTCACCAGCAGATGGTCTATGCCGTAATTATGGTTACCATCAAAAATTTTGAACAGGCCCTGGGAAGAAAAATTCAATGGTCTGATCGAAGGCTGCCTGCTGATGCCAGAATCAGAAATCATTATGTACAGAAATTACGCGTGTACCCTCATGCACTTCGACGCGCCAATGCCTATTATCATCCCGGAAAAAAAGCCCTGCTCTTTGGTTATTTCCCTTCCAGAAGCGGTGATGCCCGCCTGCAGGTTCCGGGTAGTACGGTATTCACCTGCCTGAGTCACGATATTATTGCACATGAAACCACCCATGCCCTGCTGGATGGTATGTATAGTCAGTATATTCAGCCAACCCATCCCGATACCCGGGCATTCCATGAAGCCTTTGCTGATATCGTAGCACTCTTCCAGCATTTCTCTTTTCCGGAAGTGTTGAAACACCAGATCGCAAGAACAAAAGGAGAGCTGGCTTCCCAAAATTTACTCGGACAACTGGCACAGGAATTTGGTAAAGCCATTGGGGGGTACGGCAGCCTTCGGGATGCAATTGGCGGTATTGATCCTGCAACCGGACAATGGCAGCCGCACCAGCCTGATCCCAATGAATACGATACCATACTGGAATTTCATGCACGTGGCTCCATTCTGGTAGCCGCTGTGTTTGAAGCATTTCTCACCATTTACAAAAGCAGGATACGAAAACTATTGCGCGTGGCAACCGGCGGTACGGGTAAACTGGCCGATGGTGATATTCATCCCGATCTGGTTGACCTGCTGGCCGAAACCGCCGCCAGCACTGCCCAGCGGATTCTGAAAATTTGTGTTCGTGCCTTGGATTATTGTCCGCCTTTGGATATCAATTTCGGCGATTATCTGCGCGCATTAATTACGGCTGATTTTGATTTGGTAAAAGACGATGTACATAATTACCGGATCGCCTTTGTGGAAGCATTTCAACGAAGGGGAATTTTTCCGGAAGGGATTAAAACCATGTCGGTGGAAGCACTCCGTTATACCGAACTGCCCGCCATGAATCAGCTCAAAATAAACGAAGCCCTGTTTGGTGAGTTTCTGAAATCCTTTAAAGATGATGTCGGTTACCTGACCGATCGGCGCGAGATCTATGAGAAAACAAAAAAATACATCGCCGGAAGTGAAGACACAAAAGCGGGATTGCATTATCGTATTATTTCCAAATTGCTGGAGAAGATTTCAGTGGAAGAATTGTTGCAATTAACAGGGTTGTATTTTGGAGGAACACCAGCTGATTGCAGGAAAAACGGATTTAACTATTCAAGCCGATCCAAATCTGCAGCCTATTGGGTAGATCATATGTGGCTGGCAAGCCGGATTAGTCCGGATGATAAAATTGTCAACAATGTGGTCATCACCCTCACACAACAACGGGGACTAAAATGCCAGCTGGATGAGAACGATCATTTTTCAATAAAAGGATATGCACCACCTGTAGCTGAGGCCAAAGAGGATTTGTACCGTTTCAATGGCGGTTGTACACTGATTTTTGATCTCGATAATATGCGCCTCAAATACGTGATCAAAAAAGGTATTGACGACAAAGCCCGGTTGGAAAACCAATTCCGCTATTGCTATGGTAATAGTATGCAGGATGATCATACCTATTTCTCTGAAAACATATTAGCCGGATTAGCAGGTCCCTTTGCCTTCATGCACAGTCACTAACACAAAATTTATTTCTATGAGTGCCATTACATCCGTTAAGATTCGCATGTATCGCCAGGGTTTTGGTGATTGTTTTTTATTGCGATTTTTTCAGGGAGAAGAGCAGGCGTTTACCATGCTTATTGATTGCGGATTAAAGAAAAATGATTCACGCCCCGAAGTGCCGCTCAAAGAGGTAGTAGAGGATATTAAAAAACTGGTCATGCGAAAGGAGGGGAGAAAGCAGGTTCCTTATCTCGATGTGCTGGTGGCTACACATGAACATTATGATCATGTATCAGCCTTTCATCCCACGTTGAGCTTGTTTGATGAGTTTGTAATTGATGAGATCTGGATGGGCTGGACAGAAAATCCGCGCGATAAGGAAGCCCGTCAGATCAATGCCTATCTGCGCATGGGACTGGCAACGCTAACATCCGCCGTAAAGGCCTTGAAGAAAAAAACAAAGGAAGAGAAGAAGTCCGGCTTTTATAAATTATTGGAAGATGGTGAACAGGTGCTTCAGTTTCGGGAAGCCTTCGAACTTGCCCTGGAAGATCTGATGGATTTTAACGGCAATCTGGAAGCGAAGAAAACATCGACCAGTGGAATCCGCTATCATCCGCTGGAAGATTTGTCGATTGATACCATGCAGGCATTTGATCATATCAAAACCGGGATTGGCGGAAAGAAAGCGCGACTCCGGTATTTTGAACCGGGTGATATAGTGGATGCGTTGGGCGAACTAACCGGAGTGCGTGTATTTGTATTGGGGCCGCCACGAAGTTCCATGCTGAATAAGGATGCACCATCCGGTGGTGCCAAAAAAGAAGTTTATCTTGGATTTGAGGATCCATCTTTGGTTGGTTATATGAAAGGGGTATTGCATCAGGATAATTGGGATGTGGAGGATGGTTCGCCATTTTCAGAGGTGAAGACAACAAGTCTGGCAGATGCAAAAAAGGATCCCTGGTTTCAACGCACCTATTTTCACAGCACAGAACGATGGAGAACTGTGGATTCCGACTGGATGGATGCTGCCGGCACACTGGCACTGCAGGTGGATGGCTGTATCAATAACAGCAGTCTGGTATTGGCGATTCAGTTGGTGGATTCAGAACGGGTATTACTTTTCCCGGGTGATGCGCAGGTTGGCAGCTGGTTAAGCTGGCAGGATCTCGCGTGGGAGGACCTGACAACACGCGATCTTTTGGCGCAAACCATTCTTTACAAAGTGGCACACCATGCCAGTCACAATGGTACACTCAAAGCATTGGGGTTGGAGCTGATGACCCATCCCGATCTGGTTGCTTTCATTCCCGAAAAAGAAAAACAGTACCAGGGCATTCCCTATTCACCGCTTGTGAATGCACTCCGCGAAAGAACAAATGGGCGTGTTATTTTTTCTGCGGACAGCAATTACAAACCCGAAGATTTGCTCAAAGGAGCCAGGCCCACCGGCTTATCCGTAAAACGCTGGAAAGAATTCATCGGCTGCCTGGAAGTAGATACCATGTATGTGGAATATAAGGTGGAGTTGTAAGAAAAATAGTTTCGTTTGTTTCGTTTAATCAGTTATCTTTTTTACGTCAAAAAGATAGAAGATGGAAACCATTTTCTTTGAAATGTTGGAAAAGATGGCAGAGGGAAGTACTATTGCCGTATTACTCTCAGACAGTAATGCGGAACTCAGTACGCAACAGGCTGCAGAAATAGTAGGCAGCTCGCGGCCGCATATAGTGAGCTTATTGGAAAGAGGTGAAATCCCTTATAAAAAAGTAGGTACTCATCGGAGGATTCAACTAAAAGATGTGTTGGCTTATCAGCAAAAAATGAAAAAAGTCAGAGCTGATAATTTGGATGCACTTGCTTCCCAGGCCCAGGATCTAAAGATGGGTTATTGAAATGAATGATACTGCATTACCTATTGCGGTATTGGACGCGAATGTGCTCTATACCGCTCCATTGCCTGATTTTCTTTTGCGTCTTGCACAGGTCAACTTGTTTAAACCAAAATGGACAGTTGAAATCCATGAAGAATGGACGAGAAATCTATTGAAGAATCGCCCGGACTTAAAGCTTTTCCAATTACAAAGAACTTGCCGTTTAATGGATAATGCATTTCCAGGTGCGCTTGTAATAGGATATTAAAGCATTATACCAACACTTTATTTGCCCGATGTAAACGACAGACATGTGCTGGCTGCTGCTATTAAAGCTGGCGCCACAATGATTGTTACTGAAAACCGGAAAGATTTTCCTGTAAGCATAATAAAACCATTTGATGTTGAGATTATAAATGCCGATGATTTTATTTACTCCTTATTAAGTGCGGACAAAACTAAAGTGCTGAAGGCTTTTGATACGCTGGTTAAAGCTCTTAAAAATCCGCCACTGTCAAAAGATCAGGTGAGTGAAACCTTATCAAAGATTGGTTTGCTTAAAAACTATGCAGGCGATTTTGGAATAAATTCTAGTTTCGGATTAATCGCTGAACTTAATTGTCTTGATTAGACTACCGGATTTATTAAATTCATACCAGTTGCCAACCATTTTTGAGGAAAAATTGGATCTAATGATTGTGTCTTTTTCTAATTCTGAAACCTGATCAATGAAACGTATGGTGTCCACAGATAAGGAATCAATTTTTTTATAATGACCTAGCAACCTTATTCCGCCTGATTTATAATAAGAAACATAAATACCATTCATTGAATTTTGATCATATTCAATGAATTCATTTAAAATACCTTTTCTGTGAATTGTTCTATTGGAATCTACATACCGGTCAATCCAATAAGTTTTCCAACTGCCAGACTTTTCACCATTCAGGTAATACCCTT
Organism: Flavihumibacter sp. UBA7668; assembly: GCF_002483205.1. GTDB lineage: Bacteria > Bacteroidota > Bacteroidia > Chitinophagales > Chitinophagaceae > Flavihumibacter. The sequence continues at coordinate 606,221 of NZ_DLHM01000005.1, forward strand.
CCGATATCATTGTTACAGGTAAATCTTTTTGTCCACGTATAATTCTAGACCTGCCATTAATATCCATAGAATCCAGATATGAAAATTCCATCCAGAGCCCCTGTTTTTTACCCCCCTTCTGTTTTATTTGGATTGTTTATCAGTTGTCCATAGGAAATACTTGTTTCAAACAGGAATATAGTGGAAAGTGCAAATTTCATTCGATAAGTGTTTTAAGTAGAACTGTCCACATAGGATAGAAATGTCCATCTCCCCTTTATCTTTTCGAAATAATAGTCGGTTATTAGCCCATTATTAATTCCACGTAACTCAATTTTTGCTTTGTTATTATCTATTTTATATTCCAGTGTATAACCGGATTGGCCACTTTCAGTATGTTGTTGAGAAAAGTCCATATTCCTATGGTCAGTTATATTAATTTTCTCCTCGAGATAGTAGGAGGAATCACTTAATTCTAATTCCTTTACGATTAGTGGAAATTTAATCCGGCTTATTTGAAATAGAGAATCTTTGCTGAATTTTACAATAAATGTCTTAAAATCGATATCTGCATCATCAGTAACAAAATGTTCAGTATTGCTTTTTATATTTACGGATTTAATATCACTATCCTTGCAACTGAATAGAACTCCAGCGAATACAATTATTTGTAGAGAGCACCTTTTTATTTAAAATTATCCGTATTCATCTAATTAGAAAATTTCGTTTATCCTAACAATATAGAAATTCTCTTGCATAGAATAAAGTAACAGATCCCCCTAATTATTTATTATTCCTGATTCAATTGATTCAATTAGGTTATAGGCTAAAGCACTGATAACTATGTGTATATATAGCTTAATACGAAGGATATACGTAGACATACTGTAATAATTGCGTATGAATAAATAATTTCTTATATTAGATAAAATTAAATTTATGGCTATCGTAGAAAACAATTTGCTATTCCACAACTTCCAGGGGAAGATTGGGAAGTTTATGGTATTTCGGGTGGTACGTGGCAAAACAATTGTCAGTAAATACCCCGATATGAGCAGGGTAGAGCGCTCTTCAGATCAAAAAGCCAATAATACTCTGTTTAAAAGGGCCGTACAGACTGCAAAGCTTGACTATAGGGATCCCGACCTGAAAGCGGCTCTTTTAAAACGTATGAAAGCGAATAAAAAGCTGAAAGACCGGAACCCGTTTAATGTATTGGTATCGGAGATTTTAAATGAACAAGCCTATATCCTCTCCAGAGACAAGGCAACTGAACTGGTCAATCAATACAACCAAAACTACCAGTTGTCTGACCGGCAGGCAGCAGCCCTGAAATTCCTGCTGATCTATGGAGAAATTAATAACGCACTTTATATGCAGGTAACCAACGTATCCAGACCCACCGCCACCCGCGATCTGGCCAACCTTGTTAAACAAGGCATCCTCCTATCCATTGGGAAAGGCCCGGCTACTACCTACAAATTGCTCGATAAACTATAAATCAGGCGGGGTTAAAATTGACTCAGAACAGGGAATAATCTGCTCAGCTGTGTAAATAATCGACTCAAAATCGCCTCAAAAGGGAATAATCGCCTCAAAAATTAAGCTGCTATACGTATTTAATTTACGGTTAGACCAGTCAGATCCTTTATTTTGGTCTTTAAACTGCCTTTGCCATAACCCGTCCAGCTGTCTTTTATAATGCCATCCGGACTAATCAATACATAATTGGGAATCCCTGAAACACCGTATTTCGCATAAATCCCCCTGTTTTCTTTTCCATCACTGAGATTGTTCCAGGTCATTTTAAAATAATCGGATGCTTTTTTCCACATTTCCTTATTGTCGCTGGTTAAACTGACCACAGCTAATTTGTCTTTGAATGCTTCCGAGATTTCTTTCATTTCCGGTACGGATGCATGACAGGGACCACATCCAAAACTCCAGAAATCCAATAAGATATACTTTCCCTTGAAATCAGCCAGATGATACGAGTTGCCATTCAGATCGGTCAGCAAAGTATCATACATCGGCTCGCCAATTTTTGCAATATGTGGTGGATACAGTATGAGACCTACCATTTCTCCATCCGGACTGTTCTTTAATTTCGGATCTAAGCGCTCATAGATTTTCTTAACAGGAGCCCTGAATTCTTCTTTATCGTTCCATTTAATCAGATTGGCTATACCACGCAAAATCTCAAGGCGAACCGAAGTTATTGTTGATTTATCCAGAAGAGCGAGATTGTTTTTATATATTTCATATTGGTAGTTGTCTGATAGCTGGTCTATTGAATCAATCTGCTTTTTTGCAGCTTTTTTTTCTTCTTCTGTGAGCTGTGCAGCTTCGTTACGTAGCTTGATTATGCTGCTCCTTTTTATGGAAAGCTGTTGAAACTTATTCCATAAACCGCTATTCTCATTTACAAAATAGGCCCATTCTTTTTGCTCCGGAATATCGCTGATCACCTCCCAGGTATAAATAAGAGTATTTTCTCCTTTGATGTGAATGGTATGTCCCGCTTTCGTCCACAATTTCAATCCCAAAGAAGGAAATCCATCGCCATAACAACTGATGGAATAATTTTCTAAATTTTCATTCTGCGGATCATATTCAAAACGAAAACGACCATTCACCACACTGTCCTTTGCAACCTGGCTCAAAACTGATCCATAATCTTTCATCAGCGTAATTTCCGTACCATCTTTGACGCCACTCAGCTGGCCCGTTATCACAAAAATTTTCTGAGCAAATAAACTGGTTGAAACAGCTGCCAGACAGAAAAGCAGTAAAATGGATTTTTTCATTTTTTATTAGTTTGATTACTCCTTCAATAATTCAGGATTCACCAGCCTTATCATGGCACTGCTTTGCTCATTGGCAAACAACCGCGCTTCGTATCGTTTATCGCCTACAATGGCTACCATGAAAGAGGTGTTGGGCGGAATACTACCCAGGTTTTCGGCCACCATTACCAATTCATTGTCGGCCTGAAGATCAGCCGCATTTAGTTTTACCGTGTAAGCCTGCTCTGTTAGACGAATATTTTTGAACAGGAGTTTCCCATTCAGGAAAAGTGCAATGGAATCACCATCCACCTGAGCATTATCATAAAAGCGCAGTTCGATGGTTTTTGCTGTAATTGGAATAACCGTTTGCAAAACATTTTTACGCGTGCTGAATTTTTTCTCCGCCGGATCCGCAGGGGCAGCAGCTACAGGTGCCGGCACTGATGCTACCGGAGCAGTTGCAGCAGTTATAGCCGGTGCAGGATCAGTTCTTTCCGGCGCAACAATCACCATTGTCTGTTTCATGTCCTTTTCTTCCGGGAAATTGGCGCGGGAAGTGATTTGTGAAATGCTATCAATCAGGATCGGATCATTGCCTCCCACAAAATAATTATCGATGATAAAATCCCATTCGTCATTAAAGATGGGTTGCTCCATTTTCTGAAGATGAACTTCCCCGTTTTTACTGTTTTTGGCATCGCGGCTGGAACTGGTTCCGTCGAGGTACATTTCCTCTCCACCCGGACAATTAAAATCTGCCACCATCAGCTGCGCACCGGCATCGGGACGAATTTGCATGATGCCACCGGTTCCATAATCATCCAACAGCACCTCATCCCACCAAATCACCGAATTGGTATTGGGGTCGAAATGCCCCCGCAAACTATAGCGCTTGTATTTGTTTTTCTTCTGGTAATAATAGGCCACTCCAACCAGCTGATCGCCCGATTTCACAATCTTAACTTCCGCCTGCGATCCCTTGATCTTACCCCTCCAGACTCCGGTGATCGTCTGTGCCCCGGCACTCAATGTGCCCGTAATTAACAGGAGGAAAATAAAGCTGAACAATAAAAAAGGGCGGCGATTCAATTCGGAGGAGTTCTTCATGCTGGACTATTTCTCTGTCCAAACTAACGAAGTAATCTGCCAAATTCGTTCGCCACCCCTCATTTTTATCTTTCCATTAGGACTTTCCCACTTCCCACTTCCCACTTCCTAGTTCCTAGTTCCCACTTCCTAGTTCCCACTTCCTAAAAGCCTTTCTTCTCCTTTATCGTCTTCAACATCTCCTTTACCGCAGCCTCAATCTGCGCATCTTTTCCATTCAGGAAATCCTCGTACGACAAGGGTACCCGAATATCCGGCTCCAATTGCAGGTTCTCCGTAGGTCTTCCTTCCTTACCAATTGTCGCAATCATCGGAATACCAAATACGATGGTGGGATCAATTTGCTGCTCCCACCAAACGGCCGTTCCAGTGCCAGGTACCGGCATCCCGATCAGCTTGCCCACACCCTGCTGCTTGTACACATAGGGGAAAATAAAGGCATCGGAATAATTGCTTTCGCTCATCACCACACAACTGGGTTTGCTCCAGCGCCCCATTGGTTCTCCGTCTTTCAGCTTGTTGCCCTGTGGTGCAAAATCGAGGTAGCGTTTGGCGCTTAAGAAATTCAGCAGATCATCGTGTAACCAGCCACCGCCATTGAAACGGGTATCTACAATCAATGCTTCCTTATCAAAATTCTTTCCCATTACCACATCAAACGTGGAACGGAAACTTCCATCATTCATACCCTGCACATGTACATAACCAACTTTTCCATCACTTAGTTTGTGTACCATTGCATCCATCTTCTTAACCCAGCGTTTGTACATCAGCGAAGCTTCGTCCTGAAAGGAGATAGGTTTGGTGGCTTCCTCCCAGCGTTTGCCTGAAATCGGATCATATAAACTCAATAAGGTATTTTTATCAGCTTTGCGATTCAACAACGCTGTCCAATCGTTCTCCTGACCAATTGCCACCCCATTAATTTTCTCAATAACCACGCCCGCTTTCACTTTGCTTTCCGCACGATCCAAAGGACCACCTTCAATTACTTCGGTAACGAGCAATCCATTGCCTCCCTTACTCTCATCATAGAGTAAGCCGAGTGCAGCAGTAGCATCCGGATTCTGCATCTGCGGACTATAACGACCTCCTGTATGAGAAGCATTCAATTCACCCAGCAATTCACTCAGCAGTTCCTGGAAATCGTAGTTGTTACTGATATGCGGCAGAAAACGCGCATAGTCTTTTTTCAATCCATCCCAATCCAGTCCATGTAGTTTGGGATCATAAAATTTTTTCTGCACCTGTCTCCAGGCATGATCAAAAATATAATCGCGTTCAGCGGAAGCATTCAATACCATCTCTCCATCAATAGCCACCGGACTGATCTTGCCCGCTTCATCAATCTTCACCAATGATCCGCGATTGGTAACAAAAAGACTCTTGCCATCTTTGCTCATTTCAATGCCGCTTGGTGTGCCACCAAGTTTGGCCAGAATTTTTGTTTCTCGGGTGCGTGGTTCAGTAACCCATAAATCATAGCCCTTCTCAAAAGCAGCCAGGTAATAAATTTTTGATCCATCCTTATTCACCGCATAATCTGCAATAGAACTGGAATTAATGGTAAGCTTAGCCACCCTGTTCTCCAAATTCTCCACCAACGGACTCCACTTTTTCACCTCTTTCACCTCTTTCCCCTTTTCCTCCTTTTTTCCCTCTTTCTCCTCTTTCTCCTTTGTCTCCTTTTCCCCCTTCTTCTCCTTTTCCTCCAACAATGCATACTCCTCCTTACTCAGCTTAAACTTATCATACAGATCCTGATCAAGAAAGCCTGCATAAATATCCACTTCCCGGCTTCCCTGATTGGCCAATGATTTTCTTCCCTCACGCGCACTGGTCCAAAGTACCACTTTGCCATCCATACCCCATTTCATGTTATTCTGCCCAAAACCACTGCGCATGGGATGATCAATACCTGTGCTGCCATCCGCCTTAATCATAGCCATATTTCCCAGGAACATGCTGCCTTCACTATCGTCACAAATAATCCACTGACCATCCGGACTCCAATTAAAATCCCAATCGCCATCTGCATAGGAATAGTTGTGTCCGGTTGGCAACAGCGTGAGGGTTTTCTTTGTAGCCAGATTATAAACTTTCAACTGATTACGTTCCGCCACATACGCGATCTCCTTTCCATCAGGTGAAAACTTCGCCTGGTATTCTTCCTCTGCCGTAGCAATCAGCGGTTTTTCATTGATAACCGTGGCGGCATAAAAATAGGGCTCCTCTGCACGTGCAATGGAGGCTTCATAAATATCCCAGTTATCATTTCGTTCAGCTGCATATACCAGGCTTTTTCCATCCGGATTCCATTTCACCATACGTTCCTGCTGTGGTGTATTGGTAATGCGTTTGGTTTGTTTGCCTTCCACACTGGTAACAAAGATTTCGCCGCGGGTAACAAAGGCGATCTCCTTCCCATTGGGCGACAATTCAAACTGTGTTACATTTCCATTGATGGAAACATTTTTTGTTACACCGGCTCTGCCATCATTAAAAATCTGAACCGATAATTTTTTCGGTTGTCCACCCTCTTTCAGTGTGTAAACTTCTCCGTTATAGGTATAACAAAGAGTATTATCCTTGCTGGCAGTCAGGTGCCGAACCGGATGCCGGTCGAGTTTAGTCAATTGCTGTTCAGCCATACGATTCAATACCGGCGCTTTATAAATATTCTGATTGCCGTTTTTTTCACTCAGGTAATAAATGAACTGATCATCGCCACTGAAAACAGGCTCCCGATCCTCGCCTTCATACCCGGAGATTTTCCGAAAAGTATTAGAGGAGGTTTCCATCAGCCAGATATCACGGGTAACAGATGAATTATGGTGTTTGCGCCAGGCATCTTCATAGCCCTTGCGATCCTGAAAAACGATTTGCGTACCCTTGCTGTTATACCGGGCAAGATCCATTCCCGCTGAACTCAGCAGGATATTACGGCCACCAACAACCGAAACGGAATATAAATTCTGAAACAATCTAGGACTATAAAACCGGATATTCTTTTCGGGAATATTCCGGGAGCTTCCAAAGATCACCTGCTGGTTATCGGGCGAAAAATCGAAGGGGAAATCCGGTGAACTGTGGTGGGTTAACCGTGCCGGCGTACCACCGGTTGCGGGCATTACAAATACATCGAAATTCCCATAACGGTCAGATGCAAAGGCGAGGCTTTTACCATCGCGGCTCCAAACCGGCATCATATCCTGTGCCTCATGAATGGTTAGGGGGATGGCTACCCCACCGGCTGCATCCACCCGGTAGATATCACCCTTATAACCGAAGGCAATGGTTTTGCCATCCGGACTGATAGCAGGGTATCGCATCCAGAGTGGTGCTTCCTGTGCCTGGAGTCCCGTTGAAAATAAAAGGGCCAGCAGCCCTTTGAAAATATGTTTCATGCTACAACTGTTTAGTGCCTTAAAGTTAAGGATGGATCCATCGCACCCGCCCCATGTTTAAACAAAGCTTTTAAGAACAGTAGAATCGTCGGAAATTCACCTAAACGAACTTACTATGGCAACAGCCCGACTGGAACTGATCGAAGCACTAAGGCAAACAGCCACTAATCTTCGGAATGGTGCGTATTATGCCTGGGGACATCATGGCGGATGCAATTGCGGTAACCTGCTGCAGGTGGTGACCAAACTCAGCAAAGAAGAGATTCTGCAGTACGCGCACAGTGGAATAGGGGAGTGGACAGAAATTGCGGAGGAATATTGTTCGGTCACCCATGTGCCTTTGGGACTCATGATGACCAAACTGATGGAATTGGGCCTTACTCCAACGGATATCCATAATATAGAATACCTGGAAGACCGGGAGGTACTGAATGCACTGCCGGGTGGATTCCGCTGGCTTAAACGTAACCAGCGGGAGGATGTAATACTTTACCTCGACACCTTCGCCAATGTATTGGAGGATAGGCTCCTGGCACAGGTATCGATTGAAACGCTGTTAGAGCAGGCTGATCAACGACCTGCTCATCGCGAATTAACCAGTCCGATCTCCATATAATGCGTTTCCGCTGCTATCGGTAGTTTCCGGATGAGCTGAAATAGGAGTCCGGCTGCAGTGGTTCCCATATCAAATCCGGAGGTATGCACATAAGGAAAGGAGAAAGGCAGGTAGTTGGGTAATTCGCCATCGCTAATCCCAACGAGAAAAAGGTCCTCAGGAATCCGGATATTTTCCTGATAGATGCCCTGAATGATGCCGGAAAGCAGTTCATCGCTCATAACAAATACGGCTGCCGGTTGATGGTCAGCCTGCCAGGCAGTAAGAAAGGCCGATTTTGCCGCCACCGGATCGTCCGAAATCACCAGTTCCACGGCTTCCAGTGGCCAATTTAGTTGGTTGAGTGCGTCTTTAAAGCCTTCCATCCGGTCTTCGGTGATTGATAGCCGGGTATCGGCAAAAAATCCCATGATCCGGGAACCAAACGGAACAGACCTGCTGAGGGTACTGACCGCCAGTGCGGCAGCTTCTTTTCCGGGCATTACCACCTGATGGGCCAGGGAGTTGTGGATTACTTTATCGAAAAACACGATCGGGATCCCCGCTGCCATCAATTCCTGGAAGTGTTCAATATCATGGCTTTGGCGCGATAAGGATACCAATATGCCGTCTACCCCCATATTGGCGCAGATTTCAGCGTTCTCGATTTCCCGGTCGATGCTGTCGTTGGAATGCAGGACCAGGAGGTTGTATCCCCGGGCATGGGTCGCTTCTTCCACGGCTTTTATGAGAGAAGGAAAGAAAAACGGGGCAATTTCAGGGATGATCAGGCCAATGGTATGGCTGCTGCCCCGGCGGAGGTTAATCGCCATATGGTTGGGTTTATAGCCCATTTTCTCAGCCAGCTGTTTGATATTCTCCCGCATGCTCGGGCTGACATCGGGATGATCTCGCAGGGCTCTGGATACGGTAGACGGATTGATATTCAGCTTTCCCGCCAAATCTTTAATTGTTACTCTCGCCACAAAAAATGTTATTATTTAATAAAAACTTGTTAATTTTAGATCAATATGTAACTTGTACACAACAAACGTTTGCGAAACCGTTTGCTGATCAAAAGGTAAAAAACTCTTGATAAAAAGTTCGAATTTGATTGCTGGTTGATGCTGAGTGAGTTAAAACGATTCCTCACGCAGCATTAAGCTTGTCTTGATTGCCTATAAAATACCGGTTAGTACCCGGGATTTGGGTAGTGTGGTTTAAACATGTTTTATATAAAATCAATATAAAAACCGTCACGAAAACCAAAACTCAACAACTATGACTGTTGCATTGCCACGATGGGTAGGGAGGCTCTCCGTCTTCTTACTATGTATCTTCCTCGGCTCCTCTATTCAGGCCCAGGAACGCGTTCTCACAGGAAAAATCACGGATTCCAAGGATGGTGCACCTATTATTGGTGCTACTGTAACCGTAAAAGGCACCACCATAGCGTCTTCTACTGAAGCGGATGGTAGTTTTCGTTTGCCCGGTGTACCCGCTGATGCCAAAACCCTGGTAATTTCATCCATAGGATTTGGCACCCGGGAAGTTGCCATCACCGGAGATGTTGTTTCTGTTACCCTTACTGCTTCCAATTCCGACTTAAATGAAGTGGTGGTGGTTGGTTATGGAACATCACGTAAAAAAGACCTTACCGGTGCTGTTGCGTCGGTGAAGGCGAAAGATTTTAACAAGGGAGTAGTAACTGCTCCGGATCAGTTGTTGCAGGGCAAGGTAGCCGGTGTTCAGATTATGAACAACTCGGGCGCACCGGGAGCCGCTACTACCGTGCGGATTCGGGGTAACTCATCCATCCGTTCAGGAAACCAGCCGCTTTATGTAATTGATGGGGTTGCGCTGGATGGCCGTACTGCAAGGCCGGGAATCAATGCCGGTGGTGTAGGTACCATCCCAGGAAGTAACCCGCTGAACTTTATCAACAACAATGACATACTTTCCATGGAAGTGTTGAAAGATGCCTCTGCTGCTGCTATTTATGGATCACGTGGTGCCAATGGAGTAATCCTGATCACTACCAAAAAAGGAGCAACCGGACAACGTGTTGATGTGAATGCCTCAGTTGGTATCAGCAGCATGATGCGACAAATTGAAGTGCTGGATGGAAATGAATACCGTGCTGCGTTGGATAAATATGGACTAACATCGGGTGATTATGGCGATAATGTTGACGCCATGGATGCCATCACCAGAAATGCCCTGACGCAGAACTACAGTATTGGCGTATCAGGTGGCAATGAAAATGGCAAGTACCGGATCTCTGCCAGTTATCTTAATCAGGAAGGTATCATTCTTAAATCCGATTTTAAAAAATATACAGCTGGTATTAACGGTTCATTTAAATTTTTGGAAAACAGAAGACTGGGACTTGATTTCAACGTAACGGTTGGTCATAATACCGAAAATGCAGCGCCTATTTCAAATGATGCGGGATTTACCGGAAGTATTGTTGGACAGGCTTTGCAATGGAACCCAACCCATCCATTCCGTTTTCGTGGATCCAACGGTGTTGATTCTCTTTATTTGATTCCCCAATTTGGTAATACATCAATCAATCCATTGGTGATGTCAGCAGCATGGGATGATATTTCCAATACTACAAACGTGCTGGCTTATGTTGCGCCTTCTTACAATATCGCAAAAGGACTGGATTATCGCTTCCTCTATAGTATCAATCACCAGGTTAGTACCAGAAAAAACCAGATCCGCAGTTATCTGAATCTGGAAAATATTCAGAACCGTGGATTGGCCAACCAGGCCAATGGTACGCTGACCACAACTCAGATGACACACACATTAAATTATATCAAGGAAATAGGCGATAATATTACCATTACTGCACTGGGTGGTTATGAATTTATGAAATTCCGCTACCTGGGTAATAATGTGTTCGGACAGGATTTTGCCAATGTAAGCACTCCTTATTATAATTATCTGCAGTACACTACACAGGGTTCCAGGCAGATTTCATCATTTGATCAGACTACAGAATTACAATCTTATTTTGCCAGAGCTGTCCTGAACTACAAAGACCGCTATATTTTCACCGGTACCTTCCGGGCAGATGGTTCCAGCAAGTTTGGTGAGAACAATAAATACGGTTATTTTCCGTCTTTAGCGCTTGCCTGGAATGTGCACAATGAAGCCTTCATGGCAGATCAGTCCATTTTTGATCAGTTGAAACTAAGAGCAAGCTGGGGTCAAACCGGTAACCAGGAATTTCCCGCCTTTGCCTCTCAGGAAACTTATATAGCAGGTCAGCAAAGTTTTGGTCTGGCTACCATTATTAACAACGATCTGAGATGGGAAACTTCCACTACCATCAACATTGGTCTGGATTTCTCTGTAGCCAAAGGAAGACTAATAGGTTCGATCGATTATTTTAATAAGAAAACAAAGGATATCATTTTTGACCGTGATCAGCCGGACCCAGTTCCAGTTGGTTCACCAACTACCTGGTTAAATCTCCCAGGTGAAATTTTAAATGCCGGGGTTGAATTGTTTGTAAACTATCAGGTAGTAAAAAACAGCAACTTTTCCTGGGATATTGGTGTAAATGGAACCTATCTTAAAAATGAATTGAGAGATTTTGGAATTCTGGTTATTCCTACCGGAGGTTTGAGTGGCCAGGGTATTTCCGGAACCAATATTCAACGATTTGTAAACAACAGACCGCTTCATTCTTATTATCTGAGAGATTTCAGCGGAATCGACAGAAATGGTCAGGCTACCTTTGTAGGAGGTGATGCTGCATTGTATTTTATTGGTGATCCCAATCCTGATTACCTCTTAGGTTTAACTACTAATGTTGGATACAAAAAATTCAATCTGGAAATCAGTATGAACGGCGCATTCGGACACCAGGTATATAATAATACCGCCAATACCGTATTGCCTATCAATAACCTGGGAACCCGGAATATTGCAAAAGCACTGATGGAGCTGAATCCAAGCGAAGCTTTATCGAGCCCTATTACCGCTTCTACCCGTTACCTGGAATCAGGCGACTATATGAAACTAACCAATGCAACCCTGAGCTATAATCTGGGTGATCTGGGAACCGTAATAAAAAATGCGAACCTGTTCCTGACCGGACAGAACCTCTTTGTTATTACCGGATTTTCCGGATTTGATCCTGAAGTGAACGTGGATAAAAATGTAGGTGGTCGTCCTTCTTTTGGAATTGAATACATTCCGTATCCAACTGCGCGAAACTTCATTTTTGGTATAAACTTTTCTTTCTAACTCAATCAAATTTGAGCTATATGAAATATAAAATAATTCTAAGTGCAGTATTGATCTCTTCCTTAGCCGGTTGTACAAAATTGGAAGAGCCTGTTGATTCTGCCATCACAGGAGAGGAAGCAGAAGTATATTTTGGTGGTAGTAATGCTAATCCTGATCCAACTGCATTACTCGAAGGGGTTTATTTGTCAACCCGCCTGCCCTACCAGGATCAGTCCAGGGTATGGGCAGCTATGGAACACACAACCGATGAAGTAATCGGGCCAACACGTGGTGGAGACTGGGATGATAACGGCGTATGGCGTGTATTACATACCCATCAATGGAATGCAGATCATGCATTCCTGGCGGATACTTACCGGGATCTTGGCAGGATCGTTTTTGCAAGTACCGATATGCTTAAATTCAATCCTCCACCGGGGCCTGCTGCTGAAGCAAGGTTTTTAAGAGCATTTGCTATGTTCACCTTGCTTGATGGATGGGATCAGGTTCCATACAGGGAAGTAAATGGTACACTGGAAGATCTTCCACAAATCCGAAAAGGAACAGCCGCATTAGAATACATCATGTCAGAATTAACGGAAATTCTGCCTAATCTTCCTGATGGTCCCGAATATAAAGCCAATAAAGATGCTGCAAAGGCCTTGCTAATGAAATGTTACCTGAACAAAGGCGTATACGCTGACAGAGCGAATCCCACTTTTGATGCCAGCGATATGCAGGAGGTTATTGATCTGGCTGATGAAATCATCAATAGTGGTAAGTATACATTGAACGATAATTTCTTTGACAACTTTGCTCCCAATAACGATGACCTGTCAACCGAGAATATCTGGACCGCTGAAAACCGTGGAGGCAACAGCAGTGGTGGTGTTCGTTTCCATTGGTTTGCTCACTTGCATTATAACAACAATCCAAGTGGCTGGAATGGATTTTCAACGCTCTCTGATTTTTACGACAAATTCGAAGAAGAAGATACCCGTCGGGGTATGGCATATCCTGGTGTAACAAATGTATCAGGATTAAGAGTAGGATTTCTGGAAGGCCAGCAGTTCAACCAGAATGGCGTGGCATTAAAAGACAGAAGAGGGAATAACCTGTCTTTCACACGTGAAGTAAAAATCAAAGAAACTGAAAATAACCTGGAAATTACCGGTATCCGTGTAGTGAAATATCCGGTGGATTATAATAATGGTGATAATGTGGACAATGACCTGGTTTACCTGCGTTACTCTGATGTATTGCTGATGAAAGCCGAAGCCCTGCTTCGTACCAGTGGCGATGCATTAAGTATTGTAAACTCCATCCGAACCAAACGGGGTGCAACAGCATTGGGTTCAGTGAATCTGGATCAGTTGCTGGATGAAAGAGGCAGGGAACTTTATTACGAAGGCTGGAGAAGAAATGACCTGATCCGCTTTGGTAAATTCCTCGGAACCTGGCAGGAAAAAGCAGCTTCCGGTCCGGAGCGCCTGATCTTCCCGATTCCCAACCGTTCATTGGCTGCTAATCCAAATCTGACACAGAATCCCGGCTATTAATTTTTAGTATATTGCAGTAATAGGAGGTCATTAGCAATAATGACCTCTTATCATTTATAGAAATTCGACTATGCAAAAATGGATCTTTGGCGCGCTGCTTTTACTGGTTCTCACTTCCTGCAGCTCAGAAAAAAAAGAGAAGACAGCATTTACCCTGATGGGAAATACCGGCGTAGATTTCATTAACACAGTTGCCGATACCAAGGACTTTAATATATTCAGCTATCGCAATTTTTATAATGGTGGTGGTTGTGCTGTTGGTGATATCAATAATGATGGATTGGTTGATCTTGTATTTACTTCAAATATGGGTGAAAACAAACTTTACCTGAATAAAGGAAATTGGGAATTTGAAGATATTACCACCACAGCCGGTATTGCAGAAAAAGGAAAATGGAGTACCGGTGTGGTGATGGTGGATATCAATGCAGATGGTTTACTGGATATTTATATCTGTAATGCCGGTTATCAAAAGGGCATGCGACAGGAGAATGCGCTGTTCATCAATAAAGGAAATCTTAAATTCGAAGAAGCTGCCAAAGTTTATGGCCTGGATAACGATGGATATTCGACCCACGCTGCCTTTTTCGATTATGATCTGGATGGAGATCTGGATTGTTTTATCCTCAACAATAGCTTTATTCCGGTTAACACCCTGAACTATTCCAATAAGCGTGAACTCCGTGCAAAAGACTGGCCTGTAGCTGAATTCCTGAAAGGCGGTGGTTCCTTCCTGCTTAGAAATGATGGTGGCAAATTTGTAGATGTTAGTGAAAGCGCCGGAATTTATGGCAGTCTGATCAGTTTTGGTTTGGGTGTTACCGTAGGAGATATCAATGGCGATCATTATCCGGATATCTATGTTTCCAATGATTTTTTTGAACGCGATTATTTATACATCAATAATCAAAAAGGTGGTTTCACTGAAGAACTCGAGAAAAGAATGCAACATATCAGCCACTCCTCCATGGGCGCCGATATGGGTGATATCAACAACGACGGACTGCCTGATATTTTTGTCACCGAAATGCTTCCCCGGGATGAATATCGCCTCAAAACCACTACCTCCTTCGAACAAATTGAAGTGCAATTGTTGAAACAACGTTCCGGTTTTTATAATCAATATATGCAGAATACCCTGCAGGTGAATAATGGCGATGGAAAGTTTTTGGAAACCGCTTTTTATAGCGGAGTAGCGGCTTCCGACTGGAGCTGGGGTGGATTATTATTTGATGCCGACAACGATGGTAAACAGGACCTCTATGTATGCAACGGAATCTTCCGGGATGTAACTGATCAGGATTTTATCAACTTTTTCGCCAATGAAGTGATCCAGAATATGGTCATGACCGGACAAAAAGAAGAAGTGGATCAGATCATCGAAAAAATGCCTTCTAATCCCATCTCAAATAAAATGTTCCGCAATGCAGGGGATTGGAAATTTGAAGAAGTAGAAGCGGCATGGGGCCTCGCAACACCTTCCTTTTCCAATGGTGCAGCATATGCTGACCTGGATAATGACGGCGATCTGGATCTGATCGTAAACAATGTAAATCAGCCCGCATTTATTTATCGCAATAATGTACGCGAGCAACAGAATCAGCCCTTCATCAGTTTTAAACTGATTGATTCGGGCTTAAATAGAAATGCAATTGGTGCGAAGGTTATGCTCTTTCAGGGAGAGGAAAAGCAAATGCGTGAACTTGTGCCCTCCAGGGGGTTTCAATCATCGGTTGATTATAACCTGCATTTTGGACTGGGAGCAAAATCTATAGATTCCGCTATTGTTATATGGCCTGGCGGATTCCGTCAGTTGATAAAAGAGTTGGAACCTAATAAGCAACATGTCATCCATCGGGAACCTTCATTAAATAAAATAGAGCCAACAACTAAATCTGCCACAACTTTATTAGCATTTTCCGATTCGACGCTTTTTGAAAAACATACCGAAGACGATTACATCGATTTTTATAACGAACGGAATATTCTATGGATGACTTCCAGAGAAGGTCCGCAGGTAGCCAAAGCCGATGTAAATGGAGACGGACTGGAGGATGTTTATATTGGTGGTGCGGGAAAACAGGCAGGACAACTATTCCTGCAAACAGGATCCGGTTTCAGAAAGTCTGCACAAGCTGTTTTTGAAGATTTTAAAAATCAGGAAGATGTGGGATTGGCATTTTTTGATTCGGATCAGGATGGTGATGCAGATCTTTTTATAAGCGCAGGAGGAAATAATCATACCGGTCAGAGTGGTTTATTAAATCATCGCTTATTTATAAATGATGGGAAAGGTAATTTCAGTAAATCAACACAACCACTTCCGGAAAATCAGGCCAATTGTTCTGTTGTACTTCCATTGGATATAGATGCCGATGGTGATCTGGATATTTTTATTGGTGGCCGGTCCATGCCATATCTCTATGGACAGCCAGCCAGTAGTCAGTTGCTATTGAATGATGGTAAGGGAGGATTTCGTTTATACGCGACTGAAAAAGGAAATCCGTTCCGGAAAATCGGAATGATTACCGGTGCTGTTTGGGCAAATATAACCGGTGATGAATCGAAGGAACTTGTATTGGTGGGTGAATGGATGAATCCATTGGTTTTTGAATGGAGAAATAAGCAGCTACAGCAAATGCCTGATTTCTTTAAAGGCTATTCCGGCTGGTGGCAAACCATTGCTGCTGCAGATTTAAACGGGGATGGATACGATGAATTGATCATGGGGAATCTGGGAGATAATTTTTACCTGAAAGCGGATAGCCTGAAGCCCGTGAAAATCTGGTTGAACGATTTTGCAGAAAATGGTATGGTGGAAAAAATAATTACCCATACAGTGAATGGAAAAGATCTTCCTGTATTCATGAAAAGAGAATTGACAGAACAAATTCCCTCCTTAAAAAAACAAAATCTCCGGAATGAACAGTTTGCTGATAAATCGATTCAGGACCTGTTTGCTAAAAAAATAATTTCAAGTGCTGATGTAAAGGAAGTGAATTATACCAAATCATGTATTGTTACCACAGGGCAAGCCGGCATAGTTGCCATCGAACCACTTGCATTTCAATTACAATTATCCTCCATTCATTCCATCCATGTAACTGATTTAAACAGGGATGGTAAAAAGGATCTTGTACTGGGTGGTAATATGTTTTGCCTCCAGCCACAATTTGGGCAGTTGGATGCCAGTTTTGGGCAGGTATTGTTGAATCAGGGAAATGGAAAATTTCAATACCAGACACCGGTTCAATCGGGTTTTTATGTGCCCGGAGCTATTCGGGATATGGAATCCATACAAACAAATAAGGGCATCAAACTGCTGGTACTGCGAAATAATTCTTCACCGCTTTTATTCAGCTATTAATCCACACAGTTCATGAGGAAGAATTTATTTTGTGCTGCCTGCTGTTTGGTGTTATTGTTTTCCTGCCGAAATACGGAAAAAAAAGCTCAGTTTGATTTACTGGATGCCGGTAGTACCGGCCTTGATTTTTCAAACAACCTTACGCCCAGTTCAAAATTCAACATGTTTAATTACATGTATTTCTACAACGGTGCCGGAATTGGTGCAGGTGATTTCAATAAAGACGGTTTAATTGATTTGTTTTTTGCCTCCAACCAGTCGCAAAACAGGCTGTATTTAAATAAGGGCGAACTGAAATTTAAAGACATCACCAAAGAAGCCCTGATTCCCGATGATAAGGGCTGGTCAACTGGTGTGTCTGTGGTGGATATAAACAACGATGGTTTGCTGGATATTTATATCTGCCGCGTATCGGGTTATGAACAGATGCCGGGCAAAAATCAATTATTAATTTGCCAGGGTATTAACGATGGCATCCCAACCTACCAGGATGAGGCGAATGCTTATGGGTTGGATTTTTCCGGATTCAGTACCCAGGCTGCGTTTTTTGATTTTGATCAGGATGGCGACCTCGACCTTTTTTTAATGAATCACTCGGTGCATCACAATGGAACCTTTGGAAAACGTGATCGGTTTATTGGTACCATGCATCCGCAATCCGGTGATCGTTTTTTTGTAAATGAAGCAGGAAAGTATTTCGATAAAACCAAAGAAGTGGGTATTGAGAGTTCAGTTATCGGTTATGGTTTGGGTATCGTAGTCAGCGATCTGAATGCAGACGGATGGCCCGATATTTATATCGGAAATGATTTTCATGAAAATGATTATCTCTATATCAATACAGGGGAGGGGAGTTTTAGGGAGGAACTTACGAGCCGGATGCAGCATACGAGTCAATTCTCCATGGGCGTGGATGCGGGAGATGTAAATAATGACGGATTACCAGATCTTATTTCAGCTGATATGTTGCCTTCCGATCCGCAAATTTTAAAACGGTCTCTCGGTGAGGATGAATACAATCTCTTCATGATGAAGATCGGTTATGGATACCATTATCAGTATACCCGAAATAACCTGCAAAAAAATAACCGTTCTGGCGTTTTTAATGAACTGGGACTCTATGCCGGAGTGGCTGCTACCGATTGGTCCTGGGCACCACTCTGGGCTGATTTTGATAACGATGGATTGAAAGATCTTTTTGTTTCCAATGGTATTCCACGCCGATTGAACGATATTGATTATGTGAACTTTGTTACCAATGAAAGCATTCAGGAAAAAATACGATCCTCCAGTTTAAAGAAGGAGGACATGAGTCTGGTTGAACAATTCCCGCAAATCAAATTACCGAATGCTTTATTTCGGAATGTCGGTGATTTCAAATTTTCGTCAGAAGCATTCAAAGTAAATAAGGATCAACCCGGTTTTTCCAATGGATCTGTAGTGGCAGACCTGGATAATGACGGTGATCTTGATATTGTTACCAATAATATTGATGATCCTGTTTTTGTATATCGCAATAACCAGCAGGAAATGGACAGTTCAGCCTGCCTGCAGCTCAGTTTAATTGGGCCGGATCAGAATAAAAATGCCATTGGGACTGCTGTATATATTTATTCCGATTCGTCCATACTGTATTATGAAAAATATCCGGTTCGCGGATTTCAATCCTCTATGGAGCAGCCCCTGCATATAGGAATTGGTAAACTGAAAGTGGATTCTGTTCTGCTGGTTTGGCCAGACCAGACCAGTCTCAAACTGACCAACCCGAAATTGAATTCAAAAATGGAAGTTCGGTATGAGCAAGGTGGGGCTCCATTTGATAAATCGCAGGCAATGCCAAAAGTGCATCAACTTTTGGTTGAAGATATTTCCAGTGCATCCGGAATTAAACTTTTTCATAAAGAAAATCCGTTTGTGGAGTTTAATCGGGAGCCCCTGATTCCTTTTATGTTATCCACGGAAGGCCCGGCTTTGGCAGTGGCAGATATTAATGGGGATGGAACGGAAGATATTTTTTTGGGTTCCTCCAAGTCGAATAAAGCCAGTGTCCTTTTACAATCTGCCGACGGTAAATTTAAACCTATGCACCAGCCTGCATTGGAAGCCGATAGTATGTATGAAGAAGTAGATGCTGTGTGGCTGGATATCAATGGGGATGGCTATCCTGACCTGGTTACTGCAAGTGGAGGAAATGAGTATTATGGGAAAGATTCCAAATTATTACCGAGGGCTTATTTAAATGATGGAAAAGGTTTGTTGCGATTATTGCCGGATGCCTTTAACGCTGTTTTGCTCACAGCATCCTGTATAAAAGCTGCGGATTTGAATGGCGATGGGAAAATTGATCTTTTTATAGGAGCCAGATCAGTTCCATACGATTATGGTACCATTCCCAAATCCTATTTTCTTATGAATGATGGAAGTGGACATTTTTCCGACCAAACCGATCTGCTGGCACCGGATAAAGGTCTTTTAGGGCTTGTTAAAAATGCGGAGTGGTTTGATCTGGATGGGGATGGCGATAAGGATTTGCTGCTAGCACTTGAATGGGACGGGCTGGTTGTGTTGGAAAATAATAAAACAGGATTTAAAAAAAGGAAAATATTGGATGATTCCGGCTGGTGGAATTTTCTTATTCCGGTTGATATAAATAAGGATGGACTGCCTGACCTGGTTGCCGGGAATCAGGGCTACAATAACCGCCTGAAGCCAACAAAGGAAGAACCTGTTCGAATGTATGTAAATGATTTTGATGCGAACGGAAAAAAAGAACAAATACTTACCTATTATATAGAAGGGAAAGAAAATATTTTCGCCAACAAGATGGAGCTGGAAAAACAATTACCTTATCTGAAAAAGAAATTCCTGTTCGCCGGCGATTTTGCAAAAGCAGACATCAATGAAATAATTGACCAATCCAAACTGGATGACTCAAAACTATTTTATGCAACCAGTTTTAATAGCGGTTACCTCCTGAATAAAGGCAACTGGAAATTTGAGTGGCATAGTTTTCCATGGGAAGTTCAACTTAGTCCATTCCGATCCACTGAACTGACTGATGTTAATCAGGATGGGTGGCTGGATCTGTTGGTTGGATCAAATTTTTATGCCAATTCCATTCAAATGGGAAGAAATGATGCCGGTACCGGGGCTGTGCTGATTAACGAGCGAGGTAGAGGATTCCGTTATGCTGATTGGAGTCCGGTAGTGAAAGGTGAACTGCGTCGTATTTCCAAAATTCAACTGGATAAAGAGCCTGCTTTTTTGATTGCCCGTAACAATGATAGTTTAAAACTCGTCCGGATAAAAGGACTTACTCAAAAATAAGGATAGTAAACCCTGAGTTCCACTTCCTGGTTATCTGATTGGATTGTTACATCCACTGGAAGTTCGGCATACGGAATAGCCATGTTTACCAAATCATAATCAGTTTTATAGCGTTCCAGTGCTTCAAATGCAAGATTCAATTGATTAAATCGACCTTTAAATGCTGCCACCAGTAAATTTTTCTTATAGGGCATCTGTTTGAATTCAATTCCTGTTGGAAGCGTTTCGGTAAGTGGCGTGTGAATGGAAATGCTGGCATTCAACTGGCTATAATTGCTGTCCATTCGGTAAATGTTAAAAATACGTACTCCCCTATAACTAAGTTTTTTTTCTGCCGCGTATTGTATGAGCGAATCATAAACCAGGTTCATTTTAGATAGCAAACTGTCAGTAGGAACCAGGATGGTTTTAAATAAATAGGTAGTGTCCTGAACGGTGGTGCGTTCAATTTTGTAGCCGTATAATAATTCCGTGTTTATTAAGTAGGAATTCATTCTTTCCGCCAACAAGTTAACCGGATCATTTTTAGAAGGAAGGATAAATTGAATTCCTTTTTTGAAATATTGAAATCGTAACTGACTGGTAGATGGTTTCTGGATCTTGGGTTGAATCAGTAAACGAACCAATTGCTCCTGTTGATTCCTGTTGCGAATCCTTAAAAGGTACGTATATGGATTTAGTTCTTTAATTGTCAGGCTTGAATCCTGTAGAATGTGTTGGGCGGTTTTATCCGCAGAAACCGGACTATTGATAGTTATTTCACTCTGAAAATTTTTGGTCAATAGCACTATTAAAACAAGTACTGTTGCCAGTATTATTGTGAGCGTCAGGATATTTTTTCTTTTCATTTTCTTATAAAATCGGGTAACAGAGTTTAATTCGTATTTTATCTTCCGGTTGAAAACCAAATCCGGGTGAAAGTAAATCTTCGAATGGTAACATGTATCCCACCAGTGAATAATCTTTTCGGTATTGATCCAATGCCTTGTAGGCCTTATCAATATCTTTATAAGCCCCCTTGAATTCAGCTGTCAGCATTTGTTTGCCTGCGGGTAATTTTTTTTGCCCGATTCCAAGAGCCGCCTGCCTTTCCAACAAACAGGATACCACTACTCCCGTAAAAATATTGATCCTGCCACTATCAGTTGCCTGCTGATAGAAAATCCGCCTGCCCGACCAGTCAACCGGATGTTTTTTTATATGATTGATCAGGCTGTCAAACAATTGGGTAGTTGCTGCCGCTTTTTCTTCTGGCAAAACTGTTTTAGTCATAAACAGATAACAACTGTCGGTGATGGTTTCTTTTTTAATTACAAAACCATAAAAACGCTGTGTGTTATTAGTGAAAGCTTCCAGTTCTTTCAAACTCGTTACCACCTGTTCATCAATCGGATCGGGATCAATCCATCTTTTCCAGATGGTTCGATAAACGGAAGCTTCAACCAGACAATCTCCTTTAGAAGATGGGTCGGCTGAAATATCAAAATCAATCCTTCGTTTAATATCATCCGTTTCAATGGCCATCACAATATGGCCGGGTTGCTCCGCAACCAGCTCAATTCCATGACCATCCATATACAAACCGGATCTGTCACCATCCAGTTTTCCGATCTCCGAACTGTCGGCATTTACAAAGGGATAAAACCATTTCCGAAGTTGTTCCGCTGTTCGGAACTGATCCATCGTGCGGTTAAGCGAATAAGGAACTTTTGCGGTAGCACTGAACTGAATGGGAACTGAAACAGATGTTAATAACACCAGGCCGGTAATACCCAACAATAAAATAATAATAAACTTCCGGCCTTTTAACATAAATGGTGATTACTTGGGATAGTGTTGGTAAATTTAATAAGCAAGCCGCTAAATTCTGCTATATATGATGAAACTATTTATTAATCTGTCGTTTGTAGCTTTTTCTTTGCTGGCAATCACAGAAACCGCTGCACAAACCATCGATCCATGGAAACTTTCCGCCTCCAATCCGGATGCCTCTGATTATTATGGAATTACAGTGGCCAATGGAATGATCGGGCTTGTATCATCCGCTGCTCCCTTAACAGTGAAAGAAGTAGTGCTTGCCGGAGCCTACGACCAATATGGACGGGGCAGGGTGAGCAATTTTTTGCGCAGCTTTAATTTATTGAACTGTACCCTTGAAATTGATGGAAAACTCATGGATAACCACCAGGTTTCCAACTTTACACAAACCCTTGATATGAAGGCAGGGGCATTTACAGCAAGTTTTGATTATGCAGATAAGGCCAGCGTGGAATATAGTTATTTTGCCCTTCGTCATTTGCCTTATACTGTATTGATGGATATCAGTATTCAGCCAAAGAAAAATATTTCGGTTAAAATGGCCAGTGTTATGGAAGCACCCGATGCTTTGCGCGATGTGCAGAATTATTACAATGAAATTGATCGTCCCCATGTGGTGCTCAGCCTCCTGACCTCTTCTGCTAAAAGTCCGGCTGGAAAATTATTACTCTGTGCCTCCAATACTTTTTTATTCGAAGAAAAACATGGACATGAACCCAGAGTGATTCATGAAATGTGGGACAATAATCGCCACCTGATGAAATTCAGCAAAGAATTAAAAGCTGGAGAAAATTATCGGTTCGCTATTGCTGGTTCATCCATTACTTCCGCGCACCACGATGATCCGCTGAATGAAGCCGAACGCCTGACTATTTATGCCCGACTTGAAGGAAGAGACCGCTTGCTTAAATTTCATCAACAGGCCTGGAATGAACTTTGGAAAAGTGATATCATCATTGAAGGTGATCCGCAGGCACAACAGGATATCCACAGCATGCTCTATCATCTCTATTCCTTCGCAAGAGAGGGAACAGCTTTCTCCCCTTCACCCATGGGATTATCCGGACTCGGATACAATGGCCATGTATTCTGGGATACAGAATTATGGATGTTCCCCGCCCTGCTGACCCTGCAGCCTGCTATTGCAAAAAGTTTGGTTGAATATCGTTTTCAGCGGCTGGAAGCGGCAAGGAGAAATGCTTTTTCCAAAGGATTTAAAGGCGCCATGTTTCCATGGGAAAGCGCTGATTCTGGTGTGGAAGAAACCCCGGTTTGGGCATTAAGCGGACCATTTGAACATCATATAACGGCCTGTGTGGCTATTGCTGCCTGGAATTATTATTGCGTTACCCAGGATAAAAACTGGTTGCGCGATAAAGGATACCCCATACTTTCTGAAACGGCCGATTTCTGGGCAAGCCGGGTGGAACGTGCTGGTCCCGGACAATACAATATCAACAATGTGGTAGCAGCAGATGAATGGGCAGAAAACGTCGACAATAATGCTTTCACCAATGCAGCGGCAAAAGCGAATCTTCGTTTTGCAACGGAAGCTGCAAAATTATTGGGTATTACACCGAATGCAGATTGGGCATTGGTTGCTTCCAATATTCCGATTCTGAAATTTCCCGATGGTGTAACGCAGGAACATGCCAGCTATAAGGGAGAAGGGATCAAACAGGCGGATGTTAATTTGCTTTCTTATCCCCTGAAGGAAATTACAGATCCGAAAGCAATCAGGAAAGATCTTGAATATTATGAACAACGTGTGCCGGATGAAGGAACCCCCGCAATGACACAAGCCGTATTTACAACCCTCTATGCACGCCTGGGAGATAAGGAGAAAGCCCTGCATTGGTTCAAAGACTCCTATTTACCCAACCTGAATCCGCCGTTCAGAGTTATAGCGGAAACCAAAGGAGGAACTAATCCTTATTTTGCAACTGGTGCAGGTGGTGTGATACAAAGTGTGCTGATGGGGTTCGGCGGATTGGAAATAACACCCAAAGGAATTGTGCAGATTAAATCAGTACTGCCTTCCCATTGGAAAAAACTGACCATTACAGGGGTGGGGCCGGATAAAAAGACCTTTGTTGTACAACAGTAAAAATTAGCTTATGGATCTACGTTTTATTTCAAACATTGTAGCCGGAATGCTTTTGTCGATGGGTGGGATGGCGCAGGACAGTTTGCCCAAAAGTCCTGATTTGCTTTATGCCGAACTTTTTTCTGATGTACAACTGGCAAGAATATTTCCCGACGGCAAAACTTTTGCGGATGCCATACCGGTTATGAGTCCGGAAGAAATCGTACTGGCTTATCGGAAAGCGCAGAAAAATCCGGAAACCAAATTTTCACTTACGCAATTCGTTAGAAATTATTTCATACTGCCTGATTCCACCGCTTCTGTCTTTCAATCCAATCCGAATCATTCCATAACAGAACATATTCAGGAGCTGTGGAAAGTACTGAAAAGAGAAAAAGATACGGCAATAAAAGGCTCCTCTCTGCTGCCTTTACCACATCCCTATATTGTACCCGGCGGTCGCTTCAGGGAAATTTATTATTGGGATTCCTATTTCACGCTGCTTGGATTGAAAGAAAGCAGGGAATATGAATTGATGGAGAATATGATTGATAATTTTGCCTATCTGATCAATACCTATGGCCATATTCCCAACGGAAACCGAACCTATTACCTGAGTCGCTCACAGCCTCCTTTTTTTAGCCTGATGGTGGAATTGCTTGCTTCTGTAAAAGGCGATCAGGTTATCCTTCAATACCTTCCTTCCATGGAAAAAGAATACCGGTATTGGATGGAAGGTGCGGGCAACCTGAAGAAAGGACAGGCTTTTAAACGAGTGGTTTCAATGGGCAACGAATCCATATTAAATCGCTATTGGGATGAAAGCGCCACACCCCGGCCCGAAAGTTATAAAGAGGATATCGAAACAGCCAAAAAATCAACCCGAAATAAAACCAGCGTATTCCAGCATTTACGGGCAGGTGCCGCCAGCGGATGGGATTTTAGCAGCCGATGGCTGCCTGATGGTAAAACACTATCAACAATTGAAACAGCTGATATTATTCCCGTTGATCTGAATAGTTTGCTGGTTGGAGTGGAAAATAGTTTGGCTAGAGCATATAAAATTGCAAAGGAAGATTCCATTTCCATGCTTTATGAAACTGCTGCAGAAAAAAGACAGCAGTCTATTGAAAAATATTGCTGGAGCAGGGAATTGAAATTTTATACCGATTACAATTTTAAAAAAGCAACGCTCACCAAACAGATTACTCCAGCCGGGCTATTCCCCTTTGTTTTTTTCTCACATAAACAGGGGTATTTAAGTTTGATTGCAAGACAGGCAGCTGTTGTGGTACAGGAAAAATTATTACAGCCCGGGGGATTACAAACCAGTCTGCAAACAACCGGCGAACAATGGGATGCTCCCAACGGATGGGCACCTCTTCAATGGATGGCAGTAATGGGATTGGCAAGAAGTGGACAGATCGGCTTGGCAAAAGAGATTGCTCAACGCTGGACCCGCCTGAATGAAAAAGTGTATAAAGAAACAGGTAAACTCATGGAGAAATATAACGTAGTGGATTTAACCCTGCCTGCAGGTGGGGGTGAATACAAGGCACAGGATGGGTTCGGCTGGACAAATGGTGTGTATCTGGCCATGATTGCCTGGCTGAAACAACCGGTTTAACTTAATTCACCTCTCAATCTTCGTGCGGCCGTATGTAATGCCTGATCAATTGCTTCCTCAATTGGCAGTTCTCTTAACCACGCGTTGATAAATCCCGCCCAAAAGCTGTCGCCGGCACCTGTGCTGTCTTTTACCTCCACAGGTGGAGCTCCCTGATGCTGCCAATCCTGTTCTGCAGTTTTAAACCAAACACCTTCACTGCCGCAGGTGAGGCAGGCCACTGTCGCCGGAAAATTCGAGAGGTATTCTTTAGCTGATTCTATTGTTTGCTCAGTACCCAAAAAACGGCTGGCATCATCCAGACTGAATTTCAAGATTGGTTTGAAAGAGAGTACGGCCTTAAAAATAAGGGATGAATTATTGTCAGGGCCCCAGATTTTTTCTGAATAATTCCAGTCCACACTAAGTTGTATTCCTGCTTGCCTGGCCCGCTGAAGTGCAGTCAGAATGGTTGTTTGTGCAGGTTCTTTGCTTAAGGCAAATGCAGTAGTATGGATGAGGTCTGCTTTTGTATACCAGGCAGGATCAATTCTTCCGATCTGCATATCGGCATCCCGATAGGGAATGAAATCGGGTGTGCCTTTGCTTTTTCCAACCGCAATCAAACTGGTAGTATGTATGGGTGAAATTTTAATCAGACTGGTATCGATATGTTTTTGTTTTAAATCCCTCAGAATTATATCTGCAAATCCATCTTTTCCAACCGTAGCAACCAGTTGAGAAGAGGTTCCCAACTGATGCAGAAAACGGCAGAAATTAGCCGGACTGCCACCTGGTTTTAATTCCAATTGTGAAGCCATTGAAAGATCGTTTACAAAATCTGTCGAAACAGCATCAATCAATGCTTCTCCAATAGCTAAAACATGTTTAGTTTTCATCTTGCTGATTTAAATAAACAAACGTTTCCCTTCCAGGTAATTGATGGCCAGTACATGGCCGCCTGCACTCCAGGTGCAATATGGTACACCAATAGGTTCCCCTTTTTCTCCATGCAAACATTCATTGTATTGAAAATTATTCTTTTGGTTGGCAGCTTCGATCTGCATTGTAACCGCGGCAGCAAATTCAGCATCTCCCGATTGCATGGCGGCTGCAGCTAAAAAACCATTCCAAACCGGCCACAATCCGCCATTATGAAATTCATGCGGCTTGTTGCGGAAACTGTAAGCAAAATTATTTTCAAGTTCCTTCATATCGGGATCTGTATAATTGATTGCCGGATAAAAAGAAGGTAACATATGATTCATTCGAAGTCCTAATCCCTGCATAAACTGTAAGGCTTCTCTGTTCTCTTCTGCATTTCCGATTCCCAATAAAATAGCCAGGCAGTTCGCCTGCAAGTCAAATTGATGGTAAATTCTGGCGGGATTAAATCCCATCAGCCAATAGCCTTGAGGAGCTGCATCGAGTTGGTGCTTCAGATTGGGTGCATAGAGCGGACCTTTACCCAATCGGTTCCAGAAATTGATTTCAATTATCTGTTTAATGGAGCTGGCCTTGCTTAACCAGTTTTCTCTTTCATAAACAAGGGAAGCTAATCGAAGTGCCCATACACGAAGGAGCTGATTGAAGAGTATATACCCATGTTGGATGTATTCATCCGCCCAATCACCACTTTGCGGAACATACAGCAGTTCTTTGCCATTATATTCCCATGCATCCATAACCGAAAAACATTTTTCAACCTGGTGTATATAGGTTTGTGCAAGTGAACGATCATTTTGTAATAAAGTATACTGGCATAAACCAATCACAGCCCAACTGGGATTATCGGCTCTGCCAACCGTGCCTCCATAACTCACTCCTTTACCCGGGCTCACATTGGAGGGCATGAATCCGCTTGGGTGTTGGTTCTTAAAAATGGTTTGCAGGGTGTACTGAACTGTTTCAATCAGATCGGGTTCTCCGCTTAATAATGCTGCAAGGCTGTTGATGGTGCCATCGCGCGTCCAGATTCTTCGGTAATTATCCTGCTCCTGCAGGCTGGCCACAAATCCATGCGGTGTGGAAGCCTTGCGCAGGATCTCAATGGAACGATGATAATCAGATAAATTAATCATGGCTTACTGGTGCGGGTTTGATACGTAGTGTGGCCATCGCGGCTAAAAATAGAAGGGCCGCAGCAAAAAGGATGGCATTGCCCGGAATGCTTCCCAGGAGATTGGTATAGATCCATCCAAAACTAAGTGTTTGCAAAATCATAGGGATGACAATCATCATGTTAATGATGCCCATATAAACACCATAGCGTTCTTTTGGGATGCTGCCAACCACCATTACATAGGGAATACCCATCATGCTGGCCCAGGCAATACCAAAACCAACCATAGGAAGAAAAAGCAGGGTACGATCTCTTATTTGGGGAAAAGCCCATAACGCGATACTTGCCATCAGCAGACAGGTTACATGGAGCCATTTGGCTCCCATTTTTTTTGCCATCCACACCAGTAAGAAGGCTGATAAAAAAGTAACGATATTGTAAAAGCCGTTGACTTGTCCGGCCAGCACAACAGCATCTTCATAAGCAGCTCCATTGCTATCGGTATTAAAAACAGATGCCGCAATACTAAGCGAAACATATTGCCAGTAACAAAACATAGCATACCATTGAAAAAGATAAACCAGCGCCAATTGCCACATAACGGGTGGCATATTTTTAAGCGCACTACCGATTTCGCGAAAGGGTTCAAGCAGCCCTTTTTTCTGTGCTTTAAGATGTGCCAGTTCTTCGATGGTTGGCGGTATTTCCGGTGTTGTTAGAACAGACCACAAAACAGAAAGGATCGAACAGATACCCCCAACAAAAAAGGATCCGTAAACCCAATAGGGAATACCTGAATGAGAAGTGCCCGAGATGATGTCTTTGAAAAATCCGAGAGACAGGTTGGCCAGGGTTATTCCCAATCCGGTGAAAAAACTCTGGGTTAAAAAGCCGAGTGGCTGTTGTTTTGCCGGTAGCTTATCGGCAATGAATGCCCGATAAGGTTCCATTGCGGTGTTATTGGCAGCATCAAGAATCCAAAGGAGCCCGGCTGCCATCCACAAGGCTCTGCTGAATGGAAATGCAAAGAGACAAATGCTGCAGACAATAGCGCCAATAAGAAAATAGGGTTTTCGTCTGCCCCAGCGGGGATGCCAGGTGCGGTCACTCATCGCACCAATAATGGGTTGAATGAGAAGTCCGGTCATAGGACCGGCCAGATTAAGAATGGGCAGTTCTTCCGGTTTGGCTTCGAGAAAAGTATAAAGCGGATTAATAGCAGTTTGCTGTAAGCCGAAACTATACTGAATGCCGAAGAAACCCACATTCATATTGATTATTTGCCAGAAACTCAGGGTGGGTTTTTGCAGCTGCATAAGCAATCGTTGGTTATACTTAAAAATACTATTTAGGTTTCGGTTTGTTCTGGAGATCTCCACAGCAAACCGTTGCGTTATCTTTGTGGATATGATAGATCCCCTGATTGCCTGCATTCTGAAGAATCAATCCGGATTTCATCCGGTGGTTTCGTTTACTCCCGGTACGGATCAGCTTGCTTCGCTGAATTTAACCAAAGAGGGAGATCTGCCAGTAGGGATGGCTGAACGACTGAAAGAATTTCTTCCCTATATAGAGCAGGTTCGACTTCGCAAAAATGCCCGTTACCTGATAGGCGGATACAACGAATTAAGAGAAATGTATAGCAGGAGCGGGTTGTTTGATGATGGATCGGAGCCGCGGCGTTTGCATATTGGAGTAGATATATGGGGGCCGGCAGGAACGGAAATATTCGCCTTTATGGGAGGTATGGTACATAGTTTGGGATGGAATGATTCTCTGGGTGATTACGGCGCAACGATCATTTTACTGCATCAACTGGATGGCATACCTTTTTATACCCTCTATGGTCATTTGTCCAAAGCGGATATTCAGGCGCTTTCACCCGGACAATACATCAATCGCGGACAGCTGTTTGCACATTTTGGTAAGCCCGGGGAAAATGGTCAATGGCCACCACATTTGCATTTTCAGGTAATCCGTGATATCGGAATGTATGAAGGAGATTATCCTGGTGTGGTCCGGCTGAGTGAACGGGAACATTGGCTGACTAACTGCCCTGATCCCGATCTTATTTTGCAGATGAATAAATTTCTGTGATCCCGATTTTCCTATTATAGAAAAGTTTAATTTCAGTTTCCGCCCCGCTCCTGATTAGCCTGCATCCGCCCCTGCATTTCTTTAACCATTAAACTTTTTTTATGGCATTTAACATCCTGGATGCAGCTAAATCTTTTATTACACCTGATTTATTAGGGAAAGCTGCCGCTTATTTAGGAGAATCGGAATCCTCTGTTGGAAGAGCTGTTTCCGGACTTGTACCGGCTAGTTTATTGGGCATTACGCAAAAAGCAGAAACGGGAGGAGCATCGATGATTATGGATCTTGCCAGACAGGCCATGAACAGTGGTATGCTCGGTAACCTGAGCAATGCCTTTAGTTCGGGAGGCGGTGGAATTCCGGATAGTTCTCCCGGTCTGCTAAGTAGTTTGTTTGGAGACAAGGTAGGTGGCATTGCCAATGCCATTGCGCAGTTTGCAGGAATAAAAGGATCTTCTGCAGCATCTTTGCTGGGTTCCATTGCTCCAATGGTGTTGGGGTTTCTTGGAAAACACTCAGTGGAAAATGGGTTATCTGCCAGCGGACTGTCATCTCTGCTGAGTAGCCAGAAATCGAGCTTTTTAAACGCCATGCCTGCGGGTTTGAATCTCACCAGTTTATTGGGCATTGGTGGATCACCTGCCAAACCAGCCACCGGTTATGTTGAGGAACCTAAGAAGTCAGGTTCCTGGTTAATGCCGATCTTACTCGGACTGGCAGCAGTTGCTTTATTATTATATATTTTTAAAGGTTGTGATGGAACGAAGAAAGAAGAAGTAGCGGTTACAGAGCATATTTCGAATCCGGTACCAGATCCAACACCAGCGGGCTCTGTTCCCATTCGAGAAGCACTCAAAGTGAAATTGGTAGACGGTACAGAAATCGATGCCTATAAAGGTGGAATAGAAGACAGACTGGTAGCCTGTTTGAATGATACAGCCTGTGTTGCCGGTAAGGATCAGTGGTTTGATTTTGATAACCTCAATTTTGAAACAGGCAGTGCAATTCTTACAGCAGAAAGTATTGCACAGGTTCGGAATATTGTGGCTATTCTGAA
The DNA here is from genome assembly GCF_002483205.1 of Flavihumibacter sp. UBA7668. Taxonomy (GTDB): domain Bacteria; phylum Bacteroidota; class Bacteroidia; order Chitinophagales; family Chitinophagaceae; genus Flavihumibacter. Next base: position 637,325 of record NZ_DLHM01000005.1, read on the forward strand.
AGCATACCCCGCAGCCAAAATCAAAATTGGCGGATACACTGATAAAGTTGGAAATGATGAAGACAATAAAAAACTTTCCCAGGAAAGAGCAGATGCTGTATTAACGGAAATTCTTAAGGAAGGTGCAAATAAGCCGCAATTGGTTGGTGCGGAAGGATATGGAGAAGAACTGGCTAAAGTTGTGGAAACAGCCAGTGATGAAGAGCGCCGGGTGGATCGCAGGATATCGGTTCAGCTTAGAGAGAAATAAGGGTTATGTAAGTAAATGAAAGAGGCTGTCCTGATGAGACAGCCTCTTGTTTTACTCCTGTACCATTTTATTTCGAAGCGGTATATACCGCCTTGAATTGTGGCAAAAATGTATCAAAAGATCTTGTTCCTTTTTGAATGTCAGGGCTGGTACGATACTCCTCAAACATCTGCCCACTGCGAATGGCGGTGCCCATTTCTGTATAATTTTTGGCAACCTGTGGTGCGAGCCCGGCAGCCAATAAACCCTGTTCCAATTGCTCATCTGTAAATGGTACCCAGGGTAATTCAGGCTGGTCAATTGTTTTACCTATCGCCGCTGCAATGTCCGCAGTATTCTTTTCATCACTTACCAGATATCGAACAGTAGACCCTTTGAAATTTAATTTCAGCAAAGCTGCCGCTGCTGCATCTGCAATATCATCGGTGGAGGATAAAATGATTTTGTCTGCTGTTCCTCCGAAATTACTCCCCATAATTTGTGCCGTTTTGATCATCGGAATATTACCCAGGAAATTGATATAAAAATACCCCGGACGTAATTTCAGCAGGTTTAAGCCGGGAACTTTATCCAATGCCTGTTCAGCCAGGAATAAGCCACTTACCGGTCCGCATCCATTGGGCATATGTGCCCCCACACTACTTAATAAAACGGCATATTTTACTCCTGTTTCCTTCAGGGCAGCTGCATAGTTTTCTCCGATTTTTCCGATTTCTGTTTTCCAGTTTTCCGGTTGTTTTATGGGGGGAATCATTAAATAGACAGCATCGGCTCCGGCAAACTCCCGGGTTAAAAAGGAACGGTCTTCCACTGATCCGATGGCTGCTTTGGCTCCTGCATCAACCAGTTCCTGCAGATTGGTTGCGGATCTTCCCAGCACAGTTACCTGGTGCCCTTTTTTCAATAATTCCAGCACAAGTGGTTTCGAAATGTGGCCTGCGCCACCGGTGATTACGTAGTTCATGATTTAATATTTGTATGTACAATTAATGAAAGAAAAAAAATCAGGGTAGTTTATCGTTGATACGGTTGATAGCGCCAACAAGCTTGGAGCTTTCTTCTTTTCCTAATAATGAGTTGTACTGATCCTGAAATTCCTGGGTACAGGTTTTCATTAGTGGAAATAGTTCTTTGGCTTTAGGAGTAGGATAGATATTGGTGAGTTTTCCTTCTGTAGTACGAACCACCAATTTCTTTTCTTCCAGTTTTTCGATAAGACGGGTAACGGTACTGGGACTCAATTGCAGCTCTTCCGCTGCCAGCCCGGGTTGCATGCCAGGTTCTTCCAGCACCATCATCAGCAGATAAGCATGACTGGGAGCGAGGCCTACTTTTTTCCAGCAATCCATAGCGAGCCGCTCAATTTTTCTTGCCAGCGCATTGCTGGAAAAATAAATGCATTTATTATACCTGCTATCAGATGCTTTCACGATTCAAATGTAAAACTTGTAATTTGTATATGCAAATAAAACTTTTTGGCTAATATTGAACCGGGTAAAACCTGTGAAATGATTGAACTATGAGCAACCCGCATTTAGATCCCGAATCGTCTCCGGTTGGTTCAGCAGAAAAAGAGTTTGAGAACAGTTTGCGACCGAAGGAAATTGATGATTTTGCCGGACAGGCACAGATAATTGAGAACCTGAAAATCTTTATAAAAGCAGCCAAAATCAGGGGAGAAGCATTGGATCATGTATTGTTTCATGGTCCGCCTGGTTTGGGGAAAACCACTTTATCCCGCATAGTTGCCAATGAAATGGGGGTGAAAATCCGCGAAACATCCGGACCTGTCATTGAAAAGCCCGCAGATCTGGCTGGCTTGCTCACCAATCTGGAAGCCAATGATGTGTTGTTTATAGATGAAATTCATCGTCTCAGTACAGTTGTGGAGGAGTACCTCTATGCTGCCATGGAAGATTACCGGATAGATATTCTGATTGATAGTGGCCCCAATGCACGAAGTATTCAAATAAATCTCAATCCATTTACCTTAATTGGTGCCACCACCCGAAGTGGTTTGTTAACGGCTCCGCTGCTAAGTCGTTTTGCCATTAAATCACGCTTGGAATATTACACTGCTGCTGTATTGGAGAAAATTATCCTGCGCTCTGCTGCACTATTGAATGCACCAATTACTGCGGAGGCCGCAAAAGAAATAGCCCGCCGTAGCAGGGGAACTCCACGTATAGCCAATGGTTTATTACGCCGGGTTCGTGATTTTGCCATGGTATTAAACGATGGTCAGCTGGATATCGGCATTACCCAGCATGCCCTTAAAGCACTGAATGTGGACGAACATGGATTGGATGAAATGGATAACCGGATTTTGTCAACCATCATAGAAAAGTTCAAAGGCGGACCGGTTGGCATTACAACCATCGCCACTGCAGTGGGAGAGGAGTCGGGAACCCTGGAGGAAGTGTATGAGCCCTTTTTGATTCAGGAGGGATTTTTGCAGCGAACTCCACGCGGAAGGGAAGCAACTGCCAAAGCCTACGAACACCTGGGAAAACAACCTCGGTCTGGTAATTCACCAGGTCTCTTTGATTCCCTGATATAAAAAAGCCAGCGCTGCTATTATTTTGGTAGCAACGCCGGCTCATAATTTTTTAGAACTGCATTAGGAAGCAGGTGTGGGAACAACCAGGCGGAAACCATTTCCGTGGATATTCACGATTTCAATGCTGGTATCTTCTTTCAGGTACTTCCGCAGTTTCGCGATGTATACATCCATACTACGGCCGTTGAAATAGGTATCGCTGCCCCAGATTTTTTTCAATGCCTGTTCTCGGGGAAGCAGGTCGTTCATATGTTCGCAAAGCATTTTCAACAACTCATTTTCCTTGGGGGATAAGGTTTGAGTCTGTCCATTCTGCGTTAACTCGCGGAGTTTAGGATTGAAATGGAAGCTGCCCAGGTCAAATTCCTTGTTCTCATTTTCCTTATTCAATTCCTCATTACGTTTGAGGATGGCTTTGATTTTCAGGAGTAATACCTCGCTGTCAAATGGCTTGGTAATATAATCATCAGCACCCAGTTTATAGCCCTGGATAATATCTTCCTTCATGGTTTTGGCACTCAGAAAAAACAAGGGTACATCCGGATCTATATCACGGATTTCTTCAGCCAGGCTGAATCCGTCCATATTGGGCATCATAACGTCCAGCAGGCAGAGATCAAATTTCTCGCGCTGAAAGGCAGCCAGTCCGAGGCGGCCATCTCTTTCCAACACCACATCAAAATCATTCAATTCCAGGTAATTCTTCAGCACCAGTCCAAGATTCTGATCGTCTTCACATAATAGTATTCTAGCTTTCTTTTCTTCCATGATCATTGATTTAAGTGATAATAATAAAATTAATTCATTTTACCGCGGCAGCCAAAGGGAATAATCTTTTGTTAAGAAGAGAGAAAAGGGAGACAACGGAGAAAGAGGAGGAAGGGGCGGAAAAGCCGGCTAACCGATAAGGGTTTGCATCCTGTTGCCACCTGCTCCGTTTTTTCACCTTTCACCTTTCACCTTTCACCGTATTTTTGAAAAAAATACCCTCATGCGTTTAACCTCTGATTCAAAGCTGAAGAAATTGATAGTGATTGGGGATCGGGTGCTGATCCGCCCCTCGAAACCAAATGAACAAACCGCCAGCGGGTTGTATTTGCCCCCCGGTGTACAGGAAAAAGAAAAAGTGCAGCAGGGGTATGTAATTCGTACCGGTCCGGGTTATGCAATTCCCACTCCACCCGAAGATGAGTCCTGGAAGCAGGCTGAAGAGCAGGTGAAATATATTCCTCTGCAAGTACATGAAGGTGATCTGGCCATCTTTCTGGTAAGTGGTGCCACCGAAGTCATGTACGAGGGAGAAAAGTATTTTATCGTGCCACAAAGCGCCATCCTGATGCTCGAACGGGAGGAGGATTTTTAAATCAAAGGATTTCATTTTTCCATTATCTTACTCAGAAATAGCGCATTCATGTCCGATATAAATCAATTTATTGAAGCCATCCGCAAAGGTTATAGTTTTAAAGGTGATGCTGCCAAAATAGGTGTTGGAATTTTAAACGGACAGCCGGTACCGGATGCGGAAATTCTGGTTCCATTAAAAACGCTCAACCGACACGGACTTATTGCCGGCGCAACCGGTACAGGTAAAACAAAAACCCTGCAAATCCTGGCAGAAGTACTAAGCGATAATTCTGTTCCTGTTTTACTGATGGATATTAAAGGTGACCTGAGTGGCATTGCTGCAGCAGGTACTGCCAATGATAAAATCAAGGAGCGATACCAGCACCTTAAAATGGACTATCAGCCGGCACCCTATCCGGTTGAATTGCTATCACTCAGCGATGAACCAGGTGTCCGCTTAAGAGCAACCGTTAGTGAATTCGGACCGGTTTTATTAAGTAAGATTCTTGGTTTGAATGATACGCAATCCGGACTGGTTGCCATGATTTTCAAGTGGTGTGATGATAATCAACTGCCTCTGTTGGACCTGAAAGATTTTATCAAAGTCCTGCAATATGTAAGCGATGAAGGTAAGGCTGAACTGGAAAAAGCCTATGGTAAAATCTCCACTACTTCAACCGGTACGATTCTGCGAAAAGTAGTTGAATTACAACAGCAGGGAGCAGATACATTTTTTGGTGAAAAAAGTTTTGAAGTGGATGACCTGATGCGGATCTCCGATGATGGCAGGGGAATGATATCCATTCTACGGGTCACAGATCTTCAGGATCGTCCCAAACTGTTTTCCACCTTTATGCTTCAGTTACTGGCTGAACTATATGGATCATCGCCTGAAGAAGGGGATATGGATAAACCCAAACTGGTTCTTTTTGTGGATGAAGCCCATCTGATTTTTCAGGAAGCAAGTCCCGCTTTATTACAACAAATCGAAACCATTGTGAAGCTGATCCGATCCAAAGGAATCGGGATCTTTTTCTGCACGCAGAATCCGATGGATGTTCCAAAAGATGTACTTGGACAACTGGGATTAAAAATTCAGCATGCTTTGAGAGCATTTACCGCAGCAGATAGGAAAGTAATCAAGCAGACGGCAGAAAATTATCCGGAAACTGATTTTTATAAAACCGATGAACTGCTGACACAGCTTGGTATTGGCGAAGCGATGGTAACTCTGCTTAACGAAAAAGGAATTCCAACTCCGCTTGCTCATGTATTATTGATTTCACCCCGAAGCAGAATGGATATCTTAACCGAACAGGAAATTGGTTCCCTGGTTAGCGGAAGTAAATTGATAAAAAAATACAATTCAGCAGTAGACTCAGAAAGCGCCTATGAATTGCTGACAGCTAAACTGGAGGAAGCCGCCGGCCTTGCTGCCGAAGAGGATGCTAAAAAGCAGGCCGAAAAAGAAGCCACAAAAACCAGAGGAAGTTCAGCTAAGGAAGAAAAATCTGTATTGGAAAAAATGTTGAACAGTTCTGCAGGCCGGCAGGCAACCCGAACATTAACGAGTACCATTACCCGAACCTTGCTCGGTGCATTGGGATTAGGTGGCAGAAGTTCAAAGAAAAAAAGTTTATGGTAATAATTCAAGCGTTCCGTTTAAATGAACGCGCACCAATTGTTCACTTTCCAGATTACGGATAGCATTTAATATGTCATTCTGTTCTGCACGTAAGCCGAATTCTGCATGGATTCCTTCCATTGTTTTGGATGCGGATCGAAGCGATTGAAGGATTTCTTCCTGTAAAACCTGTGATGAAATCGGCTTTCTTTTTTTTGCCAGACAAATATCACAGATGCCGCAATCCTTAATCCCTTTATCACCAAAATAGCGACCAATATAACTGCTCCGGCAATCCTGGCCAGTGGTAAATTCAATCAGTGAATCCAATCGTTCCTTTGCCAGTTCTTTTCTTTTTTTGATGGCATTCAGATCCAGTTGAATATATTCGGCTTTCATCCGTTCACACAATAAAACCAGTTGTGGCTGGTCCTTTGTTGGCTGATACACCAAAACACCCAGAGAATGTAATTGTTTTAATTGCTCTGTTACGGCCGACTTTTCAATTCTCAGCAATTTGGCCATATAAGCTTCCGATACCATACCCGGATAACTGAATACACCTTCAATGGTGCGAAGTAAGGTTTTGATCAAGGGCTCCAGATTGGGATAGTTGCGTTCAACTTCTTCCAGCCAGTTTCTGTCAGCGATAAATTGTACCCTTGCCGGTTCATAAACTGATTCATTCAATGCGCAGTAACCATTTGCCTGTAATAACTGAAACGCATTAATGGTTACCATCCTGTCCAGATCGAAATTTTTACAAAACAAACTGAGGTCAAAATCATAGGTATTTCCTTCACCTGTTCCAGTTGGTATGTGCAGGAAATTCGCCATAGCCTGATACACATTTTTGACTATTTCAACAGGAGGGAATTTTTTTTCCAGTTGCAATTGCAGATCGCTCAGATCCGGCTGATTATACAAGAGAACAGCATAGGCTTTTTTGCGATCACGACCTGCACGTCCGGCTTCCTGATAATAATTTTCAAGACAATCTGGTACATCATAATGTATTACAGTTCGAACATCCGGTTTATCAATGCCCATCCCAAATGCATTGGTACTGACTATAATCCGAACCTGGTTATTAGTCCAGTTTTGCTGGCGTTCATTGCGTTCTTCCTGATCCAGGCCGGCATGATAATAGGTGGCAGTAATGCCCCGTTGGGTAAGATGTCTGCAAATGTCAACCGTGCGTTTCCGGCTTCTGCAGTACACGATGCTGCTGCCTTCTACTTTAGACAGGATATCTGTAAGCTTTTGCAATTTATTTGTTTCTTCAAAACAACTGTAGGAAAGCGCTTCCCTTATAAAAGAGCCTTTATGGATTACTGCATTTTTAAGTTGCAATTGGTCAACAATATCCTGTTGCACGAGCGGTGTGGCAGAGGCAGTAAGGGCCAGTAGGGGAACTTTTGGCAGACTTTCCCTTAGACTGGCAATTTGCAGGTACTGCGGACGAAAATCATATCCCCACTGCGAAACACAATGGGCTTCATCCACCGCAATCAGACAGATGGGCAACGCCGGCAGGTATTCTTTGAATAAATTGGTTTGAATTCGTTCAGGAGATACATATAGAAATTTGATATGACCATTCAATGCCAGCTGCATGGTTTTGGCAACTTCCTTATACGGCATGCCAGTATGAATAGCTAATGCAGAGATGCCTTTTTTCTTTAATTGTGCCACCTGATCTTTCATCAGCGCAATAAGCGGACTGATCACCAGACATAATCCCTCCATTGCCATTGCCGGTACCTGAAAGCAAACTGATTTTCCACTTCCGGTTGGCAATAAAGCCAGGCAATCTTTCTTATCCAATGCAGTCTGGATAATCTCTTCCTGTAATGGCCGGAATTGATCATGCCCCCAGTATTGGAGAAGAATGGAGTGGATGGAAAGAGGATGAGGCATTGGAGGGATAAGGTGAATAAGGTGAATAAGTGAAAGGTGAAAGGTGAAGTTTCTGTGATTTTATCTTTTATTTCGGGAATTCCTCTTTTCTTCCTTTGTCTCCTCTTTTCCTCCTTTGTCTCCTCTTTTTCCCTTTCCTCCGTTTTCCCCACTTCCTACCTTACCTTCTTTACAAATAGTTTTACTGAGTTGGCTGCCAGCACTACATCGCTCAGTCCCATTACCAGGGCACCAATGGTGGGAGTTAGTAGTCCGATAGCGGCAATTGGAATTGCCACAATATTATAAGCAAATGCCCAGAATAGATTTTGTTTTATTGTTAGTAAGGTGTGTTTGCCGAGTCCCAGTGCTTCGGGTAATTGCGAAAGGCCATGATTCATCAATACAATGTCTGCAGTTTGAACGGCAATTTGGGAGGCATCGCTTAATGAAATTCCAATACTCGCTTTCGCCAATGCAGGCGCATCATTAATGCCATCCCCAACCATGGCAGTTGGAATGGACGCATTCAATTCTTCAATCAATGCAAGCTTTTCTGCCGGAGATTTTTCTGCAATCACTTCCTGAATACCCAGTGCCCGACCAATCTTTTCTGTTTTGGATAAACGATCGCCACTAAGCAGGATGGTTTTGATCCCTTTTTTATGCAGGTAGTTTATCACGCCCGCAGCTTCAGGACGAATTTCATCTGCCACATCCACCCACCCAATCAATTCCTGGTTTCGCAGAACATAAATATTATGTTGATCCTCCTTTGTATGATTGGCTGCAATAGCATAAGAGCCGGCCCAATACTCGTCGCCGTCTTTGCTCCGGCCTTTCATGCCGCTGCCTTTTACTTCTTCAATGGATTCCCACCGAATCATATCATTGGTTTTCCAGTTGCGTGAAATCACCTGTGCTATCGGGTGATTGGAATAACGTTCCATCGAAGCAAGGATACGCTTAAATTCCACTTCATTAATTCCAATCGCCTCAAAGGCCTGTAACTGAAATTTACCAGTGGTTAATGTCCCGGTTTTGTCAAATACCACCTGCTTTATGTCTTTGAAAGCTTCCAGCGATTTTGCATTACGAAATAAGATACCACTGCGTGCCGCTCTACCCAATCCAACTGCAATGGCTGCCGGTGTTGCCAGTCCCATTGCACATGGGCAGGCAATCACCAACACAGCAATACTGCGCATGAGGGAGTCGCGAAAAGCATGGGCAGAATCGCCCGATAAAAAATAGAAATTGATCAAAAAAGTCAGCACTGCAATGGCCAGCACCACTGGTACAAAAACAGCACTGATTTTGTCGGCCATTCGCTGAACCGGAGGCTTATCGCCCTGCGCCTTTTTTACCAGATTGATAATATTGGCTAGAACCGATTGATCCGCTCCCGCAGTTACCTGCGCTTTCACCATCCCTTCAATCAACAAACTACCGCCAATAAGTGAATCCTTGGCTTTTTTCTGAATGGGTTCGCTTTCGCCGGTAATGATGGCTTCATTTACGGATGCGTCTCCCCAAAGAATTTTTGCATCTGCAGGTACCTGTTCTCCGTTTTTTATGAGAATCAGATCACCGCTTTTCAGATGAATATTTTCAATTGGAAAAAATAATTCCTGATGCTGGTCATCATAGGCAATCATATTGGCCATTACCCGCTGGTTTTTCACCAGTTTGTTCAGTTCTTTCTGTGTGCTGTGTATGGAAAGATCCTCCAGATAGTTGCCAAGAAAGACCAGCGTGATTATGGCTGCCGTGGTTTCATAAAACAGGTAGTTCTCCGGCTGGGGAATAAATGTGCCAACCAGACTATAAACAAAAGCCGCCGTGGCACCCAGTGTTACCAGTACATTCATATTGGGCAGGCCCGAACGCATACTTTTCCAGGCACTACGTCCGAAATAATACATCCCCACCAGGTAAACCGGTAAACAAAGCACAAGCTGTACCCAGGGGTTCATCAACCAGTGCAAATGGAGACCGGGAATCATATGCAGCATCAAAACCAGCGTACATGGAAGACAGATCAACATGTACCGCAGGTAGCGGTTCATCGGTGGTTTCCCCTCAACAACCGGTTTGGGTGCCTGTTCATCCACTACCACATAACCCAGCGAAGAAATCCCTTTTGTAAGTGAGTTCTGTTTGTTTTTATCAAATTCAGACACTTCAAAGTGTACATCGCCATCGATTGGATTCACTTTCACGTTCTGCATGCCTTCCTTTTCAAGATACCTCGTTACACTAAGGGCACAATTTGAACAGGTCATGCCTTCTACTTTCCAGTTAATTGATTCCATGCTTACTCGTTTACCTGTTTATTCTGCAAATTTACGAAAAGCTGCCACTGTACTGCGACCGTTAAATTGCCCTAAATTTGACCATGGTTCGACGGTATACATTAGCTGAATTGCCTGCTTTGGCAAAGGATCTCCTAAAAGAGCTGGATCATCCCCGGGTTATTGCACTGGATGCACCTATGGGCGCCGGAAAAACAACACTGGTGCATGCCATTTGCGATGAATTAATGGTTACTGATCCGGTTGGGAGTCCCACTTTTTCAATAATAAATGAATACGGTTCTGCCTCCGGACCTGTTTACCATATAGATTGTTACCGCCTGAAATCGGAAGAGGAGGCGGTTGATGCAGGAATTGAAGAATGTTTGGATGGTGTCAACTGGTGTTTTATTGAATGGGCTGAAAAAATACCCCATCTGCTGCCTCAAAACCTGGTCAGAATCCACCTCAAAGTGCTGGACCCGGTCACCCGGGAACTCGAACTTAGAATTCCCGCTGCCATCTCTTAGAAAAAAATCAGTTTATAAATTGTAATTTTCCAACTCGATTAATTACATGTCGCAGCATAAACCATTTATCAGCCCGTCCTTCAGTTATGAAACCCTGGAAGAGACGCTCGATGTAAAACCAACGGGTGCGCAATTGCATATTGGTATCCCTAAAGAAATAGCTTTTCAGGAAAATCGGGTGTCCCTTACGCCTGATGCGGTAGGTGTTCTTGTAAGTAACGGTCATCAGGTTACCATTGAACATAATGCAGGGGATGCTGCACATTTTCGCGATCGCGATTACAGCGAAGCGGGTGCCAGAATCGTGTACGAAAAAGCCGAAGTTTATAAGGCACCCATACTGGTAAAAAGCGCTCCGGTAATTGAAGAGGATATTCCTCTCCTTCAAATGGGACAAATGATCATTTCTCCCATGCATACAACCTTGTTAAAAGCTTCTTTGCTGGAGAAGATGATGGATAAAAAGATTACCGCACTCAGTTTTGAACAACTCAAAGATGAAAGCGGATCCCTTCCCATTGTGAGGAGTATGAGTGAAATTGCAGGTAGTGCGGTGATGCTGATAGCCGGACAATACCTCAGCTCAGCCAATCATGGAAAAGGTGTTTTGCTGGGTGGAATTTCCGGTATTCCACCTTCCAAAGTAGTTATCATTGGAGCAGGTATAGTTGGTGAGTACGCAGCACGTGCAGCTATTGCGCTTGGTGCTTCCGTCAAAGTGTTTGATAATAGTGTTTATCGGCTAAAACAATTACAGAATAATATTGGTCATCGTTTATGGACTTCCGTACTGGAACCAAAAATTCTGGCCAAACAGCTTAAGACCTGCGAAGTTGCTGTTGGTGCATTGGGGTCCAGCACCGGCCGTGCCCCTATTGTTGTAACGGAAGAAATGGTAAGCAATATGCGACCCGGTAGTGTAGTAATCGATGTGAGTATTGACAGTGGGGGCTGTTTCGAAACCTCCGAAATTACCAGTCATGAACAACCGATTTTTATGAAATATGGGGTGATTCATTACTGTGTTCCCAATATTCCTTCCGGATTCGCCCGCACTGCTTCCCATGGTATCAGTAATGTTTTGATGCCACTCCTGCTGGAAGCTGCTGAAGAAGGTGGAATTGATCACCTGATCTGGCAGAAAATTTACCTGCGAAGCGGGATCTATCTGTTTAAAGGAGCACTCACTCATTTCCACCTCAGCCAGCGCTTTAATCTTAAATACACGGATTTGAATCTGCTGATTGCCAGCCGTCGATAAGGTTTATTTCCTGGCAGCTGGTTTCCAGTCCAGAATATTGATTTTCTCTTCGCAAAAAGGATATTCCTGCGGATCATTGCTGCTTACAATCACCAAACGATCCATTCTGAACTCTTCCATCAGTGATTGGTAAAGCCGGATTCCAGCCGCATCCAGATTGGAACAGGGTTCGTCCAGCAATAGAAGGGGAGTGTCGGAAAAGATCGCCTGTATCAGTTTTACCCGCTGTTTCATTCCCGATGAATAAAATCGGATTTGTTTCTGAATAGCCTGCTGCAATCCCACCCGCTCCAGCATGGAATCAATACTTAATCCAGGTAAAAAAGGTTTGAAGGATTGATGGAATTGTAAAAATTCCAACGCTGTCATTTCTTCAATCAGATCGAGATAAGGAGCAGCCAGTGCTAATTGTTTATATACGAGTTCGGGACTGATATCGCCCATTGAATTACTCCAGTTAATATTGCCTTCTGAATGGGCAACGGCTCCTGCAAGTACTTGTAATAAAGTTGACTTTCCTGAGCCATTCGGTCCGGTGATGGCATAGGTTTTCCCTTTTATAAATTCATAGCTGAGTCCACGGAAAATCCATTCCCGGTTATACCGTTTTCCCGTATCAGATAGTGATATCGTCATCCGTACTGCCTTTGGTGTACCGCTTGATGATACCCCTTCCGCTTTCCCGGATAAAGGTTACAATTTCATCGCGCTCATCGGTAGCGCTGAATTCTTCTTCAATAAACTCCAGTGCCTGGGAGGTATTCATCCCTTTATTATAAAGGATGCGGTAGATATCCAGCACATGATTGATGCGATCCATACTGAAACCGCGTCTTTTTAATCCAACCGAATTTACACCGGCATAAGAAAGTGGTGTGCGGGCTGCTTTTATATAGGGTGGGATGTCTTTACTAACCAGGGAGCCTCCGCTTACAAATGCATGCTGTCCAATCTGTACAAACTGGTGAACCGCACTTACGCCGCCAATGATGGCCCAGTCTCCCACGGTTACATGTCCGGCCATCTGCACATTGTTACTCATGATCACATTATTTCCAATAATGCAATCGTGGGCCAGATGACTATAGGCCATAATCAGGCAGTTTTTTCCCACTGCAGTACGGCCCCGGTCTTTGGTTCCGCGGTTGATCGTTACAAATTCGCGGATGGTGGTATCATCCCCAATTTCAACAATAGAATATTCACCATCAAATTTCAAATCCTGCGGCACCGCGGCAATTACTGCTCCCGGAAAGATCCGGCAGTTTTTGCCAATGCGCGCCCCTTCCATGATGGTGACATTGCTGCTGATCCAGGTGCCTTCCCCAATTTCCACATCCTGATGGATAACAGTGAAAGGGTCAACTTTTACGTTCGTGGCAAGCCTGGCGTTGGGATGTATATAGGTATGTGGATGAATCATATTAAAAAAAACGTCAGATTTTTAATCTGACGTGCAAAAATAGGTGATTATCCCCGTTTCACCACCTGCGCCACCATATCGGCTTCGGCACATAGTTTATTTCCTACATAGACGGTACCCCGCATTTCACAGATTCCTCTGCGGATGGGTGCGGACAGTTCCATTTTTAGCAGCATGGTGTCTCCAGGTACGATTTTCTGCTTGAATTTGCAGTTGTCGATTTTTAGAAAATAGGTGTCGTACGTGCCTGCGGGCATTGAGTTAATAGCCAGAATTCCACCTGTTTGAGCCAGTGCCTCGCATAATAAAACACCTGGCATTACCGGATTCCCCGGGAAATGTCCGGTAAAAAAGGGTTCGTTAAATGTTACGTTTTTTACCCCAACTATCATCTTGTCGGTCAGCTCAATGATTTTGTCAACCAATAAAAAGGGATAACGGTGGGGCAGGGTCTTCTCAATCTGCTGGGCCGTATAAATCGGCGGTTGATTGCAATCATAAACAGGAACATCTTTCAGATGCCGGTTCTTTTTAATGTATTGCTTGATTTTTTTAGCAAACTCCACATTGGTGCTGTGTCCCGGGCGGTTGGCAATGATTCTTGCCTTTACCGGGTAGCCGATCAGCGCCAGGTCGCCTACCACATCCAGCAATTTGTGCCGGGCAGGTTCATTAGGGAAGCGGAGTTCCAGATTATTGAGATAACCTTCGTGTTTAACTTCCATTTTATCGCGACCGAATGATTTGGCCAGGCGCTGCATCTCCTCCACCGTTACCGGCTTATCCACCACCACGATTGCGTTGTTGATATCGCCCCCTTTTATCAGGTTGTTATCGAGCAGCATTTCCAGTTCATGCAGGAAAACAAAGGTTCTGCAGGGACTGATCTCTTTCACAAACTCCCGCATGTTTTTCAAACCGGCATGCTGGGTGCCGAGAACGGGACTATTAAAATCAATCAGGGTTGTGATCTGGTAATCCATGGAAGGCATAGCCACCATTTCAACCCTTTTTTTCTCATCGTAATGGTAAATATTTTCGTCAATGCTATACCAGGCCTTGGCGGCTTCCTGCTCCTGTACGCCAACTTCCTCCAGCATTTCAACAAAAGGCTGAGAGCTGCCGTCCATAATAGGGGTTTCAGGTCCGTTGATTTCAATCAGAACATTATCAACGCCCATACCCACCAATGCTGCCAATACATGTTCAACTGTACTAACTTTTGCTCCATTGTCTTCAATGGTGGTTCCTCTGGAAGTATCCGTTACCAGGTCACAATCTGCTTTGATGATGGGTTGTCCGGCTAAATCTATGCGCTGAAATTGAATTCCAAAACCCGGTGCGGCTGGACGGAAAGTCATATCTACCTTAACGCCGGTATGTAAACCGGTTCCTGAAATACTGATTTCCGCTCCTACTGTATGCTGCTTATCTGGATTGAAATTTGCTTCCATGCTTAAAATTGAAGGGCAAAGATATAGTAATAGGGATTAAAGGCAGATTAGAGATTAACCCTTTCTGCCAGCAGTTGTTTCACCAAAAGTTCCAATTCCTTGAGGCGTTTTTCTATATCGGGAAGGTTTCGACTCAGTGCCTGGCTACGCAGGGCACTGGTATAATCAAATGCCGGGGATCCGGTTACTGCTGTGTTTGGTTGTTTGATTGACTTGCTCACACCGCTTTGGGCATTAATCTTGCTGCCATCGGCAATGCTGATATGACCTACAATGCCAGCTTGTCCGCCGATCATTACATTATTGCCGATTTTGGTGCTTCCGCTTACACCAGCCTGTGCTGCAATTACGGTATTATTGCCAACTTCCACATTATGGGCTACCTGAATCAGGTTGTCCAGTTTTGCACCGCTGCGAATAATAGTTGATCCGATGGTGGCCCGGTCAATGGTAGCATTGGCGCCTATTTCCACAAAATCTTCCACCACTACATTCCCAATCTGCGGAACTTTCTTAAAACTGCCATCTGCCTGCGGGGCAAATCCAAAACCATCGCTGCCGATAACCGTACCGGCATGCACCGTGATATTTTTGCCTAACTGACTGTCGTGGTAAATTTTTACGCCTGCATGGATGATGGTATTATCGCCAATGCGAACATTATTCCCGATAAACGTATTGGGGAAAATTTTTACATTATTGCCGATGATTACCTGCTCGCCAATGTAAACAAATGCACCCAGGAAAACCTGCTCACCAATTTTTGCTGAGTCTGCAACATAAACCGGTTCCTGACGGCCCACCAGTTGCTGGGTTTTTAACTCCTGGTATTTGGATAAGAGGGTTGCAAATGCACTATAAGCATCCGGAACGCGGATCAATGCTGCCTGAACCGGTTGTTTCAATTCAAGGTTTTCGTTAACAATAACTATAGATGCTGATGTTGTGTAGAGGTAATCTTCGTATTTGGGGTTGGCCAGAAATGCCAATTGTCCCGCTACAGCCTCTTCGATTTTTCCAAAGGATCCTACTGTTGCCTGGGCATTACCTTCAACTTTACCATTAATTAGTAGTGCGATTTGTGAAGCACTGAACTGCATAGAATAATATTTTATTTCGTCCTGCCCTGCAACTCCTTTATTGCCGATACCGGATCTGGAAAGCAAAAGTAGTATTTTTTAAGAGGGCGGGATAAATTGTGCTGGATTAAGGCATTATCTACCTGCGAAATATCCTTGATGGATCCATCTTTAAAAAGTACCTGGATTCTTTCTTCTGCCGGATCATAGGTGGTATTGCTGGTTTCACCGCTAAATACAAAATAGTCCAGTTCTTCTTCTGTCAGGCCTGTTTCTTTAATAAGGCTGGTTCTTGTGGCCTCTACTATGGCCGGGTCAAGGGGATCAGCCTGCAGTTTTACTTTCAATAATTTTCGATTGAGCAACATGCGGCAAAGGGCGGATAATACCCGGTCGGGTTGATTAGCCCAGCATTTAACTGCCGCCATCAGATCATAATCGTCCAATTGACAGAATGCATCCAACTGATTATGCAGGTCCCGCACTTTTTGTTGCTGAAGAAACAGTTCAAGTACGGGAGAGGGAACAGGCAACCGATTGCCAGCCTGAATCAGGTCTTTTGCGCGGCGGATGATATTTACCAACAGTTTTTCGGCACCTAATACCGTTTTATGTAAGTACACCTGCCAGTACATCAGCCGCCTTGCTACCAGAAATTTTTCAATGGAAAAGATGCCTTTTTCTTCCACTACTAGTT
Organism: Flavihumibacter sp. UBA7668; assembly: GCF_002483205.1. GTDB lineage: Bacteria > Bacteroidota > Bacteroidia > Chitinophagales > Chitinophagaceae > Flavihumibacter. Next base: position 653,740 of record NZ_DLHM01000005.1, read on the forward strand.
GGCCATCGTGAACAGCAAGCATCTTAATGATCCGGTCATAACCGATCACGCCTTCCGATACTCCGGTAAAAAAACTATCTCTGGTTAGGTAATCCATCCGGTCTACATCCAGTTGTCCGGATACCAATTGGTGCAGGAAGGGGAGGTGATAGGTGTTATTGAAAATCCGGATGGCCATATCCAATGCGCCGTTGTTTTGCCTGTTCAGAACTTCCATAATCTGCAGACTGATGGATTCGTGGTGAACACCTTCAATGAGCGTATGCTCCAATGCATGGGAAAAAGGCCCGTGTCCAATATCATGCAGCAGGATGGCGATTTTGGCTGCCAGTTCTTCTTCGGCTGAAATAGCCACCCCTTTGTTTTGTAATTCTCTTAAAGCAATGCACATCAGATGATAGGCTCCCAGGGAATGATGAAGCCGGCTGTGAACAGCTCCGGGATATACCAGGTGCGCAAAAGCCATTTGCTGAATTCTCCTCAGACGCTGGTAATAGGGATGCCCGATTACTTCAAATAGCAACGGATGATCAATGGTGATAAAGCCATATACCGGGTCGTTGATGATTTTTCTCCGCTGCGCCATTCCTGCTGGTATTTGTTAAATTCTTCAAATAGGTAGCCGGCAAAAGTACGAAGCCAGCCAGATAAATTACATTTGATTCTATGTCACTAGCCAATATACTCTGGGTCGATGATGAAATGGAAAGCCTGCAATCGCAAAAGCTCTTCCTTGAAAACAAAGGTTATGCCGTTCATACGCTTGCCAATGGATTTGATGCCATTGAATATGTTAAAGATCATCCGGTAGATGTAGTGTTGCTGGATGAAACCATGCCGGGTATAACCGGACTGGAAACCCTTGCCAAAATCAAGGAAATAAACCAGCAGGTGCCGGTGGTGCTGATCACAAAAAATGAAACCGAAAACCTGATGGATGATGCCATCGGTTCACAAATCAGCGACTATCTGATTAAGCCCGTCAACCCCAACCAGGTGTTGCTCAGCCTTAAAAAAATCCTGGATAACAGAAGGCTGGTGGCAGAGAAAACAACCTCGGCTTATCAGCAACAGTTCCGCAATTTATTCATGGCACTCAATAGTAATCCTGATTACAATGAGTGGATGGATATTTATAAAAAACTGGTTTATTGGGAACTGGAGATGGAGAAAAGCGATAGTCCGGAGATGCAGGAGATTTTGCTTTCTCAAAAAAAGGAAGCCAATAATGAATTCTGCAAATTCGTTTCTAAAAACTACCTGAATTGGGTGCATCCAAAATCAAATGATGCACCGATTATGAGTAATACTGTTTTTCAGTTTAAAGTACTTCCTCATTTGGAACCGGGGGTGCCTACCTTTTTTATTCTGATCGATAACCTGCGTTTCGATCAGTGGAAATCGATACAGCCCATTTTTGCCACCTATTTCCGGATACTGGAAGAAGATAGCTTTTACAGTATTTTACCTACTGCAACACAATATGCAAGGAATGCCATTTTTGCCGGACTGATGCCTGCTGAAATCGAAAAAAATTTTCCTGATTTATGGAAAAATGATGAAGAGGAGGGCGGTAAAAATCTGCAGGAAGAAGTCTTTTTTAAAGCTCAGTTGAAGCGCCTGAAAAAAGAAAATTTAAAGTACAATTATGTAAAAGTGGTGAATCATCAGGCAGGAAATGAGCTGGTTAGCAATATCCATAATCTGCTGAATAATGACCTGAATGTGATTGTGTACAATTTTGTGGATATGCTGAGCCATGCAAGAACCGAAATGGAAGTGCTGAAAGAGCTGGCCAGTGATGAAATCAGCTATCGCAGTATAACAACCAGCTGGTTCGAACATTCACCTCTTTTCCAGGCACTGAAAAAGATTGCCGGTAAAAAAATAAACCTGATTCTTGCCACCGATCATGGTTCCGTTCGGGTAAATACGCCACATAAAGTGGTGGGCGATAAACAAACAACCGCCAATCTTCGCTATAAACATGGCCGTAACCTCAATTATGAACCCAAAGAGGTCTTGGCCTTCCGGGATCCAAAAGAAGCAGGATTGCCGGTACCAACAGTGAATTCCTCCTTTATTTTTGCAAAAGAAGACGGCTATCTCTGCTATCCTAATAATTATAATCATTACGTGAATTATTATCGTAATACGTTCCAGCACGGTGGTATCAGTATGGAAGAGATGATCGTTCCTGTTATCAAAATGTGTAGTAAATAAACGCTGAGGCGCTACAGTTTCGGTATTTTTGTGTTTTGATCTTCGTATGAAATACACACAGGCTAGCTTAAATAAGATTGAACAGGTGCTCGATGATGCCGGTTATATTGTCCGGTATGAAAGAGGTACCTTCCAGAGCGGGTACTGCATACTTGAACAAAAAAAAGTGGTGGTACTGAATAAATTTCTGCAATTGGAAGGCAAGATTAATACCCTGATGGATATTGTGCCACAATTACAGATTAATCTGGATGAATTGAGTCCCGAAGCAAAGAAAACCTACCATGATATCATGGAAAGAAACAGATTGGCTGCTGCTGATGAAGCAGGCGATGCTGAAACAGGTGAGCAGAATTCCTGATCTTCTTTTAATTTCCACTAGTTTTATTTTCTGTCTACCGATTTAACCATAACATTTTTGGGTACCGGAACCAGTAGCGGGGTACCAATGATCGCCTGTGAATGCGAAGTATGCCGCTCAACCGATCCGAGGGATAATCGACTGCGGTCGAGTATCCTGGTGGAATCTGCTACTACCTCCCTCGTGGTTGATACTACACCTGATTTCAGGTATCAGATGCTGCGTGCCCGGGTGATGAAGCTGGATGGGATTGTATTTACACATCCGCATAAAGATCATATAGCCGGACTGGATGATGTACGCGCCTATAATTATTTTTCGAAGCAACCCATGCAGATTTTTGCAAACGAGATGACGCAGATGAATATTATCCGGGAGTTTCCTTATGCTTTTGCTGAATCGAAATATCCTGGGGTGCCTGAAATTCATATCAATCCAATTGATCTCGAACCATTTGAACTGGGGGATATTTCAATCATACCCATTCTGGTTTGGCATATGAGAATGCCTGTACTTGGTTTCCGATTCGGAGATTTCACCTATATCACAGATGCCAACCGGATTGATGCTGCAGAAATGGATAAAATCAGAGGAAGTTCCCATCTTGTTCTAAATGCTTTACGACACGAAAAACATATCTCCCATTTTACCCTGGCAGAGGCAATTGAGATTGTTCAGGAATTGCAGGTGCCCAATGCCTGGTTTACACATATCAGTCATCAGTTGGGATTGCATAAGGAAATTGATGCGAGCCTGCCTGCCGGCATTCACCTTGCCTATGACGGGTTAAAACTCCATTTATAATACCGTCTTTTAACGCTTGACCTGCCTCGCTGCGATTTGTAAGTTGTGGCATGAAAAATACTTCTATAAAACAATGGCTGAAGGAGTACCTGCATTTTTCCAGAAAAGAAAGAATTGCGGTGCTGGGACTGATTGCGGGTATTTTGCTGATTAAACTGGTGCCGCAATACTGGCAGACGGCTACGCCGGCTCCAATACCGGTTCCTGATAGTTTAATTGCAAAATTGTTGAAGCAAAATGTTACGGACTCTAACAGAATTGCCAGGTCCTGGAACCGCGCATTTGAAAACAACCGACAAAATTATTCCGGAGAGAAATCATACAGTGCCCGGAAAGCTTTTCCGGAACGGAATTATCCCCGCCCTTCTTATGTGGATTCAAAAGAAGAGGAGTTCAGAACGATTCAGCTTTTTGAATTCAATCCGAATACGGCATCAGCTGACGATTGGAAGTTACTTGGTCTGAATCCTAAATTAATCCGGACAATTTTGAATTTCAGAGAAAAAGGGGGGCGGTTTCGTACCTCGGAAGATCTTGGAAAAATATATGGCATGCCGTCAGAACTGGTAGTCCGGCTTCAACCATTTGTTGTGATCGAAAAGAGTTCCAATGTTCAGTTTAAAAGAAATCAATCAGAGCTGCCTATTATCACAGCCAGTTCAGCTCTTCCGAAACCTGAAACAAAGGCCCTATTGATTAATGCTGCAGACAGTCTTGACTGGCTTAGTTTACCAGGAATAGGTCCAAAACTAACCAGCCGGATACTGCAATTTCGGAAACAGTTAGGTGGATTTGTAGCCGTTTCCCAGTTGGGAGAAGTTTATGGTTTGCAGGATTCAGTGTATCAGCTCATACTTCCTTATCTCCGTCTGGACGAAAAGCCGATAGAATTGATACACATTAATATGGCAACACAGGAGGAATTGTCCCGGCATCCTTATATCCGTTGGAAGCTGGCTCAGGCAATCATCCAGTACAGAACCCGAAACGGAGCTTTTCGGGATATAAGCGATTTATCGAAAATCCACCTGATCAATCCCGATTTGTTGAAGAAATTAGCACCCTATTGTCAATTTTGAATAACTAACACTTGTTAGTATAGCAGAAATGAACGTAGTTTGCGTTATACTATCAATGATTTTCAACAAGCTGAACCAATATGAATTTTGAAAGAGAGGAACTAACCGAGCAGGTGGCCCAAACCGCCAGAGATTTTGCCCGTCAGCGGATATTACCGCATGTTATGGAATGGGATGAATCCCAGGAATTTCCGGCGCAGGTATTCAAAGAAATGGGCCAACTCGGATTGATGGGCGTGCTGGTTCCCGAGCAATATGGAGGAGCGGGGTTGAGCTATATTGAATATGTGGCCATCATAGCTGAAATCGCCAAAGTTTGTGGTTCGATCGGATTGAGTCTGGCTGCACATAATTCACTCTGTACCGGGCATATACTTGCATTTGGCAATGAGGAACAGAAAAATAAGTACCTCCCGAAGCTGGCTACAGCAGAATGGCTGGGTGCTTGGGGGTTAACAGAAGCTAATACCGGAAGTGATGCGGGAAATATGCAAACTACTGCCGTGAGAGAAGGAGATGAATGGGTTATTAACGGTACAAAAAACTGGATTACGCATGGAAAATCGGGTGATCTCGCAGTTGTTGTTGCAAGAACTGGTGAGCCCCGGACAAAAAATAATGCAACAGCCTTTGTTGTAGAGAAAGGTACGCCTGGTTTTTCCGGAGGGAAGAAAGAGAATAAACTGGGTATGCGTGCCAGTGAAACGGCTGAAATGGTTTTTGATAATTGCCGCATTTCCGATGCCAATCGACTGGGTGAAGTGGGCGAAGGATTTAAACAGGCAATGAAAGTGTTGGACGGAGGTCGGATATCAATTGCAGCCTTATCCCTTGGAATAGCAAAAGGTGCTTTTGAGGCAGCGGTCAACTATTCAAAAGAACGACACCAGTTCGATCAGCCGATTGCCAACTTTCAGGGAATTTCTTTTAAGCTGGCAGATATGGCTACAGAAATTGCTGCAGCTGAGTTACTTACTTACCAGGCAGCTGATCTTAAAAACCGCGGACAAAAAATGACCAAAGAAGCTGCGATGGCAAAATATTTTGCAAGTGAGGTAGCCGTTAAAGTTGCCACCGATGCGGTTCAGATTTTTGGAGGTTACGGCTATACCAAAGATTTTCCGGTAGAGAAATTTTATCGCGATAGCAAACTCTGCACCATAGGAGAAGGGACCTCTGAAATACAGAAAATAGTAATTGCACGCGAGGCGCTGGGTGGGTGAATAAGTGAATAGGTGAATAAGTGAATAGGTGAATAAGTGAATAAGTGAATGGCATGATTTTTCTCCTTTCACCTTTCACAGTCAGCCTCTCACCTTTCACTTCTCACTTTTCACCTCCTTCATTCCCCTTCTTCCAGTTGAAAAATCTCCTCCACTGGTTTGGAGAAAACTTTACCAAGCTTTAATGCCAAAACAGTAGAGGGTACATATTTGCCGGCTTCCATGGCGTTGATGGTTTGCCTGCTTACTCCAATTTTTTTGGCAAGTTCTTCCTGGGTAAGGTTATGAATTGCCCGCTCAATTTTAATACTGTTTTTCATCAAGGGCAATTTTTTTGGATTTCAATAAGAGATAATTGAATCGGGCTATAAAAATCAATAATACAGTAAACATATTGTAAATCATTACGGTGATGAAAGGCATGCCGTAAATGAATAAAAAGCAAAAAAGCAGCAACGCATAATTTACCAGTACTGCCCATTGCAAGGAGGATAAACGCAAACCTGCAATATATTCATCTTCCACACTTTCTTTAGAAAAAGCAACCAGCAGGCAACCAATCAGGAAACCAATTCCAACAATTGTACTGGTAATATTCGTCTCAATGAAGGCGAAATTTTTATCCTTATTGAATAATGTATCATGATAAATAGCGAAAACCCTGGTCGTAATCCAATTAGGCTCATAATCTGCAATATGTAGGTAGATCCCTGCAATAGCGAAAGGAACTAACAGGATCCACCCCAGATTCTTAAAACGGTAGGGGAGTAGGAGTTGCGTTTTCATGTCTGGTTATTTTTACTAAATGTAAAAAATAGTTTACATAAAGACAAAATAATATGACATTTTGTAACAAATAGTTAGCATTTCAATTGCTTTCATAATGCGGCATTCGGTTCTAAATGACAAAATTCCCAAAGATCCGGCATATCAAACATATCTGGCGTTTGTACAAAAATTGCCACCAACAGAGAATTATAGGTTTACAAAGACCTAATAAAAAAGGCTGTATCAGAGTTTGATACAGCCTCCTACAGATTTTAGACTTTTATTGACTCAAATCGTACAATCTGTTTAATCCAGAAAATCATCTTCCGGTTTTTCTTTTGGGCCATACTTGTCGAATAAACGATCGATGGCTCCACCGAAAATCGGAAACTTATCCTTGGCAAAATTCTTCACGATTTCTACCGCCTTATATGCCTGGTCTTCTGTTAAGCCTTCTGCTTTTAGTTGGTCTATTAGTTCTTTCATGGCGAATAAAGTGAATAAAGTGAATAAAGTGAATAAGTGAATAAGTGAATCGTGAATTTGCGCTCTGCCTTTTCTTTCCTCCTCTTCCTCCTTTTTCTCCTCTTCCTCCTTTTTTCCCTTCTCCCCCTCCCTTCTTCCTACGCTACCTTCAACATACTCATCTTGCTCTTGTCAAATTTTTTCTCCGCATACTCAAGGGTGAGATGGAATTTGGTTTCCTTGCTGGATGGTAATTCAAACATGGCATCTGTTAGAATATTTTCGCAGATGGAGCGAAGCCCGCGTGCACCCAATTTGTATTCCATTGCTTTGGAAACCATGAAATCATACACATCGTTATCGATGCTTAGTTCGATGCCTTCAATTTCAAACAATTTTTGATACTGTTTGATCAGCGAATTTTTTGGCTCGGTAAGAATGGAGCGAAGTGTTTCGGTGTCAAGCGGATTCAGGAAGGTAACAACAGGTAAACGTCCCAGTAATTCCGGAATCAATCCGAAATGTTTCAGATCCTGCGCATTTACAAACTGCAGCAGGTTTTTGCGTGCTGTTTCCTGCTGGTCTTTATTCACATTGAATCCAATGGCATTGGTATTAACCCGACGAGCAATCAATTTATCAACGCCATCAAATGCTCCTCCGCAGATAAAGAGAATATTCTGCGTGTTTATTTTGATCAGTTTTTGCTCTGGGTGTTTGCGACCTCCCTGTGGTGGTACCAAAACATCTGTTCCTTCCAACAGTTTTAGCAATCCCTGTTGAACACCTTCACCACTTACATCCCGTGTAATAGAGGGATTATCGCCCTTGCGCGCAACCTTATCTATTTCATCAATATAAACGATACCTCTCTCAGCAGCTGTAACATCATAATTACAAACCTGCAATAAACGGGTAAGAATACTTTCCACATCTTCACCAACATAACCTGCTTCTGTAAATACAGTTGCATCTACAATGGCGAATGGAACGTTCAGCAGTTTAGCAATGGTTTTTGCCAGCAGGGTTTTACCTGTACCAGTTTCACCCACCATAACGATATTGCTTTTTTCTATATCAACATCGTTTTCTGTTGGCTTTTGCTGCAGCCTTTTGTAATGATTGTAAACAGCAACTGCCAATACTTTTTTGGCATCATCCTGTCCAATTATGTATTCATCCAAAAACCGCTTGATTTCAATCGGTTTTTTTACAGTCAGTTTAAATCCTGAACCCGAGCCATCAGTACGTGTCAGTAATTCCTGTTCGATGATTTCACGAGCGTGTTCAACACAGTTCTCGCAAATATGTCCATCCTGTCCGGCAATGAGGATTTTTACCTCATCCCTGCTACGTCCACAAAATGAACAATGTAAAGTATTTTTTGCCATACGCTCTAGTGCTTGCTTCCTGCAAAGGTAGCTGTTCCTTTAGATTGGTCAAGATAAAAAACCGCTCCCATAGTAGGAACGGTTTTTTACTACGTTATATTACTAATTTAAGGGGTGTTATCAGATTTTTTCGACAATACCGTCCACAATTCCATATTCAATGGCTTCTTTGGCATCCATCCAATAATCCCGATCGAAATCTTTCATGATCTGCGCAACTGTTTTACCACAGTTCTCTGCCAGAATTTTAGCACCTAATTCCTTCACCCTTTTGGTTTGCCTGGCCTGAATTTCCAAATCCGCACTTACCCCCTGCATATAACCGCCCAAGCTTGGCTGGTGAATCATCACTTCCCCATGAGGAAATATAAACCGGCGTCCTTTTTCTCCGCCGCTCAGCAGAATGGAGCCCATAGAGGCTGCCAATCCCATACAGATGGTGCTAACCGGACTTTTAATCATTTTCATTGTATCGTAAATTACCATACCGCTGGTAACAACTCCACCCGGACTATTGATATAAAATTTGATCTCGTCTTTTTTGTCGGCATCCAGTAGGAGTAGTTTTGTGACAACTTCTTTTGCGGATTTGTCATCTACAGGTCCCCAGAGATATACTGCCCGTTCATCGAAAAAATATTTTTCAAGACGTTTGTTGAGCATCATCAGATCATCCCGTTTGTCTTCCCGCTCTTTTTCTTCTTCCTCTTCCATTCGATAGGAAAAATAGTTTGACATATTCATTGCTACAGTTTTTTAATAGTGAATAGTGATCGGCTTAATGTGAAAGGTGATAGTGGTTCGGTTAATCTTTGTTTTCCTTCCTTGGGTTAACCAGCAAAACTTCATCCACCAGGCCATATTCTTTTGCTTCCATTGCTGTCAGCCAGTAATCGCGATCACTGTCCTTCTCTATCTGCTTCGTTGTTTTTCCGGTATGAAATGCCGTGATTTCATAGAGCTCTTTTTTGAGCTTACGGATTTCATTCACGGTTATTTCAATGTCTGATGCCTGTCCGCCGATTGCTCCGCTGGGCTGGTGCATCATAATTCGACTGTGTTTTAACGCAGTTCTTTTACCCTTGGTGCCTGCACACATTAAAACCTGGCCCATGGATGCCGCCATCCCGGTACAGATAGTGGCAATATCTGGGGTGATGAATTGCATGGTATCGTACATGCCTAAGCCGGCGTACACACTGCCACCCGGACAGTTAATATACATTTGAACATCGCGGGTGCGGTCGGTACTTTCCAGGAAAAGCAATTGTGCGGTAACAATATTCGCTACCTCATCATTGATCGGATATCCAAGAAAAATGATACGATCCATCATTAAACGGCTGTAAACATCCATCACGGCGATATTCATTGGCCGCTCTTCTATAATATTCGGTGTCAGGTTGGTTACCTGATGTTTCTGGTAATCGTGCAGGGTCAGGCTGGAAATTCCCCGATGCTTGACCGCATATTTTTCAAATTCAGACTTCATAATAAGGATCTTGTTTTGATAAAAATAAGGTAACTGACTGGTGCAAATATCTTTCCAATTGAAAATCATTGCAAAAAACGGCAGTCCGACTGACAAAAGAGGAGGAAAGGGGGAGGAAGGGGAGAGGGAAAGAGGAGAAGGAAAAGAGGAGAAGGGGGAGAGGAGAAAAAAGGAAGAGGAGAAGGGGGAGAGGAGAAAAGAGGAAGGGGAAAGGGGAAAGAGGAGAAAAGAGGAAGGGGAAAGGGGAGGCGGGAATGAGGAGAGAGGAGGAAACTGGGAGAAGGGGTTTAACCGTCGGGTGTAAAAAAAAACCGTGGGGCACCAGCTCCACGGTCTCTTTTTTATTTTTTACTTTAAACTTTTTACTTTCTAATGCTTATGCTCCGCCTGCATCTTCTGGAATTCCTCCAGGCTGATCGGCTTTTCGTCTTTTTGAACCAGTGTTTCTGCCACAGCAAACACCTTATCGGTCTGGATGCGATGGAAGCTGTCTTCCACAAATTTGCGGTCTTTCATCATGCGCTCCACGTAATCATTTACCCAGGGCTGCTCAATGTCAAGTTGTCCCATATTCATATTTCCCATGTAGGAAAAGAGCTGGGCTTTCGCAAAACCACGGAGATCGTCCTGATTTACTTCTATTTTATTGTCTTTCACCAGCTGATCAACAATCAGGGTCCATTTCAGGGAGTTTGCAAAAGAAGGATACTCCTTTTCTGCTTCTTCTTCCGATTTAGGCTGCTCACCACCCTGCTGCATCCAGCGTTTCAGGAAGGTTTCAGGGAAATCGATTTTCGTCTGTTCAATCAGGAAATGATAAACAGTGTCAAATAACTGATTGCGGCTCTGGTTTTCGAGTTGCAGCTCAATATCTGCCTTTAATGCAGCACGGAAACCCGCTTCGTCCGTAATTTCTTTACCCGGAAAAACGGATTTAAAGAGGTTTTCGTCCAATGGAGCTTTGTCTACCAGTCCCAATTTCGTGATGGTTGCTTTGAATGGCTTATTCAGCGCAGCAGCGTCGTCTTTTGAAAGACCAAGATCGCTCAGGATCCACTCTCTTTCTTTCTCTTCAAATGCTTCGGCAAGCGTAAAGTTAAAACTTTCGTCTTTTTTCTTCCCCATCAGACTGCTACGGAAGGCCGGAGCGAAATATTTTACCAGAACGGAATTGTCTTTTTTGATACCAGCTTCTGCAACTGCACCCGTTTCATCCAGCTCTTCAATTGTCAGATTCAATACATTCTCTTCATTATCAACAAGTTCTGGTTCAGACATGGCGCCATTCCGCAATTGCAAACGGCTGATTTCTTCTTCCAGCATTTCATCAGAAACGGTGATTTTAAAGTAAGGGAGTTTCGCTGAAGCAAGATCTGCCACGCGGATCTCAGGCTTTAATCCCACTTCAAATGCGAAAGCATATTCGGAAGGGGTGGTATGGTCGAGTTTGCTGCTGTCATTTTCCGGTAGTGGCAGGGGCTGGGCAAAAATTTCCAGCTTTTCATTTACCATAAAGTCGTTCAGTTGTTTTTCAACTGTACGAAGCACTTCATCTGTAAAAACAGACTGGCCATGCATTTTGCGGATCAGTCCGGATGGCACCATTCCTTTTCTGAAACCTGGAATATTTGCCTGCTTGCTATAATTCTTCAGTGCTTTTTCGAAGGAGGGCAGATAATCCTCTTTTGCCAGTTTTACAGTGATCTTCTCGTTCAACAGGCCAATATTTTCCCTCGTTACGGTTGCCATACAATGGTGTTTTTTGTTGATACAAATGGACATACGGGTTCCCGCATGCCTTAAAATGGGGGGCAAAGGTAAGAAGCAATTGGCAATCTGCAAGCCAAATCTTCGAATTGAAACGGGGAAGGTGCAGGACCAGCCTACTTATTTATCCTGAAGAACCAACAGCGGGATTTCCGACTGGTACACCATTTCTCTTGTATGACTTCCACTGAACAACCGTTCCCACCAGCTGTGTTTATGGGCTACCATTACCAGTGCATCACAGGGATTATCATGTAAAAAGCGTTTTAATCCTTCTTCTACTGACACATGTTCCAAATCCACATATTTATGGGGAATCTCCTCCAGCATTGGGTCCAGCCGAACTTTTCCGGCAATCTGCTCCGCAGTCAAAATTTCTCCGGGTCGCTGAACATGAACAATATTCAATTTGATATCAGATTGCTTGCCGGCTAATTCGCGCAGCATTTTCAAACAGCGGAGATTCATACTATAGCTGAAATCAGTAGCATAAGCGATTTGTTTCCACCCACCATAGACTGATTGTTCAGGCACTACCAAAACAGGCAGGGTAGATTTTCGAAGAATGGCAGCCGTTGTACTTCCGATCAGTTTATCTAAGGTATTGGTAACACCCCGCATACCCGCAACAATCAGGTCGGCACCGGTTTCTCCCGACTGAAAAACAACCTCATCTGCCGGCAAACCAATTGTTACCAGGGTTTTTACTTCAATTCCAAATTGTTGTTGCAGGGTTACCGCCAGTTCGCCTACCAGCTTTTCGTTGTCCTTTTGCAATTCTTCCACAGATACCATTACATAAGGAACCTCACTTACAGGAGTTGGTAACAGATACGCATGAAGCAGGGTAAGCGTTGCTCCGTTTAGTTTGGCTAGTGCAGCAGCATATTGCGCAGCTGCGCGACTTGGAGCAGAAAAATCGGTAGCAACCAAAATTGACTTCATATTGGGTTTTTTTACAAGTTGAAATTACGTTAAGTCAATTTAAGCAGAACCTGATTCTTGTCAGGTTAAATTCTGATTATTGAACCAGTTAAAATCCGTACCATCAGAATGTTTGAATCAGTCGGATCGTTGGACTAACGCCCCGGAAAAAATCATTGAAATAAAGTCCCGGTTCCAGTTTGGTTTTCTTCCATTGAATTTTTCCTACTCCGATCCGGAACGTTGAAGGAGTATAAAAATCTCCCCGTTTACGGACCAGATAACCCAGCGACAAATTCCAGTTCAGATGAGTGGCTGGCAGCGGTTCCGTCCTGCTTACCGACCATTTTTCATAACTCAATTCAATAAAGTCATTGCGGAAGGTTTGAAGTTTCCCTTCTTCATTTTTCGAAAACAGAAAATTCGGTTGCCAGGCTACGGTAAATGCATGCTGCCAATCCCTTTTTTTATTGGTAAGAACAAGGGTTCCTTCCAGATTAAATGCAGGAGTAAAATACTGTTTGTAATTCTGAATAAGAACACTTGCCTTCAGTTCCAGCTGATCATTCGGATAACCTGAATAACCTCTTTTGGTTTTTGCAACAATTGCAGGGTCGGCTGCCAGGGTATAATAAGGATCTTTTTTCCCGCCTGTCCATTTTTCTGAATGCGCTCTTGAAAAGGTTTTCATTTTGCTGTTTAATTCTCCATTCAGCAATTCAGGCAAATCCATAATTCGGTTAATTAGGAGGGTGAGTCGGTAATATCTTGGAAATTCATTGTTTACTTTGAATTCTGCAGGCCTTTCCGGATTCTTTATTACACCGGTTACAATCAGTGTGTCCTGGTCAGTTTTTAATAAAGCAGCAGATCCATTGATCAGGATAAATTGTTGTACAGAAGCTGGCTCCTGGTGCAGGCGGATTTTAGTTAGTCCGTCCCCCAGGTTTACATATTCCACTTTTTTTGTGCTTACCGGATCCTGCAGGGAGTCTTTTAAACTTTCCAAATCGAGCCGCACTTTTTGTAAAATGGAATCCGGATTAAGCAACCGTTCGATATCATTGATATCTGCCAACTCTACCTTCATTTCATTTTTATTCTGTAACTGAATGGTAAAACTGCGACGGAATATAAACCGTTCCGGTAATTCAAACCCCTGTTCTGCTGTTGATTGGGCACAAGCCTGTCCGCTGCTGGCAGCCAGCAGGCAAAGAAATAAGAATCGACGCATGTTACTAGTTTGAAAGATTGATTTTAATCGAGAATTCGAGCTGCTGTTTGGCAACCGGTGGACGGGATGGTTTTTTTTCCTGATTAACCGTATAGGGGAGATCAGGGTCTCTTAGTTCATTGAGATGAAAAACCCGTTTGGCTGCTTTAACTGAAACCGGTGAAAGAGGAATCGTTTTATGCTGATTCGTTATGCTGTCCAGTGGAAATACAGCATCGGCTGTTTCCATGACAGATAATTTTTCCTGCTTCAGTTGGGAGGATTCAGGTATTGAATCAGCAACCGGTTTTTTGGGATTCAACATTGCCTGCTTCTGCTCTGATTGGATTTGTATTACCGCCGGTGCGATATCAGTAAGATTTTCTTTACTTGTTTTCTGATTGGATAATTGTTGAGGAGCCTGATGCTGAATAAGGATGGATTCCTTTTTTGATTCTATAAATAAATAACTAAACAAAAGTAGGCAGGCAGCTGTGGTCAGTACGCTGTACCAAAACAACGGACTCCTCTTTTTTCTGGTTTTAACCAATTGTTTTTCACCTTTACGCAGTTCCTGCAATTTTCTCCAGGCCTGCTCTTTATTAAGCGGATCTACTGCCGGGTGGGCACGTAGGTTATATAGTTTTTCTCCTGACATGATGCATTCCTTTTTGAGCAATATTTTTTTGTAAGAGCAAGCGACTTTTATTAAGCTGCGATTTTGATGTGCCTACTGAAATGTCCAGAAGGGCCGCAATTTCCTGGTGATCATATCCCTCCACAACAAACAGATTAAAAACCGTTCGGTAACCGGGTGGTAATTGCAATATCAACTCAAACAAATCTGCTGCATCCAGCTTTGATAAAATATCTTCTCCTTCCTGAGCAAGTTCTTCCGATGGTTCGCCCGCCATTACAAAACTGTGTTGTTTCCTTAAATGCATCAGACATTCATTTACCATAATTCGCCTGCACCAGGAATAAAATCCGTTCAGGTACTGAAATTCAAAACCAGGGAGATGTTGAAATAGTTTCAGCATACCGGATAACATCAACTCCTCCGCATCCTCCCTGTTTTTGACGTATCGCAAACACAGCAATAACATCCGGTCGGAAAGCTCATTGAAAAGAGCCTGCTCGGCAGCCTGATTTCCGTCTTTAATTTGTATAAGTAAATTTGCTACATCCATTCGCTTGTTCCGTAAACTACTAATAGAAATGCAGGCAATGGATTAAAGGTTGCCCCGGCCTAAAATAATTCTTTCAGCGGGGCCGAAATGTTAATCCTGCTGGCGAATGGCTTTTGCAATGGCCTCCAGTTGCTCATTGAAGCTGCTTAACTGCTGCAGAAACTGACTGGAACTGTCTTCTCCCTGTAATGCTCCAAACCGGTTGTTTTTTCTGAAAATGGCCAGTATATCATCCCAACGTCTCTTTTCCTCCTCAGTGAGGATGCCGGCAATTTCTTTTAGCTTCAACAGGTTGGCCTCCGCATCGGAAGTTAATGTTTGTGATTCCCCTTCATAATGTGATTTGATCAGGCTCGTAATTTCCTCCGCATTCATCAGCGGTACAACTTTACCAGCCAGCTTGTTCATATTACGATAGGAGCCCTGCAGTTTGAATGGCGGTTCAGTTCGATAAGCATCTTTCATCGCTGCACTCGCAATGTATTGCTGATTTACTTTCAATACAATATCCCGGATTCGAATCAGGTTCTTTAATATGATAATAGCATCCTCAATTTCCTGCTGGGGATAATTCCCCTCCAGGTCAGGGATCATTTCAGCGGAGGTTTCAATGTATTGAATCAATTTGTATAGATCATCAAAACTACGGTTCGTGATTCTCTGCAGGTAACTGTTTTCTGCAACACTGTTTTCAATCAGACTGAGGCTGAAAAGATGACCTGAACCACCAATTACATCCCCCAGATTATAGACATCAGCCCGGTTGGCCAACATGTCGGGAATTTTAAACTGCTCCCCGCTTTCTGTGTAAGGGTTCCCAGCCATAACCACACAAAACCGTTTTCCACGCAGGTCATAGGTTTTGCTATCCCCTTCAAAGATGCCATCCATTTTTCTTTGTCCATCTGCCAGCGAAATAAATTTTTGCAGAAATTCCGGATTGCAGTGCTGGATATCATCTATATACAGCATCACATTATCGGCCATTTCAAAAGCCAGATTGATTTTTTTCAACTCTTCTCTTGCACCGGATGTGGTGGCTTCCATAGGGTCAATGGAACGTATCTGGTGACCGATCGTAGGACCGTTAATCTTTACAAAATGAAGTCCCATTGTTTTGGCCAGGTATTCCATCAGTGTTGTTTTTCCATAACCGGGTGGTGAAACTAATAATAACATGCCCATTCTGGCAGTTCGTTTGTCTTCACCTGCCGCTCCTAATTGTTTGGCAAGATTGGCGCCGATCAGAGGAAAATAAACATCATTGATCAAACGGTTTCGCACAAAGGAACTTAATACTTTGGGTTCCAGTTCGGCTATTTTTAATTGCTTTCTGTATTCCTGTACCAACGCTTCCTTCTGTTTATTGAATTGAAAAAAAGCCGGAACGATTTCATTAAAATAGGCAGCTAGCTTTGCCTGAAAAGAGTGATAATTCAATTCATAAACGGCCTCCTGAATTACCGGATGTGTCCCTTTAATTTCATTCAGCAGAACCGTATCTGATCCGGCTTTCTCTTTGTATGGATGCTGATTGAACAACAGCAGACAAACGGTTTCATTCAGGTAAATAAGATCGGAAGAACGAACAGCAGACTGCATAAAAGCCTCCAGCCAGCTTTGGATAATATAAAAACGTTCCGTAACACCAAATGCCGGATTCTCCGTTTCCAGAAGGAAGGATTCCAGTCTTTTTTTTGATTGCAGGTATTCCCTGAATTCTTTTTTTATCCGCATGGCCTGCTGGCTGCAGGTAAACTGTTTGCCATTGGAAAACTCCTGATAAAGGTAAACTGCTATTTCTTTTGAACTGGCTGCATGGTAGGGCAGGAGGGAAGGTTGGTAACATGCTGCAACTTCCTTCTCCAAAAATCCAAACTGCCTGCTTTGTGGAAAACTTTGCTCGATAGCATGCGCAGCCGTAATTAATTGAAGCAGTCGATTTTTTGTTGCATCCTCCAATTGAAACCAGAATAATTGAGCGGTTACTCTGACAGAGGGAGCATATTGAAGAATGCCTAATTCTGCCTGTATTTTTTTTAAGCCGCTGTATATTTTGAGTGCATCTGTATTGTGCACTCCTTTTAAATAAGCCGCAGCAAAATCCCGTTCTGTTTTATCATTGATAAAATTTTCGGCATTCCGGAAATCTTCCACTGTTAAGCTTTCTAGGAAGGTTTCGTATGCCAGGTATTCTGCACGGTATACTTCCCTGTTTTCAGAAATCAATTCCTGTTCCCAGATGGATCGGTACTGATAAAGTTCTGTTGCAGTTACCTCTTTATAAAAACTGGTCCCGATTAAATGAAAGAATAATTTTTCATTCCTGCGGATAATCGTCAGATCCAGCACCTGTTTGTTGACAACAAATTTATACTTGCCCAGGGCCAGTATGTTTTTGCCGTCCTCAAATAATTCCGTTTTGTCTTTAAGCTGGCGCAGCGCATTTTCCTGCGCCAGTTTAACCAGGTTTTGGAGATTTTCCGCTTTGGCTACATCCCCTAATTCCGTCAGTTCGTTTACCAGACTCCGAACCTTGTCGATCATTAAATCAGTTGAGAAAAATGCATAAATGCTTTCCTTCTTGTCGAAGGACAAAACTTTATTCTCAATATTTTTTAATACCCGGATTCCTATTTGTTCAAGTGAGCTGGTACGTTTATTAATCTGGGCAACTAGTAGTTCTTTCTTACCATTAAAGGCTTTGATCACTTCATCACGCTTATCGGCAATTTTCTGAACAAAGTCCTCAAAATCGGCAAATTTGCTTTCGAGTTCCTCTACCTGAATACTGATTTTGGCAAAATAATCATCGCATTTTTCAGGTGAATTGGACAAATCCAGGAAGTTGACGATACTTTGTTCCAGTAAGGTCAGCTGTGCATGAAACTCGCCGGTTGATTCCTTTGTTCTAAGTGCTGTGATGGTTCGGGTCAAATCCGCCTTTACCTCATTGAGCGATGCAAAAATCAGGGAGATTTTTTCAATAATCCGGGTAGTTTGGGTACTGTCCTCAATTTTCAAACTATTGAGGATATCAATTACCATTTCCAACTGGGATGCAATATTTTTTACCGCTTCAGAAATCACTTGTGCATCCACCACTTTAACCACAGCGGATACGGCTTGCTTTTGTTCAATCACCCGCTGTTCATACGGGGCAAGCGCCTCTTCTTTCAATAAAAACTGAATTGTATCCTGAGAGAGGGAATTGTTATAGGACTGTAATATTTCCTTTAGCTGATCAACCGCAGTAGAATCGATATAGCGGATATTATGCAGATCAATCACTGCGCCCTGCATTCCTCTGGTGGTAGCCAGCAAGCCAACCAGCTGATCCAATGATTGGATGGAAGCATTTTTTATATCGATTACCAGCTGATCCACTTTTTTCTTCATCGCTTGCAGACTCTCTCTGGCATGTTTGCGTTGCGACTGTACCTTGGCAAATTCGTCAATGGCGGTGTTGGCAATTGTCCGAATCTGATAAAGAGGAATGGATAAATTCCCCGTTTCTTCATCCTTAATCCAGAAATAAGAATCAAGTATGTCGGATGTTTTTTTATGGATATCCTCGTAAAGATCTTCGTAGCTGTCCTCCTTTTGTAAAAGCTGAATAATTTCCTGGCTTTCGCTCATGGCACCAACAATTGCCTTATTCCCGATTTTATACAGCACATTATTACTGAGTGCAAGATTTTCTTTCAGGAAAACAGTATAAGGAGTTTCCCAGATCTGCACCTGGTGATGACGAACGGCTTCATTTTCGGAACGGAAATAAATCAGGGTGCCATCGCTGAAAATGGTATAGCCATTACAGATGATCGGCGTTTCCACTTTTTGCGCAATCATATTATAGGACATCAATACATAGGTGTTCGAGGATTTCTGGTAAAAGCAATAAAGAAAATCTTCGCCGTTGGGCGATGCCGTACTCTGGATAAATTCCAGATCAGTTATTCCATTTTCAAACAGTTTATATTCCCCGTTCTGTAAATAGTATCCATTAGGAAAAATGATTCCCTGATTATCAGGTAAAACAATGCCTGCATCCAGCAGACTTGGTATTGAGGTGACCTGCTTGGTTCGTACATTAAATATATAGGCCCTGAATGCTTCCTGGTAAGGTTGTATTTTTATGGCGATAAGGTTACCCAAATCAGCATAATAATAATTGGCATCATCCAATTGCTGATCCCTGTTCAGGACCGGGTCCGAATAAATCCCTTTGCCTGTATCTGTATTGTTTTCGATTTTAAAGGTGATGTCACCGTTCAAAGCTTCAATAAAAACCTTATCTAAAACAGATATGTGCGGATGCAATCCCAACCGACGATTACTGAGATCAGTTTTGACCCATTGAAAATCGTATTGTTCAGCCTGACGTACTTCATGAATGCTTCGATCGTCAATATAAGTGAGCTGCTCGTTTTTTATCAGCCATTTAAATGCTTTCCGATCATCCGGATTCTTGCTTGTTTGAAATACCATATAGAGATAATTCTCTGTTCTGGTAAACCGGGCAAAAATGGAATCGCGGTAATACTTGTACAGATTGGTGTAATCTGTTATAAAATTGGGATCCTCAATCAGCGTTGGCGGCTGTGGTTCGAAATGATCGCCGGTGAAGGTATAAATACTGAATACATCACTTAGCTGGATATCTTCCCTTAGTCCGAAATGAACATTATAGGCAAAGATGGTGTGTTTGCCAATGGTGGTAATACCACGGGCAACTCCATTATTCTCGGTAGTAATGCGCTGATTGGCAATCAGCCGGAAACCGGAAGAATTGAAAATTTCTTTTCTTGCTGCATTCAGTTTAGCCAGCCGGTTCGATAATTCAAGCCGCTGTTCCGCTAAGCGGTTCCGGATAATTTCGTACGTGCCCGAATCCAGCAACGCATTGCTATTATGTTCATTTCCTGCCATTCGATCATTCTGAGTAGCGTTCACAATGAATTACAATTTTTTGTTGGAGAGTCCCAGGTTATTCGCCAGGTTCGCCAGGTTTAATAACATTGGGCGGTCTCCTTCAGAACTTTGTTGTTGCATTTTTAAAATAAGACTGGAGATGGTCAGGTTTTTTATATCATTGGTGGTGATATTGTATTTTTCTGCAAATCCCCGAATACGCTCCAACAGGTCGCCACTATTGGATCCGTCACCTATCAGTGCCCTTTTGATATCGGTAGCATTTTCACTTTCATTGATCAGGCGGTCAAATCCTTTTGCATTGGAAATCTGGTTAACGATATTCTGGAAGAACATGGTTTCACCTCCAACAATATCAATATTGGCAGACTTCAATGCTTCTGCCAGCACACCGGCCTGCGCATCTGCAATATCTTTCTGAATATGGATTTGAGCCAATGCAATATCTTTCTCTTTTTGTAAGAGCAGTTTGAATTCTTCGTGGTCTTTTCCAACAGCATCCAGTTTTTTCATGGCTTCTGCTTTTTCTTCAATGCCTGCTGCCTCAGCCAATGCTTTCTCTTTGGTTACCTCCGCCTGTGTCAAACCTTCTTTCCGTCTGGCTTCCGCAATTTTTTCAATTACCGATGCGTCTACTGTACCCTGTCTTTCTGTTGCTTCTGCTTTTGCAATCATTACTTCAGCTTCTGATAAGCCCAGAGTAGCTTCTTCCCTGGCCTGCGCATCTGCCAGAATTTTACGGGCTTCTGCCTGTTTAACGGCTGCTTCTTTTTTAGCTTCTGCATCTATCACCAGTTGCTTGGCTTTTTCTTCCGCCGCTTTTTTATCAGCTTCCGCCGCCTTTACGGTATAGATAAGTTTTTCTTCCGCTTCTCTGCTGGCTTCGGTAATGCCAACAATTTTTGTACGCTCCACTTCCCGGAAAGCTTCCAGGTCTTTTATTCCCTGTTGTTCTTCCACCACGCCTTTTTCCAGTCGAACCCTTTCTTTGATTACATCCTGAATATTCTTCCGCTCTACTTCTATGGTTTTCTCTTTTTCAATCTGCGCAAGGGTTACAATTTTTTCTCTTTCGGTTGCTTCCAGTGCCCGGTCTTTTTCCACCCGTTCTGTTTCTACGGCGTCCGTTCTTTGCTTGTTCTTTTCAGCTATGATAATCTGGCGCAATTTGTTTTCTTCCTGAATGGCAAGTGATTCTTCTGTTCTGATTTTAACAGTTTCAGCTTTCAAACGCTCTTCTTCCCGCACTTTCATAATCTCTGCATTTTCACGGGCCTTGATATTGTCTATTTCCCGGCGTTGTTTTTCCTCCTTCTCGGCCATCTGTCGCTCCAGTTCAAGGATGGCTTCTCTTGCTTCTACGTTCTGCTTCTTGATTACTTTTTCTTCCTCGCGTTTAATGAGGTTGGCCTTAATATTTTGTTCTGCCGTTAATTCTGTGATCTTTTTTATACCCTGTGAATCCAGGATATTCTGCGGACTTAAAAAACTGATCTCTGTTTGTTCCAGGTAGTCAATGGCGCAATCATCCAGAATATACCCATTCAGGTCCGTTCCAATAATATTCAGAATCTCTGTTCTGAATTCCCGACGGGCTTCATACAATTCAATGAAATCAAATTTTTTACCTACTGTTTTTAAGGCTTCTGAAAACTTGGCTTCAAACAGATTGCGGAGGGTTTCAACATCACTGGCTCTTTCTGTACCAATGATCTGTGCCACATTCAGCACATCGTCCACGCTTTTATTTACACGAACAAAGAAAGCTACTTTAATGTCTGCCCGTATATTGTCTTTACAGATTAATCCATCATTTTCCATCCGGTCGATCTGGAGCTTCTTAACAGAAATATCCATGATTTCCATTTTATGGAGAATGGGGATAACATACATGCCTTTATTAAAGGCTACTTTACCACCCCCCACACCGGTACGCACAATGGCTTTTCCCTGGGGAATTTTTTTATAAAAAGTGGCAAATGCAAAAAGTACAATAAAAATGAAAAAGACAATACCTCCGATTAGCAATAAGCTGATTCCTCCTAGTGCTCCCATGGTTTATAGTTGGTTTAATGGTTAACAGATCGATTAAGTTGGTAAGATAAGGTGAGAACGGTGTTTATACAATATTGGACAAATTAATTTCCCGCACTACCAGATAATATTTTTTATCGGGGGATTCATCTGCAATCATTACATCCGCATTATAATCCAGTACTTCACCTGTTTTACTCTGCACATTGATGCGGATGATATCTGACTGAACCTGCAATTCTGCAGCACCGATTTTGTCTCCGGATATGGCAGATCGCATTTTCGCCGTACGTCCTATCAGATCGTGGGCTTCTTCTCCATTGTATCCCATGGCTGCATATACTTTTACCAGTGGCCTGGTAGCATATCGTGTTATAAAAAAGGCTACCAGAAAAACAGGCAGCAAAATGAAAACAGATTTCCATCCCCATGCGGCCAATCCCAGTGTGATGGAAGAAACAAGAGTTACTATCCAGGCAATAAACTTGAAGGTCGAGTACACCACCATAAAAGGTACCTTTCCAATATTTACAAATTCAAGTGCTTTTTGAAAGCCGGATTTATCTCCTGTCGAATCATTCAGGTCTGTTTCCGTATCGGTATCAACATCTGCACCATCGAGGTCCAGGTCGGCGTCGATTTCGCTGCCGCCAAACAGGTCGCCGGCAATAAAGGTGAAGAGCCAGTATAAAGCGGTGATACCGGTTAGCACCGTCATAACGGCATTGCTCAATGGATTAAAAAGCAGTTCAGTTAAATCCGACATCGGTTATTCGGGGTTTTCGGTTATGCCTAGTTTTTCTTTGATGGCTTTCAGGTCTTTTTCTATTGCCATCGAATCATCTTTTACTAAGTCGTTTAATTCATCTTTTAAGTTGCTTTTGCCTCGGGCTATTTCTCCATATGCTTTGGCAAGTGCTTCCTGATCTTCCACTTTTGCTTTCATTCGTTCCAGCATGGCAATGGTTCCATTGGTATCAAGTTGTGCCAGTTGTTTATTTACCTGTTCGGTAGCCTTACTCACTTTGACCCTTGCCTTCAGTGTTCTCAATTCCTTTTCCCATTTATCCATATTCTCTTTGAGAATCTCTGTGTTGCGCAGCATGTCGCGGGAAGATTGCTGCAAACTCATTACCTGATTTCCCAATTCTTCTGATTCTGCATAAAATTTTCTGCGGAGCGATAAAGCTTCTCTTGCCAGTTCCTCCGCTTTGGCTATATCCACCTGCCCAGCCTGTGCCTTCTGCATGATTAAGATAGCTTTTTCTGCATAATTCATCGACTCTTTCTGGCAGTGGAGCTGATCATTTTCTGTTCGGATTGCCAGTGCTTTTACTTTTGCGTAGGCTTCCGTAGCTTCCGTCAGTTCCTGCCTTAATTCACGTAAACCCTGCTCTGTCATTTTTACCGGATCTTCCATTTTCTCAACAGCTGCATGGATTTCTGCCTGACCTATTCTGAAGAGACGTTTGAAAATGTTCATGGTTGTAAGTTTATCTTTTTGAAAATTCAATTATCTGGGTGGCATATTCGCTAAGTAGTAAGCCTAAAGAATTAATGGCTCCTTCAAATTCATTAAAGTTGATATTTTCCAATTGCATGGTGTACCGGAACAGTACTTTATTCCCCTCTTCATTGATTACAAAAGCACCATGAATGGTATCCCTGTTTTTTTGGAGAAGTAGTTTAAACATATCGCAATGGTCTTCCTGAAAAGAAAACAGGAATTGCTCCATTATCAGGATTGGTGGTGCTATTCCGATTATAAGGTTGTGAATGCCATCAGCCTGGTTTTCAATTTTTAAAATGCCCTGCTGTTCCTCTTTGTACAAGATCCGGCAATTCAATTGCTCAATAAACCCTTCGATCTGTTCTATATAATTCATTGGCTTCGGTTTCTTGGTCTTATCAAATTTACAAAATGGATTTAAAAAATGCAAATAAAATTAGCAGTCTGATAAAATAAATTACATGTATCTTTGGAAAGATGACCAAAATCGGCGCAAATATCAAGAAAATACGCACTGCCAAAGGATTGAGCCAACAATCCTTTGCTGAGTTGTTTGATCTTACCAGGGGTAATATATCTTCCTATGAAGAAAACAGGGCCGAACCCCGGCTGGAAACCAGTTTGCGTATTGCAAACCATTTTAGCATACCGCTCGAGCATTTTATCAGCCGTAACCTGACCGTGAATGAAATTCTTAAATTCAATGGTGATAAACTGATTGAGGAAGAAAGTCATATCATCAACCTGCAACTGCGGTTGGTGCCATTTATAAATGATAGTATTTATATGAAGTGCAGTTATCAGGAAATGAAGTTTACTGATTTCGCCTCTTTTCCCCAACTGGTGCTGCCAGAAACAAATACCAATTCCCTGTTGGCGCTGGCCTACCATTCCAATATACCACATCACCAGTCGCTCGAAGGCTATCAGGTTCAGGATGTATTGGTTTTTGAGGAGGTTACCCGCCAGAACGTACATCTCTGCCAGCATAAAACCGGCTTATACACAGCCGATAAGGAAATTATGCTTGGGCGATTTGAGTCAACAGGACAGGAGGTTCAACTGGTCCTCAACGATTTCAGTAAACAGGCATTCGATTTCAACAGCGAGAAAAAATTCTGGAAACAATTCGCCGTTTACCGGCATGAATAATGTTCTAATAATCAATTAGGTAGGGTTCAGGATAAGTTGACAACCTTTGTTGAGGTAACAATGAGCATTGGATGAAGCCGGGATGAAGCCGGGATTAAAATGAAAATGGGACCCCCGGAAGG
The DNA here is from genome assembly GCF_002483205.1 of Flavihumibacter sp. UBA7668. Classification (GTDB taxonomy): domain Bacteria; phylum Bacteroidota; class Bacteroidia; order Chitinophagales; family Chitinophagaceae; genus Flavihumibacter. Next base: position 678,393 of record NZ_DLHM01000005.1, read on the forward strand.
TCCCATTTCTAAGTGCGGGCGATAGGAGTCGAACCTACATGCCTCGCGGCGCCAGATCCTAAGTCTGGTGCGTCTGCCAGTTTCGCCACGCCCGCAACTCTTCCTTTCACCTTTCACCCTTCACTTTTCACCTGCAAGGCTGCAAATGTAGGGGATTTCACTAAAAAAAGAAAACAACCTTCTTTTCTTTAAATTCGTCCTGTTTACTATATTGATAGTAAGCAAGTCATGTATGGAAACTGTAGCAGCGATACCGAAATACAATCTTACCGAAGAACAGGAAAAAAAATTGATTTTAAGGGAATACCGGGCATTGCTTCGTTGCCTGAAGCCAAAGCTCAAACCCGGTGATAAGGAACTGGTAAGGGTTTCCTTTGAAATGGCGGCTGATGCCCATAAAACCATGCGCCGCAAAAGCGGTGAGCCATATATCCTTCATCCGCTGGCCGTAGCCCGGATTTGCGTGGAGGAAATAGGGCTGGGGGTACGATCCACCATTTGCGCCCTGCTGCATGATACAGTGGAAGATACCGATATCACCCTGGATGATATTGAGCGCCAGTTTGGATCAGAAATCGCCCGGATAGTAGACGGACTTACCAAAATCGCGAATGTTATTGATGTCAATGCTTCCCAGCAGGCGGAGAATTTCAAAAAAATACTGCTGACCCTTACTGATGACCCAAGGGTTATTCTGATCAAACTTTCCGATCGCCTGCACAATATGCGTACCCTGGAAAGTATGAAAAGGGAAAAGCAATTGAAGATCGCGTCTGAAACTGTGTATGTGTATTCGCCTCTGGCGCACCGGATGGGGCTCTATACTATCAAAACCGAAATGGAAGATCTGGCCATGAAATACATGGAGCCGGATGTCTACAAAGAAATCGCCCGCAAACTGGCTGAAACAAAAAGAGAACGCACCCGCTATATCAATGAATTCATTCGGCCACTCCGGGAGAAAATGGAAAAAGCGGATTTTAATTTTGAGATTCACGGTCGCCCTAAAAGCATCCACAGTATCTGGAATAAAATGAAGAAAAAAGGGGTCAGTTTTGAAGAAGTATACGATCTCTTCGCAATCCGGGTAATCCTTGACTCTCCCACTGATCGGGAAAAAGAAGACTGCTGGAAAGTGTATTCCATGATTACGGATGAATACACGCCTTCCCCTGAGCGGCTCCGCGACTGGCTCAGCAATCCCAAAAGCAATGGGTACGAAGCCCTGCATACAACCGTAATGGGACCCCAGGGTAAATGGGTGGAAGTTCAGATCCGTACCAAACGGATGAATGAAATCGCTGAAAAAGGCCTGGCTGCCCACTGGAAATACAAAGAAGGTGCTGCGGATGAAAGTCGCTTTGATAAATGGTTTCATCAGATCAGGGAAGTATTGCAAACACCAGACAATGATTCTATTGATTTTCTGCAGGATTTCAAAACCAGTTTCCTGGCTGAAGAAATTTATGTGTACACACCAAAAGGCGATGTGAAAATGTTGCCGGTAGGTTCCACTTCACTTGATTTTGCCTTTGCTATCCATTCGGCTGTTGGTGCCCGTTGTATCGGTGCTAAAGTGAATCATAAACTGGTACCACTCAGTCATAAACTTCGGAGTGGAGACCAGATCGAAATAATTACATCCAATAAGCAGAAACCATCGGAAGACTGGTTGAACCTGGTAGTAACAGCCAAAGCCAAAACAAAAATCAAGGATGCGCTGAAAGAAGAAAAGCGGAAGATTGCAGAAGACGGTAAATACATCGTTCAACGCAAACTGGAGGGGATGGGGGCCGGATATCATTCCCATAACACGGAGATTTTGGCAGACTTTTATAAACAACCCTCCCTGCTTGATTTTTTCTATCAGGTTGCTACCAGGGGAATCGATCTGAAAGAGCTGGCGGATTTTAAAGTGTTGGGCGATAAACTCGAATCACCTAAAGCCCCCAAACCAGTTGAAGAGAAGAATGAACTCCCTTCCATCAGTGATTTTTCCAAAAAAGATGCGGAGCTGATCATCTTTGGTGAAAGCAGCGATAAAATCATGTACAACCTCGCTAATTGCTGTAAGCCAATTCCCGGGGATGATGTATTCGGCTTTGTAACAACCGGAAAGGGACTAACCATCCATCGCACCAATTGTCCGAATGCTTCCAAGCTGCTTGCTAATTACGGCCATCGGGTAGTGAAAACCAAATGGGCTAAAAACAAAGAAATCTCTTTCCTCACCGGATTGAATATTATTGGGCTGGATGATGTGGGTGTTGTAAACAAAATCACCAACCTAATTTCCGGTGAAATGAAAATCAATATAAGCGCACTTTCCATTGAAGCAAAAGAAGGTATTTTCAGAGGTGCAATCAAAGTATTTGTTCATGATAAGGAAGAGCTGGATGAATTGGTAATCCGACTCAAATCATTAAACGGTATTCACAGTGTGGATCGCTTTGATGCAGAAGCCACCTAGTAATTTTTATTTACTGGATAAGTTTGTTGAAACTATTTCTCCATCTGGATAAGCACATTCTTTTCAAGGCCCTTTTTGCGTGATGAACGGCAAATTCTTGCTGCAACGCTTCCGCATGAAACCCGGTCAGTGACCCGTTAAAGCTTTAACATCTTATTAGGTGTTAGGGCTCATTGTGGACACAAATCAAAATTAATTCATGAGAAAAGTTCTCGGGTATTGGCTACCCGTCCTTATCGGACTGGTATTGCCATTGCTGGCAGCTGCACAGCAAACTGTCAAAGGCAGGATTACAGATCCTGCAGGTAATCCATTACAAGGCGCAACCATTGCGGTAAAAGGCGCGAAAGTCTCAACACAGTCAGATGGAAATGGCGATTTTTCCATCGTAGTCCCCTCAGGCTCAAATCGCCTGGAAATCTCTTTTGTAGGGTATCTGACCCAAACTGTTTCAGCCAAATCAGGTGAAATTTCGGTACAGTTGAAAGAAGATGATACCAACCTGAATGAAGTGGTGGTAACCGGACTCGCAACCACCATTAAAAAATCAAATGCGGCGAATTCCGTTGCACGGATCAGTGCAAAGGAATTAACCGGATCAACCCGTCCACCTACCTTGGATGGTGCCATCAGTGGTAAAATTCCGGGTGCACAAATCACGGCAAATTCAGGCGCACCGGGAGGTGGTGTAAGTATTCGCTTAAGAGGAGTATCTACCGTAGCGGGTTCTTCCCAGCCTTTATTTGTTATTGATGGAGTAATTGTAAACAATGATCAGTTTGCAACCGGAACAGGTACCCGTGCTTTTACCGGTGCAACCAGTCTGGATGCCGGTACACAGGATCAGGCACCTAACCGGATTGCTGACATTAATCCGGCTGATATTGAAAGTGTGGAAGTGTTGAAAGGACCCTCTGCTTCGGCTATCTATGGTTCCAGAGCAGGGGCAGGTGTAATTGTAATTACTACCAAAAGAGGAAAGTCCGGAAATGCACGCATTACCATTAATCAGGATGCTGGTATTACCAGAGCAAGTAAATTCTTAGGCTCTTCTAACTGGAGTGAAGAGAAAATTGAAACCTATGGTGGCGCCTATAATATTTCTGAGGAAGATGCGCTCGATTTGTTTGCAGCTGCTAATGGAAGAACCTGGGATTATGAAAAAATGATCTGGGGAAATACCGGAAAAATTAACAATACCAGCCTGAATATTTCAGGTGGTAATGATAGGACCAAATATTATATCGCGGGCTCCTATCAGAATGAAACCGGTATTCAGAAAAAAACAGGCTTTACAAGGAAATCTTTCCGTATCAACCTCGATCATAAACTGAATGACCGGATTGATTTTAAGGTAAGCAGTAATTTTATCAACTCCTATGCCAGCAGAGGTTTTACCGGTAATGATAACAGAGGTGTTTCTTTGACCTATCACCTTCCTTATATTCCTAATTTTCTTGACATCGCCCGTCGTCCGGATGGTACTTATCCAACAGTTCCGGGACGTGTGCAAAATCCGATGGAGATTATTGATCGGGCACAGAATATTGAAAAAACAAACCGCTTTCTGAATTCTGGAGAGATGAATGTAAAACTCTTCTCAAAAGGTAAATCAACACTTAAACTCGGTTTACGTGGTGGCGTTGATTTCCTGGTATCAGAACCCACCGTATATATGCCGGAGGACTTACAGATGATGCAGGAGTCTGCTTTGCGTGGTGCAATCAGGTTAACAACCAATAAATCGAGGTATACCTATATGCAGGCCGGACTTAATTTCAATACCACCGTTGGAAATAATGTGGAGTTGACAACCGGACTTGTTTTCCTGCGGGATGATCAGCGTACAGATCAATCTTATATCCAGGGAGAAGGATTGCTGCCTGCACAACGCAATCCAAGTATAGCACAACGTGTAACAACCGGCAATATCATCAACAGAAGCAGTGTGGTAGCATTTGATGCCAGTCAGGAATTTAACTGGGATGATAAGGTTATTGGCCGCGTGGGATTAAGGGCGGATAAATCAACGCTTTCCGGTTTAAACTTCGATAAATATTATTATTATCCAAGGGCAGCGGTGGCTGTTAATCTGGCAAATTTTGGCCTCTGGGAATCTGATATTATAACACAAGTTAAACCACGGGCGGCCTATGGAGAAGCTTCCGGTTTTCCCTCCTTTGATGCCGTCTATTCAAACCTGTTAGGAGTGAATTATGGGGGAGAATTAGGGTCTGTATCTCCCATATTACTCGGCCTCGGGGCATTGGATCCGGAAAGAGCGCAGGAAATTGAATTTGGTCTGGATCTGGGCTTTCTGCAGAACAGAATTACACTGGAAGCCACCTGGTACAATAAAAAAGTGAAGGACTTCCTTTTCCCTTATACACTTGCTCCAGGAACAGGGGTAAGTTCGATTAAACTTTTCCCGGTTGGTGATTTGGAAAACAAGGGCATTGAGATTGGTTTAAATGCGCAGATAATTAAGCGCTCCTCTCTGGAATGGACCAGTTCTTTGCAATACTGGAACAACCGTACAGAAGTAACAAGATTGAACATTCCGCCTTCTTATGTTGCGAATTCCGGTTTTGGGACATATGGAAGAAAACGGATTGTTCTGGGTACTTCTCCCACCGCCTGGTGGGGTGTTGATACAAGTGGAAATACCATCAGCTACAAAGATTTTCAACCCGATTTTCAAATGAGCTGGAACAATAATATCCGGTTCGCTAAAAACTTTGATTTCAATATGCTTTGGCATGCCAGTCAGGGTGGTTATAATGCTTCACTTACCCGCCTGTTAAAAGATGAAGGTGGTACAACCAAAGATTGGAGTGTAATTGGAAAATCCGGTGACCCTCTTGGTATTGAGCGTCAGGGTTCTGAGGTTACCAATTTCGTTTTTGATGCAAGTTATATCCGCTTGCGCGAACTTGGATTGTATTATACAGTACCAGCCAAAATTCTTAAATCCGGACTTGGGAAAGTTGTGCAAAATCTGCGTGTAGGAGTCTCTGCGCAAAATCTGGTAACCATCACCGATTATTATGGCTATGATCCGGAAGTTTCCAACTTCAATACTGGAAACGCAGGAGGTGCATTAACCGGTGGTGTGGATCTGGCACCTTTCCCTCTGGCCAAACGTTATTTCTTTCACCTCAATATTGGATTATAAAAAATTGAATCATGTTAAAACTCATATATAAATACCGGGTGGTTTTGCTGAGCACTGTGCTGCTGCAAATGGCATCCTGCACTAAAACGGATTATGTTCCCAATCCGAATGCACCAACACAGGAATCAGTATTGCGAAATGCTACACGGCAGCAAATAAGCCAGCTGGGCGTGGGCGTTCAATCGGTGTTGCGCGATGGTGTTTTTTCCTTCCGTACCTGGTCTGGTTCCATTGGTCGCGAAGTGGTTTATTTCGCTCAAACGGAAAGCAGGTACTATCGAGAATTGCAGGGTGAAATTCCACTTGATGCAGCTGGTATCATGTACGGCTGGTACTCCGCCTTCAATCAAATCAGACGTAGAGCTGAAATTATGCTGCAATCAGCGTCTAATACCGGCTCCTTGTCTGATGCCGAAAAAGCTGCAGCTAAAGGTTTTGGAAAAACAGTACAGGCTTATGCCATGCTGAACTGTCTCAATATGATGGGTAATAATGGTATCCGCACCAGTTTTTCCGATTTAAGTACAGAAGGAGATTTGCTGAAACCGGGATGTTTTAAAAACTACACAGAATCACTTACTTATCTGAAAGGCCTGGCTGATGAAGGTCTTGCATCACTGGATCAGGCAGGAACAGCTGATTTTCCATTTCCCATGGTAAGCGGTTGGGGTGATTTGACCTCAATAGCCAGTTTCAAGCAGTTTAACCGTGCTGTAGCAGCCCGGATAGCCATGTATCAACAGGATTGGAATGGTCTCGAAACTGCGCTAAACAGCTCCTTTATGGACCTGGATGGTGATTTGAATGCAGGACCATCTTTCCTTTATTCAAATACCATTGGGGATGAAACCAATCCAATCTGGCGTTCCCTGGATAATAACAGTTCCCCAATACTTGTTCAGGCAGATTTTGTTGGCGATGCTGAAGCCGGAGATGACCGTGTTTTTGGTACCAGTATGGCAGAAGGTGGTACTGCGAGAGTTCGCCAGCGTGCCACAGCCACTGCGCCACCGGATTATCCCTTAATGACTCATGAAGTGCAAATGGATCAAAATAATATTTCACCGATCAGGTTTTTGAGGAATGAAGAGCTGATCCTGATGTATGCTGAGGCAAAATTGCAGAAAGATGAACTGGCTCCAGCTGTAACGGCATTGGATATCATCCGCACGGAAAATGGTCTGGCTGCTCTGGCCGTAGCAAAACCGGGCATACTAGGGAATAAGAATGCGCTGATCGATGAATTGCTTCATCAGCGCCGGTATTCCCTTTTTATGGAAGGTCATCGGTGGTTTGATATGCGGCGTTATAATAAACTGAATACCCTTCCCCTTGATAAACCGACTCACTCAGTTTATGAGCAATTCCTGGTTCCAAGGGCTGAAGTTGACTGGGATTCTGTAAACCCCTGTCAATAATATAGCTATAAATTAGATTACAACGCGTTAATTGGTTGTCGGAAGAGGCCCCCCTTCGGGAGGGTTTCTTCCGACTTTTTTTATTTCAGAATCAGGTTTTTTATTTGGCCCCGATCCACCTATTTTTGCTGCCTGATTCCAAGCAAGCAATCAAATAACAAACATGGTAGATGTAATTTTAGGCCTCCAGTGGGGCGATGAAGGGAAGGGGAAGATTGTTGATTATTTTGCCCCTAATTATGATATCATAGCCCGTTTTCAGGGAGGCCCAAATGCCGGACATACCCTCTATGTTGGTGGTAAAAAAGTAGTGCTGCACCAGATTCCTTCCGGTGTTTTTCATGAAAATACCGTTAACCTGATTGGAAATGGCGTAGTACTGGATCCGGTAACCCTGAAAAAAGAATGTGATACCGTAGCAGGTTTCGGCGTGGATGTTCGTAAAAATATGTTCATTTCACAGCGTACCCACTTGATTTTACCAACGCACCGTGCCCTGGATAAAGCATCGGAATTACAAAAAGGGAATGATAAAATTGGTTCAACCCTCAAAGGAATTGGTCCGGCCTATATGGATAAAACCGGCCGGAACGGATTGCGGGTGGGTGATCTGCTCGATAAAAATTTCACCACTTCCTATATCCGCCTCCGTCTGAAACATCAGCGACTACTCGATAATTTCAATTTCCAGGAAGATATTACCGCCTGGGAAGAAGAATTTTTTGAAGCGATTGAATTTTTACGCAGCCTTAATGTCGTAAACGGTGAATATTTTATAAATGAAGGTCTCTCCGCAGGTAAAAAAGTACTTGCAGAAGGCGCACAGGGAAGTATGCTGGACATTGATTTTGGCACTTTCCCCTTTGTAACCTCTTCCAATACAACCACTTCCGGTGTTTGTAATGGGCTGGGTGTAGCGCCGCAAAAAATTCGGGATGTGATGGGTGTTACCAAAGCCTATTGTACTCGTGTTGGTAGCGGTCCATTCCCAACGGAACTACACGATGAAACCGGAGAAGAACTTCGCAAACTTGGCAATGAATTTGGTGCAACTACCGGAAGGCCCCGTCGTTGCGGCTGGATCGACCTGGTTGCGCTGAAATACGCCTGCATGATCAATGGTGTTACCAAGGTAATTATGACCAAAGCAGATGTATTGGATCAGTTTAAGAAATTGCAGGTTTGTACCGGATATGAAATAGATGGAAAGGAATCTGCCTATATTCCATTTCAGATGACACGTCATCAAATAAATCCGGTACTAAAATCGTTTGCAGGTTGGAACCAGGATACCAGCAAGATTACCAATCCGGCTGATTTGCCTGTAACAATGAAAGAATATGTTGCATTTATAAACCAGTTTGTAGGTGCAAATGTTAGCCATATTTCAAACGGACCGGGGCGCGACCAGATTGTAACCGTATAATTCTGGAAAGCGCTGAAAATTAGTAGTTGAAAAATTTGGCTAATTAAAAAGAACGCTGAAAATTTACAATGTAATTGCTTTTGTGCTATGGCTGCTAAATCTGATAAGGAAAAAAAGACTACCCCGAAGGCTGCTTCGAGTGAAGAGCCGGTAAAGAAAACTTCTTCTAAGTCCAAGAAACAAACAGAAGATGAGGACGATGATTTGGATGAAGAGGAGGAAACTCCGAAAACGTCCAAAAAAGCATCCAAATCTGCAAAATCCAAATCCGACGATGAAGAGGAAGAGGATGATATTGCTGACGACGAAGAAGATGATTGGGAAAAAGTGGAGGAGGAGGATGATTGGGATCCTGATTTCGAGGAGTTCGATCTGCCCAAATCAAAAACTAAAAAAAGTACGGGTACCGGCGGTGCCAAAAAAACCGGAAAAGACGAAGATGATCTTGGTTTGGATGATGATTTTAAAGACATGGATCTGTTTAATGACTCCGGTTTTGACGACGACGAGGAAGACTTCTAATGTCAATTAATACCATCTTGCATGGCAGGCAGTTCCGGCAATATGACTGGAACGCTTCGCCTGAAAGGAAAACGCAAATGTTGAATTGGGCAAACCGGTTCAACATTTGTTGCTTTATGGATAATCATGGCTACCAGGAAGCCCATCACAGTTTTGACTGTTTGATTGCAGCTGGTGCATGGAAAAAAATTGCAGAACCTGCCGGCCATGCATTGGAAACCCTTCAGCAGTTTCTTCATGCTGAAAAGGACTGGATTTTTGGTCATCTTGGTTTTGGATTGAAAGCCGAAACCATGAACAGTTTTTCACGGCTTCCCAACCAGATTGGGTTTCCTGATTTGTGTTTTTTTATTCCTGAATACCTGCTCCTGGTTAAAGAGAATAAATTATTCATCAGTAGTTATGGGCTTGATCCGGATCATGTTTGGGAGCAGATAAAAAAAGAACTGGTGCATGAGCCTCGACCGGCCGACTCCATTCAGTTAAGACCTGCAATGTCTGCCGAAGAGTATATAAAGCGGGTGGATAAATTAAAAGCGCATATCCATAGAGGTGACTGTTATGAAATAAATTTTTGCCAGGAATTCAAATCAGAGAATGCAGTTATAGATCCTTTGGTCGTTTTTAAGGAGCTTGTTAAAGTATCACCCAATCCTTTTTCTGTTTTCTATAAATGGGAACACCGCTACCTTCTTTGTGCAAGTCCCGAGCGATTTTTTCGACTGGAAGGAAATAAAGTATGGTCCCAGCCAATTAAAGGTACTTCTCCCCGCTATACTGATAACCCTTCAATGGATCAGCGTTCAGCAAAAGAGCTGGCCACCAGCGAAAAGGAACGTTCTGAAAATGTGATGATAGTGGATTTGGTTCGGAATGATTTATCTCGGGTTTGTCGTTCCGGTTCCGTTACCGTGGAAGAATTATTCGGTGTATATAGTTTCCCTCAGGTACATCAGCTTGTTTCAACTATTTCAGGTGAATTGAAAGATGGATTGGGAGTGGTTGATCTGATCCGGGCCTGCTTTCCGATGGGATCCATGACCGGTGCACCCAAAAAAAGAGTATTGGAACTGATTGAACAATATGAACTCGTACAAAGAGGGCTCTATTCAGGATCAGTCGGCTATTGTACGCCGGATGGAATAGCTGACTTTAATGTGGTTATCCGAAGCCTGTTATACAATGCAGAAGAACATTATCTGTCCTGCCAGGTAGGCTCCGGAATCACCTGGTATGCAGATGCTGCAAAAGAATATGATGAATGCCTGCTTAAGGCCGCGGCCATCCGGAAAGCACTTGGAACCTGAGCTGCGTTACTTCACTTCATTCATAACCGCTGTTGAAGTCAGCAACAACTGAACAGATTCCTGCAGGATGGCATATTTGTGTGCATTGAACAATTCCATTTTCGAAGCCGGAAGTTTCATTTCATATGCATTGGCGGAACCTGACATCACCCGGTCAAAATCAGGATTGTATCGATTGAATTCCGACAAATCCATCAGGATATGTTTGGCCACTACCACCGATTGGTATTTACCGGCAACTGACTGAGATTTGGCGGCTGCTTCTTCTTCCTGGGTTATTTTACGTGTATAGGCGTATAAATTGGAACCGTAGTGATCTTTGGTTTCAGCTTTGGTAAGGGTAGTGAGTCCCCCCTGTCCCTCAAACACATAATGTGTACCAATGAATTTCTTAACATGTTTTCTTGTCTCAGCCGGCAAATGATACTGGAGATCCCAGAAATTCCGGCTGCCACTGCGGGCGATGGCTTTTTGAACATTACCCGGACCTGCATTATAGGCGGCAATTACCAGTAGCCAATCGCCATAGATTTTGTATAAATCGCGCAGGTATTTTGCAGCAGCGTGCGTGCTTTTTACATAATTGGTACGCTCATCCACCGATTTATTCACTTTTAAACCCATTCTAAGTGCGGTTCCTCGCATAAACTGCCAGGGTCCAACAGCTCCTGCATGTGATACTGCATTGGATTTCAGCTTGGATTCAATTATGGCCAGGTATTTAAGTTCTCTTGGTAAACCGTGTTGAACCATGATGCCATCAATCATATTAAAATAAGGAAGTGCCCAACCTTTCATGGCATGCAATGATTTGCCATAAGTTTCAATATAATCTTGCACAAAACTTACGGCACGAGGATTGAGTTTGGGGGCAGAATTGGCTGACACACCGGTTTCTTCAAATAAGTCCCGAATGGTAGTGGGTGTTTCCATTTCAACCGATGTGGAAGAAACGGCAGGTTGTTCCGCCTTTTGAGCGAAAACAGTTGTTAGGGATCCGAATAGGAGGCTTCCCGCCAATAGAAATTGTTTCATGTTCCAGACTTTGGTTAACAGATAAAACAGTTTCTCACAGAGATTTTTTGGCGAATTTTCAATGGATGGATCAGGACATTTGCTACACCAGTGACGCTGAAACCCGGAGTAAAGATAGCTCCTCGAATCGGTTTGTCATAACCTGGAGGCTAAATGGCATGCCATTACTGTGCCAAAAAATGGGGAGAGCGATTGCAGGGAGACCTGTCAGGTTGGCAAAAACGGTATAAATATCACCCAGATACATGGCGATCGGATCATCCGATTTTTCTCCGAATTTAAATGCCGGGGTAGGAGCAGTTGGTGCCAGAATTGCATCAAAGTCCTTGAATATCAGCTGGGTTTGATCGAAAAGCCGACGTCTTACCTGCTGTGCTTTGGTAAAGTAAGCATCATAGTAACCGGCACTCAAAACGAAACTGCCAAGCAGGATCCTGCGCTTCACTTCCTTGCCGAATCCTTCGGAGCGATTATGTGCATAAAAATCTGCTAAATCTTCTACCGGCTCAGCAGATCGGTGGCCATAACGAACTCCATCAAAGCGGGAAAGGTTGGAAGATGCTTCTGCGGTCGTTAGAATATAATAGGTTGGAACGATGTATTCCAGCAAGGGGAATTCCAGTGCGGTTACCTGATGTCCGGCTGCTTTGAGTTCATCAAATTTAGCCAGCAGGGCCGTTTTTATTTCAGGATCAAGGGAGGGGTGCTCCACAGCATCCCGGAAATAGGCAAATTTGTAGGTTTTTGAATGTTGAACGGATTCCATTGCCGGCGCTTCCATTCGGGAAAAAAGAGCAGCATCCGGCTGGAATAATTCTTTTGAATAAGCTGGTACCGGCAGGGAAGAACAGGTGCTGTCGAATGCATCCTGTCCGGCAATGACTTCAAGCAGAAGGGCAGCATCAGGAATATTCCGGGCAAAAATCCCCACCTGATCAAAAGAGGAGGCGTAGGCGATCAAGCCATATCGGCTAACCCGGCCATAACTGGGTTTAAGTCCAATTACACCGGTAAAATCAGCCGGTTGCCGAACCGATCCGCCTGTGTCTGAACCGAGACTAACCATACAGAGTCCGGCTTGTACAGCCACCGCAGAGCCGCCGGAGGAGCCACCGGGTACCCTGCTATTGTCCAGTGCATTCAGGGTAGGTCCATAGGCTGAATTCTCGTTGGATGAACCCATGGCGAATTCATCGCAGTTGAGTCTGCCAATGATAATGGCGCCGGCATCCAGTAATCGTTGGATGGAAGTTGCGGAATAAGGGGCTTTGAAGTTGTTGAGCATTCTTGATGCGGCAGAAACAGTATGCCCTTCATAACATAAAACGTCTTTGATTCCGACTACTACTCCAAATAGGGGTAGTAATTCAGGACCTGAGGTTTTGTCCGAACTCTCTTTTTTAAGATTTCGTTGCTGTTCCAGCTGAAGGTCCAGTTGGGTAGCTTTTGCACGGGCTTCTTCAGCAAACACTTCAACATACGCATTGAGGTGCTTTTGCTGCTCTATTTGCTGCAAATAAAACTCCACTACTGATAAACAGGTAGTGGAGCCGTTGTTTAATTCCTTATGATATTGTGCTATCGATTCAAAAACAAACAATGCCACGCTAATTTCTTTGGTTCAACGCTTGCGGGTCCTTCAAAACTTCTTACTGCTGAGGAGAAGTCGTTTTGTCCTTATCCTTAATTCCCTGCTCGATTTCGTCTTTCACGTTGTTCTTCGCATCATTAAATTCGCGAATACCACGCCCCAGACCACGCATCAGCTCAGGAATCTTTCTGCCACCGAATAACAGCAATACAACCAGGATAATTAGTATCCACTCGCTACCACCTGGCATGGAAAAAATTAATAATTGATTAGCTACTAACATGCTAAATTGATTTTGTAGTTTGTAAAGATACGATATTATGATAGCAATAGTTTGGTAAGGGGAAGAAAAAGGGGGGAAGAGGAGACAACGGAGGAAAAGGGGA
>NZ_DLHM01000005.1:691803-1004413 GCF_002483205.1 Flavihumibacter sp. UBA7668
AGGAAAAGGAGACAACGGAGGAAAGGAGAAACCAAAATTTCGTAATCATTAAACTCCGGTGACCTGGCATTTATTAATTTAAGAACGGGACATCCACGGAAATGAGACTGAAATACAAACTGTGGCAATAAATAAAAAAACCGCCTCGAAAGGCGGTTTAAGTAGTATATAGAATTGCTTATTTAGCAACAGCCATTTTCTTTTCTTTGATACGAGCGCTTTTGCCGCTACGTTCACGAAGGAAGTAGAGTTTCGCTCTGCGTACTTTACCAACTTTGTTCACCGCAATAGAATCGATGTTGGGGCTGAACAGGGGGAAGGTTCTTTCCACACCAATACCATCGGAAATTTTCCGAACGGTGAAGGTTTGGGTAGTACCCTGACCCTGGCGTTTGATCACATCGCCCTTAAAGCTCTGGATCCGCTCTTTGTTACCTTCAACAATTTTATAGTTTACAGTCACGTTGTCGCCTGCCTTGAATTTCGGAAATTCTCTTTTCTGGGTTAGCTGCTCGTGAACAAATGCTACTGCGTTCATGACATTGTTTTTTTAATCGGACGGCAAAGGTAATAGAAAGAAAGTAAAAAGTCAAAAGTAAAAAATAAAAAGTTGGAATACTCCGAAAATCAGGCAGGTAGAGGAAGTTCAATCACCCAAGGAGGAAAGTGGACAAGGAGGAAAGTGGACAAGGGGGAAAGTGGACAAGGAGGAAAGTGGACAAGGGGGAAAGCGGACAAGGGGGAAAGCGGACAAAAGTGAAAGCGGACAAAGGGGAAAGGGGAAGGATGGAAAGAAGAAGAAGGAGGAAAGGTTGAAGCCGTTTTTTGACCATTATAAAAGTCTTTGCAAACCAACAGCTTTTAATAAGGATCTGTGTCGGGCCAGCCAAATAGGCGTTTCTGTATAATCCAGAAAAAGCATTAAAGAAACTGAATTGGAACACTAGTTGTTAATAATTAAAGAGTTATGGCTCAAGATAAGATTATTTGTTTCATCGGAGTAAGGAAGAGGATAGGATGAAGCTTGGATGAAGTTTGGGTAAAGGAGAAAAAGGAGAAAAAGGAGAAAAAGGAGAAAATGGGTAAAAGTAGAAAAGGGGGAAGGTGAAAAGCCGTCTAAAAGCCGTCTAAGAGCCAGAAACGATAGAGAAACAAGAAGGAATCGATAGGGAATCGACGGATAAAGGATTTAGAACAGATATGCAAACTACGGAGAAATGATTTACAAACGATATAGAATGGAATTACAAACAATAATAGTGGTTTGGGAAAACAAGGGGCAAAGGAGGAGGGAGGTAGGAAAAAGGAGATAGGAGGAGGGTGGAGAGAGGATGGGAAAGTGGAGGGGGGAGCAAAAGTTGGCAGGGGAGAATGGACAAGGGAGCGAGGAGAGAGCAAAGACTAGAGGTGAGACGAAAGTGAAATAGAAATGAGGAGAGTTAGGTTCGGAGAAGGGAAGAGTGGAAGATGAAGAGATGAAGATGAAGAGGGGAAGAGGAGGAGGTGTCTCGTCAAGGGAGAGAGTGGAGAAGGCCGTCCTTGTAAGGTGTTGAATAATTACCCGTCGGGTGTAAAATAAAAGTGGGGAGCCTGCACACGCGGACTCCCTACTTTTAACTTATTACTTTTAACTTTTTACTTGCACTATCGTGCAACATTCACCGCTCTTTTCTCGCGGATCACTGTCACGCGGATCTGGCCGGGGAACGTCATTTCGGTTTGGATTTTCTGCGCAATTTCAAAGCTCAGGCGATCACTGTCGGCATCCGTTACCTTATCGGCTTCTACAATTACCCTTAATTCACGTCCGGCCTGAATGGCATAGGCTTTCTCTACTCCCGGGTAGGCCATAGCCATATTCTCCAGGTCCTTGATCCGCTGCAGGTATTGCTGCATAATCTCTCTGCGGGCACCGGGACGGGCACCGCTGATGGCATCACAGGCCTGAACAATCGGAGAAATCACATATTGCATTTCCATTTCATCGTGGTGAGCACCGATAGCATTCACTACTGCGGGATTCTCTCCATATTTTTCTGCCAGCTTCGCTCCAAGCAACGCATGGCTCAATTCAGATTCCTCATCCGGAACTTTACCAATATCGTGTAGTAATCCGGCTCTTTTAGCCAGTTTAGGATTCATTCCTAATTCAGATGCCATAATTCCGCAAAGATTGGCCACTTCCCGACTGTGCATCAGGAGGTTTTGTCCATAAGAAGAACGGAAGCGCATTTTACCTACAATCCGCACCAGTTCCTTATGTAATCCATGGATGCCCAATTCAATTACCGTCCGGTCCCCAATTTCCATTACCTGCTCTTCTATCTGGCGACGGGTTTTCTCCACTACTTCCTCAATACGGGCAGGGTGGATTCGACCATCGGTTACCAGACGTGTAAGACTCAGACGGGCAATTTCACGACGTAATGGGTCAAATGAGGATAGAATGATCGCTTCCGGAGTATCATCCACAATCAGATCAACACCGGTTGCAGCTTCCAATGCCCGGATATTCCGACCCTCACGTCCTATGATCTGTCCCTTTATTTCATCACTCTCCAGATTAAACACGGTTATCGAGTTCTCGATTGCCTGCTCAGCAGCCGTACGCTGAATGGTTTGGATGATGATTTTGCGGGCTTCCTTGTTCGCTTTTTGTTTGGCGTCATCAATAATTTCCTGCTGTACCGCAATGGCCTGGGTTTGCGCCTCATTTTTAAGGCTTTCAACCAACTGAGCTTTTGCTTCATCAGCCGTTAATCCGGCTATCTTTTCCAGCCGGCGAATATGCTCTTCCTGGTGTTTTTCCAGTTCCGTGCGCTTGATATTCACCAACTCAATCTGGCGGTTCAGGTTTTCCTTTATGGCTTCGTTCTCCTTGATCTGTTTATCCAGTCCGGCTTCTTTCTGATTAATGCTGAGCTCCTTTTGTTTGGCTCTGTTTTCAACATCGCTCAGTTTCCGGTTCCGATCCAGTACTTCCCGGTCATGGTCTGCTTTTAATTGAACAAACTTCTCTTTTGCCTCCAGGATTTTTTCCTTTTTAAGAGTTTCTGCCTGCAGCTGGGCATCTTTAATTAATTTCTGTGCCTGGCTTTCCGCTTCATCGATTTTCTGTTGAGTATTCGCTTTAAAAATAAACTTTCCTGCCACAATGCCCACTATCAGTGCAACAATGGCAACAATCAATATCATTAAGGTTTCGTTCATTGAATGGTTGTTTTAATCTTTTTTCAATCGTACATAAGGCCCTAAAATAACTCATAACTGGTTGAGTAAGACGCTAATTTGCGAAAATACGAATTCATAGCATAAAAGGTTGCAGCTTTTAATGCCAGGCCGTAATTTGGTGTAAAGAATCCAATATGGTTAAAAAAAGTATGGTCCTATTGCTTATTTGCTCATCGGTAACGGTAAGTGCTCAGGATCAATCCTTCAGCTTACAGGGGAGTTTTGCTAAAATGGACCGGAAACCTTCCAAACTCTACCTGCAATACCAACGGGGTAACCAGTGGATAAAAGACAGCAGCGAGGTGGCCAATGGAAATTATTTTTTTAGTGGCCAGATTCCGGAACCTACCCTGGCCAGTCTCACAGTTGCCGGTCAAGGTGGTGTTTCAACCGGTTTACCACAAATTCTTGGACTATTCCTGGAAGCTGGAACTATCAGAATTCTTCATACAGACAGTTTTTCCCAAATTATAGTGTATGGATCACTTGCTCAGTTGGATTATGCAGAACTGGACAAATCGGGTGCCCCTTATCGATTTCGGCTCGATACCCTATATAATGCCTACCGGCTGGCTCGAAAATTAAAAGAAGCTAACCGGATGCAGAAACTGGAAATTGAAATTGAAGAGGTTTCTGAAGAGCACCGCGAAAAAGTGCTACGAAAATTTGCTGCGGAACATCCCGAATCTCCCGTTGCTTTATATGCTTTGATTGAATCAGCAGGTTTTCCACTTGATCCGGTTAAAACAGAGCCCTTGTTTCTAAAACTGGCTCCCGGATTGAAAAATTATCCTTCTGCAAGAGAACTGAAAGCAAAAATTGATATCGCCAAACTAACTGCAATTGGTCAGATCGCTCCTGATTTTACCCAAAATGATACGCTGGGTAATCCAATTACATTGTCCAGTTTAAGAGGAAAATACCTGTTGATCGATTTCTGGGCTTCCTGGTGTGGTCCCTGCCGCTACGAAAATCCCAACCTGGTTGCGGCTTATGAAGCTTATAAGGATAAGGGATTTGATATTTTAGGCGTATCGCTGGACCAGCCAGGCGAACGCGCGGCCTGGCTGAAGGCTATTAAAGACGATAAATTGAACTGGCACCAGGTATCTGATCTTCAATTCTGGAAAAATTCCGTAGCAGTTCAATATGGAATCAATGCAATTCCGCAAAACCTCCTGCTGGATCCCCAGGGTAAAATCATTGCAAAAAACCTGAAGGGGAAAGACCTGTTGCTGAAATTGCAGGAGTTAATGCCTTAAACAGGCTGATTGTCTTTCATCCTGTCAAGAAATGTTTCCAACTGATCCAGTTTGTCCTGGACAGCCTGGGTATCCAGATCAGTGCGGGTATTGGAGCTTTGCTCTGTGGCATACCAGACCAGTACCATAGCTATATAATCCTGCATGTCTTTAGCCGAAAACTGGGTTTTAAATTCAATGATTTTATCATTGATCAGCTTTACAGTGGAACGTACGGCTTCCTCATCCTGAACCCTGATTTTGATCCGGTAGGTACGATCTCCTATTACAATATTGGCGGGAATGAGTTGATCTGACATTACCTATTCGTTTAAAAGTGCAATACACTGTTCAATCTCTTTCAGGTACTGGTTGATCCTTTTCTCCAGTGCCTGCCGATCGGCTTCGTTCATGGTAGCGGGACGCGTAGCCCGTACCACCTCCAGCTGCCTTTCCAATTCTTCGATACGGGATTGCTGCAGTTTGTCTTTTTCCTGGAATAACTGCAGGGTTTGTTGCAGACGATCCTGTTCTTTCTTCAATTGCAGGTGTTGCTTCTGCACCTCCGCCAGTTTTTCCTGGATTCGGGTTATATGTTGGAGAATCGATTCCATCAGGATGTCCGGATTTCTGCACCAATTTCTTTTTCCAGTGTTTGGATCAGCTTTTGCATCAATGCATCAATTTCCTTATCCGTCATGGTTTTTTCTTCGTCCAGAAAAGAGAAATTGACCGCTACCGATTTTTTATCTGTCCCCAGTTTGTCACTTTCAAATAAATCGAACAAACGGGTTCCGGAAAGTTTTTGAACTCCTGCTTTTTTTATGGCCGATTCGATGGAACTATAAGCTACCGTACGGTTTACGAGCAGGGCAAGATCCCGTTCCACAGCAATCTGTCTTGGCAGCTCACGGAAACTCAATTTGTTTTTGGTGGCAAGTTTTACAAGGGTATTCCAATTCAGATCTGCCAGATAAACGGCCTGTTTCAAATCAAACTGAGCCATCTTGGATTTTGAAACCTGTCCAATCACGCCAATTTTTTCCTTGCCTGCCAATAAATTAAATCCGGGTTGAAATCCGGTTAAAGCTGCTTCTTCCAGTTTTAATGTAGGTAATCCAAGAGCTGCAGCCAGTTTTGCCGCAACCCCTTTAAGGAGATACAAATCGGCCTGTTGTGCCGGCTGCCTCCACGAGGCTTCCGTATATAAACCACTCAGGTAAACACAACAATGGTTTTCTTCCTGATATTCACCAAGCCCGGTGGTGGAATAGGTTTTTCCAAATTCAAAAAGCCGCAACTGGTCGTTCTTGCGGTTAAGGTTATACGAAATAACTTCCAACGCTGTCTCCATCATAGACGGACGTAAAATATTGAGTTCAGCACTAAGGTTATTCAGCATTTTAACCGTACCCTGCAACTGTTCTTCCGTATAGTAGGCACTATTGGTAATTGAGTTGGTCAGAATTTCTCTGAAACCGGCTCCGGCCAGGTATTGGGCCAGCTTTTCCCGCAGCTTTCCATCTACATCATTTTCAACAGAGGGGGTGATAGTAATGGCCTGAGGAATTTCAATATTGTCAAGTCCGTCAATCCGTATAATTTCCTCCACTATATCGGCCGGGATGGAAATATCCGGTTTACTAAAGGGAACACATACCCGCAGCTCATCAATTCCATCTTTCAAAACTTCGAAGCCTAATGCTTCCAGAATCTTTTTTACGGTATCGGGATGATAGTTTTTGCCACTTAATTTTTTCAGGTAATGGTATTTGATGGCGACCTGTTTTTTTTCTTCCTGATTCGGATAGATATCAACGATATCGGATGCAATTACGCCGCCGGCTATTTCCCTGATAAGGAGGGCTGCTCTTTTTAGAACATACACCGTTTGAGAAATATCCACGCCTTTTTCAAATCTTCCTGCTGCATCCGTGCGCAATCCGTGTCGGAAAGAAGTTTTGCGAATCATGCTGGGATTAAACCATGCCGATTCAAGAAAGAGTTGTGTTGTTTCATTTGTTACACCACTGCCGATTCCACCAAAAACACCGGCTATACAAAGCCCTTCTGCTGCATCGCAGATCATCAGATCATCTGCATGCAGACGGCGTTCTTTTTCATCCAGTGTTATAAAAGGGGTTCCTTCCGGCAATTGCTGAACGATAATTTTTCCCCCTTTGATTGCAGCAGCATTAAACGCATGAAGCGGCTGTCCGGTTTCATGCATAACATAGTTGGTGATATCAACAATATTATTGATTGGACGCAATCCTATTGCAAGCAGACGGTCTTTTAACCATTGCGGTGATTCAGCCACTTTAATACCTGATATGCTTACACCGGCATATCGCTGGCAGGCAACAGGATCTTTTATTTCCACTTCTATCTGAAGCGATTGTTCCTGTACTTTAAAACTATTTACAGAAATCGTTTTAATCCGTAGTTCTTTTTTATCGTGATGGGTAAGATAAGCAGCCACATCCCGCGCAACCCCCATATGGCTCATGGCATCCATGCGGTTGGGGGTAAGCCCAATTTCATAAATGATATCGGTGTAAACCTGGATATGCTGATTTACGGGTGTGCCGGCTTTAAGTGTATCGGGTAAAAGTAGAATTCCTCCATGATCGGGCCCCAGTCCGATTTCATCTTCTGCACAGATCATACCCTGACTTTCCTCACCCCTTATTTTAGCCAGTTTCATGGTGAGGGGATCGCCAGAAAAGGGATAAATTGTAGTGCCCACAGGTGCTACTACCACGGTTTGTCCGGGTGCCACATTCGGTGCCCCGCAAACGATGGAAAGTAATGCTTCTCCACCTATATCAACCTTGGTAAGGGTAAGTTTATCCGCATTTGGGTGCCGCTCACAGGAGCGAACCTTTCCAACCACCAATCCTTTTAGTCCGCCTTTGATAGATTCATAGGGTTCCATGTTTTCAACTTCCAGTCCAATCGAAGTAAGAATTCTGGACAACCGTTCAGGGTCAACCGAAACGGGTAAATAATCGCTCAACCAATTATAAGAAATCGTCATGTAGGTAATTATCAATTAAGAACGCAAATATAACAGATTGTAGAGGCTTCGAAAAACCCGCAGTATATAAGGCGTGAAACAGTAGTGAAACAGGGCATAAATTGGAAATAGGTGTTTTCACGGATTTTTTAAATCCCGTGAAACCTTTTTCCAGTAGGTGTTTGAGGTAAATTGTCGATTTGATGCAAATCCTGAAAGGCTTGTTCCTGTTTGGTTTGAGGTGAAATTTGAGATGCCTGAAGCAGCTCCGGCAGCCGCAAACGCCATTCTGGTAATCCTGGTATGTGGCCAACGATTCTGCCTTAAATCTTTGTTCACAAGTGGTGTGTATAAACTTCGGCTAATCAAGGAAAACTTTTTTAAATTGTGGATAGCCCACCAAATCAGGTGGATAACCGTCTGATTCCTGTGGATAAGCACCTGCATTACTTAAGTAAAACTAAACGGTTTAAAAAATTTTTTCGGAGTTGGGTGCAGGTCTATATTCGCCGTCCTGATTAGGGGTGTTAACACCCGATTCACGATTTCATAATGTTCTGGTAACGTTGAATAGTTCAAATGGATCTTACAAATATTAATAAAGACCGTAAAAACAGGCGGAAAGGCACTATGGACCTTAGTACCATGGTGTACGGTAAAGTACCGCCCCAGGCCAAAGACCTGGAAGAAGCGGTTTTGGGGGCCATCATGCTGGAAAAAAGTGCCTTTGATACGGTGGTGGAAATCCTGAAGCCCGAATGTTTTTATGTGGATTCGCATCAGCGGATCTTTAAGGCAATGCAATCCCTGTCTCAAAAAAGCCAGCCGATTGATATCCTGACCATTGTTGAAGAACTCCGAAAGCGGGAGGAACTGGAGATGGTTGGTGGTCCATATTATGTAACCAAGCTGACGAATACCGTCGTTTCATCCGCCAATATTGATGCGCACTCCAGAATTATTCTTCAGAAATTTATTCAGCGCGAACTGATTCGGATCAGCGGTGAGGTGATTTCTGATGCGTATGAAGATTCAACCGATGTATTTGATCTGTTGGATTCAGCGGAAAGCAAGTTGTTTGATATCACCAACAATCACCTTCGGAAAGATTATAGTGCTATCGACTCGGTATTGGTGCAGACAGTTCAGCGGATTGAAGACCTGCGGAACCAAACGGAGGATATTTCCGGTGTGCCATCGGGCTTCCCGAGTATTGACAAGGTTACTTATGGCTGGCAAAAAACCGATCTGATCATCCTGGCTGCTCGTCCCGCGGTGGGTAAAACCGCCTTCGCGCTTAACCTGGCCCGGAATGCTGCATTGAGTCCGACCCGCCCAACGGCGGTGGCTGTGTTCAGTTTGGAGATGAGTGCCGGACAATTAGTTCAGCGGATTCTTTCTGCAGAATCAGAAATCTGGCTGGAAAAAATCAGTCGCGGTAAACTGGAAGAATATGAGATGAAACAGCTCTATGCCAAAGGCATTCAGCGTTTGTCGGAAGCGAAAATATTCATTGATGATACGGCAGCCCTCAACATTTTCGAATTGAGAGCGAAATGCCGTCGCCTTAAAAATAAACACGATCTCGGCCTGATCATCATCGATTACCTGCAGCTGATGAGTGGTGCCGGCGGGAATACCAACCGGGAACAGGAGATTTCACAGATTTCCCGCTCTCTCAAACAACTGGCAAAAGAATTGGAAGTTCCGATTATTGCACTTTCCCAGTTGAGCCGGGCGGTGGAAACCAGGAAAGAAGGTAATAAAATGCCGCAGCTGAGTGATCTCCGGGAATCCGGTGCCATCGAACAGGATGCGGACATGGTAATGTTTATTTACCGTCCCGAATACTATGATGTGAATGCCAATGAACACGGTGAAAGCGTAAAAGGGGAAACCCATGTTCGGATCGCAAAACACAGGAACGGTTCACTCGAAACCATCAAACTCCGCGCAATGCTTCATATCCAGAAATTTGTGGATGAAGGAGTGGAAGGGGGTGATGGTCCGCCATCCGGACCAATGCCGGGAGCCTGGAAGCCGATTGGTCCAACCGGGCCTGCAGCCGGACCGGATCAAAGCGGTTATCGCCAAATCGGCAGCCGGATGAACGATGTTCCTTTTGATGATGATGAAACTCCATTTTAATGGCCCTTCCTTTTTTTTACCTGAACCAATACCAGGGAGAAGACAGGATTCTGCTGGATGAAGCAAATTCAAGGCATATGGTTGCCGTGCTCCGTATGCAGACAGGGGAGGGAGTGCAGCTTACCGATGGGAAAGGAAACCTGCTTCAATGCCGGATTAGTGAAGCACATAAAAAAAAGGCGATCGTCGATTTAATTAAAAAAGAGGTATTGCCTCCCCCAGTTAAAAAAATTACCATTGCTATTTCTCCGGTTAAGAATACTACCCGCTTTGAATGGTTTCTTGAAAAAGCAACAGAGATCGGCGTTTCTGCCATCATTCCGCTGATTGCACAACGTACCGAAAAACAACAGTTTCGTCACGACAGGATGCAGCAAATCCTGATCAGTGCATTAATGCAAAGCCAACAGGCCTGGTTACCGGAACTTATTCAGCCTGTTCGATTTGCTGATTTGATAAAACAGGAAAATTATTCACAGAAATGGATTGCCCATTGTCTGGATACAGAACGCAAATCCTTAAGAACTCAAATAGGTGCAGGAAACAATCAATTACTGCTTATTGGTCCGGAAGGCGATTTTACTCCTCAGGAAATTGAGCTGGCATTACAGGCCGGATTCGAAGCGGTTACTTTGGGTGATACCCGTCTTCGAACCGAAACTGCCGGTCTCGTAGGTGCAACCCTGCTTTGTGTTTCCTGATCATCAACGAGCCATATCGGAATATCCGTCGGCATCTTTATCTGTTGAAAAACCTGCATTTTTTAACTGAGGTTCTCGTAATGCAACCGGTGCAACCCTGGTTTTTTTGCGCATAGCCATATTCAGCATTTCAACGCCAACTGAAAAGGCCATTCCAAAATAAATATAGTTTTTCAGGTGAAGCTGGTGGGCTGCTTCACTATCCCAACCTTCAATTACCAGACTTAATCCAATCATTACCAAAAAGGAAAGCGCCAGCATTTTCAGTGTTGGATGTTTATGAATGAATCCGGAAATATTCGGACTAAAACGGAACATCACAAACATGGCAATAACAACTGCGGCTATCATAATTTCAACATGTTTGGCAGTTCCTCCGGCAGTCAGAATACTGTCGAAAGAAAATACTGCATCCAAAATTACAATCTGCGTAATGGCTTGTGCAAATCCAAGTCCGGCTTTCTTTTCGGCCGCTTTATTTGGATCATCTCCTTCCAGTTTGTGGTGAATTTCTTTAACGGATTTATAGATAAGAAAGAGTCCGCCTAACAGCATAACCAGACTGGCGAGGTCAAATCCTTTGGAGCCGATGTGAAACAGGTTTTTTCCTTTTTGAGCCAGCAGCCAGCTCAATCCCAACAATAACAGACTACGCATAATAATGCCAATGATCATCCAGTAGCGTCTTGCTTTTTTCTGGTCTTTGACATCCGGCAACCGATTCATAATAATACTTACGAATATCACATTGTCAATGCCGAGCACTACTTCCAGTATAACCAGAATAATAAAGCTGATAATACTTTCGGAGGTTAAGAGATGTTCCATAATAAAAACTAACTGGGTTTGGGTAAAAGCTTAGAGAGATTTACAAATATCCTTAGCAATAGTTGGACCAACATAAATAAATCCGGTCCACACCTGCACAAGGCAGGCACCGGCATCCATTTTTTCACGGGCTTCAGGGCCGGTAAATATACCGCCACTTGCAATGATTGGAATTTCGCTATTGGATTGTTTACTGATATATTCAACCAATTCAGTTGCACGCTGCCGTAAGGGAGCTCCACTTAATCCACCGGCACCAATTGCATCCAATTCCTGCTGACCGGTTTGTAAATGCTCACGGGAAATAGTGGTATTGCTTACAACCAATCCATCCAGATGTATTTCCCTTGCCAGATCAACCACATCGTTTACCTGTTCCAGCGTAAGATCTGGTGCGATTTTCAAAAACAGCGGTTTGGGATGCGGTTGCTGTTGGTTGATCGTTTGCAGATGAGAAAGAATTTTGTGGAGGGCATCCTTTTCCTGTAAGGCCCTAAGTCCCGGTGTATTCGGTGAACTAACATTTACGACAAAATAATCGACCACATTAAACAATTCACGAAAGCAGATTTCATAATCTTTCCAGGCATCTTCATTGGGGGTCAGTTTGTTCTTTCCAATATTGCCACCAATAATCAGCCGGGGAGTTCTGAGATTTCGGCTCTCTTGCGTCAGTTTCCAGTTTTTCAATCGTTCCGCCACCACTTTTACCCCCTCGTTGTTAAATCCCATTCGGTTGATGAGTGCCTTATCTTTTGGTAAACGAAACAGCCGGGGTTTTTCATTTCCATCCTGAGGTTTTGGTGTTACTGTTCCAATTTCAATGAAACCAAAACCAAGCAATTCCAGTTCCCGCAGGTAGCGGGCATTTTTATCGAAACCTGCAGCAAGCCCAACGCCGTTTTTGAAGCTTAATCCAAATGCCTGCACCGGCCGGGCTTCAGAATAACTGAACTTCCGGCTGATCCAGTTACGCAAAAAAGGGATACTGCTTACCAATTGAAGGCAGTTCATTGAAAAATAATGGGCAGTTTCTGCAGGTAACCAAAAAAGAATACGTCGTAAAAATGAATACATACTCCAAAAAAAAACCATTGGGGGGGCATAACAAAAAAATCTTTTCCATCTACGCAGTTTCCTTTAAATTTGGGTAATAAGGTTGTTTATGCAACCAATATGGAAGTGGCCACCACTTCTTATTTCAAACTTCAAACTTCTCAGATGAAAACGGCTTATATCGTGGCGGGATTTCGTACTGCAGTAGCAAAATCAAAACGGGGAGGATTTCGGTTTTATCGTCCGGATGATCTTGCGGTTGACCTGATAAAGGGACTGATGGCAACGATTCCTCAGTTGGATCCAACCAGGGTGGATGATCTAATTGTGGGTAATGCTGTTCCGGAAGCGGAGCAGGGACTACAGGTTGGCAGGATGATTTCCGTCAGGGCATTGGGAATTGAAGTGCCTGGAATGACGGTGAATAGGTATTGTGCCAGTGGCTTGGAAACAATCGCTATTGCTACAGCCAAAATTCAAAGTGGCCAGGCAGAATGTATTGTTGCAGGAGGTACTGAAAGCATGAGTATGGTGCCAACAGCCGGGTGGAAAACGGTTCCAGCTTATAGTGTGGCAACTGAAAATCCGGATTATTACCTGAGCATGGGATTAACTGCAGAAGCGGTTGCAAAAGAATATGGAATCAGCCGGGAAGCCCAGGATGAGTTTTCTTATAATAGTCACCAAAAGGCAATCCATGCCATATCAAGCGGCTATTTTAAAGCAGGCATTTTGCCGATGAATGTGGAACAGGTTTATCTGGATGAAAAAGGGAAAAAACAGAAAAAACAATATATCGTTGATACGGATGAAGGGCCGAGAGCCGATACCAGCCTGGAAGTTTTGGCAAAACTTAAACCTGCTTTTGCTGCCGGTGGTGTGGTAACTGCAGGCAATTCCTCTCAAACAAGCGATGGGGCTGCCTTTGTAGTGGTAATGAGTGAATCGATGGTGAAAGAACTGGGGGTTCAGCCAATAGCCCGCCTGGTTAGTTGTGCCAGTGCCGGTGTACATCCAAGAATCATGGGAATTGGGCCAGTTGCAGCCATTCCAAAAGCAGTAAAACAAGCGGGACTAAACCTGTCACAGGTTGATCTGATAGAATTAAACGAGGCATTTGCCAGTCAGTCGCTGGCAGTTATTCGGGAAGCCGGATTGGATCCTGAAAAGGTTAATATTAATGGAGGTGCCATTGCATTGGGACATCCATTGGGATGTACCGGTGCCAAATTAAGTATTCAGGTTATTCATGATATGAAAAGATTGGGCAAAAAATATGGAATGGTTACCGCATGTGTTGGAGGTGGACAGGGAATTGCAGGTATTATAGAAAATTTATAAGTAGTATATTTCAGTAAGATGTGAATATTTATGAAAACGCCGGACTCCAATTCGGCGTTTTCCTGTATATATAGGGTAAAATATAGTTTCTTTGTAATAGGTTTACGGTCCGTTAACCATGATTCTTTTAAACAGCAAGCAAGCTATGACCAGGGTTTTTATTATCGATGATCATGAAATGTATCTGGAAGGGCTCTCTTTATTATTGGCAAAGCAATCCACAATTCAGGTGACCGGTGCCTGTCAGACTGCCACTGATTTATTGGAGCAGCTTCCCCAACTTTCAGCAGAAGATATTTTATTGTTAGATGTGAATCTGCCTGATATGGAGGAAGATGTATTGTTGAAGGAAATCCGAAAGACCCGCCCACAGCAGAAGATCTTATACCTCACCCTGATGAGGGGTACCCGTTATGTTCATAAATTATCCAAGTTTCAGATTCAGGGTTATATATTGAAAAATGCCTCGGTGGATGAATTGGTAAATGCGATTGAAACGGTGAATGGAGGTGGAACTTATTTCAGTAAGGAAATAGATATAATGGGATCTGAAACTTTTCGGAATACACTAACTATTGAAGATCGTAAAGTTGATGAAATTTTATCCAAAAGAGAAATTGAAGTACTCCGGCTGGTTTGCAAAGAATTCAGCAACGCAGAAATTGCTCAACAACTATTTTTAAGTATCAGTACGATTGAAACACATCGGAAAAACCTCATTGCCAAACTAGGTGTTCAGAATACCGTAGGATTAGTGAAGTTTGCTTTGAGGAATAATCTTATCGATTGATAAAATTCCGGCTCATATCGCCAGCCATTTTTTTTTGCTTTGGCTTCCTGCATCTTCAGGCTCAGGTATCCGATACCAATGCCATAAAAAATCTATACGATCAATCGCTTGATTATTCTGAGGATCGTATAGATTCTTTAAAATCGAATGCCATTCTGATTGAAACAGCATCCAGTCAATTAGGGTTTAGTAAAGGCTTTATTCTTTCAAACCGATTAAAAGGATTGGCAGAAGAGTACGCAGGAAATTATGAAGAAGCCATTTCATGGTACTTGAAAACCCTGAATGATGCCAGATCAGCTAAATTGGTGGAATATGAGATTGCGGCATTAAGTGATCTGGCCATTACGTACAGTGAGGTTAAACAATATGAAAAAGCCAGAGATGTTTACAGACAGTCTTTACAGCTCTCCATGCAAAGAGGGGAGGTCTCCAATATAATTTCCGGGCTGGGCAATCTCGGTGCAATTTATAACCTGCTGAATAAACCGGATAGTGCATTGCTTTTTCTGGAAGAGGGACTTCGTTTATCAACCGCCTATAATACTTCCGAAACGCTGCCAACCATTTATAATAACCTGGGGAATGTTTATTTTAAAAAGAAAGATTTCTATAAAGCACTTCAATATTTCAGAACCAATAAATCACTGCATCAATCGCCCGATCAATTGGGGAATCTTTGGACAGATTATCTGAATATTGGCGATGTTTATATTGAGTTGGGAAGGCTGGATTCTGCAAGAATGTATTGTGATGAAGCGCTTCGCCTGGCCAAACAATTAAACTCCCGATCCAAAGAGGCTGAATCATATTCGTTATTGGCAAAATTATATGAGCGCCTGGGTCAATACCGCATGGCTTATCAGTATCAGCAACAATGGTATCAGTTGGATACAGCGCTGGTAAATCAGGATATGGCCGCTTCCATTGCAGAAATGCAGGAGCGTTTTAATGCCAAAGACAGGGAGAAAAAAAATCAGTTGTTACAGGCTGCCATTGAAAAAGAAAAACTGAATAACCGAAATCTTCGTTCCTTAAGTCTGGCAGCATTTCTCATACTCGTTTTGATCAGTATAATTTTATTTATTTATAGAAATTCCAATCAAAAGCTGGTAAAAGTGAATGCTGTAATCAACAGGCAAAAGGAATCACTTTCATTGCTGAATCAGGAAAAAAATACCCTGATCAGTATTGTTTCACATGATTTAAGCACGCCTTTTTCCAGCATTCATATGTGGAGCAGGTTACTGGAAGCCGACCATAACCTGGCACCGGATCAGAAAAAGGCGACTGAGAATATTCGTAAAGCTGCTGAGAATGGTGAACAATTGATTCGCCATATTCTGGAAGTCGAAAAGGAAGGTACCGGAATGGAAAAAATGGAACTGGAAGAAATTCATCTTGCTGCTTTTTTGCATCATTTGGTGGAGCATTTTCAGCCCGCAGCCAGCGAGAAAAAAATTAAACTTTCCGGTCCTGATCCGGAGCAGCAAGTATTTCTTTTTGCGGATCAGTCACTTTTAAAACGGATTATTGAAAACCTGGTTTCCAATGCGTTGAAATTTAGTTTACCCGGACAGCAGGTTCAAGTACGGATTGATAACAATTCGGCCTTTACCGATATTATTGTGGAGGATAATGGTCCCGGTATCAGCAAAGAAGATCAACAACGACTGTTTACCAAATATGGTCAATTATCGGCACGGCCTACAGCCGGCGAATCTTCCACCGGGCTGGGATTGGCTATTGTAAAACGCCTTGCCAATGAATTGAATGCAAGTTTGCAGTATGAAGGGAATCCAGGTATTGGAAGCCGCTTTATCATCCGGTTTAAAAAATAAAAAAGAAACATTGTTGCAAATTTTGAGAATTTCCTAGATTTGTGGTCTTAACAGTAAAAGGTGCGGAATTTGAGAAGATTAGCAGGAATTCTTATCGGATGTTGTTTGTTGAACAGCAGTCAGGCACAATGTATTCTGCGGTTTAGTGGGGTGGTTACCGATTCCGATACACGGGAGAAGCTGGCAGGAGCTTCTGTTCGGATCAAAGACACCCGGCAGGTGGTTGAATCAGATGCCAATGGCCGTTTTCAGTTTGAAGGTCTTTGTCCGGGAAGCTATAATATCCTGATTACCCATATTGGTTGTCAGCCACTTGAATCACATATCCACCTGAAAGATGACCTGGCAAAAGACTTTGTTTTACCTCATGCTCACAGTGAGTTGGAGGAAGTAGTGGTAGTAGGTGCAACTCACCGGCATGGCACTGCGGTTGCGGAAGAATTAAAAGGCCGACAACTGGCAGCAACCAGAGGCAGCAGTTTGGGAGAATCACTTCGAAGTATCAGTGGCGTAAATATTTTACAGACAGGGGCAAATATTTTCAAACCAGTAATTCATGGATTGCATAGTAACCGGGTATTGGTATTGAACAATGGAATCCGCCAGGAATCGCAACAATGGGGAAGTGAGCATGCTCCGGAGGTAGATCCCTATATTGCCAACCGCATAACCGTAATAAAAGGAGCCAGCAGCATCCGTTATGGTAGCGATGCAATTGGGGGCGTTGTACTGGTTGAACCCAGATTATTACCCGTGGAACCGGGTCTCTACGGAGAAATAAATACAGCTTTTTTTAGTAATAACAGGCAGGGGGTGTTATCGGGCATTCTCGAAAATAATTCATCGCGTCATCCCGCATTCAGCTGGCGTTTACAGGGAACTTTAAAGAGAGGCGGTAATTCCAGAACACCTGATTACTGGCTCATGAATTCAGGAATTGAAGAATATAATTTTTCAGTTGCTGCCGGGTGGAAACAGCAACATCGCGGACTGGAATTATTTTACAGCAATTTCAATACAAAGCTGGGCATTTTTCGGGGTGCTCATATTGGAAATGTAACGGATTTGGAAACTGCAATTGAGCGGGGCGAGCCATCAGAAGAAGTTAAATCGGCGCCCTTTACCTATACCATTGACCGACCCTATCAGCAGGTGCATCATCACCTCGTGAAGCTGAAAGCATTTCATACAACCGGTACTGCAGGTAAATTGAACTGGACCTTATCCGGACAATATAATAACCGGATGGAATATGATGTAAAACGATTTGCCTCCAGTTCGGATGCGCCTCAACTGGATCTGAGCATTAGTACAGTGGGCACCGATCTGGTTTGGGATCATAATAGCTGGAACGGATTGCGTGGAACCATTGGTGTCAGCGGAGCCTACCAGTTTAATGACAGTTATAAACAACGGGTTTTTATTCCTAATTACCAGGCCTGGAATGGAGCAGCATTCCTGATAGAAAAATGGACGCAGGGAAAATGGATGCTGGAAGCGGGAATCCGATACGATTGGAGATCCATGTTCAATATTGAAAATAATAATAACCAGCAATTTCCCGATCAGCAATTCAGTAATTTTTCAGGCTCGGCAGGAGCCAGTTATCAGTGGAATAAGGAGTTGAGTACAACCTTGAATTTTTCGACAGCCTGGCGATCGCCGCAAATAAATGAATTGTACAGCGATGGCCTTCATCATAGTTCAGCCAGAATTGAAACAGGAAATCCCGATTTGAATCCGGAAAGAGCCAATAGCTGGATGCTGAACCTGAACTACCAGCCATTCAGGTGGACAATCGATCTGGGATTTTATTATAAGGATATTTCGAATTTTATCTATCTGGCACCTGATTATCCGCCTGTATTAACCATTCGCGGAGCCTTTCCATCTTTTTCATTTGAGCAGACGAATGCAAGATTACATGGATTGGACGCTAATGTTGGTTATACGCTGACAGCGCACTGGAAAGCAGAAGCCAAAGCATCCATACTCAGAGCATGGGATAAAAGCGCAGACGACTGGTTGATTCAAATGCCGGCAGATCGATACGAAGCAGGACTTATCTATGAATTTGGAAATGCCAGGCATTGGCAGGACAGTTATATAAAACTAAGCGGACAACAGGTGCTAAGGCAAACAAGGGTGCCGGCTACCGGTAATATTGAAAAACCAAATCCGGATGGAACCATCCGGTTTGAATCAGATTATGCACCACCACCACCAGCGTATCTTTTGGCTAATCTGGAAGCAGGAACCAAAATAATCTGGGGAAAGCAGCCATTGCATTTGACGTTTACGGTAACCAACCTGTTAAATTCAGCCTATCGCGATTATATGAACGCGTTTCGGTATTTCGCCTGGGATATTGGCAGGAATATTGGATTAAGAGTGATGATCCCTTTGGGAAAACAACATTGAGTCTAATCAAACCATAAAATAGAACATCATGCAAACAAGATGGGTAAAGCTGTTTAGCGGAGCCGCCTTATTGGCTTTTACTATGAGCGCCTGTTCCAAAGACAAAGATGAAGTAGTAAATGAAGAAGAACTCATAACCACGGTTGCACTTAGCTTTCAGGAAGTGGGTACTGTAAATGCTTTTTCAGTAGTTTTTCGTGATACGGATGGTGAAGGTGGAAATCCTCCTTCAACTTTTGATGAAATCATTTTAAAGCCGAATGCAAATTATTCCTGTTCTATTACACTCCTGAATGAAAGTGTTAATCCGGCAGAAAGTATTACGGACGAAATTGAAGAAGAGGCCGATGATCATGAATTTTTTCTTATTCCTTCCGGTGCGGATATTGACATCACACGAGTAGACCTGGACAGCAAAAACCTGCCTATTGGATTAAGCAGCACCTGGGCAACCGGCGCAGCATCAACAGGAACAGTTCGGGTTGTTTTAAAACACAAACCAGGTTCAAAGGCTGGCGGTGATGCAGTAACCAAGGGAGAAACAGATATTGATCTGAATTTTACTGCAAAGGTTCAGTAATTGGTTGTGCAGTAGGAGTTTTCCTTTCTCCAATCTGTTGCCTCCACATAGCATAGTAGAGACCCTTATCCTCCAATAACTGGTAATGGGTACCGGTCTCTGCTATTTCTCCTCTTTCCAGTACATAGATTTTATCGGCATGCATAATGGTGCTGAGCCGGTGTGCAATCAGTACAGTTATCTGTGATCGTAAAGATGAAATTGTTCTGATTGTTGTAGTTATCTCTTCTTCTGTTAAAGAATCCAGCG
The DNA here is from genome assembly GCF_002483205.1 of Flavihumibacter sp. UBA7668. GTDB lineage: Bacteria > Bacteroidota > Bacteroidia > Chitinophagales > Chitinophagaceae > Flavihumibacter. Next base: position 711,250 of record NZ_DLHM01000005.1, read on the forward strand.
CAGAAGTCGCTTCATCAAAAATCAACAATTTGGGTTGACGCAACAACGAGCGGGCAATCGATAAACGTTGTTTTTCGCCGCCACTTAGTTTCAGTCCGCTTTCTCCGATTAAGGTATCCAGGCCGTTTTCTGCTTTTTTAAGCAGGCTATGGCAACTGGCTTTATAAAGAGCATCCAGTAATTCTTCATCCGTTGCGCCGGGTTTTACAAATAATAAGTTCTCTCTGATGGTACCTGCAAATAGTTGCGTGTCCTGCGTTACAAAACCAATCTGTTTGCGCAATTCATCATAATCAACATCGTTTTCGTTGATCGTATTGTAGGAAATGCTGCCTTGTTGCGGCCGATATAAACCTACCAATAATTTAACCAGGGTTGTTTTACCAGATCCGGAGGGTCCAACAAAGGCAATGGTCTGTCCCTTGCTTACTTCAAAACTGATGCCTTGTAAGGCATGTTGCTGCGCTGTTTTATGTTTAAAATGCACATTGTCGAAACGGAGCTGCTCAATTCCTTCCAGCAGTACGGGATGTGCTGGTCTGGGTTCCGGTTTCTTTTGCATCAGGGTTTTGAAATTATTCAGAGATGCTTCTGCTTCCCTGTAAGAAATGATAATATTTCCTATGTCCTGCAAAGGTCCAAAAATAAAAAAAGAAAAAAACTGCATGGTAACCAGTTGTTCGGGAGCCATATGTTCCCTGTAAATCAGCCATAACAGAATAAACAGAATGGCCTGTCTCAATGTGTTTACAAATGTACCCTGTACAAAACTCAGACTTCGGATGCGCTTGACCTTGGTAAGTTCCAGCCCGAGTATTTTGTACGTATTTTTATTCAACCGTTTTACTTCCTGATCGGTTAATCCCAGACTTTTTATCAATTCGATATTTCTAAGTGATTCGGTGGTACTTCCGGCCAGAGAGGTTGTTTGGGATACAATGTTTTTCTGTATGGTTTTGATCCGCTTACTCAATGCATTGGTGAGTATGGTCAATAACAGAATACCACCAAAATAGGTGAGGGGCAGCGACCAGTGAATATTGAAGGCATAAATTGATACAAACAGGATGCCTACAAATACACCAAAAAGTACATTTATGAAATTGGAAATGAATTTTTCCGTATCCGTTTCCACTTTCTGTAAGATACTCAGTGTTTCACCGCTTCGCTGATCTTCAAATTCATGAAAAGGTAATTTCATGGCATGTTGTAATCCATCGGTAAATACCTTGGCTCCAAATTTTTGAGTTATTACGTTGAAGAAATAATCCTGAAAAGCTTTTGCTATCCGGCTTACCATGGCCACACTGATAGAGGCAAGGAGTAGCCAGCCGATACTTTGGGCAAAACTTCCCCAGCTTTCGTATTCTTTATAGGTAAAAGCAGCTTTGGTGATTTTACCAAAGATGATCGGATCAAGAAGGGAAAATCCACTGTTGATCGATGCTAATAAAAGGGTAAGAAGAACCAGCCACTTGTATGGTTTGAGGTACTGTAAGAGTAGTTTCATAAAAATAATGGTAGAACACTAAATTAAGACAATCCCTATTTCCAGCCCCAATTATCCCGGTCGAGGCTCCGGTACTGGATAGCTTCGGCAATATGTTCCGGCAAAACCTGGTCAATTTGAGCCAGGTCAGCAATGGTTCTTCCCATTTTGATAATGCGGTCATATGCCCTGGCGGATAGTTTTAAACGTTCCATTGCAGTCTTCAACAATTGTTGAGCCGGTTGGTTCAGTCTGCAGTGATGATTCATCAATGAAGTGTTCAATTGTGCATTGCAATAGATCCCCTGATTGGATTTCAGTCGGTCTTCCTGAATTTTTCTTGCCTTGATTACCCGGTTTCGTATCAATTGTGAACGTTCCCCCGGCTGATTGCTGCTCAGGTTTTGGAAGGGAACCGGAGTTACTTCAATTTGAAGATCAATCCGGTCCAAAAGTGGGCCGGAGATTTTTTGCAGGTATTTCTGAACGGCTCCCGGAGGGCAACTGCATTCTTTCTCCGGATGATTATAATAACCACAGGGACATGGATTCATAGATGCCACGAGCATAAATGCGGCCGGAAAGTCGACACTTGATTTTGCTCTTGAAATGGTTAGTTTACGTTCTTCCATCGGTTGACGCATAACTTCCAGAACTGAACGATTAAATTCAGGTAATTCATCCAGAAACAATACACCGTTGTGTGCGAGTGAGATTTCGCCTGGCATCGGGTTGCTCCCACCTCCAGCCATGGCCATATGAGAGATGGTATGATGTGGTTGCCGGAAGGGACGCTGACAAACCAATGAATTACTGCTGTTCAATTTGCCGGCTACACTATGAATCCTGGTTGTTTCCAATGCTTCATCAAGCGTTAGTGGCGGCAGAATCGTAGGTATTCTTCTTGCCAGCATGGTTTTGCCAGCACCAGGCGGACCAATCAAAATAAGATTATGCCCGCCTGCCGCCGCGATTTCCATAGCACGTTTTATATTTTCCTGTCCCTTTACATCGGAGAAATCTCCCTGGTTATATACCATTGGCTGATTGAACCAGTCGGTTGAATTGCTTTTTATTGGAACTACTTGATTTGGCTGTTCCAGTAGTTGAATTACTTCCAAAAGTGAGCGCACACCAATAACCGGCAAGCCTTCAACAACGGCGGCTTCATTAGCATTTTGGAAAGGCAGCATAATACCACTGAAGGCTTCTTTGCGGGCTGTTAAAGCCATGGGTAAGGCTCCCCGTATGGATTGAATGTTTCCATCCAATCCCAATTCTCCACAGAGTACCCAGTTTTGTAAAGTTTCCAGATGGATGAGCTGATCGGTAGCGGCTAGTATTCCAACAGCAATGGGTAGATCAAAAGCAGTTCCTGTTTTACGGATATCCGCAGGTGCCATATTGATGATCACTTTGGTACGGGGCATAAAAAACCCGATTGCTTTAATCGCACTTTCAACTCGTAACATACTTTCCTTTACTGCATTGTCGGGTAGTCCGACCAGGAAGGTATGCGTTCCAATGGTTACATTAACTTCTATTGAAATTGTGATTGCGTCCACACCATTCACAGCACTGCCAAATGTTTTCACTAACATTTGACCAAGGTAGTTCAGGCCGGAATTCCGGTCAACCGTTCTTTAACCCTTATTTTGCGGGGATTTGCTCCAGTAATTCCACCACCTTTTCTCTTTTTAGGATCAGATAACCTAAGCGATCATTACTGATACCTTCCTTTAATTGATAGCTAAAATTTAACTGGTCATCGTTTACTTCGGTTTCAAAATAGCGAAAAATAATATTGGGGAATATTCTTAATCCTTCTCCAATTTCATATAAGTGAGTGGACAATATAAAAAGAGAATGGTTGATTTTTATAAGGCCTTCAATAACGGTGGAAGAACATTTCATGGCATCCTGAACATTGGTTCCCTTGAATAATTCATCGATTAGTACCAGCCATTTTCGTCCATCATTTATTTTAAGGATGGTGTTTTTAATTCGTTGGACTTCGTTAAAAAAATAGCTTTCTCCTTTTACGATATTGTCTGTGAGATTAATATTGCTGAGTATGCCATCAAATAAAGATAACCGTAAATAAGATGCGGGTACCCCCATTCCAAGGTGCGCAAGGTAAACCGCAGCGCCAACGGATTTGATAAAAGTGCTTTTGCCTGCCATATTGGCGCCGGTCAGAAAAAGAAAATTATGCTGCTGATCCAAATGAAGATCATAATCTACCGGTTTTGCCAATAATACATGAAATAATCCCCGTGCTTCAATAAAAGGTTGTTCGGATTGTTCAAATACCGGGAATTTGAGATTGAAATGCCGCATTGCCGCAGCCATCCCGTACCAGCCATCGAGTTTTCCATAGATTTCAATTAACTCGGTCGTAGCATTTTTGAATCGGTTGCGGATATAGTGACCAAAATAAAGCACCTGTTTTGGACTAAGAACGGTTTCTTTTTGAAGTTCTGCTAAGGTTTGCAGGTGTACATCTTCTGTTAAACGATTTGCTCTTTCCAGAATGGCTACCAGATTAGGTGGCAGGGTTTTCTCTTCAAAAAGCCGTATGATTTTTCTTATTCCTCTGATGAAATCACCGAAATGCAGCAAACTGAAACGGATGATCGCGTAATCGGGACTGTGAAACAATTTGTAGAAATGGGCATTTATCCAACTGCTATCGTGTGGAATACTATCCAGCTGTGTGCTAAAAAATTTTTCCATTACCATCAGGGTTCCATTGGTAATGTCTTCCGGCCAGTTGTCAAGTGCTTCATGAATCAGCCGGAGAATTTGTTGTGTTTGATTGATTGATTTTAAATCATGAAAAGGCTCCTGGAACCGCAACCGAAGCCATTCCTTCCCTTCCACGGTGCGGGTAAAATTAAGCCGGTGAAAAATAGAGTATTCCTCTTCCGGATGGAAAATATTAAGGTCCAGTAAGGAAATTTTATCTATATCCATAGGCTGTTAATTTACAGAATCCGGCTCATTTTACCGGTCAAATTCGAGGCGTGCGCCTTTCTGAGATTCATCCAACTGCCCATTTCCATAAACCAGGTGCCCATTTACAAATGTGTGGGTAACCGAAGCTGGTAATTCCATTCCTTCCATTGGGCTCCATCCGCATTTATAATAAATGTTTTCTTTTGATACGGTTTGGGCGAGGTTCATGTCTACCAGAACCAGATCTGCAAAATAGCCTTCTCTAATAAAGCCCCGATTCCGAATCTGGAAACAGGTGGCAGGGGCATGACTCATTTTTTCCACAACTTTCTCTAATTTAATAGCTCCTTCATTTACATATTTCAGCATGAGTGGAAGCGAATGCTGCACCAGTGGCAGTCCGGCATGCGCATGGAGATAGTCTTCCTGTTTTTCATCCCAGGTATGCGGGGCATGATCCGTTGCAATGATGTCCAGCCGGTCATCCAGCAGGGCTTTCCAGAGTGCAGTTCGGTTGTTGGGGGCTTTAATAGCCGGATTACACTTAATAAGATTGCCGAGCCTTCCATAATCTTCACTGGTAAAATGAAGGTGATGAACGCAGACTTCCGTTGTAATTCTTTTTTGATCCAATGGCAGCATATTGCCAAACAACTGTAACTCCCGTTCAGTGGAAATATGCAGTATATGCAATCGGCTATTGAATTTTTTTGCCAATTGAACAGCATAAAAAGAAGACTCAAAGCAGGCTTCCTCATTTCGTATAATGGGATGGTCAGCTGCTGTCAGGGTTCTGCCGCTTGCTTTTGCAGCTTCCAGATTCTTATGGATGATGCGTTCGTCCTCACAATGGGTGGCAATCAGCAATTCAGAAGCTTCGAAAATATGTTCGAGCGATAAAGGATTGTCGACCAGTAATCCTCCGGTGGAGGAACCCATGAATATCTTTACCCCGCAAACCCTGTCTTTTTTGTCGTTTGTTTTTAAAACCTCTTCCAGGTTATCATTGGAGGTCCCCATAAAAAAGGAATAATTCGCCAATGAACTGGCTGCTCCAATTTCATATTTGTTTTCCAGCAATTCCTGGGTAAATACAGGTGGCTGGGTATTGGGCATTTCCATAAAACTGGTCACCCCACCTGCAACAGCAGCCCTCGATTCTGTAAAAATACTGGCTTTATGCGTAAGGCCGGGTTCTCTGAAATGAACCTGGTCGTCAATTACGCCAGGTAATAAATACTTTCCTTCCCCGTTTATTTCAATAACTCCGTTTGTGGCACTGATTTGGCTATTGATTTTCTCAATTCGTCCCCCTGAAATCAGCATATCTGCGGAATAAACGGTTCCTTCGTTGACAATTTGCGTATTCTTTATGAGATATTTTTGCATATTAGTATTTCAATCCTGTTAAACATCCAATTGATGCAAGTTATAAAAAGACTGCTTTACACTGCCTGCTTAAGTTTCCCTGTTTTGGGTTTTTCCCAATCCACCTTATTGCCACAGGGGTATAAACACCAGCCACTGATGGACCGTCTGGAGATAATGCACCGGGATAGTGCCCTTTCATTTCAGCACCTCAAACCTTTTGATCGCAAAGGCTGGGTGCAGTTTCTGGAAACTATTCCGGTGGAGAACTTAAGTAAAGTGGATGCCTCTAATCTACGAAGTGCCCTGATGAATAATTCGGAATGGGTGACAGGCGATAAAACAGCTTTCCAAAGTAAAAAATCGATTTTTAAAACATTTTATACACAGCAATCTGATTTTGCACTGGTAGATGTAAAGGATTTTTTTCTGAGCATTAACCCGGTTGTACAATTCACCGTTATGAAGGAGTCGGATAACAGTGAATCCCTTTTCCAAAATACCAAAGGAGCCCGGGGACGGGGTATGATTGCCAAACGAATCGGATTTGATTTTTACCTGACCGATAATCAGGAAAGACCACCTTCCTTCGTGAAAGATTTTATCCGGGAAAACAGGGCTGTGCCCGGGGCCGGTTATTACAAGCCGTTTAAATCAACCGCATTTGATTATTTTGATGCACGAGGTTCCATATTTTTTAATGTGACCGATTATATCAATATGCAGTTTGGTTATGACCGGAATTTTATCGGAAACGGTTATCGCAGTATGTTCCTGAGCGATTTTGGGAACAATAATCTTTTTTTGAAGATCAATACCCGAATCTGGAAACTGAATTACCAGAATCTTTTTATGGAATTGAACCCTTCCCATATCCGTAGAAATGATAACCTGCTTGATAAAAAATACATTACCATGCATCATCTCAGCTGGCAGGCTACCCGTTGGCTGAATATCGGTTTTTTTGAAGCCGTTGTTTTTGGCAGAACCAACCGCTTTGATTTCAGTTACCTGAACCCAATTATCTTTTTCCGTTCCATTGAACAACAAAATGGGAGTCCGGATAACGCCAATGTTGGCTTTGATCTCAAAGCAAATATTGCAAAACGGGTTCAATTATATGGACAACTGCTTTTAGATGAATTCAAATTAAGTGAAGTGAAGGGCGGAAAAGGTTGGTGGGGAAATAAATATGGGTTACAGTTGGGAGGTAAATATGTGGATGTGGCCGGAATAAAAAATCTTGACATTCAGGGGGAGCTCAATATCGTGCGACCCTTTACCTATAGTTTCCGCGATTCCGTTGCCAGTTATATGCATTATAATCAGCCGCTGGCGCATCCCAGGGGTGCCAATTTCGTGGAATTTGTGGGGATAGCCCGGTATCAGCCTCATCCCAAACTAACGGTTCAGGGTAAACTAATAGTGTGGAAGCAGGGACTGGATTCAGCCGGGATTAATTTTGGCAGCAGACCCGGCCGGCTCTACACAACCCGTCCATTTGATTATGGATGGGAGATAGGGGAGGGCAGATCCTCAACCGGAATAAATGCATCATTATGGGTAGGTTATGAATTGAAGGAGAATATATTTCTGGATGGAAGTCTGATGCTTAGAAATCTGGATGTGCCGGATGATGCCAGCTTAACCAGGAATAGTACTATATTCAGTCTCGGCTTAAGAATGAATATGTTCCGCCGGGAATATGATTATTAACTCTTCTACCATACGACTACTACGGTTCCCTTTTTCTCTGTTTCTTTTACCGGTATTTCTGTTCGGATTAAGTCAGCCAGTGCAATCCAATTGGACCAGAGCAGGCTTACTGTTTTTTATATTGCATTTTCTTGTATATCCATCCAGTAACGGGTATAATAGTTATATCGACCGGGATGAATCACCAATTGGGGGATTAGAGCATCCTCCACAACCAACCAAACAGCTCTTATACCTAACAATAATAATGGATCTATTGGCAATTGGATTGTCCTTTTTTCTGTCTGTTTGGTCAGTAGTAGCTATTTTTTTTTACATACTTGCTTCACGAGCATACAGCAGCCGGACTATACGATTGAAAAAATATCCTTTTCTGGGTTTTTTAGTAGTTATTAGTTGTCAGGGCGGACTTATCTTCTGGCTGAGTTATCATGCCACGCACGCAAGTTTAAGTACTTCTGTTCCTTTTACTGGAGTACTGGCCAGTACTTTTTTGCTTGCAGGAGCTTATCCGCTTACTCAAGTCTATCAACATCAGCAGGATGCAGCAGACGGAGTTACTACCATCAGCATGCGTCTGGGAATCCGGGGAACATTTAAGTGGGCTGCATTGTTATTTAATTTATCTTTTCTTTTGTTGGGATTACATTTTGGTCTTCAACTGGAATTGGACCGATTTTTTATAGTATTGATCTGTTTTCTTCCTGTTCTAGTATATTTCATCTGGTGGGCAAAAGCCGTTTGGCGGGATCCTTCCAAAGCCAATTTCCATTATCTTATGAAAATGAATACAATTTCTGCTGTTGGATCAATAGCTGGTTTTGGATCACTTTTAATATGGAAATTTTTTGACTGATATTTTAGCAATAGGAACTGCCTTGCCGACCTACAGGCATGTACAAACGGATATTCTTACGTTTATGCAACGCGTATATGCGTTGGATCCGGTAGAAGAAAGAAAACTTCGTTTTCTGTATCATCAAAGTGGAATTGATTACCGGTATTCATTTATTCCGGATTATAGTAAACCAAAAAGGGAGTGGAGATTTTATCCTCCTGAAGAATCCCTGGAGCCTTTTCCAAGCCTGGAACTTCGAATGAGCTGGTTTCAGAAATATGCAGCCGCTCTTTCGGTTGATGCGATCCGTGACTGCCTGCAGAATTATGGAAAAGACAGGCCTGAAATAACACATCTGATAACGGTAAGTTGTACCGGTATGAGTGCACCAGGACTGGATTTACAGGTAATGGAAATGATGGAGCTGCCAAGGCATATACACCGATCTGCAATTAATTTTATGGGCTGTTACGCAGCACTGCATGCCCTAAAGCAGGCCGACAGTATATGTAAAGGAGATCCCTCTGCAATAGTTTTAATCGTGTGTACAGAACTATGTACCCTGCATTTTCAAAAAGTTCCAACTGCAGATAATCTGACAGCATCCCTTCTGTTTGGTGATGGTTCTGCAGCTGTTTTGATCGGTTCCGGATCAAAAGAAAAGCAAATCGCAACATTGAATGGTTTTTATGCAGAAGTAGTACCTAAAGGAAAAAGAGATATGAGCTGGGAATTGTCCTCTACCGGTTTCCTGATGACCCTAAGCGGCTATATTCCTGAATTGATTTCGACCGACTTTAAGCCCTTACTGGAAAGAGCCATGAAGCAATATAAGCTGGATCTGAAGCAGATCGATTCCTGGTGTATTCATCCTGGTGGTAAGCGAATTCTGGAAGCTGTTAAAAAATCACTGAATCTGGATGAACATGCTCTGGACTCAGCAGAATCGGTGCTGCGTGATTACGGAAATATGTCTTCGCCTTCCGTTTTATTTGTATTAAAACGAATTCTTGATGCGGGTAAAAAGGGACGGGTGCTGGCTGCGGCATTTGGTCCGGGTTTAACCATGGAAACCTGTTTTCTTGATATCCCTGATTCAAATGTATAAAAGAGCCTGTCAGAAAGAGTTGCTGGACGATCCGTCTATGTCTTTTGAGGAAATTCAACTCAATATGAAAGAGTTGAACACAATCAATTCTTTACTGGGAGGACATGCAATCACGCTATCTGGTTTGCGTAAAATAGTTTCAGATAGAAAGGATTCATCCATTTCTGTTATGGAAATCGGCTGTGGCGGAGGAGATAACCTTAAAGCATTATGGACATGGGCCATAAAAGGGAATTCCAGTATTCAGTTCTCAGGTGTAGATATCAATCCGGCCTGTATCAGTTTTGCTAAACAGGTATTTCCGGAAGCAAACTATCTGCATGCTGATTACCGGCAATTAATTTTTGATAAACAGCCTGATATTCTGTTTTCATCCCTTTTCTGTCATCATTTTACGGATGAAGAATTGGTTGAACAGCTACGATGGATGTATCGCCATTGCAAACTTGGTTTTTTCATTAATGATCTACATCGGCATTGGGTGGCCTACCATAGTATTCGCTTGCTGACAGCTGTATTTTCAAGGTCCAGGTTGGTTAAAAACGATGCGCCTTTATCTGTTAAGCGTGGTTTTCGTCGCGCTGATTGGATCCGGCTATTGCAGTATGCAGGTATTCCTGATGCTGAAATTCAATGGCGATGGGCCTTTCGCTGGTTAATTGTGGTAAAAAAGCCCCACCATGACTGATAAAAAAACATATGATGTGGTTGTGGTTGGAGGTGGCCTTGCCGGGCTGTCGGCTGCTATTCAACTTGCAGAAAAGGGATACCGGACCTTGTTAATCGAAAAAAATTATTATCCGTTTCACCGGGTCTGTGGCGAATATATAAGTGAAGAAAGCAGGCCTTTTCTGGAAAAGCTGGGTATCCCAATTTCGTCGCTGTCGCTTCCGAAAATCGGGCGGCTACTGGTCAGTGCTCCGGATGGCAGCAGTTTGACCAACCCTCTTGTACCGGGCGGTTTTGGGATCAGCAGATATTGGCTGGATGCTTTACTTGCCAGTCAGGCAAAATCTGTTGGAGTTACTGTTTGGGAAGGTATGAAAGTGCAACAGGTGAATTATGTTGACGGCTGGATGCAGGTTCGGTTGTCTGGCGCTGTTATACAATCCAAATTGGTCCTCGGTTGCTTTGGTAAACGATCTTCCCTTGATATAAAAATGAACCGATCTTTTGTTCGTGAAAAACCGGGCAAACTGAATAATTTTCTTGGAGTAAAATACCATATTGAATGGGATGATCCGGAAGATTTGATTTCTCTTCACAATTTTAAAGGTGGTTATTGCGGAATTAGCCGAATTGAGAACAATCAGTATTGTCTTTGCTATCTTACCAATGCCAATAATCTTGGAATGAGTAATAATTCTATTAGTCAAATGGAAAAATCGATCTTATCGCGCAATCCCTACCTAAACCGTATTTTCAGGGAGGCCCGTAAGATCAGGCAGGAACCTGTCAGTATCTCGCAGATTTCTTTTGCACCCAAAGAGCAGGTGGAGGAACATTTATTACTGGTTGGAGATGCTGCCGGATTAATTTCTCCATTATGTGGTAATGGTATGAGTATGGCTTTACATGGAAGTTATCTGGCTGTTAAATCTGCCATGCCATTTTTGGAAGGCAACTGTTCACGCCAGCAAATGGAACAGGAGTATGCAAAACAGTGGAAACAACAATTTTCCGGTAGGTTGCGCTCAGGACGAATCATTCAATCCTTTTTTGGTGATCCATGGTTGTCAAAAGGACTTATTTTCGCAGGAAACAAATTCCCGGCTTTTACCAACTGGTTGATAGGGAAAACCCATGGAGAAACTTTTGTATGAGTAGAATACCCGTTACTATGAAAAATATGGTGCTCATCTGTATTTTGGTGAGTGCTTCCGGTTATTTAACAGCTCAGGATTACCATGCAATTTCAGGTTCTAACTATGCCGGAGCCCTGGGTGTTCATAATAATCCCGCTTCTATTGTAAATACACCATATCCCTGGGATATTACGCTGGTTGGTTTGCAGGCGAAATATCAGACCAATGCCATCAAAGTGGTCGATTATTCTTTATTGTCCAGCCCGGCACAGTCTAAATTTTTTGTGTCGGGAGGAAATTATGCAAGGAAAGGAAATGAACAATTAAACCTGAATCTGCTGAATACAAGATTTGCCTGGGGTAAAAAAACGGTTTTTGCTTTTGGCGCCAATCTTCGATCCTTTGCCAATGTCCGATCTTCTGCTTATAATTTTAGCGATAGTATTGAAACTGTTAATGAATTATTCGCACTGAATCCGGGAAATACGCCATTGGAAGCCAGCATGCGAACCAGCAGTTGGATTGAACTTTATGGATCTGTTGGCAGAACTTTATTCGAAGAGCAGGGTTTTCGCATCAATGCCGGACTCACGGCAAAGGTAAACCGCGGAATTGGAGGGGGGCGACTGGATGTAACCGGCATGTACCGCGATCGAACCATTGTGAATGGGGAACCACAGTATTCTTTACGGGATGGACAATTTGCTTACGGCTATTCCTCCAATTTTGACAGATGGAACAGTGACCGGAGTACAACTGAAAATTTGCGGGAGGTTCTGTTGACAACCCGGATGGGTTTATCGCTGGATGCGGGTTTGGAATTATTGATCAAGCCCTCAGGTGAGCCAGGTTTTATGGAGGATGAAGAATCCTATTACGATTATGACTGGAAGTTTGGAGCCTCTCTGATAGATCTTGGATTTGCCTATTATCGTTATAGTAATAATAGCAGAACTGGCAGGATAAAAGTTAGCGGATTGGACGGTACTCGTTTAAACAATGCTTTTGTGGATGGTATTCCAAATATTGACGCGTTTTCTGATTCTGTAGCAGCTGTATTTGATGCCAATACCCTGAGCGGTGATTATAGAATCTGGTCTCCAACCCGCCTGGTGCTAAACGCAGATCGATTTATTACAAGTGCTTTTTATGTGAATGCTGAGCTCAATATCAACCTCATCGGTTTGTTGGGTGATCAGCGGCTTTATGTAAAGAATCTGAATCTTATTCGGGTAACTCCTCGCTATGAAACCAGACGATGGGGTGTCTATATGCCCTTATTATACAACTCCCAAAATCAGTTCTGGGTAGGCGCTGCCATTAAGGCCGGTCCGTTGTTATTGGGCTTTCATAATTTGGGAAATGTATTTGGAAAAAACAGCATGGCAAACGGTGGTGGATATATTGCCATAAGTATTCGGCCCGGAAAAAGGGTAACAGGTGAAAAAGAAGACCGAGGTATTGATTGTCCCCCATATTGATTAGTAGTTTCAATAAGTACTGAAAGCTTAGAAAAATTCAATAAATTGCCGTATGAAACTGTCAGAAGCGAAAGCGCAATTCATACAGACCTGGGGTTCGCTGGCAACCCAATGGGGCATCAATAAAACAATGGCCCAGATTCACGCGTTGTTATTGATTACACCTAATCCGCTCAGTCAGGATGATCTTATGGAAGAGTTGAGTATCAGCAGGGGAAATGCGAATATGAATATCAGGGAACTGATCGATTGGGGACTGGTGGACCGGGTTATTATACCAGGTGAGAGGAAGGAGTTTTTTCTGGCTGAAAAGGATATCTGGAAAGTTTCCAGGCAAATCATAAAAGAACGGAAAAAAAGAGAATTGGAACCGCTGAATAAAGTGTTGGAACAATTGCAGGAGGTTGAAGGAGATAAACGAAATGCCGAGGTGAAAGCCTTTACGGAAACGATCGGAAATATCCGGAAATTTGTAAGTCAGACAGATAAATCGCTGGACACATTGATTAAGGCAGATGAAAATTGGTTTTGGGGCAGTCTGATTAAAATGATTAAATAAGAGCCATGGGAAGTCCTAAGAAAACATTGGTACTGGGGGCATCAGAAAATCCGTCCCGTTATAGTAACCTGGCTATAAAAAGTTTGGTTAGCCGGCATCACCCGGTAGTTGCAATTGGAAAGAGACAGGGAGAGGTGGACGGTGTTCCCATTCAAACAGATCATCCTGATTTGACTGATATTGATACGGTAACGCTGTATCTTTCTCCAGAAAACCAGCAGGATTATATTCCCTATATACTATCACTTAAGCCCAAACGAATCATCTTTAATCCGGGTGCTGAGAATCCCGAACTGGCCAAACTGGCAAAAGAGCAGCAAATCTATCCGCAGGAAGCCTGTACACTTGTTCTACTGAGTACGGGCCAGTATTAAGTTAATTTTTATATAACAGGAACAAACCATTATTGGAACTGGGTTTTTCGGTAACTTGGGAAAACCCATTTTTATGTTATGGAGAAAATTTAACGGCGACACGATCGATCTTCCGATTCGTGATGCCGTAGAAAAAGCCATCCGGCGCGAAACTGAACAGGGATATCGCTTGAAAGTATGTATTGGAACAGATTCCCAGGTCAAAGGATCCGAAACAGAATTTGCAACTGTTATTGTTTTCCTTCGGGAAGGGCATGGTGGATTCATGTTTATTCAGAATGAGAAAACAAGGCAGAAGTATTCTATTAAGGAGCGGATGTTGGTTGAAGTGGCAAGAAGCATCGAAATTGCCTATGAATTATGTGGACTTTTTACGACGTATAATGTTGATATGGAAGTGCATGCTGACATCAATACCAATCCGCAATTCAAAAGCAATGATGCATTAAAAGAAGCCATGGGCTATATTCTGGGAATGGGCTTCGCGTTCAAAGCCAAACCGGAAGCTTTTGCCAGCAGCAGTTGTGCCAATAAGGTGGTGAACTGATCCTGCCCTTCGTTTTTCCTGCCTGAAGTGGTGTACTCTACACTGCTAAGGGACTTGTCTCCCTTCTTCATAGCTATTATTGGATTCCTGGATCATTTCCAGAATCTGTTTTCTTCCCATGCCTTTCATAACGCTGGTTACTACGCTGGCTGGTAAAAACTGCCAGGTTTTCCGCATGGCATCCAGAAAATCACGCACATTTTTTGCTACAACCCGCTGTGTTTCCTTATCTGCTTTGGTAAATACCAGGGTGAAAGGGACCTGCCATTCGCCTAACTGGTTCACAAAATCCAGGTCCAGTTGTTGTGGTTCATGGCGACTGTCGATCAAAATGAACACCATTCCGAGGTTTTCCCTTTTACGGAGGTAGTTTTCTATCATTTTTTCCCACTGACGGCGCTGGTTTTGAGAAACCTTCGCAAAGCCATAGCCGGGCAGATCCACGAGATACCATTGTGTCCAGTCGGTAGCCCCTTCTTTTGAGCTGGATTTGATAGAGAAATGATTGATCAACTGGGTTTTTCCCGGTGACCCGGAGGTTTTAGCCAGCTTTTGATTCTTGCATAACATGTTGATCAGGGATGATTTACCTACATTGGATCGGCCAATAAAGGCATATTCGGGCCGGTCGGGAGCAGGACATTTCTCTACCTCCGGACTACTGATTACATAAACTGCTTGATGGATGTGCATGGCGCAAAGATAGGAAGTCGGACTTCGGTCTTTTTCCTTAATTTCGGCCTCTCATAAGCAAACGAAAACTAAATATTTCATTCAGATGGCAGAAGTGATTTTGATGCCCCGTTTGAGCGATACCATGACAGAAGGCGTAATCGCGGCCTGGCATAAGAAGGTAGGAGATACTGTGAAGAAAGGTGAATTGCTGGCAGAAGTTGAAACTGATAAAGCTACCATGGAACTGGAAAGTTACAAGGACGGCACCCTTCTCCATATCGGTATTGAACCCGGTGGCAAATTGCAGGTAAATGATTTGCTGGCAATTATTGGCGATGCCGGTGAAAATATTGATGAGTTGGTAAAATCAGGCGGTTCCGCCTCCGCTAAAGCTACGGCGGACGGGTCCGCTGAAGCACTGGCAGAAAAGTCAGCTCCGGCAAAGGAAGTAGTAACCAAGACTGGTTCGTCCTCCGCAGTTTCAGCGAAGGCGGGTCTTGATCTCAGCAAAGTGGAAGAAGTTATCCTTATGCCTCGTTTGAGCGATACCATGACCGAAGGCGTAATTGCAGACTGGCATAAAAAAGTGGGAGATAAAGTGAGTAAAGGTGAATTGCTGGCTGAAGTCGAGACCGATAAAGCCACCATGGAGCTGGAAAGTTATAAAAATGGAACCCTGCTTTATATCGGTGCCCAAAAAGGTGATAAAGTGCCGGTGAATTCCTTGCTTTGTGTAATAGGTGAACCGGGTTCAGTTGATCTGGAAGCCATCAAGGCAGCTGCCAGTGGTGGTCCGGTTGAAGCGTCCTCCGGTAATGGATCTGCAGAAACTTCTGTTCCTGCGGCTGAATCAGCTTCAGCAGCTCCGGCGGTTGGAAATACCAACGGACGCGTGAAAGCATCTCCACTTGCACGTAAAATTGCCGCTGAAAAGGGAATTTCCCTTAATCAGGTGCAGGGGTCAGGTGATGGTGGCAGAATTATCAAATCCGATATTGAAAGTTTCCAACCTGGTCATGCAGCCCCTGCAGCGAAAGCAGCACCCTCAGCTGATACTGCAAAAACTTCGGCGCCCGCTGCTCCGGTAGTTAGTGGTGGTTCAGGTCTGGTGAGTTATGAAGATCGTCCGGTTTCTCAAATGCGCAAAGTAATTGCCCGGCGCCTGGCAGAAAGCAAATTCACTGCTCCGCATTTCTATCTTACCATGTCTATTGATATGGATAAGGCGGTTGCCAGCAGAGCTCAGTTAAATGAATTGGCTCCGGTAAAAATTTCCTTTAACGATATGGTTTTAAAAGCCGTTGCTGTAGCTTTGAAACAGCACCCGGTTGTAAACAGCAGCTGGCTGGGGGATACCATTCGTACAAACTATCATGTGAATATAGGAGTAGCTGTTGCTGTGGAGGAGGGACTGCTTGTTCCGGTTATTCGTAATGCGGATACTAAGGGCCTGGCTCAGATTGCAGCAGAAGTGAAAGATTATGCAGGAAAAGCAAAATCCAAAAAATTGCAGCCTTCCGATTGGGAAGGAAGCACTTTCACTATCAGCAACCTGGGGATGTTTGGTATTGATGAATTTACTGCCATAATCAATCCGCCTGACAGTTGTATCCTTGCAATTGGCGCTATTCAACAAGTACCGGTTGTGAAAAATGGTGCAGTAGTGCCGGGGAATATAATGAAAGTAACCCTCAGTTGTGATCACCGTGTGGTTGATGGTGCATCTGGTTCTGCTTTCCTTCAAACCGTAAAAGGTCTGTTGGAAGAGCCGCTTAGAATGCTGATCTGATGAGGACCTGAATATTTTAACAACCCGCTGTTTCCGGCGGGTTTTTTCTTGCCCAGCTCCAACCGGAATAGATCAATAAACCCATTGCTGCCAAAAAGAGGGATGGCAAAACCAGGGTTGCTGGTTTGGATGGATTGGGAAACCCCTGCCATGCATCTTTGTTTTCTGCTCCTGGAATTATTTGAAGCAAATCTTTGAGGTCAGGGGATTGGAAAAAATAACCAATGCCTGCGCGTTGTAAACAGGGGTGGTCTCGCCTGCTTGCTGTTACATAAACGATATTAGATGCATGAAGCTGGTGACGGTCCTGGATATGCGAAAAAAGATGTTCCTTGCCATAGTCGTTTTCTGAAATGCTGCCATTTTCTGTTATGTTTAGCTCATATTCAAAATAAGGAGCCAGTTCCAGTTCTCCGGTAACAATCCCATCATCCAGCACTAATTGATTGCTGATCACAAAATCAATTCCAAGTTTGTTCTTAACATGATTGGCAACAAATGAGAAAATCTCAGAAACCAGTCCCACTGAATACCCTCTTTTTTTCAATTCCGCAATTACTTCATGAACTCCCTTTACCAAAGGCATGTCGTCGGCAATTTCCAACAGTTCTGGTAAGCTCACGCCGTTAAAAACAGCGGCGATCTCTTTTATTTTTTCTTTTGCCGGTGCACCACTCGATACAATGGGCATTAATTTTTCGGTCAGGCCTAACTGTTTTGCCGCCTCAGCCAGGTAACGTCCATTCAGAACCACTTCATCCATTTCCAGCAGCACCATTTTTTTCATATGTTCAAAAGACTCGAGAACGGAAGATTCCAGCTGTCTGCTGATCAGATTTATTTCACCAATTGTAGCCAGACTTTGCAAGCCTTCTGCATCTGCTTTGCGAAGAATGGTACGTGATACCTGCTTAGACATCTTCCCTAATTGTTCAAGACTCTGCATGGCATTTTGCACCCTGCCGATATTTACTTCTTCAATTCTTGCACCCAGCTTATGAATATCTATCAAGAGTCCGATGTCCACTCCATAATCTTTTTCAAAGCTGATTTTTTCCAGCAGTGATTTTTTTGCTGCAATCATTCCGCTGAGCGGTTGATCCAGGCTACTCAATTCGGGAAATAAAATACTCAACAATGGTTTGGCAACCAGTTGGGTTACCCTGCCTGCCTGCCTGGCAAAACAGGATTTTACAAAATCAGCACGATCTTCCAGAATAGGATTGGTCAGAAGATCTATCACATCATTGGGATAGGTGGTGATATCGCCATCCAGGTATACGATGGTATCATATTTTGCAGCAAGCAGCCCTTCCCGCATGGAAAGCCCTTTTCCTCTTTGGCTGCTGGTAAGAATTCGCACAGATTCTTTCAACGCTTCTGAAATGGTATTGTCGGTGGAATTATCATCAACCACGATAATTTCATGTGGAATACTGGTTTTCCGAATGATTTTAATCACTTTTCGAATAGTAGCTCCTTCATTCAATACTGGAATTACAATAGAAACCATAGGTAAGCATTTATGTTCTTCAGAAAAACAAAGGTATCGCCTATAAGCGCGGCAGAACCGATTCGTTTTCTGTTAGTCAGGTTTTAATCAAATTTTCATGCCAAACCAGGTGTTTGTCGTAGAGTTCCTGATATGTTGTAATTTGAATAGATTAAAAAATTAGTATATGAGCCGAATATCCTTTCTGCTATTGCTTATTGTCGGAATTTTTTGGTCTTGTGGCAGTTCAAATAAGTTAAGCAGGTATTACACCGAGGAGGATAAAGCGGTATTTGAGCTCATTGATCAGGTAAAAAAAGCTCCTGCTGACAAATCTGCTATCCGATTACTGACGGATGCCTATGATGTTGCCTATCAAAAGCGGGCAAGAATGCTAGGATATACTGGCATGGGGAATCAGGCAGGAGATCAGTACATGGCACTCGCCAGAGAATGGGAGATTGTGAGCCAGATGTATCGGCAGATCAGGCAATTGCCGATTGCTGAAAAATTACAACCCATTTTAATGGATCCTTCTGCTGAGCTTAATCAGGCAAAACAGGAGGCCGCTGAACAATATTATCAGGCAGGAAGAACCTTTATGAGCTATAATACCCGGCAACAGGCAGTGCAGGCACTGGACTTTTTCGAGAAAGCCAATAAGGCCTGGCCTGGATATAAAGATGTTACTCAACTGATGCAGGTGGCAGCAGAACGAGCTATAACCCGAGTGCTGGTAAATCCTGTGAATTATAATCGGTATAACTGGAGCTACTGGGGATTTCAAAATGATTGGTTGCAGCAACAAATGGTACGCGACCTGAATGCCCGGGCATTCCGGAATGTTCGGTTTTTTACAGAATGGGAGCTTCGTTCACAACAATTGGTGGAGGATAAAATAGTAGACCTTGATTTCGTGGAGCTATTTGTTGATCGGGTACATGCTGAACGCAGACGGTATGAACGATCAAAGAATATTAAAACAGGCGAAACTAAATCCAATCCGCCCAAACCAATTTATACAACCGTGCGTGCTACTGTTTTTGTTGACAGACAATATATGTCGAGTTATGCTACCCTTGAATGCAGAATCTATGATAGAGAAAGTAATCAGAATATTTTATATGATCGCTTTCCGGATCGTTACAACTGGACGCAGGAAAGAGCCCGGTATACCGGCGACCGGCGGGCATTGGAACCTTCTGATATTACGCTGCTTACCAATCGGTGGGATGATAACCCGCCCAGCAGAGAGCAGATTGCAGACCGGCTGATCCGGACCACCTACCAGCAATTATTAAGTCGGATCAATAGCGGAGTTAGTTTTTGATATTGTAGTTTATCTTCTCCTGTAAATAAATTTACGTTGTTGTTTTTGTGGTGGGGGAGGAGCTCCGTTTGCAAATACTTTGATTAACAGAAATCCTGCTGCAAATCCACCAATATGTGCGGCATAAGCTACGCCATCTCCCTGTCCGGATAAAGTTCCGAACCCGCTAACCAGCTGAAGACCGATCCAGAGTCCCAATGCTACCCAGGATGGGATGGCAATTATAAACCAGCCAATGAGGGCATTTACCCGACGGGTGGGGTATAATAATAAATAACCTCCCATCACACCGGATATTGCACCGGATGCACCCAGACTTGGAATCATAGGATCCGCGCCAACGAATTGAGTGAAGAACACATGACTGAGGGAAGCAATAAGGCCGGTTAGCAAATAAAATAGCAGGTAACGTCCGTGCCCCAGTCGATTTTCCAGGTTATCACCAAAAATCCAGAGATATAGCATATTTCCGGCGATATGCGCAATACCCCCATGCATGAACATGGAAGTAATCAGGGTTAGGTAAACCGGTATGGGAGTCGGTTGCAATCCCGGTACCTGAAAAGTTTGACCGGATGCCATATCTCGGATGAGCTGACCTTCCGTTATCAGGTCATTATTGGTCAGAATTTCAGCTGGAACGGTTGAAAATGCGTAGGTAAATCCAATATTGGATCCCAGTCCCTGCAGGAATATAAAAACAAAGATATTCAGGGCAATTAGCCCCCACGTTATAAAAGGGGTTCTATGCCGGTCACTGTTGTCATCACCAATCGGAAAAAGCATGGAATTGTATTTTTGGGGTTATAAGGAAAAACCGTTGGTTGGGCCAACGGTTCTATTCCTTTATTGAGATACATGCTATACCAGTCAGACTTATTACTGGTAATTTAATGTTTTCAGCGCAGTAAAAAAAATGGACCTGAACTAACCTTCAAAAATTAAGGAGAAGATAATCTGCCTGCTTTGGATGCGGTCGATTACATTGGAGAATTTAAGATCAGCATCGCGGGCATGAACATTGTTGATACCATTACTTATTTTAATTTCCGGGGAAAAAATGAACATCTTATTATAAAAATTAAATCCGATTCCGGCTTCGATACCAAGGTCTGCTTTTTTAAGTTTTACAAAATTTTCCGCATTCCGGCTGCTTGCTTTGGAGGTGAGATCTGTTTCGAATTTAACTCCCCCCATCATGTATACCCGAAAATTCCCGATCCGGTCTGATTTGAGTTTTAACTGAATGGGTACGCCCAATAAGATTGATTCCACCTGTTGGTTCATAACAGGCGTTTCATCATTGCTGCTATTGGGGTATTTCAGGTTATAATTAATGGATTTGTTCACGAATAACAATTGGGGAAACACGACTCTGGCTTCAAAACGGTGACTGATTCGAAAAGTATGCATCCCTCCGATTCCAAATCCGAAACTATTATTGGGATTACTGACCATCACACTATCATATTGTAAAAAACGGGGATGCTGATTAAATTGAAAGCGATTGGATGTGCCCATAATTACAATCCCGATATGGTACCATTTATCGTCATTATCGGGCATATTTATGGAGTTGCGCAACTGCGCCTTTCCATCCAGGCTGCTGCCCAGGGCAATAAAACAGATAAAAACGGAGAGCCATCCGCCCCATTTTCTATTCGGGGCAACCTTCTTAACTACATACATAAGTAAAAAATCGAACTATAGGCTGGCTTTTGGTGCTTCAAGTATCAAATAAACGGCCAAAAATCGGTTCTATTGTAAGTACGAAGGATTATAACAATGCTTTAGAACCTGCATAGATGGTACTGATCCCCATAGTCAGGGTTTTTCGATAAGTTGATTGAAATCCCGTGTCCTTCAGAATGGTAAGAAATGCTTCTCCTTCCGGGAAAGCCTGAACTGAATCATTCAGGTATTGATAGGCAGTTTTGTTTTTTGAGACCAGCTTTCCAATGCCAGGTGTTATCAGGTTCATATAAAACCAGTACAGGGATTTAAAACCAACAGCCTTTGGTTTGGAGAATTCCAGTACCACCAGTTTTCCACCCGGGCGCAATACCCGTAACATTTCTGCAAGTCCCACCTGCAAATGTTCAAAGTTACGTACTCCAAAGGCTACTGTAATGGCATCAAAATGATTGTCGGGGAAAGGAAGTGCTTCACTATCAGCTTGTTGGAGCTGGATTTGACCAGTTAAACCAAGTTTTTGGATCTTTTGCCTTGCGATTTCGAGCATTCCATTGGATATGTCAATTCCGGTAATATGTTCTGGTTGCAGGTATTTATAGGTCATTAGCGCAACATCTGCGGTACCTGTAGCAACATCCAGTATTTTTTTCGGCTGAATGGATTGAAGTTCCCTTATGGCTTTCTTTCTCCATTGGATATCAATTCCACCACTCAGAAATCGATTCAGAAAGTCGTATCGAAAGGCAATCTGATCGAACATGTCAGCCACCTGTTCCTTTTTACTGCGTTTTTCATCGCCAAAGGGAACGATTGTATCGTGGGGAAGGGATTTGTTCATTTTCGAAAAATTAACTGGTTTGAGTTTTAATAATCCAACTCGAGCTTCAGGCGATCTTTTAGTTCTTTAACTAATGGAAACTGCTCTGCCAGTTGCTGGAAACGTTCCTTCGAATTGAGCGGGGCTTCAATTTTAATCGCCAGATCATCCCGCTGTTCAACCACCACCTGATAGGATAAGCGCCGGTTATGAAAGCGATTTTGAAGGTATTCCGTTAACGCAATCCGCTCACCATCTACAAATTTTTGCTGCAAATTGTTGGGTGTGACTACCGTAAATTGTTCATGGCTGACAACTCTCAGTTCGGCCATTTCAAAACTCTGGGCAGCCGGGTTGCGGTTATTTTTCAGGATTTCAATAAACTCTGCCCATGCAGTTTGCAGCAGTTCGGGAGTAATATGTATGGAAGAGCGAACCTGCTCTGTTTGAGCTGCCGAACTTACCTGCTGCCGTAGTTTTTGAAGGGAGCCAAGTTTTCCGATTGGGGCAGCTTTTTTCTCTGTGATCAGTTTTTCTTCGATAATCAGTTTTGCTCCGCCTGTTGGTTTGTCTGTTTGTTTAGGATGAACCGGGATGGCTGCATTTTTTTCAGGAATCGGGCTAACGGCTGGCGGCAGGGGACTTGTTACTGATACAGGTGTAGGGGCTTTAACCGGCTGCACTATCCGGAAATTAAGTGGTTTCAGGTCAGTTCGTTTTTTTTTATCCGAATCTGCTGTCAACTCGATTGCCTGTTGCAAATAGCAGAGTTTAATCAAAGCGAGCTCCACATGCAGTCTTTTGTTGCGGGCTGATTTATAATTAATTTCCGCTTCGGCTAAAACATTCAGAGTGCTGACAAGATAACCGGTACAGCAACCGGCAGCCATTTCCTGGTATTGCTGGCGAAAACTTTCCACTACTTCTACCAGAATCGCAACTTTGGGATCCTTGCTTAACAGGAGATTGCGAATGAATTCTGCAAATCCATTTAATACAAGATCACCCTCAAAACCTTTGCGATTGATATCTTCAAAAAGAAGCAGGGCTCCGGATAAATCCTGATTCAACATGCACTGCATGAGCTTGAAATAATAAGCTGCATCCAGGATATTCAGGTGTTCCAGGGTATTTTTATAGGTTAGTTCGCCATTGGTAAAGCTGACGATTTTGTCGAGTATACTCAACGCATCCCGCATACATCCTTCACTCTTTTGGGCTATTACCTGAAGTGCAGGTAATTCTGCCTGAATGGTTTCTTTCTCGCAAATTTCTTCGAGATGTTCAACTGTATCCTGTGTGGTGATCCGTTTGAAATCAAAAATCTGGCACCTCGAAAGAATCGTTGGCAGTATTTTATGTTTTTCTGTGGTGGCAAGAATAAAAATTGCGTAGGGGGGCGGCTCTTCGAGGGTTTTCAGGAAGGCATTGAAGGCACTGGTACTGAGCATGTGCACCTCATCCACGATATATACTTTCTTCTTGCCTGCCTGTGGAGCAAATCGGACCTGCTCTACCAGGGCCCGGATATCATCCACGGAGTTATTACTGGCGGCATCCAGTTCATGGATATTTAGAGAACTTCCTTCATTGAAGGAAACACAGGAATGACAGGTATTACAGGCTTCTCCATCTGGGTTTGGTGCTTCGCAGTTGATGGTTTTTGACAGAATTCTGGCACAGGTGGTTTTGCCCACTCCTCTGGGACCGCAAAACAGGAAGGCATGCGCCAACTGCTGATTTTTAATTGCATTCTTAAGGGTTGTGGTGATATGTGCCTGCCCCACAACTGTAGAAAAATTCTGAGGACGGTACTTTCTCGCTGATACTATAAACTGCTCCATACTGCCGCGAAATTAAGCATTTGTTTGCATGCTGCTCCATCCACCCGTCGGGTACCCGACGGGTGGATGGAGATTAGAGCAGGGGATGGCGGTGGAATGGTTTGTTTCGGTCGAAAAGGTAGCGATAAGTGGTGAGTATCCTGCTTCGTTCATTGGTAAGGTTCTCCGCCACTGCAATCATTTTGGGGTTAAAATCACCGATCCATTGCATTTCGTACTCTTCGTAGGGAAGTTTGTGTTGAATAACTTTCGCTGATTCCACAATTATAAAACTATCCACCCCTTTTGCCTGCCATTCAGGAACCACTCCAAATACAATTCCCAAAAAGCGGGTATTGGGTTTGGTGGCCTTGATCCATAAAAATTTCAGTTTGGCGAACAGATTAAATTGACCATTCAGGTGTTTGAACCACTGATTCAGATCAGGCAGATTGATAAAAATAGCAATGGGGTCTTGCTTATAGTAGGCGAACCAGATGATTTTTTCATCCATCACTGGTTTCATTTGCTCAAATAATTTAATACATTGATTTACGCTCAGTTCCTTATTGCCTGCATGTCCGGCCCAGGCTTTATTGTAAACGGTACAAAAATCAGCTGCAAATTTTTTTAGTTCAGATTTGCGAAAATGCCTCGCTGTAAAATTCGGATCAGCAGCTACCATCGCATGTCGTTCGTAGAATTTCGGTTGCAATTTCTCGTGAGGATGCATCCCGAAGCAGATCTGTTTAAAGAAAAGCTGAAATCCGTAGTTTTCAAATAATTCGATGTAATAAGGAGGATTATAGTTCATGCAGTATAAAGGGGCCTGAAATCCATTGGTGAGCAGGCCCCACCATTTATCGCGTTCACCAAAATTGATTGGTCCGTCCATTGCTTCCATGCCTTGTTCCTGTAACCAGTTTTTGGAAGTATCAAAGAGCAGGCTGGCTGCTTCCTGATTATTGATGCATTCAAAAAAACCAATCCCGCCAACCGGAACATCATCGCCTTTGTTACGGTATTTTTTATTGTGAAAAGCAGCAATTCGCCCGATTAGTTCCTGTTGATCGTTAAATAAAAGCCAGCGAATTATTGTTCCATGCCGGAATGCTTTGTTTTTTTTCGAGTCGAAAACAGCTTCAATGTCTTTGTCAAGTGGCCGAATCCAATTTGGTTCTTTCGCATACAATTTAACAGGCAGGGTTAAAAACTGTTGAATTTGCTGGTCGGTCTTTACTACTTCAATTTTCATCAGATGCTGGTCTGTTATTGGTTAATGGTTTTGTTAGTTCAGGAAAGGATGTCGGTTAAATGGTTGGTTTCGATCAAACAAATAACGCCAGGTAATAAGTTTTCTGCTTTGTGTAGCACCAAGATTATGGGAGATGTTCAGCATTTTTTTGTTGAAATCGCCCTGCCACATAAGTTCCAACTCTCTGTAGCGTCCTTGTTTTTTAATTACCTTTTCTGCTTCCACAATCATGTAATAATCAATGCCGGTTCCCTGGAATTCTGGAACAATACCATATATGATTCCAATGAACCGATCACAAGTGCCCCGGCGCAGATGATATAACAGACGTAATTTATTAAGCCAGTTTAATTTGCCATTGAATTTTCGGAAAATCTGATTGAGGTCAGGGATATTGATCCACATGGCAATTGGCTCATCCTGCTGGTAGGTCATCCAGGCAATAGTTTCGTCCATGATGGGTTTCATGCTATGGAATAAGCGGATGGCCTGTTTATCCGACATTTCCTTATTACCCTCGTGTTTTGCCCAGGCTTTATTGTAAATTTTGCAAAAGTCACGAGCAGCCTGATCAAGTTGATTTTTTCGGATCATTCTGGCCTGAATCCCGGGTTTGGATGCGAATTTTTTATGGGCTTCATAAAATTTAGGTTGTAATTGTGTGGAGTTGCCGGCAACTTCCATTCTGTAGCAAAGCTGGTTATAAAAAACCTGAAACCCGTAGTTTTCAAACAACTGTTTATAATAAGGCGGATTGTAATTCATTCCGTAGGGGGGCGATTGAAAACCTTCTACAAGTAAGCCCCAGAATTTATCGCGTTCGCCAAAATTAATTGGACCGTCCATGGCAATCATTCCATTCTCGGTTAGCCATGACCGTGCAGTATCAAATAAAAGGTTTGCGGCATCCTGTTGGTTAATGCAATCAAAGAAACCAAATCCGCCTACCGCACCGGGATCACCTTTGGACCGGTATTTTTTATTTATAAAGGCTGCTATTCTGCCTGCAAAACGTCCGTCTTCCAGTTGCAATAACCATCGCATCGCTTTTCCCTGACGAAACAATTTGTTTTTCGAT
This sequence comes from Flavihumibacter sp. UBA7668, assembly GCF_002483205.1. Taxonomy (GTDB): domain Bacteria; phylum Bacteroidota; class Bacteroidia; order Chitinophagales; family Chitinophagaceae; genus Flavihumibacter. Next base: position 737,447 of record NZ_DLHM01000005.1, read on the forward strand.
GGATCGAAAACTTCTAGAATATCGTTTTCTATTGGAATTATAAAATCCGGGTTGTGCTGGTTCAGTTCCACATGTACTTGCAGGAATGCTGTTGCCCGTTGGTTGTCATCTACCGGTACAATTTTCATGCTGTTCATTTTTGATCCTTGCCTAAAAAGGGCAAGTTAAAACGAACGGGTCTATTTTTCTTTCTTTTTACAGTAGGGGTAACCATCTGGTATTCCCAATAATAAATTTTTAACAAAATGAGAAAATAAGATATTAGGAGCGGACCGAATATGAGGCCGGGTAACTGAAAAAATTTCAATCCCATTATAACACCCAATACGGTAACAACGGGATGAGTGTCTGCCATTTTTTTGGCCAGTAGAAAGCGCACCACGTTATCCACGCTACCCATTATAATGGCGCCCCATCCGACTATAAAGAATCCCTGTCCAACATGACTTGTTGCCATTAGGTAAATTGCAGCCGGTATCCAGACGATGGCACAACCTACAATGGGGATGATGGAGGCAAATCCGGTAATAATTGCCCAGAATCCGGCTTCCGGAAGGTTGATAACTTTATAGGCGGCATATCCGGTGAGTCCCTGTGCTATTGCAATCAATGGTACACCGACAGCATTGCTGAATGTTTGTGCAACCAGTTCATGGCCGAAGAGTTCAATTTTCTGACGGGGAAAGGGCAGATAAAATACAATGGCAGCTTCCATCCGGTTTACATGAATGATCATGAAGTAGAGAAAAAAGTACATCATGGTGATGGTGCTGAAAAAATTCAGGCTGTTATTCAGGACGGCAGTCATGAGATTGGTTGCCGTTGTCTGGATTTTTTCCATATTGGAAGGGGAGAGGAGCTGAACGCCAAATCGGTCTGCAACCTGGTTGTCGAAATTTTTTAAGGTTTGCATGATCAGGTCAGGGTTTTCAAGGAATCCTGCGATTTTTTTATACACCATTGTAATAAAAAGTGTCATGGGTGCCATGATGATGATCAATGTCGTGAAAATGATAAAAACAGCAGTAAGTGGTTTGCTCCATCCCTTTTTTTTGATGAGATATTCCACAATTGGCTTGCTAAGAACATAAAACATTACCGATGCCAGAAAAGCGGTGAAAAATTCGATCAGGCTGTAGAGCAGCATCAAACCAAAAACGATGATGATTGCCAGAAAAAAATAGCGGTTAATCTTGTGGTCCGGTCTAATTTCCATATTGGGGGTGTTTGTCCAGAGGAAGTCGTAATTTTAAACAAGTTAGTTCTATAAAATAGTATGCCATGAATGATCAATCAAAATTTATTGCCGGATTATTGTTAGGAGCTGCTGCCGGTGCAGCACTGGCTTATTTATTAACCAGTGACAAGGGGAAGGAGATAGTAGAGGAGTTCAAATCTGCTGCAGCAGCAGCCGGGGAGGAGGTAAAAGCAACTGCCCAGCAGTTTGAGTCTGAGTTGACGGAAGCCGTTGAAAAAGGGAAGCAATGGGCCAGCGATCTTCAGTCGAAAGCGAATTCCTTCACATCCTGATACCAATCCAATGAGCGAAGCAAAAGAGCCCGGTTATTTTGAGCAGATGGAAACCCTGCTGCAGCAGTATGTGAACGATCGCATTTTGTTGCTGAAGTTGCAGGCAACTGAAAAAGCATCCCGCATTGGTTCTTTGGCCCTGATTTTTATAGTGATAGCCGGACTGGTGTTTTTTATGCTATTTTTCATCAGTATCATGGCGGGGTATTTTTTTGCAGAGCTTACCGGTAGTCTATTTTATGGTTTCAGTATTGTAACGGGGGTTTATGTAGTGTTGGTGGCAATATTGTTATTGGTTCGAAAAAAATACCTGGGTCCGTTTCTGGTGAATATATTTATTCGAATTTTTTCTGAGAAAATAAACGATCAGGATGAAGAAGCAAAATGAATTGAGAAATGCACCGGCGATTACCAATCTGGCAGAATTGAGAGCCAGAAGCCGTGACTTGGCGGCATCGATCCGGAGTCAGGAGATAGCCATACGGGAGCATGCGAAATCTTTACCATCCGAGTCGTTGAAAGCGGGGGTTGGGCGGTTGTTTTCCGGGAAAACGGGTACGGTGCTGGCCGGACCGATTGCCGGACTAGCCATGTCTGCGGGTTCTGCCTTATTGGGTAGTTTTCTTACTAAAAAAGCGACTACTGCGGTTGCCGGTAAACTGGGGATGAACCTTGCCAAAACCGCTCTGGTTGCGCTCGTTCCCGTCCTCCTTAAGTTGTTCAAACGTAAATAGGTGTCAGACAGGAGTTAGAACTCTGTTAGAGAGGTGTCAGATACATGTTAGAACACTCTTAGACATGTGTCAGACAGGTGTTCCAATAGGTATCTGATACCTGTCTCACTGGTGTCTGACGTCTATTGGAACATCTTCTTCATCATTTTGGCATCATGGCCGTAGATGTCATCGCGGAAATTCAGGCGGCCTTCCCGGTCTACCCAGGCAGTGAAATACCCGATAAACACCGGTACCTCCTTTTTTAAGGTCACATATTTTTCCTTTCCCGCATTCATGGCTTTGAAAATGGAATCCTGCGTCCAGGTGCTGTCAGATCTTAGCAACCAGTCGGCCAGCCATTCCGGATCGGAAATCCGGATACAACCATGACTAAATGCACGCTTATCCTCCTTAAACAGACTCTTACTTGGCGTATCATGCAGATAAATATTATAATTGTTGGGAAAGAGAAACTTGACCAATCCCAGTGAATTCTTCGGTCCGGGTTTTTGACGCACCTGCCGGTTGCCAAACCATTCCATATTATGGCTTGCGAGGTAATTCGGATTGCGCGCAATCCCTGGTAATACCTCCTTTTTCAGGATACCGGGTGGCACATTCCAATAAGGACTAAACACCACATATTTCAAGCCACCTGTAAAAATCACCGTACTATTGGTGGAAGTACCCACCACCACATTCATTGTATGTGCATAGTTCCCCTGCTCATACACATGTAATTTGAATTCAGGAATATTTACGAGTAAATAATCAGATTTCGGCTCCTCCGGAACCCACCTAAGCCGCTCCATGTTTACAAGAATTTGTCGGATACGACGATTAATCGGCAGGCTTAGTTCGCGCAAGGTGCTGCCACCAATCACTCCATCCTCTTTTAATCCATAGCGGGATTGAAAACGTTTCACAGCAAGCTCAAGACTTTCATCAAAACGGTTGCCCGAGTCAGCAACCGGCAAATCGCCCAATAGCGATAATTTATTTTTCAATTGTATGATGGCTGCACCTGTATCGCCACGCTGAACTTTTTTCTCATTCATCACCAAAGGCGTCCAGGAACTTAATCGTTCAATTTCATAATATCGTTTCAATTGCTCCCGCAGCAGTCCATATTGGCGGTTAACCGGCTCATACCGGTCGAAATCCTTACCCTTTTCTTTTACCAGGGTATCAAGTAAAGAAAGAATATCTACCCGCTTTCGGGGAATAAACCAGTTCAGATCCTGAGCTTCCAATTCACGGTTTCCCATATAAGCCTGTGACGCATACCGTAAAAATTGAAGCGTCAATGCCCATTCCACCCGTTGTCTTGCAGTATCCGGGACGGCACGCATTCCATTTAACTGAACGGAATCTGCCCAGGCCTGGAGATAGGGGTTGAAAATTGAACTGTCGCGGCTTAGTTCAAGGTACCCGGACTGTAAATTCCAGAAATGAAGGGTTTGTTCCGCCACACCGGAGGTGTCAAACCAGGCAAAATGAAAATTCCGCTGATTATAAAAATTCCGTACCAATTGCCTGGCTGTATCGGGAATAGAAACACTGGTCAGATAGTTTTCCAAAGCCACACTGTCGAAAAATAGTGTTGAAAAGGAATTAGCACCGGATATGGCTGTATCCCGCTGAATAACAGCCTGTCCGGTAGCTGAATTCTCTTTACAGGATCCCAATAACAGAAAAAAGGAGGAAAAAATTGTAAAAATCAGGTTCCGGCCGAAGCCGGTAAGGTATCTTTGGCGCCGATTCATAATTGGATGAAGTCAATGGTTCAGGGTAAAGGTAGGATTCCTTCAATTTCCTTGTTGAAATGATGGATTTTAACTGCCAACCCTTACCTTTGCGGCAAAATTCGAAAACCTCACCTTAAAAGGTCTTCATATATGTCAACGAAAGGAAAGATCAAACAAATCATCGGGGCCGTACTGGACGTGCAGTTCGATGGCAAACTGCCAGAAATTCTCAACGCGCTTGAAATTAAGCGTCCCAATGCGGAGCCGCTTGTACTCGAAGTACAGCAGCACCTTGGTGAAGACAGTGTACGCTGTATTGCCATGGATGGTACCGAAGGACTGGTTCGTGGAATGGAAGTAGTTGACACCGGCAAACCCATCGCAATGCCAATTGGAGATGGAATTTATGGCCGTCTGTTTAATGTAACCGGTGATCCAATCGACGGATTGCCCGCAGTGGATAAATCAAATGGTCGCGCTATCCATGCAAAACCACCACTTTTTGAAAACTTGAGCACATCAACCGAAATCCTGTTTACCGGTATCAAGGTAATTGACCTGATTGAGCCCTATGCAAAGGGTGGTAAAATCGGTCTGTTTGGTGGTGCGGGTGTAGGTAAAACCGTTTTGATTCAGGAATTGATCAACAATATCGCTAAAGGACACGGTGGTTTATCCGTGTTTGCAGGGGTGGGTGAGCGTACCCGCGAAGGAAATGACCTGATGCGTGAAATGATCGAAGCCGGTATCATGAAATACGGCGATGCGTTCAAACACAGTATGGAAGAAGGCGGATGGGATCTGGAAAAAGTTAATATGGAAGATCTGAAAGAATCCAAAGCAACATTTGTATTCGGACAGATGAACGAACCTCCGGGAGCCCGTGCAAGAGTGGCACTAAGCGGACTGACCATCGCAGAATATTTCCGTGATGGAGATGGTACCGGAAAAGGTAAGGACATTCTCTTTTTCGTAGATAATATCTTCCGTTTCACCCAGGCAGGTTCCGAAGTATCGGCGCTGTTGGGACGGATGCCATCAGCAGTAGGATACCAGCCTACACTGGCAACGGAAATGGGGCTGATGCAGGAACGTATCACCTCTACCAAAAACGGATCCATTACTTCCGTACAGGCGGTATATGTACCGGCGGATGACTTAACTGACCCCGCACCGGCTACCACATTTGCACACCTTGATGCCACAACGGTATTGAGCCGGAAGATCGCTGACCTTGGTATCTACCCTGCAGTGGATCCATTGGATTCAACCAGCCGGATTCTTACTCCGCTCATTGTGGGTGATTCACATTACGATACAGCTAACCGCGTAAAACTGATTCTTCAGCGTTACAAGGAATTGCAGGATATCATCGCCATCCTCGGTATGGATGAATTGAGCGATGAAGATAAAATGACCGTGCAACGTGCCCGTAAAGTGCAGCGTTTCCTCAGCCAGCCTTTCTTTGTGGCAGAGCAGTTTACCGGTCTGAAAGGTGTTTTCGTAAGCATCGAAGATACCATCCGTGGATTCAACATGATTATGGACGGCGAAGTGGATGAATATCCGGAAGCTGCTTTCAACCTGGTTGGAACCATTGAAGATGCTATCGAAAAAGGTAAAAAACTCCTCGCTCAGGCGCAGGGATAAGACAGGATTTGTTCCGAATCTATTGAATCGAACGTATGAATTTAGAAATATTGACCCCAGAACGCAAGCTCTACTCAGGTGATGTGTACGGCGTACAATTACCAGGAGTAGACGGTTTGTTTGAAGTTCTCGAAAAACACGCCCCCCTGGTTAGTGCGCTAAAAGCGGGAAAGCTGAAAGTGTTGAAAGACAAACAGCAATCCGATACAGAGCAGTTTTCCATCCAGGGTGGATTTGTGGAAGTTTTTCAGAATAAGGTAACCGTTTTAGTTGAAGGGGCCATACCTATGAATGATTGACGACCAATCGTCTTTTGGAATAACTAGTCCCGCAGTGTAGTAAGCTGCGGGATTTTTTTTCGGTTAACCATTGCAGCTATATCCGGTTTTTTATACTCTTGTAAAAAAGGCCGTATGAATCCACGCTTGCTTCTTCCCTGCTTTGTTTTACTTGTAATAAACGGGCAGGCACAATTGAAACGCATACCTGCGGATTCAAAAATTGAATCCGTTACTGTTTTTTTAAAGGGCGCTGAAATCAAACGAACCGGAACAGCTCAATTACCTTTAGGTAAATCAGAGCTGGTGCTTTCCGGTATATCCACTGATATTGAATCTCCCAGTGTACAGGTAAAACTGGAAGGCGATCTCACCATTCTTTCCGTTGGTGTTCGTAAAAATTTTCTGCAGGAAGAAAAAATCCGAGATGAAGTAAAGCAATTGCAGGATCAGATTGAAGCCCTTGAGGATAAACAGTCCCGCCAACGAAAGCAACAGGATGTATTAAAACAGGAAGAAGCCATGCTGGTACGAAATCAGGAATTGAAATCCGGTACCATCGCAATTAAGCCGGCAGACCTGAAAGCAGCCCTTGATTTTCAACGGGAGCGATTGGAAGAATTGTATTCCCGTCAATTGGAAATTGATAAACTACTCAACAAACTTGAAAAGGAAAAACAGGGCTTGCGTAATCAGGCCAATGAAATGAACAGTCTGCGTAATCTGGCAGTGAATGAAATTTATGCGATAGTGGAATGCCGTCGGGCAGCAAATACACCGGTAGCAGTTACATATCTGGTTAATAAAGCGGGATGGCATCCTTCTTATTCGATTGCTGTAAAAGATATCAGCTCTCCACTGGATATACAGTTCAATGCAAATGTGTATCAGTCCAGTGGAGAGGTGTGGAAAGACGTGAAGCTGGCTTTATCGAGTGGTAATCCCTCCCAAAATAACCAGAAACCGGAAATCGAACCCTGGTATTTAAGATACTGGACACCGCCTCAACGGGTTTTATCTGGACGAACGATAAATAATCAGTTAGCTGGACGAGTTGCGGGCCTGCAGCTTGAAAGTGATGAATTGAATGAAGTAGTTGTAACGGGGTTTGGATCAGAAAATAAAAAAGAGAGAGCCGCCAAACCCCTCGAAATTACCACCACCTACCAGCCTACCACTACCAAATATGAAATAAAGGAAATCTATACCATCTTCAATGATGGAAAAGTAAATACCATTGATGTAAAGAAATCCTCCCTTTCCGCGGAGTATGAATATTATGCCGCACCCAAACTGGAAGAAGCAGCCTATCTCACCGCCCGGATCGTTAACTGGCAGGAACTGGAATTGATGGCCGGTGAAGCCAATCTGTTTTTTGAAGGCACTTTCCTGGGAAAATCCTTTATTGATCCTGCTGCTTCCGAAGATACGCTCTACCTGTCTCTGGGCAGAGATGCCAACGTGGTTGTTAAACGTACCATGGTAAAAGATTTTTCTTCGAAACGATTCCTGGGTGGAAATAAATCCGAAAGCAGACAGTTTGAACTCAGTGTTCGGAATAACAAAAAACAACCCATTAAAATTTTGCTGGAAGACCAGTTTCCAATCTCAACCATGAAAGAAATTGAAGTGGAAAGAGATGGCCAGGATGGTGGCCGATTGAATACTGAAACCAGTGTGGTGAGCTGGAATCTTTCCATTGCGCCCACTGCCGAGGTGAAAAAATCCATCCGGTTTACGGTAAAATACCCAAAGGAGAAACGTCTGCAACTGGATTAATTGCGTAGATATCAGTAAAACCGTTCAAACACTGTTGAATAAACCGTTTTATCACGCTGGCAGGTGATAGGTTCCCTTTGTACTTTCACATCAGAATCCAGTCATGGAGAAACCTGGTTTGTGTTGGTAGCATGGCTGGAAGGTGGAGTAGTAAGTGGAGCAAAAAACCGGACTTCAATTGAAGTATCCGGTTTTTTGTTAGGTGATAAACAAATTGTTCAATTAAGCTGGGGGTCAATCGGATAATTGACCAGTTGTTCATATTCTCCACCCAAATCGCGCAGGGCTTCTTTCCAGATGGCATTCAGATCAATCTGGAAAACCAGCCGTGGATTGCCTTGTGAAGTGATCCATGACTTGTCTTTTAATTCATTTGCCAGCTGCCCTTCTGACCATCCGGAATAACCGATAAAAAACCGGATCCCGGCAGCATTTATCTCCTCATTTTTCAGCAGTTGAACAGCCGTTTCAAATTCTCCTCCCCAATAAATACCTTCTGCAACCTCAAATCCACCGGGAATCAACTCGGGATACTGGTGCAAAAAATGAATGGTATCTACCTGAACCGGCCCCCCATAATAGACTGGTAAATTCATGCCTTCCGCACTTGCCATCAATTGATCCAGGGTGAAATCATATAAACGGTTCAATACAAAGCCAAAACTTCCTTCGTCCTGGTGTTCACAAAGAAATACCACCGTACGCATGAAGTTGGGATCTTTCAGGAAAGGATCCGCTATCAGCAGGGTGCCTGCAGTTGGTAAGATTTGTGTCATACAGTTAATTTATGGAATATTGGGAAATAGAACAATATTTGTTAAGAAAAGCCGGGCGAATAGTTCAAATCGCCAACCAACGCTATTTTTGTTACAATGAAGCGAATTTTCCCATTGATTATTTTACTGGTTGCTCTTTCACTGGTTGGCATCATCGTCATCCAGATCTCCTGGTTTAGAAGCATGCTGGTGGTTAAAGAGGAACAACTGGCCGATAATATCGTGAAAGCGATGGGACAGACGGGCGAGGAACTGATGGCCCAGAAAGGAACCCTGCCTTCTTTGAAAAACCGACGTATGCGCCCCAACCTCAGCTGGCCATCCGACCAATTGATGATGGAATTGATGAAACCCTCCACCATTTCAGAAAAATTCACGCCATTTGAAGTACAGGAAAAACTGAGGAAAAACTTCAACGCATTTGGTCTAAAAGACACCAAATTCGAATTTTTAATCACCTCAGATGCGGGATTTCTTACCTATGATGAGCTGCGTTCGCCCGGATTTGACCGGGTTTTTGAAGATACCTTAAGGAATCGCCGGTTTATTTATCCATTACTGATTCCGGGTGGAAGTAATATGGAGGGACTGGTTCCTGAAGAGGCTATGGTAGTAGTGGTGCCAAATGTAAAAAATATCGTATTTAAGGAATTGCGCTGGATGTTAAGTGGTGCTATCCTTTTTACCCTCATTTTGTTGGCTGCTTTTTATGTAACAGTAAGTGCCTTGCTTCGGCAGAAAAAACTGAGTGAAATTAAGAATGACTTCATCAATAATATGACCCATGAGTTCAAGACGCCACTGGCCACTATTTCACTGGCTGTGGATGCATTAAGAACGGAAAAGGTGTCGAATGATAAGGAAAAGATGCAGTATTTCACCGGCATCATCAAGGAAGAAAATAAGCGGATGAACAAACAGGTGGAAACGATTTTACAGGCTGCACTGATGGACCGCCAGGAAATCAATCTCAATAAAAAGCCGGTACACGTGCATGCTCTGATTGAACAGGTGCTGGAAAATTTTGATCTGCAATTGCAACACAAAAATGGTTATGCCGATGTGCAGCTCAATGCAAAGAATGATTTGATTATGGCCGATGAAGTACATTTTACCAACCTCATAAATAATCTGGTGGATAATGCCGTAAAATATTCAAAGGACAATCTGGTACTTAAAATTGCCACCAGTTCAACCGGCAAAGGAATGACCATCCGGATTGAAGACAATGGTATCGGTATGACCAAAGAAAGTGTGAAACGAATTTTTGAAAAATTCTATCGGGTTCATACCGGCAATCTGCATAATGTAAAAGGATTTGGTCTGGGACTTAGTTACGTAAAAACAATTGTGGATGCACACCAGGGTAAGATCAAAGTGGATAGTACACTTGGTAAAGGAACTGCATTCACCATTGAAATGCCCTACGGTAAAGAATCCTGATTCTTTCTATTTCTTACACCATAATAAAGATCCGTCTCCATAACTCAGGAATCGGAATTGATTGTCCAATGCATACTGATAAACTTTTTTCCAATCTTCTCCAATAGCTGCAGCAACCAATAAAAGGAGGGTGGATTGTGGCTGATGAAAATTGGTGATCAGTGCTTCAATCATCCGCATTTTATAACCTGGTGCTAGTAGTATTCTTGTTTTACAGATCAGCCTTCGACTGTTGTTTTTTTTCATCCAATTCAATAATGCTGTTAATGCATCCTGAGCCGGAATTACTTTTTGCATCCAGTGATCATAAATTTCCCACTGTTCAATGATGAGTTCGGTTATACCTGCCTGTGGCAAATAATGCGCTTTCACTCCCATCCAGTAAATTGTTTCCAGTGTACGTAAAGAGGTAGTGCCAACTGCAATAATTTTTCCGGCATTTTCTCTGAGATGTTCAATAGCAGAAAGGTCTACCTCAATAAATTCTGCATGCATGTCATGGCCTTCCATTGTTTCCGCTTTCACTGGTTGAAATGTTCCGGCACCAACATGCAGGGTAAGCTTTTCAGTTCGTATATTTTTTTCAGCCAGTCCGTTTAATATTGTTTCACTGAAATGAAGTCCGGCTGTTGGTGCCGCAACAGATCCTTCCGCTTCTGCATAAATTGTCTGGTATCGCTGCGTGTCAGATTGGTCAGCAGCTCTTTTGATATAAGGAGGTATAGGAATTTTTCCAGCCTGCTGCAACACTTCTGCAAAAGAGGAGTTCGGTTGATTCCAGGAAAACTCAATCAGATAGGCTCCTGATAATTTTTCTGCCAGTCTTGCTTCCAGTTTTAAGTCATCAAAAGATTGCAGCTCCAGTACCTGTCCCGCTTTCCATTTTGCAGCACCACCAACAAGGCAAATCCAGTAAACTCTTCCGGTTTGCTGCATTGCTGTGGTAATATCCGGATAGCGGGTATCCGGTTCCAGGCAGAAAATTTCAATTTGTCCGCCTGTTGGTTTCCGAAAACTCAACCTGGCCTGCACCACCCTGGTTTTATTAAAAACAACTGTGTACCCCGATGGGATCTGTTCCGGAAGGTTCCGGTAGATCTGCTCTTCGATCTGTCCGTCTTTATAAATCAGCAGTTTGGATGCGTCTCTTTCTTCCAATGGATAAAGTGCAATCCGATCTTCCGGTAAATTATACCGGAAAGATTCAATACTTAAAGAGCGGGGAGAAAAAGAATCTTGCATAGGGACTGCAAATTCCGAAAATTCAACGAAAATCAAGCTGGATAACGGTTTTAATTGGTTCATTAACAGGTTATCCACCATTATTCACATTCAATTCACATTGCATTCCCAAAATTACTAACATTTTCGGCTGAAACGTAGATCTACTAAGGGTTTGGCGTAATTCTCCCATGTGGATAAAATAAAGCATCCAAAATTTCTCCCGTAAGTGGGAAAAAGTGTTATTTTGTGGTAATAAATGTCAAAATCAGGGCATATATCGATAAATGAAAGGTTTTCTAGGCGAATACGAAGCAACGCTGGACGCCAAAGGGCGCTTCCTTCTCCCGGCCGGGCTAAAAAAGCAGCTGCCGGAGAATGCAATGCCATTCGTCATTAACCGTGGTTTGGAAAAATGCCTCACTTTATATCCCCAGACAAGCTGGGAACCGATATATGCACAGATCAGCAAACTGAATGATTTTGACCCCAAAGTTCGGGAATTCAGAAGGTTTTTCATGAATGGAGCTACGGAAGTAGAGCCAGATACTGCAGGAAGAATCTTATTACCTCCCAATCTGAAAGAATATGCCGCACTAACCAAAGACATTGTATTGGTATCAGCGGTGGATAAAATAGAGATATGGGATAGTGCGACGTATAAAAAGCTCTTTGAATCATTTTCATCAGACAGTTTCAGCAGCCTGGCACAACAGGTGATGGGCGGAACGAACGGAACCGGAGTTTAAGATGCAGGAAGAAGTGTACCATATTCCGGTGTTGCTCCAGGAATCTCTGGATGCACTGAAGATAGAACCGGCTGGAATTTATGTGGATTGCACATTTGGAGGAGGAGGGCATTCCCGGGCGATTTTGGAAAAACTGGGAGAGAAGGGAAGGTTGATTGCTTTTGATCAGGATGCAGATGCAAAGCAAAATCTGCCAGATGATCCAAGGGTCCTGTTTTTGCCACATAATTTCCGGCACCTGAATCGTTTTTTGCGTTTACACAAAATTTCATCTGTGAACGGAATACTGGCAGATCTGGGGGTTAGCAGTCACCAGTTTGATGAAGCGGATCGCGGATTTTCCATCCGTTTTGATGCGGACCTGGATATGCGGATGGATACCCGTTCGGAACTGACAGCCGCTAAAGTATTAAAACAATATTCAGAATCGGAGCTGCATAAACTGTTTGAGCAGTATGGTGAGGTGACCAATTCAAAAACACTGGCCAGAACCATTGTTGCCAATCGAACTACCATGCCAATGCAAACGATCCAGCAGTTCAAGGCGGCCATTCAGGGAGTGGTAAAAGGAAATCCGAATAAGTACCTGGCGCAGGTGTTTCAGGCACTGCGAATTGAAGTGAACGATGAGATGGGAGCGCTAAAAGATTTATTGCAGCAGATACCGGAACTGCTTGTGCCGGATGGACGGGTGGCGATTATCACCTTTCATTCCCTGGAAGACCGATTGGTGAAACAGTTTTTTAAACAAGGCAGTTTTGAATTGGAAGAAGACCATCCCTTTGAAAATCGAAAGCAGGTGAGTTTGTTGAGAGTGATTACAAAAAAACCGATTATTCCATCAGCGGAAGAGCAGAAAAGAAACAGCAGGGCAAGAAGCGCAAAGCTGAGAGTGGCAGAAAAAATTTAAAGAAGGTCTATATCGTAGTAGTGAAATGTTAATGTCCTATTGATCAACCTATCAGTCGTATGGAAAAGCAACGCGACAAAAAAGAAAAGAAATTCAGAATCAACTATCAGTTGATGGTGCAGCATTTGCCTTTTTTTCTTTTCCTGAGTGGATTGGCCGTGGTATATATCTACAACGGACACAATTCGGATAAGATTATCAAGTCAATCAGCAGGACCAATAAGGAGTTAAGGGAATTGCAATTTGAGTATAAGACATTGAAGAGTGAAGTGATGTTTCGCAGTAAACAAACGGAGATTGCAAAGACGGTAGCTCCACTCGGATTAATGGAATTGACAACGCCTCCGGTAGTAATTAAAAAAGATGCCGGACAAAAATAAAAACAGAAACCTAATTGACCGGCGCTGTGGAAGTAAAACGCGACATACTGTGGAGAGTGTACCTGTGTTTTATCGGTATGGTAGTGTTAGCCTTTCTGGTGATTGGGAAAGCTCTTTACATACAGCAAGTAGAAGGATCCTACTGGAGAAGCAAGAGTGACAGTTTGCATACCCGGATCATTAACCTGGATGCAGACCGCGGCACGATTTACAGTGAAGACGGTAGCATGTTAAGCACATCCATCCCCTATTTCAATATCTATATTGATTTTGGTGCAGAAGGTTTGCGAGACAAAAACGGAAAACGGTTTCGGGAAAATCTGGATTCACTGAGTTATTCACTGGCTAAACTTTTTCTGGATAAATCATCCAATGGCTACAAGCAGTTGTTGCAGGAAGGTTTCCGGAAAAAGAATCGCTACTTTTTACTTAAGAAGAACATCGATTTTCAACAGTATCAGCAACTTCGTGAATTTCCACTGGTTCGATTGGGCAGAAATAAAAGTGGTTTTATAGCTGAAGTAAAAAGTAAACGACTGAATCCATTTGGAATGCTGGCGAACCGAACCATCGGACTGGCTAGAAAGAATGCGCAAAATGTTGGACTGGAAAGAACCTATGACAGTTTGTTGAAAGGGGAAACAGGCAAAAAACTGGTACGATTCATTGCAGGTGGTGTAGCGGTTCCGGTTGAAGGATATGAGGTGGAGCCGGAAAACGGAAAAGATCTGATCACTACCCTGGATGTAAATATCCAGGACATTGCTCAGAACGCATTGTTGAAAATGATGATTCAGAATGAAGCAGTAACCGGAACCTGTATCGTGATGGAAGTGGCTACCGGAAAAATCAAAGCCATTGCCAATCTGGGGAAAAGAGGAGAGGGGGAATATTGGGAAGATTTGAATTATGCCATTCGTGCTTCAGAGCCGGGATCAACTTTCAAGCTGGCTACTATGCTGGCGGTACTGGACGACGGTAAAGCAAATCTGGGTACTCAGGTTAATCTGGAAAATGGTGTTTGGCAGGTGAATCGCAGAACAGTGTACGATAGTGAGCGACATAAGAGGACCAATGTTTCACTGCAACAGGCTTTCGAATTAAGTAGTAATGTAGGGATGGCAAAAGTGGTGATGCAACATTATGCAGGAAATCCGAACAGTTATATTTCGCATTTGAAGCGGTTGCGCTTGAATGAAGTTTCAGGGATTGATCTGGTAGGAGAAACACAGCCGATTATTAAATCGCCGAAATCGAAAACATGGAGTGCTACATCATTGCCCTGGATGTCATTTGGATATGAAGTGCTGGTGAGTCCCCTGCAAACGCTGATGTTGTACAACGCGGTTGCAAATAATGGAAAGATGATGCGGCCTTATCTGGTACAGGAAGTTCAACAGGATGGCCGAAGCATATGGAACAGGGAGCCGGAAGTGATGGTGGAATCGATTTGCAAGGAAACTACGCTGAGGCAGCTCAAAACCTGTCTGGAAGGTGTGGTAACCAATGGAACTGGTAAGCCGCTTTCAACACCGTATTTTACAATTGCAGGAAAAACAGGAACAGCCTTGGTGGCCAACGGAAACAGAGGATATGCAGATCATATTTATCAGTCTTCATTTGCAGGATATTTTCCTGCAGATAACCCAAAATACAGTTGCATTGTGGTTATAAAAAACAAACCCTTTGCTCCAATATACTACGGCGGTTCGGTAGCCGGTCCTGTTTTCCGCGAAATTGCCGATAAGCTCTTTGCCATACATGCTCAGCAGGCGCCTGTCCATACCGCAGTGCTTCCGGAAAAAGATAGTGCTGACTATAAATATGCAGGGGCCTCTGATGATGTAAAAAAGGTGATGGAAGAACTTCGCATACCCTTTACGGATAGTGTGGGCAAGAAAACCTGGGTAACGGTTGAACCTGACAATTCATTTCATCCGGTACTGAAGGGCACTGCAACAATTGGAAAAATGCAGATGCCTGAATTGAAAGGATTGGGATTAAAAGATGCGCTGTTTTTGCTCGAAGAAAGAAGGTTGAAAGTGCAGATAATAGGAAAAGGAAAAGTAAAGAATCAGTCGATCCCAGCTGGAACGGCGATTCAGCCAAAACAAACAATAACGATCGAATTGAATTGATGCTAAGTCTGCAGGATATACTTTATAATGTGGCGATTCGCTCTGTGAATGGAAATCTTCAGAGTGAGGTAAAAGACCTGCAAATTGATTCAAGGAAAGTGAAGGATGGTAGCTGTTTTATTGCTATCAGGGGTTTGCAGGCTGATGGGCATGGTTTTATTGAAAAAGCGATTGCGGCTGGTGCAACCTGTATAGTTGCTGAAGAATTGCCAAAGAAATTGAACGATGAGATTACTTATGTGGAGGTGGCCAGTAGTTCGGAAGCTACAGGAGTAATGGCAGCAAATTATTTCGGTCAGCCATCCCGCCAGATCAAACTGGTTGGAGTAACAGGTACCAATGGTAAAACAACAGTTGCTACATTATTATATAAGCTCTTTACATCGTTGGGATATGATTGTGGATTGATCAGTACGGTAAAAAATCTCATAGCAGGTGAAGTGATCGAAGCAACGCATACCACACCGGATGCCATACAGGTGCAGGCTTTGCTGAAGCGGATGGTGGATAAAGGCTGTAGGTATGCATTTATGGAAGTGAGCTCACATGCGATTCATCAAAACCGGACTGCGGGAATTGAATTTGCTGGTGGCATTTTCACCAACATAACACATGATCATCTGGATTATCATAAAACCTTTGATGAATATATCAGAGTTAAAAAAAAGTTCTTTGACGAATTACCGGTTGAAGCTTTTGCCATCAGCAACCTGGATGACAAACGCGGTCCTGTAATGTTGCAGAATACTCCTGCCAATCGGATGTATTACAGTTTGCGATCCTTGGCCGATTTCAAGGGCAAAATTCTTGAAAATGGGCTAACGGGATTGTTGATGGTCATAAATGAACAGGAAGTTCATTTTAGATTAATTGGTGAATTTAATGCCTATAATCTGCTGGCTGTTTACGGTGCTGCAGTGAGTTTGGGGGAGGATAAGCAGGAAGTATTGCAGGCATTGAGTGAACAAACTGGAGCAGAGGGAAGATTTGATTATCAGGTATCTCCAGTGGAGAAAATAATTGGAATTGTGGATTATGCGCATACACCCGATGCTTTGATGAATGTACTGAAAACCATTCGTCAGTTACGCCAGGGTGGAGAGCAACTGATTGCCGTGGTAGGATGTGGTGGTGATCGGGATAAAACAAAACGGCCGGTAATGGGTCAGGTGGCCTGTGAGTTAAGTGATCGCGCCATTTTTACTTCTGATAATCCACGATCAGAAGATCCGGAAGCGATCCTGAGAGATATGGAAGCCGAATTGAATACGGCAGCGCGTCGAAAGTTTCTTTCCATCGCCGACAGAAGGCAGGCCATTAAAACGGCTTTCAGTATGGCGAAACCGGGAGATATAATTCTGGTAGCTGGAAAGGGGCATGAAAATTATCAGGAAATAAAAGGAGTGAAACACCATTTTGATGATAAGGAGGAAATGGAGAACGTGATAAGGGAGTTAGGGAAATAGGAGTAGAAAAAACAAACAACAATAGAAAGATATTTTGAGTTCGAATGGGAAGCACTTCCAACTTCCCACTTCCAACTTCCAAATTCTTAGGACGGTTACATTCAATCACAGACCAATCGGCTGGACACCGGTTGGTAACCAGTAACAAAACCATCATGCTGTACCACTTAATTGATTGGTTAAAGGAAATGGACATCCGAATCCCGGGAAGTGCGCTCTTGCAGTTCATCACTTCCCGGGTGTTACTGGCTGTGATTCTGTCACTCGTCATAACAACGGTGTTTGGAAAAAAACTGATTAACTATTTGCTTAAAAGACAGGTTGGTGAATCTGTGCGGGATCTGGGCCTGGCTGGCGAAGAGCAAAAGAAGGGTACGCCTACAATGGGCGGACTCATCATCATACTGGCGATATTATTACCAACTATTTTGTTGGCTGATCTGAATAAAGCATATGTGCGGTTGATGATTTTTTCAACTATCTGGCTCGGCATCATCGGATTTGTGGATGATTACCTGAAACTGCGAGCCAAAAGAATTGCACAGAAACAGGGTGTGGCATATAAAAAAGGTGACAAAGATGGATTGGCAGGCTGGTTTAAAATATTGGGACAGGTTGGATTGGGGCTGATCATCGGATTAACACTTTTATTCAATGAAAACACCAAAGCCTGGAGAGAATATAAAGGTATACCTGGCGCTGAAGCCAATGTGAAAGTGGTTAAACAACAAACAAAGGACAGGTATTTTGTAGAAGCGAATGAACCAATAACCACTATTCCGTTTGTTGCAGGACATGAATTCAACTATGCCAAATTATTGCCGGAAGCATTAAGAGGATTTACATCAGTATTATACGTGGTAATTGTGATTTTTATTGTTACTGCCGTTTCTAATGGGGCAAATATTACAGATGGGATTGATGGATTGGCAACAGGTGTGAGTGCAATAATTGGAGTTTGTTTGGGTGTATTTGCTTATGCAAGCGGGAATCTTTTATTGGCGGATTATTTGAACATCATGTATATCCCAAATTTGGGAGAGTTGTCGATTTTTATTGGAGCGATGGTGGGAGCCTGTGTTGGGTTTCTTTGGTACAATGCTTATCCGGCTCAGGTCTTTATGGGTGATACAGGTAGTCTGACTTTGGGAGGTGTGATTGCAGCGTTGGCTATTATTGTTCGTAAAGAATTGCTGATACCAATCTTCTGTGGTGTGTTTCTGGTGGAGAATCTGAGTGTGATGTTACAGGTTAGCTACTTCAAGTATACAAAGAAAAAATATGGCGAAGGGAGACGGATTTTTTTAATGAGTCCACTTCACCACCATTATCAGAAATTAGGCTATCACGAAAGTAAAATCGTAACACGATTTTGGATCGTAACTATATTTTGCGTGATCTTCTCTATTGTGACCTTGAAGATCCGCTAAAAGAAACGTAGAAAAACCGCCGGCGAGAGAAAGAGTATTTGTGGTGCAGTAAATCCTATGCGTATGAAAAGCCCCCGATTCGTGGGTTCGAATGAAGCAGATAATGAAGCAGTTTGTAGTCATATTGGGAGCCGGCGAAAGCGGTGTTGGAGCAGCTATACTTGCCTATAAGGAAGGATATGCCTGTCTGGTTAGCGATGGCGGATCCTTGAAGTTGCCGCATCGCCAAGAGTTGACTAAATATGGTATTGAATGGGAGGAAGGACATCACAGTGAAGAGCGTATACTCGAGGCTGATATTGTAGTAAAGAGTCCGGGTATCCCCGAAAAAAATGAGCTGGTAAAAAAAATCAGGGCGAAGGGTATAGAAGTGATCAGTGAAATTGAATGGGCCTATCGCTTTATAGGAGATGGAAAAGTTATTGCAATAACAGGCAGTAATGGAAAAACAACCACAACAGCATTGACCTATCATATTTGCCGGCATGCTGGATTGGATTGCGCACTTGTTGGAAATATAGGATACAGTTTTGCGCGGCAGGTTGCATTGGATCCCAAACCCTGGTACGTTGCAGAGCTAAGTAGTTTTCAATTGGATGATATCCGTAGATTCAAAGCACATGTAGCCGTACTGACCAATATCACGGAAGATCATCTTGACCGGTATGAATATAAGTTTATCAATTATGTACGAAGCAAGTTTCGGATACTTTTAAACCAGACAGCATCGGATTATTTTATCTATTGTGCAGATGATGAAGTAACGATGCAACATATAAACGATTTTCAACCAGTTTCTAACCCATTACCATTTAGTATGAGAAAAGAATTACTCCAGGGCGCATTTATCAGGGAGGAGGAAATGAATGTAGTTACCAAGGAAGAGAAATTTCAGATGAGCATTTACGATTTTGCGCTCAAAGGGAAACATAATCAGTATAATACTATGGCAGCAGGGTTGGCAGCATCCGTTATCGGATTGCGTAAAGATAAGATCAGGGAAGCCATTCAGTCTTTTGAAGCGCTGGAGCATCGGATGGAACCGGTGGCAACGGTTCGTGGTGTTGAGTTCATCAATGACAGCAAGGCAACCAATGTAAATAGTACCTGGTATGCATTGGAAAGCATGACCAAACCGGTGATCCTGATACTTGGAGGGGTGGATAAAGGAAACGATTATTCGTTACTGTTGGAACTGGTAAAAGAAAAAGTAAAAGCAATCGTGTGCATGGGAACGGATAATTTGAAAATTCAGGAAGCTTTTCAGAATTATGTTCCTGTTATGGTGAATACCGGAAGTGCGGCAGAAGCAGTACACTCCGCTTTTCAATTGTCTAACAAGGGAGATGTGGTGTTGTTAAGTCCGGCTTGTGCAAGTTTTGATCTTTTCAAAAATTACGAAGATCGCGGTAAGCAGTTCAAAGAAGCAGTATTGGGACTGTAGGAAGAAGGGAATGGGAGATGGCGAAAAAGAAAACAACTAAATAATGAACCAACTACTAAATAAAACGAAAGGCGATAAAGTGATCTGGACACTGGTGGTGCTCCTGGCGCTGATGTCACTTTTGGTTATTTATAGCTCAACCGGTTCACTGGCCTATAAAATGTATAAAGGTAATACCGAAGTTTATCTGTTTAAACAGGTTGTGTTTATCTGCATCGGTATTTTTCTGATTTATGTATTTCATCAGGTTAACTATACCATCTATTCAAGGGTTTCCAGAATTTTATTCTGGCTGGTTATTCCCCTGCTTATTTATACCTTATTCTTCGGCGTAAGTTACAATGAAGGAAGCCGCTGGATCAGATTACCTATTATCAATCTTACTTTTCAAACATCGGATCTGGCGAAGCTTGCACTGTTTATGTATATCAGTCGTTTGCTCAGTAAGAAGCAGGAAGTAATTAAAGATTTCAAACAGGGATTTCTGCCATTGATCATTCCAATTGGAATCGTGTGTGTGTTGATAGCACCCGCCAACCTCTCCACTGCTTTATTGGTGGGTGCAACCAGTATGTTGCTGTTGTTTATTGGAAGAGCCAGTATTAAACACCTCGTACTCACGGGTTTGATTGCCATGGTGCCGGTGGCTGTATTAATACTTGCTGCGGTTTGGCAACATAATGCGGGAAATGGCGTTCCGGCTAAACCGGAAAATCGTTCTCGTTTAACCGCCCGTGTCAGTACCTGGGTAAATCGTGTCGAAACCTTTATGTATGGTTCTGATAAAAAGAATGAAGACGATAACTATCAGGTAAACCAGGCAAAAATTGCCATCGCAAAGGGCGGCTGGTTGGGATTGGGACCAGGGAACTCTGAACAGCGGAATTTTTTGCCACATCCTTACTCGGATTTTATTTTTGCTATTATAATTGAAGAATACGGAATTGCCGGCGGCGCTTTTGTATTGTTTGTATACATGGTATTTCTATTTCGAAGTATACAGTTATTCCGGAAATGCCCCTTTGCCTTCGGTGCCTTTCTTGCATTAGCATTGAGTTTTACCCTGGTTATACAGGCAATGGCCAATATGGCGGTGAATGTAAACCTGTTTCCAGTAACCGGAGTTACTCTTCCATTGATAAGTATGGGAGGAAGTTCCTTTTTATTTACCTGTGTGGCAATCGGAATTATTTTGAGTGTTTCCCGGTTTGTAGAGAAGAACCAGGAAGATGGAAAGGAAGAAGAGGAAGAAGAAAAGGAGGTTGCGAATGGCTAAGCGGATCGTCATAGCAGGAGGGGGAACAGGGGGACATATTTTTCCCGCCATCGCTATTGCCAATGCGATGAAAAAACTGGATCCGGCTACGGAAATCCTTTTTGTTGGCGCAAAAGGGAAAATGGAAATGGAGAAAGTACCACAGGCAGGATATAAAATTGAAGGATTGGATATCGCTGGGTTAAATCGCAGTTCGGTTCTTAAAAATCTGTCTCTGCCTTTTAAGCTAATACGTAGTTTTTTTCAGGTTAGAAAAATCTTTTCTGAGTTTAAACCCGATGCGGCAATAGGTGTGGGTGGTTATTCCAGTTTTCCGGTTTTGAAATTTGCCCAGCAGAAAGGAATACCAACCTATCTGCATGAAGCCAATTCTTTCGCAGGAAAATCAAATCAGCTGCTTGGTAAAAACGCTCGTACCATTTTCGTTGCCACTTCAGGGATGGAATCATTTTTTCCAGCCAATAAAATTGTGGTGAGTGGAAATCCGGTACGATCCACCATTGTAAACAGCCGGCTGGCAAGAGAAGAAGCCATCCGTTTTTTTGGATTGGATCCATCACAGCCGGTTGTATTGTCGGTGGGAGGGAGTCTGGGTGCAAAAAGTATTAATGAAGCTATTGCAGGCGGACTCGAAACGCTAAACGCAGCAGGAGTTCAGCTGATTTGGCAAACAGGAAAATCGTATTTGTCAACTGCTCAAACGATAGCGGATAACCGAAAAGGAATTTGGGTGAATGATTTTATTAAAGAAATGGAATATGCGTATGCGGCAGCCGATGTAATTGTGTCAAGAGCTGGTGCGATGAGTATCGCAGAAATTTGTGTTGTTCAGAAACCTGCCATACTGGTTCCTTATCCATTTGCTGCAGAAGATCATCAGACGGTTAATGCACAGTTCCTGGTGAAAGCCGGAGCAGGAGAAATGGTGAGAGACCAGGAAGCGGGCAGTCGCTTGATTCCAGAGTTAATGGATTTGGTGCGTGATAAGGATAAGCGTTCTTCCATATCAGGGAAATTGGGCGCATTGGCTATCCGGAATGCAGATGAATTAATTGCTAAATATATAGTACAATAAACTTGCTATCAGTAAAAGACATACAAACAGTATATTTTATCGGTATTGGCGGAATCGGTATGAGCGCCCTTGCCCGTTATTTTAATGCCCTGGGCAAAACGGTCAGTGGCTATGACAAAACCCCTACACCCTTAACCAGTCAGCTCGAATCGGAAGGTATCCTGATTCATTTTGAAGAGAATCTGAACCTTATTCCGGCAAACCCCGATCTCGTCGTATATACACCGGCGGTTCCGGTGCAACATTTGGAACTGGTATATTTTCAGCAAAAAGAAATTCCAGTTCTGAAAAGAAGTGAGGTGCTGGGCATTATCAGTAATAGTTCCTTCAATATCTGTATCGGGGGAACCCACGGTAAAACCACCACGACTACAATGACAGCCCATCTGCTGCGCCACAGTGGATTCGGATGTAATGCTTTTCTGGGTGGGATCAGCGTGAATTATAATACAAATTTCTGGAGCGATCCACGGAATGTGGCAGTGATTGAAGCCGATGAATACGACCGAAGTTTCTTGCGCCTTCATCCGGATATTGCTGTAATCAGTTCAATGGATCCGGATCATTTGGATATTTACGGAACCGAAGAAAAGCTGCAGGAAGCCTTTATTGCTTTCAGTCAGCGATTGAAGCCAGAAGGCATGTTATTCAGTAAGTATGGATTGCCCAAAGAAAATGAACTGAAAGCCAACAAACAGTTTACCTATAGTGTGCTTAATCAATCGGCAGATGTTTTTGCCGAAAATATTATCATGAAAGACGGCAGTTATACATTTTCTGTTTCATTGCCGGAAAAAAGAATTGATGGTATTCAGTTGAATATGGGAGGTCTGCATAATGTGGAGAATGCACTGGTATCAATTGCTATAGCCGATCAGTTGGGTATTGATTCCGAAAAAATAAAAGCGGCTGTTGCTTCATTCAAGGGTGTTAAAAGAAGATTTGAATATATTATCAAAACTTCTCGCATGGTCTTTGTAGATGATTATGCACATCATCCCGAAGAATTAAGAGCCTTGATAAATGGAGCGAAAGCCTTGTTTCCGGATCGCAGAACTACGGTGCTTTTTCAACCACATTTATTTTCAAGAACCAATGATTTGTATGAAAGTTTTGCGCAGGCTTTGAGTCTTGCTGATCAGGTAATTTTGCTGCCAATTTATCCCGCAAGAGAATTACCTATGGAAGGTGTCACCAGTTCTTTGATAGCAGAGCAGATGGAGAATGGCAACGTACTGCTGTTGGAAAAACAGGAATTGAACAATTATTTGAATGATATATGGAAGGCAGGCAGTGATCAACCGGAATTGTTTATAACTGCAGGAGCTGGAGATATTGATGCATTGGTTCAACCAATTGCAAAAATTTTGGAAAGATATGCCGGATAAAAAAATCAGTATACGCAAAGTGATGGTTGCCCTCGGCTGGATGCTGGTGGGAACGACCCTGCTTGTGGTATTGATTGCGGCGATCAATAAAACGAACGATGCCAATTGTACGGCCATCAATATAGAAATTAAAGGATCGGGAGATTATCGGTTTATTGATCAATCCGATTTGCTCACCATAATTGGTGCGAAATCAAAGAAATCCTTCAATGGAAAGGCGATGAAATCGATTGATTTAAGAGCGCTGGAAAGCAGGATTCGTAAAAATCTGTGGGTAAGGGAAGCGGAGCTTTTTTTTAATTCCGATCGGGAACTGGAGATTCTGGTGAAGGAAAGAACACCAGTTGCCAGAATATTTACCGCAAATGGAGCATCCTGGTACTTGGATACAGCCGGAGCTTATTTGCCCATCGTGATTGGAAAGCCACCCGTTAAATTACCGGTATTCACCGGTATGCCGGAAAAATTATTGAAAAAAAGGAGCGGAGATAGCATTCTCCTTATTAGGGTGCTGAATATTGTTGAACAGTTGAAGGAAGATCCTTTTTGGAATGCACAGGTTGTACAGTTGGTGTATACACCCGAGAAAACGATTGAGCTGATTCCATTGGTGGGAACTCATCGGATACTGTTTGGAGATGGTTCCAACGCATCTGCAAAGTTCCGTCGATTGAAAATATTCTATGAAGAAGTACTGATGAAAACAGGCTTTGATTATTACTCGACCATTGATGTTGGTTTTGCCGGGCAGGTGGTCGGAACCAGAGAAGGTGGAATATCCACATCCGTGGATAAAAATAAACTGCCTTACAGCCTTACTGCATCACCTTTACAGGTTAATAATCCAATATCCTCCGAAACAGCTACCGTTTCCCATCCATCTCCTGTGTCAACTACTTCCAGACGCCAACCAAAAGCGGTCATGCGAAGGCAATAAAAAGTTTCGAAACAACTAAAAATAAGATAGAATGAAGAACGAACAACCCATTATTGTTGGACTCGATATTGGTACAACCAAGATTGCTGCCATTGCGGGTCGCAAGAACGAGTTTGGCAAACTGGAGATTCTGGGTTTCGGTCGGGCGAACAGCAACGGGGTGAAACATGGCCAGGTTTTGAATATTGATGAAACAATTAAAGCCATTGCTGCTGCGCTGGAGAACTGCTATGCATCCAATCCGGATTTGCAGATCAATGAAGTGTATGTAGGGATTGCAGGCCACCATATCAAGAGCCTTCAAACCAGGGGTGATATTGTTCGTCAGACAAACGATGAAGAAATTTCTCAGCGTGAAATAGATCAGCTGATTGCAGATCAGTACAAAACCTATATTCCTGCCGGTGATCAAATCATTGATGTGATTCCACAGGAGTTTACAGTAGACAATTTTCAGAATATTCCCAATCCGATCGGTTACGGCGGAGTGAAGGTGGGCGCCAACTTCCATATCATTACAGGTGATAAAAACGCCATCCGTAATATTAACCGGGCGGTTGAAAAAAGTGGGTTACACACCAAAGACCTGGTATTGCAACCCCTGGCATCGGCAGCAGCAGTAATGGGCCAGGAAGATATTGAAGCTGGCGTGGCCATCGTGGATATCGGAGGCGGCACAACTGATCTGGCTGTTTTTTATGAAGGCATTCTGAAGCATACTGCGGTTATTCCTTTTGGTGGTGAAAATATCACCAATGATATCAAAACCGGATTGGGGGTATTAAAAACCCAGGCCGAGCAGATGAAAGTACAGTTTGGATCTGCCCTTGCCAATGAAGCAAAAGCGAATGCATTCATAACAATTCCGGGTATGCGCGGACTTCCTCCCAAGGAAATAAGTGTAAAAAATCTGGCCAATATTATCCAGGCAAGGATGAGTGAGATCATGGATTTTGTAACCTATCACCTGAAACAGGTGGGAATGGACAGCCGGATGCTAAATGGTGGAATTGTATTGACCGGTGGTGGTTCGCAATTGAAACACCTGATACAACTCACTGAGTATGTAACAGGTTTAAATGCAAGAATAGGTTTTCCGAATGAACATCTGTCGCCCAATCATACTGATGAACTGACCAAGCCCATGTATTCAACCTGCATCGGTTTGATTCTGAAAGGTTACGACGATTATGAACGCAATCGTAAACTTTTCACCAAGCAGTTTAAGATGGTGGAAATTCCTAAAGAACTGAAAAAAGAAATTCAGCAGCCGGAAGTGCAGGATACGCTTGCATCGGAAGATAAAGAAGGTCCTGTTGAAGTAAGTACCCGTACGAGAGAACTGGGTGGAATTAACAGGTTCTGGAGTAAGTTCAAAGACAATCTGATCGATCTGTTTAAAGAGGAAGACGACAAGAATTTTTAATAGATATCGCACTAACCCATACATTCTATAACAAACCAGCTGGCAACAGCGGAAGCAAAACAAATTCGTGATATGATACACTTTGATCTACCGAAGGAAAAGTCATCCATCATCAAGGTGATTGGTGTAGGAGGCGGTGGCAGCAATGCTGTTAACCATATGTTCAGTCAAAGTATTGACGGGGTAAACTTTATTATATGTAATACCGACGCCCAGGCAATCGCACAAAGCCAGGTGCCGAATAAAATACAACTCGGACCACATCTCACCCAGGGCCTGGGAGCAGGTGCTAATCCGGAAATTGGAAAACAGGCGACAGAAGAAAGTCTGGAAGAAATCAAACGCATTCTGGAAGTAAATACCAAGATGGCATTTATTACTGCCGGAATGGGTGGTGGTACCGGAACCGGTGGAGCGCCGATCATTTCCAAAATCTGTAAGGATCTGGGAATTCTGACAGTGGGTATTGTAACTACACCGTTCTCTTATGAAGGAAGAAAGCGGCAGCTACAGGCGGAAGACGGTATTCAGCAATTGAAGGATTATGTAGATACCCTGTTGGTGATCAGCAATGATAAACTGCGACACCAATATGGAAACCTGAAAATGAAGGAAGCTTTCGCTAAAGCAGATAATGTGTTGGCTACGGCTGCTAAATGTATCACGGATGTAATCAGCAGTACCGGGCAAATCAACGTGGATTTCGCGGATGTTTGTACCGTCATGCGGAATGGTGGTGTAGCTATTCTTGGTAACGCTACTGCATCTGGTGAGCAGCGCGCACAAAGAGCCATTGAAGAAGCGTTGAATTCACCGCTGTTGAATGATAACGATATTCGTGGAGCACGCTGGATCCTTATCAATATTAACTCTGCAGAAGGACAGCATGAATTTACCATGGACGAAGTGGATACAATTCAGAATTACCTGTTGAGTCATGCTGGTGAAGATACCGATGTGATTCTTGGTTTGGGGTACGATAATTCATTGGGTGATGAAATCAGCATCACGCTGATTGCAACCGGATTTGAATATAAAGATCCGTTCAGCAAGCGGGAAGCAAAACAGCCGGAACCTAAAAAAGATGATAAAATTATAATGACGCTTGATCAGTCTGTTTTACCATTTGGTACAGAAGATAAAGCCTATTATAATCCGATTCCTTCTGCTGCACCAGTACCTGCTCCGGCTGCAGTTGTTGCCGCAAGGCCAGGTATTTCTGTATTGAAGCCGGCTGAACGTTCGCAACAGACTGATGGAGGTTCAGCTCCAACTGCCATAATTCAACAACAACCCAAGATGGATGCGTTGTTGCCGGATCCATTGCAACCGCGATTGGTAGAAGAAGAGCCGGTTCGTGAAAATACGAGCAGTATGGTGACATTTACGTATGAGGATGACCGTAAGAATACGGTGGATAACTCAATTGCTATTGATTCGGGTCAACCCGTAGTTTCGCAACACTCACACTCATCCATACCCGAAGAAAGAATACAGCTCAACCTGAGTGAAAATAATTCTCCCGTGTCTGCAGCATCCGGAGGATACTTGGCCAAGCCATCCAATATTTATGCCGAACCTGCAAAGGGGCCTGAACCCAGTTCTCGCCAGGAAAACAGTTCTCCTGTGAACGAACCCATCCGTCAGCAGTTGCCGGCATTGCCACAGAAAGATGAAGAACCTTCTTTCGATATGCAACTGGTGATAAAAGATGAAACCCCTGCGGCGGACAAGCCGTTGGCACCATCAACTCAACCGTCTTTTTATCCTTCACCTGAGGAGCCGGCTTTGCTGGACGAAGTGGAAGAACAAAAAAGGAAAGCTGCAGAGAGAATACAGAAATTACGTAATCTGTCATTCAATATCAATGCAGCGGACCCAAACAATGAGTTTGACACTGTGCCGGCCTATATCCGCCGCAACCTTGAACTCTATAACACTGTTTCACCGGCCGAAAACTT
This sequence comes from Flavihumibacter sp. UBA7668, assembly GCF_002483205.1. Classification (GTDB taxonomy): domain Bacteria; phylum Bacteroidota; class Bacteroidia; order Chitinophagales; family Chitinophagaceae; genus Flavihumibacter. The sequence goes on from NZ_DLHM01000005.1 coordinate 765,168, forward strand.
TTACAGTAATTATACGGTAAAAACAGATGACCAGAATAATACCCAGATCAGTACCATCAATACTTTTCTGGACGGAAAGAAACCAGACTAATCAGCACCCGATCCCGAATAAGTCAACGATTTTTGTTTTTAGTTGTTTATCCGAAAAGGATAGTCGGCCCTTCGTTTTTGCGAGGGGCCTTTTTTCAGGGAGAGGGAGGGAGGAAGAGGGGAGAAAGGAGAAAAAGGGGAAAGGAGAAAAAGGATTATGCAAACTATACTTATAACTGGAGGTACAGGACTTATTGGAAAGGCACTTACATCTGCTCTTTTAGCAGCGGGTCATAAGGTAATTATACTTACCAGAAATCCGGATCGATACCAGGAATCGGGAAAACTGAGCTATGCTGCATGGGATCCTGCTGCCGGCACGATTGACGAAGCTGCCATCCGAAAGGGAAGTGCAGTCATTCATCTTGCCGGTGCAGGTGTCGCGGATAAACGGTGGTCGGTTAAACGGAAAATGGAAATTCTTAATAGCAGGGTAAAAGGTGGGGAACTGCTTTGCAAAGCGCTTACGACTATTCCAAATGAAATTTCGGTGGTAGTGGCTGCATCAGCAATTGGATGGTATGGGCCTGATCCTGTTATTCCGAATCCCAAGCCATTTGAAGAAACAGCTCCTGCTTATGATGATTTTCTGGGTAGCACCTGCCAGATATGGGAAAGATCAATGGATCCTATAACAGCAATGGGTAAACGTTTGGTGGTTTTACGAACCGGTATTGTGCTTGCTATGGAAGGCGGGGCACTTGCTGAGTTTGTCAAACCTCTTCGTTTCGGATTTGCTACCATTCTCAGTAGCGGTAAACAGATGATCAGCTGGATTCACCTGCAGGACCTGGTTCGACTCTACCTGAATGCAATGGAATCTGGTAGCTGGCAGGGTATTTATAATGCAGTAGGTCCAATTCCGGTAAATAATAAAAACCTGGTTCTGACACTGGCGAAACTTGTTCGCGGCAGCAGTTTTTTGCCAATTCATGTTCCCGGTATCCTTTTAAAAATGGTGTTGGGGGAAATGAGTATTGAGGTGTTGAAAAGTACAACCGTCAGCAGCTCTAAAATCAGAACAGCAGGATTTCAATTTGCTTTCCCTACTATTGAATCAGCATTGAACTCACTGATAAAATCAACCTGACTTAATTTCGAACCGGCATTTTTATCGAATCTGTACCACTCTTGTTTTTGTCCAGGTATCATGCCAGGGATATCCGCCAAATGCCGATAATGGCTCAAATGGTACAATCCGGCACAGGCTTCTCAATACAAAATCCTTGAATACCAGTTTGTTACCGTCAATATGTATCACTTTGGTTTTGGTTATTAACTTTCCCAGTGTTCGACCTTTGGTTACCCCTTCAACAATGATATAGAATACGGCGTAAAAAATCATGCTGTATATATTTTGAAGAAGAGGATTTATATTGTCATCAAATGGAGAAATAGATATACCCATAAATGCTTCGCATAAATAACTTAGAATCCCATAAAAAAATAAAAAGATCATAAACACTATTGCATCTATAAGATAATTGACGAAACGTTGCCCTGTGCTCGCATCCTTCAAACTTGTTACCATGTGAAAATCTTCCAGAATATTATCATTCGTTGTCAGGTTTTCCATATTTGCTATTTAATTCTGACAAGATAATTCCGGTTTTTCAAATTTGCAAATCTTGCACCCGGCAGGTGCAAGAAATCAGAGGTCACGTTTTAAGTAAATCTGGTAGTTAATGAGCCAGGTGAGCACTAGTAGTCCAATAGTTAATAGTATATGCGTGCCAATTGCATCCAAAGAAGCCTGATAGGCGGTTTCGTCCATCTTGCTCATGAAAGCAGGCGCAGGAATCAGCCGATCAGAAATTTCCATGGGGAAATAACGCCCTGTTTCCGATTTGAATTTATACTTCAGGAAATTCACGGTAATAGGTTCGGCAATCATTCCATAAAAAAGAAAAATGGCCATGGCAATAAATGCTTTTCGCACTAACAGTCCAATTAAGAATGCAATGGAAAGTTGAGAAAATGTTTGCAGGGCAAACAGACCAATATAATAGATCTGTTCAAATGCATTGTACTCGGTGTTCTTTGTATTTTGAACCCCCATAAAAAAAGCAACCAGCGAATACATTATTGTTACAATCAGTGTTATCAATACCACATCAATGACTTTAGCCCACATGAATTCCGTTCTGCTCCAGCCATCGATAATATTCTGCCTTGCGGTTTTATAATTGAATTCATTCGTGATCAGCATAATGATAAGAATAGCAGGAATAAATACAAATACCGATGAGAGAAAAGCACTGGTCTTCCAAACTTCCGGAAAGGAAAACGGTTCGCCCAATAACATAGTAACGATCTGTCCGGTAGTAGATTCTTTTTGTGTTATTTCCTGAAATACGCTCAAAAAAATCAGGTTGATACCAGGATAGGTAATCATGCAAATCCCCAACAATAACCAAAAAGCGGGGTATCGGTTTATTTTAAGCCATTCTGTTTTAAGTAAACTAAGCATCGTTCGGTTAATTACTGGTTAATTCAAAAAATCGGGCTTCGAGCCGCTTTTTTCGCATGGCAAGATGGTGTACTGAAATGCCGGCATATTGACAATACGCATTGATGGCTGCAGGATCCAGGCTGCCTTTCGGACCTTTTACCAATAAGATATGGCCACCCCTTTCCAGCGAACCAATGCCTTCATATGCCGACAACAACCTGGTCAGTTCATCCAGATCGGATGCAGCTATTTCCAACACATCTTCATCTGCCAGCACCTCTTCTACCGTTCCCTGTGCAATTAGATTGCCTGTTTTAAGAATCGCTACATGTGTACAAACTTTTTCTACTTCATCCAGCAGATGACTCGCAATTATAATTGTGGTGCCTTTTTCACTCAGCAGTTTTATTAGTTCACGGATCTCCGCAATGCCAACAGGATCCAGCCCATTGGTGGGTTCATCCAAAACCAGTACTTTGGGTGAACCCAATAAAGCCGCTGCAATTGCAAGCCGTTGTTTCATTCCCAAACTGTAACTGCTGAACCGGCTATTTCTTCGTTCATATAGATTTACTGTTTTTAGTACTTCATGAATTTCATCCAACGAACCCCTGCCGCTAATGCTCTGCGTAATTTTCAGGTTATTGACTGCGGACAAATAATGATAAAAATTGGGGGTTTCGAGAAGGGAACCAATCTGTTTTCGCTGTTCTTTGGAACCTGGATTTCCAAACCAGGAATAGTTTCCATTATCTGCTGCCAATACATCCAGGATGATGCTTAATAGTGTGGTTTTTCCACTTCCATTTGGCCCCAATATTCCATACACTGTACCTCTGGGAACAGAAAGGCTAACTCCTTTCAGCGCTTTTACCGGTCCGTATGCTTTTGCGATGGAGTCCAATACCAGTACATCCATTTTTTTTTAACAAGATAAGCTAAGCGTCTGAGGATCTAAAATGAATTGTGCCAGTGGCAAAAAAAGCCGGCCCGAAGGCCGGCAACGCTATGTGTGTTTACGCGAATTGCTGTTGGTAGCTGCTCTTTAATTTCGTATAGGCTTACCCGATTTTAAAACGGATTGTATTCTTTCCAGGCTTTTTCTTTCACCACAAAGAGAAAGAAATGCTTCCCTTTCCAGATCCAGTAAGTATTGTTCGGATACCAGGGTGGGTTCGCTCAGATCTCCCCCGCACATTACATACGCCAATTTGCGCGCCACCAGCGCATCATGTTCAGTAGCATAATTTGCTCTTAGCATTCCATTGATGCCAGTTAACAAGGTGCCCAATCCCGACCTTCCCATTACTTTAATATCCGTTCGCTGAATTGGAGTGATATAGCCACTATCGTATAATTCAAGTACAGATCGTTTTGCTTCAACAATCCGCCTGCCCTGATTCAAAACAATTTCATCCTTCCCTTTACGAAGAATTCCCATCTCCATTCCTTCCTGTGCAGATGTGGCAACTTTTGCTGTTGCTATAGACAGGAATCGATTTTTCAATGTTATGGTTTCAGGCTCGTCTTCATGCATTTCATCAGCTGCGCGAAGGGCAAATTCTTTTGTGCCACCCCCACCAGGAATCAGTCCTACTCCCAATTCAACTAATCCTATATAAGTCTCTGCGGCAGCGCAGATCTTATCTGCATGCAGGTTAAGTTCGCAACCTCCTCCTAATGATAATCCATGTGGTGCTACTACAACAGGTACGGAAGAATATCTGGCCCTCATCATGCTTTGCTGAAACTGGCGGATGGCCATATCCAGTTCATCGTATTCCTGCTCTATGGCAAGCATAAAAATCATTCCAACATTGGCACCGGCACTGAAATTGGCGCCTTCATTGGCAATTACCAATCCCTTGTATTTTTCTTCTGCCAATGTTATGGAACGTTGTATGCCTTCCAGTACCTCACCTCCGATGCTGTTCATTTTGGTGGACCATTCCAATCCGATTACATCATCCCCCAAATGATAGGCTCTGCAGGCAGCATTCTTCCAAACGGTTTGTCCTTCAAAATGTTTCATCACAATAAAGGCCTCACCTCCTGGGATAAGTAGATAGGATTTCGTTGGGATATCATAAAAAAAACGTTTCCCGTTTTCCAGTTTGTAAAAGCTGGTATGTCCTGCAGCCAGCATTTCCTCCACCCAGGCCGGAACCGTATAACCCGCTTCCTGCATCCTGGCGAGTGTTTTACTTAGTCCCAATTCATCCCAACTCTCAAATGCCCCGATTTCCCAACCAAATCCGGCCATCATGGCATCATCAATCCGATATAATTCATCTGAAATTTCCGGCAAACGGTGAGCTACATAAGAAAATAATCCATAGTGAAAATGTCGATAAAATTCCCCGGCTTTATCTGTCCCCGAAACCAGTATTTTCAAACGAGTTTTCAAATCATCTACCGGTTTGGCTGCTTCCAGACTTGCAAATTTTGGTTTTTGCCGCGGACCATATTCCATGGTGGAAAGATTCAATGTTAGAATTTCTTTCTCTCCCATTGGACCCTTTGTTTTTTTGAAAAACCCCTGACTTGATTTATCACCCAGCCATTTATTAGTTACCATTTGTTCCAGCCAGGCCGGAATGGTAAATACTATATTTTGCTCGTCACCCGGACAATTTTCTGCAACACCCCTGGCTACTTTTACCAAGGTGTCGATACCCACTACATCTGCCGTTCTGAAAGTGGCGGATTTGGGTCGGCCAATGACCGGCCCGGTTAATGCGTCAATATCGTCTATCGTCAATCCGAGTTTGTCCGCCAGTCCGAATATGGCCATGATTCCATAAACACCAACCCTGTTGGCGATAAAAGCCGGCGTGTCTTTACAAAGAACCGTTGTTTTACCTAATTGCAGGCTGCCATATTGCATCAGAAAATCAACGACTTCTTTTTTCGTATGCGGCGTTGGTATAATTTCCAATAAACGCAAATAACGCGGCGGATTAAAAAAATGCGTGCCGCAAAAATGTTCTTTGAAATCCTGTGACCGGCCTTCCGCCATCATATGTATGGGAATGCCGGAGGTATTGGAACTGATCAGGGTGCCAGGTTTCCGATATCGTTCTACCTGTTCAAATATCTGTTGTTTGATATCCAGCCGCTCCACTACCACTTCAATAATCCAGTCGGCAGTGGCAATATCTTTCATATTGTCTGTGAAATTTCCGGTGTTGATCCGTTTAGCCACTTCCTTTGAATAAACAGGAGAAGGATTTGATTTTAATGCTGCCTGCAATGTATCATTAACCAACTTGTTACGGGCAGCTTTATCTGCCGACTCCTGCGCTTCTTTGGGTACCATATCCAGCAGTAATACCTGTAATCCAACCCCTGCAAAATGACAGGCGATTCGCGATCCCATTACTCCACTGCCCAATACAGCCACTTTTTTAATCGTTCTTTTCATATAACAAGTCTGTGTTTGTTTATAACAGGGTCAAAATAGTTAGCTAAACAACTAATTTAGTCGAAGTTAATGATTTATTGGAAAATCCAGCATACGGCCAATCATTTATTTGAGGCTTCTTAACCGGCGACAAACCGGATATATCCTAACTTGGCCAAATGAACGGAGCTACAGCCATTTCAGTCTTTAAAGCAGGGGTACATGCCGTGCTGCCATCGGTATTTATGGAAATGTTTATAGAAGGAAAAGAAGATGAAATCCGAATTGGCGACAAGTGGATCAATCGCTCTTCCATAGGGCGTCTGGTAGTACTGGCCATGGGAAAAGCAGCGGCTGCTATGGCTTTGGAACTTAAAAACAGGATTGGCAATCAGGTAGATGAGGCACTGGTAATTACCAAGGATGAGCATGCACTCGCCACCCTGTCATGGCCCCAGCGGGAAGCGGGTCATCCTGTTCCCAATGAAGCCAGTATCGCTGCGGGAACTGCAGTAAAAAACCTACTTGCATCACTTAAGAAAAAAGATTTGCTGATCGTACTTTTAAGCGGTGGGGCCAGTTCCTTAGTGGCTGATTTGCCGGAAGAATGCAGCCTTGAAGAGATGCAATCCTTTTATAAATTATTACTTGCATCGGGAGCTACCATTAATGAAATGAATGCTATTCGAAAACATTATTCATCCATTAAAGGGGGGCAGTTAGCCAGACTTGCAGGAGAGGCGCAAATTGAGGTAGGTGTACTGAGTGATGTGCCAGGGGATGAACTATCGGTAATTGCAAGCGGTCCTTTTTATCCTGATAACAGTACCATCTCTGAAGTTGATCAGATTATCCACAGATATCAATTGCTCAATCAATTGCCTTCCAGTATACTGACGCATTTAAAAAGAATAAAGGCAGATCTGCGTTATGAAACACCCAAGCCGGGAGACCCGGTTTTTGAAAATATTACGCATCATTTGCTTGCAACCAATCAAACGGCTCTTCAGTCTGCTGCTAAAGCTGCATTGGAAATTGGCTTGGAGCCGATCATATTTCAGGCACTTATTGAAGGAGAGGCAAGGGAACAGGCAGTCTTATTACTGGGGCATTGTCTTCATGAAATGGAAAGTCGGACGGTAAAAGGACTCCAACCCACTCTTTGTTTTATTGCCGGAGGAGAAACCACTGTAACTCTTACAGGTAAAGGCAAAGGCGGCAGAAACCAGGAATTTGTATTAGCTATACTGGCAGCATGTTTGAAAGACCCTGAATTGTACGAAAGATTAAATGCTTTTCAATTTGCCATCCTGAGTGGAGGTACGGATGGTACGGATGGACCTACGGATGCAGCCGGAGCGGTATTGGATAATACCATCCTTCAAAATGTAAAAATATATGGACCCGATCCCGAACCAGCCCTTACAAGCCAGGATGCATATACGTATTTTTCAGCCATTGATGCACTTATTAAAACCGGACCAACGCAAACTAATGTGATGGATATCATTATTATCCTGTTACAAAATAAAGAAGCAATACCCCCAGAAGAGTAGTAAGTCCCATTGCTGCTGTTAATAATGTATAGGTTCTGTACAGGCGATTTACCGGAATTTGACCATACTGATGTATCACCCAGAAATAACTGTCATTGGCATGGCTTACGGTCATCGCACCTGCACCAATTGCGAGTACTACCAACGCCTGTTGAGGTACATTGAGAATAAAGGAGCCCATCACAGGAAATAAAAGTGCGGAACAGACTATTAGTGCAGCAGTTGAAGATCCCTGCGCGGTTTTTAAAATAGCTGCCAAAATAAAAGCAAATGGATAGACGGCCCAGGCCGGTATGCTGGATGATTGTAAGAAATTGCCAAGTACTTCCTGAATGGGTGTGGCTTTTAAAACTGCTCCAAATGCACCGCCCGCAGTGGTTATTAAAATAATGGGACCCGATTGTACCAGGGCCTGCTGAAACCAGGATCCCCAATTTTTTTTACTGGTCCAGCCTAAGGTGAACATCGCAACCAGGGCACTAAGGCCCAGGGCAATTACAGGATGGCCAAGCAATTCCAGCACTGTTACCAATGATTCATTCTCAGTAAACATGGGTAGAATAGAACCTGCTGCAATTAATACCAATGGTAATAATAACGGCAACAAAGCTTTCCATAAGGGGGCTGTATTTGCTGATGATATTGTTTCTCCCTCTTCCAAATCCAGTTTCGTTTGTGCCAGTAGGTTAGTCCGATCCATCTTACGAATTAACCAGGTTGTTACAAGTCCAATTGGAATCAATAAAATCAGTCCTAACAGTATCACCCATCCCAGATGATCACCTAATCCAAGATTTCCTGCTGCCGCCATGGGTCCGGGTGTTGGCGGAATAAGTACATGCGATCCATATAATCCGGTTCCCAGTGATAATTGAAGTGCGGAAATCGAGTTGCCCTGTACCTGGGTCATGGACTGAATGAGCCGGGATAACAGAATAAATCCGGCATCACAGAATACAGGAATTCCAACCAGCAAGCCCATTGCATGGGTGTAAAGTGCCATTCGACTTCCGGATGCCCGTTGAACCAACTGGTTGGCCAATTGAGCTGCTGCACCGGTTCTTTCCAGAATTTCTCCCAGAAAACTTCCCAGTACAATTAAGAAACCAATGCTGGCAAATACAATTCCAGCTCCTGATAATAAGGTGTTGAGTGTTTTTTGCGCCGGCATTCCCGTGAAGATGCCCACGGCCAATGCAGCTATCAGCAACACTACCAATGGATGCCATTTCCAAACTGAACAGGCAATGATTATAAATAAAACAGCAAGACCAAGAATCGTTAATAAATAGGCGGCAGGCATGGTTAAGATTATTGAAGCAATTCTTCCGGTATCGCTAATCGTTTTGCTTCTTTTTTATATTTGCGAATATATTTCTTATCTGATTTGACACCCATATTATTCAGCAATCCACTCAACGCGATCTTACCCCAAAAATTGAATGTCGACTTATTTCGCAATCGTTCCTGATAAACCAATCCTTTTTTTGAATTTTTGTTTTTGATAAGCAGGTTGGCCAGAAAGCTGGTGAATTTTTTCTTTTGCCCATTCTCCCTTAAGAGTTCGAACCGTAGTTTCCGATAATCCAGTTCCATATTGCCATAAGCGAAATAATCATTCCCCCTTACTCTTAGCCAAAGACTGTCTGTACGGCCATCTGTTATTTGAAGATTAAACAAAGGCCTTAATAGGGGAGAGAGCGCGTTTAAATTCATTTTTCCCATCCTGGCAAGAAGTAAAAATCCTTTCAAACTGTCAGAATAGGATTGCTGGAAGGCAAATTTCATTTTGCCCTGATCCATAAAATCACTTGTAGCACTAATTTTTAAGGAGTCCTTATTCTGTAATGCATAGTTTTTAATTGGCCCGGCTACCATGTTCAGGTTGCTGAACCAAATTTTTCCCTCCTTGCCTGTTTTACCGCTGATTTCACTATAGGCAATTTTGGAATTGGTCAATATTGCTGCTCCAATCTGAATATTTACCGGAATTTTTTGGATGAGATCAGTCAACAGCGGGCGATATTCTATTGAGTCCTGCGGTAGTCGTTTATCACGGTCAATGTTCATATGAAACTGATCAAATTCAATCCGGTTAGCTTTCCATAGGGTATCCATGCCGATTATTCCCCTGTCATATCCGACTACCCTGCTTTTACCTGCGGTAAATTCAATGAAATCGGTTTGATAGAGTGATTGTTTAAAAAAACTATCTTTTGCTATCTGACTGGTAAATCGGATACTGTCTAATCCTATTATTTTCTGATCTGCATTAATCTGGGGATTAAGAATCTCCCAATTCCGGTCGCCTTTTTTCAGGGATAACTCCTCCGCTGCCAGGTTGATATGTGGCAGGTTCTCCAGAAATTTTTTGAGATCTTCTTTTTTGCTGGAAAACAATACGGTTGCTTTGTTAGTTACCTGAATGCCTTTAATAGCAAGCTCGAAGTTATCTGTCTCATGTTCCAACAGGCCTTTGTTCAGTGCAATATTTTCAATTTTTGTTGTCAGGTACTTGTCAAACAGGAAATCATGTGCCTTCAAACTGAAACTGCCAATACGCATATTGGTTTTATCTGGAACTGCGATGATGTCGTTGAATGAAAGATCCAATGCCTCCGTTTGGATCCGGCCACTATTAAGGGAAATGATTTCCGTTTTCAAATAACCGCCCTTATTACTGAATAATTTAAGGATACTGTCGTTCCTGGTTCTGTTGATGTCAAGTACGGGTTCAATTAAATGAATTGCCGGTAATCTGGAAAGCGCTTTTTCGGATTCTTTTTTATCAATAAAATCTTTCTGTTCTTTAAAAATAACCTGTATGTTGGGATAGGTCAACGTTGCTTTTTTAATCCCTGCAATCGGATCTTTTACTGAACCTGGACTCCCTTCTGATTCTAATTTTGGAATAGATGCTGATAGGGAAAGTTGCGCTGATTCTGAGAGAAGTTGAATGTTTTGAATAGTGGCACCCGTTTCAGAATTAATTCTATACTTATCTGTTCGAACCTGGAGGCCGGTTTGGTCCAATTGCAGTTTGCTGCCTGCCAGGTAATAGCGGTACCAGTTCCATTGGTTATTCTTAAAATGTAAACTATCAATTGCTATGCTGTCAATCGATGATTTTACCTGCAGATTGGGCTGTTCCAAAACCAGATCGATTTCTCCGGTTCTGATATTGCGGATCATGTTCTGCGGGATCTTGTTTTTTTGACCGTTCTTTTTATTTAACTCTTCCAGCTTAATTGTTACCTGGCCTGAACCCAGCTCAATTTCCCTTACCCAGTTGGTGTCTTTTCCGGTAATTATTCCTGCTGCATTGATATCTTTTACGTGAACTGCATTCAGATTGAACTGGATTTTCTGATCTGTGGAATTGCCTTTTGCATTGTTGGCGTATAAGGCATTGTTTTCATACAGTGCATCTTTTAAATCCACCTGAAAATTATTGAATCGAAGCGCCAGCTGCGGCATCTCCAGCCTGTTCTTGCCATCAAATAATTCTTCCAGTGTGCCGGCCCTTAATACACTATTGCTGGAAATTATAGCAGAGAAGGAAGCCGATTGAACCAATGGTTTTTTAGCTTTTCCTTCCGTAATCAGTAAATCAGCGTCAAGAATCCGGATTTTTTCAATCTGTAATTTTCTTCGGATAGTTCGTTGAATTTCTCTGATCGGATTAACCTTTTTGTTTTTCCGGTTACCTGATAAATGAATGCGAACATTCGGCTCAATCAGATATAATTCATCTGCCTGTAATCGCCCGTTTAATAATTCCGGTATGGAAAGATTATTCAGTATTAGTTGTTTGGTTTGGATACTATTATTCCCGGTATTCGATCGGTTGGCAGCGCGTAAAAAATAATTCTGCAGGATCAACTGGTTTTTTTTGATTCTCATGCCATCAAATCCGGTTTGGAAAGATTTGGTGCTATCAGACTCAAGAAATCCGCGAACCCCAAATTCCAGATCATCTAATTCAATTTTGTTGGGAAGGGCGTTGTCAACCACCAGGTTTGTTACCAAAAAATTATCTCCTAAAATCTGCAGTGTTTCTCTGCCTCTCCGGCTAAAGGTGGTTCCACTGAATTCGATGCTGTCGATCTCTACTTTTTTTATGTTGATGGCACCTAATACATCAAGAAAACTGTTTTCAACCCTGATTGATTTTTTATCAGCAGTTCTTCTGAATCGTATATCGTTACTGGTGAAATAGCCTTTGGCTGCTTTCAGCAAACCCAGTTCTATCCGACCTTCTGTGAGCAGGGTATTCCAGTTCAGGGAATCAAGTTGGATATTCTCCAGCCGGAACCCCGATTTTTCTCTTTTATCTTCCATTCTTTTATGGAAATCGAGTCCGCTTAATTCAAAACGTCGTTGCCTCGATTGCCATACCAGTTTTTCAAGAACAACCTGTAAGCTGCTATCGGGGTATTCTATATTAGGCTTCAACAGGCGAAAATCAACCGCTACCCGATTGGTATTATCCCATTGCCTGATTTTCCGAAGCAGGTGTAAATCATCCAATGATAGATAAATATGATTCAGAAAAAATCGACGCTGGTGCTGGTTGATTTCCGGATAAATTGAAACACTGCCATCGGTAAGCTTGAACTGCTGTACTTCAAGCGAGGATAATACATCGAAAAATACATCTTGAACAGCAGCTATTTCTATTCGCAGCGGACGTACCACTTTGTTTTTGGAACTGTCTTTTTGGTAAGTCTTTATTTCGAGATAGGGAGTTTTAATGATAAGCCTGTTAACGGATAGGCGCTTGTACAATAATAATTGAATCGGATTATTAACATTAATGGACAGGGAATCCGCTTTGAATTCAAATTGGCTGTTATCATCGTTTTTATCCGTTGGTTTTATATGGATATTTTTTACGTTAATCTGAAATTTGAAAAGATTGAATTTAAAAGTGGTTGCAGAGAGCTGATATTCTCCACCAGATAAATTTTTTACCAGCTGTTCAACTGCTTCAACAGACCGGTAGCGTAAAAGGTAGCCAATCACCAGTCCTGCCAACAACAGGGTGATACCTGCTCCCATCATTATCCAATGTTTACGCAAAATCCTGCCCATGGCTTACAAGTTAATCAAAAAAAAGAGGTTGTTCAACTGAGTAGCTGAACAACCTCTATGTGGAATGTGTTGATTTGCTGAGATTTAACTTACTCCTGCACCTGCATTGATCAGGCTTTCCGGTTGTACAAAATGAAGTTTTCCTGCAGCATCTTCTGCCATCAGAATCATACCATTACTCTCGATGCCTCTCATTTTTCTGGGAGCCAGATTGGCTACTACAACTACCTGTTTGCCGATAATTTCTTCCGGTTTGAAATGTAAGGCAATTCCACTGACAATAGTTCTTGTCTCCGTACCCATATCAATGGAAAGCTTTAATAGTTTATCTGCTTTCTCTACTTTTTCTGCTGTCAAAATGGTTCCAACTTTCAAATCGATTTTTGCAAAATCATCAAATTGGATAATTTCTTTTGCGGGCTTTTCCGGAGCAGCAGGGGCTGCAGTTTCGGGTGAAGTTGCCTGCGTTGCTGTAGGCGTACTATTGTTTTTTAACTTATCTATCTGGTCCTGTATTTCCATATCTTCAATTTTTCTGAATAATAATTCGGGTGGGCGCAGGCTATACCCTACGCTCAATAATTTTAAGGAACCGGCATTCTCCCATTCCAGTAATTTGTCCACCACTTTCATCAGGTAGATCATTTTCTGAGAAGTATTGGGTAGGAATGGATGTGCCAGAATGGCCAGGTTGGCGCATAATTGCAAACAATAATGTATGCAATTGTCAATTTCAGGTTGGGCGCTGCTGCCGGCTTTCGCTTTAATCCAGGGTTCTTTTTCCTGCATATAACGATTCCCTTTTCTGGCAAGGTCAATCAGTTCAAACTGCGCTTCCCGGAATTTATATCCTTCCAGCAGAGTTTCCATTTTTTCTTTGGAAGCCCTGATCGCATTCGCAAGATCATGGTCTTTTTCATCCAGGATTGCTGCATGAACAGGTGGTACTTTTCCTCCCGTCAGTTTGTGCATCAGTACAAAGGTTCTGTTGACAAAATTTCCAAAAATAGCAACCAGTTCACTGTTAACGGCATCCTGAAAACCTTTCCAGGTAAACTCGCTGTCCTTTGTTTCAGGGGCTATCTGGGTGAGATAATAACGTAAGGCATCGACCATTTGCGGTCCGCCATTTTCTTTTTTGACGAAATCGTCGATATAGTCCTGCATGTCCAGCTTCCAATTTCTGCTGGTACTCATTTTGTCGCCTTCCAGATTCAGGAATTCATTGCTGGGTACATTTTCGGGAAGGATATTTCCATGCAGTTTCAACATTACCGGAAAAATGATAGCATGAAATACAATATTATCTTTTCCTATAAAATGTACCAGCTTGGTGTCCTTGCTGTACCAATAGGGTTTCCAGTCTTTTTGATGTTGTTTTGCCCAGCTACGGGTAGCACTGATATATCCGATGGGTGCATCAAACCAAACATATAAAACCTTTCCTTTGGCTTCCGCCAGCGGTACCTCTATACCCCAATCCAGATCACGGGTAACGGCACGGGCCAGCAATCCGCCATCTATCCAGCTTTTACACTGCCCCAACACATTTGCTCTCCAATCATCTTTATGTTCTTCGAGTATCCATTGACGTAAAAAAGCTTCGTGGCGGTTAAGTGGAAGATACCAATGGGTTGTTTTTTTCTTAATCGGAACTGCACCACTAAGAGTGCTTACCGGATTGATCAGTTCATCCGGACTCAACGCTGTTCCGCATTTCTCGCACTGATCTCCATAAGCTCCATTGAAACCGCAATTCGGACAGGTCCCTTTTATATATCGATCTGCAAGAAAAGTAGCGGCCTGTTCATCGTAGTATTGCTCTGTCTCCTTTGTTTCAAGTTCACCGGCATCATGAAGTGCTGTAAAAAACTCACGCGATGTTTCATGGTGAATGGGAGCACTGGTACGGTCGTAGATATCAAAGGCGATACTAAGATCGGCAAAATTTTGCTTGATGATTTCATGGTATTTATCAATAATTGCCTGTGGTGTGGTGCCTTCCTTCATCGCCTGAATTGGGATGGCTGTACCATGTTCATCACTTCCACAAACAAACACCACATCCCGTTTTTTTGCCTTCAGGTAACGTACATAGATATCCGCAGGCAGGTAGGCACCTGCCAGATGGCCAATATGCTTCAGGCCATTGGCATAGGGCAGGGCTGCCGTAATCAGGTATCTTTTTGGTTCTTGCATGATTCCTCTCTTTAATATGTCCCGGCCAAAGCCGATAGGGCGCAAAAATACGGAAAGGCAGCCAACCTTAGGACGGAATCCCGCATCTCAAATAGGTAAAGCGAATATCTTTAAGGTATGGAGCGACAAGATTTTTTAAAGCATATAACAGCCCTTGCCATTGGATCCGGACTTCCTTTCGATGGTTTTTCTGCCGGAAATGAAGAGTTGACGGCCTCTCAGCCTCCTTTTCTAAAACAAGGAGACCGAATCGCGATTACTTCTCCGGCTGGTTATATAACCAGGGAAGAAATCGCCCCTGCCATCCAGCAATTGGAAGCATGGGGACTTCAGGTACAGCTAGGTTCAACAATTGGAAAACGGGACGGTACTTTTGGCGGAACCGATCTGGAAAGAACTGCTGACCTGCAGGAATTGATTAATGATCAATCTGTAAAAGCAATATTATGCGCTAGAGGAGGATATGGACTGATCCGGATTATTGATGCTGTGAACTTTCAACCCCTGCGCAGGAATCCAAAATGGATGATTGGATTCAGTGATGTAACCGTTTTACACGCCCATCTATTTCGGAAAACCGGACTTGCTTCCATCCATTCCAAAATGTGCAATAGTTTCCCGGATGACTGGTTTAAAGCGGATGAATTGCAGCGGGCAACCATTCTTTCCATCCGTGACCTGCTTTTTGGCAAACCGATGCAGTTTGAATTTGCTTCCTCCGCATTTAATAAATTCGGAAGAGGCGTAGGTCAACTGGTAGGGGGGAATTGTAAAACCATTGAATCGATTGCAGGCTCTGCCTCCGATCTTCATACCCGGGGAAAAATCCTTTTTCTGGAAGATACCGGTGAATACCTGTACAGCATCGACCGGATGTTCTGGAATATTAAAAGAAGTGGGAAGCTGGAACACCTGGCCGGCTTGATTATTGGTGGATTCAAACACAAACCTTCTGAAAACCCGGCAGAAGAATTTGGAAAAAACCTGCAGCAGATTGTTTTGGAAAAATTGGGTGATTGTCCCTATCCCGTTTGTTTTGATTTTCCAGTGGGACATCAAAAAAATAATTTTGCACTTAAATGTGGAGCACTCGTTCAATTGGACGTAAATGCCGAAAAGGTGCGCTTAACCGAATTAAATCAATCAGCATGATGAGTTTCCTTCTTTGGATCCTACTTTTTGTTTTGTGCTGGCCGCTGGCCTTGCTGGCACTGGTGCTTTATCCGATTTTCTGGCTGCTGGTATTTCCTTTTCGAATTCTGGGATTTGCAGTAGACGGGGTACTTGAATTAATAAAAGGAATTTTCCTCTTACCGGGCCGTTTGTTAAAACGAATTTAACAATTCACTTGCAAATATGGAAAAGCGCCATTATTTTGGAGGCTTAATTCTGCTCCATGAAATCCATAAGCCTATTCCTTTTTTTGTCTTTTTTCCTAATTACTTCCTCCTTTGCCCAGCTTCCTGATAGTATCCAGGTAAAGATTGATTCAATTAATAAATCACTGAGTTATAAAACCGGAACGATTGAACTTGAATCAGGCAATGCAAGCTTAAAGGTTCCGGCAGGCTTCAAATACCTCGATCGTACTGAAAGCCGTTATGTATTGGAAGATCTTTGGGGTAATCCGGAAGATACTAGTATTCTCGGGATGCTGGTTCCTGAAAAAGGTGGCATTGTTGGTCCGGGTTCATGGGCTTTTACCATCAGTTTTGACCCAATGGGTTATGTAAAAGACAGTGATGCGGAAGATATTGATTACAATGATTTATTAACCGAACAACAGGAAGAAGCGAAAGCTGCCAATGAACAGCGGCTAAGCGCGGGATATCAAGCTGTGGAATTGATAGGTTGGGCTTCCCGTCCCTATTATGATCAGAAAAATAAAACCCTGCATTGGGCAAAAGAGCTGGAATTTGGTGGGGATAGTATTCATACACTCAATTATAATCTGCGTATTCTTGGCAGAAAAGGAATCTTCCTTATAAATGCAGTAGCAGGAATGGAAGATTTACCACAGGTACAGGCCAATATCAATCAGGTATTAGTCAGTATTGATTTCAAAGAAGGACATCGTTATGCTGATTTCGATTCCAATGTGGATGATGTGGCTGCCTGGACGGTAGGTGGACTGGTAGCTGGGAAGGTATTGGCAAAAGCCGGCTTTTTTGCCATCCTGCTTAAGTTTTGGAAACTGATTGCGCTGGGAGTTATCGGCGCTGGAGGTGCTGTCTGGAATTTTATCAGAAGAAAAAAAGAATCAACCGGAGAGCCATTTGCCGAAACAACTACCCCGACTGATCCACATGTTTAAAAAGCAAAGCTCGGATAGGGTTCATTACTGGTATCGAGCAGCCTGGGAAACAGGCGGGGGAGTTCGTAACAGGATTTCCTGTAGTGGAACCGGAATATGGATCCCGGCCTCTTTGAATTGCAAATCAATCTGCTGAATTATGTGGCTTTTTACCTCTCCTGCAGAACGTAAATCATTCAACCAGAAAAATAACTCCAGTTAAATACTGCTTGCTGCGAAATCACGGGCCAGTACAACTGCAGGTGGTGCAAGGGCGATTCTGTTATCAGTTCTCAGAATGGAATAAATAATATCCTGCGCGTTTGTCAGATCAGTGCCATAAGCAACACTAATTACCAGGCTGATTCGCTTTCTGTTTCTGCTCATGGTCCAATTCACCAGATGTTGGCTCAGCAGGTCGCCGTTTGGAATAATTAAACTGGCCCCATCTGAAGTAAGCACCACACTGGATCGGAATCCGATTGATTTCATGGTGCCGGTTTTCCCATCCACTTCTATAATATCACCTACATTTACCGGTTTTTCAAATGCAATGATCAGTCCGCTTACCAGATTATTTACCAGTGATTGCAAACCTAATCCAATTCCTACGCCAAGCGCTCCGATAATGAGCGTGATTCTGTCCAAAGGAATGCCGGCAGCAGCAATTGCCAGAAATAATCCGGAACTAATTATAATGATTCGTATCAGCAATAACCAGCTACCTACCTCCACCTTTCCTTTTCTTGAGGAACTGGTGTGGGTGGGATCAGGTTCTGCAGCGAAATAGGAAATCAGTCTGGAAAGAAATAAGGAGCAGATCAGGATTAAGGCAAAAATAAATATGCCATTAATACTGAAACTGTAATCACCCAGTTTTCGCTCTTCGTTTAGAAAATTATTGAGCGGTACTGCAATCTTCCTGAAAGCATAAAAATGTCTGCCCATTAAAATGCCCCATCCAACAATCAGGAAAACATAAAAAATCGATGGTGCTTTATCACCAACTTTTTCAAAGTTGATGTAAAATAATTTTTTATCGGGGTGTTGATAAATTTGAGAGGCAATACTGAGTCCTTCATTTACGAGCCGAACGGTCCATAAAAACAGAATGGCAATTATTAATCCCGTGTATCCGATTATTAAAAATGTTTTTGACAAATTATATCTGCCAAATAGATTAAATAAAGCGGAGAGCAAGGCTATAAATGTAAATATTCCAACGAAATACAGAATTTTTTTCTCCCTTAGAACGGTACGATGGCTGTTTTGGAGAATGTAGGTCCCATATACAAATCCGAATACCTGCATAGCCAGCATTACCCAGCGCTCTATGCGGGATGCCTGTAAGAACATATTGCTTAATCCCGCAAGAAAGAATACAAAAACCATAATCAGCCAGAAGCGCATCCAGAATCCGGTAATATACCGGTAGAATAAAATGGAAAGACTAATGGCAGAAAGAACCCAGAGGAAAAAACTGAATATAAAGGGCGGATCAAGAAAAATAAATTGGAAAACAGAGCTGGTAATTATAAAAGCACCAATTATAGGGAAGCGAACCACCAATTGTCCATCAAAATTCGGCTGTAATGTATTTTCTGTTTTTAGCCGGTGTTTGAGAGAGTGCAGAAAGAAAGATACTGTACCTAACAGAAATAAAAATAAGGATAGCCTGCCTTTATTGTCAGTAAGGTAAAATTGAAAAGCTAGCAGTTCTTTTTTTCTGGATATTTTTATAATTTCTGTGATTGGTCGTTTGTTCTTTGGCTTTTCCCATAGGTTGGGAAATTCCCGGTTTCCCAGATGGATGGCTAAATCATTGTTGAGCTTTTCAATTTCGTTTCTGGCTGTATGAACTTCGTACAAAAAGAGGTCAACATCCTGCAACAGGCGTTGAACATCCGCTACCGATTTTGTTGTTAAGGTGTCCAACGGTCCAACTTCCTTCATAATGGAAATCATTGTCTTGAAATAATTGATTACTTCCAGCGAATCTGATGGGAAAACATAAACGATGGAATCACTGGATAGAGAATCTATTCGAAAACGGAAACCTGATAGGGTAGTAAAGTAGTTGTCGAGTGTTTCCCTGTGTTTCTCCAGGCTCAATGAAATCTGTTCCAGGATGGCATCTGAAACTGCCAAATTTCGCTGGGTATGGTGAGTTCCCTGGTTTTTAAAAACACCATCAACAACAAGTTCAAAAGAAGACTTACTTCGGTTTAGATCATGGACAATATGGGATGTATCGAGCGATTGCTTTATAAACAAACCGGCTCTTTGCATTTCAAGTCGAATAGATTCCAAAAGAGCTCGCTTGCGCAGGTCAATTTTGCTTTTTTCAAACTTAGCAATACTGTTTTGTGCCTCCTTTCTTCCTATTTCCTGAATCTGTTGAACAAAAGGAACCGGAATCTGATTAGTGTCTTTTTTTTGACGCTGGCTGTCGGCCGTTTGTGAAAATGCAGAAAAGCTGACAGCCATTATTACTAATATGCCGACAGCTATTCTGGTCTGTTTTTTAATTATTGATAAATGCAATATAAAAAATTGATTCATTTTTAATTACTTCGAATAAAGCGGGCATCTTTTAAGCAGGTATTCCAAAGTTGATTTGTAGGCATCCTGTGTGTTCCAGAAAGATCGTTATTCCTGGCTATATACTCTAGTGCCCTTATCATTATAGATGCATAAATTCAGACTTGTTTCGAAATTTTGGGTATTAGTGGAAACAACTGGCCGGGTAGTTTTTTCATTGCTTTTATATTGATTATTTTATCATTGTATTTGCGCGAAAAGGTGGTATTGGCGTTACCGGATGTAATGCTGGTTTGTGCGCCTTTATTGGTAATCCGGCTGCTTATATTGCTTTGTTTTTCTTTTACGATTGATAGTGCTGATATGCGGTAACCTAAAAATAGTTTAAAAAATATTCGGGAATTCCCGTTTATAACATGCGAATTTTCCTGTTCGTAAGAAGATGTAAAGGCGCTTGTGTAAAAGCCTCCAAAAATTCGTTCGCCATTGTATCCCAAGCCTGCCCTGGCATCTACCCGAACGATCAGGTCACGCTGACGGCTGTTGATTGTTGAATTGTTTGCGTTTCTTGTTGTAAAATTCATAAACAAAAATCCGGCGGCCGGAGTTAGCCCGAGTGCTACATTGAAATTCTTCTTCATTATAAAATTATGATAGTAACCTGCACCTGCCAGTAATTCCAGATTGCGGGCTTTCTGTGAAGATTGGTTAGGCGTTTCCAATCGGGTGCGGTCATCCGTCAGATAGTATCGATAATGAATTTGAGGAATGAAACTGCCGGCACTTTTTAGTTGGCGTTCTGATTGGGTAGATATTGCATTTAAGGAAAAATTCCGGTTGCACTTATAGCCGGTTGTTCCCTGAAAACCTTTGTACAACAGGTTGGGGAATTGTATATAGAGGTCACCTTCCTGCCAACCCGGTGTAAAATCACTGGTATTATCGAGGTAGTATCCTTTGGTACGGCCATAGGATAACTCCTGCAGCCAATGATCCAAATAGAGGTTCAGTCCAAAACCCAGACTCTTGGTTTTGCCTTTTTCGTCAGTGTCTGAATTATTGGGAAAAAACCGGGGTGTAAACCGAAAGGTGGCGGAAATAAATGAATAGTTAATGCTTATTGTTGTTATCGTTGCAGCATTGGGATTGATCTGATATCTTATATCTCCGGAATACACGGAAAAGGTTTCCAAATCACTGGTTAGTGCTAGTTTAAGCGTAATAAAATCACTCATGGTTTCTATATACTGCTGTTTACTGCCAAGCTTAATTGAACGAGTATCCTGCGCATGAAGGCAGAGGGAGAATAGCAGAATAAGTCCTGCTGCCCATAAATAAGATGTAAATCGAACGAAAGACATTTGGCTGATTTGATGTTATACTTCAGCTGCCTTAACGTCTTACAATAATACGTTATGTGATTTAATTCAGCCTCAATTTTGTCTTTATTATCTTTGTAGAATGTCTATAAGTTCAGCTAGCGATTTAATTGGAATGCAGGCAGCCAGTTCTGCTGTTGCCATTACCCTCAAAAAAATGAGAGAATACGCCCGTCCGGGTATGAGTTGTAAGGAACTGGATGACTATGGTGGAAGCCTGTTAGAAAGTTTCGGAGCCAATCCCGCACCAAGTAAAACCTATGGTTTTCCGGGAAATACCTGTATCAGTGTAAATCATGAAGTGGCACATGGTATTCCAAGGAAGGATAAAATGCTGGCAGCCGGAGACCTGGTTAATATTGATGTATCTGCAGAATTAAATGGATACTGGTCTGATAATGGCGGCTCTTTCGTTTTGGGTGAAGATGTATCCGGTCATGCAAAATTGGTGAATGCATCACGTAGCATTCTGTTGAATGCCATTCATTATATTAAGCCCGGAATGAAAGTGGCTGAATTAGGTCGTTTTATTGAGTTGTCTGCAAAGAAAGAAGGGTATAAGGTAATCCGAAACCTCACGGGACACGGAATAGGCAGGAGTCTTCATGAATATCCGCATTCCATCGCTAATTTTTTTGATCCCTATAACCGTGACCGCTTCAAAAAAAATATGGTGATAGCTGTTGAAACCTTTATCTCAACCGGTGCGAGAAATGCAAAAGAATTAAATGATGGCTGGACCCTGGTAACCGGTGATGAAAGTTTTGTTGCCCAGCATGAACATACCATTGTAATTACAGAAAAAGCACCCTTAATATTAACTGCTGCCAATGACATTTAGCGGCGTTTTCCCCGCTTCGCCAGGCGACTGATTACTGTGTCAAGCTTTACCTGCTGGGTGTCATTGCAGATGGCTCTCACTCTTCTGAAATGCTGGTAATTATTTAAACTTACCTGCTTTTCATATCCGGCCATTTTTGTTGCAATTTCCTCAATGAGTGAATCGGGCTGGGGCTCCAGTTTCATGTTCCGGTACAAGGCTTCTCTGTTCGAACGGATGGAATCATACATTTCCCGGTTCTTTTTATTAACCGTTTCCCATAAATCGCGGAACTGGTTTTTTTGAGTACTGTCAAATCCTATTTCTTTTGCCATATACTCAACCGGCGACCATTCATTTTTACCCGAACCTTTTCTTTTATCTTCTTTGCCAAAAAAATATACGCCCAGTAAAACCAGGTTGCTGATTAAAAGGACGGCAATGACAATAATGAGCGTTTTGTTTTGCATACTCAATCAGGGTTGATTAATTCCATTCTCCAGAATATTGGAGGGCTGGAAACTGTAATCCTGCGCCAGTGTTACCAACTGATCGTTCAGCTCATCTGCACTGGAATTATTGCTGGTAATAGTCAGAATATTTAAAAGAATCACCACCGCAACCAATCCAATAGCTACCATTGGCTTTGAAAGAAAATTTGCCAGCCAGCTCCATGCTGTTCTTTCCTGATCAAGCTTCACTCTGATCCGGGTATACAGATGCGGATTGGCACTGGCACTTTCCAGTCCATCCAGGCTTCGGAGTGCCTGCTCCACCTTCTCCTGTATCTCTTTTTTTCTATTCATGTTTGTGTGTTTGGTAATAGTTGGTCAATGTTTTTTGGAGGTTGGATTTTGCCCTGTTTAATAATGCTTCCACTGCTCCGTCTGTCGTTTCCATCACCTGTGCAATTTCCTTCAAAGCCAATCCTTCTATCTTCTGCAAACTGTAGGCCACCTGTTGTTGTTCCGGTAACTTTTTTATAGCCCTGAACAAAACCTGCGCTTCCTGTTTTTTTTCCATTTGAACACCGGGATGAATAAAGTCTCCCGGGTCTGATTCTCCATTTTCGTCCGAACCTAAAATGGGCGTCATCCAACCAAACCGTTTCTTTCGTTTCTTTTTTCGGATCGCATCCAGCGACTGATGCACGGCTATTTTATACAACCAGGTCTGAATGCTGGATTCCTCCCTGAACCGGTGGATCGTTTTCCAGGCAATAATAAATACTTCCTGGGTTATATCCTCTGCATCCTGTTCCTGCTGTACAAGCCCGAGTGCCGTATTGTAGATCCTGTCTTTCCAGTCCTCCACCAACTGGCAGAAAGCCGCTTCTTCTCCCTGCCGGAGCCGCTCTATAAATCGGGGATCAGTCACACTCTGATGGTTTCTTGCTTGCTGCTTTTGATCCCAATTTACTGGTTAATTCATAGAATCGCCAAATCCTCCCATGCCGGTATTGCCAAGATAGGCTCCCGGAGGGCCACCCGGACCGCCAAATCCACCACCTGGTCCCCAGGGACCCTGGCGACGCTGTGGTGCCGGAGCTTTTCCAAAATTCTTGATTCTATAGGAAAAGGTCAGCATAAAATACTGGGTCAGTACCTGCGTCTGGTTGTCTTCAATATAGTTGGCTGCAACGGTTCTGCTGATACTTCTGTTCTGTTTCAATAAATCAAATACGGAGAGTCTTAATTCACCTTTTTGGTCTTTCAGGAATTTTTTACCAATCCCCATATTCCACAGCCAGAAATTCTGATTGAAAGCCGCCGTTAATCCACGGTATAACTGGTTATTGATATCGGTGTTAAAAATCCATCCGTTTTTGCTCAACAGGTTCAGACCTAATCCGGCCGACTGACTGAAATAATTGTTATTGAGAGATTGCTGAAAACTATTCTTTACCGTACTGTAATTCGCATTATAATTCAGGTTGAAATCTACATACTCACTGATGTTACTTGCGATGATCATGCCACCATTCCAGGTAGTATTTTTTGCGATGTTTGAAATATTGTTGATAATGCCCGGTGTCTTGGAAAAATTACCTCCCACATTAAAGGTCAGGTTTGATTTGATGGCCTTAAATGGAAAGGAATAGGTGAACATTGTATTCGTTGACCAATATCCATTCAGGTTAACGGGTTTGGATAACTGAGCACCTTTTCTTAGAGTAACGGTCGGTGTTAGCACTGAATCCTCAAATGCGGTATAAGTGGCATTGGTGATATAATCGTCTGCCTGGTTCATGAAGAAATTAATGAAAAAGCTATTGCCTTTCCGACTATTGGTATAGGTATAGCGGCCACCCAGCCTGTTTGCGACCGATTGTTCCAGTTCCGGATTACCCGTATTCATAAATAACTGATTGGTATTGTTGATTACATTCTGCAGTTGATTCACAGATGGGTTGTTGGTACTGCTCCTGTAAAAAATTCGGATATTACTTTTGTCGCCGATTTTTTTTCTGAAAAAAGCATTCGGAAGGAGATTGCTGAATGTTTTCTTCAGATTGCCGGTCTGCGGATAGGTCTGATTGTTATCAAGGGTTGTATGCTGGGCATCAATTCCGATATTAAGGTTCATATTTCGATCTCCGATCCGATAAGTGATACCTCCGCGATGCGTTGTAATTTCATTTATAAAGACATTGGATAAACTGGTATCCAGTATGCTGAATTTGTCGGTACTATTATCAAAACCCAAGGTACGTTGATCTGCATCATTTTTAGAGAAGGAAGGGTTGTAGTTAAATTGCAATTGTCCTCTTTTACCAATGGGTTCGGTATAGGAAATATTAGCTGATATGGATTGGCTCTTAGTGTCAGACAATTGCTGCTGAAGCAGCGAGTCGTTATTGATGACTCCACCTTTGTAAAAAGTAGAAATTGCCGTAACATCCTTCTGGCTGTTCCGGTCATTAAAACCAGTTGTTAATCCAACCGAGACCGATCTTCCTTTTTTGCCAAAGGAATGGCGATATAAGAAAGTGTTATTAAAATTGTACCCACTGCCGGTGGTTCTGTTCCGGTTCTCCGTTTCGCTGATCAGTTCCTGATTTTGCTGGCGCTGTATTCCAAGAATATTGTTCTGGATATCATTTTGCTGATAACTGAAGCTTGGAATAATCAGGAGTGTATTATTGGAGTCGATTTTATATTCCATTCGCATATTAATGCGATGGTTGGTGTTCTTATTCTCACTCAGCGATTCTTCTCTATATAAAGAGCTGCTGTCTGGAGTAATAAATTGTTCCCTGTTGGAACTGGAATTGTTTTCATTATTGGAATTATTAAAGAAATAACTGCCACTTACATTAAAGTTTTTGCCCCATAGATCACTGAAATTAACACCTATCGCATTGGTTTTGGTGATTCCATTGGCGCCCTGCACCTGGAAGTTTCCTCCACCGCCACGGCCTGCACCACCACCCCGGCCACTACCACCTCCGGAAAGCCCAAGCATATCGGAACTGGAGAAATTCTGTTGATTGATATTATTGAAAAGTCCTACAATGGAGACCCTTCTTTCTTTTTTGAAAAAATTTACTGCACCACCTGCCTGGTAACGACTATCCGTTCCATAACCTCCATAAATCCGTCCAAACTGTCCGGCTCTTCTGTCTTCTCTTGTTACTATATTGATGGCTTTATATCCCTGCCCGTCATCAAAACCGGTTAGCTGTGCCTGATCGCTCAAACGGTCAAATACCTGAATTTTGTCTACCACATCGGCTGGCAGGTTACGAAGTGCTGCAGTAGCATCATCCCCAAAAAATTCACGGCCATCCACGGTTACTTTACGAACCTGCTCCCCCTGTGCCTTTACCTGTCCGTTTTCAATAGAAACACCGGGCATTTTTTTAACCAGGTCTTCCACATTGGCATCTGGATTCACCTTAAACTGGCTGGCATTAAATTGTACGGTATCGCCTTTTTGCTGTGCAGGAGGAGTTGTTGCTTTTACGATAACTTCTTCCAGTGCTTTATCTCCTTTTCCTAAGCGGATGGTACCCAGGTTGGTTTCACCTCCCTGCAGTGTCACCAGCTTTTCATAAGCTGCAAAACCTACAAAGGATACATAAATTTTGTAGGATCCATTGGGTACTTCAGCCAGACTAAAACCACCTGTTTTGTCTGTAACTGCATTCCTGCTGAAATTGGTATTACGAATTTGCACAGTTGCCCCTGTAAGCGGAGCTTTGGCGGTGCTGTCTTCAATTTTACCGGTAATGCGGTTTTGCGCAAACACCGTGCTTCCTAATCCGAGGGCTAAAACGAGTCCGAGAAAATACTTCATATTAATAGGTCTGTGAAGTATTAGACGTCGCAGTTGCAAAAATCCTACGGTTATTCTTCGATTTTTTTCAATGCTTTTCCAGTTTTGGGCTCCAACATGCGCTGTGAACTGTATATGCCGGTATGTCCGCTGAAATAATATGCAGTAAAACAAGCGATTGCATAAAACAGAAAATGATCTCCTCCGAACAGCTCAATTCCCATAATTGTGCAGGCAATGGGCGTATTGGTGGCAGCTGCAAATACTGCAATAAAGCCCAGTCCGGCCATCAGGTCAATAGGAGCACCCAAAAAAATAGCCAGGGTGTTTCCCAATGTAGCACCTATAAAAAAGAGGGGAGTAACTTCGCCACCTTTAAAACCCATGCCAATGGTTATTGCCGTAAATAATAATTTCCAGGCAAAGCTGAAATCATCTGATCCACCCATGCTGAAGGCAGAGCTTATGGTTACAACTGAGGGGTCTGCATTCCAAACGCCCAATCCCAGGTAATCGGAATTGCCGGGGATTATGCTCAGTCCAATAATCAGGATTCCGCCAACCATGGGAATCAGCCAGGCCCTTCCCAATAGAAGAGTAGCCATGTTTTTTATCTGGTTCGTCAGTTTGCTGAAGCAGGCACTTACCAGTCCGGCTGCCAATCCCAATACTATTACCTTGGCTAAAAGCAGCCCCGATGGCAACCAGTTGGTTATATCCGTGATCCGCATGTTTACCGGCACAATGGTATAGCTAACATGCCCAACACCCAGGAACTGACAGGTAATATCTGCCAGAAAACTTGCTATCAGGCAGGGCAGGAGTGCGGTATGAAGGATCTGTCCCAGTAGCAATACTTCCAGGGCAAATAAGGCCCCGGTTACAGGGGTTCCGAAAACTGCGCCAAAACCGGCGGCCATTCCGCATAAGAGCAGGGTCTTGCGATCCTGGCTATCCAGTTTGAATGGTTTGGCCAGGGAGTCTGCAATACTGCCTCCCATCTGTACGGCTGTTCCTTCTCTTCCGGCTGATCCACCAAATAAATGGGTGATTAAGGTTGCAATTAATACCAGTGGAGCCAGTCTTAGTGGAACCCCGGCCCCTGGTTCATGAATTTCATCCAGAATAAGATTATTGCCTTTTTCAGTTCGTTTTCCGGCAAGATCATATAGAAAATATATCAATACACCTGCTGCCGGTAAAAACGCCAGTAGCCAGGGGTACTTTAATCGCACCAGTGTTAATTCATCCAGCGACCAGAGAAAAAATGCAACAAGGCTTCCTATCAGGATGGCCAGGGGAATGGCCAGAAGGGTCCAGCGTATAAGAAACCAGGTGATGCCTATTTGTTCGAATGATGCAAAACGTTTCTTCATGCGGTGTTCGTCTAGACGGTCATAATCAAAGTTTGCTCCGAATATAACGCAATTTCCCTGGCATATCCATAGAGTGAATTATATTTGAGCCCTTTCGCTAACCGGAAATCAATTGATATGATTCTACCTCCTTACCTTAAAAAAGGCGATACAATCGGACTTGTTTGTCCCGCTGGATTTATGGCTCCTGAAAAATGGCAAACCTGTGCACAAAAACTGCAGGACTGGGGCTTTCAGGTGCAATTGGGAGCTACGATGAATAGTAGTTCCGCAACCTATTTTTCCGGAACAGATGAGGAGCGCCTGAAGGATTTACAGGGTATGCTGGATGATGAAAAAATAAAAGCGATTGTCTGCGGAAGAGGCGGATATGGAATGGGCCGAATCATTGATCAGCTAGATTTTAAAAAATTTCTGCGCTCACCAAAATGGATCGCTGGTTTCAGTGATATTACCGTGTTGCTTGCGCATTTGAATCGGGTATATAAAGTTGCCAGTCTGCATGCCCCCATGGCAGCTGCGTTTAATGATGGGGGTGATGAAAATAAATATGTCCAATCGCTCAGGGTTGCATTGTTGGGTAAGAAGGCCCTATATTCAACACCACCTCATAGTTTTAACAGGCTGGGTTCT
This sequence comes from Flavihumibacter sp. UBA7668, assembly GCF_002483205.1. Lineage (GTDB taxonomy): Bacteria > Bacteroidota > Bacteroidia > Chitinophagales > Chitinophagaceae > Flavihumibacter. Next base: position 793,282 of record NZ_DLHM01000005.1, read on the forward strand.
GCAATTGGCCGCCTGGTGGGAGGCAATTTAAGTTTGGTTGCTCATCTAATTGGAACGCCGTCTTCTTATAAAACTAAAGGAAGAATTCTATTCCTGGAGGATGTAGGGGAACAGCTGTATAATATTGACCGTATGTTTCATCAGCTGAAAAGATCGGGGATGCTGGATGGACTTGCCGGATTGGTTCTCGGAGGCTTTACGCAAAATAAGGATACGGACCGGCCATTCGGTCAAACAGTTGAAGAAATCCTGCGGTATGTCCTGAAGGATGCCGATTATCCGGTTTGTTATGGTTTTCCCGTCAGCCATGAAAAGGAGAATTTTGCTTTAAAAGTTGGCGCAAAATTCAGGTTGAAAATAAGTCTTGATGAGGTGTTGTTGGAGGAAACGGATTAATCAATTGCATCCACCGGCCAACAGGTCATTGATTTTATTGAGTTTAACCTGATAAGTGGTGCCGGTACTGTCAGTTGATGGCTGAAGTTCAATAGCCGCTCTTAGGTATATGCCCTTGGCCAGTTCAGCTTTCTGCTTTATTAAATTTCGCTCTGCATCTTTAAGCCCCTTGTCATCCAGAACACCCCAGGCCTGCTCCTGACCGCAGAGTTGAAAATTTGCTTTTTTAGCTTCCATTTTGAATAACCCGCTGGCAATAAATGGCAGGCTTAATAGATTTGCAGGAAGGGTTGCTTTATCCAGGCTATAATCCAATCCGGACACAATCTCGGTTCCGTCATTATCCAGTTGCAGTATCCGGTCTTCCAGAATTTTAAAACGGATTACACTGTCTGATTCAAATTGCAACAAAAGCTGATCTCCTTCTCTGCTATATTTTCCAATCCTCCCAAAGGGAATTGCTTGTTCGGACAGATATAGCTCCGTCAGAAAATAGGTGCTGTCATCCAGTATGGCTAATCCGGTTAGAATACCCTCACAGCTGGCACATGGTAAGGTATCCGTATAATAGCCGGCTAATTCATTTAATGAAATGGCCAGTTTGGTTTCCGGTACCGTGATATCCGTGGTTACTTCTATTCCATCGTTGCAGGCAAAACAACCATAGGTGAGGGTTGCTAAAAGCAGTTTACGAAGCATTAGCTGGATTTTGGCTCAATATACTGAAAAAAGCCACCCGCATAGGCAGGTGGCTTTATCGTGCTTACTACCAACCAGTGACTAAACCGAAGCACTGGCAGATAGGGTGGTGCATTCAACCCATAAATTAAGCATTTCATCTGATTATTCAGATTGATTAATTTTATAGTTGGATAGATAATTTCTATATTATGACCCTGACTCAACTGGAATATATTCTGGCAGTGGATGAATACCGTCATTTCGCTACGGCCGCTTCCCATTGTTATGTAACCCAGCCTACGCTGAGCATGCAGATTCAGAAACTGGAAGAAGAGATGGGCTTTAAGTTTTTTGACAGAAGTCGCCAACCCGTTGTGCCTACTCCAATGGGAGAACTGGTTTTGGAACATGCGCGCAGAGTACAGCGGGAGGTCAAGTTGTTGGAGGATGTGATTAGAGAGAAACAGGGACTCATCCATGGCGAACTCCGTTTGGGTATTATCCCCACTCTGGCACCGTATTTATTGCCACTTTTTCTCCCTTCATTTTTGGAAAAATATCCTGAACTCCAACTAAAGGTGAAAGAAATGACAACGGATAATCTGCTGGATGCAGTTCTGAAAGGTCATCTCGATATGGCCCTTGCTGTAACCCCCCTTCAAAATAAAGGGTTAAATGAACATCCTCTTTTTTATGAAGAAATGGTAGCCTATGTTTCGAAAAAAAATGCAGCGTATAAAAAAACTTATATGCTTGCCAATGATATTGACGTGCATGAACTCTGGTTATTGGAAGAGGGACATTGCTTTCGCGATCAGATGCTGAATTTATGTGAATTACAACAGGCGCATAAAGATCTGCTCCTCTTTGAATACGAAGCTGGAAGTCTGGAGACCCTAAAAAAAATGGTGGAGACTAACAGAGGTATAACCATCCTTCCTGAATTGGCCACTTATGACCTGAATGCTACACAGCAACGGATGTTACGTCATTTCCGCTCACCGTCACCGATGAGGGAAGTCAGCCTGATTACCAGCAAAACATTTGTAAAACAAAAACTATTGCTGGCTTTGCGCGATTGTATAATTAGTTGTATCCCTGATAAAATCAGAAAGAATAAGCCAAAAAATATTATTCCTGTGTCGGAGAATTGATCCCTTAAGCCACTTAAGAACCGTTTTATTCATAGAATGGGCGGTTAGTATTGGTTTGTTTGAAGAACTGAATCCAGGGTTTTCTGATAAAGCGGATATTTGGTAAGATCATTGTGACTGCCATCTTCAATCCGAATGAACTTGTCGGCTGGTTTTAATAAGGGCTCTAATCGAACCGCATTAGAATAGGGAACAACACCATCATCAGTTCCCTGAAAAATCAGGATCGGCGCTTTCACCATTGGAATATAACGGTAGGTCGGAAATTCCATTTTAATCATTCTGCTTATCGGATAGATGGGCAGGTACCGTTGAAAAAGTGAATGAATACTATAATAAGGCGTTTCAAGGATCAGTATTTTATTGACAGATGCTGTTGCCAGTCGCGCTGCAATTCCGGTGCCCATACTTTTTCCATATAGTACCAGACTGTCGGAACTAAAGCGGGTTCTTGCCAGCTTATAGGTTTGTACAGCAAATGAATGTATACGCTCTTCTGTAAGCTCACCCGTGCTTTTCCCAAAACCAGGATAATCCGGCATCCACACTTCGTATCCCCGGCTTGTAAACTGTTTTGCATAGGCGGCATAATGCCGTATGTTTTTTTTATTTCCATGGAAATATAATACAGCGCCCTTCGACTTATAACTACTGTCTGATGAAGGTAAAAAACGGATGATATTCAGGTTGGATGCGGCATCTATGGGGATATTCAATTCCTTGAAAGGCTGATCAAACTGATAGGGACTTGATTTGGTGAGTGGCTCCGGATGAAAGAGAAAATAATCCTGCAGATAATACACGGCTATTCCAATTCCTGCATACAGTAATACTGCTAATTTTAACCACCTCATCCATTTCATTGCGCAAAAATAAGAAAGCCGGAACGCCATAAACAAATTAATGCTAAATTGAATGTGTAAATATTAATATATGAAAGGCAGATGGTATTCAATTCCGGTGGTACTCCTCTTGCTTTGCGCTGTTTCTGCAAGTTCCCAAACCGAATCCGATGAGGGAAAATTAGGCTTACCTGGAGATAACCTGAATCTATTTTCGGTGATGAAAATTTTTCAGGAATCGGAAACCCTTGAAATTTTCGAGAAGAAATTAAATGAAGAAGAAAACCGGATCAACAACCTCGATTTGGATGGAGATGATAAAATTGATTACATAACTGTGGTGGATGAAGTGGATGGTGATGTACATCTGATTATTTTAAGGGTTGCGCTGAATGAAAAGGAAAACCAGGATATAGCCGTATTTACCGTGGAGAAAATAAAAAACGGCGAAGTGCAGATTCAGTTAACGGGTGATGAAAACCTTTATGGGAAGGATTATATCATTGAGCCGAATATGACGGAAAGCGGTTCCGGTCGACCCAATCCGGGTTATACAGGGAAAACGCAAAAAATTGACGATAAGGTAATTGTGGCCAATACCATACCTCGTACTGAAATCGCCACCTGGCCGGTAGTGGTGTATATGTATCAGCCCACCTATGTTGTTTGGCGTTCACCCTGGCATTGGGGTTATTATCCGGGTTGGTGGAGCCCATGGCGCCCCTGGTACTGGCACCAGTATTATGGCTATCACTATAACTGGTATCACCATTATTATGGATTTTACCGAAGAAGTTATTACCACCACTATCCGCACTGGAATGGTTTTTATTACAGTAATCGCCGAACAGTATCTATAACCGTTACCAACAGACGCAGATCGGGATATTACAAAACTACCTATTCAAGACCTGAATTGAGGAGAGATGGCATGGCGATGTACACCAAACAACATCCCGAAAGGCCGGTGTTGAAACCAGGCATTAATCGGCCTGCTCCAAGACCCACCCCAACGAGACCAGGAGCTAACAACGGAGCAATTGCAAGGCCAACACCATCCAGACCGAGCCCCACCAGACCAGCTCCGACAAGACCAAGTCCTGAAAGACCCGTTACAAGGCCTACTCCGCAACGTCCGGTAACCAGACCAACACCACAAAAGCCTCCTGTTACAAGGCCCGTAACACGTCCTGCAACCAGGCCGGCACAAAGGCCTGCACCGAAGCAGGGAACAGGAGGTTAAAGAATACCTTTAAGTCGGAGATGCTGAATCAACAGGATGGTTTTGCCGTCCTGAATTTCACCTGTATCAATCATTTGAAATGCGTCTTCAATTGGAATTTCCAGCACTTCAATTTCTTCCTGATCAATGCCGCCGCCATCTGCAATTTTCATGTTATGGTCGTAAGCCGCAATAAAAAAGTAAAGCTTTTCAGTTACTGATCCGGGCGACATATAAGCATCAAATACCCGGGTCACATCCTTTAACCGAAAACCGGTTTCTTCTTCTGTTTCTCGCCTGATGGCATCAGCCGGTTGATCCTGATCCAATAATCCCGCACAGGCTTCTATCAGCATACCATCGGGATTGCCATTTATATAAGTAGGCATCCTGAACTGGCGGGTCAATACAATTGTCCGGCTTTCCTGATTGTATAATAAGATCACCGCACCATTCCCCCTGTCATAGGCTTCGCGATCCTGCCGCTGCCAGTTACCGTTTTTTAACTGATAATCGAAATGGACTTTTCTTAAAACATACCAGTTGTCTGATAAGATTTCAATAGAATGAATCTTCACAGCAGGCGAATGATGCATATGGTGATAGTTGATTGTTTAATGGTCAAAACTCAGCACACGGGTAATTTTCCATTGATCCCCGGTTTTATTCCAAACCATAATATTTTTAAATGTTCCGCAATCCATCTTTTTGTTTTCAATATGGCAAAACTGATGGCGGTTCACCTGAATGGCACCAAAGCCTGGAATTGGAAATACTTCCATACTGCCCGCAATCAGATCACGTCGAAAACCATTGCTTGCATTATTGGTAAATAAGGTGTTGAGCTTCTCTCTGGTTATTTTGTAATCATCCTTTCCTCCTTTATCATGATAAAATTCGATATCCGGTGAAAAAAAAGACATAGTTGTTTCCAGGTCGCGACGATTGAATGCATCAAAAAAAGCGCTGTCCATTGCATGAATGGTATTGAATAATTCCTGATCAGTAACAGGTGCTGAAGCATTCGATTCCGTTACAGGCAATGCAAATAGACGGGCGGTAAAATCAAGCAGTCTTCCATCGCCATAATCTCCATGTCCCGGCACCACTACTTTGAAGGCAGGAAAACCGGCCTGAACCGCCCGGATTGTATTTGCCCATGCAGCAATGTTGGCATCACCCACATGACCAAATCCGGCATCAATGGCTTTTACCATACAGCCTCCAAACAAGGCATTGAATTCAGGAATATAACTCACGATATTATCCTTCGTATGCGCCTCACCAAAATACTGATTGATGATTTCCTGATTACCAAGTTTTAAAATCTGCTTATCAGTAAATCCATATTGCGGAACAGGAAGATTCTCCTGTTTCGCTGTCTTGATAGTCAACTCCGAGGCATAAGAACTAATACCCGCTTTATGAAACACAGTTAATCCGGCTAAACAATCATTGTGGTAATGATTAACGATTACACCTTTGATTTTGAGCTTCCACTTTTTCTGCAGCACCCTTATTAATTCCTGGCTGGCAGTATCGGATGCAGGCGTGTCAAAAATATACGCAGAATCCTTGTTGATATAAACCATTCCATTACAGCCCACCTTGCCCCATTCATTGGTGTTCAGGTAAGATACATGTACATACAGTGATGGATTGATGGGAACCAGTTCCAACCGGGCTGATTTATAGGACCTGGTTTGCGCGCTGGCGAAATTGCCTGCCAGCAGTAACAGACAAATAAGTATGCGCTTATTTGTACAGGTCCATCCAGGCAAGTAATTTTTCATTAAATAGTTCTGCTTCTTCATATGGAGGGTTATGTGCACTTTCTTCAAATAATTCAATGGTCAGGTCCGGAAATTGTTTGCTGATGGCTGTCCATTGTTCACGAGGACCTGCAACAAAATCATATTTCCCCAATGCCAGCCAAACCGGGGTATAAAAATCTTCCAACTCCTTGGTTATTTCAATGTCTCTGAAAACGATGCCCCATAAATAATCGATGGCGGGCATATTTGTATAAACACCATTCCAAAAAAACCGTACATCAGTTTCACTATTCCTCCAGCTTTTTGGTGCCAGTGCCAGATTATATAAAAGGAATGACTGATCCGGACCGGCTTCAATAAGTGCCGGTAATTCTTCCATGTTTTTCTGGAATTGGAGAATTCGTTCAGGCTCAGCCAGAGTGTCAAAATGAAGATCAGCTATCGCGTGGTTTTCTGTTGACAAAGACGGACTCATGGCAATCAAGATAAGTCCATATACCTGATCATTGTATTTTTTTGCATATTCAAACGCCATATATCCATGTCCGCTATGCCCGGCTACCCACCATTTTTCCAAACCAAGGTATAAACGCAAAGCCTCCATATCATCAGTTATCCGATCCAATGAATACAAATCTTCAGTAGTTCCACTGCTTTCAGGTGGAGGCGTAAAACCTCGGTGATCAAGATAAATGAGTTGAAGGTTTTCTTTTAGTTTCGGAGAAAACCATCGCTGATAAAAAAGGGTGCTTCCAATAACAAGCACAGGTTCTCCGGTTCCTTCTATCCGGTAACTAAGCTTAAAGCCATCACGTTCAATAATGCCATCTTGGATTTTCATCTTGGATTAATCTTTCAGGGTCGGAAATTTCTGTTTCTTTCAATAACCGGGCACAATATACTACAGCAACGGCGAAGACAGATTGTAAATGGCGATCATTTATTCACAGGCCGCTGTTATCAGTCGCATGATTTCACCAATCTGCTGATTGGTCCATCGGGTTACTACTACCAAATCATTTTTATAGTCTACGATAATATAATTCCCGCCATATCCTGCCGCATAATATAAATGAGTGGGCGCTCCTTTCAATGATTGATCACTGTTGTTCCACCATAGATATCCATAGGCTTTATTGGGTGCAGAAGGTGCCAGCGCTTCCTTAATCCAGGCTTCTGATAAAAGCTGTTTATTTTTCCATTTTCCTTTGCGCAAAAACAGCAAACCATACCTTGCCTGATCAAGGGTATGAATGAAAATTCCGCCTCCAAAATGGCCGCCCCCACTTACCGACTGCACCTGCAGTCCGTCCATGTTGACCCAGGAGTTTTTGTATCCAAACCAACGCCAGGTGGTAGACGCACCAATAGGGTCCTGAATTTCATCCTTCAATACCTGCGGCAAAGGTTTTCTCCAAACCTGCAATAGAGAATAGGCCAGCAGATTTACCCTGATATCATTATACTTGTAAAAGGTTCCGGGTTCATTCAGTTTTCGGTTTCTCCAGTCATCAATGGTTCCTTCTTTTGGCGGACGATCAGCCCAGTCATATTGATTAAATAATTCACCCGACCAGTCCGAGCTCTGGTTTAATAAATGTTCCCAGGTGATTTTGCTGTTATGAGGACCCTCAAAACTGCCGTCCCACACATATTGATTCACCTTATCCTTTACAGATTTGATTAATCCTTTGTCAATGGCGAGTCCGGCAATGGTAGACAGATAACTTTTCGTAACACTAAACGTCATATCCACCCGTTCAATATCGCCCCAGGATGCTACGATATAACCATTTCGGATCACAAGGCCGGCTGGTTTTCCCCTTTCCTTAGTGGGACCAAGAATCTCATAGCCGGGTTCCCGCTGATACGTTTTATAGGATGCAATACGCAGGTCTTTGTCAATATCAATCTCGGAAGCAATAGCCAGTTTTACTGCACTGTCCAGCAAAACCTGATTCATACCTACCCCTTTTGCAGGTTTGCGTTCCCAACTGCTATCCGGATAATAGGGTTGCTGCGCGATGGCAGATTCAACAAGAAAGACTCCGACCAGCAGCAACCAACTGAAATTTTTATAATACGATTTCATTGCAGCAATATACAACGCTTTCGTTTTTGGCTTTTATTATTAACGCTGAAAAAAAACTTGGGAATTTCTGTAATTATAAGTGAGTTGGGGAATCTAAGAACTGAACATACACAAAAAAGAGAAAAAATGAAAAAACCGGGAATTGCTTGTTTGTTACTGCTGCTGGGATTTGCAGTAGGAGCGCAGGAAAAGAAAGCGTTTAAAGTGGAAGTTAGCGGCAGAGGCCCCGCAGTACTATTTATTCCAGGCTATAGTTGCAGTGGGGAGGTTTGGAAAGAAACCGTTTCCCAGCTCCAAAGGAACTATGAATGCCATGTATTGACGCTGGCTGGTTTTGCAGGACAACCAGCTATTGATTCCCCTGTTCTAAAAACAGTAAAGCAGGAAATTATTAACTATGTAAAGAGTAAGAAACTCCATAAACCGAGGCTGGTTGGCCATAGTCTGGGTGCTTTTATGAGCTTATGGGTGGCCAGTGAAGCACCGCAGCTATTCGGGAAAATCGTTTGTGTGGATGGTGTTCCTTTTGTCTCTTCTCTTGGAAAACCTCAAATAACAGTTGATTCAATTAAAAACAATCCGGCTTTTAATCCGGCGATGGTTATCGCCAATTTTAAAAATCTGCCGGACAGCGGTTTTGTTGATCAAACAGCTAAAGCTATGCGTTGGCAGGTGCAGGACAGTTCAAGAGCCCGTCAGATCGCCATCTGGCAATATAAAAGTGACCGGCTTACCCTGGCAACAACCCTGATCGAAATGTCAACAACTGATCTTCGAAACGCAATTGCCCATATTAAACAACCGGTTTTGGTATTGGGAAGTATTTATGTTACAAAAGAAAACAGCGTACTTTGGTTGAGGCAGCAATTTGAAAAGCTGACGCAGGCTGAAATCAAAGTGGCAGACAGCAAACATTTCATTATGTATGATCAGCCAGATTGGTTCCTGATAGAATTAACTGCTTTCCTGAAATAATGAACCAGAAACAAGTTTTTACTGAGCTCTATGAGTCGTATTCGCCTGGCATATTAAAGTTGTGCATGGGATATACAGGCGACCGGAATCAGGCTGAAGATCTGTTACAGGAAGTATTTTTTTCTGTTTGGAACAATATGCAAAAATTCAGGCAGGATGCCGCCTGGAGTACCTGGATTTACCGGATAGCCGTAAATACCTGCCTTACTTATCTGAGAAAAAAGAAACTGATTACGGTTGATCTGGATGCCGATTTTTTAGGTGCCATGCCGGAAGAGAAAAGTGCCAAAGAGCAGGAAATTCAGTTGTTGTATACCTGTATCAGCAAGCTGGCTGAAGCAGACCGTTTGATTATTGGAATGGTACTGGATGATAAGCCTTATGATGAAATTGCAACTATTCTTGGTTTGACGGTCAATAATTTGCGGGTAAAGATTCATCGGATAAAAAAACAATTAACTGAAATCTATAACAGTTATGCAAGACTTTGATGCGTTGAAAAAACTCTGGCAGGAAGAGCCGGAAAAGGCCCGGCCGGTAACAAGGCCCCAGCAACTGAGCAGCACGTCCAAACGAAATAAAAGAGTGCTGAAAAATTCACAGTTGATTGGTGCATTGAGCCAGGTTTATGTTGCCGGCTTTATTAGCTGGATGATATTTTTTGGAAATTTTGGTTTCAAATTCTGGTATACCCATTTATCTATGGGCATGATTGTGCTGCTCTGTTTAATCCAGGCCGGATTCATGTTTTATACCCATAAAAAGATCAAATCAATTGATGATGGCCTTACACCTGCTGAACACCTTCGTCAATGGGAAAACTATTATGAAATCCGTAAAAAACAATTGACTTTTCAGGGACCGGTTTTTACGATTCTGCTCAGCATTTCATTAGGGATCTACTATATTGAAATATTAAGTGACCGCCCCTTTCTGCCTTCCCTTATTATAGTGGTGCTAACTATCGCCTGGGTACTCTTTGCCTATTTTTACCTGGGTAAAAGAAGTATCAAAAAAGAGACGCGCCGTATGCAGTCAATCATTGATGAATTGAAACAGGTGGAGCAGCAATTTGCCGGGAAGGAATGAGAAAAGGAGGAGCAGGTATTTCGCTCCTCCTGGTTAGTTGTTAGCAACCGCAGCCGCAACCACAAGTGCAGGAACTGCCTATGCAGGTGTCGCCGCAGGTGCAAATGATAGAGTTGAATGATGTGCCGCAAATGCATTTGTTTGAATTTTTCATTGTTTTATTTTTTTGTTTGAATTGATATTGCAAAACTACATCGGCAAACAGGAGCTGCCGTTACACCCTGTAGGGATTGATGTACATAATTCCCTGAAAAGCGGAAAAAACTTTAAATTCTATAGTATAACTTTATAGCGTGTAGATAAATAAATATGCAATCCCACAAAGCTTCGCTCTATATGAGTCCCACCCGCATGATGGTGGTGTCGCCGCACCTGGTGGCAGATGTGCACCAACATGCTGTGATGCAATTTACCTGTTCGCTGGATGGGTCGCCATTTTCGGTATGGACTGATTCTGATGGCTGGCAACAAACAGAGGGAGTGTTAATTGATGGCAATATTGCTCATGGTGTAAAAGATTTTACCGGATGGCAGGTAACAACCTGCATCATACCAGATGCACGAAAAGGAAACTGCGTCAAGAATAAAGTGTTGAAAGGCCAACCACTAAAATATTTTAAAGCAGATGAAATTCGACCTGTATTGGATGCGCTGCAAATCACCCGCCGGCAGCTGCTTCCCGATTCTTCCGTTTTTCATGCCCTTACTGATGCGGTTTACGACCATCTGATTGGCGAAGAAACCTTTCTGCTTCCGCTCGACAATCGAATCGTTCTGGCAATACGTTCCATAAGACAAAATATTCGCGATACTATTTCTGCAGCTGCTTTAGCCGCTGAAGTGCATCTTTCTGAACCCCGCTTTCTGCATTTATTTAAAGAGCAAATAGGGGCGCCATTGAGGCAATATGTGTTATGGCAGCGTACAGCAGTTGCTGCAGAAGCATTTATCAGCGGCATGTCAGCCAAGGAAGCCGCCTATGAAGCGGGCTTCTCCGATCCTGCCCATTTCTCCCGCAGTTTTTTGCAACTATTCGGTGCACAGCCTTCTTCTTATGCCGCCATCAGGCCGTTCTATCAATTTGCCTTCTTTCAGGACATATAAATCAGTTTCAAGTGGTCTGAAAAATAAAGAATAGCCAGTTTATTCAAGCCGATAGCCGTTTCGTTCAAGTGTATGCTGGTTGCATATCGTTCCTTTGTTCCAGCAAAAAAACAGGTATGAAACAATTTCTTCTCTCCTTACAAAAAAGAACGCAATCAGAATCTTTTATTCGCCTTCCTCTTGAATGGCGGCTCCTTAGCGTCCTGCTCTTACTGATGGGACTGCGACTGGCAACCATTTTGGCAATTGTAGTAAAACAATTGTTATGAATGGAGCTTATACCTATCACGTAAAAAACATGGTTTGCGAACGATGTATTGTTATCGTGAAAAACATCCTGTCATCGTTACAGATTGAAGCAAAACTGGCCCTTGGTAAAATCAGTGTTGCCCAAAAACTGATGCCTTCCTATGAGCGTGGGTTGGTGGAACGTCTTCGCAGTGTGGGACTTGATCTTATAGAAAGCCGGGTGAGCCTCCTGATTGAAGGCGTCAAACAGGCAGTTCGGGATTATATTGCGCTGGGAATCGATGCCCGCCAATATAAGCTATCCGGCTTCATTTCGTCCCGTTTGTCCTACGATTTCGGGTATCTTAGTGATCTTTTTTCAAAAGAAGAAGAAATAACTATCGAACGATATTATATTCTTCAGCGAATGGAAAAAGTTAAAGAACTGATTGCTCATGATCAGCTTACATTAAGCGAAATTTCTTATGAAACCGGCTTTAGCAGCGTACATCATTTGTCTGCGCAATTCAAAAAATTTACCGGACTAACACCCTCCCAATACAAAGCAGCTGGTAATGAAATCAATCAAACACAAACAATTGCTATTTTGATGGCAGATTTGTCTGGTTATTCTGCTCTTACAGAAACACATGGAGCTATTTCTGCAGCCGATCTTATTGATAAGTATGTAGAAATTGTTCAGGATTGTTTGATTGGTGACAGCAGATTAGTAGAACGGGTAGGTGACGAAGTAATGATAGTTTCAAATTCCCCTGATCATTTATTAGCTACTGCTGACTTAATTATTAAAAAAACCTCAAAGGTGAATAATTTTCTACGTGTTCACGGAGGTCTTCATTATGGTGAAGTAGTTCAACGAAACAATAGTTATTTTGGATCAGCCATTAATCTTACTTCCCGAATCGCCAAAAAAGCAAGCCCCGGAACTTTTTGGTGTTCAGGGGAATTTGTAGATGCGCTGCAGGATAAAGTACAGCTTAGCTTAACCCCATTAGGGAAACACAGCTTCAAAAATTTCACAGAAGAAAAGAATATAATTGAGTTGTCTTCAGAGCTCCATTCCTCTATTTATGTTGATCCTGTTTGCCACATGCTGATATTAAATAAGGAAACAGCCGTTAAACATCCTTCTGATGAACATTATTTTTGCTCCGCGGAATGTCTCCAAATTCATAAGTCAGCAATAAATAATAGCATCACATTTAATTAGAAACGATGAAATTTTATTGGAACATGCCATCCGGTTTACAAGTTCATTACCGGCATGAGTTGGACTCGTATCAGCAGGAAATGGAAAAAGGAAATTTGCCGCAGGCCTGGCGACAGTTGGAACGTGCTCATATCCTTGGCCAGCCCTGGTTGGTGCAGCACAATCATGTTCATTGGCTGATGCTCAAATTTGGTATCAGTATAAAAAGCAGAAAAGAAATTCTTGGTCAACTGCTGCGACTCATTTTTGGCGGCGTAAAGTCCTTTGTAGGGAAAGTCCCTACCGGCAATACTGGCGGTTCCGATGTGCCCCCATTGAAGAAAATGGAACTGCCGGAAGACCTTGAAAATTTACTAAGGCCCTACCGGAGTCGTTAATACTTCAAAATATCACGCATAAATGCATGGTATTCGGAATAAGAGGGCAGGTTATTGTGGCCGCCACCGGGGATTCTGATCAGAGTAATTTTGGATGGATTAATCCCCTGCAATTTCTCACTGTGTTTAATGGGGATCAGCCAATCCTTCGTGCCGTGAATAATATAGGTATGACAATTGACATGACGGATCCATTTGTCAGTGCGAAGATGATACCTCAACACAAGCGAAACAGGTAATATGGGAAGAAATCGTTCCACTACTTTCTTGAAACTATAATAGGGCGCATCCAGTATAAGATAACGCGGACGGTTATCCGACGCCAATTTTGTTGCAAATCCGCTCCCGATGCTCCGGCCATAAACAATCATGTGATGCTCCGGATACTGATTGGTTAATTCTTTATAAACGAATTGGATATCTGCCAACAATTGTTTTTCGCTTCGTTTACCTGTGCTTTTCCCAAAGCCCCGATAATCAATTAGTACAACATCGTAATTGTAGCGATAAAAATCCCGCGCATATTTCGCCCAGCCCTTGATGCTTCTGCTGTTCCCATGCAGGTATAAAACCAGTCCATTTGGCTGATCCCGGTAAAAATGTAATCCATTGATACTTACCCCCGGCTCCGGATGAAAAAACAATTCACGAAACGGACTATCGTATTTGAATTCAAAATCCGCCGCCAGTTTCTCCGGCTTAAAGATGAATTTCTCCTGCAGAAAATAACCCAGAATACTGAGGAGAAGGAGAGAGGAGATGATGTAGAGGAGGAGCATGGAGAATGGTCAATGGTGAATAAGGTGAATAAGGTGAATAAGGTGAATAAGGTGAATAAGGTGAATAAGTGAAGGAGGTGAATAAGTGAATAAGTGAATAGGTGAATGAGGTTGTTGTTAATTACTTTTATTGAGATTCATTGAACAAATTATATCCTCCACTCACCCGAGCCTCCTTCACTTATTCACCTCCTTCACCTATTCACCTCCTTCACCTCCTTCACTCTTCCTCCTCATGATACACTCTCTTGAGTCTAATGCTCGTTACCGGTGCCACAATCAAGGGGAATTTTTCTACCACCACATTGGAGGGATCGAGTCCGAAGCCCCGTTCTTCTGAAAGACTGGTTTCTTTCAACCAGAAATAAATTTTCATGATGATCCGCTCCAGGAAAGGCAGTTCATTATCCTGACTCAGGTATTTCTCCATCACAATAAACTGGAAATCGCCCACCACATTGTTGCGCTCCAGACTCTCATACCGGCTGTAAATATTTACTTCTTTATTGTTCACCAGTTCTTCCACCACTTTTCTGAACAGCAGGTTGATCTTGGGTTCCATCCGGAAACCCAACCTGAATTCCACGCGGATAATATCATTCGGGATGATATGATCCACTACATATTCGCAGGTATACGGATCATCCAGGGTATCCACATGCACAAACCAATAGATATCAGCCCGCTTTGGTTTTTTATTCAGTATGGAATAAATGATTTTATGTTCAATCTCCTTTGGATTATTCGCACTGGTCATATAAACCAGGTGGGTTGCATGTTTCGGTACCGTTTTATCATTACTCAGTTCCTGGATCATGGGTACATAATGTTCCAATCGCACAAATTCCACGTAGCGGTTTTTAATCTTCCTGCTGCGATAGGAAACATACATGATGATGAACATGCCCAATCCAATGATCAGGGTAATATAACCCCCATGCGTGAATTTTTCCAGCAGAGCAGCAAGGAAGGTGATCTCGATTATGAGGAAGCTGATCAGAAAGAGATAAATCAAAACAGAGGGAATGCGTTTTGCCACCATATAATTGGAGAAAAGAATGGTGGTGGTAATCAGCGTTACAATAATCGCCAATCCGTAAGCGGCTTCCATTCGGGAAGATTCCCGGAAATAAAGTACAATACCCACACAACCCACAAACATCATGGTATTGATACCGGGAATAAATAACTGTCCTTTTTCTTCCGAGGGATACCGGATTTTCAGTCTCGGCCAGAGATTGAGTCGCATAGCCTCACTGATCAGTGTGTAGGCGCCTGAAATCATAGCCTGACTGGCGATGATGGCCGCCGTGGTGGCTATGATTACACCCGGTATAATAAACCATTGCGGCATCAGGTCATAAAAAGCATTGATCCCTAATTCCGCTTTAACAGCCGGTGTAACGGTGATGCCTGTACGATTGGCAAGCAGAAAAGCACCCTGACCAAAATAATTCAGAAGCAGACAAAGTTTTACATAGATCCAGGAGGTTCGGATATTGTCGCGGCCACAGTGACCCAGATCGCTGTACAATGCTTCCGCCCCCGTGGTACAAAGGAAAACTGCACCCAGCAGCCAGATGGCTTTGGGGTAGTTGGTCAGGAAATTTACAGCATAATAAGGATTGACCGCTTTTAGTATGGTGATATCATCTGTGATATGCATCAGTCCGAGAATACCCAGCATCGTGAACCAGATCAGCATAATGGGACCAAATAGCTTACCAATGGATGCAGTCCCAAACTGCTGCATAAAGAAAAAGGCCGATATGATGGCCAGTACAATATAGACGATGGTGGATGTCTGTAATTCATGGAAAACCGGTAATTCGCGCAAACCCTCAATGGAGGAGGTGATGGTCATGGGAGGGGTGATGATTCCATCCGCCATCAGCGAAGCGCCGCCGATCATGGCCGGCAATACCAGCCATTTTTTTCGTCTGCGTACCAGGGCATAAAGGGCAAAGGTTCCCCCTTCTCCCCGGTTATCGGCACGCAGCACCAGCCACACATATTTTACCGTGGTAACCAGGGTGAGGGTCCAGATGATACAGGATAAGGAGCCAAGGATCAGGTCATCGGTTATTTCCCGTCCGGATATGATCGCATTAAATACGTAAAGAGGAGAAGTACCGATGTCACCGTAAATAATTCCTAAGGCGATTAGCAGGCCTCCAAGGGAGACTTTGTCTAAATTTTTTCCCACAGTTGGACTATTGCGCCGGGGTTTTTACCCCAACTGGTATTCAGAATAAGCCGGGTTTTATTCCGGCTGTCTTGCAAAGGTATAGTTAAAATATTCATACCTTATGTTTATGTTGTGAACATAAACAACCGACTGATGTGTAAAATTGTCTCCTAATTATATGCATTGGATATTACCTTTAACTAAAGCGTACGAAATGAAACTCAAGCTTGTTATTGTCGGCTTTTTTTTGTTTGCCTTCATAGGAGTAAACGCCCAGGCCCCGCGGATAGTATATACCGAACCGGAAAAGGAGGATACCCGCCGCACCTCCTTTGAAATCCTGGGAAAGATTGATGGCGATGTGCTGATCTATAAGAATAACCGTTCGGAGCATGCGATTTCCATCTATGATGAGGAGATGAAGCTGAAGCAGCAGGTTAGTATGGATTTTATGCCAGAGCGCATTATCAATGTGGATTATATCACGTATCCGGATAAGGTCCTGTTTTTCTATCAGTACCAGAAAAAGCGAATTGTGTATTGTGATTATGTAGCTATCGGGGCAGGCGGAAAACCCCTGGCTAACCCCATCACCCTGGATACTACGGAAATCGGCTATTCTTCCAGCAACAAGATTTACACGGTTGTAAACAGCGATGACAAACAAAAACTCATGCTGTTTAAAGTGAACAGCAGCAATCCACGCCGGTTCTTCATCACCTCCTTTCTTTATGATGCCGATCTGAAACTGATTACCCGCAATTTCAGTGAAGTGGCCATGGACGAAAAAGGGGATTATTTTTCTGATTTTCATTTAAGTAATGCCGGCGAACTGGTGGTGGCGAAATTTATCCGGGCAGGCAATAATTCCGATTTTATTGCCGGGGTTTCCATGCTGGTCAAACACCCCGATTCACTGGGTTTCAGTATCCGCAAGGTGGAAATCGGTAAAATGATTCTGGATAATCTCCTGCTGAAAATCGATAATAACAATAACCGGATCCTGATGGCTTCCTTCTTCTCCCGGCAGAAAAGGGGTAATATGGAGGGGCTATACCTGGTAAAATGGGATAAAGGCGCCCATACCAAAGTGATGGATACGGCCATGGTATTTAATGATGAGTTACGGGTGATGGCCAAGGGCACCGATGCCAATAAAAAATCCGCTTTCAACGATTTCTTTATTAAAAATATTTTCACGCGGAAAGACGGAGGGTTTGTAATTGTGAGTGAATCGCTTTATACGACATCGCGGAATAATAGTTTTAATCGATGGGATTATATGGGCTTTGGCAATCCGTGGATGAGCCCCATGAATTACGGGTACTGGTCGCCGATATACTCTCCCTATGGCATGCCCTGGAACCGCTATGGCTGGAATAACAATATGCAGAACCGCTATTTTGCGGAGAATGTACTGGTGCTGTCTTTTGGTCCGAACGATAACGTCGAATGGAGCAATGTGATCACCAAAAATCAGTTTGATGACGAAAGCGATAACATGATTTCTTACGGAAATATGAATACAGGTGGAGAAGTACACTTTCTTTTTAATACTTTCGAAAGGCGGACATTCGTTTTAACTGACCAAAGCCTTGACCCGGCGGGTAAAATAACACGATATCCGACATTGAAAAACCTGGATAAAGGGTACGATTTCATGCCAAGATTCGCGAAGCAGGTAAGTGCGAGGCAGATTATCATACCCTGTTTGTACAGGAATTACCTGTGCTTCGCCAGGGTTGACTTTTAATAAACCATGCCATAGTGATAGGAGTTTTCCGGCAAAAGAATCCAGGGAATGCATTCGTTTTGCTTATTTATGCCCTGATTCTGAAATTTCCCATATTCCTGCATTCCGCCGCTCCTTTGCGGCAGGAGGATGATAATTATCTCTATCGGTTATTACTGAATACCCTTGCGCCCGTTTTTGGGAAGCAGGGGTATTTTTATGCACTACTGGCTTTTTTGCTACTGTATGTACAGGCAAGCCTGCTCAACCGGATTGCCAATAATGTAAAACTGTTGCCCAAACCCAATTACCTGTTTGGGATGTCCTTTTTGCTCGTAAGTTCCCTGTTGCCCGAATGGAACCAGTTTTCCAGCACCCTGCTGGTTAATTTCTGCCTGATCTGGATCTGGTACGGAATGGTCAGGTGGTACAATAATACCCGGGCCATGGGGGCGATTTTTAATACCTGCCTGCTGGTGGGGGTGCTGCCACTGCTGTATACGCCTTCCATTGGATTTGTGGTGATGGTGGTACTGGGCATTTTTATAACCCGACCGCTTCGGATAGGAGAGTTCGTGGTGGCACTGATCGGTTTTCTGGCGCCTTTTTATTTTTTGATGGTCGTGATGTACCTGACGGATAACTGGAAACCGGAGGAATTGCTGCCTTCCATCCAGTTTCACCTGCCCAAATTGCCGGCATCACTCTGGACTACCGGCGGGATGTTATTATTGGTGGTGCCTTTTCTGGTAGGTGCCTATTTTGTGCAGGATAACCTGAATAAAATGCTGATCCAGGTGCGCAAAATCTGGAGTCTGTTACTGGTGATTATGCTGGTCGGACTCATTGTTATATTGGTGAATCCGGGTGAAAATTACCAGCACTGGATGCTGAGTGTAATCCCGATTGCCTGTTTTCATGCCGCTGCTTTTTATTATCCTGAGCGCAAATTGTTTCCCCTGGTTTTACACTGGATCCTCTTTGCCTTTGTTGTGGCGGCGAATTATCTTAGTTTTGCGCTTTAAATCCACTTACATGAAGTTTGGTGTAGTTGTTTTCCCCGGTTCCAATTGCGATCGCGATATGCAGGATGCTCTGCAAAATGACCTCGGACAGGAAGTGATCATGCTTTGGCACAAAGACCGCGACCTGTCGGCCTTTTCAACCGAGGATTGCATTGTTCTGCCCGGTGGATTTTCCTATGGCGATTACCTGCGTTGTGGTGCAGTGGCCCGTTTCAGCCCGATGATGCAGAGTGTAATTGAATTTGCCAACCGCGGGGGTAAAGTGCTGGGAGTTTGTAATGGCTTCCAGATTCTTTGCGAGGCGCACCTCTTACCCGGTGTATTATTGCGAAATGCCAATCAGCAGTTTATCTGTAAAAATGTATTTATAAAAGGAGCGGGGTCCGATCAGGCCCTGAAAATTCCCATTGCGCATGGTGAAGGCCGTTATTTCGCCGATGAAGCAACCCTTGATCAGCTGGAAGCCAATAACCAGGTGATTTACCGCTATTGCGATGCGGGCGGTGAGCTGACGGCTGCAGCCAATCCCAATGGAGCGCTCCGCAATATTGCGGGTATCCGGAATGCATCGGGGAATGTATTCGGTATGATGCCGCACCCCGAACGCGCCACCTCCCTTGCCCTCGGCAATACCGATGGCCGCCTCGTGATCGAATCTCTATTAAGTGTCAGACAGGTGTTGGTATAGGTGTCAGACAAATGTTCTGACATATATCTGACACCTCTCTAACATCGTTCTAACATATATCTGACGTTTTTGGCTTCTTGTGTGACTTGGTTAACATAACATTTGAAATTTTTCATTCAATTTTGTACCATGAAAAAAATGTTACTCTCCTTGTTGGTTATGGTGCTGGCTACAGCCACCTTCGCACAAAGTGAAAAACAGGTTCGCTGGACCTTCGAATCCAAAAAGATTTCAGATAATACCTACGAAGTACGCATCACCGCCGACATCGGTGGAAATTTTCATATGTATGCGCAGGACGGTGGCGATGGCCCCGTATCCACCACCTTCGATTTTACCAAAAACCCCCTCATCAGCTTCGATGGCAAAGTGAAAGAAGTGGGTAAAATGAAAAAAATCTACGAAGAAGCCTTCGGATCCGAAGTTCGGTACTACGAGAAAAAAGTGGATTTTGTTCAGGTCGTGAAAGTGAAAGGCAAAGCAAAACCAACCCTGGCAGGTAAAGTAGAATTCATGGTTTGCAACGATAAAGAATGTCTGCCTCCTTCCACTGTCAATTTTAAAGTAGCATTAGGCGGTTAATTCCCGCCAATACCCATAGTCTGAACGAGTTCCAACCGAACTCGTTTCTTTTTTCACTCCCAAACCCTGGTCGGTTATGTTTAATCGTTTTTGCCTGTTGCTCAGTACCCTTCTGCTGCAGTTAACCCTGTTTTCACAGGAAACCCAATCCCCGGTGCAATGGACCTTTAGCAGCGTCAGTTCCCCCAGCGGCTCCGAGCTCATACTCAAAGCCAGTATCGCTCCCGGCTGGAAACTCTATTCCCTCACCGCCACCGACGATCAACCCAATACCCGTATCGTTGCCGATTCTGCCTGGCTCTCCAAAATGGGCCAGCCCATCGAAATCGGGGCCCTCCAAAACCAACCCGAACCCCTGTTCGAAAACGCCCGAATCCCCTATTTCGAAAAGGAACTCGAAATAAAAATCCCGTTAAACAGGCTCGATGGTATTCAGCTAATCAAAGGATCCATCCTGTTCATGGCGTTAAAAGGGGAAGAAATCATCGGGCCCGAAGAAGTCCCCTTTCGGTTCGAAGTGCAGGCCAATGGACAACTGGCCCTATCCACACTTAAAGCCACCGAAGGAACCCAAAACCAGATCAAACGATCCGCCATCCAGCTGGATCAGCCCGCCGCCGATTGCGGAGGCTCAGGTGTGGCCACCGCAAGCGAAAGCGGACTCCTCAATATTTTTATCCTGGGTTTCCTCGGCGGATTAATCGCCCTGTTTACTCCCTGCGTATTCCCGATGATCCCGCTCACCGTTTCCTTTTTTACCAAAAAATCACAGGATCGCAGAAAAGGTGTCGGAAACGCCCTGCTCTACGGGTTTTTTATCTTCCTGATTTATATCCTGCTCTCCATTCCCTTCCATTTTCTGGACAGCATCAACCCCGAAATCTTAAATAATATCTCCACCAATGTCTGGCTCAACCTGCTCTTCTTCGTGATTTTCGTAGTCTTCGCCCTTTCCTTTTTCGGACTCTTTGAAATCACGCTGCCCAGCAGTTTGTCCAATACCATCGATTCCAAATCCGGCGTTGGCGGCGGCATCGGTATATTTTTCATGGCCCTGACCCTTGCCCTGGTTTCTTTCAGCTGTACCGGACCAATCCTCGGATCACTCCTGGCAGGTTCACTGTCCACCAATGGCGGAGCCATGCAGCTTACGGTTGGTATGGGCGGATTTGGTCTCGCTCTCGCCCTGCCCTTCGCCTTATTTGCCCTTTTCCCGAACTGGCTGAACGCTATCCCTAAATCAGGGGGATGGCTTACCACAGTTAAAATCGTACTGGGTTTTGTGGAACTGGCCCTCGCCATCAAATTCCTGAGCAATGCCGATCTCGTAATGCATTGGGGCATCCTGAAAAGAGAAGTCTTCTTTGGTATCTGGATCATCATCGGTGTGCTCACCACGCTCTATCTGTTTGGCTTACTTCGGTTTTCGCATGAGGGTCCGGTTAAGAAACTCGGCACCACCAGAAAGCTATTTGGTTTCCTGTTTGCGGTTTTCACCCTCTACCTAATACCCGGACTCACCAACACTCCCTATGCCAACCTGAAACTCTTAAGCGGATTTCCACCACCACTTACCTATAGCGTTTACAAACACGAAGAAACCATTATCGTAAACGATTATGAAAAAGCCCTGGCTTTATCCAAACAATTGAACAAACCATTGCTGATCGATTTTACCGGATGGGCCTGTGTCAATTGCCGACGCATGGAAGAAAATGTTTGGCCCGATGCCGATGTAAAAGCACTGATGGAAAAATATATCCTGGTATCGCTTTATGTGGATGACCGGAAAGCATTGCCGGATAAGGAACAGTTCATCTACACAAATGAGAAAGGCGTTAAGAAAGAAATCAAAACCATCGGAGATAAATTCGTCACCTTCCAGACAGAGAATTTCAAGAATGCCTCACAACCCTGGTATGTGGTGCTTTCTCCGGATGAAAAACTGATGAGTCAGCCGGTGGGTTATACCCCCGATTCCAAAGAATATGCAGATTGGCTGCAATGCGGATTGGACGCCTTCAGCAAACAATAAAAACTTAAAAGGCCGCCTCCGGAGAGACGGCCTTTTTTCTTACTGCAAAGAGCCTGACCTATAGTTAATAACCAACTGAATGCTAAAAATTCGGATCGCCCGGGGTATTCGGATTATTATCTCTTTCCCTGAACGGATAAGGGAAGAAATTCCTTTTCTTTTCTACGTTCGGTTCATTCGACCGATTAAACCGCCGCATGTCTTCCAACTTGAATCCCTGCATGTATAATTCGAGTGCACGTTGACGATAGATTTCAGTCAGCACTGCGTCTTGTGTTACAGCACCGGCATAGGGGCCCTGATTGGCGCCAATTCCAAATGGATCAGTAGCACTTGTTTTGGTAAGGATTTTATTGAGTTCTGTAATCGCATCCGGCAAACTTGCGGCTCCCGCACGGGCATGTGCTTCGGCTTTGATGAGCGTCATCTCACCAGGAACATATATTGCCCAGGGAGTAGCCAGATCAGCTCCGAATCCTTTGATTCTCCAGCGGGGAGCGATGGTGGTATTCAGGTTCATATAAAATGCCAGACGACCATCCGACATATCCGGTCTTAATGCTTCCGGTAATCCAAAAGTAGAATCAATTACCTGGAAAACATTGTTGGTGGCAGTTGCTACATTGAAAACCGGATTTGGAGAGATGGCATCAAAATTCATGGTGCTCTTCGATGTCAGGTTAACCGCATTGGCTGCGGTTAGTGCCGCCGGAAAATTGCCTGTAAATAATGAGTAGCGTGCTTTCAATGCCTGTAGGGTATTGGGAATTTCAATGCCTGCAGGAATGTTTGCTAAAAACTGATTGCTGATTGGATTTGCTGCGATGGCTGCCAACGCTGCGTCAATCGTTTCGATTGCCTGCGCAAATCCCTCTTCTCTGTCAACAAAGCTCACATTTGTTCCTATTGATTCAGGAACCTGCTCCCAAAACATGGCCAGATTTCCCAATGCAAGCGCTTTAAAAATTGAGGCATAGGCGATTAATCCGGATGCATAATTTTTGTCACCCAGTTTAGGAGCATTGTCAATGACATTGTTTGCATCGAAAATTACTTTCAAACTACTGGTCCAAAGATTGCCAAGGACACCATTGTTACCATCTACGTTAATTCCACCTTTTGATAAATTAAACTCATCCACATTTCCTTCGTTGCGCAAACTCAACTCAAAACTGGTAAATCCATTGGCGGTTACCAGGTTATAGAGTGCAGATTGGCGGCCTACACTGTATTGCTTTTGCACACCAACCGCTACACCTGTTAAACCTGTTGAAGTGCTTAGCGCATTATTATTAGGAGTTGCACTGGGGTCATCGAAATTCTTGCTGCAACTAGCCAAACTTAGTGCCAGTGTTGCAAGCAGTAAAAATTTACTATTATATTGTTTCATACATTTAATTTGGAGGTTAGTCACTAGAATTTTGCACTTACATTAAAGGCAAATGTTCTTGGAATGGGTACGTTTCCAAAATCAATACCGCGGGCAATATTGCTGCCTCCACCTGCATTGGTTTCCGGATCAAATCCTTTATAATTGTCCCAGCTGATCAGGTTTCTGCCGGAGAAGCCTAAGCGCAGATCACTGATCACTTTATTGATTTTGCCCAAACTATAACTCAAAGAGATTTCCCGCAGTTTTACAAAACTTCCATCATCAATTCTCCACTCTTCAATGGCATACACACCACTGATATATCCTCTTGGAATTAAACCGCGATGTTCTTTTTCTGCAAATTCTGCACCGTTACCTACGCCCTGGCGGGTACGGAAATCGGCATTGAATACATCCACTCCCTGAACAGCATCCAGTTGAACACGCAGGGAAAGTTTTTTGTACTCAAAGGTGTTCACCATAGTTCCGGTCCAATCAGGATTGGGATCGCCAATGATTTTTCTTAATGGAGTTCCTGTTGGCAAACCATCCGCCCCTCTTTGTGTAGTATAAGACTGCGGATTATTTTGAACGCCTCTTTCCTGAACAGGTATGCCTGTTGCATTTTTGATTTCGTTTCCGTTTTCATCTTTCGCAAAGAAGAATCCATAAAATACACCAATGGGTGCACCTCTAAGCAGGGATACTGATCCTGCAGGAAGATTGAATTGAATAAGTCCCTGTGGAATTTCTTCTACCCGGTTGCGGTTACGGTTATAAATCACATCCACATCCCAGCGGAAGTTTTTGCTTTTTATTGGCGTAGCTCCAATCATCAGTTCAATTCCCTTATTACGAACCATACCCACATTGTCCAGTAAACTGCTATAACCGGTGGATGGTGCAATAAATCGGCCGATCAGTAATTGGGATACTTTTTTGTTATACCAGTTGAACGTAATATTCAAACGGCTATCAAAGAAGGCCATATCTGTTCCGATCTCCAACTCTTTCTGTACCTCCGGCTGCATATTCGTGTTTGCTAATTGAGAACGGGACATCAATGAGGTTCTACCCACCAGTGGCCCTGCAGAGTATGTATTAAATCTATCGTATGCACCAATACCAGTCAGGTTGCCACTCTCACCATATGCCGCACGTAATTTGAAATAGTTCCAGGTTTTAGCCAGTCCCAGTTTCTCCCAGAAATTTTCATCGCTCATTACATACGAGCCACTGAGTTTCAGGTAGAACTGATTGCGCTGGTCTTCCCCAAATACGGAGGAACCATCCACCCTTCCCGCTGCTGTTAGAAAGTACCTGTTTCTAAACTTAAAGTTTTGTTGCAGATAAGCACCGGAGATGGAGATCTCAGAACGTGCATCCACACCGGGTAATACTGTACTGGCACCTCCTACTGTTTGAACAAAAGGAGCCAACCCACGGCCTTGTGCAACCGAATAATTGGTTCGCTCGTATTGTAAGGAGTATCCCACCTGTGTGGTGGAATTGAAATCATCCGTAATGTTTTTATTCAGCGTTGCATTGATCTCGTGGTTGATAAGGAACTGCTGGTTATTACCTACCGAAGCATACCCATTCTGAGCAGGATCAAGTGATGGACCTCCGCCCCAGAAACCCGGACTCGCATTATAGGTATAGGGAGGAATATAAGTGGTTCCAACCTGGGCAATATTGTCAATCCCCATTGTATAATCAATTGTAAGATCTTTCAGTGGTTTCAATTTCAATCCCAGTGAACTGATGATGCGGTTGGTTTGATTCCGTTGTTTGATATCCTCTATGATACTAACGGGATTGATCCGTCCCCTTTCGCCCACTGCCTGCAGGTTACCATTTGCATCCCGCTGCCAGATATCATGAAAATTACCAATGATGGTGACACTGTTGATAGGAGAGAAGAAGGAGTTGCCATCCGGTTTTTCATTCGCCAGACTGTTCACATAATTCAGTCCCACATTAACGCTTACCCATTTGGCAATTTCCTGATCAATATTGGCTCTGAAACTGAATCGCTGAAAATCGGTATTCTTGATAATACCCTGATTGTACATATGCGAAGCCGACATGAAATATTTGGTCTTGTCTTTTCCGCCGCGCACAGAAATATTATTATCCGTGCCGATTCCATCACGGAAAATATAATCCCAGTAGTTGTAGCGGGTTACATTAGTTGTATTGGTTAGTCCGGTTAACAGAATATCCTGTGTTTCTGCACCCGGTCCATCTGTTGGTCCGCCAAATTTGGTTGGCGCTTTATTATAACCAACATCCTTGCGGAGCTGGTTTAAATTAACCGATGTATTAAAGTTTACCACCGGCGCTCCTGTACTACCGCGTTTGGTAAAAATTTGAACCACACCCGCATTTGCCCGGCTGCCGTAGATGGCAGCAGCTGCAGCACCATTCAGAATTTCAACCCGCTCAATATCTGCCGGATTGATATCAACCAAACGGTTAGGGGCAGGTGAAATAAGTCCGTCATAGGCATCCTGGGTATTGGTTACCCTTCTGGCACTATTACTTACTATAACACCGTCTACGATATACAATGGCTCACTTGATCCGTTAATGGTACTGGTTCCTCTCAGACGAACGGAAATACTTCCACCCGGATCACCACTGTTCTGAATGATTTGTGCACCGGGCGTTTTACCCTGCATGGCAGCCAATACGTTTCCAGTGGCGCCTTTGGTGAGTTCATCGCCCTTTACCGTAGCTACGAAGTTTCCAAGTTGTCTTTTGGTAGTACCCAGGGAAGTTCCTGTTACGATTACCTCATCCATATTGGTGGCATCGGATCGAAGGCTGGCATTCAACGTGTAGGTAGTAGCTTCTGTGATCGTCAGGTTCTGTGTGATCGTTCTGAAAGCAATACCGGAAAATTCCAGCACATAGCGGCCTGGTTTTAAATCGCTGGTAATGGTGTACACCCCATTTTCATCTGTTGTTGCACCGGCAGTGGTGGATCGCACCTGTACCGAAATGGAAGGCAGGGCCTGGCCGTTTTCATCGGTTACTGTGCCGGAGATTCGTACCTGACCAATAACCGCCATTGCAAAGAGCTGTAGCGTAAGGCCAAGAAGAAGCTTCTTCCAGTTCCGAAGTTTCGAACTTTTTTTTGGGTTCATAAAGCAGTGTTTAGTTGTAATGAAAGCGTTGATTAGTTATTCTGTCTGCGAGATACAGGAGGAATGCTGCGGATAACGGAACAGATCCGTTCTACAGAGGGGGTGCGGGTTGGTCGGCAGCAAAATTCTTCTCAGTGACTAGCAGTACTGAAAATTAACCAAATTCTCCGACAAATAGTTGCATAATCCGGCAAAAAATCGCAAATAATTTCAATTAAACTTATCTGATCCGGTTAATACTCTCTAAATCAGGCAGCTTTGCTCACGTGTTGAGGTTCTTTGCAGGTTTTCCTTTTCACCCGACCGGTGCCACCGGTCGGGTGCCACCGGTCGGGTGCCACCGGTCGGGTGAAAAGGAGGAAAAGAAAAAAGCCCTCGGGAAAGAGGGCTTTAGTTAGGCGTCATTCTGTAACAGCCTTCTGGCTGGCAAGCGAAACATTTGAGATGTCAGAGGGAGCTACAGAATGACATTATGTTTGATGGAATCATCGTCGTTTTACGTAGCAATATTACAGTGTAAAATTGATTCGGTTCAGTATACTTGTTTAAAAAATTATTAAAAACAGAAAATATTAAAGCGCAATGTTTTTTTCTGTCATCATCTTACGCAGATTTATCAGTCCGTAACGCATCCGTCCCAATGCAGTATTGATGCTGCAATTGGTTAATGCTGCAATCTCTTTAAAACTCAATTCTGCATAATGACGAAGAATGATTACTTCACGCTGATCTTCCGGTAAACGATCCAGCATCTGACGTACCCGATCATGGCTCTGGCGCTTCATCATCTTAACATCCGCACCATCTTCAGTGAAATTGATTACTTCAAAAATGTCGCGGTCATCACTTGTTTTGATGGCAGGTGAACGCTTCACTTTTCTGAAATGATCTACACAGAGATTGTGCGCAATCCGCATAGCCCAGGGAAGGAATTTTCCTTCTTCGGTGTACCTGCCAGCACGCAGGGTGTCAATAATTTTAATGAGTACATCCTGAAAAATATCTTCGGCCAGATATTTGTCTTTCACCAGGAAAAGAATGGACGTGTACAATTTGTCTTTGTGACGGAGGATAAGGGTTTCAAGAGCGGGCATGTCACCATCCATAAACATATGGATTAGTTCATTGTCTGTTTTAACGCAATGTGATTTCATAAACATCTACGGTTTTAGTATTAAATGGGATATTGGTTATTTGGATTTGGGAAAATTACGATTGTAGTAGTAAATCTACGATAGGCGTGCGTTTGATGGTTTTTGTTACTGGATTGATTACATAATAAAAATAATAATTTCTTCGAATAAACAAGAGGTTGTTAAAATTATTTTCCATTTATCGAAAATTACCGGCTGATTGTCTAAATAGATTTACTTAAACACAATATACGGAACGGCTAAAAAGGCAGATTTCGCCCTAAACTATTTATTTCCGGGGATGTTTTCCTGTATCGTAAATTTGCTTTTCTATGAAATCAGCTTCCCGCTCTGTCGATACACTCTCACAGGATATATATATAAAAGGTGCTCGTGTTCACAATCTAAAGAATGTAGATGTTACCATCCCCCGGAATAAACTGGTAGTAGTAACCGGTGTTTCCGGCTCCGGTAAGAGCTCGCTCACCATTGATACCCTCTTCGCAGAAGGACAACGCCGCTATGCCGAAAGCCTCAGCGCCTATGCCCGCCAGTTCCTGATGCGGATGAATAAACCCGATGTCGATTATATAAAGGGATTATGTCCCGCTATCGCCATCGAACAAAAGGTAATCACCCGCACCCCCCGATCCACCGTGGGCAGTATGACCGAAATCTACGATTATCTCCGCCTGCTTTTCGCTCGTGTCGGCAAAACCATTTCCCCGATTTCGGGTAAGCTTGTCCGTAAAGACGATGTCAGCAATGTGGTGGAAGCTATTCAGCAATTACCCGAAGGATCCAAAGTGCTGGTATTGGTGCCTTTTCTCCTGCATGCCAACCGATCGGTTCCCGAAGAGTTGAATATCCTGCTGCAAAAAGGATTCAGCCGCTTATTCGACGGCGAAATCCTCCGGATAGAAGACCTGCTGGAATCCTTTCAGGAAGGAGGCGGCAAACCCTGGAAGCCCTCCCCAAAAAAACCGGTCTACCTGCTGATCGATCGCCTCGTGGTAAAAACATTTGAAGAAGAAGACCTGCATCGGATGGCCGATTCCATCGGAACGGCTTTTTATGAAGGTGAAGGCAAAGTTGAATTACAGGTGGATGGTGCTAAACATCTTCAATTCTCCAACCGCTTTGAACTCGATGGCATCCTCTTCGAAGAACCTGTTCCCAATCTATTTTCCTTCAACAACCCCTTTGGTGCCTGTCCCACCTGCGAAGGCTTCAGTCAGGTCCTCGGCATTGATGAAGACCTTGTTATCCCCGACAAACGTTTAAGTGTATACGAAGGAGCCGTTGCTCCCTGGAAAGGCGAAAAACTCGGCTGGTGGAAAGAACAGTTTGTAAAAGCATCCAAAGCAACCGGATTCCCCATTCATAAAGCCATTGCCGACCTCAGCAAAGAACAATACCGTCAACTCTGGAAAGGCATTTCACCCGCATTGGGAATCGATGATTTTTTCCGTGAAGTGGAAGCGAACCTCTATAAGGTACAGTACCGTGTATTGTTATCACGTTACCGCGGCCGAACCACCTGTACCGATTGCGGAGGTTATCGCCTTAGAAAAGAAGCACTCTATGTAAAAATTGGCGATAAACATATTGGTGAACTCTGTGAACTGCCGGTGCGCGATCTGCAACAATGGTTTAGTAAACTAAAATTGTCCGACTATGATCGCCAGGTTGCCAAACGGATTCTGCTGGAAGTAGAAACACGAATCGGCACCTTAATGGAAGTGGGACTTGGTTACCTGACCCTATCCCGCCTCGCCAATTCCCTCAGTGGTGGCGAAAGCCAGCGGATTCAACTGACCCGCAGCCTGGGTTCCAATCTCACCAATTCGCTCTATATCCTCGATGAACCTTCGATTGGATTACATTCCCGCGATACCGAACGGCTTATCGGCGTATTAAAAAACCTACGCGATCTGGGAAACACGGTAGTAGTAGTTGAGCACGATGAGATGATGATGCGCGAAGCGGATTATATCATCGATATGGGTCCGCTTGCCTCCCACCTCGGCGGTGAAGTAGTGGCGGCCGGAAATTATGAGCAACTCATCGCGAATAAAAAAAGTTTAACCGGACAATACCTCAAAGGCCAGCTCACCATTGATCCGCCGGCGCAAACCAGAAAATGGACGCGCTCAATTTCGGTTATGGGGGCACGGCAGCATAACCTCAAAAATATTAATGTAGAATTTCCTCTGGGTATTTTCACAGTGGTGAGCGGTGTGAGTGGAAGTGGAAAAACAACCCTGGTAAAACAGATTCTCTACCCCGGACTCCAAAAAATAAAAGGAGAATCGGCCGATAAAGTGGGCATGCACAAATCTCTGGAAGGTGATATAGATTTTGTAACGCAAATTGAACTGGTAGATCAGAATCCAATCGGAAAATCATCGCGCTCCAATCCGGTTACCTATATCAAGGCCTATGATGAAATCAGGGATCTCTACGCATCACAACCACTTAGTAAAATGCGCGGATTTCAACCCAAACATTTTTCTTTCAATGTCGACGGCGGACGATGCGACGCCTGCAAGGGAGAAGGCGAACAAATTGTTGAAATGCAATTCCTGGCCGATGTGCATCTTACCTGCGATGTATGCGGTGGTAAACGCTTTAAAGAAGAAGTACTCGAAGTAACCTATCAGGAAAAAAACATCCACGATGTATTGCAGATGAGTGTGGACGAAGCCCTCGAATTCTTTGCCAAAGAAAAAGATGTGGTCAATAAAATCAAGGCATTGAGTGATGTGGGATTGGGTTATGTAAAACTCGGCCAGTCATCCGACACCCTCTCCGGTGGAGAAGCCCAAAGAGTGAAACTGGCTTCCTTTCTGGGAAGAGGACGCGCACAGGGACATATTCTCTTTATTTTTGATGAGCCCACAACCGGACTGCATTTTCATGATATCAAAAAACTCCTCGCTTCCTTTAATGCACTGGTTAATCAGGGACATACCATCCTCGTTATCGAACACAATACAGATGTAATCAAATCTGCCGATTGGGTAATCGATCTCGGACCTGAAGCCGGTGATGGTGGGGGAGAATTGGTATATGCGGGACTGCCATCCGGACTCAAAAAAAATAAAGAAAGCCGGACGGCTAAGTTTCTTACCTGAGCCGATCCAGACTTTTAATGAGTTTCTCATCTTTACGAATACCGCTGGCAGCAAGGAACAGAAAAATCAGCATCGCAATAGGCAACAGTCCGCCCCACTGGTAAGTGCCCTGCGTCATATTCACAGATGTCTTAAAACCTTCTACCGAGTACACCTGCAAACCAATTACCACCGCGGACAATAAAATGCCAATCCAAACCAGTTTGGTTTGCGTCTTTCTGTCTTTAAACAGAAAAATCGTAACGGTGGATAATACCGCAATGCCAATGGCCAGTGCAAAAGAAAGCAGGCTTTCCGTTGCCAGAAAATGCCGCACGGTACCATCCTGTAAAGTAGCTGCAAACAAAGGCACTTTCGCCATCGCGAATCCACAAATGGCAGCCAGTGCCAGCCAAACCGATTGTATACGTTGAATCATATAGTTGTCTGATTGATGGACGTAAAGATATAGAAATTGCTAATTGCCGGCTTGCAGCTCCTCCTGATAAAAGGCCAGGGCGAGATCCATGTACCTATAAGTTTTCCTGCTCCATTCGGTAAGTTTAAATTGAGCCTGATCCGCACTCTTAACAATACCTTCATAACTGCGATGAAAACCCACATTGTATGCCGCCGCATAAAATCGTAATTTCTCTGCAGTAGACGACCATCTCTTACTCTCATATCGTTTATCCATGGCAGTAAGAAAATTTCTCAGATACGCAAACTGTCCGGCTGTGGTTGTCAACGCTGCAATTCTTTTCTCCCGATTCGGTTCGTTCTCCTGCAACTCATCCAGTCGGGATGCAAAACTGGGTTTCATCTGAAAAGGCCCGATCGAGAAATCTGCATAGGCAGGCCCCAACTGAATATACAGGACCTGTAGCGCAATGGTTTCCAACTGATCGCGGAACTGCGAATAGCGTAGCAATTCAGGATAGATGATGGCTTTAGCGAAGGCCGGATCATATCCCGCTTTGCGTAAAGCATCCCATCCCTGTCCTTCCTGCTGCATCCACTGCCTGGCTTTTGCAGCAGCTTCCCGGAATTCCGGATCTGTATGGCGCTGAGCTAACAACGCAAACGGCAGAAACAGTAGTATGAGCAGGCATCTTACCATGCAACACTGCTTAGCACTACCTCTTTGGAAGCATTCACCTGCAAATAATGCAGTGTGCTTGAACCACCTTTTGTTTCAACTGTCGGAACAAAAGCACGTTCAATCAGTTTGCCATCCGAAAAATTGATGCCTTTGTAATTGATTTCGGCGTACTTGCTGGCATCCGCATTAAAGATGTAGGAGGCGCTGGAATTGAGGCGCTTCAGGGTGTAAAGTGATTTCCCGTCGCGGTACACTTTCTGAGCATCAGTCTGCTGATCAGGATCCATTATTATTACCGAGCTGCCATTGAGGTCGTATGCCTGGGCATAATTGCCATAGGGACCAACCTTGCTGCCCGCCTCGGTATAATATACCTTTTGCATATTGGCATCCATGGTTTCAAATAAAAAAGCGCCGGTAACCGGATTTACAAGAATCTTACTCATTACCACACCGGGCAGTTGAATTTTTTTGCCTCCGGGCAGATGCACGGTGCTATTCATGCCGCCGGTGTTATCATCAGTTTTCATAGATATAAAAGCCACTCTTTTTTTTACCGGATCTTCTGCCACAGCCGCTGGTATTTCTCCCGGCTCCAGGGTGCCCACCAGTTTGCCACCCAGTTTGATTTGCATTCTGCCATCAGACGTATAGCCCATTTCAGGTTGCCCTTTTGTTTCCTGAAATTGTTGCATGGAACTGGAAGACAATCCTCCTTTAGGCAACAGGTCCTCCGGCAACTTATCCAGCGGACCGGTTCTGCCTTTCTCCGTGTTGATGTAAAACTTTCCCTTGATTTTGGTAACGATGGTATAAGCGGATGCATTACCGCCCACCAGTAAGCGGGATTCATTGTAGACGATGGTTTCTCCTTCCTGCAGGGCGAAGAGTT
The DNA here is from genome assembly GCF_002483205.1 of Flavihumibacter sp. UBA7668. Lineage (GTDB taxonomy): Bacteria > Bacteroidota > Bacteroidia > Chitinophagales > Chitinophagaceae > Flavihumibacter. Next base: position 826,244 of record NZ_DLHM01000005.1, read on the forward strand.
TTTTTTCTGTCTGGAATTCCGGTGCAAACAGGAAACTCCAGATCAGTAAGAGGATCGGGTTCATTTGGGTGTAATATTAGGGTGATGAAGTACTTTTAATTTACAACAAAAAAGCGACTCATTGAGTCGCTTTTACAAAATTTCGTTGCATGGTATTATCCTAATTCCGGATACAGCACAAACTGCTGCATGAACTCGTTCACCTTTTTCTTTACCGCTTCCAGTTTGGTTTCATCATCGGCATGCATCAATACGGTGTCGATCGCATCTACCACAAATTCCATATCAGATGCTTTCATACCCCGGCTGGTAATAGCGGGAACGCCTACCCGAATTCCGGATGTTACAAAGGCTGATTTATCATCAAAGGGAACCATGTTTTTATTCAGGGTGATATCAGCCTTGCCCAATACCTGCTCGGCTTTTTTACCACTGATATTTTTATTGCGCAGATCAATCAGCATCAGGTGGTTATCGGTTCCGTTGCTGATGATCTGGTACCCGCGATTTACCAATGCAGTTGACATGGCCTGTGCATTTTCAATTACCTGTTTGGCATAAACGGTAAAGGAATCGCTGAGGATTTCACCGAATGCCACCGCTTTTGCTGCAATCACATGCTCCAGCGGTCCGCCTTGTGTACCAGGGAAAACCGCCATATCCAGCAGGTTACTCATCATGCGGATATTTCCTTTTGGATCTTTCAGTCCGAATGGATTTTCAAAATCCGATTTCATCAGAATGATACCGCCTCTTGGTCCGCGTAATGTTTTATGGGTAGTAGACGTAACAATATGACAATGTTCAAAAGGAGAGCTCAGGAGGCCTTTGGCGATGAGTCCCGCCGGGTGCGCCATATCACACAATACAAAAGCACCAATTTCATCGGCCACTTTTCTGATGCGGGCATAATCCCAATCGCGGCTGTAAGCAGAGGCACCACAGATAATCAGTTTGGGTTTTTCTTCACGCGCCACTTTTTCCAGCATGGCATAATCAACCAGACCGGTTTCTTTTTCCACACCGTAGAAAAGGGGCTGGTACAATTTACCACTGAAATTCACACCCGATCCGTGGGTAAGGTGTCCGCCCATGCTGAGATCGAGTCCGAGTATTTTATCACCTGCCTGCAGAATAGCAAGCATCACGGCTGCATTGGCCTGTGCACCACTGTGCGGTTGTACGTTGGCGTATTCGCAGTTGAAAATTTGTTTAAGGCGATCAATAGCCAGCTGTTCCACCTGATCAACGATTTCACAACCACCATAATACCGACGCCCCGGATAGCCTTCCGCGTATTTATTGGTTAATACGCTTCCCATCGCCTGGATTACCTGCAGCGACGTAAAGTTTTCTGAAGCAATCAGCTCAATACCATGCCGCTGCCTTTCCAATTCCTGGTTAATCAGGTCGAATATTACTGTATCTCGGGTCATGAAATCAAAATTTGCCGCAAAAATAAGGGAGAAAGGGGAGAAAGGGGAGAAAAAGGAGACAAAGGAGGAAAAGGAGGAAGGGGAGAAAAGGACCGCTTCCCCCTTTCACCGTTGTCTCCCTTTCCCCGTTGTCTCCTCTTCCTCCTTTTTCCTTATTTTCACGCCCGGTTAAGGCCTGTTACAAAGGGCTTTTCCTGTAAAACAATCGGATGAAAGCGATTATTCCCGTAGCAGGTGCCGGTACCAAGCTGCGCCCTCATACATACACCCAGCCCAAAGCGCTGATTCCCCTGGCTGGGAAAACTATTCTTGGAATCATTGTGGATCAATTGGTGGATGCAGGCGTCCGCGAATTTATTTTCATCGTGGGTTATCTCGGTGATAAAATCCAGGACTTTGTTGAAGAAAAATACCCCGATCTCACCACGCATTTTGTGCAGCAGCATGAACGCATGGGTATCGGTCATGCCATCCTCATCACCCGTGATATTGTGCAGGACGATGAAATCATCGTGGTATTGGGTGATAGTATCTGCGAGTACGATGTGAAAGCAGTGATTCAGTCCGAAACTTCTTTATTGGGCGTGAAGCGCGTGGATGATCCACGTGATTTTGGTGTGGCTGAAATAAATGAAGACGGACAAATAACCAAAGTGGTGGAGAAGCCGCAGATTCCCAAATCCAATATGGCACTGGTGGGGATTTATCGAATCAGAGAAACACATTTTCTATTCGACTGTCTTGATAACAATATTAAAAACAATATCACTTCCTACGGTGAATTCAACCTCACCGATGCACTGGAATGTATGATCAGCAGTGGTGCTGTCATTCGCGCCTATAAAGTGCAGAACTGGTTCGATTGCGGCAAAAAAGAAACCCTGCTCGCCAGCAACGCAACGCTGCTCAAGAAAATGGGACAAAGCATTGCTGCTGATAAACCATTTGAGAATACGATTATTATTCCTCCGGTCAGTATTGCGGCGGGTTGTGATATTTCCAATAGCATCATCGGACCAAATGTAGCCATCGGAGAATGTGTAACCATTACCGATTCCATCATCAAGGATTCTATTATCGGTGCCTTCTCTGATCTGAAAGATATTGTGCTTACCCAATCACTGATTGGTTCTGATACTGAAGTAAGAGGAGAGAGTCGCAGTCTTAATATTGGAGACAACACAGAGATTGATCTCGGGAAGAGGTAATATATTCAAATGGAACAGCCGCAACAATTTTCTAACAACCGCATTACCGCTTTGTTTGGGATTCAATATCCCATCATTCAGGCAGGCATGATCTGGGCAAGCGGATGGCGGTTAGCCAGCGCTGTTAGTAATGCCGGCGGATTGGGATTACTGGGTGCCGGCAGTATGTACCCGGATGTGTTACGCGAGCATATTCAGAAAACAAAAGCAGCCACCACAAAACCTTTTGGTGTAAATATTCCCTTACTCTATCCCAATATTGATCAGCTCATTGATTTGATTATTGAAGAAGACGTGAAAATCGTTTTTACTTCGGCCGGTAATCCCGCTACCTGGACACCCAAACTCAAAGCACAGGGTATTACCGTAGTGCATGTGGTCAGCAGCAGCAAATTTGCAAAGAAAGCTGCACTGGCGGGATGTGATGCCGTGGTAGCAGAAGGCTTTGAAGCAGGCGGACATAATGGGCGCGAAGAAACCACCAGCTTTGTATTGATTCCTGCTGTGCGGAATGCCGTTCAAATTCCGGTGATTGCAGCAGGTGGAATTGCAACCGGACAACAAATGCTGGCGGCCATCGTTCTTGGTGCAGATGCTGTGCAGGTGGGAACCCGTTTTGTTGCCAGTGAAGAAGCCAGTAGTCATCCCGCTTTTAAGCAGGCCTTAATTAGCAGCCAGGAAGGCGATACCCAACTCAGCCTCAAAAAACTGGTGCCGGTTCGGCTCCTGAAAAACGCTTTTTTCCAACAGGTGCAGGAGGCAGAAGCCAGAGGCGCTTCCGAAGCTGAATTGAAGGAATTACTCGGTAGGGCGCGTGCTAAAAAGGGGATGTTTGAGGGCGATTTGGATGCCGGTGAATTGGAAATTGGTCAGGTGAGTGCACTCGTAAAAGAAATTTTACCAGCAAACGAAATTATTCGTAATTTAATTAAAGAATTCCGGACGGCTGTGGATACCAGGTACGATTAAAACTGCTTTTATGAAAAATTTCCGTTCTTTCATTCTGCTAACAGGAACCATCCTGAGTACGCAGTTGGCATTGGCCAATAATGGCACAAGTCCTAAGCCAAACAGTGAGCTCCCCAAGGAAGAAGGTACCGTTCATGGGTATGTAGTGGATGCCAATACACGAAAGCCGGTTTGCGGAGTGGTGGTGTCTGCTTCCAATCAAAAAAAATCATTTAAGAAAGAAGTAGCTACCGATGCCTCCGGCTATTTTAAGCTGGAAGAAATGCCCGCCGGCGATGTGCTGATTTATTTTGATAAGAAAGGTTATCAGATGCTGAAAAAATCTCCCCTTACCTTAAAAAATAAATCTGTGATGAAACTTTCTGTTGACCTCACAGAAGAAGAAAGAGATACCGTGTATGAGCACCCGGTCTTGCGTTTAATTGATGGAATATTTTAAGCAATCAACTTATATAATTGAAAGAGCCTGGTAATTTACCAGGCTCTCTTTTTTTCACAGATGATAAGGTGGTGCAGATCAGTCGAACTTATCCTGATCTGATTCGATTTCAAAATGGTTGTTCCTGTTTTCGATCACCATTTTTTTCTTCTTAAAATAGGATTGGTATTTTTTGTAAACAGATTCCGGTTGTTTCACGCCATCAATGGTGAGGCTTGTTTCATCGTATTCAATTTTGTAATTGGATGCGTCTTTTATCAGTCCCTCGGTTTTCATTTTTGAAATCATTTCTTTATAACCGGTGAACTCCTTCCGAACATTCGCAATTTCAGTTTTCGCTTTTTTCAGTTCGATCTCTATATTGGGAAGTGATTTTTCTATTTCCAGTTTAATTTCCTTACGTTGACTCTCCATCTCCGCCTTGATTTTTTGCTGATCGATTTTGAGTTCCTGCATGGCTTTTTCCAGGGCCTTCAAATGAACCGCCATTTCCTCCTTGCTGAAAACATTTTCTTTCAATTGTTCAGCCAGCTCAAGTTTGGATTCTTCCAATGATTTCATGGCTTTTGCCAGTTCCCGTTCAATTTCGCCTGAATTGATTTTTGCCAAAGCCGATTGCATGCTTTTCTCTACTTCCAGCCAGTTTTTACTGCTCAGTTCTTCGGTCAGTTTTTTCTCCGCCTTATCCAGCGAACGCAAATGATCCTCCAGTGATTTCGGAACGGTATCAGTCAAACTGCCTTTTGTGGTGTAGCATTCGGCAAGGATTTCCTCCGTTGGTTCATCGCTGATTAATCCGCCCATTATTCCGCCGCTGTGGAAAAAAGGGAACGCATAACCTGAGCTAAATGATACGAGACATACACCCGCTAACAATACCCGTTTAAATTGATTCATAGTATTTGGTTTGTGAATTACGAATTGGTTCGTATAAATGTACGATTAGTTTCGTAATAACGCAATGGTAACGCATCATTTAGAAAAAATTAACACAGAAGAATAAGTGAAGGAGGTGAATAAGGTGAATAAGTGAAGGAGTGAAGGAGGTGAATAAGTGAAGGGTGAATAAAAAAAGGACCAGTGGTTGCCCCTGGTCCTTTGATAATGCTAATTTTCAGTTAGGTGCTCCGATACTCAGAGGCCCCACTTTTAACTTTCTACTTTTTACATTTTACTTTCTTTACGCCCTCGCCCACTTCAGCAGCTCCTTCCAAGTCACCTTCTTTCCATACATCAAAATCCCCGTGCGGTAGATCTTCGCAGCCAGCCAGGTAGTGCCGAGGAAACCGCCAATGAGCAGCGCAATGGAGAGAATCAGCTGCCAGGCCGGAACACCATAGGGAATCCGGGCCATCATCACAATTGGAGAAGTGAGGGGGAAAAGGCTGCCAAAAATCGCCAGTCCGCCATCCGGATTATTAATCGCCTGGGTCATGATAACAAAAGCGAAAATGATGGGCATGGTGATCGGCAACATCAATTGCTGTGCATCCTGCGGATCTTCATTCACCGCACTGCCTACTGCTGCAAACAGAGAAGAATACAGGAGATAACCTCCGAGGAAATAAACGATGAAGAGGAAAATAATCATCGCCATATTTACTGATTGCATATTGTTGAGAATGGTGGATACCATCGATGCTTTTCCGCCACCGGCCGCAGCCATCGCACCTGCTGTTCCTGCCTGATCCAGCATCTCGGGGAAAATAACTGGTAACAACAATTGCAGCGACATCATCAGCACTCCCCAAATCAGGAACTGTACCAAACCAACTGCACCAATACCAACGATCTTACCAATCATCAGTTGATACGGTTTCACGCTGCTCACCATTACTTCTGCAATGCGGTTGGTTTTTTCTTCCATCACACCGCGCATTACCATAGAGCCATAAATAAACAATACAATGTAAATCAGAAAGCCACAAATGAATCCAAGTGCGGTAGCAAATCCGGCATTGCCCGCCTTGCCATCGGATTTTTCAATCTTCAGATCAATAGATGTTTTATTGCTATCTACCTGCGATAAGGTTACTCCCGGTGCCAGCATTTGCTGCAGACTGTTTTTCTCCAGTGCTTTATTGATGCTGCGTTCTATCTTGCCCTGTGTCATGAGTCCCACATTGGATCTGCTGTGGTATTGCAAACTATCGCGCTTACCCAAACTATCGGGCATAATAATATAACCGGAATATTTTTTGTCTTTCAGGTCCTGTTCCAGTGATGCCTTATCTGCCTGCTTCAGAAAACTGAATTCCAGGGAAGGATCCGATTGGAGTTTTCCTTCCAACTGGCCCTTACTATCAACAATGGCTACCCGAATATTGTCTTCGCCTTTTACGCTGAAATAAATAATCAGTCCGTATAAACCGAAAATCAAAATCGGTAACAGAATGGTAGAAAGTAAAAATGTTTTTTTCTTAACCCGCGATAAAAATTCGCGTTGTATGATTATAAATGTCTTGTTCATGTGTTTGGTTTAGGAGTTAGGTGGTTGCTTGCTGAAAGGCACGGGTGGTAGCCTGGGTTCCTTCAACCAGGCGAATGAAAATATCATTCAGTGAAGGCAGTATTTCCGTGAAGCCATAAATCGGCACCTGCTGACGAATCAGTTCTTCCAATACGGTATTGGTGCTGGAACCATCGGTGATTTGAATTACATATTCAGCGCCATCAGCAGATACAGAACTGAAATGTGCCGAATGCGGCAACACAGCGCCGGGCTCGGACTGAATCCGGAACTGATGTTTCTTAAACTCCTGCTTCACACCACTCACGGTACCATCCAGTATTTTCTTACCCTTGTTTACCAGAATAATCTGATCACAAATTTCTTCCACCTGCTCCATCCGGTGGGTAGAGAATATAACGGTGCAACCTCTTTTCGCCAGTTGATAAATTTCTTCTTTGATCAGGTTGGCATTCACCGGATCCAATCCGCTGAAGGGTTCATCCAGAATAATCAGTTTGGGTTCATGCAAAACCGTGGTAACGAATTGCAGTTTTTGTCCCATCCCCTTACTGAGGTCTTCCACTTTTTTGTTCCACCAGCTCTGCATTTCAAATTTCTCGAACCAGATTTTCACTTTCTCCAGTGCGTCTGCTTTGGATAATCCTTTTAACTGAGCCAGGTAAACGGCCTGCTCGCCAATTTTCATTTTCTTATACAGGCCACGTTCTTCGGGCATATAACCGATGCGCAGAATATCTTCTTCGGCTTTAAACGGACGGCCATCAAAAATGATCTGTCCGGCATCCGGATAGAAAATTCCCGTGATCATGCGAAGCAGGGTAGTTTTTCCTGCGCCATTCGGTCCCAGTAAGCCAAAAATAGTTCCGGGTTCAATAGAGAAACTGATATCATCCACGGCCCGGTGGGCGCCATAATGTTTTTTCAGGTTGCGTACATCCAATAAAGGCATATAGGTGTTGTTGGTTTGAATTCTCAATGGTGTATATATATTGGATGCAGGAAAAGCAGAATTATTACAGCAATTCGCAAATAAATTTTCAGGCATTGACGATTGCGGCAATACAACGTGCAATCCGTTCCCCGTCCATAGCGGCACTCACAATTCCACCTGCATAACCGGCACCTTCTCCAGCAGGGTATAAATTTCCGATCTGCGGGTGGTTTAGCAACTCCGGGTCTCTGGGTATTCTCACGGGCGATGAGGTTCTGGATTCGGTGGCTACCACCACGGCATCACGGGTATAATAACCCCGCATTTTTTGTCCGAATGCTTTGAAGCCCTCTGCCAGACTCTTAAAAACAAAATCAGGCAGCACTTCCCATAAAGGGGCTGGCAGCACACCCGGCAAATACGAACAATCGGGCAAATCAGCCGAAATGCGTTTACTAACGAAATCGGTCATGCGAAGTGCCGGTGCCACCAGCCTGCCTCCGCCCGCCGTAAAAGCACGTTGTTCCACCCCGCGTTGAAATTCCATCGCAGCCAGGGGCGATCCCTTCGAATGCCAGTCTTTTTCTTCCACACTCACCACCATGCCCGAATTGGCATAGGGATTATTTCGTTTGGAGGGACTCCATCCATTTACCACAATTTCTCCCGGTGCAGTGGATGCCGGCGCAATAATGCCACCCGGACACATACAAAAAGAAAACACACCCCGGTTGCCCACCTGTTGTACCAGGCTGTAGGAGGCAGGGGGTAAAAATTCTCCCCTAACCGGACAATGATATTGTATACTATCAATCAGTGTCTGTGGATGTTCGATGCGCACGCCCAGGGCAAAGGGTTTGGCTTCAATCAGGATCTGCTGTTGGTGCAGCAGTTCAAAAATATCACGGGCAGAGTGACCGGTAGCCAGTATCACAGCCGCGCCTTCAAATCGGTTGCCCGATGCAGTTAGCACTGCTTTGATGCGATCCTTTTCCAGCACCAGCCCCGTCATTTTTTCTTCAAAGAGAAATTGTCCGCCGCTTTGCAGAATCTGTTCCCGCATGGCCACCATAATATGCGGCAGTTTGTTGGTACCGATATGCGGATGCGCTTCGTAGAGAATACGTTCATCGGCGCCGAACTGCACAAAGAGTTGCAGAATGCGATCGATATTGCCTCTTTTATTGGAGCGGGTATATAATTTGCCATCGCTGTAGGTACCGGCACCACCTTCACCAAAGCAATAATTGCTTTCGGGGTTTACAATGCCTTCCTTGTTCATGGCGGCCAGATCACGACGGCGGGCCCGCACATCCTTGCCTCTTTCCAGCAAAACCGGACGAATGCCGAGCTCAATCAACTGCAATGCAGCAAAAATGCCACAGGGTCCCGCACCTACTATAATTACCTGATGTTCTGCATTTCGCACATCGGGGAAATTAAACCGCTGCAGCCCTCTTTCAACGAAAGGCTCACTGATAAAGGCTTTGAGTGTTAAGTTGACACGTATTTGGCGCCCGCGGGCATCGATGGATTTCTTCAGAATATGAAAACCTGTTATAGCAGACAGAGGATTGGCACTGGCCGAAGCCAGGTAGTCGAGTAAGGCACTGGGGTTATTGGCCTCTTCGGGGCTCACCTGAATTGTGTAGTTCTGCTGCATGGTTAGGTAGTTTTCCTAAAACAGCACAAAATTAGGTGCTCTAAATTTAACCGGCGCGTAAAAACACTTCATTTATATTTGCACCCCTTTATTGGGGTACAAGCACTTCAATAAAGTTGTATCTTAAGTCATCGCTTTATGTCCATGTTTTCGTCTGCGTCCATACGAATAATAGGTCTGTTGACCATCTGTACCGCAATTGCCTGTACAGGCTCTTATAGTCCGGCTACCGTACAATACGATAAAGTCCGCATTACCACTGAATCTCCAAAAGACAAAAACCTGGAACAACTGCTGAAACCCTATTCAGACAGTGTGAACCACAGTATGAATATTGTAGTTGGCGAACTGGAGCGGGAGCTTGAGAAAAAATTACCTGAAGGAACCCTCAATAATCTGCTGGCCGATGCCATGCAGGTGGAAGCTTCCAAAGCATTTGGTGTACCGGTGGATGCCGCTTTTGTAAACTATGGAGGAGTGAGAACATCGCAATTACCAGCGGGACCCATCACTATTGGAAAAGTATATGAAATAATGCCCTTTGATAATCTGCTGATCATCCAGGAATTAAAAGGAAGCGTGTTGCAGCAATTATTGAATCGTATAGCAGAAAGAGGGGGATGGCCGAGTGCCGGTGTGCAATTCACTATAAAAGATAAAAAAGCCGTGGATGTGCTGGTAGGCGGAAAACCATTGGATCCATCCGCCAACTATATAGTGGCCAATTCTGATTATATAGCCAATGGAGGGGATGATTGCGACATGCTAACTCCCATTCCGCAACAAAATAAGGGTGTATTGGTGCGGGATGCCTTCCTGCATTATTTTCAATCTATCACGGCAGCGGGAAAAAAAATTAATGCGCAAATCGAAAACAGAGTACGGTATGCTCAATAGAAGAAAATTTTTACAATCGGCCTCACTGGCAACAGGCGCGCTGCTAACACAGCGGGTAATAGGGCAGGAATGGATGGAAGATAATCCGGTAAATCAACTCACCATCCTGCATACCAACGATGTACACAGCCGGCTCGATCCCTTTCCGATGGATGGAAGCCGCAACCAGGGATTGGGTGGTGTGGCAGCAAGAGCAGAAATCATTAAATCCATTCGTGCAACAACGGAACATGTTTTGCTGGTAGATGCAGGAGATATCTTTCAGGGCACGCCCTATTTTAATTTTTACAAGGGAGAACCGGAGATGAAAGCGATGGCAGCCATGGGATATGAAGCCGTTACCATGGGAAACCATGATTTTGATGCGGGACTGGAAAATTTCGCAACACAACTGCAACTGGTGAATTTTCCGGTAGTGATAGCTAACTATGATTTTACGAATACGGTGATGGAAGGAAAAGCAAGGCCTTATCATATAATTAAGAAAGGCAAATTAAAAATCGGACTAACAGGTGTTGGTATAGAGTTGAAGGGACTGGTGCCTGACAACCTGGCTGGAAATACAAAATATTTAGATCCGGTAGTGGAGGCCAGCAGGCAGGCAGAATTCCTGAAACGCAAAGCGGGCTGCGATCTGGTGGTATGTTTATCGCATCTGGGCTATAAGTACCGGGAAGCCAATAAAGTCAGTGATGAAATTTTGGCACGGGAATCGGAGCATATAGATGTTATAATAGGTGGACATACACATACGTTTTTAGATGCACCTGTTGTGTATAAAAATAAATTTGGTTCGGATGTAATAGTTAATCAGGTGGGGTGGGCAGGAATCCTTCTAGGCCGCATGGACTTTGGGTTTCAGCGAAATAAGAAGAAAAATTTGGAGGCATCTCGCAGTGTTATTATTGGGAAAAAAACAAGTGAGTAAAAAATTTTTTTTTCAACGAAAAAATTTGATATTCGTCCCCCTGCGTTAATTTTTTATCAACGTACTACTAACAAAAAAACTTCACGTTCACAAATGACCAAAACCTTAGATACAGTCTGGAATAGTTGTCTGGAGATCATCAAGGATATCGTGGAGTGGCAGCATTTCAAAACCTGGTTCGAACCAATCAAACCCGTTGAACTCAAGCAAACCGTACTCGTGATTCAGGTGCCCAGTCAATTTTTTTATGAGTATCTTGAAGAGCATTACGTAAACCTGTTGGCAAAAACATTGCGCAGGGTATTGGGAAAAGACGCACAGTTGGAATATCGTATCATGGTAGACAGTGGAAATCATAAGAACAAGCCATTAACGATGGATGTACCTGCACACGGGTACAAGACTTATTCCAATAATGAAATGGATTTTCCACTGGTCATCAACAATCCGGTTAAGAATCCCTTTGTGATTCCGGGTTTGAAGAAAATGCAGATCGATCCACAGCTCAATCCTATTTATACATTTGATGCCTATGTAGAGGGCGACAGCAACCGGGTGGCACGCCGTGCGGGTAAAACCGTGGCAGAGAAACCGGGTGCCAACTCTTTTAATCCACTCGTTATATATGGCGGTGTGGGTTTGGGTAAAACGCATCTGGCCCAGGCCATTGGTAATGAGGTAAAGCGCCTGAATCAGAACAAAGTGGTCTTGTATGTGAGTTCAGAGAAATTCATCAACCAGTTTGTAGATCATAGCCGGAACAATGCCATCAATGATTTTATTCATTTTTATCAGTTGATAGATGTATTGATCATAGATGATGTACAGTTCTTTAACCGGGCAGAGAAATCGCAGGATGCGTTTTTTGCCATCTTCAATCATTTGCACCAGAGTGGCAAGCAGTTGATTCTGACTTCTGACAAGGCGCCGAAAGACCTGGAAGGGGTACAGGAGCGATTGCTGAGCCGGTTCCGCTGGGGCCTGAGTGCTGACCTGCAGGTGCCTGATTATGAAACCCGGATAGAGATATTGGAGCGGAAGATGAAGAATGACGGGCTGGATATGCCGCGGGAGGTAGTTAAGTACCTGGCTTATAATATCAACAGCAATGTGCGGGAGCTGGAGGGGGCCTTGATTTCACTTTTGGCACAGTCTTCGCTTAACCGTAGGGAAATTGACCTCGATTTGGCCAAGAAAGTACTCCGTAACTTTGTGAAGACCTCTTCCAAGGAAATAACCATTGAAGCCATTCAGAAGATGGTATGTGATTATTTCGATGTTCCCTACGATAAATTATTGCAGAAGACCCGGAAGCGGGAGATTGTGCAGGCGCGTCAGATAACGATGTACCTGGCCAAGTCCTTTACCAAAAACTCTTTAAAAACCATTGGCGAGCATTTTGGGGGTCGGGATCATACCACGGTAATTCACAGTTGCCAAACGGTGAAGGATCTGATGGATACGGATACCATATTCCGGGAGAATGTGATGGAATTGCAGCAGAAAGTGCAGTTGGCCGCCTTATAAGGGGGTAGGTTTTCCTCTGGAAAAAACAATTGAAATTTTTGGGTGGGAACCCTGTAAATACTTATTTTTGCGCTCCCTGAATGAGATTCGGGGATCGGTAGGTGAGGTGCCTGAGTGGCCGAAAGGGCCGGTTTGCTAAACCGTTGTACGGGCTTAAACCTGTACCGAGGGTTCGAATCCCTCCCTCACCGCAAGGAACGCAGTCTATAACAGGCTGCGTTTTTTTGTGCCGGGTGGGCAATTCTTCATTGCGCGGGATTATCATTACTTCATCCAAGCTTCATCCTAACTTCATCGTAGCTTCCTGGAGTTGATCCAAATTGTCTTGTGTTCCTGTTGGGGGGTATTTTCCCCGTTTTTTCAAGAAGTTCATTTTCTCGTTACTACCAACTATAGATTATGTTTGATCTGCTCTTATGCGATTGGTTTTGGTAGCATCTCGATTACAGTTTTTAAAAGACAAGTCTACAGCTTCAATATCTCTTCTATATTTTTTCGTATAGACAGCTTGAGTCGGAACAAAGGGGTAAAATTGTCCGTTATCTGAATGAAAAAAAGTTGAATATTTAAATAATAACTTCATTGTGCTTTATTATTTGGGGAGTTTTTATATTATGGGTATTCTATATCAAATGCTATTACTATTTTATTTTCTTTTAATTTGAAGATGAGAAAAAATATATGAAATACTAGTATTATAATGACTAAAAATCAAAAACCTGGACATGCCTTTAACAAATTTGCTATGGGAAATTTGAGAGTAGAAAAATCTATCAATAATTCTGGTAAATTAGCTAACAAAGCTTCAATTCCTTTACTTAAGGAAAGAGATTACTATGTTAAGGATTACACGCTTGATGGTGATGCGCCAAAACAATTTATCAAAGCTTATTTTTATGAAAAGAATTCTACTACCCGAAAGTGTAGTCGACGTTCATGGCCGGGCTTTATTGCAAAGACAGCTGAAAAATGGTACCCCCACGAATCCGTAACTGAATTTATGATGAATCGAGTAGGTGAAGAATTGGGATTGCATATGAATGAAATCAGGTTAGTGCGTGCTAATGGGCAAATCCGGTTTTTAAGCCGATATTTTTTAAAAGAGGATGAGAAACTAATACATGGAGCTGAGATTTGTGGTGAACATTTGGGAGATATGATAATGGCTAGGGAAATAGCAATTGATAAAACTTCCGCAAGGGATTTATTCACTTTCGAATTTATACGAGATGCTATCCGCTCAGTATACCCTAATTGCTTTGAAGAATTACTTAAAGAATTAGTTAAAATGATTGTTTTTGACGGACTGACCGGGAATAATGATCGACACTTTTATAATTGGGGAGTAATTGATACGAAAAAAAAGACAACTAAATTACCTACCTTTGCACCCCTTTACGATTCTGCAAGGGGGATGTTATGGAATATGAGTGACTTAAATATTAAGGATAATTTAAATTCTTATTTAAAATACATTCAACTGGAGAATCCCAAATTTGGTAATAAAGTTGTAAATTATATAGAGGAAGCGTCACCACGTATCAGTATTGAAAGTAACAATAAGGCTAATCATTTTGAACTAATCGATTTTATTAGACGTTTTAATGCTGATTATGATGAAATTGTTAGAGACTTGACATCTGAAAAAAATGAATATAAAGTACTAAATATGCTAAGAGGTGAGTTTTATCCTATGTTTACAACCGAAAGACAGGAATTACTATCTATAATTGTTCGAAAACGTTTTCAAAAAATCAGAAACTAGTAAAAGTAGATATGGTATGTTAAAAAAACTGAAATCTTGGTTCAACAAAGAACAAGATGATATTATATTACCATTGCCAAAAGATAAGGATACCCGCTTTTTATTATCAGTTGATAATCTTAAAATTGGCTATCTATGTTCGAGGCATGGTGAGTGGTATTTTGAATACACTGAAGAGTTTCAAAAACACTCAGATTACAATCGAATAATTGGATTTCCAGAATTAAATAAAGTCTATAAAAGTGAAGAATTGTGGCCTTTTTTTCGAATTCGTATTCCTGGCTTAAAGCAGCCAGTTGTTCAAGAAATTTTACAAAAAGAGAAAATTGACAAAAACGATGAAGTGGAATTATTAAAGCGTTTTGGTCATAAGACAATTGCAAATCCTTATGAATTGATCGTTGGATAAATAAATACAACTATACTTAATAATTTTCAAACGTCTTTGCGTTATTTCTTATTCATTACTTGGCTACATTTATTATTTCAATCACGAATATTAATTTTTCTGCATTTCGCGAAAGGCCCCATGATAATCCATTGACCTCTCAATAAGGGTTATTCTGGCGGTATCTTCACGAAGGCAGGGGCTAAATTTGGAAAACCAGGATGCTTTAATATGATGTTTTGCCTGGTCAGTCATTTCTTCCGCTGAATAGTTTTTTAATTTTTCAATGAATTGCTTCCAGTCAAATGCTTCCTTTGAGTTATGTTTATCAATTGATAGATTTTGATAGCTGGCTTTTAATTCAACACCTTCCAGAACAAGTGCCATTTTAGCAATAGCGCGGTTTATTTTATCACCACAATAGGTCCATAGAACGCTGCTTAGCCCTTCTTCTGAATCCTCGATGAGCCATTTACCCGTCTGCCAGTTGATTTCGGAAACACTGTTCCGGAAATGCTGTAGTATCAGTTTGGCAGGTTTGTTTAGATAGTCCAGGTCTTCCTGCGTATGTAAAATCCGGCCAACTTCCTGTGCTACTTCAAAGGGCACATCCGTGCCATGAAAGGTTTCCCATTTGGGTGCTATGCCTGATTTATTATATACTGCTTTAATTCGCTGCATTTCATGATCAATCTCCGTTGCCAGCCATTCTTTTCCTCCTAAAATAAAGACAAAGGGTACTTTTAATGTCTTGGCAAAAGAGGTATCCAGCGTGCCTATAATATTTTTCCCGTTTACCACTTCATACATGGGGGCACTGTCAAATATCGCAAACAGTCGCCGGTAGTTCATTCTAAGAAACTCCGTTTAGGTTTGATCTCCGGTTACCAATAAATCTGCACCTGCTTTTCTCAGATAGTCTTTCTCCAGCATGCTGGCAATTAATTCATCAAATTCTAACCTGGATATGGAGGAGAAGCAATAAGCGTTTTTCAGTATATGCCAGCAGGTATCCGCTTGTATGCCCTGTTTCTGGAGGGTTAAACAGATAACCTGATGTGCCAGTATATGGAACGCTTTTCGGGGAAATAACACATTTTCTGAAATTCCCTTTTTGCCCAAACTAACAGATGCTGTAAGAAGCAGGAGATCTTTTTCATCACTGCATAGTCCCCGAAAATATTGTGGCTTCCCATCCCTTCTGCCTGTTCTGCCCACCCGTTGCAGAAAGGAGCCTGCACTGGCCAATCCCTCAATCTGAATTACTTTATCCAGTTCGCCTATATCAATTCCCAATTCCAGCGTGGAGGTGGATAGTATCGCATTTAAATCATCTTCCCCTTTTTCAATTTTTATTAATTTTTCTGCCTCTTCACGCATGTATTTGCTGACGGAAGAATGGTGGGTCCGTACTTTTAGCGGCACCTTGTTCCCATTCACTTCATTGATCTCATTCATTTTCCCTGCCAATGCCTCCGTAAAGTATCTGGAACGGGAAAACACGATCGATTTATGATTTATCAATTCCTTGTACAAGGCAATATCCATTCCTTTCCCATCATCCGGAAAGAATTGAATCTGAAAATCTTTTTCCTTCTGCCGCTTACTGATTACTTTGATGGCTACTCCGGTTCTGTGCGGTTGTAACCAGCGCATTAATTCTTCCGGATTTCCAATGGTAGCTGTAATGGCAATCCGCTGAACCGCTTGGGTAAGCGGAGATGTCAGTCTCTCCATTAAACTAACCAGGTGCGAGCCTCTTTCTGTTAAAGCAAAATAGTGGGCTTCATCGATTACTATTATTTCCAGGCTTGCAAATACGTCTGTCCAGTTTGCCCTACGCAGCAAGATTGCTTCCAGGGATTCTGGTGTGGTGAGTAAAATGTCGGAAGGGAACAACATCTGCTTGATCTTATCGGTTTGCCTATATTGCCATGTATCTAATGAGAGCCAGGATGTTGGGTGATAAACTCGATAATAAAACCTATCAGGAAATTCTGGATAATGCCAAAGCGCTTAGAGCTAAAGCTGAGAAGGAACAGGCTGAAGCAAAAGTATTAGCTGAGAAAGCAGCCCTGGAGAAAGAGCAACAACGACAATTGTTTGCTAAAGTTTTAACGGTTGCATTATATGATAAAGGATATTATAAAGGAGACTGGGAAGCCTACCTGACGTATGAAGTGGCTTTCGAAAATAAATCGGAGAAGGATATCAGGGCAATTAAAGGTTCAATGCTAATTACAGATTTGTTTGATACTAAAATCAAGGAAATCAATATTGTTGAAGACGATAGAATTCCTGCGGGAAAAATACTTAAGAAGTCATATTCAACCGATTATAACCAGTTTATGGACGAAGACACGCGGTTGCGAAGCAAAGACCTGAAAGACATAAAGGCAATTTGGACACCTGAAAAAATTATATTTTCTGATGGCTCTATATTGGAATAGGAGGAATGCTGAACCAATTAAGCTGATTTTTAGGCTTTTAGATTAAATAGAGCTATTATATTTTGTTTTTTCAAAATAAATCTGCATTTTGTAATATCCTGCCCATTTTGGATTTCTTACTCTAAACCTTAATCGTATGAATAACAAAACTCGAATGGGATTGTATTTATTGTCTCAGAGGGTTATGGCTGTTATAGCTGCCTCTCTGGCATCTTTATCTGGTGCAGAGGCGAAAGAGCCAATTCATTTACCTGATTTATCTGAAGGCCAGTCTACAATAAAGGGAACTTTACCAGTTAAGCCTAAGCTTGTACTAAAAATGGCAGCAGATGGCCATTTTGACCTGATTGCCCAACACCGGTCCCATAGTTCCCACCGTTCCCATTCCTCCCACAGATCGCATTCTTCACATTCTTCGCATTATTCTTCTTCGCCTTCTTTACGTCGTAGCACAACTACGGTAACGCCTTCATCCGGATCCACTTCCTCATCCTCATCCAGTTCTTCGTCTTCCTCTTCTTCTAATAGGCGTACAATTAAATCATCTCCATCACCTGCTCCAAGCCGACGGATTTATCAGTCTACAGATTCGAATATTCTGCCGCTGAGCTCACCATCTACAGGAACAAATGGAGTGGTGTACTTCCAACGAATATTATATAAAGGATGTAAAGGAGATGATGTGCTTAGGTTGCAAAATAAATTATTTGCTCTGGGGTATGATATTATTGTAACTAATTATTTTGGCGATAAAACTGAAATGGCAGTAAAGAAGTTTCAACAAGCCAATGAACTGGAGCCAAATGGAAAGGTTGATAAGCAAACCTGGGATTCAATTTTCACTAAATAAATCGATTTATATGGATGTCTATAATAATTGCATAGAAATATTTGTTCCTTCCCAGTATAACATGCAAGTTGTTCATAAGTGCCTTTATTGGTTTACTGGTAAGTATGATATTGAGATTATTGACGCTGTAAATGGGATAAATGTAAAAATATCACCACTAAATGTGCCATTTAAGGAGGATGAAAAAAATGAAATTAGAATCAGGATAAATAAAAGTCTGATTGATTATTATCTGCGTGAACAAATACAAAAAGAAACAAAAACAATAAGGGAACTGATTATAGCGAAAGCCTTTTCTCATTTTGATGATGAGATAATTCCGGAAAGTTTGGTAAGTGATCCGATTGGCTTTGATCCACACAAACTTAGCAATGATACTAAATAGTGATAAAGAGAGATTTACGCGTAAGTTTAAAGACTTTTCTGATTTTGATACAGGTAATGAGCTGTATCATTTATTGCCATTTCGTTTTAGACGTATCGCGAACAATAGAGAATTGCTAGTAAATGATTGGGGTGATTATCTGCTTGTTGATAACGGTGTAGTTGATAAGCTGGTTAACAGAAGGCTTTCAAAAGTATTGGATGCAGAAGTTTATCATGATTTGTTAGCAAACTTCTTTATTAGTGAAAAGCCTGTACCATCCTTAATTGATCTTATTTCAACCCGATATAGAACAAAAAAGTCATTTCTGGATAGTTTTACCTCTCTGCACATCTTTGTTATTAGTTTGAGATGTGATCATAGCTGCCACTATTGCCAGGTTTCCAGAGTGAGTGCTGATAAACATTTATACGATATGAATGAACAGCATATCATAAAAGGAATTGAGATGATGCTGATGTCACCCGCTCAACACCTGACAATGGAGTTTCAGGGTGGAGAATCATTGTTGGCATTTGAAAAAATAAAATTTGCTGTACAATTAGCAAAACAAAGGGCCGAGGATAAGAATAAAATTTTGACTTTTGTAATTTGTAGTAACCTGGTACCCCTTACTGAAGAAATTCTTGAATTCTGTAAAGAATATAATATACTTATCTCTACCAGTCTTGATGGTCCTTCTTATGTTCATAATAAAAATCGGCATCGCCCTGGAAAGAATAGCTATGAACTTGCGCTAAGTGGAATATTCCGGGCACGTGAAGTATTGGGTGAAGATGCTGTTTCCGCATTGCTGACAACCAGTTCACTTTCCTTACAATATCCGGTTGAAATTGTGGACGAGTATTTCAATCTTGGTTTTAAAAGTATTTTTCTCCGTCCTATTAGTCCATATGGCTTTGCAGTTAAGAACAATACTAAAAATTATTATGAGTCTGAAGCTTTTGTTGAGTTTTATAAAAAAGCTTTAAACCGGATTATCGAGTATAATCTGAATGGTCATTTTTTCAGGGAAGATTATGCTACAATTCTTTTAAAAAAGATGGTAACTCCGTTCCCGGTAGGATATGTTGATCTGCAATCGCCCGCAGGAATGATTAGTAGTGTTATTGTGTTTAATTATAACGGTGAAATTTATGCCAGTGATGAATCACGTATGCTGGCTGAGATGAATGATTATACGTTTAGATTAGGTTCTTTGGATACTCATGAATATAATGATATATTTTATGGATCACAGTCAAAAGCATATAGTGAAGCTTTATTAAATGAGTCACTACCTGGATGTTCAGATTGCGCTTATCAGCCCTATTGCGGGGCCGATCCTGTTCTTCATCATGCTACCCAGGGTGATATGATTGGACATCGGCCGACCAGCGTATTTTGCCATCGTAATATGGCGCTTTTCGATTATTTATTCGACCTCATGCAGGATAAACGAATGGAGAGGATTTTTAGAAACTGGATAACTGGTACACACGCATGAAACTAAAAACAAAAGGCGTTGCATGTTGTATTGACAATTCAATTGTTGCCAGGGTAACATTCGATCCGTTACAAAAAAGTGAAAGTACTGTTTTGTTAGTTAGTGATCGGCTGGACGCTTCAGTTATTGCAAATTTTGATGCTATAATAACTACCTGGCCATTGGATGAACAATTTGACTATCCTTCCGTGTATGAAGTTCCTGATTTTGATCATCTGGAAGAAGGAGATATTGTCGCGATACATTCTGATGGTATAATAAATACACTATATCGTGTCAGATCTCAGCATAATTTTCTGTTGTTTACAGAAAGATGTAATAGCAATTGCCTTATGTGTTCGCAACCTCCTCGCGACAAAGAAGATTCCCATTTGGCCCAGCTCTACAAAAGAGTTATTCCTTTGATTCCTAAAGATTGTACCGATTTAGGAATAACTGGTGGTGAACCAACCTTGCTTGGTAATTTATTTTTTGAATTGCTTATCCTCATAAGTTCTGAATTACCTTTAGCAAATATTCATTGCTTAACAAATGGACGATCTTTTGCATGGCCCGATTTTACCTATAAATTGAATGACGCAATAGGGGGTAATCTTGTGTTGGGTATTCCGCTTTACGCTGATTCTTATCTTGTTCATGATTATGTTGTGCAGGCGAAAGGAGCGTTTGATCAGACATTGTTGGGGTTATATCAATTGGCTCGATTTAATCGGCGAATAGAAATTAGAATAGTATTACATAAACTAACTATTCCCAGATTAAAAAAGTTG
Source organism: Flavihumibacter sp. UBA7668 (assembly GCF_002483205.1). Classification (GTDB taxonomy): domain Bacteria; phylum Bacteroidota; class Bacteroidia; order Chitinophagales; family Chitinophagaceae; genus Flavihumibacter. The sequence goes on from NZ_DLHM01000005.1 coordinate 846,809, forward strand.
GCTCGGTTTATTTACAGAAATTTGCCTTTTGTTGAGCATGTTGCATTCATGGGGTTGGAATATCAGGGATACACGCCGCATAACATAGATAAGTTGTGGATAGATCCCAAAGATTATGCAGAAGAACTTTCTGATGCCATGCTTTTTCTTGCAGATATGGGAATGCAGATATCATTATACAATAGTCAGCTTTGTTTAACCCCTAAAGAACTTTGGCCATTTTACAAAAGATCAATTTCGGACTGGAAAAATATTTATCTGCCCATTTGTGATTCATGTTCGATGCAAGACGAATGTGGTGGATTTTTCGCATCTTCTTTAAAATTTCACAGCAATAACATAACACCATTTATTTAAATTGGTTTTATAATTGCTAATGAGCAATAGATTTAAATAGTTCGAAAATGATGTTGTGGAATTATATACTTTTTAAATAATGATATGAAGAGATAGATTATATTTATTTTATGCGTTGTATGTAATTGTTCTTATTAGTTGGACATGTATCTGTAGTAATGTTGAGTTTTCCAGTTCATATAATAGTAAAAGTTTATCGTATCAATATTTTGGTGTTGTATTGTGTTTGAATTATTTCTTGTTTATTGCTGTACATTTATTTGTTTACAAATTCCGTTTTTCAATACTCTTAACTGTTCCTATTGCCATTTTTGGGGGCAGTTATATGTTTTTTTTATTCCTTTGTTTTTTGTTTGATATTTATAGTATAAGTGGCGGATCGCTTTTTATTTTTCTTGTCATTATTTTAATATTGGTACTCCTTATAATTAGAAGGCTATATATATATATGGCGATGTAAGAAATACATCTTCAGTGGGTTCAATCTACCAAGCGTAATTCTCTATTTTCATACACCGTGCTAAAACCATTTAGCCATAAATAATGAGTTAAACAAATTTGGTAGTTTATCCATCCGCTGCCATCGTAATGTTCCACTTTTTCTATAGCGTTAAATATAGACAGGACCTCAATTACGTCTGTTTTTTTCAGATTTTCATTTTCCTCTAATACCTTATTAATTTTTTGGGAGGTTTCAAATTCGAATCTGAAAATTTCATGACTCTGTATATGCTTTTCAAAGTAAATACTGATGGTTTTCAGGTTATTTAATACCTCCCTTGATTGTGATATTAACATAATAGTATTTCTGAATTGTTTAGTTCTCTTTTGAAGAGGGGGAGGTTGGGATAAAATGGGAGTGATATCAGAATATCAACTATTGCGTATCCTATAAAGAGGTGTCTGGCAGTAAATAGAGCAATCGAGCAGGAAATAAAACAGGAGAATAGGAACCAGATCAGTCTGAATTTGTAGAACTTTTCATATTCATTGATTCTTACATCAAAATCTTCTATTGATTTGATTTTAGATAGCTGCTTTTTCTGGTAACCCGTGTGTATCCAGGCAAGGGCAACCATTCCAATGAGAATATGTAACGTGAATCTGGATACAGGAACAGTATTGATAAACACCAGCCCGTTATTTAATAAAAGGTAGGATGCTAGTACAAAAATTGCTTTAACCGCGAGCGATTGAAAGAAAATGGCGCTGTATTTGTTCTTCTGAATGGGGTATAAATTCATTGTATTTTATTTAAAAATTTCTTCAATGTCTTCCTTGGTATGGTCGGAAATCCAATTTAAATGTGAATCATATATCTATCGTCGTTCATGTGAAACCCCGTATTGTTTTCAGCATCTAAGAAATAAACACTTTGACCTATTTTGGGGTCAATCCCATTATCTCGGTTCGCTATGCCGGTAAGTATATTTTCGATATTTATTTTTTCGATTGTAAATTTTCCTATTGATATGGCGGCACCAATCTTTTCGTAGTATTCGTCGTTGGTTTCAATAAGTTGTTCGCCATCGTATTTATAGGAAATAATCCACAAGGGGGTTTGGTTTTTACCAAACATTTTGTTCCAGATGAGGGTAGCGCGACTGACGGCCTGACTAATTCTTTGGTTAGTTTCCACCGTTTCTTCTTCAGAAGTATTGATTCGGATGGTTATTTTTCCACCGAATGTATGTTCAGTTTCAATATGCGTGTCAGGGTAATTTTTTGTCAGGTAATTTTCTAATTCGTGGCGGATACTATGCATACTTAAACGTGTTTATGTTGCTTTTTTTCCCAATTTATAATTCTTTGCTGTAATGTACTGATTTTCAATCTGTAGAATTAATTGTCCTGAATGCTAATGGGTTTCCCTTATAAATGCACTCGTTGTTTAACTAAAACTCAGGCAGGAGGTCCAAATGCTGTACATTTGTTAGGAATCAGGCCTTTTTTTAATCCAGTATCCGTACCTACCCTATTGCGCTTTTTTTGAAAGGAATTTAGCCACCGGGACAAACGAATGAAAATGAAAGAGGAGAGAGATGACTTCAACAGTTATTTATACCAACAGGCATTACAACTGGCCAGAATTGGTAGTTGGGAATTTGATCTGGTAACGAATAAGATTTGCTGGTCGGCCATGGTACACCAACTCCACGAAACCAATCCGAAAACTTTTCAACCGGATGTAGAAAATTCCATTAATTTTTATCGGGAAGATTTTAGACCAATGGTCAAAGACGTTTTGGAAGCATGTTTTACATCAGGAGCGGCCTTTGATTATGAAGCTGTCATTATTACCAAAAAAAAAAGGAACGCTGGGTTCGGGCAATTGGAAATGTAGAGCTGGTTCAGGGAGAATGCCGGCGCATCTATGGTAGCTTTCAGGATATTCATGCTTCCAAAATGCTGGAACTTCAGATCCGGGAAATCCTGGAAAGTATCTCCGATGCCTTTTACGCGCTTGATAACAACTGGAACTTCACCTACTTCAATAAAGAAGCTGAAAACCTACTCCTGAAAAGGGCAGATGAAGTATTGGGTAAAAATATCTGGGAATTATTTCCGGCAAGCGTCCATACTCCTATTCGCAAAATTTATCAAAAAGTTGCCCGTACCAAAAAAAAGGAGTCCTTTGAATATTATTTCCCCGGAGATGGGAAATGGTACGAAATAAACGCTTATCCCTCTAATGGTGGCATATCCGCCTACTTTAAAAACATCGATGAACGAAAGATGGCAGCTGTACAATTGGAAAAAGCCCACCAGGAAAAAATTGATATCCTGGAAAGTATTGGCGATGCTTTTTTTTATGTTAATAAAGACTGGGTAATCACCTATTGTAACAAAGAAACCGAACGGATTTTAGGAAAGAAAAGAGTGGACCTTATCGGAAAAAATCTTTGGGAAGAATATCCGGAAGCTGTTGATACGGCTATTTATCACCAATACCACAGAGCCCTGGAAACAAAGGAGCACCTTACCTTTGAAGAGTTTTACAAGCCGATGCAGATCTGGCTTGAACTAACGGTATATCCTTCTCCTAACGGACTCTCAGTTAACTTCAAGGACATTACCCAGCGAAAAGAAGCCGATCTCCAACTCAAACAGTCGAATGAACGCTTCGAAAAAGTAACCGAAGCTACACATGATGCAATATGGGATTGGAATATCATAGAGAATACCCTCTACTGGGGGGCTGGATTTAAAATTCTTTTTGGCTACCAAATTGAGAAAATTACACCAACCCTCGAATCCTGGTCGAATCATATTCATCCCGAAGATCAGGAATGGGTATTAGAAAGTATTTATGGCGCGCTGGATAAAGTGGATCAATCCAACTGGGTGGCTGAATATCGCTACCAAAAATCCGACGGCTCCTTTGCCGATGTAATTGACAGAGGGGTGGTGATCCGGGATGAAAAAGGGAAACCGATTCGCATGGTGGGGGCGATGAATGATGTTACGGAGAAAAAACAGTTATCCATTCAGCTGGATCGCGAACGATTAATCAAACAACAGGAGATTACCGATGCTGTAATTACAGCAGAAGAAAATGAACGACAGGAAATAGGCCGTGAACTGCATGATAATATCCAGCAGATATTAGTTAGCAGCAGACTGTTTCTGACCATGGTAGAAGAAAAAGACATTTCTAAAACGGGCTATTCCTACCTGCAGGAAACGAATAAACTGATTATGTCTGCCATTGAAGAGATTCGTAAATTGTCTCATTCCATGATTACTCCTTTTGTGGAAAAAACAACCCTGAAAGAAGCAATCGATAAACTGGTCATCAATACGGCAGGTGCCACCGGCCTGCAAATCAAGCTGGACATAAGGGGGCTGGACGAAACGAAACTTTCTGAAAAACTTCGGCTGACAACCTATCGTATCATTCAGGAGCAATTCAATAATATTCTTAAATACGCGAAGGCTTCCACCGTGTTACTGAAACTAGTTCAGGAGCAGGAGCAACTGGTGCTTAAGATAATGGATGATGGAATAGGAGTGGACCTGTCCAAAAAAACCACCGGCATCGGCCTGATGAATATCAAAACCAGGGCTTCTCTTTTTGATGGGGAAGTTGTTCTTCATTCCGAGCCTGGTAATGGCTTTGAGTTGTTGGTAAGGATGAGGTTATATTGATTTTAGCTTGGAATCGTCTGTAAATGATAATGTAAAGAATAATTTACAAAAAATACTATCTTTGTAAAGAATAATTTACATTATGAATAATAATAAATCAGGAATAGTACCAAGTGCCGGCAAAATTCTTACTGAAATTGGGGAAAATATCAAGCTGGCCCGTTTGCGCCGTAAACTAAGCGCAGAGCAGGTTGCTGAAAGAGCAAACATTAGCCGGCCAACCCTGCTTTCCATTGAAAAGGGCATGCCTGGAGTTGCTATAGGTTCTTATGCTCAGGTACTTTTTGTATTGAACCTCGAAAAGGATTTATTGAAAGTGGCAGCAGATGATTTGCTCGGCAGAAAATTACAGGATGCGGAGCTTACGGTAAAAGAAAGGGCACCCAAAAAATGAAACAGCAATGGCAGCAAACACGAAAAAGGAAATTCAGGTATTTGCACACTGGCTCGGTTTACATGAGCCATCCTTTATGGGTAAGTTGTCGGTAGCCCCGGCAAAAGGAAAGGAATCCTTTTCATTTGAATATGCGGATACCTGGTTAAAATCCGGGTTCTCTCAAATGATTGACCCTGATTTACAATTCTATTCCGGAGCATATTATCCAAGAGATGATAAACCCAACTTCGGTGTTTTTTTAGACTCCTGCCCAGACAGGTGGGGAAGAGTTCTTATGCAGCGCAGGGAAGCTGCCATAGCAAAACAGGAAGACAGAACAGCAAAAAAATTGTTAGAATCAGATTTTTTATTGGGAGTATATGACGGGCACAGAATGGGGGCATTGCGTTTTAAATTAGATTACAATGGTTCTTTCTTAAATGATAATAAAGAAATGGCAGCCCCACCCTGGACATCGTTAAGAGAACTGGAACAGGCAAGTTTAAAATTTGAAGAAGACGATACAGATGACCCGCAGTATTTAAAATGGCTGAGTATGTTAATGGCCCCGGGTTCTTCATTAGGCGGTTCCAGACCGAAAGCAAGTGTGATGGATGCACAACATAATTTATGGATTGCAAAATTTCCAAGTAGGAACGATGATAAAGATGTAGCTGCTTGGGAATTGGTAACAAATAAGTTGGCAATAACAGCAGGATTAAATGTAGCTGAAGGAAAGCTGTTACAGTTTAACAACAAGTACCACACCTACCTCACAAAACGTTTTGACAGAACAACAACTGGTGAACGGATTCATTTTGCATCAGCAATGACGTTGCTTGGTCACATGGATGGAGAAGATGCTTCGAATGCAAGCTATCTTGAACTAATGGAATTTATTTCACGGCATGGTGCAGCGGTAGAAAAGGATTTACAAGAATTATGGCGAAGAATTGTATTTAGTATCTGCGTAAAAAATACAGACGACCACCTTCGTAATCACGGCTTTTTACTCACTGATAAAGGATGGCTGCTTTCACCCGCTTACGACATTAACCCCAATGAATATGGTAAAGGATTAAATCTTACTATTACTGAGACAGATAATTCGCTGGATTTAAGTTTAGCGATGGAAGTGGCGGATTATTTTCGCCTATCTCCAGACAGGGCTTCACAAATAATAAAAGAAGTTACCGCTGTTATAAAAGATTGGAGGAAAGTTGCGGCTGCTTATAAAATTTCTAAAGCAGAACAAGAAAGGATGTCAGGAGCATTCATTTAATTATTTTCGTAAAAATACCTCCCTGTTATGAAAGCATTAGAAATTGGCCAGTCTTCGGGGTCAGCACTACCATGTTCAGCCACATTTCAGCTATATATTCAGGGGTCTTTAAGCAGGAGTTAAAAGCCTTGTACACTGATTTCCGCGGGTCAGCAAAGTTTGATCCCCTTGAGAAGCAACTAGTTTTAGGCATACAGGGAGATGGGTTGGGGCCCGTTAACTCGAGGCGATCACAAGAAAGTTTCCAATTGATGGTAACTTTAATCTAAAGGGTTAATCATTATTCGATGAATAATTGCAAAAAAAATCGCACCGGATGTTTAGAAGATTGGCTTGTTTGATCGCTTTATTGTTGGCATTCCAGTTTAGTAAGGCGCAATGGAATTTTTCAACGGATTATTTTAGTATTCATGTTAATAACAAGGGTTTTATTACCAGTATGAAAAATCGTACGGTTAAACCGGCGCCTGAGTTTAGTCCGGCTGATAAACCATCTCCCTTACTGTTGATCTATGATGGTATCAAAAAAAAGTATTATCAACCCGTCAAAGCTTCTTATCATTCAGGAACGAAACAGTTTACGATTGCCTATGAAAATGGTTCGGTTGCGGTTATTTTAATCGAATCAAAAAAGAAGTATTTCCGGCTTAAATTGCTTTCCCTTACCCGGAAGGATGAAATTGAAGCCATTCAGTGGGGAGCATACGCAACCACTATTACCAACCTGATGGGGGAAATAATTGGAGTGGCCAGAGATACCAGTGCTGCTGTCAATTATGCTATTGGCTTATTGGCACTGGATGACAACACCCTGGGCGGATTAGCTACAACGATTGGAGATGCTGCGCCGTTTCAGTACATTATTCATACCCCGGATGCCAAACGATTTCCATTACCCGATAGCTTACGAGAGGGGCAGGTATTCAGTTTGGGTGGAAATGGAATCAGTGATGTGGCATTTTATGCGCATAAGGAACCCTGGTATCGAATTCTATATGGCGATGCCGCGCAGGTGGATGAGAAAGGGCGGATTTCCATCTCCTATCAATCCAGAGACAGATCCAAAGAACGGGAAGTGTTTTTTTCACTGATCCCGCATATGGATGCAAATATTCCCAATCATATTCAGGTTCAACCCTTACCTGGAGTAGATTATATTGGCTCCTCTGTAGCTTTTTATGGGGGTCCGGATAGTATTGCCCTAATAGATGTAATTCAAACAATCGTAAAATCGGAAAAACTGCCCATGCCAACATTTAATGGAAAATGGGTAAAGGATCCATCCGGTTTTGTACCGGATGCCATGGCAGCCGGAAATTTGAATGACAGTATTATTTCCTACACAGAGCGTCTTGGATTTAAGGCAATAAGTTTATATGACCAGGGCTTTTTACGTCCCGATAGAGGAAATGCAGGATTTATTGACGGAGCAGACTTTAGTAAGAAACCAATCCGGCGAACTTCAGGAAATTTATCTCATAAGGCATTTTCTGAATTGGCTGCAGCAAGAGGATTAATAATCGGTAGAACCACTATTACTAATTCACTGGCGCCAGGAACACTGGATGCGAGTCCGGTTCCGAGTGATAGTTTGTGTTACCAGCAAAAAAGAGTACTTGCCAAATCCATCGGAGTAACGGATACCATTATTATAGTCGATGACCCAACTCACCTTGAAGAAATAGCCAGTTGGGAAGGACATTGTACCAACCTGAATATGATAAAAATCGGAAAGGAGTTGATTTATTACGTGGGGGTATCTGAAGAACCACCGTATCGGTTATTGAATGTTAAACGGGGTTATTGGAATACAAAACCGTCGCTTCATGTTGCCGGAGATACGGTTTATAAATTGCAGGTAACCGTCAATTATGGATACGATGGGTTGATCCCCAACATGCAACTGCAGGATAAGATTGGGGAATATTATGCGGAGGTGTGTAAGCAAAATGGTCTGGCTTATTATGATTTTGACGGACAGGAGTTTTTATTTAATAACGGTCACGGCTACTATTCAACCAAACGTTTTTTTAGAAAGATGTTTGAACGCGGTGCTTCCATCGGTGTTCCTTATATACGATTCACCGGTGCCACTTTATCAGAAGGTTCCTGGCATTATCAAAGCATCTGGAATGTAGGAGGTGGAAAGAATTTGTATGACGTCTCTACCCGGGAATGGGGCAGTGCAACCAGCCAGGGAAAAGATCTGCGGGATGTTTCCTATGCCAATTTTTTCCCTGTGGGTATGGGAGGGAATTTTGCCATCGGAGCCAACTCGGTGGTGGAAGAATACGAGCACATACAGGCAATTTCAGTCGGTGTAGGTACTACTTACAGCCTGATTCTGAATCAGCAAGAAGTAGAAAAATGTCGGCAGAAAGAAGCCATTTTTTCAGCGATACGAACCTGGGAGAAAGCAAGGGCGACGGATGTTTTTCCCAGGTGGTTGAAGAATCAGTTAGCGGATCCGAAAAGGAGTTGGAGACTTGAAGAGGGAAAGCAGGAAAATAGTTGGATACTATATGAGATGATTAAGGGTCAAAAAACAAATCCTGTATATTTAAGATGAGTATCATTGCTTTTGGGGATAGTACTTTTAAATAACTACAATTCTGAAATATCTGTTTGCCATATGGTTTTTGCTATTAATCGATCAACCATCTCTTGCTCAACCTTACAGGAGTACGTTAGATTCCGGGTTGCATACAATCCGGCAATCCAATGTCGATACGGTCATTTGTTATGTTCCTTTTCAGGGATACCTCTATGGATTGAATGACAGGAAATTTTATGTTGTTTACCCCTTTTATTTTATCTGGAAAAAAGGGAATCCCAAACGCCAAGATGATAGTTGAATTATAATTCCTTTCCACTAAACACCACCTTAATTTTCCCCTTTTCTACATCCGTTAATCGTATCATCAATTTTCTAAACCCACTATTGGCACTGTTTGTCGTCAGGGGAAATGTTCTGTCGTTTAAATAGGTAGCCGCCCCTTCCGTAAATACTGCGTTTCCGGGTGTTTCCAGGTACACATATAGTTTTTTATCCTCCAGGCTCAATACCGCCAGTCTGCCTTCCTGTTCAATGGAAATGCTGGCCATGGTATGCATGCTCCACCAGAGCTCCGTGTTCTCTTTGGTTTCAATCGAATCAATTACCCAGGCCCTACCTGATAAACTGTCCAATCCTATTTCACGCGTATACTGCTTCGCATTTCGTGTATAACAATCCGCTAGATCCAGTTTAAAACTGTGATCTGTTTGATGGATTAACCTGGCTACACCTTCGGGGTTTTGATCCGGCCGATGGTCGGGATGAATTACCAAACAGTTCTTGCCTTCTGCCCGTAATCTGTAAAAATGCCATCTTGCCGGCTGCGTCGGTGTTTGCTCTGCCTCCCAATATGCAGGCTGCGCGCTCATGTTGAAATATCCCGGATATGTGTAATTATCCCTCCCCAAATTTCCAGTGGCCCACACTTTTCCCAGCACCTGTAATTCAAAACTGCCGGCATCCAAATGACCGTGACTGGCATTGTTAGCTCCTCCATGCATAGCAATATACATCGACTCATGACTGGCGTTCTGCCTCAGCCCATACAAGTCTATTCCCCGTATAACGGTTTGTAAGGGTTGGTTTTTTTCGCTGCGCGCTTTCAGCCAGGCGGTTGTATAATAGATTAGATCAGGCCAATAAAACTGTCCGCCTTTTAATAAGTTGTTTACCTGCCATTGTCCCAATACCGTATCCTTGTACTGATGAGCAAACCAACTGAGTCCGGGTAATTGGCTGTTCTTAACAGGGTCATCCCCAATGCTTAAACTGGTTACCGGCCCACTGAACCTATAGGGAAACCATCCCGCCTTACTGAGTCCTTTAAAACTTTCATACCCCGTTGAACTACCCGTATATCGCTTGAATGCTTCCAGTGCCTGGGTGGTATACATCAATCCGTAATTCCAATACATCAGGCCTTCTTCACTTTGTCCGTCCGGGTCAAAGGAGTGCAAGTAATTTGGCAAGGCATTCAGGGCGCGGGTTGCCAGCCAGGCTGAAAGCTCCGGAGCCCTGCTGTAATACTGCATGGCCGATACCAGCAAACCGCCATTGCAGATCCCATTCCAATTATGCTCCGAATGATGCCACCAGGCACCTGCACTAATTTGTTGTTGAGCAGGCAACCATACCTTTTCCTTCAAGGCAGTAAACAATGTTTCTTCCTGCTGCCTGGTTAGATAACCTTTCAATCCATCCTGAACATAACTGACTACAAAAGCTGCAATGCCGGCATCGAGAAAATGTCTGTCGGCTCCCCAATCAGGAAAGCCGCACAATTCCTGCATCTGTTCCCAGGCTTTGCTCGCATATGCTTTATTGCCGCTGAGTTGATACAGCAGAATTAAAACAGGCGCTTCTGTTGCAAACTGATGGATAGCCGGAATGCGTAATTGTGCAGCATCGAGGACATATCTTGATTTGGCTGCAGCAAGGGCCTTATCGGCCTGTGCTTTTAACACAGCATATCCTTTCATTAAAAAAGGGTCCTGCTTTTTCAATAGGCCTTGTATGCGTTTAATGGCAGCAGCATCATAATACAGGAAAGGTCCTTTCGTAGTTGGTTGGGCTTTTTTGAAATAAGTATGAATCGAAGTACTGCTCCAGGGTAATTCAATGATATCCCAGTTGCCGGAATAATAGGCTTTATCCAATTGCAGTACCAGCTCTTTGTTTTTCTCGCGGCTTGCTTTTTCCCGAAGATCACGGTATATGTAAAACTGCAGCCAATATCCATATTGATATTTTTCCTGGAGCGATTTGGGATTTTTGTAAAATGCATACCAACTGGTTGTTAGCTTCCATTTCTCCGCCAGTTGAACCACACGCATTGCATTTTGCCAGCTTTGCTCAGCAATCTTTCGAAAGAGCTCCTGTATGTCGGAATAACTCAGGTTAGAAGGATCAATTAATGGTTGTTGGTCAGAAAGTCCGAGCGCATGAAAGGATACGGAATCTTCAAATTGCTGATCACCATCCAAATCATAGAATAGCTGATCAATAAATCCATTCTTGTCGGTGTCTTTGTAGAGTATGGTTGGGAAACGTTCGGGTTGGCCTTGCAGGCGACCTGGTTTCCAGCGATCATATAAGCCGCCAAATCCCTGGTGATAAAATCCCGTCTGGTCAATTCGCCAGACACCCCATTCAGCGCCAGCTAAATGGATGCGCTGGTCAAATCCTCCGATATACCAATGCCCCTTGCCAGATCCATCCAAATCAAACTCACCCCGATCTCCCGCCACATCTGCCTGTCCGTTGTGATCCAATCCGCCTTTTTCTCTTCCGGTAATAAAAAGATTTTTCGGATCATAAAACTCTACCCGTTCCCAGCGATTGCAATCATCATCCTCATCCATTACCAACCTGTATTCCTGCCAGTCTCCTTTGTTGAAAATTAAATTCCAGGCACTATCCCGATTTGGATAAATGAGTTCCTCCAATTCCCGCCAACGATGATCATAAAACAAGGGCTCTTCTCCCGGAATTCCTTTTAACGAGTTGTACCGGTGTTTTTGATTGCGGTAATCAAAGCCTTTGCCTTTGTACAACATGCTCAAATCAAAATCAAATTCATTGCCGGGTGCATTGTCATTATCCAAATCCCAGGTGAGGGCCGCATAATGAATTTTACCGGAGAATTGAACCTTCGTGCTGTCGGTAGGTAATAAATCCGGACTGTCCACAAGCCGGATCGCCCATTCCGTATATCCATCTTTATCAGTGTCATAAAAGATGAAAGGATTTTCCCAGTTGTACCGGAGATCACGGATACTAAAACTGGAAGCATGCATTTTCAAAAAACTGGTATTCCCACTATAGTCTTCAAAAAAGTTCGCATGTCCATTGTGTTCCCAGGCCTGCATCATTATCTTATTCCAATCGATATGATGCAGGATGCCATCTTTGTCCTCATCAAATAGGTACATAAAATCAGCCTCCCAATCGTATACTGTTTTTCGTTTGGCAGCTCCATTGTTTACGATCAGCTGGATATCCGCTTTGCCATCCTTGTCTTCATCCATCCAGTCGAGACTTAGGTCAAATGGTCCGGCAAATATGCCGTCTTTATTTTTATCTATCAACAGGCAATCACTGTCTGTATCCCCCTCCAGATCACCAGCCCGCATGTCATCATCATCGTCGATCCAGCATATGGAATATCCTCCTGTCAGCTCAGCTGTCAGCACATCCGGATCGCCATCTTTATCTAAATCATGCCATTTATGCTGACTGAGTGTCATTGCCGGTCTCCAGGGAATCAGTTGGGTCTTTTCATTCCAATAGCGTTGATTGTCCTGGCTGAATGCAGCACAGGCATACAGCACCAGGGCTGTTACAATACTGCATTTTTTCATTGGTTGCTAGAAGCGCTGGACATGGTATCCTGCAAGCGGTGTCCGGCATTGTTTAGAAGTACATCAAAATAATCTGCTGCGAAACTCATGGTGCCATCCGGACGAATCAACCAGAAACCGCGCATCTCATCGGTTTTACGCACATCATTCAGTTTGCGTAATGCTTCATCCTTGGGTTCATTGCAATAGAGTTCCCATTGAATCAGGTAGGGGATATCGAGTGCCTGGCAAACCCCAATGTAGGCATCCCAGCGATCCACCACCGGTTCTCTTTCCGTTAGTCCTTCATAGCGCTGTTCCGGAATTCCGATTTCACCCAGGAATACCTGGCGTTTGCCTTTCATGTAGCGGGTTGGTTTCATATTGGCCTGTAAATATTCCACGCCTTTGTAGAGTTTGAGTCCGGTTGCGTCCAATCCATCGTAGCAGGACCAGGATACCATATCAGTTTCTACCAGGGGCAGTACGGCATTGGCGATACCTGGTATGCCATCCATACAATCCATTACCTTATTGGCTTCGATTGCATGGTATACCGTTGCTTTGGAATGCGGCACCGCTTTGCGGGCCCGATCTACGCCTCGTTGGCGGGCTTTGAACCATTTTGCCATAGCCTGGATGCGATCTAGTGAATCGGTGGGAACGAGCACGGTATAGCGGTCACCATCAACCGCCCGGATTAATTCGCCAGCTTTTCTTGACCACCTGGCAGCATCTCCTGTACCACCGCGCATGATCCAGTCTCCTTCCCAATTGTGCAGGATAAAGGAAACCTTTCTGTCTTTGTAGGTTTGCAATAAATAGGAGGCAAGGGCGAAAACTTCTTCTTCTTCTGCTTTGGCGGAGCTATCCGTCGTTCTTACACCAGCACCATCCAGACTTAAGGCAAAGGTGGAAAAAGGGAGATCAAAAGTGGCTTTCCAATAAGGGTGTTGGGCCAATTCTTTCAGGCTGATACCTGGGTTGAGTTGCCAATCGGAATTGTAGGGATAGCCTCCCCCGTTTTTTCGGAACCAGACTTTGAATACTCCGTATCCCATAGAGTCTAATTTTTTGGCACCTTCTATCAGGTAGGGCTCCTTACTGAAATAATATTTGCCGGCTACATGGGTGGCACCGAGCCGATCTTTGATATTGGCATCAATGGGGGCACCTCTTAAGGGCCTGTTACTATTTATTTTTTCCAGTATTCGTTCATCGGACAATTTTTGTTGTGCCAGCAATTGATTGGAAACGGCACTGATTGTCCATAGAAGTATACTGCAAACAATGTTTCGCATAAAAAATGATTTTATAGGAAAATACAGTGTCAGGCCGCCGGTTCAAGAACCGACGACCCAACGAACTGTCTGACCAAAAATTAAAGTTTGATTTTTACAATGGGTGCATAGTTATGCCGGATGGTTCCTACTCCGGAAACATCTGCCAGCGCCCCTATTCTGAAAAAATACTCTCTGCCGCTTATCAGGAAATTCGCGTGAGCAGTTGCATCAATAGAAAGCTGAACAGTTTCTTCTTCAATGGTTTTGGAAGGTGTAAAATTTTGGATAGTAGCACCTCCTGCTATATTGAATTTGACAGGTTCTCCTACATACTGATCACTGAACGCATACAGCCGAACGGTGCGTAGTTTTACACCTGGTTTGCCAGGAAGAATTTTTACGGTGGCAGTTATTTTTTTGGTGGCCTGATCATAGTTGATTTGTACATCCCGCAACCGCAGATAAGGCACTACCTGGAAATCCCGCTGATTATCACCTTTTCGAATCTCAACACCATTCACATCATAGGGAAAAAAGTTTCCGTTTTGTAATTTGAAATTATAGGTGTTGGCGAATACTAAATTGTTGCGGAATTCTCCCGTGTTCATGATTACCCAACGCTGGAGTACGGGGGATTCAAATCCCTGTTCAAAAGCATCGATGGAAGAACCATTGATCAGATCGGTTTCTACCAGGGAGCCATCAAGGCTGTCTTTGATGCTTCCAAAAAAACGAGCATCGGGTCCTTCCATATTATCCTTTTCACAGGAATACAAGGCCATCAGGGAAAGAGAAAAAATGCCAAGTAGGATGGTTGATAATTTCATGTCAAATCATTTTTGAATTAATACTGGGGATTCTGGATTAAGCGATTGGAGCTGATACCCGGAATACCTTTGTAATAGGACATCATCTGGAAGTTTCTTCCATTGGCCACTTCATCGTAATAGTTATTTGCCCGAACAAAGATGTATTGCGGGGTAGCACCGCGTAAATCCAGTATGGGTACCAATGCTTTTCTTCTGGCAGACTGAAATTCATCATGAAAATCACGACGCCGAACCAGATCCCAATACCTGCTGCCTTCAAAAGCCAGTTCCACCCTGCGTTCTTTCAGAATATTCTCAATGGTAGCAGGTATGTTATCTGTATGTCCGGCACGTTTACGAAGTGCATTCAGATAAGTAGCTGCCAATGCAGGATCACCCTTTCCGCTTTCAATTACGGCTTCTGCATAATTCAGCATGATTTCAGCTATTCGCATATCAATGTAATCAGTGGTAGAGCTGAAATAAGTACCTGCCACATTTTTACCTTCCTGCAGGAACTTCTTTAAAAGAAAACCGGAATTGGAAAAATTCTGATTGCTGGAGCTGCCCAGGTTCAGAAATCCTGAATAACCACTGGGAGCCGCAGCACCATAGGAATAATAGGTTTTGCCATCCTGACCGGTTGCGGAACCATCTGCATAAATAATGGTGGAACCATCCGGTGCAATCAGTCCGCCCTGCATAATGATCTGCACCCCTTTCCAGGAAGAACCGGGTGTAATGATACTGGCCTGCAGGCGGGCATCCTTGTTGGCAAAAATATCGGTCAGGTTAGTGTACTTTTTATAAGGAATGGAAAGATTCAGTTGGCGTGGATTGGAAACAAATTCTGTTTCATTGCCGTCTTCTCTTGTAACTAATGGAGCAGCTTTTCCCTGGCCATCATCTGAATAATCTTCAAACAGATCCACCAGATCCAGGGTAGGGCTCCAGCGGCCATAGAATAATCCGCCCGGATTGGTTTGTGATGGATTGAAAAATACATCTGTGCTGTGGCCCTGGAGCAGGGTGGTAGTGCCATCAATATATCCTTTTTTGAAAAGGACTTCCACCTCTGCCAGGTTGGGACTTTGGAAAATATCCTGGAAGTTTTTAGCAGCTTCTGCACGATTGGAAGGGCTGGGTTTATACAGCGCTTTACCGGATGTCTGAATCACCTGCAAAGAAGCATCTATACATTGCTGATAGAAAAAGTCGGCATCTGCCATGGTCATACCACCTGTCAGTTTTTCATCAACGGCCTGTCCGGTTAAAGGAGCTTTATTCCAGAATTTGGCAATGGAAGCTGCGTGTAAGGCAACCCTTGATTTTAATCCCAGTGCTGCCCATTTGGTTGCTCTGTAATTACCTTCCACTGCAGTATAAGCCCCTGGTAAATTGGCAATTGCCTTATCCAATTCGGAAAGGATATACATCCAGGTATCCTTTTCTGTACTTCTGGGAACGTACAGATTTTCGTTATCCGATCCTGAAATATATTCCTGAACGCCTTCAATAAGAGGTACGCCGCCATACCGTTTGGCCATTCCGAAATAATAGTAGGCACGTATGAAATGTGCTTCGCTTTCAAGTGCTGCTCTTTGTGTGGCTGGCATTTCCACATCCGGCAATTGTTCCAGTAATTGATTTACCTGCCTGATAGAAGCATAGGCCCAGAAATTATCATTAACCGGGCCAACACCGGAACCTGCCGAAAGCGTACTTTCATCTGTATAAAAACTGGTTGCGAAGCCAGGTTCAATGTAGCCGGATCCTGCGGTACGATGGTAATTAAATCCGACTCCCGGATTATATACGAAATCTTCAACCGGCATTTGTATATAAAGATTTGCCAGTAACACTTTTATACCACTGATATCGGTTAATAGTCGGGATGCAGGAACTCTGTCAAGTGGTTCCACATCCAGGAACTTTTTGCACCCTTGAGAAAGGGTAGCTGCAACAATTGCTGCTATAATTATTGATTTCTTGTTCATTTGGGGTTCGTTTAAAAATTAACATTGAAACCAAAATTGAAAGAGCGCATTAAAGGATAGGTCAGGTCGGCTGTATAGGCTCCTTCCTCTCTTTCTGGATCCAGTCCTTTTGCCAGTTTGTTTGTAAAAGTCAAGAGGTTGAATCCGTTGAGATATACCCTCAGGTTTTCAATTTTTGCTCTCCGGATAAGCTTGGCCGGTAGGGAGTATCCTATTTCCATACTTTTCAGACGGAGATAATTTCCTTTAAGTCTCCAGCGATCTGTTGTTAAAGCATCTGTTGTGCCAACAAAATTGGAACGAAGGGCAGGGAACTCACCGGATACCCATTTAGAATTAGGATCATAAGGGTCCATAGAAGGATCTTCCAATCTCCAACGATCCATGTATTTTTCCCAAAGATTGGGATATCTTCCATATCCCCAGACATCGTTAGGTGATGCATAAATGGTAAAAAGAGCCGCTCCCTGAAAAAGAATATTCAAATCAAAATTTTTGTATCCCAGGTTGAGATTCATTCCGTATTGGAGGGGAGGATTCCCTGCATAACCCTGGTATTGCCCAGACCAGAAACTGGGAAGCTGGTCATTTCCATCTATAATACCGTTTCCATCAACATCCTGAATCCGGTAACTCCCCGGCAGCATTAGTGAATTGCCACTGGTTCCACCAAGTAAGGGAGCTGTCTGGTATTGTGTGATATTGGTATAACGCCCGTCATAGACATATCCCCACTCTCTGCCCATATAACGATCACTTCCCCAGGGGTCTTTCCACTTTTGCATGGAACTTTGGTAAGGAGCACGTTCTGTATGTACCAGGTATTTTCTGGCGTAGGTTCCATTTACACTCAGATCATATCGGAAGGAGCCAAGTTTCCCTTTGGTGGAAAGCAATAGTTCAATTCCTTTCACCAGATCGGAGTTGATATTTTCCTGCGGGAAAGATGCGCCAAAGGTATTGGGAACCGATTGAATACGATTGGCCAGGAGTCCATCGCGGTTTTTCTGAAACACATCCAGGATCAAACCCAGCTTACCATTCCATAGACTCAGATCAATTCCTATATTGGCAGTTTTGGTTTGAATCCAGGTCAGGTTATTGTTTACCACACCAGGAGGATACATTCCAAGGGTGAGTACGTTTTCATTAAATACATATCCTCTGTCGATACCCCCGAAACGATAGCCGGGATAGTACTCAAAGGCATTGCCGGCATCTGCACCCATTAAACCATAAGAAGCGCGCAGCTTAAGCTGTGATATAAAGGGCAGGCTGTTTTTTATAAAATTTTCCTCTGATACTCTCCAGCCAATGGAAGCAGAAGGGAAAAAGGCCCATCTTTTCTCCGGTGCATAGCGATAAGAGCCATCTCGCCGGAAAGCCATTTCCAGGAGGTATTTGCTGTCATAGTCATAGTTGAAACGACCCAGGTAGGACATATAACGTTCAATGATCCGGTCGCCTCCATTCTGCATATTCGTAACACTTCCCTGGTTAAGAATATCATGCGTGTATACATCATCATACTGGCGCTGGGCGCTCATGACATCGGTTCTGAAACCACGCATTTCATATACAACGGTGGCACCAACATTGTGCACCTCTGCGAAGCTCTTTTTATAATTGGCAATACCCTGGAAGGTTTTACGACTGAATTGTGTGATTGAATTGGAATAACGGTTAACCCCTCTGTTGGTAGGAACATCTGTAACAAAATCGTATTGCAGATAGGCTCTGGAAAGGTTGGACCAGTTATAGATATTGCCATCATAGGAGGCAAGAAACCCAACCTGCAGGCCATCCAGGAAAGGAACATCGTACTTCAGTTCAACATTGGTCTGGTATTGTGTATTGTTCCATTTTTCATAACCGGAAATCTCCTCATTTGCCAGAGCGTACGGGTTGGTGAATTCTGGTGGAATCCGGGTGATATGATTGGTTCCGGGAACAAAAGGGGAATAGGCGCGGTCTGCAATAATCAGTGGCTTGAAAAACCAGAAATAGGATCCCTGCGGGCTACGGTTGTTGTCCACTTTTCCGGCAAACATTACAGTTGCTTTCAATCGATCCGTCAAATTGAACGTGAGGTTATTTCTGAAATTATATTTTTTGTATTTCTGAATATCGCTGGTGAGTATACCATTATCGGCCAGATAACCGAGACTGGTGTAATACGTAATTTTATCACTTCCTCCGGACACGGAAATATTATGTTGTTGCTGGGAAGTGAAATCGCGCAGTGTGTTGCCAAACCAGTCATAATCCTGGAAGCCGGGATCTGTTCCCGCCTGCCATTTATTGAGTTCCTCTTCTGTAAAAGCCGGGCCCAGTTTGGTGTTCTTATTCATTTCGTTTTTCATTACCCGATAGGTATAAGCGTCTACATTTTGAAGCATACTGGTAGGTTGTTTGAAACCATAGTAACCGGTATAAGTAAATTTTGCCTTGCCTTTGGCTCCTTTTTTCGTAGTTACAATGATTACACCATTATCTGCATTCATACCGTAGATGGCAGCTGCAGCATCTTTTAATACAGAGATGCTTTCTATATCTTCCGGATTCAACCGCTCGAAATCAGACATGCCATCTCTGGGAACACCATCAATTACCAGGAGAGGAGCCCCGAAACCGCGGATGCTGACCAGCGAGTTGAAGGTGCCTGGTTCACCTGTTTGTTGACGAATATGTACACCAGGTATTTTGCCCTGTATATTACTGACTACACTCGGACTTTTTGTAGTAACAATATCCCTGTTTTTAATGGTAGCAACGGAGCCGGAAAGCGTTTCTTTTTTTTGAGTGCCGTATCCAACCACCACTACCTGATCCATTTCTTTGTTTTCATTTACCAGCGTAATTAAAATGGTCTGCTGGTTTCCTACTTTAACTTCCTGTTCTTTATAGCCAAGTGCAGAAACAACAAGTGTTACTTCATTGTCCGGAATTTCCAGGGTGAATACTCCTTTTTCATTTGAGGAAGTACCGATGGTGCTTCCTTTCACTAAAATGGAGACCCCGGCAACAGGCTGATTGGATTCATCTCTGACAATACCGGATAAGAGGCGTTCTACCGGTGCAGCTGTCGGATTTCCAAAAGCTACCCGATGAACCGGTGTATCATTCTCTTTGCGGTCGTACAGAATGATTTTTTGATTCAGTACTTTATAGCCGATATTGAGCGGATAAAATACATCTTCCAGAAAGTTCTCCAGGCTCTTATCATTCACGGCAAAACTGATTTTACGTTCTGCATGAATGGTGTAGGAGCTGTAAACAAATCGAACGGTGGTTCGTTGTTCCAGCAGTTGAATCACTTTTCTGATTTCCTCATCTTTAACAGTCAGGCTGACCCTTCGGTGGAGTGGATCAGGGCCGGCATCCGCCTGTCCCAGCAGACACTGGTGAAGCAGAATAAATAGTACCAGCATGGCAGGAAATAATCCTTTACTGCGTTTGTAAAGCATAGCAATCGCTTGGTTTAATTTCATACTTTCGTATTGTTTGTATTAAAAACTAGTTAAGCAAACCCTCCTTAAAATGGTTGTAAGGATGTCCATATTCGCAGTATGGACATCTTTTTTTTTACTAATCAGATAATCATTTGGTAAAAATTTTGGTTATTAAAATGGGGTGGATATTATCGGCGGCAGCCTTTTCCTTTTAAAAGAATTTTTAATCCTTGTTTTTCATAGGTGATTCCCACGGCTGTGCAGATGAGCTCCAGGCTATTGAATAATTCCTTTTCATCGAGTTGGCCGGTAAATGGACAGGATTTCAGGTTTTCGTCTTCCATTTCCACACTAATATGATAAACTGATTCCAGTTCTTTAATTACGTTCTCCAGAGGAGTGTCCATATAGGTAAAACTGATGCGGTTGTTCGTCTTTATACTTGCAACAGGCAGGGGTTTATCTGCGATCTCTGTTATGAAATGTTGTTCCCTGAGAAAATAGCGCACTTTCTGATTGGGTTCCAGAATAACTCCATTGGCTTTGGTACTGATGGATTGGGTAGATTTTGAAATAGCCGGTGTTTGGAATACCGAAACTTTACCGGTACGAACTGTGACTTCTACCGAACCCTGATTCTGCATTTCCCTTACTTCGAAACTGGTGCCCAGGACCTGCGTAGTTAACTCTCCGGCATACACAAAAAAGGGTCGGGAGCTTTGACGGGCTATTTCGAAAAATGCAGTACCGGTAAGGTATACTTCTCTTTTGTCGGCCTTGAATTTAGTTGGATAACGCAGGCTGGCACCCGGTTGTAAAAGAACGCTTGAATTATCTTCGAGGAGAATGGTATCAATGCCCCTGGTTCTATTTTCTACCTGAACATAACCGTTAGTAAGCTGTCGGGTGGCGTCAGCTGCAGTTTCGGTTCTCTGATACAGCCAGAAAATACCTGCTGCTAAAACAAGCATAGCAGCTGCTGCGAATTTCCACCAGTTATTTTTGTGTACGGCAGGTGCCGGTAATGTCTTTTCCTCTATTTTATTCCAGATAGCCTGTTCCAAAGCAGGAACCTGGTCGGGTGCAGGTTTCCAGCGATTATCTTTACCAATCAGACTATACCAGTGTTCAACCAGTAATCTTTCTTCTTCTGCGCAGGTACCATCCAGGTAAGTCTTTAGTAATTGGTGAAATTGATCTCTTTCCATATATGCGTATTATACTAATGACGCACCAGAAAAGAAAACCCCTAAAGGGTGTGCAGCTTTTTTAAAGAAAATCCGCGAAAAGGCCTAAGAGTACCACATCACTGAGGTGTGTTCGGAGAAGGCGAAGGGATTGCGTAATATGATATTCAACAGCTTTTTCAGAAAGATTGAGTTCCCGGGCTATTTCCCGAACGGTTTTTTGTTCAAAGCGACTTTTTCGAAAAACCTCCTGTGTTTTGGAGGGCAGGAGTTTCAATACTTCTTCGATACTCCACAGTAATTCTTTCCAGAGCAGGGTACGGTCAGCATCAGCAACAGAAAGCACTGCCGATTGGCGAATGGTTTTAGCGTATTCCTCTTTTACGAGGAGGGAACGAATAAAGCTGATGATAGCATTACGGGTACAACGATTCAGGTAGGCGGGCAGATTGTCAATTTGCTGGATTTTTCGGTTATTCCAAAGGGCAATAAAAATATTCTGTGTGATTTCCCGGGCGGTATCGTCTGATCTGGTTTTCTGAAATGCAGTAGTATAGACCTCCTGCCAGAAACGTTGATAAAGCTGTTTGAAGGCCAGGCCATCATCTCTTTTGATTAAAGAGAGCAACTCGTTGTCTGGCAGGTTCGTGTACTGTAGCATTCGGGAGGAAAATAATAAATAGTTGATAAATTATTTAAAATAATTAAGACCTGGTGTTGTTTTGTTAAACAAATACCATTATCTCTATATTTGATCCGTTGAAATTTCCTGTGCATACTATATTTTAGGCTGAGGGAAGTTCATTTCGTTGATTTCATCTCCACAGGCGCTCCGGTAATTAGTGAGCCTATCCAGTTGAAGAGATTCATGACCAGTAACGGAGAGGGTCTTAGTCCCGGTATGGATAAGAGTTTGCTGATGGTGGATTGGTAGAGCGGCAGGGTTTCCATCACAATTGGCAGGTTCTCCTGCCAGGAGATTTCCAGGGCTGTTTCGCGGGTATTGTGGATGCGCAAATCTGCCCATTCGGTTAACCGCGCACCACCTCTTTTGATCAGCTCCTCCACCTTCCCCTCTATTTCAAAATAGCAATCGGCCGAGGCGGATTGTACTATCAGCGCCCTTTTGGCAACGGTTAGGCTGGTTACCAGAAATCCTTCCTTCCACCAGTGTTCGTTTTTCAGGTGTTTCAATTCCTTCAGACGTTCCAAACTATTATTCAGTCGGAAGATGGAACATTCAATTGCCAGCAGCAGTACCGTACCTGGTACCGGCATCCGTATGGCCATCCTGTTTTCGGAGAGTGATTCCCAATAGAGGGTCGCATTCGCAAAACGGAAATTGGGTGTATCTGCTTCTTCGGTAACCAAATCGGGAACGGCCTGTACAGCGGGCATAATTTGAAACGCACCAAATGGCAGAGGTTCCGGTTTCCAGGTGCTGCGGGTTATTTGCGGGAAGCGGATTACCTGTCCGGGTTGTACCACTGCACAGCCGGGCAGCAGGGCGGTTTGATTAAATACATTTCCAATTTCGGTGAGGTACTGTTGTTCAAAATTTAGCATAGTTGTTGTTTTTAAAATGAGCCCGGCCAGGAATAGCCGGGCGTGAAAAATTAAATCCAATCAATCTTTATGGCATTCTACGCGTAACCAGAGGCGCTCTCCCCGGTTAATACAATTTGTTGCCAGTTCCATCAACTGAGCAAAAGCGGCTGCGCTGTTAATGCCCTTTCCGGGACCGGTGAGTTCACGCACCACACCAATACATCCCTTCAATTCTTTCAAAGCATTATTAGCTTTGTGAATCAGGATCAGTGTACGGTTGGGAACCCCTTTCAGTAACAGGTGCAGCTGATGGCGTTTGCTGTATCGCAATTGCAGTTGATAGCGGTCTTCTGGTATGCAGGAGATCCATCGTTTATTCTCCTGCCAGGGCAATTCAATGGTATAACAGATCAGTTCATCTTCACAACTGAGTATACCATTGGTACCCGAGGCCCGATAACTGCGTTGAAGTAACCATTCCATAGCCTTAGCTTTTTACGGTGATCTGACTAACGGCACCAATGGCTGCAGCAGCTACTCCCAGATAACCTGCAATCGTCATCACCAGCGGTGGCAGAACAATTGGAGAGGTAACTACTGTTGCACTTACGGCCGCCAGTGCCAGTGCAATATTGCGGAGCTTTACAAAGAACGGAGGCGTTTCTGCCTGGGCTCTTTCCATCAGGCTCATTTGATCGATTTCATGCTGTTTCATAGTTTGAATTTTTTGTTGTTACTAAAAATGGTTTTCATAGTTGGAAAAAAAACGGGACTAAAGGACCTGTGCCAATTCGGTGTTGTTCCTGGGTAAATCCATTGCGCTCACCAGCACGGTGGTGCCTTCGGGTTGCGGATTGGAAGCCAGGGTTGTGTAGATCCAGTCGAATCCATTTTCGCTTTGTAGTGCCCTGCCGCATTCGAGCAGGGTGCCATCATTTGCGATGAGTTTGAATTCAACTGTTACCACCCGAAAATTATCCATTGCCTGCACCCGGATGGGTTGTCCTGCTTTACCGGTGTATGAATCGGTTTGCAGATTGAATAGTTTAGGTGCCTGCAGGTAATCTTTCAGGGCTGCAATGTATACACGTTCTTTTCCGTGGATGATTGCAGCATAGGTTTCCAACACGGCCGGATCGGCCAGGCTGTTTTTCGCATATAGTACAGCTTGTGCAAACCGTTGTCGGTTTTGCATCTGTGCTGAGATGCATGGTTTAGTCATAGGGATTGGGATTTTAAGGATTAAACAATAGCTTTCCCTTTCGAAAAAACGCAAGAGGGCAGTACGGGGCCATTCCTCCCGCGATGCCGAATGGCTGTCTTGCTGAATTTTTTTACAGATATAGCTGGCAGAAAAATCTGCTTAGAGACTTACAAGTTGAAGAAGTAGTTTCCTGCCTCTTCGGGTGAGCGGAATCTTTTCATTTCCGATAAGAATCCACTTATTGGTAAGTTGTTTGATTTTTTCCCATGCTACCAGATAGGAGCGATGGATGCGTGAGAATTTCTGAACAGGTAATTTTTGTGATAGTTCAGAAATACCCTGGCTCAACTTGATTTTTTTTGAATCGGTATGCAGGATACAATACTTTCCACATGCTTTCAGGAATAAGATTTCCTTTAAGTAAATCGAATGCATTTTCCGCTGCAGACAAAACAAAGTAAAAGCTGGCTCCATATACGTTGGTTTGTGGTTGACAAACAATTACAAAACAATAATAGGGCATGGAGAAGGCTGTTTCCAAATAAAAGGAACGAAACGACATTTTAAGGAACGAATCGACGTTTTTGGGAACGAACGTACATGGGGTAGAGCCAAAATAATAGAAAATTCCGAATAATCAAATAGGGACAGATTAAAAAAACCACCCGCGTTTGCGGGTGGTTGTTATACCCTTAAGGCAGCACCAGTTCAAGTGATCCTGTGTTATCAGGTATGTCTTTGGCGATGGCCCGGATGGTGCAGCCGCTAAGGCTGGCATTGTCCCGAGTGGCGGTGTAGATCCACTTGTTGTAGTTGATGGGGTCGAGGCTGGCGGGGCCTTCTTCCATCAATTCACCGGCAGCAGAAAGGATGCTGACCTTTACGGAGGCAACTCTGAAATCATCTTTAGCGGTTACTATAATGGGAGAACCGGTGAGGCCGGTATAGTCGGATACATCAATCTTTTTAACAACGGGTGCTTTCAGGTAATCACGCAGCGCGATATTGAAAGCGGTGGTGCCTTTTGGTTTTTTGTGATCGTAGGCGGCTTTGAGTTCGGGGTTGGCAACGGCCCCTTTTGCATAATTGGAGGCTTCACCAAACAGATCGCGCACCTGAAGTTGTTGCTCGGTGGCAACGGCGTTTTTGTTGACGGTGGGCAGGGTGGAGATAAAGGTTTTTTTACCTCTGGTTTTGTAAATAAACTGATCACCTACTTTTCCTTTTGCTCCTTTAACGAGCAGGTTTTTTGATACGTTGGACATTGAATTTGATTTTAAAAATTAAAGAATATGGTGTTGAATGCATTCAGGATAACTGACACAAATACTGTGCAGCAGCTGCCGGTTTTTTGAACAAAAGGACGGTCCTCCGTTTTTGGTAGGTACGAAGCATCGGAGAACGGTTGACAGAAACCTGATTTAGTGGTACGAGCCATTTTGTCAGTGATGCATAGTCTATCACTCATCCATCACTCATCCATCAGTGAAGTATCAGTGGTGGCGCGGGATAGATGGTGTTTGAGTGATGGATGAGTGGAGGATTAGAGATGGGTTAGCACATCCCAGATAATAACGAAAAATATTCATACTAAATATGGGAAAAAGACCGGGTTTTAGCTGATTTAGGATTGCTAAATTCATTGCACCTTTTAATAAATAGCCAAATCTTTTCTATGGAAGTGCATTTCCTGGATGTAGGTAATACCAAATATGGTGATTGTATTTTAATTACACATGACGGAAAGTCAATTTTAGTGGATGGTGGCCATCCTGGTGATTCTCCCATTATTCTCCGGCAATTAAAAAAGATCTTAAAAAAGAATCCGCCATACGTAATAGATTTATTGATTGTTACCCATTGCCATAGTGACCATATCGGGTGCCTTCCTGCTCTAATTAAAATGGGGGATATCGAACCACAATATGCTCTCCTTGCTGATCCTGAATATGGATTTGCTGAACAAGGTTTTAGTATGGAGGATCGTGCTACACATTTGGCTGATAGTCCGCGTGCTACATTTTTTTCTTTGCTTGCAGAAGAGGATCATACCGACATGAACAATGAAGAACTGGAATTATTTATTGAAGATGTAGCAAAGTTGAGTGATAAATACAGGGAAATGTATGAATCGTTGCCAAATGTTAGTTTTTTCAGAGGGGTGGATAAAATGGACGGATCAATAGAAAATAAGTTTGCGGATTTTGGTTTAAAAATTATAGGACCCACTCATGAGCATTTAATTATTTGTAAAAACTTGTTGGAACAATCTGCAGATGCTGCAATTTCTGAAGATTCCCCCATGTTCTCTGATGAATTGGATCGGTCGAAAATGATGGAAGCGTATAGAAGTATTGTAGGTAAAATTAAGGAAGATGCATTTGTTGCCGGGTTGGAGGACAGGCCTGGTCCGGGTGCAGCAAAAAACAATCAGAGTATTGTGTTTTCTGTTGGTGATAATACAAAAGGTGCCAAAACTTTGCTGGCTGGAGATATGCAATTAGCTAAAGCAGAAGTAAGTGGATTAAATACGGACATGGATTCATTAATTGAATCGATATTTCAGCTTATTCCTTTTGATGTGGTAAAACTTTCACATCATACCAGTTATAATGGCATTAGTGAGGCATTATTTAGTCGATGGATTGAGAATCAAACAACGCTATTCATTCATACGGGCGGAAAAAACGATGCTACTCATCCCGATACCAAAGTTTTACAGTTTTTAAAAAAGCAAAATCGAAAGATTAATTTCCTGCGTACGGATAGAAATGGGCTAATAAGTATAATTCCAAAAGCAGGTGGGCAGTTGGAGGTACTTCCAGCTAAAGGCAGACCAAATGATTTCACTCCCAATATTCCCGATGATACCATTACTGAACAAGTACAGCCTGCAAACAAAATTTCAGAAGCGCCTCCTGGTGGTTCTATAGGAAGTTCGGCTCTAACGACGGTTTCTGAAAAAAATGGTGGACCTGCTACCAATGAAATATCAGCAAGCGATTCATTTGTTGAGGTAAAAGCAAAGATTCCACATAGTTCTACCAGAGTAACTATCACAATTGATATAGATCCTGAAAAAAAAAAGAGTGAAAAGGCGGTTGTAGATTATCCACCCTTGCCCCCTGCTACCTCAGATCGGTTTAATAAATTATTATTTGTAACATCATCAAAAGGATTGGCCAAAAATATTGGTGAATCTGAAGCCGGAAATGTAATCAATCTTATCAAAGATAATTTTCGGGCGCCATTAGTTGATCTTCCTTATCCAACAACAATACAGGAGGCTGTAGTATTAGTTCAGCAAAGGATTAGAGATTGTAAGGGTATTGTACTGGTTGGAGGGTATGATATTGTACCATCCGAACCATTAGATGTTTTAACTCCGAAGCAAAGGAAGAATATTGAACTGGAAGGGTATAAAATAAAGGACAGTGATAATTTTATTGTTTGGTCAGACGATTGTTATGCTGACTTAGACAATGATTCTTTACCGGAATATCCTATTAGTAGAATTCCGGATGGCAAGGATGCAGCATTGATTTTTAATTCATTAAATGCAAGTTTGAGCAATCCTGAATCAAAGTTCGGAATTCGTAATGTGGCCAGACCATTTGCCAAACAGGTTTTTGACTCAATTCCCGGTTTCAGTAAAGATTTTAAAGTATCAGAAACAGCTATTTCGGAACATCTTGATCAGGAGATGGCAAAAGGGGCCGTATATCTAATGCTCCATGGTTCTGATTTTGATGGCACAAAGTTCTGGGGAGAGGAAGAAAACGGATATTTATTAGAGGCAATTAATATTGAAAAAATACCTAAAAACACAGCTGGTTCTGTGATTTTTACAGGTAGCTGTTGGGGGCATTAACAGTTACACCCAGAGCCAGTAAGATACAACCCCAAAAAGAGGCAAAGCCCAAAACAAGCGATCAGTCAATTGCATTAACTTATTTAAAATCAGGCGCTTTGGCATTTATTGGATGTACGGGAACACATTATTCGCCTGGAAAACAGCCATATAATTACTATGGACAGCCGCTGCATGATTTATTTTGGTCCAATATTAAAGCTGGTCAGGCTCCGGCTTTAGCGTTATTTAATGCCAGAAAGAAGTACAGTGTTGGTATACCTCATCGCCTGGCTGATGCTTATAGTGTTGCGATTGAGTTAAAGATTTTTCGTCAATTTTGCTGTTTAGGCCTGGGTTGGTAAAAACCAGGATATTTGGTATATTTATGTAGTAAAATAAGGGTTAT
This sequence comes from Flavihumibacter sp. UBA7668, assembly GCF_002483205.1. Classification (GTDB taxonomy): domain Bacteria; phylum Bacteroidota; class Bacteroidia; order Chitinophagales; family Chitinophagaceae; genus Flavihumibacter. Next base: position 875,108 of record NZ_DLHM01000005.1, read on the forward strand.
GGATAACAATCCCATTATTGAATATTTGAAAACCTATATGAAGGGTATGGAAGCTGTTCCGGATTCTCAATTGGAGGATAAAAATCAGGAAATGGCCTTTTCTGTATCTAAAGCATCTATTCCCACCATCAAACAAAAATGGGACGAGCAGGGTAGTGCTTTACAGGAGGATTCCGATACGCTTGAAACTGAAAATCAGGCAGGAAGGAATCGTGTTATTGTGAATGTTGTAAGACCCAAAGAAACAAGGCAGGATGATCCTGCAACAATCCGTCAGCGTTCCATCATTTTTTCTGCCAACAGCAAGGAGCCGGAAGGTTACGAAGGATAGTGGTGCTTAACCCGCCCATCCAATCCGCCTGCATTTTTTTATCAGCTTTATGGTTTCGGACTACATAGTAGTCGGTGCCAAACAGTACCCGTGATCGGAGTGTTTCATTTTGAAGTGTTTCTTCAGACCGGCAACAATTTGGCTTTCGGTAAAATTCACCTTTTTCATTTTCGAGATTTAAAGTTAACAATTCAAGTAATTGGTAACTCTAATTCCGCTGGCCGAATATTGGGGACGCCTACAAGCGTTCAGATCAAAAGTGGTGCGGTCAGCCTTGGTAGTAAATTATGTTGTGAAATATACAAATTGTGAGCAACTAGTTACTCTGGGCCTATTTCTGATATTAATAAAAGTATGCTTCAAACACGATCGGATAAATGAGATTAACCAACAATATGTACTTATGCTGGAATTTCTGCAGGAGGAAAAATAGGTGTGACTGGAGCAGGATTGCCTGTAGGTAAAATTCCCATAAATTGGGCAGCTGGTGCAAGTAATACTTATATCATAAAAGATTTTAGAAAATGAAATATTTTATTAGCATTGTGCTTTTAATTCTTGTAATTTTTCTTGTATTTTATGGCATACCGAATACAGATAAAAATATTACAGAAGCATATCAAAAATTATATTCAGCAAAATTAAATGGTTCAATTGAGTATTTAGACATAAAATATCACCGTGATAGTTTCAAATTAAATAATAGCGAGGAGTATGTTTTTTCATCCTTTCCAACTTCATTTAATCATAAGAGTTTTGCCTCTTTAGCAAGAAAAGGGAATTTGGTTGTTAAATTGCCAAATTCTGATACTCTAACTCTTATCAAAGACGGCATTATCTATAAGTTTCTTATCAAAAGGGAATTATAGGAATGGCTGAAATAAATGCAGGAGAGTATTCTGTTAGTAGTTTAGAAAGTAGGCAAATGTGGAGTTTAGGACTAGGGATGGAGCTGCATTTGAATGGCGGTAGAATATGTATTATTTTGATTGATTTCATTTATAAAGATCAAGGAATAACATGGGTTGTTGATACCGATTATTTGATAAAGTGATTTATACATTTGAAATTGGTGAGGCGACTTATTAAATCGACATAATCTTATCCTGATAAATAAGTTTTCCCTGCTACGCAACGTTTCGGGCACTTACGTTTGTCTTGCGTTTATACATGATTAACCCTTTATTCTGATGAAAAAACTAACTGCCAGCCTGGCAGCCTTCTTTCTGTTTCTTTTTTCCTATGCGCAGGAAAGCTTTACAATAAGCGGTACCATTCGATCCAAGGCTAAGGGCGAAACGCTCATTGGTGTTACCATATTTACCAATGCCGGTGCCACCAGCAGCAATGAATACGGTTTTTTTTCCCTTACGCTTCCGGCTGGCCAATATGAACTTACCTGCAGCGCCGTCGGTTATACTTCCAACACAACCACTGTAAAACTGGACAAAAACAGGCAGCTGACCATTCTGTTGGAAGATGCCTCCAACAGCCTGGAAACAGTGGTGGTAACTGCTCGTAGTAACAGTCGCAGTATCAGCAATCCTCAAATGGGGGTGGAGAAATTATCAACCTCCGAAATAAGAAATATTCCGGTTTTATTGGGTGAACGGGATATTCTGAAAACCCTGCAATTATTACCCGGAGTTAAATCGGCAGGCGAAGGAAACAGTGGATTTTATGTGCGAGGCGGGGCCGGCGACCAGAACCTGATTTTACTGGACGAAGCCCCCGTTTACAACGCTTCCCATTTATTGGGTTTCTTCTCTACCTTCAATTCCGACGCCATTAAGGACATGACCCTGTACAAAGGCGGCATGCCGGCTCAATACGGTGGAAGGTTATCCTCTGTACTGGATATAAAAATGAACGATGGAAATAATCAGGATTACAATGTGAGTGGTGGTATAGGGCTGATTTCCACAAAACTAAATGTGGAAGGTCCTATTCAGAAAAACAAATCATCCTTTCTGTTAACCGGCAGACGTACCTATGCGGATCTGTTTTTGAAATTGTCAAACGATTCTTCCATCAATTCCAATACACTGTATTTTTATGACCTTAATGCGAAGCTAAATTATCAGTTAGGCAAAAAGGATCGTCTCTATTTATCAGGTTATTTTGGTAAGGATGTGCTGGGGGTTGGTGAAACCTTTGGAATAGACTGGGGAAATACAACCAGTACCCTTCGTTGGAACCATATCTACAGTAATAAACTATTCTCCAATACCTCACTGATTTTCAGCGATTACAAATACAAAATATCCATTCGCAGTGGTGGTGATAATTTTGACATTAATTCAGTGATCCGCGATTGGAATTTGAAACATGAGTTTCAATGGTATGCAAATACCAGCCATAACCTGCGCTTTGGGTTAAATACGATCTATCATACGATACGTCCGGGTGAAATTAATGCGAAAAATAGCGTTGGTGTTAATGATACCAAACTGCAGCAACGGTATTCCTGGGAAAATTCGATTTTTCTTACCGATGCATGGAAGCTTTCTGACCGGGTTAATATTACCTATGGCCTAAGGCTGACTGCATTCAGTATTTTAGGAGAAGGGGATTATTTTGCCATCGATAAGGAGGGAAATGTTACGGATACCTTCAGTTACAAACGGGGGGAGTTTGTAAAAACCTATATTAACCCGGAACCTCGTCTTGCTGCCAGTTATGTATTTAATAAACAGAGTTCGATAAAAGCATCCTATGTGCGGAATGTACAAAACCTGCACCTGGTATCTAACTCTACTTCTTCCAACCCTACTGATAAATGGCTGGCAAGCACCAATATTATAAAGCCGGAAATTGCAGATCAGGTAGCGCTGGGGTATTACCGGAATTTTGGCGGACATCGATTCGAATTAAGTGTGGAAACCTACTACAAGCAGCTTCAAAACCAGATTGATTATCGCGACGGAGCCGATATTTTTTTGAATAACGATGCAATAGAATCCCAATTGCTGTTTGGTAAAGGACGAGCCTATGGTTTGGAATGGCTGTTTAAAAAACGTACCGGAAAATTTACCGGATGGATCAGCTATACCTTATCGAAAACGGAACGCAAAATTGATGGAATTAACTTTAATCGCTGGTACAATGCAAGGCAGGATCGAACCCATGACCTTGCCATCGTAGGTTCTTATCAGATCAATTCGAAATGGAATGTATCGGCTAACTGGGTATATTATACGGGCGATGCAGTAACCTTTCCGGCTGGCAAATACCGTGTTGATGACCAGACGGTTTTTTATTATACCGATCGAAACGCCTACCGCCTTCCGGCCTACCACAGGCTTGACCTGGGGGCTACTTGTCAGTTAAGAAAAAGAAAGAAATATTCTGCAGAATTGAGTTTCAGCATTTACAATGCATATGGACGGGAAAACGCCTATACCATTAATTTCAGAGATAATAAGGATGACCCCTCTCGTACCGAAGCGGTTCGGTATGCCTTGTTTAAGTTTATCCCTTCTGTTAGCTACAATTTTAAATTCTAATGAGTATGTATCATACGGTAAAGAATAGGGTACACAGGTTTTATTATTTGTTTATGGCAATGTCACTCATGTGCTTGTGCGCCTGTGAAAAAGTAATAGAGCTGAACCTGAAAGGTGCAGAAAAAAAATATGTCATAGAAGCACAGGTTACCGGTGAAGCTGGGGAAGCGCAGGTCTTGATTAGTAAAACAAAAGATTTTGACGACAACAACGACTTTGCAGGTATTTCCGGCGCTGTTGTTACTATTGAGGAAGAAGGTGCAGCGACAGTTACCCTAAGCGAATCGGCTCCCGGGGTTTACCAACATGCAACCATGCAGGCTGCCAGCGGAAAATTGTATAAGCTGACGGTAGTAGTAGACGGGCAGCAATTTACAGCCTCCTGTCGGATGCCGGAACGTATTGAACTGGACAGTGTATACAATACCAGTGAATTTGTATTTTCCTCTTTACAGAATGTGGTGAATGCAGATTTTCAGGATCCTCCTGGTCGCGGTAATTATTATCGGTTTGTTCAGTACATTAATAATGTTCGGATTAAACAGTTTACGGTACAAAGCGATGATTACACAGATGGACGTTATGTAAACAACAAACTCTTCTATTTTGCTGATGAAAACAGCAATGAGCCGGAAGAAATCAAATTGGGTGATTCGGTTATTGTTGAAATGCAAAATATAGATCAGGCTATTTATAAGTATTGGTATAGTTTGTCGCGCAGTGCCCTGGGTGGAAGTGGGCAGGCTACGCCAGCCAATCCGGTTACCAATATTTCAGGAGGCGCTTTGGGTTATTTTAGCGTGCATCCGGTGCAGTCAAAAGCATTCAAGGTTAAGTAAGTTAGCACCGGATTGTCCGGATTTATTCTATATTTATTTAATGATACGATCATTTTTACTAATCCTTTTGCTCAGCGCAATTGGTACGCTATCTGCACAAACAATTGTTCCTGGTTATTATATAACCAACACCAACGATCGTATGGAGACAAAAATAAAAATTCCCCGATCCGTTTTTGTAGCAGAAGATTTGGGTAAACTTTTATTAAAAGTGGAGCTCATCGATACGGCCAATGAATCAACAAAAATGAAGCCGGGTGATATTAAGGCGTTCGGGTTTGTCTTGCACAATAAAAGCTATAGCTATATTTCCAAGCCAACCGGGACGGATAAAAACCTGAAATTCCTGCAACCGCTTGTTCAGGGAAACAATACCAGTTTGTATTTCTTCGAAACACTTGATCAAAACGGAAGACACCAGGGTAGTTTTTATACGTTTGAAAAAGCGGGCGGAACTTATTCCTATTTATCAACCGGTTTACTGCGACTCCAAAAGGTAAAAGAGCAACTAACGGATTTTTATAAAAGCTATTCCGGCATCGACTCCCTGATTAATACAAAATTTCAAAATCGGGTGGACCTGCAGAAGGATTTAATTGATATTGCTAATGAAGTGAATCTGCGATAAGTAAAGCCCAATTATATATTCGCGTCTTTTATATCCTGGAAAAATAAAAGGAGTCTTCATAACCTAAAAATAAAAGCGGGTGCTTGTAAGTAATTGATTTTTGGGTAAATTGGAGTCCTTAAAAAAACTGTTCTATGAGTTTACAACAATCCATCACCAAAACATCGACTACAATCTTTGGGCCTGTGAAAATCTGATAAACTGGCTGCAGGCGAATCCGGCGGAATTATTGTACAAAGAATCTCCTTCCAGTTTTAATAGTATTGCCAAAACACTCAAGCACATCAGCGATACGCAATTGTACTGGTCGTCCATGATTCGCGGAACTGAAACCCCGGCTTTTGAGTATATAGCAACAGAAGTGGACCTTCCAACTGAGTTTTCCAATTTGGTAAATGAGGCAAAAGAATTAGCAGACTATGTGAAGGAAAATAAGGAGGAAATGAGTAAGCTCCATTTGATAGAGTCGGAATGGTTTTCCTCCAATTTTCCTAAATATGAATACCTGCAGCATTTAATAATTCATACGACTTACCACCGCGGACAAATTGTAACCATTGGGCATGTGGTTGGTCTTTCCAAAGCACCCATGCTGGACTTTAATTTTTGGAATGTTATGACTATACCACCTTCCAGCTCTCCTGCCAGTGTTTAAATTGTAAGGGCGTAACAAAATACCGGGCGAAATTTCCCTCATGAAGACCTAATAATTCAGATTCAACCGCGTACACAAATTTTTCCCGATCTGCTTTGGGCAGCGTAAGAGAAGCAGCTTTAATAATGTCAATGGCAGCCGCTTTTGCATGAGGCGCAGTGATAATTTCAGCAACCAGCCGGCGAATGTTTTCGCGGTATTTGCTGCGAAAGGGATCAGGTTCGCCCAGGGTTTGGCGTTGCGCTGCATACAAGCGGGCGGAGCGCTCATAGGCCCAAAGAAACACGTCTTTTAATAAGTCTATTCGGTTCAATTCATACACACCCAGCAATCCTTTTACATAGAGCTTATCCGGCACATCGATAAAAGATAAGGGAGCCAGGTTTTTCCTGTTTAAAGGAATATTGGCTGCCAGCCGGGAAACTCTTTTGTTGACATCCTCAAAAGGCTGCAAATAGGGGAGTTGTACCATAAGAAAAAACGCCTGCTCGAACGGGTCCTCAATCATAGACGCTTTCTCAATCAGCAAAGCGAACATTTCTTCTACTAATTGAGGAATAGCAGTTGGTGTATATATAGAACCATTGATGCCCACCGCATGTTTTCTTAGCGCACCGGAGGAAGCCGTATCAGGTAATAAATTGTCTGATAATAAGGCGTGCAGGTTTAGGATGGTATACCGGTTGATTCCAATATCGGGTGAGTCATTGACTAAAAATTCAATGGCATCCTTGTGGTTCAGAATCATCTGCGTTTCGATGGGTGTTTTTTCACCGGCTATTGCACCTTCCTTCAGCAGGCGCTGCGTTTCTAACAGAGAATAGGTATTTCCTTCCAGCCTGCTGGAATTCCATGCCAGATCAATGAGTAAACGTTCTAAAATTTGTTTGGCATAGGTTCCCGCAGGTGCTTCCATTTGAGCAGTTATGCCTAATGCGGCCAGCTTTTCTTTATCGTGTTTTGTAAGATAGCTGGTTGTATTTGGCTGGTAACTGTCTAAAAAATCCCTGTTATAGCCTACAGGTGTTCGCTTCTCTTGCGGTTCTGCAATCTTTCTTAATATATCTCTGCTATTCCAGGATAAATGAATGGGACCTGCTTCTAAAAGGGCTGGCTCCTCCACCAGAGAGGTTTGGTCAAATTTATAGCGAACCGCCCGGCTTTTTCCAAAGGATACCAATTCTCCGGTATTGATAAGTTCCTTTAGTCTTCTTTGCAGGGTTCTCCGGTCTGGAGGATGCAGCAGCCGCTCTTCGATTGCTTCTATAGTTAAGCCATCCGGTTCACCTGAAAGGGCATGCCTGATTTGGTTGAAATCGTTCCGGTATTTTTCATGCCTGCTCATTGTAGCGAATATTATTACGACAAATTTACATAAAATATGTCGGGATATTTATTTTCGCGACAAATAATTAAATATTTGTCGCGAAAATAAATGCCTTCCTTGCACATTTTTTTCTCCCTGACTGTAAGTTTATCTCCAATTCTGCAACTAATTAGTAAATCAAATTTATGTTTCAACCATGAAGGTGGCGGAATTTATTGCATTGATCAATCAGCACCAGGCCATCCTTCATAAAATCTGTACGCTGTACAGAGATTCAAAAGAGGATCGGGAAGATCTGTTTCAGGAAATAGTTTTCCAATTATGGAAATCAATAGAAAAGTTTGAGGGAAGATCCGGGTTCAGCACCTGGATGTACCGGATTGCACTCAGTACAGCGATGGCTGTTTTCAGAAAAAAGAAAGCTCCGATATTTTATACGGATGAATTGCCGGAAATGCAGGAGAAGGTAGAAGAGTTATCAGATCAGCAGGAACAATTTCTTGCAGCCTTAAAAAAACTGAACGATGCTGAAAAAGCGTTTATTACCCTTTATCTGGAAGACCTGAGCTATAAAGAAATTGCTGCCATCATCGGAATAACCGAAAATAATGTCGGTGTAAAAATGAACCGAATCAAAACAAAACTTCAACAAATTTTAAATACTACACTATGACACAGGATCCTTTAAAAGCAGGCTGGAACAACCTGACGACACAACCAAAAACAAAAGAAGCCATAAGCGGAATGATGCAGGAAGCTTCCCATCCGGTATTGAAACCAATCAGACGCCAACTGATTTTGGAGTCGATAGGATTTACCCTTTTTCTTATTGTCTACTATGATTTTTTTGACGGGCATGATAAATCACTTGCAGCGAATAGTGGATTGGTGACTGCCCTGGTGCTGGCAATCGCGCATAATTTGATGGGCTATTATTTTGCCAGAAGACAACCGGAGGGGGCAACCATTCGGGAATCCATTTTTATGAAGACAAAACGCCTTCTGCATTTCGCTGTTCTTTCAGTGATCAGCCGGATATTGATTTCAGCAGGCTTTCTCTATTTCTTTTTATCGGTGATTCAATTGGAGGATAAGAAAAGCTGGTTATTATATGGTGGACTGGCTATGGTGCTGATTCAGCTGATTTTGCTTTCGAAAATCTGGGCCGGCAGGCTGAGGCAGGTAAGGGAGGTGCAGGCAGGGTTGAATGCCTGAATCACCATATAGTGTGATTTTTGACAAGTTTTTCATTTAAAATTATTAAATTCACTGTAAAATCACAGTATAATGCTAAAAAAGGTCATCGGTAAAGCTATTCGTGATAGGAGAAAGGCTTTGAATATTACCCAACCTGTTTTGGCTGAACTTGCTGATATCAGTTTGAATTCTCTTTACAGATTTGAAAGAGGGGAATCAAATCCAACCCTTGACCTGGTAGAAAAAGTGATTACGGTTTTAGGAATGGAATTAAAACTGGAGGCAAAAAAAATAGAAAGGTAAATAAATGAGATCTGTTGAAATATATTGGAACAAGCAATTGGCAGGTCTTCTTACAGAAGAAAATTCGACCAGCTATACGTTCAGGTATACGGATGAATATTTTGCCGATTCATCAAAGCCTCCTGTAAGTGTAACAGTTCCGAAATCACAACAGCTCCATGTTGCCGATCACCTGTTTCCTGTTTTTTTTAACCTGTTATCAGAAGGTGCTAACCGCCAACTTCAATGCCGGTTATTGAAAATTGATGAGGACGATGATTTTGGATTGCTATCTGCAACAGCGCAGTATGATACAATTGGGGCAATAACAGTTAAACCGGTTAGTAAGTGAGTATGCCAGAAATAAAATATTGTCCGGGTAGTTTAGCCGAAGGTTATTCTACTTATAGTCCGGCATTTCTACGCAGAATGTTTGACGGTAAGAAGGTAAGTCACGTGTTGCCCTATGATGCTCCACAAAAAAATGAAGTAGAAACAGCACTATTCCTGGATAACCGGAAACGCATTTCTATATCAGGAGTTCAGGAAAAATTATCACTCCTGCTTGAAAAAAACCAACTTCGTCTGGTTCGGGAAGGAGAACAGGGTACTTATATCCTCAAGCCCATTCCGAGGGATCTAAAAAAAGTTGATCAGGTGCCGGCAAATGAACACCTGACCATGCAGATTGCATCACAGGTGTATGGAATAAATACCGCTGAAAACGGCCTGATCTTTTTTAAAGATGGTACACCCGCCTATATCACGAAGCGATTTGATATAAAAAGTGATGGTAGCAAATGGGGTAAAGAAGATTTTGCAACACTGGCAGGGCTTACCAAAAAAACAGGTGGCAACAACTTTAAATATGAATATTCTTATGAAGAAGCTGCCCGCCTGATAGTTAAATTTGTGCCTGCATGGCAGATTGAAATAGAAAAGTATTTTACACAGGTTGTTTTTAATTATTTATTCTCGAACGGTGATGCACACCTTAAAAATTTTGCTATACTCGAAAATATTAATGGAGACCATTTTCTGAGTCCGGCGTATGATTTGGTGAATACCCGAATTCATGTAGACGATACTGATTTTGCATTAGATAAGGGGTTGTTTGCTGATGATTTTGAATCTGATGCGTTTAGGATAACCTATCATCGAAGCTTAGAAGATTTTATTGAGTTTGGGCACAGAATTGGAATTGAAAATAATCGCCTTCAAAAACTGATCGATCCTTTTTTGGTAGAGGAGGAAAAAGTTGAAAGTCTGGTAAAGAGATCTTTCCTTTCTGAGGCAACCAAGAGAGGGTATTTACATACGCTTAGGACAAAGAAAAATTGGTTAGTTAGAGGGTGAGTTGTTAAATAAAGAACCGCACTGCTCTCGCAGCAACGGTTCTCTTCGTGGTTATAGTTGTTTCAGTTGTTTTAGTTGTTTCGGTGGTTGAATGGGCTGTGGCTTAAGTAATTTGAGTCCGGTTATTTTCCTGCTCAATTGGGTTTGCTCATTGACCATCTGTGTTAACTGATTCATCTTGGCTTTAAATGCTGCTGCAGCTTTTGCTTTTTGTTTGGCTGCTGCAATGGCACGTTCTCTGGCATCGGCAATAAAATCTGAATGAAAACGGTTAACGGATCTGTCCAGTTGACTGTATAAAGGATCTCTGTATATTTCTCTGAATCCATTTGCATTCGGATGCATGGTTCCATTCTGATCACCCTGTAAAAAAATGGATTGTCCCACTGTATTGAAATACCCTTCGCAATTACAGATCCCTTTTCTCAATGCTTCATTGGCAACATTCACAAAATCCCAGCCATGTGTTGTGGCCGCCTGTTGTACCCGCTGGTTTAAGGCAAGGAAAATATTATCATGTACAAAACGCCAGTCGGCATCGCTCATCTGATTTTCCAAGGGGCCCCAGCAATCCCATGGTGCCAGTGCCCTGCCATTATCCTGTTTGCAGAGATTGGCATCGTATCCGCCCCCGGGAAGTGGATTGCCTGTCATTGGGTTGGGATAATTAAACCAGATCACTCTGCCTACATCCATTTTTGATTCCAGGTAGTTTTTGAACAGATTGTAGGTTTCGGGTAAGCGGTTTAATTCGCGGCGAACATCTCCCATCAATTGGGCATCTTCCCGCACTTCCTTGAAAAAGGATAATAATCCGGCTGATACCACATTCGCAAACCCCACATCATTTCCTCCACCGTCTGCCAGGAGTATATCCAATGCATCGTAGTTGTTTCTGTTTAGCCAATTGTCGACCAGATCCACCTGAATCCCCTGTTTAACAGGTGTCTTGCCTGGCTCAACCGGTTGTGCTACGGCAAAGAAATCCAGCAAACGCGCTCCGCTGCAGGTGGTATTGATATAATCCAGTTCAATGTCCAGGCGTTCCGCTTTTAATTTTCGGATCGCCAGTTCACCGCCGCTTTTGGATGAGCGATGACAGGGGTCATGCATCCAGGCATCTCCTTTGGCGCCTTCACCGGATGCATAGGAATCACCGAGGTATGCAATGGTAAGCGGACGAGGCATTACAAAACTGCGAACCGGACTATTCAGGGTCAATTCACTGCTTGCTCCGGTGGGCGTATTGGTTCTTGCCCAGGCATAAAAAATTCTGGTGCCTGGGGAATAAATTTTTTCTCTCCTCCCTGCTGCTTTGTTTTTGTGTGGGAACACAACCGATGCAAGGGTGGTTCCATTGGTTACGGAACCCAGTGTTGCAGGGGATTCAAAATATTTGGAGGGATCGCGTCGTTGCATATTAAATGCATTCAAAACAGCCATGGAATCCGTGCCATAAACAACGGATACTTTTGCCTGGCTGGTACTTAATCCATTCAGGTTTACTGTTGCAGTTGCTTTTCTTTGACCGGGTGCCAGCGGCATTTTAATAGACGAAAACTGTGCGGTTAAACCATTGGCCAGTAAGAGGCCGGATAGTAAAAAAATAGGAGCATTCATCCTTTTCATACAGGTTAATTTATGTTTTTGATAATGGTGGAAATAGAGTTGGTTATCGCATCATACAGGCGATGGAAACCACCGGAATAAAACGGGTGAAGGTCCAGCTGCGATCAAAAATGCAGCGCATGCCATAGTTGAGTACCACGCTTCTGTTGAATCGCCAGTCGCCACCGAAACTGATGGTATTGGGTTGCACCACATCCCATTTTACGGTATTGCCGACCACTTCAAATCCGGTGGGAGCTCCGAATACTTTTTCCAGGGCTTCGGTAGGCGTTTTGAGTCCCTTGCGCTCATATAAAAACTCGGCGAAAAAATTGAAATAAGGTCCGCCATAACGAAGGTTCATCCCCATGGTAAATAACATATTGTCTGCCACAGCGAGGGCGGTTTGTTCTTCTCCGCTTTGGGTGTTTCGTAACTGGAATTCCAGTTCCTCTTCATACCAGCTGCTTCGTAAAAGTCCGGAGAGCAGTAATTTCTTGCCCATACCCAAACTGCCATTCAGCCAACCGGAGAAGCCGGTATTTCGATTGAGTCGGAGTGATTTCAGGGAGCCTTCGGCATCGGTTTGATAAGAGTATACCCTGCCTACTGCAATATCCAGTGAACTGGCATTCCAGTGTTCTGCTGTAAATAGTTTCGCCCGTTCATTGATTTCATTGTTACGTCTGGAATTGATGGAAAGTAATTGCTCTTCTGTGCTTTTTATCTGATCACGTAATGCGGGCTTTTCCAATATATTGGTGGTGCTGTCGAGCTGTTTTTCCAATTGGGTGAGGGTTGCCTGCAGGTCGGTTTTTTCCTGTTTATAACGTTCGCCTATATCCGCATAAAGTTCTTTGGCCATGAGCGGATCATGTTTGCGGAAGAGGTTGGCTTTAAGTGCAAATCCGATCCGGCGGTCTTCGTTTTCATCCTGTACTGATCCTACAGAAAGATCAAGGGAAGCCATTTTTCGCATAAAACCCGATGCTGCCTGGTATTTACTCAGGTCTTTCCGATTGTAGAAAATTTCCCAGACAGGCTGCGATTGCAATGCCAGATTGGGATTCAATCGCCATGATTTAAAGGACCAGTCCACCTTGAAATCCTTGATATCGGCAGTTCGGTTTACCTGAGAAGGGGTTACACCCATGACATCAAATACAGGTGAAGCGGGGATAGCAAATTCCTTGGGTGAAATCCGCTTATTGATAGTTTCTTCCTGCGCAAAAACGCCAAAAGCACTGATTATAACGGTTAGCAATAGGGTTATTCTTAACAGCATACAATAAATTTTCTGCTGTAAAGTTTGTATTTCGGATGCCCCTTTTCTATACCGGAACCAGGCGGATTTTGAATTCAAAAAATACCTGAATGGAGGTAATAGAGATTCAATGGAACAGTTCTACCTTAAGGCACAATAAAAAAATAGTATGATTGGAAGGGTGATGCGGAAACGGAAAATTGTGTTGCTGGCACTAGCCTTAAGCTGGATGACAGCACTGCATGCACAAAAGTTAAACGAAGACAGTCTGCACCAGCTGATTCACCTGGCGGAATCTGATTCTGCCAGGGTGGAAGCCATGCAGGTGCTGGCAAATTATGAAATCAAACACCTTGAAAAGGACAGCCTTGGTGTACAGCGACTCCTGGAAGCAGGAAAGCTGGCGGAGAAAATCAGGTTTACATCGGGTTTATTACAGGGACAGTTTATTTTGGCTAATTACCACCGAAGCAAATCGAATTGGGCGGAAAGTATTGAATTGTTTAATGGAGTGATTGGTGTAGCGGGTAAATTATCCAACGATAGTTTGAAGAATCGTTTCCTGATGATGGCCTATAATAACCTGGGCGGTATTTACAACATCAATGGAGATTTCAGCAGTTCGCTGGAGAACCGTCTGGAGGCGATGAAAATTGTAGAAAAGGCAACGCCAAAGAATTTCAATAACCGGGCACTTATCTATCTCAATATTGCCAGTGATTACCGGCAATTGGAAATTCCAGCCAAAGCATTGGAATACCTGAACCGGACCCGGATGTTTTTTGATTCTTTGTCGAACCGGTTGAAAATGGAATATTATTATGAATATTACCAGAACTATATTCGGGTGGACAGCATCTCAATGGCGAAGCAAACCCTGGATAAAATGGGGGCAGGTGTACGGGATTATGAATGGAGTGTATTTCAAAAGAAAGATTATGGGTTGATGCATACCAAACTGAGCGCAGATTATTTTGCCGATATTGAAAAGGCCTATCCTTTAGCCATGATTCATGCCAATGATGCAATTACCCTTGCTAAAGACTTAAAAATAAAAAATGAACTGGCGGATGGTTATTTCCGATCGGGACGGATTTATTTTCTTCAACAGGATCTTCCGGCAGCTATCCGGCAATTACAAATTTCCTATGATTCCGCTTCGGCTTTCAATCTTAAGAACATTATGCGCAAATCAGCTTCCCTGCTTGCAGAAGCCTATGCAAAGAAGGGTGACTATGCGAAAGCCTATCAGTTTGAACGGGAGGCCAGGCAGATAAACGGACTCATATATGACCAGGAAAAAACAAAGGAGATCAATTTTCTGGAATCCAGATACCAGAACCAGAAAAAGGAAACAGAAATAGCAGAACTGCAATTGTCCAATATATCCAATGAATTATCACTGGCTAAAAGAAATAAACAGCTATGGATCGGCGCCAGTATTGCTGCTGTTACACTTATTCTGCTATCGTTATTATATCTGACAACCAGACAGCGTAGCATTCTTGCTGAAAAGGATCGGGTGTTTCAAACCGAACAGATTAAATTCCTGGAGGGACAACAGCAGGTGGTTTCACTCCAGTCGATGGTTAATGGACAGGAAATGGAACGTACCCGGATTGCAAAAGACCTGCATGATGGGTTGGGTGGCTTATTCTCTACCGTGAAAATGCATTTCAGTGCCTTGCAGCACGAGAATGCTGAGTTGAAGGAAGATGGGCTCTTTACTAAAAGTTATGAATTGATTGATACGGCAGCTGAGGAGGTTCGACGAATTGCACATAATATGATGCCGGATGTATTAATAAAAATGGGTCTCTTGCAGGCGGTTCAGGAGTTTTGTAACAGCATTTCTGCAACCCGGCAAATGAAAGTGACCATGCTGGAATATGGAATGGATCAACGGCTCAATGCTTCCACTGAAATTATGTTATACCGGATCATTCAGGAATTGTTGAATAATATTATCAAACATGCCCGTGCATCAGAAGCGATTATCCAGTTCAATAAAATTGAGAATCGGTTAACCATTACTGTGGAAGATAATGGAGCTGGATTTGATTTGCAGGAATCAGATGGCGCAGTTCATGCGGGATTGTCTTCCGTTCAAAGCAGGGTAACTTATCTGAACGGACAGTTATCCATTGATTCGGAAAAAGGAATAGGTACAACAGTAATGATGGAATTTTTAATAAATGAGTAAGTTGCAGTATAATGATAAGTATCATAATTGTGGATGATCATCCACTGGTAGGAGAAGGCGTTTCCACAATGATCCGCAGTTCGGGTTATCATTCTGTTGTGGCGATTTGTAAAAATGCAGCAGAGGCGGTTGAGCAGATTAAAGCACTTAACCCGGAGGTGATTTTACTGGATATTAATCTGCCGGATACAGATGGAATCGAACTCTGTTCCATCATCCGGAAATTTAATAAAGCCACAAAAATAATAGGCCTGACCTCTACCAATGAGGCAGGCATCATCAGTTCCTTTCTGGCCAATGGCGGAAATGGGTATCTGTTGAAAAATATGGAGCGGGAGGAATTAATAAAAGCGATAGATGAAGTAATGAGTGGGGCGATTTATTTAAGCAAGGCCGCTAATCAGAAAATACTGGAGCAATTTAATTCAGTACTGGATGCGGTTCATGCCAGACCGGTACTGACCCGCCGGGAAAAAGAGATATTACATTGGTTATATGAGGGATTAACTGGTCCGCAGATTGCCGAGAAGCTCTTTCTTAGTCATTATACGGTGGAGACGCACCGAAAAAACCTCATGCAAAAGCTGAATGTTAACAGTACGCAGCAACTTATCAGGCAGGCATTGGACCAGAAATTATTAAATTGAACGAAATACCGTTCAATGGATAAGGGCAACAGAAGACGATTTTTTTTGAAGTCTGCCGGTTTGGGATTGCTGCCAGCCATGCTTCCTTCCATCCCCGGACTTGCTCAGGTAGGTACTGCTCAACAAAAGGTTGCCATAAAACCTATCGTTAAATTCTTTGGTGATGGCGATCTTATGGAGCCGGATGCCTATCTCCGGATTCTGAATGAATTGCAGGCAAAGGGGAAAGTTGGCAAGGATCGCTATGGGATAGGTGGCTCTGTGGAGGATCTGGAGAAGGAAATGGCGAAACTTACCGGTATGGAAAAAGCCATCTTCCTGCCCAGCGGTACTATGGCCAATCAGCTGGCTATTTCCCTTTTAAGCGGCGACCGGGCAAAAGTGTATCTCCAGGACCTCAGTCATATTTACCGGGATGAGGCAGATGCAGCCCAAACCGTTTTTTCAAAACGACTGGTTCCTTTGGGGATGGGTAAAGCCTTTTTTACAGTGGAGGAATTAAAGTTCGCGATTGAAGGGCTACCCAGTGAAGAAGTGTTTGCATCTGGCATTGGAGCAGTATCCATTGAGAATCCGATACGCCGGGCAGATGGGCAGCAGGTTCCGCTGGAAGAAATCAAAGCCATCAGTGCTTATTGCAGAGAAAAGAAAATTCCCCTTCACCTGGATGGTGCCCGCCTCTTTATGGCAGCGGCCTGGTCGGGAAATTCTATCCGGGAGTATGCCCAATATTTTGATACGGTTTATATTTCTTTGTATAAGTATCTCGGCGCTTCATCAGGTGCTATTCTTTGCGGAAAGGAATCCCTGATCAGCCAGGTGCCGCATTTAATGAAAGTACATGGGGGATCTATGTATGGCAACTGGACCAATGCGGCCATGGCCCTGCATAAACTGGAGGGGTTTGAAGATAAATTGAAGCGTTCGATTAGGGCTTTTGTTGAAATCAGTGAAGGAATAAATAAACTCCCAGATTGTTCTATCCAGCCGATTCCGGGTGGCACCAATATTTATTTCTTACAATTACCCCAGGGAATCAATGGCCCGATTTTCCAAAAAGAAATGAGAGAAGCGCATGGGGTTTGGATGGGGCGGCCGGACAAAAATGGACGGGTTCCTGTCACTGTTAATGAAACCCTTTTGTATAGGAGTCCTATTGAAGTCGTAACGGCGATTAGAAACAGTGTAAAAAAAGCCACAAACAGCTAATATAAATCCCCATACTCGCATGAATTTTGAGGTATAATATGCATCCTGCCCTGGCATAATAATTTTAATGTCCAAGGTATGAGAAACAACGCCATTATATCCAATGAAGCCAGTCTTGCCTTACCCGGCTCCTTTATGCTGGGCGATACCCATTTTATTACTGGCGAACAGCGTGATTACCGCAATCTCAACTATGCGCCGTTGGATCGGTCTGTAGCAAGACAGGCACTGGGTATTCCTGCCAATGATTTTATGCTGTTGGTAAAGGATGATTTTGCTCAGGCAACAGCCACCATCCAATTATTGCCGGATTTGCTAAAGCAATTGCCAGCCAATCAAACCGGTCAGTTATTCTTCATGGGTGGAGAGTTGGATTTGCCTGATCCTGAATTCTGCCGCGGACTGGCGAGTCTGGATGCCTATCTCGAAACCAATCGTTGTAAATGGAAATGGTTCTTTACGGGTAATAAACCGGAGCGTTTGTTAAAATATTATTATTCTGCCGCCAATATGGTAATCCTGTCCCTCAATACCAATACAGAAAAATTATTGGAATTGTTTCAATCTTTAATGAATCCTTTAACAGCCAAGAAAATTAGTTATGGATAATCTTCATGTTAAATATAAGGCCAGCGTGGAAGCCTGTTTAAGGGCCTATGCAGCAACGGAGTATTGCGCTGCCAGTTGTTTGAAAGAACAAAATCTGGAACAGATGCGGAATTGTATTCAGTTGAACATGGAAGCATCCAGTGTATGTAAAACCACAGCAGATCTGCTGGCCATGCAGAGCCCGTTTGTTTTCACTATCCTGACACTGTGTGCCGAAGTTTGTGAATCCTGCGCAGTGGAATGCGAAAAACATGAGCATGAACATTGTCAGGAAACAGCCGTGCTTTGTAAACATTGTGCCGAAGAATGCCGCCTGCTTTTATCTTAAAAATACTAGTATGAAAAATTCTACAACTCATACCACCTTACGTAAACGCAGAAAAACTGCCAGAAGGAAGTCCTCCTATTTTGCAAAATCAACTCCTTCCTATCGCGATAATCAAAATGAGCAGATGGGCAGCTATGAAGAATCGAAGGATGGATATCCTGAAAAAAATGTTACTGAAGATTCCGCAAAATCTGCCGAATAATTTTTTCGTAAGCAGCTGCATATTTCATCATGCCGATATCGTTGGGATGTACGCCGTCTACCGTACTTTCCATATCAAATCCGATGGCGGGTGCTTTTAGGATATGAATATTTTTTATCCCTTCTTTTTTCAAGTGCCGATAAATTTCAGCTACTGTTTTACTTCCCTGATCAAACCCGGTGCGTTGAGCAGCATCCATATTGGTGCCGGGTAATCCGCAACAATGTTCAGTCAGAATAATTGGCAGGCCCGGATTTTTTTCCCGGAGTGCTTGAACAGCGTACTGATATCGCTTTAACAATTCTTCTTTTGGATAAAGTTTGAGATCGCTCAGGTTCGGCATACAATCAAGCACCACCAGTTTAGCCGGATGTTCTGCTATCAGATCAATTACTTCTTTCTCCATCCGGCCATTACCTGAAAAGCCCAGATTAACAAAAGGTGTGGACAATTTTCTGCCTAAAATATTTGTCCAGGCAAGACCTGCTCTTGTAGCACAGGCTCCCTGTAAAATAGATGTGCCATATAATACAATGGGTGCATCTTTATTCGGTTCTAGCCAAACCAGTGGTTTGTCTTCCGCTACGCCAATTTCCATCCATCTAACAGTATTGTATAAGGGCAGATAGAGACGGTATTCCTGAATTGAAATGGAAGAGTCTATAGCTGGGAAATTATATCGGATGGTATCACCAAAACTATAGTGACCTCGCACCCAATGCCAGTTATCTTTTTGATCCAGAGCATACAGGTCGATTCCGCTTACACCGGTAGCCGGCATATGGGGGAATTGCAATCCGCCTGTTACCTGGTACCGGATATTCATTTTTTTAGCGTCGGTGCTGAAACGAAGGTAGGTGCCGGCTGAGTTGCGTGCTAATCCCATTACTTCTTTACGAACCAGGCCAATGGCTTTAGCCGGCAGGCGATCATAAAATTGATCCAGATTGTTTTGCCAGAGGCGGCCTTCTATGACAGGTTGATTGGCCATGGCCGGATTATTCCAGGTGATTGTAGTAGTTGATTGGGCGATGCTGGCTGAAGGATTGCTAACATAAAGCAGGCAGGCAAGCAGAGGGGAGATCATCCATTTCATGCGCGCTAAATTAGAGCTTCCTTCACGATTTTTACCTGAATTTTATCAAATTGCGCAGGTTCTTTGCTGCTCCCGGTAAAAAGCGTAATTTTTACATCTATTCCTAAATGACCAAAGTATTAGTAATGAAATATGGTTGCCTCGCAGCAGGAGCTTTGACCCTGCTTTTTTCATGTAAAGAAGCTGCAGATAAAATTCCCCCTCCCAAATCATACGATCCGGCCTATACCAGTCGCTTTGCCGATTCGGTTGCCAGCCTGATTAAACCCGCGGTGGACAGCGGAAGTAATTTGACAATGTCACTATGGGGAATTGATTCTCTGGTGATTTCTCCCATCGCCATTGATATTGATGATAAGGGCTCCGTGTATTATACCAAAACCAATCGTCAGGTGAATTCGGAATTTGATATCCGGGGGCATCGGGATTGGGAAATTGCCTCCATCTCCTTACAAACGGTGGAGGATAGACGAAAATTTCTGCACGAAGAATTGTCGCCGGAAAACAGTGCCAGAAACGGATGGCTGACGGATGTAAATGGAGACAGCTCCCGCGACTGGCGTGATCTTACCATTGAAAAAGAAAATGTATTTAAGCTGGATGATACCAATGGAGATGGTGTAGCGGATCAATCGCAATTAGTGGTGGATGATTTCCATGATGAGGTCACGGATGTGGCCGGTGGCGTACTCGTGGATGGAAATGATATGTATGTTACGGTGGCCCCTGACCTCTGGCGGATGCGTGATAAAAACGGGGATGGTATTCCGGATGAAAAAACATCGATCTCTACCGGATACGGCATTCATATTGGGTTCAGCGGACATGGTATGTCAGGTGTTGAAATGGGGCCGGATGGAAAAATCTACTGGCAGATTGGTGATATCGGTTTCAATGGGCAGGGGCCGGATGGCACCAAATGGGAACATCCCAATAGTGGCGTGATTGCCCGTTCCAATCCGGATGGATCAGATTTTGAAATCTTTGCACACGGACTTCGGAATACTCATGAATTCGCCTTTGATCAATACGGTAACCTGGTAAGTGAAGACAATGACGGGGATCATGCCGGCGAAAAAGAGCGGCTGGTTTATATAGTAAACGGATCCGATGCCGGCTGGCGTTCCAACTGGCAATATGGAAAATACAATGACCCGGATAATAATACCTATAAAGTGTGGATGGATGAGAAGATGTACCTGCCACGTTGGGAGGGGCAGGCAGCCTATATTACGCCCTGCATAACGAATTATGTGAGCGGTCCGGCTGGTTTTGTTTATAATCCGGGTACTGCCATGGGACCTCAATACAAGAATCATTTTTTTGTGGCAGAGTTTGTTGGGAATGCAGCAGGTTCCGGGGTGCATGGATTTACGTTGAATCCAAAAGGAGCAGGATTTGAATTGGGATCTACCAAAAAAGTAGTGGGCGGAATACTTCCAACAGGTTTGGATTTTGGTCCGGATGGTGCTTTATATATCGCGGACTGGATTGATGGATGGGGAACCGGTTTGTTTGGCAGAATCTGGAAACTGGATGATGCTGCCGCAGCGGCAACTGAACTTCGTAAACAGACCAAAGCATTGCTGAGGGCTGATTTCAGTCAGCAAAAACCGGAAGAGCTCGCTGTTCTCTTAGGACATGAAGATATGCGGGTGCGTATGAAAGCTCAGTTTGAACTGGCGAAAAGAGGAACGGCATCCCTACCGGTTTTTGAAAAAGAATTAAAACAAACGAGTCGACAACTGGCCAGGGTGCATGCTATCTGGGGAATTTGTCAGCTTGCCAGAAAAGAAGCATCGCAGGCAAAAGTCCTTGTTCCTTACCTCAAAGATGCTGATGCCGAAATCAGAAGCCAGGTGGCAAAATGGCTGGGAGATATCAAATACAAAGAAGCGGGTGATGCAATTCTGCCACTGCTGAAAGATACTTCCGGACGCGTACGTTTCTTTGCTGCAGAAGCATTGGGACGAATAGCACATCCATCTGCAGTACAACCTATCATTGATATGCTAAGAGCCAATAATGACGAAGATGTTTACCTGCGTCATGCCGGTAGTCTGGCGCTTGCCAGAATTGGAAATGCAGCACCGGTATTGGCTTTGGCAAAAGACCCTTCAAGAGCGGTACGTATTGCTGCAGTGGTGGCATTGAGAAGAATGGCGGATCCGGGTATTGCCGTTTTTCTTTCCGATGCAGATGAGTTTATAGTTACGGAAACCGCCCGCGCAATCAATGATGATCTTTCTATTCCAAAAGCATTACCAGCCCTTGGTGACCTGCTGGTTGCTACAAGGTTTACCAATGAAGCACTGATACGCCGGGCAATTAATGCCAACCTGAGGGTGGGAGCAGAAAGCTCCCTGAAAAACCTGCTTACTTATGCCGGAGCGAATGATAAGCCTGCACCAATGCGCGTGGAAGCGGTTGCTGCACTGAGTACCTGGACAAAACCTTCGGTTCTGGATCGGGTAGACGGGCGGTTGAGAGGGAAGGTAGAGCGGGATCCTGGCCAGGTGAGAACGCAGGCTGAAGCCCCCCTGATTGCGCTGCTTACGAACAAAGATGCTGGGGTTCGGCTGGCAGCAGCACAGGCCATCAGTAAGCTTGAGATCAAACCTGCAGCTCCAGCCTTGGGTGCCGTGCTAAAAAATGATAAAGATGCAAAAGTTCGACGAGCAGCCCTGTTAGCCTTGTCTGGTTTGAAAGTGGAAACCATGGGGGAAGCTATCCGGCAGGCATTATCTGATAAAGAAAAAGAAGTTCGTGTTGCAGGGATTGATCTGCTTGGGAAAACACCGCTGCCGGCTGATCTGATGACAAGGTTGCTTGCGGATGTTATTAATACCAAATCTACTGAAGAAAAACAGGCAGCCCTGCTAACGCTTGGAACCGTTCCTGTTGCAAACTCACAGGTCGTTTTTGAAGAACAGTTAAACAAACTGGAAGCAGGTAAATTATCTCCAGATATAAGGATTGAATTGGAAGAGGCGATTGACAGTTCCGGTTCACCTGTTTTGAAACAAAAATTAAACGGCATTCTGGCTAAAATTGACCAGGGTAATTCGCTGGCAAAATATTCAGCTGCACTTTATGGCGGACAGGCAGAACGGGGCCGTCGGATTTTTTATCGGAATCAGGCAGCACAATGCATCCGCTGTCATGCGATCGATGATTATGGTGGCAATGCCGGTCCGCGTTTGAATGATGTGTCCAGGCGGATTACCCGCCTGCAATTGCTGGAAGCGTTGGTGGATCCGGGTGCGCGGCTGGCACCCGGTTATGGCATGGTAACCCTGAAACTCAAAGATGGTAAAACCATATCCGGTGTGCTGGTAGAAGATAAGGAACAATATCTGTTGGTCAAATCAGGTGATGCCGCACCGGAGAAATTTGAGAAAGCGCAGATTGAAAAAAGGATTGATGCAGCATCCAGTATGCCAAATATGGGCGATGTACTTTCGAAAAAAGAAATAAGAGATGTGGTAAGTTTCCTTGCAGAATTGTAATTTGAACAATGCAAGAAGACCTGCTCATACAGATAAGCAATAAGATTAAGGAAGTTCGAAAAGCGAAAGATATTACGGTCCAGGAATTGGCCAACAGGGCAGAAGTAAGTAAGGGATTGATCTCGCAAATTGAAAATAACCGGGCAATCCCTTCCTTACCTGTACTGATGAAAGTAATTTTTGCATTGGAGATTGACCTGGCTGATTTTTTCGATGAATTGAAATCAGCAGCCGGACAAACCGGCGTGGTAATCGTACGAAAGGAAAATTATAAATCAATCGAGAAAGAGTCTGATAAAGGATTTGATTACAAACGGATTCTTACGCGTACACTTACAGGCGGTAGTACCGATATCGTATTACTCAGCCTGAAAAAAGGTGCCAGCCGGAAAAAGGTGGTACATACCGAAGCCTACGAATTCAAATATGTTATCCAGGGAAGCCTCCAATATGATATTGAGGGGCAGCAATACCGCCTTGAACAGGGGGATTCCATTTTCTTTGATGGCCGCCTGGGGCATCGACTTTCCAATCCGGGTGTTGCTGATACCCTGATGCTCGTTGTCTACTTTTTTATCAATAAATAAGCTTCTTAATAATTCCCTAACAGGAAAAAAACTTGCTAATTCAAAAGCTTTTTGTTTATTTGCTGTATATTTATACTAAACAAAAAGTTTTATACTACTAAACAAGCCGAAATGAATACAACGCCATTTACATTGAATGGACGCCAGTACAATCCACCTGCAAAACCTATCGTGGTCATTTGCATGGATGGTTCTGCAGATGAATACCTGGATACAACCATGGCACATGGCCGTATGCCCAATATGCAGAAAATGACGAGGTCAGGATATCGTGGCATGGTACGCGGGGCATTGCCTTCTTTTACCAATGTAAATAACTCCTCCATTGTAACAGGCGTTTCTCCGGCTGTTCACGGTATTTGTGGTAACTATTTATATGATCCGCAATTAAAGCAGGAAGTGATGATGAATTCAGCTTCCTATCTGCGTTCTTCCACTATTCTGGCGGCAGCTGCGAATGCAGGAAGAAAGGTGGCAGTGGTAACAGCAAAAGAAAAATTACGCGATATATTATCTTATGAAATGAAGGGGATCGCAATTTCTGCAGAGAAAGCCAATCAGGCTAAAATGGAAACGCATGGCATTGAAGGAGTGGAAGCAATTGTGGGGGTGCCTACTCCGGCTATTTACAGTGCAGATGCCAGTTTATTTGTACTGAAAGCAGGTGTGGAATTTATTAAACAGGGACTGGCAGATTTTCTGTATCTGTCGTTCACAGATTATATGCAACATACTTATGCACAGGAAGCACCGGAATCGCTTGATTTTTATGAAGCGCAGGATCGGCTGATTGGTGAGTTGATGGACTTGGGCGCAGTGGTTGGAGCAACAGCCGATCATGGGATGAATGCGAAAGTGAAAGCTGACGGAACACCGAATGTGCTTTTTGTAGAGGAGATCCTGGAGCAGCAATTTGGTGATCTTGGTTTCCGGGTGATTTGTCCCATTACCGATCCATATGTAAAACACCATGGTGCATTAGGTTCCTATGTGGTGGTACATCTGGATGCGCTGGACAGAGTGGAAGAAGTTAAAACATGGCTGATGCAACAGCCCGGTATAACCGAAGTGTACGATCGTGCAATGGCCGCTCATTTACTGGAGCAGCCGGCAGACCGCATTGGGGATCTGGTGGTATTGTCGGCCCGTGATGTGGTATTGGGTAGAAAAGCTTCCTATCACGATCTGGCAGCGTTGGATGGTACCTTACGTTCACATGGTGGACGGTACGAAGAGATGGTGCCGATGGTGCTCTCTCATCCCTTAACACCAGCTTACCGTTTGAAGGCAGGTGGAGATCCGCGCAATTTTGACATTTTCGATTTCACCATTAATGGTACCATAGTTTAAACAAATTGTATGAGTGCAAATACAACTCCGGTTGCTGATTGGTTTTGTTATATAGATGGAGAAAAAATCAGCTCCGATACATTTCATGAAGTTAAATCGCCCTATGATAACAGGGTAGTTGGAAGGGTGTCTTTAGCGAATGCAGACGATGCGGAAAGAGCGGTGGCCGTGGCGTTGAAAGGCGGAAAAAAAATGACCCGTTTCGAGCGCTATACGATCATTGATAAAACAAGATTGCTGTTGATGGAGCGGAAAGAAAAATTTGCGCAACTGATCAGTGCTGAAGCAGGCTTATGTATTCGCGATGCGCGTTATGAAACCGGACGTGCGCACGATGTATTGATGTTTGCAGCGATGGAAACATTAAAAGACGATGGGCAGATTTTTAGTTGTGATATTTCTCCCAATGGAAAGGCGCGGAAGATCTTTACACAGCGCGAACCACTGACACTGGCACTCTGCATTACACCATTCAATCATCCGCTGAACCAGGTGGTGCATAAAATAATACCGGCAATTGCAATGGGAACACCGGTTATTTTAAAACCATCGGAAAAAACACCCTTAACAGCTATTGCGCTGGTAGAGCTTTTATACGAAGCAGGATTACCAACTTATATGCTGAGTGTGTTACTGGGGCCAACCAAAGAAATTGCAGAGCCCCTGGTGAAACATCCACAGGTGGAATTGGTTTCCTTTACCGGAAGTGTAGCGGTGGGAAAACATATTGCAGCAACGGCCGGATATAAAAAAGTGATTCTTGAATTAGGTGGAAATGATCCCCTGATTGTTTTGGAAGATGCCGATATGAACCTGGCAGTAACACTGGCAGCAGAAGGTTCCTTCAAAAACAGCGGACAGCGATGCACGGCTGTAAAGCGCATATTGGTACAGGATTGTATCTATGATGCTTTTGTAGAAAAACTGGTGGTTAAGGCGGCAGAATATAAATCCGGTGATCCGGCTGATGAATCAACTATTGTAGGTACTGTAATTGACGAAGCATCTGCTATTTACCTGGAAGCAGTTACCAAAGAAGCGGTGGCGTTAGGTGCTAAAGTAGCGTTCGGTGGAAAAAGAACCGGCGCATTGCTGGAACCAACGGTGATTTCAAATGTTCCAAATCATGCCCGGATGGTGGTGCAGGAATCCTTTGGTCCTTTGGCTCCTGTAATTAAATTCAGCACCATTGAGGAAGCTATTGCCATCAGTAATTCCACTGCCTTCGGTTTATCGTCCGGAGTTGTTACGAATAATATGGCCCATGCCATTCGATTTGTGAAGGAACTGCGGATGGGTACCGTCAATATTAATGAAGTGCCCGGATACCGGATTGAATCTTCGCCCTTTGGTGGTGTGAAGGATTCGGGCCTGGGTATCAAGGAAGGCGTAATTGAGGCAATGAAATGTTTCAGTTATGTGAAAACCTATTCATTGCCCTGGTAAACTATACGCATGAATGCCTTAACCCGAAAACTGGAAAGTTCCCGCTTTCTGTTTATTGCCTGGTCGATGGTGGCTGCGTTTGGCGCCTATTTTTGCGTCTATGCTTTCCGGAAACCATTTAATGCAGGTACTTATGCCGGCATGGAATGGCTGGGGATGAATTATAAGGCAGTACTCATTATTGCACAGGTTTTGGGATATATGTTGTCCAAGTTTATGGGAATAAAAGTGATTTCCGAACTGGCTGCTTCCCGTCGCATAGTCCTGATTGTTAGTTTAATCCTGATTGCAGAAATCAGTCTGTTGGGCTTTGGGTTGGTGTCATCCCCTTATAATATCATCTTCCTGTTTTTCAATGGATTGCCGCTGGGTATGGTATGGGGAATTGTGTTCAGTTGTCTGGAAGGACGAAGATTTACGGAAACTTTGGGTATGGGGCTCAGTATCAGTCTCATTGTTTCCTCTGGAATACTTAAAACCATTTATCTGTTTATTGTTCGAATAGTTCCCGGAATATCGGAATTCTGGATGCCTGCTTTTATTGGTGCTTTGTTTCTTCCGCTGTTTTTATTTTTTGTGTGGATGTTATCGCGGATACCACCTCCCTCTGAAACCGACAAACTACTTAGGGTGGAACGATTGCCGATGAGCAATGCGGATAAGAAACAGGTAATGAAGAACCTTGGATGGGGCATTGGCAGCATGGTGGTACTCTATTCTTTGCTGGCTACCCTGCGCGATTTCCGGGATAATTTTTCAGTTGAAATATGGGATGAGATTCAGCCAAGCAGGGATATTGCCGTCTTTAGTCAGACTGAACTTGTTACAGGTGTTGTTGTGATTGTTTTGGTAGGATCTTTGTCTTTTTTTCGGAACAATATCAAAGGGTTTTGGCTAACCCTTCAATTAATGGGTTTTGGCATTTTGTTGAGTGGCGGTGCATCCTTGCTTTTTCAGAATAAATTAATAGAACCTTATTGGTGGATGCTATTGCTGGGGATGGGTTTGTTTCTCGCCTATATTCCCATACAGGTGGCAGTTTTTGAGCGCATCATTGCCTTGTTTAAGCTGAAAGCCAATGCCGGATTTTTTATCTATATCTGTGATTCTATCGGTTATTTGGGAAGTGTTGGTTTATTACTCTATAAGCAGTTTTTCATGCGTGATCTGCAATGGAGCAGGGTGCTGCTGAACTTCAGTTATTTCACCACCATTCTTTGCTTCGTTTTACTATTTGTGATTTCATTTTTCTTTAACCGGAAACTCGGGATACAAAGTCCCATTGCTAAAAAAATACAAGACTTTTCTATCTATTAAATACCATAACAATGAAGGATAAATTATTGTTTACACCCGGACCATTGTCCACTTCACCCACTGTAAAAGAAGCGATGCAACGTGACCTGGGTTCACGTGATGATGAATTTATTACTGTTGTAAAAGAGATTCGTTCTGAATTACTTCGTCTTGGATTTGTTTCGGAAGAATTGGGATATGAATGTGTTTTGATGCAGGGTTCCGGAACCTTTGGGGTGGAAGCTGTAATCAGTTCAGTGGTGGGTAAAAAAGATACCCTGCTTGTTTTGGTGAATGGTGCTTACGGTGAGCGGATTGTGAAGATGGCGAAAGTACATGGACTCAATTATCTTGTACATAGTTTTCCGGAGAATGAAATTGTACATCCGGATGTGGTTGCTGCTTTGCTGAAAGAACATCCAGCGGTTACGCATGTTGCCTGCATTCACAGTGAAACCACCACCGGATTGTTTAATCCCATTGATAAAATAGGTGCCATCTGTAAAGAGAATGGAAAAGTATTTATTGTTGATGCGATGAGCAGTTTTGGTGGTGTGGTGATGGATATGAAGGCATTGCAGATTGATTTCCTCGTTTCTTCCTCCAATAAATGTATTGAAGGGGTACCCGGATTTTCTTTTGTGTTGTGCAAAAAATCGGAACTGTTGAAAGCAGAAGGTAATGCAAGGAGCCTGAGTCTGGATCTCTATGATCAATGGAATGGACTGGGTAAAAATGGCCAATTCCGATTTACGCCGCCCACACATAGTTTACTGGCTTTTCGTCAGGCGATTCGGGAATTGGATGCGGAAGGTGGAATTGCTGCAAGAGAAGCGCGATATAAAAAGAATAAAGCCATGCTCGATAAAGGCATGCAGGAAATGGGCTTCAGGTATTACCTCGATCATTCCATACAGGGGCATATTATCAGTTCCTTCCTGTATCCGCAGGATCCCAATTTTGATTTCATGCAGTTTTACCGGGCCCTGAGTGATCGCGGATTGGTGATTTATCCGGGTAAGCTGAGTCTGATGGATGCTTTCCGGATTGGGAATATCGGGTATATTTTCCCGAAAGATATTGAAGCCCTGTTGCGAGCAATTAAAGAGGTGCTCGAAGAAATGAACATAACTGTATAAAACGAAAGGCTGCAGAAAAAACTGCAGCCTTTTTTTTGTCGGTCAGAACCTAAACGAAAAACAACTATGGAGCATTGGTCAAACTAATAGTTGATACGGTTGCGGGAGGGGTTATATCATAGGGTTCGGAAGAAGAACGGGGTGCAGGGGCATTGCTGAATAATTTCAGCGGTGCTGCTTTGGCCGATTCCACATTCATGATTTTTACTTTTATGATGGGCAAAGAGCCACTGGATCCATCGGTCCTTTTAGTTACGGCTTCTATCTTTAATGCTACCAGTCCAAGATTGGCACCCTGCAGGTTTCCATTAAGCGGACCATAATTGATGCTGATATCGCCATCATAAACAACAGCCAATACCGTTTGTCCGATCAGCATTTTTAATCCGGTAGCTCTTAAGGGCGTTACATTCGGAATTTTGTCGAGCAATACTTCACGGTCGTCATTTCCTCCACCCAAACCAGGGCCTGCTTTCAGGAAATTCTGTGCCCCGCTATTGGTTGGTCCGGCTGATTTCCAACTGGCGGGAATGGATTTTATGGCATGCCATCCTTCATCACCCACTTCACCGGAGTAAAGATTGATGGATTTGCCAATATTATTTTTAAAATAGCGGAGGGTACTGCGTTGTCCTAAATTGGCGATCTGATCGTTTACATCCGTTTCGGAGAAATTATTGGGTGCATTGCCATTATCAATGCTTTCTTCATCAATCACCAGTAAAATGGCCGAAGAACTTGGTGTTGGAGTGCCTGTATTTCCACCGGTATTACCGGCATCTTCAATGGCATCTTTCAGTGGTTGCCAGTCTTCTTTCTGACAACTGGTGAATGCGGTACTCATTGCTATGGCTGCCATTAACAGCAGGCTGCTTTTTGTTTTGTATTTCATATTGCTCAATTTTTAAATGGATGTTCCGGATCCTGTACTTATATTTTGCCGCTGCGGATTGGATTGTCACCAGGAATTATCTGTATTTTCAGGATATCCCTTACCAATTAATTGCTCAGCCATGAACAGGTACTCAATCATCTCTGCCTTTGTTTTATTGTATGTTGCAGTTGTTTCCTGTAATTCTGCACCAGAAAAATACCGTCCGCAGATTCATTTTACCCCCAAGTCCGGCTGGATGAATGACCCGAATGGAATGGTGTATCACGAAGGGGTATATCATCTTTTTTTTCAACATTATCCGGATAGTACGGTATGGGGCCCCATGCATTGGGGGCATGCTACCAGTACTGATCTGGTACATTGGGAAGAGCAATCGATCAAGTTGTTTCCTGATTCGTTGGGTTGGATCTTTTCTGGAAGTGCGGTGTATGATGAACAAAACAGTTCGGGCCTTGGTAAAGATGGGAAGGGCCCCCTGGTGGCGATTTTTACACATCATTCTTCCGAAAATGAAAAAGCGCAGGGTAAAGATTTTCAATACCAGAGTCTGGCTTTTAGTAATGATGCCGGTGTTACCTGGATCAAATACGAGGGGAATCCGGTATTGCGGAAACCGGAGGGGACCGATTTTCGGGATCCCAAAGTGATGTGGTACTCTTCCCGGTCTAAATGGATTATGACGCTGGCAGTAAAAGATCATATTGAATTTTATTCATCACCTGATTTAAAAAACTGGACCTATGAATCCTCCTTTGGTGCAGAAGCCGGTGCACATGGAGGTGTTTGGGAATGTCCGGATCTGATCCCTTTTAAAAAAGAGGGAAAGGAGCATTGGGTGTTGCTTGTAAATATTAATCCGGGTGCACCCAATGGCGGTTCCGGTACCCAATATTTTGTTGGTTCATTTGATGGTCAACATTTTACTGCTTCGCATACAGATACGCGTTGGATGGATTATGGAACGGATAATTATGCCGGAATCACCTGGTCCAATACCGGTGATCGGAAATTACTGATTGGATGGATGAGTAACTGGATGTATGCGAATCTGGTGCCAACGAAAAATTGGCGCAGCGCAACAACACTGGTGCGGGAATTGGATTTGCAGCAGGTAGGGGCAGAGTTATATTTGAAATCCAATCTCCCGAAAGAATTGGGTGTTATAGCCGAAACTTCAATTGAACAGGCAGAGCGTATTTCGCTGCCCATAAAAATTGAGATGGGAACTGTGCCGGTTGGTCAAATGGAATGGAGTTTTTCGAATAAGGAAGGGGAGGTGTTGAAGCTTGGTTATGACAAAGCATCCAACCGGTATTTTATTGACCGCAGTAATGCCGGAGAAGCTGGTTTTCATACTGATTTTGCTAAGATTCAATATGCGCCGAGGATAGCAACCGCTGATTCTATGAACCTGACGGTTGTGCTGGACCATAGTTCGGTGGAATTGTTTGCAGATGATGGATTGACAGTTATGACTGCGATCGTATTTCCAACCAGCGATTATTCAATTGCGGAAAGGAAATAGGAGAGGGGGAAGTGAATGATGAATAGTGAATAGTGAATCGTGAATGGTGAATGGTGAATGGGGTTTAGCGTTTGTCGGTGGCTATTTTATAGTGTGGATCTTCCAGAACGTTTACCTCTATGATGGCGCCTGCGTTTTTCAGGAGCTGCTGGCAATCCTCACTTAGGTGCCGGAGATGCAATTCCTTGCCTGCCTGCTTATAGCGTTCCGTTAATTTATTCAGTGCTTCAATGGCGCTCATATCATTTACGCGGCTCTCTTTAAAGTCGACAATTACCATTGGCGGATCATTTGCCACATCAAATTTTTCATTGAAAGCAGCTATGGAACCAAAGAAAAGCGGACCGAAAATTTCATAATGTTTGATGCCTTCAGCATCGGTGTATTTACGGGCACGGATTCGTTTGGCACTTTCCCAGGCAAATACAAGGGCTGAAATGATTACGCCAATCAGCACGGCTAAAGCAAGATTGTGTAATAATACAGTTATGGCGGCAACCAGCATTCCAACAAAAATATCGTGGGCGGGCATTTTACCAATCATCCGGATGCTTGCCCATTCGAACGTACCAATCGCAACCATAATCATCACCCCGGTTAATGCGGCCATTGGAATTTGTTCAATCAGGGAAGAGCCGAACATGATAAAGACCAGCAGCATTACTGAGGCAACAATCCCTGACAAACGGGCACGGGCACCCGAACTGATATTGATCAGACTCTGACCAATCATAGCACATCCGCCCATACCGGAAAAAAAGCCGGTAACAATATTGGCTGCCCCCTGGGCTACGGCTTCTTTATTACTCCTGCCTCTTGTGCCGGTGATTTCATCCACCAGGTTGAGGGTTAGCAGACTTTCAATTAATCCCACGCCAGCAACTATAGCAGCATAGGGGAAGATAATTTGCAGTGTCTCGAAGTTTAGTGGCACTGCCGGAATATGAAAGGGAGGGAAGCCACCTTTGATTGAAGCTATATCGCCCACGGTACGGGTGTCAATTCCAAATCCGATCACAATACCGCTGATTACTAATATTGCAGCAAGGGAAGAGGGTACTGCTTTAGTAAGTTTTGGCAATCCCCAAATGATTAGCATGGTTAAAAGTACTAATCCCAGCATGAGATAAAGGCCATTACCTGACATCCAATGACTAACCCCATCTGTCCCTGGTTCCTGAAATTGTACCAATTGCGACATGAAAATCACAATGGCCAACCCGTTCACAAATCCAAACATAACCGGGTGGGGAACCAAACGAATGAATTTACCCAGTTGAAGTAAGCCGGCTGCCACCTGAATAATGCCCGCCAGCACTACAGTGGCGAAAATAAATTCTACTCCATGTGTTTTAGCAAGCGCTATTATCACTACTGCTATTGCCCCGGTTGCACCAGAAATCATACCCGGACGGCCACCAAATACAGATGTCACCAGGCCTATCGTGAAAGCAGCGTAAAGGCCGGTTAAAGGAGATAAGCCGGCAATCAGCGCAAATGCTACCGCTTCGGGTATCAGTGCCATGGCCACCGTTAATCCCGATAAAATTTCGTTCTTGTAATTTACTTTTTGTGAGAAGTCAAATAGGTTAAATATTCCTTTCATATGAATGGAGCAGATTTTTAATACATTAAATAAGGGCAAAACAAATTATCCACTTGCAAAAAAGTGGATGGACAAGAAGGAGGAATATTTACTAATGTGGAGTAGCCATAAAATTGATAGCAAATGATGTCATGCCCGCGAAGGTAGGGAAAAACAACTAGGGGATCAACCCGTTTTTTGACTCTATGGAAAGATTGCCTGTATCGTGGTTACAAAATAATCGATTTGGTAACATACTCAGGCGGCTTCTACCAAAATTAAATCGCTCCCCATTATGAGGCGCATCCAACTGCTCGGATTAGTAGTGCTACTGGTTTTATCTTCCAGTACGATTCCTGTGCTCTTACCAGTGCCAGATCCGGATAATGGCGGACTGGTTTTGCCGGATGGATTTGAAGCCCTGGTAGTGGTGGACAGCCTGGCTGAAAAAGCGCGGCATATCGCTGTCAATACCAACGGAGATATTTATGTAAAACTCAGGTTCCCCGACAGCATTGGCGGCAATATGGCCATTCGTGATACGGATAAAGATGGCAAGGCGGATCAGCTGGTGAAATTCGGTGATTATCAGGATCGCGGAAGTTATGGAACAGCCATGCGGGTCTACAATGGTTATATTTATTTCAGCTCTGAACTGAATGTATTTCGTCAGAAACTGGATCCGACTCAATTGGTTCCAACCGGACCGATAGAAACCATTGTGATCGATGACCATGCACATGGCCGGCATGAACATATTGCCAAACCCATCACCTTTGATAAGAAGGGAAATATTTATGTGGCTTTTGGTGCTCCCAATAATAATTGCCAGGAGAAAAACCGGGTGCCCGGTTCACCGGGAGTAAATCCCTGTCCCTGGCTGGATGACCATGGCGGCGTTTGGAAATTTGATGCCAATAAACTTAACCAGACACAGAAAGACGGGGTACGTTATGCAACCGGATTACGCAGTATTGTGGGGATGGACTGGAATAGGGCGGACGATGCTCTGTATGTGGTGCATCATGGAAGAGATGATCTGTATCGCTTATACCCGGAAATTTATACACCCTGGCAAAGTGCGATGTTGCCCTCCGAAGAATTCCTGAAAATTAAGGAAGGTGATGATGCGGGATGGCCCTATTATTATTATGATCAGCTGGCTGGAAAGCGCATACTCGCACCGGAATATGGGGGAGATGGAAAGATCGCCGACAGTTCCGGAAAATATGTGGATCCGGTTATTGGTTTTCCCGGGCATTGGGCACCCAATGATCTGTTTTTTTATACCGGTAGTCAGTTTCCGGAGCACTATAAAAACGGAGCCTTCATTGCCTTCCATGGCTCAACTAACAGGGCACCCTACCCGCAGTCGGGTTATATCATCGTTTTTGTTCCATTTAAGAATAACAAAGCTACAGGTGAATGGGAGGTGTTTGCTGATGGCTTTGCAGAAGTGGATCCCATTATAAATGTGAACAATGCCCGCTATCGGCCAATGGGTATCAGTATGGGGCCGGACGGCTCACTATACCTCAGTGATACCGAACAGGGGAAAATCTGGCGGGTGTTGTATACGGGCAAAAAGAAATTCGGTAAAAAACAACTGGCTGCGATGGAAGCCAGAAAAGAACTCGCACATATCCGTACACCTGATCTAAAAAAAGACGATCTTGAAGCAGGCATGGTATCCAACAGTGAGAAGATTTACAATCGCTATTGCAGTGGTTGTCACCAGAAGAATGGACAGGGAGACGGGAACAGGTTTCCGCCCCTGAATAATACGGATTGGGTGACAGGAGATAAAAGCCGGTTGATCCGCCTGGTATTGCTGGGAATGGACGGACCGATTGAAGTGAATGGCAAACCCTATAATTCCAATATGCCGCAACACCGTTTTTTGCAGGATGAGGAAGTGGCGCAGGTGCTCAGTTATATCCGGCAGAATTTTGGAAATAGTGCAGGTCCGATATCCACCGAAGAAGTGAGGGAGTTGAGAAAAGAAATCAGTACCCAGTCTGGAGCTAAATAACGATTAAAACCAACTACATGGGGGAAGCAACCATTCAGGATGACGAACTGCTGATCCGGCTTCGCAACAACAATGAAGAAGCACTGGCTATTCTGTACAATCGCTATTGGGAATTAATGTATCGGAAAGCGTATGCGCTCTTGAAAGATCAGCCTGCCTGTGAAGATATAATTCAGGAAATATTTGTGCGCATTTGGAACAATCGGCAGGGATTGAAAATAACGGTCTCCTTATCAGCTTATTTATCAGCTTCGGTTCGCTATGAAGTGATCCGTAAAATCAAAACTGGTAAAATTCACGCAGATGCATTTGATGCAATTGAAAAGCAATATCAGCTGGCTACCAGTCAGGAGCAAATAGAACAAAAAGAACTGATGGATCATGTCAATTTAATTGTGAACCAACTCTCTGCCAAATGTAAACAGGTCTATAAGCTGAGCAGGGAAGAGCAATTGAGTCACAAAGAGATTGCGGTACTATTGCAAATTTCCCCGAAAACCGTCGAGAATCATTTAACCAAAGCATTGCGTGAATTGCGTTATTCACTTGGCTTTACCTAATGGAACCATCCAATTTCATATCAGTACTTGATCGTTTCCTGAAAGGAGAATTGGAGGAAGCTGCTGCTATGCGGCTGATGGAAACTATGGAACGCAAAGAAGCAGAAGATACAGCTGAAGAAGAGTTTGCCAATTTAAAGGAAAGAAAAGAAATACAACTTCTCGCTTTACAAAAAAGATTGAAAGAGGATGCCGGATCAGTACCTGCTATACCGGCGATCAACTGGGTTCGGCAACTGGCCATTGGTTGTTTTATTCTATTGTTTGCTTCATCTTTTTATTTTTACCTAAAACCAGCTTCTCTGGTGCATCGTTGTACCGAAGCAAGTTTAAGGGTGCAGGAAGAGCTGCCACCTGCAATGCTGGCTGCATTTTATGTTCAGCCGAATAATAAAGAGGAAGGGGCTGCCTTCTTTGCAAGCTGTGTCAATACAACCGAAGAGGGTTACCTGCGGTTTGAATCTGTTCGGATGAATGCGCAACAATTAATGCAGCAACTGCCCTCCCCGGATAACCAACAATTTCTTGTTTTTGAAGAAGCCGATATGAAGCGCTTGCTGGCAGTGCTGACCCATACATATAAAGTGGATTTTCAGATAGCCGGGGTGTTGCCGGATCAGCAATTTTCCGGGTTTATTTCAAACGGGTTAAATATTAAAATGGTGCTGCAGTTATTGGTTTCCTCCGGCTTGTTTGAAGCCAGTATGGAGGGTAAAAAAATATGGATCAGTGCCAAAACATAAGGTTGGTTTTTAAAAAAAGCATATGAAAAGAAGGGACTTATTAAGGTATCTATCCGTTGCTCCGTTGGGTGCCGGTTTAACTGTAAGCGGAATGCCGGTTCTGGCAGAAGAAAAGGAATCAGCCTTAAAAAAAGATTATATTAAAGAACTCGGCCTTCGCTCCTTTATTAATGCAGCCGGTACCTATACTGCCATGACCGCTTCCCTTATGTATCCGGAAGTAATGGAGGC
Organism: Flavihumibacter sp. UBA7668; assembly: GCF_002483205.1. Classification (GTDB taxonomy): domain Bacteria; phylum Bacteroidota; class Bacteroidia; order Chitinophagales; family Chitinophagaceae; genus Flavihumibacter. Next base: position 911,293 of record NZ_DLHM01000005.1, read on the forward strand.
AATCAATGCTGTTTCAAAATCCTATATAATGCTGGATGAAGTGCAGGATAAGGTGGGAGAACGGATTGCCCAAATTTGCAAGGCAGAAGCGGCCACAGTAACAGCCGGTTGCTGGTCGGCCATGGTATTGGGAATGGCAGGGGTGTTAACAGGTACGGATCCAAAAAAAATTGCAGCATTGCCCCGGCTGGATGGAATGAAATCAGAAGTGATTGTACAAAAATCGCATAACAGCGGATATGTACATGCACTAACGAATACAGGTGTACGAATTATTGAAATTGAAACCAGAGAAGAACTGGAGAATGCGATAGGTGAATCAACAGCCATGCTTTGGTTTTTGAATGCACATGCAAACCTGGGGAAGCTTACGCATCAGGAATGGGTGGCAGCAGGGAAGAATCATGCGATTCCCGTCATGATTGATATAGCTGCAGACGTACCTCCGGTGGAAAATCTCTGGCGCTTTAATGAAATGGGATTTGACCTGGTTTGTATTTCAGGAGGCAAAGCACTACGCGGTCCGCAAAGTGCCGGAATATTAATGGGTCGAAAAGACCTGATCAAAGCTGCGAGGATGAGCGCACCTCCACGTGGCGGAACCATTGGAAGAGGCATGAAAGTGAACAAGGAGGAAATTGTAGGTATGCTTGCTGCGCTGGAGAAATACATCAGTATGGATCATGATAAAGAATGGACTTCCTGGATGAATCAGGTGGAACATATCAGTGCCGTGGCTAAAAAAAGAGCGGGTGTACATACGGAAATTGTAGTGCCGCCGTTGGCCAATCATACCCCAACTTTACAGATCCAATGGGAGCAGGAACAGCTCAAGTTGAAGCCGGCTGATCTTCAATTGGCCTTACGAAATGGGTCTCCCTCTATTGAAGTCCTAAGCAATGAGAAAGGAATCAGTCTGACTGTTTTTATGTTGCGTGATGGCGAATATAAAATGGTGGCCAAACGCATTCTGGAAGAATTAAATAAATCGGCATGAAATACCTGATCGTTCTATGCTGCTGGATGCTGCTGATAACTGGAACTGTGCAGGCACAATCCTTTTCAATTGTAATCAAAGGTGGGCGGGTGATTGATCCCAAAAATGGCATTGATCAAATAATGGATATTGGCATCCGGGATGGAAAAATTGCCACCATCCAAAAGCAATTGGACACTGCAGGTGCGAGGCAGGTAGTGATGGCAGCAGGTATGCTGGTGGTACCCGGATTGATCGATATCCATGGGCATCATTTTTTTGGAACCGAACCCGATCATTACCTGAGCAATGGTTTGGTTGCCGTGGCACCAGATGGGTTTACACTTCGAAACGGTGTGACCACCGCAGTGGATTGCGGTGGTGCCGGCTGGAAGAATTTTTCGGTCTTCAAGCGGAATATTATTGATCACAGTATTACGCGGGTGCTATCTTTCTTAAATATTGTTGGCGAAGGAATGCGGGGTGGAGCATGGGAGCAGGATACCACAGATATGAATGCACGTATGGCAGCAGCAGTTGCCAAACAATACCCTGAACACATTGTTGGGTTCAAGGTAGCGCATTACGAACCAGAAGAATGGATTCCGGTAGACAGAGCAGTGGAAGCAGGCAGGATGGCTAAACTCCCTGTTATCATTGATTTTGGAGGTGGTGATCATCCTCCTTTATCGATCGAAGAATTATTCTTTAAACATTTGCGCAAGGGCGATATCTATACACATGCATTTACGGAATTAAACCGTCGGGAGCCAATTGTGGATCCGGCAACCAAACAATTAAAACCCTTTGTAAAAAAAGCACAGGAAGCAGGAATCATTTTTGATGTGGGGTATGGTGGCGCGAGTTTTGCTTTTTCACAGGCGATACCGGCCACCAAAGCAGGATTTTTTCCCAATACCATCAGCACAGATTTGCATATTGGCAGTATGAACAGTGCGATGAAGGATCAGCTCCACGTGATGTCCACTTTTCTAGCTTTAAAAATGGACCTGAAAGCAGTTATCAATGCCAGTACCTGGGCTTCGGCGCAGGCCATCCAGCGAAATGATCTGGGACATTTGACAGTTGGTGCAGAGGCGGATCTTGCAATTTTGCAAGTAGCAGCAGGTGATTTTGGATTCTGGGATCGGACCGGCACGAAGATTACATCCAAACAAAAACTGGTTTGTGAAATGACCATCCGGGCCGGTAAAATTGTCTATGATCTGAATGGAATTGCACGACCAATTGTGGTATCTTACTCGAAATAAAGGGCTATGGTGGTTCGGGTTATTTTTTTTCTTACTATTCTGGGCTGTTATTTCGTTTGCGCAGTACCGGTAGTGGCACAACAAAGGGCGGATCCTCCGAAGTATACCGCCTGGCGCACCAATGAAACCATGCAGATTGACGGGAAAGCGACGGAATCGGTTTGGTCATCCCTCCCTTATACAGCCAGTTTTCGCGAAATAAAAGGCGGTGTGAATGCTCCATCGATTGATTCAAAACTGAAACTATGCTGGGATGAGCAATACCTCTATGTATTTGCCAGTCTGGTTCAAACTGATTTATGGGCTACCCTGAAAACACATGATGCAACTATTTTTATGGATCATGCGCTGGAGATTTTTATCGATCCGGATGGGGACAGGAATAATTATGCAGAGTTTCAGATCAATGCCTATGGGACGGTTTGGGAGCTGATGCTGACCAAACCTTACCGTGATGGAGGTAAGCAGGTGGGCAGTTTTGATTTGCCCGGTGTAAAAAAAGCCATCCGCCTGCATGGTACCCTCAATAAGCCCGGTGATCAGGATAAAGGATGGGAGGTTGAGCTGGCTATCCCTTTTGCAGAATTGAAACCAATCCTTCCCTCTGATAAAATAGGCGGACAGGAATGGCGCATGAATTTTTCACATGTTACCTGGGCACTCGATGTGGTGCAGGGAGCATACCGGAAAAAAACCGGGAATGATGGCCGGGCATTGCCGCCCGTCTATTTTGTTTGGGCACCACAGGGTTCAGTGAACCTTCATTTGCCCGAACACTGGGGTTATGTACGGTTTGCTGAAAAAAATAAAAACTAAACAACTAGGGGATAAGGCAGTTTGTATACTCCCTACTACCAATACGATGAAACTACACTTGAATAAATGGGCACTGATTACAGCGGTATTGCTGAGCGGAACTGGTATGGCCCAACCACCGGAGCAATTGCATAAATCCGTTATCCTGACGCCTGTGAATTCCTTCACCAGCGGCGTGGAAGGTCCGGCTGTGGACGCTAAAGGAAATTTGTACGCAGTAAATTTTGAAAAGCAGGGCACAATTGGCCAGGTGAAACCTGATGGCTCAGCGGTTCTTTGGCTGACCTTGCCTGAAGGAAGTATAGCCAATGGAATCCGTTTTACCAGCAGAGGACAAATGTTATTGGCCGATTATACCGGGCACAATGTGTGGCTGGTAAATCCGCTGACAAAAAAAATGAAAGTACTGGCACATGAGCCGCGCATGAATCAACCGAATGATCTGGCTATTGATAACCGTGATCGTGTATATGCCAGTGATCCGAATTGGAAAGCTGGAACGGGCCAGTTATGGCGAATTGACCCGAATGGAAAAACCCATCTATTGGACACAATGGGTACAGCCAATGGAGTGGAAGTGAGTCCGGATAATAAAAAGCTCTATGTAAATGAATCTGTTCAGCGGAAAGTTTGGGTCTATGACCTGTCACCAGATGGATCAGTAAAAAATAAGCAGCTGTTTTATGAATTTTCTGATTATGGAATGGATGGCATGCGTTGTGATCAGCAGGGTAATTTGTATATCACCCGTTTTGGAAAAGGTACGGTAGTTATATTGGGGCCGGATGGAACCAAATTAAATGAGATAACACTGATTGGTAAACGCCCAACTAATATTGCCTTCGGTGGACCGGATGGCCGAACGGCCTATGTAACTCTCCAGGATCAGGGAAATATTGAGACTTTTCGGGTGGAGTTTCCGGGACGTGAATTCAAATCAGCCAAAAAAAAATCCTCTAAAAAATAAAATCGACTACCATGTCTACACAAAGAAGATCTGTATTAAAATCCCTGTTTGCTTCCATTCTGGGAGTGACCGGAATTTCTGCTGTTGCCAAAGCTGCGGAAACCAATACATCCGAAAAAGAAGTCAACAATGTAACCGATTTTCAGGGGGTTCCCTTGTTCTCCGGATCAACCACCTATAATGGAATGGTATTTATTGCCGGTAAAGGTGCGCATTTTGATGGCGATGTAAAAGCACATACCGATCATGTATTGAAAGAGCTGGAAAAAGAACTGATCAAGGCAGGTTCTTCCATGGAGAAAGTATTGAAAGTAAATGTGTACCTGAATGATATTGCTGATTATAAAGCGATGAATGAAGTGTATATGGGGCGTTTTGGAAAAAATCCACCGGTTCGTACAACTGTGGCTGTTGCCAAAGGCGGCGTACCGGGTGATTCACTCGTGGAGATAGACTGCATTGCATATAAATAACCTGAACAACTGCTTATAATGAAAAGAAGAGAAATTTTAAAAGGGCTGAGCTTGCTGCCGGTTACCGGATTGGTGGGCGGTTTGGATGCATTGGCGGGACCCATGAGTCCGGTTGCAGCACCCAAACGAGATCTGTTCAAAGAACTGGGCGTGCGCACTTTTATTAATGCAACGGGTACGCTTACCTATATGACCGGATCCCTCATGCATGATTATGTACTGGATGCCATCCATTATGGTGCTGATCATTTCTGTATGCTGGATGAATTGCAGGATAAAGTCGGAGAACGAATTGCGCAGCTGGTGCATTCGGAATCGGCTGTGGTAACCTCCGGTGCGTTTTCTGCGATGACACTCGGACTGGCAGGAATTCTCACCGGCATGGATCAGAAAAAAGTGGAAGCCTTGCCGCATTTGGCGGGAACAGGAATGAAATCGGAAGTGATTTGTCAGAAGGCCCATGATATCGTATATAATCATGCATTTATTAATACAGGATGTAAAATTGTTGCGATTGAAACAGTGGAGGAGTTGGAGCGCGCCATCAATGAGAAAACAGCGTTGATGCATTTTCTGAATATCGCAGATGGCGGCAAGATTTCCCAGGAAGAATGGGTGGCATTGGGAAAGAAACACGGCATCCCTACCAGTATTGATATTGCTGCGGATGTTCCGCCTGTTTCGAATCTCTGGAAATTTCATGATATGGGTTTTGATATGGTGCAGATCTCGGGAGGCAAGGCAATTCGTGGTCCTCAGAGTGCAGGTTTGTTAATGGGAAGAAAGTCCATTATTCAGGCAGCGCGTTTACATATGCCTCCGCGAGGATTTAATATCGGACGAGGTATGAAGATTAATAAGGAAGAGATTCTGGGCATGTATGTGGCATTGGAGCAGTATATCGCAAGAGATCATGACAAAGAGTGGAAGGCATGGGAAAAAAGTATAGGATTGATTGATGCTGCGGTTAAGTCTGTTCCTGGTGTGGAAACAAAAATCTGGATTCCCACCGGAGGAAATATAACGCCGAATTTATCCATCAATTGGGAGAAAACCGGCAATGCAGCAGAGGGAAAAGACCTGCAGGAAAAACTACGGATGGGGAATCCATCCATAGAAGTAGGTGGAGGAAAAAAAGGAGTGAATGTAACGGCCTGGATGCTGAAGCCGGGGGAGGATAAAATTGTAGCCCGCAGAATCAAAGAAGAACTTCAAACACTATTATCATGATCCGGTTAAAAAGCATAAACCGCCTGGTGTTTACCGGATGGCTGATAGCAATGTCTGCTTTGGCACATGCCCAAACTTATGCTATTGTAATAAAAGGCGGGCATATTATCGATCCCAAAAATGGCATTGATGCGGTGATGGATATTGCGGTCGATAAAGGGAAGATTGTAAAGGTTGCGAAAAATATTCCGGCCGATGCCGTACAGGTAGTTGATGCGAAAGGTCTTTATATAACGCCAGGATTAATTGATATGCATACGCATAATTTCTGGGGTACGAATGCAGATCAGGCCTATATGAATGCACCCAGTGCACTGCCTCCCGATGGGTTCACGTTTCGGGTAGGAGTTACTACGGTGGTGGATGCCGGATGTCCGGGTTGGCGGAATTTTGAGATTTATAAAAAACAAACCATTCAGCAATCGCAGACAAGAGTACTGGCATTTCTGAATATAGTGGGACATGGAATGCGGGGTGGAAATTATGAGTCGGATACAACTGATATGATACCGGAAGAAGCCGCGCGGGTGGCAATGGCCAATAAGGAACATATCATTGGATTTAAAGTAGCACATTATAACCGGCCCGATTGGACGCCGGTGGACAATGCCGTGAAAGCAGGAAATATGGCAGGAGGATTACCTGTGATGATTGATTTCGGTGGAGCAGAACCGGTATTGTCAATACGCTCATTATTTCTTGAGCACTTACGTCCGGGTGATATTTTCACCCACTGTTTTGGTCAGTTACGCGGACGTGAATTCATTGTAGATACTACCACAAAAAAAGTAAAACCATTTGTTTGGGAAGCGCGTAAAAGAGGAATTGTGTTTGATGTGGGCTATGGCGGTATCAGTTTCGCTTACTCACAGGCGATGGCCGCTGCAAAAGATGGATTTTTTCCCACTACTATTTCAACGGATATTCATGTTGGCAGTATGAATGCAGCCATGAAGGATCAGCTTACCTGTATGACAAAATTCATGCAGATGGGAATGCCCTTTAAAGAAGTAATTAAAGCCAGTACCTGGACGCCGGCGCAGGTTATAAAACGAGAAGAACTGGGAAATTTGTCCGTGGGTGCGGAAGCAGATATAGCCATTCTGGGAATTCGAAAAGGAAATTTTGGTTTATTTGATTATACCGGATACAAAGTAAAAGCCAGCGAAAAGCTGGAATGTGAAATGACGATTCGTGCCGGACGGATTGTATATGATCTGAATGCAAGGGCAAATCCGGTAACGCTGCATGGATTGCCTGCACGTAATTAAAATTGAAACTATGAAGCGTAAACATATTCGAATCGGAATATTATTCGGTTGCAGTGTACTGTTAGGTGACGTTACAGTTCAGGCGCAGACCATGCCGAAAGAGGAGTTGATTTACCTGACCTCAGAATGGAAGGGGGATCGCTTTGCAGATGGCCGGCCTAAAGTAAGTGATAATCTGATGGAGCGGGCAAAAAAAATCGGTATTGAAGAAGCCTGGCAGGTTTTAATGAATGAAGGTTATGTAAATCAGTTCGAACGGAACTGGAAGATGATCTATGATGATGTTCCGGTGGTAGGCAGGGTGGTTACAGCACAGTATATGCCGTCCCGCCCTGATATAGAAAAGAAGATTAAAGAAAGAGGAGCAAAACAGGGAAGGATAGGTAATACCAATGCATGGCCCATTGAAACTCTGGTGAAAGGAGATGTTTATGTGGCAGATGGATTTGGTAAAATAGAGGGCGGAACGTTGATAGGTGATAATCTGGGTACAGCTATTTATAATAAATCGGGTAACGGAGTAATTTTTGATGGCAGTGCGCGTGACCTGAGCGGACTTGCAAAAATCAAGGGCTTTAATGCTTTTGTACGCGATTTTGATCCTTCGTTTTTGAAAGAGATGGTATTGATGGGATTGAATACACCGATACGGATTGGTAAGGCAATTGTGCTGCCGGGTGATATTGTGATTTCCGAGCGGGAAGGCGTTCTGTTTATTCCGGCCCATATGGTGGAGCAGGTGGTATTAACAGCGGAGTTTATTGGACGTAAGGATAAGTTTGGAAAAGAAATGCTGCGTTCAGGAAAATACAATACCGGGCAGATTGATAGCGAATGGACGGAAGAAATTAAAACAGCTTTTTTAAAATGGCTGGAGGCGCATCCGGAAGAAGGAAAAATGAGCAAACAGGAACTGGATGAAGTGATGAAAAAAAGAACCTGGTAGACGAATTGTAACCAAGAACGAAAACTTGCCGCGTGAAAAATACTTCCATTTATAAGAGCCTTCTCGTACTTGCTCTGCTTTCTTTTATATTATTGCTGATACAAGCGGTTCGCGGAAACTGGATGCTTGCAGGTCCATTTGCCATTGCCTTCTTTGTTTTGCTGGCTCTTGGATTCAGAGGATTTGAATCGCTGAAAAGATACACGTATACCCTTATGATTTTTGCGGCAGTAAGTACATCGCTTTCCTATCCGCAGTATTTTATTTCTTACGGCGATTTTAAATACACCAACCTGATTACTCCGCTTATTCAGCTTATCATGTTTGGTATGGGAACCTCTATGAGTGTGAAGGATTTTGTGGGGGTGGTAAAGACACCGAAGGGGGTAGTGATTGGGGTGGTGAGTCAGTTTATCATTATGCCTTTGTTGGGATTTACGCTGGCCAGTATAAGCGGATTCAGTGCTGAAATTGCAGCCGGCATTATTTTGATCGGCTGTTCGCCCAGCGGACTGGCATCGAATGTGATGTCTTATCTGGCGAAAGCAAATCTGGCTTTATCAATTACAATTACTTCTATTACCACCCTGATGGCGCCCCTGGTTACACCGCTCTTGATGAAATTGCTTGCAGGGGCTTTTATTGAGATCAATGTGCTGAACATGATGTGGGATATCTCTAAAATGATTATCCTGCCAATTGGATTGGGCCTGATCGTGAATAAATTATTACGGGGTCGCTCTGCCTGGCTGGATGAAGCCATGCCAATTTTATCAATGCTGGGAATTGCCCTGATTATTGTGGTGATTACCGCAGCGGGCCGGGATAGTTTATTGAATATTGGTCCCCTGCTTATTCTGTTGGTGCTTATTCATAATTTATTTGGTTATTTTCTGGGTTATTGGTTTGCACGTTTATTCCGGATGAATGAGCGGGATTCGAGAACGGTGGCGATTGAAGTAGGGATGCAAAATGGCGGACTGGCATCAGGTATTGCCAAAGAAATGGGTAAGATTGCCACAGTGGGACTGGCAGCGGCAGTATTTGGTCCATTGATGAATATTACGGGATCGATACTGGCATCCTACTGGCATAAAAAAGTTCCGGAGGGGTATGATCCGATGGAAACGCTGGAAAAAGCTGAACTTAATCAAGCTGTAAAATAAGAACTATGGTACGGGTACTTTTGTTGATGAGCTGCATGTTTTTTTGGGTTATTGGTCAGGCGCAAATGAAAGAGGAAACTGCCGTTTATGCCCAACTCGACCGGTTGAATACAGCCATGGTGGAAAGAAACCAACAGGTGCTGGCAGAAATCTATCATGACCAGATGTGGTATGGTCATTCCTCCGGCAAGCTGGATGATAAAAACGCTGCAATAAAAGATGTGATGGAGGGGCCATTGGATTTTACCAGTCTGGATGCAGAAGACCGATCTATAAAGTTGGTGGACAAAAATGCAACGGTTCGATTTATTTTTCATGCCAAAGGAATTAATAACGGGCAGGAGCAGACGATCAGGATTGGTGTGATGATGGTTTGGGTAAAACTAAAAACGGGATGGAAATTACTTGCCCGTCAGGCGTACAAATTATAAATTGAGGGGAATTCGTTTAATGCTCAATTAAATTCATGAAACAATCCACCGCCATTTCACTGTCTGTCATGATGTTCTTCCAGTATTTTATCTGGAGTGCCTGGTATGTTACTATGGGAACCTATATGGAAGCCAGTTTGGGAGCAACAGGAAAGGATATTGGGCAGGCTTTCAGTGCCCTGGCATTGGCCACCATGATTTCGCCTTTTTTTGTAGGAATGATAGCGGATCGGTTTTTTGCCGCGCAGAAAATAATGGGGGTGCTGCATTTGTTGGGAGCCATCCTGCTGGTACTGGCTACCAAAGTAGGAAACAGTCAGTTTTTTTATTGGATTATATTGGCCTATTCACTGGTTTATATGCCCACGGTGGCATTGAGTAATAGCGTAGCATTTGCGCAGATGACGGATCCTGGAAAACAGTTTCCCTGGATTCGGGTATTTGGCACACTGGGCTGGATTGTAGCCGGATTGCTGGTGGGCAGCTGGGAAATAGAAAAAACACCCGAAACCTTTTATCTGGCAGCAGGTGTGTCAGTGGCGCTTGGTTTGTTGAGTTTTGCACTGCCCAATACACCTCCAAAAGGACGCGAACAGGGCGAATCAACTGCACTTTTCAGTAAAGAATCACTTAGTATATTTAAAGACCGATCCTATTCGGTGTTTTTTATAGCGGCTATTTTGGTATGTATTCCACTGGCATTTTATTATGGGTTTGCGAATCCGTTTTTGAATGAAATCGGGATGGATAAGCCAGCGCAGAAAATGATTCTTGGTCAGTTTTCAGAAGGGTTGTTTATTCTGGCAATTCCGTTTTTATTTAATCGGATTGGTGTGAAAAATATCCTGCTCATCGGGATCCTGGCCTGGATTTTACGTTATGTACTCTTTGCTTACGGTTATGGAGAACCGAACGGCTGGATGATTTATCTGGGTATCATATTACACGGAGTTTGTTATGATTTCTTCTTTGTAACCGGTTATATGTATTCCGAGAAAAAAGCTGGTCCGCAGAACAAAAATGCCGCGCAGGGATTATTCACTTTTGCGACCTATGGTTTGGGGATGGTGATTGGAACCTGGTTCTCCGGATTGGTAGCGGATCGGTATGTGGTGGGAGAAGGCCACGATTGGCAATCTATCTGGCTGATACCGGCCGCCATTGCAGCGGCAGTATTGCTTTATTTTATCTTTTTCTTTAGGGATCGTAAAACGGCTGGTCAACCATAGGCAGGATTTTTGCGTATTTAGGTTAAATGCCTCTTATGCGAAATCTACTTTATTGGAGACTATTGCTCTTAGCGGGCATCTGCACCGTATTTATTTCCTGTTCCAAAGACGATGACCCGGAGGAAGAAAATCCGGAAGAAAACTGGCCATCGGATAGTATCCGGGTGGTGAAGACCGGCTTGCAGTTTCCCTGGGAAATTTTGTGGGGAAAGGATGATCATATCTGGATGACTGAGCGGGGTGGCAAGGTGTCAAAGGTTGACCCGCGTACAGGCGAAACGGTGTTCAGCACTTCGATTCCAGGTGTGGTTTCCCGTGGGGAAGGCGGCTTACTGGGCATGGTGCAGGATCCGGGTTTTATGCAAAACGGCTTCCTTTATCTGGTACATAATTATCTCGAAGGAGATGCCTATCGCGAAAAGCTGGTGCGGTATCGGTTTGCCAACAATGCGCTGGTAGAGGAACTGATACTGCTCGATGAGATACCCGCGGCCAATGTGCACAATGGGAGCCGGCTGGTGATAGTGGAGGGAAATCCATCTGTATTATACATGACTACCGGGGATGCTGCGAATACTGCCCTGCCTCAACAGTCAGGTTCGTTGGCGGGCAAGGTGCTTCGGTTTTTACTGGATGGATCGGTGCCGGGTGATAATCCGGTTGCGGGCAATTATTACTGGTCGATGGGGCACCGGAATCCACAGGGACTGGTTTGGGCGAAGAACCGCTTATATGCCTCCGAGCATGGACCGAATATCGAGGATGAAATCAATAGTATAGAGAAGGGCGTGAATTATGGCTGGCCATCGGTGAATGGCCCCTGTGATCCTGCGGAGCAGGCTTTTTGCGATGCCAATCAGGTGCGGGAGCCGATCTGGTCGAGTGGAAGCTCCACGTTCGCTGCCTGCGGTATGGATTATTATGACCATGACCGGATTCCGGGCTGGAAAAATTCCCTGCTGATGACCTCCCTTAAAAATTCCCGATTATATGTACATGCCCTGAATGGGGATGGCAGTTCTATTGCTGGGACCACAACGCATTTTCTGAACAGCTGGGGCCGTCTGCGGGATGTTTGTGTGAGTCCGGGTGGCCGTGTTTATCTTTGTTCCAGCAATGGCAATAACCAGGATGTGCTGGTGGAAATCAGTTCTTTAGAATAAAATTAGCCAAGTTGTTGGAAGGAATGTTCTGAACCCCTACCTTTGCAACCTCTTAATTCACCCGACCGGTCCCACCCGACCGGTGGCACCCGCCGGGTGGTTGAAAAGAGAATCGGGAAGTAGCGCAGGCCGGTAGCGCACCTGGTTTGGGACCAGGGGGTCGCAGGTTCGAATCCTGTCTTCCCGACTCCGCCCGCCTAAGCTTAAAAGCGAAGGCGGGCTTTTTTATTAAACTTTATTACCCCTGGAAATGAAAACACATTATTTTTCGCAGTCGTTTTTTTATTTGCAATAAGTTCCTGTAAAAAAACGAAGGAAATACAAATTCAATAGTGATCATACCGGTTATCAGGGATCATACCGAAAAGTTGGGGGATCACCCTTATAGGGTTAAAAATTAAATCGAAAAAAACCGCATAATTCAACGATTTGAAGGAGGGTCAATTTTATCAGCGCACAACTGGACGGAACTCAAATATGTAGAAATATGATAAGTTGCCGTATATTCTTCGTTACCGTCCATATTCGGCAAGTTCAATAAGGTTTTGTATATCCTTTTCGTTCATGGAGATGTTGTGATTGTAACACACAATATGCAACAGTCGCAGCGGGTGGCAGACTGTACCATGCTTTTAGATGTTTTCTCTTTCTGTTTTAAATGCCTTCTCAGCCCGTCTTGAGCAAATGAGCTGCCATTTAATAGTTTCTAACCCGGAACATAAGGAGAACAAGCCGTGATTTCCCCAGCAATCCCGGACTTATCCCGGACTTGTACCGCACTTGTGCCGGACCTGCACCGGAGCAAGCAATCATGGCTCAACAAACCGGAATTTTCGACCTTTCAGGATAAATCGGCGGTTTCCAATGTATTCAAAAAAACTGCGAACTCCGCGGTCAACCTGGTTCCTAATTGTACCAGCTTCCAGTCTCTGTTGATGATATCTCCGGTTAGTTGATTCTCCCAGCGCCGAGGTTTGATCCGCTGGTATGCCTTCTTGAATCAAAATAACTCAATAACCAATCCGGTAAAAATGCTGGGATCCGGTAAAAATGCTGGGATTAATTCCTTGTACTGTTGATCCAATTTGCCTTGATTTTAGACCGCAAAAATCAACCTTTATAAACATACCCCAAGAATTTAGCATGATCCGTTATCAGAAACATATTCAGAATACAATTTCCGGTACTTATTTTACAAACAATATAACCTGGGAAGTAACAGCGGGGGGATACGCTTCGAATCAGCTTTCCTTCTTATCCAACCTACAAACAAAGAAAAAGAATTCATGCGATCACAGATTCTACACTTTTAATGAATACGTTTAATCTTAGTACGGGGACGGCTGAAGAGGAATTGGTTGAGTATTACAGGTAATCAGAAGATTATCATTCTCTGTACCAAAGCTGTACACTATTTGTATCAAAACCGGACAGCAAAAGCCGAAGCTATAGCGTAAGCTATTGTTAATCAATATTCTGAAAGCTGGCATATTTTTTAACCGTTTACTGGTAGTTCATCAGAAAAGAGGCTACCATGCTTACTAATTATTTCAAAATTGCCTGGCGGAATCTTGTAAAAAGTTTCGGTTATTCAGCCATTAACATTGCCGGACTGGCAGTGGGGATGGCTGTGACGCTACTTATCGGAATCTGGATTTATGATGAGGTATCCTTCGATAACTATCATGCTAACAAGGCCCGGATTGGTCAGATCTATACTACACAAACATTTAACAATGAAACGGAAACAAGTGCGTCCATTGTAGTTCCATTAGCGAACGAATTCCGCACCCAGTATACTGATGAATTCAAAAGAGTTGCCCTCTCATCTTTTATTGCACCGCATATTATATCAGTAGGTGAAAAGAAAATTTCGCAAACAGGAAGCTGGGCTGAAGAGGAACTCCCATCTATTCTTAGTCTTGATATCAGTGGGGATATAAATGCCTTGAAAGATCCATCCTCCATCCTGTTATCGCAATCTGTGGTAAAGACACTTTTTGGCAATGAAGATCCGTTGGGTAAAACCGTGCGGATTGATAACAAAGCTGATATGGTGGTGAGGGCTGTTTATCAGGATCTTCCTGTTAATAGTACACTGATTGAAACAAAATTTCTACTGTCCTGGAATAATGCAGCTAACAGACTGAATAAACAAACAGATCAATGGGAGAATCATGGCAGCCAGTTATTTGTTGAGCTGAACGAAAAGGTTGACTTTGTTGCAGCAACTGAAAAAATAAAAAACCTGCTGAATCCTTATGTAAAGGACTGGAAGGAAGAATTGCTGATTCACCCCATTGCTAAATGGCATTTGTACAATGAATTTGAGAATGGAAAAATAAGTGGTGGAAGAATAGAATTTGTCTGGCTTTTTGGAATTATCGGAGTTTTTGTTTTGCTGCTGGCCTGTATCAATTTTATGAACCTTAGCACAGCGCGGAGTGAAAAAAGAGCCAAAGAAATTGGCATTCGAAAAGCCATTGGTTCAGAAAGAAAACAACTGATTGCTCAGTTTCTGATAGAATCACTGGTTGTTGCCTTTGTTGCGATGCTGCTGTCACTGGTTGTTGTTTATCTGGCCTTGCCTTTTTTCAATTCATTATCCGGAAAGAATGTATCAGTTCCATATGGGAATCTGCTATTCTGGATACTGGTAACCGGGTTTACGATCTTTACCGGCTTGCTTGCCGGAAGTTATCCCGCATTTTATTTGTCTGGTTTCAATGCAATAAAAGTATTGAAAGGCACTTTCAGGATCGGTCGTTTCGCAGTTGTACCGCGCAAGGTTTTGGTGGTTGTGCAGTTTACCATTTCAATTGCGCTTATTATTGGAACTATTTTCGTTTTCCGGCAGGTACAATTTACCAAAAACAGGCCGGTTGGTTATTCAAGAGAGGGCTTGATAACAATAGATATGAATACCCCGGATCTGTATAAAAATTATAATGCACTTAGGAATGAGCTTTTGCAAACCGGCGCAGTGGAAAATATGGCCCAAGCCAACAGCAGTACCACTGAAATCTGGTCTAACAATACGGGATTAGACTGGAAGGGAAAAGATCCCGCCAGCAGTCCGCTTTTTGGTACAATAGCTGTCACACATGATTATGGAAAAACGGTTGGCTGGGAAATAGTAGCAGGTCGGGATTTTTCAAGAGATTTTCCTGCCGATAGTGGTTCCTTTATATTGAACGAATCTGCAGTACAGCTTACCGGAATGCAGGACCCGGTAGGAAAAATGATGAGATGGAATGGGAAGGATCGGATGATTACCGGCGTTGTAAAAGATATGATCATGGAATCACCCTATGAACCTACATATCCAACCATATTTCATATGCAATATGGATGGGTGAACAAGATTATTCTGCGTATTAAACCTACGGTATCCATACGTTCTGCTTTGAAATCAGTGGAAGCCGTTTTTGCAAAGCATAATCCATCCAGCCCATTTGAATTTAAATTTGTTGATGAAGCGTATAAACGAAAATTTTCGGTGGAAGAACGAGTTGGTAAACTTGCCGGCTTTTTCGCTGCATTGGCCATTTTTATTTCATGTCTGGGATTATTTGGCCTGGCTTCCTTCATGGCGGAACAACGTTCGAAGGAAATCAGCATACGAAAAGTATTGGGGGCTTCCATTGGAATCATCTGGCAAATGCTGACAAAAGAATTTGTATGGCTGGTTATTATTTCAATTGTTGTTGCCATTCCACTATCCTATTATTTTATGGAGGGATGGCTGATGCGGTACCAATACCGGACGAACTTATCCTGGTTGGTTTTTGCAGGAGTAGGAGCCGGTGCAGTACTGATAACTGTTTTGACCGTAAGTTTTCAATCTATAAAAGCAGCTCTTTCCAACCCGGTCAGGGGTTTGAGTGGTGATTAATAAACAAACTTTAAAATAATAAACATGCATAAGTATTGTATAGCTCTTCTTATTAGTCTTTCATCCCTTTTGCTTCAGGCGCAGGATGCTAAAACTCCGTTTGAAATTCGATCTTTGAGTAAGGAATCGATCCGTCATATCAAAATGCAAACGGCAGGAGGTAGTTTAAAAGTTATCGCATCCGAATCAGCTGAAGCAAGACTGGAGATCTATATCCAGGGAAATAATGACGGAGATCAATTATCCAAAGAAGAAATTCAGGAACGACTCAGAGAACGATATGAATTGACGATTGAAATCAGCGGAAATAAACTTATTGCGATAGCCAAACAGAAGCAAGGGGTTGGAAATTCGAACTGGAAAAAATCGCTCAGTATTTCCTTTGCAGCTTTTGTTCCGAAAGAAGTATCAACTGAATTGGCAACCAGTGGTGGAAAAATTCAACTCATCGGGATTTCCGGTAATCAGGATTTTGTTACCAGTGGCGGAGGACTTCAGATAGATGGTGTCAGTGGTAAAATTAAAGGACGTACATCCGGTGGTAGCATACTGGTAGAAAATTCATCTGAATCAATTGATCTGATCACAAGTGGAGGAGGAATTACTGCAAGAAATTGTACCGGAACGATCCGCTTAAACACGTCTGCAGGTTCCATCAACCTAAACGATCTGAAAGGGGATATCAAAGCCGTAACAAGTGGTGGCAGCGTGAACGGAGAGACCATTACCGGTGAATTATTCGCCACCACTTCCGGTGGAAGTATCCGGCTGAATAAGCTTTCCTGTGATCTGGAAACAGCCACCAGTGGCGGTAGTATCCAGGTTTCTTTTGAAACACTTGGGAAATATGTACGTGTGCGAAATTCGGGAGGCAGTATTACCTTACAATTACCAAAGGATAAGGGCATGGATATGGATATAGCTGCCAATAACCTTGATACAAAAGAGCTGAGAAATTTTACCGGTAAATCAACTTCGAATGGATTGGAGGGAAAAATGAACGGCGGCGGAGTGCCTGTGAAAGTAAGATCAAGTGGCGGAAAAGTATCGCTGGTGTTTGAGTAATTATTTACCTGGGATAATTTTTTTAATTTCTTTGATATCTTCAATATCCATTTTTCTGCCGGATGCTATTTTATTTGCCAGTAATTCCTGTAATCCAATAAACGTAATTTCAAGATCATCCGCTATGATTTTCTGTCGATTTTCAAAGGCTGCATTAAAATCAACTCCGTCTATCGTATTAAGCAAATCAATTCTCAGTGGGGGATATCCAATCTGAGAAATATACCCCTCTTCCATGAAGTCTTCCTTTACGAACCCTAATGAAGCCAAGCCAAAAGCTTTGATTACCTCCATCATTTTATCAGCATTTTCATCTGAAATATTAATCCAGATATCCAAATCCCCTGTATATCTCGGTTTGCCATGAAATGCCATGGCATATCCGCCCACCACCATATATTCAACCTGATACTTGTTGAGTAATCTGATAAAGTCTTCAAAATCTTTGGCAAGGATCATTTTGCTATTCTGATTTTGGTTAGTTTGGTTTTATCCATTCGTTCTCCTTTTTTAAGCATCTGACTGATCAGAAAAGTTACCGCTTCACCTCTTTTTGCAACTGGTTGTGAAAGCCAGTATTTCAGGTCGCGAATTTCATCACCAGCTTCTTTCATTTTTACTTTCCGTACAACTGGTACGATTGTTCTTTGCGTTTGCATAGCAGATTTTGGTTTCGAAATAATCTCTTTCCTTTCAACCCTGATCTGCTCATTATCATAAGGGATTTTTTCTTTACTTAAATAATTGTTCAGCGTATTATAATTATAATCAGGGTAACTAATACAGAAATTTTTAAGATTTGAAAAAACTTCGGTTTCCTGTTGCTTTTTCCAGTGGATAAGAACAATTCTTTTATTTTTTAATTGAGGTGATGGCATAATCAAAGATAACAAATATTGTAAGAATATTGGTCAATTTGGGTGCGAAACGATCTAATTCCCCTACCTTTAGGTCGCTTTAGGGGTATTCTGAAAAGAATTGAGAGAGTCCCTTGGAACCTGATCCGGCTCAAACCGGCGTAGGGAAAAGCCAGAGTGTTCCTATAAGCAGTTAAATCTATCGCCATGGAAAAAACACTCTGGAAACACATTCAAACCGTTCGACTACAAGCTCCCCTTGTACACAATATCACCAATTATGTGGTGATGAATTCAACCGCCAATGCCCTGCTTGCTGCCGGTGCATCGCCCATTATGGCGCATGCTAAAGCAGAAGTGAAAGATATGGTGGCTATTGCACATGCACTGGTAATCAATATCGGCACACTGGATGAATACTGGGCCGACGCCATGTTACTTGCTGCTGAAGCTGCCAATGCAAAAGGCAAGCCCTGGGTGCTGGATCCGGTTGGTGCCGGTGCTACACCTTACAGAGATGAAGTATTGCAACAGTTGCTTTCATGGAGGCCAACGGTTATCCGGGGAAATGGATCGGAAATTTTGGCGCTTGCAAAGGCCAATAAATGCAAAACAAAAGGAGTAGACAGTACAGCAGCCAGCCTGGATGCAGTTACAGCTGCATTAGCGCTCATAGAGCAGTATGGTTCTATAATTTGCATATCGGGCGCCACCGATATTATTATCGATAATCAGCAATCCATTCATTTCCATAATGGACATGCGCTAATGACAAAAGTAACTGGATTGGGATGCACTGCTTCGGCACTGATTGGCGCCTTCGCCGGCGTAATTGATAATAAAACGGAAGCTACTGTTGCTGCTATGAGTCTGCTGGGAATAGCTGGAGAACTTGCTGAAAAAGAAGCGGAAGGTCCGGGTAGTCTGCAAGTGAAAATTTTGGATAAACTATACACGCTCCAGGAAGAAGAATATTGCCGGCAGATTAAAATCACCCGGTTATGATCCTGCATCCGCAGTTTCCATTTCGACTCTACCTGGTTATTTCTGAAGCAGACTGTAAGCACCATAATTTTCTTGTAGTAGCAGAAGAAGCCATCAAAGGTGGAGTGGATATTATCCAACTTCGGGAGAAGCATGCATTAACTACTGCATTCATTGAAAAAGCTAAACGTTTAAAAGAGATAACCGACCGCCACAATGTTCCGCTTATTATCAATGATAACCTTGATGTAGCCATACAGGTGGATGCTGCCGGCATTCATGTGGGTAATTCTGATTTGCCACCGGTTGCGATTCGCAGTCAATGGAATCAAGCGGATAAACTAATTGGTTATTCGATCGAATACCTGGAACAGCTTAGCAATGAACAAACAGAGGTAGCCGATTACCTTGGCATAAGTCCGATATTTAGTACGGCCACCAAAACGGATACCATTACGGAATGGGGGCTGCAAGGTATTTCAACCATCAGAAAGCAAACTCAACAACCATTAGTGGCGATAGGCAATATGAATATAAGCAATGCAAGATCGGTTCTGCATGCAGGTGCTGATTGCATTGCAGTTGTTTCTGCGATTTGTGGATCGGCCAATCCACAGAAAGCTGCTTCTGAATTAATAAATGAACTGATAAAATGAAACGATATAAATATCTCTCCGTACTTACCATTGCCGGCTTTGATGGCAGTGGGGGTGCTGGTATACAGGCCGATATTAAAACCATATCCGCACTGGGCTGCTATGCAACGTCTGTACTAACCGCGTTGCCAGTACAAAATACACAGGGTGTGCGAAAAATTTATCCCATTCCGGTGGAAGCAGTGATTGATCAGATCGAATCTATCTTTGAAGATATTATTCCTGATGCGATTAAAATAGGCATGGTGCACACGCCTGAATTAGTGGATGCAATCGCCTCAACTTTGTCTCTTTATAAAAAAGTGCCCATTGTGTTTGATCCGGTAATGGTGGCAACAAGCGGGCATCGGTTGATAGAACTGGAGACCATAAACACCATTGCGGAGAAATTATTTCCTCTTGCTGATGTGCTCACGCCCAATATGGATGAAGCAACCATCCTGGCTGGTATGGAAGTAAAGACAATAGAGCAGATGAAAACAGCGGGACAACGGATTAAAGAAATGGGTTGTAAAACGGTGCTGCTGAAAGGAGGTCATCAGGAAGGTGCAAGAATTACTTCCGTTTTTTTAGACGAAACGGGATCCCTTCATTCCTTTGAAACGGAAAAATTTATGACCAATAATACACATGGTTCTGGGTGTACCCTTTCATCCGCAATAACTTCCTACATAGCACAGGGTAAATCGCTTTATGAGGCGGTGGCATTGGGACAGGATTTTGTCTTCAATGCCATACTGTATGGTAAAGATGTGCAAACCGGCAAGGGTAATGGTCCCTTAAATCATTTTTTCAATCCGCAAAAACTGATTAAAAATGAACTGGTCTGAGCAGGCATGGAAATCTATTGAACCGATTTACACGTCCATTCTTACAATGCCCTTTATTGAAGAACTTTCCAATGGGCATTTACCCAAAGAAAAGTTTCAGTTTTATATGGCGCAGGATTCTATTTATCTGGAACATTTTGGAAGAGCACTGGCATTGATAGGAGCAAGAGCATACGAAATAAAAGAGGTATTGATTTATCTGCGTTTTGCTGAAAATGCGATCCTGGTAGAGAACGCCCTGCATGCTTCTTTTTTTAAAGAGTTTGGTCTGAAGGAGCGAGGTGTGATCCAGCCAGCCTGTCATCACTATGTACATTTCTTAAAAAGCACAGCAGCATTGGAGCCGGTTGAAGTTGGTATGGCAGCTGTTTTACCCTGCTTCTGGATTTATAAGGAAGTAGGCGATTTTATCTATAAAAATCAACGGCAGGCAAATAACCCGTATCAACGCTGGATTGAAACTTATGGAGGGGAAGAATTTGCGATAGCTGTTAAGTCTGCCATCGATATTTGCGATAAAGCAGCCACTCAAACCACCCCTGAAATCAGGCAAAGAATGACGGAGGTTTTTACTGCATCAGCACATCTTGAATATAATTTCTGGCAGTCGGCCTATGAATTGAAGAAGTGGTTTTGAAAAAAAACTGCTTATCTTAGGGAGACTAATTGCAAATGGATATTGATCTGCACGATATCAGCTTTCGGCTTGCGAAGGAAGATCATACTGCCTTACGGGAACTGTATAATCATTTTGGAAAACAGTTTTATGAACTGGCATTGGCCATAGTTCAATCAGTTGAAATGGCCGAGGAAATTGTAGAAGATGTGTTCATTGCTGTTTGGAAAAATCGGGCCACAATTAAAGAGATCGACAATCTTCAGGTATATCTCTATGTTTGCACCCGCAACACAAGCCGCTCCTATCTTCGGAAATACAAGAACCGCGCTACCATTAATTTTGATGAAGTACAGTTACCTCATTTTAGGGTGAATATAACACCTGAGGACATGTTGATTTCAGGAGAAATTATTCGTCGTATTAATTTGGCTATCAATGAATTGCCTCCCAAATGTCGCCTCATTTTCAAGCTGGTTAAAGAAGATGGCTTGAAGTACAAAGAGGTGGCAGAGCTCCTGAGTATCAGTAGTAAAACGGTTGAAAATCAAATGGCTATTGCATTAAAAAAGATCCATAGCGCAATTACCATTTTCCTTCATGCCTGAGTTTTTTCAGAAATTTCTTTTTTTCTCTTGGGGGTTTGGCTGCATTCCTGCGTCCTTTATCAAATGCTAAACAAAACGCACTGATGAGAATTCCGGACAGGTTATGGATTTTGTTGGCCAAGAAAAGCGCCGGGGAGGCCTCTGAAGCAGAATTGGAAGAGCTGGGATGCCTGCTTTCAGATAATTCCAGCTCCGGGTATACCATCGAGGTTCTCGAGAAAATTTGGCAGGCACAATTGAAAAGTTTTCCAGAACCACATTTGAACGAAGAGGTGTGGGAAAAAATTAATGCTGTAACCAATACAAAATCCAGTGTAAAACCACTGTTCACAATAAGAAAATTACTGGTTGCTGCCAGCCTGCTGGTGCTTTTTTCAGTAGCAGGTATCCTAACATATCAAATTACCAGAAAACAATCTGCCGGTAATAAAATTGCGAAAAAGCAGTACCAAGTAAGCACGCAATCCGGATCCAAATCCAGACTTGTATTGCCGGATGGTACACAGGTTTGGCTGAATGGAAACAGCGAACTTACCTATTCGAACGAGCAATTTGGAAAAGAGAATCGGGAGGTGGTACTTACTGGTGAAGCTTTTTTTGATGTTACCAAAGATGAAATATATCCGTTTATAATTCATGCTGGTCCGGTTAATATTACCGTAAAGGGAACGGCTTTTAACGTGAAGGCCTATCCGAAAGAGAAAACAATTGAAACTTCTCTGGTCAGAGGATTGGTTGAAGTATCTACTGATGAGGCGCCAGAACGAAAAATTCTGCTTAAGCCCAATGAAAAAATTATAATTCCACTTGGAAATTATGTATCTGGCAGTGGAGACTCACTACTGGAAAATAGTCATCAGCCGGAATCGCTTTTCACGATAACCAAGTTGCAGACTACGGTAAATGGTCCGCCTGAAATTGCCTGGACAAAGCCACAATTGATATTCGATAATGAAGCATTGGATTTACTGGCGCCGAAAATGGAAAGCTGGTTTAATATCCGGATCTATTTTAAAGACAAAGAAATTCAATCCAAACGTTTTTCTGGGGTAATTGAAAAGGAGAGTCTGAAAGAAACGCTGGAAGCTATGCAGTTATCAGGGCGTTTTAACTATGAAATAAAGGAAACCGATTTGTGGATTTGGACAAAATAATTCTTAACCAAAAAGACCTGTTATGAAGTAGCCAAACAACTAACAAAAAGGGAAATGCTGGTAACATTTCCCTCTGAGAAAATCGGGAAACGGTTGAAATTCCACCGCTTCCTTCTTATCTAACTTTTCATCTCAAATTTATGGAAAAAAGACGAGCCGTCAAAGGCAGCTCCGTTTTCAGGCTCATTCTTGTAATGAAACTATCATCTATTTTCATTCTTCTCTTTTCTGCCCAGGCATACTCTTCCGATGGGTTTGCCCAGGGAAAGATCAACTTGTCTCTTAAGGATGTAGAAATCAAGAAAGCCATTACAACCATCCAGCGCGTCAGCGACTATCGCTTTCTTTACAATGATGATATTTTACCCCGAAATAAGAAAGTTACCATTACAGCCAATGATGCCACTATTCAACAGGTTTTGAATGATCTTTTCGCAACTACTCCCCTTACTTACAGAATAGTGAAAGAAACCCTGGTTGTTATATCAACACTTGACCAACCGGCAGCTTTCCCCGTTTCAGGTGTAGTTCGGTTAAAAGATCAGGCAGGTAATAACTTAACAAATGCAGGGGTAGTTGTGCGGGAGTCAGGTACAGAGAATATGACCATGACAGACGATCAGGGCAGATTTACCCTGAATGTGGCGAATGAAAATGCGACTTTGGAATTTTCTCATATCGGCTATAAATCCATTTCATTGGCGGTGGCTGGAAAATCTATGCTTACCATAACGATGGATCCCGAAGTGGAACAATTGACTGATGTTGTGGTTACTGCCCTGGGTATTACCCGACAGAAAAAAGCGCTCACCTATTCAACGCAGACAATCCAAGGGTCTGATCTGAGTGATGGAAGGAATGTCAATGTTACCAATGCAATGACCGGCCGTGTGGCAGGTATAACCATCAATAAAACCAATTCCGGTCCGGGTAGCTCCAATCGAATCATTTTTCGCGGTAACCGATCTCTGGTGGGCAATAACCAACCACTGATTATTGTGGATGGTGTTCGGATTGATAATGCTGCCAAGGCAAATGCAGATGTGGCCTTGTTTGGCGGGCGTGATAATGGAGATGGGATATCCAATATAAATCCGGATGATATTGAAAGCATGAACGTCCTAACCGGTGTTTCAGCTGCGGCTCTTTATGGTTCTGATGCGGCCAATGGAGCCATCATCATTACTACCAAAAAGGGAAACGGACAACAGGGATTAGGGATCTCCGTATCCAGCTCTGCCATGATGGAGAATCCGATGATATTTCCGGAATTTCAAAATCAATACGGGCAGGGTACTGCGGGCATATATAATCTTAACAGTGATTTTAGCTGGGGGCCTGCTATGGACGGTCAACAGGTGACAGACTGGACTGGCAAAACCAGTGCATTAAGTCCACAACCGGATAATGCACGAGATTTCTTTAAAACCGGTTCTGAATTTGTTAACTCCTTCTCTGTTTCTTCCGGAAGAGAAAAATCACAAACTTATTTTTCCTATACCAATACAGCCAGCAGCGGAATAGTTCCCAATAACCGCTTTGGAAGAAATAATTTCAATCTTCGGCAAACCCTGAATCTGACAGATAAATTATCGGTTGATCTGAAAGCTAATTATATAATTGAAAAAATTTCGAATCGCCCTCTTTCTGGTGTTGCAAACCGTACAGTTTCTACCCTGCTTGCAATGCCGAGAAGTTTGCGACTTAGTGATATAGAAAATTTCGAATCCGTTAGTCCGGAAGGGGTGCTCATCCAAAATTACTGGGCCAATCCTGTTCCGGCATTTCAGAATCCCTATTGGACTATAAACAGAAACCTGTTTGAACGAAACAGGAATCGTTTTATTGGTCTTGCTGCACTCAAATATCAATTGACGCCAGCGCTCAGTGTGCAGGTTCGCAGCAGCATTGATTATTATACGGATGCCAGTGAAGAAAAAAACTTCAACGATACCTATTGGCTCACGGATTATATCGGAAGAGGTAATTATGTAGTGAGCAGAGAAACAAACCGGCAGTTTAATGGCGATGTGCTGGTAAATTATTTGAAAGATTTTAATAAAGATGTTCGTTTGAGTGTGAATGCCGGTGCCGGTTTTGAGAAATTTGATTTCGAAAGAGCAACTCTCAATAACAATGGACTGAACGCTCCCAATCTTTTTGCCACCAGCAACGCAAGGGCACTTTCCAATTTTCAGTTCCCCTATTTACCCTATTCGCCAATTAGCCGATGGGAACGTCAATCTGTATATGCAGCAGCACAAGTTTCCTACAAAAATTATCTCTTTCTTGATTTAACAGGAAGAAATGACTGGAACTCAACACTACCGGTTGATAATTATTCCTATTTCTTTCCCTCGGCCGGATTAAGTGCCGTAATAAGTGAGATGGCTACCCTGCCTGATTTTCTTTCCTACCTGAAGCTAAGAACCTCTTATGCGTTTGTGGGGAATGGTGCCGGGTTTAATCAATTAAATCCATCCTTTACGCTTGCGCCGGGTGGAAACGGCGGATTTCTGAACATTGACAGAACGCTCAGAAATGCCAATCTTAAACCGGAACAGACCAGAGCCTTTGAAGCCGGATTGGACTTCGCCTTATTTTCAAATCGGGTTGGAGCGGAGATTACGTATTACAAAACCAATACCATCAATCAGACCCTGACGATTCCTATTCCCGATCCCTCCGGCTTTGCAAGAAGAATTATCAATGCAGGAGACATTCAGAACAGCGGTGTTGAACTCGTTTTGTTTGCCAAACCGGTGCAATCCAAAAATTTTAAATGGAACATCAACCTGACATTTGGTGCCAATAGAAATAAAGTATTGGAACTTGATTCATTGTCTAAGGAACCATTACTTAGTTCTCCTCAGGACCTTGGACAAATTAAAGTGATCGAAGGTGGCCGGTATGGCGAATTATATACACGTGGTTTTGTTCGCAGCGCTGCAGGTGATATTGTGGTGCAGGAAAATGGATTGCCAGCAGTAAATACACAACAAAATACCTATATCGGGAATTACAATCCGGATTGGACGGGTGGTATCACTAATATTTTCCGCTACAAGGATTTCAGTTTTTCCTTCCTGATTGATTTTCGGAAAGGAGGTAAGGTGATTTCCGGTACACAATACCTGATGGCTTTCAGAGGAACAGCTGCACAAACTGCAGAAAACAGGGAGACCGGATTTGTAATTCCGAATAGTGTTAATGAAGATGGCAGTAAAAACAATACGGCTGTTACGGCAGAACAATACTGGTCTCATATC
The DNA here is from genome assembly GCF_002483205.1 of Flavihumibacter sp. UBA7668. Lineage (GTDB taxonomy): Bacteria > Bacteroidota > Bacteroidia > Chitinophagales > Chitinophagaceae > Flavihumibacter. The sequence goes on from NZ_DLHM01000005.1 coordinate 937,166, forward strand.
ACTTCCAATCTGATTGTTGAACCTTTCGCCTATGATGCAACCAATGTTAGGTTGAGAGAAGCGTCATTCAGTTATACCTTCCCGATAAAAAATCCGGGTACTTCTTTTGTGAAACGGGTTACTGCTTCACTTGTTGGCCGCAATCTATTCTTTCTTTCCAATAATGCAGATGGATTTGATCCTGAATCTGCTTTGGGTACCGGTAACAACCAGGGTATTGAATATGCATCGCTTCCTTCTACCCGAAGTCTGGGTATTTTTCTTAAACTCAATTTCTAACTGCTAAACGGTAAAAAATGAGCGCTGTACAACAACATAAAATATTCTTATATAAAATAATTGCAGGATTACTGGTAGCTGTATTAATTGGTTTATCAGCCTGTACCAAACATTTTGAAGAACTGAATACGGATCCAACCACCTTCAGTTCACTTACAACTGCTACCATTCCGAATGCATTTGCCAAAGCACAATACCAGGGGATTTATGGTGATCCGGGTATTTATCAATTGGTGCGTAATCTGTTTGTTGATTATTGGAGCCAGTATTTCGCCGTAGTGGATCCTGGAATCCCGACGGATCGGTATGTATTGCGGGCAGACTGGGTTTTCTACCAATGGGGATCACTGTATAGCAATGCATGGCCTACACTGAAACTCGTGCTGGACGCCACGCGCAATACCGACGCGGAAGCCTATGCCATCGCCAAAATCTGGAAAGTGTATATTTTTCATTCCTGTACAGACTGGTATGGTCCGATTCCTTATTCACAGGCTGGTAATGGTGAACTGAGTGTTGGCTATGACTCACAGGAATTCATCTACGATGATATGCTTAAGTCGCTGGATTCGGCTGTGACAACCCTAAAAGCCGCTGATCAGGCCAGACTGGTATATGGTGCCAATGATTTGATATTTGGCGGGTCAATTCCCAAATGGACTAAACTGGGAAATACACTTCGTTTGCGTTTGGCCATGCGGATCTCCGGTGTTGATCCTGCTCGTGCCCGTACCGAAGCAGAGGCGGCTGTTGCATCCGGCGTCTTGACTTCAATTGAAGATAACGCACTGATGGATGTTGGTCCATCTTCGCCAAATGGACTCAATCTCATGTCTCCATGGGGTGGCTTCAGAATGAGTGCCTCCATGGAAAGCTTTTTTAAAGGATACGATGACCCAAGGATGGGAGAATATTACAGTCCGGCTGAAGGAACAGGTGAATACAACGGTGTTCGAAACGGCCTCTCAGTTGCACAATTGGCAGCAAGTCCCAAAAATCAGGGGACAAATCTTTCCAATGTTGGTCCTCGTTTTGACGTAACCAAAGCCAATGAAAATAAATTGACAGTTATGTATGCTGCAGAAGCCTATTTTCTGCGGGCAGAAGGCGCACTAAATGGCTGGAATATGGGAGGAACACCAAAAGATTTATATGAAGATGGAATCGCCACATCCATGCGCCAATGGGGAGTAACAGCTGAGTCGGCAATCAGTGCATATACTCAAGGTAGTTCTACTCCGGCAGATTTGAATGATTTTCTGAATTCACCAGCCGTTTCGGATATACCGGTTCTTTTTTCAACAGATCCGGAAATACAAAGAGAACAGGTTGGTACGCAAAAATGGATTGCTCTTTATCCGGATGGTATTGAAGCCTGGGCTGAATTGCGCCGAACAGGTTATCCGCGACTGTATCCACTTGCCAATTCCGATAATCCAGACCTTCCGGTACCTCAAATTATAAGACGCTTCCCTTATATCGAGAGCGAATACCTTACGAATTTTACGGCGGTTCAAAATGCTGTTTCCATGCTCAATGGTCCGGATAAACCCAATACCAGAGTGTGGTGGAATGTTGAATAAAAATCAGAAAAGCTATTGAAATGAGGAAACTTTTCCTGCTGTTTTTTTTCCCTTTATTTGGAACTGCTAAACAGCCGGTTCCGCAGATAATTCCTGAACCGGTTGAATTAAAAAAGCTTTCGGGTTCACTTATATTAAATAGCACTACACCAATTGTGTTTGTTTCGGATGATAGTACTTTCAAAAGTGTGCTGGAAGCTTTTACTTCAAGTTTTTCGGAACAGACTGGTTTAGCAGCAACAATTGGGAGAATAGCAGTTGATGATACTTCCCAAGCAAGTCCCATTCTTGTAGCAGAACGAAAGAATGGGCTTGCTGAAGAAGGTTATGAAATGGAAATAACACCAGTATTGTTTCGGATTAGAGCATCCAAACCGGCAGGTTTATTTTATGCATTGCAGAGTTTAAAGCAGTTGTTACCGCTGAAAAGATCAGATTATTTCGAGATTCCCTGTTTGTACATTAAGGATTATCCAAGATTCAGTTACAGAGGAATGCATTTGGATGTCAGCCGGAATTTTTTTCCGGTTGATTTTATCAAACGATATCTTGACCTGCTGGCTTTTTATAAAATCAATACGTTTCACTGGCATTTGACAGACAGCAATGGCTGGAGATTGGAGAGTAAAAAATTTCCGCGACTAACTTCTGTTGGGGCATGGAGAGCTGACCGAACGGGAATTCCATTCGTGCTATCGCAACCTTCCGGTGAACAGGAGCCTGCCACCTATGGCGGATTTTATACGCAGGAACAGGTAAGAGAGTTGATAAGCTATGCAAAGGATCGGTTTATTTCAATTATCCCTGAAATTGAAATGCCAGGCCATTGCACCGCAGCACTGGCTGCTTACCCGCAATACACCTGTCTGAATAATCCTGTTCCACTGCGCATACCAACGGGATATCCAGGAGATCTGAAACATAATTTTTGTCCGGGTAACGACTCCACTTTTCTATTTCTGCAGGAAATCCTGGATGAAGTAATAGAACTTTTTCCATCTCCCTATATTCATATTGGTGGTGATGAAGTGCGGCCGGTATCCTGGTTGAATTGTCCAAGATGCCAAAAGCGAATGAAAGAAAATAAGCTGTCTACCCCCGGTGAATTGCAGGCCTATTTTACAGAAAGAATAGATAATTATATTAGTTCAAAAAATCGAAAGCTGATCGGTTGGGATGAAATAATGGAAGCAGGAATTTCACCCAATGCAGCCGTAATGTCCTGGAGAGGAAAGGAGGGTGGAATCGCGGCAGCAAAAGCTGCTCATGAGGTGGTGATGGCTCCCTATCGGTATGTTTATTTTGATTTTTATCAGTCTGCTCCGGAATTGGAGCCGGATATATCCTATGCCGGACTTAGTATTGATAGTGTGTACAAATTTGAACCTGTACCAGCCGGATTGAATACTCGGGAGAAGGCTTTTGTTTTAGGCGGACAGGCTTGTTTATGGACTGAAAATATTCAGACAACTGATCGGGTGGAGTATATGTTATTACCCCGGATGCTTGCTCTGTCAGAAGCTTTATGGACAACGGCTACTCAAAAAAACTATCGCCATTTTGTTGATAAACTGGATATGCATTTTGCACAGCTCCGAGCTAAATCGGTGAATTATTCCAGATCCATCTTCAATGTTTTTATCCAGCCGAACTATGATAGTGCAACAGGTAAGGTGATTGTTTCAATATATGATCAGACAGCAGGGAAATATACAATACGATTTTCTGTAAACGGTAATGGGGACAATCCTGCGTCAGTGTATACCAAACCATTTGCTGTTTCTTCCAGTTCTGAAATAAAAGCCGGACTCTATTCCGGGGATTCTTTATTAGGTAAGATAACTGTTGCTCAGGTATCTATTCACCAGGCATTCGCATCAAATAATAATTTTACGCATCCTTCTGTTGGCAGGCTCGTTGATGGTGTTCATGGCAGTATAGAACCTTATGATGGAAAATGGGTGTACTGGAGTGATTCGATCCGTTCTTTTCAGCTTGATCTCGGAGCCGTAAAAAAAATAAGAGGAATTCGGTTTCGATGTCTGGAAGATCAAGTGGGAAATGCCTTACTGCCGGAAAAAATAGATATCGAAATATCAAAGAAAGATGAAAAATTTATCTCCGTTTATTCAGCAACCGAAAAAGAACCAAGGTCAGCCATGAGAAAAATACACGGTTATCAGATTAATACAAGCAGAAAGAAAGCCAGGTATATCCGGTTCAAATTTAAGACATCCTCTTATCGGCATCCGGATTATAATGGAAAGAATAGCGTATTTATAGATGAATTGATAGTGGATTAATGAAATATACACTGCTTATACTGGTATTTCTGAGTGCCTGTGGAAACCGGGATACGCTCCTGTTTACTAAACTGGATGCGGATGAAACCGGTATTCTTTTTTCTAATTATTTAAAAGAATCTGAAACGGCCAATGTATTACAGTATTCATATTTTTATAATGGTGGTGGAGTAGCTGTAGGGGATATCAATAATGACGGCCTGGTTGATGTATTGTTTACAGGGAATATGGTGTCTAATAAATTGTATCTGAACAAGACAGATACCTCTTTAAATAATCCGGCAATCAGATTTGAGGATATTACTTCGGGATCCGGTATTGCTGCAGCACAGGGCTGGTGTACCGGTGCAGTCATGGTGGATATTAATAACGATGGCTTGCTGGATATTTATATATGCCGATCTGCTGATATCCAGGCGCAAAAAAGAACCAATCTGCTTTATATAAATGAAGGCAATCTGAAATTTAGTGAACAGGCTGAAAAATATGGGCTGGCAGATAATGGGTATTCATCGCAAGCTGCATTTTTTGATTTTGATCGGGATGGGGATCTTGATATGTTTCTGGTTAACCATTCCTTGCAGGAATATGCAAATGAGGGACTGGAAAATCCGGCGATAAGAAAAAAGAAGCAACCTGAATTTTCAAGTAAACTGTATAGGAATGACAATGGTGTTTTTTCAGATATCAGCGAGGAGGCAGGAATTTATACCAATGTGCTGAGTTTTGGATTGGGGATAGCCATTGCTGATTTCAATAAAGATGGATGGCCTGATCTCTATGTATCGAACGATTTCAATGAGCCCGATTATTATTTCATCAATAATGCAGACGGTACATTTTCTGAAAAACTTTCAGCATCCATGGATGAGATCTCATTGTATTCAATGGGCTCTGATGCAGCTGATTATAATAATGACGGCTTGGTTGACCTGATTACCCTGGATATGTTACAGGATGATGCACCTGCACAAAAAATGCATACAGGTGCTGAAAATTTTGATAAGTACCAGCTATTACACAAGGCCGGACTCTATTATCAAACCAGTCGGAATATGTTGCATACCAATAATGGGGATGGAACCTTCAGTGAAACGGGTCAGTTCGCCGGACTGTCTGCAACAGACTGGAGCTGGGCTTCGCTGTTTTGTGATTTTGATAATGACGGCTTTAAGGATTTATTGATTACAAATGGGTATGCAAAGGATTATACCGATATGGATTTTATCAAATATTCCATGAATCGGGTGGCTAGGCAAAGAGCTGGAGAATCGGATGAGCCGGCATTGGATTATATCAGTAAAATGCCTTCTATTATAAAAGAGAATTATTTGTTTAAGAATAAAGGAGATTTAAGTTTTCAAAAGGTAAATGAAATATGGGGCCTGCAGGAAAAAACCATCTCTTCAGGTGCTGCCTATGCCGATCTGGATAATGATGGGGATATGGATCTTGTTATCAGTAATATAAACGGAGTTTCTTCCGTATATCGAAATAATCTATCCGAAAATAAAACTGCTGCAGCCGGATTTATAAAAGTAAAATTGAAAGGTTCTGCAGGGAATCAATTTGGCATTGGAGCCAGGATTGCTGTTTTCTGTGAAGATGAAATTTTTTATCAGGAGCAACAACCGGTACGTGGATTTCAATCTTCTGTTGATCCTGTGCTCCATTTTGGTATAGGCGAACATGCCATTGCTGATTCGGTTCTGATAGAATGGCCGGATAGGAAAAAACAGCTGTTCTCAAATGTAAAATCAGGTACATGGCTTAAAGTTGATAATGCACAGGCAATTGGTTTGGTGAATGAAACAGTACAGGACAAACGAACGGCATCGTTTCATCAGATTTTTAAAATGGATAGTAGCTATAGTTTATTCCACCGTGAAAACAGCTATAATGATTTTTCCACCCAGCCACTTATGCCTGCATATTTATCGAGGCCAGGCCCCGTTATGCTTGCAATGGATATCAATGCAGATGGCCTGGATGATCTCTTTGTTGGGGGTGCAGCCGGAATTTCATCCTCCATTTTAGTACAACAGAAAAACGGCGAATTTAAAGCGATCAATCAACCCGACCTCTGGGCTGATTCAATTTATGAAGATGTGGACGCTTTATTTTTTGATGCAGATAATGATGGAGATCCTGATCTTTATATATGCAGAAATGCGTATGAAAATCTGGCTGGAACGGAGGTTCATGATCAGCTTTATTTTAATGATGGGAAAGGACGTTTTTTTAAGAAAGATGGAAGCGTGCTTTTGCCGGCATCGTCCTGTGTTGCTTCCTATGATTTCGATCAGGATGGGGATATCGATTTGTTTATTGGTGGAGGTGTGCAGCCGGGAAACTATCCATTATCAACCGACAGTTATTTACTTCGCAATGATGGGAAGGGGAATTTTACAGACTGCACAAATGCCATGAATCCTCAGCTTCGAAAGGTTGGTTTGGTAACGGATGCTGCCTGGGCTGATCTTACTAATGATGGGAAAAAGGATTTGTTAATTGTTGGCAATTGGATGCCGGTAAAGCTATTTGAAAACAATGGCAAAAAACTGATAGATATTTCTGCGGAAAAAATTGGATTTCCGAGTGCTGGCTGGTGGAATTGTTTGATGGCGGAAGATTTGGATAAGGATGGCGATCTTGATCTTGTTATTGGAAACCGGGGACTAAATACACAGTTTCGGGTTAATCTATCTGAACCGTTTACACTTCACTATGGCGATTATGATAAAAATGGTTCAGTAGATCCAATTCTTAGCTATTATGTAGAGGGGGTTTCTTATCCGGCAGCAACCCGGGATGATCTGATGGAACAGCTTCCTATCCTTAAAAAGAAATTTCTTCATTACAAAGAATATTCAACTGCTACCATAAAGGAATTACTAACGGAACAGCAAATCCGTGGTTCCGGGTTGCTGAAAGCAGTTACCATGCAAACAATCTATCTAGAAAACAGAGGGGATAGTCTTATTTCGCATCCTTTACCAGTTCAGGTTCAATTTGCGCCCGTATTTTCTATTTCGGCCATAGATTATAATCAGGACGGAATCAAAGACCTGGTATTTGCCGGGAACGATTCCTGGTCAAGAATAAAGTATGGAAGGTATCGATCCAACCACGGTGTATTGCTTAAGGGTGTGGGCAAAGGGAAATTTGACTACATTGATCAGTCCACATCCGGTTTTCGTGTCCGGGGTAATACCCGCTCCCTTTTACCTCTACGAATAAAAGAACTGAACTATCTGGTATTTGGATTGAATGATGCCAGGGCTGCATTTTACAGGTATTAATATCAACTTTGATAATCCGGCTACATCTTTCGTAGAATCGGCTACATCTTCTAAAACAGCTTGTTGCAGTTTTGCATTGAACAATTCATCAACGCAAAACAAAAAAAATGGAAACAAAAAAAGTATGGCTTGTTACGGGAGCCTCCAGGGGATTGGGACTGGCACTTGTTAAGGAATTATTGGTAAATGGTTATAGGGTAGCCGCAACAACAAGGGATTTATCTGGATTTTCTGCAATTGCCAACAGTAGTCCGCAGCATTTTCTACCTATTCAAATGAACCTGCTGGATGAACACTCTGTACAGCAGGGGATTCAAAAGATGCTGGATACATTTGGCAGGGTGGATGTGGTTGTGAACAATGCTGGCTACGGACAAATTGGAACCCTGGAAGAATTGACTGATCAGGAATCAAGAAGGAATTTTGATGTTAATGTATTCGGCTCTCTGAATATTATCCGGAAGATTTTGCCGCAGCTTAGGAAACAACAAAGCGGAGCTATTTTTAATATCGCCTCTGTAGGTGGGTTTACCGGGAACTTTCCTGGCTGGGGGATTTATTGTGCTACTAAATTTGCGGTAGCCGGATTTACAGAATCATTGGCGGCAGAAGTTAAATCTTTCGGTATTACTGCAACTGTGGTGTATCCCGGTTATTTCAGAACCGATTTTCTTTCGGATGAATCTCTGAACCTGCCCGCACAACCTATTCTGGAATACAAGGAAGCCCGTGCACTTGAAGCTGCGCATAAAGAACAGATTCAGGGTAACCAGGCAGGTGATCCGCATAAAGCAGCGAACGCGCTTATTGAAATCGCAGAAGGAAAAGAATTGCCGCTTCATTTATTCCTGGGATCGGATGCTTTCCAAATGGCGGAAGCTAAAATTGCTGAAGTGCAGCAACAGCTCCATAAGTTTGAAGCAATATCTAAATCCACGGAATTTTCCGCAGCTTAGTAAATTTGTAAGGAATCATTTTAATCAGTCAATATGAGTAACAGGAAAATTCAAACGATTCAATCCCTCGCTGAATTCCATACCCTCTGCGGATTGTCAGGTCCTGAGCACCCGCTGATCAGTATGATTGATTATAGTAAGGTTGTCTACAATACCGGTGATAGTAATGTATTAACCTGGGTACAGCAATTTTACCTGATTGGGATGAAACGAAATGTGAATGGAAAATTGCAATATGGTCAGCAGAAATATGATTTTGATGAGGGGCTGATGACCTTTGTGGCACCCGGACAAGTACTCTCATTTACAGTAGAACGAAGTGAAGTCAGGCCATCTGGCTTCCTTCTTCTTATACATCCTGATTTTCTTTGGAATTCTACTCTTGCTTCCCGGATAAAACAGTTTGATTTTTTCGGTTATGGAGTAAATGAGGCCTTGTTTCTGTCTGAAAAGGAAGAAGCCGTTATCGCAGAACTCCTGAAATTGATTCAGCAGGAATATCATTCTTCCATTGATGCCTATAGTCAGTCAATTATCATTTCGCAGATTGAAGTGGTGCTCAACTATTGTGAGCGATTTTACCAGCGGCAATTTATCACCAGGAAAATAATCAATCACCAGGTATTGTCCCGCCTTGAACAGGTATTGGAAACCTATTTTTCCAGCGATTCTATAGTAGAAAAGGGATTGCCCTCCGTTCAGCAGATTGCGACGGAAATAAATATGTCGCCCAATTATTTAAGTAGTTTGGTGAAATCACTCACCGGACAAAGTACGCAGCAGCTTATTCATGAAAAACTTATTGAAAAAGCCAAGGAGAAATTGTCTGCCACTAATTTATCGGTGAGTGAAATTGCCTATGAATTGGGATTTGAGCACTCACAATCCTTCAGTAAACTGTTTAAATCAAAAACAGCACAATCCCCTTTGGAGTTTAGAGCGAAATTCAATTAAATGCCAGGTTCTTTATAATTCTTTTTTCGATTTTCCAGCCAATGATCAAGGCTCCAATGGCCGGGGCCGCATAGAAAAAAGACGGCGAACAATAACAGGAAAAGGAAGGGGAGTTCACCTTCAAAAATATTACCCTTGTTCATGGTGTAAATCACTCCCGCCATGGTGAGCATCAGAAAAGAAGTCACCCATTTGGTAAACAAGCCGAGTATCAGACAGATACCGCCAACCAGTTCAATAATTTTGGCTGCATATCCGGAAAATACAGGAAATGGAAAGCCGGATTGTTTCAAAAAGTCAAGTAAACCACCGATATTAAATAGTTCAAGGGAATACCGAAAGATAAACCAGCCTGTTAGAATCCGAACCAATACAATTCCCTTGGTCCATACCCCTGCTGCAGTGAAAATTCTTACCATACTGTTTTTCCTTCAAATAACTGCAAGCCATAATTGGTGGTGGTAAAACCTGCGTAAATAATCTGTAACCAATTGTAAATTTCCAATTTTATCCTATATTCGGGTACGTACACGAAAATTTACCAACTTAACTAAACCAGCTCGCCATGTCAGCTTCCCGCAATAGTCGACGCCAATTTATTCGTACTGCAGCCAAAGGTGCTGCCCTGCTATCTGTAGGAGGAATATTACCCGGATTCAGTGCCTCCAGTTATGCCAATATACTGGGTGCCAATGAACGTGTAAACCTCGCCGTTATGGGAGTGAACTCCCGAGGTTTTGCATTGGCTACCAACTTTGCAGCACAAAAAAATGCACGTATTCGAATCGTTTGTGATGTGGATAAGAGAGCTGCCAGCAAATGCCAGGCAGCCATTGCAAAGGTACAGGGGCAACAACCTCTGGTAGAAAAGGATATTCGAAAAACGCTGGCTTCCAGGGATATTGATGCGTTAGTAGTGGCGGCTCCGGATCACTGGCATGCTCCTGCAGCTATCCTGGCAGCTAAAGCGGGCAAACATGTCTACCTCGAAAAACCAGCCAGCCATAATCCACAGGAAGGTGAATTACTGCTGGCTGTTCAGAAAAAATACAATACCGTGGTGCAGATGGGCAACCAGCGGCGCTCCTGGCCCAATATAGTTGAAGGAATCAAATCATTGCAGGATGGGCTTATCGGAAGACCCTATATGGCCAAAACCTGGTATTCGAATAATCGTCCAACTATTGGAATAGGTAAAAATGCCCCTATTCCTGAATGGCTGGATTTTGATTTGTGGCAGGGGCCTGCTCCAAGATCAGTGTTTAAGGATAATCTCATTCATTATAACTGGCACTGGTTCTGGCATTGGGGCACCGGTGAAGCACTCAATAATGGTACCCATATGGTGGATATTGCCCGTTGGGGATTGCAGGAAACCTATCCAACACGTGTGCTGTCTTCTGGAGGTCGATACCGTTATCAGGATGATTGGGAAACTCCCGATACACAAAATATCTCTATTGAATTTGGCAATCGTTCTACCATTACCTGGGAGGGGCGTAGCTGTAATTCGAGACATGTGGAAGGATCCAGTGTTGGGGTTATATTTTACGCTGAAAACGGTACCATGGAATTTGATGGCGGTAATTCCTATAAGGTTTATGATTTAAAAAATAAACTGATCAGGGAAGTAAAGAATGATTCCAGCGTGAATGCTACCAGTCTTTCCAATCCATCTGAAATGCTGGATGCCATCCACCTGAATAATTTTCTGGACGCGATTCGTTCAGGCGCTTCTTTGAATGCAGAAATTGTTGGAGGCCATCAGAGCACGCTACTGGTTCAGTTGGGAAATATCGCCCAAAGAACCGGTTCTATTCTGGAAATTGATGCCACCAATGGCCATATCAAAAACAATGCAACTGCACAGGCCCTTTGGAAGCGCAGTAACGAACCGGGATGGGAACCCACGCTTTAATCCGTCTGCATGAAACAATCAACCATTATTTCGATTGCCATAATAGCCGGGCTGTTTTTTATTTTCGGACTGGTAAGCTGGGTGAATGCCATCCTGATACCCTATTTCAAAATTGCCTGTGAACTCAGTAATTTTCAGAGTTATCTTGTCGCCTTTGCATTTTATATTTCCTATTTTGTTTTGTCGGTTCCTGCTTCTTTTTTGCTGAAAAAGCTGGGATTCAAAAAAGGAATGATGGTGGGTTTCTGGATCATGGCTGCCGGTGCCTTTCTTTTTGTGCCCGCTGCCCTTGGAAGAACCTATGCAATTTTCCTGGCGGGATTATTTACCCTTGGCGCCGGGCTGGCTATTTTGCAAACCGCCGCTAATCCCTATATAACAGTACTGGGTCCGAAAGAGCGGGCAGCGCAAAGAATCAGTATCATGGGAATCTGCAATAAATTTGCCGGGATACTGGCACCTTTATTATTTGCGGCTGCTATTTTGCGTCCAACTGATGCAGACTTGTTTAAACAAATTCCGTTGATGGAAATGGCAGAACGAAGTAAGGTACTGGACGAGTTGATCCGCCGCGTTATTGGTCCTTATTCCATTGTTGGAATAGCTTTGATTTTATTGGGAATTTTGGTTCGGTATTCACCCTTGCCAGAGATCAATACCGATGAAGAAAGTGAAGACCTTGCCGTAGTTAATTCGTCAAAAACCAGTGTGCTGCAATTTCCTCATCTGGTGCTTGGCGCAATTGCTATTTTTCTCCATGTGGGAACACAGGTAATTGCCATCGACACCATCATACCTTATGCCGGATCCATGCAGATTGATTTGCTGGAAGCTAAATCCTTCCCGGGTTACACACTAACGGCAACCATTATCGGATATGTATTGGGTATCATCGCCATTCCCAAATTGATTACACAGGTTACGGCATTGCGAACCTGCACACTACTGGGGTTATTATTTTCCGGATTAATCATTTCGGCAAAAGGACCAGTTTCCTTATTGGGACATCAATCGGACGTTTCCATCTGGTTTTTGGTGCTGCTTGGGCTGGCAAATTCATTGGTATGGGCCGGGATATGGCCGCTTGCACTGGATGGATTAGGGCGATTTACCAAGGTTGGCGCATCTGTTATGATAATGGGGCTTTGCGGAAATGCCATCATGCCTTTATTGTACGGTTGGGCGGCTGATGCATGGGGACTACGAATGGCCTATCTGGTATTGATCCCCTGTTATCTGTACCTGATCTTTTATGCATTTTATGGACATCAAATAAGAAACTGGAAAAAAACAGTGGTCAGTATAGCTGTTTTTTCACTAACACTACCTGCAATGGCACAGGATATGAAATCCAAACCGGCTTATCGGCTGCTGACAATTGACCCCGGCCATTTTCATGCTGCACTGGTTATGAAAACTTCTTATCCGGAGATTGATACTACCTGTTATGTATATGCGCCCGATAATCAGGAGACTACTCAGTACCTCCAATTGATTCAGTCTTTTAATAAGCGAAGCATTAATCCCACTAATTGGAATCCACAATTATATGCTGAACGCGAATACCTTAAACAGGCATGGATGCAACCACCCGGAAGTATATTGGTGCTGGCGGGTAAAAATCGTCATAAAGCCGATCATATTTCCAGCGCTGTTGAGCAAGGCTATGATGTGCTTGCTGATAAGCCAATGGCGATTAATCCTTTCGGATTTCAGCAGCTTGAAAAATCGCTGGAGCAGGCAAGAAAGGAAGGCCGTATTGTTTTGGATATCATGACGGAGCGATTTGAAATTATCAATATCCTGCAACGAATTTTATTAAATCAACGTGAATTGTTTGGCGAGCTGGAAAAAGGAACGCCAGAAAACCCGGCTGTGGTAAAAGAAAGTCTGCATCATTACTATAAAATGGTGGCAGGCCAACCCCTACGGCGCCCCGAATGGCAATATGACCCGTCACAAGCAGGAAGCGGATTGGTAGATGTTACCACCCATTTGATCGATTTGGTGCAATGGACCTGTTTCCCTGAAGTAGAATTGAAGTATAAGGAAGATATCATGATTCATAGTGCCAGAGAATGGAATACCGCGCTGAGCTTTCCGCAATTTGCTGCTTCTACGGAAGCAAAAAAATGGCCTGATTACCTGGCACAATACATCCTGGACGATACTTTACATATTCCATCGAATGGAGAAATACTGTATTCTGTCAGAGGCGTAGTGGTAAAAGTAAAAGTGGAATGGAATTATAAAGCAGCTGATGGTGGGGGAGATACACATTATTCAGTTGTACGTGGATCGGGTGCTAATTTGGTAATTCGGCAGGGATCCAATGACCGAAATGGGGCCAGCCTGTATATTCAATCGCCTAAAGGAAAGGATCTGCCGGAAGATAAATTAAAAAGGGCACTGGAGTTGATTCAGCAAACGTATCCGGATATAGGTCTGGTAAAAGAGGGACTGGAGTGGAAACTGCTGATTCCGGATCAATACAGAACCGGCCATGAAGCACATTTTGCAAAAGTCACCAGCCAGTTTCTCCAATATAAGCAACATGGAAATATGCCGGCATGGGAATGGTTTTTTATGCTGGCAAAATATTATATCACTACCCAATCGCTGTTAATGGCGAAAAGTAAATAGAAAACATGTTCAGTATCATAAATGCCCGGATAATTACACCAGCAGGTGTCATCGAAGATGGATCGCTGACGATTCAGAATGGTGTAATCGTTGATGTGCAGGAAGGTGGGAAGAGGCCGCCGGAAACTGAATTACTGGATGCTGGCGGGAACTGGCTGGCGCCCGGATTTATTGATATTCATGTTCATGGAGGCGGTGGATATGATTTTATGGACAATACGGTAGAAGCTTTTCATGCAATAGCTGAACTGCATGCGAAACATGGAACCACTGCGATGCTACCCACAACACTAAGTAGTGAATTGGCCGATTTATATAAAACAATAGATTGTTACGAATCTTCGATTACGCACCCTCATTCCGGATCAAGATATTTGGGTTTACATCTGGAGGGTCCTTATTTTGCAATGGAGCAGCGCGGCGCACAGGATCCGCGGTATATACGAAATCCTGATCCTGAAGAATATCTGGCCATCATGGAAAAAACAAATAAGATCCGTAGATGGAGTGCTGCACCTGAATTGCCAGGGGCATTGGAATTTGCTGATGTATGCAGATCGAAAGGAATTTTGCCAGCACTGGCACATACTAATGCAGTGTATGATGAAATTTTAAACGGGCTGGCACATGGGTATACACTGGCTACGCATTTGTATTCTGCCATGTCTGGCATAACCAGGAAAAACGGTTTTCGACTGGCAGGAGCCATAGAATCAAGTTTGTTGCTGGATGAAATTGATGTGGAAGTCATCGCAGATGGGGCGCATTTGCCTGAAGCGCTGTTGAAATTAATTGTGAAAATAAAAGGCAGGGAAAAAATCGCTCTTGTAACAGATGCGATGCGCGCTGCCGGAACCAAGGTATCGACCAGTTATTTAGGAAGCAAATCGCATGGATTGGAAGTAATCATTGAAGATGAAGTGGCCAAATTGCCGGATCGATCTGCATTTGCCGGTAGTGTTGCAACTGCTGATCGCCTGGTTAGAACCATGGTTGAGTTGGCAGGGGTTTCCATTCCGGATGCCGTATATATGATGAGCACAACACCTGCAAGGATAATGGGCGTCCAGAATAAAATGGGAAGTATAGAAAAAGGAAAATTTGCCGATCTGGTTTTGTTTGATGACAATATACAGATTCAACAAACTTTCATTGGGGGCCAGCCGATAATGTAAAATCTATGGAAATATTAACTTATACCAGCCGGAATGAAATGGGTATCGCTGCAGCCAGCATGGTTGCTGATAAAGTGCGTGACTTACAGCAGAGCAAACCGCTTATTTATATGATGTTTGCCGCTGCACCTTCACAACTTGATTTTTTGGATGCATTTGTACAAGAAGAGCTGAACTGGAAAGGCATTATCGCTTTTCATATGGACGAATATATTGGCCTGCCGGAAAGCCATCCCGCGTCATTTCGGAATTTTCTAAACCGACATTTATTTGGGAAGGTTGAATTTGGCGCGGTACATCTCATCAATGGAGATTCTTCTGATGCGCAAATGGAGGCGGAACGGTATGCTGCTTTATTGGAAGCGCATCCGCCTGATATAATTTGTCTGGGTATCGGGGAAAATACCCACCTGGCATTTAATGATCCGCATGTAGCAGATTTTAATGATCCTGTATTGGTGAAACGGGTAGATCTGGATCTGGCCTGCAGGCAGCAGCAGGTGAACGATGGTTGTTTTAAGCAGATGAATGAGGTGCCGGAATATGCCCTTACGGTTACACTTCCCGGTTTGTATAGAGGGCAGTTTTTATATTGCATGGTACCTGGGAAAAATAAAGCAAAGGCCGTTTATCAAACGATGATGCAGGAGATTAGTCCGATTTTTCCATCCACTTTATTGCGCATGCATCCGCAGGTTGTCTTATTTTTAGATGAACAAAGTGCGACACTGCTGCCATCCAAATAGCAATTAAAATGGAAAAAAAAGAAGAAGAACTGGTAGGTGTTAAGGAGATAGCCCGTCTCGCTAAAGTTTCCATAGCAACAGTGGATAGGGTGTTGCATAACCGTACGGGTGTATCAGTAAAAACAAAGGAGAAAATTCAGCAAATAATCAAAGAGTTGAATTACCAACCCAATATTGTGGCACGTACACTGGCCAGTAGAAAGAAGTTGCGTTTTGCAGTTATTATTCCGGCGGTTTCTCTTGAAACAGCTTTCTGGCAGGCGCCATTGAATGGTATAGTGCAGGCCGAGTCTGCGTTTCGGCAATATGGAATAGTTGTTGAGAAGTTTTTATTTGATCAGAACGACCGTAAATCGTTTATTGAACAGGCAAAATTATTACTGCGAAAGGAGTTTGACGGAGTATTACTTGCACCCATGTTTGTAGAAGAATCCATTCAGTTTGTGGGACAGTGTCAGTTGCGCTTGATTCCGGTAGTAAATATCAATTCCGATCTGCCCGGACAGGATGGACTTGCTTATATAGGTCCGGATCTTTATCAAAGTGGTTACCTGAGTGCGCATTTGATCAGTTATCTGGTGAAACCAGATGAAAGTATATTGCTGGTAAATATTTCACGTGAGCTGGATAATGATCACCACCTGATGCGTAAGGAAGAAGGCTTTCGTGCCTATTGGCAAAAAAAGAAAGCAGTAAATGAGATCATAAAAACGGATATCCAGCAAACTGATTTGCCTGCCATAAAAAAACAACTGAGCAAACACTTGAAAAACTCTTCCATCCGGGCAGTATTTGTTACCAATTCCCGGGTAGCTGCAGTGGCAAAAGTGCTGGAAGAATTGGAGCGAACCGACTTACTATTGATTGGATTTGATTTTTTGGAGGATTCTATTGCTTATCTGAAAAAGGGAGTAATTGATTTTCTGATTTGTCAGAAACCCCAGGAGCAGGGATACCTGGGCATGAAGGCGCTTTATGATAAACTGGTATTACATCAGGAAATCCAAAAAAATCAGTTCATGCCCATTGATATTATTACGCGTGAGAATTATGTGTTTTATAATAACTGAAAATCCAACTTCATGAAAAGAAGAAATTTTCTGGAAAGGTTGTTGGTCAGCAGCGGTGGAGTTGTTGCGGCACCTCTGGCTGGTATTGGGGAAATAATTGAAACAAAAGCCAATCCTGCAGGATATGAAAAAAAGGAACATAATATGGAATCCTTAACTGCTGATTTAGTGATTGCTGGAGCGGGCATGGGAGGTTTGGCAGCAGCCCTGGCAGCACTTCGAAATAAACAAACAGTAATATTAACGGAAGAAACGGATTGGATAGGCGGACAGGTATCGCAACAGGGAGTACCACCTGATGAACATCAGTGGATTGAAACACACGGATGCACTCAATTGTACCGGGATTGGCGGAACCGGATCAGAAACTATTACAAACAGAATTATCCGCTTACGGAGGAAGCAAGGCAACGTCAAAATTTCAATCCCGGTGATGGAGCCGTATCCCGTCTTTGTCATGAGCCAAGGGTAGCTGTGGCTGTATTTATGGATATGCTTGCGCCTTATTTAAGCACAGGTCAGTTAATACTGTTACTTGAGCATAAAGCAGTAAAAGCAGAATATAGTCAAAATCGCGTACTGTCATTGGTCGTAAAGGGGCAAAATGGGAATGACAGGCAACTGATTGCACCTTATTTCATTGATGCTACCGAATTAGGTGATTTACTACCGATGACTGGTACGGAATATATAACCGGAACGGAATCAAAAGCAGAAACGGGAGAGTTGCATGCACCTGAAAAAACGGATCCAATCAATAATCAATCGTTCACCTGCTGTTTTGCTATTGATTATGTTCCTGGTGAAAATCATATCATTCCGGAGCCGGAAGAATATTCTTTTTGGAAGCGTCATGTTCCGGATCTGCATCCGGCATGGGCTGGAAAATTATTGGACTTACACTATTCTGATCCAAGATCGCTTAAGCCAAAGAAACTGGGTTTTCATCCGGAAGGGATTCCGCTGGGTGATGTTTTAAACCTCTGGAACTATCGAAAAATAATTAATAAAAACAATTTTATTAAAGGAGCTTATTCTGGAGACATTACTATCGTTAACTGGCCTCAAAATGATTATATGCTGGGAAATATTGTGGATGTTACGGATAAAGAACGCAAGTTTCATATCAATCGGGCAAAGCAATTAAGTCTGTCTCTTTTATATTGGCTTCAAACGGAAGCCCCCAGGCCTGATGGCGGGAAGGGCTGGCCCGGTATACGATTACGCAAAGATGTTATGGGTACAGAAGATGGGTTGGCAAAATATCCCTATGTGCGTGAAGCAAGGAGGATTAAAGCTTTGTTTACAGTGAAAGAAGAACATGTGGGCAGAGAACAACGGATTAAAATCACAGGTGATGCAAATGTGAAATGGGGAGCAAATTTTGTAGATAGCGTTGGGGTTGGATATTACCATATTGATTTGCATCCATCCAGTAATAAAGTAAACTACGTTGATTTTGGATCGCTGCCATTTCAGATTCCATTGGGTTCTTTAATTCCAATAAGGATGGAAAATCTGTTGCCGGCGAATAAAAATATTGGAACGACTCATATCACCAATGGATGCTACCGGCTGCATCCCGTTGAATGGAGTATTGGAGAAGCAGTTGGGTGCCTGGTTTCTTTTGCGAAAGAACATTCCCTTTCACCCAAGAAAATACGGGAAGAAAAATTAAAAGAATTTCAACAATTTATTAAAAGCCAGGGAGTGGAAACTGAATGGCCAAAAAACTAACTTACTGTAATGAAAAACACAACCCTTAACCGAAAGAGTTTTATTCTCCAATCTTCACTGGCTGGGATTGCATTGGCTATGCCTACCTGGATGATGGCCGGTGCAGTGTCTCCAGCTCAGACAGGTAAACGTATTGGGATTATTGGGTTGGATACCTCCCATAGCATCGCTTTTGCCAAATGGTTTAATCGGGATCAGGCCGATGGTGAAACCGGTGGATTCAAAGTAGTAGCTGCCTATCCGCAGGGCAGTTTGGACATAGTTTCCAGTACATCCCGAATACCGGCGAATACGGAAGAGATAAAAAAATACGGTGTAAGCATAGCCTCCTCCATTGCTGAATTATTAAATCAGGTGGATGTTGTTTGTCTTGAAACGAATGATGGAAGACGACATCTGGAACAGGCTATTGAAGTTTTCCAGGCAGGCAAAACGGTTTTTATAGATAAACCTGTTACAGCATCATTAAAAGATGCCATTTCACTTTATGAAGCTGCTGAGAAGTACAAAGTTCCTGTTTTTTCCAGCTCCTCCCTTCGCTATACTGCCAATACAAAATTGGTGGCTAAAGGAGACTTTGGTTCAGTTCTGGGAGCGGATACCTATAGCCCGGCAACCATTGAAAAAACACATCCTGATTTATTCTGGTATGGAATCCATGGGGTAGAAATGTTGTATGCAGTATTGGGTACCGGATGTCGTTCGGTTTACAGATCCTATAGCCCGGATGCGGATTTGGTAATAGGTGAATGGGCCGATGGACGAATTGGCACATTCAGAGGCACACGAAAAGGGAAAGCTGATTTTGGCGGTACAGCATTTTGTGAAAAAGCGAATGTGCAACTGGGGCCATTTGCCGGCTATATTTCTTTGTTAGAGGAAATAGTTCGATTTTTCCAAACGGGTATAGCCCCGGTTTCTCCAAAAGAAACGATTGAGTTAATTGCTTTCATGGAAGCAGCGGACAAAAGTCGCAAAAAAGGAAAAGCAATCAGGTTGTCGGTATAAGATCCGGCTTAATTTATGACATGAGCAAAGTAGACTATTGAATAACTGAATATACAGCCAAAATTGGCAATATTCCATGTTCGGAACAGGGCCTCTTTCTGTCTGTCCTTTCGGGTAAGTAAAATAGCCAGAAACCAGAAAAGAAAGGAGAGTATTAAATCCATCCAGTCAAATCTTCCATTGGATAATTGGAGTAACTGAAAAATTTCCATTACTACAGCAATAATAATGGGAGCCGGTGTCAGGTTGAATTGCCGCCCTTTTATTTCAAGAAAAAAATACGTTGAAATAATGCTTATACAAAAGATCCAAAGACCCTCAGGAAGAGAATATATAATCCAGTCTGCCAATGGCAGCAGGGTTTGAACTTCTGATTTCATTGCGCTGTATTTTTCCCAGGAGATGAGCGCTATGATCAGCTGATTTACAAGGGTCTTATCTGTTCTGTAAATAACATAAATGTACAAACTCATTAACAGCGAAAACCCAATGGCGTACCGGTATTGTTTCATGGTTTGCTATAGATTAGTAATTGGAAATAATCATGTAATCCAAAGCCTTCTTTTTTCTCCAGTGTAAAGGATTGAAGTCCGCCTATTTTTTCAATTTTAAAATAGGACCTGAAATGCAATAACCTGGAGAGTGGTTGAAATGCTTTATCAATCCTGCTTAACCAGGTTTCCGGGGTGAAATGATTTAAAATAAACAGTGTGCCGCCAGGTATCAAAACACGGTGGACTTCCTGCAACAGTTTTTCCGGATCGCCTGCCACAGCCAGTATATGTGATAAAACTATGTAGTTGTAGGAGGCATCAGGGAATTTCAATGCTTCACCATCCATTAGCAATAAATTAGCATTGTCAACATTCCGTTGTTTTGCCTTCTCCAGCATGGATGCTGATATGTCAATACCGGTGAGTTGGTGCAACTTGTATAAGGGCAGGTGACTTCCGTCACCAATACCAATTTCAAGGAGATTGCCTTTGGGATAACTATTAATTTCCTGTATCAATGCGATCCGCTGCCTTAATAAGAACAGATTTATGAGTGGATAAAAAACCCGGATCGTATTGTAGAATCCGGCTATAGAATCTTTCATTAAAAAGTGCTTTGAAAAACAAAGTAAGTATAAAAATGAGATTTATCCGAATTCTTTTCATTAAAATTTTGAGGTATTATGGATGGAGCTTAATGATTCCGGATTCCGCATAATCCAGTGCGGAACCCCAGAGAGGTTTCCAATAAATGGTTGCAGCTTCTGTACTGGTTGGGTCATCCTGGTCTGCATACCCAATATTCAGGCGGATACCAGCTTTTGAAAATTGAATTTCTTTAAGGGGTAATTTAATCTGAACCTGAACACCCTGGTCCGTAATCTGGCTGTTGCAGGATAGTGGGTATTTAACTGCAATTCCATCTAGTGTAGTTAACTGATAGGATGGTTTTTTTGAATCCGGTTCAACAGTCAGCAGCAGAGGACGCTGATTTTTATCCTCGAAATAAACCAATAGTTTATCGCGATGGACCCCTTTCTGAAATACAAATTGATCGTCTTTGATGGTTGCTGAAATTGCTACAAATCGGTTATCCTTATTTACATTGAATTGGATGTCGGCATCTTCCGTGCCATGCCAGTCCCAGTCCTCAGTTATATATTCCGGATGTTTCAGTTGAATTGTATTACCCAGGGTTACCGGCCAGTTTATGAGTATCCTTTGTTTTGAAGGAAGGGAATAAGGTTTGCCCTTTATGGTGTACTCACCGTCCAGTTCAACTGAGATAGGATCGAGACTGGCTAAATCAATAGGTTTATTATCGGCTGATTTCAGGAGAAAGGGTAGTTCGACGGCTGATCCGGGAGCCAGGGTGCGTTCGATTTTTTCAGGGTCAGAAAACAGCCCTTTTTGTTTTGGGAGGTATCCCCGGATTGTTAAAGGGATTTCACCCGGATTGTGCAATTTAAGAACAGGTTCAAGCGTGGATACGGATGAAGTGGTAGCCTGAACTGGTACTGTATTCAACCAGTTTCCGGAGGTAAGCGGTCGGATTTTTTTTCGCAGGGATTCATCTACAATATCTTCTTCAATGAGTCCGTTTAATTTCAGGTGGATCACTTTAGGTGTTGTTCCCTGAAATGTTACCCATGTAATATGATCGAATTCGCCAAATTGTTCTCCTCTGCGTTGACTGCCTCCTCCGCTGGTAGCCAGAATATAATATTTTCGGTTATTCCGTTCGCTCAGCAGATAATTATGAGTATGTCCGGCGAAAACGGTATAGTTTCTATTGGCCAGAGCTGCTTCAATTATTTCAAAACCAGTGTTTGATCTTGCCCATAATGGCTGGTGCATAAATACAAAAGTCCATTTCACATTTGGGAATTCTTTCAATATTGATTGAAAATAACGAACCTGTTCTTCCTTCATACCATAATCGCCCTCATCCTGTGAGTTCAGCGATAAAAACAATACGTCTTTGTATATGAAATAATAGTGCGATTGACCATATCTTCTTTTCCATTCTTTTTGCATCCAGGAATTGCTGATATCATGGTTGCCTGGAACATAAAAGAAGGGGACCGTCAATGGTTCCAGGATAGCATTGAATTCCTTCCATTGATCATGAATCAGCAGGGAATCAGTGGAATAGCCATTTATCAGATCGCCAACCGATAAAATAAACTGAGGTTGTAAGAGATTGGCTTTTTTAACGGCATCTTCAAAAATTCCGGGCACCATGCCGCCTGTACGGTCGCTCAGAATGGCAAATTGAACCAGACTGCTATCGGTATTAAAGCGTGTATTCGTAAGCGGTAATTGCCCTTTTGATTTATCCCATTTGAAGTAGGAAGGTTCCTGTGCATTAGTAAAAAAAAAGGTGAGCATCAGGATGGAAAAGCAGATCGAATGGAAGTTCATTTTGCTGCCCTTTAAAACAGGCTTACTAAAAATAGGCAATGAAAAAGCAAATGGCCAGAATAGGCCATTTGCTTACGTATATTGATGAAGATTATCCCGGTTTTTTGCGCAATTCCATACCAAATCCGGGTTTGTCGGAAACGCTGAGTTTACCATTGGCAATTGAATAACTGCTGAACTCAACATCATCCGAAAGGCAGCTTTGGAATCATCGAGTGTATATCCATTATTGGCATCCACGAGAATGCCGGTATCTTTTCCAAAGGCTGCATGAATCCGGTTTACGATGTCAATATCAGTTTGTAAGCCTTTATCATGTGGATACCATTTGAAACTACGGCCAATTTTTACTTTTAATTGGCGGTAACCAAAGTCATAATCCCATCGGCAGTTTTCCAGGACTTTATCAAGACCTGCCGGATTATTGGCAGGTTCCAGTTCATCAAGGTAAATCATCCCGCTATAAACGGGTGTTTCGAGCGTTCCTCCGGCACCTAATAATTTATATACGGGTTGATTAAGGATAATACCGCAAAGGTCATATAACGCGATGTCGGCATGTTTGGGTGTTCCGGGTAAAATTCCGGTAGCCGGATGAATCAGCTCATGCAGGGAGTTGCCTATCAATACACTGGCCTCCTGTTCATTTCGGAAGCCCGATTGTCCCCAGCCGATTGCTCCCTTGTCGGTTGTTAGCTGCATAATCCGCTATCTGTGGCGCTGTCCGTGTACATCCAGCTTTGCGTTTTTACCAACTAAGTGTGGCCACTGAAAATTAACATCACCCAGCTTTATGGATTTGATTTTATGTTTAGTTAATTCGGGAAATTGTTCTTCAGTGTCGAAGCCGGAGAAGCTGGCAAGCAAACCGGTAGGCAGGGCGGCCATCCCCAAACCAGTAAACGATACCGAGCGAAGAAATTTTTTTCTATTCATATCGGTAGTTTTCAATAACTACGCTGCTGTGCAAACGATCGCAAAGCTGTTAATAAAGTGTTAACGCAACAGATGGAATTGAATTTGGAACAAGGTGAATGTATATTCAGCCTGCAATTAATTCTAGAAATGTCTAATGATCCAATGGGATATATTACAGAGCGGGTTAAGGTGCCGGAGGAATTTGAATCTGTCTTTTCTCATTTTTATTTTGCCGGGAATGATTCAGATGAGATCATTAAAAAACGATTACTTCCTTCATTTCAGACAATATTGGTATTTAGTTTTGGCCATCCGGTTGAAATAACAACCAGAAATAACTCCATCATTACTGTTTCAACCTGCTTGGTTGTTGGGCCAATCAAATAGGCATTTGATTATACCTTACCACCAGCTTCAAGTATTCTGGTGGTGAATTTCAAGGATGATGCTTTTTTTCGTTTTTTTGGTCCGCTTGCTATTTTGCAACAATCCACTATTCATCCGGATGAATTGATCAAAGAAAATTGTTTTACAAAGTTATGGGCAACGCTTAAAACTATTTCGGGAAAGAAGGAAAGAATTGATTTTCTTTTGGCTTTTTGCAAGCCTTATCTGTCGGACCGGCATAAGATTGCCGTATTGCTTGCTGAACAAAAAGATCCGATTTTAGATCCTATAAAAAACGTTGCTATACTAACAGGTCTTACAGCGCGTAGTTTGCAAACGAAGCAAAAAGAGGTGTTTGGATACAGTGCAAAGGAAAGTGCAAGGTATTTTCGTTTTCTTATGGCTGTTCAACAAATACAAGCGTTTACAGAAACTGGGAAAAAAATAGACTGGTTTGAAATAATTGCTGCATGTGGATATTATGATCAGAGTCAGTTAATCCATGATTTCAGGCATTTTTCCGGCTTTACTCCAGCTAAATATGTAAAATTTCAGCTTGATTTATGTTCCAGTACAATCTAATTGTATTTCGTTTTCTTACAATTTCTGCCAATTTTCTACTGCTAGTTTTGGTTTTCAAAACAAGTAAACATGAAACATCTGATTATTTTCGCACATCCAAATGAATCCAGTCTGAATGCATCTTTGAAAAACTGGATTGTGCAATATTTGGAACAACAGCAGCAGGAGGTTCAGGTCAGGGATTTGAATAAAATGTGTTTTAATCCTGTTTTATCCCAGGATGATATGTTTGGACAATTTAAAGGAACAGTAGATGCTGAAGTGGGGAAGGAACAGGAATTGATCACCTGGGCAGATCAATTGATTTTTGTTTATCCAATCTGGTGGACAGGAATGCCGGCAATTTTGAAAGGATATATTGATCGCGTTTTTAGTTATGGTTTTGCCTATCGGTATGATAAGGGGATACAAAAAGGATTGTTATCAGGTAAGAAGGCAGTGATACTGAATACCCACGGTAAATCGCAGACAGAATATGAAGCTATTGGAATGAATGAAGCGCTGAAGCTTACTTCAGATAAAGGCATATTTGCCTACTGCGGACTGGAAATAATTGCTCATTTTTATTTTGACAGAGCAGACCGGGCAACAGAAGATGTCATCCGGAACTGGAAAGAAGAATTGGAAAAATTATTTCTATCTATTCCAGTACAGTAAATATAAATCCTACTCCATATACATTTTCGATTTTCACTTTATTGGAAGAAGATAAAAGTTTTCTCAATCTGGAGATAAAAACATCCAGGCTGCGGCCCAGGAAATAATCATTTTCTCCCCAGAGCTGAAGCAGGATATCTTCTCTTTTCAATACGCTGTTTCTGTGTTTATAAAGAAATTCCAAGAGTTCCATTTCCCTTGGGGTAAGTGATTCTTTTCTGGGTGTATTTCCGATGGATAATTTGAATACATCTTTATGCAGCGTGATATCTCCGATTTTCAGATCCGTACTAATTGTTTTTTGTGAAAATTCGACCGGTTTATTTCGGCGTATGATATTCCGGATTCTCAGCACCAGCTCATCAATGTCAAATGGTTTGCTGATATAGTCATCAGCTCCTAATCCCAGTCCGAGTAGCCGGTCTTTTTTTTCATTTCTGGCTGTAAGAAAAAGAAAAGGTGTTTTATCGTCCAGTTGAGAGAATTTTTTAGCCAGTTCAAAACCATCGGCGCCTGGAAGCTGGACATCAATCATAAGGAGATCATAATTTTCTTTATTTCGGTCAAATGCCAGGAAAGCATCCTCTGCCGTAGTATGCCAGTCTACTTCCAGGTCCATGAGTTGCAGGTATTGTTTTACCACATTACCCAGGTCAATTTCATCTTCTACAAATAAAACTTTGTGTTGCATAGGCGTTGAACTATTTTTCAAGTGGAATCCGGATAATAAAAAAGGTTCCACTGGTCTCATTAGAAAGGATTTCAAGTTCCCAGTTATGGGCATCGATACATTGCTTGGTATAAAAAAGGCCAAGTCCCAATCCATTGGTTGCATTGTTTTGCAAACCATCAGTATTTCTATAAAACTTGTCAAAGATAAAACGACGCGCTTTATCAGAAATGCCAATCCCGTTATCCGATATAATCAGCATCAGTTTTTCATAAGCCTGTTTAGTATGAATCTTAATTTCTTTGAGTTTGCTGTTGTTATACTTTATTCCATTGTCCAGGATATTATTGATCATGGTGGTGGTCCAGAATTTATCAAGTAAAACGAGACTTGATTTTGAATCATTTGTATAGGAAATGGATACCTGATTACTGGTCAATTGAAGACGATAGTCGAGTAAAAGTTCTTCCAGCAGATCTTCCATTATCAGGGTTTCCTTTTGCAGGCTGGATGCATTCATGACGGTAATGTCCAGCACCTGGCCAAACAGGGTTTTTAAGCGCTGTGATTGACGATCGATAACAGCAGTTAATGGCAGGATTTTATTTTTATCTTCTATGATTCGTTCATTCTGTAAGCTTTTGTTAGCCACAATTATAGCTGAGAGAGGGGTGTGTAATTCATGGGTTATACTATTTACAAAATCGGACTTGAGTTCAGCCAGTTTTTTTTGCTGAATCCAGTTACGGAAAGTAAAATAATAGATCAGCACTACCACCAAGATTGAAAAAAGAGAAATAGCCAGTGGTAATGCCATGCTTTTCAAAATATGTAAGGTGCGATAGGGGGTATCTGCATGCAGGGCAAAACTGGCAGCATAGGAATAAGCGGTAGGTGAACTTACTGTTATAGCGGTAACTTCGTTTTGTTTGTTAAGTTGTGCGGGACCGCCACTGTTCAGAATCCCTTTTGTTCCACCATTGCGTTGAAAAATGGGGACATAATTAGCACCGTCAAAACTTAAACTGATCACATCAATTGTTGATGCCCAGGTAAGTGATGTGTCCAGTTGGTTTTCCCGAATCAGCTGGTACATCAGCCGGTCAATAGAATTTTTTTGTTTCAATTCAAGGATCATACTATCCATAACAAGCTTGGAATAGCTGATTAACCTGTTCTTGGAAATTTTATTCAGGGAATCAAATTTTGCCATATTCCAAAGCAGGTATCGGTCAATGATCGCTTGTCCGCCTGGGAAAATTTTATCATTCCTGATACTTGACCGGTAGGCGTCTTTTAAGATGTTTTTCTCTGTTGAATAGAACTCATCATCCTTCAGCTTATAGGTATTGTAAATGAGAAAACACTGTACTGAAACCAGTACAATGAATCCGATGAATGCCATGATTTTATGTTGCTGTATGGAGAATTTCACCCTGAATGTTTAAACAATAAAGATAAAACCTTCCTGCAGGTTACAGCCCCGTTTAATTTCCGTTAACAATCTGTTTGGAGTTTATTAGCAGTACATAAGTCATATGTTAAATAGTTTTAAAAATTATCGCGAAGGATTGCATGCAAACAGCGAATTACGAGCTCTTTTAAGGGTTTGTATCATCTATTGACATCTAACTGTTATTATAATGAGCAAAAAAATTACAATAGCAGGAGGCGGATCTATGCGCGTCCTCCCGCTGTTTTGCGCAGCGATTCTGTCTCTTCCCATTACAGGAAAAGCAGATCGCGGCAACAAGCCAAACTTCAATGAACCTGCCGGATCAGTCTGGGAAAATCCCGCCTGGTTTCAGCAATCCATCTCGGGAATTGTTTCCAATGCGGTTAATAGCACGCCCGTAGCCGGTGCGTCTGTTGTTATAAAGGGTACAACTACAGGTGTAACGACCGACGATGAGGGGCGATTCACCATCAATGCGAAGCCCGGTGATATTTTGGTAGTATCCTATTTGGGATTTAAAACTACTGAAGTTCGGGTTGGACAGACCAATAATCTTACTATTCAGCTTAGAGATGATGTGCAGAGTCTTGATCAGGTTGTTGTTGTAGGATATGGTACACAAAAAAGAAAAGAAATTACTTCGGCAGTTACTACAGTTAAATCAACCAACTTTAATCCGGGAGGTTCACGTTCTCCAATGGACCTGATTCAGGGTAAAGTAGCAGGATTGAATATCACCAGAACAGCCGGTAATAACCCCAATTCAGGAGCATCCATTCAGTTAAGAGGTGTTACGTCTTTAACTGGGACCCGTAATCCACTGATTGTAATTGATGGAATTCCTGGTGGTAACCTGGATCTGTTGCAGCAGGATGATATTGAATCCTTTGATGTATTGAAGGATGGATCCGCGGCTGCCATTTACGGTACCAGAGGGAATGCCGGTGTTATCCTGATAACTACTAAAAAAGGTAAATCAGGAGCACCACGGTATGATTTTTCCACCTATCTGCAGAGGGAATATATAGATCGTAAGCCTGACTATATGACGGCCGGCGATTTTAGAAAATTAATCGATGATGGCGTAGTAGCAGAATCGCAGGATTTTGGTGCATCCACCGATTTGTATGAAGAATTGATTGATAAGAATAATCTGAGTCAGTATTATAATTTTTCTGCATCTGGTGGTACTGCACAAACCAATTATCGTGCGTCCTTATTCTTTAACGAAGCCAATGGAATTGCCAAA
Organism: Flavihumibacter sp. UBA7668; assembly: GCF_002483205.1. Classification (GTDB taxonomy): domain Bacteria; phylum Bacteroidota; class Bacteroidia; order Chitinophagales; family Chitinophagaceae; genus Flavihumibacter. Next base: position 965,677 of record NZ_DLHM01000005.1, read on the forward strand.
CAAAACGGACGCGAACAATTTGGCGGTAGGGTGAATATCAATCAGCGTGGGTTGGATGATCGATTAAGCCTCTCTGTAAATATTGCTGCTACTATGAATAAAGCCAACCTTTTAGGTGGAGGAGGCGGTGATTTTGAGCAGGCTATCCAACGAAATCCAACTGCTCCGATTTTTAATCCGGATGGAACTTATTTCGAAACACAGGGCTTCAACAACTACAATCCACTTTCGCGGTTGGCTTATCGTATTTCTGAGCGGAATCAGCAGACTTTTTCCGGGGATGCATTATTATCGCTTAAGTTAATGAAAGGGCTAACTGCCAGTACATTTGTTTCCTATGTTAGGGATAACTACAATGACCGCTACTACCGTTCGAGAAGAGATTGGGATCAGCGTCCGAACAGTGATTTCCAGGGAATGGCTTATGCTTCCAAATCAAATTTTCTCTATTGGAGTAAAACACTGGAATCAACCCTTAACTATACCAAACAAATAGGTACAAAACATACCATTACAGCTTTGGCTGGTTATAGCTATCAGTATGAAACATCCGAGAGTTTCAGTGTAAATAATAATGGATTTACCACAGACGGTTTCCTGGATTGGAACCTGGGTGCAGGTAGCGCCATTCAGAATACTACCCTTCCACGTCCGGGTATGGGAAGCAATAAAGTGGATAATACCCTGATTGCATTTTTTGGTCGGGTTAATTATTCATTCAATGATCGCTATTTCCTTACAGGTATATTAAGAAGAGAAGGGTCCTCCCGTTTTGGTGCCAATCACAAATGGGGGAATTTCCCGGCGGTTTCTGCAGGCTGGGTGATTTCAGAAGAGGATTTCATGCAGGATGTTAATCTGATTAATCAGTTGAAGCTTCGGGTAGGTTATGGTGTTACAGGTAATCAGGGTATTCCCAATTATCAGTCGATTGTAACCTTGGGAACCGGTGGTGTGTATCCGCAAAATGGAGTTTATTACCAGACATACGGACCTGTTCGTAACCCGAACCCCAATCTTCGTTGGGAACAAAAAGCAGAATGGAACTTTGGATTGGATTTTGCCATCCTGAATAACCGGATTTCCGGTGCCATTGATGTGTATAACAGAACCACTAAGGACCTGCTGTACAATTACAATGCCCAGCAGCCATCTTTTGTCCGTGATCAGATTTATACCAACGTTGGATCAATCCGAAACAGTGGAGTTGAATTGCAGATTTCTGCTATTCCCATTCAAAAAAGAGATTTTCAGTGGAATGTTGATTTTACCGGAAATACACAGAAGAATAAGCTGACTCAATTGTCGAATGATGTATTCAAGGCAAACTGGCTGGAGTTCTACGGACTTCCTTCACCAGGTGCATTGGGTAATGCATTTCGTTTGGAAGAAGGTGGAGCAGTAGGGAACTTCTATGGAAAACGTTTTGCTGGATTTACTGAAGATGGTAAATGGCAGTTTTATAAAGCGGATGGATCCAAAGCACCCGCTAATCAGATGAACAATGATGATCTGGTGGTAATAGGAAACGGAGTGCCCAAGCTTCAGTTGGCATTAAACAATCGTTTTTCCTATAAGAATTTTGATCTGACCATCTTCTTCAGAGGTAAGTTTATGTATGATATCCTGAATACCAAAGACCTTTATTTCGGTAATAAAAACTGGTTGCCCAATAACCTCCTGAAAAGTGCCATAACTACTCACAATGAGTTAAATGATGCACCTCAGTATTCTGATTATTATCTGGAAAAAGGTGATTTCGTAAAACTGGATAACCTTACCCTTGGTTACAATTTCAACTTTAATACCAAACATATCCGCAATATGCGCTTGTATGTTACCGGTAGAAATCTGGCAACATTTACCGGTTATAGCGGTATTGATCCAGAATTACAGGATACTGGTTTTGAAACAGGTGTTGACGGACGCGGATTTTATCCACGTACCAAATCAATGGCTATTGGTCTTACTGTTGGATTCTAAAAAATGTATAGTATGAAAAAATTGAAGCTAAATAAATGGAGTTTGGTTGCAGTCATTGTACTTGCAACATCCATCAGTGGATGTACCAAACTGGATGAGACGCTCTACAGTGAGCTCAATAAAAATAACTTTTATAATAATAAAGTAGAAGTTATGCAGGCAGCCCTGCGTCCGTTTACGCATATGCAGGCCTGGCTGGCGCCAACCGGACAAAACGGATATTATTACCATGCTGAATTGTCCGCTGATCAGTTGGCCTGGCCGCAGAAAGGACGTCATGGATACGATGGTGGCGATCACTTTCGTCAGCATTATCATACCTGGACAGCCAATGAGCCCCGGATGCGCAGTTCCTGGACATTAATCTGGACCGGTGTTGGAATGATCAATGCTGCTCTTACAGATTTGGAAGCACTGGATTATGCGAGTTTAGGTATCAGTACGGAAGAAATGAATGCAATTGTGGCAGAGCTTCGTGTGCTGCGTGCATATCATTATATGAAAATGATGGAACTGTGGGGAAATATTCCAATTGCGGTAAAAGTGGGAGAACCATTGAATCCGGCTACACAATCCAGAGCGGAAGTATTTGCTTTTGTTCAGGAAGAGCTGGAGACCTATGTGCCTCAATTGCTTCCATATTCCAACGCTATGGTAGGACGGGTATCAGCTGCAGCAGGAAACGCTATGCTGGCAGAACTTTATCTGAATGCTGAATATTTTACCGGAACCGCTATGTGGGATCAAACCATTGCTGCATGCGATAAGATTATAAGCGGGCAATCAGGTGGCTTGAATGGTGGCCCTTCTTTAGCGACCAATCTGAATGAAACCTTCTCCAATACCAATCAATTGGCAAAAGAGGCATTGTTCCAGTTTGCCTTTAGCCGTAAAGGAGGTTTCACGTTTGGATGGGGTGGCTTCTTCATGGGGTATGATAATATCCGTGAAGTGTTGAAAGTTGGGTACGGTGGATGGAATGCATTTGTTGTAATCCCAACTGCTTATGATGCCTATGCAGAAAATGATCTCCGTAAAAAAGAATGGTTCCTTTTTGGACCCCAGTACAAATATGGTACTACCGAGCAAATAAAAGGAACAGAAGAATACAATGGTCAGCCTTTTGCATATGTAAACAGCATTCGCAGAGAAAGTGAAGGTGATCTGACAAGTGAAGGAAGTATGGCAGAAGGTGAGGAGAACAGCGGTGCCCGTTTCCATAAATACAAAAGTGGAACACTGGATGATCCAAACTACCAGGAGAACCATTATATTATCTATCGTCTGACAGAGATCTATTTTATTAAAGCTGAGGCTATCATGCGCAAGAATGGCGGAACAGCTACGCAGGAAGCCGTTGATCTGATCAATGCCAGCAGACGCCGTGCATTTACAGAAGATGACTGGGCTGCTGCTCAATACACTACTGCTACATTGACCCTGGATGAGTTATTGGCAGAAAAAGGTCGTGAATTCATTTTTGAAGGCAAACGTCGCGCTGACATTATCCGTTTCGGTCGTTTTACCAATGGAACCTGGTGGGATCACCAACCTACCGGTGATGCCCGCAAAGAGATTTATGCGATTCCGGCAACACAGCTTGCCGCTAATCCAAACCTGGTGCAGAATCCGGGTTATGAATAAATATTGCAGTTAGATTTGGTCTATACAGGTTGTCGCCGGTTTCGGTGGCAACCTTTCTTTAATTATAAGTTATGATGCGTAGTTTTTTTCTTTGTTTGACGGTTTTTATAGCACCTTTTGTATCTGCTCAGAAACAACGGCCGGCTATAGAGCCGGTAGATTATGTAAATACCCTGATGGGAACAGATTCAAAACCTTCCTTGTCCAACGGTAATACCTACCCGGCCATCGGTTTGCCCTGGGGAATGAATTTATGGACACCTCAAACCGGTGCCAATGGGAATGGCTGGCAATACACGTATAGTGCCGATAAAATCCGGGGATTTAAGCAAACCCACCAGCCATCGCCCTGGATGAATGATTATGGTATGTTTTCGCTCATGCCTGTAACGGGAAAAGCCCGTTTTGATCAGGAAGAAAGAGCCAGCTGGTTTTCTCATAAGGCAGAAATAGCCAAACCTTACTATTATAGTGTTTACCTGGCTGATCATGATGTTACTACTGAATTAACCACAACTGAACGTGCGGCTATGTTCCGCTTCAGTTTCCCCAAAACAGACAGCGCATTTGTGGTGCTGGATGCATTCGATAAAGAATCATTTGTAGAAATCATTCCATCTAAAAAAAGAATTGTTGGCTATACAACCAAGTATAGTAGAGGTCCTATAAAGAATTTTAGAAATTATTTTATTGTTGAATTCGATCAACCCTTTACCACAATGGGAACCTGGGTTGAAAAAGAATTACAACAAAACAGACTGAGCCTGACCCATGATAAAAATAATGGCGCTCTTGTGAGCTTTTCTATTGGGAAGAGAAATGGACAGGTGCATGCAAAAGTCGCCTCTTCCTTTATCAGTATGGAGCAGGCCGAACAAAATTTGACTGAACTCGGTACAAGTTCATTTGATCAGCTGGTAGCTGCTGGCCGAAACAAATGGAATGAAGTGCTTGGAAAAATAAAAGTTGAAGGCGATGATATGGATCAGATCCGAACCTTTTATTCCTGTTTGTATCGCATGGTTTTTTTTCCAAATAAACTTTATGAAATTAATAAAGAGGGAAAAATTTTGCACTATAGTCCGTATACCGGAGAAGTTCAGCCTGGTTATATGTTTGCCGGCACCGGCTTCTGGGATACATTCCGTGCCCTGTATCCTTTTCTGAACCTGGTATACCCTACTATCAACAAGGAAATGCAGGAAGGATTGATCAATGATTATAAAGAAGGTGGTTTTCTTCCGGAGTGGAGCAGTCCGGGTTATGCCAATATCATGATTGGCAATAACTCGGCTTCTGTAGTAGCGGATGCTTATATCAAAGGTTTGCGCGGTTATGCAATTGATACGCTCTATCAGGCGCTTCTACACGGAGCGAATAATGAAGGCCCCATGGATGCAGTTGGAAGAAAAGGCGTGGAGTATTATAATCGCCTGGGATATGTCCCCTATGATGTGAAGATTCGGGAGAATGCTGCCCGTACACTTGAATATGCATATGATGATTTCACTATTTACCAATTGGGAAAAGCATTGAACAGACCAAAAGAAGAAACCGAACTATATAGAAAACGCAGTCTTAATTATAAGAATCTGTTTGATCCACAACATAAACTAATGCGGGGAAAAAATCAGGATGGTAGTTTTCAGACGCCGTTTAATCCTTTCAAATGGGGCGATGCCTTTACCGAAGGAAACAGCTGGCATTATTCCTGGAGCGTTTTTCATGATATAGCCGGATTAATGAAACTTATGGGTGGGCGCAACGATTTTAATACTATGCTGGATTCTGTATTTTCCATGCCGCCGGTTTTCGATGAATCCTACTACCGGGGAGTAATACACGAAATAAGGGAGATGCAAATCATGAACATGGGTCAGTATGCCCATGGAAATCAGCCGATTCAGCATATGCTGTATCTCTATAACTATTCCGGACAACCATGGAAAAGTCAGGCAAGGGTTCGGGAGGCGATGGAGAAATTATATTTCGCCCGTCCTGATGGCTATTGCGGAGACGAAGACAATGGCCAAACCTCAGCATGGTATGTATTTTCTGCCATGGGATTTTATCCTGTTTGTCCGGGTACCGACCAGTATGTAATTGGCTCCCCGCTGTTTAAAAAAATGAGTATTCAACTGGAAAATGGAAAGCAGTTGCAAATTCAGGCGGCCTCCAATTCAAAGAAAAAAATCTATGTTGATGCCATAAAATTAAATGGAAAACCAGTGATGAAAAACTGGTTTAGTCATTTTGATTTGTTGCAGGGTGGACGGATTGATTTTACCATGAGTGAAATGCCAAATAAGTTGCGTGGTACTACCGATGCCGCTGTTCCTTTTTCTTTATCTAATGAATAATTTTAAAAAATTTGATGGATGATGCGCAGAATGCTGTTTATTAGTAGTTTTTTGATGCTGGCATTGAATGGTTGGGCCCAAAGCAGAATAAAAGATTGGAAAGATCTGGATCAGGGAACAACAATTAGCAGGGATACTATTCTTAAAGAAGGATTTTCACTGGTTTTTATAAATAAGGAGCCATATTTTGATACGTTAACCGGGAAACGGTTGGTAGAAACCTTTTTTACAGTATATCCGAAAGAAGTTAAAACCTACAATAGGGAATCGGCAAAACTGGTAGTGGTAATGATTGATCCCGCTTATTCCGGTGTTGCTGCAGCATCTTCCGGAATTATTAGAATCAATCCGGATTGGCTAAAACGGAATCCCGAGGATATAGATGTAATTACCCACGAAGCCATGCACCTTGTGCAGTCGTATCCGGGTGGTGCTGGTCCGGGTTGGATTACTGAAGGAATTGCTGATTATGTACGTCATCAGTTTGGTGTAAATAATGCAGCTGCTAATTGGAAACTAACACCTTTTAAAAAAGAGCATCATTATACCAATGCCTATCGCATTACTGCCCGTTTTTTTCTCTGGATTGAACAGCAGTACAAAAAGGGATTAGTTAAGGAACTGGATGGTTTGATGCGTTCAAAAAAATATACTGCCAGTTTTTGGAAAGATAAAACCGGATTTACAGTTGATTCCCTTTGGGCGATGTATGATAGAAACCCTCTTGTAAAGGGATTGCCTGATGTTAGGACTCCACTTGCCTATGTTAATCCTATGATTGGCACCCAACGCATGGGACATGTTTTTCCTGGAGCAACAGTTCCATTTGGCATGGTACAGTTGAGTCCGGATACTGATACCATTCCTTATGCGGTGAATGGCAAATACAATCCCGATGTATATAAATACTGTGCAGGTTACCAATATGATGATAAAACTATTGTTGGTTTCAGCCATACCCATTTCAGTGGTACCGGCCATTCTGATCTGGGAGATTTTCTGCTGATGCCAACAGTTGGTGAATTGAAGTTGAATCCGGGAACTGCCACCAATCCGGAATCGGGTTTTCGATCCCGTTTTTCGCATGCTACCGAGCAGGCAGAACCGAATTATTATAAAGTAAAACTGGATGATTATAATATCGAAGCTGAGCTTACTACAACGGAACGGGTAGGAATGCATCGCTATACTTTTCCGAAATCATCGGAAGCTCATATTATACTCGATCTAATGAGCGGTATTTATAATTACGATGATAAAAATGTCTGGACATTTGTTCGGGTTGAAAATGATACACTCATTACCGGATATCGGCAAACACAGGGATGGGGAAGAACACGTCTGCTATATTTCGCGATGGCTTTTTCCAGACCTGTACAATCCTATGGAAGTAAAAATTTCGATACTGAAACCTATAAAGGATTCTGGCGGAAATTTGACCAGACAAAAAACTTTCCTGAACTGGCTGGCAAAAAACTGCGGTTATATTTCAATTTTGATACGGAAAAACAGCAGGATGTGCAGGTGAAATTTGCCCTTTCTGCTGTGAGTGCGCAGGGAGCCGTTTTAAACCTTCAAACAGAAGCACCCGGCTGGGATTTTGATGCCATCAAAACAAGGGGGCAGGCAGCCTGGGAGCGGGAGTTGAATAAAATTGCGGTTACTGCTTTGGAAGAGGATAAAGTGAATTTCTATACTTCCATGTATCATGCCTTTATAAATCCCACAATATACATGGATGTGGATGGCAAGTACCGCGGACTGGATCAGGCAATTCACCAGGCGGATGGATTTGTAAACTACACTACCTTTTCTTTGTGGGATACCTATAGGGCACTTCATCCGCTTTATACGATTATCCAACCCAAACGGAATGCAGATGCTATTCGTTCCATGCTGGCACATTATGAGCAGAGCACATTGAAAATGTTACCCATCTGGTCCAATTCTGCCAATGAAAATTGGTGTATGACGGGCTATCATGCTGTTTCTGTGCTTGCAGATGCAGTAGTTAAAGAACTGCCGGGATTTGATCCAAATGAAGCGTTGGAAGCAAGTGTTGCTACAGCCCGCAATCGAAAGTATGATGGACTTGATCTATACCTCGATAAAGGTTATATACCGGTCGATAAAAATGGAACAGGTGTATCTACTACTCTTGAATATGCCTATGATGACTGGGCAATTGCTCAGATGGCTGCCAAACTTGGAAAATCAGAAATTGCCGCAGAATTTGGAATGCGTGCAGAGAATTTCAGAAATGTATTTGATGCCAGTTCCGGTTTCATGCGTGCCCGTTTAAGTAATGGAAAATTCCGCGAGAGATTTGATCCTCTTAATACACATGGTGAAGGTTTTATTGAAGGTAATGCCTGGAATTTTTCCCTTTTTGTACCGCAGGATCCGGCTGCATTAGCCGGTTTGCTTGGGGGAACAAAAAAACTGAGCAAATATTTGGATACTTTGTTCAGTATGGAGTTGCCCGACAAATATTTCGCCGGTACAGAAGATATAAGTCGGGATGGGATCATTGGCGGATATGTACATGGAAATGAGCCTGCACATCATGTGGCTTATCTCTATAACTGGACTGACCAGCCCTGGAAAACCCAATCAACTGTTCGGATGATTTTAAGGAATCAGTACCATAATGGTCCGGATGGCCTGGGTGGCAATGATGATACAGGCCAGATGAGTGCCTGGTATATTTTCAGCGCCCTTGGTTTTTATCCGGTATCACCTGGTGCTGCTGAATACCAGATTGGAAGCCCACTTGTTCAAAGAGCCAATCTTCGACTGGAGAATGGAAAAACCTTTTCTATTGAAGTGATAAACCAGGGAGAAAAAAATGTTTATATCAAAAAGGTCGAATTGAATGGAAAGCCGCTGAATCGCCTAATTATTACACATGGGGAAATTATGAGGGGCGGAAAACTGGTTTTTCATATGTCTTCCACTCCGGCAAAATACCGTCAAAAGACCCTGGTAATCGGTTCATATTCAGATTAGTTTTACAAATGGAAGACTGGTCAGTTCATTTGTCATATATTTTTTTGCAAAAAATTTGAATAACAAAAAAAAGTAGTAATATTGCAACTAAAATATAGTTGCAATTTTTATTGTTTGTTTTGACATTGTAATTGGCCAGGTTTTTTTTGTTGTAAATCTAAAGCCTTTAAAATGTCAAAAAGAGATAAGTTGATAGATCGGTTTTTAACTAAACCAAAAGATTTTACCTGGGATGAATTGGTAAGATTATTGGCAGTTTTTGGCTATTCAGAATTGAAGTCAGGAAAAACAGGTGGTTCAAGACGAAGATTTGCAAATGCTGAAATGGAGATGCTAAATTTTCATAAGCCACATCCCGGGAATATTGTAATGCAATATGTGTTGGAGCAATTAATAGATTTTCTTAACAGGCAAAAACAGTTAACACATGAACGATTTACTTAAGTACAAAGATTATTTCGCTTCTGTGGAGTATCATGCAGAAGATGAAATTTTTTACGGAAAGGTGCTGGCAATTACAGATCTGGTGAGTTTTGAAGGTGCTTCTGTAAAAGAATTAAAGAAAGCATTCAAAGAGGCGGTTGAAGATTATCTGGAAGCTTGCCAACAGTTGGGAAAAGAGCCGGATAAAACCTACAAAGGCAGTTTTAATGTGAGAATTCCTGCAGAACTTCACAAAGAAGCAGCTTTGTTTGCAGCAAACAAAAAAGTCTCCTTGAATGATTTTATCAAATCAGCCATTGATTTTGCGCTTTCCAATAAAGTTGCTCTTAATAAACGAATGGCAACCAATAGCTAGTTTGTTTGGTTCCCTTTCAACTGTTTATATCAGAAAAATTCAGATTGGTCGAAAAAAACTCTGAATTAAGGGGCATTATTTGGTATTTTGTAGGCATGCGATCGCAATGGTATTCCAAAAAATGGGTGGGATTAAGCCTGCATCTTCTCTTTTGGCTCATTTTATTTGGAGCTCCCTACCTCCTTCAGCCCGTTTGGAAAGGTCGTCCGGCGGATGTTGGAATTAAGCGGGAAGGGTTTTATTACCTTCTTTTTTTTAATAATCTCTTTCGTCTTCTCCTGTTTTATTGCAACGCATATATTTTATTACCCAGACTTGTTTACGGGAGAAAATACCTGCTGTATGGTTTGATTTTATTGGCCTTTTTCGGATCAATGTTCCTGGTGGATCAGGCGCTGTTTCATTATTTTCTACCCGGATTAGAGCACCATGCCTGGAATTTTGTAGTGTTTAATATTTTGCCTTTTTCATTTATAGTAATTGCCAGTGCGGCCTATCGGATCATTCGTGATCGCATTAAGGAACGGGAGCTGGCCAAAGAAAAGGAAATGGAGTTTTTAAAAACGGAGTTGGCATTTCTGCGCTCGCAGGTGAGTCCGCATTTTATGTTCAATGTTTTGAATAATATGGTGGCCCTGGCACGAAAAGGATCAGATCAGCTCGAACCCTCCCTCATAAAGCTGTCCAGTTTGCTACGGTATATGTTATATGAATCTGATCAGGAAACCGTACCACTTCAAAAGGAAATCGATTACCTGAATAGTTATATTGACCTGCAACGGCAACGTTTTGGCAAAAAAATCCCTATCACAGTTGATTTTACCGGAGTGGACGGGTCTTACGAAATTCCGGCAATGTTATTAATACCATTTGTTGAAAATGCATTTAAGCATGGAACCGGTTTTATAAGAGATCCACAGATTTATATCAGCCTTAAAACTTTGGATGGGCAATTGGAATTAATTGTAAGAAATCGATACTCTCCTGATCAGCTGGAGGTAAAAGATAAAGCATCCGGTATCGGATTGCCGAATACCATCCGACGATTGAATTTGCTATTTGGGAAAAAGCATGACCTGGCCATTTCCAAAGAAGATGACTGGTATATTGTTGTGCTTAAATTGTCGCTCACATGAAAGTACGTTGCCTTGCCATAGATGATGAAGAACTAGCATTGGAATTACTGGTGGATAATATCCGCAAAGTGCCATTTTTAGAATTGGTTGCTTTCAGCAGTGATCCATTTGAGGCATTGGAAATTTTGCAAAAGGAAAAAATTGATCTTGTTTTTCTTGATATTCAGATGCCTGGCTTAACCGGACTGCAGTTCATTAAAAGCTTGCCCGATTCCTGTTTATATATATTGGTAACTGCCTATGATAAATATGCATTGGAAGGCTTTAATCTGCAGGTGGTTGATTACCTCGTAAAGCCGGTTGCAATGGATCGGTTTATTCAGGCAGCCAAAAGAGCACAGGATCTTTTGGCACTGAAACTACAAACTTCCAAATCTGGCCAGGTTGCTGATAAAGATTATTTTTTTCTTCAGATAGACTATAGTCATGTAAAAGTTTCTTTTAATGAAATCCGTTGGATCGAAGGCCTCAAGGATTATGTGAAGCTTCACATGAGGGATCCTTCAAAGCCTTTAATTGCGAGAATCAGTATGAAAGCTTTGGAGCAGCAGTTGCCGACTGCGCAATTTTTACGGATACATAAATCATTTATAGTTTCAATTCAATTCGTTACATCCATCCGTAAAAACAGCCTGTTTATTGGTGAGATGGAATTGCCGGTGGGTGAAAATTACAAGGATACCATCGCAGCGTTTATGGGAAATCCGAACAGGGACCAGGAATAAGGATTGGTCGCAATCTTTTCCCGGATCGTCTCAACATGCAATATTGGGGAATTGCTGATTTCTACCTTCATATTCTATTTATAATTCAAAGGATATGAAGCAGTTTTTCTTTCTCCTGATAAGTTTAATGTCTGGTCTTTATTCCAATGCTCAGCTGCCTGCAGGCGTTTCGGCCAATCGTGGAGCTATGCAGGCCCCACCTAATATCGGACGTATTTATGGAAAAATTGTTGACAGTTCCGGAAAGGGAATTGGAGATGCCTCTGTGGTATTATTGCATCAACGATTTGATACGGCAACAAAAAAAATAAAAGAGGTTCTGTTAAAAGGTGCAAGTTCACAGTCAAACGGTGATTTCAATTTTGAAGAGTTGCCGATCATGGGACAGTACACTCTCAATATTTCAGTAAAAGGATATACAGCTTCTTCTCAAAAGCTTAGTTTGGCTCAACCATTTGAAAAAGATCTTGGCAAAATTCAATTGGAAAAAGATGTACAACAACTGGAAGCCGTGGTGGTAACGGCCAGTACAAATCGTCTTAAAATGGATATTGATAAAAAAGTATTCAGCGTGGGAGCCAATATTGTAAGTGCCGGAGGTACAGCCGTGGATGTTATGAAAAACGTGCCTTCTGTTAATGTGGATATTGATGGAAATGTGACCGTTCGGAATGCATCACCACAAATTTATGTGGATGGACGTCCTACCACCCTGACACTCGATCAGATTCCGGCAGATGCCATTGAATCAGTTGAAGTGATTACCAACCCTTCCGCTAAATACGATGCATCCGGCGGCAATGCCGGTATCCTCAATATAGTTTTAAAGAAGAATAAAAAAAGCGGCTACAATGGAACTGTTAACGCCGGTGTTGATAAACGAGGAGGGATCAATGGTGGTGCCAGTCTGAACCTGCGCCAGAATAAAATCAATTTCAATCTGAGTGTTTTTGGTAATCAGAACAGAAATCGGGGAATAGGAGAAACCACTATTCAGAGTTTTCTGACGAATCCCAATTTACTGGTTGATCAGTCTTCCAGTTCAAGGAATAGTGGCGGGTTTTTATTTGGAAGATCGGGACTGGATTATTTTGCCACCAATCGCTCCACCTTCTCTGTGGGATTTACGCGGGTTAGAGGTAAAATGAACCCCTCCGATCTGTTAAAAACAGATAGCGCCTGGCAAAATGCATCAACCATCAGTTATAGCGAGAGAAATACAGAAAATGACCGGGTCTTTAATGCCTATGGTTTTACTGCGGGATATAAATACCTGTTTCCAGGGAAAGGAGAGGAGTTGACCGCCGATCTTAATTTTTTCAGTGGAAAAAGCAATAGTGAAGCGCTTTATACTACCAGTATTTTTGATCAGCGGGGCGGTGACAAAACGGGATCCATAGAGCAGCGGATTCTGGGCAATGGCAAAAACCAATTTGTAACCATACAAACAGATTATGTTCGGCCATTTACCGGCTCCGCAAAACTGGAAGCTGGTTTAAGGGCGCAGCTTCGTACCATGGAAAATCAACAGGGGAATTATTTTTACAATGCATCAACCGGACAGTTTGAACAAATCATCAATGCAAGTAGTAATTATGCAAATTATGATAATGTTTACGCGGGTTATCTTTCTTTTAAAAATTCGTATAAAGATTTTAGCTATCAGGTAGGATTGCGTGGCGAGAGTTCCGATTATAAAGGAGAATTAACCGATACCAAACAGGAATTCAGAAATACTTATCCGATCAGTTTGTTTCCATCGCTTTTTTTGAGCCAGAAATTGAAAAATCAGCAGGAATTACAAATGAGTATAACAAGAAGAATCAATCGTCCCTTCTTTATGCAGGTGATTCCGTTTATTGATTCAACAGATCAGTTAAACTGGAGCAGAGGTAATGCAGGATTAAAACCAGAATTCACTTATTCTGCTGAAATGTCCTATTCCAAATCCCTGCCGGGTAATAACACCATTCTGGCAAGTATTTATTATAAACATACAACAGATCTGATTACCCGTTACATTGATACCATTACCACTGGCACAGGTGAAAAACGTCCACTAAGTACCTATACAAATGCAGACAGGAGTCGCTCCTATGGAGCTGAAATAACCGGACAGTTCAACCTGGCAAAATGGTGGGATATGAATACGAATTTCAATCTCTACAATTCAAAAATCAATGCCAGCTCTATTGCCGGAGCCAATCAGGATGCTCTCTGGAGTTATTTTGCCAAAATGAATAATAATTTCAAGCTTCCTCATAATTTCAAAATCCAGCTCTCCGGTACTTACCAATCAAAAACCAATCAACCGGTAAATCAGGGTGGAGGTTTTGGTAGTGGGGGACCAGGAATGGGTGGAGCACAAAGCACCGCTCAGGGGTATATCAAATCGAACTATGGAATTGACGCTGCACTGCAGAAAAGTTTCCTTAAAAACAATGCAGCGTCTATTACCTTAAGTGTGAGTGATATTTTCCGGACCCGCCGATTCGAACAATATACCGAGAGTGCCTATTTTATTCAGAACAGTTATCGCCTCAATGATGTTCCGATGTTTCGCCTTAATTTTTCCCTTCGTTTTGGACAGGTTGATATGAGTCTGTTTAAACGCAAAAACATGAAAGGAGAAATGGAAGGTTCACAGGGTGCCATGCAGGGAATGTAATTATTTCCAGCCACCTCCCAATGCATGATAGAGTTGGATGGATGCCTGCCATTGTTTGAGTTTGGTTTCCACCAGTTCCACTCTGGCTTCCAGGGCTTCCCGCTGGGTAAATAACACTTCTGTATAATCTGCTCTTGCGGCATTAAATAAGCGATTGGAAATATCCACAGAAAGGACAAGGTCTTCCACCTGTTGCTTTTTCTGCAGGTAAGTGTTCTCCAGATTACTGATATTCGAAACCTGGTTTTTTGTTTCCAGGAAGGCGGATAAAAGTTTCTGTTCATATTCAAACACGGTTTGCAACTGTTTGGCATTCGCATTCAGATAGGTGGCTTTAAGGGCATTCCGGTTGATTAGTGGTGCAGCAAGATCACTTGCAAGGGAAAACAACATGGACTCCGGTGCTTTCAACAGGTAGCCAGGATTAAATGCACCCAACCCAAGAGCGGAACGAATCCCCAGTGAGGGGTAAAACTGGGCTCTTGCTACCTGTACATCCAGTTTCGCAGCTGCCAGTTCCAGTTCCGATTGTCTGATATCAGGCCGGTTGAACAGGAGTTGTGTGGGTAAGCCTGTCTTCAGTGCGGGAATCAGGCTTTGTTCAAAATCACCCTGATTTCTTGGAACAGACTGAGGGAAACGGCCGAGCAGAAAATTAATCCGGTTCTCCGTTTCCATTATTTGTTGGTGAATATAGAATTCCATACTGCGGGTATTAGCCAGTTGGGCATCAAACCGACGCACTGCAAGTTCAGTAACCTTGGTGGCTTCCTTTTGCACTTTTACCAGAGTCAGAGCATTCTGTTGAATCGCAATATTCTGCTGCAATATGTCCAGTTGTTTATCCAGTGCAAGCAATTCATAATATGAGGAAGCTATTTCAGCAACCAGGTTGGTAACCATAAAGTTTCTGCCCTCCATACTGGCCAGGTAGTGCAGGTTGGCTGCTTTGGTTGCATTGCGCAGTTTCTGCCAGATATCCAGCTCCCAGCTGGCATACAGACCTATTCCAAAATCGCCCAGTGGTTCGGGCATTTCTTTTCCTGGTTTGATTTCCGTGTTTGCTTCTAGTGCTCCGATATTGGTGTACCTCGGCACCTTGTCAACTCCGGCTCCGGCCTTTACCCCAACAAAGGGCAGGTATTCTCCTTTTCTGGCCCGGATTTCATTCCTGCTGATTTCAATTTCCTGCAGCAGGATATTTAACTCCTGGTTATGAGACAGGGCAGTGTCAATCAGCGCTGTGAGATACGGGTCATTAAAAACTGTTCTCCAGTTAACGGATGCACTATTGGTGCTGTCGCCACTTGAAATATTATATGCTTCCGGAACATTGGTAACAGCTTCTCTGTTAACCAGTGCCGGTAGTTTACAACTGCTCAGCAGAAGGGTCGTCATTGCGATCCACGTGTATTTTTGGATGTTTCTTTTTTCCATGATGTGAAAATTCTTCTGTTAATGGGGTGTCTTCTTCTTTTTTGATGAGTTTGCGTCCGTCAGCCATACTGCCGAATACATAATACAGACCAGGCACTACAATTACACCGAATAATGTACCCAACAACATGCCTCCTGCAGATGAAGCACCAATGGTTCGGTTACCGATGGCACCCGGCCCTGTCGCTACCAGCAAAGGAAGTAATCCTGCAATAAATGCGAAAGAGGTCATAAGAATCGGACGGAAACGGACTTTGGCGCCTTCAATGGCTGCTTCCAGTACGGTCAATCCTTCCTGTCGTTTCTGGATGGCAAATTCTACAATCAATACGGCGTTTTTGCCTAATAGTCCAACCAGCATTACCAATCCAACCTGTGCGTAGATATCATTGGCGAGTCCCATCATTTTCAACAGGAGAAAAGCGCCGAATATACCGGCCGGTAAAGAAAGAATTACTGCCAGCGGAATGATAAAGCTTTCATATTGGGCTGCAAGAACCAGGTACACAAATCCAAGTACAATCAGAAAAATGTACAATGATTCATTTCCTCTCTGTACTTCATCTTTAGATAGACCCAGCCAGTCGATATCATATCCTTTTGGCAGTGTTTCCTTCGCCACTTCCTTAATTACATCAATGGCTTGTCCGCTGCTGTATCCGGGCGCGGGAGACCCATTGATAGCAGAAGAGGTATACATGTTGTAGCGGGTGATCTCATTCATGCCCTGTGATTTTTTGATTTTCATGAAGGCAGAATAGGGCACCATTTCATCGCGGTTGTTTTTTACATAAAGCTGCATAAGGTCGCTGGGCATTTCCCTGTATTTGGCATCTGCCTGCACATATACCTTGAAAAAGGTTCCAAAGCGGATAAAGCCCTGTTCATAGGTACTTCCGATCAGGATAGAAAGATTGTCCATGGCCTTGCCGATTGATACTCCTTTTTGCATAGCTGCCTGGTTGTCAATCTCCAGTTCATATTGAGGATAGTTGGCAGCGAAAAAAGTAAAGAGTCCGGTTAATTCCTTGCGTTTTTCCAGTGCTTCCATAAAAATGGTATTCACTTCGCCAAAGGCTTTGTAATCGCCCGTATTGGTTTTATCGAGCAACCGAAGAGAGAATCCGCCAGTTGCGCCATATCCCGGAACAGCTGGTGGTTCAAAGAATTCGATGGTTGCTCCTGGAATGGTTTTAGCTTCCTTTTCCAATTCTTCAATCACTTCATGAACAGACTGTTTTCGTTCTGACCAGTTTTTTAAATTGATCAGACAGGTACCTGCATTAGATCCCCTTCCTTCTGTCATGATTTCATAACCGGCAAGTGCAGATACGGATTGTACACCTTCATTTTTCTCACAGATCTCCTGGAGTTTGCGTGCTATTTCATTTGTTCTTTCCAGCGTTGAGCCCGGCGGAGTCTGTATGATGGCATAAATCATTCCCTGGTCTTCACCGGGAATAAAACCGGAAGGTAGTGCAGCTGTTGTTAACAGAATACAGGTACAGAATGCGATCAGCATTCCAAAGGTCAGGACCTTTCTGTGCGCTATCAGTTTCAGGAAGCGGGTATAAGAACCCAGCAGTCCGTTAAACTTTTTATTGAACCAGTCTATAAACAGGTTGACAGGGGTCTTTTTTCTTCGTTTGCCGTGATTATTTTTCAAAATCATTGCACAGAGAACGGGGGTTAGTGTGAGCGCAACAATTCCGGAGATAACAATGGAGCTGGCCATGGTAATAGAGAACTGGCGATAAAAAACACCAACTGGTCCGCTCATAAAAGCTACGGGTACAAATACGGCGGTCATCAACAGCGTAATTGCTATAATAGCACCACTAATTTCATTTAATACCTGTTTAGTTGCTTTATAAGGCGAGAGGTTTTCCTCTTCCATTTTGGCATGTACGGCTTCCACAACCACAATGGCATTGTCCACAACAATTCCGATCGCCAGAACCAGTGCAAATAAGGTGATCAGGTTGATGGTAATGCCAAAGAATTTCATCGCCATAAAGGCGCCTACCAGTGATACCGGTACGGCCAGGGTCGGGATCAGTGTCGATCGCCAGTCGCCCAGAAATACGAAAACCACTAATGCCACCAGTATGAATGCTTCTGTCAATGTATGGATTACTTTTTCAATGGAAGCATCCAGAAAGGTAGATACATCATAACTGATCTGGTATTCCATTTCCGGCGGGAATGAGGTTTTCTTAATTTCTTCCAGCTTTTCCTTTACTTCTTTGATTACTTCCGTTGCGTTGGAACCATAGGTTTGTTTCAATACAATGGCTGCAGAGGGATGATTATCAAGGTTGGAATAGATGTCGTAAAATTCGCTGCCGAGTTCCACTTCGGCAATATCTTTCAGGTGCAGGATTTCACCGTTAGGTGTAGCCCGGATGATTATATCTTCATATTGTTCCGGTTTGTTGTATCGTCCGGGATAAGTCAGTACATATTCCAGCGACTGAGAGCGCTTGCCGGTACTTTGTCCTAGCCGGCCCGGAGAACCGATGATACTTTGTTCCGCCATCGCTTCCATCACTTCTTCAGTGGATACGTTATAAGCACGCATGCGGTCGGGTTTCAGCCAGATTCGCATTGCGTATTGCCGGCTACCAAGAATTTTTGCGCTACCAATGCCTTTCAAACGGCTTAATTCCGGAATGATATTGACGTTGGCGAAATTATACGCGAATTTTTCATCCACATTTTTATTGGTGCTGAATACGTTTACATACATCAGCATGTTGGGGGATGTGTAGCTAACAACCAGCCCTTCTCTTTGCACAAGCGGAGGCAGGCGGTTGATAACCTGTTCAATTCTGGTCTTTACATTAACCATCGCCTGACTGGGATCGGTTTCAAGGTCAAATACCACCTGAATAGTAGCTTCACCCGCACTGGTGGCATCAGAGGTCATATATTTCATACCTGGTGTTCCATTGATGGCTTTTTCCATCGGAATTAGAACGGATTCCACCAATACATTGGCACTTGCGCCAGGATAGGCAACGTTAACCACCACCATTGGCGGGGCAACAGAAGGAAATTGTGAAACCGGAAGGGTTTCAATTGACAGGATACCCATGAAAATAATCACCACGGAGATTACAATCGCGAGCACCGGCCGCTGCATAAACATTTTAAACATGTTCTTCAGTTTTGAGGTTCGTGATTATTGCACAGGTAATTTGAGGGAGTTCAGCACCGCCTTCGGGTCTTCTGTCTGGAATTGAATTTTATCGCCATCCTGAACTTTGCGAATGCCTTCAAGAAGAATAGTATCGCCGGCTTTCAATCCACTGCTTATAACAAATAAATCTTCCAGTTCGGCACCTACTATAATTTCCCGGGTATGCACTTTATTTTCTTTGTCTACCACGTACACAAAGATTTTATCCATTACTTCAAAACTTGCTTTCTGTGGTACGAGTATGGCCTGTTTCAATTCTTCCTTCACCAGGATATTACCGGTTTCGCCATTTCTCAACAGAAGTTTGGGGTTGGGGAAAGTAGCGCGGAAGGAAATGTTTCCGGTTTCATTATCGAAATCAGCTTCGATGGTTTCCACCTTACCTTTCTGGGGGAAAATCTGTTGGTTGGCCATCTTTAATTCCACCTGCTGGTTTTTGATATCGCTGTTGTTGAACAGGTTTAGGTACTCCACTTCGGGAACATTGAAATAGACCCACATATGGCTATTGTCTGAAAGACTGGTGAGCAATTCGCCTTCATCCAGCAGACTTCCTTTCCTAACGAGAAATCGATCCACGATACCGTTGAAGGGTGCATAGATATTGGTAAATTGAAGGTGTACATTTTTTATATTGAGTTCGGCCTTGGCTTTGTTGAGCCGGGCTTTGGCCATGGCGAGTTCATTGGGAGAAACAATATTGGATTCAGCCAGTTTCTGTGTATTCTGGTATTCTATTTCTGCGAATTCTACCTCTGCTTTGGCTTTCTGTGCCTCGGCTTCGTATAACTGGGGCATTATTTTAAATAGCAGTTGTCCTTTTTTTACGGATTGCCCTTCGTCAATATAGATTTCCTGGAGATATCCTCTTTCCTGGGCGCGGAGTTCAATATGCTGAATGGAACGGACCTGGGCTACATATTCCCTTTCAAGAACAGTATCTAAAAGGAGGGGTTGGGTTACAATAAAATTGGTAGTGGCTTCTTTTTCTTCCGCTTTATGGCCACATCCGGTACAGGTCAGTATTGCAAATAGCACTGATAGCACGAAAAATTGCTTCATGTAAATTGAGATTAATTAATAAATTGAGAAGGAGTAAGTACAGATGTACTTCTGATGGGAGCCGTTCTAAATGCGGAAAATTTGTAAATGGCTGAGTCTGCCAATCGTAAAGAGTTGAATCGGTCGGTGCGCTGCGGGGGGAATGGGGACAGGCTGTTGGTTGGTGAGATCCGGCTGACCGAACAAAATGCTGATGCAGGTATAAAAAATGCGGTTGCTTTTTAATAACACCCAGTTATGCTGGTTGTCTTCCGTTTCTTCTATGAATAACAACTCATCCTGTTTTTCAGGTAGCGGTGCATTGATCCATAAATAGTCTGAATAGTGATTCTGAGGCCGGTTGAATTGAATCAACTCAGGCTGCGAATGGCGGATGTTTGAGGGAGCGTTGTGGGTGCCGGAAATAACATCCATACTTGTCAGTAATACCAACAGCAGACAGGATACCCATATTTTTGTATACCAGTTCATTCAGCGCCGGAAAATTAATCAAAATAAATTCAACACAAACGATTGCCTGTTCCTATTTCGCTGAAACAGGCCTAATTTAAACAGAATTAAATATTTTTTATAAGATTATGCCCAATCGACTGCTCTCTCTGGATCTGATGCGTGGACTGATTATGATTCTGCTGGCAGCAGAAAGTACATCCTTGTATAGCAGATTGCATGCTGTTGCGGAAGGTAATGGTTTTGAGTTGGTTACGCGGCAGTTTTTTCATCATGAATGGCATGGTCTGCTCTTTTGGGATCTCATACAGCCAGGTTTTATGATCATGGCCGGTTCGGCAATGTTCCTCTCCTTCTATTATAAGGAGAAGAAAGGGATAAGCTGGTCGAAAAATCTTCCGCATATACTTTTACGGAGCCTGAAATTATTTTTACTCGGTACCGCATTACATTGTGTCTACAGCGGGAAATTGGTTTGGGAATTATGGAATGTGCTGACACAATTGGCATTTACCACGGTTATTGCTTATTTAATTATCCGAAGATCCTATTTTTTTCAGGGTCTGGTAAGTTTGGGTTTAATCCTGCTGTCCGAGATACTATATCGTACGGTTTTGGTGGGAGAGTTTAATCAACCCTTTGTAATTGGAAAAAATTTCGGTTCCTATACTGATCTGCTGGTAATGGGCAAAATCAATTCCGGTGGTTGGGTCTTTATAAATTTTATACCGACAGCTGCCCATACGATCTGGGGTGTTTTGGCGGGCAAGTTGTTGATGGATGCTGCCATCAGCCAGCAGCAAAAGATAAGAATGCTGCTGATAAGTGGAATTGGATTATTAATTGTGGGGTATCTGTCCGATCTAACCGGACTTTCACCCATCATCAAACGAATTTGCACGGGGTCATTTGTATTGGTTTCAGGTGGCTGGATTGTACTGCTGATGACCTTTCTTTACTGGTTGGTGGATATTCGTGGTATTAACCGCAATGCCTGGATCTTCACCGTTGTTGGGATGAATGCGCTTTTTATTTACCTGTTTTTTGAAACCGTCGGCCACCAGTGGCTGAATGGGGTGGTGGCGATTTTTGTAAAGGGGCCACTTGATCTATTGGCTGTTCCGGAAAACTTTGGCTGGCTGCTTTCGGCCTTTGTTACCCTTTTCCTCGAATGGTATTTATGCTATTTTCTATACAAAAAGAAGATCTTCTTTAAACTCTGATAACTGGTTGTTTGAATTAGTACTATGGTACTTTTTTATACAAAAGATTGCCCGAAATGGAACATATTCGTGGGGTAAGTTTAACGATTTAGTTAATAACGATTAAATAACCAGAGCTTAACGATTGCCCAAAACGACCCTTCTACATTTACATCCATTTTGTACTAATTCTTCTATCATGACAACCAAATCAAAACTGCTGAGCTGGGGTCTTTGTTGCCTGTTCCTGTTTTTTACGATGGCGCAAATTCATGCCCAGTCTGCCGGTGGTGCCGTAAGCGGTACTGTCCGGAATGCCCAATCAGAACCACTGGCTGGTTCCACGGTGACGCTTGAAAACAGCTCCAACCGTTTTTCCCGTAGTACTCAAACCGATTTGTCGGGTAATTTCAGGTTTGAGGAAGTGCCCTATGCCAATGGGTACAAACTGACAATCAGTAATGTGGGTTATGCCGACAAGGTATTAACCGGACTAAACCACAGTAATGCCAGGCCACTTCAGGTGACTCAGTCGCTGGAAGAAGCTGCCAAAAGCCTGGATGAAATGGTGGTGGTAGGTTATGGCAGATCCAGTAAAAGGGATCTGACCGGAGCAGTTAAATCGGTAAAAGCCGAAGATTTCAACAGAGGAATCATCAATACTCCGGAAGAATTACTTCAGGGAAAGGTAGCCGGGGTGAATGTAACTGCTGCCAGTGGTGAACCCGGTGGTTCACAAAGTATCACGATCCGCGGTCCGGGTAGTGTTCGTTCAGGAAGTACACCACTTTTTGTAATTGACGGGATGGCATTGGATAATTCCGGAACAGGAGGTGGTGCCAATCCGCTGAACTTTATGAATCCGCAGGATATCGCTTCAATTGATGTTCTGAAAGATGCATCTGCAACAGCCATTTATGGTTCCCGGGGTGCCAATGGGGTAGTACTGATTACAACCAAAAAAGGAAGATCAGGCTTCAGTAATGTTAATTACAATTTTTCTGCAGGGGTAAGTAAGATTGCTAATCCTTTACCGCTTTTCACTACTGAAGAGTATAAAAGACAGGTGGTTGCCCTGGGAGGTGAACTGGAGGATTTTGGAGGCAGCACCGACTGGCAGGATGAAATTACCCGTACTGCTTTTACCCAAAATCATAACCTGGCACTTTCCGGTGGAGCTAACAAGCTTACCTACTACGCGAGCTTAGGTATGCAATTGCAGGAAGGAATTATTAAAAATAACGACCTGAAGCGCTATAATGGCCGCTTAAATATTACCCAGAAATTATGGGATGACCGGCTCACATTTGAGGTGAACCTGAGTGCCAATAATACGGTTAACCAGCGTCCCAATATCGGAAGTTTACTGGGAGGATCCATTTCAACCAATCCTACCATTCCGGCAAGAAACGCAGATGGCACGCCGTATGTGTTTGAAAATGGAATCAATCCTTTGAAAACACTGGAGCTGGAAAAGAATCTGACCACAACCAACCGTGTTATAGGGAATATTGCTGCCACCCTCAGAATCATAAAAGGATTGGAATATAAAGTGAATGTTGGTGTTGATAACTCTACAGGTACACAGGATGTACAATCGCTTCCTAATACAGTTCCTTTTCGGGATGGTCGGCTGGATACCTATACTACTTTCAATAGGAACATCCTGATGGAGCATTACTTTACCTACAATAAGGAAATTGACCGTCATAAAATAACTGCCCTTGCAGGTTATTCTTACCAGGATATTTTCTTGCAGGGAAGAGCAACCAGTATCAATCGCTTTGTGGTTGGAGGTGTTGAACCAATATATAATCCAGGAGAGGGCCAGGAGTTGACACTGGTGAATAACCGTCCGTCAGGTTATGCAGAACGCAATGAATTACAGTCGTTTTTTGGAAGATTGAACTATTCATTTGACAATAAGTACATGCTTACTGCAACGGTGCGGGCAGATGGATCTTCAAAATTTGGTGAGAACAACAAATACGGTGTATTCCCTTCAGTAGGTGCAGCCTGGACCATTTCACAGGAGGATTTCTTTAAAAGTAGTTGGATTAGTAATTTGAAGCTGAGAGCAGGCTGGGGGCAGACCGGAAACCAGGAGATTCCCGCTAAGCTGACACAGGCTTTATTTACCGCCAGCAGTTCGGGAAATGCAAGCTATCCATTAACGCCGGATAATACTTTCCCTGCCGGTTTATTATACAACCGCCTCGCTAACCCTGATTTGCAGTGGGAAGTATCCACTCAAACAGATATCGGACTTGACTTCGAACTATTCAATGGTGCATTGAGTGGAACGGTGGATTATTTCCGCAAAATTTCAAATAATATTCTGTTATTGATTCCGCCTGCGGACCCAGTACAGCCGGCGCCTGAGACCTATGCGAATGTAAAAGATATGGAAATTATAAACCAGGGTGTAGAATTGGAACTGAGTTACCGAAATAATAAAGGTCCGGTGACCTACTCTGTTGGCGGTAATATCACTTTTATTGATAATGAAGTGAATAACTCACCTTATTCGGTTATTCCTTCCGGTACAGCATCTGGCTCTGGTCTGACTTCTGCTACCATTAATGGATATGTTAATGGTTCTCCAATTGGAGCATTTTATTTGCTTGATTTTACAGGTTTTGACCGGGATGGCCTGAGCGTTTATCGCGATGCCAATAACGATGGTTTCATTAACGATCGGGACAGGGTGGTATTAGGTTCCGCATTACCTAAAAAGATGTTCAGTTTGTTTGGTACAGTTGGATATAAGAATTTTGATATGGCCATCAATTTTAATGGAGTTTCTGGTAATAAATTGTATGATAATACCGAGAATGCAGGATCTTATAAAGCACTTATTGCGAAAGGGGTAAATACAACCACTTCAGCTATTAAGTATGAAGAAGAAGCAACGACTAATGATGCACGAGTTTCCTCCCGTTTTTTGAAAAATGGCAGTTTTTTCCGCCTGAATAACCTGGCATTGGGATATACCCTTCCCTTATCAAGAATTGGGAACGGTCAGTTTTTTAAACAAATTCGTTTTTCTCTCACCGGTCAAAATCTGTTTGTAATTACAAAGTATGATGGTTATGATCCGGAAGTGAATACTGACAGGAATATTGCATCGGTGTCGTCTTATGGTGTTGATTATTTAAGCTATCCCAGAGCCCGTTCCTTTATACTGGGTGTAAACCTTCAATTTTAAATTACCCGTTATGCGAAAACATATTAAACAAGTAATGATGATCGGTGCTATCGCTTCCGTAATGGGAGGATGTACTAAGCTAAATGAAGTTATTTATGACGAGAGTTCGGCTGTTGGCTTAACAGATAAACAGCAAGCAGAGGGTGCTATTGCACCTGTTTATGCGCTTTTACCAAGCATGTTCCAACATACCCGCTATTTCACATTACAGGAAATTTCTACCGATGAAGCCATACTTCCTTACAGAGGTGGTACGGATTGGGGTGATAATGGTATTTACCTGGGTATGCATACACATAATTTTTCCACTTCTGATCCCAATATCCGAAATGTGTTCAATGATCTGGCCAAGAGCGTTTCGTATTGTGTAACAGCCATAAATACATTGCCAAACAATACAGATCCATCTGCTCCATTATATCTGGCCGAAGCAAGAGGGATGAGGGCCTATTATTCGTTGATGTTGCTGGATCTTTATGGCCTTATTTTCGTAAAAGAGGATCCCAAAGCAAATTCGGTTATTCTACGCGGAGCAGAAGCTGTTGAATATATTAAATCTGAATTATTGGCAGTGGAACCTTTATTGGGCAATCAGCCGACACATGGTCGATTAAGCAAAGCTGCCGTATGGGGATTACTTGCGAGGTTGCACCTGAACGCGCCGGTTTACTCTGATATCTATGCGTCTCAATTTAATTTTGGAACAGCTGATATGGATAAAGTGCTAGAATATTGCGATAAAATCATAAGTAGTGGTGCCTACCAGTTCTCTCCAGAGTATTTTGAAATTTTTGATGATGAAAACAATACAAACAAAGAGATCATTTTTGCTGTGGATCAGCGGGCTGAATTAAATGGTCATAACCGGCTTGCTTATTTCTCCTTATCCGGCGACCAGTTTCCATTACCTCAGTACCCGGGTGCAAATGGAACCGACGGTCCGGGTATCACGTCCGATTTTTATGATTCATGGGAAGATGCCTATGGCGCTACCGATCCTGCGGATGCGGATCAGCGTTTTTATAAAGAAAATTTATCTATCTATTCCAATCCGAATGATACCTGCGTTGCAGCAGATGATTTCCATGTGAACAGAGGAATATTACGTGGACAGCAATACGGACTGATTCGCAGGGAAGGTGTTTTTCTTCGTTGTGCCAATGGAAATTATAAAGTTGGGCCGCTTTTTCATGATACTCGTAACCGCCCAACATTAGCTGTTAATTTTACAAAAGAAATTGATTTCTCAGTGGCTGGCAGTAACTATCCCTCTGGTTATAGGGTAGAGAAATATGAATTCAGCCGGAAATCAGTTAGCGGTAGAAATTTCGGTGAAGCCAATATTGTTATCCTCCGCCTAGCAGATATTTATTTGATGCGGGCAGAAGCAAAACTGAGAAAAGGGGATGCCGCTGGGGCACTTGCAGATGTAAATACCGTACGTGCAGCCAGAACTGCACGGGGTACCATCCCGGCATTAACCGAAATGAATCTGGATATTTTATATCGTGAAAGAGGTTTCGAATTGTATTGGGAAATGGTTCGCCGGACTGACATGATCCGCTTCGGTAAATACGAAGGAACCTGGACTGAAAAAACAGATAACAATCCGCAAAAAAGATTATTCCCGATTCCGCAGAATGCGATTGACGGAGCATCCAATATTCCGGATTATCTGGTACAAAACCCCGGGTATTAACAGCATAACAATAGCAGCAGTAGTTTTGGTAAAATGGCAGGAGTTCTTCCTGCCATTTTCTATTTGACTGCTTCTTTTATTTTGGTGTGGATCGCTGTGTTTTCATACACGCCGCTGAATAAATAAGAACGGGGACCATAAGCAAATACAGGTACCGGTGTTGCTGTATGATCATTGGTTGAAAAATGCCCGTTTACAATTCCTTTGGAAGGATCCCCATTCACCAAGGTTAATCCGCCGGTTTCATGATCTGCTGTTACAATTACCAATGTTTCTCCGTTCTGATCAGCAAATTCAAGCGCTGCTTTTACTACCTGATCAAAGTCCAGCAATTCATGTACGATCGTTGCCATTTGATTATTATGACCACCATTATCGATTTGTGCACCTTCCTGCATCAGGAAAAATCCGGCTTTGTTTTGCGAAAGGAGCGCAGTGCTTTTTTTAAATGCTTCCACCGCCCAGTTTCCTCTGCCTTTCAGTATCGATTTTCCAGCTCTGTCTTCCAGTACTATCCATTTTTTTTGGGTTTTATCAGGAACTGTTTCCAAAGAGTTGCTCACCTGAAAGTCTGGCATGCTTTGACGAATAATTCCGTCAAAACCTTTTTGTCCCGATCCCATTAATAAATCAATTGGTTCTGTTGCAAGATCTTTTAAAATGGCTTCACTGCTGCTGCGCTCTGATTGATGGGCATAAAAATCAGCCGGTGTGGCATCCGTTATATCGCCGGTTGAAACAATGGCAGTTTTCTTTCCCCTTTCTTTCATGTAGATTGGAAGCAGTGGAACTGCAACACCCGTATGATCCACTCCAACCGCCCTGTTATTTGTTTTTATTCCGGCTGAAAAAGCCGTACTGCCCGGAGCAGAATCCGTAATATAGCTGTCATAGGAACTGGTGCGGGATAAGCCTGTAGTTTTAAACTGGTAAAGGTTCAGCTGGTTGAAGTTGGCGGAATAGGCTGCATGGATTTGTGCCAATCCCATTCCATCTCCAATTAATAGGATAATGTTTTTGGGTGCTTTTTTTATCCCGTCTGATTTATAGCTCGGCAGGTAAATGCTGGTTGACTTTTCCTTGTTTTGAAATCCACTGTTGGCGGATTTTTCCATAAAGCCGGCCAGTTCCGGAATATGATCTGTATTCATATAGTCAATTCCCAGCTTTCCCAACTCAAACCAGGCATTGATAAAATCCGGTGCATTCCAAAAGCGGATTTTTTTTCCTTTTGCATGAGTTTCTGCAATTACTTTCTCCAGCTCTTTTCGTTCTTTTTCCGGTATAATTCCTTTGCCATTCCATTTGGTATATTTCTGCAGGTTCGCACTTAAAAGAGGCACACGCTGTGTTATGGACGCGGGATAATTTTCCCAGGGAAGTCCGTCGTATAAAATAAAATCCGGGTAATTGGCGAAATCAGCTACCGGTGGTTTGTTGCCGGATAATACCAATTGGATACTTTTGCTTTGAATGATTTCCGGGTAGGTTTTCAATATGGAAACCAATGTATCCAAACAGGGATTGGTTGGTGATTTAATATCGATCAGTAGTTGAACTGCATAGTTTTTATCTGCCGATAACTGCCCCTGATGTTCTTTTAATAATTGACGCAGAGGATCGAGGTAAAGGTTTTGAATTGTTTTATCGGGACGAAGATCTTCTTTGTCATGAGCAACTAAAATGCCACCATTAGCCAGGTAAATATCCACTTCAATGGATCCTGCTTTTGCATAGTAGGCCGTCCAGAACGGAATCGGTTGTTCATAATCGTTATGGGAATGGATTCGGTAACTAAGTGCCGATTTTTCCTGGCTTGTAACTTGGGTTGCGCCTCCGAGTAGAAAGCTGAATAACAGGAGTTTTATCCTCATTTTGGTAAACTTACGGTGTGAATGATCTGATCTTTATAATCAATAAACTGAACCAGTATTTCTTTATTGGTAACTGAGAAACTTGCAAAGCCCTGAGTGCCCGCAACAAATTTACCTCCGTTGGGATGAATCTTAACGGGCCTTGCTTCTGATCCTGCACCTGATATAATATGATGGGTTGGTCCGGCTGGCTTCACATGCTCCAGATGGTGCTCATGTCCGGCTATATACAAATCCACTTTATATTGATGAAAAATTGGTTCCAGAAAGTCTTTCATATTGGCGACATCTTTGGAATCTTTTCTCCAGCCGCCAGTGTATAGGGGATGGTGACCTACCACAATTTTCCATTTTGCATTGGATTGGGACAATTCCCGCTGGATCCATTCCTTCTGCTGTTGAACATAGCCTTTTTTGTATTTAATTGAATCGTAGGGATGTCCCCGAAATTCTTTTTCAATGGGATCCGTATCAATAAATAAAATCAGAACGGAGTTTGAACTGTCTCTTTCCCTGAATTTTCTGCTGTAATAACGGGCTGGCATAGTCCATCTGCTGCTGATCTGCGTATATTCCACCTGTGCATCGGGGTTAGAACCATAATCATGATTGCCCAGTACCGGAAACCAGCGGACATGTAAGGATTGTGCCCTGTAAATCGATTCAAAGGAGCTGATCCAGTGATAATCGCGGGTGCTGGCAACTCCATAAGGATAAAAATTATCTCCCGTGGCAACAATGAAATCTGCATCGAGATCATGTGCTGCTTTGCCCATTCCTGCAGCTACTTCTTTCTGGTAGTTTTCTCCGTTTCGACCCCAATCACCAATGACCAGAAAATGTAATGCATTTTCGAGCTTTTTGATTCCTTTAATTGAGCCTCCTTTATAACCGAGATCCTCCACCAGTGGGGCCTGTGCCTGTGTATTTTGCAAAGCCCCTGCCAATAGCAAAAAAACTACAATGCAGCTTAACCAAAGTTTCATAACGATTGCTGTTTTAAACCTGTGAAAGTAAAAGGTAAATTGAAATCCAATGAGAATTGCAAATTAAATCTTTACTATGTCTCATCCCACGCTGTCTTTGCAGGATAACCAATAAATCCAAAACTTTCGTTCTTCCTTTATACGAAACAACTGTAACTTGAAGTATGGAAAAAATGAGCTTTGCCATCTCTTTGGAAAGAGGTAAACACCTGGATCTGCAATCTTTTGCAGGCAAATGGAAAGGTACCAGCAGGGTCTGGTTTGAGCCGGATGTGCTGGCGGATGAATCACCGATCGAAGGCACTATCGAATCTATACTGGAAGGCAGATTTTTATTGCACCGCTACGCCACTCAGTTTAAAGATCGGGAAGTGGAAGGGGTTTATATGATTGGCTTTGATCTGCAATCGAATCAGTTTCAGGTTGCGTGGGTAGACAGTTTTCATATGAGTACCGCCATCATGTTCTCCAAAGGAAATGCCAATGACCATGATTTTGAAGTGCTTGGTTCGTTTTCGGATCACCAACAGCCTCCTCAATATTGGGGCTGGCGTACAGATATGCATTTTGAGAAGGAGGAATTGATCATTGTTGCCTACATGATTTCTCCAACCGGGCAATCACAAATAGCAACTGAAATCCGCTACCACCGGACTACCTGATGTCCGGATTTTTTTTTAATAATTAGGAGAGTTGGAAAAAATATGCTTGTTTTGTCTACTGAAACAATAGACTAATGTAAGTCAGTATACGAACAGCATGGGTTAACCGGTTTTAATCGGTGGTTGATTAATATCCGGTTTCCCACTGTTTTCTGTTTTCCTTACCTGAGATTGCATTATAAGTTAGTGTTATATTTTGTCAACTGAAAATTAAGCGTGAAGCAACAAACGGATTATGATGTAATCATCATTGGAGCAGGACCCAATGGATTGGCTGCGGGGATAACTTTACAGGCGAAAGGCCTGCAGGTGCTGCTGCTGGAAGCTAAGCCTGCCATTGGAGGAGGGATGCGTACCGCAGCGTTAACACTTCCCGGATTTAAACATGATATCTGTTCGGCTATTCACCCAATGGCAAAAATTTCACCGTTTTTTTCTTCCGTCAACTGGTCAGATTATGGTTTGGATTTTATTGATCCTCCTGTTTGTGCCGCCCATCCATTAGATTACGGAACCTCTGCTGTATTGTTGCAATCCATTGCCCCAACTGCAGCCCGACTTGGTATTGACCAGTCCAACTACCTGAATTTGATGGAGCCGGTTGTGCGCAATTTTGATCTGCTGAAAAATGATATTCTTGGACCATTAACATGGCCGGATAACGCATTTGCGCTGGCCGGATTTGGTGTTAAAGCCCTGCAACCAGCCACATGGATTGCAAATGCATTTAAAACTGAAGAAGCAAAAGCATTGTTTGGGGGGATGGCGGCACACGGTATTCAACCGTTAACAAATTGGGCAAGCGCTGCCATTGGAATGGTTTTGCTGGCAGCCGGACATACAAGCGGATGGCCGATTCCTGTTGGCGGTTCCCAGTCTATTGCAGATGCCATGGCGGCGCATTTTCGATCGCTCGGTGGTGTTATAGAAACCGGATTCGAAGTGAAATCGCTTCGGCAATTGCCTTCCTCCAAAGCAGTTGCGTTTGATTGTACACCCCAGCAATTGTTACAGATAGCCGGACATCAATTTTCGAGCTTTTATAATTGGCAATTGAAGCGTTATCGGTATGGAATGGGTGTTTTTAAAATTGACTGGGCATTGGATGCGCCTATTCCCTGGCGTAATGAAGAATGTAAGCAGGCTGGTACGGTACATATTGGTAATACATTTGAGGAAATCAGTTGGAATGAAGCAGCTACTGCAAAGGGTATCCATGTGGATCAGCCGTTTGTATTACTGTCACAACCTTCCTTATTTGATTCCACCCGCGCACCAGAAGGCAAACATACTGCCTGGGCCTATTGTCATGTTCCTTTTGGCTCTGAAAAAGATATGAAACAGGCTATTGAAAAGCAGGTAGAGCGATATGCGCCGGGATTTAGGGAACGGATCATCGGCAGTCACACGATGAATACCCGCGCCATGCAGGACTATAATCCGAATTATATTGGTGGCGATATTAATGGCGGTGTGCAGGATATTGGTCAGTTATTCACCCGGCCGGCATTGCGCTGGTCACCTTATAGAACAAGTGCAAAAGGGCTTTATATTTGTTCCTCATCCACTCCTCCGGGTGGAGGGGTGCATGGCATGTGTGGTTATCATGCAGCGAAAAGAATTTTAAAGGATCTGTTTTAAATGAACTTGTAATGGCAAACGATGTAGCAAAACCCCTGATAAATGAAGATTGGACCGCTGTTTGGTTGGGTGCATTGATAATTCTGCTGGCAGTTGTCGGATTGCAAATTCCAAAACCTGTTTTTAGCTGGAGCGATGGAACTACTCTGTACGGACAGGTTTTAGCTGGTTCGAATCTGTTGAAAATCGGCGGACTCTTTTTTATTATGTATGCCATTGCTGCTGCAGGAACAGCATTGGCTGGAAAATCAATTGCTGCTGTTCTAAAAATTTTTCCACTTGTCTTTTTTGTATCCATACTGGCAATGCTGCTCGCCGGTAACAAATTGATAAAAGACCTCAATCTGGAAGCGGTTATTTTTAGCCTTTCACTGGGTTTGCTGATCGGGAATTTATTTCGGCTTCCGGAATGGATTACCAAATCGCTCCAGACGGAATTGTTTGTCAAAATTGGATTGGTATTATTGGGCACCAGTATCATTTTTGGCGATATGCTGAAAGCCGGATCACTTGGTTTATTGCAGGCATTGATAGTTGTGTTATCTGTATGGTATTTTGCTTTCTGGATATGTAAAAAACTGGGAGTAGAAGACGATATGCGTATGATGATTTCCAGTGCTGTTTCTATTTGTGGCGTTTCTGCTGCCATTGCCACATCCGGAGCAATCAGTGGCGATACCAAAAAACTCTCCTATGTGATTTCGCTGGTGCTGGTTACAGCCATCCCCATGATGATTGGTATGCCTTATCTGGCACAGTGGATGCAATTGCCGGAAGCCGTTACCGGTGCATGGCTGGGTGGAAGTATTGATACCTCAGGAGCCGTGGTGGCTGCAGGTACATTGGTAGGAGAGGATGCTTTGAAAATTAGTACGATCGTCAAATTTTCGCAGAATGTATTATTGGGGATCGCTGCATTTGCGATTTCTGTTTACTGGACTTATTCACGTAAAGAAGGTGTAGCGGTAGAAAAACCTACACTGGGAGTGATTTGGGAGCGATTCCCGAAATTTGTTTTGGGGTTCGTCTGCGCCTCCTTGTTGTTTTCATTTGTTTTGAACGCGGATACCATTAAAGCAGTTAAAGAACCACTTAAAAATATACAAACCATGTGGTTTGTACTGGCATTTACAAGTATCGGGATGGAAACCCGGTTTGCTGAATTGTTTCACCAGAATAATAAAAAACCCCTGTACGGATTTTTGATCGCACAAGGGTTTAATATTATCGTTACGCTGCTTGTTGCTTATCTGCTCTTTCGTTAAAATGCAACACCGGCAAGTTCCAGACTTTTTTTCTTGAGCTGCTGAATGGCCACATCTTCGATGATCGGCTGTGGAGTTAGAATCAGCGAGGTGCTGTTTTGTTTCCACCAGTCATTTTCGATGAGTTCTTTTACATGTAATACACCCACCAGGTATTTGCGTTCCTCCCGTGCATGCCATTCTTCAATCCATTCAAATTTTTCACGAGGTATATGTTTCCAGTCGGTGAAACTCAGGTACACTCGCAGGTAATAATCATTGGTGATGCTATTTGGCTGGTGGTGATAGAGTTTTTTATACTCGTATTTATATTCATAACGCAGTGCAGACAAGTCACTCAACACGGCGGAAGCAGTTGGGAAACTTCCGGCGCCTTTTCCATAGAAAAATTGTTTGTCAGAAAAACCACTTTCAATTACCACACCATTGTATTCGTTTTTTACAAAGGAAAGATGATCGTCGGCCTGAATGAATTGTGGCAATACAAAACTGGCCACTTTACCATTGTGTAGTTTCTGTGCCTGTGCAACCAGTTTGATCTGCTGCCCTTTTTCAGCGGCAACACGTGCATCCATGGCATGTATGTTCTGAATGCCGGTGAAGAGCAGGTTATTGGGGTGCTCAATTATTCCGTATGCGTGCGTTAGGAGGAAGGTCCATTTGTTGAGCGCATCATATCCCTCCACATCCAACGAAGGATCCGATTCTGCAAAACCTAATTGTTGCGCCAGTAAGAGAGCCTGTTGGAAATCCAGCTTGTCTTCAAACATTTTGGTAAGTATGAAGTTGGTGGATCCGTTGACAATGGCCTTGATTCCATGCAACAAATCATTATCATAATATTCCTCCAGATTCCGGATTACCGGGATGGAAGCGCAGGCTGCTGCTTCGTATAAAAAACTGGGTTCAACTTCCTGTTGCAGGGCCAGTAATTCAGGCAGGTGCTCGGCAATCATTTTTTTGCTGGCACTCACCACAGATTTGCCGTTTCGAAGTGCTCTGGTTACAATTTCAAAGGCGGGTTCCGCTTCGTTGATTACTTCAACAATTACATTGATTTCTTCATCGTTCAGCAGCTCATCGCGATCGGTCGTAAACAGACTGTCGGGTGCATTTCTTTTTTTGCCTGCATCTTTGATACATACTTTTTTGATAGATGCACTGAGGGAAGGCGTTTGTTGTAAGACTTTATAAAGTCCTTCTCCAACAACACCAAATCCGAATAATCCGATGGTTAATTTCTTGTGGTGAGTCATGGTGAGTTTTCTTGCTTATAATTAGATAGATACTAGCCCGGCTTCTTTTTTTAAAAGGCCGGATGCTTTTTTGTTTTGTGTTATTTGTTGAAAGGCATCTTCCAGATCGTTCACCAGATCGGCTGCATCTTCCAACCCAACACTAAGGCGGATGAGTCCGTCTGTTATACCGGCAGCTTTTCTTTTTTCCGGATCAATGGATTTGTGGGTCATGCTCACAGGGTGACTGATAAGGCTCTTGACGCCGCCCAAACTTTCAGCCAGGTGAAAGAGTTGGGTAGACTGTACAAAGATACTGGCTGCTGATTCGGAATCCTGTTTCAGCCGAAAAGAAACCACTCCGCCAAAACCCGGGTAGAATACTTCTTCTACTGCAGCATGTTTTTGGAGGAATTGAGCTACCTGGGTTGCAGACCGGGTATGTTGCT
The DNA here is from genome assembly GCF_002483205.1 of Flavihumibacter sp. UBA7668. Lineage (GTDB taxonomy): Bacteria > Bacteroidota > Bacteroidia > Chitinophagales > Chitinophagaceae > Flavihumibacter. The sequence goes on from NZ_DLHM01000005.1 coordinate 1,000,373, forward strand.
GAACGCGGAGGTGTAATGTTTCGAGTCCCCTGATCAGGAGAAAACTGTCAAATGGGCCTAAAACTGCTCCGCAGGCATTCTGGTAAAATTTGATCTGTTTACCGATTTCCGGGTCTTTGGCGATTATCAGTCCGGCGATTACGTCACTATGTCCGCCGATGAATTTGGTAGCGCTATGTACCACGATATCGGCACCCAGGGTTAGGGGCTGCTGATAAACCGGGGAGGCAAAAGTGTTATCCACCGCAAATAATAGTTTGTATCGCTCTGCGATATCGGCAATGGCCCGGATATCTGCCACTTTCAGGGTGGGGTTGGTGGGAGTTTCCAGCCAGATCAGTTTTGTTTTCAGGGAGATGGCACGATGAACCGCCGTCAGGTCACTCATGTCAACGTAGGTAACCGTAATACCGAATTTTTTGTACACTTTTTCAAAGAGCCTAAAGGCACCTCCGTAGATGTCATTGACCGCGAGGATTTCATCACCTGATTCCAATAGTTTGATAACGGCATCAATGGCAGCCAGTCCACTTGAGAAGGCTGCAGCTACAGTACCTTTCTCTAGTTGGGCGATGATTTTTTCCAGTTCCTGGCGGGTTGGGTTGTTGGTTCGGCTGTAGTCAAATCCTTTGTTTACGCCTGGAGCTTCCTGCACAAAGGTGCTGGTCTGATAAATAGGTACGGCAATGGCGCCGGTTTGCGCATCCACCGGGATGCTGTGCAATAATTGTGTTGTCGCTTGCATTGTTAAACATTTTTTTAATTGAAAAACAGGTTGTTAGCGACACCACCTACCAAGTAAAATCGGGAGGAGCGGGTATAAAAAAAGCTCTCCCGATAAATCATCAGAAGAGCTCTATGTAGAAGTTGAATTTCTGCAAAAGCCATTCATCTGACTTATCTATCCCTTTTACGGGCTGGATTTGGCACCTTACTTCCTGCGTTACCGCAGGAAACAGGTTGTCAAGGCTTCATCGGGCCATTTCCCTCTGCCTTTCTTGATAAGCGATGCTCTAAAGAACTGCCGCAAAGTTAGGAAGGTGTTTTGTTATTTCCAAACCAAAGTCGTCAGACAGGTGTTAGGACATTGTTCTTACAATGTCCTAACACCTGTCTGACACTTATAGTAGATTTGTACAATGAAGAAAAGTAAAAAGGCGGTACCAGTGGTGCAGGAAATGATAGAGGTGACGGGTGCAAGGGAACATAATTTGAAAAATATTGATATTCAATTGCCTAAAAACCAGCTGGTGGTTTTTACCGGCGTAAGCGGTAGTGGGAAATCCTCCCTGGCTTTTGATACTATTTATAACGAAGGGCAACGTCGTTATATGGAAAGCTTTTCCGCCTATGCACGCCAGTTCGTGGGTGATATGGAACGGCCGGATGTAGACCGGATTACCGGCCTCTCGCCCGTAATCTCCATTGAACAAAAAACGACCAATAAAAATCCGCGTTCTACCGTTGGCACCATCACCGAAGTCTACGATTTTATGCGTCTGCTCTATGCCCGCGCATCCGACGCCTTCAGTTATAACACCGGCAAACGAATGACAAAGTTCTCCGAAGAGGAAATTGTCGAAAATATTTTCAGCAAGTACGAAAAGAAAAAAATCTCTCTGCTGGCACCGCTGGTAAGAGGCCGGAAAGGACATTACAGAGAACTTTTCGAAGATATCCGCAAAAAAGGTTACCTCAAGGTTCGGGTAGATGGTGAAGTCAAAGACCTGATTCCCAAAATGCAGGTGGATCGCTATAAAATCCATGATATCGAAGTCGTGATCGATCGCATGGCCGTTACCCCTGATATGAAACTTCGCCTGAGTCAGAGTGTTCAGAAATCCATGCAGGTAGGAAAGGGACTCCTCTTTTTATTACTAAATGATAACAACCAATTAATCCAATACAGCCGGCAGTTAATGTGCGAAGACACCGGTATTTCCTACGAGGAGCCATCGCCCAATAGTTTCTCTTTCAATTCGCCTTATGGTGCCTGCCCAACCTGCAAGGGCCTCGGAACCGTTTACCAGATTAGTATGGAAAAAGTGATTCCTGACTGGGATAAAAGTATCAAAGAAGGCGCGATCGCACCGTTGGGTGAAGAACGGGAAGCTTATGTGTACAAACAAGTGCAGCAAATCGCAAAGAAACATAAAATCGATCTGAAAAAACCGGTGCGAGATCTTCCAACATCCGCATTAAATCTGATACTCTATGCAAATGAAACTGGTAGTGATTCAACCGAATTTGATTTTGATGAAATGGCTGGCGCAGAGCGTGTATATGCTGAAGAATTTGAAGGCGTAATTCCTCAATTGAAACGCTGGTTCGCTACCGCAGGCTCGGAAGGAATTCGCGAATGGGCAGAAAGTTATATGGATCTCACTACTTGTTCTACTTGTGATGGTGCCAGATTAAGAAAAGAAAGTCTATGGTTCCGCGTGGATGGAAAAAATATTGCCGAAATCAGCAACTATAATCTGGACAAACTGCTGGCCTGGTTTGATGGCATGGAGAAACGCATCAGTGCCAAACAACAAATTATTGCAAAAGATATTTTAAAAGAAATCAGAGAACGATTACAGTTTCTGCTTGATGTCGGCTTAACCTATCTTACCCTTAACCGCTCTTCTAAAACCCTGAGTGGTGGAGAATCCCAGAGAATCCGTTTGGCTACACAGATCGGCTCTCAATTGCAGGGTATCACGTATGTGTTGGATGAACCAAGTATCGGACTACATCAGCGCGATAACCATCGACTGATTACAGCTTTGCAAAATCTGCGTGATATCGGGAACAGTGTGTTGGTTGTTGAACACGATAAGGATATCATGATGGCCGCTGATCACCTGGTGGATATTGGTCCGCGTGCCGGGAAATTCGGCGGACAAATAGTTGCGCAGGGAACTCCGCAGGAAGTGCTGGCATCCAATTCAGAAACTGCACAATACCTGAGTGGAAAAAAAAGTATTGAAGTTCCGCAGGCCCGCAGAAAAGGAAATGGTTCCGTTTTGGATTTGAAAGGTGCTAAAGGAAATAACCTGAAAAATATTTCCGTAAAATTTCCACTGGGTAAACTTATTCTGGTTACAGGAGTGAGCGGTAGTGGAAAGAGTACGCTGATCAATGAAACCCTTTATCCGATTTTATCGCAGCATTGTTATGAATCCAAACAAAAGCCGCTGGAGTATAAAACTATCAAAGGACTTGAGCATATCGATAAAGTGATTGAAATTGATCAGTCTCCCATTGGCAGAACACCCCGTAGTAATCCTGCCACCTATTGCGGATTCTTTACAGAAATAAGACAATTGTTTGCCGCTGTTCCCGAAGCTAAAATCCGGGGATATGCAGCAGGCAGATTCTCCTTCAATGTAAAAGGCGGCCGTTGTGATACCTGCGAAGGTGGTGGTATGCGGGTAATTGAAATGAATTTCCTGCCGGATGTTTATGTGCATTGCGAAAAATGCAATGGAAAACGATATAACCGGGAAACACTTGAAATTCGTTACAAAGGAAAATCCATCAGTGATGTATTGGATATGACAGTAGAAGAAGCTGTTGAGTTTTTCCAGGCAGTTCCTTATTTATATAGAAAGATCAAAGTGTTGCAGGAAGTTGGTTTGGGGTATATCACACTCGGACAAAGTGCGGTTACACTCAGCGGAGGAGAAGCGCAACGTGTAAAACTGGCAACAGAACTATCAAAAAAAGATACAGGTAAAACATTTTATATTCTGGATGAGCCTACTACCGGTTTGCATTTTCAGGATATCCAACATTTGCTGGACGTATTAAACAAACTGGTTGATCGCGGTAATACGGTGCTTGTTATTGAACACAATCTGGATGTAATAAAAGTGGCGGATCATATCATCGATATTGGTCCGGAAGGCGGAGATGGCGGCGGACAGGTTTTATTCACAGGAACTCCGGAAGAAATGATTAAAGAGAAAGGGAGCCATACAGCGAAGTTTCTTAAAGGTGAAATGTGAGAGGTGAAAGGTGAAACGTGCGAGGTGAAAGGTGAAAGGTGCGAGG
>NZ_DLHM01000005.1:1004450-1078904 GCF_002483205.1 Flavihumibacter sp. UBA7668
CCTCGCACCTTTCACCTTTCACCTTCTTATCCGATAAGAATCGGCAGGTAGTCTTAATAAAATCGTTGCATATAAAGGGTACTAAACTATAGGGAACGGATCAGGTTCTAAAACCGGATAATTGGATTTTATCAATTTCCCTGCCTTCTTATCGGGATGCTCTTTAATTCGATTATTGTACAAGTATGGTTCCGCTTTCGATCAGAACATTGTCACTGAATACTTCATAGTAATAACTACCCTTTTCCGGTTTGCTCACCACTGTAGTTTCCCTGTTTCGGATTTTACTTTGTTTCACAAGGACTCCCTTTTGACGAAACAGTAAAAATTTGTAGGTGTTTCCTTCATCTCCCTGTGCACTGAAAAACAATACTTTCTGGGATGTATTCGTGTAAATATTGACCGTATGCTTATGATTGTTGTTTAGTTTTTGAATTATTATACTGTCTACTTCTGCCGGATAGTTTTTCTCCCCGGCCATTGCAACTATACTTCCCATACAACTCGCCATGATCATCCACAGTTGCCGCTTCAGGAACTTGCACTTCATGGGTTGGTTTATTGATTACACAATAGTTTAGTAACGTAGCAAAGTCGGACATTTCATCTGCCTGCTGCTATTTGTAGAACGGGCCAGTTTGAAACTTAATTTAAAGTTGAAAGAATAGTACCCGTCATTTTGTGTGGGTGTTCCTCTTTTATCACCCGGACCAAAACCTGCCGAAGCACCACTGCTCTGATCTGTTTTATTGGCCATACGACGGGCAAGCTGGGCTTTTTGTGTACCCACTCCAAAATACTGATCAAATAAATCCGGATCAATATAATTGGTACTCACATCATCAATATAATCAGTGAATGTTTTACGATGTAAAACCTCCAGGGAAAGGCTGCTTTTTTCACTCAGGAAATATTTTACACCAATGCCCATTGGAATATTCAATTGAGTAAGTTTATACGGCTTCCTGTCTGGATGCTCTGCAAATCCCTGTCCCTCTGTACTCAGTGGTTTCAGGTTTACATATTCACCGGTTAAGGGGTCTGTACCCTGTGGATTAAAGTTGAATACACCCACACCGATTACACCATAAGGACGAAATTTACGGTATAAATCCTCCGGATCCCACTCAAATAAAACAGTTGGATAAACCTCTGCTACCAGCATTCCTTCCAATACACGGGAGCGAAAATCGTTATTACGAAAACGACGGGCTTCTTCCCATCCACCCTGTCCTTTAATTACAGCGTCATCGCCAGCAATGGTGCCATAATTGGCCGCCAGTCTCAGTCCAAGTAAAGGAGATTGGTAAGCCGTAATATGTCCGCCTATAAAGAATCTGGTTTGGGAAAAATTATTGTCTTTCAGGAAGCCTGTTCCTTTTCCACGGTTACCACCAAGGTCGCCAAGAAAGTTAGATGGACCAATAGTGATACCCGCTTCCAGCTCATTGAAGAGTCCGATTTGAGCAAAAGAGGCCTGCGTGCACGCCAAAGCAACTATGGACAAGGCACATTTACGCAGGAATAGGGGTAAATGCTGTTTCATGAATATCAGATTTTGTTTTCGAACGGTTACTTGGATTACATCTACTAACGAGGATTGGAAGACTCTCGTATAAGGTTCGTAATCTTTTTTTTACGTTGCGTAAAACTACCTGCTGATATTACTAGATATTTTTTAGCATCTCTACGTGGGGAATTCCGTCTTCAATATAGGGCTCTCCATCTGTTTCAAAGCCCAAGGACTGGTAAAATTTCTCCAGATATTGTTGAGCACCAATGCGTATGGGGCTTTTACCCCATTGCCTGTAACAGGCATCTATAGACTCTTCCATGAGTTGCCTGCCAATTCCCGTGCCACGAACCTGCTGAGAACTTACAACACGTCCAATCGACATTTCGTTATAGGAAATTCCCGGTGGCACCAAACGGGTAGATGCTGCCAACAAATCGTTCTGCCATCCTAATAAATGAAGGCAGTGCTGATCCTTGTTATCCATGTCCAGAAAAACACATTGCTGCTCTACTACAAACACCTCGCTTCGTAACCGAAGTAACTGATATAGTTCAGTCACAGTAAATTCACTGAATGATTTGATTTGCCAATTTGTAACCATACACTCAAGTTATCTGCCAACCTGTGGCGTTACGGGTAAACTTTCCTGTCCGTTTTCACTCACCGATTGAACAGCAAAAAAATAATTATCCTTTGAATAGGGAAGGCGTAAAGAAGTTTCAGTTGTAAATATTTTTTTCTGCCAGTGTGATTCACTGGTTTCACGCAATAATATATAATAGCCTTTGGGTTTACCCGTTAACGGTGCTTTCCAATAGAGATAACTTGAATTGGTCAGATTTTTTACATCAATTTTTAGCTCCTGAGGTGCCCCCGGTGAGCCTGCCAGATTCGCCAGACAGGCAAGATTCACTGCCGTGTTTTTTCGGAGGTATTCAAAATCCATAAACTCCCTAAGATCACCATATTGTATTCCATTTTCTTTCCGAACATCCTGGTGCTGGTGCAGAAAATTTTCATTCATCTCAGTTATTCGTACCGCAGCAAATCCTTTTTGAATAAATGGTGTATGATCACCACCTCTTAAGAAACGATCATTCCGATAAATCAATTTAATTTCAAGATGATCTACATAGCGTTCTCCAACTTCCTTTACATATCTGGCAAGCTGTCTGGAAGGGCCATCATTTTCCAGCCCCATTCCTCTGATTCCCGCTGCTTTTTTATCGAGTTCATAGGCCGGTAGTCCCTCACTGAAAACGCGCAACCGGGTATTATCTATGATATTGGTTTCACTGCTGTTATTGCTGCCCATAATATCGTTATTCAGAACAGCTTCAATCTGCCAGCCTTCCCTTTTAGCTTTTTCGGCAAGATATCCAGCTCCGAGTAGCCCCTGTTCTTCCCCACTAACGGCTACAAAAATGATGGTGGCAGGATAGGCAGACTGGCTCAATATTCTGGCCGATTCAATTACAGCTGCCACACCACTGGCATCATCATTGGCACCGGGTGCGTCTGCTGCAGCATTCATGACATCCGTAACCCGGCTGTCGAGATGTCCGCTTATCAGAAAGATCCGTTTATCCAAAGCATCCGTTCCTTTCAGGATCGCCATCGCATTGCCAAGATTTACTTGCTGATTGATTCGTCTGCCATCAGGCTGGAGGGTGGTGGTATCCACAAAGGCGGTCATCCGGCCATTTGTTTTACGCGCGAATTCAGTAAACTTCTGCACTACCCAGTTACGGGCTGCACCAATTCCTTTTTTAGGATCCGTTGTTGAACTCAGCGTATGCCTGCTTCCGAATTTCACTAACTGATCAATATAAGATTGCAGAGAATCGACAGAAACTTCGTTTACCATTTTTTCAATTGTCCGATCTCGAACAATTGTTGTTTGTGCCTGGGAAAAAAATCCCGCTCCAAGGACTGTACAAATAATCAGTGCTTTTTTCATAAACGGATCGTATTAATAATTGTATTTATCCTTCCATCGCTGCTGAAGGAATTTACGAATTTCTTCTTCTCTTGCATTTCTTCCGGGTTTATATATAGGCCGTCCGCTCAATGCATCCGGCAGGTATTCCTGGGCTGAAAAATTCAACGCATAATCATGGGAATACTGATAGCCTTTAGAATACCCCTGTTCCTTCATCAATTTGGTGGGTGCATTTCGTAAATGAAAGGGGACAGGCAAATCGCCGTGTTGTTGAACCAGCGCGATGGCTTCATCTATGGCGAGATAACTTGCGTTGCTTTTGGCTGATCCCGCCAAATAAACGGCACATTGTGAAAGAATTATTCTTGCTTCGGGATTACCTATTTTATTTACGGCATCAAAACAGGCATTGGCCAATAAAAGCGCATTGGGGTTAGCATTGCCGATATCTTCACTTGCCAGAATGACCATTCTGCGTGCAATAAATTTGATGTCTTCTCCACCTGCCAGCATTCTGGCCAGCCAGTACACAGCACCATTTGGATCGCTGCCGCGAATGGATTTTATAAAGGCTGAAATGATATCATAATGCTGTTCTCCCTGTTTATCATACAGCGCTACTTTCTGTTGTGCCACCTGCATTACAAACTCGTCTGTGATAATGATGGGTGATGTATTACCTGCCGCCTGCACTACCAGTTCCAGCAGGTTTAGCAACTTACGGCCATCACCGCCGGAAATTCGTATCAATGCAGCCGTTTCTTTTAATTCAATAGTTTGCTGCTGCAACCATTCATCTCTTTGCAATGCATCTTCCAGTAAGTCAGTCATCGCTTTTTCTGAAAGCGATTTCAATACATAGACCTGGCTTCTGCTTAACAAAGCGCTGTTTACTTCAAAAGAAGGGTTTTCTGTGGTGGCACCAATCAGTGTAATCGTGCCTTTTTCAACAGCACCCAGTAATGCATCCTGCTGCGATTTATTAAAGCGATGGATTTCATCAATAAAAAGAATCGCTTTCTCCTGGTTTTTGGCAAGTTCAATTACTTCGCGCACTTCTTTTACGCCGGACGAAATTGCACTTAATGTATAAAAGGGACTATCCAATGTATGCGCAATAATATTGGCAATGGTGGTTTTGCCCACACCCGGAGGTCCCCATAGGATCATTGAAGGCACTTTTCCCTGTTCAATGGATTTTCGCAGGATACTGCCTTCACCAGTAAGGTGTTCCTGGCCAATTAACTCATTAAGTGTATGCGGACGTAATCGCTCTGCTAATGGAACCGGCATGGCGTTGAATTAGTCGACAAATGTACAGGAATGCCTGCATTTTGGCAGCTTATTGCTGTTGTCTGCCGGCTTCATCCACCGTCGGACGATACTCTCCATCATTGGAAGGAACAGGAGTCTTTACCTGGTTTCTTTCCTCAAAGCGATGACCATCTTCATATCCTACTGATACGAAAACATACAACATCTGCTGAGCCGGCCCTTTAAAAGTTCCTTTTACGGGTGAGCAGTCTGTGAAATTTCGTCCCACGGCGAGCTTGACATGTGTATTGCTTACCCAGATATTATTGGTGGGATCAATGCCCGTCCATCCATAGTTGGGTATCCAGGTTTCTACCCAGGCATGGGTGGCCCCTTCGCCGCGTAAGCCGTTTTTATTCGGGCAGATATAGCCACTCACATATCGGCTGGGTATTTTAAGCGTACGCAATACCTGCAGCATTACATGTGCAAAATCCTGACATACTCCGGATCGGTGTTCAATGATCTGATCCACCGTTGTTTCAATATCCGTAATGCCTTTAATATATTGAAAATGCTGAAAGATAAACTGGCAGCAATCCTGTACCGTTGCCGCTACCGATTTCCAGGGTTGAAAAATCTGACGCACGATATCCTGAATGGCTTCCTGGTACTGAATGGCTTCCGGCTTGGTTAATTCCAGCAGGGGAAGCGATTGGTTGATTTCCTGCTGTAACTGCTCAAAGCCGGTATTGAAAACCAGGGTGCGATCCGTTGGCGCTTTTGTTCGTACCACCAGCTTACTCTCAATCACCAATTCGGAATGCGGTGGATTTAGATTGAACTGCCCTATTCTGTTTCCCCAATAATCAGTATAGTGCAGTATGCTTGGATTACCGGTTATATTCAATTCGTGTTCCAGTATTTCCTGTTCTTCACAGGCATAGGGCGTGATCCGGATTTCATTGATGCTTTCAGTTACGGGACGGTCGTATTCGTAACTGGTGATATGGTGAATTTTGAACGTTGGCATGATTCTTTTTAAGCGTATGAAAAGAAAACCTGACTAAAGCGCTGATTAAAGTTGAACAACTCTGTTTTGATTTCCTGAAGATAAGGCTGTAATCCTTTTTCTCTAAGTACTGACAAATCAGAATATTCTATTTTACTATGCAGGCGACTAAATTCACGATACAAGCTGCGCGCCTCTTCACTGTTATTGTCCGTTACTACTTTTTGTAAATAAAATTCGATCCGGTCAAAACAATAACTGGCCGATCTGGTAAACTGTTTGCTGAATAATACCTGTGATGCCACATGCTGGTTATGATGCGGGCTGCGATAGGTTTTAAGATATAATTCATATCCGGAAAGAGACAGTAATAAAGACCGCCAGAATAATACATCCTTCGATTGATCAAGTGAGTAATCGGTTTCTGCAAAAAAGCGATCGGCAAGTTCAATGCTGATTACCGCCCGTTCTACAAATTTCCCCAGTGTCATGAAATTCCAACCCATATTTCGCGGCATGGTACTGTCTGTAATGCCTGCATAAAGCGTCATCTGGTTGCCAAGTTCAGCCAACACATTCAGTGCATCGTTTCTCACCAGCTTTTGCTGCAGCATGGGGTTGTTGATAAGATGGTAAAACTGATTCACCTGTTCCCAAACTTCTTTGGTTATATGATCCTGTGCTCCACGCGCATTTTCGCGTGCCCTTATAACCATAGCACGTATGGAATTACCATTGGTGGTATCATAAATCAGGTGCTGAACAAGTTGAAGAGGGTGCTGATCAAATAGCTGTTTTTTTGCATCCTCAGCAGTGCTGAACATATGAGTTAACTGGGTCCAGAAATGAATAGAATGTTCGCCTTTGTCCAGCCAGAGGGTATAATTGATATGCAGGATGCGTAAGATGGCATCGCTTCTTTCGAGGTAACGGTTGAGCCAGTAAAGAGAGTCGGCTAATCTGCTGAGCATAGTTGGTGTTGAAGGTTCTTTGATTAATTGATGATCCAGGTGTCTTTACTTCCGCCACCCTGAGAGGAGTTCACCACCAGGGAGCCTTCCCGAAGCGCAACACGGGTGAGTCCGCCTGGCACAATCTTTACGCCACCCGGACCAAAAAGTGCAAATGGTCGCAGGTCCACATGCCTGGGTTCAAATCGATTGTTTATAAAACAGGGAACAGTTGATAACTGAATAATTGGTTGCGCAATAAAGTTGCGGGGATCTTCATCCACCGCTTTCATCATCAAATGGATTTCTTCATCTGTTGCGGAATTTCCCATTAACATGCCATAACCACCTGATTGATTAGTTCGTTTAATAACCATCTCACGGATATGATCAAAGGTATATTTCCGTGCATCCGGATCAACCAATTGATAGGTGGGCACATTGGCCAGAATAGGTTCTTCATTCAGGTAATACCGGATCATTGCCGGCACATAGGCATACACCGCTTTATCATCCGCCACCCCATTTCCAATTGCATTGATCAGCGCGATATTTCCTTTGCGATAGGCGCCTAATATTCCGGGTATTCCCAATGCACTATCAGGCCTGAATACCAGCGGATCCATGTATTCATCATCAATTCGGCGATAGATTACATCCACCTGTTGAAACCCCAGGGTGGTTTTCATGTACACTTTGTGATTGTCTACAACAAGATCACGTCCCTCCACCAGCGGAATGCCCATCGAACGTGCCAAAAACGTGTGTTCATAATAAGCGGAATTAAATACTCCCGGTGTTAATAGAACCACCGTTGGGTGGGCAATTTGCCGGGGTGCCAGGGATACCAGCACATTGTATAGTTCCAAAGGATAATTATTCACCATCCGTACCTTACTGGAGGTAAGCATATCCGGAAAAATCCGTTTGGTTACTTCCCGGTTTTCCAGCATATATGATACGCCGGATGGGGTTCGTAAATTATCTTCCAAAACATAATAGGAGCCGTCCTTTCCGCGGATCAGGTCAATTCCTGCAATATGAACATAAATATCATGGGACACCCGGATCCCAAAAATCTCCCTGGTATAATGCGGACAGGATGCAATCAGTTCTGCCGGAATAATGCCGTCTTTAATGATCTGCTGGGTATTGTAAATATCTTTCAGAAAGAGATTCAGAGCTTTCAGGCGCTGTGTGATACCTGCCTCAATATGATCCCATTCGTTCCCGGGTATTATCCGGGGAATGATATCAAAGGGGAAAATCCGTTCGATTCCTTCATTATCACTGTAAACAGTAAATGTGATACCCTGACTCAGAAAAAGCTCGCTCGCCATCCGGTCGCGATCATTCAGGCTGGCTGCACTTAGCTGGTTGAGGGTTTCAAATACCTGCTGATAGGGGAGACGCACATTGTTACCATCGCACATTTCATCCCAACTCATAGGAATCATACAATAGTTGCTGAAAACTGAATGTTCGAGCATAGTTTTGGTTATAGATAAAAAATGGTTGCTGCCCCACGTATGGAGCAAGCAACCAGTATTTCAAATATAACGATTCAGAATTGTTTTTGGAACCTAAAATTATGCTTCGTTGGACGGCAAATCAAAAGCATCTGCATGTTGCCGGAGCAGTCTGAATGTGATGAATATATGCAGCAGGAGCCCAATACTGTAAAACAGGAGGAATTTAATGGTGTAATTCATAAAGGAAATCATCATTTCTTCCATGCCTTCCACCTGCTCTTTTTGCATGGACATGGCTTGTTCAACTACTTCGTTTAATGTAGACGGATTCATCATCAGCATGATACAGTTCACAATGGTAAGGGAAGCGAAGCCCATGGTTCCATATCCGTTTACGCGGATGAGGTCACGCAACGAGGGCCGGCAATACATATGAGCATCAATCCCTCTGCTCAGAAAACGGAAACTGCAGTAGGTATAGATGAGCACACAGGCCAGCAGGAAAACCGGGAGTAATAATACCGGATTGGCTAGCGCAGCCATCAGCATTCCAAGCAGTAATAAGGCTAAAAATCCGCCGATTGCCAGCAAAACATAGGTTAATATCCGGTAAACTGTCAAATTATTCATGGGTCATTCCTTTTTTCCACCCGTCGGGTTTACCCGACAGGTGGAGGGGGCGTTAGGTGTTCAGTTTGATGCTTAGTTCGGTGAGTTGTTTGTCGTCGATGGAGGAAGGAGCATCCAGCATTACATCGCGGCCCGAATTGTTTTTGGGGAAAGCGATGAAATCGCGGATGCTTTCAGAGCCACCCAGAATCGCGCAGAGCCGGTCAAAGCCAAAGGCAATTCCACCATGCGGAGGCGCACCATATTCAAATGCTCCCAGCAGGAACCCAAACTTATGCAGGGCTTCTTCCTTACTCATGCCAAGCGCATCAAACATTTTTTCCTGCAGCTCCCGCTGGTAAATTCGGATGGATCCACCACCAATCTCATTCCCGTTCAATACCATATCATAGGCATTGGCCTTAATATTCGAATAGGGGTGTTGCAGGTAATTAGCCGCGTCGGTAATTACCGGATCATTTTCAATCATCACTTTAATATGATCGGGCTTGGGTGAAGTAAAAGGATGGTGCCTTGCTACCCAGCGATTTTCTTCTTCTGCATATTCAAACAGGGGAAAATCCAATACCCATAATAATTTGAATTCATCCTTACGGCGTAAGCCCAGGCGTTCACCCATTTCCAGTCGTAATTCACTGATCGCTTTACGGGTTCTTTCTTCACGGCCGGCCAGAATCAAAACAAGGTCGCCGGGTTTGGCATTCGCTAATCCCGCCAGCGTTTTCAATTGCTCCTCATTGAAAAATTTATCGGCGCTGCTTTTAAAACTGCCATCCGCATTACAACGGATAAATACCAACCCGTTCATTCCGATTTGCGGACGTTTCACCCATTCTGTTAGTTCGTCGGTTTGCTTCCGGGTATACTCACTGCAACCAGGCACAGCAATCGCCAATACGGTTTCTGCTTCATTGAATACTTTGAAACCGGACGCTTCAAAAATGCCAAGCGCTGTTGCATCTCCTGTTTGTCCTTCGAATACGGTTTTAAAATTAGCCAGTTCCATACCAAAACGGATATCCGGCTTGTCGTTTCCATATTGTAACATGGCATCGTTCCAGGTCATGCGCTGAACCGAATCCGTATAGTCCATATTCTTAACGTCTTTGAATATGCGCTTTATCAATCCTTCAAACATCTGAAGGATATCTTCCTGTTGCACGAAACTCATCTCGCAATCAATCTGTGTAAATTCCGGCTGCCGATCGGCACGAAGGTCTTCATCCCGAAAACATTTCACTACCTGATAATAGCGATCGTATCCGCTCACCATCAGCAATTGCTTAAAGGTCTGCGGACTCTGGGGCAATGCATAAAACTGTCCGGGATTCATGCGCGATGGCACTACGAAATCGCGCGCACCTTCCGGCGTACTCTTAATCAGAAAAGGGGTTTCAATATCCATGAAACTATTTTCATGCAGGTAATTCCGGGCCGAACGGTTTACAGCATAACGTAGTTCGAGATTCCGTTTAACCGTATTTCTGCGTAAATCAAGATAGCGGTATTTCATGCGAAGGTCATCGCCGCCATCGGTATCATCCTGTATGGTAAAAGGTGGTGTTGCTGCTTTATTCAGAATGGTAAAACTGATTACATCAATTTCAATATCACCGGTTGCAATATTTTTATTCTTACTGGTACGTTCTATAACTTTACCGGTAACCTGCAGAACAAACTCCCTACCCAATGGCTGACCATCAAGTTGGGGGGTGAGAGTTTCACCAAATAATAACTGTGTAATGCCATACCTGTCCCGTAAATCTACGAAGGTGATGCTGCCAAATTTCCGGATAGTCTGTACCCAGCCTGCCAGTGTCACTTCTTTTCCAATAGAATTTGAATTTAATTCGCCACAAGTATGCGATCTATACATATAGAATTTATATTTTCGGTTTGTTGCTGAGGTGCAAATGTAGCATGATTACCGTAATTACCATATTAGGCAGTAGCAGCCTCCTGGTTTTTCTGATTTGGAGCTGGGAACGCTTCCGGTACGATTATCGCCGGATGGCAAGAGACAGTAATCATCCGGCTCCGGAAGGTTCGGGTTCTCTTTTGCCCGAATGGGCACAGCACCATGATTGGCTTCGTACCCATAATATCTATTACCGTGCACTGAATCTGGATAACCAGGCCCGATTCCTCAGAAGGGTCATGGACTTCATGCGTTACAAAGAATTTAAATATATCGATCTGGACCCCGACCCCATGATCCCCCTCCTGATCAGTTCAGCAGCCGTTCAGCTGACATTTGGACTGAATGATTTTAGGCTTGATTTTTTTGATAAAATTTATGTTTCCGGCTCCGCATACCGGGTGCACTGGCATAAACAGGCTTTTCAGGGACATGTAAGCTTACAGGGCATTTACCTGAGCTGGGATCATTTTTTTCATGGTTACCAGGAATACGACGATGGCCATAATGTTGGCCTGCATGAAATGGCGCATGCTCTGACCTACGGTGCCCTGATGGGCAAAACCACCATGGAAAAAAGCTTTCGTATTAAATTCAAAGACTATGTCAAAGCGGCTCATCCTATCTATACCAATATGAGAAATGGCGCGGAATCGGTCCTGGACCGTTACGCGGCCACCAATTTTCACGAATTCTGGGCCGTTTCGGTAGAGGCATTTTTCGAAAAGCCCCTGCTGCTCAAAACCTGTGAGCCCAATTTATACATCTCTATGTGTGAATTGCTGAACCAGGATCCCCTTCAATTGATGGTGGTAAAAGCGGTCTGAATCGTCCATTCGTCGAAAACTTCGTTTTTGCAGGATTTTAAGACCAAAATGCTTTTAATCTTCAGATTCAAGAATTAACTTGTGCTTAATTAGTACCTAACTCGAACCGTCGAGTCTTTTAATCCGTACCAGTCTCCTCTCCGAAAGGCCCTCGTATCCATTTCTGTGTTTAACCAGCAAGACAATTTCGATTTTCTTACCCGTAAAGTTGACCCTTATGGAAATCGTTTTCATTTGTTTGCTGGTGTTCAGTACGATCTTTTTATTTGACTTACTGAACAATCGCTGGCAATATTTTTTACTCTATCGTCGCCGTAAAGGCTTTGAACTGCATGAAGAACAGTTCCGGAAGCTCATCTCTTCCAACATCCGCTATTTTAATAAAGTAGATGAAGCTACCCAGCAGAAATGGCTGTTTCGCGCCTATCTCTTTTTCCGCTCAAAGAAATTTCATTATGTAGGAGTGGACAGAAAAGAAGAAATGCCGATCCTGATCAGTGCCACTGCGGCGCAGTTAACACTCGGACTGGAAAATTTTTCGCTCAATTATTTCAGAGATATCTATGTGCTTCAGCACGATTACCATTATGGTCATTATTCACTTCCCTTTATGGGACATGTAGACAGTTCAGGCATCTATCTGTCCTGGCATAATTTCCTGGAAGGAATCCGGAGTGCACACGACAGCAGTAATGTTGGGCTGCATGAAATGGCGCATGCGCTGGCTTATGTGAACTTCATTACCAAAACAGATGAAGACCGTCACTTCAAAAAAGAATTTCATAATTTTTCCAAGGTTGCCCGTCCTATTTTTCAGGATATGCAAAGAGGGCGCAAAACCATTTTGGGTGAATACGCTGCTACCAATTACCATGAGTTCTGGGCTGTTAGCGTGGAAGTGTTTTTTGAAAACAGTGTGCGTTTACGGCACGACCTGCCTGAATTGTATGAAGCGATGGCAAAACTGTTGCGTCAGGACCCTTACAAGGTTTTGTTAAGCCGATTGGCAGCAGCCTAGTGCGATTCCTCCTTTCGGTCTGAATGTCCGAGTGCTTTTCCAGGTGCTACTTTGTCGCGTACCAATTGTTTTATGACTTTGATTTCAACGAAGCCTCCATCCCGTTTGCGATCAAAAACCAATTCGTCATTTATGGAGATGATGTAGCGTCCGGCTACCTCACTGGGACGAAGTGCCACTTCTTCCAGTTCCTCCTCAAAAGTGGTTAATAATTCCTGTGCCATATAAGCTGCTCTCAGAAGCCAGTGGCATTTAGGACAGTATTCAATGATGATTTTGGCTTTCATGTTGATTCAATTCAGCCAAAGGTAAGCGCAGTTTAGTATTTTGCAGTATGGCTACAATCAGCGGATTATTTATTTATCCCATCAAATCCCTTGGTGGTATTGAACTGGATTCTGTTTTGGTAACCGATCGGGGTTTGCAATATGACCGTCGCTGGATGCTGGTGGATGCAAACGGACGTTTTCTCACGCAACGCGAACATCCGGTAATGGCATTGTTACAGGTAGGGTTGGGAGCGGACCATTTGCTTGTTTTCCATAAACACCATCCAGAAGAAGCGATTCAGATTCCTTTGGACCTAACCAATGGAATCGAACTTTCCGTAACCATTTGGGACGATACCGTTCAGGCGCTGTTGGTTGATAAAAACCTGGACAACTGGTTTTCCCGCCAGCTCGGGATAAATTGCAGCCTGGTATATATGCCCGATAGCAGCCGAAGGGAAGTGGATTCACGTTATGCCAGCCAAAAAGAAATTACCAGCTTTTCGGATGCCTATCCAATGCTCCTGATCGGACAAGCTTCACTGGATGATCTTAATACCCGGCTTGCATCACCCGTACCTATGAATCGCTTTCGGCCAAATATAGTAGTGGAAGGATGGGAAGCTTATGAAGAAGACAGCATCGGGTCTTTTCAGGCCGGCGCTATAAAGTTTACTGCAGTTAAACCTTGTGCCCGTTGTGTATTGACAACCATCAACCAGGAAACTGGTGAAAAAGGCAAGGATCCTTTAAAGACACTGGCATCCTATCGTACACAAAATAATAAAGTGCTATTCGGGCAAAACCTTGTACATATTGGAAGTGGATACCTTGAAAAAGGTATGAACATTATTTCTTTTTAAGTTCCACCAGATAATACCAGGCTATTGCCAGCATTCCCATGCTAAATGGAATCGCCGTATAATAACGGTAATGATCGGGTGTTTCATAAAATTCCAATACCATCCAGGAACAGTTGGCAATGATCCAGAAGAGTACGGCCAGATTATGGTATAGTTCCGATTTAATATTTCTTGTCTGGTAAGTGATTAGGACTGCCACCGTCAGTGTTGGAATAATCATGATCATCCCAATTGGTTTCCACAACAATGCCCAGCTCATATCTTTCAAAAGCCAGAATACAATGTGCAGATTTTCTATCCGGCGAAACCGTTCTGGAATCGCATACATACCGGGTTTGCTTGCCATTTCAGCGTAAAATTTCAGCGGCAAAGTTAGGGCCTGAGCAGTCTCGAAAATCGATTGATATGCGCTTCCGGCAGAATCGGACTTCCATCCACAATTGACTTCGCCAGTTGCTGACCGAAATAAGGCGCCAGTGAACATCCCTTGGTGCCAGTTCCGTTTAATATTCCGATGGATGGATAGTGTGGATGCATGCCGGCGAATGGCCGGCGTTCCATATTTGCCGGACGCACACCCGCCCAATGATATAAGGTTTTGAATGGCAGTTTAATCCAGTTGCGAACCAGTTGCTCTGTTCGTTCCCTGAATTCTTGGGTGGGTTCTTCCGTAATAAAATCATTTTCGTAAGTTGAACCTGCCCAGAAAAAAGTGGGGTTCTGCTCCCCATTAATAGTTGGATAAGGCACTATACTGATCCCTTTTTTATAAATATGGCCGGATGGTAATCCGGGGATCTCCAGCAACAAAGCCTGCCCCTTATTGGGCGCGAAAGGAAGCCGGTTAAAATAAGGAAGCTGCATTCCCTGTATGCCATCGCAATAGATGATGCGATCCGCCCGGATATCCCGGTATTGAATGGAGTTTTCGGAATGAATAAGTTCAGTCGGCTCAAATCGCTCCAGGATCAATCGGTTTTGGTGGAGTAATTCCTCCTTCCAGCGACCTAACAAAAGATTCAGGTTAATGAGTAAGGCTGGTTGAATGCTGCCAATTCCATACGGACTTTCCATCAGCGTTTTCCAATGGTCCAAGTCATCCGGAACCTGCAGGTATTCGCCAAATTCCGGCAACCTTGCATCGAAGGCTTCCTTCATTTGTAAACTCGGGAAACTATGCAGGATGCGGGTGGATTGAATACATTCAATTCCCAAACTATTGCCCAGTTTTGTGTAGGCGTCCAAAGCAAATGGCAACAATGTTTCAATCATCCAGGTTTTTGCCAGAATGCGTCCGGTTACCGGATTTATAACACCTGATGCGATGCGGGAGGCGCTGGTCGTTTTCCCTTCATCAATCAGCAAAAAATCATGTTTATGTTGGGTTAACCACCAGCTCAGCCAGGTTCCGCAAAGTCCCTGTCCAATGATCAGGGTATTCGTATGCCGCATCCGTTTTAATTTGCTTCTATGTTTAATTTAATGCCTTCCGTATGGCTCGTAAATTCCGGAGCATACATGCATTGAATACTGCTGATCCCATTACTAAATGTTCCTGCATGCGAAACAAACAGTGAATATTCCATAACATGCGTTCCTTTTGGAAGATACTGAATGAAGAAATTAGTACTTGCATCACGGGTGCTTTCATAATAACCCAGTGATCCTTTCCAACGATATCCACTTAGTACATTTGTTGGTTCCAATGAAGATGCCCGCATATCTTTCACATGCACATATTCCATTGGACGATCTGTTTTGATTTCGAGCCGTACCACCAGTTTATCGCCCACTTTTAAAAAGCTTCCATCCTGTATGGCTTCCAAAACGGGACCTTTATCAGTCAGTTTTTCAACCAATACCTGTTTGTTGATAGAAAGTGGTCCTTTTGCAGCAGTGATATTTTCCAGATTATCAAAATACTGCCAGTAGATGGCACCCCATACAGGAGCGTTGGCTTTTGGCGCCTGAGCCTGTTCCACATTTATTTTTATTTGTCCCATTTCCGGAAAAACTGCCGTGCCCGGAATGATCTTTTGGTAATATCCGGTACCGGCTTCCTCTTTTGCGCCAGTAATAGTAGTTACTCCTCCCAGCTTTACACTGATTTTTGGTTGTGCTTCCAACCAGTTATCACCTTGCAATAACAGTGCATAACAGGCGTCTGCCGTTGCTTTGGTACTGCTCCAGCGATTGGTTTGTTTATTCAGCAATAACCAGGCTTTTAATGCATTTACAGTGGTGGCCGGTTGCTTTAATTCCTGAAATAACTCAATCAATAAAGCCTGCGTTTCAATCGGCGCTTCCTGCCAGTAATAACCTGCTGTATTGGCTTTCCAATACATGCCTTTGTCTTCGGTTTTAATGGCTGTTTGCTGCAACGATTTCAGGATATTGGAGGCCGTTTGTTTGTCTCCGGTTCTGTGCAATGCCAGCGCAATCATTGCTTTTGAAAACAGGTTTCCTTTTATCCAAAGTGACTGAATTTCCTTTCTGTAATGATTGGCAGCCAGAACATATTCACCTGATAACCCAACACTGCTGTAAAAACTGCGCATATAATGATATTGCACCGCAAAATAATTCAGGTAAGTGGGTTCTTTGGCTCCCTTATCGCGTTTCTTATAATCTTCCAGGATACGCTGATCGGAATAAGCGAGTCCGGGTGTTACAATAGGTGCAAAAATTCCATAGTCTGCTCCAATAATTCCCAGCTTTTGTAAATGCCCGATTCCGGTTAGAATATACTGCGTAATATACCGATCATCCGGTCCGCCTTTGAACCAGCTGAAGCCGCCATTGGAACTCTGCATTTCTTTTAGTTTGGCAATCATTTTACCTGACTCCAGGCTAAGTTTTCCGGCATCAAAGAGCAGTAGCAGGCGTTTCTTTTGTTCTGCTTCTGATTTTGCTTCCAGCACCCAGGGGGTTTCTTCCAGCAATACCTGTTTCAACTGCTCATTTTTCTGCAGATTGCTCAATAAGGCACTGGTATCTTTTTGCTGCCATTCTTCCAGCACTTTTTTGATGCGGGGAGCAGATTTCAATAAATGATCGGCGATCAGATAACCATATAAACGATTAAAACTTTGCTCTGCACACTCATAAGGATAATCAGTCAGATAAGGAAGCGACTGAATGGCATACCAGGCCGGATTAGAAGAAAACTCAACCGTCAGGGATTGATTGCTGAGCGTTTCGCTTTCCTTACTGTTGATCAATTTTATTAGTGGAATTTCCTTACTGGATGAACCGTTGATAAAGAAGGGAACTGCTTCGGTTACCAGTTGTCGATTGCTTAATACAGGAAGTGTAGAAGATTCTCCATCGGTTTTATCACCCACCCGGGCAATGATTTTCCAGGTAAGGGCCCGGTCAAATAAGAAGGGGACTTCCACCGGGAATTTCACCAGCTCACTCGATTTTGGTCCAACTGTGAAATATTGATTGGGGAAGAAATTGCGGAACCAGCCATCCACCGGTTGATTGGTGGTAGCATCAATCAGTTGCAATTCTGCTTGTCCGGTTACTTCTTTGTCTGTTAGGTTTACCACTTTGGAGGTGATTTCCATTTTATCACCCTCCCGCAGAAAACGTGGCATATTAGGTTGTACCATCAGGTCTTTCTGCGTTACTATACTTTGTTGCAGGTAACCCATTGCCAGCGATTTGGTATGTGCAAACAACTGCCATTTCCAGGTGGTTACCGATTCGGGCATGGTGAAACTAAAACTGAATTGTCCGTTGGAATCTGCTGATAATTGCGGAAAGAAAAATGCTGTTTCATTGAAATTGGTGCGGATGGCGGGGGGAGCTGTTGCGGGTGGGGGAGGGGGAACGGCAGATGTATTATCACCTATAATATTTAATTCCTCCGCTTTTACTGTAGCAACTGAACCTGTTATTTCTTTTTTTACAGAAGTGGCATAAGCTGTTACAACCACTTCATCCATTTCGCCTTCCTGTTTTTCTCTTGCACTTAGTGTTGCATGACCTCTAATTTTAATTCCCGGTGCCATCATCCTTCTGCGCTCCGCAAATTCAAATCCTAACAATTCATCCATTCCTGCCCATTTCAATTCCTTTTTTTCTACCGGAATCTGGTAATCAGCGCCACCCTGCGCTACAAAATTCGTGCGCCCGCTCCAATTACTCAATCGCTGCAAACTTGGCCATAGCCCCGGTTTATTCCAGTTATGCGCACCAAACTGATCCAGCGAAGCATCATACATCGATGTCAATAATTCCATTCCAAATTTTTCCGCTTCTTCTCCTGAAATGGATACCGTCCATTTTTCTTGTTGTCCGGGTTCCAGTTTGTCACGGTAGGTCTGCAGCTTAATCTTTAATTCCTTTTCTTCCATCGGCACCGCAAAATAACTCTCCTTCGTATACACCCGATTATTCCGAACAAATACATGTTGAACCTCAATCCCTCCTTTATCTGCTTCTCCAGCAAGTACAGGTATCAATACCCGCTCTTTATTCAGCTCAAACAACCGGTATTTTTCAGAAAAGGGGAGTTTAATATCACCGGACTGCCCTTTCCAGTTGATTCTTTTTTCTATTACGAAAAGATCAGTCGCTTCTGTTGCCAGTTCTATAGTGGTTTGCTCCCCTTGTTTCAGCAGTTGTTTTCCCTGTGTTCCTGAAAGGTAACCTGCTTCTGCCACCGATTTCCCGGTTGGATCAGTTAGGAATACAATGGACTTCGCTTCAATACTGTCTCCATTCGGATCCACTCCTTTGGCGATCAGTTGATACCATCCGGCAGCCCATTTTTTTCTGTCCAGTTGTACCATACCGCTGGAATCCGTTTGAATGGTTTTCTGCCATACTGCTTTGCCAGCCGGCCATGTTTGCGGATCGTCTTCGTTTTTATACAGATCATTCGGGAAATATTGACGATATTCTTTTTCAGTTAATACAAAAGTATCAGGCGTTTCCCAGTAGCGGGAGCGAAGCAGTCTACCCGGACTCTTTAAAGGAAGGATCTGCACAGCCAGCGTGGCTGTTTGTGGTTCACCCATCAGGTTGTTAGCTGCCAGCTTAATTTTCTTGAAATCAGTTGCCGCCAGTTTATCCTGCTCTGCACTTATATTAATTTCTACTGATTTATACGACACCGGTACCGAGCTGTTGGCTGATCGGGTCTCACCATTCAGATCAGTAATATCAATGGTTATTGCATATTCAAATACAGGATCTGTTTTGCGATCTATTGTTGCATCTGGAATAGCCGGAAAGGAAATACTGAAACTTCCATCTGCTTCTGTAGTTAACTGACCATGTGCAATTTCAGCTGTTTTATACCTCGGACGGAAACCATAACCAGATATTTTCCAGGGATAGAGATACCGGGTTCCTCTTGTTACCCTAAATGTACCGGTCGCGTTGCTAATGGCATTGCCAGCATAAGCGATTGCCTTTCCTTTAATGGTAACGGTATCGCCTAAACGAACGGTTGTTTTTAGTTTGTCCAGAGTTACTTCAAATCGTGGCCGCTTGTATTCTTCCACATTAAAGTAAGTGGATGAATGATACAACTCTTCCTGCAGGTAAAACTGTCCGGTTAATCCGCTGGAAGGCAAAGTGAATTTCCCTGCAACTGATCCAAATTCATTGGATATTACGACTATGGAATCTGTTTTTTCGTCATTGGCATTATAAAGATAAATCGATGTTTTTCTTCCTGTTAATAACTGAGGTAATTGTGTTTCCTTGTCCTTGCTGGTTAATACAGCTTTAAAATAAATAGTTTGTCCCGGGCGGTAGATGTTCCGGTCCAAAAAATAAAAAACTCTTGCATTCCGACGCTCGTATTCTGCTGCAGACGTATCCCGATCCCGCTGATTATAGGAATAAATATACTCCTGGTCATCAATACGCAGATAATCATCCCCGTGTTGAATGTCCAGTGAAAAACTGCCGTATTCATTTTTACCGGCTTTGCTGATCCGTACAAATCCTTTCTCATTTGCTTTCAGCTCGTCTGCTTTAATCCGATTATAGGTTCTGGTCTGGTAATCATAGGTTCGTTGAAAAAGTTGAATAGTTGCATTGGATAGAGGTTGTCCGGTATTTCTGTGTAAAACAAAATAATCCTTCTCCGAACTGATATAACTGATATTGGAAACCTGCAATTCAACCAAGCCGATATTGGATGATTCCAAAGCAAAAGAAGCATGATCGCTGGCTAGTAAAAAATAAGCGCCGATTGGAAGTGCATCAATTTTGATCTCGGTTGTATGACCTTTATAATCCTGCATCACCGGTAAGTATTGCTCCCAGGCTTTTACTGTCGGTGAACCAGCTAATAACGCGTAATTAGCCGAATCAAAATACCTTGATTGCTGTAATAACTGACTATGTTTTACGGGATCAATTTTTACCAGCCGGAGATAGATTTTTCCCAGGTTTTTCCAATTTACAATTGCCCGGAAAGGTTCACCGGGAATATTCACCCGCTCCGTCTGGATACCCAGAGCTGGTGCTTTAATATCCTGAATCAGATTGTAGGACTGAATGGCACCCGGACTGTTTTTTTGCTTATCAACCAATTCTTGTGCAATGGATAAGGCTTTTACAGGGTCTTCATTTTCATCCAACTCCCAACTGGCCAATAAATAAACCGCCTGATCAGCAGCTAAAGTTCCTGTATAATTTTTTCTGAATCCTTCCAACGCAGCAAGGTAAAGAGCTTCTGAACTTGCTGATTCTGCCTTGCTTTTCAAAAACTGAAACCGCTCCAGATCTGTTGCCGCAAGTTGTTCATTTTTATTGCCAGCTTTATAATAGCGTAGTAATTCCTGATATAATTTTAAACTTATCAGTCCCGGTGCTAAACTATCGGAGTCTGATATCATAAGTTTCGTAAAATTCGCCGCGTCTTTCCACAACTCTTGATTCTCCCAAAAGGATTGATCTGCCTGAACCGGTAATTCCACCGGATCAGCTTTAAAATAACCCAGTGCTTTCTGAAAAACCAATTCGTACATCGATGGACGGTAGTCGGTATTTTCACCTTTTTTGATTATTCCTTCAAAACTGGTTCGCGAACCTTCTTTTTTCAAGGAAGGCTCCTGCAAGGCTTCCAGATAAGCAGCAGTAATTGCACGGTGAAAATCCGCTGCAGTCCAGGTTTGAATATCTTCAGAAACGCCATCAGCCAATGGTGTACGCTCATAAATGGTCCATCGATTCCGGTCGTATTGTTTTTTATAATAATCAGCCAGCAATGTATTCAGCAAAGCGCGACTAATTCCTTTTTCTGAAGCAATTTCTTTTCGCAATAACCCCAGGGCAAGCGTATCGCTTTCATCAACCAAAACTTCCTGCAATTGAATCTGATAAAGAATTGCTTTGATCTGTTCACCTGCCGCCTGTTCTGCTTTAGCTTTGGTATAAAGCAATTTTACTTCTTTGAGAGCTGATTCATACAGGCCACGCTGGTTAACCAGTGAATCTATTTTTTTCCACCAGTTGCTATAATTGTTTGTTGGCATTTTTTGGGCGGATAAGGAATACGTGAAAAAAAATAACAACGTGCTTAGAACTAAGCGCATAATCTTCATTTTATTACAAGTTATAGAAAAGCATACAGACCATAGATGCAGGCAAATTCACTTTACACAGCAGCCAGCCTGAAAAACAATGATCTTAACAGAACCTTGATGAGTGATTAGTCCCCATCGTTGCAAAGGCAAATAAAAAAAGGCTGCCCTCCAGAGAGAGCAGCCCTATGTTGGAGTGAATGGGAGACTGCCTTGGAAGGGTACAGAAAGACAAAAGCGGTACAAATATTGCACCGCTTTTTAATATTTCCTAGTAGTTCTACTATTTTTTAATTACTTCAGCCATTTTTTTACCAATATCAGCCGGACTTTGTACGACGTGGATTCCACATTCGGCCATAATCTTCATTTTTGCCTCAGCTGTATCATCGGCTCCACCAATAATGGCTCCTGCATGCCCCATCCGGCGACCGGGAGGAGCTGTTTGTCCGGCTATAAAACCAACCACCGGTTTGGTGCCATTTTCTTTGATCCATTTGGCCGCTTCTGCCTCCATACTACCACCAATTTCTCCAATCATCACGATTCCCTCTGTCTCCGGGTCGTTCATCAGTAATTCAACCGCTTCTTTGGTTGGGGTTCCGATTATCGGATCACCACCGATTCCAATGGCAGTAGAAATTCCCAATCCGGCTTTAGCTACCTGATCAGCGGCTTCGTAGGTCAGCGTACCACTTTTTGAAACAATTCCGATTTTACCTGCTTTGAATACAAAACCGGGCATGATGCCCACTTTACATTCTCCTGCAGTAATAACACCCGGACAGTTCGGCCCAATCAGACGGGTTGCACGGCCCTGCAGGAAATTTTTGGCACGAACCATGTCCTGAACCGGAATTCCTTCAGTAATACATACAACCAATGCAATCCCAGCTTCAGCAGCTTCCATTATAGCATCGGCAGCAAATGCAGGTGGTACAAATATGATTGAAACATTGGCGCCGGTTGCTTTTACCGCATCAGCAACAGTATTGAAAACGGGACGATCGAGATGGGTTGATCCGCCTTTACCTGGTGTTACACCACCTACCACCTGGGTACCGTACTCGATCATTTGAGAGGCATGAAAGGTGCCCTCTGTACCTGTAAATCCCTGAACTATAATCTTTGATTGCTTATTAACTAAAACGCTCATATAGCTGTATTTTAATGATCGGTGGCAAAACTAAGGTATAATGCCCAGAAATAGAGGCTAATTCAAATGGAAAATTACTGGAGCAAATCATCCATATTTCGGTTATTATCAATCTTGCCCGTCTGTTCCAGCATCCGCATATCTTTGGCATCTTTTAGAAATTCAGAGGCAAAGATGAAATCATTAAGGCGCTGACTTTTGCTGAAAATAATCTCTTTATTGGTGCCTTCCCACTCTTTCTCTCCCTTATACATGTAAATAATTTTATCTCCGATTTCCATCACGGAGTTCATGTCGTGGGTATTTATAACTGTTGTTATATTAAATTCTAGTGTCAGCTCTTTAATCAGCTTGTCAATTACCAGTGAGGTTTGCGGATCCAATCCTGAATTCGGCTCATCACAGAAAAGATACTTGGGATTCAATACAATGGCCCGGGCAATTCCCACTCTTTTTTTCATTCCACCGCTTATCTCCGCAGGGAATTTTTTATTGGCATCTTTCAATTCAACCCGGTCCAGCACTTCATTAACCCGCTTTTTCTTTTCAGCCAGGGTCCAGTCGGTAAACATATCAAGGGGGAACTGCACATTCCTTTCAACAGTCAGGCTATCGAAGAGAGCAGACCCCTGAAATAACATACCTATCTTTTTTCTAATTTCCTTTCTTCCAAGAGTGTCCATATTGGTGAAGTCTTCACCGTCATAGAGAATGGATCCACTGTCTGGCCGAAACAGGCCCACCAGACATTTCATAAAAACGGTTTTACCACTTCCGCTAGAACCGATGATCAGGTTACATTTCCCATCATCCATTACGGCACTTACATCGTTGATTACGATCTTGTCGCCAAAACCTTTTTTGATATGTTGTACTTCAATCATATTACAATAGTATGGCTGCCAATACGTAATCGGCAAACAGAATTAATATACAGCTTACCACTACCGATTTGGTAGAAGCACGGCCAATTTCCAATGCCCCCCCTTCCACATAATACCCATAAAAAGCAGGAACACTGGAGATAATAAATGAAAATACATAGGCCTTTATCATGGCAAAGACCACATTGTAGGGAAGAAAGGAGTTTAATAATCCTTTATCATAATCTGTGGTGGATAATATCCCCGCTGCCTGTCCGGCTAATCGACCTCCCCAGATTCCCAATCCGGCTGATATCACTACCAGCATCGGAATTACAATCATTGCCGCTACAATTTTGGGAAGCACCAGATAGGTTTTGGTATTGATTCCCATGATTTCCAATGCATCGATCTGCTCACTAACCCGCATATTACCTAATTCACTTGCTATTTTGCTTCCTACAACACCTGCCAGTACAATACATACCAGGGTAGGAGCAAATTCCAACAATACCGTATCCCGTACAATCTGAGCAATGGAAGATTTTGGAATCAACGGACTCACCAATTGGTAAGCTGTTTGTAAGGTAGACACTGCTCCCATAAATATGGAAATGATAACCACAATGCCTAAGGATCCTATACCGATATCATTACACTGGTGCATGAATTCCTTCCAATACACCTTGCGGTTCTCCGGTTTGGAAAACATATCCCTTAACATCAGAATGTACCGCCCAAATTCATGGATAAATTTCATGCTAATAACCTGGTTGTTTAATTACTACAATTCCTTGCTTACCTTCTGGAAACGCTTCCACCACTTTGATTTGCGGACGATTTCTTCTGTCTGATTCCGGCTGCATTTCATCTGCGCGTCAATCACGGCCACCAATGCCATGTTAAATATACTGCGGACAGAACTACCTAACTGTAATACATGCACGGGTTTTTTCAATCCCAGCAAAATAGGCCCGATTGCATCCGCTCCACCTACTTCTTTAAGCAGGTTGTAGGCGATATTCCCCGATGCAAGATTTGGGAAAATCAGGGTATTCACATCCTTATCCACCAATTCACTGAATGGGTAATTATCTTTCAGTATTTCTTTATTAAACGCAAGTATACCCTGCATTTCACCATCTACAATCAAAGAAGGATTCCTTTCTTTTACCAGTTTGCGCGCCTTTGCAACTAATTGTGCCTCCGGTGATGCACTGCTGCCAAAATTGGAGTAACTCAGCATCGCAATTCTGGGGGTGAGGTTGAAATTCCGGACTTCCTTTGCTACCATCAGGGTAATCTCCGCCAGCTCTTCTGCAGTTGGATTGAAGTTTACCGTCGTATCTGCCATGAAAATGGGTCCTTTTTTCGTCAGCAACAGATACATCCCGGCTATCTTATTCACGCTTTCTTCTGTACCGATCACCTGCAAAGCCGGACGTATGGTTTCATCATAATTCCTGGTCAGTCCGGATATCATCGCATCCGCATCGCCGGTTTCCACCATCATGCAACCAAAGTAGTTCCGGTCTCGCATGATTTTATATGACTCGTATTTATTCAAGCCTTTGCGTTGTCTTTTTTGGAAGAGCAACTGCCCATATTCACGCCTTTTTTCTTCCTGGTCATCACTACGCGGATCAATTATCGGAATCCCATCCAGCTCAATTTGATTGGCTTCTGCAATCCGCTTTATTTTTTCTTCATTCCCCAGCAAAATCGGATAAGCTACTCCTTCCTCATAAACTATGGAAGCGGCTTTCAGAATTTTCAGATTATCCGCTTCTGCAAATACCAGTCGTTTCGGATCTCTTCTTGCTTTACTGCCAAGCACCCGCATTAATTGATTGTCGATACCCAGTCGGTTATTCAGCTCTTCCTCATATGCATCCCACTTGGTTATTGTGGTGGTAGCCACACCACTCTCAATGGCTGCTTTGGCTACTGCCGGTGCTATACATGCCAGCAGACGGGGATCCAGCGGTTTTGGTATGATATAATTTGGGCCAAAAACAATATTTTTTTCGTTGTATGCCAGATTCACAATATCCGGAACCGGACTTTTTGCCAGATCTGCCAACGCATGCACTGCCGCCAGTTTCATGGCTTCATTAATGGAAGTTGCCCGAACATCCAAAGCTCCCCGAAAAATGAACGGAAATCCCAATACATTATTTACCTGATTGGGATAATCACTTCTTCCTGTAGCCATTATCAGATCCTTGCGCGCAGCTATTCCTTTATCATACGTGATTTCAGGATCCGGATTGGCCATTGCAAATACAATGGGATTTTTTCCCATGCTCTGCACCATCTCTGTGGTGATAACATTTCCAACACTCAGTCCCAAAAACACATCGGCATCCTTCATGGCTTTGCTTAGGTTCCAGTCGGCAGATTTTACTGCGAAAGGAGCTTTGTCTTCCCCCAGATCAGTACGACCGGCATGCAATACCCCATCCTTATCAAACAAAATGAAATTTTCGTAACGGGCACCCAGGGATACATATAATTTCACACAGGCCATGGCCGCAGCACCTGCACCGTTTACAACAAAGCGGACCTTTTCAATTTTTTTCTTCTGCAATTCCAGTGCATTCAACAAGGCTGCTGAACTGATGATGGCCGTTCCATGCTGATCATCGTGCATTACCGGAATTTTCATCCGTTTTTTCAACTCCTTCTCTATATAGAAACATTCGGGTGCCTTGATATCCTCCAGATTGATGCCTCCAAATGTGGGCTCCAGGGCCTGAACGATTTCAACAAATTTCACCGGATCCTTTTCATTAATCTCAATATCAAATACATCGATATCAGCAAAAATCTTGAATAGTACACCCTTTCCTTCCATCACCGGTTTGCTGGCCTCCGGGCCAATATCCCCCAACCCTAATACTGCTGTACCATTGGTTATTACGCCAACCAGATTTCCTTTGGCTGTATACTTATAAACATTCTCTCTGTTTGCTTCAATTTCTTTACAGGGCTCGGCCACACCCGGACTATAAGCCAGCGATAAATCCCGCTGGGTCTTGGCTTCCTTGGTGGGAATCACTTCAATTTTCCCGGGCCTTCCTTTCGCGTGGTACTCAAGGGCCTGGGAACGACGGGTTTCTTTACTCATACGGGTGCAAAATACGAAATGGGAATTTTGTAAAAAGATTTGGTGATAAAAGAAAAGCTTCTATATTTGTACTGTACTAGTATGGTAGTACACTAAAACAATAAGCAATGATATCCATCCAGAACATTCATTTCAAATACGGAGGCAAGCCGGTATTCAAAGGACTTTCTCTGGATTTGCAACCCGGACATATATACGGCTTGCTGGGAAAAAACGGTACAGGTAAGTCAACTTTACTCCGATTAATCAGCGGATTGCTTTTTCCGAAAGAAGGAAAACTCAATGTATTGGGGTTTGAACCAGGAAAGCGATCCCCTGCTTTTTTGCAACAGGTTTTTCTGGTGCCGGAAGAATTTTACCTGCCTAATATTTCCATAGGGCAGTTCATTCAGGCCAACGCGGGTTTTTATCCCAATTTCAGCCGGGAGCAGTTCAGGCAATACCTTTTGGAGTTTTCCATACCGGAAGGCCAGCATCTCCAGGAAATGAGTTATGGACAAAAAAAGAAATTACTGATCAGTTTTGGGCTGGCCTGCAATACGCCGATTCTACTGATGGATGAACCGACCAACGGTCTGGATATCGTTAGTAAGAGTCAGTTCAGAAAAGTAATGGCAGGATCGGTCAGCAATGAAAAATGTATCCTTATTTCCACCCACCAGGTAAAAGATCTGGAAAACCTGATCGACCGGATTACCATTATTGATGAAGGCGGCATTTTGTTTGATCAGACAATCGGACGGATTACCGACCGGCTTCATTTTAAAATTTCCTTCGACAGTGAAGAAGTGCGGGCAGCATTATATAAAGAAACATCCCTGAAAGGCAGTGCCATCATCCTGATCAATGAAGCAGGAGAGGAGGGCCGGTTGGATCTTGAAATGTTGTACAAAGCCATCATCACCAATAAAGAGGCCGTTCAACGGGCATTCAAATAATCAATCACCTTTTATCCAACTGATATGAATAGCAATTTTAGTTTTGAACGTTTGTTCGGATTGATCCGCAAACAATGGATTGAAAACAGCCGGTTTTATTTGCTGGGCTCGCTTGCCTTATTTGGCCTGATGGCCATCTGTATGATCATTTTTTGGGTACTGATGGATGGTGATAATTACAGTGAATCGTTTGCTTATAATTTATATATCATCGGATTGATATTAACCGGAACGATTTATGGAAGCATCAGCTTTTCCATATTGGGATCCAAAGAAAAAGGACAGTACTGGTTGAGTTTTCCTGCCAGCCACTCAGAGAAATTGGTTACTTCCATTTTTTACAATGTGATCCTGTTCTTCATCGTATACACGCTTTCTTTTTTGGTCGTAAAATGGGGCTGTCAAACCTATATTGAAAGTTATATCCGTACGCATAAATGGGCCAGTATCCGACCAATGAATTGGGAAGATGGCTTTGGCGAAGTTTTCTACTATATCATCTGGGGGTACTTCTGTCTGCAGGCTTTATTTATGTTGGGATCTGTATACTTCAGGCAATACGCATTTATTAAAACGGCCATTTTTGTTTCGATCATTGCAGGCATACTTACATTTTTTATCGCAAAGATTTCCATGAATATGTTCCAGGGCCATGGGTTTTTCTGGAACGGTCTGGAGTTAAGGGAGCATCATGTGCCGGATAATTATGGAATTTATAAATCATATTCCCTGGGTACAACATTATCGAAAGTATTGGGTTACCTGCTCACCTATTGCTGGATTCCTGTTTTTTGGCTGGTTACCTGGTACCGCTTAAAAGAAAAGGAACTATAACGTATAACTGTAAACGAATCAATATATGCAATTCAATAATACCGGCCAGGCCATCTATCTCCAGATCGTAGACTATGTTTGCGAGCGGGTACTCCTGGGTGAGTTTCGGCCAGAAGATAAACTTCCCAGTGTTCGGGAAATGGCAGTTCAGTTGGAGGTGAATCCCAACACGGTGATGCGGGCCTATGAATTCCTCAAGCAGCAGCAGATCATTCACGATAAAAGAGGCATAGGATATTTCATCAGTGAAGAAGCCAAATCGGCGGCCCTTGCTTATCGCAAACAGGAATTTACAGAATCAGAGTTGCCCGCATTTTTCAGGGTACTCTTCATGCTAGGAATGGAGCCGCAGGATCTCCTGCCCGCATTCGAATCATTCAAAAACAAATACGTAAGAGCTTAAATCGTTTCAGATGAAAACAAGTAATAAAATCTTATTGGGCATGGTGGTTTTTCTGGTACTGATTCCGGCATCCATCCTGGTAGCACTTTCCATTAAAGTTAAAAATGGAGATTACACAATTAAGATGAGCGAATGGGAGCAACTGGCCCGTACCGCCAAACCAATAACCAATACCGGCTTTATGAAAATCGCTACCCCTGCAACTACAAAGCTGGAATGCACCATCCGTTATTCAGACAGCATCTATTACCGGAAGCATGGTTCTAATCATGATAGTCTGCAGGTGGAAAAATCCGGAGACACCTTATATTTCACCGTTATTTCAAGAGATCCCAAATCTGAAGGAACGGATAAGCATGAAATGTTTTTGGATATTTTCATGCCCTTCAAAGGTTTGCTGATGCTGGATGGTGCCGGGGTAACACTTGATTCCGTTGCAGCAGATGCAGCCATCACAGTTGATATGACCAATAACAGCACGTTGAATCTGGGGCAGTCCAATCCGGATAATAAGAAAATAATAAAGTTTTCTTCGCTCTTTGTAAAAGGCGATCAATCTAAACTGGTATTGACAGATAATACAAGTATTGACAGTGTCTCAATCAATTTAAATGGTAACTCCAATTTGTATTTTGGAAAAGAACTTTCTCTCGGATCAATTTCCGGTGCAATTTCCGCTGGTACCGAAGTGAATGGTGCCGCCAAATGGATTTATCAGTTGAAGCCGATGCCCTGATCAGGGTTGAACCAGCGCACCAAATGCAGCCATCATACCAATGCCTGTTTCTATAGCGCTTTCATCAATATTGAACGTGGGAGTATGTACGCCGGATACAATTCCACGTTCTTTATTCATGACACCAATGCGATAAAAGCAGCCGGGAATCTGTTGGGAATAATACCCAAAATCTTCTGCGCCCATCCGCAATTCAGTTTCTTCCACTTTCTCTATGCCCATTAAGTCAATTGCAAGAGCTTTTGCCTTTTCATGCAATGCCTCATTATTATATACTGTTGGATAACCCACATCAATATGTAAGTTTACTTCTGCTCCCATTGATTTAGCTGTGCCTTCCACAATGTTCCGGATAAGTTCATGTGCCTGAAAGCGCCAGCCTTCATCCATCGCGCGGAAGGTTCCCATCATCTTAACTTCACTGGGAATTACATTGGTGGTATGGCCGCCTTGTATGGAAGTAATAGACAAAACAGAAGGTTGATGCGGATCCCGGTTTCGGCTGATTACCTGTTGAAGTGCAACCACCATATGAGAAGCCACCAGTAAGGTATCTGTGGTAAGATTAGGCGCAGCTGCATGTCCGCCTTTCCCTTTTAGGGTGATATAAATTTCATCAGCACTGGCCATTACTTTTCCAGCTCGCAGGCTAACCTGTCCCACTGCTAATTGTGGATGCACATGTAAACCGAAAATGGCGGATGGTGCCGGATTTTTTAGTACGCCATCGCGAATCATATAACTGGCACCGCCCGGGTTTTTTTCTTCACCTGGCTGGAAAACCAATTTTATCGTACCGGTCCATTCTTCCTTTAATTCATGAAGGATTTTCGCAGCTCCCAGGAGACAGCTGGTATGCACATCATGGCCGCAGGCATGCATGATACCCGGACGGGTTGATTTATAAGGAACATCATTTTCTTCCAGAATCGGAAGGGCATCCATATCAGCTCTAAGTGCAATACAACGGCTTTCAGGAGCCCGACCCTCAATCAAACCTACAACACCCGTTGTCGCCATTACCGTAAAAGGAATTCCCAATTTAGTCAGGTGTTCCTGCACAAAGGCACTGGTCTCAAATTCCTGGTAACTTAATTCGGGATGTGCATGCAAATGTTGCCGAACCTTGATATAGTCCGCTGCATAATCCGCTGCCTTCTGTCTGATTTTATTTAGTAATGCCTGCTTCTCTCTTGAATCCATCCCACAAATATAAGCCCTCACTTCTCACTTCTCACTTCTCACTTCTCACTTCTTACTTCCTCTCACTCCTCATTGCTTCTATCCGGATTCACCTCCACTACATCATTAACTATATACACATTCTGTTTGAATTCGCGGGATAACTGTCGCTGGTAAGATTCCGCAGCCTTGCGATCTTCAAAATTTCCGACACGTAAACGGAAATAAGGGGACTGATAAAGTAGATAGGCTTTCAGCTCAGGAAAAAGGCGATATACGGTAGTTTTTGCCTGAATGGCGGCATTCCGGTCGGTGGTATTGATAACCTGGATGCGAAAGCCAGGTACATTGCGACGGGCTTCCCGGGTGGTTACTTCATTTATTTCTGTTTGTTTTTTAACGAGCATATCCAGGCGTGGGTCCTTTTTCACGATGATTGTGTCAGCTATCGGATTTGAATAACTGACCATTGATATCAAACAGGCGCTCAGTAAAAAAGTAAAGGGTTTCATATGAGTAAGCTAAAACAAATTCCTCGCCAATTATTGGGCTTAACAAATTTTTTAATCGGATACTAATACCCTGCGGCATCGCTACTGGCCGGTCCGCCTTCCACAATGGCAATACTGGCACTGCATCCCAGCCGGGTTGCTCCGGCAGCAATAAGAGAACTGGCAAATTCAAAATCCCGGATTCCGCCGGATGCTTTAATTTGCACCTGTTTGGGTAAATGGGAACGCATCAACTCTACAGCTTCCACAGAAGCCCCTTTTTCCGCATAACCGGTAGAAGTTTTCATAAAATCTATACCTAGTGGCCCCAGTTTTTCACAGCAGCTAATAATTTCTTCTCTGCTAAGGATGCCTGATTCAATTATCACTTTCAGAATCCGTCCCTTATTATGACATACTTCTACCAGCAGCGCAACTTCTTTTTGCAAATAGGTCCAGTCGTATTGCTTCAACGCAATCAGATTAATTACCATATCAATTTCCTGTGCCCCGTCTACAATCGCTAGAACAGCTTCTGCTACTTTTGCCTCCGTTGGCGAATAACCAAAGGGGAAACCTACCACAGTAGCCACTTTTACATGGGTTGGTGCCAGGATGCTGGCTGCCCTTTTTACAAAAGGAGCCGGTATGCAAACCGCGGGAAATCCATAGGCCACCGCTTCCGCACAAACTTTTTCAATCTCCTGTATAGTGGTGGTGGGCTTTAGAATTGTGTGATCTATAAAAGAAGCTATATTCATAATATGTTCCGACCGCTGATAAAAATCGGTAGTCGAAGTTATACCATTTACTTAAATTCGGTACTTCACACAAACGAAACAAGTAACACTCATGAGAAAGCTTTTTTTGCTGCCTGCCCGGCGCAGGGTGCCTGCATTGCTTGGTGCATTGCTGGCGGCAACCCTCAGTCAGGCACAACCGACTTTCCCGGTTAATGGCATTGCGGACGATAAGCCGTCCACCTACGCATTTACAAATGCAACCATCGTAGCACAATCGGGTTCTGTCTTATCCGCTGCCACCATGGTGGTAAAAGAGGGAAAAATTTTGGCCATCGGTACCAATGTAACAGTTCCTAAAGAAGCCATGGTAGTGGATTGTAAAGGGAAATTTATTTACCCTTCCTTTATCGACATCTACTCCGATTATGGAATGCCCCCACTGGCTCCGGTTCAACGTCGCTTTAATTTTGGTGCACCGGCTCAGTTAACCTCCAATCAGAAAGGTGCCTATGGCTGGAATCAGGCCATTCGTTCTGATGTGCAGGCTGTAACCCTTTTCTCCGCAGATGAAGAAAAAGCAAAAACGCTGAGAGATCAGGGATTTGGAACGGTGCTGACCCATGCAAAAGATGGGATTGCACGTGGAACCAGCACCCTGGTAACACTCGCAGATGATAAAGAAAATAAAACCATACTGAAGGAAAAAGTGGCTGCACATTATTCCTTTAGTAAAGGCTCTTCCACACAAACATATCCGAGTAGTTTGATGGGAACGATCGCGTTACTCAGGCAAAGTTTCCTGGACGCGCAATGGTATAAAAATAATGCTGCGAAAGAAGGACTGAATCTGAGTCTGCAGGCCTGGAATGAAAACCTTAGCCTGCCCCAGATCTTTGAAGCAAATGATAAATGGATGGCGCTACGTGCAGATAAAATTGGGGATGAATTTGGCGTTCAATATATCATTAAAGCTGGTGGAAATGAATACCAGCGTATTCAGGATATGGCAGACTCAAAAGCATCTTTTATTCTTTCGCTGAATTATCCGCAGGCAATGGATGTGGAAGATCCCAATGATGCCCGTTTTATTTCACTGGCAGATATGAAACATTGGGAAATGGCCCCGGCCAATGCTGCAGCTTTTGAGAAGGCATCCATTCCTTTTGCATTGACTTCCGCAGACCTGCGCGACGCAAAACAATTTATGGCCAATCTCCGTAAAGCCATTGAATTTGGATTGACAGAAAATAAAGCCCTGGATGCACTCACCAAAACACCGGCAACAATGTTGGGTGTATTTAATCAAGTTGGTAGCCTGGAACCAGGGAAGCTGGCGAATTTTATAATCACTAATGGTCCTGTATTTGCTGACAAAACAGTCATCCTTCAAAACTGGGTACAGGGAAAAAAACATGGAGTTAAAGAAGATAACTGGAACAGTACAAATGGTGAATACCAATTGGCCCTGGTTGGCGCCAAAGGAACGCAGAATTATTCACTGCTTGTTAAGCCTGGTGGCACTGCTTCCGTGATTCAGAAAGATACACTGACCGGTAAATTCAGCTTTGATGGCAAAATGATTAAACTCAGTTTCCCTGAATCCAAACAATCAAAGAAAACAATCCGGCTAAGTGGTGTAAGCCAGATCGATGGATGGCAGGGTACCGGTGAGGATGCTGATGGTGGCAAACTGTATTGGACCGCCAAACTTCAGAAAGAAACTCCTGCAGTTGACAGCACCAGGAAAAAAACAGCGCCGCAGCTGTCCGCAATTCCTTATCCGTTTAATGGATACGGATTTGAAACAAGTCCGGTTCAACAAACGCTGCTCATTCGCAATGCAACTGTCTGGACCAACGAAAAAGAAGGAAAATTGGAAGGTGCAGATGTATTGATCAAGGGGGGTAAAATTGCCGCAGTTGGTAAAGGACTGTCTGATGCCGGCGCAACTATTGTTGATGGTACTGGTAAACATATTACTGCAGGAATCATAGATGAACATTCCCATATTGCAGCAGCTTCCATTAATGAAGGCGGACAATCGGTTACTTCTGAAGTTCGTATTGCAGATAACCTGAATCCGGATGATATCAATATTTATCGCCAGTTAAGTGGCGGAGTTACGTCTTCCCATATTCTGCATGGTTCTGCCAATACAATAGGTGGACAAACGCAACTGATTAAGTTAAGATGGGGTGCCAATGCCGAAGGACTAAAATTCGCTAACTGGACACCACAAATCAAATTTGCGCTGGGTGAAAACGTAAAACGTTCCGGCTCCTCTGCAAACAATCGCTTCCCTGATTCAAGAATGGGAGTTGAAGAAGTTTTGATGGATGCGTTTACACGTGCCCGTGATTATGAAAAAGCTATTCAGGAAGCGTCTGTTGTTCCTAAAGGGAAAAAAGGCGCAGTTGCCAATCCCTGGTCAACTGTTCGTCGTGATCTTGAATTGGATGCGCTGGTGGAAATTCTAAATAAGAAACGATTCATTACCTGCCATTCCTATGTGCAAAGCGAAATTACAGCAGCCATCCGGGTAGGAGATAAGTTTGGATTCACCTTCAATACATTTACACATATACTGGAAGGTTATAAAGTGGCAGATAAAATGAAAGCACATGGCTCTAATGCCTCCACTTTCTCCGATTGGTGGAATTACAAAATGGAAGTAATAGATGCCATTCCGCAGAATGCTTCCATCATGCATGAAGTTGGATTAAATGTTGCCATCAACAGCGATGATGCTGAAATGGCACGCCGCCTTAATCAGGAAGCTGCTAAAAGCGTAAAATACGGCGGCATGAGTGAAGAAGATGCCCTGAAAATGGTAACCCTGAATCCGGCCAAAATGTTGCATGTGGAAGATCGTGTGGGCAGTATCAAAGTGGGCAAGGATGCAGATATCGTTGTTTGGACAGATCACCCGCTAAGTATCTATGCGAAGGCTGAAAAAACCATTGTGGATGGCATTGTTTATTTCGATCGCCAGAAAGATCAGGAATTGAGAAATAAAATAACAGCAGAAAGAAATCGCCTGGTTCAGAAAATGATTGGCGAGAAAAAATCCGGTTCGCCAATGGCTCCGGCCAGGGCAAGCATGGAAATCATGCATACCTGCAGTGATCATGCACACAGCCATGGATTACTTGTTGTGGATGCTGATGAGATCAACGCTAATCAATAAAGAGATCAACCAATGACAAAAAATATAGTAACAATTATTGGAGCCTGCCTGCTTAGCGCAGCCTCCATTGCACAGGAAAATGTATATCCGGCTCCCGAATACAAGGGCTTGCTTTTCCTGAAAAATGCAACCGTTCATGTCGGCAACGGACAGGTACTTGAAAACACAACTATTCAAATATCAAATGGCAAGATTGAAAAAATTGGTCAGAACCTGCCTATTCCAATGGATGATGTGAAAGTGTTTGATGTAAGCGGCAAGCATGTATATCCCGGTTTGATTCTGAGCAATTCTCAATTGGGATTGGTTGAAGTGAACAGTGTTCGTGCTACCATCGATCATAGCGAAATTGGTGATATCAATCCCTCCATTCGTTCCATTGTTGCCTACAATACCGATTCAAAAGTCATCAATACATTGAAGACAAATGGAATTCTGATGGCGAATATTGTGCCCGGCGGCGGACTTATCAGCGGCTCCTCCTCCGTAGTACAACTGGATGCCTGGAATTGGGAAGATGCTGCTGTTAAAATGGAAAATGGTATTCATCTTCGGTTACCTTCCTTAATTAACCGGCCAAATCCCTTTGCCGCATTTTTTGGTCCTGCGCCTGCTGCAGATCCTGTTAAACGCGGACTGGAGCGGATTGATCTGATCAAGGCATTCTTTCGCGAAGCACAGGCTTATGCAAACGAACCCAAACATACCAGCACCAATCTGAAATTCGAAGCAGTTAAAGGGCTGTTTAATAAATCGCAAAAACTCTTCGTTCATTGCGATATCGTAAAAGAAATGCTGGTGGCAATTGATTTTGCCAAAGAATTTGGAATGGATGTGGTGATCATGGGAGGCAGTGAGTCCTGGCAGATGGCAGATCTGCTAAAACAGAATAATATCGCTGTTGTACTGGCACAAATGCACAGCCTTCCTACCATGATGGATGACGATGTTGATCAGCCCTACAAATCAGCCGTTGCCCTTCAGAAAGCCGGCGTGTTATATGCTATCAATGATGAGGACGGCCAGACAAGAGGTCGTAACCTTGCTTTCAATGCTGGTACTTCCGTAGCTTACGGGCTTACAAAAGAACAGGCATTGCAGGCTATTACCTTAAATGCCGCCAAAATCCTTGGGGTTGAGAAGCAGGTTGGTTCCATCGAAGTAGGAAAAGATGCCAGCCTCATAGTGAGTGAAGGAGATATCCTGGATATCCGCTCCAGCATCATTTTACATGCTTTTATCCAGGGTCGAAAAGTTGATCTGACCGATAAGCATAAACAATTGGATGAGCGTTACAGAAAAAAATACGGGTTAACTAAATAAACGCTCGGTTGAATAGTAATTGGAAAAGGTAGCCTGCGGGTTACCTTTTCTGCTTTGGGGAATCAAGTAGTATATTCCATTTCGAATTAGTTGAATTTGGCTTTGCCAGACGGATTTCTGCCGCTGACCCAGTCGGGCCTGCGTCCTTTTCCTGGTTTTAAGCAGGTAAGGCTGCAATGCAACTAGCTAAGGCGGCAGCTTTTTTCTAATCTCCGGTTACATTTCTTTTTCTTGCGGCAACCTATGGATGATAGGATTCGTTTTGAATAAATCACCCAAAAAAATCAGTATGAAAAAGCGTGGCCGTATTATTTTGTTTGCCTTTATATGCAGCTTGAGTCTGGTTGCCTGCGATCGGTCCGATGATGACGACGATGATCCAACTAATACCCCTGCAAATTCAGTTACCAATTCATATCTCATCGCTGGGAGCTGGAAAGTAAGTCTGCTCACCGATGATGGCAGAGACGAAACCTCCGATTATGACGGTTATACCTTCGAATTTGCAGCAGATGGCAAACTAACCGCTTCAAAGTCTGGCATTACCACCAATGGAACCTGGCGTACCCAGCGCGATGATGGAAGCAATGAACTACTAATTCAACTTGTTACCACCGACAAAGATCTGGATGAATTAAACGACGACTGGGATATCGTCCTTAGCACCAATTCCAAAATTGAACTGCAGGACGATAACGAGGAGCGTGACGAAAAACTCCACTTCACCAAAAAATAAGCAAACTTTCACCCGACCGGTGCCACCCGACCGGCGGCACCGGTCGGGTGAAAATTGGTATATTAGGGGGATAACCCTGAATGCATGACCAAACCAACTGCAGGCCATCCGGCCATCCGGATTTTATCGATTGATGTGCTTCGCGCACTTACCATGTTCGGAATGATTTTCGTAAACGATTTATGGTCGCTGAAGGATATCCCTTCATGGCTCGAACATGTTGCTGCAGATGCGGACGGAATGGGCCTGGCAGATATCGTTTTTCCAGGTTTTCTCTTTATTGTAGGCATGTCTATTCCCTTCGCTATCAGAAATCGTCGCGCCAAAGGTGACACAACCAGCCAGCTTGCCATTCATATCCTGCAACGCGGTCTTGCACTCCTCTTAATGGGTGTCTTTCTCGTAAACGGAGAAAATATCAATGAAGCCGTAACCGGCATCTCAAGAGGCGGCTGGAATGTAATCAGTTGGATCGCCTTCATGGTTTTGTGGAATCAGTATCCCAAAAACTGGTCGAAGCCATTGATTCGCATTTTACAGGTGCTGGCTTTGCTAACCCTTGCATGGCTGGCCTTTATCTATCGGGGAGGCGCAACAGAAAATCTGGCGCGATTTACCACCTGGTGGTGGGGCATTCTTGGCTTAATCGGATGGGCCTACCTGGTCGCAGCCCTCTATTTCACTTATAGTGATGGAAAAATCCCGGTGCTTGCTGCCGGCGCTCTTGTTAGCATCCTTATTTGCGCAACACATCATCTGGACGCTTTACCTCAAATCTCCCTCCTCAATAAAATTTTATCTCCCATCGGATTTGGTGCCATGACAGCTTTTACCCTTGGTGGAGCCTGGGCCTCCCAAGTCTTCTGGACATTAAATGGAAAAAATAAAAGCGCAACCAGTTTGCCTTTGCAATTTGGGCTGGCTGCGCTTGTATTATTAATTGCCGGATTTTTAACCCGTCCACTATGGGGAATCTCAAAAATCCAGGCAACCCCCTCCTGGGTATTAATTTGTATCGCAATTATGCTGGTACTTTTCCTGCTGGTGTTTTGGTTGGTAGACCAAAAACAAAAATCCAACTGGTTTTCTCTTATCCGTCCGGCTGGAACCGACACCCTGCTCTGTTATTCACTTCCTTACTTCGCATACGCATTAATCCGGCCTTCTGGCTTGCATTTACCTGATTGGGCGCTTACCGGTGGCGTGGGATTACTAAAATCAATCCTGTTTTCATTATTGATCATCCAGTTAGCCGGCTTGTTAAGTAAAAAAGGTCTTCGATTGAAATTATAATGGCTGCTCCACTTTAAAACCTGCTTTCGAATGAAAGGTTCTTCCAAAATAATCAGTAGCTCGAATTTCAATTTCATGATCACCCAGAGATAAATCAACTGGAAATCCAATCCTGAATAAATGCGTGGAGTTTTCCGGATTACTGGGGCGCTTTCCATTTAACAAAGTGTCAGACAAATCCCATTTAAACACCGATTGTAAATAGGAGGGATCTGCATCCTCCACATAACTCATTTTTTTCCACTGACCCTGGTCGATTCTGCATTCCACAATAGATTCTCGATAGCCCATGAAAAAATTAACATGAATACCGGCAGATGTTCGCTGTTTAAAAGGAATTACTTTAGGTGCTGCAATTTCCATCTGATAAGAAGCTGGTTGTCCGGCTACTTTATAATCAATCTTATATTGATTACCCTCAATCCGAAGAAAAGCATAACCTTTTGGTGTACCATCCCTCATGGTGGAAATTGGTATGCCATCTTCATTCAATTCCCCTTTGTACCAATCTCCGGATGTAGTGCCTGCATTGAATTCATGATGCGGTTTTTCTCTGTCAAATCCATCTGCTTTCCCAAAAAAATCGTTACGCTGCAAATGGGTATGCGCAGAGAGCGATAAGGTATTGGGATAAGCCTTCAATAATTCAAACAATCGATTCCGGTCGGCAGACCTGAATGCCTCCTCTGTATTTTTTAATGGGATATGAAAAGCTAGAACGATTAACCGATCTTTTGGAACAGTCTTTAAATCATTTTCAATAAACTCCAATTGTGAATTGCGAAAACCACCCCAGTATCCTTTGCCATCTCTGGGATCCGGATACAAGATATCATCCAGTATAATGAAATGCGCCTTGCCTACATTATAAGAATAATTTGCCGGACCGAAATTTCTTTCAAAAGTTTCATCAGATAAGGAATCAG
The DNA here is from genome assembly GCF_002483205.1 of Flavihumibacter sp. UBA7668. Lineage (GTDB taxonomy): Bacteria > Bacteroidota > Bacteroidia > Chitinophagales > Chitinophagaceae > Flavihumibacter. The sequence continues at coordinate 1,043,616 of NZ_DLHM01000005.1, forward strand.
CGGTGGCATCATAGTTCATGTCATGATTTCCCATCAGATTATACCAGGGAATTCCAATTTTCTGCGTTGCTTTTATATAAGGATTATGCAGATCCAGATGGTCGCCTACCAGATCACCTAAACTTAAACCAAATACAGCTTCTTTTGACCCTTCCAGTTCAGCTACAATACCTTTTGCAAAATACGCCACTTCCTGCTCTGTATAGGGTTGCGGGTCGCCAAAAATAAGCGCCGTATAGGCATCCGGCTCAGGCTGCGCAATCAGTGGGAAATCAATCGATCCCGGCATAGCACCAGTTGGCTCAACCCCTTTGTATTTACTGCCAGCTGGTGATCCTCCCGGTTTGTGATTGTAAAAAAACTGTGGCTGATTGAATTCATTAACCGGACACCTGTATTGTGCTGGTTTTATAACAAAGATGATCTGATCGGATGATACCGGAATTTCATAGAATCCTGCCTTATTGGTTTGTACCACCTGGATGCCATTGGAAACGGCTACTCCTTCAATTCCTTTTTCTTTTTTATCGCGCTTATTGTTTTTGTTGCCGTCTTCATATACATATCCTTTGGCTATTGTTTGTGCCAGTCCGGCATAGGTAAACAAGCAAAATAATAGGCAACTGCTGATTTGTTTGTAATTCATATAATTTAGTTTTCCCACCATCCTTTAATATTGATATTGTCTCCACCCATTCTCTCTACGGCCTTATTGTAATTTTCCGTATTGGTAGATCGAATGGCAATCGGATAATAATACCGTACCGGCATTTTCTGCTCGTTAACCATCCCTGCTCCTTTGGGTAATTCAGGAAATCCGGTCCTTCTGTATTCAAACCATTGCTGGAAATCTACAAAATAAAGACTAAAATATTTTTGCCGGTGAATCCGTTGCAAACTGCCATCAAATGCTGCTTCCGGATTGTCGAAATAGGTGGCAGGCAAGCTGGCTCCCCATTGTTCCACCGCCGCCTTTGTTCCTTTTTCATAAGCGATTTTTGCATTGGCTAAATCATCTGATAAGATTGCCAGCTCGGCTTTTATAAATTCAACCTCAGCATAGGGCATAATTGGACAAATCATCGGGGCTGTTACCAGCGCAATATTCAGGTTGGATGGGATGTAATCAAACTGACTCTCGGACCCGTCAAATCCGCTTGGAATTCCCATATAGCCTATTGTTGCAGAGCCACTGGCATTTCTGGCCTGTGTGCAGAATTTTTCCCTTCTCGGATCTTCCATCGCATTTAATTCATCTGTAAAGAATTTACCGATTGCTCGGAAAGTGGTGAAATCAACCGCTCTTCCCCAGGGGGATAAAAACGGCGTTACACCTGATAATTTCAAAATTGCCGCATCCTCATTGCTGGTGAAAACAGGATAGGTGGCGGGGTCTGCAAGCATGGTTTGTAATTGCGCCAGACTATTCATTTCCGGTTTGCCAGATACACGTAATAACAAACGCATCCTTAAAGAATTCGTGAATTTCTTCCATCGGCTAACATTGTTTCCCATCAGGATATCCGTTCCAAAATTCATGGCTTTAGTTGTGTTATACAATGTATTTGCCTGTTCCAAATCAGCCAGGATTCGGGTATAAACTTCCTGTTGGGTGTTGAAAGCCGGACGAAAAATTCCTTCGTCCCCTCTTGCTGCTTCATCCATTGGAATATCTCCGAAACAATCAGTTGTATTGGAAAGAATCCAGGCCTTTAATGTTAACGCAATAGCCTGGTAATTTCCATCTTCCAGCGCCAGCGCCGCATTGTACATTTCTTTTACATTTGTCAGCCAGCGATAGTAGGTATTCCAGGTGGATGCACCTGCATTTTCAGAGATATCATACCGGTGAACACCTCCTGCCACACTCGGGTAAGGTAGCGAAACCTGCATCAGGTTAAAAGTGAAATCATCCGCTTTGCCCATATTAAAGGCTGTTACCGAATATAAAATTGGATTGAGAAGGGTACCCGGACTAATCTGGCTGATACGATTAGGATCCGTATTGATTTCATCAAAATTCTTGGTGCAGGAAATCAGGCTGATCAAAGAAGCTACAAGAATGCTTATTCTAAACTGTTTCATTTTCTCAGATTAAAAGGATTAAAGTTTTACTGTGAGGTTAAATCCAATGGTTCGCTGTGTTGGCATTTGACCCATTTCAATACCGGGAAGTATGCTGGAACCATTCAAAGCCGCTGTTTCCGGATCAAAAATTGGGAACTTTGTCCACATCCACAGATCACGACCATATAAGGCTAATGATACCTGCTGGAAACTTGTTTTTCTAATCCAGTTCATTGGCAGACTGTATTCAATTCTGGCTTCTCTTAATTTGATAAAAGAAGCATCAAATGAATTGGATTCCACATTGGCTCTTCTATAATAATCGGCATAATATTGATTAGGTAATACCTTGGTGGTATTCGGTACATATTTGCCATCTGCACTCAGAACTACCCCTTCACCAATAATGAAATTTTCTTCACGACCTCTTAGGGTATGTTCAAGTTTGCCCTGCTCGCTCATTTTATGATGTGTTTGCGAGTAAATAATACCACCATACTGTCCATCAAACAAGATACTCATGCGCAGATTTTTATAGGAGAACTCGTTTCTGAAACCTGCTTTCCAATCAGCATAGGCATTACCGATATATTGAATTTCCTGCGGACGGGCGGGTAATCCGGCAGCTGTATATACGACCTGTCCATCCGGCGCACGTAGGAATCCAAATCCATAAATATCACCGGTTGTTCCTCCAACTCTTGCCTGAATGGTTGCATTTCCGCCATATCCAATATCCTGCTTGTCTTCCATTCCTTCAGTCAGCTCAAGTACCCGATTCTGGTTTTTAGACCAGGTAATAAAACTGTTCCAGCGGAAGTTTTTAGTTTTCACCGGATCTCCTGTCAATACCAGTTCAACCCCACGGTTTCGAATTTTACCTCCATTTAGAACGGCTCTTGAATAACCTGTGGTTGGGTCAAGCGGCGCTTCCAGAATCTGGTTTTTGGTGATATTGTTATAATAGGTAAGATCAATTCCCAGTCTTCCTTTGAAAAAACGAAGATCCAGTCCGCCTTCCATACTGCTGGATATTTCCGGTTTAAAATTCACATTGTGCAACGTTGTTGGAACAGAACCCGAACTCGGAAACTCACTGGTTCCATAATATTTCTGCGTTTTATACGGATCGGTATCATTGCCTACCTGTGCGGCTGATAAACGGAGTTTGGCAAATGAAATAATAGCGGGCAATTGCATCAATTCGGATAATATAAAGCTACTGCTTACAGAAGGGTAGAAGAAGGAGTTGTTTTGTTTTGGAAGCGTGCTGCTCCAGTCATTTCTTCCGGTAAGATCAAGAAAAATTTTACTCTTGTAATTAATGGATGCCAGCGCATATAAACTGTTCAGGTTTTTATTTCGATCAATTGAGTTGGTAACAGGTATCCCAATTCCATTCGCCAGCATATAAACACCCGGAATTACCAATCCATTTACATAACTGGTCAAACTGGTATAACGTCTGGTCATCATATTGCCACCTGCAGATGCTGTAAGTTGAAAATTCCTGCCAAGCTGTTCTTTGTAGGTAAGCAGGGCATCTGTATTTACTTCATAAAAATTGATGGCCTGTTCTTTATAATAACCATTCTTAAAATTGGCAGAGCTGAATGGCCGCCTGGTCTGACGGTCGTCCATACTCATATCTATTCCTGTACGAACCAGGAAATCAAATTTCTTGCTGATGGTATAATTCGCACTCAAATTACCTACTACCTGATTGCTTTTTACACTATTCGTCATTTCATAGGCAATGAGGTAGGGGTTGTCGATGAATGAACTAAAGGGATGAACCTGATCAATCTGATTCAATCCTTTTTTCCAGATCGGGCGATACCAGTTGAGGTCCACATTCGGATTCTGGAAAATCATGAAATAGGAAATGGATTGATTATTATAACCTGTTGCAGGAAGGTTATCACTTGATTTGTGGGTGAAATTTACCTTTGAACTAATTCGAAGTTTGTCCGACACCTTGTAATTTAAACTTACCGCAGCCGTGAGTCTTTCAAATCCCGTATTGGGCATAATCCATTCATTCTTGGTATGAGTAATGGAAGCCCGGGCAGATCCCTTATCAGAACCTCCTTCAATTGATATATTGTTGCTTAATGTATAACCTGTTCTCCAAAAATCTTTCACATTGTTTTTATAAGGTCTCCATAAGGTTCTTTCTGCACCCCTTCCTTCTACTGTTGGGTCATACTGATAATAAAATTGTCCATCAAACCGGGGGCCATAGGCACTACTGGTTCCACTGGTACTGGCGCCGTCTTCAGATGCACCATAGGAATAATACTTTATACCATCCGCATTCAACTGTGTGCCGGTTCCCTGCCCATATTCATGTTGAAAGTCGGGCCATCTCAATACATCGTTGATACTGGTATTGGAATTGAACGTGATGCCTGCTCCCTTCGATTTTTTTGAACCGGATTTGGTTGTAATTAAAAGCGCTCCATTCGCAGCGCGGCTTCCATAAAGGGCAGTGGCACTGGGACCTTTTAATACGGTGATACTCTCAATATCATCCGGATTTATATCACTGATTCCATTACCGAAATCAACCGGTACATCATTTCCTGAACCTGCCTGATAGGCATTGGAAACTCCGGAGGAAGTCAGGTTACTATTCATCGGTACTCCATCCAATACAATTAAGGCATTGTTGCCTTCCGGATTCAAGGAGGCATCACCCCGGAGAGATATTCGAACGGAATTCAGTGGTCCGGAACCCGGAGAAATCATGGTTAATCCCGCTACCTTTCCTGATAATGCATTGGCAAAGTTATTAGAACGCGCATCGTTTATTTCCTGGCTGCTTACGGTTTGCGCTGCATACCCAATTGCTTTTTCTTCTTTCTTAATTCCCAAAGCGGTCACCACCACTTCATTCAGAGAAGCGGAAGAGTCTTTTAATTGCAAATAGATGGATTCGGTTTTTCCTGTTTGGATATTGGAACGGGTAAACCGCTGCGAAATAAATCCTATGTGGGAAATACTGATCTGAACAGTACCTGCAAGCTTCGCGTCTGAAATGCTGAATAAACCCCGGTTATCAGTACTGATACTTTTATCAAAACCGGCTTGTTTATTTTCTATTCTGATGGTAACTCCATTTAATGGTTCTCCATTCTCATTTTCAATCAATCCTTTAATAATGGTTGCCGGACTTTGTGCCTGCAATACAGCCTGTTCAGTTGGATAAAAAAATAGCAGAAAGCTTAAGCTGAACACAATAAGCCCCCTCATCACTGTGTAGTAATGTTTCATGATAGCTGAATATTTAATTGTTTTAGTTCTTTTGAATTACCAGTCTCTTTTGAGTCGTTTGGATTCGGAGATTGTGTAAGGTCTCCAGTCGTTTTATAATAGTACCCAGTTTGTCCTTTGATTTGATTTTTCCGGTGAAATACAAATGGCTTAAATCAGTGGAATCATAGTGAATGGTAACCTGATATCCCTTCTTTAATTGATCCAGTACATCAGGTAATGATGTTTGCATGAATTCAAAACTGAATCCGGTTGTTTGCAGCAGCTCGTTGTTGATTGGTTGTACTTCAGGCTTTATGAATTTTCTGCCTGATTTTACAAGCGTCTCTACAATGCCAGTTGCTTTATTCATTACCAAACTATCTCCTGGATTCATCAGCACAGGATCCTGCTTCATTTCCGATTTAGTATAAACAACCTGTACTTTACCGGTATGTAGTTTGATTTTTGTGGCCGATTCAGTCCTGTTATCAATAGTGAAACTTGTTCCAAGAGCTGTTGTGTTTATGCGGTTGGTTTGTACTGTGAATGCATGCTTATGGCCTTTCTGTACTGAAAAATAGGCCTTTCCATTCAGTTGTATAATTCGGTCCCTGAATGAAAATGCAGAAGAGAATTGAATGGATGATCCGGGTGATAATTCAACTATTGAGCAATCATTCAGACGGATAATTTGTTTGTTCAATCCTGTATTTACCAGCTCCAGTATGTGGGAGACGTTGTTTGCTGCAACTGATTTCTGGTCATACGGTACTTGTTTTGGCCAAAATAAACTCATTGACACAATGCATCCTGCAAGCATTGCAGCTGCTGCCCATTGCCAGAATTTTAATGTTCTCCCTGATTTAATAGTTGTTCCTTCTTTCTGTTTTATTTTGTATTGGATTTCCTGAAACATTTTTTTTGAATAGAGCTGAATCTCTTCATCCGACATGTTGTCAAAATAATTAAGGTCCCTGTTTGCCAGCTCCTGAAACCAGTTGTCCAGTTCAATTGATTCGCTTTCATTCAATTGATTCTTCTGATAGCCATCCAATAAATACAATAACCTGCCTTGAAGCATTTATTCCCTTTTGCATTGATATGCCGTCAACTGAATTTTACCCCCATCTGTTTTTGTCCAAAAAGGCTGAATTCATATTTAGTTAATATTGGCCACCTAGTTTTGTTTAAAACAACGGCCGTATCACTAACACTGATTCACATAGCACAAATTCACTTTGGTTATTAATCAAAAAAGGAGATGCCTGTGCATTTGAAGAATTGTACACCAACACAATTCAGCAGCTTACAAATTTTAGTTTCAGTCTGCTTGGAGACGATGACCTTGTCAAAGATGTATTGCAGGAAGTATATTCGACTCTTTATGTGCGTAGAAATGAGTTGCCGGATGAACTCAATGTGGTGGGGTACCTTACAAATGCAATAAAATATCAGTCAGCGCATCATGTCAGGCATCAACTGGTGAAAAATACCTACTCCAATTTTATTGAGTTTTCTTCTGCAACTGAAACTAAAATTCCCGATGCTCATATGGAACATCGGGAATTAAATAATCGTATCGGGAAATCACTTGCTTCGCTTCCTGAAAAATGCAGAACAGCATTTGTTCTTCATAAATTGGAACAGCATCCTTATAAAACAGTTTCTGAAAAAATGGGCATATCTGTTAAAACAGTAGAAAAACATATCAGCAAAGCACTCAAACAATTAAGAACAGAGCTGAGTGATGTTCGTTCTATTTTCCCTTTTTTGTAGCAGGAATTTTCCTGATTGCTTCGTTCAGTGAAACAGAACTCGCTTTATAGGCGCTCAAATCCACTATTTCCACTTTTCTGTATTCTATGGGATGACTTTCTGATTGCAAGGATATATAACCTTCACCAATCAGTCCGCCATCCGCAAAGCCCATTCCTTTTACCCAGGGGTCACGTCCATCGTATTGTGGTTTGGAATAGGTCAACACCGTATCGCCTTCCACAATATGATGAATAATTGAGTCGCCAAGTACCAACATCTCAACCCGTACCCACTGATCGCCATGATAGGTCTTTGAGCTGGATGTTACGCAATGTGGTGTAAACAAAGCATTTTTCATCACAACATTGGTGCCCGGTGTGCAAAGATTACCGGTTGTTCTTGGGTCCTTTCCATTTCCGCCTAAAAACTGTGCTTCCATGGAAATTGGAAAATCCTGCTCTTTTTTCATTGTTTCAGGTGCCTGGCAATGCAACATGGCGCCGCTGTTCCGAATCGCCCAACCCGGACCTTCTTTCACCTGCTCACCTACAAATCGATATTCCACTGCCAGCAAATAATGACTGTATTTATTCTTATGAAAAATATGGCCGTACTTTTCTTTGAAGCCATCATATTGATCGTATGAAACTTTCATTACTCCGTTTTCAACGCGGAATGTATTACCGAAGTTTTCATTCAGTTCATGGTCTTTTATTTTAATTGTCCAGTCGGCCAGGTCTTTTCCATTAAACAACTGGACCCATTGGGGAGATGCATTTTTATTGGTTGATCCACAGGAGAGCAACATCGCCATACCGGCAGCAAACAGCAGCTTTTTCATTTTTATATGTTTCAACTTGGAAGATAAAAAGAAAAGGTGCCCCGAAGGACACCTTTTAGTAGTTTAATCAAACGATTGCTTATGCTCCGTGGCAATTTTTGTATTTCTTGCCACTGCCACATGGACAAGGATCATTCCGGCCAACTTTTGGTCCAACCCGGATTGGCTCCCGAACTGCCGGTGCCCCGCTTGGATCAAAATAGTCATTCTGATTGGCTCCATAGTCGTCTCCTTTTGCATCCACTTCCTCTTTGTTCGACTGAAGCTTACTCATATCCGTTTTTTCCTCTCTTCCTTCCTTAATAATATCGGCCGGTTGCTGCTGTTCCATTGGAATACCGCAATGGCAAAGGAAAGAAACAATTTCACGGTTCACTTCGCCGTCCATTTTTCTGAAGAGATCAAACGCTTCCATTTTATAAATTACCAATGGATCTTTCTGCTCCAGGTAGGCGGTTTGCACACTCTGTTTCAGGTCATCCATGGCACGAAGGTGTTCTTTCCAGGTATCATCAATCAGCGCCAGCGTAATGGTTCTTTCAAGTGCATTGGTTAACTCACGACCATCGGTATCAATTGTCTTTTGCATATTGCTGAGCACATTGATGCCACGTCTTCCATCTGTAAATGGAACCACCACATTCTCAATATGCATTCCCTGTGATGTCCTTATATTCTGAAATACCGGTACAGCCTGTTGCGCAACTGCCTGCATTTTTTGCTGGTATCTTGCCGTTGCTTCCTGATATAACTGATCGGCTAGCTGTTGAGCATTTCCGGATTTGAAACCTGCTTCCGTAATTTGCGTATCAAGCCCGAAATTCATGATGGCAGCAAGTTTGAATCCTTCAAAATCTTCCTGCTCTTTAAAGGAAGTGACCAATCCTTCAGCCACGCCATAAAAAGCATTATCAAGGTCCAATGCAAGCCGTTCTCCAAACAGGGCGTGATTACGTTTCTTATACACCACATTCCGCTGCTTATTCATTACGTCATCGTATTCAAGCAGTCGCTTCCGGATTCCAAAGTTGTTCTCTTCCACCTTTTTCTGCGCACGTTCAATGCTTCGGGTAATCATGCTGTGCTGAATCACTTCGCCTTCTTTATAACCCATGCGGTCCATCAGTGATGCAATCCGGTCAGATCCAAACATACGCATCAGATCATCTTCCATGGACACATAAAACTGTGAAGTTCCGGGATCTCCCTGCCGACCCGCACGACCACGTAACTGACGATCCACCCGGCGACTTTCATGCCGTTCCGTACCAATAATTGCTAAACCTCCTGCATCTTTTACACCAGGTCCTAATTTGATATCGGTACCACGGCCGGCCATATTCGTTGCAATGGTAATGGCGCCTGCTAATCCCGCTTCGGCAACTACCTGTGCTTCACGGGCATGCTGTTTGGCGTTCAAAACATTATGTGGAATTTTTTTACCCTGTAACATCCTGCTCAGTAATTCACTTACTTCAACAGAGGTGGTACCTACAAGAACTGGTCTGCCAGCATTCCGTAACTGCTCAATATCTTCAATTACGGCAGTGAATTTTTCTTTCCTGGTTTTATACACCAGATCCTGGTGATCTTTTCTTGAAATTGGCAGGTTGGTTGGAATATTTACCACATCCAGTTTGTAAATATCCCAAAGCTCCGCTGCTTCCGTTTCTGCTGTACCCGTCATACCAGCCAGCTTGTGGTACATCCGGAAATAGTTCTGCAGGGTAATGGTAGCATAGGTTTGCGTTGCCGCTTCAATCTTCACATTCTCCTTTGCTTCAATTGCCTGGTGAAGTCCGTCTGAATAACGACGGCCTTCCATAATCCGACCAGTTTGCTCATCCACAATTTTTACCTGCCCTTCAATCACCACATATTCCACATCCTTGTCAAACAGGGTATAGGCTTTCAGTAATTGTTGTATGGTATGAATCCGGTCGGCCTTCAGTGTATATTCATTCAGGAGAATTTCCTTACGCTGTAATTTTTCTTCAGCAGTAGCTGTTGCGTCTGCTTCGATCTCTCCGAGTTTAGAACTGATATCCGGCAATACAAAGAACTCAGGATCTTCACCTGATTTTGTAATCATCTGAATACCGCGTTCTGTCAGATCAACCGAATTGTTTTTTTCTTCGATATAGAAGAATAACTCGGAATCCACTTTCGGCATTTCTTTGGACTGATCCGCCAGGTAATAATTCTCCGATTTCTGCAATTTTACTTTTACTCCGGGCTCACTCAGGAATTTGATAAGAGCGCTTGTTTTTGGTAAGCCGCGATAAGCACGCATCAACGCCAGACCACCATCTTTTGGATCATCATTCCCTTCTGCTATTTTTTTACGCGCTTCAATCAGGAATTTATTCACTACCTGTTTCTGCGCTTCGATCAATTGTAAAACACGTGGTTTCAACAAATGGTATTGTTGTTCATCGCCTCTTGGAACCGGACCGGAAATGATCAGAGGAGTACGGGCATCATCAATCAATACGGAATCCACCTCATCCACCATGGCAAAATGGTGTTTGCGTTGTACCATTTCATCCGGACTGTGCACCATATTATCACGCAGGTAGTCAAAACCAAATTCGTTATTGGTTCCATAGGTGATATCTGCCTGATAGGCTTTTCTGCGCTCTTCACTGTTTGGCTGGTGTTTATCAATACAGTCAACGGTTAGTCCCAGCCACTCGAAAATTGGACCATTCCATTCAGAGTCACGTTTGGCCAGGTAATCATTCACCGTTACAATATGCACCCCTTCTCCGGCTAATGCATTCAGATAGGCAGGCAGGGTAGAAACCAGGGTTTTACCTTCACCCGTTGCCATCTCGGCAATTTTACCGGAATGCAATACATAACCACCAATCAACTGTACATCATAATGTACCATGTTCCAGGTTACGGTACCGCCACCTGCTGTCCAGGTATTGCTGAAATGGGCCTGATCACCCTCAATTTTGATATAGTCTTTTTTAACCGCCAATTCACGGTCCAGGTCGGTTGCTGCAGAACTAACAACAGACTGTTCCTTAAACCTGCGACCGGTTTCTTTCACCACGGCAAACGCTTCCGGGGCAATTTCTTTCAGAATTTCCTCAATCTGTTCATTCCTTTTTTTCTTCAGTTTATCGATCTCCTGGTAAAAACTGTCTTTTCCTGAAAAATCACTGAATGGTAGTGCTTCTGCCTGATTCGTCAACTGGCTGATTTCTTCGTTTATGGCTATCAGGTGCTGTTGGATCCGGTCTTTAAACTCCCGGGATTTGGCACGGAGCTGATCATTGCTAAGTGATTGGTAAGCAGCAAAATACTCATTCGCTTTGGCCAATAATGGCTGGATTGTCTTTACATCTTTCTCCGATTTGCTTCCACCAAATAATTTCTGGATAAAACCTAACATTGTTTTGGGTATTGTCTTAAGAGATTTCGTTAAATGTGCGTTGTTTTAGCTGTCAATTTCAGTGCTACAAATCATTTATAGTCAAATTGTCAGGGAGGCAAAGGTACGGTAAGACATTGGGAATTGAAACCGGCACATTTTCCCTGAAATTGCATTGAATTTACCTGTTTTCTTTTACCTTTGCGGCCAAATTGAGGAAAATCATCCCACTATGTCAGGAGCATTAAAAGAAGTCCGCAACCGGATCAAATCCGTTCAGAGCACCCAGCAAATCACCAAAGCCATGAAAATGGTGAGTGCAGCCAAATTACGCCGTGCCCAGGATGCCATTCTGCAGATGCGTCCATATGCCAATAAACTTCAGGAAATGCTTTCCAATATCGTAAGCAATTCCGAAGGAGAAGTGGGAGGTAGCCTGGCAACAGAGCGTGCTGTTGAAAAAGTACTCCTGATCGTGATTACCAGTGATCGCGGATTGGCAGGTGCGTATAACGCCAATATTATCAAAGCGGCTAAAGCAGCTATCGCTGACCGTTATCCAACCCAATTTGCGAAGGGCAATGTTTCTATCTGGAATATTGGAAAAAAAGGATACGAAGCCTTTGTTAAAGTGAATTATAAGGCCGACGCTACGTATAAAGATATTTTCCTTGATCTGCGTTTTGAAACCGTGCAGGCCTGTGCCCAGGCTGCTGTAAAAGCGTTTGAAAACAACGAATTTGATGTGGTGGAAATCGTTTACAGCGAATTTAAAAATGCGGCTACCCAGCGTTTTGTGGTAGAGCGTTTCCTGCCCATTCCTAAAGTGGAAGCCGGACCAAATGCCAAAAAAAGCGATTTCATCTTCGAACCCAATAAAGAAGAACTGATTGCCGAGCTGATGCCTAAAATCCTCAATACGCAGTTATACAAAGCCGTGCTGGATGCCAATGCTTCCGAACATGGTGCCCGTATGACGGCTATGGACAAAGCCTCTGAAAACGCAAATGAATTGCTTCGTTCACTCAAAATCAGTTACAACCGCGCCCGTCAGGCTGCCATCACCACAGAATTGACCGAAATCGTTAGTGGCGCTGCTGCATTACAGGGCTAATTAAGCAGCTTTTCCACATTGTGTATAACTCCATTTCCTGGTTTTAGCATTTTTGAGAAGCTTGCGGCATGTTCATTGCTGAATAGTATATGAAGCTGTGCGCAAGATGAACATTAAAATGTAGTAACCATGGAAATCGGACATATCATACCTCATATAGAAGCCCTCATCTTTGCAAGTGAAAAGCCATTAGGTGCCCTTGAACTGACGGATCTGATTAATCAGGCCTTTGGTTTCATGGAAGATAAACTTACACTCGACCAGATAGAAGCTGGCATTGAGGGGATTGTAGAAAAATACCAGTCTGAATTTTATCCCTTTGAACTTCGCTTCAGCGGCGGTGGCTGGCAATTCCTTACCAAAAAGGAATACCATAAAACGGTTGCCCAGCTGAATGGTGATAAATTCCTGAAAAGACTCAGTCCGGCTGCCATGGAAACCCTGGCCATCATTGCCTACAAGCAGCCAATCACCAAAGGTGAAATTGAATCCATCCGTGGAGTTAGTGCAGATTATTCCATCCAGAAATTATTGGAAAAAGAACTGATCATCATCAGCGGCAGAAACGAAGACATGCCGGGGAAACCCCTTGTTTATACAACTTCCCGCTCTTTCATGGATTATTTCGGTTTAAACGGTCCGGAAGATTTACCAAGAATCAAAGAAGTATTGGCAGACCAGATAGTAGAACCTACCCTGTTATCTGGCGGACAGGTTCATGTTGCCAATGGAGATGATGAAACAGTTACCGATACATTGGTTGAAACCATCGAAGACGCAGATCATGCCAAACTTTTACTGGTAAGCGAAACCGGAGAATTACTGGAAGCTGATGATCAGGAAGAAGAGCAGGATGCGCAGGATGCAGATGGTAGTTCTGATGAAGATCCTCAGGCATAGGAAATAAGGCAGATCTGCTGTATATTCGCCAAATTTGCAAGCAATCCAGATTATGTCTTATTTATCAGATGAAACACTGGTGCAGTTAGCCCAGGAATACGGTACGCCGCTTTATGTGTACAATGCCAATCAAATCAGTGAGCAGTACAATAAATTGCAGTCGGCTTTCAGTAAAGTGAATGCCCGTTTTTTTTATGCCTGTAAAGCACTCAGCAATATCAATATTCTCAAGTATGTAGAATCTTTAGGAGCTTCACTTGATTGTGTCAGCATTCATGAAGTGCAACTTGGATTGAAGGCAGGATTTACCCCAGACCGCATTTTGTTTACCCCCAACTGCGTTGATTTTGCCGAAGTGGATGAAGGTAAAAAACTGGGCGTAAACATCAATATTGATAATATTTCCATTCTTGAACAATTTGGTGCCCGATACAAAGGAACTTATCCCATCTGTATCCGCTTTAACCCGCATATCATGGGAGGCGGGAATTATAAAATTTCTACCGGTCATATCGATAGCAAGTTTGGGATTTCCATTCACCAGCTCAGACATATTGAGCGGGTGGTGAAATCAACCGGACTGAATATTGAAGGCATCCACATGCATACCGGAAGTGATATTAAAGATGTGAATGTATTTCTGCAAGGCCTGGAAGTCATGTTTGAACTGGCTACCCATTTCCCTAACCTGAAATTTATTGACCTGGGCAGCGGATTTAAAGTGCCGTATCAGGATGGCGATGTACAAACGGATATCGATTTACTTGGCCAAAAAGTGGCGGAAGCGTTTGAAGCCTATAAAGTAGAAACAGGTAAAGAACTGCAGGTTTGGTTTGAGCCGGGCAAATTCCTGGTTAGTGAATCAGGCTATTTCATTGTAAAAGCCAATGTAATCAAACAAACCACTGCTACGGTGTTTGTTGGTGTGAACAGTGGTTTTAATCACCTGATCCGTCCCATGTTCTACGATGCCTATCACCGCATAAAAAATATTTCCAATCCAAATGGAAGCGATCGCATTTATACCGTTGTTGGTAATATTTGTGAAACCGACACCTTTGCCTGGGATCGCACCCTGAATGAAGTAAGGGAGGGCGATTTCCTCGTATTTTATAATGCAGGTGCCTATGGATTTGAAATGTCCTCTAATTTTAATTCCCGCTTAAAACCTGCCGAAGTAATGTTGCTGGATGGTGAATCAAAGCTGATCCGCAGGCGCGATACCTTCGAAGACCTGCTCAGAAATCAGGTAATTTAATTGAGGCAATCCGGCTTTTCGGTTTTCTCGTATATGGATTTATCCATTAACCAGAAAATCGAAATGTATGATCCAGAAACCTTCTGATGCCTATTCAAGGCGAAAATTTCTTGGAATTGCAGGAGCTGCTGCAGGCATTATGGTGCTTGCAAGTTCCTGTGATAAGGACGATGATAGTATGATGCCGAATGAGGGCGTAGATCTTGGAAGCGGGGATGTAGGTATCCTCAATTATGCGTACGCCCTTGAACAATTGGAAGCTGCGTTTTATACCAAAGTAGCAGAATCTCCCTACAGTGGAATTACTGCTTCGGAAACAGCATTGCTAACGGATATTCGCGATCATGAAATTGCCCATCGTGAATTCTTTAAAACAGCATTGGGCAATGCAGCAATTACCAACCTGGAATTTAACTTTAGCTCCATTGATTTTGGCAGCAGAAACAGTGTATTGGCTACAGCAAAGGCCTTTGAAGACCTGGGCGTATCTGCCTATAACGGCGCAGGTAAACTGATTACCACCCCGGATTATCTGACCCTTGCCGGAAAAATTGTTTCTGTTGAAGCAAGACATGCGGCCTATATCCGTGACCTGATCAATAATGGCAGCTTCGCCGACAATACGGTTATTGATAGTAATGGTCTGGATACCAGCAGAATGCCGGCTGAGGTTCTTGCTATTGCTGCTGGATTTGTGAAAACAAAAATCAATGCATCCAACCTGCCTCGTTAAGCTGCCCTCTGCAGACTTACCATTATCAACCACTTAAAAGAAGAAAAATGCAATTCCAACATATTTTCAACGAAATCAAAAAAGTTGATCCTGAACTGCCAGAGCGGTTGAGTGATCGTCGGACTGCCATGAAATCTTTTGCAGGAATCGGTGCAAAAATTGGATTGGCTGCCATGCCCTTCTTAATCGGTTCCATATTTAAAAAAGCCTATGCACAAAGCGGACCTTCACAAGGTGTGGTACTGGATGTGCTTAATTATGCACTTACTCTGGAATACCTGGAAGCTGAGTTTTATGCCATGGGTATTGCAAAAGGAACTGCACTGGTTCCGGCAGGTGCTCCGGCAAATGCAATCAAAACAATTGGAGACCATGAAACGGCACACGTTAATTTCCTGAAAACCGCTATCACTGCGGCAGGAGCCACGCCTGTTGCAAAACCTGCCTTTGATTTTACTGCTGGTGGTGCTTTTGCTGATGTGTTTACCAACTATGCAACTTTCCTTGCGGTTGCTCAAACATTTGAAGATACCGGTGTAAGAGCCTATAAAGGACGCGCTGCTGAAATAACCGGTGGGGGAGATGTACTTACTGCTGCTCTCAATATTCATTCTGTTGAAGCACGCCACGCGGCACATATCCGCTCCATGCGAAAAGCAAACAATTTCGGAAATGTAAAGCCCTGGATCACCGGAAAAGAATCTGGTATTGGTGCGGTTGTACAAGCCAGTTATGATGGTGAAGAGCTGAGTACACAGGCGGGTGTTACTATCGTAAATATAAACGGAACAAATATCTCTGCTGCCGCTGCTACGGAAGCGTTTGATGAAGGCCTGACCAAAGAACAGGTTCTTGCAATTGTTGGTCCTTTTATTGTTCAGTAAATTGGTCCGGTTGTGTTGGTCTGCCGCGTCGAAAGACGCGGCATTTTATTTCCTGCTTATTTGGTATCTTAGGTTTCAATCAGCAGCAATATGCAGGAAACTTCTCCCTTTCTCAGGTTGGTCAGGAATTCTTTTCGGTTCCGCCTGTTTATGCTGATGAAATTACCCAGCGCTTATTTTTCAGGTGTACGGGTGCTTCAGATTGATGAAGCTTCCTCGCAGGTTTCCGTCCCTTTTAAGTGGTTTAGCCAGAATCCTTTCAAATCAACATATTTCGCCTGCCTTGCCATGGCTGCTGAAATGAGCACCGGAATTCTGGCAATGACACACACCTATAAACGCAATCCTGCGGTTTCCATGCTCGTAACCAACCTGGAAGCGAATTACAGTAAAAAAGCAACCGGCACTACTGTATTTACCTGTGAAATGGGGGATGAAATCAAAGCAGTTGTAAATGCTGCTATTGAAACAGGCGAAGCACAAACAATTAAAGTGCGCTCTGTCGGAAGAAATACCGCCGGTGAAGAAGTGGCTGAATTTTTTATAACATGGTCCTTTAAAATAAAAAAACTATGAAGATTGCCTTTCATGGTGCTGCCCGTTCCGTTACCGGATCCAAGCACCTGCTTACCTTAAAGAATGGACGAAAAATTTTGCTCGACTGTGGTATGTTTCAGGGCATGGGCAAAGAAACGGATTCCTTAAACAGACATTGGGGCTTTGATCCTGCTGAAGTGGATTTGCTGATATTATCACACGCGCATATTGATCACAGTGGGTTGATTCCCAAACTGGCCAAAGATGGATTCCATGGTAAAATCTATTGCACACCTGCTACGCGTGCCCTGGCCTCCATCCTGTTGGAAGACTCCGCTGAAATTCAGGAAGATGATGTTAAATACATCAATAAAAAACGGGCTGCATCGGGTCAGCCTTATTTAAAACCACTGTACACAAAAGAAGATGCATTGGCTGTACTGGGTTCCTTTTATGAAGTGGAATACGGCTCCTGGTTTAAAATTGAGGAAGGCGTTGAATTACTCTTTACAGACGTTGGTCATATTATTGGAAGTGCCGCCGTTCACCTTCGCATAACAGAGAATGGTAAAACAGAACAGGTTACCTTCAGCGGTGATGTGGGTCGTTATCGCGATATTATTCTTCGCTCACCGGATACCTTTCCACAGGCAGATTATATAATTATTGAATCAACCTATGGCAACAGCCTGCACGATCTTCAGGTTACCACACCGGATCACTTACTGGAATGGATCGAGAAAGTTTGTGTTAAGCGCAGAGGAAAATTAATTATCCCCGCTTTCAGCGTTGGCCGCACGCAGGAAATTTTGTTTTCTTTGAATCAGCTGGAGGTGGAACGTCGCTTACCTGAATTAGATTATTTTGTTGATAGTCCGCTTAGCATTGAAGCCACTGAACTTATTAAAGGCTATCCTCATTATTTTAATAAATCCATTCAAAAAATTCTGCAATCCGATACTGATCCATTTCATTTTAACGGATTGAAATATGTCAAGACGGTGGATGAATCCAAGCTGCTGAATTTCAGAAATGAACCCTGTGTTATTATCAGTGCCAGTGGTATGGCGGATGCCGGCCGGGTGAAACATCATATCAGTAATAATATCGAAAACAGCCGCAACGGCATATTGATGGTGGGCTATTGTGAACCAAGCTCTCTGGGTGCCCGCTTATTATCAGGCAAAAAAGAAGTATCCATATTCGGAGTTGAACATGAAGTGCACGCAGAAATTGGCTCCATCCGAAGCATGAGTGCGCACGGCGATTATGAAGACCTGAGTCAATGGCTGGCTTGTCAGGATATGCGCGCAGTTAAAAAATTATTCCTCGTGCACGGCGAATACGAAGTGCAGCAACAGTTCAAACAACGATTGGTAAACAAAGGTTTTTTAGATGTTGAAATTCCGGAAAGACATTGGGAAGTTGGCTTAAGTTAATGCCAGCGCTTGTAAAATATCGTCCAGAATATCTTCCTTGTTTTCAAGGCCAACAGAAATGCGGATCAGTCCGGCACTGATACCAACAGCTGCCCGTTCTGATTCGCTTAATTTTCCATGCGTGGTGCTGGCCGGATGTGATGCAATCGACCTGGTATCACCCAGATTGGCTGAAAGAGAAAGCATTTTGAGTGAATTCAGGAAGGTTCTGCCGGCATCAATTCCACCACTTAATTCAAAACAAACAATTCCACCACCGTTTTGCATCTGTTTTTTTGCAATTTCATATTGCGGATGATGCGGAAGGAAAGGATATTTTACCCAGGACAATTTGGCATGTCCATTTAGTTTTTCGGCAAGATATAATGCATTCGAGGCATGTCTGTCCATCCGTACTTCCAATGTCTCCAGACTCTTACTTAATATCCAGGCATTAAAGGGCGATAAAGAAGGACCGGTGCTTCTGCAAAACAGATACACTTCTTTGATAAGTTCTTTTTTACCAAGAACAATACCTCCCAATACACGGCCCTGGCCATCGAGCCATTTGGTAGCCGAATGTATAATGAGATCGGCTCCCCATTCAGCCGGTTGCTGGTTAACCGGCGTTGCAAAACAATTGTCTACATTAACCAGTAATCCGTATTTATCGGCCAGCTTTCTTACCGATTCCAGATCAATGATTTCCAAAGCCGGATTGGTGGGTGTTTCCAGATAGATCATTTTGGTAGTCGGCCGGATGGCCGCTTCCCAGCTCTGGATATCTGCAGCATCCACATAGCTGTGCTCTATTCCGTATTTGGGTAAATATTTGGTAATAACCGTATGCGTGCTTCCGAAAATACTCCTGCAGGCAAGCAGGTGATCGCCCTGTTTCAAAAAACTCATGAAACTCGCGAATATCGCACTCATGCCGGATGCCGTGGCAAAACCAGCTTCGGTTCCTTCCAGCGCACACATGCGATCCACAAATTCCTGCACATTCGGATTGCTGAACCGACTGTAAATATTATCATCCGTTTCATCCGCAAAGGCGGCGCGCATATCTTCAGCATCATCAAAACAAAAACTACTGGTCAAAAACAGGGGCTGAGAATGCTCCATTTCATCAGTACGGTCAATCTGGGTACGAATCACTTTCGATATCGGATGTTTCATGCTTCTTTCAATTATGCTTTAATTCTAACCTCATAGCTGATTTCACAACCACCTCTGCGAAGGGTTTCTGCAACCGAACAATATTTATCCATAGATAGTTGAGCTGCCCGTTTTGCTTTGTCTTCATCAATAGTACCCCCGAGCGTAAAAATGATTTTAGCTGCTTTCCACAAGGCCGGCTCTTTCCCGGTTTCCCGTTCTGCTTCAATATGCATATCAAAATAGCTGATTTCCTGGCGCTGTTTCTTCAGAATGCTAATCACATCTATACCACTGCAACCACCCAGTCCCATTAGCAGAAGTTGCATCGGACGAACGCCGTAATTGGTACCTCCCGTTTCCGGACTGGTATCTATACGAATAGTATGCCCATTGGCATCAGTAGCTTCAAAGCCATAATCCCCTGAAGTCCGGATTACATCTATTTTAATCATAAACCTTTATTTTTTTTTCAATTCGTACAAAGGTAACGGTGGGAGCGTTTATTTTGCAGTTATGCAGCATCGTTTTGTATCGCCCCTGCCATTTACCCTGGAAAGTGGTGCCGTTTTGGAGGAATTGGAGATCGTATTTCATACCTATGGTAGGTTGAATGCCTCCAAATCCAATGTGATCTGGGTTTGCCATGCATTAACAGCCAATGCGGATGCGGAAGCCTGGTGGCCTGGACTGATTGGTGCGGGTGCCACCATTAATCCGGATGAATATTTCATTGTTTGTGCCAATATTCTGGGTTCCTGTTATGGAAGCACCGGTCCTCTTTCCATTAATCCAACAACCGGCCAGCCTTATTATATGAATTTCCCCCAGCTCACCATCCGTGATTTGGTAAATGCGCATATTCTTTTACGAAATCATCTTGGTTTATCTGAGATTTACCTGCTTATGGGAGGCAGTATGGGTGGGTATCAGGTGCTTGAATGGGCCCTGATGGAACCCTCAGTTATCCAGAAATTATTTCTAATCGCTACTTCTGCTTCTGAAAGTCCCTGGGGAATTGCCATCCATGAATCCCAGCGCCTGGCAATTGAAGCAGATTCCAGCTGGCGCGAAGAACACCCGCAGGCAGGAGCAGCCGGATTGAAAGCGGCCCGCGCCATTGGCATGCTGACCTATCGCAATTATACCGCTATGTCGGAACAACAGAAAGAAGAAGATCTGGAGAAAATAGATGGATTTAAAGCAGCTTCCTATATGCGCTATCAGGGCGAAAAACTGGTTAGCCGATTTAATGCCCAATCTTACTGGATTCTTACAAAAGCCCTGGATAGTCACAATATTGCCCGTGGCAGAAAACCCACCCTTGAAGAAACACTTGCTTTAATCAAACAACCAACCCTTGTGATGGGTGTTTCGAGTGATTTACTTTGTCCGATTGCAGAACAAGTTAAAATTGCCAATTCTATTCCCTCCGCCAACTTTATCGAAATCGACTCCAATTACGGCCACGATGGATTTCTCGTGGAAGCCATGGTAATCGGCGAACAATTGAAAAGCTGGCTGGAGAAGAAGGAGAAAAAGGAGAAAAAGTAGGAGAAGAAACATCTCCTTAGATTTTCACCTCTCACTTCTCCCCTCTATCTTTTCACCTTTCACCTTTCACCTTTCACCTAAAAAGTTTCCCCGCTGGACAGGCGGGGAACAAGATTTTAACCAGACGATAAACAGGATGGTTTTCCGGATATCAGACAGTGGACTAGACTGTTTGCTTATGAATACAAATATCTGAACTGTTTTCCTGCTTCAGAAATTGATTCGCCCAGCTTTATCCTTTTGTCGATTAATGGAAAATTTTATTCGATAAACCGGATTTAAACAATTTTAATACGGCTCATTACAGTGCTGCGATTGGCTTTGCTTACCGGTATTTTGGCATTCGCGATATACAGGGTATTATCCCTGATATCAGAAATTTTATTCATATTAATGATATACGACCGGTGCACCTTACAAAAAACATCCGGATTGATTTTCTCTGTCAATGCCTTGATAGTATTGTGACTGATTATTTTTTTATCATTCGTGATAAACTTCACATAGTCGCCCATGCTTTCAATATATAATATATCGTCGTTATTCAGGCGAATCAGTTTGCCATCACTCTTGATAAACACATGCGACATCTCTTCAACTTCTTCTTTCTTTTCGTTCACCGGTTTTAATTTATCCAGCGATTGAATAAAACGCTGGTAACTGAATGGCTTGCGCAGAAAGTCAATAACACTGTATTCAAAGGCATCAAACGCATATTCCGTTTTGGATGTCGTAAGAATTACCTGTGGTTGATATTGCATCTGATCAAGCAGACTGAATCCATTGGCACCGGGCATCTCAATGTCCAGGAACAGCACATCCACTGCATTCTCTGATAAAAACGGTATGGCCTCTTCTGTTGATTTGAAAGTATGTACTACATTAATCTTACCGCTTTTAATGCAGTATTTCTGTAATACATCTGCAGCAACGGAAAGATCTTCTACGATAACAGCTGTAAATTTCATGACCATTATTGTTTTAAATATTCCTGAATTTTGATTGCTTCCTGTCTGATCAGCTCCAGTCCTTCCAGTATAAACGGTTTTTCTTCTTCAAGTCGTATAAGCGCCTCGTTTATTGTTGGGTTACCGCTGAAAAAATTTTCCATTTGCTGAAACTTTTCCTGGAATTCGGACAATCCACAGTATCCCCATAGTGGTTTTACTAAGTGTACTCTACGTTTTAGTTCGGTGATTTCTCCGTTTTCTGCCAGCCAGAAATATTTGGCCGATTCTTCAGCAAGTTGCTGATGGGAGGTAATGAAGATGTCTGAAATAGCGGCCAGGTCATTGTCGTGCATTTCCAGCAGGAACATGCCGTCAAACTGGCTACTGAGTTGGAACACAGTGTCCGAAATGGCTTGCATAGGGTACAATTTTTTAATTACTCGGTACGTTTGATAGGCAGATAAAATCTCCGACTACCAAAACGAAAACGATGAATCGTACCAACATATTATCCGGTGTAGTGAGATATTGGGAAAAATTAGCGGAAGATCTCTACCACCGGCAAGAGAACCTGCCTGCCTCCCCTCTGAAAACGTTGACAGAGGTTGGCATTGTTGTGGCTGGTCTCAATATGATCCTTTGTACCATTATGAAGGAATATATGGCGGCATTTGCCTGTCTGATGGTCTGCTCCCTGCTTTTTTTCTCCTATTTTCTCCGCTTGTATAACCGCCAGGAATTTGCTAAATGGGTGGTAATTATCAGTTTTAATGCCGGTGTGCTGGTAGTGAGTTATTTCGTTGGTATAAAATCCGGCGTGTATCTCTATTATTTCCCGGTGATTTTTGCCATGATATTTCTGATTGATACCAAAATCAGTAAAGACCTTATTATTGCAGAAATCGCAACACTTACTTTTTTTGGAATAGCGTTTATCATCTCCCCCAACAATGGAAGCGGAAACCTGGTTCAGCAATCTCATTATATCTATAACCTTCGGATTAATCTTACTCTGTCTCTTTTGTTAACCGGACTGGTAGCTTTTTCCATTTTGAAAGCACTCAATAAAAAGGAAGAAGATATACTGGGTGAGAAAAATTTAGGCGATACCATTTTTAATACCTCTCTCGATGCAATTTTTATTATTGATCTCGACACACAATTGATTTCAGATTGTAATAAAAGAGCATTGGAATTGTTTGCTATCCGTTCAAAAGAAGGGATCACGCTAACTGCGGTGGAGTCTATCCTGGGCGAAGAATCCGGGAAAAGATTGAATGCATTCAGTAAGGAACCCTATCAGTCTCATTCTCCCTGGTTTGGCAATATGGAATTCTCCGATGTGGAAGGCCGGCCAATTTTTGCCTATGTTAACATCGTGGTGTTCGAACACCAGAAATGTAAGTATGCTAAAATGAGTATCCTGGATATTACTGAGGTGAAAATTGCGGAAGTGGAAACGCTCAAAGCAAAAGAAAGAGCGGAGCGCGCTGCTAGAGTGAAGTCAAGGTTCCTGAGTAATATGAGCCATGAACTTCGTACACCTTTAAATGCAATTATTGGAACTACCAATCTGCTTCATCAGGAATATCATCTCAACAGCCAGCGGCAAATGCTGGATGTGCTGAAGCATTCCTCTGAACATATGCTTACTCTGGTGAATGATATCCTGGATTATAGCAAGCTGGAGGCGGATAAAATGGAACTCAACAAGGAACCGTTTAATCTGAGTGATTTCCTTGAAAAAGTGGTGACTGTTTTTGAAAACCCGGTTAGGCAAAAAAATCTCATGTTTCAGGCAGATATCTCCTCAGTTTTAGGAATTGATATCATTGGAGATGAACTTCGCCTACAGCAGGTCCTGAATAATCTTTTATCGAATGCCATCAAGTTTACGGATAAAGGAACCATCAGCATGGCAGTGAAGATTCTGATGCGCAGAAGTAATAATGTAACCCTGCGTTTTTCAATATTGGATACAGGCATTGGGATTTCAAAAGATAAACAACATCGGATTTTCGATAAATTTTATCAGGCAGATCTTGAAACAACCCGTAAGTATGGCGGTTCTGGCTTAGGGTTAGCTATCAGCCATTATATCGTGCAGAAAATGGGCGGTGATCTTTCCGTTGAAAGTGAACCTGGCAAAGGCAGCACCTTCAGTTTTACCGTTACGCTGCCTTTGGAAACGGAACGGCAGAGTTATATTGAAGAAGTAAAAGAAGTTCGGCTCGAAGATCTTTCCGGAATCAGTGTGCTGGTAGCAGAGGATAATCCAATCAACATGATGGTGGTAAAACGATTCCTTGCGAAGTGGAATGCGGATGTTATTGAGGCTGTAAATGGATTGGAAGCGGTCCGTTTTTATAGTGAAAAAAAACCCGACATTTTGCTGGTAGATCTTGAAATGCCTGAATTAGACGGCACGGGCGTTGTTGCCTATATCCGAAAAACAGAAAAGGATATTCCTATTATCGCGTTTACTGCTGCGGTCTATGACCATATGCAGGCCGATTTAATTGATAAGGGCTTTAATGACTTTATACCCAAGCCTTTCCGCCCGGAAGACCTGAAACAAAAGTTATTGCAGTATGCCCGAAAATTGCAACATGTGTAGTATTGTTTTTCAAGGGCCGGTTTCTACCGGCCTTTTTCTTTCAACCAAATTGAAACGCTGTGGTTATATTACCATAGCAATTTATACATATGGCAAATTTATTTTCTCCCTTAACTATAAAGTCGGTTACTATCAAAAACAGAATCGCTGTTTCTCCCATGTGTCAATATTCAGCCCTGGATGGTTTCGCCAATAACTGGCACCTGGTTCATTTGGGGGCAAGAGCTGTTGGCGGAGCCGGACTGGTACTTATGGAAGCAACAGGAGTACGTGCGGAAGGCCGGATCACGCCTGGTTGTTTGGGAATCTGGAAAGATGAACAGATTGGACCGCTTAAAAACATCGTGGATTTTATTCAGCAGCAGGGTGCTGTTGCCGGTATTCAATTGGCACATGCAGGCAGAAAAGCCTCCTGTAATTTGCCCTGGAAAGGCGGTTTGCAATTGAGTCTGGAGGAAGGAGGATGGACTACAGTGGCCCCTTCCGCCATTGCATTTGCAGATAAGGAACGCGAACCGGTCGAACTTTCTATCGAAGCCATTCAGGAGCTCATTCAGGATTTCAAAGCAGCTGCAGGGAGAGCGAAAGAAGCGGGATTTCAACTGCTTGAAATACATGCAGCACATGGCTATTTAATCCATCAGTTTTTATCACCTCTGTCGAACAAAAGAACAGATAAATATGGTGGCAGCTTTGAGAACCGGATTCGGTTCCTGCAAGAACTGGTTACTGCTGTTCAGGAGGTTTGGCCGGCTGACCTGCCTTTGTTTTTACGCGTTTCTGCTACTGATTGGGTAGAAAATGGTTGGAAGCTGGAAGATACCCTGCAATTAGCCGATCATGCCAAAAAATGGGGCATTGACCTGATGGATTGTTCTTCAGGAGGGAATATGGGTGGAGTTAAAATTCCAACCGGCCCCGGATATCAGGTTCCTTTCGCAACTGCGGTTAAAGAAAGAGGAATGCTTTCCGCAGCAGTTGGGCAAATTACAACCGCTGTGCAGGCAGATGAAATCATCCGTTCAGAAAAAGCTGATTTGGTTTTATTAGCCCGTGAAATGTTACGGGATCCTTATTTTGCCTTACATGCGGCTGCTGAACTGGGGGAAGAAATAACCTGGCCTTCACCTTATCTGAGAGCAGCCAAATAAAGCAGCTTTTTTAAAAAGCTTAACTGCCCAGCGTTACCAACTCATCCTGTACTCTTTTTCTGAGTAATTCATACTCCGGTGCGGTTTCCCATTTGGTATGGGGTACCAGTAAAATAGTTGCACGGGTACCCTGCTGCAAGGTGTAGTTCAGCAAATTCTCCTGCAATTTCCATTTGATTGCCGAAGAATAATTTCGGGTGGTTAATAGGAGCAGATCCCAATCGCTTTGTGTGGTATGAACACCTTTTGCACGATCACCGAACAGATAGGCCTCGGCATCGGGAATTTCCGTACGAATGATTTTTTTTAAAGCGGTTGCCGTTTTTTTGTCCAGTTTTTCCTGTTCCGTTTCTTCAAATAAATTTCCTTCTCCTTTTGAAAGCAGGAAATGTTTTACAATGGCACGAAACACTTTATTTGGCGGTACCTGCAGTATCTCACAGGCACGCTGTTTGAGCCGGGGATCTGCTTTATAGCTCTTGGCAACGATAATGGCCATGCTCATTAGTTCATTGTTCTCTTTTTGTTTGGGAGATAATTTTCTGCGAGACATGTCCGGTACGGTGGTAATCACTGTTTTGTCCTGGTATTGCTTTACAACCAGATTGCCGATTTTTCCCGATGCCCCGGTCAGAAGGGGGTTACCTGTTACTTTCATGGATGGATGGTTTAGTGTCAATATAGCCAAAATATAGTATATATACAATATATGTACATTAATTCTTCATTAAACTATCATTTAGAAATCAATGATTAATGGAGACTTAATGGAGGATGAATGGAGAAAGAATGAAAAATGACTGTTTTAGCACTATGTATTCAATATACTATAGGTATGCTGTCGGGGAAGTCATGAAATCAGGAAGAGGGATGAAGCCGGATGAATAAAAAGGGGAACAAAAAACGGTTTCTGACGGATATAATCTGAACCCGGATAAAAACAAAAAAGAGCTGAAATTTCAGCTCTTTTTTCGTACCGCGTACGGGAATCGAACCCGTCATTCATCCGTGAAAGGGATGCGTCTTAACCGATTGACCAACGCGGCATTTCCCTTTTGGGAGTGCAAAGATAGGGAGTGCAATATTTCTACCAAAAATTTTTTCAAAATTTTTCTTCCCCCTGCTATGCGTTAACTTAGCGCCTCATTCATTAAAAGTAAAACACAAACTAAACCATTATGAGCACTGTAAAAGTTGCCATCAACGGATTCGGAAGGATTGGACGTCTGGTATATCGCCAGATTTATAACATGGAAGGAATTGATGTGGTTGCTATCAATGACCTGACTTCTCCGGCAGTACTGGCGCATCTGCTGAAATATGACAGCGCACAGGGTCGATTTGATGCCGACGTAAAAGCTACGCAGGATGCCATCATCGTTAATGGCGATGAGGTTAAAATATATGCACAGAAAGATCCGGCTCAAATTCCCTGGGGTTCTCACGGAGTGGATGTTGTTATTGAAAGTACCGGTTTCTTTACCGATAAAGACAAAGCAGCAGCCCACCTGAAAGCCGGTGCAAAACGCGTGGTGATTTCTGCCCCTGCAACAGGTGATCTGAAAACCATCGTGTATAATGTAAACCATGCTATTCTGGATGGTTCTGAAGAAATCATTTCCTGCGCTTCCTGTACTACCAACTGTCTGGCGCCAATGGCAAAAGTGCTGAATGATTCTTTCGGCATCACCATCGGAAGCATGACTACCGTACACGCTTACACGAATGATCAGAATACACTCGATGCACCCCATGCAAAAGGTGATCTTCGCCGTGCAAGAGCCGCCGCTGCCAACATCGTTCCAAACAGTACCGGTGCTGCAAAAGCAATCGGACTGGTTTTACCTGAATTAAAAGGTAAACTCGACGGTGGCGCACAGCGTGTTCCAACCATCACCGGTTCCTTAACCGAACTGACGGTTGTGCTGGGTAAAAAAGTTACACTCGAAGAAGTAAACGGTGCCATGAAAGCTGCCAGCAACGAAAGCTTCGGTTATACCGAAGACGAAATCGTGAGCAGTGATGTAATTGGCATCAGCTTCGGTTCCCTGTTCGATGCTACGCAAACCAAAGTAATTACGGTGGGCGATCAGCAATTGGTAAAAACTACCAGCTGGTACGATAACGAAATGAGCTATGTGAGCCAACTGGTTCGCACAGTAAAATATTTCGCCGGACTTATTTCCAAATAAACAGACTAAAGCGGGTTCTGCCCGCTTTTATTTTTACTTCCAGAATTCTTGTATGAGCCAATTTAATCAACATTCTTATGCTGGTCAAAAGGCACTCATTCGCGTTGATTTCAACGTGCCTCTGAATGCTTCTTTTGAAATTACAGATGATACCCGCATGCGGGCAGCAGTTCCAACTATTAAAAAAATCCTGAAGGATGGCGGTTCTGTCATCCTGATGAGCCATCTCGGCCGACCAAAAGATGGTCCAACTGATAAATATTCACTGAAACATATTGTTGCTCACCTGAGTCAATTACTCGATGTGCCGGTTGATTTTGCCAATGATTGTATTGGTGATGAAGCGATGCAAAAGGCAGGATCACTTCAACCCGGACAGGTTTTACTTTTGGAAAACCTGCGTTTTTATAAAGAAGAGGAAAAAGGTGATAAAGGATTTGCAGAAAAGCTGGCGAAGCTGGGTGATGTATATGTAAATGATGCGTTTGGAACAGCGCACCGTGCGCATGCTTCTACCGCAGTAATTGCTGAATTTTTCCCACGCGATAAACGGTTCTTCGGCCTGGTAATGGAAGGAGAAGTGAAGAGTGCCGAAAAAGTATTGCATAAGGCAGAACGTCCGTTTACTGCCATCATAGGTGGTGCAAAAGTGTCCGACAAAATCCTGATCATCGAAAATCTGCTGGAACGTGCCACTGATATCATCATTGGTGGTGGAATGGCCTATACCTTTAAAAAAGCAATGGGTGGCGAAATCGGCAATTCTCTTTGTGAAGAAGATCGCCTTGAAATGGCCGCTGCTTTATTGGAAACAGCAAAGAAGAAAGGCGTGTCTATTCATTTGCCAGCCGATTCCATTGCAGCCGATAAATTTGATGCCAATGCAGCTACGCAAACTGCACCAAGTGATCAGATTCCTGCCGGCTGGATGGGACTTGATATTGGTCCGGATGCCCGTAAACGTTTTGCTGAAGTAATCCTGGCTTCCAAAACCATTCTTTGGAATGGCCCGATGGGTGTGTTTGAAATGGAAAAATTTCAGGCTGGTACCAAAGCCATTGCTGATGCAGTAGCCGAAGCAACGGAAAAAGGGGCTTTTTCACTTGTTGGTGGGGGTGATTCTGTTGCTGCTGTGAATCAGTTCGGCTATACGGATAAAGTTAGTTATGTATCCACAGGTGGTGGAGCCATGCTCGAATATTTTGAAGGAAAAGTATTGCCCGGCATTGCTGCCATCAATAGTTAAGCCTTCACTCAAATTATTTTTAGTGGAGCATCCAACCCGGTGCTCCTTTTTTTTGTCTGGATTATTGTACATTTAATTATATATATAAACTCTCTGCCATGAATTCAAAAAATTTGATCCTGATTATTGTTCTTGGTGCTCTTGTATTATTTGGTTTCCGTGCCTGCAGTGGATACAACAGCATGGTTTCCCTGGATGAAAATGTAAAAAACAAATGGGCCAATGTGCAAAGTGATTACCAGCGCAGGGCAGATCTGATTCCAAACCTGGTAAACACTGTAAAAGGTGCTGCAAACTTCGAGCAGGAAACATTGACACAGGTTATTGAAGCCCGCTCAAAAGCTACTTCCGTACAAATTGATCCTACCAATATAACTCCTGAAAAACTGGCCGAATACCAACAGGCGCAGGCCGGCGTATCAAGTGCATTAGGTCGCTTGCTGGCAGTAGTGGAAAACTATCCTGATCTGAAAGCCAATCAGAACTTCCGTGATCTTCAGGCACAATTGGAAGGCACAGAAAACAGAATAAAAGTTTCCCGAAACGACTTCAACGCTGCGGTGCAGGAATACAACAGTTCTGTTCGCCGCTTCCCTAATAATATTTTCGCAGGAATGTTTGGCTTCTCCGTGAAAGAAGGATTCAAAGCTGATCCTGGTTCTGAGAATGCTCCAAAGGTTCAATTTTAATTAAGGCTGATGGCATTTTTTTTCCTGAAACGCAAAACCCGCTTTTTTACGCATGATGAAGCTGCCAGAGTACTGGACGCTATTCGGACGGCGGAAAAAATGACCAGTGGTGAAATCAGGGTTTTCGTTGAAAGCCGCTGTAAATATGTCAATCCGATGGATCGGGCTGCAGAATTATTCTGGACTTTGCAAATGGATCATACCCAGGAGCGAAATGCAGTGCTGATTTATATCGCTTCCAAAGATCATCAGGTGGCTATTTGGGGGGATGATGGCATTCATGCTGTAGCCGGACCGGATTTCTGGAAAACAGAAATCAGTATGGTGGTCAATCATTTCCGCAATAATGCCTATGCTGATGGATTGATATATGCCATTCATGATATTGGCCAATTATTAAGTACGCATTTTCCCTACAAATCCACCACGGATAAAAATGAATTGCCTGATGACATCATTTTTGGTCATTAAGCACCTAATGAATTATGAATAAATTATTAGCCTGGGTAATCCTGCTCTTTGTTTCGCTGTCTCTGACAGCGCAGGATCGTGTCTTACCCAAGCCCAATCCCCCGAGATTGGTAAATGATGCTGCTCAATTGCTGACGCCCGATCAGGTGGCAGCACTGGAGGCAAAGCTGGTGGCCTATGATGATACCACGTCCAATCAGATTGCAATTGTATTGGTTAAAACCTTAAATGGATTGGAGCCGAACGATTATGCAACAGAATTGGGCAGGCTATGGGGTATAGGTGGAAAAGAATTTAATAATGGCGTTGTAGTATTAGTTTCTACCGGTAATGACGGACAGGAAAAACGGAAAGTTTATATCGCACCTGGTTATGGCCTGGAAGGTGCGATCCCCGATATTATTGCCAAGCGAATTGTAGACCGTGAAATGATTCCTCACCTTCAATCCGGGAATTATTACCGTGCGTTGGATGAAGCAACGGATGCCCTTATTAAAGCAGCCGCAGGGGAATACAAGGCGCCGGAAGGCTATCGGGATCGTGGCAAAGGAGGTAAAGGAATTCCGGTTGGACTGATTGTTTTTATCATAATTATGGTGATCCTTTTCAGCTCCCGTGGCGGCGGCGGTCGTGGTGGCGGTGGTATGTTGAGTCGCCGTGGCTATAGAGGCTGGAATGGCGGTCCGCCGGTTATTTTCCCCGGCGGCTTCGGCGGTGGCGGTGGAGGTTTCGGCGGCGGCGGCGGCGGCGGCGGCTTTGGCGGTTTCGGTGGCGGCGGCTTTGGCGGCGGCGGCGCAGGCGGAGACTGGTAGTGGGAGAGGAGAAAAGGGAGAAAAAGGAGGAAAAGGAGGAAGAGGAGACAACGGAGAAGGGTGAGAGTGTGTTTTTCCGTTGGAAATCGAATTAAATGAGAAATAAAAAGGCTGCGCCTCACCGGCGCAGCCTTTCTTACTTTTTACTTTTCACTTTTCACTTCCCACTTCCCACTTCCCACTTCCCACTTCCTAAAACCCCTTCTTCTCTCCACTTCTCGCGGCCTTAATGTATTCAACCACATCAGTTGCTTCGGCACCGGTGTTTTTCTGCCAGGCCTGCTGAATACTCTGCAGAATCATGTTATTGATAAAGGGATCGATTTGCGTACGGTATTGCGCGGGAATTCCTTCTCTGAACTTTACAATATGATCAACCCCTGTTTTTGCCTGATTGGCATCTTTGGTGCCAGCCAGTAATCTTGCAAAAGGTTCCAGTAGTTCCAGCTTTTCCTGAGACAAAGGCATACGGCCAAATGCTTCATTAATCGGTGCAACTGCTTCGGCAATATTGTTTTTTGCTGCAATATTGGTTAGTGCAGGAATCAGGCTTCCTTTAACCGGTTGCGTCAGCATTTTTTTTGCTGCATCAACGGCAAAGCTGTTATCCCGCTCAATCAATGCAGTTAAAGATGCTCCGGCAACAGAGTATGAAGAATCGGTAACTCCTTTTTTATAAATCGCAGTGTAAGCATCATTGCTGTAGGAGGCCAGTAAGCCAATAGCTTTCGCTTTCACCGTAGCTTTTGGATCTTTTGCTGCCATCTCTGCAATGCTTTTTTCGGCTGCTGTTTTGATAGCGGCATTTTTGAGATCCAGTGATTGCAAAGCCAGTGTGCGTAATCCATGATAGGGGTCTTTCAAAGACTCCAATAGAATGGATTGTGCAAGCGCCTGCCCTTGTTGTTCTTTTGCAAACTCAATAGCTTCTCTTCTGTCCAGATAGTTACCGGCATGTTTGTACTGATAGGCAAACTGCTCCAGTGTTTTGTCGTCTTTTTTCTCTGCAAGTAATACTTTATCGCCATCCACATTTATAAGATCCGGACGTTTTTTATAATTGAACTGAAAGCTGTCTGCACGATTGCTTACCATCACCTGATAACGTGTTTTCTTGCCGGCTTCATACACATCAATAGCCATCGGTAACTGGAAAACCTTATCGCCTTCCTGTGTTTGCTTTATGTAAACAGTTGCAGTACCGGCAGCGTCGTTGTAGGCATAACTGATCTCAAGCTTTGGATGCCCACTTCCAAAATACCACTGATTAAAAAACCAGTTCAGGTCTTTTCCGCTGATCTCTTCAAACGCAAGTCGCAGTTGATGTGCTTCTGCCGATTTAAAACGGTTATCTGTTAAATATTTATTGAGTGATTTGAAGAATGCACTATCACCGAGATAAGTACGCAACATATGAAGAATTCTTCCGCCTTTCTGATAACTAACGGCATCGAACATGTCTTCTTTATCATGGTAATGATAACGGGCCAGATTTTTGGATGCATTTTCCGGATTCGCCAGGTATCCTTCCATGGCTGAATAAGAAGCGGCGGCACCGGCATCTTTTCCATATTTGTATTCATTCCAAAGTGTTTCGCTATAGTCTGCAAAAGACTCATTCAGGGTGAGGTTGCTCCAGCTTTCTGCCGTTACATAATCACCAAACCAGTGGTGGAATAATTCATGCGCGATAACATCTTCCCATCGGTTACCATCAACCAGTTCACGGGCATCCTGCTGTGCGCTTTCCTGATGAAGGGTAGCGGTCGTATTTTCCATCGCGCCGCTAACATAATCTCTGCCAACAATCTGCGCATATTTGACCCAGGGGTATTCTATGCCGGTAACTTTTGCAAAAAATGCCATCATCTCCGGTGTATGTCCGAATATTTTTTTGGCTACCGGAGCATATTCTTTTTCTACATAATAACTCACTTCTTTTCCCTTGTAGGATTCTTTCACAACAGCGTAATCGCCCACGCCCATAAAGAAGAGGTAAGGTGCATGCGGCAGGTCCATCTTCCAATGATCCGTTCTTGTTCCATTGGTGTTTTTCTTTTGTGAAACCAGTTTCCCATTACTAAGTGTAACGTATTTCTCAGGAACCGTCATCTTGATTTCCTGTGTAGTTTTTTGTCCGGGCCGATCAATTGTTGGGCACCATACAGAAGTGGCTTCGGTTTCTCCCTGTGTCCAGATTTGGGTGGGTTTGTTTTTGTCTTCTCCGGTTGGATTGATAAAGTATAAGCCTTTGGCATCGGTAATGGCTGCACTTCCCTGAACTTTTAATTCATTGGGTTTGGCGATATAATCAATATAAATCGTGTATTTTTCTTTGTTGGTATAGGTTTTATTGAGTTGAATGCGCAAGGCCATTCCGTCGTACTGGTATTTCAACGGACTGTTTTTAGTGCCGGAGGACAATGCCACGGTTTTAATCTCCATTCCTTTGGCGTCCAGTGTCAGCGAGTCGGTTGGATAAAAATGAGGCTGAAGGGTAATCCAGGCTTTACCGTTAAGATAAGCTTTGCTGTAATCGAATTGAACATCCAGACTGGTATGTACCAGGTTATTGATGCGGGCCGGCGTTTCCCGATAGATCTTTTGGGCGGCATCTTCCTGTTTGGAATCTTCCTGTGCATCGGCGCCCAATAAGGCCATCAGGCAAAAAGAGAGCAGTAATCCTTTTTTCATACGTATATTTTACCGGGTAAATTTATTCGATCGCTTTCAATAGACATCATAAAAATCCCTCAAAATGAAGAACGGCGGGTTTAACTGGATTTATACCTAATTTCCCGGTTCAATGCGGAGTTTTTTTCTATTTCTTTTTGGTTTATTGGGCGTTCTGGCTGTTGAAGCACAGGAATCGGGTTACTTATATATTGAATCAGAAACCGGACAACCCTTTTATGTGAGAAGTAAGGACAGCCTTTATTTGTCTGCTCCGGAGGGTTTTTTAATTCTTGCTCCATTAACCGGAATTAAAGGTGATTTGGTGCTTGGATTTCCCGGACAGGCAGCGGCAGCATTTGTATTTACTATTCCTAATTCAGGAATTGAGACGGGCTGGCTGCTACGAAGGGTGAATGGCGAAGGGTGGCGGCTCTATGATTACCGGTTGGATGAACTGGTAAATATCCGTCGCCTTGGCAGGGCCGAGAACCGGTTTACCGGAATGCAAAAACGGACCGATGCCTTTGCTCTGCAGCTCTCCAAAGTAGTAAATGATACGGCCATACTTTATTCCAGGCCGGCCCCGGTTCCGGCGGCTCCATCCATTCAGATGGTGAGTCAGATGGAAAAGGACGGGTTTTGGGTCCTGGTTTATGAAATAACCGAAAATGGCCGGGTAGAACGGGTTGAAATTGAAATCCCCAAAGAAAAATGAAGGGCTGAATGAAACGATATTTTTTGGAACTGAGTTATATGGGAAACGCCTATGCCGGTTTCCAGCGACAGGAAAATGCTAAGACGGTTCAGTCGGAAATGGAGAAGGCGATGCAGACCCTGCTGCGCCGGCCGGTTGAATTAACCGGATCTTCCCGAACAGATGCGGGTGTTCATGCGCTGCAGAATTATTTCCATTTTGATAGTGATGGGGAGTTGAAAGAGCGGTTGTTGTATAACCTGAATGCTCTGCTGCCGCCGGATATTGCCATACGGTCGCTGCAGGAAATGCCGGATACCGCACACAGCAGATTTGATGCGGTTAGCAGGGAGTATCGCTATCATATTTATCGGGATAAGGATCCGTTTAACAGGGATCGGGCCTATTATTTTCCGTATCAGCTTGATTTTGGATTAATGCAGCAGGCAGCCGGGATTTTGATGGAGTACCAGGATTTTACCAGTTTCAGTAAACGGAATACCCAGGTGAAAACCTTTATCTGCCGCCTGGATGAGAGTATCTGGACACTGACGGAAGAAGGCCATCTGCAGTATTATGTGAAGGGAAATCGGTTTTTGCGGGGAATGGTTCGGGCTTTAACGGCCACCATGTTGAAATTGGGCCGTGGCAGGATCGGTTTGCATGAATTCAGGGCAATCATTGAAGCCAGGGATTGTACCAGGGCCGATTTTGCGGTACCTCCGCATGGGTTGTTTTTGGAGAAAGTCAACTACCCGGAAGGCTATTTTAATTAGCCTTTCTGTCCTGTCAAATATTACCCTCAAAAATATATTAATTGGCAAAACCTTGCTGGTGGCTGGTTTGGTGATTTTTTGGTTTTTATAGGATCAAACTTATTTGGAAATCAATGCATTCTGCCTTTATCTTTGCGCCCCGCTTGGGAG
>NZ_DLHM01000008.1 GCF_002483205.1 Flavihumibacter sp. UBA7668
TCGAAACTGTATGGTAAGCATAAAATCCATTCCTTTATTTCAAAATTTTCAGAACCTATTGCTGTATCAAAAGATTTTCGTACCTGGTCCTTTCGAGAATCAGCGAAATCTTCGTTTTTTAAGACTGTAATTCTATTATTTTTAACTTTAAAAACGGACACAAATGTCCGTTTCCGAACAGAAAAAACGGACAAAAAACTCTAAAGCCCCCTCAGGGCTTGTTTCAGAGCGATGGCATGATAGTTGGGAATAAAATAACAAGGGTAAGCCCATCACTCATTTCTCGATCTGTTCCGGCAATCACTGTTAAATTTAATTATCGTTATGTTCACAAATTACTTAAAAATCGCCTTTCGGGTTCTTAAACGCAACAAAGTGTATGTTATCCTCAATGTGATGGGTCTCGGCTTTGCCATTACTTGTTGTATATTGGCTTATCTCAACTATAATTACCGGGCAAACTTTGATCAAAACCATAGCAATACTAAAAATATTTACAGGATAAACAGTAATCGTAAGATTGATGGAAATAGTCAACCGTGGGGTGTGACACCGCTGCCCTTAGCCCAGGCTATCAATAAAAAAGACTCAGGGATAGAGGGGATAGCAAGGCTTAGCAGTGCCTCCGTTATTGTAAAAAAACAGGAGGATACTTTCGATGAGCGTATTTTTTACGCAGATAAGACATTATTTGATTTTTTTACCTTGCCATTAAAACAAGGTAACTTATCTGGCTTCGGCCAACCCAACCAGGTGGTCATTAGTGATGCTTTTGCAGAAAAATATTTTTCTAAAGTAATGCCCGTTGGTCAGACTCTGACGGTAATCGGAGCAGACAACATTTCCAAAGTTTATACAGTGGGGGCTGTAATGGAAAAAATTCCAGCGAATTCGAGTATCCACTTTGATATTATTACTTCCTTTAGCAACGAATCAACCAGTACAAAGACAGAAGCAACTGACTGGTCGAATGCCTCATTGATAACCACATTTGTAAAACTGAAAGACGAAAAATCAATTCGATTTGTAACTGCTGATCTCAATGCTTTCATAGAACCTCATAATCGTAAACGAATCGACTGGGAAATTGCAGACTTTTATCTGCAACCTTTTTCTGAGCTTGCCACGAGTTCAGATATTGATATGTCGGGGTATGTGTATGGCAGTCAACTGACATCTAACCCCCGCGGTGTCCTAGTAATTGTTCCGGCGATTATGTCGATATTTATTTTGTTGATTACCTGTTTTAATTTTACTAATATTTCCATCGCATTTGCCAGCAGCCGATTAAAAGAAATTGGAATTCGTAAAGTGATTGGGGGAATTAAAGGACAGTTGATCCGCCAGTTTCTTGCCGAAAACATTGTTCTTTGTCTCCTGGCCTCCTTAATAGCATTGGTGTTTGTCGGTTTACTCACACCATCAGTCAATCAACTGACCGGAGTTGATCTTTTACCTGACTTTAGCCGGGATTATGGTTTATGGATTTTTCTCATACTTATTCCTTTGGTGTGTGCAATCTTTTCAGGTTTATACCCGGCATTCTACATTAGTTCTTTTGAACCTGTTTCAATTCTTAAAGGGAAAACATTCCTGGGCTCTTCCAACCGCTTTACCAGATTCTTATTAATAGCCCAGTTCAGTTTGTCCTGTTTTGCATTAGTGGTGGGCATTGTTATGTCTCAGAATGCATCGTTTCAACAGAAGGCAGACCTTGGTTATGCGATCAATGAAATAGCTGTTGTTGAGATCAGTAATCCTCAGGAATATGCCATGTTTAAACAGAAAATTGAGCAAAATCCGGAAATTAGAAGTGTGGCTGGGTGTGTTCAACAAATTGGGGATGGTTCATACACACTTAAGGCTAAAATAGCTGAAAACCAGATTCAGGCTCAGGTTACACAGGTTGGTGGAAAAGCTTATCTGAATACCATGGGTATCCGGTTATTGCAGGGACGCCACTTTTATGACACTGAGGCAGAAGCTGATCAATCTGTCTTAGTGAACCAAACTTTTGTGAAACAATTGAATTTGGAGCAGCCCCTGGGTCAAACGGTAAGTCTGGATAGTGCCAGGTACACTATCGTAGGAGTTGTGAGCGATTATAAAGAATATGGTTTACATGACCTTGTGCCGCCGTGCATATTGAGGATGGCTAAGCCGGATGATTATAAATTTGTTGTAGTGCGATCGGGTCAGGATAAGTTACCGGAGGTAGCAAAGTCCCTTCAGGCCGACTGGCATCAGGTAGCTCCTAATGTACCTTACAGGTCCTATCTGCAATCGGACTTAATAGAAAAAGAAATTCGTATGACAGATGGTTTTAAATCAATTGCATATTTTCTGGCTATCGTTACCTTGCTGTTATCTGCCTCAGGATTGTTTGCCTTGATATCATTAAACATAGACAAACGAGGCAAAGAAATTGGAATGCGAAAAGTGTTGGGGGCTTCTGTCATGCAAATAATTGGATTGGTAAACCGTGAGTTTGTTCGTATTCTTCTGATCGCTTTTGTGATTGGCTCAGCATTTGGCTACCTGTTTACCAGTAAGTTCATTTTTCAATTTATATTCAAATACCATCCTGAAGCGGGTCCTGAACCTTATTTTGGTACCCTGGCTATTGTTCTGTTTTGTTGTAGTTTAATCATCGGCACCAAAGTATACCGGGCAGCTACCACAAATCCGATAGAAAAACTACGGGCAGAATAGTATTTCGAAAATCTGGTAAGGACCATTGAAGTAGATAAGAGCAAGAGATTATTTCAGCCTGGCTGAGATTGTCAATTATCACACTATTCAGGATAATAACTTTCTAAGTTAGTTCTTCGTTTTTTGAGACAAAATTTTATTTTTTCAAACCTCCAAAAGACTCGGATCGTACCAAACATCTTCATAATTATCCTCACCGATTAAAAACCGGTAACCAGGAGGGAGACCTAAAAATTTCAGTAGTTGAGGATACCAACTCTTTAAATGCTCAACGTGTAAAGGAACAAAGAAGCTGGGGTCATTGGAGAAACTTTCGACAGCCCAAATGTACCATCCTGTTGTGTCACCTTCTGGAGGATGCCTCAGGCCGTTTATTGGAAAGATGGTTCCTCCTTTAACATTTAAAGAAATTCCAACGTTAAGGCTGAACGGGGATGGGAAAACATGTTCTTCATATTTATGGCAAACTTCCTTTTGTTCTTCGTCGATTTCCATCTTTAAGTTCTTGGTTTTTTGAGACTATTTTCTCATAATTTAGGTCTAGAAAATAAATGCACTCGTTCTGCTTTTATAATATCATTATCATTTACTTCAACTTCTTCTATTATTGGTTGGGCCGGATCGAGAGAGATGTAGAAAAAACCATTACTTAAAAAGAACTTATAGTCTTCAATAAAATAAAAATTATAGTCGGAATTATGGTAAAAGGAATATTCTATGACATTTGAAAAAAGGTAACAACTTTTTAGTTTACCTTTTTTAAAATAACGCATAAGTGTTTTTGGAAAAGTATTAGTGGATTTTGGTTTAGCTTATATTG
>NZ_DLHM01000003.1 GCF_002483205.1 Flavihumibacter sp. UBA7668
AGTAGTAGGTTTTAAAAGGCATAAATATCAAAGCATATTTATCTAAAATGAAACTACATTTACACCCCTACTGAGTGGTACAGTTTTCACCCGGAATGGTGGTACATAATTGAATCGGTACAAACATTCACCCCCAAATAGTAAATTTGATGAAAGATCTGTATCTCAATATAGTACTTCAGCCGCTTTTTTATCAAGCGAATGTTGCCGGTAGTCTTTATCCAAGGCCTGCATCCTTAATGGTTAGTTCAATCTCTTCGGAAGATTGGCGTCTTAGCAGTCCAGCTACAATAACCCCTCGTCTAACACGATTCAATCTGTCATTCGTTGCTTGAAGTGCAGCTTTATAGTAAATGGATTGTGCAAACGTCAAATCTCCTTTTTGACTACTAATTCCGGAAAAAAATGCTTCTAAACTCTCAATAGCGTCACTTGGTTGTAAAGCTATTTTGTGAAGGTTAAGAGCAATGTCTACCTCCACCAAAAGTGTAAACAAGTCAGCTTTTTTCCACACTCTTGAATTACTTTCAAAACCACACTCTTCAACAAATTCAAATACATTTTCTAATCTGTTCATAATTTCTTCCTTTGCCAGAAAATCATCATTAAATCGATCTAATAACTCTTCAAAAACTTCGTCTCGGTTAAAATAACCAATTAGCAGCGTGGAGATAACTGTTAGACAATATCTGAGGTCACCCATTCTCTTATAATCTGCAGCATTGAAAACACTATGGTTTTCAAAAAACTTGTTACTTGCAACATTCTCAGCAAACTTTTTAAGCTCACCTGCATATACTGCATTACTAATTTCAATATCATGCAAAGAATACTTCGTAGCATTTAATCTTTTGAACACTTCAATGACGAGGTCTTTTGAAACTGCTCCCAAGTCTCTTACAGCTAC
Source organism: Flavihumibacter sp. UBA7668 (assembly GCF_002483205.1). GTDB lineage: Bacteria > Bacteroidota > Bacteroidia > Chitinophagales > Chitinophagaceae > Flavihumibacter. Next base: position 908 of record NZ_DLHM01000003.1, read on the forward strand.
GTCATATTGCAAAAATGCCTGTTTTTCATCTTTTGATAGATCTTCATATCGGGGAACATTAATAAGTTTCAACTCTTTATCTCCACTGAAATATTGGAATATTGTATTTACACGCTGAAGCCCATCAACTAACAATTGCGTACCCTCACCTGTATCTAGATCGACATCTCCATCTGCAAAATAGATTTCTGGAAAAGGGAAACCTCGTAATATGGTGTCAATAAAATTGTTTTTATCCTCACGAGACCAAACAAGTCTTCTTTGAAACTCAGGGCGAGGGATTAGCTTTCCTTCTTTTACTTGGGTTATTATCTCCCTTATCTTCTTATTATTTGGAGCAGTTTTCATTATTTCAATTTTTCAAAATTTATACAGTCAATAAGCGCCTTACTTTGATAGGTTTTAAGTTGTTCCATATTATAAAACAGCCCGGCTCTTATTCGCCGCCTTCCAAGAATGTTACGAGATGATAGGAATCTGAAAGTATCCCACCATTCATCACATTTTCGTAAACGAACATGCTTAGGAAAATGGTCAGGCCTCATCCAACCGCAAACAAGATAATCTCCAAATTTATTAGAAACCCAAGGATAATAAGGCATACCAAAAGAGTAGATTGACAATTCATTCCACATTATTTCGAAGATCGGCTTACTTATTATAGCAATGTCAACATCAGAATTAGGGCTAAATAACCTATATCTAGGAAGTGCTGGAAAGCCTTTTTGTTTCTTTTCTGAGATTGAAAAACCAAGTTTTGCAGATCCAACAATAATTAGATCAATCTGTTCCAATGATACACCAAATCTTTCAGAAAGAGTTTTTTTGATGAAGTCTCTTTGTCCAACAGTTACGTGCATAGCATCGTCGCTTAAAAGCACTTCATCTAATATGACTTCAATTGGATCAATTTTGATTTTTGCAATAAAATCTTCAGGCGTCATTAATTCGCAAATTTAACAGGGTGGTTCGGATGCCGATAACGTTAACTGGGTTGGCAAAGGCAAGGAATTAGAATTACGTCAACCTACGTCTGCACCGAATATGATAAAAGATAGAAAGTTTAGCCTATGTTCGTCAGCCTTGCTTTTGCCAACCCGATGTTGTCTGAATATGCATGTCAAAGATTAGCGTCCAGCCTTTTTTGCTGCTTCTTCAATCCATTTTCCAAGATTTGCATACCCATTATCCATCACCCAGTCATAGCATGGATAATCACTACTAAAATAAACAGCCTTGTTGTTCTGATCTTTACCGATTTCACCGAACAAATTAGATCCTTTAGCTGACGTCTTGCCTTCACTATCTTTAACATTGTGAATAAAAATTCCGAGCATCCCATTTCCTTTGGAATAGCTTTTTTGCAACTCATATTTTACGTAATCTCTCTGACTAGTTTCAGATCCTATAAGCACCACAGTCACAGAAGTACCAACTAATTGATTGTCTATCCACTTTTTTATTGCAGCATCTCCTTCTTTTTCCACTTCTTCGAAGTCCGCAGCATCAACAAACCCAGCAGCTTCCTTTTCGTTTCGCACCACCCAACTATTTCTTACTTGCATAGCTCTCCATATATCATTCTTATAATGGAAGCTAAAAAATGATCTTCTTGCCATATTTATATTATTTTTTAGTACAGATTTTGTAATATTCCAACTGCTTTAATTATTTGATTTATTAGTTCATCTTCACCAATCGTTTTATTACCCATTCTTTCTACTGCAGTTAATAGCTCAGAATTATTGGGATAATAGGTGGAAGGTGAACTCATGACTCTATGCCAAAGTACCTCAGCAGCATATGCTGTAGCTCCGACAGGTAAAGGTATTACTCTTTGTTGTATGGCAATTTCAAATTCCTCTATCATACCATTTGAGTTTTCCCATCCACCTTTTCCATTATCCTTATTACCATAAATAAAGAGAGCTATTCCGGCATGTTGCATCATTTCTTTTCTATATTCCAAGTTTCTATCTTCTTTACTTTTTTCACCTGCTAAAGCTAAAGGAAACGGTCTTAAAACCAAAGCGTTATCAAGATGCCTATAGTTCGTTGAAAATAAGTAGTCCAATGCGCCAGTAATTACTACTCGCCCAATGCCATGACCAACTCCTGACACAATTTTATAACCTTTAGAAGCAATAGTGAAGCTTAGCTTGTGAACAAAAGAAAAAACCTCCTCCTCTGTTCTCGGATCATAAATTTTGGCTGCACCGGAAATGAAAATGTTCGAACGTAATACCTTTTTCTGAATAGCTGAAAGAGTTTCTGTTATTTCTGAATAGTCGTCCACTAAAAGGGCGTTGATTGAGTAACGCTTCAAATCTTTTATTTTTAATTGATGCTGTATTTGAGCGTAATTGAAATCTGCATCCGTATTATAATCGTTGCGATTAACTTTCTTGAAAAAACAATAATGATCTCTTTGATTTTGTCCTAACAAAATTCTTATCCTCCCTAAAATGTATTCTAGATTAGGATCATCGAAACTAAAACCGATAAACAGAAATGTTTTGGCTACCAAATCCCCTTGCAAGGCTGTAGTAAATAAAGGTCTTTTTTCATTATAACCTTGATAATCGTCCTTCGTTAAAATTGCTTGATCTGGTTGTGACACATCTCCATGCATTTTATAAACTACCGCGTCTCGCTTCGGTATGTTGTTTGATAAATTGTTATGATTGATTTTTACATCTGGCGTCTTTCCAGCTTCTTCAAGTGCTTTTTCAATCAACTTATCATAATTCGTTGTCCAATACGTTTGAATTGGAAGAGAAGAAAGTATTTTGTGATTTGGTGTAATTCTAGCTCCTTGAGTAAACTCCTCAATAAGCAGTTGATTTAATTTGTGCCTATTATTTCCACTCTCGTTATAATGATATTGAGCAATTGCAATCAGATCATTTTCTTTATCAATATCAAGGTTTAAGTCGCTAGCGATATCTCTTAACAGGTTTTTCCAATTCACAAATCCAGCAGGTATGGACAGTCCAGCCCCAGCAAAAATTGCAGCGTTGTTTTCTTTGATTGCTTTTGTGTATAAATCAACAAAACGTTTTAAATGTGTTTCCATGTCTAATGTTTGTATGGTTTCTTACCATTTAGCCATTCATCAAAGGCTACGTAGAAATCAGAATTCTTGCACACCCATAATTTATTTTTTTTTGTATTTTCAGTTGGAGCCTCAATTGTGTAAGGGTAAATTCCTAAATACTCTTGTCCTTTAAAAGTGTGACTGCTACTCGTTTCGGTTTCAAATACGGGCAATATTGATGCTTTTTCTTTTTTGCCATCCATATAGCCAAGCTCCCAAGGCATCCACTTCGATCCTTCAGCGTTTAGTGTTGTTACATAGAGCAGCGATTTACTTTGATTTATACGCTCCCTTAATTTTTCAGCTGTTGCTTCTGTAACACTATTTCTATCAAGTTGTGGATCATCAACCCAATCAACATACACCCTATAACCTAAATCGTTTAATTTTTTCAATATACCGAGTATTATCTTGGCATCTTTTGAACTATGCGACAAGAAAATATCAAAGGCATTCGTATCGATACCTCTGCTTTCCAGCAGAATTTGAGAATTGTTTTCCTTGATGATTGTCTCCGCAGTTACTTTTGGTGCATCCACAGATTTTCTAAACTCACTGAAAAGTCTTGTATCTGCTTCTTGTCTTAGGTTTTGTAGATTAAAGCTCATAGATGTTTGCTAGAATGTTTTGGTTGCTTAGGTATCATTGCAGGCAACGCATTTATTTACGCAATTATAATTATATAGCCTAAATATATTACTCCTATTATAAAGCTGAATTCTTCGCAATTAGTCAGATTGTGGTTACGCCAATCTAACTTTCCATGCTTAAATGATCAAGCAATACATTGGTGCGTTTATCGAATAGTAAGTAGAAATTTTAAAATAATCTCTCTCCCCTCCCCCCCATTGCTTCGCCCCTTGAGTCCCATGCAATGAGACTCAACGGTTTAGAATTAACAATATAAACATTTTGAAAAATTCACCATAACGGGAAACCGTAATTATGGTCAAATACGGGAAAAATACCCCCGTTCTGGATAACTTGAATTGCCTCTTGGAAGTAACGAAGAAGCCTGGATGAAGCTTGGATGAAGTAAGGAAAAAGCAAAAAGACCCGAAAAAAACCTGAAACCACCTGTAATAAATCCCCAACTATTGATACTAATTAGAAAAGGCCAAGTTCTTTGACATATTGGAAAATCGCATTTTGAATAAGCACCCAAAAAAAATCCCGCATTAGTACTACCAATGCGGGTTAATTTCTGAGGTCCCGAGCAGATTCGAACTGCTGTACGAGCTTTTGCAGAGCTCTGCCTAACCACTCGGCCACAGGACCCTTTTTTTGAACCGGGCACGAATGTAGGATTTTTATACATTCGTTGCAAATTCCAGTGGAAAAAATTCTCACTTATAACGCACACGAATGAAACCTATTGCATCTTCTGAACTTATTATTAATAACCGCGGCGCCGTCTACCACCTCGATCTCCACCCCGATGAACTGGCCCCCATCGTACTCACCGTAGGCGACCCCGACCGCGTTAAAGAAGTCAGCAAACATTTTGATGCCATAGAAACCCGGCGCCAGCACCGGGAATTCGTCTCCCATACCGGCCGCCTCGGCAATAAACGTATTACCGTGGTATCCACCGGCATCGGTCCCGATAATATAGATATCGTGCTCAACGAACTGGATGCCCTCGCCAATATCGATTTTACTACCCGTACCATCAAGCCCGAGCTTACCCAACTGTCTATCATCCGCCTCGGTACCAGCGGCTCCCTGCAGGCCGAAATTCCGGTGGATTCCTTTGTGGCCGGCACACACGGACTGGGTCTGGATAACCTCCTGCATTTCTACCGCCTGGAACAAAATGAAGAGGAACAGCTCCTGCTCCAATCCTTTATTACCCATACCCAGGTGCATAACCAGGTTTCTATGCCCTATATCAGCAGCGCCTCCCCCGCCCTGCTAAAACATTTTACCAGCGGTTTCCATGCCGGTATTACTGTTACCTGTCCCGGTTTTTATGGTCCGCAGGGCCGGATCCTGCGCCTGGGACTGGCCGCCCCCCAACTGGTAGACCGCCTCACAGATTTTAGTTTTGGTCAGCACAGGATCACTAACTTTGAAATGGAAACCTCTGCCATCTATGGGCTGAGCAGGTTATTGGGACATCAATGTTTGAGCCTCAACGCCATTGTGGCCAATCGCATCAACAAAACCTTCTCCTCCAACGGACAGGCAGCCGTAGAAAAATTAATCGTTCAATCACTGGAAATAATTGCAGGCATTTAACCCCATGGAAATACAATTTTATAAATACCAGGGCACCGGAAACGATTTTGTGATCCTGGATAACAGAGACGGGCGCTATAATGAGCTCTCCGCCGATCAGGTCAATTATCTCTGTAACCGCCGTTTCGGAATCGGCGCAGACGGCCTCATGCTGCTCAATGCAAAAGAGGGCTACGATTTCGAAATGAAATACTACAATTCAGACGGCCGGGAAAGTACCATGTGCGGAAATGGTGGCCGCTGCCTTACCATGTTCGCCTATCACCAGGGCATTGTTCGTACGGTCTACAAATTCATTGCCATTGATGGTGAACATGAAGCGGAAATTGACCCCAGGGGTCGGGTTCGCCTGAAAATGCAGGACGTGGCCGAGGTTGAAGAATCACATGGTGATTATACCCTCAACACCGGATCGCCCCACTATGTAAAAATGGTCAGCCGGCTCGATGAGCTCAATGTTTTTAACAAGGGGCGCGAAATCCGCAACAGTGCGGCTTTCCATACTGCCGGAATCAATGTCAATTTTGTGGAGGTGGAAGATGAACACGAAATTACCGTTCGCACCTACGAACGGGGCGTGGAAGATGAAACCCTGAGCTGCGGTACCGGCGTTACTGCCAGTGCCCTCGTAAATTACCACAATGAACAGGGCTTTAACGAGGTGTCGGTAAATACCAGGGGCGGAAAACTCTCCGTGGAATACGACCGCCACCGTGATGGTACCTATTCCAATATCTGGCTGGTTGGTCCCGCTGAAAAGGTTTTTACAGGTGCCCTATCCCTCTCCCAATAAACGTCCTGCCCGTGATTCAATACTTTAAAAATATCAACCACCAGACGGTTTCCATCCACAAACCGGAAGATGGCGTTTGGGTAAATATTCTGCCGCCCTTAAAACAGGAAGAGTTTACGGAACTGGCAGATGAACTGGATATTCCGCTCGATTTTTTGACCGACTCCCTGGATATTGATGAAAGAACCCGCTTTGAAGAGGAAGACAATGTAAAACTCATTGTTATCAAAACCCCTACGGAGAATAATTCCTTTAACGACAGCGATGCGTTTTACATCACCATCCCCATCTGTATCATCCTCACCCACAACCAGATTGTTACTGTTAATTCCTTTGAGAACGATGCCATCAAAAAATTCCTGAACACTTTTCAAAACCGTCATCCCGATAACCGGAAAATGATGGTGCTGAAAATCATTGAAAAAGTGGTGCAGAATTATATGGAATTCCTCAAAGAAATCAACCATAAACGGAATCTGCTGGAACAAAAACTCTATGATGCCAACCGGAACCAGGAACTGTTGCAACTCATGCGGATCCAGAAAAGCCTGGTGTATTTTGTTACTGCCCTGCGCAGTAATGAACTGCTCCTGATTAAACTGGAACGCACCAATTTCATGGGGCTGAATGAGGAGGAAAAGGAAATCCTGAACGACCTGATTGTTGATAATTCACAGGCCCTGGAGATGGCGAATATTTATACCAATATCCTCTCCAGTACCCTCGATGCCTTTGCCAGTATCATTGCCAATAACCAGAACGAGGTGTTGAAGCGGCTGTCGGTTATCACCATTACCCTCAGCTTTCCCGTACTGGTGGCCAGTATCTACGGCATGAACGTGCCCATCCCCTATGCCAATTCTCCCTTCGCCTTTTATATTCCGGTCTTTTTATCCATGGCCATATCATTGGTGATTGGCTGGTTTTTCCTAAAGAAAAAATTATTCTGATCTATGTTCACCATCCGCGTTTATGGGATCCTGCTTAATGAAAACAACCAGGTACTGGTTAGTGATGAAAAAATAAGAGGCGATTATTTTACGAAATTTCCCGGTGGCGGACTGGAATTTGGCGAAGGCACCCGCGATTGCCTGAAGCGTGAATTCATGGAAGAACTGAACCTGCAGGTGAGCATTGGCGAGCATATTTATACCACTGATTTTTACCAGATGAGTGCTTTTAATCCGGCACAGCAGATTATCTCCATTTACTATTATGCACATGCCCTGGAACCCATTCAGGTGCCCCTGCGACTGACGCCTTTTGAATTTGATGAAGCCCAGCATAAACTCTACGAAACCACACAGGAAATTGAATCCTTCCGGTTTATCAACTGGGAAGACTTTGATGAAAACGCCGTTCACCTGCCTATTGACAAAGTTGTTGCCGGTATGTTAAAGAATGGCGCAAAGCCTGTGTAAGCTTTTGAAAAACAGGCAAGTATCGGCTTATACAAAGCTTTCTCAGTTTCTGGCATTATTGTACCTTTGCATCGTAAAAAAAAATAAAGCATGTCTACTGTTGCTAAATCAACTATTGATTTTACTCTTCCCTATAAAGTAGCGGATATCAGCCTGGCTGATTGGGGCCGCAAAGAAATCCGTCTGGCGGAGGCTGAAATGCCCGGACTGATGGCGCTTCGTGCAGAATACGGTGCAAGCCAGCCTTTGAAAGGTGCGCGCATTGCAGGTTGTTTGCACATGACCATCCAAACCGCTGTGTTGATTGAAACCCTGGTTGCCCTGGGTGCCGAGGTTAAATGGAGCTCCTGTAATATCTTCTCTACACAGGATCATGCTGCTGCCGCTATTGCAGCTACCGGTATTGGTGTATATGCCTGGAAAGGACAAACCATTGAAGAAGCCGACTGGTGCATTGAGCAAACACTTTTCTTCGGATCTCCTGAGCGTCCGTTAAATATGATCCTCGACGATGGTGGTGATTTAACCAATATCGTTTTTGATAAATACCCTGAACTGATTCAGCACCTGAAAGGGCTGAGTGAAGAAACCACTACCGGTGTTCATCGCTTGTATGAGCGCATGGCAAAAGGTACTTTGCCGGTTCCTGCTTTCAACGTAAACGACTCCGTTACCAAGAGCAAATTCGACAATAAATACGGTTGTAAAGAATCACTGGTGGATGCGATCCGTCGCGCAACTGATGTAATGCTGGCTGGTAAGGTTGCTGTTGTAGGTGGTTATGGTGATGTGGGTAAGGGTTCTGCAGCTTCATTAGCTGGTGCCGGTTGCCGCGTGATTGTTACCGAAATTGATCCGATCTGCGCCCTGCAGGCTGCCATGGATGGATTTGAAGTGAAGAAAATGATTGATGCAGTTAAAGAAGCGGATATCATCGTTACTGCATCCGGTTGTCGCGATCTGATTACCGGTACACATTTCAAAGCCATGAAAGACAAAGCTATTGTCTGCAATATTGGTCACTTTGATATTGAAATTGATGTGGCCTGGTTGAATACAAACTACGGTCATACCAAAGACACCATCAAACCACAGGTTGATATCTACAATGTAGATGGAAAAGACATCATCTTACTGGCAGAAGGCCGTTTGGTGAACCTGGGTTGTGCAACTGGTCACCCCAGCTTTGTAATGAGTAATTCCTTTACCAATCAGGTACTGGCACAATTGGAACTTTGGACCAATACCAGCAATTACGAGAACAAAGTATATGTTCTCCCTAAACACCTGGATGAGAAAGTGGCTCGTTTGCACCTGGCAAAAATTGGTGTTCAGCTGGATGAATTAACTACCGAACAGTCTGATTACCTGGGTATACCTAAAGCCGGTCCATTCAAACCGGAAGCTTATCGTTATTAATGGTTTTTTGTTGTGGAATAAAAAAAGTCCCGGTAGAATTACCGGGACTTTTTCATGAGGTCTTACCTGATTATTTAGCCAGCAATGTTTTTGCTTCTTTCGCTATACAGTCTGCCATCTTCATCAGTACTTCCTGTTCATCCGCACGCAGGCTGATAATTGTTTTTTTATCGTTCCGATCACTGAAGGTTATAGATGCTACTTTTTTGGTGGCCAGTTTATTCAGGTTGCCGGGCGTATAAGTGCCACCTCTCATAATGATATGAAAGAAGCCATTACAATTATCGCCGCCGGTATTGCGAATTTCCATTTTTTGTTTGCCGCCTTCAAACACAAAGAGGGCTTCTGATTCTTCACCAATACAATTGGCCGCCGGATTTTTAATAATGAAGAAGAGATCAAATTCTTTACCATTCGCATCAATGTTCAGTTGAACATCCTGGAGCTGGATAAATCCGGTGGATAATTTCGGTCCATTACTGAATTCATCCGTGCCTTTGATGAGTTTGCAATCGGTTTGCTGTGCCTGTACCGCAGTACCGGTGAGTAGAACTAAAATACCAAGTAGTAAATTTCGCATACGGTTGGATTTCTGGTTGATTTTGGATTCAATTTAGGAAAATACCAAGTATTTTTCAGGCCTAAACAGTTTTGAAATGGTTAAAGCTTGGTTGTTTGGTTGCTTTCTATTGACAGGTATTGGTTCTTTTGCACAAACAGAGCCGGCACTGATTCCGGTTCCGGTGGAGGCAAGGTATAGTGCTGGTAGTTTTAGTTTGCCGGCTATGTTGAATATTTCTTTTGATGCAGGCATTGCTGATAAATCTTTTTTGCTGCAGCAGATGGGTTCCAAATTAACGCGGATTGCCGGAATTGAATTAAAAGAAACTCCTTCTGATCAGGCGCAGCTACAATTTAAATTAACCAAAGCCGCTGCATCCCTTTCTCCCGAATCCTATCAGTTGAGCATTAATGAAAAAGGAATTCTGATAGAAGCGCCTTCTTCAGCCGGCTTATTTTATGGTGTACAAACCCTCTGGCAGCTCTTACCTCCTGCAATTGAAAGCAAATCCAGGGTAGCCAATATGAATTGGTCGCTCCCCTATTGCAGCATAAAAGATGCACCACGCGTTGGCTGGCGCGGGCTGATGCTGGATGTAGCCCGGCATTTCTTTACCAAAGAGCAGGTAAAGGATTTTATAGATCATATGGCTGCTTATAAATACAATCGCCTGCACCTGCATTTAACTGATGACCAGGGCTGGCGGATTGAAATCAAGGCCCTGCCCAAATTAACCGAAGTGGGTGCATTCAGAGGAGAAAGAACCGGCCGCTGGGGTGAGTTTGGTAAGCAGGATCCAAAAGAGCCCAAGACCTATGGAGGCTATTATACACAGGAAGATATAAAGGAACTGCTGGCCTATGCAGCAGAACGTCATATTTCCATTCTGCCGGAAATTGATATACCCGGACATAGCATGGCCCTGTTGGCGGCTTATCCCGATTTAAGTTGTACGCCCGGTACGGCCTACCAGGTGAATGGAGGTGATCGCTTTATGCATTGGCCCGGTGGCGGAAAATTTTACAGTGATATCGATAATAATCTTTGTCCGGCTAATGAACGGGTCTATGCCCTGCTGGATACCATCTTCACTGAAATAGCGGCGCTCTTTCCCATGGAATACATTCATATGGGGGGTGATGAAACCTACAAGGGTTGGTGGGAAAAATCGGCGGCCATCAAAGACCTGATGAAGCGCGAAAAACTGAAAGACATGCACGAGGTGCAGAGTTATTTCGTGAAACGGGTGGGAAAAATTATCGCTTCCAAAGGCAAGAAGATGATGGGTTGGGATGAGATTATGGAAGGCGGCCTGGCATCGGGTGCAGGCGTAATGAGCTGGCAGGGGGAGAAAGGGGGCATTGCAGCATCCAAAATGAAACACCCGGTGGTGATGTCGCCCAATTCCTATACCTATGTTGATTTGTACCAGGGCGATCCGTTGGCCGAGCCTCCTACCTATGGTATGTTGCGATTGAAAAAGACCTACGAATTTAATCCCGTTCCAGCGGGTGCAGATCCGGCCTATGTACTAGGCGGACAAGCCAATCTCTGGAGCGAAAGATTGCACACAGTTCGGCATGCGGAATACATGTTATGGCCTCGTGCATTTGCGGTGGCGGAATCGGTTTGGAGTCCGCAGCAGAAAAAAGACTGGAACAGTTTTGTGCAGCGGATTGAAACTCATTTTAAACGCTTTGATCAGGCAGGGATTAATTATTCCACCAGCATGTACGATCCAATCCTTTCCGTGCGCACAGTAAAGGATACAGCTGTTGAAGTAAGCATGCAAACCGAAGTGCCGAACCTGAACATCCATTATAGTTTTGATGAATTCCCGCCGGATAATTTCTATCCGGAATACAAAAGCCCAATTGTGTTTCCAGCGGGTGCCAGTACGCTTCGTGTGCAAACCTATCGGCAGGGGAAACCAATTGGCAGGCTGATGATCTTACCATTAGCGGAGTTGAAAAAAAGAATTCGCAAATAATCAGGCTTCGAACTGAATTTTAGCGAATTGCCAGAATTCATCAAGTGCAATCAGTCTGGGTTTGAAAAAACTGATCAGTGCCGGCCAGTCTGCCTGATTGAGCACCGATATGCCTTCAATGCTGGCATAAATTCGACTAATGGGTTGTCCGGTTGCATTTTGGGTTTCCGCTTCCCAAATCCAATCGGGCCCTACCATTTCGTTGAAAACCGTTCGCAGGGCTTCCATTTGTTGATAAGCCTGAAGTCGAAAAGCAGGATCGGAATGGCTGAGTACCAATCCCACAGAGGCACCCCGATTGGGGGTATCCATCCGGATAAAAATGGACCGTATCCCTGTTTTATAATTCAGCCAGTTTTGCGCTTCACCAGTTGCCGACAAAATGGGCGACATATACATGCCAAATCGTGTAAAGAAGTCCTGACGAACCTGCGATGCCTGCTGCTTTGAATACATGTGACAAAATAAATAAGGAAATCGGGAAAAAAACAAGGAAATTAGCAGGATATTAGAGATTCTTAGCACGGGAATTGCTTACCATATTTGGACTTGGATTTGTTTACCGTTTACTGAAATCATATGCAGATACAATTTGTGAAAAACATTCAATTCACCCGTCTCATTAAAGCAGAGGGAAGGTTACGTGAGTTCAATTTCAGAAAAATGAGAATTCTACAGGAAACGCTGTTTTCGGTAGATGTAGTGGATGATCGTGGCAATCGCATTATGTTTCGGATGCGAAAAGACGATACCAACTGGCACATTATTCCACAACCGGTACCCGCCTGGGTAAGCGAGCAGGAAAAGTTAATGAGTGAAATGATAGAAGAGGAATTAGCATAACTTTTTTAACTTTCCGGTCAGCTTTCACTTATAAACCATAATATGGCCGGAATTCTGGATCTCGTAGGGAATACCCCAATAGTAGAATTAAAGCATGTAATTGTCAACCCTGCTGTAACCATTTACGCAAAACTCGAAGGTAATAATCCGGGTGGCAGTGTGAAGGACAGAGCCGCCTACGGCATGATTAAAGGTGCTCTTGACAGAGGTGAAATTAAACCCGGAATAAAATTAATTGAAGCTACCAGTGGTAATACCGGCATTGCACTGGCTATGATTGCCAGTTTGTTCAAGGTTGAAATTGAACTGGTGATGCCGGAAGATGCTACCCGTGAACGGGTATTGGGCATGGAGGCATTTGGTGCCAAAGTAATATTGACTCCCAAAGAAAAATCAATGGAAGGCGCCATTGATTATGCCAATGCAAAAGTGGCAGAAGGCGGATATCTGATGTTGAATCAATTCGCCAATCCCGATAATTATAAAATGCATTACAGGACAACCGGTCCTGAAATCTGGCGGGATACCGATGGTAAGGTGACGCATTTTGTTTCTGCGATGGGAACCACCGGAACCATTATGGGTGTATCCCGTTTTCTGAAAGAAAAAAATCCAGATATACAAATAGTAGGATGTCAGCCTACAGATGGTTCAAAAATACCGGGCATCCGGAAATGGCCGATTGCTTATCTGCCTAAAATATTTGAACGGGAACGGGTGGATCGTGTTGCAGAAATTGCAGAAAAAGACGCCCGCATAATGGCCAATCGTTTGGCAAGAGAAGAAGCCATCTTCAGTGGCATGAGCAGTGGTGGTGCCGTACATGCAGCCGTTGAACTATCCAAAGAATTAAAAGAAGGTGTAATTGTATGTATTATCTGCGATCGTGGTGATCGTTATCTCTCTTCTGATTTATTTGATAAATAACCAGCTCCACAAATGATTCGATACAGGCTGATCAATAAAAAAAGCACCATCGACGGGAAAGGATGTTTTGCAGCTGAAACTATTCCGGCACGAAATAAAATCGGCAACCTGGGTGGTGAACTGATTTCCGTTCGTGAAGCAAGAAAACGAATTCGTCAACAGAAAAAACTGGCCATGGTAGAGTTTGGTGATGGCCATGCACTGGATGCATCGGTGAATGCCAATCAACTGCGTTATGTAAATCATTCCTGTTTACCGAATACCTATATGAGGTGCTGTTATCATAAAGTAGAGTTTTATAGTTTGCGTAAAATCAAAGCTGGTGAAGAATTAACCTGTAATTATGGGGAGACACACCACGATGGAAAAAGACCCTGCACCTGTGGTGCACCCAATTGTATTGGAGCAATTTAAAAAATTAACAATATCCACAATTTGTGTATAAGTAACTTTGTTTACAATATGATACTCAGATTATATTAGATGGTGGGTTTGAATTATTGTGAACATTAAACTGAAGTGCATTGACTGAAAAAATCATCAACCTTGAAACCGTTAATCCGATTGAATTTTTCGGAGTTAATAATGGTAAACTGGACATCCTCAAAAAGAAATTTCCTCTCTTAAAAATTTTATCTCGCGGAACACAAATAAAACTAAGCGGCGCACCGGAACAGGTAGATACGGCAAAAGAAAAAATTGATCTCATTGTTCAATATCTGGAAAGAAATGGTCACATGAGTGAAAACTATTTTGAGCAGATTTTGGGTGGCGATGATGCAGAAACCGTTGATAATTTTATTGACCGGAACCCGAATGATATTCTGGTATTTGGTCCAAACGGAAAAACGGTACGTGCAAGAACGGCCAACCAAAAAAGAATGGTGGTGGGTGCAGATAAAAATGATATCCTGTTTGCCATTGGTCCGGCTGGTACGGGTAAAACCTATACGGCTGTAGCGCTGGCCGTGCGCGCGTTGAAAAACAAAATTGTCAAAAAGATAATCCTGACCCGTCCGGCAGTGGAAGCTGGTGAAAGTTTGGGCTTTTTGCCAGGTGATCTGAAAGAAAAAATTGACCCTTACTTACGCCCCTTATACGATGCTTTGGATGATATGATACCCGCCGATAAATTGGGGTATTATATGAGCAACCGCACCATTGAGATTGCGCCATTGGCCTACATGCGGGGACGAACCCTGGATAATGCCTTCATTATCCTGGATGAGGCCCAGAATGCCACCGATCTGCAATTAAAAATGTTCCTGACCAGGATTGGTTCCAGTGCGAAAGCGATTATTACCGGTGATATGACCCAGGTAGATTTGCCCAAGAATCAAAAGAGCGGCCTTGAAAAGGCAGTTCGGATTCTGAAGAATGTAGACGGCATCTCCCATATCCTGCTGGATGAGGAAGATGTGGTTCGTCACCGACTGGTAAAAGCCATTATTCGTGCTTATGACAGGGAAAAAGAGCGCGAACAACAAATTTCATCCTAGAGTGTCAAATTCTCCTGAAAAGGCGTCTGGTTTAAAACCTGACGCCTTTTCTTTATGTTTGCACCTATGAAAAAAACATCCCTATCGCTGTTAACCTTAATTGCGGTGCTTTTAATGAGTGCCTGCGCAGATGAAAGCAGTTATAGTCCGGCTGAGGACGCACAGGATGCCGGTCGTGAATTCATCAGGGCTTCCCTGGATGGAAATATGCGGAAAGCAGAATTCTACCTGCTGAAGGATTCTTCTAACATCATGTTGTTTGAAAAATGGAAAAAGGACTATTACAATAAATTGTCGACGGAAGAACGGGTATCTTTCAAGAACGCCAATATCTTACCTATCAAAATTGAAAACGAGAATGATTCTACCGTTCATTACTCCTTCTCCAATTCGTATAAAAGCACGGATACAACAACCGTGAAAATTATACGCTCCAATGGCATCTGGCAGGTAGATTTAAAAGAACTGCATTAATTCTGAAACCTTACAAAAAAAGCAAATAAAACATGTTAACTGTATCACACCCCTGGCATGGAATTCCAACCGGAGAAAACGCACCCCGCGTTGTAACAGCTGTAATCGAAATTCCGCAGGGTTCGAGAGCAAAATATGAAATCGATAAAGACAGTGGATTACTGAAACTGGACCGGATTATTTATTCTTCTTTTTATTATCCCTGTAATTATGGCTTTATTCCAAAAACCTATGGCGATGATAAGGATCCGCTGGATATTTTGGTTATTACCAGTCAGCCGGTTCAGGCCATGTGTTTGATGGAGGCCAAAGTGGTAGGTGTTATGCGCATGATTGACAGTGGCGATGCAGATGATAAAATCATTGCCGTTGCAGCCAATGATCCGAGTGTGAACTATTACAATAATATCGAAGAGCTGCCCAAGCATTTCTTTGATGAATTGCGTCACTTTTTCGAAGAGTACAAACGACTGGAAAATAAATCAGTAGTAGTAAATGAATTTCAGGATAAGGCAACTGCATTGAAAATTATTCAGGACGGTGTAGCTTTTTACAAAGAAACCTTTCAAAAATAACAATGGCGCTTCCTGAAATCCTGCTCATTATTGGGATTGGGCTGCTGGCCGGTGTTTTAAGCGGACTGGTAGGCATCGGCGGAGGAATTGTGCTGGTGCCTGCCCTTGTTTATTTTCTGAAATATAGCCAGCATCAGGCACAGGGAACTTCATTGGGTGTACTGATGCTTCCGGTTGTATTCCTGGGATTTTACCAGTATTATAAATATGGTCAGGCCAATGGAAATCCCATTGATTTAAAGATTGTTGGCATACTGGCCATCGGTTTTATTCTGGGTGGTTTCCTCGGTGGTAAAATCGCCACCAAAATTGATGGCGAACTGATGAAAAAGCTATTCGCCATTTTACTCCTATATACTGCAGTAAAATTATTACAATGGGACCAGGCCCTGATTCGCTGGGTGAAATCGCTGGTTAGTTAAAAATAGCGTTTGATAATGCGCAGGCGATGTGTGCGGCGTTTCTGATCACGACTAATTATTCCCTCATGATCAATATCATCTATCCGAACCTTTCCGGATGCATGGATGATTTCATGATCATTTAAAAGGATACCTAC
Source organism: Flavihumibacter sp. UBA7668 (assembly GCF_002483205.1). GTDB lineage: Bacteria > Bacteroidota > Bacteroidia > Chitinophagales > Chitinophagaceae > Flavihumibacter. Next base: position 17,308 of record NZ_DLHM01000003.1, read on the forward strand.
ATGCGTGATACGGCCATCCGGCTCATCAAAAAAAGCCAGATCACCCGGCTGCACTTCCTGCAAAAAACCAACCGACTCCCCCTCTCCTGCCTGTAAATACGCATCTCTTAATAAATGAATACCAAGTTGCCGGTACACCATTTGTGCAAACCCGCTGCAATCAATACCGGCAAAAGTTCGTCCGCCCCAGAGATAGGGACTATTCAAATATTGCAGGGCCAATTCCTGCACCTGCAGGTGTTTATCATCGGTATCGGACTGAATAGTTAAACCGGTAAAGGAAATGGAAAATACACCTGCTGTTAGGGTTGAATCATAAACCGGTGTGCCCATGAAGACAGGCATCGGTTGGCCGTTTACGTTAGCGAAGCCCAATTCTCTGTCAAAATAACCCAGTGGTTCTGTAATCGGGCCGGCTAGTTCAGCCAGTTGGATGGCCTGGCACCAGCCTTCATAGCCATCGTGAATGGAACGAACCTGCAACCAGCCTTCTACGGAACGATCCAGCACATGTACCTGTTCTCCCAATAATAACTGACTGCTCATTTCAGTTCTATGGTTGGGCGTTTCCCGAACCGGGCATACCGACACTACCGGAATATAAATAGGATCTGTAAACATATCTGGCACAAATTATGGAAAAGAAGCAGATTCGCATCTCTGAATAAATGATAAATTGTACCAGTGAATTTTGACAAGTACAACCATATCAGTGAGCAGGAACTGCTTCGCAATTTTTACCAGGACAGAAATAAGGACTGGCTGGGAATATTGCTGCAGCGGTACACGCTCTTATTGCTGGGTGTTTGCATGAAATACCTGAAGAATGAGGATGCAGCCCGCGATGCCGTACAACAGATTTTTCTGAAGGCAATAACGGAACTGGAAAAATATCAGGTGGAATATGTAAAGTCCTGGTTGTATATGATTGCAAAAAATCATTGCCTGATGCAATTCAGGGATAAAAACAGGTTAATGGTGGAGCTATCCGAAAATCAGGGAGGTGTGGAAGATCTGGATGGACAAATCGCCCTGCAGGAAAAAGATCAATTGCTGGACTGGATGCATGACAGTATAAAAAACCTGAATCAGGAGCAACAGCAATGTGTAACTTTATTCTATCTGGAGAAAAAAAGTTACCAGGAAGTAGCAGACCAAACCGGCTTTACGATGTTGCAGGTTAAAAGTAATATCCAGAATGGAAAAAGGAACCTGAGGCTTATGATACTGCGAAAGCAGCAGGAAAATGAAATCAGCAAATGAACAATTTACTCAACATATTAACCAATAGCAATAAGGATATCGACAACCAGTTGCTGATGGACTATATCAGCGGGAAATTGTCTCATTCAGACCGGCATACGGTGGAAGAATGGTTGCAGGAAAATGAATTTGAAGCCGATGCGCTGGAAGGCCTTGAAGCTTTTGGTAACAAGGAAGAACTGCAGCAATACGTGATCCAACTCAACAAGGAATTAAAGAATTATATCCAGTCGAAGAAACAACGAAGAGAGAAGAAACGGATTAAAGAAAATCCCTGGACCTATCTTGCGCTCTTACTGATTTTATTATTCCTGGTGCTGGCCTATGTTGTGCTAGAAATGGTCAACCGCTAATACAGGGTTTTATTCTCTTTCTTCACCCAATTACTGAAAACCGTTTCCGCTGCAGGATGGTGCAGGTGCACAAAAGGGATGGTTCTATCCGGATATGCCACAGCAATTTCTTCATAAATAAAGGAATCATCAAAGCCTGCTTCGGCTGCTTCTTTTTTGGAAGCTGCATACACTACGCGTTCGGGCCTTGCCCAGTAAATAGCACCCATGCACATGGGACAGGGCTCACAGGAGGCATACACCACACAACCGGTTAACTGAAAATCATTCATGGCAGAACAGGCTTCGCGAATGGCCACCACTTCGGCATGGGCTGTGGGATCATTGGTGGAAAGCACTTTATTATGCGCGCATGCCAGTACTTTATTGTCTTTAACAATGACGCATCCAAAAGGTCCGCCAGCACCTTCTTCCATACCCTTAGCTGCTTCAGCTATGGCCATTTCCAGAAAATAACGATCCCTGTTTTCAGCAATACCCTCCATTACTGGTATTGAATGTATAGCGGACGTGGTTTCAGTTTCATCAGCTCTTCAGCGGTCAGTAAACGGGAAGGCGTTTCTTTCAGATCGTTTTTGTAGAATATTTTGAAGCCGGTAAACTCAATTGGCTCAGTATATATAAAGTGTTTATAGGTTCCGATTTTACGCGCTGGTGCACCCCATCCATCCATATGCATTACAATCTGCGTTTCAGGACGGGTGATGATCTGCTGGTAATTTTTTACCATGGGGCGGGTGAAGCGGTGTACTACCAGCACTTTGGGAGGCAGGTTGTATTTTTTTACCAGTTTAGCGAGGTAATCAGTAGCATAATTGATATCAGCAGCATCAAAGGATCCAATTACTTTACCAGGTGCCTGTCCGCCTTTCATAGAAAACTCCGGATCAATTCCCAGGTGCACATTGGGCATGGCCAGGTATTTCTCCAGTTCGGGAATTTCTTCCTGTAAGGAGCCTAACCCTACCTGAATATCCAGAAACACGATGGCATCAATCATTTTGGCAATGTTCAATACCGAATCGATTTGTTTGAACGGCATACGGAGGCGGTATTTACCAGCAGCACCGGGGCTACCCTGCGCTGTTACGCAGATATAATGCAGGGCAGGTTGAACAGGTGTTGCCGGATCGGCCGCTTCCCAGTTTTTGATTTCAACTTTGAGGCGGTCGATCATTTGCTTGGGAGGTAATTCTCCAAGGATGCCCATCCGCGTGCTATAGAGGTTTCCGTAATACGCGATGATTCTTTTAAAAGGAAGAATGGCGCCGGGCAATGGATAGGCAGTTTTAACCGGCCATTTCCCGGAGCTGTCTCCATTGACCATATGGGTCATCTGCTGGTTGTACAAGACGGTGTCCAGTGTAACCGCAGCAGGTTCTGGCGTTGGCTGGTCAGCAACTGCTTCGGGATTTTTGGTGGTATCCACACTGGCTGCAACGGCAGCGGTGGAGGTTGGAACAGAGTCACAGGAAAAAAGGCTGACAGCGAAGGTCAAACCAATAGCGGATTTCAGGAGGAGATTAGATTTCATAAACTTCAATTCAAGTAAGTAAACACAAGCCATCAACGTTGTTGATGGCTTGTTTAGTATTTTGTTATTCGCGAATAAAGAACTGATCAGGCAGTTTTGGGAGCATCATCTCCATCGAATTTATCCTTGAGCTTAGCCCACCAGCCGCCGGCTTTACCTTTTAGTTCTTCCCATTTCTCTTTGGCCTCATCGTCCCAGGTATCCACCTCTGCACTTAATTCATCAATTTTCGTGCTGGCTTTTGTTTTCAGCTCTTCAATTTTCTCGTCACTAAAACCGGTTTTGGTCTGGAACTGTTTCCAAAGAGCTTCTGCTTTGTCTTCAATTTTATCCCAGCTATCCTCCACTTTATCTTCGAATTTATCCCAGCCACTTTCGGCTTTGTTCTTCAGGTCATCTGCATTTGTACTCATCGCTAATGTTTTAATGATTAAGGTTTTAAACCTTAGTAATTTACGTAAATTAAGCCGTTGGACAAGTTTAATAAATTGCTATTTCCCGGTATAAATAACACCGGAACTGGGGGTTTCATGCAACTCAATTTTGGCCAGTAAGGGCAGCAATGGTTTCACCTGATCCCAGATATAAACGGCAATTCGTTCGCAGGTGGGATTATCCAGTCCGTCTATATTATTCAAACATTTATGATCCAGGCGATTCACAACCGGCTTTACCACTTTTTTCAGAACAGCGAAATCCATTACCCATCCTAATACCGGATCCAGCGGGCCTTCCACCCAAACCCGAAGCCGATAGGTATGGCCATGCATTTCCTTACATTTATGTCCCTCGGGCACATTGGGTAAAAAATGAGCAGAATCAAATGTAAATTCCTTAAACAGCAACATAGTCAGCAAATATGCCGCGAAGGTAGGATTAATGAAGCAATTTATTTATTGGTTCAGCTGCTGAACCATGCGGATCAACTCATCCGGATTTTTGGGATTTACAGATTTTGCCTCTTTCAGGTAGTTTCCGAATGCGGGTGATAATTCAGCAGCCAACCCATTTAAGTCTTTTTTTGATTTGGGAAATTTAACCAGTTTTGCAGCTTTCACATCATAGAGGTACCAGTCCTCTTTTTGCACAAATTTGTTCTTATAAGTTCCAATATTTATCATCTCTTGACTTACTGTTTTTTCCAATAATTGAAGCAAATGAAAATTGGCACCATCCTCCATTACCCGATAATAAAAAGACCGGTCCTGACTGCCAATAGCCGGATATTCATTTCGGAAAAGATAGGTTGTGGGCTGGCCATTCAGATCAACCGTATAGGTGATCTGCTTTACCGGATCCTTGAAATGCATTTGATTCTGCCCATCCCGAAATGCCGGCTTATTGCTATAGAGATCAAAATTCAGGGCCCCCTCCTGCGATTTTAAGCCATTACTGAAAATTATATTGCCGGGCTTCCACTCTTCGGTTGCAAAGGGCGAACCTTCAATTTCTTTGGCATTTGAAATCATGCCACGGCCTTCCCGGTCGGTGGCGAAAATGGCCTGAACACCCAGCACTTTAACCTGGGCGCCGGCCAAACCGGAGAGTAAAAGGCATAAAAAAAGGAATCCTGAATGTTTCATGATTCCAATTTAGTTTTTTTCCCCATCTGAACGATCAGGCTCTTTTTTTCTTTGCAGGTAAATGATCCTGTAAATGCTTAACCAAAGCTGTTGGAGTTATTTTACCTTCATACAAGGTATCGTTTATAAAAACGGCAGGAACTTCCCTTACCCCTTTATCTACTCCCTCCAATAGATCAGCCCGAACCGTCCACCCGTATAATGAGTCTACAAGTTTGGGAATCAGATTCTTATCCTTCACTCCTGCCTCCCGCGCATATTCCTTCAAACTGATGGAACCCAGGCGTTTACGGTTGTTAAACAGAAGATGGTGCATTTCCCAAAAACGACCTTCCTGCACGGCTGCCACTGCTGCTTCTGCTGCTTTATGTGCGAATTGATGCACTTTGGTTAATGGGAAATGGCGGTATTGGAAGCGAATCTGATCAGGATATTTCTCCAGTAACAAATCGATGGCTTCCTGTGCTTTTGCACAGGCTTCACTTTCATAATCCCCATACATTACCAGGCGGACAGGCGCTTTTTCGCTGCCAATCCAGATGGTTTTGGGTTCAATAATTTCTACTTTGTTCGGAATTGACATATATGCTCCTTTTTTTTGAGCAGTTAGTTGGTGGTTATAAGACAATTTTAGGGGCCAAAAGGTTGTTTCTTTCCGGCCCGGATCATTTGACCATAGTCCCATTTTTTAAACAGGGCATCCACGCATTGGGCTACCCTACGGGTTCTGGTTTGTTCTGTTTTGGCTTCTTCAATCCATTTGGTGAAATACCGCTGATGACCTGGCGTAAGGGAATTGAAAAATTCCCTGGCGGCTGGTTCATCCTGCAGACATTCCAGCAAATCTCCGTTTATTTTTAGTTCTTGCGGGTCAAATTCCAGTTTTAGGCGAATGCTGTCTCCTTTTTGCTTACCCAACGCCTTTCTTATTCCTGCTTTCAGGGGTAGGATAAAATCGCCTCCACCCATTGGCAACAGCGCCATTGCTTTGATTTCCAGTTCATCCAGTCGTCCTTTTACCCGGAAGGATTTCTTGCAGCCGGGATTCAGCTTTTCTGCCTGTTTTTGTGAAATCAGCAGGTATGACCAGCCGGTTTTTTCTCCCTGCTGATCAAATTTCTCTATTCGGGCTATCCAGCTAACTAACATAATTCCAATTATAAAGTTGGCAATCCTTCAAATTCAGCCGGTTCAACCGGATTTAAAACCTGCCGGAAGTCTTTCTGAATGGAATAGGCCTTTAGTTTATCGCTCTCCAACTGATAAGCTGTTAACTCCCTTATTCGTTCCGGTTGCAGTTTTGGCCGAATCCATTCAAGTGCAAGTTGATCAGGCAAAATAAGCGGCATTCTTTTCTTTTTATTATGAACACTACTCATCAGCGTATTGGCGGCTGTTGTAACAATCGCGAAGCTAACCAGGTGTTCGCCCGTATCCCGGTCGGTCCATTCCTGCCAGATCCCCGCCATATAAAAAACCGGTTGATCCGGCAGATAAATGAAATAGGGTATAGCTGTTTCTTTTTTAGCGCCTTCCAGTTTCACATGCCGCCACTCATAAAATCCGCTGGATGGAACCAGACATCTTCTGTGAATGGCGGCTTCCTTGTAGAGATTGGAACTCAGCAGATTTTCACCCACTGCATTCAGCGTGGTGTATTTCTGGCGGTTGGCTTCAACAGCTGTCCGGTTTTTCAACCAGGGGGCCAGAAACTCCCAATGTGCACTGACTACCTCGGGTTTTGCGACATGCTCAGACAATCGAATAATGGGCCAGTTGCCGTATTCAAATCCACTTTGCATCGCAAAAACGGAAGGTGATAATTCCGGTAATGCAAGACTCAAATCGCCAATGGAAAAAGCCCTGCTTTCCGGAACGATCAGCCTGTTATAATAACACATGCCGGAAGATAATTATTCATTTCTAAAAACCACTACTCCATCAAAAACATCTACCAGTACGGCTTTATTTTTATCGATATCACCCATCAGAATCCGCTTACTCAATTGATTCACGATTTCTTTCTGGATCAGCCTTTTCAACGGTCTTGCGCCGAATACAGGATCAAATCCATGTTCTCCAAGATAATCAATGGCATACTCGCTGAATTTCAGATCAATGCCATTTTTTGCTACCAATTGTTTCAGTTGATTCAACTGAATGCGGATGATATTGCGGATATCGTTCCTCATCAATGGCTGGAACATAATGATTTCATCCACGCGATTCAGAAATTCCGGACGGATGGTCTGCTTCAGCAAATCCATTACTTCGTATTTGGTGCGACCCACTACTTCTTCCTTATTCTCTTCTGTTACATCTTCAAAATTCTGTTGAATAATATGACTGCCGATATTACTGGTCATAATGATGATGGTATTTTTAAAGTCCACCACCCTGCCCTTGTTATCAGTGAGGCGGCCATCATCCAATACCTGCAGCATAATGTTCCAGACATCCGGATGTGCTTTTTCAATCTCATCCAATAATACCACACTGTATGGTTTGCGTCTTACTGCTTCAGTAAGTTGTCCGCCTTCATCGTATCCAACATAACCGGGAGGTGCACCAACCAGGCGCGATACCGTATGTTTCTCCTGGTATTCACTCATGTCTATCCGGGTCATCATATGATCATCGTCAAAGAGATAAGCTGCCAGTGCCTTTGCCAGTTCTGTTTTACCAACACCGGTGGTTCCCAGGAAAATAAAGGAGCCAATTGGTTTTTTAGGATCACTTAAGCCGGCTCTGCTGCGGCGGATGGCATCTGCCACGGCGGTAATGGCTTCTTCCTGTCCAACTACCCGCTCGTGCAACTGATCCTCCAGCAGAAGCAGTTTTTCTTTTTCACTCTGCAACATTTTAGCCACCGGAATCCCGGTTGATTTGGCTACTGATTCTGCAATATCCTCAGCGTCTACTTCTTCTTTCATCAGGCGACTGCTGTGTTTACCATAGGCTATCAGTTCCTCTGACAAATCAGCGATCAGTTTTTCCTGTTCCTGAATTTTACCATAGCGGATCTCCGCTACTTTTCCATAGTCACCATTCCGCTCTGCTTTTTCTGCTTCCAGTTTATAATTTTCAATGGTAGCTTTGGCAGTCTGAACCTTCTCCACCATTTCTTTTTCCTGTTGCCATTTTGCTTTCAGGGTATCACGTTCCACACTGAGGTTGCCAATTTCAATGCTGAGGTCCTTTAATTTCTCTTCATCATTTTCTCTTTTGATGGCTTCCCGTTCAATTTCCAACTGCCTTATCTGGCGATCCAGTTTATCCAATTCCTCGGGCATGGAATTCATTTCCAACCGAAGTTTGGCGGCACTTTCATCAATCAGATCAATGGCTTTATCAGGCAGAAAACGATCGCTTATATACCGATGTGATAATTCAACTGCTGCAATAATTGCCTCGTCTTTGATTCGCACATGGTGGTGGGTTTCATATTTATCCTTGATACCACGCAGGATGGAAATTGCATCTTCCACATTGGGCTCATCAATCAATACTTTCTGGAACCTGCGTTCGAGTGCCTTATCTTTCTCAAAGTATTTTTGGTATTCATTGAGGGTGGTTGCACCGATGGCACGCAGTTCACCACGCGCAAGGGCGGGTTTCAGAATATTGGCGGCATCCATTGCGCCTTCTCCCCCACCTGCACCAATCAGGGTATGGATTTCATCAATGAAAAGGATAATTTCCCCATCACTTTTAGCCACTTCATTCACTACACCTTTTAAGCGTTCTTCAAACTCCCCTTTGTATTTGGCGCCTGCAATCAACTGCCCCATATCAAGTGCAAAAATGATCTTACTCTTTAGGTTTTCAGGAACATCTCCATTTACAATTCGCATGGCCAATCCTTCGGCGATGGCTGTTTTACCAACGCCGGGTTCACCTACCAGGATCGGATTGTTTTTGCTGCGCCGGCTCAGGATATGCAGTGTTCTGCGAATCTCTTCATCCCGGCCGATTACCGGATCGAGTTTGCCATTACGGCCCATCTCGTTCAGGTTTTTGGCATATTTATTTAAGGTATTGAATTGTGTTTCCTGGGTTTGGGAGGTGATATTTCCGCTCTTTCTCAATTCCTTGATAGCGGTAATTAATCCTTTCTCCGTTAACCCTGCATCTTTTAAAAGTTTAGAAGTACTGTCATTTCCCTGCTGTATAGCGAGCAGTAGATGTTCCGGGGTTACGAATTCATCACCAAATGATTTAAGCGCAGCTCCGGCCCGAAGTACCACATTATTTGCATCGCGGCTGATTGATTGTGCCGGATCTGCCCCCTGTGCTTTGGGTAATTTATCAAGCAGTTGATCCAGCTGTTGCTCCAGCTGGTTCACTGTTACGGAATTCTTCTTCAGCAGGTATTCAATGGGAGAATCCTGTTGATCGAGCAGGGCTTTTAATATATGCTCGGATTCAATATTGGCATGCTGACCATTGAAGGCCAATTGCTGGGCCTGTTGAATGATTTCAGCTGCTTTAACAGTAAAATTATTTAGATTCATAGTATTCTTTTCAGTGTTCAATTCTACTGATCAAACTACAATCCAAGCTGTTAATTCAGGCAATAATGACAGTAAAATGATATACGTACTGACGCATACGCCGATTTTGTAGAAAAAATCGGATTTTTTTTCAGGAACCATAACGATCTCCGAATTTTAACGTTATGACTTCGTCCCGTTTTTTAATTTAGAAGATATATCCAATTATGAGACAACTATTTACCAGCTTACTTGGCCTTGGTTTATTGATAAGCCTTCCTTCAACAGCGCAAAACCTCCCATCAACAGCGCAAAAACTTAAGAACAATCAGGTTGATATCCCCGAAATTACAAGTGGATTGGAAAAATACAAGAAAGATCTGGGGAATGATTTTGTTGTAATCGTTCATAAAGATGGGAAAGATGTGTATCGCCGGGAATTTGGTGAAATGCGGGCCACCACACAGGAGCCAATTGGGGCGGCCAGTCAGTGGCTTACTGCCGCGCTGGTAATGAGTTATGTGGATGAAGGAAAGATTAGCCTGGATGATAAATTGGGGGATTATCTCCCTATTTTTCAGAGTTATAGCAAAGGTTATATCACCATGCGGATGTGTCTTTCCCATACAACAACCATTGAATCAGACCCACCCATTTTCAGAACAGCACTTAAAAAGAAGAAATTCGATACACTGGAAGAAGAGGTGGCCAGTTTTGCGAAAGACAGAAATATGAAAGGCCGTCAGGGTACACAGTTTTATTATGGAACAGTTGGACCCAATATAGCAGGCAGGGTTTTGGAACTGGTGGTTAAGCGCCCATTTGACCGGGTAATGCGCGATCGGTTGGGCAAACAACTCGGCTGGCGCAGAACAAATTTCATGAGTGATGGTGTATATGCAGAAAATCCATCTGCCGGTGCCAAATCCTCACCGGATGATTATATGAAATTCCTTACCATGTTGCTAAACAAAGGTATGGTTGGAGAAAAAAGGGTACTAAGTGAAGCCTCCGTAAATGAATTGATGAAAAAACAAACAGGTGCTGCCAGCATTGCTTATACTTCTCCGGTATCACAGGGCAATGACTATGGGTTTGGTTGCTGGATTCAGGAAAAGGACGAAGCCGGAGTTGGTACCCTGGTTAATTGTCCGGGTGTAACCGGCACCTGGCCCTGGATCAACCGTTCCAAAGGTTATGCTGCGATTGTATTTACCAAAGGAGATATGCCCGAACAGAAGCGGATGGTTTTTGAAGAAATCCGCGAACTGATTGAGCAGCATCTTAATTAATTCTCCGCTTTTACAAGAACCAGTTTGGCACGGTCAGCATTATACATCTTTTCGTAGAAAACAAGCAGCTCATTGTATGATTTTGCCGGGAATCTGCCTTTGATCAGTTCAAGCCGGCGGGTATAAACAAGGGTAGTACCCTTAAGTTCTGCTTTTGCCTGATAGGTACCAAAAGGAGTTTTGAGTTCACCATCTTTTATAGGTCGTTCTACTTTATACCCTTCTGGAATGCTGATTTGAACTGTATCTGATTCAATCTTTTCCTTATTCAGGATGATATCATAAAGGCGATTGGTATCTACTGATAATTTATGTTCCCATTTATTAAAAATATTGGGTACAATAAAAAGGCGCTTGCCTGTGAACTGCGCATAATGATCTGCGGTAATTTCCAGGTTTTCTTTTATTTCGGGAATAATGCCGGATGTTTCTTTGTAATCAAATGAAGTGATGGCATATTGCGGAATATCTATAACTGATTGCAGTTTTTTTAGTTTTTCCTCCTGAGAATAACCATGAATAAAAAAGTGAAGATCATCTCCCAGCATTGCTTTGTAACGGTTATTAGCTTTGATTTTTAATTGTCCCTCTTTATTCAGTTCTGCTGTTATGGAAGAAAGATATTGATTGTCTTTTTTGGTATAAGCGGGTGTACGGGCCAAAACACCTCCCGATTCCGTAATCAGAAGTGCATATCGATTTCCGGTAAATCCGCCCATATAACCTGCCGCTTTGGTTTGGCTGGTACATTCAAGCCAGATGGTATCCTTTTGAAATGGAACTGCACAAATAGCATGATTAAAATAGGAGGCGGGAAAATCAACCGGAATATCACGTTCCTCCTCTCCTGCTCGAATTAAGACATAGTGGGATTTGATACCGGCTTCTTTCAGCAATGCAACCATATAATTACTCAGGGCTTTACAATCACCATACCCGTTGGATGCTAAATATTTTGCAGAAAATGGAACCCAGCCGCCAACTCCCAATTGGATGCCTATATAATGGGTTTTAGATTGCATGTATTGATAAAGCTTAACTACTTTTTCTTCTTCCGTTTTACAATTGCTGATAATTGCCTGTACCTTTTGCTTCTCTTCTTCCGGCAATTGATCTTGTCCGTCTGTGAGGGTTTTAATAAATTTTCCAAACTCCTGCCAGGTCGACATATCTCCTTTATAATTCCCAAGTTTAAATGTCGAAGCTCCCAATGCTATATAAGGAGAAACTTCATGAATAGGTGGTGCGCCGTATTCATCCGGTACGGCATTGAGATTACTGACCGTCCAGATTTCTGTTTTCTTCTTACCTGTGTTGGTTTTAATACTCATTCCCGGCAGATTGAACAATTTAGTTCGATAGGTATAGTCTGGTTCGGAAACTATAACGAAGCTGCTGCTCTCAACTGCCATACTTCTTCCTTTAACCGGACTCCATCCAGGTAGAAACATAGTCTGGTTATTCGTTACTACAGAAGTATATTCAATGGTATAAGGATACTCCTTATGTTCAAATGAATGATACTTTATACGATCATCTACTATCATTTGACCTGCTGCATAAGCCGGCCGATCCTGAATCTCTGATTTTTTAAGACTCCTGATTTTAACCCCCATTGCATTGTACAGAGTTCCTTCTATTTTGTCAATACTGGAGAGCTTTGAATAATTATCAGACCAATATGCATACCTGCTGCCAGCTTCATTCAAAACGGTCAGTACATAATGTTCCCGGATAGTTACTTTGCTTTCAGAATGGATTTCCAATACCGTTTCATGTTTTCTGATAACTGCATTGGCATATTTCAGCAGGTTTTTTGGAATAGTAAAAGAAGGATATTCATCGGCGAAGGCGGAAAAACCAACCAGCAGGTGAACCACAATAAAAACAGCTATTTTTTCTCTCATGGCTGTGACTTTTTCAGAACAATCTGTTCTGCTTGTTTTTTAATTACATATCCAAAAAATTCTCGTAATGGCTCGTATTCTTCTGGTGAGAAATAAGCTTTTGATAATACTACTCTTGTTCTTAACTGAATACGGGTGGGTTCTGCAGATACCAGGTATTCAAAATATCCATCCCCGTCATTCAAACCAACTTTGGCCGATTTTGGCAATTCATCTACTACATAACCCGGTGGAATTTCAAAATTCAACAGGTAGGTTTCATCAATCCTGTAAGGCATTTCTACCGGGTAAGCGCGTTGGGCCGATTGGAAAGGATTATCCTTGCTGAAGGGGTCCAATACGGGATCTATATAAAGTACATCCGCATCTTCGTTTTTGGCAACAAAATCGTAGGTTATTTTTATTGGCAAATCCTGTTTTTTGAGGGAATCTATTCCGGTATTACTGATTTCAAAAGTTGAACCAAATTGTGTTTTTAAACTGCTGAATATAGCATCCTGCCCTTGTTGACGAATTAAATTCCTGTATTTAGTTGATTGGAAATAACCCAGACTGGCTTGAATACTTCCTTTAATATCCTGAGGCGATGCAACTATTGTAGCCAATGTAACTTTTCTTTCCAATACTGAATCTGCAGAGAGCATAATAGGAATGGGTTCATTCATCAATACTCTTGCATGACCATTGTAACATTTAGAACCCAGGCGGCCAAATCCCAATTCCGGTTCAGTTGCATCCAATAAATAATCATTATCACCAATCAAAGCGGCACAGACCACATAATTGAACCGATCCATCAGAGGGTATAGCTCATGCGTATAACCGCGATCCCTGGTACTTAGAATTACTGGATAAGCAGTAATGCCATTTGACTTCAATGCTGAAATCAACATCAGGTTGATATCTCCAACACCGCCTTTTCTTGTTTTGATAACATTCTTCAGATTTCCACTTGAATAGATGCCGCCAGATCCATTCCAGGTAAAATTATCGCGGACATATTCGTAAATACGTTTAGCTTTTTCGGTCTGGTCGGTTATTCCGGCAATTACAGGTTTCAATAAATCATCCAGACTGCCTTCCACTTTTCTCATAGCCTCGCCAAACGATTCCCTTTTCATAAGGTCATCTGTAACCTTTGACCAATTCTCCATAACCATTTGAACCGGCTGATTGGGATAACGAACAGCAGAAAGTTGAAATTCAATTTTACTTCTGTAATTTTCAAGAGTGGTAATAAAATTTTCAGGTTTCAACGCTGGCACATCCTTCATTACCCAGCGTTTCATTTTTGCCATTCCCGTAAATACAATATCCCTGTTTACAGAACCTAATCCTTCCGATCTGGTACTATGAATTCGATACGTTCTGGAAGATTCCTTACTAGTGTTTATATGGTAGGCCTTGTAACCTTGTGTGAGAAACACATAATCATAATATTCAGGAATTTCCACTTCATATTCACTCCATAGAGTCGGGTGTTCACGTTGAAAATCCCATGGCTTGAATTCGAAAATATAATCAGACCGAAGCAGGTAGCTCAACTCAAAAATGGAACCCTCCCTTAATGCTGGCAGGGAAAATTTTTTGGCTGTTATGTTTTTGGTAACCTTTTCCGTAAATACCTGATCTCCATCCAGTTTTGTCTCAACTACTTTGCCATTTTCCAGATTATAGGTTACCCCGTTAAACTTTCGAATTTCTTCCTTCATATCATTATTGGTTGAAGAAAAAAGCGGAATAAGAAATTGCCCGGCATCAATTCCGTTTTTATCCACGATAAAAACTCGGATTTTACGTTCAAATTCATAGCCAAAACCAGCATCATTATTGGGTACAATTCTTGAATATCCCATATCACCCAGAATAATGGCATGTGCTCCGGAATCAAATGAAGGAGTTTTTTGTTTGAAATCTTCGGGACTAACTTTCCCAAATTTGAAAGGAGGCTTATCTTGTGCATTAACCGAGATAGAGATTAATACAACAGCGAATAATACAAGAAATTGGATTCTTTTCAGCATAAGGTTTAAGGTTTCAAACGCGAAAAATAGAAAAATTGATCAATAATCAAAATAGAGCCCAGCAAATAAAACAGATTTCTTCAGAATTGGGCTTTAGCTATTGTGGAATCGCTAAGAGTAAACAATTAGACGAGGATGCAAGAAGGCTTGAATTATGGCTGAACAGGGGCTACCACGGAAGCATGCAATATATGGCCAACCATTTTGATATGCGGATCAATCCGGCTAAACTGGTTCCCGGGGCTCAATCGGTTATTACTTTACTCATGAATTATTTTCCCGCTGAAATCCAGCCAGACCAGCTTCCGCGTATTTCAAAATATGCCTATGGAATGGATTATCATGAGGTCATCCGGGAGAAACTGCGGCAATTTCTGGAGCGGATAAGGGAAACAATCGGCGATGTGGAGGGACGTGGCTTTGTTGATTCAGCACCGGTTTTGGAACGTGCCTGGGCAAGGGAAACGGGTTTGGGCTGGATCGGGAAAAACGGAAATCTGATCAATCGCCAGTCCGGTTCCTTTTTTTTTATTGCGACGCTGATTACAGATTTAGCCGTGGACCAATACGATTATCCGTATGCGAAGGATTATTGCGGCACTTGTACGAAATGCGTGGACGCCTGTCCCACGGATGCAATTGAACCGGATAAAACTGTCAACGGAAGTAAATGCATTTCCTATTTTACGATTGAATTAAAAGAGGAATTGATTCCCGAATCGGAAAAAGGGAAATTTGAGAACTGGCTGTTTGGATGCGATATTTGTCAGGATGTTTGTCCCTGGAATCGTTTTTCAACTGCAACTAAAGAAGCACAGTTTACACCCATTCCGGAACTGTTTAATTTAAGTGCGGCAGACTGGGAAGCAATGGGAGAGGAAAAATTTCGGAGTGTTTTTCGTCATTCTCCCATCAAAAGAGCAAAACACAAAGGAATACTCCGAAATCTTCACTTTATTGAAAAACCGAATCAGGAAAATTTATAGTGACTTAGAAATTCCAACCGGCCATCTGTTTTTATCTGAAACTGATAGAGGCCATCTTTCCCTACTACCAGTGCCAGATTTCCATTTAGGATAATATCAAATGCCTCGGCTATATCCAGTTGCTGCTTTAACTTAATGGAGGTTTTGCTGGAAACATCATACACTTTAAGTCCGGCTTTCCCATCACATAAATAAATAAACTCGCCTTTCAATCCAAGTCCATGTGGATTGGTCATAGGAAAGGATTTAACCAGAGCAGGTTGCATTACATTACTCACATCCAGAATATCGAGTTGATTCGTGGTGCCGGTGCAGATATTTCCGGTTCTCAACGTAACATAGGCATATTTATCATCTGCTACAACCGGATCACAGGCTCTGGCATGCGTGAAAGATCCGAGTAACTGAGGTTGTGCCGGATTCTGTATATCTGCAATAAACATTCCTGTATTAGAGCCTATAAATAATTTGTCTTTGAATGGATACACTGTTTCAATTCCCCATCCCAGGTTAAGATCACCCTGAAATGCCGGATCAAAGTTGGAGCTAATTGAATAACTTTTTAGTGTCCCCGTATTTACCAGAAACAGATTTTCATTAACCAGGGCAAGTCTGGCCATTGAACCACCTTTTCCATCGGAAGCTTTGGCGCTGCCGGAGCTCAATTGTGCAAAGGAACAATTAGGGCAACCAAAGCCAGGCATATCTATGATATCAGTCTCAACATCAACTGTTGTATCCTTTTTGATCCAGTCAACAATTACAAGTGATGTATCCAGAAAATATCCGTTTACATAATTTCTTTCCGGGAAAGCGCCTTTGATGGTTTGTTTTAGTACCGGGTTCAGCGGATCATTAATATCCAGAACAAGCAAATCGGTAAACAGGTCTGCGTACAATGCATTGCCTTTTACAGCGATATCCACATTGCCGGGAAGAGCGATAAAGGCTTTTGCTTTTGGAGCAGCCGGATTGGCATTATCAATAATATGAATACCTCTGGCCGGATCGCTCATGAAGATCCACTTCCCAAACCAGTATATTTTCCCGGATTCTTTAATAGGATGTGCAGCTTCGGCCTTAATATTAGCCAAAACGGATGCTTTGGAAGCAAAGACCGGCTTTTGGAGTGTATAGGTACGTGTTACTTTATCTTTAAAGCAGGAAGAAAACAGCAGGCAGCAGCAGGCAGCAAGGAAAATTTTTCCTTTTGTCATAAGCAGTTTCATATCGATTTATTTAGAATTACCTAATAATAAACGGGCATTCAATCCAACGGTAAACAGGCGTTTGCTACCTGCCGTTTTATCAATATTCCGCAACTGATAGTTGAGATAAGGACCAATAGATAAGTTCCAGGAAGATCCGGGAAACAGGCGATACTGTAAGCTGGTTTGTGCGCTGGTTTGAAATTTGTTTACCAGGTCATTATCCTTATAGTAAGCACCAGCCGTTTCATTATAATGAAGGGCATCTGTGCTTATGAGGTAACCAAGCACGATCCCATTATTCCAGGACAGTCTGTTTTTTGCATCCAGCGCCCAGCCAATTTCCAACGGTATCTGCAGGTAGTGATACGCATTATAATAAGCTTTTCCTTCATTACCGGCACCAGTATAAGCAGCTGTTCCGGAAATGGATTGTAACCGGAAATTGGAATTCACGGCACTACTGTCGATTTTTCTGCCCACCTCAATTCTGTTGGAGAAATAGGCATACTGTAAGCCAGTTATAAAATTTGTTTTTCTGCCTATAGGGCGACTGATACCTATACTTGCCTGAAAGGAAGGACCTGCTTTAACATCTGAAGGACGAGGGTCAAGAGGGGCTGCAACACTTGGGCCTAACAGTGCATTACCGGCCATTGCTTCATACCGGGGTGCATAGGAATTACTCAAACCTTCCCGCATTGAGCCACTGCCTCCGCCCATTTGAAATGCCAGGTTCCAGTTGTCTTGTTTTTTTGTAGGTGCTTCAGGCTGAGATGCCAGCAAATCAGCATTTAATTTAGTATCTCCTTCTATTGCTCCATTGTCTTCAACAGGACCTGCTGCAGGCTTCTGCAATTGAAACGCTATAAGTTTTCCAGACAAATCAGTTTCTTCCATTACATTTCTATCAGCTGCAACCGAAAACTCCGTCTTTTTTGAAACGAATAATTCCGTTTCGGTTTTTACACCTTGACTGGCAGCAGTACGGCTATTAGATTTCTTTTTTGCTGCATTATTCAAAGCAATAGCTGCTGATGCTTTTTTATCTGCAGTATGCTGCTGCTTAGATTTTTCAACGGAAGAAGATGAGTTTGACGAAGACGCTGAAGAAGATATGGAACCGGAAGTAGAATTTAATTCATTATTTCCTGAGGTTGATGAGGGGTTGTTGGATTCTGAAGCGCTAATAGGCCTGCTGTTGTGCTGATCAGGTTTTGTATGCTCCTTCTTTTCAGTATGTTGTGCCTGTTGACCTGCTTTGGGGGATTCGTTCAATAATGCCGGACCAAAAAACCATAGGGATAATCCACCGGCCAGCATGGCTGCAGCCAACCAGATCCAGGCAAATCCCCGCTTTCGATCCTTTTCATTTAGTTGCGCGGCAACCCGTTCCCATACCTCAGTGGATGGTTCCAGGCGAAGTTCGTTAGCCTTGCGCTGAATGGATTTATCAAAATCACGATCGGGCATAGTGAGTCGATTTAATTGATTCGGATTCTTTTTGCAGCCAATTCATCAACAGGCTGCGGGCTCTTGCATATTGTGATCTGGAAGTTCCTTCATGGATTCCCAGCATGGCACTTATTTCAACGTGGGTATAACCTTCTATTGCATGCAGGTTAAAAATTGTTTGATAACCTGGCGGCAATTGTCGCACCAGGTCAGCCAGTTGTTTGGCATCCAGACTTACCTCCGGATTGTCGGGAGATACCGGATGCAGGTAACCCGGCTGATCCGTACTAAACGATAAATCATACTGGTAGCGGCTGTTTTTCTTAAGATAATTGATGGCTGTTGTTACCATAATCCGGCGAATCCATGCACCCAGGTCACCTTCTCCCCGGAATTGGGCCAGATAATGAAATACCTTTACAAATCCCTCCTGTAAAACATCTTCAGCATCATTCATTGATTTGGTGTACCTGTAACAGACCCCCAACATTTGGGCAGCAAACTGTTCATACAGTGCTTTTTGCGCTGCGGGTTTCCCTTTCAGGCAGTCCCTCACCAGTTGGTGTTCATTGGTCATATCCTTGTAATAAGCTGACAAGGTACTGTTCAGGTTCGTTGCACCATTGTTAAAACTATTTATAGTTTCTTTAACCGTGCAGAGTGGTTGTTAAATAGGATAATCGGTTAATAGTTTAATTATCAAGCAGATAATAAAAAAACCTCCAGATTTGGAGGTTTTTTCAAAAGTAGATTTAATCTGTTTATCAGGTCACAGGTACAGTTGCCTGGGTTGTATCCCATTCCATAATAAGCTTACCGCCATCTAACCGAATGGTAAAATTCTCAACCACTCCGGATGTTTTACCTACCGGTGCTGAAACCTTCAATACATCTTTATCCTTATGTTTATCATATTCATATGCACCCCATTGTTTCAGTTGTCCGTTCAGAATGATGGTCCATTCTGTTGCGTTCGGAATTACAAATAAAGTATAAGTGCCGGCTTTAACAGGTTTTCCACCCAAACTTCCATCTTTCTTAAAGGTTATTTCTGTTGCTTCATCTGCACCAGCTCTCCATACTTTACCATAGGGAACCAACGCACCAAAAATATCCCTTCCCTTTTTAGCAGGACGACCATAGGTTACACTTACATTTTCATTGTTAACCGTTTCATGCGGACTTTTACGATTTTGTGCACAGGCCGGAAGCATAAAACTTATTGCAACCAGCGCCAGTAGTAAGGATTTCATATTATTGTTTTATTAAAATTAAGGATTCGATTCCACAAGCTGCTTTAATTTTCCAAGGCTTTCTTCCATAACAGGTCCCATTTGTTTATCATACACAATGCTTCCCAATTTGTCCCAGGGATACCAGGATAATTTCATATCAAAAAACCATTGTACTGTTACGGTTCCTTCTTTCACTTCATACACAGCATAACTGCTATTAAATGTCTTGTCGCCAGCTGTCCATTCTGCACTAACAAGTGAATCGCTGGTAATAATGGGACGTACTGCAATTACCCGGGTACTATCCTGAATCCAACGGTTCCATTTTCTATCCTCCAGCAATAAAGGCAAAACCATTTTTTTTTCTGCCTGGATATCAACGGCCCTTGAAATTCGGATTTCTGATGGAATTAAACTGGTAAATGCTGTTAATAAAAGGAAAAATGCAACAAAACTGATACCAATTAATTTAATAAATCGCATAGCCTTAAAACAACAGTTTATTTGAATATCAATTGGAATGGAAGTTTTGCCTGCGTCTTTCCGAAAGATGCCTCCATGGCTTTCCATTCTTCATACAGCCGGTACCAGTCTGAATCAATTTCTTCTTTGATTTTATTTTTTGCTACATTTTGAGAGAAGTTTCCGGTTAATTTTTCCAACCAGTTCTGCCGCTCAGGAAACTGCCGGATTCGGTAGGATTCCAATTTAGCAAGATTTGCTGCTGCTTGCATTGCAGTTTCCATTCCACCAAACCGATCAGCAAGCCCTAATTCGATGGCCTGTGTACCTGTCCAGATTCGCCCCTGTCCAATACTATCAACTTCAGCAATCGTCATTTTTCTACCTTCTGCTACCCTGCTCAAAAATGTATGATAAATACTGTCTACTCCTTCCTGTAAATATCTTTTTTGAATCGGACTCAATGGTTCTGTAATAGTTGGTGCATTGGCGTAGGGTCCGGTTTCGACTCCATCGAAGGTAACACCGAGTTTTTCGGAGAAGAATCCCTGCATATTGGGGATGATGGAAAACACACCAATTGAACCGGTAATAGTATTGGGTAATACAAAAATACTATCTGCATTACAGGCCATATAATATCCTCCGGACGCCGCTACATCACCGAAACTAACAACAACCGGTTTGTCCTTTTTTGCCAATTCAATTTCACGCCACATGTTTTCACTGGCCATTGCGCTGCCCCCACCGGAATTGATTCGAATAACTATCGCTTTGGTTTTATCATCCAGTCTGGCTTTGCGGATATAGGTTCTGAATTTATTTCCCCCGATCTGATCTTCACTTCCATCACCGTCTACAATATCTCCCTGTGCATAAATTACCGTAATCCGATCCGTCCCTTTTCCGCTTAATGCAGATACTGCTTCAGCATATTTTGACAGGGATACAAATTTTATTTTTTCAATGGAAGCGGCATCTGTTTTTCTTTTTATTTCTTCTTTTACTTCGTCTTCATACCGGTAACCATCCAATAGTCCCGCCCGCACTGCATCCTGTGCTGTACGGATACTATTGCTGTCTGCCATTTTTCGTAAATCATCCACGTTAATCTTGCGAGTTTCCGCTGTTGATTGCAATAGATGAGAATATATTCCTTCCAATAATTCTTTGCTTTGCAATTTATTGGGTTCGGTCATTTTTTCTTCCCGGAAAGGTTCTGTTGCACTCTTGAATTTACCGGCATAGAAAATTTGGGGTTGAATTTCCAGTCGGTCCAGGGCTTTTTTAAAGAAGATATATTCCAATCCTAGTCCGGTCCAATCCAGCCCGCCTTTGGGATGACAGTAAATTTTTTCTGCTTTGGTTGCTACATGGTAGGCCTGCTGTGGAATTACTTCTCCATAAGCAAGCACAAATTTTCCGGCATCTTTAAAGGAACCAATTGCATTTCGAAGTTCTTCATTGGTGGCAAAACCATTTGCATTCCCGCCGATTTTAAGATAGAGGCCATCAATCTGGTCATTGTAGGCAGCATGATCCAAAAGCTGAATCATGTCATAAACACCGGGTTGTGTATAGGGTTCATCTCCGGTAAGAGGAGCAAATGGATTTTCTTTTGACTGTTCCAGCAATGGCTTGCTCAAATCGAGGTATAAAACCGAATGTGCTTCCAGCTGAACAGCATCCTTACTGGCAAGTGCACCCGCAATTCCAATCAGAAGAAAAAAAGAAAGAACACTAAAAACAACCAGAGCCAATAGTGCCGCAAAAAAGTATTTAAAGAATTGTGCCATACGAACGCTTGGTTAAAAAACGGATTGACTGATATTTGAGCCTGTAAAGTACAGAATCTATGCATACAGCCTATCTGTTGATGGGAGGGAATATTGGAAACCGGGAAGAATATCTTAAACAGGCAATTGGTTTGATCCGGAATTTGGCCGGCAGGCCGGTACAAGTATCCTCGTTGTACGAAACAGCTGCCTGGGGAAAATCGGATCAGGGAGCCTTTCTGAACCAGGCTGTACAGCTGGAAACCTTTTTAAGCGCTGCTGCATTAATGACTACCCTCCTTCTTATAGAAGATCAGATGGGCCGCAAACGACTGGATCGCTATGGTCCAAGGATTATTGATATTGATATTTTATTATATGACCAGGAAGTTCATCAATCTACTCATATTAACATCCCCCACCCTGAACTACCGAACAGGCGCTTTGCTTTAGAACCTTTGGGTGAAATAGCACCTGACCTTATCCATCCGGTGCTTCACAAGACAATACAGGATTTATTATTGGTATGCAAGGATCCGCTGCCTGTTCACAAAATCACCATATGAACTACCACTATATTACAATTGAAGGAAATATAGGCGTTGGAAAAACCACCCTGGCGCATTTATTATCCAAACATTATAATGCAAGACTGGTGCTGGAAGAATTTGCCGACAACCCCTTTCTTCCCAAGTTTTACGAGAATCCCGGTCAGTTTGCCTTTCCGCTGGAATTGTTTTTTATGGCAGAACGGTATAAACAATTAAAAGAATTGATTCATACAAAAGATCTCTTTCATTCGGTTACGATTTCGGATTATCTCTTTACCAAATGCTTGTTATTTGCAAAAGTGAATTTACCTGAGGAAGAATTCCATCTTTATCAGCGCCTGTTTGAAATCATTCACCAGCAATTGATCCAGCCGGAAATCCTTATTTATTTACATGCACCTGTACAGAAACTACAGGCAAATATCAGAAAGCGCAATCGTTCCTATGAACAAAAAATTCCGGATGAATATCTCTTTTCTATACAGGAAACCTATACCCATTATATAAAACAGCACAATATTAAAACGCTGTTTGTAGATGTTTCCAATGCTGATTTTCTGGGTAATGAAAAACACCTGAATACCATACTGGATGCGCTTGAAAAAGACTATGAAAATGGTCAGCATTTTATTGCACTCCCATAAACAATAGCATGACTGAAATACAAACCATTGAACAGTCCAGGAATGATCCGATGGCCAGCATGCGATTACCGGAATTCAGGTTCATGATGGCAGGTCGGTTTAGTTTTATAATGGCGCTTAGAATGATGGCCACCCTGGTGGGATGGTGGCTGTATGAATTAACAGGCGATCCCTTTGCTATTGGACTGGTTGGTTTGGCGGAAGCTGTGCCGGCTATTTCACTGGCATTGTATGCCGGACATATTATTGATCTGTCGGACAAAAGAAAACTCCTGCTAAGGGGCGTGACATTATATCTGGCTGCTGCCAGTGTTTTACTACTACTCTCCTATTCTTTTCAAACCGGCAATAATAAAACCATGCTGGTTACTGGTATTTATTGTGTAATCTTTTGCACCGGCATAATCCGGTCTTTTACCGGCCCTTCTTTTTCGGCTATATTAGCACAGATGGTACCCCGGCCCTTATTGGCCAATGCCATTACCTGGAATCAGGGCGTATGGTTAACTGCTTCGGTAACCGGTCATGCTGCGGGTGGATTTATAATTGCCACTGTTCATTCCAGCGGAACACTCTGGGTTATTTGTTCTCTGATTGCAATAGGATTGTTATCCATGTACCGGCTTTTACCCAAACCACCTTCTGCCAAAGCCGGCCAGCAGAAAACCTGGGAAAGTGTAAAGGAGGGAATCCGTTTTGTAGTTGGAACCAAAGAAGTTTTAGGAGCCCTGACACTTGATCTGTTTGCCGTGTTATTCGGTGGTTTAGTGGCGATGGTTCCGGTATTTGCAAAAGATATTTTGAAAATTGGTCCAATTGGATTCGGATGGTTGAATGCCGCTGCAGATATTGGTGCTATTCTGGTTATACTAACCCTGACTTTTTTTCCCATGAAAAAAGCGCAGGGGAAAAAACTGTTTTTTGCCGTAGGCGGATTTGGATGCTGTATTATTCTCTTTGCGCTTTCCAAAACTTTTTGGATTTCCTTTGCGGCTTTATTGGTTTCAGGGGTGCTGGATGGTATCAGTGTTGTTATCCGGGGCACCATTCTTCAACTGAAAACGCCGGATGAAATGAGAGGCCGGGTGATGAGCGTAAATAGTATGTTTATCAACAGCAGCAATGAAATTGGGCAATTTGAAAGTGGTATGGCTGCCCGAATGCTGGGTGTTGTTCCCTCTGTAATTTTCGGAGGTACCATGACCCTTGCAGTCGTTATTATCACCTGGTTCAAAGCACCCTCTTTAAGAAAAATGGAATATTAAACTATTTATTCAGCTTTGATTAAATCCACAATTTTTTCCCGGTCGCCCACTATCCATACAATATCATCCCATTGAAATTCAGTATGTGAATCGGGATTAAGAATTCGATTCCCAGCTCGTTCAATACCAACAACCAGCCCGTTTGTTTTTTCTCTGATTCCTGAATTTCTTATGGTTTTCCCTTTTAGCTGATTATGTTCATCCACCCGAACTTTCATTAATCGTACTTCCTCTTCTTCTTCCGTAAGTAATGGCATGGTTTCCGGCTCTACAACCGGACGAAAAACCTGTAATTGCAAATCGGTTCCAATTATAGCAAGTTTATCGTACGGGTAAATTTTTTCAGTACGCTGGGGTGTTGTAATTAATTTTTTTCCACGTTCTATGGACGCTATATTGATGCCATATTTTTCGCGCCAGGCCAGCGTTTCCAGATCCATACCCAAACAGTCGGCATCCGGACTGATAATAAAATAGGCAAGGTGGGCATCCCAGGGACTGAGGGTACTATTGGCTCCTGCATTGGCCACCAGCTCACGATGATTCAGATTGGTGATGAAGCGTCTTTCAATTCGCGCATAGAAGGCTTGCAGGCGTTGAGAAAAAATAAACAATACAACTCCCAGCACAACCACCGCACCAACAATGGCTATTACAACGGTAAAGAGTTGATTCAACAACAGGAATAGATAAAATACAGCCAATAGATTTCGGAGTACTTCCACCAAAACAAGCGGTCCGTGGTTTACCTGTTCATTTAACCAGAGACTTGTATAGGCACCCCGGTTTAATTTTTTTATGGTCAATGCCCAGATAAACGGGGATGCAACCAGCAATGTCATGAAAATAGTAAGAAGGTGAGCCGTAAGTGGCTGATTCAGCAATTCGACCAGCCAGGGATCCAAAAATTTAACTGCCAGAAAAATGGCTGCAAGAATAATAACGGAATTCAAAACAATTGCATAGAAATAGGTTTGAAAAACCATTTTCCAATCGGCATCAGCCGGAATTTGCTGGGCACCTGAGCTGTATCGGTTTAATCTGTTTCGCCATTTTGGTGGCAACGTTTTATCCAGCCATTTATAAAGAGGTA
Organism: Flavihumibacter sp. UBA7668; assembly: GCF_002483205.1. Taxonomy (GTDB): domain Bacteria; phylum Bacteroidota; class Bacteroidia; order Chitinophagales; family Chitinophagaceae; genus Flavihumibacter. The sequence continues at coordinate 42,431 of NZ_DLHM01000003.1, forward strand.
AAGCCGATCGTATCATGAAGGGGGTGGAAAAAGTTGTTATCACAGATACACCTACTGCTATGGGATATAAAAAATCGGAGGTAACGCCAAGGCTTACCCCAAGTGTTGCAATAATAAAGGAGAATTCCCCGATCTGTGACATACTCATGCCGGCCTGCAAGCTTTGTTTGAGGGGTTGACCGGAAATAAAGGAGCCAATCGTAATATTGATGGTTTTTCCAAGGATTACTGCAATTGTAATTATAAGTACCGGAATACGATATTCCCACAAGAGTGCAGGGTCAATCAACATACCGACAGATACAAAAAATATGGCGCCAAACAGATTTTTCACCGGTTGCATCTGGTGTTCAATGGCCTCCGCCTGCGTGGTTTCTGCCAAAACGGATCCCATAATAAATGCACCAAGAGCCGCAGAAAATCCAACATAAGTTGCAAGAATTACCATGCCCAAACACATACCCAGGGAAATGATCAGCAGGGTTTCATCATTGAGCCAGCGTGCCACCCATCTGAAAAAACTGGGGATAACAAGTATTCCAAATAAAAACCAGAGACTGAGAAAAAAGACCAGCTTCACAACTTCAATCATAAGGTCCAAACCGGAAAACTGCTGACTAACAGCAACGGTGGAAAGTAAAACCATTAATAGGACAGCAACTATATCTTCTATAACCAGCATCCCCATCACCATACTGGCAAAACTGGTTGATTTGAGTCCCTGTTCCTCAAATGCGCGGATAATAATAGTAGTGGATGAAATGGAAATTATACCTCCCAGGAAAATACAGTTCATGGTGGACCAGCCCAGAATAGATCCGGTAGTGTAACCAAGGAGGAACATGCCGGTGATTTCAAAAATACCTGCAATGGATGCGGAACCTCCCACCCGCATTAATTTTTTAAAGCTGAATTCAAGGCCCAGATTGAATAGCAGCACCACAACCCCGATCTCAGCCCATATTTTAATATTTTCCAAATCACCGATGGTGGGGAAAAAATTGAAATTCGGCCCAACCAGCAAACCTGCTATGATATATCCTAAAACCAGTGGCTGCTTTAATCGTTTGAACAAAAGCGTAGTTATGGCAGCGGCTCCAAGAATTAATGCCAGATCTTTTATCAATACAGGTAAATGCGCCATAGTCGCAAATATCGGGCAGGGAGCCCATTTTTCAGACAGGCCTTCATTTTAATTTCTGGTTCAGATTTTCCAGAACGAGAAAAACAGCCGGACAAAAACTGCTGTTCTTAAGTGTGAGTGGAATTCTTTTAAGCAGCACATCTTCATCGGTATAGGGGAAACGGGCACAATCTGAGGGCCTGCTATCATATACACTACAGGCATTATCAGATCCAAGAAAGGGGCAGGGCGATGATTTGGTAACATAATCCCCTTCTTTGTCGAGCTGGAGATACTGGGCAATAAACTGACTTTCTTTCATCCCGAGCAGTTTACTCAGGCGTTTGATGTCTGTGGTCTTAAATCTTGGTGAATAATTTTTGCAACAGGCTGCACAATCCAAACAGTTGATTTTCTCAAATGCTTCCTCATGCAAATCAGGCAGGGCTTTTAATACCTTGTTTTTGGGAGCCGTTTCCAGCATCCGTTTAAACTGTTTCTGACGCTCCTCCGATCTTTTCTGCCAATGCTGCGGTAAATCCTCCATTCCACAAAGGTACTCCTTTCACCCGACCGGTGCCACCCGACCGGTAATTCCGGTCGGGTGGCACCGATCGGGTGGAGAAAAGATTGTAACTTTGCGCATCCAAAAAGCATAACCGCACACATTATGAATTTATTCCAAGCACAGTCGAATGAATTTCTTGGCCGTCATATTGGAACCCTGGCAGATACCGATAGCATGCTGGCAACCATCGGTGTAGGTTCCCTGGACGAACTGATAGACAAAACCGTACCTGCCAGTATCCGTTCAAAGGGTACCTTAGCCGTTCCTGATGCAGTAAGTGAGGCGCAGTACCTGCGTGATCTGAAAGCTGTTTCCATGAAAAACCAGGTATTCCGGAATTTCATTGGTCAGGGGTATTATGATACCATTACGCCCAGCGTAATACTTCGGAATGTTTTTGAAAATCCGGGATGGTATACCCAATACACCCCATATCAGGCAGAAATTTCACAGGGACGACTGGAAAGCTTGTTGAACTATCAGACAATGGTAGCTGATTTAACCGGCCTGCCCCTGGCGAATGCATCCCTGCTGGATGAAGCAACTGCTGCAGCAGAAGCCATGAATATGTTTTTTCACCATGTAAACCGGACGGAGCAAATCAACCAACCCCGGTTTTTCGTTGATGCTTCTGTATTCCCTCAAACAATTGATCTGATTTATACCAGAGCCATTCCCATTGGAATAGAAGTAGTAACAGGCGATTACAAAACTGCCACCATTGACAGCAGCTATTTTGGCGCACTTGTACAATATCCGAACAGCAAGGGAAGCATTGAAGATTATCGCAGCTTTATAAAATCTGTGCATTCGGTTGGTGGATTTGTTGCGATGGCGACCGATCTGCTGGCACTTACACTTTTAACACCACCCGGTGAGTTGGGTGCAGATGTAGCCCTCGGATCTGCCCAGCGTTTTGGTGTTCCTTTAGGATATGGTGGTCCGCATGCTGCATTTTTCAGTGCGAAAGACGAGTTCAAAAGAGCCTTACCCGGCCGTATAATCGGAGTTAGTGTGGATGCAAGCGGTAATCGCGCCCTGCGTATGGCACTTCAAACAAGGGAACAACATATCAAGCGGGAAAAAGCTACTTCCAATATTTGTACAGCTCAGGCTTTACTGGCCAATATGGCCGCTATGTATGCTGTATATCATGGTCCGGATGGTCTGTTACAAATTGCCAAAAGGGTTGCCTTACTTACTAAAACCCTGGCAGAAGCTCTGCAGGATTTGGGTTATTCCATGGAGGAAGCACATTATTTCGACACGCTTCAGGTGAAAGTTTCCAATATTGTTGCAATTCGCGAACTGGCCGAACAGCAGAAAATCAACTTCCGTTATCAGGATAAGATTGTTGGACTGTCGCTCGACGAAACCACCACTCAGGCAGATTTGCTGGATATTTTACATGTTTTTGCAACTGCTGCAGGCACTGATACAGCCGGACTCACCTTTAATTACGATGCGATTCTCGATACAATACCAGGCAGCCTTACCCGAACATCTGACTACCTGACTCATCCTGTATTCAATACACATCATAGTGAAAGCCAGATGATGCGGTATATGAAATCATTGGAGAATAAAGATCTTTCTTTAAACACTTCCATGATTTCTTTGGGAAGCTGTACTATGAAACTGAATGCAGCAACTGAAATGATTCCACTGAGTTGGGCACATTGGAGTAAAATGCATCCCTTTGCACCGGTAAACCAGGCCGGCGGTTACCAGCAAATCATTTCTGAATTATCAAAATTCCTTTGCTCAATAACTGGTTTTGATGCTTGCAGTATGCAACCCAATAGTGGTGCACAGGGCGAATATGCCGGCTTATTAACCATCCGGAATTTTCACCTGGCAAATGGCGATTCAAATCGTACAGTCTGCCTGATTCCAATATCTGCCCATGGAACCAACCCGGCTTCAGCAGTTATGGCCGGCATGAAAGTGGTAGTGGTGAAAGCCCTTGATAACGGATACATCGATGTTGCCGATTTCAAAACAAAAGCTGAACAATATAAGGATGTATTAGCCGGAACAATGATAACCTACCCAAGTACCTACGGAGTGTATGAGGAAAGCGTAAAAGAAATCTGCGAAATCGTTCACCAGTATGGTGGTCAGGTATACATGGATGGTGCCAATATGAATGCACAGGTTGGACTGACATCACCCGGATTGATCGGAGCAGATGTTTGTCACCTGAACCTGCATAAAACATTTGCGATTCCGCATGGTGGCGGCGGACCAGGAATGGGTCCTATCTGTGTAAAGCAACATCTGGCCAATTACCTGCCCGGACATTGGTCTACAGGCAATATAAATCCGGAAGATTCCGGTGCCGTATCTGCTGCCCCCTATGGATCAGCCTCCATCCTGTTGATAAGTTATGCCTATTGCAAACTCCTGGGAGCAAAAGGCTTGAGAAACGCAACAGAATATGCGATCCTGAATGCCAATTATATGAAAGCCAGATTGGAAAAAGCCTATCCAATTTTATATACCGGAGAAAACGGCACCTGTGCGCATGAATTTATTGTAGATCTCCGTCCATTTAAAACATCCGCAGGAATTGAAGCAGAAGATATAGCCAAACGACTGATGGATTATGGTTTCCATGCTCCTACCATGAGTTTTCCTGTACCGGGAACCATCATGATTGAGCCAACGGAAAGCGAAGACAAACCGGAGCTGGACCGATTCTGCGATGCCCTGCTTTCAATACGTAAAGAAATAGCTGCCATTGAAGAAGGCCGCGCAGATAAAACAAATAATGTTTTGAAGCATGCTCCGCATACGCAGGTAATTATTACGGCAGACGAATGGAACCGACCTTATGGTCGTCAGGAAGCAGCCTATCCATTACCCTATGTATTGGAGAATAAATTCTGGCCAAGTGTCAGCAGGGTAAATAATACCCATGGCGACCGGAACCTGATTTGCACCTGCGAACCGGTAAGTTCCTATGCAGAAGAAACAGCCTGATTAAAAACCCGATTTCATACGTGTCAAGAGCTGGGTACCTGACCAGGTACCCGGCACTATGATGCGGCGGATCGTATAGAGCGGGTCATTCTCATCTCTGCCTGTGGATAATATAAAGGCGGATTGTATTCCTCTTTTCTTTAATTCAGGAATGGCTTCGGGATTCCATAATCCAAAAGGATAAGCGAAATGCGTAACCGGCTTTCCTGTAATTTTTTCAAGGTTAGCTTTTGGCTTTTCGATTTGTTTCACCCATTCATCCCCCACATATTTTTTTACATTGTGGTGATCCCAGGTATGTAAACCAATGGTATGCCCATCGTCAGAAAGGGCTTTTATCTGCTCTGCCCTCATGTAATTAGGACGATTAATCGCCACGGTCATAATAAAATAGGCAGCTTTCATTTTATATGGATCCAATATTTCACGGGTGATATCAAACTGCTCATCACAACCATCATCAAAACTGATTAAAACCGATTTTTCAGGTAAGTCCTGACCGGTATACAGGTATTGCAACAGCTGATCAGGCAGAATTGTCTGAAATCCACTATCATGAAGGGCTTTCATCTGATCGCGAAAAATGTCCGGAGGAACGATATAGGCTTTGGCAGTGGGACTATCTCCCGGCTTGTAAGGTCTGATCTGGTGGTAGCAAAGAATCGGCACCTGCTTCCTTGCCAGAATGGAACTTGCACTGCTATCAAAAACAGGTTTAGCATGGTGTGCAAATTTTGCACTATCTATTTTTGATAATCCGGTGACTTCTTCCTCTGCAGGTGTGGGATTTCCGGAGGCGGATCCACAGGCATGCAGGCCAATCAACAAAACAGCATAACAACAGGTTTCGAGCCAGGACTTCATTTTTACCACCATTTTGGTTTAACTATTGGATTTTCCATACAAATAACGGTAGTATCCGGCATTTCTTATCATAGTGGATAAAAAAACGGAAACCTTTATCTTCGTTTTCATGCCGGTTAAAGATTATTATCAGGTTCTGGAAATACCGTACAATGCCACTGAATTGGAGATTAAAAAAGCCTATCGGAAACTGGCCATGCGTTATCATCCCGATAAAAATACCGGTAACCCATTGGCGATCCAGCATTTCCGGGAAATTCAGGAAGCCTATGATATACTTTCCAATCCGGTAAAAAGAAGCGAATACCATCAAATCAGGTGGCAGCATGAAGGCTTTCAGAATCGATTTGTTTCTCCTACCCTGGTAACGCCGGAATTATTATTGCAGGAAGCAAAAAAAATCAACAGATTAGTAAGTCAGATGGATGTATTCCGAATGAATCAGGAAGCACTGCATCAGGAATTAAGTCAACTAATGAATTCCAAACATTGCTTAGTGTTGCAGGATTGTCCATCGGAAAATTTATTAAAAGAATTCATTTTAAGTGTATTGAAGTCAATGAATCCATTAAAATTCCATTATTGGAGAACACTCATTCCATCATTGGTAAAAATTGCCGGAATAAATAACCAGTTGCTTGAAATTATTTACCAAAACGAAAAGAAAAAGAAGAAAGAATTCCTGTTGATGAGATTGCAACCACTGATAATATTGTTAACAGTTGCATTAATATGCATACTGATTTACTTAATTGCCTAATTTACCAATATGAAAAAACGAACTCTTCTTTTATTGCTTACCATATTAGTTACGGTTATGGCCTATTCTCAGGATTATTTTCTTTATACTGGCACTTATACAAATGGAATGAGTGAAGGAATTTATATCTATAAGATTTCAGTTCCTTCAGGCGAAACCGTACTGGTAGATGTAATAAAGGGAATTGAAAACCCCTCTTATCTGGCAGTAACCAAAGACGGACAATATCTTTACTGTGTATCAGAAGATGGTAAGGATCATAAGGGTATGATCAGTGCCTATAAATTGGATCCATCAACCGGAAAGGCAAGTTTTCTGAACAAAAAAGAAAGCCGGGGTGAAGGTCCCTGTTATATAGCTATTTCAGAAAATCGCAAATGGGTAGCTGTCGGTAATTATGGTGGTGGCAACCTGATTACCTATGCTATTGATAAAGAAGGAAAACTTACTGATCAATACCAGTTGGTTCATCATGATGGAAAAAGCATGAACCCAAAACGACAGGATAAGCCGCATGTGCATTCTACCAATTTTACACCGGATAATAAATATCTGTTGGTGCCTGATTTGGGTACTGATAAAGTCATGATTTATTCTTTCAATGAAAAGAAAAAAATGCCCCTGGGTGGAACAGAACAGGGATTTGCAAAAATTACCGATGGCAGCGGCCCACGTCATCTTGATTTTCATCCCAATGGAAAATGGGTATATGTAATTGAAGAAATGGGAGGCACCATCAGCAGTTGGAAATATGGCACTGGTAAACTGGAAAAATTTCAGCATATAGATGCACATCCATCCAATTATGAGGGTACCAGAGGAAGTGCTGATATTCATGTTTCGCCTGATGGAAAATTTCTTTATGCATCTCACCGCTTTGAAGCAAATAACCTGTCGATTTTTTCAATTGATGAAAAAACAGGTATGCTTCAGACTGTAGGGTTTCAGGATCTTCCGGGAAAGAAACCAAGAAATTTCACCATTGATCCAACCGGTCAATTACTATTGGTAGCCAATCAGGACTCGAATGATATCACGGTGTTCAAACGGGATTTTGGAACAGGAAAATTAAGCGTTCTTCCAACTGAAATAAAAGTAGGAAGTCCGGTTTGCCTGAAGCTGGTGCCAGTTGGAAAATAGAATCAATTGATAACTTCCAGTATTCCATTAACAAAAGTTTGGGTATCGAACCATTTGCTATTGGCAGTTTGACCTAATCGAACAATCACAAGATCTTTTGATGGAATGATATAAACATGCTGCCCTTCAAAGCCGTTAAAATAATAGAGATCGGCCGGCAGTTGGGGAAATTTTCTGTTAGCCGGATTTCCAGGTGCGCCGGCATTTAACCAGATCTGGTAACCATACTCACCTACGGGAGCAACCGAAGCTGGTTTTGTAGCAAGTTGAACCCAATTTTCAGGAAGGAGCTGCTCTCCCATCCAGTTACCATTTTGCAGGTATAACAGTCCAAGTCTCGCCCAATCGCGGGCATTGGCAAAAACATAGGAAGAACCTACAAAATTACCGGAAGCATCCACTTCCATTACCGGGATATACATGCCCAATTTGTAAAACAATCGTTCATAGGGATACCGATGGTAAAGACTATCTCCAAGTGAGGTCCGGATAATCCCCGAGAGAATATTACTATTTCCACTGCTGTAATAAAAAAGAGTACCCGGCTTATCCTTTAAGGGATGGGCAGCGGTATAATCGGCCATATTAGCCTTTCTAAACAACATATTGGTAGCATCCGAAGATTTACTATAGTTTTCTTCAAAATCCAATCCACTGGTTTGTTGCAATAAATGCTGGACAGTAATTTTTTCCCTGCCATCCTTTTCAGTCAGCCATTCTTTTACAGGTGCCGGCTGATCAATTGAAATCCTTCCCTCTTTTACCAGTATTCCTATGAGGGTTCCGGTAATTGATTTGGCCATGGACCAGCTTAAATGCCTGTGATGCCGGTCGTATCCCGGAGCATATTGTTCAGCTACCATTCTTCCTTTATGAAGCACCACCACTGCACGTGTACGCAGGGGTTCATCCGGTTTTTGATCGGTAAATGCAAATTGAATAGCGGTACGTATGGATTGTTCAAAAGCAGAAGCATTTTGCAAAGCAATACCAGTGTCAGCAGGAATCCGATCTCCCATCGGCCAGTCAACAGTATCCGGATTAATGGAAGGTAACTCAGCCAGCTGCCAGGCTTGTGCTTTGATTTCATCCAGACTCAATTCATTTACTAATGTGCAGCCCAATCCAGGGCGGAATACCGCTGTTTGTTTAGCCATCCCCGCAATGGCTGCGGTTATTGTACTATCCGGGTTGATGGTTAAACTTGCCAGTTGGAGGGGAAATTTCCCTAATTCCTGTTCCTGAACCGATTTTAGATCACGGTCTCCCAGGTACATGCAGGAACAGGCCATTTTTGCACTATACCCGGTAATAATGGGAAAAGAATTCCATAGATAATTAACCAGGTAGGTGAAAGCAAAAAGAAGAACCAGCAAAACAACCCTTTTCAACCATTTCATGCTTACTTTATTTTGGATCCAGCCATTTTAATTTGCGTTTCAGTTTGGTACCCGGATTAAATCGTTTAGCCAGTGTGAGCCGATAATTTCCTGTATTAAACTGATAATCGTTTTTTGAACTGGCGCCTTTCACCAAAATAGTATTTCCAACCAGTGAAAAATTCAGGTTCCAGGTATTACTATTATAACCTACCACTCCCCGGTAAATAAAATTCGGACTGAGGGTTATTTTATCACTACTTCTATCGCCATAAAACTCTCTCGAAAGACCAAAATCCATATTTAAGGTGGCTGCTCCTGTCATGAACCAATGTTTTTTAAGAACCAGCGTATAGGCATAACCGGCACCCGGACCCAATTCCAGAAAGCGGATTCGTTTTACTTCCCGCTGATCATAGCGATCCGCAAGTAAGGAAGGAACCAGGACTGAATCGCCCGATACAGAGCCGGCATAAATTTCACCTCCAAACAAAAAAGTACCTGCTGATTTTTTTTGCCATTCACTTTGTAAAAATGCAGCGCGGTACGAAAATCGTTCACCGTTTCGCAAATTATAGACAGCCAGTCCAAATAAGGAGATCCCCAGGTCGGGTCGCAGATAATAGGCTTGTGAATTATTATTTCCCAGTCCTTTTGGATTCAGGAAATAGCCTTTATAAAATTGTCCGAAAAAATCGATGGTCCAGTTGCGGGTATAGATATGGCTTTGCAAATCAAGATACCTGGTTTTTCCTTTGCCTTTTTCAGGATTTAAAAAAGGGAAACCATAGGCCAGATTAAGAGTAAAGTTTCTATAAGTAGCGCCCACCCCCATATTCAGGGTGGTATTTGGCCGGTAGCGCAGGTTGGCAACGGATTTATCTCCCCCAAGGTGAATGGAAGTATATTTTCTCGAAAAATAGTAACGCCCGGTTAAAAGACTGTCATAGGTTTGAATATAGGCCGGATCAGCCTGGTCAGCAATTGCAACCAGATCAGGATACTGAGCTGAGGCGCAAAATGGCGAACAACCAGCCATAAGGCAAAGGATCGTTTTATGAAGGCGGAAAATCAGTCCCATATCAGGTTCACAAATTTGCAGCAATTTGTTGGCACTCCCCTACTTATCTTTGCGAAATGCATTATGTATCGGTAGAAGGGTTAGGAAAGAGTTATGGCATCAAGCCACTGTTCGAGAATATTTCCTTTCATATAGAAGAAGGTGACAAAATTGCCCTTATAGCAAGAAATGGTTCAGGAAAATCCACTTTACTTAAAATTTTGGCAGGCAGGGAAACTGCCGAAAATGGAACCTGTTGGATCAATAAAGATGTAACGGTGGCATTATTTGATCAGGAACCTGTTTTTGAAGAGGATAAAACAATACTGGATAATATTTTCCAACATAATCATCCTACACTCAATGCGATCAAGGCTTACGAAAAAGCAAGTGAAGAGGAAGATGGTGATGCCATGGGGGACGCCATTGAAAAAATGGACGATACCGGTGGATGGGATTTTGAAGCCAAGGTGAAGCAGATCCTGGGAAAGCTGAATATTCACCACCTGACCCAGGTAGTGGGTACGCTTTCCGGCGGACAAAGAAAGCGAGTGGCATTGGCCCGAACCCTAATTGATATAGGATTCGATCACAAGCATACGCTTTTGATCATGGATGAGCCTACCAATCACCTTGATATTCAAACTGTAGAATGGCTTGAACATTTTTTGAATCAGGAGAAAGTAACCCTATTACTGGTAACGCACGATCGCTATTTCCTGGACGCCGTTTGTGAAGAAATCTGGGAACTGGACGGCAGTGAACTATATACCTATAAAGGTGATTATGAAACTTATATAGAAAGGAAATCAGCCAGAATGGAGCAACAGTCCGCTAGTGTAGATAAGGCACGGAATATTTACCGGAAAGAGCTGGAATGGATGCGGAAACAGCCCAAGGCAAGAACCACCAAATCAAAAAGCCGAATTGATGCGTTTACAGAAGTTGAATCAAAGGCCAAACAGCGGTTGGAAGAGCAGGCTTTACAGTTGCAGATGAAGATGAACCGCCTGGGCGGAAAGGTAATCGAGCTTAAAAAAATCAATAAAAAATACGGTGAAAAAGAAATTCTGAAAGGATTTGATTATACGTTTAAAAAAGGAGATCGTATTGGGATTGTTGGACCGAACGGTGTAGGCAAATCCACTTTTTTAAATATTCTGCAAGGTCTGGAACAGGCAGACAGCGGCAAGGTTAATATTGGTGAAACAATTGTTTTCGGCTATTATTCACAGGATGGACTCACTTACAAAGAGGATATGCGGGTAATTGAATACGTGAAAACATTTGCAGAAAACTTTCCGCTTGCTGACGGTGGTAGTCTGAGTGCCTCCCAATTCTTACAGTTATTTCTTTTCAGCCCGGATCAGCAATACAGTTATATCAGCAAACTGAGTGGTGGTGAAAAAAAGCGATTGTTACTACTCACTATTCTTTTCAGAAATCCGAATTTTCTTATTCTGGATGAGCCAACGAATGACCTGGATCTGCCTACACTAGCCGTGTTGGAGAATTTTTTATCGGAATTTCAGGGTTGTATTTTAATTGTTTCGCACGACCGGTATTTTATGGATCGGCTGGTTGATCATCTGTTCGTTTTTGAAGGAGCTGCCACCGTTCGTGATTTCCCTGGCAATTATACCCTCTATCGGATCTGGCAAAAAGAACAGGAACAAAAAACTGTTTCCGTCATTCCGGAACAGCCGAAACAAATAGAAACAGAAACAACCAGTACCACCAACTCTGCACCGAAGAAAAAATTCTCCTTTAATGAGAAACGTGAGTTTGAACAATTGGAGAAGGAAATCCCATTATTGGAAAAGGAAAAAGCAAAACTGAGTGAGCAGATGGCAGCAGGTTCGCTCGATTACAATCAGCTTCAGGATCTGGCAAACAGGATTGGAAAAATTACACAGGAGCTGGAAAATAAGGAAATGAGGTGGCTGGAATTAAGTGAAATGTGAGAGGTGAAAGGTGAAAGTTAGAGGTGAAAGGTGAAAGGTGAAAGTTAGAGGTGAAAGGTGAAAGGTGAAAGTTAGAGGATGCGGCGGCGTTTGAAATGCCAGAATGCAAGGGCTACCAGGGTACAGATACAACCATTAACAAACCAGGTGAAACGAAATCCATTGGACTCAGCCAATTGGGAAGACAACATTGGTCCGAGGGTTTGTGCTGCAGACCAGGCCATTGTATACAAGGCCGCATATTGACCTCTGTTATGGGCACTGCTCCGATTAATCCAGAAACTGTTCATGAATGGCATTGCCAGCATTTCACCTGCAGTAATAATGGTAATAAACACAAAAGCGATGGGGAGTCCGATTGTTCCGAGTCCAAGCAACAGATAAAATACTGCTACCAATGCTACTCCCATGGCGATATAGGTTAGCTGGTTTCTGCGGCCCTCCAACTGATATATCAGGATCATTTCAACAAAAACAATAAGTACCCCATTGTAAGCCATCAGCATACCAATCTGAGGTTCTGAAAAATGAAGCGTCTGTCGGAAATAAACCGTAAGAGTTGTGAAAATTTGAAAAAAACAGGCAGCAAATAAGGTAACCAAAATTATAAACAAAAGGTAGGCTTTGTCTTTATATACGGTTGGTCCGGGTGGGATGGCAGCGGTTTTATGCTTTTGCTGTCTGGTATGATGATCAGCCGCTTCGCGTAAAAAAACAACCATTAAAATGGCAGCTAAAAAATTAGTAATGCCATCGATCCAGAATAACCACTGATAGCTGAATTTGGCTATAATTCCACCCATTGCACTGCCAACTGCCCAACCCAGATTTACTGCCAGCCGGTTGAGGGAATAGGATCTGGTTCTGTTTTCCGGTGTACTATAAAAGGCAATAGCAGTTGAATTTGCAGGACGAAACGCTTCGTTAACAAAACTCAGCAAAAAGGTAAAAAGACAAATAAAGGGGAAGGATTGAATAAAGCTCAATACCCAGAATAAAATGGCACCACCGCCCAGGGCAACCATCTGGACTTTATAAAAGCCAATCTTATCCGTGAGTTTCCCTCCAACAAAAGCACCGGCAAATGCTCCAATTCCAAAGCAGCCGAATACAAGTCCGGCATCTCCTATTGAGTAGCCCATTTCCGGACTGGTCATATACAGAGATAGAAAGGGCACTACCATAGTACCGCTCCGATTGATCAGCATGATCAGGGAGAGCAGCCAGGTTTCCCGGGACAAACCGGAATATGCACCGCGATAAGCAGAAAAAGTTCGTGAAAGCATAAGGCGGCACAAAAATATTCTGTGCCGCCTTTACTTGGTTACCGTTTAACAAGATTTAACGGATATTAACTGCCGAATACTTTTTTGAGAATATCATTTACCCTGGCAGCAGGATTAGTTCTGATTTTTTTCTCTTCGTCTGCCACATAATAGAAAATACCATCGATGGCTTTATCGGTTACATAGGCAGAAAGATCGGGATTTACTTTTTTAAAACTCACTTTATTATAGGCGTCAAATACAGCTGTCCAGTATTTGGTGGCACCTGTTTTTTCTAGTGAGGATTCAATAACCGGCCGGAAAGCGGACATTAATTCAGGCGAGGTTGATTTTCTCAAATAACCGGTGGCTGCTGTATCAGTACCACGAAGGATACTTAATCCGTCCTTTACGGTCATGTTTTTTACTGCACTAACAAAAATAGGTGCTGCTGATTTGGAAGCATCTTCCGCTGCCCGGTTGATGCTTAGAATGGCATCATCCACCAGTTTACCCATGCCGAGCGCACGTAATTTTTGTTCTACCTGCTGAGCTTCCGGGGGCAATAATACTTTTACGGCTGCATCTTTGAAAAATCCATCTGCAGCAGAAAGTTTGTTGGCACTGTTTTGGGTACCGACTGCAAGTGCTTCTTTAAGGCCGGCAACAATATCTTCAGAGGATAAACCACCTCCTGATTTGTTTTTATTCAGGAGTCCACCGGCTTTTTTCAGAATGCTGCCACCGCCACTTTCACCGGTTTGGGCCTGGGTGGTAAAAAATAGGGATGTAGCTAAAAAGGAGAGTACTAGTTTTCGCATAGGAACTTATTTAATCAATCAATTACACTAAATTAAACGTATCTCAACAAAGAATAGATGTATCCAACCAACAATTAATGTTAAAAAGGATAGTAAATTCGACCCTTCAAAATAATCTATGCGTAAAATTCTTGTATCCTCCGGATTTCTTTTATGGGCAACCTGTTCAATAGCCCAGACCAGTGGGAAACCCAAAACGGCTACTCCGGTTAAAAAGCCAGCTACTAACACAGCAGCAAAACCAGGAAGCAAATCCGTAACCAAACCTCCTACAAAAACAGCAACAGCAGGCGCACCGGTTCTGAAAACGGCTAAAGACAGTATGAGTTATGCCATTGGTATGAGTCTGGCTAATTTTTATAAAGACCAGGGCATATCCGATATCAATACAGGCTTGGTTTCCAGAGCTTTAAATGATGCATTAAAAAATCAACCAACATTGCTCACCGAAGAACAAATGAATATGAGTATTACCAATTATTTACAGAATTTAAAGAAAGAAAAATCAGCTGCAGCAAGAAAGCAGGGCGCTGATTTTTTGGCAGCCAACAAAACCAAACCAGGTGTGGTTGAATTACCCAGTGGCCTGCAGTACCAGATCATTCAGGAAGGAACCGGACCCAAACCCGGTTTAACGGATAAGGTAAAATGCCATTATCATGGAACATTGCTGGACGGAACCATATTTGATAGCTCGGTAGATCGCGGACAACCCATCGATTTTCCGGTTAACGGCGTGATTCGCGGTTGGATTGAAGCCCTTCAATTGATGCCGGTTGGCAGTAAATGGAAACTCTTCATCCCGGCAGATCTTGCTTATGGTGACCAGCAGGCGGGAGCCAAGATTGCCCCCGGATCTACCCTCGTGTTTGATGTGGAGTTGATAGAAATTGTCGGAAAATAGGAAAAGGAGACAACGGAGGAAAAGGAGACAAAGGAGGAGAGGGAGAAAGAGGGGAATGGGAGAAGATTAACACTAAAAAAGCAAAAGACCGGAAGTCTCCGGTCTTTTGCTTTTTTATTTTAAACAGTACCATAGAAGGACTGTCCAAGTTTTATTTGGTTTTTTCTCACTTCTCACTTCCCACTTCTGATGTCTCACCTTCACTTCTCACTTTACTATAAGTTTCACTTCGTCAGATGACACCCCACCTTTATCGTCCATAACAGTTAGGCGGAAGGAGTAGGTTCCTTTTTGAACTTTGTTGAGGCCGGTAATGGCAGCACCTGGGTTAATTATTTCAACGGGATTACCGGCAGTCTGGGTCCAGTGATATCTGGAAATAATTCCATCCGGTTCGCGTGAACCGGTGCCATCCAATTGAATAAATTCATTTGAGGAAACCTGGCTATCATCCCCTGCATGGGCAGTTGGCGGGATATTGCCATTATTTGAATAGGCCGAAGCCAGGAACAGCGAAGCTGTCAGAAGGATCAGATTCATAGTACGGATTTTTTACTGAAACTAAAACGTCTGACAGTTCGCTATTATTATGCCAATTCTGAAAGGAGATGCTAAAACTCTGCTAATTAACCGGCATTGTATAATAAATCATAGTATTCATGTGCCATACGGTTGCTGTCGAATTGAAAACGGACATCCCGCATTCCGTTCTTCACAACCTGCCTCCAGGTATCCCTGTTGTTATAGTAGAGGGGTAAAATCTGCTCTTCCAGAATCCGATATAACATATGCAGATCATATTCATCCTGTTCATGAGTATTCATATTGGCGTAATCCGCTTTTGGAATTACGAATCCATTGTTCCCGTGATTCACGAATTCCGGGATCCAGCCATCATCTGTACTGAAGTTGGCTGCACCATTCATAGCGGCCGTCATTCCGCTGGTTCCGGACGCTTCACGGGGTACTCGTGGATTATTTAACCAACAATCGGCGGCCTGTTTCAATCTTTTAGACAACGCCAATTCATATCCGATAACCACGGCCATATTCCGGTGGTTCCGGCTCATATGAACCAGGTGATTAAAATCATTAATAGCCGGATAATCCATCGGATAGGGCTTTCCTGCCCAGATTATTTGAACGGGGTATTTACTGTTTTCCAGTAAACGGGTAAATCGTTGAATATCCCGTGTAATCATATCAGCCCGCTTATAGCCGGCAAACCGACGTGCCCAAACAATGGTAAACACATCCGGATTAAATTGTTTTCCGGTCTGGTCTGCAACAATTTCAAAAGCCCTACGCTTAAGGTGCCGTTTGCGGTCATCAAACTGATAATCATTGCCCTCTTCCATGAAGCGATACAACTGCTTATCTGCCCAGTATTTCCAGTTTTGCGCATTTGTAATGGAGAGAATTGGGCAAATGCCAGTATGTTTTTCCCACATAGCCCTAGATACATAGCCATGTAATTGGGAAACTCCGTTTGCGATCCTTGCAAATCTTAAGGCTACCAGAGAATGATTGAACTGATCATCCTGAATACCCGTCAACTGACGAACTTCATCCAGTGACAGTCCACAGAAATAACTCATTTTATGGCAGAGATAGATATCGTGTTTTTCATTGCCGGCTTCTTCCGGGGTGTGCGTGGTGAATACCAGCCGTTTCCGTACTTCCTGGAGATTGTTTCCAAATCGGCGATATAAATAGAATGCGGCACTGATTCCATGTGCTTCATTCAGGTGATACACATCCGGAGTAAAGCCGATTTCATCCAGCAATTTAGCCCCTCCTACTCCCAGTAAGATAAACTGGGCAACTTTGGTGGCCACATTGGCATCATACAGTCTGTGGGTGATGGTTTGTGATACATAATCGTTCTCCGGCAAATCCGTACTCAACAGAAAAAGAGGAGCTGATTGAAAGGTATCCGGAGGCAGGTACCAAACTTTTACCCAAACCGGATGATCATGAATGGAAATCTGAAATTTAATGCCGGTATCCTGTAAAAAACTGTATTGCTTTTCCATCCAGGTAACCTGAAGGGTTTGATCCTGATTCCGAGCCTGATCATAATAGCCAAACTTCCATAAAATCCCGATTCCAATAAGGTTTTGCTTTAGTTCATACGCACTTCTTAAATGCGAGCCTGATAAAAAGCCTAAACCACCACTGTATATTTTCAAAGGTTGATGAATGGCAAACTCCATGGAGAAATAGGCAATCTTCTTTGAATAACGTTCTTCTCCCTGATAGGGAACACTGAAATTTCTAAAACTCATATGGCATCATTGGTTTTATCTAATGTGTATTAAATACGCAATTTAATGGAATCAGCGGATACCTTACAGATTACTTCTTTTTACGGGAAGTTGTTGTTGTAGCTTTCTTTTTACGGGTATACCTTCCTTCAAAAAAACATTTTATATCGCGATAGGATCCGCATCCCTCTAATTCTTTCATTGTTACATTATTTCCGGAGAAATTAAAATCTATAACGCAGGGTCCATTGTTTTCCGTATA
This sequence comes from Flavihumibacter sp. UBA7668, assembly GCF_002483205.1. Classification (GTDB taxonomy): domain Bacteria; phylum Bacteroidota; class Bacteroidia; order Chitinophagales; family Chitinophagaceae; genus Flavihumibacter. The sequence continues at coordinate 59,793 of NZ_DLHM01000003.1, forward strand.
CCTTGCTGAATTTGACCCGGTAATTTTGGCTTCTCCTTTCAATTCTCCAATGCATTCTCCCTTATCTTTTTCAAAATGAATAAAGAAAAGCAGGGTGCCTTTCTTATGACCATCTCTGAATGATACAATATTCCGGCTTGCACCCAGATAATCACCACTGAGCTTATGTGTAAGTGAAAGTGTATCAATCGGATTAAGAATCTTTTGTGTTTTATTTGCCTGGTCGTTGGATTCTGTAAGAATCAATGTAAAAACGCCGGCACTGTTATAAACGAATACATCCTTATGGTAAAAAATCTGACCATCCGGAGCAGTTCGTTGTCGTAGCGTTGTAAATGTATAACGGCTGTCCAAATTGGATAGGGATTGTTCTTTTTTTTGTGGGGTTGAACTACTGATAACCAACGGTAATGCTGCCCGAAATTGTTCCTGCTCAAAAACAAGCGCATAGCCGGCTCTTTTGGTACCAAGCGCAGCTTTTATCAACAAATAGGTTTCAGCATCTTTTATGGAAGTTTTTCCAATTGGATAGATCTGTGGTTTTGCTTTCTTTCCAAAAACGGGTTGCAGAATAGAATCCGGCACAAACTGAGCAAAAATTTTATTTCCGATTCGTAAAGAGTCCGGTGATTTTTTAGCAAGTGATGTATCTGCCAGGTGAAAAGGCAATTTTATTTCCGGAAAAAATTCGATAAAATCAGCAGCTACCACTTCATCGGTATCAAGGAGCTGCTTTTTTTTCGATTTGCATCCGACCATCCAAATTAGAATAAAAATAACTGCGATCCGGCTTTTCCAATACATTGGCTAGGTTTTCCTTGAGTCGCTAAAATACTCCATTTCAAATAGCCTCAATTTTTTGGTTGATCTATTTTTTTTAGATTCGCCTAAATATTGTGATTTGAAATATAGCAGCAGTAAGGAAAACTATATAAAAGCCATCTACCATCTGGAACAGGATGAACCGGTGGTGAGTACCAATTCACTGGCCCGCCAATTAAGCACCAAACCCGCTTCTGTAACGGATATGCTTAAGAAATTGCATGAACAGGAATTGTTGGAATATGAACCTTACAAAGGGGTACGGCTGACAGAATCCGGTAAAATGCTGGCCTTGCAGATTATCCGAAAACACCGGTTATGGGAGTTTTTTCTGGTGGAAAAATTGGGTTTTGGCTGGGAGGAAGTGCATGAAATTGCAGAGGAATTGGAACATATCAGCAGCAGGAAACTGATTGATCGCCTGGATGAGTTCCTTGGAAAACCAAAAACGGATCCTCATGGTGATCCTATTCCGGATGCCGGAGGAAAGATGCCATTAATAGAACGAATTTGCCTGTTGGATCTTCCCGGGGGAGTTGCAGCTGATCTGATCAGTGTTTCCAATCAATCTGCTGATATGTTGGATCTTTTAAAACATTATTCGATCGAAATTGGAACCCGCCTGGAAGTAAGTAACCGGTTTCAATTCGATCATTCGCTTCAGGTTATAGTACAGGGAAATTCAAAAGTAACGATCAGTGAACACCTGGCCACTCATCTTTTTGTTGCCTATGCAAAGGATACTCCGGGTAAATAAAACTTATTTTCGTTGCCGGATCAGATGTTTTAACCGGCTGAAAGTTTCAGGTTTGATATTCAGGTAAGAGGCAATATATTTCTGTGACACCCGCTGCATCATATCAGGGTGTTTGTGCATATAATTAAAAAATCTGTCACGGGCGGTCAATCGCAAATGGGAAAGATCCCGCAATTCTTTTCGTATATACATCTCCGATACCATCAACCGCGCCAGTTTATTCAGAATTGGAATCTCAATAAATAATTTTTCAAGATCCTCTTTATGTATGGCTAAAAAAGTAGTGGCTTCAATAGCTTCAACAAAACAATCCGCAGGTTTACCAGTATGAAAGGATAGTTCTGCATGAATAAAATGGCCTTCTGTTGATAATTGCAGGGTTATTTCCTTTTTTCCCGCGAGAACATATTTACGAGCAATACCCGTAAGGATATAATTAAAATAGTGATCAACTTCACCAGGCTGGATCAACAGACTTTTTTTATCCAGTTTTCTGACAATAAAATAACCCGACAATTGTTTGAATTGCTCTTTGGTAATGCCACAATAGGCATTCATATAACCAAAAAGTTGCTGCATGGCAGACTGGTATGGTTGGAGGGATGTTGTTTTCATTGCTTTTCCTGTCCTCCTGCTGCCAGTTGTTTTTTGAACCGGCTAAAGGTTTCCGGTTTAATGTCCAATAAGGAAGCGAGGTACTTTTGTGGAACCCTCAATAATAAACCAGGGTTTTCCTGAACAAACCGGATAAATCGTTCACGTGGACTACTGATCATCCGAAAGGTATCGTTTCTTTCTTTCACCAGCATCCATTCCAGAATGATGAGTCGCCCCATTTTTTCAAAATTGATGCTCGACTCATATAATGTATCCATTCCCGATTTGGTGATAAAAGCGAGCGTAGATTCCTCCATTGTCTCAATTACATATTCGGAAGGAACTCCGGATAAAAAGGACACTGCCGAACTGATGATATCACCTTCTTTTGATAACTGCACGGTTATTTCATCCTGTCCCTGGTAAAAATATTTTCTTACCAATCCTTTTTCAATGAAATAGGTATGTTGTTCCAATTCGCCAATTCCGGTCAGCACCTGCTTTGGGGCACAGGTCATAATCTGAATTTGCTGCCCAAGCAGTTTTCGTTCTGTTTCTGTTAGAACCACAAAACGGCTGATATAATTGAAAACATTCGCACCCGTCATCATCATAATAATGTAAAATTACTGTAATCCGGCATTTGATATTTTTATCATTTGTATTTTTAGCCAATTGCATTAGGTTTGCAAACTTGCAATACAAAATCAGGCAACTATGAGTAAAAAGATTAAAGTAGCCAATCCGGTGGTAGAACTGGACGGCGACGAAATGACCAGGATTATCTGGCAGTTCATTAAAGACAAGCTAATCCTACCCTACCTGGAGCTGGATATTAAATATTATGATCTTGGTGTGGAACACCGGGATGCCACCAACGATCAGGTAACCGTGGATGCTGCAAATGCCATCAGAGAATACGGTGTTGGTATCAAATGTGCCACCATTACTCCGGATGAAGCGCGGGTTACAGAGTTTAACCTGAAACAAATGTGGAAAAGTCCAAATGGCACCATCCGGAATATTTTGGACGGAACAGTGTTTCGGGAGCCAATTGTGATTAATAATATTCCCCGACTGGTAACCAACTGGACAGCTCCGATTATTGTTGGACGTCATGCCTTCGGAGACCAGTATCGCGCAACAGATACCGTTATTAAAGGCAAAGGTAAACTTACAATGACCTTTACTCCCGAAGACGGTGGTGAACCACAGGTTTTTGAAGTGTACAACTTCAAAGGAGACGGTGTTGCCATGTCGATGTACAATACGGATGAAAGTATCAAAGGTTTTGCCCGCAGTTGCTTTAATATGGCACTGAGTAAAAAATGGCCCTTATACCTTTCCACCAAGAACACCATTCTTAAAAAATACGATGGCCGTTTCAAGGATATTTTTGAAGAAATTTACCAGAATGAATTCAAAACAGCCTTTGATTCAGCAGGAATTGTGTATGAACATCGATTGATTGATGACATGGTTGCCAGCGCATTAAAATGGAACGGCAATTTTGTTTGGGCTTGTAAGAACTATGATGGGGATGTTCAAAGTGATACAGTGGCTCAGGGCTTCGGTTCACTTGGATTAATGACTTCTGTATTGGTTACTCCTGATGGGAAAACCCTGGAATCAGAAGCAGCCCATGGTACCGTAACCCGTCATTATCGCGATCATCAGGCAGGCAAACCAACTTCCACCAATCCCATTGCATCTATCTTTGCCTGGACAAGAGGGCTGGCATTCAGAGGAAAGCTGGATAATAACCAGGAACTGATTGATTTCGCCAATGCACTGGAAGCTGTTTGTATAGAAACTGTGCAAAGCGGCAAAATGACCAAAGACCTGGCCGTTTGTGTTCATGGAAACAAAGTGAAACATGGAGAACATTTCCTGTATACACAAGAATTCCTGGATGCAATTGATGAAAATTTGAAAAAGAAACTGGGCGTTTAAAAAATCCCGGTTAGCCTATAAATAGAAAAAGCGCCTGATTGTTCAGACGCTTTTTCTATTTATATACCGGAGGTTTTATTCTTTATTTTCTACAGCCCTTTCCCGCTGCAGCCGAACTGCTTCCATACGCTGATGCTTTTCCCTTATTTCTCTTGACTCAGCTCTGTGTTTATTTAAAAAAGCTTCCGCTTCTGCCTTATGATTCGTACGTCTCTTATACGGCAGGTTGGCCTGTTTTGCTTTTAATTGAGCCGGAGTAAGTTTTTGTTGTGCACTTGCTTCCTGTAAAAATCCCGTGCTTAAGAATGCAATTGCTAATATGATCAGGTTTTTCATAGTTGGTTATTTTACGCTGACTAATACATTTATTTTTCCAATACCATTGCCGGAGAAGTCCGCCAATGCTTTTCCCAATACCTGCCCCACTTTAACTTTATCAGGATCGGCTTTCATTGCAACACCCGGAATACTGGAAGTTACAAGGAGATCGCCTCTTTTGATGGCTCCACCTTCCAAACAAACTTTGGTTGGCAATACACCTATTACCCCCATTGGTACGCCTGCTTTCAGGTCGCCCATTGTGGCATTTTCTTCGGTTAGAAGAAGTCCGGGCTTGGTAGCGTAAACACCTGCCACCAGGGTGGAATAAGGACCGCTGGATTTTACCATTTTACGATCATCAGTGGTGGATATTTCCAGCACATCGCCCGGTTCATAGGTGCCCCGATTGCCCACAACATGGAATAATTCTGCAACATCCGCACCCGAATTGGTTGTACCGCCATTGAAGTATCCGTGGCCATCCTGATCAATTCGTGCAACAGGTGCTCCGTCTGTTTCAAATATGGCGTGGTTGGAACCTGGTCCGGCTGCACCAATAATCGATTTTATACCGGTACCTCCAGAAGCTCCTTCCACATTCACTTCCGCAAGTAAACCAATACCAAGGGGCGCATAACCGTGAACACCTGCATACGTATCCGAATTATATCCAATAATAGCAGCTGCATAATTTGAAGTGGTTATCCCTAATATTCCATTGCCATCGAAACCATTTTGCCCAACTATCGCAGCATTATTTGCATTATAATTCACAGCATTAATAGCTGAACCTTCAAAAGAGCCCGCACCGATTGCATGTCCGAACTGTCCCCATACAAAAACTGCATCATTGCTATTTGTTTGATTATCAAAATAACCAGCTATATTGTTATTACTTGTTGCATATAAACCAAAGGCATCATTACTCGTCGCATAAACACCAGTTCCACTTGTGGATTGTCCAAAAACACCATTTCCACCTTCTGAAATACCATAAACGCCATACCCACTGGCTCTGTTTCTACCGAAAACTCCATACCCATAGGTTGCTGGTGCAGTGTTAGCAATTTCACCATAAACCCCCGTGGCACTTGCGCTTGGCGTTGCACTGCTTATTTTACCGGAAACACCCGTTGCAGCCGGACCGTTGGATGAGCTGGAACCTGCCAGAGCAGTTCCATTTCCGGAATTGGTTAAAGCAAACATATCACCTGCAACACTTGCAGAACCAGCATAGGGGAAGGTTAATCCACCGCCACCGGCATTATCTGTACCAGGTTCCCATTGTGTACCATTATATTTTAGAACCTGGCCGGCAGCAGGTGCAGTTGCTGAAACGGTTACCCCGTTCAAACGCCCAACTGTAGGATTCGGATAGGTTCCACTTAAATCACCACCAGCCGTACCACTGACAGGCAGGGAGGTTGGAATTACGCCCGGTGCAATTTTAGCAGCCGTAATTGCTCCATCCTGCACATTTGCAGTTGCAACGGCATTGGTTGAAAGTTTGGCATTGGTTACTGCACTTGCAGCAATTTTGTTGGCACTAACTGCATTGTCTGCCAATTTATTTGAGTTGATAGAAGCATCAGAAATTTTTGCTGTGGTAACCGAACCATCTGCCAGTTTGGTGTTTCCTATAGCGCCGTCTGCAATTTTTGTTGCAACAACAGCATTGTTTGCAATGGTTGGATTGGGATAGGTACCGGTTAGATCACCACCCGCAGTACCGCTAACCGGAAGAGAAGTAGGAATTACTCCCGGTGCCAGTTTGGCCGCTGTAATAGCACCATCCTGTACATTGGTGGTTGCCACTGCATTGGTGGAAAGTTTGGCATTCGTTACAGCATTCGCTGCAATCTTATTCGAGCTAACTGCATTGTCGGCGATTTTAGTTGCAACTATAGCATTGTTTGCGATGGTTGGGTTAGGATAAGATCCTGTAAGATCACCACCCGCAGTACCGCTAACCGGAAGAGAAGTAGGAATTACTCCAGGTGCCAGTTTGGCCGCAGTAATAGCACCATCCTGTACATTGGTGGTGGCTACTGCATTCGCGGAAAGTTTGGCATTCCCTATCGCTCCATCTGCTATTTTGGTTGAGACAATTGCATTGTTGGCAATGGTTGGGTTAGGATAGGATCCTGTAAGATCTCCGCCCGCAGTACCGCTCACTGGCAGTGAGGTCGGAATTACTCCTGGAGCCAGTTTGGCCGCTGTAATTGCTCCGTCCTGCACATTGGTGGTTGCCACTGCATTGGTGGAAAGTTTGGCATTGGTTACCGCATTCGCTGCAATCTTATTCGAGCTAACTGCATTGTCGGCGATTTTAGTTGCAACTATAGCATTGTTTGCGATGGTGGGGTTTGGATAAGATCCTGTAAGATCACCACCCGCTGTACCGCTTACCGGAAGAGAAGTAGGAATTACTCCCGGTGCCAATTTGGATGCGGTAATAGCACCATCCTGTACATTGGTGGTGGCCACTGCATTCGCGGAAAGTTTGGCATTCCCTATCGCTCCATCTGCTATTTTATTTGCAACTATGGCATTATTGGCAATGGTTGGGTTAGGATAGGATCCTGTAAGATCTCCGCCCGCAGTACCACTCACTGGCAGTGAGGTCGGAATTACTCCTGGAGCCAGTTTGGCCGCTGTAATTGCTCCGTCCTGCACATTGGTGGTTGCCACAGCATTGGTGGAAAGTTTGGCATTCGTTACTGCACTTGCAGCAATCTTATTTGAATTAATAGCTGCATCTGAAACTTTTGCTGTGGTAACTGATCCATCTGCTAATTTGGTATTACCAATAGCACCGTCCGCTATTTTGGTTGCAACTACAGCATTGTTTGCGATGGTGGGGTTTGGATAGGATCCTGTAAGATCCCCTCCAGCAGTACCACTTACCGGCAATGATGTGGGAATTACTCCCGGTGCCAGTTTGGCCGCTGTAATAGCACCATCCTGTACATTGGTGGTTGCCACCGCATTGGTGGAAAGTTTGGCATTCGTTACAGCATTCGCTGCAATCTTATTCGAGCTAACTGCATTGTCTGCAATTTTAGTTGCAACTACGGCATTGTTTGCAATCGTAGGGTTGGGATAGGATCCAGTTAGATCACCACCTGCTGTACCACTTACCGGCAAAGAACTTGGAATAACGCCTGGTGCAAGTTTGGCCGCTGTGATAGCACCATCCTGTACATTGGTGGTTGCTACTGCATTATTGGACAGCTTCGCATTGGTAACAGCATTTGCTGCAAGCTTATTTGCATTTACCGCATTGTCCGCCAGTTTATTTGAATTCACAGCCCCATCAGAAAGTTTTGCTGTTGTTACTGAACCATTCTCCAGTTTGGTACTGCCTACCGAATTGTTGGCAATTGTTGGATTAGGATAAGTACCAGTTAAATCACCTCCTGCCGTTCCACTCATTGGTAAGGAGGTTGGAATTACTCCTGGTGCCAATTTCGCTGCTGTGATGGCTCCGTCTTGTACATTAGCTGTACCAACAGCATTATTTGAAAGTTTTGCATTTGTTACAGCATTATTGGAAATGGTTGGATTCGGATAGGTTCCGGTTAAATCTCCCCCTGCTGTACCATTGACCGGCAAGGATGTTGGAATTACACCAGGAGCTAATTTGTCGGCAGTAATTGTACCATTCGCAATTTTTTCAGCAGTTATAATACCATCCTTAATAATCGGATTAGGAAAATTTCCATTTAAATCTCCTCCAGCTGCTCCAACCGGATTGGCAGATTCGGCCCGAAACGCAAAAGGCACGCTCGTAAGCGGACTGCTTCCCAGTGAACTATACTGTGTTCCTCCTTTGGGATCCATTTCAACCTGAAGAAATTTATTGGAGGAAGCCGCCCAGTTAACCCCGTTCAGGGATCCGGAAACAGAATTCGCCCCTTCCCCCCCGATTGCAGTAGAAAAAAGTCCAAATTGATTCGTTGTAACAGACCTGGTTTCCTGGTACAATATGGTACCGTTGGCACTCACATCCCGGATGGTTAAACGAAGGGAAATGGTTTGATTGGACAATGCTGTCCCGTAATTGTTTCTTGCGATACCCTGGTAATTGATCTGTTTTGGCACCTGCGCCATCAGGGAACTGCACAAAAACAGGCCTACCACTAATGGCATAACTTGTTTTATCATGGAATTGGATTTTTCGGTTATTGGGTTAATTGAGCTTCACGATTTTATAAGATCCTTTTCTGACCTGAGAACCGGTTACCGGCTCCAGCTCAACATAAAGGAAATAATTTCCTCCGGCTAATTTTGTCATATTAATGGTTTGCGTATATCCATATCCGTAGTATTGGAATCCGGATTGAGTTAAACGCACCCCCTTTTCATCGTAGAGCATGCAGCGCATATAGCCTGCCTGTCTTCCGGAAATTTGTACCTGTAAAAGAGAACGAACGGGATTGGGTAAAATCTTTATTTCCCCGGCAGCGAAGGAAGGATCTGTTACAAGGATCAATTGTCTGCCAAAATCTGGTTGTAATAAACCCTGTGTTAATAAAAGCGATTTGTTTTCAGAATTTCGGGTATCAATTCTTACCAGCTCACCCACACTCCATTCAATAACCATTTTATCGTTACTAAATGAGCCACCGGTTGAATTAATTGCAGAACTGTGTGCATCCTGGCATAATGACAGTTGCGAAAATAGCAGACATCCGCAAGCAGCCACCATTGGTTTTAATAACTTGGTGAAAAACATAGTTTGGATTTCGTTGGGTCCTTATTTTTTCCGACTCAAAATCATTTTCTGAGTCAGCACCTGTTCATCAGCATGAATCTGGATTGGATATATACCATTGCTCCAATGATCAAAACCATCCAGCTCAATTGTATTCATTCCACTCACCAGTTGAACAGGTTTCATTTTCATTAACGCACCAACCGCATTAAAAATTTTAATTGTACCCAATTGATTTTTTGAAACTACGATGGATATTTTAGTAGATGTACGAACAGGGTTGGGTAGAAGCACAAAATCCTCTGTGTTTTTTTCCGATGTGGAAAGTCTGATTGTATTCGAATATCGGATAGACCCATTCTGCCGAATCAATTTGATCCGATAGTGAAACTGAATACCTGAAGCTTTACTAATATTATCATCTATTTTATATTCAGTATACCCATTTAACAATTTGCTGCTGAATACTTTAACATCATTAAACTGTTTTCCATCGATAGATCTTTCAACCACAAAACGCTGAACTGTTTCATTGGGTGATATCCCCAATTCCAAATTGGCCACAGACCCAAATAGCTTACCTTTTAGATCAGCACGGGCAATGGGTAGAACTCCGCAATTGGGTGTTTCAACCACCAGTACAGTATCTTCCGAATAAACATCACAACCATTTAATAATTGTTGACGAACTATATAAGTACCTGGTGTATCAACAGTTATACTTACCCCTGTTGATTCTCCAAGAATGTTTCCATCTGGTGTATACCAGGTATACACGGAAGAAGGTAAAGGATTGACAACGCTTATGGTACTTACTGATTCATCTCCACATATCATTGGTATGTCAGCATACGCATCGGTAGCGTCAAAATTGAAAAAATCAAAGGGTCCAATAAAGTCTTTTAATTCAGCGGTAAATGATGCAGATGATCTGGTTTTCACTAAAATACGTCTGAAGGGCATATCGCATTGACTACCCCCTCCCAATAAATTAATGGGATCCAGTCCCAGTGTTCCCATGTTCACGGCAAATTCAAGAAACTGATTGGCATCATAGGTATCCTGAATGGAATCATCCCGCCGGATTACTTTAAACGGTCCACCCCAGGTAGCAATATTATTTTGCAATCCACTGTAGAAATATCTGTTTGATTTAGGCCGAATCCCTGCATAGCCATAAGTTGCCCCCGAACCATCTCCGTCGAAACTGCCGTCCCAATCAAAATTTGGACTGTTTATAAGCAAGGCATCTTTGTGAACCCAAATCCGGGCAACCAAATCCTGTAATCCACTGCCACCAAATTCTGCGGAAAATATCACATCGCCCGGAATGGTCACAGCACCACTGGATCCATCAAATTGCCAGCTGGTATGTCCGGCATCCGGACCAAATCCGGTAAATTTTTGGGTAGACCTGTCATAAAATATATTGGTCTGATACAGTTCAAAATCAAAATAACGGCTTCCGGAAGTTGCATCAATGGCAATACCCCCGATAAAAAACAGGGAGTCGGCTACAGTATGTGTAAAGGAACTGCCAGCTCTCCTAACATGCACCATGATATCCAGGATATCATTCTTTTGTGGAATATTACCATCAATTGCACCTGTCCAGCCACCGGGACTACCACCATTTTTGTTCGACATAGCATAAACGGTGGAATCAGAACCATGATAATCGCGGATATAAACGGCATCAATCAACCGGCGGTTATCAAGTACACTAAAGGCAGGATACCGCATTGTCCGGAAAAAAGGCAGGCGACGAAAGGCAATATCTGTAGCATACCGGTTAACCATATAAGAAGCACCGGTAGTATCAATCATGAAACGTTGGGTACCCGTGGTCGTATTTGTAAACCAATCATGGGCAATCGAGGACGGAGCCGGTGCGGTTCCTAAAAAGGAAGACCTTAATTCTCCATCCACTCCAAAATTGGCTTTAAACCCGGGAGTGGTGATTTGTGATTGTATTTGAACCATCCAACCAAGATGGATTGCAAACAGAAGCAACAGCTTTTTCATAGATAACGGATTAAATGATAAAATAACCTACGGAAATTTAATTCCGACAGATGCTATCAATCCGAGAAAGCGTTGGGATTACTGGTTGCTGAATGCCGGGTTCGACACAGCCAAATGATGTTAGACTTGTTGTAAAGTACAGTTGTTTTCATAAGAGGACGTTTTTGGACAAAGGATCTGGATTACTTAACAACGCCAAACTATAGAAAAAATTCTATATAAACTACCCATAAACCGGTAAATATTATAAAATAGTATATTTTCATTACCTACCTAGTATTTATTCTTTCAATTCTTGTTGTTTTTTCTGTTATTGCTTCTTTATATACAAAAAAAGGTCGATACCTTGTGGTAACGACCTCTTTTACAATCTGTTAAAGAATGCCATCCTGAGAGCAGGACGGCCTCTAACGATTGCTTGCCATATGAAAATTCTTATTTTTTCAGAGAATCAACGGCGGCTTTAGCGCTATCAACAGCTGCAGAAGCAGTAGAGTCGATAGAAGCTTTTGCGCTGTCAGCTGCAGCTTCAACAGTAGCCACAGTTGAATCAATTGTAGATTCAGCAGCTTCAGTAGCAGTTTCAGCAGAATTGTTACAAGCAGCGAAAGCAGCGATAGCCAATACGAACAGGAGCTTTTTCATTTGTTCTTCGTTTTGTTTTTGAATGAATGATTTGACATTTATACCGTAATTGAGAAAAGGTAACCTGTCTGTTAAAAAAAAATCCAGATTTTTTTCAGGGTTACTATTTGTTATTTTGAGTATTAAATAGTGAACTGTGACTTTTGACCCGATAGAAAAAGACTTATTGGAAGGATTGGCCAGGAACGACCGACAGGCAACGACCACTATATATAAAGACCATTATGGAATGATCCAGACTATGATCATCAACAATAATGGCTCAGTGGATGATGCCCGGGATATTTTCCAGGAAGCAATGGTAGTATTATATGAAAAGGCTAAATCAGGTCAGTTTGAATTGAGTTGCCAACTCAAAACATATCTTTATTCTGTATGTAGGAGATTGTGGCTCAAGCGCTTAAGTCAACAGCAAAAATTTGTTTCGGAATTGGAAGGAAAGGAAGCCTGGGTTTCAGCAGAAGATGATATTGAGCAGCATGAACAGCAAAATCATGCTTTCCATCAAATGGAAAAAGCTATGAACAGCCTTGGAGAACCATGCAGAAGTTTGCTTGACGCATTTTACCTGCAGAAGAAATCAATGATTGAAATTGCTTCTTCCTTTGGTTATACGAATGCGGATAATGCGAAAACCCAGAAATATAAATGCCTTACCCGGTTGAAAAAAATATTCTTTGCCCATTATAAAACCCTGGATGTATGAGAGAGGATTTACAATTACTGGAGGCTGTTGAACGCTACCTGAATCATGAAATGAGCCAGGAGGAAAGAACCTATTTTGAGGAATTACGTGCTTCTAACCCGGAAATTGATCAATTGGTAGTGGAACACCAGCACTTTCTTAATCAAATAGATAAGTATGGTGAAAGAAAACAAATTCAGGCTTCCTTAAATGAAGTGCATAATGCACTTTTAAATGCAGGAGAAATTAAGCCAGCCGCCCCAGTTGTAAAAGTTATTTCCCTGGTTAATAAATATAAAAAAGTACTAGCGCTGGCAGCTTCCATAGCGGGCATTACAGCACTGGCAATATCCGGACTGGTAACCTATCTTACACCCAAAAGCAATCCGTCTGAAATTGCACAGCTGAAAAAAGAAATTAATACGGTAAAAATCAGCCAGAAACAAGCCCAGAACGAAATCAATACGCTAAAACATACTCCCTCCAACCGGCCGGCTATTCCGGGAAAATTTGGTGGAACGGGATTTCTTATTGACGGGAAAGGCTTTTTGGTTACTTCCGCACATGTGGTGGCAAAAGCTGATTCCATTTATATAGTTAATACCCGCGGAGAATATTTTAAAGCCAAAACTCTCCATGTTAATGATCATACGGATATTGCCATTTTAAAAATTGTGGATCCCAGGTTTGAACCGATCCGCCATCTCCCCTATGGCTTCAAAAAAGCCAAAGCTGATTTAGGTGAACAAATTTTCACACTTGGATATCCCCGCACAGAAATTGTTTACAATGAAGGGTATTTAAGTGCCAAAACAGGGTATAATGGCGATACTGTTGCCTATCAGATTGCAATATCTGCCAATCCAGGTAACTCAGGCGGTCCAATTTTCAATCAGCATGGTGAAGTAATCGGTGTATTAAGCGGAAAACAGGTTACAGCTGAAGGGGTTGTTTTTAGCAGCCAAAGTAAAAATATTTACATGGCACTGGATTCATTGAAACAGGATAGCAGTACAATAATCCGGATTCAATCAAATTCTTCAGTTAAAGGTGCTGATCGGGTTCAGCAGATTAAACGGATCGAAGAATGTATCTTCAATGTAATGAGTTATTGATCATTTAGCGATTTCAGTTTAATATTCCTGAATTCCACGCGCATTTGAGGAGCTACATGCAATTGAAGACCCAATAAACCGCTTGGCTGACGCAGGCTCGAATCCAAATCCATGGTTTCACTCATCTTTATTCCGTTAATAAAGTGAATCAGGTGAAATTTCTGCACATATAATTTTAACTTGTTCCAATCTGCTGGTCTGATCTGCTTTTGAAGTTCATCAGAAGATCCTATAGTATCCAGAATGATGGGTGCCTGGCCGGTTCGCAGTTCCACTGATTGTCCGCGCATAGCCAGAAAACCCCTTCCCCTCTCCTCATAATTTTGACCGGTATATACATTGGCTCCATCAATATCTGCCTGGTACCCTTTTAAAGCATACGCTAATCCAGGAACAGGCTGACTACGATACTGAACTCCACTATTCCCATCTGCACTGATTCTGTATTCCAATTCCAATTCAAAATTTTCCGGCATTGGTCCCTTATAAATCAGAAAGGTATTTTCTTTTAACGGGTTGGCAGGAGTCACTTCTCCAATTATGGTGCTGTCCTTTATTCGCCAATAACTGGTATCTCCTTCCCAATTTGCAAAGCTTACCCCATCAAACAGAACTTCAGGTTCAGCTTGTTGGGCAAATTCTTTGCAGGAGACAAAAAGAAAACCAGAAAGAATACCCCAAACCATTAAAAACAAACATTTTTTAAAATTCATCTTTTATTTTTTACCAGATGTAAACAAACTGTCTTTCTGATTACCGCCCGATTTTAAAAACGCCAGCAGATCTTTTAGCTCTTCTGCATTGAGCCGATTAATCATTCCAGGAAGCATGGGAGAAATTTCAGAAACCCTGGTTCTGAGCACCTCCTCTTTTGGGATCAATCGATGTTCCTGTGGTGCAAATGGATTTTGAGCAATCGTATAACCGGATTTATCAGCTGATATTTGCCTGCCGATTACTGATTTTCCAGACTTAAGATAAAATACCGTAGCACCATATTGGTCTGAAATAACCTTTCCTGGTTCTATAATGGCTTCCAGCATATCCCGATAAGTGAACCTTGAGCCGAGCTGAGTCAGATCTGGACCGGAAACACCTCCCTGTCCCTGCATACTATGACAGGATGCACATAAACTCGATACAAAAAGCCCTTTGCCTGTTTCGAAATTCCGGTTCCCCATTCCGCTGTCAACATATTTCATTGCCTCTTCTACTGTCCAATCCCTGCCCGGCCCTTTTGGTTGAACCGCATCCTTAGTTTGCATTACTGGAGGACGTTCTGCAATGGAATCTCCGGATAGGTCATTGAAATACCTGAATTTGTCTTTCGGAAATGCTGCAAGTGCATTTTTTCTTGCCCGATTTATAAAACCAGCATAACTATAGCCTCCATTATATTGAAAAGCAGTACTAAACCATTTGAAATACTGCTCAAGCTGATTTTCTGTCCAGCCATTTTTTACCTGGCTGAGGACGGTTGCATAAAATGTCTGATTCTGAGGTGGAAGTTTTGCCAGCATATTTGCAATACTCATACCATAATCCGGGTTTCGCATGATGAGATCCTCTGAATTGGTCAGGTTTTTCTCTTCTGGTAATCCCAGTTCTTTTTCAGCAAACAGCAAGTCCATGGACTTTTGAATGGCGGCTGAATCTCCGAGGTAAATAAGTAATTTACTCAGCTGTCTGTTTAGTAAGGCTTCATTATCAACCGGGAAAGTCGGGCCAAAATAAATGTTTAGTTCTTTACGCACAGAAGGCTCCGGCAAGGCATTTCTGCTTGCCAATACTTCCGTTGCCCGAACCAGATCTAATTTTTCCCGAGAAGATAAGTTTTCAAACTTGATCTTATGCAGGTTATTGATCCAGCTAGTCCAGTCGGCATTTTTTCTTGATTTTTTTGCCATTGCCAGCATGGCCTGAATCCTGATTCCTGCATTCGATTCTGTCCTAAACAACTCCTCCCAGTCGGTAAGGGGATTTATTTCAAGAATCTTTCTGGCAGCAAACCGGATAGCTTCATCTGAATGATTTAAATAGGTCCAGGCAGTTTTACAGCCGTTTTTATCAAAAGAGCTATGCAATGCTTCCAGTTTTCTACGGATTTGATGGTCCTCATTTAATACTGGTTGAGGTAATTGCTCATTGGGCAATTTCCCATCCCCATAATATACCCTATACAGATCCGACTCCAGCCTTCTTCCCCCGGTTAAAAAATACAGCGCACCATCCGGACCAATTACACCATCTGTAAGCGGAAGTGGAGATCCTGATAAAAACTCCTCACCCTTCGCATTATAGGTACTGCCGGATTGTTCCAGATGAATGGCATAAATAATTCCAAAACTCCAATCAAAAGCAAACAACGCTTTTCTGTATTTTTCCGGGAATCGGGCATTTGATCCATATACCAGGTTGGTTGGCGAACCCTGACCAATATTCAATAAAGCCGGACGACCATCTGCAAAACCGGGATTCCACTTACCGGTACCCGGGCGCCAGCCAAACTCGCTACCGCTGGTTACATGGCAAATACGGGTGGGGCGATACCAGGGTGTTCCCATATCCCATTCCATATCCGAATCATAGGTAAAAAGATCTCCGGCATCATTAAATGCAAGATCAAATGGATTTCTAAATCCGGATGCGTATAATTCCCACTGACTGCCGGTTGAATCCAATTTTGCAATCCAGCCTCCCTGATTACCAACTTCATTATCATGGCCATTAGGATCTTTGATCAGTGGTAATAAATTGTCGATTTCAGCATCCGGACTATTTCGATAGGTATCCATTTTTGGAAGCTTTGTAAAATTTCCGGCAATTACAAAAAGCGATTGTTTATCTGGTGATAACACAATACTATGCGGCCCATGTTCCCCATCTCCCTGTAATGATTTTAGCAACGTGATAGAATCGTACACATCATCATTATCGGTATCCTTTAACCGGTATAAACCGCTTCCTTTGGGAAAACTACTGTCGCCATAGTGATTGACCATTACATATAAACTATTGAACGCGTATAACAGGCCATGTGCATATCCTATATCTATTTTATTTGAAACAGCGCTGGTATCTCCTTTTGTTGATGGAATCCGCAACGGTTCCGAAATCAATTTGGTTACCGTATCGCCGATAACGGGTATGGTCATGCGATAAAGTGCACCATATTGATCAGATGCAATTAATCGGCCTTTATCATCAAAGGTCATGGCCACCCAGGAACCTTCCCCATTTTCTGAGGGTCCGAATAAATGATCGGCCCTGAAACCTTCCGGTAATTGCAAAGCTGCCAGTTTGGGATTGGAATATAGTTGAACAGCCGGTTTATCATCACGGCAGGAAAAAATAAAAACCAATATAAATACAGCGAGAATTCGAATAAATCTCTGGGCGAAAGTTGGTAATTGCATTAAACTTTAGGTTAAAGATTCAGGCTTTTAAATTAAGTAAATCAAGGATTGCTTTTCCTTTTCCATCTGGTGTGGTATAAAATGGCCGTTGCTCAATTTCTACCTGGGTTTCTTCCGGAATTCCAAGACAATGATAGATTGTCTGATGCAATTGCTCTATGCGAACAGGGTTTTCAATTGTTTTACAGGGACGTTCATCTGCAGTTTTCCCATATACAAACCCTTTTTTAACGCCTCCTCCAAAAAGCAGCACAGAGCCGGCATCCGTAAAATGACGGTGCATTCCATAGAACTTCAAATCATGTAAAACATTCGGTTGATCTACCTGTTCCTGCACTTTAAATTCCGGTTTTCCTTCCACCATCATATCGCGACTAAATTCACTCGCAATAATTATAAGGGTTCGGTCAAGATGACCGGATTTTTCAAGATCAAGCACTAATTGTGCAATCGGAGCATCTATCATTTTCTTCATATCCACCATGCGGGTATGTCCGTTTTCATGTGTATCAAATCCCATGAAAGGTTCATATTCAGTGGTAACACTGATAAATCGGGCTCCTTTCTGTGTAAGACGTTTTGCCATCAGGCAACCAAGCCCAAACCGCCCGGTATTATAAATATCGTAGGATTCTTTTGGTTCCAGGCTAAGGTTAAATGCCTGCGCTTCCGGCGAATTTAGTAACCGATAAGATTGCTCCAGAGACCGTTGAAGTGATTCTTTCTGGTAATCACTTCCATATTCACCAATCGGACTACTTTTTATTAAGTCTTTGTACAGTTGATTTCTTTTTTCAAATCGTTTGGCATCCATACCAACAGGCGGACGAACAGCATCCAATCCGGCAGATGGGTCAGGGATCATAAAGGGACCAAATTCATTACCCAAAAATCCGGCTGTGTGAAATGCTTTCAATTCTTCTGCTTCCCCCACACTGAATCGTTGTCCAATATCGATAAATGCCGGTATTACCGGATTTTGTGGCCCTTTTAAATGAGCAATCCAGGCACCAAGGTGGGGAGCGGCAACAGTTTGAGGCGGTTCATAGCAGGTATGCCAATGATATTGATGACGGGCATGTAATATATGTCCCATATCAGCAGCAGTATAGGAACGGATCAGGGTGCCGCGATTCATAACCTGTCCAATTGATTCAAGCCCTTTTGAAAAATTGACTCCATCCAGAATGGTAGGAACAGAAGGAAATGTACTGAGCACCCTGTTGGCATCCATCCCCTTTTCAAAAGCAGTATAGGTTTTGGGGTCAAATGTTTCTGTATGCGCCATTCCTCCGGCCATCCAAAGCAGGATTACCGTATCTGCTGTGGAATGAGTTGCACTGGAACTGCTGCAACCGGCAAGAAAACTGGTAAAGGGTGCTCCTGCAGCCAGCGCAGCAAGTGTGGCACCGGAACTATTTTTCAAGAAGTTTCGACGATTCCATTTTTTGTTCATAAAATTCTACCAATTAACGGGTTAATAAATTAACTGGAATTCCGGATGCATGGCCATAACCCAGAGAAAATCCTGCACAGCCGAAGCGTCGGGTTTTGCTCCGAGCGCTTTTTTTGCAAGGTCTGTTTCGTCCGAAGTTGGATTTCTCCCCAGTGCTTTTTTATATACATCAGGAATCATTTCCGCAGGTAATTTATTTTTCCATTTCTCTGCTGCCCTTTTTACAGCTTCATGAAGGATGGTTCCATTGGTTAATTCCAATGCCTGAATAAGATTGGCCTGTGAACTTCGGCTGGTCGTGACCGTTTCTCTTGCCGGCCGTCCAAGGGCAATTAAAAAAGGATCATTTTTGACCAATGCAGCTCTGGCAAATGGCATATTCCAGCGAACAGAATCCGGTAACAGATTTGATACAATTACTGAATCAGGATAGAGTGGTTCAAAAACGGTGGCAATAGCATCTGCAAATTGCTCAGCTGTCATTCTTTTCCTGATCATTCCTTTAAACTTAAAATCCTTCGACAATAATAGTTCCGGTTCTTTTACAGTAACAGATGGAGCCTGATATGCCTGAGAAGTCAAAATTGTTACCAACAGTTTTTTAATATCATAGCCTGAAGTTACGAAATCATGTGCCAGCCAATCCAGCAGGTCCTGATTCCAGGGTTCATTATCCATTGCATCAACCGGCTCCACCAATCCGCGGCCAAATAATTGCGCCCAGATTCTGTTTACCAGGGTTCGGTAAAGTCTGCCATCCTCCGGCTGTACCAGTTTATCAGCCAGCTGTTCCAGCCGTTTATCTTTCGGCAATCCTTTATCGATTTCACCCAACTGAGGATATAGAATCCGGCTATCGGCCCATTTTCCGGTTGGCTGATCGCAGCGGGCAATCTGAAGTATGCTATCCGAGAAAAGATTAGCAAACGCATAGGAGTCTTCCAGTTTCCAATCACTGATAAAACTATCGTGACAGCTTGCACATTTAAGATTTAATCCCAGAAAAACCTGTGATACATTTTGTGCTGCCTGCATTTCGGTACTTTGGCTGGAATTTATGGTGCCTCTCCATTGGATTCCTTTTATAAAGCCTTGTGAGGAAGCACCCGGACTAATCAGTTCCCGAACAAATTCATTATATGGTTTATTGGTGTATAAGGAATTGTATAACCATTTCGTGATATCGTAACGCCCACCAGTAATATAACCGGTACCGGTATAATCATTTCTGAGCAAATCATTCCAGAAGCTGAGCCAGTGCTGACTATAGGCATGTTTATTATCAAGTAGCGACTGAATCAGTTTCAGCCTTTTGTCAGGATGCTTATCAGAAATAAATGAATCGATGGAAACGGGATTGGGCAATAAACCCACCAGATCCAGATATACCCGTTTCATGAAAATCCGATCTTCCACTGGTGCCGGCCATTGCTGCTTTGTTTTTTTAAAATAGGCCGTTATAATTCTGTCTACCGGATGACTATACCGCCCTTCTATAGGTGGAAGTTCGGGTAATCTTTGTGCCAGTTCAGCCACCCTGTACAAACTTTTAACCGGACCATCCGGCCAGGGTGCACCTTTATCTATCCAAAATTCCAGCAACTTTATTTCTTCAGCAGAAAGCCCCTTACCTTTTCCAGGCATGGCCTCTTTATGCGAGCGGGGAAGTTTGACACGACGTATAAGTTCGGATCCTGCAGCGTTTCCTGCAATAAGTACGGGTCCGTTTTCGCCTCCTGCAAAAACAAATTCTTTTTTGTCGAGTCGCAACTCTCCTTTCACCTTAGCAGCACCATGGCAGCTATAGCAATGATGAGCAAGGATACTTCGCACCTGAAAATTCAGTTCCTGTTCAGTAGTTTCGGTTAAGGGTCCCTGAAAGGATGCGAAATTAACTATGAGACCACCCGATTCTTCCTTCTTTATTTCATTACCGGGTAACACGCTTGTAAGGTAATCTTCTCCGTGAGTAAGCGCAGCTCCGAAATGTCCGGTAACCAATACACTAACCATCGAGCTGATTAGAAAAAATCTACCCATCCCTGGTTTAGAGCTATAATAGAAGCCTGTAGCTACACTACCTAAAACCAGCGTAGCGATGCCTACCCATTGATGAATAGGAAGAATGGAACTGCCATAGGATGCTGAATTGATTAAAAATAAGCCGGCAATTACAGAAAGGATCGCACTAACAGAAGCTACCATCAAAATCAGGCGAATAGCAGATTGAAAGGAACTATCTTTTTTTCTCCAGCTGATCAGATCCAGCAGAAAAGCCATACAGATCAAACCTATAGGAAAATGGACAAGCATAGGATGCAGCCTGCCCAAAAAGGACCATAACCAAAAAACAGATTCTTCTCTCATTACAAAGCAATCAATTGATAGGGGAACTTAATAAGGGAAAATCAATCAACTGTCCTGCTCTGTCCTACTGATAGATTTTCCCTTATTGATATAGTGCCTGAACTAATCGGCCTGTAATGAAAAAACGGTTCCCGAAACTTATTTCCAGAGATTATCGGGATATTCTCCTGCCGCAACAAGTGCATCCAGACTGGCCTGAACACTTGGTGCATCTTCTTTATAGGTTACACCAAACCAGTTGGAACTTGTCTGAATTACCGGAATCACACCTTTTCCCGATTTAATAAAGTCATCCGCTACTATAGGAATAAAGAATTCAGCCTTGGGTTCTTCGTAGTGTTGTTTAACAAAGGCGTCAAACATTTCCTGACTGATGGTGAAAACGGAAGGATGGAAACACCAGAAATTCATGGACACGCTTGAATCCAGCGGGAGTTCAGCAGGTGTCTGGTTATCATCACATACTATTTTACCTTCTTTCATGGAAATATTCAGGCGCTCTGCAATGGATTCCAGGTTGCCAGCTCCATCTACCCTGCAGACACCACGGTTAACGGTACCATGATCACTGAGTGTCTTTAATAATTCATACCCAATGATTGCATATTTAGACGGACTGCAAGCTGTGGTTAGAAAATTGTATGCTTTTACAAATGCGTCCTGTCCGTAGAAATCATCGGCGTTAATTACGGCAAAGGGCTCCTGAACGGCAGTTTTTGCGCAAAGAACGGCATGAGCAGTTCCCCATGGTTTGGTTCTCCCTTCAGGAACGGAAACACCGGGAAGAAAGGCATCCAGGCTCTGGAAAACATAATCCACGGCTACTTTACCATCGAGCTTAGAACCAAAAACCTCTTTAAAGTCAGTTTCAAACTCTTTTCTTATAATGAATACAACTTTGCCAAACCCTGCCCGGATTGCATCAAATATGGAATATTCCATAATAGTTTCTCCACTAGGACCAAAAGATTGTATCTGTTTTAAACTTCCATAGCGGGATGCCATTCCTGCGGCCAGAATTACTAAGGTTGGTTTCATTCTTCTATTTTTGTTTCGGGCACGAATATAAAACATCATAATGACTTTATCCATTGATACCGACCTCATTACAATTGATAAAATCCAGTTGTCGCCGAAGCAATCGATTGAAACCGATATGCTTCGGCTCGACAAAATTCATCCGCAAATCAGTGGAAATAAGTGGTTTAAGTTGAAGTATTACCTGGAAATGGCAAAACAGGCGCATAAAACAGGACTTCTTACATTGGGTGGCCCCTGGTCCAATCATTTATTGGCGGTAGCAGCTGCAGCACAAATCAATGGTTTGGAAAGTATTGGAATTATAAGAGGGGAAAAACCGCATACCCCCGGAAGTACTTTACAAGAGATATCAGAACTGGGCATGCAGTTGAAGTTTATCAACAGGAGTATCTATAAAGAGCGGGATGCATTACTATCTTCCCTACAGAAACAGCACCCTGATTTCTTGCTGATCAATGAGGGCGGACAGGGAGAGCCGGGAATATTAGGTGCTGGAGAAATTCTAAAATTTGTACAGGATCTGGAAAAATACACCCATATTCTAGTGGCGGTAGGCACCGGAACTATGCTTGCCGGTTTGGCTCTGGCATCAATATCAAACCAACAAATAGTAGGAATAAGCAGCCTTAAAGGGGAAGAAAGGATAGCAGCAGGTATACTGGAAAAATTCCCTTCCCTACAGAATCGAATAAAGGTGCTTAATCAATATCATTTTGGCGGATATGCCCGACACAATCCTACCTTGCTTGCCTTTATGAATCAGTTTTATGCAGCAACCCAAATACCTACTGATTTTGTTTATACAGGGAAACTATGTTATGCATGGCATGAATTATGTACAACAGACTATTTTCCCAAAGATTCAAAAATATTGTTAATTCATAGTGGAGGATTACAGGGAAATCGCTCAATTGATCCTGATAATTTGATCTTTTAATTGTACAGAAAGCATACTGACTATCTTATATTTGTTGCGATGATGAATCAACACCGCTTTTTTTTCCGGCTTTGTCCGATCCTGTTTTTTTTATTCCTTTCTCACGCCGGAATCGCGCAGGATACCCTGCCCTCTTTTTCGGCAGAAATAAAGGCAAAAAATAAGATTCTCGTAAGTTGGACAAATCCTTATGGAACTAAAATAAAGCAGTTAAGCATTCAGCGATCAAGGGATAGTACGAAATTATTCAAGACAATCATAAGCATCCCTGATCCAACAGTGCTTAAGAATGGATTCCTTGATCAAAATTTGCCCGATACCAATTTTTATTACCGTATCTATATTATGCTGGATGGTGGAGAATATAGTTTTAGTCTGTCAAAAATGGCTAAATCCATCCCGGCGGCTCCCAAACCCAGACTTTTGGTGCAGCAACCCAAACCACCCGTAGAAACTGCTCCAGTTAAAAAACCGGAGCCGGTTCCAGATGAAAAACCCCGAATTCCACAACCTGAACCGGAAAAATACCTCATCATCAAACGGGGTGATGAAATCGTGGGGGAATTAAATGATCGTTTCATTCAACGATTCAGGGATTCGATCAGTATGAAAACTAAGGATACCATAACAATGTCAAGCCGGGACACCATTGTTATCAGACCCTTCAGACCCAAAGAAGTATTTGGTTTATCCAGGTATATTTTT
The DNA here is from genome assembly GCF_002483205.1 of Flavihumibacter sp. UBA7668. GTDB lineage: Bacteria > Bacteroidota > Bacteroidia > Chitinophagales > Chitinophagaceae > Flavihumibacter. The sequence goes on from NZ_DLHM01000003.1 coordinate 83,352, forward strand.
ATAGATAAAGCCGGTTTAATCCATGTTGAACTGCCCTGGTATGCCAGAAGAAAATACCTGGTGAAGTTTTTTGAAGAGGACCTTAGTCCCTTATTCGAAATCAAAGAAATCAGAGATGCTACCCTCTTACTTGATAAAGCCAATTTCATGAAAGCCGGCTGGTACTATTTTGAAATCTTCGAAGATGGAAAATTACTTGAGAAGAACAGGGTTTTTGTCAGTCGTGATTTTTAAGTTCCTGTAATTCAAAAACCTCCTGAAATTCACGAATCAGTACTTTTTTCACTTCATCCATATCAATCTTACGTTGAAGTTCAAGTTCAAGAGAACTAACTGATTTTTGATGGATTCCGCAAGGGATAATATTGTCAAAATAGGTCAGATCAGTATTTACATTGAATGCAAAACCATGCATGGTTATCCATCTGCTACAGCGAACGCCCATGGCACAGATTTTCCGTTCCTTTCCCGGAATTGCGGGATCCACCCAAACACCTGTTTCTCCTGGCGAACGCTCCCCTTTCAAACCATAAAAAGCCATGGTCCGAATGATTACTTCCTCCAGATTTCGCAGGTATTTTCCGATATCGGTATATATCTTTTCCAAATCCAGGATGGGATAACCAACCAATTGCCCGGGTCCATGAAAAGTAATATCTCCCCCCCTGTTAGTTTTGAAAAATTCAATACCCATTTTTTCTCTGGTTTCCTCATCAATCAGAACATGTTCCATTAAACCACTTTTACCCAGCGTGTAAACAGGAGCGTGTTCTACCAGCAATAAATGATGACGTGTATTTTCAGGCTCGCCACCGGCTTTTTTTGCAAGATTCCATTGCAGCAGGTTTTCCTGAATTTCCCATGCGGGCTGATAATTCATTCGTCCCAGATCTTGTAGGTGCAGATTTTGCATTTTGCAAATTTACGACCGACTGGCCGGGGATTTGTATTTTTGCAAAAATTTGGTAAAAATGGTATCGGATCAGGTGGAAGATGAATTGGACGATCAGGAAGAAGGCTCCGAAGAGCTGTATGAGCAGCACAGCTTTCGGATTGATGGTGGACAGGAACCACTGAGGATAGATAAATTTCTGGTTGCCCGGATTGAACATGCCACCCGAAACAAAGTGCAGAAGGCAATTGATGCGGGCAGGGTGCTGGTCAATGGTAAAACAACGCAGTCAAACTATAAAATCCGGCCTGCTGATGAAATCGTTGTGTATTCCCACTATGAAAAAAGAGGCGAAAAAATTGAGCCGCAGGAAATGCCGATTCCAATTGAGTATGAAGACTCCGATATCCTGATTATTAATAAACCAGCAGGTTTGGTTGTACACCCTGGTTCCGGTAATCCGGATGGAACCTTAGTGAATGGAATTGCCTGGTATTTGCAACAGCAAAATCCGGGAATTACGGAAGAAAATCTGCCCAGGTTTGGATTGGTTCATCGGATCGATAAAAATACCAGTGGTTTGATGGTAATGGCAAAAACTGATCTGGCGGTAACTTCGCTGGCTAAACAGTTTTTTAACCACACAGTTTACAGAAGATATATTGCCCTGGTTTGGGGTGACCCCACTGAAGATGAAGGAACCATAGTAGCACATATTGGCAGGCATAAACGTTTCAGGAAATTATACGATGCTTATCCCGAAGGGGATTATGGTAAAGATGCCATCACCCATTATACCGTTTTGGAAAGATTCGGTTATGTTTCCCTGATAGAATGCCGGTTGGAAACAGGCCGTACCCACCAGATCAGGGTTCATATGCAGCATATCGGGCACCCTTTGTTCAACGACGATTTCTATGGGGGCAACCGAATTGTTAAGGGTACTGTTTATACCAAATACAAACAGTTTATTGATAATTGTTTTGCACTCTGCCCAAGACATGCACTACATGCAAAAAGTATAGGTTTTTTGCATCCAACATCTGGAAAGGAAATGCGTTTTGATTCTGAATTACCTGCTGACATGGATCAACTTATTGAAAAATGGAGAAGATATGTAAAAGCAAAGGGAGATTTATTTACTGAATCCAAATAGTGTGGCTGTGAAAATACCTCGTTCCCTTTTTTTTAGTGCCACTTTCCAGTTTCCTGTATAACGCAAGAGTGAAGGCACCAGCAGTTCACCCAAACTGGTCATTTCAACATCCATCTGAACATCAAAATCATAAACCCCTGCCCGGTAACTAAGATCATATCGTCGCGCCATTATGCGCATATCTGTAGGATTGAACCAGGTTTCCACCTTATTGATAACGATGTCATTTTGACTGGAGGGTGGAAGATCGGGTAAGGCTGCAATTCTAAAAACATAGCAGTTTTCACCTTTATAATTTTCCATATCCAGCACATATTCATAGAGTGCTGACATTGGCTCTTCGTAGATATTTATCTTATCTCCGATAAAAGGAATTCCCGGGATTTTTCTTCCGGGATTAAAGAACAGCATTTTCAGTTGCTCTTTATGTTTTTCCAGTCCACGTTTATTTTTCAGATTTAATTCTGCCTGGGAAACAGAATTATTTTCACCACAAATTTTTCCATCAGTGAAAAACAGACCGGCATACATTTCCATGGTGGTATAATTCCATTCGCCGTGCTTATCCTTCATTTTGCCACTGGTTTTCTCCTCGCGAACGGTCATTTCCCTGCAGCCATTTTGATATTTCTGCTCCGTTTTACTTTCAAGCGAAGCTTCCACACTCCCCTTTTTATCCAGCATGCGAACATCATTCAATGCCGTATAATTTAACTCATGCAGGTTTTTAAACGCTCTGTAAAAACTGGTATCCAGCTGTATCCTTTTAATAAAACCAGGTACGTCCATATTGGACAACACCACTACTTCCTTCAGGGTAATAATTTTATCCCCTACTTTGAGCAAGGAGTCCTGTGCCTGCACTTGGATGGAAAGCAACATAATTACCCATAGGATACGGTGCCCTGTTTTCATAGGATAAATCTGTCTGGCTGGTTATTTGGGAAAAAGCATACGATAATCCACCCTGATTTTTCCTTTGGAAATATCATCGAGTTTTCTTTTCAGAAGGGTGCGCTTCAATGGTTTGATATGATCAATAAAAAGTTTCCCTTCTATATGGTCGTATTCATGCAGAATTACTCTGGCGGTGATGCCGGTGAAGGTTTTTTCCTGTGGTTCAAAAGCATCATTCAGGTAAGTTATCGTAACAGCTGTTTTTCTGGAAACATCCTCGCGCACTTTAGGAATACTCAGACAGCCTTCATTATACAACCATTCCTGACCATCCAGCTGTTTGATCTTTGCATTAATGAAAACTTCCCGAATACCTTCATCTCCCGGATAGTCTTCCTTTTCATCGTCCTCGAGGTTATTGATAATTTGTAAACTGTCCACTACGAACAGTCGAATGGATTTATTGATTTGCGGTGCAGCAAGGCCAACTCCATTACTATTGTACATGGTTTCCCACATATCAGCAAGGAGTTGCTCCAGACCTGGATAATTTTTATCAATTTCTTTAGCTGTTTCCCTCAAAACAGGATGGCCATAGGCCACTATTGGTAATATCATGATTCTTAGAAGCTTAGCGGGCAAAGTTACATAATCCGGCCCAACCATTCCTGTAATAAGATGGTAGCAGCGATTTCATCCACCAGTGCTTTATTTCTCCTGGCCTTTTTTTTGAGCCCCGATTGCAGCATGGTTTGTTTAGCCATTACAGAAGTATAACGTTCATCCACTTTTTCCAGCGGGATAAGAGGAAAGTTTTTTTGGATTTCTTTTACTGCAGCAGCAACCAGTGGAGTAGCATGTGTATCCGTATCATCCCAATTCTTGGGTTCGCCGATAATGATCCGTTCAACCTCCTCGGTTGCCATATATTTTTTCAGGAAGGGTATCAATTCTTTGGAGGGGATAGTAGTAAGACCGGTTGCAATGATTTGGAAGGGATCCGTTACCGCGATACCGGTTCTTTTTCCGCCATAATCAATGGCCATTATTCTTGGCATGAAATGAATTTAAGCAGTTTATCGAACTAATAAGTCTGCAATAACGAATAGTGCAAAAACAACACTGGCAATCCCATTAGCAGTCATAAATGCCAGGTTCACCCGGGTTAAATCAGTTGGTTTTATAATAGAGTGCTGATACACCAGCATTCCTGTAAAAACGATCACCCCGGCCCAATACCACCAGCCAAAATGGCCGTGAATACCGGCAAGCACAACGCTGGTTGCACTCAGCAGGTGCAATAGTTCTGAAATCCATAACGCCTTTTGTTTACCCAAAGAGGCCGGAATGGAATGCAATTGTTGCGACCGGTCAAATTCTTCATCCTGTAATGCATAAATGATATCAAAACCACTTACCCAGAAAATAACTGCAAATGAAAAGAGGACCGGAAGCCAGTCAAATTCGCCGGTTACAGCGAGGTAGGCTCCTATTGGAGCAAGGGAAAGTCCGAGTCCCAATACCAGGTGGCAAAGTGCGGTAAAGCGCTTGGTAAAGCTATAACCCAATACCACCAATAAAGCGATCGGGGAAAGATAAAAACAAAGCCGGTTTATAAAGAACGTAGTGGTTATAAACAGAAGGGCATTGGCTATGGTAAACCAAAGGGCTTTATCTGCGCTGATAATACCAGCCGGAATTTCACGAATTGCGGTCCTGGGATTTTTTGCATCAAAATGACGATCAAGATACCGGTTGAAGGCCATGGCTGCAGATCTGGCGAACACCATGCAAAGGATAACCAGTATAAATTTTAAGAGCACCAGTCGATAATCCTGTGTCAGAAGGCCAAAATATCCAGTAGATCCGGTGGCAGCCAGGAAAAATCCGATCATCGCAAAGGGCATTGCGAAGATGGTATGGCTAAATTTGATCAGACTCAGGTAATTTTTTATGGTAGACATAACTGCTTAAATTTTTTGCCGAACCAATTCCCATAATACAATACCCGCAGCAATGGAAACATTGAGCGAGTGTTTCATTCCAAATTGCGGGATTTCAATACAACCGTTGCATAATGGTAGCACTTCAGCGTCAACACCGGTCACTTCATTTCCGAAAACCAGTGCAATTTTTTCATCCGGATCCGTACTCAGACGGTTTAGCAAAAAGCTATCCGTTACCTGTTCCACCGCATATATGCCATATGCTTTAGTTCGAAGCGCTTCCACAGCTTCCAGGGTGGTGGGAAAATAGGACCAGTTTACGGAATCTGTTGCTCCCAGGGCTGTTTTATTGATATCCCGGTGAGGAGGTTGGGGGGTATACCCGCAGAGATAAATGGCTTCAATCAAAAAAGCGTCGGCCGTACGAAATACACTTCCCACATTATGCATACTTCTAATATTATCAAGTACAACGATGATGGGAATTTTGTCTGACTGCCTGAATTCCTCTACCGATTTCCTACCCAACTCATCCATGCTCAATTTTCGCATGGTGCAAATATACAACCTTTGATTCCCAACTTTTCCCCACCGTGTTTTCACCCGAATGGGTTTGTATATGAAGGCGTTATATTTGCTGGCTATGTCTAAATCCAGTGCAGATACTCCGCTGATGCAGCAGCATAAAGCGATCAAACAACGTTATCCGGACGCCGTTTTACTGTTTCGGGTGGGTGATTTTTATGAAACCTTCGGACAGGATGCCATTATCTCCTCTCAGGTATTGGGAATTACTCTTACGAAACGCAACAATGGATCGGCATCCTCTTCAGAGTTGGCTGGTTTTCCCCATCATGCGTTGGATACCTATCTGCATAAGCTGGTTAAAGCAGGCTATCGGGTGGCCATCTGCGATCAGTTGGAAGATCCCAAACAGGCAAAGGGAATTGTGAAAAGAGGCGTAACAGAAATGGTTACTCCGGGTACCACCACCAATGAAAAACTTTTGGAACATCATTCCAATAATTTTCTGGGAGCCTTGTATTTTGCCGATGATGATTTATTTGGTATCGCTTTTCTGGATATTTCTACGGGTGAATTTTTTCTTGCACAGGGAGACAGGGAATATGCTGACAAATTACTCCAAAGCTTTCAACCGGCTGAAGTCCTTTTCCAGCGAAACCGCCAAAAGAGCTTTAAAGAATATTTTGGTGCAAAATTTTATACCTATACACTGGATGAATGGATTTTCCAGGATGTATATGCGCAGGAAACCCTGCTTAAACATTTCCAAACCCATTCCCTGAAAGGATTTGGTGTGGAAGAGTTATCACTCGGATTGGTAGCTGCCGGGGCTGTGCTGCATTATCTGCGGGATACCGAGCATCCCAACCTGCAGCATATTTCTTCCATGCAGCGCATTGATCGGGAAGATTTTCTCTGGATGGATCGTTTCACCATTCGGAATCTGGAATTACTGGGCGGACCTAACAGCGATGCACATTCGCTATTAAAAGTATTGGATCAGACAGTTTCGCCTATGGGAGCCCGACTCTTAAAAAGATGGCTGGTATTTCCTTTGAAAGACCTGACGAAAATTAATGAGCGGCTAGGATTGGTAGAACATTTTATAACCCAGGTGGAGGAGCGCAATAAAACCAGTCATCATATCCGGCTATGCGGGGATGTAGAACGTTTGGTAAGTAAAATACCATTGAAAAAAATCGGCCCCAGGGAGCTCATCCATCTGGCCAAGGGGCTGCAGCAGGTAAAGGAAATTCAGGCATACTCAACAGGTTCTACCAATGAATACCTGCGTCGACTTTCCAATGCGTTAAATCCCTGTACCTATATAGCAGAAAAAATTCTGAAAGAACTGATGGAGAACCCCGCTCCTACAACTGCTAAGGGTAACTATATAGCAGCGGGAGTAAATGAAGAGTTGGATGATTTGCGCGCAATTGCTACCACAGGAAAAGAATACCTGGTCCGTCTGCAACAGGAGGAAGCTGCCAAAACCGGGATTCCCTCACTAAAAATCGGATTTAATAATGTGTTTGGTTATTATCTAGAAGTAACGAACACGCATAAAAATAAGGTTCCGGACAGCTGGACAAGAAAACAAACCCTTACCAATGCGGAGCGATATATTACGCCGGAATTAAAAGAGTATGAAGAAAAAATAACCGGAGCGGAGGATAAAATCCTTGCACTGGAATTCGCGTTATTCGAATCCCTGCTGAACGAATTGCAGGATTTCCTCTCTCCGATTCAGACCAATGGAAATATTCTGGCGATACTCGATTGCTTGATTTGTTTTGCATCCAATGCGGTCCATTTTGGTTATAAAAAACCTGTTATTACAGACCAGGAAGATCTTTTTATTGAAGCGGGCCGTCATCCTGTAATTGAACGTTTCCTCAATCCGGGTGAACAATATGTATCCAATGATCTGACATTGAATAAAACGGATCAGCAAATTATTATACTTACCGGTCCCAATATGTCGGGTAAAAGTGCATTGCTAAGACAAGTAGCAATTATTACCCTTATGGCACATATGGGAAGTTTTGTACCGGCAAATCAGGCAAAGCTACCATTGACAGATAAAATATTCACGCGTGTTGGGGCTTCTGATAACCTGAGTGGAGGAGAATCCACATTTATGGTGGAGATGAATGAAACTGCCAGCATTCTGAATAATGTTACCCATCGCAGCCTGATCTTACTGGATGAAATAGGAAGGGGTACTTCTACCTATGATGGAATATCCATTGCCTGGAGTATGGTGGAGCATCTGCACCAGATTGCTCAGCAACCGCTGACACTGTTTGCAACCCATTACCATGAATTGAACGAATTGGAAAACAACCTGACCAGGGTTCGGAATTTCCATATCACTAATAAGGAAGTCGGCAATAAAATTATTTTTCTTAGAAAACTGGCACCGGGTGGAAGCACCCATAGTTTTGGTATTCATGTTGCCAGAATGGCGGGTATGCCTTCCTCCCTGATCAGGAGAGCCAATGAAATTCTGGAACAACTGGAAACCCAATCTATTCAGACAATAGACAGTAAGGATCCTTCAGTTGCTTCCCTAAACGAAAAAGTGAAAGAAATAGGTGGACCCAAAATGCAATTATCCATTTTTGATGTTCATACACAAACATTTGAGAGTATCCGAAAAACGCTGGATGGATTGGACATCAACCGGCTCACCCCGGTTGAAGCCTTATTAAAATTGCAGGAAATCAAAAACATGATCCGTTGATTAATTAACTTGCCATAATGAAAACGGGCATTATAATATTGGTAACATTTTTTTCGGCTATGATAGTAACAGCACAATCGGTTCAGACCGGGCTTGCAGGATTATCCAATTACCGGTATGCTGGAAAAGCAACTATCGGTGAATTAATAAATGGCCGCTATGAGAATGTACGGGTAACTGGTTCTTCTGACTTTTTTTTCTGGAAGAATAATCAATTGGTGCTCACCAAAAAAGGACAGCAGGAAATAAAAAGCAGGAACGAATTGATGGTTGAGTTGGATTTTCTTCGAAATGGACAAAAAGAACAAAAGAAATTCAGGATACTAAATAATAGATTTCATAAAAACCAGGTAATTGCTCACCGAGGTGCATGGAAAAAACTGGCAACTACGGAAAATTCATTGGCAGCATTGGCACAGGCGGTAAAATTGGGTTGTGCCGGATCTGAATTTGATGTTCACTATACGAAAGATGATAGTCTGATCATAAATCATGACGCACATTTTAATGGAAAAGCAATTGAAGATTTCAGGTATGCGGAACTGGCTGTTGATCTGCTAAGTAATGGGGAAGTATTACCAACTCTGCGCGCTTACCTGCTATCGGGCATGAATCAATACGGAACTCAATTAATTGTAGAAATCAAACCTACAGATAAAGGCCCGGAAAGGGCGGCCAGCCGAGCCCGTAAGACAGTTGAACTGGTACATGAGTTGGGTGCACAGGCCTGGGTAAGTTATATTAGTTTTGACTATTCGATATTGCTGGAAGTAAAAAAAATGGACCCTGCTGCTCATGTGCAATTTTTGTCAGGCAATAAATCTCCTGATGAATTATTGAAAGATGGTATTACCGGACTTGATTATCATTTATCCGTTTTTCAGAAAAACGAAAACTGGATAAAACAGGCAAAGATGAATAAGATGATGCTTAATGTATGGACAGTGAACGATGAGAAAAACCTTCGTTACTTCCTGGCACATCAGTTTCCAATGATTACCACCAACGAACCTGAATTATTGTTTGAATTGATCAAAGCATCCCCTTCAGCTTCCCAATAACCAGATCAATTTCTTCTCTGGTATTATGTTTTGAAAAGGAGAACCGAACGGCTACTTTATTCGGATCCTGATTGAATGCTCTGATAACATGAGACCCAAGGTCCGCACCACTTGTACAGGCACTTCCGCCTGAAGCGCAAATACCGCTGATATCAAGGTTAAAAAGAAGCATTTCAGACTTTTCTGTTTTTGGAAATGCAATATTCAGAACAGTATACAAACTAGTTCCATAACAATCACCATTAAGTGACGTGCCTGGAATATCTGCAAGCACCTTCTCTGCCATATATTTCTTTAATCCACCGATATAAGCACTATCCTTTTCATAATTCTCCATTGCCAGTTCTAATGCTTTGGCAAATCCTACAATCCCATATAGATTTTCAGTTCCTGCGCGCATATTTCTTTCCTGAGATCCGCCATGAAGAAAAGGTTGAATCTGAACATTTTCATTAACATATAAAATACCGACCCCTTTTGGTCCATGAAACTTATGTCCGGCTCCGGTGATAAAATGTACCGGAGTATTTCTAAGATCAAACGGATAATGTCCTACAGTCTGAACAGTATCGGAATGGAAAATAGCGTTAAATTCCTTACAGAATTCTCCTACTTTGTTGATATCTGTCAGGTTTCCAATTTCATTGTTGGCATGCATCAGGGTAACCAGCGATTTTCCGGAAAGTTTTGCCAGATTTTCTCTCAAATCATCATAATCTATATGTCCGTTTGAATCCACTTTTACCCAATTCACCGAAATTCCACGGGTTTTCTGCAGAAATTCAACCGTATGGAGGGTGGCATGATGTTCCAAAGGAGAACTGATTATATGGGTGCAGCCAAGATCCTGAACGGCGGCCAGAATAGCAGTATTACTACTTTCAGTTCCACCAGAAGTGAAAAATATTTCTGCCGGGTGTGCACCCAGTAATTTAGCAACAACTTTACGTGCAGATTCAATAGCCAGCCGGCTTTCCCGCCCATAGGAATAAATGGAAGATGGATTTCCAAATTTATTGGTCAGATAGGGCATCATGGCTTCCAGAACGATTGGGTCCAGAGCGGTAGTTGCTGCATTGTCAAAATAGATTCGTTGCACTTGGGTAATTTGAGCGATAAAAAAAGCTCGCCTGTTCAGCGAGCCGCAAATTTCCAAAATATTTCTGATATCTCCTTCCTAAGCTTTATTGGATGAACTCTTTAATATCCTGCATTAGTCGAAGGGCTATATTATTTGCAGTTGTTTCGAAATTGCTTTCCGCATAAATCCGGATTATTGGCTCCGTATTCGATGTTCTTAAGTGGACCCAGTCAGTTTCAAATTCAATTTTCAATCCGTCTTCCGTATTGATGGGCTGTTTTTTATATTTTTTTTCAATTTTATCGAAAATGTCCTTCACGTTTACGCCTTTTTCCAGTTCAATTTTGTTTTTTGAAATGAAATAATCCGGATATCTGGTACGGAATGATTTGATTCCGTTTTTATGCTGTGCCAATGCGCTGAGAAACAGACCAACTCCAATAAGTGCATCTCTGCCATAATGGAAATCCGGTACGATAATGCCACCATTTCCTTCACCACCGATTACCGCCTTCACTTCTTTCATTTTCTTAACCACATTAACTTCACCTACAGCTGAAGGGAAGTATTCACCGCCGTGTTGCAGTGTAATCTCTTTTAATGCCTTGGTTGAAGACATATTGGAAACCGTATTGCCTTTACGCTTAGAAAGTACATAATCCGATACTGCCACCAGGGTAAACTCCTCTCCAAACATGCTTCCATCTTCACAAACAAAACAGAGGCGGTCCACATCCGGATCAACTGCAATACCAAGTGAAGCGCCTTGTTTTTTCACTTCAGCACTTAGTCCGACCAGGTTTTCAGGCAATGGTTCCGGATTATGGGCAAACCGGCCATTCACCTCGCCATTCAGAACAATGACATCCTCTACGCCGAGCGCTTTCAAGAGCATTGGGATAGCAAATGCGCCGCTCGAATTGACGGCATCCACCACTACCTTAAATTGCTTATTCGCAATTGCTTCCCTGTTTACCAGAGGATAGTCTAATACTGCCTGAACATGCTTTTCGAGATAGGCAGTATTGGCCGTGATGGTGCCGAGTTTATCGACCGGGGAGAATTGGAAAGCTTCTTTTGCCGCCAGTTCAAGTACCAGTGCTCCTGTCTCAGCAGAAATAAACTCCCCTTCACTATTTAAAAGCTTTAATGCATTCCATTCTTTGGGATTATGACTGGCAGTTAAAATTATTCCCCCATCTGCTTTTTCCCAAACAACGGCCATTTCCACCGTAGGAGTTGTGCTCAAACCAAGATCAACGACCTGAATCCCCAATCCAACCAGGGTTTGTGATACCAGTTGACTCACCATTTCACCAGAGATACGACCGTCCCGGCCTATCACAACTTTTGGTGTTTTATTTTTTTCAATTAAAACGCTGCCATAGGCAGCCGCAAAACGAACAATATCAAGAGGTGTCAAATTTTCAGTTGGGTGCCCGCCGATTGTTCCCCTTATGCCGGATATACTTTTTATCAATGCCACAGTTCAAAGGTTTATAGGGTCAAAAATAAGCGATTCTGCCATGCGGTGAGCAGTCTAATTATTGAAGATTTATCAAAATTTGCGCCCCGGCGATTACATTTGATAAAAATATTCAAATGTCAACGGGAGATTGGTTTGAAAACTGGTTCAATTCACCCTATTACCATTTATTATATCATCGGCGCAATGAAGCAGAAGCGGATGATTTTGTTCGTCGCCTTATTCAATATTTACATCCTCCCTCCGGATCGAGAATGCTCGATATTGCTTGTGGAAAAGGAAGACATGCACAGGTGATTGCTGCTCTTGGTTACGAAGTTACCGGAATTGATCTGGCTCCTGCAAGCATAGAGGAAGCCCAAAAATACGCCCATGATCAGCTTCATTTTTATTTACACGACATGCGTCTTCCATTCTGGGTGAATTATTTTGATTATGCCTTTAATTTTTTTACAAGTTTCGGCTATTTCAAAACGGAGAGAGAGAATTATAATGTGATCCGAACCATTGCCCAATCTTTAAAACAGGGCGGCATTTTTATTATCGATTATTTGAATGTTCATTTTACAGAAGACAATCTTATTCATACACACCAGGAAGTGGTAAACGGGATAGAATTTTACATTACCAAATGGTTCGATGAAACCCATTTTTACAAAAAAATAGAAATAATGGATTCAACCTTTCCTGAACCATTGATATATACTGAAAAGGTTACCAAATTTTCTTTGGGCGATATGACAGACATGCTTGCCTTTCATGACTTACAAATTCAGGAAGTATATGGTGATTATAATTTCGGGCATTATCATGTGAAAAACTCACCCAGAATGATTATTATGGCAAAAAAGTTTTTCCCGCCTACCTAACTCCAGTTTTTTTATTATTTAACAGCATATACCTGGCTGTTTCAAAATAGGCTTTGGACCACCACTCATACCAGTTTTTATCTGGCAAAGAACCAGTTTGCTTCGCAGAGAAATCAGCCCATTCCAATGAATTAATCCCTCCCTGGAGAGACCTGCTATAATAATACTGATTGTATAGAATTCCGCGGTTTTTATTGTTGATATCGAGGATAAATGCCCTGCTAAGTCTTCCTTCTCCGTTAAAATGCATGCTGGCCAGATCACGCCCTAAACTTGTATTCCGATAGGGAATATTAGCTATACCTGCAATCGTTGGAAGAACATCTACCTGAGAAGAAATATCATGCACTCTTTTTACAGGTATTTTTCCAGGGGCATAAAACAAAAGCGGAACATGATTGGAAGAGAGTGAATTTTTTGTCCAGGAATCTGGAAAAAGCGATCCTGCATTACCAGCAATACCATGATCTCCGATAAATACAAAAAGTGTATTATTAAAATAAGCAGATTTTTTTGCCTTTTCAATGAACGTTTTAAAGCAGTAATCGGTATATCGGAAAGCGTTTAATTCCTCATTTGATTCAAATCCGTATTTGCGAAGACTATCGAGTGGAAAATCAACAATACCCAGTGCCTCCCTGTCTTCCTCCGGAATTGTATAGGGGCGATGATTATCCGCTGTTTGAATGATTGCAAAAAATGGATGTTTTTCTTTTTGTAAAACTTTGTCTGCTTCAAGGAAAAGGTGTTTATCACTGATACCCCAAACATCAATGCGAGGTACTTCATAATCATCTTCCTCAAAAATGGTCAATCCACTTATATTATTGTTCAGGATTCCACGGATGTTTGCCCAGCTTGTACTACCTCCGATAAAATAGAATTTAGTATGGTCTTTAAAATCATTTATAATGGTATGCTGATCTACCATCATAGGATTTCTACTTGCCGTTTTAACCAGTTCAACATCCGGAACACCTGTAATAGTTGCCCATACGCCTCTGGCGGTTGCGATGGTTGGTGTAAAGCAATTATCAAAAAACAATCCTTCCCGACATAGCTGATCAAAATAAGGAGTTGTATTTAACGGACTTCCCCACATCGAACTTTTATAACCGCTGAAACTTTCGCAGATTACCAGCACAATATTGGGCGTTGAACTACCCGACCAGTTTGCAATGGTATCGGGTTGCATATCCCTTCGGAAATTCAATTTCACACTGTCTTTTTCATCAACACCCAGCCAGTCTGCCATTTCGGAATAACTATTACGAACGGTTTTTATATCATAGGAAGAAGTTCGGAAACTAAAAGAGCTGAAAAAAGATTGGACAGGATTCAATGCAATATTGGCTTTAAAGTCGGAGCCCAGGTTAAATGCATCACTCCATCTTAATGGATACTGGCCTATTCTTCCAAATATACCAATACCCCAAATCAGAAAAAGTAAAACTGGGAGCAACCAGGAATACGGCTTTACCGGTCGATAATTTTCGACCCTGCTCCATTTAAAGGTTCGCCGGATACTTAGCACCATCAACCAGGTGAGAAAAATAACAGCCAGTAAAAGTCGAATTACAGGATAGGTTTGCCATACCATACTGGCGGAAATTCCCGCATCCTGCAGAAAACCGAGCGCACTGGCATTCAATCGCTGATTAAGATACCTGAAGTGAAGAAAATCAATAATATAAAAAATAATTAATAAAAGAAATACCACCCCAAGAATCCAGGTCCAGGCTTTTTTTGCTCTTTCCTTCTTGAAAGGATTTAATGCAGAAATATTACCAAAAACAAATAAGAGCAATCCAATCAGTGCAACAATTCTGAAATCATATCGAAACCCTAGCCAAAAAGTAGGAAATACAGAACTATCCCCGGATTCAGGAACAGCAAATACCATCCAGGTGAACAGTCTTGCCAATGACATGGTTACAAGCAGAAACAAACTAATAAGTAAGATCCATCGTAGTATGGGGGAAATCCTGAACATGCGCGCGAATTTCGTAATAATTTAAACATCCCGGCTTTATTATTGCTAACTACCTATTTTTGTGTAAGTTGTAATAAATATGGAATTTTTTAACCGGGTGATTGAAATGGACAAAAAGATTTTTGTTCAGATAAACAGCCATTGGCATCATCCCCTACTGGATTTTATTTTCCAGCATATCCGTGAAACTTATTTCTGGATACCTCTCTATCTGTTTTTCTTTGTTCTGGCTATCCAGAATTTAGGTAAAAAAGGCTGGTGGTGGGTACTTTTTGCTATTTGTACTATTGCGTTAACTGATCAGATAAGCAGCAACCTCATAAAAAACAATATAATACGCATCAGGCCCTGCCGGGATCCCGAGATTATGGACCAGGTTCGTTTTTTTGTACGCTATTGTCCACGTAGCAGCAGTTTCACCTCTTCCCATGCCACCAATCATTTTGGTTTTGCCGGATTTGTTGCTTTATCCTTAAGGCCTTTGCTTGGACCATGGGTAAATATTCTCTTTCTGTTTGCGGCCCTAGTATCATTTGCCCAGGTATATGTAGGCGTACACTATCCACTGGACGTAATAGCTGGCGGATTGCTTGGCGCCATGCTGGGTTATGGAATGAGTAGTATCTTCAATAAAAATATTGGCCTTCCGAAACCGGAGGCTATCTGAACTTCAAAACATGCTTGAGATCTTTATAATATTAGGTTTAATTCTTTTAAATGGTATTTTTTCAATGGCGGAAATCGCGCTGGTTTCCGCGAGGAAAGCAAGACTCGAATCTCAGTCGCAAAGAGGTGACCTGAGGGCGAAAGAGGCGCTGGCCCTGGCCAATCATCCTGACACTTTTTTATCTACGGTGCAAATTGGGATTACACTAATTGGTATCCTGACTGGTATTTTTTCCGGTGAAACACTTACCACCGACACAGCAGATTTTTTTCGTCAGTTTCCAGCCATCAGCCAGTATGCCAATGGAATTGCCACCGCAATTGTTGTAATAATTCTTACCTATTTCAGCATGGTTTTGGGTGAATTATTACCAAAAAGAATTGGTCTGTCCAATCCTGAAAAAATTGCCAAACTGGTAGCCGGACCAATGCGAATCATTAGTATGGTCACACACCCTTTCATCTGGTTACTGAGCAAATCAACCAACCTTTTAAGCCGGTTATTAGGTGTTAAGCCCAATGACTCTCAGGTAACGGAAGAAGAAATCAAAGCCATCATCAGCGAAGGAACCGAGCAGGGTACCATAGAGGAAGCAGAGCAGGAAATAATTGAACGGGTATTTCATCTTGGCGACAGAAATATTACATCCCTGATGACCCACCGGAGTGATATTATCTGGTTCGACATCAATGACAATGAACAGTCCATCAAGGAAAAAATCATCAAGGAACCACATTCCATCTATCCTATATGCAATGAAGACATCGACGATATAAAGGGGGTTGTATCGATAAAGGACCTATACATTACAAATGACCTTACTTTGTTTAAGCATATCATGAAGCCGGCCATGTTTGTTCCTGAAAACAATACTGCTTACCGCGTTTTGGAAAAATTCAAGGAGACTCAATTACATTCCTGTTTTATTGTGGATGAGTATGGTTCTGTACTTGGAATGATAACATTAAATGATATCCTGGAAGCAATTGTTGGTGATTTACCGCAGCCGGATATAGAAGATTATGAAATCATCAAGCGGGATGATGGAAGCTATCTGGTTGACGCCCAGATTCCTTTTTATGATTTCTTATCCAGATTTGAAATGACCGACTGGATGAATGAAGGTGAACAGGAGTTCAACACACTGGCCGGATTTATTCTTCACAAACTGGAAAGAATCCCTCATACCGGGGACACATTGGAATGGAAAGGGTTCCGATTTGAAATAATCGATATGGATTCTCTTCGGATTGATAAAATAATGGTTACCATTTCGCAGGATATAAGGGAAGGAATGGATGATGAAGACTAGAAACTGGCGGAAAACTGCCTTTCCGGAAACATTATTTTGCCACTTTTCCGCAGGTTATTCGCATTCAGGTGAATCAGGTGAATCTGTTGATTCAGTACATTATATAAAAGTGTATTGGTAAGTTCCATTTTCTGAACAAAACCAATCCCTTTTACCTGCACATAACACCAGGCGGCTTCCCGTTCTTTTTCATATCCGACAAATTCCAACTGAACCGGTTTGCCATCCACTTTCAATTTAAAATTATTTTGAATATATTGAAATACCCATGTTTCAGTTTGTTTGGGATCTTTCGGATTACTTAGATCAACAGCAGTTTTGTATTGGTCAGTGAGTCCGCGTTCAAAATCATCAATAAATAGTTTTATACTGATCTCCAGCGTTTTTTCGGGTTGATTATGTTGAACTTCCGTGACACCAACATAAAAAGGGTGCATCCAGCTGAGCCAGGAAACAAGTACCCACTTAAACAAAATTGCCGCCATTAAACATTTTTATTTTTTCAGCACAAAACTCTGGTTTATTTTGGTAGCCTACTAATTTATGCAAGATTTTAACCTTTACTTCGGGTTGGGCGTAGAACATATCCTAACCTGGGATGCACTGGATCATATTTTATTTGTAACGGCCCTCTGTTTAAGGTATCGGTTTGCAGACTGGAAAAAAGTGGCGATAATGGTGACTGCTTTTACCATAGGGCACAGTGCTACTCTTGTTTTGAGCGTTTTGGGTTATGTGTCGGTTTCTGTACCCTGGATTGAATTCCTGATTGCGTTGACGATTGCCGGAACCGCCATGAATAATTTGTTTTTCAAGGGGGGGAATACGCAGAAAAAACTGCCAGTTATTTATTTCTTTGCGCTCTTCTTCGGTATGATACATGGACTGGCTTATGCCAATCTGCTGCTGGATCTGGAAGGTGGAGAGAACCTGACAAGTCATCTACTGGCCTTTAATCTGGGAATCGAGGTAGCGCAACTCCTTGTAGTTGCGGTTGTATTGGCACTAACCTTTATTTTTGTAGAGAAGCTGAAATTGCCCCAGATCTGGTGGATAAGAATATGGTCGATCCTTATTCTGGTATTTACATTAAAAATCGCCTGGGAGCGAATTCCCGAATTAAAAAAAGAAACACAAACAGCAATAATAACAAAGCAATGAGAAAACTCCTATTTGCATGTCTGGGACTTATGTCGGGAACGGCAATGGCCCAAAACATTCAAAACAATCCGGGTTCCAACCATGGGAATAAATTTGAGCAGTTGGGAACCATTCTGCCTACACCAAATGAGTATCGTACTGCCAGTGGAGCGCCAGGTCCAAAATACTGGCAACAACGGGCAGATTATGATATTAAATGTGAGCTGGATGAAGAAAAACTGCGTCTGACCGGCTCGGAAACTATTACCTATTTTAATAATTCTCCGGATGAGTTAACCTATCTCTGGTTTCAGCTGGATGAAAATGAGCATAGTTCAGACCGTAATGCCAATTACCAGGATGCTTCCAGTATGGGCAAGCAGGCAGTGGATATTCAGATTGACCGGCTTACTCCTGAAAAAACGGATGGCGGCGTGAACATCCTAAAACTGACTGATGCACTCGGAAAGCCAATGAAGTACACGGTTAATAAAACCATGATGCGCGTTGATCTGCCAACCGTATTAAAACCCGGACAAAAAATCGTTCTTAAAATCGACTGGAACTATAAAATCACCGACCGCATGAAAGAAGGTGGTCGTGGCGGTTATGAGTTTTTTCCGGAAGATGGCAATCATCTTTTCACGATAACACAATGGTATCCCCGGCTTTGTGTATACAGTGATTTTCAGGGCTGGCAGAACCACCAGTTTACCGGAAGAGGTGAATTTGCTCTCACTTTTGGAAACTACAAAGTTCAGATGACTGTTCCTGCAGACCATATGGTAGGATCAACCGGCGAATGTTTAAACTATGCACAGGTTTTGACTCCGACTCAAATGGCTCGTTACCAAAAAGCCCAGTCGGCCAAAGATGTAATTGAAATAGTGACCCTGGAAGAAGCTAAAAAGGCAGAAAAGTCCAAAAGCAAAACAAAGAAAACCTGGGTTTACAAAGCAGACAATGTGCGTGATTTTGCCTGGACTTCAAGTCGCAAGTTTGTGTGGGATGCCATGCCGGCAATGGTAGAAGGTAAAAAAGTAATGTGTATGAGTTTCTATGGTAAAGAGGCCTATGGCTTATACCGTCCTTATTCTACCAAAGCAGTTGCACATACAATCAAATCCTATTCAAAATTCTCTATCCCCTACCCTTACCCTGTTGCTCAGAGTGTGGAAGCATCCAACGGTATGGAATACCCAATGATCTGTTTCAACTATGGACGTACAGCGCCGGATGGCACTTATAGTGAAAGCACCAAGTATGGTATGCTGGGCGTAATTATTCACGAAGTTGGGCATAACTTCTTCCCGATGATTGTGAACAGCGATGAGCGTCAGTGGAGCTGGATGGATGAAGGGTTAAATACCTTTGTGGAATACCTGACCGAAGAATTATGGGATAATAAATTCCCCAGCCGTCGTGGTCCGGCTGTAGGAATTGTTGATTATATGAAGCTTCCAAAAGATCAGCTGGAGCCAATTATGACCAATAGCGAAAACATCATCCAGTTTGGCCCTAACGCTTATTCCAAGCCCGCAACTGGTTTGAATATTCTCCGCGAAACTATCATGGGGCGTGAGTTGTTTGATTATGCATTTAAAGAATATTCCCGTCGCTGGGCATTCAAACATCCTACACCTGCTGATTTATTCCGCACCATGGAAGATGCGAGTGGAGAAGATCTGGATTGGTTCTGGAGAGGCTGGTTCTACAGTACGGAAGCAACCGATATTGCCATTGATACCGTAAAATACCTGACGCCGGAATTTGCAGATTTACCAGCACAGGCTACAGGAACACGTAAAATCAAACTGGCAAAACCTCAGGTGAATGAGTTTGAGGATATCAGCAAAATCAGAAACAGGGAAGATAAGAGTATTGTTTTTGAAGTGGATCGTGACACGACCCTTCGTGATTTTTACTGGAGATATGCAAGAGGAATTGAGAAATATGATACCACCAGTTATGAAGTTCCTTCCAACGTAAATGTGGAGAAAGCGGATGCAGAAATCCAGTCAAAATATGGCAACAAACATATTTATGAAATTGCTTTTGCTAACAAAGGCGGACTTGTAATGCCTGTAATAGTTGAGTTCACCTATGAAGATGGCAGCAAGGAAGTGGATCGGATTCCTGCCCAGATCTGGAGAAAGAATGAGAACAAGGTAACTAAAGTATATGTGAAGGATAAAAAAGTGAAATCCATTCAGCTTGATCCGATGAAGGAAACGGCTGATATCAATGAAGGAAATAACACCTGGGGTAGCATCGCCGCACCAAGCAAATTCCAGCTTTACAAAATGAAGCAGGCTGCACGCGGCCAAAGCACCGGAATTACACCAATGCAAAAAGCACAGGAAAATAAAGAGAAGAAAGGCTTTTAGGAAGTGGGAAGTGGAGTGAAAAGTGAAAGGGAGCAAGCCTAAAAAATAGAGCTTTCATTAATAAAAAATAACCCGCGAAGTTCGCGGGTTATTTTTTATTGGTATGGTGCTAGCTTTTCTCTCTCCACCTTTTCCTCCCTTTTCCCTCTTCATTCTCATCTTCCTTCTGAGCACAAGGAAATTTCGTATGCAATGCTGCCCGGTATATAGTTCGGTAAAAATACCGAATTATTGAAATGTTCGGTGTTTTTACCGAACTCATTCCTCCTCTTCCGGCTCTTCCTTTCTCCCCTTTCCTTTCTCCTTTTTCCCCTCTCCCTTCTCCATTCTACCCGCCGCACGGAGTTGCTGGTGAATGATCCATTCAAGCTGGCCATTCACGCTGCGAAATTCATCGGCGGCCCATTTTTCCAGTAGCTTATATACATCTGCATCTAACCGGAGTATGAAATTTTTCTTTTCTGCCACAATGGATTATTTCATGATCAAAATATTGGAAATTACTGGTATAAAGTTCCGGTGTTCAAAATGGGAGTCGCCGCTTTTTCTGCGCAAAGCACCACCATCAAATTACTAACCATAGCTGCCTTTTTCTCTTCATCCAGGTGTACAATTTCTTTTTTCGATAATTGTTCCAATGCAAGCTCAACCATACCAACAGCACCCTCAACAATTTTTGTTCTCGCCGCTACAATCGCTGTAGCCTGCTGACGCTGCAACATGGCACCTGCAATTTCCTGCGCATAGGCAAGATGACTGATTCTTGCCTCAATTATCTGAATACCTGCTGGTGCAAGGCGATCAGTTAATTCCTTTTCCAGCAACTCATTCACTTTTTCACCACCACCTCTCAGGGTAATACTTGCGTTTTCATCTTCAAACTGATCATAGGGAAAACTTGTTGCCAGGTGCCGTATTGCTGCTTCACTCTGTATTTTTACATACTGCTCATAATCTTCCACTTCAAAAGCAGCTTTATAGGTGTCAGCTACCCGCCAAACAATTACAGCGGCTATTTCAATCGGGTTCCCCATACTATCGTTCACTTTAAGACGGGAACTTTCCAAATTCTCTGAACGCAGGGAAATTTTTTGCTTGGTATACAGCGGATTTACAAATAATAGCCCATTTTCCTTGGCTGTACCAATGTATTTTCCAAAAAAGGTTAATACTCTCGAATGGTTCGGAGAAACGACAATCAATCCGGCTGATAAATAAAAAGCCGTTAATGTCAGTATAATTCCCAATGTTATTATCCAGCCGTTTTTATGGCTGTTTATAAAAAGGACAATCGCCACTACAAGTAGCACCAGGGTTAATACAAGGGTCAAATAACCTGAAACAGGTTTCACATTCTTTTCCATATTGTTATGATATTAAAATGATATCAAATTTACCTTATTTTTTAACATTCTCCTAAAATCTTTTATTATTTAATTGTGAACCAGAATCAGTTATTTTTAGTTATTTCTGCAACATCAATTCTTGTCTCTTATGCTGGGAAAACGAAACATGTCTGGTCTCAACCATGTTATTTTAGCGATCACTTTCTTCATTTTGCTTTTATCAAGCACCACCCTTAAGGCGGGTAAAGTGGATACACTGAGTTTATACAGTTCAGCAATGAAAAAAGACATGAAGTTTATTGTTGTGGAGCCTTCAACAACAATTCCTGATGGTGGATTCCCGGTAGTTTATTTATTACATGGAATGGGGGGAACTTATAATTTATGGATTACAAAAGTACCAGCCCTTCAGGATGCAGCAGATCGCTTTAATTGCATTATTGTTTGTCCGGATGGAGGCAGAACCACTCTCTACTTTAATAATCCGCTGGACAGTACCTATCGTTTTGAATCGCATTTTATAAAGGAACTGATCCCTTATGTAGATTCTCATTATCCAACGGCAAAAGACAGGAAATTCAGATCCATAGCCGGATTGAGTATGGGTGGCTTCGGATCCTTATTCATGGCGAGTAATTATCCTGAATTATTTGCGTCTGCCGGCAGTATGAGCGGCGCTTTGATGGTAGACCCTATTGCAAGATCGATCATCGCTAAAAGCGCAGATAAAACGATCGACAGCAGTTGCTGTCAGATCAATTGGAATAAGCTAAAAGAATATAATAGCGGAGATACGAGCTCAGCAAATACCATCGCACTTGCATTGGAATGTGGCACAGAAGATTATCTGCTGGCTGCCAACCGATCAGCACACCGCAGATTAACAGATCTGAAAATTGCGCATGATTACACCGAACGTCCGGGTCGGCATAATTGGTTTTACTGGGAAAATGCGATTGATTACCAATTACTGTTCTTTAGAAAAAGATGGAACCGGTTTAAGCAGGATCAATAACCTACACTGCCATCCCGAACTTTGATTTTTTTCTTACCGGCATTTTTCTTTTCAAATTCCAATACTTCTTTCGGCTTGGCTACTTTTTTTGTACTCATGGAAAGTGTATCGGACCCCAGACTGGCGGGATTGTTGTTCTTCTCTATTTTCCCAAGGGTAAAGGTTTCCGTTTTTACAATCAGACCGGAACCGGGATCGAAATAATTCCAGGTGCCATGTTTCACCGATGCTCCTTCATTTTTTACAATCACCTGTTTGAAATTACCTGGAAGCAATACATCTTCCACATCAATCGTATCATACAGCTTATCCGGATTAAATGCTCTCCAGGATTCCTCCCTAAAAACCATTCCGGCTGTATTGAAATATTGTGCTTTACCATCCAAAAATCCCCAGCGATAAGTTTCAATTGCTGTAAGATCTCCCATCAATGAATATTTTCTCCAAACCCCTTCCTTACGGTCGTCGGTATATTCCCCTTCTTCTTCAAAACCTCGTTCTCCCCGGATGGTTTCATACCGGTGCACCCAGGGCCCCTGTTTTCTCCCCTGCATATCCACCCTGTTGAGTGTATCACCCTTTACTCCAATAATATACTCCTTTAATTGCGCTGCGGCAGGTAAGGAAATAAATAGGACAATTATCAAAATCCAACGCATAGTTGTTATGTTTGATTTTTAACTATAACGAAATCCCGTTTCGCATGGTATCT
Source organism: Flavihumibacter sp. UBA7668 (assembly GCF_002483205.1). Lineage (GTDB taxonomy): Bacteria > Bacteroidota > Bacteroidia > Chitinophagales > Chitinophagaceae > Flavihumibacter. The sequence continues at coordinate 106,583 of NZ_DLHM01000003.1, forward strand.
TTGTGTTCATTTATACGTCCCAATAAATATGCCGGATTAGGCCTTCTGCTGCTGGTTTTACAAAGCTATGCACAAATCTCGCCCAGTTCAGGTCAAGATCGTCTTAATGCTTTGCAAAAGCACCAGGAATCCCGCAAAAACTCCCCTTTTAAGGAGATTTCCTTTCGGAATGTTGGTCCTGCTATCATGGGCGGACGGGTAATTGATATGGAAGTGAATCCCGAAGATCCGACAGAATTTTACCTGGCTTATGCTACTGGCGGCTTGTGGCACACCAAAAACAACGGCCTTTCCTTTGAACCAATTTTTGATAACGAAATGGTTATCGGTATTGGAGATATTGCCATTAACTGGGACAGCCCAACCCGAACGATCTGGCTGGGAACCGGGGAAGTAAATAGCAGTCGCTCTACTTATGCCGGCATTGGGATGTATAAATCAACTGATAACGGTAAGAGCTGGACCTATCTGGGACTGTCGGACTCACATCATATCGGGGAAGTGACCCTTCACCCCACAGATTCGTTAACTGCATGGGTAGCCGTAATGGGCCATTTGTATAGTCCAAATAAAGAAAGAGGAATTTATAAAACAACAGATGGCGGTAAAAGCTGGAAACAAACACTTTATATAAATGAAACTACCGGCGCCATTGATCTTCAAATAAATCCACAGCAGCCAAATGAACTTTATGCAGGCATGTGGTATCGTACAAGATCAGCCTGGAATTTCGAAGAATCTGGTGTAACCAGCGGCATTTATAAATCCGTTGATGGTGGCAGCAATTGGAAGCTGGTCAGTGGTGCTGAATCCGGATTTGTTACTGGTCCCGGTACCGGGAGAATAGGTTTGGCGGTTTATCCAAAGAAGCCCTCCATCGTTTATGCAGTGGTAGATAACCAGGATCCCAGAGAGCCAGATTCCAAAAAAGTAAATGATTCCACGTATCAGTTGGCAGATTTTAAATCACTCACCAAAACCGCATTTCAGGAGCTGGATAGTGCCAAACTGAATAAATTCCTTCGGGCCAATCGGGTCCCCGCAGTTTATACCGTTCAAAGATTGAAGCAAATGGTTGCACTTGATTCGATCTCTCCCAATGCACTCTACAATTACATTTTCGTGGATGATGGTTTTCAAAATAAATCGGTGAAAGGTTGTGAAGTGTATCGCTCAGCTGATGCAGGAAAAACCTGGACTAAAACAAACCAGAAACCAATTGAAAATTATAGTAGCTATGGTTATTATTTCGGAAAAATTTATGTTTCACCGATGAATCCGGAGAAGGTATTCATACTTGGTATTGACCTGATGGTTTCAGAAGATGGCGGTAAAACATTTGCCTCCATTGATAAACCGAATGTACACTCAGATCATCATGCGCTTTGGATAAATCCCTCGCACGACAATCATATCATAAATGGAAATGATGGTGGTTGTAACATCAGTTATGACAAAGGTGCTGCCTGGTTTAAAGTTCAGGCGCCTTCTGTTGGACAGTACTATTCTATAACCGTAGATAAAGCTAAACCATATAATATCTATGGCGGATTACAGGATAATGGAAGCTGGTATGGGCCATCCAATCATAAGGAATCTCCTTACTGGACAGAAAGGGGTGAGTATGCGTACAAACGTATAGGCGGTGGAGACGGGATGCAGGCGCAGGTTGACACAAGAACCAATCAACTAGTATATACCGGCTCACAGTTTGGATTTTATACCCGAATAAACCTCGCAACAAAGGATCGGAAATTGATACGTCCGACACATGCTATGGGTGAATTCCCCTTGCGTTTTAACTGGCAAACACCGATCCTTTTAAGCTCGCATAATCAGGATGTATTGTATTATGGATCCAGTAAATTTCACCGGTCGCTGAATCAGGGAGAAAATTTACAGACCATGAGTTCAGACCTCAGCAATGGCGGTAAACAGGGGGATGTTCCTTTTGGTACAATCACTACCATAATTGAATCTCCGATACGGTTTGGTTTGATTTATATTGGAACAGATGATGGAAATATACAGGTTTCAAAAGATGGTGGTAACAGCTGGACAATGCTTGGGAAACCCGGCAAAAAGCAAGCGGGTTTGCCACAGGGTTTGTATGTGTCAAGAGTTATTGCAAGTAAGTGGAAAGAAGGTAGGGTGTTTGTCGGTTTAAACGGTTATCGCAATGATCATTTTACAGCATACATTTTTGTAAGTGAAGATTACGGGCAAAACTGGAAACAGGTTGGTAAAAACCTGCCACCTGAACCGGTGAATGTTATCAGAGAGGATCCAAAGATGCAGGAGATTCTATATGTAGGGACAGACGGTGGCGTTTATGGAAGTATTGACAGCGGTGAAAACTTTCATGCATTTACGAAAGATTTGCCTGTAGCCATCCCCGTTCATGACCTCGCCATTCAGGAAGAAGCCAATGAATTAGTTGTAGGAACACATGGACGCAGTTTGTACATCTGCTCGATGAATGCGATTCAGGAAATGGTAAAATCCAATCAGGGCAAAAAGAATTGAACAGCCAGTTCATATCCCTTTAGTCCAAGTCCGGCTATGGTCCCTTTGGCCTTAGCACTAACATGAGAGAGTTTGCGAAAATCTTCGCGCGCATGTACATTACTGATATGAACTTCAATTAGTGGCGCACTGATCGCTGCAATGGTATCACCAAGTGCAACAGAAGTATGCGTGTATCCACCCGGATTCAGAATGATTCCATCCACACTAAAACCTACGGATTGCAATTCATTGATTAATTCACCTTCCACATTGGATTGAAAATAGCTAAAGCTAATGGATGGAAATTTTTCCTGAAGTGCTTTATAAAAACTGTCAAAATCCTGTGCACCGTAAATGCCCGGTTCACGTTTACCAAGCAGATTCAGATTTGGCCCGTTGATGATCGCTATTTTCATTTTACTCTTTTATCTAACAGTAAAGAATATACGACAATACTAATTCTTTTGCCGTTTTTGATTTCATAATCCCGTAAGATTCCTTCTTTCTGAAAACCTGCCTTTTCAAGCAAACTGCAACTGGCAGCATTCTCTGTTTCAACCATCGCTTCTATTCTGTGGAGGTCAAATTGATCGGTCAGTAGTTGTATAAAAACAGGGAGGATCGATTTCATAATTCCCTTTCTCTGATACTCAGGGACCAGCCAGAATCCAATTTCAATTCGCTGGTGTGCTGCCTGGTACAAATAACCTGCAACAATCCCCATTGGAATACCTGATTTCCGGTCCACTAATTTCCAGCTTGCACCGGATTTTTCAACTATCAGACGTTCATAAAAATCCATCTGCTCAGCAGTAGCTTCAAGGGAATCATACGAAACACCATAATACCGAATAACTTCCGGGTTACTTAATCCCTGGAAAACGAAAGTCTGATCCTCCCTTTGAATAGGTTCTAACAGATAATCACCAACAACTTTTTCAGCGAGCAACATCTGCTAAATCTACGAAATTAATTTTTCGAAGATCGGATCATGTCCATGAAATCATCAAACAGATAGCGGCTGTCATGCGGTCCCGGTGTGCTTTCCGGATGGTATTGAACGGAGAACGCCGGTTTGCCTTTAACCCTGATTCCTTCAATGGAATGATCATTCAAATTTACATGGGTGATTTCGATATGATCGGCTTTGCGAACCGCTTCCGGATCAACCCCGAAACCATGATTCTGGGTAGTGATTTCACATTTTCCTGTAATCAGATTTTTAACCGGATGATTCAGGCCACGATGTCCGTGGTGCATTTTAAATGTGGGAATACCGTTGGCAAGCGCCAGTAATTGATGTCCAAGGCAGATTCCAAACAGTGGTTTTTCCGTTTTAAGAATGTCCTGAACAGTGGATACGGCATAGTCCATTGGAGCTGGGTCACCGGGACCATTACTTATAAAATAGCCATCAGGGCGGAATTGCTGTAATTCTTCAAAACTTGTTTTAGCCGGATAAACCCGAACAAATGCGCCTCTGTCAACCATACATTGCAGAATATGACGTTTTACACCATAATCCAGAACAGCCACGCGGATTACGCTTGCAGGATCTCCCATTTCATACGCTTCATTCGTACTCACAACACTGGCGAGTTCCAGTCCGGCCATGGATGGAACCTTACTGAGTTGGGCTTTCAATTCTGTTATATCAAAAATTTCAGAAGAGATGATGCAGTTCATGGCCCCTTTGGTACGCACTTTTGCTGTTAATGCACGGGTATCAACACCTTCTATTGCCACGATATTGTTTTCTTTCAGGTATTCATCAAGCGACCCCTTTGCCAAACGGCGACTGAACTGTTCTTCCAGGTTACGGCTGATGATACCCCGAACTTTAACAGAGTCAGATTCCACATCCTGGTCTTTTACTCCATAATTACCAATATGAACACTGTTCATAATAATTACCTGTCCATAGTAACTGGGATCAGTAAAAACTTCCTGGTATCCGGTCATTCCGGTATTAAAACACAATTCTCCGGTGGTAGTACCTACTTTACCGAAAGCTTTACCATAGTGAACCGAACCATCCTCCAATACGAGGACAGCCTTTTGTTGAGGAACTTGTTGCATGTTAATTGGAAAAGTTTTGCAAATATCCGTAAAAAAAAGGCAGAATGGAAAACCATTCTGCCTTGTATTGAAAATCAATCATTCATCCTTATTCAGCCGCTTTTTCAGGGGTTGATTCAGCAGGCGTTTCAGTAGCAGTGGCAACAGCTTCCGGAGCAGCTGCTACAGCAGGAGCTTCAGCTTTTGCATCAGTTGCCTTTTTGCTACCACGACGTGTTCTCTTAGCTGGTTCAGCCTTAGCATCAGTTGATTTACCGTACACTTCATTGAAGTCTACGAGTTCAATCAGCGCCTGTTCAGCGTTATCACCCGGACGTGCACCGAGTTTCAGGATACGTGTATAACCACCGGGACGGCCACCGATTTTTTCAGCGATGGTGCTGAAGAGTTCAGTAACTGCTTCTTTATTCTGCAGATAGCTGAATACTACCCGACGATTATGGGTATCATTTGATTTTGCCTTGGTAATCAATGGCTCGATGTACACCCGTAATGCTTTGGCTTTTGCAAGCGTAGTAACGATACGTTTGTGTTCGATCAGATTGATACTAAGGTTAGCCAGTAAGGCTTCTCTGTGGGCTTTCTTACGACCCAGGTTGTTGATTTTGTCTCCGTGACGCATGACATTGTTGTTTTAAAGCTGCACCGTGTCAGGAATTGCAGCCGTTTCAAAGTAAAAAGTTAGAAGTATAAATTCAAAAGTGGGCACTCAGATAACCGAATAACCACAAAAAAATCTACCTTCTCTTTTCTACCTATAAATAAAAATTTCAAATACTCTTTATCGTTGAAAAACTTCCAACTTCCAACTTCTCACTTCCAATTTCTCCTCAGTCTTCCTTGTCAATTCCAAGTTTAGCGAGATCCATACCGAAGCTTAGTCCACGCTCATGTAAAACCTGCTCGATTTCTGCCAGCGATTTCTGACCGAAATTGCGGAATTTCATAAGGTCTTCCTGCTCGTACTGAACCAGCTCACTCAGCGAATTGATTTTTGCTGCTTTAAGGCAGTTGAACGCACGAACGCTCAGGTCGAGATCTTCCAGTGGAGTCTTCAATACCTTGCGTAGTTGCAGGGTTTGTTCGTCTACCAGGTCTTCTTTTTTCTCTTCCTTATTATCGAATGTGATGTTTTCATCAGTGATGATCATCAGGTGTTGAATCAGGATACGGGAAGCCTGCTTCACCGCTTCTTCCGGATGGATGGTTCCATCGGTAGCAACATCCATGATCAGCTTTTCGAAATCGGTTCTTTGTTCAACCCTTGTATTTTCCACACTGTATTTAACGTTCTTGATAGGCGTATAAATAGAGTCAATTGGAATAAATCCAAGAGGCGCATCTTTCTGCTTATTTTCTTCAGCAGGAACATAGCCACGGCCTTTACCGATTGTCAGTTCAATTTCAAGTTTCGCAGAAGGATCCATTGTGCAGATCAACTGCTCAGGGTTCATGATCTGGAAACTTTGCGTACCATCCTGGATCATACCTGCAGTAAATTCACTTTTACCTTTAACATGCAGAACAATCTTTTCGTTGGTAACTTCTGTATCTACTACCTTCTTAAAACGAACTTGCTTAAGGTTCAGGATGATGTCAGTAAGATCTTCTGTTACCCCCTTGATGGTAGCAAATTCATGTTCAGCCCCTTCAATTCTGATACCCACGATCGCAAAACCTTCCAATGAGCTGAGCAATACCCGGCGAAGGGCATTTCCGATGGTTACACCATATCCTGGCTCTAAGGGACGGAATTCGAATTGTGCTTCAAAATCATTTGCTTTCTGCAAAACGATTTTGTCGGGTTTCTGAAAGTTTAAAATGGCCATTTGTATGTTCGATTTACGTTTTGTATGGGTTATTAACTAAACTCTATTACTTAGAGTACAATTCAACAATCAGTTGTTCCTTGATATTTTCAGGAACACTTTCCCTTTCAGGATAGGTGATGAATGTACCGGTCATAGTAGTTTCGTTCCAGTCGATCCAGCTGAATTTCTGGTTTTTTCCGCGAACCTGGCTGGTCAGTCCTGATTTTTCGTCAGATCCTGGTTTGAAGGTAATGATATCTCCGGCTTTCAGTTGGAAAGAAGGAACATTCACTACTTCACCATTTACCATTATATGTTTATGGCTAACCAACTGACGGGCAGCCGGGCGGGAAGGAGCAATACCCATACGGAAAACAGTGTTATCCAAACGGGCTTCCAGCAATTTGATCAGGTTTTCACCTGTTACGCCTTTCCTACGTGCAGCTTCTTCAAACGTTCTGCGGAATTGTTTCTCCAATACACCATAGGTGTATTTGGCTTTTTGTTTTTCGCGGAGCTGTAGGGCGTATTCACCCAGGCTCTTGCGCTTACGGGCAGCACCATGCTGTCCGGGAGGATTGCTGTTCTTGTTCAGCCATTTCCCGTTACCCAGGATAGGCTCACCGAAGATTCTTGAAATTTTGGTCTTTGGACCAGTGTAACGTGCCATATCAACTTGATTTTTTAGTTGCGATGTACAATCGGTAAAAATCTTAAAATTAATTGTACACCCATGTTAGAAAATACAAAATCCGAAACCCAAAGCCTGATGGGGCCTTGGGTTTCGGTATATAAAAAAGTTTAAACCCGACGTTTTTTAGGAGGACGGCAACCATTGTGTGGCAACGGAGTAACGTCTTTAATTTGTACCACTTCAATTCCTGACTGACTAAGGGAACGAATAGCTCCTTCACGTCCTGAACCCGGACCTTTAACGAATACATCTACACGCTTCAAACCGGCATCCAGAGCGGTTTTAGCAGCATCTGCAGCGGCCATCTGGGCAGCATAAGGAGTGTTCTTTTTTGAACCCTTGAAGCCCATTTTACCGGCTGATGACCAGGAAATAACCTGACCATTCTTGTTCGTCAATGAAATGATAATGTTGTTGAATGTAGCAGAGATATGGGCATCACCATATGCATCTACCTTCACAATCCTTTTCTTGGCAGCGGCTTTTGCGCTGGTCTGTTGTTTTGCCATTACTTAATAATGAGGTAATCTTTTACTAAAATTTCCTGTTTCACCTGAATCAGGACTGCTTCGCTCCTCCCCCTCCTAAGATTTGGATCCGGTAGCGAACGCACTATGTCTTACTTCTTAGGAGCTTTTTTCTTACCAGCAACTGTTCTACGTTTTCCTTTACGGGTACGACTGTTCGTTTTGGTACGCTGACCACGAAGCGGTAACCCTTTACGGTGACGTAAACCACGGTAACAAGCGATATCAAGCAAACGCTTGATGCTCATCTGTACCTCAGAGCGCAACTGGCCTTCCACTTTGATTTCGTCGGTGATGAAATTACGGATAGCCGCTAATTCATCATCGTTCCACTCATTCACTTTCTTATCATGACTGATTCCAGCCTGATCAAGAATTTGCTTGGCAGTAGAACGACCGATTCCGAAGATGTAGGTCAGGCCTATTTCGCCTCTTTTGTTTTTTGGTAAGTCAACACCGGCAATACGAGCCATAATCTGATTCTATTTTCAATTTTACGAATGACTGATTAGTTAAAGCAACCAGGTATTACCCTTGTCTTTGCTTATAACGCGGATTTTTTTTGTTAATCACATACAGCCTTCCCTTCCGACGCACTATTTTGCAATCGGCGCTGCGCTTTTTAATGGATGCACGAACTTTCATGATGCTATTATTATTTATACCTAAAAATAATCCTACCCCTTGTTAAATCATATGGACTCATCTCCACTCCTACCTTGTCACCAGGCAGAATCCGGATATAGTGCATCCTCATTTTACCTGAAATAGTAGCCAGAATTTCATGTTCATTCTGGAGCTTCACTTTGAACATTGCGTTCGAAAGTGCTTCAACAATAATTCCATCCTGTTTAATGAGTGCTTGTTTTGCCATACAGATTTTGGGAGCGCAAAGATAGTATTAATATTAGTTAAAATGAAAAAAATGGAGATTTTTTCCCCATTCAGTTGAAAATCTTGCATTTAGGCTGCAAAAATAAGGAAAAAAAGGGAAAGGAGAAGGGGGAAAGGGGACAAAAACCACCCGATGGGTACCCGTCGGGTGAAATCTAGGGCGTACGCTTTTTAAGCGGGAATATTGTCGGGGGCTGGTGAAACACCTGATAATATCGGAAAAGAGAGTGTAAATAAAGGCGATTCAAGGTTGAAATTTCACCAAGAGAGAGGTAATTATATTATGCCGATGAGTCCGTAAATTTCTGACAATACCCTCCTGAACCATCGTCCGGGCTGAGGAACCAGTGATGGATGCGTGAAGAATGGTATATAGTTGCCCCATGAATGGCTACTTAAACCGTGGTGGTTGCCTCGATCCCCTACCCCTCTCTCCGATCTCCTTTCCCTCCTACCTGCCCAATTCCACTTTTGTCATATCGTAATAATGATTCTGCAATTCATGCACATGGATGGGTTGTTTGATATGCCGGCGATCTTCCCGGTACCAGATTTCGAAATCCTGGAAGCCCCCTTTTTCGTTTTGGAGAATGCGAAAGGGACCTTTTTTGTATTTTATCCATCCATCACCCGGAATTTCCTTTTCAAATCCAAATTTCAATAATTGTGTTTCATCCAGCGGAATTGGTTTTAAATCTTCCGGTTTAAACCAAAATTCCTGTACCTCAGTTTGTACACAAACTTCCTTATCCTCCCGATTCACTTCATTTACAATTCCTTCCCACAGTTCCCCTTCATACTCAGCTAAAACATAATCTCCTGGTTTGATTTGATTGAATTTGATCATATGGCAGATAATTTCCTGGTAATTTAAGAAAAAAGGTGAAAGGTGAGAAGTGAATGGTGAAAAGATATGAAAGGTGAATGGTGAATGGTGAATGGAGTGAATATGGTGAAGAGGGAGAAAGCGGGACTTACTTTTACCCTTTGTCTCCTTTCCCCGTTTTGTACTTTGCCTCATCTTTCACTTCTCACCTCTCCTTTTTTCACCTTTCACCTCTCACCTTTCACCTTTCACCTTATTCCGCCCAACTCATCGTATAGCCTTCATTTTCTATTTCCAAAGCGGTGGTTGTTAGTTGAAGGGGATGAAATGTGTCTACCATAACGGCCAGTTCACCGGTATCTTTTTTACCAATGCTTTTTTCTACTGCACCCGGGTGAGGGCCATGTGGAATACCGGCAGGATGTAAGGTCAGCATTCCTCTCGTTACGTTTTTCCGGCTCATGAAATCTCCGTCTACATAATACAATAATTCATCACTGTCGATATTGCTATGATTATAGGGTGCCGGAATAGCAGCAGGATGGTAATCATAAAGACGTGGAACAAAAGAACAAACCACAAAATTATTGGCTTCAAAAGTCTGATGAACCGGAGGTGGCTGGTGAATACGGCCGGTAATCGGTTCAAAATCATGAATACTGAAAATAAAGGGATAACAACAACCATCCCACCCCACCACATCAAATGGATGATGCCTATAATGCAGTCCGTATAGAATTCCCTTTTTCTTGGCTTTTATAACAAAATCACCCGCCTGATCAATGGTTTGAAGATCCTGAGGTGGACGAATATCACGCTCGCAATAGGGCGAATGTTCCAATAACTGTCCGAATTTGGAAAGATATCGTTTGGGGTAACGGATAGGACTAAACGATTCTACAATCAGAAGCCGGTTCTCACTAGTTTCAAATCGAATCTGATAAATTGTTCCTCTTGGAATCACAATGTAATCGCCATAGCCAAATGGCAGTTTCCCATATTGTGTCAAAAGTTCTCCCTTGCCTTCATGCACAAAGATCAACTCATCGGCATCTGCATTCTTAAAAAAATAATCGGCCGTACCAACTCTGGGAGCAGCCAACACAATATGGCAATCCTGATTTACCAGAATAGGTTTTCGGCTTAAGAGGTAATCATCTTCAGGTTTCACCCGAAATCCCTCGAAACTTCTGTGCTGTAACATTTTTTCTTCGGCTATTTCGGGCTGTACGGAAATGGGCGGATCAGTTCGAATAATCTGAGTGGGCGAATGGCAATGGTATAAAATTGAATAATCATTTGAAAAACCCTCTGTTGAGAATAGTTGTTCTGAATAAAGGGTTCCATCCTGATTACGGAATTGTGTATGACGTTTGTGCGGGATAGTTCCCAGCTTATGATAATGTGGCATTTGTGGATTTTTTTATTATTTAGTTGGCTACTCTAAGTCTCCATCAGTATCTATTCATAGCCAGACTCGCCAATAGAAACACATATTTCCACCGACGTTTATCGATCCACCAGGTAAAATTTCTAAAAAACAGCATAACAATCTGACAACTAAAGTACAAAATCCTACTTTTAAACATGACTCGAATCGGTCTTTTATCTGACACCCATGGTTATCTGGACCCGCAGGTATTTCAGCATCTCAAACAATGTCAGGAAATCTGGCATGCCGGCGACTTTGGCAATCTCGCATTGGCAGATGAACTGAAACAGCAATCCGGTCTGCCATTGCGTGGTGTATTTGGCAATATTGATGGAACTGATATCCGCGCTGTATATCCGGAAGAAACTTGTTTTACCTGTGAAGAGGTGGTTGTTTTTATGAAACATATCGGGGGGTACCCGGGCAGGTATGCACCAGGGGTAAAAGCGAGTATTCAGAAAGCCGGTGCACGTATGTTTATATCCGGACATTCCCATATTCTGAAAGTTCAATTTGATCCGGCATTGCAATGTTTACATATGAACCCGGGTGCTGCAGGAAAACAGGGCTGGCACAAAATGCGAACCCTTATCCGCTTTGTCATCGACAAAGAAGATATTCGTGATTGTGAAGTAATTGAACTGGGCAAAAGAGGTTAAAATCCTAAAATCTCCGTAACTTATTCACCATTCACGTATTCACCATTCACCTACACCTCATGTCCAACTCCATTCACCGCCGCAATTGGCTAAAGCAGTCCGCTCTGGCAGCACTCGGACTCTCTGTTTCTCTGAATAGTCTGGCAGGCGAAGATTATCTGCCTAAAGATCTAAGTCAGCTATTGCCCAATGCCAATCCCTCTTTAATTAATCTGGGATCCAATGAAAACCCCTATGGATTATCTCCCCAAGCAAAAAAAGCGATCAGTGACCTGATTAATAATTCGCACCGTTATCAGTATAACATTCCCCACGTACAGGAATTCAGGAAACAACTGGCAGATTATTTGGGAGTAACTACAGATCACCTGCTCCTGACACCAGGATCAGGCGAAGGATTGAATCTCCTGGCAAGACATTATTCAAAGGGAAATCTGGTAACGGCTACTCCAACGTTTGGAATTCTGCCAAATACCGCAAAAAAAATAGGAGTACAGGTAAGAGAAATTCCACTGGATAAACAAAAAGTGCATGATCTGCCGGCTATGCTGCAGGCAATAGACAGCAATACAGCACAGGTTTACCTCTGCAATCCGGCCAATCCAACGGGAACGGTATTGCATCCGACTGAATTGAGATCGTTCTGTGAAGAAGCCAGTAAAAAAACAGTTGTTACACTGGATGAAGCTTATTTGGAATTCCTCGATGCGCCTTATAATGAATCCATGCTTCCGCTGATAAAAAATGGAAATAAAAACATAGTATTACTTCGCACTTTCTCAAAGATTCATGCGATGGCGGGTTTACGGGTTGGATATATTCTGGCAGATCCAGCTACCATAAATGAATTGAAGGAAAATTATTTTGGCAATAGTAATTTCTGTATGAGTGCTTTATCGCTCACTGCTGCCATGGCCAGTCTGAAGGACACAGATCACCAGCAAAAATCTAAAAAACTTAATGCAGCTGCCCGTCAATTTACCCAGGATGGATTAAAAAAAGCGGGATTTGATTTTATCCCTTCCTACACCAATTTTATTTATTTCAACCTGAAGAATTACAAAGGTGATTTTGCAGCCGATATGTTAGCTAAAAACATTGTACTCCGGTCCAGCGATCAGCCGGATGGGAAATGGGGACGGGTAAGTATCGGTACCCTGGAAGAAATGAAAAGTTTCCTCAAAACAATGGGGTCCATGAAATTCACCTAATCCCTGCTTTAACTGCAGATTAAAAAAGCCCCCGATCGCTTAGCAATCGGGGGCTTCTCACCTCTTCCTTCTATCCTCTCCCCTTTCACCTTTCACCTCTCACCTTTCACCTTACTAACCATCCTCTTCCCAGTTCTTCACGGAAAGGCCAGGGAACCAAGAGGAGAATCAGCAATAATGCAGCAACAAATAACCCAAATGCTTTTTTATGTTCAACTGCTCCGGCTGAAGCAGGCTTCCCCTTCCCTCTGCCAACAGTTATCAGTGCAATAACAACCAGCATGCCCACCATATGTTCAACAGCAAAGAAACGCTCTGCAGATGATTTCATTACTTCGCCAAACCCTTTTGCCTGGATGAGTTTTAATCCCCATGGACCAACAAACCATTGATACAATCCAACTAATAGTGTTACGTGGGCGGAAATCATCAGAAAAAGATCCACCTTCCGGTCTGTTGTGGAATAAGCTAGTTTTTTTGACATACCGGTATAATGCCGATAAATGGCAACCAGCAAAAGAATAAGAATAATCCATCGTAAAAAGCTGTGCAAATGCAATAGTCCAGTGTACATATTAATTGGTTTTGATGTTTGTTTAATCGACCCAGTCAGCTACAAATATATTCGTATCGCGCGTACCACCATTATTCCGATTACTGCAAAAAACTAATTTTTTGCCATCATAACTAAACATGGCGAAGGCATCAAAGCCTCTATCGCGACTTATTTTTATCCGATTGTTTCCATTTCCGTCCATTTTATACAAGTTGAAAGGGAATCCCCTTTTGTATTCATGATTGGATGCAAAGAGAATATTTTTACTATCCGGCATAAATACCGGAGCCCAATTGGCTTGTCCCAGTGTGGTAATTTGCTGTTGATTTGATCCATCTGCATTGGCGGTAAAAACCTCCATATTGGTTGGGGCTACCAGGTGCTCTGCCAATAACTCGTTGTAGGAAGAAATTTCTTCCGGCGTTTTAGGACGGCTTGCTCTCCAGATTATTTTTTTGCCATCCGGACTGAACCAGGCACCGCCATCATAACCGATTGTGTGGGTAATGCGCTTTTCTTTACCAGACTTTAAATCCATAATATAAAGTTCCAGGTCACCGTCTTTATCACTGGTATAAATCATTTTTTTACCGTCAGGTGAAATGGTGGCCTCGGCATCGTAGCCTTTGGCATTGGTCAGTTGTTTCACAATGACACCATTGGTATCAGCCATAAAAATATCATAGGATTCATAAAGCGGCCAAATATAGCGGTTGCCATATTTGGATCGATCCGGAACTGTCGGACAATCTTTTGATTCTAAATGAGTTGAGGCATATACAAAATGTTTTCCATCAGGTAACCAATAGGCGCAGGTGGTTCTTCCGGTACCCTTACTCACCAGTTTGGGCACAAAAGGTTCATCCGGATGAACCGGAATTTTACCGATAAAAATCTGATCACAGGGAATCCCTTCCTTCTTACTGGTTTTCTGAAAAATCAGGTATTTACCATCATAACTGAAATAGGCTTCGGCATTATCTCCACCGAAAGTAAGCTGTCGAAGATTTTTAAAATGCGTTTCCTCGGGGTAGTGAAGCGTATCACCCGGGAGGCCAGCCAAAACGGACTTAGATGGCTTATAAGCTACATCTGAGCCTGAAAAAAGCGCCATTGCACCTGCAAAAATCCAGGAAATTGAAATCATATCAACATTAATTTACCCGGCAAATGTATTGGTATAAACGCAGTTTTATTGAAAACCATAGATTTGACAAATGAAATCATGGTTAACCGGTCTTCTTCTGGGTCTATTATTCCATCTTTCTGCCTGCAATAATGAGTCGGCTGAAAAGCAGGAACCAGGGGCTATATTGTCAGCAGAACCCTACTCAGGCATAACCGACAGCATTAAAAACGATTCAAAAAATCCTGCATTATACCAACGCAGAGCAGAACTCCTGTTTCAAAATGGAGAATTGGAGCTGGCACATAAAGATGTTTTAAAAGTATGGGAACTGGATCCAACAGAATCGCATGCCGAACAATTGGTAAATATCCTCTTCATGACAGGGAAAAACAAGGCAGCTGTGGACCTGTTAAAGGTGCTGATTAAAGAATATCCGGAAAATGAACAATTTCAGCGACGGATGAGTGAAGCTCTGGTGAACAGTGGGGAAATTAATCAGGCTATACAATCATTCGACCGGATGATTGAAGAAGATTCAGCCAATTTTGAAGCCTGGTTTGAAAAGGGATTGCTTTACCTGGAAGAAAAAGACACCGCTTCTGCCCTGCGTGATCTGGAAAATTCCTATCGATTACAACCATTGCAGTTAACAGCATTAACACTTGCTAATATTTATGCAGAAACGAAAAACGATCGAGCACTGGTTTTGGCAGACCGGATAATAGCCCGTGACAGTACCGGAGAAATGGCTGACCCCTTTTTTATTAAGGGGATTTATTTTGTAAATACGGGCAATTCTGCCAAAGCATTGGACCTCTTCAATACCTGTATCCGGATGAACTGGAAATTCCAGGAAGCCTATATTGAAAAAGGTATTATCTATTTTGAAAGTAAGAATCTGGATGAAGCACTTCAGCAATTTAAGTTGGCAGCCACCGTTACCAATACTTATCCGGAAGCCTATTATTGGCAGGGACGATGTTATGAGGAACTGGGTATGAAAGACGAAGCCCTTGCCAATTATGGTCGGGCTTACTCGCTCGATCGAACTTTTCAGGAAGCAGTTGAAGCGGCCAAGCGGGTTGAAAAAAATAAACAATAATTTCAAGGAATACTTACACTATGATTGTAGCCCCCTCCTTACTTGCCTCCAATTTTCTACATCTTGAAGCGGAAGCACGCATGTTGAATGAAAGCGAAGCCGACTGGTTTCATTTAGATGTAATGGATGGTCGCTTTGTAAATAATATCAGTTTTGGCCTGCCTGTAATACAACAGATCCGGAAAGCCACTAATAAGTTATTGGATGTTCACTTAATGATAGAAGAACCGGAAAAGTATACTGAAGCATTTGCTAAAGCAGGGGCGGATATCCTAACTGTTCATTTTGAAGCCTGCCGGCATCTGCACCGGAATATTCAGCAAATTCGCGAATTGGGAATGGTTCCGGGTGTGGCAATTAACCCCCATACGCCGGTTCAGTTCCTTCAGGATATTTTACACGAGGTTGACCTGGTGCTGATTATGAGTGTAAATCCGGGTTTTGGCGGACAACAATTCATACCTCATACCTATCAAAAAATCAAAACACTCCGTCACCGGATAGACCAGCTTGGTTTACAGGTAAAAATCGAAATTGACGGGGGGGTGGACCTTTCCAATGCAAAAACATTACAGGACGCAGGCGCCAATGTATTGGTAGCCGGAAGTGCCGTATTTCATGCCCCGGATCCCAAACAGGTGATTTCTTCTCTCAAGCATTGCACCGATTGATGAAAATAAACTGCCGTCTCCTGCTCATTTTATTGTTTCTGATTCAGAACAGTCCGGGTATTGCACAAGGTAAAACTGCTGTTCTCACTGGAAAAATCATTGATCAGGATGACTTGCCGCTTGTGGCAGTTACTATTTCGGTACTTGGCAAACAACAGGTTTACCGCTCTGATGACAGTGGATATTTTGAACTATCGGTTCCGGCTAATCGTGCTATCGCCATTCTTTTTACCCACACCGGATTTAAAACCCTTCAGCGAAATTTCATTCTGAATAATAAAGAAAAAGAATTTGTATTGGTTAGGATGCAGCCTGGAACAGGAGAATTGGCTGAAGTAACTGTAACCGACAACCGAAACAGAAGGGAATCGGGTTTAATAACAATAAATCCCAAACAGGCAATCAATATCCCCTCACCTGGTGGCGGAATCGAAAGTTTGATTAAAGTATTCGTAGGTTCCAATAACGAACTAACCTCCAATTATACTGTTCGGGGTGGCAGTTATGATGAAAACCTGATTTATGTAAATGATTTTGAAATTTTTCGCCCTTATCTGGTACGGAGCGGACAGCAGGAAGGGTTGAGTTTCATCAATCCGGAACTAACCAGAACTGTGCAATTTTTTAATGGCGGATTTCAGTCCAGGTATGGAGACAAACTTTCTTCCGTTCTGGACATACAATATAAAAAACCCAAAAAGCAGGGAGGGTCTGCTTATATTGGGTTATTGGAACAGGGCATCCATTTTGAAGGCGCCACCAAAAATCAACGATTTACCTATCTGATTGGAGCGAGAAACAGATCTAACAGGAATCTGTTGAGCAGTCAGGAAACCAAGGGAAATTATGTGCCTTCATCTGCAGATATACAGGGCTTATTTACCTGGCAGTTTTCAGAAAAATGGTCAGCTGAGTTTTTTGGGAATATATCCCGCACCAAATTCAGTCTGAAACCGGAATTCAGCCAGCCAAGCAGCTCTGTATTTTCTCCTTTTTTTACCAGCAATATTGGTCTGGATATTTATTTTGAAGGATCCGAAAAAGATCGGTATGGCACCAGTATGGCCGGCTTATCCGTTACGCGGCAGGTACGTAAAAACCTGCGGATCAAATGGCTTGCCTCTTATTTCCAGAATAAGGAGGAGGAAGCAATTGATATTTCAGGCGCCTATTTATTTGGTGAACGTTCGTTCGATCGAAGCAAACCTGAGTTCGGGCTTATTGTAAATCCATTGGGCGCCGGCGTATTTCAACAATATGCACGAAATGATTTAAGGATAGACTTATTAAACCTTAGCCACAAAGGATATTATGATCGGGGTAGGCATTACCATCAATGGGGACTTTCAATCGACAGGCAGGAAATAAAAGATCAGTTGAGGGAATTTGAATACCAGGATTCTGCAGGTTATAGTTTACCTAATAATCCGGGTTCATTACATTTATTCAAATCACTTCGCTCCAATGCTGCGCTTACGATTCACCGGTTGTCAGCCTACTGGCAGGACAATATCTCTTTGGGCGATTCATCCGGAACGGTTTTACAATTGGGCGTACGTTTGAATTATAATGACCTCAATAAAGAAATCCTCGTCTCACCGAGGGCTGGAATAAGTTGGAAACCCAACCGATGGAAAAAAGATATCATTTTTAAGGGAAGTGCCGGCCTTTATATGCAGCCGCCCTTTTATCGGGAACTTAGACGATATAATGGAACCCTGAATACGGATCTTAAAGCTCAAAAAAGCTGGCAGGTAAGCGCCGGATTCGATTATAATTTCCCCGCTTTCAACCAAACCCTGCGCTTAAGTACCGAAGCTTATTTCAAACAGCTATGGGATGTTGTCCCTTACGATATAGACAATGTACGAATGCGCTATTTTGGAGAAAATAATGCCAAAGCCTATGCAACCGGACTGGAAGCCAGATTATATGGTGAGTTGGTAAAAGATGCCGAGAGTTATCTCAGTATTGGTTTTATGCGTACCCGTGAAGACATCAAAAACGATTTTTATTACAACTACACCGTTGATGAACAAAATCAACCGGTAGACAGCACCCTGACGCAGAATGGATACCTGCGGAGACCAACTGATCGCTTCTTAACAATAGGCATGTTTTTTCAGGATTATCTATCTACCAATAAAAATATCAAGGTTTATATCAATGGCATCTACGGATCCAATCTACCTTATAATATTCCCAATTCAATCCGCTACAGAAATGCCTTGTTTATTGATCCCTATATCCGGATCGATCTTGGATTCAGTGCGCTTTTATTAAACAGTGATCGCACCCGCCGTCGTCGTCATGCCCCTTTCCGCAGTTTCGAAAACATCTGGGCCTCACTCGAAATATTCAATATCATCGATCGCGCCAACACTATTTCCTACCTGCTCATCAAAGATTTTTCCAACACTACTTATGCCATTCCAAACCGCCTTACACCCAGGTTGCTGAATGTGAAATTGGTTGGGAGGTGGTAGGAAAAGAGGAGACAAAGGAGGAAAAGGAAACAAAGTAGGAAAAGGGGACAAAGGAAGAAAAGGAGAAAGGTGAATCTTGCTTATTTCCAGGTAATTTATTAAATGGGATTTAGTATGAGCTTACCTGTACCTTAATTCTCAAAATTCAATCATAAAAACAGATATTAAGTGTGTTATTTACAAAATTTCACCGAGGAATTTATGATTCCTCCTTTTTCAATCCCCAATTCCAATAAAGGTTATAAAGTTGTGCAGCTACTTTTTTGTATTCGTTATATAATTCATTAAACCTTTCTTCTGTTATAAAATTGCATTTGTAAGCCAGCTCAAGAGCGGTTTTTGTTTCTTCGACAGATCCCTGAGAATAAACCAGTGATTTTTTTATTTCATTCGAATAAATTCTTCTCCCCCAGCCCTCTGCAATATTCAAAGGTACAGACCTTGCAGCACGGGTCAATTGAGATGTCAATGAGTATTTTTCAGCAATAGGAAAATTTTTCGATAAATCAAATACTTGCATTGCCAAATCCAATGACAAATTATAAACATGTAGGTCCTCCAGTTTCGTAATCATTTTTTAAACTTAATAATTTGTTTGAGACTATTTTACCGTTAAATAACCCATTTTGAAATGAGACATGGAAGTTAGAATTTCGAAATTGGAAGTTGGAAGTTGGTTGCAATACGATAGAAACCTTGGCATAAAACACTATTGAAAGCTCATCTTTTAACGTCAATTTTCTCTCCCCTACTTTTTACCTTTCCACCCTTGTCTCCTTTTCCTCCTTTGTCTCCTTTTCCTCCTTTGTCTCCTCTTCCTCCCTTGTCTCCTTTTCCTCCTCTTTCTCCTTTTTCTCCCTTCTACCATATCTTTGCCACATGACTAAACTCTCTGTAAACATCAACAAAATTGCCACCATTAGAAATAGCCGCGGGGGCAATAATCCGGATGTAGTGAAGGCGGCGAAAGATGTGCAGCTTTTTGGAGCGGATGGAGTAACGGTACATCCCAGGCCGGATGAACGACATATAAGGTATGCAGATGTACGGGCGATTAAACCCATTATTACAACAGAATTCAATATTGAAGGAAATTGCAGGGAAGAAAAATTCATTGATCTGGTTTTGGAAACAAAACCAGATCAGGTGACCCTTGTTCCGGATACAGACGGACAACTTACCTCGGATCATGGCTGGAATACTATTCAGCATAAAGACTATCTGATCGAAATGATCCGGATATTCAAACAAGCCGGGATTCGCACGTCTATTTTTGTGGATCCGGTTGTTGAAATGGTGGAAGCTGCTGCCGCAACGGGAACCGATCGGATAGAATTGTATACCGAAGGTTATGCCCGTCTATTTTTAGAGGATAAGGAAAAAGCCATTGCCCCCTATGTTCAGGCAGCCTTAAAAGCGAAAGAACTAGGATTGGGCATTAATGCCGGCCATGACCTGGATCTGCACAACCTTGGATTTTTTTCAAAAAATATCCCTTATGCAGATGAAGTGTCCATTGGACATGCCCTGATTTGCGATGCAATTTACCTCGGGCTGGAAAACACCATCCAATTATATAAACGGCAGTTGCAACAGTTTTAAAAAAAAACTCAACCACCCAATCTGATTCTTTTCCTTTTTCGTAGGTACCAGTCTACCAATAAAACTGGAAACCATGAAAAGGACAACACAACATTTTTTAGGAGGTTTAGCACTCCTCGGATTAATCAGCCTCGCCTCTTGTAAAAAAGATGATTCACCCCAAATGGATCAAAAGGGGCCGGATATTGAATTCCTGGTTCTTGACAATGGCAACAAACTGGTTCGGTTCAATGCGGAATCGCCTAAAATGCCTATCAGTACAACCCCGATTGCCGGACTGCAGGAAGGCGAATCGGTTTTGGCGATTGATTTCCGTCCGGCAACCGGGCAGCTCTATGCGCTTAGCAGCACCAGCAGATTATTAGTGATTGATGAAAAAAACGGCAATACCCGAGCTATTGGAACCGGGCCATTTAGTCCGGTTTTGAGCAGTTCAATTGCAGGATTTGATTTTAATCCAACCGTTGATCGTATCCGCATTGTAACAAGTAATGGCCAAAACCTTCGGGCTCACCCTGAAACAGGCGCCATTGTTGCAACAGACGGAGTTATAAATGGGGTAACAAATGCCATGGTTACCGGAGTAGCTTATTCCGACAGTAAGGCGGGTACAACCACTACAACTCTTTTTGATATTGATACGGAAACCGATATGCTGTACAAGCAGGATCCGCCCAACAATGGCACGCTGGTAGCAGTTGGCAAACTTAATAATGATTTCAATGGCGAAATTGGATTTGATATCAGTCCGGATAACAGTGCTGCATTAGCCGTAGCAACTAAAAATGGAAAATCAACCTTATATCAGGTTGATCTGGCAAGTGGAAAATCAATCAAAATTGGCGAACTGATGGGTGTTACCAATGCAAATGGATTAGCCATTCCTTCCGAACCGGTGGCTTATGCCATCAGTAATGGAAAGAATCTGCTCATCTTTAACCCCATGGCCCCTATGCCCATAACCAAGGCCATCACGGGTCTTTTGCCTGATGAAAAAATTATGGGAATAGATTTTCGTCCGGCAAATGGCGCGCTGTATGCATTGGGAAGCAGCAGTCGGTTATACACGCTGAACACATCCAATGGAGCTGCTACGGGTATTGGTACATTACCATTTACAACCCTTCTTTCAGGAACTTATTTTGGATTTGATTTTAATCCTACGGTTGACAGGATCCGTGTAGTAAGTAATACCGGACAAAACCTGCGATTGAATCCAAATGATGGTACACTGGCTGCTACGGACGGGATGCTTAACCCGGGAACTCCTTCTGTAAGTGCAGCAGCCTATACCAATAATTTTGCTGGTGCAACCACAACCATTCTGTATGATATTGATTGTGGCACCGATAAATTATATCGTCAGGATCCACCTAATAATGGAACGCTTGTTGAAGTTGGAGCAACAGGAATTAATATCGAAAGCAGTAATGGATTTGATATTGGAAGTCAGTCTGGAAAAGCCTGGGCTATCCTTACTGTAAATGGAACCACTAAACTCTATGAGATCAATTTGAATAACGGAATGGTTACAGCCGTTGGAAATTACACTTTCAGCGGACCGATGGACGGTTTCTCTGTAGGTCTTGGATTTTAGGGCGCTTATCTCTGATACCACAGATATTGCCGGTTCATTCCTGAACCGGCAATTTTCGTTTCTGTAACTTTATGCAGGAATAGTAGAATAGACAATGAAAGAAATAAAAGCCATCCTGCAGGCATATGAAATGGCAATATCAGAGAATAAACAGTCCGCACTTGTAACGGTAGTACAAGTCGAAGGATCCTCCTATCGCAGACCCGGCGCCAGAATGCTGGTAACGGAAGATGGAATGATGACCGGTGCTATCAGTGGTGGTTGCCTGGAAGGGGATGCTTTGCGAAAAGCATTGCTTGTTTTACACCAGCAAAAATCCAAACTGGTTACCTATGATACCAGTGACGAGGAAGACGCCTCCATCGGTATTCAACTTGGCTGTGCCGGAATCATACAAGTACTGATGGAACCGATCCGCCCTGACCTAAGTGGGAATCCAATTGATTTATTCAGGAAACTGACAGCAAAAAGGCAATCCTGTGTGATGATTACGCTGTTTTCCATGGAACATACTGATTCATCCCAATGGGGAACCTGCTGGATGGTTGAAGAGGATGGAGCAAGCTCGGGCAATTTACCAGATCCGGAGTTGCTACCAAAAGTTAGTTTTGCTGCCAGAAAAGCAATGGAGAGCAAAAAATCTGGTTTTGAGCAATTCAGTACAGGAAATCAAAGCTGGAACTGTTTTATAGAATATATACCGGCGCCTGTTTCATTGCTGGTTGTGGGGGCAGGAAACGATATTTTTCCCCTTTTAGATATGGCAATCATTCTGGGTTGGGAAACAACCATACTTGATGGCAGGCCAACACATGCCAATAGAGATCGTTTTCAATCCGGTTGTCGGCTTATTGTCAGCAGACCTGAACAGGCGCTGGAAAATATCCAAACAGACCAGCGAATGGCAGCCACCCTGATGACCCATAATTATTCGTATGACAAAGCTATGCTGAGGATTCTATTGGAGACCAATATCCCTTATATCGGCACCCTTGGACCTCGAAAAAAACTGGAACGCATGTTAAAGGACCTCGAAAACGAGGGGGTGAAGGTTACAGAAAAGCAGCTTGACAGGATTTATGGACCGGTTGGTTTTGATCTGGGCGCAGAAACAGCAGACGAAATTGCTTTGTCGATAATTGCAGAAATTCAGGCATTTATGTCAAAAAAAGAAGGCCCATCGCTAAAAAATAAAACATCAGGCATTCATTCTAATTAAGAAAAACCATGCAGGGAGCAATTTTGTTATTGGCTGCAGGGAGTTCAAGCAGGATGGGTAAACCCAAACAACTCCTGCCCCATAAGGGTAGAACCCTGCTTTGGCATGCTGCAAATGCTGCAAAAATGGCGGAATTGGGAGAGGTATTAATAGTTACGGGTGAATTGGACGTTCATATTAGAATGAATTTGGCGGATTTGAATATTTCCTTTGTTCTAAACCCCAATTGGGCAGAAGGTATGGCATCCAGTATTGTAACCGGGATGAATTATTTAACAAATTTGCAACCAGTTCCGGATGCTGTACTAATCATGGTGGGCGATCAGCCCGCAGTAAATGAAGGCCTGTTGAAAAAATTATGGTTAAATTGGCAGGAAAGCGGGAAAGCAATAGCAGCATCCAGCTATGCCCAACAGGTTGGCACGCCTGCTGTTTTTGCTCAATCTCTTTTTAGTGAGCTGCTGCTTTTAAAAGGTGATACCGGAGCAAAAAAACTGATTAAAAAGTATCAGGATCAGGTTAGTCTGGTGCCATTTCCAGATGGATTACTTGATATAGATACGCCGCAAGACTATGAACAACTAAAGAAATCAAGTGAATGAGTACAATACTAACAGACAACTATAACCGATTTCATGATTATCTGCGGATTTCGCTGACAGATAACTGTAATCTTCGCTGCTTTTATTGTATGCCCGAGGAAAGTTATGAATTTACTCCCGCAAGCCGCCTGATGCAGGCGGATGAACTATTTTCTATTGCCAAACTTTTTGTTGACCTCGGTGTAAAAAAAATCAGGTTAACCGGAGGAGAACCACTGGTTCGAAAAGATGCAGGTGCTATAATACGTCAATTAGCTACACTGCCGGTTGAACTGACCCTTACCACCAATGGAACCAGGATAGCCCAATTTCTTCCACTGTTAAAAGAATCAGGAGTTAAATCGCTCAATATAAGTTTGGACACACTCAAACCCGAACGATTTTCTGTAATTACAAGACGCGACCAGTTTCAAGTAGTATACGACTCTATTCACCAATTAATGGAACAGAATTTTCATGTAAAAGTGAATGTGGTTGTTATGAAGGGCATGAATGAAGATGAACTGTTGGATTTCGTTGTCTGGACAAAATCCTCTCCTGTTCATGTTCGGTTTATTGAGTTTATGCCTTTCAGTGGTAATCGCTGGACCAGCAACAAAGTACTGACCTGGCAGGAAATATTGGAAATTGTTGGAAATGAATATCCCATAGTACCCATTGCCGGAGCGGCCCATGATACTGCAAAGAAATACCATATCCCCGGCCATGCGGGCAGCTTTGCAATTATAAGCACCATGAGCAATAATTTTTGTTCCACCTGTAACAGAATTCGACTGACAGCTGATGGAAAACTAAAAAATTGTCTTTTCTCCAGTTCGGAAACAGATTTATTAACACCATTCCGTAAGGGCATGGACATTAAGCCGCTGATTGAGAAGAACATCCGTTCCAAGAAAAAAGAACTCGGAGGGCAGTTTACCCAGGATTTTGAAAAAATAGAAGCTACCGAATTAACCAATAGAAGTATGATAACAATCGGAGGGTAAAATGGTAACAGTACAGGAGGCAAAACAACTTATTCGGGAAAACAGTCAGAAGCTGGACCCTGTTGAAATACCACTTATACAGGCAGCAGGACTTATACTTGCGCAGGATTTTATAGCACCCATTGATATTCCATCTTTTCCGCAATCCGGAATGGATGGTTATGCTTTTGCTTTTGATTCGTATAAACCAGGATCCCATTTGGAAATAATTGGTGAAATGGCGGCCGGTGTGCATGAAATGCTAGAAATTCCGGCTGGAAAAGCAGTTCGAATTTTCACCGGAGCACCTGTACCAAATGGAACCGACACAGTTGTTATGCAGGAAAAAACCAGCAGAAAGGATCAATTCCTGTCTATTAATTTTCCAGAAATGAAAAAAGGCGACAATGTTAGGCCCAAAGGTTCAGAAATCGGGAAAAATGCACTCGCATTACCTAAAGGTAGCCTGCTTAGTCCTGCAGCGCTTGGATTTCTTGCAGGGATGGGAGCAACAAATGTATGGGTTTATCCGGCTCCTTCCATTGCATTATTGGTAACCGGAAATGAATTGCAGCAACCAGGTAAACCATTGGCTTATGGTCAGGTATACGAATCCAATTCTATTGCAATTCAGGCAGCCTTGCAAAAAATAGGGCTTTCACTTCAAAAAATATATACTGTTCATGACAGTCTGGAGCAATTAACAAATGTACTAAATGAAGCAATCGATCAGCATGACCTTATTCTCCTGACCGGAGGTATTAGTGTGGGCGATTATGATTTCACGTTGCCAGCAACGGAGTCCTGCAAAGTGGAGCAATTATTTCATAAAATCAGTCAGAAACCGGGAAAGCCAATCTATGCTGGAAAAAAAGGAAGAAAAATAGTGCTTGCATTACCTGGAAATCCGGCATCGGTATTGACCTGTTTTTATGAATATGTAACGGAAGCAGTATCGGTTTTAATGCAAAAAAATATTCGACCTGAAATAAAAATAGTTCCTGCTGCTGGGCCATTTACTAAAAAAGCCGCACTTGCATTTTTTCTCAAAGGATATTATGATGGTGAGCTCCTGCATTTTTTACCTGCACAGGAATCATATAAACTGAATTCATTTGCGCAGGCTAATTGTCTGGTATTTCTACCTGCCGAAAGCATTGGTGTAGAAAAGGGAGATCAGGTTGAAATTCATTTAATACAGTAATGAAATAATATGGATGGACTGATACTTTTTTATGGATTGTTATTTGTTGTTGCCTTCTTATATGCATCGGTAGGCCATGGTGGAGCAAGCGGGTATCTTGCTCTGATGGCTATTTATGGATTTGCTCCGGAAGTAATGAAACCAACTGCACTTCTTTTGAATCTTTTTGTTTCCCTGATGGCATTTCTGCAGTTCTACAGGGGCCGCCATTTCAACTGGAAAATCTTTCTTCCACTTGCCCTTGCCTCTATTCCGCTGGCATATATAGGAGGTACGATGGGATTGGAAAGCAGTTTATATAAAAAAATACTGGGGTTCCTCTTATTGTTTCCAGTGGCCAGGTTTTTCTTTGTGAGGCAGGAAGAGGATCCAGACATTAAGCCATCCAATGTCGCCGGATCTGTTGCAATTGGTGCCGGAATCGGATTTCTTTCCGGTTTAATCGGCATTGGTGGGGGAATTATTCTATCTCCAATCCTTCTTTTGTTAAAATGGGCAGATCAAAAACAGACAGCAGCCATCAGTGCGCTCTTCATTTTTGTAAATTCGTTGTCGGGTTTAACCGGTCAGCTATCAAAAGGAATTCAATTTAGTCCCGAAATGGTGGGTATGGTATTGATTGCATTTGCCGGTGGCTGTATTGGTGCCTGGCTGGGTTCCTTGAAATTTCGGCAGGCTGTATTGAAAAATATTCTGGCTGCCGTTTTAAGTCTGGCTTCCTTTAAATTATTATTTACCAACGCATGAGTCAACAGGAATTAAACATACAGGTATTTGGCCAACTTGCTGAAATCATTGGAGGCTCAAGTATTATAATTCCCTTCATTGAAACTACAGGTGAGTTAAAGAACCGCCTCCTGCAAACCTATCCGGCGTTACAAAACAACAGGTTTGTAATCGCTGTAGATAAAAAAATTCAGTCCAATAATGCGACTATTGCTCCAGGAGCAAGTTTGGCTTTATTACCACCTTTTTCCGGAGGATGAAAACGAATAATCAACATATCAATAACCGCTACCAACGGCAGATAATTCTAAAAGGCTTTGGTCAGGAAGGGCAGGAAAAATTAGCCGGAGCCCGTATATTGGTAATTGGTGCGGGTGGTTTGGGATGTCCTGCTTTGCTTTATCTGGCAGCTGCCGGAATTGGAACAATTGGTATTGTGGATTTTGACCTAATTCAGGAAAGCAATTTACACAGACAGGTATTATTTAATGAAGCGGATTTAGGCCATTTGAAAGTTTCTATAGCAGCGCAGGAATTGAGGAAAAGAAATTCGGAAATCAATATACATGAATATCCCATTCGGTTGGAGCCGGGGAACTGTTTATCCATATTGGAAAAATATGATTTCATACTTGATGGAACCGATAATTTTTCTACCCGCTACATGATTAATGATGCCTGTGTGCTGTTGAAAAAACCACTGATTATGGGAGCGATATCACAATTTGAAGGGCAGGTTGCGGTTTTGAATGCAGTTGATGAAAAATCCGTTAACTATCGGGATATTTTTCCGGAACCACCCCAAAGCGGAGAGGTATTGAACTGTGCGGAAGCTGGAGTATTGGGGGTTTTACCAGGCATAATAGGTGTTCAAATGGCGAATGAAGTCATCAAATTAATTACCGGAATCGGATCCCCCCTGGTGAATCAGTTATATACCTATGATGCACTGACCAATAACTCACAGGTATTCGAATTAACAAAACAACCAGCCGCAGCAGAACTTCTACCTGCAACAAGAGAG
Source organism: Flavihumibacter sp. UBA7668 (assembly GCF_002483205.1). GTDB lineage: Bacteria > Bacteroidota > Bacteroidia > Chitinophagales > Chitinophagaceae > Flavihumibacter. Next base: position 134,107 of record NZ_DLHM01000003.1, read on the forward strand.
GCATTTGAACAGACAGATTACGAGTGGTTATGTGGTGAAAAAAAAGGTATTGAAGAACTGGATATAAATCAGTTTTATACCCTCCTTCAGCTAGCCAAACTTCAGATAATTGATGTTCGGGAATATGGCGAAACGCCCATCCCCACCGACTTTGAATATATCCAGATTCCGTTGAGTGAATTGAAAAACAGACTGTCCGAAATAGATTCACCAACCGTAATAGTTTTTTGCCAATCCGGAATACGAAGTAAAAAAGCAGGAGAATTAATAAAGAATAAACATTCAGATTTGGTGAAAATATACAATTTATCAGGCGGGATGAACAAATGGACTTCTTTTAAACAAGAGAAAAATGCAAGCTAAAGAACCTAAAAACATCTTTATTCAGGGAGCAATCCAGCCCGGATTTATTGCTGAACAAATCCAAAAACACCAGACTAAAACTTCCATTGGCGGACATAGTATTTTTCTTGGCCAGGTTAGAGCAGATACCATTGACGGAAAATTGGTTACAGGCATCGAATACAGCAGTTATGAACCTATGGCCCTTGAAAAAATGATGGAAATCCGAGAATCAATTTTTTCAAAATATAAATTGACCTGTGCCCATATATATCATAGTCTGGGTATTGTTCCAACAGGTGAAATCTGCTTGTTTGTATTTATTTCTGCACCACATCGTAAATCAGCCATCGAAGCCTGTGCTGAATTGGTAGAAAAGATAAAAGCCGAGCTTCCGGTATGGGGAAAAGAATTATTGGGAGAAGAAGGTCATCAATGGAAAGTAAATAAATAAGCATGGTTTCGATAACACATAAATCAACGACTCTTAGAAAAGCAATAGCAACTGCATTGGTAACTGTTTCAAAAGAAACAACCATTGTAGCTATCCGCAACCGAACAGTTCCAAAGGGGGATATTTTTGAATTCTCGCGGGCAGCAGGATTATTGGCCATCAAAAAAACAAGCGATTTGATTCCGGATTGTCATCCATTACCAATTGAGTATGCTGGAATCAATTATGAAATAGACGGACTTTCCATTTTAATTCGTGTGGAAGTTCACACAATATATAAAACAGGTGTGGAAGTGGAAGCCATGCACGGCGCTTCCCTGGTAGCATTGACTATTTATGATATGTTGAAACCTATTGACAAAGGGGTTGAGATCAGTCACATTCGACTGGAGGAAAAGAAAGGTGGGAAAACTGATCTTCGTTACGAATTGGCAAGCGAATTAAAAACTGCAGTAATAATTTGTTCAGATAGTATTTCAGCAGGAATAAACAAGGATTTTACCGGAGAATTGATAATTGATAAATTGGCAGGTTTTGGCATTCAGCCACAAAAAATATCTACCATCGCCGATGATTTTGAAAGCATTCAGGCTATGGCAAAGGAACTGTCGAATGCTGGTTTTCAGCTTGTCTTATTTTCCGGAGGCACAGGATTATCTCCCAGAGATATCACACCGGATGCTATAGCACCCCTCCTTGACAAAGAAATTCCGGGCATTATGGAAACCGCCCGTAGCTATGGACAACAACGCATGCCCTATGCCATGTTATCCAGAGGAATTGCAGGATTTATAGGAGATATGTTGGTACTGACCTTACCTGGTTCACCATCTGGCGCTACGGAATCCATGGATGCCTTATTTCCGTCTGTGCTTCACGTATTTAAAGTGAAGGAAGGAAAGCGGCATGACCAATAGTTACAAACTAAACCAGTAGGTAAATTTTGCAACTAGTGCCCGATTTTTGACAGACATGTATTCAGGCAGGTAATTGTCTGTATAAACAATAAAAAAATCAGAGGCAGGTTTGTATCTCCATTGCAGCCGGGTATTCAGGTTTACATTTTTAGTCTGTTCATTATATTGACCAAATGCTGTAAAATAAAAGGTATTGGTCAGCGTAATATCAACCCGCGGTCCAACCAGCCAAAAACTTCGCCTGCCCCAGGTTCCGGGAATCCGTATATCATTGTAGGTGCTGCTCATGGTAATACCAACATGCGGCTGGAAACGATAACCGAATTCGCTGGTAAGCTGCAATCTGGTTCCCTCATTATAATAACCTCCATACCGGATATTGGCTGCATAGGTAAAAAGGCTTTTGGGTTTGGATATATATTCAATATAGGCAGTAGAGAAACGATGCTTTGTGCCTGTAGCCAATGAATCAGATCCTGTATTGGTTGGATCAAAAGGCATCAGCAATTCAATATAGGCGTTGGATAAAAAGGCATTTAAGACGGACTGGTTTCGGAAGGTTGTTCGATAGGTCAGACTGTGCTCATAGTCAGTTTTTCGAAATTGCTCATTGGCATAAAAAACAGTCTGCAATAACGGCCCATGGCTTAGCACCACTGATTTTTTCGGAAAGAAAAGAAAACCCGCCTGCGGATTTATTTTCACATAACCCGTTCGAGGCACATAACCAACTTCTGCCAGGAAATCTTTCCCCACATATTCATGCTGCCAGGACAGCAATAATTTACGACTGGTATAATTCAGGTTTGCTGCCTGGGTTATGGAACGCGGACCACTACCCGGACTAAAGGATTTCAATACCATTGCTTTACCTGTCCAGTAATTTCCCGGAGATGCCAGGTTATATTCGAAGCCGACTGTACGGTTGTATTGTTTGTGTTCTGGTGTAACCGGATCTTTATCCGGCACATACCTGAGGGATTGTTTATTAACAAAAAGAAACCCAATATTCGATCTTGAAAACACCTTTCGCTGCAGGGAAACAACGGCAAAATTCTGGGTTGGCAGATCACGATCTCCAACGGATTTGGTTTGCATATCCATCACTCCTATCCGCCAGTCCTTGTTCAATTTTCCACTTAGTCTGGCACCAAACTGAATGGGCACGTTAAGGCCAATTCTGCGAGAGAAGAAGGGCCGGATATTGGCATAACCGAAGTTCCCGAATATATCCGCATTCTCCAGAAAAAACTGTCTTCGCTCCGGAAAAAACAATTCAAAGCGATCCAGGTTAGTGACCTGACGATCCACTTCAACCTGGGAAAAATCGGGGTTTACAGTGAGGTCAAGATTTAATGAAGAAGTAATGCTGATTTTGGCATCCGCACCAATTTCTTTTCTGAATTCCGTTGGACTTCCTTTGTCGTAATCTTTGGAAATACCACCGAGCATGTATGGAATAAGTGAAATATTGGATCCGGTTGAAGGGGGAGGCGCATCCCAATTAAGGTTTCCCGTATAGGCCAGAGAAACGGTAGGAAACTGGCGTGGCACTGGAGCCCAGGAAGATTTTTCAAAGGTTTTCAAATCATTCCTGCTAAAATTTATTCCCCAGCTGGTCATACCTTCTTTATACCGGATCGATTTAAAAGGAACAGCTGCTTCAAATACCCAACGATCTTCATAGTTCACTACTTTGGAAATCCATTTATGGTCCCAGCTCAAGTCCATCTTTCCGCCTTCATAAATAAACCCGTCCCATTGTGCTCCGGCCGCATTGGCACCAAAGGAAAAGCCACTGGTTTTATCTTCAAAGGGGTCGAAGAAAAAAAGAAAATTATCATTTTTCTGGAAAGCAAAATCCCTACGCAATGATTCCACCACATAGTCACCGGCAGCCCCATGATAACAGGTTGCTATCAGGTATAGAAACTGATCATCGTACGCCATACGAACTTCTGTTTTCACATTGGCGATGCTGGTATCCATGGGCAGTACCATGAAAAAATCTCTTGCCACATCCGCCATTTCCCATGCTGGATCATTCAAAAGGCCATCAACCTTAACGGCTGAATTGGTTTTCTGAATAGCTAAATTATACTGATTGTTGACTTTCTGTGCTGCTACTGAACTGGTAAGAAATAGTATGCTGCAAAGAACCAGGAGCCTCCTTAAAAATTTCATGCCCGAATGCTATTAATCAATGAACAGGGTTTCTGTATGTGTTGCAGCGTTTGTCTAAATTAACACAAAATGGCTAATTCAGCTTCATCAATTCAGTCATTTGAAGAATTTCATGCCGATGGCTATGATAATTATCCAGCTTATTCAGCAGTTCTACCAGTATAGTTCGCTCCTCCAACGATAGCACCTGCAGGGCATCTTCCATACTGTTCATGGAATAAAACGTATGTAAAATCAATTTCTTCCCTTTTGCACTGATTGAGATGATACTGCTTCTGGCATCTCCCGGGTGTTTTTTTTCCAATATCAAACCAGACTTTTTCATCCGTTTCAATAATTCACTTCCGGTAGGGATTTCTATCAGACATTGTTTAAGCAGCACAGTTTTGGGAACATCCTGAATAAATAACAAACTTGCCAGCACTACTAATTCATCTTCACTGATGCCCGCGTTTTTTAAAAATGGTTTGGTCAAAAAATGCAGGAAACGCTGCAGCCGGCCTACCAGTATTGCAGACTGAATAGTTAATTCACCAGGTTCCAGATCAGCTTGAAAAGGAACTGTATCCAGTTGCACGCCCTCACCTTTTCTTATCAGCCAGATACCAAAATCCTGCGCTGTCGGATTATTTTGCCCCTGTAGGTATTCAGTCCATAAATTACTGATGCTAGCCATTCCTAAATTTACTATTATTTTTGCATTGAATTATTTTATTTCAATATTGAACTTTAAACCTTTTTGGTTGTTGTTAAATTTTAACCTCCATCCAATATGAATAAATCAAGCGGTTATATTACTAGAATTTTGGTATTACTGGCTGTATTTTACACTCAGGCAATAATAGCCCAGAACACCGGGAGCATTAGTGGTACAATTTTGGACAGAAATACGCAGAAACCAATTGCCGGAGCATCTGTGCTGGTAATCTCTACTACGATAGGCACAAGTTCCGATTCCATCGGCAGATTCAGAATAACAGGCATACCTGCAGGTTCCTATACGCTGCAGCTATCTTTTTTGGGGTATGCGGGTAAAAACATCAACAATGTGGTAATAACATCTGGGAATGAAAACAACCTGACCATCGAATTAGAACCCTCCGGTAAAGAATTAAGCGAAGTGCTTGTTACCGGAAAAAAAGCAAGTGCAAGAGCTACAAGCCTGGAAAGTCCGCTTAGCATCCAACGACTCACAACGGAAGAAATAAAAGCCAATCCGGGAGGAAATTTTGATATAAGCAGGGTTATTCAATCGCTTCCGGGAGTAGGCGGTGGTGCCGGAGGTGGTGGTTTTAGGAACGATATCATTATTCGTGGAGGAGCACCCAGTGAAAATGTGTTCTATCTTGATGGAATTGAAGTTCCTTTAATCAATCATTTTGGCACACAGGGCAGTGGTGGCGGGCCTCAGGGTATATTAAATGTGAGTTTTATTGAGGAGGTGAAATTGAGCAGTTCCGCTTTTGATGCCCGTTATGATAATGCACTAAGCAGTGTTTTCCAGTTTAAACAAAAAAATGGAAATCCAAATCGGTTGCAAGGCAATGTTCGATTGAGTGCTACCGAACTGGCTGCTACACTTGATGGTCCTCTTAGTCCCAAAACCAGTTTTTTAGTGAGTGCCCGCCGAAGTTATCTGCAATTATTGTTTCAGCTAATTGATTTACCCATCCGGCCGAATTATTGGGATTTTCAATTTAAGACTACAACCCGGATCAATAATAAAACTACCCTGCAGGTATTGGGGATTGGCGCCATCGATGAATTTCGTTTTGCTGCACCCAAAGAAGCTACCCCTGAAAAATTATATGCAGTCAATAGTAGTCCTTTGATTAACCAATGGAATTATACAGTGGGAGCAAGTATCAAGCGATTGACGAATCGCGGATTCTGGAACCTGGCTATCAGCCGAAATACCCTGAATAACAAAGCTGATAAATACCTTGATAATGAGGAGCCTTCAGAAACTACCAGAACCTTTCTCATAAATAGTAGGGAAACAGAGAACAAGCTGCGTTTCGACCAGACAGTTAATGTGGACAAATGGAAATTCACCTATGGTGCATCTGCCCAGTATGCGCAGTTCTCGAATGATTTTTTCCAGCAATTTCGACCTGAATTACGGGATGAGCAGGGAACTCTGATTCAACCGGCAGTTGAGTTGCGCTCTGATAATGCGCTGAATTTCCTGCGTTATGGTGCCTTTATTCAAAGCGGACGAAAAATCCTGAATGATCGCCTTGCAATTAGTGCAGGCATCCGTTTAGATGGAAATTCTGCAAAAAACGGCGTAGCTAATCCGTTTAAACAGTTCAGTCCACGGATAAGTGCCAGTTATGCCATTTCTGATCAATGGAATTTCAGCACCAGCTATGGCATTTATTACCGACTACCCAGTTATACCCAAATGGCTTTTGAGCAACTTAATACCGGACAATCAAATCCGGGTGAATATATTAGAAGTAGTCATATGGTAGCTGGATTTGAATGGCTTCCTTCATCTAATACAAGGTTTACACTGGAAGGGTTTTATAAGAGATACGGCAATTATCCGGTTAGCATTCTTGACGGAATCAGTCTGGCTAATAAAGGAACCGAATTCGGTGCCATTGGAAATGAACCCATTCGGCAGGATGGAAAAGGTCGGGTATTCGGAGTGGAATTCTTTGCGCAACAAAAATTAAGCAAACGTTTCTTTGGAGTTTTAAGTTATACGTTTTTCAAAACGGAATTCACCGGTCTGAATCAGGAATGGATTCGGGCCAGCTGGGACAATCGTCATCTTTTCAGTTTAACAGCAGGCTATAAATTGAAAAGAAACTGGGAAATCGGACTAAAATTCCGTTATCAGGGAGCCGCACCCTATACTCCATTTGATTTAAATGCGAGTCAGCTAAATTATCTTACTCTGGGAAATGGTGTATTTGATTTCAGCCGCACCAACACCCTTGAATTGCCTGCATTTCATGCCAGTGATCTACGGGTTGATAAAAAGTGGAATTATCGAAGATTTACATTGGATTTATACCTCGATATCCAAAATTGGTACAATTCTAAAAATCCAGGAGTACCACAATATACCTTTCGCCGTACAGCAGACAATACTGCATTTCAGACAACAGACGGACAACCGATTCAGCAGAATGGTTCCAATGCCATTCCATTTATCCTGGCGAATAATGACGGAAGCTTATTACCAACGATAGGATTTATTGTAGAATTTTAATAAGTTGATTTCTAGCTAAGATGATTGATCTCCCATTCAATGTTAAGGCGGGCCTGTGATTCATAGCGTGCATTAAAATAGGCTGTTTTATAAATTTCCGGCAATTCCAGAAAATGAAGCAGCACTTTCTTTCTTCCTTTCCGATATAAGAAATCAGGAAATATTTTATATTCTTTCCGTATGGCAGCTGAATAAAGCTGATACATTTCAGGAGTTTTGCCCAGAATGGCCAGGTCTGCATCTGTAAAATAATTAATCGCATCCAGGGAAGAAACGATATGACCTTTAGTTGCCAGAATAAGTTGGCGAACCAATTCAATTTTATCCGGCAGCCATCCTAATTCAAGTAGTCTGGAAACAGCCAAATCTGCGCTTCTATCTTCATTGTCCTGCCGGCGTATGGAATAAATTACATCATGGTAGACGATTGCCAGTACAACTTCCGGCCAATAAGAATGAAGTTCATGGCAGGCTTTTAATTCAATCAGCAACTGATCAAGGTGATCAAGGTTATGATAAAAACGCGCTTTAGAGGAATAGGCCTTTTCTATTTCTGTCCAAAGTTGCATCTTTTGTATTTCATCTGCAACTCCTTGTAACTGCTGAAAAAACTCCCTTTTAATTCCAACTTCCATTGTTCCTCCTTTTCGCCTTGCACCTTTCACCTTTCACCTTTCACCTTTCACCTTCTTACTCACATCCCAACAACTCACATAATTTCTGCTGTAAATCTTCTCCGCGAAGATTTTTGGCAACAATTATGCCCTGTGGATCAATTAGCAAATTCTGCGGAATGGATTGAACTTTGTATTTGATGGCAACTTCATTCTGCCAGTGTTTTAAATCGCTGACCTGGGTCCAGTCCAGTTTATCGTCTTCAATAGCTTTCAGCCATTTGTCTTTATTGTTATCTAGAGAAACCCCCAAAACTGTAAAGTTTTTATTTTTAAAGCGTTCATGAGCAAGAACAACATTCGGATTTTCCTGCCTGCAAGGGCCACACCAGCTTGCCCAGAAATCAATTAAAACATATTTACCACGAAAGGAGGAAAGATCAACAGGTTTGCCTGCCGGATCAGCCTGGGTAAAATCAAGAGCCGGAGAACCAATCTGTCCAATTTTGCTATCTGCAATTCGGGATTCTAAAAACCGTCCATAAAAACTTGATTTAACAGCTGGAGTAAATGTATTAAAACTCTTCTCAACCATTGTCGGATTTTCAACAACCTGAAGAATGGTAGCCCACATAAAAGGAGCCACTACCTGGTCCTTCCGCTGATCTGCGAAGCTAACAGCAGATGATCCAAGATCCGCAATCAGTTGTTTATATTGTGTCATCAGACTATCCGTAACGCCTGAACGATTGGCTATTTCAGAAAGCTGAGAATACGTTCGGAAGTAAGGTTCAAATTGTTTTTGAAATGCAATAAAGCCGTCATGTGCACTGGAACCATTCAGACTCAATTGCTGGATGGCATTGATATCCCCTGCCAGTTGCATTTTTTTATTTTCTAGAAAAAGCAGTCCTTTTTTGTCGGATGGTATAAAAGAAATATGATACAATTTAATATCCGCAAGCTTTCCTTTCAATTCAAATTGCTGCTGTTTTGAAATTGCTTTTGCGAGCGTATCGGTGGGTTTATCGGGATCCGTAATTGCTACCAGAGATTTATCTGGCAAGCCCTGAATTGATCCTGAAATGTAAAATCCAGCATCCTGAGAAAATACATTTACAGAACTGCAAACCAGCAATATCAAACCGAGGGCAGAGGAAACTAATTTCATAGGGGACATTTATTTTGCGTGACGATCCTTCAGAATATCAAGGACATCCTGTAGCCGGAAGCCTTTCGCGTTCAGCAGAATCAGGTAATGAAAAAGCAGGTCAGCCGATTCATTCAGAAAAAGCGCATCGTTATTATCCTTTGCTTCAATTACTGTTTCCACGGCTTCCTCCCCTACTTTCTGTGCAATTTTATTTAAGCCTTTTGAAAACAGCTTGGCTACATAGGATGCATCAGGTGAAGCCTGTTTTCGTAAATCAATGATATCTTCCAGATAAAATAAAAAATCTTCGTGGTGATTCCGTTCACTCCAACAGGTATCTGCACCGGTATGACAGGTAGGTCCGATTGGATGGACTTTAATCAGTAAGGTATCCTGATCACAATCAACTGCCATAGATTTCAATTCCAGAAAATTTCCGCTTTCTTCCCCTTTTGTCCAGAGGCGCTGTTTGGAACGGCTGTAAAAAGTAACCTTTCCGGAGGTTTCAGTTTGTTGAAGGGCAGCTTCATTCATAAAACCCATCATCAATACTTTTTGGGTTGTATGATCCTGAATAATCGCCGGAACCAGTCCATCCGGATACTTCTGAAAATCAACTTTCATACCGCAAATGTACTTATTTTTATAGCTATCCGATTCTTACCGGAATACCTTCCTGAAAGAGGTAATTTTTTAGATCCGGAATAGCAACTTCTTTAAAATGAAAAATACTGGCGGCCAGCGCAGCATCGGCATTTGCCTGTTGAAATACATCCAAAAAATGTTCCATCCTTCCCCCACCCCCACTGGCAATAACCGGAACAGGCAACCGGGTGGACAGAGCACGTGTGATATCGAGCGCAAATCCCTGTTTGGTACCATCATGATTCATGGAGGTCAACAGGATTTCACCTGCTCCAAGTGAAACCGCTTCTTCTGCCCAGTCAGTACAGGTTCTGTCAGTTTTGGTACGCCCACCGTTCAGATAAACATACCATTCACCATCTTCCTCCATCCTGGCATCAATAGCTAAAACAACACATTGGCTTCCAAACTCTTTCTCCAGTTCTGAAAGCAGTGCCGGACGTTTGAAAGCTGCTGTATTTATAGAAATTTTATCTGCTCCATTCTGTAATAGGATTTTAACATCTTCCACACTGCTGATTCCACCGCCTACTGTAAACGGAATGTTAATCTGATGGCTGATCCGGTTAACAAGTTCACTCAGGGTTTTTCTCTTTTCAACTGTTGCCGTGATATCCAGAAATACCAATTCATCTGCGCCCTGACTTGCATACAGGCGACCCAATTCAACCGGATCTCCGGCATCACGCAAATCAACAAAATTGGTTCCCTTCACAGTCCGCCCGTCTTTGATATCCAGACAGGGTATTATTCGTTTAGTTAACATAGCTGTTATTTAGCATTCATTTCATTAAATCGGGAAAGTTCTGTCAGTGTAATACGCTGTTCATAAATAGCTTTCCCTATGATTGCGCCACTACAGCCAATTTCAGCCAATTCATGCAAATCGGCCAGTTGGCTCACTCCCCCACTTGCAATAAAATGAATAGCAGGAAAGGATTCTATGATTTTCTGATATAGCTCCACAGAAGGTCCTTCCAATTTTCCATCCTTGCTTACATCGGTACAAAAAAGCTGATAAATTCCCTTCCCCTGGTAATTCCGGATAAAGTCGATTATATTGATCCCGGTTGTTTCCAGCCATCCGGCAACAGCAATTTTTTCTTCTTTTACATCCGCTCCTAATAAAAATCTATCTGCTCCATAAGTCTGAATCCATTGAACAAATACTGCTTCCTGTTTTACCGCAAGACTTCCAATGGTAGCCATAGCAGCACCTGAATTAAAGACAACTCCGAGATCCTCTTCTTTTTTAATTCCTCCTCCAAAATCTATGACCAGAGAGGTTTTGCCCGCGATCTGTTCCAGCACTTTCCAATTGGTCACTTTTCCAGCTTTAGCTCCATCCAAATCAACCAGATGCAATCTTTTTAATCCTGCATCTTCAAACATCCGGGCTACTTCCAAAGGCTGCTCATTATAAATTGTTTTTTGCGCATAATCACCCTGGGTTAGGCGAACACATTTTCCCTCTATCAAATCAATTGCTGGTATAATTTCCATTAGTGAATATGTTTATATAGTATGATATAATCAATTCCGTTTTTATTCCATACATGTCCTTCCTGCTGAAAGCCGAATTTCTGGTACCAGGACAAAGCTGTAAGCCTGGCATTACACCAAACGGCCTGGTATCTTTTCTCAACAGCATAATCAACCACTGCATTCAAGAGCATTGTGCCATATCCCTTACCCTGTTCAATGGTAAGCGTGGCAAATTTTCTGAACTGTAGAGATTTTCCATATTTTTCAGAATCAAATAAGGATATAACAGAAACCGTTTTATTATTTATTTGCAGCCCCCAATGAATAGCGGTTTCGTCTCCCTGCACGTTCGCTAATTCGATGGATTTTCCCGGATACATTACTTCCTGACGGATTGCCAAAACCTCCTTCAATGGCAATTCAATTATTTCGGAATTCAATTTCATAAGGCGAGTTTCTTAATTACCCGATTTACTGAATCCATAGCCTTATCCACTTCTGCACGATTCGTACGAAAATTAACCAGCGCAGCGCGGATACAGGTTTCGCCTTTATACTGGGAAGGAGTCATAAAAACAATTCCTTCCCTATTAAGTTCATCTAAAAATTCTGCTACTGAAAAGGAACCTTTCATTTCTGCTATTGGCTGAAAGCATACCGTGTTAAGACGTACCGGCGCAAGCAAACGAAAGCAACCGGTCTGGAGTAATTGATCTGCCAGATAATTAGCCATTTCTATAGATTCTTCCACAATGCTTTGATACCCTGATTTCCCATATGCCATTAAGCTGAACCATACAGATAATGCTCGGAAACGTCGACTATTCTCCGGCACATAATTCAAATACGAAAATTGTTCCCAGGGATTACCAAGATAAGGAGCGGATGAATTCTGAAAAGTTTGAATTTGCAGAACTGCATGTTCTTTTCGGGTAAAAATCATGGCGCTATCGTATGGCACATTCAACCATTTATGAAAATCAACCGTAATACTATCTGCAAGTTCCCAACCTATCAGTAAATGTTTATGTTCTTTTGAAAGAGCTGCAAAGCCACCAAAGGCGGCATCCACATGAATCCAGCAATTATGCTCCTTTTTCAGTTCAGCGAGTGTCTGAAGATCATCAAAATCTACACTGTTAACGGTACCTGCGCTTGCTACAAGAATTACGGGTTGCATTTTATCTGATGGCAACAGATTTCGCAAAGCACTAATATCAATCGCTTCCCGGTCAGGTAATGTTGGCACCTGCTGAATAGTTGAGCTGCCCATTCCCAACATGGAAAGTGCTTTCAGACTACTGGAATGAGGTTGTGCAGAATATACGGGTATATGCATGCGCAAACCATCTCTGGCAATATCTAAATCCAACTGTTGTCCGGCCCACTGCCTGGCCACCGCCAGTCCGGAAAAATTTGCCATCGTAGCTCCGGTTACAAATGCTCCCATAAAAGTATCTGGCAAATCAAACAAATCAAGCAGTAATTGTACAGTTTGAATTTCCAATAAAGCAGATGCATCTCCCCTACCGGAAGTAAGTTGAGTATTCTGATCATATACAGAACTAAGCCAATCTCCCATTATGGCCGCAGGAGTAGTTCCTCCTGTTACGAATCCCCAGTATCTGGGCCCTGAACTTGCTACAATATGAGGATAAAATAAAGTACGAAACATTTCCAGCGTACCCAGAGCTCCTAATCCGGTTTCAGGCAAATCTGGCCAGTTGATGTTTTCCGGATTTGTGCTCGTCGGATGATCAGTCAGCTGCTGGAGATGTGCTTCACCCATTTTTCTTGCAGCATCTAGCAATTGGGCCAACTGATCCAGATCCTCTTTAATAATTGGATTCATATCTTCTCGATAAAATTGCGAAGAATTTTTTCTCCTACTGTTGCTGATTTTTCCGGATGAAATTGTACTCCATAATAATTTTTTTTATGCAGCCCGGAACTGTAGGGTGCCAGATAATCAGTTGTTGCTATCGTATCTTCACCAAGTGCAGCATAATAACCATGCACAAAATAGCAATAGCTGTTTTCAGCAATGCTATCAAACAAGTCTGTTTTTAAAGACGAAATGGTATTCCAGCCTATCTGAGGTATTTTAAACCGATTTATTTCCGTATCTGTAACCGCTTCTTGCAACTTCAATTGATTAAAAGATTTCACCTTTTCATCAAAGATTCCCAGGCATTCGGTTGAATTTTCTTCGGAATAGGCACACATTAATTGCATACCCAGGCAGATTCCCAGAACCGGCTGCTGCAATTCCTTTAAAACCTGATCCAGTTTCCGTTCACGCAGGTATCGCATGGCACTGCTGGCTTCACCCACACCCGGAAAAATAACTTTGTCGGCTCTTCGGAGTAATTCAAAATCGTCAGTCACTATTGCCGCTGCACCAATTCTTTCCAATGCATACAGAACACTTTGAATATTGCCGGCATTGTATTTTACGATCGCGATTTCCATAACATTTTTTCTAAAGTACACCATTTAAAAAATCACGGGTGGTAGCTGAAATATCTGTTGATCCTTCCAGCGCTTTAATATAGGCAGTTCCAATAATTGCTCCATTGGCATTGGCAGCGGCAGTTTCAAAACTTTCCCTGTCTTTGATTCCAAATCCTACCAAAACCGGGTTAGTCAATTTATAGGATTGTAATCGCTCCAGATAGGTCTGAACCGCCGGCAATTGTTTATTGGAACCTGTAGTGGAGGAAGATGAAACTGCATATAAAAAGCCCTTGCTTAAGGAATCCAGTTTCCGAACCCTTTTTTCAGATGTTTCGGGTGTCACCAGGAAAATAAAATCGAGACCGCATTGCTTAATAATTGGTCCATATTCAGTCTCAAATTCATATTCCGGCAAATCAGGCAGGATGAGGCCATCTATTCCAATTCTTGCGGCCTCCGAACAAAATCGCTCAAAGCCATATTGCAAAACCGGATTCATATATCCCATTAGCAATACAGGAACCGATATACGTTCTCTGAAATTTTCCAGTTGATTAAAAAGTGTGGCAATAGTCATCCCGTTTTCCAGCGCAATACTGCTACTGTGCTGAATAACAGGACCATCCGCCAACGGATCACTGTAAGGCATTCCCAATTCTATCAGATCCGCTCCATTTGCCTGAAGGGCTTCCATTACCGGCAACGTACTATTCAATTCAGGATAACCTGCCGTACAATAAACATTCAACACACGGGCTGACTTCTGTTGAAACAACGTTTGAATTCTGCTCATAATCGCAATTCTTATGTCAATATTTTTTCCATTTTGATATCACTTCGTTTGTAAACAGAATCACCAACGGGAATCTGAACAAATCCGAATTTTTTATATAGATGAAGGGCTGCGCCGAGTTTGCTATGTGAGTATAACTGAAGCGTACCAGCACCTTTTCCTTTTGCCGTATCTATGGCATGTTGAACCAACAGGTGCCCCAATTGGTTACCCTGAAAGGATGAATCCACCGCCATCTTGGACAATTCAAAACAACCAGGTGCGCCTTTAATCAATGCATAACAGCCGAGCACCTGCTCCATATTTTTCACAGCGAAATAAATGAAGCCTCCTTTATCCAGATAATAAGCCTGTGGGTTGCTCAGCATTTGTTCATCAATCGGTTCCACTTCAAAAAACGCTTCCAGCCAGGCAGTGTTCAGGCGCTTGAAATCAGCGGCCCATTTTTCCTGATAGGGTTCTATTGTTATTCCTGTATTCATTACATTCCCATCATTTCCATTTGTTTCATGTAGGTTGCCAGGTCTTTATCACCCCTTCCGCTTAAACAGATCACTACCTGATCTTTATCCGTCAGTTGCAATTGATGCAAAGCGGAAAAAGCATGGGCTGTTTCCAAAGCAGGAATTATTCCTTCCAGCCTTGCTACATCAAAAGCTGCACGTAATGCATCTTCATCCGTAACTGCAAGAAACTGCCCCCGGCCACTGTCAAACAGATTGGCGTGCAAGGGTCCAATTCCGGGATAATCCAATCCGGCTGAAATACTATGCGGTTCCACCACCTGTCCATCTTCCGTTTGCATAACCAGACTTTTACTGCCATGTAAAACGCCAGGTTTACCTAAAACAGTGGTTGCTGCACTTAATCCGCTGTTGACACCATGTCCGGCTGCTTCAACAGCTACCAGTTGCACCGAAAGTTCATCCAGATAATGAAAAAATGCTCCGGCCGCATTACTGCCTCCGCCTACACAGGCAATTACATGAGTAGGAAGTTCTGATCCGGTTTTTTCCTTTAGCTGCCATCTTGTTTCTTTACTGATAACACTTTGAAAACGTGCAACCATATCCGGATAAGGATGTGGACCTACCACACTGCCGATTATATAATGCGTATCAACCGGATTATTAATCCAATCCCGGATTGCTTCATTGGTGGCGTCTTTCAGAGTTTTACTCCCACTGACAGCTGGTATAACTTTCGCACCAAGCATACGCATACGGGCTACATTGGGGGCCTGCCGTTCAATATCTTTTTCACCCATATAAACGATACACTCAATACCTTTCAATGCACAAACAGTTGCTGTTGCCACACCATGCTGGCCTGCTCCGGTTTCGGCAATAATCCTGGTTTTCCCCAAACGCTCCGCCAATAATATTTGTCCAATGGTATTGTTGATTTTATGCGCTCCTGTATGACAGAGATCCTCTCTTTTCAAATAGATATTGGTAGCAAATGCCTGACTTAATCGCTTTGCAAAATAAAGCGGGGTTGGTCGTCCAACATAATCGCGCAGCAGTTGCTGAAACTCCTGTTGAAAAGCAGGCTCCTCCATTATTTCGCGGTAACGTTGCTGCAGTTCTTCCACATTGGGATGCAGCATTTCCGGAATATAGGCACCTCCAAACCGGCCATAATAACCCTGTGTGGTAGGTTGTTGATAAGTTTGCATGATTGTTCTTTTATTAATCATTCAGGTTTTTAATAAAGTTTTCGATCAGATTTAAATCTTTGACTCCCGGACTCGATTCAAACCTGCTGTTAATATCAATAGCGAAAAGCCCTTTTGCTTCCGGTTGGGTTGCAAATTCTTTAAGCGCCTGTTCGTCTCCCGGCTCTATGCCTCCACTTAGAAAATAGGGTTTTCCAATATGTTGGGATTTTAGCATGGTCCAATCAAATTTTTTACCTGTTCCACCATAACCAACGCCCATGGTATCAAACAGAAACATATCACATACATCAAGATAAGGTCGTACCATCCATTCAATGCTGTCGTTTTCGCTTAACCGAAACGCTTTCACTACAGAAACATAATCAGCAATGCGTTCACAATATTTTGGTGTTTCATCTCCATGTAACTGAACCATATGCAGCCGGCATTCATCCACCATCTGAATCACTTCTTCTACTCCGGAGTTTACAAACACACCTACTTTGTTGATCTTCTTTTCTTTTTTCAAATCGGTAGTAGTAAGATGTCTTAATACATACCTCGGACTCTTTGGATAAAATATAAAGCCGGCAAAGGTTGCACCCAGGTCTTCCAACTGGTCTACCTGCTGTAGCTGGGTCATGCCGCATACTTTTACTCTCATGGGTTGCTCTGCATTTTAAGTGTTAAGATTCTGCCAGTGTATCAGACTGGTTGATTCAGTTTTATGCGTTATTATTTAGTTCATTTATAAACTGTTCAAATGATTTTGCAGGATTTGATGCTTTCATAAATTGCTCACCAATTAAAAATCCATCAAAGCCATTTTTCTTGAACAATTGGATCATTTCAACTTTATCAATTCCGCTTTCTGCAACCTTCAAACAATTTGGAGGTAGTTTGGATGCCATTTCCAGGCTCTTTTCTATGTTTACCTCAAATGTTTTCAGGTTGCGATTATTGATTCCAACAATTGGCGTGAATTCTCCAACATGTTTTAATTCTTCTTCATCGTGCAGTTCAAGCAATACGCTTAAGCCTAATTCTTTTGCCAGTTTTGATAATTCATACACTTCGGTTGGCTTCAGACATGCGGCAATCAATAAGATAATATCGGCTCCCATCGCTTTGGCTTCATAAACCTGATATGAATCAATCATAAAATCTTTTCGAAGCAATGGAATATCCAGTTGGCGAGCAGCTTCCAGGTCCTGAGCCGATCCTCCAAAAAATTGTTCATCTGTTAATACGGAAATGGCAGAAGCCCCGAATCTGGCATAGGCACCGGTAACCTGCGTAACATCTGCATTACTATTAATGTTCCCTTTAGAAGGTGATTTTCTCTTAAACTCAGCAATAATTCCGGTTTTATCCGGGTTCTTCAGAAAGCTGGCTAGTGATAAAGGCGTACGTTGAAAAAATGCTTTCTTTTCGAGTGCATTCAATGGCGTAGTTTTTTTTCGCTCTTCAACTTCAATTCGCTTGGCAGCAATTATGGTATTCAGAATATTCATTTATTGCAATTCAACTAGTTTTTTAAGTGCATTTCTTGCTTTTCCACTTTCGAGGCTATCAACTGCGGCGCTATAGGCTGCTTCAAAACTGTTATACTGTCCGGTACTTTTAAGTGCCATGGCGGCATTTGCCAAAACCACAGCATTTTGAGCCCAACTACCCTTACCATCCAGGATTTTCAGGAAAATTTTAGCAGCTTCTTCCACCGAATTTCCACCATAAATATCGGAAGGCTGAACCGTTCTTTTGCCCACCTGCTCGGGAGTCAGTAATTCTTCCCCTGCGTTGGTGATTATTTTGGTGTCGGCAGTAAGGGAAATTTCGTCGTATCCATCCAGACTGTGGATAATGGTAAATTGTCCGCCAGTTTGTTGCAGCAGATAATTATAAACCCTTGCCATTTCAAGATTATATACGCCTACCACCTGATAAGCGGGATCAGCCGGATTAACCATTGGTCCAAGCATATTAAAAAAAGTACGCATACCCAGGTTTTTCCGGATTGGCCCCACGACTTTTAGGGCTGGATGAAATAAGGGGGCATGTAGGAAACAGATATTTGCCACATCGATTTCTTTTTGCAGCGCGTCGTTCCCACTTTTAAAACGATACCCCAATTGTTCCATTACATTGGAAGCACCACTAATGGAGGAAGCTCCATAGTTTCCATGTTTGGCTACTTTTTGTCCCGCTCCGGCAACCACAAAACAGGCAAGGGTGGAAATATTAAAGGTATTTTTTCCATCACCTCCGGTGCCAACTATATCCACTACTTTTTCGCCATTGAGATGGACCCTCACACAGAGTTCCAATAAGGCATCCCGAAAGCCCTGCAATTCTTCTATGGTCACACTTCGCATCAGATAAACCGTCATAAACGAAGTGATTTCATGTTCATTATAAAGACCTTTGCCAATATTCAGCAATACTTCCTTCGCCATCTCCCTTGTCAGGGCTTTGTGCTCGAATAAAAATTGTAATATTTTTTTCATTGATTTGTTTTTTCACCTTTCACCTTTCACCTTTCACGTTTCACCTTTCACCTTTCACCTTTCACGTTTCACCTTCTATCCCAGCCAGTTGCGAAGCATTTTCTCTCCTTCCGGAGTCAGTACACTTTCCGGATGAAACTGTACGCCCTGTACATCAAATTCTTTATGTCGCAGTCCCATTATCTGGCCATTGTTATCGAGTGCAGTAATTTCAAAACAGTCGGGCAATTCTTTTTCACTTACCACCCAGGAATGGTATCGTCCAACTTCTATCATTGCTGGCAAATCGGTGAAAACATCCTGTTTAGCCAGTACACGGTCTGGTGTCTGAAAAATGGGAGTAGCTACTCCATGATAAACAGTGGAAAGATTGATCAGTTTGCCTCCGAATGCCTGACCGATAGCCTGATGACCGAGACAAACACCCAGAATTGATTTGGTGGAAGCATACTGCTTAATTAAGGGCAATAAAAGTCCGGCTTCTTCCGGAATACCCGGACCAGGAGATAATATTATTTTATCATAGTCCTGCGCTTTTTCCAATGGCAGCTGATCATTTCGTACCACATCCACTTTTTCGCCGGTAATTTTTTCAACAAGATGAACCAGATTATAGGTAAAGGAATCGTAATTATCGAACACTAATATTTTCATAATTGAATAGTATTGGGCGGTAGGTGATCGTTTAGCTGATGGATTGTGCAAGGAGGATCGCTTTTTTCAAGGCGCCTAGTTTATTATTTACTTCCTGCAATTCACTGGCAGGCTGACTGGCGGCTACCACACCGGCTCCGGCCTGATAGGTTAGTGTATTATTGCGACTAAGGAATGTACGGATCATAATGGCATGATTGCAGCTTCCATTAAAACCCATGAATCCCAGTGCGCCACCATAATAGGATCTTGCGGTTGGTTCGAATTCATCTATTAATTGCATAGCCCTGATTTTTGGAGCGCCACTAAGTGTCCCTGCAGGGAATGATTTTGCCAAAAGCGTAAAAGGATTGGTATCTTTTGGAACCCTTCCCACCACTTCACTAACGAGGTGAATTACGTGAGAAAAATATTGAACCTGTTTATAATGGGCTACTTCAACCTGATCACAGATTCGGCTGAGATCATTCCTTGCCAGATCAACCAGCATAACATGTTCGGCATTTTCTTTTTCATCAGAAAGCAGGCGTTCTGTTTCCTGTTGATCCAGCTCATCATCTCCGCTTCGTTTGTAAGTTCCGGCAATCGGATGTACTACTGCTTTGCCGTTGTTGATAATAAGTTGTGATTCAGGTGAGGAGCCCATCAGTTTATAATCCCCATAATCAAAAAAGAAAAGATAAGGTGAGGGATTGATGCTTCTCAGGGCACGATACACATTAAATTCATCCCCTCTGAATCCCTGACGGAACCTGCGGCTCAGAACGATCTGAAATACATCACCACGATAACAGGAAGCGATTCCTTTTTGGACCATATCCAGATAAGCAGCATCCTGCATATTGGATGATTCATCGCCGTCCGTCTGAAAGGGATAAACCGGCACATCCTTACTCCGGATGAGTGATTCAACCATGGCCAGATCCGATTCAATTCCCTCCATTTTATTTTCGCAGAGGTATAATTCGTCTTTGAAATGATTGATGGCTATAACGTATTGATATAACCGGTATCGCATGAGCGGAATGGATGTTTCATTTGTTTTGCGATCCTGAAACCCGATGGTATCGAAAAACTGAACGGCATCATAGGTAGTATATCCGTAGAGGCCCTGGGCGAAAGCCTGAATTTTATCCGGTTTATGAGCAACTTCAAACCGCTGCATGAAATTCCAGAGTTGTGCAGGCACTTCTTCCGGTTGATTGATTGTAACGCGTTCCGGTGTTTGTCCGGGATACTTATATTCTATACTTTTCAGTGAGCTGATTTCCATTCCGCCAATGGCATTGATGCAGATGAAGGAATAGCTGTTATCAGCAGCGTGGTGATCGGTGCTTTCCAGCAGGATGGTATCCCTGAACCGATCCCGGAGACGCAGGTAAATTCCAACAGGAGTATACACATCTGCCAGCATGGTTTTCACCGTTGTTTCAAGTTGAATCTTCTTTTTTTCGTTCGCCATAATGATTGGTTTCCAACAAAAATTAAAAAACCCCGATGGTGTACATCGGGGCTTTGATTATGTTCTACTATTCTATAGATACAGCATTACAATACCCCGTAAGAGTTTGTATGCCACCACCACTGAATAGATTGAATGTTTTTGTTCATGAGACTACAAATATGCAACAGCAAATTGGAATGAACAAAAGTTTTTTGTGTAGCTTTCTGAAAATATCCTGTTATGCTAATACATCATACACAAAAAGAAGGTAAGGGTGTTTTTTTTGTAGGGGAAGATGATGTACCACTGGCGGAGTTGGTATATACAAAACCTGCATTCGACAAGATGATTCTTGAGCATACGGAAGTTTCGGAAGAGTTGAAAGGGCAGAATATTGGCTACCAATTAGTAGAAACAGCGGTTGATTACGCGCGTCATCATAATATGAAAATTCTGCCACTTTGCCCCTTCGCCAATGCAGTTTTTAAGAAAAAACCAGAATATCAGGATGTTTTAATGGATTAACTAAATCAGCAATTTTATGAAACTGGTCATTTTTGGAGCAACCGGACAGGTAGGTAAATACCTTGTTCAACAAGGGTTATTAATGGGTCATCAGGTACGCGCATTCGGAAGGAATGTGCATGAATTACCCGATGAAAATCATTTATTGGAAAAAATTAAGGGAGCGGTATTTGATCCGGGGGAAGTATTTTCTGCACTTCAGGGAACCGATGCGGTCCTGAGTGCATTGGGAGGCAGTTTTGATGGAACAGACAAGACCCGGTCTTTGGGGATAAAGAACATAATTACACAAATGAAAGCCGCCGGAGTAAAACGGATTGTTGCATTGGGTGGAGCTGGGATATTGGATCATCCGGAAGGCGGATTGGCGATCGACCATGAATCCTATCCCCCTGAATATGTGCCGGTTGGAAGGGAGCATCAGAAAGCCTGGGAGGCGTTGCGTGATTCCGGGCTGGACTGGACCTTTGTATGTTCACCGGACATTATCAATGCGGAGGTGAGCGGGAAGTTTTTAACCGCTGTGAATCAACTGCCGGAGGGAGGAAAAGGCACTATCAATGCCGGCGACCTGGCACTCTGTATGCTGCAGGAACTGGACAAAAACTCCCATCTCAGGGAACGCATTGGAATTTCCAACGTTTAGGTGTCAGACAGGTGTTAGAACGTTGTTAGAGAGGTGTCAGACAGGTGTTAGAACACTATTCTAACTCGTATCTGACACCTATTCCAACACCTGTCTGACGTCTATTAGAGAACACCTTTGGTGGAAGGCAGGTAGTTCGAGAAGGGATCACGTTTTACCGCCATGCGGATAGCTTTGGCAAATGCCTTGAAAATAGCTTCAATTTTATGGTGTTCATTTTCACCCCGGCAATAAATGTTTAGGTTGCACTTCGCGGCATCGCTGAAGGATTTAAAGAAATGAAAGAACATTTCGGTTGGCATCTCCCCTATTTTTTCCCGCTTGAATTCGGCATCCCAAACCAGCCAGTTTCGCCCACCAAAATCGATCAGCACCTTGGCTTCCGCCTCATCCATCGGCAAGGCAAATCCATACCGTTCGAGTCCGCGTTTATCAGCCAGCACCCGGGAAAAAGCTTCGCCCAAAGCTATACCTGTATCTTCAATTGTATGGTGTTCATCAATATGTAAATCTCCCCTGGTTTCAACCACCAGGTCTAATTTCCCATGCCGGGCGATCTGATCCAGCATATGATCGAAAAATCCGAGTCCCGTTGAAATCTCCGCTTTGCCGGAACCATCCAGATTCAATACCACCCTGATTTTTGTTTCATTCGTATTCCGTACCTGCTCCACCTGGCGCAGGCCCAGTTTAAGGAACGCATAAATTTCTCCCCAATCACAGGATTCCAGCGCTACCGTTGTTCCCCTCAACTCTGCAGCTTTGTCTTTAATCTCCGCTCCACCCAATTCTGGATCCATGTTCAACCAGATCGCCTTACAACCCATATTTTTCGCGAGCTGAACATCCGTTATCCGATCGCCGATCACAAAGGAATTAGCCAGATCATAGTCCGGATTATTCATATAATGCGTCACCATTCCAATACCCGGTTTCCTTGTCGGCAGGTTTTCATGGGGGTAACTCCGGTCAATCAAAACCTCCTTAAAACAGATCCCTTCCCCTTCCAGACTTTTCATTACCAGGTTATGCAATGGCCAGAAAGTATCTTCGGGAAAAGTTGCAGTACCCAACCCATCCTGATTCGTAATCATGACCAGTTCATAATCCAGCTCACGGGCAATGCGCCCCATGAATTCAAACATTTTAGGATAAAATGTCAGTTTGTCGAAAGAATCCAGTTGATAAGTTGGAGGCGCCTCATTAATCAGAGTGCCATCGCGATCAATAAACAAAACGCGTTTAGCCATACCGGTTAGTTATGAATTGAAATTAATTAAACTGTTTTAACGCCTCCAGCAATTCGGTATTTTCTCTCTCTGTGCCAACAGTTATCCGCAAACAATCGTTACACAAAACAACCGAAGAACGATCCCGTACCACAATTCCATTATCTAATAAATACTGATAAATTTTACGTGCATCGCTTACCTGCACAAGCAGAAAATTGGCATCAGAAGGATACACTTTTTTTACCAGACTCAGGGAAGGAAGTTCCTTTTCCAGCCGCCCCCGCTCCTGTACCAGCACCCGAATCATTTCATTTACCTGCTCAACTTCTTCCAGTGCTTTCAATGCAAGTTCCTGCGAAGCCTGATTGATATTATAGGGCGGCTTCACTTTATTCATTATTTCAATAATTTCTCTGGAAGCAAATGCCATTCCAACCCTTAATGCAGCTAATCCCCAGGCTTTGGATAAGGTTTGCAAGACAACCAGATTTGGAAATTCTGCAAGATCCGGTACATAAGAGCGCTGACGCGAAAAATTAATATAGGCTTCATCCATCACCACCAAACCAAAATAATTATTCAGCAAAGCTTCAACAGCACCACGTTCAAGCGAATTGCCTGTTGGATTATTGGGCGAACATAAAAAGATAATCTTGGTGAAATCATCCACTGCTTCCTCCAAAGCTGGCAAATCAAGTTGGAAATCCGGTGTCAGCGGCACTTTCTTCACTTTTACATTATTGATGTTCGCACTCACTTCATACATGCCGTAGGTAGGTGGTACAATCACGATATTATCCATACCCGGTTCACAAAATGTACGTATCAATACATCTATGCATTCATCACTTCCATTACCCAGAAAAATATGACCGGGATCCACCCCTTTAATAGCTGATATTTTTTCTTTTACCGCCCATTGCAACGGATCTGGATACCGATTGTACCATTTCAGTAAGGGGGAACCCAATGAATTTTCATTGGCATCAAGATATACGCGTGCGTTTCCTTTAAATTCATCCCTGGCTGATGAATATGGTACGAGATCGCGAATATTTGGTCGTACTAATTCGTTTAGATTAAACATTATTCTTGGTTCTAATAGTTACTGCATTTGCATGTGCATCCAGACCTTCCGCTCTTGCCATCCGAATAACTGTTTCTGCAATTGATTCCAGTCCGGTAACAGTAAGTTCCTGGAAGGTTATTTTTTTCACAAAGGAATCCACACTTACCCCACTGTAGGCAGTTGCAAAGCCGTTGGTGGGCAATGTATGATTGGTGCCACTGGCATAATCGCCCACACTTTCCGGAGAATAATGCCCCAGAAAAACCGATCCTGCATTTACAACCAGTGCTGCAATTTCACCTGCTCTATCTGAAGCAATTATGAGGTGTTCTGCAGCATACTTATTTAATAATTCCATTGCATCATCAATATCTTTTACAACGATGGCATAACTATTAGCCAGGGCTTTTTCTGCCATACCAGCTCTCGGCAATTTTTGCATTTGTATAGCAAGCGATTCCTGCACCTTTTCAGGCATCGAGCTATCTGTAGTAACCAATACCACCTGACTATCAATGCCATGTTCTGCCTGGCTTAAGAGATCTGCTGCAATAAATGCAGGATCCGCTGACTCATCTGCAAAGACAGCAACTTCTGATGGACCTGCTGGCATATCTATGGCGATTCCATCCCTTTGAATTAATTGTTTCGCACAGGTAACATACTGGTTACCCGGACCAAAAATCTTAAACACCTTTGGCACTGTTTGAGTGCCATAGGCCATAGCTGCAATGGCTTGTGCACCACCAATTTTAAATATCCGGGTGATACCAACAAGGGATGCAGCAACCAGCATGGCAGGATGCAATCGTCCCTCTTTATCTGGCGGAGAACAAAGAATTATTTCTTTACAACCAGCAATAGAAGCGGGGATTCCCAACATCAATATCGTTGAAAAAAGCGGTGCTGAGCCACCTGGAATATACAATCCCACTTTTTCAATACCGACTGATTTTCTCCAACAACGAACCCCTGGCATAGTTTCAATTATTTGCGGCTCCTGCAATTGTACTTCATGAAAACGTCGGATATTAGCCGCTGCCTGTTGCATAGCTGCAAGCAATTCATCAGAAACAAGTGCTTTTGCAGCCGCTATTTCGGCACCGGAAACTTCCAACCCGCGAAGATCAACTCCATCAAACTTTTTCGTGTATTCTAACAAGGCTTCGTCTCCCTGCGCTTTTACCGTATCCAGTACTTCCTGCACCTTAGACTCAAGAACAGAACTATCCATTGCCGGCCTTGCTAACAGGGTAGCATAGTCCCTTTTAGATGGAAATCGCACAATATTCATACGATCAGATTATCATTTTCTCAATTGGTATAACCAGGATTCCCTGAGCACCTGCTGCTTTCAGTTGTTCAATAATATCCCAGAACTGATTTTCACTTAAAACACTGTGCACACTACTCCAACCGGCTTCAGCCAGGGGCAGAACGGTAGGACTTTTCATCCCAGGCAATAAAGCGATGATTTCATCCAGTTTATCATTGGGTGCATTCAGCAACACGTATTTGGTGTTTTTTGCTTTTTTTACAGCCCGGATTCTAAACAGTAGTCGCTCCAGAATCTGCATCTGTTCAGCGGATAACTGTTCATTCCGGATCAGTACGGCTTCGCTTTTCAATACCACTTCCACTTCTTTCAGTCCATTCATGAATAAAGTAGAACCTGAACTTACCAGATCAACAATGGCATCAGCCAGACCAATACCAGGAGCAATTTCAACAGATCCGCTGATTTCATGGATTTCCGCCTGCACACCTTTGGACTGAAGGAAATTTTCCACCAATACCGGATAACTGGTGGCTATCCGTTTTCCCTGCAACGATGCAACACCCGTGTATTCCTCTTTTCTGGTAACCGCAATGCTTAACCTACATTTTCCAAATCCGAGTCCCTCAACCAATTGAACCTTCTTATTTTTCTCGTACACTACATTTTCCCCTACGATTCCAATATCAGCCACGGCGTCTTCCACATACTGGGGAATATCATCGTCGCGTAAAAAATAAATTTCCAAAGGAAAATTTTCTGCTTCTGTTTTAAGCTTGTTAATGCCATTTTTGACATCAATGCCACAATCCTTCAACAGTTTAACAGAGTCCTCATAGAGTCGTCCACTTTTCTGGATGGCAATTTTCAGTTTTTGTTGCATACAATTGAATAAAATAAAAAGGGCCTACCTGTTCGGTAAGCCCTCAAATGTTTATCTATAGACATCAAACATCTTCGCTTACCGCGTTGGCAGTATAGCATGATGATGGTGGATGTAGCTAATTCTTTTCATTTCGGTTGCAAAAATAGGGTGATCGGCTCATATAATCCAAATTTTTTAAGAATCTGTATATTCGGACACCTAAGTTTCACACATATGAAAAAATTGCTCTTATTAGTTTGCACAGTCAGCTGGCATTTAGTCTCCTATTGTCAGGACGATGCCGGATATCAAATTCCTCCTAAAGACATTCTGGATCTGGTTACAGCAGCTCCAACGCCTTCTGTAAGTTTTAGCGGAACAGGAGATTATATGGTCCTGTTACACAGAGCCAGTATGCCTTCCATTGAGGAGCTTGCCCAACCAGAGTATCGTATTGCCGGTGTTCGACTAAATCCGGCAAATTTTGGAGGGAGTCGCCAAACTTATTTTAATGCGCTAAAAATCAAACAGATTAAAACAGGACAGACACAAGATGTATTCGGGTTACCCGCTGAGCTTCGGGGCAGCACACTGCAATGGAGTCCCTCACAACAGACATTTGCAATATTGAACTATGGCAATTCGGGTATTGATCTTTACTCAATTGACCTGAAAGAAGCCCGGGCTCGGAAAATAAATGCACACCCGATTAATGATGTAATCGGAACCGCTTTTATCTGGCAAAATGATAGCACCCTTATTTATAAAGCAGCTGCCAATTCTGGTAAGAAGCAGCCAATAAAACCAGCCGCTCCCAAAGGGCCTGTAGTTCAGGAATCGTTGGGTAAAGCGGCGGCTTCCCGCACTTATCAGGACCTCATCAAATCGCCTTATGATGAAACACTGTTTTCCTATTATGCAACCGGACAACTAATTAGGGTTAACGTGAATACGGGCAATACGGAAAAAATTGGCGGAGAAGCTATTTACCGCGGATTCTCTATATCACCTGATCAACAATTCCTGTTGCTTTCAACCCTTGAAGTTCCATTTTCCTATCTGGTTCCCTGGAGTGGTTTCCCAACCAACTATTCCGTAACAGACACCAAAGGAAAGCTGGTCAGGGTTATCGCAAAAAATCCTTCCTCTGAGGGGGCTCCAATTGGCTTTGATGATGTACCAACTCATCCCCGCTACATCAGTTGGAGAGATGATCAACCAGCTACAATAATGTATGTTCAGGCACTCGACAAGGGGTTAGGGAAATTTAAAACAACCTACCGGGATGGCGTTTACACCATCGATTTAAGAAAATCAGGTGAAGCCAGCCTATTGACCAAAACCACCCGCAGGTACCGGGGAATTGAATGGGGCAATGATCAGGTTGCTTTATTATTTGAGGGCATGAATTCAACCAGAACCTTTCGCATCAATTTATTGAACCCTTCAACCGGTCAGTTAGACAGTCTTCATGAAAGAAGCAGCAACGATCAGTATAGTGATCTGGGTCAGCCAATAACCACCCGTAATCAATATGGAAGAGCGGTATTACAGGTACTGAAAAATGGCAACATATTACTTACTTCAAATGGTGCTTCAGACAAGGGTGATCTTCCTTTACTACGTTCCATGAATCTTAAAACCCGTTCAATAAAAGAGCTATGGCGCTGCCAGGAAGGTTCCTATGAATATGTGGTTCGTGTGCTGGATGCAGAAAAAGGCGTTTTTATTACCCGTAAGGAAAGTCCGACTGAAACACCCAATTATTATATACGTCAGTATATCAAACGAATTGCGCCGGTAGCAATAACCGATTTTACCAACCCTTATCCACAACTTGAAGGAATCACCAAAGAAAAAATCAGTTACAAAAGAGCAGATGGGATTGATCTTACTGCAACCCTATATCTGCCTAAAGGATATGATAAAGCAAAAGATGGCCCATTACCGCTCTTAATCTGGGCATATCCAAGAGAATATAAATCAGCTGCAGATGCTGCACAGGTTCGCGGCTCCAAATACACATTCACAACCCTGTCCTATGGCAGTCCGGTTTTTTGGGCAACCCAGGGCTATGCGGTAATGGACAATGCAGAAATGCCAATTGTTGGTGAAGGCAAAAAAGAACCCAATGATGCATTTATTCCACAACTTTATCTAAATGCGCATGCGGCCATCCAGGCTGCAGCCCAGAAGGGTGTGGGTGATAGTACCAGGGTCGGGGTAGGCGGCCATAGTTATGGAGCTTTTATGACCGCTAATTTGTTGGCACATACAGGTCTGTTTAAGGCTGGAATTGCGCGTAGTGGAGCATATAACAGAACCCTCACTCCCTTTGGCTTCCAGGCAGAAGAACGCACCTACTGGCAGGCACCTGATGTATATTACAATATGAGTCCATTTAGTTTCGCCAATAAAATAAAAACACCGCTTTTATTAATCCATGGTGAAATGGACAATAATTCGGGCACCTTTCCTATTCAAAGTGAGCGGATGTATAATGCAATCAAAGGTCATGGTGGAACCACCCGTTTTGTTTCTCTCCCTTATGAAAGTCATGGATATGCGAGTAAAGAAAACATCCTTCATATGTTATGGGAACAACATCAATGGCTGGAGAAATATGTAAAAAAAGCAGAACAACCAACTCCTGCAGAAAAGAAAGCATTTTAACAGGCCTTTCAGACCATTGCTAACTCTTAACGCTTTCGGCCGGCCAGCTCCGGCCGAAAGTGTTATTTTTGCCCAATGAACAGTTCAATTGGAGTGGATCTGGAAAAAGCAGCTAACCTGTTAAGAGCGGGTGAGTTGGTGGCTATTCCAACAGAAACCGTGTATGGTTTGGCGGCGAATGCTTTACAGGATGAAGCAGTAATAAAAATTTACCAGGTCAAAAACCGGCCGCAGTTTAATCCGTTGATCCTACATTTTGCCAATTATCAGCAATTACAGGCCTGCGGGTTGGACTTACCTCCGTCTGCACAGAAGCTGGCAGCCCGTTTCAGTCCGGGACCACTAACTTATGTTATTCCTGCCTCATATTCCATACCCGGAATTGTTACGGCGGGAACGCCGGCTGTGGCGGTTCGATTTCCGAATCATCCAATAACTTTAGAATTACTTCAAAAGCTGGAATTTCCTCTGGCTGCCCCCAGTGCCAATCCATCCGGATTTGTGAGTCCAACCAGTGCAAGTCATGTCGCTGCTCAGCTGGGCGAATCGATCCCTTATATTCTGGATGGCGGTGAATGTTCGGTTGGTGTTGAATCAACCATTATTTCCTTCCTCGAAGAACAACCAAGACTCTTACGATATGGCGGTATAACGCTGGAGGCGATTGAGGCTGTTATTGGACCGGTTTCATTACCGGAAACTGGTTATGTGGACAATCCAGTAGCTCCCGGCATGCTGGCCAGGCATTATGCAACCCGTCACCCACTTCAAACAGGAAGACTTCAGGAGCTTTTACCTGCTGCATTGGAACAATACGCTCCCAGTGAGATTGTCAGCATCAGTTTCACAGAATTACTGAACGATATCCCTGCTACCAACCAGTTCATCTTATCACCAACCGGTCATCTGCCGGAGGCAGCGAGGCGATTATTTGCCGCTTTGCGATTGGCTGATGAAATGAATATCTCGCTTATTCTCGCTGCAGAATTTCCTGAAGAAGGATTGGGCAGAGCAATCAATGACCGGCTGCGAAGGGCTTCCAGTTCTGCTTCCACTTCAGTAAATGCAACAGATTAAACTCTGGTGCAAAAAGAAAGTCTAATTGGTATGAAGTATTTTTTTATTTTTTTCGCCTTATTGCTGCTTCTTAATCAGGGCTTTGCCCAAAGAAAAAAGGCAGACAGGCCCTCAGGTACTCCACTGGTTGATAGTATTGCCTTTCATCTATATACGGATAGTCTAAAAAAAGGAGTACATAATTATATTAATGTGGATGGCAGATTGCCTAAGGGTGGGTGGTATCCTTTAACTGCAGAAGATATTCTTTTTGATTGTGAGGAAGGCCGCTTTGAAGGAAATAATCTGGTATTGCCGGCAGATTTCAAAAAAGAAAAAGTAACTATAACAGCTACCTATAAACGCAATCAGCAAATCAGCCGAAAGATTACCATCTATATTAAAACTTTAGAAGACGGCCCTTTGAAAACCAAGGAGGAAATCATGGATGAACTTCGCGGTCGGCCAAAAAAGAAAAGAGGCTGGTAGGCCTCTTTTAGATTACATTTTCTTTGCGTCTTCCAGAAATTTTGCCAATCCAATATCTGTAAGCGGATGCTTCAACAGCCCGAGAATTGAATCAAGCGGACAGGTACAAACATCGGCACCTAATTCTGCGCATTTAATAATATGATTTGCATTGCGAATAGATGCAGCCAGAATTTCTGTTTTAAAGCCCTGAATACTGAATATATTAGAGATTTGCCCGATTAATTCCGTTCCTTCCCAACCACTGTCATCTATTCGGCCTATAAATGGCGAAACATAGGATGCACCTGCTTTTGCTGCAAGTATCGCCTGTCCGGCAGAAAAAATAAGTGTACAATTGGTTCTGATACCGTTATCTGTAAACCATTTGATTGCTTTGATACCGTCTTTGATCATCGGAACCTTCACCACAATATTGGGATGAATAGCTGCCAGTTTCTTTCCTTCTTCCACCATTGATGCAAAATCAGTGGAGAGAACTTCGGCACTGATATCGCCGTCAACGAGCTCACAGATATCCTTATAATGCTGGACTATATTATCTTCTCCTTTAATACCTTCCTTCGCCATCAGCGAGGGGTTGGTGGTAACTCCATCCAGGATCCCTAATTCATTGGCTTCTTTGATTTGGGCCAGATTTGCCGTATCAATAAAAAATTTCATGTAGTTGTATTTGATTTTACGGGAACGAAGATAAGGAAAGGGTGGAAAAGGGAGACAACGGAGAAAAGGGGAGAAAAGGGATCATACCGTTGTTTTCCAGGAAATACATTCCATGTCCCAACCTTCCCTCAGAAATTCCTGGTAAGGTGCCGTATATTCTCCGTTACTGTCCCTTATGTCTTTAGCAATAAAAGTTGTAACTTCTAACCCACAATATGCAACAGGCGCAGCGGGTGGCAGACCGTACCATGTGGTTAGTTGCCCTCTCTTTCTGTTTTAATTGCCTTCTCAGGCCGTCTTGAGGAGATTAGCTGTCTATTACTAGTTTCTAACCGGGAACATAAGGAGAACAAGCCGTGATTTCCCCAGCAATCCCGGACTTATCCCGGACTTATACCGCACCTGTGCCGGACCTGCACCGGACCCAGCAATCATGGTTCAACAAACCGGAATTTTCGACCTTTCAGGAAAAATCGGCGGTTTCCAATTTATTCAAAAAAGCCGCGAACTCCGCGGTCATCCTGGTTCCTGATTGTACCAGCTTTCGGTCTCTGCTGATGATATCTCCGGTTAGTTGATTAAAATAATTCAACCTTTTAGATACATCCCACAAGGATTTAGCATGATCCGAGAAAAGGGAGACAAGGGGGAAAAAGGAGAAATTGGGGAAATAAAAAATGGCAGGCTTATCATATCGCGCCGCTACAACCACCTACCCTTGCTGTCTTCCGACCCTGGGGGAGTTCAGTAGGAGCTGGCCGTATGAGACCTGCCGATGCAAAAGTAAAAAATAAAAAGTAAAAAGTAAAAAATAAAAGACCCGACTATTCGGAGAATCTGACATTTGATTAATTCGAAACTAGTTTTTGCCATAAGACAGAACAGAACTGATCAATCCACTTTGTTCACCGGATCCAATCATAAAATACTCGGAACTAATCAGCTGGAAGCTCAACTATCCGGAACTCGCTACTACTGCATTTATCAGTTGCTTTAGTATATAATGGAAAAGGTTTAATCATCTTTCAAAATGGAACTTGTCCCTTGAAATATTATTTTGAACCTAATGGCAATGCCTAAGCACGGGTGGCCCCTTTTTTTTCAAATTTCAATTATTGATTTCTTCCACCCAGGGAATTTATCCGGCCTACGGCCACCAATTCATCTGCCCGGCCACCAAGGGAGCGATAATATACAAGCACCAGATAACTATTTTCCGTTTCCCAAAAATTACCTTCTGTCTTTTCAGTTACATATACTGATTTTCCGGCAGACTCTTCTTTTATTGCATATCCATAATCATAATACCCCTGTTTAAGCCAGATGGATGTTTCATACCAGCCTTTCGTTTTATTAAATATCATTTTAGCCTGAGGGTCTTTTCCGTAATTCGTTAATTCACCAAACAGGTACAGATCCTGGCGAAAAGGCAGTCCGGCAGGTGGACGAAAACTAAAATGAACAGTGGCATAATCACCCTGCCAATAAGGGTTTAAACCATCCAGGGTTTCATTAAAATACATACCGTTTCCATCTCTATAATATACAACTCGTAATGCGGAACGGTCAACATCCGGTTTTACATAAACATCTGTGCTGGTTTTAGCATAAACCGCACTATCTACCCGTTCCGATTGCAGGCGAAAACTTCGAAGATCCAACCAACGCCATTCTTTCCCGGCTGGAAAAACAGCATCCTGTTCAGTATTGTATTCCAATTGATTTTGGCGGATGAAGGTAGGTTTCATTCCGGCTTTCGCATTATCCCAACGATTGTTCTGCAATAAGACCACCTGAATCTGTTGCATTGGATTTACCAGGCTTAATTGCCGCATATTTACCGTGAATGCCAGCTTTTGGTGAGTTGTAAACACCTGGTTATTGAACGGTTGTTGCACCTGGATTCCAACTGCAGCCTTTTCATCAACAACCAATACCCTTCGACTAAATGCCAGTTGATTTGGATCGCCGTTTAGGAAAACTTTTAACAGATAGTTACCCGAGCGGGACGGAACCGAACTTCTGTCAGGAAGCTGCGCCTGATAATGGGTATAACGTGTAAGTGCAACCGATGAACTTCGATAAGTTGTAATCCGCTGTTGCGAAAAACCTTTCACAAAATCCATGCTGTTAAGATTCACCGGCGACCAATCGGCATTACATAATTGCCAACTGTAGGAATATGCTTTGGTTCCACCCTCCCGGTCATCAAAATGAAGCTCCAGTTGATCTGCTGAACCAAGTCTTATGATAGGATAACCGAGTGGATTTCCAACCGGAAACAACTTCACCTGTTGGATGGAAAGCTGATAAATCTGGTCAGGTTCTATGGTTTGTGCCTGGCTGAAAATTGAGCTAACAAGTAAAATTCCGGCTATTAAAATGGATCTATACATGTAAAAACTACTAATTTGTCTGGTTAATCCCGGTACCAATCTACAAAACGCATCCGGTTAAAAATAGTTTTCTCCCCTATATTTGGCGACTAAAACCATGCCGATTGAATATCGCCGGATTCATTGCACGTAAAGTAGCGTTTAATAATCAGCAATCTTTTTCCAGATTTATCATCCGGCTGGCGATTGCTGCCACCACTATTAGTGTGGCTGCAATGATATTGGCACTGGCATTTACGAATGGATTTCAGTCTGCCATCAGTCAGAAAATCTTCAATTTCTGGGGGCATATCCGGGTACAGCATTATGAACCCAGCAAATCGGTGATTTCAGAAGAGTACCCGATTGATCGCAATGATACAGTAGAACAATTAAAGCAAACGATTCCAGGAATCAGGGGAATCCAGGCCTACGCAACTAAAAATTCTATCTTAAAAACGGAAGAAAGTCTGGAAGGTGTATTATTTAAAGGCATTGACCGGTTTTATGATTCGGTGCGACTGAAGAGTTTTCTAAAAGAAGGAAGATGGATGAACTATCCCGATTCCGGATATAGTAACGAAATTGTTTTAAGTGCTTATACAGCCGGGCAGTTAAAATTAAAATTGAATGACCCAATTTTAATCTATTTTATTCAAAACGATGGCAGCCCGCCCAGAGCAAGAAAACTTACTGTTTCAGGCATTTACAAAACGGGGATTGAAGAATATGATAAACTAATTGCTATAGGAGACATCCGGTTAATTCAACGGTTAAATAACTGGACAGCAGATCAGGTAGGTGGCTACGAAGTTTTTCTGGAAAATCAGGAGGACATGGACCAGATCAATGAAGCAATTTTCAGCCGCTTGCCCATGTTATGGAACAGCAAAACAATTTTTGAGATCTATCCGAATATTTTTGACTGGCTGGCCCTTCAGGATCAAACGATTGGCATCACATTAATTATAATGATCATTGTTGCTGTATTGAATTTAATCACCTGTTTGATTATTCTGGTTTTAGAACGAACCCGTATGGTAGGCATATTAAAGGCTTTGGGTGCGAATGATAAAACCATACAGCAAATATTTCTATATCATGGTGCACTAATTACATTATTGGGAATTGTTTTGGGAAATATACTTGGATTCACCCTTTTATGGTTACAAAACAAGTTCAAATTTATCCGTTTGCCGGAGGATATGTATTATATCGATAAAGCTGAGATACTGGTCATTCCCTGGCAGATTTTAGCTGTCAATTTTGGTACATTTTTAATTTGCCTGGCTGTGTTAACCATCCCCAGCTTGATTGTACGCAATATTCAACCAGTAAAGGCGATACAGTTTAAGTGAAAGGTGAAAGGTGAAAAGTGAAAGGAGAGAGGTGAATGGTGAATGGTGAAGAGGGTGAATTGACACTTTCACTTCACTATTCACCCGTAATTTTTGCGGGACTCTCTTTTTCCCTTTTTCCTCCTCCCCCCTTTTTCCTCCTCCCCCTTTTTTCCTCCTCCTCCCTTTTTCCTCCTCCCCCTTTTTTCCTCCTCCTCCCTTTTCTCCTCCTCCTCCCTTTTCTCCTCCCTCCTTCCTCCCCTCACCCCACCAGTTCCGACAATATTATTCCGGTGGCTACAGCTGCGTTAAGAGATTCGGCAGAGCCGATCCGCGGAATAGTCACAAAATGATGGAGAAGTACTCGTAAATCAGGACGGATACCACGTGATTCATTTCCAATTACAAGTGCAGCTGGCGGATGTACTTTTGCTTCCCTGATGGGGGTCCCTTCCAATGTTGCTGCGATAAAATCACGGTGAGGGTGTGATTTCACATAAGCTATCAGATCCGTATAAACGATTTCTACCCGCCCAATACTGGCCATGGTACTTTGCACAACTTTGGGATTAAACGCATCTGCACAATCTTCACTACAGATGATTTGTTGAATTCCGAACCAGTCTGCAATCCGGATTATAGTTCCCAGATTGCCCGGATCCTGTATTCCATCAAGCAAAATTTGCCAACCGCCAGGAACGATCTCCAAATCGGGCTTTTCAAAAACGCCCAGCACCTGATTGGGTGTTTTCAAAAAGGAAATACGCTCAAGTTCGGCACTATCACAAGTTTGGGCCCATGGTTTGCCCTGCCATTCAGTGTGTAATAACCACCATCCTTCCAGACCATATACAAGCCTTGGCTTCATATGAGGCAAGGCAATTAATTCCTCTACTGTTTTGGGCCCCTCGGCAATAAACAAGCCTTCCTCATCTCTGAATTTTTTATGGCTCAAACTTTGGATATATTTGGCCTGATTTTTCGTCATCATTTGATATATTTTTCATCAGCCTATGTTATTAAGCAACAACAAGTATTACACCCGAATTTCATATTTGCGGGTGTACGGGTGCCTGTTGCTGTTTGTACTAACCGGTTGTAAGGTTATTAAAAACTATCCAAGTCCCCAACCATTTGTTTATAAAACTACGATCAAACTCGAAGCAAAACTTCCTTCAGCTGAAAAGGCAGATCTGATCAGTAAAATAGAAAACCAATTAGCAGACAGCTTACAGGTGCGTTATCGCAAAAAAGGATTTCTTAAAAAGCAAATGGAAAGGCCTGCTGTATACGACACCAATTATGCAGCAGAATCCATTGGCTATATCGATGATCTTTTGAGAGCTTACGGTTATATGTACGGACAAATAAGCTGGGACAGTTCCCTAACCCAGGTGGAGGACCAGAAAAGAGTAACAACCAATTTTCGGGTTATACCAGGGAAGGTTTTGCGGATAGACTCTATTGGCTTTGATTTCCGTGACAGTACCCTGCAGGCATTGGTTACAAGCAATCGAAAAGAAAGCAAACTCAAAAAAGGAGAGCCTTATAGCAATGAAAAGGTTTCTTCGGAAATTGACCGGTTACTCAATATATTCCGCGACAATGGCTACCTGAAAATCACCAGAGAAGATGTTTACGCTCAGGTAGATACGATTGTAGCTGCACTGATAGACCCCGGTCTTGACCCTTTTGAACAAATCCGCTTATTGGAAGAAGTCCAAAAAAGACGGGAAAATCCGCAAATTGACGTAATATTCAAACAGCGGGGCACTGAAAACCCTGAACATCTGCAACAATACCGGTTTCGTTTCATTCGGTTTTATCCCGACCTCTCCCTCGTTCAGGATAGTACCATTCTTGCTAAAAAGGATACCATTACACGTAATAACATTAGTGTAATCCGTTCAAAAAACATGACCAAGCCCGGGTTTTTAGCAAGAAATAATCAGATGATGCCGGGCAGTCTGTATCGCCAGAAAGATGTTTATCGCACCAATAATGTTTTTCAGCAAATGAGTGCCTGGCAACAGGTGGGCATTGATCTATTTCCAATAGACAGTTTGGGTGTAGTGGATGCCGAAGTAAATATGTACCTGGCGAAAAAGCAAAATATTTCCGTTGATCTGGAAGCCAGTCGGAATGCCACAGATCTGATTACCACAACAAATCTATTTGGTATTGCTTTGAACTTTGGACTCCAGGATCGGAACCTCAGCAAACAATCGGTGTTGGCGAGTACAAATTTCCGGTTTGGAATTGAACTAGGCAATCAGGGTCGAATTATCCAGACTTTTCAAACCAGTATTACCCAAAGTTTTACCATCCCTAAATTCGTTGCACCATTCAAAATCAGGCAGGAACGAAAATTTCAAAGTTCCCGGACATTATTAACTGCCAGCGGATCCATTACCAACTTACGAGATTTTTTGCGCGTACAGTCCATAAATACCTCCATAGGTTATGAATGGATGAACCAAAAAAACCGGAACTGGTATTATAGTCCGCTTAATGTTGAATATGTGCGTTTATTTAAGACCGATAGCTTTTATAAACAGGCTGCCATCATTCCAAATCTGGAAAACTTCTATAATGACGGACTGATCATTTCACAATATCTTATCCTGAGAAATGCCTGGGCAAGAAACAATAAGGTTTACAATCTCAAGATACAGCTCGAAGAAAGCGGTGGTATTTTTGGAAATATCAAACAATTTGACCTGAACTCAAGGTTGTTCCGTTTTGCAAAAGCCGACATTGATTTCAGACATTATATAAATATGGGAAGCAAATCCTGGGCATTCCGGTTCTTTGTTGGTTTAGGTATTCCCTATGGCAAACAGAATGATAC
This sequence comes from Flavihumibacter sp. UBA7668, assembly GCF_002483205.1. GTDB lineage: Bacteria > Bacteroidota > Bacteroidia > Chitinophagales > Chitinophagaceae > Flavihumibacter. Next base: position 171,699 of record NZ_DLHM01000003.1, read on the forward strand.
AAGCGGAAACATCGTAAGGGAACCAAGTTTGCCATTTTTTAAATCCTATTTTGCAGGCGGACCAAGCAGTATGCGTGCCTGGCAGGTTCGTCAATTGGGACCGGGTTCATCTAACTATTTTCAGGGGGCCAATACGTTCCGATTTGCCGATTTTCAGTTAGAATCCAATGTAGAATACCGCTTTCCACTTGGTACATTGTTTGGCATTAATCTCAAAAGTGCCTTTTTTGCAGATATCGGAAATATATGGTACCGGAACAATCAGGGAAACCCGGCACTTGATGCCGGTGTATTTAGATTAAAACATCTATATCGTGATATTGCAGTAGCCGGGGGAACCAGTCTGCGTCTTGATTTCAATTATTTTATGATTCGATTCGACTGGGCCTATAAATTAAAAGATCCTCTTTTTGCAGACCAGAAAAATGGCTGGTTCCAGAATGTGAATATTCTTAAAGGACAGTTTCAATTAGGAATCAATGCCCCCTTCTAATTCCTTGCTGATATAGATGGAAGCAGCATCCATTGAAAATGCATTTTCTACCAGGAAGGAACCAATTCTGGTGCGTCTTAAACTGGTGAGATACCCACCACAACCAAGGGCTACCCCCAGATCATTAGCCAGACTTCGTATATAGGTACCAGTAGTACAAATTACTTTAAAATGCAATAAACCTGCTTCCTGCTTTTGTATACTAAATTCATGAATGGTTACCGGTCTGGGTTCCAATTGAACCTCCATTCCTTTTCTTGCCATCTCATAAACCCGCTTACCATTGATTTTAATGGCAGAATGAATGGGGGGTACCTGCATTATCGGACCCCTGAAGGCTGCCAATCCAGTTTCAATCTCCGTTTCACTTATTAGTTGTCCGGATTGTGAACGAACCCCTTCTGCACTAACCGAATAGCCCGGAGTTGGAACCGGCGCTGATTCCAGGTCGTAGGTTGGAGTGGAGGCACCCAATTGAATAGTGCCGGTATATTCCTTTTCCTGCGACATATATTCATTTATTTTTTTGGTGAACTTACCAGTACAAACAATCAAGAGTCCGGTTGCAAGCGGATCAAGCGTACCGGCATGTCCCACTTTTTTTGTTTTAACCTGATTTCTAAGTTTGCGAACCACATCAAAAGAAGTCCAATCAATTGGCTTATCAATGAGCAATACCTGACCGGCTGCAAATGGGTTCTCCGCAATTGAATTATTTGTCATTTGATTACCATTCATTTGGTGAGGGTTGTTGTACCTGTTTCCATTCAGTAAGAAGTGCTGTGGGAGTTTCAAAATCAACCGGATGTTCTTTTATGAACTGTATAGCTGTTTTTTTACGTTCACTCGTTAATGGATGGGTACTCAAAAATCCAGGCAAGGCAGTGCCGGAATCCGCTTTCTGTAACCGATCCATAAGTCCAACCATACCCTGTGGATTAATTTTGTTGGACATCATTATTTCCATTCCTTTTTGATCCGCCTCTTCTTCCAGCGACCTTGAATAAGACAGTGTTCGAAGATGATCTGCTTGTCCGGCTATAGATGCCCCGATCGAACCAAGATCACCAAAAACCATAGTCAACAAAACCGAACCGGATAATTGACGAAGGATCGAACGCAGACTATGGCGCTCATTAATATGACTGGCTTCATGCCCTAATAGAGCCACTAATTCTTCCGGATCCTTCATTTCATTCAGGATGCCCTTGTAGACTACGATATGCCCACCCGGTATGGCAAATGCATTGATGGTTGTATCATCAACCACTGTAAATTCAAGTGGATAATCAGTACTCAATTGAAGATGCCCTGCAAAACGTTTGAGCGATCTGCTCGAAATAGTATCAATCTTTAATCCATCAGCCATTGAATGAAAAATCATATCCCCCAATTCTTTTTCCTTTTCTATGGAAACCAGGTGCAACCCTACACTGGTTAGCAACGATATAAGACCAAAATATGCAGCAACTAAAAATGCTGCAATCCCAATGAATACTACCGGCCATTTCCAGTTTCGCCGGATTTTTTTGCCAACATTCCGACTGCCATTTATTCTTTCCAGAATTTCTGGCAAAAGCAGATGAGCATCGGAAATTGTTAATATATCAGTATTACCCGGCAGTAAGGATAGTTTTGCGTATTGATCGTTCTTTTCCTGAAGGCGAATGGCCTCTAATTCATAAGCGCCCAGGAAGCTTTCATCATTGGCATCATATAACTGAATGGCTTGATCAAACAATAAAACCCGTACCAGTTTTGCCGGGTTCACCAAACTGGATTGAAACCATACTTCGTGTTGCTTATCTAACATACAGCAAAATTAAATAATCTGTCTGGCCTTTAATTCAAGGTATTTGTTAATGGTTTGGGTTGTAAGTAAATGCGGAGGGGTCAGGATCGATTGAATTCCATATTTCTGCAATTCTTTAACCATTCGTCGCTTTTCGGTAATAAATTTTTCAGTGATTGTTTTTATATATAATTGTTCAAGATCATCTACAGGTGTCTGCACAATTTTCTGCAATTCGGTATTTTCAAAGAATACCACTAATAATAAATGCTGTTTAGCAATTGACCTAATATAAGGTAGTTGACGTTGCAAACTGCTCATTGATTCAAAATTTGTAAATAGGATCAACAGGCTCCGATGGGTAATCCTGCCTTTTACAAGAGTAACCAGTTTTTCATAATCCGCTTCAAGAAAATTAGTTTGTTGCCTGTATAATGTTTCTGCAAGCAGACTCATTTGTATTCCTTTCCGATCAGCCGGCACCATTTTACCGCGGTTTTCATCAAAACAGATTAATCCTGCTTTGTCATATTTCACCAATGCCACTCGTGATAATACCAGGCTGGCATTGATGGCATAATCGAGTAAACTCATTCCTTCGAAAGGCATCTTCATCACCCGGCTTTTATCAATCAAACAATAAACCTGCTGGCTTCTTTCATCCATGAAATTATTTACCATGAGTGACCCCCCTTTTCTGGCAGTTGCTTTCCAGTTTACATTTCTGAGATCATCACCTGAAACGTATTCCTTAATTTCTTCAAACTCAAGGCTATGGCCCAATTTTCTAATTTTTCTGCTGCCAACTTCTCCTGTAGTTGCATTATGTGCCAATAATTCATAACTGCGAAGTGAATGAAAAGAGGGCCAAACCATTACCATTTTCTCTGCAGGAAGTACAAATTTTCTTTCTGCCAAACCCAGTGGGCTGCTTACCATGCAATTGATTGAACCGAACCAGTATTCACCTCTGGTTAACGGCTTTAAAGTATATCCCAGAAATTGTGTTTCACCTTGTTTTAATTGGATAAATAACTGTAAAGTTCTTTCCTGAAACTGCGCTGGAATATCATCGAGTACTTCTACATTAATCTTAAATGGATAGAATGATTTCAATTCCAGACTTATTTTATTTTCATCTCCATTGCTAAAAATATCCGCCATTTTTCTTTTAGCCTGCAATGCATCCGGTTGCCGAAATAAAAGCAACACATCAATCAATAAAACCAACAGAACTAGGCCAAGCAGAATCAATCCAAGCTCAAACAGAATCGTAAAAAAATAGGTGAGTATAAAAAAACAGGTGATTCCAATCATCACCCAGACAAGGCGGTTGGTTATAAAAAGCTGTTTAATAAATTGCAGGATGACTTTCATCAGCGAGGCACTTCAATTGATTGAATAATTTCCTGAATAACCTCATCGGGCGTTCCCCCTTCCATCTCTTTTTCCGGTGTTATGATAATTCTATGTCTTAATACTGGAGCTGTAACAAAAACGATGTCTTCCGGAGTTACAAAATCACGGCCATTAATTGCAGCGTAGGATTTTGATGCATTCATTATACCAATGGAGGCCCTGGGTGAAGCGCCAAGGTAAATATGTTTATGATTTCTTGTTTGTGCTACCAGAGAAGCAATGAAACCTAATAATTTCTCTTCTATATGAATTTGTTTTACCTGTTTTCTGAGGTTAAGGAGGAGCTCTCTGCCCATAACCGGTTGAATCGTATTCAACAAGTTCTCATTCCCCTGTTCATGATGAAGTTTAAGGATGGAAACTTCCTGATCGGGACTTGGATAACCAACATTAATTTTGAAAAGAAATCGATCCAGTTGGGCTTCCGGTAAATGGTAGGTTCCTTCCTGTTCTACGGGGTTCTGCGTTGCAACCACCATAAAGGGAGCTCCCATTTGATAGGTTTGTCCATCTATGGTCACCTGCTTTTCCTCCATAACCTCAAAAAGTGCTGCCTGAGTTTTTGCAGGCGCCCTGTTAATTTCATCTATCAGGATAAGGTTGCTGAAAACGGGACCTCTCCTGAATTGAAAACTGGCCTGTTGCGGATGAAATATACTGGTACCTAAGACATCGCTGGGCATAAGATCCGGTGTAAACTGAATTCTTGAAAAGCCTACATCCACAGCTTTGCTTAGCAGCCTGGCGGTGAGTGTTTTCGCCACACCAGGTACCCCTTCAATCAGCACGTGACCATCTGCCAGAATTGCAACCAGCAAAAGTTCAATCATATTTTCCTGGCCAATAATCACTTTAGCTACTTCCTCCTTAAGGGAATCCACAGCGAGATTCAGGTTAGCCAAATTTGTTCTTTCATCAAAAATTTGTTCTTCCATCAGGATCGTTTTATATGAAAATTTTCTATTAAATCATTTATATGTAACAGTTCCTCATCTGACACGGCACCATGCTCATCAATCATTTTAAATTCGTTCAACAAACTTTTAATAAGTCCCTCTTCTACACCAGACTTAAGTGATAGCTGAGCAGCTAATACTGAATCAGGTTGATTACTGGTAATATTATACTGATTACGGATAAACTCCCGGAAATGCGACTCAATTTTTCTGGCCAGGTCTTCATTGTCCTTATGCTGATAATAAAGCCGTCCAATTGTTTTTACAAAATCAAGTGAACTATTTTCCAAAGCCGGCAAAACGGGTATCACTTTACGTCTCCGTTTCAATTCACTGATAAGAAGAAGACCGAGCATTATTAATATAGTATATAATGCCCATCGCAGAGAAGGGTATTTCATTAAAACACCCAAACTCGAAAAATTACTTTGATTCGGATCAGCATGCCGATAATATTCATCCCACCAAATGGTAGAATAGGAATCTGGCAATCCTGCCAAAAGATTGCTCCAGAATTGCTGATTATTCTTATGAAGGAGAAAGAAATTAGTAAGTTGAAACGGGTTTGCCAACAAGGTAATTGTTCCGGAATCTTTCCGAATTCGGATGATATTCGGACTCCCTTTTTGAGTTTTTCCTAAAATTTCCCACCCAAATGCTTCATCGGAAACAAAATATTGCCCTAATCCAAAACCTGGATAACCATATGTACTAAATGGTTTATCATTCGAAGGCCGACCCAAAAAAACGACCGAATCTTTTTTCTTAAAGTTTACTTCTTCTACTTCCAGCTTTACTTTTAGCGTATCCAGAAAATCATTGCTAAAATCAAATGCTGCAATTACCAAATGATTTCCATAGCCAACATATCCCAACAGCTTCTCTATCTCCTTTTCAGTGGGATAAAACTGTGGAGAGACAATCAAATATAATTCCTGTTCAAAACTTTCTTCGACCTGCTGTTCATCTGTTTCAACAACATCATCAAGTAGTGAATCTTCTTGAACCGGCTCCACATAATCCGATTTAATCCAGTAATATGATTGAAAATTAGCTGCATTTTCGGGAGACATTTTTTGCGCACTAACCATACCTGGTAATGGATAATAATGTTCCAGACTATTATATGCAAACCAGGTTCCATAGGGAATTTTATCTTTGTGCCAGAGACTGATACGCGGATTAATATATTTTTCATTTGAAGAAAAACAACCCGTAATCAGGCTGATTAATAAAATAAAAACCACTATTTCAATCTTTTTCTTCCTCATACACTCTTTCTGAAGATTGAAAATTCCTGTTGAATCTGTTGGTATTTAGCGGCATCGGTTTCAAAACCGCCATAATAAACAAAGTCATAAATTCGGGTCAGGTTGCGGAACGCAGCAAATGATGGATGCTTTCGTAGCATTCTCAAATAGGCGGAATTGGTCCATTCAGGATGATATTCTACCAATGATTTATCTCTTAAAAGAAACAACAGAGAAAGATATTGAAGTCTTACTGCTTCGCGAAAATCATGTTCCTTTTCTGCTTTTTTCAACAACTCTTCCAATCCTGGCTCATGTTTATCCTCTTCCTGAATTCCCTGTCTTTTCTTACGAATCGATTTTTTTGAAAACAGCAGCATATTCTGCTCACTTAACAAGCGGTACAATGCATAAATCAGCAATATTGCGACAATTGCATATAAGAGGAATCTGAAAAAGGAACTTCCCATGAATTGCTCCAACCATCCCTCTTCTTTCACATCATCAGCTTCCTTTTCGGGACTACTCCAATATGCGGGATCATTGGCATAGGCGAATTCTTTCAGATTCTTTATCGAATCAAGTTCTGCCGCTTTTATAACCGGTGCATCCTGCGCATTGGTATTTTTTATGGGAACGCAAAACAGCAAACTGAATAACAGAATACTATATAACTTGAATATTTTCAGCGTTGAGGATTTTATTCGTCAATTTAATTGGATAATAGATAAAATACCATCCGATAAAAGCAAAGGATAAAAGCAATATAGCGCTGCTCAAAAAAACAGGCATATTTGTATATCGGGTTATAAAACCTTCAAAAAACGCTGCTGTCAGAAAAACAGGCACTAATCCAATCATGATTTTCATGCCATCTTTTGCACCTGTTTTTAAGGATTGAAGTCTTGTATAGGTACCTGGAAAGAGCATACTTCTGCCAATTGCCAATCCTGCCGCACCGGCAATAACAATTGCAGATATCTCCAGTGCCCCATGAATCCAGATCACCAGCACAGATTCCCATCCCAATCCTTTACTAAAGAAGAAGTATTGAAAGGACCCCAGCATTACCCCATTTTTAAACAGCATATAAATGGTTCCAATGCCGGCAAAAAATCCGGAAACAAACATATTAAAAGCAACCTGGATATTATTCAATGCGATGGTCAAAAACATCATCAGCTGATCCTCCTGTTTATAAACTCCGAAAGGATCTCCTTTGGCTATATTATCCTCTGTCATCTCAACGTATCCACTACCTAAAACACCCCGAACAAATTCCTGATCCCGGGCAGTGGAGAAAGCGGCAATCAGTGCAAAAAGAAAAAATACGATAAAAGAATAGGCCAGTGAGCGATGATGTTTTCGAATTACAAGCGGTAACTCCAATACCCAGAATTGCCGGATTCTGGATCGTTCTTCTTTTTTATTCTGATAAATGGCCAGGTATCTTGAGCTTGCCAATCCATTCAGGTAAGTGGTGACCTGGCTTTGCGGATAAAAAGTTTTGGCATACCCAAGATCATTTACCAGTTCGGCAAACTGATTGGCCAGTTCATCCGGGCTGGCAGCATGCTCCTCCTGGATAGCTTTCCATTTTTTTATATTATTTTGTAGAAATTTCCCTTCCCGCATAGAGCAACAATATAAGGTCAAAATTTTATTTCCGGAAATTAGAAAGGGGTATTATCTTTTCAGCCTGTTATCATGCCTGTTACCCGACTTCATACCGGCTTCAATATAGAAGTAGAATTTACCGTCAGTGCTTTCCACAAGCGATTGCTAGCCTGGATAATCGACTTATTGGTTCTTTTCATTTATCTCTGGTTATGTAATAAATTAGTAACAGCACTATCCGGCGTCACCCAAAGCCGGCAATATGGATTTTTGGATTTTCTTTTATGGATTCCGGTTTTACTGTATTACCTCCTATTTGAACTATTTACAAACGGACAATCACCCGGAAAAAGAGTAATGCGAATCAGAGTAATTACTGCTACTGGCGGACAACCAACAATAAGTCAATACCTGATCCGGTGGATGTTTCGTTCCATCGATTTTCCAACCTGGTTGTTTTTTGCGCTGATGTATACCTATTGGCCCTGGTATCTTTTTCCTCTCTTATTTACAGGATTGGTCTGTTTTATATTAACCCCGAATTCCCAACGGGTAGGTGATTTGCTGGCGGGCACCATCGTAATTGATACCAATACTGAATCGAACTGGCAACAAACGGTATTTATGGAAGTGGAAGATGCCTACCAACCTGTTTATCCGGGAGTAATGGGATTAAGTGACCGCGATATGAATACCATCAAACAGGTATTGATATATGCCCGCAAAAAGCCCAACGATCCTGTATTGCATCAGGTAGCCTTAAAAATTCAAACGGCACTCAGAATCGAAACCGATCTGGATGCCGTTGAATTTCTTGAAGTTTTATTAAAGGATTATAATTTTCTTTCCAGGCGTTAATAGTTAAAAGGAAAATGCTGCAAATAGTCCGCCTCCCACTATAGCTAAAGCATAGAAAGAAAGTATAATTATGGTAAGAATACCCATAAAACGAAAGCAGGATTTCAGGTTACGGAAGGATGCCTGCAACTGAATAGGTTCATTCGTTTGAATTGCCGTTTTCATTGCAACGGAAAACCGGTACAAATACAGACAGGGGAAAAAATACAACGCTGCAATGGCTACATAAAATATTGATATAAATACGGAACCAGCACCGGCGAATGTTCCTGCAGCACCACCCATACTGCTTAAACTGCCCATTACGGTACCCATGAAAATACCAGCCAGTAACATTATGGCACAAACAACAAATCCAACAATTGACAAAAATTTAGCCCACTTAGCTGTTTCAGCCAGAAAGCCGGTTGATAACCCATCAATTTGTAATTCGAAAAGATTGGTTTGGGGAGTTTCCATTTTTTATTGTTTTGAGTTAATAGATGAATTTATTGTGCGCCCCATTTCAACATGGATGCCACACCTGTGATGCTTACAAAAACGACATAGAGTCCAATAAGCAGAAAAAGCCAGATAGCGAGATAACGAAAAAACGCCCGCAAGCAAATCAGTGAAATAGTCAAACTGCTCAGATTCGCTTCCTGTCCTGCTTTTTTCATGTGCGAACCAAATCGATATAACCAGCGGAAAGGAAAATAAAGAAACAGGCAGGACAAAATCGCGCCTACACAGGTAGCAGCTGCCAATTCACGTATGGCCGGATCTTTTATTGGCAAAAACAATAAAGTATTGGCTGATCGAATTCCAAGATATACCAACCCCACTAAAAAAAGATACCCTGCAATGGCAAGCCATCTTGCCCATTTGGCAGCATCCTGAAGAAGGAGCCAGTTTCCGGCTTCCACCTGAATTGAATCCTTTGAATTAGCAGATTCCATATAAATAAAATAGAAATATAAAAAAAACATGCAGAAGCTGGCAGCTCCTGCATGTTTAAATTTTATTGTGCAAGGAAAATATTTTAATACGCCCGGGCAAACAAGACTCTTTGAGTACTTGGTTTACCTGTCAATATACAGGTTCCGGCTTCTAATTTATTGTTCAGTGGGATGCATCGGATAGTCGCTTTTGTTTTATCCTTGATGGCCTCCTCAGTTTCGGCTGAGCCGTCCCAATGGGCAGACAGGAATCCTCCTTTTTCATCCAGCAGACGTTCAAAGCTTGCCCAATCGTTAACTTCTGTAATATGGGAATCACGATAAGCCTTTGCTTTATTGAACATATTCAGTTGAATATCTTCCAGCAGAGTTTTCACCTGCAGTGCCAGATTTTCCAACGGCATACTTTGTTTTTCTTTGGTATCTCTTCTGGCAACTTCAGCTACTTTATTTTCAAGGTCACGGGCACCCAGAGCAATTCTTACCGGAACTCCTTTCAATTCATATTCAGCAAATTTCCAACCTGGCCTGGTATTATCACTGTCATCGTATTTAACTGAAATGCCCAGGGCTTTCAGATCTTTCATTATTTCCGCTACTTTTTCGCCAAGAAGTGCCTTTTGTTCATCTCCCTTATAAATTGGAACAATCACTACCTGAAGGGGGGCGATTTTGGGCGGCAGAATCAGTCCCTGATCATCACTATGCGCCATTACAAGTGCTCCAATCAGACGGGTACTAACTCCCCAGCTGGTAGCCCATACAAATTCGAGCTTATTTTCTTTGGTTAGAAACTTCACATCAAATGCTTTGGCGAAATTCTGTCCCAAAAAATGGGAAGTGCCTGCCTGCAGGGCTTTTCCATCCTGCATAAGGGCTTCAATACAATAGGTATCTTCCGCTCCGGCAAAACGCTCAGAAGGTGATTTCACACCTTTAATAACTGGAACAGCCATAAATTCTTCCACAAAACTGGCATACACATCCAGCATTTTTTCCGTTTCTTCGATTGCTTCTTCCCGGGTTGCGTGAGCGGTATGGCCTTCCTGCCATAAAAATTCAGCCGTTCGAAGGAATAAGCGGGTACGCATTTCCCAACGAACCACATTGGCCCACTGATTTATCAGCAATGGCAGGTCGCGATAACTTTGAATCCAGTCTTTGTAGGTATTCCAGATAATGGTTTCAGATGTTGGACGAACAATAAGTTCTTCCTCCAGCTTTGCCTCCGGATCCACCACCACACCTCCACCATTTGGGTCATTCTTGAGCCGGTAATGGGTAACCACCGCACATTCCTTGGCAAACCCCTCCACATGAGCAGCTTCTTTGGAAAGAAAACTCTTGGGTATAAAAAGTGGGAAATACGCGTTTACATGGCCGGTTTCCTTGAACATTCGATCGAGCTGATCGCGCATATTCTCCCAAAGGCCAAACCCATAAGGTTTTATTACCATGCATCCCCTGACTGCTGAATAGTCAGCCAAACCGCCTTTCAAAACGAGATCATTGTACCACTGGCTATAATCCGCTTCCCTGCTTGTAATTTCTTTACTCATTCTAAGTGATTGGGTTTTAACATTTAACTTGCAACGAATGGTCAAAATTGACTGTCTTATTCGTATTTTAGTAGAGCGAACGCAAAAGTAATTTTTTAACTCATTAATCGCTGAGCCATGAACCTCAATTTTTCCTTACTCCTGGTTGGTGCTGCTGTAGTTACCCTAAGCAGTTGCTCCGTATATAAATCCGGTCAGACGCCGGATGATGTATATTTCTCTCCGGGAAGAACAGGAGCTGCCTATGCATCCGGTAATGATGATAATGGTTCCGACTATCTGGAGACCAATAGTCGCAGGCGCTATAATGAACGTTATACGGAGCCCGGCTATGCGGACGATCAGTATATGCGGATGGCGATTGCAACCGGCCGCCGCCCCATGTTTTTTGACGATTTCGCCATGATGAATCCTTATTATCGGAATAACTGGGCATTCAATAGCATGATGGTTTGGAACAGTCCTTTTAATAGTCCATGGAACTCCATGTATATGTGGAATAGCTTTTACAATCCCTATTGGGGTGTTGGAAACGGATTCTATGGTGGTGGCTTCGGCTTTGGATGGTCCCCAGGATGGGGAAGTGGCTGGGGCTCCGGCGGATGGGGAGGTGGTCATTGGGCCGGTGGTGGTTATATTCCAAAACCGGGGTATTTTACAAGTCCGCGTCCAAGCCGCCCAAGATCCGGTTTTACCATGGGAAGTTACCTGAACACCAATAACAACCGAAACAATTACCGCGTAAACAACGCCTACAACGGTAATTACAATAACCGGAACAATTACAACAATAACCGTAGTTATAATAACAATAACCAACGGAGTATGTACAATAATAACCGTTCCTCGAATTCTTCCGTGGATCGGCCAACTCCAACCCGCTCTTATACTCCTTCCTCCAATTCCGGCGGAAGCAGCAGAGGCAGTTCAGGCGGAGGTGGCGGTGTAAGCCGTCCGACCAGAACCGGAAATTAATTTAAACAAACTTTTTAGCGGAGGAAACAACCAAAACAAGGCGGGTTTCCTCCTTTTTTATACCCATCCTGTATCTAAAGAAGAGGCACATGCGAAAAAAAGTCCTGTTAATTACATTCAGTTTATCCTCACTTGTAGGTTTTGCTCAAATTCCGGAAGATGCCATCCGGATGTCATGGACCACTCCAAGCGGAACAGCACGCAATCAGGCAATTGGCGGAGTAATGGGCTCACTTGGGGGCGATATCACATCGAACTTTATCAACCCGGCCGGAATTGGAATGTACAAAACAAGCGAACTTGTTCTTACACCGGGCTTTAACTTCATCAATAATAATGGTACATTCAGAGGTACCAAATCAGGCCAGAATAGTTCCAATGTTTTTTTTGGTACCAGTGGTTTTGTTCTGGGCATTCCTTCCAATCCAAGAAGCCGGAATAATAACAGTTCAGCATTTAGTATTGCTGTGAATCGTTCAGCTGACTTTAATCAAAAAATCAGGTATCGCGGACAGAATGATTTCAGTTCTTTTTCCGAAGCTTATGCATCTGAAATTGCAAACTCCGGCTTATCATTGGACGATGCATTAAATTCAAACGAGATTTCTTTTCCGGCACGGATGGGATTGTATACCTATCTGGTTGATACGCTGACCACACCGGGATTTGGTACAGAAGTAGTAGCTTCTCCCCTCAGGTATGCCTTTGAACGCGATACGGCATTTTTACTTAATCAGGAAAATTACATTGAAACTACGGGTGGTATTACCGAAGTTGCCATCAGTTTTGCCGGATCCAGCAAGGATAAACTTTTCTGGGGCGTAAGCCTTGGTGTACCTATTGTGAATTTTGAAAAGCAAAGCACGCTGACAGAGTCTGATGCAACGGATAATACCAATAATTATTTTAATGAAACCAGTTTGAGGGAACGTTTCTCCAGCAGAGGAGTTGGGCTTAATCTTAAAATGGGACTTATTGTACGACCAATAGAATCCATCCGCCTTGGTGCAGCTATCCACACACCAACTATTTATGGATTAAGAGAAACCTACGATGCAGAATTATTTGCAGATCTTGAAAATTATAACGCACCAACTACGGTAAATATCAGGGATCTCAATGAAGGATTTACACCTGAGTACAGGTATGACTTAACCTCACCCTGGAAATTTATGGTGAGTGGTTCCTATATTTTTGGAGAAGTTGCCGATACGAAAAAACAACGTGGTTTTATTTCTGCCGATCTTGAATATGTTACGCATAGTTCCAGTCGTTTCCGTGACGCCGAACTGGATGCGCCCAGTAATAACACCTATTTTAATTCAGTAAACAATGTTATCCGGGATATATATAAAGGCACTATCAACCTGAAAGTTGGCGGTGAATTAAAATTCAATACCCTGATGGCAAGAGCTGGCTTTTCTTATTATGGCAATCCCTACAGGGATGAAGAACTGGACGGAAAACGGATGTATATCAGTGGTGGTTTAGGGTACAGAAACAAAGGATATTTTATCGATCTGGCTTATGTGCACAGAATCACAACCGATACTAATTTCCCCTATCGATTATCAGATAAGGCCAATACCTTTGCTGACATAAGTGGCGGTGGTGGAAATGTGGTGGCTACTGTTGGTTTTAAATTTTAAGGAAATCACGCCACCAGAATCCAGAATCTTTTACGGTTCGGAGTTGTGTTTTAAGATCTACATGCACTAGTCCGAACCGTGCTTCATATCCCTCCGCCCATTCGAAATTATCCATCAGTGTCCAGGCAAAATAGCCGCCAAGTTTTACTCCCTCCCGTTTACATCGCATCAATGCTTCCAGGTATTGTCGGTAATAATCAATGCGCGGCTGGTCATTAACCCTGCCCTGTTGCAATGTGTCTTTAAACGCTGCACCATTTTCGGTAACCATAATTTCTTTTATAGCTCCGTATTTCCAGAACCTTCGGATGATATGCTGGAAACTATCTGCATTGATTTCCCATCCCATTGCAGTTACCGGCACTTTTCTATCCTTTGGTTTGACTTCTGAAGCCTGTATCAAAGGAATAAAAGGGTTTTGTTTTACAACGATTGGGAAATAATTCTGAATTCCAATAAAATCCATGTCGAATTGCATCTGGCTTGCATATTTCCAGCTCTTATTCAACCGATTCATTTTTTGAACAATACCTCTGTCATCTTCCGGAAACCCCTTTCCTAAAAGAGGTTCAATAAAGAGTCGGTTTATAAACAAATCAATTCTTTTTGCTGCTGCGATATCGGATGGGGAATCTGTAAACGGAATTACTTCTGAACAGGAAAAACTGGTTCCAATTTTGGTATCCGGAATATACTGCCGCAATACCCGACCCCCATCTGCCTGGGCAATGGCAGCATGATGAACTGCCTTTAAAAATCCATCCATCGTACGCCGACCTGGCGCATGAATTCCCAATAAATGTCCAAGTGTGGTAAAACCGGATGGTTCATTTAATACAATCCAGTGTTTTACGGCAGGAAAATTTTTTGCACAAACTTTTGCGAAATGCCTGAACCAACGATTGATCAACGGGCTCTCCCATCCACCTTCCGCCTGTAATACCTGCGGCAAATCCCAATGGTATAAGGTAACAAAAGGGGTAAGTCCCAATGCATAACATTCATCAATTAATTCCTGATAAAAAGCAATTCCGGCCGGATTTGCTTTTCCGGAACCATCGGGAAGCACCCGCGACCAGGAAATACTGAAGCGAAAAGAGTTGAAACCAAGTGCTTTCACAAGTAATAAATCATCTCTGTAACGATGAAAAAAATCACAGGCGGTGCTTGGTTTGGCAGCTTTTTTAATCACCCCTTTTCGCCTTGCGAACACATCCCAGATAGAATTGGATCTCCCTCCTTCCAATACGGCACCCTCATTTTGAGCAGCAGAAATGGCAACACCCCAATGAAACTCTTTACCAAAGGCCGAAGCCTGCAAGGCAGATTTAACCATGGGCGAAAATTAGCCAAGTGCCCTCTATCCGAAAATTATTAAATTATGAAATCTGTTGTTGTATGAATGACCGGATCCCCTGCTGATCCTGAGGATGAAACCACTTGAAATCAGGATCTTTTTTAAACCAGGTCATTTGACGTTTGGCATATTGACGGGTATGCGTTTTTATTTGTTCAATGGCTGTTTGAAAACTTATTTGGCCATTGAGAAAGGCAAAGAGTTCGCTATAACCTACTGTTTGTAAGGCCGGGATTGAATTTTCCGATTTTCCAACGGATCTAACTAAATCTGCGACTTCTTTCACTTCCTCCAAAAGTCCGTCCTGTATCATGAGATCAACCCTGTTGTTTATTCTTACAACCAATTCTTCCCTGGGTAATTCAAGGCCAATTTTAATAGATTCAAATGGCCGTTCAGCGGTTTTTCCCGTTTGAAAACTGCGAATACTTCTGCCTGTAGATTGTACTACTTCCAGGGCTCTCATCAATCGCTGGGGATTCAATATTTCACCGGTAGCATAGTATAAAGGATCCTGTTCTTTAACAGCCGATTGTAACCATTCCAACCCATTTGCTTCAAATTGATGAATGATTGCCGTTCGAATAGCTGGATTAATTGCAGGCACTTCATCTAATCCTTCTGTGAGCGCTTTAATGTACAACCCGGTTCCACCAACAATAACTGCAGTAGTATGGTCAATAAAAAGACGGTTAAGGCATCCCAGTGCAAATGTCGCAAAGCTGGCAGCGCTCAGGTCCTGCAATATGGAATGGGAGGCAATAAAATGGTGAGGCACAGCCTGCAATTCATCCGCCGAAGGCCTGGCCACACCAATGGTAAGTTCTTTAAAACATTGACGGGAATCTGCTGAAATAATTTCTGTTTTCAGCCATTGAGCCAGACTAATGGCTGCGGCTGTTTTTCCAACTGCAGTTGGTCCGGCTATAATTATACTAAATTTCTTCTTCACTGCTTTCCTCTTCAGCACCAAACTCATCCTCCGGGCTGTCATCATCACCACCTTCGGTACCAAATCCCTCAGCACCGGTTTGCAGGTCGTATTTCTCCTCCATTTCTGCCAGCTTATCCCCTACCAGTCCTTTGGTACCATACTGAGATGGGGCAATACCTTCCACCCGAACAGTAGCAGGATAGCTGATTTTGGGATTTTCTTCTTTTGACACGTTGATCAGTTCAACTAAAAAAGTCCAGTTGCGAACAAAATCATAGAGAAATATAAACTTCTGGTTGGGATCAAATATTTCCGTTCCTATGGGAGTATCCGCCATCAATAAAGGTTCCACCACATAGGTTTTGTCATATTTCTCCAGGCTTATTTCCCGACCACGCTGCCAACTGTCATTACTTCTGAAAAAAGTAGCAGCATGCTTGGAGTCAAATTCATATGCTTTAAGAATTGCCTGCTGCAGGTCAGCAAAATGCTGTTTGTGACGGATTGCGATATCCCGGTAAACACTATCGTCTTCTTCAAAATAGACCCTGAACTTCAATATTGCCATAACGGTATCTGCTGTTGATTTCGGGCGTAAAATAGCACCTTTTCTTGAAAATGCAGGAGTGATTACTGCTTTGGGTGCAGGTTATATTCCCTGGCTTTCTCAACCATCAGGTTAAAGGCAGCTTCATAACTATTGGGAATTTCACCATCCAGAATCGCTTCCCGTATCTTATTTTTTATTTCTCCCACAATTCTGCCCGGTGGAAGTTGAAAAGTCTCCATAATCTGCTCCCCGGTAATAGGTGGCTGCCAGTTCCGGATCCGGTCTTTTTCTTCCACTTCCTGGAGACGTTCGCGAACCAGATTAAAATTACTGAGGTAGCGCTTTACCTTGAACTTGTTTTTGGATGTAATATCAGCGGAGCAAAGCAGCATCAGGTCATCAATCTCTTCTCCAGCATCAAACAGAAGCCGGCGAATAGCACTGTCTGTAATATTTTCTTTTGTCAGGCTGATTGGACGCAGGTGCAATTCCACCAGTTTACGCACATAGCGCATTTTTTCATTTTGAGGAAGTTTGAGTTTGGTAAATAATCGGGGCACCATTCTGCCGCCTACCACTTCATGGCCGTGAAAAGTCCATCCATGACCAACTTCAAACTTTTTTGTTGCCGGTTTTCCAATATCATGCAGAAGTGCAGCCCAGCGCAACCAAAGATCATTGGTATGAGGAGCAATATTATCCACGACCTGCAGTGTATGATAAAAATTATCCTTGTGTCCCTTGCCATCAATGTATTCAGCACCCGCCAGATCCACCATCTGTGGGAAAATTATATGCATCAATCCAGATTGGTAAAGCAAATCCAGGCCTACTGAGGGTTTATTGCTCAGCAAAATCTTATTAAATTCTTCCGTTATGCGTTCCTGCGATATAATTTTTATTCTGTCTACGTGCAAACAGATTCCGCGCCAGGTGGTTTCTTCAATTGTGAATCCCAATTGTGAGGCAAAGCGGATAGCTCGTAACATTCTCAATGGATCATCACTGAAAGTTTGTCCGGGTTCCAGGGGCGTTCGGATAATTCTATTGGCCAGATCTTCCAATCCATTAAATGGATCTGCCAGTTTTCCATAATCCGTTTCATTCAGGCTTATTGCCATGGCATTGATGGTAAAATCACGCCGATGCTGGTCCTCCTTCAAAGTACCCGGTTCAACTTCCGGATTTCGGCTATGGTACCGATAACTCTCTTTTCTGGCTCCAACAAATTCTATATCAAACTCATCAATTTTTAGGGCAGCGGTACCAAAATTCTTATAAAAGGCAATATTTGGAGAGGGGTTAAACTGCTCTGCAACAGCCCTTGCCAGTTCAATACCATCCCCAACACATACGATATCAGCATCTTTTGTGGAACGATTCAGTAATTTATCTCGCACAAATCCCCCAATTACATAGGTTTCCAACCCAAGTGATGCTGCAGCATGCGCAATTTTCTTAAACACAAACAATTCCTTCGCAGTACAATTAATATCCATCGGTCTGCAAATTAGCTTAATTGTTCATATTCCATTCATGACCTCCCTGCAAATTGCTACAAGTTTGCGGGCAATTTCAATATGATTGTATTGACCGGTAATAAGATTAAAGGTATTTTCCCCTAATTTTTTTCTTTCAGCTTCATCATTTTTTAATTGCAAAATAGCAGCTGCAATTGATTCAGGACTTCCTTCAACCAGCAAAGCGTCTTTCTTATCAGTAAAAACCTCAAGTATGCCGGTAGTTCTTTTGGTGATGATTGGCTTCTTTAATGCGGCATAGTGATAAACTTTATTTGGGATAACAAGGTCAGCTTTTTTTGTTTCTCCAAAAATCCCCAGGCAACAGTCAAACTGGTTCATTGCCAGATTTAATTCAGTTCCGTTCAGCCAACCTGGGAAACTGATATTGGTCAATTTGTATTTTTCAAGGGCTGTAAATTTCACCTTCTCAAAATCAAACCCATCCCCTATTAGGTGGAACCGGATAGCCGGCTCTTTCTCCAGTAATCTCGCTGCTTCAATAATAGTAAAACATCCCTGCAGAGGTATAAAGGAACCATAAAATCCCACGTCAAAAAAAGATGTTTCCTTTTGCATCAGCATTGGAAAATAGTCCGCTGTATTTACCCCCACAGGTAAAACTCTTAATTTGTTTTCATTTATTCCGATGACCGTTTTAAAATAATTTAGATGCGCTTTTGTATCACATACAACCATATCAGCCAAAGACATTGCTATCTTGTCCTTCAAATAGTTCTTGAGTGCTCTGATTGAATAAGGACTGATAGTTTTGTAATCAAAGACCTTGGTGAGATACCTGGAAATAAGCGGATCAAAAACAATCGGTTTTTTTGTAAGGTACCGAAGTCGGGATACATCCCTGTGACAAAAGGAAGGAATAAAAACAACATCTGCTGTTTCAGCCAGCTGCTTAAACTTTTTTTTATCAAAATCCTTAGATCCGGTGTATCTGTAATAAGAAACTTCTATTTCCGGAATTAGTTCCAATCCATCAAAAATGACACGGGATCGATTGTAATGGGGGTCAAACTGCCCGGCTACCAGTATTTTCATAAGGTGTGTTTTTTTCCAGAACAGCATTATATAAGCTTATCAGATCAGCAGCAATTCTTTCATCACGAAATTGTTCAGCAAATTGATATCCTTTATCCACACAGTTTTGATAACATTCTGTATCATCCTGAAGTTGCTGAATAATTTTACCCATAGCTATATAATCCATCGCAGGAATATAAAAGCTATCCGGACCTCCAGCTTCTTTGAAACAGCCCTCTTCATTTGTGATTACAGGCGTTTTACTGAAGAGCGCTTCAATAATTGGAATCCCGAATCCTTCATAAATGGAGGGATAACACAACGTAAAAGCCTGCTGGTAAATTATAGCCAATTCAGCCATAGAAACACCTTCCAGAAATTGAACACGGGATTTCAATTGATTTTTATCGATAAATTCTTCCACTGTTTTTTTATACCCGGTAGCTTTACCTACAACAACCAATGGAAAATTATGATGCAACAGGCTTTTAACTGTTGTAAGGAGGTTTTTTCTGGGTTCAATAGTTCCGACATTTAATATGAATTCCCCAGGCAATTTGAATTTTTGCCGAACAGCCTGAACAACAGCTGAATTATAAATTTCTTTAAATGCCGGATGACAACCCTGATATATAACTGTAATTTTTTCTTTTTCAGTACCCAGGTATTTTATGATATCATTTTTGGTTTGCTGGCTGATGGCAATAATACGGGTAGCATCTTCAGCGGCTTGTATTGATTTTTGACTTTGAATAATTCTATCCGCTTTTTTATACCATTCCGGGTATTTATAAAAAATAAGATCATGCAGTGTAACAACGGATGGAATACCTGAATTTTGAATGCCTGCAGGCAACTCATTACTGAGTCCGTGAAAAATATCCAACTGATCTGTTTGCAATTGCCTGATTATCCATTTTCTTCTCCAGATGGAGGACATTTTTCTAAATATCCAGTTTTGGGGAAATATTTCACGGGTATTCTCAACTTTAAACGCAATGCTCCCTGGCCTGGGATTGTATAAAAAGAGTTCATGCTGCGGGTAATGGGTAGCCAGTATTCTTACCAGATCACGACTATAATTACCTAACCCTGATCTGTTATGAAATGCCCGTTTTGCGTCAAAACCAACTCGCACTACCTGCTTTTTAAGTGTTTTGTAATAGTAGTCATTATTGTCCTATACCGATTTATTATATACTCCATACTATGAAACTGCTTCACATAGGCTGCTGCAAGGGTAGTCATTTTTTCTTTCAACTGATTATTCTCCAGGATTTCATGAATTCCGGCAGCTATAGCAGATGCATTTTGTATTTCGCATACTATGGCCCTTCCATCCGCACCCAATTCAGCCAAACCGCCTGCATTTGTTGTCACAACTGGCACCTGGTTCAAAAATGCATCCAACACACTACTTCCTAATCCTTCCTGTTCAGAGCTCATAACAAAAACATCAATAATCGAAAAGAAATCTTCCACTTTCTCGTAAAAACCCATGAGCAAATAATTTTCCTGCAGGCCAAGTTCTTCAATCCGTTGCTGTACAGCTGGCTGCAATTCACCTTTACCAAAATGAAGGAAGACAAAATCAGCCCTGATTTGTTTTAATGCAGCAATGGCATTAACCATCGTAATGGGATCTTTATGTTGTACAAATGCTGCCATTGTACCAATTATAAAAGTGCCGGGTAGTATTTTCTTTTCACTCAGAACCTGAATAGCTCGTTCCCTATTCAAGGGTTGTGGCACAACTATAGAAGAAACCACTTCAATATCATTCCGGCCTGAGAAATCAGTTACGATTCTTTGAATTGCCTTACTTATCGCAAGGATTTTATCGGTTGCCCGGTATTTCAGCCTGGTAAAAAATCCTTTAGGAACAAAATCAACCCGGCGAGAATAAACAACCGGACGCTGATGAAATAATTTGGTAAAAACCGCGTAAGTAAGGATTTGGGAAGTTTGTGCATGTAATAGAGAGAAACTGTTCCCTTTCCCAATCAGAAACCAAATTATTTTCCATACTGAATTAAATCCATAGGTAATAAAGCCAGCTTCAACCGATTTTTTATATAAGGGATTACCTTCCCGGCACAATAGATGTACTTCATAGCCGGCCTCCCGCAACCCTATCATATTATATAATGTTTGTCTCTCTCCTCCCCGCCAGCCTTTTTCAAAATTCAACTCAAGAATTACCATACTTTACTACTTGTCCGGCAAAAAAATTTAATACCAAAACAAATATCGTGCAAAATGAAGAGGATTCTACTACAATAAATCAACTAATTGGAAGGAATTGAGTGAACGAGACTGAATCCAACCAATGGAGTACGAAGACGTCGTATCAGCGTAAAAAGTAACTGATCCTGAACCATGGCTACCTGCGCAGATTGCCTCGCTCCAAGCCACTCCTCCGCAATACCCAACAATCCGTCCAGTTCAAGCCATTTTCCAGCTTCCAGTTTTTCGGTATCATCCAGATCATACGCACTGACACATTGTAATAACTGACGTTCATCTCCAAAAAACAGCACCGGTTTTGTAGCTATATGCAGATTTTCCAACGCCAGTTTTGAGGATGGCTCCAAAACAGCATCCCAGGCTGCGTTTGCAATTAATCCATACCAGTTGCCCAGCTGTACCGGAATGGCTTTCCCTGCTCGTAATGCGACAAGATTCTCCTCAATCAGCTGATCAAATTCAATCATCCGTCAAAATTATAGAACAGTTTCTATTATCTTCGCCCCAAATTTCGCACTATGAACTTGCACGAATATCAAGCAAAGGAATTATTGAAAAAGTACCAGGTGCCGGTGCAGGAAGGCATTGCCTGCAGTACGCCAACTGAAGCTGAAGAAGCCTATCGTACCATTCATACCCAGTACGGCAGCAAATTTGCTGTTGTAAAAGCCCAGATTCATGCGGGCGGTCGTGGTAAGGGAAAGATTCAAGGAACCGAACAACGTGGTGTGGCAGTTGGCAAGAATGCAGAAGCTGTCAAAGAAATTGCACAGAATATCCTGGGTGGTACCCTGGTTACCATTCAAACCGGCGAAGCCGGAAAGGTTGTTAATAAAGTGCTGGTTGCCCAGGATGTGTATTATGAAGGAGCCAATCCGGTAAAAGAATTTTACCTGTCTATTCTGCTGGATCGCGCAAAGGGCCAGAATGTAATCATGTATAGCACGGAAGGTGGAATGGATATTGAAGAAGTAGCCCATAATACACCAGACAAAATATTTAAAGAGTGGGTACATCCCGGCGGACAATTACAAGGCTTTCAGGCAAGAAAAATTGCGTTCAACCTCGGACTGAGTGGCGAAGCTTTCAAAAATTGCGTAAAGTTTGTTACCAATTTATACAACGCCTATGTTGGATTGGATTGTGCCATGCTGGAAATCAATCCACTTTTCAAAACATCCGATGAAAAAATCATTGCAGTCGATTGTAAAATGAATATTGATGACAATGCACTGACCCGTCATGCTGAGCTGGCAAACCTGCGTGATATTTCTGAAGAAGATCCAACCGAAGTGGAAGCCGGCAAATTCAATCTTAACTTTGTTAAGCTGGATGGAAATGTGGGTTGTATGGTGAATGGTGCGGGACTGGCGATGGCAACCATGGATATGATCAAATTAAGTGGTGGAGAACCTGCCAACTTTCTGGATGTAGGTGGTACGGCAAATGCGCAAACCGTTGAAGCCGGATTCCGGATCATTCTGAAAGATCCCAAGGTAAAAGCGATCCTCATCAATATTTTTGGCGGAATTGTACGTTGCGATCGTGTTGCACAGGGTGTTATTGATGCCTATCAGACCATGGGCAATATTGAAGTTCCGATCATCGTACGGCTGCAGGGAACCAATGCAGAAGAAGCCAAAAAGCTGATTGACGAAAGTGGGCTTAAAGTTCAAAGTGCAATCCTGCTGAGTGAAGCTGCTGATCTCGTAAATAAAGCAGTAACTGCGGCGTAACCATCAGGCATAACCGAATACAAATCCCGCTTCCCCGGAAGCGGGATTTTTTTATTTATCTTAGTTGGATGAAATACTTTTTATACCTGTTGATTGGCGCAACATGTACGCTAAATGCAGATGCTCAACAATGGAAACTGGTATGGTCAGATGAATTCACAATTCCCGGTTTACCGGACCCCAAAAAATGGAGTTATGATATTGGCGGCAATGGCTGGGGCAATCAGGAAAAGCAGGTGTATACAAGGGCAGACAGCAAAACAGCCAGTGTACGGAATGGATCACTTTTTATTACAGCGAATAAAACTCCGGAAGGAAAATATCATTCAGCAAGGCTGGTAACCAGGGGTTTGGCCGACTGGCGGTATGGAAGGATAGAAATCAGGGCACGCCTGCCAAAAGGAAACGGTACCTGGGCCGGTATCTGGATGTTACCCACAGATGATGCATACGGTGATTGGCCAACGAGTGGAGAAATAGACATTCTGGAGTTTGCCGGATACCAACCCGATTCCATTTTCACCGGCCTTCACCTGGATGCTTACAACCAGGAGCTCGGCAACCAGAAAAGAAAGGGGCATTACCTACCCATGAACTCGCAGGATTTTCACATTTATGCCATTGAATGGCTGGAAAACCACATCCATTTCAAAATTGATGGCAATACCGTCTACTCCTTCAAAAAGCAAAAGGATGAGATGGAAGTATGGCCGTTCGATCAGCCTTTTTACCTCATCATGAACCTCGCCATTGGAGGAAGATCAGCAGGAGAAAAAGGGATTGATGACAATCTATTGCCTCAATCCCTGGAAGTTGATTATGTGCGGATTTCCCAACCCGCGGCCCATTAAGGTGTTTTTTTAGGAGGTAGGGCAAATGCAATGGCTTCGTGTTCAAAATGCCCCTTGTGTGAACCATCGCAAAAAGGTTTATTCTGGGACAGCCCACAGCGACAGATGCTCACCAGCGTTCTACCCCCCAGATCATAGAGATTACCTTCTTTATCACGGATTTCAAAATCGCCTTCAATTCGCAAAGAACCATTATTATTTACAGTAATTGTGGTAGTAGCCATTCGTTCAAATTTTATGCTGCGAAAATAAGGGTTTAATTTGCAGCATGCAGGAAGCTCAACAAATCATTCAGGAAACAAGACAATGGATTATTTCTGTTGTGATTGGTTGTAATTTTTGCCCCTTTGCTGCAAGGGAAATGGAGCGCAACTCGGTACATTTCGAGTTGGCAGAATCGCCTGCAGCCGCTACCATACTTCTTCAATTGTATAATCTGATGGAAAAAATGGAAGAAGACCGTTCGGTTGAAACGGCCTTCCTTATTTTACCGGTGGACTGGTCCGATTTTATGCTCTACCTCGACCTGATTGATCAGGCTGAGGGATTAATTGAAGAACAGGATTTTGAAGGAATTTACCAGGTGGCGAGTTTTCACCCCGCTTATCAGTTTGCAGGTTCTCCACTTAATGACCCTGCCAATTTTACCAACCGATCCCCCTACCCTATGTTACACCTTTTACGGGAGGAAAGCGTGGAGAAAGCCCTTGAGTTGTATCCGGGAGATCCGGAAGAGATTCCCGAGCGGAATGTTCGTTTTGCACGGGAGAAAGGCCTTGCATATATGAAATCCCTCTATACGAAAGGAGCATAGTGCCGTTTATCCTAATTTACCGGCTATTAACCTTCTACCGGATAAATCCTGCTTAGTTTTGCTATCCAATCCGGTTCCCCCTTAGAAACATTTCGGTAAAAAATATTTTACCGAAATAGGGGTAGATCATTCTTCAGTTGTCGGAAGATAAAAGACCCCGTGTTGTTGAGTTATTCCTTACGATACCAGCATGAACCAACTAAAATGGCAGTTATAGAAGCCAGCCAGCCTGTAGTTCGCACCGATTACGGATTATTGCGATTTGAAGAGGTCTTTAAAACTCATTTTAAGGAATTACATGCCTATGCCTATACCCTGGTAAAAGAAGATCTGCTGGCCGAAGAAATGGTGCAACAGGTATTTTTCAAACTCTGGGAGAAAAAAGACAGCCTGAAAATTGAATCGTCAGCAACTGCCTACTTATATAGATCCGTATACCATGAATGCCTGAATTACCTGAAACACCAAAAAGTAAAATCAGCCTATCTCAGCTATGCAAAGACAGCTACTGAATCCAGCACAGGTTCCGCTTCACAGAAAATTCAACTTAGTGAGCTGCAAAAACACCTGAATAAAGCATTGAGTGAACTACCGGAACAATGCAGGACAATTTTTCAAATGAGCCGTTATGAAGAATTGAAGTACCAGGAAATTGCAGACAGGCTCGGACTTTCAGTTAAAACAATTGAGAACCAAATGGGGAAAGCACTTCGGCTCCTCCGAGAAAAACTGAAGGATTTCCTTCCGCTTTTATTGTTAATCCTCCTTAATCTCTGATATGCTGCCAGATTCCCCCCAACCTGCCATTGATGAGCTGCTGGTCAAATTCCTACTGGGAGAGGCAAGCAAGGAAGAAGCCAGTGAAGCTGGCAACTGGATTGCTGCCAGTCCTGAGAATCAACGGTATTTTGCCGAATTCAAGGTGATATGGGAATCAAGCCGGGAACTGGCTGAAAGATCCACCGTGAATGTGGAAGCAGCATGGGAAAGAATGAAGGGAAAAATAGAGGAAAGGGAGAAAAGGGGGACAGAGGAGAAAACGGGAGAAATAGAGAAAGAGGGGAAAAGTTTGTTAAGGAGGATGGGGATACAATGGAGACGTGCTGCAGCGATTTTGGTGGTGGTACTGGCAGGCATGATTTCCTGGTTGATTTATCGGCAATGGATTTATGCAGACCAAATTGAGATAGCAAGTACAAACGATTCCAGAAAGGAAGCATTGCCGGATGGTTCAGTGATTACAATGAACAAAGGAACATCTGTCCGCTACCCTGCCAGGTTCTCAGGAAATAAAAGAACTGTTGAATTGAAAGGGGAAGCCTTCTTTGATGTAAAACCAGACTCCAGGAAGCCATTTGAAGTAACCGTAAATGAATTAAAAATTACAGTTTTGGGAACTTCCTTTAATATTCGGGAATCGGATACTGCAACAGTTATAATTGTTGAAACTGGTTTGGTTCGGGTAAGTGATGGGGAGCAGGTAATCGAACTCGCAAAGGGTGAAAAAACTACCATCCGGAAAAACAACAGAACCTGGCTGAAAGATAACCAGTCGGATAAATTGTATCAATATTATAGAACCAGGTCATTCAACTGCGACAATACTCCGCTTTGGAAACTAGTGGAAGTATTGAATGAAGCCTATGATACCAATATTGTGATCAGTAATCCCGCGATTAAAAACACACCAATCACAACCGTTTTTGAAGATCAGCCACTGGAAGAAATCCTATCCATCATCGGGCAGACACTTGACATTACCATCACCCGGAAAGACGATATAATATATGTACAGTAAACTTGTGGCAGGGACGATCATAAAGTCAATGTGTTGGATACTGTTTTTTCTGGGCAATTCAGGAAAGCTGCAAGCGCAGCAGTTGTTGAATAAAGTAATCCAGATTTCAGTCAGCAACCAACCCATACCAGATGTGCTGGAGATAATCAGCAATAAAGGAAATTTTTATTTCAGCTACAATTCCAGCATCATTCGAAAAGACAGTCTGGTAACAATAACACCTGGATTAAGAACCGTTCGAAGTTTACTGGAGCAGCTTTTCCCACAAGGATTTGAATTCAGGGAAAGCGGGCAATATATTATTATACGAAGATTACCCTTGCAACTTAGTCTTGTTTTGAAAGAATCAGCCACCAACGAAAACAATTATTATGTAAGTGGATATGTTCGGGATAATCAAACAGGGGAAGTTGTTCCGGATGCCAGCGTTTATGAGAAAGAGCGGTTGGTAGCTACCCTGACAAATCGAAAGGGATATTTTCGGATTCGATTAAAATCCCGGTATAGCAAGGCGGCACTCACAATCAGTAAAGAATTTTACCAGGACACCACTGTAAACATACGATCGGGATACAATCAGGAAATACGTATCACGCTGGCGCCGGTAGAACTACAGGGCGCCACTGTAGTTGTAGGGCCATCTAACCTTCCCGCTCCCGACTCACTTTATATGGCGATTCCACAACCGGACAGTTCCACTCTACTCTACCTCTATAAACGAATGGACTCGCTGCGAGTTCAAAAAACGGCATTGGGAAAATTCTTTTTATCATCCCGGCTCAAAATGCAAAGTATCAACCTCGGACGTTTTTTTACGGTAAGACCGGTACAGGTTTCGTTTACGCCTGGTCTATCCAGTAATGGCAGAATGAACGCACAGGTTGTGAATAATTTTTCCTTTAACGTATTGGGCGGTTATTCAAGGGGAGTAAATGGAGCAGAAATCGGAGGCATTTTCAATCTTAATAAAAAAGATGTGAAATATGTACAGGTGGCTGGTGTTTTAAACCTTGTTGGAGGTAATATGAGTGGTTTGCAGGTTGGTGGTGTGCACAATATGGTGTTGGATTCGGTGAAGGGTGTGCAGGTTGGTGGCGTTGTCAATTTTGTAAGGGGATCATTCACTGGAGGTCAAATTGGAGGTGTTATAAATTATACTAATCATTCAGTTACTGGGGTACAAGTCGCCGGTGTCGGAAATATAAGCGGGCGTGAAATGAATGGTATTCAGATAAGTGGTGTATTTAATTACGCAAAGCGATTGAATGGTGTTCAGATCGGTTTAATCAATATTGCAGACAGCTCAGACGGATATAGTATCGGATTAATCAATGTAGTTCTAAAAGGATACCACAAGCTGGCATTGTATTCCACTGATATTACTCCTTTTAATGCAGCCTTCAAAACAGGCAACCATAAGTTGTACAGCATATTGCTGGGAGGCGTTCATCCGGATACCGGGCGAAGGGTAATCAGTTTTGGCTATGGTATTGGAACAGAGAGAAAAATAAGCAAATCGTTTTCACTTAATATTGAAGCCAGTACTCAATATTTATTCCTTGGTAGTTGGGAATATACCAATCTGCTTACAAGAGGAACGGTGAATCTGCATTGGAAAATCGGACGATATTTTTCTCTGTTTGCCGGACCTGCATTCAATGTCTATCAATCGGACCAGGACACAAAATTTCACGGTTATGCACATCCGATACCTGGCGAATCATACAAAAGCTTTTCATTGGGTGGCAATCGTACCGGTTGGTTTGGGTGGAATGCAGGAATTCATTTATTTTGATTTTTTTTATGGCTACATAGGGGTAAATGTATAATTGATTGTCGGATAAGAAAAGATCTTATGTTTCGCAAAATCATTAACCTTATCCTTCTATTATCAACCTGTTCCGGATTAGCTCAGGCACAGGTAAAACAAACCATTAAAGGTCAGTTAACAGATCAATTATTGCAACAGCCAATTGCTGGTGCAACAGTTGAAATAATCGGACAACAACGATCCACCACTACTACTGCTGACGGGAATTTTAAATTCACACAGATACCAATAGGAATGCATCAGATACGAATTACACATACCGGCTACAAACCAATTCTTCTGGAAAGTATAATACTCAATGCCGGAAAGGAATTGGTATTGAATCTTGGTATGGAGTTGGATGTTCAGAGTCAGCAGGAAGTGGTAGTAAAGGCGCGATCAGTTCGTTCAAAACCATTAAATGAACTCAGTTTGGTAAGTGCCCGCGCATTCTCCGTTGAAGAAACACAGCGTTATGCTGCAGCGGTAAATGATCCCCTACGGATGTCCACAAGTTTTGCGGGCGTAATCAGCCCAAATGATGGAGGTAATCATATTGTGGTACGGGGTAATGCGCCGAATGCCTTGTTGTGGCGGATGGAAGGAATTGAGATTCCAAATCCCAATCACTTTGCGTTACAGGGAAGCAGTGGTGGAGGAATTTCAATTCTTAGCGCCCAGGTTCTGGCAAATTCAGATTTTGTTACGGGAGCATTTGCTGCAGAATATGGAAATGCAGTTGGTGGTGTGTTTGATTTACGATTAAGAAAAGGAAATAATGAGAAACGGGAACACACAATAGAAGCCGGTGTATTGGGTATAAATCTTGCCAGTGAAGGGCCGTTCAGTAAAAATTACAAAGGTTCGTATTTAGTAAATTATCGGTATTCAACATTGGGATTGCTTAGTAAAATGGGATTAAAGACAGTAGGCGAAGGCAGCACTAATTTCAGTGATTTATCTTATAATATTTCATTACCCGCCGGTAAAGCAGGAGACTTCACCATATTTGGCATGAACGGATGGAATGATCAGGAATTTCCATTGGAAAAAGATCCGTCAAAATGGGAAGAAGAATGGAATCGGTATGGAGGATCATTTAAAGGATTTACGAGTGGAAATGGAATCACACACACGATTTCATTGTCAAAAAAATCAAGATTAAAAACGGTTTTATTAAACAGCACACAGAATACTACCAATGATCAGCAATACATTGCGCGTCCGGATAGTATAGTGGATGCATTTCGGGAGAAATTCATAACCAGAAAGTGGACACTGAGCTCCACACTAAATACTCAACTAAACAGAAAGCAGGCACTGAGAACCGGTATTATTGCACAGCAAATTGATTTCAATTATCTGCAGCGTTCAAGAGAAAATAATGCGGCGCCTGTTGAAGAAAGAATTAATGTTAACGATGAGACACAACTGGTTCAGGCTTTTGCGCAATGGCAATACAAACCAACCAATCAATTTGTACTGACTGGCGGATTCCATTTCCTTTATTTAAATCTGAACAAAGCAACTGCTGTTGAACCAAGGGTTGCTTTACAGTGGAATCCGGACAACAAAAACAGTTTTGGATTTGGTTATGGCCTGCATAGTCAGGCACAGATTATGGGTGTGTATTTTGCACAATCTATTATAAATGATCAGTGGGTGCAACCGAATAAGGAGCTGGGATTCACAAAATCGCATCATTTTGTAGGTTCATATAACAGGCAACTATTGAAAGGATTGAAATTACGTGCAGAAATATATTATCAGCATCTTTATAACTTACCGGTTAGCATTTATGACACAGCCACTGTATCTACTGTAAATATTGCGGAGAATTTCGTACTGGATCCATTAACCAACAAAGGAAAGGGAAGAAACTACGGATTGGAAATTTCGCTTGAAAAACAATTGCGTAATTATTTCTATTTGCTCTTTTCGAATTCATTTTATCAGTCAAAATATACGGCTGCGGATGGAATTGAAAGAAGTACGAGGTACAATGGTGGCATTGCAAGTACCCTTACAATGGGCAAAGAATTTGTGCACCCGGGAAACAGAAGAAGTTTTGCAGCAAATATCAAAATTATTTATGCTGGCGGGTTTCGCGATACGCCATTGGATGAAGAAGCGACCCTTGAATTGGGTTATGCAAAATATAGGGAAGCAGATGCATTTACAATTCAGAATCCCTCTTATTTCCGTACTGATCTGCGTTTAAGCATGAAATGGAACGCAAGAAAGATGACCAGTGTTTTATCGCTTGATTTTCAAAATCTGACGAACCGAAAAAATGTATACAGCAAATATTACGACAGTGTAAAGGGTGAAATCACTACTGCCTACCAGGCCGGCTTGATTCCGGTTTTAGCTTATAGAATTGAATTTTAAATAATAACCATTTAGCAATTATACCATGAAAAAAAACAATTTATTAGTAGCGTTTTTATGCTTTTTAATCAGCGCGGCCCTTCCTTCCTGTACAAAGGTTAATGGTAAGGGACCGGTGGTTTCCGAAACCCGGTCGGTGGAGAATTTCAGCAAGATTGACTTTGCCACGAGTGGGCGATTGTATTATAAACCGGGACCAGAGTACCGTGTTGAAATCAGGGCACAGCGAAATATTCAGGATGTTATTGAAGCCTATGTCAGCAATGGGGAATTGAATTTGAAGATTAAAAATAATACGATAATACATTCTTATGAGACCATAGAAGTATTTATTGAATCACCGGAAATTAATGGGTTTAAGGTAAATGGTTCGGGAGATATTTATGCCAATGATCCAATCGAAACCGATCGCTTATATACGGATATTAAGGGATCTGGCAAAATTGACATCTATCGCCTTAGTTCCGATGAATTAGAAGGGGATATTAATGGAAGTGGGGATGTACTGATACGGGGCGGATCAGTTGGAGTGGCGCGGCTGGAGATCAGTGGAAGTGGAGACATGAACCTGCTGGAATGCCAGGTGGAAGAAATGACTACGGAAACCAGTGGTTCCGGTGATATGCGGGTTTGGGTAACAGAAAAGCTGAATTCCAAAATCAGTGGAAGTGGTTCCGTACGTTATAAGGGCAGTCCTCAGGTAACCGTAAAAGTCTCCGGTTCCGGTACTGTTTCACCGTATTAGGAGTCAGACAGGTGTTAGAACGCTGTTAGAGAAGTGTCAGACAGGTGTTAGAACGTTCTAAGAAACGTATCAGACACCTGTCTAACTGGTATCTGACGTCTAATTAGTTACATTTGACGTTCGTTCTAACAGCGTCCTAACATATATCTGACACCTATGCCTATAAAGTATGATGTTGTAATTATCGGAGGAGGGCCAATCGGACTGGCTTGTGCGCTCGAAGCTAAAAAAGCTAAGCTGAATTACGTGGTTCTCGAAAAAGGATGCCTCGTTAATTCACTTTACCACTACCCTACTAATATGACATTCTTCTCCACTTCCGAGCGGCTGGAAATCGGGGGACTCCCATTCGTTTCGAATAACCCAAAACCAACCCGGGCAGAATCACTGGAATATTACAGGAGAGTGGCAGTAAGTCACGACCTCCACCTGCAACTTTTTGAAGAAGTACTGTCTGTTAAAAAAGGAAAAACCGGATTTTCCATACTGAGTTCGAAAAACAAATACCACGCAAGCTATGTTATCATCGCCACCGGATTTTACGATATTCCTTTCAGGCTCCATGTGCCCGGGGAAGAACTATCTAAAGTAACCCATTATTACAAAGATCCACACTTCTACGCATTCCAACAGGTTGCCGTTATAGGTGCGCAAAACTCTGCTGTTGATGCCGCATTGGAAACCTGGCGGAAAGGCGCCAAAGTAACTATGATTATCCGTCAGAAAGAAATTGGTCAACGGGTAAAATACTGGGTTCGGCCAGATATTATCAACCGCATTGAAGAAGGCTCCATCAAAGCCTATTTCCAAACAGAGGTTTCAGCTATTCGTGAGCGTGAGATAGATATTCAAACACCAAACGGACTTATTACCATACCCAACGACTGGGTAATTGCACTAACCGGTTATGAACCCAACCTGAATTTTCTGAAGCAATGCGGAATCAAACTCAGCAAAGATGAAGTGCATCAGCCGGAATACGATCCCATTACGCAGGAAACCAATATAAGTGGCCTGTATCTCGCCGGGGTAATATGTGGCGGGATGAATACCCATAAACTATTTATTGAAAACTCCCGAATCCATGCAACTCATATCCTGAAAGATATCCGAAAAAAACAACGGGCAAAAGGCAGCCGGAAATAGGTGGCCGAGCTAAAAAAATAAGGAGAATAACATGATCAATAACAACCCTGCAACTGAAATTATGGTTTCCATTATCGTCCATGATAGCAATGTCTCTTTTACCGTCAGGCCATAATATTCCTTGAACATCCAAAAGCCGGTATCATTTACATGTGAACAAAAAATACTTCCGGCACCCACCGATAAAACCATCCATTCCGGTGAAACGCCAGATGCCAATACCAGCGGCGCCAATATCCCTGCTGCTGTAATTCCGGCAACGGTAGCAGAACCAATTATTACACGGATAGTAGCAGCTACCAGCCAACCAGCCAGCAAGGGTGGAAATGAATATCGCGTAAAGAAATCAGCCGCCTGTGTAGCAGCCCCGGTTTGCATCAACACCTCCTTCAACGCACCGCCACCTGCAATTACCATCATGATAACCGCAATTCCTTCAATAGCTGATCCATAATATTGGGTGAGTACTGAAATCGTTATCCCTCTGCGAATACATAAAAAATAACCGGCTGCCATCGCCGAAACAAGCATTGCCAAAACTGGATCACCAATTGCCTTTGCAAAATGGATAATTCCAGAATCAGTTCCTAATAAGGGAATAATCACAGCAGGCAATGCAATCAAAACAACCGGCAAAATGGCTATTCCAATACTTATCCCTACGGAAGGAAGTGCATTTTTCTCCTCTTCTTTTTCCTCCATTACAGGTATAGTTCCAAAATTCCGAAATCGTTTTCCAAATTGTATGCCAGCCAGCCAAACCAATGGAGCAGTTACAATCAAACCATACAACATGGTCTTACCAATCGAAGCATTGAATATGGAAGCAAGGCTTACTGGTCCGGGGTGCGGTGGCAAAAAACCGTGGGTAACAGACAATGCTGCGGAAAGGGGAATAGCAACAAACATTAATGGTACTTTTGCACTGGCGGCAATCGTAAACACAAAGGGAACAAGTATCACAAAACCGGCATTGTAAAACAAGGGGATACCAACTAATAAACCCATCAGTAATACGGCCCATTGAATGCCTGATTTACCAAATTTTTCCATCAGATAAAAACTGATAACTTTTGCGGCCCCAGTTTTTTCCAATACTTTTCCCTGCATGGCACCCAGGCAAAGAATCAGTGCCATGCTTCCCAAAATTGAACCAACTCCTTTTTCCATTGCCCGCATCAAATCAGGAACTGGTATTCCATTCAATAAACCAATAAGCAGGCAGGCTGCAAGCAAAGCAACAAAGGGACTCCATTTATTCAGCGTCATCCAAAATAGCAAACCAAGCGCCAGCAAAATTATGAGTAGTGACATAAGCGTAGAAATTGTTGGTATTGATTGCGGTAAATGGTAT
Source organism: Flavihumibacter sp. UBA7668 (assembly GCF_002483205.1). GTDB lineage: Bacteria > Bacteroidota > Bacteroidia > Chitinophagales > Chitinophagaceae > Flavihumibacter. Next base: position 205,496 of record NZ_DLHM01000003.1, read on the forward strand.
TAGTTGAGGAATCCGGTTCCACCATTTTATAGCTGAAAGGGAGTAATTTTTCTAAATCCGTCCAATTTCTTATAACCCCTGCGGATTTCATGCCAACCCCAATAGCACCCAGGGCAGAAGCATCGGCATCTTCTTTTCCAACCTCAATTCTTCGTTCAAGTACATCACTCATTACCTGCAACCACCATTCACTTTGTGTAAATCCACCACTTGCAATTATTCTCAGAACCGAACCATTCACTTCTTCAATTCTTTCCAATATTTGTTTGAAAATAAAACAGACACCTTCCACCATTGCCCTTTTAAAGTGCCCCTGGTGATGATTCATCCGGATTCCGGCAAACATACCACTGGAAGAAGCATCCCAGACAGGAGCACGCTCTCCGCCAAAATAAGGCAGACAAACTAATCCTTCACAGCCTGGCAGAACCGAAGCAGCTTCTTTCTCAAACTGATCCAACAGAATTCCTAATGGAGCAGTTTTTCCCATCACTTTCTCCTCCCACCATTGGAGAACAATTCCTCCATTATTTGTGGGGCCTCCACATACATAATTATCGGAATCCAGCTGATAAGAAAACAAGCCACTATCCGGATCTGATTTAAACTGAGGTAGAACCACCCGTATAGCACCACTGGTTCCAATAGTCAGACTTGCAACACCTGGCTGCATAGCCCTGCTGCCAATTTGCGCCAGACATCCATCAGAACCACCTAATATATATACAAACCGATATCCGGGCTTATTTAATATCCCCCGATCCACACGCCTTTCAACCGGATGAATTTCCGGCAGCTGGTCATTTCGAATGCCGGCAAGTTCCAATGCAAGAGGATGCCAATCCTGGAGCAAGGGAGCATACATTCCCGTTGCCGCCGCCATACTATGATCAATTTCCCAATAACCTGTTAGATGGTACCAGATAAATTCTTTTATTCCAATGCATTTAAATACCCGGGCAAGCAAATCAGGCTGTTCTTCCTTAATTTGCCATAATTTAGCAAACGGTGTCATCGGATGAAAGGGTGTTCCTGTTTCCGCAACAAGTGTTCGAATCACAGGCTCTTTCCGATTTTTTGCAACAATATCCTGGCTGCTTGTATCAGCCCAGGTAGTCATTGAATTAAGAGGATAACAGTTTTCATCAACCAGCACCAGGCTGTGCATAGCTGCACTCAACGAAAGATAAACAAGTTCCTCAATACCATCCTTATTCGAAAATGTTTCAAATAACAGTTGAAGTGACAATGTCAGAATCTCCTGCGGATCCAAATGTGCACCAAAACCTTTGGTGTAAGCAGCTTTTGCCTGATGAAGCAGATTTCCTTTTTCATCCAGCACCAGGAGTTTAGTATGTGTAGTACCCAGGTCCAGGCCGGCAAACAATGGCATATTCGGTTTTACTGTCCCGAATATAAGGATACATTCCGAGGTCCTTCAAAGCTTTGTGTGTAAAGTGGAAAATAACGGGTATTGCGGTTATTTATCGCCAGTTCATTTTTAAGATAATTTGCCATCGACTCCAGATGATGCCCATCCCTACTGTCATAATCATTCAAAATCAGGTCAGAAGCCTCTCTCTGAGCAAGTTCCGGCTTATCGAGGTAAAAATAAAGTTTGCTTAATATAAAATGGGAGGCGTATCGCAACTTACGATCATGCTTATCCGTGTCTGCATATTGTTTGCGAATTTTTTCAAAATAAACGATTGCAGGTTGCACTTCTTCCCAAATGGAACCAATCGGCTCGTTGGTATTTATTTTAAATAGTGCATTTTTTATAATACCCCAGTTTGACCTGAATCGACTGTATTCCGGGTGCTTTTTATTAGCAACAATCCAAACTATATCGGAAACTCGTTTCTCAAGGTAGCCATACTGACGGGTAAGGTTAGTCGATAATTGATAAATTGTTCTGTATAAAACATCCCGGCTTACCTGAGTGGTCAGGAATACCATATTCAGCAATATATTGGCAGCTCCGATTTTTGAGCCCGATTCTGTTCCTTTATAGGTAAAATTCTGCGACCGGTTCACCATCTGGTATTCATCAATCTGCCGACCGGTATAGTCTTTTATAATTACCCGGGCTGCATAAGTATAAGTCAGCAAAGGGGAATAAAACATTTTTTTACTGACTATATTCCCGTTTTTGTCTTTTTTGATTTCTTCCCGCTGACTGATATCCGATTTTGTTATAATCAGATCTTCCATCTTCAATTGCACGGTAATATGTCCATTTGCGGCCAGCCATTTCCAGCCCTGGATTTCAAGCCGCTCAGCCGGAGATTCATTCCCGATTGCCATTTTCATCAATGGACCAAGCTGGCAGTTAAAATCATAGGTTCGAAAACTGCTATCCAATGGAAATTGAGGCAACTCTCTGTAATTCACTGAAAAAGAAAAGCGATCGAGATCAACCCGCTGACCAATAGCCTGTAGCAAAGGCAGGAAGCATACAATTACAAAACAGATCTTTTTCATAAAGGAAGAATTGGATATGCTTCATAACGACCCCGACCGCTGTTTTAGTCTATTTTTTCCGCTTTTTCAGTACATTCAGGAAAGTAGACTCCATACTCAAAAAATAGTTATTCCTGGCAACCCGGCTCATATTTCCTGTTGTTTCCCATCTGGCCCCCAGATTAAATTTAGTGGAACTATTGAAAATCAACTGAATAGCAGGGGCTATATCCATATAATACATACCTGGCCCAAAACCTTTCATTCCCAATAACTCAACATACAGGTTCAAATTAACCTGCTCATAGTCGGCATAGGATTTCGGAAACAACAGGTATCCTGCTGACAAACTATACGCAATGGCATCCTTATCATGCATATCCGGCATGGTTTTAAGCTTTTCATCATACACCCGCATATAACTCGCTGTGCCGGAAATAGCCAGTTTATGCATTAATTGTGTTCCTATCAATCCGAGTTGGAAACCACTGTTATCACCATCCAGGTTCATTTCATCATAAACCAATTCATTTCTGCTGAATGCCCCATCAGCAAATGCAGCCAACCGGAAGTGGCGATGAATACCATCCTCTGAAAAAAATCTCCATTTTGCATACAGTTTTGCCGACTCCCATTTCTGTCCGGATTGATAAAAATTCGAAAAACTGGTACTCAACCGGGCCATCCAGTTTTTATGTAGTCCGACCATCAATTCAGGCATATAGCGCTGGCGAATCTGTCCGGAATTCGGCAGATCCGCGAATCTGGCTGTAAGTTTAGCACTAACTGATCTGGCGGGCAAATTCGAAGCCGGATCTGAAAAGACATACAATTCCTGGGCCTGAATGCTGAATGAAACCATCAGGCATCCGAGCAGCCCCCCTATATATTTCATGTTTATTATTTTAAACCCTGGCGTACTACCAATTCAATTTCGCCAGCACTTGGATCAATAGAAATAATCCTTCCGGTTTTATCCAGCAAATAAGAAGTTGGCAATTGCTCAATCCCCCATGCCAATGCAACAGGAGCATTCCATCCACCTTCTTCCCGGGCCTGAATCCAGTTAATCTTATCGGCAGCTACTGCTTTCTTCCAGGAAGCTATTTCTTCATCCAGACTTATGCCCACTATTTCAAAGCCTTTTTTCTTATACCGATCATATACAGGACCTAATTGTTTATTAGATTTCCGGCAGGGTGCACACCAACTGGCCCAAAAATCCACCAGCACATATTTACCTTTCAGACCAGATAAGCGGACCTCTTTATCTGTTATCGTTTTCAACACTATTTCGGGTGCCATATCGCCTATTTTGGGCTGTGCAACTCCAATTGCCACCATCATTGCAAGAAAAACAGAAAGGATACTCTTTTTCATATGTTTATAAAATAGTCCGGGTTTAAATCCCGGACCTGTTGTAAAATTATATCGTTACGTGATAAATTCGGGTGTCAGCTGTCAACCCTTCTTTTTTACAGCAATCTCCTGCTTTCCCTGTTTGAACACAGGACATAGAACTGGATTTGCTGTATTTCTTAAACTCCTTTGCCGGAAGGAAATCCTTGTCTACTACTGTTAGCACCTGCTCTCCTGAAAGGGTCTGCTTTTTTACAGACAGAAAATGAAAGGTTTTGCCATTTAAACTAGCATGCTCATCAGACTGAACAGCCAACTGATCAAAATTCCCGGTAAGCTGCAATTTTGCTACAGAAAATCCTGCATCTTCCACACCTTTGCGAAGTGCATCAATATCAATGGCAACCCCTTCCTTAAACTCAATAATAAAAGAGGAAGTTTTGATTTCCGGCTTTACCGATTTAATAAAAGACAACTGTTCCAGAGAATTATTTATCGCTTTTGTGCAAAGTGCACAGGTAAGTCCACTCGCCTGTAAACTTGCTTTGGAAAATTGTGCAAAGGAACCTGATCCCAGTACAACCAGGAAACAGGCAATTATAAATTGCTTCATCGTGAGGAATTAAAGTTTGAAAAATTATTTCTTGCAGCAGGTCCCCCCTTTGCAACAATCACCCTGTTTTTCACAGGCTCCATCCTTACAACAGGCGGCTTTACAGGATTCACCGGTGCATTTTCCATCTTTGCAACAAGCTGATTTTTCATCATCTACAGAAGCTGTTTTGCGATCGTATTTACAGCAACCATGCAATTTATCGTAGGTTGCATCATCGGCAGTGAATTTTTCGGTATCGTAGCCGGATTGAGCTATAGCTTCCTGTATTTTATCAGAGGATGTTTTCTTTGCTTTATAAGAAACCAGTAGAACTTTAGTTTCTTCATTCCAGTCGGCAGTGGTTGCACCAGCTGTTTTAGCTGCAGTTTCAATTGTTTTTTTACACATGCCGCAATTGCCCCACACTTTGATGGATTCGCTTTTTTTCTGACCAAATGCAAAAGTGGTTACAAACAGTATAGATACTAATGTGATAAGTTTCATGATTCAAGATCTTAAAAATGATAAATAGGTAATTTTGGCTGGACATAAAATGCCCAGTAAGAATGCTATCCAATTTATCAAATCCTGAATATGCAGTAAAGAGATTGGAAGGAAGGCAGAACAGCCTGTGGCGGCCCATGAGCAGGCGGAAACTGTTCTTTATCGAGAAGCAGAACCGGGCTTATCCATTCTGTCCAGGGTGTTGAATGAACCACAGCTACCGGAGCATCAATCTGATAATAAACGCCACCGGCTTTCTGGTCATCGTCCACTTTTACCAGCTTGATTTCATCTTTGCAGCAATGGGCGTACTCTTCAGATTTTGGCATTCCGCATTTTCCACACTCCCCTGCATCAGGTTCATGACTGAAAACATGCAGACTTGCATCTGCAAAACGCCCCATACAATGATGAATCTCTATCAGAATACCGCTGGAAACCAGCAGATAGAGAAAAGCTAATGATATGGTGAAGATTTTTTTCAACTACACAAAGCTAGCCTGTTTTTTAACAATTCAAAACCTCATACTGTTAAAATAGACCTGATTTTCGTCAGTTAACAAAACTCCAGAATATCCCAACCCGTATCATTAATCCCTGATGAGGATAATTTGGCGCAGCCAGGTTGTTATTGTAGAATCCGAACACTCCATCCTTTGAAGTAACTGTATTCAGATTTTCTGCCCGAATGTAGGCCGCAAAACTCCTGATCCGGAAATGCAGATAAGCTGCTATATCAGGAAAATTCAATTTTAAGGTAGCTGTATCCTGGAAATAAAAGCGACTAAGCATGGGGGAATAAAAGTCTGCTTTATAGGCGGTGTGATATCGTCCCTCCAGTCCGGCTGCAAACCGAAGGTTCTTAAAGCCAAGTGTTCCTTCATATCCAAAGCGATGATGGGTAAACAGCAGCGGCATATTTACCGGCCCATCCCCTGCCCGCTGTTGTAACTGAACTCTGGCCATCCAGTTCCAGCGACGACCAATCCGAAAATTCTTTTCAGCGCTGACTTCAAGTACATTAAATAAAGCAGAAGCCTGATTAGGTTTATAGTAATCCGTAAAATAAGTATAGTTGCTTACCAATGAATAACTGGCCGACAAATTCCATTTTTTTAAGGGATTATCAAGTGAACCATAAATCCGGGTGATATTTTCCTTGTTTAAAGAAGGCAGCGCAACCAGGCTAAAACTGCTGCCCGGTTCAAATATATAAGAAGGGGTGCGGTTCACATTCTGAAATCCCGCCTTTATATAGCCAAGCTGCTTGCTGATATAACGTTTGATACTTGCATTGACATCAAAATCAGCATTATTGTATCCTGCCAGATAAAGTTTACCCTGTGCTTCCAAATCCCACTTTTGATTACGTGTTTTATTCCGGTATTCGCCGTGGATAAAGAGGTTATAAAAAGTCCTTTTGCCATCTGTAAAAATTCCAGTAAGATTTTGCAATGAAACGCCTGCTTTCAGAAACTGTTGGGCGTTTTTTTCATCCGGAAAACTATACAGAGAAAAATCATTGATCACATCATTCCAGGATTCTTCGATGGTAAACTCATTTGCAGGGTCAACAAGAAAATCATAGTTCTTTATATAAAAGCTATCCTGGGGTTGACGATCCAGATAGCGATATCTATGCCGGTTGTATTGAAGATTGTATTCGATCCTCAATTTTGGGTAGAATAGAGGAATTACAGAAGAATCCGTTACAATGCTGTCTTTCCTTCCCAGATCATATTGTTGGCGGATCAGATAAGTGGTGGTACGCTGGCGGTTACCGGTATTTAATACACTGTTTAATACATTCCGGCGATACGGCACATAATCTCCCAACTGAACAGGAATGGCGGATCTTTCCTGGTAACTGACCAGGTCAGACATATAGTCATAATCATCCTGAATTCCTCCATTTTCGTTGGACTGCATGGAGTTGGAAAGGGCCACAAAATACAAATGATAGCGTTTGTTTTTCGAAGTGTAATCCGAATTAAACAAATAGCGGCTATGGTTAGTCGATTGATTTTTAAACGCTCCCAAACTATTGATCAGGTTGTATTGAATCGCGAAATTCCAATTTGGTTTTATATTCTGGGTATGCATTACATTAATGATCTGTTCTGCAGAACTTCCCAATACATAATTCAATTCAGAATAAGGCCGGGTTGTTTGAAAAAAGCGAACCTGATCGAGCCGTAATTTATACGGATCATAGGCATGAAACCCCGGATCAAATCCACTTTTCAAAATCGGATTAAATCCCAATGGTCGGGCTGCCAGTCCGAGGTTACCTAAATAGGTATAATTGGCAGGTACTGGAAATCTCTTATAGAAATCAACGATGGAGGAATCCAGCAGTTGTGCCCTTGAAGTATCCAGGTATCGAAACCAGATAGTAATCGAATCCTCATTATTATCCCTACGTTTCAGGCTGTCCTGAGTTGAACCACCTCCCATTCCCCCACCACCCATCCCGGGCAATCTGCGTAATGGATTTTGTGCATAGGCAGTAACGGTACCCAGCAGGCAAATCAGGACAACGGTATAAACAAGTTTGTTATACATCAGATAGCTTGAACCAGTTCTCTGAAAATGGCGGTTAATTTCGGTTCAGCAGCAGCTGCTGCTTCCAAAACCTCCTGGTGCGTAATTATATTTTCTTCCTCCCGGATCCCGAGATCAGTGATAACGCTGATGGCAAAAACCTGCATATCCATATGACGGGCTACAATCACTTCCTGTACTGTACTCATACCAACCGCATCAGCACCAGCCAGGTGAAGCAATTTGTATTCCGCCCTTGTTTCAAAGGTTGGACCAGTTACCCCTGCATATACCCCCTGATGAACAGTAATGCCGAGCTTATCTGCAATATCAACTGCTTTTTTGATTACTGTTTTATTATAAGGTTCACTCATATCCGGGAAACGCGGCCCCAATTCTGCTTCGTTTCTTCCAAGAAGCGGATTAACGGTAAAAAGGCTGATTTGATCGCGGATAATCATGAGGTCTCCAACTGAAAATGCCGCATTCATTCCTCCGGCCGCATTACTAAGTAACAGGGTCTGAACACCCAGGAGCTTCATCACGCGGATGGGATAAGCAACTTCACTTGCAGAATACCCTTCATAATAATGAAAACGTCCGGACATGGCAATAACCTGTTTATTACCCAGTTGCCCGAAGATGAGCTTCCCACTATGCCCTTCTACTGTTGAAACAGGAAAATGAGGTAAATCCTGATAAGGAATTTCCTTTTCAATCTTCAATTCAGCTACAAGATTACCCAATCCGCTGCCTAAAACGATGCCTACTTCTGGTTTTATGGCCCAATGGCTTTGAATATAACGGACGGTTTCACCTAACTGATCCATCAATGCTGACATATGGAATATTTTTTATGCGGGTTCTTCAGTCTCCCACGGGGCGCAAATATAAGGATTGCCTCTTGGTGACTGAATAGCTCCGGCGAACTATATGTCATTTTTAAGAGGTCTATCCGCCAATTCTGGTCAAAATCCTGGCATGGCACCATAGTTGACTTTAGAAACTATTGCCTTCTGCCCTATGTAAAACAGGCAGGATGTGTTATTTTGTCACATCAACAGATGAGTATGAATCAAACGAACTTTTTTTTGAGACCTGAAGATGAAATGGATTTTATTCCTATAATTCCACTGAATGAGCATGAAAGCGATGATGGAGCCGATCTGGAGCTCCCCGCAGACTTACCGATCCTTCCCCTGCGCAATACCGTATTATTTCCCGGAGTGGTTTTACCTATTACCGTTGGACGCGATAAAAGTATCAAAGCAGTCAATGACGCTTACAAACATGAAAAACTGGTAGGCGTAGTTGCGCAGAAAGACAGCAATGTTGAAGATCCGGCCCCAACTGATCTGGAATCCGTAGGAACAGTTGCCAAAATTGTGAAACTGATTAAAATGCCGGATGGCGGCACTACCGTCATTATTCAGGGTAAACGACGGTTCAAATTGGAATCTTTTACCAGTGAGGATCCCTATTTCAGGGCTAAAGTAAGCTTATTGGAAGAAGTGGCTGCACCGGTTGATGACCAGTTTGCTGCCTATATTGCTAATATCAAGGATCTGGCAACTCAGATTATTCAGCTTTCACCAAATATTCCTTCAGAAGCTGCCATTATTCTCAAGAATATCGAAAACCCGGCTTTCCTGATCCATTTTGTATCAAGTAACCTGAATACAGAACTGAATGAAAAGCAGAAAATCCTGCAGTCGAACGAAATTGGTGAACGCGCGGATATATTAATGCAGCTGCTGCAGCGGGAACTCCAGTTTGCCGAACTAAAAAATAAACTCACCAACAAAACAAAGACCGAACTCGATAAACAGCAACGGGAATACTTTCTGCAACAGCAGATGAAAAGTATCAAAGAAGAATTGGGTGGAGACAGCAATGAGTTGGAGATAAAGGAGATGAAGAAAAAGGCGGAACAAAAAAAATGGCCGAAAACTGCCGCCGAAATGTTCCAGAAAGGTATTGAAAAACTCGAAAGAATGCATCCCTCCACGCCGGATTACAGCATTGTCTACAATCACCTCGATCTGATGCTGGACCTGCCATGGGAAGACTATACCAAAGATTCCTATGATTTGAAACATGCCAAAGTTGTTCTCGACCATGATCATTATGGCATGGACAAGATCAAGGAACGGATTATAGAATATATCGCTGTATTGAAACTGAAAGGTGATATGAAAAGTCCGATTCTCTGTTTTGTGGGACCTCCTGGTATTGGAAAAACCTCTCTTGGAAGAAGCATAGCAAGTGCCATTGGGCGTAAATATGTACGGTTGGCATTGGGTGGATTACACGATGAAAGCGAAATCCGCGGTCATCGTAAAACTTATATTGGTGCCATGCCAGGCAGAATTCTGCAATCCATCCGGAAAGTAAAATCGTCCAACCCGGTGATGATTCTGGATGAAATTGATAAAGTGGGGGCAGATCATCGCGGAGACCCCTCCTCGGCCTTGCTGGAGGTATTGGATCCCGAGCAGAATAACACCTTTTATGATAATTATCTGGAACTTGAATATGACCTGAGTAAAGTGCTTTTTATTGCAACAGCTAATAATGTCAATAATATCCAGCCTGCACTTCGGGATCGTCTCGAGATAATTGACCTCAGTGGTTATGCAGTGGAAGAAAAAGTTGAGATCGCAAAACGGCACCTGGTTCCAAAACAAAAGGAAGCACATGGATTAGGAAAAGTATCAATCCGTATAAATGATAAAGTGTTGGAAAAAGTGGTGGAAGATTATACCCGCGAAAGCGGCGTGCGGGAACTTGACAGGCAATTGGCTGCAATAATGCGCTCTATGGCTAAGGAAGTGGCGATGAACAATAAGGTAAAATCGCCCCTTACTATTGCTGATGTAACTGAAATTTTGGGCAAACCAAGGTACAGCAATGAAATCTATAAAACTGCCAATATGCCCGGTGTTGCAGTAGGATTAGCCTGGACTTATGTTGGGGGCGATATCCTTTTTATAGAAACTACACTCAGCGAAGGCAAAGGAGAGCTTAAACTAACCGGTAATCTTGGTAATGTGATGAAGGAAAGTGCAACCACAGCCCTCACCTATTTACAGGCAAATGCCAAAAAACTGGGCATTGATCCTACTCTCTTTCAAAAGAAGAATATTCATATTCATGTACCTGAGGGAGCTGTACCCAAAGATGGACCAAGCGCCGGCATTACCATGATGACAGCACTCATGTCTGCATTTACCGGTAAAAAAGTTAAACCTTATCTGGCTATGACTGGTGAAATAACACTTCGCGGGCAGGTATTACCGGTAGGAGGTATAAAGGAGAAAGTACTGGCTGCGAAAAGAGCCGGACTTAAAGAGATCATTTTATGTTCTCAAAACGAAAAAGACGTGGAGGAAATCGATCCTAATTTTATCAAAGGTTTAAACTTTCATTACGTTAAACAGATGCAGCAGGTAATCGACCTCGCTTTAGTATAATTTTTTAAACAATCCAACTATTTCATTGTAATAAATACGATTGAAATTTTTCATGTTGGTTGTTTTAGGGTTAATGATCCCCCATATCAATGGGGGATTTTCTTTATTTTACCCATTCAAGTGAGCCAAGTACATGAAACTGCAGAATTTCCTCTCTCTTATGGTTTTCTTATTGATCTGTTTGGGAGCAGGATCTACTCTTTTTGCACAGAATGCAGGCGGACAGGCAATTTATTCATTTCTAAGGTTACCTATTTCAGCACAACAAACCTCAATAGGTGGTGAAAATGTCAGCCTGATAAGCAGGGATTTAAGTTTAGCTCATGCAAATCCGGCTTTGCTAAGACCCTATCATCATAGCCAGCTATCACTCAGTTTCACTCCCATGCCAGCGGGCGTAAAACAATATTATCTGGGAGCTGCATTTTACAAAGAAAAAATAACTACCAGTTTTGCAGCACATGTGCAATATATCGGATATGGAAGCATACAACAAACAGACCCATCAGGGAACCAGTTTGGCACTATTCAACCACGTGATTACCAGATTCAGGTTGCTGCATCCAGGCAATATCTTGAAAAATGGCAGTATGGAACTTCCCTGCAGTTTATTCAATCAAATTATGGGGCCTATCGGTCAAGTGCCTTAGCAATTAACATTGGCCTAACCTATTTTGATAGTGCAAGTCAGTTTCAAGCCGGACTTGTTATGAAAAATATGGGCACACAGCTCAGCTCCTTTACCAATGAAGGCATAGAAAATTTACCTTTTGACCTGCAGCTTGGAATAACCAAGCGATTAAATAACGCACCCTTGCAATTTTCTGTAACGCTCAGGGATTTACATAGGCTGGTATTATTTAAACCCGACAGCAGTATCAGCACCGCTGATCAGATTTTTCAGCATGTTGTTTTAGGGGCTCAGGCATTCATTGCAGACAAAATTGAACTAGGCATTGGATACAATCACCTGCGCAGAAGAGAATTGATTATTCCCAATACTACCAATGGATTAACCGGCTTTTCCATGGGACTCGGCGTATTACTTAACCGATTCCAATTGCGTTATGCACGATCATTTTATTCGAATGCTAAGGGATACCATCAAATGGGGATGACCTTTCACCTCCTATAGGTATTTCAAATTTGTTTTTGGCGTCAGTGTCAACAGGGTCTCATACATCAAACGGATGGTTTGCTCAATATCATTTTTATGCAACATCTCCACCGTCGTATGCATATAGCGCAAGGGAATGGAGATAAGAACAGACGGACACCCATCATTGGCATATGCAAAGGAATCCGTATCTGTTCCGGTACTTCTGCTAACTGTTCTCATCTGCAAAGGGATGCCGGATTTTTCTGCCACTTCCTGTACAATAGCAAGTAATTTATTGTGAACCGCCGGACCATAGGTTGGGGAAGGTCCTTTACCGCAAACCACATCACCTTCAATAATTTTGCTGATCATGGGAGTAGAAGTATCATGGGTAACGTCTGTTATAATAGCAATATCAGGTTTGATTCTGCGGGCGATCATCTCCGCTCCACGTAATCCGATTTCCTCCTGAACTGCATTCACCACATACAGTGCATAGGGGAGCTTTTTCTTATTCTCTTTTAATAATCGGGCTACTTCAGCAATCATTACTCCACCGATCCGGTTATCAAATGCACGAGCCACATAATAATCATTAGCCAGCTCGTCAAATCCATCCTGGTAGGTAACAACCGCGCCTACATGAATGCCTAAATCTTCCACTTCTTTTTTGGATCTTGCACCACTATCAAGGAAAAGATTATCCACTTTTGCAGCAGGTTCCTTTTGATCAGGATTGGATAATCTGGTATGGATTGCCGGCCAGCCAAAAACTGCTTTTACCGGGCCTTTTTTACCATGGATAAATACCCGTTGAGAAGGTGCAATCTGATGATCCACTCCCCCATTCCGTTTAAGATAAATTAGTCCCTCTGCATTGATATAATTGACAAACCAGCTTATTTCATCTGCATGGGCCTCAATAACAACTTTAAACGGAGCATCCGGATTAATTACACCAACTACTGTTCCATAAGGATCTACAAAATGAGTATCTACATAGGGTTTCAGGTAATCCAGCCAAACCCGCTGACCACCGGATTCAAAGCCAACCGGACTTGGAGTATTCAGGTAATTGCGCATGAATGCATGCGATTTTTCTGTAAGGATTGACTCGCTCTTCTTTTCTTTTTTTGCTTTTGCCATAGAAGCCACAATTTATTATTTCAAAGATAAAGCCTAGATCGTTCCAATTGCCACCAATGCGGTTTGAACCAGCATCATACCATCAATACCGGCCAGATAAATATAATCGTTATCAAACTTTTTTGTCAATTGGATAACAAAGCGGGTTAACAGAGCGGATAGCAACATTGCATGGAAAAACGGAAAATCGCTTGTTCGAATCAACTGAATTAACGAAATCAAAACAAAAATCAGCAATATAATATCCGCAAGCCGATAACTCTTACTAACACCCATGCGCACCGGAATTGTCCTGATACCATTGGTGGCATCCAGTTCACGATCCCGCATATCAAACAGGAGACAAAGCACAAACATGAACAGGAAGCGACGCAAAAAAACAAGCCAATAACTGGTCATATCAATTCCCTGCTGATCAGCCGGAAACCAGACGGTAACCAGGGTCCATTCAAGAGAAAGCAGACCGATTTTTAATAGTCCAAATTCCTTGAGCGGTTTATTTACAAATGGCAGTAAGGGGAAGGAATATAAACTGGCAAGTATCGCCAATACAGCAAGCACCACAAAATGCCTTGGCTCCAGCCAGAATAAACTAAGGATTACCAAAAGAAGTCCGGCAGCTATTAATATTTTTTGTGTTAGCCGGTTTTGAATCGACCAGTCCTGCCGTTCACTTTTAAACGCATGCGCTTTCTTAAAAAAATAATGCAGGTTGTACTGCAACAAGGTTGCGCCAAATACAAAACAGTACAATGACCAATGACTGGATTTCAAGCCCAATAACAGATTGGTTTCCCAACATAGTGCAACAGCACAAAGGCCAATAAAAATTGCGCTAAATAAAAAAAAATCTGCGAGCTTCCGCATGCTGCAAATCTACTGTCCCAGCAGAATAATAGGATCAGAAGTTAATGTATCGCTGATATTTCCAGCCTTGTCTTTGATGGCTATGCGAACTACAATGGTATCATTTGCATCTGTACCCCCCTGATTCGCCTGAATTTGTTTATAATAGGCAAAACGATCAAGTCTTAATTCAATTTCTCCGCTGCGTTTATCCGGAAATTCAGGTAAAGAGGCATAGGCCGCCGGGTAAGTGGGACCCCCAATAACCGACCGTACATTTAACAGAACTGCCTGAAAATAGATGGAGGAATCCCGTATACCGGAAAGATCCCCTTCCTTATCGGTATATTCCGCATTTACGAAGAAAACAGCTTCATTATCCGCAGGCACAATCCTACTCTGATTCTTTAATTTGAGGCTTGGTTTGGTATTGAAATTATCTTTGCCGCAGGCCGCAACCACAACAATAATCAATATAAGGGGTACCAGTTTCCTAAACATAAAGCTTCTATATTGTGAACGAATTTATCAACTACCGGCTGATTTACCTAACATGCGCAGTGAATTGATTCATAAAATTTTTTCAAATCAAGTTAACCAGCAAACAAATCTGGTTCTGGATATCTATAGTTACCAATACCAGAACAACCCTGTTTACAAAAGGTTCTCCGATAGTATAGGACGCAGCCCCGATCGGGTAAAGCACCCTGAAGATATCCCCTTTTTACCTATTCGTTTTTTTAAATCCATGGAAATCAAAACCGGCCTGTATGAACCGGAAGAATGGTTTGAAAGCAGTGGTACAACCGGACAAATAAACAGTCGACATTTTGTCCGGGAGATGGCTGTTTACCGGGAAAGTTTTACCCGTTGCTTCCAGCAGTTTTATGGTCCGCCTGGAAACTGGTGTATAATCGGCCTACTGCCTTCTTATTTGGAACGGCAACATTCCAGTCTGGTAGTAATGGTGGATGAACTGATCCGTATGAGTGGCCATCCGGATAGCGGATTTTATTTGTACGACCACGATCGTTTGGCTGAAACACTCGAAAGATTGCAAAAAAAAGGACAGAAAATCCTTCTTTTTGGTGTCACTTTCGCCTTGCTTGATTTTGCTGAATCTCATCCAATGCCATTGAATAACACTGTAATTATGGAAACTGGTGGAATGAAGGGAAGAAGGCAGGAAATTACCCGCGCAGCTTTGCATGATCAACTGGCAGCCAATTTTCCGGGTGCCAGCATTCATTCTGAATACGGCATGACAGAATTATTATCCCAGGCCTATTGTGGTGATGATGGAAAGTTTTATTGTCCGGACTGGATGAAAATTCTATTACGGGAGGAAGATGATCCGCTTCAAATTCTGTCAGCGCCGGATTCCTCAAATAGATCCAAACAACTGATTATCAATGGAGTAATTAATGTAATAGACCTTGCCAATCTGGATTCCTGTTGTTTTATAGCAACCGACGATATGGGTAAGCTATATAGCGACGGTGGGTTTGAAGTACTGGGCCGGGTTGATAATAGCGATATTCGAGGATGCAGTTTGTTAACTATTTAAAAAAAAATGAAAATTCACGCAGCATTTCAAAATGTCTTGCAGTCTTATATAACAGGTGGATATTAAAACGTTATCTACTAATTGACCAAATCTTACTGCTATTCGCTTACCAGCCACTGAACCGGGGATCACTTATTCCCGGTTCTTTTTTTATTCACCATTCACCATTCACTACTCAAAAAACAACTCATCCACGAATACCCATCCGGGAGCCCCTTTTCCCGGATGCCATTTAGGTAAAGAGGCAACGGGTTTGATTACCAGTTTTAATCGTTTATACATTTTTTCTCCAAGAGGAAGGGAATATATTTTTTCAAATTGAGCCGTGTCTTTGGAAGGTTGTACAGGCCGTTCACGCGCCACCATACTTAATGTCCCTGCTGCTTCTGCTCCCCACACCTGGATTTCGGCTGGTGGCATGATATAACTTCCGATACTTATAAGCGTGCTGACTGAAAGGTTTTTGATCGATTTGGGTTCATTGAATTCAACCCATACTTCCATATTATTGTGCATATAACCCAACCATTTCCCGCTTCTGAAATTCCCATCTCCCTTTATTTCATCAATCAGTGTAGCTCCTCCATTTCCCTTATAGGATGGATCCGGAGCCGTTGCCAGACGAATTGAATCAGGTTTTCCTCCGGAGCCAAAAAATTGCCTGTTTACTGTAGTGCTGCTTATCCATCCCTTTTTAAAGGCTCTTGCTTTTACCTGAGTGGTTGAGGATATTGTAACCGGCGATTTATATACTGGCGATGTCAGACTATCCGGTTCGGTTCCATCGAGCGTATAGCGAAGATCGACCCCCTGTACAAAATGTTTCAGCTTTAGCTCAAAAGGCTGACTGAAAATCTGCTCTTCATTCTGAACAATAGGCGCATTCAGTTGAATCATAATAGTATCTCCGGTAAAGCCCGTCTCCAACCTGGTTTCTCCCCAAATCGTTTTAAGTGCAGGCAGATCAGCAGCACTTACTCCGGTATTCCAGCAATACAAACTTTTCAACGGCATGGGAAATTTAGCCAGGCCAGCTTTAGTCACCTCTGTACCTGAAACACTCAATTCCTGTAAAGAACTTATCTGTTGGAGAATCGGCAACGACTTATCAGTGATGGAAGTAAAAGAAAGGTTCAGGTTACGGAGTTCAGGAAACTGTTTTAGCAGCTCAAGGTCGGCATCAGAAACCGGCATTCTGTTGAGGTTAAGTGAAACCAATTGATCTTTGATTTTCAACAGATCTTTCAACTGTTCCGGTTTAAACTGACTGGCGCCAAAATAATTCACTTCCAATGCCGGTGATTCGGCAGCAATCGGCTGTACCATGCGGTAATGGGAATTCAATTCTTCAATCGTTGACTCCGAAGCTGCCGCAAATGCATAGGAACTTTCATCCTGCGATTTGAAAAGAGAGGCCGTGAGTAAACGAATGCTGTCTGTTTCAGGAATTGCTGAAAGTTTAATCTTCATATCACCACCTGCTTTAATCCAGTGATACAGGATGGCAATTTCATCTTCAGTCAATTGCGGTTTTCCTTTGGGAGGCATATGTTCTTTATGATCCATCGGAAGGTGAACCCGCTGTAATAAAAGGCCATATTCTTTTGCAGTCGTATCCCATAATAATCCGTTTTTCCCACCACGTAAAAGCGTAGCAGCTGTTTCCATTATCAAATCTCCTTTGGCTTTACCACTGTTATGGCAACCAACACATTTAGCATCCAGAATTGGCATAACCACATGGTCAAATACAATGGCATCTTCAAATGCAACAGGAGGACCTGAATTCGGATCTTTCATTGGTGCAAGAATAAAGTCATCTCCATGCGTAAGCACAGCTCCCTGGTGACCAGTGATAATAAGCGCCAAAAGCATAGTTGAACTGGAGAGGGAGAGCACAATTTTTTTACTTTGAATTATTCGTCGAAGATGATACCAGCCCAACGCAAAAATTGATAAAAACACGCCTCCCCATTTATGCCAGCTGACTGTTTCGGAGGTATACCCTTCTTCCCTAGACAGAATCCAGCCAAAAAGAGCTGAAAAAACCGTCAGATTCAGGGTAATTAACCAAAGTCCGTCCAATAGAGATTCACTGTTTTTAAAAGAGGGTAGCCATTCCAGTACCAGACATAGTAATAATAATACGATGGGGAAGTGCAACAGCAAAGGATGCATTCTTCCGGCTACCTGCAACCATGCCGGAACCACCACCCATTGTTCGGCAAGCACAAAAAACAGCAGTAAAGTATTGGCTGCAAAAGCCAGGTTGTAAAGGAGAGTTTTCCAGGTCCGCATTAAGCAATGATATCTTTAACTATAGTACCGGCAACATCTGTAAGACGATACCGGCGACCAAGGTGTTTAAATGTTAATCGTTCGTGATCCAGCCCCATCAGATGCATAACGGTAGCGTGAAAATCATTTACATGCACAGGGTTTTGTACAATATTATAACCAAATTCATCCGTTTCACCATAAACACCAGGCTTAATCCCTCCTCCTGCCATCCAGATAGTAAAGCAGCGGGGATGATGGTCGCGACCGTAATTATCTCTTTGCAAAGGTCCCTGGCAATAATTGGTTCGGCCAAATTCTCCACCCCAGATAACCAGGGTTTCATCCAACAATCCACGTTGTTTCAAATCTGTAATCAGAGCAGCCGATGCCTGATCAGTATCCAATGCCTGTCCGCGTATTTCACCCGGCAGGTTACCGTGTCCATCCCATCCCTGGTGGTATAACTGAACAAACCGAACCCCGTTCTCCGAAAGTTTTCTTGCCAGCAGGCAATTGGCAGCATAGGTACCCGGCACCAGGCAATCCGGTCCATATAACTTAATAATTGATTCCGGCTCTTTGGATAAATCGGTTACTTCAGGAACTGCTGTTTGCATGCGATAAGCCATTTCATATTGTTGCACTTTCGCATTTATTTCAGGATCTCCAAAGGCTTTGAAATTTTCTTCATTAAGCGCGGTCAGCTGATCCAGCATGCTACGGCGATCCATTTTTGTTATAGCCTCCTGGTTGTTGAGATAAAGTACCGGATTTTCACCGCTGCTGAACTGAACTCCCTGATGTACTGAATCGAGAAATCCGTTTGTCCAGAGTTTCGAATAAACGCCCTGCCCATTTCCTTTTCCCTTAGACAGTAATACACAATAAGCAGGCAGGTTCATATTCTCACTACCCAGGCCATAACTTAACCAGGCCCCCATACTTGGACGATTCCCAACCTGCGCTCCTGTTTGAAAGAATGTTAAGGCCGGATCATGGTTAATAGCTTCGGTGAACATGCTTTTCACAAAACAGATATCATCCGCCACGCTGGCAGTATGAGGGAGCAATTCACTGATCCAGGCACCTGCCTGTCCATATTGAGAAAATTTGAAAGTAGACCCTGCCAACGGAAATTTGGATTGCTCTGCGGTCATTCCGGTTAATCGCTGTCCCATCCGGATAGATGCAGGCAGATCTTCTCCAAAGCGCTCATTGAGCATAGGCTTATAATCGAATAAATCCAGCTGGGATGGAGCTCCATTCTGAAAGAGATAGATTACCCTTTTTGCTTTTGGAGCAAAATGAGGTAATCGCTGCATAATGGCTTCTTCCGTATCTTTTCCTGAGAAAAGATCGGGTATCAGCAGAGAGCCGAGTGCAACCGAACCGATACCCAGACTCATGCGACTCAAAAAACGTCGCCGGTTCATATTAAGGTGATGTTGATATTGTTCTTTCTCCATACTTATGATTTTACGATTGCCTCTTCCATATTATAAATCAGATTGATGGTCTTCATCAGTGCTGCCTGAGCCACCGGATCAAGTTTTGGATTTTGCGGATACTCTCCTACTTTAAGAGTGGTGATCGCATCCAATTGTTTGGTACGAAATAATTCCAGTTGTTCTGCATGGTAGCGTTTAAGAATTTTTAATTCTGCAGTACCCGGTGTTCTGCAAATAATCCGCCTGAATGCAATTTCAATATTCGGTTCTGCATTGATGTTAGCTTCCACTAATTTTTGAGCAAAAACCCGGGATGCTTCGAGTACAGTTGGATCATTCATCATGGCCAATGCCTGCAGCGGGGTATTGGTTTGCAGTCTTGTCACTTCGCATTGATCACGGTTGCTTGCATCAAAGAGCACCATGGATGGTGGCGGCACGGTAAGCTTGATAAACGTATACATTCCTCTTCTATACAATTTTTCGCCTTTGTCCTGTTTATAGGTTGCCAACTCCCCCCTTCCGGATGTTGCATTTTCCCAAAGCCCTTGCGGTTGATAGGGTTTAACACTTGGTCCGCCAATGGTAGGAACCAGCAAACCACTTGTAGAGAGTACGAGATCCCTGATATATTCCGCTTTTAGCCTGTTACGTGGAGCATGTGACAGATATATATTTTCCGGGTCCTTTTGCAATGCTTCTTTGCTGATTTCTGCAGATTGCCGGTAGGTTGCTGAACTCACAATTTTTTTAACCAGGTATTTGATATCCCAGTTATGTTCCATAAAATCAACTGCCAGCCAGTCCAGTAAGGCTGGATTTGATGGTAGTTCACCCTGCATACCAAAATCGCCACTGGTTTTCACCAATCCTCTTCCGAAGAATTCCTGCCATACCTGATTCACAAATACCCGGGCGGTCAGTGGGTTTTTCTTATCGGTAGTCCATTTTGCGAGGCCCAATCGGTTGCGGGGCAACTGAGCGGTATCATATTTCATTACTACAGGAAGGGCCATAGGCTGCACCCGTTCTGTTGGCTGATCATATACCCCACGGTTAAGTACATAGGTAGGACGGATAGTATCCATTTCACCCATAACAGAGACCATTAAGGAACCAGTATCTTCACGATGAATAAAGGAGAGCGTTGTTTTCAACTCTTCTTCTGTCAGTTTGAGAATCGGATTCTTTGCAGGTTTCGAAACAGAAATATCCCCTTCGTAACCTATTTCATAGGTGCTGTTGAAAAAGGCAAAGAGACTGAAATAATCCTTTTGCGAAATGGGATCGTATTTATGATCATGGCATTGGGCACATTCAGCAGTCAATCCCAATAATCCTTTTGTATAGGTTTTTGTTTTATCCAATACATATTCAATGCGATATTCTTCCGGAATAACTCCGCCCTCCTCTGTGTATTTGTGATTGCGGAAAAAAGCTGTAGCCAGAATTTGTTCTTTGGTTGGATTCGGCAATAAATCCCCAGCCAACTGCCAGGTAACAAACTGGTCATAGGGCATATTTTCATTGAATGCCTTGATCACCCAATCGCGCCAGGGCCATTGTGTACGAACATTATCGTCCTGGTAACCGTAGCTATCGGCATATCGGGCAACATCCAGCCAGTGAACGGCCATTTTTTCCCCATATTGGGGAGATGCCAACAAGGTTTCCACGAGTTTTTCGTATGCATTTTCCGACGCGTCATTTTGAAACTGCTTCATCAATGCTTCTGTAGGCGGTAAGCCAGTAATATCCAGGGATACTCTTTTCAGCAATCGCTCCTTATCAGCCTCTTCATTCATGGAAAGGCCTTTCTCTTTCAGCTTTGCCTGTATAAAATAATCAATTTCATTGGTGTTCTTTTCAGGATCCGGCTTTGGAACTTCCTCTTTTACCGGAGGTACAAATGCCCAGTGGGGCTCATAAACCGCTCCCTCTTCAATCCATTTCTTGATAATCCCGGTCTCCACTTCCGATAAAGATCCAAGATGTGAATCAGGAGTTGGCATCATAATGGCGGAGTCGGTAGATATCACTCTTTTATAGAGTTCTGACTCCTCCGGTTTTCCGGGAACCAGTGCAAATGCGCCTTTTGTTTCTTTCAAAGGGGCAAATGCAAATTCAGGAAGATCCAGGCGAAGCCCGGCTTCCATTTTATTTAAATCCGGTCCATGGCATTTAAAACATTTATCGGAAAGAATGGGCCGGACATGATAGTTATAGCTAATTTTTCCAGAAGGAATTCCCCCCTCTGCGGCACTGTCCAGGCAGGCAGTAAAAGCAATCGCTGCTACAATCAGAATACAGACAGCGACCAATATATTTCTCCTCATTTCTATGGCTTATGGTCGTTTATCAAATTTACTACAATGCCGGCAGGAATTTTAGTTTAACCTGGGTAAATACCTATGCTAAATTCCCAATCTCGAATACAATTTTACCATGTGTTAAAATTCTATTATCTGTAACTTAGTCTAAAGGGTAATCCCTTCCTTCGTGCTGGCACTGTTTTTTAATAACAACTTCCATTAACTTTAAATACCGCATATGAAAGATTGGCTTAGAACACTGTTGGCTGGTTACGGCGCTTACAAATGGGGTGGTGGTTGCCTTGGTACCATTGTCGTTTTCGTGATTCTTTATTGGCTCCTGGGGGTAGTAGGATGTTAGGACGTCGTCCGATAATTTTTCTCTCTATCGCAGTTTTGCTGATTCTGCTGGGAGTCGGACTTTTTCGTTATTGGTTGAAATCAACTGATCTTTCTGAAGAATTAAAATCCAGATTAACCAATTGGGTTACCGAGGAAACGGATGGCAGGTATCGCTTGTCGATGGAAACCCTGAAAATTGATCCCGATAAAGAAACCCTGACGATCAGTGAGCTTGTTTTTGATCCAATCCGTGCAGACACCAATAATGCAACCCATTATCGTTTTCATTTTGAAAATCTGATCATAAAAAATGTTTCAGTCAGTTCCTTATTGGAATCCAGCTTGCTCGAACTTTCCACCATCGCCATATCAGGAGGAAAATTGGAAATTCAACAAGGTACTGATACCAGAAAAAACCTGAATACGGTTGTTCCGGTTAAAAAATCAAACCGGAAAAAACGGGCACTCAGCGGACTAAAAGTGGATTCTATACAGCTTTCACAACTTGACATCATCTATACCAATCGAAAAAAAGGACAAACAAAAGTCCAATCTGTTCACCTGGATCTTTATGATTTTCATACAGACAGTTTGCAAACCAATGCCAGAAATCCGCTTCCAGCTGGAGGATTCCGGCTCTCCATTGAAAATATTGAACTCGACCTGGCAAATAAACAATATAAATTAAACGCAGATCAGTTGATTTTGAAAGGTGCTGACCATATTCAGGCCATTATCAGTAAAATCAGGGTTAGTCCCAGCGCAGGCAACAATCTGGAAGCTTTGGCAGGAAAAACGCCTGTACAACAGGATATCTATCATTGTAGTATACCCGAAATAGTTATTGACTCGGTCGATGTACGTTCTTTTCTTGAAGACAGTATAATCAGGACTCCTTTGATCGTACTTAAGGAACCCACTCTCAAAATATTCAATGACCGGAGCCGGCCTCCTGCAACCCAATCAAAAATTGGAAAAAATCCACACCAGTTGATACAACAGTTACCACCCGGACTGGATATTCCCCTTATGCAGATTGAAAACGGGAGAATAGAATATAGGGAGAAAAACAAGGACGGTACAGATGTGGGAAAGCTGGTTTTTGGTTACATTAACGGAAACGCCGGTCCTATTCAGAAAGGTGTTGAAACTATAGGTAGCCTACGGCTTGATTTAACAGCACGACTGATGGATAAAATTCCGTTGCATGCCCGATTTTATTTTCCTCCCGGTAAAAATGGTCAATTTTCTGTCAATGGTAACCTACAGCCATTTGACCTTACCGCTATAAACCCAATCATACAGCCTCTTACAAATGTGGAAATACGCACAGGAAAGGCTAAAAAACTTGAATTTAACCTGAAGGGAACCGATCTGAAGGCAACTGGGCGGGTATTATTTATTTATGAGGACTTAAAAATTGATTTGCTAAAAGAGAAAAATTCCGGCGAAACAGCCAAACGCCCCCTGCTTACCCTGCTTGCGAACCAACTTCTTGTGAGGAACCATAACCGGTTTGATGACCGGCATCCACACGAATTTGAGGTAATAAATGAGCGGGTTCCTACCAAATCCTTCTTCAATTTAGTATGGAAAACCCTGTTTGAGGGGTTGAAAATGAGTGCCGGATTGGGTGATAAAGACAAAAAACCTGCCTGAATTGGCTACAGACATGGAGCATAAAGCTATTTAACAGGATAAAATCAACCTCAATGTTTAGCCATTCTTTTGAGAATAGCTATCTTTGCAAGTGTAAATTTTACACGTTTAATACGAATTATGTCAACATTTAAATACATCGGACTGATCGCCACCCAGCAACTGGAAATGCCCATATTATTAAGCACCGGTAGCATTGACCATGGCTACAAACTAAAAAAAGTGTTGGCCCAGCAGGACCTTACTACAGGATTGGCAGAATCCTGGTATCCTGGAGTTGAGGTAGTAGGCAATCTGTCAGAAATTCTGGAAGATGAAAATATTGAACTGGTGGTGGTAGCTGGAAAATCTGATAACCATTTGGATATTATTCGCCAGGCTACTGAAGCGGGCAAATTTGTACGGGTAATTTGATCTGCATTTTGTAGTTTGCCATATGCAAACTATTGTACGTATCGCATTCGTTCTGACCGTTTTAAGTGGGCAAACAGCAATCGCCCAGAAGGTAAAAAAGCCAGCAAATTTCAGTGGAAATCCTGTTTTTCCAGGTTGGTATGCTGATCCTGAAGCCATCATTTTTGGTAAAGAATACTGGATATACCCAACCTATTCAGCTCCGTATAATAAGCAGGTTTTTATGGATGCCTTCTCATCCAAAGACCTTCGCACATGGGTTAAGCATCCTCGAATTATCGATACAAGCCGGATAAAATGGGCCAAACGCGCCGTTTGGGCTCCATCCATTATTGAAAAAGACAAGAAGTATTATTTATTCTTTGCAGCCAATGATATACAGTCTGATAAAGAGCTGGGCGGAATTGGTGTAGCTGTAGCAGATCATCCTGCCGGGCCTTTTAACGATCATTTGGGCAAACCCCTGGTAGACCGTTTTCATAATGGAGCCCAGCCCATTGATCAATTTGTTTTTCGCGATGAGGATGGACAGCATTATATGTATTATGGTGGCTGGCGCCATTGTAATATCACCAGGTTAAACAATGATTTCAGCGGCTTTCTTCCCTTTGAAGATGGCAGTACTTTTAAAGAAATTACCCCGGAAAATTATGTTGAAGGTCCCTTTGTATTCAAGCGCAACGGGAAATATTATTTTATGTGGTCCGAAGGCGGCTGGACAGGTCCGAATTATAGTGTCGCCTATGCCATTGCAGATTCACCGCTCGGGCCTTTTAAACGAATCGGTAAAATTCTTCAGCAGGATCCGGCTATCGCCACCGGTGCCGGTCATCATTCCGTCATTCACCATCCGGGAACAGATAAGTATTATATAGTTTATCACCGCCGGCCCTTAACCGAAACCGACGGTAATTCAAGAGAAACCTGTATCGATGAAATGAAATTTGATTCCCAGGGTTTGATTTTGCCGGTTAAAATAACAGTGGAAGGCGTAAAAAAATCACGTTTATAAATTTTTCCAGTTAAAGCGATGGGTACCGGATCCCAGTTCAATATACCGGATGGCCGTATTTCCCATTGCCGGAACCCGCAATCGGGCGATGGAGCCGGGTGGAATGGTAACAACATATTGAATATTGCTGCCCTTTCTTTCCCAGCCCGATTCAATAGTACCCATTACTGATTCATGCTTGCAGGAAAAGCGATCCAGTTTTTTAGGAAAACAGGGTTCTAAATTGACTACCTGAAAACCTGGTGCTGCCTCCGAAGTTTTTATTCCTCCCAGTGCCTTATACATCCAGGCGCCTATTTCACCAAACATGATATGGTTCATTGAGATGTCCGATGCAGCATTGATTGGCCAGTTTTCAAAGAGTGTAGTCGCGCCATTTTTTATCCACCATCCCCAGGACGGAAATGTTTCACGAGCTGCCAGTTCGTATGCAAGATCTATATAACCATTATCACTCAATGCATTTAAAATTGTTTTGGTTCCCAATAATCCCACATCAATCTGTCTGCCATCTTTTATAACCCGATCAGCCAGAGCAGCAGCTACCTTATATACCAATGTATCCGGCACCAGCTTCCAGTGAAGAGCAACGCTAAGTTCAGTTTGCAATCCGGTTCCATATATACCTGCAGATGCATTCCAGAATTTATTATTGAAGGCAGTAAAGATTTTTTTTGCGAGTGCAGCATAACGTATATGATCATCTGCTTTTCCCAATAATAAAGCTGATTTGGAAAGTATCAGCGCATCGGTATAATAATAAGCTGTTGAAGTAAACTCTACCGGAGTTTTAGATTTTACCGGAACCCAGTCTCCGAGGCCCCAGGTGCAAATCCCATCCGGACTGATGTTTTCTATGTAATTAACATAGCGCTTCAGTGATTCGTAGGTTCTTGCCAGAAGCGTTGTATCACCATAATGCAGGTAAATATTCCAGGGAATAATGGCGATGGTGCTGGTCCAATCGGGCCCGTTTCCCCATTCATAGCCCCAGCCATTACTCGGAATAATAGAAGGAAATACACCGTTTGGTTGTTGTTCATCCAAATGATCCTGCAGCCATTTTTCATATACCGTGATTCCGTCAAAATTAAACAGGCCCGTTTCACTGGCAATATGTGCATCACCCGTCCACCCATTTTTTTCTCTTTGCGGACAATCGGTTGGATAGCCAAACATGTTGGATAAGTAGGAATTGTTGGTTGCCGACCAGATCTTATTTAATACAGGATTTGAGCTTGTTACAGAGCCCACTGCAGGCAAATCCGAATGCATGAAATAAGCTACCACTGACTCTTTGGTTATTACTACTGGTTTACTTGATTTAATTTCCACATATTGAAACCCCTTGTAATTAAATCTTGGAGAAAACTCCTCCTCTCCTTTTCCGGAAAGAATAAAAATATCTGTTTGAAAAGGATCTCTATCACCAACCGGGCGATAATGTACATCGATATTTGACAGATCGGTGCGACCGGATTCATACAGACGTTCGGAGTGCCGGATACGGAGCTCTGTACCTGATTCTCCTTTTACGCTGATTTTTGTAACACCGGAAATATTTCGGCCCATATCAACAACATATACGGTATCATTGAATTTTCTAACGGAGCTTGCTTTTATTTCCTCCACTCTGCGAATCGGATGCAGATTCTGTGCTGTTATTAACGGAGCAGGAGCCGATCTCAAAGCAGGTTGTTTCCAGGCCGTATCTGAATACCCTGATTTGTCCCAACCGGTTAATTCAAGGCGGGCATCATAATGTTCAGCAGTATAAATACTGGAGAAAATAATCGGACCTGTTTGAGTTTTCCAATCGCGCCCGGATGAAATCGTTTCTACGCTTCCATCTTCATAAACTACACGAATATCCAATACAAAACAGGGCCGGTTACGCCAGGGTGCTTTATCAAAATCCCAAACAGCCGTAGACTGATGATTATACCAGCCATTACCAAGAATAACTCCGGCGGCGTTCATTCCGTTCAATAAATCCGATGTAATATCATAGGTACAGTACAACAACCGTCGATCGTATCGGGTGTAGGTTGGTTCAAGCCATGCATCGCTGATCCTTTTCCCATTGATGCTCAGTTCAAACAAGCCACCTGCAGCAATATAAGCTCTTGCAGATTTTATTTTTTTACTTAGTTTGAATTCTTTTCTGAAATAAGGCAAGGCTTCTTCCTGGATAGATTTGCCATCGCTGATCCAGGAGCCTTTCCAGTTGGTACTATGTATAAGGCCCATTTCGAAATTAGCCCAGGAGGAAAAATCAGTAGCCCTGCCCTGTTGATCATAATTGCGTACCCTCCAGTAATATTTTGTGTAGGGCTGCAAGTCTGGCCCATTATAACGATAAAATAAAAGAGGTGAAACCTGTTTACCGGAGCGATATATTGTTTCAGTTTGCAGCGCAGTTCTAGTAGTATCCCTACACAATTCAATTTCAAATCCACTGGAACGGACAGCAGCATCCTGAGCTTCTAATTTCCATCTGAACCTTGGAGCCGGATTATCCAATCCAATCGGATTGGGAAGATTTTCCACCAGCATGGAACTAACGTTGATGCTTATCCGATCAGAACCATCCTGCACTGTGCTGGTTTGGGCAAATATTTGCCCATTTGACAGTACTATAAAAAGACCTGCTACTAAAAATAAACGATTTATATACCTCATCCGTTAAATTTAAGGAAACCTTCAGTTTTAAAAGATTTCCTTTGCACAATGACACGTAGAATAACTGGAAAATCGACCCCTTTTTACCAGTATAGCTTTCTATTGCTATGCGCCATGATGCCGTTTTTATTTGCGAATGCACAAAATCCGGACGGAGAAAGAATAAAAATTTCAGGAATTATAAAAGATGCGAAGACTGGCAATCCAGTTGGATCTGCGTCTATAACTGCCTTAACTGCCATCCGCAAGGAAGGTGCTGACCCGGATACTGTATCCAATATTTCCATATCTGATCAGGAAGGAAAGTTTGTTATAACTGTACCCCGTGGAATTCGCACTATGGTTCAGATCAGTGCGGTTGGATTTGGAATGGAAGAACGTCCGGTTAATATTTTGAATGGTATAAACGACTTTAATCTGGGTGAAATCAGCTTGTCAACTGAAGCGGCCAATCTGGCTACCGTTGTTGTAACAGCACGTAAGCCTCTTATGACAATTGGTGTAGATCGTCGGATTTTTAATGCGGATGCTGCCATAACCAGTAAAGGTGGCAATGCAGTTGACCTGATGCGTCAGATACCCTCCTTATCGGTTGATGTTAATGGTGGAATTTCTCTACGTAATAGTTCACCTCAGATCTTTGTAAATGGTCGTCCTACTATACTTACATTGGAACAGATTCCTTCCGATGATATTGATCGGGTGGAAGTTATAACCAATCCATCCGCCAAATATGATGCAGGTAGTACGGGCGGTATCATTAATATCATTCTGAAGAAAAACCGGAAAGGCGGATTAAACGGAGTTGCAACCATTGGTGCCGGAACACCCAGTTTATTCAATGGCGGCCTCAGTTTAAACTACCGCAAAAACAAAGTCAACATTTTTGCAAGTGGAAATTATAACCAATCCGGTGGTATTGCAGAAGGAGAAGCTTATCGCGAAAATAAAAGCAATGGTGTTATAACGGATTTTTTCGATCAGCGTACAGACCGGGAGAGAAATCGCAAATTCTCTTCTGTCCGCTTTGGTATGGATTACGACTGGAATGAGTTCAACAGCATTTCAATTTCACAGGGATTCGTAAAAGGTGAATTTGAAAACGACGAAGTTCAGAAACAACGATATTTTAATGCAAACGGCGAAGCAACACAAACCGGTGACCGTTTTTCTACTGATGATTTTGGATTCAACCGGGCAAATACGCAACTAAATTATCGCAGAACCTATACCAAACCGGAAAAGGAATGGACAGCTGATGTTACCTTCAACACGGGCACTAATGGTGGAGACGGCAATATTGAAAATCGTTTTTACAATACTGAGGGACAATTAATTTCCACACCCAATACGGTGATCAATGAATCAACCGGAAGTGGAACACAGCTTACCTTTCAAACGGATTATGTGAACCCTCTTTCTGAAAATAGCAAACTGGAATTTGGAGCAAGATCCTATCATAATTATTCAAAAGACAAACTGGATGTATTCTCCCTCCAGGGGGGCAATTTGAGTAAGTTGCCTTTAAGTAATAATTACAGTTTTAAAGAAATGGTGAATGCAGTGTATGGTAACTATTCCAATAAAATCGGAAAGTTATTATACCAGGCTGGGGTACGTGTTGAACAATCGAGCTTTAAAGGGGAACTCATCGACAGTGCCCGTAAATTCGGATACGATTATCCATCCAAAGGATCAGACCTGCTGAATGCATTTTTTCCAAGTCTTTATCTGACTTATTCTGTAAAAGATGGAAGTGATATTCAACTTAATTTCTCCAGGAGGATACGACGCCCGAATTTCTGGCAGATCAATCCCTATGTGGACATCACAGATCCGCTGAATATTCGCAAAGGAAATCCTGAATTGAGACCAGAATTCACCAACTCTTTTGAACTGAATTATAATCGCACCTACACTACAGGAAATGTATTGGTATCCAGTTATTTCAGAAATAACACGGAAGATATTACCATGTACAGTGATACACTTACTACTGAAGAGTATGATGCCCTGGGCAATGCAGCCATTGATCCCAATGCAATCCTGAACACCTTCATCAATGCAGACCGTACCAACCGAATGGGAGTGGAAATTACCTGGCAGCAAAGAATTGGAAACAGTTTTGATTTCACGCCAAATTTCAATGCACAATACCGCGATGTAAAAGCTCAGGTGAATGGAATCAATCTGAATAATACCGGTTTTAACTGGAGTACCAAGATGATGGTAAATTATAAAGTCATTCAACCGGACAGTAAATTTTTCAATAATTTCTCCTTCCAGTTATCAGGTGAATATGAATCTCCCCGGGTTATGCCACAGGGTAAAACAAAGGAACAGTATTACATGGATTTTGCTATCCGGAAAGACTTCCTGAAAAACAATGCCGGCACCCTTACATTCAATGTAAACGATGTTTTTAACAGCCGTCGTTTTGGAAGTATTACAGATACGGAAAACTTTTACCAGGATTCCTATCGCCGTTGGAACGTAAGAACCCTGCGACTGACATTCAGCTACCGGTTCGGCAAAACTGACCTGGATTTGTTCAAACGCAGAGAGGGAGACCGTTCTGGAGGAAATGAAGTGGGAGAAGGATAAAATGTTGAAAACTTTGTTTTCTGGTTCGGACTTATCAACTTATTTTGGGATATATATGGATCATCCCTATTCCACTCTCCAAACCATTTATACGATCGTAAAGGACGACCCCGATCCTACGAGTTATCCCTGCAAACCGGCGCAAATTATTGTGCGTCAGTTTCTTCCATGGGATACTATCCTGGAACATATTCACCAGCTGGCCAAACAGGGTTTGGTGGAATTGCATCAGCAGGAAAGGTTCACTCTGGTCAAAATTACCAGTGAAGGATTTGCTCTATGCCGTTCAGGCGGAGCTGCTGCTTCGGTGAATTTCAGCGCCTGAAATCAGAATACATTTTCTATGGTAAGTCCATAGTTAAAAAGAAGGTTTTCCGCTTCTGTAAAATTGAGTTTATTATAGGTGAGCCCCACTGTAAGGCTCAACCATTTTTTTAAATGGAAGGAAATGGTATTGGTTGTTCTTATAATATAGTCTTCTTTATCAGAAAGTGAATGTTGCAAAAAATGCACACCATCAATTGTAATCAATTCATGAACCCTCAGGCGGTTTTTTAAACGAAAGGAATTTCGTACCGTTTCATACCCAGTACGTCCGTATTTATCCGCTTCACGAAGCGCTGATTTTTCATATAATAATCCATCAGAGAGAACCAGATTAAATTTATCGTTGTTTATCAGCGTATATCCAAGTCCGCCTCCAAACTGATAGCGGTCATATATTTTTAAGGAGAGGCTTTTCTCGTATCCGGCCAACCCCCAGTAATACAATTTCCTGGTGTTTTTAAATAAATCTGCATCAACTATAAAAAGATAATCATTGTTAGTTTTCCGCAAGGGGTTTTGTCCATAAATCCAATTAGCGAAAGCATTCACTGTAAGTATGCGCTTTTCAACATTAAACCGGATTGCGTTATTAAATATATAAGTTGTTCCGTTCGCTGCTGTTCTGTTTATATTGCCTGTACCGGTAAATCCCAGCCGGTAAATGGTGGTATCCGGCTCCTTTACAAAAACCGTATCATCCTGGGCATTACATAAAATAGATAACAAAATAAAAACCTGAATCAGTCCCGCTATCCGCATACTTTTTACATTTTGTCAGCCGCAAAAATACTATAGCAGGCCCAAAATGATCAATTATTATCCAACAGATTCGCGCTCTATTAATTGTGTGTGAAGCACTACATGTGACAAGGGACTATCCGCTTGTTCTATTTGTTTTACCAATACCTCCACTGCTTTTTTCGCCATCTGTTTTATTGGTTGACTCACCACGGTGATGCCGGGTTTTCCTAAACGGAAAAGATCATTGTCATCAAAGCAAATCACCGAAATATTATCCGGTACTGTTTTCTCAAGTATACTAAATGCTTCCAAACCGGCAACTCCTAGGTTATTGGAAGTAAAAAAGACAGCTTCCATTTTGCCTTCCAGTTTTGTAAAAAACTGTACGAGATCTTTCACCTGCTTAGCTTCCGGTCGACCAAAGGGAATCTTTTTGATCATTGATTCATCAATGGGCAATTTATTTTTTTGCAAGCCCGATAAGTACCCATCTATCCGTTGTTGCATCTGTAGCTGATCGGTATCGTTAGTAACCAGGGCAATTTTTTTAACCCCCTTTGCTGCCAGGTGGTTGATCGCTTCCAGACTTCCGGCAAAATTATCAACCGTAACAAAGTTGGAATTAAGCGCAGGAAAATAACGATCAATCAATACGGTTGGCCGGTTTTCAGCGATCAGCTTCTCCAGTTCCGGAAGCATAAAGGTGGTGGGCGCAATAATATAGCCATCCATATGTTTGTCCACCAGCATATTCAGAATATTGCGCGATTTCCCTTCATTGTTTTCGCTGCTACAAAACATCACCGTATAGCCTTTTTTATCGGCTTCTTCTTCCACCACCTTGGCCAGATGACCAAAAAAATAGTTGGAGATATCATCCACAATCAGCCCGATGGTATGCGTCTTTCCGGTTCGCAATCCTTTGGCAAAATGATTGGGTCGATACTGCAGTTTCTCCGCCAGTTTCTCCACCTTTTTGGCCATAGCATCACTAATCTTCATTTCCCTCGCCCTTCCATTTAGCACAATAGAAACTGTGGTAGCCGACACGCCGGCTGCCGAGGCAATATCTTTGATGGACACTTTTTTGGCCATGGTAGTAAAACTAATGCGGCATAGTTACAAAATAGCTTTTACTTCTGCGATGCTTACCGGTCTTTTTTTCTCAACCGACCATTTGGCGGCAGTTGCTATCAGTACGGCTTCCAGTCCATCCTGCCCACTTACCGGAATTGGCTGATCATTATGCAGGGCATCAATAAAAAACTTCATTTCATTCAGGTAAGAGGCTGCATACCGGTCCATGAAGAAATCAAGTGGCTGTGCATGATGAATACCTGTTTGATCATAGATGATGCTTTTATTATGGAGATTATTCTCCACCTGCAACATGCCTTTGTTACCGAAAATTTCGAGGCGCTGGTCATAGCCATAAATAGCTTCCCGGCTGTTATCAATGACTGCATACGAGTCATCTTCAAATATTAGGGTGGTTAAGGCCGTATCTATATCTCCCGCCTCCCCTACTTTCGGATCCACCAATACCCTGCCCTGTGCATATACTTCCCGCACTTCCTTTCCCATTAAATAACGGGCCATATCAAAATCATGGATCACCATATCCATGAATAGCCCGCCGGAGTTTTTGATATAATCAATCGGTGGTAATCCCGGATCACGACTGGTGATTTTAACAATCTGCACTTCACCTATTCTGCCATCTGTAAGTTGGCGGCGGGCATGCAGAAAATCAGGATCGAAACGGCGGTTAAAGCCGAGCATCATTTTGATACCGGCCGCCTTTACCTGATCCACCAGTTCTTTGGTTGTTTCCAGTGAAAGGTCCACCGGCTTTTCGCAGAAAATATGTTTTCCATGTTTCAATGCCAGCCGTATCATGGCTGCATGGCTACTGGTTGGGGTACAGATTAGTACAGCATCCACACCCGGTTGTGCGATGAGCTCTTCGGCTTCCCGGGAAAAAGGAATAGCACCATATTCCTGTGCAAACTTCTCTGCAGAATAATCTCGATCTGCCACACCGGCAATCTCCACAGATGGAAACTGGCGTAAAATATTATTGAGATGGATGCGGCCAATCCGGCCCATACCAATTAATACAAGGGATAATTTTTTCATACCGTTCAGCGATTGATTTTTTGCTTTTATAATTTAATGGAAGCCAGAAACTGCCTGTTCTTTTTTGCACATTCCAATGGATTTCCCATGCCGGGTAATACATCCTGCTCTACCACTATCCAGTCTTTATATCCTTCTTCCTGTAGAAGGGTTTTCACTGCATCAAATGGAACGGCCCCTTTTCCCAACTCACAGAAAACACCGTTTTGCACCGATTGAAAATAGTCCCAGTTCTGTTCAATGGCCTTGTCTCTTACAGCCGGGTCAAAATCCTTGAAATGCACATGCCAGATCCTGTCCATATGTTTTTTCATAAACCCCACCGGATCAGTGCCACCTCCCAGCATATAGTGACCGGTATCAAAACATAGCCCCAACAGCTCCGGATCACTTCCTTCCAGCAACCACTCCATTTCCTGTGGTGTTTCCACATAACCTGCTCCGTGATGATGAAAAACAGTTCGCATACCGAGCTGTTCTTTCACGGCTCTTGCCAGCTTTTCTGCATTGGCAGCAATGCGCCGGTAATCTGCTGCTTTTAGCAAATCAGCCGCTTCTATTCTGCCGGCTTTAACTGTTCTTTCCGGTATTGATCCATTCTCATCTGCCAATACAATAAACGCATTGGGGTAACCGGCTGCCTGCATGAGTCCGGCAGTGCGCAGGGCACGTTCAATTCCTTCTTCTATTGCATCGTCCTTTACCAATGCCACCGGCACAAATGCACCAAGGAGTTGCAGATTTCTTTTCATCAATGCAGCTCTTAAAGCTTCCGGATCAGTGGGCATAAATCCCCAATCACCTAATTCGGTTCCGGCATATCCGGCTTCTTTCATTTCATCCAGCACGGATTCAAATCCTTTCTTCTCCCCTTCCAGTTCAAATTCCAGAACACCCCAGCTGCAGGGTGCATTGGCGATCTGAATGGTATTTATTTCTGTTGTTGTCTGATTCATAACGGTAATGCTTAAGCGTTAAAATTTACGGCTCCATTCTTTCGGCCATCTTTCCACCACCACTTTGGTTTGTGTAAAAAATTCAATGGCATGTTTTCCCTGTCCGTGCAGGTCACCAAAGAAACTATCCTTCCATCCGCTGAAGGGAAACTGCGCCATGGGTGCTGCTATCCCTATATTGATTCCAATATTTCCTGCCATCGCTTCGCTTCTGAATTTCCGCGCACTGTTGCCGCTGCTGGTGAACAGACAGGCCATATTGCCATAGGTTCCTCTGTTGATAAAATCAATGGCATCATCCACATTCTTCATGTGCACAAGCGTCATAACCGGACCAAATATTTCTGTCTTTATCAACTCTCCATCCAGGGGCAATCCCTCCATAATAGTTGGACGGATAAAATTGCCTTTTTCATACCCGCTTACTGCTTTGTTTCTGCCATCCAGTAAGAGCTTACCACCTTCATCGAGGCCTTTGCCAATCAGGGTTTCAATACGTGATTTGCTCTCCGGACTAATAACCGGCCCCATTTCAACGGAGCTATCCAATCCGTAACCAACAGATCGTTTATTGGCAGACTCATACAGCGCTTCTTTGATCTGCGAATCATTGTCAACAGTAATTACGACAGATGCTGCCAGACATCGCTGGCCCGCACAACCAAACACACTATCCGTAATAATCTGAGAGGTTACATCGATGTCGGCATCCGGCAGAATCACCACCGGATTTTTTGCTCCACCCTGGGCCTGCACTCTTTTTCCATTGGCAGTACCCCGGGAATAAATATAGCGGGCTACCGGAGTACTTCCCACAAAACTGATCGATTTAACCTGCGGGTGATCCAGAATAGCATCTACGGTTTCCTTTCCGCCATGAACCAGATTAACCAATCCGGCAGGTAAATCCAACTGATCAATCAACTCGAATATCTTCATCATTGTCAGCGGAACCTTTTCCGATGGCTTTATGATCATACTGTTTCCGGTTGCAATCGCATAAGGCAGAAACCAGAAACTGATCATTGCCGGAAAATTAAACGGCGCAATACAGGCTGTTACACCCAATGGCTGACGAATCATAAACTCATCAATTCCGGTTGCCACATTTTCCAGAAATTCACTTTGCATCAGCATGGGTGCACCACAGGCCACTTCCACATTTTCAATAGCCCGCTGAATTTCACCTGCCGATTCCACCAGTGTTTTACCACATTCAAGAGTTATGAGCCGGGTGATTTCCTCTTTATTTTCCTCCAGCAATTGCTTGAGTTTAAAAAGTGGCTGAATACGTTTCAACACGGAAACTGATTTCCAGCCCAGGTAAGCTGTTTGCGCAGCAGCCGCTGCCAATTCCAGGTCTTTGGCAGTTGCCGCACCATAGGGCACTCTCGCCAATACTTCCTGTGTGGCCGGGTTTACCACATCTCTTGTTTCGCTGCAATTACTTGCCACCCATTTGCCATTGATATAGTTTTGAAGTACGCTCATATAGATTCATTTATTAGCTTAATAAATAATAAACAAGTACAGTTGCCAGTACCAGGAATATCGCCACCGGCTTCGTGTATTTCCAGGGTTCAATATTTACTTCCCCCGTATGCACCGGTTTATATGGATTGGTATTGGGATACATCTTCGACACCAATAACATCACCAGAATATTCAACACAAATTCAATTCCCCATACATGAATAAAATGAATATCCACTTTAAGAATAAAGGTGGTCAGCAGGTAAAATGCGAGGCCGGTAAAAATGGCCACTTTTGCACCCGCCGCAGAAATCGAGGGAATAAAAAATCCACCTAATAAAACGGATGCAATCGGAATAAAAAAGATCCCGTTTAATTCCTGCAATAACTGATACATCCCCTGTGGTGCTTTGGCTACCATTGGCGCAACGCAGATCGCAAAAACAGCCAGTAGAATAGACGCCCATTTCCCTGTACGTACCAGTTTTTTCTCATCGGCATCAGGTTTAATCTGGCGCTTATACACCCCCAGTGTAAACAGGGTCACAGCACTGTTTAATACGGCATTTATGGTGCTTAAAACGGTACCCATAATGATGGCAGCAAAAATGCCAATCAACCCAATCGGCAACACTTTTTTCACCAGTTCGGGATAGATGGTATCCTGATTATTATACAGCGTATCACTGAAATAATAGAATCCAATTACACCTGGTAATACAATGATCAGCGG
This sequence comes from Flavihumibacter sp. UBA7668, assembly GCF_002483205.1. GTDB lineage: Bacteria > Bacteroidota > Bacteroidia > Chitinophagales > Chitinophagaceae > Flavihumibacter. Next base: position 242,214 of record NZ_DLHM01000003.1, read on the forward strand.
CATCAGAATTTTAAAGAGGCCCATAATCAGAAATCCTTTCTGCGCTTCTTTCAGATTAACGGCCCCCAATGCACGTTGTACAATTACCTGATTCATACACCAGAAATAAATCTGGTTGATGACGAGTCCGGTGAACAGGGTACCAAATGGCAATACCGAATCAGACGCTCCGATTGAATTGAATTTCTCCGGCGCTTTCTCATACACTTTTTGGAGTCCGGCTGAAATATCAGTATCCCCTATATCATACAAGGCAAAAAATGGAACTGCTAATCCGCCTATAAAAAGCCCGATTCCATAAATCAGATCAGAATAAGCAATGGCTTTTAATCCACCGAAAATAGCATAGACCGATCCCAGTATTCCGGTTAAAACTATGATCCACCAGATAGAGGTTTCTTTGGTAACCCCAAATTTTTCAGATATATCAAACAGTGTCTCAAAATTGATGGCACCTGTATACAACACAATCGGTAATAGGGTAATGATAAAAGAAAATATCAGTAACAGATTAACGATGGTATGGGTGGATTTATCAAAGCGTAATTCCAAATATTGCGGAATGGTAGTTAAGCCCATTTTCAGATAACGCGGAATAAAATAAACAGCTCCTAAAACCAGGGCGATGGCACTCGTTACTTCCCAGGCCATCACCACAAAACCATTCTTATAGGCAGATCCATTCATCCCGATCAGGTGCTCTGTGGAAATATTGGTCAGCAGCATGGAAATCGCAATCAGCCAGGCGCCCAGAGACCTGCCTCCCAGGAAATAACTGGAGGCTGTTTCAAATTTTGCATTGCGCATTTTATACCAGCAATACACACCTACAGAAAGGGTAAATAAAGCAAACGTTAGTATGGCAAGATTCATTCGTTGGTTTTATATGGCGTTAATAAGTACGTTGCTTTGCTTTGTTCTTCTTCAGTTTTTCATAGGCCGATTTCACCTGCGTATGCGTGGAAACTTCAGCAACCGGTACTTCCCACCAGGCATACCCACCCACTCGTTGTTCGCGATCCGTTTCAATGTAAACAACCGTAGTGTTTTTATTCTTTTTCGCCTGCATCAGGGCGGCTTTTAATTCCTCCGCGGTTTGTGCTTTAATGACGGATGCTCCCATACTGGCGGCATTGGCAGCCAGATCAACCGGAAGCAGTCCGCCGTTTAGTTGTCCGGTTTTTTTATTTCGGTATTCATAGCGGGTGCCAAATCCTTTGGTACCCAGTGATTCAGACAGTCCACCTATGCTGGCATAGCCATTGTTATTCAGTAATACGATTATGAGTTTTACATCTTCCTGAACTGCAGTGATAATTTCCTGGCTCATCATCAGGTAACTGCCATCACCCACCATCACATACACTTCCCGTGAGGGGTCTGCCATTTTAATGCCTAATCCGCCTGCAATTTCATAGCCCATACAGGAATAGCCATATTCCAAATGAAAGCCTTTAGGATTACGGGTTCGCCAGAGTTTATGCAAATCGCCCGGTAAACTTCCGGCGGCGCAAACCACAATATCTTTATCATTGGACAGCGTATTAACTGCTCCAATAACTTCTCCCTGGCTAATAGGTACCGGATGGTTAAGATTATAAACGGAACTAACTACTTTGTCCCATTGCCGGGCTGCTCTTTCCTGTTTGGTGCGATAGGCATCTGAAACCTTGTAGCGCTTCAGTAAGGGCGACAATTCCTGCAGTATCACTTTTGCATCTCCAACCAGCGGAATCGCCGCATGTTTAAAGGCATCAAACTCTGCCACATTGATATTGATAAACTGAACCTTGGGATGCTGGAAAGCAGACTCTGAAATCGTGGTAAAATCACTGTAACGGGTACCGATTCCAATCACAACATCAGCTTCTGCAGCAGCGGTTATCGCACCCGGCGTGCCGGTAACACCGCAGGCACCCAGATTTAGTGGCTCATTATAATGAACCGATCCCTTTCCGGCAAAGGTTTCCATAACAGGAATTCCGGTTCGGTTAATCAGTTCCGTTAGTTCCTTACTGGCCTCACTGTACAACACACCACCACCTGCAATGATAATAGGTTTACGGGCAGCTTTGATGGCTTCCACTGCCTTTGCAAGAGCTCTTTGATCCGGACGGATTCGCTGCACCGGCCATACTTTTTTTTCAAAGAACTCCACCGGAAAATCATAGGCTTCCGCCTGCACATCCTGCGGCATACAAATGGTTACGGCTCCGGTTTCAACAGGAGAAGTCAGCACCCGCATGGCTTCCGGCAAAGCGCTAAGCAATTGCTCCGGACGATTGATCCGATCCCAGTATTTGGATACCGGTTTGAAGCAATCATTCACGGATACGTCCTGGCTGTAATTGGCTTCCAGTTGTTGTAAAACCGGAGCCACATCGCGCCGGGCAAAAATATCGCCGGGCAGCAGCAATACAGGAATTCGGTTGATGGTGGCTGTTGCAGCACCGGTAACCATATTGGTGGCACCCGGACCAATAGAAGTGGTACACACCAGTGCTCCGAGACGGTTTTTCATTTTCGCATAGGCAACGGCGGTATGCACCATGGCCTGTTCATTTCGGCTCTGGAAATACGGGAAGGAAGGATACTGAAGCAGGGCCTGTCCGATTCCGGCCACATTCCCGTGACCAAAAATTCCAAAGCAGCCGCCAAAGAAAGCCGCTTCTTTTCCATCTCTTTCCACGAATTGATTTTGCAGGAATAAAATAGTGGCCTGCGCCGTGGTTAATCGTTTTGTTTTTCTTGCCATATCAAGCAATTAATAGGTTTAATCAGTTAATCCACCCCGGTCCTCAATCAGTTGCATTACTTCCTGCAGCGTGGGCATATCATTGGCACAACCGGGCCGCTGTACTACCAGCGCACCACAGGCATTGCCGAGCCGGCAGGCTTTTGGAATACTCCAGCCCTGCACAAAACCATAGATAAATCCGCCTGCAAATGCATCACCTGCCCCTAACACATTAAGCACTTCCACGGGATAACCCGGAACATCCTGTGGTTCATTTTCAGCCGCATAAATAGTTACACCTTTGGCTCCTTTTTTTACAATCAGCACTTTTACACCGGCATTTAAAATCTGTTTAACCGAAGCTTCCAGATTACCTTTCACTTTTGGAGCAGACACCTGCTGGTGTTCAATTACCACATCATTGATATCCTGTAAAGTGGCAGCCAATACCTCCTCTTCGGTTCCAATGGCGATGGTTACTTTCGGCAAAATGGCGCGAATCATCAAGCCGAAAGATCGGATATCCGTCCACTGATCTGCTCTGAAGTCGATGTCGAGAATTACCGGCACATCTTTATCATAGCCCTGCTCCACAGCATAAAATATAGCACTGCGGGAGGGTTCTTTACTCATGGCATTGCCTGACACCTGCACCACTTTAAACTGTCCGATATCGGCGGCAGCTACATGATCCATGGATACCTGAATATCTGCACAGTTATCGCGGTAAAAAACCAGCGGAAACCGATCAGGTGGTTCAATACCAAGGATAACTGCACTGGTGCGGGCACCCGGAATCCGGGGAATATAATCCGTTACAATTTTTTCTTTCTGTAAAAAATTCAGAATAAAATCACCTGTTTTATCCTCACCAACTCCGGTCAAAAGCGCCACGTCCAATCCAAGCCGGCCTGCGCATACGGCAATATTTAACGGAGATCCTCCAACAAATGCATTGAAGCCTTTGATATCGATAAAATCGGCACCTATGTCCTGCGAATACAGATCAATGGAAGATCGTCCGATGGTTAACAAATCCAGTTTTTTCATAATGGGCTATTACTAAGGTTGATTATTCATTTGAGCAGTAACCATCGGTATTCTTGGATCCAGAAACTTCCAGGAATCAAAGAGCCAGCTATGGTCGGGGTCGGGTGTGTTGGCGAGCGACTGATCACTGCCCGCCAGAAAATTCAGGTAATAACAATTGTATCCGTGCAGGGCCACCACCGGATGATAACCCCTCGGAACCAGCACGGCATCGTTGTTACCGGCACGCAGGATCTCATCGAGTGAACGGTCACTGGTATAAACCTGCTGCAAGGCAAAACCGCCGGGTTTGTCAATTTTGTAAAAATAGATTTCTTCCAGACTGGCTTCTTTCAATACACCGTTTTCATCCACCAACCGTTCATCGTGTTTGTGTGCCGGAAAGGAGCTCCAGTTGCCGGAGGGTGTGTACACTTCAACAGCTACCAGGCTGGAACAACCGAAACCGGGCTCAATCAGACTATTGATCTGTCGGGTGGCATTTTCACCGCCCCGGATTTCAATGGCTGCTTCTTCCGGTGTTTTGAAACGCGCGGGATAATCTTCTTTGGCCAGTACCCATCCTGCTGCAATATCAAGCAGTTCACTGGTTGCAGTAATCGTAAACTCCGTATGACGTGGCAGAAATAAACTATGCGCAATACCACTGAATACATTTTTCCGGCCATTAGTGGTGGACCAGTTGCCTTTATCTGTTTTTGCTTCGTAGTTTCCACTTAACAGAATGAATCCATATTCGAATTCACCCGTATAACCTATCCATTGTTCACCGGCTTTCATCAAACGGGCTTCCATATTCAAATGCGTCCAGCCGGCATCTGCTGCTGTTATCCGCTGGTAAACCGAACTTTTTTGATTGGGATGTATCAGTAAATTTTTCATTGTAATTCTTTTGCTTGTCCGCTTGCGCCCATCACCTTAAACCGATTGAGCATAAATTCCTGGTAGGATTCCATATATTTCCTGCCTGGTACAACGGGATCAATCAATTCCGGCTGGTTGGCAAAAAATGCCCGATGATCGCGTGTCCAGAGTAAACGCAGATCCGTCGCAATATTCACTTTACAAATACCCATGGTGATGGCTTGCTGCAGTTCTTCATCCTTTACACCCGATGCATCCGGCTTCAGTTTTCCACCATAGGAATTGATGGCCGCCACCACTTCGGGATCCACACAGGAGCTACCATGCAATACCAACGGAAATCCGGGTAATGCTGCCTGAATTTTTTCGAGTATATGAAACTGTATGCCTTTACCACCACTGAATTTATAGGCACCGTGACTGGTACCAACTGCTATGGCAAGAGAATCACAACCGGTTTGCTGTACAAAGCTCGCTGCCTGTTCCGGATTGGTATAGAGGGCATCTTTTTCTTCTACAGACAGATCATCTTCCACCCCACTCAGCACACCCAACTCTGCTTCCACCACTATATCATGCTGATGTGCTTTTTCCACCACCGATCTGGTACGCTGTATATTTTTTTCAAACGGATCATGAGATGCATCAATCATAACAGAAGTATATCCCTGTTCCAATGCGGCAGATGCATGTTCCTCATTTCCATGATCCAGATGAACGGCATAAATAACATCGGGGAATAACTGCGCTGCGGCCTGTATCATGGATTGCAACATGATGGGAGATGCATAATTTCTTGCAACCGGGGTTAATTGAACCAGGATGGGAGCTGCTGCCTTATGAGCCGCTGCGAATAAGGCCAGCACCTGTTCCATCGTGAATACATTCACAGCAGGTATGGCATACTTTCCATAGCAATGGCTATATAACAGGCGGGGAGAAACCAGCATATACAATCGTTGAATAAAACTGCTTACTAAATCGTTTTAGTAAAACGTTAAATTAGTCTTTATAATAAGATCCACAAAATTATTTTTACGCTTTTCTGCCTCTGCGGATTCTATGGTTCTATCACGAGTTCCAGCTGTTTTTTCGACAACATGGTACTATCTGCCGAGCCGGGTTTTACATTGGTATCCCAGAGATATAGTTTTTTCAGTAATGGCAATTGAGTTAGCAACGGAATGGCATCATTGGTCAGCTTAGTTCCATATAAATTCAGGTATTCCAGTTTTTGCAAACCGGTAAGTGGTTTAAGCCCCTGATCTGTTATTGGATTCCTGTTCAGATTCAGTTTATATAAATTGGTCAGAGAACCAAGTTGGTTGAGTTGCTCATCTTTCAACTGGCAATTCTCCAATTGCAACCAGACCAACTGTTCATTGATGCCTTGCAGCACAGACAGGTCGGGATGTTCGTTTCCGTTTCCATTAAATTTCACTTCCAGCAGATTGGATGTTTTGGTGAGCAGGTTCACCTGAAATCCTTTCTCCAGAACCAGCCGGAGAGCAGTTGGATTTGCAGGAGCGGCTTCATATCCTTCCACTGCTTCCCGATCCAATTGGAAAAAACTGATCAGCCGGTCCTTTATTTTTACACCTGGAGCCAATGCACTGATTTTTTGCTGCTGATGTGCACCGGTTTCTATCCACCATTCCAATATTGCTTTTTGCTCTTCCGTCAGAGGTGTTTTTCCATCCGTAGGCATAAACTCCTTATGGTCCTGCGGCAAACTGATCCGGCGATACAATTCACTGGTAGCCAGGTTGCCCGGTACCACACCCGGACTGGTTTTACCTCCTGCTAATATTTCGGCATGAGTACCGAGTAAATAATCTCCTTTTTTCTTTTCCTGATTATGACAGCTTACACATTTGGCCTGCAGTATGGGTACCACGGCATCTTCAAAAAGATAAGCGGAGTCCAGCTCACGGATGTAGGTTTTCCCAACGGTTCCGGTTGTTAGTGAATCTATTTTCCCAAAGGGGGCATACTCGGTTAAATAACTGGAACCATGGGTGAGTGATCCGCCCCAGTGCCCGGTCATCAGCATGCAGCCAACCGCACTAACAATCAGGATGAACCGAAGCATAGAGAAATCAAATCGCCGGTTTCTTATTTTCAGGCGGTAACTTATATAAATCAGCAGGGACAATACCGCCACAGCAATTCCGCCCAGTTTATGGTTAGACAGTGTTTGATTTTCATAGTCACCTCCCTGAGAAAGCAGTAATCCGGTAAGAACAGAAAGCCCACCACTCAATGCAGCCAATAACCAGAGCAGGGAAACTACTTCCTGTAATAGTTCGGAAGGCCGCTTCCATTGCACCAGGTGCAGCACCAGTGCAAAAGACAGCAGTCCAATAGGAAGGTGTACGAATAAAGGGTGAAATCGCCCTATAAATAAAGACAGTTCAGGGTTTAGTTGCATTCCAATCAGATTATCAGGCCAAAATTTCTTTCACTACATTTCCATGCACATCCGTTAAACGAAAATCACGTCCGCCAAACCGGAAGGTTAATTGTTTGTGATCCATTCCCATCAGGTGCAGCATGGTAGCATGCAGATCATGGATCGTAACAGGTTTATCAATTACGCGGTATCCATAGTCATCCGTTGCACCATAAATGGTTCCTCCTTTAATACCGGCACCGGCCATCCACATACTGAATGCAGATGGATTATGATCCCGTCCATCCGTGCCCTGCGCAAAAGGAGTACGGCCAAATTCACCAGACCATACCACCAGGGTTTCATCCAGCAAGCCGCGTTTTTTTAAATCCTTCAACAAGCCGGCAATAGGCTGATCCACAGCATGCGCATTATTTTCATGCCCTTTTTTAAGATTGGAATGCTGATCCCAGCGATCTGCTCCTCCCCCAATATCCGGACAGGTCAATTCAATAAAGCGGACTCCTCTTTCCACCAGTCTGCGTGCCAGTAAACACTGAGCCGCATAATTACGCGTATTGGGGTCAGGAGAATCAAGTCCGTATAATTTTTTGACAGATTCTGATTCGTTTTTGAATTCAGTTAACTCCGGAATGGAGGACTGCATTTTATAAGCCAGTTCATAATTGGAAATAGCAGCCTCAATAGCATCCGCACCATCGAGAGTTTTTAATAAATGACCATCGCGCTCCCGCAGAAAAGCAAGTTTATCTTCCTGAATGCCGGCAATGGAATCGATGGGTTTGATATTGGCCAATGGTTCAGCACCGGCGCGTAATAGGGAAGCCTGATAAGCTGCGGGCAGAAATCCGTTTTTGAAATTATCCAATCCGCCTGGTGGAATTAATCCACCATCCAACACCACGTAACCGGGCAGGTTATTATTCTCACTGCCCAACCCATAATTAACCCAGGCACCCATACTTGGGCGTCCCTGCAATCCGCTGCCGGTATGTAAAAAATAATTCGCATTGGTATGTTCCGGAAAATTGGATACCATGGATCGGATCAGCGCCAGGTCATCGGCACAGCTGGCGATATGCGGAAACAAATCACTTATTTCCATACCGGATTCTCCATAGCGATGAAAATCCCAGGGACTTTTTAAAATCTTGCCAACATCGCCAAACTGGGTGGCATCCATTTTAAATTTCTTCGCAGGATCCTCTCCATTCTCCAAAGCCAGCCGGGGTTTGGGATCAAAGGAATCTACCTGTGATACACCGCCATCCATGTACAGGAAGATGATATTCTTTGCCTTTGGAACAAAACCGGGTGGAAGCGCGCCGCCACCCAAATGATTCAATAAATTTTCCTTGCCATCGGCTACTCCGGAGCAGGAAGGCAGCAGACTTCCAAATAAACTCACCATGGCCAGTGAACCGAATCCGCATTTGCAGATTCCCAACATTTCTCTGCGGGAAAGCGGACGATGAATCGGATGAACAGGTTTTCCCATATCAGTTGAGATAAATGAATTCTTTTAAATTAAAAAGCGAATGGATATACTCTTTCCATGCCAACGCTCCTGCTTCTTCCATCTTCTTTATAAACGCCAACCCTTTTTCAATTTCTTCTTTTTCGGCAGCGCGACTAAAACAGGTTTGATACAACCATTGGATTTTTTGATTGCTGTCAGCAAATGCTTTTTTTTCCATTCGTACATGAAGCCTTGCTGCTTCCTGCATAACAAAAGGATCATTCAACAGTATCAATGATTGAGAAGGCACATTCGTAACATCCCTTTTACCGAAACTGGTAAATGGAAGTGGGCGATCAAAACTGGATAACATCGGATCAAGAAAATTGCGTCGTACCTCCAGGTAAACAGATCGGCGTCCCGCTCCGTCCAATGGACCGGAATTCTCTGGTTTCCCACGACCGTTCATGAAAGAAGTGATATGTTGCGGAACAGGCGGACCGTACATAGATGTATCCAGCCTGCCGGAAACTGCCAGCATCGCATCACGGATGGCTTCTGCTTCCAGACGTAATAAAGGGAAATGAGAAAGCCAACTATTAGACGGGTCTTTTTCCCTGGCATCAGCTCCCGGTTTTACCTGACGCTGAAAGGTTTCGGAGAGCAGGATTTTTCGGATCAGGTATTTAATGGAATAACCGTTCTCCTGAAATTCTATTGCCAGTTGATCCAACAAAGCAGGATGGGAAGGAAGTTTTCCCTGCAGCCCAAAATTATCCACCGTTTCCACAATACCTTTTCCATAGAGGTAATGCCAGATCCGGTTGACCATCACTCTGGCTGCAATTGGATTATTTTTCTCCAAAATGGCATTGGCCAATTCAAGCCGGCCACTACCCGACACATCCAGCCGTACAGTTGTTTTTGCAATGGCAGGAAGAAACTGACGGGTCGCAGGTTCTTTGGATAAATCAAGATGACTGCCTCTCACAAAAACCGGACTGTTTTTACCAAAGCCATCCGTTACTCCATAGATGAATTGCAGCGAATCGTTCAGTTGAGATCGCAGTGCTATTTCCTGCTCCAGCAGATGGCTAATGACAGCATCCGGCTTTTTATTTGACCGTTGGCGTATGCGTTGATTAAGTTCCTTAACAATACCACGATTTTTCTCCGGAATTAGTTTTGTTTTATCATATGCGATGGCATATCGCAGATCTATATACGAATCAGGCTGCTGAACAAATACATGATTTTCATATACCCCAGGCAATACTTCAATATAGGCCTTATGTCCCTTCCACTGAGATACATCAAAAATATACTCCTTAAATTCAGTGGATTCAACCCGCTGCTCCATATTTCCATAAATAGGATATCGGATCAATTGGAAATTATCAATTACGATCCGGATTACACTTTCTTTACCCGCCGCTTCTACTGCGATAAAATTATTGGCAAGTGTAAAATCCGGAGAACGTAATGCTCCATATAGTCCGCTTGAAATCTTCCGACTGCTGGCGGTTCCTTCCCGTATTCCAATCCATTGTTTTTGGGTATTGAATACTGGATCACCTAATGTGGTGGTAGTTCCAAAAGCCAGTCCATCTGATTTCCAACCATCCAGATCAGCTCTCGAAAAATCCCCCAATACCCTGCTATTTATTTCAGGCAAAACAGGGTCAGTTGTATTTTTCGTTTGTACGATGCCGTTAACAGGCAGCTGATCAGGCAATTGACTAATCATCCAATTTCTTATACTATCCTGAACCTGCATTAATCGATCCAACAGCGGCTTTTTCTGCTCCTGATTGACGGGTTGCGGTGTAAACCGGGTGCCTTCCATAATTCCATAAAAAGAATAATAATCCTTTGCACTGATGGGATCAAATTTATGATCATGGCAGCGCGCACAACTGATGGTGAGTCCCAAAAACGCTTTTCCCGTAACATCAATCATATTATCAATGCGATCCGCTTCATCCTTTCGGATATCAACCGGACTATGGGTGCCTTCTGCCATGGTAAGAAAGGTGGTCCCCAATACAGATTCATTTTGGTTCTGAGGCCCTTTTCTTGGATCAGATAATAAATCACCGGCCAATTGCTCCTTTAGTAATTGATCATACGGTATATCTGCATTGAACGCTCTTACCAGATAATCCCGATAGCGCCAGGCTCCCTGAATGGGATAATCAAATTCATGTCCGCGGGTTTCTGCATACCGGGCAATATCCATCCAATGCCTGGCCCAGCGCTCACCAAATCTTGGTGAGGACAGATAGCGGTCCACCATTTTCGTGTAGGCATCTTCGTGGGTATCGGCAAAAAATGCAGCCTGTTCTTTTTCTGTTGGTGGTAATCCGGTTAATAAAAAAGAAACTCGTCTGATAAGAGAAGCTTTTGATGCTTTGGGAGCTGCTTCTATATTCTCCCGATCCAGTTCTTTATCAATAAAATAATCAATAAAATTTCCTTTGTATTTCGACAATTCGGGTGTAGGCACAAGTGGCTGAAATGCCCAGTGCGGATCGTATTTCGCCCCCTGGTCAATCCATTTTTCCAACAGTGCCATTTCTCTTTCCGTAAGGGTGAGATTGGATTCCGGTGTGGGCATTTTCAAATCCGGATCCTTGTGGTAAATCCGCTCCACCAGCATACTGGAAGCTGCATGTCCCGGATCAATGGCTTTGCCACCATCCTTCAATAAAGCAGTGGCACCTTCATAGGTATCCAGTCGCAGGTTGGCTTTACGGCTGCTTTCATCCGGACCGTGGCAGAGATAACATTTCTGCACCAGGATCGGCCGTACATGATAATTGAAATCAACGGTATCAGGAAGTCCGGCCACAGCATCTGTTCCACATCGGCTGAATAGAAAAATGCCGAGCACCAGGGCAGCAACTACCCCAATCGTTTTGTATGGAAGAATGCGATGGCTCATGCAATTGGTCGTTAGAACTCTAATTTAACTCTATATTCTTAGAGCCCGATAACCTGTGTAGCTAAATTGCGCATTCTGCAGATTAAAATCCGCTTTTAGAGAGACAGGGTTCTTGCCCTTGCAACTGTTTCCCAGTTGCCGGCAATTTGCTGATCGATGACCGTAATCGCTTTTTCATACAAAGCAATAGTGGGACAAACATGATAGGGCATTCCAAAGAGCAGGTCTCCAATTTCCAAATTGGCAGCCCCCTCACTCGTAAAGAAAAAATGTTCTTCGCTATGTCCAACTGCTGTTAAGCCGGATGCGTTTAACCAATGCACCCGTTTATCCAGACTGTTTTCGGAGGCAATGGATTTATGCCCGAGGTCAAGGGTAACCCTGTTTTCCTCCGGCTTTGAAACCACCCTGCTAAGTACCAATGCAGCAGGAATAAAATCGGTGTCTGATAGTTTATCAGTATAAGATTTATCCCAATAGACAAAGGTACCCGGACTGCAAACCAGATCGGGATAGCTGGCGAGCATAGCAAAGCTGGGCATTCCGCCGGCAATGATTTCAACTTCTTTAATGCCTCTTCGAATCAATTCTTTTTTCATTGCCCATACCGGTGCAAATGCAGCTTCCACACGTTGCTGGCGAAGGATCGGATCAGGATCGGATATATGTCCGTCGTATGCATGCAATCCTTTTATGTTAACCTGAGGTTCTTTGTATAAATCCGTATAGAATTCAAGGGCATCCTCATCCGGTTTGGTTCCGGTACGTTGCATTCCCACATTCAGATCCATATAAACAGTAAGCGGTAAGTGAAGCGCACCGGATTTTTTCATCAGTTCCAATGCAGCCGTTCTATCATCCACCAGACAGGAAAATATAGTACCGGGATAGGTCTCCATCAATTGAAAGAACCGATCGATTTTCGGTCCCACTGGCTGGTAGGCCAGCAATATATCCGGCACACCTTCCTTTGCCAGCATTTCTGCTTCTGCAATAGTAGAGCATTTGAATTGCCTGATGCCGGAAGCCAGCAGCATCCTGGTCAGATCAGGCGATTTATGCGTTTTTGCATGCGGTCGTAACCGATCCGGGTTGCCTACCATTTTAATTGCCGTATCAATATTATGCTGCACCCGCTGCGGGTATACGACGAGAGCAGGCGTATCCAGTTGATCCATTCCATCAAACAAATACCAGGCTGTTGAATTTTCCATAAAGCCTAAGATACTTAATGGTGCCAAACCGCCTTGCTCCCATTTATCGAAATCCCAAAAAAATAAAGTCTACTAATTTGGTGGATTAAATATTTTAACTAGTTTTACATTGTCTATTGATTCAATAGACTTTATTACTCATTACCCGGCATAATTAGTCTATCTAATTGATAGTATATCTCGTATATATTATCAAAACAGCCTACTTATGCCTACTATTAACCATCGAAACCATTGCAATGAAGCATCATTTTCTAATCCTTGTATTTCTGGCAGGCGCCTTATTCAGCCAGGCGCAGACCACTTTATCCGGAACCATTAAAGATGAAAAGGGCCAGGCAGTGGAAGCAGCTACCATTAAAGTAAAAGGCACCAATACCTCCACAGTAGCTGATTCCAGGGGAAAATTCGTACTGAGCACCAGCAGAAACCTGCCTTTTACCTTATTGATCAGTTCAGCCGGCTATACGTCCAGTGAAGTGGAATTAACCCAGTTAAAAGATTCCAGTTTAACCATTATCCTGATCGAAAATAATCAGTTATCAGAGGTGGTGATTACCTCCCGCAGAAGAGTAGAAACGGCACAGGATGTACCCATTCCCATTTCTGTTTTGGGAGGGGCCCAGGTGGAAGATGCCGGTGCATTTAATGTAAACCGGTTGAAGGAATTAGTACCTACGGTTCAGCTCTATTCCTCCAATCCGCGTAATACCACCCTGAATATCCGGGGTATCGGATCCACTTTCGGACTAACCAATGATGGCATTGATCCGGGTGTTGGATTCTATGTGGATGGCGTGTATTATGCCCGTCCGGCTGCCACTACGCTGGATTTTATCGACATTGAGCAGGTGGAAGTGCTGAGAGGTCCACAGGGCACCCTGTTTGGCAAAAACACCACAGCCGGTGCATTTAATATAACCACGAAAGCACCCAAATTTAAACCGGGCGCCAATTTCGAAGTAAGCTATGGCAATTATGGATTTGTGCAGGCGAAAGCATCCATAACAGGAGGCATTACAAAAAAACTAGCCGGACGGATTTCCTTTTCCGGTACGCAGCGAAATGGTTTATTAGAGAATGTAGCCACGGGAAAATCAGTGAATGACCTCAACAATATTGGCGTACGCGGACAACTATTATATACCCCAACAGATAAACTGAAAATTACCTTCATAGGGGATATTACCGATCAGAAACCGGATGGTTATGCGCAGGTGGTAGCCGGTGTGGTACAAACCCAGCGGGCAGGCTACCGTCAGTTTGATTCCATCATTGCCGACCTGGGTTATCAATTGCCCAGCAGAAATCCATTCGATCGCAAAATAGATCATAATACCACCTGGAGATCAGGCAATCAGTTGGGCGGTGCATCGGTAAATATAGATGCCAAAGTCGGAGCCGGTACCCTAACTTCCACAACTGCCTGGAGGTATTGGAACTGGGATCCGTCTAATGACCGTGACTTTACCGGATTACCTGTACTGACCCTTTCACAGGCTACTTCCAAACACCAGCAATGGACACAGGAAATCCGCTATGCCGGTGATTTTTCTTCCAGGCTCAGTGGAGTTGCAGGAGTGTTTCTGATTGGACAGGATTTAAAAACAGATCCCTTTCATATTGAGGAATCCGGATCAGCACAATGGCGTTTCTCCCAAAGCAGCACCAGTTCTTTATGGGAAACTCCCGGTTTGTTTGAAGGATATGGAATCCGAACCAATTCCAGGCTGAAAACATTCGGCGCAGCGGTATTTGGGCAACTGGATTGGGCAATAACTGAAAAGCTGCATGTATTGCCGGGGATCCGCTACAATTATGATAAAAAAGAAGTGGATTTTGACAGGAAAACCTATGGCGGATTGGATACCGAAGATCCTGCCCTGCTGGCTTTGAAAAGAGCGGTATATACCGATCAGGCGTTTACTGCAGATGTGGATGAAAGTAATTTCTCCGGACAACTAACGGTGTCGTATAAGGTACGCAGCGATATCAATGCATTTGCCACCTATTCACTAAGCTATAAACCAGTTGGTGTAAACCTGGGCGGATTACCCACCGCCAATGGAGAAGTGCTGACAGATCTGGCACGTATCAAACCGGAGGGTGTTACCCATTATGAAATTGGTGTAAAGACGACGCCCAGCCGAAACTTCATTTTTAATGTAGTGGTTCATCAAACTGATATTAAAGATTACCAGACACAGGTTCAGACAGCTGAAGTGGGTGTTAACAGAGGATATCTGGCCAATGCAGAGAAAGTAAGAGTAAGAGGAGTTGAAACCGATGCCAATTATAAACTAAATGATCATTTTACATTTTATGGCAACCTCGCTTATACCGAAGGCAGGTACCTGTCCTTTACCAATGCACCGGTACCATTGGAGGAAACCGGGGCTTCTACTTCCTTTAAGGATGTATCAGCAGGTGAACTGCCCGGTATTTCAAAATGGGCAGGTTCCATTGGTGGCGAGATTCAGTCAAAACGGATAAAAGCATTCACGAAAGAAGGGCGGTATTTTCTGGCGGTAGACAATTATTTCAGATCAGGTTTCTCGTCCAGTGCCTCTCCTTCCAAGTACCTGAATGTTCCCGGTTATGCCTTGTTTAATGGCCGGTTGGGATTCCGCTCCCGTGAAGGAATCAGTGTATTTCTATGGGGCAGAAACCTGCTAAATAAAAATTACTTTGAGCAACTACTGCCAGCTGCAGGTAATGCAGGGCATTATGCCGGCGTATTAGGTGATCAGCGGACTTATGGTGTTACACTTCGATATAGTTTATAAACAAAACCATACTACAATAAAAAAACTACCGGCCTTTACCGGTAGTTTTTTTTATGGCTCCTTTCAAAGAACTGGATTCGTATCTGACATTTAAAACAATTTAGAAATTAAGAAAAGAAGCAACGAGCGGATTCGAACCGCTGTAAAAGGTTTTGCAGACCTCCACCTAACCACTCGGCCACATTGCTTTTCATGAGTGTGTTTGATTAGACTATATTTTAAAGAATAAGAAAATGAACAATTCCAATTATTCCCAATACCAGCATCAACCAGGATGGCAGTTGAATTAGCAGATCCGATTGAACCCATCCCTTCCGCTGAATTTTTTCTGCAGCATACGTCACACCTAAAAGCAGACTAAATACTCCAAGTGATACACCAAGTAGAAAAAGATGAATTTCCATCCAGTTATTCAAACGGATCCAGTCCATCGATTTCAAGTAAGCAATTATGCTTATCCAGAAAGGCATTGCGAGCGGATTCAACAACCCCAGTAAAAGACCTTTTCTAAAACCCCCTGTTTTTGGAGCAGTCTTTTTCTTCATTGTTTTTCCGGGAAGCAACGCGGCTCCTCCAAGTACCAGCAGTATAATTGCCGCTAACAGTTTAAACCAGGTAAATACCCCAATTTGCCGATTGATCAGCGCCTCAAAATAAATAGCCATGCCGGCATAGAAGTATTCCATCAAACCGGCGGCCAAAGCCATTCGCCTTCCCATTTTTGCCTGCCCGTTTAGGCCCGATTGCAATACCGACAAATTAATGGTGCCTGGCGTCAGCGACCCGGCAATACTGCAGAAAAAAGAAATAATCAGATTCATGGCGTTGTTATGGGTAATCCGGCAGTTCGCCAATTTTCAATACCACCTTTTAATTCAATTACTTCCTGAAATCCCTGTTTTACCAGCCAGTCGGCTGCTTTGGCACTTCTTCCTCCGGATTTGCAATACAGGTAAACCGGATGATTCCGTTCCAGTTTACCTGCTGCAGCTTTAAAGGAAAGAGAATCCTTCCAGTTAATCAGTGCTGCACCTTCAATATGACCGGCATTAAATTCATCCGGCGTACGTACATCCAGCAAAGTCACCTGCTGATCGTTGATTTCTTTCTCAAATACTACAGGATCAACCTGGGTAAATTTCTTGTCCGCATTTTTGCAACCAAAGAACAATAGCACAGAGCAAAGTCCAAGTATCTTTTTCATAAGTAGATTTATTGAGTATATGATTGAAGTGCAAACGCATCCCTGCTACGATCCAACACCACGTAGATGGAATCTTTTTTCCCAAAAGGTCCGCTCAGAATGAGTCGGTCAGCATTGGGCCGTTCATATTTCCATATATACAAGGGGGTTTCCTGTTTTTTCTTTTTCGCAGTGGAAGCTGATGCCCTGCCCCGATTTCTGCGATCACTCACTTTATTTTTGTCATACAGAGTAAGTGTCTGATGAACGGAATCAATGGTATAATAAAGAAAACGTTTACCTCCCCCAATACCTGCCAATTCATAGGTCCGGTCAATATCTTTTTCATTGGGTGTACCATTGACGAGAGAAATGGAAAAGGGTTTATTCACTTTGTAAACCAGTGTACTCCAGTTTTCAAGCATCACCTGCTGCCACCTAACAGAATCCTGCGGATCATAAGGCAGCACCTGGTCATTTAAACGAAACTCTGTTACATTGTACAAGCCTTTTGCATTCGGCAGACCTGGTGTAATGGGTTCCTTCAAATAACCTTCCTTATAATGAACCTGATAGCGAAGTGCTCCATATACAATTGTAAATAATAAAACGATTCCTATTTTTGCAGATAAAAGAAACTTCCTGAATAGCGGCTTATATTCCGGCACATATTCTACAGGAGTAACATCCTGTTTCAATACATATAATTTCCACAGTTCAATCAGGTAAGGAATAAGCAGTATCAATGCAAACAACACGAAGAAAGAACTGTACACATGAACCCCTCCGTCATAAGCAAAATTGGCATGTGCAATATTAAAGAGCACACCTGCATTCAATAGTGCACCTAAAAAAACAGTTGATCGAAAAAATAGCAACACCCCTGCCAATACTTCTACCCATCCCAATAAAATTTGGTACCAGGTAGAAATTCCAATATGCTGCCAGTAAATTTTGTATGTATTGTAATCGCCAAAATCAGTAGACAGATTGGAAATACCGGGAAAAGGCATCTGCATGGGATAAACTTTTAAAAATCCGAATGCAATGATTCCCAGGGCAATTCTATATCGAATCAATACCCGGGTCCAATAATAAATGGCAGAATAATTTGGTTTAGGCAGCCATCTTGCAATGAGCGTCCAGATAAGTGCCCCACTGAACGACAGCAGTGCAGCAATGCCCCAACTGGCATAACCTGCTAATCCCCATCTGCCACTTTCTGATTGAATATCGATCAAATTAGGGCGATAACCGGCAATACTTGAAAGGTACCAGAAAAAAGACCGTGACTCCATAAGTCGCTGGTACCATTCCCATTCGTAGGGTACTACAAAAATCAGCGTAAAAAGAAAGAGCCAGCGAATCCCAAACTTTTTTAACGAAGTTGATTGCTCCTGCACCGTTTCGGCCTGGTTATATTTTCCATACCCCGGTAAACTAATTGAATCAGACAACATAAAAGGCATTTTTTCAGTTTATAACAATAGGTTTTCTTCTCCCTTTGTGCAGGAGATATTGTTTATTAATTTTTGTCAGGGAAATAGTAACCGGAGTTCCATCCTGCTTAAATCCGTTCAATAAAATTTTAGCCGAATCGGATTGAACCAACTGAAATGTGTAGGAAGGTTCTTTCGTTACCAAATCCACCAATCGTATGGAATCCTTATCAACCGTATAGGAATAAAATAGTCGGTCTGCATTACCTGCTGCCAGGTATACATTCGGATTTCCTGAATCCCAAACTTCTGCCGGATTTATATCATACAGATGGGAAGGATGATTTTTTCGAATACTCAATTGAGGTCCATCTTCAAATACAACATCCTTCCAGCGGATACTATCCGTTAAGGAAACAGGAAATTCCTGTTCTCCCTGCTTAAAGGAATGAACCTGATAATACCCGGCTATCCCACTAAAGTGCTCATACCGATCGTAGGGCCATTCTGCAGACCGTGTTCCAAATGCGGCCAGGGTAACAAATACCAGTGCAGTTAGCACATATAAGAGTAGACCTCCTTTCCGAATGGAATCAAACACCGGATTCGTTTCCTTCTGAATAGCTTCGGTATAGGTTTTTGTACGCAGTATCAATAAGGAATACAAGCTCGGCAATTCCGGAATCAAGAGCACCAGGGCTAATAGAAACAAATAACTGGCCTGTAAATGATCGCCAATTGAATAGGCAAAATTTGCCAGCACCACATTACTTAAAACAAATAACAGTATCAGCACACCAGCTACTACTGTCCTGTTCCAAAGTACCAGCAGAGCACCCAATATTAGAAAGACGCCAATCGTCTGAATGTATCCTGCAGATGCCACTGCAGAGGATAGAAAATAAATTTTCCAGGGTGCAAGCTGCCCGTATTGTGAGTGCAGATCACTAATGGCCGGTTTTGGAAAATACAGCGACAACAATAACAAAACGCCATAAAACAGCACTCCAATAGATAACCGAAATCGAACAAAATCAAGAATGAATTGATAAAGGGAAGCAGCAGTTGCTGCCCCCTTATCCCGTTTTTGCCACACTAAAGCCAGAAGAATTGCTGCAAGAAGGGTCAGTCCCCATCCGGCATAACTAATCAACCCTGATCTGCCGAAGGAAACAATACCCGGACGATGATGCAGCAGCTGAAATATATCCTGAAAGTTCAGCTCACTAAATTTTATTGAAAAAAAAGCGTTGTAGTACTCAACATTCAATGGAACAGATAACAGTACAACAAATACAAGCAGAATTCTAAACATAACTGACAGATTTTGATTTACCATTATTCACCGTATCCCGGATTTTGTTGTAGTTGCGCATCAACAAGTAACTCCCTGAAAGGAATAGGCAGCAATAGCTTATTCGAATCAGTGATTCCCAGTACAGCCTGTGCGCGGTTGGTACGGACCAAATCATACCAGCGATGATTTTCGAGTGCAAACTCCAGTCTTCGTTCGTTCTCAATAGCCAGTAGTAAATTGGTTTTATCGGTTTCTCCTTCGATTGGTTGAACACCAGCACGAATCCTGATTTTATTTAGATCGGCAAGAGCTGCTTCCAGTTTATCCTGATTGGCCCTGGCTTCGGCACGATTAAGTACAACTTCTGCAATCCGGATCAGAAATGCCGGATCTGTACGATCTGACCTGTAATAAAGATTTCCAAACCAGTTATCTGCGCCGCTTAACACTACTTTTTGCAGCAGACTGTTTCTATTTCCTCCTTTGGCTGGATCATTCAATAATTCAACCACCTGATTAGTAGGTTTAATCCAGCCTACTCCCCCTTTGGTAGTTGGCAACCATTGGGAAGCCTGGTTATTGGTTACTGCTGTACTATAGTATAATTCAAGCACAGACTCACTCGTATTGGAACTGCTGTTGGCGAAAAAATTCTGATATGGTTGAACTAACGTGTAGTTTGCTGCATCATCAATTAGTTTGGTTGCATATTCTTCAGCCAGTGCCCATTCCTGCCGGTACAGATGAAAGCGAGCGCGTAAAGCCCATACTGTTTTTTTGGTTGCACGAATTCGATTGGTGGTTTGTGGCAACAAGCTTTCAGCCGTTTCCAAATCACTAAGCACCTGATTATAGGTTGCAGCCTGGGTACTTCTTGGTATAATGGGCCGATCACTGGCCGATTTGGTAGGCACCAGTACCAGTTGCACACCACCCCATGTTCTGGCCAGGTCAAAATAGCTTAGAGCCCTGATAAAATAAGCCTCTCCTGCCAACTGATCTTTTACTGCCTGGGTCAGCGTTGGTGTGGCAGCCAGTGAAGGCACTTTTTCAATTACATGATTAGCCCGGTTGATAGTATTATAAATAGCTGTCCATGCAGTTGATAATGCCGCCAGGTCAGCTTTTACGTCATGATTGGTCAATTGATTATTTACTGTCTGGGAACCGGTATATTGAATATTATCTCCTGAAAAGAATCCAAGGGTCTGAAACGTATAACCATAATATCCATTGGAAGCAAGCTGATTATACACTCCTCGCACTGCCGTTCGGGCAGAATTTTCATCAATAATGGTGATATCATCGGATGTAAACTCCACCGGATCCACTTCCAGGATTTTTTTGCAGGAACCAAATGATAAAGTAGCCAGTAAACTTATATTAATTAAAAACTTTTTCATGATGTCAATACTTAATGTGGTTAAAGGGTAAGGTTAATGCCGAACTGAAAACCGCGCGGCTGCGGAGGTGTTCCAAAAGATCCGATTCCCTGTGCTGTAGGATCAGAGGTTACATTTGATTCAGGATCTCCTGTATATTTTGTCAATAGGAAAAGATTGGTGGCAACTGCATAAATACGGGCAGACTTCAGCAAAGCCAGTTGTGCCCATTTTGCAGGAAGATTATACCCCAATGAAACTTGCCGAAGCCGCAAAAAAGAAGCATCTTCAAGGTATCGGCTATTCTGATCAAGTGAATAGTTATTTCCAACAGATGTTAACCTGGGCATATCCGTCACATCACCTTCCTGCTTCCAACGATTGGAAAGATTCGTTAATACACCGCCACTTAATGGATTCCGCTCCCGGAAATAACGTTGCAGATTCAGGGAATAATTACCGTATTGAAAACTGAACAGGAAACTGAAATCAAAATTGCGGTAGGTAAAGGAGTTACTTAATCCGCCATAAAATTTTGGATAAAAACTGTTCATTATTTTTCTGTCTTCAACAGTTAATCCGTCTTCCTGGCCTTCGAATACCGCATCACCGGTTTTAGAATCAACATAGAGCTGGTTGTACAGCCAGAATGAATTCATTGAATAGCCTTCCTGCAGTATTACCCAGTCGCGGGTGTATCTGGTGATTGGTGTGGGAAGCCGTTCAATTTTGTTCCGGTTACCGGAAATATTCAAACCCGAGCGCCAGCTGAAATTCCGTTCGTTCAGGTTCACATTATTGATGGTGAGTTCCCAACCGGTATTGCTTACTTCACCAACATTCTCCCAATAGGAACTAAAACCACTGGAGGAAGGAAGCGGTTGCTGTAAAAGAATTCCGGAGGTATATTTTCGATACCAGTCGGCGGTTATGGAAAGCCGGTTGTTGTTCAGTGCCAGGTCTACACCAATGTCTGTTTGGGCAGTTTTTTCCCAACTCAGGTTTTGATTGCCTAATTGCCGTGGACCAATACCTGGCAAGGGGGTGCCATGTACATCTGCATAACCGGAACCTCCGGACCACAATCCACGGGAAGCAAAATTATCAATGCCAGACTGATTACCGGTTAAGCCATAGGATGCCCTCAATTTCAATTCATTTAACCAGCTTACCTCTTTAAGAAATTGTTCTTCTTTAATTCTCCAACCCAGTGAAAATGCAGGAAAATAACCCCATTGCTTGTTTTCCCCGAATTTGGAAGATGCATCTGCACGAAGTGTAGCTTCTGCAAAATACCTGGAAGCATAATTGTATCCGATCCGTCCAAAAAAAGAAGAGAGCGCAAATTTTGTATAGGATTCTGAAGAGGTTTGTATAGATGCAGAAGAGATTAATTTATAATTATCATTTGGAAATCCTCGTCCTTCTGCATACGTGTAGGCAAGATCACTGCTTTGAATAGTGTTTCCGGCCAATGCAGTTAATCCATGTAATCCCCATTTTGTTTGATAAGTTAAGGTTTGTTCATTTATCCATGTATTGTTTTGTGATATGGCAGAGATGGCCTGTCCATTTGCTGCTCTTCCAATACTGGTTTTTGAGTTCCAATATTGGTCTTCATCATAGGTATTGTAATCCAAACTGAAACTGCTTCTAAACTTTAATCCTTTTGCTATCTGTGCATCCAGATAGGCACTTCCGACATAACGTATACTTTTGGTATTTACATCGTAATTCTCGATAAGCACATAGGTATTATCAGACCCAACGGAGGTGCCATCTTCAGCAAATTTGGGTGAATAGGTGGCAGAGGAGACGGCTGAATTCCATAAACTAACCTGAGGACCATCACCCGTACGGGCCTGGTTGCGATAGCTGCGGGAAAAATTATTCGTTAAACCGAAACTTATCCGATCGGTTAACTTCTGATCAAAATTGAATTTTACACCAACTCTATTAAAGCCGATTACTTTAAAAAAAGCATCCTGATCCGTATAACCAACACCCAGGTAATAGCGCGAACTATTGGAGCCACCTTCTACCGCCAGATTATAATCCTGCACCCGACCTTTTCTTAACAGATCTCCTAATCTGTCGAAGGTTTCCTGCTCTTCAGGCAATCCACTTCCACCTTCTGATCTTGGACGAAAGGGACGATTAGCAAACGTTCTGTTCAATCCGGGATTATCAATACCTGAATTAATCCAGTATTCATTTGCCAGACTGGCTGTTTCCGGTCCGCTTGCCAAATCCGGTAAAGTAGATTTATCCGCTTCCACCCAGCCATTGGAAATATTCAGCGACACTTTGGGCTTTGCATTAAAGCTGCCTTTTTTGGTTGTTACGATGATTACTCCATTTGCTCCGCGTGAGCCATAAATTGCGGTGGCAGCAGCATCTTTCAACACTTCAATACTTTCAATATCAGCCGGATTGATATCAGCCAGCGGGGAAGTTGTTCTTCCACCAAGATTGGTTGTTTGCAAACTGTTATTATTCAAAAAAACGCCATCGATTATATAGAGTGGATCGCTGCTGGAATTGATAGAAGTTGTTCCACGAACACGAACAAATGCTGCTTCACCTGGTACGCCGGAATTTGAAATTACCTGTAAGCCAGGTGATGCCCCCTGTAATTGTGCATCAAAACTTGCAACAGGAATCCGTTTTAATTCAGCCGGGTTTATTTTAGCAACAGAACCGGTTATATCAGATCGTTTTTGCGTACCGTATCCAACCACTACAACTTCATTAAGGTCACTCGGTTTAGGTTGTAACTGAAATTGATTGATTCTTTTTGAAACCGTTTGTTCCAATCGCTCGTATCCGATATAGGTAATCTGAATAACAAAAGGTAACTTATTAATCCCTTTCAAAAGGAACTGTCCGTTTTTATCGGTAATAACTTCCAATGGCAGATCTTTTGTCTGCACTACAGCACCTGCCAGCGGTTGTTGTGTTTTGGCGTCCAGAACAATTCCGGTGATGGCATTTTCCGAAACAGAATCACGGGAGGATTGTCCGATTACCTGAGAAGCAAATAGAATAAAAAACAAAAATCTGAAATGCTTTACAGCATATTTGACATACATGGGGGATTAATTGAAAAGTAAGGTAATAGAGTGCCTGTACCGGTTATTTACCGATAGCAAACAGGGGTAGCTGAACGCAATTCACCGACACCAATAAATGATTGTTGGCGATTTACAACAGCTCAATTAGAAAACCTAAATAAAATGAAGGGGCTTGTTCTAACAACAACAATACAGAGAAGAAAAATAATGCGCCTGAACTACCACCCGCGTCCTGATTTGTGCATTTTGACTTTGCGTTATCATAAAAATAATTTTAAGCAGACCGATCTGTTTGCTGGTGGTTAACGAACAGAATTCTCTTTGATTTTTACTAGTCTACTATTTAGATAGACAAAATAAATACATAATTCCCAACTCTCCAAATTCTATCAGGGTTTTTCGTATTTTTTTTCTGTTAGCCGGGTTTGACAGAAAGTAATATTTTCACCCGCACAATGAAAGATTCCAGATTCAGAGATGAAAACAAAAGACTCTCCGATTTCTATCGGGAGATCTGGGTGCATTGTCCGGCATGTGAAGAAAAAGCGATTGCCAGTGCAGACACTGTATCCAAAACAGCCCGGCTAGTGTGTACGCAATGCGGACATAACCAGGAGTGCAGTACAGGAGATGCGTCTTCCAACTGGATTATGGCTGCCCACAATTTTTTCGATGCCGAACTTTTTCTGAAAGCTGATTTTAAAGATTCCTATTTATTTGCCTATAATCCGGAGCACCTGCTCTATCTGGAAAAATATATCGCAGCGGGACTGCGTGAGCACCATAACCGAACAGGTTTTACCTTCCTGGAAAAGCTTCCTAAGTTTTATCATGAAGCAGGAAATCGTAAACCATTGCTTGCACTCATTGCCAAACTAAAAAAGAAAGCAGGAATCAAGTATACTCCCTAAAAGTTTATTCCTAATTCTACCTGCCCAATAATTTTTTTCTATACGTAAGTGGATTTACGCCCGTTACTTTTTTAAAGATGCGTGTGAAGTGACTTTGATCAGAAAATCCGGTCAGGTAAGTAATATCCGTTAGCGAATATTCTTCATTCACCATGAGATCTTTTGCTTTTTCAATTCGCTGCTGTCGCAGGTAATCACCAAAACTGAGATTATTAAAGTAGGTAGGGAATTCCCTGGAAATATAAGAGGGATGTAAATCAAGTGAATTGGAAATTTCCTTTAAGCTTAAAGTTGTATCGATGTGATCCTGCAGAAGATTGCTTAGTTCATGCACCCATTCAGGAATTTGTTTTTTCTTTCCTTTACCTTTTTCAAGGAAACTGCTGTACACTTTCCATAACAGGTGTTCGTAGGGTTGTTGAAGGTGGGTTTCTTTTTGCAGAAAACGCGCCCAGGTATAAAGAGCATCATAGAGTACCATGCCATAGTTCAGCAATTCCTGATCGTCTTTAAAATTATGTGCCAGTCCTGCTGATATGGCCCACAGTCCGGCAACCTGTGGAGCAAGCTCATGCCGATCAGTGTCTGCCCCTCTTATAATGGGTGCCATCACCTGCAATGCCGGGTCCTGCAACTGGTATTCTTTCAGAAATGCATCAAAGGTGCAAAGTGGACCAACATGAGAGAGTTTAACATCCGGCACATCAAATGGAATGGCATTTTCGCTTAAAGCAATCGGTTGAACCTCTTCAAACGGCACAAAAATAAAAACCGCTTCTTTGTCAATGAATCTTTTAATCAGCCACGGACAGGCAATACGATCAATTTTTGGGCGTTCTCTGGTAATCCATTTCATACAATTAATTTATAAATAATTCCTGCAACTGCACCGGCAAGTATTAAGAGTGGTTCAGGTGTTTTTTTAAACCGTATCAATATGAGCAGGGATACTACTGCAATCACCACCGAACCAATATCCGTAAATTGTCGTTTGGATAACACAAAAACAGCACCAATAATTGCACCAATTGCTCCGGCAGTTACGCCATCCACAAATGATTTTATTCCGGGATGTTTTCCATATTTTTTGAAATAGGGAGCGGGAAGAACTGTAAAAAGATAGCAGGGCAAAAAAGTGGCAAGAGCTGCAACAATTGCTCCCATCCAACCGGCAGTAAGATATCCAATAAATCCAACGGTGATAACAACTGGTCCGGGTGTAATCATAGCCACAGCAACAGCATCCAGAAATTGTTGTTCATTCAACCATTGGTATTCATTCACCACTCCTCCATACAAAAAAGGAACAATGGCCAGGCCACTGCCAAAAACAAATGCTCCGGCTTTTAGAAAAAACAAACCGATATCCAGTAGTTTTTCATGATCAACTTCGCTGCCATTGAATTGCCAGAATAAAAACACACCAGGTAACCAATTCACGCTTTGTACTTGTTTAGGTGCGCGGGAATACCACCAACTGATTCCACCAGCCAGTAAAATAAGCCAAATGCTCTCCTGTTCGGCAATAAAGGTGGAAATTGCCAATACGATTGCAATTGCCCAATACAATTTATTTCCTCCGATACTTTTACGTGAAAGCTTATAAGCAGCAACTGCGATGATGGCCATAACAGTTGCTCCAACGCCATAAAAAACCGCCTGCATCCAGGGGATTCCATCAAACAGTACATAAAAATAACCAAGCGCAAGCACCATCAGAAAAGAAGGTAAAACAAAAGCAATTCCAACGAGCGTGGAGCCCAAAACCCCATAGTGTACATATCCCATATAAATTGCCAGTTGTGCAGCAAGCGGACCTGGAGCCAGTTGTGCCAGTGCAAGCCCTTCCTTATAATCATCCTCAGAAATCCAGGTCTTCTTTTCTACCAGATCGCGATGCATATAACCTACCAACGCAACAGGTCCGCCAAAGCCTGTTGTACCCAGACGTAAAAAATAAAGGATTAAATTAATTAATCGATAGGATTGATTTGCTTCCATATACATTACTTAAAAACTGATTCCAAATTGAAATCCGGCAGTAAAAGAAGTCCCATGTTCATTACCAAAGCGAAAAGGAAATGGAAATGCTATAAAATATCCGCTGTGTTTGTTTTTTTTGACAATCTTATTGATAACAGGTGTAAAACCATATCGACCGTTGGTTTCAAATGCTGCCCTGCCTGCAAAGGTCCATCCCTGATCAAGAGCAACCAATAAACCCGGATGAAATAAAAAATTACTCATTCGGCTGCTTCCGTTTTCTGATCGTATGAAAGGAACAAATTCTGCTGAGAACCCGATTCGGGATGATTTCCAGATATTAATTCCAGTTGGCATACCTACCAGATAGTAGGACTCAAAATTAGTGGTTATTTCAGCCTCTGTAAAAGTTACTATTGGGTGAAGAATGCCGACATACCCGGCTACTTTTGGAAAAACCGACTCCGTTTGTGCAAAGCCATAAAGCCCCTGCAGAAGACATATCAGTACACAGGAAATCCGAAAAAAAAACAGCATTGCATTAATTTTCAGTGCAATGGTAGTTGTAGAAACGTCAATAAAATAGTACAGTTTTTACTATTTGTATCCGATTGACAAGGGCAAGCGTTAGTTGGCTATTTTATAGTTATACAATAACTCGAATGCTTTACGAATTACTGAATTAAATCCTGCTGTATAAGCCGGATGGCAGCCATTACTGATTACCACAATTCCATATTTTTCCTTTGGATCAAAGAACATAGCGCTGTATAATCCGTAGGCAGAGCCTGTATGTCCCACCAGGGTTTTGCCTGGTATCAGCGTACTTGTAACATGCAGTGCCAGTCCATATCCTGATTTTTCAGAAAGCGGTGTTTGCATTAAGCGGCTGCTTTTTTTGGAAATAATTCTGTGGCGATTGGCTTTCCCATAATTCATATGCATTCGCATATAACGGGCAAGATCAACTGCAGAAATCTTCATGCCTCCGGTGGGAGAAAAAATGGGGGTGCTATATCCCATGGTATAGTTTCGGATTTCTTCACTGCGGGGTGCATAGGCTGCCGGTGCAGCTATATAACCGAGGGTATCATTCCGGTATTCGTAAATAGTGGCAAAGCGGCTGGCATCCAATGAATCCACACAATAGCCGCCATACAAATCCAGGGGATCCAGGATATGGTGTTTTACATACTGATCAAATCGTTCACCACTGTATTTTTCAATGATGGTGCCAATCATATTGAAGTTCAGGTTGCAATACTGATATCCTTCGCCGGGAGCATAGTCGTTATAACAACTATCCGCATTTGGATTTTTAGCGGGATTGATGGCATCGAGTGTAAAATAGCCCTGCCGGTCATTGATACTGGAGCGATGTGACAACAGGTGTTCGAGGGTAATAACCTTATCGGGGTAACGGGGATTTCTTACATTGAATCCAACCAGCTCACTCACATCATCAGAGAGTTTTAATTTCCCTGCTTCCACTAATTGCAAAATAGAAGTGGCGGAAAAGGATTTGGAAATAGAAGCAATGCGGAAAATATCCACATTGCTTAAGGGAGTTGATGTTTCTTTATTCTTGTATCCGAAGGAATGCGTATAAATCAGTTTATTCTTTTTCACCACAGCCACTGAAAATCCCACGGCTTTACCGGAATCAATGATGGACTGTAGTTGCTGCTCCATGGTTGACACCTGCGCCTGTGAGGTGAAGGAGACGAGGAGGAGGAGGAAGGATATACTTCGGAAGAATTGCATGATTTATATGTGAATGAGGTGAAGGGGGTGAAGGGAGTGAATGAGGTGAATGAAGTGAATAAAGTGAAGGGGGTGAAAAGGGTGAATTATTTGAGGTATTCCATTCACTTCCTTCACTTTATTCACCTCCTTCACCTTATTCACCTCATTCACTTTCCTCAGTTGCCCGTCCTGTTTGCTTTCCGCTGCATCGGCCATTCTGCCTGTCGGCCGGTTCTTGAGTTGATGGGCAGAACAGCTTTTTCGCGGGATGTTTTTTGTGGTTCTTCACAAGCCATATACACGAGGATGGCGGTGAGGATGGCATTGTTGCGCACATCGTCAAAAACAATTTTATCGTAGGTATCGCGATTCGTATGCCAGGTATAACTGCCATAAGACCAGCTTTTGGAACTCAGGGAGAAAGCAGGCGCGCCAACTGCCACAAAGGAAGCATAATCCGATCCACCACCACCGGGAGAGCCGGGGAAACTGGTTTCAATTTCACTGCGGATTTCCTGCGGTACTTTCGACAACCAGCGACCGATATAATCATAGGCATGCAGGAATCCCTGTCCGGCAATATTGGCTACCCGACCGGTGCCATTATCCTGATTGAACAAGGCCTGCAAATTGGCAACGATTTCCGGATGATCTTCCACGAAGGCACGGGAACCATTGAGTCCCTGTTCCTCACTGCCCCAATGCCCCACGAGGATGGTACGTTTTGGATTGGGATAAATCTTCTTAAGGATGCGCATGGCTTCCATCATCACGATGGTTCCGGTTGCGTTGTCGGTGGCACCAGTACCGCCATCCCAGGAATCGAAATGGGCAGAGAGCATTACGTATTCATTGGGTTTTTCGGTTCCCTTGATTTCAGCCAGGGTATTAAACGTAGGCACTTTACCCAGTTCTTTGGAATCAGCCCGAACACTGATAACCGGTTTTACACCTGATTCTGTGAGGCGGAATAACATGCCATAATCTTCCAGGGCCACGTCGATGGTGGGGATTTTGGTGGTATTGGCGCCGAAGATTTTATTAACACCAAATCCGGCGGACCAGTTACAGATCACTACTCCGGCAGCACCGGCATTTTCCAAAGCCAGTGCCAGCGCTTTTGCATTGAGACCGGTATTGCTGATGCGTTTTCTCCAGGCTGCGGTTTGTACTTCCCGATCCTTTTTCATTTTTTCGAAGGAAGCGGGGGTAGCCCATTCCTGCCAGTTATAATCGGGCCGCCCGGTAGGCTGGTTCGGTGAAATCAGTACATATTTTCCTTTTACAGCGGGCAGCCATTTTTGAAAGGAAATAGAATCGGGTTGATCTGCCAGGATAATGGTTTCGCCGGTTACGGTTTTCCCTTTGGTACTGGGGCTCCAGGCCAGCTGCATGCCTTCCATGGATTTCACTCTGGGTGAAACCAGATCGATATGGGTGATGCCTCTCTCCCAGCCTCTCCATTCGCCCCAGTTTTCTATTCTGGCATCAATGCCCCATTCCTTGTATTTGGCAATAGCCCAATCAGCGGCATTTTTCATTTGCGGGGTACCTACGAGACGGGGACCAATTCCATCTGTCAGCTGATGGGCGATGGTTTCCAATTGGGAGTGTTCGTTGGCTTCTTTCACGATCGCTGCAATAATGAGCGAGTCATTTTTCTGTGCGAATCCGGCTGTACTAATCAGGAAACAGCCTGCTACCAGGGTTTGCTGGAGAAATCTCATGTTCGGTTAAGTGTTGTTGTTAGGTGTACAATTTACGGAATTAGGAGCGATACCTGCTTTACCCAATGTTCTATTACCAACCAGTGAAGTATATGCTATGTCTGCATCTTTATAGGGTATTTTTAGGGTTTTTATAGGGTATTTATTGGGTTTATATAGGGTTTAAAACCAATTTATACCCATTAAAAACTCATTAATTTGTCAATTAAGCCTATGACATAAAGCTTTCATTACCTATCTTAAGAAGATAAACCAAACCTTTACACCTATGGCAAGTAGTACAACCTCCATTCTGAAGGATTTTAGCGGCAAATTGGGCGATCAGTTTGTATTAAAGAGATATGGCAACAAAACCGTGATCTGCATGCTCCCGCAAAGGGATAAGCGAAAAAAGCGAACGGAGAAACAATTGCAGAATAACCAGCTGATGGCAACCGCCAATGATTTAGCGCATGATATTATTGATGATCCGGCAAAAAGAGATGCTGCTCAACTCTTCCTAAATGTTACGCGCAATAAATTATATACGAGCCTGATACAGCTCTACTATCAGCAGGTTAAACAGGCAAAAGAAAATGGGCAGGAGATTCCAAAGAAAATAACAATTGGTCCGGCTGGTTAAGAGAGAATAAGTTGACAGGGTTATTCTTCGCTATTTTACTTCTATCGCAGGTGTGTTGGTTATTATTTTCCAATGCCCATTAATAAGTACACACACTATTAATGAGTGAAAGATTAGGTATAGGCTTTCCAGTGTCACCTGCACAATAGCGAGATTTCCGGCTTGTTTGACAGAGTGGTATTCGATACTTCTTGGACTACCTCCAAACTTTTCCGTACGGATGAGATCGATGTAGTCTTTTTTTGAGAATACAAAAATTCCTGTTTTATCAAAGAAGCCATCCTGGATATTCTGAAAATCGGAATGCAAGATATCCTCAAGAACTGCTGTGTTACGGTTATCACCAGCTTTTACAAATGCTTCTACGGCTGTTTTTACCTGTTCCATATTATCTATTATTTATACTATTATTAAATGATGTAATCTGATTATGGAGTTGTTTTGTGGCATAGTTTTCATCCGCTGTGCCATCTAGCGAATAAAAATAAATATCCTTTATGCCTATATAGTTTAAAACTTGTTGCAGGTGCATTTCCACAAAGCTTAGGGCATCCGTCTTTATATCGCCCATAGATGACAGAATGTATGCTTTTTTGTTCTTTAGTAATCCTATGGGTTTATCTTCGTAGCGAAATGTTTTACCGGTCCGCACTACAAGATCGATATACGCTTTTAATGAAGAGGGTATGCCAAAGTTGTACATCGGAACCGTGATAAGGATTTCATCACATTCAAATAATTCTGCGATTAATTCATCAGACAATCTTATTTTCTCTGACGGGTTTTGATCAATATGAAATTCCTCAAATAATGCCTGGTCGAGGTGCGGAATAAAGCAAGTACCTACTTCCCGGTGTTTGACTTTACCATCCGGGTTCCTTATTTTCCATTCCTGAACAAAATTATCTCCTATTCTTCGGCTATAGGAGTTTTTTAGACGCATGCTACTGTCAATTCGCAAAAGTGTTTTCATCGATTTATCCTTTTATGAAAGACAGGTCAGGTATTAAATAGGTGACAGCTTGTTGAGATTTTTTAGTTTTTCAGGGTCAACAATAGAATACACTTCCTGGATCAACCCATCGCTGTTTAATTGAAGAATATGGCAATTATGTAATTTTTCATTTTCCCAGAAGCAAATTGCCGGTTGGTGATTTAACAATTGAAAGGTGACTTCTTTGTCCATCAAAAATTGTTGCTGCACATAAATCAATAGTGTAGCAGTAGCCGTCCTTCCCATTTCTGTTCCTTTAACCACTTGAACTTTAGTTCCGCCATCCGCATTCAGTTTTATGTCGCTGACCAATAGGTGTTCTAATTCCCGGATATCAGCCTGGGCCAAGGCTGCCTGATACTTCCCTAATATTTCAGTAGTCCTGGAATTGGGTTTATCCGGTAAAAATTTGGCGCTCTTCAATTGTTTGTTCGCCCTGCTTAATAGCTGTCGTGAATTTTCCGTACTAATATCAAGCAATTCGGCAATTTCAGCATGCGAATAATTGAATCCTTCCTTCAGTATAAAAGCAGCTCTTTCTTTCGGTGTAAGGTGCTCGAACAAGACAAGTAAGGTATAGCTTGCGGTTTCGTCCCTGATAAGTTTTGTATCGGCATTCTCAAACGAAACAGGTTCGGGTAGCCACTCACCAAAAACTTCTTTTTTATTCTGACGGGTCTTAAAATTGATAGAATGATTAATAGTACTTTTAATTAAATAGTTTGATTCGTGACGGATGTTTGATTTATCCAGCGTAATATATTTTTCCAGCACATCCTGCACCACATCTCTGGCATCCTCGTAAGAACCAACGATGTTGTAGGCATAGGTCAGAAGTTTATTGTAGTAATTCTGCATTTTTATAAAATTTACACATCGTTTGTAGAAACCGGCAAGTTGGCTTTCTCAACTTTGATTTTTATCAAAAAGTTGTTCAGCCTGTTTGTATGTTTCATCACTTAATCCGTTTTTACTAATTAAGGTTACTTCTATTTATAAATTTGTGTTTTGGTCGATATCAAATTATCGAGTGCGTATTTTCCACTTCCCTGAATTAACAGAGCCAGGCATAAGCCCAGCATAGCCCGTGCTCCATGTGGCCACATAACGATGCCTATGGCCAGGCGAATGATCAAACCGGTATAATCGTTTTGTGTATTAAATATTTTCTGTTTCATACCTTTTTTATACTGTTAGAATAACCGTCGTAGAAAAAGTCCAACGTTGTTATAGTGCGTAGCCATTGGCCCGTACTGATCAAATTGTACCGACAATCCGAACTGTAAATCTGCGGTATCCACGCCCAATCTTGTATATTGATAACTCCGGCTATGTCCTTTCCGGTTCCATGTTGTCATATACTGAAACCGGGCATACAGGTTTACAGGTCTGTTTGCGACTCCTAAATATTCAATAAATCCCATAAGTTCGACATTAGGGTCAGACCAGATGTCCATTCTCGGGTAAAACAATACAGATGTTGTTTTTCCACTCTTGAAATACTGAAAGAATACAGATGGCCTTACCCGGCTCAGCGGGGTGAAGATTGAGCCGATTCCGGAAGTCCAGTATTTACTCAGCGCATAGGTAAGGTATGACTGGCTCATGATTTCATTGCCCCGTTTTTTGTCATAAGGTATCAGAACGGAAGAGGTATGAAAGAAACCTAAAGATTTTTCCGTATAGAATTGCCCTTTAAAAGCATGCTGATAATAGTAGCCCGAATGACCTGCACTGATTTCAATAGCTATCTGTGCCCAGGTGGAAAAATACGACATATTAAAAAAAAGCCAGAACAGCAAATATAGTAAGACCCTATTTTCTCTCATTTTAAAATTCGATACCTTTTGATTCTATATAAGACACATGAGGTATCAAAAACGTGACGAAGTTAATAGGTTGACTGGCTTTTATGATTATGCACTAATCCGATTATACGCCAATATGAAGTCTCAAGTATTTTTTGGTAGTAGTATCTTTTTGATGCATCGCTTCTCAACACCCTCAAAAGTCCAATAGACATCGATGGAAATCCTACAGGCTAGATTTCAATTGAATGATTGCCTAAATTGTAGCGGTGAAAAATTAGTTTTTGACTTGAAGATTTTGCTAAATGATTGTGGATACTCAAAACCTAATTGATACGCAATTTCACTAATCGACAAATCTGTTGTCGCAAGTTTTTCTTTTGCTTTTTCAACTAATTTGTTTTGAATATGCTGTTGTGTGCTTTCTCCAGTCAATTGCTTAAGTAAACTGCTCAAATAGTTTGGAGATACATTTAAAGCCTGTGCTATATATTGTACAGTTGGCAAGCCATTTTCCAGCATTTTGCCATTTTCAAAAAGTTCTTTTAGTAGTTGTTCTAACCGGATTAAAATTTGATGACCATTTATTTTTCGGGTTATGAATTGTCGATGATAGAATCTATCAGAATAAATGAGTAAAAATTCAATTTGTGAAATGATAAGCTGTTGACTGAATTTATCAATATTGGAATGATATTCTTGCTGAATACTTTTGAAAATATTTACAACAATTGCTTCTTCTTTATCAGAAAGATGCAAGGCTTCATTTGCGGAATAACTAAAATACTCGTACTGCTTTATTGATTTAGCCAAAGCGGTCTGCGAAAAAAAATCAGGATGGATAAGCAACATCCATCCTGAAAGCTTATAGTTCCCATCAGTTTCTATTGAAAAAACTTGATTGGGCGAAATAAAAAACATAACCCCCTCATCAAAATCATAGCTTTGTTGTCCGTATTTATACTTCACTTTTGCATCAAAGTTTCTTTTTAATGCAATGGAATAAAAATCAAATACGAAGCTTGTTCCCAAACTATTTAAGTGTTCCAATTCATCAAAATGTATAACACTGACCAACGGATGTTCGGGCTTTGGCAATCCCCGATGTTTATGATATTCGCTGATGGTTTTAATGCGATGAGGCTGTATGTGTTTCATTATGAAATTTTAAAGTTTGTTATATGCAGTAACAAAGTCTTTAGCAAAATCTTTAAATTTTACTTTTCCTAACACTTCAGGTTTGTTTAGTTTGTAATGTTCAGCCAATTTACCTTGATGAAGACTTGAAAACATATTGACAAGATTTATAGAAAGCAGTTCAGGAAAACCAATATCTCTGTAGCCTTTGAGGGCTTCTTCATCAGATATAACATTCCATTTCAAATCTGGCTTGCCAATTGCTTCACCTAAAATATTTGCAATTTCGTTTCCTGTAAGTTCGTCACTTGAAACATATCTCACTTTTCTTTGAACTGGTGCTGATTCTATTTCTTCAGTAATAGCTGATGCAATATCAATAGGCGAAACCATTTCAAATTTTTGGTCGCCTCCATAATTTGCAAAAATTATCCCTGTATCTTTTATCATAGGAATCAGATTTAGCAAATTGTAATAGAAATAAGTAGGACGAATATGAGTAATAGCTGCATCTTTGAGTTCATTCAAACTATTTTCAACATAATGTGCCCCTAAAATATTACCTGTGCCTTTATCCAGATGAGCCCCATAACTACTTAAATTAACCAATCGCTTTACACCAGCTTGCTTAATGGCTTGAGCATAATTGTTGCCAATTTTACGATAGTACTCCCTTATATCTGGTTCTGCAAAATAATTTGAAGGAACCATTGTGTAAACTAAATCTGCCCCTTTGAAAGTCTGTCTGAGAAAATCAACATCTTCAACAGAGCCAATTGCAGCCTTTGCTCCTAGTGCTTCAATGTCTTTTTGCCTATCGGCAGTACTTGTGACAACTGATACATGATGCCCATTTTTTACTAAATTGTGGGTTAGCTCTTTCCCAATGTGTCCTAACGAGCCTGTAATCGTAATTTTCATTTTGTCTGTTTTTTTCAAATCGAATTACAAAACTCATAATTAACAGGGAAGCAATTGTAGTCAAATCTTATATTATTGTATTTAAATCTACGATAGTATCTTTTATCATTGACATAAAACCAGTGTGCTCAAATTCCTTTTTTTAGATAGCAACTTGAATCAAAAATAAATCTCAATCTAACTGCTTAAGTCGTGGTTTTTTTGGGTCTAGATCTCGAGGTATTGCGTAATTTCTTTATCAATCAGTTTTACAGCTCCCATAACAACTTCCTTTTGATTCAAATTTACTGTTTAAAATACTTATCTAAATGGATTACCTACTCCTTTTTATTGGAAAATCGAGTCCACTACTATCCTATTGAATACTACCTTTCCAGTATCCGTACTATTTCCTTATAGCCAGACTTCCTGGCGTGTTTCAAAGCAGTAACCCCATTCTTATCCGGTATAGATCGATCGCAACCGGCAGCTACTAAAATTTCAACAATGGTGACATATTTTGAACTTCCATCTCCAAGTACTACAGCTTCCATCAGCGCTGTCCATCCAAGCCGGTTTACATGGTTGATGGGAAACCCTTTCGTATTCGCCAGTAACCGAACAGTTTCAATATGCCCACGTTCACAGGCAGGTATTAACGCAGTTCCATTATACCGATTAAAAACATCAAAGCGGGCTCCGTTGTCCAGAAACAATTGCACGAATTCTGTATAACCCAAGGCGCCTGATAACAAAAATGGACTGTCCAATTGTTCATTTTGATAATTGACATTTGCACCCAATTTCAACAGCTCCTTTGCTTTTCCAATATTCCGGTCCCGTACTGCCTGTAATAAGGATTTATTGATTTTATCCATTTGATCAAATGCTGAATTAGTGTCTGACAAAAAGAAAGAGATAAAAAAAATGACCAGTGATTTCATGCAGCTGTATTAGTTGAAGACGGAGAGACTTTCAGCTCCTGTGTTACGAAAAATGATTTGCCTTAAAGCTACCTTTCTCTGCAATCTTTTCTTTATCATAGAATGAGATTGCGCCATCCACAAAATAATCAATTGATTCCCCAGTTAAGTTGTCGTTTACATATGTGTTATATGAGAAAACTCTCCCGCTATCATCATAATCAATCCATACATATTCTAACTTTCTTTCCGGGATCTTAAAGAATAAGCAGTTAATCACGAAGTGCCAAAAAACACGATTCCCTCCACTTCCTTAAAATGTTTGTCGGTGGCAAAAAGCAGTTTGCGTGTCTGGATTCGCCGATACATCATTATTCTCTCTAAACGTATGAATAATCACGCTGGTGTCCAGCAGGCATTTACTTCCATTCATCAGGGTGGATTTGTTCACAACCTTCAGCTATTGTCTTTTCCAGTTCATCCGCTTCTTCCTTTGTCCACATGCCGGCAAAAGAAGTAAAACTTCTGCGACCAACAGCATGCAATTTGCTTTTGGCGATAACCGTCTCCACCTCCGCCAGCAGCGCAGCATCCTCAATCTTTAAGATCTCTTCAATAAGGTGTAGTTTTTTTGCTTCTCCAAACATGGCGTATCGATTTATACTCAAATTTATTTTTTTAAATGGGCTTAACCAAACAGGTGGAGTTCCAGATATCTAATAGATCATCACGCCCTTATAAACCAATCTCCTCACCGTCGATACCCTCGCCACTGCTTCTGCGGAACAACTGGCATCTATCAATACAAAACTGGCTTCGTCGCCAGGTTTGGGCCATTGCTGCTCGCCTTTTCGGTTGAGGGGTGTAATGCCGGCGGTAGCCAGACTTAACGATTGGGAAAGCTCCAGCTCGGTTACCATCCCATATAACTGCGCCATCAGATTGGCCTTTTGCAATACACTGCCGGTACCAAAACTATTCCAGTGATCAATGATGCTGTCATTGCCGGTTACTACCTGAACCCCGTGTTTTAACAAAGTGGGAAGGGGCATCTGCGAACGACCCATCGGTATGGTGGAGGCTATACCAATTCCGGCTGCCGCCAGCTTTTCGGCTATAGCTTCCTGTTGATTGCTATCCAGCGATGCCAACACAAAACAATGACTTAACCAGGTCCGGTTTTTTAATGCAGGATTTTCATTCACCCGATCAATCAGATAATTCACCACCTGCAATCCATCTGCCCCACCCTCATGCAAATGAATATCGATTCCCTTATCATAATCCAATGCCAGTTGCACGGTAAAATCCATTGTACGGTTGATATTTCCATCAATGGATGCCGGATCCAATCCGCCTATAAAATCGATTCCCGATTGCGCGGCTTCTTTCATCAATGATGTGGAATCACGGTAATAAAGTCCATGTTGCGGAAATGCTACCAGCTCTGCACCAAATCCCTGCTTCTTATTCTCTAATGCCTTTTGAAGATTGCGTAGCGACTGCAACGCTGAGGTTGGTTCAATATTGACATGACTTCTTGCAAAAGCTGTTCCTTTTGATTGCAACAATTCAATCATCTTTTCAGCCCGATAGGTAGAGGTCTTCAGCATTTCCGGAAGCATCTCTTCTTCCATTGCAATCATATCCTTCACCGTTCTGTTTTTACGGATCCTGGCTTTCCAGAGACCACCATAAAAAGTTTTATCCAGATGAATATGCAGGTCTTTGAAGGATGGCAGCATCAGGTGATTCTTTGCATCTACTGCCTTTGCGCTGTTCGTGTTGGGTCCTATTTTAAAAAATTTCCCCTCTCTGCATTCTACAGAAAACAGGTCCGTTTTGGTAGCCGCCACATCCTGTCCAGCCCATTCAAATCCGGTTTCGAGTCGCACATTTTTTAATACCAGGGATTGTCCCTTATCTTGATTCGATTCGGATGAAGTTACCGGCCACCTGTCAGTTGCAAAACCACTACCCGCGCCAGCCAGTAATACCGAAGAGTTTTTGATAAACTCTTTTCTTGAAATGGATCCTTTCATAATATAGTTCGTTCTTCCTTCTACGACTCCTTACTAGCGTGCCATTGCTTAATTTGCTTTTTCATCTCCACATTACTAATAGAATCACCATTAGTAAATTCATCTTCAGCTTCAGCTAATTCTTTATTGTACTGCTCTAAATCAATGCGACCTTCTTCCCGCTCAATATCATCCTGTACCAGAGCATATATAGCTTTCATTTTTTGCGATTTTTTCCGCATGGCTAAAATAGTCAAACTGTTTTAAAATATTTTATCCAAAAAGATCCTGAACGAGTGCATCCCTGCTTTTACCAAAATGAGTTGCTATATCCGAAAGGATCGCAGATAATGTACCAATCTTAAGCGGATCATGATGTGGTATCGTGATATGATGCTGACCATTCTGTTCAGTAGTCAGCCGGATATGACTTCCCGCCTTTTCATGCAGCTATTACTTCTTCACGAACAATGTGCAGGCGAACTATCCTTTTTTTAGCATCATCAAAATGACAACGTACTGCATCAATTACCGAAGCTTTCAATAACTCCAGCGTATCTCCCTGTGTATAAATTGATAGACCTACACCCTTAGCTGTATAACCACCCTCCGGACTTTCTTCAACCATAAAAATCAATTCTTCCATTTACTACTCATTTAATTCAAATTTACTGCATCCGGAACGCTTATCCAAAAGGGTGGGTTGTAGGAACAGGTTAGGTGACCGGCCGGACGGAACCAGTTAATTTTCATGAATAATTATTGTTTTACAATAATTAATTGCATATTTGCAGTATAAATTCAAGGATTAGTTATGCAAGCCACCCGTCTTATTTCCAAGCTGCTCTTCTATTTTTCAAGATTGATGGCCCTGCTCTATGGTGCCTTTTTTCTTTTGTCTGCAATCGCTCTAAGTACCGGCTGGGGCTTGGAACTTAGAGAAAATGGTCAGTATTTCTCCGTCAATTATCCCTTTTCTGAAAAACATATGCTGAACGGCGATTACAATGCCAGCTATATCTTTCTGTATTTCCTTTCTGTCATTTTCTGGTACTTTCTATTCTGCTGGCTTTTGGGAAATGTATTCCGCGTTTTCTTTCAACCCCGCTTGTTTACGGATAACGGGGTTCGTCACCTTAGAAATTTTTATCTGGCGAATTTTCTATTACCCCTACTTCATGTGATTGCCACCCTGCTGTTCGACACCCTGGAAGCAGATGCCGTTGCATTGGTTTTATTGCATGCGGTGGTTGGTGTGTTTGCCTATTTCTTAGCAGCTATCTTTCGTCAGGGACTTCAATTACAAAAAGAACAGGACCTATATATCTGACTTATGCCCATAATTGTAAATATCGATGTGATGCTGGCCAAGCGTAAGATGCAGAGTAAACACCTGGCAGAATTGCTGGGCATAACGCAGGCTAATTTATCCATCTTAAAAACAGGTAAAGCCAAAGGTATCCGATTTGAAACCCTGGAAGCCATCTGCCAGGCACTGGATTGTCAGCCGGGTGATATCCTCGAATACCAGCCCTCCGAAACCTAACTAATTTATCATACGAATTTTTTGCTCTCCTAACGGGGACAGACACCCTATTGCCCCAACTAAACACATTACCATGCCCACACTACAAATCAACCAATTGAACAAAACCTATTCCAATGGAATAGAAGCACTGCAAAATATCAACCTTAACATCGGTCCGGGTTTATTCGGACTACTCGGACCAAACGGCGCCGGCAAATCCAGCCTGATGAAAATAATAGCCGGATTGGAAACCGCCAGCTCCGGCACCATTCATTTTAATGAAACAGATATTCTAACCGATCCCCACTATATCAAACAACGACTCGGTTTCCTGCCACAGGATTTTGGTGTTTACCCCAATATATCCGCTCTGGAATTACTCGATTATCTGGCTGTATTAAAAGGCATTCCAAAAGCCGGCAGAAAAGAACAGGTACTGGCGCTCTTGCAGAAAGTCAATCTCTATGATAAAAGAAAACAGGACGTGTTTAGTTTTTCAGGAGGCATGCGCCAGCGTTTCGGCATTGCGCAGGCATTGTTGGGAAACCCTGAACTGATCCTGGTAGATGAACCCACCGCCGGATTGGATCCGGAAGAACGCAATCGCTTTAATAACCTGCTGAGTGAACTGGGAGAACAAATCATTGTAGTGCTATCTACTCATATTGTGGAGGATGTGAAAAGCCTTTGTACCAATATGGCCATTCTTATCCAGGGTGAGCTAGTTGCACAAGGATCACCAGAAGATTTTATTCAAACCATCAGCGGAAAAATCTGGAGAAAAACAATCGATAAAAAACAATTGAATGAATATAAGACAGCTTTCTCTGTCTTATATACTCAACTGAATGCGGGACAATTAACCATCCGGGTTCTTGCAGAACAGCAGCCGGCAGCGGGTTTTGAAGCTACTGAACCACTGTTGGAAGATATCTATTTTTCTAACCTGCGCAATTCCAACTCCCATGCTTAACACCTATCTCCCTTCAGAAGCCCGCTTTTATTATAGCCGAACCTGGTTCTTGCTATTGGCCCTATTGCCGCTACTAACCGGCATACTGGCAAGCTATATCATGCAGTTTAGTTTCGCCGGACTCTATACAAATTCTCCCTGGGTCATCACCTATCTGACAGGCATTGTTTCATTGGTAAATATTTTTATTGTTACGCTGTTGACAGTACAGGTATTTTTCAGAGAAAAAGAAAATGGATTTGAAACCGTACTCTATGCACATCCGCTAAACAAACCTGCCTTCTTACTCAGCCGTTGGTTATTGGTGGTGGGCATTACCTGCCTCAGTTATTTTTTATTCACATGTGGCTGGATGATCGGCCATTTACTGAGAAGCCATGACACCATAAGATTTGGTCCCTTTCAATTGCTGAATTATATCACTCCCTATTTAACATTGGTTGTTCCAACCATCGTTTTTTGTGCAGCCCTGGTGGGATCGGTAGCCCTGCTAACCAAAAAACCTCTCCTGGTGTATATGGCCGGATTGGGAACCTATATTCTTTACATGGTAGTGGGACTCTTAACCGATTCGCCTCTGTTTGCCAATGCATCTCCTGTTTCAGCCGAATCCATGTCGCTGGCTGCCTTACTCGACCCTTTTGGGATGGCCGGCTTTTTTGAACAGACCCAGGACTGGACCGTAGCAGAACGCAATACCAACCTGATACTACCCGAAGGAAATTTTCTTATCAACCGGATCCTGTATCTTATTTTTTCCTGCGGATTGGTATGGATTGGAATCAACCGTTTCAAATTCAGGCTGCCATCAGATACAAAAAAAAGGGTCGCAGCCGAAGAAGATAGCTCGATAGCAAAAGGAATACCGTATGTCCCAATAACAGAAAAAACCCAAGCCCTTCCTTATTGGTGGACGACCTTTTTAATACAATGGAAAATGGGCATGCGACTGGTTTTTAAAAGCAGGGCATTGCTTATTTTATTACTGCTCTTTGGCTTTTTTCTGGGCATTGAAATTTATAGTGAAATAGAAGCCGGCATCCGATTACCACAGCGATACGCCAGTACCACTCTCATGGTTAACCGAATCTCCCAAACACTACCAACCTTCACGTTAATTGCCCTCCTGTTTTACAGCCAACTATTGCTCTGGAAAAGCAGGGAACTGAAAATGGAAGCACTGGAACAATCCACGCCTCTTTCCTTCGGGAGCAGTCTATTTGCTGTATGGATGGTATTAAACAGTCTGGTGCTTTGTTTGGTTTTCTTCTCCTTACTGATAGGAATCAGTTTTCAGCTTGGCTTTCAATACAGCGAAATCAATTGGAAATTGTATTCAACCCTATTCGTATCCATCGCCTGGCCAGCTATTTTATGTGCGGCTATGGTTGTTGCGATTCAGTTAGCAACCAATAATAAATATCCGGGTATTTTGGCAGCGGCGTTTTTTTTATTGATAACACAAAGTAAGGTTGGCCGGCAAATCGGCCTGGAACATCCACTTACACAATTTGCAAAAGTTAATCTGCCACATTATTCCGATATGAACGGATACGGCGCTTACTGGCAGGTATTTTTAAACAGCATGCTCTTCTGGACCGGTGTAACAGTACTAATCAGTTGGTTAATTCTGCAATGGAAAAGCAAACAAAGAAAGATAAGCAGGTGGGGATTAATGACACCCATAGCTGCTATTCTGGTACTATCCATTACCGGCTGGCCCATTCTTCAGGAAACGAACCACTTAACCAAAAAAGACAGAATAAACTGGCAGGCGAACTATGAAAAAAAATACCGTAGCTACCAGGATCTCCCACAACCTGTTATTCGCAGTGTAACAACAGCAATAGATCTCTTCCCCAATGAAAACAGGTACAGTATTGAGGGCAGCTATCAATTGGTTAACCAGGCGCGGAAAACAATCGACAGTCTGCTGCTCTACCTTGATCCGATGATGCAGGCAGACACCCTGCAACTGGAGAACGCAACCCTGCTGGAAAAAGATAAAGAAAATGGCCATTGGCGATATCAGCTAAATCGTCCGCTGCAACCCGGCGACTCCCTTACCCTGCAGTTCCAATTACAGTATTCCTGGAAAGCTTATAACCAACATGTATCCTTCAACGCAATTACAGAAAACGGGAGCTTTATGCGAATCAGCCGATATTATCCACAGTTTGGTTATCAGGCAGGCAATGAGCTGGAGGCGGAAGCAGACCGAAAGGATGCCGGTTTGGGAGCAGCAACCGAACTAAAAAAACTGGAAGACAGCAGCGAGACCATTCAATTTCCAACAGGCATAGTATTGGATGCAGTGGTGAGTACCAATTCAGACCAACAGGTAGCAGGAACCGGGCAATTGATAAAAAGCTGGACCCACAACAAGCGATCTTATTTTCATTTCAATTCCCAGTACCGTATTCCCTTTCGATTTGGGTTTTCATCTGCCCGTTATGAAGTGCTGGAAGAAACCTATAAAGGAATTGAATTAATTGTATTCTATCACCCAACGCATCAGGAAAATGCTGCCAGTCTGATTGAAGAAAGCAAACGTACACTGGATTATTGCAATAAAAATTTCAGTCCCTATCCGTATCGCAGCATCACCTATGCTGAAATCTCCGGCTTCACCTCCGGATTTAATGCAACAGCTTATCCGGGTACCATCTTTATGACAGAAACGGGCAGTTACCATGCCGATCTGCGCAAAGACAAAACCAGGGATGTCATCAACGAGCTGGCCTCCCATGAACTGGCTCATGAATGGTGGGGTACTTTTCAATTGAATCCGGCTGATAAAGAAGGTGCACAGCTGCTGACGGAAACCCTGGCCATGTATACAGAAATCATGCTGATAAAACAGAAACAGGGAGAAGGCGTAATGAAAGAAGCCGTGCAAATGTTTCAGCTTTTTTATGACCGGGAAAGATGGACCATCGAAAACGAAGCACTCTATAAAGTGCAACCCGAAAATGCGGCATTGGCCTATTACAAGGGCGCGGTAGTTATGTATGAATTATACCAATTGATTGGAGAAGAAAAAATCAATACAGCACTACGAAAATTTCTGGAAACACACCGCTACCCGTATGCAGCGCCAACCAGCGAAGACCTGATTGCAGCTATTCTTGCAGAAGCTCCGGTGAAGCATGCAAAAAAAATCAACCAGTTATTTAGAGAATAATACCATTACATGTGCCCTGCTGCTACTTCCTGATTTATTTTATAAACAGCAAAAAGTATAAAAGCAGCAATCAGAATTCCAAACCAAAGAAAACCGGCCGATTTCCAGGCACCTTCCACGGTATTACGTTTGGGATTCTCCGGCAGATAATAAACATCCAGTAAATCGCCCTGTTTGTACCTCCCGATTTTTGTAGTGAGAGAACCGGTACAATATACACGCGCATTAGTTGGAACAAATCGATACCAAACTATATCAACGGAACTTTTGTGTGCCAGTCTGATTGAATACACTTCTGCTTTTGCAAGCGCGCCGGTTGTGAGAATTCGTTTAACCAGCCGGCGCTTATAAATAATAATAAGCAGTGGAAGAAAACCGATGATTGCCAGACCAATTAATATAAGTTGAATAGTAGTCATCGAATTTTCTACTAATTTACATTGCTTAATTTCAAGAAAATCCTGGGCAGTGCAAAAAAATTAAACCATGCTCGATATAGTTATAGA
This sequence comes from Flavihumibacter sp. UBA7668, assembly GCF_002483205.1. Classification (GTDB taxonomy): domain Bacteria; phylum Bacteroidota; class Bacteroidia; order Chitinophagales; family Chitinophagaceae; genus Flavihumibacter. The sequence continues at coordinate 287,019 of NZ_DLHM01000003.1, forward strand.
TGCCAGACAGGCAGCCATCAGTGAATTTATCCGCGTTAAACGGATTCTTCCATTTCGGCAAAGAAGAATGGTGGGCCCTTTTATATTCATGGATCATGCAGGTCCGGTTACCACTGCGCCTAATCCGGTATCCAATATGGATGTATTGCCCCATCCGCATATTGGCTTATCAACCGTCAGTTATTTGCTGGGAGGAAAAGTTACGCACCGGGATAGTTTGGGCGTTGAACAGGTAATTGTGCCGGGTGAAGTAAACTGGATGACAGCTGGAAGTGGTATTGCACATTCCGAACGATTTGAGGACCCAAATGTGTTGCAAAACGGCGGACTGGAAATGATTCAGACCTGGGTGGCATTACCGGAAAAAGACGAGGAATCCGATCCCAGTTTTGAGAATTTCAAACCGGAACAATTACCCGTGTTTACAGATAAGGGCATCTGGATGCGTTTGATTGCCGGGAATGCTTATGGATTAAACAATACCGTCAAAACATTATCACCCCTATTTTATTTGCATGTGGTACTGGATGCCGGCACCCGCTTTGCTTTACCAAAAGAACATTCCGAAAGAGGGATTTATATCGTTAAAGGAAGCCTGGAATGCAATGGACAGGTGTACAGGGAGGCGCAATTGCTGGTATTCACGAAAGGAACAGATCCCCTGATTATAGCCAAAGAGTCCTGCACACTGATGTTATTGGGAGGCGAGCCATTGGGCGACCGGTATATCTGGTGGAATTTTGTTTCCTCAAGAAAAGAGCGGATTGAACAGGCTAAAGAAGACTGGGAACAGGGGCGGATTATACTGCCTCCAAATGATAACCATGAATTTATTCCCTTGCCCGATGACAAATCCAAGCCTGCAGGCGGACCGAGACCCGAACCTTTATCCTAAATCGGCTGGAATTCGTTAAAAGTTTCCGATTTCGTAAGCTGACTAGCCCGGCTGGCAATACCTTTGCGCCATGAAAAGGATCCTGGTTTTACTAATTGCGCTGGCACCTGCTTTCCTGCAGGCTCAAAATAATACACTATTAGGTGCTGAATTCTGGAAAACACAGCCTGATCTGGCTGCAGTAAAAGCGGAGATCGCCAAAGGCAATAATCCGGCTGAAGCTAACCGGGGTAATTTTGATGTGGTTACCATGGCCATAAACAACAATGCCAAAACGGATGTAATCAAATACCTGATTGAGCAGGAAGGCAATAGTGTGAAAAAGATAACACACGATGGCCGGATTTATCTGCATTGGGCAGCCAGCCGGGGAAATGTTGAACTGGTAAACTATCTGTTGCAAAAGGGATCAGATATAAATTTTGGTGATGATCGTGGTACCATCCCAATGGCGTTTGCGCTCGGAAATGGTCAAACAAACAAGGAGGTGTATGAAGCCTTTTTCAAAGCCGGCAATAATCCGAAACAGAAGTTTCAGAACGGAGCAAGCCTGCTTTTACTGGCAATCGCGAATGATAAAGAGTTGGTACTGGCAGATTATCTCGTAACAAAAGGCCTCTCCTATTCCGATACAGATGAACTGGGCAGAACAGCCTTTGATTATGCAGCACGTTCCGGAAATCTCGACCTGTTAAAAAAGCTTAAAGCAAAAGGAGTAAAAAACACCCAACATGCATTATTACTGGCTGCACAAGGCGGACGTTCCACTGCTGCCAATCCTGATGTATATAAATACCTGGTGGAAGAGTTGAAAATTCCCGCTACTGCTACCGGTGAAAACGGTGAAACAGTACTGCATCATTTGGTAAGAAAACCAAAACAGGAAGAGCAGATCAATTATTTTCTGGCCAAAGGAGTTGATATAAACAAAGCAGACAAATCAGGCAATACCGCCTTTATGGTGGCTGCGAATACCCGTAACCTTGAATTGGCACAATCGCTTTTGCCAAAGGTGAAAAATATCAATACTGTCAATAATAAAGGAGAAACAGCATTGATGCTGGCAGTTCAGAACAGTTCTCCGGAAATGGTAAACCTCCTGTTGGAGAAAGGTGCTTCCACCAAAGTGGATAGTAAAGAAGGAAATCTGGGCTTCTATCTGGTGCAATCCTATCGTGCTCCACGTGCGGGTGAAGCGGCAGATGAATTCACTAAGAAGTTGGCACTGTTGCAGGCGAAGGGGGCTGAACTTTCAAAAGCACAGGCTGATGGAAATACGCTTTATCACCTCGCGGTTAGTAAAAACGACCTCACCCTCTTTAAAGCATTGGCCCCACTGAACATTGATGTAAATGCAAAAAACAAAGAAAGCATGACGGCTTTGCATCGCGCAGCCATGATGGCCAAAGATGATTCCATTTTGAAATACCTGCTTTCTTTGGGTGCCAAAAAAGAGTTGTTGACCGAGCTGGATGAATCTGCCTTCGACCTCGCAAAAGAAAATGAATACCTCGCAGAACAAAAAATTGCGATTGATTTCTTAAAATAATTTAAAGCTACCCATGAGATCATTAGTACTGACCCTTTTTTCCTTTCTGTTGTTAAGTCTGGCTACCACGCAGGCACAGGATGCCAAATACAAATGTTTATTACAAACAACCAACTATAAGGGCCTGGAAGCCTATATCGTGGTTTCGTTGATCAATCCAGCCGGACAATATGAAAAAACATTGTATGTGATGGGTTCTGATAAACAATGGTATAATGGCTTTAAAGAATGGCATAAACAGCAATCCAAAAAGAAAGAAAACCTGAGTGCGATAACAGGAGCCTCTGTAGCTGCCGGAGATCGGAGCAGTACAACATTTGTGCTGGATGAATCCAAACTCAATAAGGGATACAAGCTTCGGTTTGAAAGTTCAGTAGAAGATCAGAATTACCATGTAACGGATGTTGAAATTCCCCTGACAACTGAAGCGCTTACCTTGAAAACTGACGGCAAGGGATATATTCGTTTTGTCAAATTAAGTAAGGTTCAATAAGATTTGGAGAAAACTGAATGACAATATCCATCTGGCGCTATGTACACCTGGTTTTAGCCATTGTTTCATCTCTGTTTCTGCTGGCAGCAGCAGGAACAGGTGTTGTATTAGCTTGGGATATTGTACAGGAGAAAACGCAGCCATTCAAAGCAGCGGAATTTGAACAAATTAAGCTCTCCGAATCGCTTCCTGCATTGCGCAGGAAATACCCTGAGTTATTGCAGTTGACGATTGATCACAACCAGTTTGTAACAGCAGAGGGCTTTGATGCAGATGGCAATGATTTCAAATCAATCATTCATCCGGTAAGTGGCGAAGTTCTTGGACAACCGGCTCCAAAATCCGATTTTATACAATGGAATCTGGCCCTTCACCGGTCACTTTTCATACATGAAACCGGCCGATTCATTGTTGGTGTGGTTTCCTTTTTATTGATGCTGATTGTTGTCTCAGGAACAGTTCTTATCATTCAGCGGCAGCAGGGCATCCGTCATTTTTTTGATAAAATGACCCGTGATTTTTTTGCTCAGTATTATCATGTAGTAGCCGGACGCTTATTACTTATTCCGATATTTATTCTGGCAGCAACCGGCACCTATCTGTTTCTGGTACGATTTGAAATTATTCAACCTGTTGTAAAAAAAGAATCAGCTCCGCGCCTTCATTTGGAAGCAGCAAAAATTGAGCTGGAGAAATTCCCCATTTTTCAGCAAACGCTGCTATCTGAAGTAGTTAAAATTGAATTTCCACTGGATGATGATCCGTCTGAATATTTTAAACTTCAACTAAAAGACCGGGAAATCAGTGTGCAGCAACATACCGGCGAACTAGTGGAAGAATACAGGTATCCGCTGGCACAAACCCTGGATCAATGGAGTCTTGATTTACATACGGGAAGAACCAGTGCTGTATGGGCGATTGTTTTGGGAATTGCATCACTTAACATACTCTTCTTTATTTATTCCGGATTCCTGATCAGCTACAGAAGACTCGGTGTTAAAACCCGTAATAAGTTTAAAGCGGAGGAGGCAGAATTCATCCTGTTGACCGGGTCTGAAAATGGAAGCACCCTGCGATTTGCCCAACAGATTCATCAGCAATTGCTGGCGAATGGAATTAAATCCTATCAAACAGAACTTAACCGCTATCAGCTATTTCCAAAAGCAAAACAACTGGTGGTATTCAGTTCCACTTTTGGTTTGGGAGATGCACCAACCAATGCCAGGCTGTTTGAAAAGAAACTGGCCGCCATCCCGCAGCAACAACCCATTCAATATTCGGTAGTGGGATTCGGTTCACATACCTACAAAGAGTTTTGCGGTTATGCGGTAAAATTAGATGAACAACTGTCGCAGCAGGTATGGGCAAAAAGAGCAGTAGCGCTGCATACGGTAAATGATAAGTCCACGGAAGATTTTGTGCACTGGGTAAAAAACTGGAGCCAGTTGAATCAATTGGCGCTTGTAACGAGTCCGGCTATGTATGGAGGAAAACCACCCGGACTAAAAACACTTCGGGTGAAAGAAAAAACGGAGGTTTCTGAAACGGATCGAAATTTTCTGGTTCAACTGGAAGCGGGTTCCCGAATTGCTTTTCGGTCTGGGGATTTACTGGCCATTTACCCGGCGGGTGACGAACGGGAGCGACTCTATTCCATTGCAAAAATTGGAAAGAGAATGCAATTGGTGGTAAAACTGCATGAGCAGGGGTTGGGTTCTCAATACCTTTATAACTTGAAGACTGGGGATAACATTTCGGCCCGCATTATTCAGAATCCCTCCTTTCATTTCCCGGGAAAAGCACCCAAAATAGCGATGATTGCCAATGGTACCGGCATCGCGCCATTTTTAGGAATGATGGAAGAGAATAAAGAAAAACGGGAGCTTCATTTATACGCAGGGTTCCGTTATCAAAATAACAATGCAAAATCCTACGAGGATTTTGCAGCGCTTCAGCAGGCTAAGGGAAGGTTACAGGCAGCTCAGTTTGCATTTTCGAGAGCGGCTGTATCGTCCTATGTAATGGACTTAATCCAAAAAGATGCTGCTTTTTTTGCAGAGCTGTTTAATTCAAAAGGGGTGGTGTTAATCTGTGGATCTCTTGCCATGCAGCAGGATGTGGAAGCGGTATTGGATCAGATTTGCAGGGAATATTGCAGCCATCCCCTCTCCTGGTATAAAACCAATGGGCAACTGCTCACTGATTGCTATTAATTTTATGGGATGAGAAAAGCAATGACTTTGCTGGTAGTGGTATTGTTGCTGTGTGCATCTGGAGAACTCCTCCAGGCGCAGGTCCTACGCAAGCGCTTTACTGATTTAATGGGCAGTCGCTTTGATATAACGATAGTAGCTGGTGATAGTCTGCAGGCAGAAAAATACATTGATCAGGTGATTGCGGAAATCACGCGAATTGAACACCTGATATCCGATTGGATTCCGGAATCTCAGGTATCCGAAATCAATCGCCAGGCGGGTATTTGTCCGGTTAAAGTAGACCGGGAATTATTGGAGCTCATTCAGCGGGCAATTCAATTCTCGAAAATGACAGACGGGGCATTTGATATCAGTTTTGCTGCGATGGACAGGATCTGGAAATTTGATGGCAGCATGGACAAGTTGCCGGATTCATCCACTATTAAAAAGGCTATTGAAAATGTAGGTTACCAATATATTCAATTAAACCAGGATTCTTCCACTGTTTTTTTAACCAGACCAGGAATGAAAATTGGCTTTGGTGCAACGGGCAAAGGTTATGCAGCTGATAAAGGAAGAGCCTTGATGAAATCACTGCAGGTGCAGGCAGGAATTGTAAATGCATCGGGCGATATGGCTACCTGGGGATCTCAGCCGGATGGTACTGCCTGGCGGATTGGGGTTACAGATCCCTTTCATCCATCAAAACCGGCCGCTGTTTTATCCATGCGAAACGGTGCAGTAACCACCTCCGGCGATTATGAAAAATATGTGGAGATAGATGGCAAACGTTATTCGCATATCATCAATCCGAAAACAGGTATGCCCTCCTATGGATTAACCAGTGTAACAGTAATTGGTCCGGATGCCGAAATCTGTAATGCATTCAGCACAGCTATTATGGTATTGGGAAAGGAAAATGGAATGGAAATGCTAAAATCCCATCCAACCTATGCCTGCTATATCATTAGGTCCAATGGGCGAAAAAATACATCCCGCAATTTCAGGAAAGTGGTGAAAGAATTGAAAAAAAAGTAGCTATTCGAATTGAATAGCTACACATAATTTTAATTTGACAAAAGTTTCAGAAACTCTTTTGAATCATAGTTGGCACCTCCGGAAATATGTTTAACAAGTTCTCCTTTTTCATTAAAAATAAAGGTAGCCGGAATCCCTTCCACATTAAAAAGGGAAGGCAGGGCTGCACCCGGATAATAAACCGGAAATGTAAATCCGGTTTTATTTATAAATTGCAATGAGGTGGTAAAATCATTATCCAATGCCAGTAATACGAATTGCACATTCTGACTCGCAGTTTTTTCATATAATTTTTGGATAGAAGGCATTTCAGCTCTGCAAGGCGGGCACCAGCTGGCCCACAAATTCACGAAAACTTTTTTGCCTTTAAACGATTCGAGGGAAACCTGTTTACCATTAACATCCAGTAAAATAAAATTCGGAAGAGCTGATGTTGAACCTCCTGTAATTTTCGAATACTCTTCCTCCTTATCACTGGATATAACTCCTGATGAACAGCCGGCAACAGCAACTAAAAGCACTGCAATAATTAATGGTATTTTTATTTTAAACATCTTTATTTTTTTTAAAGTTGAACAGATAAATATCCGGCCTTTTGCAATTCAAGCAGTTTAATCAGACCGTTTTCAGTATATAACACAGAGGCAGGCAACGATTCTTTTGGAATGTTGAATTTTTCCAGTGAAAGGCCACAGGCATATACATCCGTTTCAAGTTGACCGGCCTGCTCCAGTCTTTTGCTAATTTTAAGATCCTGTCCATTCAACTCCCTAACCAGTTCACCACAAAGGATAATAACCGTATGAGATGCATGAATGGTTGAAGTATTCGATTTTTTAAATGACTCAATTGTTTTAATAACCTGAAAAAAATGTTCTTTTTGCTTTACAAGAAATACCAATTGATCTCCCTGTTGTTTTACCTGAGAAAAAACAGTTCCTGTAAGGAAGAGAAAAAAGGCAATTAGGGTCGTTTTATGTAGTTTCATCTTTTTTTGAATTGATTAATAAAATCAGGCTGCCGGCAATAGCCACATTTTTAAAAAAAGGGCCGAGGTCTTGCAAATTCTCCAATTGAACAGACAGGGTGATGGAAATCAGGACCAGCAACAAAGTCAGTGCAGCCCATTTCACCTGTCGATTTAAAATCAACAATATGGCTGCTGCAAGCATTACAACTCCGGATATTAAGAGTACTATTTCAAAAAGTCCGTGATACGGCAGCCATTTATAAAGAGTGGATTTTGAAAGCCGGATCAACATCTTATCCGGACTTAAAACATGGCCCAAACCTGCATAAACGAATATCAGGCTGGTTAATATCCTGAATAAGGAAAAATATTTTCCAGACATACAATTTATTTAGTTAATTAATAAGAGGATAATTAACTATAGTCCGGGGGATCGAAAATAGAATTGGAAAAATCCCTGCAGGTAAAATAATTATTTAAGGGGTTAGGATATTCAGTAGAATACTGCTTAACAATATCGGTATAAGCTTTAGGCTGATCTGGAACCGCCATTACAAAACTACAGGTTGAACTAACAATCTCCTGGTGCTCCTGGATTATTGATTTTTGGTTCGGACAATGGCGAACAGGTTCAAGCAGTAAACAAGTACCAATTACAATAAAAATCAAAGCGAGCGCGTGACGAATCAACATTTCGCTAAAGTACAGCCTCCTCATTAGGCGAATGTGATAGTAGTCACACTAAATATCTCTTCACAACTGTTTAACAATGGTTAAACCGGTATATTTCATTAAAGATTGGTATTATCAATGTATGACCAAATCAAAAACGAATTATTAGGCTTCCGTTAATTTAGTATTACTAAACTTTTATTTAGTATTTATTACTAGATTTAGGATGCATTTTCCCACTTTATGATAATTTAGATATGGATAACAGACGTGAATTCCTGCGTAAAGCAGCCCTTTTGACCGGAACAGCCGGTATTGCCAACAGCCTGCCGGCTTCGATTCAAAAAGCATTTGCCATAAATCCGGCTGCCGGCAGCACCTATCTGGATGCCGAACACGTAGTATTCCTGATGCAGGAAAATCGCTCCTTTGACCATTGTTATGGTGCTTTGCAGGGCGTGCGGGGATTCAATGATCCAAGGGCCATATCGCTCCCGAACAAAAACAAGGTATGGGCGCAGTCAGATGCCAAAGGAAACACCTATGCGCCTTTTCGTCACGACCTTAAAGACAGTAAAATAACCTGGCTGGGTTCTCTTCCGCATGGCTGGAATGATATGACTGCAGCTCGTAATGAAGGCCATTACGACAATTGGCTGGAAGCCAAAAAACCAGGCAGAAAAGAATGCGAAGGAATGCCGCTGACCATGGGATATTTTGATCGTAGGGATATTCCTTTTTATTATGCATTGGCAGATGCTTTCACTGTTTGTGATCAGCATTTCTGTTCATCGCTAACCGGCACAACGCCCAACCGACTTCATTTCTGGACCGGCACCATTCGCGAAAAACACGATGAAAACGTGGTGGCCAATGTGTACAATTCCGATGTGGATTATGGAAAAGAAGCTTCCTGGAAAACTTTTCCGGAGTACCTGGAAGACAACCAGGTTTCCTGGAAAATTTATCAGAATGAAGTGAGTATGGAATCCGGATTTGAAGGCGAAGAAGACGACTGGCTGGGCAATTTTACAGACAATCCAATAGAATGGTTTAAGCAGTATAAAATCCGGTATGCTTACGGGCATCGGCAGTTTCTGCCAAAAGCAGTGCAGATCCTGCCGGGGAAAATTAAAGCGCTGCAGGATAAAATCGCTGCATTGCCGGCGGGTGACCCTGCCCTTCCCCGGTTGAAACGGCAACTGGAAGGATTGGAAAAAGGATATGCCTATGCGCAGCAGGCTGTTAAAGAATATACGCAGGAAAATTTTGATCGGCTTAGTCAGCGTGAAAAAAACCTGCACGAAAAAGCCTTCAGCGATAACCGTAATGACCCGGATTATCGGAGTCTGGAAACTATTACCTATGAGGATGGCGGCAACACCCGAACTATGAAACTTCCCAAAGGAGATGTATTACATCAGTTTAGGCAGGATGTAAAAAATGGCCAATTGCCAACCGTTTCATGGGTAGTTGCTCCTTCCAATTTCTCTGACCATCCCGGATCTCCCTGGTATGGTGCCTGGTACCTGAGTGAAGTGATGGATATTCTGACACAGAATCCGGAAGTATGGAAAAAAACCATCTTCATTTTGAACTATGATGAGAATGATGGCTATTTTGATCATGTACCGCCCTTTGTTCCGCCGAATCCGTATAAGCCCAATTCCGGCAAGGTTTCTGCCGGCATTGATTGCAAGGAAGAATACGTAAGCAAAACGCAGGACTGGATGAAAAATGACCCTTCGAAAGCCAACCACCTGGAAGGGCCGATTGGCCTCGGTTACAGGGTGCCCCTGGTTATAGCATCACCCTGGACGCGCGGAGGCTGGGTGAATTCAGAAGTCTGCGACCTTACTTCACCCATTCAGTTTTTGGAACATTTTTTATCACATAAAACAGGAAAGAAAATTTATTCCGAGGAGGTAACTGCCTTTCGCCGGACAATCTGCGGTAATTTGACGTCTGTTTTCAGACCTTATAATGGAGAAAAACTGGAAGCCCCTCAACCGGTAGATCGAATACCATTTTTGGAGAGCATCCACAAAGCGCAGTTTAAAGAAATGCCAACAGGATTTAAGAAACTGGGGGCGGCTGAGCTGGCGGAATTGAATAAGGATCCGATGAAATCTCCACTGGTACCGAATCAGGAGAAAGGTACACGTCCGGCCACTGCGATTCCTTATCAGCTCTATGTTAATGGTAAAGTATCAAAGGATCGTTTTGAATTGGAATTTCAGAATCGCAAGGATCAGTTTGGTGATAAAACAACCGGTGCCGGTTTTATTGTTTATCATCCATTAACAGGGGAAGCTCCGAGGAATTATGTTGTAAGTGCAGGCGATAAACTTACAGATGAATGGCCATTGGCATCATCAGGATCCTATCATCTATGCGTACATGGAGCCAATGGATTTTTCCGGGAATTTAAAGGCACAGGATCAGATCCGGCCATAGAAGCGTTATTGGCATATGAAGAAAGTAAGGGTAGTAAAAAGTTGAGTGGCAATGTGGTGCTCATGCTTCGCAATGGTTCTGCCAAATCTCAGGTAATTGAAATCAGTGACCCATCTTATAAGGGGGCAACCATAACAAAAACCCTGGCAGCAGGCAAATCGCTGAGTGTACCGGTTGATTTGAGTAAAAATCATAACTGGTATGATCTGATTGTACGGATCAAAGGGAATGCTTCATTTGAACAACGATTTGCGGGACATGTGGAAAACGGGCAACCAAGTATAACAGACCCGTTGATGGGTGGTGTTATCGCTTAAATTTTTCAGGCGTATCTCCTGTATACTGTTTAAAATCTTTAATAAAATGAGCCTGATCGAAAAAATTATGCTCATAACAGATTTCCGTGAGTGATTTCGAATTACCTAAACTATCCAGGACGGCATTAAATCGAATTATTGAGGCAAACTTTTTTGGTGTTGTTCCAACCAATTTCCGGAATCGCTTTTCGAAAGGGCTTTGACTGATGAACAGCCGTTCATTCAATTCTTTGATACGAATAGCACCTTTCTGTTGATAGATTAAACGGACGGCTTCCACTATAAGTTTATCTGTCTGGATATTTTTGAGATGCCTTAATAAAAACTGTTCCACCAGTTTGATTCGTTGTTTATCCGTTGTGGCTTCTGCCAGTTTTTCTTCTACTTCCGACACAGCTGATTTATCAAAAATAGTTTCGAGTGAAACACTTAAATTAAAGAGTTCGTTGGCAGGTACGGTTGAAAATTGAGCAAAGCCGATTTCGGTGAAATAGACCAGAATGGTTCCGATACCGGCCGTATTTTTGAAGGTTTTGACAGTATCGGCAAGGCCGGTAATGCCGGCAGCGGAAAGATTGGTTGCAATTTTGTTTTGGATGGTTTTAAGCCTGCCTTTATACTGAAATCCGATTACGAGTCCGGCTACCGGAAATATTTTATACTCAGATTCCAATTCATTCTCCGACACTACAAAGTAGTGGATAAAAGGCCGCAGCCGCTCCGTTGGAAAATGTTTTTCAAATTTCATATTAATCACCTCCGCAACCACCACAGCCACCGCAGGAACTGCCACAACTACTTCCGCAGGAACTGCCGCAACCTGCACCGTCCGATGAGTTTTTATTGGTATACTCAACGATTGGGATAAAGCTTGAAACAAGAACAGACGGACCTATTATAAAATAAGCCCAATCACTTTCTTTGCTTAGATTTCTTGAAGGTAAAATTTCTTCCACATACAGGATTGGAATTATATGGAAACTGGCTTGATTGGTTAGCCGGTTTAAAAATAAAGCCCCAACTGCAATCACAAGAAAGGTTGCAAGAATAATTAAAAACACAGGTCTTCCGGCTTCCAATCCGGTTAATACCCTGGTTAGGCCAACTAATATCAATATTAGTATAAGAGCCAGATTGATGGAAAACAGACTCCCAAACTTCTTGGATTTTATAAGGTATTTCCTGAATGCATCCATAGTTCCGGAAATATGAGAAAACAGGGGTTTATTAAGTAATTGCTGCAACAGACTGGGATAATAGACCCTGCCTAAATTACTCAATAGGGAGGTTATTTGCAATTGATGACTATTCTCGGTTTTATTTAAATCGGCAAGTTCAATCGTATAATCGGAATTGATCTTGATAATTTCCTTTTTAACCAATTCATTCATATATCCATTAATTACATCTTTCAGGTTTTGGGTTCTTAAATACAATACTTCATTCGGACTCAAATCAAACAAAAAAGAATTTTTATCAGCCAGCTCAATAATTTGTCTGAGTTTTTTTCGATTATAAAAATCGAGGAGAAAAAAGCAAACAATGCATGTTAATCCAAAACCCAATAAAAAGTAAGGGTTTTGAATGGAAGCATAAACTGGTTGAAGTAAATAAAAGAATGGAATGGCTAATAATACGAGTAGTCCAATTCCCATTAATATCACCGATCGGATCTTGAATTTGGCTTTAGGCAAACGGAGGCTGTCAAACATTTCGGAACAATTCCAGATATCAGGTGGCTGTGTTCCAAAATTGGCAGTATATAAGCGTGCTGTTCTTTCCTTCGCTTGTTTAAATCGTTCCCGCTCTTCTCTATTGTGCGTGGATGGCAGGTGTTGTACCTGCTTACCAATCAGTTCAGCAAATTCCTGGTAAGACTTTGAAAATATCAGGTGTTGGTGCCAAACCACATCAATAATTTCAGAAGGAGAAACCATCCCCTCTGCAATTGCCGCCAGATACATGAATTTCTTGTATTCCAGGATAGCTTTTTCAGCAAATGCCTGAGTCCATTTATTCTCCATTTTCAAACGGGTGCTAAACCCATATTCACTGGGCGGAAAATCAAAATCGAAAGCGAGTATTTTATTCCAGAGGATTTCGTTCATAGATACTATTAGTTACCTAATCTAGACAATTATTTATCTTTTTAAGGATTCTTTACGGTCTTTTATGGTTGAAATGTCCGATGAACATCTATATAAGTCAATGAATGAATATAATGGAAATGAAAAAGTACATTTAGGTTAAAAAACGAAAGTAAAAATACCCATATGGAATGGCTGATCGTAATTTGTTGTTTACTTTTTCTTACTGCAGCATTTTTTGCATTTCAATATGTTGCTGAAATGAAGAAAAATCAGGAATTTTCAGAACGTCTGACGAATTTAACCCGGGAAGTTAAAACTGCGGAACTGGAACGGATCAGCTTTAAGTTAAACCCTCACTTATTTAGGAACACATTGAATTCTATTCAGTCGCATGCCTATCAAACCTACCATGCATTGGATAAACTGTCAGAGGTGTTGGATTACATTTTATATGAAAGTGATAAAACAAGAATATCAATAAAAGAAGAAATTGATTTCATTTTAAACTTCGTAGAAATCAATCGGTTAAAAGTGAGTCCGTTGTTTGATATCCGCATTAAAAATTCCATTTCGCCAAATAATGAATATTATTCCCAACAGCTTCTAACTCCTCTTATTACCGTTAACCTGGTAGAGAATGCATTTAAACATGCGGATTTGCAAAGTCCCGACGCATTTATCTCCATTCATTTTGAAATTAAAAACGATCAGTTTTGTCTCACCATTTCAAATAAAATCAGTGATGGACAAGCGGTAACCAAACAAAAGGGGGGATTTGGCAAAAACAGCCTGGAAACCCGATTGCAGGCATTACATGCCGGAAATTTCACCCTCAAACAATTTGTAGAAAATCAGGTTTATATTGCACAATTGAAAATCAACCTTCTTGACAATACCATTGAAATGCCTTCTGCTGGATGACGAACTACCCGGACTTGCCTACTTACGCATGTTATGTGAACAAATGCAAGGAGTGGAAGTTGTACGGGTTTTTAATGATCCCTTGCGGTTGCTTGAAGAAATCAACCAGTTAACATTCGACTGCTGTATACTGGACATTGAAATGCCTCAGATGAATGGATTACAACTGGCTCAGCTCCTGGAAGGAAAAGAAATCATATTCACTACTGCATACAGGGAATATGCACCAGAAGCGTTTGACCTGAATGCGGTAGACTATGTTCAAAAACCCATCCAGCGAGATCGTCTTGAAAAAGCATTGCAACGTGCGCGTGAACGGATTAATAGAAAAATGGAAAAAGAGTTTATAGTATTTAATACTGACCAGGGCAAAGCGAATATCAGCCCAAATGAAATTGTTTGTATCACGGCTGGTGAAATTGATCGCCGGGATAAGCAATTATTCCTGAATAACAGCGAAACAATCGTTCTTAAAAATATTAGTTTTCAGGAACTCTTAAAAAAATTACCTGCAAATCAGTTCTGCAGAATTAGCAAAAGCGCCATAATTGCCATTCAACGTGTTCGGATTTTTACACAGGAGTTGGTGGAACTTAGCCATGAAGATCCGGCAAAAAGAATCCGATTAAGTATTGGAGATCCTTTCAGAATGGATTTTTTCCGACTTATGAATCGTTGATTCAGTCCAAAATTTACCCCTTTCAGTACAAATTCCCGTTCCTTTACATACAGCACATACTACTGAACTAGCTCGTTTTTTACATTTGCTGCAAAGTGAATCGAATGGCAAAGAACTGGAAGAACCTGCTTTTTTATGTACTGACAATTGGAGGATTCTGCGGCCTGATGTATTATGTAATTACGATTGGTCTGGATCTTCAGATTAATAAAGGGATTGCATTTAACCAGTCAGCCAGGCTCTCCTTGTGGGATCAGATCAAAGAGACCTATAGCCATAATTTTACACATCCGTTGGCAATTCTGCTGTTACAGATCATTACTATTATCCTGACTGCTCGTTTTTTCGGCTATCTCTTTAAATTAATCGGTCAACCAACCGTAATCGGGGAAATTGTTGCCGGCATTTTTCTGGGACCCTCTTTTATTGGAATGTATTTCCCGGAATTTTCAGCTTTTTTGTTTCCGGCTCAATCATTGGGAAACCTGCAGTTCCTGAGTCAGATCGGTCTGATTTTATTCATGTTCATAATTGGAATGGAACTGGACTTAACAATGCTGAAAAACAAGGCGCATGAGGCTGTTGTGGTTAGTCATGCAAGTATTGTTTTCCCCTTTGCACTGGGTGTTACTTCGGCTTATTTTTTATACGATGAGTTTGCTCCAGCTGGAATTAATTTTGCCTCCTTTGCTTTATTCATAGGCATATCACTAAGTATCACAGCTTTTCCGGTATTAGCAAGAATTGTACAGGAAAGAAATCTAACCAAAACAAAAATTGGCACCCTGGTCATCACCTGTGCTGCGGCCGATGACATAACAGCATGGTGCCTGCTGGCGGCTGTTATCGCTATTGTAAAAGCAGGTTCCTTTACCAGTTCCCTGGCCACCATTGCCATGGCTGTTGCCTATGTTTTCCTAATGCTTAAGCTAATTCAACCCTTTCTTCAGCGAATGGGTGAAATTTATTCAAGCCGGGAAAGCCTCAGCAAACCGGTTGTAGCTGTGTTTTTTATCACCCTTTTATTTTCAGCCTATGCTACTGAAGTAATTGGAATTCACGCACTCTTTGGAGCATTTATGGCAGGCGTGATTATGCCCCCCAACATGCATTTCCGAAGTATTTTTATTGAAAAAGTAGAAGATGTTGCCTTGGTTCTTCTCTTACCCTTATTTTTTGTTTTTACCGGATTACGCACGCAAATTGGTTTATTAAATGAACCCTATTTATGGAAGATTTGTGCCGTAATAATCCTTATTGCAATAACTGGTAAATTTTTCGGCAGCG
Source organism: Flavihumibacter sp. UBA7668 (assembly GCF_002483205.1). GTDB lineage: Bacteria > Bacteroidota > Bacteroidia > Chitinophagales > Chitinophagaceae > Flavihumibacter. The sequence continues at coordinate 302,582 of NZ_DLHM01000003.1, forward strand.
CCATGGCTGCAAAATTTGTTGGTCAGAACTGGCGTAACAGTCTGATGATTGGAGCTTTAATGAATACAAGGGGGCTGGTAGAATTGGTGGTATTAAATATCGGATTTGACCTTGGTGTTCTTTCGCCTCAGATATTTACCATGCTTGTATTAATGGCATTGGTAACAACGGTTATGACCGGACCTGCGCTGGATCTTATAAATAAATTTCTGCCTGATAAAAAAATCAGGCCACTACTTCCGGAGAGTATTGAAGCGGGCAAATACAGAATTCTTGTTTCTTTCGGCACACCTGAAAAAGGAAGATCCTTGTTGAAGCTTGCGAACAGTCTTGTCAAAAAAGCGACAGTAAGTGCAGAGGTTGTAGCCATGCATCTTTCGCAGAGTAACGAATTAAATCAATTCAATCGACAGGAATATGAAGCAGAAAACTTCATCCCTATTCAAACAGAGGCAGAAAAAATGAATCTGCCGGTCATCAGCATGTTCAAAGCCACAACAGATATTGATCGGGAGATCAGTGAAACAGCCAATGCAGGTAATTTTGATTTATTACTGATTGGCATGGGAAGGTCTGTATTTGAAGGAACCTTACTTGGAAAAGTACTGGGTTTCACCACCAAAATTATTAATCCGGAGCGATTGTATGATACGATAATCGGGAAGGAGAAATTATTTGATACAGCAGCGAATGATCAACGGACATTTCAAATAGTAAAATCGGTCAAAGTTCCAGTAGGTATTTTAATTGAAAAAGACCTGGATACCATGGAGCATATTTATATCCCCATATTTACTGTAAGTGATGCTTTTCTTATACTCTATGCGCAAAAACTAATTCATCACAACCAGGCAACGGTTACCATTCTGGATGTTGCGGGTGTTATAAAAAGACATCCTGAGATCAAGGAAAATATTCGCATGATTGAACAGATCGCCCCGCGCCATATTTCATTAATTACAGACAATAAAATTGAAAAGGACTTATTGGAAAAGCAGGATCTGTTGCTCATAAGTATTGAAAGCTGGAAAAAAGCAGTTGAAACACACAGCATCTGGTTATCCTACACCCCTTCGGTTTTAATATTAAAACAGTAGGGTAGATTAGACGTCAGACAGGTGTTAGAACGCTGTTAGAGAGACGTCAGACAGGTGTTAGGATGTTGTTCTAACATGTATCTGACACTTCTCTAACAGCGTTCTAACACCTGTCTGACACCTAAGCTAAAAATACGATAACCAGGCAGTTGCAACACAATCTTTATTCGTTTTGAAGCGGATCCAGTTGGCCTGGTAGGATTCCGGGAAGTCCAGCTCCACGGTTTTGCCTGCAGGAACCTTCACCTGCTGGTAGGTTTGCCAATTGCCCTGATCCACATCCACCTCAATTGTTATCACCACCGCCTTATCGGCTGTGAGACGAAGTTTCTTTTTATCGTATCCCCTCATCAGGTAGGGGATGGAATATTCCTGTGCCTTAACAGCAGCATTTTTCCAGGCACCACCCTCTCCTCTTGGTTTGCCCAGTTTCCACAAATCATCAATGGCACCAAACCATAAACCGGAACCGCTCTCCTTACCAGGAAAAAAATGTCCGTCTGAACCCGACTTTGCATCAACACCACTGATCACCAGCAATCCCCGCCAGGTACAAAAATCCATAATCGCTTTTTCATGCGTGGAAACCGGACGAATGGCCGCATAACCAGACTCCCGCCCCACCTCATAGAAAGTACCATGCGCATTCAACATAAATCGCTCCGATTCCAGTTCTCTTTTCCCCCGCGGCCAGCCCCCGGGAAAAGCCTGCTCATAGCGCGCATGCGTCTTCGGTAATCGCCAGGTACCGGTTTTATCCGTAACCAAAACAGATGCTTCATCCGTTTGAAAATCCTGACTGGTTTTCCCAATGGCCAAAACCCTCGACACACTATCATAACCCGGTTTCGAAAATTGCAGTTCTTCATTCACTTCTTCATACCGGTATTGATTAACCCCTGAAGGAAAAAGTACCTGCAGATTTTTATTATGTCCAGCCGGACGAATAATCGCTGCCTGGTATTGCCCCCCATCCACTTCATCAATGCCTGTCAAACTCGTAAACATCCGATCCGGTTGAACAGGTTGCAGCGCCCCTCTTAAATGAAACACCGCCGATGCCTTTGTATTTTTATTCGCCTTAACCCGAACCCACTGTGCATTCCAGTCAATTGGTAGCTGAACCCATTCATATGCGCCAGCTTTAACAATAAGCTTCTTCCAAACCTTCCATTGATTAGTACCATCTACATCGCCCTCAATACTAAACTCAACCGCGCCTGCACCTTCATTGGTAATATGTAAAGTCCGATGCTGAAATCCATTTACTAAAAAGGGATCTGATGGCTTCCCTGCCTCCACCAAATCCTTCATCCATACTGCTCCCCAGCCCGATGCAGGCCCCCATTTACTCAGATCCTCCCAAGTACCAAACCATAAATTGGATTGCGCTCTTCCCGCGAGGGGATTCTCCAGAATGGTTGTTTCATCCGTTGCCAATACCAGGTCCCCATTCCATTCACAGAAATCAGGAATATACCGCAAATGGCTACCCAACGGACTTATCCCTCCGGCTGTTGCCTTCGCAAAGGTTTTTGGAAATGAATAAAACATACCGTGCATATCCATCAGCATTTTTCCTCCACCTACTTCACGAATACGCGGCCACTCTGTATACCATCCGCCAATATGGTCATAGGTATGCGTCGCCTTTGGTAAACGATAGGTAACCCATTCGCCCTGATCCAATAATTTCAATAATACGGATCGCTTATCCCATCCGATACTCCAGGCTGGATCAGTATCCGAGCTATTACCATAAATGCCACCCGGACCGGTAATATCCGTAAACTGCTTCCGCTCCACAATGGACCAATCCTTTCCATCCCAACTCGCCAATACACCCATATCTTCAGCAGAGCGCGGAGCACCTCCTGCCTTCAAATCGGAAGACTTGATATCAAATACGGCATGCTCCCCATTATTCGCCACCAGCAATTGTTTCTGAGCAACATAGGCACCCTTTCCATGCCATCCCGGAACCGGTTTATGAAACAACTTCCGAACTTCCAGCGTATGCACATTGGTTTCATACAACATGCCTTCCATATCATAAAAATAGACCCAATTGGCAGGATCCGTCAAATGACGGGTTGTTGCAGTCATGCGGCCTGGCATCACCGAAGGTGCAATGGTTCGCACCCGGCCTTTTTCATTTATAAAATGATGACCGGTTATCAATTGACCCGACTCTTTATGAATCATCCGGTTGGCGGGCGTGCCCCCCACACTCTCGGGATGAATCATCAGGTTCAAATTCGGATCAATGCTGTATAATTTATCTGAACTTCCATAAGGACAATGCGGACTATAGGTAACCATCCACAGTTTGCCCGCCCAGGGTGTGATGGCACCAATCCCTCCTTCATTTCCATTACCACCACAGGGCAATCCATACCCTTCATTAAAAACTGCCAGATGGGGATATACACCCGAAATTTTCAATCGTTCATCAGTTGGGCGGGATGGCGAATTTGATACCGCTTGCGCATTGGCAAAAAATCCACCCATCAGTAAGGCACCTGACCATACTGCACACTTAACTATCTTTAACATCGTATACGTTTAGCTATTGATTTAATAATTGGGATTTTGTTCCAGATTAGGATTCACCCGAATCTCCAATGCAGGAATTGGCCAGAGGTATTGCCGGGATGCATCAAAATTCCGTTGCGCCACCACTTTCACCTGATTGCCAAAAGAAGAATAATCCGCTATCCCATCCTCATCCAATGGAGTTACACCGGGAAAAGGCCATCTTGCACGATCCTGTACCGCCGGATCAGGCAACCCGATGACTGGTTTAGTTAACGCTTTTTCTGCCAGTCTCCAGCGAATCAGATCCATATAACGAATGCCTTCTTTCGCCAGTTCTATTCGTCTTTCCCGGCGAATAATTTTCCTCAATTCCACCGCATCGGTGGTTGATACAGCGGGATACAATCCGGTTTCTGCAAACGCTACGCCATAGGCTCTGGCACGTACTTTATTCAGCGCTTCAAACAGGCTTGCATCGATTTCTCCCAATTCCAGTTTTGCTTCGGCATAGGTTAAATACATCTCCGCCAGGCGAATTATAATGGCATCACTATCTTCCGATTTTTTATCAGCCCAGGACTGATCAATTCCTTTCTTCCACAAGAAACCGGTATAACTCGCAAAAGTGGCGACCGTTCTGCAATCGCGGTTACTCACGCGCGCATTCTGTGCGGTACTTAAAACGGTTAAGGTATCGGGATGTGGCTGGTAATAATGTCCCAACCATAAACTATTAAAAGGAACGATGGTAGCCCTCAGCCGGGGATCCCGATTTGCAAAGGGATCCAGCGGATTATAAAGCGATGACTCATCAATCGGCAATCCATCAATACATTCATAGGCATCCATCATTTCGCGGGTTGGAATTTGTGCACCAAAACCTCCTGTATTCCTGGGTAACTGATCCTGAACCGGCGTACCTGTTGTAAATACTTTCTGTGCTTCATCCCGCGGAATACTGATGATGAGTTCCTTACTCGTTTCTCCCGCTTTTAAAAACAACTGCTCATAAGTTGGGTGCAGATTATAGACTCCGGCTGCTGCCAGATCAAGCACTGCTTTGGAGGCATCCCTTGCAACCAACCACTCTCCCATTTGAAGCGCCGTTCTTGCTTTTATAGAAAGTGCCGCTCCTTTGGTAAGTCGTTTCACTGCAGAAGCAGGATAGGTTTCAGGAAGAATATTCGCGGCAAAATCCAGTTCATCAAAAATGAAATTCAGAATTTCTTCTTTACTGGTGCGGGTAATAGCCGGCGCTTCTTCCAATGATACCTGCGTGGTTAAAAAAGGAACATCACCAAAATGTGTAATCAGCCGGCTGTACTGATAGGCTCTGATAAGACGCATTTCAGCTTCCAGCCGCGTCATCACCTCTGCCGGTGTATTATTGGCAGCTTTGTCCTTGTTTTCAAGAAAAGTATTCACCCGCGCAATGGCCTTATACGCCAGACTCCAATACGCCTGCACCATACCATCATCGGAATTCATGGTACCAAATGTGACCGCATTGCCCAGTTGGCCCCGGTGCCAGTAGTTGTCTGTGTATTGTTCATTATCGTTGCCCCAGAAATCAATTTTATATAAATCATTTACTGCCAGTTCCAGTTGTGTCTGGTTGGTATAAAAGGAACCGGTGGATGGCTCTGCCGGTGGCGTGAGTTCCAACTTCACACAGGCCTGAAGCAAAAACAACAACAGTATATAGGGATAATATTTCATTGTGTTCAATTTTTAATCAATGAAGAGAAAAATTACAGTCGGATGGTAGCACCTACCATCATGGTGGTTACAATCGGATAAGAGTAGGAATTCGATTCCGGATCGGCATACCTGGGAAAATTGCTGATGGTCCAAACATCATTGGCAGAAAAATACACCCGGCAGGTTTTCCCGGTATTTCCGTTCCTGGCAGGTAAGGGTATGGTATAACCGAGCGTGATATTTTTCATCCGGAAATAAGCCCCATTGATCAGCCAGAAATCCGACATTTCATAATTATTACCAAGTGATCTGGTAGATAGTCTCGGATACCTTGCCGCCATATTCTGCTCAGCACTATTGTTTCTGCTCCAAAATTTTCCAACAATATCATTCGGCACATTTCCAAAAGCTTCTGCAAAGGGCCGAACCAAATCTTCGTTGAGCCTGCTGTTTCGCTTACCCACGCCCTGCACCACCAGACCAAAATCAAAGCGATTGTATTCCAGACGAATGGTTGCACCGTATAAATAACGGGGCAATGAACCGCCCAGCAGAACCCGGTCATCCGGCGTAATACGTCCATCTTTATTTACATCTTCATATCGCACATCGCCCGCCGTTACATTGTTATTCAACCGGGGAGATCCTACAGTATCTTCAATGGTCTGGTACAATCCATTGGACCGATACCCAAACCACTCATTAAATTCACTGCCTTCAAAAGTGGATTGAGCACCCAGAATCTGGGTTCCCCTCATATCCAGAATTTTCGATTTGGAATCGCTCAGGTTAAAGCCGATGGTGTACCGCAATTTGCCCACTTTATCTCTCCAGGAAGTTTCCAGTTCCCAGCCCTTCACTTCCATGGTTCCGGCATTCTGACTTGGCTTATCAAATCCAATAAATAAAGGAATATCGAGCGATAATAAAATATCTCTTGTTTTTTTCTGGTAATAATCCGCAGACACGCTTAAGCGATTGGAAAAAAACGAAGCATCTAAACCAATATTGGTGGTCTTTGTGGTTTCCCAGGAAATATTTTCAACTGCATATACCTGTTGTGCACCACCATTTAGCGGCACCACCACTCCATTCTGATAAAACAACGCATTGGAAAAAGCGATAAGCGATTGATAGGGATAATTCCCAATTCGTTCGTTCCCCACCGAACCATAGGAAGCTCTTAGTTTTAAAAAGGACAACCAGTTTACGGATTGCATAAACCCTTCTTCACTGATGGTCCAGCCTGCGGCAATGGAGGGGAAGAGCGCATCCCGGTATTGTGCAGCAAAGCGGGAGGACTGATCATAGCGCAGATTTCCCTGCAGGTAATATTTGTTTTTATAATTGTATTGCAGTCTGCCAAAAAAAGAACGTAATGCATTCTCGGAGGCAGTACCCGAGTTATCCCGAAACTCTTGTGAACCTGCATTCAGGTAGGGAAAATCCGTAAGCGCAAATCCACTTCTCGAAGCCATGGTATTTTCATCAGAGAAATACAATTCTTCATAACCACCTAATACACCCAAACTATGCCCCTCTCCAAACTCTGTGGAATAATCAGCCAATAATTGTCCGGTTATAGAAGTACTTTCCTGTCTGGTTTCAGTAAGAATTGTTCTGGGGATATTGCTCAGTGAGCTCGGTGTGCCATCCGGATTGGTGAAATCAATCCGTTTGGAAAAACGTTTCCCTTTATTAAAATCAAGTGTAGGTGCTACAAGGGCAGTAAGCGTAAGTCCTTTTAGCGGACGATATTGTAAGGAAAGCCGACCAGTCAGTTGATTTAAATAGGCTTCATCCGATCCGCCTTCTCGCAACTGTGCAACCGGATTTCGTCCATCTTTTGACAAAGCATAGCGGCCATCGGAATAAAAATCATCGTAAATCGAGGGCATCACCCTGGCTTCATAAAAAGGATTGGAGATTGGGTTCTCCTGATAAACCCGGCGATAGCCCATATCCAGACTCACCAACAGGTTATCCATCACCTGCAAATCATTGTTGATCCGAACCTGGTAGCGATCAAATTTCTGTTGATCGAAAAAGGAACCTGCACTCGTATATCCCATGGAAGCTTTTGTTTTCAGCTTGCCCGTGCCCATGGTAAAAACAAGATCGTGCCGTTGACGGGGTGCCAGGTTTCTTTCCATCAGCAGCTCCTGCCAATTGGTATTGGCAAATGGAAACTGATCCGGATTGAGCCGGTTACTGTCCGCAAAATTATCAATAAAGGCCTGGGGGTAAGATCCTGCAGTTGCCCCATCATTGGTTTGTTGTTCATTAAAATAGCGCATGTAATCAGGACCATTTACAAACTCAGGTAAACGGGTGGGTCGCTGCACCCCATATTCATAGGTATATTCCATTTGAGCCTGTCCGGATTTTGCTCTTTTGGTCGTGATCAGAATAACTCCTGCCGCACCTCTTGATCCATAAATGGCAGCAGAGGCGGCATCTTTCAAAACAGTGAGACTTGCTACATCATTCGGATTCACATTATCAATGCTACTAACCGGAATCCCATCCACAATAATTAAGGGCGAATTGGTTCCCAGCGTGGTAATGCCCCGAACAAGGATATTGGCCGATGCTCCGGGCGCTCCACTGCCCCGGGTAACAGATACGCCCGCTACAGCCCCCTGCAAAGCTTCCGAAACCTGAACGGTTTGTCTTCCGCCAACATCTTCTGCGCTAATGGTGGACACAGCTCCGGTAAGGTCTTTTTTACGTTGCGTACCATATCCCACTACAATTACCTGTTCCATTTCAGTAGCAGCGCGGGTAAGCGAAATGGTAAGCGGACTACCCTCAACAAACTGATCAAGCGCAATTCGAAGGGATTGGTAATTCGTCATCGTTATCAGAAGAGAACTGATCCCGGGAGGAACAGTTAATTGAAACCGGCCATCTGAATCGGTTTGGGTTCCGGTGGTTGAACCAGCAGGAACAATGGAAACACCGGAGAGTGCCTGTTGGCTGGCACTGTCAATAATCCGACCGCTGATGGTGCGGTTCTGGCTTCTACTGATTACGGCGGTCAGCACCAGCAGAAACAGTAGGATGAGTTGCTTTTTTTTCATGACTAAACAATCGTTTTGGTTGGTGGACTAGAAAGAAAAAGTAAATTCGGAACTCTGAAATGGCTTTGCAAGTTTCGACTTAACCAAAAGTCTGACCAAAAGAATGAACAACTTAACTAATTTGCTTTCAATAATTTAGAAAAGATGCAGGGGGATTCTGGACAACTGGCGACTCCGCTCCAATCGGCGCAACTCCTCTTCTGCTGCAAGCAGATAGAACGCCGCTATGGGAATAAGCAGGTGGGGGAATGGACCAACCGGGATTATATCTATTTAAGTCATACAATTTCAAGGGATACCTCTATATTGATAAGTCCGAATACCCTGAAACGGATTTTTGGAAAGATCCATACGACGGCTCATTATTTTCCACAGCAGGCCACCAGAGATGCGTTGGCTAAATTTGCAGGGTATACCAATTGGGCAACGATGTCGGAACAAATGCCGGAATCGGTAATTGGCACAGAGGCCGCAATTGATATTGTACCAGGTGCTTTAGAACCAGACGAAATACCCCAGGAGCCATTGGCTGGAACGAAAGAATTCCCTGTCCCAAAAGAATCATCCAGTTCAAGAACTGCTTTCTGGTGGGCCTATCGCAAATGGATTGGTGGATTTGCAGCGGTCATTTTATTGGTGTTATTTAGTTTATACCTCCAAAAGACCAGAGATGATCTTGTATTACCCGGTACGGTTCGGTTGGTATGTCAGAATCCGGATGGTGCCAATCCCCATACCGCTTTATTCAAATTGGAAGCTGTAAAGGGCGAATTACCCAATAACGGCGGCTTCACGATTGACTTTAATGACCGAAAATCGAAACGATCCATACAGTCGGGCGAATTGCTGAATCATTATTTCGAGATGCCCGGAGTTTATTATCCGATTTTGTATTACAATGATAAACCGATTGATACCTCCCGGGTATCGCTGTTATCAAAAGAATGGTCTGCCACGGCAAGTATGTTACAGGATACAACGCGGGTGTATCCGATTGGTTCAGCCAATATCCGGCGCGATGGTAAATTACAGGTTACTACACCCACCCTCTTTGCAGCAGGTATTGATACAAATAAAACATTTTTGGTTAATTTTTACCAGACAACAGCAGAGGATATATCGGGGGATGATTTTACCCTGAATATTAAACTCAGGACCTCTTCAGACAGACCGGGCGTACGGTGCTCACAGGTATGGACCAAAGTATTTGGTGATCATTATTATCATGATGTACTGATTCTGAAACCGGGTTGTACCAATTGGTCAACGATCGGTTTTTCAGAAAACAGATCCTATGGGGGCAGTTCAGATCTTCGTGCGCTTGGCGTTGATTTATCAGGTGGTGGTGAAATCCGGATACAGGTAAAAAACCGGCAGGCGGAAGTTTTTGTAAACGGGAAACTGCTATACACAAGCAGCTATACGAAATCCATCGGCAATATTCAGGGAATCAGCATCGACTTCTCCGGTATTGGAACCATTGAAGAAGTTGAGTTATCTGATAGACGTCAGACAGGTGTTAGAACAGTGTTAGGAGAAGAAGCTTCAATTTGTTTATTCAGGCTTAAAAAATCGTATTGATTCCAGGCTTCTGCAATTTTTCCCTCCTGAACCCGAACCATACAGAGTCCGGAGAACGCTACTTCTTTTCCGGTTTCGCGGTAAATGGCAGTAACATCCGTTAAGGCAACTTCCATATCATCCTGCTGAACAACATCCTTTATGTCAAAATGGATATGTTCGAATTGTTGTTTGAAGTTGCGGTAAAACTGTTGAAATCCGGTTGCACCAGGGGGCTGATCCGGCTGAAGAATACCGTGCAGGATAGCAGAATCAGACATCATTTTGGCAATGGAATCTTCCTGTTCCCGGTTCCACACATCTTCGAACCAGTGGTACAATAAAGTTGATTGAATTTGTCGCATAAAAAGAGGTTTAACGTGATAAAAACCTCATAGGGCAAGCGGCCGGGTGCCGGGTTGTTGGTTAAAGTTAATTAAATCCCGGAATAGTCGAAACGGTACCCGGATTTTCAAACCGGTTTCAATGAAACCTGATAACCGATCGGAATGAAAACTGCAACCAGATTCAATAGAAATTGAGTATTGCAGTCAAAGTCCGGATGATTACCCAATTAACTTCTAACAATGTTCCAACACCTGTCTGACACCTCTCTAACACTGTTCTAACACCTGTCTGACACCTATTCATTGCACTCCACACAATACATGCCGCGGATTTGCGGATACTCCAATAACTGCATGCCAGCACCACCCTTATCATTAGGTTTGAAGTAATCACAAAATCGTTTTGGGTTTAAGTTGGAGGCAGCCAGCATTGCGTTTCTGAAAGTATCGGAAGAATAAATGGAGGGATCATAAAACAGCAGGTTCAGGTAATAAAAAACCAAATCTTCACTTACATCCAGTTTGGTGACTCTTGGTTGAATTATTTCCTTTGCCCATGCCATCTGCGAATAATGTGCATAGTACTTTGCCATTGAAAAAACATCCTCATCCGACATATCGGTGCTGGCATATAATTTTCGGATCTCCTGCAGAGAGGAATCTTTTGCATCATACTTGAAGGCGCTCATCTGGTCCTCCCCTTTTAGAATGAAATAGTTAATTTTCATTCGCTGAATCAGATTAGGTGAGATTCCCTGGTTTGCCAGCTTATTGATTTCTTCAGGAAGAGAGGAAACATCGGTTGTGTCTCCATGCTGCCACATAAAAAACCGTAATGAACTTATATTATAATTCAATTTACCATTATCAGGTTCCATTTTCCGGATTTCAAGAAAATTTTCCAGTGCCTGTTGCTCATTGGACCCCTGCAGCAGGTATCTGTATACTTCCCGATCATTTAAGAGGGGGGCATACAATTTTGATTTCGGCACTTCAATCTTCGACATAAATGAAATGGGTAATTTATTATCAGCGATCCGAAGTGCTATTTCTTTTTGTAATTCCTGGGCCTTAGGCACATCCTTCATTTCAATTGCCCTGCTTAATTCAGTGGAAAGAGAAGTATCATGCATTGAATAATACCTCGATTTGCTTTGCGTATAGAGGGTTACCATTACCTTTCTGTGATTAGACAGGATACCTTCCATTTCAGGCAATTGGGCAGTTTCGTTGAGTTCCTCTTTGATCCGGGGTTTGGATTTACCGGTAAAATGAGAGAATCGGGTATCCTGAATATCCTTAAAGAAATCAATCCAGTTTTCTGCGGAAACCACCGATATATTCTTCATTGCAGGCTGATATTTTTTAAGTCCGGATACTGCGGATGCTGCCCGCCTTTTCATCAACTCCTTATTGAATTTTTCGGACCCTTCCACGGAAGAATAAGCTCTGATACCAACTTTGGTAATTCGTGCATCTGATACACGGAGCGAATCAAGGTAGGTTGTTAAAAAAGCCGGATCCAGCCTGGAGCTTGCCTTTTCAAAAGGGATTTCAAACTGGTGGATTCTTGAATACGTAGAATTTTTACCTTGCTTTTTAGTTGAATTCCCTATGCCTGAAATCAGTGAATCGGTGAACAAACCCATTTCCAGGAGTTCCCAGGCACTTCGGTCGATATTGACAAAATTGGAATAATAGCAGATGTAGCTTTCATTTAAAATGATCAGATTTCCTTCCACTTCTTTTCCTTTCAGATAATGGGGAAGATCACCAATTTTTGTATAGATGCCGCCTTCAGGCAGGTCTACATTTCTGCTTAACAATTCATTTCTGTAAACGCCGGGTAAACTGTTGCCCAGGGGAATTTTTCTGTTTACAGGAATTGTCCTTCCACAGGCATAGCGATCTTTTGAAATCAAATCCACTGAAATACCATAGGAATTGCTCTTGATAATCTTATCAAACCAGGCTTTATCATTCATGGTAAAAAAGACTTCGCCTTTGTCATTGATCTGGATTCCAAACAATACTTCTTTGGGTTTTTGATCGATGACCGTTTTACAGCTGATACAATTGCCAAGTTGTCGTCCATCCGTAAATTTCATGGATTTTTGGGCGGAGGACAGGAACGAAAAATTGCAAAAGAGCACAATAATGGCGATTCGGAGTACAGGTTGAATAGACATAACGGTAATAAGGTGAGCGAAAAATACATATTTTTTTTGGAAAGATGTCAGACAGATGTCAGATACATGTCAGAACGTTGTTAGACATGTGTCTGACGTTTCTCACCTCAAAAGTTACAGTTCACCATTTGCCACCCGGACGATCATACCAAAGCGATGCTTTGGCTGGTAATACATATCCATTAAATTCACGGTAACCAGAAACCGGTGTGCTCCAGGGGTAATTTTTATACTGCTTGCCATCTGTTTCAAATCGATCAGTTGAAATAAAATTGAGTAACTGTCCACCTGGAGTAAAATACATGTCTGCACTAATCGTAAACGGAGGATTTGTAAACCACGTCCGAGCCACCGTATCACTAATCGTTTCCCAACGAATCCTGGGATCGATCAAGGCCCCAGGAGCAATAAAACAAAGATCATTTAATATAGTAACAGTTTCAGCCTGCTTTAATTGATCGCCTTTTGCTTTAACGATGGGAATCCAGTTGAGCAATAACACGTTGAAAATCGCACCTGCAGACTGGTAAATATGCATGCCGGTTAGCGGAAGACCTGCTTTGTTTGCAGAAAACCAAAAAAATCGCGATGGTTCTTCAATAAAATTGTATTGAACTGTGCGCACAGGCATATATGGATCCCCCTGATTAGCACGCATTCCACCTTTAAAAACTGCGCTGAAATTGACAATTTTCGGTTTGCCCACTGATTTTGTGAAGTGCATGTATTTCTGAACGATGGCGGGTAAATGAGCGATGTCTGTCTCAGAAATCAGGTTTCTCTTCTGCAGGGGATATTTCTAAAACCCTGATTGAACAAGCTCTTCAAATCGATTGGCAAGAATTCCTGCACCCAGCCATACAAAAAGTACAGCAATCAAAAGAAAACCAACCAATGCAAAAAGAAGGAACTTTATCATTTACTAAACAACAGGTAACACAATAACAACTATTCCCCAATTTAACCAAATGACTCCGGAAACAACCATACCACATATACCCCTTCTGACATACAGGGATTCGGTTTTACCCATAAAGGAATTTCACATTTTTACGCCTCCAGGCCGGTGAAAGATGGGAGTTATAAGTTTCTTAGTCTATTTATATGGGATCTAAAAGCAGTCTCTATCAGTATGGCTATTATCAATCTGGTGGCGAAGCATTACCCTCCCAGCAAAATTTCTACACGTTCGAAAAAGCAGCTGGCAGTTTTATTTTTTTGAAAAACATCCTGAATAAAAAATTCAAAGCAAAACTGAAAGAATTTTATAAGAACAGTCCCGGGGTACAGGAGATAATTGATTCCAAACTTAAGTATTGGCTGGATTTGAACACAGAATCTTAGTTGAAATTCTAATAGATAAACGTCAGACACCAGTAAGAACAAGTATCTGACACCTCTCTAACAGTGTTCTAACACCTGTCTGACACCTTTCTCAGCAAATCAGCCACCTCCACGTCCAACACTTCGGCTATACGGAAAAGCATTTCCACTGTAGGCTGATTTCTGTTCGTACACCACTTGGATACCGCCGTGATGCTAACGTCCAATGCTTCAGATAACCAGATATTGGACTTCTCCTTTTCCAATAACACGATTTTTATCCTGTTGAATTTCTTACCAGCTGCTGCCATAAGCAGCAATAAAAAGAAAAAGAAGAAGAATTCGAAATATTATTATTTATAAATAACTTTTAGTTACTTTTATAGTATATTTATTACTTTAATACCCCCTCTATTATGTTTGCATCTACTGAATCTATGGATAGTTCATGAACTATTTTCCAGTTGCAGACGCATACCAACTAATAGCGAAATAGCACTTCTTTCTGGTTCTGAAAACTACGACCTTTCAAATGACCCCGGAAATATTGGCAATTCGCAATGACTTTAGCGTGGGCGTTCTTATTTGGAGTCAGGGTGTCGTAGCCCTTCAGAACCGGTAAGAATCAACCCACGCTATTTTTATTGTGAATACTACCAAAACTCCTTCTCCATGAAATCCTCAAATACCAATCGGCAGCGCTTCCACAAACCCTACCATTTCATGCAACTCGCAGAGGAAGCACCTTTTGAAGCGCTGGCCGAACTTTTCCACAACTTCTCTCTTGATAATTTTCGACAGGAACTGGCCACCTGGAAAACCCTCGCTATATCCAATAAGGAGAGTATCTACGACGATCCTGATTCAATAAATGACCTGCAGGACTTCATACAGGAATTGCTCAAACTGATTGAAGCATTTTACCTGCTGAACAAAGAAAAAAACAAACAGTATTTCGAACTTTTATTTACGGCCCTTCCAAAAGAAACAAGACAAAAAATCGCGGACAAAAATCGTCCAATCCTATTAACCGAAGAAGAAAAATCCAATCCCGCAATCATTCTTCAGCAATTCAAACAAACCTTTACCAAAACCTATGTCCACATTGAATTACTGGATATGCTGGAAGCGATTATTACCCATGAGGGCGATAACCATATCGATAAATCAAACCTTATCCTCTATTACCAGCAGTTTCATTTCCTGACTGGATTAGCCATTACCTAACCCTATTATTATACCCCACCCCAACTATCAATAAATAATTCTTTTCGGGATCAGGTAAGGTTTATTTTGATTCCCAAACACCGCTTGCAGCCATTCTCTCTGCATATTCAACAAAATCAATAGCCTTCCTGCCCAATAGTTTTTCAATATCTGTACTAACACTTGCATTCCTTCCATCCAACACTTCGGTAAAAAGATAATTTACCAGCCAAAGTTCCTCTTCCGATAATTGATAAGCCCGCAACTGCTCTATATACTCTTCTACCGAAAGTGCATGAAACTGAATTTCTCTGCCGGTAGCTCTTCCTATCTCTGCAACCAATTCTCTGAGCGTCATTAATCGAGGCCCCGTTAACTCATAAATCTGTCCATCGTGTTTATCATCCAATAGTGCCTCCACCACCACATCCGCGATATCATCTGCATCAACAAAGGGCTCCGGTGCATCTGCACGTGGCAAGGCCACCTGCCCGGCAAGCACAGGCTCCAAAAATATCCCTTCATTAAAATTCTGATTAAACCAACTCGCCCGAACAATGGTCCAGCTTGCAGCAGTATCCTGAACAATTTGTTCACAGCGCTGCGCCTCCTTTTCACCACGGCCGGATAACAATACCATTTTCGATACGCCCGCCGCTGCAGCCATCGATACAAAATGCTGAATCGTATCCACTGCGGACGGAATCGCTAAATCAGGTTGAAAGCTAATATAGACAGCATCCATGCCTTTGATTACATCCGGCCAGGTACCTGAGTTTTCCCAGTCAAAAGCCGGTGACCCCCTCCTGGAGCCAATCCGTATGGATGAATCCCCCCTGCCATTTAATCTTTCTGCAACTCTGCGACCGGTTTTCCCATTACCGCCAAGAATTAAAAAATTTGTCTGCTTCATGATAACTTCTTTTTGAATGAATGATGAAGCAAATATGGAAGTAAGAACCCGCTCAGGTTTGTCGCAAAAGCATTATGATTTGTTTGAAAAGAATTGTTGCCTGATTTCATTTGGCCGAACCCCAAACTTTTTCTGAAAGGCATTCGAAAAAGAACTTAAACTGTCATACCCTACAAACCAGGCCACTTCCTGCACATTTTCAGAACCGGAACTCAACAACTGATACGCTTTACTCAATCGTTCTTCCTGCAGGAACTTAAAGACGGGCATGCCAAACAGTTCTTTAAAATTCTTCTTTAATTTATTGTTATTTAGTCCGATTAGCTTGGACAATTCACTCAATGAAGGCGGATTGGAAAGATTATTCTCCATAATCTCTTTTGCCTTAAACAACCTTGATCTGTCCTCATAATTAAGCCGCTCTTTTTTATCCAAAGCAAGAAACGCAAAATAGTGTGCCAACAATTCATTTACCTGACTTTTCAAAAACAATTGCCTCGTGTTTCCTCTGTATTGGGTTGTCATAATTTTATGCACGGCATTTTGCATATCAGGCGTCATGTAAAACCTGGGGCCCTCCACAAAGTCAGCATCCGGATTAATTAATTGTGGCAAATAGGACGTAAATACCTCCTGCTCTTCCTTCGGCAGGGTATGCATATTTTTTAATTTGGAAAAAACACTGATCGATTGCAGGGGATGATCCGGTCGTATTTTATGCGAGAATTCAACCTTATCATTACCAAAAAAAGAAATCGCAATACCGGTTGTATTGGTTAGAATTTTAGTCTGGTTTTGATGTTTAATTTCCAACTCAACTTCCCCTGAGCTGTAAAAGGCAAAACCAAGACAGTCCCCATCAATCTCGCACTTTTGTATAAAAGTATTGTCAGAATTGGACTGCTCTATTAAAACAATGAAATTATTTACTTCAACAATGTCGGTTGTCATTGGGCAAATCTACTAATTCCTCTATCCATTTTTTCGCTAATAAAGGATCAGTAAAAAATCGTTCCCGCTCACTACTAAAGCGCTGTTCATACAAGTCCATTTTAGTTTCATCCTGATGCGCATGTGCAGCACCGGTGCAAGCGATACCCCTTATATTTCGGTACACCATATTCTTCGCCTCTTCTTCAAAAAGGTCCACATACCCCACTTTCCAGCCAAAGTCTGCAAGCGTTAAAGGAATAACCGATCTGAACCGTTTATGCGCTGAAATATCAACTGCCCTGAACCCATGCATATTGACAAATATTTTGAAGCTCGTTTTATCTTCCAGGCGATCCAGTGTTGTTTTAAACGATTGCTCCCACTCTTCAATATCACTGATTTCCAGGTCCCCGCTTATATTTGTTACCAGCAGACTTTTCTCCGGATACCAGTTCGTTGCAATATTTATAGTGGATGTCATTTTATATTTTTTTATCATGAAATTAAATCAGCGGGATTTCACCCTGAATTTACCAATTACCGGCACAAAAAAATCATCATCACAATCGCGGTTCCTGTAAACCCTTCCTTCAAATTCACCCTCCGCATAAGTAACACCATCGTCTTCCAGCATCTCTACGGCCACAGCACCAGGGGAGGCAATCCAGTCACAATTATGCGTGGATATATAGGTGTTTGTCTGCGTTAATACGTAACCCAGCACTGCCTTTCCAGGATCCAGATCCTGATACCAGGGGAATACGCCATCTTTCATCACAGATCCCATATTTATCATGATGGATATACCGGGTGCACCTCCGGGAGTCTGCTGAGCTCCGGCTATTGCAAGATTTCCATTCTGAAAAAAATAATAATGCCCCGGAAAATTCAATTCATCATTCCCGACTTTGGCAGTAAAATAAGTCTCCTGATAAAAAAAAATCCTTTTGGTTATATCCAATTCTTCTGAAAGCCTGCGGCGAGGCAGGGTATCCTGGGGAATTACTTTATTCAACGAAACGGATATGGATATGTTACCCGGACCGCTTATCGTGCCTGGCGCTTTATAAGTGGCGCCGGACTTATTTCCACTTACTGTAAGATTCCCTGCGCCCGTCAGGTTCCAATCAATAATACTCTGTGATTTATCAAACAACCGGCTCTTTCCAATGGCTCTCTCTTTATGCTCCGGCGCAAGCAGATAGGTATCGGTTATATCAATACTAAGTTTCGCTTCGGCTCCTGCTTTAACCGTCTTTGGATCTGAATTCAACCAGAACAAAGCAAATGGTGCCCAATCCGATAAACGATTTGTTGTTACGGTAAGCGTATTGGCCACTGCATCCAAATTCGTTTCTGTCATAAAGGACCAGACACCATCATTTTTCTGATAAGCAAGAAACAATGCATCCTCAACAGTTCCTTCAACATCCTCATTTTTATAGGTATACACCAATTCAACCGGTTTTGCAAAATCCGCACCCTCAGGCAACAACCGATAGGCGTTTAACTGTGCACCTGGAAGCGTATTAGTAATCGGCTGAATGGTGAAGACGGTTGGTGCAGCTACTGCTCCTGCCGGAACTTTCACCAATAGTTTACCATCACCGGACTTTAACTCCCCTCCTGTTGAGCTAATCGTTTTTGTAACGGGATTGCCAGCAGTTTCACCACGAGGTCTCACTTCAGGTTGCACACCGGGTCCACCTGGCCCCTCGTTTTCGCGATTACAGGATGCATAGGAAAACAGCAGCAATACGGTTGCATGCAGCAACAAAATGAAAAACCTGTTATTAATTTTCATATTCAGGGTAATTCAATTTTCACATCTATAGGATTCCAGTTTCCGGTATAGGTACCCGTCAGGTTGGTTTGGGCTGTATTCGGATGAAACCACAAAGTAGTTGAACCCACTGCCTGTTTGGGGGATAACCCAAAATTTGAGCCTGCATCCGGGCCAATTTCTTTTAATCGCAATTCAGCACCATTAACAAGACGGGCAGAAATCTTATAGCGTCCGACTGGAATATTTACCACATTGAAATTTAAATTGCCGGTTTTCTTACGGATCACTATTGTTTTCCTCTCTGCTGCATGGAATAACCACTCTTCCGGTTCCAGTTTTATTTCAAACTCTGAGCCCTCCAGTAAGGAACCTGCAGGAGCCCAAATATCACCTGCCACTTTTGTATTATAACTGATGAATAGACTGCCACCAAAATAATTGCTGCTAAGCCAGGGTCTCTCACTCACAGCATCCAACCGGCCTCTGCCGTAAGGAATCAATACAAAATTCTTAACCACACCTGCCTCGGAAGCAAATGAATTCAAAGCAGAATCTGCTGGGAATACACCCATTGCCGCCCTACCCGGACCATAATCGATGGTAGTGGCAGCAGAAAAGAATTCGGCTGTTCCAAAAGGAATAAGAATTTCATAATACCCTTTATCGTTGGTAACAGCAGTTGCACTCGAATAAACTCCACCAATTACTGAAGACCGGATTCCAATATAAGCACCTGTAATTGGCCGGCCATAACTGTCCTTCACAAAACCGATCGCCCTGCCTGGCTTAACCTGTAAGGATTTAAATGAGGGTAATGGTTTTCGTTGATTGCCCATCACATTTACATGATCAGCGGTTTCTGAAAGCGCAAAACTGGCAGTGGATGTGGGAAGCGCACTGAATTCAAGTTCCTGTGTAATCACATCATCTGGGCCAGGATCAGGTGATTCATTTTCTTTTTCAGTAGTACAGGCATGCAGACTCAGTATGCTTATAAATAGCAGGGGGATAAGGTGTTTCATACCTGCAAATTATAGTGGCATTTAACCAATCGGAACAGTTATCCGACCAAATGCTTTAAATCCAGACCGGGATGCCAATAACAACTGTTGTTCTGCAAAACAGGAAAAGTTTGATACTGAAAAAAAAGAGTAAATTGACAGAACCCTCACAGCCAAAAACCAGTATTATGGTAACAATTGAGAATTATCTGGACCCCCATTTCATCCACCGAAGCAATTGGTTAAGAGCAGCGGTATTGGGTGCCAATGATGGTATAATTTCTATTTCAAGTCTGGCTATTGGCGTTGCTGCAGCCAGCACAGAAAGAGCACCGATACTGCTTGCCACGGTAGCCGGACTGGTAGCCGGTGCCTTATCCATGGCAGCGGGTGAATATGTTTCGGTAAGCTCTCAAACCGATATTGAGAAAGCAGATATCGAACGGGAAAAAATAGAACTTAAGGAAATGCCGGAGGAGGAATTAAAAATTCTGGCAGAGATTTATGAAAGAAGGGGATTGAAAAAAACAACTGCACTACAAGTAGCAATGGAGTTAACTGAATCCGATGCCCTGGGTACCCATATCCGGGATGAATTAGGCATCAATGAAGTAAGTCAGGCTAACCCAATTCAGGCGGCGTTGGTTTCAGGAGCTGCTTTTACCGCCGGAGGTGCATTACCCTTATTGGTTACCTTGTTTGCACCGGTTCTGCATCTGGAGTACTATCTCTATGGTTTTACGATCATTTCACTAATTATACTTGGGGCGGTATCAGCAAAAACAGGCGGATCAAGTGTTCGCAAAGCCATTACAAGAATAGTTATTTGGGGAACTATTGCAATGGTATTATCTGCATTGGTTGGCTATATTTTTGGGGTGAATGTTTAATCAAACCAACTCCCCTTTTGAATTTCATATCCAGCCTTTCTGAATGCCTTTATTAGCTCTTTCGCGAGGTATTCATTTTGCTTCACATAAGACAGGTTCAGAAAAAACAAATCAGTAGTTTGGGTACTGGCAGTACCATCAAGGTTCATATTTGTAACTTTTACGGATCCTGGTTCAGTTTCAAAAATCACATTTATATCCTTTGAGATAGCCCTGATTTTTTGAAGTTCAACTTCCTGCTTTTGGACATAATATTCGCCTGTAGAATAGCTTTTTTCCTGACCTCTATACTTAAAATTTTAATTTCGGATTGCACCAATGATTCTGAAACGAGTTCAAAGCTACCGGTATCCACTGTTTGCACAACCATCCTGATTAGGGAGTCCTGAAGATTAAATTCCTTCACCAATTCAAATTTCTCACCTGGATAATTAAGCGAATCCTCTTTTTGGAATCTGATTTCATTTTTTAATTCACGATTGAGGATTTTCAGAATCTCCGTTGTTTGGGAATACGTAAAAGCTGAAAACAGGAGCAGAATAGCAGTAATAATTACTTTCATAAGCATATTAAACGCTTAAAAAGGCATTTTAATTCCTATTGATACAAAAAACTTTTACTAAATAAGCGCTGAACCTCTTTCAATTCAACCCGACCTGTTGTATATTGATAACGAAAAATGAAAACCTTATCCATGAGCAAGATGAATACTTACAACTTGATTTTATGTTTACTGCTTCTGCCAAGTTGCATGAAACAACCTGTACTTTATAAAGAACCGGCCTGCTATCATAGTAAGGTAAATTTTATTGAAGACGGCACTACATCATCCCTTAGTTTTCATTTTGATGAGATGAATCGACTGACATTTGTAGACCGACCCGCGGGAACGGACGATAGCATTTCCTATGAACCTGGCAAAATAACTGTTTTTCATGTTCCGAAAGAGGATGAATTTTATACTGTATTTTATTTAAATGAGCAATCATTAGCCGAATCCTGCGAAGCTTATATTTTGGGAAACCTGAATGATAAAAGATATTTCACCTACACAACAGACGGATACCTGGCTACCATAAAAGATTCTTCCAAATCAGGGATAGTTGATTATAGATTATTTTATACGGATGGAAACCTGACAAAATTTGAAAAAAAATATGCTAACATACATGCTGTTAATACCATTGATTATTATCCGGAAGAGTTAAAATTCTGGACCTATCTGGATGGAATCTATTTTGTTGGAAATACTGAATATTATCCCTGGCTGGGAAAGCTTAGTAAAAGCCTGCCAAAATCACTAAAATTTGGATTTGGAGGAATAAACAGAGAGTATTCTTACGAATTGGACGAAAAAGGATATATAAAAAAACGCACCATCTTTCTGCCGGAATTTAATGAAACAGGTGTCTCCTTTATGGAACATGAGTGCAGGTAATCCAATTCGGCAGTCCAATATATTTTATCTTAAAAACTGATTAATTAATGGCACGATTAACAGTTGGGCTTCTTTAAAATCAGGCTTAATGGTTGTTATTTCCCCAAGATACTCACCATGGATTCCCGGGAGTATCGCAAGCTGCGCATCTTTTATTTTCCTGCTTAGGTAAATGGCGTGTTCCGGTGTAATTACATCTTTATCTGCAGTTATTATTAATGCCGGAGAATTTATTGCTGATAACAGCTCATCATCAATATCCGTGAATGAATTCATCCTGCTTACATCTTTATCGTGCATAGTTTGCAATCCAATGGAATCTCTTCCAAGTTTCAGGTAGGCCGATTTTAATTGTTCTGGCATACTTTCCAATTGGGCATTTTTCATAAAATCCCAAAACCCGGCCGGAACTCCATCGCGCTTAGCAAGCGCTGAACAAAGAATCATCTTTTTTATACTTTCCGGATGGCGTATGGCTATTTGTAAAACAGTGGTTCCCCCATTACTAAAACCTAAAAAATCGGCATTGGGGATATTTAAACTTTTTAGTAATTCCGCCACATCATCTGCGTCCTGGGTAAAACTTAATCCGGTTGGCCGATCGCCGGTTCTTCCATGCGCCTGAAGCTCAATGGCAATCAATTTTCTGTTTTTAGCCAATAGCGGAATAATTTTTCCGAAACTTGTCTGAATGGTAGAACCTCCTCCATGAAGTAGCACAAGCGGTTCACCATCACCATATACTTCATAATACATTTTCAGCTTATTTACAGTTGCATAGCCATTTTGGAAATGCAAACTATCCGGTGATTTTTCTCCTGATGAATGTTTAGCTTGTGATAACTCTGAATTGTTGCGGCAACTGGTAAGTAGGAATAATACAGAAATTGCGATTAAATTAACAAATCTCATAAAATTGACTTTATTAGCAGCATTCTTTTAATTTAGTGAACATTTGAATCCATCCGGAATAGGCTCCGGTTTTACGGGCCAACTCTTGCGAAACAGTTTGCCTTAATTCCATTTTTGTTTTTCCATTTTCATCTGACAACAGTATACTCACCAACATTTCACCCGGCCAATCGGGATCCATACCAATGGATGCCGGATTAACAGGGTTTCCCTTTTCATCTGCATTTTGCATGGTAAATACGATTTTTTTATTGGGTATAATTTCTTTGTATACACCAATGCACCAGCATTCTCCAAATTGCGGATGGATAATACAGGAGTGAAATTGGCCACCAACAGTTATTTCCAGCTTTTTAAATTGTATGGAGCACCCTTCAGGGGCGTACCATTGCATTAATTTTTTCGGATCTGTCCAGGCTTCAAAAACCCGTTGAACAGGCGCGTTAAATAGTTCTACGATATAAACTTCTGCTTCATTTGTTGTTGTTTTCATATTGATGTTTTTTTTGAATTTTTCGAAGTTGCTTTATTTGATTTGGTTGGCTTACTCTCCTTTTCCACGAAAGTTTTTAGGGATTTCAACCTGCCTTTCCAAAACTGTTCATACTGTTGTACCCACTGATGCACCTCATTAAGCTGATCAAGCCTGGCTTCACAAAATCGGTTTCTTCCTTCCTGTTTAATTATTAATAAACCACATTCATTTAGTATTTTAAGATGGAGCGAAATGGCCTGGCGACTGACATCAAAATTTTCCGCAATTGTATTCACGGTTACCGGATGCCGGGCTGTCATTTCGATAATGGCCCTTCTTGTGGGGTCTGCGATTGCCTGAAATACATCTCTTCGAGCTTCCATATTATGCAAGTATTTACTTGCAAATATAAGCGCAAGTATTTACTTGCGCAATAGATTACAAAAAAAATATTCAGTCCGGAGCCTAAATCTGTCTGCAGACTTCTTTCAATAACCTGATTCGTATCGCTTTACCAATGGAATAACTTTAGTACCAATTAATTCAATGGATTTCGATAATTGTTCGTGTGATAGTCCCGCATTATCCATTTGAAACGTAAACCGGTCAATTCCTCCCAGCGCATTACTATGCCGGATCAGCTTTTCAGCAACTTCTTCTGGTCCGCCTACCACCAGCACACCTTTAGGTGCAATCATGGAATTAAACTGCGTGCGGGTTACAGGTGGCCATCCTCTTTCCTTGCCCAGTTTAGTCCATAGTTCCGCATAACCCGGATAATAATCTGCAATGGCCTGCTCTGTGGATATTGCCACATATCCGGGAGAATGAAGTCCGACTTTCAGTTGATCCTTTGAATAGCCAGCTTTTTGTCCGGCTTCCCGGTACAGATCGATCAGCGGACGGAAACGTTCCGTTTCTCCACCAATCACGGCTACCATCAGAGGCAGCCCCAACGTTCCGGCACGAATAAAGGATTCCGGTGTACCCCCAACTCCCAGCCAGACAGGTAATTTTTCCTGCAGCGCCCTGGGATAAACCGGCTGATTTACAAGAGCGGGCCTGAATTTACCTTTCCATGTTATAAATTCTTCAGAACGAATCTTAAGTAATAAATCAAGTTTTTCAACAAAGAGAGCGTCATAATCATTGAGATTATAGCCAAATAAGGGATATGCTTCAATGGCAGATCCGCGTCCTACCACCAGTTCAGCCCTGCCTTTTGAAATAAGATCAAGCGTAGCAAATTCCTGGTAAACACGTACGGGATCCGCCGTACTTAATACCGTAACTGCACTGCCCAAAAGAATACGTTTTGTACGGGCAGCCGCGGCTGCAAGAATCACGGCCGGAGCCGCATCCAGAAATTCTTTTTTATGGTGTTCACCAATGCCAAATACATCCAGACCAGCCTGATCAGCAATGCTGATACGCTCCAACAGTTCTTCCATGGCATCTGCACTGCTTAACACCTTACTGCCATACATGGCGGAAGCGAAACTATCAATACCTATTTGCATAAGACAAAATTATACCAGCCTGAATTAAAATACGATGACATTTGTCTACGGGTTACAAAGCCAGAAAATATCAACTCCTCTTCTTTTTTACAATTTTATCCCAAATAACTAATATCGTAATAGTTATAAAATAAATCAACAATCCAA
The DNA here is from genome assembly GCF_002483205.1 of Flavihumibacter sp. UBA7668. Taxonomy (GTDB): domain Bacteria; phylum Bacteroidota; class Bacteroidia; order Chitinophagales; family Chitinophagaceae; genus Flavihumibacter. The sequence continues at coordinate 327,641 of NZ_DLHM01000003.1, forward strand.
TTATTGGGTCTGGAATAATAAACTGAATCAAAAATTGACCAAAGAAAATCAGCAGAAATAAAACTACAAGAAAAAGCCGGGAGTTAATTCTTACAGGAATTTTATCTAATACACCTCTTTGTTTGATAAAAACCACTGTCAACAAAGGATTATATACCAAAAGAAATATAGTTAAAAATATAATAAACGATAATTCGATAATATACATAGCAACGCTACACTAATTATTTAAATACCTACTAAGCCTAACTTCCAATTTTCCAAAGGGGGCCGACTCTTCAATCGGACTCCAAAAAAAATCATCTTTCATTAACGCCTTAGCATTTGAATGGGCTGTATTAAATGAGAATTCGAAATCGTCCATTTTCCTGTTTTGAAGTATTATGGGAATAGTTGTATTTATCTGCCCGTTAGAACAACTTGTAAAAATTAAACTAGCTAGAACTATTAAAAGTATAGTACGGTTCATATAACATTATAACTTAAACCAATTTCGACTAGATGGATTCCTACCAAATAAGTGGTTGGGGTTCATTTTTCCAGAATATCATTCTAAATTCTTCAAAATGATTCCCATTTCCTATTGTATGACTATCTCTTTTTCCACGATTTAATAGGAGCTTGTGAATGATACCGGTACATGAGCCAACCCACAAAGTCTTTTCGTCTTCTGAAATAGTCATTCCGGTAATGGTAGAACCCAAATAGTAACGCCATAATTTCTTTCCTTCTTTATCAAATGCTTTTATATAACCGCCCGCATCACCGAAAATATAATAGCTTGAAGTAGTAAGAGCTGCATAAACCCTACAATCTTCATCAATTACAATGAATCTATCATCTTCTGAATATGCTTCAATTTTTAACCCGTAAATATCTTTTGTTGAAACACCAATAGAAATCCCATTGTATAAATGACATGAATTCAACACTACCTGTTTCCCATCATTAGAAAATAATGCAAAATGGGGATAAGAGCATTGTGGGCCAATTTCAGCAACCTCACATCCATTTTGATCCAATATTCTGTGTTCAGAACATTGGTCCCCCACTACAATAAGTTTATTATCACAAGACAAAGCAGCATGTTCCATGTCAATAGTAGAAATAAATTCTTCTTCATTTCCAGAAACAGGGTGAATCATCGAATTACCTTTTGCTGAAAGTAAATAAATCCCCTCTGATGAAACGAGCAGAACAGATAGCCCATCATTAAAAAAAATCAATTTAGAAATAGGTAATTTTTTTACCTCAGGTAATGGAAATTCTGAAATTATATTACCAAACCAACCATTGTAGGTGGTTATTTTTTCTGCATCGGCTATTGCGAAAATTTCATTCTTATGCGACTTACCGATTGACACAATGTATTCAGGCAGCTTTTCTACACTTCTTTCTGATAAGGAATACGCTTCCCTTTTTTGATAGGATGTACCGATTATAAAAGCAATCATATTGTCTTTAATAAAACACATATCCTCAATACTCTGCCCCAGCTTTTCAAAAATTTTTATGAAGGGTGCATGGGCAGGTGGAAATAAATTTCTGAAACATTCGGTATCTCCATTCTTGTTAGCTTGTTTTAATAACGATAAAATCTGATCAGCTAAATGATCTCTTTGGTCAGACGGCTCCAATCCTTTCCAATTTTCCCAACCCAGCGTTTCACCAAACTCCACCATTTCATTTACATCATTTGCATATAACAGCCCCTTGCTGTTCCATTCTGAAGACAGAGTTTGAATGGTATGAGAAGATGTATTCATAAGAATATCAGATAAACTATTTGGAATTACTTAAAGTGTATCCAACAATATAGTTATTCTGGATAAAACACACAAGTGGAATGGAGCAATTTTCTTTATAAATTATTGAAATCCAACCTATTAAAACACATGATAACTTTTATTGTTTCTTTTAGGTTAGGATAAGGTTTGGATGAAGTTACTATAAGGATAGGGTAAAGTTTTTTTAGGACGGGTCATGTAATAAATCCGAAATAAATGATACTAATAGTAAAAGGCCAAGTTCTTTGACATATTGGAAAATTGATTTTTTGAGGACTATGTATATTGTTGGGTAAGCATTGGTTAATCAGTTAGCCACCCTACGTTTAATTGCCTTCTCGTTCTGTTTTAAATGCCTTCTCACCTGGTCTTGAGCAGATGAGCTGCTTTTTAATAGGTTCGAAACAATAGGTGTTAACCTGGAACATAAGGAGAACAGGAGAACAGACCGAGATTTCCCCAGCATCCCCGGACTTATCCCGGACTTGTACCGTTTTTGTGCCGGACCTGCACCGGAGCCAGCAATCATATAGTAGAATTTTTTCCGGAAAAATCGGCGACCAGGTTTTTACTATAACGCTTTCGGAAGGCAGCCGGAAAACAAATAAAGAATTTGCTTCCGCATAGGGTGTTTCCAATTTATTCAAAAAAGCCGCGAACTCTGCGGTCATCCTGGTTCCTGATTGAACAAGCTTCCAGTCTCTGCTGATGATGTCTCCGGTTAGTTGATTCTCCCAGTGTCAACGGTTGATCCGCAGGTATCCCTTCTTGAATCAAAATAATTCAATAACCCATCCGTTAAAATGCTGCAATTAAATCCTTGTACTGTTGATCCTGTATTTCCCGGATATTGTTACACAAAGCACCCGCAAAAACCAAAAATCCCCTGACTTTTGTCAGAGGATCTTTTTCCGTGCCCAGGACTGGATTCGAACCAGCACACCTCGCGGCGCCGCCACCTGAAGACGGTGCGTCTACCAATTTCGCCACCTGGGCATCCGTTTCTTGTTTAACGGGGTGCAAATATAGGAAATGATGCATTGCAGCCAAAAAATCCATCCCGGATTCAGAAGTTTTTTTTACCCGACCGGTGCCACCGGTCGGGTGAACGTTATCAGTCAGGTGGAGGGAGATTTCCAGCCAATCATGGTTACGCCCAACACAACGAGGACGGTGCCGAAGATCTGCGGACCATGTACCGGCTCGCCCAGAAAGAAATAAGCCTGCGCTATGGTGGAAACCGGACCAATAGAGGAAATGATCGCCGCATTATTGCTGCCAATCCGCTTCATGCCTGCCGTCAGAAAGAAAGAAGGCAATACCGTGGCAAAAATCGCCAGCAACAAGCCAAACTGGATCTTCTCACCCGTCCAGGCGAACCCGCCAATCCCCTTCTCCAGTAAATAATGAACAAAAATACCGCCTGAAGCGGCCAGCATGGCATAGGCATTAAAACGCGTGGCGCCTACCCGCGGAATCATCTTTCCACTCCCGGCCAGATACGCCGCATAGGTGATCGAACAGATAAAAATCATCAGGGAGCCAAAAAAGAAGCCATCCTTTCCATAATCAATCTGCAATTCACCATAATACGCAATCCCGATTCCCAGATAAGTAATCAGTAAAGCCCAGCCCTGTCGCTTACTCAGCTTCTGCCGGAACAAAAAATAATTGATAAAGGCTGTGAAACTTGGATACAAAAACAATATCAGCCGCTCCAGCGCAGCAGAAATAAACTGCAGCCCGATAAAATCAAACCAGCTGCTGGCATAATACCCTAGCAGGCCGCATATAACCACCCAGAACCAATCCCGCATTGAAACGGCCCCCTCTCCTTCCTGCCGGCTGTTCCACCAGGCTACTGCTACAAAAAACGGAACCGAAAACAACATGCGTAACATCAGCAGACTGATGGCATCTATCTGCACTTCGCGATAGGCCAGTTTCACCATTACCGCCTTGGTAGAAAACAAGACTGCACCGGCAAAGGTTAATACAAACCCCCACCAGTGCAGTTGCTTATTGCTAATCGTGCCCACTAAACACTCACGTTAAAATCACGCAAAGCATCGTTAAGGCTGGTTTTTAAATCCGTGCTCGGCTTACGCTGACCAATGATCAGTGCACAGCTTACCTGGTATTCACCGGCTGTAAATTTCTTGGTATAGGAACCCGGAATCACAACAGAACGAGCGGGCACCCTTCCCTTGTATTCAATCGGCTCGGAACCGCTTACATCAATGATCTTGGTGCTTTGTGTTAGTACCACATTGGCACCCAGAACTGCTTCCTTCTCTACAATTACTCCTTCTACCACAATACAGCGGGATCCGATAAAACAGCCGTCCTCAATAATCACTGGTGCCGCCTGAAGGGGCTCCAGTACACCACCGATTCCAACACCACCACTCAGGTGTACGCCTTTCCCTATCTGTGCACAGCTTCCCACGGTGGCCCAGGTATCCACCATCGTGCCCTCATCTACATAGGCCCCAATATTTACATAGCTCGGCATCATTACCACATTCCGTCCCAGAAAAGCACCATAGCGCGCAATGGCATGCGGTACCGCCCGTACGCCGAGAGAAGCGTAGTTCTTTTTCAACAACATCTTATCGTAAAACTCAAAGGGCCCGAGTTCATAGGTCTGCATCTGCTGAATTCCGAAATACATCAGGATGGCCTGTTTCACCCACTCATTCACTACCCATCCGTTTTCTCCCGGACTCGCCACTCTGAGTCTTCCCTTATCTACTTCTTCAATTACGGCACGAACCGCATCTGCATAATGTGCTTCCTTTAATAGCTCCCGGTTGCCCCAGGCTTCCTGTATCGTTGCTTGTAAAGACATTGGTAAAGAAAATTTTTGCAAACATAGCGCAAATGATCCTTACCCCATTCGCAACTACAGAATTCGGATCCCAACCCCCACCTGAAAACCTTTGTTTTTCCAGGCATTATCAACATCGCCGGAATTGATATCATTGATATTTGTGAAGTATCTTCCTGTTACATGAAAGCCGCCAAAATTAAGCTGGGCACCCGTTACAAAGGATACCACCCCGGAGTTGAAGGCATCCTTCCCATTCTCCAATAAATTCTTATCCTGGTTCAGCAATACACCAAACTGCGGACCTGCATGCAGCGAAAACCAATCCAGCAACCGATAATTCAGTGTTATCGGAATAGCCAGGTAATTTAATTTTACGTCCTTACGACTCGATCCTTCAATCGCATTATTAATGATGTCTTCAAAATCATCTGCGGTACGCGTGCGATATTCGGTCCACATTACTTCGGGTTGAATAAACCATTTTTTACCGAGGCCGATTTCAGCAAAACCACCGAGTTGGTAACCATAATTGAATTCATCACTCATGGCTTTACCATCTACCTTGGTAAGATTAGCACCCCCCTTCACACCAAAGTGAAGTCCCTGTGCAGATGTTGTAAGGGAAACGGCCATCAGGGCCACTACTAAAAAACTAAGTTTGGATTTCATAACGTTGGTTTGAATGTAAGTAAGCACGAATTATATGCCAACGGTCATGCATACCTGTTAAATAAAACGCAAAGAAACCCCGATTAAACCTTCCACATTTCAAAAAGTCAAACGAGCTCCAAAACCGTGATTTCTGGCAAAATGCCCACCCGTCCCGGGTATCCGATGAATCCAAAACCACGATTCACATAGAGTTTCTGCCGGCCCGCTTCATACAATCCCGCCCACTGTTTATAAATATATTGCACAGGGCTCCATTTAAATCCGGGGATCTCCACACCAAATTGCATACCGTGTGTATGTCCGCTTAACATAAGATCAATATCCTTAAATGCCTGCCGCACTTCCGCATCCCAATGACTCGGATCATGGCTCATTAATATTTTAAAGGGATGTTGTTCTGCTCCTTTATACGCATTCGGCAGACTGCCATATTTGGGAAAATTCGCTTTCGCACCCCAGTTTTCAATTCCAATAAGCGCGATTTGTTCTCCTCCCCGCTCCAGCACCACATGTTCATTCATTAGTAAACGCCAGCCCATATCAGCATGTACCTGGATGATATCCGATAAATTTTTCTCCTTTGCTTCTCTTGAATCCCATTGATAATAATCGCCGTAATCATGATTTCCCAATACGGAATAAACACCCAGAGGTGCTTTCAGTTGCGCAAAAATTTCCTTGTAAGGTTCCATTTCCACTGCCCGGTCGTTCACCAGATCGCCTGTAAATAAAATGATATCAGGCTGCTGCTCAAGAATGCGATCGATGCCTTTTTGTACCGCCATCGCGTCTGTAAAACTGCCACTGTGAATATCGCTGATATGCAGAATTTTCAAACCTTTGAAAGCAGCCGGCAAATGATCATACGCAAGTTTGATCCGTTTGATGGAATAATTGTATTTATTCGTAAATCCATATAATAAGGTGCCAAATAAGGCAGAACCGGCAGCAAGCCCCAGCCAGCTTAAAAAAGCTGAGCGACTGATCCCCTCTTCTTCTTTGGGAGATGCTGCTTTTGCCTGCGGGATAACCTTCCCCGCTGTATACTGCACACCACGGCGCAGATCATCCACCAGAAAAAATATACTCGCCACGAACTTGGAGAAAAAGAGTCCCACTATGATGGCGAACACATAAGAACGGACAGCTTTTGGCCAGTTATCCGCTCCAAGTGCAGGCATAAATACAAATACCACGGCCACCAGCACCGATACCAGCCAATAACTGATAAACAGGATCATCCGCGAGCGCGCCGCCCAATTTTGGGTAACATGTCGCAGTGCCTGAAAAACATATATGTCCAGGAGGATTAGCAGAATCAAAATCACCCAGATCATTCCCGAACTTCTCATCGAATAAAATTTTAAAAGGAGATAAAATCATCCAGTTGCTGGTTGATGGCACGCAGGGTCGGTTCGTCTTTGATGGTTCCATCAAGATGCAGCAACACATTCACGACAGAAATAGGCAATTTGTTATGGTGCACCACCATTCTCAGATAATGCAAAATTCCGGTAAGGTGTTCCATACCACGAAGATTGCCCGCTCGTCCGGTTGACACTCCGGTTAATAACGCTTTTTTCCCCCACCAGCAATGTTGTATATCACTGCTGTCGAACAATGATTTCAATACCCCGGGAATGCTCCCATTATATTCCGGTGATATAAAAATAAACTTGGTTGTCGGGATGAGCAGGCGGGCCTCCAGCTCGCGAATCTGTTGGTTACGGGTACTGACATCGAGGTTTTCCAGGGTCAGGAGTTCAGCTTTGATCCCCTTAGCTTCCAGAATGGCCTGGTATTGCTGGGCTATTTTGAGCGTATTACTTCCGGTTCTGTTGGTTCCTGATACAATTGTATAGTTCGAATTCATGTTACTGTGCTAAAATCTGCCTTTGATAACAAGTACCCGAACGGTTTGTTCCGGTTTTTTTGGGTTGAAACGTTATTTTTGCTCTCCTTACCAAAAAAGCAGACTATGCAATATACATATTATGGACATTCCTGTTTTTCCGTGGTGATCAACGGCAAGCAGCTCCTGTTTGATCCTTTTATCACCTATAATGAGCTGGCAGCAGGCATCGACATCAATAGTATAAAAGCCGATTATATACTGGTTTCACACGGCCATTCTGATCATATTGCTGATTGTATTGCTATAGCCACCCGAACCGGTGCCAAAGTTATCACCAACTGGGAAATTCACGAATGGCTGAATAAAAACGGCCTGACCAACACCCACCCGATGAATACCGGTGGTACCTGGGATTTTGGTGATTTCAGGGTACGCTGTACGGTTGCCCAGCATTCCAGCGGACTCCCGGACGGGTCCTATGGCGGCAATCCGATGGGTTTCATTATCTATTCCGATGCCGGCAACTTTTATTATGCAGGTGATACTGCCTTAACCCTTGATATGCAATTAATTCCGCGTTGGGCAAAACTTAATTTTGCGGTCTTGCCAATTGGCGACAATTTTACCATGAACGCATCTGATGCCCTGGTCTGTGCTGAAATGATTCAGTGTCAGCAGGTAATTGGTGTGCATTATGATACCTTTGGATATATCAAAATAGATCATCAGGCCGCTCAGGAAGTATTTACCCGGGGTGGAAAAAAATTACACCTGGTCGGTATTGGAGATAGCATTACGATTTAATACCTTACCCGAAAACCGCAAGAACGAGGAACTGAATTATGGCAAGAATCATTGGCGTAGCGAATCAGAAGGGTGGTGTAGGCAAAACCACCACTGCTATTAACCTGGCAGCAAGTTTTGCCGTACTGGAATTCCGGACCCTGTTGGTGGATGCAGATCCGCAGGCCAACAGCACAACCGGTACCGGTTTCGACCTGCATAATATTACCCAGAGTCTGTACGACTGTATGGTGAATGGTACGCCGATCCGGGATGTGATCCTGAAATCGGATATTCCGCACCTGGATGTGGTACCCTCCCATATTGACCTGGTGGGTGCGGAGATTGAGATGATCAATTACCCCAACCGTGAAAATGTGCTGAAAGGGATTCTGAATCCGGTCTTGGATGAATATGATTTTGTGGTAATTGACTGCTCTCCTTCCCTGGGATTGATTACCGTAAATGCCCTGACTGCCGCCGATTCCGTAATTGTTCCGGTTCAGACAGAGTTTTTTGCTTTGGAGGGATTGGGAAAACTATTGAATACCATAAAGATTGTACAAAATCGCCTGAACCCTGAATTGGAAATTGAAGGGATTTTGATGACGATGTACGATGGCCGTCTGCGTTTGTGCAACCAGGTAGTGAGTGAAGTACGCCGTCATTTCGATGAGTTGGTATTTAATACCATCGTTCACCGGAATACGCGAATCAGTGAAGCCCCTTCCGTAGGCAAACCGGTTATATTATACGATGCCTACAGCAAGGGATCGGTCAACTACCTGAACCTTGCCAAGGAAATATTACAGAAAAACAATATGACTAAAATAAGTCAGGAAGACAGAGTGATGGAAGTGGAGGAAGGAGAAGAGGAGGAATAGGGAAAGAGGAGACAACGGAGGAAAGGGAGGAAAGGGAGGAAAAGGAGACAAAGGAGGAAAGGGGGAAAAGGAGACAAAGGAGGAAAAGGTGAAAGGGATACAATGGAGACAATGGAGGAACAAGGAGAAGAAAAGAGACAAAAGAAAAAAGGGGAAGATGAGTTTTTCTGGGGGGGGTATTTAAAAAATGCCGGTCGGTTTACATTGTTCCATGTGTGGCGACTAGAAAAATTTGAGTGGTGAGAAATAAGTCGCAGGACTTGTGATATTAGATGTCTATCGAAAGAATTGTGAACTGAAAAGTGGGACTTCAGAAGTGGGACGCGGAACCCGTGAATGGAGAGGTGTGATATCTGCCGAGAGATATGTGCCGCGAGAAGACAGCGGTGAGAAGACAGGGCTGATAAGTGAGTGGTGAAACCTGAAATGTGCAAGGAAAATTCCTTTAGCCCGCGGATGGAATAGGATTGTTTAGTCAGTTGATGTTAGCATATATAGAAGCGCATTGCGAATTTTGATGCTTCCATTTTTTACTTTTTACTTTTGAATTTTTACTTTGCAAAATGACCAACCCCAATAAAAAAGACGCGCTAGGAAAAGGAATTCGTTCCTTATTGCAGAATATCGATGCTGATTTGAAAAGCACATCCGGACAATTAAAGCCACAGGTAGTGGAACAGGCTACCAGCATGAGCCGGATTCCGATTACTCAAATCGAAACCAATCCAAAACAACCACGTCATGATTTTGATGAGCAGGCACTGAATGAGCTGGCCGCTTCCATAAAGATTCATGATATTATACAGCCCATCACGGTTTCCAAATTACCATCAGGAAAATACCGGCTGATTTCCGGGGAACGCCGGTATCGTGCTTCTAAAATAGCCGGATTAAAAGACCTTCCGGCATATATCCGCCAGGCAGATGATCAGCAATTGCTGGAACTGGCACTGTTGGAAAACCTGCAGCGGGAAGATCTCAACGCCATTGAAGTGAGCTTAAGTTATAAGCGCATGATGGATGAATTGAATTATACCCAGGAACAGGTGGCGGAACGCATGGGTAAAGAAAGAAGCACAGTGGCGAATTATATCCGTCTGCTTCGTCTGCCGCCCGATATTCAGGTAGCAGTTCGAAATGGCGTGATGAGCATGGGCCATGCAAGGGCCCTGATCAATGTGGACCTGGTCGATAAACAACTCTATATTTTCAATGAGATAAAGAATAAGGGGTTATCCGTTCGGCAGACGGAAGAGCTGGTTCGAAAAATGTACAAGGAAGGCGAAGCGGCTGTTAAATCTGCTCCAAAAACCAGTCTGCCGCCTGTATACAAGAAAATTGAAGATAATTTAGCCTCCCATTTCAGCACCAAGGTAAAACTCAACCATAACAAGAAAGGGCATGGCAGTATTACCCTCGAATATTATTCCATTCAGGAATTGAACAAGTTGCTGGAATCGATGGGAGTAACAGTGAATTAACTCATGATCAAGATCCAGGCGGTAATTTCCATACTGTTTTTAAGTTCAGGCCTACTCAGCGATTTGGAGAGTTTTGCCATCCATCCACCCGACGGGTTACCCGAACAAGGCAAGGCCAATTCTCCATTTGGGTACCATGCCAATTTTTCTTTTGGAATCCGGGGCAATTTTTCTGTCCCGATCAGGTTTCCTGTGGGATTCGTAGCATATTTTGACCTGGATTCTTTGCACATGATGCAGACTGGCAAATTGGCTGATGCCGATACCAGCAAACCCGCTCTTTCCCAAGTTGACACATCAAAGCCTGCCGCCAAACAGCTCGCATCCAATCAATCAGCAAAAAAAAATTCCGATTCCTCAGAGGTTAAGAAAAAAGTAAAAGAACCGCATAACCCACGTAAAGCCACCATTCGCTCGGCAATTCTTCCGGGATGGGGACAGGTTTACAATAAAAAATACTGGAAAGTGCCCATTGTGTACGCGGCACTCGGGGTTACCGGTTATGTGTTTTTTGATAATATCAAAACCTACCGTGAAGTTCGTTTCGCTTATCAGGTAACCGAAAGTAAGGACACTGCAAGTTGGGATAAAGTTGCCCCCTATCTGCGTGTCTTTGTAGAAAATAACGCAACTTCCTCTCTCGATAACTATCGCCGTGAATTCCGCCGAAACATTGACTATTCGGTGTTGGTATTCCTTCTTTTCTGGGGATTGAATGTAGTAGACGCCACCGTAGATGCCCACCTGAAAGAATTTGACGTGAGTCCCGAACTTAGTATGAAGCTAAAACCCCTCCTGCCTAATAATACCTATCAATTGGGTGTTGGGAATACTACCGGCTTATCGCTGGTATTTGATATCCATAAGGCAAAGCCTGCGAAATTGTTTGCAAGATGAGAAGAAGGTGAAACGTGAAAGGTTAATGAGGTGAATAGTGAATGAGGTGAATAGTGAAGGTAGAATATTCAGCAGGTCGGGGAAAATACCCACTTCTATACTGTCCACTGTCCCTTCTCTCCTCTCCTTTTCCTCCTTTTCCTCCTTTGTTTCCTTTTCCTCCTTTTCCCCCTTCCCCCTTATATTTGCCACTTCATACTTCTAACTTCAAACATCTAACTTGAACATAGCATTAGTAGGATACGGAAAAATGGGCCAGGCAATTGAAAAAATTGCATTGGAGAGAGGGCATACCATTGGATTGAAAATTGACCTGGATAATCGTGCCGATTTAAACGAAACCCAACTCGCTGATATCGATGTTGCCATTGAATTTACGAGTCCGCATAGCGCTTTCGATAATATTATGGACCTCCTGAAAGCAAAGGTGCCGGTTGTATGCGGTTCTACGGGATGGCTCGATAAAAAAGAGGCCGTAGATGAATACTGTTTGCAACAACAGGGTGCCTTTCTCTATGCCAGCAATTATTCTGTTGGAGTAAATATCTTTTTTGAGTTGAATAAAAAATTGGCTCAACTGATGGCTAATCAAACCGAATACAGGGTTAGCATGGAAGAGATTCATCATACACAAAAAAAAGATGCTCCATCCGGTACGGCGGTAACCCTGGCAGAACAAATTCTGCATTCCATCCCTCTTTACAAAAAATGGGTGAATCATAGCAGCAATAAAGCAGATGAACTGGAAATCAAAAGTGAGCGAATTGATCCCGCACCAGGAACGCATAAAGTCATTTATACTTCTGCAATCGATGATATTGAAATCATCCATACGGCGCATAATCGCACCGGTTTTGCCACAGGAGCTGTAATGGCGGCAGAATTTCTTAAAGGGAAAAAAGGTATATTCGGTATGAACGACGTACTCGGTTTTTAATATGATCTCGAAAAAAACCCAATATGGTTTAAAAGCACTGAGTTTTATGGCCCAACGTGAACAACAGGGCCCAATTCTCATTGCTGAGATCTCATCCGAAAAAAACATCCCCATTAAATTTCTGGAAGCCATCCTGCTGGATTTGAAAAAAGCCGGATTGCTCGACAGTAAAAAAGGGAAAGGTGGTGGTTATTATTTTGCCATTCCGCCGGCAGGAATAAAAGTTGCTACGGTCATCCGAATACTGGATGGCCCTATCGCCCTGCTCCCCTGCGCAAGTCTGAATTTTTATAAGAAATGCGAAGATTGCGATGAGATTACCTGCGGACTAAACCATATCATGAAAGAAGTGCGGGATGCCAGTTTAAGTATTCTGGAAAACCGCACGATAACTGATATCGCATTTACATAAATTCAGCAGAGCTTATTATTCCGTCAGCAGTTTATTGATTGTTGCTTCAAATTCAGCTACATAATTCGTGTATGCCTCACCTGTAGCCGGACCAAAAAATCCGCTATGAACTTTTTTAATAGTACCGTCTTTTCCAACAAAAATGGTACTGGGAAAAACTTTAATCGGCGTTAATTGCGGCAATGTTTTTTCCGTACGCAAGGTATCAGAACTGGTTACACCAGTAATTAACATAGGGTAGCCCACCTGAAAGCGCTGCTGAAATTTCCGTAAACTGTTACGGGAGCGGGTAAGGTCTGTACTGTATTCATAGGCCAGCGAAACCACTTCCACCCCGCGAGATTTATTCTTCGAATAATATTTACTCAGAAAATTGGTTTCATCCATACAATTCGGACACCAGGATCCCATCAGCTGAATTACCACAACTTTATTCTGAAACCTTGCATCGCGTATACTGACGATCTTGCCATCCAGATCAGGAAAACTGAAATCCAGTGCTGGAGCATCCGGTTTCAAATAGACACCAATTCCGTCCAATGGTAATTGTGCGTTTTCATTTCTAATGGCAGAAAATTCTTCCACATGCGTTGGACCTGAATAAAATCGTCCACCTTCTATTTCTGTGGCAGATTTAATACGAGCCGAAAAAACATAAGCATGACTGCCATCAAATGTGCTAAGGAATAAACTATCACCCCGAACAATTCCCTCCAGATAACGATAATCGCCCGAAGGTGCTATGATGGTGCCGGTGAGGCGGGATCCTTTTTGAAGAAATTGAGCAATTGCGGGCCGCGGACTGCCATCTGGCCGTAAAATGGTCATCTCCCATTTTCCGGTGATTTTTTCTGTTGGTGCTGCCCCTGAAATAAACCGATCAGATCGATTTGGTACAGCAACCATCGGCATAATCGACAATCCCTTGGTGGTACCCTTGCGCCATTCGCCCTGCAAGGATCCATCTTCCTGTTTTTTAAGAAAAAAAGCAGATTCGAAAAATGGCAGATCAATCAAAACTGAATCGCCTATCGCATTAATATTTCGAACTTCCAAACGTTCGGTTGCATTACGGATATAGATATAGGGCTTCCCCTTTTCATAATTCAGATCGAAATTGAATACGATGGGTAAGCCTTCTTCGCGAAGCAATTCTGCCCGCCAGGTTCCGGGTTGAACCGGCTGGGCATGAACGGATGCTCCACAAAAAACAATTATAAGTACAAAATAAATATTTCGCATAGGCTACTAATCTAACCGGCAATTTACGCCAGGCAGTTGGTAAACTTAACAAATTAACAAGCCTACTGGTTTTGGAGATTGGCCAGCATATCTGCAGTCATGCGGTTCAGGTCATAATCCTGTTGCCAGCCCCAATCGCGGCGGGCAATATGATCATCAATGCTCTGTGGCCAGGAATCGGCTATAGCCTGCCGATAGTCTGGTTCGTACTTCATGGTGAAATCAGGAAGATGTTGCTGAATGGACGCAGCAATTTCCTTTGGCGAAAAGCTCATTGAGGAAATATTGTACGAAGTACGAACCGTAATTTTTTCCGCAGGTGCTTCCATCAGTTCAATGGTTGCCTTTATAGCATCCGGCATATACATCATCGGGAGGTAGGTATCCTCCTTCAAAAAAGAGGTATAAGAACCCTCTTCCAGGGCTTCATGGAAAATTTCAACGGCATAATCGGTGGTTCCGCCGCCTGGAGCTGATTTATAACTGATGAGTCCGGGGTAACGAAGACTCCGTACATCCACTCCATAGCGCTGGTGGTAGTAATTACACCAGAATTCGCCGGCATATTTGGAGATTCCGTAAACGGTGGTGGGTTCGATAATGGTGTACTGCGGACAGTTTTGTTTGGGTGAAGTTGGTCCGAATACTGCAATGGAGGAGGGCCAATAGACCTTGGTGAGTTTTTCCTCACGTGCAATATCCAGTACATTCAGCAGGCTCTGCATATTCAGGTGCCAGGCCAGGTTGGGATTTTTTTCACCGGTGGCAGAAAGGATGGCCGCCAGCAGGTACACCTGTGTGATATTTTGGCGGATCACCAGCACATGCAACATTTCCTTGTTTAATGCATCGATGGATACATAGGGACCGGTCCCTTTCAGGAGTTCATTTTCCTCCCGCAGGTCGGATGCCAGTACATTGCTGTTGCCGTATATTTTCCTAAGTGCCAGGGTCAGTTCCACCCCGATCTGCCCGCAGGCACCAATAACCAGTATTTTCTCCTTCGTCATAGCAATCGAAATTAAGCCTGCAAACCTACATACAAAACCGATAGCTTTCTCACCCGCCGGGTGCCACCGGTCGGGTACCACCCGACCGGTGGCACCCGGCGGGTGAGATGGGAGAAATCCTATCTTTGCAGGATGGAAAAATTTCTGAAAGAGCTGTTTACCGGTCAAACTTATGATGAGAAGAACTTTTTTTTGATTGCTGGTCCATGTGTAATTGAAAGTGAAGAACTGCTTACGGAAGTGGCGGAAAAAGTAAAAACGATCTGCACCAAACTTGGAATCCCCTATATTTTCAAATCCTCGTATAGAAAGGCGAATCGTACTAGTGCCAGCTCTTTCACCGGTTTGGGCGATGAACTCGGCCTGGACCTCCTCCACAAAACCGGGCAGCGTTTCAATTTGCCCACCACCACTGATATCCATGCCCACGATGAAGCTGCACCAGCTGCCAAATACGCCGACATCCTGCAAATCCCCGCATTTCTCTGCCGCCAGACCGATCTCCTGATTGCCGCCGCGGAAACCGGAAAGGTAGTCAACGTGAAAAAAGGCCAGTTTCTAAGCGGCCCGTCCATGAAATTTGCTGTGGAAAAAATCAGGCAGGCGGGAAATGATAAAATCATCCTGACTGAACGGGGTACTACTTTTGGTTACCAGGACCTGGTAGTGGATTATCGCAATATTCCCTGGATGAAAGAACACGGTGTACCTGTGGTGATGGACTGCACCCATAGCCTGCAGCAACCTAACCAGACATCCGGCGTAACAGGAGGTAATCCCCAAATGATTGGAACCATCGCAAAAGCTGCGCTGGCAGCGGGCGCAGACGGACTCTTCATCGAAACCCATCCCAATCCGGCGGTAGCCAAAAGCGATGGCGCCAATATGCTGCAACTAGACAGGTTGGAAGATTTGCTTACGACTCTGGTCAAGCTGCGGAAGGCCTTGTAAAATCAGGTTAAGAATTAAACCTCGCCCCGGGTATACCAGTCTCATCCAGTAAATTCGTTCAATGGACACAATCTTCTTAGGAGGTTGATCCTGAATAGTTAATTTTGCAGCTAATACCCAATTCCTGAAACGAGTATTTAAAATAACCGGTTACCTGATCCTTTCGCTTTTGCTATTGGTGGTGCTGGTGTATTTTCTCTTGCAGGTCAGTTTTGTCCAGAATTATATTGCCCGGCAGGCAGCCAACCGGTTGTCGAAAGCCTTGAATACCGAGGTAAAAGTGGACCATATTGACCTCGAGTTTTTTAATACACTATCGCTGAATGGCACCCTCGTGCGCGATCAGAACAAGGACACCCTGCTTTATGCCGGTGCCCTGAAGGTGAATATCACCGACTGGTTTTTCGTAAAGGAAAAGGTGGAACTCACCTATCTCGGACTGGAAAACACCCTGATCGACCTGCATCGGGTAGACTCCGTTTGGAATTACCAGTTTCTGGCCGATTATTTCGCCGCACCTGCGAGTACCAAAAAACAGAACCCCATTCAATTATCAGTCAAAGAAGTTTCGCTAAAAAATATCCGCCTTTTGCAGCGCGATGAGTGGCGCGGTGAAAATCTCGGCCTGTCTCTCCAATCCCTGGATGTGGAAGCAGAAATTTTCGACCTGATCAATAAAAATATCCAGATCAGAAACCTCGCTATAGTTCAACCAAATTTTTCCATTTATAATTACGAAGGCCGCCGCCCACCAAGGCCCAAAATTGCCAGAGCAGAAATCCCACCTAATGATCCGGAACATCTTCGCTGGAATTCAGGGCGATGGTCGCTCGGCGTTCGATATCTCACCATCAAAAACGGCAGTCTCAAGAACGATATTGAAACCGAACGCGCTCCTTACTATTATTTCGATGGCGCTCATTTTCAGTTTAGCCAGATCAACAGTCAGTTTCGTGATGTAAAACTGATCAATGATACTTTAAGTGCCGCCATTCAGATTGCTACCAAAGAGCGATCGGGATTTGAAGTGAAGCAACTTAAAGCCAATCTGAAATTTCATCCGGAAGCGATGGAATTCCGCCAGCTCGATATTCGCACTCCAAAAAGTTACCTGCGGAATTTCTATGCCATGCGCTATGATACATTTGATGATATGAGTGATTTCATTGAATCAATTCGATTAGAGGGAAATTTCACAGATGCCATCGTTCATAGTGATGACATCGCCTATTTCGCACCGGAGCTCGCAAACTGGAATACAAGAATCAGTCTGAGTGGAAAAGCAAGTGGTACCATCAGCAACCTCGAAGGAAAAAATGTTATCGCAAAAGCGGGAAACAATACTTTTCTGAATGGGGATTTCTCCCTAAAAGGATTGCCTGATATAAAAAAATCCTATCTCGACGTAACAGTTCGTGATTTCAATGCCAGCTATGCCGATATCAGTCAATTTTTTCCGGTTGTAAAAACAATTACAGAACCCCGTCTGGACCGGCTCGGCTTTCTTCGCTTCAAAGGAAGTTTTACCGGTTTTCTGAATGATTTTGTCACCTATGGTACAATTGAAACCGCACTGGGAACGATTGCCACCGACGTTAACATGAAACTTCCGGAAAAAGGCGTTCCACTCTATGAAGGAACCATTCAAACCGAAGATTTTGATATCGGACAGTTTATTGGCAACTCAATGCTGGGATCTATTGGAGTGGCAGGTGATATTAAAGGGAAGGGCTTTACCTTAAATAGTCTGGATGCCGGATTGAAAGGATATATTCCCTTTATCATTTATAACGGTTATGAGTATCGCGATATAGAAGTGGATGGCAAATTTGCCAAGCGATTATTCAATGGAAATGTGGCAGTGAATGATGAACACCTGGAAGCAAAGCTGAAAGGGCTGGTTGATTTATCTGGCGATATTCCCCGTTTCGACTTCAGCGCACTGGTGGTGAATGCAAACCTGCGCAGCATGAAATTCACCAAAGAAGAATTGGATTTCAATGGAACCTTCAATGTGAACTTCACCGGCAGTAATATTGATAATTTTCTTGGCTCGGCACGTATTTCAGACGCATCGGTTTTCAATAATGGCCAGCGAATATCTTTTGACAGTTTATATGTTGAATCCAGTTTGCAGGAAAGTGGAAATAAAACCATCACAGTACGCAGTAATGAATTTGAAGGAATACTGGCAGGGAAATTTAATATCTCCTCTCTCCCCGATGCGTTTCAAACATTTCTGAACAGGTATTACCCCAGTTATATAGCTGCTTCCAAAACCACGGTGGATAATAATTTCAGCTTTTTTATCACCACCCGCAAAGTGGATGATTATTTAAGTCTGCTTGATAAACGATTAAAAGGATTTAATTATTCCACCATAAACGGGCAGTTAAATACCGAGGAGAATATATTTGATGTGGATGCCGAAATCCCGCAATTTGGTTATAATAAACTCGGGTTTTATGATGTAAAATTTCAGGCCAGGGGTAATTTCGATTCATTAGCTGTCAGCACCAATGTAGGTGATATCCAGGTAAATGACAGTTTGCATTTTCCGGGTTCGGTAGTAACCATTTCTGCAGCAAAAGACCTATCGAAAGTTTCTATTATAACCAGTGCCAACCAGACCCTGAACCGCGCCTCCATTGCGGGTGAAGTACAGACATTGAAGAATGGTATCCGCGTACAGTTTTATCCATCAAGTTTTGATATCAACCAGAAACCCTGGATCATTGAGGATGGAGGTGAAATCATATTAAGTAAAGAACTGGTAACAACCGAAGGGGTGCGCATTTACAGTGAGGACCAGGAAATTATTCTGACATCAGCCCCTTCCTCTATTGGTAAAGGGAATGATCTGAAAGTGGAGTTGAAAAAAATAAATATCGGCGATTTCGCTCCGTTTTTTGTGAAGTCGAATCGTCTTGAAGGATTGCTAACCGGCGAAATCGAACTCATTGACCCATTCAGCAACCTGCAGGTGGATGCAAGTGCAAAAGCCGAACATTTTCGATTGGATAACGACTCCATCGGAGTGCTTGATTTATCCAGTACCTATTCCAGCAAATCAGGCAAGGTCACCTTTAAGACAGTATCATTGAATGAAGATTATAATTTTGATATAGCTGGTTTGGTTAACACCACAGACAGCTTATCGGATCAGGTAGATATCCGGGCGAATTTAAAGAATACCAAAATCAGTTTATTACAGCAATACCTGACAGGCATTTTTGAAAAACTGGATGGGTATGCAACCGGACAACTTCAGATCGTTGGGAAAGGAAAAAATCTGAAATACCTGGGAGATGTCAGTTTGAATAATGCCGGTTTGCTGGTGGATTACACCAAGGTATATTATAAAATTCCTGCTGCTCAAATCAAGTTTTCAGATGGACAGATTGATTTTGGGAAGTTTGTTTTGCAGGATACACTGGGAAACAAGGGCGAGCTTACGGAAGGAAAATTATACCACAATAACTTCAACGACCTGGCCTTTGATTTTGCAGTAAAAACAAATAAGCTCTTGTTATTGAACACAACTCCGGCGGATAACAGTTTATTCTACGGCAATGTGATTGGAAAGGCCAATATGAAGTTCAGCGGACCGATGTACGATATGCAGATGGAGATCAGCGGAGAGCCGACGGACAGCAGTAATATTTATATCGCTACCGAAAGCAGCAGACAGAATGCAGAAGCTGATTTCATTGTTTGGAAAGAATACGGTAAAGAAATGACACCTTACAAACCGTATGATAAGGAATCTAATTTTACTGTGAGTCTGGATATCCGCGCAAATAACAAAGCGGTGGTGAATATGATCATTGATGAAAGTACGGGTGATATCATAACGGCGAGAGGTAATGGAAATTTAAAAATGAGGGTGGGTTCAAAAGAGAGCCTTAGCATGACCGGCAGATATGACATTGAAAGCGGTTTTTATAATTTCAATTTTCAGGCCTGGAAGAAGAATTTCGTATTGTTACCGGAGCGGAACAATTATATTGTTTGGAATGGCGATCCCTATGATGCTACATTAAAAATTGATGCCTTATATACTGCGAACAATGTTAAGTTTAGTGATCTGTTGAGTAGTGGCGGATTTGGAATCAATGATCCGAATGTAACGCAGTATCGGGGAACGGTAAACATTATTGCAAATATTACGGACCGCCTGTCTCAGCCCAAGATCCGCTTCCGGATTGAGTTACCGGAGAACAGTCCATTGCGGAATAATTACCAGGCCAGCGCCTTGTTTAAAATTATTCAGGAAGATGAGAGTGAATTGAACAAGCAGGTTTCCTACCTGATTCTGTTTAATAATTTCGGACCATTAACTGCGGTTGGAAGCTTACAGAACAACAGCGCATCGTTTGCGAATACAGCCTTTGAAAGTCTGGTGGTGAGTAGTATTTCCGGATTTTTATCGAGTGTATTATCAAATGAATTTTCCAAGATTTTGCAGAATGTATTCAATGATAAGAGTCTGAAGTTGAATATGAATGCAGCTTTGTATAGTGGCACGAATTTAACCGGACAGTCGAATGCGCAGATCATGTTACCGGATCGGACAAATATCAACCTGAGTCTCGCGAAGAGTTACCTGAATGAGCGACTGACCTTTATGGTGGGAAGTGCGATTGATTTCGGCATTAATTCGCGTCAGGCGGCAACTTTTCAATTTCTGCCGGATGTGTCTGCTGAATACAAGCTGACTCCGGATGGAAAATTCCGCATTACATTCTTCTATCGCAATAACTGGAGTTATGCCTACCAGAGTGCGTTGCAGCGATCCGGTTTGGGGATTTCTTATCGCAAAGAATTTGATCGTATTTGGGAACTCTTTACCCGGAAGAAGAAAAAGAAAACAGAAACACCGCCTGCGGTTGATACGGCAGATGGCCCGGCAATACCCGATAGCACCAGCGGAGCAAAAAAGTGATATAAGATTTTAGATTTAACTCTGTGGCCTAAACATCTAA
Organism: Flavihumibacter sp. UBA7668; assembly: GCF_002483205.1. Lineage (GTDB taxonomy): Bacteria > Bacteroidota > Bacteroidia > Chitinophagales > Chitinophagaceae > Flavihumibacter. Next base: position 348,370 of record NZ_DLHM01000003.1, read on the forward strand.
AATCTTACATTTTACTTCTTACTTCTTATTTCTTACTTCTTACTTCCTTCTATTCTCCTTCCGCGCCAAGAATTGTATGTCCCAGTTTATCTCTCTTTGTCTGAAGGTATTTTTCGTTGTGCGGATTGGGGTGGATACGAATTGGTACGGTGTCCACAATTTCGATCCCATATCCTACCAGTCCGGCTCTTTTTTTCGGATTATTGCTGATAAGTTTCAATTTGGAGACGTTAAGGTGACGGAGGATTTGCGCTCCGACACCGTAATCACGCTTATCCATAGGAAACCCCAGGTGCAGGTTGGCTTCCACGGTGTCCATTCCTTCCTCCTGAAGTTTGTAAGCCCGGAGTTTATTCATGAGGCCGATGCCCCTGCCCTCCTGATTCATATACAGGACTACGCCTTTACCTTCGGCTTCCACCAGTTGCAGCGCTTTATGGAGTTGTTCACCGCAATCGCAACGAAGAGAACCGAGGATATCACCGGTGAAGCAGCTGGAATGCACGCGAACAAACACCGGTTCATCTTTTTCCCAGCTACCCTTGATTAGGGCCATATGTTCGTTGAGGGTGTGTTTTTCTCGAAAAGCGACCATGGTAAAATGGCCAAATTGGGTGGGCATATCAACCCGAACCACCTCTTCGATCAGGGTGTCGCGTTTGAGGCGGTATTCAATCAGGTCTTTGATGGAGATGATCTTGATACCAAATTTTTTAGAGATTTCCATTAGTTGCGGCAGTCGGGCCATGGTACCGTCTTCGTTCAGAATTTCGACCAGCACACCGGCGGGCTCGCATCCGGCCAGGCGGGCCAGATCAATGGTGGCTTCAGTATGACCGGCACGGCGGAGCACGCCGCCTTTTTTTGCTTTCAGGGGAAATATATGTCCGGGGCGGCCAAGTTCTTCGGGGCGGGTATCCGGATTAATGAGGGCCTGGATGGTTTTGGCGCGGTCGTGAGCGGAAATACCGGTGGTGCAGCCGTGCCCGAGCAGGTCGACGGATACGGTGAAGGCGGTTTCGTGCAGGGCGGTATTACTGGAAACCATCATATCGAGCTTTAGTTCTTCACAGCGATCTTCCACGAGGGGGGCGCAGATGAGTCCGCGGCCTTCTTTACTCATAAAATTGATCACTTCGGGTGTTACATGGCGGGCAGCAATAACAAAATCCCCTTCATTTTCGCGGTCTTCATCGTCCACCACAATCAGCATCTTCCCTTCTTTAAAGTCCTCAATGGCACTTTCGATACTATCCAGCATAGTCCAAATTTTTGCAAAGCTACGGGAAACCCGAGAATAGACGTCAGACAGGTGTTAGAACACTGTTAGAGAGGTGTCAGATAGGAGTTAGAATGCTATTAGATAGGTATCAGACACCTATCTCACTGGTGTCTGATACCTGTCTCACTGGTGTCTGACGACTTTCTTCGGGGTAAACGGGGAGGTTACAATTTGTTAACACTATCCTAATAACATAATAAAATTATTCAGTTTCTTTGCAGCAAATTGTAAAACACACACATTATGCTTTTGAAGAGAATTGTACGGCTGGTCTGCCTCCTGATGGCATTCACTGCCAGCGCAACAGCTCAGGTAACGACCAGTAGCATGAGCGGATTTGTAAAGACCTCAACAGGAGAACCCCTAGTTGGTGCGACAATCAAAGCTACCCACATTCCTACTGGATCTGTTTATACCAGCACCACCCGCGTTGGTGGGCGTTTTGACATCCAAAACATGAACCCTGGCGGTCCTTATTCCATCGAAGCCAGTTTTGTAAACTTCCAAACCACAAAAAAAGACGAGATTTTCCTTACACTGGGTGAAACTTTCCGTGCAGACATCAATCTGACAGATAAAATTGATGAACTGGCGGCAGTTATTGTTAGCTCAGTTAGAAAACAAACAGCTGCTGGTGGTAAAGGTGGTGCCGAAACTGTGATCGGCCGTGATCAAATGGCCAACCTTCCAACTGTTGGACGGAATATTACTGATTACCTCAGAGCAATCCCGCAAGCTAAACTTACTGCAGTTGACGGTGGCATCACCATCGCCGGACAAAATAACCGTTTCAACTCCTTTTATATTGACGGGGCCGTTAACAACGATGTATTCGGCTTAGCTGCATCCGGAACAAATGGCGGACAAGCAGGAATAGCACCAATATCTATAGATGCGATTGACCAGTTCCAGGTGGTTGTTTCGCCATATGATGCATCTCTTGGTAATTTTACCGGAGGTGGAATCAATGCCATCACCCGTTCAGGGACAAACCAATTCCAGGGCTCTGTTTACTATTTCTTCCGCAACCAGGACCTATCCGGTAAAACACCTACCGGCGAAAAGGATAATGCAAGCAAACTGTCAGAGTTCAAAAATCAAACAATTGGTTTCAGAGTTGGTGGTCCAATTATCAAAAACAAACTCTTCTTCTTTATTAATGGTGAGGTTCAGCGCGATGAACGCCCTCAACCATATGATTTCGACAATTATTCCGGAAATACGCAGGATATAAATGTTGTTAACAACCTGCGTTCTACTATTCTTAGCCAGTATGGTTACGAAACCGGTGGATTTAATGACAATCCTGAAAAAGTAAATGTTGATCGTATCACAGCTAAATTAGACTGGAATATAAATTCCCGCCATAAGTTCTCCTTCAGTTACCGGTTAAATAAAGGAGAGCGATTTAATACATCCAGCAGCAGCAATACTGCCATTAACTTTTATAATAACGGATACCTGTTTCCAACAAAAACAAATTCCTTATCTGCAGAATTAAACAGCAACCTTAAAAGAGGTATGAGTAATAAATTACTCATCACTTACACAGATGTTCTGGATGATCGGGTACCACTTGGTGACCCCTTCCCAAGGGTTACGATTTTTGATGGTGCCGGACGTTTCGTATTTGGATCAGACAATAGCTCCACTCAAAACAAACTGGAACAATCCACCATTAGTCTTTTTGATGCCTTTAAGATTAACCGTGGCAAACACTCATTAACGTTTGGCACCGATAACGAACTGAACAAAGCTTATAATGTATTTCTTCAAAACACATATGGCAACTATGAATTTGCAGACATTGCAACTTTTCTTGCCAATGGAAATCCTCGTCAATATATAATTGGATATCCAACTGTTGATAACGATCTAAGCGACAATACCGGAGCGGCAGCTAACTTCAAAACAGCACGATTAGGCCTTTTTATTAATGATGAAATAAAAGTAAACGAGGCATTTACCCTAAACTTGGGTATTCGTGCTGATTACAACATTTTCTTAACTGATGCACCAGAAGACACCTATTTCAATGAAACTGCTCTGCCAATTTTCTCACAATTCCATGATTTTAAAGGGGCTCGTTCCGGGCAAAAACCAAAAATGCCGGTAGCGATTTCACCACGACTTGGATTTACCTATAAAATCGACGAAGAAAATATCGTGATTCGTGGTGGTGTAGGTATGTTCACCGGACGTATTCCGCTGGTTTGGCCTGGAGGCATTTACAATAATACCGGAATCAGCCAGGCCCGATTTACAGCAAGTTCATCACAAAACTCAGCAGCTCTGGCACAAATCACCTTCCGCCCCGATCCTTTCAACCAGTATCGTCCGGAAGATCTTGGATTTGGTGTTTCAAAAGGAAATATTGATCTGATTTCTGAAAAATTCCGTGCTCCAAAAGTGTTGCGTACTTCTTTAGCCGTGGACAAAAACTTTGGAAATGGATGGAAATTCACTGTTGAAGGAATCTTTACCAAAGGAATCAATGAAACCTTCTACACCAACGCTAATATCGTACAGCCTAACCTGGTTTCTGCTGGTCCGGATGAGCGTCAGGTGTATCAGAATCCGGCTAAAATTGCCTTCCCTACAGGCAATAATCCCTATGATAATGTAATGATCCTTTCTAACAATGATGGTGATAAAGGATACAGCTACAATTTTACTTTTTCACTGGAAAAAAGATTCCAGCGCGGTTTTAGCTTTAATGCCAATTATACATACGGCGAATCCGTAACACTCCATGAAGCTACCAGTTCAGTAAACCTGAGTCAGTGGGCAAATATGGAAGCAGTAAACAGCCGCAATGCACTTACCCGTTCTGTTTCTGACTTTAGCCAAGGACATCGCATTTTTGCTTTCGTTGCCAAAAAATTCAGCTATGCCAGAAAAAAAATGGCAACTACTCTCTCTCTGGTTTACAATGGTCAATCAGGAAACCCACTTAGTTACACATATAGAAACGGAAGCCCTATTCGGGATGGAGCCAGTAATTTCAATGACCTGATTTATGTTCCAACCAGTCAAGAAATTCAAACTATGACTTTCTTAAACAACACAGTTTCCGGGACAACCTTTACACCAGATCAGCAACGCGCTGCTTTTGAACAGTTCATACAAAATAACTCCTACCTCAAAAGCAGGAGAGGTGATTTCGCAGAGAGAAATGGTGATCGACTTCCTTTCACCCATTTGCTTGATTTAAAAATTGCACAAGATTTTAATGTAAAACTCGGAGGTAAGGTATACTCTGTTCAGATAAGCTATGATGTATTTAACTTCACCAATATGTTGAACAGAGAATGGGGCAGAACTTATTTTGCAAGTTTCGATCAATTCAATGCGCTCGATTTTTCAGGATATACCAACGCAATGGTACCTCAATACAGATTCAATCCGAACAACACAAATGTTGATCCTTATACTGTAAGCACAAGCACTGTTCCAAACTATAGTGCAAGATGGGTTAGCCAATTAGGGTTCCGCTTGAACTTTTAATTAAAAACTATCCAAATAAAAAGAGGCTGTCTCGTAATGAGACAGCCTCTTTTTATTTTTACCTCCTCCCAAACGCCCAATCCAGAAACACCGGCATCGCCCGGCCCCAGGTTACCACATCATGGCGACCATCTGCCAATTCCAGGTAATACATATCCGTTTCGCGATGATACCCCTTTCGCTCCAACTCCTCCATCAATCCCAGCGTATCATCAATGGAATCGATAATGCCATTTCCGTTCCGATCATTGGTTTCATCAAGCGTTCCCGTACAAAGAAAAAATTTCAACCAGGGAGCATAATTACCCTTGCGGACCAGCTCGTGCATGATTCGATGTTTATCATCGTCATAATCAGGTTCCGTCTGATCAATCATCCGCCACCAGAGTGATGCTGAAAAAACACCAACCCTTGTAAACTCATGCGGATGCGCCCATACAATATCCAGGGCCGACAATCCCCCCAAACTAAATCCGGCAAACACTTTTTCACTGAATTCCGGATAGCCCAATTCCTTCCTGATCACCGGCAATAATTCCTCAAATAAAAACTTCGTATAATCACCCGCCTTTGCTCCGCGACCCAGATAATCAGGAACTTCAGCCGTTCCATATTCCATTTTTCGATCTATCCCTGCATGAATCGCTACAGCAATCAGCGGAATGGCCCCATTTCGATGGAAAAAATCCCCAAAGATAGCCGTCCATCCCATCGCACCCATATCCTGGCCATCATTCAACAATAAGAGGGAAGGCCGCTCTTTTCCTGTCAGAAAAACAGGCAAATAAGCATCTACCTTTACCTCTCTTTCCAGGAAAGCAGAATCAACCTGAAAGGATTTGATATCAATTGTAACAGTTGTTTTCTCCGGCGGCATCAATACACTCATAACAGTTCACAATAAAATAATACAGGGCGATGAAAATACAGGAATTTGATGAAAAAAAGCTTTCTGAAAACCTGATTGGTCGTTTTATACTTGCCTAAATAATAGTATATTCAAGGCAGATCATTTCCATTCATCAATACCATTACACATGAAGAAAATAGGCATTTTGTTTGGCCAGGAGCGAAGCTTCCCAATGGCATTCATCGAACGGGTGAACAGTAAAAATATCGAAGGCATCGTTGCCGAACCGGTTCGAATTGATAAAGTTATGCAGGGCGAAGCAACCGACTATGCCGTGATCATAGACCGCATTTCGCAGGATGTTCCCTTTTACCGGGCCTTTCTGAAAAATGCAGCACTGTGCGGAACAGCCGTTATCAACAACCCATTCTGGTGGAGCGCCGACGAAAAATTTTTCAATAACTGTCTGGCTACCAAAATTGGTGTACCGGTTCCCAAAACCGTTATTCTCCCCTCCCGTGATCTTCCTGCCGACACCTCCGATCAGTCGTTCAGTAACCTCGCTTACCCACTCGACTGGGAAGGAATTTTCAGTTATGTTGGTTTCCCCGCTTATATGAAACCCTTCGCTGGCGGTGGATGGAAAAATGTATACAAACTTACAAGCATGGAAGATTTCTTCGAGAAACACAGCGAAACAGGTGAGCTGGTTATGTTGTTACAGGAAGAAATCATCTTTGATGAATACTATCGTTGTTATTGCATAGGAGGAAAACATGTTCGCATCATGCCCTATGAACCCCGTAATCCGCATCATCTTCGTTATCAGGCCGGATTTACACCAAGTCCGGAAAGGCTTAAACAGATGGAAGAAATTGTTTTAAGAATCAATCATTTTCTGGGCTACGACTTCAACACCGTAGAGCTCGCTTTAAGAGACGGTATTCCTTATGCAATTGACTTTTGCAATCCCGCTCCCGATGCAGAAATCAAAAGTGTTGGTGAAGATAATTTCGCCTGGGTAGTTGAAACCGCCGCCAATTATGCTATTGAAAAAGCGATGGCATTCATACCCGGCAAAGACAACCTGACCTGGGGAGAATACATCAAGCGAAGTGCAGCAAAAACAGCTTTAACAGCCGGACTTTAAACATCTGTATCCCGAAAATCTGAATAACAAGGTAGTGCTCGAATTATAAAATAGTGGGAAGTTTGATTAATTAGATGGTCAATTTTCAAATTTCATGTTCCTAATTGCACTTAAGACAGGTTTTTCGCTTTTGATTATTTGATTATTCAGCCTTTGTTCGTTATTAGTTGTTTGATTTGGCTTGTTCTTTTAAATTGTTCGTTTTTTGTTTGCTCGTTTTTTGTTTGCTCGAATAAAATGAGAATTTCAATAAATAGTAACCCCTACTTTTAACTTTTTACTTTTAACTTTTTACTTTTCAACATGATCAACTACCAGCAATTCACCCTGGGCATTGAAGAAGAATACATGGTGCTCGATCCCCAATCGCGGGAGCTGAAAAGCCATGAACAGAAAATAGTTTTAGAGGGACAAAAAATCATCAAGGACAAAGTAAAAGCAGAGATGCACCAGGCGGTTGTGGAAGTGGGCACCGATATCTGCAAAGACATTGATGAAGCACTCAAAGATGTTGCTACCCTTCGGAACACAATTTCCCATGTTGCAGGCGATCTCGGCTTTGCTATGGGTGCTTCGGGTACCCATCCCTTCAGCCATTGGGAAAGCCAGTTAATCACGGATCATGTGCGTTATAGTGAAATCGTAAATGAACTGCAGGAAGCCGCCCGCAGTAACCTCATTTTTGGCCTACATGTGCACGTAGGAATGGAGAGCCGGGAAATGGCAAATCATATTGCGAACAGCACCCGCTATTTTTTACCGCATATTTATGCACTTAGCACCAACTCTCCCTTCTGGGAAGGCCGACTAACCGGCTACAAATCCTTTCGCACAAAAGTATTTGATAAATTCCCACGTACAGGTATTCCTGAGTATTTCGACACTATTGAAGATTATGATCATTATGTAAAAATGCTGGTGAAAACCAACTGCATAGACAATGCGAAAAAAATCTGGTGGGATCTAAGGGTGCATCCTTTTTTTAATACGGTCGAATTCCGGATCTGTGATGTTCCGATGACCACCCATGAAACGATTATAATTGCAGCACTATTCCAGGCAATCTGTGCTAAAATTTACAAACTAAGAACCACCAACCTCAACTTTATCCAATACTCACGCGCACTTATAAACGAGAACAAATGGCGTGCCAGCAGGTACGGGATTGATGGCAGACTGATCGATTTTGGGAAAGAAGAAGAAGTGAATACCAGGGTATTGATTTATGAGCTGCTGGATTTTGTGGATGATGTGGTGGATCAATTGGGAAGCCGCCATATTCTTAACCTGATACCCAATTTGCTGGAAACCGGAACCGGGGCCGATCGCCAGATGAAAGTTTATCAGGAAACCAATAGCATGGTCGCTGTTGTTGATTATATAAAAAGTCAATTCCTATATGGTATCTGAGTATCAAACACTGATTCATAAGCGAACTTTCGGTAATTGGTGGTTAACACTGGTGCTGGGTTGTTTACTTTTGCTTCCATCCGCCTGTGTAACTTCTGCTCCATACGACCAGTATGTATATAAAGAATCTACCAGCTTAAAAGTAGATGCACTCAAGCTTATGGATAAAGCGGAAAAAACCTATACCTCCCAGCAAAAGGAAATCACCGTGTTTACTGATCAGCTCGACAAACTCTATGAATACGAATTACACAGAAAAAAAAATCAATTGAGGATTCAGATGTGGGACCTGCTAAAAGATCCCGAGAAAAATTTGCTCGGCGGATTTTTATCGCGCTGGAAAAAAGAAGTACAACTCAATGCTACATTTATTGGAGAAGCAAAAATTATTGTAGGGAAAGCATTTGATCAGCTTGCCGAACTGGAAAGTGGCAAACTCACACCTAAAGAACTGCAACAGTAAATTAATCTTATGGCAGAAGCAGTAAAATTCGAAGATATCTTCAAAACACTGAAACAACAGGTGGAAGAACTGGCCAAACTATTCGTGAAAAATTACACCAAAGCTGCTATAAAAGATGGCCGTAAGTTTTTGGATGAAACCAAAGAAAGCCTGAAGCGATGGACAATCCTGCTTTCGGAAGGCAAACTTACCACCCAGGACTTTGAGTGGCTGGTACTCGGACAAAAAGACCTAGCACAAATGATTGCATTGAAACAGGCGGGCTTATCCGTTATAAGAATTGAACAATTCAAAAACAGCCTCTTATCATTGGTTGTAGATACGATATTCGGCATCGTTTTATAATTAAAATTCTACTTCTTGAAATCTTTTTTTCAACTGGCAATTATTGCCCTGGTTTCCATATTCTGTTGGGCCTGTTCAGGAAAACCTTCAGCTGACCTGCTGATCCGTAATGCAGTTATTTATACCGTAGACAGCCAATTCAGCAAGGCAACGTCAATGGCTATACGTGATGGAAAAATTCTTGCCATCGGATCGGATGAAAACATCAGCAGTCAATATTCGGCAAAGGAATTGTTTGATGCCAAAGGCAAATTCATCTATCCCGGTTTCATAGACGCCCATTGTCATTTTTATCGGTACGGCTTAGGATTACAAACAGCTGATCTTGTTGGAACTACCAGCTGGCAGGCGATCCTGGACACCCTCGTGAAATTTTCTGCAATTCGGCCTGAAGGCTGGATCATCGGAAGAGGATGGGATCAGAATGATTGGTCCAGCCAGGAATTCCCAACCAATGAAGCACTCAATAAACTATTCCCTGACCGGCCCGTGTTATTGAGTCGGATCGACGGGCATGCGGCCATGGCCAACAGCAAAGCACTTGAACTGGCTGGCATCAAAGCAGGAGATCAGCTAACCGGCGGGAAAATTGAAGTCAAAAATGGCCAATTAACAGGCTTACTAATTGATAATGCCATCGGCCTGGTTGAATCAAAAATAACAGCTCCTACAGAGGTGCAAATGAAGGAAGCATTGCTGGATGCCCAGCGAAATTGTTTCGCAATGGGATTAACCACCGTGGATGATTGCGGACTTGATTACAATGAAGTGGAATTTATCGACGGTATGCAAAAATCAGGTGAACTTAAAATGCGCATCTATGCAATGCTGAGCGATAGTAAGAAAAATTACGATTACCTGCTTCCTAAAGGCATCATCAAAACGGATCGGTTGAACGTCCGCTCTTTTAAAGTATATGCAGATGGCGCACTCGGATCAAGAGGCGCCTGCCTGCTTGAAGATTATGCTGATCATACAGGAAATAAAGGGTTTTTGTTAAGCGATCCCGAACATTTCGATTCCATCGCCGCATTGCTTGCAAAAACGCCCTTTCAGATGAACACACATGCTATTGGTGATAGCGGCAACCGTACTATATTAAAGATCTACGCGAAACATCTGGTGGCCAGGTCAGACCGGCGTTGGAGAATCGAACATGCTCAGGTTGTGAATGCTAGTGATTTTGCATTATTCGGACAATATGGAATTATTCCTTCTGTACAACCAACCCATGCCACTTCCGATATGTATTGGGCTGGAAAGCGATTGGGTAGTGAACGTGAAAAAGGGGCCTACGCTTTTCAGGATCTGATGAAGCAAAATGGCTGGATTCCTTTGGGTACTGATTTTCCGGTAGAAGACATTTCACCCTTCAAAACATTTTATGCCGCAGTAGTGCGACAGGATGCAAAGGGATTTCCGGCAGGTGGATACCAACCGGAAAACGCACTTTCACGGGAAGAAGCCCTGCGCGGCATGACCATCTGGGCGGCTAAAAGCAATTTTGAAGAAGCCGAAAAAGGCAGTCTGGAACCCGGCAAGCTTGCCGATTTCATTTTACTCGACCAGGACCTCCTGGCCATTCCTTCAGACCGCTTGCTCGTAACTCGCGTACTCGGCACCTGGATATCAGGAGAAAAAGTTCATTAACCCTTTCACCCGCCGGGTGGCACCGGTCGGGTGCCACCCGGCGGGTGAAAATGAAAAACCTTAAATTTGCAGGATGGAAATGGATTTGGGAAAGATAAGGGTAGCTATTCTTGATTTGTATGAGGGGGTGGAAAACCAGGGAATGCGATGTATCAGGGAAATCCTGAATCTGTATGCCGATCAACACCAGCTCGATTTGGAATGGGATGAGTTTGAAGTCAGAATTAAAGAGCAGGTACCCGATATCAGTTATGATATTTATATTTCCAGCGGAGGACCCGGATCTCCTCTCGACAGCCTGGGTTCTGCCTGGGAAGAAGTTTATTTCAACTGGCTCCAAACGGTGGTGGCCTATAACGAAAACGCTAACAACCAACGTAAAAAGCAGGTCTTTTTTATCTGTCACTCCTATCAGCTGGCCTGCCGGCATTTCGGCGTAGGTGTCGTAACCAATCGCAAATCAACCGCTTTCGGCGTTTTTCCGGTGCATATGTTACCAGGCGCCCATTCCGAACCGGTATTCAACCACCTGCGTGATCCCTTCTATGCAGTGGACAGCCGCGACTATCAGGTTATCCAACCCAATCATGCAAAAATCCGACAGCTGGGTGGCAAAATTCTGGCCATCGAAAAAGAAAGGCCACATGTCCCCTTTGAACGCGCCATGATGGCCTTCCGCTTCAATGAATATATGGTAGGAACACAATTCCATCCTGAAGCAGACGCCATCGGGATGAGCATGTACCTGCAACGTGCCGATAAAAAAGAAACCGTCATCAATAACCACGGATTTGAAAAGTGGAAAAGTATGATTGAACAATTGAATGATCCGGATAAAATAGTATACACCTACTCGCAGGTATTACCGAATTTTTTAAACCACTCAATCAAACAATTGGCCCCAGTTGAAGTAGTATAAGAAGCTGCAATTCTGTATCTTCAAACAAAGGCAATTTTATGGTTCCTGCATGGCGAAAAAGCTTCAATGAAAATTTTACCAAAGAACAGTACGAAGCATTCATAACAGAACTGCATAGTGGGCATCCTGGTGCAATTGAATTTCGTGTAGCGGAAACGCCGATACTCGCTGATCTTGCCTTCAAGCAAAAAATCATCAACGCCTGCGAAAGCATTGTAGATCGTATACTCGCGCCTGATTTTCTACAATTAACTGAACGAAGCATTCCTTCATCTGAACGGGTCCCTAATGAATCACCAATAGCACACATGATCGCTTTCGATTTTGGTATCTGTGAAAATGAAAAAAAGGAACTCGAACCTCAGCTAATTGAAATGCAGGGCTTCCCAACCCTCTTTGGATTTCAGGTGTATTATCCTGAAGTACTACGTAAGCATTTTAATATCCCTGAGAATTATTCCCAATACCTGGGAAATTATACTAAAGAAACCTATCTGTCCGACCTGAAATCATTGATACTTGGCCCCTACGAACCGGAAGAAGTGATTTTGCTTGAGATCAAACCACATGAACAAAAAACCAGGATCGATTTCTATTGTACGCAAACCTATATCGGTATTCAACCCGTATGTATAACCGAACTTGAACAGGAAGGCAAATTATTGTACTACCAGAACAACGGAAAACGAATTCAGGTCAAGCGCATCTACAACCGCATAATATTTGATGATTTGAATGCACAAAAATCTCAACTCGGCAGTTTTGTGGACATCACACAGGTCCTCGATGTGGAATGGATTCCGCACCCCAATTGGTTTTACCGGATAAGCAAATTCACCCTGCCTTTTATACAGCACCCATATGTGCCGCCCACTCTTTTTCTGAATGAACTGAAAGAATTCCCTACCAACCTCGAGCAGTATGTACTTAAACCACTTTTTTCTTTTGCCGGACAAGGAGTGGTTATCGACGTAACGCCGGCAGACATCCAGGCCATAAAAGATCCGGAAAACTGGATCCTTCAAAAGAAGGTTCAATACGCGGAAGTTATTCCCACACCAGATATTCCAGCCAAAGCAGAAATTCGGATCATGTATATCTGGAAAGATGAATGGGCACGCCCTAAACCTGCCATCAACCTGGCACGTTTAAGCAAGGGAAAAATGATTGGCGTTCGATACAATAAAGACAAAGAATGGGTAGGCGGAAGTGTTTGTTTCTTTGAACGATAACCTATTTTTGCAGCATGCAACACCTGAACGATCTTAAAGGAAAGGAAATTCAACCCGGACAAATCGGAAAATTTATCCACGGAGAAAAATCATCTCTGGGGATCTGGGAAATTAAAAAAGGCGTACTTCTTCCGGAGCACCATCATGAAAACGAACAAATCACCTATATCCTCGAAGGCGAACTGGAAATGACCATCGGTGGAGTAACCACTGTTTTCAAAGCCGGAAATCTGGAATTGATTCCCGCCAATATACCTCACAGTGCTGTTGCATTAACAGACTGCAAGGTATTGGACAGTTGGGCTCCCGTGCGTGAAGCCTTTCTATAATCATTCCTCTTCCGCTGTATTTTTTAGTTTTCCCAAAACTGCATATGCATTTTTAATTACCAAAGTCTGAGAACCCAGATCTGTTGAGCTGGATGTAATGGCATGCCTTGCATTTCCAACCGGCTCCACTTGCACTTCAACCATTTCAAACTTATTGTCGCCCACCAATCTGAAAACATATTGTTTACCAGCATATCGTACAACTGCCTCTTCAGGAACAGTTAAAGCCTTGCGATCATCCAAAAAAATCGTTGCATTCAGAAACATGCCCGGCATCAGATGATCAGGCATTTTATCAAAATGACAATGCACGGTTCCTGTCCGGTTTTCGTCTACATTTCGTGTAAAAATGATTATATCACCCGGATAATTCACACCCGGCTCATCCACAAACTGCATACTAACTTTTTGACCCAGCCGAAGCTTCGACATATCTTTTTCGAATACAGTCAATGCCCCGTGCATATCATCCGGATTGATAAGTTCAAATAATACATCCGTAGGGTTCACATATTTACCAATATTCACATTCACTTTGGAAACATAACCATTAATGGGAGATCGCAGCGCTACTGATCTTGACAAACTCGCTTCCGTTAGCTGATCGGGCTGAATGCCGACCAATTGTAACTTTTCACTGTATCCCTTCAATAAAACCTGCTGACTCTGGTACTCCGAACTCACCTGTTGTAATACCTTATCGGCATTTATCTTGTTCTCATTTAACAATTGCTGTCGTTCAAAATCCTGTTTCAGGTACTGTAATTTTGATTTTGTAACGAGGTAATCCTGTTGCAACTGAACCAGTCCCTGATCTTCAATCATACCAATAACTTCACCTCTGCGGATCCTCATCCCTGGCAACAAACGGGTAGATTTCAGATAACCACCAAGAGGAAAACTCACAGACACAATATTCTGAGGCGGAACATCCACCACCCCATTAACCGTCAATTTACTGCTGATTTTTTCCAGCACTGCCCGGCCGGTATCAATACCTGCCAATTGAAATTGCGCCGGCTCCAGGCCAACTATGGAACTCTCCATCAGTGCTACTGTTTCTTCTGTTTTAGTTTCTTTTGATGCGCAGCCAGCCAGTATCAGCCAGCAGCTACAACTTATTATCCATTTCATTTTTTTCATTTTCCGATTAAGTAATAAATTTCCGCCTGTTGGGCATTGTACGCCTTCATCGCATCAAGGTAACTCAACCGTATAGCGATCACCTGATTCATCAGCTGGGTCCATTGCAGGTAATCAATCTCCCCCTCCCTGTAAGCATCCCGGGCCTGCAGCTCCAATGCTTCCGCATGCGAGCGTCCGCTCGTTTGGTAATAACGTATTTGTTCTTCGTATTTATTCACCTCCTGCTGCAATGCTATCTGTCTGTACTTTATCGTTTGCCGCATTGCATCTGCCTGCATGGAGGCCTGTTCTGCCTGCACCTTAGAAGCTTTCATCCTCGTACGGGTAGCTTTCATGAAAAGCGGAACCCCCATGGTGAAATTTACAGAGTGAAAACGATAACCCGGACCGAAATACAAATCATCCACTCCATTTTTCGTCTGGTAACCAACAATGGACATATTTGTGTAACCAACTGTAAATTCCGGCAGTAGTTGCGCCTTCTCCACTTTACCGGTTGCTAACGCAACCCGCGCCTGTTCTTCCAATAGCTGAATACCCGGACTACTATCCGTAACTCCCATTATAACTGGTTTTGCCATTAATGGATCTTCATATACGGGCTCAAATAAAACACTGCTATTAGTCATTGACATCAATCGTTGCTGAACAATGGATCGATCAAAATCAAGTTGCTTCAATTGCAGGCGCAACTGCTCCACCAATGCATCTGCAGTGGTTTTTTCCAACTGATTGGATTCACCCGTCTGTAAACGCAAGCTTGCCGCCAAACTGAACCTGCTATAAATACTATCCAGTGAAAGCAATAACTTTTCCCTTTCTTTCAGATCAATCAATTGAACAAATAACATCCGTATTTCCTTTCTCAACTCACTTCGATGCATACCCGTAATACGTGCTTGCAATTTTCCCTGCGTCTGATAAAGTTTTTTTTGTGATTTATAAACTGCCGGCAATTTCAAGCCCTGGTTCAGAAAAAGCCGGTTATCTGCAAACACCGAATTAAAACGACCATATTCAATGCCCACCTGGGTTTTAGATAATTCAAAAGTTCCAGATTCCAGCGTTTTCCAATAGGCTTCCTGCTTCTCGGCAGCTTTGATATCCAGACTCTGGCGATTCACCAATGCCAGCAAACTATCAATAGAAACAGGTCTAGACTGATTCGGTTGTGCGTTTGCATTTACACCTGTCAAACATCCCACAAAAAGAATAAATACCGCGGTCACGTTAACCTTAAACTTGCCCGATTTCCTTTCCAGCCAAACATATAATACCGGCAATAAAAGCAGCGTAAGTAAGGTTGCCGTAAACAATCCACCGATTACGACGGTTGCAAGCGGACGTTGCACTTCGGCGCCCGGACCGTGACTTAGCGCCATCGGTAAAAATCCGAGTGAAGCAACAGCTGCTGTCATTAACACCGGCCGAAGACGTAAACTGGTTCCTTCCATAACAATAGTTTGAAGATTGGTTTCTCCTTCTTTTTTAAGGCGATTAAATTCAGCAATCAATACAATTCCATTTAATACTGCAACGCCAAATAAGGCGATGAATCCAATACCAGCAGAAATACTAAAAGGCATGGACCTCAAATACAAAGCAAACACTCCGCCTATTGCGGATAATGGAATAGCAGAAAAAATAAGCAACCCGTATTTTATAGACCCAAAGGAGAAATATAAAAGCAATAAAATTAACAACAATGCAACTGGAACGGCAATCGACAAACGGGCTTTAGCATGTTGAAGATTTTCAAACTGTCCGCCGTAATGAATATAGTAGCCTGCGGGTAGCACCAATTCCTTTTTCACCTTCTCTCCCAGTTCCGTGACTACTGATTCCACATCCGTTCCTCTCACATTAAATCCTACCACAATTCTTCGTTTGGCATCTTCCCGTTGTATCTGATTGGGCCCATCTTTTATTTCAACTGAAGCGACCTGGTATAGAGGAATTTGCGTACCGGATGGTGTTGGTATCAACAATTGTTCGATATCCTTAACATCTTTCCGGCCTTCTTCACTTAATCGAACCACCAGATCAAATCGTCGTTCATTTTCGTAAATAAGTCCGGCTGATTCTCCTGCAAAAGCAGCACGGATCAAGGTATTTATATCTTCAATCTGTAAACGATATCGGGCAATCGCCGAACGGTTGTAATTTACAACGATCTGTGGTAGTCCGGTTACGGTTTCAACATATAAATCAGTTGCTCCTTCAACACCCCGAACGATACCTGAAAGCCGATGCGCAAATACGGCCAGCGAATCAAGGTCCTCACCAAATATTTTACAAACCACATCCTGTCGTGCACCTGATATCAATTCATTGAAACGCATTTGAACCGGGAACTGAAAACCCGCGGTGAGCCCTGGAATCGCACTCAGTTCTGCACTCATCTTTGTAGCCAGATCATCATAATTATCAGCACTGATCCATTCTTTTTTTGGTTTGAGCAGAATAATCATATCACCCATTTCAATCGGCATGGGATCCGTGGGAATTTCTCCCGCACCAATTCGTGTTACAATCTTTTCAATTTCGGGGAATTTTTTGAGTAGCAGTCCCGCTCCTTTTTGCGATGCTTCAATTGATGTAGTCAGCGAACTTCCTACCAGCACCCGGGTATCAACAGCAAAATCACCTTCTTCCAGTTCGGGAATAAATTCTCCACCAAGACGGGTCATCAAAAAAACTGCCAGAACAAACAGGGCCACCGAGCCGACTACCAACCATCGGGGTACAGCCAGCACTTTTTTCAAAACCGGTTGATACCAGCTCACCAATTTATTCATGATACGATCAGAAATAGTCGGCTTGTGATTCAGTTTCTTACCCAGCACCAGCGATGTGATCATCGGCACATAAGTAACCGATAACAAAAAGGCACCGATCAGAGCAAAACTCACGGTTTGTGCCATGGGTTTAAACATCTTACCCTCAATTCCTACCAGGGTAAGGATTGGGAGATATACAATCAGAATAATGATTTGTCCAAATACTGCTGCATTCATCATTTTGGAGGAAGCATGTTCTACTTCGGAATTCATTTCATCCTGCGTTATATTTCGAACCGATGCAAAAGATTTGGTATGATACAATCGATGCATAACTGCTTCCACAATGATAACTGCACCATCCACAATCAATCCAAAATCAAGTGCTCCCAAACTCATCAGATTGCCCGATACGCCAAAAATATTCATCATTATTACGGCGAAGAGCATGGCCAGCGGAATTACAGAAGCCACAATTAATCCCGCACGGAAATTTCCCAAAAAAAGCACCAAAATAAACACAACAATCAGGGCTCCTTCCAATAGGTTTTTCTTTACCGTACCTAATGCATTATCCACCATTTTGGTCCGGTCATAAAAGGTTTCGATTGCAACTCCTTCCGGTAATGTTTTTTCAATAATGGCCATTCGGGTTTTGACATCTTTTACAACCTGTGATGCATTGGCTCCTTTCAGCATCAGCACCACGGCACCTGCAACTTCACCTTTATCCGCATCCACCATTGCGCCGTATCGAACGGCATGGCCCATGCGAACTTCTGCAATATCGCGCAGGTAGATGGGCAACCCGGAACTGGTTGACTTTATATAAATAGAGCGAATATCTTCCAGGTTCATGGCGAGCCCCTCTGTACGAATAAAAAGCGCCGTACTGTTACGTTCGATATAACCGCCACCCGAATTCTGGTTGTTTTTTTCAAGCGCAGCAAAAACATCTGCAAGGGTCAGATCCATGCTTTTAAGCCGATCTGGCATGACGGCTACTTCATATTGTTTTAGTTTCCCGCCAAAGCTGCTAACATCTGCTACCCCCGGGATACCGAGCAATTGCCGACGAACAATCCAATCCTGGATAGATCGAAGTTCAGTGAGATCAATTTTATCCTCATAGCCTTTTTGGGGCTTGATGATATACTGGAAAATTTCACCGAGACCGGTAGTGGGTGGTGCCATTTGAGGAATTCCTGCCGTTACGGGGATTTGTTCCTTTATACTGGTAAGTCTTTCTGCCACCTGCTGGCGGGCCCAATACATATCTATATCATCATTAAATACGATGGTAACCACCGATAATCCGAACCGGGATATTGACCGCATTTCATGGATTCCCGGAATATTAGCAGTGGATTGCTCAATGGTAAAAGAAATAAGTCGCTCTACTTCCGGAGCAGCCAGGGTAGGCGTAACCGTTATCACCTGTACCTGGTTACTGGTTATATCGGGTAATGCGTCGATTGGCAGTTTTGAAACGGAATAAGCACCATACCCGATCAATCCTGCAATAAATAAACCGATGATCAGCTTATTCCGTATGGAAAAGCGGATAATTGCATTCAACATTAGTTAAAATTTAAAATGATCAATAAAAACCGACTGATCATGCCAACCGTGGAGGCTGGAAAATTGCATTCAGGGCACCCTGAGACGGGATATAATGCTTATGGAGATTAAATTCACGTTCGATAAATACTTCCGCTCGTGGAATATCAAAATTTACCGGTTCTACCAGCGCAATCA
This sequence comes from Flavihumibacter sp. UBA7668, assembly GCF_002483205.1. Lineage (GTDB taxonomy): Bacteria > Bacteroidota > Bacteroidia > Chitinophagales > Chitinophagaceae > Flavihumibacter. Next base: position 367,191 of record NZ_DLHM01000003.1, read on the forward strand.
GTACGGTACTAACGCAATCTGTTGTTTTAAAGGGAAGCTGCATATCACGCTGGTAATCGTTATCGATTACGGTATGTCCGAGATAATGTTCTTTTAGAAAATCCAGTAGAGAGATATCCTTATTTAATGCCTTATGTTCCTGAAAATGTTCTACCAGAATCGGTAGTTTCAGGAGCTGGTGCAGTTCCGTTTGGGTAAGCAGCAGCAAGGCCATAAGGAAGAGAGTAACTCGGGATTTCACATACCAAAGGTAGGGGAAAGGGAGGAAAGGGGAGACGGGAAATGGAAGACGGGAAATGGAAGGATAGAGAGAAAAGAATTCGTTTTAGTCCCCCCCTACCTACTAAAACGGAGACCGAAATAAATTCGCCTTCCCTGGTTTGGGGCGTATACATAGGTGGGATCGAAGCTGAGGGCATAGGGATTGTCGGGGGTGGCGAGTATGGTACCATTGGCATCTCGCTGTACATTTTTGTCGAAGGGGTCATTGGATCGGGCAATCAGGAAAGGGTTTCCTTTATCGGGTGTGAAATTCAGCAGATTCTTTATTCCGCCAAAAATCTCCAGACCTGATTTGACTTTTTTTGTCACCTGGAGGTGTTGTAAGCTCCAGACAGGCGATTTGGGTGAACGGGGATCCAATTCAGACAGTAAGGGCAATAACATCGGTCCATATACAGATCCTGTATAATCGGCAGACCAGCCGGAATTACCTAATTTATAGGATAGGGTCCAGGTGCCCGACCAGCGTTCCGTTAATAACTGGCGATTTCGTTGCATACGGCCGCTGCCATCACGCTGCATGGTTCGTACATCCTGCAGGGTGAGACCACTTGTGAAACGCAAGCGATGACTGAACTGTCCATCCAAATTCAGACTGACCCCCAGCGACTCCGCATAACCATCCAGGTTAGCATAAATAATTTTATCGGGATCCGTTAGATAATCAGGTACAATCCGGTTCGAAAAATAGGTATACCAACCCGCTGCTTCGAGGTTTACGAATCCTTGTCCTACTACTATTTTCCTGGTATAATTCAAACTTGCATTATAACTGCGTTCCGGTTTCAACTCATCCAATAGCACCACTTCGCGCGAACCAGTTAAAGCCGCATGATCCTCTGTAAACAGATTAACAACCCGAAATCCGGTACCGATATTTAATCGCAGGTAATCAAATGGTGACAATTTCCATTTATAGGCAATCCGGGGAGTATAAATGGATCCATGACGTTTATCGTAATCATACCTAAACCCGGTTAACAGTTGGTGGTTAGCGTGCATGGTAATATCATCCTGAATAAAAATACCCGGAATCACCACCTGATCAGGACGATTGGTTTTGCCATCTGCCTTTAGAGTTGCAGGGGTATTATCATCATAGTAGGTATAACGGGCAACAATACCCGATAATAACTGATGTTTTGATCCCAGCTTTTTTTCCCAGGTCAGTTGACCGAATCCAATATATTGATCTGCATCGTAAATAGTAGTACCATAAGCAGATCGTTGCTGGTGTTTATTGGTAGAAAAAGAGGCTACCAATTTTTCGGTTGTGGGTAATTGGTAGTTACCAATCCATTCAATCCGGTTGGTGGAAATCTGTTCTCCATATAGTTCATCTCCTCCCCTGTTTGCCCGGGTCCATTGCATTTCTCCCCCCCAGCGATCTTCTGTTATAAATCGAACTGCCATTCCTGCCTGACGCCCCTTTTCCCGATTCCAGTTGATTTTACTGAATAAAGAGAGTCTGTTTTGCAGGGTTACATCAGTAAAATTATCACCGTTTTTATCTATGCGGTGGGTGTAATTAAAATAATTGATACCTACCAACGCGGTACTCCTCGTACCGGTTTTAATCTTAAATCCTGCATCCAGGTTATGCTCGCGCCAGCTGGTTCCGGTATACTCAACCGAAAAGCGAGGTGCTTTTTCCGGATTTTTTGTAATCACATTGATGAGTCCGCCCATCGCCTCCGAACCATACAAAGAAGAAGCAGGGCCTTTCACCACCTCAATACGTTCCACCAGTGAACTGGGAATTCCCTGTAGTCCATAAACAGTTGCCAGACTGCTGACAATTGGCATTCCATCAATCAATACCATGGTATAGGGGCCTTCCAGACCATTAATATGTATATCGCCCGTATTACAAACATTGCAATTCAATTGAGGTCGAACGCCATTCACCAATTGAAGAGCATCAAACAAACTGGGACTTGGATTTTTTCTAAAAAACTGTGCTGAGTACACTTCCACAGGAACCGGACTGGAAGATCGGGTTACGGCCCGCATGGTACCACTTACCACCACGGCATCCATTTCATTCGCAGCAGATTGCAACTGGAGAATCGAATCCCCTTTATTCCATTGCCATTCTTTTGATTCAAATCCAATGGCTGTAATCAGCAATACAGCCCTGGTTATACTATCTCCCAGTAATTGTCTGGGTGAAAAACTCCCCAAACTATCGGCCACAACTGCGGCTTTATTTCGCTTATACTGAATGGTTGCCCCTGCCACTGGACGATTGGATCCTTCTTCCACTATCCTGCAATTGTTGTTCGGGATCTGGGCGTAAACCACCTGAACACCAAATACAGCAAGGATAAAAAGATAAACTGATTTCATTATTTAGACTTGTCTAAATTTATATTTAGACAAATATATATACTTTTTTTATTCCTGTCACAAAATAAATAGAGGAAAAATATATACGATTTTCTGAGCTGGCACGTTTTTGGCATAATAGGTTCTATAAAAAAATCTGAACATGCACTCCAAGAACGCCGACAAAGTTTTCATTGCAGCCATCTTTACCTCCCTGGTATTGTTTTATGGGCTGTTTGCATTGGTACTTGCTTAAGCAGTAGTTTTGTGCTATGGAATGGATCATCCGACCGATTCAAGCTGGCGATAACCAGGAATTGGCCAGCATAGTACGGACGGCACTTACAGAATTTGGTGCAAACAAACCCGGAACCGTCTATTACGACGATACTACCGATCATTTATTTGATTTGTTTCAGACAGCAGGTAGTTTTTACCTGATTGCCGAACAGGATGGAAAACTCCTTGGTGGAGCCGGAATATTTCCAACAGCCGGATTACCGGAAGGCTGGTGCGAACTGGTCAAAATGTACCTGAGGAAAGAAGCAAGGGGTAAGGGTTTGGGTAAGGAATTAATCCGTCGCAGTTTGGATCGGGCAAAAAGAATCGGTTACCACACAGTTTATCTGGAAACAATGCCTGAACTTCGGAAAGCGGTATCCGTTTACGAACAATTTGGATTTGTCTACTTACCGGCACCCGTAGGTGCATCAGGGCACTTCGGCTGTGATGTCTGGATGAAAAAATCGCTCTAAGTTATTTAATCGCCTTTTATTTGGTTCTATAGGTATCAACAATACCTCTTGGACTCAGGTAGATCTGAAAACCGATCCGTACAACTACACCTCCATCACTGGGCACATCAGACACTTTAGAATTTACATATCCCACAATTGTTTCAATTGCTATATGCTCATTAACAAATGCGGCGAGTCCGGGTCCGATAAAGAAATCTGCCCCGTTTACCGTAGAGCTGAAATTTGGGTTATCAAACTTGTTGGAAGTGAAAATATATTCACTGGCGATAAATGGTTTGAGCTCTTTCTTACCGAAATAATAGCGGGCAAAAGGACCAAAACCGATAACAGTTCTTTTTTCGTCTCCAATTTTATTGTACGATAAATTTAAGGTGCCACCGGCGGCAAAATTATTCAGGAAAAAATAGCCGGCAGCCGGAGTCAGGCTGATAGTGGTATTCCGGCTGGTATTCAGTGCAAAACTGCCACCAACAAGCCAGTCGCGTTGTTCTGTTTGAGTAAAACCCGGCAATGAAAAGAGCAATACCATGGAACTAAGGATTATTTTTTTCATATTTGATGGTTTAAGACTTCATACAAGCCACTGAAAAGGTACAACTTTCCGGTAGCCAACTCTTTACATTGATATCTTTTTCTTAATTTTTTTCCCTTCCGGAAGATTCGTCCACCTTCAATTTCGAATAATGCCCCTTCCGGAATTTCTTCAACCAGCAATTGTTTATCATCGGGATGATCATACTGCCGAAGCACCCGCATCAAAGGTTCATCAGCACAACTACTGGCAGGCAGGTTATGTAGACTGGTGAGCAGGGCTGTTTCGACGTCCTGTGGAAATATCTGCTTACCCAAAAACTGCTCGAGTAGTTGTCGGTACAATTGTTTCCATTCTTTACCGTGTGCCTGCACCCGATGGCTATACTGTTCAAATGTAACCAGGTGGGCCAGCTCATGAATAAGGGTAATCAGAAAGGAATAGGGATTCAGGTTTCCATTTACACTGATCCTATGATTCCGGTTCTGATGTGCATGGCGGTAATCACCCAGCAGACTACGACGATCGCGGCTCACCGTAAGGTGAACTTTGTAGTGAAGCAGATAGCGAACAATCAGTTCAAATGAACCTTCCGGAAGAAAATGGGATAATTGTTGAAGCGGATATTCCTTTTTGGGCATGTATCAGCTGGACTTGGATTGTTTGAGGACCGATCTTAATTCGATAACCGTGTATAAAACATAGATTGCCATACTACCGAATAATGCAGGTTTGTTCACTTTTTCTCTGAAAAGATAGATATAAACGAATGCGGCGATGGCACCACCAAATAATTTCAGCAGCATACCGGAATACATATTCCGCATAAAAACATGGGTGGAACTATTAGCCATGGAGCGAAGATGCAGCCATAGTGAAATAAAGAAAATGAGGAATAGGAGGATATTAGCCGTCATTAAAACGGAAACATCCAGTCCCATGTCGGAGAGTCGGGCACGGAAGAAGAGCAATACTGAATTAATGAGAATAAAAACCAATACCAGCGGAATCAGGGCCTTTCGTGCATTAGGTCGATTATTTTCCATTCGATTTACCTGCGGTTTCTTTTACCAGTTTAAAAATGGTAACAGCAATTACGAGCAAAGGTAAGATCCAAACAAATAGGGGCATAGTAATAACCAGCCGTTTATCGATCCAGATACCGGCCCATACGGCTGCTCCCAGGGCAACCATCAATTGGGTACCCAGGGAGATATATTGTAAGAGGGAAGAGCTTTTATCAGGCTGCCTTGGTGTCTTTCTGTTTTTCATTGACCATGGAAGTAGTGGTTGATTCTACCCCCATATGGCAGGCCCCGTTAAAGGTAGCAGCCGGCTCAATTTGCAGTTTACCTGCATGGATATTGCCGTTTACCGTTCCGCTGGCTTTCAACTGGAGCAGTTCCTTCACTTTAATGGTACCGGTTACTTTACCCATAATATCGGCAGTAACGCCATTGATATCACCTTCTACTACCCCATTGGCGCCAATTACAACTTTTGCTGTGCTGTGAATATTTCCAATGAGTTTGCCATCAATACGAAGGTCGCCATTGCTGGAGATATCGCCCTTTAAGGTGGTTCCGTTGCCAATAAGGCTGGTGCTGGTGGAGGTGCTGCTCGAAACTTCTGCGGCAGCTTCAGATTTGGATTTTCCGTTGAACATGATCTTGGATTTAATCGGTGGTTGTTTCAGTTACCGGGATATTCAGAAGAGTTGTATCCAATGCTACAGGCTCCTCTCCCTGCAATACCCGTTTAATATTTAACAAATATTGATCTTTATACACCATCGCCTGTTCGAGCGAATCGGTTCGGATCTTCAATTGTCTCAATTCCTTGGTGGCACTGGCTGATCCGTAACCCGGAATATACAACTTTAACGGCGTAAACACAATTAAAGCCACTGTGAGACTGGTCAAAAGCACGAAAATGGTACTCAATCCAATGTATACACTTAATCTGGATAATTTGAAAGTAACCACCTCCTCGTAGCTGTCATCGTTCATCACTACCAGCCGGTACCTGTTACGTAAACGCTTAAGTGTGGTATTAGTATTGTTTTCAGGCATTAAAATTGTTCTGTTTTTCAAAGAAAGCCGTCACAACTTACATAAAATTCAAGCCAAAATATTTGGCTAACTTTAAAATAATTTTCTTGCGGGAGTGTTATTATCAATTTAGTTTGCGCAGATGATCAAGATCCAGGTCCTTAAATACCTTGTTCCCTTTATAATTTACCTTTCCTGCGGAATACCCGGAATGGGCCAACCTACCCTTGACCCGGATCTCCAGAAGCAAAAACCCAAAAAATACGAGAATCGCATCCTTCGGGCAGAAAAAACAGGAGAAAAGAAATTTACTGCCCCTCGTCGGTTTTTTCAAAACACCTATACGCATTATAATTATGTGTTCAATGCGGAAACCAAACTGACCCAGGTGTTGGAGTCGGCCAAGCTTCAGCATGTGGAACGGTATTCGATGCTGCTGCCCTTCTATAATTATACACTGGAGGCAACTGCTGCCCAAAAAACAGAGCTGGACTCTGTTATTTATAAAGTAAACGCCGGCGTTTTCCTGCACGACCTGCGAAGCAACTGGATGGATAACCTCTACCTCGCTATGGGTCAGGCCTATTTTTTCCGGAATACCCTGGATTCAGCATTCATGACATTCCAATACATGAATTATGCTTTTCACCCCAAGGATCCGGATGGGTATGACCGAATTATAGCCTCCAATTCCACCGAGGGGGGAAATGCCATGAAGGTTTCGACACAGGAAAAAAGAAATCTGCTGGACAAAGCAGTTTCACGTCCGCCCAGCCGGAATGATGCCCTGATTTGGTTAATCCGAACGCATCTGGAGCGAAATGAAACCGCCACTGCTGCCACCCTGATTGAGACCATCCGGAACGATCCGCAATTCCCTGTCCGCCTGCATCCTCAACTGGAAGAAATGCAGGCCTTGTATTATTATAAGCTAAAGCAATACGATAGCGCTGCCACCTACCTTGGGAAGGCATTGCCAGCAGCAACCAATAAACAGGAAGAAGCACGATGGGAGTTTCTCATGGGCCAATTATTCAAGAAAGCAGGATCCCTGGAAAAATCCCGGCAAGCCTTTGAACTGGCAGCCCGCCACACCCTTAATCCGGTTATGGAAGTGGCCGCTCAATTGGAAGTGGCGCAGCTACTGGACGGAAAGGATGGCAGAAACTGGCAAACAGTGATACAAACATTGGAAAAAATGGCCAAAAGAGAAAAATATGCCAGCTATCGTGATTTGATATATTATACCATCGGCCAGATTGAAACCCGCAACGAAGCTTATCCACAAGCCCATCAACACCTCCTGAAAAGCATAAAAAACAGTATTGAAAATCCGGAACAAAAAGCACGCACCTGGTTACTATTGGGTGATGTTGCTTTTATTCAGAAGCAATACCAGCCGGCAAAAGCCTATTACGATAGTGTGGAAACCAATCTGATAGATGAATCTGAACTGGTTCAATTAGGACTCCGTAAAGAATTGCTCAGTATTGTTGTAGCACAACTGGAAATAATTCATCGCCAGGATAGTTTACAGGCACTGGCTGCTATGCCGGAAGAGGAGCGCAATGATATCCTGAGAAAAAAACTTCGACAGTTAAAAAAACAGCAAAATGCATTGGCTAATGTAAATCCGGTTCCCGGTTCAAATTTCCCGGGATTTAACAGTCAGGCAAATCAGCCTCCCACTGATTTATTTGCATCCGGAAATACCAGCGAATTTTATTTCTATAATAATACCTTGAAAAGCAGAGGTTATAATGATTTTAGAAACAAATGGGGTAATCGTCCAAATACGGATAACTGGAGAAGATCCAGCAATCAGTCGAACCCTGTATTCAGCAAGGAACAAAGCAAAACCAAATTAAGTACGGATGCTGAAAATGAAGAGGAACTGAACCTGGATCAGCTGTTGGAGAATATTCCTCTTAGTCCGGAGAAACTGCAGATATCCCAGGATTCGGTTGCTCAATCCCGTTATATGATCGGAATTACATTGCAGAATAGGTTGGAAGACTATGCGGGAGCGGCCAGCCAATACGAATGGTTACTGGAAAATTATCAGGGCAGTCAGATGGAAGCGGATATTTTATATAATCTGGCGATCTGTTACCGGATGTTAGGTAAATCTGTTGAACTTGCTGCAACAAATAAGCGTTTGGGAGAACAATTCCCAAATTCAAGGCAGGCAAGATTGGCTCATGATCCATTAGCTGTTCAGGCCGAAGATAGTTTGCAGGATAAAAAAGCTACGGCAGCTTATGATAAAATTTATGATCAGTTTCTTTCCGGAAAGTTTCAACAGGCAGTGGATGCAAAACGGGCTGCTGATAGCATGTATGGACCTAATCACTGGACGCCTCAGTTACTCTATATTGAATCAGTTTATCATATCAAAGAAAAGAACGATAGTGTAGCAATAGGCACTCTTGAACAATTGAAGCGTCAGTTTCCGGAACACCCGATGTCTTCTAAGGTTAATACGATGATTGATGTGCTGCGTCGCCGTGCAGAAATAGAAAATTACCTGACCAATCTGGAGGTGGAACGTCAACCGGAGGATTCTACCCGTTTTCAGGCAATCCCGAAAATAGAAGCAGTAAAAGAGCCGGAGCCGAGAGAAACCCGTGCTGCAACGGCCCGGCCACTGGCCAAAATAGATCAGCCTAAAACAGATAGCAGCCGGCTGAAGAAAGAGGCACCAAAATTGCCGGTTACTAATTTATTCAGCCGTCATGCGGAACAGGCGCATTTTGTTGTGATTGTGTTAACAAATGTGGATCCGGTTTATGTAAATGAAACAAAAAATGCATTTGATCGCTATCATCGCGAAAAGTATTACAATCAGCCAATGAATGTAACAATAACATCACTGTCGGATACAGTGAAGTTGGTAAGCATTCGCGGTATGGCAAATGAAGCGGCGGCGATGGATTATATTGAAAGAGCTAAAGCATTGGCAGAAAAGGATATCATTCCCTGGATGAAAAAGGAAAATTATTATTTTATGCCGGTTGCGGAAGATAACCTGAATTTACTTTTGGATAGCAGTAATTTACCGGCATATCGCAGCTTCCTTCAACAAATCTTCCCGAATCAATTTTAAACCAGCGCCCCTTCCTAAATATAAAGTATGAAACAGGTAACACGAGTTTTTTGGAAAATTTTCTTCATTGGCTTTGCAGTTTTTGCACTGCTGATCCTTTCGATAAACCTGGGCTTATTCGGGAAATTGCCTTCCCTAAGTGAACTGGAGAATCCATCCATCCTGCAGGCAACAGAAGTATATGCAGCGGATGGTACGCTGATGGGAAAATACTTCCTAAACAGAGGCAACCGCAGTAATGTTGACTACAGGGATATCAGTAAACATGCTGTAAATGCCCTTATTGCAACGGAAGATGAACGTTTTTATGATCATTCGGGTATTGATGGTCGTTCTGTGCTAAGAGCCATTGTTTTTCTTGGTAAAGAAGGCGGTGGATCCACCATCACACAGCAGCTTGCATTAAATATGTTTGCAGAACGATCTAAAAATCCCATCAAACGGGTGGTTCAGAAATTGAAAGAATGGATAATTGCCATAAAGCTGGAAAGAAATTTTACGAAAGAAGAAATACTGACTCTTTACCTTAATACGGTTCCCTTTGGAGAAAATGTTTATGGAATTCGCAATGCCGCCCTTACCTTTTTCCAAAAAGAGCCAGACCGTCTGGCCCCGGAAGAAGCAGCAGTATTGATTGGTTTGTTAAAAGGCAATACCCTGTACAATCCGAGAAGAAATCCAAAAGCTGCAGTAAACAGACGAAATGTGGTATTGGATCAAATGGCCAAAAACGGCTACCTGACAGAAGAACAGGGTGCCAAATTAAAACTTAAACCCATTGCACTGAATTATCGCAAACAGGATGAAACAGCGGGACTGGCTCCTTATTTCAGAGAAGTATTACGAGATGATATCAAAAAATGGTGTAAGGAAACAACGAATCCGGCTACTGGTGACCCCTATGATATTTATAAAGACGGATTACGGATCTATACCACAATTAACCCACGGATGCAGATCTATGCGGAAGAAGCGGTTGCCAAACATATGCCCACCCTTCAAAAAGCAATGAATGCACAACCTTCTATTAAAAAGGGGAAAGTTTGGGAAGGCCATAACAATGTCCTGGAATCTGCCATGAAGGCCAGTGATCGCTGGAAAAATGGAAGAGAGGAAGGATTAACGGATACAGAACTCAGGAAGATCTTTAAAACCAAAACGCCAATGAAGGTGTTCGCCTGGAATTCAAGAAGAGAAACAGATACCATCATGACGCCAATGGATTCAATCAAGTACCACCGGCAGATGTTGCAAACTTCTTTTATGGTGATGGATCCAGTTACCGGAGAAGTAAAGGCATGGGTTGGTGGAATTGATTTCAAGACCTACAAATTTGATCATGTTAATATTAATACCAAACGCCAGGTAGGTTCCAGCATAAAACCATTTTTATATTGTCAGGCATTGGAAGAGGCTGGATTTACTCCTGAAACACAGGTTGAAAATGTAGCGCAGGATTTTCCAGGTTTCGGATTGGTTCCTGCAAAAGGTATATGTAAAGGCAATACGGTTTCGATGGCTACGGCCCTCACCTATTCCTATAATTGCGCCACAGCTTATATCATGAAGCAGATTGGTCCAAAGCGCTTTGTAGAGTTTCTGCATAATATCAATATTAAAAGCAAAATGGATGCTTATCCTTCCATTTGCCTGGGAGCAGTGGATCTTTCAATGTATGAGATGTTATACGGCTATACCATGTTTGCCAATAATGGATACAGTACACAACCAACTTATATTACCCGAATTGAAGACCGCAATGGAAATGTGCTGGAAAGTTTCCAAACAAAAATGAATCAGGTAATCAGTGAAGCAGCCGCATACACCACAACCAAGATGTTAGGCGGACCCGTTGAAGTAGGAACAGCAGCCGGATTGAGAGCAAGGCTGGGTGCAGCCGAAATGGCAGGTAAAACCGGCACCACCAATGACAATGCAGATGCCTGGTTTATTGGCTTCACCCCCCAACTCCTGGGAGGAACCTGGGTAGGTTGTGATGATCGATTTATCCGTATTGAAAACAACCTTGGATACGGCGGACAGGCCTCCCGTCCAATCTGGGAATATTTTTTCCAGAAAGTATATGCTGATAAAACACTGGGTATTGATAAGGATGCAAGATTTGCACAGCCGGAGCAGATGAAAAATGAAGTAATGTATGATTACATGAATATTATTGATCAAACCCAGCCTCCCGGTGCAGAAGGAGAAGATCAGGGAAATGGTGCAGCTGACCAATATCTGATGGAACCGGAAAACAATGATGTGCCAATTGAATCAGAAATTCCGAAAGATGAAGAAGATGTTTTGAAAGAAGCCCGCGACTCGGAGAAAAAGAAAGAGAAGAAACCAACAGATACCGCAGAGCCTCCCAAAAAAAAAGGAATATTTCGTAAAATTTTTGGTGGCAAAAAGAATAAAGAACAGGAATAAAAATTCATAGGTGGCATATTCATCCAAAGCGATTTTCTCCGGATGAATATGCCACAGGTTTAATGGTGCATTAGTTTATAAGAAGGAACTCTTTCCAGTCCCCTTTATTCGGATATACAGCGTCAAGTAATACAAGCGATACAGCAGGATAACCATCCAATAAAGACAACTCCTTCTCGTTGAAATCAAGATTCAGTTTTCCTTCTTCCAGAAAATGCATTGTCTTCTGAATCCACGCAATGGCTGCTTTTTCATAAAATGAACGGCCACTTACTGCAAAGAGAGATTGATACATGGCGGCAATACCTGCGGCACCATGACAGAACTGAGCGTCAACACACATGGTTGAAGCTGCATCCAGGCGATCAAGAGAGCAGGCACCAATCAGATCAGCAATTTCAATATATTGTTGAATTCCAAATGCAGACCCTACCTTATACAACATGAATGCCTGATTCAAATCACCATAACACCAGGCCAGTCGGTTATTATACGTTTTTTCATGGGTTGCTTCATGAACCGTATTTGGAAAAATGGAATGCCGATTGTTTTCCGGATCTGTTGTCATCGTTTGTTTAAGTACCAGACCAACCATTGAACGGATGGTATCGTGCATTTTATCAAACAACAAGCCCTGTTCAAAAGCCTTCAGCAATACAAGAATAAAACCAGTTTGTCCATGTGACAAACTAAGATTCATTTCGCTTGTTTCTTCTTTTGAGATTATATAATTCCGAATCCAGCATCCATCTTTTGCATGAATTACATTTTTAAGTATAGCTTCCAAAAGGCATTCAGCATGTAATTGGATGGCAGGATCAGGAAGGCGATCCAGAAAATAATTAAGAACGCCAAAAGAGCCATGCAGGTAATCATTAAAATCATGATCTGCCTGGTGTAGTGCCTGTTTTAAAAGAAACTTATCAATTTCTTCAAATTCCTGCAAATCCTGATAGATATATTGCTTTTTCGATAAAAAATTCAACAGACTCATAAATCCTGCAAGGCCGGTACTTAAGGAAGGGTTTAACAAAGAACTACCACTTTCATTAAACCGAAGAAACACTTCATCAAGATACAAACGACCTTTCTCGATATGCTCTTCAGAACCGGTATATTCAAAACAACTATAGTGGTATAGTGAAAGTCCGAGCTTCCCCATAAAGAGAGAATCATTGTGTGTGGTACCGGCTTGAATGGCGTGCTCCATCATACCAATATGATGAAGGATATCCTTTCTGAAACTGGATGAATTTTCTTTCACTAATTCGGTTGGATATTGTTTTACTTGCATAACTGTTATTTTCTGAAATAAAAGTAATAGCAGCTATACGAATATCTAAGTTTAATACACGAATACCCCTTTTGGATGGATATACAGGTTACTTCATTGTACTATCACGTGTCCGGGACACCAGTTGATCTTTAAAACTGGTTCCAATCGGAACCTGCTCTACCCGATTTCTTAAGCGAAGTATATTATTCTCTATAGAAATAATATTGTGGAAGGGCACAATAAAAGAGCGATGAACACGTACAAATATATTTTTAGGCAACCGGTCTTCTACATCTTTCAGATTTAGAAGTGTCATTATTTTTTCTTTGCCTTTGTGAAATGCAACATAATTTTTCTGTCCCTCTATAAAATCAATTTCATTGTAATTGATTTTTACAAGCTTGCCTCTTTGTTCTGTTTTAATAAAAATATAATCATTGGGGATGGCATCAACAACGGCCACTTTCCCTGCCATTATAATACTGACTGCCCGTTGCACAGCTTTCATAAAACGCGGAAAAGCGATGGGCTTCATTAAGTAGTCCACCGCTTCATAATCAAAAGCATCCAATGCAAAATCGGAATAGGCCGTACAGAAAATAACTTTGGTATGATTTCCGACAATTTTTATAATATCGATACCATTCATTTCTTCCATCTGGATATCCAGGAAGACGAGATCAGGTTTATGACGATTGATCAGATCAACCCCGGTTATGGGATTCATAGCAGTAGCCACCAATTCCAGCAGATCAATTTTGGAGACATAATTGATCAGCACATCAATTGCAGCTTTCTCATCATCGATAATCATGCATTTCACCATACGAATCAAACATAAAGGGTTAATTCCAGTGTATAGAATTCCTCTTCATTTGTTGTGACCACGTCGTATTTCCCTTTGAAGGAAACATCCAAACGTCTCAGCACATTCTGAATACCTATCCCACTGCTTTTCTCAATCACTTTTTTCTTTTTCCGGTTCTGGCAATAAAAATAGATCTTCTCCGGGCTGGCATCCAGACGGATGATTAAGGGATGATTTCTGTTTTTTAACTCGCCATACTTCAGTGCGTTCTCCACAAAGGTAATGAATACAAGTGGTGGAATCTTATGATCTCCAACCGGACCAGTAACGGTAAAATCGATTTGGAGCTCATTGGAGAACCGAAGTTGGTGAATATCAATGAGGTTATGCAGATAATGAATTTCATTTTTCAGGTTAACCATACCGTTGTCCTTATCTAGTCCTTCGATGCTATAGCGCATTATTTCGGACAATTTCAGGATATTATTGGCCAGTTCCTCCGAATAATACTGCGCATGAGCAAACAGCGTATTCAGGGTATTGTATAAAAAATGAGGGTTGATTTGTGCTTTCAAAAAATTAAATTCAGTGTGAAGCTGCTGGATTTCCAATTTCCGGTTATTCAATTCCAGTTCCTGAATACGTTTTTGCCTTTCCAGGGAATAAACGAAGTAGGAATATCCAAGAGCGAATATGTTGTATTGAATATAATATGTTAATGAAAGTCCGAGGTCTCTTCGATTAAAAATAAAGCTGATAGTTTCATCATAACCATAAAAAATCACAATCAAACTAAATCTGATAATATGAAATACAGGAAATAATGCCAGCATAAATACTAGCCTTATATACCTTATTTTCTTATTACCAAAAACACCTTTCCAAAGCAAAAAACAACCAAAATAAAACCAGCCTATACTTGGCAAGAAATTTACTGTTGCAGATATTAAATCTACATCTCCGCTCATATAATAAGCAACCAATAAAGTTGTTCCTATCCAGATACCCCAGAAAGTGGCATGACGAACTACCGATCCGTATTTTTTATTCTGCATCCAGACTTTGTTTCAGGCATATAGATACAAATTCTGCAGGCAGCCACCAAAAAATACCTCTTCTGTATTAAAATATCCCTTTTGACGTTGGTTTCGGATTTGGAGAAGTACAAATTTCCACCAACGAAGGAATGAATCGGATATCATTACCTTTTACGTAGGGTTGCTGATTGGTTGAAAGCTCCGCCTGCTTAACCATGATAGCGATTGTTTTCTTTTGAATGTTCAGCTTGGATTTGATTGATTCGGGTCTCATTTTGTTAAGATTTATTTGTTGTTTAATCAGAGTGCAACAAATCTATCCCGAACAACCAGAGTGACCTTAAACACTACACCAACAGGCCGAATGTAGGTACGAATAGTATGGGAGGACTGACAACCCCCTATTTTGAAGGTGATTTTCGCATCATTTTCGCGAAATAATAACGATACAAAAAGTCATAACAAACCATTTCATGCTGTCTTGGTTTTGACGTAAAAAGCCGGTTTAACTGCATATGAATCAAACTGGCCAGTAAGTTATCAAGCTCTGGTTCAAGCAGATCCAGCCGGTGCAAATTCAAAATGAACCTTACAGAATTTGCCACCTCCCCATCGTGTGAATGAAACACAAAACCCTCTCCCATTCTTGTTTCTAGCTTTTTCCTATGTAACCGATACCGAGTATCAAGCTGGTCCTTTAAGAGTTTACCTGTATGAAATTCTTCTGCAAAACTGGTTTTAATGCGCTCCAGCAAATTCGTTTTCTTTTCCAGGTCCAATTCAAAATGATCCAATAGATAATCAATCCACTGTAATCCCCAGATCCAACGCTCCTCTTCCCGTTCATCGCCTACTTCATGAGAAAGCCATTGCAATGTTGAAACACTGTTTAAACAAAACAATTTTTCCACGGCTTCTATTGATCGGCTTCCATAGCGTTGTAATTCCCTTTGATAGGAGTCCAATTGAATTCTCCAGATAAATCCCTCCTTTACAAAGGTTGAGCAAGAACTGGTGAATGCCTGCATGATTTCTCCAAGTTTGCTGATATCCGTCAGGTGAAAACGTAACCGGATATGGAATGCAGGATCCGTATACCGGATAAAAAACCAGTTGTCGATTTTACCCGTCTCCTTTAATTCTTCCACCAATGGATAAACAGCCTGGACCAGAATTTTTTCTGCAGATTGAGAGCCGCAATATATTTTATAATACAACCATTCTGAACCTATTGAAAAACACTCAGCTTCCCGGGCAGATTCAATTTTTGATACAGCAGTTGTATAGGTGGCTTCCTTTTTTTGCAATATTGCCAGGAACTGGTTGGCATAATTGTTTCCCATCAGATCCCTAACTCCGGTTGAATTGGTGTATAAAAATTCACGGATAACCAGGCTCTGTCTTTTTTGTATCAGGTCGAGGAAAACCGAACGCAATATAGAATTTGAAAAATCGATCAGCAGTTCATTATCGCCATCGGCAATTACGACTTTATCAGGCAATTGCCATGTGTTTCTGAATTCTATCAATTTCACCAACAATTCGCTATCGGAAACGTTGATCAGGTATTCCCAATCTTCTTTACGCAATTGCCAGGTGGCGGCATGCAGGATAGTTTGCCGGTATAGCACCCTGGGCAGAAATTTATGTTGGAAGCTAATATCTCCCCAACTGAAAGAAAATCCATTTGCGATTCCCTGTGTTTGCAGATCACATAAAAACTGATATACCGGCAGCGGCTGCAGGTTATAATTATGCGCACTAGAAAGGCGGGGTATAATCTCCTTATTCAAACTTTTTGATCGAAGCAGGATTTTGTTCTTTCGAACGGAGATCATCAGGTCCTGAACAGGTAGTTGGTGTTTTTCATCAACAGAAGATTTTGACAGATAGGGAATTTCGTAGGTACGGAATGCGGGGTGCAATAAAATATTCCCGATCCTGCTTTCAGGCAGGTGAACAATCTCAGCAAAAATAATTTCCTTTTCGAGCTCCTGCTCTTTTTCCGTTATGGAATGCACGAGTTCGTTTATCGCTACGTTACTATGGGCGAAACGGCCCAATAAATTTGCCGCACTGGAGCCTGCAGCTGATTCGATAAATAACAGCGATTTTTCCGCATCAACAACCCGAAACAACAATGAAATTGAAGGCGGCAGTTTAACTGCCTTTTCTGGAAATTCCTCCAGATCCTTATCTGTTAATTCAATCTGAACAGCTCTGAAGTCTTTTGTCTTATCCAGCTTTTTATGCCAGAATTCTTCCAGTTTTCCCCATTGAAAATTGATGGGCTGATCTGGCTTTAACAAAACCAGGTCATTCAATAGGGGACTCAGTTCAACCCCTGAATTTTCTTTATAAACAATTCCCGTTTCTGTGTCCAATACTTCCAGCAGCGACATTTCCCGATCCTCATACCGTTCTTTAAAATCTCGGATAAAAAGGTCCATTGACTGCTCCTGAACCGGACTTAAACGATGCAAGGCAATCAATGCATCTCTTAATTGTGACTGATATTGAGCTGAAACCTGCCCACTGCTTAACTTAACAGAAAGGTCACATTGAAATAGTTTGGATTCATCAAAAGGCAACTGAATCATCTGTAACATTTCCTGAATGGATTTATACCTGGCAGGAGCATTTATTTTCCCTTCATCAAGCGAATCTAATTCCTTCAATGCAGTTAAAAGAAAACTTCGGATTGACAGAATTGTTCCATCTTTATCTGGTTTAAGTTGATTAAGGGATTTCATCATCTGATGAATGAATTCAGGACCGGTAACGGAAGGCTCCAACTCACTTACCAATACCTGTGCTTCAATGAGACCATGGATAAATTCACTTGCTTCTTCCAAATTAATATCCTCATCCATCAATTCAGTACAATAATCCTGTATGCTGTGAAAACCATGGGCAGCAATTGATAAAACCCGGTCTATATATTCATTCCGTAAAATGGAACTGATTTTATGGGTCCGCTTGCCCTGATTGTAATAGTATTCAATATATCGTGCTTCATTCCCGATAAAGTAAAGCGTGGAGTTGCGCGTAAATCCGAGTTGTTCTTTGATTCCACTAAAACCAGATAAAAATTGAGCCAGTGCGCACAAATAATGCATATCAAAACGGGTATGGCGATCAAAACCTTCAGGATCAACGACCAGGTTGGTTTCGCCAGTACCCCAGTTTGCAACGGCACAGCCGGAGAACAGGCCAAAGGGAGTACAGCGACTGAACATCCGGGTATAGTATTTGGTCAGAGAGCTGTTAATTTTTTTCAGTCCGCGGACATCCGGCCCCACTCCTTCCTTCATTTTCCTGCATTCCTCATATAAAACCGGAGACGCCAGGTAAACAGCTTCCATGAACACCGGATCATTTACCTGTGCAGCCAGTGTTTCTTTGTCAACCTGAGTTTCCAGGGGCAATTTAGGCGAACGAAGAACCAGGTTGGGATGGAATTGATACTGTTCAATCATTTAATAATTCTTTGCTATCAGACCATCGAAACTACTATTCAGGAAGCAAAAAAAAACTGGTCCGCCAAAGCTGACCAGTTTTTTTTATTCAGTAATATTTAAGTACGCTTATTGGCTTACTTTAAATTCAACGCGACGATTTTGTGTACGTCCGGCTGCTGTTCCATTATCAGCTACCGGCTGGTCCTGACCAAATCCTACAGCAGTTAAGCGGGAAGTATCAACACCTTTTTTAACCAGGTAAGCAATTACAGAAGCAGCACGCTTTTCAGACAATTTCTGGTTAGACTCTGCTTTACCGGTATTATCTGTATGTCCGGCTACTTCCACTTTCAATTGAGGATACTGCTCATTCAGGATTCTGGCAGCTTTATCCAGCTCTTTACGGGCAGCAGCTGTCAAAGTAGAACTGCCGGTTACGAATTGAACAGCACTTGCATTGAATTTGGATGCTTCCAGTTTTGGACATCCACCATTATCTGCAGGGCCAGCCAGATCAGGGCAACGATCTTCTTCATCGTTTACACCGTCGTTGTCACGGTCAGGAATCGGACATCCCTGATAGCGGGCAACACCTGCAACATCCACGCATTTATCTTCTTCGTCATTGATGCCGTCACCATCTGTATCCGGAATTGGGCAACCGTTGTAACGGGCAATACCAGGCACATCCGGACACTTATCATCCTTATCAGCAATACCATCTGCATCTTTATCTGGACAACCCTGTAAAGCTGCCAGACCGGCTTCAGTTGGACATGCGTCCACTGAATCAACAATGCCATCTTTATCCGTATCAACTGGTTCAACCATTGGAGGTGGAGGAGGAGGAATCACTTTAACTTCTTTGGGTTTACCGATATTACCGGCAAATCCAATACTGTGGTAAAAGTGGTTCTCAGTAGTATTGGTAACTCTCATCCGATATTGAGAATTGATCAAAAGGAAGGCTTCATCATAGAAATTTACCTGCCAACCAACACCAACAGGAACAATAGCACCATAATAACCTTTGAATTTGGAAGCAGCCAAACCAGCAGACAAATAAGGTGTTACCCAGTATTTATCTGTGAGCATTTTGGCATTGACCATGGCATCCCACTCAAACAGGGCACCATCACCAACCGGACCTTTATCACGAATTGGATAGTCGAGGAAAGACACACCCAGTGTGGTGGAGAAATCGAGGTGATTGGTCAAACCTTTAAGGTAATTCACACCGAAACCAAAATTGTGATCACCCAGCTTTGCCCATTCCTTATCCTTCAGGACGGTACTAAGAGAAGTGTTGCGAATTTTTTCCGGGGTTTCAAAATCATTACCGAAGAAATGGATTCCTAGTGCGGGGCGCTTCTTGTAATCATTGTTTTGGGCGAATACAACTGAGGTAAAAGTGCATCCTACCAACAATGAAAGTATTAATTTCTTCATATGCGTAGTTTATTTAAACTGGGGCAAAAATAAACTGTCCTAGTTAAACTTGGAAATTATTTATTATCAATAGAATCCTATTGCTCAGTCGGTTTCTTCTTTCCAAGCACTTCCACCTTCACTTTGGTGAGTCCTCTTTTGTAAAAACCCAGTTTTTTTGCAGCGCTGCCAGACAGATCCACGACCCTTTTATTCGCATAATGCAGTCGATCGTTGATTTTCACGATAACAGACCGTCCATTTCGCTGGTTGGTAACCTTAATCCAGGTACCAAAAGCCAGTCCATTGTGCGCAGCCGTTAGTTTGGTGGAATCGTATCGCTCACCGTTGGCTGTTTTTCGTCCCTGAAATTTGGGGGCATAATAACTTGCCACGCCATATTGAACGGGATCCAGATTTACAACCCGTTTCTTTTGTATTGGAGGTGCGGAAGCCAATTTGGCTGAATCAATTAAAACGGCTACCTGAGCACTGCTATCCTGGGCAAATACTTCGCCAGATTGCAAAAGACAGCAAATCCCGATGAGCAGGATAATGGTTTTTATAGTCATGGATTATCCGATTTGGAAGCATAATAACGCGCTTTCAGGCGTTTGTCTTCCTCATAAATATCGGCAAAAAACTGAATTTTCCCATCTTTGCCCTCTGCAGTGATGTATCGGATATAGATTGGAACACGGGGGAAATCACCGATTGTTTTCTTTTCCTGGCGACTGATCAGCGCCCTTATAGTATCGGGATGGTACCTGATTTCATTGTTGCGAACCAAAAAATGGGACAGTTTTTCCCATTGCTGAACCCGCACACAGCCATGGCTAAGCGCCCGGGTTTCTTTGGAAAAAAGGCTGCGGGCATTGGTATCGTGCAGGTACACACTGTACTTATTCCAGAAATTAAACTTCATTACACCCAGACTATTATCATCTCCCTGCCTCTGCCGAAGCAGATAAGGGAACTTATTTCTGGTCACAGTTTCCCAGTCAATCGTTTCGGGGGCTATTACACTATCGTATTTATCCACCACCATCAGATTTTCTTTAGCCAGGTAGTTGATATCCTTTCTGATCTTCGGCAACATTTCCTTGAAAATGATGCTATAAGGTACTGTCCACTGAGGATAAGTGATAAAATTAGTAATGGTACTGTTTAATACCGGAGTGGGTGTTTTGGGACTTCCGACAATAATTTTTGATTCCAGGGCTACCGTATCATAATCTACCACCTTTAATTTATAGGAAGGCAGATTGACCCAAACATAGGTTTCCGGAAGGGTATCGGGTAATTGCCGATAGCGGTCCAGGTTCAATGCAATGGTTTTAAAAAAATCCCAATCTGTCGTATTCAGGCTTTTCACCGTTAATTGCGCCACCACCCCGGTGGTAATAATCCCTTTGGAAGCCTGGTATTTTTTTACTGCTTTGGAATAGATTACAGAATCATCTCCAACCATCCAGCTGCTATCCAGCAACCTCATTGCTTTCAATTTTCCGGCCACCTGCGCCACAAATGCAAGTGAATCGGCAGCAGGAAAAGCAATGGTGTCAACCGGCTGAAAATTTGCATCAGCCAAAAAATGCGGCAGTGCTTTTTTGAGTTCCTGATATCCTGCATGTGTTGGCTCAAGTGCTGAAAGTATGATTTCCACCTGCCCGCTCTTGATGATGGATTGCAGCAGTTCCATCTGCCGATCTTCCGTTAATGCAGTGTCTTTTCGAATAGTAATGCTGTCCTTTTGGAGATGGCCGTATTTCAAATTCTGCGCCATTTTCCAGCAGGCATCTGTCAGCAATAAATCAGCTCTTGCCCAAAGTGCTGCATTTTTTCGACTAATGGAGTCCAGAATAATTTTATTCCGGATTTCAAGCAGGGAATGGTGATAATAATCAGAGGGAAATAATCCTTTTAGTTTAGATTGGCTAATGGCGAAAAACATACTGTCGCCAGCAGGTTTCCAATGATCGCCTTCGCTCCAAACCGGCTGAAAATTATTGGATTCGTAAAATCGTTGCAGGAGAAAAACTGCACTCAGTTGGGTACTGTCATTCAGGTAGCCATCCTTGTTAGTTAGGAAACTAAGCAGCTCGGATATCTGTCCGCTTACCACCATCGGCACTTCTTCGGTCTTATCTACCAGAACAACCTCTTTTGGTGTATCAGAGTCGCCACAAGCGGCAAATAAATTGAACAGAAGAACACAAAAAATGCCGCTAATCCACCGAAAACAAGCCTTGCTGTTATAATTTTTCATATTAACTATACTGCCCAATCCATAAATATAGGAATTATGGCAGGACCCGGGAAATTTGTCCGGCTTGCATCATCAGATCCGCCAATACCATGGCAGTAACTGCTTCCAATACAACCGGCACCCGCAGGGCAATGCAGAGATCGTGTCTTCCTTTTACTGAAAAGATTTCCTTTTCTCCGCTTTCCCAGTTTAGTGTTGTTTGCTCCTTTGGGGTGGATGAAGTTGGTTTAATGGCGATACGGAAAACCAGTTCATTCCCATTACTTATACCACCCACAATACCGCCCGCATGATTTGTAGTTGTTTTTCCAGTGCTGTTTTCAATGGCATCATTGTGTTCCACCCCAAACATTCGGGCAGCTGCAAATCCTGTTCCGAATTCAATACCCCGAACAGCGGGAATGGCAAATACGGCATGTGCCAGCAGTGATTCAATTGAATCAAAAAAAGGTTCTCCCAAACCAATAGGAAGTCCCTCTACTCTGCATTCAACAATACCACCGATTGAATCTTTTGCATCAATGGCTTTTTGTAATCCTTTTTCAAGGTCAGCTTCTCCACCTATTTCCAGGATGGTGGATTTAACCTTAATATCAGCATTCAGGCTGTTTGCATTCAACAGTTTTTTGGCAACCACACCAGCTGCTACAAGTCCTACTGTTAGGCGACCGCTAAAATGACCACCTCCGCGAAAATCTTCGAAACCACCAAATTTCTGGTGTGCTACAAAATCAGCGTGACCGGGACGAGGAACAGCACGTTGCTTTTCGTAATCTCCCGAACGGGTATTTTTGTTCTCGAATAAAATAGTAAGCGGGGCTCCGGTTGCCTTTCCATTAAAATGACCGGTTTGAAATATCGGAAGATCATCTTCCTTACGGGGCGTGGTTCCTTTTTGGGTGCCTCCTTTCCGACGCTCAATATCAACCAGGAAATCTTCCAGGGCAAGGGTTAATCCGGCTGGAACACCATCCAGAATTACACCAACTGCCGGTCCGTGTGATTCACCTACAATGGATACCCGAAAATTTCGTCCGAATGCGTTCATACAATTTCTTTTACGGTTGCTCCCAGGGAACGAATATGATCGTAAAAACCGGGATAGGATTTATTGATAGCTTCTGCTTTGTCGATGGTAGTGATACCACTTGCTTTTAATGCAGCAACGGCACAGGCCATGGCGATTCGATGATCGTGATGTGAATGAACGGAAGCACCGGTTAAACCGTTTCCTCCCTTAATCAACATCAGGTCGCCCTGCAATTCGATAACGAGTCCCATTTTTCCAAATTCTTCCTGCAGGGTTAGAGCGCGATTACTTTCTTTATGTGTGAGGCGTTCAACCCCTTCAATAACAGTAGTGCCCGTACAATAGGCTGCCAATGCAACGAGTGGAGGAAACAGATCCGGACAATCCGTAGCATCAAACTGGAAGGCATTCATTGGCATGGGTCGAACGATTATTTGTTCGGGTTCAATACTGATTCCTGCCCCGCAACTGATCAATGCCTGAAGAATGGCTTTATCAGCCTGGGTTGAAAACACATCCAGCCCTTTGACATTGATTTCTCCTGCAATTGCTCCTGCCACCAGCAGAAAGGCGGCACCACTCCAATCACCTTCCACTGTATACGTTCGGTTTCCCGTACCTGTTGAATGATTTCCCTTAAAATAAAAACTTTCATAGTTTCTGTTTTCAGGCACTTCCAAACCAAAATCTTCCATCACCTTGAGGGTAAGGTCAACATAAGGTTTGCTTTTCAGATTGGTAACTGTTACTGCAACATCCCTGGCACCTGCAGCTGCATAGGCCAATAAAATTCCGGTAAGGAATTGGGAACTGAGTGAACCATCAATAGTAATATTTTTTGGAACCAGCGGCCCCTTCACTACCAGCGGTAATTTTCCATCTTTCGATTGAACAGTCACTTCCAGTTGAGGAAGTACTTCATCAAAAAAATCCATTGGACGATTAACCAGACTGCCTTCTCCTGTAATGGTGATGGCTTCTTTGTTCAAGGCAACCAATGGTGTAAACATTCTAATTCCCAAACCACTTTCTCCACAATGTACCGTAGCAGAGCGGGCCTCAATACCCGAGGATTGAATGATTAGCTCATTTTCTGTTTCTTTCAAATCGGCACCCAGTGCTTTTATAACCCCCAATGCTGCTCTATCATCATTGGAATTACCAGGATTCCTGATTATGGAGATCCCTCCGGCTGCAATAGCGGCGGCACAGGCTCTTTGCATGGAACTTTTGGAAGCTGCTGCCCATATTTCGCCGGATATGGAAGAAGGTTCTACCGTTACTACCATCTTATTTCTTTAAATCTTTTCAATTAATTGTTTAACCTGCTGAAGCGGAAGTGTATGAATTACCCCCTTTCCTATTTTTTCAAGCAGGATATAATGCAGGCTGGACCGCTCTCTTTTTTTGTCGTGTTTGAGTACCTCAAACACTTTACTGCGGTCAAAATCTGCGTAAGTGGGTAATCCGTATTGGTCGATTAGATTTACCAAACGTTTTACCTGACGGAATCCCACTAATTCTTCCGACAAATGGGCTGCATAGGTCATTCCAATAGCAACGGACTGTCCATGTGAAAGTTCAAATTGGTTTTCGAGTGCATGTGCCAATGTATGACCGAAGTTCAGTAGTTTACGTTCTCCCTGTTCAGTTTCATCGCCCTGAACAACTTTTGTCTTCAATAAAGCGTTTCGACGAACCAGAGCAGCGATTTCAGTTTTCCTTTTCACATACCAACTGAGATCGTGTGAGCTGAGCTGTCTGAACATCGACGCATCTTTAATGGCCGCATGTTTGATAATTTCTGCAAACCCATTCTGCCATTCTGTTTCGGGAAGGGTTTGAAGCAAACTGGTATCAAAGAAAAGAAAAGAAGGTTGCCGGATACAGCCAACAATATTTTTATATACTTCCACATCAACCCCATTTTTACCACCGATGGATGCATCCACCATCGCCAGTAAACTGGTCGGAACAAAACCAGTGCGGATCCCCCGCATGTAAATGGAGCCAACATAGCCGGTAAGATCGGTGATAACACCACCACCCAACCCAACCAGGGTTGTTTTCCGGTCTGCTTCCATTTCGATCATGGTGTCGATAATGGTGTCGGCGGTTTGCTGAATTTTGAATTCTTCTCCTGCTTTTATTACGATCGTATTCCAGCCTTTCAGTTTTTGCTTAAAGGCTTCATAGATATTTTCGTCTGTTATGAGGATGGCGTGTTGTTTATCAACAACATTTTTCAGTCCGGATAAACTGGCACCGAAACAGTATTCGGTAACAGTTTGTCCGATCCGGATTTTTTTCTTTTCCATGCTGCTTTCCGGCTTAGCTGTTCATGATTTTATTCTGGTGGTTGATGGATTCCATATGTACCGCATCAAAATAACGGGTGATGAATTCCTTGCTCAATCCAAGTTTATCGCCTTTCAGGAAAGCGCGATCCAGAATTTCATTCCAGCGATTGGTTTGCAGAATGGTGATACTATTATTTTTCTTGTAGGTTCCGATTTGTTCGGCCACTTTCATCCGCTGACCCAGAATTTGCATGAGTTCATCATCGAGGTGATTGATTTGCTGACGCAATTTTTCCAGTGCAGCATGGTAGGCTTCTGAATCAACATCTTCTTTTCTCCAGGCGATACTGTTCAGCATTTCTGCCAGACGCTCAGGGGTAACCTGTTGTTTAGCATCACTCCAGGCGTTATCCGGATCGATATGGCTTTCGATAATCATACCATCGTAATCAAGATCCACTGCTTTCTGCATAACATCAAGCAGGATATCACGCCTGCCGCAGATATGGGATGGATCGTTAATCATCATCATTTCTGGGAAACGACGTTTCATTTCGATCGCCAGATGCCACATCGGTGCATTTCTGAATTCTGTATTTCCGTAAGAGGAGAAACCACGGTGAATCAATCCGATTTGACTGATCCCGGCTTTGGCTACCCGCTCAACAGCACCGAGCCATAATTCGAGATCGGGGTTGATCGGGTTTTTGATAAGAACCGGCACATCCACACCTTTTAGCGCATCAGCAACTTCCTGTACGCTGAAAGGGTTTACTGTTGTACGAGCACCTACCCAAAGCACATCCACATCAAAGTGCAGGGCATCTTCTACCTGTTTGGCAGTAGCAACTTCCACTGCAACCGGAATTCCGGTAAGTTTTTTCGCCTGTTGTAACCAGGGCAGACCTTTTGTACCAATACCTTCAAAAGAACCCGGACGTGTACGTGGTTTCCAGATACCGGCCCGCATAATATCAATTTTACCGGTTTGTGCCAATCGTTGTGCGGTTTGCAATACCTGTTCTTCGGTTTCCGCGCTACATGGACCCGCTATAATCAGCGGACGTTTCGCCCATGCTTCCTGTGTAATTTGTTTCATTGTTTTGTTGTCGGTTGCTTGCATAAAACTACGTTTAAATCAAAAGTTAAAAGTAAAAAGTAAAAAATCGGGCCGTTTTCAAACGCAATTACTCCGCCTGTATCGGCCACCCTATTCACCCACTAAATAAATTACCATCATTAAATCCACTCACCTTTCTCCGCTCCCCTTGCCCCATGCCTCCTTTTCCTCCATTCTCCATTTCATCCATACATCCGCGTTGATATATATTCATTATATCCTTTCAACGTTGGCCTTTTCTTCTTTTTCTCCTTCTCCTTCCTTCCTCCTTTTCCCATAACCAATTGGATACCCAAGTTTTGCTTCCTTTACGTCGAAAAAGCACCCTAACTTTTCCTACATTTTCGCCTTTCACCTTTCTCCTCTCACCTTTCTCCTCTCACCTTTCTCCTCTCACCTTTCTCCTCTCACTTTTCACTTTTCACTTTTCACTTTATTATCCTGCTGATCCTGTTCGCATTCTGAATCAGTTCTTCCAGATATTCATAATTCTCTTTTTCGAGGCAGGCTTTGAATTTGCGGAGCTGGGAGATATGTTCGTTCAAAACATCGAGTACGTTTTCGCGATTCTGCATGAAAATCGGCACCCACATGGAGGGATTTGATTTGGCCAGACGAACCGTACTTTCAAAACCTCCACTCGCCAATTCAAAAATTGCCTGATCTTCCCGTTCCTTTTCCAACACTGTATTAGCAAGTGCAAAAGAAGTAATATGTGATATATGACTTACATAGGCAGCATGCAAATCATGCGCATGGGCATCCATTTCGAGCAGATGCATGCCAATTTTATGGTAGGCCGATTTGACCCATTTTACTGCGTCTTCATCACTATCGGCCGAATTGCATAATACGACCGCTTTATTTTCAAATGCTTGTTTAATTGCGGCGCCTGGGCCGCTATACTCAGTACCCCACATCGGGTGTGTAGCAACATATCGTCCCCGATTGGGATGATTTTTAACTGCATCAATTAATTGTTCCTTAGTAGAACCGGCATCCAGCACTATCTGGTGCGTAATCCGATCCAATACCTTAGGAAGAAGGCTGGTCATTTTATCAACAGGTATACATAGAATGATAACATCCGATTGATCGATGGCCTGTTCCAATGACAAAACCTCATCAACAAGTCCTAATTCAACAGCTTTTTTTGCGTGCTCGGGATTGGCTTCCACTCCCACAATACCCGCAGCCATCCCCTTTTCATTCAGCTGCAAAGCCAGGGACCCGCCTATTAAACCAACACCAACTATTGCAATTCGTTTTCTTTCCATTCTTTGTGTTGCTTTTATTCTGCTTTAAAATTCTTCATTTCAAGATTTTATTACCGCTCTCAACTCCTCACTCCTAGTCCCATTTCCAGCCATTTACCTGCCTCCCCAGGCTTCCGCAGGAACATTCACCACCGGTTACTTATTACTACAGTTTCCGTTACCTTGGAAAAAAGACCCTTTTCCGCCAATTCAACTTTTGTTTCCCTTCTCTCCTTTTTTCCTTTTTACCTTTTTCTCCTTTGTTTCCTTTGTTTATTACCTGCTTCCGCAAGCGTCGGCAGTAATATTGGCAATCGGTTACCTTTGCATCAATATCCGAAACAGCGAACAAAATCCAACCCCTTCCTCCTTTTCCTCCACTTCCCACTTCTAACTTCTAACTTCTAACTTCTAACTTCTAACTTCTCACTTCCTCGATTCTCTGCTTCGCTTCCCTCAACTTTTCCTCCGGACTACAAAGACTTACACGAATAAACCCATTGCCGGCGGATCCGAAAATGCCACCAGGCGTTATGAAAACATTGGCACCATACAGGATCGCATCACTCATAGCGAAACCATCCTTGTATTCCGCCGGGATTTTTGCCCATACAAACATACCAGCCTGCCCTTTATTATAAGTTGCTTTTAATAAATCCAGCAATTCAAATACCAGTAAGCGCCGCCTGCTATACACTTCATTTACCGAAGCATACCAGTCCGCCCCCAATTGCAATGCTTTGGCCGCTGCCAGCTGGACTGGTAAAAACATACCACTATCCATATTACTTTTGAAACGGATTACTTCATCAATCCGCTCTTTTGCTCCAGCCAGCATGCCAACCCGCCATCCCGCCATATTCTGACTTTTACTAAGTGAATTCAACTCCACCACCACATCCATCGCACCGGGTATGGCCAGCAGACTTGAGGGGGTTTTATTCAGAATAAAACTATACGGATTATCATGACATATCAGTATCGAATGTTTCTTCGCAAACGCAATCAGGCGGGTATAAAATTTAGCTGAAGGTAATTGTCCCGTTGGCATATGCGGATAATTTACCCACATCAGTTTCACTTTTGATAAATCTGTTTTCTCCAGCGCATCCAGATCTGGCTCCCAGTTCAAAGCTTCTGCCAATTCATAGGAAACAGCTTCTCCGCCCGCCAGCTTAACCGCGCTGCTGTAGGTTGGATAACCCGGATTTGGAATCAGCGCCTGATCACCCGCATCAAGATAAGTCATACAAATATGCATGATCCCTTCCTTGCTTCCAATGAGTGGAAGGATATTGGTATCAGAGTTTAGAGTAACACCATACCAGGTACCGTACCAGTCTGCCATCGCCTTACGCAAGACCGGAGAACCTTTATAATTCTGATAGGCATGCACATTCGGTTTGGCAGCTTCTTCCTGAAGAGTTTTTATCACTTCGGGGTGTGGCGGCAAATCGGGACTTCCGATACCGAGGTTGATAATCGCTTTACCTTCCTTATTGAGGGTGTCAATTTCCCGAAGTTTTTGAGAGAAATAATATTCACCAATTCCATTAAGGCGACTCGCCGTACTAATCTTCATAATTACTTTCCGTTTTTATAAATCCCGTAAACCTGGAGACTCACCGTCAGTGGCTCAATCTCCCTCATTACATCCTGAAACTGTTCCAAACTGTCAAACTCCATATCGGCATGAAAACTATATTGCCAATCGCTGCCGGGGATGGGGAAACTCTGCAGTTTGCTGAGATTGATTCCACCATCCGCAATCCGTGTCAGCACTTTCGCCAGGCTTCCCCGTGAATGATCTGTATGAAAATTTACCGAGGCTTTATTTGCATCCACAATTTCCACAGCCAGATCCTTATGCTGAAGAATCAGGAAACGGGTATAATTGTTTCGCATGGTATGAATATTCGGTGCAAGCACTTCGAGTTCAAACAGATCTGCCGCCAGCTTGCTTGCTATGGCAGCTGCATGCTTGTGGTGCTTCTGGTGAATATATTTGGCACTTAAAGCGGTATCCTCTGTTTCTACCAGTTTCCAGTTGAATTTTTCAAGGTAATCCAGGCATTGCAAAATCGCCATTGGATGGGAATGAACCTCCCGGATATCTTCAAGTTGCACACCCGGATTTACCAATAAATTTTGCCTGATTTGAAGATAAACTTCACCTACAACCTGGAGGTTGCTTTTCTGCAGGAGATTATAATTCGGTAAAATACTTCCGGCAATGGAGTTTTCAATCGCCATAACGCCGCCTTCACTGTCTTTTTTGCTGGAAGCGATTTTAACCACTTCCCGGAAGGTGGCGCAGGGAATTACTTCAACCTGCTTGCCGAAAAACTGCTGCGCTGCCACCTGGTGGAAGCTGCCCTCATAACCCTGTATGGATACTCTTGTTGCCATAAAAAACAAGAGTCCCGGCTTTCTGCCGGGACTCTCTATGTTTAGTTTTAATGATCTTAATTTGTTGATCTAACACAAAGCATCGCCGGCCTTCTGCCTGTAAAAAAGTAGAAGTAAAAATAAAATCGGCCAAATGCATTTCCTGTGATCATGGAGTAAAAATATACAATGATTGAATACGAGAAAAAAAATTTTTCCTTACGAATGTTAGTTAAACACGGATTAGTCCAGTCGTTTAACCTGTTCATCGTCCATTTTGCGAAAGAGATGAAATGGCTTAAAGGTACGCCAGTTGGGCAGTTCAACCAGTTCTATATAGCGTTGTAATTTAGCTTTCCGAAAATCATACTGAGTTTGTTCCGGCATGTTAATTAATACCGCCCAGCCCTCTTCATCAATCATTTCTTCGTACCATTCTTCGTAATAATCCCGGTCGCCGGAATGATAGTTAAGAACATTCTCTGCAATAAAGATGAATTTGTGAATACCGGCAAGCTGGAATTTATCGATGACTTCCCGCTTGAGCTGCATGATATCGTTTTCAATGGCATCATTCCATTCGCCCAATAACTCGATAACAGCATAATGTTCATCATAATCCGCCAGAATCACCTTCAGGTACAGTGTTCGTGATCCAAATTCATCCCATTGCGGGTGGATATAAAAATTATAGATCGTTTGTGAATACTCAAATTCAGAATACACGCGCCCATAAAAAGGAGATTGCTCATCCTCTTCACTCACATAAATATGGCGCCAGTTATAAAATGGTTCAATTTCATGCACGCCGGCAATTTACAAAGTTCCGGATAAAAGAACTAAGAAGGACGCGAAACTGTCCAGGCATCCACCGCTTTTTTAACACTACCATATTTCAATAGCAATGTTCTTGCCTGTTCGTAATCATCCATTTTCAATTGCTGCATCACCATATTGGTACCGCGGTCAACCAATTTTTCATTGCTTAGTTGCATGTTGACCATCTTATTATCTTCTACTCTTCCGATCTGAATCATGACGGAAGTAGAAATCATATTCAATACCAATTTCTGCGCTGTACCACTTTTCATGCGGGTTGATCCTGTTACGAATTCTGGTCCCACTACCACTTCAATCGGAAAATCCGCTTCTTCGCTTACAGGAGAATTCGGATTACAGGAGATAGACCCGGTTATGATCCCGTTTTCGCGACATTTTTTCAATGCTCCTATTACGTAGGGTGTAGTACCACTAGCTGCGATTCCGACCACCACATCTTTTTCGTTAATAAAATGTCTGCTCAGGTCTTCCCATCCCTGCTGTAAACTGTCTTCTGCATTTTCAACTGCTTTCTGAATGGCTTCTTCGCCTCCCGCAATAAGCCCAATCACCAGTCCATAGGGCATACCATAAGTAGGCGGAATTTCACTGGCATCTAAAATCCCCAACCGGCCGCTTGTGCCTGCACCGAGGTAAAAAAGTCGTCCGCCTGCAAGCATATTATCAGTGATAGCTGTTACCAGTTTTTCAATCTGAGGGATCGCTTTCGCAACAGCAAGCGGCACTTCCTGGTCTTCCTTATTAATATTCAATAATATTTCAGCAACCTCCATTTGTTCGAGGTGACGATGTTTACTTTCCTGTTCAGTTACTTTAACGAATTCGGCCATATGGTAACGTTGAGCTTGAGGTTTGGTTTTATTTATGGAATTGAATTAATCCTTCCATTGGGTGCTGCAGAATTTTCCCCAGCTCCAATTCATAAGAAGAGCAAAGGTCGGCAACAACATCGCGGAATCCAAATGAAACACCTCCTACAAAGTGGATGGGAAATTTCCAGCTTTCATTGTACTTGATAATATGCTGAAAAAAGAAATCGTTTAAGGCATCTTCAATGATATTCTCTACCATATAATGCCCGCGGTTTTCAGCAAGAAAATGGGTAAAACTGGCCAGAAAGCGGTTGGGAAGCGGCTGCTTGTAAACATGATCCAGTATATCAACATCCGTCATTTTAAACTTCTCTTCAAATCGGTATTTCAGTTCCTCATCGAAGGTTTTATACAGATAATATTGGATTACTTTTTTACCAAGATAGGCGCCACTGCCCTCATCTCCCAGTACATAACCCAAACCCGGACTATTTTTCAGGATGCTTTTTCCATTATAATAGCAGGAGTTGCTGCCGGTACCAAGAATGCAGGCAATTCCCTTTTCCTGTTGACACACCGCTCTGGCTGCCCCCATCAGGTCGTGATTTACCTCAACCGGGACACCGGCAAAAACGCGGCGGATGGCTTTCTGCACAATTTTCCGGTTGGCGGGGTTTTTGCAACCTGTGCCATAATAGTAAATCGCTTCAATTTTAAACCGGCTAATTTCCATGTATAAATCGCGGCGAACCAGCTCTTCAATCTGGTCTACCGTTAAAAAATAAGGACTGATACCTATTGTGAATACCGTCTTTTTAACTTTTCCTTTATCAACGACGCACCACTCACATTTGGTTGCTCCGCTATCTGCTAATAGTATGGCCATGAATTCACTTTAATGCTGAGGCGAAAATAAAACTATGTTGGCATACTGTCCGGGATTTATGTAAGCGGCGCTTCCGGCAATTCAGTAATTTGCAACTTTGAAAGAATTATGAAGCAAAGAAAGAAAGTACAGGTTTGGCTCCCCTTATTGTTTTCAATTGTCATGATCGTTGGTATGGTGATTGGTTATAAACTACGCGATAATACACAGGTGGCCAGTAATGTGTTCAAGTTTTCTACAAAAAGATCCCCTCTACAGGAGGTTTTAGACCTTGTAATGCTGAAATATGTAGATAAAGTGGATGTTGACACGCTTGGAAACGCTGCTATACAGGATATGTTGATGAAGCTGGATCCGCATTCCAACTTTATTCCGGCCCGGCATCTGGGCGCCCTGACAGAAGATTTACAGGGGAATTTTCAGGGAATCGGGATAGAATTTCAATTATTCCGCGATACCGTGAATGTGGTGAATGTAGTGCCAGGCGGACCAAGTGAAAAAGCCGGTCTGCAGGTGGGCGATAAATTCCTGAAAGTGGGCGACACCACGGTTATTGGCAAAATAAGTACTGATCGGATCAAGGAATTGCTTCGCGGTCCGGGCGGATCCGTTGTTACAACAACCATTTTAAGGAATGGAAAGCCCGAAACGATTAAAATTACAAGAGGTACCATTCCCCTGCCCTCATTGGATGCATCTTATCTGGTTGAACCGGGTACCGGTTATATGAGAATCAGTAAGTTCTCTGAAACTACCTATGAGGAATTCATGGCCGGATTGGAAAAATTACAGGCTGAAGGGATGAAATCCCTGATTTTAGATCTGAGAGGCAATGGTGGCGGAATCCTGGGAGAGGCAATTGATATGGCAGATGAGTTTCTTGATGGTGATAAATTGATCGTATATACAGAAGGCAATAACCTGCCACGTCAGGAATACCGGGCGCGCCGTGCCGGTCTCTTTGAAAGAGGGAAACTGGTACTCCTGATGGATGAACAGTCGGCTTCTGCCAGTGAAGTACTGGCGGGTGCCCTGCAGGATTGGGATCGGGCTACTATTATTGGCCGGCGCAGCTTTGGTAAAGGGCTGGTTCAGGAACAATACCAATTGAGTGATGGGTCTGCCCTTCGGCTTACAGTTGCCCGCTATTATACCCCCTCCGGCCGTAGCATCCAAAAGCCCTATGACAAAGGAGTTGAACAGTATCAGGATGATTTGCACCAGCGTTATGCAAATGGGGAGATGGTTTCTGCCGACAGCATCCATGCCAGTAATGGCAAAGAGTACAAAACAAGCGGAGGCCGGGTTGTGTATGGAGGTGGGGGAATAGCTCCTGATCAATTTGTAGGAGCTGACACGACGCTTCTATCCAGTTCGGTTACCGATTTATACCGAAACAATACCATCGGCAATTATACCTATTTGTACTATGTACGAAATCGCAAGACTGTTGATGCATACCCAACTCCTGGCGCATATAATCAAGCTATTCAGTTTACCGAAAATGACTGGGCAGGACTTAAAAAGCTGGCTGAACAGGATAGCATAAAAATTGGCAGTTTTTCCGCCGCTGACCGTGATTTCCTTTCCGAACGCATGAAGGCCCTGATTGCCCGCTATCGCTGGAGAAGCAATGGCTATTTTCAGGTCCTGAATGCGGAGGATGAAATGGTGAAGAAAGCGATGAAGGAGGTGAAGGAGGTGAAGGAGGTGAAAGGTGAGAAATGAGACAATGTGCATCAGGAAGGGTGAATATCCAGCGGGGCTAATTGTTAGACAATCTTCATTATATTAAAAAAGCACCCGCAATCGGGTGCTTTTTTAATATGTAATAATCAGGCTTCAACTATTACTTCCATATCTGGACTTTAAATAAACGATGTCAATCCAATCAGCCCAACAAGTATAAAATTTGTGTAGGGGGGGATTTTAAGGTTTTCGAAGAGATTACGGGTGAATGGGCAGCTTTCTCACAATTCACCCTCTTCACCTTATTCACTTCATTCACCACATTCACCTTTCACCTTTCACCTTTCACCTTCTTTGTCCAACAATTCCCTTTTCTCAATTCTATAAGAACTGATCAGACCAATTCCACCGCCGATGGCAATAAAAGCAAACCAAAGAGCCGGGTTCTCTTCATCGTGGAGAACATATTGGGTAATGAAGTAAGCCAGTGCTAAACCAATACCTGCACCGATGAAAAGCAGACCATTTTTGAGATTACGGTAAGGAGCCGGACGATTAGCGAACTCTTTGGGATTCATGCCGCGTTCAATCATTGCCATATTTTCGCGACTTTTCAGATAAATAATGCCAAAAGTCAGGGCAAATGCTCCAAGAGGAACCAAAATCGGGATTAATACTTCTGCAGTTTGCATACAATTTGTTTTATTTGAGGGGTTAATTTGTTTCTGTTCTCTTTGACTACCGCATCCGGATCCAGGTTACAGCAGTTAAGATTTTTTTTCATTGAACTGGTTACAGAACATAGGACTAGCAGTTGTTCAGGTAGGTTACAGGCAGTACGGATTATTTTAAGAAAGAGGAGGAAAAGGAGCTGGGGTAAGGGAAAATGAGGAAGAGGGCGGCAACTTTATTATATTTGAAAAAAGGTCAGAATTCCTGTAACCCAATTCAACCACCCATCGTCCTATCACCAGTAATGCAACCAGGACAACCGGATAACGAACTCATAGTATTGGTTAAAAATGGCGACCATCAGGCCTATGGTCCGTTGGTAACCAAATACCAGAACTATGTATTTACAATAGTGTTGAGATACCTGACCAGCCGGGAAGATGCGGAAGAAGTTGCCCAGGATGTTTTTGTGAAAGCCTATAAAAGTCTGGCTGATTTCAGGGGTGAAAGCAAATTCAGTACCTGGCTCTATACCATTACAACCACAAGTTGTCTGACTTTTTTAAGAAAGAAAAAGCTGGAAGTGCATTCATTGGATAATGAAAAAGTGATGGCACATGCGGAACAGGTGGAAAGTGGAATGAGGGCTAACCAGATCGAACAAAAATCAAAACTGGCTATGGTAAACAAGGCAATCGGACTGCTTTCTCCAGATGATGCACAGGTGATTACGCTGTTTTATAAAGGCGAACAAAGCCTGGATGAAATTGCGCAGATATTGGGTCAGGAAACAAATGCAGTAAAAGTGAGACTGCACCGGGCCCGACAACGATTGCGGGATAAAATGGAAAAATTCTTCCCCCAGGAAGTACGCGATCTTACATCATAAATCTAAAATCTTACATCTAAAATTTCCAACTATGTTTAGTGAAAATGAAATGGAAGCCCGCTTATGGGAATACATAGACGGGATATCGTTACCGGAAGAAAAATCCGTTATCGAAGAATTGATCGCAACCCAGCAGGAATGGCGGGAAAAATACCAGGCCCTGCTGTCTGTTCATAAAGATCTGGCCAACCACCTGGAACTGGAATCGCCGTCTATGCGATTCACTAAAAATGTAATGGAAGAAATTTCCCGCATCCATATTGCTCCGGCTGCCAGCACCTATATCAATAAAAAGATCATTTATGGAATCGGCGGTTTTTTTCTTACCGTAATTGTAGGCTTCCTGATTTATGCCATCGCACAGGTCAACTGGAGCAGCGGCAATACGGGCAACAGCAGCTTCGATTGGAGCAGGATTGATTTCTCCGGTGTATTTAATAATCAGTTTGTGAATATTTTCATGATGGTGAATATTGTACTGGGACTCATGCTTTTTGACCGGTACCTGAATGCTCAGAAAAAAAACTGGAAAAAGCAGGCAGAATAAGTGTAATTGGAACAATCAAAAAAAATAAGTCAAACGGTTGCATGGCTGAAGCTCAAATCTTAATCCTAAGTTAGATCAGGAATCGGACTTGACCGGTTAATCAACAATGGAACAAAAGATTTTACCAGCCTATTTAAAAGAAACAGCCAACCTCTCCACTGAGGCCTTTGGATCAGGTTTAATCAATTCAACCTGGAAAGTAACGGGTCAGTCCGGAACCTATATTTTGCAGCGCATCAATAAAGAGGTATTCAAACAACCTGAACTGATTGCGTTCAACGTACGGGAAATTGCAAGTTTTCTAAAAATTCATCATCCCGACTATTTATTTGTAGAACCAATCAAGACCCTGGACAATCAGGAACTGGCGATATCAGAAGCGGATGGGTATTTCCGACTTATGCCATTTATTCAGCATTCACATAGTATTGATGTTGTATCTGAACCATCACAGGCTTTTGAAGCGGCTAAACAATTCGGACGGTTCACTGCTTTGCTGGAAGGCATGAATACAAACAAACTCCATACAACGATTCCTGATTTTCATAACCTGAGTTTGCGATATAGTCAATTTGAGACAGCAGTAGAAAAGGGCGATAGCACCCGTATACGGACAGCTGCACCTGAAATCAGCTACCTCCAGGCACAGTCCGGAATTGTAACTGCATACGCGGCCATCTGTAAAAACCCTGATTTTCATCAGCGGGTAACCCACCACGATACAAAAATCAGCAACGTATTACTGGATAATAACAATAAAGGGCTTTGTGTTATAGACCTGGATACTGTTATGGCAGGTTATTTCATCAGTGATGTTGGTGATATGCTTAGAACCTATTTGTCACCAGCCAGTGAAGAAGAAACCGATCTTAATAAAATCAGCATACGGACAGATATTTTTGAAGCAATCGTAAAAGGCTATTTATCCGAAATGAAGTCGATTCTGACGACCTCGGAAAAACAGGCATTTATTTATGCAGGAAAATTCATGATCTATATGCAGGCCATCCGTTTTCTGACTGATTACCTGAATTTGGACCGTTATTATGGAGCAAAATATCCAGATCATAATCTTCACCGCACCCAAAATCAGATCCGTTTATTACAGGAACTGGATAAAAAAGAACCCGAACTAACGGAAATCCTCAACCGATACATCAACCATCACGACCTAAATAAAGCAAAATGAGTTCAAACAGAAGAAAGTTCCTACGTAACCTGACCCTGGGTACCGGTGCGCTTGTCAGCAGCTGGCCTGTTTTGGGTAATGACCGTTCGGAAGAGTACAAGCATCCTGCTGCCAACTCCTCTCCTTCTTTTAATATGTGTGGTTATGCTGCACCCAAACTTGATAAAGTCCGAATTGGCTTTATTGGCCTGGGAATGCGTGGTCCGGGTGCAGTTGAACGCATGAGTCATATCGAAGGCGTGGAGATTAAAGCACTTTGTGATTTATATCCTGAAAGAGCAAGTGCTGCCCAACAGATTCTGACAAAAGCCGGATTGCCAAAAGCAAAAGAATTTTCCGGAGAAAACGGGTGGAAGCAATTATGCGACCAGAAAGACATCGACCTCATTTATATCACCACTCCATGGGACCTCCACACCCCCATTGCTGTATACGCTATGAACAATGGCAAACATGCTGCTACCGAAGTTCCTGCAGCGCTTAGTATAGATGAATGCTGGCAACTGGTTGAAACATCCGAACGCACCAAAAAGCATTGTATGATGCTTGAAAATTGTTGCTATGATTTCTTCGAATTGCTCACACTAAATATGGCGCGCAATGGGTTGTTTGGTGAAGTACTCCATGCAGAAGGTGCTTATAATCATGATTTACTGGACCTGAATTTCAGTAAAAAAGGATATGCCAATATGTGGCGACTAAAAGAAAATATCCGCATGAATGGCAGCCTCTATCCTACCCATGGACTAGGGCCAGTTGCACAGTGCATGAATATCAACAGGGGTGATCAGTTCGACTATCTGACCTCTATGTCTACCAATGATTTTTCAATGGGCGCAAAAGCAGCTGAACTGGCAAAAACAGATGCATTCTTCGAACCCTATGTTCATCAAAAATATCGGGGCAATATGAACAATACCCTGATTCGCACCCATAAGGGAAAAAGCATTTTGATACAACATGATGTAAGCTCCCCCCGACCTTATTCCCGAATTCACCTCGTGAGCGGTACTAAAGGGATTGCACAAAAATGGCCAAGTCCGGCAAAAATCGCCTTCGGTCATAGCTGGATAAAAGAGGAAGAATTCAAATCACTGGAAGAAAAATACACCCCTCCAATCGTTAAACATATTGGTGAAATTGCCAAAGGTGTAGGCGGACATGGGGGAATGGATTTCATTATGGACTGGCGACTGATCGATTGCCTTCGCAATGGATTGCCACTTGATCAGGATGTGTACGATGCAGCCTTATGGAGTTCGGTTATTCCTCTTTCCAACCAATCCGTTAACAACCGCAGCAAAAGCATGGATATTCCTGATTTCACCCGTGGCAACTGGATAACCAATAAACCGGTTGACCTGACCCTGAATGGTGGAGGAAATACACCAGTACGCAAGATTGTAAAATCAAAAGACAGCAAACAGTTATAGGCCCTGGTTACCCTGAACAATCAACTACAACTTACCCGTTGCCTTTTAGGCGCGGGTATTTTATTTTCGACAGATTATTAATACTATTTTAATCAAATATTACTCTAAACTGAATTTTCGTATCTTTCTTTTGATTAATACTATTTTGCCTGAAGTCATATGAAAAACGATCTGCTTAAAGAGATTACACCGCTCACACAGAGTGATTGCTTTACACTATTTTCCCGTACAAAAAAAGAATTTGACTTTCCGTTACATTATCACGAAGAGTTTGAATTAAATTTTATTGAAAATGCTGCCGGCGCAAGACGAATTATTGGAGATCACATGGAGGATATCGGGGACTTTGAACTGGTATTGATAGGTTCCAATTTACAACATGGCTGGTTTAATAACAAATGCGAAAGCACGCAAATCAAAGAAGTTACCATTCAGTTTCACAAGGACCTGTTGGATGATAAATTTTTACGTCGGAACCAGTTAAGTTTTATCCGGGCCATGTTGGAAAAATCAGCAAGAGGAATTCTTTTCTCCCAGGAAACAGCCCGCCAATTGTCTGACAGGCTTCGCTTACTAAATCAGAAAAACGGGTTTGATTCCGTCCTGGAATTATTTTCCATTCTGCATGATTTATCTACCTCCCGAAACATGCGTATTCTCTCAGATGCAAGCTTTAACAATACGGAACATTTCACCTATAATAGTCGCCGTATAGAAAAGGCTATGGATTTCCTGAATGGAAATT
Organism: Flavihumibacter sp. UBA7668; assembly: GCF_002483205.1. Classification (GTDB taxonomy): domain Bacteria; phylum Bacteroidota; class Bacteroidia; order Chitinophagales; family Chitinophagaceae; genus Flavihumibacter. The sequence goes on from NZ_DLHM01000003.1 coordinate 406,756, forward strand.
TTGATAAACCCGTTACACTTTCTGAACTTGCCAAACTGGTCAACATGTCAGATGTCGCTTTCAGCCGATTTTTTAAAGCCAGAACAGGTAATAATTTTATTGACAGCCTGATTGATATCCGATTGGGACATGCAACCAGAATGTTAATTGACACTACACATACCATTGGTGAAATTGCCTATCGTTGCGGATTCAACAATATGTCCAATTTCAATAGGGTTTTCAAGAAGAAAAAAAACTGCACCCCCAAGGAATTCAGAGAAAATTACAATGCAGTTGGTACAGGTACCCGGATTTTCATTTAATTACCGTGGAAACAGACTGGCATCCAATCCCTGAATGATCCGAAGCGCATTTTTGTAATAGATTTTCTTCAATACCTCATCCGGCAGTGCAAGTCCGTACATCCGCCAGAAAGCATGGTATTTTTTATGATAAGGAAAGTATTCATCGGCCGTTTCCAGCACTCTGAAATAGGTGGCATATTCAGCAGGCACCCAACTGTCCTTTCCAAAAAGTATCCGATCCTGGTATTTGATAAAGAAATCATGGGCCGTACGGGGTTGACGGCCTAATTCAGCAATTACCGCCCCAAATTCCACCACCACATTGGGCAAGGCCGTCATAAGTGAATCCAGTTTCTTCAGATTATTTGGATACCATCCAAAATGGGCAGCTATAAACGTTGTTCCGGGGTGCTTACGAAACATCCGGTGTTGTTCGGCTATCAGCTCTTCCCATGGTGCAGGATCAGAGCCACTCCGTTTTCTGCGGGGATGTGTGTACAATTCCAGGAGTCGCTCATTGTCATTATTGAGTTCGTCCCAGAAAGGCTCGGGATCAGCTGTATGAATCAGCACTGGCATTTTTAATTCCCCGCATTTTTTCCAAATAAGGTCGAGTCGTGGATCATCAACCGGCACCCGACTACCCTTATTATCTTTCACAGAAAAACCAAGATTCTTGAACACTTTCAGTCCGCGTGCGCCATTATTGTAATCCTCCTGCACCTGTTTGGCTGCTTTTTCGCTCCAGCCCGGTTCACCTATGCCCGAAAAATCAATATTATGAAAAACCACAAACCTGCCCGGGTATTGGCTGCGGGCATTCTCTACCATCTTTTTAAGTCCGTCTCCATTGCCCCCACTGAGATTCACCATGATTTTAAGGTTGAGTGCATTCATATCGGTAATCAATCCTGACAAACTTCCTGAACCCATGCGATATTGATGATTATGCACGTCAATAAAAGGATATTTTGCCTTACTAACCGGGTTTTCCGGTACTACCAGCGTGGAAGGAGGATTATAGGCTTCAAAATCGATTTTCGGTTGCTGGGAGCAGGCGGTGAGGCCATAAGTCAACAAAACAAAGGACAGAACTGTAATTCGTAGAAGCATATTGATTCAATTAAGCAGGTTGCTGACGTATCTTGCGGTCAATTAACCAGAAACGTAAAAATATGGCAAGAGGACGGTATAGGAACAAGGAGGACGAGTCGAATGAGGGGCCAAAAGTTAAAATTTCCAAAGAATCGCTGAAACAGGCACTGGTACTATTTAAATATCTCCGGCCGTACCGGGGTCAATTTATCCTGAGCCTGGTATTCATAGCGCTTTCTGCATTAACCACCAGTCTTTTCCCATTATTCCTCGGGAAAATGATTGATGCCGCAGTACCTGGCGCAGGAGGTGCAGTGGTGCCTGCCAATTCTTCTGCCCTGCCTTTTGGTGAACAGTTACGAAATGTAAGCTGGGGTTTAAATACCACCTTACTCCTGATATTCATTACGCTCAGCTTCCAGATGTTTTTTTCCTACATGCGGGTGTACCTGCTGACCGCGGTGGGAGAACGTTCCCTGGCCGGTATGCGGAAAGATGTATACAGCAAGTTGCTGAGCATGCCAATGTCCTATTTCTCCGAGAAAAGAGTGGGTGAACTCAGTAATCGGATTTCTTCTGATTTATCACAGATTCAGGATGCGATCTCCTTTACACTGGCTGAATTTTTACGAGGAATTTTCACCCTGGTAATCGGTCTTATTTTTATTTTCTGGATCAGTCCGGAACTGGCTTTGGTAATGCTGGGAGTTGTTCCGGTAATTGCTATTCTCGCAGTATTCTTCGGCAAAAAAATTCGTAAAATGGCCAAGCGAGCCCAGGATCAACTCGCAGAAAGCGGTACCATTGTTCAGGAAACTTTTCAGGGCATTACCGTAGTAAAGGCCTTCACCAGTGAGTTTCATGAAATCAGCAGATATGTAAAAAGCATATTAGCCGTAGTTGACACCTCTATTACCAATGCACGCTATAGAGGTGCTTTTGTTTCTTTTATGATCTTCAGCGTTTTTGGTGCCATCGCCTTTGTGATGTGGTATGGAGCTAACATGATTCAATCCAATCAACTTTCACTGGGTGCACTTACCATGTTTGTTATTTTTTCCATGTTTGTGGGTGGTACTTTTGCCGGTTTTGCCGATATGTTTTCTCAATTGCAGAAAACATTGGGCGCTACAGAAAGCATCCGGGAAATTTTAAGAAGTGAAAGCGAACCCGTTTCTTTGGAACCCATCCAAATTGAACATAAAAATCGTATCCGGGGAGATGTGCGTTTTGATGGCATTCACTTCAGTTATCCATCCCGAAAAGATACGCCTGTTTTGAAAGGACTGAGCCTGGCAGCCAGCAATGGCCAGCAGGTAGCCATCGTTGGACCAAGTGGAGCAGGTAAATCCACACTTGTTTCAATGTTGCTTCGCTTTTATGAACCAGATAGTGGTCTCATTTCCTTCGATGGCCGTCCGGCTGCTGAATTTCCTCTATCACAACTTCGGGCCCAAATGGCCTTTGTTCCGCAGGATGTATTATTATTTGGGGGAAGTATCAGGGAAAATATTGCCTACGGTAAACCAGATGCAACCGATGAAGAAATTGTGCAGGCTGCAAAAAAAGCGAATGCCCATCGGTTTATTGATGCTTTTCCGGATAAGTATGAAACCATTGTAGGTGAACGCGGAATTCAGTTAAGTGGCGGACAGCGTCAGCGGGTTGCTATCGCGCGCGCCATTTTAAAGGACCCCGCAATTCTGATTCTGGATGAAGCCACTTCCTCACTCGACAGTGAAAGTGAACAACTGGTACAGGAAGCTTTGGAAAACCTGATGAAGGGACGCACTTCCTTTGTAATTGCTCATCGCTTATCAACTATCCGTAATGCCGACCTGATTATGGTGGTGGATAAAGGCATTGTGCATGAATCCGGTACCCACCTGGAATTAATGGCGAAAGATGGCCTGTATCGCCGACTCAATGAAATGCAATTTGAATTCGGAGTGGTAACCCAATCTCTTACCGATAACTGATCAGCCTATGCCCTTTCGTCTTTTATTGACAGGTATTCTATGCTATGCTGCACTGACTCACAGCCAGGCGCAAACGAAAAACAACCATCGCTACAAAGACATTCAATACGATAAAATCCAACGGACCCGAAACCTCTCCTACTATCCGCAGCAAATGGAGGGTATCAAAAAAAAACATCACCATTTCGACTGGTATGCCTCCAAAGAAGATACGGTATTGTTAAGACCGTTGATCATTGCCATGCATGGCGGCGGATTTAAACTCGGCAATAAATCATCCGACAGCACCCCATTCTGGGCCCGTGAATTTGCGAAAAGAGGCTACGCCGTGGCTTCCATCAATTATCGTAAAAGCAAAAAAAAGCCCTTATCGAAATTTGAAGACCTGGCAGAAGGCTGTTATGATGCCTTGAAAGATTTGCAACTTGCTATTGATTATTTCAAGGCGAATGCAGCACAATACCGGATTGATCCTGCCCGCATCCTACTTGCCGGAAATTCTGCAGGCGGAATGATGGCCCTGCATGAGGTTTGTACCAGTGAAGCGGAATTTGCTTCCTACCTAAAAAAGCCCGACAGCAAACAAGCAGATACCACCCATAATCCAAATAAGATACTGGCAGCTATCAATATGTGGGGATCGATTTACGACAGTAGCTGGATCTCTAGCTGCCGGGTTCCGATAATTTCCATTCACGGCAGCAGCGATCGGGTTGTACCCTCCAATAATTCAGCCGGCCCATTTTTTGGAACAGGTATTATTGTAAGACAGGCCAGACGTTCCGGCATTCCTCATTATGCACATATCTATGTCAATAGTGGGCATGAATTACATAAACATTTTAATCCGGTTTTGGGGGGTGGTTTTGGTGCACGTAAAAGGTGGAGGGATATGTCTCAACGAATCTGTGCTTATCTCTATACCCAACTTTCCTTAGGGAATCTTCCTTAATAACGGGTGCAAAGCAGCGGTATGAATATTTCGCCAGATGCGGTTGATTTCGGATTCCTCCTTTGCAGCAGATAATCCCATACCTGCGTATAAATCCTGCACAAGATGGATAACAATTCCGGTTAAATTTCTGGCAGTTGCAGTTGTTTGCTTTATAGTTTCAGGTGGAATTACGCTTCCCTCCTTCACCACCTGCCAATGATGAACAGCATTTTCAAATAGTAATTTTCTTTCCATTTCAAATCTTATATCATCCGATTTTCCGGATTGATTTGCCAATTCTTTAAATCGCATAGCCATGCCTGTAATATTAACCGCCAGCGTATAGGCAGCTATCAATTCAAACGGGTACTGAAAAACCGGATCGGGACAGATTGCCTTTTCAGGTTCGATAGAAAAGATGCGATTGCCAGGAATCCATCGGGGCCTTACACGGAAACCATGACTGGCTGTTGCTTTCATTCCCATGGTTGTCCAATTGAAAAAAAGCTCCACTTCATCTGCATAGAAAAGAAAAGGGAAAACCCTCCCATTCAGTATAAGATTCGCCGTAAGATGGGTAGCCATCCCCGCCCCTGTTGCATGTGGCCAGCTGCCCTCCACCCAGTAACCACCATCCAGAGGTATGGCGGAACCACCTGCATCTCCGCTACCAGCCAGGCATAAGCGATCTTTTATAAAAAGCGAAGCCCGCAACTGTTCATCCAGGAACCCCAAAAACCAGTGCGCTCCACTGCAAAGGGTAATGGTCCAGCCAAGTGAGCCATCGGTATAAGCAAGCTGTTCCAGATAATCCAGCGAATCTGGAAAGGGAAAGCCACGCCCTTTCAGCTCTGCCGGCAAATATAGATTCAACCAGTTATGCTGTTGAACCAGAGCCCAATCTTCATCTGCCAACTTCCCCCTGAGTTCAGCCTCTCTTGCACGATCCCGAATAGCATCCACCAGGTCTGCCCCAATTATATCTGTTGCCATTATCTGTTTGTAATAGTAATTTTTCCCGCCCCATGATATGAATGATATTCACTGTTGTACATAGCATCTGCGCTGGCTGGCCCCTGTTGGAATACGCCAGGGGAAACAGCACGCACCGCATAATAATATACCTGCCTTGCTCGGTTGGCATCCACGAATAAATGAATCCGGTCATCCCGCACATCAAGCGAAGTGGGTGCGGATGCATCTTTGATCCAATCCATTCCAGGAATATCCTTGGTACGCGGATTTTCAATTTCAAATCCGGCTGGCAGCAGATCAGTGAGTACCACATTTTCAATCGTTCCCGAATAAGTTTTATCCAACGCCAGCTGCACAATGATTAAATCATTTTGTTTGAATGTTTTTCCTGTAAGTAACCGGCCATTACGATCATAAAACGCCCGTCTGATCTTCAGGTACTGATCTTCTTCTTTATAGAATCCCGTTGCACTGATACCTTCTGCTTCCCACCAGTAATATACTGGTCCGCCTGTTGCCTTAATCTGAACCGTACCAGTTCCCAATGCAGCAGCATTCAGTGTACTTGTGTTCCCGTTCATGGTACCTATGGATTTCCCATTGGCAAGAATGGCAGCAGTTGAATTGGACGCTTTTTGTTTTGCTGCCAGTTTGCCAAGTGCCAGGAAGCCAAAGCTTGCTTCCTGTGTACTGTACCAGTTTCTTTGTTTGAACCGTTGCACCAGGCTTTTAGCCATTACCGGAACCTGCGGATGCATTGGATTCACGTCCACCAACACATTGAGTGCAATGGCCTCATCCCGCAAAACAGAATAAAAACTTCCACCTGTTTCCGCGATGGCTTCTTCTCCGGAGAAACTTCCCGGCAATAACTCAGTAAACCGATTCTTATCACCAGCCAGCGCATAAGCCGCCGCCAGCAGGTATTTAGAATCCAGGCTCAGCAATTCCGGTTTTGATTTATAATAATTCATACTGGAAATATTGGCTTTCCCTGCCAATGCCAACACATAAAGACTATACGCCATTTCTTTTGGTGCAATCTTTTTTTGCTGGTTGGTATTATAGTAATAATTCACAGTTACCCTTGCCCCCAGACGCTGGTTGATATAACTCAACAATGTTTCCAACAGGGATCGATCTACTTCAAATCCGGCTTTTTTCGCCTCCAGTAAAAAATGAGCTCCATAGATAGAGGTCCACCAATGTTCGGTTTTATCATTGTCCCATAATGACAATGCTCCATTGTACAATTGCCTCATTTTTATTTTCCGGATGGCTTCCAATACATTGGCAGCGGCAGTTTTTTTGGAGGCATCTCCCTTTTTTAACAACTCAGTCATTTCACCGAAATACAATTGAGGAAATGCCGCAGATATGGATTGTTCGGTGCATCCATAGGGATAGTTAACGAGTTTTTCCAATACAGTCCCCAATTCCAAAACAGGTGATCGGCTAACCACTAATTTGCAGCGTACTGATGCTGGTATAAAATCAGGATTCCCCAGGTTGATGCTGGCAGTTCCATTGGCAGCAACAACACCCGCTCCTGTTCTTTTTTGAAGTGTTGATGCAGGCCGAACGGTAATATCAATTTCTTCTGAATAGGTTGCTGAGCCGGCTGCCACTTCAATTTTCACCTGTGCTTCACCGATAGCCTGTTTTGCCATGGCCTTAAATACCAGTCGCTGTTCGGAATTGGCAGGTATGGTTACGGATTGCTCAGACTGACCTCCCAGATCAACCGGACCACCTGCTTTAATTTTCGCCTTGCCTGAAATGGACTGAGCGGTGGTATTACTGAGTGTTACTGGGATTTCAATACTATCACCCGGACTCATAAATCTCGGCAAAGCTGTACTCAACACCAGCGGATCCGCTACTTTCATTGTTTTCTCTGCAGATCCGAATCGGTCTCCCTTATGCGCTACGGCCATCAGGCGGACTTCACCCGAAAATGCCGGAATCTCCACGGAGAAACTGGCTTCTCCCGAACCATTGGCTGTTACCAGTCCGCTCCAATAGGAAAGAATTTTGACTCTTTTATTCGGCATCGGATTTACCCGCTGGTCCATGCGCAGGTCTCCATCACCACCGGTACTGCTTCGGGTAGCTTTTAATTCTGGAAACAATAAAGGATAGAGATCAAATGCATTAACAGACAATGCCCGATCGGCGTAAAAATGCCCATAGGGATCCGGCGTTTTAAAATCCGTTACCTGTAATACACCATTATCAACTGCAGCCAGGGTGACCATAGCTCCCGGAGCAGCATTCACCCGCACCGTCTGCATTTTTTTTGATCTGCTGGAAGCTTCGGCGAAGATTTCAACCGGCATGGATCTTCGTTTATCCGAAACTGTTATCCCTTTGAAACCATGCGCCACCGTAAGTGGAATATCGGTCAGTTCGTGTGGCTTGATTAAGGTTGCCGTAATAAATACATTGGGCAAATGTTCTTCTGTTATCGGAAGCGAAACGGTTGCCGTGCGTTTATCGACAATCAGGTACTGATAGGTAATAACCTTATCCTGCTCCATTGTAACCAGTAAACGACCACTGAAGGGAGTTTTAAAGAGAATCTTTACCTGATCACCCGGATTATAAGTAGCCTTATCCGTTTCTATATCAATATTCCCATCCGTATCCACTTCAAAGGAACTATAATCACCACCCCAATAGCCATAGCTATAGAAAGACCGGCTTACATAGGTTGTACTACCGGGAAGGCTTAAACGAATTTCATAATTTCCGGGAGAGCGTGGCACAAATGAGTAACTGGAATTTTCACCGGAAATGGTAACTGTACTGCTTGCTACAATTTTTTCTTCCTTTTGGGATTCATACCGGAAGTATTCACCACTCCGGCTCAAAACCGTGCGATATTCCTGTTTGATCACTTCCAGTTTGGCAGACTGACCATTCAGCACCTGTTCCGTATTACTTAATGCAATAAGCGGAAATTTAACCGCCTGATTCAGGGGAAAATAATCGTAGCCATTATAACCAATACCGAGAAAAGCATTTTGGGTACTGATATCTGCCTGTGCAACCCTGCTCACCGGCCTGCCTGTTTCATCAAACACGGTTGTAAAGAAACGCGCCTGCAGGAGACCGATCATTTTATAAATCGATGGTACTGTATAGTCCACACTTGCCTTACCCTGATCATCCGTATTGCCTTCTTCAAATTTCTTATCAAAAAAACTCTGCTGATTGGTGAGGGCAAACTGATAGTTTCTGAATTTTTTGGATGAAAACAGGAGCTGCTTCACCTGTATCTCTGTTTCATAGCGTCTGTTGGCAGCAGGCGGACCGAAGAAATTCTGAGCTTCAAGTGAGAGTGTTGTAGTCTCACCGGGTTTCAATTCTTTGGTATCCAGATTTGTCTGAACTTTTATACGATCGGGAACAAATTCTTCTACCTGAATGGGCAGGCTGGCCAGCAATACATCATTTCCACTGTATAATTCCAGCAGATAGGTTCCGGTAATGGCTGCCACGGGAAGATTTATATTGCCATCTGTACTACCTTCCTTATTAAGTGTTTTTCTGAAATTCTTCATTTCTTTTCCCGTAGGGAAAAGAATCTTACATTTTACTGGAAGATCTGCAACAGCTTTCCATTTATAATCACGTACAATGGCAGCAAAATGAATTTGTTCACCCGGCCGGTAAATCCCTCTTTCCGTGTAAACATAGGCATCCAGTCCGGTTGCATTGAGGCGCTTACCCCCCACATCGAATCGGGATGTATTTACCCGGGTATTTGCAAACAGCAGATAATTGAAATCCGAGGCTGTTTTTGCTATAATCATGGCAGGCCGGAAGCCGTTTATATCTTTACGGGAAACGGCGATTTCTGCCACCCCTTCCGAATTGGTGGTACCCATACCAAGCACCTGATTATTGGCGCCATAAGCCACCAGATTAACACCGGTTAATGCGGTGGCTGATTTGATTGAGTTGGTAAATACAACCAACTTCTCCTTTCCCTCTTTTACAATCATTCCGATATCAGAAAGTGATATCAGCCGGCTGTCATTCACCCAGTAATCATCCATGGATCGCACTTTGATATGGTAGGCACCTTTTAGGTCAGGGATGCGATCCTCCAGGTTAAATTCAAGCAATTGGGAGCCCCCCATACGTGGCAACGAACGGGTATCAATTTCTTTTTCATAAATCACATCTCCCATAGTGAAATCTCCATCCCCTTCATAATAATATTCGTCATAGTTAGATGCACCACTGGCCTCTTTCGGATAATATCCATATTTATTTGCCGCCAGCAGATTGGATTCGTAAATTTTGGATACCACCAGTTTGATACGGGGAACGTTTACAATCTTCAGTTCAATATGACGCGCTCCTTCGGCTGATAAATAACTGGCTTTACCATTTACAAATCGAACAGATGGTTCCAGTTCACCAAAAGCAACAGACTCTGTGACATCTTCTTTTAATTGTCCGCCTAATACCCCTTTTAATCCTTTTTTCAGTTTTACCTGATAGCTTTTTTCTGCATTGATTGTTTCGCTGGTAATCATGAACCCATCTTCCATCAGTTGCACCTGAAATGCGGTGGCAGGCTCCAGGCTGATAAAATTCTTTAATCCGGCTTCCACTACCTGCTGACTGGTTCTCACCAGAATTCTGCCGCTGGTTCCATCGTGTTCGGATTGAACGCCATTGATGGTTAAAACAAAGGGAGATGGAAGCAGGAGGTTTTGTTTTAGTTCTTCTTTCAATCCCTGTTGACCGCCCTCCGGAACTATACCTTTGGCAACAGTAAGGGCGATGGAAAGATCTTTATCTTCCGGTTTAACGCCCTGCAAACGAAGCGAAATTTTGGAATCTTTTCCAATGGTCAATAGGGTAAATGCAATGGGCTTGTCGCCCTCCTTCAGAATTAACTGCTCTTTCAGTTTTGCGGCATCCACTTTATAATTAAAATAAAGATCAACCTGTGGATAGGGAGTAGTACCACCATCTTCCGGCAGCAGCCAGGATGTATTGGTTTGATCGAGATTCAGCAGTGGGGTAGTAAATTCCAGTGCCTCTGCTTTTTCTATCTGGTTAAATTTTGAACCTTTCAGTACGGCAGATGTCAACCGGGCTTTGTATGTTGTAGCCGGCAACAAAGGACTGGCAGGCGAAAACACCAGCAGGTTGGATTGTTCCCAGCGAAACCGTCCGGGTATGGCAGGTTCAAATTGTACGAATTCGGTTGAGTCCCACTGGTTGAGCAGGGAATCTGCTACAATGGGATGATTAAACCGGAATACCAGGTTTTGAAGCGGCAGCACTTCTTTCTCTGCATTGGTATATTCCAGCACCACCGCTTTTCGGTTACAGGCCAGCATGGAAATGAATAAAAAAAGAAAGAGAAGGATTCGTTTTAGGAAAGGCATAAATGGTTGGAATTGTCCTCAAATGTATCTGTTAGTTTAACGAAATCAAAATATAGGAAACCTGTAAGTTTGTTAAACCAATCCAAGTACTTGAAGCGTCTGAAACGATTAAAAAAAACAATCCTGACAATCCTGGTTTTAGCAGTACTGACCGTTTTGCTGCATTTGCTATTTCCCCTGCCGGCGGAACCAGAATGGTCAACCATCATTAAAGACAATAAAGGTTCGGTTGTTCATGCCTATTTAACATCGGATCAAAAATGGCGGATGAAAACAGAGCTCGAAGAAATTTCTCCGCTGCTGCAAAAAGCCATTATTGAAAAGGAAGACCGCTATTTTTTTTATCATCCCGGTATCAATCCATTGGCGGTTGCCAGAGCTGCCTGGAATAATCTGCTGCATTTAAAACGAACTTCCGGCGCATCTACCATAACGATGCAGGTAGCACGTGCCATGGAACCTGGCAGCAGGAGCTGGTTAAAAAAAATCGGCGAAGCATTCCGGGCTTTGCAATTGGAATGGACCTACAGCAAAAAAGAAATCCTTCAGCTTTACCTGAATCTGGTGCCCTATGGAGGGAATATTGAAGGCGTAAAGTCTGCTTCGGTATTGTATTTTCAAAAGAATCCGGATCACCTGTCACTTGCCGAAATATTGGCCTTGTCGGTCATCCCAAACCGGCCGAATTCATTGGTAATGGGCAAACATAATGATCGGATTATAATGGAGAGAAATAAATGGCTGCAACGATTTCGTTCATCCGGAATTTTCAGCGAAATCTCCATTCGGGATGCGTTGGATGAGCCTTTGACTGCCTTCCGGCATCCGGCCCCCCAACTCATCCCCCATCTCTCCTATAAATTGAAAAAAAGCGGGCGGCCCTCCTATCAGACCTATATCGATCTGAACACGCAATTAAAAGCAGAAAAACTGGTGGCTGATTATATTCGGCCATTACGCTACCAGCAGATCCGAAATGCAGCAGTTATAGTACTTGATAACAAAACAGCGCAGGTGATCAGTTATATCGGATCTGCAGATTTTAATGATGTTTCGGATGGCGGACAGGTAAACGGTGCGGCAGCCATCCGGCAACCGGGCAGCACTTTAAAACCGCTGGTATATGGACTGGCCATTGATGCAGGGCAATTAACTCCTAAAACCATATTGAGCGATGTAGCAACCAACTATGAAGGATATGCACCGGAGAATTTCGACCGGCAGTTCAATGGAGCCGTAAGTATGGAATATGCACTTGATCATTCACTGAATATTCCGGCAGTACGAACTTTAGCCAAACTAGGTAAAGATGTGTTGATTGATAAACTTTCCGGTATTGGTTTTGAACAGATAAAAATAGACCGGAACAAACTGGGATTATCGATGGTATTGGGTGGTTGCGGAACCGGTCTGGAAGAACTGACCGGATTATTCAGCAGTTTTGCCCGCCAGGGTGAATATCGCCCCCTGATCTATAACAGGGAAGACAGCAGTGCGGTATCGAAAAAGCTGGTTTCTTCCGCGGCCGCCTTTATGTTGAATCAGGTATTATCAAAAGTGAACCGGCCTGATTTTCCTTTAAGCTGGCAAAGCACGGAGAAGATGCCCAGGATAGCCTGGAAAACCGGCACTTCGTATGGCCGAAGAGATGCCTGGAGTATCGGCTATAATCAACGTTACACCATTGGGGTTTGGGTGGGGAATTTTTCAGGAGAAGGGGCCACATCCCTGAGTGGAGCTGAAACTGCAACTCCCCTGCTGTTTCGCTTATTCAATTCAATCGATTATGATACAGAACAGGACTGGTTTACACAACCATCTGAATGCGATATCCGGAAAGTCTGTGCCACAAGCGGACTTCCACCTGGGGAATATTGTGAATCACTGATTACTGATTATTTTATTCCACTCGTATCAGGCGGACAACCCTGTGAACACAGCAGGGAGGTCTTTCTGAGTGCAGATGGAAATCATTCTTATTGTATGCAATGCCTGCCTGCATCGGGCTATAAAAAAGAACGGTTCCCACTACTAGATCCATCACTATTGCGTTGGATGGAGGAACGGAAAATCAGCTATAAAAAAGTTCCCGCACATAACCCTGACTGTGAACAAATTTTCAGGGAAGGTGCACCGGCCATTCTTTTTCCCCGGAATGGAACCGACTATCTGATGGAAAAAACAAATCCAGAGCCATTACTCCTTCAGTGCCAGGCTGCTTCGGATGTGCTGCGGGTACATTGGTATATTAATGACCGCTATTATAAATCGGCCGCTGCAAAAGAGCGGGTATTTTTTCAACCCGAACCGGGTCCGGTTAAGATTTCCTGCACTGATGATAAAGGCAGGAACAGAGATATCCGGATCCAGGTGCAGTATTTCGGCCAGTAAATTTACCCGACGGGTGAATTTGAATTATCTAGAAACGTCCAAATTTGAATGTAACATTTGCTGAAAGTCCACTCAGGTCATCATCACTTAAGCCCTTGCTATTGGAACCGAAAGCACGGCGGTAGGAAATACCCGGACTAAAACGCATCCAATTGGTAAGATTGAGTTCCGCCTGGGCACCGGGTTCCATTACAAAAAAGAAGTTCGGATTGCGGCTGTCATACTCCTCCCAATCGTCGTAATCTCTTCGATCATACTGCAACATAAATCCGGCACCGGTAATAAGGTTCACTGCAAAATGTATCTTCCTGGTAGAGGCCACTACATATTCTGTCATTAATCCGAATTGGCCATATTGGTAGGTCATTTTTTCGCCATCCCATATTTTATTCTCCTCCGGAACATTCATCCGGTTGGTTGTAGCAGAAGCGGCCACCCCAATCAGGAAAGAACGATTTACATACCAGCCACCATAAACTTCATTAATATTGGCGAATTCACCATTGATACGCGTGAACTTATTGGAAATTGCTCCATAACCGCCGGATTTGCGGATGCCATTTGACTTAAAAAGGGTTTCATTCTTTTGCGCACTGAGTTCCAGGCTAGCCAGGAAAAGCAGCATGGCTGCCAGAATTGATTTGATTGTCATGATTCAACGTATTTGCTAATCCGACAATCATCCATTCACTTACCCCTATCCTGCAAGAAAAAAAATCAGGGAAGGTCAAAATAATTTCGGGCATTGGTATAGCAGATATCAGAAACAATAGTCCCCATCCATGCATAATCCATTGGCAAGAGGCCTTTTTCCATATCTGTTCCAATCAGATTACAAAGTATGCGGCGGAAATAATCATGTCTGGAATAGGAAAGAAAACTTCTGCTATCAGTCGTCATCCCGATAAAAGAACTAAGAATTCCGATACTGGACAAGGCGTTCAATTGTTTTTCCATGCCATCCATCTGATCAAGAAACCACCAGCCGGAACCGAATTGAATTTTACCCACTATACTACCATCGTTAAAATTGCCTGTCATACTGGCGAATACTTCGTTTAATGCGGGATTCAGGTTGTACAAAATTGTTTTGGCCAGTTCATCGGTCTGATCCAGTGCATCCAGAAAGCGGGCAAGACGAATTCCCTGCTGGTCATCCCCAATGGAATCCACGCCACTATCAGCGCCTAGTCTGGTTAGCAGACGTGTATTCAGGTTCCTGATTGCACCCAGGTGAAATTGTTGCACCCATCCGAATTGCTTGTATTTCCGGCAGATATGCAATAGAATGAAACCGGCCAGTGAATCCGGCGATTGCACCTGGTAATTTTTTGTACTTACCAGCAGACGAAATTCCTGCTCCACCTGTTTTTTATCACGCAACTGCATCAAATCAGGCAACTGAACCAGACCAAGATCTGCCACCCGGCATCCATGATTATGGAAGTATTGAATACGTTCATCCAATGCCTCCAGTAAATCATCAAGCTGGTTGATGGATCGTCCGGTTACTGCTTCCAGTCTGCCTAAATATGCCAGCCATGACGCTTGATTGTTTACATTCAGCACGGGATCGGGCCGGAAACTCGGCAACATTTGAAAGCCGGCATTCTGCTGTACAAATAATTTATGATAAGCAAGATCATCACAGGGATCATCGGTTGTGCCTACCAGCTCTACCTTACGGTTGCGAATAAGCGCTTGTGTGCTGAAATCGGGTGTTTGTAGAAGTTGATTACAGGTATCATAAATACCGGCACCGGTAGATGCATTCAGCAATTGTTTTATTCCAAATGGATTGGCCATTTCCATAACCGTCCAGTGAAAAAGCGGATTACGGATGGTACGCGGAACAAGTTTAGCCCAGGCCATAAATTTATCCTGATCAGATGCTGTACCCGTTATAAATTCTTCAGATACACCCAGGGCCCGCATAGCCCGCCATTTATAATGATCTCCTTTTAACCAGATCTGAGTCAGGTTTTCAAACTGCTTATTGGCTGCAATTTCATCGGGTGATAAATGACAATGATAATCGATAATTGGCTGATCTTTTGCAAAATCAACATACAATCGTCTCGCTGCTTCATTCTGTAAAATAAACGACTCATCCGGCCATTGCTGCAATTGCTTCTCCATGAATTATATTTCTTTATTCATTGATTGAATTCCTAATTCCAGTCCGCGTAACTCGGCCAATCCCCTTAATCTGCCGATTGCCGAATAACCCGGATTTGTTTTTTTAGTAAGATCATCCAGCATCTGGTGACCATGATCGGGCCGCATGGGTATACGGCGTGTTTCCCTTTGCTGAAGTTGAACGATTTCCTTCATGATTGCCGGCATATCTGCATTTCCTTCGAGATGATTGTCCTCGTAAAAATCACCCCATTCATTTCGACGGGTATTTCTGAGATGGAAAAAACCAATTCTGCTGCCAAACTGCTTAACCATGGCTGGCAAGTCATTGTCTGCGCGCACACCGAAAGATCCGGTACAGAAACAAAGTCCGTTTGCACGGGAAGGCACAACCGAAAACAGATGCTCGAGATCACTGGCCGTACTTACTACCCGGGGCAATCCAAATATGGGAAAGGGAGGATCATCGGGATGTATGACCAGTTGAACGCCGGCTTCCTCTGCAATGGGACAAACCGCCTCCAGAAACAGCACCAGGTTTTGTTGCAAATCAGCCCGGATCAGGTTTTTATAAGGTTCCATTGCCTGCCGAAACTGATCAACAGAAAAAGAGGCTTCACTACCCGGCAATCCGGCAATTATAGTCCGTTCCAGTTTATGTTTTGCGGCATCGTCCATGCTGGCAAACAGGGCTTTTCCACGTTCAATATCAGCTGTTGAATAATCCGATGCTGCGCCTTCTCTTTTCAATATAAAAAGATCGAAGGCTATAATACCGGCCTGTTCAAAACGCAGTGCCTTGCTTCCATCTGCCACAACATATTCAAGATCGGTTCGGGTCCAATCAATCACCGGCATAAAATTATAAGTAACTGTTTTGATGCCGGCGGCTCCCAGGTTTATTAAAGATTCCCGGTAGTTTCGGATATGCAATTCAAACTGTCCTGTGCGGGTTTTGATTTCTTCATGAACCGGAACACTTTCCACCACATCCCAATTCAATCCGGCTGCTTCAATCAATTTCAATCGCTTTTCTATTTCTTCTTTCGTCCACACTTCACCGTTAGGAATATGATGAAGAGCAGTTACAACACCGGTACAGCCTGCCTGTCGAAGGTCTGCCAGTGAAACCGGATCTTTTTCTCCAAACCAGCGCATGGTTGGAATTAAACTATTGGGACTAAAGTAAGGTGCCTTCATATCAATATTTAAACGCCACTGTAAATTGAGAATCCACCATCAATTACCACTTGTGAACCGGTTACAAAACGGGAAGCATCACTCAATAACCATATTAATGCACCGGTTAATTCTTCCGGCTTTCCAAAGCGCTTGAAAGGGGTGTTATTGATGATGGATTGTCCGCGTGCTGAAAGCGTACCGTCCGGGTGCCAAACCAGTTTACGATTTTGTTCTGTAAGAAAAAAGCCGGGCGTGAGTGCATTCATCCGGATACGGTCACCATACCGATTCGCCAACTCAACCGCAAACCATTCATTATAACAATCAACTGCCGCTTTTCCGAGGTTATATCCCAATACTTTGGTTACAGCCTGTTTGGAATTCATGGAAGAAATATTGACAATGCTGGCTGTTGGATTTTCTGCCAGGGTGGCTCCAAATACCTGTGTTGGGATAATGGTTCCCCAAAGATTGATATCCATCACTGTCTTCATCCCTTCCAGATTCATTTTGAAAAGATCTTCTTCGTTCTGTAAAACGCCAATCGGCATATTTCCGCCGGCACCGTTTACAAGTCCGTCTACCTTGCCAAATTCTTTCAGGATGAGGTTCTTTGCATTAACCAGTTCATCTTCTTTCATTACATCAGCAACCAGGGCGATGGCTTTACCGCCTGCAGTCCTTATTTTTTGGGCTCTTTCTTCCGCAATTGCGGCATTCCGGCCCAATATGCCAACAGCTGCCCCGGCATCTGCGATGGCTTCAACAAAAGCACCACCCAATACACCGGTACCGCCGGTTACTACTACTACTTTATCCTGAAGTGAGAAATCATTTAAAACCCCCATAGAAGTTTGAATTTTGAAGTTGGAAATTTGAAGTAGGAAGTTGGAAGTTGGAAGTTCTCTCACTTCCAACTTCCTACTTCCTACTTCAAACTTAATATTTTGATTGACCGGTAGTCCACCGCATCACCGTGGTCCTGAATCAATATGTGTCCTTTTTCAGCCATACCAAAATTTTTCCAGTTGGCATATTTACTGCGGGCTACCAATGCATAAAAAATGGGAGTACCCCGCTGGTATTCAACCACTTTATACCCATTCAGAAAATGCTCCACCCGATTATCGGGATAAACGCGGATCATTCCTTTATTCCATTCACCTGGCTTGCGTCTGCTCTGGCTCATTTTTAAGGAAGGAATCAGATCATACAAAGATGCCATGGTCCGATTTCCGACAGCCCCCATTTTGGCATCCGGATGAGCTTCATCATCCAGTACCTGGTATTCCAACCCAATAGCAGATCCGGAACTTTGTTCCTGCTCTGTAACAAAATATTTTACTCCACTATTGGCACCGGGTGTAATTCGAAATTCAAATTGCAATTCAAAGGCTCCATACATTTCTTCTGTTACAATATCGCCGCCATTGGTGGACTCGCCACCACCACTTTTCTGAACACTTAAAATACCATCCTTTATCTGCCAGCCTTTTTCAGGAAATTTATCTTTATGTGCTCCTCTCCAGCCTTTGGTATCCACCCCATTCCACAACAGTTCAACCCCCTGCGCTTTTTCGCTGGCAGAAAGCGTATTCGGCTGAAGATTGACAACAAAAACCGGCTCACTTTTTTTAGGTTGGAGATTGCTTGTCTGAATACGGATATTCCGCCATTTGATTTGTTTTCCAGGCTGTTCGTCTTTTCCAATGGAATGTACCTGCAGGGCAATAAAACCGCTGGTCAGCATACTGTCTTCCAGGTGAGCAGCAGGAATTCCATTTACAAAGGTTCGCACTGATTTCCCAACGCATTCAATCCTGTATTTATTCCATTGATTATTTTTAAATGCTGTTTTTGCGGGCTCATTATAATCGAGCGAATACAACCACAAACGGCGACCTTCATCATAAATCCCTCCACTCCAGGCGCGTTTGGATGGATCGATTTCCATCTGATAACCATGTACTTTTCCGTTCTGATAATCGGCCTTGCTTTCGCTACGGAACTGAATACCGGAATTCATGGAAGGGTCTACCATAAATTCGAGTTCAAGAATAAAATCAGTATAATTTTTTTCTGTTGCAAGAAATGAATTGGGTTCATTGGAAACGGTTGTACCAACTATAACTCCATCCTTCACTACATAAGAAGCCTTTCCATTCAATTGCTTCCAGCCCTTCAGATCTTTTCCATTAAATAAAGAAACCCATTGTTCCTTAGCAACCTGAGCATGTAACCTGGCAGTAAGAAAACTAAGAATCACCAACAAAAATAAATAGCGCATAATAGTAGTGTTATTCATTATAATTTCATTTCCCAACCCTTTGCATACTCCCGTTTCCATAAACGGGCAGCGTTCTTATTATTCAATATATGCCCATTGGATGGATCACAATTCAGGACACTGCCTGTTCTCCAGGAAATATTGCCCAATTGCGCCAATAATGTGCTTTTATGTCCCTCTAATATAGGAGAAGTCAGTTTTTTTTGATTTCGGATAGCGTCCACAAAATTCTGAAGATGCAAACTATCCAGTTTTTCTCCCATCCCCATAGTATTGGTAGCATTGACCTGCTGGATTTCTGTATCTACTTTCTTTACCAGTTTATTGTCAAGATTGTAGATTTTATAATCATCGCCGCCCGGAATCACGATGGTTCCTTTTTCTCCATAAAAGACCACGCCCCTGCCACTTCCTTCTATCGGATGTGGATTGCAACTCCTGCTTTCCCATAACATGGCGGTATTATTGGCGAATTCCATGGTGATCGATTGGGTATCGGGTGTTTCCCAATCATCCTGAAAGGCATATCGGCCACCTGCAGATACCACTTTGGTTGGGTAATCAACTCCCAATCCCCAGCGCATCACATCAATTTCATGGGTTCCGTTGTTCAGGGCTTCACCGGTTCCCCAGTTCCAAAACCAATGCCAGTTGTAATGAATCAGGTTATCCTGGTATGCTCTGCGAATTGCGGGGCCCTGCCAGAGTTCATAATCGAGGTGTGAAGGAACAGCAGCGGGTTTTCCCTTTCCAATTGATTTTCGATTAGCGGCATACCATCCCTTTGCAAAATAAACCCGGCCGATGGCATTATTTTTCAATTCCTCCATTGCCAGCATCACTTTGGGGAAGGAGCGGCGCTGGTTACCCATCTGAATCAGTTTTCCATATTTTGCCTGAGCAGCAACTAAAATTTCCCCTTCTGCTGGATTATGGGAACAGGGCTTTTCAACATACACATGCTTTCCTGCCTGTACAGCCATGAGTGTTGCCGGCGCATGCCAATGATCAGGAGTTGCAATGCAAATGGCATCCAGGTCTTTTTCCTCCAGCATTTTTCTGACATCCCGGTATCCTTTGGGACGTTTGCCGGTTTGTTTTTCAATTTCAGCCAGGGTTTTATTCAATACCTGTTCATCCACATCACAGATATAACCAACTGTTACACCTTCAATGGCTGCAAACAATTTAGCCAGATAAAATCCCCGGCTATTGGTACCCACCACACCAATTACAACGGTTGAATTAGCAGCGCTTCCTGCTTTTAAAAAGGATGGAGCCAGCAATACTCCTGCTCCAGCTAATGCGGATTGCCGCAAAAATCGTCTCCTGTCAAGCATTTCGTAGTTTTTGTATGGTAAGAAAATTCGCAGGTCTAAAATTGCGCTTTCCACCGCTTACCGGCAAGTTTACTTATGCAAACGTTTACGAGGATGGAGCGCGGATGGAAGCAGCCAATCGGATCGCGGAGGGCAATTCTCTTTTCTGCTCTGCGGAATATATTTTCTTTTTCTTTATAACTTTAAAAAGCAGTTCAGCTGCTTCCTTGCCAATTTCAAACGCCGGTTGAATTATAGCCGTAAGAGAGGGATTCAAAAATGGAACTGCAGAAAGGTTGGTAAAACTGATCAACTGATAATCGTCTGGTATATGAAATTTTTCCTGGCTGCCCAGCTCATACAGTAAAAGCGCCATTGATTCGGAAGCGCCGAAGAGAGCATCCGGTTGGTATTTGTGAAGGAAATTCTTCAGGCGGGGAAGATCCAGTTCGGGTTTGCCGGTTCCGGCAAAAACAAGTGGCGCTGCACCCGGATCAAACTGCTCAACTGCTTTTTTGTAGCCAGCCAGCCTGGTTCTGGTGATAAACAAATCAGCATCCAATCCCAGGAAGGCCGTTTTTTTTGCACCCCGCTGGTATAATAAACTGGTTGCCTCAAAACTTATCGCTTCATTATTCGTGCATACATGCGGAACAGCCACTTCTTCAACCAGGCGATCAAACAAGACCATGGGAAAGCCAGCTGATGCCATTCTGTTCAAATGCGCATATCCATCCCGGTTATGGGTAACTGAAATAAGCAAACCATCTGCTCTTCCATTTCCAAGGAGATGCACAAATGCTTCTTCTTTTTTAGGGTCTTCATGCGTCAGGTAAATAAGTACATGGTAATCATATTCCCTTGCCACCGATTCTATCCCACTAATAACCTGAGAGAAAAAATGATTTTCCACCTCCGGCACCATTACTGCAATTGTTTTACTGGATCCTGCCCTTAAACCACTGGCATTAACATTGGGCTGGTAGCCCATTTCCAATGCTGCCTGTTTTACTTTCTCTCTGGTTGCAGCGGAAATTTCATAGCTATCTTTCAATGCTCTGGAAACAGTGGCTATGGATAATCCGAGTTTTTCGGCAATGGTTTTAATAGTTACCGGTTGCATAATTATTCCTCCAGAAAATCAAGATCTCGCCCATGAGTTTCAGAAATAGTGATCGTGGATGTTATACCGATAATAAAACAAATCAACCCTACCAGTGCACCTGCCTGGATCACGGTAAACCCTTCTTTAAAATAGGCATAGAGGGTCGTCATCCCTACTACTGTTCCCCGAACCATATTGGGAATGGTGGTAGCTGCTGTGGCTCGCAGATTGGTACCGAACTGCTCGGCACCAATGGTAACAAACATCGCCCAATAACCGATCCCAAAGCCCATCAACAAGCTTATTGCATAGAGTCCTGTGGCTGTTTTTATTCCGGCAAACAAATAGATCAGACTGCCTGCCACCGTAAACAGCATCATGTATAGCACTGCTTTTTTTCTTGATTCCAGTTTATGACTGAGTATGCCACTGGACAGGTCGCCGATGGATAAGCCAACATAACACCACATTATAGACAAGCCCGGTTCTATTGGTGTTTCGATGCCCAAAGCTCTTCCGAATTCATTGCTGAATGTAGCCAGAATCCCAATTACAAACCAGGTAGGAAGGCCCATGCCAATACATTTCAGATAACGGATCAACCGATCCTTATTGGTAAACAGGGAGAAGAAATTACCTTTTTTAATATGGCGATGTTCTTTAAGTGCTGAAAAAACACCCGACTCAAATACACCTACCCGCATCAGCAGCAGAGCAATTCCCATTCCGCCTCCAATAAAATAAGCTGTTCTCCAATCAAATAATTCCACCGTAAAATAAGCTGCCACTGCGCCTAATAAGCCAACTCCGGCTACCAGAGAGGTTCCCAGTGCCCGCAGGCGTTTGGGTAATACCTCAGCAACAAGGGTTATTCCGGCACCTAATTCACCAGCCAGACCAATGCCAGCGATAAAGCGCAGGATTTTGTAGGTATCCGGATCTTTTACAAATCCGCAGGCAATATTGGCAAGCGAATAGGTTAAGATCGACCCAAACAAAACAGATAGCCGGCCCTTTTTATCTCCCAGCACCCCCCAAAGTATGCCTCCAATCAGCAGTCCGGTCATTTGCCAGTTGAGGATGGAGGCTCCTACTGATGAAAGAGAAGCTTCATCCAGTCCCATGCTTCTCAAACTGGGAATCCGAACAATTCCAAACAACAGTAGATCATAGATATCAACAAAATAACCGAGTGCGGCTACAATTACAGGAATACTAAATAAGTGCTGGAACTTCGTTTTTGTCATATGGCATGAATAGATGCAGGAAATAAAGTTCTAAATATAATTTATCTGAGTTGAATGCCAACCGCCTTTTGAAGGGGAACTGTTTCCGAATGAAATAGTTGTACTATTTGTCCATCATTTAGAATGACGCTAAGCAGGTACCCATAACCGATAAATTCAATTCCAAGCACAGTTCCGCTTAGCACCCCATTTTCAACCGGAACAAGTTCAAAGTCAGTTGGACGAAGAATTTTATTCCCCAGAACAGAATAAGGGCCCAACAAACCGGCACAGTAAGCATCAACCGGATTAAAAAATAATTCCAGAGGGTTTCCCTGCTGCACTCTTCTCCCCTCCTTTAAAATCAACAATTCGTCTGCCCAGGAGAGCAAATCACCAGGATCATGTGATACAAGCACCCAGGTGATATGCATGGCATTTCCCAGATCACGCATCACTTCTTTCATTGTTTGTTTATGCAATGCATCCAGGTTGGAAAAGGGTTCATCCAGCAGAAATATAGTGGGGGCTCCAACCAGCAGACGGGCCATCGCAATACGTTGTCTTTCGCCTCCTGATAACTGATCTGTTTTCCGTTTCAATAAATGATTTACCTGGCATAAGCGATAAACTTCAGCAGCAGCTTCCCCAGTGATTTTTTCCGCATAGGAAAGAATTTCTTCCACTCTGTAATTATTCCGTAATTCGAAATGCTGCGATAAATAGGCAATATATGGGTGTCCGGGTACCAGCTTCTCCCAGGGCTCTTCCACTCTCCTGCCCTTCCAATAGACAGCACCACCTGACAGATTTTGCAAACCTGCCATCGATTTGAGCAGGGTTGATTTACCGGAACCTGTTTCTCCTGCAATAGCAAGACGGTGCCCCGCCTGCAAGGATAAACTGATGGGATAAAGAATTGTCTGATCCCCGGCGATGGCCGTAATTTCTTTAACTTCTACTATCGGTTCCTGCATTTTTTCTTCTCCAATACATATAAACAATGGCGATCAGGGTAATTCCGGCCGCACTATAAAAAAGCCAGGGAATTCGGGTCAGATGATCCTGATAAACTGTTCCTGCAATCAGGGCACCCAATCCTATGCCGGCTTCCAGTGCAATATACATGGTTGCCATGGCTTTACCTCTTCTGTCCTTATCGCTCATATCTACTGTCCAGGCATTGATTGCAGGTGATAAAATACCAGTTGCAATCCCATAACATACTGCACCAGCCAGCAAACCTTCTGTAGACTGCCAGTAAGCCATCACAAGTAATGAAATCACCAGCATAATCAAACCACCCCGAATTACAGTCTCACGGCCACGTCTATCCGATAATTTTCCTGCTATGAAACGGACCAGTAAAGATGCGATGGTAAATACCATAAAAAACACGCCTTTGTTTTTTATTCCGATATGATCCCCCCAATCGGGAACCAGGGTGAGAATAGCACCATAAGAAAGATAGGACAAAAGAGTTACAAGCGCAGCAGGAAAGACTTTCCATTCAATTATATCATTCCTGCCCACTTTGAGGTGTTGTATATGAAATCGCTGTTTATCCGGAAGGGTTTCCTTCATATTGTAAAGAATTACAATAGAAAGCAAGGCTAGCAGAGAAGAGGCATAAAATAAAACCTGTATGGAATAAACCTGAACGATGGCACTGCCGATAGCCGGACCAATTGCCATTCCCGTACTGAAACAGAGGCCATGTATACCCATTGCTTCGCCCCATCTGGAAACAGGTACCAGGTCGGCCACATAGGCCGCAGTTGCAGTTGGTTTGAATCCGGTTGAAAATCCATGTACCAGCCGAAGCAATAAAAATCCGGCTACTGAAGTTAATATTGGATATAAAAATCCACATACAAAACAGACCAGTGAACCTACTGCCATTACAGGAATACGACCTATGGAATCGGTGAGTTTGCCACTGAATGGCCGGGATATACCGGCTGTTAAGGTAAAAAGTGCAATGATTAGTCCCTTGTATTCGGCCCCGCCCAAACTGGATAAATAGGCAGGCAGCTCAGGAATCAGCATATTAAAACTGGCAGAAAAAAACAGGGAACTCAGGCATACCAGGGCAAAAGGCCAGTTATAAATGGGATGTTCGGCAGTTTTCATGCAAGAAAACGTTTCACCAATTGACTCCATTCTGCTTTAAGACTGCACGAGGGCATGTTCTCACCTGCTTTACGATACCAGTATCCTGCATTCCATTGATCTCCTTCCACCCGGTGCAGATAGGCATGTAAAAGGGCGGCATTTTTATCCGGCAGATCCTGAATCAGGGTATGTGCTGTATCCCAGTTACCTGCTCCATCCTGCCACAAGGACTGCTGGTAAACTGTTAACCCTTCAGGCATATCACCTTTATTCAAACTTTCCAGAAATTCATCTTCCGTTATCCTCTTTGCCATAGCCGGTTAATTGGATTTGACCGGCAATTGTACAATATTTATCCAAAAAGTTTCAATTGATTTTATGACTGTAATGAATTTATTAAAATCAACAGGCTTGGTTATATAACAATTGGCATGCTCTGCATAGGTATCATAAATATCTTTTTCTGAAGCAGAGGAGGTTAGGATTACCACCGGTATTACTTTAAACCGATCATGGGTCTTAATATAGTGCAATACCTCTTTCCCGTCTATTTTTGGGAGATTGATATCCAGTAAAATCATATCCGGCTCCACTGCCTTCATGAACTTCCCTTCCTTATTCAGGTATTGAATGGCTTCTTCTCCATCATTTACCACATTTATTGCATTTACCAGCCGAATACTCTCAAATGCTTCCAGCGTAAGAACAACATCGCCTTCATTATCTTCCACCAACAAAATTTGAATGGGTGCCATGCGGTTAGGGGTATTTTATATTAAGTTACTTCACAATTGTGAAATAAAAGCAGCTTCCTTTTCCCTGTTGAGACTCTACCCATATTTTACCCCCCATCTTTTCAACAATCCGTTTACAAATGGATAAGCCGATACCTGTTCCACTATAAACTCTCTGCTGATGTAATCGCTGAAACACGAGAAATATCTTATCTGCATACCGCATATCCAGCCCTATTCCATTATCCCTGACAAAGATGGTCCAGGTATCTCCGGAATCCTCCAATCCAACTTCCACTACCGGATCTGCCTCCCCCCTATACTTTAATGCATTACCCAGCAGGTTTTGCATCAATTGAAGTAATTGGGTATAGTTTGCATGTTGAATGATTGGTAATCGTTCTGCTACTATAACACCATTGGTTTCTTCAATTTTGGCCTTCAGTAATATTTGCACATCCCGCATTACCAGGTTTAGATCCACCGGTACCGCTTCAGCCAGCGTACTTCCAACTCGTGCATAGTCCAGGAGGCCATGAATAAGTTCCTTCATCCGTTTTGCTCCATCCACGGCAAACTCGATATAGGTATGTGCTTTTTGATCCAACTGATCCTGATAACGCTGATTCAATAACTGCAAAAAGCTGGACACCATTCGCAGTGGTTCCTGTAAATCATGCGATGCAATAAACGCAAAACGTTCCAGATCTGCATTGGAAGCCGCCAGTTCTTCTGCATTATGCAATAATTCCTGGTTTAGTTCTTCCAGTTTGCGATTGGCTTTTTTTAATTCAGAAATATCCTTGGCAAAGCAGGCTGCACCAACCACCTCTTCTCTTTCATTTCGGATGGGGGTAAAGGATACCATCAAATATTGGTCTTCACCAATTTCCTCATTGTAATAAACAAGATCTGTAGTAAAGCCAGCACCTTCCAGACCTTTCCTGTATAATGGAGCCCATTGATCTTTGATATAATCCGGCAGGGATTCTGCAAGAATCGGACTTCCCTCTTCAATATATTCCTGAGAAAGTTCCCGGTAAGCCTGCAGAAAGGCAGCATTACCAATAATGAGTTTAAGTTCGGAATCATATGACCAGATCATATCGCCGGTATTATTGATCAGTGCATCCAGATTTTGCTTAACCCGGATAATTTCATTGAGGTACTGTTTACGATGAGTTATATCCTGGGTTGCCCCAATCATGCGGATTGCTTTCCCCTGCTGGTTACGGATGATATACCCTTTATCCAGTACAATCGCCAGTTTACCATCGGCCTTTTTAAAGCGATATTCGTCTTCCCAATAGAAAGCAGTAGCTGTATTTAAAAAGATTTCTCTCCGGTCCAGCACTCCCTGCAAATCTTCCGGATGGACCCGTTTCAACCAGAAATTACGATCGGCACTGGCTTCCACGCTATCATATCCAAAGAGGTTTTCAAGACCATTCCCAGTTCTTATTACTTCATTGGTTTCCAGGTTCCAATCCCAAATAGCATCATTCGTAGCCCTGGCCACCAGATTATAACGTTCATTTGCTTCCAGCAGGGAAGCCATGTATTTTTTTCGTTCCGAAATGTCCATATGCACACCGTAAACTGCTTCTACCTTTCCATCTTCATTATTAATTGGTCCGGCACTCAGGTAAAAATCAGCAATCCTTCCGTCCTTGGTATAAATCTGAATTTCTCCCGTATAATAACCACCTCCAAAAACCGTATCAAACATTTCTCTTGCCTGTTGCTCATCAACATGTGTGATAGCAGGAGTTTCCATTTGAGTTACTTCAAGCTCTGTGTAGCCAAGCATCTGCTGCATGGCCTGATTCATATAACTTTCTCTGGTAATCGGATTATAAATCGCAAACCCATCACGTGAACTATCCATTACTTTTTTAAACCGGACCAGGTTTCTTTCAGCTTCTTTCAGCTCAGAAATATCCTTACCATAACAAAAAACAACCCCGTCTTCATAAAACAATTCAGAAGTACTCCAGGTAAGCCACTTCCATAGTCCATTTGCTGTTTTAAAACGGACTTCGTAAGATTCTACCAATAATCCGGAGAATGCATTTTCCATGATTGTAAGCGCAGAAGCAGTGTCCTCCGGATGAATAAACGATAAGATGGGATTGGATAAAACAAAGGACTCTTCAAATCCAAATAAATCTATAAATGCAGGATTCACTTTCCTGAAAAAACCATTTGAACTGGCTATACATAATGGATCAGGACAATGAGTAAAAAACAGGCTGAGTTCCAGTTCACTTTTCTTTGTTTTGATATCAATTCCCATCTTGGATCCCAATGCAGCACAGAATTCCAAGAGATCTTCATCTGCTTCCTGTTTCGAATCATAGAAATACTGAAGTAATGTAATGGATTTACCCTGGTATGGAACAGGTATTATAAGTGAACAGGCGGCCTTCTCCGGCAATTCCTTCAGATGGTAGGCCGGTTCGGACCTTCTCCAGTATTCGGCAAGATAATGCTGCGACAGATACACTTCATCCCGTGTAGAATCCAGCCATTCCTGCTTATTCCCTTCGGAATCCCAGGTTGCTGAACGAATTAGTTTCAATTGTCCTTCATTCAACATCCAGGCCTGACCAACAGCTGCATGCAGAAAATTCCCAAGTAAGGCAAGTACTTCCTGAAGAGCCTGTTTGATATCTTCACTCACCAGCACCTTGGCAGTTATTGCTGCCGCCAGCCGGTCTTCCAGTTGTTTCTTATAAAGGGTGGTAACATCTCTTGAAATACCAACCAATCCAACTACTTCCCCTGCATCATTCTTTAGTGGCACTTTTGTTGTTAACCCATAGCGGATACCACCGTCTGGCAGGTATAATTTTTCTTCTTTATTAAATAAAGGATTTCCTGATTCGAATACCCATTCATCATCCTCTTTAAAGGAGCTGGATTTCTCCTGCCCAAGCAGTTCATCAACTGTACGATTCAGCATCTGCTCCTCCGAATCCATTCCATACAAATCAATCTGAGCTTTATTACAAACTAAATGCCGCCCCTCCCTGTCTTTAACGAAAACATAATCCGGGATATTATCAATGATGGCCCGCATCGTATTCCGTTCTTCCTTCAGAATACGCTCAGCTTCTTTAATTGAACTGATATCCTGCAAAGCTCCAATCATTCGTATGGCCTTACCTTTTCCATCTCGTATCATAAAGCCTTTATCCAGCACGAATGCATACTCGTTGTTGTTTTTCATAAAGCGATACTCACTCATCCAGGTATACACATCCGGATCAGCCAGACTTTCATTGAGGTGTTTCACAACTGCAGACCGATCGTCGGGATGAACCAGTAATTCCCAACGGGCAGGATCAACCGAATTATCCCCCAGTTCATAACCAAAAATGGAACTGAATCCGCTTCCCCAATATAGGGAGTCCTGTTTGAGATCCCAATCCCAGATAGCATCCGAAGTTGCTTTATTCACGAGCTCCAACCGCTCATTGGAAATACGAAATTCTTCTGTACGTTTAACTTCATCAGAAATATCTTGCGAAGTGCCCTTGAATTTCCAGGGCTGGCCGGTATTGTCTTTCACCAGTCCCCCCCGTTCATGAATATGTTTGATAGTTCCATCCGGCAGCAGGATCCTGTGAATGGCATCAAGTGTTATTCCTTCCTGAATGGATTGTTGATTCAAGGTTTTAAATTCGGAAAGATCATCCGGATGTATGGTGGAATAAAAATAATCGAGATCTGGTTTTATTTCAGGTGACAATCCCCATATGGAATAAGTTTCCTCACTCCAAAACACTTCATTTTTATTCAAATCCACTTCCCAATAGCCAAGGCGAGCTATTTTTTGCGCTTCAGCGAGCATTTGATTGATTCGAAGCAGCTCTTCCTGATAGATTTTTTTGCGAGTGGTTTCAGCGGCATAACATGCTACACCAATAATGGCGGAATCTTTTATAATGGGATTCATGCGTATGTTCAGCCACCGCTGCTGGTTTGAATACGGCAAGGAAATCTGCATTTCCTCATCCACCACTTCACCCCCCAATGCTTTTTCATAAAGCTTTGTCCAATATTGAATGGCAGTTTCATCAAAAAAAGATGGAGGCAGCATGTCTTCACCAATCTTAAATTCCAATCCAAGGTAATTTTTGGAAACTTCCAAAAAGCGACTATTTGCCGCCAGCAGGGTCAGGTCATTTCGTACACTCCAGATCAGATCAGTGGAAGAATTGATTAATGCTTCTTTATCTCTCCTTTCAAAATCCTTTTCTTCTTCTGTTTTTTTTCGATCCGTAATATCCCTGAAATTATCCACCACCCCCCGAATCACGGGGTCATTGAACATATTCTTGATATTGGCTTCAATCCAGCGCCATTGCCCGTTTTTATGTAATACTCTCGCTTCCTGTCCGCGCATAGACACTCCCGGCTTTTCCAGCATTTCCATCCAAACTGCCTGCACTTTAGGTTTATCTTCTTCATGGAGCAGCTCAAACAAATTCAATCCCAAACTTTCCTCTTCCGAGTATCCAAGAATTTGTTCAATGTTAGGAGAAATATAGGTAGCTGACCCCATTTCATTTAAAATCACCACTGCGTCCATTCCATTTTCGACCAGGGTTTTGAATTTCCATTCTCTTTCCTGTTCTGCTGCAACTAACGGACTTCTGTCTTTTAACAACAACAAGATGACACCTGGTGTTTCCAACCGGATCAGTTCCATTTCGCCATGGTACACCTTGTTTTCCTTTTCAAAACGGTATAAGGGTATGGTAAGAATAGGTCTGCTTTGATCAAGCAGTGGATAAAAATCTGCAAATTGTTTTAGGCAGTCCGGATTAAGCACTTCATCCAGATACATTCCAATAGTTATTACGCCATTTTTATAAAAAATAGAATTTGTCCGCGAGATTTCCAAAAGCCGGTGTTCCTGATCAATTACCAGATAATCGTGCCGTAAATGACGAAATAAGGCTGTTTGAACCTGGGTTAATAAAGACGGTAAAGAAGAATTCAAGGTGGTTGGTTAATGAAATTCCGCAGAAAACTATGAATTCCTGCCTTATTCACCTGTAGAAATTTCTCGAAATTTTTACTGCACAATAAAATAATGGCTTTGGGGTTATATAAATTGAAAAAATCCGTATATGAAAAGTTTCCGTACCCTGCTAATCGCAGCGATCCTGCATGTATTCCTTGTATGGGGAATCGCCCTGGCCTGCCTAACCTATTTTTCCTCCAAGCCTGCTGAAGTTCGCACCGGTTGGTATTTTGCCGCCGCCTGCCTGATTTTGATGCATGCCGTATTAAGAGTGAAAAGAACTCGTTTACAAACCCGACTGGCCAGCTCCTAATAAGGGCTGTATATACAACCAGATTGCATTGGCCACCATTTGGTGGCCTTCTGCTGTTGGATGAATGCCATCTGCCAGATTCAGTCTGGGCTCCCCGCCAACTCCTTCCAGTAGGAAGGGAATGAGGGTAGCCTTGTTATTTTTTGCCAATTCAGGATAAATCGATTGAAAATCGCGTGCATAATCCGGGCCCATATTGGGAGGTACCATCATACCTGCAATAATCAGTTTTACTTCCGGATTGGCAGCTTTCACCTTATCCAGAATACCCTGGAGATTTTTTCGGGTTTCCGCAACTGGAATCCCCCGTAAACCATCGTTGGCACCCAGCTCCAAAACAAAAACATCCGGCTTCTGTTGCAGAATCCAGTCGATCCGGGTAAGTCCGCCTGCCGAGGTTTCTCCGCTTAATCCGGCATTGATCACTTCATACCCCAGGTTCAGGGAATCAATTTTCACCTGGGTCCGGGCAGGAAAAGCTTCTTCCGGATCCAACCCATATCCGGCAGTCAGACTATTTCCAAAAAAAATAAGCTTTTTACGCTCATGCTGATTGATTTTGGTCGAATCGGAGGTGTTTTTTTGGGAACTATCGGTCGCATCCCCACAAGCCACCCATCCCATCAGGGCCACCATTAATCCCATTATTCCCAACCTTACCATCTTTGCCTTGTTATGTGCCATATTAAAAGTTACTTTACCAAATGAGTTTGACTAGCATTCCAATACTTGAAGTGGTGCATCTTTCCAAGACTTATCAGTCGGCCAGCAGCCCCCTTCAGGTGCTACAAGATATTAGTTTTTCAATTCAACCCGGCGAAACAGTTTCCATTGTTGGTCCCTCCGGAAGCGGAAAAACCACCCTCCTCGGCTTATGTGCCGGGCTCGATCGTGCTACCCACGGCTATGTTGCCCTGAATGGCACCCGCCTACAGGACCAGTCTGAGGATGCCTTAGCCAGAATTCGAAATGAAAATATCGGTTTCGTGTTTCAGAATTTCCAGTTACTGCCCACCCTTACCGCCATCGAAAATGTGATGGTGCCCATGGAACTGAAAAAAGAGAAAAATATCCGTTCCCGTGCTCTGGAATTACTCGATCAGGTGGGACTGGCCGATCGCTCGCACCACTACCCTTCTCAATTATCCGGGGGTGAACAACAGCGGGTATCCATCGCGCGTGCCTTTGCCAATCAGCCAAAAATTCTCTTTGCAGATGAGCCCACCGGCAACCTGGATGCCGAAACCTCTGAAAAAATAGAGGCCCTGCTGTTTAACCTGAATAAAGCGGCAGCCACCACGCTGATAATGGTAACCCATGACCTGGAACTGGCAGGCCGTACCAATCGGATAATAAAATTGAAAGGCGGCAAATTAATAGCCGATGAAATCAAAAAGGATCGGGAGGAACTGGTGCCATGAACAGCCAATGGATCCTGCAAATGGCCTGGCGTGATAGCAGGCGGAATAAATCCAGACTTGTCCTCTTTATTTCGTCCATCATTTTGGGCATAGCTGCTCTCGTAGCAATATACGGACTCGGTTATACATTGGAGCGGGATATCGACCTGCAGGCAAAGACCCTGATCGGAGCCGATCTTGCACTGGATGCCAACCAGCCTCCGGATCCAACCGTTCAGCATATACTGGATTCAATCGGTTCTATTTCAAAACAGGCAGCGGAAAATAATTTCGCCTCCATGATTTACTTCACCAAATCAGGAGGCACCCGTTTGGCACAGGTTAGAGCTGTAAGTAACGGATTTCCATTTTACGGTCAATTGGAAACCCGTCCGGCTAAGGCATTCTCAGGTTTTGCAAAACAAGAGGGGGCATTGGTGGAAAGAACGCTGCTTTTGCAATTTAATGCCCAACCCGGGGATTCGATCCGGGTGGGAGAAAAAACATTTCTGATACTGGGAGAAATTCTACAATCCCCCGGCAAAACCGGCTTCTCAGCTGCGGTTGCTCCAGCTGTATGGATTCCGCTGGAAGCAATCGATGAAACCGGCTTATTGCAAAAAGGCAGCAGAATCAACTATCTGTATTATTATAAATTTCCATCAGCATCCACCATCGACCTGCTAATTCCGAAAATCGAAAACAGGCTGGAAGAAGCCGGTTGGGATCTGGAAACCGTTGCTTCCCGCAAAGAAAGCACAGGCCGCTCTTTTCGGGACCTGAATGAATTTCTGCAGTTGGTAAGTTTTATTGCCCTTTTATTGGGCTGTATCGGAGTGGCCAGTGCCATACATATATATGTTCGGGAAAAAATCAGCTCAATTGCCATCCTGAAATGCCTGGGTGCTACTAACAGGCAGGCTTTTCTGATTTATCTGGTACAGATGCTGGCGATCGGGTTACTGGGAAGCATATTGGGAGCCTTACTTGGAACAGGCATTCAGTTTCTCTTGCCACAGGTACTTAAAGATTTTCTTCCCATTGAAATTCATATGCAGGTATCCTGGAAAGCAATCGGACAGGGTATTCTGGTGGGAATATTAGTATCCCTGCTTTTTGCTCTCTGGCCTTTATTGGGTGTTCGAAAAGTTTCTCCACTGAATACCCTGAGAGTAACGGGCAGCAATAGCCGCTGGTGGCAGGATGCCTGGCGTTTATTGGTGGGCTTTGCCATCATCGCATTTATTTTTGGTTTCAGCTGGTTGCAGACAGGTACCATACGGTCTGCAACTGGTTTTACAATAGGGGTTATTCTTTCCTTTCTTTTGCTTTCCGGTGCCGCCTGGTTATTGATTTACCTGATTCGTCGTTATTTTCCCAATCAGCTGGCCTATGTATGGCGACAGGGATTTGCCAATCTGTTCCGGCCCAATAACCAAACGGTTATACTTGTTGTTGCCATCGGATTAGGTACCAGTTTTATCTGTTTATTGTTTTATATCCAGGAAGTATTAACCAGTAAAGTACAGCGCGCAGGAAGCGATAACCAGCCGAACCTGGTGGTATTTGATATCCAGCCTTCTCAAAAGGAAGCACTTAACAAATTAACGGCCTCCTATAATTTGCCCATTATTCAGGATGTGCCCATTGTAACCATGCGACTTTCCTCTATTCGCGGGTATTCTGCAGCAGATCTCAAAGCAGATACCACCATTGATATTCCGCGCAGGGCTTTTGACGGAGAGATCAGGGCTACCTACCGGGATAGCCTTACAGAAGCTGAAACCATCCTGGAAGGCGAACTGCAGGACTCGGCTACCAACCTCAACGATATCCGCATTTCTATCGAAGAAGGTTATGCGAAACGATTAAAAGTTAAACCGGGTGATGAACTGGAATTCAATGTTCAGGGGGCTCCAATAAAAACAACTGTTGGAAGTTTACGTACGGTGGACTGGAACCGGGTGCAAACCAATTTCAGGGTAATCTTCCCCAAAGGCGTTTTGGAACAGGCCCCAAAATTCCATGTATTGGTCACAAGGGTACCCTCAGCTGAGTTTTCTGCCAAATATCAACGGGCACTGGTGGAAAATTTTCCAACCGTCTCAGTTATTGACCTTAATCTGATTCTTAAAACAGTGGATGATATTCTTGGTAAAATCAGTTTTGTAATCCAGTTTATAGGTGGCTTTAGTATTGTCACAGGTATCATGGTTTTGATTGCCTCCATCCTGATCAGTAAATACCAGCGGATGCAGGAAACGGTATTACTGCGAACTATCGGCGCTACCAGCCGGCAGGTTTTTGCTATTACTGCGTTGGAATATTTTTTTCTGGGATCACTCGCAGCCATAACCGGTATTGGATTGGCATTGATTGGTGGCTTATTATTGGCAAAATTCAGTTTCGATACTGGTTTCAATCCGCCTTTGCTGGCAACCGGATTGATCTTTCTTTCCATCACGGGCTTGACCGTGCTAATTGGTTTATTCAACAGCCGCTCTGTTTTGAAAGCTCCTCCACTTTCGATTTTGAATAGTGGAAGATAGCGGCAGGCTTTGTAGTATCTTGCAGAAAAACCGGGGGATGTCGAAGGAAGTTATCGTTATAAAATTGGGTACCGCAGTCATAAGTAAGGGCGATGGAACCATAGATACAGCAATCATTAAAAAAGTGGCTGCTGAAATTGCAGCATTAAGTAAACGCTATCATATTGTACTGGTATCAAGCGGTGCAGTGGGCAGTGGAAAAAAATACCTGAAAGATTATAAGGGAAGTTTATTGGAGCGAAAGGCGGCAGCTGCAGTGGGTAACCCTATCCTTATTCAGCTTTACCATAAATATTTTCAACAACATAAGATAAATGTTGCACAGGCCCTTTGCGAACGGGTGCATTTTTCCAACCGGATTCAGTTTCTGCAATTGCGCCAGACATTCACCACTTTTTGGGAAAACAATATAGTACCCATCGTTAATGAAAACGACCTGGTGAGCAATGTGGAAATAAAATTTTCTGATAATGATGAATTGGCAACCCTCATAGCAATCGGCTTTGATGCCAGTCACCTGATTCTGTGTACTTCCACCGGCGGAGTATTGGATGATCAGAAAAAAATCATACCACTGATTGAAAAAGTGGATGGATCCGTTTTAAAATATGTTACAAAAGACAAAAGCGGTCCGGGACTGGGCGGGATGTTGTCCAAATTAACCTTTACCAGACTGGCTTCTTCACTTGGAATTGAAGTGGTGATAGGTGGCTTGAAAGGGGATCAGCCCTTAAAAGCTGCCCTTGCCAAGAAAAACGGCACCTGTTTTCTGGCAAGAAAATCGAACCTTCGAGCCAGGCAAAAATGGCTGGCCAGCGGATCAATAACCCTGGGCACGCTGCATGTCGACAAAGGGGCAGCAAAAGCATTATTGAATCGCAAAAGCCTGTTGACGATTGGCATTTCCAAAGTGGAAGGGAAATTCCTGGAGGGTGAAGTGATCCAGTTAATGGATGAAGACAATACCATTCTCGGAGTAGCCAAAGCCAGACTGGATGCAGCTGCCATCATCGCTCAACTTAAACTGAAAAATGTGGTGGCAGCCCATGCCGACGATATTGTACTATTCAACGACTAATCATGAAATCAATCGAATCTTCGTTAATAAAAACCCATAAAGCGGCAAAATCACTGCAATCCCTTTCCAATAAACTGCTGCAGAAAGTCCTGCTTGATATGGCAACAGCACTTGAAGAAAAACAATCCCTCTTATTAAAAGCCAATGCCCGCGATCTGGCCAAACAAGCACCCGACAATCCAAGAAATGACCGTTTGCTACTGAATGAACAACGGATTCGATCCATTGCCGCGAGTATGCGAAAAGTGGCAAAACTTCCTGATCCAACCGGACAGTTATTGGCAGAAAGAACCCTTCCCAATGGAATTCAATTAAAGAAGATCTCCGTTCCCCTGGGTGTGGTGGGTGCAATTTATGAATCCAGGCCTAATGTTACTTTTGATATTGCATCGCTTTGTTTACGAAGCCGGAATGCTGCCGTTTTAAAAGGCAGCAGCGAAGCGGCAGAAACCAATCTTGCAGCAGTTAAAATTATACATGGCGTGCTGAAAGCCCATGATTTACCAACTGCTCTTGTAACCCTTCTTCCTCCGGATCGTGAAGTGGTGCAGGAACTTTTTACCGCTACCAAATACATCGATGTACTGATTCCAAGAGGATCTGATCAGCTGATTCAATTTGTACGGACGAACAGCAGGGTTCCGGTCATAGAAACCGGTGCAGGTGTATGTCATGTTTATATCGAGAAAAAAGCAAACCTGAAAAAAGCCATCGACATAATTGTAAATGCTAAAACCTCCCGTCCGTCTGTATGTAATGCGGCAGATACCATATTGATTGATGCAATCATTGCACCGAAACTGCTGAAGGATTTGCAGGCACCTTTTGCTTCATTTGAAGTGGAAATTTTTGCAGACCCCGGCTCCTATCGTCTGCTAAAAGGGTATCCCTATTTACGCAAAGCATCCAGGGCTGATTTTGGTCGTGAATTTCTAAGTATGAAATGTGCCATCAAATTAGTTTCCGGAATAGAAGAAGCACTGGGGCATATCGACACCTATTCCACCAAACATTCAGAGGCCATTGTATCTGAAGACAAAAAACAATGTGAACGCTTTATTCGTGAAGTGGATGCTGCAGCAGTGTACACCAATGCATCTACCCGGTTTACTGATGGAGAGGAGTTTGGCTTGGGTGCAGAGATTGGTATATCCACACAAAAATTGCATGCACGCGGACCATTTGCGCTGGAAAAACTGGTAACTGAAAAATGGATTCTCGAAGGGGATGGACAAATCAGGAAATAATACTTTACAAAACCAGCTGTTCAAACAATTTTTGCAGGGCTTTATCCGGTTCCGCACAGAAACCGGGGTGTACTTTGGAACTTTGTAAAATAGTGCTTCGGGTTGCCGTTAGCCAGCGAAATCGGCTGGCTGGATCCAGTTGGGCAATTGGTCCGCCATTTTTTACTCCAATACATACCAGCTCAAAAGAATTAAGATAAGCCTGCAATTCTTCCAGATCCAGTTCCTTGTAAAGTGCTTTCAGTCGAACTGGATCCAGGTGAAATTTGCATTGCAAAAATTTAGCTTCCCTGCTGTACAACACCACTCCGATATTGCTAAATTCTTCTCTTTCCACCCTGGGCACTACACGCAGGATGGCGTACTCAAATAAGCGCTGTCCTTGCATCGATGGCCTGTTTTAAAAAGATGGAAGAATTGGTTAATCGCCTGCAAAGAAAGGTTTCATACACAGCGCGCTGTTCATCAAACGACAGCGGCAGTTCTTTGGAAAGCCAGTCCTCCGGAATTTGTTTTACAATGGCATGAATGGCTGCCGGATTGATATGCTCCTTCCCCCATTTATCAGCCGCCTGCAGTTCTGAAGCAAAAGGAAGCAGCACATGGTCTTTGATTGCTGCAAATGGACGCAGGGATTGTTCCTCCCAATCGTCCCAGTTATGATGAAAATACAGACAGGCGCCATGATCAATCACCCATAATTCTTTGTACCACATCAGCATATTGGTATTCCTGCTTGTACGATCCACATTGGTCAGAAAAGCATCCATCCAAACGATTCGGGAGGCAAGGACCGGATCCGGTCTGCTCACATTGGGGTCATAGGTAATAGATCCTGACAAATAATGAACGCCCAGGTTCATTCCTTCACTTGCTTTCAGCAGGTCCTGAATTTCTTCATCCGGCTCTGTTCGACCAAAGGCTTCATCTACTGTAGCAAAAACAAGTTCAGGAACTTTAAGGCTAAGTAAGCGGGCGATTTCTCCACCAATCAATTCAGCAATCAGTGCTCTTGTTCCCTGTCCCGCTCCCCTGAATTTCAGTACGTATAAAAAGCCATCATCTGCCTCTGCAATAGCAGGCAATGATCCGCCTTCGCGAAGCGGAGTTACATATCTTGTAACAGCTACTGTTCTCAATCCGTTTAAATTGCTTTGCTGCATACTTGTCAATTCTATTTGCCTGCTTTTGAAACAGTAGTATAACTGTTCCAGTTAATCATTAATACACTTAGCAAAATTACAACCAGTCCAATTATCTGAAAAGCTGTTACTTTTTCATTGGCGAAAATGGCACCCAATAAAACCGCAATTACAGGGTTTACATAGGCATAGGTGCCAGCCTGGGCTGCGGGACGAACTTTCAGGAGATAGAGATAACTCATAAAAGCTATTACAGAGCCAGGAATCATCAGGTACAACAATGCCAGCCATCCGCCGGTACTCACCTGGCTCCACTGGAAGTCGGTCAGTTCGTTGGAAAGAAGACTGGGAATAAGGGAGAAAATTCCGGCAGCCAGTAACTGTATTCCGGCACTGGTTGCCACATCCGCCTGAACAGCCTGGTATTTAACATAAAGTGAACCGATTGTCCAGGAAATACAACCCAATAAAATAACGCCGATTCCAATGAGTTGCATCCAACCCGATTCAGATTGTAATCCATTTCTCACACCGGTTCCAAAAAGCAACAAAATTCCGGCAAATCCCAGTATAACACCAATGATCACCCGCTTATCACCAAAATAAAAGGGCCATTGTTTTTTATCCAGTAAAACAAACCAGACTGGTAAAGATGCTACCAGAATAGCTGCTATTCCCGAGCTCAGGTATTGTTGAGCCCATAATACAGAACCGCTCCCGCCCACCAGCATCAGAATTCCCCCGATACTGTTTACGGTTATTACTTTTGAGCCCGGAATGGGATGCTTTTTCAAGAGCGACCAGCCTAGTAATATCAGTCCGGCTATTGCAAAGCGCATTGACCCCAGTAGATAAGGTGGAATCGTTGCCAATCCAAACTGGGCCGCCAGATAGGTAGACCCCCAAATCAGGTAAACTGCCGCAAATGCAAGAAATACTTTTATTGTCAAATGATGGATTTAAAGCATAATGATACTACTTTTTAACAATTAACTTATCCACATCAATTTTCAATCATAAGTCATTGATTATGCATACAGTAGGTACGATTATGAACAACCGAAAAAGTTGATTCGTATTTTCCCCTAGTACTTCAACCTTGCATTAAAGTTTCCAAAAGACTAGCTTTGCATCATCAATCGTTCAGATTACCGGATTGTTGAAAAACCCAAATCGTCCGCCCGCCGGTTATTCTGATCCTCTCCAATATTCCTTTGATCTTCCTTTTTCTGTTTATTATCCAAAACCCTGGGTCGGCATTGTTCATCTTTAATGTACCCGTATGTTAAGATCTCAATGGCTGAAACTTGTAATGGTTCTTAATTTGTTTTTTTTCTTCAGTGCATCAGCACGCAATTCCATGCAAAAAAGAAGTGTAGTGGAAGAAGCTGCTACAAGAAGCCTCGGTTCTTTTGATGTATTTGAGCCTAAAAGTTATTCCCATCATTATGGGCTGCAGTTGTATATCAGCAAGTACAACAAA
Organism: Flavihumibacter sp. UBA7668; assembly: GCF_002483205.1. Lineage (GTDB taxonomy): Bacteria > Bacteroidota > Bacteroidia > Chitinophagales > Chitinophagaceae > Flavihumibacter. The sequence continues at coordinate 446,185 of NZ_DLHM01000003.1, forward strand.
ATGCAGAAAGAAGTATTTCAACTCATTAAAAAAAGAGATAAAGCCAAACTCAAAATGATGGGGAAGGTTTTCCGTTCCTACAAATTGCCGGCTGAACTAAAATACATGGCAATTGTAGAATCAGAACTTAAAAGTACTGCCACTTCAAAAGTCGGTGCTGTTGGTGTATGGCAGTTAATGCCATCCACTGCCATGCAACTTGGTCTTCGTGTTGATTCAATTGTTGATGAACGCCAGAATATTCAAAAAAGCACAAAAGCTGCTGCACTTTATTTGCGCGATTTACATCGCACTTTTAAAGACTGGTCATTAGCCGTTGCAGCTTACAATTGTGGTCCCGGTCCGGTTTATAAAGCAATTAAAAAAGCAGGTTCCAGAAACTATTGGGATTTACAGCAATACCTTCCAAAAGAAACCCGTCACCATGTAAAAAAACTCATGGCTACCCAAATCTATTTTGAAGGTGAATCCCAACTAGCGGGTAATTACGATGGTGCCCTTGCGCGTAAATAATTCACCGGAATCGCAGATGAACTCAGCAAAATACACATAGGTACCGGTAGGCGCAGGATTACCCTTTATGGCTCCATTCCAACCCGCCTCCCGGTCACCTATCTGGAAATTGGTTCGCTCAAATACTACATCCCCAAGCCTGCTGAATACACGGAAGCTTTTCACTTTTTTAATACCCTTACCCATCATATTAAACAAATCATTCCTTCCATCATTATTGGGAGAAAAGGCATTGGGTATAGAAACATTTTCAGCACAAACCAGCTTGATGGCAATATCATCCGTTGCAATACAGCCATATTGGTTCTGAACCGTAACGGTATAAGTATAATCATCCTTGGGCGCTGCAATTGGATATGGGCAGGTTGTGCATTGCAGGTACCATTGTGGTGTCCAATTATATCGAACAACATCGCTGCTGTAAACAGGTTTAAGCTCTACACGTTCTCCAGTAAACAACTGGAGATCTCCTCCTGCATTTACCGTTGGCAAATCACGTACCACCACATTAACATGGGCTGTATCTGTAAAACAATTATAAGCATCATAACCTACAACCGTGTAGCGGGTATCTGCAACCGGAGTTGCAACCGGAGTTGAACTGGTAGCAGAACTGAGACCATCTCCAAGAATCCACTTATAGGTATTGGCTCCTGTAACGGGCAGATTTACAGACAATCCTCTGCAAACGGATGTATCTTCTGCAAGTTGTATAGTAAACGGACGTCCAACAGTTACAGTTGTAGAATCCCGGCTAAAGCACCCAAAGCTATTGGTAACTGTTACCTGATAGGTTGTTGTATATTCTGGTGAAACAAAAGGATTGGGAGAATTCAGTGAAGCTATTCCATCCGCAGCACGCCAATTATACTGTACCCCGTCTCTGGCAGTCAGCCGAACTGAATTCCCCAGACAAAGTACCGGATCCTTAGGAGTTAAACCGATCTCTGGATTTGGATTCACTATAAGCTGAGCCACTGTCGTATCACTGCAACCATTATGCGCAAGTATCAATTGAATCGGATAATTGCCGGCATTGGCAAATCGGATCGCAGCCGGATGCTGTTGATTGGCTGCACCGGTTCCACCAAAATCCCAGGTCCATGTCATTACTCCATCCCGATCTGCAGTTGCTGTAAACAATGCCTCTGTATTGGCACATATAGAACCTGGTCCCTGAATGGAAGCTTTTGTGGTAGGTACTACCTCCAGCGAAACCACAGAAGAAGCTTTACATCCAAATGGTGAAACTATTTCAACACCAGCTTCATAAGTACCCGGACTGTTATAATAAAACGAAGGAAGATCCAAATCACTTTGCTGACCATGCCCAGACTCCCAGCGATAGCTTAGCGGCAAACCCAATTCAGAAGCTGCCAGACTGGTAATCTCCGGATTTAACTGAACAAATCCGGAGTCACAAAGAATAGCAGGGTCGGCACTGGCTTTGGTCAGCAGTTGATCAATAATGATTTTATCATCAATTTTCGAATTACCTGCACAACCTGAAGGATCTTTAAGAATTAAAGCCGGCTGATAGATACCCGGACTCCGATACGTATGGACAGCAAATGTATCCGTGGTTTGCAAAAGTGTACCGTCGCCAAAATCCCAGGTGAAAGAACTTGCATTGCGTACCACAGCATTTAACTGCACCGTCAGATCCTGGCATCCAAATAAGGTGTCGGCAGAAAGAATAGCATAAGGTCCTTTAATTTCTATAGGAACTTTTAATGAATCCACGGTATTATTAAAGCCATATGCATAGATCGTCACAGTATATAAACCCGGAAGATCATACGTACTAGAAACATTGTTCAAATTGCCTGCACTGCGGCCATTTCCAAAATCCCATCGAATCGACTGGTAATTGTCTGAAGTATTGGTAAAACTTGCAACAACCGGCGGACAATTATTATTGTTTATATAGGAAGTCGTATAACTAAATCCGGCAGAAACATCTTTTACTGCAACCACCTTATAGGCCGTATCGCGGCATCCGGTTGTGATATCTCTTGCAATCAAACGAACCGTATCATTGGTAACACCCGGATAGTATTTATCTGCATAATATCCTGCTGCCGTTGTGCCATCCTGAAATCTCCAACGATAATCTATTGAATTATAGGGATACGTATTGCTGGTGCTGTAAAATCCAACAGTGGTTTGAGGAATTACTCTTGCCGGACTAAAATTAAAACTCGCTTTAGGCCCGTAAATCCGAACCGACTTGGAATAATCTCCGGTTGAATGATGGCAACCCTCGGCATCCGTCACTTTCAGTTTCGCATAATATTGTTGAGGCTCCTTGTATAAGTGAGTAACCGGGGCATTGTTGTTTTTTGAAGCAGTACTATTATCGCCAAAGCTCCATTCCCATTTAACTATTGGTACATTGTTCTGTCCAATGGACTGATCAATAAAATGCGCTGAATCTTTAAAACAAAAAAAGTTCTCAGCCATTTTAAAATCTGCAATCGGGCCTTTGATGATTAGCGGGAGTAAATTAGTTGTATCATAACAACCAAAATAATGTGAAAGCAGTACCGCCTGAATACCCTTTTTGGCAGGATCAAGATTGCTATGCCTGCCGTTGTAGGTTGTTGTCCAATAGTCACCCGATTGAGTAAGATTTTCATACTGGCTGCCGTCCTGGTAAAGTATACTATTTACCATATAATGCGTTCCATAATACCAGCTGACAGGCCTTGGATTGTTGTCCATACCGGTAATTTTTATATCAAGCGATGAACTGGAGCAGAGTTCTGTAATTGCAGAACTCAATACCGGATTCTGCTTCAGCAAAACCGGAGCGTCCAGCGAATCACTGACCGTACAGGAGCCATTAGTGATCGTAAGCTTTACTTTAAAGGAGCCTGACTTGGAATAGGTATGCCGAACATACTCCTGTCCATTTGCCCAGCTGACTGGTGGAGACCCATCACCAAAGTCCCAGGTATAGGTTTCTGCATCCCTGCTGGCTTGATAAATGGTTACCTCTCCTCTGGTATCATCACAGGTATTGGTGGAGTACGTCACATCAGGAAAACCAGGTTTTACTTCCACATAGTCCGTTTTTGACATGGTATCGAGGCAATTGCCATTATAGGCAATCAACTGAACAGAATATTTTCCTGCATTTTGAAACTGGTGAATGGCATCGTTTCCGATATAAGTTGTAGGCTGAAAATCATAAAACTCCCACCTGTAGCCTGTTGTATAACCCGTAGTGAGATTGGTAAAGCGATGTGGTGTATTCCCACAAATAGTGGTGGGATCCGTTTTAAAATCGGCCACCGGTCTTTTATTGATATTGATTAATGTTGTTGCAGTTCCCTTACACCCGGATTTGGTTGTGAAACTGAGTTTAACATTAAAAGCACCTTCTTTTGTAAAAACATGTTCCGGTTCCGCCTGCGTTGACGTACCACCATCTCCAAAATCCCATTGATAGGATTCTATTTCTTCCGACTGATAGGTGCCGAATTTGTTCTTCAAATTTATACAACCGGATTGCGCCCCGGAGAGGAGTGTAATGCTAACATTGGGTTTATAAATATTTATATACCTCGAAACATTTGAAACGCAACCAGCAGCATTCTCCACTTTCAATGTCACATAATAGGATCGATCTGAAGGAAAGGTATAACTGGCTTCTTTTGTACTGGCAAATGCAGTACTGAAATCAACCGACCAGCTCCACTTGACGGCAGAACTGGTTGTATCCTTTAATTTAACCGTTTGAGGTGCCCCGCAGCTTGATCCCAGGTCCAATACAAACCCATCGAGATCTGGTCCCGTTTTCACATCCACTTCCTTGGTAACCGATTGAATACAATTGCCATAACGTGCATTCATGGTTAGCTTCCGCTTTCCGGGCTGATAAAAAACAAAATTCACAGACGAATTTCCATTTGACCATGCTGAACTGCCATCATCTGCAGACCATGATACTTCAGCAGGCGCTGGTGTGCTTGTGTTTTGAATTACAAAACTGTTGCCGTTACAAATTAATGCAGGCACTTTAAAGTCGGCAGTAAAATCAGCCACACTTAACTTAACCGTTGCACTGGTAGCAACACAACCATATTCATTTTTAACAGTCAGTTTTACATCAAACTTTCCTTTTTTATTATATGTATGTGTAGGAGAAGCAGCAGTTGAAGTAGAACCATCTCCAAAATCCCAGGCATAGGTCAGATTACCCGGACCGGTACTTGTATTCGAAAAACTCACCGGATCATTTTCTTTACAAACAACCTGACTCGCCACATTAAATCCGGCAGTTAATGCAGGAAAAATTTCTACAAGTGCCGGCTTTTCCAATGTACGAAAACAGCCATGACTATTCGTCACCGTTAAACTGATGGATGCTTTTTGAGGGTTCTGGTAAGTATGGGAAATCTTCTGCAAACCCGCACCCTGCTGCAAACCACCATCTCCAAAATCCCAGAAATAACTTGAAATAGTTCCATTTCCTGCAGTTGAACTGCTGGATAATTCAACAGCAAGCGGAGCACAACCCTTCAACACATTGGAAGAAAAATCAACTTCCGGCTTTTTATAAACAGTAACCTGCAGGGTTTTAGTAGAACTTTGACTGCCATCCTTTGCCGTTAACGTTACTGAATATACTTTTTCATCATTATAGGTGGCCCCCGGGTTTTTCAATGCTGAAGTATTTCCATTGCCGAAGCTCCAGCTATAGCTTGTAGCCGCTGTTGTGCCGGTTGATGTATTGGTAAATGAAACTGCATGTGGTGCACAGCCCCCTGGTTTATCAATAGTAAAATCAGCCTTCAACTGACTCAAAACAGGAAATGCAACAAATATCAGCAGACATGCCAATACAATGCGAAGAAAATGATAAGGTTTTATTTTCGCCATTCAGATGGGTTAGGGGTTTCGCGCGTTGCAATATAGCGCGATACCAGAATAAACGCAAGCGTATACATAGGTTATTTTTTCATTATTTTGCCCGATGGATTATTTCAGAAAGCTGGCGCTGCTGTTGAAACAGGAAAGAGAAGAAGATAAAAAAGCATTTGATCTGTTATCTCAAAACAGCTCTGTTCAGGATAGGAGAACCAATGGTTACTGCTGGTACCCGGTAGCTATCCGCGATACAGAACTGGGCAAGGGTGATTATCTGACGGTCCAGTTTGAACGAACAACCCACACTGAAATCCCATCCGCTTTTCGCTTCGGAGGCGCGGCCACCCTCTTCTCAAACCATGCTCCCAAAAAAGATCGGATGGAGGGGATTATTTCGCATATATCCGGCAACACACTGAAAATCAGCTTCCGAACGGAGGATCTGCCAGATTGGGCAGACGATGGCAAGCTGGGAATTGACCTGGCTTTTGATGATAACAGCTATGAAGAAATGCGGAAAGCCCTGCAATTGGCCGATGCTTTGAAAGAAAAACGGGAGGATGGCAGATTGATTCGCATTCTGACACAACAGGAGCCACCAGACTGGCATAGAGATATCCCTGAATTTCAAACCAAGGGCCTCAATGAAAGCCAACTGGCTGCTGTCCGAAAAATTCTGCAGACGGAAGACCTTGCGATTGTTCATGGTCCGCCTGGAACCGGTAAAACAACCACCCTTGTACAGGCGGTAAAGGCACTTAGTCAAACAGAAAAAGGCCCCATTCTGGTGGTAGCAGCCAGTAATGCCGCCGTTGATCTCCTGAGCGAAAAAATTGCAGCAGCCGGCTTAGCCGTGCTTCGTATAGGTAATCCTGTCAGAGTATCTGAGCATCTTCAATCCCTTACCCTGGACGACAAACTCTCGCTTCATCCGCGCATGAAAGATATCCGGAAGATGAAAAAACAGGCAGATGAATATCGCTCCCTGGCCCACAAATACAAACGAAGTTTTGGTAAGGCGGAATGGGAACAACGGAAAGCTCTTTTCAAAGAAGCAAAACTTATAATGCAGGAAGTTGATGATACCCTGCAGTATATGACCAGGGATACCATTGATCGCGCGCAGGTTATAACCGCTACCCTTGTTGGCGCCGCACATTCAAGTATAGAAAAACTTCGCTATCATACGGTGGTCCTGGACGAAGCTACACAGGCCCTGGAACCGGCTGCGTGGATTCCCATTCTCAAAGGGAAAAAACTGGTACTTGCCGGCGACCATCACCAACTTGCTCCTACTGTAAAAAGTCCTGAAGCAGCTGCAAATGGCCTTACTGTTACTCTTTTTGAAAAACTCTTGAAGGCTTATCCGGAAACGGTGTCCATGCTGCAGGTTCAATACCGTATGAATGCTGCCATTATGGAATTTTCCAATCAGGAATTTTATGAAAATCGGTTGGTAGCTGCCCCAGATGTGGCAGATCGATTAATTATGCCGCATGATCTTCCATTTTTGTTCATCGACACAGCCGGCTGTGGTTTCGAAGAAAAACAAGTTGGAACAAGTATGAGCAATCCAGAAGAAGCTGCTTTTCTGGTTAAACAATTCAACCAATACTGGTCAACCATTCTGGAATCAGGACAAAATCAGGAACCGTTGTCAGTTGGAATTATTGCGCCATATAAAATGCAGCTGGAAGCGATTCAGGAAGCCTTTAAAGATGCAGGCGGCTTCCCTGAATCGGCAAAGATTTCCATCAATACAGTTGATAGTTTCCAGGGGCAGGAACGCGATATCATTTATATCAGCATGACCCGCTCCAACAACGACAACCGAATTGGTTTCCTTTCAGAAATCCGACGAATGAATGTGGCTATGACCCGTGCCAAAATGAAACTGGTTATCATTGGCGATAGCAGTACACTGGCACAACACGCTTTTTACGCACGATTAATCGAATTGGCCGAAAAACGAAATGCCTATAAAAGCGCCTGGGAGTTTTTATAATTACTGCTGACTAAACACTTTCTTCAACAACTCTGTCACACGGGCTGCCGGATCCTTTCTGATTTTTTGCTCTTCGAGCGAGAGCTCAAGGAAAATTCCCGCCATTGCTTTTTCCGTTACATAGGCAGTGAGATCGGTATTTACCGGAGTACGGGATACTTTATTGTAAGCAGAAAATACATCATTCCAGTATTTGGTGGCCTCCACTTTTTTCAGGGAAGCCTCAATAACCGGACGGAAAGCTTCTGTTAATTGGGAACTTGTTTTGTCCTTGAAATAGTTTGTTGCTGCAAAATCTCCTCCCTTCAATATACCCACCGCATCATTGATCGTCATTTGCGTGATGGCATTTTTAAAAATCGGCAAGGCTGATTTGGAAGCTTCTTCCGCACCACGATTCATGGATTGAATGGCTTTATCCACCACCGATCCCAAGCCAATACTTCGAAGGGTAGATTCTACTTTCTGCGCTTCCGGAGGCATCAGAATTTTCAATGCGGCATTGGAGAAAAATCCATTTACTGACGATAATCGGATGGTACTATTCTGTGCGCCGATACTGAGGGCTTCTTTGAGTCCCGCTGCCACCTGGGATACATTATTGTCAGTTCCTGCTGGTAATCCATTTAAAATATGCTGGGTGGTTTCACAACCGGAACAAAGCAGGAATGCAGTCAGACTGCCAATTATTAATAGTTTCATCGATCTGGATTTTATTAAAAAGCAAGTATAAGTAAGATTATGCAAATCACCGCCACCAGGGTATTCAGCAGGTTGACGAAATCATTAGAAAGATACCCTTTCCGTTGCCATAGTGCACCAAAATAAGAGTCAGCCAGATTTCCCAAAACACCGGCAAACAACACATAAAGAGATGATCTGATGCTTAAATCAAGCAGGAAGCAGGCAAAAGCTATAAGTCCGCTGCCTATCAGCCCAAACATAAACCCTTCCCCGCTTATCACCCCATCAGCTCCGCGTTTATCAGGTTGAAAACTGATGATATTAATGAATCGCTTTCCGAATCGGGTACCCAATTCAGAGGACAGGGTATCTCCTGTGCCGGAGGAAAAGGCCGCTGCTACCAGCAGTAAAAAAAAATCAGGATGGTCAGCAGTAAGAAATGAAAGTAATCCCGCCAATGCTGCTACGCCACCATTTGCCCAAACCTGACTGGCTTTTCGGTCTGGTCCTGGGAGGCGCTTCCCTTGTCTGACAAATCGGGTAGCACCGGCACCGCAAACAAAAAAAATGGCCAGCAAAATCAAGCCGGATAATCCTGTCCCCAGCCAAATTAAATATGCAACAATTGCGCCGGACAAAGCAGCTAATTTATTAAGCAGACCGGCCTTCACAGTCAAAGCGGATAAAGTCAGGATCAGCAAAGGAACAAGGACAGCTTGATACTGCATGGCTTATAAAAATGGTTTCCAGTAATGCAGCCAGTCGAGCATTCTGCTTGTATAACCGTACTCATTATCAAACCAGGCAATCAGTTTTACCTGGCGGCCAACAACAGAAGTAAGACTGCCATCAATAATGAGGGAATGTGTATTTCCTTTGATGTCTGCTGATACCAGTTCATCTTCCGTGTATGCTAATACCGAAGCATAATCGCTCTCAGAAGCTTTTCGAAATATGGCATTGATCTGATCTCGGCTTATATCTTCTTTCATTTGCAGGGTGATATCCGTCAGTGCGCCATTTGTAACAGGCACGCGAATCGACATGGCAGCCAGTTTCCCTTTCAATGGAAAGAGCCGGTCCAGCGATTTCACCAGGTCTATTTCAACCGGGATAATCGATTCAGCCGCCGCACGACCTCTTCTGAATTGCGGATGCGCAGTATCTACAAGCTCCTGACGCGAAGTATAGGAATGCAGGATATTAAAATGCGCAGATTCAATACCGATGGATTGCATCAGGTAAAGAATATGTGTACTGCAATTGGTCATGCAACCACCCGGAGAAATAATATCTACTGATGCAACCAGCTGGTGTTGATTGAAGCCGAAAATCAATAAGGGAATATCTTCCGATCCGGTGGTGGAGAGTAGCACTTTTCTTGCCCCGGAAGTCAGGTGTTTCGTCGCACCGGCCTTGCTGCTGAAACGACCGGAGCATTCAAGTACAATATCCACCTTCAGTGATTTCCAATCCAGTTGCGATGGATCCTGTTGTTGAAATGCATGAATTTTTTGTCCATCTATACAAATACGATCTGTATCTAACACGATGTTTTTATGGAGAGGTCCATATAAAGAATCATACTTCAGCAAATAAACCAGGTTATCAATCGGCATCACATCATTTACTGCCACCAGCTCAATACCTTCCTGATTCAGTAAGCGCCGAAAAAGCAAACGTCCGATCCGGCCCATTCCATTGATCGCTACTTTCATGAGGAGAATTTAGGGCGCAAAGATCAGGATTAAATCGAGATTTTAATTTATTTTGCTCTTTCCTTAAAATTTTTGGGAGATACACCCATCGTATTTTTAAATACTCTGGAAAAATGATAAGGATCAATATACCCCAGAGTATGCGCAATAGTTTTTATTTTTTGATCTGAATCCATTAATAACTGACCCGCTTTTTGAATTTTGAGTGAAGTGAATAAATTAATTGGGGAGTATTTTGTTTTCTCTCTAAAGAGTGTTGAAAGATGAGAAGGAGACATGTGTACATGTTTGGCCAACTCTTCGAGTGTAAAATTTTTATCAAGATTATTTTTCATCAAATCAATAATTTCCTGAATGGGATTTTCATTCTTATTCTCCGTTTTAAAATGTACTCTTTTGAAAGAGGCCAAAAATGCATAAAGACTGCTATTGGCATAAATAAGATTATCCGTATTGTTCATCAATTCGAGATGTTGTAACATCTCATCAAATAACATTATTCTGGTAGGGGACGGCGCTGCAATGGATGGCGCATATCCCTCCTTTGTTTGAAGATACCGTGTATAATAATCCGCCGTATCACCTGTAAAATGTACCCAGTAAATACTCCAGGGTGTTTTTATATCAGCACCATATTCATGCATAATTCCTTTGGGTAGTATAAAATAATAATTGGGTTTTACGATATATCGTTTACTATTGATAATGAACCAACCCTCTCCTTTAGTGCAATAAATTAAGATATGCTGATTACAGCCATGTACCCTCTTTCTGTTGTGAAAAGCGGCATTCGGATAATATCCCATGTCTGTAATAAATAGTTTTTTGCAAAAAACATGTGACGCACATTGCTTTCTCTTGGTTTGTGGGAGAATGCAGGAACGCTGACCCTGAAATCCTTCCTTAATTTTTGGGGTCGTTTCAGGTATGGCTATAATATCCATCTTTAAACATAATTTGTATTAATCGTTTACTTAAATATAGTAATTATATCCATCATTTTATATTTTTCTTCCATTGTTAAAGCCAGTTTAGTGGTCCATCTTTGTAAGACTTCAAGGCTTGCTATATGAATAACGATGCTATAAAAATTAATAATCGATTTGTATTCTCGATGGCATTTATTTCTGCCCTGGGTGGATATTTATTTGGTTTTGATTTTGCTGTTATTGCTGGCGCATTGCCTTTTCTTCGCGATCAATTTTCCTTTAATGAATACTGGGATGGTTTTGCAACAGCCTCATTAGCGCTCGGTTGTGTAATTGGATGTCTGTTAGCGGGTAACCTTTCCGATAAATATGGCAGAAAACCCGGTTTGTTACTGGCGGCTGCCATCTTTTTTCTTTCTTCCTTAGCAATGGCTGCCGCTACCAGTCGCGATTTTTTTATTGCCTGTCGATTTATTGCAGGTATTGGCGTAGGAATGGCATCCACCCTATCTCCGCTTTACATTGCTGAAATAGCACCTTCCGCAACCCGTGGACGAATGATTGCTATTAATCAACTCACCATTGTACTAGGTATTTTAATTACCAATATTGTAAACTACAGCCTTAGAAATGATGGACCCGATGCCTGGAGATGGATGGTGGGTTTAGGTGCAGTACCTGCTGCACTTTTTCTGGCAGGTGTTTGGTGGCTGCCAGAAAGTCCCAGATGGTTGTGTAAGGCAGGAAAAAATCATCAGGCATACCAGGTATTGTCAAAAATTGGTGGAAAGACTTATGCCAATAATATGTTGAATTCTTCTGGTATGCAGATAACCAGTGAATCTAAGGTTCGCTATTCCCAACTTTTTCATAAAGCTGTTTTGCCCGCATTATTGGTTGGTATGGGGTTAGCTGTTTTTCAACAATTTTGCGGTATTAATGTGGTGTTCAATTTTACAACTACCATTTTTGCAAGCATTGGATTTGATCAGGATGATCAGTTAAAACAAACGGTATTTATTGGGATTGTTAATCTGCTATTCACACTGTTGGCGATGTGGCAGGTTGATAAAATTGGCAGAAAACCTCTGATGCTTTTTGGTGCCGGAGGCCTGTCGGTTTTATACCTGCTCAGCGGTTTTTTATTGCAGCAACAATCTAGTGCAGCAGCCTGGACATTACTGGCCGCAATTGGCGTATATGCTATGTCGTTAGCCCCGGTTACCTGGATTTTAATTGCAGAAATATTTCCCACCCATGTAAGAGGATTAGCAGTTTCCACCGCAGTGGTAGCACTTTGGCTCGCTTATGCATTGCTTGTTTTTACATTTCCAATTCTGGCCAGTAAACTTGGAACCTATACGCCTTTTTACCTATACGCTGGCATATGTGCTGCCGGATTCATTTTTATAAAAATGAAGGTCAGGGAAACAAAAGGTAAATCACTCGAAGAAACCGGAGAAAGTTTTTTTACCCACTAAATCACAAAACCATTATATAGTCATGGAAGTAAAAGCATGGAAGGAATCTGTAACCATTCCTACCTATAGGATCGGCGAACCTGACAAAAATCCCATGTTTCTTGAGAAAAGGGTTTATCAGGGAAGCAGCGGAGTTGTGTATCCTTATCCTGTTATTGATAAAGTTTATGATCGTAAAGAAGATAAAGAATGGATAGCACTTTACCTGGAAAATGAATTTCTGAAAGTGATGATTTTGCCTGAATTAGGCGGGCGAATTCAAATGGCGTATGATAAAACAAATGATTATCATTTTGTTTATTATAATCAGGTAATAAAACCTGCACTGGTTGGACTAGCCGGTCCATGGATCAGTGGAGGGATTGAATTTAACTGGCCGCAACACCACCGTCCGTCTACTTTTGATGCTACTGATTTCAGTATTGAAGAAAATGCAGATGGAAGTAAAACTATTTGGGTAAATGAATACGAAATAATGTTCAGAACCAGGTGTTCGCTTGGATTTACTTTATATCCTGATAGGGCCTATATAGAATTACATGCAAAGCTTCATAACCGTACCCCGTTTCCACAAACGTTCTTATGGTGGGCTAATCCTGCAGTAGCAGTGGATGAACATTATCAAAGTATATTTCCTCCTGATGTGCATGCTGTATATGATCATGGCAAAAGAGATGTAAGTTCTTTTCCAATTGCAACGGGAACCTACTATAAAATTGATTATTCTCCGGGTACTGACATTTCCATATATAACAATATTCCGGTACCAACCTCCTACATGGCCGGTAAAAGTAACTTCAATTTTGTTGGCGGATATCACCATAAAAAACGGGCCGGCTTAATGCATATAGCCAACCATCATGTTAGTCCGGGTAAAAAACAATGGACCTGGGGATCGGGTGAATTTGGAAAAGCATGGGATAAACACCTGACTGATGAAGATGGACCATATTTCGAATTGATGTGTGGCGTTTATACAGACAACCAGCCTGATTTTAGTTGGATTATGCCAAATGAAGTGCGGGAGTTTCGCCAATATTTTATGCCGTACAAAGAAATTGGTAAGGTAAAAAATGCTTCCATTGATGCTATGGTGAACCTTGAGTTTGCCAATGCTACTGCTACCATTCAGGTATATATTACCCAACGCAGAAAAATAAAAATCTGCTTGCGTAATGAAGCAACAATCATTTTTTCCGAACAGTTGGAACTTGGTCCCGAGAACGCCTATAAAAAAACTATTGAACTCCCTTTGAACCATTTACCGGATACAGCGTTCACCGTAGAGGTATTCGATGAAAACGATCAATTGCTGGTTAGTTATACGCCGGTTCCTGATCAGGAGGAAGCTCTGCCAGATCCTGCAAAACCTATTCCATCACCACTGGATGTAAATAGCGTGGAAGAATTGTACCTCGCAGGCTTACATCTGGAGCAATACCGGCATGCTACATATAATGCAGAGGACTATTATCGCGAAGCTCTGCGCAGAGACCCTTCTGATGTTCGTACCAATAACGCAATGGGGTTATTGTATTTAAGAAAAGGATTATTTAAAATAAGTGAAACCTATTTTGAAAAAGCAATTCAAAAGCTGAATAAACACAATCCAAACCCATACGAAGGAGAACCCTTATACAACCTGGGTTTAGCGCTCAAATTTCAGGAACGCTATGAAGAAGCGTATTCCAATTTTTATAAATCTACCTGGAATGCAGCCATGCAGGATAATGCGTTTATGCAACTTGCTTATATTGATTGTATCCGCAAGAATTATACCTCGGCTTTATTGCATGCAGAAGCTTCGCTTAACAGAAATTACTTAAGTGCAAAAGGGCGGCATCTGAAAACAATTATACTCCGCCATTCCAATAAACTGGATCTTGCATTGGATTCGGCAATTAATGCTGTAAAGCAGGATTTATTTGATTTCGGAAATTTGTTTGAATTGTATCTGTTGCTAAACCAGGCCGGAAAGCAATCTGAAAGCCATAAACAGCTTGGCGAGTTGAAGGAATTGATGCGTGGAAATGTGCATACCTATATAGAAATATCTCTCGATTATTCTTCAGCCGGTGATATGGATGCTGCCATTCAATTATTGGAAATAATTGAAGCATCTACTAACTATCCACTGGTTCATTATTATCTGGGTTATTATCAATATAAAAAAGGGAATCAGGAACTGGGGAAAAAAATGATCTTAAAGGGATTTGAATGCTCTCCTGATCGTGTTTTCCCAAATCGAATTGAAGATGTGGAAGTACTTAAGCAGGTATTACTGATCCATCCAACCGATTACAAAGCACTTTACTATCTGGGTAATTATTATTTCTCCAAACGGAGATATGAGGATGCTAAAATTTGTTGGGAACAATCCATTCAAATTAATAATAGTTTCCCGACTGTATTACGTAATCTGTGTATTACCTATTTTAACAAGTTTGGACGCAGGCAGGAGGCACTGAAATTATTGTCCGCCGCATTTGAAGCAGACACCACCGATGCTCGAATATTATTTGAGCTGGATCAGTTGAAAAAAATATTAAAAGTTGAACCTGCAGAGCGGCTTACTTTCCTGAGCAATTATCCGGAACTAATAAAAGAAAGAGATGATCTGTACATTGAGTATGTTCAACTTCATACTGTATTGAACAAAATTAAAGAAGCATCAGCATTGCTATACCAACGTCGATTTCACCCATGGGAGGGTGGAGAAGGTAAAACATCCGGTCAACATATTCAGATACAGGTTGAATTAGCAAAAGAGGCATATCGTAACGACGACTATGCATTGGCTTTAGAATGTTTAACTGCCGCCCAAACCTATCCTGATTGTCTGGGTGAAGGAAAGCTTGCAGGTGCACAGGAAAATGATATTCAATATTGGTTAGGTTGTGTATATGACAAAATGAACCAGCCTGCAGATGCCACACACTATTGGAGAAAAGCATCTTCCGGATTAACTGAACCTTCCATGGCTTTTTTTTACAATGATCAGCAACCCGATAAAATATTTTATCAGGGAATGGCATTG
Organism: Flavihumibacter sp. UBA7668; assembly: GCF_002483205.1. Taxonomy (GTDB): domain Bacteria; phylum Bacteroidota; class Bacteroidia; order Chitinophagales; family Chitinophagaceae; genus Flavihumibacter. The sequence goes on from NZ_DLHM01000003.1 coordinate 461,427, forward strand.
TTGAAATTGGGTGATATTGAAGCCGCCAGTAACCGCTTTGTTTCGTTGATAGATTATGGAACTGCAAACCTGAATAAAGAAATAAAAATGGATTTTTTTGCAGTTTCGCACCCTGATCTGATGATTTTTGATGAAGACCTTATAGTACGTAATAATATCCATTGCCATTATCTCCAGGCATTGGGATGGATGGGGCTTGGAGAAGCAGATAAAGCGGGCTATTGCTTTGATAAAGTGCTTTTACTGGATCCTGTTCATGCGGGAGCATTGCTTCACCAACGCGTACTTAAACACCAATATTTATATCCATTAGTTTAATGATAAAATCCATTGTTGCAAACTATAAATGATGTGAAATTAGATCTGTTCAAACAAATAACTGCTATATGAAAAAAAACACCAACGCATTGCTGCTGCTGCTGGCCTTCCTGCTAAGTTGCCTGATGGCATGTAGAAAAGATGATTTGCCAGATGCACCTAATCCTCCTGAAATTGCACTAACCAGAGACACTATTATTGCTGTTCAGGGATCAATTTTTACGATCGATGCGCTGCTGACTGATCAGGTTGGCTTACGCTCATTTAATCTTCGTTATGATGAATGGTTTTTAAATAATACCATCTCTTTACAAGACAGCAGCAACCCTGCCACATACAGAGTTCAGTACAAATTCAGGATGCCGGAGAATGCTGCCAATAAAATACATACAATTGTACTAACGGGCACCAACGTTGGAGGCATAGAGTCCACTAAAGAAATTGTGGTAATGCAGGATACAGATTTTCCCAGAATGTATTTGACAGACAATAAAGAGGCTCCAGCCGCCTCCACTGCATTATTTGGAGTGCCTATGCGCGTTGATAAAACCGGTGCCTATAGTTACAGGGCCTTGTATTATTCGGAAGCAGCAGGTACCAATATTTGGTTTACGCCCAGTAAAACTGATTTTGAAAGAGCATTGTATGGTAAAGATCCTGCCAATTCTTCCAAATTAATAGCAGATCCTGCAACTGCTGAACCAATTGTATTAAATGCAAAAGGCTATTTTAGTATTGCTTATAATACACTTAGTCTTGATTATGTAGTAGAACAACTTCCCACACCAGACCCGGCTGGCGCATTTAATCAGGTGGCTATTGCTGGTCAGGGTTTTTACGACTATCCGGCTATGGCCTGGCAGAATGCATTGCCCAATATTATTTTGTTAGACAAAGATCCAGACAACCCTTATCGGTTTACCAAATTGGTAAAGTTGGGAATCCCTCCCGGCCAAACTTATACCGAAGCACAGTTCATTTTCACTACAAATAATGGTTGGACAGATTTCTGGCGTTTTGATAATGGGCCAAATCCTGAATACACTATCCCCAATGACGGCGCCAATGGTGGTGGATTTCCAATAACGTCTGCTCCAGTTACTTATAAAGTAACGTTTGATACCTATATCAACCGTTCAAAATTCGAAAAACAATAACGAATTAAACTAAATGGTTATGAAACGATTGCTTAGAACCCTACTGCCTGCTTTGCTCTTTTTTATAATTGCAGTTGCAGATGTATTTTCTCAAACAACCATCACTGTTAATGGAATTGTTCAAACTGAAACAGGTGAACCCCTGGCAGGCGCAACAGTTACCATTAAAAATGGCGGTAGTACCACTACAACTAACCCCGATGGTAAATTTACATTAACAACTGCGCCAGGAAACATCCTTACCATTTCTTATGTTGGTTTTCAAACCACTGACATAAGGGCAACGCAAAATCTAACAGTTCAGCTTACTTCTCTGGGTGCAAGTTTGGATGATGTGGAAGTAGTAGTAGATATTGGATATGGTAAAAGTAAAAAATTGGCTGTTTCTTCTTCCATTGCATCTATCAAAGCAAAGGAAATTCAGAATCAGACCGGTTACAATATGGGAACCCTGCTGCAGGGTAAAGTTACCGGGGTGCAGGTTACCAATACCAGTGGAGGTTATCCGAAAATATTGATACGTGGTTTTACTTCACTTAATACCAGCTCAGACCCTTTGATCATTATGGATGGAATCAATCTGGGGAGGGCTAATCTCAATATGATAAACATCAACGATGTGGAAAATATTGATATTCTGAAAGACGGTGCTGCAGCCGCCATTTATGGATCGGATGCATCTGGTGGTGTAATTGTGATCACTACTAAAAAGGGTAAAGCAGGGGTAGTTCAAACCGATGTGGATGTCAATTACGGGCAGGAATTTTATTCAAATCCGGGCATGGCAAATGCAACCGAATATCTGGGCGTGCAACAAAGAAGATTTAATAATTATACTACTCCAGGGTGGGCGACTAATACAGATTGGTGGAAAACGGTTATTGTTCCCACTAATGTAGTTACTGCCAACGTGGGGGTAAGTGGTGGTGGTGAAAAATTAACCAGCTACGCGAGTTTAAGTTATTATCGTACGGAAGGCCCTTTCTATAACGGATCTACCCAACGTGCAACCGGTAGGGTGAACCTCGATTACAAGCCCAGTAAGTTTGTGAAAATGGGAACTACCATCTATCCACGGTTTGAAAACTGGCAGAATAGCGGCCTGGGTGGAGACCTTATGTCTGCCCTTCGTACCGAGCCCATTTTACCCATTTATAACATACGATCCGGTCAAAATGAATACAGTCAATTCTCTGCATCTGCCATTGAGCGAAATGCCAATCCGGCTGCAGTGCTGGCAAGGAGCAGACACAATCAAAACTATGCATTGGGGCTAACAGGGGATGTGCATATTGATATCATGCCCGTTAAGAATCTTACAATCAGAACCCAGGCAGGATTAAATACCAGTAATAATTTTTCCCGCTCTTACTCACCACCTTTCTTTAATAATTTTTTTGGTGCTCGTGATCAGAACTACGATAGTGTAGCCGTGAATCCTGATCAGACTAAAGATAATTATCTCTATTCGTCAAGAGCCTATTCCAGCGCAGGTTACAGTATGGACTGGCGGTTAACCAATACAGCCAATTACTTATTTACCATTAATGAGGAGCATCGCTTTAATGTACTTATCGGATATGAATCAAGAAAGGAAAGTGGGGCAAGCAATGGTGCAGCCCGTGCATACATTCCTGTTGATCAGCCTGGCTTATGGAACCCCAGTAATGCAGGTACACCAATTTTGGCAACCTCTCCCGATAATTTCCTGAATGCTAATGGCAGCCGTTACAATGAAACCTGGGCATCCTCTTTTGCCAGATTGAATTATGAGTTCAACAATAAATACTTTATTGAAATGGCTATCAGAAGGGATGGATCTTCCCGTTTTCCTGATAATAAAAAATACGGAAACTTTCCTTCCATTTCAGGTTCCTGGATTGTTACTCAGGAAAAATTTATCCAAAATATTAAACCCTTATCATTCCTGAAAATCAGAGCAGGATACGGCACTGTAGGTAATGCTTCTTTCAGTGATCCTTCAGTAGGATTAGACCTGCTTAGCCGAAGAATTGTAAGTTATGGTGGTGCAGACAATTTTTATGTGATGGGCGGAGCAGTTAGTAATATTCTGGCACTGGGCAGGCCCGGAAATCCTAACCTGATTTGGGAAACTACTCAGGATATGAACTTTGCTGTAGAATCTTACTGGTTAAAAAACAGGCTCTATGTAAATTTTGAAATGTATAATCGAAAATCAAAAGACCTCTTGTTTTTCGATAATGCAGGAAGGCCCGATCTGGGCATTCGTTCTGGTGCATGGTATAACCTGGGTACTATGGAAGTAAAAGGTATGGAAGCAGTAGTTGGGTTCAAAGAACGCTTTGCAAGCGGATTTAATTACGATGTCAGCGTGAATATGTCTCGCGCCAAAGTTTACCTGAATGAATTAGGCACCAATAATAATGTACCCTTATTAGCCAGCTCACAAGGTACCTACCGGGTAGGAGAAGATCTTGGTGGGAACCTGGTAAAGATTGACAAAGGTGGCGGACAACTCGGTAATTTTTTCGGCTACCAGGTGCTGGGCGTATTTCAGAACGAGTTTGATTTAAATGCACACACAGACAAATCAGGAAATCTCATACAGCCGAATGCCGTAGCCGGAGACTTTATTTTTGCTGATCTGAATGGAGATGGAGTTATTAATGAAGAAGATAAAACGGTTATTGGAAATGCATATCCCGACCTGGATCTTGGAATTAATCTCCGCGTTGGTTACAAAGGATTTGATGTAGCCGTAACAGGATTTGGACGATTTGGTCATGAAGTTTTCTGGGTAGCCAAAAAATGGCTTGAAATGGGTTCACTGGGTTCCAATGTGATGGCTGGTTCGTTAGATAAAGCCTGGAATGGAGATGGAAGTACAAATGACTATCCGCGTTTCATCAACGATGCCCAGGATGCCAATAATAACCTCAAATCTTCCAATTCCTGGTTTATAGAAAAGGGCAATTATTTCAGGTTTAATAATGTTCAGCTTGGCTATACTTTCAGCGAGGTTTTGGCAAGTCGAATCAAACTAAAAAAACTTCGCGCATACGTGAACATGCAGAATATTTTAACGATTACCAGTTATAAAGGACTCAATCCGGAAATATTTAATAATGATTTTGGTGTATTGGCTCCCGGTTTTGATCTTTCGCAGTCGCCTGTTCGTAAAGCCATTACGGTTGGTTTATCTGTAGGCTTTTGATTATTTCATATTTAAATGATTTGTTATGCTATTTAAAAAATATTTTCCTCCCATACTTGCTACAGTATTGGCAATTTCCCTGCTCTCCTGCAGTAAAAATTTTCTTGATAAGGAATTGATTGGTATTAATGCACAAACAGGTTCCCTAAATGATCCAGAAAATGCAAGAGCCATCGTAAATGCCTGTTATGCCTACATGGATGGTGCCGATTGGAATCAGGTACTTTTTCCAAGATTACAAATGGAATCTTCCACCGATGATGGATGGGCTGCCAATGATTATCAGGACAGACCCGTTGAACTGGGTGTAAGTGACTTTACCGGATTAAATTCTTTTGTAAGTTATATTGAGAATTTTTACAAGAATATGCATGAAGGAATCCGCAATTGCAATTTTGTAATTTCCGGAATGCCGGCAGTTACATCGCTTCCGGAGTCGCTAAAAGATAGATATGTGGCCGAAGTGAAATTTCTTCGCGCCTTCTTTTATTTTGAATTGGCAAAGAACTTTGGTGATGATGTGATGAATAATCAATTTGAATCAACAGACGGCGTATTATTTCTACCTCGTACACCGGTGCAGGAATTGTATCAGCAGGTTATTCAGGATTTAACAGAAGCCGCTGCTGTTCTGCCAGAAAAAGACGAGTACAGCGCTTCAGATATGGGAAGAGCCACCCGTGGAGCAGCGCTTGGTTTATTAGCGAAAGCCTATCTGTTTACAGAAGACTATGTAAATGCTGAGCAAACTGCGCAAGTTATTGTTAATAGTGGAAAATATGCGCTGCAGGTACCATTCAACTCCCTCTTTGAACCTGATAACATGCATGGTTCAGAAAGTTTATTTGAAGTAAATTATGTAAACGCTGCTCCTTTATCAAGAGGTCCATTACCTGGCGTTGTTACCGGTGCGGCATCTGTTGACGGCGGCTGGGGATGGTTTGGCCTCACCAGTGATCTGGAAAATGCATACCTCAATGAAGGTGATGATGTACGTCGTTTAGCCACTATCCTGAAAGCGGGAGAATTGGTTCATAATGAAAGCCCGGCACGCATTTTCCCTGAACATAAGATTAATGGAAAACCTGCTCATACCTCGTTTCGTTATTATCGAAAATTCTATATTCCGCTAAGTTATCGTGTTGGAGATCCCTGGCCATATAATTATATTAAAATGCGCTATGCAGAAGTATTATTAATGCTTGCGGAAGCAGCTGCTTTTAATAATAAACCGGATATCGCTTTGCAGGCGCTTAATCAGGTAAGAAGAAGGGTTGATCTTCCTGAAAAAGAAAATTTATCAGGTGATGCCTTAAAAGAAGCCATCTGGTTAGAAAGAAGGTTAGAGCTGGCGGGTGAAGGAACCTTCCGGTGGGATGACATTCGAAGAATTACTATTGGAGGCAAAAAACTCATTGCACATTTAATGGGCCCTGATGGAAGCTTTGTAAGATATAATACTACCATCAATACTGATCCAATTGAAACTGCCGGCCACCGCGAACCACTTAATAAAGGTTTTTATTTTAAAGAAGGTATTCACGAATTATGGCCCATCCCTTCCAGTGCGCTGAATAATAATAGTGCAATGGTTCAAAATCCGGGATATTGATTGAACTTTTTAAATGATTAAATTATGCTTAAGATGAATATTTTTTCTGTACTGGCAATTGTATTAATCGCCTGCAGTAAAGCGGGGCCACCACCCATGCCCGCAGACCCCTGTATGGTTGAAGGAATCGATACCTGTAATCAAAAAAGACCCTTGATTGCTTCCATCAATCTGTCTGCAGAAAAACAGACCATGCACAGCTTTGGCGCATCCGATTGCTGGGGTATAAAATTTATTGGGAAAAACTGGCCTGAAGAAAAAAGAAATCAAATAGCCGACCTGCTATTTAGCAAAGAAGTGGACGCTCAGGGAAATCCGAAAGGCATTGGTTTATCTATGTGGCGAATCAATATTGGCGCAGGTAGTTTTGAGCAGGGAGATGAAAGTCAGATAGCTTCTCCTTGGAGAAGAGAAGAATCATTTCTGTTGGCAGATGATAGTTATGACTTCACTAAGCAGGCCGGTAATCAGTGGTTTGCCAAAGCTGCAAAAGATCGTGGTGTTGAAAATTTTTTACTTTTTTCCATCAGTCCTCCGGTTCATATGACTAAGAACGGAAAAGCATTTGCACCAGGAGGTGAAGATCTCGGTAAGCTGAATTTAAAACCTGGTAAAATGGTTGCTTTTGCAGATTTCTTATCAGAAACCGCAAAACATTATTCTAATTCAGGCATTCCGATTAATTATTTGAGTCCCTTAAATGAACCGCAATGGGACTGGACAGCGGGAAGTAATGGCCTCGCAAGCCAGGAAGGCACACCTGCTACCAATGAAGAAGCGGTTACTCTTATTAAAGCACTTGATCAGCAACTTACACAGAAAGGGCTATCTACTAAAATTGCAGCAGGGGAAGTAGCAGCAGTTAACTATGCATTTGGACCGGTGGCCAATGCCGCACAAAGAAGTGATGTATTTAATTATTTCTGGAATCCATCAAGTGCAGGTTATATAGGGTCACTTCCCACCGTTGCTCCGGTATTAAGCGCCCATAGTTATTTTGCTCAGCCTGATGTGTCTTCCTTAATCAGTAATCGTGAACAACTTGCCGCAAGAATGCAATCCGTTAATCCTTCAGTAGGATATTGGCAATCGGAATATTGCATACTGGGTGCTGAAGATAATATTCAGGGAAATGGCAGAGATCTTGGTATTCAAACTGCTCTTTATATAGCACGCATCGTGCATACAGATATTGTTGTGGGAAATGCCAGCTCCTGGCAGTGGTGGCTGGGTGTTAGTCCGTCTGATTATAAAGACGGGTTGGTGTACGTGGCAGATAATAGCGGCACAATGGGAGAATTGGCTTCCACACAGCAGGATGGATTGGTGTATCCATCCAAAATGTTATGGGCTTTTGGAAATTACGCCCGTTTTATAAGGCCTGGGATGATTCGTGTCGATGCCAGTTTGGAAAAAAATACGGATACAAGAACAGCGGCAACCAACCTGATGTTATCTGCCTATAAAAATCCCACTACAAAAGAATTTGTACTGGTGCTTATCAATATGACAATCGTGGAAGAGGAAATGAATTTATCGGGTATTCAATTGGCAAGTGATGAAGTGCATGTTTATACAACTTCCGGCACGCAGGAACTCAGGCATCAGGTTAAGTCTGGATCTGATCCAATGATAATTACACCTAAATCAGTTATAACAATCACCGGAACCTATCAATAAAATGATTGACCAGCTCAAGCAATTATATGCATCCATATTTGGATCAGCTCCTGAAGTATTGGCTTCTTCACCAGGAAGAATTAACCTGATTGGTGAACATACTGATTATAATGAAGGTTATGTAATGCCTGCAGCAATTGATAAAAAAATTTACGCAGTACTCGGTAAACGATCGGATAACCGGATTGGACTTTATTCTGCTGATTTTAAATTATACGAAGAAGCGGATCTAAATCAATTAATCCCCATAAAAGACAGCTGGACCAATTATGTAAAGGGAGTAGTAGATCAGTTGCTGATTAACGGTCATGTGCAAGGTGGATTTAATATTGTTATTGGTGGCGATGTTCCGTTGGGTGCCGGACTGTCCTCTTCTGCTGCCATGGAATGTACCACTATCATTGGTTTGAACCAGTTGTTTCAACTTGAACTCAATAAGTTAACAATGGTTAAACTGGCACAGTTGGCAGAGCATACATTTGCCGGGGTACAATGCGGAATAATGGATCAGTTTGCAAGTGTATTCGGAAAAAACAACCATGTTATGCAACTTGATTGCCGCTCGCTTGATTATGTGTATAAGCCCCTGGAACTAAATGTAAGAAGGATTGTGTTATTAGATACCCGTGTAAAACATTCTTTGGCTTCTACTGCTTACAATGAGCGTAGATTACAATGTTTACAGGGCGTTGCTATCATTCAGGCTAAGTTGCCTGATGTTAAGAGCCTTCGGGATGTATCACTTTCTATGTTGGACGAATATGCTTTACCATTGGATCAACTGGTGTATCAACGCTGCAGGTATGTTGTGGAAGAAAATGCCCGGGTATTGGCTGCCGCAGAAGATTTGCAAAATGGAAATTTGAAGAATTTTGGTAAAAAGATGTTTGAGACGCACGATGGACTGAGCGGTCAATATGAAGTTAGTTGTAATGAATTGGATTTTCTGGTACAATTTTCTGCAAATCATAAAGCGGTGGAAGGTGCTCGAATGATGGGAGGAGGCTTTGGAGGGTGCACCATTAATCTGGTTAAAGCTGACGAAAAGGATGCCTGGGAAAACGAAATTACTATGGCCTATGAGCAGTATTGCGGTTTGAGTTTACTTTCCTATGAGGTATTACCTGAAGATGGTGGTAGTGCAGCATTTATATGAAATAGTTCTATTACGATGTAAAATTTAATATTATGAAATTTGGATGGTTACTGGTCTTTTTGTTTGTTGGCGTCGCTTATTCGTTTGCACAAAAAACATCACCAGAAAAATTGTCTCTGAGTGGAGAGTGGAACGTTGAGCTTGATATTCCAAACAGTTCCCTCCAACGCATTCACTTGCCCGGAACACTTGATGATGCAGGTATTGGCCAGGCATTGGATCTTACACCTAAATTAGACATCAGTACATTGGGCCATCTTACACGAAAAGCTGAATATGTAGGAAAAGCGAAGTATACACGTAGAGTCAGTATTCCTAAAAATTGGGGTTCAAAAAAAATTAAATTAATTTTGGAACGGGTTCTATGGAAATCGTGGGTTGAAATAGACGGCAAAAAAATTTCGCAAACCGGTGAAAGCCTGGTAGCGGCCCATGAATATGATCTTTCCGGTAAACTGATTGCCGGGCACACACATGAGTTAAGCATTATTGTTGATAACAGTAATATTTTTCCGGGCATTAATATCTATGCTAAACAGTATGCGTCTGAGCAGAGTAGTGAAATGACACATGCGTATACCAATCACACACAAATAAAATGGAATGGTATTTTAGGGGAAATTGCCTTAGTTGCAGAACGAGCCCAACGAATTGATAATGTAGTTATAAGTGCGGATCTTAAAAAAAAGGTATTGGAAGTAGAGGTTGCATTAGAGTCAATCAATGCCAGTGATCGATTAAATGCCTATGTAACAGATCTCAAAACAGGAAAAAACTGGCCCGTCAAGACGGCTAAACTGGCTGCAGCCACCAGACAGGTCAACTTAAAAATTCCATTTGCCGATCATGTTGTTTATTGGGATGAATTTAATCCGCAGCGGTACGAATTAGTTACGGTGTTACAATCTGCTATTGGCAAAGATACAACGAGAACAGCATTTGGAATCAGATCCTTCGAAGCAAAGAATGCGGCACTTTATTTAAACAATCAGCAAATTTTTGTGAGGGGAAATTTGGAATGTGTCATTTTCCCACTTACTGGTTACCCTCCTATGGATATCCCAAGCTGGGAACTGCTATTTGAAAAAGCGAAATCCTATGGTCTCAATACATTCCGGTTCCATAGTTGGTGCCCGCCATCTGCTGCCTTTACTGCTGCAGATAAAGTTGGATTTTACCTGCAAGTTGAATTGCCCCACTGGAATCTGAAAGTTGGGGAGGATACTTCAGCCTTTAATTTTCTAAAACGCGAAGCTCACAGAATAATAAAATCCTATGGCAATCATCCTTCTTTTTTATTCATGAGTATGGGTAACGAACTGGAAGGAGACTTTACAGCACTATCCTCACTTGTAAATGAGTTGAAACAAAAAGATAAACGCCACCTGTATACAACCACCACTTTTTCTTTTCAAAAAGGAGTTACCGGAATTCCACAGGTAGGGGATGAATATTTTGTTACACAATGGACAAAAAACGGATGGGTACGCGGTCAAGGTATTTTCAACGATAAGTTGCCGTCGTTTACGGATGATTTTCGCACTGCATCAAAAGAGATTGCTATTCCTCTGATTTCTCATGAAATTGGACAGTACGCTGTATTTCCTGATATCAATGAAATCAGCAGGTATAAAGGTAATCTGGTGCCGGTAAACCTTATTTCGATCAGAGAGGATATGAAGAAAAAAGGCATGTTGCCACTGGCGCCATTGTTTTTACAAGCATCCGGAAAATTAGCAGCTCTTTTATATAAGGAAGAAATTGAACGTGCCATGAAAACTCCTCAATTTGATGGATTTCAATTATTACAATTGCAGGATTTTCCGGGGCAGGGTACAGCGCTGGTGGGTATATTAAATGCTTTTTGGGAGTCGAAGGGATTTATTACAGCGGCTGAATTTAAACAATTCAGTGGTGCGCTTGTTCCGCTCATTCGATTTCCCAAGGCAACTTACAGTAACAATGAAATATTTTCTGCAAGCATAGAGTTGTCAAATTTTTTTAAGCCTTTGAAAGAGCAACAGTTTTACTGGAAAATAATGGATGATGATAATATCGTAATGGCAGATTCAATATTTACAGTTGCGGATGTTGGAGTAGGAAATGTGCTGCCGATTGGTCGTATTGAAGCCGGTCTTGGTACAATTAAGAAAGCATCCAGACTTACAGTAGAAGTGGGCATTAAGGGAACGGCCTATCGCAATACCTGGCCAATTTGGGTGTATCCGGCAGATCTAACTGTTACAGAAGGGGCTGTTTTGGTAACCTTTTCAAAGACTGAAGCTCTGGCTGCATTAAAAAATGGTTCAAAAGTTTTATTATGTCCGCCCCCCGATACCCTAGAGGGTATTCAGGGTAAATTTGTTCCGGTATTCTGGAGTCCGGTTCATTTCCCTGATCAGCCGGGCACCATGGGATTGCTTATAAAAGATCAACATCCGGCACTGGCCGATTTCCCTACAGATAGCTACACAAACTGGCAATGGTGGGATCTGGTTACCAAAAGTAAGGCCCTGATTGTAAATGAAATACAGGATGAAGCAATCATAGTTCGTCCGATTGATAATTTTGTTCGTAATCAAAACCTGGCAAGTTTACTCGAGCTTAAGATGGGTAATGGAAAGTTATTGATATGCAGTTTTGATATTCAACAATCTATTTCTGAAAGGTTAACTGCAAATCAGTTAAAATATAGTTTGTTGGAATATATGAACAGTAGTTCATTTAAACCATCTGTAGAATTGAATCCTGAATTTTTGAATACGTTGTTTAAGTAGGATAGTATGTTTAAAGTAACCAGCCTTGCATGCCTGATTTTCTTTCCGCAGCATAAATTATTGGCTCAGCAACCAGATTTGAGTAAGGTTCCAGGTGTGGTTATTGCTCACCGGCCTGCTGCCTCAAAAGTATTTGTTGGTTCTCCTGCTTTGGTAGCACTTAAAAATGGAAAATATATTGCTTCACATGATCTGTTTGGTGAGGGAATGAAGAACCAGCATGTAACCATGGTATACGAATCAACCGACAAAGGAAAATCCTGGATAAAAATTGCTGAATTTGTACAATTTTGGTCTAATCTTTTTGAGTTAAATGGCTTGTTATACATGATGGGAGCCAGGCTGCCACAGGGAGATGTAGTCATCAGGGTCTCCAAAGATGAAGGAAAAACCTGGACAGAACCAATTGATGCACAGAAAGGCATTTTACATGAAGTAAGGCGGGGATATATTGCACATACATCAGCCGTTCCTGTTGTAATAAATAATGGAAGAATATATCGGGCCATGGAAGAAATGAAACAGCCTGGTCCCTGGGGAAGTTTTAATGCCTTCGTGATGTCTGCTCCCATTACCAGCGATTTACTAAAATCGTCGAGCTGGACCATCAGCAATAAATTGAGTTATGACAGCAGCCAGTTACATATCGGAACTGCCTGGCTGGAAGGTAATATGGTTGTTAACGTCAACGGAGAACTTGTAAATATTCTTCGCGTACATAGCAAAACCGATACAATTGCCGCTGTATTGAAAATTGAGCAGAATGGAAGATTGCTAAGTTTCGATACCGCCAACGGATTTATTCATCTTCCAGGTGCCTGTAAAAAATTTGTCATCAGAAAAGATCCGGTATCCAACAAGTACTGGACCCTCACCAATGCAATTCCAACTAAATTTCAGGGGGGTAATGTTGAACGTACCCGAAATACGTTGCAATTATTATGCTCTGCTGATCTGCAAAACTGGGAGAAAAAAAGAATCATCTTACAGGGTACGGATATACAGAAGCATGGATTTCAATACGCAGACTGGCAATTTGAAAACAATGACATTATACTGGTTTCCAGAACTGCCTATGAGGATGGATTGGGAGGTGCAGAAAATCAGCATAATGCTAATATGATTACATTCCACAGAATAATAGATTTCAGAAGATAACGGGAGATTTATTTTATTATAATTGGTATATTTCAATAAACTAGCCGGCTTGGAAACCAGGTTTTACCTCCCCCACCCGCTTTTGCGAGATAGTATTCATTGCATAATGCCCGTACATGCCATTTTTGAGCGGGATGACCCAACTGCCAGCTGCATCTATCAACCAACACCGCAAAACTCCCTGTTCATCTACCTGCGCGATCCGATAAGTGCCCGATTTGATGAAAACACTCCTTATATCCGGCAACCACTTGCCGTTATAGTTGGGCCTCAGGTCAGTCCGGTTAGTTTACGTTTACACCAGGAGCACCTGGCCATTCGGGTTGGATTTCATCCGGCCGGATTATACCGCTTGTTAGGCATGTCTTTGCATGAACTGGTGGATAAAAGTTTTGATGCAACCGATTTTTTCGGAACACCACTCACAAGTTTAGTGAACATGTTACAACATTGTATTGATTTCGATGAAATGGTAAATTTGATGGAATCCTTTCTGATAAAACAACTGGCGCATCAAAAAGTAATACTTCCATTTGACCTCGCCATGCAGGAACTCTTAAAATCCAATGGCACACTTCCCATTGATCAGGTAGCTTCCCTCGCCTGTTTAAGCAACCGCCAATTGGAACGGGTTTGCAAAGAAAGAATTGGACTTCCTCCTAAGTATTTTGCAAGACTGATCCGGTTTTCAAAAGCCTATCGTATGCGGGAAGAAATGCCTGCAACCACCTGGACAAATATCGCCCATACGGTTGGTTATTATGACCAAATGCACCTCATTCGGGATTTCAAAGAATTTGCCCGGCAAACACCCCGTGGAATTGAAAAAGAACTGGATCGAATGCCAATGAAAATGCAGCGTAACCTCCGGCTATAATGTCGCGTTTGTACTATTTGCCTGCAAAATCCTGATAGAATTTTGTTGCAAATAATCAGTCATGAAATCATCTTTCCTTTTCTGCCTGCTTGGCACCCTGATAACAAGTTCAATTTTTGGTCAGGATTATTCAAAACTTGGAAAGCTTACAAAAAAAGAGTTCAATGTTTATTACAGCAAAGGATATGAATCCAAAGCAACAACTATTGCGAATCGGGTACATTTAGCCTATCAATACTACCATCAACTCCTGTCCTTTCAACCGGATGTGGATGTATTGGTGTTGAATGAGAATGATTGGGCACGCTATTCAAATCAGAAATTGGTTTATGGCATGCCACATTATGATGACAAAAAAACATTGATTGTAGCCGCGCACGATAACCCTTTCTGGAAAAGTTTCCATCCTGAACGCAGTATGGAAGATTTTTTCGAACTACTTGCCCTGCATGAACTTGCCCATGCTTTTCATATGCAGGCTGCCATCCAATTACAACGCAAATGGATGGCTGAATTATATTGCAACCTTTTATTACATACCTATATTGCCGAAAAAGAACCGGAATCCCTGCCTGCACTTACAACATTTCCCAAAATGGTAATTGCTGCAGGCACGAGTGAGTATCCTTACACGGGTTTGGATGAACTGGAAAACAACTATGAAAAAATCGGACGTGAATTTCCAAAAAACTATGGATGGTACCAAAGTAACTGGCATGCTGCAGCGGGTAAATTCTACGATGAGAAGGGCCCCCTCTTTGCTCAAAAAATCTGGATAGCATGTCAACAACAACCTAACCGATTAGCAGATCCTGCCTGGAAAAACTGGTTGCGCTCCAATGATTTGCTGCCTATACTAAAGATGATGGAAAGTTGGCCGGATTTCGGACCTTAGCCTGCTAAATAGTTAGTTATGATCGCATTTATCGGCACCGGGCTGCTGGGATCCAATTTTACCAAAGCCCTGTTGAAAAAAGGAGAAAAAGTGCAGGTATGGAACCGTTCCTCGGAAAAAGCAACGGCTTTGGAAGCAGACGGTGCCATCGCTTTTAATGATATAAAGGACGCTGTTCGTGGCACCAAACGCATTCACCTGACCCTCTCGGATGACGCATCCGTTGATGCTGTATTAGCCAGTGCAGAAGAAGCCATTCAGCCAGGCAGCTTTATCCTTGACCATACCACAACCACGATGAAGGGCGCCATTGACCGCACAAAAAACTGGGCTGCCAAAGGAATTCATTACGTGCATGTTCCCGTGTTTATGGGGCCGGCAAATGCACTTGAAAGCACCGGATTTATGCTGATTTCTGGTAATGCGGAACAATTGGAACAGGTTATGCCCATGATTACACCCATGACAGGTAAAGTAATCTATTATGGCAAAGAACCGGGTCGCGCAGCCGCCATCAAGCTAATGGGAAATTCCTTTTTGATAACCATGACAACCGGTATTGCAGATATGCTTGCTATTGCTAAATCGATGGATATTCCCAATGCGGATATCACCAAATTATTCGACAACTGGAATGCAGGGGCAACCGCACCAACCCGACTGGCACGTATGTTGAGTGGCAACTACGACCAGCCGTCCTGGGAATTACAAATGAGCAGGAAAGATGCCCGTCTGATGTTGGATATCGCCGAACAAGCCGGTAAACATCTCGCTATCTTACCCGCCTGCGCAGCCGAAATGGATCGCTGGCTGGAGAAAGGAATGGCACAGAAAGACTGGACCATTATCGGATCGGACCATATTTAACCGACTCTTGTCACAAGCTGAGCTTTTTTTAGTAAATCATTTGGTAATTTTCAGGATATGAAGAAAATATTATGGGTAAGCATACTGGTCGGCATTATACTGACAGGTTGCGATAATTCCATGAAACCCAGGACCAGTAATAGTTTTGAGGAAATGAACCAGAAAAACAAACTGGCGGGATCACCATTACCCTCCGTGAAGCTGGTAAATATAAAGAATGAACCCTTTGATCTTGCATCTTTAAAAGGGAAAAAACTGCTGGTTAATTTATGGGCCTCCTGGTGCCTTCCCTGCATAGAAGAAATGCCCTCACTGGATGAACTCTACGCTAAAATGGATACCTCCAAATCAACCATCGTTCTCTTATCCGTGGATAAAGACCGTAAAAAAGGAGTTGAATTTGCTTTAAAAAACGGGATTCAATCACCTGTTTATTTTGCAGAACAGACCCTTCCTTCTTTATTTGAAGTATCAGGCATTCCAACCACCTTTATTTTTAATGAAAAAGGAGAACTGGTTGATCGGATCGAAGGTGCCCGCAACTATAATTCAGCGGCCTACCACGAGTTTTTTCAGTAGTTTAGGGAAACAGTTCCTCCAACATGAAAAGAAGAGATCTACTCCAACTGCTCACCGCAGCTGGATTGGGAGCCGGTCTTCCTGCCTGGTCGGTTCCCGGAGCACCTGAAAAAACAAAGCGAACCGGAAGTTTTTCACTCGATGGAACCCGCTTAAAGTTTTTTCATCCGAAAATCAAAAAAGAGTTTAAAACAGTGATGATTGCGGATACCCATCTTTTCCGGGATGATGAAAGAGGATTGCCCTTCCAAACCTATAGTGCCCGCATGGCCAAAGCGTATAATCAAACCAACCATTATTTAACCGGCGAACCCACCAATCCAGAAAAAAGCCTGGTTGCATCCCTCGAACTCGCGGCAAAAAACAAGGCAGAACTCGTAACACTCATTGGAGATATAGTCAGCTTTCCTTCCGAAGCAGCAATAGAATTTGTGGTGGAAAAAATGCGCAGTGCGGGTTTACCTTACCTCTACACCGCAGGTAATCACGACTGGCATTATGAAGGTATGCAGGGCTCCATGGCTGATTTACGGAACGATTGGATCCAAAAGCGCTTACTACCGCTCTATCAACAGAATGACCCCATGATGCAGGTCACAGAATTGCACGGCGTCCGGATCCTTGTATTCGACAATTCGAACTACCAGATCAGCGCAACTCAATTGCAATTTCTCCAACAACAATTACAGACTTCACAGCCAGTCCTGGTAATGCTACATATTCCATTATATGCACCCGGCCGGTCAGTTGGTTATGGTTGTGGCCATCCGCAATGGGGAGCAAAAGCAGATCGCAATTTTGATTTGGAGCGAAGAGAGCGCTGGCCCGAAAGTGGACATACTGTTGCCACAATGGAGTTTCATCGCACCGTGTTTACTTCCCCCGCAATTATAGGGGTATTAGCCGGGCATATACATCGTCCATCATTAGACATTATCAACGGTATTCCACAGGTGGTAACGGAAGCCAATGCAGTGGGTGCCTGTCTTGAAATTGAATTTATCCCAACAGCATAAACCAATTCTTTCTTATGTTTTATCAGATTAGAATTCTCCTGATTTTCGTTTGTGCCTTACCGCTTATGGCTGCCTATTCTCAGAATACGGATCTTACAAAACTCTCAGATGGATTTGCAGAAGTGGATAAATTATTCACCGAATTTGCTGCAAAATCAAACAATCCCGGTTTCGTATATGGCATCGTAGCAAATGGGAAATTAGTGCACCTCAAATTTTCAGGTATGGCGAACCGGGAAAAAAAGTCTGCAGTTAATCCAGAATCAGTTTTCCGCATCGCTTCCATGTCCAAAAGTTTTGCAGGAGTAGCCATTTTGCAATTGAGAGATCAGGGCAGGTTACAACTGGATGAACCAGCCCATCTTTATATTCCTGAACTGGTTAATACAAACTACCTCACTACAGATGCCAGTCCGATTACCATCCGTCAATTAATGACTCATGCTGCAGGTTTTCCTGAAGACAATCCCTGGGGCGACCGACAACTTGGTATATCCGATGAAGAAATGCATGCCATGTTTAAAAAGGGCATCTCCTACTCCACCGTTCCAGGCACTGCCTATGAATACAGTAATATGGGTTTTGCCATGCTGGGTGCCATAATAAAAAAAGTATCTGGCATGTCCTACCAGGAATATATACAACAATATATATGGAAGCCAATTGGCATGTTTCATACGTATTGGGAGTATGCTGATGTTCCGGATTCCACACTGGCCATTGGTTACCGCTGGATAAATGATGACTGGGTGGCGCAACCACTTGAGCACGATGGCGCTTATGGCATCATGGGGGGCATACTTACCACTGCAGAAGACTTTGCTCGCTATATGAGCTTTATGCTGGGTGCCTGGCCTGCAAGAAATGAGCCGGATAATGGGCCGCTTAAACGAAGCTCCCTGCGGGAAATGCAACATCCCTGGAACTTTGCCGGATTAAATCCAGGTTATAAATACCCGGATGGACGAACCTGCCCCATCAGCTCGGGTTATGGGTACGGGCTTCGCTGGTCGAGCGATTGCGATGGAAGGGTTACTGTGGGACACAGTGGAGGATTACCAGGATTTGGAAGTAACTGGGCCATATTGCCTGATTATGGTATCGGAATTGTAAGTTTCATCAACCAGACCTATGCACCTGCTTCCAGATTAAATACAGAGGCAATTGATCTGTTAATTAAAAAAACTGGTCTGCAGCCCAGAAACATTCAACCTTCACCAATTCTGATACAACGTCAAAAAGAACTAACTGCTTTTTTACCAGATTGGAAAAACGCAGAAAAATCAGAGAGCTTTGCCGAAAATTTCTTTCTGGATTATCTGATCGATAGTCTCCGTAAAGAGTCCGCAGAGCTTTTTAGGAAAGCAGGAAAAATAATCCGAACCGGTGAAATGAAACCCGAAAACAATTTACGGGGAACCTTTATACTATACGGTGAAAAAGCCAATATCCGCATCTACTTTACTTTATCTCCGGAAACACCTGCCAAAATTCAGGAATTCCGTATTCGCATGGAAAAATAACCTTTATCATAAAAAAAGAAAGCCATGTTAACCACCAACACGTATTTAAATTTCAAAAACAATTGTGAAGCAGCTTTTCAGTTTTACAAATCGGTTTTCGGCGGAGAATTCATTCATGTTGGCCGTTTTGGAGAAATGCCCGAAAATGAAAACTATAAAGTTCCGGATTCCGACAAAAATAAAATAATGCATATTTCACTCCAAATTGGCCAATCTGTATTAATGGGTAGTGATTGTGGATCTGCCTATGAGGCCGGATTTATTCAGGGAAATAATTTTTCCATTTCTGTAAATGCAGATTCTAAAGAAGATGCTGACCGTTATTATGCCGGTCTATCCAATGGTGGCGCAGCTACCATGCCAATGAACCAGACTTTTTGGGGCTCCTATTTC
The DNA here is from genome assembly GCF_002483205.1 of Flavihumibacter sp. UBA7668. GTDB lineage: Bacteria > Bacteroidota > Bacteroidia > Chitinophagales > Chitinophagaceae > Flavihumibacter. The sequence goes on from NZ_DLHM01000003.1 coordinate 480,631, forward strand.
GGCATGTTGACAGATCCTTTTGGTGTTAGCTGGATGATTAGCTTTGATCAACACGCAACCAAATAATATATCCGTTTGCCTATTTGTAATATCCCGGATGAGATGATAGTACCGCCAGTTGTTTTCCGGTAGTACCCGCAAGTATGAGGGCATCTGTCAGAACAATTGTTGCACCTTCTATTTCCATCGCATTAGCATTGGCAACATAAACATGGGTTCCGGTTGAATCCTGAGGGTTCTTAATGGTTAATCTGGCTCTTCCCGGACTCAAAAAACTGGGATGCCGGTTGCCTCGCACCGCAAAACTGAGCATGAAGCGGCATGGCAATTCCTGCATAATCACACTTTTAACTTACTAAAAATTCGTCTTAGATTTCCCGCTTTTCTTTGGGAAAACATCCGTATTATTATGATTTGATTGCATCACAAACATACGGTTGCTCCGCCATAACAACTGATCCATTGCTGCTGCATGGAATAACTCAACTGCGTATGTTTAAAAATAGTGAATCAGATCGGCTTTCCATCTCAAACAATAGCAAAAACTGGAAAAGATGGGGGCCCTACCTGTCCGACCGCCAATGGGGAACCGTTCGGGAAGACTATAGTGTGGAAGGGAATGCCTGGAGTTTCATCAACCATGACCTTGCCAGAAGTTATGCCTATCGCTGGGGAGAAGATGGCATTGGCGGATTCTGCGACAGCGATCAGATTCTCTGCCTGGCTCCTGCATTCTGGAATGGAAAAGACCCCCTGCTCAAGGAACGACTCTTTGGCCTCACCAATAATGAAGGAAATCATGGCGAGGATGTAAAAGAATTGTATTTCCAACTTGATTCCTCCCCTACCCATTCCTATTGCAAATACCTTTACAAATATCCCCAGCGCAATTTTCCCTATGAAGAATTGCTGGCAAAAAATAAACGCGACCGGCATCAGCCCGAATTTGAACTACTGGATACCGATGCTTTTAAAGAGAACCGTTATTTCGACTGTTTTATTGAATATGCTAAGGCAGAATACAATGATATCCTAATGCAGATCACCGTGTATAACCGCGGTCCCGAACCTGCCGACATTCATGTATTGCCACAGATTTGGTTCCGGAATTTCTGGAACCACAATCCCCGATTCAGCAAACCGGAAATCAAACGCCGATCTCCCCATTGCCTGGAAACTAATTCCAGCAGAAATGGCACTTTTTATTTTTATCACCAGGGGGGAGAACAACTTTTTTGCGATAATGAAACCAATAATGAACGAATCTACCACCGGCCAAATGATAGTCTCTATGTAAAAGACGGTATCAACAATTATGTCGTAAACCAGCAACCCACTGTTAATCATCTCAAAACAGGCACCAAAGCAGCCATCTGGCACAAAGAAAGAATCGGCGCCGGTGAATCAGCCTGCTTTCAGATCCGACTTTGCAAACAATACCTCCAGGATCCCTGGACTGATTTTGAAGAAGTATTCGAACGAAGAATCATTGAAACTAATCACTATTATGCCTCCCTGATTCCGGCAGTATTACCCGCACAACAAAAATCCCTGCTGCGGAGCAGTTTCAGCGGACTTCTGTGGACCAAGCAGTTCTATTACCTCGATGTATACAAATGGCTGTTTGGTGAGCCCGGCTCTAATCCACCCACTCGCAACTATAAACGCAATTTTGACTGGCAGCACCTGACTTCCAGAAATATCATTTCCATGCCCGATAAATGGGAATACCCCTGGTTTGCAGCCTGGGACCTCGCCTTCCATGCGGCCACTTTTGTTCATGTGGATCCATTTTTTGCAAAGCAGCAATTACTGGTTGTCCTTCGTGAATATTATATGCACCCCAATGGCCAAATTCCGGCCTATGAATGGAATTTCAGCGATGTAAATCCACCTGTACATGCATGGGGTGTATGGTATGTTTTTGAAGCCGACCGCAAAAAGACAGGAATCCCCGACTGGGATTTTCTTGAACGATCCTTCCAGAAACTACTCATGAATTTCACCTGGTGGGTCAACCAAAAAGATGCTAATGGAACTGATATTTTTGAAGGCGGATTTCTTGGACTTGATAATATCGGCGTATTCGATCGTAACCATATGCCGCCGGGCATCAAAAAATTGCAACAGGCCGATGCCACCAGTTGGATGGCATTGTATGCCATCAATATGCTTCGGATTTCACTGGAACTTGCCCAACATAATAAAGCCTACGAAGAATCTGCCGCCAAATTCTTCCGGCATTTCCTGAACATTGGTTGGGCCATGCATCATATCGGCAAAAAAGACATCTCTCTATGGGACGAGGAAGATGGCTTTTATTATGATGCCATCCAGTTTGAAAACGGCAGCAGTCAGCGAATGCGGGTGCGATCCCTTGTTGGCATCATCCCCCTCCTGGCTGTTGAAATCATGCACGGGAGTATGTTTGAACAGCTACGTGAATTTAATACCAGAGTCGCGGTCATCCAGCAAACCCGTCCCGACCTCACCCGGATTATTTCTGACATCAATAAGAAAAATGAGGATGGAAATTATTTATTCGCCATCATGATCGGCGACCGGCTCGAGCTATTATTAAAGCGCTTATTAGACGAGGCAGAATTCCTCTCCGATTATGGTATACGATCCTTATCAAAGCATTATCAGGATCATCCCTTTGTGTTCAGTTACCAGGGACATGAATACAGGATTCAATACGAACCCGGCGATAGTACCAGTTCCATGTTTGGTGGCAATTCCAACTGGCGCGGCCCCATCTGGTTGCCAATCAATTATCTGATCATAAACGCGCTTCGAAAATACCATACTTATTATGGGGATGAATTCACGTATGAGTTTCCGGCAAAATCAGGTAATAAAAAAACACTGAAAGAAATCGCGAATGAATTAACCAAACGCCTGTTGAAAATATTCGAACGGAATGCATCAGGAAAATATCAATACCATGGGGCTGAACATAAAGAATGGACACTGCCTCATTTTAAAGACCATCATCTCTTCTATGAATTTTTTAATGGAGATACAGGCCAGGGATTGGGAGCCTCACACCAAACCGGCTGGACAGCCCTGATAGCTAATCTGATTCTGGAAATGGAGGAGGGCTCAAACGATTGAACTAAATAAGACTTAACAGGTAACCAACCAACGCACCGCCAATAACTATTATCGCAGAATTTAACCTTGGGAAAAAATATATTCCGATTAAACCCAGGGCTGCTATCAGCATGGTTCGCCAGTCGTTGATACTCTCACTGCCCATTTCAAAAAGAACGGCACCTATAACTGCAATGGCAACAACATTTACGGTGTCTAAAAACGCACCCATTAGAAGGGAACGCCGCAGAATCGGAATAATCGGACGAAGCAGGGCAACAAAAACAAATGAAGGCAGGAAGATGCCTATGGTAGCCGCAACAGCACCCCCTGGTCCGCCCAGCTGCCAGCCAATAAAAGTAGCTGATGAAAAAACCGGTCCGGGCGTAAATTGTCCAACTGCTATTGCATCTATCAAAGCCTGTTTACTCAGCAGCCCGGTTTCTACCAATTCGGCATCCAGAAATGCAAATAATACATATCCACTCCCATACAATATGGATCCAATTTTTAAAAAGATCCAAAACACAGGCAGAGGAAAAACTCCGTTGATGGTTCGGCCTGATTGAATCAGGTGAAGAAGAATCCCCAGTGTACCTGCCGAAAAAAATACCAGTATCTCATTGAATCCAAGCAGCACTGCTATTAATGCAATTAGCCCTATTAGAGCCAATTGAAGAGACTTAATTGCCTTTCTACCCAAACTTATCATAGCCATCAGAATAATGGAAAGAACGGCCGGTTTTATACCAAATAAAAAAGGTTGTACTTGCGGTAACTTTCCATACTGCTGATAAGCCCACGCAATAAATCCGGTAATTAATACGGCGGGCAGTATAAAACATACGCCGGCCAATAGCAATCCCTTCCTGCCTGCTCTTTCATAACCACAATGCATGGTCATTTCAGTGGAGTTAGGTCCGGGTATCAGATTGGTTGCACCTACCAGGTCAAGAAAATGCTGCGGCGATAGCCAGTTCCGTTTTCTCACCACCTCTTCTTCCATCATAGCAATATGAACAGCCGGTCCGCCAAAACCAATGACCCCGAGTTTTATAAACACCCGGGCAACTTCAGTATATAATTGTTTCTTAGTTTTTGAATCACCCATTTTTTCAAATTCAAAAAATATACGACTCCTGTTATATAACAGCTTTTGCGCTGAAACCAAATATAGGATCGATTTTTACCTTTTATGTCGGATTTGTGACGGGCTCCGTTCATTTTGGTGACGGACTTCGGCGTATGGTGGGATAAATGTCCATTTCTTCGAATTGGGTTCGGGATGCCTTCGGGATGCCTTCGGAAATAGAGGCGATTTGGAAAGGAATCCGAGGAGAACCGGAAAGGACGCAGAGGAACAGAAGTTAAAAGGAAAAGAATACTTACCCTTTATTAGTCTTTGAACGAAGGAAGATCATCGCAATAGCAGTTGTAAGTATTCCCATTACCAGTGCAGCAATAGCAGGAATAGCAAACAAATTGGTTAAATACAGATGATAGTCGATGTGCTTATCATGCAGCCCAACCATTTTTTCCAGGCTCATCCAGGCCAGTACCATCAATGAAAAATAAATGGCCCATTTGAGCTCTATTTTAATTTTTTCCATATGTAGTTTGTAAAAATTGAATGGTGGCCATCATCATTTTCTTCAATACAGCAATGTCAATATCAGCCAGTTTTTTTATATAAATACAGGCTTTGCCCATTTTATACTTCCCCAGTTTTCCAAGCAGTTCTTCCTGACCATCGCAGGGGGTATAGACATATAGTGATATGGCTGCTTTGCGGGGTGAAAATCCCACCAATGGCCAATCCCCTTCCTGACTGCTGCGTTCCGATTTATAATGATATTTTCCAAACCCGATAATGGAGGGGCCCCACATCCTGGGTGCAGCTCCTGTTGCTTCATGCATCAGTTTTACAAGTTCAAAACTATCCGCCTTTTTTTGTTCCGTATCAGCAAAAGAGTGGATAAATTCCTCCACATCTGCAGTTGTCTGTTTGGTTTTGAGCTCTGCCATTTGGGCCAGATTTAATAGCTGGCAACCTAATTTACAATTTAATTCTGTACCCGGTGATTCCCCCGGACGAATAATGCTTGCATTGAAAATAAAACCAGCACCACCCATGAATATCTGATCCAGTGGCCCCAGTGACAATACTTCGTTTTCACTCCATATCCGGAACTTAAAGGCTGTGGAAGATTCAATAACAGATCTGACGTACGATGTTCATACTATTCAATGGAACCGGAAAGCCGGCGGTTGAAAAAGGAGAAATCAAACCCTATATCAGCCTGTTTGGCGGCTTCCCATTTCAGATCCGGATTGGTTCGGATTCCTCCAAATACGGCATCAGCACCTCCTGAAAATGTTGTAATATAGAGGTAATGGAAATCGACTGGATGGCAGTTTTGATGGGTAAACTAAGTTTGCGCAATCGTGTATTATAAATCCTTAATCAAACGAACATATAAGCCATGTCCCTTATACATACCACATCTCATCATGGTTGCATTATCCCGATGCAGGCCCCTACCCCAAATATCATTCTGAATTGAATCCCGCTCGGATGAACTGAACAGATAGGTAAATTCATCCATCCCGGTAAAAATTCCTTCTTTACTTCGGTACCCACCAAGTAAAGAATAGATTAAGGAATCCGATATGATATATCTTTCCAGTTGAATCCATTCTTCATTGGAAGGCACATGCCAGCCAACCGGACTAAAACCTCTTGGATCATTAATGGCATACCAGTTATAAATCTTCCCATATTTTTTCCCGGCATGCCTGTCATTATTAAAATAAGACCATGCGGGGGTCTGGTTTTCTCCGGCCCTCAACCACTCTTCAGCTGATTTAGCCTCAGGGATGGAATCACCGTTCCGGAAGAATGCTCCGTCATAATTAGAAGCCATCATAATAAAATCACCCAACCTTATTTCAAGCGGATCTTTGATTGAATTAATATTGTTCTTTTCCCCGTTGCTTTGGCAGGCATTGAGAAATAGAGCCAGGAAAAGAACCCAAACTTGTGAGAGGTGATTAACTGATTTCATGACAAAAAGATAAATCCAAAACTTCCAATAATTCCATTTACACTTGTAAATTTTCAGTTTTAAAGGGTAATTTTTTCTACATTAGCCAACCCCCTAAAGCACCTGCCACCCTCAATCGATAGTCGCACTGTATTGGAATTCGGAAAATTGCTAACCAATTTTTTTTAACCCTACATGAATTATTGTTCAATTAACAACACGGCTAGCCTGAACAGCTAAATCAGCCACCATTCCATCTATATCAATAAAACCGGTATTACTTAAAATAATAATTGTAAGGCCCGTCTCAAGAATATGAAAAAGCACTGATTGCGCTCCCATAATTTGTCCGGGTCTCTTTACAATAGTATACTTCTTATTATCAATTTCATAATCATTATAAACCCAAACTCCAAAACCATATTCTCCTTTCCCGGAAACAAACATTGAATCAAGTGAAGCCTTTTTTAGAATTTTACCACCAAAAACTGCCTTCGAAAAAATCAGTAAATCAGCACTTGTGGAATACATGGCACCCGCTGCATACCAATTCTCCCAATATGCAGGCAGATCAGGTACTATTTTTTTCAAATCATCCCGCTTAAAATAACTGGAAGCTAATTTGTCTAACAAAATATGCTGAGATAACAACCCTGTATTGCTCATCCGCAGAGGCTCCAGAATTCTTTGCCGCAAAACTTCTCCATAGCTTTTTCCAGACACCGCTTCAATAATATTACCTAATACTATATAATCAGCATTATTATAATTAAACTCTGATCCAGGTTTGGCAACTACAGGTTCACTACAGAATTTCTCCAATAATTCTTTTGCTGTTCTGGGGGTTTGATAAAGCGGAACACCATTTAGAACGGCACTTTCAACAGAACTGATAGTATCAATATTTTTCATTCCCGAACTATGGTTTAGCAGCTGACGAATAGTTATAGTCTTATCCCCTTTATAGGTTGGAATATATACAGGAATTGTCATATCAAGTCCAACTTTATTCTCTTCCACCAACTGCATTATCAAAACTGCTGTAAAAAACTTAGTTATGGAAGCCACCTTGTATTTGGTATCTATTGAGCCTGGCTGTTTCCATTCCAAATTTGCAAATCCATAGCTTCTGTTAAAAACAACCTTATTTTCTCTTTCAATAAGAATAGTACCATTGAAGTTAATTTTTGAAGCAACTGCATCTATAAAATCCGAAAGTTTTTCTTGTGAAAATGCGAAGGAACCAACGTAAAGAAAAAACACAAAAACGATGATTTTTTTCATACTTTAATTTAAGATTGACTTTTAAAAATTATACAGAACGCAAACTCTTAACCGGATTACTCCACGCAGTTTTCAATGCCTGAAAGCTTACGGTAAATAAGGCAATACCTACTGCCAGTATTCCGGAAAACACAAACATCCACCACGCCAATTCAATCCAATAGGCAAATGCCTGCAATCAAACATGCATTAAATAGGAAGCAAGAGGAAGTTACCTCCTTTATTACCCTCAATTCATCAAAAATATATAATACCATCAGCAAACAGGTAGCCAACCCAACAGCCAACCCTATTATGTTGACCAATAAAAAGAGTTTATTTCTTTCGATTCCGCGGATTGCCAATTTCAGGTATATAGTTAGCATAAGTAAACATCAGGGAAAAATATGCCGGATTACAGTTAATTGATTTCTAATCAATAAGAGTGTTAACACCCGCAATGAATGTTCGATTTTGATACAGCACTTGTGCAAATTTGATACATTAAATCTGCAGCAATTTCCACTCCTGGGGCGTTTTACCAAACTCCTGTTTAAAAACTCTGTCAAAATAGGCCGGATCAGCATACCCGCAATCCAGGGCTCCAGAAATGAAGAGGCAGATCTCGAAGCTCTGGTCGTCAAAAATTCAAACGTCATATCCGCGAACAACGGTATGTTTTTGTATTTGCAGCCAATGGAAATGAAGCAATGATCCGCTTGCAGTAGTGATAGTATCAGCCTATGGTGATATGGATAATATCCGTACCGCCATGAACCGTAGCGAATTCGACTTTGTTACCAAACCGGTAAATTATGATGACCTGGAACTGACCATACTAAAAGAATCATTGCACAGGGCGGCGTCATCGACAAATTTATTGGCGATTGTGCGATGGCTGTATTTATGAAGAACATCACTTCTCTCCCAAAGTATCCATTGGAAAACAGGCATTGATTCTATTTAGGCACAAATTCATACTGATTGAGCAGATCCAGCACTACAGAACCACCCACCGAGGTCCTCTCCACTCTTTCAACAACCATTAATGTATTGGTTAATGTAACAATTCGAAATTCAAAATTTTCAAATCCACTACCTGTATATTGCACTTTGATAACTTTATTATCATTTACAAGTGCCCATCTGCCACGTAGTGTATCAATTCCATTAGCCGTTCCGGGCACACAGGAACCTGCCGGCTCATTTTGAAATTCCCCATTGCGTTTATAAGTCCAAATCATATCGCTATAGCAACCACCCGGACTAAACCAATCATTGGAAGTCCCCTCTAAAGGTGTTCCCTGTAGCGGAGTTAATATCACCCTTCCCGTCATTTTCCAACTTTTGGAAAGTAATCCAGAAATTTGAGATCCCTCCTTTTTGCTACAGCCAAGTATAGCCAGGCAGAAAAATAAAGGCAATAGTATTTTCATTTTTTCAAAATTTGAGTGTATTGCTGCCAATTAAGTCTGATTCTTTGGTCTACCTTGTACAGTAAAATACCTGTGCCATTGGTAGTGAACCAGAAATTTATTCAAAATCTTTTATCAATCCTTTCATTACCACAAACTTTCTGAAGTTAATAGTATTTGTTTTGTCCATCCGTTTTCTGTCTGCTTCTTCCTTTAATTCTTCCGGAGTAAATTGTGTTATATAACAATTTAAAGCCACTATCGCCCTCCTTTCATCTTCTTCCGTATAGCTGATTTTTAGATTCACGTATTTTTCATCCATATAAGTTTCGGGATCTATAGACGCCACCCCTTTATTCCACGCAAAATGATATAAGGCATACTTTTCTACCCAACCCTCCGCAAGAAGCAACTCTGTTACAGCAGCACCTACAACAATGTGCTCTGAATGATGTGTATCACCATCCGGACCGGCTGTTATTATGATATCAGGAGCAAGTGCGGGAATTCTCACCTTTAACGAATCCTGAAACCGCTGATGCTCCCTAAAATAGTTACCGGTTCCGATTTTTGTATCCAGTCTTTCAATACCTAAAAAGATGGGAGGCTCTATGCCCAATGCCTTACAACCACATACAGACTCAGCCTTTCTTATTGTACCCAATGAATCTCCTGCCGGAATTTTTGTAACTCTTGTCCCATCCTTTCCATTCGTTGCTATTAGTACATAAACCTTGTTTCCAAGTCGCGCATATTTAGTGAGCACTTCGCTAATAGCCGTTTCATCATCCGGATGCGCTCCAATAAATAAAATCGTTTTTTTCTTTCCAATAACTTGTGCCTCACACTCCATTATTGAAAACAAAACCAGGGTAGCTAATAATTTATTAAACATGGCTATTCTGTTCTTAAACCTTTTACAGGATTCGCCATCGCTGCCTTTACTGCCTGAACACTCACTGTCAGAATAGTAATGACCAGGGCACCTGCAATCGGCGCAATAAAGATCCAAACCGATAACTCCATCCGATAGCTGTAATTCTGCAACCAGTTATTCAAATAATACCAGGCAATGGGGATGGCTATAAGACAGGCAATAAGCACCAGGCTCACCAATTCCTTCGACTGCATTTTCCAAAGATTAAACACCGTAGCTCCCAATACTTTTCGCAGGGCAATTTCTTTTGTTCGCTGTTCCGCAATAAAAGAGGCCAACCCAAACAAACCCAAACATGAAATGAAAATGGCAAGTACTGCAAAGAAACTGGCCAAACTACCAATCCGCACTTCATTGGAATATTTCTTTGCATATTCCTCCTCCACAAATTTATATTGGAATGGTGTATCCGGTGTATATTTTTTGAACACCCCTCCTATTTTGTCCAATGCATCAGCTTCAGGTACACCCTGCTTCAACCGGATGGTAATCACTCCCATCCAGCCTTTGCAAAAAAACACCGCAGGGTGCATGGGTTCATACGGCGATTGCGTCAGCATATCCTTTGCAATTCCAATCACCGTATACGCCTTTCCGCCATAGGTTACTATTTCACCCACAGGTGATGAAAGACCTGTAGCGGCCACTGCAGTTTCATTGAGTATAACAGAACCCGAATCATTACCCCATTCTTTCGCAAAATCGCGGCCTTCTGTTATTGTCCAACCAACGGTATTGCCAAAATCGGGTGTTACATTAACATCTCTGAAGTTTATATCCAGATTCGGATCCTTCCCCCTCCAATCCAGACTGTTATTATTGCTGAAATGTGAAGTCGGCTGAGATGATTCCGCCATATTCTCCACCACACCTGTTTGCAACAAATCATTTCGCAGAATGGTGTATTTTCCATACAATCCCTCGGTAAGTGGTGTGGATATCAGACTATTCCGGGAAAAACCAGTCGGGCGGTCCTTTGCAAATTCAATTTGCCGAAAAATTATAATGGTTCCAATAATTAAACTTACGGAAACAGTAAACTGCACCACCACCAGCACTTTTCGCGGCAATGAAGCAAACCGCCCCGATTTAAAAATACCCTTCAACACTTTAATTGGCTCAAACCTCGATAAATATAAAGCCGGATAACTACCCGAAACAATTCCTGTCAGAAAGGTAAATGCAAGTGCCAGTAATAAAAACAGTGGACCAACTGAGACAAGATTCATTTGTTTATCGGCCAAACTATTGAAAAACGGAAGCGATAATTGCACCAATACCAATGCCAGTACAAAAGCAATCAGAGCGCATAAAACAGATTCACATAGAAACTGCCCAATTAATTGACTGCGTAAGGATCCAACAGCTTTTCTTATACCTACTTCTTTCGCCCTTTTCTCGCTTCTTGCCGTAGAAAGATTTATAAAATTGATACAGGCCAACACCAACACAAATACTCCAATGATCCCAAACAACCAGACAAACTGAATACGTCCGCCTGCAGCTTGGCCATTTTCAAATTCGGTGTACAAGTTGAGCTTTGTAATTGGGTGAAGCATAACCTCTTCTTTCACCTTCTCAATATGCGCAGTAGGGATATTTTTTATTTTTTCATTTATTGCAGCAAAATCAGTGTTTTGATTTAATTGAACATACAATACACCGCAGTGGTTAGACCAGCTGGTCTGTTTATTCATCCAGTTTTCGGTGTTCCCCCAGGGCAACAAAATCTTTGTTTCATAAAAACTGGAATTACGGGGTAAATCCTTATATACTCCCCCTATTTTCATCTCCAGTTTATTGTCCAGTTTTACTGTCTTATTTATTGGATTTTCCTCACCAAAAAGGGCCATTGCCATGGATTCCGCTATAAGCACCGTAGATGGATCCCTGAGTACACCCCTTTTACCCATAACCATATCGAACGTAAACATTTCAGGAAAATCAGGCTCCACCCATCTTCCTGACACCGGTAGTTTACTATCTCCCACTGTTAGCGTATGCTCATTATCCCAGGAAGAAAGCGATACCCGCTTAAAATCTGCCGCATGAAGGGTACGCAAGGCCTCCCCTAATGGCATGGCAATGGTTTCATCGGTAGAGGTTTCTCCATTGGTGGTTTGGTTAAGAAATACCTGTGCCAGCCGGTTATGATGCTGGTGATTTGAATTAAAAGAAAGTTCATCCCAGATCCATAATCCAACCAGCATTGCTACAGCAATACCTGTAGCCAGACCGGTAATATTTATAAAGGAATAAACTCCGTTCTTCCATAAATGCCTCCAGGCTGTTTTTATATAGTTTTTAAGCATGGCTTTAGTTTTAGCGCAGATTTGTGGAAACAAATCCTTCAATAGCTATACCTATTCTTATTTCTATTGATTATCAATAAATTAGTAAAATCCATAAATGAACACTCTGTACGTTATTAGTACAGAAATGTTCGGATTTATTACAAAAAACTTCGTTCAGGAAGGATTTTCTACTGATTTTATTGAATTAAAATCTTCATATCTGGTAAAATACTCCAGGCCTAAAACCAACAGAATAGAGGTTATAACGTATACTTTCTGCAGTATCACTGACCACTCCGTATAACCAAAACCATAAAAGAAAAAGAAACAGTAATAGATTAACAAACAGAGAATACAGCAAAATTTAAAAAAATGAAGTTTTGACATTAGGACGAAAACCGTAATACCAAATAAACCTAACAAGGTTAAAATAATTGAAAATGTTCCCAGGTCATGTAAGGGTGTTGCAATTAAAAAAATTAACAACAGGTTGAAAAACCCTATAAATTGTAAAACAGCAGACCATATTTTCGAAGAGATCTTTTTTGACATATTGATAAAAAAAAGTCCATACCCAACTGAATGAAATACCATTCCGATTACTGCCCAAATTCTGCCAGGATTTTCGGAACCATTCATAGCTTTTGGAGAAAACAGGTTGCTTAGGTAATTTTTTGACCAGTCAAACCCTATGGAATTTTGGTCAACAATGGAGCCTCCCGGATATAATAAAGCAGCAACTACAATCAAAACCACAGAAATGACCAAGCTTATTAAAACCGAATATTTTTTTATCATTAAAATTTATTGTTCAAAATTCTGAACTTCAACACTTTATTTAAGTTCTGAAAGTATTAGTTTCTTCTGTTTAAATGTATTCTTCATTGCCTTTTCTCTAACCTGAGCATCCTCACTGTTTATCAATTCAAAATATTCATCTGGAACTACCTGCCAGGATAAACCATATTTATCTTTACACCAGCCACAGGAGCTTTCTACTCCGCCATTTGAAGTCAGCGCCTCCCAATAATAATCCACTTCAGCCTGGTCTTTACAATTTATTACAAATGAAACTGACTCATTAAATTTGAAAAAAGGACCAGCTGCTAAAATGCTGAATTCGACCCCATTAATTTCAATAATAGCAGTTTCAAAATCGCCCCCTCCTGCTTCAGGTGGATTTTTGTACTGGCGATGTTCTTTCAATTTACCCTCCCTGAAAATAGAAAGGTAATAATCAACCACTGCTTTGGCATCCGTTGTCTCCACCCAGATACACGGTGTTATTTTTTGCGCATTCATACAGATAACTAATATACTAATTATACTTCATATATAATAGTACAATGAAGCATGAATCCTTACATTTTTGTACTGTAAAGTACCTTCCCTCAGCAACCCTTATTCTTGCTAAAGTCACGTTTAAAAAGAACCTGTTTTTTTAGCGCAATATAGTCGCCTGATAGAATCAAATAGGGATGATTGGGTGAATACCCGGCACTGCGACTTTTTACAATTATTTTGTCGTTCACTTGCAGATTTTGCAACTGCTGAAACTCACTTGGAACAAATTGCATCATGTATTCTTCGCCCTGAATTCGGACTATCAGCCATTTGGGTCCGGATGATTTAGCGTTTTCGCGCTGGAAAGTCACAGAGCTTACCACGGCTTCCATTTCGGAGAAAGTATTTATTTCCCTTTTTATTTTATCAAAACTGGCATGCACTTTTTTGCCTGCGGGGGAAAGTTCCCATTCCTTGTACCTTATACCGTCTGGAGAAGCCTCCCATTTTTTCGTCTCCTGAAGGTTGGATGCCTTCGTTTCATTTTTAGATCCCCGATTTGCAAATACCAGTCCGCTTAGCACAGCAAGCGATACGACGAGCACATAAATTTTTCTTTGAGTATATTTCATATACTATAATTTATACGGCAAAGCTAGTCAGAGATTCGGCGGATGGTGTGATTTGGGTTGTAATTAAAAATGTAAACAATGTAAATTTTAGAAATTATTCACTCGTTTGCAGGTCTTGGATCTTGTTTTCTTTGTTGAACTGAATCATTAACCCTAAAATTTCTTTACTAAATATCAGCCTGTAACGATACTCCCTGGTTCCATTACCCAATTCCTTTCTGGAAACTAACTCTGATCTTAAAAACTCCCCTTTAGATTTGAAATATTCCGATCCTCTTGCCTGCATTGTGCTATCCATGAGCTCCGCCGCCAATTCAGCTGTGAACTGATCCGTTTGCATTTTTGTTTCAATCACACTCTTGATAAACTCATTTACCTTTTTAGAGATGCCGGGCTCTGTATCCGTTACTATTTTTAAACTGGCAAGGCTTAACTCCGGCTGATATATACGTAAGATTCTGGTTGAAATTTTATAGGTACTTGCCCGTTTTAGATTTGCAAATACCACCACCGCCATTTTCTTTTCAGGATAACGTTTGATGGTACATTCAAATCCCTGCCAGCTGCCATTGTGTTCTACTATCCTGTTGCCATTTACTGAATCAATTGACCAGCCAAATCCATAATTTTCGATTGTTCCGTCATTGAGTTTGGTAGGTGCCCACATCAGATCGTAATATTCCTTCTTCAGCAGTTTCCCCGCATTTAAACCTGCTTCCCATTTAGCCATATCCAATGCAGTTACATACATTGATCCATCTGCAGTGGTATTGAGTGAAGGAGACACCCACTCCTGATTTTTAACGCTGTCATTCAACAACCGATACCCTGCTGCCCTGTTTAGTACAATATCCTCTTCAGTGATAATTCGGGCTGTAGTCATGCCCAATGGTAAAAAAACTCGTTCCTTTAAATATTCGCCATAAAATTTACCAGCAGCTTTACTGATAATTAATCCCAGGGTAGCATACCCCATATTACTGTATCGTTGTTTTTCGCCGGCTTTAAAGAGCAATGGCCTTTTTCTATACACCTGATACAAACTATCCTCCGTATAATTGGCCCGATAATCAATTGTATTGGTATAATCACCAAAACCGCTGGTATGATTAAGCAGATTGCGAACGGTAATTGAATCCCATCCGGAAGGTGCATCCGGAAAATATGTAGTGAGTTTATCATCAAGACTTATTTTACCTTCCTGAACAAGCAGCAGCACAGCAAATGCAGTGAACTGTTTGCCTACCGAACCCGCCTGAAAAATGGTTTCGGCTTTGACAGGTACTTTATGTTCGAGATTAGAATAGCCATAACCATTTACATAATCAATTTTTCCATCACGTACTACTACAAGTGAAAGACCCGGTATACGCTGATTTTTCATTTCTATACTTACCAATGAATCAACCTGCTTCTTTAGATTGGATGAAATGTTGGTTTGAGCAAAACCGTAGATGCATTGCATACTGAAAATAAATACAACTAGTTTACTTTTCATACGTTCCATACAGTGTTGTTTAAAATACTACATCCAATGACCATTTTTTCTTTAACTGGCAAATGTCCTTCAATTCTTCAATGTTACCGGAGTACCAACCCGCAGTGTATTATGCACTTCGGCAATCTGGTCAACATAGAAAATTAAATCTTTAATTTCTTCCTCTGTTGCATCGCAGTCCACCTTCGTTTCATATTGAATATTAAATCCAGGCGTACCTTCATCTCCAAATTCCCCAGAAACAAAGACCTCTACTGACTTAATCTGCATTTTTCTCTTTGAAGCTTCACGGTAGATATCATTACAAAAACAGGTTGCAAGGGCCAGAAATAACAACTCGCCTCCGTTAATTGAAGAACCGTTCCCTTCTGATTTGGGAGGAATTAAGAGGGATTTCGTTTTATTGGTGGTATTAACCTTAACCTCGTTGTGGCTACCAGAATTCGAAATTGAGGCAGATATTTGCATGGATATATTATTTGAAGAGTGTTTGCGACTACCGGCAACAGATCTGTCCGTCCTGTTATGTTACCTTACAAACTGCAAGAGGTCGATCGGTGAATACGATTTGCTTTGAAGGTCCCTGACCTTTTCCTGCAGGCTTACCTGTGCTTTTTCATTCAGTGAGGCCGACCTCGCCCAGCCAGCGATCTGCGCCACATCATTCGTGAAAATTATTTTTTGGTTGTAATATCGGAATACCTGCTTTTTTGCCGAGCGATTGCCCAGCACATCCACCGTTTCGGCCTCTGCGCTGAGCTCATATAAATTATCATCGCTGGGGAAATTATATTCCAACAGGTCATTTTTCCATTTGTCGTTGTTCAGTCTTATCCTGCTTTGCGGTACTGTTTCGGTTGCCCCTGTAACAAGATTCTTCAAAACAAGCTTCCACTCCACTGAAAATATTTTATTGGTCCCGAATAATGCTGTCTTCCTGCTTTCGTTGGTTCCGTAGGCTACACTGTTAAGTTCCCGGGTAAGCGCACTTTGTTCGGCAAGGACTGCTTCATCTTTTTCGAACACAGCATATAAAGGATAAGCCTGCACTTTTATGGTTTTTATTTTCCGCACATTAGCAGGCGCAGCGCTAAGCAGCGGCCGGTATAGTTCTTTCGCCAGAGGCTGTAAAAAATCTTTCCACACGGCCCAACTGCCTTCTCGTGCAACCTGTTCACTCAGGAGCTTAGCCCGGATACCCACCGTAAGCGGTGGCTGTTCAAATGTAAAAGGTTCATCTATCTCTCCTAATTTCACCTGCACTTTACCGCCGGCTGCGGAAACCGGCACACTACTTACTCTGGCTATTTTTTTACCCGGACCATTTTCCTGCAGGCTGCTAATTGCCGAAAAGTTTAATGCATTTCCGGTACGGGCTTCTTTCACCGCACTGATATTGGGTGCATTCTGTGAGCGGTAACGCACCGGATTAATACCGGGATAATATACCAGGTCCATATCGTACTGCCACAAACTGCGGCCATCGGTCTGTACCCGCTTTAGCGAACCTTTTTGCCATTCGGGCAGTACATAAGGCTCCATTTTTACCTGGCTCACCATGGGCATCTCTAGTTCGGATACCGTTGGAAAGCGGGAAGCTTTTCCCAATGCCAGCGGAGTGACTAACCCATTGGCCACGGTTTTTGCAAATACAACTTCTGCCTTGTTGTTATACGTGATATTTCTACCGGGCGTAATCCGCCGCCCTTCGTGATAGAATTTCCACACATTGGTACCGGGCTGTACATACACCACATCGGTGTACCGGCTCCTCGTATGATCGTCTATAAAAATAAAATGATTCAGGTCACTGTATTGTGCCTGGAGGTTGCAAAGAACCTGGCGGTCGCCGCGGCCATTCCAGTACACATAAAATCTGGATCCGCTTAATCGGAAAATATCGGTGATATTATCTCCGTTGAAATTTCCGAAACGGAAATTATCGTTGTATTCGGATGCCTTCGTTAGTTGAAAATCATTTTCCAGCAGCACCCAGTTTCCGGCAGCTGAATATTTTACATACATATTATAATGAAACACCCGTGGAGATGTATTTTGATCGACACGCATTAATTTCATATAAAGAATATCGGTTCGGTTATCGCCATTAAAATCGCCCACCCTGAAGTCAGTGGTTTGATCGCCGGCATCGGTAAGGTTCTGCCACAGACCGGTTCCACTATAAGAAACCCGTACTTTTTTTTGCGGACTCACGCTCATGATATCAGTTCGCCGGTCGCCGTTGATATCGCCAAAACGGAGCGACTCCAGTGGAATGGAACTGTTGTTGATTTCTACCCAATCTCCTTTGGCATCGTACATCACCATCCACCGCCCGTCTTTTCTTACAAATAAATCAGTAATGCCATTGCCATTAAAATCAATGAACCCGTCAACATAACCTTTCCCTGTTTTATCGGATGATACGATATCTCCAAAAGCCACTTCGTTCTTGTATTGCTGGTTGTAGACCTGCCAGCTATTGTTACCTTCGGTAATATTGCCCTGCAGCAACGCCGGAGATTCGCCGGCAACAAATACTTTTTTATCAATCTGGATAGCCACAAATCCCTGGTTGTAGTCGCCCCCATTGCCGATAGCAGTTTTTAATTGGATAAAACCCTGCAACAGATTTTGGGAAGCATTAAAACAAACCTCTTCAAAACTGATGCCCACATACTGACCCAGCTCTGAAGATTCAACTACAGTCAACACATCTCTTCCGTCATAACGGATCGTATGCGTGGTGCCAACAGTAGCATCGGGATAAGAAGCGCTGCTGTAAAAACCCTGGCGGCCCATGAGGTTGATAATGCTGTAGGCAGTGGCCTGCCGGCCTGGGTGCACACTAAACGGAATTTTAATAAGCGATTCCTGCGCCCTGGATAAGGACCAGGGTTTGGGATCCCCAATGGCACCCTGTTCTGAGTAATCCGACATTTCATCGAAGCGGAAGGAGGCATCTGCCACCAGGAGCAATACCGTGGTGTTATCATTTTCTTTCCACCATACTTGTTCTGCCGGATGAATTTCAGGACGATAGCCATGAAGTCGTTCTGCAACAAAAGGTCCATACACGCCCACCTGTTTATTCTGCAGGTAGGTTTTTTCGGTTATATTATTGAACCATGGGTTGTTTCGGCCATAGACAGGAGGCGTGATCTCAGCTTCAATGGTATAGCGACCATCAGAGGTGCGCATCCATTCGTCAGTATCGGTATAAATGCGCTCCAGCCCCGTAGTAATGAGGCTTTCAAAATCCTGGCTGGGTGCAATATGAATATTCCAATCACTTTCTGTACCCCAATCGTGTACGCCAAAACTATGGATGGTGCCTACCATAATTTGCTTGGGAACCCGCAGCGGGTGCCAGTTATTTTCTGTAAAGGCATCTACCACATTGCCGATTTCCCAGCCTCCGCCAAATTTGTTGGTGCCTTTTAACCAGTAGGTAGAAGGCACGCCCGGGTTTTCGCCCCAAATGCCCAGGTATTTGGTTTGTACATCGGTATGAAAACTAATTTGCCGGGGCGAGCACCTGGCACAATTCGAAAAATCAACCGATTGTGCCATAATTAATGGCGTCAGGTGGAAATGCAGTAACAGCAAGAACAAAAGGAGCGATTTGACCAAAAGCGAAGGACCGATACCAGACTTTTTCATAAACAGATAGATTGTAGTTTGAAAAAATGTATCAGGGTAACAGGTGTTGATGCTACTATTAGATTCAGGGCCATTACCGAGCCTGCTCAATTTTTGGACACTGCCTTAAGGATAGATTAACAATTTCCATTATAAGGGCAGCGGATGTACACGTAAAGGGATTTTGGACATTAATTGCAAGACTATTTGCCAGTCAAGCCAGATTTTCTTTCTGAAGATATTTAAGTTTTTTCAATTCGGGCAAAAACAATTTCCAGCGGGCTTACGGACAGGTGTTGCTGTTGGTAATACCAATGTTAACTGAGGTGCATCTTTGGATATCGTCACTCAATGTTAAAGTTTGCAATAATGTAAATGAATGAAGAAACATTCATTCCGTCTTTTGTTGCAGGCTTAAATTTCATTTTATCAGCAACTTCCGTAAATTCTTGCCCTCCCGTCATATACGCAGATCTAAATTTTATATCAGTAACATTTCCATTTTCATTAACTGAAAGCCAAAGACATGTTGATCCTTCTACGTCTTGATATTCCGGTTCAAATAATGATTCAGGTATTTTAATAAGTCTCTTTATTTCATCTTCATTAGTGCAAATAGGATAAGTGTCTGCAGTTGGCAGGTTTTCGTCTTTCAACCATTCATCTTTCATTAAATATTGAAACGATACTTTACCAATAGGATTATCTGATTTAGGAAATAATTTTGTAGATATGGTATTACCGTCTTTATAAATTTTCTCTTCCTTTATTTTCCCATTTTTATAATAACTTCTTGTAAATCCATTCTCCACTCCATTTTCCATTTCTTGGTAAAGACTTAACACACCATTGGTAAATGTTTTTTGTTGTCCGTGCCTTTTATAGTTTTTGTACTCTTGTTCATTATGGTCTAAATGTCCTTCCCAACCACTATAATCATAAATATATAAACCTGTACCATCTTTTAAAGTTTGTTCTCCTTTCTCATTCCAGCAGTTTTGAATAAAGAAATTGCCATTTATAAACTCGGCTTCTAATTTTTTGCTTCCGTCCTTGTAAAATTCAAGCCATTTCCCCTCTCTTTCGTGAGCTGAAACATAAATCCCAGTTTCCGCAAGCTGTCCATTGTCATACCATTCTTTATACTCACCAATTCTTTCGTCTTTGTCCAAAACTTTATGTTCTAACTTTTTTGGTTTCCCATTTTCGTAATACCAAAAATGTTCAACCAGTTGTAAAGTTGAGTCTTTCCGAATAGAATATTTCTTATTCCCATTTTCGTAGTATTCAACTCGTTCCCCTGTTTGCTCACCCTTTGAATATTGAATTTGCTCTTTTATTTTCCCATTTTCATAAAAGCTCTTGAACTCTCCACTTACAATACCATTTTCCAAATAAAAAATATCTTTGATCACATTTTCAGAGTAAAAAGTCTTGCACTCACCTGAAAACTTCATATCAAACTCTTTTCCATCTTCGTCTATACAAATTTCTTTTGGATTTTTTCTGATGTACTTTTCTATTTTAGCCATAGTCTTGTCGTTGAGAATATAATACGCATCGTCTAAGGCAGACATTTCTTCAAGTCGTTCATATAAATCACTGCAGAACAAATCCTTCTCTCTGGCTTTGTCCATTAGCTTTTTGTTACTTTGATAAATGTTCTCGGCCCTCTGAATTAAATGCGCCATTTTTTTGTCGCCAATGGATTCAAGGCTTTTAATGATTGTTGGCACATAACAACCATAACCATTGTAATAGAATTGAACAAACCCGCCGTTTGTCACTTGTCCGTCAATATACCACCAATAATAAAGAGCTTTTTGTCCGTATGATAGGGACTTGCATTTTTCAATTTCGTAGTCTCTGTCTTTAACAAACTTTGAAATTGGTTCAAGTACAAACCAACCAAAGTCAAAGCCTTTTAGTTTGAAAAAGTCACCTTTATTTAGTTTAGGTCTGAAATGTGCCTGTTTATCAAACTCCCAGTATGGATCTTGTTTGGGTTTGTCCTGCCCGAATAAATTAAATATCCCCATTGTAAATATTGTGATTAGTAGTTGTCGTATTAGTTATGTCGTCATTGCATTTCAGCTTTAGGTCGGCAGTTTTGCGCATTGCTGGTAATGAAGCACTATTACCAGTACCGATGTCCCGCCAGCATTGCGCAAAACTGCTCGTTAGAGGTAGTTTATTGACATTCTAATTTTTCATCCCCACCAGCATAGTTTGGTCTCTTAATTTGTAAAGTTTATAAACTGAAACAATCTGCCCCGCTAAAAACAAAATAAATAGAACTGCTAATACAGGTCTTAAGAAACCAGGGGCATTGTCTGTCACTTTAAAAAATCCAAAAACCGAAATTATTTGAAAAAGTGTCATACCAAATAGAAATGTCCCAAAGAATAACTTATAGTCTTTGAGTCTATAGGATTTAATGGTAAGCAATAAAAGCAAAAGGGTTGGTATTGCGTATATCAATGAGAGAAGTCGTGCATTGATTAATTCGCTATTAGAATGTGCATCGTCATCAGCCCAACCTTCTGTAATTGCGTTGTCGGAGACTTTTGCTGGTGTCCCCAAAAACAGATCGCCAAACCAAAAAATTAATATTAGTAAAAGTGTAAAAATAAATAGTAGTTGTAATTTTTTTGTCACGTAGTCATAGTTTTGTCTGTTGTTGCTTTAAATTACCGCCAACGTTCAGGTATTTACGTCAGGGCGGGCCATAGCTGATGTCCCGTTAGGCCAGCCGGCTGACTATTTATTATTAGTTCAATGTTTTATTCCAACGCTAAATAGAAACCGTGACAAGCCAGGCCCAGTGTTGATTAATATTCTACAGCTGAATTACACTGGCCCCCTCCGCTTTACGGAAATACACCTGTTGGCTGAAGTGCAATTCAGTTAGCAACTCTGAATTAATACGTCAGTCGGAATACCAAGTACTTGATGCAACTGCCGGATCATCTCCAACGTAAGCTTACGCTTCCTATTCAGTATTTCACTTGCCCAACTTTTTTAGCCCTACCATACTGGCCAGGTCACTCTGACTATATCCCAACTGATCCATACGAAACTTAACAGCTTCAATCGGATCAGGATATTCAATTGGATAGTGCTCCTGCTCATACTTGTCAATCAGAATGCCTAACACCTCCAGTTCGTCGCCCTCCGGAGTTCCTGGCTGCGCATCAAAGATCACCTCCAGCCTGTATATAGCTACCTGGTAGTCTTTCTTAGTCTTTATAGGTTTGAGGGTCATGTATACTCCTTTATTTAAATCGTTGCTGCATCAGTTTTGTCATATTATTACAGTTGATTTCAATTTTCCCATATGTTTTTTTGGATCAAACGTATTGTCAATTCCGCTGGAGATACCCTGTTTTATTTCGTCACGTAGCATAAGTACACATTGCTCATCTTCTTCCAGCAAACGAAGCCCTGTTCTGATTACCTCGCTTGCATTCTTATACCGTCCCTCTGAAATTTTGGATTCTACAAAGTCCTCAAAATAGTCACCGAGGGATACAGATGTATTACGTCCCATTTTAGTAGTTTTTGTAAAGTTACCAAAACTGGTACTTCTGCAAAATTGCTTTGAACCTTTTGATGCTCAATTGAATAACGCCTAACGACTGCCCTGTTGCCTGCAGTATTGCTTAAAATGTTATTCTGTCAAACGTTATCCCGCCTCTGCCTATATTGTCTATCTTTTGGGTAGCAAGTAGTCTTGGTCTCTGTCTGACAAATTGTTTATATCCTATAGATTTAAAAGAAATAGAGCCTTCATGGGTTTCAATTGTCCAATCAAATTCGATGTCACGATTAATATGTTCTGTATTGTTTGGTTTTTGGGGATTTCCCTTTGTGATAAAGTCAATTGTCAAACCTGGTGTTGCTGGGCCAATATCTAATATCAAATCATAGACGTTTTCAAAAATTAATGTACTTGGCGAAATCCAAAAAACATATTTATTGCCTTTTATAATCCACTCGAAGATATAGTCAATGTCTAATAACAACTCAAAGTTGTCTCCGAAAGTTATGGCATGAATTGGATTGTCATGCCATTGCATATTGTCGAAGTCAATCTCTGTGAAAATGCGTTTGTCTAGCTTATATTGATTTGGTGATTGCATCATAAATATTGCGTGCAACGTTGAAGTATTTGTGTTGCCATGGCAATTACTAACGTCCAGCCCTGCTCTGCCGATTATTTACTTGCAAAAGTCCATATTTATATTCAAAAGCCTAATGGAAAATATCACAAGTCCGAGCCGCTGCTCATCAATGATCTATTGCTGAAGTTCCACTGTCCCGCCCTGGTAACACAAATATTTTTGTTGCACTAAACCTTCAGTAGCCTTTCGTGCTCAAATTCGGGGAACGGTTTGTAGCTTTTGATTTCACCAAAAATCAAAATTATGTCTACTACAAACCGTTCTCCGCGTCCTTCCACACTGGTTGCACAAGCATGTGCTAATGTAGCTGGTTTTTCTGATTTATTTAAACGTCTAAAACGTCGCATGAAGACATCCGGCAGAAGTGAAAGCACCCTTAATAATTATGCCCGACACGTTGCACAGATGGCCTTGCATTTCCACATGCTGCCAACCGAACTTGATGAAGATCAGATTGAAGATTACCTGTATCTACTGCAGCGGCAACACAACACACCCTCTTAATCCTATTTCAAACACACCGTATTCGGTCTTCGCTTTGTTTTCCGGCTGGCCAGGGAAACCTATATCCATTACCTAAGAAAAACATGTAAAATTGTCAGTAAATAAATCCAGACCCTGGAAAATTAGCTCTCCTAAGAAAAGAAGCAGATCAATGTTACAGCAACAGATCAGTCATATCCTCCCGCTTCATTTATAACACCACTAACTTCTACAATTCAATCCCCATAAGTAATTGCCCGGCTATCGAAGCTTCCGTGCAACATTGGCTTCATCGTTGGTGCTTCGCACCCGACGAAGCTTTGTTGTTAGCGGCAGATTATTTATTTAATGGTATTCCAGCATCCTTATCAAATATGAAAATAAAATCCCCATCCATACTCCTTATGCCACATACATGTAATCCATATTTATTAATAAGAGCTTTAAATCTATCATTTATTTCCGGTGTTTTTGATTCCGAATATTTTATCGGAAAATTATCTGAATTGGGATTTTCTGAATGCAAGTAAATAGCATTTTGATCCGGATCATTAATATCAATTTCAATCCAACATTGATAGTCTCTTGGGTAATTCTTCATTTTTTTAACCAGGATTTGGTATGTCTGAAATAAATAGCCAAAAGAAACGTCCCATTCTGAGCCTACTTCATTTTTTTTGAAATCTAATGGATGGATATGCCACAAATCAAACCAGGATTTATTTATATTCTGTTAAAAATAAAATACCAAATCTCTATTTTATTCATCTTCTGAAACTGATGCCTGGTTCTATTTTACCGCCAATTCTTGATCCGTCCGCCCCAATAGCGCCAAACTCCTAAGTTGTGCTTAGTTTTTTGTCCTACGAAGTACCTAATAACTCATTTACCTTTTTTAAAAAGTCTTTTGGTGCTTGATGAGTTTGGTCAATAGCAATTGCTTTCTCAAATTGTTCTTTAGCCTTCTGATAGTTGTCCATTTTTAGATAGCACTCACCAATTGAAAATTCTGCAAGCAAACTATTTGGATTTACTTCTAATGATTCTTGGAAGTCCTCAATTGCCCCAGCCCATTGCCCTAAGTCCATTTTGCAGAATGCTCTATTATCGATTGCTTCAAAAAAATCAGGCATTAAGTCAACTGCTTTTGAATATGAGTCAATCGCATCATAGTGCCTCTTCTCCTCAGTCAAGCGAAGTCCTGCTTGATAATATTCATTTGCAATTGGAATATAATAATTCGGTTCCTTCATCTGTCTTAAATATTCGTGATAGCCAATTAGGTCTTTTGATGAAATCTTATCGTTTGTTAGAAGCTTTGCATTTTTAAATCCATTCTTGTCAATTGGTGAATGATAAACTGCAACTGTTAAACTGTCTATATTCTTGGTACTTGGCAAAGTGTCCAATGGTTTATAACCCAAAACGTGATAGCATTCCAAATCTATGACAAAAACTAATAGTTTGTAAATGTGATATTGATTGTCGAAATGGGTATAAAATATGTCGCCTTCAGAAAAATAACTTTGCCCATTTGACTGTCCGGCTGTTTTTGTCGAAAAAAGTCTTTTGAAAATGCTCATAGTTTCGGGTCGTTAAAATTACACACAATCGAGTCACGCAAGGGAGTTGCACCCCTACGTTCTCGCGGAACTGTGCGTGAAAGTCTCCCTTCACACAGCTCTTCTTGTTTATAAATCACTTGCAAGTTTTGCTATGGATGCACAAACCGCCAGTGTGGAAATAAGTGGGGAGTTTCTTTATACCGCTGTTTCAACCATTTTATGGCTGCATGCTCATACAAACCCTTCTCCCACTTTACCCATTTCAATAGTCTTTGATTTAACTGATACCAAACTTTGTGCATGTGCCCATCCCAAAACTTGTGGTAATAATTGATGATACCACGTATTACTGGGGTCAGTAGCGCTGCTACTTCCTTCAAAGGCCTGCGCCTTTTGTGAATCGACATCGACTTAAACTTTTCAAGCACACGTTTCTTCGATTTAGTACTGATGAACGTTGCAGGCATCAGCAGGTTCTTCCCCTTAATTTGACTAAATGACGGACGTATGGTAAAGCCTAAAAAATCATAACCTTTCGGATACTTCTTTTCAGCTGTCCCCCGCAGGTTTACAATCTTAGTCTTTACCGGATGCAAGGTTAGTTTACAGGCGTTTAATCGGCGTGTTATCATAGCTAACACATACTTTGCCTGCTTCTCTGTTTTGCAGTGCACCACAATGTCGTCTGCATAGCGCTCAAAGGGTTTTCCCGGATGTTCCTTCTCCATCCATTTATCAAAGGCTGCATGCAAAAAGACATTGGCCAGCAACGGGCTTATAACACCGCCCTGCGGCGTGCCAGCCTCAGATGGCAGCACATTGCCATCTTTGCTCATTACGCCCGCCTTAAGCCATCTCTGTGCATACAACAGCACCCATCTGTCTTTGCAGTAGTGTTGCAGGGCTTTCATCATCAGCTCATGATCTATATTATCAAAGAATCCTTTAATGTCAAGATCAATTACAAAATCATGATTGAATGAGTTGCGCTCTGCCTGCGCCACAGCATCATGACAACTGCGTTTTGGCCGGTAACCAAATGAGCTGTTGTGAAACAATGGTTCTACCTGCTTTTCCAGATGGTGTTTTGCTACTTCCTGGGCTATGCGGTCCAGCAATGTGGGTATGCCTAACTGGCGAACACCTCCATCACTTTTCGCAATCTCCACCTGCCTGACTGGCATGGGAAAATAACTACCGGAGGAAAGCCTGTTCCATAGTTTATACAACAAGGTCTTCGCATGCTTATCCAAGTATGCCCAACTCATTGCATCTTTGCCTGACGATCCTTTATTGGCTTTTACTTTCTTGTATGCCTGCCAAACCATAAGCCTGGTGATTGGCTGTGACTTTGCTTCATAGTAATCAATCATTCCATTGCTGGTTGTAAATTATTGCTGAAACTAAACAAGCTTAGTTCTTCGCTCCACTCCCATTACAGGAACTTCATCGCTACTATAACTAAGTCTGCCACCGTTACCTCACTACATCCTTTAGTGCCTGCGTCCTCTTGCGATTTTACAGGATGGTAACGACTTCACTTGTTCCATAAAACAGCCCATACCAGGTTCCTGCCAACTTAACCCCGGATGCCGTGTAACCAGTAATCAGGTAACCGTTACACTCTGTTGCAGGTACAAACGTAATTACCTGCTTTTGACATCGTAATTTGCCTTACGAGACTTCATCATTGGTTCACTTGCGTTCAGCTCCCTGGTAAACACCTACCGGAATCAAGTTCCGGCTTTTCCTTATCGCTCACCACAAATATGTTTCCATTATCTGCAGCATAAGGTGGTTTGAAAACTACTCCTGAAAGTCGTCTTCGGAAGGCCAATCTTTTGCATCGCTACAAAAGGCTTCCATCAGTTTTACAGCATTCATCCTGTGTTCACCACAGTAGATTCAAGTCACACACGATTACGGCTTGGCGATGTGGTGGTATTATTAATATCCCGCCTGGACCAATGCCCATAAATTATTTAATGTTGAATTACGATTCTTAATTTTTATTTGATTCAGTAGTTGGATCAAGTCTTGATTTATAGTAGAAGCCGATTGTTTGTTCGTCGCGCCCCACTAACGCCAAACCCTTTGTTGGGTGCGATACGAGTCAATCAGAAGCTGCGCCATATGTAAATATGCATATATCATTTTCTCCGAAAATAAAATATCTATATTCCCACCATACTGGGTAACCAGGGATTCCACGTTCGTCTGAATATTCAAATATTTTTGAACTATGTGATAGAAAGTCTTTAAGAAAATCTGTATACTTTTTTTGTTCTAGTTCAATACGCAATTTATTTTCGTCGCCGAGATAATAATCTTCGGATTTGTCACCACGATAAGCAAGACATTCATTTATGTTTTGCCAAAAAGAAGCTCTATCTACTTCAATCAAAGTAGCTTCGTCAGGTCTTGTTTCTGGAAAGGCTTCTCTTAATTTTATTTTGAAATTGACTATTGAGTTGCAATTTTCAAAAATTTCTATACCTAATTTCACTTCGAAATTGTAACCATACATTAACTCTTCAAGTCGATATAGAGCAGATTTTATTGAGTCTAACTGCATAGGATTGGTCTGGTAGTATTGCACCCAACGTTCGAGGCTTGCCGCAGGGCTGGTATTTATAACTGTCTGCCCGGCAACTAAAGCCGATTGAAAAACTAATGTTGAAGTTAACAACTAAAAGCCAAATAGAATTCGGTCAAGCCCGATATTATCCGATATTAGTACAACTGCCGATTGTTATCACGTCCGCCAGCCTTGCGGCAAACCTTTTGTTGCACTAAACCTTCGGTAGCCTTTCGTGCTCAAATTCGGGGAACGGTTTGTAGCTTTTGATTTCACCAAAAATCAAAGATTATGTCTACTACAAACCGTTCTCCGCGTCCTTCCACACTGGTTGCACAAGCTTGTGCTAATGTAGCTGGTTTTTCTGATTTATTTACGCGTCTAAAACGTCGCATGAAGACTTCCGGCAGAAGTGAAAGTACCCTTAACAATTATGCTCGTCATGTTGCACAGATGGCCTTGCATTTCAACACGCTGCCAACCGAACTTGATGAAGATCAGATTGAAGATTATCTGTATCTCCTTCAGCAGCAACATAATACGCCCTCTGAATCCTATTTCAAACACACCGTTTTCGGCCTTCGCTTTGTTTTCCGGCTGGAAGGACTTGATCACAAACGGATCGCACTTCCGGCTATTCAACGGGAAGATAAACTTCCGGTGGTACTCAACAGAGAAGAAGTGAAACAACTACTCCACACACCCTCCCTACTCAAACACCGGATTCTTATCGCTTTGCTTTATGACTGTGGTCTTCGCTGTATGGAAGTTCGCAGCCTGCAACTTGTTGATATTGATCTGAACCGCCGTATGCTGCACATCCGGCAAAGCAAGGGCAAGAAAGATCGCTATGTTCCTATTGGTGCTGTTTTAACTGCTGGTCTTCAAAAATATATCGATGCCGAACGTCCCGTGAAGTGGCTTTTTAATGGCAAAGGTGATCCTGCTATTGAAGGCCGCAAAGGGGGTGATTTTGACAGCCGCTATTCCCAGCGCGGTGTGCAGTGGGCGGTCACTCAGGCCGTCAAACAGGCTGGTATCAAAAAGGAAGTTTCGGTTCATACACTTCGCCATACCTATGCCACGCATCTTTTGGAAGCCGGTATCGATATTATGACCATTCAAAAACTGCTGGGTCATGAGAGCATCGATACCACCATGATTTATTTACATGTTGCACAACCTGTTGATCGACCACCCCTGAGTGTGCTGGATCGGCTTTACGGCAGATAAAGGGTGCAGCCGGCTTTTGAACTGTCCACTATTCTGAACCTGCACTGGGAGCGAGCCAATGAGCAACTACACCTAAACAGTTGGCAGTGGCGTACCCTGCATGCGATCCGGCGCTGCAGAACTGCAGCACTGGGTGGGCATATTGATCAGTGCGACAGCTGCGGACACCTGCGTATCAGCTATAACAGTTGCCGCAATCGTCATTGTCCCAAGTGTCAGGGGCAGCAACGGGAAGCCTGGATGGTGGCCCGGCAGGAAGAACTATTGCCTGTTCCCTACTACCATGTCGTGTTTACCTTGCCAGAGGCCATTAATCAATTGGCACTGTTTAAACCGGCTGTTATTTATGGGTTACTATTCTCCACTGCCTGGAGCACCATTCAATCTTTTGCATCGGATCCTAAACACCTGGGTGCTCAAACCGGCATGATCAGCATCCTGCATACCTGGGGACAAACCTTGACCTTGCATCCCCACTTACATTGCATTATTCCGGGTGGCGGCATCAGTTCCACTGGTCAGTGGAAAAGCACCCGCTGCAAGGGCAAGTTTCTCTATCCGGTAAAAGCCCTGAGTGCGGTATTCCGGGCCCGGTATGTAGCAGCGTTGCGCAAAGCCTTTCCGGAACAAGCACCGGAATTTTTCAACCAGCTTTTTGCTACCCCATGGGTAGTGTATGCCAAACGACCTTTCGGTGGTCCTGATCAGGTAATTGAATATCTCGGGCGATATACACATAAAATTGCGATTAGCAATCATCGCATCACAGGCGCTAATGATCAAACCGTTCAGTTTACCTATAAGGATTACCGACACGCGGGTACAAAAAAAGAAATGTCTTTATCCGCAGTTGAATTTATTCGGCGCTTCGCCCTGCATATTCTTCCCAAAGGTTTTGTACGGATCCGGCATTATGGGATGTTGAGTAATGCGGTCAAACAAACAGCACTTGCAAGTATCCGGGAACAACTAACACCAGAGCAGAACCGCGTTCAAAAAGAAGAGCCCACTTCAGAACTATCCGTACCCCTTGAAGGGATCTGCCCCTGTTGCAAAAAAGGCCGGATGCAATTGGTGATGGATTTTGATCATCGGGGGCCGCCTATTGAACTAATGAGCAAAGTAACATCCATTGAAAAGTCGACCCTATGAAAACAACTTGCCAAACCGGCCAGGGAAACCTATATCCATTACCTAAGAAAAACACGTAAAATTGTCAGTAAATAAATCGAGGCCCTGGAAAATTAGCTCACCTAAGAAAGAAAGCAGCTCAATGTTGTAGCAACAGATCAATCATATCCTCCCGCTTCATTTATTACACCAGTAACTTCTACTATTCAATCCCCATAAGTAATTGCCCGGCTATCGAAGCTTCCGTGCAACATTGGCTTCATCGTTGGTGCTTCGCACCCGACGAAGCTTAGTTGTTGGCTGCCGTTTTTTGTCAGCAATTGTCAAAAACCGAACACCACTCATCATAATAATTACTCGCCCAGAATTTCATATTCTTAAAATACCATTTGGCAGCTTTCTCTGTAAGACTAAAACCTCTCTCATCATCAATAATTGGGTCGTCCCCAAAGTTGTTTAGTGCATGATGTTGAGCTGCACTACACAATATAAATTGTCCGAATGTATCTGCGACAATTTCTCCATTATTCCAATCTCCTGTCCCGTGAATTAGTTTTTGAATTCCGTCTTCTATTTCGTTTAAATCAATAATAAATGGGTCTGCACCCTCGTCCGCAAAAATAAAAAAGCTTTTTTCCCAATTTTCAATAGCTTCTTTTTTTACTGGATTATAACTGTAGCCGTCTTGTTTGTATTTCAAATTGTTAATACCATAAACACACATTGGGTTACCAACTGTATCAAAGTAAAAGTCTTTGGATGGGGCGAAACTTTTTACGTAGTTGTGCACAATCTCAGGAATTACAACACCAAACTCTTTTTTAAGTCTGTCTACATGATGACTATTGTCGTATTTTCCAAATGGAAATGGCTCGGTTGAACTCCAAAACGTTTTGATTTCTGTCAATGCAGCTTCTAAAGTCATTTTATGCTGTATTATTTAGGAGGGTTGGTAAAATGGCAGCCAACGTTCAGGGCTTGGCGTTCGGTGGGGAATTATTAATGTCCCGCCTGGACCATTGCCCATATGTTAATTAATGTTGAATTATGTTTCTTTATCTGAATTTGATTCCACAGCCGGATCAAATGTTGATTTATTTTAAAAGCTGATTGTTTGTTCGTCGCGCCCCACTGACGCCAAACCCCTTGTTACAGGCAGTGGCTAATATTTTCCATAGCATGCCATTCATGTTCAATATTCTCCATCAACAGCGCATTGTCAAACTCTATTGATCCCTCCGGAAATAGTGTAGGGTCCGAGAAATAGCTTGATTCCACTTTTTCTACGTTCAATGACTTAACTGTCCACTTGGTGACGTCTAACTTAATACCGTCGTAGTGTCCCTTTGCTGGCGAGTAACCTATGGCTCCCTCCTCAAAGAATTTAGATACTGTATCTAAGTTTTCAAATATTGAGGCTGGATTATACTTTTCACTTAAGTATGCCCGAACCGAAATTTTTGTCCCATCGGTATTTGACATGTTTAGTTGGTACGTCCCATTGCTCTCCTTAGATATAAATTCTGAATGATGATGTTCACCAGGAAATATACGACCGCCTGCCATGCTGTTTAGAACGGATGAAGTGTCTCTCCTGGGAATGTATACGCCACTGTGCTTAACTCCGGATAATGTCCAGTTTACTGCAATTCGATGCGCAGCATTTTCGGATCCAAATCCAATAAATTCTGGTAACCCTTTTACTCTTACCTTCTTTAGCCTTATTAAACAAATTCCTACAATTGCACTGTCGCGGTAGATTTTTGGAGTAAAAGGAGGCGGTAGCAATTTTGATACAACAGATGGGTCTGCTCGAAAGTTTATTAACATTCGTCGCTCAATGTTGCCTGAAATTATTGGGAGTCTCATGAATTTAGGAGTTTCGCCATTGCCTGTAACGGTTCGCAGCTTTGCGCAGTGCTGGAAGTGAAGCACTATTGCCGGACCCGATGTTAATTTATTCATTAATGTTTAAATCTTTTTTCTTTTGATGAATCTGTACATAGCCCGTACTGCTGTACAGAAAGGATCTGCTGTTCATTGTACAGATGTCCCGCCAGCATTGCGCAAAACTGCCTGTTAGTGGCGGCCGATGAATTTAAAGGAGATACTTATTCAAAAAATTCATTCCATCCAATTGACCAGTTTTTAATAATTAAATTGGGATTTTTATGCTTAGCGTCTGCCTTAATTGTCTTAATCGAATTGTCATTAAAAATTGGATATAGTCTTACTTTATTTTTCTGATTATTATAATCTCTATAGACAATTACATATGATGTGTCGCCTCCTCGTCCAAATGCAGATATGTATATTTTATCTATGTTTTCAACAGGCACCTCGATTTCTGTCTGTTTTTTTTCATCAACTATGTATAGTTTTTGTTTTATATCGTCATAGTCAATCCTTTTTCTTGTACTAATGTAATAAAATATTGCTGTCAGAGTTAATCCAGCTATAGCCAGTCCGGCTATTGAATTATAATTGAAAGTCTCATTTCTAACTTCTTTTATGAAGAAAAATACGACTGAAAAAAGTAATATGACAATACCGATTTTGAGAACCGTAAAATTTGTTGAAATTCTGTACCGATTAAAGTTGTCTCCTGTCACAATTAATTATTATGATGTTGATTATTGGGTTCTGGATGCAAGGTTGCCACTAACGCTTTTATTTACGCAATTAGACGTTGGGGGTTAAAACTTAAATTGTTGAAAATGAATTGGGTTCATTGCGTTTAATCAAATTGCGGTTGCGTCAATCTGTTTTGGGGGTGGGCTTTGCGTTGAGGCGGATTGTGGTTAAGTGGATTTAGATTTGACGAACTAAAATGCCGCGGATTATAATGTGATGGATTCCCTGGAAACGAATCCCCTTTTAACCTACCACTCCACCCCACCTCGCCGGATTAAATCATCAAACGGACTCACAATATTTACCAACTGCTTCTTACTCACATGCAAATAACGCTCCGTTGTTTTAATATTGAAATGACCCAGCAAATCTTTTATATAACGAATATCTACCCCCTTATCCAATAAATGCGTCGCAAAACTATGCCGCAAACTATGTACCCCTACCTCCTTCAATATGCCGGCTCGCTCCTTCGCCTGATGAAAAATCTGTTGAACCGTTCGAATCGAATAAGCCGTACCCGTTTGCTCCGATTCAAATAAATACTCCCGCGGCCGCTGCTCCTGCAACTGAATATATTTCCGCAAAATATCCAGCAAAACCGGACTCAAATTCACATACCGATCCTTCTTCCCCTTCGCCCGCTCTACCAACAACTGCATCCGTACCGCATCTATATCGGCCAGCTTCAACCGTACCAACTCACTTACCCGCAATCCCGCACTATAAATCGTAAACAACATCGCCTTATGCTTCCGATTCACCAACGCATTAAACAATCGCGACAACTCCTCCTCATTCAATAATTTTGGTAACTGCGATGGCTTCTTCGGCCGCGAAATCTCAAAAAACATCCGGTCCCGCTTCAAAACCTGCTCATAATAAAACTTCAACGCATTGATCCGGCTATGGATGGTATGCTCACTTAACCTTAACTCCGTAAAACAATAGGCCAGATAATCTTTGATCCGATCAACCGTCATTTCATCCGCCCGGTGATTTCCCAGCAAACCAAAATAACTACTTAACTCATACAAATAAGTCCGGATTGTACTCGGGCTATACGCTTTTAAAATCAACTCCCTTCTCGTTGCTTCCAGCGCAGTCCTATTCTCGTTTGAAAATCGATTTTTCTCATCCAGGGAATGGGGCCGAACAGGAAAACTTTCCGGCACCTCTGATGACATCGGCACCTTTGGAGGCATCAGCCCCAGCGGCTCCTTTGGCTCTTTTAACTCCTTGGATTCCTCAGTCCCCGCAATACAGGCCGCTCTTATTTCCGCATCTAAGGATTCAGGTACCGCCTCTTTTTTTAGAAACAAATCCAACGCCCGTCTGTCCAATTCAAGATAACCACCTGCCAACTCCTCCAACCGCCGAAACCAGACCGCGCTCAGAGGCCCATACCAGCATCGATGCGTTCTGGACCACTGTATGCCCAACGGACGTAAAATTCTCAGCAATACCCGGTCATCCGGAAAAAACAGGGCAATCCGATCCGCCCCCCGATGATGAATCCCGGAAAGAAAAATCCGGTGAACCCGAACCAATTCCCAATGCACCGCATCTCTAAACCCCTCTTCACGTTTCATTACTGCACCAAATTAATCTCCCCGTTCAGGCCACGGAAACTCCCCTCCTCTTTAACCCGTCATGATAAGTTGAATTATTGCTTTGATGATAGGAAGAAGTTAGGATGAAGTTTGGATGAAGCTGGGATGAGCTTACCCAATAGCTTCGCCCCCTCGGTCACAGGCACCGCGATAAGGATTCTGTTTCCAAAATAGAAATTCCCCGGCATCATTGCAAGTAATATTTCCTTAACTAAATGTAAAAGAGAAAAATGATTCCCGCAACCCGTGAAAACACGGTATTTCAGCCGGTTATCCTTGCTTTAACCATGTATAATCCATGTCTTATCCTTGTGTCATACTGCACTAATCTATTGTAAATCAACAGCACGGCACAAGGATAACACATGGATAACACATGGATTATACACGGTTAACTGAAAAAGGGTTACCCACCGGGTAACCCTTACATTAAAACAACTTGAAAATCAATAAAATGTGGAGCTGGGGGGAGTCGAACAAAGCTCACAACTAATTAAATATCAATAAGATGGAAATGACAAAACCTATTAGTTCAATGAATTATTCAATCACTATTTTTTACTTTGTAGTGTGTGCTGAAAATACATAAATTTTACCAATAGTTTCGAAATCTTGACAAACTACTTTAGACCGTTTTTATCTTGTTTATCCAAAACAGGATGTGTTAGTTGGAAATTCCGGATAAATTGACCATTGAATTCCGCAAATAATTGATCATTGGATTCTGGTCTTAATTGATTACTGATTTCCAAGGCTAATTTATAGTTGTTGGTGATATGAACGAGGAGAATTCAGATACTATTTTGAATCTGTCAAGAAAATGATACTAACTAGTTAAATACTAAAATGGCACTTACTTTTAGTGGTCAATTTGCCCCGGAATAAAGTGGCCAGTTCGGAGGAATATGCACTCCAATATGGTGCCAGCGTTTATTCTTGCGAATAATTTATCTACTTTTATTTTAAATACAACCCCGTAATGCAAGCTTATATGCCTGGGAAATTTGAATTTCTAATCACTGGTGACAATGAATTATCGTCAGAGCAGTTCAACACCTTACTTTTTCCTACCACCTATCAGGTAAAAAAGATTGAGCGAGATGGATGGAGCTATTTTCAAACTGAAGGTGATGAGTTTTCTTATTCCTGGGAACCACCGGGTATCCAAATGACCTTCAACAAAGAATGCAGCTTCCAAAAAGCAAAGCAAATTGCAGATGAGGTGGTTCAAAACCTTGTAAAGGCAGGCTTCAATGTTGA
The DNA here is from genome assembly GCF_002483205.1 of Flavihumibacter sp. UBA7668. Taxonomy (GTDB): domain Bacteria; phylum Bacteroidota; class Bacteroidia; order Chitinophagales; family Chitinophagaceae; genus Flavihumibacter. The sequence goes on from NZ_DLHM01000003.1 coordinate 516,417, forward strand.
ATTATTAGTGATTAACAATACGCAAATCACTACATTCCAATAAATATGGGCATGCTTAAATGCTTTTAAACACCCGCTTTACTATGCATAGTATCCGCCATAAATTAGAAAATTACCTGAAAATATTTTACCCCGATACCCAAATAGATACTGAACATACATTAGGCGGAAAAATAACCATCCGAATCAATACTTCTGAAGAAGAAACTGTGGAAAATAACAAGAGGATTAGTCAGGCTGCAAGTCGCGCTACCCTCATCTGGAACAAACTGTTTGGTAAAACCCAAAACCCTTTGTGGATTATATCTTATAAATACGATGGCAAACAACTTATTAAAACCAATGATGAATACTACTTTCAACAATTTGGATCTGACAGCAATAATAAATTCATCACAACGAACGAAATCGTCCATTCCGGGATGATCAGTTTCGACCAAAATGGAAACGAATATTACGAAAAGATTGGTGCTACCATATCAATAGGAAAATTTCCAATCGAAAAAATAAATATCGAAAATATACTTACAGGCATAGCGAACCGAGATAATGGGATTGACCCCAAAATAGGTCAAAGTGATTATTTCTTAGATGCTGAAAACAATACGGGGTTTCACCTATACGACGATAGAGGTTTTTTCGTATGGGCCGATGAGCCTACCCCTTTAAGAGAAATATATGAAACACATTTGGATTGGATTTCAAACCACACCAGGGAAGACAATGAAGAATATTTTAATTAAAACACAATGAATTTATACCCCATTCAGAAGAACAAGTACAGCACCATTTTCTTTCAATCGCTTGCTGTTAAGGCAATTTTTGTACTAGTTTCCTACCTATTATTAAAAAACGGGCTGGTGTTTATCGATACAATTCCTGTATCAAAATTCACCTTACATATTCTCTTTGGAATGATTGCCCTTGCCTGGATACACACCAGTTACCAGAAAAAGCAGCTTTCTAAAATTCAATCAATAGAGGATTTTGATGTAAGAATGAGTGAATATGAAAAGTTCTACAAATTCAGACTGATCTGGTTCCTGTTCTCCTGTTTTATTTCCTGCTCAATTGCTTTATTCACTGCCCGATACCTCTTTATCGGATATGCAATAATTGATATTATGATATCACTTCCATTTTATCCCAACCTCCCCCTCTTCAAAAAAGAACTAAACAATTCAGAAATAATATTCTGCTAAAACCGTTGCCGTAAACCAATAAAAGCTACAGTAGTTATCAGAAAAATAGTGATACCTGCATATACCTGTGGTTCTTTCAGTATGGGTAAAGCAAAACAATACATTGCACCATTAATTGCATTTGTTATTGCTGCTATCCATTTTGTGAACTTTGAACCGCCTCTGTCTATTGCAACATGGTTAAGTAGTCCTGAAAAAACAATTGCCATACCTGCACCTACAAACCAGAGTGTATCGGTATTCATGTATAGAGGAAAAGCAAATCTAATATGCACTATTCCGAGAAGAATAATGATGTAAGAAACTATTTTAATAAGGCTATGCACAACAAGATTTATTCATCTGAATTGGCGGACAAGCTACTGTGCCGTAACTGCAAAACACACAACAATCTCCCTGCTTTGGTTTTAATATTGTTTCGCAGTTTGTACACTTATAAAAGTATTGACAGGCATCCGTAGGCATGGTTTCATCTTTTTGAAAACCGCATTCGGGACAAGTAATAGTAGATTGTAGCGTTAGTGTTTTCTCCATTCTTTATTAGTTTTTATCGCAGCAAGATTTACCGCTTCCGGGTGAACATGATTTATCTTTTTCACAACTTTCTTCAGATGCAATACAAAGTTCTACATGAGGCATTTTGCCTTTGCCTACATATTTTTCTCCGGCTTGTTGTATCTGGCTCTCTACTTTATTATACGCTTCTGTTGTTAAGTCTTTGTAAGAAGAAATTGAAAGAAACAGGTCAGCATAAATCATTTCAATATCCGCCTGAAACTGTTTTTCAAATGATGGCTTTATCAATTTCTTTTCTTTGTAACTGGCAATAGTATTCTTTGCAATAATACCTGCTTCTTCTTTACTTAATTTATCAACCTCTTTGCCCCTATACCATTCACTGCTATTCGGAAATGTATTAGCATAATCAGTTGCTTCTGTTTGGGCTAAAGTAGTAAGTTCAATATTATGATTGGTGCTAACCGTTTTAATAATTTCTACTTTTTTATCTGCTTCGGTTTTAGTATTCCATTTTACTGCTACAACTGTTCCCGTTTTATTTAACCATGCCCCTTCTACTGCATCATTATACTTTTCTAAATCAACTAACAAAAACTTTGCTTTACTGCCGCAACCAATTGATGGGGCAGCATGACAAACTAATGGAGCTTCGTAGAATGAAACGCCTGTATTATCTGCATTCATAAAATCATAGCTTTTTACTTTGTATCCTGTTTTATTAATTGCTGCCTCTATTGTCTTTTCATCAACTTTTGATTTATCAAAAGTGACTAAACTGCTCCGGGTGGCATAAGAAGTTTTATAAGCTAATACTCCATTTACTTTAGACAGTTCATTGTTTACATGTTCCTCGCAACCCTCGCAGGTCATACCTTGTATTGTGAACTTTACCTCTTGTTTGTTATCAACCACTGCAAGTGTTGCCTGCACTTTTGGTTTTGGATAAAACACTTTTGCATACAATGGAAAAGTCATCATCAGAATAGCAAAGACAGTTACTATTCCCAAAAATGTTTTGGACTGAAGGAATGAAGCCTTCTTAGTTGTTTCGCAATTGCAATCCATATCATTAGTTTTTATTGCTTTCAATTTTAAATACCATGCAAATGCCAATACAGCAATTGACAGTCCTATTAAATAAGGTCTTGCTGGTTCTATCCATGAAAAGTTAGCGGCAATGCTGCTGCTACCGGCAAGTAATGCAATAACAGGAGTAATACAGCAAAGTGAAGCTGCAATAGCAGTAAGAACACCTGCGCCGGTAAATGTGCCTGTAGATTTTATACTTATCATACTGTTTCCAGTTTTTGAGTTTGTACATTAATATGTTTGAAGAATGGCTTTAATATCTTTAAGTTTTCCTGTATAAGAGAATAATAAATTGTTTGCCCTTCTTTCCTGGTTTCGACAATGTTTCCATCCTTCAACTTTCGCAGATGCTGTGATACGGCAGGTATACTCATGCCTAAAATATCAGCAAGGTCGCAGGGACATAATTCTTTTTCTTCTTCCAATAAATAGATGATCTTCAGCCTTACTTCATTGCCTGCTAAAGCCAATATATTAGACAGGTTTGCAAAAGACTTCTGTGCAGTCTTCAACTTGCTTTTACAATTCTTTATTTGCTCCTGATCTGCAAATAGCCTGATGCAAGTATTATTTTCCATGAGGGCAAAGATAGGATAAATAATTATTTAAGCAAATGCTTAAATAATAGAACAAGCTGCATGACATCATCTTTTACACCTTCATTCTCTGTATTCTCACTGCATTTAAAATAGCCAGTAAAGCCACTCCCACATCAGCTATCACCGCCTCCCATAGAGTGGCTATGCCACCTGCACCCAAAATCAATACAAATATTTTCACAGTCATCGCCATAATGATATTTTGCCAAACGATGTTCCGGGTTATCTTACCAATTTTGATTGCAGAAACAATCTTATGGGGCTGGTCGTTCTGAATAACCACATCTGCTGTTTCAATAGTGGCATCACTGCCTAAACCGCCCATAGCTATTCCTGCATCAGCTAAAGCCACAACAGGCGCATCATTCACACCATCGCCAACAAAAGCGATATGCCTGCCTTCATCTTTTAGTTTCTGCACTTTCTCAACTTTACCTTCCGGTAACAAATCTCCATAAGCTTCATCTATACCAATTCTCTTTGCGACTTCATCAACCACAGACTGCTTATCACCAGAGAGCATTACTGTTTTAATATCCAAGCTGTGCATGTCTTTGACGGCTTGTACTGCATCTTCTTTTATTTCGTCAGCAATAGTGATATAACCTGCATACTGATTGTTGATTGCCACAACAACGATTGTGTCAACAATCTTTTCTATTTCCGAAGGGTAAGGTATATTGTACTTCCTCAACAGTTTTGCATTTCCGGCCAGCATATCCTTTCCCTCCACTTTTCCCTTTAAGCCATGACCTGAAATTTCTTCTACTGCATCGGCCTTGATATCATTTATTGTATCACCCGCATATTCTGTTACTGCTTTGGCTATCGGGTGGGTGGAGTTCTTTTCCAGTGCGGCGGTAAGTTTTACCAATTCCTTTTCATCCATATCTACAGGAACAACTTGTTGTACTTTAAATACTCCCTTCGTCAGTGTCCCGGTTTTATCCATCACCACCGCATTCACTTTTGTCATTACATCAAGAAAATTTCCTCCCTTAAATAAAATGCCGTTGCGGGATGCAAGACCTATTCCACCAAAATATCCCAACGGAATAGAAACGACCAATGCACATGGACAACTGATAACTAAGAAAACCAATGCCCGGTAGAACCAGGTTTGAAAATTATAATCATCCACAAAAAAGTAAGGAACAAAACATACCGCCACTGCAAGAAAGAAAACGATGGGAGTATAAATTTTTGCAAACCGAGAAATGAATAATTGTGTTTGTGATTTTCTTGCGGTAGCATCCTGTACCATTTCTAAGATCTTACTCAGTTTGCTGTCTCTAAACAGCGCTTTTACTTTAATTTCTGCAACGGTATTGAGGTTGATCATTCCTGCAAGGATAGTCTCACCTTTGTATTTTGTATCAGGTTTACTTTCGCCGGTCAATGCTGCTGTATTGAAGGAAGCATTCTCTGAAAGTAATTCTCCGTCTAATGCTACTTTTTCTCCCGGCTTCACCTGGATAGTTTCCTCTAATTCAATAATCGAGGGATCGGCAACAAGCGGTGAGCCATTTCTTATCACCGTTACTTCATCAGGTCTTACATCCAGCAGAGCTTTGATACTTCTTTTTGCATTATTAACCGCTGCATCCTGGAACCATTCCCCGATTTGATAAAATACCATTACTGCCACACCTTCTTCATATTCGCCAATTACAAATGCGCCAATGGTGGCAACACTCATCAATACAAACTCATTGAATATATCTCCTCGTTTTGATTTCCTGAAAGCAAGGGCTAAAACGTTTCTGCCAGCTAAGAAATAGGCAATACCGTTTATTCCCAGTGACGGTGTTTTAGGTAGTTCAATTTTAAAGCCATATTCCAATATTAACAAAACGATTAAAATGAATAGGGCCAATAATAAATCCCAGTGTTTTTTCCATCCCGGGTCTTCTTTGCTTTCTACTTTATGATTGTGTCCATCATCAGCAAAAGGGGTTCGTTTTTTTTCTTCGTTGGTTTTTATCAAATCACCTTTTTGTATTTCTGTAATCTGATGATCTTCGTGTTTGTGTTCCATATAGCTCAATTAAATAAAATATGAAATAATACCGGTGACAATTAGAACCAACCCGGTTACAATTCCCGAATTGTGTTCCCATTTATGCCAGTTGAGTTTCAATAAACCTTTGTAAGCAAATCGTATCCATATCACCATGCCGGTGATGGTTATAACACCGTACATCATCGCTATCAATCCCAGCATCCACCATCCCTTTGTTCCTGCCAATAAAAAATAGGCCTCTATTTCCAAACAGGGCGACAAAAACATGGCTATTACCAAAGCACTGATTATTTTGCCTTTCGACTTACCGGCTATTTTTTGTTTTTCCAAATGAAAGTGATGATGGACATAATGCTGCCTGACAAAAAATAGCCCGATTAGTATCAAAATGGATGGAGCAATAATGCGAGTGAAATGTTCAATGTTTTCATTTAATTCAAGCCCAATAAGGCCAAGCAAAATTCCGATTATAATAGTGCTAAGAACATGGGCCAGACCGGAAACAAATGTCACCCTCTCAGTTTCGCCTAAATCCCAATTCTCCCTTTTGCCTATTGCAAGCACTGGCAGCCAATGACTGGGAATAACAGCATGTAAGAGACTTATTATTAAACTTCCGGTTATGATTGAAAACATAGAACTACAAATTATCCATTTTTAAAGGCAGGTTTCTAAAAATTTCTTCCACTACAGCTTGTTTATCCTTTGCAAAATGATCAAGCTCTATTTTTATTTCGCCATTTGATGAAATACCACCACCTAACACTCCTTTTATCTTTTTCAAGCTCTCTTCCAACGGAATACTTATGCCACTAGCATGGTATGGGTCTGCAATACCCGTTACTGATGTGGGCAGGTGAATATTTACTCCAGTGATAGCAGTCTCCGTATTGGTTACTATTAATTCAATTTCGTCAAGCGATGCATTTTTCAATTCATAACTAATGTAAATCTGTGCGAATTTTTCATCTTTCCTAATTATCTCTACTTGTTCTGTAGCGCAATAATTTTTCAAGGCAGCTGTAAGATGCTCATACCAGGTGGGATCATTTCCCCTGATAGTCACATTAAAAAAAAGTTGTATCGTTGCCATCATGTTTTTTTTATTTTTTTAAAGCCTGTATTGTGATTGCTCCACCAAGATTCGCTCTCTTCAATTTCGTACTGTATTCCATTTTTACTGACAGTGGTTTTTTAGACTGCAGATATGTGTACTTTTTGTGCTGATGCACATTACAATTTTAAAATCCTGTAAGCTCCGAATCCGACCAAAATAAATACTATAATACCTATAATTAAATCGGGTAGCTTAGATGATGTAAAATACACTAACGCCCCTGCTATCATTACGCCTATGTTTACCATTACATCATTTGAAGTAAATATTGTGCTTGCCTGCATGTGGGCCTCTTTGCTCTTTGACTTTTGCAATAAATAAAGTGAAACTGCATTACCGATTAGAGCGAAAAATGAAATGCCTATCATAGTTTTAAACTCTGGCGGCTCACCATAACCTAAAAATCTTCTCACTACTTCTATAAAGCCAAATACTGCAAGAAGCAACTGGAAGTAACCGCTGATATGTGCAATTCTTCTTTTGTGAATTGCCGCTTTGCCTACTACAAAGAGAGCTAAACCATATACAATTGAATCGGCAAGCATATCAAGGCTATCTGCCACCAGTCCCATCGAACCGGAAATGAAGCCCGTAACAATTTCAAGAGCGAAAAAGAAAAAGTTTATTGCCAGAACCTGCCAAAGCAATTTCCTTTCCTGTTTTGTGGTATCTGTGAACAATAATTCTTCTTCATCGTTTATTTCTTCTGTTGCCAAAACTGTTGAATTGAAATTCAGGCTGTCAATGGCAGACGTTATAGGCTCGGCTTTGCCTTCATGAATTACATCAAGTTTGCGGCTAGGTATGTCAAACTGCAGTGATTTAATGCTTTCAAAACCTTCTAATTTCATTCGTACTATGTTTTCTTCCGAAGGGCAATCCATTTTTGAAATCTTGTAAGTCGTCTTGTTCATTACAAACTATTGAATGGTTATAACTTAATTGTGATTGTTTTTCAAAGCCTGAATAGTAGTTGTCTTTCCATGCTTGGCAATCCCTATGCTTCGCTAATTAATCTTTTTGCCCTTGTAGATACAAATACTTCCACCTATTGTACCGAACTTCTTCAATTCATTCACATCATCATAACCACATTCTTTTAAGAACCCGGGAAGTAATCCTTTCACATTACTTGTAGTGGTTTTGAACCCGTCCAGGAACTGAACCCAATAAAACAAAAGTCGTGATAAAGAACTTTTCGGTTTTCCCCAATCTGCTATACAGAATTCACCTCCTGGCTTTAGCACCCTTAATACTTCTTTAAACGTATTTATTTTGTCTGCATCCATTAAGTGATGAATCATTAAGCTGCTGGTTACAACATCAAAATAATTATCAGGGAATGGTAGTTGATAAGACATTCCATGTGTCAATTCAATGTTTATTCCTTGCTGTTGAATTTTGCTTCGTGCTATTGCTAAAATATTTTCGTCGCCATCAAGTCCTGCAATTTTTGCGTTTGGGTAACTACGCTTCATCATTATTGCCAGCGTTGCCGTACCAGTACCAATATCCAATATCCTCTCAGGCTTTTTATTTGAGAAGCTTTGAATAACGAAAGTTTTCCAGGTTTGTTCTTTCAGGAATCTTTGAATTAGAAAGTCATAAAACTTTGTCAACCAGTTATACTTTAATGCTGGTATATATGAAGATTGCATTGTCATAAAATAGTTTTTAGTTTATTCTTCTTCCTCGCCACCCTTTGTTTTTGATAAAATATAAAACGCCCCTTTGGTAACTACTCTTGCATTTTCTGGTGCTTTGTCAGCAAATGTGATTTGAATATATCCTAATTCAGCAACACCTGTTATCACTTCAACCATTTTAAAAGCCAGTTTATTTTCATCACCTTTCGATTCCTCCTTTTTATCAGTTTTTTCTTCCTTTTCCTCCTGATCTTTATCTTTCACAGATTCCTGAAGTTCTTCATCTACAATGAAAACGTATTCCTTCCCCTCAGATTTAACCACTGCATCAACAGGTACTGCGGTTACACTCTCGTTTCCAACTTTAATCAATGCGGATACATACATTCCGGGAATCAATTTATATTTCGCTCCATCTTTAATAACTGCATGAACTATGACCGCTTTATTTTCGCTTTCAAATGATTGGTTGATACCATAGACACGTCCCGTTATCTGGCGATTATCCTGGTTGGTCAAAATGAAATTAACTTCCTGCCCAACTTTCACTTTGAATAAGTCTTTTTCAAAAACAAGCAGATCACAATGAATGTTCGAGTTATCTATAATGTCCATTAAGGATTTTGTCACATCAACGTAGGACCCGACATTAATATTTATGTGTCCTATAACTCCCCCAATAGGAGCACGAATGGGCAGTTGGGTTACTATATTACCATTCGCTATGGATGCCGGATTTATACCAAATTGTTTCATTTGAGCTTCCAAGCCCGTTAACCGGGCTTGTTCAGCTAATAAGTTGCTTTCGGCCTGTTGGTAAATTTTTCCCGTTCCGGCATTATTTTCTTTTAACTCTTTTTGTCTTTCAAATTCCTGCATTGTATAGGTATGGCCTTTTTTAATAGACAGATATTCTTGCTGTAATTTGATAAATTCGGGATTTTCAATCATCGCAAGAGTTTGCCCTTTTTTTACATAGTTACCTTCCAAAACAAAAATTCTCTTGATAACACCTCCTATTAAAGAAGTAACATCGGCTTTGTTTTGAGGAGGAACTTCAAGCTGGCCACTTGCTTTAATAACACTGCTAAGGTTTTTTAATTCAACCTTTCCTATTTCTATTCCAACAGCTTTCATCTGTTCTGTAGTAAGTTCAATCGCTTCAGAATGTTCTTCTTCTGCTTTATCAGAAATTTTCTTTTTATTCGCCGCTGTGCTATCGGATATTTCGACTTCTTGTTTACCGGATGAATTACAGGAGACCATTGTAAAAGCTGAAATAAGCATGACAATTATTGTAACGCTCATAATAACTATATCTTTAATTTTATTAACTGTGTTCATATTATTTACCTTTTAGAGAATTTAATTGGATTATAACTTCATTATATTCACGAACGGTTTCTATATAATTTAATTGAGTTGAAATAGCCTGAGTAATATTTTGGATGAACTCAATGTACCCGATCTCTCCCTTTTCGTATGAAAAGCGGGAAATCCGCAATAATTCATTTGCCTGGCTATTACCAATTGATTGATAATAATCAATGGCTTGTTGAAGTTTTAAGTATTCATTTAATAGTTGGTAGTAAGAATTATTTAAATTAGCTGATGCAAGTTGCACTTCGGTCTGGGCAATTTTAGATTGAACTTTTGAAGCCTCTATTTTGGCCTTTTGAGATTTGGAAAAAATAGGAACTGCAACGCCTAATTGCAAACCTGCAATACGGGTTGATGGCGTGTAGCCCCTGTTAAGTTTAGCCGGGTCAAATCCCTTTACAACGAATTGATGGAAATAACCAACATTGAAATCCGGAAGCAATTTTTTCTTTTCTGCATTTATTTCGGCCTCTGCTACAGTAATTCGTTGCTTATAATAATCAATTATGGGATGATTATACAAACCGGCAGTATCAATTGAAAACTCTTTGGCCAGTTTGTAAAATTCTGACTCTAATGGCACAATAGCATCAGTGGTATTCACTAATCTTTGCAATGCCAGTTGATTTATAGTTATGTCTATTTCTGCCTGTCTCTTTTGCAATTGAATTTCACGATATCGTGTTTCGGCTGTAAGCCTTTCAAGGTTCGAGGTTTCACCGGCATTATAACGCACCTGTGCTCTGTCATTAAAATTTCGATACAAACTATCCTGGTAATTCAGCAATTTCAATTTTTCCTTTCCGTAGATAAGATTATAATAAGCAAGCTTGACATCTCTGATCAATTCATATTTTGCAACCTCCAGCGACTTTTCGGATAGAATCGTTTGCTGACGTAAAAAATTACTCTGTGCTTTGTATTTTCCAGGCAAGGAAATTGTTTGAGTAACTCCAATGCTATTGTCAATATTGCCGCCGCTTGTAGGATCTTGCGTCACCAGGAAATTAGTTTTCTCAATGTCGTAAGCTGTTCTTTGTAGTAATTGATTTTGCCTAATACTTAAGGAAGAAGATTTAAGCTGGTAATTATTTTGTACAGCAATATTGATCGTTTCATCCAACGATTTTTGAACTGTTTGGGCTTTGATTATGGTTGCAGGCAGTATGCAAAATAATATCGAAATTATAATTGCGGAGGCCGGTGGCGGAGTTTTCATACGTTTCTTTTTGAATTTTATTTTACCGGAAAAAAGGATGTACAAGGCTGGCAATACAAATAAGGTAAGAATGGTAGCTGTTATTAAGCCCCCGATAACGACCGTCGCCAAAGGCTTTTGAACTTCTGCTCCCGCACCCGTTGATAATGCCATCGGTAAAAAGCCCAATGATGCTACAGAGGCAGTCATGATTACAGGGCGAAGTCGTACCCTTGTTCCTTCTATTACCCGCTGATATATATCCGTCATACCTTCTTGTTTCAACTGGTTAAAATATCCAATCAATACAATACCATTTAATACTGCAACTCCAAAAAGCGCAATAAAACCAACACCTGCAGAGATGCTGAAAGGCATGCCCCTAATCAATAAAGCGAAAACGCCTCCTATGGTTGCTAATGGAACAGCGGTAAAAATGAGTAGCATTTGTGAAAAAGACCTGAAAGTGATATACAATAGTAAAAGGATCAAAAACATAGCGACAGGCACAGCAACCGACAATCGCTGTTTAGCCTCCTTCAGATTTTGAAATTGCCCGCCGTATGTTATATAATAGCCGGTTGGCAATTTTAATTTTTGATCAAGAACTTGTTGAATATCTGCAACTGTTCTCTCTACATCCCGTCCACGAACATTAAAGCCAACATAAATCCTTCTTTTACCATCTTCTCTTGAAACCTGGGCGGGGGCATCTTTAAATTCAACCTTTGCAACCTGGTCTAAAGGCACTTTGCTTCCTGAAGGCAATGGAATATATAAGTTCTCAATATTGACAATATTTTCACGCAAGTTTCTTTGCAACCTGACGACCATATCAAATCGCTTTTCACCTTCAAATACAACTCCTGATACATTACCAGCAAAGGCTGTTTTCAATATCATATTTACATCACTAATGTTTAATCCATATTGCGCCATTTTATCACGGTTATATTCAACTATTACCTGGGGTAAACCCGTCACTTTTTCTACAAAGGGTTCGCCTACTCCTTTTATTGGTGCAATTAATTTGGCAACTTTATTTGCATGTTGGGTTAATATGTCCAGATCATCTCCATAAATTTTAATAGCTACATCCTGTCTTATTCCGGTCATAAGCTCATTAAATCTCATTTGCATGGGCTGTGTTATTTCCATATTCACACCGGGTAATACAGATAATGCTTCTTCCATTTTCTCCATCATCTCTTCTTTCGTCTTAGCGGTTTTCCATTCTTCTTTCGGTTTCATAGCTACCATCATATCACCTCTCTCTATTGGCATAGGGTCGGTTGGAATTTCAGAACTTCCTATTCTTGTAACAACCTGTTTCACTTCAGGAAAGTTTTCCTTTAATATTTTTTCGGCCTTGCCAAACGTTTCTACCACTTGAGTTAAAGATGTCCCCTGCGCCATACTTATTTCTACAGTTAAATCACCTTCTTCGAGATTGGGAATAAATTCACCTCCCATTTTGCTGAATATCCAAATTGATATGGCAAAAAGTAAAACAGCTATAGTAATTGTTAGCTTCTTAAATCTCAATACCGAAGCAAGCATAGGGGTATAGATGCGTTTCAGAAAATCGATTATCCTGTCTGATATGTTCCGTCTGTGTGTTGTCTTCCTGCTCAGAAATAATGAGCTCATCATGGGAACATAGGTCAGTGAAAGGATAAATGCACCAAGTATGGCAAATGCGACTGTTTGTGCCATAGGCTTAAACATTTTGCCTTCAATTCCAATAAGAGATAGCAGGGGTAAATAAACAATTAGAATTATGATTTGTCCAAAGGCAGCCGAATTCATCATACGCCTTGAACTTTCAAATACTTCATCATCCATTTGTTGTTTGGATAATTTTGGAATTCCCTGGTGATGATGCTTACTCATAGAAATCCGGTGAACTACACTTTCAACAATAATTACTGCACCGTCTACAATCAATCCAAAATCAATAGCACCTAAACTCATAAGGTTTCCGGATACTCCAAATAATTTCATTAATGAAAAAGCGAAAAGCATTGACAGCGGAATTACTGATGCAACAACAAGACCCGCTCTCAGGTTTCCTAAAAGCAATACCAGAATAAATATTACAATTAACGCACCTTCAATTAAATTCTTTCTTACAGTGCCGATGGCCCTTCCTACTAATTCTGTTCTGTCTATGAATGGCTCAATGATCACACCTTCGGGCAGTGATTTTTGAACCTGAGTCATTCGCTCTTTTACATTTTTAATTACCTGGTTAAAATTCTCTCCTTTTAGCATCAAAGTGATACCCGCCACTACTTCCCCTTCACCATTTCGGGTGACTGCACCATAACGTGTTGCATTTCCATATTGAACTGTAGCCACATCTCTGATCAAGATGGGTATATTGTTGATATTTTTAACAACAATCTTTTCAATGTCAGTCAGCGTTTTTATCTGACCCAAGCCCCTGATAAAATATGTATTATTGCGTTGCTCAATGTAAGAGCCGCCGGTATTTTCATTGTTTTTCTCCAGTGCTTCAAATATGTCTACAACGGTTAGGTTCAGAGAATTTAATTTCTCATTATCAACAGCTATTTCATATTGCTTTACATATCCACCCCATCCGCTTACTTCAGCAACTCCTGGTGTGCCTGCTAATTGAGTTTTAATGATCCAATCCTGCATGGTTCGCAGATCCATAGCAGAGTATTTCTTTTCATAACCCGGTTTGGTATGCAGGACATATTGATAAATTTCGCCAAGCCCTGTTGTGATGGGAGCTAAGGAAGGCTCTCCAACACCTTGTGGAATTTTGGCTTCGGCTTCTTTCAATCTTTCATTTATCTGTGCTCTTGCCCAGTAAACATCCACCTTATCCTTGAATACTATTGTGATAACAGAAATACCAGATCGGGAAATGGACCTTTTTTCAATTACATCGGGAACATTGGCCATTGATAGTTCAATCGGAGCTGTAATTATTTGCTCAACCTCCTGTGCACCTAATGTGGGAGCAAGCGTTATCACCTGAACCTGGTTATTCGTTATATCAGGAACAGCATCAATCGGTAGCCTGCTTAAAGAATAAACTCCCCAAATAACTAAGAGGGCAGTCATGGCTCCAATGGCCATTTTATTTTTTATAGAGAATTTGATGATTTTTTCAAACATGATTTTTAGTGTTTAGAAACCAATCGGTAGTATTTAATTGCAATTCCTGCAATAGCCATCAACATAATAATACCAAACAGTATCATTGTAATTATTTTTATAACCCGCATCCACTTTGGCTTTACAGGGTCTTTTATTTTGCTGTAAACTGTTTTTCTACGTGTTGATGACTTTTTGTTTTTAGCCATAACCACATGGTAAACGAAATGATAAAAATGTAATAGACAGTGCATGATTGATGCACTGATGCGAATGGGAGAATTAAGCAGCTAATTTGGGTGGCTGCCAGATGGAATAAGAAACTTCTGTATTAAGGTTTTCGTTATGCAGAGGATACTTTTCTGATTTGAAAAATATTTTTACAACCTGTGTTTTGTTCAAGGGATTATAAAAGGCAGATGCAGCACAACAAGAGCAGGTGCAGAAAGGTGTACAGGCCTCTTTAGTATGATTATGTTCCTGGTGATTGGTGGAAGCCGAAATTTTTACTTCTGCTTTTGCACTGCACTCTGTACTGTCGCTGCACGGAAGGCATGACAGGTAGAGCAGGAAAAAAGCCAAAAAGGAGAATAAAAATTTCATTGTTGCAAAAGTAACGGGATATGTTGCAAATTCGTATAAAATTGGAGGTTAAAATGGTAATATGGTTGCAAAAACCAGTAAATCAAGGAGTTTTTTACGTATTTCGACAGGCAAGCCAAAGTACACTAAAGGACAAGATTCGCCACTTTAATTGTCTTTTCCTTATCATCCGTCCATGCAAAAACTAAATTGTTACCAGATTTTGTCATCTGGGGAAATCCACTTGACCTCGATTCTGCTGAGGAAGCAATTGTTATAGAAGCTTCTTTTTTACCATCCTTGTAAACTTTCACTGCTTTTATCACGGCCCCTTCCATCCAACTGACCATTGCGCTTTTATCATCCAGCATAACAACGTCAACACGGCCAATCCCTTTTCCTTCATCAATACGAACAGGCGCATTAAACGTAGCACCCCCGTCTGCAGAGAAAACGACATTCACCTGTGTTTTTTTATCAGGAGATGAAAACCATACCACGGCAACAGTATTATCCTGTGCAGCAATTCTGGGTCCATTGACAGGGCATCCCTCAATTTTCCATTTGTCGGAAAAAACAGGTTTCGGCAATGTCCACTGACCGTTTACAAACCGAACAATAGAGATATCTCTTATTTCTGCTTCTGACCTGTCCCTATAAACTACAACAGGCCCATTTGCAGTGATGGCAGCACTTGTCTGGCAACAGTCACATACACGGTTATCCAATTCCCACTCACTGGATTTCTTTCCCTGCTTATCTACTATGGCACCACGAATTGTCATTTGTCCATGATGCCCCTCTTCATGTTTTCCTTCGCCTTCCATTGCAGCATTCCTTCCATCGAGCCATGAAATAAAATAATTGTCTTCGTATGGAACTATTGAAACAAAACCATGCTCTGCTTTTTTTCCATCATCATGAAGAATGTTTGGATCACTCCATGTCTTTCCCTGGTCAACAGATGTAGTTATTTTTACATCGTAGGTATAAGTGCCTTTTTCGCTTTTTTCTAAAAAATGTGCAACCATGGCTTTGCCTCCATCGGTAGCCAATTGAGGATAATCCGCCCAATTCACAAACCAATTATCGCCTGAACTTATCACAATAGGTTCAGACCATTGCTCAATATTTAAAGCAGAAAATTTCAATAAACTTTTCTCCTTTGTTTTCTCTACCCAGGATAAATAAACCACCCCATTTTTATCAGTAAATAAATACGGTTCTGCGCTTCCTGAATCAGCAGGTGATGAAAGATATTTTAAGTTACTGTTAGCAATATCTGCCGACTCATTTTTTTGACTGTCTGTTTGTTTTGGTGAATTTTTGCAGGAAGACAACGCAACGATAAATAATAAAGTACTTACTAGCTTATTCATTTTTATTTACAATTTTAAGTATCATGTCAATATTGCTCTTTTCGTCCCACTTGCGATAACCCGATTCAGAAAACACAAGACTACCGTCAGGATTAAATATATAAGTTGTTGGCAAAACCTGGAGGCCTAACTCTTCGCTGTTTTGAATTTGGCAATAAGTGAGATTAAAATTATGAGCTTTTTTGAACGCATCAATTTCTTCT
The DNA here is from genome assembly GCF_002483205.1 of Flavihumibacter sp. UBA7668. Classification (GTDB taxonomy): domain Bacteria; phylum Bacteroidota; class Bacteroidia; order Chitinophagales; family Chitinophagaceae; genus Flavihumibacter. The sequence goes on from NZ_DLHM01000003.1 coordinate 532,486, forward strand.
ATTGCTTCGTTGGAAGCGATTAAAAAAACGACTTTTTCCTTATTCAAAATATTCTGTGCTTTTTCAATCGTTGGCATTTCTGCAATACAAGGCTTGCACCAGGTAGCCCAAAAATTGAGAAATATTGTTTTCCCTGCATATTTTTTTAAACTGAAAGAATTACTTTTTAAGTCTGCTAATTTTATTTTCTCAAATGTCGTATCTGGCAGAATAGTAACCGGCTTGTCTTTATTCACTTCTTTGCAGCTTATAAACAACAAAACAACTGAGAGGCTTAATAGCCGGAGAGTATTCATTTTTTGTAGTAACATATTTGACATTATGGATGGTGTAAGTTGTGAACATGATGTAAAGAATCCATTGTATGGTGATGACAAATATGATGTCCCGGATGATGTTCACAGTTAACGTGGTGATGATTGTTGGTTATGGTAACAAGTGAATCATTGAGGTGCCCGGGATATTTGGGATGATGATGGCCATGGTGATTAATAGTTGGATTATAAGGTACCCATTGATGGCTATGGTCATCATGAATGTATGTGCCATGATGATAGACATTGTGGTGATGCCAGAACAAGGAGTCATGATGATGATAGACGCTGTCCCAATAAAGACGCTGCGTATGATTCGGAGCGGTTATGAGGCTATTCACTGACTGTCGCATATCGGATAACTCCCCGGTCATAGCAACAGAAGCAGAAAGATCGTCTTGCTGAATAGTTTCCGTGGACTCATTTTTATTGCAGGACAAAACAAAAACTGCTATAATTAAAACGTAAATCGGTTTCATATTTTTTTGTTTGGTGTAGTAATATTTTTAATGAGTTGGATTCAGTATATTATCTAAAAGTCTTGAAATGAAAGATAGTTTTTATAATTGATTTCTTACAGACTAGGTATTTCTTTATCGCCGTTTTGTTTTGATTTTGAGATCATTAGGATGACACCAATCAGAATAAAAGGAATACTTAGTATTTGTCCCATATTTATTATCATAGTATTTTCAAAAGTCTCCTGGTTTTCCTTTACAAATTCAACTAAAAATCTTACAGAAAACAGCATTATCAGAAAACTTCCAAAAACAAAACCTTGCTGTACTTTTTCTATTTTCTTTTTATATAGGAACCAGAGAATACCAAAAATAATCAGGTATGATATAGCCTCATACAATTGTGCAGGATGCCGTGGAATCATATCAACTCTTTCAAAAATAAAAGCCCAAGCAACATTGGTTGGCTTACCAATAATTTCGGAATTAAAAAGATTACCAATACGGATAAAAAAAGCGGAGAGGGCTACAACAATTACAAGCCTGTCCATTATCCATAAAAATGATTGTTTATATTTCCAGCAATACCATATAACTGCAATAATTATCCCAATGGCAGCGCCATGACTTGCCAATCCCTGGTATCCTGTCAATTCAAATTTTCCGTTTCTAATACTGAATGGTAAAATAATTTCCAGCAAATGATTCTTATAGTAGCCAAATTCATAAAACAGTGTGTGACCTAACCGGGCTCCGGCAATCGTTCCAATAAAAATATAGACTGATAATTTATTCAGCAGTGAAAACTCACCGCACTGAGGTCTTAGGAAACCCGGCAACGATAAGTGCGCCCACGCCGTAGCATGAGCGTTCTCACTTATTGTCCCATTGCCTCTTTGAAAGTTCCTAAGTTTCAGTGCGGGACTTAAAGCTAAAACGCTTCAAGAATATTTTGTGCAAAGATATAATTTTAAGCGGATTTCTTTGAAATGTTAGCATAACATCATGGTTAGCACAGTGAAATAAAGGCGGGGTTTCACGCATGACGGAAATCAGGTTTTCCCGTGATAACGGTCATTCTTTAAACGGCTGTTCACGGTTTACCTTTATGCAAGATTTTATACAACCTGGTTTTTAATACAGGACGTTCAAAATGCGAAGTCTATTGCAAGCGTAATAAAGAATGAAACAAAATCAGTTATATATCAAAGGCATGTGCTGTGAACGTTGTATTGACAAGGTGAAACAACTGCTTGGTGAAGGAAATTACAAGGCCCTGAAAACGACCCTCGGCGAAGTAACGCTTGAAAATAAACTGACAGAAAAGGATTTGGCGGCTTTAAACCGAAAGCTGGCAACCTGGGGCTTTACCGTGGTGAACTCACATACAGAGCAGGTAGTTGCCAAAGCAAAGACAGCCATTTTTGAGTATATGAATGAGATGATAGGCAAGACCTCAAAATTGCGGTTATCAGATTATGTAGCAAAAAAAGTCGGCATGAGTTATTACTACATCAGCCGCATTTTTTCAGAGGCAGAAAAGATAACAATGGAAAAGTTCCTGATCCTGTTAAAAGTGGAACGGGTGAAGGAACTGCTTTTACAGGACGAAACAACAATCAGCAATATCGCATACGATTTGGGTTACAGTTCGTCACAAAGCATGTCCTCCCAGTTTAAAAAAGTTACCGGAAAAACACCTGGACAATACCGGCTTAGTCCGGTTCCGGCGCGTGTTCATCTGGATAAAATAGAGGTGCAAAATTTTATACAAAATCCAAAATAATGCGTACAAAGTTCAAAACACCTAAAACTAACTTTGCTGAAATTGAAATAGTTGTAAAATAAACAATGAAACCAATAGCCGTCATAGCGTTAATGTTCGTTTACCTGATCGCATCATCAGGTATCAGCGGCTCTATACACTATTGCGGCGATACCGTTGCCTCTGTTTCTTTTGGGCACAACCATACCAATAAATGTGCCTGTGGCAGCGAGGATATGAAGGACTGCTGCCATGACAAAGATTTTTACCTGCATCTGGATGATGGTCATCAAAAATCAACGCAGGTATCCTTCGACCTGTCCAAAACATTTGACGTTGATATCGCATTGGTACCAGCCTCTCATTCCGATTTTCAACTATTCTCCTGGTCAGCCAGTCCCAAACCATCCTTCTATCATCCCCCCGACCAGCTACATCCCCGGCTGTATGTTTTAAACCGGGTTTTCCGGATTTGATGTTCAAAATCATCAACCAACACGCCCGGCTCAGGCAGGTTGATGAGATCCCCCTTGTGTGCGGCGCTGCCGGTCTGTTACATTCAGACTGAAGATATACTTATGTCTATTCTTCGGTTGGCATGAATGATTTTCCAGTCCTGTTTGCTTTGGTGAATGCTGCCAAAGCTTCCGCAGGCAGCTCAGCCGTTTGTTATTTCAATTCGTTCATTAATCAATATTTCACAATTAAAATCAAAAACAATGAAAAGGTTCCTTTTCTTTTTTATGCTGGCAGGAAGCCTGCTGGCATTCTCACAAAATTCAGTAGCACAGAAAAATTCAGTAACGGCTGCAACCGCTACTAAAAAGAACGGCTATACCGTTCTGAACGCCGGGGAGAAAGTCGTCCTGTATAAATACGAACACAAGGCACATGCGCCCAAACAGGCAGACAAATATCCAATCACCTATTTCTTTACAACGGGAGATTCCGACGTACTGCAACCGCTTACAAAGACAAACCTGAAAAAAGCGTTTCCGCAAAACCATCCTTTCCACGACGCTTTGGATCAGACCTTCAAAGAAGACGGAGAACTTACCGCATATGACAATTTCCACAAAATGTATAAAGTAAACTGGGTGTTGAAAAACCATCTCTGATTATTCAGGGGCTGCCTCTTTGCGGGCGGCAGCCCTTTGATTAAAACCACAACCATCGTAGTGTTATGAAAAGACAACTACTAAAACAGTGATATCATGATAGAAAAAATAATTTCATGGTCTATACGGAACCGGTTCTTTGTCTGGATCGGCATTATCATGATCGTAGTTGGTGGCATCTACTCCATAAAAGAGACGCCGGTAGATGCATTGCCCGACCTTTCCGAAAACCAGGTGATCATTTATACAGAATACATGGGGCGAAATCCAAAGATCATGGAAGACCAGATCACCTACCCGTTAGTCTCCAACCTGCAAGGCATACCCAGCATCAAGTCCATCAGAGCAGCATCCATGTTCGGGATGAGTTTCATATTTGTCGTGTTCAAGGATGACGTGGATGTTTATTGGGCAAGAACCAGGGTTTTGGAAAGGCTCAATTATGCGCAGAAATTCCTGCCACAGGGGGTTACGCCTTCTTTGGGGCCGGACGGTACCGGGCTGGGTCATGTTTTTTGGTACACACTCGATGGAAAGGGTTATAATCTTGGGGAACTCAGGGCGCTGCAAGACTGGTACGTAAAGTTCGCGCTTCAGAATGTGGAAGGTGTCAGCGAAGTGGCTTCCTTTGGCGGCTTCCAGAAAGGCTACCAGGTTACAATAGATCCGCATAAGCTGGTGTACTATGGGGTTTCACTCATGGATGTAACCCGTGCCGTCTCCGCCAATAATAAAGATGTCGGGGGCAGCTTGTATGAGATGAACTCAACCGGCTATTTGATCCGGGGTCAGGGCTATATTACCAGCCTCGACGACATCAAGGAAATCCCTATCGGCACCTACAAATCCATACCGATTACACTGAGTGATATTGCGGAAGTGCAAATGAGTCCCGATCTGAGGCTCGGGATCGTTGATGAGAATGGCGAAGGAGAAGTGGTCGGAGGCATTGTTGTGGCCAGGTTCGGGGAAAACGCGAAGGACGTGATTGAAAGGGCAAAGGCCAAAATGAAAGACATTGAAAAAGGATTGCCTGCCGGTGTCAAATTCAAAACGGCCTACGACCGCAGCGACCTCATATTGGCTGCAATAGATACCCTCAAAGAGGCCCTTTGGCAGGAAATACTGATTGTTTGTATCGTTGTCATCTTATTTCTCTTTAGTGGCAAAAGCGGGCTGGTCGCGATTGTTTCCATTCTCCTGTCGGTACTTATCGGATTTATCCTCATGAAATTATTCGGGGTTACAGCCAATATCCTCTCATTGGGCGGTATTGCGCTTGCCATTGGTGATGTGGTAGATCCCGGTATTGTCATGGCAGAGAATGCCTACAGGATGTTAACCAACAGAGTTCTTAACGTAGAAAACAAGTAACCAGGTATGGCAAGCGAAAAACAAACGAAAGTAAAAGAACGAATAGGCCACACCAGGGAGATCCCTGAAGCGGAAAGAGTGGCTATTATAGAAGAATCATCACGGACGGTGGGCCGCTCGGTATTTTTTTCTGTGGTGATCATGGTCATCTCCTTTGCACCCATTCTTTTCCTGACCGGCCAGGAACGGAAACTCTTTGCACCGCTGGTGCTTACCAAAACGTTTTCCCTGATCGGTGCGGCCATTCTTGCCATAACGGTTGCGCCGATGTTAACGCGCACTTTGATGAAATGCCGCTTAGTGCCGGAAAGCAGAAACCCCGTATCCAATTTCTTTATTCTCCTTTATCAGCCGGTGGCAAGATGGTGTTTGAAATGGCGCAAAACAGTGCTGGCCATGTGTTTCGTACTCATTGCAGGAAGCGTGCCCCTGGTTATGAACCTGGGGACAGAGTTTATGCCACCGCTGGATGAAGGCTCTTTGTTATTAATGCCCGTAACCTTACCGGATGTATCCAATTCAGAGGCTAAACGCATCACCCAGTTACAGGACAAGATCATCAAAGACTTCCCGGAAGTGGATAATGTACTTGGTAAAGCCGGACGCGCCTATACTGCCACAGACAATGCGCCCATCAGCATGATCGAGACGATCATCGTGCTGAAGCCAAAAAGTCAATGGCGCAGTGGGATGACCAAAGAGAAACTGATCAAGGAAATGAATGAAAAAGTGCAGATACCCGGTGTTGTTGTCGGCTGGACACAACCGATCATCAATCGCATCAATATGTTATCCACCGGTATCCGGACAGATGTGGGCGTTAAAATCTATGGAAGTAACCTTGACAGCATTTATAACATAAGCCGTAAGGTAGAAGCGTCCCTCAAAGGAATTGAGGGTTTGGAAGATCTGTATGTTGAGCAACTCACCGGAGGCAAATATCTTGATATTAAGATCAGGAGAAAGGATGCTGCCCGGTATGGATTGAATATTGACGACGTGAACATGGTTATTGAAAGTGCGTTGGGCGGCATGATCCTCACCACCACCGTTGAAGGCCGGGAAAGGTTCAGTGTAAACCTGAGACTGGCGCAGGAATACCGCAATGATATTGACGAGATCAAACGCATTCCCATCCAAACGATGAAGTACGGGGTATTACCACTTTCTTCCGTTGCGGATGTAAAAGTATCGGAAGGGCCTCCGATGATCAATTCTGAAAACGCCATGCTCAGGGGCACAGTGCTTTTCAATGTGCGGGGAAGGGATATGGGCAGCGTGGTAAACGATGCCAAAAAAAGGATAGAAGAAACCTTCAAACAACTTCCCCAGGGTTACTATATAGACTGGAGCGGCCAGTATGAGAACCAGGTAAGAGCAGAGCAGCGGTTAAAGGTAATCATACCGATTGTGATGCTGATCATCGCCTTCATTCTTTACGTCACCTTTAATTCATTCAAGGCAGTGGCTATTGTGTTTATCAGCGTGCCGGTGGCGCTGATGGGCGGTGTATATTCCCTGTACTACTATAATGTCAATTTCTCGGTGGCTGTAGCAGTGGGTTTTATAGCATTGTTCGGTGTTGCCGTGGAAACGGGCGTACTGATGATCGCCTATCTGAATGACTCCATCAAAAAGCTTGTAACAGCTAAAGGGAACGGCCCTGAAAACATCAGCGATGATGATCTGAAAGAAACTTTCCTGCTGGGTGCTACCCAACGGGTGCGGCCACTGCTCATGACCGTTTTAGCTAATATACTTGGCCTGATACCCGTAATGACCGCTACAGGAACCGGTAGTGATGTGATGAAGCCAATTGCGATTCCCTTTGTATTCGGCCTGATCACCTCCACGCTGTTTGTCCTTATTGTACTGCCGGTAATCTATAATCTTTTAAAAGAATGGGAACTGAAAAAGCATGGCAAACTGGTGGTGCTTGAAATCAAAGACTAAAACCCGGATTCATGAAAAGTAATAAGCTATATACAATCTTCCTGCTGCTGATCGCTTCTGTAAATGTTGCGGCACAAGACAGCGTGAAGCTGAGCATGCAGGAAGTTTTTACCGCTATAGACAAATCCTATCCCCAGCTTCAGTATTACGACGCTAAAATAGCTTCCATTCGTTCGCTGGTTGACGGTGCAAAAGCATGGATGCCGCCCACCGTGTCACTGGCCTTTGACCGGTTCCCTTACCGGCTGTCCCTGATAAAGGAAATGATGCCCGATAACCAGGCGGGTATGATGGTGTCCGTGCAACAGATGATTCCCAACGCTGCCAAATTAAATGCAAAAAAAGATTACCTCGGTTCCCTGGAAAATGTACAGCGCAATGACGCTGAGTGGCAGCGAAACACCCTGCATTTTGCCGCAAGGCTTTATTACTACCGGCGGTTTATTGCCGAAAACAAACTAAAGACCATTCAACAATACCGCGACCTGTTGAAGATACTGATCCAAACAGCAAAGGATAAATACACCTATAACCAGTCTGACCTGCCGGCAATATTCAAGGGGGAAGCCGCGCTGAGCGAACTGGAAAACATGGAAACGATGAGCCTGGCGCAGATCGCGGAAAGCAATATCGGCCTTAATACCCTGATGAGCCGTGACGTGAATGCCCCGTTTGCCATTGACACGCTCTTGCTGCCTGTTGACTACCGGGCAGATTACCTGATGGTCAACGATACCTCAGCACTTTTGAGAAACGATATTCTTTCTATGGAGAGCCGCATCCGTTCTATGAAATTCAACCAGAAATGGGCCGCTACCGGCTCCCGGCCCGACTTCGGTGTGCAAATATCACACGGGCAGATGTTCGGCATGCCCAACCAGTTCTCCATCATGGGAATGATGACCATTCCCATTGTGCCCTGGTCATCGAAGATGTACAAGTCCGATGTACG
>NZ_DLHM01000001.1:0-482663 GCF_002483205.1 Flavihumibacter sp. UBA7668
CTCGCGTTCCAGTAATTCCATTTCAACAATTCCACTCCGGCATCGCCATTTCATTAATCCTTCCTCGCGTTCCAGTAATTCCATTTCAACAATTCCACTCCGGCATTGCGATTCCTTTAACTCTATTATGTCGAAATAGTGATTGACAAATATTTCAATTCAATTCCACCGTTTTTTATCAATCAGGAGCTTCCCATATTTCCCCCTGGTCAAACTTCCCAAGCTGTTCCTTTATCTATTTATGCTTTCGGTCTTTCCTATTCTGCCTGTTGATTTTGCCTCAGGTTCCTTTCGTCTTTACTTCTTGTTCTGTTTGTCTTTGCTATTCTTCCTGTCAGTTTTGCCTCTGGTTCCGTATGTCTTTACTGCTTGTTCCTTTCCCGTTCGTCTTTACTACTTGTTCATTCGGTCTTTGCAGTTAGTATGTTTGGTTGTTGCCTTATGATCTGCGTTCGTCTTTGCCTCTTGTTCTGTTTTTATTTACTTGTTCTGTTTTTTTCTATATCGGATGCCCGTTTTTCTTCAGGTTCTTCCACTTTCGGATCGCCACTTTTAACTTTATACTTTTAACTTTTTACTTTCTCAAGCATCCATTTCTCCCGCTATCAGATTCAAGCTACTCAGCGTAATAATTGCATCACTCAGCATTGCTCCTTCACTGATTTCAGAGAAGGCCTGGTAATAAATAAAGCAGGGTCTTCTGAAATGCAGCCTGAATGGAGCGCGGCCACCATCACTGATCAGGTAGTATCCCACTTCGCCATTGCCACCTTCCACTGCCTGGTACACTTCGCCTTTTGGCATATCGATTTCTCCCATGATGATTTTAAAATGCCAGATCAGGGCTTCCATCTTGGTATAAACATCTTCTTTTTTCGGAAGATAATATTCGGGAACATCGGCATGATAAATGGTGGCTTCTTCACCTTTGAACTCCTGTACTTTGCGATAAGCCTGCTCGATTATGCGAAGACTCTGCCACATTTCCTGGTTCCGAACCAGCCAGCGATCGTAATTGTCTCCAGTGGTTCCAACGGGAATTTCAAAATCAAAATCTTCGTAGGAAGAATAGGGGGATGTTACACGAACATCATAATCAACTCCGGTGGCACGCAGGTTTGGTCCGGTGAAACCGTAGTTCAGCGCCCGATCTGCTGCAATGGCACCGGTACCCATGGTTCTTTCCATGAAGATGCGGTTTCGTTGGAACAGGGTTTCGAATTCTTTCAGAACAACCGGATATTCTTTCAGGAAACGTTCAATTTTTTCGAATGCGGTATTGGTGAAATCACGTTCAAATCCGCCTATACGGCCAATATTGGTGGTAAGGCGGCTGCCGCAGATTTCTTCATAGATTTCATAAATCAGTTCACGGTACTGCATCACGTAGAGGAAGCCGGTAAAGGCACCGGTATCCACCCCAACGATGGAATTACAGATCAGGTGATCGGAGATCCGGGCGAGCTCCATAATAATTACGCGTAGATAATCCACTCGCTTGGGCGTTTTCACGCCCAGTAATTTTTCGCAGGTGAGGTGCCAGCCCATATTATTGATGGGGGCTGAGCAATAATTCAATCGGTCGGTAAGCGGTGTAATCTGATAAAGTGGCCGTCTTTCTGCAATTTTTTCAAATGCCCGGTGAATATAGCCTACTGTTTGTTCAGCTGACACGATTCGTTCACCATCTACTTCCAGGATATTCTGGAATACACCGTGGGTGGCGGGGTGAGTTGGGCCAAGGTTCAGCGTCGTGGTTTGTTTTCCGATAGAGCCTTCCGGAAGCCTGACGTGCTGCTGTTCTTGTTGTATAATTTCTGACATTGCTGTCTTGTTGTTTAAGGTGTTGGTTAGTTCTTGAAAATACCGGTTCAGATGCTTCCGCCTCTGCCGAACATTTCATCGTCCTTATCAATACGAGTCTGATCTTCCAGTGGGTATTCCTTTCTTAGCGGGAAATAATCCATTTCCTCCACATTCAATATCCGCTTCAGATTCGGGTGCCCCACGAAATTGATTCCATAGAAATCATAAGTTTCTCTTTCCTGCCAGTTGGCCGACTGATAGAGGCTGGTTGCAGTAAATACATCCGGCTGCTGCACATCGGTGAACACTTTCATCCGGATCCTTACATTTTCCGCCATATTGTGCAGGTGGTACACAACAGCCAGTTCACGACCCTTCTGATCTGGATAATGCACCCCGCAGAGATCGGTCAGGAATCGAAAAGCGAGGTCCGGATCATCCTGCAGAAACTGCATCACTTTCAGGTTCAGGTCCTTGGGCACTTCGAAGGTCAGCAGTCCATATGGTTCTTCCACATTTGAGATGGACTCTCCAAATTTTTCTGTTAATCGCTGTGTGATATATTCGTTCGTCAAAACCATGATGGTAATGCTGATTTGTAATTATTGAATACCGTAGGATTCGAGTAAAGCTTTGTACCGGTCTCCGTTTCTGCGACGCAGACTTTCATTCCCCACCAGTTCCTGAATTTTCATAACCCCGTCGATGATCGCTTCCGGGCGGGGAGGACATCCTGGAACATATACATCTACCGGAACCACCTGATCAATGCCCTGTAATACAGAGTAGCTGTCGAATATTCCTCCGGAAGAGGCACAGGCTCCAACGGCAATTACCCAGCGGGGTTCTGCCATTTGAAGATAGACCTGTTTTACAACAGGTGCCATTTTTTTAGCGATGGTACCCATTACCATCAGGAGATCACACTGGCGGGGTGAGAATCCCACCCGTTCTGAACCAAACCGGGCCAGATCATAGTGAGAAGCCATGGTGGCCATGAATTCGATTCCGCAGCAGGATGTAGCGAAAGGTAAGGGCCAGATGGAATTTTTCCGTGCTAATCCAACGATGTCGCTGAGCTTGGATGCAAAAAACCCTTCTCCCATGTGACCATCGGGCAATTCGCCCATGGTAACGATCTTACCACCTTCATTTTTTACATTAAACTGAACCGGACGTGCCATAAGTTGCTTTTTTAAATTAGTCCTCCCATTGGAGGGCACCTTTTTTGATGATGTAATAGAACCCACACAAAAAGAACCCCACAAACATCAATACAGCGAGGAAGCCATTCCATCCTAACTCCCTGAAATTCACGGCATAAGGATAAAAAAAGATAACTTCCACATCAAATAATACAAACAGGATGGCCACCAGAAAATACTTGATGGCTACGGGCTGGCGGGCATTTCCTACTGCGTCAATTCCACTTTCAAAGTTGGCTAACTTATCACTTGTTTTACGTGAGGGACCAAGTAAATGGGTACCTCCAAGGGTCAGAGCAACAAATCCCAGCGCAAACAGTAACTGAATGGCTATGGGCAAATAATTGGTTGTGGTATTGGATGCAACCGCAGTTTGTAAGAAAAAAATATTCATGCTTTTGCTGTTGTGGGGCAAAAATAAGATAGCCTGCCAAATAAAACGCGGAACATTGAAAATAAGTTCATTGCATTCGATTTAAGGGCACTTATCAACGAAAAAAGGCCTTCGGAGCGTATCCGAAGGCCTTCCTATTAGATTTAATTTAATCTGATCGGCTAATTTCCTGATGAAGCGGAGGGTTTGGCACTTCCTCCCGAACTACCCGCTTTCTTATTTACTGCTTTGCTCAGAATGTCTTTGATTTTAACAGCTGTTTCATTAGCCGGATCAATAGCCAGCACTTTCTCGATGTATTCGAGTGCTTTTGCCGGATCCTTTTTAATGTCATTATGGTATTGAACCAGGTAGAAATAAGAGGATACTGCCTGTCCCTTGTATTTGGCAGCGTCCAGACTAAGTGACATTTCACCTAACTTTTCATAATGTGGTACAGCTAATCCCTGCGCCATGGTGGTATCCATTGCCTGGTTTGCTCTGGCCCTCCAGAGGTAGCCAAATATTTCATTGGGATATTTTTCTGTATAGATTGCAAAAATTGAATCGGCCTGAGGATACTGCGCAGCCTGATAATTAGCGAAGCCCCAATTATACAGGTCCACATTGTTGGGATCCTTTTTTGTTTTAAAGAGTTCACCCAGGTATTTTGCTTCCATTACACGGTTACCGGTTTTTTTAGCCAGCGCCGCAGCATTGGTCATCAGTTCCAGTTTGGATTCCATGGCAGTATCCATAGCGATGGCTTTATCGTAATTGGACATAGCCTGCTCTTCATTACCGGGGAATTTAGCCAGGGTATTTGCCAGGAATTCATAATCCTTTGGTACAAAACCTTCTTCCTTCTGTTTAGCGAAATACTGCTCCAGGAATTTTTTTGCATTCAGAGAGTCTTTTTTCTCATCATAAGAATAGGCGATGAGTTTGTAGTATTTCGGATCAGCCTGTTCACCGAGTTTGGCTATGAAACCATTCGCTGTGCTGATTGCTTCGTCATAGCGACGGGAAGCATAGAGGATAGCGGTTTTTTCATAGTCGTTTTCAGGTGAAGGATCGGAAACAGCCAGGTATTTATCGTAATAATCCTTGGCTTTGTTGATATCGCGACTGAAATAATAATAATAGAGATCGTAAACAGCCGGCGCATAATTGGCATCCAGGCGAATCGCATCTTCAAATGCCGGTATAAAAATATCGGAGTTTTTCTGCGTCAGGTAAATGCGGCCGATACGGTGTTTCGCTGCTGCCAGATTGGGATTCAGTTCCAATGCTTTCTGGTAATTGGTTACCGCGCTGCCGCCATCCACTTTTTTGCGATAGGCATCACCCATTATCAGGTAAGTCTCCGCATTATTGAATTTCTTAATCTGAGTAGCCTGTGTGAGTTTTTCAATAGCATAATCAGAGTCACCGTCTTTTGCATTTACAACGGCACGACCAATGGCATTAAAAATATCAACATCTTTTGATTTGGTGAGACTGATCGCCGTTTCAAAACGTTGTTTTGCTTCTTCTTTTTTGCCATCCATTAATTCCATATGACCGGTACCTACCAGCAGCAGGGGTGCATTACCGTTAGTGGAGAGTGCTTTCTGATAAACGGCGCGGGCACCCACGGTATCTTTCATATCCAGTAAGGTCTGACCCAGCCAGTAAGTAGCCTCAATATTATTGGGGTTGGCTGCCAGTACTTTTTCCAGTTCATCTTTTGCACTCTTATAGCGCTCATAATAATAAAACTTCTTTCCCTGGTCAACACTCTGCGCAAACAGTGCATTGCTACACATTACTGCGGCCACTACCAGACTGTAGAGGTATTTCTTCATTCGTTGCTGTTTTTAGTCGTTAGTCGGATGATAAAAATATTAAAATAATACAGATTACTCGTCTATTCCTGCATTTCTTATCTCAAAGGCCATTTTTGCCGGCCAGAGATAAGCTCTGCGGAAAATCAGCTGTCCTCTTTCATAGATGAGAAAATTCGCGAATCCACTGCCCAGCCCTTCATAATTTTCTTTTAAAATGTAATGCAATCCGCGTACCAAAGGATAACGGCGGGTAGCTATATTGGCCTGATAAGGCTTAACATAGGCGTCATCCGGACAAATTTCACATTTTAAAGAGGCGATGGTAACTTTTTTCTGAAAGCTGAGTTGAACGGGATCGTCGTTGTTGCCGATCCAGCTAACACCGATAAAACCGATGGCGTCTTTGTTTTTGGAAACATAATCGATTACCCCTTCGCTGGAAGTGGCGGCGGTTACTTCTTTGCTTAGTTTATCGCCTCTGAGGATGGAATCAATAGCGAAACGGACGGTACTGGTGGCGGTAAGTCCGTCCATAACCGGCCTGAATTTATAACCACTGGTTCCGTTCAGGATTGATTTCAGGTCACTGCGATCGAGCAGGGAATCCTTATTGGAGGGGTGCACGATTATGGTAACCGCATCAAATGCAGCCCTTCCCTGAACGGGGATAAATCGCAACGTATCTTTCAGACGTCTTTCCTCAATAGGTAAAAGTTTGCGGGTAACAATGACCATGCGGATACTGTCTACCAGCAGGTCTTTCAGACATTCTGCCTCGGCTTTGTAATGCGCAATGATTTTTGCTTCGGGGTTGGAGGATTCGAATACTTTAATCTGTGAATCAATAACAGGTTTAAAGGATTCGTCCACGCTGATATGAATGGTTCCTTTGGTTGCGGTATCTCCTCTGTAAACAACCGGCTGGTTGTTACAGCGAATGAACGCGAACATTGCCACTACCACGGTGATCTGTACTTTCCAACGCCTATGCATACACGATATCTTAATTCTTATTCGGAATAATAATTTTTCTGGTAACCGCGATAAATTCGCCAGGCTCCATACACAATACAAAGTCCGGAGAAGAAATATTTAAAAAATGGTTCCATTTCGAAATCAAAGCCCAGTTTTTCAGAAAATAAGAAGAAGAAACCAAAGGTCAGTATGAGTACACCCATGCCATAATCGAGGATGGATCGCATCAGACTGTATTGCTTTCTTCTTTTATTTTGTGGATCAATAGCCATGTTAAGCTGCTTTGTTTGCGTTGGGCAATTTAGGAAAAATATGGGGTTCCCCTTTCACTACTCTTCGGGGGTTTCAAAAATTATGGGAATATTGAACCAAACGGCAACGGTATTACCATTTTGTATACCCGGATTCCACTGGGGCATTTTCTTTATTACGCGCATAACTTCCTGATCGTAGGGGTCTCCACCGGATTGGGTGAGCTGAATCCCGGTTATTTTTCCATTAACATCCACCACGAAGCGGGCGATTACTTTTACTCTTTGTCCGGGTTCCAGTCCATCCTGGGGTTTAAGGTTTCTGGAGAGCCAGCGTTGGAGGGCACTTAATCCACCCGGGAAACTGGGCATTATATCGGCAGTTTTGAGAATTTCCGGTGTTTTTTCTACTTCCGGCTCGATGGGGGCGGCACCTGTTCCAGAGCTTTCAGGGGCTGGTGGACGGGTGATATTATCGGATAGAGGTCCGTCCTGTGAGATGGTTGAGATGACTTTATTAACCAGGTCATCCATTTCGGGGAGCGGATCGGTGTGTTGATCATCCGGTACAATTTCAGGGGCTACGTATTGTTCAGATGCTGCAGGTGGCGGTGGTGGAGCAGGTGCGGGAGGTGGCGGAGGATCAACAGGTGTGGCCGGGGGCGGGATAAAATGATGGTCATCTGTAAGTATGATAGGGCCGCTCAGGAGTTTGGGGCTTGGGGGTTGCAGCAGAAAAAAGTTGGCTGCCAGTACCAGGACGGCCATTCCGCCCATTGCTATTAATAAACGCTGCGGGTATTCCCGTCTGAGCGTGTAGGCGCCGTATTGTTTGTTGCGGTTTTCGAAAAGAATGTCAAGCGCATCGCTGCGGAGAATGGTAGAAGGTTCCATACTGATTAAGTTTAGTTTGGATAAATAAGGAACGCAGCGCTGTGTTGAGATAGAGATGCAGGGGTTACAACTTTCCATAAGGGAATCTGTCCTATTTTTGCCGCCATGAAGATTTTGATGGTCTGTCTCGGGAATATTTGCCGGAGTCCGCTGGCAGAAGGAATATTACAGGCGAAAGCTGCAGCAGCCGGACTGGATTGGGAAATTGACAGTGCAGGCACCAATGGATACCATGTGGGGGAAGCGCCGCATCGCCTTTCACAAAAAGTAGCTTTGCACAATGGGATTGATATCAGCCTGCAAAGAGCGCGCCGGTTCCGGGCGGCGGATTTTGAGGAATTTGATCTGATTTATGCCATGGCGGAGGATGTGGTGGAGGAAATGAAGTCGATCTCCCGCCAGCAATTCGATGGTTCCAAAGTGGATTTACTGATGAATGAATTGCATCCCGGGCAGAACCTGGATGTTCCTGATCCCTGGTATGGAACCGAGCCCGGCTATCATGAAGTGTATGCCATGCTTGCTGCGGCCTGTGATAAATTGATTGAAAAACACCAATAGAACAATAATGTCGAAACCTTCCCTGCCTTCGGGCACGCGTGATTTTGGTCCGGATACCGTTCGGAAGCGTACCTATATATTAAATACGATCAAATCCGTTTTTGAATTGTATGGATTTCAGCCGCTGGAAACTCCGGCGATGGAAAATCTGGATACCCTGATGGGCAAATATGGAGATGAAGGGGACAAACTCATCTTCAAGATACTGAACAATGGGTTGAATGATCCGAAAAATATGGATAAGGCGCGGGCAGCATTTGATCAGGTGCTGGCGGGTAAAAATGATAAAAACCTGACGGAACGGGCCCTGCGCTATGATCTGACGATTCCGTTTGCGCGATATGTTGCCATGAACCATGGGCAGCTGGCATTGCCATTTCGCCGCTATCAGATTCAGCCGGTTTGGCGGGCTGATCGTCCGCAGAAAGGCAGGTATCGCGAATTTTATCAATGTGATGCGGATGTAGTGGGGAGCCGGAGCCTGTATAATGAAGTGGAATTGACATCGATTTATGCAGCTGCATTTCAGCAGTTGGGTATTCCGGTTGAGATCCGGTTGAATAACCGAAAAATTTTAGCTGCTTTAGCGGAACATTGTGGAGGTGCGGAAAAGATGATGGATATCACGATAGCAATTGATAAGCTGGATAAAATCGGGATGGAGAAAGTGAAGGAGGAATTGGTGGAACGGGGACTGGATGAGGCGCAGGTGAACGGGATTGAAACCTATTTAAAGATTGAGGGGTCGAATGAAGAAAAGCTGGCGGCGGTGGAAGCCTTGCTTGGCTATCTGGAATCGGCTCGTGTGGGTTTGGAGGAGTTGCGATTTGTATTGGGATTGTATGACGAAACGCGCGCTTCGGTTGCTGCTACAGGTGGGGTTGATTTGGTTTGTGATTTTACGTTGGCGCGGGGATTGAATTATTATACCGGGATCATTTTTGAGATTCGTGCGGTTGGGGTGAAGATGGGCAGTATTGGTGGTGGTGGCCGCTACGATGATCTGACCGGATTATTTGGGGTTCCGGATATTCCGGGTGTGGGGATCAGTTTTGGGGTGGATCGGATATACGATGTGATGGAGGAGTTGGGCTTGTTCCCTGAAACGGTAGCTGCGGGAACGGAGTTTTTGTTTTTCAATCTGGGGGAGGCGGAGAGTCGCCGGGCTTTTGCGTTGATGCAGGAATTGCGTGCATTGGGTCGGCGATGTGAGTTGTATCCCGAAACGGTGAAGCTTCAGAAGCAGTTCAAGTATGCGGATCAGAAAAAAATTCCTTTTGCGATTTTTTTGGGCAGTGATGAGCTGGCTGCGGGTACCCTCACGGTAAAAAACCTGCTAACCGGTGATCAGTGGAAGCTTCCTACCCAAGGTGTCAGACAGGTGTTAGAACTGTGTTAGAGAGGTGTCAGATACGTGTTAGAACGGTGTTAGTACACAGTGCTAACATGTATCTGATACCTGTCTGACGTTTAAGCCCTGCGTACTTTCAGGGAATGGATAGCCTGATCGAAGAGTTTGGCGCGGTCGGGTTCTACATAGTCGTAGCCGATGATAAAACAGTCGCGGACGGTCCGTCTCCAATTGGTGCCATTGGAATGTTTTCCGCTCCCCTCCTCTCCCATTGATTTCTTTAAATCGCTAAGTGTAGCGGAAGTGCGTTCAACCGCAATTACAGGATTTAATTCCTTGTCTTTACAGGCTATAAAAAACTCTGCCCCGTCTTTGTAATGAAAGGTGCGAATCAGAACGCCATTCTCATCCCGATGATGCGATTCTGATTGATAACCATCCGGAATAGAAAGTACCAGCTTTCGATGTTGCAAGCCTTCCGCATAAGCATATTCTAATTTGTCGGTCTCCCGCATGACACTGCAGGAGCTGGTGGCAGTAATTGCTAGTATTAGCAACATACTGCGCAGGGGTGATTGCTGAATCATTGTACAAGGTGTTGATGTACCGGTAAATTAAAAGGCAACACCTGCAGAAGAAAGTGAAATAAGGATGAATGCGTTCGACAAGATAATTTATAACTCAAAAATTATTGCTGCTCCCTGTCCAACGCCAACACACATGGTAGCCAATCCAAGAGTTGCACCGCGCCTTTTCATTTCATGAAGTAGGGTTGTTGCAATCCTGACACCACTGCATCCCAATGGATGACCCAATGCAATTGCTCCACCATTTACATTTACTTTATTCGGATCAAGTCCCAATTCCCGGATACAGGCAATGGATTGTGATGCAAATGCTTCATTCAGTTCAATCAGATCCAATTGTTGTTCGGTTATTCCTGCGCGTTGTAATGCTTTCTTCGTTGCTGGAACCGGCC
This sequence comes from Flavihumibacter sp. UBA7668, assembly GCF_002483205.1. GTDB lineage: Bacteria > Bacteroidota > Bacteroidia > Chitinophagales > Chitinophagaceae > Flavihumibacter. The sequence continues at coordinate 10,225 of NZ_DLHM01000001.1, forward strand.
CAATTCCCATAATGGATGGATCAACCCCTGCTACTGCCATCGAACGAATCTTCGCAAAGGGCTTTAAACCATATTTTAAAACAGCATTTTCGGTTGCCAGTAAGATGGCCGCTGCACCGTCGTTGATTCCACTGGAATTTGCCGCGGTTACTGTTCCGTCTTTTATAAACGCAGGTGAAAGTGTTGCCAATTTTTCAAGCGGACTCAAGCGGGGATGTTCATCCTTATCAAAAATTGTATCTTTTTTTCCCGGAATCGGAACCGGAATAATTTCATCCTGAAATTTTCCGGTCTCCCAAGCGTTCTGGTATTTCGTTTGGCTGTCGAATGCAAACTGATCCTGATCTTCCCTTGAAATATTCCACTGACGGGCTACATTTTCAGCTGTCTCCCCCATGGAAAACGGATGATACAGGGCAGCTAAAGCCGGATTGGTGAATCGCCATCCGATAGTGGTATCATAAATTTCGGATTGTCTCGACCAGGCAGTTCCCTGTTTGGCCATGACAAATGGGGCTCGGGTCATACTTTCAACACCACCCGCAATAATGAACTCGCCATCGCCATTTTGAAGGGCCCGTGCTGCATCCATAATGGCCTGCAAGCCGGAGGCACATAAACGATTCACGGTGGAACCCGCCACAGAAACCGGTAATCCGGCCAGCAAGGCAGCCATTCTTGCCACATTCCGATTATCTTCTCCAGCCTGGTTGGCGGCACCCGCAATTACTTCTTCAATGGCAGCCGGCTCAACAGAAGGATTTCTTAGAAGCAATTCCCTTATAATAAATGCTAGCAAGTCATCGGGACGTACGCTACTTAATGCTCCCCCATATTTACCTATGGGCGTTCGAACGGCATCAATTATATAAACTGTGTTCATAAACTAAAGATAGGATTCCGTCGCCTTCAGGTAAAAAACAGCAGTATTCATTTTTGAGCTGGCTTCTCCCAACTTACTTCGTATACTGGTCAATTTATAGTATCGATAAATCCAGGTTAAAACTCCAACAGGCAACACAATGTAAAAAAGAAAAGATGGCTGGGTAAAATACGATATAAGAAAACCGATCATTTAAGAGCCTCTGAATTTCCTGTGTTCTGTTAATGGCTGTTTTGGAACTAATGGATAAACTGGTGGAAGAATTCATATAACAATCTTTTCCTATTTTTCAGGTTAAGGTATCCCGAACATTTTTAAATTCCAAGCACCCGTCGGGTACCCTCTCCTTCCTCCCTCCTCCCTTCCCCTCTCCCTTCCCCTTCCTCCCCTTATCTTTGCAGGATGTTAAAGCTGGCAAAACCGAATATCAGGCAATTATCCCGGGAGGAACTGGATGCGTATTTCAAGGAAATGGGAGAAAAAGCTTTCCGGGCTAAACAGGTGTATGAATGGATCTGGACCAAACAGGCGTTGCGCTTTGAGGACATGACCAACCTCAGCAAGGAGCTGCGCACCAAACTGGCTGAATCCTTCAGTCTGCCTGCTTTAACCGAAGACCTGAGCCAGCATAGCTCTGATGGAACCGTTAAAAGCCGGTTCCGCACGGTGGATGGCCACCTGGTAGAAGGAGTGCTGATACCGACCGATGACCGTAAAACAGCCTGTGTATCCTCTCAAATCGGCTGTTCCTTAAGCTGCAAATTCTGCGCTACCGGCTATATGGATCGCAAACGCAACCTGGAATTTGATGAAATTTTCGATGAAGTAGTCCTCATCAACAAACAAAGCGAAGCCGTTTACGGGAAAAAACTAACCAATATCGTATTTATGGGCATGGGCGAGCCCCTGCTCAACTATAAAAACGTACTAAAAGCAATTGAAAAAATTTCTTCTCCCGACGGGCTGGGTATGAGTCCGAGAAGAATTACCGTTTCCACCGCAGGTGTTGCCAAAATGATCAAACAATTGGGCGATGACCAGGTTCGGTTCAAACTCGCCCTTTCCCTGCATGCTGCCACTGATGCGAAACGTCACGAGATCATGCCGATCAATGATACCAATGATATCCAATCGCTGGTGGAAGCCCTCAATTATTTCTACCAGAAAACCGGCAATGAAATCACCTTTGAATATATTCTTTTCAAAGATTTCAACGATAGTCTGGAAGATGCTGCGGAGCTGGTTAAACTTTATCGTCGTGTACCTGCTGATCTCATCAATATAATCGAATACAATCCAATTGACCTGGCACTGTTTGAAAAACCTGATGAGGATAAGACCATGCAATTCATGCAATACCTCGAAAAACACCGGGTGAATGTTCGACTCAGAAGAAGCAGGGGGAAGGATATTGATGCGGCATGCGGGCAGTTAGCAAATAAGTGAAAGGTGAAAGGTGAGAGGTGAAAGAGGGAAGTGTTAAACAGATGTTAGAAGTATACTATTGCGCGGGGGGTAATTAAACCCGGAAGTCCTGTTTGGGTCCTATATGAAACGAACAGGAAATGAAAAAAATCTTACTACTTACCCTGATGGGATTGGGCATTCTGAGCATACAGGCGCAGGATAGCACCCACCACAAATCATCCGATAAAAAAGTTCCGTTACACGAGCGTAAAGCAAGGAAAGCCGGTATAATGCAGCGTCAGCCCGGAATACATCGGATGGATTCGGTTCTGCAATTGACAGAAGCCCAAAAAATCAAACTCAAAGAACTCAACGAAGAATACCAGCAGAAGCGAATGGCTGTGTATACCCCTGAGCAAAAAGCAAAACTGGAACAATTTCAGAAAAACAGGCAACACAGAATGAAACAGGGCAGACATCAAAAAGGCCCGATGGTATCCAATCTGACTGAAGAACAAAAATCAACTATGCGAACCATGCGGGAAAAACAACGTGAAGAAGCCGCTCTGATTAAAGCCAATACAGCACTATCAGAGGCAGAGAAAAAAACAAAGTTGAAAGCCCTTCATGAAGCTAATCGCGAAAATATGCGCCAAATCCTGACTCCTGAACAACTGGAGCAGCTAAAAAAGCGCTCAAAATCACCTATGGACGGTCCGGCCCGATAAATCAACCCCTGGAAAATACAAAAGACAGCCATCCCGGCTGTCTTTTGTATTTTTGCGATTCCTGTTGAAAAACAGCAAATACAAGAACATGAAAAAAGCTACAGGTTTCGAGAAATTCGCAAACAAGAAAAAAGCGGGTACCGTAAAAGAACAATACCGCCAGGAAAGAAGAGTTGAAAAGAAAGAAAGGTCGCAGGCCATTGATGAATCCTTCGAAGAAAAGCGAAAAGTAAAATTTGAGAAAAGAAATCTGCCCATTGCCGGTAGTCAGGGGAATCGCGCTGAAACAGGAGCAACTGTTGTAGCTTCTGGTCCCATGCCCTTAAATAAATTCATTGCCCATGCAGGGGTTTGCGCGCGCAGAGATGCAGCAGAACTCGTAAAGTCTGGAGTGGTAACCGTGAATGGTCAGCCTATCAGTGAACCGGGATTTAAGGTGAGCGAAAAAGATGAAATCAAGGTAAAAGGAAAGCGCATCACTATTACAAAGAACCTGATTTACATCTTACTAAATAAACCGAAGGATTATATCACTACTACGGAAGACCCCCAGGGTAGAAAAACCGTACTTGATCTCATCAAAACAGCCACCGCTGAGCGGGTTTATCCGGTTGGCCGTTTGGACCGTAACACCAGTGGGGTATTGCTTTTAACCAATGATGGCGAGCTGGCCCAAACCTTATCCCATCCCAAAAATCAGGTAAAAAAAATCTATGAGGTAAAACTCGATCGGCCTCTAACCAAGGCAGATTTTGAAGCCATTGCCCATGGTATTATCCTGGAGGACGGATTTGTACAACCGGATGCCATCGGGTATGCAGATCCACGAGATAAATCAGTAATCGGAATAGAAATTCATAGTGGACGAAATCGTATTGTGCGACGCATCTTTGAACATTTGAAATACGATGTAAAAGGGCTGGACAGAGTCACCTATGCCGGATTAACCAAAAAGAATGTAAATCGCGGCAAATGGCGATTACTAACGGAGAAAGAAATCAGATTATTGAAACATTTCAATAAAGACACTAAAAAACCAGCACCGGCAGCAGAAAAACTGATCAGTCCGGAGCCTACAGCAGCAGGAAGTTTTAAACCAGCTGGCAAATCAGCAAGACCATCCAGACCAACTGACCGTACAAAAACAGGAGGCAGCTCCCGACCGGCAAGGACGTCCAAGCCTGCGGGAACTTCCAAAGCAACACGTACCAAATCATCCGGCAAATAAGATGAAATCCATTCGTACAGCCATACTACAGGAGAATTCGGATTGGGTAGCTATCAATAAAGAAGCTGGCTTGCTTTCGATTCCGGACAGAGAACAATCAAGCCCTTCACTCAAAGACCTTCTCCTCAGAGAATATGGTTCCATTTATACCGTTCACCGGCTCGACAGAGAAACCAGTGGTGTCATTCTCTTCGCCAAAAATGAACAGAGTCACCAGTTTCTGTCCAAACAATTTGAAGAACGTTCAACTGTAAAAAAATACAATGGACTGGTGCTAGGGAAAGTGTACGAAGCGGAAGGAAGCATAGATGTTCCAATTGGCCCGCATCCCGGCAAACCCGGACAAATGACGGTCATCAGAAAAGGAAAACCTTCCATCACCTTATTCAAAACTCTAGAAAGTTTTTCAATGTACTCCTGGATGGAATTTACCATTCTAACGGGAAGAACACACCAGATCAGGGTACATATGCAGCATTTCGGACATCCGATAGTTTGTGATCCTTATTATGGTGATGGAAAACCTTTTTTGCTATCAGGCATCAAGAAAAAATTCAAACTGGGAAAGGATATATTGGAAGAACGACCCTTATTAAACAGATTGGGGCTGCATGCGAGTTCATTAAGTTTTACTGATACCAATGGTGCACTTGTTGAACTGCATGCTCCATTGCCGAAGGACTTGCGGGCAAGCCTTCAGCAATTGGAGAAGCAGGATTGATTATTTTTTCAACAGTTCCATTTTTTCAGGATTCCATAAGATGGCTTTATCCTGGCGATAACTGTCGTTACACAATAAGGCTGGAGCGGCAGCGCGATAGCCAAATACCGCATCTTCTGCAACTTTTCCATTTTTGCGAATCGCTTCAAAGAAATTTACAAAGTGATCGTACGGTCCGCCTTTGTATCCTTTCTCTGCACTGAACTTAAATTCCTGCGGAGGAAGAATCCGTTTTCTTCCACCCACTTCTTTTCCTGCTTTGCGCATCTGTTCAATAAAAAACGGATCATCTGAAGTAACTTCTTTGTTACGTTTCACGGTAACATCATCCCAGGTAATATCCATCGATCCTTCACTACCAACCAGTTTCAGGAAGGTTGTACCACTGGTACCATCCACAAAGTTGCAACGCAGGGAAAGATTAAATGCCGGATGTGCTTTCTGTACACCGTAGTCAAAGGTTCCCAATAAAACATCGGGGACTTCTCTGCCATCTTTCCAGTAACGGAGTCCACCGGAAGAATACACTTTATTCGGTCCCAGAGAATCTGTTATGAAATGTAAACTTGAAAACAGGTGTACAAACAAATCACCCGACATGCCCGTACCATAATCGGTATAATTTCTCCAACGGAAAAAGCGGGTTTTATCAAAGGGACGTTTGGTTGTATTACTGATAAATGTTTCCCAATCGAGTGTAGCGGGTGATGCATCATCCGGAATCGGATATTGCCATGCTCCGAGCGGAGAATGACGAGCCCAGAAACCTTCTGCATAATTCAACTCGCCAATAGCGCCATCTTTCAATAGTTCCTTTGCTTTTTCATTACCGAGGGAGGATACACCCTGACTTCCTACCTGGAAAATTTTTCCGGACTCCTGCTGGGCTTTAATAACAGCCGGACCTTCACCAATGGAATGCACCATTGGTTTTTCACAGTACACATGTTTACCGGCTTTCAGACTATCAATAGAAATCTGCTGATGCCAGTGATCAGGTGTTGCAATAATTACAGCATCAATATCTTTTCTTGCCAGGATTTCTTTATAACTGCGGGTAGTGGCGATAGCCGAGCCCCAGCGTTCTTTCGCTTCCTTCAAACGACCATCATATAAATCACAAACAGCCACCAGTTTAATGCCCGGCACCTGCAATGCAGTGATTGTATCCTGAACACCCATACCACCTGCACCGATGAGGGCGATATTAATCTGATCGTTGGCATCGAAACCGGATTTTGAACGAATGGACTGTACCCAAACATTTTTCTCCTCTGCAGCCATTGCTACATTACCAACCGCCAGTGCTGCTGTTGCAGCTGCCATATTACGCAGAAAACCTCTGCGCGAAGCTTGTTCTTTCTTACTCATGCTTATTTTATAATTCAGTAATACGAATATTTTTCCAACGAACTTTAATTCCACCGCCATCATGGATCTGCAGTGCAATAAAACCTTCACCAGCACCAATCTTTGCATCGGTAATATCAACCATCTGGTGTCCGTTCAGGAAAGTGGTCACTTTATCTCCCCGAACGAGGATCCGCATATCATTCCATCCGTTTGCATTTAGTTTTGATTCATCTTCCGGTTTTGGTTTGATCAGCCATCCCCTTCCATAGGACTCATAAATACCGCCGGTATGTTTGTCCTGAGGTGCAACTTCCACCTGCCAGCCGCTGATTTTGGTGCCTTCAATTCCCGAACGGATAAACACACCACTGTTGCCATTGGCTTCCAGTTTGAATTGCAGATTAAGTTCAAAATTTTTGTAGGCTTTTTTGGTGGAAAGGTATCCGTATTGTTTATCCGGACCACTTTCGCAAATCAGTTCACCATTTTCAACATACCATTTTTCAGTACCATGGATAGTCCAGCCTTTCAGGTTTTTGCCATTGAAAAGCGATTTTGATTTTTGTGCCAGCATCGTGCTACTCATACAGATGGCCAGCAGGAGAATTGCAGTATATTTCATGCTCCCAAATTAAGCAATGCGGGAGGAACTTTAAACCGTAAAAATAAAATTGATGCTAAAATTTTCAGATCAATCGATTGCGCTATTCGCCTTTTCCCTTGCTTCCTGTTTTTCTTCGGTAGTTGCTTCCGGAGCTTCCTGCATTTTTTCCAAAGCAGGCTGGTATTGCAATTGAATAAACATGGGAAAATGATCGGAACCCACATGAGGCATGCGTTTCATGGCAATCAAACCAAAATCTGCGGAGCTGAATATATAGTCCAATGGAAAACGCATGAACCAGTAATTGGCAGAAAAAGTGCTGTAAAAACCTCTGCCTCTTCTTGGATCCAGGAGGCCACTTGTTTTGCGGAATAAATTAGTTACATAACTCCAGGCTACATCATTGAGATCACCCATCACAATCACGGGAAGTTTTTCTTTTTCTGCCCGCAGGGCTACTTTCATAAGCTCTTTATCTTTCGCGGTGGACCTGTCATCCTCTCCGGGTACGGGTGGTTTGGGATGAAGTCCCCAAATTTTAACGGGTTGTCCGGAAGGCAGTTCTACTTCCAGTTCAACAGAAGGAACGTCCGATTCGACGAGGTAGTTGATTTCCGCTTCCCGGAAAGGAAGGTGGCTGTACAAAAGCAATCCATAGGTATTAGGGAGCGGTTCTTTCAATGTATGCGGGTGAGTTTTCGCAAATGCAGCATCCATGGCCGATTCCCATCCCTCGTCGGTTTCAAGCAAAAAAAACAGATCCGCATGGGATTGCTGAATCTGTTGTATTACCCGATTATAGGCTTTATTATCCTGGTATACATTGCAGGTATAAATGCGAATCTGATTAGATGTATCGGCCGAACGAACAGCAAGCACTTCTTTTTTTGCAAGTGGCAGATAAGGCCAGATCAGATAAATCAGGTAGCCGATTGAAAGCAATAAAAAAATAAAGGTGAGATGATGTGATAACCGACCATAATCCCCCCCTACTATCCAGCAAATTGCCAGGGCTATAATGATAACCAATTTTTGGTACCGCGGATATTCGCAGATACGGAAAATCCAGTAATCGTGTTTAACGAAAGGAAGCACCACCGTAGCGATCATCAGCCAGGAAAAAATCAGTAATACCGTCATAGCTTAATTTCTTCGAACAATTTTTCCATCCTTCATCACAAGATGAATTTTACCCATTGCATGGATATCTTTTAAAGGATCAGCATCCAATGCAATAATATCTGCCAGTTTACCTGATTCAATTACACCAAGTATTTCAGCAGCTCCTAACAACTCTGCTGCATGTATTGTCGCGGCCCGTATGGCTTCCATAGCGGGCATGCCTGCTTCTGTCATATAAACGAATTCCATCCAGTTTTTACCATGTGCAAATACACCGGCATCCGTTCCGAATGCGATTTTAACTCCTGCTTTGTAAGCTTTTGCAAATGTAGCCTGTAACTGAGGTCCGGTTGCCAATGCTTTGGGTGTTACGATATCGGTATAATAACCCGGAATTTTTGCACTGTCAGCCACTGATTTTCCTGCAGTAATGGTTGGCACATACCAGGTTCCATTTTCTTTCATCAGCCGGATCGCTTCATCATCCAGAAAAGTGCCGTGTTCAATGGAATTTACTCCGCCGATAATTGCTCTTTTAGCTCCTTCTGCACCGTGTGCATGTGCGGCTACCCGGAAGCCATAATCTTTTGCGGCAGTTACGATGGCCCGAATTTCTTCCATGGTGAATTGCGCATTGGCACCGTCTTTCGCCTGACTAAGAACACCTCCGGTTGCGGTAATTTTTATCAGATCGGAACCATCCTTGTATCGTTGCCGAACGGCCTGATAAGCATCGGCAACGCTGTTGATTACCCCTTCTTTTGGTCCGGGGTCACCTGCCAGATCTTTTCTATACCCATTAGTCGGGTCTGCATGTCCGCCGGTGGTTGCAATTGATTTTCCGGCAGTAAAAATCCTGGGACCTTCTACCTGTCCTTTGGCGATGGCATTCCGCAAGGCGATGTTCACTCCTGAACCGCCCAGATCTCTAACTGTTGTAAAACCAGCATACAGCGTAGTTTTGGCATAACCTATAGATTGAAATGCGATATCAGGCGGATTAAGAACAAACCGTTCAGCAGCCCCGCCTTTTTTTGTTTCTGATTCGAGGTGAACATGCATATCAATCAACCCCGGAAGAACCGTTTTGTTTTTCAAATCAATTATCTGATCTGAGCTATTCGGTTGAATATACCCGTTACGAACATCCGTAATTTTATTTTTCTCCACGATGATGGTCATGGAATTCAGCATTTTGCCTGATTTTACATCCACCAACTGGCCACAATGTAAAATTGTTCGTTGGGCGGCAGTGCAAAAGCAAATGAGTAAAGCTGTCTTTAAAAGAGAAAGTTGTCGCATAAAAAAAGGATAGTACATGAATATACTATCCTTTTTTAAAGATTACTGAATTTGTCCGGATGCCTGCACATTGGCACCATTGAGGAGCTTGAGCGTATAACCGGTTCTTCCGGTTAAATCAGCATAAGAAATAGCCTGGTTGGTACTCAACTGAAGCACGGGATTAATTAGTACCCTGGCAGATCCACCATTAATTTCACCGAGGTTAGCATACACCAGTTCACTGTCTGTGGATTCGTCGTAGGTAACAATTACAGCATTGAAACGCGCCCCATTGATCCGGAACGCCTGCGCCAGATTGATTTCAACGGCTGCATTTCCATTCGATTGTTCCAGAATCCGAAAAGTACCGGCAGACTGAGATGAACCGGAAGAAAGATTGACAAGCTGATAGGTTTCATTTTGCAATGCAGGTCCATCCTCATCATTTTTGTTACAACTGATCAAAATAATTGCCACACTGAGCAAACTAAGGAGGCTCATCCATTTCCATTTCATTTGCATAGGTTATCATTTTGCAATAGGTAAGCCTAAAATGATACCAAGTTTAACTGACCGGGTAATATATGCTGGAAGCAGATTGCTGCTATTTTGTTTAATGAAGGAATGCCACCATTTGGGGAATGGAATACACATTAAAAAACCCGGCACAGTAACTGTACCGGGTTCCACAACTTAAGAATTTGACTAGTCTTTATTTGGCTGAGGGGTATAACGCAAATAGGGTTTTACCACTTTAACACCTTTTGGAAATTTTTTAATGGCATCTTCTGTGCTTACTGAAGGAACCACAATCACATCTTCCCCGCTTTTCCAATCAGCCGGTGTAGCCACGCTGTAATTGGCGGTCAGTTGCAATGAATCAATAACACGCAGAACTTCATAGAAATTACGACCGGTAGATGCCGGGTAAGTAATCATCAGTTTTACTTTTTTATCAGGACCAATTATAAAAAGAGATCGAACGGTAAAGGTTTCTGATGCATTGGGATGGATCATACCATACAGATTGGCAACTTCCTTACTTTCGTCTGCAATGATGGGGAAATCAACCGTACAATGCTGGGTTTCGTTGATATCGTTTCTCCAACCCAGGTGTTTATCGAGTGGATCCACACTCACTGCCAACACTTTTACACCGCGTTTTTCAAACTCCTGTTTCAATAAGGCAGTTTTGCCCAGTTCAGTTGTACATACGGGTGTGTAATCGGCAGGATGTGAAAACAACACACCCCAACTATTACCCAGGTATTCATAAAAATCGATTTCACCTTCTGTAGTTACGGCTTTGAAATTTGGTGCCGCATCACCTAAACGTAGACTCATATTTTTGAATTTAGTTGTTCAATGGGCTGCTAAAATACTGAATTCCTAGTAATTTGATAGGGGTTTCTAGGAATTTTTTGTGCCTCCTGCCTTAAAAATAGCTGATTTCCCAAATTTTGTTTTGACAGAATCGATGGCTTTATAGAGATCGGCCTTTCGGTTCATGTCCTGAAAGAGATTGGTTTGCCGGGCTTCATCGGTTAATTCACTTACCCGAACACCTAATAACCGAACCGGCTGACCTTTTCGATAGAGTTCTTTAAATAATTGCTTTGCCTGAAGGATAAGTTCGTCGTCATAGAAGGTATAGGGTATGGATGTTTGCCGGGAGCTTGTTTCAAAATCGGGATAGCGGATTTTTACGGCCACACATCCGGCCATTTTATTTTCCTGACGAAGTTCATAGCCCAGTTTTTCAGCCATTCTAACCAGTTCCTGTTGAAGGGTTTCCAGATCGGTTAAATCCAGTTCGTAGGTATTTTCAGTGGAAATGGATTTGGCTTCCTGCCAGGGGGCTACTTCGCTGGTATGAATTCCCTGCGCTTTTTGCCAGAGATCCAACCCGTGTTTGCCTAGTTGCTTTTGAAGTAATTGAGGTTTTGCCTGACGAAGTTCATAAATCGTTTCGATACCCAATTGCAGGAGGTTACGAAAGGTCTGATCACCCACACCCGGGATTTTATCAACCCGCATTGGATCAAGGAAGGCCTGTTCTGCACCGGGTTCAATCTTTTTCCAGCCATTTGGTTTGGCTTCATTGGTAGCCATTTTAGCCAGCATTTTATTGGGGGCCAATCCGAAGGAAATGGGCAATTGTGTGGTATCCATTATTTTTTGTCGCAGGCCCATTGTCCACTGAAGAGGATTGAAGAAACGATCCATTCCGGTGAGATCGATGTAGAACTCATCGATCGAGGCTTTTTCAAACATGGGTGCTGCGCTGGCGATAAGATCCGTTACGATTCTGGAATAACGGCTGTATTCGCCCCTGGTTCCGTTCACTATAGTGAGGGTGGGGCAAAGCTGCTCGGCTTTACGCATAGGCATGGCAGATTGAATACCGAATTTTCTTGCTTCATAACTGCAGGCTGCTACCACCGATCGGTCGCCTTTGCCTCCAACCACCAGTGGCAATCCCTTCAGTGATGGGTTCAGCAAACATTCCACCGACACAAAAAATGCATCCAGGTCAAAATGTGCAATCCAGCGGGGCGGTTGATTCATTCCCTAAAGGTACAGAATCCTTCACCGGTCGGGTGCCACCGGTCGGGTGCCACCCGACCGGTGGCACCCGACCGGTGGATCAGGGAAGGAGTTGGAAGACAGCTTTAATCGGCAGGTGATCTGATCCATAGGAATGGGTGGTCAGCACACTGTCCTGCAAGCGCTTCAACCGGCTGTTGGTATAAAAAATATAATCGATTTTTTTATTGGGTTTCAGAACAGGGATGGTAAATGCATCCGGTGAACCAGCAGAACGATAACGGCCTTCAATCAATTGAATACTCTCTTCTTGCGGAACTGCATTGAAATCACCGGCAACAATCACCCGATTTCCACTAAACGGATTCAGGTGTTGGAGAAAAGCGCGTGCCTGAGCCAATTTTACCTCCTTGTTTTTAAAATCGAAATGGGTGCATCCAAAATACAGCGGCTCACCTCCAACTTCCACTTTTGCTACCAATAATTTGCGGGGTTCGGTTTGAATCCCCTCAATATTCGGCAATTCATAACTGGTTGTTTCAAGTAGCGGGAATTTGGAAAGTATGCCGATTCCATAAGCACCACCTCCATAAGGAATGGTACGTTCAAACCGGTAATACATACCCAGTATATCAGCGAGAACTTTCAACTGATCCACTTTGTTATTTCGGGTGGTAACGCTGTCCAGTTCCTGAACCGCCACCAAATCGGCACCGGAAGACCGTATTGTTGCAGCTATGGTATCCAGGTCAATGAAACCAGCTTCCCTTGTAGGTGGATTTCCATGGTGAATATTATAACTTAAAACGATCAGCTGTTTACCGGAATCAGTGCCCTTTTTCCCTGTTGTAGCACAGGCAAAAAGGAAAACCAATCCAGCCAGAAAAATCCAATTATTTTTTTTCATCTTGCTTATGGATAATTAAACAATGATAAGGGATTGTATTTTAATCGCTGGTTTTCTTCCGGAACTTTTATATCCAGTGTGATCGTTGCATAGGCTCCGTTAACCTCGTAATTTTTCACCAATACAATACCAAAAGAGAAATTATAAATCGGATCCCATCTGCCCCATCCAATATAAAATCCCTGTCCCACATTGAAGACATTATTGGTACGGCGATTGGTTTCATAAATATTATACTGCTCCCCACCTTCTGACCTTGGAGCAGCAACTTTATTGGCAACATGTTCCATCAGTTGGGTATCCCATTCCAGTGTATCAAATGAAACGGTATTGACACTGGCTCTATTAGCAGTTACAAGTGTATATGGTGCTTTATCCCAACCCTGCATATAAGGAGCAAGCGCATTGGCATAAGCAGCACCTGCTACAAATACAGCGGGCGGCATAATATTATTGCTGGTGGCAGTGTATTTAAAAAATCCCAGATCAATCACTTCATCAAACGGAACAGCTTCCGATGCTTCAAACACATGTGGTTCCTGATAGGCGGAGAAGAAGTTTTTCTTACCCGGACCAATTTCTGTAGTCAGAACAATATTTCTAAATACTTTCAACGGATTATAAATGGCACCAATCTGGTATTCCATTTCAGCCTGTTTACCACCCTCGTTGGTTCCGGAAATCCGGATGGCTTCAATTTCTTTTTCTCCCAAAAAATCCAAACTGAAAGAAAACTCATCAGCCGGTGTTCCAATTGGCAAATCAACAGAAGTTCCATATATACCATTTTTCTTTATGGCATAAGAAAACTGCGTAATAGCTGTTCCGGAAAATACCGTACCACTGATAGTGTTCTGAATCGTAGCATAAAGTTTATCAATTTTATCAGAACCGGTTGACAAACTGATCACTACCGCATCATCCTGAACATTTCCGATTTTAAAGGTATCCCGCACTACTGCTTCATATTCATTCACTGTTGTCAGAATTATTCCGGATAATCCTTTGACCACTTCAACGCCAATAGCAAAGGGCGCATTGTTTGGATTGGTAATCGGAACAGCCATTTCAGCAGAAACCGTGTTATCAATGATGGTCTGGTATTGAATGGATTGAAGTTCAAATTCTGATTCAACTGTACCTTCAATCAGCAGATTCTTTCCTTCAAAAACAGATTCTCTTTCTGAAATTCCATCTTTGAACTGAATGGATTGAATGGAACGGATATTATCTGTGGCGATATGAATTTCGCTGTTGTTATGGAACCGGTCGAATACAATCACTACCAGTTCTCTGAAATTTTCCGTCACTTTAAAACGGATGGTATCAGTCAGCTCCACCGGCAGGTCTGCCGGATCATTATTAACGGTGTTTCCTGAGCTGGTTCCGTTGGAGGTATTGGTGATTAAATAATAAGCCAGCCTTTTGATACCTCCTTCAGCACGAACAGTTACAGGTATAGCGAGTTCCTCACCGGCATTCAGTCCGTCTAATGCCGTATACTTTTCTTCAATGGTTATAACAGGTTTAGCTACCCTGTTATCGTCCTTTTTATTACAAGCTGCAACTAGTACTATAACAGCTATGCAAATATATCCGGTTATCTGTTTCATGAATTTGCTGTTTAACGGTTAATGGTTAGTTCACTTACCAACGGCAGATGATCCGATGCAAAAGTTTCCATCACAACTTTGTGCGACTGTACAGAAAATGCATTGGAAGGCCGGTAAGCCAGGTAATCAATGATGGAGTTTGCATTATTGGAAGGAAATGTGTTCGGACAATTTCCTGTGATACAGGTACGTGTAAAGCTATTGTCAAATATGGAAAAAAACGGAGCTGCAGTAGGCTGTTCATTCAGATCACCCCCCATTAGCAGAGGCAGTTTGATTGCCGATGCAATATTCACCAGCTCCTTTACCTGGAGCAGTCTGGAGTCTGCACTATTATGTTGCAAGTGTGTAACCATTGCAACCAATGAATCCCGGCCAGGCAAATCGACTTGTGCAAAACCTACCACTCTCTGCTCTTCCCCTGCGGTTCCTTTTGGCAATAATTGCTTGCGGATATTACTTAGCGGATACTTACTCAGAATTGCCACGCCATAAAATCCCTGCCCCACATTCGTGGCAGAGAAAAACGCCACATTCATCTGCGTCATAGCACCCAGTTCAGCCGACTGATCCTTGTTATACCCATTGCGTCCGGTATTTTTATCTACTTCCTGCAGCAGCACGATATCGGGCTGTTCTGCATTGATAACAGCAGCAATGGCCTGCATGTTTACCACACCTGGAGTAGAAGGCGGAACTGCTGCATGGATATTATAACTCATGAGTTTTATTTTACCCAATAGTGGCTGATCCTCGTTATTACCGCCATAATCATCCACATTATTCACCAGTTCCACATAGGTAGGTGGTTTATTGGGCAAATAGGGGTCTTTATTGCAGGCAGTGGTTCCGAGCACAAGCGCCAGCAAAAAACCATATCCGTATATTTTAATTGATTTCATATCAAATAAGATTACCAGTTAGGATTTTGTTCAAGATTTTCGTTCAGTTCCAGATCTTCAATTGGGAGCGGCCAGAGATAATCGCGATCCTCCCGGAAGGTTTTAATAATATTCCGGTTGGTATAAATGTTCCCGCCTGCAGAATTGGTAAGCTCACTGCTGGCAATCTGATAAGGGCCGGTTGCCGGTGGTCTAGCTCCATCATAAATCTCCACATCATTTCTGCCATCTCTGTTCAGATCATATAAACCCGGACCGGGAAAATACATGCCAAGGAAAGGACGCATAAGCAGATGACCTTCTTTCCATCTCAGCAAATCTTCCCAGCGCTGGTTGTTTTCCATTACGAGTTCAATTCTTCTTTCTCTTCTGATTTCAAGTACTACGCCTTTATTTGGTCCGCTTACATTACGATAGGCATCAGCGAGATAAGGGTCCGGGTTGGCATTGGCGACCGTCATGTTCAGATTGGGCATGCCCACTCTGTCGCGAAGTAATTTTATGGAGCGATCCAGATCCTCCTGTGTTAGTGTTCCCAACTCTGCTTTTGCCTCTGCATAATTCAACAAAACTTCGCCTGCACGAAAAAGCACCATATCGTGATAGGATTGACTATTCCCATCCATGGCAACTATGTTCATCCATTTGATAGGCTGGTAACCGGTCATGGTTGCTTCAAAATCCGGTGGCAACGAAGTGGTTTGTCCAATTCGGGTGTATCCCGGTGTACGAATGGTTTGTGCCAGACGGGGATCCCTGTTTTGCACTTCTTCATAAAACTCCATGGTTTCATAGCCCTGAATATCCGTAAAGCGGCTTCCGTTGGCCATCAGGTAACTATTCACGAGGCTTTTTTCCAATCCGGGTTTGCCCTGGGTACGTGCCGTGATATAAAACTGCAGATTGTGGCGCATGGCAAGTTCATTGGAATACCGTCTTGCCAGTATCACTTCTTCCATCACATCATCTGCATTCAGTGATGCAAATAAATCCTGGTAGGGCTTACCGGATGGACCGGAGGTTTTATTGTAAATCGTATAACCGCTTTCATTCATGAATTCGAGGGAAGCCTCGGCGCAGAGTTCTAAAAATCTGTCAGCTCCGGGAAGATTGCTTTCTGTATGATACTTTCTCCAGGTTCCTTCATACAATGCGATCCGTGACTTCAATGCAAGCGCAGTCCATTTTGTAACACGCTCCACATTTCGGGCGGTTGGTAAATGCTGGATGGCGAAATCCAGATCAGCCATAATCGAGTCCATGATCAATGTTCTTGGATCCCGGGCTTTCATCAGGTTTTCGAGATCTGTGTTTTCAATAACCTGACCATACCAGGGAACATCACCATACCAGCGAACTTTTTCAAAATAGAATACAGCGCGGAAAAATTTGGCAAGGCCGAAATAACGATCACGTACAGCCGGGTCTTTATAATTCAATGCACTGGGGTTGTTCAAAAGAAAATTGATATTTCTGAGTTCAGCCCAGGACCATCTTCCATCTGTAGTAGGTACGATACGGGTTCCACTTATTTCTGCAGGAACGGAGGATTTTATTATGTTATCGGCAGCTTCTCCATATACATCACCGGCAGCAGGCAATGCAGTATAAAATCCATTTGTATAGGAAATAAATTCATTTTCCGATCTGAAAAAATTTTGCGGTGCTACCTGATCGGTTGGATAACGTTCCAGAAATTCTTTGGTACAACCGGATATAGCCATTAACCCGGCAAATAATGATATATAAATACAATTCTTCATAATGCTATTTTTTTCATTCAGAGAACGGTCAAAGAGTTATATCAATTCCGAAAGAGAGGGTTTTGCTGAACGGATAAACACGTCCGTCAATCTGGGCCATCGCCTGTTCAGGATCGATGTACTTTGATCTAAGCTTGGTAAATGTTACCAGGTTTTCACCACTTACAAATACACGCAACCCTTTGATTGAAGCTCTACGGGTAAGTGTAGCCGGCAGGGTATAACCCACGATTACATTTTTCAATCTCAGATATGCAAGATCCTGCAGATAACGATTGTTGGTTGCTCTCAATTCATTGTTCGCGTTTAATGCTACATAAGCAAGCAGATTGGGGAAATAGGCATTGGTATTATCCGCACTGTATATATCTTTCTCAAAATCAGCAGGGATAAAGGAAAAATACGGACGGGAATAAGGTCCCCAGAAACGATCTGCATTATTACCTGGATACCAGTTCATTTTTCCAAGTCCCTGGAATAGGAAACTAACATCAATATTATTCCAGCTTGCATTACCACCCAAGGCATAGGTATAACGCGGGGTGCTGTTCCCAATAACACGCTGATCGCCCGGATCATAAATGGTATTGGCTCCGGCACTGATTACATTGTTGCCATCCAGATCAACCCAGCGAAGATCACCTGCGCGAATCGGAATATTATTATCCAGCCGCACGCGGTTCAGGAAGCGTTGATCAACCGGGTAGGCTTTTGCTTCCGCATCTGTCTGGAAAAATCCGTCTGTAATGTATCCCCAGATTTCACCGAGCTCTTTTCCTTCATATAAACTGTAGGTCAGCGCTGTGGGATTGTTGATTCTTTTCACAAAGGATTTATTATCGCCTAATGCAACATTGAAACTATAGGATAAAGGTTTTGAGCCAAGCATTAGCTTATTTCGATAATTAATGGCAAGTTCAAATCCACGTGTTTCAAGTGTAGCCACATTTTCAAGTGGCTGTGTTGCACCGTATACGTTTGGAATTTTTACGCCAGCTGCCAGAATATTGTCGGTAATCCGTACATATTTATCGAAACTGATACTAAGTCTGTTTTTGAATAAGGAGAGATCGATACCACCGTTGTAAGTAGTAGCAGTTTCCCAGGTAAGGGAAGCTGAAACGGGGTTAGCCGGACTGTAATAATTTGCTCTTTGTCCGTCAAAAATATAATTGGCCAAACCGGGGTTCATAGAAGATATGTAAGGGTATCTGCTGCTTATTTGCTGGTTGCCCAGTGAACCGATGGATCCACGCAGTTTGAAATCACTTACGATATCACGAAGCGGTTCAAAGAAATTCTCCTCACTTACGCGCCATGCAACAGACATGGAGGGGAAAAAGCCCCATCGATCGTTTTTAGGAAAGCGGGATGATCCATCATAGCGACCATTTGTTTCAAAAAAATACTTGCTTTTATAGTCGTAGTTTACCCGATAAAAAATTCCGACAAGTGCCATTTCGGAAGAACCACCAAATACCCGTTGATCGCCGGTACCCAGGTTAAGGTCGTTCAGTTCATCCGAGCTCAGGTTATTTCTTTCTCCGCGGATCCGTTTATCGATATGTAATTCCTGATTGTATCCGGCAAGTAGTTTCAGGTGATGTATTCGATTAAATGTTTTGGTGTAATCGGAATAAATATTAACGACATGCCGATGATTCATCTGCTGCATTTCTTTCAACATATCAACGCTGTATTTTGGAGCAACTTCTTCTACACCGGGATACAGAGAGTAGGTGGCAGCTGTCTGGCGATAAAAACTGGGGTCCGTATATAGGTTATAACTATAATTACCTGTAATATTCCATCCTTTCAATGGTTGAATGGCCACTTCGTTGATGGTGGTAATTTCATATTTTCTGTCTTCACCACGTGTATTTCCATTGATCAGCATCGCAAAAATTCCGTCACCGATATCGTAGTTGTTTAAGCCAGTTCTATAGGAAGCCGTTCCATCAGGATTATAAGGGGCATACGCGGGTGAAGCATGTACGTTTACATGGGTGAAATTGGCAGAACCACCTCCTTCCCTTCCCTGATAATCGTATCGGTTGGTATAGAAATTGGTATTGTTTGAGATACGTAACCATGGATTGATTTTTGCACTGATTTTCGTACGCAATGTTTTGGAATTGTATTTATCCGTATTCATGCGCATGATACCGTCTTTAGTTTTCAGGTTTCCATTGATCATGTAGGAAATAGTTTCGCTTCCTCCACTGAGTGAAAGGTTATGATTTTGTCCTGCCTGCCATTTGGTGAACATGATATCCCACCAGTCGTAGTTTCCGTAATACACATACTGATCCTTGCCATTCCTGTTCTGGATAGTAACCCAGGGGCGGGAGGGATCTTCTGTGCGATCGTTCCGACGTGCATAGAGTTCCTGATAATCGCGCTCTGTATAACCGGAGTAACCGCCCACATGTGCGAGAGCCGCATCGTTAATTCGCATCCAGTCGTAACCATTGGTAAGAAAATCGGTACTGACGGTAGGTGTGGAGGTATTAAAGTTATTGTTGTATCGAAGCTGTGTTTTGCCAGCCTTTCCGGTTTTGGTGGTTACCAGGATTACACCAAAAGCGCCACGTGCACCATAGATGGCTGCAACGGATGCATCTTTCAATACACTGATACTTTCCACTTCTTCCGGATTCAACCGATCCAATGTACCGGGCACTCCGTCAATGATCACAAGTGGCTCCTGAGCAACGGGATTGCTTCCACTGATAGAGGAGGCACCCCGAATATTGATTGTACCCATCTGACCCGGAGTACCGCTTCCTACCCGGATGTTCAGGTTTGGAACAACACCCTGCAGCATGGAGGTCATATTGGTAACTGGCCGGTCGCGCAGGTCATCGCCTGCCACCTGTTGTACCGCACCACTCAGATTGATTTTCTTTTGTGTTCCGTATCCCACCAGCACTACTTCATCCAGCCCTTTTGGTACGGGCTGGAGTCGAACCATTATGGAATTATTTTCACCTTCCTTAATCAGAAAATTGTTCACATTATACTGTGTGAACCCAACATAACTGAAACGGAAATGATAAGATGCGCCTGCCTTGAGTTGTGGCAGTGAAAAGATGCCATTTGCATCGGTAACTGTTGAGTACTGGAGGGCGGTATCTGCCGTATTGATAGCAGTTACAGTTACATTGGAAAGAACGGCTCCATTATCATCCAGCACTGTTCCGGTAAGTATCCTGCTTTGTGCATAAATCGGTTGCTGATAAAACAGGAAGAGCAAAAAGAGCATCCCCAACACCCGGAGACGAGGTAGTTCTACGTTCATAGTCGTATGCTTTGGTATATATGTTTTTTCTTTTTCTGAGCCTTTATTGTTGTGGCTCTACTGAATAATTTCCACGTTTCAGTTTATGCAGCTTCAGGTTATTCATCCGGCAGATAACCTGGAGCATGTTGATATAGGAATTATCATCAGGGATCACACCGGTGAATATGATGTCGGCTACTTGTTCCCTGTTGTATAGAATTCGGATATTATGTTTGTTCTGAAGATGATCGAATAAGCTGGGCAGTTCCATTTTTTGGTACAAATCGCCTCCTGTTGTTTTTTCAATTGTTCCTGCAGACTTTTTTACTGATTCACTAAACGGAAGTGTTGGCGCAAGATTCATGGATCTTTCATCCATGCTGACCAATCCGGCTATTAAGTCGAATGATTCCTCTGTATGAAAAAGCTTGGGTTCATTTCCAATAAAATAGGAACCGTCTTTTTTTACCATCGCCAGTTTATTCATGGTTCCAATAATATGCAGGATCAGTTCCAGAGAATCAGTTTCTTCGAAACTCCCTGTAAACAGTTTTGAATCGATCAGTGAACTGTCTACCTGTATACTGGTGGAAAACCGTTTTTCAAGGCGATCAAAAACAATGGCAAGCGGCACTTTCACAAACGAAAGAGATTGTTCGTTGGATAGTGCGTCAGCAATTGGAAGAACCGATTGCGGTTTTATTATTTGAGTAAGTTTCGGAATGGCCGAAACCGCTACCATCTCTGTAAGAATATCGATATCACATTGTTGTCCGGGTGACAAATAAGTATCCTCAATTGAGAGTGCCGGATCAAGTGCTTTCACCACCACTTTCCCTTCGTAAAGTGCAATATGAATGGCAGATTCTTTTTTCGTTGCATCCACCATAAACACGGTACCAAGAGCCGTAGTACTAACTGCTCCTGATTTCACCACAAAAGGCAGCTCCGGATTTTTTGCCACTTCAAATTGTGCTTTACCGAATAATTGTAATTCCCTGCTTTTTTTCATTGAAGATGGAACGATCAGACCAGCGTTCCCATAGAGTTTGACTGTTGAACCATCATCCAGCGTTATGAAAAGTTGTTTCTGGCCAGTGTTTAGAATGGTATCGTACAGTTTAACCGGAACAACAGCAGGTTTTATTTCTGCAACCAGTTGCTGCGGCGCGGGCGGTTTGGAATTCCAAAAAAACAGTGTTGTGATTAGGGCCAAAATAGATGCGGCAATGGAAATTGGTCGAATGAAAGCCGGTAAACGGAAGGGTGTTGTTGCCCGATGAACCTTGCTGTCCATCTCCTCTTCCAATCTGAAGGGAATAGCTTCATCATCTGTTGCGTTCCATTCTTCCTCAGGAAGCAATTCTTCCAGCAATTCCGGATTTTCCTTTAATAAAGCAGTTACCAATACAGCTTCATCAGGAGTTGACTGGTTGTTCAGAAATTTTCTTATGAGTGCTTTTTTATCCAATGCTATCTAATCAGTACAAGTATGTACGCAGCTGGAGGACAAACTCCCTATTCGAAAAAAAATAAAATATAAATAAGTACAAATTGGGAGCTGCTGAGTGATTTTCTTAATTCATGGATGGCTTTGAGTAACTGATTATCCACCGTTTTAACAGAGATGCCTAGTGCCTGCGCAATTTCTTTATAGGAGTATCCATGTATGTGTTTTAGCTCGAAAATTTTTTTTCTTTTTTCCGGCAATTGATTGAGAGCAGCTGATAGCGTGGATTTTAATTCGGGATTCATCTGGTATACCGATACATTTTCTTTGGTATCCGGGGAATCGGCAAAATGTTTTCGGTGTTGCGCTTCTTTTTTTAACCAGTCGAGGTATACCTGACGTACTTTTTGGAAAAGTTGTCTTTCCAGGCTGATGGATTCGTCCAATTGACGGCGATACTTCCAGAGTTTTATGAAACTCTGTTGAGTAAGATCTTTGGCGGCTTCCGTATCCTGCGTGCGTTTCAGGCAATAGTGGTATACTTTCCGCTTCCATTTATCATAGACATCCGTAAATGCCTGATGATCCCCCTCTTTTATACAAGTCAGCATTGCAATGGCATCTTAATATGGTACAAACCTAGACCGATACGCGTTCTAATTTATTGATTTAATTTTAAGAAATTATAAATATTCGCGTAACAGTTATAATGAAATCACAGATAGTAGTTTTAAATGAGATGTATCAGCAGCTTTCCGCTATCCATGCGATGGAGGAAAAAGCATGGGAAGATTTTCAGCAGATCTGGGTTCCGGTTTCCTATAAACGAAAGGAAGTTGTTACTGCTGCAGGTGAAGTAGAGCGATATTTATATTGGGTAGTAGATGGCATTCAGCGCGGGTTTCATCTTCATGAGCAAAAAGAAGCAACCATTGTATTTACGTACCCTGGATCATTTTCCGGAATTATAGATTCCTTTTTGTTGCAGCAACCATCGCGCTATTTTCTTGAAACCCTTAGCAGCAGTGTTTTTTTACGTGCTTCTTTTCAGCAGGTTGAACAATGCAGGAAAAAACATCCCTCCATTGCTGAATTGATGTATAAGGCACTGGCATTTACTACCAAGGGAATTCTTGAGCGTCAGATCGAATTAATGGTGTATACAGCAGAAGAAAAATTCAGGACCCTGCTGAAAAGAAGTCCGCATATCCTGAATCTTGTTCCGCACAAATATCTGGCTTCCTATCTGGGCATAGATGCCACAACCTTCAGTAAATTGCTGGGGACTGTGCGATTGGATTCCTGAAAATTGGGTGCACATCTTAAAATCTTGGTCCAGACCAAGAATCAGTTTCAGGGTGTCTGGTAGTTTTGTCAAAACATTCAAATATGAAAGCACTTATCGCTTCAGAGCTGCTGCAGTCATTGAAAGAGGAGGCTCTTTTCTTGTTGAATCAGGTAGAATCCATTGCATCCCATACACCAACTGAGCTATTGGAATCCAATGATGGGCCAAACAGGTGGAATACCTTACAGGTTTTGGAGCATTTGAATACTTATTATCGGTATTATATTCCCTTACTGGATGCGGCGATGGACCAATCCACACTGCCGGCAGGTGCACATTTCCAACCCGGCTGGCTGGGTGGTTATTTCACCAAAAGCATGTTACCCAAAGAGGGTCAGGTAAAAAACAAAATGAAAGCAATGAAGGGGCATTCACCCTCACCGGAGCTGGATAGAGCAACGGTTATAAAAGAATTTCTTCAATGGCAGCGAAGATTGATTCTGCTACTTGATAAAGCGCGTCAGAAAGATCTCAGTTCTATTCGGGTACCGATAAGCATTGCTTCATTTATCCGTTTAAAATTGGGTGATGTGTTCATGTTTATTACCGCCCACAATCAGCGCCATTGGGTTCAGATAGAAAACCTGCTTGGCCGACTTCCGGTAGCCCTCGCCTAGCGGTAGATATCTAGGAGGCCGTCGGGCAGTTGGACGCGGATCATTTTTTTGGCGGGATTCACTTCGAGCAGGCTGTCCTGATGGATGGGCAGCAGGGCTTCTTTTCCAAAATAATCGATTCGGCAGAGTACCTGATGGGGTTGTTCAATGATTTCAAGGATTTCACCGAGGTCTTCATCACCATTCCAGATGGAGTAACCCAGGAAGGAAATCGTTGCTTCAGGTGCTGCATACCGATGAAAATCTTCTTCCGGCAGCCAGCATTCGCGGCTCACCAGTTTTTGTGCAGCTTCGCGGGATTGAACTCCTTCCAGCTGCAGATAAATTTCCTGTTCGTTCCGGGCTTTGGCTCCTACAATAAAATACGGCAACAACTCCCCTCTTCTTTCTTCAATAAAGATGGTTTCAAGCCCCTTCAGCGAGGTTTTGGCACCGAGCGCATGCTTTACTACTAATTCGCCCGAAATGCCGTGGGCTGCGACGATTTTACCGATGCTATTGTATTTCATGAAGAATTGAATGGTGAATGGTGAAAAAAAATCCCGGAAGCGCGAATGCTACCGGGATTAATTATGTTGGAGCTGGAATTATTCAATTATTCAGCACCACCTTCCTGACGAGGCTGTGGACGACGTGCACCCTGGTTAGGGAAACGACGAACCTGGCGTTGTCTGCGGTTTTCATCACTGCGCTTCTTCAACTGAGCCTCATGCTCTTTATGCCATACTTCAAACTTCTGCATAGCTGTAACATCGTCGAACAAGCCCAGTTTAACTCCACGCAGCAGGTGTTTCAGGTACAATACTCCTTTGAAAGACAGGATCCGGCGAACGGTATCCGTTGGTTCTGCACCTTTGTGCAGCCAATCCAGTGCACGCTGGCGGTCCAACTGAATGGTAGCAGGAACAGTAAGGGGGTTGTAAGTACCGATTTTCTGGATGAATTTTCCATCTCTTGGTGCACGGGCGTCCGCTACTACTATGAAGTAGAAGGGTCTTTTCTTGGAGCCGTGACGCTGCAATCTCATTTTAACTGGCATCGTAAATAGACATTTAAATGCGGTGAACAAATAGGGTTTCTAAAAATAACGGACTGCAAAATTAACAATCCAATCAATATGAACAAACTTAATAATTATTAAGGAATTATAAAAGATTAACGTCGACCGAGGCCTCCCATACCCGGCATTCTACCCATTGGCATCTTATTCATCATTTTCATCATATCTTTCATTTGTTCGAATTGCTTCATGAACGCATTCACTTCCGTGAGTTCTTTTCCGCTTCCATTGGCGATGCGTTTACGGCGACTTCCATCAATCACATCCGGATTGGCGCGTTCAAAGGGAGTCATGGAGTTAATCATGGCTTCAATGCCTTTAAAGGCATCATCGCTGATATCAATATCCTTGATGGCTTTGCCCACCCCGGGGATCATACCCAGCAGATCCTTGATATTTCCCATCTTTTTGATCTGTTCCAGCTGTTGCTTAAAGTCTTCAAAATCAAACTGGTTCTTACGGATTTTTTTCTCCAGCTTTTTGGCTTCTGCTTCATCAAACTGGGCCTGGGCGCGCTCAACGAGGGTGGTGATATCCCCCATTCCAAGGATCCTTTGCGCCATCCGCTCAGGATAAAAGACATCCAGGGTATCCAGTTTTTCACCGGAAGAGATGAATTTAATCGGCTTGTTAACCGTGTATTTGATGGAAAGTGCCGCACCACCGCGTGTATCACCATCAAGTTTGGTTAGTACAACACCGGTGAAATCCAGGCGTTCATTAAATGTTTTGGCTGTATTTACGGCATCCTGACCGGTCATGGAATCGACCACAAACAGGATTTCCTGCGGATTTACGGCGGATTTGACATTACTCACTTCGGTCATCATCACTTCATCAATAGCCAATCGGCCGGCCGTATCGATGATTACCACATTTTTATTCAGGGTTCTTGCCTGGGCAACCGCATTACGGGCAATGGAAACTGCATCTTTATTTTCCGGTTCACTGTACACTTCCACACCAACCTGTCCGCCCAGTACTTTCAACTGATCAATGGCTGCCGGACGATAGATATCAGCTGCTACCAGCAGGGGAGAAAATTTCTTTGATTTGAGGTAATTTGCCAGTTTTCCGCTGAAAGTAGTCTTACCTGAACCTTGCAGACCTGCAATCAATATAACTGCCGGATTACCTTTGGCGTTGAATTCGGATTCGGTTCCGCCCATCAGTTCAGCGAGTTCGTCTTTTACGATCTTCACCATGAGCTGACCCGGACTAACGGCAGTCAGCACTTTTTCGCCCATTGCTTTATCCTTGATCTTGTCTGTAAATTCTTTGGCGATTTTATAGTTTACATCGGCATCCACGAGGGCACGGCGAATATCTTTTACCGTGGCTGCCACATTGAGTTCGGTTATGCGTCCTTCCCCTTTGATCTGTTTAAAGGCCGATTCGAGCCGTTCGCTTAATGATTCAAACATAGTCGGTCAATTTTCACCCAAAAATTAAGGTGAACGAATCGTTCACCTTAAATCGGAATGCAAATATATTGGATGCAATTGATTAAGCGCCCAGGTAAGTGCGCAACTGTTGCGATCTCGAGTTGGTTTTTAGCTTTGTAATGGCTTTGTCTTTGATTTGACGAACCCTTTCCCGGGTAAGATTAAACTTTTCCCCAATATCTTCCAGGCTCATGGGATGATCCACCCCTATGCCGAAGAAATAACAGATTACTTCTTTTTGCCGCTCGGTCAGCACCTGCATGGAGCGATCCAGCTCCATTTTCAGGCTTTCATCGTGTTCGATTGCCTTATCGGTACGCTCCGCATTGGGATTTTCCATCACATCCATCATGGTATTATCTTCCCCGTCTGAAAGTGGGGTATCCATACTGATGTGACGGGATGACATACTCAAACTGGCAGAGACTTCATCTGTATCCATTTCCAGAAGGGTGGCAACTTCTTCAGCAGAAGGTTCCCGCTCGTATTCCTGTTCCAGTTGGGAAAATGCTTTCTGAATCCGGTTGGTTAATCCAACTTTATTCAGGGGAAGGCGTACAATCCGGCTTTGTTCGGCCAAAGCCTGCAAAATACTCTGACGAATCCACCAAACCGCATAGGAAATGAATTTGAACCCGCGGGTTTCATCAAAACGTTGGGCCGCTTTAATCAGTCCCAGATTCCCTTCATTGATTAAATCAGGAAGGGAAAGTCCCTGATTCTGGTATTGTTTCGATACGGAAACAACGAAACGCAGGTTGGCCCGGGTAAGCCGGTCTAACGCTCTCTGATCGCCCTGTTTGATAAGCCGGGCCAGCCGGACTTCTTCTTCAGGACCAATGAGTTCAACTTTTCCAATCTCCTGCAGGTATTTCTCCAAACTTTGGGATTCCCGGTTGGTAATGGATTTGGAAATTTTTAATTGCCGCATACTCATAGGTGTGGTTTTAGGTTTCTTTTTCTAGAGGTTAAGAGGTTTAGCGCAAATAGGAAACGAACAAATAAGAATTTTCTTGTATTAAATTATTAGAGTTGCCTACTATTTGAACGACTCAAATTAGCTTTCAGGTATGCGTTTTCCAAAAATTCCAGCCTTAAATTGTTGAATCCCAGTGTTTATACGGGTCCCTTGTTGAAGTTTGAACCTTATTTCCTTTAACAAAAAATACTTGAAGGATTATTTTACAGTGTCATTTAATTTTCTATCATTGCAGAGATTGTATTCCTAAAGACAGATTTGAACTGGAGATGAGTAAGAAACAAATGTATACGCTAGAATATCCTGTCAGGTGTTCGCCATCAATTTTATATGAATTTTTGAGCACACCGGCCGGATTGCAGGAATGGTTTGCCGATAAAGTGGACGAAAGGGATCAGGTATTCAGTTTTTCCTGGAATGGTTCCATTGATAAAGCCGAGGTATTGGAAAGTGAAGAGAACAGTTTTATCCGCTTTCACTGGCTGCATGCCCCCAAAGAAGAATTTTTTGAATTCAGAATTGAGAAATCCGAAGTAACGAACCAAACAATTCTGGTCATAAATGATTTTGCTGAGAAAAAGGAAATAAAAGACCAAAGTCAGCTCTGGGGTTACCAGGTAAAAGACCTTTTTCACAGATTGGGAAATTAAGTCCCAGCCAACAACTGCATCCAAGCCGAAAACGACTGGTTATAAAAGTCAGGCACCTGCTCCCAATGAGAAATTGGGAGCAGGAAGGCCAGCTTAATGAACTGCTTTTGACAAATCCTCTGGTATTCAGCTGCTGATAAAGACGCAACCAACCTGAAATTATCCGCTTCAAAATGATGCTCCCACGGCGATGCATGCACGCAGATATATAAACCAGGCAATTGTATCCAATCTTTGTCTGTTATCAACTCTTTTAGTTGGCCGCTTACAAGCAGACTGGAGGAAAACAGATGCCCCCACCAGAAGAACTGTCGGATAGCCAGTATTTGCCCGGATTGGAAACAACGGGGAAAATCAAGCATAAGCCAGGGCATTTGCCGGTATTGATCGCCTTTGGAAATTTTTGGCGGGTGCAGGAAAAACTCCTTTGGCAGACGATTTCGCAGCAATTCAGCTCTTGCCACCTCCTGTTCACTCAGCATTCCCAGCAGGGTGTCTACTTTCTCCAGAATCCGATTCTTCGTTAAAATAACTGAAGGATTACCAACCAATACCTTTTCCTCTTCGGAAAGCTGTAATTTTACCCGGTCCATAGAAAATAAAGGTAGTCAGAAATCTTCCGGTGAACCGTGATAAAAAAACTAGATAAACTCATCCTAAAAGCTTTTGTGGGGCCTTTTATTGCCACTTTTTTTATCACTCTCTTTGTGTTGGTGCTTCAGTTTTTCTGGCTTTACATCGATGATTTTGTTGGAAAAGGGCTGGATCTGATAACAATAGGGGAAGCAATATTGTATGTTGCGGCAACTGTTGTTCCTCTTGCTCTGCCCCTGGCTGTATTGCTGTCCTCTATTATGACCTTTGGAAACCTGGGTGAAACATTTGAACTGGTTGCCATTAAATCAGCCGGGATTCCTTTACTGCGCTTCATGCGCCCCATCATGGTAGTGGCATTGTTTTTAAGCGGGGTCGCATTTATGTTCAATAATTATCTCCTGCCTGTTTCCAACCTGAAATTAAACCGCCTGAAATACGATATCATCAATAAAAAACCGGCATTTGACCTGCGGGAAGGATCTTTTTATACCAATATTCCGGGTTATTCAATCAAGGTTGGCAAAAAAGAAAAAGATGACTCCACGCTAAGGGAAATTATCATTTTCGAGAAAGATTATAACCTTCAGGATAATATCATCATAGCCAATAAAGGCATTATGAGGGTTTCCGATGATAAGCGTTTTCTGGAATTCAAACTGATAGATGGCTGGCGTTATACGGAGCGGGGAAGCAGGGTAAATACCAATACTGAATACATTCGACTGGGCTTTAAGGAATTCAAAAAAGTATTTGATTTGAGTGCACTTCAGTTTAATCCAACGGACGACAGTTTATTCAAGGATAATTACCAGATGTTAAGTGTACGGCAATTAACCAAGGCAATAGATTCACTTGGAACAGTCCACACCATTTTCAAAAAGAAAGTAGCGGATGAAATTGGCGGATATGTGCAGTTCTATAAACAGATGGATACGGCCTATACACCGGCTCCTGAATTGGCAAAAGCAGATTCTCTGGGAGCCATTATTCCGGATAGTATGCATACCTCCATGAATGACCGGGTGCTTTCCCAATTATCAATTACCAGAAGTTCTCTGGAAATAAGTAAATCTGATTATGAAAACCGGATGAAAAGTCTGCGTTTTCATAAAATGGCCTGGCATGAGAAATTTTCCATGTCCATTGCCTGTTTTGTACTTTTTCTGATTGGAGCACCCCTGGGATCGATCATTCGTAAGGGTGGAATCGGCACACCACTTGTATTTGCCGTGGTATTTTTTGTAGTATTTTTTCTGTTGAATAATTTCGGTAAGAAGTTTGTGAAGGAAGCAGTATTGGAACCTGTTTGGGGAATATGGCTGGCAACTTTTGTATTGGTCCCTATTGGTGTGTTTCTAACTTATAAGGCTATGCGCGATTCACAACTTTTCAATAAAGAATTTTATTATAGGACATTTCGCCGGCTTCGTCCATATTTCGACCGGTTTTTTAAAAAAAGCGCGCCTGTCCAGCCGCACTAATTAAAAATATACTTGGTATGAAAAAGACTTCCACATCACGACGAGAATTTTTATCTGCCACCTCAAAAGCATCCATTGCAATGGGCATTGGCGGTACCTTCATAGGTTCCGGATTATTAAGTTCCTGCAAAACTTCCCAGGGGGCTGGCAGTAATCCATTCCGCACTTCTTTTGAACAGGCAGCTCTACCTTATACTTTTGGGGCACTCGAGCCATCCATTGATGCATTGACGATGGAAATTCATCATACCAAACATGCGGCTGCATATACCAAAAACATGAATGATGCCGCCATTGCTGAAGGAGTTGATCGGGGCAAACCTGTAGAAGATGTTTTGCTCAATATCAAGAAATATTCAGAGAAAATGCGCAACAATGCAGGTGGTCATTACAACCATGAATTATTCTGGAAAAGCATGCGTCCGACCAGAACTGATAACAAACCAACTGGCGATTTACTCACCGCAATTGAAGGAAAATTCAATTCCTTTGCCAATTTCAAATCCGTTTTTTCAGAAGCAGCGAAAACCCGTTTCGGAAGCGGTTGGGCATGGCTGGTTGTTATGAAGGACAAACAACTGATTGTTACCTCCACACCCAATCAGGATAATCCGCTGATGCCGGTTGCAGGTACACAGGGTATTCCTTTACTGGGTCTTGATGTATGGGAACATGCGTATTATCTGAAATATCAAAACAAAAGAGCCGATTATGTAGATAATTGGTGGAATCTGGTGAACTGGGATTATGTATCTACCCGCTTTACTACAGCAATGAAATAAAGGAGAGGGATCCATCCCTTTAATCTGCATCTTTAAAGAGGCCGGTTTTCAACAATACCTTGAACCGGCCTCCTTCTGTTTGGGAAGAGGTAAGCAGGTAAACTTTTTCACCAACAACGGCCACACTATTCCACAGGCCCTCATGTTGAGAGGAAATTCTGAACGGATTGGCATCCAGCAATCTGAATTTACTATAACTGTTGGGTTCACTAATTGCAATAAATGGTACTGAAATATGTAATGGATCGTTCTGTTTGATTCGCTGGTAATCGGTTTGACCGGTTAATAACAAGCCGCCATTTGGCAGGGCTGCCAGATAAGGAGCCCCGCAATAAATGGACTTATCAGCCATTTCATCCGGTACAACACCATGAAGCCGCACAGAAGCGACGGAACCAGCAACAGCGGGACTTTCAAGTATTGAAATCGTAAATCTCCCCCCTTTGGAATTATCTTCAATAGCAGTCAACACCTTGGGCTGAATTTCGTTCATCACGATTGACACCGGCATTCCGTCTCTGGCACCCGCCGAGTAACAAAACCGAACAGGCCCTGTCCAGGTAAGCCCCTTATCAATTGAATAAAGCTTGCTGATTTCCTGATCATCGTTGTTTCGGAAATTGTTTTCATTGGCAAAATAAATTTCCAGATTCCCATCCGGCAATTCTATCATTTTAGGCTCCCAGCATCCATTATGAAACTCATTATCCGCACGATAAAGGATCGCTACAGTTGACCAGGATCCTCCTGCCGGTTTGGTAATTAAACCAATTTCAAAATTATAAGCCCCCCCAGGATTTTTTGGACGCAGGTTGGTTAATACCATCAATGTGCCATCCTTCAATTCCATTATTTCAGGGTTATTGAATTCATGATTTTGCGTATTGTGATGTATCACTTCCGGGTCTGACCAGGTTTTGCCTTCGTCTGCACTATATCGTGAAATTATTCCTCCATTTATAGTATCACCGGAATCGAAATAAGTAAGCATTAAGCGGCCATCTTTCAAATGGATCATACGTGCATAACCATGATAATTATCATCGTTCAGATCTGATACGATTTTAAAACCGGTATCCCAGTTTATATGAGCAGTTTTGATTTCTTCCTGACCCGGTTCTTTTTCTTCATGATTTGGACTGCAATTAGAGAGAAAGCAAATCCCTCCTACTAGTAAAATGTTGGTTATGCAATTCATAAAAGGCTGATTATTGGGCAAAACGGTGTACTGCACCACCGCAGGATATAAGTGGGGGTGACGGTTTCGGACTTTTGTCCGAAACCGCAAAAAAATTAATGTAGTTATTTAAATTTCACCAATGATTTATTATACAATTGCTGGTGCAGTTTTTTCAACGCATCGGGGGAGAATTTGATTATTTTTCTATCATAAGTCATCAATCCATTTGTTTCAACTTCCACATCGGTAGTTTGCGTATATACAGCTGCAGATAATCCTTTTTCGATAAGATGAGGCATCACTGAAATAAATTCCGCGTAACGATTATATAGGTCTTCCTTATTTTTAAAACTTTGATAACCCCAGTTGTTTTTTTCCTGCCAGGTATGATTTTCAACTGGAAGCCCCAATCCTCCAAATTCACCCAACACCAGAATCCGATCAGCACCAAACAAAGCCGGATCCGGCATGAGTGGCTCGGGATAATTATGCAAATCAATGATATCTCCAACCGGCTCAAAATTTCCACCACTGGCGGTATTTACCAGACGGGAAGGATCTTCTTTCATCGTCCATTTAACAATTTCAGCAGTTTTAAACTGCCCCCATGCTTCATTAAATGGCACCCAGACAACAATAGAAGGGAAATTGTAGAAATCTGTCATAATTTCTTTCCATTCTGTTCTAAAAATAGCTTCTGATTCCGGTGTTCTGTTTTTGTCAGTTGCTTTTCCATAAATACCAGGGCGCATTTCCCAACGGTTTCCCATATCACCACTTGGCATATCCTGCCATACCAGCATACCTAACTGATCACAATAATAATACCAGCGGGCCGGCTCAACTTTTACGTGTTTACGGATCATATTAAATCCCATTTCACGTGTTTTGACGATATCAAATTTCAATGCTTCATCTGTTGGAGCTGTATATAAGCCATCAGGCCACCAGCCCTGATCCAGAGGGCCATACTGAAATACAAACTCATTATTGAGTAACATGCGTTGAATTCCATTGGCATCTTTTTTCATGGAAATTTTCCGCATGGCAAAATAGGAGCCTACTTCATCAATTGTTTTTTTATTTCGTACAATTGAAATTTTCAAATCGTAGAGAAATGGATTTTCAGGTGACCATAATTGTGAATTTTCAATTGACAAAACCGCCGGCTGACCAGGCTCCACATCTTTTTGAGCTACTATTTCTGTTCCTTTTTTTACAACAACCAGCACTTTATCACCAGGCTGCGTATTTTCCACCTGCGTTGCTACAGTTACTGTTTTCTGATCAATATCAGGAGTTTGTCTTGTAGATGCTATGTAGGTAGAAGGCACTGCTTCCAACCAAACCGTTTGCCAGATTCCGGTTACCGGAGTATACCAGATTCCATGAGGTTTTACCACCTGTTTCCCTCTGGGCTGAGGACCTTCATCAGAAGGATCCCACACTTTTACAACTAGTTTTTGTGCGCCTTTTTTACGAAGTGCGGAACTGATATCAAAACTGAATGGATCAAATCCGCCTTTATGTGTTCCAACCAACTGATCATTAACAAATACATCACACTGCCAGTCTACTGCGCCAAAATGCAACAAGACTTTCTTTGATTTAGCCTTCGCTGGAATTGTAAAATTGCGCTGATACCAGAGCACACTGTCCTTACCCACTGTTTTCTGCACACCGGAAAGAGCAGACTCCACTGCGAATGGAACAAGAATAGATCCATCAAACTGAGCAGGCTGCGTTGTATTAACCAGCGGTTGGATGGTATAATTCCATAAGCCGTTCAGGTTTACCCATTCGGAACGTACCAGATGAGGTCTGGGATATTCTGGTAAAACACTGGAAGGATTCACTTTTTCTACCCATTCAGATTGAATTTTTCCATTTACCGGACTCCACTCCTGTTGCGCCTGAACCATGCATGAAAAAGCCAGGCATCCAATCATCCCTGTTACTGATTTTAGATTCATTTCAAATAATTATAGTGATTCAAGTATATCCATTTCTATATTCATTTGGTTATCCCAAAACGATCTACTAATTTATTGTATTCTGCACGACTAATTGTTATCATACATCCATGACGGACTTTTGCAGGCAAACTATATTTATCCCAATCGTGGTGAAAGGTATAACCGGAAGCCTGATACCAGGGACTTTGCAGATGATCTGCAATTGAGAGGCCATAAGATACACCAGGATATTGTTCATAGTACAAATAAAATATTATATCATCCGGTGATTTGATCAGCATCGGCGCTTCCCTGAAATTTGGACTGATGGATTCACCCGGCTCTGAATACGGTCCCAATAAGGATGGCGCTTTCGAAATTCGAATTGTTTTCCCCGTTGGCCAGTACAAAGTTGGATAGGTTTCATCTTTTATTACTGCAAAATATTGCCCATCAATCTTACGGATAAACACATCAATGGTGCCCATATCCCAGTCAAATAGGCGCTGTGGTTGTTTCGGAAAGCTTAACAAGTCTTTCGACAACACATATAATGTACGCTGACTGGCCCAATATCTTTCCGGATCTTCTTTGGTTCCTTCTTTATGCGGCGTATGCCAGGTCATGAGGTATTGTTGTGAATCCGTATCATAAAATAATTTGGGTGCACCAATCCGTTGCAATGCGTTTGAATAATCCGGTGTGCTTTTCAGATCCGGTGTATAGGTGCTGTGTTTTTTCCAATCAATCAAATCAGTAGAAACCCAGATATTGATATCAGGAGAAGCATCACTCTGGTTTCCTGCAATATAATAGCGGCCATCATGGCCTTTACAAATGTCCGGATGCCCTCTGTATTCTTCAAACACCCGTTTACCCTGATTGAGCGAATACCAATGCAACCCATCCGTACTTACTGAGTAATATAATTTTCCATAATCAGCATGAGTCATATGGGCAAACAGATAAGCCTGATTGACCGCTTTTGAGGAATCTATTACCTGTCCGGGTGGATTGGGTTGTTGTGCCAGCACCGGCTGAACAAAATATGTAACCAATGCAAGTAAAAAAAAAGAAATCCGTTGCAATATATTATATGGCAAAAACATAAATCGTGCTTTAATTGATGCTATTTTAAATCAAATGAACTATCGAGTTAAATTCCGTATTGTTTCAACTTCAGTTTTACTAAAAGGGGTACCGTCTTTTCTGAAAATATCATGAAACCATAAGAGGGGTTCAGTTCCCTCTTTTATAGGAGTATCCCAGGCAAAAATGGTATTGGTTTTTCCACTTACAAAACCCCAGTTAATTGCCCCAATATTTTCTTTCTTTAAAACGGGCAGAATCACCTGAAACAAGCTTCCGTTTCTGCGAGCCATATATTCGGTACAGATCAACGGTCTGTTATAGGCCCTTAATGTATCAATTGCATTCTGATGATGTTCTACATAATTGTAATTATGATAAGTAATAATATCAGAATTCTCCAATTGAAACTTATTGAGCGATTGAAAGGGGTTATTATTATTCCATACACCTGCTGAAACCGGTTGAGAGGGATTAATTTCTCTGGCCCAGGTAAAAACTTTCTTCAACAATGGCAGGCTTTTATCATGTTGCCCATTATTTCCAGGTTCATTGTATAGATCCCAAAGAAGGATCCGATTATCATTTTTAAAAGTTCGCAGAATGTCTTTTACATAGGATTCAAGGGTAGCCGCAGTATCAGGATAACGATGAATCATTGTTCCCGGATCACGGACCCAACCTGAATTATGAATTCCAGGCTTAGGGGCAGGTTGCGAACCGAGCCAGGCAGTGTCATTCCAGCAATCATCAAAAAAAACAAACATGGTTTTAATTCCATTTCGGTTGGATATTTCCAGATAGGTGTTCAGTCTTTTCTTAAAACCTTCCTTATCCTGCACCCATAACAAATGATGGAGATATACTCTCATTACATTCATGCCTAAACCTCTTGCCCAATTTAATTCCCGATTTATAGTAGCCGTATCAAAACTTGCAGCCTGAAACATTTCAAGCTGATTGATAGCAGTGGAAGGCTGAAAATTTGCCCCCACCAACCAACCCTGCTTTTTATACCAGGTGCTTGCTTTTTCAGCACTCCATTTTCCAGAAATAACCTGCGCAGAACCAGACACAGCCAGCAGGCACAGCAGTAAAAACAATATAGATTTTATTGTACGCATATGTTCAATTGTTTTGTATTGAATAGGCAGAGGGCACCACCAGTGGATTTTTTAGCGGTATCGGTTTTCCGAAATCAGGAGAGCCATCTGCCTTCCATCTGAATCGCTGAGACCGGGGTGATCGATACTGAGCGCAGCCCATACCCGGACGATCATTTGCATGATAGAGAATCCAATCCTGCTGACCATCCGGTGATTTAAAGAAAGAATTATGTCCGGGTGAAAATATACCCGCCTCTGCAGAGCCTGAAAAAACAGGTTTTAGTGATTTTTCCCAGGCGCTGGCATCCAGTGGATTCATTGAACCTTTCAAACTTAGCATGCCTAACGCATAATTATCTGTCCAGCATCCACTGGCGGAGTAGATAACAAACAACTGCTCATTTCTTAAAAGTGCCTGTGGGCCTTCATTAACAAATACAGTGGCCGTATCGGTTGGTTCGTTCCGCTTGCCGTGCCTTTCCCATTCCAATTCCGGCTTCGAGATACATACTCTGTCTCCTGAAATTGTCCAGGGATTTTTCATGGCTGCGATATAAATGTTCTGGTGACGGCTTTTTGCATTTTCCCAGCCAGACCAAACCATATATCGTTTACCCTGATATTCAAATACATTGCCATCAATTGCCCAATAATCTGAGCTTGCTGCTATTTTCCCCTTCATTTTCCATTTTCCGCGTGTTGGGTCCTTCCTTTTGTTTTCCAACACATAGATTCGGTTATTACGTCCTTTATTATCCGCGGCCGAAAAATAGATATACCACCTATTATGGATATTATGAATTTCCGGAGCCCAGATATCTTTTGCATAGGAAGCAACAGAAGGAGGCCGAAACACTGTTACTTCTTTTGCCCCTGCTAATGCAGAAAGGGTTGTTGTTTTCCACAATGAAATGCGGTCAACCAGTGTATGTGTGTAATAATAATACCCATCTTTCCAATAACTGTATGGATCCGCCCCTGATGGCAGTATTGGATTTCGAAATGTTTGCGCAATTGCAGCTTTGAGGTACCGGAAGCTGGTGGGATCAACAACAATTTTTTCATTTTTCTCTCCCGGCTCAAATCTAATATCAATAATTGCTCCCAGTCTTGGCGCCACGGTCGTTCGGTCAAAATGAGTGTGTAAAACATATTTAAACTTCCCGTCTGAAGTAGTAAATAAATCACCGTGACCAGGTCCGCTTACACCTAGTAATTTCCGGCTGATAATAGGTGAATCATCTGATTTTACAAAAGGCCCTTCGGGGTGATCACTAACTGCATATCCAACAGCATAATCCGGATTACGGAAATCATTGGTGGAGTACATCAAATAATATTTCCCGGACCGTTTGATTACAGTTGGCCCTTCTGCAACCGGCCAATTGGCATTCCAGGTATTTTCCCATAGTTTTTCTGCAGCCAGAATTTCTTTTGCAGTACCGGGTTCAATATCACTTAAATCGGGTTTCATTTTAACCACATAAATCCGGTTACCATTATTAAGTCG
This sequence comes from Flavihumibacter sp. UBA7668, assembly GCF_002483205.1. GTDB lineage: Bacteria > Bacteroidota > Bacteroidia > Chitinophagales > Chitinophagaceae > Flavihumibacter. Next base: position 47,819 of record NZ_DLHM01000001.1, read on the forward strand.
AACATAGTACATATACCAGGTTCCATCTTCATCCTGAAAGAGAAAAGGATCAATTTGTTTTCCCTCACCGGAAAGTTGTTTTTTTTCTGACTGACGAAATGGTCCCAAAGGGTTATCACTAACAGCAATTGCCAATTGTTCATTTGCTGTATAGGCCATATAAAACTTATCTCTGTAATGAAAAACCTGCGGCGCCCAAAAACCGCTTGTCCCGAATGTATGCTCTTTACTCAATGCCATACCACTTGTTGCACCAACCGGATTTGACCAGTTCATCAAATCTTTGGAAGTATAGACCAGAAATCCCTGACCACTTTCCGGGCTAGTACCATAGAGGTAATAAGTGCCTTTATGCAGAAAAATGGTAGGATCAGCAACAGTAATTTCTTTTTGCGCACTTGTTTTTTTGGAACAGGACCAAAAACAGAGGACAAGTATAAGAATACGATGTAATTGCAAACTATTCGAGTTGAGGTAAGAAAAAAAGCAGACTGGCTGAATGCCAGCCTGCTTTGGATAATTAATACATTGGATTCTGCGTAAGATTGGTATTGTTCTCTACTTCAATCTGAGGAAGAGGGAGGCGGATATGTTTACCAACCTGGAAATTATTGAAATCCGGATCACGTTGTTTGATCAGATCAACGCCTGCCTGAGTTTCAAGATCACCCCAGCGCTTTAGATCAGCCCAGCGAACGCTTTCGCCGCAGAGCTCCAGCACACGTTCCACTTTCAATCGATTCCTGAACAAATCCTTATCCGTACCAATGGCTGGAAATGCTGTTGCCAATGGATGCATTCCAACTCTTTCCCTTACCATATCAACATATTGATAGGCATCCCCGGTTTGTCCCAGTTCATTCAGCACTTCAGCATACATAAGCAGGATATCTGCATAGCGCAACATTCTGAAATTATTTTGTGCAAAATAATCTTCGTTGTTACGAAAATAATCGCGGGAATATTTTCTGTACCAGGCTTCCTGTGCGCCCCATTCCCAGCTACGGCCATAAATTTTATCTCCGAAATCGGCTTCCAATGCCGGATAGAATAAGGTATACCGCAATCTGGGATCAATACCACCGGCAGCAGTTGCCTCTTTTTTAAATTCATTCACTACCCAGTATCTTGCCTGTCCATCTGACCAGCCAATACCCCTTGGTGCAAAGAATTGAGGACGATTGGTACTCATGGTTTGGTTTACACCATCACCATCCCCTCCCTTATTCACATCAGAGAATTGAATCTCAAATACGGACTCCGTATTATTCTCCAGGAGATGTGTGAAATTGTCTTTGTAGTTCGCCATTAAGGCATACTGCCCCTGCCCTTCTCCGGTGAAGAAATAATCGAGCGCAGTTTTAGCTTCTGTCCATTTACGTTGTTGCATATATAAGCGAGCCAGATAACCTTGAACTGCACCTTTTGTTGGACGTCCAACATCCGCAGCACCATAACTTACAGACAATGCGGGCACTGCTTCTTTCCAGTCTTTTTCAACCTGCGCCCACACTTCAGCAAGTGTATTTTGCAAAGGGAGATCATCGGGCTTGGAAGGCTCCAATACCAATGGAATATTTTCCCACATTAAACCTGCATAATAATAGTGTAATCCACGCAGGAATTTTGCTTCTGCAATGAGCCGTTCTTTTACAGCAGGATCAGCAAAAGGAATTTCACCCACATTTGCGAGAATCTGATTCAGGCGAAATACGGCTTTATAGGTATCGCGCCAGGTGATATTATTCCCTTCCCAAAAATTGTAATTGATATATTGAAAACGAGTCCAGTCGGCCAGTTCAATCCAGGGACTGTTACTGAATCCTTCATCGGAGGTAAGGTCGAGGCGGAAATAAATCCAGCGCGACCAAAGTCCCGGTTTGTAAAACATGGCATAGGCTGCATTCAACCCTTTCTGAGCATCTGATTCAGTTTTCCAGAATACGTCTTCTGTAAGTGTATTTGGATTTTTCACATCGAGTTCAGTTTTACTGCAGGAAGCAGCGAGTAGTATAAGTGCTGAACAGACAAATGATATATTGAGTATTTTTTTCATGACATTCAATTGTTGGTTAAGGTTAGAATCCTACAGCAAGACCGAGGGAAACCATTTTAACATTGGGATATTGGAAGCCCGCTACACCTCTTTCATAAATACTTGCATTATTAAATTCAGGATCCAGGCCGGTGAATTTGGTAATCGTGATCAGGTTCTGACCAGAGACAGAAATCTGTGCAGAATTGAATCCAATCTTACCCAGCAGGCTGGAGGGCAGATTGTAGCTGATTCCAACATATTTCATACGAAAGAAATTACCTGATTCCAGCCAGCGATCCGTATCTCCTCTTGAGTTCAGCGTGGAAGCATACAAAGCTCTTGGGAAAGATGTATTGGGATTATCGGGCGTCCAGGGTTTTACACCTGACCGATAGTTGGAGTTATCATCAAAACGATCAACCAGGCTTCTATAACCGTTATATACGGTAGACCCGAAAGAACCGAACCAATTCATTGTGAATTCAAAACTTTTCCAATTGGCCCCTAAATTCAGCCCCACTTCATATTTCGGCCAGGGATTGGCAACAACTGCTTTATCAGAATTAGTGATTTGTCCATCTCCGTTATTATCCTTGAAACGGATATCACCCGGTTGGGCATTCGGCTGAATTATAACACCGTCTTTGTTTACATAACTGGTAATTTCCGCCTGATTCTGAAATATTCCATCTGTTTCCAGTACGAAAAACATACCCAGCGGCTGACCAATTTCAGTTACTGTATTTCCAACGTAAATATTGTTCCTGCCATAACCTAATTCCTTCACTTCATTTTTAAGTGTTGTGAGATTAAGGCCGACATTGTAGCCGAAATTTTCTCTTTGTTCTTTATAAGTGGCAGAAAATTCAAAACCTCTATTGCGTATAGTTGCTGCATTTACAACCGGATTACCTCCATCATTACCTGTAGTAAGTGCAATCGGCATGGTGGTAAGTACATCACTGGTGGTAGCGTCAAAATACTCTGCAGAAACCGAAAGTCTGTTATTGAACAATTCAGCATCGAATCCAAAATTCTTCTGTACCAGTTTTTCCCAACCCAAGTCCTGATTTACCAATCGAACCTGTGTGGCTCCGGGCAGAATTGCCTGATTGGAACCCATTGCAATGGTACTGAAGGTATTGATAACAGCCAGGTAATCCCAGTTACCTATATTACTACTGCCCAGTGTTCCATAACTGGCTCTTAATTTAAGATCACTGATCCAGCTTACATTAAAAAACTGCTCGCGGCTGATTCTCCACGCTGCGGACACTGAAGGGAAATTTCCCCATCTGTTTTGCATGCCAAGGCGGCTTGTTCCATCTCTTCGTAATACCGCATTGAAAAGATAGCGATCATCATAATTATATTCCAGTCTTCCCAGATAAGACATTATAACAGACTCATTTATAAAACCACCGGTTTGTGGCTCATTTCCCTGATCTAACGTACTGTAATACCCTCCTCCCAAAGGATTGGGCAACATGTTTCTTTTGGTACCCCAGATTTGTTCATACCGATCACTCTGGTAGGTTTGTCCCACTACCAGATTTACCTTATGCAGACCAAATTCTTTATTAAATGTTAGCGTGTTATCAATCTGTTTGGACATGGAACGCGCCATGTTTTCATTGGCAATGGATGGGTCATAAGGCTGGTTCAATGTCCAGTTCCCTTCTTTACGCAGGTATTTGTAATGATCATTACTAGCATCAATACCTACATTGGCCCGGTATTTCAGCCAGGGTCTGAATTTTAACTCTGCCCAGATATTACCGCGAATACGCAGGTTTTGCTGCGTGCGATCTTCCAGGTCGGCAATCGCGATAGGATTGGTGCCAAAAGTACGTGCTCTGGCTTCATGTCCATACCCATAACCACCCGGATTCCGTGAATCCCGCACCGGAATTGTAGGCAGCAAGCGTACCACATCAGCAACCGGATTACCGGACATCAGGTCTTCTTCTGCATTACTGATAGCGATGTTTTCACCAATACTGAATATACCTTTGGAGCCCTGTGAATTTACACGCAAGCTCAGGCGATTGAAATCTGTACTGATAACTGTACCCTTGTTTCCAAAATAGTTGGCAGATACCATATAACTGCTATTCGTACCACCACCGGAAAAACTGGCATTGATGTCGTGCATTAATCCGGTCCGATAGGTTTCATCCTGCCAGTCGGTATTATTATCCAGTTCATGTTGCTGATGCGGCTTACCTGCATTATCATAGGCCATGTTGTTTAACGTTACAAATTCATCCCTTCCTGCCAGATCAAACCTTGGCATAATCTGTGCACTCGACTTTGCGCTGATCTCCATTTTCATTGGTCCCTGACGCCCTCTTTTGGTAGTAATGATAATAACACCGTTAGCAGCCCGAGAACCGTAAATTGCGGCGGCAGAGGCATCTTTCAAAATCTGGATGGATTCAATATCATTGGGATTGAAATCACGATTGGCTGTAGCAATCAATCCATCAATCACATAGAGCGGATTAGTATTGCTTAAGTTTTTAATACCACGAATCTGAATATTGGCTTCAGATCCCGGCCGGCCGGATGCCCGTACATAAACACCGGAAGCAAGTCCCTGCATGGCTTCTGCAACTGTAGTAGCCTGGCGTTTTTTCAAATCATCCGGATTTACAACTGAAATGGCACCAGTAAGATCTTTCTTACGCTGGGTACCATATCCTACAACTACAACCTGCTGGAGTTCTTCTGAACCTGCAAGCAGCTCAATATCCAATAAATCACCTGAGCCAACTACCACTTCTTTACTTTTAAAACCTACATGGGAAATAGTAAGTACATCACCGGCTGCCAATTGAGCGGTAAATACGCCATCATTATCAGTTGTGATTGTTGTGCCGGTCGATTTTACTACAATACTGGCACCGGAAACTGGTTTGCCGTCAGAGGAATGAACTTTTCCCCGAATGGACTTCTGAGCATAGACAGCTACACAGGTAATTAGTAGCACACAAAGTGCAGCAACCTTGGGAAGCAATCGAATTTTCATCTTGTTAATTTTGGTTAATTAATCTTTAATTGGCAAGTAGGGAAGAATAAGCGGAAAATCTTCCTAAACAAAACAACACTATTTTAAATGGTTTATAGTTTCATATCGTATCAATTCTGCCACAAAAAATATCATTATACCAACTGAATAACGCAAACAATTGTAACTTCCGAAGCCAGAAAAGAATCTGCATTTCAAGTCTATGGGATTATGTATTCAGTATGTATCATCGATTGCTTAAAATATATCATTGGGGTAGTAGCTATATATCAGTAATTAGACTGTTATGTCTGCTGCTTTCAATGAAATCTCAGGTTGCTTTTTCACAGCAATATTATTTCCGTCATTATCAGGTTGAACAGGGACTTTCGCATAACACCGTTTTCGCCAGCCTGCAGGGAAATAATGGTTTCTTATGGTTTGGTACAAAAGAGGGACTCAATCGCTTTGATGGATACAATTTCAAATTATTTCTGACACCAGTAACCTCCAGGAATGAAATAAATAACAACTATATATATTCACTTAATAAAGATGATAAAGGTCAAATATGGGTAGGCGCCCAAAACGGTCTTTACAGAATTGATGAAACAAAGGAAACCCTGGTACCTGTTACTAATGCAATCCGAAATATTTATAAAGTCATACAGGCAAAAAATAACAAATACTGGATACTTGCCCAACATTCCGTTTATCTATATGATACCATCAGCAGAAAACTGGTTACAGTTGCTTCCGATCAGCAGGTATTGGCAACAGCGCTTGCAAAAACGCAGGATGGAACTATCTGGATTGGTGATGAAGAAGGGAAAATATTGCGGTATAATCCATCCGATTCAATTTTCACGCTTTATCCCGGTAAAAACAATACCAGCTCCGGAATATTGAAACGTATCAATAAACTGGTACCAGTAAACGGGAATAATTTATTTATTTGCACAGCCGGACAGGGAATTAAGAAATTGGACACAGAAGATAGCAGCCTTACCAGTATCATCACTTATAATGAAGACAAAACACCCATTTTTGCAAGAGACATTATTCAGGAATCTGCAAATCAATACTGGTTTGCTACTGAATCCGGTATATTTATTTATGATGCTCAAACATCAAAAATTACTAATTTAAAAAAGACGTTTCTGGATCCCTATTCACTTTCAGATAATGCAGTTTATAATTTAACGAAGGACAGTGAAGGTGGAATCTGGGCAGGAACATTTTTCGGCGGGATCAATTATTTCCCAAAACAATACAACTATTTTCACAAGTTTTACCCGGGTTCTTCAGAACCTTCCATAAGTGGAACATCGGTTAGGGAAATTCGGGAAGACAAAGATCACCAAATCTGGCTGGGAACCGAAGATGGAGGATTAAACAAACTTGATCCTTCAACAGGAAGCATTACCCATTATAAACCAACAGGAAAAAAGGGAGATATATCCTATTCGAATATTCACGGACTTCTGGTTGATGACAATACCGTTTGGATTGGCACATTTGAGCATGGTCTGGATTTAATGAATCGGACAACCGGAAAAGTAATCCGGCATTACGATGCCGGATCAGGAGAACATGACCTGAAAAGCAATTTCGTACTTAGTATAATCAAACATTCGTCCGGAATAATTTATTTGGGAACAGCTAATGGGCTTTATCGCTATCGTACTGCTACCGAAGATTTTGAAATGGTTAGAGAAATTCCCCATAATATTTTTATTTCTATTCTCCACGAAGATCATACCGGAACTATCTGGGCTGGCACACATGGGAGCGGCTTCTACCACTATAATCCCAGTTCAGGAGAAGCAGCACAATTTGCAGACAAATCAAAAAAACAGATACCGCTAAGTCACATATTTGTTAATGATATTTACGAAGACTCCCATCAGCAATTATGGATTGCAAGTGAAGGAGGGGGACTAATTTCCTTGAATAAGGACAGAAAAATTGATACGATTTATAATAAACTAAATGGATTTCCAAGCAATCATATATTTAAAAGTCTGGAGGATAATAATGGCATTTTATGGGTAACCACATCAAAGGGACTTGTTGAACTTAACAAGGAGAACAGTAAGATGCAGGTTTTTACAAAGGAAACCGGCTTACTGAATAACCAATTCAATTATAGTTCAGGCTGGAGAGATCATACAGGACGTATTTATTTTGGCAGTATTAAAGGAATGATAAGTTTCAAGCCGGATAGTTTTGAGGAAAATCGCTTCTCCCTGCCTATTTACATAACTGGCATTCAGGTTCACAACAATGAAATAAATATTGAAAAATCGGGTGGTATTTTAAACAAATCGATTCTATATACTGAAGAAATTACACTGCCTTTTGATCAATCCTCCATTAGTCTGGATGTAGCTGCATTAAGTTACACGTCGCCGGAGGTTACCCAATATTCTTATATCCTTGACGGACTTGACAACCAATGGACAGTTCTGGAAAAAAACAGAAAGATTTATTACACCAATCTGGCTCCTGGAAGTTACACATTTAAAGTAAAAGCAAACGCATTCAATGAAAACAGGAGTGATACAAGAACATTACGAATTAAAATACTACCTCCCTTCTGGGCAACACAGGTGGCCTATCTTACTTATTTTATAGCATTCGGAAGTTTGATTAGTTTTCTGATTATTACCTACCACAATAGAATGCAGAACAAAAAAGAAAAAGAAATATACGAGGCCAAAATCGATTTTTTTACCAATGTAGCACATGAAATAAAAACGCCCCTTACTTTAATTAAGGGACCGGTAGAAAATCTTCAGGAAGTAACCGATGATTTTCCGGCAATCAGGAAAGATGTCAGTATGCTGGAAAGAAATACCAATAGATTAGTTGCACTGGTACAACAAATACTTGATTTCAGACAAACCGAAACAAAAGGATTTAAACTTTATTTTACCGAGCTCTCCATTTCCGAATTATTGAAACATGTATACGAGGATTTTATTCCATTGGCTTCAAAGAAGAAATTAATTTTCACCTGGATAGATTCTGAAAATAATCTAATTGTAAAGGCAGATGAAGATGCACTGGAAAAAATATTTTCAAACCTGATCAGCAATGCTATCAAGTATGCCACTAAAAATGTCCTGATTGAATTAAGAGCCACCGATGTGAATTACTGGCAATTAATTATTATGAATGATGGCAAACTAATTCCGGAAGAGCTTCGGGAAAAAATATTTGAACCGTTTTACCGAATCAATGAGCCAGGTAAACAAAAAGGAACAGGAATCGGACTTGCATTATCCCGGTCACTGGCTGAACTGCATAATGGCACAATTAAATGTACAAGCATGAATGGAATGAATACCTTTATATTATCCATACCCAAACAACTTTGATGGTTAAAATGAACTGATTATGCAACCTGTACTTTTATTAGTTGATGATGAAGAAGATATTCTTGAGTTGCTGGAAAATATTCTTCAAAGCAAATACCAGATCATGAAGGCATCCAACGGCCTTGAGGCGATCAAACTGTTGAGTGAAGAGGCTGTCAACCTTATGATTTCTGATGTAATGATGCCGGAAATGGATGGATTTGAACTCTGCAGGAAAGTCAAATCCACCGTGGAATTCTCCCATATTCCGGTTATACTCTTAACTGCCAAAAATACCATTCAGGCGAAAGTAGAAGGATTGGAATTAGGTGCGGATGCCTATATTGAAAAACCCTTTTCAAAAGAACATCTGCTGGCCCAGATTCACAGCCTCCTAACCAATAGAGCAATGATCCGAGATTTTTTCGCCAGTTCCCCCCTTGTACATATAAAAAGTATAGCGCATACAAAATCTGATGAGAAATTTCTTACTCAGTTAAACAATGAGATTCAGGAGCACATGGAAGATCTTGAGCTGGATGTTGAGAAACTGGCTAAATTTATGAATATGAGCCGGATCACACTTTATCGGAAAATCAAAGCTGTATCGAATCTTACGCCGTTGGAATTAATAAATATAAGCCGCTTAAAAAAAGCCGCAGAGTTATTAGCAAATGCGGAGTATAAAATCTACGAAGTTGCTGATATGGTAGGATATAGCTCCCAAAGTAATTTTGCCCGGAATTTTCAGAAACAGTTCAATATGACTCCTACTGATTATATGCACTCAAAGAAAAAGCCGTCAAAAAACTGATTAGCCGATAAGTGGATTCAATGCAGAATCTGCTAACTCACCCGGATTAATCCCCATCAACCAGCGTTGTCGATCATTTTCCTGATGTTGATTCGCCGGATTTGTAACCCTTGCACCGTCGGCAAAATAGATAATGGTCATTACTTCTCTTGTCTGCGCAGACTGGTTGCCTGGTGCATTATGAAGTGTCCATCCGTAATGCCAGCTGGCATCTCCCCCGTTCATGGTGGATGGGCGGGTAATCGAATAATTTTTCTCCTTCACATAAGCATCCAGCAGTAAATCAGATTCATCTGAAATGGCTATGTTTTCGACAGCCCCTTTGATATGCGAACCTGAAGCAAAACTCAGCATACCCATTTCAACAGAAATCGGTATCAATGGCATCCACATGGTAATGGTATTTTTGGTATCCAAGGGCCAATAGTATTGATCCTGATGCCAGGGTGTATGTCCGCCACCGGCCTCTTTGTAAAGCGCCTGATCGTGGTAAAGCCGAACTTTTTCCACCCCAAGTAAGGCTGCAGCGATTTTTCCAAATCGTTTTGCCAATGTAAATGATCTTACCTGCTCGTCCACTTCCCAAAGGTTCATGATTTGAAGAAAGGCTTTCCCATAAGTATCGCGTTCCTTCATTTCTCTTGTTTCCGTATTGTACCGATAAGCCGCATCATTGATAACCTGTCTATAAACAGCGAGTTCTTCCGGAGATAAAACAGTGAGAAGATGAAGGTGTCCATTGGTACGGAATGAACGGATATCTTCCTCTGTTAACTGAATTTCTCTGTCAAGTGATGGAAGCTGATTGGTACTCATATGGCAACTATTGAGAATACAAATCAATCGAAAAACAACCGCTTTACCAAAATAAGGTATACAATGCCACCAATAAGCCGGTAACCAGCAAGGCGCCAACAGCAAATGCCGGATCGGGTTTGAATTCCCTGGCGTCTATGGAGAGGGCGTTCGGACGCACACCTCTGGCATGTTCGATGGTACTTATGATGTACATGGCTGCTATACAAATCACAAATACAATGGCCATCCTGTCTATAAATGGAATTTCAGCAACTCCATCAGCATTGGCAATTGCCCATCCTGATGGAATCAATGCGCTCAGGTCAACAAATCCAGGCAGAAATTTGAAAAACACGGAAAGTATAAAGCCCCCAATTGTTGCAAACAGTGCTGCATTGGAGGTTGCTTTCTTCCAGAAGAATCCCAGAATGAACATGGCGAAAATTCCGGGTGATACAAAACCGGTGTATTCCTGAATATATTGGAAGCCACCTTTTTTATCAATTCCCAAAAAAGGAGAAATAAAGATCGCCAGGATTATTGCGACCACTACAGTTATTCGTCCGATGCTAACGAGTTTCTTCTCATCCGCTTCAGGCGAGATTCTCTTTTTGTAAATATCCAGGGTAAAAATGGTGGAAATACTGTTTGCTTTACCGGCAAGAGAAGCAACTACGGCAGCTGTAAGTGCTGCAAAAGCAAGCCCCTTCAATCCGGGGGGTAATAAGTTCAGCAATACCGGATATGCCCGGTCCGGGTTCAATTCACCATCCTGTAACATAGCTTCCTGAAAATTACCTTCCTGATACAATACAAAAGCAGCAATACCGGGTAATACCACAATCACTGGCATCAGTAATTTCAGAAAAGCTGCAAAGAGAATTCCTGCCCGAGCAGTTTTTAGATCTGCACCTAAGGCTCGCTGGGTTATATATTGATTACATCCCCAATAGTTGAGGTTTACAATCCACATTCCTCCAATAAGGACGGATAGTCCGGGTAAATCTATATAATTGGGATTATCCTGCTTTAGGATCATATGGAAATGACCGGAAGCTTTTTCCTGCAATAAACTCAATCCGGCTAATGGTCCTTCTGATCCAAAATGATCACTCACCAAATTAAGTGCAAGATAGGTAGTAGCCAATCCCCCCAGAATCAGAAAAAATACCTGGATTACATCTGTATAACCGATCACCTTCATCCCGCCCAACGTGATTATTATGGCGAACAATCCAAGTGCCAGCATACAGACCGTAAAATTGATTCCGGAAATACTGCTTACGGCCAAAGCACCCAGATATAGAATGGAAGTAAGGTTAACAACCACATAGAGCAATAACCAGAATACGGCCATAATCATGGCAACGGTTCCATTATATCGTTGTTGCAGAAACTGTGGCATGGTATAAATTTTATTCCTCAGATAAACCGGAATAAAAAAGATCGCTACAATGATTAAGGTAGCCGCTGCCATCCATTCATAGGTAGCAATGGCCAATCCCATTTTAAACCCTGAACCACTCATTCCTATAAACTGTTCCGCTGATATATTGGAAGCAATAAGGGATGCACCAATTGCCCACCAGGTTAATGAACCTTCTGCCAAAAAGTAATCCTTGCTACTGGCAGTAGCTGATTTTTTTCTGTTGTAGACCCACCATCCATAAAAGGCTACGATCAAAAAATAAACGATAAAAACCAAATAGTCTTTTGAATGCAGGATATTCATGGCAGCTAATCTTAAGGTTGTGCAGTAAATTTATATACCGAACGGGTTTTGTAGGTTTGTCCGGGTTCTAAGATAGTACTTGGAAAGGAAGGTTGATTCACAGCATCTGGAAAATGCTGGGTTTCGAGACAGAAAGCAGTCCGGAAACTATCCGGGGTGCCTGATTTGAAGGTATTTTTTCCTTCCATAAAGTTTCCACCATAAAACTGTATACCGGGTTCAGTAGTCCAGATTTCCAGTTGAATTCCTGAAATATCTCCTTTTATACGAGCGGCTTTTTTCCAGGTTGTGCTATCATCCAACACAAAATTATGATCATACCCTTTGCCAAATCTCAATTGCTGATTGTCTGCATCCACCCGCTCTCCGATAATAGTTGAGTTTGTAAAATCAAATGGGGTACCAGCCACCGGAGCAATTTCACCAGTCGGAATAAGCGTTGAATCAACTGGAGTGTACCTACTTGCAAATAATTGTAAACTATGCTGATTGATGGTGCCGGATCCTTCGCCATTCAGGTTGAAGAATGCGTGATTGGTCAGATTTACAGGCGTTGGCTGATCAGTTACTGCTTCGTATTTAATATCGAGCGACTGCTCATTAGTTACCGTAAAACTTATTTTTGTGGTAAGCTGACCGGGAAAACCTTCTTCCATATCAGGAGAAACATAAGATAGTTTCAACGTTGAATCATTCGGTTGTTCAGCATCCCAAACCACCGACTGGAAACCAACTTTGCCGCCATGCAAAGTGTTTGGTCCATTATTAGTAAAGAGTTCGAACTTTTTATTGTTCAGGCTGAATGTTCCCTTTGCGATCCTGTTACCCACACGACCGATGGTTGCTCCAAAATAAGGTTCCGTTGAATTGATATAATCATCCAGAGAAGAGAACCCGACTACCACATCCTGGATTTTTCCATTTTTATCGGGCACCTGTAAACTCACAATCCGACCGCCATAATTCGTAATACCAACAGACATTTTACCATTTTTGATCCAGTACAGACCTGTCTTTTTCCCATTTACGGTTGAATCAAAACTATAGTTCATAATCGTACTGCTATTTTCATCTTTTTTTTGCTCTTCTGAAGTATTACAGGCAATTGAAAAGATCAATAAAAAAAAAGGAAGCATCGTTTTATTCATGATGACATTTTTAAATGGTGGAAGCAGGAAGTGTACGATAATAGTCAAGTGGCATTTTTCTGAGTTGTTCAGCTGCCCATTCAGGTGTAATATCACGTTGAGGATTCGCCAGCATTTCATAACCCACCATAAATTTTTTAACCGTTGCCGATCGAAGTAAAGGAGGATAAAAATGCATATGCCAGTGCCAGCCAGTTCTTCCACTTGTTTGAACCGGTGCCTGGTGAATTCCTGCAGAATATGGAAAAGAAACCTGAAACAGATTATCGTATCGGGTTGTCAGATTTTTAAGGATCCGGGCAAGGGCATTTTTTTCTTCTGCTGAAAATTCATGCGTAAAATTCACCTGTCTTTTTGAAACAATCATGGTTTCATACGGCCAGGTCGCCCAGAAAGGAACAAGTAAAACAAAATGTTCATTTTCTTCAAGTATACGTTCCTGGTGTTCCAGTTCCAGTTGGATATAATCGTTTAAGAGGCTGGTGCCATGCGCTGTAAAATAGCGCTCCTGCTGCGTCAGCTCTTTTTGAATTTCAACCGGTATGGACGAAGATGCCCAGATCTGTCCGTGTGGATGGGGATTACTGCATCCCATAATTGCTCCTTTATTCTCAAAAACCTGAATGTATTGAATGCCCGGCTTTATTGAAAGATCAATAAACTCTTTACACCATAGTTCAATTACCGCTTCAATTTCCGGAATAGACAGCATGGGCAGGGTCAGATCATGCCGTGGAGAAAAACCGATTACCCTGCAGATTCCATTTTCAGATTTTGCTTCCAGCAGGTTGCCTATTATAGTTGAACCTTCGGGTGAATCAGGCAGCAATGCGGCAAAATCATTGGTGAAGGCAAATGGACCATCAAATTGTTCATTGATAGCACCATCGGCACGTTTGTTACCCGGACATAAATAACAGGCAGGATCATAGGCTGGTGAATTGAGATCGGGAACCTGCTCCTGTTTTCCCTGCCAGGGCCGTTTGGTGCGATGTGGTGATACCAGAATCCATTCTCCGGTTAACAGGTTTTTTCTTGTATGAGGGTGTTCTTTGTATGTAAAGGATTGCATGTAATTAATAAATTAAAGCAGGGAAGTGCCATCCCCAATTTGAACAATATAGGCCTGCATGGTTGTGCCGGTATGTTGGTGGTAGGCATTACCAACTGTTTCAATCAACCCTGCCACAGCATCCGTTTTTACCAGGTTGATTGTACAGCCACCAAAACCACCACCCATCATGCGGGCACCATAAACATCACTCATTGGTTTTACCTGCTCCACAAGGAAATCAAGTTCAGGGCAACTCACCTCATAACGCTGCGAAAGTCCGGCATGCGAGCCAAACATTAATTCACCAAATGCACGCATATTATTCTGATGCAATTCATTACATGCTTTGAGCAGGCGATTATTTTCCTCCATAACATACCTGCATCGGTTATAGAACACTGATGATTTTGGAAGAAGTATTTGATCCAGTTGGTCCAGACTTACATCACGCAGATTGGTGATGGAAGGAAATGCCTGATTCAGCAGTTGCAAGCCCTCTTCACACTGACTTCTCCGAACATTGTATTCGCTGCTGCCAAGGGAATGTTTAACATTGGTATCCAGTAAGACGATTCGGAATTCATCCATTTCAAAAGGGACGGATTCATATTCAAGGCTACTGCAATCGAGTTTTAGCACCCGGTTCTTTTTTCCAAACATACTGGCGAACTGATCCATAATTCCACAGTTCACTCCAACAAATTCGTTTTCTGCTTTCTGAGCAAGTTTCACCATTTGCATGGTATCCAGGCTTAATTGAAATACTTCATTCAAAGCAAAAGCAACTGCACATTCCAATGCTGCAGAAGATGACATACCAGCACCCAGTGGTACATTTCCACCGAATACAAGATTAAATCCTTTCAAAGGTAATTTCTGTTGAATAAATTGCTGAACAACACCCAGTACATAATCGCTCCAGTCCTCAGCAGGTTTTAGTTCAGTAGTTAGACTCATTACAGCATTTGCATTCAGATCAAATGAGTATAAATGAATTTCCTCATCCATTCTTTCCTGAATAGCTACCACAGTTACCTTATCAATGGCTGCAGGCAAAACATATCCATTGTTATAATCGGTATGTTCTCCTATCAGGTTAATGCGTCCGGGTGAACTGACCAATAAGGGATCTGCATGGAACAGCTCTGTAAACTTTTGCTGAATGTTCTGAATTAGTGTTTCTTTTTCCTGAGTAACCATGTGATTCATTTAATCCATCCCGTCCCTCCCCTGGAAAGGGGAGGGTGATTGGATGGCACGACTGCTTGTCAAAAATTATTGTGTCAGTTTTTTAATCAGTTCAATTTCTTCTTTACTATATGGAGATCCGTCTTTACGGAAAATATCATGAAACCAAACTTTTGGTTCTGAGCCATCTGGAATCGGCGTATCCCACGCATAAATGGTATTTGATTTTCCCGCAACCAATCCCCAGTTAATTGCACCCACGTTCTTTTCTTTTAATAATGGCAGAACTGTAGAAAAGAAACTGTTTCTTGTACGCGCCATATATTCAGTACAGATCATTGGTCGACCATGCATTTTTAGCAATTGAATCACTCTTTTATGCATATCTGCATCTTCATAATTATGGTAGGTCAATATATCAGAATTAGCCACCTGAAATTCATTTAATTCTTCAAAGCTCCAGTCCCACACACCAGCACTGAGCGGTTGATCCGGATTTACCGAACGGGCCCAGGTGAAAACATTTTTCAACAGGGGAAGAGAACTTGTTTTTTTACCTGAGTTGCCGGGTTCATTGTAAAGGTCCCACAGGAGTACACGTTTATCCTTTGCAAAACGGCTGATCACTGCCTTTACATATTTTTCGAGCGATGGGAACAGGGTACTGTCTTTGTGGAATGGATCACCCGGATCCTGCACCCAGCCTGAGTTATGTGTTCCAGGTTTGGGGTCGGGTTGTTTACCAATTTTTGGTTCCTTGTTCCAAACGTCATCAAAAATCACAAAGATTGTTTTGATTTTATTGGCATCAGCGATTCCGAGATAGATATCCATTCTATTTAAAAAACCGCTTGAATCCTGCTCCCATGCCTTGCTATGGAGGTAGACCCGCATGGTATTCATGCCGATAGCCGAAGCCCAACCCAATTCGCGGTTGATGGTAGCGGTATCAAAACTTTCTGCCTGCCACATTTCGAGCTGGTTGATTGCAGTGCTTGGTAAAAAATTCGCACCTACCATCCAGGCCTGTTGGTTATACCAGTCTTTGGCTTTTTCAAGCGACCAAACAGTTCTTACTTCATTGCCGGCTGAAACGTTCTCCTTTGTCTCTGTTGCATTGTTGCAGGAAAGTAATCCCATCACCAGCATGGCTGTAGCTAAAAAGCTTATTTGTATTTTTTTTCTGATCATGATCAAAACGATTGGTTTTCAGTTTAAAAATTGTCTGATGTGGAGCCAGATAAATAAAAACTATCTTTATAAGGAAAGATGGCAGGAGCTGCCAGTGTACCTACCGGATTCGGGATGGGGCATAATAAGCTTAGGTGTATGACAGGCAATATCGTGGCAATCATCAGTAAAAGTTCTTTTGCAAAGATGCCGGATTGCCGGTAGCCAGTTGAATCGATTTGTATCATTAAATTGTCAAACTGTATCAATAAATTCCCATTTAGGGCCATGCGGGAACAAAAGGAAAACTATAAGGTTCAACGTTGGGTGGTACTGGTAGCAGTAGTATTATTTGGAATAAAGATTACCGCATATTACCTAACCAATTCAGTATCCATCTTAACGGATGCGCTGGAAAGCACGGTAAATGTGGTATCGGGATTTATCGGATTGTACAGTCTTTATGTGGCGGCGAAGCCCCGTGATATGGATCATCCGTATGGTCATGGGAAAGCTGAATTTGTTTCGGCAGCAGTAGAGGGAACGCTGATATTATTTGCCGGCCTTTTTATAATTTATGAATGTATCATCTATTTTATAAATCCACCTGCATTAAAAAAACTCGACTGGGGTGTGGCGCTGGTGGCAGTAGCCGGGTTGGTGAATTTTATTATGGGATCCATAGCGATCAGGAAAGGTAAAAAAAATAATTCACTGGCATTGATAGCAAGTGGGAGACATTTACATACTGATACTTATTCTACCATTGGAATTTTAATTGGAATATTGTTGATCTGGATAACCGGATGGCAGTTGCTGGATACACTGGTGGCATTGCTTTTCAGCGTTTTTATCTTATACACCGGATACAAGATTCTTCGTGAATCGCTGGCCGGCATTATGGATGAAGCTGATAAAGCCCTGCTGGTAAAAATGGTAACGCATCTGAATCAGCAACGGAAGCAGAATTGGGTGGATCTGCACAATCTTCGCGTCATCAAGTATGGTAGCATTCTTCATGTGGACTGTCATCTTACCGTTCCCTGGTATTTGAATGTGCATGAAGCGCATGTGGAGGTGGATGCACTAAGTGAACAAATCCGGCTGGAGTTTGGAAGCAGTATGGAACTTTTTGTGCATTCGGACGGATGTCTGGATTTTTCCTGTGCTATCTGTACGAAAACAGACTGTCCGGTCCGGAAACATGCATTTGAACAGAAGGTGGAGTGGACATTGGAGAATATCATTTCAAATAAAAAACACCAGTTGGGTACGGTCACGGACACTTTGCCTAAAACCGCCTAAATTCGTGGCGCAAAATGGTTTGTATGAAAGAATGGAAAGCCTATCAGGATCAACATAAGGATCGATTTTTGAATGAATTGCTGGAGTTGTTACGAATTCCCAGTATCAGTGCGAGATCGGAGAACAAAGCAGATATGGTAACCTGTGCGGAAGCCGTGAAAGCCAGTTTACTGGCAGCAGGTGCAAGCCGGGCGGAGATCTATCCCACGAACGGTCACCCGATTGTATACGGTGAATTGATTACGGATCCTTCCAAACCGACGGTTCTGGTCTATGGCCATTATGATGTGCAGCCGCCTGATCCATTGGAACTATGGCACAGCGGACCCTTTGAGCCGGTACTAAAAGATGGTAAAATTTATGCGCGGGGAGCCTGTGATGATAAGGGCCAGTTTTACATGCATGTGAAGGCGCTCGAAGTGATGGTTCAGTCGGGAACACTTCCAACGAATATTAAATTTCTGATTGAGGGGGAAGAGGAAGTGGGATCACCCAATCTGGCAGGATTTATAAAAGAAAATAAGGAACTCCTCAAAGCGGATGTGATTCTTATTTCAGATACAGCGATGATCAGCCTGGAGAATCCGTCGATAGATATCGGCGTACGCGGACTTTCATACATCGAGTTGGAGGTGACAGGTCCAAACCGTGATTTACATAGCGGGGTGTATGGCGGTGCGGTAGCCAATCCCATTACGATTTTGGCAAAAATGATTGCATCCCTGCATGATGAAAACAATCATATTACTATACCCGGGTTTTATGCAGATGTAGTGGAAGCCACGGCTGCTGAGCGGACACTGATGGCGGAAGCTCCTTTTGATGAAGCGGAATTTAAAGCAGATTTGGGAGTAAAGGAAGTTTGGGGAGAAAAAGGGTTTACCACAAATGAGCGCACGGGAATCCGGCCTACACTGGAATTGAATGGTATTTGGGGCGGGTATACGGGAGAGGGGGCCAAAACGGTGCTGCCATCCAAAGCATTTGCGAAAATCTCCTGCCGGCTGGTTCCGAATCAGGATTCACATACCATTACTGATATGTTGATCCGGCATTTGGAGTCCATAGCTCCTTCGGGCGTAACGGTGAAAGCAAGTTTACATCATGGGGGCGAGCCTTATATGACGCCGATTGATTCAACGGAATACCGGGCAGCGGCGAAAGCGATTGAGGCTACATTCGGGAAGGCACCGATTCCTGTTCGGGGCGGCGGCAGCATTCCGATTTGTTCGCTATTTGAGAAAGAGTTGGGTTTGAAAATCATCTTTTTGGGATTTGGGCTGGACAGCGATAACCTGCATTCACCCAATGAGAAATTCGATCTCGCCAATTTCTATAAGGGCATTGAAACGATTCCTTATTTTCATCTCTACGTGTCAGACAGGAGTTAGGACTGTGTTCTAACACTCATCTAACATCTATCTGATACGTATCTAACAACGTTCTAACACCTGTCTGACACTTATGAAGGTTCGAATTGATAAATACCTGTGGGCAATAAGGTTGTTCAAAACACGGGGACTGGCAGCGGAAGCGCTGGACAAAGGACGCGTGAAGTTGAATGGCGTATCCGTCAAAGCGTCCCGTATCGTCGCAATCGGTGATGAATATGAAGTACGATCAGATGCCCGTAAATGGATAATCAAAGTAACCGGCATCATCCAAAACAGAGTCGCTTACCCCGAAGCCATCCTTAATTACCAGGACCTCACCCCACCCGAAGAACTTGATCGTATCCAATTCCAGGCAGCCAGCTTCCATACCGGCAAAAGACTCAGCAAACTGGGCCGTCCAACTAAGAAAGATCGGCGCGATCTGGAGGACTTTACCAGCGATTGAGCAAAGTCATATTTCCGTCTACTTCAGGTCATAAAACCACCCTAACCATACCCCTAAATTTGTGGCATGATAATTTCCGATTTTATCTAAAACCACGGTTTATGACAGCAGCTACCACAAAAAGAAATCACCGCCTGCGCAGGCCACTGTTCGTGTATGAAGGTACATCTGAACAAAGAAAAAGAGCAACCAGTTGGGTACCCGCCGCCAATGTATCGGAATCAGCGGAGGAATACATCATCCGGCTGGCTGTGCCGGGAATGGACCGCCCTTGTTTTCAAATCCATGTAAGCGGAAAAGAACTGGTTATCAGCGGCAAAAAAGAAGAAAGCACCGAAAAAGACGCCGCCGGAAAATCCACCTATGAATACAATTACTCTGCCTGGGAGCGCAGTTTCGGCCTTCCCGAAGACGCTGACACAGCCCTGACCCAGGCAACTTATACAAACGGTGAACTCGTCCTGCACATCCCGCGAAATGTTGCCGCCATCGACAGCGGGGAAGTAGATGTGTTCATCTATTAATGCTTATTAATTTTCACCCATGACCATCCGGATCAGCAAAACCCGAACATTTAAAGAGCTGCAGCAGGATTTCAACACCCTGTTTCCTTTCCTTAAAATTGAATTCTTCAAACGCGGACATGCTATTGAGGAGGGCTCCAATGCCCAAAAGATGCTTCGCGCCAACCAGTTGCTGGAGTTCACCGGCCATGTGAAGGAAGAAGGACTACTGGAAATCCAGCCGTCTATGACGGTAGCAGATTTCGAACAAACCCTGTTGAACCGATTCGGATTAGCGACTCAGGTCTTCCGTAAATCAGGCAACCTCTGGCTGGAAACAACCATGACCGACCAATGGTCGCTCAAACAGCAAAATGAACATGGCAGAGAAATTTCCAGTCCGGCTGAAAACACCACCCAATCCGCAACCCCCGATTTCGAACTTAGCAGGGGCGAAGATTAATACAGCAAATTACCCAATTTAGCAAGGTCCGTAATCCGGATCTTGCCTTCTTTAATTTCGATCAGTTTCTCCGACTTGAAATCACTCAGGGTCCGGATCAGTGATTCTGTAGCCGTACCCACATATTGGGCAATATCTTCCCGTGGAATATCCAGCGGGCTGGGAACATCTTCCCCATTGAACTTATGATGGATATCCACGAGTGCCTTTGCCACCCTTTTCCGCAGGGAATCATATGCCAGGTGCAAAAGCCGGTCTTCTTTTTCTTTTACATTCTGGGAAATTAGTCGGATGAATTTACCGGCAATCGTCATATCATGATAAACCGCCTGCACAAAATCTTCTCTTGGAATCAGGGCAAGTTCCGCATCCTCCAACACTTCGGCATTGTCTTCATAAGAGCCATTTTCCAATAAAGCGATGTAACCAAAATAATCACCTGCGCTGTACAAATTCGTAATGTACTCCTTGCCATCTTCATGCAGCCGATAGGCTTTAACTTTGCCTGATTTCAGGTAATACAGGTATTTCGGTCTTTTTCCCTCAGCGTATACCAGTTGCCGTTTTGAAAATTGAACGGATTCATATTCTGCCGGATCCAGACGGATCATACCCGATTCCTGCAAATCCTGCATTAGCTCTTTCACACCTTCTTCCCCATTGGTATACTTCTGATGCAGGATATCCTGTTTTTTCAGCCGCACTTCAATCGCATTCAGCAATTCAATATCATCAAATGGTTTGGTAATAAAATCATCAGCCCCCATTTCCATGCCTTTTCGGAAATCACTGCGTTCCACTTTGGCGGTTAGGAATATAAAAGGGATATGTTCGGTTTCGGCATTTTTCCGTAGCAGGTGTAAGACACCATACCCATCCAATTCCGGCATCATGATATCACAAACTACCAGATCAGGTTTGTTTTGCAAAGCCAGCTCCACTCCTTTCTTGCCGTTTTCTGCCGTGCTTGTCTGATATCCTCCCAAAGTCAGAATTTCTGCAATATTTTCTCTGATTTCCGTATGATCGTCAATTATTAGGATATGTTTCATATCAGGCAGCTTATTCATTCCCCAAATAAACGAAAATGCCTTGATTGAGAAAAATCAGTTCCCCAATTGAGAGACCTCACCCTTTCCCGGCGGCACCAGGGTTAGTTTAGCGGCCAAAAGAATCGTATTGGCAACCACATCTAAAAAAGAAACCACCTGTTACCATTGCGGAGAATCCTGCCAGGAAGGCATTATTCTGCTGGAATCGAAAAATTTCTGTTGCGATGGTTGCAAAATGGTGTACCAACTCTTAAACAGGCATGAGCTCTGCGATTATTACGATCTCAATACAAATCCCGGACAAAGTCAGCGAATCACCGTACGGAAAGACAAGTTTTCTTTTCTGGAGGATACCGGAATTCAACAGGAGCTGATTCATTTTAAAGATGATTCCACTACACATATTACTTTTTATTTACCTCAAATCCATTGCAGTTCCTGCTTGTATTTGCTGGAAAACCTGCATAAAATAAATGCAGGAATCATAAAAGCAACCGTACAGTTTACCCGCAAAGAAGTGGATATCATTTTCCACCATAACATTCTCTCTTTACGGGGAGTAGCCGAATTACTAACCAGCATCGGATATGAACCCTACATCTCTTTACAGCAGTTGAAAAAAGCAAAACCCAGAATCCCCCGCACCCTGATATATCAATTAGGTGTGGCGGGATTCTGCTTTGCGAATATCATGCTGATGAGCTTTCCGGAATACCTGGGATTGGAAAAGGCAGAACAGGAATTACAATATGCATTCCGTTACCTCAACCTGCTGCTTGCATTACCGGTTTTACTATTTAGCGCAGAACCATTTTACACCAGTGCCTGGAAAAGTCTGAAACATCGATTTCTCAATATAGACGCACCTATAGTGCTGGCCATCTGGGTAACATTCTTACGAAGCGTAGTTGAAGTAATAACAGATACTGGTGGCGGCTATTTTGATTCTTTTTCCGGAATCGTATTTTTCATGCTGATTGGCCGGGTACTTCAGGACAAAACCTATCAGCAATTATCCTTTGAACGCGATTATACTTCTTATTTTCCTATAGCCGTAACCGTACTAAAAGACGATACTGAAATTCCAACCGCTCTCCCTTCCATCAAACCCGGAGACACACTCTCTATTCACCAGGATGAACTAATCCCCGCTGATGGAATCCTAACCAAAGGGCGGGCCTATATTGACTACAGTTTTGTTACCGGAGAATCTCTGCCGGTTCTCAAAGAAGTAGGTGAACTCATATATGCAGGTGGCAAACAAACGGCCGGAACGATTGAACTGCTGACCATAAAAGAAGTGGCGCAAAGTTACCTTACCCGTCTCTGGAACCAGGCTGACAAACCTGCGCAGAAAGAAAAAGGAATTTCCTTTGTTCATCTATTGAGCAGGTACTTTACGTATATCGTATTTGGTATTGCACTACTAACAGCAGCCTATTGGTGGGCAGTGGATACTACAAAAATCTGGCCGGCTGTAACCGCCATATTGATCATTGCATGCCCCTGTGCACTGCTACTCTCCAATACATTTACCAATGGAAATATCCTGCGTATTTTTTCACGAAACGGACTCTATCTCCGGAATGCACAGGCCATTGAAGAAATGGCCGGTATTAATGAGATTGTATTTGATAAAACCGGAACACTGACCACTACCACCAAACATGCTGTAGATTATACAGGAGACGCTTTAACCATAGTACAGCTGGAAGCGATTTCTGCTCTGGCCGGTAACAGCCGCCATCCGCTAAGCAAAGCACTGGTGCAACACCTGGGCCGAAAGCGGATACCGGTTGAACAGTTTCGTGAACGAATTGGAAAAGGTATTGAAGGCAGCATCAATGGATCCCGGTATGCGCTAGGTTCACAGCAGTTTATTTGTGGAACGAAAAACCCTACGGGCGGCACCCGCGTTTATGTTTCAATAGATGGCCAGCTGAAAGGATTTTTTCAGTTTCATAATTTTTACCGCGATGAAGTCTCCGCCCTGCTTACCCGAATTCAGCCGGATTATACGCTTGCCATCCTTTCGGGCGACAATGAAAACGAACGATATCAGTTGGAAAAAATGGTTGGCAAAAATACCACCCTTCTATTTCATCAGCAGCCCCAGGATAAACTCCGCTATATCGAAATAGAAAAAGAAAAGGGGAAAAAAATAATGATGATCGGAGATGGCCTGAATGATGCCATCGCCTTACAGGAAAGTGATATGGGAATAGCGATAGCTGAACATTCCAACACGTTTACACCTGCCAGTGATGGCATTCTGGATGCTTCCTCCCTCGGCAAACTGGATCGCTTCCTGCTATTGGCCAAAGGCAATAAACAGATCGTGATAGCCAGTTTTGTTATGAGCATTTTGTATAATATCATAGGCTTATATTTTGCGGTACAGGGCGAACTATCTCCCCTGGTCGCTGCCATACTCATGCCCTCCAGTTCCCTGAGTATAATTCTGCTCACCTATGGTGCATCCGGAATCTATGCGCGCAAACTTCAATTATAGTGATCAAAATCATAAAAACCGTTGAGAGCAGTCATAAAGCCCCCAGGCTTCACCGGGTACTTTTACAAAAATTTTACAAATGGGTGTTATAATCCTACTCCTTATAGCCAGTATCTCCGTCGCCGGAATTTTTCTTTTCGGCTTTATCTGGAGTGTAAAAAAAGGACAATATGAGGACGAATACTCACCTCCGGTCCGAATGTTATTTGACGATAAACCTTCCAAAAAAAGTTCCCAACAATAAACCGAAAAACAGCCAACTGTATGCAGCTTGAACAATTCAGTTATGACAACAAAATCGTTAAGTGGTTTGCCTTTGCTACCATATTATGGGCGATTGTAGGCATGCTGGCCGGATTATGGGCGGCCATCGCCCTGTATTACCCGGCTATCAACCTCGATTTTGCACCCACTACCTTCGGAAGAATGCGCCCGGTACACACCAATGCCGTGAT
Source organism: Flavihumibacter sp. UBA7668 (assembly GCF_002483205.1). Taxonomy (GTDB): domain Bacteria; phylum Bacteroidota; class Bacteroidia; order Chitinophagales; family Chitinophagaceae; genus Flavihumibacter. The sequence goes on from NZ_DLHM01000001.1 coordinate 72,262, forward strand.
TTTCGCATTTGTAGGCAATGGTATTTTTATGGGGGTTTATTATTCCCTACAACGCCTTTGTAAGGCCCGTATGTTCAGCGATTTGCTGAGCAAAATCCATTTCTGGGGATGGCAGGGTATTATTGTTGCTGGAGCACTGACACTTTGGGCAGGATATACTACCGGTAAAGAATATGCCGAACTGGAATGGCCAATCGATATTGCCATTACGCTGATTTGGGTAGTTTTTGGTATCAATATTTTTGGAACCATCCTTAAAAGAAGAGAAAGTCATCTTTATGTAGCCATCTGGTTTTATATCGCTACCTGGGTAACTGTAGCGATGCTGCATATTGTAAACAGTTTCGAATTACCAATCAGTCTTTTTAAAAGCTACAGCTGGTATGCTGGCGTGCAGGATGCACTCGTTCAATGGTGGTATGGTCATAATGCTGTGGCATTTTTTCTGACAACACCCTACCTCGGACTGATGTATTATTTTCTTCCTAAAGCGGCCAACCGTCCGGTATATTCCTACCGGCTTTCCATCATACATTTCTGGGCACTGATTTTTCTTTATATCTGGGCGGGGCCACACCACCTGCTCTATACAGCACTTCCTGACTGGGCACAATCACTTGGGGTAGTTTTCTCCGTTATGCTGATTGCTCCTTCCTGGGGCGGTATGCTGAATGGTTTGTTTACCTTACGCGGGGCCTGGGACAAAGTGCGGGAAGAACCTGTTTTGAAATTCCTGGTTGTGGCCATTACCTGTTATGGTATGGCTACTTTTGAAGGCCCCCTCCTGAGTCTGAAAAGTGTAAATGCCATTGCACACTTCAGCGACTGGATTGTAGCGCACGTGCACGTAGGCGCACTCGGTTGGAATGGCTTCCTGACATTCGGTGTCCTGTACTGGCTGATCCCTAAAATGTACAATACACCGTTGTACTCCAAAAAACTGGCAGGCTCTCATTTCTGGATCGGTACGATTGGTATCATACTCTATGCAATCCCCTTGTATTGGGCAGGTTTCGCTCAAAGTATGATGTGGAAACAGTTTACAGCAGAGGGACAATTGCAGTTCCAGTTTCTCGAAACTGTTACCCATATAATTCCGATGTATGTTACCCGTAGTATCGGAGGTACCTTATATCTGATAGGCGCTCTTATCATGGTGTACAACCTGTATAAAACAATGAAAGCAGGCAGCTTTGTTGCCAATGAAGAAGCAGAAGCAGCCCCACTTCCAAAAGAAATCAAAACACATGGCAAGGAACACTGGCATCGCTGGATTGAAAAACGTCCGATTCAAATGCTTGTCTTCAGTTTTGTTGCCGTTGCAATTGGAGGTGTTCTCGAATTTGTTCCAGCCTTCCTGGTGAAATCTAATGTTCCCACCATCAGCAGTGTAAAACCCTATACTCCGCTTGAACTTCATGGCCGGGATATTTATGTGCGCGAAGGCTGTTATACCTGTCACAGTCAGATGATCCGTCCATTCCGCGATGAAGTAGCCCGTTATGGCGAATACAGTAAAGCAGGTGAGTTCGTATACGACCACCCTTTCCAGTGGGGATCCAAAAGAACGGGGCCAGATCTGGCGCGTGAAGGTGGGAAATACCCCGACAGCTGGCACTATAACCATATGCTGGATCCAACTAGTATGAGTCCGGGTTCCATTATGCCGGCCTACCCCTGGCTCTTTGAAGATAAAATTGATACCGCTATGACACCCAAAATGATAAAAGCCATGCAAACACTTGGGGTGCCGTACGAAAAAGGGTATGCAGAAATAGCAAACAAAGAATTGAATACGCAGGCCAATGCCATTCGGATCAATTTAAAAATGGAAAAAATTGAAGTGGGCAAACACGATGAGATTGTAGCATTGATAGCGTATTTGCAGCGGATGGGGACAGATATTAAAAAGTAAAAAGGCAAAAGTAAAAAGTAAAAGTAAAAAGTAAGACACGCTGAAAGAAAAAACACCCGAAGGAAAGTGCAGAAAGATAAAATTCAGGAATAAATAAATGTGAAGTGGTAAGCCGGAATGATAAACACACGAAAGGTCAAAATTAAAAGTGGGGGAGCCGAAAGGTGAGACACCTGAAGTGCAACAAACCGTAGTACAAACAACTATAAACTAAAAACGAAACATTTAACTGCGAAAGGGAAACAACTGCAGGAAAATAAAATAAATAACAACATGAAATTTATAAATTATCTGGAATCAATTGCAGGAATCAGCATTTATGGATTGGGGTCTTTGTTGATTTTTAGTGTCTTTTTTCTGCTGGTGGTGATTTGGACATATAAGGCGGATAAGACAATGATTGATGAAATAAGTCGTATTCCGCTTGACAACAGAAACTAGACTAAACGCTAAAACTTTTACTATGTTTTTTTTCCAACAAGTACGCCACAATATAGGCGCTGCATGCAAGGTGATGGTCATGTTATTGGGATTACTGGCGGCAACCCTTCCAGTCTGGGCAAAAGGAGCATCTGGTCCCCCACCTGTGAGCAGCCTGGAAAATCCGCTTGCAGTAACCTTATTGATCATTATTGCAGTTTTGGCATTGATCATAATTTTATTAGCCTGGGTGGTTAATGGTGCTGCAGATGTATTCATTAGCCGATACAGAAAAGCAAAATCCGGAATTGTTTCTTCGCTTCTAATCGGATTTGCGCTGCTTTCCAATTCAGCCATGGCGCAGGATGCAGCAGGTGCACAAAATGTCGGATCAGCATCAGCGGCAGGTTCAAATCTGATCGGAGGAATGGATCCGATTGCTTTTTATTTCCTAACCGGCGTACTCGCAATTGAACTTATTGCCATTCTTTACCTGCTCTATAACCTGAAACTGCTGATCAAAGCAGAGCTTGCCAGCACCGCAGTTGTGAAACAGCCTACTGTTCCAGCAAAACCAAAAGAAAGCTGGTGGTCAAAGCTTAACCGCTTCAAGCCGGTTGAGCAGGAAGCAGATATTGACCTTGGGCATGATTATGATGGTATCCGGGAATTGGATAACCGCCTCCCACCCTGGTGGTTGTATGGGTTCTATATATGCATTATTTTTTCTGTAATCTATCTCTGGCGATTCCATGTTTCTCATACCGGGCCATCTTCCATTGAGGAATACAACAAACAAATGGCGATTGCAGAAAAACAAAAGGAAGAATATCTGAAAAAAGCTGCCAACAATATTGATGAAAACAGCGTAGTTATGTTGGATGCAGGAGGAATTGCAGCAGGACAGGCACTCTATATCACCAATTGCGCCGCCTGTCATGGTAAAGCAGGTGAAGGAACAGTTGGACCAAATCTGACAGATGATTATTGGTTACATGGAGGAAGTATCAATTCAATTTTCAAGACCATCAAATACGGCGTTCCTGAAAAAGGAATGCGTTCCTGGCAGGAAGATTTAAGTCCGGTTAAAATTGCACAGATCAGCAGTTTTATCAAATCGATCCATGGTACCAATCCGCCTAATGCAAAAGAAAAACAGGGAGAATTACATACCGATTCACCAGCCGCTGTTGATTCAACAAAAGCTACAGCAGTGGTAGATTCCGCTGCAATCACTAAACTCTCCAATTAATACCGTCCTCCATGAGTGTGGCTAAGGAAAATATTGAAAAAGAAGAAGAAAGTTTTCGCGACAGGATCGCCACGGTTGATAAATCCGGTAAACGTAAATGGATTTTTGCACAAAAACCAAAAGGACGTTTTACCAACTGGCGAAACTATGTAAGCTGGCTATTTTTCATCGTTTTCCTTGCCATACCTTTTATCCAGGTAAACGGAAGACCACTTTTACTATTCAATATTCCGGAAGCAAAATTCATCTTATTCGGGAAAGTTTTCTGGCCACAGGATTTTTTTATATTCGGACTTACCATGGTAAGTTTTGTAATATTCATTGTATTATTTACCGCAGCATTCGGACGACTTTTCTGTGGCTGGATTTGTCCGCAAACCATTTTTATGGAAATGGTTTTCCGCAAAATTGAATACCTGATTGAAGGCAGTGCATCAGAACAGCGATTACTGGCCAAAGCACCCTGGAATACAGAGAAAATAACAAAGAAAACAACCAAACACCTCGTTTTCTTTATTATGTCGTTCGTAATTGCCAATTTTTTTCTCGCTTATATTATTGGTGTGAAAGATCTCTGGAAAATTATCACCGAACCAGTTAGCGAACACTTTATTGGATTTTTATCCCTTTTAATCTTCTCCGGTATATTTTATGGGGTATATGCTTTTTTCAGAGAACAGGTTTGCACAGTAGTTTGTCCGTATGGTCGCTTACAGGGGGTATTACTGGATCGCAACTCCATGATAGTTGCATACGATTACAAAAGAGGAGAACCAAGAGGAAAGCTTAAAGATAAAGAAACATTATCGCTGGGCGATTGCATCGATTGCTTACAATGCGTGAATGTTTGTCCAACTGGTATTGATATCCGTAACGGAACCCAATTGGAATGTGTGAATTGCACTGCATGTATTGATGCCTGTGACAATATCATGGATAAAATCGGAAGACCAAGAGGTTTGATCCGATATGCTTCTGAAAATGGTATTGCAGGAAGAGAACCCCTGAGATATACCACAAGAATGAAATTATATACCGCATTACTGCTGGTATTAGTGGTAATTTTATCCAGCTTGCTGATCACCAGAAAAGATGTGGATGCCACCATTATGCGAACACCGGGAATGCTCTATCAGGAAAGAGGAACAGACAGCATCTCCAATCTTTATAATATAAAAGTGGCGAACAAAACAATGAATGAAATACCACTTACTGTAAAATTGGAAAGCAAGCCGGGTAAGGTTGAAATCATTGGAGGTGGTCCAATCATTGTGAAGCAGGAAGGACAGGGATCAGGTTCTTTTTTCCTGGTATTACCACGAGAATCAATTCGGGATCGAAAAAATATAATCCAATTAGGACTTTACCGTGGCACTGAAAGAATAGATCTTATTAAAACCACTTTTTTAGGTCCCGTAACACAATAAACTATGGCACTAAATTTTGGACATAAAATTATACTCGTATTTATCGTATTCGGTTTACTGATGGGTACACTTATTTATATGAGTGTAAAAACCGAATTCGAACTGGTATCCAAAGATTATTATAAAGAAGAACTTGCCTACCAGGAAGTGATTGATGCCAGAAAAAATGCAGAAACATTATCCTCTTCTATAAAGCTAAATTATGATGATAAACAATTGCAGATTCTAATGCCCATGGAAATGAAGCTACAGGTGGATTCTGGTGAAATCTATTTTTACTGCCCGGCTGATGCTAAAAAAGATACCATACTGCCCTTACAACCGGATACCAGCGGAATGCAGGTTATTCAAATAGGCGAAACTGTAGCACCCGCAGCCTATAAATTGCGGATAAAATGGAATGCAGCGGGAAAATCGTATTACCAGGAAAATTATATGAACCTTCAATAATGAATTGGGACCTTACCATAGCAGCATTAAGTCTGGGACTGATCAGTAGCTTTCACTGTGTGGGTATGTGTGGTCCAATTGCATTTGCATTACCTGTACAACAGTTTTCTACAATTTCCAAAATGCTTGTTACGCTCAGTTATCATATTGGGCGAATCTTCACTTATGCGGCCATGGGTGGCTTATTTGGTCTTTTGGGCAGACAGGTATACCTGGCCGGAATTCAGCGTTGGTTTTCAATAGTATTAGGCATCGCTGTATTGTTACTATTGATACAATATCTTTATCAGAAAAGCAGGATTCAACCCGGTTGGATGAATCGTTTTCAGATCCGACTCTTAAATAGTATGAGCCGCCTGCTTAACAAACCAAAAGCCGGCAATTTCTTTTTACTTGGTATGGCAAATGGTCTTCTCCCCTGTGGGATGGTATATCTGGCCATAGCAGGTGCACTCAGTACCAACCAGGTCAGTAATGGAATTTTCTTTATGGCCGCGTTTGGAGCCGGCACTTTACCAGCACTCCTTGCACTCAACTGGTTTGGACATATGGCCAGCATCAGCCTGCGAAACAGGATGCGACAACTTACTCCTTATGTAATAGCAGTTATGGGTATTCTCCTTATACTTCGTGGATTAAATTTAGGAATTCCGTATATAAGTCCTGTTTTGGAAACAGCCAGAGGAACTGGCATCCTATGTCATTAAGCAATGACCCCTGCCTCCTTAATACGATCCGGTCTGCTATTTTCGGGGGATCGTAACCGTTACCGTAGTTCCCTGATCCAATTCACTTTCAAACCGGATATCACCATCCAGTAAAGAAAGGTATCTTTTAACGATATGCAATCCCAGACCGGTACCCTGAATATTGAAGGCATTTTTGGCACGAAAAAAACTATCAAACAAGTACTCCTGGTCTTCCTTTGCAACACCAATTCCTTCATCTTTAACCGAGATCAGGATGCTATCTACCTGTTCTTCTACCCTGATCTGTATAGGCTTGCCGGCATCTGAAAATTTGATTGCATTGCTGAAAATATTAATAAGGGTATGTTTGATAATCCGCTTATCTGTGACACATTCAACAACTGATGGAATTGCCTGAATAAAATGCTGACCTTCCTTCATTGAAGGTTTTAATTCATCCTCCACTTCTTCAATTACAATCCTAAGATTAACCGTCTCCAATTTTGTTTCCACTTTTCCTTCTTCCAGTTTACCAAAGGATAGAAAATCTTCCAGCAGGTCGTTCAGGTGTTTCACCGCATCTTTCACTCTTTTCACATGTTTATCCCGCTGCGGCTGTTCTTCTGCCTGCTGGTATCTGCTAATCAGTGTTGCGGAGGAAAGTATGGTACTAAGCGGAGTTCTGAATTCATGAGATGCCATCGATACAAAACGCGATTTGATCTCACTCAATTCTTTTTCTTTGCTGAGCGCATCTTCCAACTCCAATTGCGATCGCTCCAGCTCATGCAGGGCTTCTTTTAAAATCAGGGTTCTTTCTTCCACCTTATTTTCCAAATCCGAGTTCAATTTCCGTACGTCGTTGGTAATGCTTTCCAATTGTTCCTTTTGCTGCAATAGCTTCTGTTCAGCTTCTTTCCGCTGCGTAATATCAATAATAAACGCGATTACATACTTCCCTCTTTTATCACTAAAATGGCTTAGACTGATTTCAACCGGGAATTCTGAGCCATCTCTTCTTTTGGCAAACAGATCACGCCCCTGCCCCATTCGCCGATTCCCGGGATTCTTATAAAAATTAGCCCTTGATTTCTCATGTCCATAATGAAACCGCTGAGGAATCAGCATTTCAATAGTTTGTCCCAATAACTGGTGTTTTTCATATCCAAACAGCCGCTCAGCTTCCGGATTAACCAGAATGATTTGCCCTTTACCATTGGTTAGAACGATCCCTTCTGTAGCATGTTCAAATAATGCATTTACCTGCCGCTCTTCCCTTTCCAAACTGCGGTACAATCGCTTCAGATAAATTACCAGCGTCATCGTCATAATAATTACGACTGCTGAAAAAATATGCTGCAGCCAGATCTGAACAGTAGTTTCTGATGCATTGGGATAATACATTGAAATAAAAGTGAAGATCAGGCCGGTGATACCAAAAATGCGGGTATACAAGTCATCCTTTAAAAAGATGGTAAGCAGTATAGCAATGATATAACCACCATCAAAGAAACTATAGTCGGGTTGCTGGTACTGCATAAATGCGGTTGCACCAATAACAGCGATACTAAATAATATAATGGGGAGTGGATTCTCTTTGAACATATATGAAAGTTAGAAAAAAACCATATCTAGGTGTTTTCAATTAAGCTGCGTAAAACCCCTTATAAGAGTTTCCACGGAAGACCATTGAACCCGTAATTTCAGGAAATCCCCCGAACATGCATCGTGTTTTTACGAATAAATCATCCAAAAACGCGTGTTTCGAGGACAAACACTTGCATTTTTGGCCCATTCATCGAAAAAACCCCATGCCTACTTGTATTTTCCGAAGCTCGTGATGATCTTTGTATTGTTGATCGCAAATCCAAGATGCCTACAAACAACCACCTAGAAAACAAAAATCAAAGTCCTAAGAAAACCAGCATCACGTTCCTTACCCAAAAGAGCTTTATGAAAACTTCGTACCTTTTAATGCTGGTGATTATCACAAACTTCTTCACCCTCGGAGCAACAGCTCAGGATATTCACTTCACCAATTATAAGCTGGAAAGCGGTGCAGCCGGACAAAGAGGCGCTATGTACCGTTTCTCATCCGTTACTACGAATGCTTTTGGAAAAGCAGAAGCAGATTGTATCGTAAAAATTGAAAATATCACTCCGGGTGTTGTATTGAAACAACTCCACCATAATACAACCAATAACTTATCTGTTTTTCAGCCTGAGGTTGAATATGCCGGAATCAACGGTCCTTCATGGGTTGAATTCAGCTTCACTTTTGTAAATAATAACCAGCCCCTGGATCAGCCGAATGGTTATTCACTTCCTGAAATTACTACTTCAGTTTCTGGTCTAAACAACTATGGTGCAGCACACGAATTTGCAGAATGTTACCTCGGATACGGAAGTAAAGTGGTATATGATAATGAAATCACTTCTTTGATGATTTCTGCCGCCAACAGCGGATACCGTGCAGAAAACAAATGGGGTAAAGCAAATACAAGCAGCGAGAAAATCAGTATAGTAAACAAAAACATCACTACCATCCGGGTTAAAATCGGCGTAAATCGTAATAACAATGAGTGGGCCGGACGTGCGCAATACAAAATTGAGTTGAAGAATTCAACTCCTGACATGACGACTGTTTATATGCCGCATATCGTAGGATTTCAGGCTCGCATGCAAACAGATATCATTGAACTGGCCTGGTCTTGTCCTTCTCAGGAAAAACTGCAGGATATCAGCATCGAGAAAAGTGTGGATGGTGAAATTTTCCGCGAAGTTGCCCGCTATAACAGAGCTTCTATGCCGAAAGCCGGATTGTATCAGTTCACAGATGATTCAAAAGCAGCTTCTACCATGGGTGCGGTTTTCTATCGCCTTCGTACCCGCGATATGCAGGGTAATTTTGAATACTCTTCCGTTAAAATGGTAGCGCTTGGTAAAAAAGATGATTTCATCCCTACAGAACTGACCATCGATCCTCAAACTGGTTCTACCGTTCTGTTGACTCCACTTGCCTGGCAGCAGAAGCAGATCTTTGTTGAGATCTTTAATGAAAAGGGTGATCTGGTAAAGAAAATGTCTGATACGCCAAAAGGAGTTCAGTATGATCTTACCACCAAAACACTTGCTTCCGGAGTTTATGTAGTTCGTTTTACTTGCGGAAAGCAATATTCTACCCAGTATTTAATTCAGTCAGAAAGTTTATAGTTGAAATTTCAGGGTCTCGAATGGCAACATGAAAATGTTGCCATTTTTTTTGCCCATTTTCTCGGAAGTAAAATACAGGGTTTTACCGTCCGGAGAAACAGTCGGACAATAATCCAGCTGATCCGAATTGGCAGCTTTCAGATTTATTGCTTTTTCCCAGGATCCGTCCGTCTTTCTCCTGCTCATATAAAGATCACCCCGGCCGGTATCATCCGGTCGGCCATATGAAGTGAAAATCAGATAGGATTCATCCGGGGCAATATAGGCATTGAACTCATAGGTCAGCCCATTCACACCAGTGTCCAGTACAAGCGCCGGTAACCAGTCTCCGTTTCTATATTCAGCACGATAAATATCCTCTTTACCAACACCTCCGGTCCGTTCAGATGTAAAATACAAATGGCCCGAGCGGGTAACCGAAGGATAGTATTCATCTTTTTCTGAATTAACAGAAGCGCCCAGAATTCTAGGCTCTCCCCATCCTCCCTGTTTTTTCTCCATCATCCAGATATCAACATCATCGCCTTCCCTATTCGGCTTTGGTCGGCCGGATGCAAAAAACAACCGGTTACCATCCGGTGAAAAAAAGGGTTCCAGATCCCGGTATTTTCCACTGAATGGCGCAACCATAGGATCACTCCATGAACCATCCGGTTTTTTGTGCAGTTGATAAATTGTCTGTTTTTTCCAGTCATCCCCCTGTCGGGTAAAAAAGGCTTCCTTGCCATCAGGAGAAATGGTCAGATCACGTTCATACCCATTTGTATTTATCTGTTTATCCAACACCTGTTGCGAAAGGATAGGTTCTGCCACCACCAAAACCAGTATCAACAGATTTGGTAAAAATTTGCTGTTCATAAAGAAAGGAAGGTTAATTTTAATACATTCAAATATTCCCGGATTGTATGAAACTACTTCCTTTTCCGGCATTCCTATTCTATAGTCTGCTGTATTTTTGCAGTTGTTCTGAAAAGAACAAAACCATTCAACCCACCGTACAGGGAATTACTGAATCGGTATATGCTTCCGGCACTATCAAAACCAGGAATCAATACCAATTGTATTCTACAGTAAATGGCATCATTGAAGAAGTGCTTGTAAAGGAGGGTGATCTTGTAAAAAAAGGCAGTCCCATTTACAAAATCAATAATGAGCTGGTTCGATTAAATACCGAAAACGCTGCACTTTCCGCCTCCTATGCAGCAGAAGAAAACAACCGCAACCGGCTGAATGAATTAAAGGCATCCCTCGATTTTTCCAAAAGCAAGTTTAAAACAGATTCCTCCCTTTTTAAACGGCAGCAGGAATTATGGTCGCAGGGAATCGGCACCCGAAATGAATTGGAACAACGGGAACTGGCGATGGAGAATGCAGCATCCAATCTGGAAATAGCCCACAGAAAATACGAAGAACTGGAACGACAGATACGCTTCAATTCACAACAGGCAAAAAAAAGCCTGGAGATTAGCCGAACCCAACAAAATGATTTCACCATCAAAAGCGAATCCGATGGGAAAATTTACAAACTTCTTAAAGAAAAAGGAGAAACAGTGAATCTGCAGCAACCCATCGCCACTATTGGTGATGCCGGAGAATTCATACTGGAGCTATTGGTGGATGAATACGATATCGCCCGCATAAAAGAGGGACAAAAAATAATTGTTCAGATGGACAGTTACAAAGGCAAGATTTATAAAGCAACCCTTACCAGGATTGATCCCATTATGGATGAACGAACCCGTAGTTTCCTTGTTGAAGCCAGTTTCATCAACGCACCGGATAAACTGTATCCAAATCTTTCAGCTGAAGCAAACATTGTAATACAAACCAAAGAAAAAACGATTACAATTCCCAGAAACTACCTGGTACAGGACTCTTTTGTTTTATTGGAAAATAAAGAAAAAAGAAAAGTAAAAACCGGACTGAAAGATTATCAGATAGTGGAAATTCTGGATGGCATATCCATGAGTGATAAACTACTTGATCCATTAAAATGAGCAGCAAACTGATCATACAGATCGCCTATTCTTTATTGATGGCGAGATGGAAACAAACCCTGGTAGCAGCTATAGGTGTAACCTTCAGTATCACCATGTTTATTACCCTGCTCAGTTTTATGACGGGATTGAATAAGCTGCTGGACGGCCTGATTCTCAACCGCACGGCACATGTGCGTTTGTATAATGAAGTTCGGCCGGATAGTATACAACCGGTGGAGATAGCTCCTGAATTTAAATCCAACTACCATATGATCCGGTCTGTAAAATCAGGCAATAGCCGGCAGGAAATTTATAATAGTGAAGCAATTATGGATCGCATCGTGCAGGATGAGCGGGTACTCGGAATTGCACCCAAAATTACATCGCAGGTTTTCTTCAATGAAGGAAGTCTGGATATTACCGGCGTTGTTTATGGAATTGATGTGGAAGCCGAAACAAGGTTGTTTTTCTTTACTGATTATATGGTGAAGGGAACAGCATCCGATTTAAAAAACGTTGCCAACAGTATTGTATTAGGTAAGGGTTTAGCAGATAAATTATTGGCAGATGTGGGAGAAATGGTACAGGTTACTACTGCCCAGGGAGAACAATTCCGATTAAAAGTAGTGGGCCATTTTCAATCAGGTTTGCAGGAATTGGATAAGACACAGAGTTTTGCTTCCATTACAACCGTTCAAAAATTATTGGGAAAATCGGCCAATTATGTAACAGATATCCAAATCAAACTTACGGATGTTTCCCTGGCCCCGAAACTAGCCAGGGAATTCGGTACTATCTTTTCCATTGATGCCGAAGATATTCAAACTGCCAATTCCCAGTTTGAAACGGGCACCACTATCCGAACCATTATCTCCTATGCTGTTGGCATAACCCTGCTGGTGGTTGCCGGATTCGGAATCTACAATATCCTCAACATGATGATCTATGAAAAAATGGATTCCATTGCTATTCTGAAAGCGACGGGATTTTCTGGTACTGATGTAAACCGGATCTTTATCCTTATTGCTTTGGGAATTGGTTTTTTTGGAGGTATAACCGGATTGCTGATGGGCTATCTGCTTTCTTCTCTAATTGACCAGATTCCTTTTAACACGGCGGCACTTCCAACTGTAACCACCTATCCTATCAACTACAATCCGATTTATTATTTAATTGGCGGAGCATTCTCCTTATTCACGACCTGGTTTGCCGGTTATTTTCCCGCACGAAAAGCCAGTAAAATAGATCCCGTTGTCATTATCAGAGGTAAATAATATGAGTACCACTATACTCGAAGCAAAACATATTTACAAGCAGTTTTACGATCCGGTAAAAATAGATGTGCTGAAAGATATCAACTTCCAGGTGCAGTCGGGTGAATTTGTATCTGTAATTGGGAAATCTGGCTGTGGAAAATCAACCCTTCTCTATATTTTATCAACCATGGATACAGATTATCAGGGAGAATTATATATAGATGGAAAAAAAATGACCGGATTAAAGGAAAAGGAACTGGCAGCCGTAAGGAATGAAAAAATAGGTTTTGTTTTTCAGTTTCATTACCTGTTGAATGAATTCAGTGTAATGGAAAACATTATATTACCTGCCCGAAAACTGGCCAGAAAGCCCATTGAAGAAGTAAAAGAACGCTCTCTTTTCCTATTGAAAACCCTGGATATTACGAAACTGGCAGATAAAAATCCACGGCAATTGTCAGGAGGGGAAAAGCAGCGGGTAGCCATCGCACGAGCCATGATAAATGAACCCAGGATCCTGATGGGTGATGAACCAACAGGAAACCTGGATAAGAAGAACAGCGAAATCGTTTTTCATACCTTCCAGCAACTGGCGCAGGAATTCCAGCAAAGCCTGCTGATCGTTACCCATGACCCTGAATTTGCCGAACGCACCAACCGCATCATTGAAATGGAAGATGGGCGTATTATCCGCCAATAATTTTTATTTCAGGCGGTTACATTCAATCTCCCGAAGGCAACCAATTGTACACTGATTTGTTAGAAGACAAAATAGCAACTATGGTCAACAGTGATCGCCAGATATCTGCAGAGAAAGCACCGATACCGGATGCTGAACTATTACTTGGTTTAAAATTGTCTGATATCAATCGCCCTGTGAAAGAATTGTATAATGCCTATTTTGATTTGCTGACCACCTTCATTCGAACAAAGGGGGCTACGAGTGAAGAAGCTGCAGATATATTTCAGGAAACCATCCTGGTTTTTATAGATGCCATCCGGCAAAACCGGTTCAAAGGAGAAAGCTCCATCAAATCATACCTGTTTGGGATAGCAAAAAACCTCTGGCTGGAAGAAATTAGAAGCAGTGAACGAAGAAACAAACGGCAACAGATTTTCCATCAGTCAGAACCAACCATCGAATCTGCAGAAGCCCGTTTATTCAATAAAGAAATGAGAAAAATCTGGCTGCAGGTATTTGATTCAATAGGAGCCGTTTGTAAATCCATCCTGCTTGGATTTTATTATGAAAAACTACCCATGCGCGAATTGCTGGAGAAAGTATCCTTTGCAAGTGAACAGGCAATCCGAAATAAAAAATCCAAATGCATGAAAAGTTTGAAAGAATTTCTGCTAAGCAACCCAACCTTAATTAACCAACTTAAAAGTACTGACATCCATGAATCCTAATTTACCTATTGATCATTTACTGGATGAATTTTTACAGGGAACTATTTCAAAAGAGGTGCTGAAAAACCAGACACCACAATACCAGGAAGAGCAACTGGAAAAAGAAATCCGTCTGCATCAGGCAGCCAGTCTTTTTCTGGAAAGGGCACCTGTAATTGCGCAGGTGAATCTATTGCATGAGCAGTTCCTGAAAGAAACAAGGATGGAAAAAAAGGGTTCCGGTGTCCGACTGACCAGTATAATGAGATGGATCAGTGTAGCTGCTGCAATCATTTTACTGGCAGGTGTTTTCTATTGGAAATCCGAACAACCTTCTGATGCAGGCAGCTTGTATGCAGTCATTTACCAGCCTTATCAGGTTCCTGTTTATCGTTCTGAAAATAAAGCTAATGCGATGGTTGAACTATATCGCAAAAAACAGTTTGGTGCATTAATACTCGATTACGAAAAAAAGACAGGTCTGGATAACCAGGATCATTTATTAGCCGGACTGAGTTATTCTGCGCTCGAACAGTGGAACCAGGCTGCACAGGCATTTCAAGTTATTCTTGATGTGAACCTGAACAGTATTGATCCGCATTTTCAGGATGAAGCACAATTTTATGGAGGTCTTGCCTATCTGAAAGCCGGATCACTTGAAAAAGCAATTGAATTATTCAGCATTATCCGAACAGATCCGCAACATCTTTATCATAATCAGATTAGTGCAGATCAATTAAATGAACTGGAGGATCTGTTGCGGAAATAAACAAAGCTCATTACCAGCATAAAGGCAAGAATAAGACTTCCGAATATGATCCAATCCAATCCGGCAGATTCATCTGCACAATTTCCAATATAAATCAGATGCGCCCAATAATTGGGTTGCTTAAATTGAACCGGAATGGCAGGATCACGAAGAAATTCTTGCTTTGCAGCCTGCAATGCAGCTTCAACCGAATTTCCCTTCTGAAGTTCAGTGCGGAAACTACGTATAATATAAGCCGTTACCTGATCTTCTGATTTCCATAAAGAGGCAATCACTCCATTTGATCCGGCATACAGAAAAGCCCTCGACAAACTTAGCAAACCTTCGCCTGATGCGGCTATACCATTCGCCGATTCACAAGCACTTAAAATGACCAGCTCGGTACTCTTTAACTGGAGGGGATAAATTTCCGGGAGAAACAAGGTATAGCCCAGAATTGAATCGGGATTAACCGGATAAAATTTGATCCAGGAATTTCCAGTTTCATCTTTGTTGGAAGAAGCATGCGAAGCGATATGTAAGATGGATTTATTTCCTGCATATCGAAGAAAATTTTCCTTTGTAGCAGCCGTTTTCACAAATGAACCCGGATCAGCGCCAAAACCTGCTTCTTCTTCAGAGTAAGGAAGCGCTGCTAATCCGGTTTGCCGGATATTACTATCTGCTTCCTGAAACGGAGCGAAACTAATCCAGGAAGAATCAGCAAGTCCCTGAACATTGGGTATCCTTTTGTTCCCGACCTGAGCAAAGGACATATGGTAACTGATCATTTTCCTATCCAGAAAATACGTAGTCAGGTCTGCATCCACAGGAAGTGCCTCAAAGGGAAGCAGGTGCAAAAAACCATCAGCCAATATGGTGCATTTTTCCTGCTTTTTAATCAGGTCCTCCACAGGTGCCAGGAGCAACTGGTAAAGAAGTGATCCGGAACGGCTTCCCTTAAACCGAACTCCTTCTTCCTGCGTATGTATCGCTTCTATATAAAGCTGAAGATTCTCTTTCAATTTTCCGTCAAAAGGAATGCGATCCAATCGGCTGTCCGTATCCGTTATAACAAGTCTAAACAATCCTGAATCTGTTTGTAGAAAACTAAGTACCGCCAGGTTATTTTGTAAGCTGGTTTGAAACTCTTCCAGTGAAAGCACCGAATCCGGAGATGCCTGTTTTTCAGAAGTTGATAGTAATCTATTCTGCAGGCGTGATAAAGCGACGCGGGTTGATACCATTTCTTTTTCAATGCGGCTGATTTCTTCCTCCTCCTTCAGTGTATTGAGTAGAGAAGAGTAATAAGCCATACTCTGCTTCAATTCATATTCCTCCTGCAGAAGGGGTTTAAAATCTCCTGCCATAGCGGCTCTTTGTCCCGATACCCGCAACTGGTCATTCAATACCGAACCTTTATACTGTTCTTCTACCTTAAAAAATGCCTCCATTGCCTCAGGTAAATTGGTAGTCAGATACCATTCATAAATCAGTTCAGCAGCTTTATGATAGATTCGATGCTGATTATTATTAAAAAATAATTTTGCCTCATCATTGTCATAGGTTTTTCGAATATTGGATGCGGTTTCAATTGCCTGCAAAACCGCCTTAACAGAAGTTTCCAGATAAACCGGCAGTTTGGTTGCTGCATACATGTCAGCATTGATATCCGCTTTCAGCTCCACTAATTCAAATAAAACAAGCGGCGCATTATTTTCATTGATACCGCGCAAACCGGTTTCAATAAATTCAAGAGCTTCTTTGAAATCAGCTTGGTTGAAAGCCAGGCGGCTTCTGAGAAGGAAGTTAGCAGATCGCTCTTTAGGACTTTCACCAAGGGATTGGTTCAGCCGGTTCGCTTCATCGAGATAGAATAGTACTTTTTCCGGTTTTTTCTTATCCAGATAAATCCTGGCCATTTCGTGATACATCCGAACAATTGAATTACTCTGAACGGCTTGCACCTGATTAAACCAATACAATGCGCTATCAGGGTTTCCTTTTGCAAAAAAAAGATGCCCTATATTTTGTAAGACCCTGTTTTTCAGATATGGATCCTTCAATAAGCTCTGATAGATGTTCAGCGATTCATCATATTGATCAAGTGCAGCATGGCAAATAGCAATATTATTGGAGAAACCATTATAGGTTTCTTTGTAATCAGGTGAGTTGGGATCAAGTAACAATCTGGCTTTTTTGAAATAATTCCCTGCCTGTAAATAATTGGAACTCTGAAAATACATCGCACCAAGTGAATTATACAGCACATCCAGATCAGGATAGAAGGGTTTATCAATAGCAAGGGCAGCTGCTTTTTCCAGATAATATCTCGCACTATCGATTTTAAACCCGTTATAAAAATTTGAACCAAGATGAAGACAGGCCTGAAAATAAAGTGCAGAATCTTTGCCAGATTGATCAAACCAGACTAAGGCATTTCTGTATTCTGTAGCTGCATTTGCTAACTTTCTTCGTCCCTGTAAAATATTCCCCCGTTTGATCATGGCATCACCCCGAATGGATAAATGAGGCGCCTGAACAGTTAGCAGTTCAATAACTTCCCGGTATAGAATCAAGGCAAGACTATCGGATCTGTCCGTTGGATAATCACTATTATAATAGGATTCTGCCTTTTCAAATACTTGTCGGGCTTTTTCAATTTCCGGACTGGATTGCGAAAATCCATTCCAGATCAGAAAGATCGGGACAAATAAACAATATGCAAGGGCAGCGTTGCGCATACATTCCAGCGCCACTAAACTACAATCTATTTGCTTATCGTCCGGTAAGGATTATAATTGGCGGACGTTTAGGCCGACTGGTAATTTCCCTGGCAATCCGCATGATTTCGGTGGAACCCGCTACACCCGGAGCAGTTACCAGTGGTTGTTGAATGATTTGATCCCGATTCCGCAGTACCACGTCTCTAGCCTGTGCATCCCGGTTTCCTAATTCTGCCAGCAAACTTGCAGGAATATCTGCGCGGGAATTGAAATAATAAAAGCGAACAGTTATGGCCTGTAAACTTCGGTTACTCACATCTGTTATCCGATAGAAAAATTCAAAATCACGGGTGGTACCATTCGCCGGGTTGGAACCCAGGAATCCATCGGCAAAACTACCGGCCAAATCAATAACTCCATTGTCGACATCTACTTTACAACCATCATTGTTTACACCCGGCAGCTCATCGTCGCCATCATCATCCGTATCTTTTTCATCAAATTCACAATCGTTGTCGTCATTCTCTTCCTCGTCGTCGTCGTCGTCGTCGTCGTCATCGGCACAAGGCAGTGGAAGCGCCGGATCCGCATTATAGATAGGGTTGGCAAAGATCAAACCGGCACTGCTTAAATTGTAGATACTGTCTCTGTAATCAATTCCGGAAATAACCATTTTTGCACTATCCAGTACGGTCTCCTGATCGGTGCTGATATAAAAAATTTTATAGCGCACTCCACCTTCGCTTTCATTTATATTGATACGCCCGGTTAAACTGTCGATGGACAAACCCAAAGGAATGGCTTTGAAATAGCCGGATTCAGCAGGTTTAGTAACGGGATCAATGGAATAAGGGGTACCTACCTGCTTAAAAAACAGGGAATCGGAATAAGTCAGGTCAATTTTTGGCAATTCCGGATCAGCCTGTTTACAGGCGATCATATATGCCAGCAGCAAAACAAGTACAAATAAATTACGCATACGCATGGGTTCCCGAATTCTTAGTTGCCGCAAAGTTGATAAATGTAACCAATATCTTTGCCAAATGCGAATTGATATCATATCCATTGTTCCGGAATTGTTGGACAGTCCATTGGGCCATTCCATAATGAAACGTGCGCAAACAAAAGGTATTTTGGAAGTGGTGGTGCATCATCTCCGGCAATGGGCGGTTAATGAATATGGACAAGTAGATGATTATCAATATGGTGGAGGCGCCGGCATGGTCATGATGTGTGAGCCGCTGGCAAAAGCAATTGAGCAATTAAAAGCAGAACGCCCCTATGAACAGGTCATTTATATGACACCGGATGGGGATCGATTTGATCAAAAAACAGCCAACCGCCTTTCTTTGATGGGCAATCTGATTATTATTTGCGGGCATTATAAAGGAATCGACCAGCGGATCCGCGACCATTTTGTAACGATGGAAATCTCTATTGGTGATTTCGTGCTTAGTGGCGGAGAACTGGCAGCCGCGGTAGTGGTGGATGCAGTGGGCAGACTCCTGCCCGGGGTATTAAACGATGAAACCTCTGCATTGACAGATTCCTTCCAGGATAATCTCCTGGCCCCTCCGGTTTATACCCGGCCGGCAGAGTTCCGAGGCTGGAAAGTACCTGATATTCTGCTGAGTGGTGATCTCAAAAAAGTAGAAGAATGGCGCTACGAGCAGGCGGTTCAGCGTACTGAACAAAGAAGGCCTGATTTACTGGAAGGAGAATAATCAGGTGCTCTTACATTTCATATGCAATAATGGATAGGGTTTACCCATTCCGTCTACCGGAGAACGGCCCGTTACCTCAAATCCCATTTTTTGATAAAAGCCTACTGCCTGCTCATTCTGTTCATTCACATCCAGTTCGGTAGCCTTCAATTCTTCCAGGGCAATCTGCAATAACCGTTTCCCGCAGCCCTGTCCCCTGCTTTCCGGATCTATAAATAACATTTCAATTTTGCCATTCAACACACCAAGGAACCCATGAAATTTTCCCTCAGGCTCCTTCAATGCCACTAATTCAACCAAACCCAGGTATTGATTTTGAACCAATGGTTTGAAAAACAGAATATCTGATTCCGGTAAAAAATGATGGGTTGCCCTCACAGAAGCTTCCCATAACTCCGTGAGGGCAGGAAAATCATCCGCAGTGGGACGAACCGATTCAAGCTTTGTCATCTTACTTATATTCTTCCAGCCAATAGCTGTGGGTATTTTTTATTGGTATGCAAAATTAGTTCTCCAAACAGCGTATTTGCCCAGGCAAACCATTTCCGCGAGAATTTTGTTGGATCATCTTTATGAAACGCCTCATGCATGAAGCCAGTCCCGGCATGCGTTGCTTTCAACATCTGCAAACATTTCTTAACCTCCGCTACATCATGGGAAGTAAGTCCGCGCATAATAATACTCATTGGCCAGATGGTATGATTTCCGCCATGCGGACCGCCAATCCCTTCGGCTGCTTTTCCTTTAAAGAAAAAGGGGTTTTCAGTTGACAGGATATAACGCCTTGTATTCGAATATACGGGATCGTTTGGTTTCACCGCACCCAGATAAGGGAGCGAAAGCAGACTGGGCACATTGGCATCATCCATCAAATGGTAACTACCAAATCCATTTACTTCAAAAGCATATACTTTTCCGAAAGAGGGGTGCGTAACCACCGCGTATTGTTGAAGGGCTTTTTCCACTTCTGTTGCAAGTGCTGTGCATTCTGCTGCTAATGCAGCATCCAGTTTTAATGCAGTCAGCATTTCAGCAGCCTGGCGCAGACTTATTACTGCAAAAAAATTGGAAGGAACGAGGAACTGAAACAAAGTGGAGTCATCGCTTGGCCGAAATACAGAACAGATTAGTCCAACCGGTTTCACCGGATATCCATAACCACTTAGTGGCACTCCATCCGTGGCCCAGGAAGTGGAACGTTGAAAAGTATAAGGTCCATCACCGGTTTTACGTTGCTGCTCTTTGAATGTTTTTACCGTTAGACGGATGGTATTCACCCATGCTGCATCCAGTACAGATGTATCGCCGGTTAATTTCCAGTAATGAAAGGCCAGCCGGATTGGATAACACAAACTATCAATTTCCCATTTGCGTTCATGAATGCCCGGCTTCATGGTTGTTATATCCGATTTCCACTCACTTTCTTTGGTCACATCCTTATAAAATGCATTGGCATAAGGATCTAGTTCAATACAATGTTTCTGCCGGTTAATTACACCAGCTATCAGGGTCTGCAACTTTTTATCCTCTTTGATTAAAGGAAGATATGGCCATACCTGAGCAGTGCTATCGCGCAGCCACATGGCGTCAATGTCACCGGTAATCACGTAGGTGTCTGGTTTGCCATCAATAGTTTCAAATTCAACGGTAGTATCCAGTGTATTGGGAAAACAATTTTCAAATAACCAGGCCAGTTCGGGATCGGCGATTTTTTTCTTTACCTGTTGAATGGTTGCTTCCACTGCATCGCTTGTAAAATTACGTTCGGCTAGGGGTGGCCGTTTGCTTTCAAACCCATTCAGACTTAACGACCATCCTTCCTTAGGCAGAAGGAACCAACCTGCGGCAGCAATTGACGTTTTCTGTATAAAATTTCTTCTGGATGACATGGTAATTTATTTAGCGGAGTAAGAATAGGGAAAGGCTTTTTTATCTGTTCCTCTTTTTGTATCCGGCATCGCCTGCATACTGAATTGCAATATTCCGCCTTTCATTAACTCGCCATGTTTCAAATAATTGTTTGCATTTGACACTCCATTCCATTTCAACTCCTTCACATATTTATTTGCTGCTGAATTGGCTGGTGCCTGTATGGAAACCTGTTTGCCATTTTCAAGTCGGAGTGTCATCTTCTTGAATAAGGGAGTACCCAAAACATATTCATCGGTACCCGGACAAACCGGATAAAATCCCATGGCAGAAAATACATACCAGGCGGAGGTTTGACCATTGTCTTCATCACCACAATACCCGTCGGGTGTGGGTTTGTACATGCGGTTCATCACCTCTCTTACCCAATATTGTGTTTTCCATGGTTGTCCGGCATAATTATAGAGATAAGGCATATGCTGAATGGGCTGATTCCCATGTGCATACTGTCCCATATTCATGATCTGCATTTCACGGATTTCATGAATTGGGAAACCATAATAGCTGTCGTCAAAAAGAGGCGGCATCACAAAAACCGAATCCAGCATTTTTATAAAGGTCGAAGATCCTCCCATCAGGTTGATGAGTCCCTGTATGTCATGGAAAACACTCCAGCTATAATGCCAGCTGTTTCCCTCTGTAAATGCATCGCCCCATTTCAACGGATTAAAGGGTGTCTGGAATTTTCCATCCTGGTTTTTACCGCGCATCAATTTGGTTTCAGGATCGAAGAGATTCCGGTAGTTCAGCATTCTTTTTTCATATAAAGCAATTTCATCTTTTGGACGATTCAGTTTTTTAGCCAGTTGCCAAATGGTAAAATCATCGTATGCATATTCCAATGTACGGGCAGCATTTTCATTGATTTTTACATCGTACGGAACATAACCCAGCTCATTGTAATACTTCACGCCTTTTCTTCCAACGGCATCCAGTGGACCTTCGTTATTGGCGCCATTCAGCAACGCTTCATAGAGCTTATTGATATCATAACCACGCAGGCCTTTCATATAGGCATCCGAAACAACCGAAGCAGAATTATTACCCACCATTACACTTCTGAAACCCGGGCTCGACCATTCGGGTAAAAATCCACCTTCTTTATAATCATTGATTAGTCCTTCCTGCATTTCTTTATTGATGGAGGGATAGAGCAGGTTCAGCAGTGGATATAATGCACGGAACGTATCCCAGAAACCGGTTCCTGCATACATATAACCGGGAAGTACTTCTCCGTTATACGGACTGTAATGCACAATATTATTGGACGCATCGTATTCGTAATGTTTTTGAGGAAAACATACGGTGCGATACAGGCAGGAATAGAAGGTTCTTAATTGTTCATCTGTTCCACCTGAAACCTGCACCCGACCCAGGATATCTTTCCAGATAGCCTGTGATGCTTTTCTGGTTTGATCAAAACTTTCCTTTCCAACTTCTCTTTGCAAATTCAGCAGTGCCTGTTCTTCGCTGATAAAAGAGGACGCTACTTTGAGTCCGATTTTTTGCCCCTTTACCGTTTTGAATCCAACGATGGCACCTGCATGGTCGGCTTTCATTTCCAGTTGATCTTTGACGAGAACGGAATCATGCCAGGTGGCTGATAAAGAAAAAGGCTGATCAAACTGAAGGACAAAATAGTTACGGAAATTGGCAGGAACACCGCCGCTGTTTTTGGTGGTATATCCAACAATTTTTCGTTCAGCCGGAATAATTTTCACATAGGATCCCTTATCAAATGCATCTATAACAATAAAGGAACTATCGGATTTCGGGAAGGTGAAGCGAAATTGTGCTGCTCTTTCTGAAGCGGTGATTTCAGTTGTTACATCGAAGTCAGCGAGATAAACACTGTAATAATCCGGTGCAACGGTTTCGGCTTTGTGCGAAAACCAGCTGGCTCTTTTATCCTGATCAAAAACAAGTGATCCCGTTACAGGCATGATAGAGAACTGGCCATAATCGTTCATCCAGGGAGATGGCTGGTGGGTCTGTTTGAAGCCCCGGATTTTTTCAGCAGTATAAACATAAGCCCAGCCATCGCCCATTTTACCGGTTTGGGGTGTCCAGAAATTCATTCCCCAGGGCCTGGCAATGGCAGGATAGGTATTTCCATTCGACAAACTAAAAAGAGATTGGGTTCCCATCAACGGATTTACATAATCAAGGGGATTCACTTGCTGCGCTGTCAGTCCATTTGTACAAAGGCTGATTGCCACTACCAGACACCATTTCAATCGATTCATGTTGCTTATTTCTAAAAAGTGCTAAAATTATTCAAATGTAACCAATCGAGGGTATGCATTTTCTGCTTAATTTGTTACTAAATAGAAACTATGCGCTGGCAAGGAAGACGCGAAAGCGGAAATGTGGAAGATCGTAGAGGAATGGCCGGACCGGTGGCCGTTGGTGGCGGAATAATAGGAATTATTGTTTTGCTATTCAATTTATTCACCGGTGGCAATGTGGATGTTTCTCAGTTACAACCTCCTGGTGGAAGCAGCGCTCCTATGAGCACGGAAGCAAAAGCCAGGGAAGATGAGATGGCAGCATTTGTGAAAGTGGTATTAGCCGAAACGGAGGATGTCTGGAATAAAGTGTTTGCTGAAAATGGCGCACAGTATCAGGAACCGACCCTGGTGCTATTTACCGGAGCAGTGCAGTCTGCCTGTGGAAATGCAAGTGCTGCAAGTGGTCCGTTTTATTGTCCGGGTGACCAGAAATTATACATCGATCTTTCTTTCTATGATGAATTATCTCAGCGTTTTGGTGCGCCTGGTGATTTTGCGATGGCCTATGTGGTATCGCATGAAGTGGGACATCATATCCAAACCTTGTTAGGCACTACTCAGAAGCTTTCCCAATTAAGACAGCAATTGAGTGCGGAGGAATACAACAAGTACTCTGTGATGCTTGAATTACAGGCAGATTTTTTAGCCGGTGTTTGGGCACATCATACAGCCAACAAAAACCTGTTGGACGCGAATGATATTGAGGAAGCCATGCGGGCTGCCAATGCCATTGGAGATGATCGGTTACAAAAACAATCCCAGGGCTATATTGTTCCCGAATCCTTTACCCATGGTACATCCGAACAACGCATGTATTGGTTTAAGAAAGGATATGAGTCTGGTGATATCCGGAATGGCGATACCTTCAATGATCCAAGGCTGAAATAAGAAGTCTTTCACCTTTCACCTTTCACATCTTCATATAGCTCCATCCTGCCTCCTGCTTCAATATAATTTCTCCTACGCCCATTTTTACAAAGCCGGCTTCGGGCAGGAGTTGTTCTTTGGATACATTTCGTTCACGCATGGTATTTTCGCAGACAACAAATTCGATTCCCATTTTTTTGAATGTGGCTATTCCTATTGCCTGTGTTGTTTTTTCTTTCATCATGAATTGGATACCCGGACCATGAACCACCACTTCCACCTGCACTGAATCACCCCATCCTGCTTTCAGGTTTTTTAGGTTTTTCATCATCCCGTTCCAGATGAGGGTATCACCGGTATTCAGTTGAATAACGAGCCGGTGTTTTATGGCTGCGGATTGTGCCCCCGCAGGATTGATTGTTCCAATGAAAACAACCAGAAATAGTAAAAGGATTTTCCGCATATAGTTCTTTTAATTTTTTATTTTTCACTTCTTGCTTCTCCCTTCCCACTTCCAACTTCCCAAAAGGCCTCCCATCACGGCAAAATAAACGGTGCTGTTAATGGGTTTGGACGTAATGGCGCAGGTACCTGAAACGCATCCGATAGTGCTATAATAAATATAACCGGCAATACCGCCAATCAGTACACCAAGCAGGATGAGTCCGTATTTCTGAAGAATTGTTTTGATCATTGGGATGGATATTTTGGTAAAAGTGGGATATCCTCCTGAATTGAAACGTGATAATTGTTACCCAAGGGCAACATCGAGTACCATCATCACTACGAAACCTCCAATAAAACCGAGTACGGCGACATCGGTGTATTTATCGCGCTGGGTTTCAGGGATTACTTCTTCCACCACTACATAAATCATGGCACCGGCTGCGAACGCAAGGGCAAAGGGCAGGACGGGTTGCATATAAATGACAGCTACAGCACCCAATACACCGGCTACCGGCTCAACGATGGCGGAAAGCTGACCGTACCAGAAGCTTTTTAAGCGGCTTACACCGTGCCGGCGTAAGGGCATTGCAACGGCCATTCCTTCTGGAAAATTCTGCAGGCCTATACCGAAAGCCAGGGCAATAGCGGCGGGGATCAACTGATCGCCCACTCCGATTGAAGCTGCGCCGAAAAGCACTCCTACTGCTAATCCTTCCGGAATATTATGCAGGGTAATAGCAAGCAGCAAGAGGGTTGTTTTATGCCATTTGGTTTTCATCCCCTCCGATTCATCATCGCCAAAATTGATATGCAGATGGGGCATGAATTTATCCAGCGCGAATATAAAAAGGGCACCCACTAAAAAGCCGACAGCAGCCGGCATCCAGGGGAAGTCAGGGTAAATTTTTTCCGAGTATTCTATACTCGGTGCCAGGAGCGACCAAAAACTGGCAGCTACCATTACGCCGCCGGTGAACCCGAGCATGGCATCAAAAATGCTTCGTTTGATCGTTTTAAAGAAAAATACCAGGGATGCTCCTGCTGCAGTAACCAGCCAGGTAAAAGTGGTGGCGATCAAAGCGGACTGAACCGGTCCGATTTCAGAAAAGAATTGTTCTAATTGCTTCATCACGCATAAAAATAACTGAAATCCTCCAAATAATTAGATGAGCCTAAAAATGTTTTTAGGGAGTTTTCTTCACCGGTCGGGTGGCACCGGTCGGGTGGCACCCGACCGGTGAATTAGTTACCGGGGTGGTAGGTGCGTTCGGCATTCTTCATCACATCCTCTTTGTAAAACAGAACATCACGGAAACGGCCGGTGCTATAGGCTTCGACCTGGTCGTTGAAATGTGGGGAACCAGGGTCTCCGCTTTGTCCGCCTGCCAGCAGGGCTTTGGCTTTTACTCTATCCCCAAATTCCACTGCACAGACAAAACTGTTACCATGGATTCCATATCGGTTTTTAGTTCCCTTAAAAATACGGCTGTTGTAGGAGGGCAACATGCCCCAGGTACCGGAAGCAAATCCAACCGGATAACTTGTTTTAGTATCATCAAATTCCAGTTCGATAGCTGGCGAAATTCGTTGAAATCGATTGATGGAACCCCAGGGCAATTGCCATTTACCGTATCGCGCCTGCAGGTCAGTAATGGTGGCATAGAGCACCTGAAGCTGTTCTCTGGCCGGTACCTGCCTGATGTAAATTCGAACCCTTTGAACCAGATCAGGTTGTTTTCCATCCGCAGCTTTTATGGCCATCAGGGTTGGAAGAATCCGCTGCCCCCATTCAACAGCAAGGGTGGTGGCGATGGAACTGGTATCTGTTTTAAAATCCCAGTTTCGCAGCACGGTAATGGGACCCGCCAGCCAGGCAAAAAGCGTATCGTTCGATTGCAGGCTGTTGTCGAAACTCTTTATTAAAGCAGGAATCAGCTCTTCGAATGCCGCCAGTCGCGGATCATAGCCAGCTTTGATTAACTGGTCGAGATCAAATTTGCCTTGTTCAGAAATTGTTCTGACAGCATTGATCCCCCTAAAATTATCCCCATCGGGAGCCATATAGACAGGAAAATCAGCCGGATTGGGACTGTTCTTTCCCGACATAAAAAAGGGACTGGAGTTGCAATGCTGCAACCATCCGTTAGGCGGATTGATCTGATGAACCGTTTCATTAATGGAATGGTAGCCCTGCCATTCGGTTGCTTTGGTGGTTCCATCCATTGGTTGGGTCCAGTCCAGAGCGGGATTTCTTTTCGGAATCCGGTTACCATGCCAATAGGCAATATTGCCTTCTTTGTCAGCATATACTGTACTGTTGGAAATATTTCCTTTAAGGTCGAGGGTCTTTTTAAAATCTGCCAATCCATGTACTTTGGTGCGATTCCAGCATTGTATCAAGCCCTCCATAAGCCGGTTATCCGCTTTCATGCTCAGGTACTGGTTATTGCGTTTGGCCATAATAGGACCATGATGTGTATAGTAGGCTACAATATTTTTTTGCTGCCATCCTTCGCTGTTTTTATAGCGGAGGGGAATGGATTTTGTTTTTACCCGGCGAAGCTTTCCTTCATACCGATAGGCCCATCCATAGGGGCGTTCTTCAACATCTTCAATATAGGTATCGGCCGCATCTACATAGCAGGATGTGTGCATCCAGCCAGCGTTTTCATTAAAGCCCTGGTAAATGAAAAATTGTCCCCATGTGACCGCACCATAGGCGTTTAAACCTTCTTCAGAAACCATATGCACTTCCGGACGGAAATAAAAACTGACATGCGGATTAATGTAAAGTAGTGCTTTCCCGCTGACCGATTGGGAAGGTGCAATAGCAAATCCGTTGGAGCCGGTTGGAACTGGTTCTTCGAATACAGTATGAGCTGAAGAAGAAAATGTTGTTGATTCAGATCTTACTAACGGAGATGCAGAATCGTACAATTGTTTTACTTCCTGCAAATTTATATCGGCGGTACTGATGGCACCAATACTGCCATCTGTCCACAACAATGGATACCAGGGTTGAAAACGGGTTAATAAGGCAGGTTTTACGGAAGGATTTTTATGCAGATAATAATTGATGCCATCTGCAAATGCCTGACATAATTTTTTCAACCAGACAGGAGCTTTTGCATAATCGCGCTTTGCTTCGGCAGAATCTATGATTAACCGGATCAGCAAATCATCATAGAGTTTGGATTCACCCTGCACCTCAGCGAGCCTCCCGAGCTTTTCGATATAATTCATTTCAACTCTTGCAAAATCGTCTTCACACTGGGCGTAGAGCAAACCAAAAACAGCGTCGGCATCTGATTTTCCGTAGATATGCGGGATTCCCATATCATCACGGATGATGGTACTATTTTTTGCCTGATTCTCCCATTCTGTAATTTCTTTAGAAGTAACCTGTTGTGCCGATAAAAAAGAAGGTAGGAGAAGAAGGAGGAAAAAAACTGCGCGCATAATTAAGGTTTTTACTGCATAATCAAAGCGGAAGCACCGATGATTCCGGCGTCTGCTGTATCTGAAATTTCAATAACCAGGTTTTCGACAGCCTGACTGTACGCAAAGCTGCTAAGTTGCTGCAGGGTTGCTTCTCTAAACATAGGCCAGGCTGCTGCAACTGAACCACCGATGATAAAATAATTTATATCAAGTGCATAGAGCATAGTTTTAAACGCGTTTCCAATATGCATGCCAAGTTCTGCGTACATTTTTAATGCGGCAGGATCGCCTGCCAGCGCAAGCTCGTACATTCTTTTGCCGTTTTCATTGTAGATGTTTTCAAAGAATCTTCCACTTGCATAATATTCCTGGTCATGATTTCGGTATTCGATCAGTCCAAATTCTCCTGCCCCGCCGTGTAATCCGGATACCAGTTTGCCATCCAGGATAATTCCGGTTCCTAATCCGGTTCCGATGGTAACACCCAGGAGGGAAGTTCGTTCTTTTATTTTACGTTGCTGGTAAACACCTAAGGCAAAACAGTTGGCATCGTTGTTTAAGGCAACAGGAATATGGAATTCGTTTTCCAAAATGGTTTTGAGATCCAATTTTTTCCAGGCGGGGATATTCATAACGTCATAAACGATTCCGGTACGTGGATTTACAAGTCCGGGTACCCCGATACCAATGCCTGAAACACCTTCAACACCAATGGAACGAATCAATTGGTTCACCTGATCAACCACTTCTTCTTTTGTGCCGCTTGCCAATACGGGCCATTCGAGTTTGTTAAGCACCTGCCCCTCTTCTACCTGTGCTGCTTTGATACCGGTACCACCAATATCAATGCCGATTCGTTTATTACGCATGGGTATTTTTTTTCCATTCGGAGGCTGCGGCTTCATCGAGGTAGAGGTAAACAGATGGATGGTTTTTCAACCAGGTAACCGGTAAAGCAGGAGTGGGTTCGGTTTCCATCAATTGTTTAATAATACCGGATTTGTGGGCACCCGATACGATCAGGAAAATATGTTTAGCTGCCAGGATGGACGCAATGCCCAGCGTGAGACCGCCGGTGATCTTTGTTTCCTGCTTAAAATATTTCTGCGCTGTTTTGATGGTAATGGGATCCAGTTCGGCTATATGTGCCGTTAGGGTGGGATCGCGTTGGGGTTCGTTCATCCCGATATGACCATTGGAACCCAGCCCGATAATGGCGATATCGATACCTCCTTGGTTAGCAATAAATTGATCCACCCGCTGGCATTCCATTTCCATTGAGGATGCTTTTCCATCAAAAAAGCAGATTTTTTCTGCGTCCACATTCAGCGGTTTAAACAATTGCTGATGGAGATGCCATTGACAGGAGCCTTCATCGCCTGCATTCATACCCTGCCATTCGTCGAGCCCAACGAAATTCCAGGAGTTGGTTTCAGCTGCCGTCTTTTGGGCGATTATTTCCTTGTAAAGTCCGGCCGGACTGTCACCGGATGCCACACAAATCAGAGGTTGTTTTTTGTCTCGGGTCAGTTGCAGTAAATGCCCTGCAGCTTTAGCAGAGAGCGTTTGGTAATCTTTTTCAAGGAATAGGGTCATATTTATAGTTTTAAATGAATCTGTTTACTAAGGTAGTTGAAGTAGAAGTTCTATAGTTCTACAATTATAACTGACACAAATACTGTGCAGCAGATGCGGGATTTTTGAACAAAAGTACGGGCCTCCGTTTTAGGCAGGTACGAAGCATCGGAGAAGGGTTGACAGAAACCTGTTTTCATTGTACGCGCCATTTTGGCCGAGGTGAATAATCCATTACTAAACCATCACTCAACCATCAGTGATTTATCAGTGGTGGTGCGGGATAGATGGTGTTTGAGTGATGGTTTAGTGATGGATTAGTCAGAGATACAATTCAATAACCAAACTATGGAATATTTCAGGAGTGGGTTGGTTATAATTTAGCTCACTACTTCCTTCCGTTCAACCACAAATCAATTGGCCGGTCGACCTTTGGATGGAAGGGCAGATATATCTTCTTTCCCTCAGCTGCAGATGCATAAGCTGCATAAATAATTTCCAACACAGCACGGCCATCTTCTCCGGTAACCAAAGGTGTTGTATCGTTTTGCACACAGTGAATGAAATGTTTCAATTCATGCGGATATCCCTGATTAAATACTTCTTCAAAAATGGTAAAACTCCAGCCGATGGAAGTGTCTGCTTTTTCCATAGCATATCCATACCCGTGTTTGCTATACGATAGGGCAGCATTCCCCATAAACAGATCGGCGTAGACCACACCGCCGGTTCCATACACTTCAGCCCGATCATCCATACCGCCATGTTTAGCCCAGGAGTTTTCAGCAACACCTACAACCCCATTTTCAAACTCTACAATTACTACAGAATTGTCTTCACAAACAGTTCGGCCTTTATGGTATACAGTAGCCATGGTGGCATAGACACTTACTGCCTTACAATTATTCAGCATCCAGCGAAACCAGGCAATGGCATGGCAGCCCATATCCATCAGCACACCGCCGCCGGAAAGGTTTTTATCGTAAAACCAGTCGCTATGCGGACCAGAATGTTTTTCACCCTGCTTCAGCATATAGATATCTCCCACTCCGCCTTCCTTCACCATTTGGCGCACCCGTTCGTATTTAGGGGCAAAACAAAGTTCTTCTGCGTACATCAATTTGACCCTGGCTTTTTTGCAGGCATCAATCATGGTATCGGCTTCTTCGAGTGTAACAGCCAGTGGTTTTTCAATAATGATATGTTTACCGGCTGCAGCGGCTTTAAGGGTGGCAGTACAGTGTAAAAAATTCGGCAGACAGATATCAATCACCTCTGCGCCTGATTTTTCCAATAATTCATCGATATCCGAATAAAACTGTGAAATCTTATGTTTATCTGCAAATGCTCTTGCTTTGGAGAGGTCCCGGGAATAAACGGCAACCACTTCTGCCTCAGGTATAAAACGATGATAACTTTCGATATGGATATCTGCAATAAATCCGGATCCCAGGATGGCAAGCTTGGTTCGACGCATTTTTTGCTTAAATATCTGCAAAAATTGTGTTAACCCGTGCTTCATTTTGCGAAAAATAAGAACCTTAATGAGTGATGGCTGTTAAGGGATACCAAACTATATAGTATGAAAGCATGGATACTGGCTGCTGCCCTATTGGTTGGCGGAACTACAATGGCACAAAAGAAAAAGAACTGGAACAACTATCTGCCAATGAGCAGTATTGGAATTGGCGTGGGATTTCAGGAATTTGACGGATTGAATAACCGACTGGCGAACTTTCCACAGTATCGCTCCCTGCGGGATTATACAGGGGTATTACAATTAGGCTGGATGAAGGAACGTAACCGTTTTATTTCCATGTCGAATATTACCCTGGGAAGCAGCATGAGCGGGGATCGTAACAGACAAAGCAGTACGACCCGATTTGCCGGACTTGGCGCTGATTTCGGCTATGATTTATTGAAACAGGAACGGGTAATGCTGTATCCGATTGCCGGTATTGGGTATGAGTGGTACCAGGCGAAGTTCTATCGCGATAATTCCAATGTTGATTTTGATGATGTATTACAATCCCCGGTGGTACAGAATGGAATCTCTTCCATCGCATTTAATAATTCTTTTTTCAATTATAAACTCGGACTGGGACTAAACCTGTTTTCTCCCAAGGAGAAAGGTGCCTCAATAGGTCTTCAGGCAGCTTATATAGGAAGCTTCCAGGATCGCGAATGGCGGAGTAAGGAAGGGCAGGACCTGGCCAATGCACCATCTGATCGATTGGGCCGGGTGCAGGTGAGTTTGATTCTTACGCATTCTCCCATGATGATGGGCAAGAAAGGAAGATAATACGTTGGGGTAACTAAGATCATTTTTGAAAGGTCTCCACCTGTGCATTGCAGCCGGGTTGAGACCTTATTTTTTTTGACCT
Source organism: Flavihumibacter sp. UBA7668 (assembly GCF_002483205.1). Lineage (GTDB taxonomy): Bacteria > Bacteroidota > Bacteroidia > Chitinophagales > Chitinophagaceae > Flavihumibacter. The sequence goes on from NZ_DLHM01000001.1 coordinate 104,384, forward strand.
GCTTGCAGGAAATCTTCAGAATGGCTATATTGTCAATACTAATTCTTTGATTCCCATTAGATGGGACTCATGTGGCGAAGCATTCCATAAAACTCGTACGAAAAAACAAGTAAATTTCTGCTGGTACATGTAATTAAAAAATAAGAGACTTTCATACTGTTTCCCAGTACAATTAAACAGCAACCACCTAATCGCACAAAAAATCGGATTTACGCAATGACAACCCACCGCAACGCAAATAACCCTGTTCATTTTCAATTATTATAATTCACCAAAACAGCCTCTAATTGCGTAAATAATTTACGTTGTACGCCATTCAGACAGCCCCCCTATGAACTTTGACCAGTCACTATATCCACTAACTGAATTTCTTACTGGCAATAATTTTTCAGTGACAAAAAAAGAACAGCACTATATTGAGTATTCCTCAAAATCAGCAATTATAACTATTGCATACGCCAACCTTGAATACTTATTCTATACTCACGTTGGACAAAAATCTAAATCTTTAGTTGAGTTGACACCCATTTTAGTAAAAGATGTTTTTAAAGACGACAGATTTCAATTTCAATCGACGCTGACAATTGACAATCTGATTTCATTTTTTAAAACTTCAGGAAAGCTTATTTTATTGGGCGACAAAGAGTCATTTAAGAATCTTAATGAATTTTCGGAACGTCAATCAAGAGAATATACAAGAAGAATCAGTCACTTACAAAATATTCAAGGGGCTGACAATGCCTGGCATCAGAAAGACTATGTAAAATTTATAAAGTGTATTGACAGAGCAGAAAAGGATCTGCTTCCCGAATCTTATATAAAAAAATATAAAATCGCTTTAGACAAACTGCAACGACAGACATGATAACGGCGTACAACAGTCGGTTTGGCAATAATGGCAGCGGGACGCTCATAAATTCACCATTTTATTTGTTATGGAGCATCAGTTCAGGCCAATGAAAAAGGACGGGCAATAGAATGTAAAAAAGCTTTTAATTATAAATTAAGCAGCGGTAACGGCTGTATAATTTCAACTACCGCCTTGTCGCCAAGCCGTGTCCGTCGTAAGCGGCAATAATCAAACACCCTTTATGACAGACATAAAATTTATTCAAGACACTTACGAAAAAATCAAAAAGGCAATATTTCAAATTGACAATGAAATAGTTCCAGAAATTTATATCTTGTCATTTTATGTGCACAATGATGATGATGACCCAAGGCAACCTATGCTGACTGTAGGTTATAACACAATTGAGCGTTGGCATTCTTGCTCCCCCACTCCGGGACAAGAACCTAAATGGCCAATTGCTTCGGACGGAGACGAAGCAAAATGGAACTTTGCATTTTGGCTTCAAAATGAGGCGCTAATAATTGGAGGGTATGACTTTGACCCAGTTTCTGAATGGGTAAAAAACACTCCTTATTATTATTCGGACGAGCAAGTAGAAGACGATTTTGATACAACAGACTTAATGGGGCAAAAAATCAAAGATAAGTTTATTGAAATTGTTATATCTCATGCACGAAAACTTCATAGCGACGGAGTTATTACGGTAAAGTTTGGAAAGGATATTCCAATTATCGTTCATGAACTTGAGTATTATGACAAACCTGTTTTATGGACTAATCAAGCAAACCCGGACGGATTGGCAAAAGAGTTTGAAAATTGGGTAGCATCATTCTAAATCATTACTGCCGCTTACATTGTATGCCATTACGTAACATGACCTACGAACAGTTTGATAATAAAATAAAGCGCCTAATAGCTGAACTTTCATACTCTAATCAGATCAATTTTTCTTTGTCAATTTGCAAGAAACTATTTTTTGATTATGAGGTATATTCAAAAGCAAATAACTACAATATAGAAGAGATTAACGACTTACTAATGGCAGTAGAAATTATCACACCTGACACAGAGGACTTTGACGAATGTAGATATTCATTAAATGTATCGTGTGCTGTAATCGAATTGCTGAACTTTGTTAGAGACAAAAAATCAGAACGGGTTTATAGTGTTAGTACTATGCTGATGGACACTGTTGAGTTCAAGATTCAGGAGATTAGTGATTTTGCGCCGGATCAAGTAGGCCAACATCCATTAATGATTGAGACTAGAAATTGGTTACTTAACTTAACGCAGTAACGGCGTGCAAAAGATGCTTGATATTCTAATATCAGCTATTTGCAAATCGCAACCTGCATAAAGCTCTACTCGTTAGCGACAATCTTGGAATCCCCGCTAAAACAAATATCAAACAAAAAAAGAATAAAATTGTAATCATTGCTCCTGTCACTAAATGATGAATAACCCGATACCAAATATCCGCACAGAACATTGCAAGATTCATCCTGCATTACATTCATTGATACGGCATATCGTTATTATTGAAGCTGATTTCGGTAATATTCCTGTTAGCCTAGAAGGTAATTATATGCCCTCGCCCGACCAGGCAATGTTCATAAATCTTTATACACGGCTTAAATCCAAAAAATCTGGCGAGAACAATTTCAATACAGTTACCTCTTGTACATTGATGGGAGCACAAATTACCCCCTTCAAACTATTGGTGCAAGAAAGCCATAAAACCGTATCAATTATTTTTCAGCCCGGAGGGCTAAACCGGTTTTTGAATATTCCGATCACGGAGCTATTTGACAATGGTTACAGTGCCAGAGAAGTTGTAGGTAGGGAGATAGAAGAACTTTTAGATAAATCGCACGACACTATTTCTTTAAACGAATTAGATAGTATTGTACAATCCTATTTTCTCAGAAAACTTTCGCAGGTAAAAGAACCGTTACCTATTGATTTTGCCCTTCAACACCTGTTGGTAAACTACAATACAAGTATGGACAAGATTGCTAGAATGGCTTGTATGAGTATTCGTAATTTTGAGCGAAAATGCAAAGAACGATTAGGCATGCCTGCCAAAATGTATGCACGAATAACCAGATTTCATAAAGCATATAAAATGCTCGAAAGCAGATCAGTCATCTCCTGGCCAGACTTGACATATGAAGTTGGTTATTACGATCAAACACACTTTATAAAAGACTTTAAGGAATTTGCCAAGCTCATACCTACAATCTTACACAAAGAATTATCGGAAGAACATATACAGTTTCAGAACTGGGACAAAATTTGATTTTGTCGTTTTTATACTATCACAGCTTTTTTCTCATAAATAGCTTTGCAAAAATAAAAAGGTCGAAATATGAGAAAAATAGTTCTATACGCAGCCGTTGCATTTTCAAGCGGATTGTTTTTTACCCTCGTCTATAATTCCATCGTTAATGCAGCTAACTGGGAAAGTAATATACCTCAATCCATAACTGCAACCAGAGATTTTTTTGTAGTTGCCAATCCAGGGACTTTCTTTCAGCTGGTAGACCCAACAAATATGCTTTTGGTTGTGTTGGCATTGAGTTTATTCTGGAAAAGATCAACTTCCATTCGGATGTTTTTGGGTATTGCATTACTTTGCTATATATCCTCAATGATTTTAACGTTTACCTATTTTTATCCCAGAAATGACTTGATGTTTCTTTCAAAACAACTTCCCGATAAAGAAACGCTCAAAAAGGCGGCATCTGAATGGGGAAGAATGGGCTGGATAAGGTGTTTACTATCCCTGGCAGGTCTTGTCTGTTCTTTCTTAGCTTTGGACAAAGCCACTTCAAGCACACAAAAAATATCTAGTACAACGCCTGGGTAGGATCATTTCTTTTAGCCTCCCAGGTGCATTCGATCAGACACTCCGCAATTGCCGGTGTTTTCGTTAGTGGCAAGCGTTGAAGACGATCTAAACAATAAAGCATGCGAACTACATGAAACATCTTGAACAACTTCTTGTTATAGCATCCTGGACAATTATAATTGGACTTTCAACATATTTTTTCGCTGAAAACGTGGTAGTTTATCTGACTGGATTTAGAAGCAAAAGTTTTAATGCTAACCCATTTTGGGTAGGAATACATTTAATTGGGGGGACATTAGCTTTATTTTCCGGACCCATTCAATTCTCCAAAGGGATAAGAAATAGATTTTTAAATTTTCACCGACTTCTTGGTAAGATTTACATAGTCGGCGCATTTGTTGCAGGATTATCCGCAATCCGGCTATCGCTAATCAGTTCGTGTGTCCCATGTAGAGTTTCTCTATTTATCCTGGCCATTTTAGTCATCCTTACAACATTTTGCGCTTGGTGGTCAGTAAAAAACAAAAACCTGAAAATGCACCGGCAATTTATGGTTAGAAGTTATATCTGTGTTTTTTCATTTGTTGCTGTTCGACTAAGCAGTCTTATACCGTTAGACTTTTTATTTGGACGAATAAGTGACCCGACATTTGAACGTACTGTAAATGAATATTTCTTTTCATTTGTTCCTATAATTCTTGGTGAAATTATTCTGACCTGGTTGCCAGCCTTGAAGAGTATTAAAAATAAAATCAGATTGGGACATATAGCCAGCCGCTAAGGAAAGCGTTGGTTAAGGACGGAGCGTATACTGCCGCAGAATACCTTCTTTTTGTCGCCATTACACTTGCCCTAAACGATCCCATAAACTTAGGTTTGAATCCCGAATTCCTGAGAAAATAAACGAGCATCAATGAATAAAGTTATTGCCGCTTTTAACATGACGCTGGATGGCGTTTGCGACCATACAACCGGTATCGCTGACGACGACTTACACCAACATTATGCTGAACTGATAGATAACGCCGGCATACTGCTATATGGACGAATAACCTTCCAACTCATGCAATATTGGCAGAACCTGGTCCAAAATCCTTCTGGTGAAAAATCATTAGACGAGTTTGCTGCCTCAATTGACCAGGTTCCGAAACTCGTTTTTTCTACCACCCTGAATGATACAGGCTGGAATACGGCCAAACTAGCCGGCAAATCACTTGTTGATGAGGTAACCGAACTTAAACAGCACGCGAAAAAGGACATACTTATTGGAAGCCGGAGCCTGATCATTCAGTTGCTTAACAGCGAGCTAGTCGACGAATTCCAACTCTGTATCCACCCTGTCATAGAAGGTCGCGGACTACAACTTTTTGATCAAATCAAGGACAGAATTGCATTACAATTTGTTCGCACAAAATTGCTGAAATCAGGCGCTATAGTATTATATTATGCTCCAATTTTATCCATGTAATCCTTACTTTCCGGCTATTAGCACTCCAAACAATGCGATACTTACTATTCTTACTGAGTTTTTCAATAGCTGTATTCTTCTACTCATCCAGCATCGCACAATCGAAGCTGGATAGTATTACTATCTTAAAAGGAAGAGTGAAAATGCTGGCACCGGTAACCCTCACTACCATGTCAGATGAAATGTGGGCATTCAAATACCAGAATAAAGCCAGGCCCATACTTGTACTGACCGATAAGGATGCAGAAATCAACCTGATCGCCCATCTCACCAATCAACCCGCACAGGAAAGTCAGATAAATGAATTTAAAGAGGCGCAGATCAAACAATTGAAAAAACAAAGGCCAGACCTCACCTTTATTGACTCAGGAGTTAGATTAATAAACGGAAAACATATCGGTTACTTCAAATTTATTTCACAGGCAATTGACCAAAAAGTATTCAATTATTATTTCTTTGCCACATTGGACGAAAAAATACTCCTATTCACCTTCAACTGCATTGAAAAATTACAAAACACCTGGGAAAATACAGCAGATAAAATAGTGGCTTCTCTACAAATAAACTAAATCCCACTATGAATCCTTCGCATAAAATAGTTACAGAACTTCCCTTGTCCTCCATTTGGAATTCAACAGAAGAATTGGATGCAACACGAATCAGTTATTTAACCAAAGAGGAAATTATTGAGATATTGAGAGAAAAGCCAGTAAAATTGGTGATCGCCTCCATTGGCGAAAAGCCGGAATGGATTGATTCCGCCGATCAATTCAAAATATGGAATAAAACTCTTTCTCCCCGACTAGTTTCGAATCAGCACACATTCAGCCTCGACGACTTTCCCGGCAACTATGGTTTCTTGGCAAGTTTATGGGAGTATCAAAAATATTCTGCTATAATTTTATTTGAGAAATACCACTAATTCATGAGAATAACAATACCAACGGCTTTCGTTTCCATACTGCTATTGTTACTTGCATTAACAGTTAAAGGTCAGTCCGCGTATAAGGAAGAAATCAAACAAACAGCCATCCGGCTTTACGATTCATTTAACAAAATGCAAAACATATCAGGAAGACATGCATTTAATGACAGCGCAAGAACAGCCTGGAACAACCTCCCAATAGGACTCAGAGCAAGAGCTGGTGCAAGTATCGGCAACATGAACGAAGAACAGCGTAAGCTGCTTCATCGAATTCTATCTGTTTCATTAAGTTCACAAGGCTACCTGAAAGCGACCAGTATTATGCATCTGGATGATTTATTGAATCAGTATGCCGACAGTATTTTTTATAAAAAAGAAATCAACGGTGATACTTACAATTTTCTGAAATCCCTGCAATGGTCGCACAAGAATTTTTATTTCGCTTTTTTTGGCAATCCGAATGACAGCATCTGGGGGTATAAAATAGAAGGGCATCATTTATCTATCAATTTCACCTTTGTCAGGGATAATATATCTGCAACTCCTTATTTTATGGGTTCAGATCCGGCCGAATATCCCATCTCGGAATACGCAGGCTGGCGTGTGTTGGGCCAGGAAGAAGATCTAGGACTTAAACTAATCCAGCTGTTAACACCCGAACAACAAAAGCAGGCGACTCATTCCGGTGCAGTTCCGCAAGATATCATTACAGCTGCGGAAAGCGGTAAGCGCCTGGTTGATTATTGGGGAATTCAGGGTGCAGGTATGAACGCAAAACAAAAAGCTGTTTTACAATACATCATTCGGGAATTTGTTTTCAATCTCGAATATGAAAAAGCTGTTTTGGAGTATGATAATATCGTAAAAGCCGGAATTGATAAAATTTACTTTGGATGGATCGGTGCATACGATGAAAAAAAGCCCCACTACTATATTTTAAACGGACCAACATTTTTGATTGAATTTGACAACAATGGTGGTCCGGGAAACTCAGCCAATCATATCCATGCCATCTGGCGGGAAAAAGGAAATGAATATGGAGAAGATGTTCTGAAAGCCCATTACAAAGCTGAAAAGCACTAATAAGATAATCAATCATACCCTAACCAATAAGAATATGCCGCTTACCAATACTGAAATCAATCAAAACACAGCTCCCACACCATTTGCTCCAACTTATTTCCAAGGAACGAAAGCAGACCTTGTCCTGGGCGATCTGATTCAGCCGGGCTTTAATTCCAATTTCGGTCAGCAAAAAAATGCAGCCTATATTTTTCTCACCGCCACCCTCGATGCTGCAATCTGGGGAGCCGAGTTAGCCGTCGGAGAGGGAAAAGAACGAATTTATCTGGTTGAACCAATCGGAGAAATTGAAGATGATCCGGACCTGACGGATAAAAAATTTCCAGGTAATCCAACCAAATCCTATCGATCCAAAGCCCCCTTCCGGGTGGTGGGAGAAGTTACTACATGGCAGGGCCATCCGGAGGATCAGGTAAGAACCATGAAAGCCCATCTTGATAATCTTAAGGAGCAGGGAATTAATTCACTAAACGATGAATAAGGATGAAAAAGAGTCAGCTTATTGAAATGAATAATATGGGCATAGTTGTGGAAAATCTCGACAATGCCATCACTTTCTTTCAGGAAATAGGTCTGCATCTAGAAGGCAGAGGTATGATTGAAGGTGAGTGGGCCGGACGGGTAACCGGTCTGGGAAATCAATCTGTGGAAGTAGCCATGATGGTAACGCCAGACGGACACAGCCGACTGGAGATTTCCAGATTTATTCGTCCCGAAATTAAGTCAGATCACCGGAGAGCTGCCGTTAATGGATTAGGCTATTTGCGCATCATGTTCAGAGTCGACAATATCGATGAACTGGTATCACGCCTCACTAAACAGGGAGCCGAACTGGTAGGCGAAATAGTACAGTATGAAAACATCTATAGGTTATGTTATATCCGCGGAACAGAAGGACTGCTAATCGGTCTGGCTGAGCAGTTAACGAATGAATAAAATTGAATCACTGAATGCTATTCAAACAACAACATTTAATAGGAATTAAAGCAGGAGAGATTACGCTTGCTTTCCGAAAATGGAAGAAAGCTTCCGTAAAACCAGGCAGTCTGATACATACATCGGTTGGTTTGATTGAAATCCAAAACATAGTCGAGATCAAAAAAGAAAAGATTACAGATAAAGAGGCCAAACTTGCCGACTTTATTGATAGATCTAATTTATTAAAATCATTTCCATCAGAAACTGAGGGAATTATTTTTAAAATTTCACTTCGTTATCATTCGGAAGATCCGAGAATTGCACTTAGAGAACAAACAGACATATCAGATGAAAAATTTATTGAACTAAAGAACAAACTGGAAAAGCTGGACAAACACAGCCGGAAGGGTCCCTGGACAAACAAAATTCTATTGGCGATTAAAGAACATCCCAACTTACATGCAGTAGGCATTTCAACCCTTACAGGTTTCGAAAAAGAATGGTTGAAACTGAATATTCGTAAGTTAAAAAACGCAGGTCTGACTATTAGCCATACAGTTGGGTACGAACTATCTCCATTAGGGAAACAATTTATCAGGTACTTTGAAAATAAATCATAAAACGCTAAACTCATTTCATTTTTACTGTACGCGAATCTGTTCAAAAACTAATTTTGACTAAAACCATTCCATGCGTAAACTCTCCCTCTTTATAGCAACGAGTTTAGACGGATATATTGCCAAACCAAATGATGACCTGAGTTTTCTTTCAATCGTTGAAAAAGAAGGAGAAGATTATGGTTATGCGAAATTTACAAATACCATCGACACCATTATTATTGGAAGAAAAACCTATGATTATGTGGTGAACGCAATTGGCGCAACCCATTACGACAATGGTCAGCGGGATATTTATGTAATTACCAGAACAGAACGACCACCAACCGGAAGAACCATTTTCTACAACGGTCCGGTTGCCGAATTAGTAAACCGCCTCAAAAAAGAACCCGGTAAAAATATCTATTGTGATGGCGGCGCTGAACTTATTCATGAACTCTTAAAGGAAGATCTGATCGATGAAATGATCATTTCCATCATCCCAATTTTACTGGGCAGCGGAACCAGACTTTTCAAAGACGGCAGACCTGAACAATCCATCGAACTTCTCTCTACCCAATCCTTTGACACCGGCCTTACCCAACTTCATTACAAACGCAAACCCTAACCCCCCTCTCCTCTCTCCCCTCCCCCTTCCTCCCATTAACAAATGCTCGTTAGCTACTTTTTCAGACAAATTCCAAGCTTTCCTGCCCATTTCTAAATATTAACCATCCATATTCATCGGAAATTGCTCAAATTTTAAGAAATTAGCGGTTCTATTATAATTTATTGAAAATGAGTACAAGCCCGAAGACCTTGTTTGCTAAAGTGTGGGATGCCCATGTGGTGAGAAGTATTCCCGACGGACCCGATGTTTTACTGATCGACCGTCATTTTATTCACGAAGTTACCAGTCCGGTTGCCTTCCTCGGACTCGAATCACGCGGATTGAGTGTATTATTTCCGGAAAAAACCTTCGCAACAGCCGACCATAATACCCCTACTATCAACCAGCACCTTCCGGTGGAAGACCCCCTGTCTGCCATCCAGCTCAAGGCCCTGGAAACCAATAGTGCTAAATATGGCATTTCCCATTGGGGATTGGGAAATCCCAAGAATGGAATTGTTCACGTAGTTGGACCGGAAAACGGCATCACCCTACCCGGCATGACCATCGTATGCGGTGATAGCCATACCTCTACTCATGGCGCTTTTGGTGCCATTGCTTTTGGTATTGGAACTTCCGAAGTGGAAATGGTACTGAGTTCACAATGCATTATGCAGCCAAGAGCCAAAAGCATGCGCATTGTGGTTAACGGTCAATTAAATAAAGGCGTTCTGCCCAAAGACGTAATCCTCTATATTATTGCCCAGCTCTCCGCAGCCGGTGCAACCGGATATTTTGTTGAATATGCCGGAGAAGTTTTTGAGCAAATGAGTATGGAAGGAAGAATGACCGTTTGTAATATGAGTATTGAGATGGGTGCTCGTGGCGGGATGATTGCCCCCGATGCAACCACCATTAACTATATCAAGGGAAGAGAAAAAGCCCCGAAAGGTGAAGCCTGGGATAAAGCAGTTGAGTATTGGTCCACACTGCATACCGATGAGGGCGCCAGCTTTGATAAAGAATACACTTTTAATGCGGCCGATATCGAACCCATGATCACTTTCGGAACCAATCCGGGTATGGGAATTGGCATCAGTCAGCAGATTCCTGTATCGCATGAAATTGGTTCAGGTAAATCGAGCTACGAAAAATCCCTGACTTATATGGGCTTTCAGGAAGCGGAACCAATGTTGGGTAAAAAAGTAGATTTCGTTTTTGTAGGTTCCTGCACCAATGGCCGGATTGAAGATTTCCGCGCCTTTGCATCCATTGTAAAAGGTCGTAAAAAAGCAGATAATATTACGGCCTGGATCGTGCCGGGTTCTCATATAGTAGAACAGCAGATTAAAGAAGAAGGAATTCTTGACATTCTAACCGAAGCCGGATTCCAATTACGTCAACCAGGCTGCTCTGCTTGTCTGGCTATGAATGATGATAAAATCCCGGCTGGTAAATATGCTGTGAGTACCAGCAACCGCAACTTCGAAGGACGCCAGGGCCCAGGTGCCCGCACCCTGCTCGCCAGTCCGCTGGTAGCCGCCGCTGCCGCCGTAACCGGTGTGGTAACCGACCCGAGGCAGCTGATGTAAGATCTTAGATGTAAGATTTTAGATTTTTAGATGTATGCTTTGAATTTCGGGTTGCCCACTTTTAATTTTTTACTTTTTACTTTTAACTTTCTAACATGGCCTACGATAAATTTACTGTCCTCCGCTCCTCCGCCGTTCCAATGCCAATTGAAAATGTGGATACGGATCAGATTATTCCGGCTCGTTTTTTAAAAGCGACCGAGCGGAAAGGATTTGGAGATAACCTGTTTCGCGACTGGCGATATAATAACGATAATTCTCCCAAACAGGATTTTGTGCTGAATAATCCTATTTATTCCGGCAAGATTCTGGTAAGCGGCAAAAACTTCGGAAGCGGAAGCAGCCGCGAACATGCTGCCTGGGCGATTTATGATTATGGATTCCGCTGTGTGGTATCCAGCTTTTTTGCAGATATCTTCAAAGGAAATTCCCTGAATGTGGGCATCCTGCCCGTTCAGGTGTCAGCTGCATTTCTTGACAAAATTTTTACTGCCATTGAAGCTGATCCAAAAGCTGAACTGGAAGTCAATCTGCCAGAACAAACCATCACGATTCTGGCAACCGGAGAAAAAGAATCCTTCGATATCAATGGGTATAAAAAACATAACCTGATGAATGGTTTTGATGACATCGATTACCTGCAGTCAATGAAGGAAGAGATCAAAGAATTTACGTCCAAGAGTCTCTATTAATAGCAAGCCCCCAATACCCCCATGTCACCTGCGAAGCGATCAGTAGAGATAATGGACACCACTCTTCGGGATGGTGAACAAACCAGCGGTGTTTCTTTTTCCTCTTCGGAAAAGTTGACCATTGCCCAGTTATTGTTGACCGAAGTTAAAGTCGACCGGATTGAAATTGCTTCGGCAAGAGTTTCCGAAGGAGAATTTGAAGCGGTAAAAAAAATCACCAAATGGGCAAAAGCCAATGGCTTTCTGAACAAGGTGGAAGTATTGACATTTGTAGATGGTGATGTCAGCATTCAATGGATGCAGGAAGCCGGTGCAAAAGTGATGAATCTTTTAACCAAAGGCTCGCTCAATCATCTAACCCATCAGCTTAAGAAAAAACCCGAACAACATTTCGCGGATATCAAAGAAGTGCTGGCACTGGCAAAGAAAAAAGGAATTGAGGCAAATATTTACTTGGAAGACTGGAGCAATGGCATGCGTCATTCTCCCGAATATGTTTATCAATATCTTGACTTCCTTATAACGCAGCCGGTTAAACGAATTATGCTTCCTGATACATTGGGCATATTAACGCCTGATGAAGTAAAAGATTATATAACGGCTATTGTTCACCGTTATCCGGGTATTCATTTTGATTTTCATGCGCATAATGATTACGACCTTGGTACGGCGAACGTGCTGGAGGGAGTGAAAGCCGGCGCACATGGTTTACATCTTACCATAAATGGTATGGGTGAACGCGCAGGGAATGCGCCACTGGCGAGTGCCATCGCGGTACTGAACGATTTCATGCCGGGAATAAAAACGAATGTGGTAGAGAAATCGCTCTATAGTGTAAGTAAACTGGTGGAGACTTTTTCGGGCTTCCGCATTCCGGTGAATAAACCGGTTGTAGGAGAAAATGTTTTCACACAAACAGCCGGTATTCATGCCGACGGCGATAAGAAGAACAAACTATATTTCAGTGATCTGATGCCCGAACGCTTTGGCCGGCAGCGAAAATATGCGCTTGGAAAAACAAGTGGCAAAGCTAATATTGAAAACAACCTGGCTCAGCTCGGGATTCAGTTATCTGATCAGGATTTAAAAAAAGTAACACAACGTATTATTGAACTGGGAGATCGGAAAGAAGTAGTGACGCAGGCAGATCTTCCGTATATTATTTCGGATGTACTGGACAGTAATGCCATCGAGGATAAGGTACGGATTGATAATTATGCACTCGTACATGCCAAAAATCTGAACCCCTCCGTCACCATTAAAATATGTATTGCCGGAGAGGAATTTGAAGAACAGGCGCAGGGTGATGGTCAGTACGATGCGTTCATGAACGCTCTAAAGAAAATTTACAAACAGAAAAAAATCGAATTACCATTACTCACTGATTATGCTGTACGAATTCCACCGGGTGGAAAAAGTGATGCCCTTTGTGAAACTGTCATCACCTGGAAAAATCAAACCCGGGAATTTAAAACACGCGGACTTGACAGTGATCAAACGGTATCGGCCATTAAGGCAACTGTGAAAATGCTTAATATAATCTGAACAATCAATTCAATCAATGGCGAATAAAAAAATCTTAGTTGTGCCTGGAGATGGCATCGGACAGGAAGTGACGGCAGTTGGTAAAAAAGTGCTGGAAACCATCGCTGCCAAATTTGGACATGCATTTAGCTACGATGAAGCACTGATTGGCCATGTTGCCATTGAAGCAACCGGCCAGGCATTGCCCGATGAAACCCTGGTTAAAATGAAGGCTTCTGATGCCGTATTGTTTGGCGCAGTGGGGCATCCCAAATACGATAATGATCCTTCTGCGAAAGTGCGTCCGGAACAGGGATTGCTCAAAATGCGCAAGGAACTTGGATTGTATGCCAACCTTCGCCCCATCAAATTATTTGATGAATTACTGGATGCTTCCAGCATTAAACCGGAGATCCTGCGTGGAGCGGATATTCTGTTCTTCCGTGAATTAACCGGTGATATTTACTTTGGTGAAAAAGGCCGCAAGAACGGTGGCGATACTGCTTTTGATATCGCAGAATACAGTCGCTATGAAGTGGAGCGGATTGCCCGCAAAGCATTTGAAGCTGCCCGCACCCGCCGTAAAAAATTATGCTCGGTTGATAAAGCCAATGTGCTGGAAACTTCCCGTCTCTGGAGAGAAGTGATTCAGAAAATTGCACCGGAATATCCCGATGTGGAAGTGGAACATCAGTTTGTGGATGCCACCGCTATGCTGCTGATTAAAGATCCCCGCCGTTTTGATGTGGTGGTAACGGCAAACCTCTTTGGTGATATTCTTACGGATGAAGCTTCTCAGATAGCCGGATCCATGGGTATGCTGGCCAGTGCTTCTATCGGTGATGGCACCGGTGTGTATGAGCCCATTCATGGTTCTGCACATGATATTACCGGTAAGGGTGTTGCCAATCCGTTGGCCTCTATCCTGTCGGCCGCATTATTATTGGATATTTCTTTCGGTATGAAAGCTGAATCGGATGCCGTTATCAATGCTGTTGACAAAGTACTGAAAGCGGGTTACCGCACCGGAGACATAGCCGATGCCGCTACCTCAAAAGATATGATCCTCGGCACCGCCGCCATGGGCGATAAAGTCATCGCCGAAATCTGATCCTGTTTTTTCACCCGGCGGGTGGCACCCGACCGGTGCCACCGGTCGGGTGAATATTAAACGATGGGTTTGAGTTTGTAAGGATAGACTTTGCGGGAATTCCACTGGGCTACATAGATGTTTTCTTCATCATCCACACAAACATCGTGGGGATAGGCAAACAGCGGGTTGGTTTGCGTCAGGTTCTGCAACACCCCGTTTTTATACACCGGCGCATTGCCACCCGGATTCGAAATCACTTTATTGTTTTTATCCAGAATGGTCAGGAATCCGGAAGACTGCCAGGGCCGGTCGCTCGACTGCAATACCGCTGCATACAGATAGTCCCCTTTAATAACCGGACGGCAAACCCAGGCGCCGGGCAAAGGAATCGTGCTCAGGTAATTTCCCTTCAAATCATACCGTTTAAACGCATTTTCCTCGCGGGAGGTCACTACCAGGCAGGGGTTCTTTTTATCGCGGTTATCGAAACAAACACCATGTGCATTTTTCAGGTGTTTCGCTTCTGTTCCCCGTCCGCCGAAATAGCCGAGAAACTGCCCTTTTGCATTATAATGCAGGATATAATCCTTGCCATATCCATCTGCCACATAGATATCACCATTGGGTGCGATGGTTGTTTCCGTCGGCACATATTCCTCTGCCTTTGAGTAGATTCCAGCCTCAGCCGGATAATCCAGCACCAGCAGCTCTCTTCCATCCAGCGTGGTTTTAATCACCTGGTGACGGTTATTATCGCAGATAAACAGCACATCTGTACCATTCTCATTAAAAAGCGTCAACCCATGAGCTCCGGGATAACTTGTACCCCAAAAACTCAGCAGCTTCCCTGCCTTATCATAAATCAGCACATTGTTTTTGGTTTCATTCGTAAGCAGGATAATCCTGCCCTGTGCATCCTGCACCATTTCATGGCAATCATTTACCGGATTTTTGGATACATCGGCCTGGCTCCAGCGGGTATCGATTTTATACCGTTTGGGACCGTGTCCGAATTGAGGTTCCTGATTAATCCCATCGAGTGGGTTGAGCATGAGTCCAGCCATGGCAATAGAGCTGTTTTTGACAAATTTTCTGCGATTCATGAGCTAAATATACAGAATCCCGCAGGGAAATGTTCACCGGAAAACAATGCTATAATGCCCTTTTCTATTACTCAATTAACATCGTATCGTAATTGGACCAATCCGGATGCATAAGGTGTGCTTGAATGCAGGACAAGTTGCTGTTCCGGGCGGCCATCCCGAAAAAGACGAATACCATCGCCCAACAAATGCGGTATAACGGATACGATTAACCGATCTATAAGTTTGGCATCCAGCAGGGCTTTCACAACCCCTCCCCCACCATCGCAATAAATATGCCTGCCCGGCTCCGTTTTTAACCGCTGCACCAGGGCCACCGGATCAGCAGCAAACTCAACATTTTCATCTGATCCGGTTTTTGTAGCAGAAATAACATAACATTTTTTATCTGCATGTGGAAAATCGATTCCAAAGGTCAGCATTTTATCATAGGTCCGCCGGCCCCAGATCAGGGTATCAACTTCCTGTTGAAAAGCTGCATACCCATAATCCTCTCCCGCCACTTCAACTTTGGACAAAAAATCAAGGTTATCGTCTTTGCCGGCAATATAGCCGTCCAGGCTCATGGCAATATAAAGAATACACAGTCTTTTGTTTTTTTCTACGCTCATGGAATGTATTATTTTAATAAAATAAGGTGGTTTTTTGATACTGTTATACGCTTCCTGAAAATTACGCTATATTAACAGACCAGAATATTAACTGCTGCTATGAGTCGCCTGCTTGCCTTTTTCGTTGCTCTAGTTTTTCCGTTTGTGATGAACGGTCAGGCGCCCGAATACAGTTTTTCCCAACTAGATATCTCGAACGGTCTTTCCAATAATCAGGTTAATTGCATTTACAAAGATACGAGGGGGTTTATGTGGTTTGGTACCATGTCCGGACTCAACCGGTATGATGGATACTCCTTTAAAACCTATAAACACAGTGATCAGGACAGTACTACCATCATGGACGACCATGTATCGCTGATTTTTGAAGGTCCGGATAGAAAAATCTGGATCCGCACGCAAAGCACCTGGAATATTTATGATCCGCTGACAGAAAAAGTGAGTCGACGTTCAGACCTCTACCTGCTATCGAAAGGCTTGCCGATAGACGGACTTGTATCCATTTTAAAACAGGAAAAAGATTTTTATTTCGTTTATGCCGATGCAGGAATTTATCATTATTCCGGTGAAGGTAAACTCAGGCAACTTAAGCAAACGCGAATTGAAAAAGGGGCCCCCAATCCCATCACCAGTGCTGCACTGGATTCCAAAAAATACCTCTGGCTGGTGCGGTACAATGGCTTGCTGGAAAAATACGATACAGAACAGGATAAAAAATTGATCCAAACCCAGATATTACAAAACCAATCGGTTCGATTCTATCAGGGATTATCACTCTTTATTGATAAGCAGGATGAAATCTGGATTTATCAGCGGAGTTCAACATTGGGTGTTTATCATTATACCCCTTCACGAAACAGCATTCAATTATTGAATGAGAAATCTGCTCCGCTTACACTAAGCAGCAGCACCATTACCGGAATTGCGCAGGATCAGGAAGGAAAAATCTGGATCATTACCGATCATGGGGGTATAAACATCATCAATGCCGAACGCAACAAGGTACAGGTACTTAAAACCAAAGAGGGCGATCCCAGCTCGATTGCTGAAAATGCATTGTATGCTGTTTATCCTGATAACCTGGGAATCATGTGGCTGGGAACCTATAAAAAAGGGATTTCCTATTATGATCGGAATAGTCTGCAGTTCCCCTTGATCAAACATCGGGCAGCAGATAAAAACAGCCTGCCTTTTGAGGATATAAACTCCTTCGTGGAAGATAAAGCAGGTAATTTATGGATTGGTTCCAATGGAGGTGGACTCATCTATTTTGATCGTAAGAAGAATAGTTTCCGGCAATACCGGCATCAGCCAAATAATGAAAATTCACTTGGCAATGATGTAATTGTTTCCCTCTTTCTGGATCATCAGGATAAGTTATGGATTGGCACTTATCAGGGCGGACTGGACTGTTTCGATGGCACTACGTTCAGACATTACCGTCATAATGAACAGGATCCGCATTCCATTGCAAATGATAATGTTTTCGCTATTTATGAAGATAGAAACCTGAATTTATGGATCGGCATGTTGAATTCAGGTCTGGATCGATTGGATCGTACAACCAATAAATTTTACCATCATAATCTGGCTGTACCCAATACCCTGCATCATGATAATGTTACCAGTTTGACGGAAGATTCCAGAGGCAATTTATGGATTGGTACTTCCTGGGGTATTGATGTACTGGACAAAGCAAGTGGCCGGTTTATAAATTACACGGCAGAAAACAGTAAGTTGAGTTATAATAGTATAAATGGTATTCTGGAAGATAATAGTGGACATATCTGGATAGCTACCCATCGCGGACTAAATGTACTACCCCGTGGATTGAATGATTTCATCAGTTTCAATACTAAAGACGGATTACCCGACAATACAATTCTTGATATTTTACAAGACAATCAGAAAAAATTATGGATAAGTACCAAATCAGGTCTCTCTAAAATTGAGATTTTGCAAGAGCAGGGCAAACCCATTCAGATACATTGTGTCAATTACAATGAACACGATGGATTACAGGGAAGAGAATTCAATCGATACGCAGCATATAAAACCAGAGCAGGTGAATTAATTTTCGGAGGCGCGTATGGTTTCAATCTTTTTAATCCGGAGCAACTCAAAACAAATGTATCAGAGCCACCAGTAGTCTTAACGGACTTTCAACTGTTCAACCGATCGGTAGCAGTTGGCGAAAAAGTCAATAATCGCAGTGTCTTACAGCAATCCATATCCGAAACAAAACAATTAAAACTTGCTCATCACCAGAATGATTTTTCCATTCAGTTTGCTGCATTGGGTTATTCCAATTCGGGCAAAACAAGATATGCCTATATGCTGGAAGGATTCAATAAGGATTGGATCATTTCGAATGGCAGCACACGTACCGCTACGTATACCAATATGGATCCGGGAAATTATACCTTCCGGATTAAAGTATCCAATGATGACGGAAGTTGGAATGAACATGCCCTTGAATTAGCCCTGACCATAGCTCCTCCCATCTGGAAAACACCCTGGGCCTATACTTTTTATGTGATTTTAGTGGTGACGCTGTTTTATTTTCTGCGAAAAGAAATTATCCGGAGAGAACAGGTACGCATGCAATTGCAGGTTGAACGACAGGAAGCACATCGTGTTAAGGAACTGGATGAAATGAAAACACGCTTCTTCACGAATGTCAGTCATGAATTTCGCACGCCTATTTCTTTGATATTGATTCCTATTCAGCGACTAATAAAGGAAACTGCGGCGGGTGAAATGAAAAATCAGTTTGAACTGATCAACCGGAATGCCCGTCGTTTATTAAATATGGTGAATGAATTATTGGATTTTCGCCGTTTACAGGAAAATGAATTACACCTGCATGCAACAGAGTCCGATATAATACACTATATCCAGGAAGTAGCTGCATCCTTTAATGATATGGCCAATAATAAACATATTGAATATCGTTATCAGGGTATTACCAATCCTGTTTTAATGTTATTTGATAAGGATAAATTGGAACGGATTCTGTTTAATCTCTTATCCAACGCGTTCAAGTTCACGCCGGAACGCGGGCAGGTAAAAGTAGTGGTGGGAATCAGGCAAACGGAGGCACAATCGCAACTGGAAATTCAGGTAATTGATAATGGAATAGGCATCGCTCCCGACCAGCAGGAGAAGATTTTTGATCGCTTTTACCAGACAAGTTCATCTGAACACATATTAAATCAGGGAAGCGGAATTGGACTTTCGATTACACGCGAGTTTGTTGAAATGCATGGAGGCACCATAACAGTGAAAGATGCACATCCGAAAGGATGTTGTTTTACTGTATTGCTTCCTGTAAAAACAAGTACAGCAGCTGTTACAGATCCAACACATGTATTGTCCGGAGCAGAAATGGCTCATCATCTGTTCAAAAAACCCACCATATTACTGGTGGAGGATAACGACGATTTTCGTACCTATCTAAAAAGCAGTTTGGAAGAACATTTTACCATTCTGGAAGCTGTTCAGGGAATGGAAGGCTGGAAAAAAGTATTGAGTTCACATCCTGATCTGGTGGTAAGTGATATCAGCATGCCTTTATTATCCGGCATTGAACTTTGCCGGAAAATTAAAAGCGATACGCGTACCAGGCATATACCGGTTATTTTATTAACCGCACTGGAAGGAGAAGAAACCCAATTAAAAGCTTTGGAAACAGGTCCGAATGATTATATCACCAAACCATTTAATTACGATATTCTCTTTTCACGGATCAAAAACCTGTTGAATTATCAGTCTGTTGTGAAAGAAACCTACCAGAAACAGGTGGAGGTTAATCCGTCTGAACCGGCTGTTGAAGCGGAACCGGAAGATCAGTTTATTCGAAAAGCATTGGCGATTATTGAAAAACACATGTCCAATTCAGAGTTTAATGTAGATAATCTGCGGCAGGAATTATTATTAAGCCGGACCAGTCTGTATAAAAAGGTATTGTCCTTAACCGGACAAACACCCATTGAGTTCATTCGTCAGATCCGTTTAAAAAGAGCGGCTCAATTACTGGAAAAATCCAATCATAATGTGACAGAAGTAGCCTATATGGTTGGATTCAATAACCCAAAATACTTTGCACGATACTTTAAAGAGCAATTTGGACAGCTTCCCTCCCTCTATCAACAGGAGCGGAAAGCTAAAAATGTACCAAGTCCTGGTACTTTTCCAACCGACTAAACAAAACCACCCCATTAAAAGTCGAAAAAACACAGGCAGGCTAACATTTTGATACCCTTAAAGAACAGTTTAGCGTACCTGATTTTTTGGATACCGTAATAAATTAGTTCTCAGGTAATCGCGACGACTCGCTGATTCCGGATCATTTATAACGTTTCAATTTGCTTGCTTATGCAAAAAACCAAAACTACACGCAAGTGGGTTTCACACTTCTGCGTATTTCTGTTTGGCTTGTTATTGAGCCATTCCCTTTCCGCCCAAACCGAGGGCAAAAAAATTACCGGACGGATTCTCGATGTAAACAGGAAACCAGTTTCCGGGGCTACCATCATGGTAAAAAATACACAACGTGGTTACAATTCCGATCAGAATGGAGATTTTAGTCTGACGGCCAACCCGGGTGATATTCTTGTCATTTCCTACATTGGGATGGAAACGCGGGAAATTGGTGTGAGTTCGTCCACCACTACAATTGCAGTTACACTCCGGCAGGCGAATGCCAATATGAGTGAAGTGGTGGTAATCGGCTATGGTACTGCCAAGCGGGCCAACCTTACCAGTGCACAAACCACAGTTACTGCCAAAGAGATGGATCGCACCATCAATACCACCCTGGAGCAGGCCATTCAGGGTCGTGCAGCCGGTGTGTATATTACCCAGAACTCGGGACAGCCAGGGGGTGGCATTTCGGTTAATATACGAGGGGTAAGTTCCATCACCGGTAATACGGAACCTTTGTATGTGATCGACGGTGTTCAAATTCAGAATAGCAATGTTGAATTTGGTAATGCCAGTTCAGCCAACCCAATAGCCGGATTGAACCCTTCTGATATTGAAGACATCCAGATATTACAGGGCCCCTCCGCATCTGCCATTTACGGATCAAGGGCAACCAATGGCGTTGTACTGATTACAACCAAAAGAGGAAAAGCCGGTACCACCAAATTCAATTATGGTTTTCAGCACAGTATTCAAACTCCGCCAAAGAGAATGGAAGTGATGAATCTGCGCCAATACGCCACCATGGTAAATCAGTTTCACGAAATTGCGGGGGGTGAAACACCTACTGAGTTTCTTGATCCCAGTTTATTGGGAAAAGGTACCGATTGGCAGGGAGAGTTGTTTAAGAATGCACCCATGCAAAAACACCAATTGAGCGCAAGTGGCGGTAATGAAAAAACAACCTTCTTCATGTCGGGTGAATACCTGAAACAGGATGGAGTTGCTGCGGGTTCGGGATTCGATCGCGTTTCCGCCAGATTAAATGTGGACAATAAACCAACCAACTGGGCACAGATCGGCATCAATTTAAGTGTCAATCGCACCAACGAAAACCTGACTACCAGCCAGGAGAATATTATTGCCAATGCCATCCGGTTAACTCCGCAGATCCCGGTTAAAAATTTTGATGGCAGCTGGGCGGGAGGTGATGAAAATAACGGAGCTAATCAGTTTGCGCCGGTAAACCCACTGGCAATTGCAGAGCTTACTACCAATAAATTTATGCGGCACCAGATACTGGGAAATATTTATGCGAATATCAAACTGCACAAAGACCTTCAGTTCAAAACGAGTTTCAATACCAATGTAGGATTTGCAAATGGAGATTATTTCCTTCCGGCTTATAAAATTGGCTGGGCTATAAATGATCGCCCAACTTACTCCAGTCAATCCAATACCAATACCTATTGGGGCTGGAACCAATTATTGGAGTACAATAAACAAATTGGCAACCACAATATTGCTGTAATGGCCGGACATGAAGCACAGGAATCCGGCTGGAAAAACAATGGCGCGTCCAGAGCCGGTTATCTGACCAATGATATTCTTGATATCAATGCGGGCGATCCGCTTACTGCCACCAACTCAGGTGGATCAGGCGATTGGGCGATGGAATCCTATTTTGGAAGAGTCAATTACAGTTACGACAACCGGTATATCCTCAATGGAACCATTCGTTGGGATGGATCCAGTGTAGTGGGAGAAAATAAACGATGGGATCGTTTTCCCTCTCTCTCCGCAGCCTGGAGAGTTTCACAGGAGAAATTCTTTAATATCCCTTTTATAAGTGAACTGAAACTTCGCTATGAAACAGGTATTACCGGAAACCCCGGAGGAGGTGGCATATTTTCTCCCCTGCAAACTGCTCCTACACCATGGGGAACAGGATTTCTTCCTGCTACCTATGCAAACCCTGATCTGAAATGGGAAGAAACAAAAACAAATAATTTCGGTTTGAATATTGGGATGGCCAATAACCGTATCAACCTTGAATTTGATTATTACTTAAGAAAGACGGATAACCTATTACTGATCAATCCACTGCCCTGGTATATGGGAACCAATGGTACCGGAGCAGTAGGATCTCCTACCGTTAATATTGGTTCCCTTCAAAATAATGGATGGAGTGTTACCCTGAATACGGTAAATATCAACACCAATAAATTCAGGTGGGAATCTAATTTCAATATCTCCAGTTTTACTACCAAAATCACCAAATTTTATTCTGAATCTGCATTCGTTGACAGAACCTCCTGGTGGTTGGAAGACTGGACCCAAAGAGCCAGTGTAGGAAGTGCTCCCTGGTTATTCAGAGGATATGTTCAGGAAGGAGTATTTCAAAGTATTGAAGAAATTGAAAACAGTGCAGTGCCTGTCGATAATAATGGAAACAGACTGCCGATTGATGAAGCCACCGGCTTATGGGTGGGTGATGTAAAATTCAAGGACATCAATGGCGATGGCATCATCAATGAGCAGGATCAGACAAATATCGGAAACCCCTGGCCGAAGTTATTTGCAGGTTTTACCAATAATTTTTCTTACAAAGGATTTGATTTGAGTATCCTGATTACGGCCACTTATGGAAATGATATTTATAATTATATTTCCAAAGTAAGTACCAATCCGAATAATATCAACCTCAGCAGAAACCTGCTGACAGATGTTATGGATTTTGCGAAACCAACATTAGATGGAAGCGGAAAAGTGGTACTTCAGAATCCTAACACAGATATCCCGCGAATTTCTTATGGCCCAAATAACAACCATGCCAGACCTACCAGTCGTTGGGTAGAAGACGGTTCGTTTATCCGGATCAAAAACATAACACTTGGGTATAATCTTCCTTCCACCTTGCTGAGCAAACAGAAATTTATAAAAGGAGCAAGATTATCGATCAGCGGACAAAACATTTTCACTTTTACCAAATACAGTGGACTGGATCCGGAAGTGGGTGCCTATGTAGGAAGAGATGCAAGCCGGGTTAATCAGGCAATTGGTCTTGATTTTGGGCGATATCCACTAACGCCGGTGTATTCATTTTCACTTGGTCTGGACTTTTAAATGATTTACCATGAAAAGAACAACATCTTTATTATATAGTATCGTGCTGCTGATAGCAGTAGCACTCTCAGCATGTTCAAAAGATTTTTTAGACCGTCCACCGTTGGATTCCATTACAGATGGAAATTTTTATAAAACGGATGAACAGGTATTGGCAGCCACTTCCTTACTGTACAGTAAGGTATGGTTTGATTACAATGATAAAGCCTCCTATAATCTGGGTGATTTCCGTGCCGGCACGGCCTACTCTGCCTGGAATGATCGCGGTAATGTGTTGTTTAATACAACCGGCGTTACACCAGAAAACGGCACCGCCTGGAGATCCTTTTTTATAGTAGTGGGACAATCCAACCTGGCTATTGAAAACATTAATAAATATGCCGGTGATGGTGTTTCCGAAGCCGTAAAAAAATCAGCCATTGCCGAAGCAAGATTTATGCGGGCATTGGCGTATCGCTTTTTGGTGATGAACTGGGGTGCGGTACCCATCATTGAAAACAACCTCACACTTTTATCAGACACCACCATTACCAGAAATACGGTTTCGAGTGTATGGCGATTTATCACTAATGAAATGCGTGCGGTAGTAGAAGATCTTCCTGCAACTTCCCTTCGTCCGGGCCGGTTGAATAAATGGGCTGCCGAAGCCATGCTGGCAAGATTTTATCTAACACGGGCGGGAGTAAGCGCAGAAGGAAGTGGTCAGCGGAATCAGCAATTCCTCGACAGTGCCAAATACTATGCAGAGCGGGTGATAACGCAGAGTCCGTATAAACTGGTAGAAAATTATGCCAGCTTGTTCACCTATCCGTATGATAACAATACAGAATCTGTATTCTCCTTACAGTGGGCATTTTCGCCCGGTGCATGGGGCTCACAGAATTCTACTCCCGCATATCTGGCCTACAGTGCTGATATCGCCAATGGTGATGGCTGGGGTGGTGATAAAGGTGCCACCTGGTGGATGATATCGCAATACGAAGGGATTACGGTAACTCCTACCGGACTACAGGGAAGAACCCTTGATCAGCGATTGAAAGCTACCTTTATGTTACCCGGATTTCATTATCCGGAAATTACGCAGAGTATTCCCGGTGGTGAACAGGAATTGGTATTTCCTTTTACAGGATCAGATAATAATTTTCTTTCCGTTAAAAAATATGTTTGCGGTAAGGCGAAAGATATGGATGGGAAAGCGGCATCACAGTATTATGAGTATGATACTTATATGATGCGGTTGGCAGAAGTTTACCTGATTTATGCAGAAGCTGTATTAGGTAATCAGGCTACTACTGCAGATGCCAAAGCGATGGAATATTTCAATGCGGTGCATACGAGATCCGGATTGGCAGCGCGGGAATTGCCATTGGATATGGATGTACTTCTTAAAGAACGTTTCATTGAATTTGCGATGGAAGGAATGGCCTGGTATGACCTGGTGAGTTTACATTACTGGAATCCGGCGCTGGCCTATCAGATTCTTAATTCGCAGGATCGCGGATTGTTTTTTACAGAACCGGATAAATTCCCCGATCCGACCAACTGGACATTTACCAAAACATCCTGGGCAACACAGGATCGCACGATTAATGCAAACAGTGGAAATTTTCTTCTGCCTATTCCGGCAGCTGAATTAAGTCAGGCGCCAAATCTGAATAAAACACCGGTTGATTATTAAACCTTATTCTACGAGCGATTAAATCAACGCATATGAAATTTCTAAAACTTCTATATTGTTCTATGCTCGTTCTGGCGATGGCTGCGGTTTTTGCGGCCTGTTCCAAGGACGATGATGCACCCAATAATGGGGTGCCAAGAATCCGGTATGTTCGGATTACCGATCCTGCATCAGCCGATTCTCTTTTAACCGGTGCATTTCAGGGGAATGTAATTGCCATTGTAGGAGAAAATCTGCAAAACACCCGTGAAATCTGGTTCAATGATCAGCGGGCATATGTATCGCCAACCTATATCACCAGCACATCTATCATTGTTCCGGTTCCCAATGCCATTCCATTGGAGATTACGAATAAACTCAGGTTGATATTTGCCAATGGATCTGAACTGATGCATGATTTCGAAGTTCAGATAAGTGAACCAACTGTAAGTAGTATGGATTGCGAATATGTAGCTACAGGCGGCATCGCAACCATACGGGGTGATTTCTTTTATCCGCCAATGACCGTAACCTTTACCGGTGGCGTTAATGGAGAATTGGTTGATGTGGAGGATAAAATCCTACAGGTAAAAATTCCGGAGGGAGCAACACCCGGACCAATAACTGTTACCACCAATTTCGGGGAAACATCTTCTGATTTCTGGTTTCGGGATAACCGGAATATTTATATCAGCAGTGATCCGTTTACCGGGTGGTGGAATGCTGCTTTTGTGGTAACGAATCCGGGTCCGGCTGATCCCGCATCTATCAATGGAAATTATATCCGGGTAACCCGTGCAATCGGCGGCTGGAATTGGCTGGAAGCAGCTGGCGGTCCGCCTGATGCAATGGGAGATATCAGTAAGAATATTCCGGATGAAGCGATTTTGAAACCGGAAACCTATAACCTGAAATTTGAAGTAAATACATTGAAGCCGTATAATAATAATATGATCAAGTTCAATGTGGGTTTGGGAGATTTTTACAATGACCAATACCAATGGAAACCACCGATTGATACAAAGGGGCAATGGCAAACAATTACCATTCCATTTGAAGAAATTGTGGAGAGTTATGGTCAGTCATTATCTGTTCGTCCGAATGGTTATTATACACGTGTGCTGTTTCATGGTCCGGGTGACCTGGATTGTGATATCGCTTTTGACAATTTCCGTGTGGTACCTAAAGTATTGGAAAAATAAACCAGCAAATCATGAAAGCATATATAAAAATAAATACCCTGCTAATTTGGCTGGCCTGCTTTGGAATAATTGGCCTTACGGCATGCGACAAGGACGATGATGGCAATTCAGGTCTGGTTGAATTACTGAGTTTTGGTCCTTCTGGTAGTCAGCATGGTGAAGAAATTCAGTTTATAGGGAATAATCTGCAAAAAGTAAATTCGATTGAATTTGTAGGGGCAACGGTGGAGAAAGCCGGGTTTAAAACACAAAGTAATGAGCTCATAGTTTTGGTATTGCCTGAAACGGTAGAAGCGGGATTGGTAAAATTAATAACAACGGATGGTGAAATCGTTTCGAAATCGCCGTTGAATCTGGAAATTCCTTTACAGATTACCGGATTTACACCGGTTGTTAAACCAGGAGAAAATCTGACGATTCAGGGGAAATTTTTGAACTGGGTAACAGAGATCCGATTTAATAAGGATATCCTTGTAACTGAATTTGTAAGTAAGTCGGTAAATGAATTGGTTGTTACTGTTCCGATGGAAGCGCAGACAGGTGAGATTGTATTATCTGCCGGTGGAACTGAACCCATTTCTGTAGAAACTGAAGAACCGTTGGAAATTGTGTTACCTGCAGTGGTATCTTTTGCGCCATTGCCGGCTGAAAGAGAAAAGGAATTTACGATTGCGGGTACGGATCTTGATTTGGTGAAAGGGGTATTGTTTAAAGGATTAACATCTCCTATTACGAGCTTTATCAGTCAGTCTGAAACAGAAATTAAACTGACCATTCCGGCTGAAGCGAATCGGGGCGTGATCAGTCTGGTTGCATTTTCAGATGTAGTGGTGGAATCAGAAGAGGCGGTTAAGTTTGTTGGTGATCTTGATCCCTTACCAGCGCTGGCTTATGCTTTTTATATTGATGCGCTTATGAATAACTGGCAGAATTGGGGATGGAATACAACCATTGATTATGCCAATAAGGATAATATCCGTGACGGAGAAGCTGCTATGAAAATCAATTATACCGGACACTGGGGGGCATTGAAATTTGCCAACAATTCAGTTTCACTGGCTAATTATACGGAAATCACGTTTAGCATTTTTGCTACGGCCGGCACTAACGGGAAGCGAATCAATATAAGTGCAAATGGAGCGCCTTCCTATACCATCACCCTGGAAGAAGGCAAATGGGTGGAATATAAACTGACAAAAGCAGATTTGGGAAATCCTGCGACGATCAATGATCTGGTCTTCCAGAATTTCGACTGGACGGGCACGATCTATTTTGATCATGCCGGTTTAAGATGATCCTTGGTAAGTAGCATCATAAGCAAGCACAAGGACCCGCTGACAATTAAGCCTAATTGTTTGTTCGGGTCCTTTTTTAAATCTATGAAAATGAGGAAAATTAGTTTCGGTTATACCTTCATGATAGCAGCCCTGGTTTTATCCGGCTGCAGCAAAAAAGATTCACCTGATCCGGAACCTGAGCCGGGACCAGGCGGACCGGGGGGCCCGGTTATAACTCCGGTGGTACCGGTTCCTGATCCGGCATTAGCGAATACGATTGGGTTTTTTGATCAACAATGGAAAGCGCGAACATTTACTGCGCCTTCTTATGTGGATGTTACTCCGGTTCAGACTACTGCTACGGTTTCAGTTACTATTGACGCATCCAAAGTAATTACGAAAATTCCGCCGACAGTATGGGGACATAATGCCAATACCTGGATGACTAATATGGTGGGCGAACCCATTTTTATGCAGCATATGAAAGCGTTGAATCCGGGCTTTATCCGCTTTCCTGCGGGAAGCGGGAGTGATATTTACTTCTGGAATGCATCGAGAGATGGATTACCGGCAGATGTACCTGCACAGATTATGAATAGCAATGGGGTATTGATAGATGGCGGTTATTGGTTTGGTCGTATCAATGAAGGCTGGACAGCCTCACTCGATAATTATTATTCCGTGCTTCAGGAAACAAAGAGTATTGGTGTATTGACAGTAAATTATGGGTATGCGAGATACGGAACAAGTGTGGATCCGGTAGCTACTGCAGCACATTTGGCAGCGGACTGGGTTCGGTATGATAAGGGCAGAACTAAATATTGGGAAATCGGTAATGAAACCTATGGCGATTGGGAAGCGGGTTTTCGGATTGATCAGTCGAAAAATAAAGATGGACAACCTGAATATGTAACCGGTGAATTGTATGCCAAACATGTGCAGGTATTTGTGGATTCGATGCAAAAGGCGGCTTCTGAAACCGGTCATGAGATTTTTATTGGGGCTACTTTGTACGATGCACCAACGGAAGCATGGATGACCAATACAACGAAAACATGGAATGAAGGGGTGTTGAAGAATTTGAATGGTGCGGCAGATTTTTATATTGTCCATAATTATTTCACGCCGTACAATGAAAATTCAACAGCTGCGGTGGTTATGAATGCCGGACTAACGGTGCCGGCGAAAATGATGCAGTTTATTAAAAAAGAAATGCAGACTTATGGAGCGCCGGTTTTGCCGGTTGCGCTAACGGAGTGGAATATGTGGGCAAGAGATTCGAAGCAACAGGTTTCCAATGTGAGCGGATTGTTTGCGTTGGCGGTGATGGGGGAGAGTCTGGTGAATCAATATGGGATGGCATTACGTTGGGATCTCCTGAATGGCTGGGAGAATGGCAATGATCATGGTTTGTTCAGCGATGGCAATGAACCGGGAATTGCCAAGTGGACACCGCGTCCATCTTTTTATTATATGTATTATTTTTCGCGGTTGGTGGGTGATCGGCTGGTTCCGGTGAATATAACGGGAAGTACGCAGGTGAAAGGGTATGCATCCACTTATAGTTCAGGGGAAGCGAATCTAACCTTGATGAATTTATCGGATAAACCAGTTACGGTGGAAGTGGATGCTAAAAATTTCAATTTCGGGAAGCGTTGTTATTGGTATCAGTTGGAGGGCAGCAATGATAATGGGGAGTTTTCCCGAAAGGTTTTGATCAATGGCGAGGGTCCCTGGTTGGCTGCCGGCGGTCCGGTTAATTATACTGCTCTCAAAGCCCGCTCACACTCTGTCATGGGCAAGCTCAAGGTGAATGTGCCTGCGTTGGGAGCAGTGCTTATGGTAATCGAGGATTAGGTGTCAGACACCAGTTAGACAGGTATCAGACACATGTAAAAACACTATTAGAGAGGTGTCAGATAGGTGTTAGGACAGTGTTCTAACATGTATCTGACACCTCTCTAACAACGTTCTAACACCTGTCTGACGTATGTTCTAACACCTGTCTGACACCTATTCCAGATCCAAATCCCCTTTGAGGCGGATATCACGGGAGGAGGCACCGATCATGATGCGGAAGCGGCCAGGTTCCAACACTGATTCCAACTGCTGGTTCAGGAAAGCCAATTCCGAAGCTGGTAGTAAAAAACGAACCGTCCGGCTCTCCCCTTTCTGCAACGAAATCCGCTCAAAGCCCTTCAATTGCATTACCGGTCGAGCCAGCGAAGCCAGCTCATCGCGCACATACAATTGCACCACTTCATCACCCGCAAACGCACCAGTATTCGTCACCACACATTGAATCACAGCAGTATCACGCGCTCCAATCACAGGCTTAAGTAACCGAAGATTGCTGTATTTGAATTCCGTATAACTCAACCCAAATCCAAAGGGGAACAAAGGCTGTCCGCTCAGGTTATGATAATCATCCCCGCGGCCGGTTGGTTTATGATAATAAGACAAAGGCAACTGCGCCTCATGCACCGGAAACGTAATTGGTAATCGTCCACCCGGATTAATCCGTCCACTTAATAAATCAGCCACTGCCAATCCACCCTGCTCTCCCGGATACCAGAGTTGTACAATTGCGCCTGCCTGCTCCATCCACCCACTCATAGTGATCGCACTGCCGCCTACCAATAAAACAATCAGTGGCTTCCCCGTACCTGCAACAGCTTTTATCAATTCTTCCTGATGTCCCGGTAATCCCAAATAACCCCGATCCTGGAACTCGCCCTCATGGATACCCGCTACCACCACCGCAATATCGGCTTCCTGCGCAACCTTCACTGCAGCTGCAATTTTTGCCGACCAATTGGAAGCCGCACCATAATTCCATACCAACCTCAAATGCGCATTACCAACAGGCTCACGAAACTCCACCCTCAAAGCATAACGTTTCCCTTTTTCCATCTGAACCGGTGCAGTACGCAAGGAAAAACTCTGCTTACTCCACTGATCAACCACCAGTTTACCGTCTATATATAACCGAAAACCATCATTCCCTTCCAATCCTAGTTTAACCTCACCTGAAACCGGTGCAAGCAATTCGCCCGTCCACCGAACCGAATAAAAATCATTCCGCAAAACAGGATCCGGCGCATACAGGGTCCATTTAAATTGAACAGTTTTATCAATCCGGCTCAATTTCGGTTGTCCGGAAAGGTTCGTATTATCAAAATACTCTCCAAATAATCCAGCCACCGCCTGCCCCTGTTTCCGATGAACTAAATTCGCCTCGGGAACCGTAACAAAATCCTGTCCCATCCGGTCGTACCCTTCAGCATACAACAGTTTCAGTCCGGGAAATTTTTGGGCAAGGCCATCTTTGATACTGATCACCCCGTTACCCGGACCACTATACCCACCCAACCTGCCTTCCACCGCATCCGTACCAATCAATGCCAGTGAACCAGGCTGTTTGCGAATAGGAAGCACGCCATTATTCTTCAATAACACAAAACTTTTTGCAGCCGCTTCTTCCGCCAGTTTTTTATGCGCAGTCACATCAATTAATGCTGTAATTGCAGCCTCATCTACATAAGGCTGTTCAAACAATCCCAATTCAAATTTGATACGTAAAATCCGTCGCACCGCATCATCAATTCTTGCTGCAGGAATCCGGCCATCCAAAAACGGCGGATTAAACAAGGGATAATGCGCGTAATCCGTTTGAAAAATCACATCCAGTCCATTTGTTATCGCCTGTTGCGATGACTCCGGATAATCCTTTGCCGTATTATGCAAAACCAGGGAACCACCAACTGCACCCGCATCCGAAATCACAAACCCTTTAAAACCCCATTGTTTTTTCAGCAGTTCATTCAATAACCAGTTATTTGCCGTAGCCGGCTGGCCATTAATCGAATTATAGGAGGTCATAACGGATCGCGCGCCCGCTTTCTCAAACACCGCTTTGAAAGGGATCAATTCTGTCTCCAATAAATACTGTTGACTAAAATCGATGGGATAACTGTCACGCCCACCCGCACCTACATTAAATGCAAAATGTTTGGGCGAGGTCACCACTCCAAGACGCTCAAATGCCCCAATAAAACTTACTCCCATAGCAGCACTCAGAAATGGATCTTCGCCGTAGGTTTCCTCCGTACGTCCCCATCTTACATCGTGCGCCAGGTTCACAACAGGCGACAAAATCTGACGAATGCCGCGCAATTTTGTTTCCATCGCGATAGCATGTGTCACCTTAGACATCAAACTGGTATCCCAGGTAGCAGCCAGAGCAATCGCCTGCGGAAAAGCCGTTGCTCCGGATCGCACCAATCCATGTAATGCTTCATCAAATGCTATAATTGGAATTCCCAAGCGGGATTGTTCTATAAAATATCGTTGGATTCCATTGATTTTGCGAGCCAGACTAACCGCATCTTCCTTTGCATTGTATTGCAATAATTGTTGTGCAGCTTCTCCCCCCTTACTTTCTGCACTCACCTGAAACCCAAAGATGCCTGCTTTATACCGACCTTCCTCTCCTGGTTTAATTTCCCCCGGAATCATAAAACATTGCCAGAACTTCTCTTCCGGTGTCATTCTTTTCAATAGATCATCCACTCTTTGTTCAACAGGAAGGGAGGCATTTTTATAAGCAGGCTGTTGAGCCACACCGGCCACACAAAGTATCAGCCCAATCAAAAAGGAAACTAGTTTCATATCACACTATTTGCTGCCACGAAGTTGCGGCAAATCAGCAACATGCAACCGGATAAAGACTTCCTAAATTTTAACCCCAATTGTCAAATACACATTTCTGCCATCGGCAGGCCAGATCCCCGGACCCGGATAAAAGGCTGGCCGCTTGGTGAAATAAGAGCGATTCGTAAGATTATTAATACCCGCCCGAATGGAAAATACAGAAGATGCCCGAACAGATATATTTATATCCCAGGTGGAATAAGCCGGCGTGTAACCCCTCGCTCCATTCGCTGGTGGCTCCACTGTATTCAGCGCATCTGAATAAGTGCCGGATGTATAATTGTACAAAATCGTAGCATTGACACCCCGATACATCAACTCCAGTCCATTTCGGGAAATCCACTCGGGCACCGATTCAATGTTTTTTCCTTTAATGGACGTATTAACAATACCTGTTGCCAGCTCCCCTTTTGTATACACACCATTCATATACGAACTTGAACTAAATATGCCTGCATAAAAAAACGGCGCTATCTGAAATCTATATTGAACAAAAGCTTCCACACCATTCGTTCGGCTATTCCCAATATTCGTTTTGAAAGTATATGCCTGGCCCGAATTATCCTCTGCCACAATCGTACCCAACCGGTTTTCATAAACCATTCTAAACAGACTCAGGTCATAAGAAAAATTATTTCCCAATTTGCCACGAACCCCTGCCTCCGCATTATAACCGGTCGCATTTTTCAGGTTTTTATCAATTTGTTCATAGGTAGATGCCGGAACAATATCTTTAAAAATTACGGGACGATAGGCGCGATTAATGCCGGCATAAAACTGATTATCCTCATCCAGCGATAGCTGTGTCGTCAACCCAAACAAATGAAAATTATGTTTGATTGTTGTTGGTAATGGATGTTCGGTATAATAACTGATTTTTCCTGACAGATCCGATTGCCCGGTTTCCATCCGCCAACCCGGCGTGATTGTCCAGCCTGGCACCACCTCGATCGCATTCTCCAAAAACAGGGCCAGATTTTTTGTTTTGAAATGCATATCCCTGCCAAATCCGGGTTCAACAAGAGAAAGATCATACTCACTGCCGCTGGTTCCTTTTCCCAATTGCCGGCGATTCAAATCATTGATCATTACCACCGCTCCGCTTGCCAATACCTGTTTAACTGAGCCGGTTCTATACTGATGAAGAAAACGCAATTCGGTAGTCTTACTATTGAACCGATCAATATCCACCTGTCGGTTTTTATATTCACCGGTTAATTGATTGATGGTATCCGGAATGTTGGCAAAGGCATCAAACATCACACTGTTTCTGGTACCCAGCACCGCAGAACTAACCAATTGCAATGAACTTCGCTTATTGATTGTCCAATTCACCGTTATGGAAGGCACATAAATATCCGGACTAAAATAATTGCGATCACGGGTCGCCATTTGAGGATCTGCATGAAACATGCTGTCAGTTAATGGTCCGGGTATCTTATACAAATAGGTTGATCTACCCAACTCTGCTTTGATTCGGATGCGTTTGGATGGCGCATAATTCAACTGAACATATTGCGCTTCTGCATCAGATTCACTTTGCTTTCTGTACCCTTTATAATGCCGCCTGTAATAGTAAGCATAGTAGGAGAATTTTTTATAGGTTCCACTCACCGCATTATAACTGCTCAGCAAATCATAGGAGCCAACCATATTGATCGATTCAAAGGAAAGCAGTTTGGAGGAATCCGGAGTTTTGGTAAGATAGTTTACCATACCTCCAAACTGCGCACCATATTGCAGGGAGCCGGTTCCCCGAACCAATTCAATCTGTTCATAGGCCTCCATAGGCGGACTATAATGACTAGCCGGATAACCATACATATCAGAATTAATCAGTACGCCATTTTGCCGGATATTAAATTCCCAGCTTCTGTGAGGATCCAGTCCTCGGGTAGAAATATTGATCTGATTTCCACTACCATCCATATCATACACAAAAACACCAGGTACCTTGGCAAAAATCTGTCGCCCTGTTTTCAATGCCATATTGGTATTGGCTGAACCAAGATGAATGACTTCATTTTTCCGTCCTGAAAAAAGAAAACCATTGTGCGTTTCAGGCAAACGTGCGATATCCTTTTTCAACCAGGCTTTCAGGATAAATTCATCCAAAACTTTGGTCGAACTGTCTTCCTGCGCATACAGTGATAAGCCTGAAAACAGCAGAAAAAACGCACTGATAATAGTACTCTTCATGCATTAAAAGTACAAAATGCGATAAACTCACCTCTCCCCAAAACTAGGGATGCCACTGAATCTGCTCACCTTTTTTCAATTTTACTTTCCTTATTTTTCCCTGCAAGGAAACATTCCCGGAATAAAATGAACCAGCTCTGAGCCGTACCAACCGCAACTCTCCGCCAGACCATTCCAGATCCACCAACAAATTTCCTCTTGCCTTAATCCCTTTCACTGAACCCTCCGGCCAGGTAGCAGGCAATGCCGGCAACAAGAGCAGGGTATCGGTATGTGATTGCAGCAACATTTCAATCATGCCTGCGGTTAATCCGAAATTTCCATCAATCTGAAAAGGCGGATGATCATCAAACAAATTAGGAAGCGTAAGATAACGCTGCATATCCTGCAGGTTTTTCCAGGCGAGATCACCATCAAACAGGCGGGCATAAAAATTAATAATCCAGGATTTACTCCAGCCGGTGTAGGAGCCTGTTCCCCCCTGTGCATATTTCAAACGACGTTCAATGGTGCGTTTTGCTGCATCAAATAGTTCGGGCGTTTTCCGGTTAATCTGTGTTCCCGGATACAACCCAAAAAGCTGACTCATATGCCGGTGCCCAGGTTCCACTTCTTCATAATCATGGATCCATTCCTGAATAATTCCATAGCGTTTACTCACGCGGGTTGGGGGCAGTTCTTTTTCGATGGCTGCTAATGCCGAAATAAATTCCCGGTCTGTTTTCAACAACGCCCCTGCTTTTTTGCAGGCATCAAATAATTCGCGAATGATCTGCATATCCATGGTTGCGCCATAGGTGAGTCCATATACTTCGCCATTGGGTAATTTAAATGCGTTTTCAGGTGAAGTGGAGGGTGCTGTAACCCAATAGCCCTGTTTGTCTTTCACGAGAAAACCCTGAATAAATTCAGCGGCTTCTTTCATCACGGGCCATGCCTGCGACCGCAAATAAGCAGTATCTCTGGTGAATAAAAAATGCTCCCATAAATGCAGCGATAACCAGGAGCCTGCAATGGGATATGTACCCCAGCTGACTCCATCTGAAATGGCCGTTCTTCCAAATGGATTCGTTAAGTGATTGACTGTCCAGCCAGTAGATCCAAATGTTTTCGAAACAGTTACTCTTCCGGGTTTACGCAACAAATCCACAAAATCAGAAAAAGGCAAAAACGCCTCAGATAAATTCGCAGATTCCACCGGCCAGTAATTCATTTGCAAATTGATATTGGTATGCAGATCGGAGTTCCAGGGTGCATTCATATCCTTACACCAGATGCCCTGCAAGTTGGCAGGAAGCACACCCGGCGCGCGGGAAGATCCCATTAATAAATAGCGTCCATATTGAAACTGCAATACAGCCAAATCAATATCTTCTGCTCCTGCTTTAACCGCCTTAATTCGTTCATCCGTTGGCGTTAGGCGCTTTAACTTTGAACCAATTGCTAAATCCACCCGATTGAAAAAGCCCGCATGTTCCTTAACATGATCGGTCTTTACAGAAGCAAAATTTTTCTTCTTTATTTTCTCCAGTATTTCATCGCATTTTTTAACCGGATCAATGGAAGGATCCATATCCAATAAGGCCATATTATAGTCCGTAGCTGCAGTCAGGTAAACAATCAACTCACTCACTCCTTTTACATACAGGCTATTATTCACCGCCTGCACAGAACCTCCTGTATGCATGGTCGTTAGTTTGGCAGCAAATCGCATATGCAGGCCATCCGGACCAGCATCCTCATCCGGCAGATCAAGTACCTGCCCTTTCAGTAAGAGGCCGGAATTACCATCCGGTATCACCATGGCATCCTGCTCGCGATCTATCGACAAGCGGCAATGAATGGCATTGGGTTGATCCGACCAGATGCGAAGCACGATACTGTTATCCGGTGCAGAAACAAATACCTCCCGGTTGAATTGCACGCCATTAATTGAATAGGAAGTACTGGTAATACCGGTTTCAAGATCCAGCTTACGGATATAATTTTTAATATCCGGACTTGCGGCCCTGTCTGCAAAAAAATCAATCCGCAAATCACCCAGCGACTGATAGGAACGAATTCGCATGGGATTGCTGCGCAGGTGCTGTTCTGCCAGGGACATGGCTGTTTTGATGGAATCCTTCAATAAATTTTCCCGGATCAGTGGCAAAAAAGCAGCCGCATCAGCATTGGCTTCGGTTGGACTGCCGGCCCATAAACTTTCTTCATTTAGCTGGATCCTTTCGCGAACAGCATCACCAAAAACCATGGCACCTAATCGGCCATTACCAACTGGCAGTGCTTCATTCCAGTTGGCTGCGGGTTTTTTATACCATAGTTCCAGACGGCTTGAATCCTGCGCCTGAGCGCAAAAAGCAGAAAGACAAAATACCAGGCAAATAGCAGACAATCTCATAAACATTTTTTAAACTGGCGGGATAGCAGCCAACTAAAATAGGCAATCAAACCATTGTTCGATTGCCTATTTTGAATCAATGCCGGTTCTTATTTACCACCAATCGGAATGCGTACTCCTGCATGTACAAAAAGCGAACGGGATTTACCAATATCAACATCTTCTATATCCTTTTGCAAATTCGTAAGCGACCATTCATAGGAAGCTTCTACAAAAACGATGGTAAAATCAACCCCCAATCCCAGATAAGTTCCCCAACTGGCAGTATTGAAATCATCTTTATCCAGGTCCTTAATATCAGCAAGAAAAAACGCAGATACACCTCCAAATCCACGTAAGCCAACCACCGAAGATTGATTGCCCAATAAATTAAACCCAACAGTCAGGGGCACCCGAATTCCGCTGATATTAAAATCCTGATCTTCCAGTCCGGTAGTGTTTTCATTTACATATTCCGTTGTTTTCTTCACATAAAATATACCTGGTTCAAAATATACTTTTTTACCAATCGCAACCGTACCACCAATCTGGTAACCAATTCTGCCTTTGAATTCCCCGCTACTCGGGTCCTTGGAAAAATCGGTCGCATTTACCCCAATTGCAGGTTTAATCGCGATTTGGGCAGAACCAACCGCTGCCATACAGGTACTGGCCAAAGAAGCCAGGATGATTTTTTTAAGCATAGTTTTAGATTTAATGTTAATCATTGATTATAATACAAAAATAGGTTATAAGAATTTAAATATATTGGCGCAGGTTAAACGCTTCCACGAATTAAACTTTAATTATATCTAACTTTCTAAAAAGATTTACTATGCGACTACTTACTGCCATCCTCTTAGCCGGCTGCTTTATAAGTATGAACAGTTCCTGTAAAACGCCGGCTGCAAGTACGGTGACTCCAACCGGAGATAACAGTATGACATCAGTGGACTGGAATGGCGTTTATACCGGCACCCTGCCCTGCGCAGATTGTGAAGGCATAGAAACCACGCTTCAACTAATGCTGGACAAAACCTATACCCTTACCCGGATGTACGCGGGAAAATCCAACGAACTCAAAACGAGTTCCGGAACCTTTAGCTGGGATGCCAGTGGTTCCATCATCCAGTTATCGGGAGAGGATCCCGGCAAATACAAAGTGGGCGAAAACCAGCTTTTTCAGTTGGATCTGGAGGGCAATCGCATAAGCGGCAATCTCGCTGATAAGTATATCCTCCAAAAGGATCAAAGCGGATTAACAGAAAAATACTGGAAGCTAGTTGAACTGAATGGCCAGCCGGTAACCACCACCGAAAACATGCGGAAAGAACCGCATATGATTCTACGGGCTGCAGGCAAACGAATCAATGGAAATGGGGGATGCAACAGCTTCATGGGAAGCTATGAAATTCTGGAGGGCAATCGCATCCGGTTCAGTAAGATGGCCGGCACACTGATGGCCTGTCCGGATATGGACCTGGAATCCCGCTTTACCAAGGTGCTGGAAATGGCCGACAATTATAACCTGGACGGTGATAAACTCGTTCTAAATAAGGCAAGAATGGCTCCCCTGGCCCGTTTCGAAGCGGTCTATTTAAAGTAACTCAATTATTTTCCCGAATCACCAATGCATTGGCGATCCACTGGTAGGCAAATAATCCAATTAAATAGGCCGTGCTATAGCCATTAAACAATTCTTCGGTACGAAAGGTTTCCATAACGGCAAGGGCACCAACAATTGCCATGCCTGCGGGATACCATAAAAGCACCTGCTTGTTTTTGGAACTGGCATACATGGTACCCAATGGAACCGTTAAGGTGAACCCTAAAAATCCGAGTACCAGCCAGCCTGCGCTGCCTGCTATCAGATAGGTAATAAAACCAATTGCACTTACAGCCAGACTTAATCCGACCAGGTTGGCTGATTTAATTTCCTGTTTATCCAGCATGTATTTACCATAGGGATGCAGACGAAAGAGAAGGTTGCTCACGGGTGTTATAATCCAGGTAGAAAATGCTACGATGGTAAGTAAAATAATCAGCGGAATCAGAAAAGGCCGGAGGGCTTCATTGCTTTCTGCGAGTCCGCGTAAGAGGCGTACCCCCACATAAAAGCCAATGATCACCCCCCATTGGTAACGACCCGTCAGGTTGGTCATGAAAAAACTGTATTTCAAAAAGATCCGGTAGAGGGGATTGCCGGCTTTGATAGCCTGCACCATTCCCTGTTGTGCATATTCATTATTCGGATCGTTCTGCAAGGCGAGTTTAAAATGTTCCTGAGCTTTTTTGTGGTCACCTGCTTCCAATAGATTCCATCCATAATTCGAATGTGTGTAGGAGTTATTGGGATCTTCTTTTAAAGCGCCTTCGATGGTAAGAAATGCATCTTCTTTTCGATCGAGCTTTTGTAAGGCAGTGGTACGCATATTCAGTGCCAGCAGATTTTCCGCATCCAGATCCAATGCTTCGTCGGCTGCATCCAATGCTGCCTGAAAGTTTTTTTGCTGCAACAGAATAGCGGCTTTCATCGCATAAAAATCAGCGTCTTCCGGATCCAGTTGAATGGCTTCATCAATATAGGTGATGGCTTCTTTCAATTTATGTTCCTGATAATTCACTCTTGCTTTCAGGTAATGCAAGCGGGGATTATTGGGTTCAATTCCCATACTCTGATCAGCATAATGATGAGCAGCGGCATAATCGCCGGATTGCAATTTCACTTCACCTAAAAGCGAAAGTACCAGGGCATCTGTAGGGTCATTTCTAAACAGTCCCTGCAGAATTTCTTCTGCCTCTGCATATCGTTCCTGTTGTAATAAAACTTCCACGCGCTGAAGGGATATATCCAACATATTATTTTTTGATTTTCATGTAAGAAAGGATATCATCATAGAGTCCGCCTTCATTGGCGAATAAGGCAAAATTTTTGGCTTTGGAAAACCATTCCTGTGTGCTTGCCTTGTGTTTTTTGGCAGCCTGAAGTAAATCTTTTGTGCTAAGGGGCTCCGGAATTCCGCTGGTAAAGGCGGCATCCAGTTTTTCTTCAATGGCCAGATCAATCACTGCTTCAATATCGGCTCCGGAATAATGTTCCAGTTTCTTAGCGATGGCTTCATAATCGATGGAAGCCACCGGCTTATTGGCGAGCTTTAAACGAAGGATGGAAGCGCGGGCGGATTCATCAGGAGGCGGAATAAAGATGATCCGATCAAAGCGGCCCGGGCGACGAAAAGCCGTATCCAGGTGCCAGGGTGTATTGGTTGCTCCGATTATCAGAATGCCTTCATTGTTGTAATCCACTCCATCCAGTTCCAGTAAAAACTGGTTGATGAGGTGACGGCCGGCGGATTGTTTCATATCAGAGCGACTGGCACCCAGGGCATCTATCTCATCAATGAACAAGACACAGGGCGTATTCTGTCGGGCAATTTCAAAAATCTGGTGCAGATTTTTTTCACTGTTCCCGATCCACATATCGAGGATATCATTTAGCCCCACACTGATAAACTGGGCATTTACCTGTCCGGCTGTTGCCCGGGCAATAAAGGTTTTACCACAGCCAGGCGGACCGTATAACAAAATCCCCCCTCCTATTTTTTTGCCGTATGCTTTATAGAGATCCGGATGCAGGAGAGGTTTGATAATTTTCAGTTCGATTTCTTTTTTTACGGCATCCATTCCGCCTACATCCTGGAAGGTAACCAGGGGACGCTGAATGGAATGTCCGGCAAAATCGGCCTCGTCATCCGCAAGTATAGTTCCCGCCACCCGCAGGGCTTTATCCAGTTCCTCATCCTGAAAATGGGGCTGGATTTCCAACACCTGTTCATACACTTCAATGGCATCGGCAATTCTTTTCTCTCTTAGCAGGGCCCTGCTGTGCAGCAGTAAAAGATCGAGGTCGCTGGAATTATCCAGCAATTGTTCGAGAATAACATTACACTTGGAATAAGCGCCCTGTGCAAAAAACACCCGGGCCAGTCCAATTTTGGGTTTATCGTCGTTGGTAAGCCGCAATAATTCGGTGTATTCCTTTTCTGCTTCTTCGAGCCGGTTAGCCTGGTGTAAAACCTGGGCCAGGTGCAGTTTAAGGGGCACATTATCGGGCGAAATTTCCAAAGCCTGACGCAGGCTTGTTATCATTTGATCATCCATACGGGTTCGTATTCAACGCACCAAGATAAGTCCGAAACCCGAGAATCACAATCAACCCGCATTTTTGATTTTGAGTACGATATGTTTGGCAGGCAGTTGATCGGGGCGGAATTTGCTCAGATCAAATACGATGTTTTTGCCGGATTTTTTCATGGGTACCGCGCTGCCGTTGGCAACACAGCTGGCGCTGGCGCCGGAGGCAATGGTTTTATCGCGAAGGGTGAATTGTTTCACATAGGCGGGCAGGATGATATAGAGATCCTTTCCTTTTTGGGTGAAGAAGGCTTCCACATAGGCCTGGTCTTTTCTGGGTTCCGTCATTTTGGCGATGCTGTAACCGGCCATATAGGAGGCTCCTTTTTTCTCGGGCATTTTTCCCTGGGTCCATTGGTAGGGCGATTTCAGTGCCGTGGTACCGTAGATGGCTTCACCGTTTTGTTTTAACCAGGCCCCCATATCGAGCAATCGTTGTTGTTGGATTACGGGGATTCTTCCATCCGCTGTTGGACCCACGTTCAGCAGTAGGTTCCCTCCTCTTGAAACGATATCGATCAGCATGAGGATCAGTTCATCGCTGGATTTATAATCGTTCAGGTTTTCGTTGCGATTGTATCCATAGGAATGTCCGATGCCCTGGTTTTCTTCCCAAACCACGCTGGCATCCATGCCACTGCCGTATTCGGACGTGGTATAGGTGGCGCCGGTATTTTTTTCGCGGTTGTGCTTACCCCAGCGATCGTTGATAACGACCTCTTTGGCAACGGGCGATTCATTGAATAACCAGGCCATTAATTCCGGGCTTTTCCAGGCGGTGTCGGTGATATCCCATTCGCCGTCAGAAAAGATTACCGAGGGCTTGTATTTGGTAACCAGGTCTTTGAATTGGGGGAACATATGTTCGTCTACGTATTTCTTTTTGTCGTGCAGCCAGATGGGGTTGTACCATTCGTAGAGGGAATAATAGTAGCCCATTTTGAGGCCTTTATTTCGAACGGCGTTGGTAAGATCACCGAGCAGATCACGTTGGGGGGTACCCGAAACGGCGTTCCAGGGGCGGCCCCAGGCTTTATCGGCTTCTGCGCTTGGCCAGAGGGTATAACCTTCGTGGTGTTTGGAGGTGAGGACAACATAGCGGGCGCCGGCATTTTTGAAGAGATCGGCCCATTGATCGGGGTTGAACATTTCTGCTTTAAACAGGGGTTCAAACTGCTGGTAGGCGAAGGAGGAGCCAAAATTCTTTACATGAAAATCGTAGAAATTGGGTTGTTTGTTATGGATGCGATACCAGTACCACTCTGCGTAGCTGTCGCCGCTGTTAGGAACGATTGGAGCGTAGGCCGGCACGGCGAAAACGCCCCAGTGGATGAAGATGCCAAATTTTTCCTGGTTGAACCAGGCGGGGATACCGCGTTTGTTGAGGGATTCCCAATTGGCTTCATATTGTTGTGCCTGGGAGCAAAGGGAGCAAAGCAGGGCGAAGGCAAAAAGCAGGAGACGGGGCATGTTGAATCGTTTGGTTGAAACTAACACAAAAGGGTGGAAAGCAGGTAATGGAAAAAGGAGAAAACTGGTAAATAATTAACCAGGGGGCGGCAGATGCTGTTTTGTTTCTATACTGTTTATTAAGTGTTTGTTCGCTGTTTGTTCGCTGTTTGTTCGTATTTTCTTAAGTGTTTCTTCGCTCTTGGTTCGCTCAGTGTTCGCTCTGGCTTCGCTCTGACTATTCGGTCGACTAAGTGCTTTTGTGTGCTGATGGCGTACTCATGGCGGCCTCTTGGCGGCCTTATGGTGTACTCATGGTGGCAATTCAACTTATCATGACTTGAAGGGGTTGATTCTCAACAATTAATGCCGATTCCCAACAATGGAGGGTATTTTTCCCGTATTTGTCAATAAATACGGTTTCCCGTTCTTGCAAATTTTTCAAAATAGTTATATTGTTAATCCTAAACCCTTGAGCCAAATTGGATGGGACTCAAGGGGCGAAGCAATGGGGGCAGGTGAGGGGAAATTATTCATGCTTGTTGTAGCAATTCGATCAAACGCAACATCAAATTGCCTGATCATTTAAACCTGGAAAAACAGATTGGCGCAACTACAATATGACGCAACGCTAAGAATTCAATCTAAAAGAGGGTAAACAATTTATTAACGATACTAGCTAATTGCGTACAGAAAAGCGTTGGCTGCAATTATGAAACCCGAACAAGAAATATTCTCGCCCGAGTATTGGCAACAAAATGCCGAGAGGTTATTATATAGCGCATCCGCACTAATTGAAAAGCTTAGAATTATACAAGATGATAAAGAGCTCGAGGCTGATTTATTTAA
This sequence comes from Flavihumibacter sp. UBA7668, assembly GCF_002483205.1. Lineage (GTDB taxonomy): Bacteria > Bacteroidota > Bacteroidia > Chitinophagales > Chitinophagaceae > Flavihumibacter. The sequence goes on from NZ_DLHM01000001.1 coordinate 147,771, forward strand.
ATGGAGCAGTAATATTCGATCCTTGCTTGAAACTAATTATATGTTATTAGGCTATGCTACTGAAAATTCAATAAAGGGATATTCTATTTTCAAATACGCTCTTTCTAATGAATTGTCAGAGCGAGGTGATTTTAAATACTTATTGAATTGTGTCTGGAGAGTCAAAAATGGACATGATACTATTGGAATTGCAGGAAATGCTGGACTAGCACTAACCGAAAAAGAAAAGGAATTACTTGTAAAGCTTCAAGAGCATAGTCTTTGGAAAGGGAGGTATCATATTCCAAATAGTCACCAAGACATTTTGGACACAATCAAACCTGGCGAGAAAGATAGTTATAAAGTGGAAGAGCGATTAATGGTTTCAGAATTGGTAGGCCGGATAGGACTAAAAATAAGAAAGTAAACTGCAGCCATAGATTCTTGACGCTAGTGGGGCGGACGAATAAACAATCAGCGGTATGATATAACCAAGCATCAGCTTAAGCGGATGAATAAAATGCAACTTTGGTAATTTAATTTCAACAGAATAACAATAAGCAGCGGTAGTAATTGGCGGGCGGATTAATACCCCAACATCGCCAAGCTGCCGCCGTTAGCTGCAAAAATATCATGACAATCAAAAAATGAAAATAAACAAACTTAAAATAGAGGGTGTTGGCGGAATAAAGTTCCTTGATCTGTCGTTCAATGAAAGGATGAACCTCCTCTGTGGACCAAATGGAATTGGGAAAACGACAATTTTAGAATCAATTGCACATATTTTTTCCAACGGAAATACTAATATTCTTAAAAGAAATGTCGCTTCAGAAATAAGCAGCATCTCCGCCGAAATTGACATAAATGGAGCTATCGAAAACAAACAAATTCAATTTGACACATTTATTCCTGAATCTACAACCAGAGTTACAGGTTTCCATTTACGTGCAAGTGGGCTAATCTCGTTAAAAACTACCCGTACATTTCAATATCAATCATTGCAAGCCGTTTCAAAAGATAGCAATAAAGAAAACCATATTCTTTGGAACGATGCAATAAATGGTATTAACCTCACAGACATAAAAAATTGGTTCGTAAATCGGTATTTATATTCACCGCATTCTGGGGCATTGACAGCTGAACAACTTAAGAACTTTGAACTTGCTAAAAAATGCTTTTCATTGCTTAATGAAGCTTTTGCGTTTAGCAAAGTAAATGCCTCATCTAATGAGATAATGATTAATACACCAAGTGGTGAAATTTATTATGAATATTTATCGTCAGGATTCAAGTCCATTATTTCCATTTTATTTGGGATTATCAAGGAAATAGAATTTCGATTTAAAGACCCCAAAATAAACGCAGAAGATTTCCAAGGGATTATTTTAATTGACGAAATAGAGCTTCACCTTCATCCTGAATGGCAGGAAAAAATTGTCGATATTCTATTAGAGGTTTTCCCTAAGGCACAGTTCTTTGCATCCACACATAGCCCACATGTAATTCAGACGGCGAAGCCAAAACAGATTATTGCATTAGGATTTGATAACAACAATGTTATTCAAAGAGAATTACCTAGTACAGAATTTGGATTTCAGGGTTGGACTATCGAAGAAGTATTAATAGATGTTATGGGGATGAAAAATTTACGAACAGAGATTTTTGAAAAATTAATATCTCAATTCGATAAAGCTATCGAAGAAGAAAACATAGGGACAGCAGAAGAAATATACAGCCAATTAGATAAGTTACTTCACTCTGAAAACACTTTAAGGAAACTTTTAAAATTTCAATTAGCTGGATTAAGATAGATGATAAAAATTGAACGAAATACAACCCCGATTAAACTCACTCCTGTATTTGTTGCTGCTCAGACCGCAGAATTTATTACAAATGGAACAAATGTTTGGAATATCGATTGGTTGAAAGATAGCTTACTTGATTTAAGCAATGGAAAATGTGCATATTGTGAGTGTGATTTGAAAGAAGAATCAAAATACATGGAGGTCGAACATTTTGAAGATAAAGCGAATAATCCCAATAAGGTTATGGAATGGGACAACTTGTTACCTTCTTGTAAAAGGTGTAATGGCTCTAAGAGTACGCATAATGTAATAACTGAACCGATTATAAATCCCTTTGCTGATACACCATCTACACATCTAACTCTTAGATTGTTCAGATTTAAGCACAAAGACCTAAAAGGTAAAACAACTATTGATGTAGTAGACCTGAATAATACAGAAAGAGCAGTAAAGAAACGGTTTGAAGTTGGCGAACAACTTGAAAAAACTATCGAAAAAGCACAAGAAAGACTTGAGCTATTTGAAGAAAATAAAACAATACAGAGGAAGAATAAATTGATAAATATTATGGAAGACATTTTGCTTGAATGTCAAAAGAAAAGTATTTATTCCGCGACTTGCTCCACTATTCTTCATTCAAGTGACACTTATCTAGAAATTAAAAGGAGAATGATAGTTCATGGGATTTGGAACAGTGATCTTGATGAACTTCATTATAATTCAGGCTTATTGATTTTATAATTTGCCAAATTACTGCAGCTAACATAAATATTGGCTAAAGCAGGGTGGGACGAGGGAACTTCATCGGTGGATCAATGATGATCATCAGCTCAAACTTGCCACGTTTTCAATTGCACATTTGAATATAATCATGAACTTTTTAATTAAATATATCGACCGAGCCGGGCTGGTCGTTAGTAATGCCCCTGCCTTAGCCAATACTTGAACGTTGGCGGTAATTTATTACAACACTCAACTATGGACAATCCAGAATTAAAACCAACCACTAAAGACTACGTAATCAAATTGACAAAGGGAGCTTTAGGTGCAGTACCTTTTGTGGGGGGACTTTTAGGTGAACTACTTGACATTGCAGTAGTACCTCAACAGCAAAAAAAGCTCAATGAGTGGTTTGACTATGTTGAGAAAACTCTAAATGAACTCGTTGAAATAGGTGGAAAGACGAAAGAAGAGATATTTAATGATGAACAGTTTCTATCAATTTTTCAAAAAACATCAAGAATTTATTCTAGCAATGTTGAAGAACATAAGAAACCGATTCTGAAAGCTTACTTAAAAGCTTCAGCGACCAAGCAGATTCCTTTGGATAAGAAATATATTTTCTTAAACATAATAGACCAGTTAACAGAGACACAGCTCTTAATTCTAAGAGACGTTTATGATAATGAAAAGTCAGCGGACTATTTATATAAAAATCAACTTGAACAAATACTTGTTGGCAAATATGCTAATGGAGACAAACAATATTTAGATTTATTAATAAAAGGTTTGCAGGATTTTCACCTTTTAGGGTATGGAAGTGCAGATGTTGTAATTGATGGAGTTAATCAATGGCATATGCAATCTAGTAAAATTGCCAAAGATTTGTTATCATACTTACTGGATGATGAAAACTGACCATCTCAAAATCTCAGGTAATTTTTAACTGATATCGAATGCAAATAAAAGATTTATTAATAAGAATAGATTTTGTTATCTCTAAGGGAACAACAGCTCTGGCACATAAAAAATATTCCGACATGGGTTCTGACTATGTTGAAACAGGGCAGTATGCTGGTTTTCGGTCTTCTTCCATGTCAGTAATATCTTCTATTTTTGGAGAAAGCCATACTTACTTTAAAGAATTTGATAGACAAGTTAACAACAGTTATGTTTACAATATCGAAGCTGGCATTAATATCCTGCAATCATTACGTCATGAAGTAGAACAAGGCTGGTTAACAACATTTAAAAAACTTGTAACCGCTGAAGTGTTTTCCGACTTTCTGGAAATGAGCAAATATTTTCTTGACGAAAGCTATAAAGACCCTGCCGCAGTAATGATTGGCTCTGTATTGGAAGAAAATTTAAGACAACTTTGTAACAATCATTCAGTAGACACATTTATAATTAAAGGTTCTGACACAGTTAACAAAAAGGCTGACCAATTGAATGTAGACTTAGCAAAGGCAGGTGTATATGGAGTATTAGAACAAAAAAGTGTAACCGCTTGGTTGGACCTTAGAAATAGGGCTGCTCATGGAAAATATAATGATTATACAATAGAACAAGTGAAATTAATGTATCAAGGTGTGTTCGATTTTATTACAAGAATACAATAAAACTACCGCTAACAACAAAGCTTCGTCGGGTGCGAAGCACCAACGATGAAGCCAATGTTGCACGGAAGCTTCGATAGCCGGGCAATTACTTATGGGGATTGAATAGTAGAAGTTATTGGTGTAATAAATGAAGCGGGAGGATGTGACTGATCTGTTGCTGTAACATTGATCTGCTTTCTTTCTTAGGAGAGCTAATTTTCCAGGGTCTGGATTTATTTACTGACAATTTTACGTGTTTTTCTTTGGTAATGGATATAGGTTTCCCTGGCCGGTTGGGCAAATTGTTTTCAAAGAGTCGACTTTGCAATAGATGTTACTTACTCATTAATTCAATAGGTGGCCCCCGATGATCAAAATCCATCACAAGTTGCATGCGGCCTTTTTTGCAACAGGGACAGATCGAATCAAGGGGTACGGATAGTTCTGAAGCAGGCTCCTCTTTTTGAACGCGGTTCTGCTCTGGTGTTAATTGTTCCCGGATCGTTGTAAGTGTTGCTTGCTTTACCGCATTACTCAACATCCCATAATGCCGGATCCGCACAAAACCTTTAGGCAGGATGTGCAGCGCAAAGCGACGAATAAATTCTACTGCAGATAAACTGATTTCTTTTTTTACACCCGCATGTCGGTAATCTTTGTAAGTAAACTGAACAGTCTGCTCATCAACTCCTGTAATGCGATGATTGCTGATTGCAATCTTATGGGTATAGCGTCCCAGGTATTCAATCACCTGGTCAGGACAACCGAAAGGACGTTTTGCATATACTACCCAGGGGGTAGCAAAAAGCTGGTTGAAAAATTCCGGTGCCTGCTCCGGAAATACTTTTCGCAAACCAGCCACGTACCTTGCCCGGAATACGGCACTCAGGGCTTTTACCGGATACAGAAACTTGCCTTTGCAGCGGGTGCTTTTCCAATGGCCGGTGGAAGTAATGCCACCACCCGGAAAGATACAATGCAAGTGCGGATGCAGCGTAAGTGTTTGCCCCCAGGTATGCAGGATGCTGATCATGCCGGTTTATACAATGCCAATTGATTGATGGCTTCCGGCAAAGTAAACACCACATGGTAGTACGGAACAGGCAATAGTTCTTCCTGCCGGGCCGCCATCCAGGCTTCCCGTTGCTGCCCCTGGCACTTGGGACAATGGCGATTGCGGCAACTGTTATAACTAATACGCAGATGTCCACAGCTGTCGCATTGATCAATATGCCCACCGAGCGCTAAGACAGGTTGTGCAACATGTAAATAAATCATGGTGGTATCGATGCTCTCATGACCCAGCAGTTTTTGAATGGTCATAATATCGATGCCTGCTTCCAATAAATGCGTGGCATAAGTATGGCGAAGTGTATGAGCCGAAACTTACTTCAATAGCAGGATCGCCTTTGCCATTGAAGAGCCACTTTACGGGACGTTCGTCATCGATGTATTTTTGAAGACCAGCAGTTAAAACAGCCCCAATGGGAACATAGCGATCTTTTTTGCCCTTGCTTTGCCGGATATGCAACATACGGCGGTTCAGATCAATGTCAACAAGTTGCAGGCTGCGAACTTCCATGCAGCGAAGACCACAGTCGTACAGTAAAGCGATAAGAATCAGGGGTATTATCTGCTAAGTACCACCGGAAGTTTATCTTCCCGTTGAATAGCGGGAAGAGCAATACGTTTGTGATCCAGCCCTTCCAGCCGGAAAACAAAGCGAAGGCCGAAAACAGTGTGTTTGAACTAGGATTCAGAGGGCGTATTGTGTTGCTGTTGCAGTAGATACAGATAAACTTCAATCTGATCTTCATCAAGTTCGGTTGGCAGCATGTTGAAATGCAAGGCCATCTGTGCAACGTGTCGGGCATAATTGTTAAGGGTGCTTTCACTTCTGCCGGATGTTTTCATACGAAGCTTAAGGCACTTGAATAAATCATGAAAACCAGCTACTTTTGCACGGCTTGTGCAACCAGTGTGGAAGGACGCAGAGAACGGTTTGCAGTAGACATAATTTTGATTTTTGGTGAAATCAAAAGCTACAAACCGTTCCCCAAATTTGAGCACGAAAGGCTACCGAAGGTTTAGTACAACAAAGGGCTTGGCGTCAGTGGAGCGCGGCGAACAAATAATCAGCTTTTACTATAAATCAACATTTAATCAGGCTGCTGAATAAAATTCAAATTAAGTATCGAAATTCAACATTAATAAATTTATGGGCAATGGTTCAGGCGGGACATTAATAATTTCCCCACCGAACGCCAAGCCCCGAACCTTGGTTGCAATTAAACGACTGCCTATTACTATTAATATCTTTTAATTTATGAACCGTGCATTGATATATTTTGCGACATCTTCTTTCCTGCTAATGTTCGCTGTTTTATCTTCCTGCCAAAACACAAACAACAAAATATTTGACAATCAGGTTGTGCCCTTAAACATTTTTTACAAAAAAAATTTATATGAAGTCGAGCGACAATGGGTAACGCTAAAAGAGGATAAATTAAAAATACAATTATCCGTGTTTATACATATGCCTGTTCTTACTGATAGTACAGTCAAAAGAGAAATATTACCTATAAAAGATTGGCAGGTAAAACATTTTGATGCCACCTCTACTAAAGTAGGATCGCAAATAGCAAACAAGGCTTCCAAAGGTATATATGATGGTGCTGTAAATGGAAAATCTATCAATAAGAAATTTCCAATTCTGATTTTTGGGCCAGGACTAGGCTGGTTGTCAACAGATTATTATAATATACTACTCCCATTGGTTAGGCAAGGAATTATAGTCGCATGCATATCAGCTACTCCTATTTCAAAAACAGTTTACTTTCCTGAAGGTCAATATAATATTGTAAATAAAACAGAAGTGGACTACACTAGAAATGCTGAATATCTGAGTTTTGCAACAAATGAGTTACTAAAATTAGCTCAGGAAAATAATAGTATTCTGTTCTCTAAAATAGACACTGAAAAAGTAATTGCAGGCGGTCATTCAATTTCTGGTGCGTCGGCGTTGCTGGCTGCTAATACAAACAAGAATATCAAAGCAATAATAAACCTTGATGGAGATGTAAATGAAGAATTTACGAACATAAGGCCTCTTCAGTCCATCTTATATATTACTTCCCAGCCTCCGGGTGTTTCTGATACTACAGTAGATGCATGGCTGGATGATAGAAGCGAAAAAAGAAGGGATAATAGTTACATCAATAATTCTTCCCTTGCTCACAATTCATTTAGAATTAAGGTTCCAAATATGTATCACTTGGATTTCTTGGATATTTCAATGTTAAAGGATAGTATAGAACAAAAATTCAGACGAAATAGATTTGGACTCATAAGACCAGAATTAGCAAATGCAATTGTGGTAAATGCAATAAACCTTTTTGTTGAAACTAATTTCGAGAATAAAAATGATTGGGATAATTTTAAATTAAACTACAAAAATATTTATCTTAACATTAAGAAGTAACTGCCAATTCAATAGGCGGCCCCCCGATGATCAAAATCCATCATCAATTGCATCCGGCCCTTTTTGCAACAGGGACAGATCGCTTCAATGGGTGCGAAAAGTTCTGAAGCAGGCTCCTCTTTTTGAACGCGGTTCTGCTCTGGTGTTAATTGTTCCCGAATGGTTGTAAGTGTTGTTTGCTTTATCGCATTACTCAACATCCCATAATGCCGGATTCGCACAAAACCTTTAGGCAGGATCTGCAGCGCAAAGCGACGAATAAATTCTACCGCAGATAAACTGATTTCTTTTTTTACACCCGCATGTCGGTAATCTTTCTAAGTAAACTGAACAGTCTGCTCATCAACTCCTGTGATGCGATGATTGCTAATCGCAATCTTATGTGTATATCGTCCCAGGTATTCAATCACCTGGTCAGGACCACTGAAAGGTCGTTTGGCATACACTACAAAGGGGGTAGCAAACAGCTGGTTGAAAAATTCCGGTGGCTGCTCCGGAAATACTTTCCGCAAACCAGCTGCATACCTGGCCCGGAATACCGCTCTTACTGCTTTTACCTGATAGAGAAACTTGCCCTTGCAGCGGGTGCTTTGCCATTGGACGGTGGAAGTAATGCCACCAGCCGGAATTACACGATGCAAGTGCGCATGAAGTGTGAGTGTTTACCCACAAGTATGCAGGATGCCAATCATGCCGGTTTGAGCACCAAGGTGTTTTGGATCCGATGCAAAGGATTGAACGGTGCTCCAGGCGGTAGAAAATAATAAGGTTTCCGGAAATGTAAACATGAAATGGTAGTACGGAACAGGCAATAGTTCATCCTGCCTCGCCGCCATCCAGGCTTGACGTTTAAGACGCTTAAATAAATCAGAAAAACCAGCTACATTAGCACATGCTTGTGCAACCAGTGTGGAAGGACGCAGAGAACGAAAGGCTTCCGAAAGTTTAGTGCAACATCGTATTGGGTGCAATATAAAATCATCCTTAAAATTGGCAAAAATTAAACCATATAAACTTTCAGCGGAACAAATTATTCAGCTAATTGAACCAATGGGTGAATGTATTGCCACTGATAAGATTACCGTAAATGGTGAATTAATTGATTATATGGTTCGAGAAAAACCGACTTATGATTTTGATAGTGGTTGGCAATTTTATTCCGGGACAGAAGATCAAGACTATATATACAATACGCTAGTCTTGGATATGCAATAAGATTGTTAGAGAACTTGATAACACTTAGAAGTCCAGTAACACGAAACAGAATTATGGCAATCAGGGTTTTGGACAAATGGAAACAAAAAAATTGGTCGTTAGACATTGAGAATGAAATTAACCATTTAAGTTAGGTTGAACCAAATTCACTTTTTAACAATGAGAAAGATATTTACTGCTATAATTTTGACACTCAGCTTTACCTGTCTAGGACAGAAAGTGGAGAGAGTTGTTGTAGCAAATGAAGATCCCTATGATTTATATGCAAACTTTGACAAAGACAGCACAACACTTTTCTATGAGAAAATTGTTCCAGAGAATAAACCAATTGGCGTTATCGTTATTTTACCTGGTTCAGGAGAGCGAATTGAAGATGTTAAAAAACAAATTAATCTTCACAGGTTTGCAGTACAAAAGAACTTTTTAGTGATATTTCCTTCCATTAATTGGGGAACAAATAAACATATACCTGAACACCAGTTTCTTGACACAATATTCAAGCAACTAGTAAATAAATACAAGGTACCTAAAGACAAATTTGTTCTTGGCGGATTTTCAGGTGGTGGGATGGTGGCATTGACATATACCGAAAAGGCGAATAAATATACTGACAGTACATTCATAAAACCGAAAGCTGTATTTGGTGTTGATCCTCCTCTAGACTATGCTCATTTATGGAAACATTGTGAAAATGACATTGAAAGAAATGTATCAGAGGCGGCTGTAATGGAAAGTAAATGGATAATTGATATGTACACTAAAGAATTTGGAGGGTCGCCTTATGAATTCAAAGAAAATTATATAAAATACTCCATCTTCTCATACGGTGAGCAAGATGGAGGAAATGCAAAGTATCTGAAAACAACCCCTATACTTTTATATACAGAGCCGGATATCATTTGGCAAATGCAGAACAGGCAAAGAGATTACTACGATTTAAATTGCGTTGACATAGCTGCCATGATTAATTTTTTACAGATTCAGGGTAATAAAAATGCCAAACTGGTTGTGACAGAAAATAAAGGAAGACGTTTAAACGGGTTGAAACATCCACATTCCTGGAGTATTATGGACTCAGAACAATGTTTAAACTGGATAATGCAACAGCTCTATAAATAAACTTTAAAAATCCACGAATGAAACTATTCATGAACAAATAGTATTATAATAAATACAAGTTAACGCTAACTAAATGAACGCTACCTGCTAACGAAACATATTTGGATATTTACGAAAAGTTCTTCCCACGAATTTTTTATAGAAAAACATGTGAAAATCAGAATACTTATATGGCGACAAGTTTTATTCATTCAATTGCCATATATAAGAACAAACGAAGTGAAAAAATACTAAATTTTATCTTAAACAGAAAGCCGTTTATGTCGTGCCCTATTGATACCAATTATCTGAAACGAGAATTGGTGTTTGTTATCTGGAATAACCCTTGTGAGGCATATATAAACATTAGGAAACAAGTAGAAATGTCCGTAAACAAATATGAAGAAGATGATAAAATAAATCAAATCGAAATACCACATTTAGAATTGGATAGTACGCTTTTTCCAAAGGGTAGTTCAAAAGAACCAGTAACGTGGTGGAACTAAACCGGGTAAGCACCACCAAAAACAGTACAGAATATTTGCCGACAAAATGTTTAGAGCTCTATAAATTTTGAAATCAAGAAAATGACATCAAGACGAGAATTTATTAAAAAAAGTACGGTATTAAGCATGGGGACGATTTTGACCCCAGAATTCTTTTCAAAAAGAAACTATAAATTGGGCTTACAACTTTATACCCTAAATAAAGAAATGAATACCGATTTAGTGGGAACATTGAAAAAAGTAGCTTCCATAGGTTATAAGGAAGTAGAAACATTTGGTTTTAACTGGGGAAATAGTACAGGTTATTGGAATTTCGAACCCAAAAACGTAAAACAGGTTTTAGATGATAATGGACTGAAAACCATAAGTGGGCATTATAACTTAAACAACTTTATACTTCCAGACAAAAACGACGATGATTTGAAACGCTATGTAGACGAATGTATCAAAGGAGCTTTAACATTGAAGCAGGATTATATTGTATGGCCTTGGTTGAACCCCGAATCTAGAACTATTGAGAAATTTAAACTCCTGGCAGAAAAACTCAACATGATTGGTGAACAAATAAAAAAAGCCAGTTTGCAATTGGCATACCACAATCATGGGTTTGAATTTGAAGAACAGCATGGAGAAATTGGCTATGATATTATTCTAAATAATACCGACAGCGATTTAGTGAAAATGGAAATAGATTTATATTGGTTTTCACATACTTCAAAGTTGCCAGCACATCATTATTTTGAGAAATACCCAAAAAGATTTCCATTGGTACATTTCAAAGACATGGATAAAACTGATAGAGAACTTCATACAGTTCTCGGAACGGGCAGTATAAATTTTACACCTTATGTAGCTGACTATAAACTTGCTGGCGTAAAACACATTATGGTTGAACAGGGCAATAATTATGTACCTAATGCATTTGATTGTATTGAGAGAAGTGCTAAGTATATGAAACAAAATTTAGTTTAATAAAACGGGTGGCAGACAAATTATTAAATCGATATTTACCATTCTTCTCAAATTTTTTATCCCAAAAAAAGAGACCGATCAACAATAGTTAGAGAAGTCCGAAGATTCCCGGCTCTACGAACAGGGTCATTCAGTTCCCAGATCCGATTTACTGTTTATTTACAAAATTTACATTTTTAATTACCATCCAAATCACCCAATCCGGAAAATATCAACCTAGATTCGATGTATCAATTTGAATGAATATGAAACATGTAAAAACACCACCTATTAGCTAATCTTACGGCAACTTAAATATTTGTACTCTAAAAAGTAGAAATGACAAATAACTCAATAAAGATATTCTTACTAATTATTGTATCAGGTAATTTCCTTTATTGTAATGGGCAAGAGAAATCTGAACAAATACAAACTGGAACAGATAATTTAGCAATTGGAAAAGTGGTTACTGAACTTGATACTCAAATTTGGAAAATATTTCAAGATTCGAAAGGGAACTATTGGTTTGGCAGTAATGGAAACGGTATCTATTATTTAGCCGAAACCGGATTGAAACTATTTACAACAATAGACAGATTGGTAAACAATACTATACGCGGTATTCAAGAAGATAGAACCGGAAACATATACATTGAAACACCTGAAGGAATAAGTAAATTTGACGGAAAGCAATTCACTACATTAAAGGTAACAAAATCGTCTTTTAACCAATGGAAATTGAATCCTGCTGACTTGTGGTTTGGTTACAATGCAAACGATGTATACCGCTATGACGGAGATTCTCTTTTTGAATTAAAATTACCACGAAAAGACTTAAAAACAGCCTTTGGAATAGAACCAGGAGGAGTTCCCTTTAAAGGACTCAACAATACCCCTTATGCAGTTTTCGGAGTCAACAAAGACAAAGATGGTAATATTTGGTTTGGTACTGCTACCGCTGGTTCTTTTCGGTACGATGGCAATTCATTCATATGGTTTGGAGAAAAGGAACTTTCAACTCTTCCAGACGGACGAGTTCCTGGTGTTCGCTCAATGATTCAAGATAAGAACGGTTATTTTTGGTTAAGTAATTTTTATAGTAAATATAAAATTAACCCAGCCTTGCCAAATGGATATGAAAAGCTAAAAGCAGTTGACTTACCTATAGAAATCACAAAAGATAAAATACTTTATTTCAACGCTGGAATAGCAGATGAAGCTGGTAATTTATGGATGACTACATATGGTGGCGGCGTTTGGAAATATGACGGAAAAAAGCTCACCAACCTTGAAGTAAAAAAAGGTGCAGAAAATGTCTTGCTGGTCTCGATCTACCAGGACAATAATGGAACAATTTGGCTTGGAACTGATAATGACGGAGTTTACAAACAAAATGGAGCAATTTTTGAAAAGTATATACCAGAAAGATAATAAGGGGATTCACGGCTGTACGAACAGGTTTATTCAGTTTTCATATACGTTATCTGCCATTCTTTGGCGGCAGTGCTGACATCAACCGACCGCCAGTGCAAGAAATCAACTGTGACAATGACGAACAAAAGTAAAATACTTCTAAAAATGTTTTCAAACTTCCAGACGGAAGAACTATTACAGGTTGAGGAAAAGAAAATGGGGACATTCCAGAATACCTCGAAAATGTTGAAAACACCTCATATCCGGTTATTGTTGAATATTAATCCGACAATCCTATAGTCAATCGTGTTAAGGGATTGGAAATAATGCCGAATCAGCACAAAACCTTTAGGAAGGATGTGCAGCGCAAAACGCCGGATAAATTCTATTGCAGATAAACCATTTCTTTTTAATACCCACCTGTCGGTAATCCTTGCAGGTAAATTGAACAGTCTGATCATTAACACCTATGATGCGATGATTGCTAATGGCAATCTTATGTGTCTATCGTCCCAGGTATTCAATCACCTGGTCAGGACCACTGAAAGAACGTTTGGCATGCACTACCCAGGGGGTAACAAAAGGCTGGTTGAAAAAATCCGGTGCCTGCTCCGGTAACATTCTTCGAAAACCAGCCACCTACCTTGCCCGGAATACCGAACTCATGGCTTTTACCGGATACAGCTGATGCAGCGTGGGTGTTTGCCACCAGGTATGCAGAATGCTTATCATACCGGTTTGAGCACTCAGATGTTTTGGATCCGAAACAAAGGATTGAATGGTGCTCCAGGCGTTAGAAAATAATAAGCCATATACAGCCGCCAGTTGATACAATGCCAATTGATTTATCGTATCCGGTAGAGACCATCTGTGCAATGTATCGGGCATAATTGTTAAGGGTGCTTTTACTACTCCCGGATGTCTTCATGCGACTATTCAGGTGCTTGAATAAATCATGAAAACCAGCTACATTAGCACAAGCTTTGGCAACAAGGGTAGAAAGCGCAACAGACACACTGAATCTATAAACTGAATTTTTTAGAATGGATATTAGATTATTAGTTATACGGACAGACAAAACAGACCGACTTGCAGAATTTTATAGTTTACTCGGGCTAACTTTCGAATATCACAAACATGGCAACTCGCCAATGCATTATTCAGCGACAATTGGACAAACTGTACTGGAAATTTATCCTCTAACAAAAAGCCAGACAGAGCCAGATAAAAATATCCGTTTGGGTTTTGGTATTGACAACTTTGAACTAACAATCCAGAAATTAAAAGAATTAGGTGTTGCATTTTCCTTAGAACCTACTCAAACTGACTTTGGCTTTATGACTATTGTTACTGACCCAGATGGAAGGAAAGTTGAACTATACAAAAAATAAATATTTGGGATTAATTAGAATATCAATTTACAAATTTATCAGCATTCATAAACGATATAAATATTATATTCAAATTTTTTACAAATGAATTTGTCATAATAGACAAGCAAGAAAGGTTCTGTTTATTTTTATAGAAATAAAATAATTCTCTATCATTGGAATGAAAACAACAGCATTTATTGAATAATGAAAAATAAATTTCATCTATTATTAATTATACTCCTGCTATTCGGTTGTCGATCAAACAAAAAGAATTTTCAACCAATGGTAAATAAAATAAAGGAGAAGATTGTTTCAGAAAATCCTGAAATTAAGAGCATTGATACGATTTACTTGCTAGTTAGAACACTAACTCCTCAAGACATTATGGTACTTCAGGCAATTGAATATACATGGGCTGCTACAGAAGCTAAAAGAAATAGGATTCCAGACAGCACTAATTTTGATGAAAAAAGCTATGAAATTCTGGACAAATCTGAATCATTGGATAATACAACCCCAGTATATTACGATGCTGCACCATATATAATATTCACTACAAAAGAGGCAGAAAAGAGAATCGGCAATACAAGAATTATATTCGACAAACAATTTAATATCATTCCAAAATATTCAATAATTAAGAAGATCGCAAACTCCGACAATACAGAATTCAGTTCACAGAAGTATGCACCATTTAACCATGAAGAGTATCAAACTTTAGAAAAAAATAAAATTCTAAAATACTATTAAGAACTACTGAGATAATACTGTTACAGATAATGAAATGCCTGGTGAAAATGACAGACACTTGACAGGAAACTGGTATCAATAACAATGAAAGTACAAATACTTAGCGATTTACATTTGGAATTTGGTAGTTCAAATTTTGAATTTAAAAATATTGATCTGCTAATACTGGCGGGTGATGTTCATATAGGAGAAAAAGGATATGACTGGTTAAAAGATAAAATAAAAAATATACCGGTATTATATGTTTTGGGCAATCACGAATACTATAAAACAAGTTATCCAAAACTTCTAAACAAATTACTTGAAAAGTCGGCTGGTTCAAATATCCATATTCTTGAGAACAAGTCCATCACATTAGAAGGTATAAATTTTCATGGAACAACTTTGTGGACTGATTTTGAATTATTTGGTGATCCAAAGATTGCCGGATACGCTTGCCAACAAATTATGAATGACTTCAGGCTAATTAGAATTGATCCAGGTTATTCAAAACTTAGGTCGATTGATGTTCATCGGATTCACTATCGATCATTGAATTGGTTAAGGAAAAGTCTTAAGGAGTCGGAAGCCAAAACAAATGTCGTGATAACTCATCATGCACCAAGTCCAAAATCGATTCCTATGCAGTTTAAAAACGAACTTGTTTCAGCCGGATATGCGTCAGATTTGGGAGATTTTATATTAGAAACAAATCCAGATATTTGGATACACGGCCATGTCCATGAGCCATTTGACTATTACATTGGACAAACAAGAATTATCTGTAATCCTCATGGCTATATCCATGAACCATATAATGGGTACAATGCTAATCTTGTCATGGATATTTTCGCATAACAATATTAGAACCTACTGCATTTGCAGCAGATTCTTTTCCAAGGTTGATAAAACACATAGGATCAAATGAAACCAATCAGCCAATACCTGAGACCAAATATTAAAATCAAAAAGGGTGACACCATTGTAACCCTACTGTTCTTAACCTCAATTTTTTTGACAATTTGGTCAATTAGTATTTACAGGTTGACTATTATCGACAAAAAGCATCTTTTTGCTCCAGCTGCTTTAGGGACACTAATCGCATTTGTTATTATTCTTTTTCGACTCAAAACTAACTATTCATTATTCTGGAAATTTATAAATAGTGTCACAATTGGTAGTGGGTTATTTATTTTTGGATTACTTTATTTAAACCAAGAATTTGCTAACAAAGAAACGTATACAGACGACTTTCCGATAATTAAGACTGGCAATTTAGCAAGAGGCAGAAAAGGCAGATGCTCCCAGCCTTACGCAATCATTGATTTTTACGGGACACAGAAACAATTAGTCTTTTACTGTGAATATGAAAAGACAATCAAAAATTATACAAAAGTAACGGTGACATTTTCAAAAGGATTATTCACCTTTGACGTTATCAAATCAATTAAATTATTACAATAATTTCTTCAGGAAAAAGGTCTTGGGCTGTAAACTCTAAAAATTACTCAACAAGTATGAAAATTATATTGATGCTTCTTTTTCCACTTATTTTTTCAACTGATTCATATGGACAGGTAATTAGCTACAATGATTTTAAATCTGTGATTCCTATTTTGCAAAAAGAAGATTTCAAAGGTGCTTTTGACAGGACAAGCAAATTACAAAGTACAACACAAAATGACAGTTCTGATCTACATGGAATTATTACTTATATGAATTTATTTTCATCAGCAGGTATGGTAACACATGATCAAATGACGCATGCTGATTATTTTAAAAATGCGAAAAAATATATCGGACACAGACTTGTCATGTCCTCGCATCCCTGTATTTACAGTTCAGCTACTGGTTACAACTCACTGCAATTTGTTACAATTGATGGCGAGTTGATAGGCAAGACTATTGCTACCAATAATGCTAAAACAACAATTATATGCTTTGAATATTTTACATATACAGACCAAATAAATCCATCTGAATTCATAGGCAAAAACGTTAGGTGTGGTGGAACCTTGAATTCCGTAGAGGTTAATCCTACTAATTCTAAAGTATGGATCTCAAGACTTTATATTGGTAACGCATTTGTCAGAGCACTTTGATATAACAACTTAGTTCCTTAGTCTTGAAAAACTTATTTATAAACTATGATAGAAAATAAATCAGACTATTTCCAGATTATATTTTCCTGCATAACATGCCTGCTTATTTTTGGTTGCAACACGACAAAAAGCATTTATAAAAGCTCAACATCAAAAAAAGACTATTTGGTTATTAACGCAGCAACACTGACCCATTGCGGATGCACAAACTTATATGCAACCAATTATAAAAACGGCCAACTGAGTGTTCAAATTTTCTATAACAATAATTTAGCCCGGAAAACAATATTTACTTACACCCAAGGAAACAAAATACCAAAGACATATTCGCTACTTGCAACAACAAGTGAGAATTTCACGACCCCGTTTGATTCGCTCGACCTGAAAATATTTAATGTAATTGATTCAGTTATTATCAATAAGCAAGGCATTACCTATCCAATTCGCTGGACAAAATATAAAGGATATGTGGCAGATACCATTGAAAACCAGTCGTTTTAAAATGATTTTACATTCCATTTACCATATTTTTACAACTGAAAAATTTCATGCCAGTAAACATCTCATAGCTTCACCTGATTGTTTAACCACCTCATTTTGTAGTCATGAAGTTTTATATCCTTGCATTTTTGCTCATTGCCACGGTGCTCTCCTACTCCCTTCTCGCGGATAACCACCCGGATATCAAAACACAGCATGCCGGAACGGCCAAAATCGTTTTCAAATCTACTGATGGTGGACAAACCTGGCAGGATATCAGCATAGGCCTGCCAGAAAGGTTGCAGGCAGATGGTATTCGTGGAGATAGCATCTTTGCAACTAATAAAGGGTTGTTACTGAAGGTTGGAAGCGAACGCTATCACAGTACAGCAACTGCCACAGCTCCTTTCTGGACTAAAGAACCTTCTCCTGACGATAACAGAAGCATTGCTCCGTATAAGTCCGGGATATTAGCCTACACTTACTGGGGGGTAAATTTCAAAACGAAAAATGGCACAAGTGTATGGTCGCCGATGTTCGAAAACATTCAGGCACCCCGAATACGCAGTGCCTTTGAAACTGTCGGAGGCGCCATTTTCTTAGGCACTGACAGCGGCATTTTTAAAACTGAAAACAGCGGAAAAACCTGGAAACTTGTCTATACCGGAGGCCTGGTTGGACATTTGGCAGAGTCAAATGGCGTTCTCCTGGCCACCAGTATGAGAAAGATTATCAGATCAACCGATAATGGCGAAAGTTGGGAGCCGACAATCAGTGAGGACAATGTGGCTTTCGATATAAAACCGATCGAAAATGGATTCGTTGCCATTACTGCTAGTTCAGAAGCAGCAACCCGGAACCTTAGCACATCCTTTGATGGCGGCAAGACCTGGCAGTCCATTCATTCCGGACTTCAGGACAAAGTTACCATTGATTCCATCTGGCGGACCTGGAATGAGCGCCCTCTTTTGAAAGCTTTTCAGACTTCAATTACCCGGGTTGGTGAACACTTATTGTCAATTCACCCCCAGGGCCTATTCAAATCATTTGACAAGGGTAAAACATGGAAATTAATACTTCCCTCTACAAATGGTAAGAGGTTCAATTTGCTAGGCTCAGGCAATGTGCTTTATGCTATATCAAGCAAGGTAGGAGGTGGATGTTAATTTATTTACCGTTAGTGCCGGATCTTCACAAATGCTTGCATATGAAACAAAAACCCGTTTTCAATTAACGTATTTTTTGGGATGTCGAATTTGACAATATCGATTATGATGCCAAATCAAATTTTATAAATGAACGGGTCTTGATTCCATGGTTACCGAGGTCTTATTAAACGTCAAATTTTTGCCTGAAACGAGAATGTACCTGGCCAGTGCTGTGATCAATAAACCACTAAAGGATTTCAGATGCTACACCTTGAGACAGTTGAACCCGGGACTTTTTACTTATTAGAAAGAAATACTTAGGAAATAAATCGCCAGCTTCATACAATATTATAAATCACCTAAAAAGCCTGTATTTGATAGTATCAAATGATGCTATCATGACACTGCCTTATGACATCACCGATGAATTTATAAGACTGGTTGCCGCAACTGCAAGCCGCGATCTTAAGAAAGGGATTGATCAGGGATTGTTTGGTAAGTTTGGAGCCATGAATACAACGAAATACAGAAAAAATCAACCCGCACCATAAGAACGCGACGATGTAGAAGATATTCGCAATTGCCGCCGCTACCATTGACTCCGGATTTTTTTCTATTTTAGTAAAATTAAATTGATTCCATTGAAATAATCTCCAGAGCAGAAATCATTGCTCTGCAAGTAAAAACAACACAGAATGGGAATTTTTGACATATTTAAAAAGAAAGTCAAATCAACGTTTCCGGAAAATGAACTGGAGCAATGTCTAACCGATGCAGAATCTGATGTAACTGCCAGGAAAGATTTCTATCAGAAATTATTATGGAATCAACTGTATGTATTAACCGGTGATTCTGCCAATGCTGAAGGAAACAATACCGATGAAATGTACACAAACATTCAGTTTGTTGTATTACAAGATGGCAAAATTCCTGTTTTCACATCAACAAACAGAATTTTTGATAATACTGTAATAAAAGAAAAGGTTCCTTTCGTTAGCTTAAAAGGTCAGGATTTATTTGAAGCAGCAAAAGGTGCCACTTTTATCATAAACCCGTTTTCTAATTATGCAAAAGAATTAATTCCGGAGGAAATTGAAAGCCTTATGAATGGAACTATTTATGACCAAATAGAAAAAAACGAAAATCAAAATTTAAAACATAAAGAATTCAATGAGATCTTTGAAAGAGCCGGTAAAAAGCAGAAAGGATTAATATTCTTAGATGGTTATAAAAGAAGAAGTATTTCTTCATCCGAAAAACTGAAACTTGAAGAATCAATCGAGGACTATAAAAAATGCCTGGAATTATTTCCTCACCATTGGCAAAGTATGGTATTGATAGCAAAGGCTTACCAACGATTAGAAAGACATGCTGAAGCTCTTGAACTATTAGAAGCAGCATTTACCATTGAATTGGAAAATCATACTATTCCCATGGAGGCTGCATTAGAGGCTATGCATCTAAAGAACCTGGATAAAGCAATATTTTATTCAACTGAATCATTAAAAAGAAAACCGAATGATTTTGTACTAATGGGTAATCATGCCATGAATTTGCTTATTGCCCAAAAGGATACGGACGCATTAAACACAATTGCAGCTGCCATTAGAATTCAGCCAAACGATTCAGTCAATCGAAATATAGAATCAATCGTGCGGGATGTAATAGCCAGAAGACGAAAAAGACCCAGTTTTGAAGAAACCATACAATAAATACCTGAAAAATTGCACCATCCTGCTGACCTATTTCACCCTCACAACTACCTTCCCCCTCGCCCTGCCTGCCTTAACATATTCCATGGCCTCATTGGTTTGCTGAAATGGAAATACCCGGTCTATAACCGGACGAATAAAACCGGCTTCAATTAAGGTGGTAATTTCAGCTAATTGTTTACCATTTGCCTGCATAAACAAAAAAGAATACTCAATACCCCGTTTCTCCGCCTGCTGTTTCACCTTCCTGCTCAAAAAATAAATGGCCAGCTTCATAAACCAGGATAAGCCAATTTGCTTAGCAAATGCTGCATCCGGCGGACCGGAAATGGATACAACCTTTCCGCCAGATTTCAAGATCCGTATCGATTTTTCCAGCGTTTTAGTATCCTGACTGTTCAATACCAAATCGTAGTCCCTCAGCATCCTTTCAAAATCCTGGGTTTTGTAGTTAATTACCAGATCAGCTCCCAGGCTTTTTACCAGATCACTATTTTCAGCACTGGTGGTGGTTGCAACTGTTGCGCCCAAATACCTGGCCAACTGAATCGCAACCGTCCCTACTCCTCCTGAACCTGCCTGAATAAAAACTTTTTGCCCTTTTTTAAGCTTCGCTCTTTCAACAAAAGCCTACCAAACCGTTAATGCCACCAATGGAAAGGAAGCTGCTTCCTCCATGGTAAGATTGCGCGGCTTTATAGCCAGGTCATTTTCACTGACAGCAATCAATTCCGCAAATGTCCCGATGCTAAAATCGGCTACCCGGCCATATACCTCATCCCCCACTTTAAACCGGCTGACTTTTGAACCAACCTTCTTAACAACGCCCGCAAGATCATGCCCCAATATCAACGGAAATTGATACGGAAGTAATAATTTAAATTCACCTGTTTTTAGTTTGGCATCCAACTGATTCACACTGGCAGCATGCACTTCCACCAACAGATCCGTTTCCTTTAAAACCGGCTCCGGCAAATCAGCCAATTGCAACGCATCTGCTTTACTGTATCTGTTTATTATCCAGGCTTTCATGCGCTATTTTTTAAACTTATGAATATCTTTTATAACCGAATTTTCAAAGGTCTTATAGGAGAAATATTGTATCGCCGGAAATAAAGTTGACCCCTTACCTACCGGATTATTAAACGCGGGATTTTCGTTCTCAACCAACTTCAACAAGGTACCAACAACTGCAGTCGGTTCCTCCGATTTGGAGAACATATTTTTTGTAAACTTCTGCAGGGTAGTGCGATACACATCGTAATCACTGATACTATTCTCCGCAACAATCGAATTGGCCACAATATTGGTTTTGAATCCCACCGGCTCCACCATGCTTACTTTAATATTGAATTCATTCAATTCAAACCGCAGCGCTTTAAAATATCCCTCCAACGCATGTTTGGATGCCGCATAATAGGATCCCCCCGGCAGACTAATCAAACCCAATATCGAACCTACGGTTATTATCTTTCCAAACCGCTGCTTCCTGAAAGAAGGTAATAACTCATTGGTCAGCATGACAGTGCCCCAAAAATTGGTATCAAACTGCTGCTTCCCCTGCTCCACACTGGTTTCTTCGGCTAAACCCGACAAATAAAATCCCGCATTATTAATCAGGACATCCAATTGATCAATTTCAGTAAAAAGCTGCTTACGGAAGCTGGAAATAGAATCCTGATTCGTAATATCCAATGCCAGTATCTTAAATGAAACAATGCACTTACGGCGACTTCTTAAAATCTGACGAAAAAATAGCCACCAACATTCTGGCATCCAGACTGCAAACACTGGAGGAAAATGAAATAATCACAAAATCCGAGCACCCGGATAGTAAAGCGAAAGTTTTGTACAAACTCACGCAAAAGGGGATCGATTTACTTCCAGTACTGATTGAAATAAATTTATGGGCTGAAAAATATTATACCATTCCAGCCGAACGAAAAGCCATGCTGAAAGAAGTGAAAAAAGATAAGGAGGCTTTTATAAAGGCTGCGACCAAAGACCTGAAAAAAAGCAGCTTATAAACCCATCTCCTATAACCGCATCGATGCCCCTATATACAAATTCACCGATGAAAATACCTGCCGGTGATCTCTGGTTTGCGTGGACTGAAAAGCGCTGACCCCATCTGTATAAAATTGGGCTGTACTGACATCACTGAATTTTACCTTTGATGATCCAAAATAAGCCAGACTGCTGAAAAGATCCCATTTCTCATTCAATTGATGTCTTGCGCTCAGTCCAAGCGTATAGGCCAGTCCCAGTCCGTGTTTTCCTTTACGGGTAAGAGCTGCCATCTTATTTTGCTCATTGGCCGTTCCAAGAAAATCGGGCAATTTGGCATAGATCAATCCCAGTCCCAGTTCCGGCAAGAATAAAGACCGCTTCCCGGCGGGAATGATCCTATAAATACCACCCATCGCGGTAGCCGTCATCCAGTTTTTCTTTTTGAATGACCAGTTGTTTACTTGTGTTCCCCACAATGATTGTTTCGAATAATAATCCTCCAGTTTCTCCGCATTCAGCTGATTTCGCTGTCCCTTTATCAGTAGCTGCCATCCCCAGTTTTTACTAAAATCGTTGGAATACCGGAGTGTAAAGGATTGTCCGGATGAAGCGTATCCCGAATGATCAATGGATTCATTTTTAGAAGCCCAATCACCCAATGGAAATGCAGGCGCCACAGCCAGGGTAAGCCGTTTGGATCCCTCCTGTGCGTACAGACCAATGGATAGGAAAAGAGTAAAGAGAACAGACAAAATTTTCATGGAAAAGCGCTATTGTCTTAAATCTAGCAAACTAAGTTCGAAATAGAAAATAACGATTAATTTTCCATTCGAATTTCAGTATGGAGCTGCAACAACAATACGATCGGTTTTTTAAAGAAGGGATCAGGGCTATAGAAACGAATACCTATACCATTAATGAACTCCTGCAGGCCGATCTAGACCAACGGTATGGAATAACCCTGCTGATGCGTCCGGATGCCGCCACCAGAGCTTCCATTCAGCAGTTCCTGTCAGCATTACGCAGCATTGATCCCCATCAGTATTATTATCCGGAATCGGATATGCATGTTACCATTCTCTCCATCATTTCCTGTTATGAAGGATTTCAACTCCAACAGATCAATGCGGCTGCATATGCCGATATTATCAGGGAAGTGCTGGCCAACCAACCAGCCATCAGGATGGAATTCAAAGGCATCACCTTATCGCCTGCTGCAGTTATGATCAGGGGCTTTGTATCGGATGATGCGCTCAATCATATAAGGGATCAGTTACGGGTTGCCTTCAAATTTTCGGGACTCCAGCATTCCATAGACGAACGCTATTCCATTTTCACCGCTCATTCCACTGTTGTGCGATACCAGCAAAAACTGGCTGACCCTGCTGCCTGGATTCAGAAAATCCGTGAATTTGAATGCCATGCATTTGGAAAACAACAGGTAAAGGTTATGGAATTGGTGTATAACGACTGGTACCAGCGTAAGGAAAAGGTGCAGCAATTGGCGTATTTTAGCTTACCCGAAAACGAAGATCAACTATGAAGAGTATCACTGTATTTTGTGGTTCCAGTTCAGGATCAAATCCTGTTTACCTGCAACAGGCCAGACTATTGGGTGAAAAACTAGCGGAGGCCCATATAGAACTCATTTATGGAGGTGCAAAAGTTGGACTGATGGGCGCTGTTGCTGATGGCGCTCTTAGCAAAAGAGGAAAAGTTACTGGAATACTACCCCGTTTTTTACAGTCAAAAGAAATCGCGCATGAAAACCTTTCTGAACTGATCCTCGTTGAAAGCATGCATGAACGAAAAACCATCATGCACCATCGTAGTGAAGGAGTAATTGCTTTACCCGGCGGTTTCGGAACACTGGAAGAGTTTTTCGAAATGCTGACATGGGCTCAATTGGGTTTGCATTCCAAACCCATTGGCATATTAAATACAGACGGATTTTACAATTCCCTTCTGGTGCTGGTGCAGGAAATGGTTGATAAAGGATTTCTAAAAAAAATAAATCAGCAGATGATTCTGCAAAGTGAAGACATTGAACTCCTGCTGGAAAAAATGAACCATTACAAAGCGCCGGCTGTAACTAAATGGATCACCACCGAAAATGTATAACCGATGATCAAGTACAAAGAAATCTTCGAGAAAAACAAACAATGGATCGAAGAAAAAACCAAAAACAACAAAGCCTATTTTACTGAATTGGCAGCGGGACAAAAACCGGAGTTCCTGTTCATTGGTTGCAGCGACAGCAGGGTAACGGCCGAGGACCTGATGGGCGCTCAGCCCGGTGAGGTTTTTATCCATCGGAATATTGCCAACCTGGTGCCCAATAATGATAATAATTCAGGGGCAGTGGTTGAATATGCTGTTCGCCATCTCGACGTAAAACATATCATTGTATGCGGTCATTATAACTGCGGCGGAATAAAAGCTGCCATGCAACCCAAAGACCTTGGCCTGATGAATCCCTGGTTAAGAACTATCCGGGATGTGTATCGCCTGCATAAAGAAGAATTACAGGTGATCACGGACGAAGAAGCGCGTTATAAAAGACTGGTTGAACTGAATGTACAGGAACAATGTATCAATATCATCAAGATGGCTGCCTGGCAGAAAAGTTACCTCACCAAAGGATACCCGGTGGTACATGCACTGGTATTTGATATCCATTCCGGAAACCTGATTGACCTGAATATTGATTTTGATAAGGCGCTTGATTCTATTAGAGAGATATATGATTTGGGTACGGAAAATTTATAAGTGTCCAAAATCAGCTTTTTTTGTCGATTTTGGACACTTATAAAAATTTATATCTGGCCATTTTAAGGGAAAAAATTGCATTTTGGACAGTTATAATTTAAATTATAATTATTACTATTGGATTATCAACCTTATTCACACTATGAGAAAATTCTACACCTTTTTGGCTGGAATGGGTGCCTGCATTTCAGTTCAGGCGCAAACTTCCTTTACCCGCAATGCCGTTTATCTGGAAGCCGGTGGCAACGGCCTATTCGGCTCCATCAATTATGAACATCAATTCAGTGAAAAACCCGGATTTGGTTTAAGAGCCGGACTTGGATTTTATGCTGAATACGGCTTTCATCCTTCCATACCTGTAGCAGTGAATTACCTGATCCCATTAAGAAATGAACAACAGTTTCTGGAAGCCGGATTGGGTTTAACACCTACCCTGGAATTCAATAAAAAATCAAAAGATGTTATTGATGTAAATATCGTTTCCTATGTTATCCCATCTTTTGGTTTCCGGAAACACACCAGAAACAATTACATGTGGAGGATAAATCTATCACCGGTTTTTAATGCGGACCCATTTCTACCCTGGGTTGGTTTTTCCTACGGAAAGCGGTTTTGACACAATTCCCCTCTTTATTGGCAGAATTACCCCCTATTCTTTTTCACTGCAGGCAGTACTTTTAATCATTAAAAACCGCGTATGAATACTGATATTACAAGTATCGATGAATACATAGCTTCATTTCCCCAGGATATTCAGGTATTGCTGGTGAAAATGAGATCAACCATTCAGAAAGCTGCCCCAAAAGCAGAAGAAGCCATCAAATACGGCATGCCCACTTTTGTACAATATGGCAATCTGGTGCATTTTGCGGCCAATAAAGCCCATATCGGCTTCTATCCTTCACCAAGTGGCATAAGCAATTTTGAAAAAGAATTAAAGCGATTTAAAACATCCAAGGGAGCCATTCAGTTTCCACTCGATCAACCCCTGCCGTTGGACCTGATTAAACAGATTACAGCATTCAGAGTGGCAGAAAACAAAGAAAAACACGAAGCAAAAACGAAATCAACGACTAAAAAATAAGGCTCACTTCACCATCAGACTATCCTGCTTTTTACTTTTTTCCATTGATGACCGAATATCATGTATGTCCGTAATCATGGAATCCAGTTTATTCATGGTTTTTTTTGACTCTCCGCTCATTTTAGGCCAGAAGGTAAAGGCCATATTCAATACCAGCAAAGCGGTTGAAACGGCGAGTGCAGAAACTGTAAAAGAAAGTTGTCGTTTAAATCGCTGCTCATCGCGGGAAATAAAACCATGACTGCAAAACCGACGAAACTCATCCGTCGGAATGATATCTTTCCTACTGTATTTGCATAGCAGTGTAAGAGTTCGATCATCAATAATCGGATAAACGATTGCCTCATTAAGATCAAAATCTTTACGGCCAAATCGATACTGTTCTTCTGTTCTGGACGATATTCTGAACCCGTTACTCCAACATCGGTCAGTTTTTCATCCACCAGATCTCCGAAATAAAAATGAGCTGAACCAAAATTAACCAGCTGTTTACAAAATGCACGTTCACCGGAATTAAGTAATCGCATACGAATCAGGTATAACTAAATGTAGGTATTATTCAAGGTTCTGCGAACTCACTGCCACTCCAATTTTTGAATCGGCTGTTCCATAATACAGAAACCATTTGTTGTTAAACGGAACAAGTCCTTCTGCAAATACTACATGATTTACCTGACCACTGATTTCAAAAGGCTGATCAGGTCGGATAAACCAGGAATCTGATCGCTGTACAACTTCCATTGGGTTGTCAGCGTTCAGCAAAATCTGTCCCGCTGCGTAGGTACCACCCGGCAAACTGCTATCACCTTTTGCAGGATCATTCCGGCTATTGTAAATAAATAGAATGCCTTTGTTGGTCAATACCGCCGGCGGACCTGGTTCTACCAGATAGCTATCGAATTTGCCAGGCCTCGGCCCAAAGACCACTTTGAAGGTTTCATGCTTACGCAGCGTATCGTAGCTTCGTTTGGAAGGATCCGGCTCGGGAACTGGTTCCCAATCAATCAAATTATCGGATGTAGCCGCATAAATATTGGATTCGCCCCAATACATCCAATACTTTCCATTGATCCGAACAGCTATCAGTTTATCACCAGAACGTTTCGCAATTACAGAACCCGACTTCGACCAGATCTGAACATACTTACCACCTTCTGCTTTATTGAATACCGATCCGTGTTTGGTCCAGTTAATCAAATCCCTTGAACTGGCTACCATCAATCGGGCTGTTTGTCCATCATACGCAGTATAGGTCAATATATACCTTCCGGATGAATCTTCCACAATCCGCGGATCCTCACAACCTCCCTCCCATTCATATTGTTTGAACGCATCTTCCTGCGGAAACAAAACAGGTTCTTTCCTTTTGGTAAAATGCAGGCCATCCTCACTCTCCGCCAACCCAATCCGGGATGTTCCATTAAACTTTCCGATGGTATCTTCTGCTCTGTACAAGAGATAAACTTTACCATCTTTTACAACAGCAGCCGGATTGAATACATCCTTTCTTTCCCATTGGATTTGCTGCTTTCGGATCGGATCCGGAAAACTATCCAATCCGGGTACAAGGCAGGGATTTACGGAATCCGTTTTTACAAACCCCGTGAGCATCCAGGTAGTTATTTCCGATTGCTTTTCAGCTTCCCCGCATCCTAGCATAAAAACAATAAGTCCGGGCAAAAAAATGTTTCGAATCCTGATTCGCATAATGATGGAGATTATCCCCCTGAATTTACGGAATTGCAGGAGCTTTGTATTGTTTTGATGTGAGTCCGGTTACTTTTTTGAATTGATTACAAAGATGAGCTACGCTACTATAGTGAAGCAAATAGGCGATTTCTGTAAGATTCAAATCTCCATTGTTGAGTAATTGCTTTACCCGGTCAATCTTCTGGGTAATGATAAACTGTTCTATGGTGCTACCTTCGGAAGCAGAGAAAATTGTAGACAGATAGGTATAATTATAAGCAAGGGCTTTACTCAGATGAGCAGAATGTTTCAAACTAAGCGGTTCGCTGGAATCATCCACAAATGCTGTTATTAATAGCTTCACCTGGTCAACTAACAAAGCCTGTTTATTCAGTTGATCTAACGTCAAAATAAAAAAATTAAATCCCGCATTTTGCAGGTTCTTATAAGATACGAAATTTTTCTGACAACTACTGTTATATGTTTACGAATTGTGAAATCGAATGCATTAACCAGGTATTTAATACGGAATACTTGCAATCATGTAAGAAATAATCCACTGCTTGTGGTCACCTTTGTAATTCATCAGAACAGTATTTAGTCATGAAACAAATTATCTTAACTGCAAGCCTATTGGTTTTTACGCTCGTTTCCTTTGGGCAGGCGCAGGAAGGAAGTGTAGAATACAAAAGAAAATTGTATCCGGCGGCCGTAATTGAACTTCCTTATTCAGAATCAGTCATCAATGCAGCCATGAGCGATTTCCTTTCCAAAAAAGGAAAATCCAAAATATCCGATTTACGTGGTTTCACTACCTATAGAAATACCGATGAAATAGCAAAGGACAGCTCCAATGCAGATCTGTATTTTAAAGTAGAACGCAAAAGCAGACGGGAGAAAGACGTTGCAAGCATTTCTTTATTACTCATTTCACCTAACGACGACAGCTCCAAAGAAAATGTACATTACCTGAATATGGATCAGGCCAAAACCTATCTTAACGAACTATCCTTTACCATTGAATCTTACAGCCTGGAAAATTTGATTAAAGAACAGAATGATGAAATCATTAAGGCCGAAGCTAAACTTGTTGATATGGCAAGTGAAATAGCTGATCTGGAACAGAAAAAAATGTCGCTGGAACAAAAAATCATGGATTCTAAAAAAGACCAGGATAACCAGCAAAAAGAGCTGAAAAAGCTAAAGAAAACATTGGCCGAATCGGTAGCAAAGAGAACGTCCTAATCCTAGGATAAACAAAAAAAGCCCGGGGTAAAACCCGGGCTTTTTTATTGTTAGTATGATTATTCAGGCTTCACTCCAATAACCGGCAATGTTTTCTCCCGTATCAGCTGATTAAAGGCTGCAATCTGGACCGCTTTAATCTGTTCCAGTTTTTTGAATTCCACATCGCACTGGTTGGCCAGGTCAGCATAAACATCTTTTGCCTGTTTGCTTGGCGCCATATTTCCACTATTGGCCGCATCAAACACACCAGCTAACTTATCATTCAGGCGTATCGGAAAATTCAACACATCCTGAAAACTTTTCGCCTTGGTCTGATACAAATTCTCTTCTACTGCAGTCAGTTGTTTATTAATGGTATCGGCCTGCTGTTTTACATCCGCCGGAATTCCCTTACCCTGCCGACCTACAAAATCATTGAGCTGCGTTCTCAAACTCCTGATCTCCTGAATGGATTTCTGCACTTTATTGAAACTCCCCTGTACTTCCCGCAGAAAATTAAACTGCGCTTCATAATCAGCGGTTGAAATTTTATAATTGGGATCCGCTTTTACTATAAAAGGAACTTCAACAGAATCATTGCCCACTTTAACAGTTGCAGAATAATTTCCCGGCGCAGCCAGTATACTACCAGGTACCCCATTCCACAATATCATGCCATCAATCTTTTCTCCTTCCGGATATTGCAGATTCCAGGTCCATTGATTCATACCCTGATTCAATTCCAGTTTATCTGTTTTAGAATCAGTGGAAAATGTTTTAACCACGGCTTTGTTCTTATCCCGAATAGTAATCGAAGCCTTGGTTGAATCTACGGGAGCTGTTCCAACAAAATATTGAATCACCACGCCGGCAGGTGGATTTTTTCCTGCATTTACCGGCGTTGCACCGCGAAACCCGCCACCAGATCTTAGTCTCCAGGATTCATTCACCGGAAACACGTGCAGTGGTTTAGAAATGATGGAAGCATCATAGGACTGCACTACGGTCAAATCATCCAATACCCAGAAGGCCCTGCCCTGTGTAGCTACTATCAGATCATTGTCCTTGATTGTCAAATCTGTTATCGGCACTTCCGGCAAATTCAACTGAAATTTTTTCCAGTTCAATCCATCATCGTAACTGATATACATGCCATATTCCGTACCCGCATATAATAATCCATCCCGCTTTTTATCTGCGCGCATCACCCGCGTAAAATGAAGCGATTCAATTCCTTTGGTAATCAGTGTCCAGGTTTTTCCATAGTCGGATGTTTTATAAATATAGGGAGCAAAATCATCCAGCTTGTAGCGTGTTCCGGTAATGTATGCCACTCCTTTTTTTGTCGGATGTGTTTCAATTGCATTCCACATCATCCATTTAGGCGCAGCAGCCGGAGTTACATTCGCCCAATTCTTTCCGCCATCTTTACTTACATGTACCAGCCCATCATCAGAGCCTGCCCAAAGCAGATCCTTTTCCAAACCACTTTCAGCCGCCGTAAAAATGGTACAGTAATATTCAACGCTTGTATTGTCTTTGGTAATGGGACCGCCACTGGGTCCCTGTTTTGATTTATCATTTGTTGTTAAATCGGGTGATATCTGTTCCCAGCTGGCTCCTTCATTCTCGGTAACGAAAAGTGCATTCCCTGCACAATACAATCGCTTCGGATTATGGGGTGAAAAGAAAATCGGGAAATTCCATTGGAAGCGAAATTTCAACACATCTGCTCCAGCACCCATTGGGTTATCCGGCCAAACTGTAATGGCTCTGTTCTCTCCGGTTTTATGATCCAGCCGCGATAAATACCCGCCATAATTACCACCATACACAATATCGGGATTCAGGGGATCTGCCACTACATAACCACTTTCTGCACCGGCTGTTTCTTCCCAGTCACGGTCAGAAATAACCGAACCATAACTGCGGTGTTTGATCCGAATGGTTGAATTATCCTGTTGCGCACCTAAGATCCGATAAGGAAAACTATTATCGGTACTTACCCGATAAATTTGTGCAGTTGGCTGATTCATATAACTGCTCCAACTGTTTCCTCCATCATAACTTACCTGTCCGCCGCCATCATCTGCCACAATCATCCGGTTGGGATCATTGGGATCTATCCATAAATCGTGGTGATCACTGTGGGGTGTGCGAATTCCCTGAAATGTTTTACCTCCATCTCTGCTGCGCATAAAGCCGACATTGGGCGCATACACAACATTTTCATTTTTTGGATCGATAAACACTTTGGTATAATACCAGGCTCTCTGACGAATATTGTTATCACTGCTGGTCAGGGTCCAGCTTTTCCCTGCATCCGAACTGGTGTAGAGTCCGCCTTTTTCATTTTCAATCAATGCCACTACTTTATCCGGGTTGGAGGGTGCAATGGCAACGCCCACAATACCCCATACGCCCTTAGGTAATCCTTTGGAAGCAGTGATATTGGTCCAGCTTTCGCCACCATCTACCGACTTCCATAATCCACTGCCCTCGCCTCCACTTTCCAAACTATAGGGTGTGCGAAGTATACGCCAGGTGCCTGCAAATAAGATGGATGGATTGGTGGGATCCATTACCAGATCACTGACGCCTGTTTGCGTATTGACAAATAAGGTACGTTTCCATGTTTTACCACCATCCGTTGATTTATACACCCCGCGTTCTTCATTGGGTCCGAATAAATGTCCAATTACTCCCGCCCATACGATATCCGGATTTTTCGGATGTACGAGAAGGCGGATAATATGCCGGCCATCTTTCAACCCGAGATTCTTCCAGGTACGTCCTCCATCATCTGTACGCCAGATGCCGCCCAATCCTTCGGCCACATTTCCTCT
Source organism: Flavihumibacter sp. UBA7668 (assembly GCF_002483205.1). Taxonomy (GTDB): domain Bacteria; phylum Bacteroidota; class Bacteroidia; order Chitinophagales; family Chitinophagaceae; genus Flavihumibacter. The sequence continues at coordinate 179,709 of NZ_DLHM01000001.1, forward strand.
TAATGTATTCTCCCCCTCTCCTACATACATAATCTGTTCATCACTTGGTGCAATAGCAATTGCTCCAATATTCGCGATGTTGTATTTATCAGAAATATTCGTCCAGTTATTTCCACCATCTGTTGTTTTCCATAAACCTCCTCCGGTAGCTCCCATAAAAAAGACCTGCCGATTGCTGAATGAACCAGCTACAGCAGCCGATCTTCCTCCCCGCCAGGGTCCAACCAACCGGTATTGTGTAGTCGAAAATAGCAGTGAATCCGTATTGGGGATTTTCGTCGCTACGGTTGTTTTTTTTCGTTGGGCCTGTACCAATAGAGCAGGCAATAAACAGGCTACTAACAGAAATTTTCTCATACTACAAAATACGTAAAAAAATGGCCGGTCAGCTTTCGCTAACCAGCCATTTATACCTGAAAACAAAAAAACTATTTGCCTGTTGGATCCGTTAATACAGGAGGTTTAATACCCTCTTTGGCCATTGCCTGTTTTACTTTTTCTGCATATTGCCTATTAATTGCCAGATGTTTTGCTTTGGCAGTTGCAATTTCACCCTGCAATACCTTGATCCGCTCCAATTGTAAATTACTTGGTCTGGCTTCATTGGTACTGATGGTTATATAGAGTTCCGTTAAGCGCTCTCTCAATTGCTCTTCATCTGCAAAAATGCTGGTTTGTTTGGTTGCAAGTAGTCCGCCTCTCAATTCTTCCAGTGAATTATTGTAAGTCTTCAGCAATTTCTTCACTTTTTCATTCTTTATTTTATCACCGTTTTCCTTCAGCAATTTCTGTTCTCCATTCACTTCTTCAATCAGTGCATTCAGCTCCTTCTGCATCCCAAACAGTTCCATGGAAGAGGCATGTTGTGCCAGACGATCCTCTTTACTATACGTAGTATTGGATTCATCATGCACCATCACCAGTGGTTGTGTATATTCTTCTTTACCAACCTTTAATTTGAGCGTATATGTACCAGGTAAAACCTGAGGCGCAACCATTCCACCCCGATCCATTTTTGTTCCGCCTGCCACAGACTTATTGGGCGTCATGCGCTGATTCCAATACACTTTGTTTACTCCTTTCCGTTTGGAACCGGGAACAGATTGAACAAGCTGTCCTTTCTCATCATAGATTTCCAGTTTTACATCACCCGTCATGATTCGGTCTTTCAGGTAATACTGAATAGGTGGGATCCCCGCCGGATTTCCGGCAGACCAGCCACCGGTTGGAGGAAATCCTCCGTTTCCAAACTGTCCGTCCCTGATGGGTTGAGGATCCTGCGCAAAAATATGGACCGCTTTATTGGCAATTTCTCCTGCCAGATCACGCATTGGACGAATATCATCCACCACAATAATGCCTCTGCCATGGGTTCCCAATAAAAGATCATGGGTTTTTGGATGTATGGCAATATCCCGCACCAGTGCATATTCAGGAATCCGGTTTTTCATCCGGAACCACTCTCGTCCACCAGTAACCGAAGCGAACATGCCCATTTCGGTTCCGGCGAAAAGCAGGTCTTTATTAACCAGATCCTCCTTGATTTTATGTGCGAATCCGGTGAATTCATCGCTCTTGAACAGGGTCCAGGTTTTTCCCATATCAGCTGATTTTGCCAGATAGGTTTTATGATCGCCATACATATGATTATCAAAGCTGGCATACACTACCTGTTTATCAAAGCGCGATGGCTCCACACTGCTCACCCATGTCTGCGCAGGAATTCCGGCAGCTGCAATATTGGCGGACACATTGGTCCAGTTTTTTCCAGCATCTGTTGTGTATTGCAGGTTTCCGTCATCCGTTCCAACCCAGATCATATTTTCATCTAACGGAGATTCCGTAATTGTAAAAATCGTGGTATGGTTTTCAGCTGATGTATTATCTGCACTTAATCCACCACTGTTTTCCTGCTCCTGTTTTTTTCGGTCATTGGTGGTGAGATCCGGAGAAATGCGGGTCCAGTTTGTGCCTTTATCGGTACTCTTAAACAGGTATTGCGCGCCGGTATAAAGGTTACGCGGATTTTTCAATCCAACATGAATGGGCGTATTCCAGTTCCAGCGAAGTTTTCCGTCTGCTGCACCTGCCTGTGGTTTAATGGAAACGGATTTCAGGGTACGAAGATCCACCCGCGACATATTCCCGCCCTGGTATTCTGCATATACCAGATTAGGATCTGTGAGATCAGGAACAGTCCAGAAACCATCACCCCCATAAAGTGCTGTCCAGTCCCCATTGTTTACACCATTCGGTTTGGCCGATGGCGCATACCAGGATCCATTGTCCTGCAAACCACCATAAATATTGTACGGTTCTTTGTTATCTACTGCTACATGATAGAATTGTCCCACTGGCAAATTCGACACAAAAATCCAGGTAACACCTCTATCCAGACTAATATATACGCCGCCATCTGTACCTAAATACAGCTGGTTGGTATTATTGGGATTGATCCATAAGGCATGATGATCAGAATGTACCCATCCGCCTTCATTGGACGCTTCTGCAAAGGAATAACCGCCATCATCGGAATATGAAAAAGAAAATGCCGGACGATAAACCCGCTTCGGATCTTTCGGATCAATTACCAGGGTGCTGAAATAAAATGGACGCGAAACCACATTAAGGGTAGCACTTTGTTCTTTCCAGTTCTCACCACCATCTTTGGAGATATACATTTTGGTATCCTTGGCTTCCACAATGGCGATTAAATTTTCCGGCGCGCTTGGAGCCAGTGCCAATGCAGTACGTCCGAATGGTTTGGGTGGCAATCCGTTCGTCAGTTCTTTCCAGGTCTTTCCACCATCGATCGATTTGTATATACCGGACCCCTTTCCCCCTGAATTAAAAAGATAAGGTAGTCTGCGGAATTCCCAGGTGGTGGCATACACAATATTTGGATTGGATGGATCCAGACTAACATCTGCACATCCTGCTTTATCAGAAATATAAAGGGCTTTTTCCCAGGTCTTGCCACCGTCTGTTGATTTATACAACCCTCGGTGTTCACTGTCATTCCACAATGGTCCGGGTGCGGCAACAAATACCGTATTGGAATTGGTTGGATCAATCACAATCTTGGAAATATGTTCCGTACTATCCAATCCGATTTTAGTCCAGTTATCGCCGGCATCGGTTGATTTATACAGGCCATTACCTATGGATACGGAGTTCCGCATATTGCTTTCTCCGGTACCGGCATATAGTACAGAGGGCTTTGACTGATCAATTGCCATCGCACCAATGCTTTGACAGTAGCGGTCAAAGATTGGCTTGAAGGATGCACCTGCATTGGTGGTTTTCCAGATACCGCCACCAGCCGTTCCTATATAGATTGTTTTACCATCTTTATTAACTCCTTCAATGGACGTGATACGTCCGCTCATGGTACCCGGACCAAGCCATCTGGCTTCCAGCATACCGAAGGTGGAGGAATTGACACCTGACTGAGAGAAGGATACTAACGAGGATACACATCCGAAAACCAGGATGGAAATTTTTTTCATTTGCGTTTGTTTTGGTCAGGAAAGAAAAAGCCCGGCAGAACCGGGCTTTTAATGTGTTGTTTTATTTAGCCGGCTGAAACAGGTCGTTCGAAACCTCTTTATTGATGGTAACTTTTGTCAGTACCATGTCTGCATTCATGCCTGGTCCGAGTGGAACACTGATGGTCATCGGTACAGAAATTCCTTCAGGTAATTTCTGGTAATTGCTGTATCCGGTTGTCATTTCCAGTTCCTGTCCGTTTACATCCTGTTTGGCAGTTGATTTAATCAGCAGGTAGCTTGCCGGATCAATGAAATAAGTAGTTACTTTTCCGCCTTTCAAACTCAGTTTCAGTTTGTGGCATTCCGTACCTTCCACATCTTCCTTACCAAGGTATTCAATGGTGTGACCTTTTTCTTTGTAATCAACCAGTGCGCCCTGGGTATCAAGTTCATCGGCACCTTTTTTCACCATTTCTTCGGTCATTGGTTCAACATTCTGTTGACCCTGTACCGGCATGAACATCCAACCGGCAGTTGGCGTCATGATGATATAATTCTGTTGCCCCATGATGGTAAGATCCTGGCGACTTCCGGTATTATGAACCGCAGTAGTGGTAACAGCAATATCAATTCCCTGGAAAGCCATGCTACCTTCCATGATCACTGATTTTACTTTCTTCCAGTTCTCTTTTCCGCCAATTGCTTCAATATGTTTATTGGCCACTTCATCCGCTGTTTGAGAAAAGCCCGTGATGGTACCTAATAAAGAAGCCCCTAAAAATGCAAGTTTCAATGCTTTCATGTGTAACTGTTTAATGTGTAGTTGGTATTTAATTGAGTGGTTATTCTGGTTTATATAACTTGGGATCGACCGCTTTGTTCACTTCGATCTTTTCATAGATGGTTTCGCCACCCATTCCGTTGCGTTTGATGGAAAAAGGAAAAATAAATCCTTCAGGAGTTGTTTTATAGTCTCCAAAATCGCTGATTACTTCCTGTGGCTGACCACCCTGGTTAGCTCCCTGGCGCCTTTGTCCGCCGCCAAACAAACCGCCGCCTTTTCTTACCTCCCGTACCGGAAGATAGGTGGCCGCATCCAGATAATAGGTTATTTCAGTGCCGTTTTTCTGGGTCAGTTTTAGTTTATATGTTTCTTTATCATTGATTGTTTCCTTTCCTTCCAATACTACCTGATGTCCTTTGGCTGCATAATTATACAGCGGACCAATCAGGTCCAGTTCACCCTGGGCTGCTTTGTACCGGTCCTCCTGCATAGCTTCAAACTTGCCCCCATTTCTCGGATTGGAGATCCAGCCTCCCTGATCGGTTACCAATACTGCAAAGGAGCCCATTCCAAAATTGATTTCCGACCGCATCAGTTTCTGATCCACTTTCGTCATTTTGGAGGTGATTTCATTTCCATTTCCGGCAATGGATACTCCTTCCATGTAAACGGATTGAAGTGTTTGCAGTTTTTCTTTCCCACCCAATGCCTTTTCATAACCTGCAAGTACGTCATCGGCTGTTTGGGCCTGAACTGTGATCAGCCCAAAAACAAGACAGGTAAGCAGTGTAAAAGCAGTTCCTTTCAACATGGTGCTAATTTGAGTCAAATTTAACCGGTATTTCTTCTATTAGTATCCCGATCATCCAATTCATTACAGGTAAACCCGGGTTTTTTATCTTTTTTGTGGTTCTTGGGTATATTGCGATCCTAAGCCAGCAATATGGAAAAGATCCTTCAGGGGAATCTGGTGGATATTCCCAACCGAACCATTTATTTTGCCGAATTACATCTTGATGGCCCGCGTATTCGCGAAATCCGCTCCCTTTCCGAAAACCCCAATACTGCAGCCCCTTATATATGTCCGGGTTTTGTGGATGCCCATGTTCATATTGAAAGCTCTCTGCTGGTGCCTTCCGAGTTTGCCCGATTGGCCGTTGCGCATGGAACTGTTGCAACGATTTCTGATCCGCATGAAATTGCCAATGTATGTGGTGCGGAGGGCGTGAATTTCATGATCAATAATGGCAGCCAGGTTCCGTTTAAGTTTCATTTTGGTGCGCCGAGCTGTGTACCTGCTACCGGTTTTGAAACGGCGGGAGCTGTGCTGGATGCCATCGCGGTACGCAACTTATTGGAACGGGATGATATTTATTACCTGAGCGAAATGATGAATTTCCCCGGCGTGCTAAAGGGGGATCCGGAAGTAATGGCAAAAATTGTTGCGGCGCAGGAATTGGGTAAACCCATCGATGGACATGCACCTGGGTTAAGGGCAGAACAGGCCGCTCATTATATCGCAGCGGGCATCAGCACAGATCATGAGTGTGTCAGTTATGAAGAGGGCCTCGATAAATTGCAGCAGGGAATGAAAATTCTTATTCGCGAAGGAAGTGCTGCTAAAAACTTTGACGCGCTGATCGAACTGCTGAGAAGCCATCCCGATAAAATAATGTTCTGCAGTGATGATAAACATCCGGACAGCCTGCTGGTGGGACATATCAACCAGCTTTGTGCACGTGCCCTTGATTATGAACTCGACTTGTTTGATGTACTGAAAGCCGCTTGTATCAATCCGGTTGAACATTATAAAATGGAGGTGGGACAGTTGCGTGCCGGCGACTGGGCTGATTTTATCCTGCTGCGCGATCTCAATCAGTTTGACGTGGTATCTACCTGGATCAATGGGGAATGTGTTTACTCGGATGGTCTGAGTCATATTCAGTCTGTTCCTATTAAGCCGATTAATCAGTTCAATTGTTCGGAGATCAGTTTGAATGATCTGCGGATGGATGCCAATAGACCGCTGCTTCCCGCAATAATTGCCTATGATGGCCAATTGATTACCGGAACCAAAGAGATTGCAGCAATTGATTTAATTCGAAGAGATGGTGCTTTTCACAGTAATCCTGCTGGCGATTGTCTGAAAATTGCTGTAGTGAACAGGTATCATAAAGCACCGGTTGCAACCGCTTTTATTTGTGGGATGGGTTTGAAAACCGGGGCGATAGCATCTTCTGTGGCACATGATTCACATAATATTATCGCCGTTGGTGCGGATGATGAATCCCTGCTGGAAGCGATTAACCTCGTGATCCGTGAGCAGGGCGGATTGAGTTGTGTTACGCCTGCAGCATCTGCCGTTTTGCCTTTACCGGTAGCCGGACTCATGAGTGCTGACGATGGCTACGAAATTGCTGCCTCCTATACCCAGTTGGATACGCTTGCTAAATCCCTCGGCAGTTCTCTGAGTGCACCCTTTATGACCCTATCTTTCATGGCCTTGCTGGTCATCCCCGCCCTCAAACTCTCTGACCGCGGCCTCTTTGACGGCACCCGCTTCCGCTTCCTCTGATTTTTTCCACCGGTCGGGTGCCACCCGACCGGTGGCACCCGGCGGGTGAAATTGTTCACCGATCAAAAGGCGGGCTTTACCGAGAAGCAGGGGGAAGTGACGGAAATCTGCTTGCCTGCCGAACCCGTCCGATGTAGTTTTATTTTAAATCTGAAAGCAATGAACGCATATAGAAGAAACCGGGGACGCGGACCCTGTGGAGGAAATAAGGAAAGCCGTTACATTTTCGGTATCATGCTGGTGGTGGTTGGTGGTTTGTTATTTGCAAGCAAGGCAGGTGTACTAATTCCGCATTGGATCTTTTCCTGGCCGATGATTCTGATAGCAGTGGGTGTAGCCATTGGTGTGAGTCATAAATTCAAAGGAACCGGCTGGCTCTGGCCCATTGCCATCGGCGGATTCTTTCTTGCCGATAAAGCCTTCCCACAATTTTTTCCAAAGGAATTTTTCTGGCCGGCCTTTATGGTACTGGCGGGTCTCATCCTGATTTTCCGTCCGCGAAACATGGATGCGAACTGGAGAATGGGTAGTAGTAACACTACTATATCCGGAACAGAAACAAGTGCCGGCACAGGAGAAGAGCGCCTGAATGAATCCAGCGTTTTTGGTAACATCCGAAAAATACTTATATCCAAAAATTTCAGAGGAGGCGAAGTTTCCACCGTATTCGGAAGTGCTGAAATCAATCTGCTGCAGGCTGATTTTGACAACCCGCCCAAACTGGAACTGAATGCAGTGTTCGGAAGTATTCGACTAATTGTACCATCGCACTGGCAATTGAAAATGGAAAATAATGCTGTATTGGGCGGTGTGGAAGACAAACGCCCGCAGCACAGTATTTATTCCGATAAAATTATGTACCTGGAAGCCAATGCAGTTTTCGGAGGAATCCAGATCACTACTGTTTAAGACAACCAACCAAAACCTATTCTTATGTCTTATTATCTGGCTAAACTATGTTACGAAATAATCTGTGGCGATGGCAGTCATACGCCGCAGTTCGAAGAACAGATTCGGTTACTAGAATCCGTTAGCAGGCAGGAAGCATTAAATGCAGCAAAGGAAATCGGGTATCAGGAATTACTGGTATGGCAGTACGGAAATAATACCCGCGTGGAATGGAAATTCCTGGGCATTACCGAACTCATCCGATTACCTGCGCTGGCACATGGAGCGGAACTGTACCAATCCCATCGTGAAATTGAATACGCCGATGGCTATCGGAATTTTGTGAAAGACAAAACCAATCAACTTCAACAGCACCCGGAACATGCCATCGATTCCATTTAACAACCGATCCTTACTGGTACTAAGCAGTATCTTTATTTACCTGATCTGGCAGATTAATTTTTTTGCCCTGCTCAGCAATGGATACTCGTTTTATATAAGTATAACCGAATCGCTGCTGAGTTCAATCTTATTGGCATTTGTAACAGTAACCCTTAAACGCATTTTTAAGTACTACACACCGAATGCAACCGGATTTTGGGTGGCAATTACCCTAACGGCAGGTTTTTCAACGCTTCTACCTGTTGCTGCCAAATTAATGCTGGAATCGATGATTCAGGATAATCCGGAATATCTCAGCATGCTGAATACCACCATGCAGATCCGGATTGGATTTTCCATGATAACGGTCACCAGTATCCTTGTATTGATTTTACTCTTCAATATGTTGCAAAAATCAGAGGCGGAAAAAAAACACCGCAATGAAATCCAGCAATTGGCAACCGAAGCAGAGCTTTTCAAATTACGGCAACAATTACAACCTCATTTTTTATTCAATAGTCTGAATTCCATCAACGCACTGATCGGAATACGGCCACAGGAAGCGCGTAACATGACGGAGCAACTGGCTTCCTTCCTGCGGGGAACCATTCATCAGAAAGAAAATAAACTGGTTGCATTAAAAGAGGAATTGGATCAGATCAACCGTTATCTGCAAATTGAAAAACTCCGCTTTGGGCATCGTTTGCAGGTAAAAATTCAGGCCAGTGAAGAAGATTACCAGGCGCTGATTCCGCCATTGCTCTTACAACCACTTGTTGAAAATGCCATCAAATTCGGTCTCTATGAAACTACAGAAGAAGTTGATATTGAATTAACAACCCTTCTAAAAGACAAACATTTATATATCACAGTCAGCAACCCTTTTGACCCCGAAACGCCCGCCAGAAAAACCGGCACGGGATTCGGATTAAGCTCCGTACAACGCAGGCTCTACCTGCTTTTCGGACGGTCCGATCTGCTTCAGGTAAAACAGGATAAAAACATTTTTATAACCACTGTAACCATTCCACAATTGTATGCTGAAAGTTCTGATAATTGATGATGAACCACTGGCCTGTATGCTGGTGCAGGAATATCTTGCCGACTTCCCGCAGATGCAGGTAGTGGGTGTATGCCATGATGGTTTCAGCGGTTTGAAAGCCATCCAGCAATTGGAACCGGATCTGCTCTTCCTTGATATCCAGATGCCCAAAATTAATGGTTTTGAATTGCTTGAATTATTGGATCATCAACCCGCCGTAATTTTCACCACCGCTTTTGATGAATATGCGATGAAAGCCTTTGATCAGCATGCAGTAGATTATTTGCTTAAACCTTATAGCCAGGAGCGATTTCAAAAAGCGGTTAAAAAATACCTGCTCCAGCAAACTGCTGTCAATACCGAAGAGCTGCTGACAAGTGCCAGCCAGTCGCCACAACAACAGGACCGGATTGTAATCAAGGAGCATTCCACTATCCGCATCATTCCGGTAAACCAGGTTCATTATATTGAAGCAGCCGATGATTATATAAAAATTGTAACCGCAGACGGTCACTGGCTTAAGAATAAAACGATGGCAGCCATGGAGAAACAATTACCAGATCAACAATTTATTCGGATTCACCGCTCCTATCTGGTTAATGTGCAGGAAATTTCCAAACTTCATCCGATGGAAAAAGAAAGTTATGTAGCTGTTTTAAAAAATAACAAACAGTTACCGGTGAGCAAAAGCGGCTACCAGAAATTAAAGGAAAAACTGGGTATTTAAGCTTCATTTCCCAGCCACAAAGCACCGCCAATACTATTGCGACTGGCTCCGGTAACAGAGGAAAGTACTGTATATTCTTCCCTCCAGCGCAATACACCTAGCAGGGCCATGATAACTGCTTCCTTGTATTCTATCAACAGCCGGTCAGGAACTGCTACGTTAATGCCCAATGGCGCCAATTGCTGACGGAGGCATTCAATAAGAAATCCGTTCAATGCTCCGCCACCGGTTACCAGTAATTCTTTACCGGCAGGATCAATGCTTTCTTTTTCTGCCACCCCGGCAAGATCCACTGCTATCTGAGCAGCAATATGCTGAACATAGGTATGCAATGCATCTGCTGTGGACAATCCCGCCGCTTTAATCAGCGGATACACTTCATCTGTTCCAAATGAATTTGCCAGTGATTTTGGATAGGCCTGTTTATAATAATCGAATTGACGGAGTTTTTCCAAAAGGGTGGTATTGATGGAACCTGATGCCGCCATCGCGCCATTTTCATCATAAACCAATCCTGCATCCGCTGCCAGCATATTCAATACACGGTTAGCAGCGCAGGAATCAAAAGCAATAAACCGGTCCTCCACCCGTACCGATAAATTGGCAATTCCACCCAGGTTCAGCAGCAACGCATACTCACCCAGCAATAATTTTTCACCGATGGGAACAATGGGGGCTCCCTGCCCGCCGAATGCAATATCCATTGCCCGCAAATCACTGATAACCGGTAGTCGGGTTTCCGCTGCAATAGCGGCCCCATCTCCCAGTTGGGCAGTCATACCGGAAGCGGGCATATGAAAGCTGGTATGTCCGTGTGAAGCAATCATATGCACTTTGTGTTCCAGGCCATATTCTGTCACAAACCGGTTCACCAATTGACCGGTCAAATGTCCATACGAGGCGTGTAACAACAGGTAATCAGCAGCAGAAAGGCTGGTGCAATTCCGCAATTTTTCTTCCCATTCAGCCGAATAGGGGTAGGTAACGGCCTGTTGCACTTCCATCGACCATTTTCCTCCGGTAGCATGAAACTGTACAAAAGCGATATCCAGTCCGTCCAGTGAACTTCCACTCATCAATCCGATAACATTATAGACCATTCTCAAAAAAGTTTTTGATTTACCCCCCAGCCCTTTAGATTTGTTGGGCGGGTGCAAATTACAACGATTGGCACCGGCAGAAAAATTGGAAAATCATGGTGGTTAATTTAAGCAAGCACTACTCCCTCCTCTGCGATTTCGTCAGCGAACTCCGCAATGTACAAATCCAGACAGACCGGATGCGGTTTCGCCGTAATTTGGAGCGCATAGGGGAAATAGCCGCTTATGAAATCAGCAAACACCTGGCACATGTACAGGTAGAAACGCCTACCCCCCTGGGAAGTTCCAATTGTAAATTACTGCAGGATCAACCTGTACTGGCCACTATTCTCCGGGCCGGACTCCCCCTCCACCAGGGACTGCTCAATTATTTTGATAAAGCTGACAATGCGTTTGTTTCCGCCTATCGGAAACACCATCCCGATGGCAGTTTCGAAATCAGTATGGAATATGTTTCAAGCCCGGAGCTGCAGGATCGTATTCTAATAATTTCTGATCCCATGATTGCTACCGGAGCCTCCCTGGTCAAAACCATCCAGGCATTGCGGGAAGAAGGTATCCCAAAAGAGGTACATATTGTATGTGCTATTGCATGTACCGTAGGAATTGAGTATGTTCACCGCAACGAACCCAATGTCAGGATCTGGTGTGGTGCCATCGACGAGGAATTAACTGCCAAAAGTTATATAGTTCCGGGCTTAGGCGATGCCGGTGATCTGGCTTATGGTACCAAACAACAGGTTTAATTCAAAATTATTACCTGCCATTGGTCATTTTTTGTATTTTACCTCTCCTATTATGAGAATTTTTGTTGGAATACTGCTGTTGGTGGGATTGAATGCGTCGCCTCTGTTTGCCCAGGATCCGCACTTTTCGCAATTTTTTGCGTCGCCTCTTACTTTAAACCCGGCTTATACAGGTAAATTTAATGGGGTAATCCGAGCTGCAGGAAATTATCGCGATCAGTGGCCTGCTATCAGTAAAGCCTTTGTTACCTCCACGCTTTCCCTGGATGCACCAATTATGAAAGGCCGACTCAACAATGATACCTGGGGCATTGGCGGTATGGCAATGACTGACCGCACTGCGAACGGCATCCTGACTTCCAACTATGTGGCATTTTCGACAGCCTACCATAAATCGCTGGATGAAGACGGATTTCATCAATTAGGACTTGGATTTCAGGGCGTTTATACCAGCAAACGGTTGGATGGCTCCCAATTAAATTTTGAAAATGAACTGGCACTGGACGGAACCTGGACCAACCCCAGCGGAGAAGCAGTTGACGGAACCCGAATTAATGTCAGTTATGTAGGTGTGAATGCCGGTTTATTATACAGTGGCTCCACCAATGGAGAAGATAATTTTTATTTCGGTGCTTCTGTCTACCATATCAATCGGCCAAAAGAAAATTTCACCAACGGATTTTATACACTGCAACCCAGGATTTCGGTTCATGGGGGTGGCTACCTGCCGGTTGGACAAACCACCACCCTGCATATGTCGGCACTGCACAGTCGTCAGGCCGGTGCATTTGAAACCCTCCTGGGAGGGGCGGTTGCCTTCAATCTGAACGAAGATTTTGAACGACCCACCGCATTTTATGCCGGCTCCTGGTATCGCTTCGGCGATGCGCTAATACCTTATATGGGTTTTGAATGGGCAGATTTTCGCCTGGGTATGACCTATGATGTGAATACTTCACAATTAAAAACAGCTTCCCAGAGGCGCGGAGGAATCGAGATCTCCCTGATTTATATCAAACGTCCATCGGATGGAGAGAAAGAGATTCCCTGTCCCAAATTTTAATGCACTTTACACCAGCAAAAACCTATACGGCAGGTCCTTATCTTCTTTCGCATAATCAATACCGATACGTGGGGTAATTTCAATTCTTTCGGGATGAAAACCATCCTCCCAGATTGTTATAGTATTCTCCAGCAAGATTCCGGTATGTAAAGTTGATATCCCCAATGCTTTTGACACCAAACCCGGTCCGGTAGCCAATTTGCCAGATGGAATAGGGTTTGGTTTATTCAATCTTTGCCGGATTTGCTCCTCGCCTTCCAAAGGTAAAATTCCTCTTATCAGCACGGCATGCGGAACATCCTTCACATTGGTGACAATATTAAATAAATGATGAATTCCATAACATAGATAGACATACGCAGTTCCGCCGTTTGCATACATGGTCTCTGTTCTGGCTGTTCGCCGGCCACCGAAGGCATGGGAAGCTTTATCGCTTACTCCCGCATAAGCTTCGGTTTCGCTAATCCGTCCACTGGTTAGCTTACCATCAAAGTCCGTTCGTATAATTTTTCCAATTAATAAACGCGCAATTTCCACCACATTGGTGCCTTCAAACCAGGAAAGCGGGAGTTTTGTCATCTTTTTGCGAATGGTCTAGGCTCAAAGTAATAAATTTAGGCGCTTAAACAACCCATATTGCTGAAAGAACTCATCATAGCTTTTGAATCCTTCTACAAAGCACACCACTTTATTGTACAGCATAAACTCTGGAGATGGATCATTATTCCGGGAGTCATTTATATGCTGCTCTTTATTACAGGCATGTATTTTTTTATCAGTTCTGCCAATGATGCGGTGAATTATCTCACCAATCTGATCGGAATTGACAGATGGTTACAGGAACAAAAAAGTGGAATCCTAAGTTTTCTATTCATGATGGGTGGCATTATGGTACAGGTGCTGCTGGTATTTTTCTATTTTTCCTTTTTCAAATTTTTCTTTCTGATAGTTGGTTCACCTGTATTTGCCTATCTAAGTGAAAAAACAGAATCCATATTGGAAGGCCGTGAATTTCCTTTCAGCTTTCAACAGTTGATGAAGGATATCGTTCGGGGCATAAAATTGGCGCTTCGCAACCTGCTCTGGCAAACGGTTTATACCATCTCTATTTTATTACTTTCCTTTATTCCGATAATAGGCTGGATAAGTCCGCTGATCTCACTTTTTGTCGAATGTTATTATTATGGTTTCTCCATGGTGGATTATAGCTGTGAACGAAGAAAATTATCTCCAACGGAAAGCATCCGTTTTATCAGCGATCATAAAGGATTAGCAATCGGAAACGGGTTGCTGTTTTACCTGATGCATACCATCCCTTTTGTTGGCTGGATGCTGGCGCCTTCCTATGCTGTAATCGCCGCAACACTTAGTATTCGCGAAATGGATAAAAAATAACTATGGCCAGTTCAGCTCTTGGTTCTGTTTACCTGATTCCCTGTTACCTGGATGAAGATCACCTGGAAGTGATACCGGCTTATGTGTTGGAAGCAGCTCAGCAATGTCAGGTTTTTTTTGTGGAGAATGAACGTACTTCCCGTCGTTTTCTGAAAAAACTATGGAAGGAAATGATCATCGATAATTATGACTGGTACACGATCCATAAAGCAGAACAGGATGTGAAGGACCAGTTCCGCCAACAATTACAGCGGGGAAAAAATATAGGAATTCTGAGCGAAGCCGGATGCCCGGGAGTGGCGGATCCCGGACAAATTTTGATTGCCGTTGCGCAACAGATGGGTGCTCCGGTGAAACCGCTGGTTGGACCGAATTCCATTTTACTCGGGCTCATGGCAAGTGGTCTAAACGGACAGCAGTTTCAATTTCATGGATACCTGCCCATTGATGCAGCACAACGAAATAAATTATTAAAAGAACTGGAACAGGAAACGATCAAATCCGGTTCCACGCAGATATTTATTGAAACCCCCTACCGCAATACTGCTTTGCTGGACGCCATTTTGCAGCATTGCCGACCTGAGACCCGGTTATGTATTGCCGTAGATATCACCGGCACCAATGAAAGCATTCAGACCCGAACCCTTCGCGACTGGCAAAAAAATAAGCCGGAGCTGCATAAGCGTCCGGCTGTATTTCTGTTAGGGTCTTAACTTATTGGGTATTGTGCACCTTGGGTTTAATTGATTTTTCTTCCGGCTGACCATTCATTGATAAAATACTATCCACTATATATTTGGTATTGCCTCTCCAGGGCAAGGCACCGAGGTACTCTTTGTAGTGCAGATCAAATTGTTTTCCGCTGTTTTCCATCAAGGTGGTGGCAATCTGTGCATTCTCCACTGAAAATTCAAACTCATAGGACTGGATACTACCAGCGATGCCTCCACGAAAGCCGCTTTGAATCAGTTTTCCTTCATAGGTTTTGAAGATGTATCCCTTTTTTACTACGAAATTTAATTCGCCTGATTTTACGCCTTCACCAAAGACCCAGTAAAAGCGCCAGTAAAATAATCCCGCCCCAATTACGACCAAAGCAATAATGACAATTGTGAAAAACCTGCCCATAGTGTTGTTTTAATTATATATGAAAATAATCATAATCCATATTTGTCGATCATATAAATCAACAAAGCCATATTTAAAGCACCCAGGTCCATTTCTCTTTTGTTGACTGCTTCAAAAACATCGTTGCGGGCATGGTGCAGATCGAAGTAGCGGGAGCCATCCGGACTTAACCCGGCCAATGGAGTTCCCAATGCACGGTTAAGCGGACCAATATCAGCGCCCCCGCCTCCATTCGCAAACTGGTAGACGCCATAGGGAACAAACAGGGGTACCCATTCCCGGATTTTTTCCAGTCTTGCTTTTTCAAGGGTAAACCCGAAAGAACGTGGTGTAAATCCGCCTGCATCACTTTCCAGGGCAAAAACATGTTTTTCAGCCCTGGTTTTTGCTTCCTGCGCATATTGATTACCACCTCTGAGCCCATTTTCTTCGTTGGCAAACAGCACAACCCGGATGGTATGCCGGGGTTTGTACCCCATTGCCTTCATAGCCCGGATCACTTCAATGGACTGAACGCAACCCGTTCCGTCATCGTGTGCCCCTTCGGCTGGGTCCCAGCTATCGAGGTGGCCACCAACTGTAATAAATTGGTCTGGAAATTCAGAACCGGTTAATTCGCCGATTATATTATGGCCGGTTGCATCGGGCTTGAAATGAGCCATGCTCTTGTAATAAACCTGTATAGACTGGCCAGCCTTCAATGCCGCAATCAACTTATCCGCATCCTTCAGGCCCATGGCAGCAGCCGGAATTTTCGGATAGGCGCTGTCGTAAGAAGTTGTTCCGGTATGCGGATGATTATCATTGGCCGTGGCTGTAACGGATCGGATCAGGATAGCAGCTGCTCCGTATTTGGCTGCCCTGCTCGGTCCGGCCCTGCGATAGGAACCTGATTCTCCATAGGATTGTCCCACTGACAGGTTTTTCGGATCGAACACATTATTAAATACAACGATGGCACCCTTCACTTCATCCTTCCGCTTTTCGAGCTCATCAAAATTTTCAATCAGGACCGCTTTTTTCAATAAGCCATTCTTACCAGTACCCATGGAGTTTCCCAGGGCAAGGATATCAAGTGGGACCTTCACTTTTTTACCGGCAGCATCCGTATACTGATACCAGGCTTCGTCCTTTCCTCCTCTGTCCCAATGTGGAACCTGTACCGCCTGCTTCCAAACCTTATCGGCGCCGGCCGCCTGCAGGGCTTTTTCGGCCCAGGCTTCCGATTTGTACATGCCAGGTGATCCGGCAAGGCGGGGTCCCACGGATTTACAAAGTACCCGGAGACTTTCATATGCTGCGGAAGAGCTTAAAACATCATCTGCCATCCTGCGAAAAAAAAGGGAATCGGTCTGAAATTCAGCTGATTGTGCTTCCGCTTTGGGCATTAATCCAACCAGAAAAACTAAGAGAACAAAACAAACAAATCTATTCATGTAGGTGTTTTTTTAAAATTACCTAAACATTTTAAACCAGTACCTTCACATCGAAGTATTTAAATTATGCGTATAGGAATCGTATGTTACCCAACCTTTGGCGGAAGTGGAGTATTGGCAACAGAACTTGGAAAAGCCCTTGCAGATAAGGGACATCAGGTACATTTTATCACCTACCAGCAGCCAGTTAGATTAAATGAATTCAATGCGAATATATTTTATCATGAGGTAAGGGTACCAACCTATCCTCTGTTCGATTATCCGCCCTACGAAACAGCGCTGGCCAGCACCATGGTGGATGTGATTACAAATAATAAACTGGATTTGCTGCATGTTCATTATGCCATCCCACATGCCTCGGCTGCCTATATGGCGAAACAAATCCTAATAAAATCGGGCATAAATATTCCAGTGGTAACAACACTTCACGGAACGGATATCACCCTGGTGGGCCGTGATAAAACCTATGCACCGGTGGTTACTTTTTCCATCAATGAGAGCGATGCCATCACCGCCGTTTCGGATAATCTCCGTACGGAAACCTTTAAATGGTTCAAGATTGAAAAGGAGATTGAAGTCATTCACAACTTTGTGGATGTTGGGCGTTTCCGTCGCAAGGGGATTGATGCATTCCGGCGTGTCATCGCGCCCAATGGCGAGCGGATCCTGATGCATGCATCCAATTTCCGCAAGATCAAACGGATTGATGATGTGGTTCGGATTTTTGCCAATGTGGTGAAGAAAGTACCGAGTAAATTGTTGTTTGTGGGGGATGGTCCTGAGCGCCCCGGTGCTGAAAGTCTGGCTCGGGAGCTCGGTATCTGTGATCATATCCGTTTTGTAGGCAAACAGGAGCAGATGGAAGAAATCATGGCCATTGCAGACCTGTTTTTATTGACCTCAGATTACGAAAGTTTTGGACTGGTTGCATTGGAAGCGATGGCTGCCGGTGTTCCGGTTATTTCCACCAATGCAGGCGGTTTGCCGGAAATTAATATTCATGGCGAAACCGGTTACCTGAGTAATATCGGCGATGTGGAAGATATGAGCCGTCATGCCATTGATCTGCTGAGTAACCAACCCTTGCTTGATCAGTTCAAGGAAAACGCCAAAGCGCAGAGTGATCGCTTCGACATCCACTTCATTGTTCCTCAATACGAAGCCCTTTACGAAAAATGCCTTGAACCCTCACCCGTCGGGTAACATATCTCACCCGCCGGGTGGCACCCGGCGGGTGAGATATGTTATTTATGGAGCCAGAGTTCGGGGTTGAGGTTGACACGGTCATCGTTGGTGATGATGAACTCCAGTTCACCGCGACCTGAGTCTTTTTCCTCGAGACGTCCAATCAATTGGCCGGTCTTTACTTTTTCTCCTTTGCTGACTGTTACTTTAGAAAGATTACTATAGGTTGTGAAATACTTACCATGTTTGATAATCACGGCCTGGATGGTACCAATTGAAAAAATCGCGGACACTTCACCATCAAAAACCGCTTTAATGGAACTGTTGGCCTCCGCTTCAATTGTGATACCTTCATTATCGTAAACAACACTTAACCCTTCATATTTATTGGGACCAAATTTCATCGCCACCCGGCCGGAACTCACCGGCCATGGAAGTCCGCCTTTGTTTTTCTCAAAATTATCGGAAGCCAGTTTAACCTCGGCGCGTGTATCGAGCACATCATAGGACCGGGCTGGTGCAGCTGGTTTTTCTTCCACCGGTTTTGCTGCGGGCTTCGCAGCGGCCGTACTACTGCTGCCTTCCTCTTTTTTAGCAGCTGCAGCTGCTGTAGCTGCCGCTTTCTTTGCAGCATCTTCTTTCGCTTTCCGCTCTTTTTCAATTGCAGCAAGACGTTTTTTCTCCGCTTCAATTTCCCTTTTAATGGCAGCAGAAATAGCTGCTTTCAATTTATTATCCTGCTTTCGCTTAGCAGTCATATCCTTTAATAATTCCTTCTCCTGTCCTTTGATCTTACTTACCACTGCATTTTTCTCCGCACGCTCTTCCGCCAGCACTTTAAATTGTTTATTCTGTTCGTCCAATACCGAACTTTTTTCCTTTTTGCTCAGATTGAGGTTGCTGATCTTTTGTTCCAACTGGGTTTGTGTATTGGCAATATTGGCAGCCTGCTGTTCGCGATAAGCCCGATAGGATTTCAAATAGGCCATCCGCTTCAGGGCATCATTAAAGGAACCCGCGCTGAATATGAAATTTACAAAATCGTAATTGCTGCGATTCTTATAGGCATACACTACACTTTTTTCGTATTGAATTTTCAGGGTATCCAGCTCTGCGCGTAATTTTACAATATCCCTCCAGCTTTGGTTGATATCCCCCTGGATCAGGTTGATCTGCTGGTTGATATTTTTAATCTGAGACTCCCTAAGCCGCAGTTTTTTCTGCACCAGGTTCAGCTCAGCCAGACTTTTTCGTTTGTACTTGTTGGTTTCGGCCAGCTGTTTTTTGAGGTCATCTATTTCCCGTTGAATTTCGGCCTGCTGTTTTTTCAGATCGGAGCTGCTGCTTTGTGCGTAACTGCCCATGCTGCAGGCCACAATCAACAGAAGTATCCAGATTTTTTTTATCATGCTGTTCAATTGGAAGTTGGAATGTTTCAAATATATAAACTCCAACGTTTATTGAACGGTATAATTCTTTGGAATTGTAAAAGGATAGCTTAAACTTTCGTTAAAGGCATATTGTTTGAACTCCATCTGTACGTCTATTTTAGCTTTCTCCGTAAAACTCATTTTACGATAGGTCGCAAATGGAATTCCACCCTGACCGCTATAATTGGAAAAACTGAGATCGGCCGTGCGATTACGGCGCAGGTTCTGATCATCCAGCTTGATATGTTGCAATAAATAATTCTCCACCCCAATAGTAATCAGATTTTTAAACAGATCGCCCATACTCAGTAAACTAATTGTTTCAGGCCCTTTCCGATACGAAACAATATTGGAATCCAGGAACAGCGGATTCCCGATTATCAATTCCTGAACCGATTTGAAATCAAATGGAATCTGGGCCACTTCTTCCAGGTATTTCACGGAGCGCAGCTGCACCACTTTATCCTGTTTGTTGATGAGTTTCAAACTATCGGGTGTAATCAAAATGCGAAATGCTTCATAACTGAAAACCGTTGCATTTACTGATAACCAGATGATGCTATCCTTTTGCATTCGCACAAACACCGTAAGATCGGGCCCTTTACCATCCTTATCCCAATATTCCACCTTCATTTTTGCACTGAAGGTTTTATAATCGATTGTATTGGATGCCAACTTGCTATATACTTCCCTGATATATCGTAAGGAATCTTCATGCGCGCCCGCCAGAATGGTTGTTTGAGCTGTATCTTTTTTGGCGATTACCGTATTAATTTTTTTTGTAGCCCGACAACCAATTGCGGTTATTCCAATCAAAACTGCTGCTATATAAACGAGTTGCTTCATGCCTTATGCTTTACCGGTATGCCCGAACCCACCGGCATTCCGTTCTGTTGAAGATAATATTTCTACAGGAACCCAGCTCACCTGTTGAACAGACTGTATAACCATCTGGGCTATACGATCACCTGGAGCTATTAGCTGAATTTCATTGGAGAGATTAATCAGAATCACTTTAATCTCCCCCCGGTAGTCTGCATCAATCGTGCCGGGGGTATTTAAACAGGTAATTCCCTGTTTGATGGCCAATCCGCTGCGGGGCCGGATCTGTGCTTCAAAACCATTGGGTAATTCCATATACAATCCGGTAGGCACCAGGGTTCTTTCCAATGGTTGAAGGGAAATCGGATCCGTAATATTCGCCCTTAAATCCATTCCTGCTGATCCGGTGGTTGCATAGGCTGGTAAATCAAAAGCCGATTCATTTTTAATTTTAACCGGCAATTTTGCTTTTGTGATTTCATCCAACAATACTGTTGCGTAGGCCACCAGTCCCTCTTCCCGCCCTACAAATCCCATCGTTTCCGTAGTGGTGGCTTTTATTGAAACTGCACCTGTCCCAATTCCCAAGATTCCGGCAATGGTTTCCTGCATAGCCGTTACATAGGGTTTGATTTTCGGTTTCTCCAGGGTCAGTGAACTATCCACATTTATAACGCGATAGCCTTTCTCACCAATCAGCTCCACACATTTGGCCAGCAATTTTTTACTATCTATATCTTTATAAGCCGGATCCGTATTGGGGAAATGAATGCCAATATCGCCCAATGCCAATGCACCCAGCATTGCATCACAGATCGCATGTAACAAAACATCCGCATCACTATGTCCAAGCGCCCCTTTTGTATGCGGGATGGCCACTCCGCCCAAAAAAAGTTCCCGTCCTTCTACCAACTGATGAAAATCAATGCCGAAACCAAGTTTATATGTACTGTTCATTGGATCAAAATTAAAATTTATAGTGAAGGAGGCGAAGAAGGTGAAGGAGGTGAAGGAGGTGAAGAAGGTGAAAAGTGAAAGGTGAATGGTGAATGGTGAATGGTGAATTAGGTGAATGGGCAATGGTGAAAGTTGAATTGGCTTATTTCCCCCTTTTCTCCTTTGTCTCCCTTTGTCTCCTTTTTCTCCCTTTGTCTCCTTTTTCTCCCTTTTCTCCCTTAAAAAAAATCGTCCCGCAAAGATGCAGGACGATTCTTATAATTCGATCTAAAAATTTATTGAAGCCTGGCTTATCGCCAGTACGCAATTTATTCGCTGCTGGTTTGAGCCAGATCAAATACCAGGCTGAAACGCAGGGTATTCGACAAAGGATTCTGGTTTACACCGGAACCGGAAGGAACTATATAACTGAAGTTCAGGCCGAAAACATTGTAACGGATGCCTGCACCCAGTGTGAAATATTTACGATTCCCCTTGGTTTTATCTTCATAGAAATAACCGGCACGTAAAGCAAACTGATCCTGGTACCAGTATTCAGCACCTGTAGAAACGGTAAACTCACGCAATTCCTCGCTAAATCCACCCGGCGCATCACCAAAAGAGCTGATCCAGCTTCCAACAACTGCTTTGTTCCGATAATTCGCCAATCCGGCTGAATCACCCACATTCGGCGGAGTAGGAACCAGTAATTTATTAAGATCCATTCCTACAGTAATCTTATTGTCTTCGTCAAATACTTTGGTATAGGCTACACCCAATCCAAGATTGGCGGGAATAAAATCTTTTTGAGTTGCATCCGATGTGTATCCGATTTTGGTACCCAGGTTGGTTAAGGTTGCACCGGCACTGAATCCATTACCCGCCTCATTTTTACCATTGTAATAGAAGCTTAGATCACCCGCTACTGCATTACCAGCTTTGTAGGTATTTCCATCAATGGTTTGTCCGGCAGCCAGATTGGAATAGATGTATCGCAATGCTATACCCAAACCAACTTTCTCTGATAATTTACGTGAATAGCCAACATCAAAGCCCCACTCTCTGGGACGGCCTTCACTGAATACGTTTCCTAAATTATCAGTGAACTGAATGCTACCCAGATTAAAATAGCGCAGTGTTGTTGAAATTGCCTGATCATCATCCAATTTATAATAACCACTGAGTGAACCCAGGAATACATCATTCAACCCAAGGCGCTTTAACCAGGGAGTATAGGTCATTCCAACCTGAAATTTGCTCTCATTAAAAGGCGTTTTGGCCAGGTTCCAGAAAGGTGAATTCACATCCGGTGAGGTGGCAATACCAACTTCACCCATACCACCGGCGCGGGCATCCGGAGAAATTCTAAGAAAAGGAACAGCTGTTGTTACCACGTTAATCGGCTGCACATCCTGAGCTACCGCTTCATTCACCGCAATGGTACCCAGCAAAAACGACAGGACCAGTTTTAGGGACTTTTGTCTCATTGTATTGAATCTTTCATGTTTAAATCGGGAAACGGCCGGGAACAGGCCCACAGAATAAATAATTTACCCATGAGAGGCATGGAATGCCAGGACGTTTCAGTAATTAGTTCGGGTAAATTTTCTCTATAAGCGGCGAAAATAGTTAATAATAAATATAAATGTTTATAATCTGATCAATTGCCTGGAATGAACAGCTGTTTGTCCGTCGCGCAAACGGAGTATCAGCCGGTAAACATAGACTCCCGGGGGCACCGGAAATCCTTTTTCATTCTTTCCATTCCAATCCATGTAGGAACGGTTTCCATTGGCAATTATTGTACCGTTTATTATTTTCAGTAACTGTCCCTGTAGTGAAAAAAGCTCAATGGATGCCTCCATCGGCACTTCTTTCTGATTATGTGAAAACACAAAGCGAACGGCCCCTGTGGAGGGATTTGGCCAAACGCCGAGCTGCTCTACTACCAGTGAGGTTGCCGCCCGAACCCGAAACTCAAGGGAAGTTTCCGAGCTGTTATTCAGCAAATCCCAGGCTTTAACCCGAAGCCGATGCCTTCCTTCCGGTAATGCAGGCAATTGAAACCGCAGCCTGCCCGACTGGTAGGTATCCGCATCCGCCTCAAAAAAAGCATTCAGGTTCAGCGGCTCATTCGTATTATCATCCAGCACAAGCGTGATATCATGCCCAAATCCACTACCCAACACATTGATTCCGGAACTATCCGCCAATTGCAAGAATAAAACCGGCCGGTCCCGAACCAGGTCACCCGATCGGAACAGGGTATCATTCAAATGAGCCAGGATGGATGGCCCTTCGGTATCAACCGGTGGTGGTGCCGAGCCGGCAATACTCAACTCGCTGAATCCTCCCTGCGCATCCGTTACACTATCCATTGCATAATACTGGATCCGGAATTTGCCTTCCTGATAATTAATATCACGGGGGATGAAAAACGAAAATTCGAATATCCCATCGGTTACCCTTGCCTGTCCCCGAAACAGGGCCCGATCCTGAACCGGAAAACGGATAACCGGACTGGAGGGATCATTTCCCAAGGTCTGCTTTTCATAGGGCTGATCCAGTACCACCGGAAAGACCCAGCCATTAAAACCGGTCAGCAGCTGTCCGTTTCGGTCAGCTATTTGCCCCTTTACCCTTACCTCCTCCAGCGCTTTCAGCGTATCAACTCCTTCCGTTACCAACCGATCATTAATATGGGTTGTTAACACCTGGTGTTCGGGGAACGACAGGGTTAAAGCAGGATCGCCCAACAGTGTAAATTTCAAATTATTAAAGATATCCCCTGAGTTGGCATAGGTGCGATTTTTTGCTTCTCTGGCAGCTTCCCCCAGCGTCCGGTACCGTCCATTCGGAAGCCGCTCCAATGCCGCCTGCATATAATTTGAATTCAGGATCCGGTTACTATAGGCAAAAACCAGGCGGGTGGTTGTCATCAGTGCAATAGCGCCAGCCTTGGGTTTGGTAAGCAGGTATTCTCCAAGTGATTCAATAGTGGGATTATCATAGGGTGCAAAATCACAGGTAGCAGTCACAAAGAGTGGGAGCCGGCCATTTTGCTGCCATCCGTCTACAATGGATTGCTCCAAAATAACCTCATCTGCCAGGCGCCGAAAGCCACCGTGACCGGTATAATTCCAGATCAGGGTTCCTTTTTGCATCTGGTCGCTGATGGCCTGGTTTACCTGCGGATACCGGCTTCCGGAAGCATTGCTTTCCTGTGGAAAAGCATCCAGGTAGATTTTCTGTTGCAGAAACCGGTCATTGGTACTGGCCGCGAGTTGGGTAATTCCCTCCATATCCTGCAGGTGCAGGTTGCCGTCTTCATCATCTGCGATAAAAGTCAGTTCATTCCGCCAGGTTCCACGGCCGGAGGGTTCCTTATAAGCCATCAGTTTATCAATATAAGCATTGGCTGCGGCTACTGTAGCTACCGGAATTCTGCCAATTGAAATATCCAGCAGATTCGTTTGCAATCCGCCGTTGATATCTTCCACATCATCCAGAAATCCAAAAAAATCATCACTTACATAGGTGCTTAGTGGATCCAGCGAAAAACTGCTTTGATAGGAAGGGATGCCCGGCAGACTGCCTTCGATTCTGTTTTTAGGATCAAAGGAGGCATCACCGAAAAGCAGGAGGTAGGCCGGCCGTTGGCTGCTATCGCCTTCGGAACGGTCAAAAAACATTTTAACGAAATCACGAATAGCAGCAGGGTCAGGAATACCAGCAGAAAATTCATGGTAAACCTGTTCAACTGGTACCACCAGGCTATTCATCCCATCCTGCAACTGATGCCAGCTGGCGAGACGCTGAGCGGGCTGCTCAAGTCCGGCTGCCGAAATAATCAGCAATTGGGGAGCTTCAACCCCATGCAGGTTTTGATTGGGGATTGGCTGGATTCGAATTGGTGCGGGCAGGCTCGCTTCCGGATTGAATATCAGGTATTCTTCCGGGTTTTCATGCAAGTCGGTAAACACAAGCGTATTGCCGATTAGCTGGGTGCGCATCCTTTCCGGCGAAAGGGCCTCAGAAATTTTCCAAACTTCCAGGGAAGCCGCCGCATTCGAAATTTCATATCGGGCTATTCTATCAGGTCCCATCCCCTCCCAGGTTCTGAAATCAACTGCCTGTGGGATCCATTCCAGTCTGCAATCAGCCAGTACTTCAAATCGATTCACCCAGCCAATGGCCGAACTGTTGGTTGACCCAAAACGAATGCTCAGGTTGAGGTTGGTTGTTGGCTGAAATTCCGTCACCAGGCTGCTTTCCCGGGCAAAAAGATCAAAACTGGAGGAACTGACGGGTGCTATGGTATGGGTTTCGATAACGGCACCATTTGCTGAAAAATCAAAACCGGCCGTTGCTCCAACCGACCGGGCGGCAACAGTTGATGCAAATCTTGCACGGCGATTGGGAACAAGAGCAGGAAGGGGAATGCTCAGGTTCAGTGACTGTGGCGATTCAGCCAGAAATCGCTCCCCATACCATTCCTGTCCGCCTGAGAGAAGATTAAACTGATCGGTTTCATGCCAGTAACGATATTGGTAGGAGGTAATGGTATGTGTTGGAGAGCCTGCATCCGGCCCGGTTTGAATTCGTTTTCCGGTACCGCCTGTAGTTATATAATGATAGGCTGTGTCAGAGTAGATATTTATACGGTGCCTGAACCCTTTTACTGCAGGATCTGTTACCCAGTTATGGGGACCGGAAGAATAAAACAGCAGGTAATCGCCGGATTGAAACTGGCCATCGCCACCGTCCTGGACCCAAATGGAGAGTTCGGTGAGGTCATCCGTGTAGGAACCACCAGCAGATTCGGTAAGTTTTCCACCGGGGCGCCCAAAAATTCGTACCTGATCAGCCGGAATAGGAAGGGAAAATCCCATAGACTGAAGGGCTGCACCATCAATTTTGTAGATGCCTGGTTCGGTGGTACCTACCTGAAACCAGTTACCGCCGGCCAACACAGATTGATTGGTATAGGTTCGCTGGGCAGGAAGTGGCAGAGCCCCTGTTACCAGGTAAAAAAAGAGTACTAAACGAAGGAAAGCCGGCATGGTAGGTCAAAAATAATATAAAGCCGTACGGATTTAAGATTTTGGCAAGAGTATTGATTGGTTTATCTGATTATATTCGCATTTGGTCGAAGGAAATAACACAATAATAGATAAACTGTCTCGTTATTACTATCTAAAACCAGCTTAAATGGCTATCAATATGAACTGGAAAAACCTCACAATCCTTGTATCCTGTGCCGCTATGGTGGCTTCCTGTAAAAATGGGAAGTTATTTGGCAAAAAAGCCGAAAAATCGGACGTAACCGGTTGGAATTATAACGACAAAAACCAGGGAGGCTATCAGGTCTCCAAAGAAAAAGAACAGAGAACCGGTCCGGGACTCGTTTTCGTTCAGGGTGGTACCTTTACCATGGGTGCTACTGAAGAGGATGTGATGGGCGATTGGAATAATATTCCCCGCCGTGTAACGGTGAATTCCTTTTATATCGACCAGTCTGAGGTAGCCAACGTACATTATCGCGAATATCTTTATTGGATCAATACCGTTTTTGATGGTGACGAGCATGCTCCGATCCGCAACGGTGCACTGCCCGACACGCTGGTTTGGCGCAGTGAGCTGGCTTATAACGAGCCAATGGTGGAATACTATTTCCGCCACCCTTCCTACAATTATTATCCTGTGGTGGGTGTTACCTGGAAGCAGGCAAATGATTTTTGTTTGTGGAGAACGGACCGTGTGAATGAGCTGGAGTTGATTAAAAGAGGTTTTATCAACGACAAGTCGCTGAAAAATATCACTGGTATTGCGGAAGAAAATTTCAACACCAAATCTTACCTGACAGGTGAATTCCAGGCAACTCCTGGTAAAGCAGCCAAGTCTAAAAAGAATACACTTAAGAATCCGAATGGTACACCACGTACCCAGGTTACTTTCGAAGATGGTATCCTGTTGCCGAACTACCGTCTTCCAACAGAAGCAGAGTGGGAATATGCAGCACTGGGATATGTTAACCAGAATCCACAGCCTTCCAAGAAAGAAGGAAAGCGTGGTGAGGAACTCGTAGCCAATAAGCAGGTTTATAGCTGGAACAATAACGTAAATGGTTTGCGTGATACCCGTAAAGGCAGCTGGCAGGGTACTTTCATGGCGAACTTCAAACGTGGTTCAGGTGATAACATGGGTGTTGCAGGTGGTCTGAATGACCGTGCTGTTTACACTGCTCCTGTTGAATCTTTCTTCCCGAATGGTTTTGGCATCTATAATATGAGCGGAAACGTGAATGAGTGGACGGGTGATGTGTATCGTCCATTATCACTGACCGACTTTGATGATGTTTCTCCTTATCGTGGTAACAAATATTCTACGGTTGATATCGATGCTTCTGAGAACAAACCTACAAGAGACAGTCTGGGTCGTATCAAATATCGGTTGATGACAGATGATGAAAGTAAAGATCGTCGTAACTATCAGCGTGCTGATGTAATCAACTACCTGGATGGTGATTCTCTGATACAGGGAGTAAACTATGGTTACGGAAAAACAACCCTGATTGGCGACAAGAGCCGTGTAATTAAAGGTGGCAGCTGGAATGATCGTGCGTATTGGCTGAGTCCGGGTACACGTCGCTTCCTGGAAGAAGATCAGGCAAGTTCAACTGTAGGTTTCCGTTGTGCAATGGATCGTGTTGGTAGTCCGGAAGGAAACGGTCGCAAAACCGGTATCAACTACAAAAAGAGAAAACAGAATTCCCGTAAGAGATAATCTTCTGAATACTATTCATAAAGAGTCGCTGTTTGGCGGCTCTTTTTTATTTTCGTGTATGACCATCCCTGAAATTTATCAACTGTTTTTACAATACCCTTCTGTTCAGACTGATACCAGAAAACTGAAAGAAGGTGATTTGTTCTTCGCGCTGAAAGGTGACCAGTTTAATGGCAATACGTTTGCACAAAAAGCGCTCGAAGCCGGGGCTGCATATGCAATCATTGATGAGCCTGCATATAAAACCGATCATTGCACCATACTGGTAGATAATGTGTTGGTTTGCCTGCAACAACTGGCCTTGCATCATCGCAGGCAATTCAGCATTCCGGTCATTGCAATAACCGGCAGTAACGGAAAAACAACCACCAAGGAATTGATTCATGAAGTATTGTCGACTAGGTATCGTACATACACAACTGCAGGTAATCTGAATAACCATATCGGTATTCCGTTAACCCTGCTTCGAATCAAACCCGATGCAGAAATGGCGGTAATTGAAATGGGTGCCAATCACCAGAAAGAAATCAGTTCCTATTGTACTTATACCGAGCCTACGCATGGGCTGATCACGAACCTGGGGAAAGCGCATCTTGAAGGATTTGGAGGAGTGGAAGGGGTGCGCAAAGGCAAGGGAGAATTATTTGATTACCTGCGTGCGCGCGAAGCTACCGCTTTTGTCTGGTGGGATGATGAACATTTACGCCGTATGTCACTCGGCATTGAAACCATCATCCGTTATGGAACCAAAGAAGGTGATTTGGTTGGAAATGCAGTGAATGATCCATCAGGGCAACGTGAATTTCTTCAGGTCCAACTCACCAAAGGAATTGATATCGGATATATTTCCACCCAACTGGTAGGTGCTTATAATGCACCTAATGTACTGGCAGCAGTTGCTGTTGGGAAATGTTTTGGGGTGGATGGTGAAGCGATTAAAAAAGCGATAGAATCTTATCTGCCTGAAAATAGCCGCAGTCAACTGATTAAACGGAATGGACAACACATTATTCTGGACGCCTATAATGCCAATCCATCCAGCATGCGGGCTGCTATCGCAAATTTCCAACAATTAAAGGTCACTAATAAAGTGTTGCTATTGGGCGCCATGGCAGAACTGGGAGAAGAAAGTTTGCAGGAACACCAGGCCATTATAGATCTAATTGCAGAAACGGATTGGAAAGCGGTTGTATTGGTAGGTGGCGACTTCGGTAAACTGAAGCATCCCTTTATTCAATTACAGAATAGTTTGGAAGCGCATGACTGGCTGCTGAAGCAGGAATTACCCGATGCATATCTTCTTATCAAAGGATCAAGAAGTATGCAGATGGAAAAAGTGCTGTAAGCCGTTGAGGTGATATTAATCACCTTTTTATCCGATTACAAGGAGTAAATTTGCAGAAAATCGGAAGGTTATGGCAAAAACTTCGAATCGACCAGGCTATTTATCGACTGTATTAACCAATAGTTGTCCCCGTTGCCGGGAAGGAAAAATATTCGAATCCTCCAATCCATACCAATATGGAAAGATCCTGAAAATGAATGACCGTTGTCCTGTTTGCGGACAACCAACTGAAATAGAAGTCGGGTTTTATTATGGTACCGCTTATGTTAGTTATGCATTAACTGTTGGTTTTTCAATATTCACATTTTTGGCCTGGTGGTTATTAATTGGATTCTCGCTTGAAGATGGTGATTACCGGGTGTTATACTGGGGAATTACCAATGCAGTGCTGATGATTGTATTGCAACCGGTATTCATGCGCTTATCAAGATCAGTCTGGCTGAGTTGGTTTGTTAAATACGATCCCAACTGGAAATCGAAGGAAATAGACAAACAATCACTCGAAAGAGTAGTTTCAGAACACATGGGCGACTGGTAAGTTGCATCCATAAGCGGTAGCATTTCCCCCTGCATATACAATAATTTTACAGTTTGTGTAATTCACATGAACGACAGTAAAATCAGAATCTTTGGTGCAATGATAATGGGTGTTATCCATTATTGTTTCTTCATGATTGAGTTATTGGTATCTGTTCCGGATACCAGCTGGTTAATTCCAAAAACAATCGGCACAACTGTTTTATTTGTAGTTACTCAATGGGAACCAACCCGATGGGTAGTAATGAATACCTATCGCAAATGGGGACATGAATTCAATTCCAGAAGAAAATGGACCAATGCATTGGTCCTGATTCCTTTTGCTTTTCTGGTAGAGGCAGGCAGAATTCAGGTGGAAGACATCACCAATTACTGGACCAGTGAATCCCTGCACAAGTGGTCAATTTACCTCATAAACTTCAGAGTCAGCCTTATTTTTGTTTTTCTGCAGGTGGTATTTTATGAAAGTTTTTTTGCTTTTTATGAGAAGAACAAAACACAGCGGCAGGCAGAGCAGTTAAAGCGACTGAACCTGCAAATGCAGTACGATTCATTAAAGGTTCAGATCCAACCCCATTTCCTTTTTAATACCTTAAATACGCTGGTTGGATTAATTCAGCTGGACTCCAAAAGAGCAACCCGTTTTACAGAGGAACTTGCATTTGTATATCGCTATTTTCTTGCAGCCAATGAAAAACATACAGTACCACTTACGGAAGAAATTGATTTCACCTATGCCTATTATTATCTTTTTAAAACACGCTATCCGGAGGGATTAACAGTCGAATTTCCGGAGCAACTGAAAGAAGTGGAACAGTTCAGCATTCCTACTTTAAGTCTTCAGTTATTGGTTGAAAATGCAATCAAACATAATATTGTTTCCAATCAGCGGCCACTATGTATAAAAATTGAATTGTCGATCGACAAAAGGCAATTGATAGTATCCAACAATCTTCAACGAAAAAAGAATTCAGCAGGATCGGGAAAAGGGCTGGCGCATTTAAAAAAGAAATTCGCCTTGCTGGGTTTGCCTGATTTGTCAATTCAGGAAACCGCAACTGTTTTCTATGCAAAAATCCCCCTGCTTCCTTCCATTCATATTTATAAAATGAATACACATGAATATAGCCATCATTGAAGATGAAAAAATTGCAAGAACCCACCTGCAGCAATTAATTGAAGAACTTGACGGACAAATAACTGTTGTCAAAACGCTGGACAGTGTAACATCTGCGGTAGAGTACCTGGGATCAGACAAATCGATAGACCTGCTGTTTATGGATATTGAATTGGGCGATGGGCAGAGTTTTGAAATAGTGGAACAGCTCAATCTGGAAATTCCGATAATTTTTACTACTGCCTATGAAAGCTATGCCTTAAAAGCATTCAAAAACCTGAGCGTTGATTACCTGCTGAAGCCAATTAAAAAAGAAGAGCTTTGGGAAGCATTGAACAAGTATAAAAAACATTACAAGGAAAACAACAAGTATATTCATCCACTTACTCAATTGCAGGTTCAGTTAACCGGCAAATACAAAGCAAGGTTTCTGGCAAAATTAGGTTCCCGTATGGTTTCAGTTCCTGTTGAAACCATTGCTTATTTTTTTACAAAGGAACGACTTCAATATATAAAAACGCTGAATGGCAAAGAGCTACTGATTGACAAGCCACTGGATGAAATTGAAAGCGTGCTGGATCCCTCTAAATTTTTTCGGGCAAACAGACAATTTATCCTTTCTTATGCAGCCATTAAAAAAACCCAGGCCTGGTTAAATGGTAAACTTAAAGTAGGTATTGAACCGGTTCCCTACGAAGAAATTATAATCAGCCGCTTACGGGCAGCTGATTTTAAAAAATGGCTGGGTGAATAGTTTAAAAACTCAGGGATTCGTTGAAAAAATACTGGCTTCTTTTAATAATAACCGGGGATGCAATTTTAGTTGGGCAATAATGAGTTCTGCAAAATCTTCTGGATGCATGACTCTTTCAGGATCTCCCTTGATTAAATTGGCACTGTTGGCAAGGTCTGTTACAATAGTACTTGGTGCCAGTGCAGTAACCCTGATATTAAATTTTCTTACTTCCTGCATCAAACTTTCTGAAAGTCCGAATACGCCGAATTTGGAAGCGCTGTAGGCACTTGTTACAGCACTCCCCGACTTGCCTGCTGTGGAAGAAATATTGATAATATCTCCCGACTTCGCCGCAATCATTTCCGGCAGAACTGCGCGTGTAACATAATACACACCAAAGAGATTAACCTTAACCTGTTGTTCCCACACTTCCGGATCCAGTTCAAGAAATCCGCCAAAAGTTCCGGTACCTGCATTGTTGATAAGAATATCAAATTTCCCAAGGGCAAGCCTTAAGGAGCTGACTGCCTTTTCTACAGCCAGGCGATCACTGACGTCAGCCGTTGCATACGCTGCTTTGCCACCATTCTTAATTATTTCATCTGCCAGTTGCTGCACATCCTTTTCAGTTCTTGCCAATAACCCAACGGTTACGCCTTCTGCAGCTAATGCCTGCGCAATGGCTTTTCCAATTCCCTTACCAGCGCCTGTTATCAGGGCTATTTTATTTTTTAAACTTTGCATATGCTTATTTTGTTTCTGTTTGCAAATTTAGTAAACCAAGAAGCTTCCCAAGCTCACTATTCATTTTTGAAAATGCAAACCATTTTTTACCCAGATCTTTTAATGATGCGCCAACATGGTAAAGTTCCGTTTCATCGATAATTAAAAAACGATCGTGTGCATTTTTTAAAAGTTCAATTCGTATTTCGGGATACTGACTGTTATATTTTTGCAAATCCAAATTAAGTTGGTTATTAATCGTTTTAGTGAAAATAGTAGCTGTTACATTCCCTTGCCTTTTACCTAATAAAGATAGCACTGTATCATCCACATAGTTATCAATGAGGATAATCGACTTTAATGAACTTCGAATAATATCTGAAACAAAAGAGTACGCATCAAATATCTGGCCATCAAAAAAAACACCCCGCTCATTTTGTAGTTTTCCTCCTTCCAGAGCTTTGAAAACCTTTTCAAATTTATCATCCTGTTCAACTTGTTTGAGTTCTATCATTCCAATTCTGGAAAAAAGAGCAGCATTACTAAATAGCATTTTCCGCATTTCCACAAAAGTATTTATTATCTCGATGCTTACTTTAATTGCAATTTTACTCCTTAATACGCCTGATAACATCGCTACTCCTTGTTCAGTGAATACATATGGCAGATATCTTCGACCACCGTGGCTTTTTCTTGAGGTTCCAAATTGGAACCTCAAATCTGCATCTTCTAACTCAGTCAATTGGAACCAGAAAGAGTCCGGAAATCGTTCAAGGTTTCTCTTAACCGCTTTGTTAAGAACCTTAGTTTCGACCTGATATAATTCAGCAAGATCACTATCCACTATTACCTGAATTCCACGAATTGTTTGGATCAATGGTCTTATTTCCCTTTGTGTAATACTTTGATTATTATCCACAACTTTTTTATAATATGTTAAATTAAAAACAGGCGGTACCTTTACCCGTAAAACTACTTTCGCCATAGGCTGATGTCAAGCGTTAAATAACGGTATTTCACTATTTAAAGAACAGTATGGAAATTGGAATTTGTTCATTTGCTGATTTGGGAACACATCCTGTTACCGGTGAATCAGTTTCTCCCCGGCAAAGACTGGAAAATTTACTAGAGGAAATAGTTTTAGCAGACCAGTTGGGCATTGATGTATTTGCTGTTGGTGAACATCATCGACCAGATTATGCCGTCTCCTCACCTGCAACAATTTTAGCTGCAGCAGCAGTTAAAACCAATCGCATAAAGTTGTCATCCGGTGTTACGGTGCTTAGCTCAGATGATCCGGTGCGGGTTTTTCAGCAATTTGCAACCGTTGACCTGCTTTCCAAAGGCCGGGCTGAAATATTAGCGGGACGTGGATCATTCATTGAATCCTTTCCCTTATTCGGCTATAATCTGAGAGAGTACGATGCGCTTTATGCTGAAAAACTGGATATGCTGGTAAAACTAAACCAGTCGGAAAAAATAACCTGGGAAGGGAAACTGACCCAAACCATTCCAGGAAGAGGCGTTTATCCCCGCCCCTATCAGGATCAGTTACCTATTTGGGTAGCAGTTGGTGGCACTCCTGAATCAGTGGTACGTGCAGCAGAATATGGGTTGCCCATGACCCTGGCAATTATAGGCGGACAACCAGCGCAATTTGGTCCATATGCAAATCTTTACAGAGATCGTTATTTA
This sequence comes from Flavihumibacter sp. UBA7668, assembly GCF_002483205.1. GTDB lineage: Bacteria > Bacteroidota > Bacteroidia > Chitinophagales > Chitinophagaceae > Flavihumibacter. The sequence continues at coordinate 213,777 of NZ_DLHM01000001.1, forward strand.
CAGGCAGGACATCCGGCAGACAGGTTTCAACTGGCGGTCAATTCACATACATACATAGCCGAAAATTCACAACAGGCCCTGGATGAATTTTATCCACCCTATGCCGATGTAATGACCCGTATTGGTAAAGAAAGAGGCTGGTCAGGCTTAAGTCGCGAACAATATGAGGCAGGCGCCGGGCCCAATGGGGCTCTTCTGGTTGGAAGTCCGCAGCAGGTAGTTGATAAAATCCTGTATGAACACGAATTATTTGGCAATACCCGCTTCCTCGCACAAATGAGTATCGGTGCCCTGCCACATAAACTAGCCATGCGCTCGATTGAATTATTGGGCACCAAAGTTCTTCCACAAGTGAAAAAACAACTCAATTCCAGTCCTTTTCCGCAATAGCATCATCGACTTGCGTATGTGGCACAGAATTCCTAATTTCAGGAACGACTGTTACACAAAACTGCCTGCCATGCTACCTGATCAAGAAACTGGTTCCTGTAAAAAAATTCTCAACTTTAAACAGTTGGGATTTACTGATTTACAGTTGCTGGGCAAATATAATTACAACAAAGCCGAAGAAAAAATGCCCAATCATGTGCATAATGGCATGATTGAAATCTGTTATTACGACAAGGGAAGCCAGTATTTTGAAGTAAACGGAAAGCAATACCTGGTAAAAGGAGGCGATGTATTTATCCATTTTCCCGGGGAAGTGCATGGTTCCGGCGGTCATCCGGAAGAAAAAGGCTGCCTTTACTGGATGCTGATTAAACTTGACAAGTCGGTCCCCAATAACCTGGTTATGTTATGCAACCTGATTATTGAACGAAAACGAAGGCATTTCAAAGGAACCAAAGATATCAAACGGGTATTGGAAGAAATTTTCACGATTGCCCGAAAAAATGAAAATGAATCTATAAAACAAATCCGAATCCATCTGATTCTTCAACAACTACTGCTCTGCCTGCTAGACAGAATCGATTACCAGGAAAAAGAAGCGGAAAATGAACGACTGGCAAAAGTATTGCAGTACATCAATAGTAAACTAACAGAGAACCCTTCCATTGCAGACCTTGCACGCGAGATGAACCTCTCTGAATCCCGTTTCAAAAATCTGTTTAAAGAGCTTACCGGATTTACACCGGGTGATTATATTCAACGGAAAAAAATCGAAATCGCTCATAGAAAAATTGCTGCAGATCCTGCCTGTTGTTTAACGGATCTCGCCTATGAGCTTAATTTCTCCTCTCCTCAATATTTCTGTACTGTATTTAAAAAATACACCGGAGAATCCCCCGGTGCATTGAAAATTAAAAACTCCGGTTTTGCCCTGCTCGCATAAGGCTGTCACCGATTATTTTTTCAGCCCGATAGTAGTGAAATGTTTTATCATCACTCATGGCTACAAATAATCCAAAGGGGAAATCCGGCAGCAGCGGTACGGATATAATTTCACTTCCATCGCTTTCCCTGGCGGCTACATATTGTTTTCGTATAAAGGGATGAGCATGCTTATTTTCGTTTGTACCTTCCCGTGGGTAGATATGAAAACTATGATCCTGCTGATCAGATACAAGAATAAATCCGGTACTGTCTGTCAGGTTATAAATGGAAATTCCTTCATTGTCCTCTTTGAATTTTCCGGTTCCAAATAAGGCCAATTCCTGATTTCCTTTTTCCGGATCTGCATAATATTTACGAATTCCGAATCCTTCATCAGAATAATAAATATAACCCAGTTGATCATCTACTGCAATCGACTCAATTTCATTTAAACCACTGTAGGCGCCAAACTTACGCACCAGTTTAGCCTGCACCCTGCCTTCCTTTGTTCCCGATAGCTGGTATTGCCAGAGATAACTGCTGTCTGTAGGGCCATTTTTACGACCAACAATGGCGTATATAACACCCGCTTTATTTTTATATAGGGAAATACCCATGAGATCCCGAAATTCAGGCCCGGTTTCTCCTTCAAAAACAGGGATACCACCGCCATCCAGTGGTACCACATCCGGCATCCGAAAAACCCTTAACTGATGCGTCAACCGTTCTGTAACCACTGCGATATCAATCAGGGTGTCGCCGATTTGCAGCTCATATTCAATATCAACATTATTGGGTCTTTTCAATCCCCTTACCGAACGATTCGAATCCAGCTTACCTTTCAGATCAAACACAAATAACCCTCCGTTTTCATCTTTATCCGTTCCTACAATGAGCGATTTGGAAGGATCCGACGGGTGGATCCAGATAGCAGGATCATCGGTATCGTGTTCCAATGTATCAGTAATATAAAAAGGTTTCAATTCAGTATTTATCTCTTCCAAAACCTGCGAATTGCTATTATTAACGCAGCTGCCAAAAAAAACAGCAATCACCAGAGCAGGTATAAACGTTCTATTTAATTTCATAAATCTTTCCTGGTTTAACGGGTTAATAGTAATTCAGCAGTTACGGATTCTTCCTCCAATTCATTGGTCAGTTCCAGCTTCAATTCATTATCAAGAATCGAAAACTCACCTGCCAATACATATTCAAGCAAAGAGCCATCTTCCAGTTCCAATTCTCCCGTTGCTTCCAGCTCACCAGATGAAGTAAGGGTACTGAGTTCTTCCAATTCAAGTTCCAGTTCGATCACTTTATTAACTTCCTCTGTTTCACCACATTCATCTAACAGCTCTGTTTCTTTTAATTCTACCAAAACTTTTACCTCCTCCAGTTCAAACGTTATTTCAATTTTTTCCACATCAGCTAGATTCAACGCAGCAATATCTTCATTTACCAATCCGAATAATTCCTTGAAAGCAGCAAATTGAGCAGTATTTTCCAAATCCAATTCCCATGCTCCATGTACACCTTCGTCATCCAGAACTTCATAAGTGAAAGATAGAGCTGTATTAACCACTACATTTTCTGTTGCTGCATCTACAGAAACCAATTTAAACTCTATTGCTCTTTCCTCTTCATTTAAAACTGCATCATTCAGGTAATCTTCATCTACTTCAAAGACCAGCTCCATTTCTTCAACCCCTTTTGGAAATACAACCGATCCGTTTCCGGTAGCCGGATCAAACTGAAAATCCAGGTCAATTCCTTCATCTTCCGAACTTGTACAAGCATCAATCTCATAGAGTGCAGTACCTGCCTTTATATAGGATGCTAAATCATCTATACCCATATTATCACTAACAGTAAAAAACACCCGCACATCCTGTTGTAATGGTACCACTTTACCACCCAGCTCTTCTCCTTCAGGATCTACCCGGTCTACCAGCGTCAGATCAATACTGAACTCATCACTGTCTTCCAATTCACCACCAATTTCATCCGCAAAACGGATGACCTGTGGAAATTTTTCCGGCTTAACGGGTAGTACCAGGTCTTTATTTTTTTTATCACAGCCAATGCAAAAAAGCATAAACAGGCTGCTTAGTAAAAGCAAATTATTTTTCATTTCCAATTATTTTATTGATTATTTACCAAATCCGAGATCAAATTTCAACCCGAATCTTGCCCATGAACGATAGAACTCGCGTTGAGCAACAACCGATTTTGAACCAAAATAGGATTCAAATGGCTGATTGGTGAGGTTTAGCGCTTCCGCAAACAAACGGAAACGCTGACTAACCGCATAACTTCCGCTGAAATCCAATTGCATTCTGCTCTTTATATAAAGATCTTCACTGGAATTACCACCTACTTCACTCAGGTATTCGCCATTAAAATTGGCAGCAATTCGCACTACCAGTTTTTTATTTTCATAAGCAAGGGCAAGATTACCTACATGGGTTGCCTGTCCGGGTAAACGGAATTTTTCTGTTGCATCCGGTTTTGTTTCATCTGCATCCCTACTTTGAATCGTAGCTTTTGAATGTGTATAGGTGTAGTTGGTATAGAGGCTAAGTTTACTCAAATATCCCGGCAGAAAATCCAGTTTCCGCTGAAAAGCAAATTCAAGTCCAACCAGATTGGCCGTATTGCCATTCTGTGCCTGAATGATATCAATCCGCGGAATAATCGGCGTTCCGGTTAATGGATAACTGCCATTAAAGATGACTCTCCTGTAAATAAAATCATCCAGCTTTTTATAAAAAACACCTGCTGATGCAATTCCGACATTTCCAAAATAATGCTCCAGCATCAGATCAAGATTCAGGGCACTGGTAGGTTTCAATGAAGGATTGCCCAAATTTGCCACTCGGTCTTCCCGGTTAATTTCCTGCGCCGGAATGATTTCACCAAAATTTGGTCTTGCATACGAACTGGCAACAGAAGCCCGGAGATTGGTGTATTTGGAGAGCTCGTATTTTGCCTGTACCTGCGGCAGTAAAAAACTATAGGAAGATGTTCCCGAAACCGGACGAATTGCTTCGAGATCACCGGCAGCATCTATCAGTACATCTTTTGAATTATAGGATACATCGGTATGTTCAAAACGGAATCCGCCTGTTAGTACCAGTTTGCTGAACTGATGACGTGTCATTAAAAAACCAGCAACCACATTTTCTTTCGCATCAAAGGATTCGAGTGCTTCATCAATAGACTTGGATTCCACATCCAGTTCAAACAAACCAGGGTTCGCATTAAAAAAACGATTAAACCTGCCCATATTGATGGGTCTGCCCATATCAAACCTGCCTTTCAGAAATTCCGATTTAATCGGTGCTTCATCAAATGCATCTGCAGTTGGAACACCTGCATCTGCTCCATATACATCATTGGAAATAGTATAGGATTTTTGTTTGAATCTGGCTTTTGCACCAAATTTGAGAGTGCCTGTTGAAGCGCCTGTTCTGTAAGGAATTCCTATTTCAAATTTTACTGTTGCATTCTGATCTTTCGCATAACTGCCACCATAGGCAACTTCATCAAATTCATACTTACTGCTGTTGGTATAACCATCCGCAATTAATTGCGGGAACTTACCACCAGTTACAGAATACGAAGAGGGCAAATCAGCAATAAATGCCACTTCATGATCATAGGGTGTATTTTGAATACCGCTGGAATACTGCCCTTCATAATTCAGGTAAAAACCGTTGAAGCGATGTTTCCCCCCAAGGTTCACAGCTGTGATGCTTTGCGATTCAAAACGATCCTTGGTCAGTTTTTCCACTTCCTCATCTTCTGTAATAAAAACATACCGCCGACGCCATTCCCGGTCTGTAAACCGACTGTAAATACCTCTGAAATATATTTCATGCCGGTTATTAAAACGATAATCAATCGTTCCACTCAACCCTGAGCGCGTTCTGGTTAATTCATAATCGCGCAATTCCAACTCCTTATCATTGGGTGCCTGCTCCCAATTATCCGATCCCAATTGATTCAGATAATAATTCCCGTTCAATAATATTCCCAGCTTTTCTTTTTTTCCTAATCGCTGATCAAACTGCAACTGTCCCTGCCAGTTAGGCTGTTTCATTATTGCATTATAGCCTCCCGCAATAGAACCATTGATATGGGGCAATTTTGACTGCGCCATTCTTGTAATCAGGTTTACGGAACCACCAACAGCGTCTCCATCCATATCCGGACTCAGGGTTTTACTTACTTCTATTGATGCCAGCTGATCACTGGGAATGGCATCAAGCGCAACAAATCGGACATCGGCTTCCGGACTGGGTATCTGTTCTCCATTAATATTGATATTGGTAAACTGTGGTGCCAGTCCGCGAACCAGGACATACCTTCCTTCTCCCTGGTCCCGTTCAATATTCACTCCCGGCACCCGTTGCAAAGCCTCTGCAGCATTGGGATCGGGAAAGCGCCCAATCTGATCGGATGAAATAATATTCCGGATATTATCCGCATTCTTTTGTTGATTCAGGGCTTTTGCCTGTCCCTGTAAATAACCGGCAATTACCACGCTATTCAGTTCCGGTGTACTGCTGGATAAATGAATTTGCAGGTTGCGCACCGCTCCGGCTTCCAGTTGGAGTTCCAAAACCGTATCGCGATAGCCCAGATAGGAAATCTCCAATTGAATGGTACCCGGTTTGGTGTAAAGGCTAAAGGCTCCGTTCAGATCAGCAATGGTTCCGTTATTGGCTCCCTTTATCTGAATAGATGCACCTCCCAGTTTTGATTTGTTTTTCGCATCATCCACCACTCCTTTAAGCAGCACATACTCATTGAATGGCTGTGCCCATCCGATACTGCTCAGGAGCAATAAAAAAGAAAGAATTACGACTTGTTTCATACAAAATAGTTTCTGATCCAAAACTTGCAAAAACAAGGAGCAAATCCATTTTTTAAGCGTGAACAATAAAGCAACGCAGCGTTAACAGGCGTTATCAGGAAAGCAACAGAGCCTGTTTTTATTTTGCCAGTGGATTGATTTTCAATCATCCACAAATTTCAAAAAGCGGCATTAAGGAATTATTACCGGAATATTACCGTAACATCAACTGTAATCAGGCCAGGGTTTGAACAAAGGAGCTAAGAGATTCATCCGGACCCAGTTGCAACTTTTTTTTGACCCTGTAACGAACCACCCGCAAACTATCCGGTGTTATTCCCAGCAGTTTGGATGTATCTGCAGAAGACATATTCATCTTAACCAATGCCAGCAAACGCATCTCACTTTGAGTAAGTGATGGAAACTGCTGTTGAAGGCTGGCCAGCAGGGTGGGATGTACTTTATCAAAAATGAGTCGGAATTCGTCCCAATAACTATCCTGGGAAAAGCTGATGGTGATTTTCTGTAACAGGTGCCGAAGCGCCTTCTTTTGGTCGCGTTTATCATCTTTTAATAAATCCTGCAAGCCATTGCGGATTTCTTCCAACACCTCATTTTTCTGAATCAGATGCAGAATATGAGAGGACAGTTCCTGACTTTTTATATCCAGCTGCTGTTTGAGGGAGGTTTCTTCCAGTTGCTGCCGTTTCAATTCTGATTCCATCAGGCCTTTCTCTGTCTGGTAAAGCTGGTGATGCTGTTCATGTAATAATTGTTCATTCCGGATTTTGAGTTTCTGCCTGTTAAGGGTTAGAAAAGCGACAACAGCTATTAATACCAAAACAATGAGAGAGGTAATTAATAATAAGGTATTTACTTTCCGATCGGCATTAAGTCGCTCAATCTGCGCATTCTTTCGGTCTGTTTCATGAATCGTTTGCAGGAGACTTAACTGACGCGCATTTTCTCTTGTATAAATTGTTTGAATCAGCTGGCGGCTTTTTTCCAGGTAATGATAGGCGCTGTCGTATTGGTGAAGGGCTGCAAAATTCTGGGCAATATCCCGATAAGCACTCTGCAACTGGTATTTTTCCTCAGATTGTTCCGCAAGTATTGCTGCCTCACGGGCATAGATCATGCCTTTAGCCGGGTTTCCATTTTTACTGAACACATCGCCCAGGTTATTGATGACTTCTATCTGCTCCAGCAATTTCCCACTGGCCCGATAGCCCTCCAGGGATAAAGAGAAATAAAAAAAGGCGGAATCGTACGCCTGCCTGTCTTCCAGAATGGAGCCCAGGTGCTCATAAATTTTAGCCAGTGTTACCTGTTCACCGGATAAGCGGGCTTCTTTTAAAGCCAGTTGTTGAAAATAATAGGCAGAATCATAGTTCAGCTGTTTTTCATAGAGATGGCCCACCTGTCCATAGGTTTCTGCCAGTCCGGCTGCATTTTTGGTTTGTTTATACAACTCAAGTGCTTCCCGGAATTGTTGCCAGGCAAGGTCGGACTGCTGATTATAATAATAGAGCGTACCCAATCGATTCAGATTGGCAGCAAGCGGGTCAATCGCATTTATCTTTCTATAGATCTTATCCGCCTCCAGTAAATGCTGCAAGGCTTCTGAATAGTTACCGAGGTGATAGTACAACTGTCCCATTTCCTGCAAACAGTTGGCCTGCCCCAATGGATCCTGCTTTTTCTGGTATTGCTCAAGCCGGTTACGAAGGGTAATAAAACCGGTATCCGGATTGGATTGTGCTTCCAGTGATACAGGAAGAATCCAGCCCAGCACGACCAGGAAAACGGATAATAAACGGATCATGATAAAGTGGTTCGGCATTTCTGCAAAACTCAACGCCTATTTTGAATAATATTCCGGGTTTCCTATTGGAAACAATAAATTAATATTGTTTTAGGTATACGAAAATCCGGGACTGGTCGCATTTAACAAAAAACATGGATTGCTACCGCCAGTTTTGTCCTATGAAAACTTCCCCTTGGTACAATAGCCGATTGGCGCTGGTATTTTTTCATGGAACAGCCTGGTTATTCACCCTGTTCCTTCCTTTATTATTGCGCCATTTTTCAGATGATGGCCAGCGTCTTATACGAACAGTCAGAAGAACTATGCTGGAAACCCGCAGGATGCCACCAATAAATTTTGCGGCCTTTGAAATCAGCATAAATATCTTATGGATCTTACTTTTCTATATTAATGTATTTTTCCTTTTACCTGCCTGGTTTAAAAAAAAGAAATATGGGCGGTATGTACTGTTTCAGGTGGCTGTATTTCTGGTAACCTTTATCTCCCTTGTCTATTATTTCAATAGCATTCGTTCCTTTAGGGGTTTGCATTTTCCCCTGCCTGCCCTGACGATGTCCTTATTTCCGTTTCTTTTTGTACAGGCAGCAGGAATCACCTATACAACCATTCGGGAAAAAATAAAACTGGAGCAATTACAGCAGGAAAAAGAAAATGAGCAGTTAAAATCAGAACTCTCCTTTCTACGTTCCCAGATAAGTCCGCATTTCATATTCAACGTGCTCAACAATATGGTTTCACTCGCCAGAAAAAAATCAGACCGGCTGGAGCCTGCATTAATTGAATTATCCGGTTTAATGCGCTATATGTTATATGAATCGGATGAATCGAAAGTGCCACTTGCCAAAGAAATCAATTACCTGAAAAATTACATCGAGTTACAACTAATGCGTTTTGGAAATGAAGTGGAAATCAGGAGCAGTTTTCCTGAATACCCACCACTTGCTTTTATTGAACCAATGATGCTGATCCCCTTTGTAGAAAACGCATTTAAACACGTTGCGCAACCCTATGGAAAATCTTTTATAGATATCCGCATCCAATATGAAAATGGAGAATTAAAAATGCTCGTTAAAAATTCCTATACACCAAAGGATACAGGTACAAAAGATGCTCATTCGGGAATTGGACTTCAAAATGTGAAAAGAAGACTAAATCTCTTGTACAAAGATCAACATTACCTTACCATATCGGAAGAAGATCGAACTTACATTGTAGAACTCCATATCAAGATCACATGAAAATTTCCTGTCTGGCTGTAGATGATGAATCCCTTGCATTGGAATTGCTGATTGATAATATCAACAATATTCCATTTTTAACCTGTATCGGATCCTGTAAAAATGCCATGGAAGTGTTGGAGTTTTTACGAACCAGCCAGGCAGATCTTATTTTCCTTGATATTCAGATGCCCGGTTTATCAGGCATGCAACTAGCCTCTCATCTTAAATCAAAAACGAAAATAATTTTTTTAACCGCTTATGAACAATATGCATTAGAAGCTTATGGTGTAAATGCATTGGATTACCTCGTAAAACCTGTTTCATTTGATCGATTTCTGGAAGCCTCCATGAAAGCGCTGGATTGGTTTTCGAACCGAAACGTTTTACCTGTTGAAACAGGCAAACCTATAGAACCTGTTTCACATCATATGCCCTATTTGTTTGTTCATGTGGAATACAACCTGGTGAAATTGTTGATTTCGGATATTCAATATATTGAAGGCTGTAAAGATTACGTAAAAATTCATCTGTTTAATGCCGCCAGACCGGTAATTACGCGTCTGAATATGAAATACCTGGAAGAAAAACTTGCCCATGCCGGGATGGTCCGAATACACAAATCCTATCTTGTTTCAGTGACGCATATACAGAGTATTCAAAGGAATCTGGTAAAAACAGAAAAAGCTGAATTGCCCATCAGTGATTTTTATAAAGAAGCACTGATGGAACAAATCAGCAAAATCAATTTACTCTGATCAATCATTTTCATCATATTCCATCTCGGATACAAATTCACGAAGATCATCCAGGCGCAATCCAGAGCTCCTGCCTGTTGCAACATAACCCCGGTTATTGATGGAGAACCCGATTGCCCCTTCACGGGCAGATCCTTCAAAGGCCGTTTTCTCCACCCATAGATCGGTACCGGGATTGTATTCCCAGCAGGTACTGGTGTAAGCGCCGGTTGTACCAGTAGTAATATAACCCAGCCCATTCATGGAAAAAGCAACAGCATTACCTCGTACGATACTGGTGTAATCATCGTCATAATCTTCATCGCTTACACTGGTCATTTTTCTTTTTTCAGTCCATGTTTCCGTTGCCGGATCATACATCCACATTTCATTCACCATGGCCCCATTATTGGTTCCTGTACAGACATAGGCTTTATTGTCAATTACGAAAACTGCTGCATCAGATCGTTTGGTGCCACCCGGACTAACCAGCTGTTCCCATGAATCGGTGGCTGGAGTATAGCGATAAAAATCCTTCAGAAAATTTCCATCGTAACCACTGCATATATACCCATTTTCACCAATACCAAATGCAATGGCATCATATCTGCCGGATCCTATAAAATCTGACACCTGTTTCCAGGTGTCTGCTGATGGATCATACTCCCACATATCTCGAAGGTAATTAATACCATCATATCCTAAGCCAATATACAACTTGCCATTAGCTGCAAAACCAATAGCAGAACTCCGTGGCGTGCCTGGAAAGCTAGTCCGTTTCCGCCAGAAATCATTTTGTCCGTCGTATTCCCAAAAATCAGTTAACCGGTTAACTCCGTCATAACCCAAACCAACATAGGCTTTATCACCCTGGGTTATTGCAATTGCTTCGCTTCTGCCCACTCCTTCAAAGTCGGATCGCTTGATCCAATTGCCCACCAGATCATCATCAGTAGTAGTATCAGGCGTACATCCGGAACAAAAAACAAATAGAACTGCTGCTAGTCTTATCGCTTTAATCAATCTCATTCTTTTTTGTTCAAAAAAAGCAAAGCCGGCGGGTGTTAAAAAGCAACATGCTGCAACTGCCTGTTTTAATGCGACGAAACCATTTTTTTGTTTTGTCTATATAACCGACGGGCTGGTCTACAGTACTGTCTGCATTAACCGAAATCAGTTTTTCTTGCAGCCAAAAAAATGTTGCGCTTAGTATATTTTAGCATGCTGTTCTTCCTGCTTATGGCCTGTAATAAAGAAGCTCAGTTTATTGAAACGGTTCGTTCCGGAGAAACCCCCTACCTGTTACAGGTGGATACACTGACAGCTGAGTATAGTATATTCAGGGATGATTCCGTATTAACTTCATCAGATGAGTATGCGCTAATCGGAATTTTTCAGGACACGGCTACCGGATTTGTAACTGCATCACATTTCATGCAATACAATAAACCGGAACAGCTTCCTGATATGGATCGTACGGCCCGGTTTGATTCGCTCGTCCTGCTGATCTATTCAGATAGCCTGTATTATGGAGATACCAGCTCCATACTGCAACTCACTGCACATCGATTAACAGAAAATATCCGGTCTGAAAACAGCCGGTTTTATAACACATCGAATTTTTCCTATGACTCCTCTCCTATCGGAAATTATTCAGGTGGATTCCGTCCGACTTCAGGAGATAGTATAAGAATTTTATTAGATCAGGAATTTGGAGAGGAATTATTTACCCTGATACAGACGAAGTCTGACATTGTATCGAATCAGGATCGGTTTGAAAATTGGTTGAAGGGTATAACCATCAGAGCAACCGGAAGCACCAATATTGTATATAAATTTAAAAACAATTTGCAGATAAGGCTTTATTATTCCGAAGACCATTCAATAAGAAAGGCGAAAACAATTGATCTGAATCCAACCGGAGCACCGTACCAGTTTAACCAGTTTACGCAGGATTTCAGCGGAACAGCATTTGAAGGACTTGAATCTGCAAATGAGATTGCGCTCCCTGCTACGCAGCATTATTTTTTTCTGCAATCATTTTCAAACATCCGTTGTTATGCAAAATTCAACGGGCTCAGGGATATAAAAAAAATAGCGGGATATGTTCAATTATTGAATGCGGAATTGGAAGTAAAACCGGTGATCGGCTCCTATTTGCCAGGAACACTGCCAACTCAAATTCACCTGTATGTTCGGGACGTTAATAATGCAATAACAGGTCCACTTGCCGGCATAGACAATTCAACTCAAACGGGGTCTCTTTTTATTGATACGGATTTTGGAAGAAACACAAGATACTTATATGATATAACAAGTTATATCGAATATGAACTCCAATCAACCAATAGTAACAGCCAGCGGCTGGTAATTCAGATAGGAGGCGATGAAAATCTTTTGAAAACCGTGTTGATTAATCGCACCCGACTTATTTTATCCATGCTTGTTTATCAGCAAACCAATTAACATGAAAAAGATTCTGATAGTATTTGTAACCGGAATTATTCATCAATCTGTGTTCAGTCAGGGTGGACTCAATTCCATCTATTCTGCCTATGGCATTGGGGATGTGGAACTGCGGGATAAAAATGGGTATGCAGGAATGTCGGGGGCAGGTATCGCCCTTCCTTCCACCACTACATTAAACGAGTTGAATCCGGCATCCTATGGCCATTTTCCCTATAGCAGATTTATGTTTGAGTTGAATTTCGGTGGCAAATCCTCCAACTATAAATCAGGCGATACCAGAACCAGCGGCGCAGATTTTACGGTTCAACGAGCTGCCATGGGGTTTAGTCTGTTTAAAGGCCTGGGTACTGCTTTTGGCTTAAAACGGTACAGTACCATTGACTATAGGACAACCAGTAACCGCTATATTATAGGAACAGAAAGTAAACTGCAAACGCAGATCAATGGATCAGGTGGCTTGTATCAATTTTTTGTAAGCAATGGTTATTCCATTTCTAAAAACCTGCAATTGGGTGTTTCGCTGGGTTATCTTTTTGGCAGCGTAAACAAGAAAGAAATAGTGGAAACCAATATTCAAACCCTGCATATTACACAAAATCAGAATTATACCAGGATGCTTTATAATACGGGAATTCAATATACTATCCCCTTAAAAAATGGAAAATGGACAATTGGATTAACCTATCAACCAGGAAGATTATTACAAAAAATGGAAGACAATTATGTAACGGATGGAGATGGAAATGAGCTGGTTTCGGAAGAGGCTGCTGTAGCAGATTTTAATTATCCGGCTAAAATTGGTGCTGGACTTGCCTATTCAAGAAAAGAATGGAAATGGACGGTGGATATGGTTCAGCAGAGATGGGGCTCCGTCAATTATAAGGGAGCTGGATTTACGACAGACAATGGTACGAATCTGGTAGCTGGATTCAGTAAATCAAGTACGCGAAAAACCCCTTTTGGTAGTATTCCCGGGAAAACATTTATGGCGGCACTGGAATACGATCAGTCCTATCTGGTGCTGGCAGGAAATCCGATCCAAACGATAGCAGGCTCCATGGGTATGACATTTCCAAGTAAAAACGGTGCTTATTATTATCATTTCGGCTTGAAAGCAGGCCAGCGCGGGCAGTCTGCTTACCCCTTGGTCAGAGAACAATTTTTCGAAACCCAATTTGCTATATCGCTGGGCTCCCTGATGTACAAAGGCGGCAGAAAATACGATTAAGAAAGTTCAACTTCAATATCGCCATCAACGGGATAAGCCTGACAACATAAAAAGCGGCCGGCAGCAACCTCCTCATCCATTAATACTTCATTGTATGCCATCCATACTGTGCCCTTTGTACAGGTAGCAACACAACTTCCGCACCTGCCAGCTTCGCAGCTATAGGGTATTTGAATACCGGATTTCTTTGCAGCCGCAAGAATGGTCTCAGGATACTGCACCATTAATTCGTGTATTCCCGTGTTAGCATAAATACGTACCTGATGTGCCTCGAGATCTGGAGGCCGGGGCTTATTGATTCGGGGAAGGGTATTGAAATTCTCTTTGTGAATGGCATGCAAAGGTATATGTTCACTTAATAAAGTCAGTTGGACCATCTGCATAAAATCCCAGGGACCACATATATAAAAAAGCAAATCAGCTTTGTCTTTTTTCCGGTATTGTTCTACTAATTGAGGTAATAGCCATTTACCTAAACGGCTGTTGTAAATATCAAAAAGATCGCTGAATAAAAAACGAATTTCAAACCGTTGCTTAAATGATTCTTTCAATTCAAGCAACTGGTTATAAAAAATTGTTTGTTCCTTTGAACGATTGCTATAAATGAGTACAACCTGATTGTTTGTTGTATATAATAGCGTTTTAATCATTGAATAGCAGGGTGTAATCCCACTACCCGCTGCAAAGAAAAAATACTGTTGCTCTTTGCTGTGAATAGCAGGAAGTAAAAACATCCCACTTACAGAACTGCTCCGTAGCAGATCACCTGGTTTTGCGTGTTCCACCAGCTTCCTTGAAAATTCACCATTGGGGATTTTTTTGATAGTAATGGCGGTCGCTTCATGTAAATCAGGTGAAGATGAAAATGAATAACTCCTTCTCTTTTCTCCAAATTGGGTATCGAATAGAAGGGTTATAAATTGTCCTGATTTGTAAATAATCGGATTACCATCCGTAGTTGTCAGAATAAAACTGGCGGCTTCATTTGTTTCCTTAATAATTTGCTGAATAACAAGTTCCATTAATAAATCGAACGATTTTTATATCGGGTTACAAGAATACTAAATATTCGTGTTATCCCATTAACTTGAAAGCAGCCTTTCTTTGTTTTGATGCACCCAGCTTTCAAAAGACTGCACTGCTGGGTGCAATTTTTTTGTTAACTCCAGATCCGCCTTTCTTTCGGGAATATAGAGTCGCTGTACTTCAAACATATTGGCCAACTCTATGGCACCTGGAAAACCAAGTGCAGCAAATTGATGATGTGGAACAGAATGGTAGTGAACTGGCACGCCAAATACACTGGACATAATACTCGCATACTTAGAACATGGCTCATCTTCTGCTACTACACCAACTGTTTTTCCAATGAATTGGTCTGAATTTTTAAACAATTCTACCACTACAGGACCAAGATCCTCCACACTTACCATAGCCAAATTGGTATCTCCCTGAGGAAATCCGAAAAATCGGGATCCATCCGACTGTTTTTGTAAGGGGAAATAGCTTAGGAAATTTTCATAATAAAAAGCTATTTGAACAAAGGTTGCAGGCAGGTTCAGAGAAACTGCATATCGCTGAAGCGCTGCTTTCCCATCGCAATGGGGAACAGGAAATTGACCCTTAACCCTTACTTAATAAGGAATAATCTGCCAGTGTATGAAAAACAAGGTGCTCTATAGCAGCATTTTTAGCCGCATCCAACAGATTTGTTCCAATAATTGTTTCTCTATCAAAATGTTCCCAAAAATTGGTAACGCCAAATACGCCATAACAGTTATGCATAGCCGACAAAAGATCTTCTTTATTAAACATATCTCCCTGGAATAATTCAGCTCCTTTCATTTCCAACTCTCTGGCTCTTGGTGAATCGGCATTTCTGGTAAAAATCCGAACTGAAAATTGTCCATTGGCTAGGATTGCCCTGGCAACGCTGGCACCCTGAGCTCCTGTGGCCCCTGTAACAAGTATCTTTTTCATAACTGCTTAAATTATATACTCCAAAGCTAAATCCCCCTTACTATCAGGAGTCAGGAGGTTGTATCACATGGGAATTTGGCTGAATGAACTGGCTTTTCTAAGCCGGTATTTTGAAAATTTGCCAATTAAAAGGGGTTTCCCCGGGAAAAGAGGGGTAAAATGGCCCATTTTGGAAAAAGTTAGCCGGAACTTATTAACACCTGTGCAAGAACAGACTACAGTCTGTTTATAATTCCTATATTGGACCAATAAACAAAAAATCTTATAAAATAGACCATCATGGCCAAAGCAACCAAAAAAGCAGCCGCTAAAAAGGCTGCACCAAAGAAAGCAGCCGCTAAAAAAGCCGCTCCTGCTAAAAAAGCTGCTCCTAAAAAAGCTGCTCCCGCTAAAAAGGCTGCCGCTAAAAAAGCCGCACCTGCTAAGAAAGCTGCCCCTAAAAAAGCTGCTCCCGCTAAGAAAGCTGCTCCAAAAAAAGCTGCTAAAAAGCGTACCCCCAATGCCGCTTTCATGGCTCCCTTAACTCCCAGTGCAGCACTGGCTGATGTAATTGGTAATAAACCAGCATCACGTCCTGATATCACTAAAAAGATTTGGGATTATATCAAGAAAAATAAATTACAGGATAGTACCAATAAGCGCATGATCAATGCCGATGCAAAATTGAAAGTACTTTTTGCCGGTAAAAATCAGATTTCCATGTTTGACCTTGCTAAAATTGTAAGTGCCAACGTAAAATAAAGCGTAGTATATCTTTTTAACAACCATAACCGGTTTTTTACTGGTTATGGTTTTTTTTATTTGTACTTTCGTGCGTGCGTTTTTTGATCTTTATATGGTTATTCTGTAGTATCGGGGCAAGCATACTGGCGAATCCCGGAGCTAGTTATAGTACTGGAAAATCCCGAACAATTGGGATTTCGGGAAAGCAGGATATTGAAAAAAAACTCCCCGGCTCCAAAGATCATTTCAATAAAGTTGCCCTGCTAAAGATACGGTCTGTAAGAACAGAAGAAGAATCCGAATCAGTTGTTGCAAAAAATACACCTGAGAATAATGGATTTACAACCAGCTTGGAATTACTACTAGCTGTTCAATTTAGAAAAAAAGAACATTCCTGGATTCAAGATGCTATTCTTGGATTGCTCTATCCCAAGCATCATTTCTGGTAGACATCAATTTTTTCTGCTACTTCACCAATACTGAAGTAACTAAAATTATTATGTCATTAATTTATTACCATGAATGAATTGATTATCGTGGCAGTACTTTTTGTGCCCGTATTAATACTTATTCTTCTTCTTCGCTATTCTCAAAATAAGTCACGAAAAAAAAGAGAAGAATTAATGCTTCTGTTCTTAGAACATAATTATCCTAACCTGAAGCAAAAAGAGAAAACATTGTTCTGGCAAACAGAACAATTATTGGCTGTTTATCCGGATGCAGAACAACTAATACTAATTCGCTCTACAGGTCCACATCCGGATGCAGCAGTAATTGATATTAAACAAATTTCTAAAATCAATTCGTTTCGGGAGACCGAAGAACTCAGGCAGGAAGGAAAACAGATGAGATTGGATACTGTAGTTGTACGGATGGGGCTTACTATTACCTATCAGAACAAGGAGGAAGAGTTTGTTTTTTTTGATTACAACAATGACAACACAAGTATTCTGCCGGAAAAGGAAGCAGAGGCTCTGCAAATAAAGAATTACCTCCTTAAATTAATACAAGGTGCATAAAACCATTTTCAAATGAATCATCTGCCTCATTTAATACTGGATCTTGCTCTTATACTTGGAGTGGCTGCCATAACCACGCTGCTTTTTAAATGGCTAAAACAACCGCTGGTATTAGGTTATATACTTGCCGGCTTTGTTGTTAGTCCCTATTTCAGATGGTTTCCAACAGTATATGAAGTTGACAATATAAAAGTGTGGGCAGAGATTGGGGTTATCTTCCTATTGTTTAGCCTGGGATTGGAATTCAGTTTCAGGAAGCTCTTAAAAGTTGGCGGATCAGCCTCCATTACAGCTGTAGTGGAGGTGGTCGCCATGAGCGTTATTGGTTATTGCACCGGAATAGCAATGGGCTGGTCACATATCGACAGCTTGTTTTTGGGTGGCATATTATCCATCTCCTCCACAACCATCATTATACGTGCATTCGATGAACTGGGCTACAAATCAAGGCAGTTTGCATCACTTGTTTTCGGTGTGCTGATTGTTGAGGATCTGGTTGCTATTATATTGATGGTATTATTGGCAACCCTTTCCGTAAGTCAACAGTTCTCCGGTTCTGAAATGATCTATTCTATTTTGAAGCTTGCTTTCTTCCTGGTCATCTGGTTTGTAATGGGGATATTTTTCATTCCAACACTTCTACGAAAAGCTAAAAATATACTGACCAATGAATTATTACTTGTTTTATCCGTAACACTGTGCTTTGGAATGGTGGTATTGGCAAATCAGGTTGGCTTCTCTCCTGCGTTAGGAGCCTTTGTGATGGGATCAATACTGGCAGAAACCACGAAAGCAGAACGCATTGAGCATCTGGTAATGCCTTTGAAAGATTTGTTTGGTGCTATATTCTTTGTATCAGTTGGTATGTTGATAAATCCGGTTGTTCTACAGGAATATGCTGTACCCATTCTGCTATTATGCGGCGTAACAATAATTGGAAAAATCCTCAGCTCAGGCTTAGGTGCACTATTATCCGGACAAAGTTTTCAAACATCCATACAGGCAGGCTTCAGTCTTGCTCAAATAGGAGAATTCTCTTTCATTATTGCCACACTGGGAACAACCTTAAATGTGACAAGTGAATTTTTATATCCTATTGCAGTTTCCATTTCCGCTGTTACGACCCTAACAACCCCCTATCTGATAAAAATTTCAGGGGGAGCTGCAAAAATATTGGAAAATAGCTTACCATCAGCAATGCTGGAGCGGATGCGTTTATATAATCTTTCTGTAAATAAAGCAAGAACATCCAGCTCATGGAAAAGATTCCTCCAGCAACAGCTTCTTATTGGCGGATTGCAGGTTACTATCATTGTTAGTATAATTTTAGCGAGTGCCCGCTTATTACAACCAGCACTGATTAGCTGGCGAAGTGAATTCTGGATCAATTACGCACTGGCAGGCTTAACCTTCCTTAGTATTGCACCTTTTTTGTGGGCATTTGCAATAAAAGTTCCTGTCTATAAAGAGTATAATAGCGAAACAGTAAATCCGCGTTTGATTAAAATGATTCATTCTATCAAACTGATCATCGCCTGCCTGCTAATCGGATTGCTGGTTTTTACATTCTTTCATTATTATGGAGGTTTGTTGGTCGTACTGACCGGACTGATACTTCTTTTTATCTTCTCACAAAAAATTCAATTACTCTACAATAGGATTGAAAAAAGATTTATAAATAATCTTAACCAGCGGGAAACAACCTCTTATCATGGAGGACAAAAGGAACTGGCTCCCTGGAATGCACGTATATATCCAATTAAAATTGAAAAATATTACAAGTTCCTTGGACAACCTCTGCATCTATTGGCCTGGAGAGAAAAAATTGGTATTAATCTGGTTCTCATAAAAAGAGAAACCTATACAATTGTTACACCAAACAAGAATGATTGTATTTTTCCAGGTGATGAAATATTTGTTATCGGAACTGAAATTCAGGTGCAAAAATTACAGGTTGTTTTTAGAAACAATGAAATCGAAACAAGTGAAATAAGAACGGAAATTGAACCGTTCAGACTTCAATTAACGAATGGACATCCATTCATTGGAAAATCAATTCGTGCAACCGGGTTAATGGAAAACACCAACACACTTGTTGTAGGTCTTGAAAGAACAGAGGAAAGATTATTAAACCCTTCCTCTGATTTCATATTGATGGAAAATGACTTATTACTACTTGTAGGAAACAGGAAAAAGGTTGATATATGGACGAAGGAAGAAAAACCTATTTAATCTGGAAAGCCGCATTATCAGAAGGTTTTCGCTGCTCATTCATAATTTTTTCAAGCTCTTTAACCACAGCTGGCTGAGTTGAGGACAGGTCATTGGTTTCCCCTCTGTCATGGCTTAGATTGTATAATTCAGTTCGAACAGGTTGGCTTTCCTTATAATATCGAATTGCTTTCCAGTTGCCTTTTCGTACTGCCTGTTTGTAACCCTGCTCATAAAATTCCCAATAAAAGGAGCGGTTGGAATATTTCCTTATGGCAGATTTAGAAAGTTGATTTTTCCAAATCGGAACAAGCGATATACCATCAAAGGAAGGAGTAGCTATTTGAGCAATTTCTGCAAAACTGGCCATCATATCCCAATTAGCAGCAGGTAGATCTGTGATACTTCCATTTTGAATTTGTTTATCCCACCGGATAATAAACGGCACCCTTATACCGCCTTCATACATATCCCTCTTGATGCCTTTGAATGGACCACTGCTTTGAAAATAATCTATTGCATCAGTTAACTTTCTCCCACCTTCAATATGCGTACCATTATCACTTGTAAAAATTATAATGGTTTCATCATCCAATCCAAGCTCATTTATCCTCTTTACAACTCTTCCAACATAATCGTCCATTTGAGTCACCATTGCTGCGTAAGCCGCTTTGGGATTCGGCTGTGGGCCGTAATGCTGTCCGGGCAGATGCGCATGCTCAGGAACAAAAACACTTTCTCCCTTTTCATTTAGATATTGTTTCAGATATTGATCAGGAACCACCAGCTCAGCATGTGGAAGTGTAAAGGACAGGTAAAGAAAAAATGGGTTTTCTTTTTCTTTATTAATAAAATTGATTGCTTCATTGGTAAACCATTCATTCACGTAAAGATTATCGGGAACTTTAATTTTAATGAGTTGATTATGTAGAATCTTCCATGCAGAATCGGGATGTTGATAATGTCCCTCAACATGGTGCGCATGTCCTGAAAAATAATCCCATCCCCGGGTTTCTGGCGAACCACTGGTACCAGCAAGACCCAACCCCCATTTTCCCATCATGCCATTTACATATCCTTTCTGTTTTAAAACTTCGGAAATTGTTTTTTCTTCCTTAGGTAAGGGGAATTCACCATTACCACGAATTGATACATGACCTGTGTGTTTTCCTGTCATCAGAGCTGCGCGGGATGGTGCACAAACAGTACTGCCTGCATAAAAATTCGTAAATCGCTTGCCCCTATTTGCCAATTGATCGATATGTGGTGTTTTTATTTTTTCCTGTCCATAGCACCCCAGATCACCATATCCTAAATCATCTGCAAGTATGTAAATAATATTAGGCAAGCGATCTCTTTTTTGAGCTTCCAAATCCAAAAAAACAAAACTTAAAAAAATAATAAATAATAGTTCGGTTATACATTTACGTGATATATTTTTCATGGCTTCAATCTTAGTATTCAAATCTACATAAAATATCTTGTAAAAACGTCTGAAATGCTTATCCAGACTGATTTTTATGTATCTTCAGAAAAATAATTACGATATGCGAAAAATATATTTTGCATTGCTTTTCGGTTGTGCGGTACTGGTATCGTTTAAACCTGAAGCAGCACCCGAAAAACTGGAATATCCGCCTTCCAAACCGAATGTCATTTTAATCTTTATGGACGATATGGGCTATGGTGATCCGGTATGTTATGGTGGAGGTCCATATCAAACGCCAAACATTGACAAACTGGCATATTCCGGAATCCGATTCACCAATTTTTATGCCGCTCAGGCAGTCTGCACAGCATCGCGTAGCGCGTTGCTTACGGGTTGTTATCCCACCCGGATAGGCATTTCAGGCGCCATCGATCACAATGCTAAATTTGGACTGAATACCAGTGAAGAAACCATTCCTGAATTATTGAAAAAAAGCGGATATAAAACCGGCATGGTTGGAAAATGGCATCTTGGTCACAAAGAGCCATATCTTCCATTACAGCATGGATTCGACGAATATTTAGGAATCCCTTATTCCAATGATATGTGGCCGGTTTATTATGATGGAACTCCCTGGACAGACACCACCAGTTACCGGTCAACTTATCCGGTTCTTCCATTGATCGAAGGAAATAAACCAGTTGAATATATTAGGACACTGGATGATCAGGCTCAATTAACCAAACGATTCACTGACCGGGCCATTCATTTTATTCAAAAGAATAAAAAATCACCCTTCTTTTTGTATCTCGCGCATCCGATGGTACATACTCCTATTGCTGCAAGTGAAAAATTTAAGGGTAAAAGTAAAGGCGGTTTGTTTGGTGATGTTATGGAAGAAGTGGATTGGTCTATTGGGGCAATTATGAAAACATTGGAAGAAAATCGTTTGCTGGAAAATACACTAGTGATTTTCACAAGTGATAATGGACCCTGGTTAACGTTCGGAAACCATGCGGGCAACACGACCGGCTTACGGGAAGGAAAAGGTACTGCCTGGGAAGGTGGTGTAAAAGTTCCCTGTATCATGAGTTGGAAAGGAACTTTACCTGCCGGAATAGTAAATAATCAGCTTGCAACAACAATGGAAATTTTACCAACGCTTATTAGTTTGTGTGGTGCACCATCACCTGAAAAGAAAATTGATGGAATCAATATGGCGAATGTACTAGTTGGAAAATCAGCTGAAATCGGAAGAAAAGAATTTGTCTACTATTATGACAAAAATAATCTCAAGGCGATTCGGAATGAGCGATTCAAATTAGTATTTCCGGCACAATCACAAACTTATGGCCCACCTGCTCAATTGGGAAAAGATGGGTTTCCCGGAAAATACGGAATCGATTCAGTGAAGCTGGCGCTATATGATCTTTGGACAGATCCCGGAGAAGACCGTGATGTTCAAAACCTGTATCCCCAGGTAATCAAAGAACTGAATGAATTGGCTGATCAATACCGAAAAACACTTGGCGATGGCCTGAACAAAATGACCGGATCCGAAGTTCGTCCCGCGGGTGTGTTGTAACAAACGTCAGACAGGTGTTAGAACGTTGTTAGAGAAGTGTCAGACAGGTGTTAGAATGTTGTTAGAACATGTATCTGACGTCTCTCCAACAACGTTCTAACACCTGTCTGACACCTAAATTACCAGCCGGGGTTCTGACCTAATGCCGGATTCAACGCATTTTCCTTTTGAGGAATTGGCCAGAGATAATGTTTGGAAGGATCAAAAACACGATCCACACTCGGCACTTCAACAGTAACCGGATTTCCATTCTCGTAATAAGTTATTCCATAAACCGGACCAGTCATCACATCCGGACCAATTTTCCATCGGCGGATATCAAATAAACGCCAACCCTCAAACGCCAGTTCAATCGTTCGCTCCCGTCGAACTGCTTCCAGTAAATCCTCCTGACTCATACCGGTTTCAAGCGCAGGCAAATCCACATCCGGACGGGTTCTAACAGCATTGATCGCATCATATACCGATTGATCGATCTGATTCAATTCAATCTTCGCTTCCGCATACGTCAATAACACTTCCGCATAGCGCAACAGAATGAAATTCAATCCACTTGCACCTGGTGTTTGTAAATCATCCGCCAATACATATTTCTTCACGGAGTAACCCGTTGAGGTATTGTATTGGGTTTTACCGACTTCATCAGCCCCGCCACTTCCCGGAACAGGTTGAAAAAGTATGCCGCTTGGCAAAGGATCACCATCCAGAAACATGGTAAATCGCATTCTTGGATCACGGTTTACATAAGGCTGCATCGGATCAAAACCGGATGCAGGATCCGAAATATCCATACCATTCTGCATCGGATACATATCCGCCAGGGCTTTGGTCGGAACAAAATTGCTCGAACTGTTCCGCTGACTATAAGGCCCCATATAGGCAAAGGAATTATGCGTTAATGTTCCGGCCAGGAATTGCTTATCCAGCACCACTTCCCTACTTCCTTCAGAAGCATAGGTAAACAACTTACCATACTCATCAATCAAACCATATACATTCAGATCCATTACGGCTTTTGCTGCAGTAGCTGCTTCTGAATAATTTCCAGCCCATAAATTAGCCCTTGCTTTTAATGCCAATGCAGCCCCCTTAGTAATTCTTCCCTTATCCGCATTGGGATAAGTTGCCGGCAATGCATTTGCCGACTCTGTCAATTCGGTATTGATAAAATTCCAGATTTCGGTTTGGGAAGTACGCGCAATCGCTAAACCTTCTGCTGCTGTTATCGGAGTTGTAATCAAGGGCACTTCGCCGTACAATCCGGTTAATTTCATGTAATAGTAAGCACGCAGCACTCTGGTTTCCGATTTTAACCGATCCAGTAAAGCCGTATTGGTGGTGCTAACCCGATCAATATTGGCCAACACATCATTGGCAAGAAATACACCCCGATATCCATTCTGCCATTCGGTCTGTATCCTTGAATGCGAAGCATCATAGGTTCCATTTTCAATATTAAACTCAACGGTGAACGTAGTATTGGTATGACCGATATCCGATACTCCATCCAGCACAAAAAGATTAACTGCATCGAGGGAGGAATAAACGGAATTGACCGCATAAATCGCATCCGATTCCGTACGCCAGTAAATGGCAGAAGAAACCCGATCATTGGGAATGGTTTCCAGTATATCTTTTTTACAGGAACTGAAAACTGCAGACAGTATTGCTGAATATAAAATTATATAGCTAAACGATTTTTTCATTTTGATTGGGTTGACGACTTAAAAATTAAGATTCAGTCCAAGCGTATAAAGGCTGGTTTGCGGGTAATAAATACCCCGACCAGATTCTGCTTCCGGATCCAGATTCCATTCATTCAATTTGGAAAAGGTCAGCAGATTGGTACCTGACACATAAAACCTTGCACCATTAATACCTGCTTTCTGCAATAAATTGGCAGGAACCGTATAGGTCAGCTGCAGATTTTTAAGCCGCAGGTACGAGCCATCTATAATCAACTGATCAGAAGTATTTACATTCCGCTGATCGCTTTTGCGGGGAAGTGGAAATCTTGCATTCGGGCGCTCCGGTGTCCAGTAATTATCTGTTACAATTTCATGTGTAAATCCTTCAAATATCCCATACTCCGACAAGGCACCGGATAAACGGGTATCCACATCCGCCGCACCCTGGAAAAGCAGATTCAGAGAGAAATTCCGGTAGGATAGTTCTGCAACAGCCCCAAATGTATATTTTGGAAATGGATTACCAATCACGGTCCAGTCATCCGCATTGATCCGGCCATCTTTATTAAGATCAACATATTTCACATCACCCGGCTTTGTATTGGGAGCGATTGTTGGATAATTATCAATCTCTTCCTGACTCTGGAAAAATCCATCTGTTTTGTAACCCCAATGTGAATTAAAAGGTAAGCCTTCTTTCACTATGTACCGGGGATCCAGGTCATAGGAACTGTTGATAAAGGGTCCGCCGCCTTTGAGGTCAATCACTTTATTATTATTCAATGCCAGATTAGCTCCAAAACTGTATTTGAGCTTATGCTCATTGTTCCGATAACCAAGTGAAAATTCAAATCCTTTATTATCAATTACACCGGCATTCTGATTGGAGGAGGCAAATCCGGTAACCACCGGCAAGGGCAGGGCAAGCAGGATGCCACTTGTTCTTTTCCTGTAATAATCAATTCCGAAGGATAATTTATAACCAAGCAAACTTCCTTCCAATCCAATATCGGTTTGCGTGTTGGTTTCCCAGGATATACTGGGATCTGCCAAAACCGTTTGTGAAAAAGTTGGTGCCGCGATACCACCAAACGTATAAGAACCCTGAGAAAGCGATGCGAAATAACTATACAGCGGAACTGTCTGGTTGCCTGTTTGCCCCCATGATCCGCGAATCTTTAATTCACTGAACGGCGTATTCAGGTTATCAAAGAAATCTTCCTCCGTAATTCTCCAGGCGCCGGAGAAAGAGGGGAAAAAACTATATTGATTATCTCCGGTAAACCGGGAAGAACCATCATAACGACCATTCACTTCCAGGAGGTATTTCTGATCAAAGGCATAATTCAATCGGGCGAAATAGGAACGAAGACCGAATTTAGTTTCCAAACCCGTATTGTCTTTAGTAGGATCATTTGCTCCCTGCCCTATTGACTGAATCTCATTATTATAAAAGCGTTCCCTATAAGCTGTAAGATTATAACCATTATTGTACAATTCAGAAAATCCAGCCAGTGCCTTGATCTCATGGCGACCAATACTGGTGGAATAATTCGCCAGATAATTGGTGGTAATCTCCCTATATCGGTTACGGGTTTCCGTTAGTGCATTATTGGCAACCTGGTACCGTCTGCCGGTTAGTGAATCAAAATTATTGATTGCATTCCGGTAGGCTTTCTGCTCTGTAAAATCAATTACAGCTGAAACCTGCGCACTGAGGGTTAGTCCCTTCAGTAACTGATATTCCATTTTACCGGATGTATAAAAATAATTACTGGCTATATTATTTTTGCCTGATTGCTCCGCAATCAATAAGGGGTTAAAGCCCTGTTGGCTCAAGCCGTACGTTCCATCCGGATATTTTGGCGCAGCGAAAAGTGTTCCATGAAAGAATCGATTGAACACATCAGATGCAAACGGGCTTCTGGACATATTGTACCGATAGTTGAAATCGGCACTCATTTTTAAGCGTTTGTGCAATTGCATGTCATTATTGATTCGTACTTCACGAACCGACGCACTGTAATTCGGGGCTATGCCACCCTGATCCATATACCGCAAACTCACTCTGGTGCGGGAAAATTCATTACCTCCGCTAAAGGAAATGTTATGACTATGCTGAGGTGCTGGTTTCAAAACTGTTTTGAACCAGGTATTCACATCCGGATACCTGTAACGATCCGTTGAATTTACCCAGGTATCGATGCTTTCATCAGTGTAGCGGGCAGGAATTGCCAATCCCTGGTTGGTATAGGCCAGCTGCTGATACCGCATATATTTTTCCAACTCCATATTCTCCGGCTGGTTCACAGATTTTTGAATGGCATAATATCCATTGTACGCGATCTGCACCTTACCGGATTTAGCTCTTTTCGTGGTAATCAGCACTACTCCGTTAGCTGCCCTTGACCCATAAATAGCCGTTGAAGAAGCATCTTTCAATACAGAAATACTTTCTACATCCTCCGGATTGAGGTTAAACATGGTCTGCTCAACACCATCTACGATAATGAGTGGTGAACTGTTTCCTGAACTATTTCCGGAAAATGTAGTAGTACCCCTGACCCGCATGGTTGCCGATGATCGTCCGGGTTCTCCGCCCCTGTCCAATACCGTTAGTCCGGGTGCCTGTCCCTGCAAAGCCTGTTGCAAATTGGAAACCGGACGACGTACCAGATCCTCTCCTTTAACCTGCGTAACAGCACTGGTCATACTCACTTTTTTCTGGGTGCCATAACCAACTACAACAACTTCATTCATCGACTGATCAACTGCCTTCAATTGAATATTGATGGTTGAATTGGTGCCTACTTTAAATTCGGCGGGCTGCATATCCACATAGGAAATAATCAACACAGCATCATTATCTGGAACGGAAATGGAAAAGACACCGGCCTCATTGGTAGTGGTCATAAGAGAACTTCCTTTTACCTGAACGGTAGCGCCTGATAAGGTTTCGCCATTTGGACCCCGAACGGTACCGGTTACGGTTTTGTTCTGATCCTCGTTTCCAATGTTGGTAATCACCACAATCCGATTTGCCAATACTTTATAGCGCAATTCGGTTGCCGATAAAATACTACTTAACACATCTACCACCTGAACATTTTGTCCCTGATAGGTAACGGTTGCATTACCCGGAATCCGGTCACTGCTATAAACAAAGCGATAAGATGATTGCTGTTCGATTTCCTTGAGGGCTTTTTTTAGCCGGGTTTCTGAAAATCGAACCGAGATTCGCTCCTGAGAATAGGTTTTGGCTGTTACCTGCAAACAGGTAACCAGCACCAAAGCGATCGTTAGTTTCATAAGCAGCAGTGTTTTTAGCACCTGCCTGGGAATGGGAGGGCACGTGCAGTCCTTCGATTTTTTCATACTTTTGTTTTGGTTTGTTACAGGGCAGTAGCCAACACCACTTGAACACTGCCACTGTAGGTTAAACTAATCGGAAAGGGAGGAGTCAACTCCCTTTTCATTTATACCTCATTTTGATCTGAGTCGTAGGGTTTGTCCGTCTAATTCATAATAAAATGTATTGGATAATTGCATTGCTTCCAGTGCCTGTTGCATCGGAATATTTTCGAAACTGGCTGTAAAGCGGAATTGTTTGATGGCCTCATCTTCGAATTCAATGGTAACACGGAACCATCGTTCAAATTTTTCCTTTAGCTGATCAAAGCGTTCATCATTGATTTCAAGTGCGTTTCTTGTCCAGACTGTTTCCACAATTGAATTGCCATCGCCACTGATTGTAATGGGTTCGATGGAAATTTCAGGTTTGGGAATGTTTTGGGGATGGACGCCTCCCAACACGGAAGTTGGTTCCATTACTGAAGTGTACAGTAATTTTTGATTTGGTTTCAGAAAAATGGACTTCCCTGAATCTGCGGGCATTATTTCAACGGATCCTCGCAAAAGAGAGGTTTCCATAACCGGCGCATCTCTGTACGCTCTTACATTAAATGCCGTACCATGAACTTTTACCGTGAACTGATGAGTCTGAACCAGGAAAGCGGAGCGGTCATCATGCACCACATCAAAAAAAGCCTCCCCTGAAAGTCGGACGATTCGGCTGTCTGTTCCGAAACCTTCTGCAACAACCAGGCTGGAATGGCCATTTAGAACCACTTTAGAGCCGTCTGGTAATAAAACTGCCCGTTTCTCTGTTCTCCTGGTTTGAAGCGTACTATTGGCCGTTAAAACGCTGTTTTCGGTGGCTTTAATTTCTGCAGTAGTCAGTTTATACTGCGTGAGTGTATTTTTATCTGAACGAAACAGGAGGTAGGTAGCCACCACGGGTAGTAATACAGCTGCAGCATACCAGGCAATCTTTTTCCATGCTATTACCTTTTTCGGCAGGTTTGATTCAGTTGGTTCAGATGTTGCCAGTTGAATAGCCAGTTTTAAGCGGTCCAGTTCCTTTCCTCTTTCTTCGGCCTGTAGCATGCCAAACATAGCCAGCAGGATGGTTTTGGCTTCTTCCAGTTTATGCTGATCATCCGGATAGGCGGTGAGATAAGCAGCCCAATAGGCCTTATCCGCCTCCGATGGCCGGGTGCTGTAGCGGATAAAATCCGTATCCTCCAGTAATTCCTCCAGGGCCCTTTTCTCGATCATACGATTGACTTATATCGTATAGACGGATGGACCGGAAAAATCTACCTGCTTTTTTTAAATTATTTTAAAATTGTTGCAGAAGAAGGAACAGAACCAGCAGGGAAACTCCTCCTTTTGCCAATTGCGGATGCAGTTCCAGTGACGCTTTCAGCTGTTTTAAGCCGATCGACAAATAATTATAGGTACTTTGAGCCGACCAGCCGGTTTCCTGTTGGATGGCAGCAGCCGTCAGCCCTTTGTAGTATTTAAGATAAATGGCTTTTTTGCAACGGTCCGGCAGCTGATCGTAAGATTTTCGCAATAATCCGGAGAGTTCAAGAATCCGCTCCTTTTCAATCAGGGTAGATTCGGGAGAGGGCATGAGGGTCAGCGAGTGATTCATCCAGCTGTCATCAACCGAAAAACGGGCTGATTCCCGGTAAAAATCGATAATTTTTCTTTTGTAGGCTGTTACGATATAAGAAGTGGGATTAGTGACTAGTTCCAGGTCAATTTTCTTTTCGTAAAAGGAAAGAAAGAGTTCATGAATAAGATCTTTTTGAATGGCCTCCTCAAGCCTTCGCATCCTTCCTATGCCAAGTAACTGGTCATAAACCTCCTCGAAAATCCGGTAGAGTTTTTCGCAATCATATGCCGGTTTGCAATCTTCGTGCATGGCAGATTTGTTTTGGTGTCCCTGTGGTTATTAGCAGTAACCGATAAATGAATATATCAAGAAGCTATCAAATGGCCTAATGCAATCGTTTGTGCGAAAATGTATTGGAATAATCCCTCACTTTTAAAAACCATAATTTCAACGAATGAAAAAGTTTGCACTTTTTGTTAACCTGCTTTTCGTTTTAGCAATTCAGCTTGCCTGCAATACTTCCGTCCGCCCAACTTCGGATCAACCTAAGAAATCAGCACTGCCAAATATCATTTATATCTATGCAGATGACCTGGGTTATGGCGAATTAGGCTGCTATGGACAAACCAAAATAAAGACGCCTCATCTCGATCGCATGGCTTCAGAAGGCATGAGATTTACACAACATTATACCTCCACACCAGTTTGTGCGCCTGCAAGAGCGATGTTGTTAACGGGATTACATGGCGGACATTCAACTATTCGCGGGAATGTTGAGCTCGGTGGATTTCCGGACTCAGCGGAACGCGGACAGGCACCCTTGCATGCAAAGGCAATTACCATAGCGGATTTGTTGAAGAAAAAAGGGTATGGTACCGGGATTATTGGCAAGTGGGGCCTTGGTATGGCCAATACAGAAGGTAATCCTCAATTACATGGATTTGATTACAGCTATGGTTATCTCGATCAGAAACAGGCACACAATTATTATCCAACCCATTTGTGGGAGAATGGAAAATGGGATTCACTACATCAGCCATTCATTGATGTACACAGACGACTGGATCCGGCAACTGCTGTAGCAGCTGATTTCGATTATTTTAAAGGCGCTGTGTATGCACCGGATAAAATGACAGAGAAAGCTGAACAGTTTATCCGTAATAGGAAAGATCAGCCTTTCTTTTTATACCTCCCCTATACCATTCCGCATGCATCTTTGCAGGTTCCGGATGCCTGGGTAGAAATGTATAAAGGTCAGTTTGATGAAAAACCATATTATGGGCAACAGGGATATGCATCAACCTTAAATCCTTTATCATCCTATGCCGGCATGATCAGCTACCTGGATGCGCAGGTGGGAAAAATTTTATCACTGGTTAATGAACTCGGATTAGATGATAATACCCTGATCTTTTTCAGCAGCGATAATGGGGCAACATTTAACGGCGGTGTGGATGCCGGCTTTTTTAACAGTGTTGCCGGATTACGCGGATTGAAAATGGATTTGTATGAAGGTGGTATCCGGATGCCCTTTCTCGCACGCTGGCCAGGGAAAATTAAAGCGGGCGAGGTAAGCGATTTAGTTTCTGCCCAATATGATGTGCTGGCAACGCTTGCAGAATTAACCGGAGTGGAGGCACCACCCAATGATGGGGTTTCTTTTCTGCCGACTTTGTTGGGAAAAAACAGCGCACAGGCAACGCGGGAATTCCTATATTTTGAATATCCTGAAAAAGGCGGTCAACGGGCTATTCGGATGGGCAACTGGAAGGCCGTAAAAACCGGATTGAAAGCAAACCCTGCTGCACCCTGGCAGCTCTATGACTTGTCTGTTGATATAAATGAAACAACGGATATAGCTTCCCGGCACCCCAACCTGCTCCTTCAATTCGATGCCATTGTTGCCCGTGAACTCCATTAAGTGTCAGACAGGTGTTAGAACAGTGTTAGAGAGGTGTCAGATACATGTTAGAACGCTCTTAGACATGTGTCTGACATCTAACCACTCTTCTTGCGGGAACGGGCGGCAGCGCATTGTTCTAACCAGCTGTTTGATCCTGGATTGAAACGACCAAATCTGTTTGGGTCAAAAGCAGCTGTATCAACACCAGGATCTTCCCCTGCCAATAGCGAAGTCATTAATTTCCCAACACCACCGGACAAAGCAATACCGGCACCACAATCACCTCCGGCAACGAACAAATTTTCTATTCCAGCACAACCGCCAACGGAAATCATGGAATCAGGCGAATAGCCGGAAAATCCAGCCATATAAGATTTAATCCCAACATCATATATACCCGGAAAAAAGGGCTCCAGCATATGTATAACTTCAGCCAATTCTGAAAATCCCTTATCCGCACTGTAAACAAAATCATTCATCTGCACGGGCAAGCTTTCCGGCGTAATAGCCAAAGATTCCTGCTCACGTATCCCAAACAATAAACAGTTTCCTTCAGGTCGCAAATAAGCATTGGCAGCCGGCAATAAAATGATTGGTGCATCTTCCCTTAAATCCGGAATAGGCTCGGTAATCCAGAACTGACTTCGCACAGGTGAATAGGGAATAGAGGCACCAATTTTTTCCAGCAAAACATTACTCCAAACGCCTGCTGCTACCACAATTTTTTTAGCTTTAATTTCGCCCTGATCTGTCAATATGCCAACAATTTTGTTCCTTTCAAGAATCAATTCATTTACTCTACAATATTGATTGAATTCAACTCCGTTTAATCGTGCAGCTCTTGCAAAAAAACTTCCTAAACGATAGGGATCACAATATGCTTCACCAGGAAAATAGCCGATATCAACTGCTGCATCCAGCTTTAACCAGGGTGCCATTCTATGAAGAGTCTCTGTTTCCCACTGCATAAATGGTTCACCTATTTCAGCAGCAATACTATATAGCTGATTCAGCCCTCCAACGGAAGCTTCATCCGTTGCTACCTGGGCCAATCCAACGCGTTTCACATCTAGCGAATCATCCAGCCTTAATTCCAATTCAGGAATAATGCGAGCCGTCTCTTTTGCCAATGGAATCAACGACCTGTTGGAACGAACTTTTGTAAGTAATGCAGCAGCCCGACTTGTTGCTCCATTATTCAACTCCTGTTGCTCAACTACCAACACATTAGATTTTGGAAAAGCGCTGGAATAATAATATGCTATCGCACTGCCCCATATTCCACCACCAATAATCAATAAGTCAACTTTGTTCTGCATTTGATTATTTTTTACCCACGGTTGGAATTGCATCACCAACCGGATGATTAGCCGTGAAAAACATCCCTATTAATTTGGCAGCTGTCTGCGCAATTTGATCCTGGTAAATCTGCATTGGCTTGCCTACTTCTCCGAGTGGTTCAATACCCGGCCCAATTAACGCCAGCCAGGTTTCATTGGAGCCAGGTGCCGACCGGCCATGACTGGTCCATTTATCCCCCAACCCACGGCCATGGTCAGGGTAAATTAGTATTGTTGTATTGTTTTTATAGAATGAATCCTGCTGAACCATATTCCATAAACTTCCGACCATTGCATCAATATAATGTGCTGCATCAAGATAAGCATCGTATTGACCGGCATGCCCAAATTCATCCGGATCAGCAAAATCAATATGCACTACTTTCGGGTGTTTTGCCTTCATATACGATTTGGCAAGCGCAAAAGTGTGTACATCAAATCTTACTGTTGGACCAAAATAGGAAGGCAGATAAGATTGAATTTCATTCGCCAGCTCTTCGGCCTCAGATAATTTCTCCCCATTTATTTTTTCACCGGGATTTATCAATGGAATCCCGTTCCGATCCCGATTTACTATTCGGGCCACTGCATCCCAGGATGCAAAAACAGCAATTTTATTTTTATACGCTGCTTGATTGGATAAAAAATCCAATATTGTTTCATTAGGATTATTCGGATACTCATTGGAGTTAATCAGACTATCATAATATCCTGAAAGTGATTCACTTCTTCCGGGGTACGAAAACCAGTATTTATTTCGAACATTTACCAAATTTCCAAGCTCCCGATTTCCATAGAGCTGCCCCTGCTTACGGATCGTTGACCAAAAAAAAGGCATCAGTTTGGATCGTCGTGCTTCAATAGATTCAGCCCAATAATTTTTCACTAGCCTTGCTGAATCCTGATGTCTGTATTTCTTCGAAAAAAGAAGTGCTGAATCCGCTCCTTTGAACAACTCCTGCCATCTATATCCGTCAACACTAATAAGTATTAAATTTCCCTGTTTATTAGTCTGTGCATTTGAAAAAAATGCGAATGCCAAAGCAATAGCAAGCAATGTATATCTCATATTATGTATTATTAAGCTTGGAAATGTTTAGTATTACAATACTTTTAGTTTAGTATAAATATACATCACCAAATTCCGAAAACCAAGTTTCCAATGCATTTAGCGCAATCGTATGCACCAGCCAGGTGTTAGAGAGGTGTCAGACAGGTATTAGAACACTCTTAGACATGTATCTGACACCTGTCTAACTGGTATCTGACGTGTATTCCCGTAACTTTATCGTTGTATGCAGGAACTATTTACTTACTTCAGCAAGTTTGCGCCATTGCCGATGGAAGGAAAAAATGCAATCGCGGCTATTTCACAACAAGTTTCGATTCCGAAAAACAAAAATCTCCAGCAAATAGGACAAACCTGTCAAACCATCTATTTCCTTGTCCAGGGACTCGCCCGCATTTATTATCTGAAAAATGAAATCGATATAACAGAGGACTTTTACTTTGAAAACAGCATCATTGTAAGAGCAGAAAGTTTATTCACCGGCAGGCCCAGCCGTAAAGCAATTCAGGTTTTAGAAAACGCTGAACTAATCGCCATTGATTCCCAAAAATTCTTTGCTCTGTTTAACAGATATCCTGAAATTGAACGGATTTTTAGAAAAATTATCGAAACAGCCTATGTAGAAACTATCAACCGAATCGAAGGGATCCAATTCAACTCCGCAGAAGAACGATATCAGGCCCTAATCAAAACTGCACCTGATACCATTAAAAGAGTTCCGCTTAAATATATTGCTTCCTTTCTTGGAATCACCCAGGTAAGCCTTAGTCGGATCAGAGCAAATCAGTAATTATTTATCATAAGATAAATAAACCGGTCATAAGGATCGTCAATTTTGTATGGAAATCTTCCCCATGCAAGAAATTAGTACCGAAACTTTACAATCCTGGCTTGAGAATGGTAAACAACTAAATCTCCTGGATATCCGTCCGGCTGATGAACGCGCAGAATGGTTCATACCAGGCAGTATCCATATAGATGCGTATGCCGGCATCAAATCAAACAGCGAGAATCCTTTTGGCAAGCTAACTCTGGCACAACATATTCCTATTATTACGATCTGTGCATCGGGGAAAACCAGTTTAAAAGCAGCAGAAATATTAAACTCGCAAGGATATGAAGCCTATTCGTTAACTGGGGGCATGAATAGCTGGAGTCTCGCCTGGAACACAGCAACAATCCAATTCCAACATTTCTCCATCAATCAGGTTCGCAGAACAGGTAAGGGTTGTCTTTCTTATATTATTGAATCCAATAAGAAAGCAATTATTGTTGACCCATCTTTGCCAGCTCACATCTATCTGGAAATCCTGGAAAAAAATCAGTTAGAACTTACACAGGTAATTGAAACACATATCCATGCCGACCATGTCTCAAGAGCCAGACAACTCGCAGAACATTGTGCTATTCCTTTGAAACTTCCCATCCCCAATTCAGTAAAATTCAAGTTTGAAGCTATCCCGCTAATAACGCCTATTAAGTTGGGTAGTATCCAGATTCAGCCAATTTCTACACCCGGACATACATTTGAAAGTGTAAGTCTCTTACTGGATAATAAAGCACTGCTGACGGGAGATACAATTTTCGTTAACGGAATTGGTCGACCGGATTTAAACGCCAACAAAGCAGGCATGATTCTAAAAGCCAGGCAATTATACCATTCATTGAAACTTCTGCTTCAAATGGATGACAAGCTGATCGTTTTACCATCCCATACCAATCAACCTGTGCCATTTGACAAAAAATTAGTACACACTACAATCAGGGAATTGAATGAACAACTTCAGCCATCCCTCGCGCATGAAGAAAGATTCGTTGATGCGCTGATCAAAAGCATCCCGTCTCCTCCTTCCAACCACGAGAAAATAATTGAACTAAATAAGAATGGGATTTATTATGAAGAATTACTCGCAACGCTGGAATCAGGACCTAATCGTTGCGCTATAAACGTCAGACAGGTGTAAGAACCTTGTTCTAACGTAATTCTAACACCTATCTGACACCTATGGTACAACTTGGAATAAAACAAAACTGGAAGCAATTCACTTTACTCGTACTTGTGAATGCTTTCGTAGGCGGAATGGTCGGACTGGAACGATCCATTCTTCCACTGCTGGCAGAAAAAGAATTTTTGCTGGCCGCAAAAACCGCTATACTCTCCTTCATTGTTGTATTTGGGCTAACTAAAGCGATCACCAATTACTATACGGGCGCACTCGCCAATAGATTCGGGCGGCGGCGACTACTCATCACCGGCTGGATAGTCGGCATCCCCATTCCATTCCTGCTTATGTACGCCCCTACCTGGAATTGGATCATTTTTGCCAACATTTTACTCGGTATTAATCAGGGACTAACCTGGAGTAGTACCGTTGTGATGAAAATAGATTTAGTAGGAGAAAAAAAACGCGGACTTGCCATGGGATTGAATGAATTCGCCGGCTATCTCGCAGTTGCATTGGTCGCCTTCTTAACCGGATGGATCGCCAGCCACTATGGCATTCGCCCCTATCCTTTTTATACAGGTGTTGTATTGGTATTCGCCGGATTATTAACCAGTATTTTTTTCATTAAAGACACCATTCATCATGTCAACCAGGAATCAGCAACAAACAATATCCCAAAACGAAAACAGCTCTTTCTTGAAACCACCTGGAAAGATCCCAATCTGGGGGCTGTAACACAAGCCGGTCTCATCAACAACCTAAACGACGGAATGGCATGGGGATTATTTCCCTTACTGCTCGCAACCAAAGGATTTTCAATTGCCAACATCGGAATCGTAACGGCAATTTATCCGGCTGTTTGGGGAATCGGACAAGTATTCACCGGACCAATGGCCGATCATTTCAGCAAGAAAAAAATGCTTTATACAGGTATGCTTCTGCAGGCTTTTACACTGTTTGGCTTCCCCTGGGCAGATACCCTGGCACATTATATCATTTTATCTTCTCTGTTGGGATGGGGTACAGCAATGGTATACCCAACCTTTCTTGCAACTATCGCTGATTTCACACACCCGATGGACCGGGCAAAAAGCATTGGAATTTTCCGTCTCTGGCGCGATCTGGGATACGCTATCGGAGCAATATTAACCGGCTGGTTGGCCGACCTCTTTAATCTTAACGTTTCCATTTATGCGATCGCATTCCTAACCTTATTATCTGCCCTTATTATTTACTTTAGAATGCAAAACGTCAGGGAGGTGTCAGACAGGTGTTAGATTCATGTTAGAACAGTATCCTAACACCTGTCTGACACCTATTCTTCGTACTCAAACCAATCGAAAGCAGCAGTAGACGTACTCTCCTTCCAGAGAGAAGTTGCATACATTCCTATCACCACTCCCACAAACCCACCAGCTGTTGCCGTGCTCAGAAAACGAGCATCCAACGCCTTCAGCGGATTCCAATTTTTCCCATCCACCGAATAGGAAAATCGATACACCGCGTTATCCGGATCAACTCTCAAATACAGGTCATCTCCTTTGCCTTTCAACTTTACAGACTCCACCAGCATCATCGAATCCTTATCAGACTGATACAATTGCACCACCGGGCTGCTTCCATCCATCCCTTTACACAAATAATAATAATGGCTTTCATTCTGAAAAATTACCAATCCGGCTTTTTCATTTTC
The DNA here is from genome assembly GCF_002483205.1 of Flavihumibacter sp. UBA7668. GTDB lineage: Bacteria > Bacteroidota > Bacteroidia > Chitinophagales > Chitinophagaceae > Flavihumibacter. Next base: position 250,977 of record NZ_DLHM01000001.1, read on the forward strand.
TGCACCCGCCTTAAAACTCAACTTCGTTCTCACTGTCGCCTTGTGATTGTGCTGACGAAATCCGATAAAAGATGGATTCTCCCGACCACTTACCGTTTGCGGACGTAATTGCAGCGTTAACCAACCTTTTCTGGCACTTGTATTATACCAGGTTTCAGTTACTGTACGTAGAAAAATAAAACGCGGATCCAACCCGGTCTCAGTAAACTCAGCACGATACCTTATTTTCCCGCTGAATGCGTTTTCAGGAACGCCGGCAACCCCCTTTGGCAACGGATATTTATCCTGAACCTCTTCCAAACCTTTTGTAATAACAGGCCAGCCATCTGCCGTCCAATTCACGGGCATTAAAAAAGTTTCCCGGCCAATATTGTAATGATCCCCCTCATAAGGACGACAGGCAAGAAAAACCGCATACCATTCTCCATTTTTCGTGTCAACCAAATCTGCATGTCCCGCAGTCGTAACCGGATTTTTTCTGCCCCGATCCAAATGCCGCTGCGTCAATATCGGGTTCTGCTCCCAGGGAGCATAAGGCCCCAAAACCGATTTACTCCGGAAAATTACCTCCGAATGATTATACCCTGTGCCCCCTTCCGCACACATCAGATAATACCAGTCATTGATCCTGTAAATATGGGGAGCCTCAATCCAAACAGGATGGCTGGACGTATCAACCCCGCCGTTCACCAATAACAATTCTTCTCCAACAATTTTATTGTTCCGATAATCAAACTCATACATCCGAATAGTCCGATGTCCATTCCACAAGGACTTTCGATTCGGTGGTTCACTATTATAAACCATATACGCCTTATCCGTTTGTTCATCAAAAAATATCGACGGATCTATTCCATTTGCTTCTTTTATATAAACCGGATTCGACCAGGGCCCCGCAGGATTCGTAGCCGTTATCACAAAATTGCCACCCTTATCTATCAAGGTACAAACAATGTAAAAAAACCCCTTGTAATAACTGATTGCCGGCGCAAACAAGCCTCTTGAAACACCCGCCCCAATCAAAGGCAATTGCTCCGGACGATCAAGTGCATGTCCTATCTGTTTCCAGTTGACCAAATCTTTACTATGAAAAATCGGCAGACCCGGATAATAGGCAAATGACGAATTTACAATGTAATAATCATCACCGGCCCTGCAGATACTCGGATCAGGATAAAAGCCAGACAGTATCGGATTTGTATATGTACCACCCGACTGTGCGTTGGTCTGGTACATCAAAATAAATTGCAGGACTACAAAAAAGATTCTTTTCATATTATTTCAGATTAAGCGTTGCCTGTTTGGTTGTTTTAGAACGTCTTGGATCGCTGAGGCGTCCAGGCAGGTCCAATAAATAATAGCAGAAAGTCCACGGATTTCCATCCGGACCTACCATTCAAGAGCAAATGAAGTAAGAAAACAGCATATCGAAGTTGGCACTTATTCATTCGACAGTTATTTAAAATTAAAATGAGGACAGTTGCCGAAATGCATCCGGCACAGTCAATACAGGACGTTTACAAACTCCTTGCGTGCAAACGTATATATAGGTATTTTCTCCTTTCAATTTGTACTCAAGCAAAGGCAAATAAGCCTCTTCTTTTGTTCCCATATAAATTGCCAATGGATACAATTCTTTTTGCATTGACAGGTTAACTGCAAGCATATCCGGCCCAACCACAGCAATTTCCTTTGTGCCATAACTCAACCAGGCTATCTGCCCAAACCAACTTCCGTAGTACCGTGTGTCGCCCGTACTTATTTCCTTCCTTAATCGCTGTAACATAGTATTGGCTATCAGCTTATAAGAGTCCTCTTGATAATACACGCCGATCTGAAAGAAAAGCGATGCCGTCAATGCATTGGAAGACGGCAAGGCTTCATCAGCAATCCCAATACTGCGAATTTGATTATAGGAAGAATCAGCCGCTGCATAAAAAAACATTCCGCTGCCTGAATCATAAAACTGTACCATAATCTGATCAGCCAGTGTTCTGGCTTTAAACAGCCACTCCTTTTCCAAACTTCGCTGATACAATTTCAAATAAGCAGATGCCAGAAAAGCATAATCTTCCAAAAAAACATCTGCTGTTTTGGAGCCCCCATTTATAAAATGTTGGAGCTGGCCATTTTCGGCCTTCGCCCTTGCATCAAGATATGCCGCCAGTTTTTTAGCCTGTTGCAAATAAGCCGCATCACCCAATGCAGCATAGGCATCCGTATAGGCAGTAAGCAGCAATGCGTTCCAGGAACATAGAATTTTTGTATCCGCTTCCGGAGCTGTTCGCAGGTTGCGATTTTTCAACATGGCTTGCCGGGCAGCAGACAAACTGCCCATTATCAGTTTCGGATCCTCTTTGTATTCCACAGCAAATTCTTCCGGAAGTTTATCTGCATACAGAATCGATCTGCCCCCTTTCCAATTTCCTTTCTCGGTAAGTTTATAATAATTCGAGATCAATGGAAATGCATCTCCTGTAATAGATTTTAACTCTTTCCAGGTCCAGGTATAATAATACCCTTCCCCCTCCGGACTAACTGCATTTAAAGAACTGTAATACCCTCCTGCCTTATCACTTAATTCTCTTTCTGCAAATGCGATGGTATTTCGAACTATCCTTTCATACAACGGCTCTTTGGTTACCTGAAAAGCCAATGAATACAAACTTATCAGTTGCGCATTATCCGATAACATTTTTTCAAAATGAGGAATTCTCCAACTGCTGTCAACGGTATATCTTGCAAATCCGCCTCCCAACTGGTCGTAAATGCCACCTAATGCCATTTTCTTTAGCGATAATAACACCCAGTTTTGTGCAGCTATATTGTTGGCAACAACACTGTAATTAAGTACTGCACTTAAAAAAGGAACAGCTGGAAATTTTGGCGCGCCTTTTAATCCGCCATGTACGGTATCTATTTCTTGTCTTATGCTCTCAAATAATCCATTATATTCTTGTTTAGAAAATGCAGCACTATCCTCTTTAACTAGAATGGACAATTCCAGTTGTGCAATTCCCTGCGATAAAGACTGTGCCTGTAGCTTCACCTTTCCGGGTTGATTATGATAAGCTGAACTCACCTGCTGCAATAATTGAATCCAGGATTTCTTTTCATAATAGGTACCCGCATAAAATGGACTTCCATCCGGCAAGCCAAAGGCATTTAATGGCCACCCTGCATTCCCCGATAATAATTCACAGGCATTGATAAATATTTTGTCAAGATCCGGCCTTTCTTCCCGATCAACTTTAATATTGACAAAATTTTCATTCATTATTCGCGCAACCCCGGTATCCATAAAGGATTCATTTTCCATTTGATGACACCAGTGGCAGGAAGCATACCCAATACTTATTAATAAAGGCTTCTTCTCCCTTTTTGCTTTTTCCAATGCTTCTGCTCCCCACTCATACCAGTCGACCGGATTATCGGCATGCTGGCGTAAATACGGACTTGATGAAGCAGCTAATCTATTCTCTCTCTTCATTTCACAAGCTGAAATAAAACAGCCTGTCACCATACAAAAAAGTATGCGGCAAATTGTTTGTATACTAAATTGTTGGAGACGCAGCATAGATTTAATTAAGGGAGGAAAACACTCTGAGTGCATCATTATTGGAACTTACCAATACGGATGTCCCTTTTTTCCGATGCAATAATTGAATATCCTTCACATTATACGGGACAAAAAATCCGGATTCTTCGATACTCATCACCTGGTAAGCACCCTTCCCTTTTCCTTTTAGAAATAATCCCGGTGATGCATCAGCCGGAGTTGTTTCCACTTCCACATCAAACTTATTCCCTGCCAATAAAATGTCCTGTATTCCATCAGCATCAAAATCGTTCACAATAATTCCGTTGATCGTGGAGAGCTGCGCTTCTACCGGAAGCCTCTGCTCTTTGAAATTTCCCTTTTCATTTATCCATATCATACTGGAAAACTGAACTGCTTTATAATGCAGCGCAGATTCGATCTGATCGCCCAGAATTGTTTTCAAATCAGTTTCTGCAAAAGAAAGAAAGGAAGGAAATTTTTCTGCAATAAACGGACATTGCTGAGAGGTACATTCACGACCTCTGATCGGAACCTGTATCCCGCCATTGTATTTCGCCAAAAAAATATCATTTGTTCCATTCCTGTCAAAATCTTTTGCATATACTTCAAATGGTTTTTTAGCAGAGGCACTGAACTTATAATTTTCTCCCAGATTTCCTGCCACCAGATCCAGATCACCATCTCCATCGATATCAGCAGTTACCAACTTATTCCACCAGCCTTCCGTACCAGTCAATCCGTATCGTTCCGTCTGATCAACCAGTTTACCTGCCAGATTACCAAATATTTTTATCGGCATCCATTCTCCACTTAAAATCAGCTCCGCTTTTTTATCTCCATCCAAATCTGCCCAAACAGCAGTTTGCACCATACCTGCCTTTGCCAATTCAGGTGCCCATTCCATTGTTCTATCGGTAAACTTTCCCTTATCATTTATCAGAATATAACTTCTGGGTGAATAAGGATATTGGTGCGGTACAACCAGCCCCCCTCGAAATATATCCAGATCACCATCAGCATCTATATCATAAAAAGTCACACAGGAACCACTACTCGTGGTTACCGGTAATTCAGCAGCTGAAAATCCGCCTTTCCCATTGTTGTGGTAGAGCCTGTCCTGGTACATTTTTGAGCCCTCTTCAAATTCACTCCCGCCACTCACTACATACAAATCAAGGTCTCCATCCTGATCCGAATCAAAAAATACGGTGCCGATATCCTCAAAAGCAGCGTCTTTTTCAAATGCGTAAACTTTTTGCAATTCCAGTTTATCATCTTGCTGGATATACAATCTCCCCGCCTGTCCGGCTGCTCCTCCAACATAAAAATCTTCAATCCCGTCTCCATTCACATCTCCCACAGCAATAAACGGCCCGGTTCGGGAAAACATATGAGGTAATAATACCTGATCCTTATATTCGTCGTACACATTTTCCTTATGAACAAAGGGAGTGCTTAACACTTCGTTATCTGCAACAAAAACCGGCTGAAATTTCACTCTTCTGTCAATTGCCGGAACGGCGTCCTTGTATGATATTGCTACCTGTTGATTTGTCTTTACCTCTTTCAAAATATTTTCCTTGCCATCCAGCCAGCTTACCACAATACTATCTACCTGAGCTATATCTCCCAATCCAAAATGAATTTTCGGATCATTGGAAGACATATACCCCCGTACCGTCTTCTGTTCAAAATATTGCTGCATTTTCCCATCGTAGTAAATGGCAATCTTAGCTCCGATTCCATCGGAATTACCAACCGGACCTTCCAATTTTAACTGCAGGTATTGATTCTTTTTTTCAGAAATATTTTCATATAAAAATGCTTCCTGATCAAGATTATTGATCACCAAATCAATATCGCCATCATTATCAAAATCAGCAATGGCTGCACCATTGGAAAAACTGCTGTCTTCAAAACCCCAGGCAGCAGATACATTTTCAAACTTAAGATTGCCCTTGTTTTTATAGAGGTAGTTGGTAACTTTTATGGGATCATAAATCTCAATATATTCTTTGAACCCCCGACGAAACATATCATCGGCTGAACTGTATTTATTCAGGTTCGCCTGAACATAGGCCTGCTGTTTATCCAGAATATCTCCATCAAACAAATCTCTTCTATACCCATTCGCAACGAAAATATCCCGTTGCCCATCGTTGTCAAAATCAGAAAGCAGGGTAGACCAACTCCATTCTGTTTTAGACACTCCGGCCAATTGGGATATATCACTAAAAAAAAGATTTCCCTGGTTCAGGTGAAGTGCATTGTGCATATATTGCCGATGAAACCCGCTATCCACAATTGCCCAGAAACCCTCCACATCCATTCTGGGCATCGACACTTTGGATCGTTTATAATTTTCAGGCAACATTTCCATTACAATAATGTCTTCCAATCCATCATTATTAATATCAGCAATATCTGCCCCCATCGAAAAAAGAGAATTATGATTGGTTGCTTTTTTTATTTCATCTTTAAAAGTTCCATCACCCTGATTGATAAACATATAATCATTGTCTGCATAATCATTGGAAATAAAAATATCCTCAAAACCATCCATATTTAAATCCGCATTGGTAACAGATAATGCATATCCGTAGGTTTGTCCTATTCGGGCCTCTTTGCCAATTTCAATGTACTTCCCCTTTTCATTCCTATACAATTTATTGCGGGCGTAATCAGGTGGATTTCTTTTCCCTTTAACCATCTGTGATAAACCCAAATAAAAAGAATCCGGCCTGGCTGCTATATATACATCGAGATCATTGTCATTATCCATATCAAAAAACAGGGCCTGTTGAGAATAGCCACTATCTGCCAGTCCATATTCTGCTGCCATTTCCTTAAACCGGCCATCTCCCTGATTGATATACAATACATTTTTTCTTGTGGCATCACTATCCCTGAAACCACCCTTACAAATATAAATGTCCATATAACCATCCTGATTGATATCCACCATGGTTACCCCATTATCCCATCCCGCTCCTCCATCCACTCCTGCTTCCTGGGTTATATCTTTGAATTTCATTCCGCCCATGTTAAGATAAAGGCGGTTGGGCACTTCATTCCCATTGAAATAAATATCCTGTAATCCATCGTTATTAATATCACCAACTGCTACCCCTGCGCCATTATAGACATAAGCAAAACTGTCAAAATAATTGTGCTGATAATTTTCATCCACCAGATTGGCGAAGCTGATTCCACTTTCTGAAGCAGGAATCTTTTTAAACAGTTTTGATTCGGAACTGCCAGACTTCCCACTACCGGCATCAGAACAGGCAATCAGATAAAACAGGCTTGCAAAAGCAAAGCAATAAACAATCGTTCTTTTTACTGGCATATCGTAACGTATTTGAAAGACTTAATAACTTCTACCTGAAAGTTTCTGGTATTTTTTCCATACAGCACCTGAAATATTTTTTCCAAGTTGTAAACCTTCGGTATTCTCCGATTGAATATGATAGCCACCCATTACTCTGGAAATTCCGGCCATCTCGGCAGCCTTCGTGAACGTAGGGAAATTCAATTGTACCGGTTTGCCAACTCTGTCTGGTTCTGTTAATGCACCCGGCACTACCATCATAGTTTCACCAAAATCATCGCTCCCGGTAAACAATCGTAAAATTTCTGCACATGCTGCACTGACCGTGCTATGTCCGGATACATAGGAAGGAAATGGCGGACACAAAAAAGTTTCCGGAGAATACGGGCGCCATTCATTACCCGCAGCCCAGATCATTCCCCTTTCCGGTCCGCCCCATAAGGTAATTAGAGAATCTTTAAAATATGCATGAATAAATGAATAGGGTCTGGCATAATCATAGAACATTTTAGCATCCCAGCAGGCAATAAAAGCATCCATTGCTGCTGCTTCCACCAGAAAAAACATATTCACATCCTGATCCAGCGTATGTTGATCACGGATAGAAACCTTTTGTGCAAACATGAACCAATGTCCGGCCTGTTGAACAGACTTTGGACCATCGCGCATTATTTCAACCAGCGCCTTTTGTTCATCTGTCAGGTTTGCCTGCAATTCAATTACCTCTTTTAATTCATTATTCAATTCAATAGATCCAATAGTAGGAGGCGGCCCTGGACGAAATTGACTGGACGAGTCCACCAGCAAAGGCTTTACCAATCCCCAGTGTGGTGTTAAGCAACCCGGTGCAAAACGCCCACCTTTTCCATCAGAAAAATATTTAGGTTGCCATCTTGCCAAATCAATTAATTCATCCGCTGAATTTTTTGGTTTATAACCAGTATAATCAGCGTACATACTACCATCTGAACCTGCCATAGTACCGAGCTGATTCGATCCATCTTCATACCTTTTTTGAATTACCGTTTTGGCTGCCAGATTACCAATTCCAATGGGCGTTGACGGATCCTCGGATTGATTTTCCGGATCCAGTCCCATTTCCAGCATCGCATTTTTTAACAGGAGAGAGTCGGAATAAAAATAAGTTTGCATGGTTCGATAGGCTGCATAACTGATTGCAATCTCTTTGTTTTCCAGGGTCCTCTCCGTTACAGGTCTTCTTCTGAGCTGGCTGGCATAAACGGGATCTGCCTTATCATCATACCTCGTCCATGCATCGTATACCGCTGTCCAGATCAATGCCAGAAATCTTGAAGTAACAGTGGGTCGTGGACGAAATCTGTCGGTATCCCTGGCTGTACATTCCATAGCCAGATTACCCCATTGATGCGCACGATTCAACTTTCCTCTTGGTTCAGGTGAAACTGCTTGTTGTGCCTGCAACAATTGAAAAAAAACAACCATGCAGAGCGATGCAATAATCCACCAATTCCATCTTTTGTAAAACATAGGCCATCCATTTAGAAACATATAAGGAACAGGAAGATATTATCCTCCTGTTCCTGTGCATGTTGATTATAGTTTAGTAAACACTACATCAAATTTTATTGATAACCCGGATTTTGTGGGAAAGCTGGACCTTCCGTAACCAAATCAATCTGTTCCTGAGGAATCGGTCTTAACCTGTGGTGATCCTGAACGCCGTCTGCTCCCTCTGAGTTGTAAGCCTGCACACGTTGTACCAGTTTTTTGGTACGTGCCAAATCCCACCAGCGCGTGGCTTCCCCAAACAATTCACGGCTGCGTTCATCCAGAAGAAAATCAATATTCATCTGGGCAGCAGTTACCTGTTGTGCTGCAACAGCATCTGCATATTGAGTGGGTGTTTGATTGGGTTTCAGTGCTGCCCTGGTTCTTAACACATTAATCATATCAGCCGCCTGTTGTGCAGAAGCGCCACCCTGAATAGCAGCTTCTGCTGCAATCAGATATACTTCGGCAAAACGGAAGAGAATATATGGACGATCTGAATAATCATTCATATCTGCTCTGGTGGAATCATCCCATTTACGCAGATTCGGATAATAACTGGCGGTATAAGGAACAGTTGCACCTGGTAAATGCTCCGGCTCGAAAATCACCCCTTTGAAATTGGCTCTTTCCTGCGCCGTAACAACCCGGTCTGCCATCCAAATAGAAGTATCTACCCCATTGATTAATTGTCCGCGTGGCGTAACCGCACCCAGTGATCCTGCTGCAGCCATTGGTGTGCTGGCTGATTTCCAAACAGTCTGGAAGGTTCCTTCGTATCTGGAATCAGTTTCCCGATTGGCAAAAGCAACATCAATTACATACCGTGTATTAGGTCTGATCCGCTGGAAAGGGCGACCATTATTTACATCCCGAACAGTAAGGTTTGCACCTCCACCCGAAGGATAGTTTGCATTGATAGCCGGATAATTCGGACGGAAAAAGAAATTCGATTTATTTTCCTGGAAATTGGTAGCGCCGGTTCCGGGGTTAGAATTCTGTCCATATTTGAGATCTTTTGTATGGTCAATTACCATTAAAATCTCAGAGCTGTATTCATTGCCCTCTTTGAAAACAGCAGGATAATAGGGAAGCAAATCCAATCCATATTGTGCTTTGTTATCAATCAAATCTTTTGAAATGGTGTAGGCTGCTGTAAAATCACCAGATTCAGCAGCATCCGACCAGCCTCTCCAAAGATGTGTTTTTGCCAGCAGGTATAAGGCGGTGGCTTTTGATGCAGGTTTACCTGTTCCACTAGCCGGAATATTCGGAAGATCCGCAGCCGCTTCGGTCAGATCCTGAATTATCTGTGCATACACTTCACCCTGCGGATTGCGTGAATCTGCAGTAGATTCATCCGTGTTGAATTCAGTATGTAATGGCACATCACCAAATGTGGTTACCAGATAAAAATAACAGAATGCACGTAGAAATTTCGCCTGTGCCAATACCTGGATTTTAGTTGCTTCCGGCATATTTGCTGCAGCTCCATATTCCAGCACACCATTCGCAGTATTGATATTGATATACATGGCATTCCAAAAACCTGCATAGTTATTGGCTTCTGTTCTGATTTGTGCGTTATTGAAATTATACCAATGCTGAACATCCGCAGCAGCGCCTCTTTTAAATTCATCGTTACCTGCATTGAATAACTGGGTAAATATCTGAGTACCCCAATGTCCGCGAAAGGAAGAATAAATACCTGCAATTCCCCCCTGAATACCTTCCGGCGTTCTGAAATAAGAGGGATCTATTCCTGCCCTGGGTTGTTCTTCCAGGATTTTGCTACATCCTGCTACCATTACGGAAAGCAGGCCGATAATGAAACTGTATCTAATTATTTTCGTACGCATTGTTTACAATTTTTTCGGTTAAAAATTAAGGTTTACGCCAAAAATGAATAACCGACTTGGCGGAACTCCCATACCTACTGTAATTGCTCTGGTTTGCACTGGAGAACCACCTCCTGCATTGGAATTAACCGCATTACCGGTACCATTCCCTTCCGGATCAATTCCCAATCCGTCTCTTACCAAAGGCGACCAAAGTATAAAGGGATTCTGAGCAGAAACATAGAACCTTAGTGATTGTAATTTTAATTTTTCAATCAGGGCTTTTTTGAAGGTATATCCCAGATCAATGGTTCTTATTTTAATAAAGGATCCATCCCGATAAGTAAGTGTGGACGTGTACAATTGCGCATCCCGGCTGGCATCCGGCTGAGGGAAAGCATTCGTTGGATTATCGGGTGTCCAGTAATCAATTTTATGTTGATTTACCCGGCTATTAAGGAAGAAGGGATACCCGGCAGCACCACCATCAGCTGATAAATAGGTAGCTGCAATGGTTTGCCCAAAACGGCCAAATAAAACGATGTTCAAATCAAATCCCTTATAGGCAAAACTATTGGTCATACCAGCCACCAGGTTGGGCTGAAAATCTCCGATGATCTGGCGATCTTCCGGACCAATTGCATTGTTTTTATTTACATCTTCCAATTTGATATCACCAGGTGCCTGCCCATATTGTGCAGCTTCTGTTTCCTCACCCAATTGCCAGATTCCTATTTTCTTTACATCATAAATCACTGTCATCGGCTGACCAACAAACCATCCATTTGCAATATCCTGTTGCAGGCCCTGCTGTAATGCCACAATTTTTTCTCTGTTGAAGAATGCATTAAAATCTGTCCTCCAACTGAAACCACCCGGATTTTTCGACTGAATAGTATAACTGCTCAAACTTAATTCCATTCCATTGGTGGCTGTTTCACCCACATTGGTAAGAATAGAGTTGGCACCCTGGCTTCTCGGTAAACTTTTGCTTAACAGAATATCTGTTGTACTTGTATTGTAGTATTCAATTGAACCGGTAATTCTGTTATTGATCAAACCGAAATCCAACCCGATATTGATACCCCTTGTTTTCTCCCAGGTAAGATTGGGATTCGGAATGGTATTGATGGTGTAACCATTTACAAAATTCACCAACGGTGTGGTACCCTGTCCATAATTATAAAACCCTGTGTTCAAACTTCCCAATGTGGTATAAGGATTAATACCCGCGTTGGAACTGATACCCCAGCCTGCTCTCAGTTTTAAACTGGAGAAGATATCCTGACTTTGCATAAATCCTTCCCGGTCAATATTCCAACCAAGCGACAATGCCGGATAAGTTACCCACTGATTTCCCGGAGCAAGTACAGATGCACCATCTGCCCGGAAAGTGGCAGTAAGCAGGTACTTATCATCAAATGCATAGTTCACCCGCGCCATATATCCCAGTATTCCTGATTCGTTATAAACGCCAGCCTGCGGATTAATGGAATTAACTAACTGAAAATTGTAATCTTCAATATAGTTGGCGGGAACACCCTGACCAGTCCAGCCCTGTGTCTGGTACTGATTCTTCTGAACTTCCTGCAATACCAATGCCTGCACCTTATGTTTCCCTGCAAATAACTTGTTGAACTCAAGAGAATTATTAATAGTATACTGCCAGCCTTCTGCATTCGACTGACTAAGATTGGAACCTGCAGTGTTCAAATTGGTATTAAAGATGGTACCCGGACCGTTATAATTGCTGTTAAAGGTCTGAGACCAGCTAAAACCAAAAGTGGAACGGAATTTCAATTCTTTTAATATCTGCCATTCTCCATATACATTGTGCTGAAATTGATAACGGCGGCTTTTTGCCTTTATCAGATCATTGTTACCAATTGATGTAAGCGGATTGAATGTATTGTTATCGACGCCCTGCTGCACGGTTGGCTGCAGATTTAACGTACCATCTTCATTATATGGTTTGTAAATAGGTCCAATCCGCGTAGCAGTTCCAAAGGCATTGGTTCCTACCCTGTTCGTATAAAACATGGTATTAAAACTTGTAAATCCAATCTTCAGCTTATTGCTCATCTTATGATCAATATTTACACTGAAACTTGGACGATCCAGCGACTGATCATGCACAATTCCTGTTTCGCGATAATACCCCAATCCAAAAAAATACTGGGTGCGCTCATTCCCTCCACGGATACTGATATCATGGCCGGTACGCATCCCTGTAGTCAGCAGCAAATCCTGCCAATCGGTATTTACACCTTCAGCCAGATTGGAGGTTTCTATCGGGGTTAAGCCATACGGACTAATCACATTCGGATTGGTAAGATAGGCAGGTTGACCCTGACGTGCATCTTCTTTGAACTGTGCATATTCCTCTGCGTTGAATACCCTCCAGGTATCCAATGCTTTGGACATACCTGCATATCCATTATAAGTTGTGGTTGCCTTCCCGGATCTTCCCCTTTTGGTAGAAATGATGATAACGCCGTTTGACCCGCGTGAACCATAAATAGCAGTAGCCGATGCATCTTTCAGGATATCTACATTGGCAATATTATCCGGATTGATATCATTCACACTACCACCATACACCATTCCATCCACAACAATCAACGGATTGTTATTACCGGTAATGGACCGATTTCCACGAATCCTGATCTCACCGCCAGCCCCGATTTGTGTACTGTTGCTGACAATATCAACACCGGCTGCCCGGCCTTGCAACTGATTGTAAATATTAGGTGCTTTTATTTCATTTAATGTCTCTCCTTTTACCGATACCGTAGACCCGGTAACATCCCGTTTTCGCTGGGTACCATAACCCACAACAATCACCTGATCAAGGTCTGATGCGTTGGCCTGGAGACTAATGGCTAATTGAATTTGTCCATTGATAATCACTTCTTTAGAAGGAAATCCAACAGATGAGATAACAAGGGTTCCATTTCCGGGAGCTGTAATGGTGAACTCACCATTATCATCCGTGCTCACTCCTGTTTGAGCACCTTTTACTACCACTGATGCCCGGGGAACAGGTTTTCCCTGCCCGTCAGTGACGCGTCCCTTAACGGGACTTTGAGCAAACACCGGTACTGTCAATAGGCAGACAGCGGCCAGCAGAATCGTTAGTACTTTCATAATCGTTAGTTTTTCGGCTTTGCAACCGATTGCATTTTTTTTACAATAATCGGGGTTTTATTCTAATTTTCATAATAATTAGTTAACTCTTTTTTTGAAAGGAACGACCCTGCACTTTTGAAAGAGTCTTGCTTCTGAGCTCTGTTATGTCAGATAGAAATTGATCGTCCGTAAGTGGATGTGTGAGGAATTGTTTTTTTCTGGCAGCATAGATTCGTTGTTTTGTAATTATCAAACTGAAGGTATCAGTTAGCCTTTTTTAACCATAGCACATTTGTTGAAAGTGATGGAACAAATGTTTAGTGCCGGGCTTAATCCCTATATTATTTAGTAATTTGAACTGTTCTACTATTTTGAATGATCTATACGAATGAAACAACTGCTGCCAATCCTGCTATTCATAGGTTCACTTTTATCCCATATATACGCTCAGGAGAGGAATATCAATCTGATTGCATTGTCCACCAAAGATGGACTGTCTTCCAATACGGTAAATACGATAGTAAAAGATAAATATGGATGGGTCTGGGTAGGAACTGATGACGGCCTTGCACGTTTTGATGGAACAAATTTTACCATTTACCGACATCACCCAAATAGTAAGGGAAGTATCAAAGCAAACGAAATACTTTCCCTGCATGAAGATAAACTGGGAACCCTTTGGGTTGGCACCAGCGGCGGATCAATTGGCAGATACGATCGGAAAAGAGATCAGTTTCAGCATTTTCCCACCGCACCGGGTGAGCATAATATCAACAACAATGTAATCAGGAGTATTGTCAGTGACTACACAGGTAAAATCTGGGTAGGCCATTTCAATGGTGTTACCCTCTTAGATCCGGAAACCGATAAAACTTCTGCCCTCCCTATTGCCCGGAATTCTCCGGTAACCTCAATAAAATCGCCCCCACTCTGCCTCTTTGAAGACAGCCAAAAAAAAATGTGGCTTGGTACCACCAACGGTGTGTATAGATATAACCCTAAAGACAAATCGCTGCATTTTGTAAACCTGCCGGTCAGGCAGAATGGAAATCAATATCGGGAAAGTATAAATGTTATTGTTGAAGATGCTTATGGCTCCATTTGGATCGGAACCAATAAAGGTCTGTATAGATCTAAAAAAGAAGAAGCTGGATTTAAAATTTACCCGCTAAATGGAAACCCAGATAAGGGCCAAAGCAATCTGGCTGTAAACGCCATTGGACTAGACAGTACCAAACTTTGGATCGGGACTTCAGAGGGACTAGAAATAATTGATTTATCTACCGGAGCAGCAACCAGTTACAGAAAAGATAACAGAAATATTCACAGTCTTACCGCGAAACAAATCAAGTGTATTACCATCGATAAACAGGGAATATACTGGATTGGAACTGTTGGCGGGGGCTTAAATAAATATGACCGAAACCTCAATCTGTTTAATTATGTAAAAAGTAACCCGTTTGATGAAAAAGGATTGCAGGATCCAATAGTAAAATGCTTTGTTGAAAATGCGAATGGCAACATTTTCGTCGGTACTGAAGGAGGTGGGCTCGGCCTTTTTAATCCAACTACAAAATTATTCACCCGGATTCCAATCCCTTCCCGCCGTGGTAGTCCAAATGCAGAAATTGATGTACTTGAATTGAAAAAAAACCGGACAGGGAAGATACTTATTGGTACGTATGGTGATGGACTGATTAGTTTAGATCCCAAAACAAACTCATTTAAAAAAATACTTGCCGGAACCAACCCCACCAGCCTGAATGCCAACGAAATTTTTAGCATAACCTGTTTAAAAAACGGTGAAATCTGGACCGGAACCAACGGATATGGAATCAATATACTCAATGCACAACTTCAGGTAATAAAACGTTATACCCCAAACCCGATTCTCCCAAATGACAGTCTGCTTCCATTAAACGGATATATACGGGAAATGCTGGAGGACAAAGAGGGTGATATTTGGGTTGGAACGCATGGTGGCGGTATTGCCCGTTATAATCCCAAAAGCCAACGCTTTACTATTTATAACAATACCAACAGTGGATTACCCAACAATAAAATCCAAACACTATGGGAAGATCCTGAAGGAAATATCTGGATGGGTACTTTTGGCAGTGGTGTTGTTCGCTATTCAAAGAAAAATGATTCATTTCAATCATACAGTGAGAAAGAAGGTCTGCAAAACAGTATGGCCTATGAATTAATCGGAGATGATAAAGGAATGATCTGGGTTAGTACCAATACCGGAATCAGTAGTATAGATCCCATAACCAATAAAATAACTAACTATAATCACTATAACGGAATTCAGCAGAATAATTTTGTCCGGGGATCCGGTTTGAAATTATCAACTGGTGAAATTTACTTCGGTGGAAAAGAAGGATTCAATTATTTTAATCCGGCTGATCTGATAATCAATACTAATATACCTGCAGTTGTATTAACGGAATTAAGAATCTCCAATCTTTCCGTTGATCCATCGGAAGATGGTCCTATTACCGACCATATTTCAGTTGCTGAAGAAATAAATCTGGCTTATAAACAAAATTTTGCATTGGATTTTGTTGCCCTGAACTACACTTCGCCGCAACAAAACAGGTATGCTTATCAACTCGCCGGATTTGACAAAACATGGAATGAAGTGGGTAACAATACAACCGCATCATATACCAACCTCGATCCCGGTACGTATACATTCCGGGTAAAGGCAAGTAATAATGATGGAATCTGGAATGAAACAGGACGGACAATCAAAGTGATTGTTCACCCGCCTTTCTGGAGATCTGCCTATGCCTATATCATTTATTTTCTATTAATAACAGGAAGTCTTTTTTACAGCAGATATTCTTCCATACAAAAATGGAAACGAAAATTTGCACTGGAGCAGGAAAGAGTAAATGCGGAACAGGAGAAAAGGGAAGTGGAGCGAATGCTTGAACTGGATCGGCTGAAAATAAAATTCCTGACTAATCTTAGTCATGAATTCAGAACCCCTATTTCTTTGATTCTCGGTCCCGTTGAAACGCTTCTTCAGAAAGAGAGCAACTCAGGTTTGTTCAAACAATTGCAATTGGTTAAACACAATGCCCGCCGATTACTAAACCTGGTCAACCAATTGCTGGATTTCAGAAAAATGGAAGAACAGGAGCTGAAACTTAATCCAACAGAAGGTAACCTGGTTCCATTCGTTGATGAAATCAGTCAGGCATTTAAAGATTTGGCAGAAAGAAAAAAAATAGGTTTCAGTTATACCGGTCTGATTGATAAACTGTATACCCGATTTGATCATGACAAACTTGAACGTATCCTGTTTAATATCCTTTCCAATGCATTTAAGTTTACCAATAAGGGAGGATCTGTTCACATGTCGCTTGACTGGTCAAAAAAAACAACTGCCGACCAGCCGTGGGTGGAAATTTCCATCACAGATACAGGTATCGGAATACCAGCTGAACAAAAGGAGAAAATTTTCGACCTGTTTTTCCAACATCCAACTTCAGCAGCAATTCTAAATCAGGGAACCGGCATTGGTTTATCCATCACAAAGGAATTTGTAAAAATGCATGGTGGATTAATTGAGGTCGACAGTCTGCAGGGAAAAGGAACCTGCTTTTCCATTCACTTACCTTTGCTTCCGCTGGAATCTCCTTTGGATGAATCGGAGCAAATGGAATCAGCGCATCCTGAGGTTCAACAACCACTTATGGAGTCAGCCATGCCGGCACAAAATCAAAAAACAGGTTTATTGGAACTGCCCAGCCTTTTATTGGTGGAGGACAATGATGATTTTCGATTTTATTTAAAAGATAATCTCCGCCTTCACTATAAAGTATTCGAAGCGGCCAATGGAAAAGAAGGCTGGCAAAAAGCATTGACGCATCACCCCCAGCTAATAGTGAGCGATATCAGTATGCCAGAAATGGATGGCATTCAACTCTGCCAGAAATTAAAAGCTGATAAAAGAACACAGCATATACCAATCATTCTTTTAACTGCCCTGACCGGAGAAGACGATCAGCTAACCGGATTAAAAACAGGAGCCAATGATTATATTACCAAGCCTTTTAATTTTGAATTATTAAATGCCAAGATTAAAAATCTGCTGGTTCTAAATGACACCCTAAAACACACCTATTCAAAACAAATAAAAGCGCTGACTCCCGATATAGAAATCCAATCTGCTGATGAAAAATTACTACAGACCATCCTGAAATACCTGGACGAAAACCTGAATAATCCCCAATTATCCGTAGAGGAATTAAGTAAACAGATCGGTATGAGCAGAAGCTCTCTTTATAACAAATTGCTTGAATTAACCGGACAAACGCCGGTGGAATTCATCCGATCCATTAAATTGGAAAAAGCAGCTGTTCTCCTGGAAAAGTCAGATATGAACGTTGCAGAAATCGCTTATTCAGTAGGATTTTCCACGCCCAATTATTTTGCCAAATCGTTCAAAACAAAATACAATATGCTGCCATCTGAATACATCCTGCAGGCGCGAAAAGAAAATTCCTGATCCGGTTTACTTTTTAAACAATAATTGTGCAAACATATACAATCCGTTTTTCCAATGCACAAAGTTGTGATCTCCCGGTTCAATAAAATAATAGTGAGGTATTTTATTGGTCAAAAGAAAATCATGGGTTCTTTTGCTGAAAGCAAGCAAGCGGTCTTGTGTTCCACAGGAAATAAATAATAAGCGGATACTTGTTTTAGCCAGGGCCGTATCCGGCACCAATTGTTCCGGCAATTTGGTATTGGGCGCTGCAGAGAATGCACCGATCCATGAAAACTTATCCAAATTTCCCAATCCAAAATTGAGGGATTGTCCGCCTCCCATCGACAAACCTGCAATAGCACGATCATCCTTCTTGCCGGAAACCGAATAGTTTTTTTCAATAAATGGAATCAGATCCTGGAGCAAATCCAGCTCAAATCGTGCAAATGCTTCCACTTTTTCCGGTGCCATACTATTTCCAATTGCCCGGTCATCTTTCATTGCCCTGCCATTAGGCATTACTACCAGCATTGGCTCCACCAAATTTTCTGCGGCCAGATTATCCAGCATAATGTCAGGCCTGCCTCCTTTATACCATTCCATCTCATCACCACCAATTCCATGTAACAAATACAGAACGGGGTAGGTTTTGCTTTTCGAATAACCCGGTGGTGTATAAACAAGTGCTTTCCGATCTGTACCCACCGTTTTTGAAGCATACAGAATGGTATCAATTTTACCATGCGGAATTTCATTCCGAAACCTGTCAAATACAACATTTACCGGCTGAATTGGCTGCTGTGCATTCATACTAAAACTAAAAAATACAGACAGGAAGCATATTGCAAGAATTGGTTTCATTGATTATACTAATTTTAATCAGCAAAAAATATATAGCTCTTTCCCTTGTTCGTAACCAGATCATATTCAAAAACAGCTCGTCTGGATTGTTTTTTTACAACGGCTTTTTCAGAAATAACCGGATCGGGTATTTTCTCCGTTTGGAAAAATGGATTGGGATTTGGCAGTTCAGCAGTTATCAGATGCAGACCTGTACCGGAAGTTTTCAGTTTCTGATAGGAGCGAATCCGCAAATTTCCCCCTAACCCGGATTTAATAACAAGCTTGTAAAGGCGACCCTCTTTCCATTCCAGCTCCTCCACTTCAAACCCACCTCTTGCTTTCAGTCCGCCTACCCTACCTTCCTTCCAATCATCCGGTAATGCCGGCAACAGATGAATCGCGCCATCAGCCGATTGCATCAGCATTTCGGTAATACCTGATGTACAACCGAAGTTTCCATCAATCTGAAAAGGGGGATGTGCATCAAACAAATTAGTATAGGTACCTCCCCCTCCTCCATTTGAACCAACAGGCGACAATTGTTCTTTGATCAGTTGAAAAGCACGGTTTCCGTCCTGTAATCTTGCCCACCAGTTTATTTTCCAACCCATGCTCCATCCGGTTGAAACATCCCCTCTATGCTCTAAACTTATTCGGGCGGCATCAAATAGAGCAGGTGTCCGATAGGGAGATACCTGATTCGAAGGAAATAATCCGTATAAATGAGAAATATGCCGGTGATGATCATTCGGATCATCCAGATCATCGAGCCATTCCTGCAGTTGGCCGTATTGTCCAATATGCATCGGAGCAAGGCGATCCCTGAATTGCTGAAGCGTATCAACAAATTCTGCATCGAGTTTGAGCCATTCCGCCGCTCTTATGGTGGAACTGAACAAATCAAAAGCGATCTGATTATCCATGGTAGTACCAGCATCAAGACTTGATCCACCATGTGCAGCAGGAGCATTTTCCGGTGAGGTACCAGGATTGACAACCCAATAGTTAGTACCAGGATAATGTACCAAAAAATCAAGATAAAATTTTGACGCTTCTTTCAAAACGGGATAAGATCCTGCCAGAAATTTGGTATCGCCGGAATACAGGAAATGTTCCCATAAATGCAAACTGGCCCAGGCCCCACCTGCTATCCACATACCCCAAAATGCACCATCAACCGGCCCTGTAATTCTCCAGATATCTGTATTATGATGTGCTACCCAACCTCTTGCTCCATACATTATCCGCGCCGTTTCCCTGCCCGTTTCCGACAATTCTGTTACCATTTTCAGAAAGGGTTCATGCAGCTCAGATAAATTGGTTTTTTCAGCGGGCCAGTAATTCATTTCTGCATTGATATTGATCGTGTACTTACTATCCCATGGAGGATACAAGTTGTTATTCCAGATGCCCTGCAAATTGGCCGGCTGTCCGCCTGGCTGTGAAGAAGAAATCAGCAGGTACCTTCCAAACTGATAATACAGGGTAATAAGGTGTGGATCATGCCGGTTCCGAAATTTTTTAATCCGCTCATCAATGGGCTCCTCTATTGCTGAACTGGTACCCAGCTCCAGTTTAACACGATCAAAATAGGAACGATACCTTTCAAGATGTTTCTCCTTGAGTCTTTTATAAGTTTGCCGGGATGCCTTATTTAAATGACTCAAAGCCCGTTCTCTTTCATTTCCCCCAAGGTTATTATAGGAAATGAAATTCGAAGCAATTGAAATGAATAAAAGCGCTTCATCCGCTTTATCAACAACTATTGATGTGTCGGTGGCTGTTCTTGTTCCTCCCTTAGTTTCAATACGTGCCATCGCCTGAAATCGCAGCTTACCCGGAACACCTTCATGATCAATGGTTGTACCTGAAAGCATTAAATTCTTCAACCCGTCTGATTCCTTCTTATTTCGAGGCTGAACAGTACTAAAATTTGCTGAAAAACTGATATTACCCGGCTTATCGGCAGTTAATCGAATAACAATTACCCGCTCGATAAAGGATGCAAAGATTTCTCTTCTATATTGAATTCCATTAACAGTGTAACTTGTTGCCTGAATGGCATTTTCAATGTCCAGTTCTCTGTAATAGTTGGTATAAGCTGAATGAGCTGCCATTTTAAGATGCAGAGTTCCAACCGGTGAAAATGCCTGTCCATGTGATTTTTTGGTGATGACACTCCGATTCACCAATTCCTCTGCCTCTTTTTGTTTACCCGCGAAAATTAATCGCCTGATCTCAGGTAAGGCAGCCAGTGCATCCGGATTATCATTTCTATTCGGGCTACCCGTCCAGACACTGTGTTCATTTAGTTGTATTTCTTCATCCGGTACATTTCCATAAACCATAGCTCCAAGAAATCCATTGCCGATCGGAAGCGCATTTTCCCAGGTATTGCCGGCAGAACTGCGGTACCAGAGTTTTAAACCCTGGTTCGTTTGAGCAATACCGTGGAGAATGCTCAATAAGCAGGTCAATACAAGCAATCCGTTTTTCATTTATAATATAGCAGTAGGAAATATTCTATTTTAAATTTATGTATAAAATTTCAATCGGTTGCAATTTTAAATGACTTTTTTACACTTATTTTGAATCAGCCATTTATTCAATCAAAAATTGCCATACACCATGTTTTGTAACCTTGCTTTCAAAATACATGCATTCCTGCTGGCATTTTGGTTTGTCAGTTCCGTTGCTGCTGCGCAAACAATTAAAGCAAAAACCAGCGCAACCAATCCCATTATTTTTGCTGATGTACCCGATCCTTCCATGATCCGTGTTGGAAAGAATTATTACATGAGCAGCACAACCATGCATATGAGTCCGGGAATTCCAATAATGAAATCAACCGATCTGGTGAACTGGAAAATAATCAACTATGCGTATGATACACTTGCCGATACGGATGAGTTGACATTGCGAAATGACAAAAGCACCTATGGGCGCGGATCCTGGGCCAGCAGCCTTCAATTCCACAAGGGAGTTTATTATGTTACCACCTTCTCGCAGACAACCGGAAAAACACATATTTTTTCCACCACTGATATAGAAAAAGGCAAGTGGAAATCGATTTCCTTCCAACCTTCCCTGCACGATCATTCTCTTTATTTTGACGAGGATAGCAAAACATATATGCTCTATGGAAATGGGAAATTGGTGCTGGTTGAATTGGAAACTGATCTGAGCGGAATAAAAAAAGACGGTATCCATCAGGTGGTGATTGAAAATGCCAGT
The DNA here is from genome assembly GCF_002483205.1 of Flavihumibacter sp. UBA7668. Taxonomy (GTDB): domain Bacteria; phylum Bacteroidota; class Bacteroidia; order Chitinophagales; family Chitinophagaceae; genus Flavihumibacter. Next base: position 272,948 of record NZ_DLHM01000001.1, read on the forward strand.
GCGCCCGCCGGAAATGCTATCGGGCTTGGTGCTGAAGGTTCTCAACTCTATAAAATCAATGGAACCTATTATCTGTTTAATATCACCTGGCCAAAAGGGGGAATGCGAACCGTGGTAATTCATCGCGCAAAAAAACTTAGTGGCCCCTGGGAAGGCAGGATTGGTTTACAAGATTTAGGTGTTGCACAGGGTGGATTGATTGATTTGCCTGATGGAAGATGGTTTGCTTATCTTTTTCGCGATTATGGTGCTGTTGGCAGAATCCCTTATTGGGTTCCGGTTGAATGGAAAGACGGGTGGCCGGTATTGGGAAAGGAAGGCAAAGTTCCAATGGAACTGGCTCTTCCGGCCAACCAATCTATTCAACCCGGCATTGTGGCTTCTGATGAATTCGCCCGAAAGAAAAAGGATCGGGACCTGCCACTTATCTGGCAATGGAATCATAATCCGGATAATAGTTTATGGTCAGTGCGGCAACGACCTGGCTACCTCCGCCTGAGGACTGGCAGGATTGATACCAGTTATCTATTGGCTGGAAATACACTCACCCAACGAACATTCGGACCTGTTTCATCAGCCAGTACTCTGCTGGATGTTTCCTCAATGAAAGAAGGAGATTTTGCCGGATTATCCCTCTTACAGAAAAACTATGGATTGGTTGGCGTACAAGTTAATGCCAGATCAAAATCAATTGTGATGATCAATGCCAGCACAGGTAATCCAATGGAAGAAGCCACCATTCCGCTCAACCAAAACCTGGTATATTTAAAAACAGACTGTGATTTCAGAGAGCAAACAGATACCGCTCATTTCTATTTTAGTCTGGATGGAAAAAACTGGCAGCCGATTGGCGGGACTCTTAAAATGAGTTATACCATCCCACATTTTATGGGCTATCGCTTTGGTCTGTTTAACTATACCACCAAAGAAACCGGAGGTTATGCAGATTTTGATTATTTCCGGGTTAAACAGTAAGCAGTCGGAAGCGTTTAAATAGCTACATTATCACTTAAAGTTTTAATGAATGGCTAATAGATCATTCTACTGTTGACTAGCGGTTTGAATCCATTGTTCGTACTGGGACTTTAGTGCAGCTGCGATTTCCGGAAATTTGCCCGATAAATTAATTTTCTCTGCAGAATCGGTTTTTAAATTAATGAGCATAAAGCCATCAGCATCCAAATCCTTCGGTCCGCCACTCTGCCAGTAAAATTGTTCAAGAGGTGAGTTTGCTTTAGCAGAATTAATAAGCAGAATTAAATCTTTTCCATCTATTATTCTGTCAGGCATTTGTTGTCCGCATAATTTGGCCAGTGTGGGATACCAGTCTACCAGCTGATAATTGCAGGCACTTTAATTCCGCCTTCAAATAAACAGAATTTTGATCCGCGTAATCCAATGGCAGTACCACCACCACCAAAGGTTCTGATCTCCTGCGAATACCCATGATCGGATTGAAAAATAACAATGGTATTTTCAGTTTGTCCATTCGCTTTTAAGCTGTCCAGCAACCGTCCCACCCGCTCATCCATTGCCGAAACAAATGCTGCATATTCTTTGCGCGGAGATGGCAATGCTGCATAATAATCCAGCCATTTTTTATCTCCCTGCAACGGATAATGAGGCGTATTCAATGCGAAATAAATAAAGAAGGGATTTGCTTTATTCTCTTTCATAAATCCGGCTGCTTCTTCCACCATTAAATCAGGAAAGTACCTGCCAGCTTCACAAATCTCCTTTCCATTTCTCCAGAGATCATGCCGGTTCGGTCCATCCCAGTAGAAAAAATGAGAATAATTATCAATACATCCACCCATAAAACCGAAGGAATGATCAAAGCCCTGTTTATTCGGCATGGTTTCCGGACTATACACCACATGCCATTTTCCGATATGCGCTGTTTTATATCCACCGGCTTTGAATAACTCGGCCATGGTAAACTGATTACCCGACATACCCGCCACGCCTTCTTTGGAAGAGGCATTATCTGACAATCCGGCTCGTTGAGGGACCCTTCCCGTAAGCAATGCGGCTCTTGATGGAGAGCATACAGGTGCTGCAGCATAAAATTGGGTAAACCGGATACCGCTTGCTGGCAATCCGTCTAAGTTTGGCGTAAACAGATCTTTAGAGCCATAACAATTCAGATCAGTAGCACCCTGGTCATCGGAATAGATAAGGATAACACTGGGCCGGACAGATTGAGCCAGAACTGTACAGTTGATAAAATGCAAGGAGATAGCAATAGTTGGAAGCAGCAGGAATCGTGATATTTGCATGGCAGCCTTATTTAAACCGTTCTGCTACCAAACATATGCAAAGATTCATTACCTATCTCCTGCTGATAAGTATATCCGTTTTTCTGCGTTTTACTGCTGCTGCCCAGCAAACGGATTCACTTTTTCTAAAAGCTGCTATTGAACGATTGGAACACTCAAAAAACTATACCCTGGCGGTTGCTCAATCAATGCCGGATAAAAAATATTCCTATCGTCCATCTCCTGAAGAAATGAGTTTTGCCGAACAACTGATCCATATATCAGGAAACCTTGCCTGGTTAAGTACTTCTTATTTGTCCGGTGCAGTAAATCCAATTTCGGAAATGGACAAAAAAGCAATTTCCAAAAAAGAAGTAATGGATGTGGTGACCAAAACATACGACTATGCCCTGCAGGTGTTACGACAATTTAAAAGCACCCAACTCGCTGATACGGTTTCCTTCTTTGCCGGACCATTAAATAAATTACAGATCATAAACCTGTTGAATGATCATCAATCGCATCATCGGGGACAACTACTGGTTTATTTACGACTCAACGGAATAAAACCACCTGCGTATACCGGATGGTAGCAGGGTTATCCAATTTACTGAACAGTTATTTTACCGTTTAAACGAATATCACCCGAAGATGCACCAATCTGTATTGTAAAAACGCCCGGCTCCACAACTGGCTTCAGGTCTCTTCCAATTATTTCCAGATCAGTTGCACTAACAGTAAACAATATCCGCTTTTCTTCTCCGGCAGTTAGATGCACGCGTTGAAACTGTTTCAATTGTTTGATGGGTTGCACCACTGAAGCCAGGTCATCGCGCAAATAAAGCTGCACTACTTCTTCGCCTGTTTTATTGCTGGTATTTTTTAGTGAGAAACTGATTTCAAACTTCTGTTTATCATTCTGCTTTAGAGTTAAATTGCTGTATTGAAAACTGCTGTAACTCAAACCATATCCGAAGGTGTACAGCGGAGCAGCCGGCAGTTCCACATAATCATGACCTCGGGGATTCTTCTTGTTATAATACACGGGAATTTGCCCAACGGAACGCGGAACTGATATGGGCAGTTTTCCAGATGGATTAACATCGCCATTTAAAATTGCGGCCAATGCATTCCCTCCTTCCTGTCCGGGATACCAGGCACAAAGCAGGGCATCAGCGTTTTCTGCAGCCCAATTCATATTGAGCGGCCTGCCCTGAATATACACTACAATCAGCGGTGTACCGGTTGCTTTGATGGCTTTCAATAATGCTTCCTGTTTGCCCAGCAATTGAAGTGTTGCACGGTCAAACCCTTCACCACTTTCCATATCCTGTACCGATTTCATATCCGTTACCGCTGCACCTGTTTCTTTATAGGTTGTTTTGAAATCCCGCGCACTTGAACCACCTACTACTACAATTGCTACTTCTGCATTTTTAGCTGCGTTAACAGCAGCTTCGATATCGATATCATTTGTATCACGGATCGCTACCCCTTTTACATAGTCAACTTTCGCCTGAGGGAATGTATTTTTTATTCCTGTGAATGGTGTTATAATATTCGTTGAATCCTGAGGTGCGGTATAATCGCCGAGTTGATTATAGGGCGTATGTGCATTTGGGCCAATTACTGCAATGCGTTTGATTGTGTTGGAGAGGGGAAGAATATTGTTTTTATTCTCTAATAACACGATGGATTGCTGTGCCAGTTCTCTGGCTATTTTTATATGCGCTGTAGTTCTTACCTGTTCTTTTGCGATTGCCGGATTAACATAGGGATTTTCAAACAGGCCCATTTCAAATTTTAGTTGCAGGATTCTTGTAACCGCTGCATCCAATTGCTGACGGGTGATTTTTCCTTCCTGCAGGGATTGTTTCAAAGCAGCAAATCCACTTGCGCCCAAATCCATATCCACACCGGCTTTCAGCGCCAGCTCACCGGATTCTTTGCGATCTTTTGCTACACGATGGCTGCCACTGAGTCCGTCAATACTGAATAAATCAGACACCACGAAACCGCGAAATTTCCATTGCGATTTCAGGAGATCATTGTAGAGGTATTCGTTACTCGTGCAGGGAATACCATCGATTGAGTTGTAGGCCGTCATAATGGAAAGCGCGCCTGCTTCCACTGCTTTTTTGAAAGGAGGCAGGAAGTTTTCCTGTAATTCGCGTTCTCCGATTATGCTGGTATTTCCATTATGTCCGCCTTCCGGAATGCCGTAGGCGATAAAATGCTTGAGGGTGGTGATGACGCTGGTGGGTTGGGATAAATTTCCCGCCCCACCTCCTTTTACAGCTGCCACACCAATGCCGGCAGTTAAGACCGGGTCTTCACCAAAACTTTCTTCCACCCTCGACCATCTGGGATCGCGTGATAAATCCATAACGGGACCATAACTGATATGTCCGCCTTGCAACCGGATTTCTTTTGCCATTATTGCTGCAGCTTTTTCCACGAGTTCGGGGTTCCAGGTGGAAGCCATTCCGATTCCTGTGGGGAAAACGGTTGTTCCGATGGCCATATGTCCGTGGGGTGATTCCTCCGCCAGAAAAATTGGAATTCCGAGTCGGGTGTTTTCCATCACATATTTTTGCAATGCATTGCCTGCTTTGGCTGCGAGTTCGGGATTAAGTCCGGTTTCAAGTGTTTTTTTGGTCCAGGGATCAGCGCGATAAACGCCCCAGAAAGCGCCCACATACTGACTGTCGATCAATTTTTTAAACGCCTGTGAATAGTTGATAGTGGTGCCGTTTTTTACCCACATTTCCCAGCCCATGGGACAAAGCAGTTGACCAACTTTCTCCTCCACAGTCATGCGTTTCAGGAGATCGGCGGTTCGTTGTTTTATGGGAAGTGTAGGGTTCTTATAAGGAAGTACTTGTTGGGCAATCAGGCTGCTTTCGGCAGCGAAAACCAATATCAGCAGGGAGAAAATTACAGATCGATTCATAGTTCAGCTATTGGCTCAAAAATAGCCAATTGGTAGGGGCGTATGGTTCCTCTCAATTATCTTATTTATATTTAAAATGAAGTAAACCTTCCTTTTACTATGACAGCAGCTGTTTTTCTAGGTGATTTTGCGAAATTCAATCATTGGGCAAATACCAGTATGGTAAACTGGTTGCAGGAACTGGATCCAGTTCTTGCAGAACAACCATTTAATGCAGGCTTTGGCAGTATTGCCGTCACGTTGGAGCATATTGCCGACGCACAGCTCAACTGGTTACAAACCCTTTCTGGTAATATCCCGAATGTGGAAAGGGAAATTTCAACAGACAGCTCACTTCAGCGGAACTGCATCCGTCTGCTGCGCGGGAGTCAATTGCTGGTAGAATATGTAGCAGGAATTACGGAGCAGGAATTGTACACAACAATTGGTTCGGATGATCATCTGGATACCCGCTTTAATTTTCTGGTGCATGTGATCAATCACAGTACGTACCACCGGGGGCAAATCGTTTTACTCACCCGTTTACTTGGACAAACCCTGGAGATCTCCCCCACTGATTTCGATGCGTATAACTGGGTTGTCAGGGAGGCGTCAGACAGGTGTTGGAGAGGTGTCAGACAGGTGTTAGAACGCTCTTAGACATGTGTCTGATACCTGTCTCACTGGTGTCTGACGTCTTTCCACCTTCTGGTTGTTTTTTGAATCATGGAATCCAGCACGAGCTGCTGGTTGTTTTTTAGCTTCAGATACCGGTGCAAGCCTCCCGGTTTTTCTTCAAATCTGGTATTACCAACAGAATCAACTGTTATTTTTCCGGCAGGTGATACATCAAAATAGCCCAACTCCGGCTCCACTCCCTGTAATACCGAAGTCAGGTCCCAGGTTGGCCGGTCATACGGCATTGGCTGATACACTTTGTATGATATCACCAACGGATTTGAATCACCCTCCCTGAAATCAGATAGAATGCTGGCAGCCGGATAGAGCAGTTTTGTTCCAACCTCAAACCCACTCGCAATTATGGGTACCGGACAATCAGCAAAGACCCTTTGCGCTGCTGTCAGATCCTGCACAATATTCCATTCAGGAAAATCATAGTCCTTGTTATACAGTCCGCCCATGATCGAAACCAGTTTCACTTTTTGCTTAACCAGTTCAACACCACTTAAAGTACTGAACTCATCCGGCTTCGATGAGATTAACCTACTCAGATTTGTTTCAGGTCCCACTACTATCAACACTACCGAACTATCCGCCTGACCCGCCAACAACTTCCGCATAAGAAGATAGCCCTCAGGAATGGAGTCATCCAATTTACGTTTCGGCTCCAATACCGGCTTTCCATTTATCAATGTATCCAACGTAACCGGAACATATTTATGTGGTTCCGGATTTACCCCATTGTAAGCAAAACCCAATGGAATATCCCCTCTCGAATTCAACGATGCATATCCATCCACATAATCCACCACCCGAGGAAAAGATTTGCTGATCGCTATGCCCAGTAAATCAATCTTTTTCTCCACCTCATACTGAAATAAAATCTGCAAGGCAAGCACATCATCTATATCATTCCCGATATCCGTATCAAAAATGACCGGAATCGGTTTGGTTTCAGGAGCTGTAGAACTGGCACAATGGAATCCACTTACAGAAACTGCCAACAGCAAAATAAAACTGGTAAAACGCATGGTAATCTATTTTTGAACATTCAAATACCTCAAGCTGGTATCTGCCTGGATATCATTATAAGTTTCCCACGGCACTGCAAACTGCTCCAACTCTTTTTCCACTCCAATATAACCCAGTACCGTATATCCGCCTGTATAATAGGATAAATTTGCAAATCGCAGCGAAGGCTCCAAACCGGAAGGATCCACAATACTGAGTGCCAGAATATATTTACCTGTTGGAACTTTATCAACCATCCAATCAGTTTTCACTTCAATAACCGGCGCCGGTTTACGGTAAACGCCCGAAGTAGAATCCCAATCCTCTCCCGGCATCCAGCTTCGTATGTCGATATCCTTCAGTTCCCTGCTCCATACCGGCTTCCTGGTCTGCGGATCAAGCAGCGATACCTGTACCGGCCAATTATAATAAAATGGAGAGGATCCCTTGTTGATTAGTTGAAAAGAAAGTTCCGCATTGTTACCATTTTTAATTTGGGTTGGAAAACTGGCTTTCATAAGCACGAACCGGTATCCCATTGCCTGCTGCAATGAATCTGCTACCCGCAGAAATGCCGTATCCTTAAAATTCGCCCAGGTAATTCCCCCCAAATGATTGGCGTGCAGATTCCGAATCTGATGCATGGTAAGCGTAAAATATTCCCGATCTTTTACCACCTGTTCAAATGATTTAAATTTCTGCAGGCTTCCCCAATTCCATGTTATTTCACCACCAATGGGTTGCGTTTTCCAACGATCTTTCAGTTTCATCATTTCCTGATATCCTCTTACTTCTTCTTCCCGCTGCGACCAGGAATCCCAATAAATTCCAAATTCATAGTCGTTGAATTCGTAGGCATACCGAACCATTACTTTTTTATTTTTAAACGCTGCCTTAAATGCATCGCCCAATACTTTTTCCAATCCGGGTGCCCAGGTTCTGTTAACCACATGCTCCGGTTCATCGTGAGGTGGCCAGTAGGTTGATAAATCCGGATCATGATGTTCACCCCATTCCCCCACAATCCCCATTTCAACATAGGCCACTCTAGGATCATTATCCCAGGCCTCCCCCAATTTCTTAACCAATTGCTGAACCCTTGCCGGAAAATCAGGGTGAAAATACCCACCAGTAATAGGTGTGTTTTTATCTGCCGGATCCACCATTGCACCAACCGAACCGGGAATTTGTTTGTATGGTCCCGTTTGTTCAGGAATCCCTTTCGGCCAGTGGGATCCTGTCAAATCATCCGGGTTATCCGGATTCTTTTTCCTGCCACCATGCCAGGGCTCCACCCAAACCAGAAATACCCGCGGAATCACTTTCATGTTCATCTCCTCTACACCTTTCCAACGATGATTACTATAGGCAATAATTTTTTCAACCCCATCTGATGGATCATCCTCCAGCATATTCCACTGCATGTACTCCTTAATCATGGAACCATACGGATAGGGATATTCTTCCCGGATTTTATCAACCCCCGGCTGAAAAAACTCCCGAAAGCCTTTCATCGGATTTCGAAACGCTGCGGGATATTCCTGCAATTGTACAGTAACCAACCCTTTCTCCACCAATACATCCTTTCCTGAAGTATCCACTGTTTTGCAGGATGACAAACTGAAAACAACAGCCAGCAGTAAGCAATAGCCGAAATATTGATTTCGTACAGCTATCATTGTTTACTGTATTTTAAGGTTCGGTCAGTGAGCATATCCTTGAAATCTGTTTCCGGGATTTCATAATTGGAAAGTTCTTTACCTATTCCAATATATCCCATCGGATGACGCCCACCAGTGAAATAATTCAGCATGGCAAACCGAAGGGAGGGCTGCATACCTGCAGGATCCAAAACGGCAATTGACAGTACATATTCATCTTCTGTTAAATCAATATCCAGGGTTAATGATTCTTCAATACTGTATTCCGGAGGCGGAACCTGATAAGCATTGGCCGACTTGTCCCAATTTTCTCCCGGCATCCATTGAGATATTTTAACACTGTTGAGCGTCTTACCCCACACTTTCTTTTTGGTTCGCTTGTTCAATAAAGCAATCTCAACCGGCCAGTCATAATAAAATGGAGAAGAGCCATTATTGGTTACTTTAAAGGAAACAGAAAATGGCTGTCCCTTTTGAATGCTGGAAGGATAATTAAATTCAGAAATAACATAATTGTACCCCATCGATTTTTGCAATAATTCAGCATGTGGACGGAATTCACGGCTGTTAAAATCAGCCCAGGTAATACCACCCAAATGATTGTTGTGCAGGTTTCTGATTTGCTCAATTACTTCAGCACGTGTTGCATCATCCTGAACCACTTCTTCAAAAGAATCAAATTTTGATAAGCCACCCCAGTTCCAGGTTATTTCACCGCCAATCGGTTGTGTTTTCCAACGATCACCCAATTTTTTCATTTCATTGTATCCTCTATCCTGTTCTTCCGGCTGCGACCAGGAATCCCAATAAATACCAAACTCATACTCCTTGAAATCATAGGCATATCGGACCATCACTTTTTTATTCTTAAATGCACTGGTAAACGCATCGCCCAATGTTTTTTCCAAACCAGGGATCCAGGTACGATTCGCTACATGTTCCGGCTCATCATGCGGCGTCCAATAGGTAGAAATATTTGGATCATGGTGTTCACCCCACTCACCTATTATACCCATCTCAACATAGGCCACCCTTGGATCATTATCCCATGCTTCTCCAGCTTTTGCCACCAATGCTTTTACACGATCCTGAAAACTGGGATCAAAGTATCCACCCGTAATGGGCTGGGAGTGATCAGCCGGACGAACCTGTCCGGGTATATCAGATGGCCAGTGCCAGCCATTCAGGTCATCCGGATGAGACGTATAGGTATTCTTTGCAACACCACCATGCCAGGGCTCCATCCAAACAATATAAATACGTGGAATCACTTTCATATTAATATCCTCCACCCCTTCCCATCTATGATTCGAATAGGCAATGATTTTTTCCACACCATCCCCCGCATTATCTTCCAACATATTCCACTGCATATATTCCTTAATCATGGATCCATACGGATAGGGATATTCGCTTCGTTTTGGATCTACTCCTGCGCCAATAAACTCACGGAATCCCTTCATCGGATTACGAATGGCGCCGGTGAATTCAACCGGCCTTACTTTAACCATTCCATTTTCCACCGTCAAATTAGGCTCAATTGTACCTGGTGGAAATTTTTCCGGTCCCAATTTACTGCAGGCAAACAGAACAACTGAAAGTCCCAATGCAGCAAACCCTGTTTTCATTCGGAAAGACATATTCATACTACAATTATTTATTCGGTTAATAACCTGGATTATTTTCTGAAATAGCGTCGTTGGCATCCATTGCACTCTGTGGAATTGGATAGAGGTTATGGTAATCCTGAATTGTTATTCCTACCCGATCAGCCAGGTGTGATTTCAATTTTCCAAATCGGATCAGATCAAACCGACGAAGATGCTCAAAACAAAGTTCATGCAGGCGCTCTTGTAAGACCCTGTCTGCAAAAGCCTGCTGTGATAGATTTTCGCTGGCCAGAATATCATTCACACCTGCCCTTCTTCTCACCTGATTGATTGCTTCATATTTAGCATTTCCCTGATCACCCGTTGCATTCAGTGCTTCGGCTTTCATCAACAATACATCTGCATATCGCATCAGAATAAAATTCAGGTTGTCATCTTCAATTACATTTCCATGTTCAGAATCCCAGAATTTATTATTCGTTGCGGGCGATTGCGTAACACCCATATATTCAGGAAGAAAAAATGCCTGTTTTCTTTTATCACCTGCCTCATAGCTGTTATATACATAATTGGTTGGACCAAAGCCACCCCAGCCTCCAAAATTTGTGGGACCACCAACTCCACGCGGTCCCCAGTAACTATGCTGAATACTTCCTTCCAATCCCCATGAACCAGAATGACGGAATTGAACTTCGAAGATGTTCTCAAATTCAGCATTCTTATTTTTCGGATGGAAGATGTCTTTCAGATTCGCGTACAGTTGAAATTTGCCATCCAGTTTATTCAGGTATTCCAATGCCTGGTCTGGTTTATTCCATTGCAGATAGATCCGACCTAAAAATGCCTGTGCGGCATACTTTGTAGCACGACCTTTATCTGCTGCATTTGGCCAGGTGGTCGGCAAAACCTCTTCCGCATCTTTCATATCCTGAGTAATCACTTCATACACCTGATCAGCAGTTGCCCGAGGTTTCATGATTTCATCATCAATAGATGATTTTATCCACAGAGGAACACCACCATACATTTTCACCAAATCAAAATAATAGAGTCCGCGAAGAAATTTAGCCTGCGCAATCATTAGTTCACGGGTGGCTGCATTCACTACACCTTCCGGCATATCAATAACAGCATTGCTTCGCTTTACACCTTCATAACATACCCGGTAATGATCCTGAAAAAAAGGATGCTGGGCATTAAATGTATACATCTTCAATTCGGAATAAGCAGCCCAACCCAAATCATAGGGTTCTACTTCATCTGTTCCGAATTCACTCAGTGTAATGGTATTTTTTCCTACAAATACCCGCTGCATGGCAGCATAGGCTGCGTTGAGGGTCTTTTGCCATTCTTCCGGTGTAGTATAGGCGTTCTCGGGAGTTTGAATGCTTCGTGGATTTTCAGTTAGAAATTTCTGACAACCTGTCAACACTAAAATTGACAAACAAAGAAGAAGATTTATTTTTTTCATGGCTCAGCAATTAAAAGTTAATAGATAAACCGGCAATAAAACTGCGGGCATTCGGATAAGGATTGGTGTTATCACTTGATTCAACATCAAATCCTGTAAAACGGGTCCAGGTTACTGCATTCTGTACAGATGCATAAACACGCATACCAGTAGAACTTATTTTTCGAACAAAACTATTTGCCGGAAACTGATAAGCCAGTTCAATATTTCTTAAGCGCAGGTAATCACCTTTTTGCAGATTTGCATTGGTACCATCGCCATTGCTATATGGACTTCCCACACGTGGTGCAGGATATCGGTTACTTGGTCGACTCGGGGTCCAATAACCATTGAAATATTCCTGACTCATATTACCCCAGGTGTTGAAAGAATTTAAATAACGATTCAGTGAATTGTTGATCATGTGTCCACCTGCGTAGGTGAAAAAAGTAATTAACTCAATTCCTTTGTACCGGAATGTATTGGTGAAACTTCCATAATATTTAGGCACACTGATTCCGGAGAAGGCCCTGTCATCGCCATTAATAACCCCATCATTGTTCAGGTCTTTTACTTTTCTGTCGCCCGGTTGGGCATTGTAGCCGGCAGCTTTTGAAGTTTCATCTGTCTGCCAAATTCCATCTGCCTGTAAGGTATAATAGGTATTGATATGTTTACCTACGAAAAGGGACTTATTCACATCTGTTTTACCATTATACAGTTCAGCAATTTTATTATCATTAAAGGAAATATTACCGGATGTTCTCCAGGAGAAATTTTTGGTATTAATATTTATGGTAGTTAAACTGAATTCAATTCCCTTATTATTAATTTGTCCAATATTGGTAAGAGAGTTATCAAAACCAGATTCGGTTGGAAGTGGTACCAGCCAAAGCAGATCCGTTGTTTTCTTATAGTAAACATCCACCGTACCGGCTATCCTGTTTTTCAGTATTCCAAAATCAAGACCCAGATCAATCTGGTTGGCTTTCTCCCAGGTTAAATTGGGATTACTGATAGTGTTTTGTACTGAACCTGTTGCCAGATTTCCCCCAAATACATAATCAGACCATTCACCACCCTGACTAATAGTTGCAGCATAGGCATAATCTCCAATATTCTGATTCCCCAAACGACCAATACTGGCGCGTAATTTCAATTCACTGAAGATCTCCTGCTTCTCCATAAAAGCTTCGTTGGTAACTCTCCAGGCGAATGCAGCTGATGGAAAAAAGCCCCATTGTTTTCCCGGAGCAAATCGGGATGATCCATCCTGTCGCATCGTTACCGTAAACAGATACTTATCATCAAAATTATAATTCACCCGGCCATAAAAAGAAGTCAGCGTAGATGCAGAAGCATAGGAGCCATTTGGACCATGGTTCTGCGCACCACCCAGGTTATCATATCCTAAAACCGGAGATAAATTCTTGGAATCTGCGGTTGTGCTTTCATAGGTGTATTTGGATGCGGAGAAACCACCTAATACAGTAAAGCGATGACTATCATTCAGATCAAACTGATAAGTAGCCGTATTCTCCGATTGCATATACCTTTTTTTACCATTGAATTTAACAGCATGCCCGCCATCCGGATAATGTTGTCCCATACGGCCATCCTCATAGGAGTTTACATTAAAAAATTCCAGTTCACCGCCGTTATCTGATCGGATCTTCAGTCCTTTGATTGGTTCAATTTCAAAATAAACAGATCCCACTGCCCTGCTTTTTTTTGTCACTTTATCCAGCAGATCAACAATGGCTACCGGGTTTGCCTTTGTATTCAGAAATCCATCAAAATAGTCTCCATTATCCAGGTAAACAGGAGCTGTTGGTTGTGAACTGATGGCACTGAACATGGTACCATATCCCGAATCATCTTCTTCATTGATATTTTTAAGGGATGATTCAATAATATTAAAACGCAAGCCCGTTTTCAACCATTTATTCGTTTGCGCATCCATGTTGTATCGGAGAGTAACTTTGCGGAAAGAGGAGTTTTTGATGGTTCCCTGCTGGTCATAGAAATCTGCACCTAAAAAATGTTTAACCGTTTCATTTCCACCTGATATACCAAGATTGTAATTGGAATATTTTCCATCCTGCGTGATGGCATCCTGCCAGTCGGTAGATTCACCGCGACTTAAATACCTGAGCTCTTCGGTAGTCCAGCTATAATCAGGAATTGCTCTTGTTGCCAACTGATAATATTCCTGGGCATTCATGAGTTTTTGTTTGTTCATCATTTTCTGGAAACCTCCATTGAGATTGAGTGTGATGCGGGCCTGCCCTTTGGTTCCCTGCCTGGTGGTAACAAGTATCACTCCATTGGAGCCACGGGATCCATAGATGGCAGCGGAAGATGCGTCTTTCAGCACTTCAATGGATTGAATATCGCCCGGTGATAAATCCTGGAGACCTCCTTCCACAGGAATACCATCCACCACATAAAGCGGACTGTTTCCTGCACGGAGAGAACCCGATCCACGGATTACCACAGAGGCATCTCCTCCGGGTTTCACTGAACCGGTAGTTACAAAAACACCGGCAGCAAGTCCTTGCAATGCACTGGTAGCTGTGCCCACTTTTGCATTCTTTAATTCATCTGCTTTGATGGTGGCAACAGATCCGGTGAGATCAGATTTTTTGGTGGACCCATATCCAACCACTACCACATCATCCAGGTTTACGGCAGCGTTCTGAAGAGAAATATTTAGTGATGTTTCATCCGTAATAGTGATGGTGCGTGCCACCATACCCGTAAAACTGATTTGAATAAGCTGTCCACGATTCAATGTGACAGAAAATTTACCGGTTGAATCGGTGGTGGTCAGCGATGGACCATTTTTGAGTGAAATGGTTGCACCTGCCAATGGTTGCTGATTACCATCTGTAACCAGTCCGCTGATCCTGTTTTGTGCCCATGCAGTGGCAGTTAAGATCAATGCCAGCACAAGTATCGTTAGTTGTTTGTACATTTTTTGAAATTGATGGATTGAAAAATCTTAGAAATATCGAACAGGACGAATACCAATCTTCCAGCCTTCTTTATCAACAAAGCCAGACACAACATTTACCGGTTCATAAAAATTGACATAAAACGCAGCCCAGCCGGCAGCATCACCATCCGCTTCGCTGGATGACCAGTAATTATTGGCAGGCATTCCGGCACCTTTTGTCCAAAGCATATCTTTAACTTTGAACAACTCAATCAATTCTTCCTGGGAGGGAAGAAACCAGTCTGCATATACTTCATTATTACTTGTAACAGTTAGTTCATCACACAATTCAAAGGCCGCTTTTTTTGAATTCCAGCTATTATTATTCTGCCTGAATGCCGCCATCCTGGTTTGTAGTTTAGCGGTATTTGATTTGCCGGATCCAATTGCTTTACCTGTTCCTGCCGCACCTGAAAGTGCCAATCCGGGACCAAATGATTCCGTAGCGGTACCAAGATTTTCTTTATGAACAATAAAGCCATGTATCTTATTCGATTCAACGTAATAAACAATACCACCACCGATTTCATCACCAACCTGCACTTCAATTCCAATAGTACCCAGGGTGGATCTGCGTTGACCCCGAACGATTGTAACCGTATTTTGTCCATACGCTTCAGAAGGAATTTCGAATTGAATGCCTTCTCCCGAAACAGTAACAGGAATCGAAATAATTTTACCCTCCGGATAAAAAGCTGCGGTAAGCTGAATTTCGTCGCCATTCTGAAAACCTTCCCCACCAATTGAAATGACAGAACCGGAAGCCGAAGTACCGGTTGGCATGGAAAGATTGTCAATAACCACAACAAGCGGAACAATCAATTCTCCATCGAGCGTGGTTTGCAGGTTATGCCGCTCCACTGTTACGGTATAGGCGCCTCCTGCATCTTCAGGAACCAGGAATCGGATTTCCTGATTATTAACAGAAGTAACTTCTGCTTCTGTCATGGCAGTTTCATTTTCCAGGAAGATTTTATCATCCGGATCAAAGCCCTTACCTCTTATGGTGGCTTCGCGGCCCGGCATAACCTCATTAATACCAGGAAAAACTATCTCCTTAAGAATTGGAGCAATGGGAATTGGAGCGGGTGCATCGTCTTTTTGGCAACCCCAGAGAACGAACAGGCAGCAATATAGCAGCCAGCAGTAAGAAAATGTACGCATGGTCAGATCGTTTTATGTTGGAGAATTTGAAGTATCAACAGCAGTTTAGAGGCCGGCTGCAATAACAAGAGAGAGGCCGGCAATAAACAAAAGAAACATGGCTGAAATGAGTTTTTTTACAACAGGCGGACTACCGGAAAATTCCTTCCAGATATATACGCCCCAGATTGCTGCAACGAGTGTGGCACCTTGTCCAAGTCCGTAGGAGATGGCAGCGCCTGCTTTTCCTGCAGCAATCAGGTTAAAGAGGTTGCCGAGTGCCCAAATAGCGCCACCAGCCAAACCAATCAGATGTAATGAAAAACGTCCCTTGAAATAATCGCTATAAGAAAGTGAATGGCCGCTCAATGGATTTTTCATGAGGTAGGAATTGAAAAACAGATTACTTAATACTATACCGAGAGCGAAGACAACAGAGGCGGTATAAGGTGTCATTTTTTGCGCAGCAGGTTGTTGAAAATTTTCAAGATCCATACTCACTGCAATGAATTTGTAAAAGAAAGACATTAATAAACCGGCTACAACAGAAAGCAGAATACCCCTGGTAGCAGGTTTCTGAGATGTGTTGGATTTTTTTCCATAGGCAACCGCATTCAGCACAATTGCCATCGCTACCAATGCAACACCTGTGAAAAGCAAAACTGGATCTCCATTTTCAGTACCGCTATAATTTACCAGCACACCAATAATTAATGCCAGACCAATTCCAATTGGAAAGGCCACCGACATACCGGCTATGGCGATAGCTGCCGTCAGCATCATATTCGCCAGATTGAATACGGCACCCCCAATAAGCGCGCTCAGGAAATTTCCACCGGACACCTGTTGCAAATCTTCCAGAAATGGGCGACCTCCGGCACCAATGCTTCCCATTGTAAGTGCAGCCAGCAGGGAGAATGCCAGGATGCCCAGTACATAATCCCAATAGAATAATTCAAAAGGCCATTTGCCTGTTGTAAGTTTTTGCGTATTTGCCCAGGAACCCCAGCAGAGCATGGTAATAAAACAAAACAGGATCGCGAGCGGATAACTTTGAATGATAAACATAGGCAGCAATTCAATTGGTGAGCAAAGCGTACAATTCTGTTATAATTAGGCACCAGCCAGTTGCAACTGGGCGGCAATCAGTTCATTTCGATAAGGAATGGAAGATTGGGCGCCTAATCGGGTGACGGATATCGAGGCTGCATCGCATGCAAAAGCCACAGCTTCCTTCAATTCTTTGCCTTCTGCGAGTGCCACTGCCAGCGCGCCGTTAAAGACATCACCGGCGGCAGTTGAATCAATAGTTTCAACCTTTCTGGCAGACTGAACAGAGAGTTCCCCATTTTCACAAATCACAGCCCCCAAACTACCCATCGTAACCACAACGTGTTTGACGCCTTTCTCACAAATAATCCGTGCAGCATCTCCAGCCGTTTCCATACTTGTCACTTCCATTCCGGCCAACATACCGGCTTCTGTTTTGTTTGGGGTAAGAATATCAACTCCGGACAATAGTTCCGGACTAAGCACCTGCGCGGGAGCAGGGTTAAGAATTACGCGTACACCATTGGCGGATGCATAATTAACCACATAGTCAACTGTTTCGATGGGAATTTCTAATTGAAGCAACACAATGCCTGCTGTATCAATGGTGGGAAGTGCTCCTTTCAGATCAGCATTTTGGAGGTTGGCGTTTGCCCCGGAAGCCACAACAATACTATTTTCACCCGCCTGATCAACTGTAATTAATGCTACACCGGAAGGCAGGTTTTCATCAAACTGAATTAGGTGAGTATCTATGCCCTCATGATTGAAAAGTTGGGAAAACTGCTTACCAAACAGATCGTTGCCGAGTTTGGAAATAAAAACAACTTCACCGCCCAAACGGGCTACTGCTACAGCCTGGTTGGCCCCTTTGCCCCCGGCATTCATAAAAAAAGAGCCTGATAAAACGGTTTCACCTGGTACGGGGATATGGTCCGTTTTCACCACCATATCCATATTAGAGCTACCAACTACTACTATTTTTTTTGAATTCATATGTTTTTATATGGATGAGAGAACTTGCAATCGTTGAAACCAAATGTACCTATCCAATCAGGTAAAAGAGAAGCCAACAAAACGATGATTCAGGATTCATAAATTAAGTGAATGTATTATTCTATCATTTTATTTCATTGTTAATCAATATATTGCGATTTAGTAGAATTGAACATTTCGTAATTCTTTATTGCAAATCATGTCAATTAAATCGGTTCAGCAATTAATCAACTCGATGTCGGGTGCAGAGAAACGATATTTTAAACTCAACACCGGCAAGGGGGTTGGCGGAAAAGATTATCTGCGTTTGTTTGAGTTGTTGAGCGAGGAAGGCATCCCCGATGAATTACTCCGGCAAAAAGCTCAATCCGCCTTTGACCCTATAGCGCTGGATAGCTTGTCGCGTTACCTGACGGATCAGTTAACGGATTGCCTGATCCAGTTAAAAATCAATAAAGACCCTTTGTTTCAACTATACCAGGGTATTATGCGGGTGAAGGTGTTGCAGGAGCGGTCATTGCAGACGGAAAGCGATAAAAAACTATTGAAGCTTCGGCAAAAGGCAAGTGAACTGGAACAACCATCGATCCAATACATCGCTTACAGATTGGAGCTGGACAGATGGAATGCAACTGGTTTTGCAACTATTACTGACCAGGAATTGGTGGATCAACAAATGAAAGCCCGGGAATTATTAAAAGGCATGAATTATATCCAGGATCATTATTCTCTTTTTGAGATGATGAAATTCAGGTTATTGCAAGGCGGACAAATACTGGCTGATAGCGATAAAAAAAAGCTCAATGATCTGATGTTAAGTGAGCTGGTTTTGATGGCGGGCAAACACCAGAATAATTTTACCACACAGAAACTGCACCTGCTGTTTCAATCTTATTTTCTTACCACGATTGGTGATTTTGAATCAGCTGTCAAAACCTATCATTCGCTTAATAAAGTATTCGAGGATCATCTGCATTTACTGGATCATCCGCCACTGGATTATTTAGCAGCACTGGAGGGAATTCTGAATAGTTTAAGAAGAGTTGACAAGTGGGATGATACGGATTATTACCTGGGAAAACTGATGCAGCTGGATCAATCTGATTATCCGGAATATTTCAGGTATCAGGTAAAAAAGACAGTTGCCATTAATGGATTAAGCCGGCTTCTTAATAAGGGTGATCTGGCTGGTTGTTTGCAATTGATCAACCAGCTTGATAAAGATGTAGTTGAATCTTATTCACGACTCAATGAAGAGAAGCAATGGGAATTGTATTTTTTTATCAGTGTGGTTTATTATCGGAATGGTGCGCTGAAAAAAGCACACCGTTATTTATCCAAGGTGCTGCAACAGCATCAATTACAGGCGAACTGGCTGGTGTGCAAAGCTGTTCGACTGCTGGATATGATTATCTATTATGAACAGGGTGATACGGATTATCTGGCATATGAAATCCGGACCTACACGCGTTTTTTTAAAAAAGAAAACCGTAGTCTGTTGAAAGTGGAAGAACTTGTTATCCGATTGTTTCAGGCTAAGCCAGCAATTGAACGCAAAGCGATGCCGCAGGTTCAGGAAAAAAAACTCCGCCGGCTAATTGCTGAAATCCAGACCGACAAATACGAATGGCAACTGCTGGCCTATTTCGATTTCAGGAAATGGGTGGAGAACCACATTTAGGTGTCAGACAGGTGTTAGAACGCTGTTAGTGAGGCGTCAGATACATGTTAGAACACTCTCAGACATGTGTCTGACACCTGTCTCACTGGTGTCTGACGTCTTGCAGGATCTTCCGGGCATTTTCACTATAGACTTTCCGGAGGACATCGTCGCTCAGGTTCAGGCCATGCAAAGCCCAGTGGTAGCCGTACAATTCCGTGGTATAAAAATGCTCATCCGCCGTTTCGAGAATGCGGAAGGTCGTTTCGTACATGATTTTAGTGGGATGATAATCCGTGCCATATACCACCTTATGTTTGCACTTCTCCAAAAAAGCTGCTGTAGCTCGGGGAATCGGCGCAATCTCCGCCATATGCGCACCCAAATCTGCAT
Organism: Flavihumibacter sp. UBA7668; assembly: GCF_002483205.1. Lineage (GTDB taxonomy): Bacteria > Bacteroidota > Bacteroidia > Chitinophagales > Chitinophagaceae > Flavihumibacter. The sequence goes on from NZ_DLHM01000001.1 coordinate 292,791, forward strand.
AAAGATTATCATAGGTAAGCAACAACCTCGATAACACCGAATAATCATTTTCACTATTCGCCAGATGGCAGGCAATAAAAGTTGTTTTGGGATTCGCTTTCACCACATTTTCCAGGGTCTGAATCATGGCTTTGTGATTTCGAAAGCCTGGCAGGGTAGAATCCAATCGCCATTTGTACCCGTTCATCAAGCCATCGTTGGTGGAATCCATTGGCTGGTACATCCAGATAGGATCACCCGTATGAATACTCACCGGGATTTTCAGTTCCGCACATTTTTGAAACAGCGGCTGCATTCGTTTGTCATCCGGATGCATTCCGTAGGCAGCAACAGGATCCGAAAACAATTCACCCAGCCCCTTATCACCCAACTCACCCACACCGCGGGCACCTACTTTTACGCAACGTTCCAATTCTTTTATAGCTGATGCACCCCAACCCGGCTCCTGGTATCCGGTATAATCAAATCCACACCACAATTCAAAACGATCGAGGTAGGGCGTATACACTTTGTAAACAGAATCAAACAAAGCACCGGTTGCCTTGGTTAAGAGGATAACTTTTTCAATTCCATATTTGTCCATCAGCTTAATCCAGTCCTTGATTTCCTTCTCTGACTTTGCATATTCATAATGCGAATGCATATCAATTACCGGAAATTTCGCCTTTTCAATTTTGGTCACCGGAATATTATAAACCGATTTCGGGCGGTAGTTTTTTAGCAGCAAACTGTCGAGCCGCTGAGCGAAAAGAATAGAAGGAAGTAACAAAAACGTTCCGGCTAGAAAAACTAATGACAAAGCCCTCATCGATCTGTTTTTTAGTTTTGAAAGATCATTTATTTTCGTTTCATTTCAATATGAAACTAAATATAAATTTTTCGAAACTAAATATACTAAAATTGAAGATTCAAACTATTTTTTCCTTTCGTATTTATAAATGTAGGGGTTCTGCCAGTTTGCGGTAAGCCGCGCTCTGTAGCAGACTGTATCGCCCCGCCTGATTGGCTTCCCTTTTTTTTATACTGTTTACGAAGAACGCTAACGCGATTTCTCTGCCAATTCCACAATCAGTTTCATAGCTTTATCCCACATGGCCTCATGTTGTGTTAAATATTTCTTTGCAAGCGGACCGCATTCAATTTCCAACTCAAATTTTCGATCTGCAATTTTGATGAGCCGGTATTTTTCTGAATATTCCCCGGGTTTTGCATTCGGTACCGCATTGATATCATCATACATATCAACCTGCAAATATTCCATCGGACGATGCGCTGCAACAATTCCTTTGGATCCAATATCTCCACCCGGATCTGTCCAGATTACAGTGGAGCCAATAGTCCAGTCCGTTTCAACAAATGCACCATCACCAAATGCCTTGCCCCATTGATTGCCCGGATGAAGTACTATATCCCATATTTTCTCGGCAGCCGCTTCAATTGAACTGCTTTTCCTGATCGTATCCGTTTCCACAAAAGAAGGGAGTGCTTCATTTACGAAATAGTTCCAGCCACCCATAAAACTTTCTCTTCTGAAATTTGGATCTTCCTGCGGAAAGCTTTCCAACCCAGTATGATGCAGTTTCAATCTGGTTGAATGTCCTCCTTCTGCAAATAATTCCCAGGTAAGAACGGAATATCCCTGATAATCGGGATAAGTCCAGGAATAACTGAGTTTATTGGGCGGATCACATTCCAGAATTTCACAGGCATGCAGGTATTGAATTTTTTCATCGCCGCCCGTGAATTGAAATTTAAAACCCTTTTCTGCTTTGAAATCGCCCAAATCAAAATACCATTCCTTCATCTGGCCGGCATCTGTAATTGCTTTCCATAATTTTTCAATTGGTGCAGCATACCTGCGTTCAAGGAGGAGTGGTGTTGATTCCATTTTAAATAGTTTAGTCTAGTAGAAATCTACATTAGTATAGGAATAATATATTTCAGCAAAATTTCAAAGGGAAGTTTACCTCGCCAATTGCCAAAATTACTGCCTGTAAATACAACAGAAGTTTTATAATCCGGAAGATACATCATGTATTGACCACCATTGCCGGAGGAAAAAAGACTTCTGTTTTAATGTTGCCATACTGCAAATCCTCCCGATACCAAAAGAAACCATAACGTGCCGATTCATATCGCGCATTTAGAATTTTTCAATAGCGCGTAAACGAGAAATCAATGTTAATGGTGCAATTGGTGGATTTTTCGATCCATGCTTCACTTACCAGCTGTTTGCCATTCCAGTTTCCTTTCTGTTTCACCAGGCTGATGACCTTGAAAAAATCAATCGGTTTCATAAAAAAGGAACCCGCCGTCATTCCGGAACCGGTAGGTGAAACAGTCCATTTATACTCCTCTATTCTCATGGGTTGGAAAAGGTATTTTTAAGCAAAGTCCATCACCGACATGCCGCTGGCACCTGCAATAATTTCACCCACCAGCAAGGGTTCATTGGAATTATACGACCAGTTCAAAACGGGTTCCCGGATCTTTCAACACCCAGACAAAAAGCACCCAGTCTTAGCTGTTCATCATCTCCGTTTCGCATTCCGGACCAATATCATAGAATTCTTCACAGTTGAGTCCGGATCGCATTTCGAGTAAATCCTGCACCCGGATTCTTTTTTTTCGTTCGTCCTTCAATTCGGGAAAAAATTATCAGATGGAATCGGTTATCTTAAACAGCTGCTGATCGATAGCAATTCCTGCCAGGATACTGGTAATTGATTTGAAAGAAGATCGCAGGTCATGGGGACTATCTTTTGTGAACCCATTGGATAGGTTTTATCGACGATTTTTATTCTACGTTCTTCAGGAATGGAACGGCTTGCTGGTTGTCTGGTTTACTAAGTTATTCAATAGATGGCCTGCTTCCAGCGTTGAGCCCATTTTATGCGTTTGAGCCCATTATTGGCCAATTTGAGCCAATTATTACGCGAAAATGAGCCAATTTTTAAGGGGACTGAGTTTGTATTGAATTACATAAAATCATTTTAACAAACTGATAATCTGTTCATTATGCCAGAATGAAGTGCTTTAACAAATTACCAGTTACCGTATATCTTCCGTTGTTCCTTCGTAGATCCTTCGCATTTGACAGCATAACAGAAGCAATATCAGCTAGTTATCATGGCTAATAAGTTCAGCAGTTGCATGCTGTCTGTATACAAAACATGGCTGTATATAGACTGGTGGCACGTACCATTACAAAAATTGAGTAGCCTTGTTACTAATAATTTCTGAAATGATACAAACCAGGATCAACCGAATTAGTAGTGTAGTGATTGCCCTACTTTCCTTTTCCTATTCAACCATACAGGCGCAGGCCTTACCCGAATTTAATGAGAAACCAGCCTATGTTGATGGCAAATTAAATGAACTGAAAGAATTGGAAAAATCGAGCTACAATAAAATGGCGAAGGCCAAAGGCCTGACAAAAGCAGAGGCCGGCTTTTTCTTAAAAGGACCTGCCTCTTCGGTTAGAATTGCACAGCAACCAGTATTAAAATTTGTGGTTAAGGTAAATCCCGGTACCGACCCAAGCGCTGTTTTTGATTTGGTTCGATTTGAAATCCGAAAAGATCAACGAGTTTTTATAGTGGCAACTGCCAATGCAACAAGCTCAACAACTTCATTCGAAAAAATAAGTTATGAATTAAAGAAAATAAAGGAAGGCTATTATTATTTATTGGTAAAAAATATGGGTGTTGGCGAATACTTTTTTGGTTCTGCTGATTTTATGTTTGCGTTTGGAATTGAGTAATACGGGTCCATCACAGTTTTTCGGTAAAGCGAAACTTCATATCGCAAAATAACCGGCCGATTACTCAGCCGTTTATTACAAATCAAAAAACAACTGCCTTATTTATAATAACTGCCAGCACGTCGAAGGGTTTCAAAATAACAGTTTAATCAGTTCCGGTTTAGCCTGGTAGCCATCTCCTAATGATGTCAGGATACCCGGAGCAATGCGTCAAAGCAAATGCGCCGGCACCTGTTCTTTCAATTCAATCAGGATTATTTCATAGGCTTTTCTTTACGCCAGGGAAATGTGATTCTAAACATTCTACCTTTCTGTTCATACAATAAATTAAAAGACTTTTTTGTCTTTTATTAAAATTCAATTCTTATATTTGCTCCTAATTATCTCAAATGTTTTCGAAAACTTGTGAATATGCCATTCGGGCTATGATTTTTATTGCACAAAAATCCAGAGATGGACGGAAAGTGGGTATAAAAGAAATAGCGGAAGGGATTGATTCACCAGAGCATTTTATCGCCAAGATTTTGCAGGACCTAAGCAGGAAACAATTGTTGCAATCCATGAAAGGGCCGCATGGAGGATTTTACCTGGACCAGCAGGGACTGAAACGTTCACTGGCAGACATTGTGAAAGAAGTAGATGGTGATAAATTATTTACTGCCTGCGGCCTTGGTTTAAAACATTGCTCTGAAAAATACCCATGTCCTATACATCATGAATTTAAAGAGGTAAGAAAACGCATGCTAACCATACTTCAAAACGCTAAACTCAATGAGTTCAATTTGGAACAAAACAAATTGCTCACATTCTTAAAACGCTGATTTTTTTTGCTTTATTAAAAGATATAAAGGTATTTTTCTCTGTTTAATAAGAAACAATGATTACCAAACGAATAATAGTTATTACTGCTCTGTTAGCGTGTTTTACCACCGGCTATTCTCAAAGCAGCATTCCTTCCAGCCTTTCTCTGGAATCACCTGAAGCCTTAACTGTCATCCTGTACCTGTTCCTGTTACTAATCGTACTAGGAGTACTGGCATTAAAAAATAAGGTGATCGGATTACGCCATCATTTTAATTCCAGATCAGAGGGAGACCAACTAAACAGACTCAAAAAGCTGGCAGATAATCTAAGCAGCGGGCAAATAAGCAGGTTGCAGGAGTATAAAAAAAGAAATAGCAATGAACGAATCAACAATGAGTAATCCAGGGATAATTATCACTATTATTCTGTTACTGCTTCCTATATTATTGGGAATAGTCATAGTGATCCTGAAAGTGATGGGCACCATCCGCCAGGCAAAAGACCAGCAACAACTTGAAGACGCAGATAAACTGGCTGAGTATCTGGGAAATTTGTCCAAAGAAGAATTCGATAAGCAAATCGTAAAAAGAAAAGCAGCATTGGATTTCCAACTATCGCATCAGGAATTATCCGGAAAAATGCCACCTGAAGATGAGAAGGGACTCCTTCATATCAATCAACCTCCGGGATTACCGATTGTTGCGGCCAAGAAAAAAGCATTAGCACGACCCCATATTGATCCTAAACTTTCCAAACTTATTATCTGGTATTTTTTGTCCGCAACAGCCTGGTTGCTCTTTGGAACAACTATAGGAGAATACCTCGGTATTAAGTTTGTGGCCCCAGACGCTGATCATATAAGCTGGTTAAGTTTTGGTCGTTTACGTCCCGTACATACCAATTCAGTTTTTTGGGGATGGGCCTCGCTTGGAATGCTGGGCTTAGGGTATTATATCATTCCCCGGGTCAGTAATACAAAACTGGCTAACCTGAACTACGGTTGGTACACCTTAGGACTGATAAATTTTGCTGTACTTATAGGCTCCATTTGTCTGATGGCTGGCATCAATAACGGTGGCGGCGAATATCGTGAGTACATATGGCCGGTTATGCTCATGTTTGCAATTGGTATTGTGCTCACACTGATCAATTTTATACAAACAATTGCCAGACGCACTACCAAAGAAATCTATATCTCAAACTGGTATATAGTTGCTTCCATAATTTTTGCCATAGTCATTACTATCGTAGCATATGTACCGAACTGGCAGAACGGACTGGGTGAAACAATTATACAAGGATATTATATGCACCAGGGGGTAGGTATGTGGTTCATGCTCTTTACACTTGGAATTGTTTATTACATCCTGCCCCAGCAGTTGAATAAGCCCATTTATTCTTATAGTCTGGGTATTCTGGCTTTCTGGACACAGATCCTTTTTTACACCCTTATAGGTACGCACCATTTTGTCTTCAGTTCAATACCCTGGTGGCTTCAGACTGTAGCCATTGTAGGCAGCGCCGGTATGGTGATACCGGTAATAGCAGGAACCACCAATTTCATATTAACATTTAAAGGAGCCTGGTATAAAATCAGCGATAGTTATACACTCCCCTTCTTTCTTGTTGGAATCCTTTTTTATTTTACCGGTTCCCTGCAGGGAACTGCTGAAGCATTCCGAAGCGCGAACCTTATCTGGCATTTCACTGATTTTACGGTTGCCCATTCCCACCTAACCATGTATGGCATTATCTGCTTTTTCCTATGGGCGGGAATTTATGCAATTCTTCCCAGGCTGACAGGTAAAGAAGCCCCACAAATAACGGTGGGTGCTCATTTCTGGTTAGCATTAATCGGACTTCTGTTCTATACCATACCACTAATGTATGGCAGCACACTGAAAGGACTATTATGGATGGATAACAAACCTTTTATTGAAGGAGTAGTGCTGATGGCTCCCTATTGGTTATGGCGCGCCATTGGAGGAAGCCTAATGTGGCTTTCTCATTTATTCTTTGCCTACAATATTTATCAGATGGTCGCCACCAGAAAAGAGGTTGATATTCAGGAAACAGCTATCCGGAAACTCACAGACCCGGTCACCCCTATTCAACCCATCACCTAATTCATATTAGCACAACCATGGAACTTTTTGACAATCATAAAAAGCTTTTTACTACAGCCACATTATTATTCCTGCTATTAACACTATTTGTTGCGATCCTGCCCGCGATTAATAACCAGCAGCGAAACCGCCCGCTTCCAAATGCTAAAATGCTTACAGAAGCTGAAATGAAAGGAAAAGCAATTTATATTTCAAATGGGTGCGTCGCCTGTCATACCCAACAAGTGCGAAATGTAGATATGGATAAAATCTGGGGAAGCAGGCCGAGCATCGCAGCAGATTATGCCGCCATCCATCGAACAGACCTATGGCGCAATACAGCAACTCTAATGGGAACGGAACGAACTGGTCCGGACCTTACAGATATCGGAACAAGGCAACCGGGAAAAGAGTGGAATCTCGTTCATCTCTATAATCCGCGTATTGTAGTCAAAGAATCAATAATGCCTGCCTATCCCTGGTTATTTACAATAAAATCAGCCCCATCCGATTCAGATGTTGTAGTAAATGTACCGGCAGCTTATCTTAAAAGTAAGGAAGGTAAACTGGTTGCAACCAAAGAGGCGCTTTATCTGCTGGCATACCTGCAATCCTTAAAGCAGACCAAACTACCGGAAGGCAACCCGATCCCGGAATTTCTTTATAAGAAAGCAATAAAACAAGCCGATAATAATCAGGGTCAGCAACCTGAACTGGATGGAAAAGCACTCTATACGGCGAGCTGTCAAAGCTGTCACCAGGAGAATGGTGAAGGATTACCCGGTGCATTTCCAGCTTTAAAAGGAAGTCCCGTTGTAATGAGTAATAACCTAGAATTATATGTAGACATCATAATGAATGGTTATGATGCGAGGCCGGAATTTGGTATCATGTCACCCATCGGGACAAACCTGGAATGGACTGAAAAAGAAGTAGCTGCAATAATAAATTATGAGCGTACGAGTTGGGGAAATGATGGGAAAAAAGTAACTCCGGATGAAATAAAAAAAATCATGGACTTGCTGAAATTAAAAACAACAGCACAATGAAAAAGATCCTACTATTCATGGCAATGCTTGTTCAATGCAGTTACTCCTTCTCCTGTCCGGTTTGTGAGCGAAATAAACCCGAAATACTAAAAGGAATTACCCATGGCCAGGGGCCTTCTTCCAACTGGGACTATGTCATTATTATAAGCATGATTGCAATAGCCCTGATCTCCTTTTACTTATCCTTAAAATGGATGGTACGCCCTGGAGAAAAATCAGCACATCATATCAAAAGAACCATTTTAAATATTGAATAAAATGAGTGACAAAAGCACCATTTTCATTTTTATTGACAACGATTCAAAGCCCATTGCGAAGGTATTGTCTCCCGTAAGTTTTGAACTGGATACGCGTAAGCTAACCGATGGCGAACATATTCTGCGGATTATTAGCAAAGACCCTACAGGAAAAGAGGGTATTCGAAAGATCCCATTTGTTGTACGGAATGGTCCGGCAATTGACATAGAAGGTATCCGGGAAAATGCGATTGTAGATGGTGTTATCCCCATTATGATTAACGCTTACGGGAAGGGAGATCAAAAAGGATTCCTGATATCTGGCAGTGAAACTCCGCAAAGCATACCCTGGTGGGTATGGATCATTATTATCGGATTTTCGGGTTGGGCTATGTATTATATGTTCATGTATTATTCAATTGTTTAATTATCATCAATGAGCTTGAAAGGAGATATTACATCGATAGAAGATATAAAACTACTGGTTAATTCATTTTATGGAAAAATCAGGGAAGATCAATTGCTGGGTACCATATTTAATACTGTCATACAGAACAGATGGCCGCAACATCTGAACAAAATGTATACCTTCTGGCAGACGGTACTTTTAGACGAACACACTTATTATGGAAGTCCTTTTCCTCCGCATGCCAAATTACCCATTCAACAGGAACACTTTGACAGATGGCTTTACATCTGGCATAACACCATTGATGAACATTTTTACGGCCAGGTTGCTGATGAAGCAAAATGGCGGGGTGGTAAAATGGCTTCTATGTTTTTAATGAAGCTTGATTATTTAAGGAACAGTGAAAGTCTGAATTCCTAATCAGCTTATTTTGATAATGGCAATGTTTTGCCTGGAATATTATGAATACAGCCAGGTAATGCATACCGGGCTCCCAACAGCAATTGTATGTTCAAAAAACAAATGGCCATCAGATTGTCTGATTGAGAACACAGTTATTGTATTACTGTCCTGATTGGCAGCCAATAACCAGTTTTCCGATGGGTCAATCGAAATATCTCTGGGCGTTTCACCTTTACAATGAATAGTATTAACAGGCCTAAGCTGGTCGTCTTTTATTTCAATCTGATAAATACTGTTACTGTCTCGCTCACTCACGTAAATGAACGTTTCAGAAGGGTTGGTTATGATAGCAGCGGCACTTGCAGAATCCTCCTTAAGCAGTAAAAGACTATGCATACGCTTGTATGAATACCCTTGCTTTTTGTAAAGGAATAGTTCGCCTCTCAATTCTCCAAGCACAACCAGGTAAGTATGTTGCTGCAGACTCAGCAGATGACGGGGTCCGGTTCCGGGAGGCAACTGAATTGTTTTAGTAACCTTCCTCTCAAAGCGTTGCAATTGTTCATCACGCTCATAGGTAAAAATGCAATCCATGCCCAAATCGGGTACCCAAAACGAATTTTCGTCAATTGTATAAATCATGTGCGGGTGTGCCGCCTCCTGGCGATCCGGATTAAAGCCCTTTCCGTCATGGGTATACGTGATAACATCCTTACCCGAAAATGTTCCATCATTAAAATCAACTATGCTTACATCACTGCTACTATAATTGGCCACTACCAAATCATCTCCCACCAGCGCTGTATGGCAGGGTGATGAACCGGGCAGAACCAATTGCTCGCGAAACACCAACTCCTCCTGGTTTAGCAGGTAAGATGCCAGGATTGGCTTCTCTCCGCTCATCACTTCTTCGGCAACAATCAACTGTTTGTGCTCCTTTATCCATACCGGATAGCTGGGATTACGTAAATAAACCTGTTGTACCAACCTTAAAAATGGCGGTTCAGGAAAAAAAATATACAAGTTAAGCCCTTCGCCTATTGCTTTTTTCGCAGGTGAGTTTTCCTCTGTGTATGACCCCGTAACGAACAACATATGGAATAATTTATGTGCAGAGTAAAGCTGCCTTCATGTAGCCAAGTGCATATGCCATTCCTGCATACCAGCCGCCTTCTCCAGCCATTTGTGGTGTATGATCGGGAATAAGCACTCCCTGAAAATTTTTCTCCCGTAAGATCCGGATAATTTTGATCATATCGATATCTCCCTCGTCTACAAACACTTCTTTATAATTCGGCGCTTTCCCTTTTACATTTCTGAAATGGATATAACTGATACGCTCTGCGTACTGCCTGGTTGCTTCATACACATCACCCTCTGTCATTTCTGCAATTGACCCCAGGCAAAATTCCAGTTTATTGGACGGACTGGAACTTATATCAAGCAACCGCTGGTACATGGCTGGCTGGTAAACCAACCGGGGCGTATTTCTTACATACGGCACCGGAGGATCATCTGGATGAGCCGCCAACTGCACACCCGCCTCCTCTGCAACCGGCAACAATTCTTCTAAAAAAAAGGCAACCCTATCCCATAAAAGGTCATGCGTTATGGCAGGTAAAGTACCAGGCTCTGCATCCTGATCATACACCATGTTCCAAACCATACCGTTAGGAATTGATCGTTCGTCAACGGCATCCATCCCTACAGAAATGGCACCTCCACGCGCAAATGGTCCGGTTATTCTGCTCGATACACCCGCCAAACTAAAATTGTATCCAATGATCGGAATGCCCGCTTTGCCTACATTTCGGATGTGCTTCTTTAACAATTCTATCTGTTGCTTTTTCTTTGGTCCGTCCAGAAGGATATCATGCCAATGGGCGGGATCAAAATTTTCTATCGCCTCCCAAACCAAACCGGCGTCTTCAATTTGTTTTTTTCGTTCGATGAGTGCTTCATATTCCCAGGAAGCAGCGGTGTTGCCGGCAATTCCCCAACCACTGTTATCGCCAATAGGCTGGTTGTTTTTGCTTTCCTGATTACCTCTATAAAAATAGTCTACAAGATGAACCACAATATGCGTGCAACCACATTGTTTGGCAAAATCAAAATGCGTTTTATTCAACATGTGACTGTATAAGCCAAGGCCAAGTTTCATTCTTATAATATTTAAAGTATACCATATTTAGCAAATGCGTCTGTACTTGACATACCATTCTCAATCTCTTTTCTTACCAGTTTTTCGCCGCGGGCTTTCAAAAGCGCACGTTCAATTACTTCCCGTTCATGTTTGCTTGGAATAATCAACACGCCGTCCATATCTCCAAAAATCAAATCACCGGGGTTTATCCAAACGCCGCCAATTTCAATCGTACATCTGTAATCTGCCACCTGTGTGCGAACAGAGGAATCCTGCGCGTACCGCCCCCTGCTGAATACCGGCCAGTTTTGTTCAAGTACTTTAGGAGTGTCGCGAAAATAACCATCCACCACAGCACCTCTTGCGCCGCGAACTCTTGCTGTAGCCGTCAAAATTTCTCCCCAATAGGCACAACGCATGGTGCCACCTGTGGTTATATAAATTTCTCCTTTTTCCAGCTGATCCAAAGCTTCTGTGAGTTTACCAAAAGGCTTTTTCTGCGGACCAAAAACATCAATCATCAGCACGGGCATAGCCCTGCCTATCACTTTATCCTGCAGAGAAGCGGGTTGAATCGGCTGTGGCAAAAACTGGTGGTAGCATCCCAGTTCATCCAGGATATCGCCAAGGACCGGCGTATACAATTCAGTTTCCATCAGGCTGTATAACTCCTCATCGGTTGACCAACTTACGCCCCCCATGGATTGGCTTTTATTTGTCATATTATTAGGTTTTTAGTTTATAATATTCTGGCACTGGTATATGCATTCGCGAAGCTCATTTCGCTGTTCATCATTTAACGGATGGTAAATAAAATCACCCAGGTGTGTATTATTTTTTTCAACAATAATCATTTCAGCGTCCTCTTGCATGGCAATGTTGTGCCAAACCATAGGAGGAATATTGTAGGTTACACCAATTTTCATATGTACACATTCGTACGTGATACGATCAGTTTCAATTGAAGCTGCAATAAGTATTGCCTGACCTTTCGTAAGCACAAATATTTCATCGGTTTGTTCATGCAGATCCAATCGGCTAATATTGTCGTAGCTGTGTTCAGGCAGGTAATTCAATTGCGCTACCTGCCAGTGATCTTTAATAAAAAAAGGATGATAACCCTGTTCATTGGTATAATATGTTTCTATCAGCGTTTGCATATTCGTCATTTTCTGGGATCATATTGAATAGTACTCTCTTTGTAACCTCCATCAATGTAGATTTCAGTACCAGTAATATAAGAGGCTAAATCGCTCGCAAGGAAGGCGCAGGTCCAGGCAACCTCTTCTGTTTTCCCCACCCGTGCTAACGGAATCCATTCATTAAACCGATGTCTGCCAAATTTTTCAATCTCGTCTTTATTCATATCCGTTTCAATGGCTCCCGGCGACACAGCAATCACTCGCACACCATCTGCCGCTAACTCCAAAGCCATACATTTGGTTAGCATATTCAGACCTGCTTTGGAACTGCAATAATGAATCAATCCCTTACGTGCCACTTTATCATGGATAGAACTGATATTCAGAATGCAGCCCTGCTGTTGGGTTTTCATCATTCTGCCGGCCAGCTGAGCTACATAAAACGCGCCTCTCAGATTTACCGAAAAAATTCGATCCCATTCTTCCAACGGCAGTTCAAGGCAGTCAGCTACCGATTCAACTCCGGCATTATTAACCAGTATATCTAAACCACCCCATCGGTTTGCCAACTCCTGAAATAAATGGTCCACTTCTGCGGGTATGCTTATATCTGCCTTAATCAAAATTGCGTCTATCTGGTAGGTGTCTTTCAAGTATTCCTTAAACTCCTCAGCGGCTGCATTTATGTGCGGAACATTTAAACAAATATTGGCACCAGAACTGGCCATTGCTTCTGCAATAGCAGCGCCAATACCCATTCCGGCCCCTGTAATAAGTACTCGTTTATTGTTCAGATCAATTTTGTTTTTCATACAGATTTTTTCAGTTTGATTTCTCGTAATATTTCATCGGTATGTTGCCCTAACAAAGGAGGAGCTGAATAAAATTTGCACGGCGTTTCACTGAATCGAACCGGAAAGCCGGTAGTTTGTACGGTGCCCGCTTCCGGATGTTCAAAATCTATGATCATCTGGTTATGTACAATTTGCGGATCATTCACCATGCCATCCAATTGATTTACATGCGAACACCAGATATCAGCGGGCAATAAAATATCCAACCATTCCTGCGTGGTTTTGTCCAAAAGCGTTTGCTGCAATAAATTAAACACCTCGTCGCGATATTCTATCTTATTATTGGTTGTGTAAGTTTCAGTATCTAACTCAGGTATATTCATCAACTGGCCAAGCTTTCGAACTGAGTTCATACCAATTGCCAAATAACTATCCTTTGTATTGTAAATTCCATAAGGTGCCCCCAACCATGGATTCGGAATGCCAGCCTGGCTTCTTTTGGGCAGGGTACCCATCGACAAAAAACTGGTTATTTCCTGGGTATGAAAAGAAATGACAGAGTTTAACAGGCAAGCTTGTATGTACTGACCCTGTCCGGTAGTAGATCTGTGATGAAGCGCAGCTAATACGGCCTGTACGATAAACAGCGCTGTCAAAAGATCAGCTTGCCCAACTGCCGTTACAACGGGCAGGTCACCATCCCTTCCATTCAAAAATGGCGTGCCTGAAATGGCCTGTGCCAGTAAATCCTGTCCCGGTCTGTCTTTATACGGTCCATCTCCCCCATACCCCGAACTGGAGCAATAAATTAAACCGGGATTTATCAACTTCATTGCCTCATATCCAATACCTAGTCTGTCCATAACACCGGGCCTGAAATTCTCTATTAAAATCGTTGAATCCGCTATCAGATCCTTAGCAGTTCGAATGCCTTCATCCGTTTTTAGATCAAGGCAAATACTTCTCTTGTTACGATTGAAACTCAGAAAGGATATGCTTTGTCCGCCTGGATAATGATTGCCATACGCATAATGCCTCATCCAGTCGCCTTTGGGAGGTTCTATTTTGATGATATCTGCACCTAAATCGCCTAACATCTGGGTTGCCCAGGGGCCCTGTGCCAGTTGGGTGAAATCAGCTACTTTCACACCCGCCAATGGTCCTGTTTTCTTCTGCTCCATCTTATTTTTTTTGGGTGAAGGATTTAATCATTTCCGCGGCAACGGGAGAACTGAACAACTCGTTAACGGAAGCTGATTCCATGTTCAGCCGGTCACTAAACCTTACGTTAGAGAGATGCGGACTGGTTAGCTCTTTTAATTTCCTGTGTGATTGTTTTGGAATTTTCAGTAGTTCATCAATCAAATCCTGTTTTCGTTCTTCCCAGTTATCAGCCACTATAACTTCTGTAATTAAATGGCGGTTGTACATTTCCGATGCATTGTATAATCGTCCCAGTAATAGCATTTCCTTAGCCACACTTAAACCGGCCAGTTGTGTGAGCCGTTGGGTACCCCCACCGCCCGGTATTAACCCAAGCTTCGCTTCAGGAAGTCCCATTTTTGCGGTGTCTTTTGCAATTCGGATATCACAGGCGAGGGCAATTTCCCAGCCGCCCCCAACTGCATAGCCGTTGATGGCAGCGATCACCGGGAAAGGTGCTGTTTCTATTAACTCATAAATTCGGGCGCTTTGTTGTTGAAAATCTAAAAAATCTGCAGCGCTAAATTTTTCATATTCCTTGATATCGGCGCCAGACATAAATGCCTTTCCGCGACCTTCCAGAATCAGCAGGCATAAAAATTCATCTGCCACCAACTCTTCCAGAATCGAAATGAATTCCTTCATAAGAAGGGTGCTCATGGCATTGTACTGTTCTGGTCTGTTAAAAAAGATCCGGGCCAGTCGGGTGTCATCCCGTTGAATCTCAATGCAGGTGAGTTTCCTGATGGCAGTGTTCATTATACAATTTGTTTATAGACTCAATTGTTGAGGCAATTGATCTGCTTGACGTAATGTGTTCAAAAACGATATCAGCTGCTTTCTCCTGGAATACATTAAAACCCGGTACTCTGGGCCTCAGGTAAGCCTGTTGCAGGGTTTTAATAGTATTAATGAAAAATCCATGGCAGAGAAAATTTGCCGATTCATTTACCCAATCGGTAACATGTGCCGACTGTCCGCCATTTTTTACATAATGGCTTTTGTAAACCGGAGGATTCAGCAAGTACTTAAGAAATGCGATTGCCTCCGTTGTACGGGTCGACTGACCGGAAACCGCAATACCTGCGCCGCCTAAAACAGACGAGTACCGTGAGCCCTGTAACTTGGGAACATTATCAAAGTGCAGCAACAGCTTTCTGAATCCCGTGCGTGCATAATTTGTGTAGCCAAACACAAATGGTGTATAAACGATCTCCTCTGTTGTACTCATATGGTCCAGTAACTGAATAGCATTCATTTCGCAGGAAGCGGGATGTAAAAAAGATTGCCATTCTTTGAGCATCAAGAGTGCTTTGGTTGCAGGCTCAGTTCGAACTCCTTTGGATGAAAAAACTTCCCCATTAGAATCCTGCGCACATAACGTTAAGAACACGCACCAGCAATCGGTTGGACATAATGCAATCGCTATTTTTTTGCCAACCGGAAGTCGTTCTGAGAATTCCTGAAGGTTCTCTAGTTTAGTAGGAAAACCAAATGTCGCATTTTCAAATGCTCCCTTATTGTAAGCTGCAACCATTGCTGCAGCATCAACAGGTAAAGCGTATAGGTTTCCATTATACCGGTAGCTTGCAAAAGAGGGGCCCACACTTAAACGCTCCTGCTCCTGTAGAAACGATGGCTCAAGGTGATCTGTCAAATTTACCAGAAGCTTATTGCTGTGTGCCTGCCCCATATAAGGATGGTCCAGCACTATTAAATCAAATCTGGCAGCCAGTTCTTCTACCGGCGTATCACCAAATTCTTTCAAACTCCGTCTGCTCCATGTTACCTTAATTCCGGTCAGTTTTTGATACTGATCACTTATGGCTTCAAGCGGCTGGTACCCTCGCGGGTGATCCCATGTAATTCCTTTCAATTGGGTAGATGATGACATAACACTTCTTTCTATGACTTGAGATGCAACGGCTTTGCAGGTTCAACCTGCTTCCAGGTTTGTTCTATTTCTTCCAGGGTTTTGCCTTTTGTTTCGGGGATATATTTTATTACAAAAAGTACCGACGGAATCATGATCAACCCATATAGCATAAATGTTGGACCTATTCCTATAGCGTCTCGCAATACCGGATAGGTTTGCGTTACAAAAGTGGACCCAAAGAAAAGAGAAAGGGTGGCAATAGACATGGCGCGTCCACGCACTGCTGTAGGATATATTTCAGCTATTACTACCCAAACCCCGGGGCCCAGTGACGCTGCAAAAACCGCAATATAAAAGATGAAGCCTGCAACCAGCAGATATTCGCTCTGATTGTTCATGAAAAAATACCCTATTAAGAATAAAGAAATGCTTAAGCCCGAGAAACCCGCAATCAGCAATGGCTTTCTTCCCCAAATGTCGATTTTCCAGATAGCCACTACCGTAAAAATCATATTAAAAAAGCCTATCACAGCAGCGGTACCCATGGCAGAATCGGTTTGAAATCCGGCTTTCTCAAAAATTGCAGGAGCATAATACATAACCGTAGTGATGCCGGCCAACTGACTTAAAAATGGTAAAACTATACCAATTACAAGAGCTAGTCTGTAACGGGGAGAAAATAACTCGCGCAAGGTTCCTTCTTTCTTACTAACAGATTCACTGATTGCAGAAGCTTCTTCCTGTGCTTTTTGTATCCCGTTAATTCTTGTTAGAATTTTCAATGCTTCCGCGGGTTGGTCTTTTGAAAATAGCCAACGCGGACTTTCGGGAACCAGCAATAGAAAAAGAAAAAACAGGATTGCAGGAACCATGTTAGATCCAAGCATTGCCCTCCATACTTCATCAATAAAATATAAATCCATCCAGTTATTGAACGGTTCACCCGTAGAAATTTTCAACAACCAGGCATTCGATAAATAGGAACACAAAATGCCCAATGTTATTGACAATTGATACAGGGAAACTAATCGACCCCTCAAATGAGCAGGAGCCATTTCAGATATAAACATCGGAGCTACCATTGCGGCAAAACCAACCCCAACGCCACCAATTATTCTAGCCCACACCAAATGGAACGGGGTGTTTGCCAGTGCACAATAAATGGCAGATACAATAAATAGCCAGGAAGATAAATACAACAGTTTTTTTCTTCCATATCGATCTGCCAGCCAGCCGGCAATTGCTGCGCCGCCCATACAACCAAGCAGTGCTGAACTCATCAGCCATCCTTCCATGGCTGCACTGAGATGAAATTGCTCTCTAAGAAAATTAATGCCCCCTGAAATTACGGCAGTATCAAATCCAAACAGGAAGCCCCCTAAACCTGCCGTTAGACAGATAAGAACCAGATAAACAGAGCCGCTCATTTTCATTTCTGTTGCTTTAAAGGGTAACGTAAACTGTACGTTTGTATGGCTTGTTTAGGGATGCTAAGTGGAAACCCAGAACCTTGTGCCGGCAGCTTTTCAAGTTCTTCCTCAATAAGATTGGTGGTACTAACAGCTTCCGCTTTCCAGGCATGCTGAAACTGAATGTTCAGCGGCTTCTCTTTCATGTTAACAATTCTTAAGATAACATCATCTGTATCGTCAGATTTTTTTACAGCAGTAATTTTTGCAAAAGGATCTGTTGTTCCGAAGAAGGAGTGAACCTGAGGCAAACGCCCTTTTTTCTGCTGATTAACACCTACCGCATACAAAGGATGATTGCTTTCAAATCCAAACTGATAACCGTTCTCCCAACCTGGCTCGTGAGATGTTATTGAAAATCTGAAGAGGTGACGACCTTTTTGATAATACCAGGGTCCTTCGCCATGACAGCTTTTCTGTGAGGTAAGTAAAACATATTGCAATACAGGATAGGAAACCGCTTCCCTGGTTGGATCAATCCAGTCAAAAACAGCCAATTGAGATGACATGGTTAAACCAAATTTAGCAGTTGAGGCGGTTACAAAATTTTGCGATTCGCGTGGATGAATTTCTTCCGGCTTCTGCCAATAGGTTCCACCCCAGGCCCAACCCTGCGGCCGCATCTGCAATTCGGAGTGCTCAACTCTAGCCATGCCCATGGGAATATCGTAGTCAATTGTAGCCTTGGGCGCCAATAGGGGCATTGCAAAGGTCAGTTGTCTGTTCTTTACTCCTTTCCAGTTTAACAAATCAATTTCAATGTCTATTTTTTTGATGGTATTATACACATAAATGCGCTGTATATAATCTACCTCATTCATTTTATAGGTTGCTTCGAAAACCGACAGCAGCTCGCCATCCTGTACCAGCTTCCAGTTTACCACGTGATTGCTAAATTTATCGTAATCGCGCATATTGGGCGGCGTCAGAATCGTGAACTCTCCGGCATCTAACCCGTCATAACCCAGATCCAATATATCTCCACCAGAAAATTTGGTGTCATTGATCAGTTCCTGCTTAAGACCCTTGTCGTAAAGGCGTTTAATACCTCCCGAACCGAGTTCAACGATATAAAACGAGTTCTCCTTTTTGTTGGAAAGAACCGGCACAAATTCTTTTGCAGCACGTTTTGTGGCTTCCATAGACATGGTGGAATATCCAATTGATGGAATTTCCTTAGCATCTATTGCGAGGTATTGTTTACCCTCTTTTTTGATAAACTGCGTAGCTACCGTTTTTCCTTCAGCAGTTTTAATTACAGATTCCTGCTGTGCTGAAGAAACGGGGAAATAAGCCAACCCATTCCGTTTCCAGGATACGTCGTTAAAAACGGCAACAGATTTATTTGATTTAGTATTGATTTCAGCTGCTATTGAACTTAGTGATTTTTTCAGCTCATTTACCGCCAGATGGTTTCCGCGTTCGAGGTAAGCCCGAAATATACTGTCAGTAATGTCTCCATTCTTACCACCCCAACCATGATCGGGATAAATAGAATAGTACCAGGCGGAATCAAATACTTTCTGCGGATACCTACTTAAATCATTACTCAACAGACCATCAATGGTGGCAAATGTTTCGGCTGCAGGCAGATGCACCGCCGACTGTCTTTTTGCCTGAATGGCTTCGTAGTGTGCAGGGCCGTGTATATAAAGCCAAAGATCCGGACGCTCACCAGAAATGGAATCAAACCTTGCCGAGGGTACATTTACCGTGCTTAAGAACTCATCAGCGGTACTATATTTTAAAACCGGAATTGCTTTGCCAGACAGTGCTACAATTTTGTTCCAGTCGCGCAGTACCTCTTCATAAAATACGGGTCCGGCTGCATCATTACTCAATACCACGGCGTAATGTGGTGGAATATTCCTACTTCTATAATATTCATTCCAGTTTTGCAGCACCTTATGCAGTTTGTCCATTGCGGTAGGCGCATCCTCATCAAAATATTTAAAGAACAACACTGCCCAGCCGTAATTACCCGGACTATAAGTAAATATTTTTGAACCATCAGGGCTATACCAGTTGAAGAATCCTTCTTTAAAGCGACTAATAAACAGATTTTTCACACCAGCCCGTGCAAGTATCTGAGGAAACTGCGGTGTTCGTGCAGGCACATCAATATTAAACGCTGTTTCTGCTGCTATTTTACCGCCGAATTCCTTTTTCATCCACTTCTTTCCGAGGTACAATTGTCTAACCAGTTGCTCGCTTGATTCGATACCCTCGTAAGGCTGGTTAAATGTTGCTCCCCAACCAAACTGACCAGACTGGTAGTTGCTAATCGCCCTTTTCGCATATGCTGCATCTTCATTTACCAGTTCAAGCAAATTGAGAGTTTGTTCCATACCAAACTTAAACTCCGGTTGTTTTTCCATAATATCCATGGCGGGTAATATGATCTTATGGATTCTTTCTTCTCTACAGGAATCTGGCGTATTCATCCAGGCGATATCCTGATGAGAGGAGGAGATGATATGGATAGTGCCTTTACCAAAATAATCCCAATCTGAAGGTATCATTGGTGTGAAGCGCTCTTCCGCTATAGCTTTTCCCTTTTGCTCAATTTTTATGTTACCCGCATTACCTATTAAGGGCAAGCGAACCAGTAAGCCGGAATCGGAAATAGTAAATGGAAGCTTTTCGTTGTTATAACTAACTGAGATACCCGCTGTGCTGCCAGCCTGCCGTATTATTGCATTGGCCAGAATTTCCTCGCCTTCTTTTACATATTTAAACGGTCTGAGATACTCTATGTATCGCTGCTGAGCGATGGTTGCCTCTGTGATAAGCATGCATAACACTACACTTAATATCCTGCTTACTGTTCGTTTGTTCACTACCATATTTTCTGCTTATTACAATTATTTCAATAATGGATTAACCTGTGTTTCAGCCAATGGGATAGGAAACCGGAGATTTGTGGTGGAAAAAACCGCGCCGCTCGGCAGGGTAAAACCAACAACATCTACAAACGTTTCAGTTGCCGGGTTCCATACTTTACCGGTTCGAACCATATCAAACCAGTGTTTTGTTTCGGCACTCAATTCCCAATAGCGCTGTTTCCAAACCTCTTCAGTAAATTGCTGTGAAGACAACCCACTTACCGGAGCAAGGCCCGCACGAGAGCGGATGGCATTCACTGCGGCATATGCATCCTGATTTGGATTTCCATCGGCAAGGTTTTGTGCTTCGGCAAAAATCAACAAGACTTCGGCGTACCGGAGCAAAGGAAAATCTTTGCCCGATTGGGGAGCCACATCCAGTTGTGCCGGATCCATAAACTTATAGATGGCCCAAGGAAATTCATAGGTATCCCCATCTACTTCAATACTATTAAAATAGAACCCCTGATTAGATTTTCCCCTTAAGTCTGTTGACGCATAGGACTCAATAAAGGCATCACTCGGAGAAAAACCTCCAAACTGAATATAGTTATTCCGCAGGAAACTTACCTCCTTTGGTAAAAAATAAACAGGATGTGACGCATCATTAATACTCTGTGTATAATTAATGCTGAATATATGTTCTGCCTGGTTATCAAAGGAAGGATTATTCAGCTTATTGAACCAGGTACTGTTTCCATCCGTCTGAAAGAGACGAAAGGTTCCGCTATTGATTACTTCCTGTGCCTTTTGTTTGGCTAATGCATATTTGTCTGTTTGATTAACCGGCTGACCTGCCATACTCAGATAGGCTTTCGCCATCAGCGTTTTAACCGCACCTACAGAAACTCTGCCTGAACCGTCTGGCCCTGCTGGCAAACTTGCTGCTTCGGCTTCCTGTAGGGAGGGTATAATTGCCTGCTCATAAATATCCTTAACCGGAGTTTTGGGCAACAACCCATCAGATGGTGTGCTGGTTGGTGTCAATTTCATAGGAACATCACCGAAAATATTAACCAGATTATAGTAGAAGTAAGCACGTAGAAAATTTGCTTCTCCCAGTAACCGGCTTTTAACAGTATTATCCATGGATATAGCCGGAATATTGGCAATAGCCAGGTTGGCTGCTTCAATTCCGGTATACGAACTGTTCCACCAACTGGATAAATAAGGACTTGCGGCATTATAGCGCAGATTGTAGAAATCGATGGTGATGGAAGATTGAGATTTGTTGATATACTGTCCGGATACTATATCCAGCATGGATGCCGCTAAATCATCATAACCGGTTTTATTATAAGGTGTGTAAATAAATGCATAGATCGCATTCACTGCAGCTTCCGCATCTTCAGGAGTTGCGTAGTATTGGTTGGTTGTAACCACTGAAAGCGGTTTTTCTTCCAACCATTTGGTACAGGAGCTAAAACTTAAGGTTCCTGCTATAAAAAGTAATATAGATGACTTTTTCATAATTGCTTAATTAAAGGGTTGCGTTAATACCAATTGTGAAGGTGCGGGGGCGGGGAGTTGAATAAAATTCAATACCCTGCGCAAAAGAGCCACCAAAAGTGCTAACCTCCGGATCATACCCTCTGAATTTTGTAGCCATGAAAAAATTCTGTACGTTTCCGTAAACTCTTAATCCTGCCAGACCTAATCCTTTCACTTTCAACTCAGGAAATGAATAGGCCAGATTGATGCTCTTACCTCTGATAAAAGACCCGTCTTCCACCCATCGGCTATCCATAAAGAAGGTAAGATCTGTTCCAAATGGATCAGCATTGGCAAGGCGCAGGCTGGGCACCGACGTATTTTGGTTTTGAGGCGTCCAGGCATCTTTCAAAATTGTTCCGTAGCTATTGGCATAATGTTGCCTGTCTTCCACCGTAAGAGTGGTGATATTCATGATTTCATTGCCCTGCCGAACCTGAATATCTGCGGTAAGTGACCAGTTTTTATATTGGAAAGAAGTTGAAAACGTAAGCTCATACTTTGGAAACATATTGCCAAGAACCATAGCATCACTATTATCGAATCTGCCATCGTCATTTACATCCAGTCGTTTGATATCACCCGGTTTTTTGCCATATCTGGCTGCTTCGTCAACTTCCTTATCACTCCAGGTTCCTGTTCTCTGGAAGCCCCAGAAGTTTCCAACGGGCTGACCAACCTGAAGTATATTCGTTTGACCCAGAAAATTCGGGCCAGGCAAGATGTCAGAATTTGTTAACCCAAGTGCAAGGATTTTATTTCGGTTTGCTGCAAGAATAACAGTATTACTCCAGGTGAAATTCTTGTTGTCAATCACCGTACCACTAAGCGCAAATTCAAGTCCGCGATTTTGAACACTTCCAATATTAGTTGTAACCGCACTATAACCCGTTACATTGCTGATGGGCACATTTAATAACAGATCAGTCGTTTTTTTGCTATAATAATCTGCCGTTAATGAAATTCGGTTATTCAGGAGAGAAAGGTCAAAACCGATATCCAGTTGAGCTGTTTGTTCCCAGCGCAAATCGTTGTTGGGCACTGTACCGGGTCCAATACCATTGACAATCTGACCATTTAGCGTAATACCATAATTTCTTACAGTTCCTAAAGAAGCATAAGGTGAAATTTCTGAATTACCCGTTACACCATAGCTTCCCCTAAGTTTAAGAAAAGAAATAAGTGAACTGTTTTCCAGGAATTTTTCCCTGGAAACGATCCAGCCAACTGCACCGGAAGGGAAAAATGCATATTTATTGTTTCCACCAAATTTGGAAGAGCCATCATACCTGCCGGTGAACGTCAGGAGATATTTATTTTTAAACGCATAATTTAACCGGCCATAATAAGAATTCAGCTTGAAGTCATAATAATTGGATTGGGGAACTCCACGTACAGAACCTGAAGAAAGGTTATTATATTGAAAATAATCCGTAGAGAAATTGGTTGCACTTGCTTCAGCGCTTTCTTCAGAGGTCTGCATCCAGGAAGCTCCGGCCACTGCATTCAGACTATGATTTAAACCGAAATTGGTAGTATAAGTAAGGTAATTTTCATTTTGCCAATAGATATTTCTGCTTGTACCTACAGATCCAACACCGCGTGTTGGCGCACCCAAATCCAATAAATCCTTACCAACATACAGATTGTTTTTTCGATTAATAACCTGAGCGGCATAGGTAGACCTGAATTCAAGCCCCTTTAACAACTTAATGTTCACAAATGTATTAGCAAGAATCTGATCGGTATTAAAAATCCATTGCATTTCATTAAGCAACCGAACCGGATTTTCTGCCGCATAAATTCCTGCTTTAAAAGCGGATCCATCTGTATTAAAACCATACCCAAAATCATTCAGCGTACTATACCTTCCATCCGGGTACTGAATGGGAAAAATGGGTAACATTTCCAGCATCATGCGCGTAACATTTTCTGCACCTACCCGGTAATCATCCACCACATTTGCCTTGGTTTGATTGTATCCCAGTTCTCCACCAACAGTAAGCCAGGGACGGATATTAATTTCACTGTTATATCTGGCTGTAAACTTTTTATAGTATGTATTCTTGATTATACCCTGATCATCCTGATAACCCAGGAACAACCCATTTTTAGATTTCGCAGTACCCTGTGTCATAGAAACAAAGTGCCTGTGCGATAAAGAGTTTCTTGTTGCAGCATCCTGCCAGTTGGTATTATATTTTGGTGTACCATTAGCATTGAACAGATCAGGATAATCTGTTGCAAGATCAGGTACCGGACCGCGATCCGGATTATATTCCCAGGCACGTTTGAACCAGTCCACATAACCATTTGCATCCAGCATATCTACTTTCCTGGCAACCTTGTTTACACTTAAATTACCGTCATACTGGACTTTGAAATCACCATTTTTAGCTTTTTTCGTGGTTACAATAATAACCCCGTTGGCACCTCTGGATCCATAAATGGCAGTAGAGGACGCGTCTTTCAGCACATCAATAGCTTCAATGTCTGATGGATTGAGCATCTGAAAATCTGCGCCAACAATTCCGTCAATCACAAACAAAGGAGCATTGGATGCAGAGATAGAATTAAACCCGCGCAGGTTCACAGATAACTTTCCTCCCGGGCGACCCGAATTATTGTAAATGTTTAATCCCGGTACCTGGCCAGATAAGGCATCCAGCGGGTTGGAGGTAACTCTGTCTGCAAGTTTGGTTGATTTCACAGTTGAAACAGATCCGGTGAGATCGGATTTTTTCTGCGTACCATATCCAATTACAACAACTTCGCCCAAGGAACTTGCAGCTGTTTCCATTAACACCTTAACAGGCTCATTAGAATTTATACTAATCTCTTGCGTGCCATAACCAGTCATGCTGATTATTATCACTGCGGCATTTTGGTCAGAAAGCACCAATGAAAAATATCCATTATCATCTGTTAAGGTTGCGTTTTGGGTATTTTTTTGTTGTACGGATGCCCCGGTAAGCGGACCCGCTTTATCTCTCACCGTTCCTGTAATTGTTTTGGAGCCAGTTGCCTGCTGGCTAAATCCGTTGGTTGCTGATAGCAATAGCGCCCAAAGCAGAAAAGTACGGATTAAATAAAGAGCGTTTTTTATCATCCATCTTGTTTGTTTCATCACTAAAGAATTAAAGAAGTTTAAAATATAGACAATACGATTTACCAGAAAGTGCGTACACTTTCATTACCCGGGAGGTATAAAATCAAATTTTTCTACAACTTGAGATGGCTGATTAGTCTGGAGTCAGACTTTGTAATTTTTTGTACATGGCAGTCGTTTTGTAATGAATAAAAGCAAGGTTCAGTATTTCAAAAGTAGCGTTAATGAATTTTATAAACTACAAGCCATTTAACTAGTATTTCAAGTATTTTAATCATTTTTACAATAATTAGCTAGTAAAATGAAAATATCGTACATTTTAAGATTCAAATGGTTGCATAATGAAAGCGAAACTCATTGAACTTGGAACCGAAAAGGCGCCACTATTAATCGTAAAAGAAATCACGGCAAATCATTTCTCAACTCCCTTCCATTTTCACGATTACTGTGAATTGAATTATGTGAAGAAAAGTTTTGGAAAACGTATTGTTGGAGACTCCATACAACAGTTCAACAGCGGAGATTTAGTTTTAATGAGCCCAAACCTGCCACATATCTGGTTTAATGATCCAGAGGTGTTCACTAATCCGAGAACAAAAAATGCACAGGCTATCGTTACCTATTTTTCGATGGAACGTATTGGGTCTTTAATATCCGACCCCATTACTTTGGCAAAATTTAATAAGC
This sequence comes from Flavihumibacter sp. UBA7668, assembly GCF_002483205.1. GTDB lineage: Bacteria > Bacteroidota > Bacteroidia > Chitinophagales > Chitinophagaceae > Flavihumibacter. The sequence goes on from NZ_DLHM01000001.1 coordinate 318,358, forward strand.
TTTTTAAAGAAGCCGCATGTGGTCTGCAGATTAAAGGAAAAACCGGAGAGTGTATCAAAAAAAGGCTGGAACAATTGATGGAGAAAAAAGGATTACAGAAGATCATCGATTTTTTAGTTATAATAGATATCTTACTTCATTCCAGGGAATACGAACCACTTGCTAATTTAGGATATAGCCATTCATACAATTATAAGGATACGGAACGAATGAATATCGTTTACCAATACATTATGAAAAACTTTAAGGAAGAAATTACGCTAAGCGACGTATCCCGTGTTGCCAATTTGACGCCACCAGCATTTTGTAATTTTTTCAAAAAACGTACACAGAAATCCTTTACACGTTTTCTAAATGATATCCGCATAGGACATGCCTGCCAATTGCTGAATGATGAATCCTTAAGTATATCAACTGTCTGCTACGAAAGTGGTTATCAGAATTTTGCAAATTTTAATAAATTCTTTAAAGATATAACAGGTAAAACGCCTACTCAATATCGGAAAGAATTATTGCTGACGATTGTTTCAACCAGGTGATGGCGTAAAATCAGGCGGGGTCTATTTAATTATCAACCTGATTTTCATCGATCTTTAGCTAACAATTGGTTGAATAGTTGCTGAGTTTGTCCCACTGGTTTTAATGCAGCTGCTTATGTAGTATTGCATTGGTTTCAACCCCTGCTGGTGAATTCAGCGTCAGGCATAATTGCTATCTTTTAAATTTCAATTTATTAATCATTTCAGTCGTCAGGCTATCAGCATATACACCATAAGCGTCTATAAGTGTACCCTTTAATCCGTCCTTTGATGAAATTGCGTAAACAATTGAGCTGTCATCCGGATTACTGGCCCCCTCAAAACGAAAGAATTTATCAATAATAAAATCAGCAGGATACAATTGCAAGTTCAAAGATTTGCATTCCACGCAATCAGATTTCAAATTGAAATCAAGGACATAACCTTCCTTGTTCAAAGTATTTAAAGTATCTGTAACAGTTGTTGTATTCATAAAATTGAGATTCTGAGGTTATTATTAATTCAATTTCAAAAGCTTTGCATTACTATTTTAGGATGTATGGACAGGATAACTGCTGTTGTCCTATCCAAATAAGATTTGTTATACAGATGTTTTAGCATTAAATGCAGCATTGATGTTTTCTTCGATGATTGTTTTATGAACTGGTTAATTAAAGTGCAGTAAGTCCACCATCAATGATCAATTCACTACCTGTCATAAATGACGATTCGTCAGTGGCAAGGAATAAAACTCCATAAGCAATCTCTTCTAATTTTGCACCTCGTCCCATCGGTGTTATTGAAAGTGCGCCTTTTTCAAAATCATTTGAACCTTTCATTTCTTTTGTCATGGGAGTTTCAACATAACCCGGATGAACCGAATTGACACGAATATTATCTTTAGCTAATTCCACAGCTGCACCTTTTGTATAGATCCTTGAACCACCTTATACTTTTTTGATGCATAAATAATATTGAATATTGTTAGGCCATCTTTTGAATGTGAATTAAACCCGTCTTCGGTGATTATTCTTTATTCCATACATCCGCATATTCCTCCGGATGTCGTTTGAATTGGGCATGAACATAAGGACAAAGGGGAATGACTTTTAAGCCGTTCTTCCTTGCATATCCGACCATTTCATTTAGAAGCATTTTTGCGTATCCTTTTCCTTCTGCTTTTTCAGCAACTTCGGTATGATAAACGGTTAGATTGCTACCGGATATACTTACTTCCATTTCGCCAAGCCGTTCATCGCTTTCCATTATATAAAAATGACCATATCCCTTCTCATCTATTGCTTGTAGTATTTCTTTCATAACTTATTATTTGGCAGAGGCTCCCACACTTTCACAATACTTAAGTATTATTCTTTGATGAATTCTTTTGTACTTCTAACTGTATCAATGGGCCGAACAGAATTTTCTATTACCACACGTTGCGGTTCGAGAAACGGAGGTAATGACAATTTCTCTCCCAGGGTTTCATATGGTTCGTCACCCATAAAACCTGGACCATCTGTTGCAAACTCAAATAAGATCTGCGGAGCCACTCTTGCATACAACGACTGAAAAAAGAAGCGATCTACAAAACCGGAATTAGGGAGCCTTATTTGATTTAACCAGTCAATCCATTCCTTCAGTTCTTCAGTATTTTCCACCCGAAATGCCGCATGATGTACAGTACCAAAGCCTTGTCGGGCTTCCGGCATTTCCGTATTATGTTCAACTATAACAGCAGCACCATTTCCGCCTTCGCCCATTTCGAATAGGTGAAAAGGTCCTTCCTGTGCCGTTTCTGTAAACTTTAGGGCTGATACAAACATTGCTTTCAATGCTTCAAAATTAGATATACAAACAAAAACCGGACCCAAGCCCGTTATGGCATGCTCTAATGGAATAGGTCCTTTTTGCCAGGGCGTACCGGATGCGATCCCATGATTACCTTCATCTGAAATCAATTGATATTGCTGCTCATCAAAATCAGTAAACGAAATAGTTTTCCTGCCGAATTGTGCTATAATTCCGGTGTGCGTAACTTTCAACCGATCAAATCGGCGTTCCCAATACATTAAGGCAGCATCACTGGGCACCCGGAAGGATGTTTTTGAGATTTCATTTTTGCCATGTACAGCCTTTTTCATACCGGGAAAGTCGAAGAAAGTCATGTCCGTTCCGGCACTGCCTTTATCATCTGCAAAAAACAAATGATAGGTTTGAATATCGTCCTGATTGACTGTTTTTTTCACCAAACGCATTCCTAATACGTTAGTGAAAAAATCATAAATTTTTTCCGCGCTGCTGGTAATGGCAGTTACGTGGTGCACTCCTTTAAGTGATTTCATTGTTTATTGCTTGTAATAGTATAACAATTACAGTATTTTAAATGTCATTTTGTAATTAATCTGGATACATTATACATTACCATAGACATTCGATTCACCACCATCAATGGCAATAGTTTGTCCATTTACATAAGACGCATCTTCACTTAAAAGAAATGCAACCACTTTAGCTACCTCCTGTGGTAATCCCAATCGTTTAACAGGGTTGCGTTGTGCATATTCTGTTTCTGCCGCTTTGGGATCTGCGGGATTAACCTGCCTGAAGGCTTCTGCAACCATTGGTGTAAGAATCGCTCCAGGTGCAACCGCATTTGTGTTGATGCCAAACCGCCCATATTCAAGGGCTGCATTTTTTGTCATACCTGAAACCGCATGTTTACTTGCAACATAAGGAATTTGGTTAAGTACGCCTCGAATACCACCAACAGAAGCAACATTTACAATGCGTCCGTACTTTTGTTTTTGCATTACAGGAATAACATAACGCATACCATAATAAACTCCCATCAGGTTAATGTCAATCACCTTTTTGAAAACACTAACATCATACTCAGTCATGCCGGCTTGTTTTCCTTCAATACCTGCATTGTTGTACAATCCATCAATGCGGCCAAAAGATTTAACAGTTTCATCCACATAATTTTTTACGGCATCCTCTTTTGATACATCTGCAACTACAGCTAATATTTTTACGTCGGGAAAACTATTATTAATTTCTTTTTTCGCTTCCTCTAAACTCATTTCATTGTAATCTACTAGTGTTAAGTTTGCCCCTTGTGCTGCAAGTTCCTTTGCCGCTGCCAGACCAAGTCCCATTCCGGCACCTGTGACAATGATCGTTTTCCCTTTCATTTCGCTCATGGTTGTTTGTTTAAAATTAATTAATAGGTTTAACCAGCCAGTTCTTTTGCTGCAGGGAACGGTGATAATGCAAATGATTGTGAAAATCTGCACCCACGAAATAGCATACTAAAAGTTACGGAATTAATGTTACGACTACAAATTATTTAGCTTAGCTATCTGTTATTTTAAAAATTAAATAGCCGTAACCTCACAATCAGTTTCTAATAAGAATCCTAAAGTAAAGGCTGTTTCATTCAAAACCAGATGAATAATGAAATTATTCTTCAATTAAGCTTTCCAATAAATTATCCAGATCAAGAGGCTTTGTAAACATGTCAATTGAACCATTGTCTTTTGTCGGCCAAAGTTCCCTGGGCCTATCCCAATATAACTCTACTCCGTTACCATCTGGATCGTCAAGATATATTGCCTCTGATACTCCATGATCGCTCGCTCCGGTAAATGGATAATAGGCTCTACGCAGCCGGTCGTATATTATTGCCAGGTCTTTTCTTGTTGGGTATAAAATTGCCGTATGGTATAAACCAACACCATCCTTAGGTGCAGGTGGCAAACCTTTGCTGTGCCATGTATTTAAACCAATATGATGATGATAGCCACCGGCCGAAATAAATGCTGCCTGGCTGCCATATATCAAGGTTACTTCAAAACCTAATAAATCACGATAAAACTCAAGAGACCGATTGAGGTCAGCTACTTTCAAATGGACATGTCCTATTCGCGTTTGTGCGGGTAATTTATACGCTTCCATTTTTAAGTAAATTAAATATTATTTTCTATCGTGTTGCTTTTAATTATATGAAAAAGGATACTGTTGGTTAAGTTTTGTATAGGTTAAGGCAGATATGCTGTTTTTTTTATTGGTGGCTATTATATTTCTCTTTTCGTTTCTATCAATCTTATACCGGGCTTAAATCAATCTCATTCGGTGAATACCCAAAATATATTCCTCCAATATCGGTCGGCTCGTATTCAATAACGATAGTGCCTGAAGCAGATATTATTAAAACCAGTAGTGATATTTTTCATACCACTTGAAATTACATCAAAAAGTAAATGTAATATCCACCTTCCTCTAATTCGGTCTCAGTAAAGGACTATTGCATTGGGTCAAATTTATCAAATAACTCACCTACACTCAATTTGAGATTAGAAATTCCTGTTTTAACAGCTAATCTAACAATTCCTTAATGGTAAGTGGCCGTCTTTTAGCCATAGATTTGGCGGAAATTGCAATTTTTCGTGTATGCCTGCCCTTAAGGATATTTGCATGTTTGATAATATCTATAATGAGTACCATAACGCTGTTTATGGTAATATTCTGCGTATCGTAAAAGATCCGGTTGCGGCTGAAGACATTCTGCAGGATGTATTCCTGGCCTTATGGGAAAATAAAAATGAGCTCGTCATGGATTCTGTTGGCGGCTGGCTCTTTACAGTAAGTTTCAATAAGTCCGTCAAATTCCTGCATCGTATAAAACGTCTGCCGCTGCTCTCCCCTGTGGAACTTTCCCATACGCTATGTGTGGAAGAAAATCCAGTTGATGAAGCCCATTTTGAATTCCGTTTAAAACTTATCGAAGATGCAGTTTCCAATTTGTCCTCGAGAAGGCGGGAAGTATTTCGTCTTTGTCGGTTCGAAGGCAAATCTGCGGAAGAAGCTGCTGCGCTTTTGAATATTTCAGTTCAGTCTGTACGGGATTACCTGAAGCAGTCTAACAGACAAATTAAGTCCTATTTGATTACGCGAAATGGTGAACTCACCATACTGAACGCCTTTCTCATCGATCTTTTACTGACGTCCTGAACAGGTAACAATTTGATTACATTGAATAGCATCCCCTTTTTGTTCTTTTCGGGTATTTATACCAGATGAAAGATTTACAGGAACAATTCTGGCAGGATTATCAATCAGGAAAGCGACACCTTTCAAAGGAGCAGTCTGCAGATATCCTGAATAAGCTGCACGGTAAAATAGGGTTTACTTCAGATAGGAAGATCATCCACCTAAAGGGATCCCTGTTAACTTGTGTAATCGCCGCCGCTATACTAGGCTTACTACTTAGTATCAGCTGGCTTCGGAAATCACCGGAAAGTCAGGATCAATTGTCTGAAAATCTTTTGCCTGATTTGGAAAGCGTAGGAATGATCTGGCATACTAATGTATCAGATACCAATCGCAACATTCGACTTTCAGATGGAACCCTGGTGTCACTACATCCTGGTTCCTTGTTGAGAATGCATTCCCGGTTCTCTGTGGACCGAAGACCAGTGTGGCTGCAGGGTACAGCTATTTTTTCCGTTGTTAAAGACAGCACACGCCCTTTCCAGGTTATCAGCCGCGATTGGGTTACAACAGCACTGGGAACCAGCTTCCTGGTTGATGGCAACGATCCGTCATTGTTACGTATAAAACTGATGGAGGGCAGGGTAGTGATTCATGAAAATCGATCGTTAAATAATAAAAAGCCTGTGTACTTGTTGCCTGGTGAGGTTTTCGAATATAATCAAACGCAAAAAAAGATCACGCATATTATTCCCAAGCCTGCAAATTCGCACAGGAAAGATATTCCCACAATTGACCAAATCAAATTGCCAACAAAACCCACACCAGGAGAACTTGTCTTTGTTCAGCAAAATCTGGGTGAGGTGTTGAAACAATTGTCCACCTATTATAATGTTCGGTTTTTGTATCAGCAGAATGAATTAGACTCCTTGGAATTTACCGGCACGCTTACGCTGACTTCTAATCTTGCTGATTTATTGAATATCCTGGCCGCAGTGAATGGTGTGCGCTTTGAGAAAACCAAACAAGGCATATTGGTTAACGCAGAAAAATAATACAGATACATATGAGTACATTAACAAAAATGGCAGCTGGGCTGCTGGGGGGACTTATTTTTGTCCTGTTCGCAAATAACACGCAGGCACAGCCTTCTGAAAAGATTTCGGGAATTGTGCTGGATCTTTCAGGTGAACCCCTAAGTGGCGTCAATATTACACTGATTGATTCATCGGGACAGCAAAAGACCTCCGCGTCAACAAATGCCTCCGGTGCTTTTCAGTTTATGAATCTGCCGGGTGGGGCAAAATATAAAATTACTGCTACCCATGTGGGTTATGAAGTATTCCAGCTCAATTCTTTCCTGATTCGTGAGGGTGTCAGGAATTCATTGGTTATTCGACTGAAGCCATTGGTTTCTGATTTAAATGATGTGGTGGTAATAGGTTATGGAAGCATCAGGAAATCAGATGTTACCGGGGCAGTAAGTTCCCTGAAGTCAGATAAAATCAATCAGGTTGCTGCAGGGGATGCCACCCAGGTTTTGCAAGGGCGCATCTCGGGTGTTACAGTACTGAGCCAGACCTGGAGACCCGGGAATATGGCCCAGGTAAGAATTCGTGGCAATCGCTCCATCAACGCATCTAATGAGCCTTTGTATGTGGTAGATGGAATTCCTTTCTCTGATGCTATCAATGTGATTAGTCCAAATGATATTGAATCCATCGAAGTGCTGAAAGACGCTTCTGCAACAGCTATTTATGGTAATCGCGGAGCCAATGGTGTAATCCTGATTACCACTAAAAAAGGCGTAAAAGGTAAAAGCCAGGTGGAATACAATGGCTATTATGGCATACAGAAAGATCGTCCCCTGCCTGCCCTTATGTCTGCCGCTGATTTTGTGGAATACTCCAGAGAAGCACAGCGGAACGCACTTGGCGGAACATATAACAAGGAACCTAATAAAGAACTTGATTTTAAAAATGAACAGTTGGTGGCTACTCCATATATGCTGGCAAACATGGAAAGGGCATGGGCTTCAGGTACCTATGATCCCACTCGTCTTATCAGTACAGACTGGATGGGTTATGGCATCCGGCAGGGGTCACAGCAAAATCACCAGATTAGTGTTAGCGGGGGGAATGATCGCACCCGTTTTCTTTTGTCAGCTGATTATTTCCGAAATGCAGGTGTGGTACGCGACCAGGATTTTACCCGGTATTCAGTTCGGATCAACGCTGAACATGCAGTAAGTGATATTATTAAAGTAGGCACACAAACTGTTTTTTCCAACTCCAGCCATAATGCAGGATGGGATGATGTATTCAGTGAATATGGTCTGAAAAGTTTTAACCCGCTGGCTTCTCCTTACGACGAAGATGGCAAAACTCTAACACTGTTCCCCACCAACAACACACGCACCCCAAATCCAATAACCAATTTTGGAAATACTAAAAGAGTGAATAACAAAGACCGGTTCCTGGGGAATTATTATTTAGATATTACTCCTCTGAAATACCTGAACTTTCGTTCCAATTTTGGAATTGACTACAGCCATTTGCAACACTATGAATTCAATGCTGCGAATACGGCTTCAGCAGGCGGACAGGCTCCTTCCAGCGCCATCAATAGCGGTGTTCGAAAGTTTATGTACAATTTCGAAAACATTCTGAGCTATAACCGGAAGTTCAATAAGACACATTCCCTGAATGCTACCCTGGTACAATCCCTGCAGTCAGAAAAGACAGAATCTAATTCCATCTCTGTAAAGGATTTGCCCTATGATGAGCAGCTTTATTACAATGTTGGGAGCGCACTTATCATCAACGGCGTAGCCAGTAATTTATCCAAATGGAGCATTGCTTCTTTTATGGGAAGACTAAATTATGGCTATAAGGAAAAATACCTTGTCACAGCCAGCGCCCGATATGATGGTTCTTCAAGATTAGCCGAAGGGCGCAAATGGGTAATGTTTCCTTCCGTTGCACTTGCCTGGAGAATTAACAATGAACCCTTCCTTCGTAACAGCAATGTCCTGAGTGATCTGAAACTTCGGTTGGGATGGGGCCGAACTGGTAACTCGGCCATTAATCCATATAAAACATGGGGCAGCCTTTCAACCATCCGCTATGTATTTGGCGATGCTTCTGTATTGGGATTCACTCCGCTGGAAATGATAAATCCCTCGCTTACCTGGGAAACTACCAGTCAATATAATCTGGGATTAGATTTCGGATTCCTGAAAAACCGCATTACCGGTAGCCTGGAATGGTATCGCCAGAATACCTACGATCTGCTGCTGAACCGGCAGTTACCGATGGTTTCAGGATTCTCGCAAGTATTGTCGAATATCGGAAGAACCATGAACCAGGGCATTGAACTGAACCTGCAAACGGTAAACCTTAAACGAAAAAATCTTGATTGGCGGAGCGACTGGATATTTTCCATGAACAGGCAGGAGATCATTGAGTTATACAATGGTAAACAGGATGATGTGGGTGCCCGGTGGTTTATCGGAAAACCTGTGCAGGTGCACTATGACCTGGGAGCTGACGGGGTCTGGCAGAATACTCCGGAAGACCTGGAATTAATGAGTAAGTTCAACAATAACGGTTCCACTTTCAAACCCGGCGATATTCGTCCCAAAGATATAAATGACGATTTTAAAATTGATGCTAATGATCGTTATATCATTGGTCAGGTAGACCCAAAATGGACAGCCAGTCTGAATAATACCATCCAATACAAAAATTGGGATGCTTCCATTTTTGTATTGGCAATGGTTGGTCATACCCTTTATCACGATGTGGATATGCGCTTTGACGGCCGTTATAATCAACCGAAACTGGATTACTGGACACCTGTAAATCCTTCCAAAACCTATCCTCGGCCACTCCTTGGAACTGCAGGATTGAATTACCTGAGCACACTCAATTATTATGATGCGAGTTTCTTCAGAATAAGAAATATATCCTTAGGATACACCCTTCCGTCCCAAACGCTTTCAGCTTTGAAAGCCAAACGCCTTCGCATATATGGCAGCGTGCAAAATCCATTGCTGACAACCAGATTCCCCGGTTCCGATCCAGAGGGCGCTACCGGTTTTAATGAACCCGCTTCAGTAACCTGGTTGATGGGTATCAATCTTCAGTTTTAACTCCATTAAAAAAGAACACAATGAAAAGATCCATATTATATTTTTTGCTACCGGGATTTATTTTTTGTCTGGGCTCCTGCAAAAAATACCTTGAAGAAAAGGTAGTGTCAAATGTGTCGTATCAGTTATATACAACCGAAAAAGGAATCGAAGGGGCATTGACAGCCGCCTATAATACTTTTCGGTTGGGCGTTTCAGGCGAAAGAGCGCTAACCTTCAGTGATGCCGGTACGGATTTGTTTACCCTGGGCTCCGATGGTAACCAGCCTTTCAACCTCTACCTGGGAACCCTTTCTTCGCTCGAAGGAAAAATTAATGATTATTGGAATTACCATTACAAAGGCATTTCAGAGTGTAATTTGGTAACTACTTACCTGCCAGGTGTTTCAATGAATGAATCGCGTAAATCGGTTCTTGCAGCTGAAGCAAGATTTCTTCGGGCACTTTATTATTTCGACCTTGTCCAGCACTATGGTAAAGTGCCCCTGGTATTGGAATCCTCTGACAAAATAATTACCAGTTTTAAGCGGGCGCCAATAAGTGAAATTTACGAAGCAGTTATTTCGGATCTGGTGTATGCATACGATCAGTTACCCATAACAGTTACGGCTCGTGGACGTGCTACAAAAGCTGCCGCGGCTCACCAGTTGGCCAAAGTGTACATGACTCGCTCCAGTGCTATTACCGCAGAACAAAGATTAGCGCGTGGTTCAAAAAATACTGATTTGGACAGTGTTATTCATTATGCAGGAAAAATTATCAACAAAGATCTTGGAAATTTTTCCCTGGTTACTGATTTCGCAAATTTATTTGATATGAAAAATCAGGTGAACTCAGAAGTTATTTTTGCTATTCAGTTTACTACTGATATGCTGAACAACGGCAGCGGAAACCAAATGCATCTGTACCATGTTCCTCAGTATGATGCCATAAATACCAAAATCCTGGCACGCTCCATAGAATATGGCCGACCATATCGCAGGGTAAGACCAACTCCTTATGTCTATAATGAACTTTTTGGCGATACCCGGAAATATGACTCCCGCTTTGCTAAAAGTTTTTACTGGGCCTATCTGGCCAATAAAGCTGCCAATAGTATTGAAACCCTGGCCGGTAATAAAGTGGACGTAAAAGTGGGTGATACCGCAGTCTATTTTACGCCGGAGTATTTTGCAACTGACCATGATTATACTTCGGCCACTCAGCTGCAAAATCGCTTTCCTTATTATTTCCCCCTCAACTTCTACCTGCCATTTACCAGGAATTACCTCTTCCCGGGACTGAAAAAGTGGAACGATCCATTACGTCCTACCACAAATGAAACAAATGGCTCACGCGATTGGGTGGTGATGCGCTATGCAGAAACATTACTGCTAATGGCAGAAGCTTATGGAAGAAAAGGTGATTTTGAATCCGCCCTGCCTTTTATTAACCAGGTAAGGGAACGTGCCGCCTATAAAACGGGCGAACTTAAAACAACCCAGTACTGGACTTTTGAAGGAGGGCGCTATGAAGATCGCATGCTGTCAACTGTTGGAAACATGAAAGTGAATGTTTCCAATATTAGCGGGAGGTTTGTTGATTTTATATTGGAAGAACGCGGACGGGAATTCCTGGGTGAATTGAACAGATGGGAAGACCTCGTTCGATGCGAGAAACTGGTAGAACGTGTTCTCCTGTATAACCCTGATGCCGTAAACATTCGGGACTTCCATGTCCTTCGACCTATTCCTCAAACGCATATCGACCGGCTTGATCCTAAAGGAAGTCCGGCTGAAGAACAAAATATTGGTTATTACTAAATTGAATGAAGATGAACAAGATAATACTGTTTCTAACTACACTATGTACAGGATTTATTGGGTTTGCCCAGCATAACGATCTTAATGCCGGTGTCAGCCGTACCGAAGAACTTAGGCGGGAATTCATGCAGGGCAATGGCACAACCGTTATGGTGGCAGCACATAGAGGCGTACATAATGATGTGCCGGAAAATTCAATGGCCTCTTTTCACCGCGCAGCACAACTGAGGGTGCATATTGTTGAACTTGATGTCCGCAGCACACGTGATGGGGTTCTTGTTTTAATGCATGATAAAACGGTGGATCGTACTACCAATGGAAGGGGAAGAGTTGATAGTCTGACCTATGCAGAATTGTCTGCCTTATCGCTCAAACATAAAGGGCAGGTAACCACGGAGAAAATTCCTACCCTCGAAGAAGCATTGTTATTTCTGAAAGGCAAAACTTTGGTTGACCTGGATATAAAAGCTGGCGACAAGTCCGGAGAGATCATGGAATTGGTTAGGAAAACAGGTACGGAAAGAACTGTGATATTTTTTGTTTATGATTCCATCCAGCTTCGTATGGTGAAAGAGTGGGATAAAGATGTGCTGGTATTGGCTAGAAGCCGATCGCATACCGCTGTAGCTCCTTATTTTGGTAAATTTAGACCAGAAGCATTGCATATTGATGAATCGCATCACCGGCCGGATGTTGTTAAGCAGATTCATTCCTCAGGAGCAAGGGTATGGCTTAATGCACTCGGCGAAACTGACCGCCTCGCGGCCTCTACAGGACCTCATGCCTTTAATACAGTATTGCAATATGGAGCCAATATTATCCAGACCGATTACCCGGAGTTACTACTTAAATACCTGAAGGGTAGAAACTGATGCATCTCAATTTTTTTATCCTAATTACAGTTTGGATGTTATTTTCACGGTTTTTGGAATTGAATTTCCTTTTCCGTTCGCTTCCAGAGCAACTTATCGTATTTCTCACTGAAATTTCCAATACTGGTGGGATTATTATAGTCTTTGCTAAAATGACATCACTGTTCAGTTCGCGGATCTTACTCAGCATTTCTCCAAGCCCAGTCTTCTGGAAAATCCTGACGAAAAACATCCACACTCTTGATGGCTGTATAACCCTCTTGCCAGATAAAACCCGCCAGTTCCTTTTCAATTTTCATCTTCACAGTTTGCCGGTTACTTATCTCTGAAATAAAAATCATTTTGTTGTACTCAGCTTTCGATGGTAAGTCGGGTTGCATAACACACCCCATATTTCCAAAACTGCAAGCTCAACCACCTCTTAAAGAGTATTTTCCTTTAAATCAATTTATAATGATTTTCAACGTCAAAAAAAAACTTAACTTATTATATACGTCTTACTGTTAACACTACCTTTATAAATAATGGCGAGATTCAGCCAATTGTCAACTTCGCCAATCATAGAATCATCATCATTATTAAATTTACCGGCCTCAAAATTCTTTTATAAGCCATTTACATTACTAATCAAGAGATGCATTACTTTAAAACCAATCTCTTATTGAATAGGTTCAATGTTCCATTTTGTACTTGTTAGCATGATTTCAGGTCATTGGCAACTTTTCTAGTACTTTAGGTTATCTTTTTAATTCAGTCTGAATATGTAGGGATAGCTAAAGAAAAGCACAACAATGCTGTTATTGTTTAGCTTTCAGAAACAAATATTTCGAATACAAATAATTTCTTCTGATTGGTTGTAGGTAGTATGCTTTTATTCCGGCACAAGCTTCCCCACCGTTATTTGTTTGCTATCCAACATTGAACACCACCAAACTCAAAAAAACTGAAGATTGATTAATGAATTCCCAATGGAGATGATATTCACTTCGATTGTTTGCCCAAAATCATAAGGCTGCTTTGATTCAATTAGCGGTTTATCCAGAATTGACATCTTACATATAGTGGACTTATTGGCTTTTTGAGAATTAAATACATAAGTATCGATTGCCCTATTTTCTACTTTCACGAATGGTTCCACGATTGAGTTAACAGCTTGTATATCTGAGGATTAGAGCTGCGCATTTTGTCTTGCCCTGAAATAGTTTTTTGACATGCTATTTCAGAACAAGACACTAATTTCCGGACGAAATAATTTCCTAAGTGGTGAAACAACAAGACAGGCTTATAACTTCGTATAATTTGAAATTAGATCTATTTACACTAGCGTTGCGGCGTTTTGAATAGTAGTTCTTTGAAAGTCTTATTAGTTGCGGGTTCAATAGGATTTTGAGTCGGCAACGATTTGAAATGACTGGAATACCTTCCTATACGTATATCGTTGATAATGAAGAAGAAAAGGATGGCCTTTTCACAGTTTATGGATTTTGCATCGCAGGATATTTTAAAAGTTTGTTTTAATTGTTACAAGGTGATTTATAAAACCAAGGAGTTTACCTGCAGGAAGCAATTTTGGGTCTGGCTTTTGGGCAATTAACCCATCGAGAAAGTATGAGCGACACTATGCGCTACCTAGAACTTAATTACGATAAATTGTATCACCTGGTAATTGGAAAGGCTGTAAATAAACAAGTCAACACTTTCTAGATCACATGAAAATAGGGACTGGCGAATATTTCAAGATTTTAGATTAAAGCTCATCGACCAAGCCAAATTTTTATATGATGGTGATAGCCAACTGGAAGTCCGGCTGAAAGGGAACGCATATGCACTTGATTCCACTACGATTGATCTTTGTCTGAATGTTTTCTGGTGGACCAACTTGTAGATTCAGGTCCATGGAATCCCTCCTATTCAGATTCATGTTATCCTCCCTGTGTTTGGAAATTCGGCGCAATCTGATCACTTTATTCCACTACAAACTGACCACTTGTTTCCAGGGCAAGTTGACCACCGTATTCCCTTAATAAATGACCACGTATGTCTCAACGATATTTATAGCGTTGTACGGTTCCTCAACGAATCGTTCAACTAACTGTACCCGTAAAGTGAAGTAAAGTGAAGGCAGACTAAAATGCAAAAAGCCTGCAAACACTTGATTTTGCAGGCTTTATACGTTGTACTTTACGTACCTTATTGATTTCAGCGGAGAGAGCGGGATTCGAACCCGCGATACCCTTTAGAGGTATACACACTTTCCAGGCGTGCTCCTTCAACCACTCGGACACCTCTCCAACTTTTCCTTTTACCCGCCGGGTGCCACCGGTCGGGTGGCACCCGGCGGGTAAAACGGGACGCAAATATAGGATTTCTCAGGGATTCGTCAACTCGCCGCGTAAGGAAGTTTCCAATAATTCGTGCAGCCGGCGCCGGGATGGCTTCTGCGCCAGTAAAAACATCAGCTTGGCCAGCGTGGCTTCAAAGGTCATATCATGGCCCGATACCACCCCCATCTCCTTCAACCCCCGGCTGGTTTCATACATGCCCAGCTCCACCGATCCCCCATCACACTGGGTTATATCAATCACGGTCAGTCCGCGTTTAATTGCCCGCTTCACCGCTTCCAGAAACCAGGAAGCTGTGGTCGCATTGCCACTGCCAAAGGTTTCCAGTATCACCGCTTTCGCCCCTGGTGTCTGCAATACCGACTCCACTGTTGCCTCCGTTATACCCGGAAAAATCTTCAATACCGCCACCGAAGCATCCAGCTTCCGGTGCACTTTCAAGCCCGCATCCTTATGCTTCAGCAAAAACTCCTTCTTATACTTGATATTAATCCCCGCTTCTGCCAAAGCCGGATAATTCATCGAATAAAAGGCCTCAAATTTTTCCGCATTGTATTTCTTGGAACGATTCCCCCGAAATAAACTGTAATCAAAATAGATACAAACCTCCGGTACCAGCGCCTTCCCACCTTTTCGCGCAGCCGCAATTTCCAGGGCGGTTATTATATTCTCCTTCGCATCGGTGCGGATCTCCCCAATCGGCAACTGCGATCCCGTCAACACCACCGGCTTCGATAAATTCTCCAATAAAAAACTTAATGCAGATGCCGTAAAAGCCATCGTATCCGAACCATGCAAAATCACAAAGCCATCAAACTGCTCATACTTTTTTCCAATAATTCCCGCCAGCTCCACCCAAACATCCGGATGCATATTCGAAGAATCCATCGGCGGATTAAAGGCATGTACATCCACCTCATATCCCAGCTTTACAATCTCCGGAATATTATCGCGGATCTCTTTAAATCCAATCGGTTTCAATGCACCCGTTACCGGATCCATCACCATTCCAACGGTTCCACCGGTATAGATGATCAGGATGCGGGGGGTACTGGAGCTTTTTCTCATTGGTATTATTTAGCAATCGAAGCTGGATGATATTGAAACAAGCGGTTCGCATTGGCTGTCGTAATCGCACCAATTTCTTCAGGCGAAACCCCGTATATATCCGATAACTTTTCGGTTATAGGTGTCAGATAGGCCGGCTGATTTCGCTTACCACGATACGGTACCGGTGATAAATAAGGAGCATCCGTTTCCAGTACAATATGTTCCAGCGGGATATGTTTCAACACTTCGGGCAGTCCGCCATTTTTGTAGGTCACCACGCCGCCAATGCCCAAATAGAATCCCAGCTTCACCACTTCTTTTGCCAGTTCGTAACTGCCACTGAAACAATGAAACACTCCGGATAGTCCCCCATCCTGCAATGCCTTCACCTCTTTTATACATTCCAGGGTTGCATTGCGGGAATGAATCGAGACCGGTATCCTATACTGTTTCGCCAGCTCCAATTGCCTTCGGAATGCCTCGTATTGCTGCGCATCATAATTCCGATCCCAGTAAAAATCCAGTCCGATCTCCCCCACCGCGGCAAATTTCCGCCTGCCCAACCAGTCCTCCACTTTTCGTAGTTCTTCTTCGTAATTCTCCTTTACATAACAGGGATGCAAGCCCATCATGGCAATACAGATTTCCGGATGCGCTTGCTCCAACTGCAGTAAAACATCGTGTTCAGTGCTGTCGATTGCCGGCAGATAAATCCGTTCAACCCCCGCCTGGCGGGCATTTGACAGCACCTGCTCTACATCATTCCGAAACTCTTCCACATATAAATGACAATGGGTATCGATTAAAGTCATTCGGCAAAGTTCAAGAAAATTTTATTCTATTTTAAACGTTTTGGATGCAACCCATTCTAATCTGGAAAGATTCTGCAACCACAAATCACCTTTTATGAAAATGAACCACCCAAAAAAACACCTCTTTTTATTAGCCTCAACAGCCCTGATCATCGGCTTCTCCAGCTGTTCAAAAAACAAGGAAGAAACCCAGATGGATCGCGATCCCGAACTTACCCAGGCTACCGTTGAAGCCGAAGCCGAAGGAGAACTGCTATACGATGATGTCTTCAACAACGTGATGGGCGCGGATCAAAGCGTAGCCATCGGCGGTACCGGCGTTTTTCAGTCGGCCGGCAGCGATCTGCCGGGTCCCCTTCAACCTGCCTGCTTTACCATCACCCTTACCAAAACCGGCGATGGCTTCCCGATTACCGTTACGGTTGATTTCGGTTCAACCGGCTGTCTGGGTCGCGATGGCCGCACCCGCAAAGGCTCCTTCAGCACGGTCTATACCGGCCATATGATCCTGCCGGGAAGCAAGGCTACCACTTCTTTCTCCAATTATTACGTAAATGGGGTAAAGGTGGAAGGCACCCATACCGTTGAAAACAAGAGCTCCGCCAACCAATGGGCTTTTGAAACCAGGGTAATAGATGGAAAACTCAGCCGCGAAAACGGTAACCAGATTAACTGGAACCGCACCCGCACTTTTACGATGATCGACGGATCCGGTACTCCTTATGTTCCTACCGACGATACCTTCGAGATTACCAGCAATGGAACCGGCTCTATAACTATTGGAGATAAAACCGGTACCTGGACCAGCACCACCACCCAACCGCTGGAAAAAGCATTCAGCTGCCGCTGGATCAGTGCAGGCACCCAGGAAATCCAACGGGTAAACGGCCGAAAAGCAAGCCTGGACTTCGGAAACGGCGAATGCGACAATAAAGCCACCATCACGGTAAATGGGGTTTCCCGAGAAATTACTTTGAAGTAATTAAAAATTTAATTTACCTTTAAATCAGTTTTCATAGGGTACGGATTAAAAACGGGCCAGGGTTTCTACCCAGGCCCAACTCTTTTTTAGGGGGTCCCCATTTTTCTCAGATATTTTTTTAGTGCATTTATTCTCAATTGTTTGTTACCCCAGTACCCATATTAAGTGTCTCAAATGTGTATCCGGCTCCACTTGCTTCCTCCAAAAATTTAGGTAAACAATACTGCATGCCGGACTTCGCTTTTTCACTGTCATGAAACACAATAATCGATCCCGGTTGATAGTTTTTTTGCACTAATTCCCAGCAATCTGATGGACTTAGTTGGGTATCAAAGTCAGCACTCAATAAACTCCACATTATGATCTCATAACCCGCTTCCCTAAGTGCTTTTCCCTGAAAGCGGGTGAGCTTGCCATAAGGCGGACGAAAGAGTTTACTGTCAATGTATTTTCCGGCTTCGAGAATATCGTTGAAATAGGCTGCTGTATTGGTTTTCCAGCCATTCAGATGATGCATGGTATGATTCCCTGTTCGATGTCCTTCAGCTAATATCCGTTGGTATATTTCAGGATATTGCGCCACATTTTTTCCAATGCAAAAAAAGCTTGCTTTCGCGTTGTAACGTTTCAATTCATCCAATACCCAGGGGGTGATTTCCGGATGCGGTCCATCATCAAAACTTAAGTAGATTTTTTTCTCTTTACTTTTTACTGACCAGATCCAATTCGGATACAGTGTTCGTAAAATTTTATTCCCTTTCGCCCAATAGATCATGACACGAAAATAATCAATACGCACGCAACAATACCCGACTTATCTTTGCGGCCTATGGCAACAAAAGTTCGTGTTCGTTTTGCTCCGAGTCCCACTGGCGGATTACACCTGGGTGGTGTTCGTACGGTCCTGTTTAATTATCTGTTTGCCCGCCATCACGGGGGCGATTTCGTTCTCCGGATCGAAGACACCGACAATACCCGATTTGTTGAAGGTGCGGAAGACTATATTATGGAAACCCTTCGCTGGTGTGGTATGGAGCCCGATGAGAGTCCGGCTGCGGGTGGTCCTTTTGCCCCCTATCGCCAAAGTGAGCGGAAAGCCAATTACCTCCAGTATGCAGAAAAGCTGGTGGCTGACGGTCATGCCTATTATGCTTTTGACACGCCGGAAGAGCTGGAAGAAATGAGGAATACTTTCAAATCAGCGGAAAATCCATCGCCCCAGTATGATCATAAGCTGCGTATGAAAATGCGCAACTCACTGAGTCTGGGGGAAGAAGAAGTTAGCCGACTGATTTCCGAAGGCGTTCCTTATGTGATTCGTATAAAAATGCCCGATAATCAAACCATTGGTTTCACCGATATGATCCGGGGTGAGGTCAATTTCTCTACCTCTACCGTCGATGATAAAGTATTATTGAAAAAAGATGGCATGCCTACTTATCACCTGGCGGTAGTGGTGGATGATTATCTCATGAAAATCACCCATGCTTTCCGTGGTGAAGAATGGTTACCAAGCGCCCCTGTTCATTTATTGCTCTGGAACTATTTGGGCTGGAGCGATGCCATGCCACAATGGGCACATCTTCCACTTATACTAAAACCCGATGGAAACGGGAAACTCAGCAAGCGCGATGGTGATCGCTTAGGTTTTCCCGTTTTTGCCATGAACTGGACCGATCCGCGTTCCAATGAATTCACGCAGGGTTTTCGCGAAAGAGGATTTCTTCCCGAAGCCTTCGTGAATATGCTGGCCATGCTCGGCTGGAATGATGGAACCGGTAAAGAGATTTTTTCCATGCAGGAACTGATCGCTTCCTTTGATATGAGCCGGGTGCATAAGGGCGGTGCCAAATTTGATTTTGAAAAAGCCAAATGGTTCAACCATGAATGGATTAAAGCATCCTCTGCAGCGCGTTTGCTGCCCGATGTAAAAAATAGTTTGACTTCAGCCGGCATCTCGGTTACAGATGATCGTTATCTGGCAACAGTTATTGATATGGTGAAGGAACGTTGTACGCTTTTGCCTGATTTTGTGGAGCAGTCGGGTTTCTTTTTTAATGCGCCTGCATCTCCTGATATGGAGCCGGTGAAAGCAAAATGGAACCTGGACAAAAATTTATTCTTTACTGATTTGCCCGGTGTATTGGAAGCCTTGCCAGATTGGAATGCAGTTGCTGTTGAAACCGCATTTAAAGAAATGGCGGTTGCCCGTGCCATCAAGGTGGGAGAATTGCAATTGCCCTTCCGGCTCATGCTGGTGGGTGGCAAATTTGGTCCGGCTGTTTTTGATATTGCGGCAACTATTGGTAAGGATGAAGTCATCGCGCGAATTAAAAAAGGTCTGGAATCACTTGCATAACTAAATTTCGTACTGTATTTTTCCCGATTATGAGAACATTGATCCCCTTATCCCGTTTATGGAAGCTTTCGCTTGTATTTTTTGCAGCTATTACGGTAATTTCCTGTCAGAAAGAAATTAATCCGCTGGAGGAAGATGGCACTTTACCTGGAGAAGAAGTGGTTGTACCAGCCAGTGATTCGTATATGCCTTATACCAAAGGTTCAACATGGAAGTATACAGATAGTGTAACAGGTTTTATTTTTGTTTTGCAGGCATCTGATGATCATAAAACAGTTAATGGAATTTCCTATAATAAGTATGAAGTAATTGAAGGTACCAGCGAAGGGGACTTATGGTATGGAAAACTAAAAAACGATTACTACCTCCTTATGGAAGCGGGTAGTTTAAGTGGGATTTCTGCAGATATAAATATGCTCTTTTTGAATGATAAGGAAGCCGCTGGCTTTACCTGGACCAAAGATGCCGGATCAGCAAATGGATTTCCTGCAAGGATCAAAGGTCAGATAATAGAAAAAGGCATTACCAAAACAATTGAAGGCAAAACATTTAAAGACATCATTCATACAACTGTTTCATTGGAATATAATATGCTGGGACAATGGATGTCAGTTGGAATTTATACATTTTATTGTGCAAAAGGTATTGGTCTGGTTAAGCTGGATAGTGGATTAGATGCACTCGGGCAGGTACGTCTTTTGCAATCATCAAGGTTAATAGAATACTCTATAAAATAACTCATCCCAATGCCTTCATTTCCTGCACCAGTGGGAGCCAGGATGTGCTAAATAAATTTTCGAGCAACAGGCGATCGGTATCATCCAGTTGAATAATTCCACTGGTATTTTCGATCGCCTGTTCTTTTGTACGAATACCGGGAATAACCGTACTAATGCCAGGCTGACTAAGAATAAAACTCATAGCCAGTCCGGTTTTGGTGGTTTGGTATGTTTGAACAAGTGGCCAGATTTTTTCTTCCAGAATTTGCAAGGATGATTGCATCAGTTCCTCATTTAAACGAAAACTGCGATGATCGTTTTGCGCGAACTGTTGATTTCGTTTAAACTTCCCGGTTAGTAGTCCAAATTGCAGTGGCATACGGGCGATGATTCCATAGTTAGTTGCTGCTCTTTTAATGAGCGGTAATGCCAGTTGATTGATTAGATTATAGACCAGCTGAAACCCATCGCCCTTATTCAGGTTCCATAAATAATCGGCTTCCGGTTCTGGTTCAAAAGTATTTAGGGAGAGTCCCCAATACCTGATTTTTCCCTCCTTCTTTAATTGTTCCATTGCTTCGATGCAGGCTTCGGTTTCAAAATGGGCGAGTCGGGCAGAATGCAATTGATAGTAATCAATTGTGTCTCTTTTTAATCTTCGTAAACTTTCTTCCACTGCATTTACAATATATCCTTTCGAATAATCCAATACGATTTTATCGCCTATAGCACGATGCCCAACCTTGGTGGCGATGATCATTTCTTTATTCTTCCCAATAGTTTCACCAAGCAATTTTTCGGAATGCCCCAGTCCATAAAAATCAGCCGTATCAAAAAAGTTGATGCCCTGATCCATTGCCTGGTGAATGGCCAGTTTTGAGGTGGTATCATCCGCAGGTCCCCATCCAATGGGCGTGCTGCCCACCATAGCATCCCCTCCAATGGCCCAGGCACCAAACCCGATTTCACTGACCCGCAATTCCGTTTTCCCAAACATTCTGTACTTCATCTCTCCAAACTACAACTTTTCCTTCACCCGCCGGGTGCACCCGACCGGTGCCACCCGGCGGGTGAAGGGGTGTTTTGCCTATCTTTACCGGGCCATATGAATACCATCAATCGTCCCATACGTATACTGGTTGCCAAGGTTGGTCTGGATGGACATGACCGAGGCGCTAAAGTAATCGCCACTGCCCTGCGGGATGCTGGCATGGAAGTCATTTATACCGGGCTTCGTCAGAGTCCGGAAATGGTGGTGAATGCCGCCTTGCAGGAGGATGTGGATGCCATTGGCGTAAGTATCCTCAGTGGCGCCCATATGACGGTTTTTCCCAAGCTGATTGCTCTGATGAAAGAACGCGAAATGAATGATGTGCTGCTCACCGGCGGAGGCATCATTCCCGAAGATGATATGCAGCAGCTCCAGGCATTGGGCGTGGGCAATCTCTTCCCGCCAGGCACCAACACATCCGAAATCGCGAAATACATCACCAGCTGGGTAAAAGAACACCGCAACTTTTAACTCCTTTCACCGGTCGGGTGGCACCCGACCGGTGCCACCCGACCGGTGAAAAAAAATAGACACACCATGCAATTGACTAGCCTAACAACCCATTTGAACGAAGGGATTTTAACCATCACTATCAACCGGCCGGATAAGCTGAATGCCCTGAACAAAACGGTTATCGAAGAACTCCACACCATTTTGGACTCTTTTTCCAAGCACCCCGAAATGAAAGCCGCCATCATTACCGGTGCCGGTCCAAAAAGTTTTGTTGCCGGAGCAGATATAGCAGAATTCCTGGAACTGGACGCTGCAGGAGGCGCCGCCCTTGCTGCCAAAGGACAGGAACTCGTTTTCTCTAAAATAGAAGCATCGCATAAACCAATTATAGCAGCCGTTAATGGCTTTGCTCTTGGCGGTGGTTGCGAACTCGCCATGGCCTGTCATTTCCGAATCGCCGCAGAGAATGCCCGGTTCGGCCAGCCGGAAGTCAACCTCGGACTGATCCCCGGTTATGGTGGCACCCAGCGCCTCACCCAACTTATCGGCAAAGGCAAAGCAATGGAACTGATGATGACCGGCGCCATGATCAACGCAGCAGAAGCCCTGCAACTCGGCCTAATCAACTATGTAACTCCCGCTGAAGAACTCCTCCCCAAAGCAAACAGCCTGTTGCAGACAATCATTCAAAAAGCCCCGCTTGCCATCGCAGAAATCATCCGGCTCACCAATATCGCAGCCATTGGAGACACAAACGGCCTGCAGGAAGAAATCAACGCATTTGGCCGACTCTTCGATACCGCTGACGCCAAAGAAGGCGCCACTGCTTTTCTTGAAAAAAGAACCCCGGTTTTTAAAGGAAACTAACCAGTGCCGTTAACTTTGCGGCCAATTAAATACTATCGCCATATGGACTATAGAATTGAAAAAGATACGATGGGTGAAGTGAAAGTGCCCGTGGATGCCTATTATGGTGCCCAAACCCAACGCAGTATTGAAAATTTCAAAATTGCGCAGGACACCAACAAAATGCCCAAAGAAATTATCCAGGCATTTGCCTATCTGAAAAAAGCTGCCGCAATTACCAATTTCGAAGCCGGCGTTCTTCCCAAAGAAAAATCAGACCTTATCGGAAAGGTTTGCGATGAAATTCTCGATGGCAAACTGGATGCTTATTTCCCACTGGTAGTTTGGCAAACCGGTTCCGGCACCCAGAGCAATATGAACGTAAATGAAGTGGTCGCTTACCGCGGACATGTGCTCAATGGCGGACAACTCAGCGACAAAGAAAAATTCCTGCATCCCAATGACGATGTAAACAAATCGCAATCCTCCAACGATACCTTTCCTACGGCCATGCATATTGCGGCATATCGGATTCTGCTGGAAGTAACCATTCCGGGAATAGAAAAGCTGCGCAATACCCTTGCTGAAAAAAGCAAAAAATACATGGAAGTGGTGAAGATCGGTCGCACCCATTTCATGGATGCCACCCCCCTCACAGTTGGACAGGAATTCAGCGGTTATGTATCACAACTGGATCATGGATTGAGAGCCATCAAAAACACCCTCGCCCACCTGAGTGAACTCGCATTGGGAGGAACCGCTGTTGGAACCGGTATCAATACACCTCCGAACTACTCAGAAAATGTAGCTCATCATATTGCCAAGTTAACGGGATTGCCCTTCATCACTGCCGAGAATAAATTCGAAGCCCTGGCTGCCCATGATGCCATCGTTGAAGCACATGGTGCATTAAAAACAGTAGCGGTTAGCCTGATGAAAATCGCCAATGATATCCGCATGCTTTCCAGCGGTCCGCGTTCCGGAATCGGCGAATTATTTATTCCGGATAATGAACCCGGCTCTTCCATCATGCCCGGCAAAGTGAATCCCACCCAATGTGAAGCACTCACCATGATTGCTGCGCAGGTAATGGGGAACGATGTAGCCATCAATATCGGAGGTGCCACCGGTCATTTTGAACTGAATGTATTCAAACCCATGATGATCTTCAATTTCCTGCACAGTGCCCGGCTGATTGGCGAAGGTTGTGTCAGCTTCAATGATAAATGTGCTGTCGGGATTGAACCCATAGAAGCCAATATCAAAAAGCATGTGGACAATTCCCTGATGCTGGTTACCGCCCTCAACACCAAAATTGGTTACTACAAAGCCGCAGAAATTGCGCAAACCGCTCATAAAGAAGGAACTACGCTGAAAGAAATGGCCATCAAGCTGGGTTATCTGACTGCTGAAGAATTTGATCAGTGGGTGGTGCCGGCGGAGATGGTCGGCCGGAAATAAGAACTTTGAAGTGGGAAGCAGGAAGTGGAAGTCCAAAAATCTAAAATCTTACTTCTTACATCTCACATCTACAATATTTTCTTTCCCGGGGCCGTTTTACCCTTATTAAATCGAAGCAACCAACATAAAATTTTCTCATGTTCTGTTTTGGTCCGTTCCCTAGTATTGATTTGACGACCAATATCCACTGAAAAACCAAGAGGCTTGGTTAAAAGGAAATGTTGTCAATTTCGAATATAGGGTTTAGCGTCCCTCCTTTTCTGGGAGGGACTATTTTTTTATCCGCCTGGAAAGGTATTTTTTCTAACGTAATGCCGAGAACCGGCCATTTGTAATGGTAAGAGGAGCCCCGGATTCCGAATCATTAACCGTACCGGAAAATGTTCCTACTACTTTTTCTGCTGTTAACTCCGTAACCACCAATTTAAAATTTTGCTGAATCGGACTCGATGTAAAAACTGCTTCATTATCCTCCACATATACTATGCTCGCAAATGGAGAAAAATAGTCGCCCACCTGCAAATCCAATCCGCCAAAACTAAGATACAATTGTCCCCGGCCATCCGGAGTTAACCCATCCATTGATAATAATTGAACGCCGGAAAAGTCCTCCACGTATGATGTGTCGATCAAGCCACTATATTCCGTACTACCCAGATTAAATCTCCAGGTATTATCCTGGCTGATGGCGGTAGTTTTTTCAACACTGGATTCCTTGGTACATGCCGAAAACAATACAGCCATCAGCAATCCAAGTACTATAAGTCCCTTTTTCATAGTCGTTTTTCTTTTAAGAAACCTGCACATCGTCATTAACGCGGGTGCTGGTTTCAATGGGTCGTTTTTTATTCTGATCTTCCTTTCCCATAAATTTATTCTGGAAAAGAAGAAGGGCAATTACACCAACTGAAATCGAAGCGTCCGCTATATTAAATACCGGACTAAAAAACTCAAACTCCTCTCCCCCTAGATAGGGAAACCATTCGGGATAGGTTGTCCGGATAATCGGGAAATAAAACATATCCACCACTTTCCCGTGCAAAAACCCGGCATATCCCTGTTCCGGAAAGATCTTTGCTACTGAAGTGTAGGTACTTTCCTCAAAAATCAACCCATAGAAAAGGCTGTCGATCAGGTTCCCCAGTGCCCCCGCAAAAATCAATCCCACACAAACTATAAAACCGGGATGTTGCTGCTTCCTCAATATACTGCGAATGTACCAGACCCCAAATACCACCGCCACCATGCGGAACAGGGTTAACGCAATTTTACCGAAATCGCCCCCGAATTTCCAACCCCAGGCCATGCCTTCATTCTCCACAAAATACAATTGAGCCCATTCTGCTTTTTCGCCAAAAAGCCGGATTCCCCGGTCATAGGGGGTCAAGGGCTGGTGACTGGCATCCCAGTGATAACTCAACGGCATCGAGGTTTTCACCCAGATTTTCAGGGCCTGATCCGCTACCAATATCAACAATATCAATACAATTAAATTCCTGGCTTTTAACATATGCTCTAAGTAAAACAACAAAGATAACCGTTGGACTCGTTTTATTCCTGGTAATAAATTCTTTTTACACGTTGTGAAATCCCCGTCAGGATTTCATAGGGGATGGTTCCCGCCCATTCCGCCACTTTAGCCACCGGCAATCCTTTTCCAAATACAGTAACGGGATCGCCCTCCCGAATATTGGATATACCGCTAATATCTATCATGGTCATATCCATACAAACAGACCCGATGGTTGGCACCAGCTTCCCCTTCAACAGCAACCAGCCTGCCCCATTCCCCAAAGATCTCGGATAGCCATCCGCATATCCCAACCGAATCGTTGCAATGGTCGTTGGCCGAATAATTTTACCTCTCCTGCCATACCCAACTGATTCGCCCGGCTGCAATTCTTTTATCTGGGCGATTGTTGTGACCAGGGTCGAAACCTCCTCCAGCGGACTGTTCGCCCCCATTGCCGCATCAAATCCATACAACCCGATTCCCAGTCGCACCATCTCAAACTGCCATTGGGGGTGTCGGAAAATCCCTGACGTGTTTTCAATATGCCGAAGAAACGGATACGCTATTACAGCTTTCAATGCTTCCGTGAACTCCATAAAACGATTCACCTGTTCGCCCGTAAACGCATCAAAGGAGGGATCCTCACTTGCGGCCAGATGACTGAATACTGATTGAATTTTACAATTGGTATGCGGAATATGTTCAATAAGGAAGGGCAGTTCAGACAGTGAAAAACCCAATCGGTTCATACCGGTTTCCACTTCCAGATGCACCGGGTATTGCGGTATCCCTTCCTGCCGGATAAATGCATCAAAAGCACGAAACAGACTAACTGAATACAATACCGGTTCCAGGTTATGTTCCACCAATGCATCGAAACCCGTGGGAGCCACATTCATCACCATTATGGGTAAATGGATGCCGGCTTTTCGAAGTGCAACCCCTTCATCTGTATATGCCACGGCCAGATAATCCACTCCATGAAACTGAAGGAGGTTCGCAATTTCATAACTGCCACTGCCATAGGAAAATGCTTTCACCATGGCCATCAATCGCGTTCCTTTATGCAAACGTTGCTGGTACCATTTCAGGTTTTGCAACATGGCATTCAGATTGATCTCCATAACCGTCTGGTGTACCTGCTTTTCCAGTTGAGCAGAAATTCGTTCAAACTGAAAACGACGCGCACCTTTCACCAGAATGGTTTCATCTCTAAAATTCAGTTCATCCCAATGCTGCAGTAACAGATCAGTTGCTTCAAAAAACTGCAGTTCCTGAATTCCGTGCGACCGGAAAATTTCTTTATGTGCCGCTATGACGGTACCCACACCAACAAGCCTGCTTACGCCATGGTGCTGCAATAAAGCAGCCACCCGCTCATACAACTCCTCCGCTTTCCATCCGGTTTCCGGAATATCGGAAAGCAACACCGTTTTCTTCTCATGCTGCTGTTGCTGCGATAAAAAATCCAATGCTATAACCAGTGAACTGATATCGGCCGAATAACTATCATTGATTATGGAACACTGATTGATTCCTTCTTTCAATTCCAACCGCATGGAGATGCCATGTAACAGCGCGATGCGTTGTTGAATCACCGAAATTTCCAATCCCAATGCCCCCATCACCAGGGCGGCTGTCAATGCATTCTCTACAGCCGCTTCATTAACAAAGGGAATGTCTAACCGAAATTCTTTATCCTGAAAAACCAGGTTCAGCAGGGTTGCATCTTCTTTTTTTAGGGCAGATACAATACGCAGATCCGCCTCCGGATGCTGTCCCCATCTCAGTAGCTGCTGCCCTTCTTTCAGTTGCCCTTCTATATAGGAATTGATCCAGTCTTCCTGATAATGTGAAATAATAAGCTTACAATTGAGAAAGAGTTTCCATTTCTCTTCCAGTTTATCTTGCATCGACGCAAACCCTTCACTATGTGCCAAACCAAGATTGGTAAAAATTCCGATAGTTGGTTGAAGAATTTGTTGCAGTTTATCCATCTCCCCATTTCGTGAAATGCCGGCTTCAAAAATCGCGAGCTGGTGGCCCTCATTCATCAGCCACACACTAAGAGGCACACCAATTTGAGAATTATAACTACGGGGACTCCGAACAATACTGAAATCCGGTTCCAGCAATTGGTTCAACCATTCTTTTACGATTGTTTTCCCATTGCTACCCGTTATCGCAAGCAGGGGAATACTAAATCTGGAGCGATGATAGGCCGCCAGCACCTGTAAGGCCTGAATGGTATCCGGCACCAACAGCAGGTTGGCATCCGGATAAGAAGCTGCCTGAATTTCTTCACTGATCAGAAAATTCCGAACACCCTGCTGATACAAAGCGGAAATAAACTGGTGACCATTTCTGCTGTCTGAAACCAGTGCAAAAAAAAGCGTGGTTTCCGGAAAAAGCAGTTTTCGGCTATCATTTAATAAATGCTGTATAGTGCTGTTCTCTGCCCTTTGCAACCAACGGGCAGCTGTGATTTCAGCAATATCAGCAATGCGGTACATGTTTAGCTGGGTTCTGAGTCGGTGGTTGCAGTATCCTGCAACGCTTTTTTGTTCGCCACCATTATAGAATATACAATGGAAGCCCCTATACAAAATACAATCACCAGCAGCGATACATACACCGGCAGCTTAATATCAAAAAATTCAATCAGCATTTTAACGCCGATGAAAACCAATACCACCGCAATTCCCTGTTGGAGGTAGGAGAATTTATTCACGGCACCTTTCAGGAGGAAAAACAGGGAACGTAACCCCAATACAGCAAAAATATTGGAGGTATAAACCACCATGCGATCCTGTGAAATGGCGAATACAGCAGGAATTGAATCCAGTGCAAAAATAATATCGGTGGTCGCCAGCATTATCACAACTACAAACATGCTGGTATAATACCGTTTACCATCTTTCCGGATCGTGTATTTACCACCACCATCATGCGCAACAAGGGGAAGAATCCGTTGCAGGAATTTATATACGGCATTCTCTGACATATCGGTTTCTTCATCGTGTTTGGCAGAAAACATTTTGATACCGGTATATAATAAGAGGGCTCCAAATACATATAGCAGCCAATGGAACCGTTCTATCAGAACAATACCCACGGATATAAAGATGATGCGGAAAACGATGGCGAGGACAATGCCGATCAGCAATACCCTCGGAACATAATCTGTTTTAACACCAAAAAAAGTAAAGATGAGGATGAATACAAAGATATTATCAATACTGAGCGACCATTCCATCAGGTAAGCACTCAGGTATTCCAATGCAGGTTTCTGTCCATCTTCAAACCATACAAATACAAAAAAAGCAAGCGCCAGTGAGACCCAGAAAATGGTTTGTCCCAATGCCTTTTTGATGGTGATCTCGGTTGATTTTTTACTCATCAATCCCAGGTCAAAAACCAGGGCGAGTACTACAACTACTCCAAATACTAAATACGTAATCTGTTCAGGTGTCATGTATATTTATTTGTGCTGAAAACGACGCTTTCGGATGAATTGAAAAAGCCATCCAAATACCACCATCAGCAGTACGGGTAAGGCGATATTAATAAATTGCCAGTTGGTCTTACTCTCTTCCAGTTTTTTCTGATCAAGTAAGCGGAGACTGAAATCTTTCGAACGTGTTTCCATAATTCCAGATTCATCCACGAGGTATTCGATGGCGTTCTGGATAAAATCACGGTTCGCAAATTGAAATTTGGTATAGGGATTCATGCCCATTGGCATCGGCCCTTCATTTTGTGTTACTGCATTGAGCGCAATATCGCCATCCGCAATAACAATCATTTTATTTTCCGGTGATTGGGCATTCATGGTTTGACCAAGTGATGCAATCAATTCTCTTTGTTCCGTATTCAGTCGGTTGGCATAAAGTGAGGTGAATTGTCCCTCCAGCAAAACCGCCACCGGTACTGCTGATTTGTTGAAGGTATTAAAATCGGCTTCTGACTGCACGGAATTCCAGCTTACTTTAGCCGGTGTTTCGAGTGTACGTGCCTGTTGTGAACTTGCCAGCAGGATGGTTTTACGAATTCCTTTCGCCTCCACCGTATCAATGGTATTGGGAAATTGGGTTAATACATAGTCCAGATTTTTTGCAATCGGATGACCACTGTAATTGGATAAAAGCGGATTGTAAAACCAGGGTAATAATTCAATCTGCGGTTTGCCACCCACTGAACCGATAACCGAAGGCATTTTATCAGCGTTCAGATCCTGCAATAAATCCTGGTTGATTCGAACTCCATAACGGAATAGCTGATCATCCAGTTCGAGTCCGCGATCAAAGGCAATAAATTCATTTTGCGTTCTTTGCAGACTATCCATTTCTGCATAAAGCTTATCAATCATCCAGAGCAGCTTTCCCCCCTGCATTACGTACTGGTCGAGTTTGATTTTCTGTTCATCACTGAAAGCCAGGGTTGGTTTGGTAATGATGAGCGCATCAAAGACGGGCGGAATCAAGGGAACACTATCGATCGGTAAAATGCGGAAGGCATAATTTTTTCGTAACACATTTTCGATAAGATCCACCACCTGGTCGGTTAGAGGCTGTCCATTTCCTACGAGGTATCCGATCAGCGGCACCGTATCCTGATTCAATTGTTTGATGGCATTGGCAAATTTAAATTCCAGCAATGCTTCTGCTGTGTTGAGCGATTCCAATCCGCCGCTTGCACTCACCCCCTGCAATAAATCAATGGCGGTTGTTCTGCCTTTCAGGCTGATCACAGCACCTGGAAAAACCAATCGTTCTTCCTGTCCCTCACCTTCCTTTGTTTGCGCTTTGATATTGGTTGGATTCAAACCGAGTTGTGAGAGTGAATCATATAGGAAGGCTTTGGCTGTATCATTCAATCCATCTCCCGGTTTAATGAACTGAAAACGCAGGTTGGATTTGCCAACAGCTTTGAATTCCCGAAGCAGGTCGTTGGTACTGGCGGCTAGTTTTTTGAACCCGGCGGGCATATCGCCATTGAGTAAGACATCGATCTGAACCGGTTCATCCAGGCTGGTCAGTAATTTTCGGGTGGGGGCAGATAGGGTATACCTGCCTTCTGCGGTGAGGTCCATCCGCATCGGCATTTGCTCAGCAAGCCAGTTGATTGCCAGCAGTAATAGCAACAGCAGGATCCAGTAATATTTGTTGGAGAAGATTGTTTTTTTCATACAGCCTGGTTCAGTGCAATTTTTCGGTTGGTGATCAAAAGGAAAAAAGCAAGGAGGCTGCCGAAATAAATAATATCCCGACTATCAATTACACCCCGGCTGATACTTTTATAATGAAAATCGATTCCGATTTTTTGCAGCAGGTAATCGGCTGATCCTTCCAGAGCCGGCAATTGGCTGAGGGCATCAAATCCGGTATATAAAATAAAACACATAAAGGCACTGAGTAAAAAAGCGATTACACTATTCGAGTTAAGGCTGCTGCACCAGGTTCCGATGGCGGTGAATACGGCAGCAAGTAAAAACAAACCGATATAGGAGCCGATGGTTGCCCCCCAGTCGATTCCCTGATCAACCGCCAGCGCTTCCACGCTGAAGGCATAAAGAATGGTTGGAAGCAGTGCAATCACTACGATGGTATAGGCACCCAGGAATTTTCCAACCACCAATTGGGTGGCGGTAAGCGGGCGGGTTGCCAGAATTTCAAAGGTTCCGGCTTTGAATTCATCGGCCCAGCTGCGCATGGTTACAGCTGGCACCAGGAATAAAAGAATCCAGGGAGCTAATTGAAAAAACTTATCCAGGCTTGCATATCCATAATCCAGGATACTGGAATCAGGGAATACAAAGAGGAACAAACCATTTAACAGCAGGAATACGACGATGGCAACCAGGCCCGTCAGACTTCCCAAAAACTGCCTGATTTCTTTTTTTGCGATCGACCACATATGGAGTAAAAATAAGGGGAATAAGGGGAATAGTCAATGGTGAATAAGTGAATGATGTGAATAGTCAATGGTCAATAAGTGAATGAGGTGAATAGTCAATGGTGAATAAGGTGAATTAAGTGAAAGGTAAGTGGTAAATTGGGCAAATATTCACTTTTTTCACTTCCTTCACCTTATTCACCATTGACTATTCACTATTCACCTTTCAACTTTCACCTTATCTCCTCCTACACCGCAAAGCTTTCGCCGCAGGCACAGGTTCTACTGGCATTCGGATTGCTGAAATAAAATCCTTTGCCATTTAGACCGTCAGAAAATTCCAGGGTAGTATTTACGAGGTAAAGGAAACTTTTAAGATCGGTTACCACTTTAATGCCATTATCTTCAAAAACCTGATCAGCAGGTTTACTTTCATTATCAAAGTCAAGTTTGTAACTGAGTCCCGAGCAACCGCCTCCAACTACGGATACCCGCAGGAAATAATCGCCGGTTTTCTTCACATCTGCTTCATCCAGCAGCTTCACAACCCGCTCTTTCGCTTTATCACTTACAAATAACATAATTGGTTTCTTTTAAAGGAATTATGCA
Source organism: Flavihumibacter sp. UBA7668 (assembly GCF_002483205.1). Lineage (GTDB taxonomy): Bacteria > Bacteroidota > Bacteroidia > Chitinophagales > Chitinophagaceae > Flavihumibacter. The sequence goes on from NZ_DLHM01000001.1 coordinate 350,790, forward strand.
AAATTACGACTATTTAGGTTGGGATGGAACAGCTCCAATACCTGCTCGATTTCGGCTTCGGTGGTGAAGCGGCCGAGGCCGAAACGGAGGGCGGAATAGGAGCGCTGATCCGGGAAACCCATCGCCTTCAGTACATAAGACGGTTCCAGGGTGGCAGAAGTACAGGCAGATCCTGCAGACAACGCAATTTTCTTGTTAAAATGCAGCAGCAGGCTATTGGAATCCCGATCAGGAAAGGAGAGATTAAGGGTATGAGGCAGCCGGTTGACCGGATGCCCGTTCAAAACTACACCGGGCAGGGATAATAATCCATCCTGTAAGCGGTTTCTTAATTGTTCCAGCCTTCCGGATTCTTCCGGCATTTCCTTTAAGCAAAGTTCCGCCGCTTTTCCAAGGCCTACAATACCCGGAACATTCAGAGTGCCCGATCGCACCCCCCGTTCATGTCCACCGCCATCCAGTTGAGGGGTCAATTTTACCCGGGGGTCTCTTCGCCGTACATAAACGGCTCCAACACCTTTGGGTCCATAGAATTTATGTGCGGAAAGGGTGAGCAGGTCGATGCCATCGCGCTGTACATCCACCGGTATTTTTCCAGCGGCCTGAGTGGCATCGGTAAAAAAAAGTACGCCGTGCTTTTTTGCGATCTGACCGATTTCTGCAATGGGCTGGAGCACACCGGTTTCGTTGTTGGCATACATGATGGCAAGCAGGATGGTATCGGTACGAATGGCTTTTTCCAGCTCCTGCAAATTGATGAGTCCGTTGGTATCTACCGGTAACCAGGTGATTTCTGCGCCTTTCTTTTCAAGGTGTTTACAGGTATCAATTACGGCTTTGTGCTCGGTTTCACAAGTGATTATATGGTTTCCTTTTCCGGAATACATTTCTGCAGCCCCTTTTATGGCCAGGTTCACTCCTTCTGTTGCGCCTGAAGTGAAGATGATTTCCTGGGGCACTGCACCAATCAGGCGGGCAACCCGTTCCCGGGACAGTTCCACGGCTTCGGCTGCGGCCCAGCCATAGGCATGGGTTCGGCTGGCGGCATTCCCAAAATGCTGTTGGTAATAAGGCAGAAATTCTTCCAATACCCGCGGATCAACCGGTGTGGTGGCATTGTTATCAAGATAAATGGGAAACTGAAGATTTGAACGCATACGTTAAGAACATAAAGTTAGCCCGATTCGTTGGGATGAAAGCTTTGCGGCATTTATACATTTTTTATAGCTTGCTACATGAACAAAATTGAACATATCGGGATTGCAGTGAAAGATCTTTCAAGCTCCATCCCTTTGTATGAGCTGCTGCTGAATACGCCCTGTTATAAAACGGAGGAAGTGGAAACAGAAAAGGTGCGGACGGCATTTTTTAGTGTGGGGGATAGTAAGATTGAATTGCTGGAAAGCACTGATCCATCCGGAGTTATCGCCCGTTATATTGATAAAAAAGGCGAAGGCGTGCATCATATTGCTTTTGCCGTGGAGGATATCCGTGCTGAAATGGCCCGCCTGCAGGCTGCCGGCTTTGAACTACTGAGCGCCGAACCCAAACCCGGAGCGGATAACAAACTGGTTTGCTTTTTGCATCCGAAGGGAACAAATGGGGTGTTGGTGGAGTTGTGCGAGGAGGTGAAAGGTGAAAGGTGAGCCAATTCCGGTAAAAATGAACCAATTAAAGGCAAAATGAGCCAATTAAACAGCATTTTGAGCCAATTATTTGATAACATGAGCCGATTCAGTAAATTACAACTAGTTGAAAATCATAATTATATTTATAATTTTCAATAATTGCACCACCTAATCCTTCGTAATCCTCCGTCTTCCTTCGTATATCTTACGGTCTGAGCTTTGCCCTCCATTTGCCCACCTTCTCTTTACTTTCACTTTAGCCGCACTCTACCTTATTGGGCTGAATTAGGGTCATAATCTACCATCCACTCAATCCCAAATCGATCTCTGAACATACCAAAATAGGATCCCCATGGACTGTCAGCCATGGGTACTTCAATTTGTCCTCCTGCAGAAAGGCCATTAAATAATTTATCCGCTTCTTCTTTGCTTTCTGCGCTTATTGAAATTTTGCTTCGGTTCTCGTTTTCGTTGACTTTCCCGAGGAATTCAGGCACATCATTTCCCATCAACAGATTGGATTTTCCGATTGGCAGAGCAATATGCATGATTTTGTTCTCCTCCTTTTCTGCTACGGGAAATTCAGCACTTGCCAGGTCTTTAAGTCGAACAAGCTTTGCAAACTCTCCGCCAAATACTGATTTATAAAACGTAAAGGCTTCTTCGGCATTGCCATTGAAGTTGATATGAGGATTGATAAGTGGCATGGGCTGTATTTATAGTGTTATCCAAATCTAACCCTTCCCCTAAAATTCAGTGTGGTATAAAAGCGCCAATAAGGAGGATGTTTGCGCCATTCCCCCACCCGTCGGGTAAACCCTTTCAGGTTTCACTTTCCTTATTCAGTCCCAGTTTCACTACGGCGGCCTGGGCGGCAACCTGGCTGGCGTCTTTTTTATTGTAGGCTTTACCCTGGGCGAGCAGTTCGCCATCAACGACAGCACCGATGGTGAACAGGCGGCGGCCGCCTTCGAATTTCTCTTCGAGGGTTTCGAATTCGAGGTTTTTGCCGTTTTTATTGGCCCAGCCGTAGAGTTTGTTTTTATGATTGATTTCCAGAATTTCCAGGTCATCCATAAACATATAGGGAAGGATGATCCGTTCCAGCACCCAGGTTCGGGTTTTTTTGAATCCTTTATCGAGGTAAACTGCCCCCACTACCGCTTCCAGGGTATTCCCGAAAATCTGGCTCACTTTCAGTGAATTATCAAACTTGTTGAAGTAGACGATTTTTTTTAGTCCCATTTTGATGGCTACCTCATTCAACGTAACACGGTTCACCATTTTGGAGCGCATTTCCGTCAGAAAACCTTCTTCGCGATAGGGATATTTTTTAAAGAGAAAATCCGCTACAATACCGCTTAGAATAGCATCACCCAGATACTCCAGCCGTTCATTGTTATCAGCAGAAGAATCTTTCACCGACCGATGCGTCAGTGCTGTTTTGTACAGGTCGGTATTGCGTGGCGCAAAACCCAGGACGTTCTTCAATTGTTTTTTGAATTCCGTCGTTTCGGGAGAGGAGCCTTTCAGAATGCTATCAAATAAACCCACAGATTTCGTTTAGTTACCGGGGTCAATATAAGCGATTGGCGCCAGACTTTATAAATTAACCTTCAAATTTCTTCACAATCACGCAGGCATTATGCCCTCCAAAACCGAAGGTATTGCTGAGTGCTGCACGTACCGGACGCTTCTGTGCTTTATTAAAGGTAAAATTCAGTTTGGGATCCAATTCGGGATCGTCGGTAAAATGATTGATGGTAGGAGGAATAATATCGTGCACCACGGCCTGAATAGCTGCAATTGCTTCAATTACTCCTGCTGCACCCAGGCAATGCCCGGTCATGGATTTGGTAGCGGAGATATTCAGGTTATAAGCGTGGTCTCCAAATACATTCATGATGGCCTTCACCTCGGCAACATCACCCAGGGGTGTGGAGGTTCCATGTGTATTAATATAATCGATATCAGCGGGTTGCATTCCGGCATCTTCCAGGGCTGCCAGCATTACATTCCGAGCACCGAGTCCTTCCGGATGCGGCGCCGTAATATGATGCGCATCGGCTGTTGCACCACCACCGGCAATTTCACAGTAGATTTTTGCACCGCGGGCTTTGGCATGTTCCAGTTCCTCAACAATCAGGATACCGGCTGCTTCTCCCATTACAAAACCATCCCGGTCTTTATCATAAGGGCGACTGGCAGTAGCGGGATCATCATTGCGCTCGCTCATCGCTTTCATAGCATTGAACCCACCTACACCGGCTTCGCTGATAACAGCTTCAGATCCACCGCTTACAATAATATCAGCTTTACCCAGCTTAATAAGATTAACCGCTTCAATAATGGCATTGGTGCTACTTGCGCATGCACTCACCACCGCAAAATTGGGTCCTCTCAGATTGTGCCGCATGGAAATTTGTCCGGCTGCAATGTCAAGAATCATCTTAGGTATGAAAAAGGGATTGAACCTTGGGGTTCCATCGCCCTTGGCAAAATCCATCACTTCGTTTTGGAAGGTAATGAGTCCGCCGATTCCACTGCCAAAAACTACCCCGATTCTGTCCGGATTAATATTCTCCTTATTCAGTCCGGCATCTGCCATGGCTTCATCAGAAACCACCAGTGCAAATTGCGTGAACCGGTCGATTTTGCGGGCTTCTTTTTTATCAAGAAACTGCGTTGGATCAAAGTTCTTAACCTCACAGGCAAACCTTGTTTTGAATTTGGATGCATCAAACAAAGTAGTGTTGGCCGCACCGGGAGTGCCATTAATCAGCCCTTCCCAGTACTCCTGCAGGGTATTCCCGATTGGAGTAAGAGCGCCCATACCTGTGACTACAACTCTTTTAAGTTCCATGTAGATTGCCGGATTTTAAAAGTGAATAATCCGCCTTCTTAGCGGAAATGCTTTCGAGAGGCGGATTAAATATTGCCTGTAACGGAGTTCCGTTTACTTAGCGTGCTCTTCTAAATAAGCAACAGCCTGGCCTACAGTAGTTATAGTTTCAGCCTGCTCATCCGGGATAGAGATATTGAATTCTTTTTCGAATTCCATGATCAGTTCTACTGTATCCAGAGAGTCAGCTCCAAGATCATTGGTAAAAGAAGCTTCGTTAGTCACTTCTGCTTCGTCTACTCCTAATTTGTCAACAATGATCTTTTTAACTCTTGTTGCGATGTCTGACATTGTAGTAAAGTTTAGTTACGGCTGCAAAAATATACTTTTTGGGTAAATAACAATTTTTGCTGCTTTTTTTAATTTCCGGGGACAAAATACTACTCTTTTACTAACACACAGTAGTAATTTCCGGAGGGGGCGGTTTTCGGTAGACCTATTTTTGTAATTTAGGAACCCGAACAACACACTAAACAACAGCAGATGGCACTAAAAATTATCGACCACGGTACTCCGGAATACAATCAGATGATCAAACTTCGGGATGAGATTCTGAGGAAACCGTTGGGACTTAGTTTTAGCCAGGAGGAACTGATGCAGGAAAAAGACCAGATTCTGATTGGCGCATTTGATGAAGATAAGATGCTTGGCTGTTGCATGCTGGTAAACGAAGGTGATGGAACGGTTCGCCTGCGACAGATGGCTGTCAACAATAATCTGCAGGGTAAGGGAATAGGACGTGCCCTGATGAATTTTGCGGAGAATATTGCCCGCGACCAGGGATTCAAAAAACTCACCATGCATGCCCGTAAAACCGCTATTGGCTTTTACGAACATCTTGGTTACCAAATCAGTAGCACCGAGTTTGAAGAGGTAACCATCCCCCACTTTGTGATGGAAAAGCGCTTACGATAAGGGAAGTCGGGGCTTAATTTCCTGATCCGTTCCAATAAATTCAAGTCCCTCTTCCACCAGCAATAATTCCTCAAAATTTCGAATATTCCATTGTACACGATCTGGTTGATAAACCGGATTATTCAGCGCTATTACCTGCATTCCAGCAGTCAGGGCTGATCGGATACCACTGTCAGAATCTTCAAAAACCAGGCAATGTTCCGGTTCGACGCCTAATTTTCCTGCTCCCTTCAAATAAGGTTCGGGGTCGGGCTTGCCTTTACTGACATCTTCAGCGGTTATGCTGTCAGTAAAAAACCGATCCAGCTGATGCAATTTTAAAAAATGCCAGGCCCGCTTATGAGGCGAACTGGTAACGAGCAGAAAAGGCACATTACGTGCAGTTAATGCCGCAAGAAAAGGTTCCACTCCAGACATGAGGGCAGGTTTCATCCGCAAATCATAGGCAACACCATCATCATAAATGGCTTGTTTGCGCGCATCGTCTGATTGGTGAAAAAGGGTATGGATGGTTTCCCAGGTGGTTCGGCCATGTATGGTTTCTTTAATCACCCGTTCATTAAACTCCACTCCTTCTTTTTCAGCCCATCCTCCCCAGAATTCCTCAATAACCGGATTGGAATCCAGAATTACGCCATCCAGGTCGAATAATATTGCCTTTATCATATCGTTTGTTCTTTTGTTTCCAGTTGATTTGTTCCCAGTACCTGTGAATGCATCCGTTGCAGGAATAACAAAATTGTTGCCATGTCTTTCATACCATCCACTACCAACAGGAAATTTTTTCCGCTTTGTTTTAATCGTGCATTGTTGGTATAGGTCTGCAAATAGGATAAGATGCCATGAAATAAGCCCGATTCAAAATAAGGCGAATCATGTTTGTTAACGAAGAAACATTTCAGCACCTGATCTCGCAACAGCAATTTTTCGAATCCTAATTCAACACTGAGTTTTCGGATTCGTACTGTATCAAAGAGATCTTCTACCTGAGGTGGCATGGGTCCGAACCGGTCGGCCATCTCCTGATGAAAGGCCTGCAATTCTTCTTCGTTATCGCAGTTATCCAGTCGCTGGTAAAGTGATAAACGTTCACCGATACTTTCCACATATTCATCAGGAATCAGAATTTCCAGATCCGTATCAATGGTACAATCCTGCACATAATCTTCCTGTTTTGCAATTTCCTCTTTAAACAGTTCTCTGAAAGAGGTGCGTTTCAATTCACGGATGGCTTCATCCAGAATTTTCTGATACATTTCAAACCCGATATCAGCCATGAAACCGCTTTGTTCTCCTCCCAGCAAATTACCGGCACCGCGTATATCCAGATCCCGCATCGCGATCTGGAATCCGCTGCCCAGTTCACTGTGCTGTTCCAGCGTCTGTAATCGTTTTTTAGAATCCGATGGCAGGGTACTCATTGGTGGAGCCAGTAAATAACAGAAGGCTTTTTTATTACTTCTGCCAACACGACCTCTCAACTGGTGCAGATCACTTAATCCAAACTGATGTGCATTGTTGACAATAATGGTATTTACATTGGGAATATCCACGCCGCTTTCCACAATATTGGTACAAACCAGTACATCGTATTTTTTATCAATGAAATCCAGAATGCGTTCTTCCAGTTCATGACCTTCCATTTGCCCGTGTGCATATCCGATACTCAAATCCGGACAATGACTTTGAATGATGGCAGCCATTTCCGGCAGGCCCTTCACGCGGTTGTGAATGAAGAATACCTGTCCACCTCTTTCAGTTTCAAAATAAATTGCATCTCTGATAAAATCTTCATTGTAAACCTGCACTTCTGTTTGAATCGGCTGACGATTCGGCGGTGGCGTATTCATGATACTAAGATCACGCGCGCCCATTAAACTAAACTGCAGGGTTCTTGGAATAGGTGTTGCCGTTAGTGTAAGGCAGTCCACATTGGTACGTAGGGTTTTTATCTTTTCTTTATGGGCCACACCAAATTTCTGTTCCTCATCAATGATCAGGATACCGAGGTCTTTAAACTTAACTTCTTTGCCAAGAATACCATGTGTACCAACAAGAATATCGATTTTACCTTCTTCCAGTTTTTTGAGTGTTTCTTTTTTCTCTTTGGAGCTTTTAAAACGGTTGATATAATCTACTGTAACCGGAAAATCTCTCAACCGGTCTGAAAATGTTTTATAATGCTGAAAGGCAAGAATAGTTGTGGGAACCAGGATAGCAGCCTGTTTACCATCCACAACCGATTTGAATGCGGCTCTTACCGCGACCTCCGTTTTACCAAATCCCACATCACCACAAACCAGGCGATCCATGGGTGAAGGAGCTTCCATATCTTTTTTTACATCGGCCGTTGCCTTGCTTTGATCGGGCGTGTCTTCATAAATAAAAGAAGCTTCCAATTCTGTTTGCAGATAGGTATCCGGTGCATGCTGAAAACCATGCTGGGCTTTACGTTGCGCATATAACTGAATCAGATCAAAAGCAATTTCCTTCACTTTTGTTTTCGTCTTTTCCTTCAGTTTATTCCACGCATCGCTGCCGAGTTTGTTCACTTTGGGAACCGTTCCTTCTTTGCCTGTGTATTTGGAGATTTTATGCAGTGAATTAATATTCACATAGAGGATATCGCTGTCTTTATAAATTATGCGGACGGCTTCCTGCAATTTTCCATTTACATCCAGTTTTTGCAAGCCGCTGTAAACACCCACCCCATGATCAATATGCGAAACGAAATCGCCGGGTTGTAATTCTCTTAGTGTACGTATGGTAAGGGCTTTGTTTTTATTATAAGCCTGCTTTACCTTGTATTTGTGGTAGCGTTGAAAAATCTGGTGATCGGTGTAACAGAGAACCTTGTTTCCTTCGTCAATAAATCCACCGTGAATGGCAACGGGAATGGGAGTGAAATGGATCTCTGCTTTCAGGTCAGCAAATATGCTGTACATCCGTTCGAGCTGTTTGGGATTTTCGGCAAAAATGTAGAGACTGAGTCCTTTCTTTTCCCATTGCTGCAGGTCTTTGATCAGCATTTCAAACTGCCGGTTAAAAGCAGGTTGGGGTTTGGTTTGAAAATCCACTTCATAGGTCACTCTTCCTTTCCAGGTGGAATGGCCTTCGAGTTCAACGAGATGGTGTGCTGAAAGAATCTGTTCAATTTCTGCAGCTGTCAGGAACTCTTCTTTTTTTACGGCAGTTCGGATGAGTTTATCTTCCTCCTCTTCTTCCTTTACCGGAAAGGTTTCTGTTCTTTGTAAAAACAGTCCCAGTTCTTCTTCCTGCAATTCCAGGCGTTCTTTTACAAACTGCCATTCATTCATCCACACAACCGTATTGCCGGGCATGAAATCGAAGAGTGAAATACTGGCTTCTTCCGGCATCTCTGCCTGCAGATTCGGAATGATGCTTACCTGCAAAAGTTTACGTTCACTTAATTGTGATTCCGGATCAAAGAGGCGGATGCTGTCCACTTCATTTCCGAAAAGCTCCACCCGATAGGGTTTTTCATTACCGAAGGAATAAATATCGAGGATGCCTCCCCGAACGGCAAATTGTCCGGGTTCATACACAAAATCGGTTCGGGTAAATCCGGCATCGGTCAGTTGTTCGTATAATTGAATGGTATCGAGTGTGTCGTTGACCTTGATCCGGATTATATTACCGCTAAGTGTTTCGGGCTTAACCAGTTTTTCAACCAGGGCTTCCGGGTAGGTGATGACAATTTTTTTATTACCACCGGCACTCAGGCGGGTGAGGGCTTCTGTCCGTAACATTACGTGGCTGCTGTTTAGGAGCCGGTAATTTTTTTTGGTCCGGAAAGAGGAAGGGAAATAAAAAAGATCGAGTGCATTACTCAGGTTTTCCATGGTATTGTGGAAGTAAGCGGCTTCTTCGGCATCGTTTACTACCACAATATGGTTAAGCTGTTCGGTAATGGAATGTCTGAAAATGCTGGTCAGAAGAAATTCCGGGGAGCTGCCGGAAAGGTTTTTCAGCACGAGGTGCTGGGGTACAGACAAAGTGAGCTTGTCCGCCAATTGAAAAAGGCGGGGATCCTTTGCGTACTGCTCCAGTAAGTGTTCCAAATTCATTACACACAACCGCCTTAAAACAGGGCGGAAGCTGCAAATGTAATACGAATAAGTTTTTATATCTTGTGTCAACCACTAAGCTTATAAAAACGTTTAGATTTAGAACGTTTGTTTTAATAACTCCGTATGAACAAAGCAATCCTAACTGCTTCACTTACCGCTGTAACACTGACCATGGCCGGATTATTACTTATTTCCGGTGAAAATGAGCATTCCGCCACCATTAACCGTGGCAATAAACCAAGAAAAAAGAAAACGCAGGCCGAACGGGCATTTTTCAGTCAGCAGCGGGTGCAATATGAATATGATATGCTGAAGGATGGTGGCACGGGAAAATTTCCGTTAGGCATCCATGACAGGGAACTTTCCATGGCGAAACGTATACCGGTAAAAGAGACGGTGCAGGGAGACTGGTTATCGCCTTTCGCAGATAATTCCTATACGGCGGCCGGGCCGGTAAATTTTGGAGGTCGCACCAGAACCCTGGCTTTCGATAAACGATTTGGAACCGGAAGTAATCAGGTAATCATTGCCGGTGCTATCAGTGGTGGAATTTTTCGTTCAACAGACGGGGGCAATTCCTGGACCAATGTTACTCCTGAAAATGAAATTCACAATGTTTCTGCTATTGCGCAGGATCCCCGTGCCGGTCAGGAAAATACCTGGTATGCCGGAGGTGGCGAAGCACTTGGGAACTCGGCCTCTCCCTCAGCAGGCGGTGCCTTTTATTTAGGAAATGGTTTATTTAAATCAACCGATAACGGGGCCACCTGGCAACGTCTTGCCATTACATTTCAGGGAAACCTGGAAGTATTTGATGCACCATTTGATATCGTACATAAAATTGTGGTACACCCATTAAACGGACATGTGTATGTTGGAGCGCATCGCCGATTGATGCGGAGTACGGATGGTGGAACCAGCTTCACGGATGTATTTTCAGGTTCACAGGCGGCGGCGGCGGATAATGGACAAATGGATCTGGCAATTACCAATACCGGGCGTATATATTTGGCCGTTAATGGTGGTTTTGCAGATCAGAACCGACGGGGATTATGGTTTTCTGAAACCGGGAATCTCAATTCATGGACCCGGTTTGCAGGTGGACAAACGCTCAATACCGATTCAATAACCGGATGGAGAGCCAACAGTTATACCAATTCCGGTGCTGTTTCAACTACTTCAAAACGAATTGTATTGGCGCTTGCACCGTCTAATAATAATATTCTATATGCGATGTATGAGAATGGATTATCGCAGGAAGGAACCAGTGGTTCACCGGAAGCAGATCTTTTCAAATTTGATTTTACTGCTTCTACCTTTACGAATCTTTCATCGAATATGCCCAATTTTCCCGGACAACGGGATGGCATAGATCCATTGGCCTTACAGGGTGGTTACAATATGATGGTGGTAGTGAAACCGGATAATCCGAATGTGGTATTTGTTGGTGGCACCAATCTATATCGCTCTACCAATGGATTTTCCAACACCACGGCAACAAGCTGGATAGGCGGATATGAATACTGGGGAGCCAGTGCAACAACCTTTAATGTACAGACCTACGATAATCATCACCCCGATGTACATAACCTGGTCTTTGATCCAACCAATGCCAACCGGGCAATCTGTGCAACAGACGGTGGAATGCATATCACGGAAAATATAATGGGAACTGCAAATGAAACCAATCCGGTGAATTGGGATATGATAACCGGATATCAGACTGCACAATATTATCATGTAAACATTCAGCACAGGGATGCAGCCACACAGGTAAATAATTTTATCGGTGGGATGCAGGATAACGGAGCTTCTTTCCGCAATAATTCAAACGATCATGTGGAAGCCGGGTCTGGTGATGGTGGTGCTGCGGCAATTGGAAAATTCAACAATTTCAATGATTACACACTATTTGTATCAAGTCAGCTCGGTTCGGTGGCGCGGTTAACGCCGGGTGCAGCCACTTCGATTGAGCCAAATGGATTAACTGCTAATCCGGGTGGTGGAGAAGGTGAATTTGTAACCTATTATACACTTGACAATGATAATCCGGAAAACCTGTATTATGCCAATTATAACCGGATCTTCCGGACAACAACTGCAACCACGGTAACCAGTGGAACTGGCTGGACAGAATTAACGGGGGTTGCATCGGCATTGAATCCTGGAAGTCCGGGTGGAACTGATATTGGCATCCGTGCCATCAAATTAACCTATGGCCCCTATAGCACTTCCAGCACCATGTATATCGGAACAACAGAAGGAAGGGTATTCCGGTTGAATGATCCAAAAAATGCGGCAGCTGCAACACAACCGGTGGAGATTACTCCGCCTGCAATCAATACTATTCTTAATACTGCGCGGGTGAATGTTGGAAGCATCGCTGTGAATCCGAATAATGACAATGAGATCATGGTAGTTTATACCAATTATCAGGTAACAGTTGGTGGTAATGTTCAACGTGAATTTAATATCTGGGTAACCAACAATGCTAAGGCCGGGAATCCTACCTGGAAACTGGCGGAAGGCAATCTTACTTTGCCGTCTATCCGCAGTTGTGCCATTGTTGCCAGAAAAGACGGCTCCGGCAATGAATTCACAGAGTATTATGTTGGTACTTCGGTGGGTTTGTATAGTGCAATCAGTATTCAGGATTCTCTTACGGCAAACCGGCCGATTGTTTGGAAACGGGAAGGTGGCCGAACCCTGAATTATGCAGTGGTTACCTCTCTTGCATATCGTCCGCAGGATAATGTGTTGCTGGTTGGAACCCATGGTAATGGTATGTATTTTACCACGATTCCGCAACCCAATTTCAAACCGAATGTAGGAACGGGTGTAAATGATCCGATCCGGAATGATAAAAACTTTATTCGTTTCTCCTATCCTACCATTACTTCCGGCGATCTGCAATATCGGGTAGGTAATATGTTTGAAGTAAAAGAGATGGTGGTTCAGGTATATAACCTGAATGGACAGCTGATGTTAAAGAAAACGAGTGGCTATCAGAATGGATCATTGGATGTAAGTCGATTGTCCAAAGGCACTTATATCCTAACCATTACCAGCAGCGATTATAAGCAGCAGTTTGTTAAGAAATTCCTGAAGAATTAAGAGGGCTTAAGTACCCGACGGGAAAAATTCATTTCCGCATCCAATTCAATCCTGCAGATAGTAATAAAATCAGCAGTCCGCCGAATTCGCGGGATTGTTCAATCCAGGGTTTGGTTGCTTTCATGGAAGTAACGAGGCTTTCGGCATCGTGGTCCTGAATCCAGCTGAGCACTCCATTGGTGGCAAGGAATAAATAGAGGGCATAACCAATATAAACAAGTGCAGAAATCAGGTACAATAAGGGGGGAAACTTCTTTTTCAATGCGAGCCGGCAAAGCCAGGCTCCCCATAAATAAAGTGGTATCCACACATACGGATCCGGATCATTGTATTGAAGTGCAGCGCTTAAAATAAAGAGCACAATAAAAATATAGTTAACCCATTTCATGTGCCCAAGTTCGGGAAAAACTTTTCTCCTTTTTCTCCTTTGTCTCCTTTGTCTCCTTTGTCTCCTTTTCTCCTTTGTCTCCTTTGTCTCCTTTTCCTTATCTTACTACAAATTGCTGCCTATGCTCCAGCCCTGGCAAACAGGAACGGTCATTCGGATTGAGAATGAAACTTCCAGTACCAAACGTTTTTGGATTCAGGTAAATGAAATGGAACGATTTGATTTCAAGCCGGGGCAGTTTGTGACGCTGGACCTTCCTATACATGAGCAGAAAAACAAACGCTGGAGAAGTTATTCCATTGCTTCCTGGCCGGATGGAACCAATGTATTTGAACTGGTTATTGTTTTATTGGAAGGCGGACTTGGTACAGAATATCTTTTCAATCAGGTAAGTGTAGGATCTGAGTTGACACTTCGCGGGCCGGCAGGTGTATTCGTTTTGCCGGAAACCATTGACCGCGACCTGTTTTTTGTTTGTACCGGAACAGGAGTGGCGCCCTTTCGATCCATGGCGCATTATATTCTTGAGAATAATGTTCCTCATCAGCATATCTACCTGATTTTCGGCTGTCGAAAATTTGGAGATTGCTTATACGGACCTGAATTAAAGCAATTGGAAACCATGGTTCCCTCCTTTCATTATATTCCAACTTTTTCAAGAGAGGAAGCAGGTGATCATCTGGTCAGAAAGGGATATGTTCATCAGGTATATGAGGAAATTTGCCGCGAAAAAAAGGAGGTGGCGAATGAGGGTGCCTATCGCGCCCATTTCTTTTTATGTGGATGGAAGAATATGATTGATGAAGCAAAACAACGAATTCTCGCATTGGGATACGAGAAAAAAGACATTCATCTTGAGTTATATGGATAATACCTGATTTCTTAGGAATGCTTTCGCACAACGGAAGAACCGGATTTATGTAAACTTATAACGGGAACTGTTTCAATCAGCGGCTCTTCCTGATCGGAATGGAGCTTGTGTAAACGAAGAATTTCGGCATGGTTGGTAACCATTTCCGTCTCTAATTCAAGAATTCTTTTCTGGGATTTTTTCAGCTGCCTGGACCGGCACACAAAACCAAGCAACGCACCGGCGGTGAATACCGCAATAGCGCCTAATAAGACGACCATGTTGATACTGGATGGCATCATAGATATTGGTTTGGTACTATAACGCCCGTTTTTTGGGCCTTATTGCCCGTTTATTGGGAGGCTCGCTTGTTTTTCGATAAATCGCCAGCGGCCAATTCCTTTTCCATTAAAGGGACAACGGGTGTTGCGGCTTGTTGATTATACTTAGCATGCTGAATATCAGCCAATTGCTTCTGAAGTTGCAAAATTTCAGCATGGTCCTGCATTTTCTCCCGCTCCAGTTCCAGAATTTGTTTCCGGAGCGATTTTACCTGCATCATCCTGAATAACAGGCCTACCACAAAAGCCGACCCCAGTCCCAGGGCCAACAGTCCAAAGTGTACAGTAATTTGCATCATAGTGTCTGTCAATAAAATTGTTACGACGCGATGGCTTTTTCAACCATCCCTTTTACGGCACTCATAGGTATTCTTTCCTGCGTCATACTGTCCCGATACCGAACGGTTACCGTTCCATCTTCCTTTGTCTGGTGGTCGATGGTTATACAAAACGGTGTTCCGATGGCGTCCTGCCGGCGATAACGTTTACCAATGGCATCCTTTTCCTCGTAAAAACAACGGAAGGATCCCTTGCATTCGTCCATCAGCTGGCGGGCGATCTCAGGCAGGCCATCCTTCTTAACTAAAGGTAAGATGGCCAATTTTATTGGACTTAACTTGGGTGGAAACTTTAATACAACCCGACTGTCTTCCTTGTCGGCTGTGCTAAGGTCCTGTATTTCATAGGCTTCGCTGAGAACCATCATCACCGTGCGGTCGAGCCCGATGGAGGTTTCAATTACATACGGAATATAGTTTCCATATGGTTTTCCATTCGCGTCCAAATCATTATCAAAATACTGCATTTTTTTCTTACTGTACTCCTGATGATTGCGAAGGTCAAAATCGGTACGGGAATGAATTCCCTCCACTTCTTTGAAACCAATAGGGAAATTATACTCTATATCACAGGCTGCATCCGCATAATGCGCCAGTTTAACATGATCGTGGAAACGGTATTTATCAGCCGGAATACCCATGCCGAGGTGCCATTTCATGCGTTCTTCTTTCCAATATTCATACCATTCTTTCTGCGTGCCGGGGCGGATGAAGAATTGCATCTCCATTTGTTCGAATTCACGCATGCGGAAAATGAACTGCCGGGCCACGATTTCATTGCGGAAAGCCTTTCCTACCTGCGCAATTCCGAAGGGGATTTTCATCCGTCCGGTTTTTTGCACATTCAGGAAATTTACAAAGATACCCTGAGCGGTTTCCGGCCGCAGGTACACCATATTATCGTCGTTTTCCCCGGATACTGCTCCAAATTCGGTGGCAAACATGAGGTTAAATTGCCTCACATCGGTCCAGTTGCAGGTTCCGCTGACACTGCATTTTATTTTATTTTCCTCAATCAGGGATTTGAGTCCGGCGAAATCTTCTTTTGCCAGGAGTTGCTCCATTTTGTTCACCAGCGCTTTGGAAGCTTCTTCCGGAAGGGTATCGGCAAAACCTTCAATGAGGTGATCTACCCGGTAGCGTTTTTTGCTGTCCTTATTATCGATCATCGGGTCACTGAAATTATCCACGTGACCGCTGGCTTTCCAGGT
The DNA here is from genome assembly GCF_002483205.1 of Flavihumibacter sp. UBA7668. GTDB lineage: Bacteria > Bacteroidota > Bacteroidia > Chitinophagales > Chitinophagaceae > Flavihumibacter. The sequence goes on from NZ_DLHM01000001.1 coordinate 366,568, forward strand.
GGTGGGATGCATAAAAATGGCTGCGTCAATCCCTACAATATTTTCATGCAACTGGGTCATCCATTTCCACCAGTCGTCGCGGATATTCTTTTTCAGCTCGCTACCGTACTGGCCATAATCGTATACCGCACTTAGTCCGTCATAGATCTCACTGCTCTGAAATATGAAGCCATATTCCTTACAATGGGATATAATCGCCTGAAACTTATTGTTATCATTTGCCATAAGTGCGCAAATATAGGAATAGGTTCGGAATCTTCCTTCTCACCGGTCGGGTGCCACCGGTCGGGTGCCACCCGACCGGTGAGAGGGATTACTGCAGTTTGGGGTTGGAGCGATGGCGATCCTGGTCGCGGGTATTTTTTTTGGCGATGTTTTTCGCAAGGGCGGCGCTGAGGTCTACGCCGGTTTGGTTCGCCAGACAAATCAGCACCCAGAGGACATCGGCCATTTCATCAGCCAGATGATCACCAAAATCAGCCCCCTTGCCAGGACTCTTTTCCGATTCCTTGAAGGATTGCTCTCCGTATTGACGAACCATCAGCCTGCTCAGTTCCCCCACTTCCTCCATCAAAATACCCAGATTCGTGAGTTCATTAAAATACCGCACCCCTACCGTGCGGATCCATTCATCCACCTGCTGCTGTGCTTCTCTTATAGTTATTTCTTTCATATGCTACTTTTATTCACCGGTCGGGTGCCACCGGTCGGGTGCCACCGGTCGGGTGCCACCCGACCGGTGGAGGGAGTTATTCCTTGTTTTTGGTGTCGATGAGGATGGTAACGGGGCCGTCGTTTATAAGGGAAACCTGCATATCGGCGCCGAAAACGCCGGTAGAGATGGGTTTACCCAAATCGGCCTCGAGCCGGGCAATGAGTTTTTCATAGAGGGGCACCGCCACAGGTGGCTTACTAGCACGGATATAAGAGGGCCGGTTGCCTTTCTTCGTGCTGGCATGCAGGGTAAACTGGCTCACCAGCAGCAAATCGCCCCCGGTTTCCAGCAATGAACAATTCATCACCCCGGCAGCATCATTAAAAATCCGAAGCTGCACAATTTTAGGACTCAGCCAGTTGATATCCTCGTCAGTATCCAGATCCTCTATCCCAACCAGGACCAATAAACCCGCACCAATAGCTGCTGTTTGCTTTTCGTCGATTTCCACGGATGCCCGTCGAACCCTTTGTATAACTACTCTCATTAATTTGTACCTTTCCTGTGTGAGAATCGAAAATAGATATTCTGTACTGATCCTGCTCTGCTGGACTCTATTGATTTTACCATCCTGTCAAAAAAATATAGGGGATGAAAATCCGGCAACAGCCCATCTCGAAATCCGATTTCACCCACAACTGGATGGCTTCCCGCTAGAATTAGGCAGCACTTACCAACTGCCAACCGGGGAATCCTTCGAACCTACCGTTTTCAAATTTTATACCGGCAATATCGCGCTTCAGCAAAATGGAGGATCGCTTATTTCAACTACTAAGGATCCCTATTATTTAATAAATGCGGCCAGTACTGAAGAACTAATTCTTCGTACCAGCATTCCGGAAGGAAATTATACCAACCTTGAATTCTTATTAGGAGTTGACAGCGCAAGAAATGTGAGCGGAGTTCAAAGCGGTGCACTTGATCCGGTCAAAGGCATGTTCTGGACCTGGAACAGCGGTTACATTTTTGCCAAACTGGAAGGAATAAGTCCGCAATCAACCATTCAGGGAGATCAGGTTGAATACCATGTAGGCGGATTCCGGGTCCCTTATAATGCAGCTCAAAAAATAAGGCTGGCAATCCCAAGGTATGGCAACTTTCAATTGAAAGCCGGACAAACCTGCATCATCGATATTGATATTAACCTGGAAAACTGGTTCACGGGACCCTACCCGTTAACCATTGCAAGTCATCCTGTTTGTATGACACCGGGGGAATTGGCCTGGAATATTTCCCGCAATTTCAGCGGACTCTTTTCCGTTACCAATCTCAGCATTGAAGAATGAAAACCATTTTTTACATCTCGGTTATCCTGCTTTTATTTGCGGTTGCGCAATGGGGTATCGGTTGTTCAAAAAAAGACACGGATGGAAATAAACTCAACCTGATTCAATTTCCGAAACCCGCCGACTGGCCTGATCCTGTTTACGATTTCGCATCCAATCCGCTTAGCAAAGAAGGCGTAGCGCTTGGGAAAAAATTATTCTTTGACGGACGCCTTTCGAAAGATGGCAATTTCCCCTGCGTAAGCTGTCATCAGCCCTTTGCAGCATTCGCTACGTTTGAACATGATTTCAGTCACGGTTTTAATGACCAGTTTACCACGCGAAATGCACCCGGCTTATTTAACCTGGCCTGGCATAGCAGTTTTCATCATGATGGCGGGATTACCCACCTCGATTTGCAACCGCTCGCACCGATTACAGCTCCCAATGAAATGGCAGAAACCGTTCAGGGAGTCTTGGATAAACTGAATGCAGACGCAGACTATCAAAAGCAGTTTGCCAAAGTATTCGGTACCCCCGAAATCAGTACGGCGAATATGACCAAAGCTTTATCGCAGTATATGCTGATGCTGGTTTCCTCCAATTCCAAATACGATCTGGTGAAACAGGGAAAAGCCGGTTTTGATGTAAATGAAGAAGCCGGTTATGCTATTTTTCAGGAAAAAAAATGCACTACCTGTCATGCAGAACCGCTTTTTACCAATCTTGCATTTGAAAGCAATGGATTGCCATTAAATCCATCTTTAAATGATTTGGGGCGGATGAGCATCACCGGCAATAAAGCCGATTCACTGAAATTCAAAGTTCCCAGTCTGCGAAATGTAGCACTCACTTTTCCTTATATGCATGATGGCCGTTTCTGGAATCTGCAGGATGTATATGATCATTATAATAAAACCATTCCACTTTCCTCTGTTGAACGGTCACTATTAACTGAATTTCTCAAAACGCTGACAGACGAGAAGCTGGTGAATAATCAATAGTGAATGGGGTGAATGGAGTGAATGGGCGATCCGATTTTTCACGACTCAGTTTTCTCCTCTCGATTTCCTCCGGCTTCTTACAGCTTCCAGGGCAATGCGCTCTTTTTCCAGTTCAGCCTGTTGGGCTTGCAGGGCGGTTGAGTTTTCCGTAATTTTTTCTTCCAGTTGTAGTTTTCTTTTTGCCAGGTCGGTACTATCGCTTAATAAAGAATTATATTTTTTCTCTGCTTTTTTTATGAGTTCTTCCTGCGCCAATATATCCAGATTCAGCTGGTGTTCTTCCACATCCGGAACCAGATTATTCAGAAACTCTCTGGCATCTTCCACTCCATGCTGATCCCCGGCAGCTTTCGCTGTAATCACCTCATTCGGTTTGGTAACCACCATATATACAACAGCGGCTTCTTTCTCTTTTCTGCTTTTACGCTCCACTTTCAGGTAGGCATCATAGCGATCATTCCCTGCCTGCACATTCCGATATACTTTATAATCCTTTGAACTTGCCGACTTATGTCCTTTTTTATTGAAATGTTCTTCAATTGCGGCTTCAATTGTTGAAGGTGCATAAGGCAATTCAATTACTGCAGCAGGCAATTTTGATTTCTGGTATTCAGCAATTCCCTGAACAGATTTGGCCTGTCCGTTTACCAGAATGGCAGAAATTAAAAAGCATAAAATGAAGCTGATCTGTTTCATAAACAAAGTTTTTCGTCATTCAAAGGTACAAAAAGCAGGCTGCCTGTTGATTTCCGTTTATTTTTGTTTCAAACAACCAATAGCCATTGAGTGGAATTAAAAAGTTAGCCGGACAAACAGTCTGGTATGGCGTACCCACCATCGTTGCACGATTCATGGGATACCTGATGAATATGGCCCTGCCCTTTTTATTTGAGCAGCCGGCTGTAACAGCAGATATCACTCAGGTATATGCGATGATTCCCTTCCTGAACATTCTCTTCACCTACGGAATGGAAACTGCCTATTTCCGATTCAGTCAGGATAAAGATAAAAACCAGCTTTTTAATACGATCTCTATTTCGCTTTTCGCCACCAGCCTGGTTTTCGTGCTATTGCTGTATTTCAACCGATCCACCATTGCCGGCTGGGCAAGTTTGACCGAACATCCGGAATACATCAATTTTATGATCGGCATTTTACTCTTCGATACCCTTTCCACCCTACCCTTTGCTAAACTCAGGCAGGAAAACCGACCGAGAAGATATGCCTTCGTACGACTGCTCGGAATTGTAGTAAATGTGCTGATTGTTTTATTCTTTCTTGGCTTCTTACCCTCTTATATAACCGAACATCCGGATAGTCCGCTTCGGCTCATCAACCAACTCGATATTGGAATCGGCTGGTACCTGATTGGAAATCTTATTGGCAGTATACTCACCTTTCTCCTCCTCCTTCCTGAACTCCGACAGTTTCAATGGAATTTTGATTTGGCCTTATTCAAAGAAATAATGGCCTATAGTTATCCGCTGATTATTGTTGGTTTGGGCGGGATGATTAACGAAGTATTGAGCCGCCTCATTTATCAGCATGTGGTTGATTTACCGGAAGCCGAAGCCAAGCATGAGTTGGGCATTTTTGCGAATGTATACCGGCTTTCTGTACTAATTACCATTTTTATTCAGGCTTTCCGGATGGCCGCCGAACCTTATTTTTTCAGCCAGTCAAAGGAAGAGGGTGCCCAAAAAGGCTATGCCCGCGTGATGAAATTTTTTGTGCTTGCCTGCTGTTTTATGTTCCTGCTGATCGGCCTCAACCTGGATTTTTTAAAGTGGGTCATCACCCTGAAATCGGCTGCCTGGGGCGATGGGATTTATATTGTACCAATACTTGCCATGGCCAATATTTTCCTGGGAATCTATTATAATCTGAGCATCTGGTTCAAACTAACGGGAAAAAATCTCTATGGTGCTTATATAACCATTATAGGTGCTGTCATCACCATCGTATTAAATATTCTGCTCATTCCTACACTTCATTACCTGGGTGCGGCACTGGCAACATTTGCCTGTTATACTGTGATGATGGTATTGAGTTATTACTGGGGACAACAATATTACCCGGTTCCTTATGCGAAAAAGAAACTCATCTCCTTTCTGGTGCTGGTGACACTGATTGTGCTGCTGCACCGGCTTATCCTGATGGCCTATTCGCCGCTTTGGTTCAGTATTGCCACCGGCCTCCTGCTCTTCCTTGGATTCACCTATTTTGTGAGCAAAGTGGAAGCAAAAGAGATAAGAAAGGTGAAAGGTGAAAGGTGAGAGGTGAAAGGATAGAAGTGAGAGGTGAGAGGTGAAATTAAGGCTCTAATTTTTCACCTTTCACCTCTCCTTTCACTTTTCACCTCTCACGTCTCACCTTCTCACATGAGAAACGGATTCATCCGTTTCTCAAACCCTATTGTTGTACTTTCTCCATGACCGGGATAAACCCGAACAGCATCCGGCAGGACGAACAATTTTTCCCGGATACTGTTGAGCAATTGCTGGTGATTGCCTCCGGGAAGATCCGTACGACCAATGCTTCGGCGGAATAACACATCCCCGCCGATCAGGAATTGTTGCTTTTCGCAATAAAAACAAATATGTCCGGGTGAATGTCCGGGTGCTTCAATAACCAACAATTCATCTTCCCCAAGCAGCACCCGATCGCCACCGCGTAAATAGTGGAGCGGGCCATCATAGTTTTGGAAAGGCAGGTTCCACCGTTTCCCTGCTTCCGGCGCATAATCCAGTACGATTTTTTCGGCTGGATGCAAAAACAGGGGTAAACCCCAGGTTTCATGAACAAATCGGTTACCAAAAACATGATCAAGATGACAATGGGTATTAAGCAACTGTTTGGGATGAAGATTCGTAGATGTAATAAAGGATTTCAGCTGTGCTTCTTCGCCCTGGTGGTAACAGCCGGGATCGATGATCAGACAATCGCCAGCTTCGTTATATAACACATAAGTATTTTCTGCAATGGGACTGAATTCAAAAAAATGGATTGTTAACATAGCTGTATTATTTGGGATGGATTTCCGGGTTACCCCTGAAAACCATAATTTTAGACCACAATCACCGGGTATGCAATTTCCGAAGAATCATTTGTTTTTGCGCGTTTGTACCAAGCTATCTCTGATTTTAATCCTTTTCCTATGGAATGGTATCACCCCCTTACGGGCACAGGTGAACATGGTGGAATTTGGAAAAAACAGGGTCCAATTCAAAAAGTTCAAATGGCAATATTATCAAACCGACAATTTCAATACGTACTATAGCCAGAAAGGGGAGCCACTGGCCAAAACTGTTGCCCAACTGGCCGAAAAGGAATTGCCGGAAATGGAAACCTTTATGGAATATGGCCTTCAGCGCCGCGCCAATATCGTACTGTATAACAGTTTCAATGAGATGCAGCAGACCAATATTGGTTTAACCACCGATTGGCAGGTGAATGGTGGAAATACCAAACTGGTTAATAATAAAGTGGTGGTTTACTATAACAGTAACCATGAACATATGCGGATTCAGGTTCGCCAGGGTATAGCAAAAATTCTGCTGGATAATATCCTCTTTGGCGATGACCTGGGTGAATTTGCGGCCAACCAGGCCCTGCTTGATCTTCCCAAATGGCTCACCGACGGATTTGTTTCCTATGCTGCAGAAAACTGGAGTACCCAACTGGATGACCAGTTGAAATCAGCCATGCTATCCGGACGGTACAGGAATTTTTATCAGTTTGCGTTTGATCAGCCGGATCTTGCCGGACATGCATTCTGGCGATATATTGAAGAAATTTACAAGAAAGACAATACTAAGTATTTTCTTTATCTCGCACGCCTTTACAGAAACCTGAACGGTGCTTCCAACAGGATTGCCAAGAAAAAATTCAAGGAAGTGCTCTCCGACTTCATGACCTATAATGAAGACAAATACTACAAGGATATTCGGGGTCGTCGGAATAATCCCAAAGGCACAATGTCTGTTGTGGAGGAAGTAAATAAAAACCTCGACTTCTATAATTTCACGCCCAATCCTGTTGCCAGAAGCCAGGCCTATGCCGTGGTGGAATACAAAAAAGGATTACAGTGTGTACTTTTCTATGAAGATTATGTGACCAAGAAAGTGCTGTTGAAAAACGGTATACGTAATGCAGAATCCAGACAGGATCCTCATTATCCGCTTCTTGCCTGGAACGGGAAAGGAAACAAATTACTGGTTGTATATAATACAGAAGGTAAAATCAGGATGTTTACCTATGATATTTTCTCCCGGATCAAACGGGATAAACTGGTGCTTGATCAGTTTGAACAAATCCAGGATGTAAAATTCATGAACGATGATAATACCCTCCTGCTGAGTGCTGTAAAAAATGGACAATCGGATATATTCACCTTCAAAATTGATCGGGAAAGAGAAGAACAGATTACCAATGATATCTATGATGATCTGGATCCGAATTTCGTAAGCTTCCCTAATAAAATGGGTATCATTTACGCTTCCAATCGTCCGTCGGCAGATGCGCCATCAACCGATACGGTGCTGCCTTCCAATTACAAATACAATATTTTCCTGGTAGATAATTTCAATAAGAGCGAATTCAAGCAGATTTCACAACTGAGTAAACTCCGTTATGGAAATGCGCGGAATCCAACACAATACAATACGAATCACTTCACGTTTACGGCGGATGAAAATGGGATCAACAACCGTTTTGCCGGCTTCTTTTCTACCACCAGAGCTGGTGTGGATACCATCTACCAGATTGGGGATGATATTCTTCGGAATCCGGAATACCGCGACATTGATTCGCTTTTGAAATTCTACGACAAAACGGAGCCGGATACTATTTATACTTTCTCCATCACCAACGATTCGGCCTATGTATTTCCGATCACCAATTATCAGAGTGGTTTGAAAGAAACTAAAGCTGCAGGTGATGCTGATATAGTGAGCGAAATGCGTCGGGAAGGTGATTTGCTTTTCCTGTATAAATTAAAAGTGGATGAGAATACCCTTCGGAAAAGAAATATAAATCCGCGTCCGACAGATTTCAGAAAACGAAATATTGACCAGTTGCGAATGGCAACAGGTCCGGCCGCACAATTCCAACCGGCTCCATCGACGGATAGTTCAAAAACGGTTCCAAACGTTGAGTTTGAATCGGAGTTTGCGGATGAAGCGGTTGATTCAGCTGCCATTGCACGTAACCGGCAAAGGCGTGAGGAAGTGCAGGAAGCCTCTGTTTTAAAGAAGGCTGGGCGTTTTGATTATACCTGGAAATTTTCTGTTGATCAGGTTACCGGTTCGCTCTTTAATAATGATGTGCTGGTAACCCGATATGAACCCTTCACCGGATCATTGCCAATTAACAGCAGTGCCAATAACGGTTTTAATGGTATGTTCAAAGTAACGGTGTATGATCTGATGGAAGATCTTCGCTTTACCGGAATGTTCCGTTCTCCGTTGATTAATACAGCCGGACAGGGATTTCCTATCAATGTGGGGCAACCGAATGTTTTTGTTCCAGGTTCACAGTCATTGTTTAATTCAGGATCTGAATACCTGGCGAGAATTGATTATTTGAAACGCCGGTTTGATTATACTGCACTTTATTATCGTCGCACCGATGTTGGTTCTGCCGGACTCGGTGGTGGTATGTTTGCTCCGGCTAAGCTTTTTACCAACTTATATCAATTGGGTGTTAAATATCCATTCGATAAAATACGGAGTCTTCGTATCAATGCAGGCGTTCGTTCGGATAAAGTAGTGGTGAAAGCAATTTCTGATCCTCCGGAAACCCTGCTACTGGATGACTCCAAACAGACCTATGGTTTGTTACGTCTGGAATATGTACACGATAATTCCATTCAGAAAACCACGAATATCATGAATGGATTGCGGTATAAGGTTTACCTGGATTATAATACCCAACTGGCCAATACCAATAAGGATATTGCCGGCCGCACTACCTTCAATTTTGGATGGGATGCCCGTTATTATTACCCTATTTTCCAGAATTTTATATGGGCTGGTCGTGCTGCGGCCGACTTCTCCTGGGGTGATAAAAAAATCGTGTATTACCTGGGTGGACAGGACGGATGGTTGTTCCCGAAGGCGAATAATGAAGTACAACCTCAGGATCCGGATTATGCATTTCAGGCACTTGCAGTTAATATGAGAGGACACCGGCAGAATATAACCAATGGTAATAATGCGGTGGTAATAAACAGTGAATTCCGCTTACCGGTATTCACCACCTTATTGAAACGTCCGATCAACAATGCTTTCCTCCGCAATTTCCAGCTTGTACAATTTGTGGATCTGGGTACTGCATGGAATGGCAGTTATAATGGCATTCAGCGTCCGTCCAGAGTGTATCAGGAGGGAAATGTACAGGTTAAAATCAAAGCCGGTGGTGTTGGTCCGTTTGTAGGTGGCTATGGATTTGGTGCCCGCTCAACCCTACTTGGTTATTTCCTGCGTCTGGATACCGGTTGGGAAATGAATGGCGTGTTCAAAGGAAAACCGATCTGGCATTTTGCCATGGGAATTGATTTTTAATAACGACCAATAAACGAATTAAAAAAGCCGGCAAGTGCCGGCTTTTTTTCATGCAGGATACCAGTTGATTTTCCGGGTCCCAAACATAACCAAAGCAAGTATGATGAAAAGTCCGATACTTCCCACCAGTAAGGCAGTATCTTCCAGACGAACCAATACAAATGCAAAAAGATACAGGCAGCTCAAAACCAAACCAAATAAGGAGGCTGTTTTCCAACTTTTGAAATGTGCGCTGGCGTAAAATGTAATCAATCCTATTGTGGCAACAGCAGCAATAGCATAAGCGGAATCAAAGGCTATAAATTCACTTAGAGAAAGCAGGAGCGTGTAAAAAACAGAAAGAGCTATTCCGATTAAAACATACTGAATTGGGTGAACCGGTTTTTTCTGCATCAGCTCTATAACAAGAAATAAAGAAAAAGTAAGCCCAATAAACAGAATGGCATACTTGACACTGCGTTCTGTTTTGGAATATTGATCAGCCGGTTGCACCATCGATACACCAAATGAAAAATCTTCCTCATTGAATTCTGCATCACGCATGATGGTACCAAAGGGCAGGTTGGCTTTGCTGAAGGACCAGTTCGCAGTAAATCCACCGTCTTTTACCAGATGTTCTGCAGGTAAACTGGTACCATCAAAAGATGGGCTGGGCCAGGAAGACGCCACAGCATAGGAACTATTTCCTGCCAATGGAATAAAATGAAGCTGCTCACTACCCTTTAGTTTTACTTGTGTTGAAAACTCGAGTCTGGACAAATCAATCCCCGTTAAATCAACCGGTGCTGATAAGCCGGTTTTCAGCACTTCTTTGTTCGGTAAGCCGGGAGCCAATTCCAATTTCTGTTGCCCGATTTGAACCAGCACTTTTTCTTCGATTCCTTTTATATCGGATAAGCCCAGGCAAACGCTGGCTTCTTTCCAAAGAACTTTTTCTACACTGATATCTTTGGGTAGCTGAATTGTAAAATGACCATTGAATTTTGTATCAGTGCGATACAACAAGACATCGTAAATACTTCGTTTCCGTACTACCGGATTAAGTTCACTACCAACTTTCAATTCCTCTGGCAGTAGAATAAGTTCTTTCCTGATTTTCACTTCTTTGCCTTTATCATTTTGAAACTGTGCTTCATACGGAAGTACAAGAAAGAGTCCGGATAATTTTTGTGCACCGGCCCAACGCTGGCTTACTTCCCGAACGATTTCCTGTTGTCTTCCTTTTCGTTCCTGTACAAGGCTTGAAATGAAGAGCGTGGGTACCATCATCAGCAGGATGAGTACACCGGTAATAATCCCCTTAAAAAGAATGGGGGAATTTGATTCAGCGGGTTTGTCCTCTGCAGGGACATTCAATTGTTGTTCCATACTTGTTTGGTGAGTTGTATAATTGGTTGAAGAATGAACAGGGAAAAAATCAGTGGAAAGAAGTTCGTTGATATCAGATCGTGTGAGATAAGATCCAAGAATAACTGAAGCGATCAGCGACGCGGTGATTGCCAACCACCAGGCCCACCGATATTGATGGTCGAATATTCTGGCAATTTCCACAGCAACCACAGAATAAAATAGAAGGATAACAAAAAGCAGCAATACAAATAATTTCAAGCGTTGTCCATAAGCTGGTATGAATCGGAGAATAAGGCTGGTTCCAATAAATAATCCGACCACTGCTGGCAAGCTGACAATTATAGTTATAGGCAATGTTAGAAGGAAAAGCACCCCTCCACCACCACCTTGTGCCAGCATCATTTCCAACATTAATAAACCGCCAAAGCAAAGGGCTGTTTTAATCCAGATGGAAGCGGCCAGACTGGCTGAATGAGATATTATATTATTCAAAGCACTTTGTTTTACAAAGTTTAAAGACAAAAAAATTTATTGCAGGGATCTGATCATTTTTTCGAGTGCATCAAGATGTTGTTTGAATGCTTTTTCACCGGCTTTGGTAACTGAATAAGAGGTATTCGTTTTTCTTCCGATAAAACCTTTCTGCACTTTCAGAAAACCATTGTCTTCCAGGGTTTTCAGGTGCGAGGCAAGATTTCCATCAGTTACACCGATCAGTTCTTTCAGTTCATTGAAACTGACCTTTTCATTCACGAGCAGGGAACTCATGATACCGAGGCGAATACGGCTATCAAAAACTTTATTTAACTGTTCAATTGGATTCATTTCAGTCGCTTCTTATTTCCGTTCGTATTTCCACCACATAGTGAAACCGTATACAATGTGCAAGATACCAAATCCAAAGGCCCAACCAACTAAACCATTAGTTGGAAACCATAAACAAAACAAACCGGTAAGCACCTGACCATATCCCAGAAAGCGGATTTCACCCACGGTATACTTACTTCCATTAATAAGTGCAAGGCCATAGAATAGAAGTGAGCAGGCTGCCACCAGCGAATAGTATTGAAGATCCATCAGGCGCAAAATGAAAATTCCGCCTACAACCATTGGCAACATGGTGCTCCACATCAATTTTCGGGCGGAGGGGCCCCAAATGGCAACACCTTCTTTTTTGGATCGGGCATAGGTGAAAATGAAAGCCAGTGCAAGGGCACTGATAAATACCAGTGCGGCAACCACCAGCAGGTCCTGTTTCAGGCAAGCCGGGCAGGCAGCTGAAGAACCATAGGCATGTTTATAATAGGATTTGATGTACCCATTGGCCACGAAGGCACCGGCAAGGGCGGAACATCCGGCAGCCACTCCACTCCAGCCACTCAGGCTGATAAAACGGCTGCTTTTTTCCATCATCTGGCGGATTTCCCGCAGGTCGTGAAACGAACTTGTTTCCATAGTAACTAAAGCACTTTGTGATCCAAAGTAAATAAACGGTTTCCAAACCGCAAAATTTTCCTTTTTAACACATCTGTTAAATTAGGTAAATCGTTCTTTCTATGTGTTAATTTTGCTGTTCTATGAAATTGAGACCCTTTCGCCAGCGGGCATTCGGGCTAGTGCTAACCTTATTGATTACCTTATTTACCCAGGCGCAGACCAAAACTATCCGGGGCTATGTGAAGGACAAGTTAAGTGAGGAAAGAATCCCCTTTGCATCCATGAAGTTTATCGGATCATCCCAGGGGGGATTAACCGATTCTGCAGGAAGTTTTGTTTTTCGTTTTAATGAGTGGCCAACAGATACATTGGAAATAACTTATGTCGGATACCAGGATTATCGCATTGCGATCAATTCAGACATGATTAAGATATCCGAAGACGGGAACCTGCTGGAACTCGTTATTTCAATGGAAAGGGGCAAATATGCTTCGGCCGTAATTGTAAAGCAGAAGATAGACCGCGGTTACCTGATGTGGAAACGGATCAATAAAAGGAAACCATTTAATGACCGCTATCGTTTTAATAATTTCACCTACGAACTATACAATAAACTGGAACTTGATCTTAACCGGATCAACAAAGACAAACTGAAAGAGCTGGGGCCTCTGAAGCCCTTCGATTTTATTTTTGATAATGTAGATACTTCGGAGGGGCAGCCCTTCCTTCCCGTTTATCTGACAGAAACTATCTCCAATTATTATTACCAGAAATCGCCCTGGAAAACCCGCGAAATTATTAAGGGCGTTAAAACGATGGGGGTTGAGAATGAAAGCATTTCCAAACTACTTGGTGGTACCGAACAAAATATCAATATCTATAACAACTTTATTCCCGTATTTGATAAACAGTTCGTTAGTCCTTTGAGTGATAATGGTCCGGCTTATTATAAATACACCGTATTGGATACCCAGTTTGTAGCCGGACAAAAACTGATTCATTTTGTATTTCAGCCAAAGCGAAAAGGCGAGAACACGTTCGAAGGGGATGCATGGGTTCATGATCCCACCTGGGCTATTCAGAAAATGACGCTTAATCTTAGCCGGGAAGCCAATATCAATTTCATTGATAAATTATCTCTGATACAGGAGTATGCATTAATAGATGATAGTACCTGGTTTCTTGCAAAAGATAAATTTGTGGCCGATGTGGCGCCCATTGGAAAAACCAGATTTGGTGTAATCGGCAGGAAAACAACCACCTACCGGGATGTAGTTGTTAATGAACAATATATCCGCGACAGTATTGCTAAAAACAAAGTGCAGTCTGAAATTCTGTTTGCTGAAGGGGCCATGAAGCAACAGGATAGTTACTGGACAGATTCGAGGCATGAATCGTTGAATAAAAATGAAAAAGCGATTTATGCGATGATTGACACTTTGCAAAAAATGCCCATTTTCAAACGCTATGTAAATACGATCAATTTCCTGGCAACGGGTTATCGGAATGTGGGAAATTTTGAAATTGGTCCCTGGTATAACTGGTTTACCGGTAATCAGTGGGAAGGTTTCCGTACCCGCTTTGATTTAGGCACCAATACCAAATTTCATAAAGACCTTTACCTGCACGGTTATCTGGCCTATGGCTTCGGCGATAAGGCATTCAAGTACAAGGCAGAAGCCAAATATCTTTTCAGCAGATCACCCCGTTCTTATATTCATGCCAGTTATACAAAGGACCTTGACAATGGTCAGGTTTATTATGATGAAATAAGTACGGATAATATTTTCGCTTTAACCATTCGCAAGCCAGGCATCCCGATCAAGTTCATGCAGATCCAGGAAGCCAAACTGGAATATTTCAGGGAATGGTCGCCGGGTATTTCAGCCACCATTATTGGAACACATAAAAGTTTTGATCCACTTAAAAATATTCCGCCTAAAGAACTATTTCAGAACAACGGACAGAAAGGGAGTGCACTTACCAATTTTGAAATGGCCGTTAAACTTCGATTCGGATACAATGAGCGATTCCTTGAAACCAGTTTTAACCGCTTTAGTTTGGGCAGCTCCTTCCCTATTATTGAATTCCTATATGCCCGTGGATTTCCGGGTGTATTAAACAGTGATTATAACTATAACAAATATTACCTGAGTGTATCCGACTATGTTAAGATTGCACCGTTGGGAAATTTGTATTACAATGTTTTCGGAGGAAGAACCACCAAAACATTGCCATATATGATGCTGAATGTTGCTCCAGGAAATGAAATCTATTATTACAATAAATATGCATTCAACCTGATGCAGCGATTTGAGTACATCCATGACCGTTATATCGGTTTTAATGTTGAGCATAATATAGGAAATGGAATTTTCCGACTGATACCACTTACAAGGAAACTCAAATTCCGTCAGTTCTGGAGTGCAAAAGGGCTGACAGGCGATCTGTCTGAGGCAAATCGTGCATTAAATTTTGATAATGATTTTAATCAGTTTCAAAACCTCGATGGTAAAATGTACCTGGAATTAGGTACCGGCGTGGATAATATTCTAAAAGTTTTCAGATTGGATTTTGTCTGGAGAGTAGGTCCCCGCCCGCTTCCGGCAGAAAGAGTTGGCCGCTTTGGAATTTTTGGCAGTTTCCGTTTGGCATTCTAAGCATGAACCAGTATATTTTGCTATCTTATTAAAGCAAAATTACGATGCATGCCAGAAAAATTTATTTTATCGCTCGATCAGGGCACTACCAGCTCAAGAGCCATTTTATTTGATAAATACGGACAAATCTGTCATGTTGCGCAGAAAGAGTTTACACAGATCTATCCCAAACCCGGCTGGGTAGAGCACAATGCGGAAGAGATCTGGTCTACCCAGTTTTCTGTAATGGCGGAAACCATCGCAAAAGCATCGCTTTCCACTTCTGATATTGCAGCTATTGGCATTACCAATCAGCGGGAAACAACGGTGGTATGGGACCGTAACAGTTCCAAACCCATATACAATGCCATTGTATGGCAGGATCGTAGAACAGCCGCTTATTGTGATCAATTAAAAGCAGACGGACTATCATCCCATATTCAGAAAAAAACCGGACTGGTATTGGATGCTTATTTCTCTGCCACCAAACTCAAATGGATTTTAGATAATGTAAGTGGTGCACGTGAAAAAGCGGTGAAAGGAGAATTGGCGTTTGGCACCATTGATACCTGGCTAAACTGGAAACTCACCAATGGGAAGGTACATGTAACCGATGTTTCGAATGCCAGCAGAACCATGCTGATGAATCTGGAAACATGCGAATGGGATGAAGAATTACTCCAACTCTTTGATATACCGGCTTCTGTGTTACCGACAATCATTGCAAGCAGTAAAGTATATGGAGTAACTGAAACGGTTGTAAAAACGGCCAATATTCCTTTGGCAGGAATTGCAGGTGATCAGCAGGCAGCTTTATTTGGCCAGCAATGCACCACACCGGGCATGGTAAAAAACACGTATGGTACCGGGTGTTTCATGCTGATGCATACAGGGGAAAAAATTGTTCATTCAACGAATAATCTGCTAACCACGGTTGCCTGGAAACTGAATAACCGGGTTGAATACGCAGTGGAAGGAAGTATATTTATTGCAGGTGCGGTTGTGCAGTGGCTAAGAGACGGATTGGAAATGATTCGATCATCTTCGGAAGTTGAAGAATTGGCCAACCGGGTGGAGAATACGGATGGAGTATATATTGTACCTGCATTTGCCGGCCTTGGAGCACCGCATTGGAATCAGCATGCAAGAGGAACTGTATTTGGATTAACCCGGGGAACCAGTCGCGCACATATTGCCAGAGCCTGCCTGGAAAGCATTGCATATCAAACCATGGATGTCTTAAAAGCAATGGAATCAGATGCAGGATTACCCATAAAAGAATTACGTGTAGATGGAGGTGCTACCATCAACAATATGCTGATGCAGTTTCAGTGTGATTTATTGCAGGTACCGGTTATCCGTCCGGAAGTATATGAAACCACTGCATTGGGAGCGGCATATCTGGCCGGATTAGGTGTTGGTTATTGGGAAAGCACCGCAGATATCCAACAGCAATGGAAGGCAGCAAAAGAATTTCAACCGCAACGCACCAACGAAGAAATGCGTCCTTTTAAACGGGGCTGGGAAAGAGCCATCAAGGCAAGTATTGCATGGGCCGATGAACAGTAGATGAACTAATCTGAACAAAAAAATGAGTATGGTACGCAGCAGCATGATAACTGAGCTAAAGAATAGTTCCCAATGGGATATCTGCATCGTTGGCGGAGGTGCCACCGGATTGGGAATCGCTATTGATGCAGCATCCCGTGGTTATAAAACAATTTTGATAGAGCAGGCTGATTTCGCAAAAGGCACTTCTTCCCGTTCCACTAAACTGGTGCATGGAGGAGTTCGGTATCTCCAGCAGGGAAATGTAAAACTGGTAATGGAAGCCTTGAAAGAACGGGGTCGCTTACGGAAAAACGCTCCTCATCTGGTGAAAAATCAATCCTTCCTGCTGCCCAATTATAAATGGTGGCAGGGACCATTTTACGGTCTGGGTTTAAAAATTTATGACTGGATGGCGGGTGATCTTGGACTCGGTCCCTCTCTTTTCCTATCACGCGAAGAAACGCTGGAAAGAGCGCCCACACTGGATCCGGAAGGATTGAAAGGCGGTGTGTTATTTCATGACGGGCAGTTTGATGATGCCAGATTGGCCATCAATATGGCGCAAACGGCAGCAGAACAGGGGGCGGTTGTTTTGAATTATATAAAAGCCGGACGTCTGCTGAAAGAAAACAACAAACTGGTAGCGTTGGAAGCCATCGATCAGATCAGCGGTGATACATATACTATTAAAGCCTCCTGCATCTTTAATGCTACCGGCGTATTTACAGATCACTTAAGAAAAGCCGATGATCCCAAAAAAGAACCGGTTTTATCATTAAGTCAGGGTACCCATCTGGTGGTTGATAAAAAATTTCTTCCCGGCGATACGGCTATCCTGATTCCGGAAACCTCCGATGGGAGGGTATTGTTTGCAGTGCCCTGGCACCAGCATACCATTATCGGCACTACTGATATTCCGGTATCGCAACCCAGTATGGAGCCCATTCCCAAAGAGGAGGAGATTCAATTCATATTGGATAATATCAAATTGTATCTGGCAAAAGATCCTCAGCGATCCGATGTGCTGGCTGTTTTTTCAGGCTTGCGGCCATTGGTAAAAGGGAATGCCAGCAGCACGTCCGGATTATCGCGTGATCATTTCATTGAGGTAAGTGAATCCGGCCTGATCAGCATAACCGGAGGCAAATGGACAACCTATAGAAAGATGGCAGAGGATGCGATCAAGGTAGCAATACAGGAAGGTAAACTGGAAGATCGGGCATGTGTAACTGCCGAACTTTCCATACATGGCGCGATGAAGGTTCCCAATTACACCGACCATGGTTATTATTATGGTTCTGACTGGGCGAAAATTCAGGAGCTGCATAAAGAACATGCGGAATGGGCAGAGAAAATCCACCCTGATCTGCCTTATACAAAAGCAGAAATCATTTGGGCGGTGCGTGAGGAAATGTGTATGACGGTTGATGATGCATTATCAAGAAGAACACGCGCCATATTATTAAATGCGGGTGCTGCAATAACCGCAGCCACTACAGTTGCCCATTTAATAGCGACAGAGCTGCAGCTCGACCGGCAATGGGAGCAGGAACAGATTGATGCATTCTGCAGTATTGCATCCAATTATTTAGCCAAATAAATCAACGCTTGCTATATGATGAATCCCTATTTAGCCGAATTTATAGGAACGGCTGTATTACTTGCATTTGGAAACGGTGTGGTGGCCAATGTTTTACTCAAACATTCAAAAGGAATTAATGGAGGATGGATTGTTATCAGTTTTGGCTGGGCAATGGCCGTGTTTCTGGGTGTCTTTGCTGTTTCAAAATTCAGTGGCGCACATCTGAATCCGGCAGTGAGTATTTGTTTGGCATTGACTGGAAAATTCGCCTGGACAGAAGTGCCTTTTTATATTTTGGCACAGGTAGCAGGAGCTTTTAGTGGAGCCGTATTGATGTGGCTTTGTTATAAAGATCATTTCAAAGCAACGGAAGATCATGGGTTAAAGCTGGCAGTTTTCAGTACTGCTCCTGCAATTAGAAATCCAATCAGTAACCTGCTCACAGAAACAGTAGCCACTGCGATTTTTTTGTTACTCGTATTGCTGATCATTGCACCTACCAATAGTTTGGGAGCCCTGGATGCCCTACCGGTGGCTCTGCTGGTATTGGGTGTTGGATTATCATTAGGCGGACCAACAGGCTATGCCATCAATCCGGCGCGTGATTTAGGCCCGAGGATTGCGCACTTCCTGTTACCTTTGGGCCGGAAAGGCAGCAGCGACTGGAGTTATGCCTGGGTGCCGATAGTGGGTCCCATTGCAGGCAGCTTTCTCGCCGCCGCCCTTTACCAACTTCTGATGTAGGATGTAAGATTTTACATCCTACATCCTACATCTAAATTCTTACATCATGATTCGTTTTCTTAACCTTCTATCATTTCTATTTATCATGTCAACAGCAGCAGCTCAAAGTCCAGAAGAAAAATTAGCCCAGCTAGGGGTTCAATTACCTCCCGTTTCAAAACCGGTAGCGAACTATGTAAACATTGTACAAACCGGCAACCTATTGTATTTATCCGGAAAAGGTCCAACTACGCCTGATGGAAAAGATATTACGGGCAAAGTAGGGAAAGACCTTAGTATTGATGAAGGATATGCAGCAGCTCGTACCGTTGCATTCAGTCATATTGCAGTGTTGAAAGACTACCTGGGTGATCTTAAAAAAGTAAAGCGGGTAATTAAAGTATTGGGCATGGTGAATTGCGAAAGCAGCTTTACCCAACAACCCAAAGTAATGAATGGATATTCCGATACCATGGTTGAAATCTTTGGTGAAAAGGGAAAGCATGCCCGCTCTGCAGTAGGCTTTCATGCATTGCCAAATAATATAGCCGTTGAAGTGGAAGTTATTGTAGAGATTGAATAAAGGCTTCCAAAAGATCGTTTATTTTGTATGCATCAAACATTTCATCATAATAAACGCCATTGAATTCACCGGGTGTGGCATGCATTTTCCCTTTTATCGGATAAGGTCCGGCCACACCCAGGTATTCTTCCTGCCCATCTTCGGTTTTAAAACTTACTTTATATAGAAACAACCGGTGTTTCTTTCCATCAATTTTCTTTGTTATTTCTTTCAAAAATTGCAGATCTGCCTCACCGGATTCATTCCAAACTTCTCTAAATAAGTGAGACTCCGCAATACTTAGCTGGTTGCGAAGTGCAGGTGGAAATGTTTTCTCCAATCCGGCATCCGATAGTTCTTCCCATACTCTTAAACGGTAAAATGGATCGGCCGCCAGTTCCTGAATTGTTTTTAAAGGTGCCGCTTTTTTTTGTTGGGTCAACGCTTTAAAAGCAGCATACTTAACATCTTCATTGCTGTGCAACACAAAGCTATCCAAGCGCTGGCGACTTCCCGCATCATCATATGCAATCAGGAGATCAAGAAGTGCATCGAAATAAAGTGGCAGCTGGATATTTAAAGAGCGCTGTTCAATAATGTATTCATCCGCCAAAGCGTACAAGCTGGATTGGACAGTCTTCAATTCGTCCCCGCTAATAAGATTTTCCATTTTCATGTCATACACTATTCCAGGTAAAATTCTGCTTATCAGGGAATCATCTTTGTTTTTAAGAATAAGCGGGAACAATCTCCTGGCCAGTTCCAGACTGTCTTTCATGGATCCATATAAAATACCTGCATTTCCTGCAGTAGGCAGTCCGGATTCCATCAATTGTTCCAGAATAGAATAGGTTTCACTGGTGTACATTCTCGCCAGAACTGATAGCAATGGATATTGCAATTCTGTAATTCTTTCCTTTAAACCAGGGTAGGCTTTTCGAATGAAAGCTACAGTTGAAGGATCGTTCAATTCAAGTATCCGTTTGATCAGTTCATCATGCGTACAGTTAGACCGTTCACTGAAATCAATCATTGGATGCAGAAGGGCTTCATGGAGCTGAGGCAGATCGGATGAATCGATATAAACCCATTCCAATGCAGCTTTTGCTTCCTGAAATGCCAATGAGTCGGGCAATAATAAATCGTTCAAAACAAGTTTAGCTTTGGATCGGGTATAATTATTGGCTGATGGCGTTTCAATCTGGAAGGAATCAAACATTTTGCGATAAGCAATTGAATTAGCTACCTCTGGCGACATCACGCAGGATACGGAGTAGAGCGTATCTCCGCTTGCGAGCAACTTTACCCTTCGTACGTTATGTGTTCCCTCCAAATCAATATTCGCATCTGCGGAAATCCTGCCATTCAACTGATTCAATTCATACTGAAGAATACTATCCGACTCTCCAATAAAATAGGTCAACTGTTCTCTGAAAAAACTGCTGTCTCCGGAAGATCTGTAGTATTTATTCAAAGGGTCTTTTTGCACATGAACTGTAACTGCAGAAGTTGAATCATATAATACAAAACGAGTTGATCCTTCCGTCAGATCATCTGAATTTTCAGGATAGAAGCGCCCTGGAGACTGAATAGAGAAATTTTCATAGGCAGGGTGTCCCTCCAATGTTTTGGATGCTGTATAGGGAAGAAATCGGATTCCGTTTATAAACCGGTCCACTTCCAAACGCTGCTGGTCGGTTGGAAAATATCCCACCAGTATGGAATATCGCCGGTTACCTCTGTTTATCACATTAAAAGTGACATGTACAGAATCCTTTTCTACTTTGGTTCCCAATAACATGGAAACGCCCGGAAAGCCATCAAGTGTAAAGAAAGAATGATTCAGTAATTTGTGCGTGGTGTTATCGTCGTACTGATTAATCAGCTCCTGAAAATACAGGCAGTCAAGCCTGGAATAATATCCCTTCCGGGTTTCCATGGCTGTAAAGGAATAAAAAATCTTCGTTTCAGGATCCGTGCCCGAATAGGTTTCATTGTTCCAGGAGGAGTCGGTGTTTTTGGAAGAATAGGTCAATTCAACGGGCGACTCAAAACTGAATTGTTTTAACGCGTAAATTTTTCTTCTCCATCCTTTGACTGGTGGTGGTAACGGTTTTTTATTATTTACAAATGAATTGAAAAAGGTGGCAGCCTGATGCATTTTTATTCCTGCTTGCGACATGGAAATAATCATATTCATAACAATACCGCCTGGTACAGGATGAACTACCATGTTTACAAAACCATCTTTCGTGGAAGCTTCAATTTCGTAGGCTTTTTTTCCATTGAGTAACCAGGAGGAATCACGGTATAATTTTCCTTCTGTTGCGTAGAAAGATGGCATCAGCTGACATACGGAATCGATTTCAGCTTCCGATTTGTTAATAAGTGGAATATATCCCGACATAAAACCGGACATGCTGAGCGGATCGAAATACATGCGTGCCTGATGAAATCCGCCCATGCCATCCAAACTGGAGGCAGCTCCGGGCATTTTAATACTAAAATCACCATCCCCCCAATGAACCTCCTGCCATTTGGCTGAAGGCAGCTGAACCAGGTACTTATCCGGTGCAATCCGGTTGTCAGATTCAACCGGATCAACTTTATAACCTTTATTTCTCAATAACTGAATTATACCCGAATCACCGGAAAGATGTGCTGCACCGACTGCATAAAAACAGGATCGTAAGGCAATCAGACTATCCATTTTCTTCACCATATTAAAATTACGGTGATTCATTTTCCATGCTCCATAATTTCCACCCGCATTGGTTACAATCTCATACATCCGGTCCAGGTTACCGGAGAGATAAATAGCCACATACTGGTCCATAATTTTCTGCTTCTCCTTATCACTGAGCAGGGCTGCTTTAATTCTGTCTTCGAGTTCCGTTGGTTTTGCATCAAGCTGATCTTCGATGACTTCCAATGCGCCGATCCATTTACCTTCTCGTTTTGCGATGCCATATAAAAAAGCATCTACAAACGTAGGCATATCATCTTCTTTACGAAATCCTTCCGTCCAGTTATCTGCTTCGGCATCCAATTCTTTTAGCGTGATGGCATCCAGTCTTTTTGCAAACTTTTTTTCAAGTGCAGATTTATATTTCTTTTTTTGAGCAGTGGTAATATAGTCCTTTAACAGGGAAACAGGGGCATTGATATCACCTCCTTTTCTAACCCAGGAAGCTACCAGTTCATTCATATCATTCATATCCAGTTCACCGGCAAATCCATCCACTGATTTGATAGATGCATACAAGGAATCTGTAAAATGAAACAGGCGTTTATCCTGCAGGTGCATGGTACCGTAGAGATAAGAAGGCGCTTTCTTATCAGGAGAACTGATCCGCCAAAGCAGGGTTGCTTCAGAATGTTGATTTTGCAAGGGCTGGTTTTGAGCAATTGCAAAAAAAGACAGGAACAGAAAAAATAGAAATGAAATAGGGGCGCGCATCATACGATATTGTTGGCACCCAAAATACTACCTAAAATTGGAGCTTACAAGCCTTCGTCGTTGATTGCCTTTAAAATGGTGGAACAGGCTTTTTTAATTTCCTTTTTAGAAATGTTGAGTGGAGGTGCAATGCGCAGGCAATTGGCTCCGAAAAGAAACCAGTCGGTCAGAAGTCCGTTGGCGATGCAACGATCAATAACCCGCTTATTTACCTCGAAACTTTCAAATTCTACCGCAATCAGCAGGCCTTTTGAACGAACAGCTATAATAGCAGGGTGAACCAACAGCTTTTTGAAAAGGGCTTCCTTTTCCGGTATTTTCTGTATCCATTTTTCTTTGAGGAGCACTTTCATAGCGGCTAATCCGGCTGCGCAACTAACAGGATGCCCTCCGAAAGTGGTGATATGTCCGAGTACCGGGTTCAGGGTAAACAGATCCATCATGGATTTGGCTGCAACAAAAGCCCCGAGCGGCATACCGCCACCCAATGCCTTTCCCAATAAAAGAATATCGGGAACAACAGTATATGCCTGGAATCCCCATAAATAACCGGTTCGTCCGAAGCCTGTCTGGATTTCATCCATGATCAGCAGGGCACCTTTTTCTTTGCAGCGCTTATGAAGTTCAGCCAGCCAATCGGGATCAGGCGGATTCACTCCTTTTTCAGCCTGCACGGTTTCAAGAATAACGCAGGCTGTTTGAGAAGTAATCTGTTCAAAAACGGAACGGTCGTTGTATTCCAGGTGAAGGATTCCCGGCAACAGCGGGCGATAGGCATTCCTCCAGTATTCATCTCCCATCAGACTCAGGGCACCCTGTGTAGAGCCATGGTAGGATTGATTGAAGGCAATCATCTGCGTTCTGCCGGTAACACGCTTGGCTAATTTCATAGCCCCTTCGGTAGCTTCTGCTCCGGAATTGGTAAAATACACCGAATTGAGGCTGGCAGGCAGGTGTTCTGCGAGTAAACTGGCATAGGCTACCTGGGGTGTTTCCACCAGTTCACCATAAACCAGTACATGCAGGTATTCTCCTGCCTGTTTACGGACGGCTTTGATCACTTTGGGATGACAATGACCCACATTACAAACACTGATGCCTGCAATCAGGTCAATATACTGTTTGCCGGACCGATCGGTCAGTCTTGTGCCCTTTGCCTTTACAATTTCAATTGCAAGCGGCGCCGGGGAGGTTTGGGCGATGTGCTGGAGGAAAAGTTGACGTTGGTTCACGTTGCAAAGTAAAAAGTAAAAAGGAGAACGTAAAAAGTGGGTTTACTAAACGCCGGAACTCCCACTTAATTGGTAAATCTGGGAAAAACAAAAGACAGGATTTTGCTCCTAAAGCGGCTGCCTGATCCATGATCAGGTACAACACAGCTTGTTGCATCACTAAAGCAAATTTCAGATGGATTAGAATTCTTTAGGAATGGCACCTGTACTGAACCAATGGTTAAGATCAAAATATTGCCCTGTTCGGGTTGAACAAGGCAGTATTAACACAGCGTATAGTGGGTATTTTTACTCGTTAAATGTAAATCCGATTCCCACACTGATGGTATTTGAAAGCGGACTTTTTCCGGTGCCTTTTCCATTTGGAGCCCAGTAAGAAAAATCAAATCGGGTAGTCTTGTATTTCATCCCAAATCCGGCAGTAATATGATTTGCTCCGCCATCAGATTCACTACCCATGCGATACCCTGCACGCAGGGAAAACTGTTTGCGGAAATTTAATTCCGTGCCAAACGATGCCCTCCAGCCATCACCATTCAGCGATTCACCCAGGTTTTCAAGAACCGTTTTTTCATAATAAATTTCAGGATCCTCACCGGGCTCCATTCCTGCAACCAGTGATTTATTGAGATCGGTGGTAAAGGCCAGGGCTAAATCTTCTTCCAATTGAAAATTATAGGCCGCTCCCAGCCCAAAATTAGCTGGCAGATATTCTTTCCCGGGCGCATTATTCTGATAGCCAATCCGGGTTCCCAGATTGCTTATTGCCATACCGGCAGTAAACCCTGAACCTTCCTCCCGTAACCCATTAAAATAAACGGAAATATCACCTGCAAAAGCATTTCCTGCTTTGTACTGCGTTTCATTAACACTGCCTATACCCAAATTGGATTGAATATACCGGAAACCAAGACCCAGTCCGATTTTATCAGACAACTTCAAAGCATATCCCAGATCAGCCGACCATTCATATGGATTAACGGAGGCCAGTTTGTTGCCATTGAAATCAGTAAGACCAACATCTCCCATATTAAAATATCGAAGAGAAAAGCTAAGGCTGTGTTGCTCGTTCAATTGATGGTAACCGGTTAATCCGGCCATGTACATATTATCAGTCAGATCCCGCATCCAGGGTGTATAACTTAAGGCAATTCCTGAGGATGCATCCGCAAATCCCAGTTTTGCCATATTCCAACGCGCGCTATATACATCAGGAGAAGTTGCCAGTGCCGCATCACCCATTCCACCAGCTCTGGGATCAGTTGAAATTTTCAAAAAGGATACTGCATTCGAATTCGTATTAACAGCCGTTTGCGTTTTTCCAATAAAGGCTGCTCCAATAAGAAAAGCAGTTATTAAAACTGGTTTATAGTGTCTTAACATGTAACAAATTTTTACTTGATTCTGATTTTTTCTGAATACCTGAATTGGTTTCCAACCAGGCGAACCACATAGATACCCGTTGCGAAACTGCTTACATTAAACTGGTATTGATTTAATCCTATAGCAACCTGTACCGGTTGTTCAATTAATTTTATCCCACTTATTCCATACACCTGAATCGTAAGATTTTTTGGGGATTCGCTGTACACATGAACATCTAGCGTATTCAAACTGCTGCAAAAGATCTTTGATTGTGTACCGATAACTGAAAGAGTTCCTGGCAGGTAGCTGATGGTATAATTAGCAGCACTTGCACCTGAAACAGTAATGGGATATAAACCCGGAAATGATTCTTTCTGTGCTGTAGTCTTGATTACAGGAGCCTGGGTTAGAACCGTTGCTGTTTCGTTTTTCACGAACCCGGAATAACTTACCGTTAGCACGGGATTATCCGTTTTCATTTCTTTGACCTGATTATCAGCTTTAATGGTAAGTACTGCTTTTTTCACGATCAGTGTTATAGTCACTGATGGTGCTGCCAGATATGTTGCATTTCCATTTTGTGATGCCTTTATAGTAGTGGTTCCCGCTCCAACTATCTGAATCGTTCCATTATTGATTAAGATAACTTCCGGATTATAATCACTATAACTGACCGCTAATCCGGAACTGGCTGTTGCCCATGCTGCGAAATCTGCATCTCCATAGGTTTTTTCAGCAATGGCCGTAAAATTGATGGACTGTGATTGTTTCAGCGGCTCAACCGTTAATATACCCGGAACCCGTTTAATAGTGTAGTTGGCAGCTTCTCCTCCCGTGATCGAAATAGGATAGTTGCCTGCCGGTGAAGATTTAACTGCTGTTGTGCTCAGTATAGGTTTCGGATTCAAAACCGAGCTGGTTTCTCCATATACAAATCCAGTTACGTTGAAAGTCAGTGTGGGATTTTCTTCTCCCTGTTTTCTGGTTTTATTTATAGCGGTGATCTCCAGGCTGGCTTTTCTTACAGTAAAGGTTCTGCTTACCGGATCAGCCGGAGCCCAGGTGGCATTACCTGCCTGAGAGGCAGTAACGGTAACTGTGCCGGTTCCAACTATATTTAGCTTACCACTTACCATTTTCACGATTGCCGTATTGCTGATGGTATAACTTACAGGTAAACCGGAACTTGCAGTGGCATTGGGATCAAAGGCCGGATCTCCATAAACCTTATCTGCTATAGGTGGAAAATTGATAACCTGTTTTTTAGCAACAACAGTTTCAATGACCAGTGTTCCGGGTATATAGGTGATGGTATAATTTTTTGCACCTGCTCCAGATATTGAAATCGGATAATTGCCCACCGGTGATGTTTTAGTTGCGGTAGTCGAAATTATTGGCGGCGTTTGTAAAACCGCTGCTGTTTCACCATACACAAATCCTTTATAGGTTATGGTAAGTGGCGGGTTATCCGCATTCAATAATTTGCGTTTATCATCGGCTTTGATCTGCAGGGGAGCTTTTGCTACATTGAACGTGATGGTTACAGGAGTAGCGGCACCATAATTTCCCTGACCGGGTTGCGTGGCTGTGATGGACACAGTTCCTGTACCTTTTATAGTTGCTCTGGTTCCTGTAATGGCTACTATAGCATTATTGCTGCTGGTTAACGTTACCGGTAAACCGGAACTGGCTTTGGCTGAGAGAATAAAAGCAGGATCGCCGTAAATCTTATCCGGGATGTCAGTAAAAGTAATTGTCTGGCTGTTGGCAATAGTTTTTACGGTTCCTTTTAATCCGGGTTTCAGGTAAACCGGACCAGCAGAAGGAATATTGGTTTCATAAACAGTAAAATCATAACTAACGCCGGAAGTAAGTCCGCTTACTGTAATTTCATTTTTAGCATCATATAAAACGGAAAAATTTCCCGTTGCAACCTGGGCACCAAGACCAAAATATGGATTAGGGCCATAACTCGAATAGTTTATTGGTTGAGCATCTGCAATCCCTGTTTGTTTTACAACCACCAACACTCTTTGACCGGTTCCTCTTGTGAAACTGGCTTTTACTGAATTGGCGGTGATATTCGAAAAAGTTAATTGTTTGGCAGCTTCAGTAGGATAAGCAGCAGTTTTAAAAATTCCGGATGCAAATGCTGTGGTAAGGTAGTAAAGATTTGTTCCAATTTTGTTGTATTCATACACCCTGAAATGATAATTGGTATTGGCTTCCAGTCCGGTAATTGTAAAGTTGCGCTGATCATTATCATATACCACAAAATCGCCGACATTCACCTGCTCTCCTAAACCAAAAGTGGCATTTTCATTATAATCTTTATGATCAACCGGCAGTCCGCTAACATCACCTGCTTTTCTAGCCACCAATATGCGGCGGCTTCCATTCCCACCATCTACGGCAAGCTTCAGGAAATCGACTCCTGTAGTGATGACTCGTAAACTTGAGGATGCAGTGGAAGGTCGTGCATCAGGAGTATATTGAATTACAGGAACGGTTGTTTTTAAATACATTGGGTTACGGATTCCATTGTAATCGAATACCGCGAAATGGTAGGTTATTCCCGGCGTTAATCCGGTTACCAGGGCCGATGATCCATTTACCTGGCCAACAACATAATTACCGGTTCCGATTTGGTCGCCTTTACCGAAGGCTGCATTGGCTATATAATTCTGGAAATCAACCGGACTGGCATCAACCGGGCCTCCGGCTTTCGCTAAAATCAGTCGAT
Source organism: Flavihumibacter sp. UBA7668 (assembly GCF_002483205.1). GTDB lineage: Bacteria > Bacteroidota > Bacteroidia > Chitinophagales > Chitinophagaceae > Flavihumibacter. The sequence continues at coordinate 394,759 of NZ_DLHM01000001.1, forward strand.
TTAACCCGTTTCCTTTCGTCCAGTTCAGGTTTATATTTCCGCCCTGCTGTCCACTGAGTGTGATAGTTTTGGTTTGTATGGTAGGGGTCGTTAAAACAACCGCGTCATCCTTACCGCTGCTCGTTGTCAGATAGGAGGTATTAACACCGCTGCCGTTATAATCAAATACTTTTACAAAATAGCGGGTTCCGGGAATAAGGTTATTCACCCGCACGTCATTATTCCCATTACCGTTGTATACAACAAACTGATTGGGTGCCACTGCTGTACCGGTACCAAAATCTGCACCGGCTATATATTCCTTTCCATCAACAGGAACAGCTGTTACCTCCTGTCCTGCCTGCATAATAATCAGCTTTTTTTCACCATTTCCTTTCACCACTATATTGGGGGTAAGATCTTTAGTATCTGTGTAATTTATTTCTACCGTAGAAGCCGTGGTTGGTCTGATAACAGTGCCAAAACTCGTTCTGCCGGGAGGCTTCAAAAAGGTAGGTGCATTCGTTCCGTTGGCTTCATAAATCGCCACATGATAGGTTGTATTCATGGAAAGTCCGCTGATATTGGTATAATCAAAGGACCCGTTGGACAACCGGTCAACCACGAAATTTCCATTCCCAATTTCCTGGCCATTTCCAAAAGTTGTACTGGATGAATAGCCGGTAAAATTAACCGGATCAGCATCCACCGGCCCACCGGCTTTCATTACTATTAACCGCATATCACCATCTCCCTTTACAATATTCAATTTAACGGTGGTGCCGGTAATATTATCGGCAGTTATACTTGCCTGTTTGGCAGGCGCACCAACGGTAGCCTGTGAACCGGCTAAAAAAGAACTGGTCAGGAATTGTGATGTAGCTCCATAGCCATTGTAATCGAACACGGCAAAGTGATAGGTGGTGCCAGGTTCAAGACCATTCACATAGGTACTGGTACCCGGACCATTCAATATAACAAACTCGCCATTTCCCATTGCAGTGCCCTTGCCAAAATCATCACCAACATAGGTTTGTCCATTAACCGGCTTACTTGTTACAGCCGCTCCTTTTCGTGCAATCACTACACGCCTTTCACCGCCACCAGTAACCGCAGGCCTGAACGCGATACTCATCCGGTTTCCTTCGATATAATAAAATTGAAGATTGGTACTTGGATTAGTTGGCGCCTGAGCATTCAGAATTGCGGGACAAATAAGTGCGCTAATAATTGTGATAAAAACAAGTAGATGTTTCATCATTTGATAAAATATGATAAGGTTATAAAAGAGCCTTGTATTACAAAGCGGTCGCAAATTATTATGCAATTAAAAAGACACAGGTTGAAATGAATCGAATTGATAACTATACAGACTGAATTGGTACTATCGGGGTTCGGAGTGTAACTAACCTGATAAATTGAAAGAACTCCGGGTTTAGTTTTTATTTACGACCTTCGGATTTGACTTTTTATTTTTCACTTTTAACTTTAAAATTGTGCCAACAATTTTACACGTAAACGGAGTATATCCACAGTTTGGAGAAGATTGTTTTATTGCTCCCAATGCTACCATTGTAGGAGATGTTGTTACAGGCGATCAGTGCAGTATCTGGTTTAATGCCGTGATAAGAGGTGATGTGAACAGTATCCGGATTGGGAATAAGGTGAATATTCAGGACGGAGCAGTTCTGCATGCTACCTATCAGAAAACCAAAGTACATATCGGACATAATGTGTCCATCGGCCATAACGCTATTGTACATGGCTGCACCCTTCATGATAATGTATTGATTGGCATGGGCGCCATCGTAATGGATAATGCCGTAGTGAACAGTAATACCATCATCGCAGCCGGTGCGGTGGTGCTGGAAGGCACCATTTGCGAACCTGGCAGCATATATGCAGGAGTTCCGGCTAAAAAAGTGAAAGATATCAGCCAGGATCTGATTCATGGAGAAATCAACCGGATTGCCAATAATTACCTGCACTATTCTGGCTGGTTTAAAGATCAGGTATAACCATTCGTCGAACTGGCCTGATTGTTGGATAATAATTGCTTTATCTACCCGTTATAAGCATAAAGCCTTATGAAACTGATCCGTTCTACATCCTTTTTTGCGACTGTTGCCGTATTTATGTTACTGGCCTCTTGCAGTGCATCTAAAAAATCCGGTTGTCCGTCCAACGGAAAGAATGTAGGTGCTGAACGAATCCTGAGCGGGGAAAAGACTCCTAAGGCAAAGAAATTCAAGGCCTAAGCCGTGAAGGCTGGCTAGCCGACGAAAACCGGAACCTCAAACCGTATCATATGTGCCCCGTACTCCAAACCCATGATGGCTTTACTGAAGCTGTAATTGATGAAGATGGCGGATTAAAACGCTTTTACGAAGTGGCTAACCTGCTGTCAGAAGAACTCCGGATCTCCTTTATTAACAAACTCGATGATTTTGACTCACTGATCTGGGATTTTCGCTATCATGGTCAGACCCTTAGTCTGCACTATAATATCTACACCGGCATCAGCCTGTATCCACAACAAACAGTGAACGCGGTTCCTCCTCAGAATAAAGCCGTAGCTGAAGTAGCCCGTTTCCTGGAATCCCGCTTATTGATCAACACCGTAAACAAATCCCTGATTTCTGATTAGGAGGGCCCAAAACCGGACAATTATTGTATCAAAATCGTACAAAAAAACCTTTATTGTTATAACTAACTCCTTCATTCTTAAGGGAATGAAAAGATGGCATTTTTTTAGACCGTATTTGGCTATAATGGCCAACCATGATTAGAAACTATCTGAAAATTGCCTGGAGAAACCTTATAAAACATAAAGCATTTTCGGGAATTAATATTGCCGGATTAGCCATCGGTATGGCATCCAGCATCCTGATTCTGTTATGGGTTCAGAATGAATTGAGTTATGATCGCTTTCATAGTAATGCAGATGAAATCTACCGTATTACTGCCGAAGCCAGTGAGTTCAAAGCGGCGGTTAATCCGGCCGGTATGCCTGTGGGACTAAAAGATGAATTGCCCGCCATTAAAAATTATGTTCGACTAAGTAAGCCGGTAAAACTCCTGCTGAAAAAAGACAACCAGCAATTTGAAGAAAAAAGGGCCTTCTATGCAGACTCTTCCTTCCTGGAAGTATTTTCTTTCCCTCTTGTGAAAGGAAATAAACAAACAGCTATGAACCAGCCCAATGCCATCTTACTTACCGAAGCGATGGCGTCCAAATACTTTGGTACGCAAGAAGCATTAGGCAAAACTCTTTTACTAGACAACCAGCTTACGCTTACAGTTACCGGCATACTTGCCAATACACCATACAATTCACACCTGCAATTCGATTTTATATTACCGCTGTCAACTGAAGCAAAACGTGAACTGAATACTATCTGGGGCAATTTCAATTTTTACAGCTATTTGTTGCTTGATAAAAATTCAACGCAAACAGGCGCATCGTTAAGGAAACTGGAGAATCAGATGCAGTCTATTTATAAAAAACATATCCCGGAAAGCACGCTTAAAGTTGCTTTCCAACTGCAACCTTTAACTGAAATACATTTACACTCCAATCTGCAGATTGATCTGCCCGGTCATGGAAATAATATTTATGTAAAGATTTTTTTCATTGTTGCCATCATCATACTCATTGTTGCCTGTATTAATTTTATGAACCTGGCAACTGCAAGGTCTGCAAGAAAAGCGAAGGAAGTTGGTTTGCGAAAAGTAGTTGGTGCATCCCGCACACAATTAATCGGGCAATTCCTGGGAGAATCTTTGGTTATTTCTTTCCTTTCTTTGCTGATTGCAATTGCACTGGTCTATGCTTTTCTACCCCTGTTCAACCAACTGGCGGGCACACAACTTTCGCTTGAATTAATCAATACCCAACTCCTACTGACGCTTATTGGAATATCCATTGCAACTGGATTATTAGCAGGTAGTTATCCCGCGCTTTACTTATCCGGATTCCAACCTGTTAAAGTATTGAAAGGTCCAATGAAGTTTAGAGAGGGCAATCAGTTTTTTCGCAATGGTCTGGTAGTACTTCAGTTTGCCGTATCAATCGTATTATTGATTGGCACCGTAGTTATCTACAAACAGTTACAATTCATTAAAACAAGAAATCCGGGTTTTGAGAAATCAAATCTCCTCTACATGTCGATGACCGGAGACCTCTGGAACAAACAGCAGTTATTAAAATATGAGTTGAATAAAAATCCGTTGACCAGCAATTATGCCATTACCTCTGAATTACCGGTTAATATCGATGCAGGGACCAATGATGTGGATTGGGAAGGCAAGGATCCCAACTCACAGACTATTTTTCCTTTTCTGAGAGTGAGTGAAAATTTCATTGATGTATTTCAGATTCAATTACTCAGTGGGCGCAGTTTTTCACACGACTTTATAGCAGACTCCAATAATTATGTTATCAATGAAACTGCCATGAAAGTGATGGGATTGAATAAAGAAAATGCACTTGGCAAATCACTGGCATTAAACGAAAAAAAAGGTACCATAATCGGAGTAGTAAATGATTTTAATTTCAAACCGATTCATACTACCATTGAACCTTTGATTCTGGAATTAAACAAATGGGGCGGACATGTAATAGTGCGGGCAGATCCGGGTAAATCGCGGGAAACAATAACTGCGATGGAAACCATTAATCAGCAACTGAATCCAAATTTCCCATTCTCTTTTAATTTTCTGGATCAGGATTTGGCCAACCTGTATCAGGGAGAACAACGCATCGGCAATATCTTCAACCTGTTTGCAGTATTGGGGATCTTTATTTCCTGCCTTGGATTATATGGATTATCTGCTTTTATGGCGCAGCAGAGAACCAGGGAAATCGGCGTTCGAAAAGTGCTGGGCGCATCAGTAGCGCATATACTGTACCTGCTTTCCCGAAGATTCACCCGGCTCATATTGATCGCCTGTCTGCTTGCATTACCGCTCGCCTGGTTCGCCATCAATAAATGGCTGGAGGGATTTGCTTATCATATCAATATCAGCTGGACCATTTTTCTGCTGGCACCTTTGGCGGCCTTGCTGATTGCCTGGATCACCGTTGGATATGAGTCTGTTAAAGCAGCCCTCTCCGATCCGGTTAAAAACCTGCGGACAGAATAAAATACCCCTAAACGGACAGATAATTATTGAGGACCTAAAAGGGAATAATTGGTAAGTTTACACCTCTAAGGTCACGCAATAAAAAATGTCATTATGAATCAACTCTTTCTTGGTGTTCTATCCGGAGCAGTATTAACATTGGCTGCCTGCAATTCGCAGACGCCCAACCATGCATCTGCATCCAGAACCACCCCGGAGCCGGCTGCTGCAGATACAACAGGCGCTCCGGTTGAAACCAAATCAGCCAATACGACGTACAAACCTGCATTTGCCGGACAAACCCGCATCGGGAGTGTTAAAACAACCACACCCTATATAATTACCCAGGTTAACACCGCTTTGAAGTCTCCCTGGGGATTAACTGAGTTGCCCGATGGCAGGTGGCTAATCACTGAAAAAGCAGGTAATTTGCGTATTGCTTCTCTTGACGGTAAACTCAGTGAGCCGATCAATGGCTTGCCGGCAGTAAATGCCAAGGGACAGGGTGGCTTACTTGGCATCACACTTGACCCTTCCTTTGCCGGCAACCGTATGGTATATTGGGTTTTTGCAGAACCACAGGAAAACAACGGTTCGCTCACAGCAGTTGCCAAAGGCAGGTTATCAGATGATGAAACCAGGATTGAAAATGCTGTGGTAATTTATCGGGCAACACCTGCGCATAACAAAGGCAATAACCATTATGGTGGCAGAATACTTTTTGATAAAGCCGGTAATCTATTTGTCAGCACAGGTGAACGTTCTGATAAATCAACCCGGGTGGAAGCACAGGACCTGAATTCAGGTCTGGGGAAAATCGTTCGCATCAATACAGATGGTCAGCCTGCAGCCGGCAATCCGTTTGTTAACCAAAGTGGTGCCCGTGCTGAAATCTATACCTACGGACATAGAAATGTTCAGAGTCTGGCTATTCATCCGGTTACCGGAGATCTATGGGATGCAGAATTCGGTCCACGTGGTGGCGATGAGCTCAACCTGATTCAACCAGGTAAAAACTATGGCTGGCCGGTTATTTCCTACGGTATTGAATACAGTGGAGAAGCCATGCCCGGAGCACTTACTCAAAAAGAAGGAATGGAACAACCTGTATATTATTGGGATCCCACTCTTTCTCCAAGTGGTATGACATTCTACAGTAGTGATGCCATTCCTGAATGGAAAAACAATCTTTTTATTGGCGGACTCAGTGGCATGCACATTGCCCGTCTGGTTATCAAAGACAATAAAGTAGTGGGAGAAGAACGCATTGCAGCCGATCAGAAAGATCGATTCAGAGCCGTTGCCGAAGGAAAAGACGGTGCACTGTATGCAGTGAGTGATAGTGGGAAGTTTTATAGGATAGGGAAAGGAAAGTGAAGGAGGTGAAGGAAGTGAATAAGGTGAATGAGGTGAATGAGGTGAATGAGGTGAATGGTGAATATTCAGAAGGTAGAATTAACAAGTGAATATAACAAAGGACTACAGGTGTGCTGTAGTCCTTTGTTATATTCACTATTCACCTCATTCACCTCATTCACCTTGTTCGCCTCCTAATAATTTTTATCCTCAATTGAGTCCAATATCGTACAATAGCTCACATACCTGTCCATATGAACTTTCCCTTCCTGGACAGCTTCTTTAACCGCGCAACCAGGTTCATTCATATGAAGACAGTTATTGAACTGGCAATTGGATAGAAGGTTTCGCATCTCTGGAAAATAATGAGAGAGTTCCTGCCGGGAAATGCCAACAATCCCTAATTCACGGATTCCCGGTGTATCAATAATTTGTCCGCCTCCAGGCAAATCAAACATCTCGGCAAATGTTGTGGTATGCAATCCCTTCCCACTCCATTCACTTACTTCCTGTGTTCTGAGTGCCATCTCCGGAAAAACAGCATTGATAAAGGTTGATTTTCCAACACCGGAATGACCACTGATCAGGGTGGTTTTATTCTGCAAAAGGAGTTTGAGCTCATCGAGCCCTAATTTTTCTTTCACACTCACCAGAAAAACCTTGTATCCGATCGATTCATAGATCTCTTCCAGCTCTGCATACTTATCCAATTCTTTATCCCGATAAATATCTGCTTTATTAAAAACGATGATGGCAGGAATATGATAGGCTTCTGCAGTACATAAAAAGCGATCGATGAAACCCTGTGAAGTGCGGGGTTCTTTCAAGGTGGCAAAGATCAATGCCTGATCCAGGTTGGAAGCAATAATATGATGTGCTACTTTTTTGTGAGGAGATGTACGGGCTATATAATTATCCCGGTCATGAATAGCCGTAATCATCACAGTTTTCTCCAGCTCATTTTCCATTTCAAAATCGACCCAGTCGCCCACTGCAATAGGATTCGTAGAAGTAATGCCATCAATCTTCAGCACGCCTTTTACGCGACCGTTGATTAATTGTCCATCTTCTGTTTTAAGTGCATACCAGCTACCCGTCGATTTATAGACCCTTGCCTTCATACTTGAATTCTATTACTGCGAAAGTACTGGATTTGCTCTTAGGGAAATTTTCTGAATAGTGTCAACCGCAACAACCACTCCAGACTTAAAAAAAGCAGGGCAGCCAGGGCAAGCGGAAGGAATCGGTCAGTATACTGACGTAAGGAGGTCACTTCTATTGTTGATTTTTCCAACTCATCGATTTCCTTGTACACATTTGTTAACCCTTCATTATCGGAAACCCTAAAATATTTGCCGCCGGTTTCATTGGCAATCTGGGTTAACAGTTTTTCATCAATATTCACTTTCTCTCTTTGCATAACCACTCTTCCGGATCCATCCTGAACCGGTATGGGAGCATACCCTTCGGATCCAACTCCAATGGTATATACTTTTATACCCAGACTCTTGGCTATTTCCTTAGCTGTAACAGGTGGTATTTGTCCGCCATTATTTTCTCCATCCGTTAAAAGAATCACCACTTTGGATTTGGATTTACTCAGGCGAAGCCGGTCGGCACTGGTAGCCAATCCGGAGCCGATGGCAGTACCATCTTCCAGCAATCCGCTTTGGATACCATCAATTTGTCCTTTCAATACATTTTTATCAGTTGTTAAGGGAACGAGGGTAAAACTCTCTCCGGAAAAAATCACAATACCCACCCGATCGGTTTTGCGACTATCAACAAAATCGATAGCAACTGATTTGGCGGCTTCCAGCCGATTAGGAGTAAAATCCTGCGCCAGCATTGAGCCACTGACATCAAGGGTCAGAATGATATCCACTCCTTCTCCCTGTACCTGCTCCTGATCGAAATGGGATTGCGGGCGGGCCATAGCCAGAATAATGCAGGCGATGGATAAGAGGCGAAGTATGAAGGGGAGATGTTGAAATCTGGTTTTGATTGATTTGGACCCGGCCGACCATCCTGCTGTAGTGGAAACAAGCAGGGTGCCTTTTTTTCTTCTTCCTTTTTTCCAATACCACCAACCCATAACCGGGATGATCAGGAGTAACCAGAGCACCCAGGGCCAGGCAAAATCTATTGTATTGAAATAATTTGCAATCACGCTCCCGGAGTTTTATAATGAACTTCATCTATAATTGAAAGTGATTTTCGAATCACTTCCAATGCATCTTCCTGTTCATTCACAGGTGGAATATAACGGGCAAATTTAACCGCATCAGCTAAACGTAATGTTTGCGCCAGCTGATATAATTGTTCTCTTGAAAGATCTGACTGAACTTTCATAACAAGCTGTTCATTGGTAGCATCCGGTGAAGTAACCAGTCGTCGATTCTTAAAATAAGTACGTGTGATATCATTCAGGCGGATAAAATAAGGCTTCACTTCAGTTACAGCCGGCAATCCGCCCTTTTTTAATTCCGTTAATTCTTTCAAAGCCAGCTCCAGCGCGGAGAGCTGGATTCCGGATGGTTTTTCCTTTTCAACCTCTGTTTTGTTTCGTTTCCACAATAGAAAAACTAGCAAGGCGATGGCAATCAGCGTTACAGCCGCAAGAATATAATTAATATAAAGTGTATCCATAGCAGGCACTTCCACTATGTCTTTGAGATCGTGATAGGGCTGATTGGGATCCATTGGACTGTAATCAACTGTTACTCGTAAGGAATCTGTCAAATAGCGATTATTCCCGACCGTTAATCCCATTTGGGGAATAACCCATTGTCCGGAATCAAATGACGTGATGGAAACTACCTGTTTGAAGAGAACGGTACTAACATTGTTTTGCGTGTCAATCTTGTTCCTGCTTATAAATTGAAAATGCGGAATGGTATCCAGATTAAACCATCCCATTCGGGTTGCCTGCGGTATTTCCACATCAAGTGTCAACAGAATAGGTTCACCTATCAGGATTTTATTTCGATTGATAGAAGCACTTACCCGTACTTCCTGGGCCTGTACGGCAACCAGGCCAATAAAAACGGTGAGCAACCATATGGTCAGGATTTTTTTCAGCATGAATCAGGCGCGTCCGATAAAAAATTTCTGTAACACTTTAACGTAATCTTCCCTGGTGGAAATATGCAATAAATCACAACCTGCTTTGTTGAAAGCCTGTTTGGCCCATTCGGTATGCTGAAAAAAGGCATCGTGGTGGGCTTTACGAACCCTGAAGTCGGAGGTATCGACAGTTACGATAGCACCCGTTTCAGCATCTTCCAGATCCAGTAATCCGATATCCGGAAGGTTCATATCCATAGGATCATACACTTTTATTCCAACCACATCATGTTTCTTTCCGGCAACTCGTAAGGCATCGGCAAAATTCGGATCAAGGAAATCGCTCAATACAAATACAATGCATTTCTGCCGGGTAGTATTATTAAGGAAGCGCAGGGCCTGCGTAAGGTCTGTGCCTTTGTTAAGCCCTTCCTTAGTGAGCAATTCCCGAACGATAAACAGTCCATGATCACGTCCCTTTTTTGGAGGCACATACAGTTCAATTCCTTCCGTGAAAAGAATAGCCCCTACTTTATCATTATTGCTGATGGCGGAAAAAGAAAGTACAGCACCAATTTCAGTAACCAGGTCTTTTTTTCTTGCATGAACGGTTCCAAATAAAGAACTGGCACTGATGTCGACCAGGAGCACAACGGTTAATTCTCTTTCTTCCTCAAATAATTTGCTGAAGGTGGCATTGAATCTTGCTGATACATTCCAGTCTATAAAACGGATATCATCACCTGCATGGTACTCACGCACTTCCTTAAACGACATTCCTCTTCCCTTAAAAGCAGAATGATACTCTCCCGTAAATAAATGCCGGGTAAGCCGCTTGCTTTTGATTTCAAGCTCCTTTACTTTTTTGAGTATGTCGGATGTGGTTAACATTAGTTTGTTTCTTACGGCACCTGCACTGCTCCTAAAATATCATCTATTACCTGCTCTACATTTACATTTTCCGCTTCGGCTTCATAGGTGAGTCCGAGGCGATGACGCAATACATCTTTCGCAATGGATTTTACATCTTCCGGTATCACAAATGCACGTTTCGATAAATAGGCATGTGCTTTGGCTGCCAATGCCAGATTTATGCTCGCACGAGGAGAGCCTCCATAGGAAATCAATGGTTCCAGTTTTGCCAGTCCATATTCAGCCGGACGACGGGTGGAGAAAACAATATCGATTATATACTGTTCAATTTTTTCATCCATATAAATCTGGCGGGTTAGATCCCTTGCTTCCACCAGTTCACTCATGCTTACCACCTGTTGGATAGCCGGTCCTTTCAATCCCTGAACCTGTTGGCGGATAATCAGCTGTTCTTCCTGACGGGTTGGGTAACCAACCACCACTTTCATTATAAAGCGATCGACCTGTGCTTCCGGCAAAGGATAGGTTCCCTCCTGTTCCAATGGGTTCTGAGTAGCCAGTACCAGAAAGGGTTCATCCAGTTTATAGGTTTGATCACCAATGGTAACCTGCCGCTCCTGCATTGCTTCCAGCAGGGCACTTTGCACCTTGGCCGGTGCCCGGTTGATTTCATCTGCCAGTACAAAATTGGCAAAAATGGGTCCTTTCCTAACCACAAATTCGTTTTTCTGCTGGTGATAGATCATGGTACCAATTACATCGGCAGGTAATAAATCAGGTGTGAACTGAATCCTGCTGAATTTAGCATGTACCGCCTGCGCCAGTGATTTGATCGTTAGCGTTTTTGCCAGTCCGGGTACCCCCTCCAGCAAAACATGGCCATTGCTTAATAATCCGATCAGCAGGCGATCCAGCATATAATGCTGGCCTACAATCACCCGGCCAACTTCTTCCCGAAGCCTGTCGATGAATGCCGCCTGGTGGCTTATTTTATCATTTAACTGCCTGATGTCTTCCGATGTTGGCAACATATAGTAAATTTAAGTATGCAAAATACAATCACAAGTTTAGCAATTCCTACGCCAATATCTGAAAATCAAGCAGTACGGCGAATATTTTTTTGCCCGTGCAATAAAAGCCAGAAAATAAAGTTATTAATACCAAATCCAACCTTATGATAAAAAGCAGGTTTACATGCATGCTTTTAACAGGCTGTTTAGTGTTATCCGGATTCTCTTCCTGCCAGAAGAGCAACGATGACGAACCTAAAACAAAAACAGCGCTTCTTACCTCCAGCTTATGGAAAATTTCTTCCATTGGTGTGGATCTGGATAAGAATAATACGGTGGATCTCCCTTATCCTCTGGAAAACTGTGAAAAAGATAATACACTGGAATTCAAATCGGATGGCACGGGCATTACCTATGAGGGTGCTACGAAATGTGATCCGGATGATCCTGACACCGAAAATTTTACCTGGTCCTTTAAAAACAATGAAACCATTCTTAGCATCGCCATTCCCGGTTCTTTCTTTTCAGGTGAAACCACCCTTATCACCCTGAATTCATCTACTATGGAAGCTTATCTGGATTTTACCGATCCTGATACCCAAACCGAAGTAAGAATTGTCTTCAAACTCATTCATTAATACGAACCTTCGTTCCATATTTTTTTATCTGCTGATTTCATAAACAAGCCCCTGTATGTCTATGCAGGGGCTCTATTTTTTCAACTCAAATACTTTCCAACGATCGGCATACGCCGCCCCACACCGAATGCCTTCGTGCTGACACGGATAATCGGACAAAACTGATTTCGTTTATACTCATTTGTATTTACCAGTTTCAATACCCTCCGAACCAGACTCTCTTCTATGCCTAACCGAATAATATCATCCGGACCAAATCGCCGCTCAATATATTGATACAATACCTTATCCAGGACATCGTATTCCGGTAAACTATCACTGTCTTTTTGTCCGGGTCTTAATTCTGCAGAAGGTGGTTTGGTAATGATATTAACCGGAATGATTTCCCTTTCCCGATTGATGAATCGTGCCAGTGCAAATACCTGCATTTTGTACACATCCCCGAGTACACTTAATCCGCCGGCCATATCGCCATACAGCGTACCATAACCCGTTGCCAGTTCACTTTTATTGGAAGTATTCAACAGTATATAACCAAATTTATTCGAGATAGCCATCACCAGATTTCCTCTTGTTCTGCTCTGGATATTTTCCTCAGCCACACTAAATGGCAAATTCCCAAATACAGGTGCCAGACTTTCTACAAACGCATCAAATACCGGTTTTATCGGGATGATATCATACGGATTGCCCAGGTTCTGACTCAGTGCAACCGCATCATTTACAGAATGATCAGTTGAAAATTGAGAGGGCATCAGAATCGCGCGAACATTTTCCGGTCCCAGGGCCTCACAAGCCAACGCCAGTGTTACTGCACTATCAATCCCTCCACTGCTTCCAAGAATCGCTTTTGTAAAACCCATTTTTTGAAAATAGTCCCGAATGCCCAATACCAGGGCTTCATGAATTTGCCGGATATTATTTTCTGCAGTGAGGTAGTCTATAATTTTTTCAGGATCATTTATTTTCGATACCCGCATATCCTTATTCAATGGACGCAAAAGAGCAGTGCCATCACTACTTCCTGCACCCATTTGCTCAAGGTCTGCAAGGATCATATCCTCTTCAAAATACTTCGCTTCCATCACCAGCTCTCCGGTTGCATTATAAACCAGACTTCCTCCATCAAATACAATCTCCGTTTGAGAGCCCACACAATTCACATAAAACATCGGCAACTTATACTTGCGGATGTTTGCCTTCACCACTTCCTTTCTGTCTTCATCGTGATCATAATCAAAGGGAGATGCTGAAATATTGATCATCAGATCAGGCTGTTGCGGCATTAACTGATCCATCGGACAAATTCGGTACAATGGATTTTCACTTAATGCCCACATGTCCTCGCAAATCGTTAAGGCGATTTTTTTTCCTTTAAATTCAAGCACAGTCCATTCATAGGCCGGCTCAAAATACCGGTACTCATCAAATACATCGTAGGTAGGCAGGCATGTTTTATGTGCCACACCCTGCACCTTACCTTCATACAATAGCCAGGCAGCATTGAAAAGGTCTTTCCCTTCCTTAACGGGATTACGAGCCGGACAGCCAACAATCACGCCAATTCCAACGCTCTCTTTTGCGATCCTGTCAACAGCAGCATAACACTGGTTGATAAAATCTTCAAACTCCAAAAAATCACGGGGAGGATAGCCACAAACGGATAACTCGGAAAAAACCACCAGATCAGCCCCTTTCTTACGGGCATCCCGGATAGCTGAAATGATTTTTTCGATATTCGCGCTGAAATTGCCAATATGATAATTCTGCTGTGCCAGTGCAATCTTCATGGGATTCAATATTTTTGTTGCTTGCGTTGGGAATACGAATGTACGTTATACAACAAAACCCCTACGCAAACGTTTTTTGCCCATGAAATGCAGCAAACTCCTGATTGCCGGAATCTTGTTTTTGGCAGCCTGTAAGGATAAAAAAGAAAATCGTCCGGATACTACTGGTATTACCCTAAATACAACCATTGAACGTTTTGATCAGGATTATTTTGCACTTGATTCAAACAACCTGCAGGACGGCATGAAACAACTGGGAAAGAAGTACCCCTGGTTCATCCATGATTTTACTGCAAATATCCTGGGTGCCGGCCCCTTGAACGATTCCAACCAGGTGCTGCCTATAGCCAACCGGCATTTTTTTACCAGCTATTTTCCGGTATATCAGTTGGTTCAAAAAGAACAGGCAAACCTGAGTGGGCAGGAGAAAGAACTGAATCAGGCATTTCGCACGATCAAATTCTATTTCCCTGATTATTCCATTCCACGTCTGGTTGCTTATCTGGGTCCTTTCGATGCACCCGGTGTAGCCCTAACAGATAGTGCTATCGCAATTGGACTGCAATTGTATGCCGGATTGGATTTTCCCTTTTATACATCGCAACAGGGACAGGAATTATTCCCCCTTTATATCTCCCGCCGCTTTGAAAAGAAATATATCCCGGTTAATGTAGTGAAAGCTGTATTGTCAGATATTTATCCCGATAAATCTGTCAGCTTTCCGCTCCTTGAAAAAATGATTGAACAGGGAAAATACTGGTGGCTGAACAAACAGATTTTACCGGATGCTTCCGATAGTTTAATAACGGGATTTACGAATCAGCAACTTGAATTTTGCGAAAAAAATGAAGGATTGATCTGGAATTTATTGTTACAAAGCGAGCATATCTATTCTACAGATCCGGGTATCATGAAACTCTATCTGGGAGAAGCTCCGGGCACACAGGGACTACCACCTGCAGCACCTGGAAATATTGGTCAGTGGATCGGTCTCCGTATTGTTGAGAAATTCATGGAAGAACAGAAGACCTCCCTCCAGCCAAGAAAACTGATGCAATTATCTCCCAGAGAAATTCTGGATGGATCCAAATACAAACCGAGATAATTTTATCAGGGATTTGCCCCCAGCGCTTTCATCATGCGAAAATGTGAAACCATGGATGCTGCCATTGTTGGATAACTATGATAGGGTAAACCATATTCTTTACAGGTTTCCTGCACTATCTTACTGATGGCAGGATAATGTACGTGACTTATTCTTGGAAAGAGGTGATGCTCAATCTGAAAATTTAATCCACCTACATACCAGTTAATAAACAAATTATCAGGAGCAAAATTAGCAGTTGATCTCACCTGATGTTCAGCCCAGGCGTTTTCAATTTGTGTAACTTCTTCAGATGCTACTTCAAATTCAGTGTGTTCAACCACATGCGCCAGTTGGAATACTAAAGCAAGTGTTAAACCCATCACCATATGCATCACAGCAAATCCCAGTGCCCAGGGGCCCCAGCCTACAAAATAAACGGGAATAGCGATATAGAAAACACCATAAAGCAATTTACTGATCCAGAAGACCAGATGGTCCTGAGTAGTCATTTTCTGCAAAGGTGTTGTATTAACCCGTTGACTCAGGTATTTATTAAAATCCATGATGAAGACCCAGGCAAAAGAAGAGATTGCGTAGACCAAAACAACATAAATATGCTGGAAGCGATGTGCAGGTACCCATTTCTGCGTACGGCATTGTCTCATCAATGGACTTTTGGCTATATCATCATCCATTCCATCCACATTGGTATAAGTATGATGCAGGATATTATGTTTGAATTTCCAGATAAAAGCATTTCCGCCCAGCGCATTCAGGCTAAGTCCCAATAATTCGTTTACCCATTTCCGTTGAGAATAACTTCCATGACAGGCATCATGCATTACGTTAAAACCAATACTAGCCAGCGTGGCACCCAGGAGGGCACAAAGTATGACCTGAATAAAAATTGGCATTGAAAAAGTTAGCAACAAAATATAGAACGTAATTGCTGCGGTAATCAGCACAATGGTTTTCATGTAAAGTTCCAGGTTACCTGTTTTTTTCAACTGTTTTTCCCTGAAATAATCATCCACTCTGGTTTTCAGTGTTTGTGCGAATGAATTTTGTTTGTTGTTAAAGCTAACTTTTGGCATATAGAAATCCTAATATAATACTGCAAGGTAAAGGTTACAGCTCGATAAGTTAGTTAATGTTTAGCTTGATTCAGCTTTCTTTTTATAAGATTTCTGATCTCCTGCTGATCCGTAATAGTTGCAAAAGCATCCTTGGGAACCAGAAAAAAGGAACGGCTGTCAAAATACAAATGAAAAAAATAAGGCGTCTCCACAAATTTGCTAAACCTGTCCCATTGCCATACCTGTCGCCCTCTTTCTGTATCGAGGGTCACTTCTTCTTCCTGAAACTGCATCATAAAATCATCCTTAAACGTATGCGATTTTTTATATATACTACGTGGAAGAATTCTCCATATTACCAGCATCAGAATCATCCAGATCGTAGAAAAAAAGACGAAAGACATTGGATGCACTTTCTTGAAATAAAGCAAAATTGCCGCAGCTATTGTGAAAACGTTCACAAGTATAACCAGGATTCTTATTTCAGGTCTTGTAAAAAAATGATACCGGAGGGCCTGAATAACCTGTTTCCGATCGTAGGTAAATGCTATCTGCATGAATTAGTTTGCTTTAAGTTCCTGTTGAGTAACCGACCAGTTTCCCAGATCTTCCCCATTAACACCAATAAACTGAACCTCTAATTTCCGGTTTCCTGCAGCACCACTGATTAAAATTTTTCCATAGTTCTGTTTTTGATCCAATCCAAAAACGCGATACGGATTATTTTTCTCTGCTTCTCCAAAAACATGGGTTCCTGATGTCAGTGGAGATACGGTGATATCATACAGCGGATAATTATTGACCCGTTTCAACTGAATAATTTCTGAGTGGTGTCTGTCGCCAGTCAGGAAAACAACACCACTGATTTTTTGCTCTTCAATAAAACCGGTCAATTCATTGTATTCGAAAGGAAAATCCAGCAGTTTATCAAAAGGTGAAACCGGATTCAATACCTGACTGCCAACAACAATAAATTTAAAACTTGCCTGGCTGCTGACCAATGCATTTTTCAACCAATCCAATTGCTCTGCACCCAGCATCCTTTTTTCCGGATTCGGTTGTCCGTTTACGGTAGAGGACATATTGTCTTCCGTTCTCCAGGTTCGGTCATCCAGCAGAAAAAAATCGACATCACTGTAAGAGAGTTTTGTATAAATTCCTTCTTTCCCATTTCCATAAGAAGGATTGGCCCAATAACTTTTAAACACTTCCCTTGAAACAGCTTTCAGGTGATAACTTTTTCCAAGGTCATTTGGACCGTAATCATGATCATCCCAGATAGCGTAATGCGGCATTGCTTTCAGGAATGACTGAAGAATGGGCATAGACCGATCACGACTGGCCCGGTACCAAAGTCCCCATTCTGTTGCATAATCCACATCACGTGTATACCAGTTATCACCCAGCCATAACATAAAGGCTGCCTTATCATTTGCCATGGTGCTAAATATGGAGGAATCCATTCCATATGGTTTACCCGGACGGTCATAGGACGGTTCATTAAAATAGGTACAGCTACCGGTCAGAAAACTGAAGTCAGGTGCCGGTTTTCTCCATTGCCATAATTCGCGGGTATTGAATTCACCACGATGGGCTGTTTCTTTTCCGTTCACCCAAATACTGAAATCATACCTGGTTCCGGGTTCCAATCCGCCTATTTCGGTTTGAACGGGATGAAATTCTGTTGGCCAGATACCCCTTCGATCGTCCATATTTACCAGCTTATATTTTGCCTTATTTTTTTCTCCTTTTTTCCAGTATTGAATAGCCAGGGATTTTATGTCAGTCAATGGTTCCAGCCAGATTTTAGCTGTACGATGATCAGTTTGTCCAATCATAGGCCCGGATACCAGCAAAGATTTTTGCTGGGCTGCTACCAGCCCTGACCAGATCAATAAAAGAAATAAGCAGGCATTTTTCATACAACCGGAGGTTTGAGGCTGCAAAGTAGTGAGAATGCTTAAAAACAAAACACCCCTGCTCAGATGAACAGGGGTGTTTTGTCAATTCATTTAACCAATCGGGCCTAGCGGATTGCCCTGCAATTCTTGTATCGGCCACTCGCCGCCTCAGACGGAGAAACAGCCCTGCAAGAAGCCAGGAAAACCACCAGAGCCAGGACAGCCATAAGTTTCTGCATAGACATGGATTTTGTTAACAATATCAGTTTAGGAACGCCAATTCCATGCCAATAGTATATTTCGAAAATCCAATCATTTTAGATTCTATATTGGAAATCAATAAGTTAAAAAATATAGAAGTAAAATTTTTCGACGAGTGAATGAATTAAAAAGCCCCCGGTAGAAACCAGGGGCCATGTTTCTATTAGAAACCGTCCATGTAAATTAGTTGGTGCTAGCTGCAACCGAGGCTATTGCCACAGTTGAGGCATTTATAACAGGTACCACTGCGAATGGTCAGATGTCCGCAGACATTACAAGCCGGTGCATCACTTTGCATTGACTTATTTGCCTGATTCAGGGCATCGAAACCTGAATTGGTAGCTGCTTTAACAGCAGTTGGTTTGGTCATTTTATTGGCTTCCGGATGTTTGGTTCCTGCCACTATTCGTACATCACTTAATTCGGGTGTTTTTTTTTCGAACTCTTTTTGGGCGATGGCCGGTTCATCCCAGGCGTCTTCTCCGGTATTCATAACTTCCGGCTTGTCGAGCACATGCACCAGATCGGTACGATTCAGGTACTCATAAGCCAGTGAGCGGAAAATAAAGTCGACGATAGAGGTAGTGCTTTTGATATTCGGATGATCTACCATTCCGGCAGGTTCGAAACGGGTGAACACAAATTTCTCCACAAATTCTTCAAGCGGTACACCATACTGTAAGCCAATAGAGATTGAAATCGCAAAACAGTTCAGCATACTGCGCATGGTAGCACCTTCCTTAGCCATATCGATGAAGATTTCACCCAGTGTGCCGTCACCATATTCGCCTGTACGAACAAACAGTGCCTGTCCATTGATCTTGGCTTTTTGTGTATACCCCCTGCGTTTGGCTGGCAGTGTACGTCGCTCCACAATACGTGCCAACTGCCGTTTTAATTTTGTATCAGGCGAGGATTGCACCCGCTTCTGTACCTCTTCCAATAATTCGTCTACGGTAAGCTTACCCAGGTCAATCATATTGGAGCTGCTGGATTTCTCATCTTTCAACTCTGCAGCTTCTTCTTTTTCTTCTTCAGTTTTCTTTTTCTTATCACTTTTATTGCTGAGAGGCTGACTGAGTTTGGAGCCATCCCGATAGAGTGCATTAGCTTTCAGACCAAGTTTCCAGCTTAAGTGATAACAGTCTGCAATCTCTTCCACGTTTGCTTCATTCGGCAGATTGATAGTTTTGGAAATCGCACCGCTGATAAAGGGTTGAACCGCACCCATCATACGGATATGACCATGTGCATGAATATAGCGTTCACCTTTTTTACCACATTTATTGGCGCAATCAAAAACAGCCAGGTGTTCAGGTTTTAGATAAGGAGCACCTTCAACTGTCATGGTACCGCACACATAATCATTGGCTGCATCTATTTGTTCGTCTGTATAGCCAAGCGCCTCAAGAAGATTAAAATTCCAGTCGTTGTATTGATCAGCAGTGAATCCGAGACGTTCCAGACAGGCTTCACCAAGACTAAACCGGTTGAATACAAATCCGATTTCAAAGGCTGCTTTCACTGCATCATCCAGTTTCTTGATTTCTTCCGCAATAAATCCTTTCTCACTAAGGGTCTGATGATTGATAAAGGGTGCTCCGGAGAAACTGGCAGAACCAACCGTGTATTTGATAATGGCTTCTGTTTCTTTCTCTGAATAACCCAGATTTTTCAATGCTGTGGGAACCGATTGGTTGATGATTTTGAAATAACCACCACCGCTGAGTTTTTTGAATTTCACCAATGCAAAATCTGGTTCAACTCCGGTAGTATCACAATCCATTACAAGGCCAATGGTTCCGGTAGGCGCAATCACCGTTGTCTGTGCATTACGATAACCATATTTCTCTCCCAGTTGTACAGCATCATCCCATGCTTTGGTAGCAGCTTTTAACAGGTAATCCGGACAATATTTCGCCTGAATTCCCTGTGGTTTGATACTGATTCCTTCATACGCTTCGGAAGCATCATAAGCGGCTGCCCGATGATTGCGCATAACCCGCAGCATATGTGTTTTATTTTCTTCGTACTTGGCGAATGGGCCGAGGATCTGCGCCAGTTCCGCAGACGTTTTATAGGCTACTCCGGTCATGATGGCAGAAATCGCACCAGCAATACCGCGTGCTTCTTCGCTATCGTATGGAATCCCGCTCACCATGAGCATGGTACCCAGATTAGCAAAACCTAATCCCAATGTGCGGTAATCAAAACTCAGTTGTGCTACTTCTTTTGAAGGGAATTGGGCCATCAGTACAGATACTTCCAATACAACAGTCCACAAACGACAGCTGTATGCATAACCTTCCACATCAAAAATATTCGTCTTTGTATCGAAGAATTTCATGAGGTTGGCAGAAGCCAGATTACATGCGGTATTATCCAGGAACATGTACTCTGAACAGGGATTGGAAGCCCTGATGGGTCCGCCTTCCGGACAGGTATGCCATTCATTGATGGTAGTATCATATTGTGTACCCGGATCAGCACAACGCCAGGCTGCATAAGCAATTTTATTCCAAAGCTCGCGGGCTGGAACTTTTTTCATAACGCGCCCATCACTGCGGGCTTTCAGTTCCCAATCTTCATTTTTTTCCAGCTTTTCGAAAAAGCTATTGGGAATCCGCACCGAGTTATTGGAGTTCTGTCCGCTTACCGTACGATAGGCCTCCCCTTCATAATCACTGGCATAACCTGCTGCGATCAATGCGCCCACTTTTTTCTCTTCTTCCACTTTCCAATCTACAAACTGTACGATTTCCGGATGATCCAGATCGAGGCAAACCATTTTGGCAGCGCGACGCGTAGTTCCACCACTTTTGATAGCACCAGCTGCACGGTCACCGATTTTCAGGAAACTCATCAGGCCGGAAGAAGTTCCACCACCACTCAGCTTCTCCCCTTCGCCCCGCACATTGGAAAAATTGCTTCCAACACCTGATCCGTATTTAAAGATTCTGGCTTCACGCACCCAGAGATCCATGATTCCGCCTTCGTTTACCAGATCATCATCCACACTTAAAATAAAGCAGGCATGCGGCTGGGGACGTTCATAGGCAGAAGTTGATTTTTTTAATTGTCCGTCCAGCTGATCAACATAGTAATGTCCCTGCGGTTTGCCGGTAATACCATAGCACTCATAGAGGCCGGTATTGAACCACTGCGGACTGTTGGGTACACAGGCCTGATCAAGAATAGAGTACACCAATTCTTCGTAAAAAACCTGGGCATCTTTTTCAGAAGCAAAATAATTGTAGCGCTCACCCCAAACGCGCCAGCAATGCGCCATCCGGTGGGCTACCTGTTTGGAAGAAGTTTCGCGGCCCAGGCTGCCATCTGCCTGCGGTACACCTGCTTTGCGGAAATATTTCTGCGCCAGGATATCGGTAGCAATCTGACTCCAGCCCTTTGGTACTTCCACATTATTCATTTCGAATACCACTTCCCCATTGGGGTTGCGGATAACGGAAGTCCTATAGTCGTACTCGAACTGATCGAACACAGACAGATCGTCGCGGGTGAAGCGACGGGGGAATTCAAGCCCCTTGGTGGCTGTTTTTTTGCTGGCCATACAATATTTTATTAGAATTTCTGTTAAGTAATCATGAAATCTCCATGAGGAGATCGTGAATAACGAAAATAGGAGCCTCACTCTTAAAAACCGACCCGTAAATATCCACCGATGTGGATAATCGATGGGGAAAGTTTGAATGTTCCCGTTCCTGCTGGATTTGCTACAAAATCCACATATTTATAAAAAATTAATTTGGTGATTCGGATCAAAATCCTTTGTGTTTTTGAATTGCTTTTACAAATTTACGATTTCAGCTCTCTATATTTTAACATGTTTCAAGGTGCAAGTGTACTAGTTTTGAACACCAAAATGTTTCGTTGTATGAATCGACTATTTAGTGTTTTTGTACTTATACTTGCTCTGTCTTTTTCGGTAAAATCCCAGTCGATCCATACTTCCTGGATTGCGGCATTCAATACAATAAAACTCAACGATAAATTCAGTATTCATTTTGATGCGCAGGAACGTTCCGGGGACCGTTTTTCAACCATGGCAACTCTATTATTAAGACCCGGACTAAATTATAAACTGAACGATCAATGGACAGTCACAGCCGGTTACGGTTATATCGCCAATCGTAGAAGTTTTTGGTTAACCGGTCCGGCTGATGAACCGATAAATGTTACCGGTTATTTGCCTGAGCACAGAATCTGGCAGCAGGCATTATTTACCCATCCGGTAATTGGTAAAAATACGATTTCACATCGTTTTAGGCTGGAACAACGATTTCTGATGCAGCCATCCATCAACAATTATAAACTTTCTGCTGATGGTAATACCTATGCGAACCGATTTCGTTATTTTTTCCGCTCCGTGATTCCATTTAAACAGGAATTTCCGTTTAAATCAGGATGGTTTGCCGGATTACAAAATGAGATTATGATAAATCTGGGAGATAAATCGGCCGTAAATGGTAAACTATTTGATCAGAACCGGTTTTATGTAAGTGCCGGTTATCGGCTGAAACCTGCCATAGACCTGGAAATCGGCTACCTGAATCAATATGTGGATGGCAGGGGATCAGCCTTCACCAATAACCATGTTGTTCAGCTCGCTGTCTACACCCGTTTATAAGCACAATTGGGCATACCAGCATTTTTTTGCATTTTTGCCTCTAGCCATTACCTTTTGAATGCAAAAAGGCACCTATCAACAGATATTAACAAGCAAAGCTGCAAAGCAGAAATCATTTGCCGTACTCGTGGATCCGGATAAAATTCAGCCTGCTGAAATTCCGGCGCTGGTACAATTGGCCATGGATGCCCGTGTAGATTACCTATTCGTTGGCGGCAGTCTGGTTATTTCCAATCACCTGGATGAATGTATTCAGGGTATCAAAGCCCTTACCGATATTCCGGTTATCTTATTTCCGGGAAGCCCTTCACAGATTTCCCGATATGCAGATGCCCTGCTTTATCTTTCCCTGATTTCAGGAAGAAACCCGGAGTTATTGATTGGACAACATGTGATCAGTGCTCCTTTTGTAAAACAAAGTGGTCTTGAGATAATGAGTACTGGTTATATGGTGATTGATGGAGGGGCACCAACCACCGTGTCTTATATCAGCAATGCGAGCCCTATCCCTTCGGATAAAAACGAAATCGCCCTCTGTACTGCACTTGCCGGTGAAATGCTGGGAATGAAGTTAATTTACATGGATGCCGGCAGTGGTGCTAAAATACCTATCCGCGAAACCATGATAACAGCTGTATCAGAACAGATATCAGTTCCTTTAATAATTGGCGGAGGCATCACCAATCCTGAAAAAGCGTATCGGAATTGCAGGGCCGGTGCTGATCTGATTGTTGTTGGAAATGCCATAGAAAAGGATCCGGGACTCATACGCGAAATGAGTGCGGCTGTTCATGCTGTCAGTAAGCCGGTCGTTTAAACTTATTGTAAATCAGCAGAATCAATCCGTTTCGGTGTATCCGCTCCATTCAGTAATCCATCAATCAGGATTTGTATCCCAATTGTAAGCGATGTCATATTAGGCAGATTCATCCTTTTTAATTCATCACAGGGTGAATGATAACAGGGCTCCCTGTCATCACTAGCCATCAGCGTATGTGCCGGTACTCCATTTTTTGCGAAAGGATAATTATCCGAACGTTGAAATAAATCACCTCGCTCTCGTCGAATTCGAATTCCGGAACCAGGCATTCTTTTTTTCAGAAGTGAATATAAGTCGGACTTGAGCATACCCGTTAGCATGATGGTGTTTTTTCCAAACTGAGGATAACCCAGCATTTCAAGATTAATACCGGCTACAATCTGCCTGGCATTGATATTTTCTGAAAAATGAGTGGAACCGATCAATCCGGCTTCTTCCGCATTGAATGCACAAAACAGTATACTACGTGTATGCGGACCTGTCATTGAAAGTTGGCGGGCAAGTGCAAGCAGAACGGAAGTGCCCGAAGCATTGTCGTTTGCACCGTTGTAAATTTTATCTTTCTTGTTGTAGTAACCAATTTGCACATGATCAAAATGTGCGGAAAGCAAAATATATTCATCCGGTTTTTCCGTACCCGGCAAGCAGGCAATCACATTACTGGTTGTGATGGTGGAATCGTCCGGATGACGATAAAAGGTCTGCAGAAAATTATCTGACTTAAAGGGTTTTAACCCCAGGAGTTTAAAATATGCAGCAATACTATCGGTGACTTCTCTGTTTTCAACTGAACCTTCCACCCTTCCTTTCAATCGGTCGCTTGTCAGATAGCTCATCCAGCCGCTGATATCGTCAAAAACAAGACTGCTATCTTTTTTTTGCTGTGCCGCAAGCGGGACAATCAGCAAAAAAAAGATAACAGCAAGCAAAAAAAATTTGTTAGTTAATTCCATTAACGCAAGCTCGAGGTATCAACGCGGCTCGGAGTGTCAGTGCCGGCAACAATGCTTCGCGAGCTTAATGCAATAGCACGGATAATCCGGGTCATATTTTCCATATCCAGGGTTTCAAATTCATCATCCACGGTGTGATAATATTTTTCACTATCCATTTTGGAAGTTGAAATGGTATGGGCTGGCACACCCAGTCTTGCCAGGGTTGCATTATCAGAGCGATAGAATAATTGCTGGTCCGGATAGGGATCAGGATGAAATGTAAAACCTGTGCCTTCAAGATTCTTCGCCATGATTTCACCCATGCTGGATTTATCATATCCTGTAATATAGGCGGAATTCTTACCCCACTTACTTTCTGTTCCAATCATTTCAATATTAAACATGGCCATTACAGAAGCCGGATTGAATTGTTTGGAAAAATAAGTTGCACCATAACCACCCATCTCTTCAGCCGTAAACGCTGCAAAAATGATGGTGCGTTCATTATTCTTTAATTTCTTGAAATACCTGGCCAGCATAATTACAGCAGTAGTTCCTGCAGCATCATCATTGGCGCCATTAAAAATCGAATCGCCATTAACCGGTTTACCAATTCCCAAATGATCATAATGACCTGAGAAAATTACATACTCGTCTTTTTTTGATTTACCGGGTAAAATTCCCACCACATTATGCAAATGAGAAACCTCAAACTGATGATTAGCTGTTATGGAAAAGGAGGTTACAGGATCAGCCGATAAAATAAAAACAGTGGAAGCCCCACCTTCCATCATCTGGCGCTTGAAAAAGGATAGGCGGCCAAAGTTGGATGCAAATGATGGATCCACTGCTATCAGTTTATTCTTACCGGAGGAAACATGACCATAAGCTTCCTGCATAAACTGAGCACCAGCCTTGATTTGCACCAGTTCAAATCCGGAAGTTTCCGTAATAACCAGATTTTCTTTTGGCGTAATTACAAAAAATTCAGTTGCCTGCAACTGCTTTCCATTTACCGTTGCTTCAGCTGAGCGCTGAGTTGGTTTCAACATTTTAAACGTCTGCAGATAACTGGTACTGTTTGGAGATTTCTCCAACCCGATCTTCTCAAATTCAGCAGCAATAAAATTGGCTGCCTTATCTATACCCGGCGTAAAAATCCGCCGCCCCTGCATATCATCGGCAGAAAGCGTTTTTTCAATTCGGCTGACTTCTTTGATATCAATATCGGGGCCTGCTTTCTTTTTCTTCTGTGCATTTGCCTGCAGCATCGCCAGCAATGCTGCTATTATCAATGTATATTTCATTTTAACTTCTAACTTCTTACTTCTAACTTCTAACTTCTAACTTCCTATAGGCTCATCATCTCCTTAAACTTTACCGTCTGCCTTCTGCTAACTTCAATTTTTTCGCCGCCTTTTAATTCCAGCAATAACCCTCCGTTAAAATAGGGCTCAATTTTTTCAATAAGTCGTAAGTTAACGATGTGTTTGCGATTGGCACGAAAAAACACTTTCTCATCCAGCCGTTCTTCCAGTGCATTCAGCGATTTAAGGATCAGGGGTTTGTTATTACCAAAAAACACTTTGGCATAATTCCCCACACTTTCGAATAAGCGGATATCACTCAACTTTACAAACCAGCAACGTTCACCATCTTTCACAAAAACCTGGTCATGTTCGCTGAGCAGACTTCTGTTGGTACTGATGGCCGGAGCCATTGCTTCTTTTTCTTCTGCGATATGAAGTTTATGAATTGCATCAGCAAGGCGTTTGGTATCTACTGGTTTTAGCAGATAGTCGAGTGCGTTTACTTCAAAAGCTTTCAATGCATATTCATCGTAAGCTGTTGTGAAAATAACATGCGGCGCTTTTTCGAGTTCACTCAGCATATCGAAACCGGTTTTACCGGGCATCTGAATATCCAGAAAGACCAGATCAGGTTGCAGGTTTTCAATTGCTTCAATCCCTTCGGATGCATTGGCGGCTTCTCCCACCACTTCAATTTCCGGGAATTCTGTCAATAATTTTCTCAATTCTGTGCGGGCCAATCGTTCATCATCGATTAGTACAGCCTTTATCATATGTGTTAGTTTAAGCGGGTTCTACAACCGGAATTTTCACTCTTGCTTCCACCATATTGCCATTGGATTCTTCAATCCGGAAATCGGCTTTATCTCCAAATAATAATTGTAAACGGTTCCGGGTACTGCTGATTCCAAATCCATCGCCATTAATATGGCTGGACAGACGACCGGTATTTTGAACCAGCAATTCATGGTAATTATCTCTGAAATCGGAAATAATCCGAACAACTCCACCCTTCATTTGCTTTCCGATGCCGTGTTTGATGGCGTTTTCTACCAATGTTTGTAACATCATTGGTGGTATAGGCTGATCCAGGGTATCCTCATCAATTTCATATTCAACTTTCAGCCGGTCTTCAAAACGAATATGTTCCAATGCCAGATAATCCCGTACAATATTGAGCTCTTTTTCCAATGGCACGGTTTCCGATTTTTCAGACTGCATACTGCTTCGCAGGATATTACTGAGCTCAGTTATGGCATCCCGTGCCCGGCTTGGGTTCTCATCTATCAGGGCCCGGATACTGTTTAAGGCATTAAAAATAAAATGTGGATTGATGTGCGCTTTAATCGTTTTCAGCTCCAGCTCCTTAACCAGGGCCTCCAGTTTAAGCGTGTCCACTTCCTGTTTTCTGCTTTTGGCTACATAGTGGTAAATATAATAGATGAGGGTCCAGGGTATAATAAACAGGCCAATATCAAGTGTAGCCCCCAGGAGCCGGGCAGGAAAATCAATTTTACGCTGCACATCTGTCTGAACATCAAATAGTTGCACCAATCCCATAAATACCAGACTACAAACCAGACTGGTAATTACAATGGCCACCGCCATGCGTGGAATCACTTTTTCGATCGGCAAAAGCATCCAGCCACTGCGTTTTATAAATGCCCGGAGCATATGGGTGGTAAAAATACCCGAGCCAAAAATCAGCGCTACCCTTACAAATAGCCGTTGATCTATTTTGGACGGGGTAAATGTATATACGAAGATCAGCATGGTCAGGACCACGAAAGTCCATCCCAGAATCTGGCAGATCCAATAATATTTAATTCCGCGTGGAAGCATAAGCGCAAATCTAGCTGTTTGTGGTACCCCTAATATAGTGAATTGTATTAATGGCCAAATAAGTTGTGACGGGGGCAGGAGTCCGGGATGGATGGCATTCAACCATTTTGCGAGGTATTTGTTAAATTCTTTATATTGTACCAAACCGCTTCGGGCGGATTGTGTTCTGTATCTTTGACGCTTTATTTTTACCGAATGGATATTAAACCTGGCCCGCTTTTACAGCAAATCAATCAGCCGTCTGACCTCAAACAGCTTGGTAAAGAGCAATTACACCAGGTTTGTAATGAACTCAGGCAATACATAATTGACGTTGTAAGTGTGCACGGTGGCCATTTTGCCGCAAGTTTGGGCGTCGTTGAGCTTACAACCGCCCTCCATTATGTGTACAATACTCCTTATGATCAGCTGGTTTGGGACGTAGGTCACCAGGCATATGGTCATAAAATCCTGACGGGACGCAGAGATAATTTTGCGTCTAACAGGAAATATGGTGGCTTATCAGGCTTTCCCAAACGCACTGAAAGTGAATACGATACGTTCGGTGTTGGCCATTCCTCCACCTCCATTTCGGCTGCTCTGGGTATGGCTCTGGCTGCGAAATATAAAGGGGAGGATCGGAAATCGGTGGCTGTAATCGGCGATGGCTCTATGACAGCAGGAATGGCTTTTGAAGCTATGAACCATGCCGGGGTATCCGATGCCGATATGCTCATAATTCTGAATGATAATTGCATGAGCATAGACCCCAATGTTGGTGCACTAAAAGAATACCTGACCGATATCACTACTTCTCCGGTTTATAATAAACTCAAGGATGATGTATGGAAAGCATTGGGGAAATTGCCAGTTGGCAGTAATTTTTCCCGCGAAATGGCATCCAAACTGGAGCATTCTATCAAAGGAATGGTGAATAAAAGCAGCAACCTATTTGAAGCCCTTAAAATCAGGTATTTCGGCCCTATTGACGGGCATAATATTACCAAACTCGTTGATACATTACAAGATCTTAAAAATATACCCGGACCAAAAATCCTTCACATAATTACCGTGAAAGGGAAAGGTTATGAGCTGGCGGAAAAAGACCAGACCAAATGGCATGCCCCCGGATTATTTGATAAGATTACGGGCGAAATATTCAAGAAAAAATACGATACTCCCCAGCCGCCCAAATACCAGGATGTATTTGGACATACCATTCTTGAAATGGCAGAAAACAATCCTGCTATTTTTGGAATAACTCCAGCCATGCCTTCCGGTTCTTCCCTGAAAATCATGATGGACAAAATGCCGGATCGGGCTATTGATGTGGGCATTTGTGAACAGCATGCTGTAACCGTAAGTGCGGGGTTGGCTACGCAGGGAATGAAGGTCTTTTGTAATATTTACAGCTCCTTTATGCAAAGAGCCTATGACCAGGTAGTGCATGATGTAGCCATTCAGAAATTACCTGTGGTATTTTGCCTGGATCGTGCCGGATTGGTTGGTGAAGATGGTCCAACCCACCACGGCGCATATGATATTCCTTACTTCCGCTGTATCCCCAATTTGATTGTCAGTGCACCGATGAATGAATCAGAGTTGCGCAACCTTATGTATACTTCACAGTTGGAATCAACCGAACTTCCCTTCGTAATTCGCTATCCGAGAGGAGAAGGTGTAATGCCTGATTGGAGGACAGAGTTGAAAGAAATCCAGATTGGTAAAGGTCGTAAACTAAAAGACGGGGATGAGATTGCCATTCTGAGTTTTGGTCATCCCGGAAATTTTGCTGCAAGTGCCATTCGGGATGTAAAACAATATGGCATTAATCCAGCTCATTATGACCTGCGTTTTGTGAAACCTATTGACGAAGACTTGTTACACGAAGTATTCCAGCGTTATCCCAAAATCATAACGGTTGAAGATGGCACCATTGTAGGGGGATTTGGATCTGCAGTGCTGGAATTCATGGCTGTACATAATTATCAGGCGCAGGTTAAAATGCTGGGCATTCCTGACCGCATTGTGGAACATGGCAGTCTCAAAGAATTACACCGTGAATGTGGTTATGATGCAGCTGCAATTGCCGACACCATAAAAGAAATGATGAAGGATAAGGTCAGTGTCCAGCTATTTCAATAATAGCTTTAATCAGAACTTGTTGAAGGTTCTCAATTGAGTAAAAAACAGGTTTTTTTTCTGTGGCTCACTTCTACTTCTGCATTGTTAGAAAGGATGATTACACCGCCTGAACCCGAACAAAACCGGCATCGGATAATAGTTCTTCATAATCATGAATCGGCTTGGCTGAACAGATGGAAGGCTGCTGAACAAAGATGAAATTGGTGTAACTGACAGAAGCTTCACAGTACAAAATATCGTTGATTTCTATTACCTGAAATCCCTTTAAAGAAGGAATGCAGAGTTTGGGTTGCTGCGTAGCCGTTACTTTGTTAAGAACTGGGTCATACCACCTGGGCATCCACTTTGGGAAAACCTCCTCATCCTGAATATCCTTCCGTATATTCTTCCCTTTCAGCCGCCAATGAAGAAGCATTTATCATCATTTTTAGAGCGAATCAGTCTTTTGTTGATCATACATTTGATTATTTGCACAATCCCGCAACGGATCCCTTATTATTTAAAGCAAGGTTCTATCCATCCTTTAGGGCAATTGCTCTGGAAGCGGGAATATCAAGATTATATGGTGGTATTCATTACAGATTTTCCATTGAACAGGGACTTATACAGGGCACATAAGTTGCGAAAAATATTCAGAAAAAACTCCGTTTTAAATAGCCCCCCAAACTCTCGTATCCTGTTAATTTTTTCTTGTATGTGTGGAATTTTAAGTAACCTGCATCTCTCCGGAAATGCAGGTTATGCTTTTAAAATACATGGTAGTTGCCAGTGGTTTTATGTGCTTATCCGGAAAATCGGTTACCACCAATTCGGAGCGCTTTCAGGTTAAGGCTTTCCAACTTAAATTGCTGGCAGAACGAAAGGGGTATAGTCCCAATCGTGTGTTTTTAATTGATATGAAACAGGCTTCCGGTTTAGCAAGATTTGCCGTTTATGACCTGAAGAAGAACCGCATCGAAAAAAACGGCCTCGTAACCCATGGTCGTTGCAATAAGCTCTGGCTCTACGGCCGCAATTATTCCAATAAAATCGGAAGCGGCTGTACCTCACTTGGGATTTATAAAATGGGAGCATCCTATCAAGGCAAATTCGGACTGGCTTATAAATTGCACGGTTTGTCTTCCACTAACAGCAATGCCTATGCACGCTATGTGGTTCTGCATGCGATGGACTGTGTTCCCGAAAATTCTGTACACCCCAGTCCAATTTGCCAGAGTGATGGCTGTCCGGCTGTTTCACCTTCTTTCTTAAAATATTTACATGCTGCAATTCAACTGGAACAAAAGCCAATTCTACTGCAGGTATTTGAATGAATCACATTTAATTTTTTAATCATACAAATTCATTGTTAAGATAACTTGCAAATAAAGACTTCAATTTCTATCTTGTCGGATTATTAAACCTGAATTGAAAAAACCTTTCCTATACCGATTTAAGCAGCTACAACTGCGCTATTTAACCATAGGAGGTTACTTTATTCTTAGTTTGCTTTTTGGATTACATTCCCAGGCTCAGGTCAAAGCTGATTTTACCTCTAAAAGCGTTGAAGGCTGTGCGCCTTTTCTGGTAGAACTGGAAAATACTTCCACTGGCACTACAGCTGCAGCTGAATACAAATGGGAACTAGGAAATGGAAATACTTCGTATTCCCGCGATGCAGCAGCTATTTATTCTAATCCGGGAACCTATACCATCCTGCTTACTATTTCAGAAAATGGTGTAACTGCAACCCGGCAACAAACGATCCGGGTCCATTCATCTCCGACGGTAAATTTTATTGCAGATACATTGATTGGTTGTGCCCCATTGGAAGTGGGCTTTACAATTCAACCCAACCCCGGAGAGAATACAAACGGATATTCCTATTTCTGGGATTTTGGAGATGGAACTGTTTTGGAAACCAGCACTCCTGCCAATATTGAACATAAATATACATTTGGCCAGTACAATTCAGTCAGCCTGGTTACTACGAATCAGTGGGGCTGTCAGACTAAAATCCGGAAGGATTCATTTGTAGTTATTCACAATACCCCAAAAATTACTTTTTCTTCCATCGATAGCATATTGTGTAACGACAATAGTACTATTCAGTTTATAAACAATTCTACTGATCCGGAAGATTTAAATTTCGTTTGGGAATTTGGAGACGGCAGCACTTCAACAATTAAAAACCCTTTACACACCTATGCAGAAAAAGGCCAATACAATGTTACATTAAGAGCCACCAATGAATCAGGCTGCAGTGCATCTTTAAAGAAAGAGAATTATATAAATGTTTCTTATTTTAATCCATTTATTAAAATTCCGGAAATCACCTGTTCAAATAATGAAATACAATTAAAAAATAATAGTAAGCCATTGCCATCCACAACACTTTGGCAAATAGAAGGATTTGGAAGCGGAAATAGTTTTCAGTTACATGAAGCAAGGTATACGATTCCTGAACCCGGAACATATACTGTCAGAATGATTAATGAATACAGTCCAAATTGTAAGGATACTACTTACCAATCAATAAACATAAATCCTATTCCGGATATTGGAGAAATACAAGCAACAGAGCTGCCCTCCTGCGAATTTCCTGCAACATTTGTTTTAAAAGACACCTGCTCAATTTCATCTAAATGGGAGTGGCGTTATGAATTTAATGACCCTACTATTATTGGAGACCAACGATCGCTTAATTTTGTAACTAAAAACTTGAATGGTTTTTATGTTAAACTTACTTCTTTTTCTGAGCATGGGTGTAACGCTGAAAAAGTACAACTGATTCCATACCAGCCACCTGCTGCAATAAAACTTTCGAACCTTAGTTCCCACGATCCTGCCCTTATTAACGGATGTACAAATAATATGTATCAGTTCAGGCTTGAAACTGATCTCGATATTGTATCGTATAAATGGACAATCAATGAATATGATACAATTCTGACTGAAGCAAGTCCGATTTTCAATCTATCCAAGGCAGGAATTACTTATGTTTCAGTAGAATTCATAACAAGTTCTGGCTGCAAATCATCGCTAACGCATGGTTCAATCACAATTGATTCTCTACCAAAATTTTCCGCTGTATTACTTTCTGACCCGGAAGTTTGTGGAAACACACCCGTTTATATAGAAGGAACCGGTATCGAGAATGTTTCATCCTGGTTTTATGATTTTGGAGATGGAAACTGGCGGGTTGGACATAGTAATACGGAAACAGGAAAGTTCTTATACGGACACAAATATCAAAATGAAGGCACCTACAACATTAAAGTATTGGCATCCAATGTTAATTGTTGGGACTCTATTGAAATCAATACACCAATCATTGTAAAACCACCCTTTCCGTCCAAATCCAGATCAATTTATAATTGTGAAAACACCCGCGGTGAGATTCAGTTTTTTGACGGATCAAATCAAACTGATAACTGGGATTGGGATTTTGGCGATGGCACAACGCTTTCCTATACAGATGCCCGCCCGGTAATTTCACATACTTACACACAATCAGGAACTTATAATGCAGTACTTACGAGCACAAGTGGCTCATGTACCGTTCATGACACTACTGTGGTTCGGGTTCTTTTAAAACAATCACCCAGATTAAGTACAACTGCGCAGGAAATTTGTCCTAAACCAGGAAGTATAATTGATTTCAGAATAGACAAATTTGAATCTAACTTCTGGGATTATAACAGATCGCAATATGGTTTTTATGGATTGATTAATGAAGATGGTGAGAATATACCTATAGCCTATGTTAAACCCTTTGATTCTACCGGAATTGATTTTGGTATTTCAACAGAAAGTTTAAAACCTGGCACCTACTCCATCAGAGCAATTTCAGTATCGTTTGAATATATATGTAATGATACCTCATTACCCTTAACTATTACTGTCAAAGGCCCTGTTCCGAAACCATATTTTACAATACCAAAATGTGGTGAAAATTTTATCCTGCTGCAGGATTCATCCAAGCCTTTCGGATCAATCTCAATTACCAACTGGGAATGGATATTCCAAACAGGACTAACCAGCAATTCAAGGGAAAGTATTGCTGTACCTTATCAACCAATTAGTCAATGGGCTTCTCATGAAGTAGTACAACTTAAACTAACAGATTCCGAAGGTTGCGAATCCATTAGTATTTTATCCATACCAACAATTTATAAAGTAGTTGCAAAATTCACAGTAAATCCCACTGAGATTTTCACGCAAACACAGGCAATATTTAATAACCTTTCTGAATTCCCACCCCAAAAAGAAATTAGATACGAATGGAAGATTAATAATGTTCCATATTCAAACGAAAAAGAACCCGGCTATACATTCACCAATCCAGGCCAATATACAATTCAATTAATTACACGATTTGCAGATAATTCCTGCGCTGACACAATGGACCAGATAATTGTAGTTAAATATCAAAATGTCAATTTTAAAACTCAAACCGGTTTTGTAAAAAACAGTGGTTGTCCACCACTTGTAGTGAATTTTAATGCTACTGTGGTGGGTGATCCAATTATTAGTTGGGATTTTGGCGATGGTTCAAGATCGGAGAACAGCTTTTCGCCTACACATACATTTCACCAACCTGGCAAATACTACATTAAAATGAATGCCATTTTCCAGAATGGTCAAAGAATTGAAAGCATTGATTCAGTAGAAGTGAAAGGATCCATTCCTGCCAATTTAATGGCTGATAGCTGGTCAGGTTGTATAACTCAGATAGTTCAGCTTGAAACTTCTGCACCAGGGCTGTTGTATGCCTGGGATTTTGGCGATGGCACTGTTCTCACCAATAACATAAAATCAGCCAATCATACTTACCTGAACGCCGGCATCTATCAACCATCCCTGCTTGTAATAGATTCTTCAGGTTGCAGACAATTAGGTGAAGCCCCGGAATCAGTTATTATTGACAGCTTGAGTCTATCTTTAAACTCCCTGCCCGAAAGATTCTGTGAAAACGCAGTCATTCAGTTAACTCCAGTTATATCCAGTGTGGCAGAACAGGCAGGTCACCCGCTTTCCTACACCTGGGATTTTGGAACCACCGCGTTAACAAGATTTTCCAATGAACGAAATCCGGTAGCCAATTATGGCTCCACCGGTTCTCATACGCTGCAATTAACCGTACTGTCTCCGCTCGGCTGTACAAAAACGATCTCCAAATTAATTAGCATTGATAAGCTGGTAAGGGCACAAATCCTTTCTCCTGACCTGGTTTGCGAAGATAAGTCCATTCAGTTAGGGGCCCAGGCTGCCGGAACAAACCTTCGCTGGAACTGGAATTTTGGAAATGGACAAACAAGCCACGCCCAGGAACCTCCACCGGTCCAATTTAATGCTGGCACCTACCTGGTTCAATTGTACACTATTAACCAGGCTTGTATTGACACAACAGAAAAACTGGTACGGGTTTCCCCTCTTCCCACTATTCAGCTAAAAGAAGCCGACCTGGAAATTTGTACCGGCCAGTCGATTGAATTGCAGGCAACTGGTGCCGTAACCTATTCCTGGTCACCTGCCACCGGTTTGAATAATCCAAGCATTGCAAATCCTATTGCCAATCCTGGTACTTCGGGCAACTTCATGGTTACCGGTACTTCTGCAGATGGCTGCAGTGCAACAAATCAGGTAAACATCACCGTTATACCAGATTATAATCTAGAAATTTCACCGGACACCGGCATTTGTATAGGTAATACAGTACCCATTCGTGTAAGTGGTGGTGCAAATTATGAGTGGATAGGAACTACTGCCGGATTAAGTTCAATAAGCAGCCCTAATCCAATTGCAAAACCAGACCAATCAACCATCTACCGGGTACGATCAACTGCTGCTGCCGGTTGTTTTCCCAAAGAAACCGAGATCAATATTCAGGTGTATCCCATACCAATGGTTTCATTGGGCCAGGATATAACTACAAGCGCTACTTCAACGGTTACACTTAGCGCACAAACCAGTGCAGATGTTACCACCTGGTCCTGGAGTCCTGCAAATTTCCTTAGTTGTACCAATTGCCTTCAACCACTTGCTACCCCTTCGCAAGACATGGTTTATACACTTGAAGTAAGTAATGAAAATGGATGTATTGCCAGTGATGAAATCAAAATCATTGTGGGATGTGATGAAAACAAAGTCTATATCCCGAATGCCTTTACACCCAATGGTGACGGCAAAAACGATCGCTTTCAAATCCAGGCAACCGGAATAAAAGAAATTGAATCTTTCCAGATTTATAACCGATTCGGTCAACTCGTTTATGAAATTAAAAACGGAGACCCATCCAATTCATCTCACGCATGGGATGGCCGTTTTAAAGGAATGATACAGGCTTCGGGAACTTATGTATATTTTATTCAGCTTCGCTGTTATAACAACCAGCCGATTGTTCGGAAGGGATCCGTAGTATTACTATATTAATACAAACTCATCCTCCTGACGCTCATCGTTCCATTCAACAATGAAGTTATTGCGGCCCTCTCCGGTTATGATGGTCATGTATTTTTGCTGTACCAGCTCAAGCATACTCAGAAAGGTGAAAATAGCATGAATCCTGTTTTCACAGATCTCGAATAATTTTTCGAAACTCATGGTCTTTTTCGTACGACAAAGATCCAATACATTCTCCCGGCTTTTTTCCATGGTATAATTGTATTGCACCACTGTATGTACCGGTTTATTATTGCGGTCATATACTTTCTGCATCACTTTTTCAAACGATTTCATCAGTTTGAATAAAGTGATTTGCTGAATTTCTGATCCTTCACTCGCTTCTTCTCCAATATGCCCCAGTTCTTTATTGGCATTCCCTCTTTTCACCATCAGCATCCGGACTGCTTCCATTTCCGTAAGCTCCGCCGCCGCCTGCTTGTATTTGCGATATTCCAGCAATTTGTCCACCAGTTCCTGACGGGGGTCGATTTCATTTCCCTGCGCATCGATCTCTTTTCTTGGCAACAACATTTTGGCCTTGATGCGCATCAATGTGGAAACAAATAGAATGAACTCACTCGACATCTCGATATTGAGTTTTTCTTCCCCATGAATAAAATCAAGAAAATCATTGATGATGCGGGTAATCGGAATATTGTAAATATCCAGTTCATCCCGCTCAATAAAGAACAACAACAGATCGAAGGGTCCTTCGAACTGTGGCAGTTTGATCTGGTAAGAAAGTTGCTGCGCGGCCATACTTCACAAAAATTAAACTTCCCGGCAAAAGTACCGGGAAGCAGGAAAGATACGAAACTTAAAATTTTGCCGACAATCCGACGCCCAACAGGGAGCGAATCTGTGTTCCCGGAGAATCGCCATTGGGACCGAATTGCTTGACATCATCATCATAGATCAAATCAAGGTTATATGTAACACTCAGGAACTTATTCACTTTCATCGCAATGGAATTGGTCCAGAAAACATCGATATTCTTAGGCTCCGCGCTAATCTTAACATCCGTCAAAGGATCCCGCTTGCCCAGATAATTGGAAAACAGGTCAAGTCTGGATTTATAAGAAACATTCTTGAAAACTTCCTTGAAAAAGTTGGCAGAAAAATAAGCACCTGCTTCAATAGATACTTTTCTGGCCGGATTTACGCCATATAGAGCAGCCAATGGAACTTCCTGTCCGCCATCCGGCAAGGGTATGGAACCATCCTGATAATAATAACTATACGGATCATTGCTTACGATAACCCATCTCGCAGAAATAGGCGATAACATTACACTAAAATAGGAAACAGGTTTCCATTCAACACCCGGAGAAACCAACAGGTAAGCGGGTGCAAATAAGCCCGAAACACGCCGGCGGATTCCTTTAGCCAGATAATCATAATCATAACCATCCGTCATCTGGGTACGGAGATTGAAAACCCCAACAAGCGCCCATTTCGGATTCAACTGATGCCCCGCTTTGCTGTAAAAGTCTATTTTATCATCTGTCTTACGGGTACCAACTGAACTGGTCCGCTGTACAGCATATCCAAGATCAAGGTTATTATTCCAGAAAAAATTCCCTTTTTTCTTATTGGCAAAAAGGGTTGAATAACCGGCTACTGAAATGGAAGACTTTTCCGCTCCCGCTGCCCAGTTACGTGCACTACCCTGTGCCAGACTAAAATTGAATAACCCTCCTCTACGCCAGCCTCTGGCATTGTATTTATAGGTGGTATCGTCGTGAGTAGTCCTTTCTGCAACTTTTTTCAATCCAGATACAGTTGCATCCTGTGCCTGCAGCATATTGCCCAACAGCAAACTGCCTGCCAGCAGTGTCATGGTTTTTTTCATAGTAATCCTGTTCTTTCGTTGATAAAAAAGGGCATTTTGAAATCGTCAAAATGCCCGTGCAAATATATATAAAGAAGAATTATTATTTCTTCCTGAGTTCATCTCTTATTTCAGCAAGCAATGTTTCTGTGGGCGTTGGTCCTGCTGGAGGAGCTGGTTCCGGAACAGGAGGACGACGAAGTATTGCTTTAATAAAGATATAACACACAAAGGCCACAATTATGAAATCCAGGGTAGCAGTAAGAAATTCTCCATACTTGAATGTGATCGCCTCTTTTACCACAGCATTGTTTGCATCCATTTCAGCTTCCCGGATTGTAAGCACCATCTTGGAAAAATCTTTTCCACCGGTAATTAGTCCAAGGATGGGCGAAATTAATCCGCCTGTAAAAGACCCTACTAATTTGGTAAAAGCAGTGCCCATCAAAAAACCGATGGCAACATCTACCAGGTTTCCCTTGGTTGCAAAGGCTTTAAAATCGGAGAAAAATCCCATAATAAATGATTTTAGGTTTTGTATGGTAATAGTTTAAATATCCAATTATTTTTCCAAACTACGCTGAAAGCTGAAATTTGCTTTATGTTCATTTCACCCAGACTGCTCAATTGGTTGCTTTTTGTTTCACTTGCCCTGATCTGGGGCAGCTCATTTATCCTGATGAAAGCAGGAATGCAATCACTTTCAGCTTATCAGGTGGCTGCCATCCGGATGCTTAGTGGTGGATTGATTTTGTTGCCATTTGCATGGAAATCTTTTCGTGAAATTCCCCCAAATAAAATCTGGTTGATTATTCTATCCGGGTTTCTGGGTAGTTTTTTCCCGGCATTTTTATTTTGTATTGCCGAAACTAAAATTGACAGTTCGCTTGCCGGAATCCTGAATGCCCTGACCCCACTTTTTACCATCAGCATTGGAGCACTATTTTTTCAGTTGCAGGTAACAGCCACAAAAATTGCAGGAGTGGTCCTGGGATTTATCGGACTTTGTTTGCTCTTTATAGTAAGAGGGAATTTAGACTTTAGCTATCTCTCCTATTCCTTTCTGGTTATTCTGGCAACCCTTTGTTATGGTATAAATGTAAATATGGTAGCACGTCACCTGAAGGGAATTGGCTCTGTCAGTATCGCTTCCTTTGCCTTTGCCTGCCTCATTCCGCCATCTTTATTTATTCTCTGGAAAACCGGCTATTTTACTGATTTCAGCAGCACTTCAATATCAACTACCTGGTGGATGTCCACTTTTGCGTCCATCATCCTCGGTGTAATGGGAACGGCCCTCGCCTCCATCATATTTTATATGCTGGTGAAGAGGGCCGGAACATTGTTTGCATCCCTGGTTACCTATGGAATTCCATTTGTTGCCATCGGCTGGGGATTACTGTTTGGCGAATCCATATCCATCCTTCAGATTGCCTGCCTGCTTATTATTCTGGCGGGTGTTTATTTGGTCAACCGGAATAAAAAGGCTTAAACAGCCATGATCTCTTTTTCTTTCTGAGCCAGGTGTTTATCAACGAGTGCAATATGTTTATCAGTCAGATCCTGTACCTCTTTTTCAGCATCTTTTGCCGCATCTTCACTCAGTCCGTCTTTCTGTAATTTTTTAATCTGTTCAATGGCTTCTCTTCGAATACTGCGGATCGCCACTTTAGAATGCTCGCCTTCTCCATTACATCTTTTTACCAGCTCCCGGCGACGCTCCTCCGTAAGAGGAGGAAGGAACATGCGGATCATTACGCCATCATTCTGCGGATTGATCCCAATATTGGAGTTAATGATTGCCCGCTCAATTGGTTGCAGCATATTCTTTTCCCAGGGCTGAACCGTAATAGTTCTGGCATCCGCCGCAGTAATATTAGCTACCTGGGCAATTGGAGTTGGTGAACCATAATAATCAACTACAATTCCGTCCAACATCTGGGGATTGGCCTTTCCTGCCCTGATTTTCACTAATTCCGCTTCCAGGTGTTGAATCGCTTTTTTCATGGAATCACTGGCATCGTCCAGGATCATGGATAATTCTTCCGTCATTGCTTATAAATTATTCGGGCAAATCTAAGGAAATGGAATTATTTCTTCTCTATTACCGGAGAATCTGAAAGGGGAACCAGTTTCCCTCCCGATTGTTTACGGATCTCATTATTCGAAGTAACGAAGAATTGCGGCTGGCGTTTCCGAACCAGATAAAGTACTCCAATTAAACTGAAGAATATTCCAAAATAAAGGGTCATCAGGAAGGTGCTGCCCATTGTATGAAAGATGAATCCTATTGTTACCATTCCCGCATTGAGGCTCATCAGACTAATGGCAATTGTTCTATGAGAACAGCCAAGGTCCAGAAGCAGATGATGTATGTGATTGCGATCTGGTGAAAATGGGGAGCGCCGGTTAAACATTCGGATTCCAAATACGCGAAGAGTATCAAGCAATGGTATCATCAGAATTCCAAACCCAACAGCTGGTGAAGCATGGATGGAATAGGAATGTCCAGGCACCATGGCTACATTTATAAATTTCACAACCAGCACGGCGTTTACCAGGCCAATTAACAGGGATCCCGTATCACCCATAAAGATTCTGGCAGGCTGAAAATTGAAGATTAAAAAGGCAAGTACCGAGCCAGCCATTGAAAAGGCAAGTACTGCT
This sequence comes from Flavihumibacter sp. UBA7668, assembly GCF_002483205.1. GTDB lineage: Bacteria > Bacteroidota > Bacteroidia > Chitinophagales > Chitinophagaceae > Flavihumibacter. The sequence continues at coordinate 435,523 of NZ_DLHM01000001.1, forward strand.
TCCGGCATATGACCGGTGAATACAAAATAAGTTCCGAAAACCGTTGTTGAAAGTAAACCCAGACTTCCTGCCAGTCCGTCCACTCCATCAATAAGATTGAATGAATTCATTACTACAATTGCCGTCAGATAGGTGAAAATAAGACTGAAAGTTTCAGGTAATGCATAAACGCCAAGAAAGCCCTGCATACTTTCAATTTGCAAATCGCCATAATAAATCACGATAAATGCTGCCAGTACCTGACCTATAAATTTTTTAACTGGTGAAATGATGATGATATCATCTTTCAATCCCATATAAAAAATAACTACAGAAGCAGCCAGGTAAAACTGAAGATGTTTGGCCTGCTGAAAATTGGCAATCAATAAAACAGCAAAAAGAAATCCGGCAAAAATACCCAGTCCCCCGAGGGCAGGAATAGCAGCCTGATGAATTTTTCGCTCATCTGGTATATCATAGATTTTTTTCATGGCTGCTACCCGGATAATTACGGGAATAGCCAGAAAAGTAATTGTAAATGCGATAGTTAAAGCGAGAATTACGTCAAACATGTGCTGCTGTTTCCGGTTATTTTACTAAAGCTCCTAAAAAAATTGTGCCCTGAGAGTATAAACGAAAAAAAGCTTTCTTTAGTCTTATTCTGCCGTAAAGATCTGGCCAAATAAGTTAGATTTGCCCCACAAATTTTGAATATGGCCAGTTTAGAGGAAATTGCTTCCCAAATCAGACGCGATATTGTTCGGATGGTACACGGTGCTTCCAGTGGTCACCCGGGTGGTTCACTTGGCTGTGCTGATTATTTCACCGCCTTGTTTTTTAAGGTGATGAAGCACCAGCCTGAATTCAATATGGATGGCCGGAATGAGGATCTTTTTTTTCTGTCAAACGGACATATTTCTCCGGTTTATTATGCTACCCTGGCTCGTTCCGGCTATTTTGATAAGCAGGAACTGGCTACATTCCGCAAGTTGAACAGCCGACTGCAGGGGCATCCGGCTACCCATGAACACCTGCCGGGTATCCGGATTGCCAGTGGTTCACTGGGGCAGGGAATGAGTGTTGCCATTGGAGCAGCGCTCGCAAAAAAGCTGAACAATGACCCTCATCTTGTTTTCTCCCTCCACGGTGATGGTGAACTCGACGAGGGCCAGAACTGGGAAGCCGCCATGTTTGCAGCCCATCATAACGTAGATAACCTAATCTCTACCGTTGACTGGAATGGCCAGCAAATTGATGGTTCCACAAAAAAAGTAATGGATCTTGGAGCGCTGGATAAAAAATTCGAAGCATTTGGCTGGGAAGTACTGATTCTTGAAAAAGGAAATGATGTGTCTGCTGTGGCAGATATGCTGGAAAAAGCCAAAACCTTTACTGGTAAGGGTAAACCCATTGTTCTACTAATGAAAACAGGAATGGGTGCAGGTGTTGATTTTATGGAAGGAAGTCATGAGTGGCACGGCATCGCACCAAATGATGAACAATTAGCTAAAGCGCTGGCTCAGCTTCCGGAAACACTCGGTGATTATTAACCAAGATCCATTTGGGATGCAGCTGCTTTTCTGGCCGGTAACCAGGACGCCAGAAAGGCAACGATAATTACTGTAGCGGAAACCAGTAGAAAATCAGGTAACATTATTTTTACCGGATACTGATTGATGACAAAACTTCCACCATCCAGCTTCACCAGTGCAAATTTTTGTTGGGCCCAGCAAATGAGTAATGCCAGTAGCATGCCGACCCCGGCTCCAATTCCGGCAAGCAGAAATCCCTCACTTATAAAAATGGACTGAATTCTGCCTGAGGATGCCCCCATTGCTTTTAAAACCTGAATATCTTTCTGTTTTTCCAATACCAGCATGGTTAGCGATCCGATCATAGTAAATGCTGCCACTACGAGTATTAAGGATAGCAGGATATAAATCACCCATTTTTCCATCTGCATCACACTGTATAATCCCTGGTTTTGCTGATACCGGCTGAGAATAGTGTATTCTTTACCGAAAATTTTGCGAAGTGAGGCACTTACTTCCTCCTCATCAGCCCCTTCTGCCAGGGCCAGTTCAATACCGCCAAATTCATCTGGATCCAGGTTTAGGAGTCCTTTTAAAAAATCCAGATTGGTCAGCACATACTTATTATCAAATTCCTGCTGAATGGCAAAGGCACCAGCGGTATAAATATTTTCTGCTATAAGTGCAGACATCGGGTCGGCAATATTAATGCCAGCGCCTCTTTTAGGTAAATAAGCAGTTATCGGAAGCAGCTCCCGATCACTCCACAACCCTAATACGGATTCTACCCCAACCCCCAGTATAGCGCGCGGTTTTTCTTTTGTGCCAAGATCAAATTGACCCACTTTGACATATTCTGCCATGGTGGTAACCTTTGTATACTGACTGTCCACCCCTTTCAGAAAAGCAATGGTTTGAGCTTCGCCATTTTTTAACAACGCTTTCTCTTCCAACACTTTTGACCAGGCTTTGATACCCCGAATGCCAGTCATTGCCTTTTCCTGTTCCGGACTGAGTTTGAGAAGTTTACCCTCTGCCGGAACGATCTTGAGTTCGGTATAAAAAGTAGCATAAAGTGATTTTACCAAATCCTCAAACCCGTTAAATACGCTTAAAACAACGATGAGGGATGCTGTTCCTACTATTACAGCCACCACACTAACCCACGCAATGATATTGATGGCATTGGTTGATTTTTTCGACTTAAAATAGCGCCAGGCGAATAAAAAATTCAAGGGGGGGTGGTTTATGGGAAAAGGTTAGGCTTCCGGTGGAGTTTCACCCGGATTTTCTTCTTTTTTGATCTTGTCAAACACTTCTTCCATCTTGAACACATAATCCAGCGTATCATCGAGGTAGAATTGCATTTCAGGAATTCGTCTTACCTGGTGTTTGATGGCCGCAGCCAGTCCTTTTTTTATTTCCCAGGCGCGATCCTCCAGTTTTTTCATGGCTGCTTTAGGGTCGGCAACTTTAAAAAGACTGATATAGATGCGCGCTTCCAGTAGATCCGGGGTCATTTTAACAGAGGAGATGGAAACCATACCACCATCTATCATGGTAAGACCAAGATGCTGGAATACCTGATTCAGTACCCCCTGAATTTCGCCGGCTACCTGCTTCTGTCGTTTTGTCTCCTGTTGCATAGGGGTCATCGCTTGATTACTGCAAAGAAACAAAGAATTCGGGAGCTTCCCCACCCTAAATTGATGTAGGTTTGCAGTTTCTATTTAATTGGTGAAATGAAGAAATTTTCGCTTGTTTTTAAATACCTGGCAGATAAAAAAGGCAATATTGCCCTTTATTTTCTGTTCAATTTATTCTCCATTCTTTTCTCGCTGGTATCTCTGGCTATGCTGGCTCCTTTCCTTCAACTGCTCTTTGGGCTGGAAAAAAGACCGGTTCTGAAACCGACCTTTGAATGGACCGCCTCCTCCGCTATTGATTCCATGAAGTACCAGCTGAGCGTGCTGATTGATACCCAGGGTGCTGTTCCGGCCCTTGCTACAATTTGCGTGGTCATTATTATTTCGATCTTTTTCAAGAACCTTTTTCTCTATATGGGTTTGCGTATGCTCACGCCAATGCGAAACCATGTGATGACCAAACTGCGGGCTGAACTCTACTCTAAAATTCTCAATCTGCCTATCGGTTATTTTACCGAACAACGTAAAGGAGATATAATCAGCCGGATGAGCAATGATGTAAACGAAGTGGAATGGAGTATTATCGGCGCCATGGAAGTGCTGGTAAAAGAACCACTTACCCTGATCATCATTGTTAGTTCACTGATTTTTCTGAGTCCGCAGTTATCACTGTTTCTGGTGGTTTTATTACCCATTATGGGATTCGTAATCGGGCGGGTGAGTCGGAGTTTGAAACGCCAATCCAACCAGGCTCAGGTACAACAGGGATTGTTATTGTCTGTACTGGATGAAACCCTGGGTGGTATGCGGGTTATCAAAGCTTTTAATGCGGAAAACCTGATTTCTGAAAAATTCGGAGGAATCAATAAATTTTTAAATCATATCCGAAACAGTATGAACTTCCGCCGTGATCTGGCTTCACCGATGTCAGAATTTCTGGGGGTATTGGTATTGTGTGCGATTCTCTGGTTTGGCGGACAACTGGTACTGAAAAATGAAGCCGGACTGGATGCCGCCGGCTTCATCACTTATATTGTTTTCTTCACGCAGATAATCAATCCGTCGAAAGCATTCTCCAATGCCTTTTATAATGTGCAGCGGGGTACTGCTGCCATTGAACGAATTGAAGAAATCATCAAAGCGCCGGTAAAGGTGGAAGAGGCTGCTTCTCCAAAAACCCTGACTTCGTTTAACCATAGCATTGAGTTCAGAAATGTTTCCTTTGCCTATGATGATGCTATTATACTTGAAGATATCAACCTTATAATTGAAAAAGGAAAGACAATTGCATTGGTAGGATCATCGGGCTCCGGGAAATCAACACTGGCCGACCTTGTGCCCCGCTTTCATGATGTAACAAAAGGAGAGATTTTAATTGATGGTGTGAATATCAGGGAATATTCGCTTTCTTCGGTTCGTGATCAACTCAGTATTGTAACCCAGGAACCGATCCTGTTTAACGATACCATCGCTTCCAATATTTCGCTGGGTATGCCCACTGCCGATCAGGCTGCAATTGAACATGCAGCAAAAGTTGCCAATGCACATAATTTTATCATTCAGAAAGAAGGAGGTTATGAATCCAATATCGGCGACAGAGGTTCAAAACTAAGCGGGGGCGAACGGCAACGTCTGACGATTGCCCGAGCGGTTTTGAAAAATCCACCTATTTTGATACTGGATGAAGCCACCAGTTCACTGGATACAGAAAGTGAGCGCCTGGTACAGGATGCCATTGATAATATGATGCAGCATCGCACCAGTATTGTAATTGCTCACCGGCTTAGTACCATTCGCCATGCAGATGAAATTATTGTATTACAGAAAGGCCGGATTGTTGAGAGAGGCAACCACGATAGCCTGCTATCACAACAGGGATTTTATAAGCGGTTAGTGGATATGCAGGAGGTAAAATAAATTTGAATTACACAAATACTGACACATGAGACAACTCTTCCTTGGCATTTGCTTCCTGGGATTGACGGGGATCCTAACAGCCCAGCAACCAGTGAGCTATGAGCAGGCATTTAAAGGGGCACCAACCAATATCCTGAAGCCTCTGCCAATGATCAGCAAATGGATCGATGGCAAACATTTTTTGGAAACACGTACTGAAAACAACGTTCGCAAAACCTATAAAGTGAATGCTGCAACGGGTGTTGCTGAGGAATATACAGCACCGGTAGCTGGTAGTACTTCACCTGCGGTTCCGGCCATTGCGGTTGCTGGTGCCCGTAACCAAACGACTTCTCCTGATGGAAAATATTTCGCCTATACCAAAACGGATAATAACCTCTATGTGCAGGAGATTGCTACCAAAAAAGAAATCCAGCTAACTAAAGACGGAAATGATTCTGTTCTGAATGGCTATGCTTCCTGGATCTATTTTGAGGAAATTCTGGGAAGAGCTTCCAGATATAAAGCATTCTGGTGGAGTGAAGATGGTAAACATCTTGCATTCATGCGTTTTGATGAAAGCGGCATGCCTGTATTTCCGATTTATGTAGCAGATGGACAACATGGATCGCTTGAAAATAACCGTTATCCTAAACCTGGCGATAAAAATCCGGATGTAAAAATTGGTGTAGTCAATCTGGAATCACTTACTACTACCTGGGCGGATTTCAATGCAAAAGAGGATCAGTATTTTGGTACGCCGGTTTGGACGCCAGCCGGACAGCTTTGGATTTCCTGGATGAACCGTGGTCAGGATCAGTTGAAGGTATATAAGGTGGATTTGACGGCCGGATCTAAAACCCTGATATACGAAGAAAGTCAGAAAACCTGGATTGATCTGGATGATACGGATCGGTTTGAATTTCTTCCTTCCGGAAAAGGTTTCATTCTGCGCAGCGATGTCAGCGGCTGGAAACATTTTTACCTGCATGATATGAGCGGCAAACGTCTGGCAACGCTTACCTCCGGCGATTTTACAGTAGGTGCGATTCACAAAATAGATGAGAAAGCCAAACGTCTTTATTTTGATGCGCGTAAGGAGAACAGTGCCCGTACAGATTTATACAGTGTGGGAATGGATGGTAAAAATATGGTTCGTCATTCATTTGGCGATTATACTTTCCGGGGTATGACCATTTCTCTTGATAATAAACAATTTATTACTACCTACTCCAATCTTCAAACTGTTCCAACGATGGTGGTGGTTGATATGAAGGGAAAGATCTTGCGTGAATTGGGAACTTCTAAAGGAACTGATATCAACCTTTATGCACAACCGAAAAGGGAATTGATTCGGGTGAAATCGGGAGATGGATTATTTGATCTGCCTGTATTGATTACCTATCCGATCGGGTTTGATCCGGCTAAGAAATATCCGGTGATTATTAATATTTATGGCGGGCCGAATGCGGGTACCGTGTATGATACCTATCGGACAAATCCGGCGGAACTGTGGTGGGCGCAGGAAGGATTGGTGCAGGTATCGATTGATAACCGAAGCAGCGGGCATTTTGGAAAAAAGGGAATGAATTTCATTCACCGTCAATTAGGTAAATACGAGATTGAGGATTATATGAGCGCGGCAGGCTGGTTGCGTAAGCAGTCCTGGATTGCAGGCGACCGAATTGGGATCACCGGTGGAAGTTTCGGCGGCTATATGACTGCCATGGCATTGACTTATGGATCGGATTATTTCACCCATGGTATAGCCAATGCATCCGTTATGGATTGGTCTTTGTATGATACGCACTATACAGAGCGATTTATGGATACACCAGCTGAGAATCCGGAAGGGTATAAAGCTACTGCCGTGATGACTTATGCGGATCGCCTGAAAGGCACACTGCGTATTGTGCATGGCACAACAGATGATAATGTGCATATGCAGAACAGTGTTCAGCTGATCAGCCGTTTACAGGATTTGGGCAAGCAATTCGAGATGATGATTTATCCGAATGAGCGGCATGGAATTGGAGCGAATGTCCGTGCCAAGCGCGATCACCTGGTTGCCGAGAATGCCAGCTTCTTCTACAAGCACCTCCTGAACAGACCCGTTCCTGAGGTATTCTGGAAAAAAACCGAACGTAAAGCCTTTTAAGTGTCAGACAGGTGTTAGAACGCTGTTAGAGAGGTGTCAGACAGATATTAGAACGTTGTTAGACATGTGTCTGACACCTTTCGTAACTTAGTTCTAACACCTATCTGACACCTATTATGACAAATCGCCGTGAATTTCTTACGAAACTCTCTGCCCCTTTTCTGGCAATGCCGGTACTGGCAGAACTCGGAATCAATTGTACGAATGAACCCTATAATGGTCCGATTCTCAAAGTTGCCTTAATGGGACTTGGAGGTTACGCTACCAGGGTGGCAGAAGCCATGCAGACCTGCAAAAAAGCAAAGATTACCGCATTAATCAGTGGCACACCCGATAAGCTAAAAACCTGGCAGGAGAAATTCCAAATCCCGGCAAAAAATTGCTATAACTACGGAAATTTCGATGCAATCAAAAACAATCCTGATATTGATGCAGTTTATATCCTCACGCCCAACGCATTACACCATCCACAAACACTTCGAGTAGCGTCTGCAGGCAAACATGTTATCTGCGAAAAACCTATGGCTCTAAACGCCAGGCAGGGAAAAGAAATGCTGGATGCCTGTAAAAAAGCCGGAGTTCAACTCCTCGTTGGATACCGCATGCATTTCGAAGCCAATACCGTTGATCTTATTAAACAACGTATAGATGGACAATTCGGAAAAATTCTTTTCTTTCAGGGACTTAGCGGCTTTCGGATCGGGAACCCCAGCCAGTGGCGACTCAATAAAGAATTAGCCGGGGGTGGCGCTATGATGGATATAGGTATTTATTCAGTTAATGGTGCCCGTTATATGGTAGGAGAAGATCCAGTCTGGGTAACTGCTCAGGAAACCAAAACCAACCCCATGCTTTTCAAAGAAGGAGTTGACGAAACCATTCAGTTCCAGATGGGTTTCCCCGGCGGCGCAGTAGCGTCCTGTCTATCTACTTATAACATGAATAATCTCGATCGTTTCTTTATAACTGGCGAAAAAGGATTCGCAGAACTATTACCTGCATCCGGTTATGGCCCCATAAAAGGACGAACCCATAAGGGAGAACTCAATCACCAACACGTCATGCATCAAACCACGCAAATGGATGAAATGGCGGGTATCCTACTGGAAGGTAAAAAGCCCCTGGTGCCCGTTGATGGTGAAGAAGGATGGAAAGATCTGGTAATCATTGACGCAATTTACAAAGCAGCGGCCACCGGACTTAAACAATTGATTAATTACAAATAATTCCTATCCAATAGGGAGGAAAATAAAAAGCGGAAGCCGCATCTGCAGCTCCCGCTTTTTACTTTTAACTTCTAACTTTTTACTTTTTCACTTGTTCATCGTGTTTTTCGCTTCAATACTCAAAGTAGCATGAGGAACCGCACGCAAACGCGCCTTATCAATCAGCTTACCGGTTACCCGACAAATACCATAGGTTTTATTCTCAATACGCATCATGGCTTTCTCCAGGTGATCAATGAAGGTGATTTGGCGACTCGCCATCTGGGCAAGCTGTTCACGCTCCATACTTACGCTACCATCTTCCATGGTCATATAACGGCTTTCGCTTTCATCTCCACCCATCTCATCTTTACGGGTGATCAGTCCCTGTAAATAAGCCAACTCTTTTTTAGCGGCATCCAGTTTCTTGTTGATTAACTCTCTGAACTCTGCCAATTCTGCATCACTGTATCGCATAGTAGGTCCGGTTTGAATAGGTGCCTCCTGATCCAGCACACTTTTCGTGAAATCAGGATGGTACGGTTTTACTGTTTTTGTTTTTATATCTGGCACCACAAACTTTGTTGGCCTTTTTTCTGGCGGTGGTGCAGGTTTCTTTATAGGAATAGGCGTCGTCTGTTTGGAGTCGTCCTTTACGGTAGCAGGCTTCATCACAGAAGGCTTTCCTATTGGCTGGCGAATCGTTTTGATTGCCGGCTTTTTCTTATTTCCAGCTTTTGCCGCTGGTGCTGGCTTGGCGGCTACTGGAGTGGGCATTTTACTGATGTCTGTTTTTTTAGTTTCTGTTTTATTTGCCGGAGCCGGAGTTGGCGCAGGTGCCGGAGCTGGTGCTTTTGCTGCAGGGGCTTTTGCCGGAGCCGCTTTAACTGGAGCAGCCTTAGCCGGCGCCTCTGCTTTTTTCGATACTGCCTTTGCAGGAGTAGGAGCAGGTGCCACTTTTACTGGTTTAGCCGGCGCAGCCTTGGCTGCAGCTTTTGCAGGAACGGCTTTACCAGCCGGCTTAGCAGCAGGTGCTGGTTTAGCAGGTGCTTTTGCAGGAGCCGCTTTCTTTGCCGGGGCCGGTTTAACCGCCGCTTTTTTTGCAGGAGCAGCTTTAGCAGCTACTTTATTTCCCGCCGCCGATTTTGCCGGTGCAACTTTTTTCGCCGATCCGGCTGATTTACCAGCCGGTGCTTTCTTGTTGGTTGCCATATTTATTCCTTTTTCCGGTGATCAATGTCCTATTTTTATCAGGATCTGGTTACTTTATTGACCCAAACTTTGACCTCCTGCTCATTTACTTCTACAGGAGTAGCATCGTTTAGCTGATCTACCAATTCGAGCTCATCCGCCAATACCTCCGTTTTAATGTAGGAAGCGAATTGCTTAACCGCATCCGCCAGGTTTCCGATATCCGCTAGCTTTATAGCGATCCGATCAGTGAGTTCATAGCCATTGTCCTTCCGAATTTTCTGGATTCGATTGACCAATTCGCGGGCATTTCCCTCCTGCTCCAGCTCGGGTGTTACCGTAACATCCAGGGCTACCGTCAGTGCTCCTTTGGAACTTACCAACCAGCCCGGAATGTCTTCACTGGATATTTCAACCTCATGGATTTGTAATATTAAGGGTTCGGTATCAATTTCCAAAGAATATGATCCTTCTTTTTCCAGCTTTGAAATAGCTTCCTGATCAAAGGCCTGAATTGCGGCACTTACAGCTTTCATTTTTGCCCCTACCCGCTTGCCCAGCGCCTGGAAATTCGGCTTTATTTTCTTCTTTATAAACCCATCCGCATCGGTCAGATACTGCAATTCCTTCACATTCACTTCCGATATGATCAAATCCTCTACTTTTTTCAACTGCTCTTTCATAGCCGGATTCAATACCGGGATCAGTACCCGCTGGAGCGGCTGCCGAACCTTGATATTAACCTTTTTTCTAAGTCCCAATACCAGCGAAGATGCATCCTGTGCCAACTGCATCCGCTCTTCAAGCCCACGGTCTATCCGCGTTTCATCCGCTACCGGATACCTTAGGTGATGAACCGACTCCCCTTCCAGACGTCCTGTTACATCATTCAGATTCCCAAATAACCAATCCGCAAAAAACGGCGATACCGGAGCCATCAAACGGGAAATTGTCTCCAGACATTCATATAAGGTCTGATACGCTGCAATCTTATCCTGACTATAATCCCCCTTCCAAAACCGCCTGCGACTAAGCCGAACATACCAGTTACTCAGAAGCTCATCCACAAAATCTTCTATCAATCGTCCCGCCTGAGTCGGTTCATAATCATCAAATGCCGCAGTCACTTCCCTGACAAGGGTATTCAGTGAGGATAAAATCCACCGGTCTATCTCCGGCCTATCTGCAAGCGGGATGGCAGCCTCCCTAAAGGAAAATCCATCCACATTTGCGTACAGTACAAAAAACTGATAGGTATTGTATAATGTCCCAAAGAATTTCCGCTGTACTTCGCGAATTCCTTCCTGATCAAACTTTAAACTGTCCCACGGTGATGCATTCGTAATTAAATACCACCTCGTTGCATCTGCTCCATAACTTTCAATGGTTTTGAACGGATCCACCACATTTCCGAGCCGCTTACTCATCTTGTTTCCGTTCTTGTCCAATACCAGGCCGTTTGAAACCACCGTCTTATACGCTACACTATCATATAGCAACACACCCAATGCATGTAATGTATAAAACCATCCACGGGTCTGATCCACCCCTTCCGCAATGAAATCAGCCGGATAATTCTGTTCAAATGGCGCATTGAACGGCTGATCCGCCCCTATTTTCAGTTTTTCCTGATCAAGCCCCCATTGTGCATAAGGCATTGCTCCGCTATCAAACCAAACATCAATTAAATCCGGTTCCCGATGCATCGGTTGTCCCGTTTCACTTACAAGTACCACTTCATCTACATAGGGCTTATGCAAATCAAGAATACCATCATGCAGGTAATGTTTGTTTATATCACCGCCCAATACCTCATTCGCCTTTCTGATTTCTGCATTTAATTCCGCTATTGACCCAATACATTTTTCCTCTTTTCCATCCGCCGTTCTCCAAATCGGAAGAGGCGTTCCCCAGTACCTGGAACGACTCAAATTCCAGTCCACCATATTCTCCAGCCAGTTTCCAAATCTGCCTTCACCCGTTGCCTTTGGTTTCCAGTTGATGGTTTTGTTCAATTCCACCATCCGGTCCTTCACCGCAGTTGTTTTTATAAACCAGGCATCCAGCGGATAATATAAAACCGGCTTATCAGTTCTCCAGCAATGCGGATAACTATGTTCGTATTTCTCCACTTTAAATGCCCGGTTCTCTTTCTTCAGCTTCACACTTATATCCACATTCACATCCACATAATTCGGATCATCCTTATAATTTTTTACAAAGCGACCACTGAACTCTCCCAACCCCTCCACAAATTTTCCTTCACGATCTACCATCGCCAGAAAACCGATTCCATATTTTTTTCCAACCTTATAATCATCCGCTCCAAATGCAGGAGCCGTATGCACAATACCGGTACCATCTTCGGTTGTTACAAATCCATCGCAAAGTATACGGAATGGATCACCTCCTGCATTAACCGGACTATTCGCTTCATAGGGCAATAACTGCTCATAACGGGCATGCTCAATGGAAGTGCCCTTAAACTCAGTTAACACTTTCCAGGGCAATAACTTCGTTTCTGCTGCGTATCCTTCAAAATCTCCATTCTCTCCCTCCGGCTTGAAATACTTACCCAACAAAGATTTCGCAAGCACAATATTTACAGGTAAATGAGTATACGGATTAAAGGTTTGAACCAATACATAATCAATATTGGGTCCTACTGTTAAACCGAGATTACTTGGAAGTGTCCAGGGAGTTGTAGTCCAGGCAAGGAAGAATAGTTCCTGAGAGGTGAGACCCGAGACTTGAGACGACCCAATCGCATCAAAAAGAAACTGCGTTTTTTCGTTCTGAATGGCTTTAAACATCGCCACTGCCGAAGTATCCTTTACATCCTTGTAGGTACCCGGCTGGTTTAATTCATGCGAACTTAATCCGGTGCCGGCTGCCGGTGAATAGGGCTGGATGCTTACACTTTTGTACAGCAATCCTTTTTCATGCAGTCGCTTTAACAGCCACCACAGTGTTTCAATATATTCATTTTTAAAGGTTACATAGGGGTCTTTTAAATCAACCCAGTAGCCCATTTTATTGGTAAGATCATCCCATTTATCCTTGAAACGCAAAACTGCTTCCCGGCATTTCTGGTTGTATTCTTCTATGCTGATTTTTTTACCGATATCTTCTTTTGTAATACCCAGTTCTTTTTCAACTCCCAATTCAATCGGTAATCCATGTGTATCCCAACCACCCTTACGTTTAACCTGAAATCCCTGCATCGTTTTATACCGGCAAACCAGATCTTTAAGTGTTCTTGAAATCACATGGTGAATCCCGGGCATACCATTGGCACTGGGCGGACCTTCATAAAAAACAAAGGAGGGCGCGCCTTCCCGCACAGCAATACTTTTCTCAAATGCCTGCTGCCGGGTCCATTTTTCGAGAATACTGTTCTCGATCGATGGCAAATTCAACTGTTGAAACTCACGATACTTGCCTGCCATAAAATAACTCGCTGATTCTTATGTACTTATAATAATTGAACAATCGAAATAGACGCGAAGTTACTGAATTTTGACGGCAACCCTCCACACAGTGAACCAGTACCGCAGGTATTTGTAATTTTAGAGAGAAGCCAAACTTTTGCGCACCACCTGCACTGCCTGCCAAATGGGACTCCTTATGGTTTGTCTGCTAACCGGATTCATCGTCCGGGCCAATCAAATTTTTGTTACAACCACAGCCAATGAAGGTGCCGGTAGCCTGAGAAATGCCATTCAATTGGCAGCTTCCAATGGAGTCCTCGAAAAAGACAGTATCCTGTTTACTTTCACCGGTTCTGACATGGCTGCGTATACCATTCACCTCAAAACCGAACTGCCGCCTCTTAGTTCGAATCTGTTGATTGATGGAAGCCGTAATTCAGGTGTTTTTGTACCTCTTATAAATGCAGGGGTTATTTTGAATTTTTTGGGTCCCCTTAGCTTTAATCGATTTCATTTTCTTCGTATTCAGGACGCAATGGATATTACCATAACCGGACTTGTTTTTCAGAATTTATTGGGGCCATTTCAATTTGAACTGGCTGTTGCAGGAATTCATATAACCAATGCGCAGCGCATACAGATTGGGGCAGAAGGACAGGGTAATTTATTTTCCGGTGCACTCATCTCATTGGTGAATGAAACAAGAAACAATACACCCGCAGGCACCATCGAAAATCTGCTGGTTGAAGGTAATCTATTCGGGCTGTCCAGTCAGCTCGAAAAAACAGCCAACAATGGCATTTATCTGGCAAGGTCAACGCAACTGCGCTTCAGAAAAAACACCTTTGTAAACTCCATTCTTCATTTGGTGGAAGAAGAAAATTCAACTGGTTTTTTTGTAGAATTCTCCAATAACCGCTCCAATAACATAGATGGACAACCGATTTCGGATGGAAGTTTTTTATTAAAACTGGATGGTGCGGAAAACAGTTCCGCTTCTTCAGTTATTGAATATAATTTCTTACATGGTACTGATCGATTGCTGGAACTCAATAATCTTAAACATCCTGTTCAAATTAGCGGCAACGCTTTGTTATCATCTTCCACCAGGCCCTGCTCTCCTGTTCGTTTGGCTATTAGTTTAAACAATTGCAAACAGGTTACTATTGGTACACCTGAAGGTGAAGGTACGAATGCAATTTTTGGTTCAATCTGGCAAAACGGAGCCGGGAAAACTGAAATCTGGCAAAATCAACTACTTGGAGAGATTCACCTTCCGGCTGGTACAACCACTTCGACCAATACCATTACCTATTATTTTGAAAATATTCTGCGTGGGAAAGCAGAACCTGGTGCAATCGTACAGCTTTATGGAACCAATTGCGCTGATCCCTGTCCCTTGAGAACCTATATCAATTCAGCAACAGCTGATGAAGATGGTAACTGGATGATCTCCCATAATTTTTTAGCAGGTGCCTATTTCCTCACTTCCACCAGAAACGGACAATCTGGCGAATTCCAGGATATGGCATTGGACCCATCTTCAAAAATCCTTTATAATGACATTAAGATTACAGATGATACCTGCAATACCGGTTCCGGTGCGTTGGAAATATCCAATCCGGCAATAAACCTGAATTCCCTGCTGCTCGAATGGAAAACAGAAAACGGCGAACTGGCCGGAAATGGAAAAACTATAAGCGGACTCCCAGCCGGAACCTATTATCTCGAAAGCTCTAAAGGGGGTGCCGGATGTCCTACACAAATTGGCCCGTTTGCAGTTCAGGCAATCAATATTGAATTTCCTCCTGCCGTAACAAGAGAAATCTGGACTGAAGCAAATTCGAAGTTGGACCTCTTATTGGAATCAGATTTCGGAACCACTTTCTTTCTATTTGATCAGGCTGGAAATTCAGCTATTCCAATTGACAGTTCTTCAACCGGCCAGTTTAATCTTAACATAGAATCCAGTGATCGCACCTATTATATACGAATGCAGAAAGGAACCTGTAGAAGCAATAGTAATACCTACCGAATCAGGATCAGAAAAGCAGCCGGACTGTATTTCCCAACAGCTTTCAGTCCGAATATGGATGGAAAGAATGATCAGTGGCGTCCTGTCACCAATGATTCTTTTGAAAAGTATAAACTACAGATTTACAACCGCCTTGGTCAAATCGTTTTCGAAACACAGCATGCAGAACAAGGCTGGGATGGCAATTTACGTGGAATAATGCTGGGGGCAGGAATCTATACCTGGACCCTTGAAGCCCTGGACCGAGCCAACGTACAAATACGAAAACGTGGCCAATTCCTGCTTCTAAGATAATACTATGGACATCCTAAAATGCACGTTATCAATATAGAATAAATCCCTCAGTAGATTTACTGAATAGCAGAAGTAAAGTTCCCAACAGGCAGGCCTATCCGAGAAAATTTCAAAGATTTTGTGTTAAAAATCTCATTTACAGCAAATAAGCAGGTCGCATTTTTCCACATTTTTCGCCTTTGGCACAATTTCTGGACACTATTTCTTCTATAAAGCAAAACAAAACTGATGACACAGTCGTCTTAAAAATACACCAGGTCAACTGGTAATCTTTCTACGGTTTAGGGTTTAGGGGTTAAAATAGGGGGTTGTCTAGCCCCCTTCCTCTTTTTTGGTATTACCTGATTTCATTTATCCATTGTTCAGCAAAACTGCGTGCGGTTTCAACAACCGGCTTTCCTGCCCGGAATGCCATTTTCCATCGATTCCCTTTGCTTTCATATGTCTTGTTTACAAAATATTTAGTTCCATTCTTTTCAATCACCTCCGCACCAAAATCAATATCGCTGGTTTCATCCAGAAATTGCTGCAGGCGGGTTTTCACAAAAAGCAAATGATTGGAAGGGTACTTGTTTTCCCATTGTTTCAATGAACGCTGGTTTCCGGCTTCCGAATCTTTCACAAATTGCGGATAATTCTTCCGATAGCTGGCGATCTGTTTATTATTAGGATCCTCTGCCAGTTTTTGCTGATTCTTTAAATCTGTCAGCATTTTCTCAAACATGGGTTTCATGGAAGGATCCGCCTTTTTTACAGAAAGCTCCATTTCTGTAATAGATTTATTCATTTGCTTAATCATATCCTGATGCATCTCTTCCGGTGTTTGTGGTGTAAATAATTGAGGCTTTTCTTTCTCGCGCATATCATTATACTCTTTAATAAATGCCGGACTGTTAACCTGTTTTTTTACATAATTCAACAAACTGGATGTAACTGCGGCACGATTACCCATGGCGATATTTTTTGCATTCTTTACACCCTCCTGGTCCAGCGATCCATAAAGAAACCCGCCGCTCACTTTTAGGTCAGCAGCTGTTTTACTGATACCAAGTTGTTTTAGAAAATCATCCGTCATTCGGGATGCCTTTACATAAGAAAAAAGGCAAAAGGAAAGCACAAATAGGGCAACCGGAACTGCGTATTTAATTCTTTTTAAAAAGGTCATTCTTGGATTGATCTGTTTCATAATCTGGAAAGGTTTATTGTTTATTAATAGTAATTGAAAAATCTATTGTTTAATGAATTCCACTCTTCGGTTTTGCGCACGGCCCTCTTTTGTTTTATTATCACCAACCGGCTCCGCTTCTCCTCTTCCATCCGTATCAATCCGGGAAGCATCGATTCCAAATTCAGTTCTAAGAGCATGCTTGACAGCTTCTGCACGACGTTTTGACAAGTCCAGGTTTACCACTTCACTATCATCACTATCCGTATGCCCAATAATTTTTACTTTAAGATCAGCTTCACTTTGCAGCAAACCGGCAATCTCTTTAAGTATTCCACTGCTCTGTGGTTGAATTACTGCAGAACCCCTTTCAAACAAAATACCCGTTGTAGAAAATTTCCCCTCTTTTAATAATTTGTTCCTTGTATCTGGCAAGCCTTTTGCCAACCAGATATTTCCAATGGTATAGCCAACTTCAGCCTCATCACCTCCATATCTGCGAACCAAAAAATACAATTGATTGATAGAAGTCCCAGGAACTATTGCTTTGGGTAAATCATATAATTTTGTTTCATTAAACCAGATTCTGAGCCGTTCCTTTTGCACCTGCATAGCAACATGAATAATAGCATTGAAATAGTTTTGCAGTGCTCCATATTTTTTAAGATCAGTAGAGAGGTATCGTTTATTGTTCTCATAGGTATATAGATGAATCTGGGAGTCATTATTTCCAAACGGCTGAATATTCAATTCTGTGGCAAAATTTGCAGCATATCCTTTCAACAACTCATTCGCTGTGGTGGAATAGGTACCGGATGCCAAAATACCAAAAGCCATTACAGGAAAAGCTGCTTTTGGATTTGTCCTTCTTAATACAAGATCAAACTCAACCGTAAAATTTTCCGATAGCGTATCTTTATTATCAGTCAAATAAGTTGCATTCTGATACAATTGAACCCATTTTCCTTTCATTCCATCCAGCGTTACAACTTCACCAGTTCCATTGGTATTCCAACCAACCGGCAGCTCGCCAATAGGATCAGAACTAAAATCCGTATAGTAAACAACTTTCTCTCCGGCAACAAAATCATACTTACTGTAGGATCGGACACCTGTTGCAGCAACAGGTGATTTTTCTTTTGAAGTATCCTTTACTGCATCCTGCGTTTCAACCATCTCTTTTCCTTGTCCTTCAATTTCATCAAGCGTTTTATCAATTGCTTTGTCAACCTTTCGGTCTATCCGATTATTGACCTTCGCTGTTGTTTTTGATTTAACATTCTTAAGGAATTTTTCCGCCTGATCAAATCCTGTTAATGGTCCTGCTGCCAGAGCAAGTAACAGTATTATTTTATACATCACTTTGCAATTTTTTGTGGCACAAATCTCAGCTCGTTCACAACCAGCTACAATAGCATAGGTTATGAAGTGTAGAAATACCTGCATGAACCGGAATTAAAATTCCGGTTCACAACTCATACAAAAGAATGTACGTTTCATGCCACTTCCACATTTTTTCCAACTAAGTGAGCATCAAATTTGATGCTTCAAACTTGTGCTATGAAATTGTATTGTTATATACTGCTGCTCTTCCTATCACTGGATATCCAGGCGCAAACAAAAAAAACAGCGGCAGCTGCACCAATGCCGGATGTTAATCAGCTTATTAATATGAGTCCTGAAGAAAGGGAGGTTTACAAGAAAAAGTTGATGACGCAAGCAGCAGAATTTGCAGATCAAAATAATCTAAAAATTAATCCCGCTGCCTTCCCGGACCTTGAGCTAAAACCACCAGCAAAGGATATCAACCGGCTTTCCTTGATTCCTTCCCGTCCACCTAACAGGCAGGAAATAACTGCTAACCTTCAGCAATCCATCAAACAAATACAAAAAGGAATCCCTGCTCCACAAATCCAGGAAATCAACAAGCTGATAAAATCCATACCAGTGGAAGAAATAAATGATAAAGCAATTGCTGAATTTTATCACGATAATCCCAAAGCAGGTATTCTAATGCTGATGGAAACAACCGCCAATGATCCGGATGAAATCAATAGCATGAATAACCTTGCAGCCATGTTAAACATGTGTGGTGTTGAACAAAAAGCGATTCCACTATTGATGTATGCGCTGGAACAGGTTCCCAATAGCAGTACCCTGCTGAATAATATGGGACAGGCATATATGGGACTGGGCGAAATGCAAAGAGCCATGGATTTTTTTGATCGATGTCTGGCTATTGATGAGCTGAATCCGGAAGCCAACCACAGTATGGGGATGTTACACTATTACAAAAAAGAGTACGAAAAGGCAATGCATTATTTCGAAAAGGAATTGAGTGTTTCGTTGCGCAGATCCACACTGGCGATGGCACATAAAATGGGGAAGAAATTTGATTTGCGTGCTCTTGCCAAACAACGGAATAAATACAAAGGAGCAGGTGAAAAAGATTTTTTTGAAGAGATAACCCTTGGCAAATTCTCCTTGCCAGAATTTCCGGCATCAGCAAAGGATGTTGAACTGCGAAAGATTGAATTGAATACCTATGCAGCAAGTGTTCAGGCAGAAATGTTATTCTGGATGAATAATGCCATTCAGACAAATGCAGCCGCCAGTCAGAATGCAGACTCCTATCCGGGTATCTACTCCGATCTCGTTGAAGTGATGCTGGATGAATTAAATGATGAATTTACACCGGAATACCTGATACCCTATGGTGATTCGGAAACGGAAGAGGTGGCAGGCATCCTGCATAACAACGCATTGGAAATAACCCGAATGAAATGTCCTGAAGCACCTCCCGGCAGCAGTATAAGCGTGCAGGAAGAATTTGAAATCGCCTGTTGTGAGCGGCAAAAAAGACCTTTGGCAGATAAACTGATCAATGAATTGGGCGCCTATGTAAAACCCATTTTTGACTTGGGACAACAGCGATGGAAATCGTATATCAACCAGCTTGTAGCAATCGTGCAACTGGATCCCACCCCTTCCAACCAGGCCATGGTATATCATGCAGTATCCGGATATTTTAATTTTTTAAACCTGGGAATGATTTATTACACCGGGGGCGAAGTCAATAATTTATTGGTCAAATGCGTACCCGATTATAATGGAACGAACCTCGACAGTCTTGTACAGGCAGATCGGGAATGGCGGCTGGGTTGCCCTTCCTGGTTAAATATTGAAGTGGACCTCGGCGGAGCCACTGTAAAAGCGGATTGTAATAAATATTCGATTGAAGCGGGGGCTGCCCTGATGGCCGGATTTGAACATGAATTCAGAACAGGAAAATCAACAATCCTGGTTGGTGTAGGAATAAAGGACAAAGTAGCCAGAATTCTTAAAATCGAAGCCAAATCCCAATTCTATCTGACTTTTGACAACAACAAGGAGTTTTCTGATTTCGGGATTCGAAATACCTATAAACTGGGACTGAATGTTAATCCACTTCCAATAGGTGGTATCAAGGTTGGTGCCAACTATGCCGGAATTGAATCGGTTAACAACAAAAGCCTGCTTTCCGGTACAGATGAATACAAAGTAAGTGGAAAAGGCGCAATTGCTGCCTTGTTGAATTGATCATTTAGCCCCTGGCAAGGATCGCATATAAGCTGCTAAATCTTTTTCAGCCGTATCTTGACTGGATTCCAATTCAGTTGCGATACGCTGAATTTCCATCAGATTTTTATTCTGGCTTAGTTTTTTCTTACCCTGCAAATCAATTACTTCAAGGTCAAATGCAAGGATCCCTTTTTTCATACCTGAGCGGTATTTTTCAGGCAGGCCTTTCCATTGCTTTAAATATCCGGATTCGTAAGTAAGTATGAGTTCTTCCAACATGTCCTCAACGGCATTTTCATCTGTTATGATGACAGCCCTTCCATATGCATGTACGGCCAAATAATTCCAGGTTGGTACAGATTCCTGCTTGTCATAATGAGCCGGTGAAATATAGGCATGTGGCTGACTAAACATTATCAGCGAAACAGCAGATTCAATGTGTTTTGCCTGCTCATTCACCAAAGCAAAATGCGAACGCAAAATCAGCTTGCCTTCTTTTTCAAGTATAATAAAAGGCAGTTGAGAAGCAACCGGTAATCCATCCACTACTGTTACTATTGTAGCGAAACTGTACCGCTTCATAAAAGCAATCATCTCCTCCTTTCCCTCAAATTTAAATGCTGACGAAATATACATAGTTGGCTTTAGAATTTATTCCCTGCAATTTCATAAAAATTCAGAATAGTTCAGTAGTAAAAAACTACCATTCAGACATAATTCTGAATGGTAGTTTTATTCATAAGTTTTTCTCTTTCACCCGCTCTATAATTAAGCTGCCAACTTTTCTGCCAAGCTCCAATCCCACTTCATTATCCGTTCTGAAATGAATGCCTCCCTGAAACCTGGACTCAGCACCATCTTTTGCGCGCTGCCTGAAATATAGCTGGTCGGCGGGGAAAAAATACGACATGATTTCTGCCATCACACTTCCCAGCATTGCATGGCCTGATGGATAACCCGGAAATGGAGGAGTGAAATATAAAACCGGTTTAAAGCTCGGATCATACTGATCCGGCCGCGTACCCCAATAGGTATATTTTGCGTCCCAACAGGAAACAAAGCCATCATACATTCCAATGGCAGTTACAGCATAAATTAGTGCTGCTTTTGGAGGGTCCAAATGAAGATTATGCTCAAATAATTTTTGCTTCAGGATATCTGCCCAAAAGGATTCTGTAGCAAAATAAAAGGCATTTCCTGTAGAGCGAAAACCTGGTTTGAATGCGCGTAATTCATCCATGTCTTTGGCAAAATCCGGAGGTGGACCGGGACGAAAATGGTCCGGACTTTTTAATATCACCGTTTTACTCAGTCCTGCAGTGGGAAATGACGGCTCACCCTTCCATATTTGTTTTCCATCTGGGCGCTTTCCATCCCATTTGCTGGCAGGTGAAAAGTCTTTCACATATTCCAGTTCATCTACGGCAATTCTTGCACCCAAATCAAAACCAGCTTTTGTATCACTGGGATAGGCTAATCCGGCGTCCACTCGGGATAACATAGCCCGCTCCGCCATTCGCAAAGCTGAATCGGCCAATAAAGGAAAATATTTTTTAATAACAGTAACGGCTACCCCTGCGGCTACAGAAGTTTCACAGGGGAAAGAGGGCGATTCAGGAATAGGTCCAAAACGCTTTACCCGCTTATCTGCCTGCACCGGACGATCCTTGTTATGGCGATATTTTTCCTTCCAGGCTACAACTGTTGCATCATAAATAGCCACCTGCAAAACAAGAAAGGAAACCGGTCCGGTTTCACCTGCTTCGGACGACATCCATAAATCATAGATCCAATTCACCCATCGGTATCCAGGCGAACCGGCACTCCAGTATTGAATCTGTGCCAATGAAGAAGAATCCAGCAGAGCCTGACGCTGTAGCACTTCTGCTATTTCATTCTTATTGACGGAACTCTTGTTAATTGAATATTTTTTTCCAGTAGAAATAAACCAGGTTGGCCAATCACCAGCCTTTGAATCAGCCTGACAAAACCCGGACAAATGATTTCCCAAAATCAATAATAAAAAAAAGAGCAATGATTTCATTTGATAACATTTTGAAGCAACCTAATTGAAAAATGTGCAGTAATTTTTGCATGGCTACAGACACCCTTTTCCGGTCAACAATCTGTATACTGCAGTTGGTAGCCGCAAAAATGCCGCTCGTAGACCTATTTTCAGGAATTATACAGTTCCCGTTTTTTCCTCCATATTTATGCTTACTTTTTGGACTTATAAAATGAGTTCCCTTACCAAAAATAATCTACGTTTATACGGATGGATCAGCCTTTCCTATTTACTACTAAGGTGGCTGGTTTATATACCATCCAACCCTCGTAATGCCGGAGCCATCATAATCAACGAGTGCTGGCGAATCAGCTACCTGACTGTGCTCACTATTTTATTCTACGAAACCCTGCTTCCTCATATAAGAAAAAGTGTATGGCATGCGATCCCAACCATTCTATTGAGTATTTTCCTTTATTCCTTTGGCATGTTTCTTTGGCGAATGCTGGGAATTGGTTTCGGTATCTACACGCCCTTTGGATCCGGCGGTGAAACAATGTCGGTAGGCGATCAGTTTGCAAATGGGATTTCCGCATTTCTTTTTTTCTCCATCATCCGACATCTGTACCGATATACGAAATTGAAATCTCAGGCTAAACAGATGGAAATTGAAAAACAGGCTGCAGAATTAAACTATTTAAAATCTCAGACAAATCCTCATTTTCTTTTCAATACACTCAATAATATTTACGCCCTTTCATTAGAGAAATCAGATCAGGCACCAGAATCCATTATGCGTCTTTCTAAAATTCTCCGGTTTATGCTGTATGAAACCAATGCCAACTCCATTTCAATAGAAAAAGAAATACAGATTATCAAAGATTATATAGCATTGGAGAAACTGCGCTACGATGATAGCCTGCATGTGAATTTTACGCACCTGATTCAGTCCTCTCCAACCAATCTGCCTCCGCTCCTCCTTATACCATTGGTTGAAAATGCCTTCAAGCATGGTAGCTCAGAAACCATAGCATCACCATTTGTACAGATTGATCTGAAGGTAGAAAGCAATCTGCTGGAAATGGTAGTAAAAAACTCCATTGAACCAACTGAAACAGGCACCCCCATACTTGAAAATATCGGCCTGTCCAATATCCGAAGGCAACTGGAACTATTATATACCAACTATCAATTGAGTTGCCGGAAAGAAAACAGCATTTTTACCGCGCAGCTATTAATAAATCTAAACAGTTATGTCAAACCTGGCCTGCATAATAGTAGAGGATGAGCCTCTGGCAGCAAGAATTTTAATCGAGTATATTGACCAGCTCAGCTCACTCGAACTGAAAGGGCATTTTAAGAATGCCTTACTGGCAGCAGATTATTTGCAAAAAAACCAGATTGATCTAATTTTCCTTGACATTCATTTACCAAAACTGAAAGGCATGAATTTCCTGCGCACCCTTACCAAAAGGCCACAGGTAATCATCACAACTGCCTACAATGAATATGCCGTAGAGGGATTTGAATTAAATGTAGTGGATTACCTGCTGAAACCAATTGAATTTGATCGGTTCATGATGGCAGTAAACAAAGTCAAACGTATATCATCAGAAAATTCAGTTCAGTTCATTCCCGCACCATCCACTCAGACAGCAGAAAAAGATTACCTCTTTGTTTCTGTTCAAAAGAAAAAAATCCGGTTGGAATTGGCAGATATAATTTTTATTGAAAGTCAACGGGAATATATCCGAATTCTGACTACAAAAGGAGAATTCCTTACTAAGGTCAGCACAGTTGAAATAGAATCCAGATTACCCTCCAGGCAATTCGCCCGCATTCATCGCTCCTACATAATCGCACTCAACAAAATAGAATCATTCACAGCCGAGGAGGTCGAGCTAAAAGGCCACACACTTCCCATCGGCAGGGGTTATCGCGAAAAAATACAGCAATTATTATCCTGAAGCTCCGTCAACCAATGGCAGATTTAAAAAACATTACTGTAAGGTATCCCCAAACAAAACTGAAAAACAGATGGACTGCCGTTTCAAAACTTTTACCCTTCCAGTTTACAGATGAATAACCAGTAAATTGAATAATCCATCTAATCAGCCAAAAAAAACCCAGACCCAGCGAAATTCTTTTTCCAAGAGGAGTTTCAATCAATTCCGCAGCACTTGTAATGCACAATAACCCAATCAGAAACACAACCAACGCAATAAAAAATGTGTGTACAACCATCATTTCCCTATTTATCACACTTAAACCAGCCAGTTCTTTCTTCCAGTTAAAATAGCTGGGAAAAATAAGGTGTAGTAGAGATAATCCAATGAGGAACCAGCCAATCAGTTGTAAATGTTGAATCATTTTTTCCGTAAAATAAATTTTCTTATAAAGGGTGTCAATTTATTTTCAGTTTCAATCAAAAGAGCCGATTCATCAAATGTGTTAATCCATTCTGATCTGCCGTAAAAATGGAAAAAACCAAAATTGAACGCAATAAAATTAGGAATATCACGCAAATGCTCTATGATTATAATCCGTCCATTATCAGTCAAAATTCGTTTCAATTCCTTGAAAAAAAGGATCCTTTCTGAGCTAATCCGAATTTCATGGGCTGCAAAAATCAGGAATATTAAATCAAATTGGCCTGATTGAAATTCCAATTTCCTGGTATCCAGCAATATTATATCGCTTTCAGGCGGATATGCCCTTCTTGCGCGTTCAATTGACGGTTCAGTATGCCTTTCAGGATTGTAAAAATCTCCCTTTACAAGAATGGCCTCTGGAAATTTATCTGCAATAATTTTACTGGTTTCATCAAAGCCGGCATTTATAGAAAGTATTGATCTGAGATTGCCTGAAAAACAGCTTGACATCCAGCTAAACTGGTAAAGATCAGAGTAATCATAAATGTAGTAGGATACCACCAGAGATAAAAAAACGGACATTAAAGCAGCTATTCCAACGGTTATGAACAGATCATGTACGAATCCCTTCAAAAAAATACCGGTAACAAAAACAATCAGCATTATAGCCAATGCCAGAACATAAAAATGCCAGTTGAACCGGATAATATTCTCAACCCCCTGAAATTTTTTTCGCTTTACTTCCATGTGTCTTTTCTACCTTTTTTCCAATAATAGGGTATATCCCGAATTTCGAAAGCATTGGCTAAAACAGCACCATTCAGATTCAATTCTTCCAAAAAATCAACTTTAGTATGCAAAATTTTTAATGGAACTGGTATCCAATTACTTCGAATACCTTCAATAATTAACACCTTCCCTTCCTCTTTAAGATAACTGAATGTATAGGGCAAGGGTCCGGCAAATCTTCTAGCTTCCTTCCAATTACTGAACGGAGAGTTTGTAGGCAGGGCTACGTCAGGCTGATCTCTGCAAAACTCAACCAGTAAACCGGAAGATGCAGCAGATATAGTAGTAGTTTCCCGCTTCTCGTCCATAATTATGGAAGCAGTTCGATAATTATAGTGCGTAAAAATGGATCCCAGTAATTCCATCCATTTCTTATTCGTTTCTGACCGGAGGATAAATAGACCACGCATTTTTTTTCCTGTACTGGTTGTATAGCGCACAAATACCCGATATCCGATCAAAAAAAAATCGTTCCCCAAAAAGGCAGGAAACCCTTTAGGTCTCAATCTTTTTGTCTGAACCATCGCAACCGCAATAAAGCCCCATTGATTTTCGTGCAAATCCAATTCCAGGCAGGGAGGTATCAAATGGTTCAGTTCAAGTTTGGGAAGGGCATAGGTTAAAACAACAGAAGATTCAAAAAAAGCTTCAACAGCAAAAGGATGAGATTTCAAATAGTTAAACATGTACAATAGTTTTGCGTTGCTTTTTACCAGAAACGAATTCAGTATAATAAATCAACCCTATAAAAAGTAACGCAAAAAGTCCATTAAAATGGCCCCAAAGCAATAAATCAGAAGCAATTAATGCTTCAATCAGGTTCATTACTGCAACCAGCAGCATCTGACTAATGGCACACCATTTGGATTGATATCTGCTTAGTACCCATACTGCCATTCCAATTTCAGCCAAACCAATAAGCAATGTTATTTGTCTTGAAAAATCATACCCCAATATTCTGGCAACTATCGCTTCATGCCTCGGAACCAGGTTCAATACCTTACAAATCAAGCCATTCGCCAGCCATACGAAAGCTATAAACAAACTACTTATCCTTTTCATTTTTCACCGTTCATCCCCTTAAAATAAACAAAAGACCTGTGGAATCCACAGGTCTCTGAACTTTTTCACCTTTCACCTTTCACCTTTCACCGCTTACAACGTAAGCTCCGCTCCCGCTGTCACAAAGCTCGGCATTCCCACTTTAATCCCTTCCGGCCGGCGACTCGCGATATACCTTTTATCTCCCAGATTTTTTGCACTTATATTAAGTGAAAGTTTTTTATTCACCTGATAATAAGCGGTTCCATCAAAAATCATCCGGCTGTCTATTTTACCGATACGGCCGTTTGCTGATGCCATTTCTGTATTCAATTCATCCGCATATTGCTCACTAACATAATTTGCATACAAACGAATACCAAATCCTTTTTTCGCTTCAAAACCGATAGTACCATTCCATATAAAAGAAGGCGCATACGGAAGTTTGTTATCTCGCACATTTATTTTGTCGGCTCCGCTGGAAATATAGCGGTCGGCCGCATACTTACTGTCTACAAAAGTAAAATTGCTTCCAATCATAAGACTGTGTTTCCAGCTGAATGCTTTTCCAAAATCCAGTTGGAGAGAACCTTCCACACCCTTATGGGTTGTTTTACCACCGTTTGCTAATCCGCTTGCATTGGAATTTCCGCTTGACTGTGAAATTGGAATGATCTGGTTATCAAAATTCATAGCAAAGAAAGTCAGTTCACCATTGATCCAGTTAAGATGATTAAATCGAAGTCCGAGTTCATAGTTCCAACTGCTTTCTGCATCCAAATCAATTGCGAAACCGGAAGAAGTAATGGCGTCTTTTGTTCTTGGCGGAGCAAACCCACGGTGTACGCCACCAAACAAATTGAGCGACTCATTCAATACAAAATTGAATCCACCACCCGGAATAACAACCAGCACATTTCCTTTTGCCAATACATTGGTATCAGCAACAACGGTTGCACCGTTTACAGAAAATCGTCCACGTAATATTCTGCGATTGTATTGAAAACTTTCCAGTCGAATTCCTGCATTTAAACTGAAACGGCTGCTAATTGCCAGCTCATCCTGAATATAACCACTCAATGCATGTCCGCTTCTGATTTCATTGTCGCGCAAATCCCCGGCAGTTGCATCCGCTTTTTTCCCAATCACAAATTGCTCATTGGCTTTTTCATACAGATAGCGAACACCCGCGTTTACTTTATTTTCCTTACTCCCAATTTTTCCTTTTATACTTAGTCGGGGCTCCACTCCCATTACTTCAAATTGCCGATTCCGATGCCCATTACTATTCAACATATACAAAGCACCACCGGAAATGGAAGCATCCCCCCAAATCACACCGGTCTGATTGGCAGCAGATGAATTTGAACTGAAATCCTGACGTTGCCAGTTGCGGGTGGTAGTGTATGCAAAAGCAGTCGTCTGCAATTGAACCCTTGGATTAAACTGATAGGAATGCGTCACACTCAGATTATATCTGCGAACCGGCAAACGATCATCAGGTGCTATCCGCGCATAATCAAATCCACCGGCATCATACATTGATTGAGTTATTCCAACATAGGTGGAATTAGACAATTCATCATATACGCCCAATTTCAATCCAACAGAAGATTTATCACTTAACTGAAAACGAAGTTTTGCACTCAGATCATTGATCCGAAACCAGGTTGGACCAATATTATCTGCCTGCTTGCGCAAATAGCTCACATTAAATCCCATATTGCCAACGGTATTGCCATAACTGGCATAGGTGGAGAAAAAGCCTCCCTGCCCCCCTTTTACACGCAATTCTGTTCTTTCTTCTGCCGGCGGATCAGCAGTTATAAGATTTACTACCCCGCCAATTGTCTGTGGTCCAAACAATACCTGTCCGCTTCCTTTTAAAACCTCTATGGATCTTACTTTATCAATAACCGGTGTAAAATATAATTCAGGTTCGCCATAAGGATTTAGCGCTACCGGCACCCCGTCTTCCAATACCAGTAAGTTTCGGCTGCGATCCGGATCCAATCCGCGAACACCAATATTGATTCGCAATCCTGCACCCTCCTCATCCACCACATTTAATCCGGGTATACGGCGCATAATATCATTTCCGCTAACTGGTGCAAGTTGCTGAATTTCCTTAAATCGTACCACCGATACCGAACCAGGCACCTTGCTTAATAATTTATCTTTATACCCAACTACCAGAACCTGTGGCATCTCCTGGGCTGGTTTGAGGGTGTCAGTGGAAATTTGTCCAATAGCCCATTGAGAAAATAGTATAGAAAGTCCGGATAAAATAGCAGTTCGTGTCATAATAAGATATTCGGCCGCAAAACTCGGGTTAACCATGAATTTTCACTTACGCAATCGGGAAAAAAGGTTTACGAGATGCGGAAAAACATCGAAATGACAATTGAATGACATAAAATCACTCCATCCTGATAAAGATCATATCAGCACAGAACCGGCATCAGTACAAAGGCAGGCATCGGCTATTTTCTTTGCACCATGCTTACCGCCAGCTTACTCAGTAAATACGACCGGCCAGTTCCCCGGTACACGAGTTATCCAACCGTACCCCATTGGGATGCTACTTTAGATCTGGAAAAATGGGAATCCAATTTCAGTCAGCAATTCTCCATCGAGAACAGCCAAAATGGAATCTCGCTATATATCCACCTTCCCTTTTGTGAAAGCCTTTGTACCTATTGTGGTTGCAACAAAAAAATTACCACTAACCATAAGGTGGAAAGTGAATACATCGACGCAGTATTAAAAGAATGGACTCTTTACCTGCGACTCATGCAGGAAAAACCCATAATCAGGGAATTACACCTGGGCGGCGGAACACCTACTTTTTTTTCTCCTGAAAATTTAGAGAAATTATTAAACCCCATTCTTTCTTCCGCCAACATCGCTGAAGATCATGCTTTCAGCTTTGAAGGGCACCCAAATAATACTACCTATGAACATTTGAAAACCCTCTATGATATAGGTTTTCGAAGAGTTAGTTTTGGAGTACAGGATAATGATCCTGTGGTACAACAGATCATCAACCGGATCCAACCATTCTATAAGGTACAGGAAGTAACGGAAATTGCCCGGGAAATCGGCTATACCTCCATCAATTTCGATCTGATATACGGACTGCCCAAACAAACACCGGAATCAATGGAACGTACTTTGCAGAAAGTATTATCCCTTCGTCCAGATCGGGTAGCCTTTTACAGCTATGCGCATGTACCCTGGACCAGTAGGGGGCAACGATTATTTGATGAAAACGATCTTCCATCTGCCGAATTAAAAATGCAATTATACCGGCTTGCAAAATTCCAGTTTGCACTGCATGGATACCATGATATCGGCATGGATCATTTTGCCCTTCCCACAGATGAATTGTATATCGCAAGGTGGAGGGAAGGGGGAAATGGGAAATGGGAGGAATCCAGGCTGCATCGGAATTTTATGGGATATACTACTCAATCCAGCAAGCTTCTGATTGGCCTGGGAGTGTCAAGTATCAGTGATACCGGCAACGCCTATGCGCAGAATAATAAAACCATTAAAGAGTATTACGATTCAATTAAATTGGGCCGTCTTGCTATTACAAAAGGTTATTTTCTTGATGAAGAAGATCTGAAATTCAAACAATATATTCTTGCAATCAGCTGTAAAGGAGCAACCTCCTTTTCACCGGAAGATCTTCCTGTTCTGGAAGAATATTGTTTTCCGATATTGCGGGAATTAGCTGCGGACGGATTGATTGAATGGGATACAAATGGATTAAAGCTTTCTGTAAAAGGCCATCATTTCATACGAATTGTTTGCAGTGCTTTTGATCTTTTCCTGCAACGTAAAAAACACCTTCAAACAGCTGAAATCCGTTATTCAAAAGCAATCTGACACATTGATGCTGTTATGATTTATTCTCGCGCAGTTTTCGGTAAATACGGATCGCCAGCATAAGTAATATCACAAGGCAAATCAATCCCCCTAATCCCCAGATAAGGCTGATACTTTGCTTTACAACAACCAGGAATACAATGGCAAATAAAAAGACAGTAGCCACTTCATTCCAGATCCGCAATTGATTGGAACTATACCTGAAAACACCTTTCATCTCCTGCTTAAAAATAGCATGCAGACTAAAATGATAAGCGAATAAACCCAATAGAAAAATCCATTTGAAAAGGAACCATCTCCCTTCCGGTTTAAACAGGATTTTATCCCAATCACCCAACAGCATCACCGTGGTTCCAAGCGCCAGCGTCAGAATCGCTGATGGCCAGGTTATTCCATACCAGAGCCGTTTCATCATGATTTCAAATTGTCTCCTCAAAATATCCCTTTCAACCGGCTCCTTCTCCCCTGCTTCCGTATTGTAAATAAACAATCGCGGCAGGTAAAACAAGCCCGCAAACCAGGTAACAACGAAAATGATATGTAGTGCCTTTATATAGAAATACATAGAAGAAAAGTTTAAAAGGAGTCGGGCATTTCACCTTTCACTTTTTCAGCTTTCACGAACGTTTTTAGCGTTCTTACCCATTTCGGATGTACATTCAAACAGGGTATCATCGTAAACTCCTCCCCGCCGGCATGCAAAAACTCTTCCTTACCTTCTTCTGCAATTTCTTCCAGGGTTTCCAAACAATCACTGATAAAAGCCGGACAGGCAACTGCCAGTTTTTTGATGCCTTCTCCCGGCATTTCTTCCAATCGTTTGGCAGTATAGGGTTTCAACCATTCATCCCGCCCCAGCCTTGATTGAAAACTCATACTCCATTTACCTTCAGGAATACCCAATAATGAAGTAACTTTTTTTGTTGTCACCCAACACTGATGACGATAGCATTGCGCATGTGCTGGTGATGGTACCTCACAACAATTCGGCACTTTCAAACAATGCGTTCCGGTACAATCGCCTTTGAAAATATGCCGCTCCGGTATCCCATGATAACTGAATAAAATATGATCATGTTCCTGCTCCAGATAAGGACGAATACTTTCCGCCAGTGCATTCAGGTAATTGGGTTCCTCGTAATAAGGCGGAATGATCTCCAGCCTGAATCCATATCCCCCCTGTTTATGTTGCAGCTTCGCATATTCAACCGCCGTTTCATAACTGCTCATTGCATAATGCGGATAAAGCGGAACCAGTATTACTTCCTCCAGATTAGGATGTTCTTTCACTAATTTATCATAGGCAGCCTTTGGCGATGGTGTACCATAGCGCATACAGATTTCCACCGGCTCCTCCACCTGCTCCTGCAAAGCAACCTGCAATTTTTTGGTCAATACAATCAAAGGAGATCCCTGCTCGGTCCAGATCGACTGATAGGCTCTGGCAGATTTAGGAGCACGAAAAGTTACAATGATTCCACGTACCAATAATAAGCGTAGCAGATAAGGAATATCGATTACCCGCTCATCCATTAAAAATTCATTCAGGTACTTCCGAACATCCTTCACCGAAGTGGAATCCGGAGAACCAAGATTCATTAATAAAATGCCTCTCTTTATCATTCAGGGGAAATTTGATGCAAATAACAGGATTCGCAGCACAAAGTTGCAAAAAACAAGGTATGCACACATGCATAAAAAACGCAATTCATCCGTTATTAGTAGCAAATGATTCAACAAAAGGGGTTAAAAAACAGGAATATGACAGTTCACTGACAGAAAGCACTGGGGAAATCAGCCTTGCCGGGCTATTTTTGCAATGGAATTTGTGAGACTATTATGGGAGATTATCCAAAAGATTTACAGCATTTTTTTGTGGTCGGACTCAGCTATAAAAAGTCTGATTCAGCCGTAAGAAGCCGTTTCGCCATCAGTCAGGAACAATATGACCTGATTTTGGAAAGCGCCAAAATAAAGGGTGTTGCTGAACTATTTGTATTATCAACCTGTAACCGCACAGAAATATATGCACTGGCTCCCGACCTCGATACCCTGGTTAACCTGATATCCGAAGCAACCGGGCAATCCGCCATCGAATTCCGCAATTTCGCTTACCTGTATCGCGCAGAAATTGCTGTTCAACACCTTTTTCAGGTGGCAGCCGGACTGGATTCTCAGATCCTCGGAGATTATGAAATAGTTGGACAAATAAAAATTGCGGTTAAACATGCCAAAGAAAAAGCCGCCATTGGTCCGTTTATTGAACGTCTCTATAACCAGGTGCTTCAAACTTCCAAACTCGTTAAGAATAATACAGCACTAAGCAGTGGATCTGTTTCCGTTTCCTTTGCGGCAATTCAATACCTGAAAGACAGGGTGACCGATGTAGCCAATAAATCAGTTTTATTGATCGGTACCGGTAAAATTGGCCGGAATACCTGCAAAAACCTGATTGATTACCTGGGATGCAATAATATCACCCTGATGAACCGCACTTTTGAAAAAGCGGAAAAACTTGCGTTAGAACTGGAACTAGCTGCCATGCCATCCAATCAATTGGAGCAGGCAGTAGCCACAGCTGATATCATAATCGTTGCTTCCAATGCTACAGAAGCCATCATTCGGCCCGAACACCTGATAGCGGGCACCAAACAATGGATCATTGATCTTTCCATTCCCAATAATGTGGCGGCTGAAGTTGCACACGTGGATGGCAAGGAACTGTTGAATGTTGATCAGCTTTCCCGCATGAAAGATGAAACCCTGCTGAAACGCCAGGCGGAGGTTCCACGTGCCCTTGCCATTATTGCTGAACAAACTGCCGAGTTTTATGACTGGTGCAAAATGCGCAAGCAACTCGCGGTATTGGGACAGGTTAAGCTAAAACTCGAAGAAATTCATGTAAATACCCTGAGTATGGACCCCCAGCATACACAATGGGTTTATCATACTACCTTTGCAACCACCGAAGAAGCCGCTTCCCGTATTCAAAAAGTACTGAATACAATGGCTGCTAAAATGAGGGTAAGAAACCAGCGGGGTTGCCATTACCTGGAAGCAATTAACGATTTCATGGCCTTCGGTGCCAATTAAGATGAACAAAATAATCAGAATCGGAACAAGGGATAGCCAGTTGGCTGTCTGGCAAGCCAATTTGGTAAAGGGATTACTCGAAGAAAAAGGCTTTCAAACGGAATTGGTGCCGCTAAAATCCGATGGCGATATCGATTTGGTAACCCCACTTTACGCAATGGGTGTTCAGGGTGTTTTTACCAAAACCCTGGATAGTGCATTATTAAGCAATCGATTTGATATTGCTGTTCATTCCATGAAAGATGTTCCTACCCAAATGGCAGAGGGAATTATAGAAGCAGCCGTATTACCAAGAGCAAGTCACCTCGATCTGCTGGTACCGAAAAACGGAACAGAGTTTCTCAGTGATGCCGCCTATTCTGCCCTGGTTGCCACCAGCAGTATTCGGAGAAAAGCACAATGGCTGCATCGCTATCCACATCACCGGATTACCAATTTAAGAGGCAATGTAAATACCCGCCTTCGGAAACTGGCCGAAGAAGAATGGGATGGCGCCATTTTTGCCGCAGCCGGTTTGGAGCGGATTCATCTTCGTCCGGATGCTGCAATCGAACTCAATTGGATGTTGCCTGCGCCTGCTCAGGGTGCCATCCTGGTTGTTTGTCGCGATACCGATTCACATGCACTGGAAGCCTGCCGTTTATTTCACGATCCCAATACCGCAGTTTGTGTAAAAATTGAACGGGATTTTTTAAAGACCCTGATGGGGGGGTGTTCAACTCCAATCAGTGCGCTCGCAGAAATAGAGCAAACAATTGATGATGCCGGTCAACTTGTAAAGATGATCCGCTTCCGCGGAAGTATTTTTTCATTGGACGGTTCAGATCATCTTGCAATTGAAAAAACAAGGACAATTGAGCAGTCTGATTCACTTGGCACCATAGCTGCAAACGAATTGATACAACAGGGAGCCGATAAAATTGTAGCAAGCATTAAAAATGGCAGCTGAGCCAATTACCATATCGTCCCAGTTATTGACTACCCGGCCCTTGGCAGATAGCACCATTGATGATGCAAAACAAAGAGGGGTTCTGATCAAAACTATTTCCTTCATAGAAACAGAACCCATTCGAACTGCAGAAATTATTCAGGAAGTTGAAGCTGCTTTATTGATGCGAACTACGGTTGTATTTACCAGCATGAATGCAGTAGATGCAGTAGTAGAGATCATGCAGGATCAGCTACCCGACTGGCAGATTTACTGCATTGGTCATACCACAAAAATATTGATTGAAAAATATTTTGGTCCGGATTGCATTATTGGCACCGCTGATAATGCCGTTGCACTGGCCGACCGGATTATTGAAGATGAACTGGCAGACGAAGTAGTGTTTTTCTGTGGCGATCAACGCCGCCCTGAATTGCCGGATATGCTCTTTGCTGCAGGTTTACTGGTTACTGAAATAGTTGTGTACGAAACCATCGAAGTTCAACACAAACTGAACGAATCCTTTGCTGCTGTGTTGTTTTATAGTCCATCTGCAGTGGAGAGTTTTTTCCGCAATAATACACTGGCTGCAGGCACATTGGTATTTGCCATTGGTGATACTACAGCCACAGCTGTTCGAAAATTCTGTTCGAATAAAATCATCCTGGCAGATAAACCCGGCAAGGAAGCATTGGCTAAAAAAGCCATCGAAATCCTTGCTGTAAATTGATACATAATAAAAGTTAGAAATAAAAACATGTCGCTAAAAAACGATCTCATCCTTCGTACCCTTAGAGGAGAACAAACCGAAAGAACCCCTGTATGGATGATGCGCCAGGCAGGCAGATACCTTCCCGAATACATGGTGCTGCGAGAGAAATATGGTTTCTTCGAACGTTGCCAGACACCTGAGCTGGCTTGTGAAATTACCCTGCAGCCAATCGATATCGTTGGAGTTGATGCAGCTATTCTTTTCTCTGATATTCTGGTGGTGCCCCAGGCAATGGGACTCGAAGTGCAATTGATCGAAAGCAAGGGACCGTTTTTGCCCGACCCAATCAAAAATATAAATGATCTCAAACGCGTGGGGGTGCCGGATGTAAATGATCGGCTGCACTATGTGTTTGATGCCATTAAGCTGATCAAACAGGAATTGAATGAGCGCGTTCCCCTGATCGGATTTGCTGGCGCACCCTGGACCCTGCTTTGTTATATGGTGCAGGGCAAAGGAAGCAAAACATTTGATGAAGCCAAAGCTTTCTGTTATGCACAACCGGAAACCGCACACCTTTTGTTACAGATGATTACTGATACTACTATTGCTTATCTGAAGGGACAAATAAAAGCGGGTGCTGATCTGGTGCAGATTTTCGACAGTTGGGGTGGTTTATTAAGTCCGGATGATTTTGAAATCTTTTCGCTTCAATATATCCGCCAAATTGTTGCGGCCGTTAAAGAAGAAGCACCAACCATCATTTTTGCCAAAGGTGCCTGGTTTGCCATGGAAGAAATGGCCGCAACCGGTGCACATGGATTAGGCATCGACTGGTGTATCAAACCTTCGCTGGCCCGGCAGTTTGCTGGTGATCGGGTTACGCTGCAGGGCAATTTTGATCCCGCTAAATTATTGGGACCAATTCCGGAAATTCAGAAAGGGGTAAAAAAAATGCTGACAGATTTCGGTCCGGGTAAACATATCGCCAATCTCGGTCACGGTATCCTGCCCAATGTACCGGTTGACCATGCCCGTGCATTTGTTGATACGGTAAAAGAGTTTCGTCATACGAATCCAGGAAGTTAATCGAAGTTGATTCAATCATGTTCAAAGACAAATTCATAGCCTATATCCATGATCTGCAAAACAGGATCTGTGCAGCATTGGAAGCATGTGATGGTCAGGCTAAATTTCAGGAAGATGCCTGGACCCGTCCGGAAGGCGGCGGAGGAAAAACCAGAGTTATTGCCAATGGTGCGGTGATTGAAAAAGGCGGCGTCAATACCTCGGTGGTGTTTGGGGAAGTAACCGATGCCATGCGCACACAATTAAAGATCAACGGTCACAGTTGGTTTGCCTGTGGTTTGAGTCTGGTGATTCATCCCTTCAATCCATTTGTTCCAACGGTACATTGTAATTACCGCATGTTTGAATTGTACAATGAGGCCGGTGAAGTAATCGATCGCTGGTTCGGCGGTGGAACAGATTTAACGCCCTATTATTTGTTTGAAGATGATGCCCGGCATTTTCATCAGACCTATAAAAATGCCTGTGACAAATTTGATCTGAGCTTCTATCCTTCCTTTAAAAAAACATGCGATGAGTATTTTGTAAACTGGCATCGCAATAAGGAACGCAGGGGAATCGGTGGAATTTTTTACGATTATCAACGTCCTACTACTGAGCGGGATGCCGATTGGTGGCTGGCTTTCGCCCAATCCTGTGGTGATGCTTTTATGGAAGCTTATATTCCGCTGGTAGAGAAAAGAAAGAATACGAACTTTGATCCGGTCCATAAACACTGGCAGGAAATTCGTCGGGGCAGATACACTGAATTTAATCTGGTGCATGACAGAGGAACTTTATTCGGACTAAAAACCAATGGCCGGATTGAAAGCATATTAATGAGCCTTCCTCCTACGGTTCGTTTTGAATACAATTATCAACCGGAACCTGGTTCTGCTGAAGACAGCTTATTACAAGCCTGTTTACACCCGGTGGACTGGGTTTAAACTTAAATAAACAGAGATGATTTTACAAAGAAGAAATCGCATCCTCCGTCAGTCTTTAGCTATCCGTTCGATGGTGGCTGAAACGAAATTAAGTGCCGATGATTTCATCGTTCCCCTCTTTATTGATGAAGGTTCTGATACCAGGATTGAAATCCCCTCCATGCCGGGTTATTATCGGACTACACTGGATCTCACAGTGGAAGAAGTAAAGGAATTGTGGAGCATGGGACTCAAATCCGTTTTGTTATTTATCAAGTGCAAAGACGAATGGAAAGACAATACCGGCAAGGAAGCCTGGAATCCGGACGGACTCATGCAACGTGCCATAAAAGCCATTAAGGATGCTGTTCCGGAAATGTTGGTGATGACAGATGTTGCGCTGGATCCTTACTCTTCCTTCGGGCACGATGGCATTGTGGAAAATGGACAGATCGTAAATGATCCTACGGTGGAAGCATTGGTAAAAATGAGTATTTCGCATGCGCGCGCAGGTGCAGATTTTGTTGCTCCTTCTGATATGATGGATGGACGGATTGGTGCCATCCGGCAGGGATTGGAAGCCGAAGGATTTAGCAATACCGGCATCATGAGTTATAGTGCCAAATATGCCAGTTGCTTTTATGGTCCATTTCGTGATGCGCTGGACAGTGCGCCCGGTTTTGGTGATAAAAAAACCTACCAGATGGATTATGCGAATCGTACGGAGGCGGTAAAAGAAACCCTGATGGATATTGAAGAAGGGGCTGATATCGTAATGGTAAAACCGGCATTAGCCTACCTCGATATTATCCGGGAGGTAAAAAATAGTGTATCCGTACCTGTTAGTGCCTATAATATCAGCGGCGAATATGCCATGATCAAAGCGGCAGCAAAGATGGGATGGATAAATGAAGACAAAGCAATTCTGGAAACACTGACATCTATTAAGCGAGCAGGAGCAGATTTGATTGCGACGTATTTTGCGAAGGACG
The DNA here is from genome assembly GCF_002483205.1 of Flavihumibacter sp. UBA7668. Lineage (GTDB taxonomy): Bacteria > Bacteroidota > Bacteroidia > Chitinophagales > Chitinophagaceae > Flavihumibacter. The sequence goes on from NZ_DLHM01000001.1 coordinate 473,436, forward strand.
CAGTGAGACTGCTGGGGTGAGGGAGGTGAAGGAGGTGAAGGAGGTGAATGAGGTGAATGAGGTGAATGAGGTGAAATGGGTGAAAAGACGGTTGTTTGGGAAAAAAATGCTTCGGAGATTTACCGGATGGAATTTGAATTAAATCATAAGAAGTTAGCGGTATACCTGGAAGCGAAAAAGCTTTGTTTGGAAACCTACCAATTATCGAATCATTTGCCTGCCGAAGAAAAATTCGGACTGATAACACAAATCAGAAGAGCCTCAACTTCAGTAATTCTGAATTTAGCAGAAGGTTCTTCCAGGCATTCCGGTTTAGAAAGAAAAAGATTTTATGAAATAGCCCGCGGATCAATTGTTGAATTGGATACTGCTATAGATATTTGTACATCCTTAGGATATTTAAACACTTATGATATTTCGAAATATGAAAAACTACTTACCCATTCATTTACACTCTTTTCCAAATTAATCAACCAATTAAAATCCACCTAACCCCTTCACCATATTCACCTCATTCACCATATTCACCTCATTCACCATCTTCACCTCATGAACATCTCCAACAGCAAAGCCCTTTTCTCCCGCGCCCAGGAATCCATCCCCGGCGGCGTAAACTCTCCCGTACGTGCTTTCAAAAGCGTGGGCGGTACTCCCATCTTTATGCAGAAAGCGAAGGGTGCTTATCTCTATGATGTGGATGGTAATCAATACATTGATTATATCGCTTCCTGGGGGCCCATGATACTTGGGCATGCCTATGAACCCGTCATAAAAGCAATTCAGGAATATGCGGTTTATTCAACTTCCTATGGCGCGCCAACAGAGTTGGAAATAAAGATGGCGGAGCTGATAAAATCGATGGTGCCGAATGTGGATCTGATTCGCATGGTAAGCAGTGGAACCGAAGCCTGTATGAGTGCGATCCGGGTTGCCCGTGGTTATACTGGCCGCAACAAGATCATCAAGTTTGAAGGTTGTTACCATGGTCATGCAGATTCTTTTCTGGTAAAAGCAGGAAGTGGTGTCGCAACTTTTAATATTCAGGCTGTACCGGGAGTTACTGCCGGTGTAAGTGCAGATACATTAACCTGTGCTTATAATAATTTGGCAGGGGTAGAGGAATTAGTGGATACCCATCGAGGTGAGATTGCAGCAATAATTATTGAACCGGTAGCAGGCAATATGGGCTGTATCCTGCCTGCCCCGGGTTTTATAGAAGGCCTGCGTAAATTGTGTGATCAGGAAGGCATTCTGTTGATTTTTGATGAAGTAATGACTGGTTTTCGGCTGGCACCTGGAGGTGCGCAGGAAGTATTGAAGGTGGATGCCGACCTCGTAACTTATGGTAAAGTAATTGGTGCCGGCATGCCGGTTGGGGCTTTTGGTGGTAGGAAAGAAATCATGCAGGTCGTATCACCATTGGGTTCCGTTTATCAGGCAGGAACCCTGAGCGGAAATCCCATAGCGATGATTGCCGGTTACACCCTGCTTACTGAACTGAAAAACAATCCGGGTATTTATAAAGAGCTGGAAGAAAAAACCCTGTACCTCAAAAATGGCCTTGACACTGCCTTATCCGCCTGGGGTCAACCCTATGTAATCAATCAACTCGGCAGCATGATCAGCATCCATTTCAGTGAGCATCCCGTAACCGATTTTACCACAGCTGCCGCAGCCAATAATGCACGATTCGCCACTTATTTCCATGCCATGCTGAACCGCGGCATCTACCTCCCCCCTTCAGCATTTGAAAGCTGGTTCCTCAACAATGCTCTAACAAAAGAGGATCTGGATAAAACAATTCAGGCAACAGAAGCGTCACTAACCAACCTTTAATTATACATTGCAATTTATCGTGAGAATATAAATAACATTTTAAGCAAGAAAATAAAACTAGTTACTAAAGTATTCATGAAATAAAATTTTGCTATTAATTGATAAACGGAAAATAAACAGAGTTGCAGAGTTTTAGTTTTACTAAAAAATGAAACTCAGTATTCTTCCGTTTTTGCTTTTAGTATATTTTTCAGCAGAATCTCAATCATTCGAGCCTATACCGGTCATATTCGGTGAAGGAACAATATCATCTAAAGATTTTGAATTTAATGCTGCATTTACGCAGGACAATAAAACCGTTTTTTTTACCAAAGCACTACTACCTGATTGGCGAAAAATGACGATCGTTTTTTCTGAATTAAAAGGAAATAAATGGGGGAAACCGAAACTGGCTTCTTTCTCAGGCCAATACAAGGATGCTGATCCAGTAATAACGGCCGATGGTAAAAAAATAATTTTTATTAGTGATCGGCCTTCACCATTAAAAAACAAACCCACAGATTATAATTTATGGTTTGTTGAAAAAATTAAAAATGAATGGAGTGAACCCCAACTTTTAGAAGGAGGCTTTTATAAAGAAACACCAAGTCCCTTATATCCGTCAATTGCAAATAATGGAAATCTTTATTACTGCAGTAGCACAAACACAGATTCTGATATCTATGTAACAAAACTTAAAGATGGCAAATACGGAGAGCCTGTAAAACTGGACTTTAATTCCCCACTTCACAGAGACATTGACCCGGCAGTTGCACCAGATGAATCATTTATCATATTTACCAGCCTAACAAGAAAAGGTTATGGCGCCGCAGATTTATGGATAAGCTTTAACCTTGGTGAAAAGTGGAGTGAACCAGTAAATCTTGGAAAAACAATCAACTCATTTGATAAGGAAGGACAAGCAGCAATTTCACGAAATGGCAAAAAACTTTATTTTACAAGTAGCAGAAACAAGCTCTCAAACTTCAGTGAATCAGGAAAAAAAATGAACCAAAAAGTATTTAAGGATGAATTTAATTCTATTTTTAATGGGTTACCCAATATATGGGAAGTCGACATTTCAACTATTCATGCGCTAAAAAGTAACTGAACTACCTGATTCCCTGATAATGATCAAATTAGAATATGCTCAAACTAACTTTGGTATTCCTGCTATTTTCAGCTTTTCCACACTGTAATAAGTGTATTGATAACCATGAAAGATGTTCCGATAATTTTGACTTAATCCTGGTTGATAAAAGTTCAGGTGAAAATTTAATTTTTGGGCCAAACGCTGTTTATCATCAGGATTCGGTTTACCTGACAACCAATATACCTGGATACAGGGCCAATCATTCATTTTTCAATAATGAAAAAATTCAATCCAGCTTAAACTTTCCAGTAGACACTTTTTTTCTGCGCCTTTCCGTACTTGATTCCGACACACTGATCATGAAATATAATTATGTAGCCAATGATTGTTGTGCTAATGAGCGATACGGAAAACTGTCTGGTATCATCTACAATGGTTCGAAAGCCGAAAAAATAGATGGTGTATACAATCTGCTTAAATAATCCAGTCTTTATATCAATGCCTCATACAATATCTCCACCGGGTGTTGGGCTACCCGACCTGTGCCGTCTTTAATCTGATGCCGGCAACTGGTGCCGGAAGCTGCAATTAGAGTTGATGCCGATTGTTGTCTAACTGCCGGAAATAAAACCAGTTCACCAATTTGCATGGAAACTTCATAATGGTCTTTGTCATACCCAAATGAACCCGCCATACCACAACAGCCGGAATTCACCAGGGTTGCCACATAATTGGCAGGAATCGACAAAATCTCCATCACATACGATACCGACGACAATGCTTTCTGATGACAATGCCCATGAACCAGAATCTCTTTTTTATCGGAATGAAACTGCGCAGGACCAATTCGTCCGCCCGCTACTTCCATAGCCAGAAACTCCTCCACCAGGAAAGATTTGGCAGCCAGCTTTTTAGCCTGGTCCAACAGAGACCTTGGTACCAGATCCAGGTACTCATCCCGAAAACTTAAAATAGCTGAAGGCTCCAGTCCAATTATCGGAAATCCATCGTCCAGAATCGGCTCCATCAAGGCCAGATTCTTTGCCGCTATTTCCTTCGCCCGCTTTACCAATCCCTTCGACAAATGCGTCCTTCCACTTTCAATATGCTTCGGAAGTAGCACCTCATATCCCAATCGCTCCAGCAATTCAATACATTTCATCCCCGCAACCACATCATTGTAATTCGTAAACTCATCACAAAAAAAATACACCCGCCTTTTCCCCTTTTCCTCCTTTTTATCCCCATTCTCCCTTTCCTCCCTTTTCTTCCCCCACTCCCGCAACGTAAACGCATGCAATTCCGGCAGGTCCCGCTGTGCAGCCATATTCAACAACCTCTTCAACGGTTTACTGAATACCGATTGCTTCATCGACCAGTTGTACAGTCCCGGAAATTTACTCGCCAATGCGGTTAATGCAGGAAACTCTCCAATCATGCGGGCTTTCAAAGGCACGCCATGCAAATCATAATACTGCTGCAGGAATTCCGCTTTTAGCTTGGATACATCCACACTGGAGGGACATTCCGCTTTACATCCTTTACAGGATAAACAAAGATCCATCGCGGCATGTATCTCCTCATGATCAAATGCAGTAACACTTGTATCCGCAGATAAAAACTGACGTAATATATTTGCTCTCGCCCTAGTGGTATCCTTCTCGAATCGGGTGGCCATATAACTCGGACACATCGTACCCCCAGCCCGATGCGTTTTCCGACAATCGCCGGATCCGGAACATTTTTCTGCCAGGGCCAAAATGCCACCTTCCCGATCAAAATTAAAATGGGTGCTTACTTTTTCCTTAGCCGGTTTAGCAGGCATCCGAAAGAAATCATCCATCGGCGGTGCATCTGTTATCTTACCCGGATTAAACAATTGCTTCGGATCAAAAATCAGTTTGGTTTCCTTACACAATTCATAACAGCGATCACCCATCATAAAGGGGATGAATTCACCTCTTAAACGGCCATCACCATGTTCACCACTTAAAGATCCCTTGTATTTTTTAACGATGGCTGCCGTCCGCGCTAATAATTCCCGAAACTGTACCCTTCCCGCATCCGATTTTAAATTGATTAGCGGCTCCACATGTAATTCACCCGCACCCGCATGCGCATAATAGGATGCTTTCAGATTCATTGAGGCCAGCAAAGCCTGCAATTCTTCAATATAATCAGGCAAATCATCCGGGGCTACTGCACAATCTTCAATCAGATTCACCGGCTGCGAATCGCCCTGAATATTCCGGAGCAATCCCAATCCGGCTTTTCGCAGATCCCATGCTTTATTGATGGAAGATCCGGTTAATAACGGCCAGGCATACCCGAGATTCAATAGTTTCAACTCATTAATAAATGCAGCGGCTTTGATCTGCATCTCCCCCACCTCCTGCTCCATAAATTCGATCATCAGCAGTGCAGCCGGATCTCCTTCTATAAAAAACCGGTTCTTCTGTTGCTCCCGGTGATTTTTGGTGAAGCTCAATATCACATCATCCACCAATTCGCTGGCATAACAGCCATGTTTGATCGCAACCAGATTAACCAGCAGAGATTCTTTCAAACTGCTGCAATGCACACAAACCAATCCTTTCTCTTTTGGTGGCAGGTCCAACAAATTCAGTTTTGCCTCCGTTATCAATGCCAGGGTTCCTTCTGATCCGGCTATCAGGCGGCAAAGATTAAATTCATTTGCACCGCCATACTGCTTTGCATCGAGTAAGGAGTCCAGTGCATACCCGGAATTACGACGGATAACGTTTGCAGCAGGATAACCTTCGTGTATAGCAGACTGGTTTGCCACATCGCCCAATAAGCCATGCATCGCACGATAAATTTCTCCCTCCATTCCGGGCAGGCTTCTTTTTTCTTCCAGCCCCTTTTCATCCAAAGCGCCCATCAGGGCAGTTTCACCATCCGCTAAAATTACTTTCAACTCCAACACATGATCACGCGTAGCACCCCAAACCATAGAGTGCAAACCACAGGAATTATTTCCAATCATGCCACCTATCATAGCGCGATTGGAGGTGGAGGTTTCCGGACCAAAAAACAACCCATAAGGCAGCAGTAATTCATTCAGTACATCCCGTTCAATTCCGGGTTGAACCCGTACCCATTTCTCCGCCTGATTCACTTCCAGCAAACCATTCATGTATCGGGATAAATCTATAACCAGGCCGGTTCCAACTACCTGTCCGGCTAAGGAAGTGCCGGCCGTCCGCGGAATCATGGGCAATTCCGCATCTCTGCAAAATTCAACCAGTTTAAGCAGATCAGCTTCCTCACGGGGAAGGGCAACCGCAATAGGCAATTCCTGATATACCGATGCATCGGTAGCATAGGCCATTCGTACCGCCCGATGCTCCGAACTTTCATCGAAATAAAGTTCACCAGTCAGGTTGACCCGAAGTGATGCAAAATTCAGTTGGTTGGCGGAAAGCTGGCTCATATAGTTCGTGACAAATTCGAATCAAATATCGACACTTAAGGATTGCATCGCGTTTTTGACCGATCCATATTTCAACAAAGCATCTTTTGCCAGTTCATATTCCTTCAAACCGGTTTGCTCCATTATCATTTTGACACCGCGGTCAATCAGTTTCTTATTGGTCAGTTGCATGTTCACCATCTTATTGTCTTCCACCCGTCCCAGCAGAATCATCAGGCTCGTGGAAATCATATTCAGAATTAATTTCTGCGCAGTTCCACTTTTCATGCGCGTACTTCCGGTTATAAACTCTGGTCCCACTACACATTCAATTGGAAACTCAGCATAGGAACTAACCGGACTACCGGGATTACAGCTCAAACTTCCGGTGAGCATTCCATTTTCCTTTGCTTTCTTCAAAGCACCAATCACATAAGGGGTGGATCCGCTGGCCGCTATTCCCAAAATCGTATCCTGCTTACCGGGTGAAAATTTCGCCATATCCTTCCATGCCTGCCCTTCATTATCTTCTGCATTCTCCACTGCCTGCTGAATGGCTTTGGGGCCGCCAGCAATAATCCCAATGATCAGGGTAGGCGGTACTCCATACGTAGGTGGACATTCCGATGCATCCAGAATACCCAATCGGCCACTGGTTCCTGCTCCAACATAAAATAACCGTCCGCCTGCCAGCATGCGATCCGAAGTTGCCTGAACAAATGCAGAAATCGATGGCAAAACCTGTTCAATTGCCTGTGGAACCGTTTTATCCTCCCTGTTCATTGCAGCCAGCATATCTTCCACTTTCCATGTTTCAAGATGCCTGTACAAGGAGTTTTCTTCTGTAATTCGTTGATATTCCATTCAATAACCTGGTTTAAGAGATTGCGGAATTTTATCTCCAAATCCGCATATATACGCACATTACTGCATAAAATTACGTATATTCCAGAATATTTCCGCATTTAGAAGTTCATCTAAACATTCAAATTCTTCATATGAACCCATTTGTAGTTCAATTGAATCAAATCGCAGCCAAGCCTGAACGAACCATAATAGGGTTGATGTCCGGAACCTCTGTAGATGGATTAGATATTGCGTTGTGCAGAATTTCAGGAAGCGGAATGGATACGGTAATCAATCTGCAGGAATTTATAACCCTGCCTTATGACGCAGATTTCAAGGCAGAAATCGCCTCCGTTTTTTCCAAAAAAACCGTGGATCTGCAACAACTCTGTTTACTAAATGGATGGATTGCCGAGCAGCATGCAGCACTCATTTTACAGGCATTGAAAAAATGGATGATCTCAGCTGATGAGATTGATATCATTGCAAGCCACGGTCAAACTATTTTTCATGCACCTAAATCTCTGCACCAGATTCAAAAATTTGGAAATGGTACCCTCCAATTAGGAGATGGTGATCATATGGCAGTGAGAACTGGCATCATCACCCTAAGTGATTTCCGACAAAAACATATTGCCGCAGGCGGAGAAGGCGCGCCACTGGCTGCCTATGGTGATTACCTGATTTTTTCCAGGCGCAATGAGAACCGAATTATGCTGAATATCGGAGGAATTGCCAATTTTACTTTTCTTCCCGGTGATCTGAATCCGGATCTTGTATTTTGCTCAGACACCGGTACCGGTAACACCCTGATGGATGCCTTCATTCAAAAAATTCATCCTGGCATTTATTACGATGCAGATGCTGCTATCGCCTCACAGGGATCAATAAATGAAGCGTTGTTAACTGCACTTTTGGATCATCCTTTTTTCAGCCAGGATTTCCCTAAAACAACCGGACCGGAATTATTCAATCTGGATTATTTGTCAGCAGCAAAAATCAAATCAGGAACCGAATCAATTTCCTATGCTGATACCATGGCCACCCTAAATCGCTTTTCTGCTGAAGCGATTGCAGGTGCAATCAGAACGCAGGTGAAAGAACTGGATCAATATCGCTTCTTTGTAAGTGGCGGAGGAATGCACAATCCTTTGCTTATGAAAAATCTGCAGGAATTATTACCAGGAGTTGATTTTCGTCCCACGGCAGAATTGGAGATCAATCCGGATGCAAAAGAAGCAGTTTTATTTGCTGTATTGGCGAATGAATGGCTGGTAGGCGGACAGGTAAATTACGGTAAAGGAAGAAATGGAATTCCAACAGTATCCATGGGTAAATTGAGTTTCCCCGGATGATGCCGATTTTGTATCTTTCTCAAAATTATTACCATGCTTTCGAAAACCATGCAGGACGCGCTGAATAAACAGATTCAAATGGAAGCCGAATCCTCTCAGGCTTATCTGGCAATGGCTTGCTGGGCCGATATCCAACCCGGTTTACAGGGAGTTGCTGCTTTTTTTTATAAACAATCCGACGAAGAACGCATGCATATGCTGAAATTAATCGCGTTTGTAAATGAACGTGGAGGATTTGCCATGGTGCCTGCTTTGGAACAACCTATTCTCACATTCCGCAGTTTGCAATCTGCCTTTGCTGAATTTCTCAAACACGAATTAAAAGTAAGCGATAGTATCAATGATCTCGTTCACCAGTCGCTGTCTGAAAAAGATTATGCCACGCACAATTTCTTACAGTGGTATGTAACCGAACAAATGGAAGAAGAACGCACTGCCCGCACCCTCAACGAAAAATTGGAATTGATTGGCGAAGACAAAAGCGGATTGTATTTGTTTGACAGAGATATTATGGCCTATCGGCCAAGTGAGAAGTGAGACGTGAAAGGTGAAAGGAGGTGAAAAGTGAAAAGTGAAAGGTCAAAGGTGAAACGTGAAAAGTGAAAGGTCAAAGGTGAAACGTGAAAAGTGAAAGGAAAAGGTGAAACGTGAAAAATGAAAGTTGAAAGTTGAAAAGTGAAAGGTCA
>NZ_DLHM01000001.1:482738-489774 GCF_002483205.1 Flavihumibacter sp. UBA7668
AAGGTCAAAGGTGAAACGTGAAAGGAAAAGGTGAAACGTGAAAAGTGAAAGGTCAAAGGTGAAACGTGAAAAGTGAAAGGGAAAGGTGAAACGTGAAAAGTGAAAGTTGAAAGTTGAAAAGTGAAAGGTCAAAGGTGAAAAGTGAAAGGTCAAAGGTGAAACGTGAAAGTTGAAAAGTGAAAGGTCAAAGGTGAAACGTGAAAAGTGAAAGATCAGCCTGAAGGTTTAGTTTTTAAAATTAGATTTGAAAGGAGAGCAAAGCAACTGTTCATGGATTTTTGTAATTCCGGATAAGTTGCTTTGCTTATAAATTCAAGTTCCTCACAAATATCCAACGCTGCATCTACTTCTACAAGAGATGCACGTGCAATTTCAAAAAATCGAACCCGATCCATAGCAGAACTTTTCGAACAGCCTTCAGCTATATTAAGAACTACTGAAACGGCAGCTCTTCTGATTTGTTGAACCAGATTCCCCATTTCATAACTGGGTAAACTCTTAGTGAGTTTATAACATTGAATGGAAAAAGCTTTCGCATTGACAAAAACTTCCAATTTTTGGTGATTTAATTGTAGAAACATTTTTTTCTACAAATCACGGAAGAATCTCAGATTTCCGGTAGCGTGTTTTCACCCCCTTTCACCTCTCACCTTTCACCTATTATTGCACTTTAGTGCAATAATAACTCGCATGGCTTTATCCCCGTATGCTTCTTAAACGCAGTTGAAAAATGTGAAATGGATGAATAACCCAGCATCATGGATACTTCCGTTACACTGAGTCCTTTTTCGTACAGTAAATAACGTGCATGTTCCATGCGCTGGCTTTGGTAGAAATCGAACACGGTTGTGCCATACATTTCTTTGAAGCCCTTTTTCAGGTAACATTCATTGATAGCCACTTTTTTACTAAGCTCTTTAATGGTGATGGGTTCACCGATATGTTGCAATAAAACTTCGCGTGCTTTTTCAATTTTTTCGCGATCCGATTCATTCGCCAGGAATTTACAACTGAACGCAATTTCCTCCTTCTCTCCTACCATACAATCCAGACTGAACAGTAAAAGCATCTGCATCTGCGCATTGATGAATATATTCTCCATCGAACCATTATACTGATGATTCAGCAGCGTCTCCAAAACTGTTCGGGTCCTGCTGCAAAGCGACAATGCTTTTGAAAAGGAAGTCCGATGGCGGAACCGGATAATATCATCCTGCAGCGTATTCATATTGCCTGAACCAATAAACTGGGACAAATGAGCCGGACTAAAAACAAAACTCATCACATCCACACTGGGTGCGCGATGTTCACAGGAATTTGTCAGATTTATTTTACAACTGTCACATTCTGTCTGATACTGACGGCAATACATATTACCGGCAATACAAAAACGAAGCTCCAGATAGTTCTGTTTCTCATCCGCCGGCACCCGATGGTAGACCAGAAACCCCGTATCATCCATTTCAAAGGGCAGATTTTTCCGGTATCGCTGAATCGTATAATGCACCGAACCCGGAATCTGCTGCTCCCGCTGGTGCATTAATTCCAGTTCATTGTACATCACCGGAGCTTTCCGGGCAATGGATAATATGTCGGGAGATTGAAACACGAACGGGCAAAATTAAGCAAGATCTCTTAAATGGTGTGACATTGATCCGTTCCCGGCTGTCACCCCACTGTCATTTCTCCCCTCCACCCGTCAGGATTACCCGACGGATACCTCCCCTTTCCCCCTCCCCCTTTCACCTCTCACCTCTCCCTTTCACCTCTCCCTTTCACCTTTCACTTTTCACCTTTCACCTTATTTCGTACATTTGCCAATAGTCATTTTTTATACCTTTTAAGCGTATTTACAAGTATTTATGAGTACAGAAATTCAGGAAGAAACCCTCGCAAACAACAATGGTTATGGTGCGGATAGTATACAGGTGCTGGAAGGCCTCGAAGCCGTTCGGAAACGCCCGGCCATGTATATCGGTGATATCGGGGTAAAAGGCCTGCACCACCTGGTGTATGAAGTGGTGGATAACTCAATTGATGAAGCCCTCGCAGGCTATTGTAAGAATATCGTTGTAAATATTCATGAAGACAATTCCATTTCTGTAAGTGATGATGGCCGGGGTATCCCAACAGCCATGCATACCAAAGAAAAAAGAAGCGCACTGGAAGTGGTAATGACCGTGCTCCATGCCGGTGGTAAATTTGATAAAAATACCTATAAGGTTTCCGGTGGTTTACATGGTGTGGGCGTAAGTTGCGTAAACGCACTCAGCCGCGATCTGAAAGTTACGGTACAACGCGAAGGCAAAATCTTTGAGCAGGAATATAAAATCGGGATCCCGCAATACGCAGTTCGTGAAATAGGCACTTCCGAACTCACCGGAACCAAAGTGCATTTCTGGCCCGATGACACCATCTTTACCAACCTCGTTTACAACCGCGAAATTCTCGAAGGTCGCTTACGCGAACTCTCCTTCCTGAACCGTAAAATCAATATCATTCTGAATGATCTGAGAGAACTGGATGAAGAAGGCAATCATTATACCGCCACCTTTTACAGCGAAGGGGGTATCGTTGAGTTTGTTGAAATGCTCGATAAAGCCGCCAACAGAACTCCCCTGATCGCCAACACCCTGTTTGTAGAAGGTTATGATGAAAACTCACATGTTGCAGTTGAAGTTGCGCTTTCTTACAACAACGATTTTAAGGAGCATATCTTCTCCTATGTAAATAATATTAATACCATTGAAGGTGGTACACACGTAACCGGATTCCGACGCGCGCTTACCCGGGTATTTAAAAGTTATGGCGACAAACAGGGCCTCTTCGAAAAAGCGAAAATTGAAGTGGAAGGGGACGATTTCCGGGAAGGACTAAGCTCCATCATATCGGTTAAGGTACCTGAACCGCAATTTGAAGGACAAACCAAAACCAAACTCGGAAACAGTGATGTTAGTGGTGTGGTGGAAACAACGGTAGCCCGGGCGCTGGATGCTTATCTTGAAGAAAACCCCAAAGAAGCGCGGAACGTTATTTCTAAAGTAATCCTCGCCGCTCAGGCCAGGGTTGCAGCGAAAAAAGCCCGCGAAATGGTACAGCGTAAAACAGTACTCAGCGGTGGCGGACTACCGGGAAAACTGGCCGACTGCTCCGAGCGCGATGCTGAACGTTGTGAACTTTACCTGGTCGAAGGAGATTCGGCCGGTGGAACAGCCAAGCAGGGACGCGACCGGAATTTCCAGGCCATCCTGCCACTTCGGGGTAAAATCCTGAACGTGGAGAAAGCCATGGAACACAAAATCTATGAAAACGAAGAGATCCGGAATATTTATACCGCCCTCGGCGTTACCATAGGCACCCCGGAAGATCCTAAAGCACTTAACCTCAGCAAACTACGTTATCACAAGCTGATCATCATGACCGATGCCGATGTGGATGGGTCCCATATCGCTACCCTGATCCTGACCTTTATCTACCGCTATATGTCGGAATTGGTAAAAGAAGGATATGTATACCTGGCTCAACCACCACTTTACCTCGTAAAAAAAGGTAAAGATCAGGATTATGCCTGGGGTGAAGATGACCGGAAACTGCTGGTTGAAAAATTTGGCGCAGGAAAAGAAGACAGCGTAACCATTCAGCGATACAAAGGTTTGGGAGAGATGAATGCCACCCAGCTTTGGGAAACAACCATGAATCCCGATACCCGCACATTGAAACGGGTAACCCTGGAAAGTGCAGCAGAAGCAGATATGGTCTTCAGTATGCTTATGGGAGATGAAGTAGCACCACGACGCCAATTCATTGAAAGTCACGCGAAATACGCCAAAATCGACATTTAATATTAAAATTTCCCTATAAATACGCGCATTTCAAGGGCAGTCTAAGTTTTTTTGGCTAGCTTGTATGCGCAATTTTAACCATATTATTCATTCTTAAAATAGCTAAACATGGCTGATATCAAATTGACCGCATATAACGTAAAGACAAAGGAAAAAGGTGTAGAAATTAAAGATGCAGTGATCACCAAAACTGCAAGAGGCGGTTACATGGCGCAAGGAAACGACGGTAAAGGAAACAAACTCACCACAATGCTGGGTGAAGAAAAAGCTCTGGCCGCTATTAAAGCAGGAATCGCTAAACAAGGCTGGTAATCAGTTAACTCATCGAATAAAAAAAGCATCCTTCCACTAACAGGAAAGGTGCTTTTTTTTTATTTTCAACCTCCGTGAGTAAACGATTTCGCCCATATTGGTTCTTTTGGATCCTGACTGCCTGCATTCCGCCTGTAGCTTTTACCCAATCTACTATAGATCCCCCCTACCACCTGAATGGTTCTGCCTATAAGGAAAACTGCAACTGTTATACACTAACAGATGCCACCAATACTCAGTCAGGCTCCGTGTGGAACATGAATAAAATCCTGCTGACCAGCTCATTTGAATTCAAGTTTGATGTAAACCTCGGCTGTAAAGACAGCGATGGTGCGGATGGAATGGTATTTATGCTGCAACCCATTTCCACCAATATTGGCTCCCAGGGCGGTGGAATTGGGTATCAAAATGTTCGACCGTCTATCGCAATTGAAATCGACACCTGGCAAAACCAGGAAAACAATGACCCCGCTTTTGACCATATCAGTATTCAGCGCGATGGTATCATTCAACACAATGTACCTAACAACCTGGCCGGACCGGTTTCTGCAATCCTGAATAACAACAATATTGAAGACTGTCAATGGCATGCTTTTACCATTCGCTGGGATGCCATCAATAAAGTACTTTCAGCCTATATCGATAACCAGTTACGCGTTTCCACCACCATCGACCTTATTCAGGATGTTTTTAATAATGATCCCTCCGTTTATTGGGGATTTACCTCAGCAACCGGCGGAGCGAATAACCACCAGCGTTTCTGTACTTCCCTTAAAGCCGGATTTCAACCGGTACCAAGCCTGGAAACCTGTGCTCCACAGGAAATTCAACTGGCGGATTTGTCCACTTCTTTCGGTTATATCGTCGCCTGGCACTGGAACTATGGTGATGGTACCATTTATAACCAGAAAACCCCGCCACCGCATACCTATTCCCAGCCCGGAAATTATACGGTTTCCGCCGCCATTCTGGGTAATGATGGCTGCTGGTCTGATACATTCCGTCAGGTAATCACCATTGGCTCTATCCCGGAGCCTGATTTTTTGCTCCCGGATACGATCTGCGGCTCTACCATTATTCATCCTGTTGATCAGTCAACAGTTGAATATGGCACAATAACAGAATGGAACTGGCTGATCAATGGTCAGTCCTTTACCGGAGAATCACCTCCGGAAGTACAGATAGCCGGTCCAGCTCAGGTGCCTGTACAGCTCAATGTTAAAACTAAAGAAGGTTGTGAATCTCAAACAGTTGAAAAAATAGTTCACCTGCTGGATAAACCGGAGATTAGTTTGGCTTCCCCCATCAGCGCCACCTGCGTTGGAGATGAATCGGAACTGGAAGCATTTTCAAACCTGGCAAGCAATCCGGTAACAGATTGGGAATGGAATTCATTGATCGGTGCTGCGGATGAAAATCGTATCAGGTTATTCAGCAATTCGGCAGGTGATTATCCCATTCAATTACGCGGGCTTGGAGAAAACGGCTGCTGGAGTGATCCCGTACAGCATATAGCCAGCTTTTTTCAAACCAAAGCAGCTGCAGGAAGGGATACCATAGCAGCTATCAATCAACCGATTCAATTGAGCGGATCAGGCGGACAATATTACAACTGGTCGCCAGCCGGTGCATTTTCGGATCCGAATCTTCCAAATCCGGTTGTAACACTCGATCGTCCAACCACCCTTGTGCTCACCACTTTTACTGATATCGGTTGCGCAACAGTTGATTCTTTGTATGTGAGGGTTTTCAAAGGGCCGGATTTATATATTCCCAATGCATTTACCCCAAATGGTGATGGCAAAAATGACCGATTCGCTTTTCTCGCCATCGGGATGAAAAAAGTCGACTATTTCCGAATCTATAACCGGTTAGGACAATTAATTCATGAGGGATTAAATACCGACGGTTGGGATGGCACCCTGCGTGGAACACCCCAACCCGCCGGCACTTACGTCTGGATGATCAGTGGCGAAGATTATAACGGGAACGTATACCGGAAAAAAGGCAGCTTCCAGCTTTTAAGATAAAATCCTTCCGTCATCAAAACTGAACAGGATTCCGTATTTTTAAATGCGACTATAACACTTAATTTTTCAACGATCCGCAAGCAATTAATATGAAAAAGCAATTCTTTTTAGCGTCTATCGCCTTCATTGGCAGCTTCAGCGCCTGTGTAGCCCAGGGTGATCCAAAACTTTCTGAACAATGGAAACCTGTTCCGCCGGTAATCAATTCGGGTTCCACAACGCAGGCTCCTTCCGATGCCATCATCCTTTTTGATGGTAAAAATAGTTCGGAATGGGTTAGTGCCAAAGATGGAACCAGTCCGGCTGCATGGACAGTTGAAAACGGCATCCTGACGGTTAAAGCCGGAACCGGCGATATCAAAACCAAACAGAGTTTTGAAGATTTTCAATTGCATGTGGAATGGAGAACCCCCGCGAAAGTGGAAGGAGACGGACAGGGCCGTGGCAATAGTGGTATCTTCCTGATGGAACAATATGAATTGCAGGTACTCGACAGCTATGGTAGCACCACCTATTCAAACGGACAGGCGGGTAGTATCTACAAACAAACCATGCCGCTGGTGAATGCATGTAAAGGTCCGGGTGAATGGCAGACTTACGATATCATTTTTACCGCTCCCCGCTTCCACGATAATGGAATGCTGAAATCTCCGGCACGCATCACTGTTTTACATAACAATGTGCTTGTTCAAAACAATACCACCATCGCCGGAGCAACTGAATACATCGGTTTGGCAACCTATAAAAAACACGGCCCCCTTGGCATCAAACTCCAGGACCACGGCAACCCGGTGAGCTTCCGCAATATCTGGCTCCGCAAACTCTGATTTTTTTCACCGGTCGGGTGGCACC
>NZ_DLHM01000001.1:489840-563166 GCF_002483205.1 Flavihumibacter sp. UBA7668
GGTCGGGTGGCACCGGTCGGGTGGTACCCGACCGGTGAAAAATCAAATAAAGCCGAGGGGTTCGAAGGCAGCGCCAAGGATCCGCTCCGCTTTTACGTTTAGCCATCGCTCCAGGACAGTTGCATAAACCCGTCGGAAATCAATTTTATATTGAAGATCGCCGGCACGTAAACTGGTGAGATCATCCAATTCATTCAATATTCCCTGCTGCTTTAAACCGCCTGATATAAAAAACATATTATTGGCAGTTCCATGATCGGTTCCCTTGCTTGCATTTTGGGCTACCCTTCTGCCAAACTCAGAAAAGCTCATAACCAATACATCTTCGAAACGATTGTTCTTTTTCAGGTCCTCAACAAATGCCTTCAACCCTTCATTTATCTGCTTGAATAGACGGGTCTGCTGCACATCCTGGCCAACATGCGTATCAAAACTTCCGATTGAAACATAATACACTTTGGTATTGATATCCGAAAGTATCAGGGATGCTACCGTTTTTAAATTGCGGCCAAATTCATGGGATGGATAAACACCGGTTGCTACCTGCCTGCTTTGCTCAAAAATATAGGAAGTACTCTTTTTTGTATCAGCCAGTGTTTTATATAAATAAGAAGCCGTGTGCTCAGCGTGTTCCCTATCATGTGCATTCAAAAGATCATCCAGCAATGGAGATCGGCTCGCCTGATACAACCTGCGGGGATCTTTAAATGCAAAGCCATTCCTGTTATTGCCCTTTAGAGCAAGACTCAGCATATCATCGATTTCCACAGCCTGCGTGGAATGTTCACAATTCTTACATTGTTCATCCAATAATCTTCCTAACCATCCGGTCTGCCAGTATGCTTTGGATCCACTGGCAGAATGCCAGATATCCATACTTCTGAAATGAGAACGATCCGGTTCCGGATAACCCACATTATTCAGTACACCTAACTCGCCTTCCTGAAACAGATGTCCCAGATAATCCAGAGAAGGATGCATGCCTGCTTCGTCCGTTAGCCTTATTGCTTTTTCTTTTGCAATTCCAATAACTGGTCTGGACTTGTAATAAATATCATTTCGATATGGTATGATTGTATTAAGTCCATCATTGCCTCCGCTCAGCTGAAGTACAACCAACACTTTATTACCAGGTGGAACTTTTTCTTCCGTTCCAAATGCATGCAGAAAACGAGGCATCAACAGAGATGCCGTAGCCAGGCCCGAGCCCTTTATAAATGATCTTCTTTTAATCAACATGGTTCATGTGTTGGTTAACAATATTGGTATTCCGGACACTGCATCAGTAAAAGAGTACGACTTGAAATCATTGCTTCCCTGCTGACTTCCTTACTATGTTTTTTCAATACAGCTTCCGATGGTGTTGATAAGGTCTGTAACAAAAAAGAATTGATGGTTTCAGGCAGATCTTTCAAATCAATTCCTGAATACGTCTGAAAATAAAGTGGCCATCGAATAGTGGCTGTCAACCCTTTTATGGGTTTAACCGCCTTACCCATCTGCGTATCATCATCTGCTTTCGGAAGAACAGTAAAATCAGTTCCGGCACTTAATATTTTTGGCAATTGTAATCTGTACATAAGAGAACTGCTGTCTATCCAGGCATTACCGGAAGGCCAGCCCGCCACATTCGGCGGATTAAAAAGCACCTGTCCCATTATTCGTTGAAATCCTAATGCAGCGTCGGGATTACCAAATTGCATGGGTAATTGCCGATTGATGCCAACCCATAATTCAATGGGAGATTTAATCCTGTTTCCAATATTTTCTGTTTTATAAAACCAATCAGATGAAAAAATAGTTTGCAACAATTGGCCAATATCATACCCCGATTCATAAAATTCCTTCGATAACCTGGTAACTATTTTTTCATCCGGCTGCTCATTGACGAAAAAACGGTAAATCTTCTCCGTTATATGTTGAGCAGTTCCTCTTTGATTCAATAAAATAGTCAACACATCATCACCATTGAATTCACCGGATTGCCCCAATATTTTTTTTGAACCCGTATCATGCTGACCCGGATTGAATACAAATTCTCCAATATAATTGGCATTCCATCCGGTAAGTGCACGAGCTGCTTCTTTTATATCAACTTCGGAATACTGTCCTTTTCCAACTGTAAACAATTCCATTACTTCTCTTGCGAAATTTTCATTCGGCTGGTTCTTTCTGTTCTGATTGGCATTAAGATAATTTATCATCGCAGCAGACTTACTTACTTCCATCAATAGATCAGAAAATTTTCCAAGGGCATGCTTTCGCAGTATATTCAAATATTTTTGAAGATGTAAGGAGTTTCCGGATCTGCAGGAAAAATGATCGTGCCAGAAAAAAACCATTTTTTCTCTAAGCTGAGCTTTGCTGTTTATCATTTCCTGAATCCAGAACTGATTCAATGATTTAATCCCATTCTGGTGAAAGGTTCTAAGTGATTTGCGCTCTTCCTCTGTGGCTTGCTTTAGCTTTTTCGATACTTCCTGAATGGTCATCCCTTCAAAAGGATTTTTGACCACTTCAATTTCCAAAGGAGCTTCCCGGGAGGCCATCAAAAACCGACTCCTGAATTCCTTTAGGCTCGATTTTCTGATTGGACGAAGCTCTGCAGCAGCCGGACCAAATCCCGCTCTCCAGCAGAGGTGCTGTATATTAATTTGCGAATCTGTCAATTGTTCTTATTTGATTCAATAGGACCAACTCTATGCCAAAAAGTTTAATCTTATTTAATTATAAAATCAAACCCCAACTGAAAGGTTTGAAATAAGCTTAATCCCAGACTCCGGTTTTTAGTAATCCGGTCATTGGTTTCATCCTCTGATCGGCTGGTTTGGTATTGCAAGCCACCAAACTCCACATTGATCAGCATTTTTTTTCCTGCCTGGTAGTAAAGTCCCGGGGTTACACCCGTAGTAAACTCTCTATTATTAGTTTCGACAATTTCTCCGATTACATTTCGATAATCATTTTTCCCTGCTGCAATACTGGCACCAACTTCGGGATACCATCCAAAGGCATTTTTAATTGGTATGAGCTTTTTCGCATAAAGTCCCAGGCTAAAACCATTGTTTTTAGCTTTATCCCCATTGTAATATTCCGTTTGGCTAAAACCAAATCCTGTTTTAAAACTTAGTAACGTATTTGTTGCAATTGCATAACTGATTCGCGGAGCTATTGAAAAATTAGAACTGCTGGTATTTGAACCGGAACCTGATGAGGAGGTGTTAGACCCTAAACCTAAACTTCCTCCAACTAATAAACTTCCCTGGGGAACCTGTGCATTAGCACTAAAAACAATTCCTGAAAAAGCAAGGCAAGTAATCATTTTTTTCATAACATAAAATTTTGCTCAAAATCTACATTCCATTCCAGAAATACAATGCCCGGCTTCCTTTTAACCTCGAATTATGTTAGATGGAATACAAATTTCGAAACCCATGCAGCAAAAAAAATCCGTGGATGTCTCCACGGATTTTCAAACTATTAAAAAAGGTATCAATTAATAAACTCTGCGCCAAAATAAGGCTGCACTGCTTTTGGCAATCGTATGCCAGCTGAAGTCTGGTTATTCTCCAACAAAGCTGCAACAATTCTTGGCAACGCCATGGAACTTCCATTGAGAGAATGCACTAACTGTGTTTTACCGCCACCATCTTTAAAACGGATTTTCATCCGATTGGTCTGATAGGCTTCAAAATTGGAAACCGAACTCACTTCCAGCCATTTTTCCTGCGCTGCACTATATACTTCAAAATCATAGGTGAGTGCAGATGTGAAGCCCATATCACCACCGCATAAACGAAGCATGCGATAGGGCAGCTCCAGATTTTGCAACAGTTTTTCTACATGCAGCACCATCTCTTCCAATACCTCATAACTTTTATCGGGATGTACCAGTTGAACCACTTCCACTTTATCAAACTGATGCAGGCGATTCAATCCCCTTACATCTTTACCATAACTACCGGCCTCACGACGGAAACAGGGCGTATAGGCCGTCATCATTACCGGGAGGTCATTAGCATTCAGAATTTCATCGCGGTAAATATTCGTCACGGGTACTTCCGCAGTAGGGATCAGATAAAAATTATCTGCTACGGCATGGTACATCTGTCCCTCTTTATCGGGCAACTGTCCGGTTCCATAAGCCGATGCTTCATTCACCATATGCGGGGGCAAATATTCTGTATAACCGGCAGCCGTATTATAATCCAGGAAATAACTGATCAGTGCGCGCTGCAGTTTGGCTCCTTTGTTTTTATAAACAGGAAAACCGCTTCCGGTAATTTTATTGCCGAGTTCAAAATCAATCAATCCGTATTGTGAAACCAGGTCCCAGTGTGGCTTTGACCCCGCTTCCAATACGGGTATTACACCGCCTTCCCGAACCACTACATTATCTTCCGGAGTACGACCAATAGGTACAGATGCAGCCGGAAGATTAGGCAACTGCACCAATATGGCATGCACCGCAGATTCCAATTCAGCCAGTGCGGAGGTATCTTCGATCTTCACTTTAATGGCCGCAACTTCTGCCTTAAATGCTTCTGCTTCTTCTTTTTTCCCTGATTTCATCAACAGTCCAATTTCTTTCGAAGCAGCATTCACTCTGCTTTGCAGCTCATCGCGTTCAAACTGGAGTTTTCTTCTTTTTTCATCAAGGTCAATCAGCTCATCGATCAGATTCAACCGGGCAAAATGTTTTACTGCCAGTCGTTCCTTTACGAAATCAGCGTTTTGCCTGATAAAATTCACCTGTAACATCTATTTTGAATTTGACGCAAATATAAGCGACCCACGCGGTTATCTTTGTACCATGAATGTACAAGACGATTTACAGGTACGTTGGTGGAGCCTGGAAGCAAAGCTGGTGGAGCGTTTCGGAAAGAAACCGGATATGGAAACCATTTTATTCCTGATTGGAATTCAGGAATTCGGAGATATAAAAGACAAATTCAGCAAGGAACAGAAGCAGGACCTTATGCATATAGCCGTTTGTTCACTCCTGGCACAAAGTGGTTTTTATGAATTGGAAGGGGTTGATGGCGATGGCTGGCCTCATTTCCGGCAACTAAAAGATCTTCCCATCCAGCCTCCACATGAGCAGGAATTATTTCTGAAAGATCATGTTTTACTTTATTTTGATAAACATGGAATATAAATGGCTTCTCTTTTTAATCGTGCTGGCAGTTGGCTGCAGTCCGAAAATCGGACAGCCACTCCCCAACCGGCTTAAAAACAGAGATGTTGAACTCATCACTACCAAAGGAACCATCCGCCTTCGTTTATACGATGATACGCCGCAGCATCGGGATAATTTTCTGAAACTTGCACGCTCCCATTTTTATGATGGAATTCTTTTTCACCGGGTGATCCAGGACTTTATGATACAGGCCGGAGATCAGAAATCAAAAAATGCGGGTGAAACCACCCGACTGGGAAATGGTGGCCCTTCCTATACTATACCGGCAGAAATTCGCCCGAACTATTTTCATCATAAAGGCGTGTTGGCAGCAGCCCGAACCGGTGATCAGGTGAATCCCCAACGAGCCAGCAGTGGAAGTCAGTTTTACATTGTTCAGGGCAGGGTTTTCAATGATCAAAGCCTCGATTCGGTAGAAACCCACCGACTGAATGGAAAAAAAATTCCACAATCGCACCGGGATATTTATAAAACGATCGGAGGCGCTCCGCATCTCGACCAGGCCTATACTATTTTCGGAGAGGTAATCAGCGGAATACCGGTTATAGACTCTATTGCCGCGGTAAAAACCAGTGGGCAAAGCGGCGGCGATCGCCCCCTTGAACCGGTTAAAATCATCAAAGCCCGACTCATCCGCAGGAATTAACTTCCAACTTCCAACATCAAACTTCCTAATTCCACAATTTCGTCCTTTATTTGCAAGACAAAATTTCATAGTATGAATATCCCCGCAACATTACGCTTTACCAAAGATCACGAGTGGGTTAAACTGGAAGGAAATATCGCAACCATCGGCATTACCGATTTTGCTCAGGGCGAGTTGGGCGATATCGTATATGTGGAAATTGAAACAGTTGGCAAAAACCTGGAAGCAGAAGCTGTATTTGGTACAGTCGAAGCGGTTAAAACCGTATCGGATCTTTTCCTGCCGGTTTCAGGTACCATCAACGAAGTAAATCCTGCTTTGTCTGCCAATCCGGAATTAGTAAATTCAGATCCTTACGGTGAGGGCTGGATGATTAAAATGACGGTTGCCAATCCGGCTGATGTGGAAGCATTACTGGATGCGGAAGGATACCAGACACTGATCGGATAATCCACCCATTGACAACTGCTATCACATATCAGGAACCAGAATTGGTGGCCTTATTGAGGCAAAAAGAGGAAACGGCTTATCGTTACCTCTACGACCACTATGCGGGTGCTTTGAATGGAGTAATCCTGCAGATTATTCCTGACCAGGCCCTTGCTTCTGATGTGTTGCAGGAAGTATTTTTAAATATCTGGCGCCGGATCGAAACCTATGACTCCACCAAAGGACGGCTATTTACCTGGATGCTGAATATTGCCCGGAATGCGGCCATTGATATGACGCGTTCAAAAGCCTATCAGAATAACCAGAAAAACCGGGAACTGGATTCCAACGTAGATAGAAATGTTGACGGAACAACCAACAGTCAGATAGATCATATCGGTTTATCAAAAGTGATTGGCCAGCTTAAAGAGGAACATCGTGTTCTGATTGACCTGTCCTATCTTAAAGGTTATACGCATGATGAAATAGCAACGCTGCTACAGATACCCCTTGGAACCGTAAAAACAAGGATTCGTGCTGCCTTGCTGCAACTTAGAAAATTATTAACGTGAACGTGCAGGAATACATAGAAAGTGGCAGCATTGAAAGCTGTGTGCTGGGACTGGCGGATGCCGCCGAACAGCAGGAAATGGAGCGCATGTGCGCAGCCTATCCTGAAGTTCAGGCTGCCCGTGAAGCCTTCGAAGCCAGCCTGGAAGCCAGTGCTATGGCCGGGGCTGTTGCTCCGCCCGCTGCGCTGCGCGATTCACTTTTTACTGCTCTTCAAAAAGAAAGCCAGCAATCGGGATCTACTCCTTTAGCTTCAGCAAAAATTACTCCGGTTATTTCTGAAAAGACTAGTCCAGTTATTGAAATGAAGGCCGTTAAAGAATCCGGCTGGAAAAAATACCTGGCAGCAGCCAGCATTATTTTATTGGCCGGAAGTGCTGCACTTAATATTTACCTTTACAACAGATACCAACGCTCCTCCCTGCTGTACCAGGATTTACTGGCGCAGCAACAACAGCTGGCCGAAAATAACAGCACCATCCAAACCCGGGTGAATGAACTCGAAAACGATTTGGGCAGGATCCGAAACCCGAATGTGCAACCCATTAAAATGACAGCGGTTAACAATACCAATAGTCTGACGACCGTATATTGGGATTCCACCTCCGCTGAAGTATATCTTTTGGTAAACCAGTTACCGAAACCTGCTGCTGGTAAACAATATCAGCTCTGGGCAATCGTTGATGGTAAACCAGTTGATGCCGGCATGATCGACCTCAAACCGAAAGAGGGCCTTGTGAAAATGAAAAACATTCCGAAAGCGGAAGCATTTGCCATCACCCTGGAAGAAGCAGGGGGCAGTCCCAGCCCGACCCTCACTGCCATGTATGTGCTGGGAAAAGTATAACTAATAGCAATGTTGCATTCGTTTTTTGAGAAAAGGAACTTTCCTCTGATTTGGCTGGTACTCGTTCATTTTCTCCTCTTATTGCCCGGAACAAGTTTCTCTGAAGAAAAAGTTGTTTTAATACCGCATGCAGATAAGCTGGTACACTTCGGACTTTATTTTGTGATGGTAGCCAGTTGGGTATTATTCTTCAATCTCAAGGATGATCTTACCAATAATCAGAAAAAGACCTGGAATTTGATTGTCGTATTACTCGCTGTAGGCGATGGCGTTATCATTGAATTTATTCAGGCATCCCCCCTGATTCACCGCGATTTCGACTGGTATGATGCACTTGCTGATTCCGCGGGTGCAATTGGTGGATTATTCGGCGGGCTCTGGATTACCAAAAAAATCAAGCGAACCGAATCCAACATCTCACCTCTAACCTCTAACCTCTAACTTTCACCTTTACCTTTCACGTCTCACCTTTCACTTTTCACCATAAGAAAGGCCCCTGTGGAAACAGGGGCCGTAACCAAAACTAACTGCTTATGAGAAAATTGACTGCTTAAGTGAGAGTCAAAAATTTAAATCTGCTTTGTTTAATATAGAACGATTAAAACATCCAAATAGTGTGCTCCGAATCGTTAAAGAACTTTGAAATTTACCGTCTTCACTTTTTCTCTCTGCTCTCTTTCTTTGATAACACAAAGTAACGACAGTATCTCCGCTCTTTAATCAGTGCCTGTTTGATTTTTAAAATAATTAACACGGAGCCCGCACCACGACTGCTTTCGTAGGGATTACGCAAACGATTGATATACCCTAAACCGGGTATTAGCTACCCAAAAAACAAGATTTAGATGTAAATAATACAGTTAATCTGTATCAACCTGCTTTCCTATTGAATTTACCACAATTGAGTTGAAATAGCAAAATTTATTTTACTGCTGCTGCGTCATTTTTTCTGCATTTTCAGCAAACTGTAAGCGATCTATGAATTCCTGAATATCTCCATTCAAAACCGCATCAAGATTGTAAGAAGTATAATTAATCCGATGATCGGTTACACGACCCTGAGGGAAATTATAAGTGCGGATTTTAGCACTCCGGTCGCCACTACTAACCAAACTTTTTCTATGTCTTGAAATTTCATCTTCCTGTTTACGCACCTGCTCCTCATATAATTTGGTACGAAGCATCTGCATGGCTTTTTCACGGTTGGCCAACTGCGTTCTTTCTGTCTGACAGATAACCACCGTCCCGGTTGCCAGATGGGTCAATTGCACTTTGGTTTCCACTTTGTTTACATTCTGTCCGCCTGCTCCACCACTTCGCGAAGTTTCCATTTTCACATCCGCATCCCGGAGCTCAACATCCACTTCTTCAGCTTCCGGCATCACCGCCACCGTGGCTGCACTGGTGTGTACCCTGCCACTGGCTTCCGTTGCCGGTACCCGTTGTACCCGATGTACCCCGGATTCGAATTTTAAGATCCCATACACATCCTCTCCAATTACCTCAACGTTTACTTCCTTATAGCCTCCAACAGTTCCTTCACTCTCGCTTAGAATCGAAGTTTTCCATCCCTTGCTGTTGCAATAACGTAAGTACATATTCAGAAGAGATCCGGCAAATAGCGAAGCCTCATCACCCCCGGTTCCCGCCCTGATCTCAAGTATAGCATTTTTATCATCCTGCGGATCCTTTGGAATCAGCATTTGCCGGATAGCCGCCTGCAGCGATTCTTCTTTTTCCTCCAAAACCGGAAGTTCTTCTTTGGCTAATTCACGCAATTCTTCATCATCCCCATTAAGGGCTTCCCGGTAGGTATCCAGATCGGCCAAGACAGCACGATAGGTATCATATTGCTTCACAATCTTTTCCAGACTCCGGTATTCCTTGCTGAGTGCACTGAACTTTTTATTATCGCCAACAATCTCCGGGTTGGTTAAGGCAACACCCAAATCAATAAATCTTGCCTTGATCGCTTCCAGCTTATCTAACATAGTGCTTACTTTTATACCCTGGTTACCGGAAATTTGATCCGGTTAAAAAGGATGGCAAAATTAACAGAAAAGCAGGGATGAGTTATCGAAAGTTCAAAGCAGCGCAAATTTTTACCGGAAATTCCTGGGCCCCGCCCGAATCCGTGCTGATAACCAGCGAAAACGGACAGATTGAAGCTATTATTCCAATGGCTGATGCAGGAGAAAATGTACTTGAACTGGATGGAATTTTATGTCCCGGTTTCATTAATGCCCATTGCCATCTTGAACTAAGCCATATGAAGGGCCGGATCGCTCCTTCCACCGGCATGGTTCCCTTCCTGCTGCAGGTGATGAGCAGGCGGCAGGCTGCAGCAGAGGAAATCGAAATCGCCATGCAAGAGGCTGATCAGGCCATGTGGAACAATGGAATTGTTGCAGTGGGAGATATTGCTAATACAGCCGATAGTCTGACAGTTAAAAAAAACAGTAGGATCCATTACCATACTTTTATTGAATGCAGTGGTTTTATTGGTTCAACAGCATCCATACGTTTTGATCAGGCTAAAAAAATCAGGGAGGAATTCAACAAAATCGGGCCATCGGGAATTGTACCACATGCTCCCTATTCTGTTTCTCCGGAATTGTTTAGACTGATAAGGGAATATGATTCCGAAGCTATCCTGAGTATGCACAACCAGGAATCAGTTGCAGAACAGGAATTTTTTCTGAGCGGCTATTCAGCCATGAATGATTTATACAATTCAATTGGTGTTGACATCGGTTTTTTTCAGGCTCCCGGAACAACAAGCTTGCGAGCTGTCTTTCCTTTTCTGAAAAACAGCAGGAAACTTATCTTAGTTCATAACCTCACCACTTCAGAGGAAGATTTGAATTTTATTACAAAGGAAAGCAGTAGTACTATATATTTCTGTTTATGTCCATCTGCCAATAAATACATCAATGAAAAATTGCCTCCTGTAGATTTATTGCAATCATATAACGATAACATTATACTTGGAACAGACAGCCTGGCTTCCAACTATCAGTTATCAATAATTGAAGAAATAAAATTGCTGTCAGTTTCCTTTCCAACAATCAAGCTGGGTCAGTTATTAAAATGGGCTACACTGAACGGAGCAAAGGCGCTTGATATGGATCATACCCTGGGAAGTTTTGAAAAAGGTAAACTGCCTGGTATTGTTCAATTGCAGGACTGGAAATCAAAACGGGTGATTTAACTCAGAACTTCCTGTAACACCAGCATGGAGCGCAATTGCCCAAAATCTGTTACATGCAATGCATAATACAGTTCAAGCTGTTGTAATAAATACCTGCGTGTATTTACAGGCATATGAATCTGCTCCAATTCATCCGGTTGCATAACACGTAGAAACTGCGCAATCACTTCACTGTTGAAGCCGTCCAGATAGTATTGATGAACAGGATGTTCTTTAACAAAAATTCCTTCCTGTAAATCAAGTATTGAATTTTTATTATCAAACTCATCCACCATGCGGAAACCGAAAAAATTGGCCAGATGCAGAGAGAAAAACAAGGGATAATTGGCCACAATTTTAGGCGATGCCTTATCCAGATGCAGCAACGCATCTTCCATAAAATAAAATAAATCGGGATGAGGTTCTGGCTGCTTCAGGCATTTCTGCAACAACTCCACCATATATGTGGCAACAGCACCTTTAAATACATCAAAAAACAACTGCTGATACAGAGTGGCCCAGCGATGTTCTTTTATTCGTTGCAGGTTTTTTTGTTCATTGTGATACACAACAAGATCCAGCAAAGCCACTGGCTGAAAAAGATTCGCTTTGGTGCCTGCTTTTTTTGAGGAAGTTCGTACACCATTTACGATATAAGACTGCATACCAAAGAGCTCGGTAAAAATGGAAACGATCACACTCGTTTCTCCATACTTCACGGTTCTTAATACGATTCCTTTGGTATGAAAATTCATGCTTACTATTGAATAAAAACAATTTTTGTAACGGCCTGTTCTTGCCTGCTATCATCACTGATCCAAACCAGGTAAACACCGGTCGAAACCCTCTTGCCGTTTAAATCCAAACCATTCCAGATGGCTTGTCCACCCAACGCTCTCCCCTGATAAACCAGTCGCCCGTTTAATTCTGTAATCTTAACAACCGCATTATTCACCAGTCCGCGAATAGCAATTGGTCCGGTATAACCCGGTGTTACCGGGTTCGGATATGCAAGAACATTAGAGCTAGTTGTTCCTCCTTCGGTTGCGGTGGATTGATAACTGACCAAACCCTGTGCTGTTGAAATAAGCACGGTTCCTGTTTTGGGGTCGATGGCAATTTTATGAATATCATTATCGGGCAATGGACTATTAGCTGTTGTAAACCGTAGCAGGGTTTCATCGCCACTTGCACTGATCAGCCATATTCCATTTTTGGTCCCGATCCATTTCCGGTTGGCACCATCCACCGCCATCGCCTGTACTGCTTCGCCCTTAAAAAGATAACCGGCAAAATTATCGGTTTGCACTACCGGCAACAGCACTTCACATCCCTGTCCGGAAAAAACCTGTTCCGGGCATTGCAGAATTCCGATTCCATCGCTTGTGCCCAGCCAGATAAAACCAAATTTATCCTTCACCATACTCAGTACCTGATTGGATGGAAGATTTCCTTTTCCGGAACCTGCCTGATAATAGCGCCACTGATCATCACCGGTATTTTCAATGGAAGCTCCCTGATTAAAACAAAACAATCCATTGCCCGGAGCCGCCAACCATTTCTGATTCAGGTCATCTATAAGAAGCTCGCTTAGCCGAAGAGAAGGATAAAAAAAAGGAATCTCAAACGACTTGCTGTTTCCATCCGGGAATCGAACCACCAATCCTTCTGTGGCACCATCATTGGTAATCCAGAGCCGCTGTTCTGCATCCAAGGCCAATCCGCCAACTTTATAATTACCGGGCTCCTGAACCGATGCAGAAAGAATGTTTTCCTTAAACACCTGAAATCCTGACTCATGAAGATAACAAAGTCCCTGGCTGGAAGAGCCGGCCCAGAGGGTGCCGTCCAATGCTTCCACCAACGGACCGATGGGGCCAAATCCCGCAGGCCAGTTTTGATCGGCAGCCTGATAGCCTTTCCAGTTCCCTTCGGTGAACTGATTAAGCTTCTCCCCTGTTGCCATCCACCAACCTTTTTTTCCGGCAAATAATCCTCCGCTTCCAATACCGGCCGGAGAATTGGGGATAAGTCTGTTGAGATTATTTCCATCAATCTGCAATAAGCCGTTGATAGAATCGGCTACCCAATACTGCTGCTGAAAAAAAAGCGACTGTTTAGGCCATTGGATTAATGGATGCTCTAGTTGATTTACCGGATTGGCTGATTCATTTAACAGCAGCACCCTTGCATTTCCTGCACTCCGTTGTGAAATCATCAGCGCAGTTTCCGAGACATCAATTGTATTCCATTGCCATTGATCCTGATACCAGAGAGAAAAATCAGTTCCCACCTGTTTATAAATCCGGTTGTTTTGCTGAACATAAATGGAGCCCTTCCAGAAAAGTACCTGCTGAAACTGGCCGGAAGGCAATCCATTTTGTCCACTTAACAGTGTCCAGTTTCTGAAATCAGCGAGGTTTAGTCCGGCACGTGGTGCGCGGTAAAATCCGGATTCACCGGCAGAATAAAAATATTGCTGATCAGCAGTTACTGCATTCATTTTCGAAAAGGCACCGCCGGAGGCAATCAGGTACACATCCCCAATTTCTGCTTTTTCCAGATTCAGGACAGCCAATCCAAATCCGGTTGCAAGCAGGCATTGGGCATTCTCCATCCAGATATCGTAAATGCGTTTATCGGCTGTAATTGAACTGAGTCGTATGGTATTAACGGAACGGGTCGTATTGTTTTCAAGCAGATCCAACTGACTGTTTCTATATGCTATCACGGTCAGCGATTGGTTATTACTGATTGTCTGAATACCTGTTTCTGACAAGCCATTTATTTTGGTAATCCGTTTGAATTCTTCTGAAGAAGGGTCATACTGAAAAAGGGCCTGCGGACTGGCGGTTATCAGCTGATTACCGTTGGTACCAACCGAAATGGCAGAATGAAAGGAAATATGTTCCTGCCAGCTTCCAATTGGTTGGGTATAGCAGCTAAGGGAAAGCAGGAAATTGATCACAAATAAAAAGCAGCCAGGGCGCATATTAGCTCAAAGTTAACCGCTTCAGTCCTGCTTTTAACCGGTTAATAGCGGTAAAATGGCTTTCTTTGCGGGCAGTAACAGCAAAACCTCGTGTTAATGTGGCAACAACTGGGCTCCTTTGTTTTAAAAAATAGATTGGTTTTAATCATCGGGTTAGTTCTGGCAACCGCTTTTATGGGATACCATGCCAGTAAAGTGCAGATGAGTTATGAATTTGCAAAAGCGATTCCCACCGATAATCCGAAATACAAGGCCTATATCGCCTTTAAAAAGCAGTTTGGAGAAGATGGAAATCTGCTTGTTATTGGAATTCAAACCGACCGCTTATTCCAACAATCGGTATTTGAATCCTATCGCCTGCTTCAAAAGGAACTGAAACAGGTAAGGGGAGTTGAATCCATACTCGGTATTCCGGGTGCGGTGAATCTGGTAAAAGACAGTGCTTCTGAAAAATTAAAATCTGTTCGCATATTTCCTGATAGCAGTGCCAGCCAGGCCACCCTTGATAGTGCCTATGCATTATTCAGGAGTTTGCCATTTTACCGCGGACTCCTGTACAATCCGGAAAGCCAAAGCTGGCTGATGGCATTAGGAATGAACAAGGATATCATGGCATCTCCGGAACGCACCAAGGTGATTCAGGAGGTGGTGAGCCGGGTGGATGCATTTGGAAAGCAGCACCAGCTGGATATACATTACAGTGGATTGCCCCTGATCCGGACCCAGATTGCGGATCGGATTGCCAAAGAAATGAAATGGCTGCTGATTGGCTCCCTGCTATTATCGGCAGTTATTCTTCTGTTGTTTTTCAGGAGTATCAGTGCCATGCTGATTTCACTTGCAGTGGTGATAATGGGAGTAATCTGGAGTGTGGGATTGCAGGTACTGATTGGTTATAAAATTACGCTGCTAACCGCTTTGATTCCTCCGTTGATCGTTGTGATCGGGATCCCAAATTGTATTTATTTCCTCAATAAATACCATGTATCCTGGAATGAAACCGGGATACAGAAAGAAGCCATACGCACCATGGTAGGCAAAATGGGGATTGTAACGCTGTTTTGTAATATTGCTGCTGCTATTGGATTTGCCGTATTTGCCCTTACCAAAAGTGCCGTACTGAAAGAGTTTGGAGTGGTTGCCGGCATCAGCATCATGATCATCTTCCTAATTTCTTTCATTTTTATCCCGGTTGTACTCAGTTATCTGCCTGCGCCAAAAACCCGGCATACGCGATACCTGGAGAACAAATGGCTGCAGGCTGTGCTGGATCGGCTCGAACGCTGGTCGCTCAATCACCGGAGGTTTATATATGGAGCAACCATAGCTATAACCGCAGTAGCTGTTATTGGGATAATGCGATTGAAATCAGAAGGATTTATCGTAGATGATCTTCCCAAAACAGATAAAATCTATACCGATTTAAAATTCTTTGAAGAACATTTCAAGGGGGTCATGCCGCTTGAAATTGTGGTGGATACAAAGATCAAAAACGGGTTACGTCGTCAGCCCTTACAATTATTTGAGCGGATTGATTCGCTTACTACTTATATCAGCAGTTTACCTGAAATGGCCAGGCCCTTATCGGTTGTGGAGGGCATGAAATTCGCGCGACAGGCTTATTACGATGGAGACAGCAGCAATTATGGATTGCCGAATAGTTTTGATATCAGTTTCCTCGCCGGATATTTAAATATGAAGGGGTCGGACAGTAAAAACGATCAACTGGGACAGTTGGTACGCTCCTTTATGGATGAGGACAAGCAACAGACCCGGATCAGTGTGAATATGAAGGATGTGGGAAGCAAGCGGTTGCCAGAACTGCTGGATTCTATTGAAGCCAAAACGAATCAGTATTTCGATACCAGTCATTATAAGATAACTCTCACCGGCAGCAGCATTACTTTTTTGGAAGGGAGCACCTTCATTATAAATGGATTGAAGGAAAGTATCTTCTGGGCTTTTCTGTTGATAGCGCTTTGTATGCTTTATCTCTTTAAAAATGGCCGGATCCTGCTATGTTCATTGATTCCCAATCTGGTACCGCTGGTCATTACGGCCGGTGTAATGGGTTGGGTTGGAATAGCTTTGAAACCTTCTACTGTATTGATTTTCAGTGTGGCCCTTGGGATTGCGATTGATATCACCATACGTTTTCTGGTGAATTTCAAGCAGGAACAGGGAGGTTCGGAGATGGACAGGCAGCAGGTGGTAATTGAAACGATTCATTCCACCGGGATCAGCATCATATATACTTCCCTTGTATTGATAGCCGGATTTGTGATTTTTTGTTTCAGTGGATTTGGGGGTACCCAGGGATTGGGCTGGCTAACTTCACTTACCCTGGTAATTGCTACGATTACCAACCTTGTTTTGCTGCCAGCTTTGTTAATTGACCTAACAAAACCGCGAAAAAAAGCCAGATAAGATTAGAATCTCATTAGAAAAAGAGGGGTAATACATTTATTGTGCTACCCTTTATTTTTTAACACTATTTTAATTTATTGGATATCAATAATCTATATATGTGATATTATATATACCGCATTTAATTTACAATTCACCGAATTTTTCTACAATTTACCGTTGATGGTGCATCATTAACCGTTCATCAATTGTCTTATTTTTAACACTTCATTAATTAGTAGTCAAAAATTAACGCACATGAGAAAATTAGTCTTGTTACTACTGGGCATACTTATGCTCGGTGGTGAGCTATTGGCCCAGTCACGTACAGTGACGGGTAAGGTTTCAGATGCATTGGGAAAACCTGTACCAAATGCATCCATTCTGGTTAAAGGCAGCAGTATTGGCACATCCACGCTGGAGGATGGCAGTTTTTCGATCAATGTACCTGAAAATTCAAAAACGCTGGTAATTACAGCAGTTGGTATGCTGCAACGGGAAATAAATATTACCAACAAAAACACTGTCAGTATTGATCTTCAAACAGACAACCGGGATCTTCAGGAAGTTGTGGTAGTTGGATATGGAGTCCAGAAAAAAAGAACAGTTACTGCTGCAATCGGTAAAATCGGAGGAGATAAAATCTCCGATCTTCCAACAACCTCATTTGACCGACAGCTGGCAGGTCGGGCTGCAGGTGTGCAGGTAACTCAATCCAGCGGACTAGTAAGTGCACCTCCAAGAATCAGGATCAGGGGTGTTAACTCCATATCTCAGGGTCGGGATCCGCTGTTTGTAATTGATGGCGTCCCCTCATATACCGGCGGAGCTTCCAGTTTTGCCAATACCAACGTGTTGGCTGATATCAATCCAAACGATATTGAATCCATTGAAGTATTGAAAGACGGAGCTGCCACTGCAATTTATGGCAGCCGGGCTGCCAATGGCGTGGTTATGATTACAACCAAAAAAGGGAAATCAGGCCGGCTGAATGTAAACTATGATATGTATATGGGAGTAAGTTCAGAATTTAACTCTCCCGACTTGTTGAATGGCGAACAATTTGTAACAATTGCCAATGAAAAACTAACAAATGCAGGTCTTGCTGCAGGGGCCAATATGAGTGCAGAAGGAACCAATACCGATTGGCTTCGCGATGTGATTTATAAAAAGAACCCATTTGTCCAGAGTCATACCATCAGTGCAGCAGGAGGAAGTGACAAAAGTACCTATTACATGAGCCTGAACTACCTTTCGCAGGAAGGGATTATTCAAACAAACAAAAACCGTCGTTTCAATGTCCGTGCAAACATGGAACACAAAGCAAACAAATGGCTCAAAATTGGAAATAACATTACGCTGAGCAGAACGGAAGATTTTGATCAGAATAATGGAGGTAATGCATTGAGTGGGGCAATGGGTGCAGCACAAAGAGCGTTGCCCAACGTTCGAGTCTTCAACGCTGATCATCCAACCGGCTACAATATAACACCGGATAATTCAGCACTTGGTTCAGATGCCAATACACGAAATATTGAAAACAACTATGTGAATATTGCATATGTACTTGCAAAAAATAAATTCAGCAATGATCGATACCGCATAATCAACAACTTCTTCCTGGAACTTAGCCCGATTCGCTCTGTTCAAATTCGCACACAGGCATCCGTTGATTATACCAACTCAATAGATTTTCAATCGCTGGATCGTGTACATGGAGATGGCAGAGGTGCACAGGGTAGTTTAACCAATCAGAATATCCAATACAGCATTTACACCTGGCAAAATTATGCAACCTGGACTGAACAATTTGGTGATCATGGTGTGACAGCAGTTGGTGGAGTAGAAATGCAGCGTGTAACAAATCGATCCTTTTTTGGACAGGGAACAACCATCTCAGATCCATTTTTTCAATCAGACAACCTCATCAGCAACACCATTGCAAATCAGTTTTCAGGCGGAGGAATCACCAAAACAGGATTTCAGAGCTATTTTGGCCGTTTGAATTATGACTATGCCGGAAAATACTTTGCACAATTCTCTATCCGAAGAGATGGAAGTTCAAGACTTGCTCCTGACGTTCGTTACGGCAATTTCTTTGGGGCTTCAGCAGGCTGGAATATCAGTGCTGAAAAATTCTGGTCGCAAAGTGGCATCGCCAACGTAATCAATGATTTTAAGATCAGAGGAGGTTATGCCGAAGTTGGAAATGAACTGTCAGCTTCATTCCCCTGGTTAAGTACCTACGGACCGGCACAATATGGTGGTGTGGCAGGTAATGCAGCCAATAGAATTGGAAATGCACAATTACAATGGGAGGTTAACAAAAAACTGAATCTTGGTGTGGATCTCGCTTTTCTGGATGACCGTTTTAACCTGAGTTTTGATTACTTTATTAATCAGAATGACGGACAGGTGCTGGACGAATTGCAACCTGTTTCCCTTGGTGTTCCGGGAAATATAATTACCAAGAATATTGGTAAGATGGAGAACAAAGGGATAGAAATTTCAATTGGTGGAGATATTATTCGTAAAAAAGATTTCACCTGGGCAGTAAATGCCAACTTTACCAAAGTGGCCAATAAAGTAAAAGCACTGGCTGACGGACAGCAGGAAGTGCTGGTAGCCGGACCTAACAATGGAACATTTAATATTAACCGAATTGGTTCTGATATCAATTCTTTTTATGGATATGAGTGGGCTGGCGTTAATCCGGCCAATGGTAACCCTATGTGGTACAGAAACGGATCGGATACTATAGTACAATACCATAACGTGGCCGGAGCAGCAGCCAATTACTATTTATTTGATCCGAGTAAACCCAATACACTGGGAGATGCAACAACCTTAGGAAACCGCTCCATTATTGGAAGTGCATTACCAACCTGGTTTGGCGGAATAAGCAATACCGTAACATACAAACGATTTACAGTTGATGTATTCTTTCGCTTTGGTGGCGGCAACTCAGTTTATAACTTAACCCGTCAGGAAGTATGGAATAGCATGGGATTCGTGAATAATGGAACTGAGGTATTAAACAGATGGACACCGGATAATACAGCAGGAACCAGCCCCAAACTTTACTATGGTCGGGATAATCAGGTTAACCTGCAGGGACTTGCCAATAGCCGGTTTCTTGAGAAAGCAAATTTTTTACGCCTGCAAAATTTGCAGTTAGGCTATTCCATTGACACAAAAAAACTCGGAAATCTGGGTAACACGATAAAATCAGCCCGCTTTTTTGTTCAGGGCACCAATTTGTTTGTATGGACCAACTACAATGGAATTGATCCGGAAAACTTTAGTGAAATCGGAATCGACAACAGTTCCGTACCACAGCTAAGAACATTCACTTTTGGTTTAAATCTTGGCTTCTAATCTAAAAAACGCAGAAAATGAAAATGAATATTAATAAATCAATCGGGGTGCTGGGAATAACTGTAGCACTTTCCCTTCTGACTCCTGGTTGTAAGAAAGCATTGGATGTTTTACCCTTCAGTTCATTTACGGATGCAACAGCATTCACTTCTCAGGAAAGAGTGGAGGCTGCCATTAACGGAGTTTATGATGCAGCACAATCCGGATTTTATGCCGGTGGAGCCGTACGTGGTTATCCATTTGGAGCTGCCAATATTACACAGGGTGATATGAGAGGAGAAGATATGCTAAATAATGCCCTGTTTTATCAGGTTACATATGAAGCAACATATAATCCAACTTCTGCAAATCAGGATTTTATGTTTCAAACCCTTTATGCATTAATAAATAAAGCCAATCTTACTATTGAGGGAGTTCAGGGGGCTATAACAAATAATATAGTAACCGCTGAAATTGGAAATGCATATATCGGAGAAGCAAGATTTCTTCGTGCACTTGCTCATCATGAACTGGTAGTGAATTTTGCTCGCCCATACCGCGATGGGAATGGAAGTCAGATGGGGATTATTTATAGGGAAAAAGGAATTAATGGGCAGGCAGCCATTGAAGAAGCCAGAGCACAGACCAGAACATCTGTTGGTGATAACTATGCCAAAATTCTGGATGATCTGAATTTCGCAGAAACTAATTTGCCAGAAACCCAAACTGGTGCAAATAAAACCTACAGAGCATCCAAGGCTGCAGCGATTGCACTCAAATCACGCATATATCTCCATATGGGAGATTGGCCCAAAGTGGTGGAAGAAGGAAATAAACTTGTTCCAGCAACAGCTCCATTTCAATCTGCCATAGGCGGATGGCGTTTGGAAGCAGATCCTGCCACTCCATTTACAACAGGTGGCTGGCAGGGGAATGAAAGTATTTTTTCTGTAAGAAATGCATCTACCGACAACCCCGGTGTAAATGGAGCATTGGGTAATATGCTGGGCACTACTGCTACTGGTGGACGTGCTTTGGTTCGCATCAGTCCAATTCTCTACAATTTACCAGAATGGCTATGCACAGACAGACGCAGGAACATGATGATTACAATAACAGAAGGAACAAAAGTGAATTACCTGAGCAATAAATACAAGGATCCAACTACCAGTACTGATCCGGCACCTCAAATCCGGTATGCTGAAGTACTGCTAAACCTGGCAGAAGCAGAATCAAGAATTGGAGGAGGTGTATCCGAACGCGGACTTGCCTTATTGAATGCAGTTCGTAATCGCTCGGTAGATGCAGATGCACAATTCGGCATTGGTGATTTTGCAAATAAAAATGAATTGATCAGTGCCATTTTGGTGGAACGCAGAATTGAATTTGCGGCAGAAGGAAAAAGATGGATGGATATTCATCGCAATGCTGTAGACCCGGATTTTTCAATTGGAGGAATTCCTGCAAAGATCGGAACAGGAGTAGCTGGTACAAGTTTCTATGAATGTGGAGCCGGCAGCACGCCCTATACAACAGCAGTGGCAGCACTTCCGTACAGCGATCACCGCTTTATATGGCCAATTCCATTAAGTGAATTACAATCAAATAAAAACTACGAGCAAAATCCGGTTTATTAAATTAATTAATCCTCTGGTATAAAAAAGGCTGCCCCCAAAATGGGCAGTCTTTTATTTGTCAAATCTTCTCTTTTAAAGAATCGGAGTATCTCTTAAAATCTGCGTCTATCATATTCCCCCTAAAAATGGAAACAAAAAAAGAGGCTGTCTCAAAAGTAATTGAGGCAGCCTTTTTTCATTTTTCAGGGTAGGGTTATTCACATTTTGATGTTTTTTGGCGTGGAAATAACTTTTTTTGTTTTTGTGGCTATTTCTGCATCGTAAGAGGTACCTCATTAACCGTTGTTTTCAAGCAGAATAACCAATACCAGGCTATGCTGCTTCCACCAAGTCTGGATGAGTTGATTGCACCCAATCATCCGGTACGCGCCGTAGCTGCGATATTAGATCAGATTGATATCGGGCCGATCGTAAAGCTCCACAAACCGGGTGGCACGAGCAGTTACAATCCCGGGATGCTACTAAAAGTGTTGGTGTATGCATATATCAACAATGTTTATAGTAGTCGCAAAATTGAAGAGGCCGTTCTTCAAAACATCCACTACATGTGGCTGGCTGGTATAAGTAAGCCGGATCACAACACGATTAATCGCTTCAGGGGAGAGCGTTTGCAAACAACACTCAAGCCAATTTTTCACCAGATTGTTTTGTTGTGGTGTGAAGAAGGATTACTCAATATCAAAGACTTCTATACCGATGGCACCAAGATCGAAGCTAATGCCAACCGGTATACTTTTGTACGGGGCAGAGCCATCAAACTATCTGTTGCTGCGAGTGAATTAGATGATTCAGACCCTGCTGGTTTTGATAAAGTGGATAGCAAGCAGGTGGAGAAAACAATTGAGACGATCAATGCAGACCTTAAGAACAAGAAAGTTAAACCAGCTGTAAGGCAAAAATTAAATTATGCCCAAAAGCACTGGCCTGCAGCTTTAGATAAGTAGGAAGCACAGGAAAAAATCCTTGGAACCAAAAGGAGCAGTTTTAGTAAAACGGATCCTGACGCAACCTTCATGCGTATGAAGGATGATCACATGCGGAACGGTCAACTCCCCCCCTACAACGTTCAGATCAGCACGAACAATCAGTCTATTGCCTCTTATTCTATTCACCAGGACACTACCGATACCAATACCCTGTCTGAGCACTTGCAAGACCACCTGCGCAGCTATCAACAGAAGCCTCCAGTATAACTGCTGACGCAGGTTACAGAAGTGAACAAAACTTTACAAGGCCAGTAAATGCCAGGGCTGCCCCTTACGACAAGACTGTCATGATCAGAAAGGTGATCGCATCATCCAGTTAAACCATAACCTAAACCGCTTAAAGGCCCAGGCTGACAAGAGACTTAAATCAAAAAAAGGTGTTGAAAAAAGAAAGAAGAGGTGCTGGGATACCGAACCGTCTTCGCAAACATCTAACACAACCACCAGTTCAAGCGATTTATGCTCCGTGGAATAAAAAAAGTGAACATTGAAACGGGTTTGCTGGCAATCGCACACAACTTAAGAAAGAAAATTGCCTAGCAACCTTTGCCTCTTCACAAAAACGAATCAGCTCAACCCGCAAATCAGTATTTTTTACGCTGGATTTACTACCACAGTCAAAAAAAAAAGGCCGCCCTTATACTTTTAGGACGGCCTCTTTTTTAAACGCCATAGTACTTCTCTATTGATACAGTTCTATAAACAATGTTCTCATGAATCTCATTGAATCCGCCAATTAAACATAATTATGTGGAAATTTAAGGAAGTAGAAACACAGATTAAATTAATAATCGATGAAAATTGAAGAATCTGGTAGGAGAACATTTCTTTACCTAATTGATAAAAAAATCCTGATGCCGCACCATGAAATAAATTCCAATCCAAAAGTCCAACAACACAACCCAGGTTTTATACATATACTAAAAAAAGGGCTGTTGCAAAACAGCAACAGCCCTTTTAATTAAAATAAAATATTCCTGAATTAGTTATTCAAATTCGGATTGTTGATCACTTCCTGTTGTGGAATAGGGAAGGTCAGCTTTGGATCATTATAAGGGAAGGTATTTCCAGCTTCGAATATATGATTTGATCCACGGGTTACCGCTTTTTTACTACGCTTGAGTGCCAGATAAGACTTACCCTCTCCCCAAAATTCAATTCTGGTTTGTTTGTAAATTTCATCTTTTAAGGCATCACCAGAAAGAGCATCCAGATAATCGGTATCAGGCATACGTTCAGCCAGATAATTTTTTAATACCTGACGAGCTTCACCGTCTTTCCCATTCTGCGCTTTTGCTTCTGCGTTCAATAAATAGAACTCATCAGCACGCATATAAACATAATCTGCATCAATCAGACGCTGGCCGCCAATTCTGCGATTCGGATGAAAGAATTTGTTAGTTGGCCAGAGATCCACATCAAATTGATTTTTTCTGATATCATTATCTGGAATGGAATTATAAAGACCCGCATCTATGATTTTAGGATCACCTGCCCATGCATAGCTATAGGTATAATAATCCATCTGTCCCCACCAGGAAACCAGGTCGAGGCCATAGTCAGTGATAATATCAACACCC
Source organism: Flavihumibacter sp. UBA7668 (assembly GCF_002483205.1). Taxonomy (GTDB): domain Bacteria; phylum Bacteroidota; class Bacteroidia; order Chitinophagales; family Chitinophagaceae; genus Flavihumibacter. The sequence goes on from NZ_DLHM01000001.1 coordinate 513,681, forward strand.
CATATCCAGCTTGGAGTAGCTACATTATTAAACCCGGACTGGGGATTGGTAAGTGTGTTACCATTCAACACCGCAACGGTTTCAAGTTCTGTAGTCATTGGATATGCAGCCATCAGCTCCTGGGTCAGGGTTTCAATTCTTGTCCAGTCTGCAGCCGCACCGCGGGCACCTAAGGCATACACCAACAGTCCTTTTGCTACATTCTGGTCAATCTGATTTTTAGCCCCTCTGTTGAATGACGCGAGTAATTCAACTGCCGCTTCAAGATCAGATATGATCAGATTATAAACTTCTGTAGAAGTAGCTTTGGGCAAATTAACCTGACCGGGTGCAGTATAAAGAGGAACCGTTTTTTCTGAACCGGTTCCATACTCCAGTGAATACAACTGGCTCAAATAAAAATAGGCGTAAGCACGGATGGCTTTTGCCTGCCCCATAGAGAATTTATTTGCCTCCACTTCAGGAATGGCATCATTTCCGCCCAATGCATCTATTACAAGATTTGCTCCGCGAATCACTCTGTAATAATAACCCCAGGGAATTCGTGTTTCTGCACGTGTAAAATCCGTTGTTGCCTGTAAACGGGCTATTGGAGAATACCACCCATAATTTAAGGCACCCAGTACCATATCACCGGATAACATGTCAGTATAAATATCAATGCCTTTCTGCCCAAAATCATCGTGACGGTCATCCAGTGCATTGAAAATAGAATACATCAGGGTGTACAATCCAGATATACTTCCATCAAGAAGTGACGGATCAATAGCAGCCTGTTCAGCCAGATCAGCGGTAGTAATTTCCCGGGTAGGTCTGGTTTCCAGGAAGTCTTTTTTACATCCCGATAACACCATGGTACCCAGCACCATTGAAGCTATAATGTGTTTATATCTCATTTGATTTTAATTTATTGATTTACAGTTTTACACGCATGCCCACTGTAATGGTGGATAAAGGAGCATATGTATAAATATTCGATGCCCCGGATTCAGATATGGTTGGATTCAAACCTCTACGAGCCGAATTTATGTAGAGGTTATCACCTGATACGAAGAATGAAGCTTCGCTCACATTTAGTCTGCTAAGCATAGTAGATGGCAGGTTATAACCAATACGAATATTATTAAGAGACATGAAACTTGCTTTGGTAATAAAACGGCTTGAGAGAGACGCTACGTTTGCATCTTCTTCATTGGAAATACGCGGAACATTGGTAACCTGACCGGGTGTAGTCCAGCTTTGACGGATGTCTTTATGCCAGTTGTTACCACCAATCAGATCATTTGCCATCAAATTTGCATAAGCTCCGTCATATGTATAACCGCCGAGACTGTACAGGAATTGAATAGCAATATCAAAACCTTTGTATCCTCCTCTCAAATTGAAAGCGCCACGCACTTTTGGAATAGCTGATTTGCCAACATAATATTGGGTAGCGTCAGCATATTCTTTGGTGGTGGATTTAAGCAGGGATCCTCTTTTATCAGGGTTTTCAGCAAGATATTGTTCCAGATTCAACACTTCCTCATCTTGTTGGTATTGTCCGTCACTATTTTCATCATCATAAAATACTACCCAGGTGGATTTTCCATCTGCAGGGTCAACTCCTGCAAAATCACGTACATAAAAATCAAAGATGGAACGATCTTTTCCCCATCCATAAGCCCCCTGGATATCAATTATCTTTTCTTCATTATTATTCGAAGGATCCAATGGCATCCTCAGGATCTTGTTAGTGAACATTTCTCCATTCACACCAAAATCAAAATAGTAGTCTTTCTTCTTCAATAAATGTGCAGTAAGATCAAATTCAAATCCCTGGTTTCTAAGTTTTCCATCATTTACCCTTAAAGAAGGGAAACCATTTGAAATACCGATCTGACGTCTAAAAATAAGGTCGTTGGTATTTTTCACATAGTAATCGAGGGAACCGGTTAAATAACTACCCAAACGGAATTCAATACCAGCCTGGTACATCTGGGAAGTTTCCCAGGTAAGATCAGGACTTTGACCGTCGCCCGGGGTTAAAGAAGGTTGGCCGTTTAATTGACTAACGGTGTAAAAGTCATATCCAGGATAGAAACCAACACCATCCTGATCGCCCATGAGACCAAAGCTGGCTTTCAATTTCAGATAATCAAAGACCCGCTGTTTGTCCATAAAACCTTCATTCGACACGATCCATCCCAGACCAATTGAACCAAAGTTGCCCCATTTGTCTTTTACGAAACGTGAGGTACCATCCCGACGAACAGTTGCAGATAAATAATATGTTCTGTTGAAATCGTAATTAACCTGAGCAAAATAACTTTCCAATGTATAATCTTCCATATATCCACCTGCAAGACCAGCAGAAACCACACCATTTGTCAACTCAAGATTATCATTTGAAACCAGGTTTACGTTTCCGGCAGTGGAAGTGTTTCTTTTCCAGTCTGTAGCTTCATGAGCAGCTAACACTTCAATGTTATGATCTCCAAAATCTTTGGCATATCGCAACATTTTAAGAAAGTTCAGGTTCGTTAATTCTGTACGGGAAAGGTAAATGGCCCCCTTTTGACCGGCTGCTGAGCCATAAAATTTGTTCAGGCGATTGGTATTCACACTATTAAAGTATTGAACCCCCAATCTTGTTTCAAATGAAAGTTCCTTGGTGAAATTCACTTTAATTTGCCCGTTACCGTTCAGCTCATTCCTCTTTGTACGGTCTACATCATAAGTTGCATCTGCTATGGCATTGGTCAGTGATCCGAACTTACGCCCCGCTTCACCATAGTCAAATACATTGCCGCCATAAATATTGTCGGGGATATTATCTCCATTTGCATCTTTCCTAAATAATGGATAAATAGAAGGAAGATTATCAACAAACCAAAAAATGGAATTGGAGCTGCTACCCTGACCATTCTGATTAGTGGTGGTATTCGCATATCCAATATTCATGGAAGCCGTCAGCCAGCTTCTAATCTCCTGATTGATATTCATTCTCGCAGAGAAGCGTTTGAAATCGGAATTGATGGAATAACCTTTATCCTGCAGATATCCAACAGAAGTATAGTAGTTAGTCTTGCCTGTTCCACCACCCAAACGAACAGTAGCTTCTGTGCGGTTGGAAGGCTGGAAGGCATAATCTTCCCAGCTTTCCGGATTGAAGCGACGAGTTACACCCGCCCTAACTTTGCCGGTGGCAGGATCTATCAAGTCTGCTCCATTAGCAACATTCCACATGTTATAATCTACATCAATACCCGCATTTCCAAACAAATTCGCATTTGCATAAGCCACCGGATCAGCCGCACCTGTAGCAAGTCCCTGGTTACGCATAGCTCTCCAGCTCAGTTCAATATATTCTTCCGGATTGGTTATTTTATCATAACGGGGTAAATAGGAGAAGTTGGTACCAACTTTCAGATCTGCTTCAATAAAAGGCTTTTGACTGCGACCATTTTTTGTGGTTATGATAATCACACCATTCGCACCTCGGGCACCATAAATTGAAGTTGCTGCTGCATCTTTTAATACGGTTGTTGACTCAACGTCACCCATATTAATTGAATTCAGGACACCTGTAAACGGAACTCCATCAATTACATATAAAGGAGAACGGTTTCCGTTTACTGATCCCAAACCACGAATCCGTATGGTGGCTGCTGCACCTGGCTGCCCAGTGGCATTGATCACCCGAACACCTGCCACTTCGCCAGCAAGTGCCTGTGAAACGTTAGATGTGTTTTTATTGGTTAGTGCATCACCAGATACCACTACGGCAGATCCGGTAAAGGCTTCTTTTGTTGTATTACTATAACCAACTACAACAACTTCCTGTAGATCCGAATCCGATTTTTTTAATACAGCATCAATGGTGTTTCCTTCACCAATCCGCTGTTCAAATTCTCCAAAACCAACCCCCGAAATAACCAATATCCGGGCGGTTCCCGGAATGGTAATTGAATACGTACCATCGTCCTTGGTAGTGGTACCTGTAGTGGTACCTTTAACTACCACCGATGCATTAGCAACAGGATTGCCAGATGCATCTGTAACCCGACCTGTGAGCGTTCGGGTCTGTGCCCATAGTTGTCCCGCCAGGACAACCATGCACAAAAGCATGCAGAGCATTTTTCTCATGTACATTGTGTGTTTAGATTAAAAAAAATCTTTGTTAAATAGTATGACAGGTTAGATCATGAAAAGCTGCATTAAAACTTTGAGAGTTTTGCAGAAATTTAGTTCATGATAATTTTACAGGGCGCCTTTGCATCGGAACACTTAAATCTTTACGGCTGGGCTTTCTCATTGTGCTACTTTATTTAGAAGAATTAACAAATTAAACACAGGAAGTTTAAAATTAGGTTAAATAAAAATGGTCATTTTCATACTATTTACTATAATTATTCTTTTTATACCTTTATTAATATATATTTAACCGTTAATTATAATAATAAGTCATTTATTACTTAATATTAATATTTGTTAACTATTCACCAATTCCCTGACAATTATATTCAACAAAAAAAGGAACCATAAAAGGCTCCTTTTTTACATAAACGGTTTGACCTGATCACTTTAAGAGCTCATTTAATCTCGTCTCCAGATCAATTCCCCGCAAATTTTCTGCTATTATCATCCCCTGCGGATCAATCAATACATTATAGGGGATTCCTTCAAAACCATAGACATCCACCGAAGCACTGCTCCAGAATTTCAAATCACTCATATGCGACCAGGTTAACTGATCATCTTTAATTGCCTGTAACCAGTCTTCTTTACTCTTATCCAACGAAACTCCCAGAATGGTAAAATTTCTTTCCCTGAACTTATCATAGGCCCGAACTACATTGGGATTCTCCTTTCTACACGGACCACACCAGCTTGCCCAAAAATCAACCAACACATACTTTCCTTTAAACCCGGATATCGATAAGGGTTTGCCATCCGTTCCCGGCATCATTAACTCCGGCGCAGGTTTACCTACCAGACTTTTGGAAGATTGCCTTCGCTCCATCTCCTCCAATTGCGCTTTCTGCTGATCAAATGTTTTTTTCACCGATTGCAACGTGCCATATTCCGGAAAACGATTCACCGTGGCAACCAATACCTGCTCAAATTCAGCACGCGGAACGATTTGAGAAGCGAGACCAAGTGAAAACATACTTACAGCCGGACTGGCAGATTTCGTTACCACATCTTTTACATACGCGCTTAAATCAGCAATCTGTTTATTCTTCTTTTCGGTTAGAAAAAGTTGCATGGTATCCGTGCCTGGAAATTGCTTTAAACTATCCAACTGAGCAAACACTTCATTAATTTCCAAACTACGATTGCTGTACTCCTGAATCAACCCCTGAATCTGCCTACTTGCAGGAGACCCCTCTACTTTGTAGTGTTGCTCCTTCTTTGCCATATCCAGATCCACAGAAATTGATGCTGCATCATTCACAACAAGAAATACAGGGCCGTTCTCCACAGATATTTCATATACCCCTTCATCCTTTGCCTTTGCCTGTAATGATACAGTTCCCTCTTTACCCTTTATAGTGGTAGAATCCAATATAACAGGCGCTGCATCCGAACCAAACGGAATTTCTTCAATCTGGATTCTCCTGTTCTCCATCGGCTCCAGCTTATCACCATTTATAAAATTAATTTTTACAGTAAAATCACCTCCTGCTTTCTTCGTCTCACAGGATACCAACAACACCAACACCAACAATCCTGAACCGTAAAGAATCCGAGAAATCCTCATAAACAATTATTTATTGATTTAATTTTTGCTCCAATAAGGCAGTAGTCGTTTTTGGATCCGCTTTGCCTCTTGATACTTTCTTCACTTCCCCCATAAACAAACCTATCAAACCCTTTTTGCCTTTACGATATTCAGCCACTTTCTCCGGCATTTTGCTCAATACTTCCATTACCCATTGTTCAATTTCATCTGTACCCGCATCCTGTAACAACTGAAGGGAAGATGCAAGTTCGGTAGGATCCATTTCGGGCTGTTCCAATAAGCGTGGAAATAAACGGGAAGATGCAGAAGAAAAACTAATCTTGCCAGACTGAACCAACTCAACCAAACCGGCAAATTGTTTCGGTGTTAAAGGAAACTGATCAAGCAATTGATTGGTCTCATTCATCCAGGCTTTTATTGGCCCCAATAGCCAGTTGGCAACTGCTTTGTACTGCTGTGTATATTGAATACTTGTTTCAAAATAATGCACCATTTCTTTTTCGTCACTGATGAGTCGTGCATCGTAGATCGGTAACTGATAGTCAATAATATAACGTTGTTGAATGGCATCCGGTAATTCCGGCATGGATAACCGGATCGATTCAAGCTGTTTTGCTGATACAATAAAAGGAGGTAAATCGGGGTCAGGAAAATACCGGTAATCATTCGCTTCTTCCTTGCTTCTTAATGCAAACGTAATCATTCGGTCTGCATCGAAACTTCTGGTCTGCTGAATGATAGGCTCCCCTTTTTCTGCCATCTCCATCATTCTTTGTGCTTCTATTTCGATGGCTTTTTTTACATGTCGGATAGAATTCAGGTTCTTTACTTCCACTTTGGTACCCAACTCTTTTTGCCCCCTTGGACGTATTGAAATATTGGCATCGCAACGCATGCTTCCTTCCTCCATATTACCATCGCATATACCCAGAAAGCGTACCAATTTGCGAACCTCAGTTACATAAGCATATGCCTCTTCAGCACTGAACATATCCGGTTCTGAAACGATTTCAATCAGCGGAACTCCGGCCCTGTTATGATCGATGGCCGTTTTATTTTCATGCGCATCATGGATACTCTTACCCGCATCCTCTTCCAGATGGATATGGTGTAGTTGAACCGTACGCTCTTCCCCATTCACCTGGATCCGTACACCACCACCCTGGCAAATAGTATTGATATGCTGTGATGTCTGATACCCCTTTGGTAAATCGGGATAGAAATAATGCTTTCTGGCAAACCAGTTTGTTTCGGTAATACTGGAATTACAGGCCAGTCCCATTTTAACTGCCGCAACCATGGCTTCCTTATTCAATCTTGGTAAGGTACCCGGATATGCCAGCGTAATTGGACTGATATGTGTATTGGGAGCCCCGCCAAAACTGGCGGAATCGGCGCAGAATAATTTCGTTACGGTGGATAGCTGGGCATGCACTTCCAGGCCTATCACCAATTCATATTTTTCTTCCAGTGGAGCCTGGCCGTCAACAATCCTTTCTTCCATGGCGCAAAGGTAGGGAAAGGGGGACAAAGGAGAAGGTGAAGCAACGGGGAAAAAGGAGACAAGGGGAAAAAGGAGGGAATGCTTCCCCTTTCCCTTTGCCTACTTTTCCTCCTTTGTCACCGTTGTTATCTGTTCTTACAGCTCCGCTGTACGAAGCTTTCTCGGCATTTTCAATTCCACTTTCTGTACCTGCCCATTGCGGAGATATTCAATCGGAATACTTATTTTTTTGGCCTCCCTGGCTAAGCTGTTTCCATCCAGGAGTTCATTTACACTGTTGATGGCTTTACCGTCAAAAGACGTGATAATATCGCCTTCTTTTATACCGGCTTTTTCAGCAGCCGATTCCTCATCCACTTCCAATACTTTCACCCCTTTACCATCATCGGTATCCTGTGCCTTTATTCCCAGTTTTGGCTGTCCACCATTCCAGTTAAAATGGATATCATTATTGCCAAATCCGTCAAATTCAAAATTTTCTTCGTTGAATGGCAGCACAAATGGCTCGCGACTATTAATTGTATAGGTAGCTGCCCTTTTACCCAGACTCGCACTTACTTCAGCCGCTTTACCCTCCCTTAAATAACCAACTTTCACCTTTTCCTCCGGCTTGAATTTACCAATTGCTTTTGTCAGACCATCCGGATTCTCAATTTTTATATCATTGATCTTTGTAATGATATCCCCATTTTTTAATCCGGCTTTTTCTGCTGCACTTCCCTTGGTTACCTGCATAATCAAGGCTCCTTTTTCTGATTTTTCTGTTGAGACTCCAAGAAATGCCTTATTTACATTATTCAATTCAATAATACGACTCTGTCCATTCCAGGACTGAACTCCACCATCCTGAAAAGGTGAACGCGGTTGACGGGGAACCGTAAACCTCATCGTATTGCCATCCCGAACAATAATGTTTTTCTTCATTATGGCAACCCTGTCATTATCAAACTCCGCCAACGGCTTGCCATTCACCTCTACTTTATCATCTTTAATTACAATCGTCAACTTCACCTCCTTATCTCCCTTTCCACCTTTTTCCCCCTTTTCCCCTTTTTCCCCTTTTTCTCCCTTCCTTTTAATAATAATCTGATCATATTCCCCCAATCCTTCCTTTTCTTTCTGCTGTGCCTTTACCGGCAGCCCCAGTGCCAGGAAGATCCCCATCCCGGCAGCAATAAGTTGAATAGATTTCATGCTATTTTTCATTTACGGTGATTTTCGTAGATCAAATATAAGAGAAGTTTTCAATCTACGAAATATTTCGGAAATGTTAAATCCTCTGCACCGGTCGGGTGGCACCGGTCGGGTGAACCATCAGAGAGATGCCCGAATAGCAGCAATTACCGCAGCAAGGTTGCTGGCATCCTGGCCTCCGGCTGTAGCCAGGTTCTTTTGTCCCCCACCCCCGCCTTTGATCAGAGGCGCAACTTTTTCCTTAATCAGTTTTCCGGCATCCAGGCCGCGGGCTGCTACTACGGTATCAGCAATAGAAATGGCTACGGATGGCTTGCCGCCTATATTCGCAGCCAGCACTACCACATAGTCATTCAGGTTATTCTTCAGATCAAAACAGAGCTTTTTCAATGCATCTGCGTTGGCTACCTCAACAATATCGCCTATGAATGTGATGCCATTCAGGATTTCATCTTTTTGCAATAACTCATTCCTTATGCCCACCAACGCACGGTTCTCCAGACTCTCCAATTGTTTTTTCAAATGAGCATTCTCCGCCAGCACTGCATCAATGGATTTACTTAATTCCTTCGGATTCCGGAACGCAAGCTTCACCGCATCCAACTGCGCTGTTTGATCAGCCAGCCATTCGGAAAACGCACTACCTGCCACTGCTTCCATCCTGCGCACCCCAGCTGCCACGGCCGATTCTCCAACAATTTTGAAAAAGCCCAGTTCGCCCGTCGCTTTTACATGGGTTCCACCACACAACTCTATGGAATAAGAAGGATCAATCGTTACTACCCGAACCAGATCGGCATATTTCTCACCAAATAATGCCATCGCTCCCATACCTACCGCTTCTTCTTTTGCCATTTCGCGAATTACTACCGGCCAGTTCTGGCGGATCTTTTCGTTAACCAAAGCTTCAATCCGAACCAGTTCATCCTCTCCAACCTTGGCAAAATGAGAAAAATCAAATCGCAGGTGTTCGGCATTTACCAATGATCCTTTCTGCGCCACATGAACACCCAATACCTCTCTTAATGCAGCATGCAATAAATGCGTGGCCGAATGATGTACCGCTGTATGTCGCCTGCGAACCTGATCCACCCGGGCTGTAACAATACCACTTATATTAACCGGTAATTTATCCACCATCTGAATAATCAGGTCATTCTCTTTTCGGGTATCCAGTACCGTAATTTCTTCCCCTTCAAACGAAAGAATCCCTGTATCCCCAACCTGTCCGCCACTTTCGGCATAAAACGGCGTTTCGGCCAGCACCAGCTGATAGGCTTCCTTACCCTTTGCTGTAACCTTTCTGTAACGAATCAATTTGGTTTCCACTTCCAACTGATCATATCCAACAAACAAGGATGCCTGATCTTCCTGAAAACTTACCCAGTCCTCCGTATCAACCACAGTTGCTGCGCGACTACGATTCTTCTGTTCCTGCATTTCTTTTTTAAAGCCATCTTCATCTACTTCCAACTTATTTTCCCTCGCTATAAGCATGGTCAAATCAAGAGGAAATCCATAGGTATCATACAATTCAAAAGCAGCTGCACCATTAATTGAAGTGGCGGCAGAAGCAATGATATCATCCATTTTCTTCAATCCTTTATCCAGCGTGCGCAAAAAGGCATCTTCTTCCTCCTTCACCACTTTACTAACAAAATCAAGCTGCTTCATCAATTCCGGAAATACCGCTTCAAACTGCTTAGCCAGAACCGGCATCAATTGAAATAGCAATGGTTGTTTGTAATCAAGATAAGAATAGTAATATCGAACAGCTCTGCGCAATATCCTTCTTATAACATAACCTGCCCCTGTATTCGAAGGCAGTTGCCCATCTGCAATAGTAAATGCAATGGCGCGAATATGATCTGCAATTACCCGGAAACCAATATCCGCACGGCTATCACTGAATCCATAGGTTTTACCGGTAATTTTTTCGGTAGCAGCAATTGTTCCGGTAAAAACATCGGTATCGTAATTGGAGCTTTTGCCCTGTAATACCCGAACAAGTCGCTCAAAGCCCATTCCGGTATCTACGTGAGTAGCAGGCAAAGGTTCCAGAGACCTGTCTTTTTTACGGTTGAATTGAATAAATACATTATTCCAGATCTCGATTACCTGAGGATGATCTTTATTCACCAAGTCGCGGCCTGGCAAAAGAGCTCTTTCAGCTTCGGACCTGCAATCAACATGAATTTCGCTACATGGACCACAGGGTCCGGTATCCCCCATCTCCCAGAAATTATCCTTTTTATTGCCAAATACGATATGATCCTCCTCAACCAATGTTCTCCATTTTGCCAAAGCAATAGTGGAGGCAGGGAGGTTCTCAGATGGATCTCCCTCAAAAACGGTGACGTATAACCGATCTTTAGGAATTTTATAAACAACGGTTAATAACTCCCAACTCCATTCGATTGCTTCATCTTTAAAATAGTCTCCAAAACTCCAATTACCCAGCATTTCAAACATGGTATGGTGGTAAGTATCCACACCAACCTCCTCCAGATCGTTATGTTTGCCACTTACTCTAAGGCATTTTTGGGTATCAGCCACTCTTTTATAGGGTGCGGTTTTGTTACCCAAAAAATAATCTTTGAACTGATTCATACCGGCATTGGTAAACATCAGAGTAGGATCATTTTTCACTACAATCGGCGCTGATGGCACAATTGCATGTCCTTTGGATGCAAAAAAATCTAAAAAAGCTTTTCGTATTTCGGCGCTTGTCAACATAATTCGGAATGATTCTTGAGCGTATTTTTAGCTTCGCCCGCTATATTTGCGCATAGCCGGTGAAAGTGGTGCAAAGCTAAGGAAATGGGCTGTGCAGGCATATATGAAAAAAATCAAATACTACTATAACCCTACAACCCTTCGGTATGAGAAGCTGGAAACCCCACTGCGGGTGAAATTGCTGCGTGCGCTTGGATTTATCGCCGGTTCTCTGGTAACTGCCCTCATTATTGTTTCCATCGCCTTTCAATACCTGGATTCTCCCAAGGAAAAAATCCTTCGCCAAAATTATGAGCGGGCCCGCGACAATTACGATCTGCTCAACATGCAGCTTGGCAAACTAAAGCAGCAGATGACTGAACTGGAGAAAAGAGACAATGAAATTTACCGGTCGATTTTTGAAGCAAGTCCCATCCCTGATAGTGCCCGCGTGAAAGAAATGGAGAAGCAGAAGGAAATACAGCTGGTACAGGCTATGGACGCCGATGCGCTTTATACAGATATCGTTGGAAACCTGAACAACCTCATAAAAAGAGCTGCTTTCCAACATAAATCCTACGATGATATCGATGGTTTTATCAAAAACAAGGAAATTCTGCTGGCTGCCACCCCTGCTATTCAACCTGTCAGCAATTCCGACCTTCGAAGAATTGCCTCTGGCTTCGGATACCGGATTGATCCGGTATATAAAACGGTGAAAATGCACGCCGGACTTGATTTTGCTGCACCACAGGGAACACCGATCTATTCAACCGCAAACGGATCTATCAAACTTGCCGGCAATACCGGTAATGGATATGGAAACCATGTCATTATCAATCATGGCTATGGGTATGAAACGCTATACGGACATATGTATAAGATCAAAGCCAAATCCGGACAGAAAGTCAAACGGGGTGAAATCATTGGTTATGTAGGCAGCACAGGGAAATCAACCGGCCCCCATTTGCATTATGAAGTCCATAAAAACGGAAAACGACTCGACCCTGTGTATTTCTTCTATAACGATCTCACACCCGAACAATACGACCGTCTCCTTAAAATGGCTGCGGCAAGCAACCAAAGTTTTGATTAATCGTCCTCTGAATTGCGGCACGACCATTGTATCTTTATGCACTGATGTCGAAGGGATTTCAACAAATAACGCTTGATTTTGGCCTGGAACCTACAGGCCCTCCTGCTGTTAGTGAACCTGATCAACCCGCCCTGGTTGCTCCACAATCAATTGAACCGCCTGTTAAAAATGCGGAAGCTCCAATAAAAATAGACCTCACCACCGATTCAACCGCTGTTAGCATCCGTCGTAAACCCGGCCGCAAACTCAAAGAAAAGGTCTGGAAATCAGCCACTCCGGGAAAAAGAGGCCGGAAATCATTAAAAGAAATTGCAGCAGAAGCTGACCTTGTGGAAATTCCATCGGACGAGGAACTTTTTACCAAACAATATTACAGCATCGGGGATGTGGCCAATATGTTTCGGATGAACCCTTCGCTGATCCGAACCTGGAGCAATGAATTTGAATCCATGCTTAAACCCCGCAAAAACAGAAAGGGGGATCGGTTTTATCGCCCGGAAGATGTAAAATTCCTGCATCTTATTTACCACCTTGTAAGAGTTAGAAAGTTCACACTGGAAGGTGCGCGGGAACATTTAAAAGGACAAAAGAAAAAAATGGAATCACAGTTCCAGGTAATTCAAAAATTGCAACAGTTAAAAGCCTTCCTGTTAGAATTAAAAGCGAATTTATAAGGGTTATTCTGCTGAGAACTTTGCCAGTTCAAAAGGCCTAATAATGCCCAGCTTTTTTTGCTCTGTTTTTATTATTCTGGCTCGTACCAATTCAGTAAAAATCTTGAATACAGTTTCATATATTGTTCCGGCATATGATGCGATATCCTGACGGGAAATAGAAATATTGATAAACCCATTATCATCCTTTCCGAATTTTTTCTCCAATTCAAAAAGACTCAGAGAAAGCCGGCCCTTTACATCCATCAAAGCCAATTGTTTCATCCTTTCTTCCGCAATTTTCAAGTCATTGGAAAATACATTTAACAGGGCATGGCAAAATCTGGCATTTGAAAGCAAACTTGCTTGCAAAAAATCCTTGTCAATAAAACAGGCTTCAACCGGTTCCAGACAAGTTGCGGAAACCGGATATAATTCCGGAATCCCATAACCACGGTGACCAATGACATCACCTACTGAAGCCCATCGTATTATCAGATCTTTCTGATTTTGCCAGTTTTTATGAACTTTTAATCCGCCTTTCCTTATAAAAAAGATTCCTTCGAACGGATCACCTTCTACTATTAACTGCTGGCCCTTTTTATACTTTTTAACCTCTCTTTTGAGCATAACCAGCTCTTTCCATTCGGCATTACAAGTCTGACAAATCAGGCAGGCAGCCGAAACAGTACAATCATTAACCATATATATAAATAGTTTTAAACAATATTATTCATCTGTTTTTTATCTAAATATTCATTTTTTTATTGCATAAACAATATTTTTGCCAAATAGTTAATTAGTATGGCCAACAAATATCACCCATTTTCAATTGCACCATCCTTACAATTTCTAACCGCAAGAATTCAATCCTTTTCTAAAAAATCAATCAATAAAAGGGTTGTTTATCTTTCACTTCAGGCTATACTGAATGCAATAGTGATTGGCATAATTGCAAAAGGCCTGGTTTTACTCATTGATCTGATTACCAACCTATCCTTTTTTGGAAAATTTTCTTTTGAACCAGCCTCACCCGCCGGTAATGCATTAGGCCGGTGGGTACTATTAGTTCCAATTGCAGGCGCTTTAATTGTAGGATTAATCGCGCGATTCGGCTCCAAAGCTATTCGTGGCCACGGAATTCCTGAAGCGATGGAAAAAATCATCAGCTCAGATAGCAAAATACCCCCGGCCTTAACCATTCTTAAGCCGGTTTCTGCCGCAATTTCAATTGGTACTGGTGGACCATTTGGAGCAGAAGGACCAATAATTGCAACAGGTGGTGCATTTGGTTCCTGGATTGGTCAAATGATTCATATTTCCTCCCGCGAAAGAAAAACATTACTTGCGGCAGGTGCAACAGCTGGTATGGCCACAATTTTTGGAACTCCAATGGCTGCAATTCTGCTTGCCCTCGAATTATTACTCTTTGAATTTTCTCCCAAGTCAATAATCCCGGTTGCACTTGCATGTATTACCGGTGCCGCAATGCATTTGTTACTTTTTGAAAGCGTGCCTGTGTTTCATTCCGCTTCCATTGAAGCCGCAACGCTTTCTTCCATTTGGATTTACATTTTAATAGGTGCAATTATTGGAATTGTATCAGTTATTATATCAAAATTAATTTATTGGATAGAAGATCAGTTCGAACGACTTCCCATCCATTGGATGTGGTGGCCGGCAATAGGGGCAGTAGCTGTTGGTATTGCAGGCTATTATGCTCCTAATACATTAGGCGTTGGTTATGAAAATATACATGGCGTTCTCAATGGTAAGTTTACTCCAGCTATGTTGATATCCCTTTTCATTTTTAAGTTGATCTCATGGTCAATTTCACTGGGTAGTGGTACTTCAGGAGGTACTTTGGCGCCCCTCCTAACAATCGGCGGTGCACTGGGTGCTCTTTTGGGGCTTTTATTTATTGAAATTTTTCCATCAACTGGGATAAGCATTGTTACCTGCTCGCTGGTTGGGATGGCTGCTCTTTTTGCCGGAGCATCAAGAGCAGTTTTTACATCTGTTGTGTTTGCCATAGAAACAACGGGACAATTTAATGGCCTCTATCCTGTACTTGCCGGTTGCACAATGGCTTATCTGATTTCAATGTTGCTTATGAAAACAAGTATCATGAGTGAAAAAATTAATCGAAGAGGCATTCTTACCCCTGATACCTATGAACCCGATATACTACAATATGCACCTGTTACTGCTGCAAGAATAATTGAAGAAAATCATGCTGTTTCAGAAACAATCGGAGAAAAAGAAACCATTGGAATAGCGATCAATAAAATGGTAAAAAAGAAAACTGACAGACTCGCAATTTTGTCTGAAAAAAACAATTCAGAAATTCTTGGACTGATAAGCAAAGAGTCAATCATCGATTTTTACCATCTTTCAAAAAGAAAGGATACAAGTTATCATTCTCCAAACAAAACAAAACGGATCATCGTATTCTGGAGAAAAACACTGAAAATTCATTAATTCGATTTCGCAATCAGCACCTCTTTTGTTTCTCCTGCCAACTCCACATCCATAGATTCCAATAAACGCAAAACATCCAGATTGATGGTCTGCTTCAATTGATTGAACTCGGTTATCGGTATCATACCACTGTAATATTCAACATGAATCTGAAATGAATTTGCCGTGATATCACTTAAAAAACAGGTATAATTTTCAATTGCCGGATGACTTAAAATATTCTTGATCCCCGCCACAACATGATCCAGTTTTACAGAAGATGTTTTTAAAGAAAGTTCCAGCTTCAGATCAGCCCTTCGCTGTGAACGTAAACTGAGATTATCCATGATACTATCCACCATCTGTTTGTTCGGAACACTTACATAAGTTTTCTGATCGGTTCTCAGACGGGTGCTTCGAAGTCCGATTCGTTCAATGGTGCCGGTTATATGTTGCACTTTTACAGTATCTCCTACATGAAAGGGTTTATCAAAAAATATGATAAACGAAGCAATCAGGTTTTCCAGACTTTCCCGGGCAGCAAGGGCAAGCGCACCCGCTACGATTGAAAGTCCCGCCAGGTAGGTAGTTATATCTTTATTAAAAGAAAAACGGATCACCAGCAATATTCCAAGAATCACCAACACCGCCTTAAAAAAATCCTTGAAAAAAACCACCATCTGGTTATCTGCCATATCTTCCGTGAGATTGGCTTTCTGTTCCATCAGCATGGCAATGAACTCGATCATTCTCCGCATGAGCCAGATAAAGGTAATAACCCAGATTCCTTTGGCAACGCTGGCAACTATTGTTCTAATTTCAACCTGATAAATTCTCGCATTCAGAACTTGTGGAAAACTGAGATTTTCTAAAGAAATCATCGTTATAGAGATAATCAGAAAAACCTGCATTGGCTGAAAAACCAATTCCACAAAAGAATACTGATCAATTTTCCAGGATCTGCTCTTGATGATCTTAAAAATTATCCTTGATAAAACACGTGATAAATAACGTTTAAAAAAGATAGCCAGCAGAATAGCACCGAAACAAATAAGATATGCCCGAACCGTGTTTTCCAAAAATATGTAGTCCAATACATCCCTCATATCTCTTGCTTATTTATAAACTGTAAATATGTAATTTACCTGATTTCAAAACATATAGAAACTCCATTGATACCTGCACTTTTACAGCCCCTTCCAAAATTTCAGGAACTGCCTGTTCTTTTAATTCAAGCGTTCCCGGAATATAACTTTCCAGCAGGTTGTTTTTTCTTCCCATTACCCTGCCTCCTATTACCTGAACATCTGTCCAGCCGAGTAAAGCAACTTTATTTCGGAGTGTTCCAAAATAATCCAGCACAAACAATCCCTTAACCGGATCATATAAATAAACCAGACGACCTGCATCTGTGATAAATTCAGGCGAAGGTGCGTCATCAAAGATTACCCTGAAATCAACTGTCTCACCTTTAAGATTCCCTCCATCATCCAATCGTTTTAACCTGCCTTCCAGTTCATCATATACCCAAACTCCATTATCAAAAGATTGTGCAATTGCTTTTGCCTGGAAAATCTGATGTTTTCGAAGGTCGATGGTTAAACGATTATTCAAAAACCGGTCCAATACAACGATCGTTCCAAAATCTTTGTAAAATAACAATACCTTTAATGGATTAGAGACATCCATTGAAAACAATTTTCCGTATCGTCGTACATCATTAAATACACCAACTGAATCACCGTTGGGAGAAAGTTTTTTCAATTGTCCGGTTGCATCTAACAGATACATATAACCGAGATTATCTACCGCAAATCCGATCAGGTTTTCACCTACAACAGTTTTTAGTTGAAAACTATCAGTCAACAATTCCTTTCCAGCTGAATACGCAGTCAGCTGAAACAGGAAAAGCACGAATAAAAGCAATTTCTTCATGGTGTATAATATTCAAGACGTATTTCCTTCCCATCAAATACAGCATAGGAATCATAACGCAGCCAATCACCAAGATTTATATATCGGCTTTCTTCATTCAGTTTGAAATCAATGGGCAGGTGCCGGTGGCCGAAAATAAAATAGTCAAATTTTTCTTTTTGCAAAACTTCCCGGCAATACTGAATCAGCCATTCCTTATCCTCACCCAGAAAAATCTCATCCGACTGTCCGGTTGCTGCCCGGCTCTTACGACTCATATAATTGGCTATCCCAATACCCCAGCTCGGATGTAACACACCAAAGAACCATTTACAAACAGGATTACGAAATACTTTCTTAATGAATTTATAACCATGATCACCCGGGCCTAAGCCATCCCCATGGCCAATCAGAAATTTCTTCCCATTGAATTCAACTCTTTTTTCTTCATGGTAAACAGGAATATTCAGCTCTTCTTCGAAATAGCCATTTACCCACATATCATGATTGCCAACAAAAAAATGAACAGGTATACCTTTATCGGTTAAGGAAGCCAGTTTTCCCAGCAACCGGACATAACCTTTGGGTACCACTGTTTTGTATTCATACCAGAAATCGAAGAGGTCACCAACTATAAAAAGCTGTCCCAATTCCGGCTCAATCCGTTCCAGAAACTGAACGATTTTTTTTTCCCGTTTCAGACTTTGGGCGTGATCCGGCGCACCCAGATGAAAATCTGAGATAAAATAAATTTTCTTTCCGGCTTCCAATTGCATGGTCGCAAATATACTATTATCCCTTATCGCGACGGTATTGTAAAACATCACCGCTGGTAATTGCCGGCTTTCCGGTAATATCTCCGTTATACCAGTAAATCCAGGCCTCAAAACCTGAACCATCTGCACAGTAGACGCGGGTCATTTCTCTTTTATACAAAGCCGGCTCCCCTTCTTCCGGAGCAACACCTTCGTAATCGTCCAACTGTGCAATCGCCCAATCCCATTCTGCTTCAGGCTTCAGCTGATATAATTCACCCAGTATAAATCGCTCCTCCTGGCTGGGAACTGCAGCGGGATATTCACCCATGTCATAAAGTTCTCCCCTCACTTTTGCATCGGAAAGAAAGTCAAAATGCTGACTGACATACGCATAGGCTGGATGGTGAAACCCCTTGCGTAATGAACCATAAACGAATAATAGCATGGGTAAAGGTTTAAGAGTTATCGACCAGAAAAAGATAAACTTCTTTTGGTCCGTGTACGCCAACTACCAATGTTTTTTCAATATCTGCCGTGCGGCTGGGTCCGCTTGCGAAGCTTATGAAAGAGGGCAGGTTGGATCCGTATTTTTCTTTCAGAAGACGAAGTCCGTCTTTTATATCATAAACCAACTGGCTGGTGGTTGCGATACAAATATGAACAGGAGCATATACACTGGAAGTACGTCCACTTTCCTGTGCACTACTCAACACAATAGTACCGGTTCGTGCAACCAGACATTCACAACCTGTAATGGCAGCATCGCAATTTTTAAGTGCCTCAGGAGATGTATCATTCATCAATAAACCAGCGAGTGCATCACTGCTGATGGAAGAACGAAAACCTGTTTCCCGGCAATAAATTTTTTTGAATCCCTCCTGCTGAGCCAATTGTTCTAGTTGAAATTGCATCTCCAGTTCATTCAGGCAGAATACAAACTTGCCCTGTAATTTGCCGAACTGTTCTGCGAATAACATATCAAGTTCATCTGATGCTGGCTGATAAACAGACTGATTTCCTTCACTTGATGGAAATGGAATAGGCGTTGATTCACTCAACGCCTTCCTTATTTTTTTTAAAATACTTTCTTTTGCTGTTGATGCTTTCATGGCCTCATGCAATACTCGGTGTCTCGTCTACTTCAATGGTCTTTTTTTCTTCGTACGGACGTTTACCGATCAGATGTTCCACATCACTTTGGAAAAGTACTTCTTTATCGAGCAGTTTCTCCGCTAAAATTTCCACCTGTTGCTTTTTGTCAGTAAGCAATTGTTTAGTGCGCTCATAGGCTGCATCAATCAGCTTACGTACTTCTTCATCAATGATTTTGGAAGTCTCTTCTGAGTAAGGCTTGGTGAAGGAGTTTTCATTCTGCGGGTCATAAAAACTAACGTTTCCAACTTTATCATTCATACCATATACGGTCACCATTGCATAGGCCATTCGGGTAATCTGCTGCAGATCGTTTTGTGCTCCGGTTGAAATTTTACTGAAGAAAATTTCCTCTGCCGCTCTTCCGCCCAGGGTCATACAAATCTGATCCAACAACTGATCCGTGTTATAGAGATATTGTTCTTTAGGTGTATACTGCGCATAACCAAGGGCAGCAGTTCCTCGGGGAACAATCGTAACCTTCAACAACGGGTAAGCATGTTCCAGATACCATCCACAGATAGCATGACCGGCTTCATGGTAGGCGATGATTTTTTTCTCATCAGGAGAGATGATTTTATTCTTCTTCTCCAATCCGCCTATTACACGGTCCACCGCATCCTGGAAATCACTCATATCAACTGCTTCCTTGCCTTTACGGGCGGCAATCAGTGCGGCTTCATTACATATATTGGCAATATCCGCACCAGCAAATCCCGGAGTCTGTTCAGCCAGTTTATGAATATCAACCTGCTCTGAAACTTTGATTGGTTTCAAGTGAACTTTAAAGATTGCTTCTCTTCCTTTTACATCCGGTTTGTCAATAGTGATCTGACGATCGAATCGGCCCGGACGCAGCAGGGCGGTATCCAACACATCCGGACGGTTGGTGGCAGCCAGCACAATAATTCCACTTTCTCCACTGAATCCATCCATTTCAACCAACAACTGGTTAAGGGTGCTTTCCCTTTCATCATTGCTCATAATGGCATTTTTACCACGGGCACGACCAATTGCATCAATTTCATCAATGAATATGATACAAGGTGCTTTTTCACGGGCCTGTTTGAACAGGTCTCTTACACGGCTTGCTCCAACACCAACAAACATTTCCACGAAATCAGAACCACTGAGGCTGAAGAAGGGAACCTGGGCTTCACCTGCCATGGCTTTTGCCAACAAGGTTTTACCGGTACCAGGAGGACCTACAAGTAAAGCTCCTTTTGGAATCTTACCACCCAGATTGGTGTATTTTTTGGGATTTTTAAGGAAATCCACGATTTCCATCACTTCCACTTTTGCTTCATCCAGTCCGGCTACGTCATTAAATGTGATATTCACTTTTGTTCCTTTATCAAACAACTGAGCCTTGGATTTTCCGATATTGAAAATTCCACCCGGACCGGCACCGCCACCGGCACCGCCGCCCATTTTACGCATGAGCAATACCCAGATCAGCACTATGATGAATATTGGTAATACAAACTGGAAAATTGGCGCCAGCCAGTCCCCTTCTGTTTCGTCATAACGCGGAACTTCTTTGATTTCGGGATTTTTTGTATAAAAATCACGCAGGTCATCGGTAAAAATTTCCGGTTTAGCTATGGTAAACTCAAATTGAGGAGCTTTATCGCTGGAAGCCGGATTATACCCTTTCGGAAGTTTATCCTTATAGAACGGTTTTTTCAGACTCTCCGGTTTGATATAAACCCGGACAAGGTTTTTGTTGCTGATCAATTCGATCTTGGCAACATCGCCCTTTGCCAGCATTTCATTTTTAAACACATCAAAATTGATGCGTTTGGCATCTGGAGCAAAGGAACTGAACAGGTTAAATCCAAGCAGAATTACGGCCAGCGCCCCCCAAACCCAGTAAATATTAAATCTGGGTCCGCGCCGGGGATCATTCCCACTACCATCCATTCTTGGCCGCATCCGGTTAAATCCGCCCCTGTCGTTTGATTTCTGATCTTCTTGTGACATATTTTAGATAGCTATAGATAATTAATGCTTATACCCTGCCTTTGTTCAAAAGAAAGGTAAAATCTTAGGATTCAAAGTTCGTCATGGGCGCATCGCTCCACATTTCCTCCAATTTATAAAACCGGCGGGTTTCTGGTTGCATTACGTGTACCACTACATTTACATAATCGATCAGAATCCATTGCGCCGCCTGCTGCCCTTCATGCCGGTATGGCAATTCACCCAATTCTTCTTTAACAGCATACTCAACGGAATCAGCAATTGCTTTTACCTGAGTGGTTGATGATGCTTCGCAAATCACAAAAAAATCGGAGACAGCTTCATGAATCTTCCTGAGATCCAGGGAAACGATGTTTTCTCCCTTTTTTTCCTGGATAGCCTTGATAATGGTGGTCAGAATCTTGGCATTTTTTGTAAGGCGGGTCACACTACTGCGTTGACGTGAAGCTAAAGCTGACAATGGTTCCAATAATCTAATCTTTTAGTGAACTAAAAACTGAAAATACTACATTCGTCCCGATCAAAAGTACTAATCTTTTGCGCAAACCAATGCCCATTTATCCCATCGGACATCAGCTTACGATACTGGAGACGGTTGATAGCTCCAACAACTATGCCATGGGCCAGCTGCAGGAACAGAAGGCAGTACATGGCCAGGTCTATTTTGCCCTGGAACAAACTGCCGGAAAAGGACAGATGGGAAAACAATGGATCAGTGAGCCTGCCTCTAATATTATGGTAAGTATTGTTCTGGAAACCAGACAGCTGGCGCATTCTGACCAATTTTACCTTAGCATGGCTATGGCCCTGGGTTGCCAGCGTTGGTTCGGTGAATATGCAGGTGATGAGACCCGGGTTAAATGGCCTAATGATCTATACTGGCGTGACAGAAAGGCAGGTGGAATTTTAATTGAAAACAAATGGCTGGGTCCAGAATGGCAGTTTGCAGTGGTGGGGATAGGGATCAATTTGAATCAGACCTCATTTCCGGAAACACCCAGAAAAGCGGTATCTCTCCGTCAAATTACCGGGAGGAAAATGGATTTATTGCAGGAATTGCGATTACTCTGTCAGACACTGGAATACCGATGGCAGCAGCTATTAAATGGAAAGCACAAAGAAATCCATCGGGATTATCTCTTGCATTTATTCGGCCGGGACCAGCTCTGCCGGATGCGTAAAAACAACATTGTGTTCGAAACCCGGATTTTAGGCGTTACAGAAACAGGGGAATTGCAAACTCGTGATAGTCTGGACAGGCAATTCAAAGTAGGTGAAGTAGAATGGCTTTGATCAGGCTATCCTTCTTTCCTGACCGGTTCGGGGACTAAAGGAATAGCGTTCCTCCAAATAAAAATCCTGCTCTGCTTCCCGGGCTTCAACCTCAAATCGATTTTTATAATATCCCTTTTTTATTGATTCAATCAGGTATAAAAATAAAAACCGGGCCCAGCCATATTGCTGAAACTGACGAACATGAGCCAATTCATGCCTAAGCCAGCGTCGGTTTTGCAACATTTCCTGATAAGATGTATTGTATAAATGTATAGTATTGCCCAATACCATGGCCAACTTTTCCGATTTCATTCGCTTAGCCGCCAATTTCGCCCATATAGAATTTTCCTTAATACGATAGACGTCAGACATACATTAGGACAGTGTTAGAACATGTCAAGGGAGATGTCAGAACACCTGTCTGACACTTCTGGTAGGTTTTGATGTTGTGGACACTAAACCTTATGCAAATTCATGAGCGCATACTACCCTGGGTGCAGTTGGTACCAACATCCCCCTTGTCATGTTTCTTTATTTCAGTGTGATATCCGCCCATTTCCAGGCTTTATCAAACCTCGCCTTCACTTCTGTAGCGGCGGCTTTTTTGCCCTGGGCAAGGAGAGCTTTATACAATCCGTGTAAAGCCCATCCATTTTCTCTAAAGGTCTGTAAATCTTCGGAATAAATTTTCTCCGCAGCTGAAAAATCCCCGGATTTTAACAACCAGCTTCCCAAACGGAGGCGATTGGAGAAAAACCAATCCGGTGGTTCGTTGTAATTCAACTGATCTTCCAATGCAATCGCTTTTTTTAAAGCGGGTATAGCTACCGGTATATTACCTTGAAGAGCATCCAACTCAGCGGTCAGCACCAGTTGGGCCATTTCCACCAATTGTTGAGCCGTATTCAGATCCCATATCAGTTGTTTCTCCAGTGATTTACCGGATACTATTTCCTCCAGTTCCTTTAATTCAGCTGCAGCCATCCTGAATTCTCTCTTACCCCCATATGCCATACCTCTTGCATAATGCCAGAGGGCACGAGGATAAGTTAAACTTTCCCCAGGCATTGGTAAACGAAGAATCTCCTCCCATTTTTCCAGTTGTACCAATACGTAAAATGGAATACTGTAAAAGTGCTGAACGGTGATATTATCCGCAAGGTATTTTTTATCTGCCTGCCGTGATACCATCCAGGCAGCTTTCATGGCTTTCTCCGAATTTCCTTCAAGAAATGCACAGGCTGCCAAAAAATGGATATTGTGCGGATACAATAACATAGGATAAAAACCATTCGCATTACACTGGCTGATGTATAAACTATCCGATTCGGAAGCTGCTTCATTTACCAGCACACCTTTATGATAATCGCCGGTCCGGATATAGGTATGGGATGGCATATGCACCAAATGTCCATTCCCGGCAACCATTGCCCCCAAACGATCGGCATATTGCAGCGCAATTTCCGCATGTTGTGATGCTTCTGTTGCATGAATATAATAGTGAATGGCACCCGGATGATTCGGCCATTGTTTTAAAACTGATTCTATTGTTGCAACTGTTTTGGCTGTCCAGGGTTGTGCTGTTCCATCCTTCATCCAAAAATTCCAGGGATGTTCATTCATCAGTGCGTCAATATAAAGCACGGCAAGATCTGCCTGACCGGGATTGGAACGATAAAGCTTTTCCATTGCGGCTGAATAGGCCTCATTATAAGGGCTCATATCAGTTACCGGTTCATTCGGAAATCGCTGACCCAATGCTTCAACCAATGCTTTTTCAACAACTGTTGCAGCACCCGATTTTTCTTTTGCTTTTTTAATTGTTGCATTGATTTCATCCAATGCTGCCGGATTTAATCCGGCATTGTAATTGGGACCAAGCACCATTGCCAATCCCCAATAAGGCATTGGAGCTGATGGGTCTAACCGGATAGCCGTTTTAAACGACCGTCCGGCTTCTCCATGATTGAATGCATACAGCTGACTTAGCCCCTGATCAAAGTAAAGTTGTGCTGAATCCACTGAACTGCTGATCTTAAAATTCGTAAGGGTGAATGCTTTGATAAGAGGACCGTGATCATCCTTCATTTTTGACCAATCCATTGATGGTGCACAATAGACAGGGATTGGAGTTGCGGGTAAAGCGGAAAATAGACTGGGCTCATCGTTCGCTATAAAATAATAGCTCAAACCAAGGCCCAGCGATAAGGCTAATAGAAATTTCATGACTGGTTGGTTTTAGAATGCAAATATCTGATTAAAGCGGTTTCAGGTGATTCTTTACGATATATTCTCCGATTTTATTTCCGAGCTCCTGTCCGGCTTCACTGGCAAAGCGAAAATGAATACCGGCACTCACGCGTGAATCCGCAT
Organism: Flavihumibacter sp. UBA7668; assembly: GCF_002483205.1. Taxonomy (GTDB): domain Bacteria; phylum Bacteroidota; class Bacteroidia; order Chitinophagales; family Chitinophagaceae; genus Flavihumibacter. The sequence continues at coordinate 538,486 of NZ_DLHM01000001.1, forward strand.
TTTCATCCGCCGCTTCAAGAAAGTTTTTAAATGACCTGGTTACACCTTCGGGAGCTGTTGGAGATCCCATGGTGAAGGGAGTTTTATTACCAATCAGACTGGTTAAAACAGTTGCACCTGCATTGCCAAGAACACTGTGTGTAGAGGGATAATCCTGGACAGGTGGAGTTGGTAGAACAGGCTCCCAGTTCAGGTCTGCGATTGTTTCTGTATTGCCATCAATGGCAGCTTTTCTGATGGCAGTATATGGTCTCCATAAATTGTAATAAAATTTGGCATCCCAACCTGCAGTGTAAGAATCAGCTAGTGCCATATTTACAAGGGCCATTATGCGGGCCGATTCTATCAATCCAATCTTTTTTGAAGCAATGGCAATCCTGGCTACGCGGTTCCATCCCATTTCTGAAAATTCATACCAGAACTGAGCCTGCTCTGTCTGCTCTGCTGAACGGATGGTGCTCCCCAATTGTCCAACAGATTTTACTTCGTTAAATGCAATGGTATATGCTTCACTTGTTAAGGCCGGAGGAGCAACGGGACGAAACTGATCCTGTTTTTGCAAGCCGAATAATTTCATTGTTTTCCAATGGGGGGCAAAAATGAAGACAAAGGGCGGAACGGTCTGATAAACACCTGCCTGTTCAGACGGCTCAACCGGTGCAATCGGATCCAATAATGCACCATCATCAGCTCTTAAAGCCAAAATTGATTGAGCTGCCCCTGTTCCAAGTTCCAGCCCCGCCAGTTTTGCATCTTCCCCTTTTACATCATTCAAAGAAGCCAGCAGAAGGGAGTCCAGAACTGCTGCATGTTCAACGAACAAACTTCTCAATACTCCATGTGCCGCACCAGCAGCAGCAGCTACCGGATCTGCCTTTTCATTTTTTCCAAAGTAAGCATAAGAAGTAAAGGTAGGTCTTGCAGCATTTACTGCATCATGCATGGCAAGATGAACCATCGCGCCTACCCTTGAAGCAAGTAAGGAGTGTTGATATTGTGGTCCACCCATCGCTGTTATGATAGCTTGATTCCAATCCAACACTACCTTATTGGAGTAAATATCCTTTTTCACTTCTGGAGAATCATTTCGATTACAGGCTGATAAGATAAGGCTGCCTAATACTCCAAACAAAATAAATGGTCTCAACTTTTTCATACTTGAAGGTTTAAAAATTAAGACACAAATCTGCTTATTTGAAAGACTGAAAACAATGCCCGAACCTGTGTTTGTTCTACCCTATTCCGGTGAAGACTGGATAAATTCAAGAAAGCCTTTGATATCTCGGGCAACACGATCAGGAGCCTCCCAATGCACTGCATGACCGATACTTTCATATCGAAGGAGACGTACATTGGGAAAGGCTTTCAGGAGTCTTTGCTGATCATCTTCAAGTGCCATTTGATCTGCATCTCCCCAGATAAGTAAAACAGGTTTAGTATAAGCAGATAGTCGATTTTCATAATCAGCTTTTATCAAACTTTGAATAGTTTCTTTCCAAACAGACGCAGTTAATTTTCTGCTTTCGTTTATTACATTTTTCATAAATGCAGGAGGTACCGGCTTCAGAATAGTGCTTTCCTGAAACTCCTTAATAAAATTAATATCAACGGGGTCTTTTAATTGTTCGATGGCTTCCACGAAAGAAGGCATAAATGTTTTATCATTAAAAGTGGCAAAGGCTGCAAGCAGAATAAGCGCATGGGTTCGTTCCGGGTATCTGATAGCCAGTTGCATAGCCACCGTTGATCCCATTGAATGCCCTACCACAATCACTTTGTCAATTCCTCGTTTGTTCAGAAAATGAACAATATCCTTTGCCATATCATCCGGACTATAACCTGTTGGTGGTTTGGGTGAATCTCCATGGCCCCTTAAACTAAGTGCGATAGAATGGTATTTCCGTGGAAGCTTGTCCAAAATTTCTGAATAGGAAAACCAGGAATCGGAAAATCCATGGAGAAATAAAATGGTAGTGGGATTCCCTTTTCCTTTTTCCCGAAAATCAAGCTGTACTTGTGTAGAAACGGGAATTGATTGCGCATGCAATTGTTGCCCCATGGTTGCACAAAAAAGCAACCAGGAGAATAAAATTGATTTCATCCTGATAAGATTTAATTATATAAAAAATACTACACTATACGTTGATTGATAGCTTTGGCAACCATCTCTGTGAGTGATGCCACATGAAGTTTTTCGTAGATTTTTTTCACATGTGACCGAACTGTTTCATAGCTTATATTCAAATCAGCAGCTATCATTTTATAACTGAGTCCGTTTACAAGACAGGATAATACATCTTTTTCTCTTGGAGTGAGGTGGTAATCGGGAGCAGCCTCCGGACGAATATGCTGCGGGATAGATTGCAGCTTATTCATCACCTTTCTTGCTATGGAAGGTGACATGGGAGATCCGCCAAATTGTAATTCTCTAATAGCATCCACGAGTTTGGTATTTAACTGGTTTTTCAGAATATATCCGGATGCTCCGGCACAAATACTGTCAAAAACCCGCTCATCATCCTCAAAAACAGTTTGCATCAACACCTGGATATTTGGAAATTCCCTGCGCAACCTGATCAGAGCGGCAATCCCGGTCATTCCCGGCATTTCAATATCCATGAGAATAACATCGGGTCTTGACTCCTTCACATCCTCCACACAATCCAATACATGGCAATAAGAGCCCACGACCTCAAAATCCGGAAGTGTTTCCAATAACATCCGGATACTTTCCCGAATATTTTTGTTATCGTCAAATATGGTAATGCGAAGACTCATAAACCTGTGTTCCTACAAATCTAATGGAACTGATTCTTTGTTCATATCCCCAAATCAGGTGAAAGGAAAGCTGAACTGAAGACTGGTTCCCTGTCCCGGTGCAGAATCAATAATAAGCTTTCCATTCAGTTCCTTTGCCCTGTTTCTCATATTCCGCAGCCCATTGCCGGATAAACTGAGTCGGTTTGCATTTTTATTCAACGCCGGATCAAACCCCTTCCCGTTATCCTTTATATCCATAATCAGAAATTTACCGTTACGCGCAATATTAACCTGCATTTCTGATGCTTCACTGTATTTTATTGCATTAGTTACACTTTCCTTAAAGATGAGGTATAGATTTTTACGCTGCTCCATTTCCAGTACTATTGGTTTTATATCGGGAGAATGCTGTAAATCAAAAGAAATACAAGCTGCTTTCAGCAATGGGCGGGCAAAAGAATCCATGCGCTGAATAATCTTTTCCATATTATCATTCCTTGGATTGATTGCCCATACAATATCATTCATTTCAGATATCATTTCGCCGGATGTGGATCCTATCCGTTGGAGGGTATCATTCAATTCGGTATCTTTTTGCTGCTCTTTATAAATTTTTGCCACCTGACTATAAACTGAAATACTGCTTAAAGTAGAGCCAAGATTATCATGCAGATCCTGTGCTATTCTATTTCGGATTGTCTGCCTTTTAACCAATTCGTTTATTCTATACCGGTAGATAACATAAATTAAAGCACTTATTGCAGCAGTTAGAATAACAAAAAACCACCACCGTTGCCAGAAAGGCGGTACCAGTTCAATTATTAAAATGGATGGATTTGAATTCCAGATACCGGGAATACTGGAAGATCTTACAAGAAACCGATAAGTTCCAGGAGCCAGTTGCTGATAGGCAGTTTTTTGTTGCGTTCCGGCATCAATCCAGCCAGGATCAACTCCCTCCAGTTTATATTGATAGTACAATTTCTGACGATACCAGGGAGCTGAATAATGAATGGACAGGTAATTTTGATTATGCGCCAAACGAATTCTTTGCGAAGAGCTAAGCTGATGATAAAAAGAAGTATCAAAAACCTGCAAATCCGTGAATTGTACAGAAGGGTGAACCACCGGTTGCTGAAGTGAGTCAGGGTGAACACGAATAAAAAAATCTTTACCACCTATCAGCAGATAACCATCCGGATCAACCTTAAGCCAACCACATAACTGTCCTCTGTTTACACCCAGCGCATTTGCAAAGGATCGGATCTGATCAGAAGTTGGATCATAGGCAAATAATTCCCCGTTCCCCAACATCCAGATGCGTTGTTTATTGTCAACACATAAGCTCTCCAATAAATTAGGACTATTCCGGATATAAGTAAAAATGCTGGAGACAGGATCATATTTATTTAATCCGCCGCCATAGGTTGCCAGCCATATTTTTCCGGAGCTGTCGGCTATGATATCATTCACATGATTATTGGTAATGGAACTCGGGTTTCCCGGATGATTAATATGATATTCAAATTGTTTTTTTGATCTGATCCATTCCCCTAAACCATTTTTGGTTGTAGCAAGCCACAAATGACCTGCGGGATCTTTATAAATTTTATGAATCAGGTTATCTTTAATCTGAAAGTCCGGAACGATTCGAGTAACCGTATCAAACCGGCTGATCCATCTGGATTTTGCATTATTATAATAGGTTAAAAAATGGCCGTAGGGTGATGCAATTATGGCTGCAGATCCATCAATAGAGTCTTCTTCAATTGAAACAATTCTGGATGCGATTAATTGTTTCATGACGATGTCTTTGTCTGTATTTGGCAGCAATTTTATTTTCTGCGTTTGGCTATCCCACTCAAATAAAGAATAATCAGTTCCTATATAACGTTTTCCATTGGCCGAATGAAATAGAGAAGTTGCTGCAAGTCTTTTATTCTTCCATCGAAGGGGAATATAATTCAGCCGATTATTCTGCCATTCATATAAACCATCGTTTGTTCCAATCCAGATTTTTTTATCTGTCAATGACAGGAAATCATGTACCTGTTGATTACCCGTTCCGGCAACATCTGGCAAACGAACAGGGCTAAGTTGGGAACCCGTTGGAATATAGAGGCTGATACCTTTATCGGTCCCAATCCAGATATGCTCATCTTTATCTCTATAAAGGCAGTAAACAGTATTGGATCCAAGACTGCTAAAATCATCTGCTTGTGCTTTGATTTCCTCCCACCTGTTTTCCGATGATCTGAAGATCCGAATGCCGGATTTTTTAGTGCCAACCCAGAAATCCGAACTACCTGCATCAGTAAAAGAAGTAGGTTCATTTCCTGGTTCCAGCTTTCCAATGATGGTAGTGTGAACACCCTGTTTATTTTGATCTGGCACACCCACCTGATAAAGAACAGGATCCCATGATGCTAACCAGATATTGTTACGTTTGTCTTTGTATAAATTGGTGACTGCTACATGTGGAAGCTTATCATATGGATTGCTATACTTTTCATCAAACCAGATTCTTTGGCTGCCCGGATCAAGTTTTATATAACCACCGCCCTGAGTACCCGCCCAGATCATACCAAATTTATCGAAACATAGATCTGTTATGGTTGTTCTTGGTAATCCACCAATACGTATAAATTCATTGGTTATGGTATTAAAACGAAGGATGCCGGAACCACTTGTTGCAAGCCAGATAAATTGTTTGCCATCCGGCAGCATTGCATTTATGGTGTTAACCGGAATAGAAGCGGAATCACCCGGATTATGACGGAAATTTTTGAATTGGCGGGAGGGGGCTGCTGAGCGATTAAATCGGCATAAACCACCATCTCCCGTTGCAATCCATAAAACACCATTTTTGTCTTCACAGAGATCAAGGATAATATTGCCGCCCAAAGTGGCGGAATTGCCAGGTTCATGCCTGAAAATGGTAAATGCATTTCCATCAAACCGGTTTAATCCATCATCAGTGCCAATCCAGGTAAAACCTAGATGATCCTGCAGAATACAATTGACCCGGTTATTGGAAAGTCCATCTTTTACAGTAATCTGCCTGAAAATATAAGGAGAATGCTGGGCAGAGGCAAAATAGCTGTACAAAAAAAACACTGTGAAAAACCGCAGCCTGAACATAGTAAGTTGAACTTATAGACTGAAATTAACCAATTCTAATCCGTTCATTGTAAAAGAAACAGGATAATCGGTTCCACCTGAGGAGCTTCAGACGGAACAACCATTTTCTGCTGCAGACGGTTACTGATCGCATCCCCGCTGGCGGAGAACACCACCAGGAGGGCCCAGCACCATTTTTTTAGTAAGGAGGACTTGTTCATATACCTATTTTGAAGCCCAAAACTAGTTTGGTTAGGTGTCGTATACAATCCCCCCTTTACCTTAATCTAATCCCCTAAAGAGGGGATTCAACTGCAGAATGAAGCAATTATTTCTTCGGCATGTTGCTTGCTTTTGGGTTTAAGAAATACTTTTTGAATGATCCCTTTTTCATCTATCAAAAAGGTAGTGCGATGGAGTCCCATGTATTTTCTTCCATAGAGTTGTTTCTCACCCCAAACACCAAATTTCTCAATGATAGCATGTTTTGTATCAGCAATTAACGGAAAAGGGAGTTGGTTTCGTTCTTCAAATTTTTTGTGACTGGTACTGTCATCCGGTGAAACACCGATTATCTGAATCCCGTTTTGCTGAAGCAATGAAAAATTATCGCGAAGATTACAAGCCTGCACCGTACAAGTCGGTGTCATATCCTGCGGATAAAAATAAAGAGCAATTTTTTTTCCTTTAAAATCGGAAAGACGTATCGTATTTCCATTCTGATCTTTGCCATTAAATGCCGGTGCTTTTATGCCCGCCTCAAGTTTATTCATCGCGTAGTTGTTTTCTCCTTTTCACCTCTTTCCCCTCCCCTCCTCCTATCTCCTCACCTTCCACTTCACGTCCGTTTCATTTCCTGCTTCATCAACTGCCACCACCCTCAATTCATGTTCGCCAACACTGAAGCGTTCATCAAATATGTAAACAAAATTTCGCCCTTTATCATTGGTAAACCGAATCCATGATCCATCGAGTTCGGTTCGGGTAACTTTCCATTTTCCCAGGTTATCGCGTACGGTAAAAACAACACGGGAAGCTGCGGAAAGGCTGGAACCGTCTTTAAATCCAACCGGAATAATTTCAGGGGCTGTAGTGTCAACCACCAATTGAAAGGCACCAAAATCACGGAAACCAGCCATGGCCCAGTTTTCATCCCAGCTCACTTTCTGTACTTCCTTTCTGGAACCGGCAATCCGTTGCATAACAATTTTTGATCTATCCGCATTATTAACCGAGTCTGCAACTTTTATGCGAACCAACATGGCATCTTGTAAAGGGACAGACAAAGATCCGATTGTATGCAGGGCAGAAATAGTACCGGATCCGATTGCTGCCTGTCTTTTATATGATATGCTAACGGAATCATACAAAGTTCTTTCCCCAATGATGAATTCACAATCTTCCGATTCAAAAATATCCAGCATGAGAGGGTAAAAGCGTTTTCCAGATGCTGTTATGGCAGTTGACTGGTTGCCACTGTATTTAATCGGCAGTTTAACTGTTGAAGCATTTCCATATGCATCCTTAACAACGATGGAAAGTTCATGAACCAAACCGTCTGATAAATCAATTACGCCATCTCCATTGAACCGGGTATATATGGAATGCATATAACCCGGTAATTCACTCAGATGCTGAAGATAAGGGCCTCCGCGTTGTTTGGTTTTATAATCAATATGTGCATTAAGGTAACGGGTAGCTTCGTAGCTAATCTGATCCATGCGGAATCCGACAATAGCTTCCAGTTCATCATATAATACTGCCTCGTAAACACCATTCAGATTGGAGGAGCCTGTATGTGTATCATAAGTGGTTAATGCCAGACTTATTTTGGATGAATTCACCGTTTGAAGTGGTGCAGTATAATTTCCGTTTCCTTTATTAGCCACGGATAGTACTCTTGGGTTTTGTTCAAAAACCGATTGGTTTCTATCATATATGGCTACCCGAAGAATAGTTGGAAGCGTGTTATCCGTGATGGGAAATCCGAATAACATGGGATTCAGATTCACTTCATCAGCTGTTCGTCTGATTTCAAAATGCAGGTGGGGTGCCTGAGAACCGCCTGTATTTCCACTATATGCCAGCAATTGTCCTTTTTGTACAGGAAATTGATCTGCCGGAACTACTTCATTAAGGTACCAGGATTCTTTCTGGTACTGCAGGCTTTTCACCCAGTTTTCAAGGCCCGGGAAAAAATTATTCAAATGACAATAAACAGTTGTAAATCCGTTTGGATGGTTAACATAAATCGCTCTTCCGAATCCACCCGGTTCAACTTTGATCCTGCTTATATAACCTTCTGCAGCTGCATAAACTGAAAGATTTTCCCTTCTTTCCGTTTTAAGATCCAGTCCCATGTGGTAATGATTGGGACGGAGTTCACCAAAATTACCACTTAGACTAATCGGGATACCAAGAGGATTTCGGAAATACCCTTTTGGATAAGTTGGATTTTCGGTAAACTGAGCCTGGCTTATACTACAAATGAATAGGGCAAGAAGGGTTTGTCGAATCATCCTTATTTTTTTGATAAAGGGACAAAGGTAAGTGAGAAGTTAGAAGTGGGAAGTGGGAAGTTCGAAGTGGAAAAGTTTTAGTTGTTTAAACAACTTGTTAAATTAAAATAAATCTACATTTTAGGTATGTCTTTTGCAAACATGGAACAGCGTTTGTTGTTATATCTGTGTCTATAGATTAGTGCATTGATGTAATAGCAGTATTTGTTAAAGGTTAAAAAGAATGGTATGAAAAGATTCCAACAAAAAGCAGTTGTGATGACAGTAATGGTGATAGGATCCCTGATCGGGGCTTTTAAAGGTCAGGAGGCAAAACAGAAATGGATGTTTAAGATCCTTAGCAAACAGGATGAAAAACAAACCCGGGCGGTCCGCAAGGCCGAGGTTCGGAAAGGGAAGGTATTGCTGGACGATATCGAGATGGCGGCTTATCATAATAGCTGATGCATCTCGTTTACATAATGCAGGCCTTCACTTCGGTGGAGGCCTTTTTGTTTTGTTGCCCTCCACCGGTCGGGTGAACAAAATGAACCCCTCGCAGGCCTCGCCTGCCGTAACTTTAGCGAAGGCAGGAAAATTAATCGGGAAAATTGCCTCCCGGGCCGTACTTTTGCGCAATTTATTTTTCCGCAACAATGCCAAAAGACAATTCCATCAAATCCGTTCTGATCATAGGATCAGGACCCATTATTATCGGACAAGCCTGCGAATTTGATTATTCCGGAACCCAGGCAGCTCGTAGTTTACGTGAAGAAGGAATCAAAGTGATCCTTATTAACAGTAATCCGGCTACCATTATGACCGACCCCATGATGGCCGACCGGGTTTATCTTTTGCCCCTTACCGTTGAGAGTATAGAACAGATACTGGAAGAAAACCAGATCGATGCAGTACTTCCTACCATGGGTGGGCAAACTGCCCTCAACCTGGCCAAAGAAGCTGAAGACCTCGGAGTATGGGAGAAATATGGAGTACGCCTGATAGGGGTAGATATCAAAGCCATCGATAAAGCAGAAGATCGGGAAAAATTCCGTCAGTGGATGATTCAAATGGGAGTGCCTGTTGCTACTGCAAAAACTGCCAATAGTTTTCTGGAAGGTAAAGAATTCGCTCAGCAGATTGGATTCCCGCTTGTAATTCGCCCCTCCTTTACATTGGGTGGAACAGGCGGCGGATTTGTACATGATAAAGAAGATCTGGATGAAGCCCTGAATCGTGGTTTACAGGCTTCCCCAATACATGAAGTGCTGGTTGAGCAGGCAGTTTTGGGATGGAAAGAATTCGAATTGGAACTGCTTCGGGATGCCAATGACAATGTGGTTATTATCTGTACAGTTGAGAATTTTGACCCAATGGGTGTGCATACCGGAGATTCAATAACCGTGGCACCGGCAATGACACTTTCCGACACAGCTTTTCAACTGATGCGGAATACTGCTATCGCAATGATGCGGGATCTGGGCAATTTCGCAGGCGGATGTAATGTTCAATTTGCACTGAACCCTGCAACAGAGGAAATAATAGCGATTGAAATCAATCCACGGGTAAGCCGCTCCTCCGCCCTTGCTTCCAAAGCCACCGGTTATCCTATTGCTAAAATCGCGGCAAAACTGGCCATAGGATATTCGCTGGATGAATTGGAAAACCAGATCACCAAGAGCACTTCTGCTTATTTTGAGCCGGCGCTGGATTATGTAATTGTAAAAATCCCCCGCTGGAACTTCGATAAATTCAAAGGAGCCAATGATACGCTCGGTCTACAGATGAAAAGCGTAGGAGAAGTAATGGGTATTGGCCGCAGTTTCACCGAAGCTGTGCAGAAAGCCTGCCAGAGTCTGGAAAATAATGCAGTGGGACTTGGCTATTATGGCAAAAGTCAAATGCATGCAGAGGAACTGATTGAATACATTAAAACACCGAAATGGGATCGCATCTTCCGTATTAAAGATGCCCTGATGCTGGGTGTAAGTATCAATACAATTGTAAAAGCAACCAACGGAATTGATCGCTGGTTCCTTTATGAAATCCAGAAAATTGTTAATCTGGAAAAGGAGATTGCCAAATTCAAGCTGGCAACCATCCCTATGGAATTAATTCGCGAAGCAAAAATTCATGGTTTCAGTGATGAGCAGATTTGCCGCATCATGCAGGATGGACATGAAGATGAATTGTATGCCAAACGAAAGGAAGCCGGAATTCGCCGGGTTTTCAAAATGGTAGACACCTGTGCTGCAGAATTTGAAGCGAAAACACCATATTTCTATTCCACTTTCGAAGAAGGTGGTGAAAATGAAAGCAAGGTAAGCGATAAGAAAAAAATAATTGTCCTGGGTTCTGGTCCAAACAGAATCGGTCAGGGTATTGAGTTTGACTATTGTTGTGTACACGGATTACTGGCGATCAAAGAGTCCGGTTTTGAAGCTATCATGGTGAATTGTAATCCTGAAACCGTTTCTACTGATTTTGATATCGCAGATAAATTATATTTCGAACCTGTTTTCTGGGAACATCTCTGGGAGATTATCGAACATGAACAGCCCGAAGGTGTGATTGTGCAATTAGGCGGACAAACAGCACTTAAGCTGGCAGAGCGCCTGCATGCAAAAGGGATCAAAATCATTGGAACATCTTTCGATAATATGGATATCGCCGAAGACCGCGGCCGCTTCAGTGATATGCTGAAAGAACTCGGTATTCCGTACCCGGATTATGGAACTGCTTTTGATGTGGATGAAGCAGTGGTAGTGGCGAATCGGGTTGGGTATCCGGTATTGGTTCGGCCATCCTATGTGTTAGGCGGACAAAGGATGCGGATTGTGATCAACGATGAAGAAGTGGAAAAAGCAGTGGTGAGCCTGTTGAAACATATACCCGGTAATAAAATTCTGATCGATCATTTTCTGGATCGATGCCAGGAAGCCGAAGTAGATGCGATTTTTGATGGCGAAAATTTCCATGTAATGGGGGTGATGGAGCATATTGAACCAGCCGGGATTCACTCCGGTGATTCGAATGCTGTATTGCCAGCTTTCAATCTTACACCGCTGGAAGTGACTACACTTGAATATTATTCTGAAAAAATTGCCCGGGCACTGAATATTAAAGGATTGATCAATATCCAGTTTGCGGTGAAAGATGGGAAAGTATTTGTGATTGAAGCTAATCCGCGTGCTTCCCGCACCACTCCGTTTATTGCGAAAGCCTATCAGATTCCTTATCTGAATGTGGCAACTAAAGTGATGCTGGGAGTCAACAAACTCACCGATTTCAAATTCGAGAAAAAACTGAAAGGATTTGCAATTAAAGAACCAGTTTTCAGCTTTAATAAATTCCCGGGGGTGAATAAAGAGCTCGGTCCGGAAATGAAGAGCACGGGTGAAGCGATCCGCTTCATTAAAGATCTTCGGGATCCTTATTTCCGTCAGCTTTACAAAGACCGCTCGATGTACCTGAGTAAATAGTGTTTTTTAACAATGTTAAAATCCCCTGCCCCGTCGGTCAGGGGATTTTTTTTGCACCCCACGGGTACCCGTCGGGTAGACTGAAATTTTGTCAGACTCAAAGAAACGGAACGATGTTTGAACATTGTATGTACAATTTAAATAGATTAAAACTTATTATATGAGTTATCTCGATCATCTGAATTGGCGATATGCTACCAAACGATACAATGGAGCTCCAGTACCGGAAGCGCCTCTTCAAAATATTCTGGAAGCGGTTCGACTGGCGCCATCCTCTCTCGGACTTCAACCTTTTGATGTGTTTCTGCTAGAGGACAAAACAATCAGGGAAAAATTAGCACCAGCTGCGCACAATCAGCCACAGATTACGGAAAGTGGGGCACTGTTAGTATTTGCAGCCTGGAATACAATTTCGCAACAACAGGTTGATGCCTATATTAATAATATAGCATCAACCCGCAACATAGATATAAGCACGCTCGACAATTTTAAATCCGCGATTTTGAATAGTATAAAGGCTAAAACTCCGGAACAGCAGTTTCAATGGAATGCACGCCAGGCTTATATCGCGTTGGGATTTGCAACTGCGGCAGCGGCACTCGAAAAAATTGACAGCACGCCGATGGAAGGATTTAATCCTGCTGCTGTAGATAATGTACTGGGCTTAACAGATAAAGGAATGAGCGCCGTATTGATCCTTGCTTTGGGATTCCGGGATGAAGAAAAAGACCCCCTGGCCCACGCTAAAAAAGTCAGACGCCCGGCTCCAAAACGTCAGACACCAGTTCCAACAGGTATCAGACACATGTCTCAGAGTGTTCCAACACCTATCTGACACCTGTCTAACAACGTTCTAACACCTGTCTGACACTTAAAAGGGTTAAAAAACCCTTGACCACCAGTAAAGGGAGCTGTAGTTTTCGGGAATGCAGAAAAAAGCAGTTCCCTGGATGGCAGCCCCCTTTATCCGTCTTTTATTACCCTATTGCGGAGGTATTCTTTTGTCAGAACAGGTAAACAGTATCCCCACCTTCACATCCAGCCTGTCCTGCTTCACCCTGCTCACCTTAACTATCTGCTTTCACTTCCTCATTAAAAAACAGGTCCCAGCTTCCACCAATTTATTCGGAATTTTCCTCAATCTGTTATTGGTATGTACCGGAATCCATCAAGCCATACGCCAGGATCAGCGACAGCAGTCCAACTGGTTTGGCCATCAAATAGAAAACAGTCTGCTCCTGGCTGCAGAATCCGAAACCCTGCCTGCTCTGGGATCCAAATCCGCCCGATTCACCATGAAAGTGAAAACCCAGGTTCTTAAAAACGGACAACTCAATTCCGCCAAAGGCCGTTTCCTGCTCTACCTCCCCTTAAATCAGGCTGAAAATATCCAACCCGGTAATCTTTACCTTTTACCATCAGAAAAATTAAAAACCCTGAATCCCACCGGAAATCCAGGCAGTTTTGATTTTGCTGAATACAATAAAAAGAAAAATATTTTTCATCAGATCTATCTCAATAGTAACAAACTCATCTCATTCTCTCCAAAAATATCCAACCGTTACAAAATTTGGCTTACAAAAGCTCAGAAAGCTGCGCATAAAGCGATGGACAATAACATCCCCCAACCACATAACCAATTGGCAAAAGCCCTGTTGATCGGTTATCGCGAAGAGGTGGATAAAGACCTGCTTACTACATACTCACAAACCGGAGTAGTTCATGTGATCGCAGTTTCCGGAATGCATCTCGGGCTGATTTTTCTAATCCTACAAAGAATCCTGATTTTTCCTGAATCCAGATTCCCCGTAAGCAAATGGATAAAATTCGGACTGGTGCTAAGTTTCATCTGGTTTTTCTCAGCTGTTGCAGGAAGCGCCGGTTCCATAATCAGGGCAGCAGTCATGTTCAGTTTTGTTCTCTTTGCCAAAATAATACGAAAACCTCTCGCATCCCTACAATCCATTTCGCTTACAGCATTCCTATTACTGCTGATTGATCCCTTCTGGATCTGGGATGCGGGTTTCCTACTATCATTTGCAGCCCTGCTCAGTATCGTTTTATATCAGCCCAGAATTGAAAAACTGATTCAACCAAAGCACCCGCTGATGAAAGCGATCTGGGAACTTACTGCAGTAACCCTTGCCGCCCAACTATTAACAATCCCACTTTGCATCACCCTCTTTCATCAGATACCCGTATATTTTCTTCCTGCCAATTTGCTGGCCGTGCCGCTATCCAGTTTTGCCCTGATCGGAACCCTGATTTTATGGATAACGGAACTTATTGGCCTGCCTATGCCACTGATCGGCCAACTAAGCTCCACGCTCATCAACTGGATGAATCTGGGAATAACTCAAATCAGTAAATTACCCGGTGCAGTAATTCAGAATATAAACTGGAGCCAATCGCAGGTAATTCTTGCCTACCTTATCATCTTTCTATTTAGTGGCTGGATGAAAACCCGAAATCAAAAACTCTTCCTATCCCTACTAACCAGCTGCCTGTTGTTTGCATGCATTCAATTTTATCAGAACTATCAATACCGAAAACAACAACTATTGCTTGTATACCATCTTCCAGGAAAATCTATAACTGCTCTGATCAGGGGGAACCATAGCCAGTTCTACCTGAATCAATTTTCTCCATCCACCCATCCGGCAATACCAGCCAGCATGCGCGTCCTTGGGATTAAAGAAAAACACTATTCCACCCAAAAATTGATCACCCATCAACAACAACGTATTGGAATTCCCCACTTTCAACAGGAATTGCCAGTACTCCTTAAAACAAAACCCCAATTCCTCCTGCTAACAAAAAACATACACAGCCTGGCGCCACTGCTAGAAAACAAAACGCAGCCCGGATTAATAATTCTGGATGGATCAATACCCGAAATCCGTGCAATCCGATGGTCCCGACAACTAAAACAAGCCGGAATTCCTGTTCATAACACATGGGAAAAAGGTGCTTTGATCAAATCTCTATCCCCCTAAAAACCCAATCCATTGCCGGAAAAATGAATCCGAAACCGTAGCTTTGCGCCTTCAATCGAAGCTTTGTCTGCCCCATCTTTAAACAGTTAACTCGCAACAATGAACAAGAAGATTCAGTCTGCATTGATTTCCGTTTTCTACAAAGACGGATTAGAACCCCTCGTTCGCCTCCTTCATGAACAGGGTGTAACCATCTACTCAACCGGTGGTACCCAGCAATTCATTGAAAAACTGAATCTTCCCTGCGTTCCGGTGGAATCTGTTACCTCCTACCCTTCCATTCTTGGGGGAAGGGTAAAAACCCTGCATCCGAAAATTTTTGGAGGCATACTCGGAAGAAGAGCCAACGAACAGGATCTCAGTGAAATGAAGGAATTCGAAATTCCGGAACTCGACCTGGTAATCGTCGACCTCTACCCATTTGAAGAAACTGTTGCCAATACCAGTGATGAACAATCTATTATTGAAAAGATAGATATAGGCGGACCATCCATGATCCGCGGAGCTGCAAAAAACCATCGCGATGTGGTGGTAATTGCTTCCAAACAGGATTACAGTCTGCTGGAAAATATGCTTCGTGATCAAAATGGCGCCACCACACTGGAACAACGTCGACATTTTGCTGCCAAAGCATTTGAAGTATGTGCACATTATGATGTAGCCATCTCCCATTATTTTACGCCCCAACAGGATACTTATTTTCTGGCTTCCATACCCAACCCGAAAATCATGCGCTACGGTGAAAACCCGCATCAGCAGGGAATATTTTATGGCCAGCTTGATCAACTTTTCAATCAGTTAAACGGTAAGGAACTTTCCTATAACAATCTGGTGGATGTGGATGCGGCGGTACAATTGATTCGTGAGTTTCAATCAACAAACAAGAATGAATTCACATTTGCCATCATCAAACATACCAATGTGTGTGGCATTGCAGCCAGACCAAGCGTTAAACAAGCCTGGGATTCAGCTTTGGCAGGTGATCCGGAAAGTGCTTTCGGTGGTGTATTGGTTTGCAACGGAACCATCGACAGCACCACAGCCAATGCCATCAATGAAATCTTTTTCGAAGTACTGATTGCACCACAATTCGAGCAATCAGCCCTTGATATTCTGAAGACAAAAAAGAACCGCATCCTTCTTCAACAAAAACAAGCAGTCAACAATACCCATCAATACAAATCTATGTTGAACGGTGTATTGGTACAGCAAAACGATGAGGGTAATTTCGAAAAATGGGAAGAAGCCGGCGGACGTCCAAGCACAGAAATTGAAAAGGAAGACCTTGCCTTCGCCAACCTGGTTTGCAAACACCTGAAGAGTAATGCAATCGCGCTTGTTAAAAACAAACAACTTATTGGAAAAGGATGCGGACAAACCAGTCGAATTGATTCCCTGCGTCAGGCTATTGAAAAATCAAAGCAATTCTCCTTTGATCTGAAAGGTGCAGTACTGGCCAGTGATGCATTTTTCCCTTTTAACGATTGCGTGCAAATGGGACATGAAGCAGGAATTGAAGCTTTTATTCAACCCGGTGGTTCTATCCGCGATAAAGACTCCGTTGAATATTGCCAGCAACACCAGTTAGCGATGGTGATGACCGGCATGCGTCACTTTAAACATTAAAAAAGTCAACTGTCCTATTGTCCAAACTGCTGGCATCCATCAACCCGCTGACCTTTCAAAAAAAAGGCACACATGCCAAAGCATTGATTGCGCTGGCGGCAGTCAGTTTTTTATGGGGCACCACCTGGGTAGGTTCCAAAGCAGGCGTTCAATATATGCCTGCTTTGCAATTAGCCAGTATCCGGCAATGTCTGGGTGGCGCCATCTATATTATCTTTTTTCTTTTCAAGGGACGTGCATTTCCCAGAGGAAAAGAATGGTGGCCGATACTAATCCTGAGCTTTCTGAATTTCTTTCTCAGTAACAGTTTATCAACCTGGGGAGTAAAGTATATTTCCAGTGGTTTGGCTGCAATAATAGGAGCTGTATTTCCACTCTGGCTGGTAATAATAGCCCTGATTGCTGGCAATTCCCAGTTAACACTGAAATCCATTATAGGTTTCATTCTGGGCTTTATCGGGATTTGTATCATATTTTACGATCACCTGCATGATTTCCTGAATCCCGATTTTCGGTTTGGTATTTTTCTTTCTGTATTTGGAACCCTATGCTGGGCGTTCGCAACACTCTATACCAAAAAACAGGTGCTTGCTTTTAATCCCTATTTTTCCATCGGATTACAGATGATGATTTCGGGAATAGCCCTTTTTGGTGTTACCAGAATTACAGGTGAACATATCCCTATAAATGAAATCCCTCTTCCTTCCTGGGTAGCCATCCTTTATCTGGCAATTGCCGGATCTGTTTTGGCCTTTATCGCCTATCTTTATGCCCTGCAACACCTGCCAACAGAACAGGTTTCGATTTATGCCTACATTAATCCGATCGTTGCATTATTACTCGGCACCTGGTTGTTCAACGAAAAGCTGAACGCCTTTATCCTGATCGGCGGATTGGTTGCGCTTGTAGGGGTATACCTTGTAAATGAAGCATTCCGGAAAAGAACAGCAATTACAACTGATCAGCCGGTGGCGTCCCAGTAAGCATCTTCTTTCATAAATATCTCATAGAGTTCACGCCAGCCTTTAAACTGAGGATCGGTTCCGAGAAAACTATTATGCCAGATAGTAATAAAACATCCGCGTACTTTTTTTACCGCTGCATAATATTTCATCAACTCGGTATATCCCTGCTGCGGTGTCAGCTTCTGTTCAAAAAAAGCATTCGCATCCATAAAGCAAAAGGGATAAATCCGCAAACTGGTTGCTGAATTTGTTTCCAGATTATACCAATAAAAAGAGGACGCTACAGATGCCCTAAAACCATTGATAGTTCCAAACCCCATGGAATAATCTTTTTCAATCCCAACATCCAGCAATCGTTGGTATCCATCGGGTAAACTGAATTTTATAAAATGCTGTCTGCTTTTTTCTATATCGATATCGGCAATAACTTCCAACCATTCCTTCTCTTCCTTAATGATTTTATTGCTGTCTTCCACACTGCTTTGCCAGGAGGGATGTAACCCGATTTTATACACTGAAGCATAATAATTTATCATCTCCTGAAAAGGCTTATAGGAGGTGGGAATATTCTTATCCAATCCCACTTGTTTTTGTGCAACCAGAAAAAAATAAATCGGTTTTACACGACAGTATAAATGAAGCGCATCCAGCCATTCATAGGCATCGTACGGATCCATTGCTTTTCCCCTCAGCACTTTCCAACGCTCAATTGCCTGCGAAAAAGACCCCTTTATAATTGATCTGACAGCCCCACCCAGGTTACGCCACCAGGCTTTACCCCGATAACTGTACAGCATATCAATATCATAGGTTGGAATAAACTTATAATTGCGGCGTTTGAATAGTCCGGCAGGAAATAATTCCTGCAATTCCACCTGCCATAAAATCAGCCATTCATTCACCAATGGACGATCTAAAAATCCTTCTTTAAATGCGAGGGAGGAGGTATGTGAGAACCGTCCAAATTCATCTTTATGATGAGGAAGATATTCTTCATACCGGGAGAGCAGATAAAAAATCGCAGCAAATAAATCAAATCTTTCACCTTTTCCGGCCATAAAAAAAGCAGGCAACTCCTTCCAGCGACCAATCTTAATATGCTGTTGTGCAACACCGGTTTCTTTTAACAAGCCATGCGGAATAATCTGATAATTCAATTCATCAAAAACAGTTTCACTGTAATTGATCCGGATGCCATCATAATGCCTGAAAACTTCTGCATCACTGCAAATTTTCGCTTCTTCAAACAGGATTTCCTGACTGATAAAGTCAAGAACATACGCTAATCGTGGAGAAGGTTCGGGGCAATAAATCAGCATTGTTAATCAGTTGGGTGTTTATCTCGCCAAATCTGATTAAATGACTTTTCCGGGAAATGTAAATCGGAACGATGGGTATTCCACCCCTTTACCATCCGGTTCACTACCCAATCTTTGATCCCCGCCCTGCCCTTATTCATCCATTTGCGTTTCATCATAGCAAATTTCCATCCTTTCCAGGCCATACGTTCGGTAAATGAACTGTACCCTTCCTGAACTGCTTCAGCGCGATTTTCCAACAATAATTCGTGCAGGTTGATTTTCACCGAACACACTTCTGTACAATTACCACAAAGCGAGGAAGCATGGCTCAGGTGTTTCCATTCATCCATCCCCTTTAAATGCGGAGTAATCACACTCCCAATTGGTCCACTGTAGGTGGTTCCGTAGGAATGTCCGCCTATATTTTTATAAACCGGACAAGCATTCAGGCAGGCACCGCAACGGATACAATAGAGACTCTCCCTGGTTTTGGGATTTGCCAGCAGGTTTGTTCGACCATTATCGAGCAGGATAACAATCATTTCATCCGGACCGTCTTTTTCACCGGCCAATCTGGGCCCGCTTACAATCGAATTATATACCGTCAACCATTGCCCGGTTCCATAGGTGGCAAGTAATGGCCAGAATAAAGCAAGATCTGCCACCGATGGAATCATTTTTTCGATCCCAACTACCACTATATGCGTGGAAGGCCAGGCGCAACTCAATCGTGCATTGCCTTCGTTTTCTGTAACTGCAATTCCGCCTATATCGCTGATCAGGAAATTAGCTCCGGTAACACCCACTTCTGCCTGAATATATTTTTCCCTCAGTCTGGCGCGGGCTTCCAGTGTCAACTCCTGAGGATTCAATTTTGGATCAGTACCCAGTTTCTCCGCAAATAGTTTTGCTACATCTTCCTTGCTCTTATGCATCGCCGGAGTAACGATATGGTAGGGCGATTCGCCATCAAGTTGCTGGATGTATTCACCCAAATCGGTTTCCACACTATCGATATGATGAGCTTCAAGGAATTCATTGAGCTTGATTTCCTCCGTCACCATGCTCTTGCTTTTTACCAGCGTTTTGCAATTTTTCTCCTGGCAGATTCTAAGGATTGCTTCCCGGGCCTGATCAGCAGTTTCGGCCCAGATCACTTTTCCGCCACGCGCAGTAAAGTTTGCCTCAAAGCTTTCCAATTGCTGGTCGAGGGTTTCAATAGCCCTCCATTTTATATTTTTAGCCCTTTCTCTGGCCAGTTCCAAATCACTGAACTGCAGTTTACCCTGGGGAACAACCGAATTATACCGGCCAATATTAAAGTTTATTTTCCGGCGATGATCCAGATCGGCAGCCTTGATGGTACTTTTAGCCAGAAAGCCTGATTTGTTATCTGTACTCATGCCTGTTTGTTTTTTCCGTGATACTGATGGTAATAGGCATCCAGTCCCTCATAGTATTCCTGTCCGTATTTACGTATAAGGGCTTCTTTGAGAAACTGATAAACCGGCACTTTCAATTGTTTGCCAAGTACGCAGGCAGGAGCACAAAGCAGTTCACGCGGTTCATAATTCAGCATATCATATTCTTTCCCGGATTTTACTCTGATAGGAAAAAGATGGCAACTTATCGGTTTTTTCCAACTGATACGGCCATCATAATAAGCCTGTTCGAATGCACATTTGAGGATTCCTTTTTCATCGTGGAAGCCATATGCGCAAACGCCACCATTCACTGCCGGTGTCACCCAGCCAAATTCTTTATCATACTGATATCGGCCAACCCGCTCAATTTCACGAATCCCATCTGCATTTAGATAGGGTTTCACAATTTCATACACTTCGTTTATTATATCCAGTTCCTGAGTTTCGAGCGGAGCACCAGTATCACCATCTTCACAACATCCGCCTTTGCATTTGGAAAGATCACAAACAAACTGTTCCTCCAACACTTCATCGCTCACCAGGGTATGTTCTATGACTATCATGCACGGTATTTTGACAAAGTTAATTCTTCGAAAAATTAATAGTATCTTTTTTTAATAAATCAGGGTATATGAAACAGGTTTTTCTGCTATTCATTCTTTTCATGGGAAATCTGGTCCATGCACAATTGCGCACCAATACTGCCAATCCGGACTTTTTATCTGGTGCAGCTATACGGATTGATCAGGTAATACAACAGTATATCGATAGCCAATGGATTGCCGGAGCAACTGCGATAGTGGTAAAAGACGGACAAATTGTATACCACAAAGCATTCGGCAGCAGCAACCTTGCTTCGAAAGAGAAAATGCGAACCGATCATGTATTTCGGATTGCATCTCAAACCAAGGCGATTACAAGTGCGGCTATTATGCTATTGCTGGAAGAAGGCAAACTCCTGTTAGATGACCCTATTGAAAAATATATACCGGCCTTTTCAAAAACCCTGGTGCTGGATGCTTTTAATGAAAAAGATACGAGTTATACAACCAAATCCAGAAAAGGCAAAATTACCATCCGACATTTATTAACTCATACATCTGGAATCGGCTATGCGCAAATCGGCAGCAAAACTTACCAGGCACTTGCTTCAAAAGCAGGTGTTTTTGCACAGATTGGCGTACCGAACGAATCTTTGGAGGATCAGGTTAATAAAATTGCTTCTCTGCCATTGGAACACCAGCCAGGCGAACGGTTCACTTATGGTTTAAACAGCGATGTGCTAGGGCGACTGGTTGAAATTGTTAGCGGGCAATCCTTTGCGGACTTTTTAAGGCTCCGGATTTTTGAACCACTTGGCATGAAAGATACCTGGTTTTATCTTCCTCCGGATAAACAAAAAAGGTTGGTGGCTTTACATGGAGAAGATTCATTGGGGCATGTTAGCCTTCTGAATCAATCTATGGATGTAAGTGGTACAAAAATGGATATTAATTATCCAAATAAAGCAGGTAAACTTTATTCCGGTGGCGCCGGGCTGGTTTCAACCACTTATGATTATGCGCTTTTTATGCAGATGATGTTAAATAAGGGTAGTCTGAATGGGAAACGCATACTTAGCCCCAATTCCGTTAAACTGATGACCACCAATCAGATCGGTCATTTGAAAAACGGATACAATTCTTTTGGACTTGGCTTTGGGATTACTTCAGCAGAAGAAGCGCTGAAGTATGGTGTATCACAGGGAACATTTGACTGGGGAGGGGCTTTCAGTTCTTCTTACTGGATTGATCCGGTGAAAAATATCGCCGCTCAATTATTTATTAATCAATGGCCCAACAGCCATGGTGAGGTTCATACAAAATTTAAAGTACTGGTGTACAGCGCGCTTGATTAGTTTTTCCACTTCAGTGTGTTAATCAGGTGTTTCAAATCATCCTTAAGAAAATTATTAACCGGACGAAGTGAATCTTCATTGGGAGCTGCATCAAAATACAATGCACCTCTTAAAAAATGCCGGGTACTATCCGTCAATAGAAACTGATTGGCGGTGGCCGTATTTCCACCGATTTTAAAATAAATGCCATTTATTCCATTGGTTGAAACAAAGACACTATCATCTATCGAGCTTGCCTTATAGGAATGCTTGAAGGAAAGCGTGTAGGATCCGTTTAATAATTTATCAAAGCTATTTACGCCAACGGAATCTTTATATTCTCCTTTGGAGTTTTGGATTTTATACCGGGCCTTGCCACCTATCTGATTATAGCTGATATAGATTCTTCCATTCAGAGAAGGAATATCTATATTGATCCAATACGGATTCTCAGGTTGTTCTTCAAAATAGGTACTATCCTGGCTGATGATAGCATAGTTCGGATATTCAAAGCTGTACGGAAATCCGGGTTTATCGAAAACCTGATATTGATGTTCAGGCAGATTTATTTTAAAATAGCCGCGTGGTTTTGGAGTATACGGACTATTACATCCACCCAAAAAAGAAAGACTAAAGGCAACCAATAGTAGAAGGGCAAAAGCAACAGCTTTACCGGAAATTCGATTTGGTAACATAGTTGGAAAATTAAACGGGTCGGATAGTGATTTTCACTTTATTTATTCGGTTTCGATCCAGTTCCAGCACGGTAAACTGGAAATCTCCCACTTCAATAACTTCATTCTGTGTGGGAATTTTTCCTGCAACTTCGAGCAGGAGTCCGGCTAGTGAATCACTCTCGCCTTTTACTGTATCAAATGTGGAAGTTGGCAGATCCATAATCTTGCACACATCATAAATCATGGTGCGTCCGTCGAATAAATAATTATGCTCATCAAGCTGCCTGTTGATGCTTTCTTCATCATCAAATTCATCTCTGATATCACCAATAACCTCTTCCATGATATCTTCGAGCGTAACAATACCACTGGTTCCTCCAAATTCATCCACAACAACAGCAAAATGTGTTTTCCGATTTCGAAAATCCTGCAACAGATCTTCAATCAGTTTTTGTTCGTGAACGAAGTAGGGTTGACGTAAGAGTGAATGCCAGTTAAAGGATTCAGTTTCCTTCAGATAAGGGAGTAAATCTTTTGAGTGCAGGATTCCCATCACTTCATCCAGACTGTTTCGATATACGGGAATTCGGGAATAATGAAGTGCTTCCACCTGTTTGATGACATCCGGAAAGGAGGCACCATAACTTATACCACTCACATCAAGCCGGGTTCGCATAATTTGTTTTACGGTAATATTTCCGAATTTGGCAATTCCCCGCATAATGTTTTTTTCATCTTCAGAGGCAGTGGCATCATCTTCCAGTTCTTCGAACTGGTTGGCACCATCATCAGAGCCCAAAGATTTTTCAACATTGTCTGATACTCCAACCATCCATTTGCTGAAGCGACGGAAAAGCAGGTGTACTATTTCAATAAGGAAGGAGGCGTCTCTTGCAAAACGCAAATTATTCTGGGAAGCATAGACTTTCGGAAGCACTTCCCCAAAAAGGATCAGGAAAAAGGTCACGATCAGGACTTTTAGGCTCAGTTCAAAAACCCAGTAAATATTTTGCAGGGTCATAAGCTGATCAATCAGAAAATTCGACAACATGATGATTGCGATGTTGACGAATGCATTTCCGATTCGCATTGAACCCAATAGGATTTTAGGTTCCTCCAGAAGATTTACAATTCTTTTCCATGCAGTTCCCTGCTTGGTTTTGAGCATGTTGATATCCCGATGAGTAAGACTGAAAAAGGCGACCATGGAACCTGAAATAAAATAGGAAACGACCAGGAGCACAAGGATCATGATCACCAAGAAAGTTGTTCCCTGCACGTTGGAAGCAAGAAAAACGAGGTTAAAAATGGTATTCAGTAAGGGATCAACCGAAGCGTAGTCCAAAGCAGTGGGTTTAGTTTACAATAGAAGCAAAATTGCACTATTTTCTCAAATCAGAAAGGAAGATCAGGATTCGGCTCTGGTGGAGCATCTTCGCCGGTAAATCCTTCCAATCCTTCGCCGTGTCCACCGTTGAATCCCTGACCGTGTAGGTCATTCCGCTTATCAAGCATGATCAGATTATCGCCCACTACTTCTGTTGCGAACTTTTTATTCCCTTCTTTATCTTCCCAGCTGCGTGTACGAAGACGGCCTTCAATATAAACCAAACTGCCTTTATGAAGATATTTCTGTGCCAGTTCGGCCAATCCACGCCATAAAACAACGGTATGCCACTCTGTTTGCGAGATCAGTTTGCCTGTTCGATCTTTGTATGTTTCAGTAGTTGCGAGCGAAAATTTTGCAACAGCAATATTTCCTTCCAGGTACTGAACATCCGGATCTTTACCCAGGTTGCCGATCAGCATCACTCTGTTAACGCCTCTCATATTGTTTCATTTGAGTTTAAAATCGCCTATTACCTGTTCGTACTCTTTAAAATTAATTTTTTTTCGCTGTAAATCCCGCTTTTCGGGCACATTAAAGCAGTTTTAACTCCACCGGTCGGGTGCCAC
>NZ_DLHM01000001.1:563175-837271 GCF_002483205.1 Flavihumibacter sp. UBA7668
GTGGCACCCGACCGGTGGAGTTAAGGGAGTTTGGGTGAGAAGGCGGTTATGAAGCGGGGGAAGGCGAGTTGGGAAAGTTGTTCTTTGGAAAGAAGCTGATAACCGGATGCAAGTGTGAGAGGCGCTGTTAGTTCGGCCGTGATGAATCGCCCTATAATGGTCTGGTGCGAAAGCTGTTGTTTTACTTCGGCAGAAACGCTTATTTGTCTGACTTTAACGTTACCCAATTCTTTCTTCAATAGTATCAGAAAGGTTCTGGCCTCATCGTTCTGTGGTTCAGTAGTTTCAACCAGGACCCATTCATGCAGATCCTGCCAGATATCATTGCCCTGTCGCTGGCGCACATAATACGCTCCTTTCCAGGTAAGCCTGAAATAGTAGAAATAGCGTGTACGCCGTTTAATGGATTTCTCTTTTACCGGAAGATCTGCCACCATACCAAGTTTAAATGCCTCACAATCCGCTTTTTGAATGCAGGAATCACAAAGCGGAAGCTGCGGCTTGCAAATCACTGCACCAAAATCCATAATAGCCTGATTGTATGTGCCCGGAGCAGTATCAGGCAGCAGGGCATCAGCAAGTAATGCATACAATTTTTTCCCGGAAAGACTGTCGATTGGGGTATTAATCCCAAAATAGCGGGATAATACTCTGAACACATTGCCATCCAATACGGCCTTCGGTTCCTGAAAGGCAAAAGAAGCGATGGCTGCAGCGGTATATGGACCAACTCCCTTAAGCTGTAACAGATCGCTGTAATTGTCCGGAAAATGACCATTATTCTCAAAAGCAACCCATCGGGCAGTAGCCAGGAGGTTCCTGCATCGGCTATAATAGCCTAATCCTTCCCAGAACTTGAAAACTTCGCTGTCTTCAGCCAGAGCGAGATCTCGAACCCCGGGAAAGCGCTGGATAAATCGCTCATAATAGGCGAGTCCTTGCTCCACGCGGGTTTGCTGCAAAATAATTTCGCTCAGCCAAATCCTATAGGGGTCTGATTCACCTTTCCAGGGCATCTGGCGGGTATTGCTTTGCTGGTTCCAGTCCAGCAGGTTTTTGGTAAACTCGGGCAGGTTCTTCACAATGTTGGAAAAATATTTCAATTTAATTCAAAATCAATAAATTGCATAAGAGTTGCACGGATTAGAAGTTTATTTTATATTAACAAAACAAAACCGCATTGTTGTGGAATCCGGGTTAACTGGCCAGCATTCCGCCACTTGACAAAAGATTCAAAACAGGTGTAATTATGAGAAAGGCCGACCTCATCAATCAAATTGCAGAAAAAACCGGCATCCCCAAGGTGGATGTGCTGGTAACCCTGGAAGCAATGTTCAAAGAGGTGAAGGATGTGTTGTCGCAGGGAGAGAACATTTACATTCGGGGGTTTGGCAGCTTTATTACCAAAAAAAGAGCTGCTAAAATCGGGCGTAACATCAAGAAAAATGTTGCGGTAGAAATTCCCGAGCATTTTATTCCCGCCTTCAAACCTGCCAAGGAATTTGTGCAGGAGGTTAAAAAACTTAAAACTGTTAAGGAAGGACAGCCAAACCCCGACGAAGAAATGTAATTTTGCTGCCTTAATCACACGAATTGAAAAAGCAGCAATTTATTGTAGTTGGTGGAGGGGTGGTGCTATTGGCAGCGCTTCTTCTGTTTGGCAATATGACTCCGCCGGTGAAAACCAAGGCCGGAGCTATTGCCTCTATTCCATCGGAAGCATTTGATATCCAAACTGTTATTAAAGGTGCTACGGCTAATCTAACAGAAAGTCAGCAAACTTATGTAAATGGCCTGTCTGAAGCGGTGGTCAGAGGGGATGTTAAAGAACAGAAAATTAGGAATTTCCGTCAGCTTGCCAGCTTCTGGAGTGATTCAGCCAGGGCCTTTATTCCCTTTGCATATTATACAGCTGAAGCAGCTAAGTTGGAAAATTCTGAAAAAAGTCTCACCTTTGCAGCCCGAATCTTGCTGGATAACCTCCGTGGGGTAGATCAACCGGGCTTAAAATCCTGGCTGGCCAGCGAGTCGAAAGAGTTATTTGAAAAGGCAATTGTGTTGAATCCAACGAGTGATTCGTTGCAGGTTGGACTGGGAAGTACCTATATTTTTGGAGCTTCAGCAGAGAATCCGCAGGCGGTGATGCAGGGAATTCAGAAAATTCTGGAAGTGAGCAGGAAAGATTCAACCAATTTGTATGCGCAGAAAATGTTGGGAATTGGCGGTATCGTATCCGGCCAGTACGACAAGGCGGTAGAACGTCTGGAAAAAGTTGTACAGGCTGAACCACATGATCTGGAAGTATTGCTGATGCTGGCGGAAGGTTATGAGCGGAAGGGTGATAAAGCAAAAGCGACAGAATGGTATCAGCATGCGGCTGAACATATTCAGAATCCTGCTTTAAAAGCAGAACTGGAGAAACGCATACAGCAATTGAAATAGTTTGAATTGTTAACATTGTAAATAGTACTGAAGATGCCTTGTGGTAAAAAAAGAAAGCGTCATAAGATTGCGACGCACAAACGGAAAAAAAGATTGAGAAAGAATCGTCATAAGAAGAAGAAATAATTTCCTTCTTTCAATGCCTCTATGTAAAGCCGGAATAAACTAATTTGTTCCGGCTTTATTCCCTTTCAGCTGTTCGTTTTACGTGGTTGTAGGTGATTATTGCAAATTCTTTACAACCATCGTTACTATCAACCTCAGCTGAGTTCCTTTTGGTGAGATTGGACTGACGTTAAAAGATTACTCGCTTGAACAAGGAATTAATTATCAACTCAGCACCACAGGGTGTTGAGATAGCTCTCCTGGAAGACAAAAAACTGGTAGAACTGCACAATGAAAAAGCAGATGCCAGTTTTGCTGTCGGGGATTTATATTTAGGAAAGGTACGTAAACTCATACCTGGTTTGAATGCTGCATTTGTAGATGTAGGATTCGAAAAGGATGCTTTTTTGCATTATACCGATCTAAGTCCCTATGCCAAATCCCTCCTCAAATTTACCCAGCAGTCAATTGGTGATACCAATGGCAGTTTCGATTTCGGCAAGTTCGAAGTGGAAGCTGAAATTGTAAAGACCGGTAAGATCAATGAAGTATTGGGTGGTAAACCTAATGTATTGGTTCAGATTCTGAAAGAACCGATTGCTGCCAAGGGCCCGAGGCTCAGTTGCGAAATTTCCCTGCCTGGAAGATTTGTCGTTATCACTCCATTCAATGATGTGGTAGCCGTTTCACGGAAAATCCATTCAGCGGATGAGCGTAAACGCCTTCAGAAAATCATTGAAGCGATTAAACCTAAAAACTTTGGGGTTATCGTTCGTACAGCGGCAGAAGGCAAGAATACGGCTGAACTACATGAGGATTTACTGGCGTTGGTAGAAACATGGAAAGCTATCCAGCATAACCTGAAGAGTGCCGTTGCACCAGCAAAAATCCTGAGTGAGCAAACCAAAACAACCAGTATGTTGCGGGATTTGCTCAACGAGGATTTCAACCGGATCGTAGTAAATGATCGGAACCTATACAACGATACCAAAACCTATATTCAGCGGATTGCCCCGGATAAGGCGGATATTGTTTCTTTTTACCATAATGGTTCTCCGATTTTTGATCAGTATGGAGTAACCAAACAGGTTAAAGCTGCTTTTGGAAAAACGGTAAACCTTCCCAGTGGCGCCTACCTGATTATTGAACATACAGAAGCACTTCATGTCATTGACGTGAATAGTGGATATAAAAGTGTGAGCAATAACCAGGAACAGAATGCCCTGGAAACTAATATGGAAGCCGCAGAAGAAATTGCCCGTCAATTAAGGCTGCGCGACCTGGGTGGAATCATCGTAGTCGACTTCATCGATATGAAGTTGCCGGAGAACAAGAAGAAACTGATGGATGCCATGGAAAGCATGATGAAGCCAGACAGGGCCAAACATGCGGTACTTCCGATTTCCAAATTTGGATTGATGCAGATTACCCGGCAGAGAATGAAGCCGGAGCTGAACATCAATACAATGGAAGTTTGTCCAAGTTGCAATGGAACCGGCAAAATTTCATCCTCACTGGTACTGGAAGACGAAATAGAAAAGAACCTGAATTACCTGATTACCCACAAACACAGCAACCTTACGCTGGCGGTTCATCCGATAATGTATGCCTATTTGACCAAGGGGTGGATTTTCAGCAAGTTCTGGAAATGGAAGCGCCATTTCAAACAAAATATTAAATTACAGTCCAATACCAATTATCACCTCACGGAGTTTCACTTTTATGATGACCATGAGGAAGAAATAAAATTGTAAACTGCCAATCTCCCTACTACATAATTTAAAAGGGTCACCCATTACTAAGTGACCCTTTTACCATTTCAATTTAAGGTATGCTTAATACCCTGCATTCTGTACTAGAATTCCTTTAGCGGCATCCACCTCCCTTTGTGGAATCGGCAATACCATTTTAGGATCATTGAATGTAAAACCGTCAGCTGAACGCTTCAGACGTTTTAAATCATGTAAACCATGACCTTCATGCGCCAATTCCAGTTTTCTTTCCGCCAGGATAATATCAAGAGTAAGAGTACCTAGAGTGGTTAATCCTGCACGTGCCCGAATGGGAGTAATATCCTGAACTGGAGTTGCACCAACACTTGTACCCAATCTGAAATTAGTCTCTGCTCTTGTCAGATAAAGCTCAGACAGACGGATTATTGGCAGGTTCCGATACTGGAATTTCCATTTCCCGCTTCTGATTGTTTCCGCATCATCTTCATAGAACAAACTGACACGGTTATCATCTTCGTCGTACAGATTCAGGTGTTTTGAAAGAATGGCAACATCACCATCCCTTCCGCCGAATTCAGGAATTGACCAGAAAAGATGCATATCGTTTGCGCCATCATTCGCACTTACCTGGATAGCGAAAATATCTTCAGAAGAATTTGAAGAATTGTTAAACAGCGTGGCATAGTTTCCAGCCAATTGAAATCCCATTTCTTCTGCAAGATTAATTGCAGTATTCGCCTGGTCACGTGCACCCTGATAATTTTCCATCTGCAGGTATACTCTTGATAGTTGTGCAGCTGCGGCGGCAGCGTTGGCATATTCGTCGTTATAGCCAACAGGAGTGAGGAGCGACTGGCTTTCAGTAAGATCAGCAATCACCTGGGTATAAACTTCCTCTATAGTATTCCTCGGGCGGGCTGCACTTACGTTATCAGTTCTGGTTGGATCAAGGACCAGAGGAACTCCGGGAGTTGAACCCGCATTTCCCGCAGCGTATGGCTGGGCAAAGAACTTGACCAGTTCAAAGAACATGGAGCCCCGTATAAACAAAGCCTCGCCTTTTACCCGGTCACGATCATCTTCATTAACAACATCCAAGGCACTTAAGATATTATTCGCGGCGTTAATTGCCTGGTAAGCATCCAGCCAGCTGTCCCGAACATACGCATTGGTGGTCAGGATATCTTTTCTCCAGATTTCCCGTGGCTGATTGAAAGTACCTTCCCAGCGCAGCTCGCCATCAGAAGCCATTAATTCAGAATAAAGGAAAAGATCTCCGCCATATACGGAACTGCTACTAACCATATCATACGCACCATTCAACAGGTTTTTTACTCCCTGGT
This sequence comes from Flavihumibacter sp. UBA7668, assembly GCF_002483205.1. Taxonomy (GTDB): domain Bacteria; phylum Bacteroidota; class Bacteroidia; order Chitinophagales; family Chitinophagaceae; genus Flavihumibacter. The sequence goes on from NZ_DLHM01000001.1 coordinate 568,799, forward strand.
CCGTACTCAGTACCACGTCCTCTTCGATGCTTTGAGTGGGCAGTAAATCCAGTTTTTTTCCGCAGGATCCTGCCATAAGAATGGCTGCAGAAATTATAATTATATTTTTTTTCATGTTTCTCTGTGTTTTCAGTTAAAAGCCAACGTTCAGGCCAAATGTTAGAGATTTGATTTGAGGCGCAGCATAAAAATCTGAACCCTGGTTCCTGTTTCCTGCACGGTAATCTGTGTTTACTTCCGGATCCCATCCGGAGTAGTTGGTGAAGGTGAACAGGTTCACACCAGTAATATAGAATCTGGCTGAACGCATTTTCAATTTACCGGTAACTTTTGCCGGAATATTGTAAGCAAGGGTTACGTTTTTAACACGAACATAGGATGCGTCTTCAACATAACGACTGGATGCTCCGATACCATTACCATATCCCAGGCGCAATTGTGGTATATTGGTGATATCACCAGGCTTCTGCCAACGTTTAAGCTGGTCGCTGGTTTGGTTATCAAACCAGTCGAAACTTGCCGACATAAATCCACCAGCACCATTCATTACCTGGTTTCCAAAAACACCCTGCAACAATACACTCAGTTCAAAGCCCTTGAATGATACTGTATTGTTCAAACCTGCAATGATATCCGGATTGGGGTTTCCAACCACAAAGCTATGCGCATCGTTAATATCATTGGTAGTTGATTTGCCATCCTCCAGATAATATAATGCATCACCATTCTGAGGATCTGCTCCTGCGAATTTGGGGCCATAGAACACACCTATTGATTCTCCTACTATTAGAGAGTTCATGTAACGCCCATCGTTACCGGGAATTATAGTCTGATCACCATCCAGCTTAGTCACTTTGTTTTTATTGAATGACATATTCAAACTGGTATTCCATGTAAAATTCTTACGTGCAACATTGGTTGAATTCAAAACGAACTCAAACCCTTTGTTCTGCATAGAACCAACGTTTACAGTCTGACTGGTGAAACCTGTGGTACCCTGAACAGGTACTAAATATATCAAATCACGCGTGCTGCGAACGTAGTAATCAACTTCACCAGAAATACGGTTATTAAATAATCCGAAATCAAATCCGATATCGGTTTGATCAGACTTTTCCCATTTCAAGTTCTCATTAGACAATTGTTGGGAAATAAGTGCGGCAGAATTATTGTATTTAGCACCGCCATACAAGCTAAGATGTGAGAAGTTACCAAACCCATCTGCATTTCCGGTAAGTCCCCAGGAAGCACGAAGCTTAAGGAAACTTAATACATCAGAATTGGAAAGAAATGATTCTTCCGATAAGATCCATCCTGCAGAAACTGCCGGAAAGAAACCATACCTGTTCTCAGTACCAAAACGGGATGATCCGTCCACACGGCCGCTCAGTGAAACCAGGTACCTGTCGTTCAGTTTATAGTTTACACGTGCGAAGTACGAAAGAATGGAAGAAGCATCAAAAGAGGAAGTTCCTCCCGTAATCCGACCCGCACTAGCCAAACGGCTTAAGTCACTTGAAGGAAAATCTTCACCATAAACCTGGGAGAAGTCGGCTTTATACTTCTGATAAGACATACCAAGAGTTGCATCCAAATCATGTTTGTCTTTGATCAGTTTGCGATAGTTAAAGTAATTATTGGTATTATAGTTCAACATTCTGTACCAGTCCACCTGACCATAACCGTTAGTACCTTCTCCCACGATGGTTCTGCTTCCATTGTAGCGGTCTTCATTCTGCGTCTGGACATCTAATCCGAATTCAGACCGGAAGATTAATCCGTTCATTAGTTTATAAGCAAGATAAGCACTACCCAGGTTACGATAGGTCGTAGCAATGAGGCGGGAGTCTTCCAGTTCTATGAGTGGGTTATAATAAGTTGTAACCGGCCGATCGTAAAGATTACCATCCAAATCTCTTACGGGAGTTACAGGAGAAAGTGCGACCATCTGCATGGGTGTATAAAACTCGTTGTCATCTGCCACCCTTTTGGCTACTGTCCTGGACAAGCCAAAGTTCACTCCAACTTTCAATCTTTCAGTAGCATCGTGCTCCAGGTTTAAACGGCTTGAAATCCGCTGAAAATTATTACCTACCAAGATACCATCCTGATCGCTCAATCCACCACTCAGGAAGAAGCGTGTTTTGTCGGTACCACCAGAAAAATTTACATCAACCAGGCGGGTTCTTGCATCATTCTGGTAAGCCTGTTTTTCCCAATCAGTGTTTGTTTCAAGCTCTCTCCAGTTGGAATGACCGGAATAACGGGTTAGTCTTCCTTCTGCAAATTGCAGCCAGGAACCTGAATACTGGGACGGATCCAGCGGATCAATGCCTTCAATATTATCACTATTGATAGCAGCTTCCCTTAACAGGTCAATGTATTGGCGGGCATTCAGGAAACTACGATGGCCAGTTGGTTTATTACTACCGTACTGTACGTTAACATTTACAGTTGATTTACCGGATTTGCCCCGTTTGGTGGTAATGAGCACAACACCATTTGCTGCACGGGATCCATAGATGGCTGCAGCAGAAGCGTCTTTAAGAATATCAAAGGATTCTACATCGTTGAAATTCAGGTCAGCCAGTGCATTTCCTGCAATCGAAGAAGAGTTGATGGGAACACCATCTACAACATACAACGGTTCATTTGAAGCGCTGATAGAACCGGCACCACGGATTCTAACTTTAACTCCTTCACCAACCTTACCACTCTGGGATTCTACGAATACACCAGAAGCGCGGCCCTGCAGAGCCTGGTTAAAGTTTACAACAGGTGTGTTAGCAACTTCATCACCTTTAATACGGGCGATTGAACCTGTAAGGTCTTTTTTAATTTTCGTTCCATACCCCACAACTACAACTTCCGAAAGAGAGGCATCAGAAGTTGATAACTGAACAACTACATTGTCTGTAATCGCTACTTCCCTGTTTCCATATCCAACAGAAGAAATAACCAGCGTAGTTCCATTAGCCGGAACTCTCAAACTAAACTGTCCATTTTCATTTGTTAATGCATTAATGGAAGTTCCTTTAACAGTTACTGTGGCCCCGATTAATGGAGAACCATCTTTCTGATCTGTAATTTTTCCGGTGATTTGTCGGTCCTGCGCCTGCACTGTAAGCGCAGTAAAGAGGAGCAGGATACCCCAGATCCAACCGGATAGGTTTTTTGTTGCAGCCATATTCACGTGTGTTAGTTTTGCCAAATATATTGGCGGTTAAGAGAATGTTAAACTAAAATAACGGAGTTTTTTAAAGTTTTTATTGGAATTTTAAAAGAACAACCCTGCAAAATTCAGATTTTTTGTTAATAAAAAATCAAATTCTCCATATCTAGACAGTTTCGATTACCATTCCGCTGTTTGATTTTCTTTTTTCATCTTATATATCTTTAATATGCAATTTATTAACATATTAATTACTTAACACAATATTGCATTGTTTAAACTAAAAAATTTGTATTTTTTTCGTATATTTTTTATTACTATTCAATCTCCGCATAAAAAAAGCTGATCCAGTTGCCCGAATCAGCTTTTAATTTTAGCGTGATGAGATTAGTCTCTCCTACTCATATATATTAGAATATACTGTATCAAAGTAACCAACGAAGCAATGGCTGCAACAACATAAGTCATAGCCGCCCATTTCAAGGCATCTTTAGCCTGTGGTTGCTCTTCAGCAGTTGTAATATTGGTCCGTTCCAGCCAGGCCAGCGCCCGATTACTGGCATCAAACTCAACCGGCAGCGTAATGAGCGAAAACAGGGTAGTTACCCCAAAAAGAATAATTCCTCCCAGTAACAGGCTTGGAAAGGTATTAATCAGAAGTATTCCTGCCAGCAATACCCACTGAACCAGCGTTGAACTGACCTGAACAGCCGGAACCAGCTTCGATCGCAGGGTCAGCCAGGGATATGCCGTTGCATGTTGCACCGCATGTCCACATTCATGCGCTGCCACTGCAGCCGCAGCCACATTCCGCCCTTCAAATATATCCGGACTCAATGCAATTGTTTTTGTTACCGGGTTATAATGGTCAGAAAGAAAGCCTTGCGACATGGTTACCTGCACATCATATATGCCATTTTCCTTTAACATACGAACGGCAACCTCCTGCCCGGACAATCCAGACCTTAACTGCGTCTGAGAATACTTCTTTATTTTGCTCTTCAACATATAAGAAACCAACATACTGATTACCACAAAAAAAATTGAAACAAACATGATTGACGGTGTCATAAAATTCCCATTTAGTCGGTTTATTAGTCTATCAAATCAATGTCCAATTTACCCAAATAAAGTGAAATCGGTTGTTTTTTAACGATTGAGCAGACGTTTTGTCATCCCCATAAAAACACCCGTTTTTAACCTGACAATTTTACCTGTTCATTTTTTCTGAAGGTTTTATGGTAAATATACAAAACAATGAATATCAATTAATTAACTATGCCATTAAGCGCAAAAATGCTTGTATTTCGGGGGGCTAAAAGTTATTCACAGGGCCAAAAATTTATTTTGAAATGTGCCCCTTATTCGTAATTTAGTGCAAGAATTTAATGGGTTAGTAAGTAAAGGGTCAGCAGAAATGCTGGCCTTTTTACTTTTAAGAAACGCACAATTTTATCAACTCCTGTTAAATCAGATTTGCAAAATATTCTACACCACATTTCAACTTCACTTTATCATAGTTTGCATCCATATCCTTCTTTCACTTTTCACCATTCACCATTCACTTCTTTATCATGGCTAAATCCAAATCAGCTTTTTTTTGTCAACAATGTGGATATGAAAGTACCAAGTGGTTAGGAAAATGTCCGGCTTGCCAACAATGGAACACATTCGTTGAAGAAATAAAACAAAAAGAAACCGTAACATCTTCAGCAGCCTGGCAAGTTGGTTCAACTGCAATCAAAGCAACTGCAACCCGTTTGCAGGACGTACCAATCACAAAAGAAGTTAGAATGACAACCCCTGATCCGGAATTAAACCGTGTATTAGGTGGAGGCATTGTAAGTGGCAGTATTGTTTTGGTTGCCGGAGAACCCGGAATTGGAAAGTCAACTTTGTTTCTTCAAATTGGCTTGCAATTAAACACAGTGAAAGTTTTATATGTCAGCGGAGAAGAAAGCGAACAACAGATCCGAATGCGCGCTGCGCGACTTCCTTTCACGAATGATAACTTTTATTTGCTAACAGCAACCAATACCCAACAGATCTTTCAGGAAATTAAACAACTGCAACCGGAACTCGTAATTATTGATTCCATTCAAACACTCTATACACCAAGTATTGAATCTTCGCCAGGCAGCGTATCCCAGATAAGAGAAACCGCAGCTGAATGGCAACGCTTCGCTAAAGAATCCAATACGCCGGTTTTCTTAATCGGTCATATAACAAAAGATGGCGCCATAGCCGGACCCAAGATCCTCGAACATATGGTGGATACCGTGCTGCAGTTTGAAGGTGACCGTCATTATGCTTACCGGATTTTAAGAACACTTAAAAACCGATTCGGCAGTACATCCGAACTTGGTATCTATGAAATGAGCTCAAGCGGAATGAAAGGTGTACTCAATCCAAGTGATATCCTACTCTCCCATTCAGGTGAACAACTGAGTGGGATCGCCATTGCTGCTGCCATAGAAGGTATGCGTCCCTTTTTGATTGAAGTACAGGCACTCGTTACACCATCAGTTTATGGTACACCCCAACGTACCGTAAGTGGTTTTGATTTAAGACGTCTTCAATTATTACTGGCCGTGCTCGAAAAACGGGGAGGCTTTCAATTCGGAAGCAAAGATGTATTTCTGAATATTGCAGGTGGATTAAAAGTAGAAGACCCTGCTATCGACCTGGCTGTACTATGTGCCTTATTAAGCTCTTTCACCGATATCCCAATTCCTTCCCATACCTGTTTTGCAGGAGAAGTTGGATTAAGTGGTGAAATCAGATCAGTCAATCGGGTTGAACAACGAATTTCGGAAGCCGAAAAACTGGGATTGGAAAAAATTCTTGTCTCCCGTTTCGGCCAGAAAGGAACCAGTTTCCCTACCGCAAATATTGAAATTCTTCCTCTTGCAAGAGTGGAAGACGTTTATCAACTGTTGTTTTCCTGATGAAAGAAACCGTTAATTCGCGCTTGACAAGGACGATCAACGGATCTAATTTTGGCTTATGCCTGATTCAATTATTGAGATCCTTTCATCTCTCCTGTTTCCGCATACATGTGCAGCATGCGGCACCAATCAGCTGCTTGCTGAAAATGGAATCTGTACAGCCTGCCTATGGACAATTCCATCTACCGGATTTTTAGAGGTTCCTGAAAATGAAGTCGATGCCATTTTCCGTGGCAGATTACAGGTTGAACATGCAGCTGCAGCCACTTATTTTACCCGTCAGAGTATTGTGCAATCTATCCTGCATCAATTGAAATATTCGTATAGAAAAGAACTGGGGCTTCAATTGGGTCAGTGGATGGGGCATCAACTAAGTACCTGCAACTGGATAAAGGAAATTGATAGCATACTTCCAATGCCACTTCATCCGGAAAGAAAAGCAAAGAGAGGTTATAATCAGGCAGAATTATTATGCGATGGGATTCATCAACAGACAGGCATCGCAATAGAAAGCAACCTTCTTGAACGCACTACAGCTACCCTTTCTCAAACGACTCAACACCGGGCAGAACGCTGGCACAATATGAAAGATGTATTTCAGATTAAACAGCCATCGCTATTGGAAAACAAACATACTTTACTGGTAGATGATGTCGTAACTACCGGCGCAACACTGGAAGCAGTGGGGGAAAAAATTCTGGCAATTCCGGGTACCAAACTCAGTATTTTTTGTTTTGCCTATACCCTGCCTCATTAATATTTCAGGTTTCCTGCATACTGCATTATTTTTGGGACTATGTGGCGTTCCTTATTTGTCCTTATTTCCTGCCTGCTGCTTTTCTCCTGTAAAAAGGACAATTTGCTGACGAGTAAGGATGCACCTATATATATAGGTATTGATACTATTCATTTCGATACCATTTTCACAACTGCGGGCTCTGTTACAAAATCTTTCCGGATTATAAATGAAAACGACCAACGGATCCGTATCTCTTCCATCCGGCTGGCAGGAGCTGATGCAGGAGTTTTCAGGATCAATGTAAATGGCGAACCCGGACCATTGGTACAATCAGTAGATATTGCTGCGGGTGACAGTGCCCATGTTTTTGTAAACCTTCGAATTCCTGAAAATACCGAAGCCCTTCCCTTTTTGGTTCGCGATAGTATTTCCATTCAATGGAATGGGCAGGAAAAATGGATTCAACTGGCTGCTTATGGACAAAATGCTCATTATATCCGGAATGGCTCAATCAGCAACAACACCACCTGGAATAATTCATTGCCTTATGTTATTCTTGGACCGATGGTAGTTGAAGAAAATACGCTACTTCAAATTACTAAAGGAACACGAGTTTATGTACATGCTGACGCTCCCATTATTGTAAATGGCAGTCTCCATATTACTGGTGATACCGCAGCGGCTGATCGGGTGGAATTTTCCGGAGATCGGTTAGATGTCCCTTATTCAGAATTTCCGGCATCCTGGCCCGGGATCTTTTTTACTGCAGTAAGCACATCTAACCATATTCAATATGCGAATTTTAAAAATGCCTACCAGGCAATTGTGGTGGAAGGAAGAGAAACAAGTGGTAATTATAAATTGGAACTCGAACAGGTTCATATAACGAATGCATTTGATGCAGGTTTGCTGGCAATTAACAGTTCTGTTCATGCCAATAACCTGCTGATCAGTAATTGCGGAAAAAATATGCAGATAGCAGGTGGCGGAAAATATGCTTTCAATCATAGTACCCTCGTTGCTGTCTCCAACAACCTGATTCCACATAAAGATCCGGTTGTTCTGATGAGTAATGCAGTTATGGTAAATGGGATTCCCGTGCAGGCATCCCTGCAGGCAGTTTTCCGTAATTGTATTATCTGGGGCGAGGGAGGCACCGTCGAAAATGAAGTACTCGCATTGAAAGAAGGCTCATTTCCGTATGAAATACGTTTTGAATCCGGGATCTGGAAAATGAATGAACCCTATCAACATATGGAGGCCATAAACATGTTAACCAATGAAACCCCCTTGTTTGAACAGGCAGAACCAGGTTCAATAATTTTTAATTTCCGGCTGAAAGAAGGCTCACCTGCTTTGGATAAAGGAATCAATCTGGACTTAGCTATTGATCTGGATGGGAAAAAAAGACCCAAAGGACTACCTGATTTTGGTGCCTATGAAAAACAATAAAACCGGATCTTTGTTAGACTTACAGATAAATAAATTACTATGCTTAAAACATTGCTTCTCTCCATGATAGTTTTTGCAGTAACGGGTATTCATGATTTTAAACTGAAAACCCTGGATGGTAAACCCATGGATATGGCCCAGTTTAAAGGAAAAAAACTCCTGATTGTAAATACTGCATCCAAATGTGGTTATACAAAACAATATGCCGACCTGCAGGAATTGCATGAGAAATATGGATCCAAAATTACCGTAGTGGGCTTTCCGGCCAATAATTTCGGGGGACAGGAACCCGGTTCCAATGATGAAATTGCCAGCTTCTGTAAAAAGAATTTTGGAGTTAGTTTCCCCATGGCAGAAAAAGTGAGTGTTAAAGGTGGCGATATCCACCCGCTTTTCAAATACCTAACGGAAGAAGCCGGAAAAATGGGCATAAAAGACCCGATCAAATGGAATTTCACCAAATTTCTGGTGGATGAAAATGGTAAACTTCTTGAGGTTTTCCCAAGTGGTGTTAAACCAACCGATGAAGCAATTACCAAGTACCTGAATTAGTATATTCGCCGAATGGTATTCGACGAAATAGTAGGACAGGAAGAAACGAAGGAACAATTGCGCGAGATGGTTCAATCCAACCGATTGAGCCATGCGCTACTGGTACTGGGTAAGGATGGTTCAGGGGGATTGCCCCTTGCCCTTGCTTTTGCTCAATATATAGTATGTGAAAAAGTTCAGGCGGCCCTGAACCCAGTTCCGGCTGGTCCGTCTTTGTTTGGTGAAGAAGAGCCGGCAGTAGCGGGCTCCGTACCTCTTTCCTCCTGTGGTGCATGTGCAGCCTGTTCAAAAGCTTCGGCATTTGTACATCCCGATATTCATTTTTCCTATCCGGTTATTCCTAAAAAAAGTGGGGATAAACCGGTTAGTACCGATTATAGCACCCAATGGCGGGAATTCCTTAAGGATCAGCCCTATGGAAGTTTATACGATTGGCTGCAGTTTATACAGGCAGAAAATAAACAAGGAAATATCACTTCAGAAGAATGTAATGAGATAATCAGGAAACTTAGCCTGAAAACTTTTGAAAGCAAGTACAAGGTGCTGGTGATGTGGATGCCGGAAATGCTGGGCAAAGAGGGTAACAAATTGCTTAAACTGATCGAAGAGCCGCCCCCCAATACGCTGTTTTTGCTGGTAGCTGAAAATGAGGCACTTATCTTACCTACCATATTATCCCGATGCCAGCTGGTTCGGATTCCACCACTTACTGACCAGGAAGTGGCGATGGCATTAATTGCGAAAAAAGGGGTAGAAGAAAAACAAGCCCGCCAGATTGCTGCCATTACTGAAGGAAATTTTCGGGAAGCATTGGCAGAACTGAATCATGCGGGAGAAGACTGGCAATTACTGGTAAGAGAATGGTTAAACGCCATCCTGAAGAACGGTCCGGTTTCTCTTGTTAAGTGGATTGAGGAAATCAGTAAACAGGGTCGGGAAAAACAGAAACAGTTTCTGCGTTTCTTTAATCACCTGTTGCAACAGAGTATTCGGATCAATGTACTGGGCGAAAACAGCGAATGGGCCTCCAATTTACCTACGGTTGAGAAAGATTTTATACTGCGTATTAATAAAATGGCAAATTTATCGCAGCAGGAAGCAATAGTAGAAGAGCTCGATAAAGCCGCCTATTATATTGAAAGAAATGCTAATGCGAAAATGCTCTTTCATGCACTTAGTTTGCAATTATTCCATATTTTACGCGATAAGGTGAAGGTACAGCCGTGGTAGTTTTCGCCTATATTTGTAAAAGATAATTAATTCACATTCATTTTATTACATATATATGGGATGCAGTAGTTGTGGAACGGGGAAACCCAATGGTTGCAAAAGTAACGGAGGATGTTCTTCCGGCGGATGCAACAGAATGAATGCGTACGATTGGTTACAGAACCTTCCTTTTGCAGATCCGGAAGCGGCCTGCAAAGTGGTGGAGGTTTCGTTTAATAATGGAAGCCGAAAGGATTTTTTCAGGAACAATACGCTTACTGTTTTCGAAAAAGGAGAACAGGTTACTGTGGAAGGGGTAAGTGGTGTTGATGTTGGAGAAATAAACCTGCATGGCGAAATCGTACGGATTCAAATGAAAAAAAGGGGCGCAAACGAGTTTGACCCCGAAATGAAAAAAGTATTGCGCAGGGCCAATGAACGCGATCTTGAATTGTTGAAAGTCAACAAGGCAAGAGAGGCTGAAGCACTGATCCGCGCGCGTGCAATTGCCCGGCAATTAAAGCTGGAAATGAAAGTAAGTGAGGTGGAAATTCAGGCAGATGGCCGGAAAGCGACCTTCTTTTATATAGCAGATGATCGGGTTGATTTCCGGGAACTAATCAAGATATATGCCGGTGAGTTTAAGGTAAAGGTTGAAATGCGGCAGATCGGGGCCCGGCAGGAAGCCGCAAAAGTAGGCGGAATTGGCAGTTGCGGTCGGGAGCTATGCTGCAGTACCTGGTTAACTGATTTCAAAAGTGTGAACACAACGGCAGCCCGTTACCAGAACCTCAGTATTAATCAGACAAAACTTAGTGGCCAGTGTGGTCGATTAAAATGTTGTCTGAATTATGAACTGGATACCTATCTGGATGCCTTACAGGGTTTTCCGGACCGCGCCGATACCATTCGGGTTGCCAGAGGAACAGCCACACTTATCAAAAAAGATATTTTCAAGAACCTGATGTGGTATGTATTGCCTGACAGCAATAAACAGTATCCGCTGACCATTGAGCGGGTGCGTAAAATCATGTCGCAGAATGCACAGGGTATTGTTCCGGACGAACTGGAAGCCGTAGATGTTACCAGCACCAAACCCAAAGAAGTGGAACCGGAATTTGTGGATGTAGTTGGACAAATCAGTCTGCGTAGTCTGGAGAAAAATGATCGACGCCGGAAACAGCAACAACAGCAGCAGAAGCAAAAAGGGGGTGGACAGCCACCAAGAGGACCGCAGCAGGGTCAGCAGGGTCAGGGTCAGCAAGGGCAAAATCGCCCGGCTCAGCCACAGCCCCAGCAACGCCAACAGGGGCCAAGGCCTCCGCGTCCACAGGGAGATCGTCCTCCTCGTCCGCAAGGTGATCGACCTCAGGGTGATCGACCTCAGGGTGATCGGCCATCTCGTCCGCAAAGACCTCAGGGTGGCGGTCCGAGGAACCAGGGCGGAGGAAACACGGGCGGCAATAATCCAAAAGGTCCAAAACCGGGTCCAACACCAGGTGAAGCTTAATTTAAAAACAAATTAAATACTGTTAAAATCCGTTTAGCGCATGTTATGGCTTAACGGATTTTTCTTTTTTACCTTATTTTTAATTACACACAACCTTATTGATATGAGAAAAATATGCATGGCTATTTTTTTTCTGTCCTATAGTATTTCACTTATAGCTCAGCAAGCCAGTTATTCGAGGTTGCAGGTACAACCTGAAGCACCACAGGCAGAGCAATCTGTTGAGTTGATTTATCAACCGGAATTAACTGAATGGAAAAAAGCCGGCAACATTCCGGCGTCAGTTTATATTGCTATTGGTAATCGAATTGAAGCAAAAGACCTTTCTTTCAAAAAAAATAAAACAAACTGGTCAGCAAATTTTACAATTCCGGATAGTGCTGCCCTTTTTGTGGTTAAAATCGGAAGCGGTAAACAGGTTGATAATAATGATAAGAAAGGTTATAGTTTTTTTGTAATGGATAAATCAGGAGAACCGATAAAATACTCCTACCGATTAATGAGTCAGTTGTATCGGGGACAAGGATGGGCGATGGGCATTTCCGAAGATGAGAAAAAAGCTGATTTCTATTTCAATAAATATTATGAAAACGGCCTGCCTTCCGATGCAGGGTATGAAGAAACACTCACCTATTATCAGATCAAAAAGGATACAACGGGTTTGATAAATTATTTTGCTGATTTACCTAACAAAAAAGGAATAACAGACCAGGATTTTGCCAGTGCTACATTTTATGCAAATCAGTACCAGCATAAACCCGTTGGAAGTCTATTATCAGCTTATCATAAATTAAAGTTTCCGGATGGTGTCTGGAAACCACGCGAACTGTACCCCCGTTTCAACAGTGCAAAAACTGCAGCTGAAAAACAGGCTGTACTGGATAGCTTCAAAGCAACAATTAAAGGAGCGCCGCAGGAATGGCAGTCCCGGGTTATCAATAACATTTATTCAAATATTGCAAATCTTCATGCGATGGAAGGAAACCTTTCCATGGCTGAAAAAATTTCTGAAGAAAATAAAAAAGGAACAGATCTGGCAAGCAGTTTTAATAGCATTGCCTGGCAGTCTGCAGAAAAAGGAAAACATCTGGCCGAAGCTGCAGGAATTTCTAAAAAATCATTGGATATTCTTGAAAAAGAAAAAAAAGAGCTTGCTCAAAAACCATTGGAATTGTCCACTGCTGATTATCTGAAACAAATTGAACAAATGGAAGGTATGTTCGCAGATACCTATGCATATATATTATATCAGTTGGGGAAGTATAAGGAAGGATTTCCTTATATGCAAAGGTCATTAGATATAGTTGGCACAGGGTCTTCTGACTACAATGAACACTATTCACAGTTACTGGAAAAAGTTAAGGGGCCAAAGAAAACGATTGAGTTCCTTGAAAAAACAGTAGTGGAAAGTGCTTATTCCGGTGCAATGAAAGAACAATTGGAAAAGCTGTATAAAGCGACTGGAAAAAAACAGGATTTCAATTCTTATTTTGAGGGTCTGACAAAACAAATGAAAGAGCGTAGGTTAAAAGAATTGAAGGAGAAAATGTTAAATGAGGCAGCTCCGGAATTTGCTTTAAAAGATTTGAATGGCAATGAAGTAAGTCTGGCTACTTTGAAAGGGAAAGTGGTAGTCATTGATTTCTGGGCAACATGGTGCGGACCCTGCATTGCATCTTTCCCTGCCATGTATGCAGCACAACAGAATTATAAGGATCAAACCGATGTTGTTTTTCTTTTTGTAAATACCTGGGAGCAGGCTGCGGACAAAAAGAAAAATGTGGAGGAATTTTTTATAGGTAAACCATATTCCTTTCCAATACAGGCCCTGGATACCCAGGATAAAATGGTTGGCAGTTTTAAAGTAGATGGCATTCCAACAAAATTTGTACTTGATAAAAACGGAAAAATCAGATTCAAATCAGTTGGATATAGTGGTAATGAATCTAAGGCAGTGGATGAAATTTCAGCAATGGTTAGTCTGGCTTCTGAAGCTTCCAATAGCACAAACTGAGGTTTAACATTTTATTTCGGGGAATATCATTCCCACAACTCTAAAGCGGGGGCATTATTTTATAAGGTTTTAGTGATAAAACGCTGCATTGTCTAAACGGAATGGTTGTTGGCTTAGGAGAGGCATGCGTAAACTATACTTACACACCTTTTTAGGGGCTTTAATGCTGGGTTTTACAGCCTGTTCACCCAGACTTACCGGAACATGGAATGTACAACGATTCGAAGTTATTAAACAGGGTGAATCCGGACTTTCCATAAATAATGTAGGAACTATGGTGTTTCGACGAAACGGACGAGGTGAAAAGAATATTCAATATTCTATCCTTGGAATTTCGAAGTTTGATAATCTCCCCTTCAACTGGGAACAACATGGAAATGCTGTCACCATTTCCGGCAACAACACAGACTTTGCAAAAACTTGGATTATTGTGCGGGATAAACGCCGCTACCAGGAATGGAAATCTACCGATGGCGGAAACACCATCCAGGTCATCGAACTCTCCCGCTAATCTACTCATCACCCGACCGGTGGCACCGGTCGGGTGAGATTTTAGTCGCGATAGTTGAGGGCGGGGGAGCGATCTCCTAACAATGGCGTATAGGTGAAACCGGTACCGCGTGCGGAATCAAATTCGATCCTGGCTTTCTGTAATGCAGTCGGATCATGTAATAAATCAATCAGGGTCAGTGCTATTGTTTTGGAAGCGACCATCATTCCCTTGATTCCAATTTCAGTTCCCCCACAGGCCACAGCCTGCCAGCTGTGTGCTGGTGTTCCGGGAATCCAGGTCGCCGCACGCAAACCAACAGTTGGAACAGTATAGCTCACATCACCAACATCAGTAGAACCAGTTGTTTTGCCCGAGTTGATTTTAATTGGTTTTACAGACCTGGCAGACTCAAGTGGGTCTGTTGCATATCCAAATGAAGATTGAATTTTTTGGGCAAATTCCTCTTCCTCCCGGGAATAGTTCACCCCTCCTATCCGCAACAGATTCGCCTGCATAATTTCCGCCAGATGCTTATTCAGCAATAAATCATAGGTACCTCCAATAATTTCAAAATCGCTCCGGGTTTCTGTACCAATGGCAGCACCTTCAGCTGCTTTGCGAATGCGCTCAAATAATTGCATTACAAGTTCCCGGTTTGGATGCCGTACATAGTAATAAACCTCTGCAAAATCAGGCACCACATTTGGAGCTTTTCCTCCCTGTGTTATTACATAATGGATTTTTGCATCAGCAGGGATATGTTCCCGCATCATATTAACCATATGGTTCATAGCCTCCACCGCATCAAGCGAAGAACGTCCTTTTTCAGGTGCAGCAGCAGCATGTGCTGCCGTTCCATAGAACCTGAATTTGGCTGATTTGTTGGCAAGCGCACCATCCGCCCAGGTGGTATTTTCATCTGACGGATGCCAATGCAGCACTGCATCCACTCCATTGAATACTCCTGCCCTAACCATATACACTTTACCTGACCCACCTTCTTCAGCCGGAGTTCCAAATACTTTAATGGTTCCTTTCCAATTATGTTGAAGCATTAATTCTTTTACCTGAATTGCCGCCGCAACAGAGGCAGTACCAAATAAATGATGGCCACATCCATGTCCTGATATGCGACCCTCTATTGGCTTTTTTTCGGGGAGGGCATATTGTGATAATCCGGGTAACGCATCAAACTCCGCCAGAATCCCGAGTACAGGTCCGCCAGAACCATAGCTGGCTACAAATGCGGTTGGAATACCAGCGATACCGGATTCAATTTCGAACCCATTTTCTTTTAATGTTTGCTGCAAGAGCGAGGAACTTTTTTCTTCTTTATAACCCAGCTCTGCATAATCCCAGATCGCAAATGCAATATCTTTATATTGATTATAACGAGTCTGTATACCCGAATCCGCAGTTGATTTCCATTGTTCCATTAGAGAGGACCGGTTCTTTTTCTGACCAAGAGCTAAAACTGGTACCAAAATGAAAAACAGTAAAACTCGCATCACCATCATAAACAATTTTTTTTCCTGATTGTACAAGTTAGGGTATTTATGAAAAAATCATTTCTTATTGGAATTATTGTATTGGGAGCCTGGCTGATCATGGCACAAAGCTGTTTCACTTTCAGAACTGCCGATGCAAAAGCGATTGCTTCCTTTAATCGGAATGGCATCGCACTAAAGGCAATTACCGCTAAACAGGATGGAAATCCCATTCATTATGTACAAACCGGAAATGATACCCAGCCTACGCTGGTTTTTATTCATGGTACTCCGGGTAGTTGGAATGCATTTGAAACTTATCTGAAGGATAGTTTACTTCGATCCAAATACCGTATGATCAGCATTGATCGGCCAGGTTTCGGGTATAGTAATTTTGGGAAAGCATGGAACCTGGCCGACCAGTCCAAGTTAATGGGACCGGTATTAAAGGAATTTAGAAACGGTCAACCCATCTGGCTGGTTGGGCATAGTTTAGGTGGACCGATGATTCTTCAATTAGAACTGGATTATCCTGAGCTGGCATCGGGCCTGGTTATCATCTCCGGAAGTATTGACCCGGCTGCTGAAAAGCCGGAGCACTGGAGAAAAATAATGGATAAAACGCCGCTTAATTTCTTTCTCCCCGGGGCTTTTCGTCCCTCCAATACGGAATTGATTTATTTAAAAACGGATCTCAAAATCCAGGCTGAACAATTGCAGAAAATAAAAAAGCCCGTCTACTTTATACATGGTAAAACAGATAGCTGGGTTCCACCCGTTAATGTAGATTTCGGTTTGAGGCAGCTGGTGAATGCGCCAAAAATTGATACACTCTGGTTGAATGGCGGACATTTTATTCCCTGGACAGAGTTTAAAGCCATTCGAACAAAACTGCTGGAACTAAAACCATAAAAAACCGGATAAACTGAATTATCCGGTTTCTCACTATTTAAAATACAATTTACCATCCGTCTCCATCCAGCACATTTCCCAATCCGCCGAGGATGCCCCCTTCTTCTTTTCTTCTTGGACCGCCGTATTGCATAATGCGGCTAGCCAGACGACTGATGGGTAGGGTTTGAATCCAGACTTTACCCGGACCGCGAAGGGTTGCAAAAAACAATCCTTCTCCGCCGAAAATGGTATTCCGGATACCGCCAACAAACTGGATATCAAAATCGATGGTTTGAGTATAGGCAACAACGCAACCAGTATCCAGTTTCAGGATTTCGCCGGGCTGCAATTCGCGTTCAAATACATGTCCACCTGCATGAACAAAGGCCATCCCGTCACCTTCGAGTTTTTGCATGATGAAACCTTCACCACCAAAAATCCCGGTTCCAAGTTTACGTTGCAATGCTATACCCACGCTCACTCCTTTTGCCGCACATAGGAAGGCATCTTTCTGACAGATCACTCTTCCTCCCAATTGCATCAAATCGAGCGGGATAATTTTTCCCGGATAAGGAGAGGCAAAACTCACCCGTTTTTTACCATGGGCTGCATTGGTGAAAGTAGTCATAAACAGACTTTCTCCTGTTAATACCCGTTTACCGGCACTTACCAGTTTACCAAGAAAACCTCCGGTTTGTTGTTTGGATCCATCTCCAAAAATTGTAGCCATCTGGACGCCATCGTCCATCATCATAAAACTTCCGCTTTCCGCAACGGCTGTTTCATTGGGGTCCAGTTCAACCTCCACATACTGCATTTCTTCCCCAAAAATTTTGTAGTCTATTTCGTGATTACTTCTCATGGAATAAAATTACTAAGATTTAAAACCAACTTCCAACAAAGGCTTTATAGGCAGGATCCGATTCATTGCCTTTTATTTTCCGTTTCCTTCTGGCAACAGCTACCCTGTGTCTGAACATGGTGTATAAAGCCATTGGAATAAACAAAAATGTCAACGGCGGAATTCCCATCATAGAGACCCATTTTCCTCCAAATTGGTTGCGCATGGGACGCCTTAATCTTTCTGACATCAGGTACATGGCCGGAACCACTACCAGAGTCATAAAGAAGGCAAAGGTTAAACCAAAGATGATGGTCCAGCTAAGCGGTTTCCAGAATACTGCATTATCACCTCCGAAGAAAATTTTGGGATCCAGCTCAGAGAAGAGACTAATAAAATTGATATTGAAACCAACAGCCAGCGGAATCAGAGCCAGAATGGCTGCAAGGGCAGTCAGCAATACCGGAATGATCCGGGTTTTACCGGCTTCAATAACGGCTTCTCTTGTTTTCATTCCGCGAGCCCGCAGCTCATCTGCAAATTCTATTACGAGGATTCCGTTTTTCACAACGATCCCAGCCAGGCCTATAATACCAATACCTGTCATAACCACACTCACTTCCATTTTGGTGATGGCAAACCCAAGAAGCACACCAATTACACTGAATAGAATTTCAGTCAGGATGATAACCGGTTTACTGATTGAGTTAAACTGCAATACAAGGATAAATAGGATCAGCATCAGCGCAATAATCAATGCTTTTCCGAGGAATGCACCCGTTTCAGCCTGTTGTTCTCCTTCACCGGTCTGACGAATCGTTACGCCTTCCGTAGTCAGCTTGAAATTATCAATATGATCTTTAATCCGCTGGTTTACTTCTGTTGGTGTAAAGCTGGAAAGAACATTCGATCGCAGTGTGATTAAACGCTTTTGGTTCTTTCTTTTTACACTACCAAGCGTACTGGTGTAATCAACATCCACCAGTGAGCTGATCGGAATTCTTTTGATGGCTCCACCACTTGCAAAATCGCGGAATACAATATTCATATTCAGCAGGTCAACCAGGTTTTTCCGCTGCACCTCACTGTTTCTTAATTGAATTTTATATTCATCTTCTCCATCTTTTATTTTGGATACTTCGCGGCCGAAGAGGGCTGTTCTAATCTGCATCCCAATCTGGGCAGAGGATACACCTTCTCTTAAAGCACGTTCCCGATTAATATTCAGCGAAATCTCCGGATTATTAAGATCAATATCCATTTTCAATTCTTCTACTCCTGCCACCTGGATGGAGTCGAGGTAATTTTTCAGGGATACGGCCGATTTGATCAGGTCATCAAAATCTTCACTGGCGATTTCAATATTTACCGGAGGATCTGTTGGCGGTCCGCCCTGCTCCTGAGCCACACTTAGTTCTGCACCCGGAATTCCTTTAACCACTGCTCTGATTGAATCCATAATTGGCTTTGTGGATTGACCATGCCTTTTTTCAAACTCAACAAAGGATACCTGTATACGTCCCAATTCCGGGCGTGTACTGCGGTCTCCACTGGTAGGATCACTTGCTCCCACGGCTACGTTGGAAATAACAGATTCCACAATTGGATTTGGTTTTTTTCCGCCATCCATTCCCAATACATCATATACCCTGCTTTCCAACACCCGGGTTACGGAATCGGTATATTCAACTGAAGTACCAACCGGAAGTTTAAGGTATACATAAACGAAATTGGGATCACCGGTTGGGAAGAAAACTACCGGAACATTTCTTGCTCCAAACAAAATGAATGAAAATATAAACAAACCGACGGTACCCAAAAGAATCTTAACGGGTCTCCAGCCATGGAGCGACCAGCGCAGCAAACTTTCATAGTGCGACATGATCCAGGGGAGTACCCTGTTTTGGAAACTGTGGATAGTATCACTTAAAACGTACGTGTTTAAAATGGCAAGAAACACAAAGAATAAGAGCAAATTACCCCAGAAATAATACCAGTTGGTAACGCCTGGTAATGATTGACCAATGGTTGCACCACCAACGATAAGCAAAATAGCAAGGATAACTGCCATCCAGAATCCTTTCTTTCTAAAGATCGCTGATTTGGACTCCTGTTTTTCATCATGGTTCATGAAATCTACCGCAAAAACAGGGTTCATGATAAAGGCTACTACAAGTGATGCCGCCAAAGTAAATATAAGCATGGTTGGCAGGTAAATCATAAACTTACCAATAATGCCAGGCCAAAATAGCAGAGGAACAAATGGAGCCAGAGTGGTAAGCGTACCAGCAAGAACCGGAATAAATACTTCTCCTGCAGCCATCATAGCAGATCGTTCTGAACTCAGTTTTCCACGGCCTTCCACAAAAATCCGGTGTGTATTTTCAATTACCACAATAGCATCATCCACTATAATTCCCAATCCAAACAATAGGGCAAAAAGTACAATAAAGTTGAGGGTAACATGTCCGCCTACAATCAGATCAGCCGCAGGTAAAAACAGGAAGGCAACAAACATACTGAGCGGTACACTTAGAGCCACAAAGAAGGCATTGACCACTCCCATGAAAAACATGAGGATAATTAAAACCAATACGAAACCAATAACAATGGAGTTCACCAGATCATTAAAAGAAACCCGGGTAGCTTTACTTTGATCACCTGTAATTACCAGATTAAGATCTTTAGGAAACTCGGTTGCCTTCAGTTCTTCCACTACTTTTTTTACACCATCGGAGGTCTCAATCAGATTTTCACCTGAACGTTTGATAATGTTCAGGGTGATTACTTTCTTACCATCCAGACGCGCATAACTTTCAGTTTCTTTAATGGTGTCTTTTATATTGGCAATATCCTTTAAATAAATAGGAGCGCCGCTTGTGTTGCGGAGAATTACTTTTTCAATATCATAGGAAGTTTTGAACTGTCCTTTTAATTGAAGATTCCGTTTCATATTTCCCACTTCAAGTAATCCACCGGAGATATCGAGGTTCTCCCTTGCCACTGCATTCGCGATATCATCAAAGGTGATATTGGCCGCTTCCATCCTGGCATTATCTACATTAATCTGAAATTCTCTTTCCGGAGCCCCAACTAAATCAACCCGGTTGATTTGCGGTAATTCTTCCAGTCGGTCCTGTAATTCATCTGCATAACTTTTCAAACGTTGCAAATCAAAATCACCGCTCACGTTTACATACATGATAGGTTGTTCCGAAAAGCTTACTTCCAGAACGGATGGCTCTTCCGTTAAGTCGGTAGGCAGATCTTTCTTTGCCTTATCAACGGCATCCTTTACTTTCTGAAGCGCTATATCCGTTTTAACATCTGTATCAAATTCAACAATAATAGCACTGAAGTCCTGCTGCGAGGTACTGGTGGTTTTTTTGATCTTGGCACCGGTAATCCCTTTGATTTCCTTTTCAATTGGTCGGGAAACCAGATTTTCAATATCCTTGGGAGAATTTCCTACATAAATGGTTTGAACATAAATGGTAGGAATTACTATATCAGGGAACTGTTCTTTTGGAAGAGTAACAAACTGGAATATACCAATAACACTCACAAAGATCATCAGCAGATAAATCGATGTTTTGTTTTTTATACTCCAGGTAGTAGGTCCAAATTGTTTGAACTTACCTTTTATATTTTCGAGCGCACTCATTGTAAATATTTACTCGTTTGCAATTAAAGTTTCTCATTTTGGTTATAAGGTTGTTGTGATCAACTGTCCGTCATACAAGCCCTGAAAACCTTCGGTAATGAGTTGGTCACCTGCCTGCAGACCTTTATGAATTTCCAGTTCATTTCCGTATAATTCACCGGTCTCAACTGGTCTTTTCTTTGCGCGAAGTTTTCCTCCTTCATTTATTGCTACCAGTACAAATTTTCCCTTCTCATCATTCTGTAAGGTATTTACAGGGATGGTGATGGCATCTTTTACAGTATAATCTTCGATACGAATATTTGCAATCTGATTAGGGCGAACCTGCTTATCCGATGGCATTTTTGATTCGATATAAAAGGAGCGGCTGTTGGGGTCAATCAATTTACCGGAAACACTCACTTTTGTATTGAAGGTTTTGTTGATATCAGGTAGAATAACTTTAACCCGACTACCAACTTTTACCCGGTCAAGGTAGTTTTCAGGAACCTGAGCAACGGCTTTCAGATCACTTGTATTTACAATCCGTATTCCATTTAATGGGGAGCCGGTAAAGGTTTCACCCACTTTGATATTTACTTCATCTGCTATTCCACTAACCTGCGAATAAACATTGGTCATGGCAAGCTGTTCTTCAAGAATTGCAATCTGACGTTCTGCCTGATCCACATTATTCTTTGCAGTAATCAGCTGCACTTCTGTTCCAATATTCTGATCCCATAGATTCTTTTGTCTGTTATAAAGATTTTTTGCATACTCAAGCTGTGTCTTTGCAGTTTGCAATTGCTGATGAATTACGGCATCATCCAGTTTCAACAATAATTTTCCCTTGCTAACCTGATCACCCTGACGAACATAGATTGCTCTAACCTGGCCACCCATTCCTCGTGGGGTAATATAAGAGATATTAACTGCTTCTATTTTGCCCTGCAAATCTATATAGTGCGTAAATGGAGCAGAATTGAGTGGTGCAGTAACAACTAATTTTGGCTTCTCAGGCGGAATGGCACTTGAATCAAGTTGTAAAATTTCCTTTTCCAGGATGGCAATTTGTTCGGTTGCCGAAAGCTGTACTTCTTTTAATTTAGCCAGTTCAGCTTTCTTTTTATCTACCAGACTATTGCTTCCACATGCTATTAAAAGCAGTAAGGATGAAGAAATCAATAGTTGTTGTATACTCGTTTGCATATAGTTCGATTTATATAGTATTCGGTTTTTAATAAATTTTTCCAATGGCTTTCAGGAAATCAACCCTTGCAACAGCTGCATCGTACAAAGCGGAAAACATATTGGTTTGTGCCGTACGCAATTCCGTTTGCGCCGTATTAATTTCCGTGTTGGATCCAAGTCCCTGTTCGTATTTCTTTTTGGTCTGATCAAAAACCCGCTCCGCCAACTCCATGTTTTTTCGCTGTGCATCCACTGCCAGTACTGCATCACGAAACCGGTTTCTTGAACTGGCTACATCATTGTCAATCGATAGCTTAAGCAGTTCCATATCAAACTCAGACTTTCTAACTGCTGATTTTGCCTGCTCCATTAATGCTCTGCGACGGAATCCATCAAAAATGGGAACATTCAAACGTAACCCGATCGTACTTTGCTGAAACCAACGCCCCCCGGATTTTAAAAAATCAAATTCGTTTCGCTGGGCATTTGTAAAATAATTGCCAAAAACACTGACAGTTGGCAATGCCATCAGCCGATATCGTTTAACGTTATAATCGTTCAGTTCCTTGCCGATTTCCAGCAACTGAAAATCCCGGCGATCTGTATACGCATATGCGGTGTCCAGTAAATTTTCTTTGATCAGATCATCAGAAAGTTTATCGGTCAGAATAAGGCTGTCTGTTAATGGCATGCCAATCAGCATTTTCAATCCGAGATAGCCATTATTTATTTGCGTTTTCAGCTTTAAACTATCCGTACGAAGGTTCGTGAGTGTAACACTAACCTTATCTACATCCAGTTGCTCTGCAAATCCGTTTTTATAAATTTCCCGGGTATCGTGCAGTAGTTTTTCAAAGCGTTCAATATTATCATGATACAATTCAAGTTGCCGACTTCCAATAAGAAGCTGGTAATACACTTTATGTACATTCACAGCTATACCTTCTTCTGTGAGTTCAGCATTTTTTCTGGAAAATTCCATTGCTGCATTCCTTGCCTGCAGACCAACGAATACCTGTCCGTCGAATAGTATCTGATTTAATTCAGCACCCAGGGTTGCACTGTATTGCACACCAAACTGGACCGGAATAAAACTGCCAGGAGCTCCACCAAAAAATTCACCTGGAACAAGGCTAACCGGTAATTTAATATTATCGGTCAGATTGAAGGAGCTGCTAACCTGTGGTAATGCACTGGCTGTTACCTCGCGGTTCACCTGCTGCTGGATCCGGATATCCTCCAATACTTTTTTTACCTGATAACTATTCTGTTTGGCAAATGCAACAGCTTCCTGAATGCTTAACTGCTGAATCTTTTTTTCTTCCTGGGAGAAGGTACTCAATGGCCTACTCATCAATCCTAAAAATAGCAGGACTGATAAGCACCTCCACATCGTTTTCATGTTCATTGTTAACTGATTTAGATCTTTTTCTTTTTTTGCTGATACTTCAGAACCAACCTGTAACCTTTCATGCTGACGATACCAAACAGATAATGTTCAATGATCTGTTGTTCAACATCAGCAAGAGTTAATTTATTCCCGCTATAAAACACGGGATCGAGTGGCATAAGCATACTTTCAATACGGAATCGGGCAATGATGTCGATATTCAATTCAGGTCGGTATAATTCTTCCTGAATACCTCTGATCAGGTTATCGCGAATGGTATTGTAGATGTAATCGTTTTTGTGTTGCAGAAATTTTTCATAGGCCTTGGGATGGTATTTTTTTAAATCGAGTAATACGGATGGGTTCATGCTCCTAAACATCTGTTCAACCATTTCCATGGCTTTGAACATTTCATCAATAGCATTCTCTGCGCTTTCCTTATCCTTATCACACTGACCCTGAGATTCACCAATCTTACAATCAATCACTTCCAGCACCAGTTCTTCCTTATCTGCGAAATATTGGTAAATGGTTTTTTTACTGATCCCCATTTCACTGGCTATATCATCCATACTTACGCTTCGGATGCCGTATTTCATGAATAAATCACGACTCTTGATAAGTATTCTGTCTCTGTTTTCCTGTTCACTCATAATCGGGGACAAAACTATGGAAACTTTTAATGTAACAAAAGTTTCCATCAAACTATTTTGCCATTCGTCCCAGAAAATGATGTTGGTCCATCCACCCGGCGGGTGCCACCGGTCGGGTGGATGGAATTGGGTGAAAATACCGGTACATGCCTGCAATGCTTTTAGTAGGTTTGCAGGACGAACACGTATATGGACAATCAACCGATAAAAAGCGATGGCTGGAGATGGAAAAAAATTTTCCAGTACTTCCTACAGGGGCTACTGGTAACCGCACCTGTGGTAATTACCGGATATCTGCTTTATTGGTTTGTTTCCTCCATTGATAACCTGTTGCCGATATTTCAACAAAAGGGACCGGATGGAAGTTTTGCAACCCGCAATTATGGACTGGGTTTCGTCATTATAATAGTAGCCCTGATTGTTGTAGGCTACCTAAGCTCTAATTTTATAACAAGCCGCCTCTTCAGTTTATTTGATCAGTTTTTAGAAAAGGCACCCGGGGTTAAATTCATCTATTCGTCCATCAAGGATTTTTTCGAAGCTTTTGCCGGAAACAAGCGCAAATTCAATAAGCCAGTAGCAGTTGCTTTGCACCAGCCGGATGTCTATCAGATCGGATTTGTTACGGATGATGATGCAAGTGAATTCGGTTTTGAAGACTATATAACGGTTTATATTCCATTTTCCTACTCCTTCGCCGGACAGACCTTCCTGGTTCCACGCCAACGGGTACGTCCATTGGATCACATCAAGCCAGCTGATGCCATGAAATATGTGGTTTCAGGTGGGATAGCCGAGCCTGATCAGGAAGTTGCAGGCCCGAAAGGATAGGAAATTTTGTTTTATGCGATACATAATCAGTTTACTGGTGGCACTGTTGCTATCAGGCAAGGTATTTTGCTGGGGGTTTTTCGCACATGAAAAAATCAATGGATATGCGATTTATCTCCTTCCTCCTGAAATGCTTGTTTTATATAAGCCATCTGCTCCTTATCTGAAAACCCATGCCACAGATCCGGATAAAAGAAGATATATTCTGAAAGCTGAAGGTCCCAGGCATTTTATTGATCTGGACCAGTATGGCCGTTATCCTTTTGTGGGATTGCCGAGAAACTGGCAGGCCGCCGTAAAAATATTCGGAGAAGACAGCCTGATTCAGCATGGCATCCTTCCCTGGCGCATCCAACAAGTATTGGCAATGCTTACTGGGGCATTTCGGGAGAAAAATAAAGCAAACATCTTAAAATTATCAGCAGATCTGGGGCATTATATCGGAGACGGACATGTGCCATTACATACCAGCTCCAATCATAACGGGCAAAAAACAAATCAACACGGAATACATGGTTTCTGGGAAAGCCGTGTACCTGAATTACTTGCCGATCAGGAATGGGATTTCTTTCTTGAAAAAGCAAGTTATATCAGTCAGCCGGCAGAAACCACCTGGAAATTTATCCTGGAAAGTGCGTTGGCTGTTGATTCTGTCCTGGCCATGGAAGCTGAGCTTAGTAAATCTTATGCTGCCGATCAGAAATTTGCATTTGAATGGCGAAATCAGGCACTAATCAGGCAATATTCTTCGAATTTCAGTAAAGAATACAACAAACTTTTACGAGGAATGGTGGAGCGCCGAATGAGGCAATCGGTACAGGCAGTGGCGAATTTCTGGTATACGGCATGGGTAAATGCAGGACAGCCCAATTTGAGCGGAATGGCTGGAGAAGCTTGGATTGATTCCAGCCAAAATGAATTGGACAGCCTCAGTTTCTTTTGGCGATCCCAACCTGTCAAGGGTAAATCCTGCGACTAAAGGCAAGGAGATTTGATATTTTTTAAGGAACTTGCGGACTCACCAAACCAGCCAACGAAGTGGTACATAATTTTAATGCAGGTCCGTCTGTATTACCTCCGGAAGTCTTCAAAACCGCCAGTGAAGCCATTCTGAACTTCAATAATATGGGATTATCGATCCTGGAAATCGGTCATCGCACCGATGCTTTTCAGGCAGTGATGGATGAAGCCCGCTCGCTTGTAAAAGAATTGATGCATTTGAATGATCAAAAAGAGGTGTTGTTTTTACATGGAGGCGCATCTACCCAGTTCTTTCAGGTACCAATGAACCTGTTGGCTGCTGATCAAACGGGGGCCTATCTGGATGGAGGCACCTGGGGTGTAAAAGCAATCAAGGATGCCAGACTTTATGGAAATGTAGAAGTGGTTGCCAGTTCAAAAGACAGGAATTATTCGTATATCCCGGACAGTTATTCCATTCCGGAAACGGCTGCTTATTTTCACTATACCACCAATAATACGGTAGAGGGTACACAGATGCACAGTATACCGGCAACCAGCATTCCACTTGTGGCGGATATGAGCAGTGATATTCTCAGTCAGGAAATGGATTTTAATCGATTCTCCCTTATTTATGCCGGTGCACAGAAAAATATTGGAGCTGCCGGAGTTAATCTGGTGATTGTAGATCCAGCCATTCTTGGCAAAGCGAACCGTACATTACCTACTATGATGGATTACCGTGAGCATATCAAAAATGGCTCCATGTTAAATACCCCACCCGTATTTGCAGTATATGTTTGTATGTTAACGCTTCGATGGTTAAAACAATTGGGAGGTGTGGCCGCCATTCAGAAAGTCAATGAAAAGAAGGCGCAACTCTTGTATGATAGCATCGATCAGTATCCAATCTTTACGGCACCAGTTGCAAAAAAAGACAGGAGCCGGATGAATGCTGTCTTTACCATTCAGGAGCCGGCTTTGGAAAAAGAATTCCAGGCAGCCTGTAAAGAACATAATTTTTATGGCGTAAAAGGACATCGGTCAGTAGGAGGATTCAGGATCAGCATGTACAATGCACTCCCCTACGAATCTGTTGTTACACTGGCCGAGTTCATGAAAGATTTCGCAACCAAAAAAGGATAATCCTTACATTTAAGCAACATGGCAAAGATTCAACCATTTAAAGCGCTGCGTCCGCATACTGATAAAGCTGCACAGGTAGCTGCACCTCCATATGATGTGTTAAATTCTGCAGAAGCTGCGGAAACAGCAAAATCAAATCCTTATAGTTTTTTACATGTAACCAAATCTGAAATTGATTTACCGGGTATCACCGATATTCATACACCGGAAGTTTATGAAAAGGCCAAAACCAATCTGAAAGAACTTCAACAGAACGGGGTGTTATTACGGGAGGAAAAACCCTGCTATTATATTTATGAGCTCGTTATGAATGGGCGTCATCAAACCGGACTGGTGGCAGTTTCTTCAGTTGATGATTATGAAGCAGATATCATCAAAAAACATGAGTTTACCCGACCGGAAAAAGAGCAGGACCGGATCAATCATATCCGTACCAGTGGAGCTCAGACGGGAAATGTATTTCTTGCTTACCGCGATGTTGCTGCCATTAATGAACTGGTTGATACATGGAAACAAAAAACAGCGCTTTATGATTTTATAGCGGATGATGGAATTGAACATAAAATCTGGGTCGTAAATGATGAAGTGACGGTGCAGCAGATCAGTGAATTTTTTGCCAGCCAGGTTCCCTACACCTATATAGCAGATGGGCATCACCGGGCGGCTTCTGCAGCGAAAGTGCGGAAATCACTGGAGCCGGGTTATCACGATCACGCGAATTATTTTCTGACCACGCTCTTTCCGGCGGGTCAGTTGCATATCATGGATTATAACCGGGTGGTTAAAGATTTAAATGGACATACAGAAGCTGATTTTCTTCGTGCTCTCTATGATCATTTTGAAGTGGAACGCATGCCTGCGGCCTTCTCTCCTACTCATTTACATGAGTTTGGAATGTACCTGGGCGACCAATGGTTTAAACTGACTGCAAAAGAAGGCAGCTATAGTACGGATCCGATTGGTGTATTGGACGTAACCATTCTGTCTGAAAAAATTCTTGATCCGTTATTGGGTATTAAAGACCAGCGTACGGATAAACGAATCGATTTTGTTGGTGGTATCCGTGGGTTGGGCGAATTGGAAAAAAGAGTAAACAGCGGTGAGATGAAAATCGCATTCAGCCTTCACCCCGTTAGTATCCAGCAATTGTTTGATATTGCAGACAGCGGTAATGTAATGCCTCCGAAAAGTACCTGGTTTGAACCCAAACTGAGAGATGGCTTATTGACTCACTTAATTTACGAATAATGAGAAGAACCGTATTCATATGTATCTGGCTGGCGGGTTTGTTAACCGGATTAGAGCTCAAAGCTCAGGAAGATGTAAAATCATTGCATGCATCTGCCAGAAAATACATGCAGGAAACGGATTACTCCAATGCTGCACTTGTTTTGAATAAAGCATTATCGCTTGAACCGTCCAACGCGGATCTTCAAAACGATTTGCTTTTCACATATTATCTTTCACGTAATTATGGAAAGGCGATTGAGCTGGGTAAACAACTGACCGGTGCAGACAAACCGGATATTCGGAGTTTTCAATTACTGGGACTCAGTTACCGGGCAATAGAAGAGCCAAAAGAAGCAGAAAAATTATACAAAACCGGATTGAAGGTTTTTCCCAACAGTGGTGTACTGTACAATGAATATGGTGAATTCCTCTGGGCTAAAGAAAAGTTTGAACCAGCGGTGGAGCAATGGGAAAAAGGAATTTCAGCAGATCCGAATTACTCTGGCAACTATTATAATGCGGCCAAACATTATTACCTGACCAAAGACAAAATCTGGGCACTTATCTACGGAGAAATTTTTGTCAACCTGGAAAGTTACAGTCGCCGTACACCGGAAATCAAGGAACTGCTCCTGAATGGTTATAAAAAATACTTCACCAATATGGGCAGCCTGAATGCTCCCAATCCCAAAAATGGATTTGAAAAAGCATTCAGTGCGGGATTGGATAAACATGCTGGCTCAGTAAGTGCAGGTATCAGTGCGGCTTCCCTAACCAAACTCAGAAGTAAATTCATTCTCGACTGGTATGAAAAAGAGCCTGTTTCCTATCCTTTCCGTTTATTTGAATACCATCGCCAGCTCTTGAAAGAGGGGTATTTTGAAGCCTATAACCAATGGCTATTCGGAGCAGCCCAAAACCTACCGGCATTTCAGCAATGGAGCCAGGCGAATGCCACCAATTATGATGCATTTATTCAGTTCCAACGTGGTAGAGTTTTCAAATTACCTACCAGTCAGGATTATCGCTGGCTAAATTCAAAATTGTAATTTGCTGTAAGACAACAACTTGTAAATAATTTTGAATTTTTAAGCTTTTTATATCAATGTTTAAACATTGTTGTTGTAATTCTTATTATCTTTGTATAACAAAAGAAAAATTACAACGCACGATGAAAAAAGCAATCTTCTTATTCGCTGCGGTAGCTGCAATCGCTACTGCATGTAACAATGCCCCCGAGGGCGATGCCGCAACAACTGCCGACGCACAGGCTGCAGCAACCGGAGCCGGAGCCAGTTTTGCAATTGACACAAGTTCCAGTATAGTAGAGTGGCTGGGATCCAAGCCTGTTGGTCAGCACAATGGTACTTTGAAAATTGCCAATGGTGAATTCAGCATTGCTGAGGGAAATATCACTGCCGGTAAGTTTACGATTGACATCAATTCACTTACCGACCTGGATATGGACGGTGAAATGAAAGGAAAGCTGGAAGGTCACCTGAAAAGTGCAGACTTTTTTGATGCTGCCAAATATCCAACCGCCAACTTTGTAATTACCGCTGTAGAGCCAGTAACCGGCGACAGTACTGCTACCCATAAAATCAGTGGTAACCTGACGCTGAAAGACAGCACAAAAAATGTCAGTTTCCCTGCACAGGTAACGGTTGCAGAAAATTCAGTGAAAGCGATCGCCAACTTCAATATCGACCGTACACAATGGGGTATGTATTACGGAAATGACCAGAGTCTGGGTGATAAATTCATCCGTCCGGAAGTGAATATCAAATTGAATATCAACGCCAACAAATTATAACTCGCTTTTTTCTAGTGATGTTTTGAGTTGGATGAACCGGCAGCTTCGGCTGCCGGTTTTTTATTGGGAGTGGTTCCCTATATTTGAAAAGGATTATTCACCCCTAACGATTGAAGCATATGAATCAGCCACAACGCCTATTTGATTGCCTGAGCCTGCAATTGGAAAAGAACCCGTCCTTTCCCCTGCTTGCCGGCAAAGAAAATGGCCAATGGAAGGAATACAGTGTGCGGGAGGTTAAGGAAACTGTTGATCAACTAAGTGCCGGACTCCTGAATCTTGGCATCAGTTGTAATGATATGAGTCCGGAGGGCCGTGATAAAATTGCAGTTTTATCCAAAAACAGGCCTGAATGGGTAATGGTTGATCTGGCGGTACAACAGATTGGAGCTATTCTTACCCCTTTTTATCCCACTATTAATGTTAAAGAATTGGAATTTGTTCTCAATGACGCCGGCGTAAAAATGGCTATTGTGAATGATGAGGATTTATACCACAAAATTATAAGCGTGCAGCCAAGGGTTCCATCGCTCCAATATATTTTCACCTTTGAACATGTAGCCAATGCTGCTCATTGGAAGGATATAATGCGAAATAGCAGCCAGGAGGCACTTACAAGAATTCCGGCACTTGCTGATCGGATTAAATATGAAGATCTCTTTACGATAATTTATACATCCGGAACAACCGGAACTCCCAAAGGAGTAATGTTATCGCACAAAAATGTACTGAGTAATGTGCTGAGCAGTATTGAATCGGCCTTTAATGAAATTGGAGTTGCCGGTAATAAAGCACTTAGTTTTCTCCCACTCAACCATATTTTTGAACGGATGGTGACCTATATCTACCTGTTCGGAGGCACCAGTATATATTATGCGGAGAGTCTGGAAACCATTGGTGATAACCTCAAGGAAGTTCGGCCCACCTTATTTTCAACAGTACCTCGTTTGCTGGAGAAAGTGTATGAAAAAATCATGATGAAGGGTATGGAACTGACAGGTGTGAAACGTAAGTTGTTCTTTTGGGCACACGATTTGGCAGACCGGTATGAGCTCCATAAAAACCAGGGATTCTGGTACAATACACAACTCTCTCTGGCTAATAAGCTGGTTTTCAGTAAATGGCGGGAAGGGTTGGGTGGAAATCTCAAAGCCATTGTAAGCGGAGGTGCCGCCTGCCAGGTAAAATTGATCCGGATTTTTACGGCGGCGCAGATTCCGATTCTGGAAGGTTATGGCCTCACAGAAACATCACCTGTAATTTCTGTAAACAGATACGGCAAACATGGTCGGAAATTTGGAACTGTCGGGACATTGATAAATGGTGTGGAAGTTAAGATAGCCGAAGATGGAGAAATCCTTTCCCGTGGTCCGCATATAATGATGGGATACTATAAACGCCCGGATCTTACAGCTGAGGTGATGAAAGATGGTGACTGGTTTTGTACGGGTGATATTGGATTGTTTGAAGATGGTAAATACTTGAAAATCACGGATCGAAAAAAAGAAATGTTCAAAACAAGCGGTGGCAAATATGTGGCACCCTTACCAATAGAGAATAAGCTGAAGGAATCCCTCTTTGTAGAGCAGGTGCTGGTGGTTGGTTCAGAACGAAAATTTGTAGGAGCACTGATTGTTCCTTCCTTTGCCAATCTTCGGGATTGGTGCCGCCAGCAAAATATTGAGTATTCAACTAATGAAGAAATGGTTCGCCATCCAAAAGTGGTGGCACAGTATATTGATTTGGTGGAAAGCTTCAATAAGTTCTTTAATCATGTGGAGCAGATCAAAAAATTTGAACTACTACCCATGGATTGGTCTATCGAAACAGGCGAATTGACGCCCAAACTCAGTTTGAAACGCAAAGTAATTCAGGAAAAATACCGCGACGAAATCGAACGGATCTACGCCTAATCATCCACCGGTCGGGTGGCACCGGTCGGGTGGAATTTTGGGAATTACCCAGTTACCCGAAATGTTTATATATTAGAGGCAAATTCAATACCCCATGAAATTCAGAATCTGTCTTGTGGCGCTTATTGGCGTATTATTTACTGTGAGTTCCTGTACCCGACGGGTAGTTGTTGTTCATCATCCTCCACAACCCCGCGGCAAACATCATAAAGCACATCGGCTTCCTCCCGGTCAGGCAAAAAAAGTGTATGGTACTAAATCTGCCCGCCCCCATGCACCCGGTCAGCGGAAAAAACACCATTAAATATTTTTACCACCCGTCGGGTCTACCCGACGGGTGGTAAAACGCTAAACTTTTTCAATACCGTTATCCTTAATGCGGATGAGTTTCTGCTTGAAAAGATTACCGATGGCCATTTTGAAGGCTTTTTTGCTCATGCCAAGGTTATCATAAATGTCTTCGGGATCAGATTTGTCATGGTAAGGGAGAAAGCCACCATTAGAATCGAGCAGCTCCATAATTTTACCGGCTTCACCACCAATCCGCTGGTATCCGCGTTCACCCAATGCCAGATCAATTTTGTTCTCCTCCCTGATTTTCCGGATATAACCATTCAGCTGATCACCCACCTGGATATTCTGATAAATATCACTGAAATGTAAAACCCCCGTATGCTTTCCATTAATAATACACAGATATCCAATATCTGTACGGCGATAAACCAACAATTTAACCGCGTCCTTTTCTTTCAATTCCAACACATCATTTGAAAGCATGGACTCTACTTTTTCCGTAGCAGTGACCCGACCTGTTTGTTCATCGATATAGATATGAACGACATAAATACCGCCCACCCGCATTGTTCCGAGTTGCTTGGATTTCGGAACAAAAATATCCTTCATTAAACCCCAATCAAGAAATGCACCCTGATTGGTTGTACTCACTGCTTTTAGGGCAATTATATCTCCCACAACACCCAAAGGGTCCTGCGTTGTTGCAATAATTCGATCCTCAGAATCGTGATAAACAAAAACCCGCAATTCATCGCCGACTTTTACACCTGCCGGAACAAATCTTTTAGGCAGCAGAATTCCCTCTTTGCCATCATCCAGAAACAAACCGAAATCTACCATGCGGATAACCGACAAGGTATTGTATTCACCAACTTTAACCATAATTGAAATTTTTAGCAATGGACCTTGGCAAATGTAGCCGAATTTATGTACCCGAAACGGCGCACATGGCTCAAACCCGGTAAATTTGCAACTCAAATCAGGCGAATGGAAAAAAACCATGTAATCAGAATCAAGTGCACGGATCAAAAAGGATTGATTGCCGGAATCGCCAGCATTTTGTACCGGCATGAATATAATATCATGGTCATGAAAGAATTTGTCGAAACTGAAACCGGACAATTTTTTGCCCGACTGGAAATTGCCGGTGAACTTCATCCATCTGAACTTGAAAAGGAACTAACACAGTTTCTACCTGCTTCTGCATCGGTCCAGATTATCCCCAAACAAAAGAAGAAAATAGTACTGCTTGTAACGAAAGAATATCATTGCCTTGGTGATTTGTTGGTTCGGCATTATTTCAATGAATTACATGCAGATATACTGGCTGTAATAGGAAACTATCAGGTACTTGAACCTTTCACACAGAAATTCAATATCCCATTTCATGTGGTGAGTCATGAAGGAATCAGTAAAGAAGCATTCGAATCCCGCATTTTGGATACACTTGACTTTTATCAGCCAGACTACCTTGTACTGGCAAAATTCATGCGCATTCTCTCGCCGGAATTTGTTCAACGGTATCAGGATCGCATTATCAATATCCATCACTCCTTTCTCCCGGCATTCATTGGTGCCAACCCCTATAAGAAAGCATTCGAACGGGGCGTTAAACTAATCGGCGCCACAGCACATATTGTGAATAACGATCTTGATGAAGGCCCCATAATCACACAACAAATTATACCCGTTAAACACGACGATGGCTTAACTGACATGATAGAAGCCGGACATGAAATTGAAAAATCTGTGCTTGCTGAAGCACTTAAGCTGGTATTGGAAGATCGTGTATTTGTATCAGGCAATAAAACCATCGTATTCAGTTAATGAAAACATTTACAATTCAACCATATAGCCATGAACACCAGCAGGGTGTAATCGACCTTATTTTACCCATACAACAAAATGAATTTGGTGTACCGGTAACCATTGAGGATCAGCCCGATCTTTTAACCATTCCTTATTTCTATCAAAAGAACAAAGGTAATTTCTGGGTAGCCATTAGCAATAACGAGCTGGTTGGCAGTATTGGCCTGATTGATATTGGTCATCATTCAGCTGCCATCCGGAAAATGTTCGTTCGTGCTGATTTCAGAGGGAAGGAAATCGGACTTGGACAGGCCTTGCTTGAAAAGGCAACAAATTGGTGCATTGCAAATGGAATAACAGCTATTTATCTGGGTACAGTTGAACAATTAAAGGCAGCGCAGCGCTTCTATGAAAAAAACAAGTTCCACAAAATCGCTGCTGAAGAATTGCCGCCTTATTTTCCAAGAATGAAAGTGGACACCCATTTTTATGAAAGACGTCTGTCAATTGAATAACGACCCCCACCTAGTATAAACAAGGATACACCCATACCAATTGCCAGCAGATGGTATTCAAATCCTTCGCCTTTTTGAGTTCCCAACCAATTCATAAAAAACCCAAAATCAAGATGGCTTGTAAGAACCATGCCAATAAACAAGCCAATCAGCCCAATTGCTACCAGCCTTGTAGCCAACCCAATTACCAGCATTACCGGAAATAAAACCTGCATCAAAATTACCAGAAGGCTAACCAACCAGGGAAGATTTTCCGTTTGCGTCAGGTAATTCATGGCGGCAGAAAACCCGAATCCACCAAACCATCCAAAAGCCATTTGTGCTCCGTGCGGAAAAATTACAATGGCCAGAGTCAAACGAAGGATAAAACCAGTCAGTTGATTTTCCGTTTGCATCAAATTCCAAAATTGTTTCATAAAATCTATTTAGACGACAAATCTGAGAAGATCCAACTCTGAAAAAAATGAACCAGTTCAAGTTTTATTGCTACCGCTTTTATCAGGTTTACAGTAAAAATGAAACGAACTATTTTGCTCGCAACCATTTTGCTACTCAACTCTTTCAATGTTATTTCCCAAATCAATCCTATTGAAATTTTAGCCGGACATGATAATTTGTTTTATCAACACAATGTATCTCTTCCTATCCGGCCCAATTCAAAATTCAGTCTGGTACACGTAATGAATGCCATGATCCCTAATGAAAAAACTGAAGGAAAAAAAACAAAATCTGGGGAATTAATGAATCAGTTGTATGCAGGATATGCATTGCATCCATCAATCAAATTTTTAACCGGTGTTTTCTATTCAAATGCAACAGATTATCGAAGCTCAATAGCGATAAGTTTCAGTAAAAAAAACAGGAAGACATTTTATCTGATTAGTCCGCGTATTGATTATTCCAAAACCTTTAGTTATGAATTATTTGCACTGATTGAATACCGGTTTAAATTCAACAAAAATTTGACTGGATATTCAAGATTTCAAACTATGTACAATCGAAGTAAAGACCACAACCGGAGTTATCAAAGGATGCGCTTTGGTCTGGACTTCAATACCGTTCAAATTGGAATTGGAACAAATCTGGAAGCTTATGGCAGTGAACATCGGATTGTCACTAACCACGGAATGTTTCTAAGAAAACTATTATAAAGAGTCTTTCCGTGTTTTCAACTTCAGATGGATCCTCTTTTTGATTTTACTAAGGAATTCAGCAGACATTCCCAGATAAGAAGCGATATGCTTTTGTGAGATGGCATTTTCGATAGCCGGATACTTTTCACGAAAATCAAGATAGCGCTGCTCTGCATCAAAACCCATGTTTAGTAAAATTCGCTTTTGGAAACTGGCGTAGGCCTGCTGCGTAATTAACCGAAAAAAACGTTCCAGTTTTGGAACATCCGAATACAGTTGCTGGAGGTGGTCAAAGGAAATAGAAATTGTTTCCACCTCTTCCAATGCTTCCGTATATAATTGTCCCGGTTGCTGGGTAATAAAACTGGGGAAGTCGCCGATCCACCAATCCCGAATAGCCAGTTGAATAACATGCTCCTGGCCATTCTCATCAATATAGTAAGTACGACAACTTCCTTTGGTTATAAAATTTGTATATCGGTTTACTTCACCTTCTGCAGTAATATATTCACCTCGTTTAAAGGAGCGGGCGATCGATTTCGAAAGAATCAATTGCCACTCATTTTCAGTGAGTGCTACATAGCGTGAAAAATTAGCAAACAGCAGGGCATCCTCCATATCCGAATTTACTGAATCCCGCTCAAGCCAGTTGCGCTGATTTAAGGGTTGCCAGAACTTCCGGCGTTACATTTCCAAAAAGTGATACGCCGGCTGCGCCTTTTTGCATGGATAATTCAATTCCCTGTTTAAGTTCCTCCATATTTTCAAAGTCTGGCAAATACAAACCGGCATACAGCGGGAATTTACCAGCAAGAAAATGTACACCCTCGGTTACCGCATCGCCAATCCATTTAACATCTTCCTGATAAAATTTATGATAAATCATTGGGAATACTGCGTCCAGGTTCCAATTGGTCCAATCCTGGCGAACAATTCGTCTTGCTACCTCAGGTGTTGGAAACACAGCAGCAGTAATCCATTTTTTATGTTTATTTGCTACTTCAGCCAATTGATTTACAACATTATTGATGGCATTATAACGAAACAGGCGCCAGGATAAAACACCATCGGGATATGGAAGATCAAGTGGATCTTTTCCAGCTTGTTTTTTATATTCAGCCCTGCAGGTTTCGCAGTAACAGAAATCATAGGGAGGTAATTCCTGTTGTTGAACCAGATTATAATTTTTCCATAGATTTAATGGTAAAATCACATCACAAAAACGAATATAATCCAGATGTAATCCATCTATATAATCCTTCGACAAAATCTGGTCCGCTTCTTCTTTAAGGAAAGCCTGTACTTCCGGTTTAGAGGGACAAAGCCAGCGATAATAACCCACATATGGCGGATGATCAATCACTGATTTTCCTTCCCGGGAAACAGCATACCATTCCGGATGTTGCTCCATCAGGGTTTTTACACCTTTGTTCATGGTCCAGTTCCAGCGATGTGCTTCGAGTTTCATTTTTTTTGCGACCCGGAAATGCAATTCCGAATCATCCTCAAACAAAACGCCCCGCACACCTGAAGCTGCATAAGATCCATATCGTTCCACCAATTCAGCTTCCGAATCTTTTTTATTGGGTCGTGTCCAGATCCAGTGTTTTGCTTTGTTTTTTTTAAACCCTTGTTCAGCGGTTGCCAGGCTGGTACCTAAAGATAAACTGGCAGTAGTCAGTAAACTGTTTTTGATAAAATTTCTACGGTTACTCATAGCAATTAGTTCATTTATCTTTAAATGTAATATAGCCCCAATATTGCGGAACATGCATGTCGATCAGTCCCTGTGGCGACCAGACCCAGTTATCTTCCGGCAATTGTTTTCCATTTGCTCCTATTCTGCGTTTATAGGATTGTCCATCCATATCCATGGTCCATTGAACTCTGGAAAAATTAATTCTCCAGGTAGCTCCGGGGATGGGATTGGAAATTCTTCCGGGTCTTTCCAGGTCCTTATAAGGAATCGCCATTTCAACCATCCATCCTTTGTCGATATCTCTGTTATCGTTCAGGGTACCATTTAACTCAACAGCACTTATCAATCCATCTGAGTTCCAGCCCATTACCATTGGTCCGCCTTTTTTATACGGTCTGGTCATAAACAGGTCCATAATAGTACCCAGCGCATTTATTTCATATTCAAAATATTGTTCCTGGTCATTATTGGGATCCAGAAACACTTCAAAATCATGGTCGTTGAAAATGATAGCATCCCGTTTTGTAAGTGTAGCCCAAAGATGAGGTTCCTCCAATTCTGCCAAAACATATAAATAATTTTCATCCCAGAGCATTTTTGCTCTTGTCTTTAAACGGGGAACCGGCTTTTTACTTCCTTCAATATCCTGAAAATAGCTGGTCCAGGCCGCTTTTTTCCAGGCTTTCTCCATTTTGCCATCAATTTGTATTGGCCTGGAAGTTTTGTAAACATCGTATTTAAGCGGAAGGGAATCCGTAGCATTTCCTGCCTGGACAATATTAGTAAGAGCCAGACCCATAGTTTTCAGAAATAACAGCATATCAGGTAGTGTCAGATAAAGAATTTGTGTAACAAAGCTAATCGCCAACAGGGAAATCAACTTGTTATAATTCAACAAATGATGAGTTCGAATGAACAAAATACTAGCTTGATAAAAAATTTTACATATGTCGCATCCATTACTTTGTTGGGATATTTTTCTGGAAGGAAGAGGCCGTAGGGAGGAATTCGAGCAGGATTTATGGTTCCTTAATAAACTACAGCGGGCAGGTTATTGGAAATTTTTACCGGGCCGCTCGCTTGACAATGCTTTGGTATGGGAAAATAAAACCATATTGGTTACCAGTGCAGATTTGGAAATAATTTTTGCATCAAAAAACATGTTTCATATGAATGGATACCTGCCGAAAGAAGTGGTAGGGAAAACTCCGAAATTGTTTCAGGGACCTGCAACAGAATCTGCCAGCAGAAAACTGATCAGTACGGCGGTACAAGAACAGGCAGCCTTCACCTGTTCAATTCTTAATTATCGAAAAGATGGCAGTCTGTATAATTGTTGTATTGAAGGTTATCCTGTAGTAAATGAAATGGGAAAGCTGTTAAATTATGTAGCCATTGAAGAAGAAATCCCCTGTTGATCAATCCTGCTTAAGATCTTCAGGGTCACTGCTTTCCTTATGTGTTTCTCTATGCGGGAAATCCCGATTGAGCCGGTTTTTCAACTTTTTCTGTTCCTTTCGGTTTACCCTCGAGGTCCACAGTAAAAAAACAAGTATACCGATCGCCAACAGCGTATAAACCAGCAGATCCATACAAATTTATTTTAAGTAATATACGACCTGAATATTACCTGGAGGTTAAGGCTATTTGAGCGATGTTTCCTATCTTTTCAAAATGCAAGCCAATTCAAACAACTCTCGTCGTAGATTTTTACGAACCGGGGCAATATTAATAGGTGGAATTTACGCTCTCCCATCTTTTGCGGCAGCAGGTTATAAACCCAAACTGAGTTTTTCGACGCTCGGTTGTCCTGATTGGAATTTTGACCAGATAACCGGATTCGCTGCGGATCATGGCTACCAGGGATTGGAGATCAGGGGCATTCAAAGAGAAATCGATCTTGTAAAATCACCTGTATTCAATTCAGCAGGCAGTCGCGCTTTAGCGCTTGCCAGGATGAAAGAAAAAAAGCTTCAATTTGTGGGACTGGGTTCGTCTTCCACACTTCATTTTAAAGATCCGGGCAAAAGAAAATTGCAGTTGGATGATGGCAAACGCTTTATTGATTTAGCAGAACAATTGAACTGTCCCTATGTGCGGGTATTCCCCAATAATTTTCCCAAAGAACAAAGTCGGGAAGAAACGATGGAACTAATAAAAGGCGGGCTTCTTGAATTGGCAACGCATGCAAAAGGTTCGAAAGTTGAAGTATTGATGGAAACCCATGGCGATCTGGTTAAAACTGCTGATCTGGAAGAAATCATGAAAGAGGTGAAAAATCCGAAAGTCGGACTAATCTGGGATATTTCAAATATGTGGACCATCACAGGTGAACCACCTTCAGAAGTTTATCCAAGATTGAAGAAATACATCCGGCACTTACATGTTAAAGATGCAGTGAAAGAAAATGGAAAACTTCGTTATACATTACTTGGAAAAGGAGAGGTACCAATTTTTGAAGGGTTGGATCTTCTTGCTAAAGATAATTTCAAAGGTTACCTGAGTTTTGAGTGGGAAAAACTCTGGCATCCAGAAATTGCTGAACCCGAAATAGCCATTGCTGATTATCCAAAAGCCATTAAAGCACATTTCCCTTAACTATCTGATGACTTCAAAATATGCCAGGTGATTCACTTAATCTGAATAATAAATCGATCCGTCAAAACTCCTATGATGCAATTGTGGTTGGTTCAGGAGTGAGCGGCGGATGGGCTGCAAAGGAACTTTGCGAAAAAGGTCTCAAGGTATTGCTGCTCGAACGAGGTGGCCCGATGCAACATCCTTCTTATCCAACTGCGCTTATGCATCCATGGGAGTTTGACCACCGGGATAATTTATCTGTAGAAGATTGTAAAATCTATCCAATTCAAACAAGGCATTATTCCATAGGGGAAGACAACAAACACTTTTATATTAAGGACCTTGAGAATCCGTATGAAGAAGTTCAACGCTATGATTGGATTAGGGCGGATGTTGTTGGAGGAAGATCGCTTTTATGGGCAAGAGCCTGTTATCGATGGAGTGATCTGGATTTTGAAGCCAATATCAAAGATGGATATGGGGTAGACTGGCCTATTCGATATAAGGATCTTGCGCCCTGGTATGATTACGTGGAAACATTTGCAGGCATCAGCGGCAACAGAGATGGAATCCCACATCTTCCTGATGGAATTTTTCAGCCCCCCTTTCAAATGAATTGTGTTGAAAAAGATTTTACTGCGAAGATCAATGCCGCCTATACCAGCAGACATGTAATTATTGGAAGATCGGCGAATCTGACGGCTCCTTTAAAAGGCCGGGGTACTTGTCAGGCCCGAAACCTTTGCCATCGGGGCTGCCCTTTTGGAGCTTATTTCAGCTCCAATTCAAGCACGCTTCCAGCTGCCCTGGCAACAGGAAATTTAACCATCCGCCCGCATTCCCTCGTTAATAAAGTACTATTTGATGAAAAAAACCAAAAAGCATACGGCGTAGAAATTATTGATACAGAAACAAAAAAGACGGAAGAGTTTTATTCGAAAATTTTATTTATTAATGCCTCAACGGTAGGAACAACTGCCATTCTTTTAAACTCTGTTTCCAATAGATTTCCCAATGGACTTGGTAATGACAGCGGGCAATTGGGATTGAATCTGATGGACCACCATAAAGGGCTGGTTATAAGTGCCGATGTAGAAGGATTTGAAGACAGCTATTACAATGGAAGAAGGCCAACCAATATTTATGTACCAAGGTTTCGAAATGCAACCGAGAAAACTCCGGATTTTCTGAGAGGTTATCATTTTGGCGGAGGTGCTTATCGTGCGCGTGGAAAGGCAGATGGAATAGGGGCCGAATTCAAAGAATCAATAACCGAAGCAGGACCCTGGAAAATCAGTATTTATCATTTTGGTGAATGTCTCCCCTATTCAGACAATAAAATGAGCCTGCATAAGGAGAAAAAAGATCCTTATGGAAGGCCGATCGTGTCATTTGATGTACACTTCAGGGAGAATGAAATCCGAATGTTTGAAGATGCGGCAAAAACCGGAGTTGAGTTAATGGAAAAGGCCGGATATAAAAATATTCAGGTGAGTGGCAAAATTTCGTTTCCAGGGAATGCCAATCATGAAATGGGAACAGCAAGGATGGGACATGATCCAAAAACCTCTGTGCTTAACTCCTTCAATCAGGTACATGCAGTGAAAAATGTTTTTGTAACGGATGGATCCTGTATGACATCGGGATCTTGTGTAAATCCATCCGTTACCTATATGGCATTAACTGCAAGGGCATGTGATTATGCCGTGCAGGAATTAAAGAAAGGAAATCTCTAGTGAGTATAAATATTATTAAGCTCTTTTTCAAACAGCGTCTGCGGGGAGTGATAAAATTTCAAAAAATCCGGCACACTCGCATGTCCGGGAAATGGCGCATAATAATGTGTGGCACTTTTAACATCATTCCGCCATACCAGCACATAAGCTAGTTTTAAACCGGGCGCCGTAATCGTTTTCAGGAGCACTTCTGTCCACCAGTCGGCTTTTGGAATAGATTCTAACCCTGTTTCGGTTAAGGCAGCCAATTTACCTGCTTTATTTGCATAGTTCTGGACAATTTGTAATTTTTTTAAAGCGGCAGGTAAATTGTATTTTCCATCCCGACCAAAATCGGCATAATTATCCATACCAACGAGATCAGCATACTCATCACCGGGATAGCGTTCCAAAAACTCAGCTTCTGTATTGAATGTACAATCGGGAGAAAATGCATAAAGAAGCTGGTGCACCTTCATTGAATCGCGCATATAGTTTACCGTGAATTTCCAGAGGGTTTTTATTTCATCCGGACTGCAATGATTTTTACCCCACCAAAACCAGCTTCCATCCAATTCATGAAAGGGTCTGAATATCATTGGGATAGATTCTCCTTTTTTGCCTCTAACGGAATGAATGAATTTGGAAATCCGGGTTACTATCGATTTGTATTTTTCATGATCAGATGCTTCTGGAATCAACTTCGGCACGGCTGCTATAGAGATACCATCTTTCCAATTAAATCCACCACCTGATAAAGGGTTATAAAAATGCCAGGAGATAGTAATTATCCCGCCTCTTTCGTAAGTATCCTGAATAATTTTTCTCAGCCTGTTTTCTTCTATTTTAATTAATGAATCAGGTTGTCCGGATAAACCACTGAAATCGATACCTATTACTGCAGGATGGCTACCTGTGACAGATTTTATATCAGAGCGATTTGAATCTCCCCACCATCCATGCCCATATTCAGTCGCATGCTGATGACCGAAAAGAATGGAGCGGCCTGATATGCGATGAAGATATCTGTAAAGAGCTATCGTTTCTTTTGTTGCATTCTTATCAATCGGAAGCAGATCGTTTCCCAGTGCATCCGGAACACTTACAATAATTAGAGAATAAAAAAGCAGGTATTTGAATTGAAAACGCATCAGGTATCCTTGCTAGTTTATTAGTCTTCTTTTTGATGAAGCTTTTTCATAACGGCAGCTGTTTTGTGTTCACCGGTATGACTCCAGCCGGGTGGCATAAACAGATAAAGAACTTTGTTTTTTATTCCGGGTGCTTTATAAACATCTCTAGCCAATGCCGTTATTTCACCAAAATAGGCATCCATAAAATTATTGGGCTTCATCTCTCTGGTAATTCCGTATTGAATGGGGAGCTCGCGGTTTTCAGGCTGATATGTTTTAAATACCTTATCCCAGATATTGAGCAGGTTACAGAAATTGGTATCCATATACTCAATATTT
Organism: Flavihumibacter sp. UBA7668; assembly: GCF_002483205.1. GTDB lineage: Bacteria > Bacteroidota > Bacteroidia > Chitinophagales > Chitinophagaceae > Flavihumibacter. The sequence continues at coordinate 612,097 of NZ_DLHM01000001.1, forward strand.
TTTGCGTGATGTACCCGATGATGTGATGGTGTAAGTATCCATTTACCGAACCAGCCCAGATCACCTTTTTTCATAACGGTTTCTCCAACATGTATAAATGACCCCCAGGTACCGTCAATAAACATTATAACAAATAACATGGGAGGCGGAACACCCAGCAAAATGCAAATTGATGTACGAATCAGATCTGCATACGGTGCTTCCAGAAAAAAATGTGCGTAAGTAACACCCAGATGCATGGTTTCCGGTGCATGATGCGTAGAATGAAAACACCAGAGCAACCGGACTTTATGTGCAAGAAAATGATATACGAAATGAGCCAGTTCCCAAATGATATATCCGTATATAAACCAATACCAGGTAAATGGGACGGTAAACAACGCTTTATCTTCAAGCCATCCAATGACCAGCAAAACCATCGCAATGGCAATAAACCGCCCCAGAACTGCATTTAAAACGTAGGAAAAGAAGGGGATTTTGTAGGAAATGATACTGAACTTTTTATACATGAGTCCGCGTATCAGTTCCAAAATCAAAATAAGTGGAATTACCGGAGCAAAAATTGCAGTAATTCCCTCAAAGGTTTGAAAACTGCTGTAGTCTCCTTGCTTTATAATTCTAATAAGCGCATCAAAACCAAAAAAAGAACGAAACTGTTCCCAAACGGCAAGAAAAAAATCCATCATGGCAAATCAAGTTAGCCCTCAATTTAAACCAAGTTTTTTAACCTGCCTAGGACCGTTCTATTTGAATAATCGGGGATCGAAAAGGCAATGTGGTCCTGCAAAATAATTTCCCACAAAAGCTTTGCGTTGAAATTCATGAAGAGACAGAGGTTCTTCTTTTTTCTCTTGTGTTTCTGTGGTTACATTAGTGGTTGTAGCCTGGGTTGGGGTTGCTGCAGGGTATGCAACATACATTTTTCTCCAACTGGGCATAGGTAATGACTGGTTTTTCATCCTGTTTCTTTTTCGTGACTATATGGCACCAGCGGGCAAATAAAATGCCTGCTGACGCAGGCAATCGTAGATTTTTAGTAAGCTGATGCAAAGATACGCCAACTAATCCAATCTTACCAATAGATACCATTAATTTAACAAGTCTGAAAACGCACTATCAATTTGGAAATTCCTAACACCGGCCTGTTTTAGTTTGATTGCCAATGCTTTAGCTTTCAGTTTAGCTGCAGGATCAGTTGGTGTGCGATGGTTTAGAACACCAACCACCAGAATACCTTCTTTTGTTGCCCAGTCCACATCATCTTTACTGATATCTCCGGAGAAAAGATAATAATGAGCTGGACTATAACCCGGACGAAGTTTATTTTCCTCTAATTGTTTTCTGGTACAGCTGAGTTTTATTTTGCCTCTGAAAAATTCGGTGGATTCATCCGTCCCAATCATTAATGCATCCTCCTTTAGACCATATTGATCCATTAATTTCAGCACTTTGGAGAACAAAGCTTCATCCATACCCTGAATTTTATTATCTATCATCACCCGCATACGACCTTTGCATGCTTTAAGCACTTCCTCAAAGCTAAGAACCCGGGTATCAACAGAAGAACGCAATTGTTGAATTCTTGACCAGGGGAGCGCAGTTACGGCACTATCAAAACCGAAATATCTTTTGAAAGTCCGATCGTGTTGAGTAATCAGGACACTATCGGCGGTGATTCTTAAATCAATCTCAACCATCCAGTAATTTTGCTCGATTGCTTTCTGCAAAGCAGGCATGCTATTTTCAGGAGTAAGACTATCCACCACACCACCCCGGTGAGCAATCAGCCGATAGGGTTGCGCCAGAGAAATGAGTCCAAACTGAAGAAGTACAACTAAAAATCCTATTTTCATATTAGCTGAATTCTCAACAAGTTACTGCGTATCTTAGGATTAGAACTATCATTCACGGCAAATATGGGTCAAAATACGCAGGATATACACCTCAATTGGTACAATAAACAACTCACGGAAATCCCCGAAACTATTTGGAATCAGTTTCAACTTGAAACACTTAATGTATCGGAAAACTATATTGAAAGTATAGCTGATCAGATATCCCAACTGGCAAACCTACGGATGCTGGATCTTGGGCATAATAAATTAAAAAAAATTCCATCTTCTATCGGGGACCTAAAAAAACTGGACTCCTATTTATACCTGCACAACAATAAGATTGAAGATTTGCCCGGGGAAATTGGAAAGCTGGAATTGCTCCGTTATCTCAATTGCAGTAATAATTTATTAACGAACCTGCCTTCCTCAATTGGAAATTTGAAAAATTTGATTGAATTCAAACTTGCCAATAATCAATTATCCGATTTACCCAAAGAAATAAGGACTTTAACATCACTTCGTTACCTTGATCTGTCTGGTAATGAATTTAAAAAAATCCCTGTTTTACCACCAACAATTTGGGAATTGAATTTGAGAAATAATAAAATCAGTCAGCTTCCACTTCAAAACTATCCTGAATTAAAAAAACTGGATCTTAGGAATAATCAATTAAACAGTGTGCCGGAATCAATTTTAACCTTGAAAAAGTTAGAGAAACTTGACTTACGCTGGAATCAATTGGAAACTTATCCATATTGTTTAGACACACTAGAGAAAAGAGGGTGCATTATTTATCTTTGAAAATATTACCAATTTCACGGCCAATTTTCTGAATTTTTTCAATGCCTTTATTCAACGTTTCTGCGTTGATATCCTCGTATTCATCAAACTTGCTATCTGTGTCAAATTGGCTAGGATAAACCATAAGTTTGGATGTAGAAGAAAAATACTTATCGAGTTTAATCAACACATTATCAAATATAGGGTCATGGGAAATAGAGCCTTTTCTTCCGGAGAAAAAGATCATCATATCATCCTGCTGAATATTTTTTGATAATACCAGAAAATCTGCCCAATCCTCAAATTGAAAGAAACTGATTGCACCTGTTTTGGATGAAGATAGATAGGCACTTATATCTCTTTGCGATTTTGGATTGCAATAACAGAAAACCGGCATGGATAATTCTTTAGACAAACGCAGAATAGTATCCAGACAGGTGGAAAACCCCTTTTCCATTTCAACCAAAGGTGGACAAAAAATCAAAATTCTTTTATGCGTAATCAATACCTTATTGGTATTAACAACCATAATATTCCGATCCAGTGAAGCAAGCATATTCTCTGTGGTTTCACCAAAGAATTTTTCCATCATCGTATTCTTCTCCGGCCAGTTAAGAATAACCAAACTGGCCATTATTTCTTTAGATGTTCGGACAATTCCGCTGTTGATATTATGGTCAATTGATGCAATCACATTCAAATTGGTATCAGTGGCTGCTGCAATCTGGTAGGATTTATCCAGTTTTTTTCGGGCAATCAGCAGGTTATTCTCGGCCTCTTCATTATTGGGCACTACAGATAATACGGTAATAGGATGGGGTGATTTTTTATCCTTGAAAAGGATGGCCAATTCAAGCATTGGCTCAACTTTTTCATAATCTTCAATTGGCAGCAAAATATGTTCTTTATCAAGGACCTCTGATTTGTCCATTTGCATACCGGCATCTGAATCCAGTACCAGCTTTTTTGCGGCATGTTCGGTAGCAAAAGAAGCAACCAGGCAGGTAATCAGTATCAGGATAATGGTTCCATTCAGAATATTTTCATCCAGTATGCCTTCGCGGTAGCCCACCAGTATTATGGCCAATGTTGCAGCAGCATGTGCTGAACTCAACCCGAAAATTAATTGCCTTTCTGATGTTTTATACTTAAATAATTTTTGTGTCGTGAAAGCAGCCAGCCATTTTCCAATCAGGGCTGTCGCTGTTAGCACACCGGCAACTAACAATGCTGTATAACCATTAAATATAACTCTCACATCAACCAGCATACCTACACTGATCAAAAAGAAAGGAATAAAAATAGAATTCCCAATAAACTCGATCCGGTTCATCAGGGCCGAAGAATGCGGAATCAATTTGTTCAGTGCCAATCCGGCAACGAAAGCACCAATTATGGATTCTACTCCGGCAACTTCAGCAAGAAAAGCCGCAAAAAATACGACGGACAAAACAAAAATATAATGGGAGGTTTTTTCACTTTCGAGTTTCCTGAAAAACCAGCGGGCAATCCTGGGTATCAGGAAAAACATGATAGCGGAAAAAATTGCCAGCGAAGTTCCAAGCTTAATCCAGAATTCCTGATTCAGACTTCCTTTGGAAGCTCCCATGATTACTGCCAATATAATCAGCACAGCAGTATCTGTGAGAATAGTACCCCCTACTGCAATAGCAACCACAGCATGTTTGGAAATCCCAAAACGGGTAACGATTGGATAAGCAACCAGCGTATGGGTAGCAAACATACTGGCTGTCAGAAAACTCGCATTGGCATCATAGCCGAGCAGGTAGTGACAAACCGGGTAACCGATGGAAAGCGGGATAAAAAAAGTGAGTGCCCCAAATACAAAACTCCGGTTTTTATGTTTTTTGAATTCATTCAGATCGAGCTCCAGTCCGGCTATAAACATGATATATAACAAACCGATGGTCGAAAACAGATCAATGGCGGAATTTTTTGCCAGGATATTTAAGCCATGCGGACCGATCACCACACCTGAAATAATCAGGCCGATGATACCCGGGATATTCAGTTTACGCAAAAGAATAGGAGAAAGGAGGATAATTAACAGAATAAGCGAAAAAATCAAAACCGGATTACTTAATGGCCGGTGAAATTGTTCCAGTAATTCTCTCCAGAAACTCTCTTGCATAGCTATTGGTAAATTATCATCCAAACATACCTAAAAAACGGTAGCCAACTCCAGACTCAGTAATAATATAAGTGGGGTCGTTGGGATTGGGTTCAATTTTTTTTCTAAGCTGCGCAATAAAAACCCGCAGGTACTGCGCCTGGTTGATGAATCCGGGTCCCCAGATGGTTCTAAGCAAAAAAGCATGGGTTAATACCTTTCCCTCATTTTTTGCCAATAACAAAAGCAGGTTGTATTCGGTGGTAGTCAGCTTAACCAATTCCTCCTCTCTTTTAACCGTCCTTTCTTCCAGATTAATCGACAAGCCTGAAAACTGTAAAACAGGCTGATAATCTTCGGATATTACAGAACGAAGTGCTGCCCGGATTCTGGCAAGAAGCTCACCCGTACGAAATGGCTTTGATAAGTAATCATTCGCACCGTTGTCCAGTGCTCTTATAATTTCCTCTTCTTCTTTTTGAACACTGATAATAATAATCGGATTGGTGAACCAGGTTCTCAATTCAGCCAGTACCTGCTGGCCTCCTATATCCGGAAGGCCAAGGTCAAGCAGAATCAGATCAGGCGGATGATTTTCAGCCATTATCAAACCATCCTTCCCCTTTTTTGCCTGATGAACGGAATAATTATTCGATTGCAGGGTTATTTCGAGCATTGTTCGAAGGGCCGGCTCATCCTCAATTATAAGAACTTGTGTTTTATTCATAAATTGGAAGATTAACTGCAGCTGCTGCCGGTATCCTGATAGTAAAAAGGGCACCTCCGCTGCTGCTATTACTTAATAATACTTCTCCACCCAATGCTTCCGTAAATCCTTTAACAATGGACAAGCCCAGGCCTGTTCCGGAGCCTGCTGTATTTTTCAACCGATAAAACCGATCAAACACCAACTCCCGTTCATCCATCGGGAAGCCGGTTCCATTGTCTTCAATAGTTAGTTCAAGTTGACCATTTTTATAGTGACAGGTCAGCTCAATCTTCGTATCATCGGGTGTATGAGCCTGGGCATTTGTCAACAGATTAAAAAGAATCTGTTCCAGCATAATTTTATCAAGCTTTACCATAGGAAGTTCATCCTGTAAAACCAATCGCAGCGCATGTTTTGTATCAGCCTCTTTGGCCTTCTTATCCAATCCATAGAGGAGTTCCGGCAAATCAACCCACACTGCTTTTGGCTGCAATTGTCCGGCTTCAAGTCTCGACATATTGAGGAGATTTTCAACCTGGTGATTTAATCGTACTGCAGCTTCACTGATCTGACTCAAAAGGATCGATTTGTTTGCTTCACTGAGATTTTCTTTATTCTCCTGCAGGTTATCAGAGGCACCAATTATAGTTGAAATAGGAGTTCTTAATTCATGTGAAAGAGAATTCAGAATCGTATTATAGAGTTGAATCTCCCTTGCTTTTTCCGATCGTTGCCGGGCAAGTTTTTCAACCTGTCGGATCCGGTAGGTAAGAACCGCATTAATCAACACAATAATGAAATACATCAACAACAAAACAAGATCTTCCGGATTGGTAACTGCATAGCTGAATTTTGGCGGAATAAAAAACAGATCCCAGAGAAGTGCAGATAATAAGGCCGCCACCAAAACGGGTTTAATATCAAAACTGACGGCTGCCAAAGAAACAGTAACCAGCAATAAAAAGGCAACAATATGATAATCGATCAGGCTTGAGAAAACAAAACATGTTCCGGCCACCAATAACACAGCACCAATACTATAGAGGTACTGATACTTGCGTTCAATCCGGTAAAGTTGAAAAATCGAAACCATTCGCAAAATTACAGGCAGGGCATAAAGATTTTATAAAGATTTTCAGGAAGCCGGTGCTGAAGCGGCTTTATCCCCCTTTACGATTCTACATTTACACCCTATTTCAACCATATGGGATCACATCAAAAGCTCAGTTTCGCAGGCGTTCTTATAGCATTGGGAATTATTTACGGCGATATCGGTACCTCTCCCCTATACGTTTTAAATGCCATCACCAATGGAAAAGAAATTACGGAGGATCTGGTAATTGGAGCACTTTCACTGATCATCTGGACCCTTACCCTTCAAACCACCATCAAATATGTAATCCTCACCCTACAAGCCGATAACAGAGGAGAAGGAGGCGTATTTTCCCTGTTTGCACTGGTACGCAGAAGGAGAAAATGGCTGGTAATACCGGCCATGATCGGCGGGGCAGCACTTTTGGCTGACGGAATGATTACCCCTCCTATCTCTGTAACCTCGGCTATTGAGGGATTAAAACAGGTTCCTGCCTTTTCTTCCATCGAACAAAGCAGCATCATCTATATTGTAATCGGGATATTGACGGTGCTTTTTTTTATTCAGCAATTCGGTACAGAGTTTATTGGGAAGTTTTTTGGGCCGGTTATGTCGGTCTGGTTTTTTATGCTGGCAGCATTGGGGATTATCCATTTTATGGATGAATGGACGGTTATCAAAGCGTTTAATCCCTATTATGGAATCAACCTGCTGGCAACTTACCCAAAGGGCTTTTATATACTTGGTGGCGTTTTCCTTTGTACCACCGGGGCAGAAGCGTTGTATTCTGATCTCGGACATTGTGGCAAATGGAATATCCGTTATTCCTGGATACTGGTAAAATCCTGCCTGATCCTGAATTACCTGGGACAGGGAGCCTGGTTATTAAGTACACAAAAAGGCAACATTATAACAGCTGCCATGCTGGAAAAAGGATTTAATCCATTTTATGGAGTTATGCCGGGATGGTTTCTCTATTTCGGAATCGCCATCGCAACGGCGGCGGCAATTATTGCCAGTCAGGCATTGATATCCGGATCATTTACCCTGATCAGCGAATCCATGCGATTGAATTTATGGCCGAAATTTAGAATTGTTTATCCAACGGAAGCAAGGGGACAATTGTTTATTCCTGCTATCAATCTGTTATTATTTGCCGGATGTATTGGGATTGTTTTATACTTTAAAAAAGCTGCCAATATGGAAGCTGCTTATGGTTTGGCGATTACCTTGTGTATGATTGCCACCTCCATTTTATTTGCCAATTACCTGGTGATAAAACGAGTGAAGCCAATTTTGATTTATTTATATCTGGCAGTTTATTTATCTATCGAACTGTCCTTTCTATGGGCGAATATGGAAAAATTCTCGCATGGAGGATATGTTACGCTGATCATTGGCGGGGGACTTTTTTTTGTTATGTATGACTGGTACCGGGCGCGTAAAATCAAAAACCGTTATGTTGAATTTGTTCGGCTGGAACAGTATGTACCACAATTGCAGGAACTCAGCAATGACAAATCTGTTCCCCGATATGCGACACATCTGGTATATCTTACCAGTGCAGATAATCCAAAAGAAATTGAACACAAAATCCTGTATTCAATTCTATTCAAAAAACCAAAGCGGGCAGATATTTATTGGTTTGTGCATGTAGATACGATGGATGATCCTTATACAGCCGAATATTCAGTGAATCATATCATACCGAATGATATTATCCGGATTGATTTTCGGTTAGGCTTCCGCGTTCAACCCAGAATTGATTTACTGTTTAGAAAAGTTGTAGAGGATTTAGTAGCCAATCACGAAGTGAATGTTACCAGCAGATATGAAAGTTTAGGCCGAAATAATATCGTCGGCGATTTTCAGTTTGTTGTAATGGAAAAATACCTGAGCCAGGATAATGAATTAAGTATGTGGGAAAAGATCGTGATGAAATTCCATTTTCTACTGAAGGAAATAAGCCTGTCTGAAGAGAAAGGATTTGGACTTGACCCTGGCAAGGTAGTAATTGAAAAATTCCCGCTAATTGTTGCTCCGGTGGATGTTCAGATTAAACGAATTCAGGACTGATGCAATCCGTATTAATCATAGATGACGAAGTTAAGTTAAGGGGATTACTGGCAAGGATTCTCTCGCTGGAAGGTTATCTGGTGAAAGAAGCAGTTAATCTTAAAACGGCAAAAGAATGGCTGGAAAAAGAAAGCTTTGGTGTTATTTTATGTGATGTTAAGTTGCCGGACGGAAATGGAGTAGAATTTACTGCCTGGTTGAAAAAGCAATTTCCAGTAACAGAAATAATTGTTCTAACCGCCTATGGAAATATTACAGATGGTATACAGGCCATGAAAAACGGCGCCTTTGATTATATAACAAAAGGCGAGGATAATAATAAAATAATTCCTCTTTTACAAAGGGCATTTGAAAAAAACAACCTGCAGACCAAAGTCAATGAATTACTTGCAAAAGTTAACAAGCAATATTCCTTTGAATCCATTCTTGGTTCATCTCAACGTATCAAATTTGCTATAGCAGCAGCCCGACGGGTAGCTCCAACTGATACCACCGTTTTGCTAACCGGTGAAACCGGTACCGGCAAAGAAGTATTTGCTCAGGCCATTCATGCTGATAGTCCCAGAAAGCAAAAACCCTTTGTTGCCATCAACTGTTCTGCCTTTTCAAAAGATTTATTGGAAAATGAATTATTCGGACATAAAGCCGGGGCCTTTACAGGAGCATTAAAAGATGGCAAAGGCTTATTGGAAGAAGCTGACAAAGGTACCTTGTTCCTGGATGAAATGGGTGAAATGCCCATTGATTTACAGGCCAAGCTACTGCGGGTATTGGAAACCGGAGAATTCTACCGGCTGGGCGATAATCAGGTTCGAAAAGTTACTATCCGGCTGATTGCTGCCACCAATAGGGATCTTCAAAAGGAAATGGAAGCCGGACGATTCAGAGAAGATCTGTATTACCGCTTATCTGTCTTTCAAATTGAATTACCTCCTTTGAGAGAACGTGCAGAGGACATACCTGCTCTCGCAAAGCATTTCATGTTGCAGTTTGCTGCTAAAACAAATACAAAAATCAGTGCCCTATCCGAAGCTTATCTCCAACAATTAAGCCGGATGAAATGGAAGGGAAATATCCGGGAATTAAAAAACTGCATAGAACGAAGTGTCATCCTTACAGACGGTACAGAATTGGAACCATCTACCCTTCCCATTTTTTCTGAGACAGCAGGATTCGACCTCGCCAGTGTGGAAAAAGCACATATACTGAAAGTACTTCAACTCACCGGACAGAATAAAGCAGAAGCATCGAGACTGCTGGGTATTGGCTTAACTACACTTTATAGAAAGCTCGAAGAATACGGTATTCATTAAATGTTTTTCAAAATGAAAAGTCATTTTTCATTTTGAAATAGTCCTGCACCAAAAAACTTTCCACAACATCTTATAAGATACTGATTTTCAGCACGATACCACCTAAGCAGCGAACCGGCATTCATTTGGCAACAGGATAAACAAATTCATTTGAGATATGATGACTGCACTATTCTCTCTTTCCGTCCTGGTGTTTATCTACCTCTGTTATGTATTGATAAAACCTGAAAAATTTTAAAGTCCCTCCGTCATGAACAAAGAAATTTTAGGTGTTCTTCTAACTTTTGGGTTTTCCCTGCTCATTGCTATTCCATTGGGAAAGACCATTGCGCGCTGGCTGAATGGTGAAAAAACCATTTGGAATTTTATGGCCCCCCTGGAGCGTTTCATTTATAAAGTCTGCGGTATCAATCCGGCTGAGGAAATGACCTGGCAGCAGCATATGAAAGCCCTGTTAACCATTAACCTTATTTGGTTTGTGTATGCTTTTGTGCTACTGATTTCGCAGGGCTCTTTGTTATTAAACCCGGATGGGAACCCCTCGCAATCCCCTGACCTGGCATTTAATACGGCTATTTCATTTCTGGTGAATTGTAACCTGCAACATTATAGTGGCGAGAGCGGTCTTACTTATCTTACCCAGGTATTTGTTATAGCTTTCCTGCAATTTGTTTCCGCTGCAACAGGCATTGCGGCTGTATTTGTATTATTCAAGGCACTTCGAGATAAAGTAACAGATCATCTGGGTAATTATTGGGTATTCTTCACACAATCCATCACCCGTATTCTCTTACCCATTAGTTTGGTTATTGCAACCCTGCTCGCGTTCAATGGAACGCCCACATCATTTGAAGGAAAGGACAGTTATCTGTCTTTACAGGGTGATACGGTGCAGGTAGCAAGAGGTCCGGCAGCAGGAATGATTGCCATTAAACACCTCGGCACAAATGGAGGTGGTTGGTTTGGTGTAAACTCTGCTCATCCATTGGAAAACCCCAATTACTTTACCAATACCGTTGAATTGATTGCACAGGTTATAGTACCAATTGCTTTGGTATTTGCGTTTGGTTTTTATCTGAAACGCAGAAAACTCTCCACCGTAATTTTTGCGGTAATGACGCTGGGTTTTTTAAGTCTGTTGTTACCAGCCATGGTTTCAGAACTTGGTGGCAACCCGGCTATTGAAAAATTGGGAATTGCCCAGACAACGGGAGCAATGGAAGGGAAAGAACAACGTTTCGGTCCGGCAATTTCGTCTTACTGGAGTATTGTAACAACAATAATTTCTACCGGATCCGTAAACAGTATGCACGACAGCTCCATGCCGCTTTCCGGAGCTATGCTGCTATTAGGAATGATGACCAATGCATTTTATGGTGGATGTGGGGTAGGCATTCTCAACTTTTTCATCTACCTTATTATTGCTGTATTTATATCCGGACTAATGGTGGGCAGAACGCCGGAGTTTCTGGGCAGAAAGATCGAAGCAAGAGAAATGAAAATCGCGTCCATGATTGCTATACTTCATCCCTTACTTATTCTTGCCGGAACAGCCCTTTCCTCCTGGGTGCTGGTCCATCATCCGGAAGCTGATTGGGCCGTAAAACCAGGCAACTGGCTCAACAACCCCGGCGCGCATGGCTTTAGTGAAATGCTGTATGAATACACATCCGCTGCAGCTAATAATGGAAGCGGATTTGAAGGATTGGGCGACAACAATCTCTTCTGGAATATAAGTACCGGATTTGTATTGATTCTGAGCAGATTCCTGCCCATCATCGGACCAATTGCAATAGCCGGACTTCTCGCCAAAAAGAAATACATTCCTGAATCTGCCGGTACACTGAGAAGTGACAGTTACACTTTTGGACTTATGATATTTGCCGTCATTGTCATCCTTGCTGCCCTTGCATTTTTCCCCGCATTAACACTGGGACCGCTTGCTGAATACTTTTCCATTTAATAAAAAGAGAAACCATCTTTATGTCAAAACATAGAAAAAAATCATATAGCCTGTTTGATCCTGCACTGGTTAACACCGCACTCAGACAATCCTTTGTAAAACTGAATCCGCAACTGATGGTCAAAAATCCCGTCATGTTTACTGTAGAAATCGGATGTTTTGTAATGTTGCTGGTAGTGCTTTATACAGCATTTACAGGAGATCGGTCACAGGGTTCACTCGGATACAACCTGGCCGTTTTTATCATACTATTGCTCACCTTATTATTTGCCAATTTTGCCGAAGCAATTGCAGAAGCAAGAGGAAAAGCGCAGGCGGATAGCTTGCGGAAAACAAGGCAGGATACACCGGCAAAATTATTGACAATGTTAGATGGAAGAATAGAGAATCAGATAGAACTGGTCTCTTCTTCCCGGCTTCAACTGAACGATCGTTTTGTTTGTGAGGCTGGTGATACCATCCCGATGGACGGTGAAATTATGGAAGGTATAGCCACGATAGACGAAAGTGCTATTACTGGAGAATCTGCCCCCGTAATTCGTGAAGCAGGAGGCGATAAGTCATCCGTTACCGGTGGTACCAAAGTATTATCGGACCGAATAATAGTTCGGGTTACAACGCAACCCGGTGAAACCTTTCTTGACAAAATGATTTCCCTGGTAGAAGGAGCCAATCGGCAGAAAACACCCAATGAAATTGCACTGACCATTTTACTGGCATCTTTTACCATTGTATTTATCATTGTTTGCGTAACACTTAAACCTTTTGCTGATTATGCACAAACGCCTGTCACAATAGCTGCTTTCATATCACTTTTTGTTTGCCTGATACCAACAACCATTGGAGGATTATTATCCGCTATTGGAATTGCTGGCATGGATCGGGCACTGAGGGCAAACGTGATTGCAAAAAGCGGGAAAGCGGTGGAAACAGCTGGCGATGTAGATACCCTGCTGTTGGATAAAACCGGCACCATAACCATCGGCAACAGAAAAGCTACCAATTTTTATGCGATGGATGGAGTGGATGAAAAAACATTCATCAAAATTGCTGCGCTCAGTTCATTGGCAGATGATACTCCTGAAGGTAAATCTATAATCGAACTGGCCGGACAGATAGGTGTGAACATGCGCCGTGAAGCAGAGATGGAGTTTATAGGTTTTACAGCGGAAACAAGAAGCAGTGGAGTTAATTTATCAGATGGCACCCAAATCCGCAAAGGCGCAGAGGACAGCATCCGTTCCAAAGTGGAGAGAGCAGGAAATCAGTTTCCGAAAAGCGTACAGAATAGAGTAAAATCCATTGCGGAAAACGGAGGCACCCCACTGGTTGTAGCAGCAAACAATACAATTAAGGGTGTTATTGAACTGCAGGATATCATCAAGCCAGGCATGCAGGATCGATTCGAACGCCTTCGGAAAATGGGCGTGAAAACAGTGATGGTTACAGGTGATAATCCTTTAACTGCCAAATACATTGCAAACAAAGCCGGTGTGGATGATTTCATTGCTGAAGCGAAGCCGGAAGATAAGATGAATTATATCAGACAGGAACAGAACAAAGGGAAACTGGTTGCTATGATGGGCGATGGCACCAACGATGCACCAGCCCTCGCACAGGCGGATGTTGGTGTTGCAATGAACAGCGGCACCCAGGCTGCTAAAGAAGCAGGCAATATGGTTGATCTGGACAATGATCCAACCAAGCTGATTGAAGTGGTGGAAATTGGGAAACAGTTACTAATTACAAGAGGAACTCTGACGACTTTCTCCATTGCCAACGATGTGGCCAAATATTTTGCTATTGTTCCGGCCTTATTCATAGCCTCCATTCCCTCGTTGCAGGGTTTAAATATTATGAATCTGAAAAGTCCGGAGAGTGCCATACTTTCAGCCATCATCTTTAATGCGATCATCATCCCGATATTAATTCCTTTGGCCCTGCGCGGAGTTGCCTATAAACCCATCGGTGCATCGGCATTGCTTCGCAGGAATTTATTGATTTATGGCATGGGAGGTATTATTGTTCCTTTTATAGGAATCAAACTGATTGATTTGCTAATAGGACTATTTATTTAAAACATGAATTTTTTGCAATGAAAAAATATATTCAACCTTCTATAAAACTATCTCTGGTAATGCTCATTTTATGTTGTGTTATTTATTTCGGGCTTGTTGCCCTGATTGGCAAAGCAAGCAGGGGTGGTGGCAATGGTGAAACCATTCTAGTCAATAACAAAGTGGTTGGGTACGAACGTATCGGTCAGAAATTTACTGAAGATCGCTATTTCTGGAGCCGGCCATCTGCAGTGGATTACAATGCGGCTGGTTCAGCAGGCAGTAATAAAGGCCCTTCCAATCCCGATTATTTAAAAATTGTACAGGAACGTATAGATACTTTTCTTGTGCATCATCCAGGTGTTGGTAAAGAACAAATTCCGGCTGATATGGTTACGGCATCCGCAAGTGGACTCGATCCAAACATTTCGCCTGCCGCCGCTCGCTTACAGGTAGGAAGAGTTGCCAAATTCAGAGGACTGGAAGAGGCATCCGTAAATGCACTGGTTGAACAGCATATAGAAAAAAATCCGATCGGCCCTGATGTGGTACATGTTTTAAAACTGAATATCGCGCTTGACGCGTTGAAATAATTACAATCAATATGAAAATATCATTTTTAGCTGCAGCCATTTTTATGACATTTGCTGCAACTGCACAGGACTCCGTACAAACAATCAACTCAACAAACCCACTTACTATCAGTGGATATGTGGAAGGCTATTACAGTTATGATTTCAATCAACCCTCAAATAATAACCGTCCGGATTTTTTATACAATTTCAACCGGCACAATGAGTTTACCATTAATCTGGGATTTATTAAGGCTGCCTATGTAACAGAGCGAACCAGGGCTAATCTGGCAGCGGGTGTTGGCACCTACATGAATGCTAATTATGCTGCTGAACCGGGGGTATTAAAATATATTCTTGAAGCGAATGCCGGTTACAAGCTTAGTTCAAAAAACAATCTCTGGTTTGACATTGGTATCCTGCCTTCGCATATTGGTTTTGAATCCGCCATCGGCAAAGATAACTGGACCCTTACCCGGAGCCTTGTAGCAGAAAATACGCCGTATTTTGAAAGTGGTGCAAAACTGACCTACACAACAAAAGATGGGAAATTATTGGTATCAGCAATGGCATTAAATGGCTGGCAGCGCATTTCCAGGGTGGATGGCAATTCGCTTATGAGCTGGGGTACACAGGTAACCTACAAACCAACTGACAAATTCACCTTCAATTACAGTACATTTATTGGAACAGATAAGCCGGATACTGCGCGATTGTGGAGGTATCACAACAACCTGTACGGGATCTTCCAAATAACAGACAAAGTTGGATTGATTGCCAATCTGGATTATGGCCTGGAACAAAATTCGCCGAACAGCAACAAACTGAATCAGTGGTACACCCCTGTGGCAATCCTGCGTATAACACCCAATTCAAACTGGGCAATTGCCATACGAGGAGAATATTTCAGTGATCAAAACGGAGTAATAATTGGGACCGGTACAGCAAACGGATTCAAAACCTTTAGTGGTTCAGTAAACCTGGATTACCGGCCTCTGCCAGCCATTTTACTTCGCATTGAAGGACGGCACATGAACAGCAAAGATGCGATCTTTACAAAAGAAAATATGGCAAGGAATAATAATTCAGCAATCAGTTTTTCAACATCCATCGCATTCTAATGAATCATCTATATGAACGACAATCAGCATACTCCTGAAGAATGGCTGCAAAAAATAGGTGGCCAAAAAAGCGAAAAAGGTAAGCTGAAAATTTATATTGGCATGAGTGCCGGGGTAGGCAAAACCTATCGGATGCTGCAGGAAGCCCATCAGCTTAAGAAAGATGGAGTAGATGTACGAATCGGATATATAGAAACACATAATCGTAAAGAAACAGCCGCCTTAGCAGAGCATCTGCCCATCATACCGCGCAGGGTAGTTTTTTACAAAGGCAAACGGCTGGAAGAACTTGACGTGTCTGCCATTTTGTTAATCCATCCGGATATGGTGTTGATTGATGAACTGGCGCATACCAATATTCCTGGAAGTAAAAATGAAAAACGTTGGCAGGATGTGCTGGATGTTTTAAATGCCGGTATCAACGTAATTTCAGCGTTGAATATCCAGCACATTGAAAGCATCAACGAAGATGTAAAAGGAATTACAGGGATAGAAGTGAAGGAACGGGTACCCGACAAAATATTGCAGATAGCCGATGAGGTGGTAAACATTGACCTGCCGGCAGATGAACTGATTCGCCGGTTGAGGGAAGGAAAAATTTATGAGCAGAGTAAGGTACAGCAGGCGCTTACCAATTTCTTTCAGCCGGATAAAATTTTGCAACTGAGGGAGCTTGCACTTAAGGAGGTAGCCGGACAGGTTGAGCGGAAAGTGGATTACTCCATTGAATACAAGAAAAATCCCTTTCGACATGAGCGTTTTTTAGCCTGCGTGTCGAGCAATCATCAGATTGCTCAAAGGATCATTCGGAAAACGGCCAGGCTTGCCTCCTACTATAACAGTCAATGGTATGTAGTGTACGTTCAAACGTCCAGGGAAGCACCTGATAAAATACCACTGGACAAGCAAAGACACCTGATCAATAATTTTAAAAATGCCACGGAATTGGGAGGAGAGATTTTTCAGATAAATGAAGAGAATATTTCCCGGGCGATTATACAAATTATTGAAGAAAGGAAAATAACAACCGTATGCATAGGCAAACCACACCTGAACCTGTGGCAGATTATTCTGAAAACCAATGTTTTTAATCAGCTTTTGAAAACAATTTCTAAAAATGATGTTGACATCGTTATTTTATCCTAATGGCTACCAGCGTAAAAAATAAAATCCGGTGGGGAACTGTCTTTCTCTTTTTTCTGGTGATGAGTTCCGGAGGCGTGGGTATTTATTACCTCGTGAAACTTCGGCTTCAGACCAAAAATATCCTCACCGCGAATTATGAATCTCTGCAATACGCACACGGAATGCAGATTGCCTTAGACAGCGTACTAAGCGGCGAGGAGCATTTTATTGATACCATCGGACATTACCTCAAATTGCAGGAATCCAACATAACGGAAAAAGGAGAAGCGGAAGCTACCAAAAATTTAGGTATTGCATTAGTGGAATTTAAAAAAGGAGATAGTAAACAGGAAGGCAACCTGCGGAAGCAGCTTCAAACCATCCTTTTCCTGAATATGCAGGCTATTCAAACCAAGTCGGAAAACTCGGAAGCTGCATCGGAACAGGCTGTCACCATTATCATCACCAGTGTTGCCATCATTCTCCTGATTGGCTTTACGTTTGCGGTCAATTTTCCTTCCATCTTAACTGATCCAATTAATAAATTGACCGAAGCAATCAGGGAAATTAGTCAGAAGAACTATCACCATCGTATTCATATTCAATCAAAAGATGAATTTGGACAATTGGCTAAGTCGTTTAATGAAATGGCAGAGCGATTGGAATATTTTGAAAACAGTAATCTGGCCAAACTGATTTTTGAAAAATCAAGAGCAGAAGCAGTTATTAATAGTCTGAAAGATGCAAGTATAGGTATTGATAAAACAGATACGGTCTTGTTTGCCAATGAGCAGGCATTGCAACTATTAGGATTATCAGTGAAAGATATTGTTGGCGAAAAAGTGGAGCTTGTAGCAAAACGCAATGATTTATTCCGGTTTTTACTGGAAGAAAAAACTACGAACCCGTTTAAAGTGGTAGTGGAGAATCGGGAAAACTACTTTATCAAAGAAGTGATGGGAATGGGGCAGGGCAGTACAAATGGAAAGGTTTTAGTGCTTAAAAATATTACATCGTTTAAAGAACTGGATGTGGCAAAAACAAATTTTATTGCTACCATTTCCCACGAATTGAAAACACCTTTGGCATCCTCTGATTTTAGTATAAAACTCCTTAAAGATGAACGCATTGGAACCCTTACAGATGAGCAAAAGGAATTGGTAAACAGCATCAACGCAGATAATCAGCGGATGCTTCTCATTTTGAGTGAACTACTGAATCTTTCACAAGTAGAAGCCGGTAAAATTCAGTTGAATATCCAACCCGTTAATATTTACCGGGTAGTAGAAAATTCCGTTCAAACCGTTGCTGCACCGGCAAAAGAGAAAGCCATAAGAATTGAAGAGCAATTGGAAGCCGGACTTCCAGAAATACAGGGTGATCCGGATAAAATTGGATGGGTTCTCAATAATTTCCTTACAAATGCCATTAAAAATGCTCCTGATAAAAGCCATGTAGTGGTTGAAGTAACTCAAACAGCAACAGCAGTCAACTTCTCGGTAAAAGATCAGGGACAGGGAATTGAAGCAGTCTATTTAACCAGGATTTTTGAGCGATACTACCAGATACCGGGAAGATCAGACATAAAGGGTTCAGGAATCGGCTTAGCCATCTGCAAAGAAATGGTGGAAGCCATGGGAGGAACAATTTGGGTTAAAAGCAACATCGGGCAGGGAAGCACATTCGGATTTACCTTTAGTCAGTTTCCAAAATGAAAATAAATCTTTCCATTTTGAAAAGGATTTGTCGCCAACAAATCAGTTTTAAATTTCATGATTTAAGATCAACCTGCGCTATATCAATTAGTTAGACAAACCAAGATCAGTTCATACCATCCGGTATTGCTTTTGGTATTTATTACCAAATAAATACATCATGAAACCAGGTTTTCGCCTGATGAAACGAAGGCTGCGGCCCATTCATCTATTGTATGCATTATATACACTACTTATCCTGTTAACCCTTCTGATAAGATCTATCTTAAACTGATTCCAATGAAAAAGCAGTATAACAAATATAAACCTCCAACACTTAAAGATTTTCTTTGGGTAATACTTGTATTTGGTCTGATTATCGCAATTTCCTGGCTTGCCTATTTCAAATTTGGTTGGCATTGAACATTCACTATTCACTATTCAACATTCACCACTCCAACAGAAATGAATTGATTGCCGCACCTGCCATAGTCCCCTGCGCAACTGCCGTTGAAATGGTTCTCATAGGGGTGGTACAATCACCTGCTGCAAAAACTCCTGGCACGGAGCTTTCCTGAAAGGCATTAACCGCAATAAATCCCTGTTCACTGACCTGTAGTCCCAGTTGGATAACAAGCGGGCTCTGATGCATGGGTGCTCGTGCAAAAACAGCTTTAAGAGAAATCAGCGAATTATCTACCAACTGAATATGCTGCAGATATCCCTCCTGATGAAGGATGGATTGGATGGGAGTTGATACAATCGGAATACCGGCTTTTTTCAGGATTTCAAGTTGTTCTTCTTTCAAAGCTGGTTCGCCATTGGTTAATAATTGAACATTAGGCGTCCATTGTCGGATCAGTTTAACAAATTCAAATCCTATTTCTCCATTCGCCAATACAGCCAGATTTTCATTCCGTACTTCATAACCATGGCAATAAGGACAATGTAAAACAGATTTGCCCCAGCATTCAGCAAATCCGAAAATAGGCAACATTTCATCCACCACCCCTGTTGCCAACAATACTTTCTTTGCCTCAATTTGGAAACCTCCCGTCGTATGGAGACTAAATCCCGATTCATTCAGCTTCACCTCATTCACGGTATCCTGCATCCATTTTATAGTTGGATAGGCCAGAACCTGTTCTTTGGCAACAGTGGATAAAAATTCGGGGGTTACGCCATCCCTTGAGAGAAAGTTGTGGGAATGAGGTGTCTGGCGATTACAGGGCCGTCCATTATCAATCACCAAAACTTTGCGCAATGCCCTACCCAATGCCATTGCTGCAGATAATCCTGCATTACTGCCCCCAATGATCACAACCTCAAATTTTGAATTCATTTGGTAGCTGTTTTTTTCAGTTAAAAAGGCAAAGATAGTATTTTTTGCATCTTTGTTGCATTTATAGTGGAAAACGATCTTTAAATCGCTGACCATTTTGCATGGCGGTTATTTCATATAGGGTACAGAGACAGCTCATCAATTGAGCTTCCACTTCTTGCTGGTTCAGGTGCTG
This sequence comes from Flavihumibacter sp. UBA7668, assembly GCF_002483205.1. Taxonomy (GTDB): domain Bacteria; phylum Bacteroidota; class Bacteroidia; order Chitinophagales; family Chitinophagaceae; genus Flavihumibacter. Next base: position 632,083 of record NZ_DLHM01000001.1, read on the forward strand.
CCCGATCAATACCAGCTCATTAAACCGATCACCAAAAGCCTTATCCCACCGCTTTTCAATTTCAGCCTGATTATCCACAAAAGCAGCATACCGGATACGCTCTCCATAGGGCAGGGAACACCACCAGACGCCTGCTTTATCCACCCGTAAACTGCCACCTGCCTGGTTCCAGTTAATCACATCATCAGGGCGACTGGCAATCCAGCATACACCTTTGCTGCGGATGATATTAATTGGCCACTGATCATTTAGAAAAGTCCAGAAGCGCTCGGGATGAAAGGGTTGTTTAGCCCTGAATACGAAGGAGGAAATACCATATTCTTTAGTTTCAGGTGTATGGATAGTTTCTCTTTCTAGTTTCCAGGTTTCTGTCTGACTGGACTTTTCAAAATCAAATAAACCGGTATTTAATATTTCCGAGGGTGATACATTCCCAAAACTGGATTCAATTACCCTGGCAGCCGGATTAAGCTGCTTAAGAACAGATCGAAGAGTGCAGAGAAGAAGTCGTTTGAATCCAGTTTATTTTGTTCAGCTTATTTAAAAAGCAGTGTTCATCTGTATAGTCTGCGTATTGATGATCGCAAATAAAGCATGTATCTGATGATCCTGAAAATTCTCCGGAATTCAGTAACAATTCATTGTTTCCTTCAGCACTGCAATGTGTATGATTTGCATGTGTATGCCAAACCTGAATTGGTAGCATTAGAAAAAAATAGAGCACCAAAAGTATGGAGGAAATAATGGCATTCATTTTTTGCAACATTATTGCAAATATAGAATATGACTCCATACGGGCAAATCTTTTTTCACAATTTCAAACCATGTATTCCAATCCTGATTTTGATTAAAGTACGCGTACCGGCTTTCCAGATTGTAATGCGCGTCCAATTACCGGTTGTTCATCTCCCATTGGCGGGACAATAACCACCAGTCCAATTTCAGGGTCCTCCAGTAAACTATTTAGATCATACACCAGTTCAGCTTCCGGAAATGCCTGACGGATACTTTCAGCGAGTTTAGGTTCGCCTGTCCAGATTTTGCGTATGCTGTACTCATTATTCTGTTGTAAATCAAGCTTCCAGCTCGTGCCGGCAGGTGATTCACTGATTATTATTCCACCGATTAACAAATTTTTCATAACCTAATGTGTACTTTATACACTAAGTTATGTAATTTTGTTGAAACGTTTCAACTTTAATAGCTTTGCAGCTGCAATTGGAGAAAAAATGAACAAATATATATTTCCGTTAACACTGGGTGGATTGGGAATTGGCACAACCGAATTCGTGATTATGGGGCTGCTGCCTGATGTGGCAGCTTCCTTTGCTGTAAGCATTCCAAAAGCAGGATATCTGATCTCTGCTTATGCATTGGGTGTTGTGGTAGGTGCGCCTTTACTGGTTGGGATCTCTACCAAATACAATCCAAAAAAAACACTGCTGGCATTGATGGCCATCTTTACCTTGTTTAATGCGCTATCCGGACTGGCACCTAATTTTAATTCATTGATGGTATTGCGTTTTCTGTCTGGATTACCCCATGGAGCATTTTTTGGAATAGGGGCTGTGGTGGCTTCACAGCTTGCCAGAGAAGGTAAACAGGCACAATCCATTTCCATGATGTTTCTTGGATTAACTGTAGCCAATCTGGCCATGGTTCCGCTCGTAACATTAATTGGCCAGGCCATGAGCTGGAGGTTCGCATTTGGTATTGTTGGAATAATTGGTGCTATTACCATGTTCTTTATTCATAAATGGTTGCCTGATCAGCAGGTAAGTGAAAACAGTTCCGTAAAAGAAGAGTTGCAATTTTTTAAAAGCGGAAAAGCCTGGTTGATTCTCCTGATTACGGCTGTTGGATTTGGCGGACTCTTTGCCTGGTTCAGTTATGTTGCACCATTATCCATTCATGTTTCGCGCTTCTCTCCTTCTTTTGTACCCTATATTATGTTATTGGCCGGATTTGGAATGGTGGTTGGTAATATACTGGGAGGGATCATGGCAGATAAAATACGGCCCGATAAAGCGGCTATTTTATTGTTCCTATTGCAGGTAATTATTTTATTGGCTGTATTCTTCTTCTCCGATAACCAGTATTTTTCATTGGTATTAACCTTCTTATGCGGATTATTGGCGATGGCCGTCTCCTCTCCCATCAATATGCTGATGATCAGCACAGCAAAAGACTCCGCGCGAATGGGTGCAGCATTTATGCAGGCAGCCTTTAACGTTGCTAATTCACTGGGTGCATATTTTGGCGGATTACCACTGGCGCATGGATTAGGATTTAATTATCCATCACTTGCAGGCGCCCTGATGGCATTGGGTGGATTAGGATTAAGTGTATTTTTTATGCTGAAATATAAATCAGCAGATGAGGCATCACCCGTGCGAATGGTCCTACATTAAACAATTATTTAAAGAACCCGAATAAGCAGCCTATACCAGGTGCATTGGATTTCATTGATTTCCTGAAAGCAGAAGGTATCCCCTTTTTCTTTTTAACAAATAACAGTCAGCGTACCAACCGCGATGTATGTTATAAACTACAACGCATTGGATTTGATGTGCAGGATGATGATATTTTTACCTGCGCGGTGGCAAGAAAAAACTAGACCTGTCTACCGATGAAACCATCATGATCGGAGATACCATGTCAACTGATATATTAGGAGCAGACACCATGGGCTTTACCACGGTACTCACTTTATCAGTTATAACCAAACGGGTAGACCTAGAACAATTCAGTTATGCTCCGGATTTTGTAATTGATTCAATTAAAGATTTGCTGGAACCGGGTTTCTTTCAGGATGTAATCCGTAAGAAAAATAGGTATAACAGTTTTGAATAACCGATCTTATATATGCCGGACAGGATGTTTCAATATCAATTCAGCCTGCAGTTCAAGAAATGCCGTCTTTGAGATTCCGTTCAGTTTAGCCAATAATTGCTGAATGGCAAGTGATCCCATTTCACGGATTGGCTGGCGTATATAAGCATAGGGAGAATCAAAAAGTTCAAAATCATCCATGCTGTCGAAACCAACCAGAGCAATGGTTTCCGGTACTTTTAGCTGCATGGCATGAATAAATTGAAGGCTGTAACCAGACATAAGGTTGGAGGCACAGAAAACACTGTCAATCGGTTTGGGCAATTTCAACAATTCTTCCAAGGCGGCTTTGATTTCCGCATAACTTACCGTGGTTCCCAATTCTTTCAACCAGGTTTTATCCGGACGGATACCGGCATTTTTAAGTGCGTCCTGATAAGCTCTGGTTCTCTCCTGCAGGGTATGAAGCGGAGTACTGAATCCAATCATACCAATTCGTTTCTTTTGCTGGGATAACAAATGGTTTACGGCAGTATATGCAGCATCGTAATTGTTGAGACCAACATAATCAGATTTGACGGAGGGGAAATAGCGGTCAATTAAAATAAAAGGAACCCTGGTTTTCTTCAATGATCGTATAGCTGACTCACTACCGGCCGGTGCAGCTATCAGGAGTCCGTCTACCTGACGGGTAGCCATAAAATCCAGCATTCGTTTGAATTTAGCAGGGTCTTCATCCGAACTGGCGAAAATAAGTGCATATCCCTGACGATCTGCTTCATCTTCAATACACCTGGCGAGTTGCGAAAAAAAAGGATTGGCAATATCCGAAACGATTAAACCAATACTTTGGGTTTTGCTGGTTTTTAAACTACGAGCTACAATGTTCTTCTGGTAATTCAGCGACTTAGCAACTTTTCGGATTTTATCCGCTGTTTCCTTCTTAATCCGGTTTTCGTGTTGATTATTCAATACATAAGAAACCAGAGTAACAGAAACTCCGGCTTTTTCAGCAATATCCTTTAGCGAAGCAGTTGGCATAGTAATCATGTAATTCGTTCAATATAATAAAATTCACTCTTTTACGGTAGATAATTTCTGCTTGTCGATGGTAGTTTCAATCCCCAATATGCAACAGTATACTATTATTACAGAAGATGGTCTGCAGCTTTCGGCACTTTATGGATGTCCGATTGATGGCGCCATTGGAACAGTACTGCTCAGTGCTGCAACCGGCATTAAAAAAGAATACTATCTGCCCTTCTCATATTACCTCATTCAACAGGGATATAATGTTCTGTTGTATGATTACAGGGGAATAGGTGGCTCTGCCGACCCGGATCTTCGTCACTCAAAAGCCAGGTTGCATGAATGGGGTGTCTACGATATGAATGCCGCATTAAATTTTCTGGTAAAGGAAAAAGGTCTTACTGAAATCACCTGGCTGGGCCATAGCATGGGAGCTCAGCTGGTAGGATTTATTCACGAACCGCATCATTTAAAGAAAGTTATTGCCTTAAATGCCGCACTTGGATATTATGGATATTTCCCAATGAAAAAAAGAATGAAAATCTGGTTCTTATGGTATGTAGTGGCTCCCATCCTTACAACAATGTATGGATATGCACCCATGAAAAAAATAGGATGGGGAGAGAATTTACCAACCGGAATTCTGATGGAATGGAGGAGCTGGTGTACCAATAAATATTATTTCCGTATTTTACTCAGAAAAAGATTGCAAACGGATTCATTTGAAAATTTTAAAGTGCCGATCAATGTTGTTTATTGTGCGGATGATTATATTGCCAATGATTTTACTGCCACGGCTTTTATGCAGTTTTATCCGGCTGCTCCAAAACTCATTCAAAAATTGATGACAAGGGAATTTACGCAGGAAGAAGTTGGACATACTGGTATTTTCCGGAAGAAATTCAGTCATTGTTTATGGGATATTTTATTGAATATTATAGAAGCCCCAGTTCCATCGCACGTCTGATGAGTTGCGCGGTATTACTTACCTGTAATTTTGCATAGAGATTCTTTCGGTGTGTATCCACCGTATCAATACTTATATAAAATTGTACTGCAGTTTGTGCGTTGGTATTACCCTCACTGATACTTTTTAAAATGTCCTTTTCTCTTCGGGTCAGAATCGGAAACTGCTGTCCCTGCCGGGTAGCAGCTTTCATTAACTGAGCAACTTCAAAGCTGAGATAAGTCATCCCATTTGCCACTTCCCGTATGGCAGCAACTATTTCAGCTTTACCGGAATTTTTCAAAAGGTATCCGCTTGCCCCGGTTTCCATCATTTTTTTTACATAGGTAGTTTGTCCATATGTTGTGAGTGCAAGAATTTTAAGTTCCGGTTGTGACGTCAGCAATTGTTGGCATAAATCAAGTCCGTTGATATCTGGAAGATTGATATCAAGTAAAACAATATCTGCTTTTTCTGAAGAAAAATAATGCAAACAATTGTAACCTGTGCTGGCATAACCAACCACATCAATATCAGGTTCCTGTTGAAGCAGTGCGTAAATGCCTTCCACCAAAACGGCATGGTCATCAACAATAAATACTTTTATCATACTGGCAATTCAAATTCAAGTGTTACGGAAGTCCCCTCCCCTGCACCAGTTATAATATCACATTTTCCACCCAGCAATTCTGTCCTGTATCGGATATTATTTAAACCATTCCCCTCTATTTTTTCCATCTTTTCCAGCTCATATCCTATGCCATCATCTTCAACGTTTATCGACAACCAATTTTCAACAACCGTCATTTGCACCATAAGATTTTCTGCTTTTGCATGTTTTATCACATTATTTACCAGCTCCTGGATGATTCGGTACAGATAAACAGATTCGGTATCTTTCCATTTTCGGACTTCCCCTGTATATTGAAAACGAACCCTGAGATTAGTGGAGGTCTGTATCTGATCACATAAATCTTCCACAGCTTCCGTTAATCCGAATTTCAACAATGCATCCGGCATCAGGTTGTAAGCAATCCGACGAAGGTCAAAAATTGAGTTATCCAGCATACTCAGACTGCGGTCAAACTGAACAGTCTGTTCGGTTGGAATACTAAGTTTTTCCTTAATATTGGCGAAGGACATTTTAATACCGGAAAGAAGGCTTCCGATCCCATCATGCAGATCTCTCGCAATTCTGGATCGTTCTTCTTCCTGTCCGCGTAACATGGCAGTCATATGCAACAATTGATTATCTTTCTCGAGATCAATAATTTTTTGCCGTTGGATTTCAACCTGTTGTTGCTGATTTTTCTGTTTGGCAACATAATACCTGTAAATAAGGAAAAGGAATAAAGCGAGCAGGAAGATGGATGCGATATATACCTTGTTTTTAAACGCTTGTCGTTCCAATGCAAGTACCCGTACTTCATTTTCTTTTTCCAATACCTGAATAGTATGTTCTTTCTGGGCGGACTCATATAAAACCGATAAGTTGTTCAGCGTTGTCTGGTTGTTTTGAAGGGAGAACTGGTCTTTCAATGCGGTGCTTTTTTTCAGGAACTCATAGGCTTTTGCCGGATTTTCGGTGGCCGCTTCATAATCAGCCAGATTAGCATAGGCATTGATCAGATGAATGGTTTTGCCCGTTTTTTTGGCTTCTTCCAAACCCTGCAAAACATAGTTCCGGCTCTCTTTCAATTTCCCAAGTTTAAGACTATTCTTAAAAAGATAATTCAATGCACCATAAGTATTGATTTTATGATTTCCCGAGCTTGCTATCTGGTAGCCTTTTTCATAATAATGAAAAGATGAATCGAATTGCTGCTTTTTGAAAAAGTAATGGCCCATATCGAGAAAATGATTGGAACTTAATGCCTGTTCCAGGGTATCGGGCATAAAGGGAGCAACACGTTGCAAATAGGGATAAGCCTGATCGGATTTTTCCTGTTTTAGTAAGACGGATGCCAGTGTTGCATAAGCCTGTAACTGTAGTATTTTTGGCATTGGTCGGGTATCTGCCAGGAGGGCACCTTTCTCCGCATAAAGCGCTGCCTGATCCTGGTTATTCAGTTGCAGGTAAGAGCTGCTGATATTCTGCAGCAAATACATAATTTGTATATCCTGCACGGTATCATAGTACCGGAGCGATTCAAAATAATGTTTTAAAGCTGCATGATAATTTTCCTGTTCCTGATACTGCAGGCCTTTCATACGATGAGCGTTTGCCCAGTTGGATCGCAAATCAGGAAATGACTGGCTGGCCTTAATGGAGGAATCCATATAATGATGAAAGCCATCCAGGTTTTTATCGCCCCGGTAGTAATAGGCCTTCCATAAATATGCTGAGGCCAGGCCTTTCGGATAATTAAGTTGTTTGCTGAGTTGCAGACATTCCTCCCAATAGGCTATCAAATCGCGCCTTTGTTTATGAAAATAGGCCGTATTGATCAGTTTGATAAGCCGGTTAATTCGGGCGGTATCTTTTGCTTGATAAACATCCAGTGAGTCAATAGCAGCTGCTTTTCGTTTTTCAAATCCTTCCGTCCATTCATTGATATTACTGCCTGGAACCTGGGCCTGGCAAAAGCATGTCAGTAGTACTAAACCAGGGATCCAGGAGCTGCGCATGAATTGATTATATTAAGCGAAGCTAGGCACTTGTTTTTGAATCTTCCTACCGTAAAAGGGTGAGACCGTTTTCCCTGATCCGGTATTCTTCGAGGTCCAGTAAGGTAAAATATTTCCGGATAAGTTCTTCATCAAATTCCTGTTTCCGGTTCATATGGGTAAGGAGATTTCGTTGCGTTTCCAACAGGTCCAATTGTATATGATAAAATCTAATCAGGGTATCGGATTGAAATTCCGGGTTTCCGTTTGGATGATGGCCAAAGATATGGAGATCGGTTTCCAGTCGGTTCAGCAGATTGGAAACATAGGAGTTCTCTGTTGTCTCTTTTTCGTAACGGGTGTTAAGATGTTCTTTGCTTATGAGAGCCAGTTTCTTTCGGATAAAGCGGTGTTGTTCTTCTTCATCAATGGTGCTGTACTTATCGGTGATGTTGATTTTTTTGATCAGCCAGGGAAGGGTAAGTCCCTGGAAAACCAGGGTCATCAGGATGACAACAAATGTGATGAAAAGGATAAGGTTTCTCAGAGGGAATGATTCTCCACCGGGAAGTGCAATCGGTATTGAAAGTGCTGCTGCCAGAGAAACCACACCACGCATTCCGGCCCATCCGGCGATCAGGGGCATTTTCCAACCGGGATTGGGATCGGCAACTGTAATAAATCGGCTGACGATTTTTGTGAATCCGGCAGCGCCGAAGGAGGAAGCAAGTCGGGTTAAAATAAGTACTGCTGAAATAGCGATTCCATATCCGATTGCGGATTTCAGGCTGATGGTGCCAAGATCAGTTGTAATAGCGGGCAGTTGTAATCCGATTAAAAGAAAGATGAAACCATTAAAAACGAAGACCAGGTTTCCCCAGACATTTACTCCCTGCAGGCGGCTTTGGTAACTAAGCATTTTTTGGCGCTGACTGGATAGCAACAAGCCTCCGCTCACTACTGCCAGGACGCCTGAATAATGATAATGTTCTGCTGCGTAATACATAGCGTAGGGGGTGATCAGGGTGAGTACTGTTTCTATACTTGGTGTAAGGGGTAAAAAACGATGCAGCAGGTAGATGAGTAGCCCGATTAATAATCCGATCAGCAGGCCCATTAGGATAACGAGTACAAAACTCAGGGTTGCTTCTTTTAGGTCAAATTGTCCGGTTAATACGGCGGCTAATGCGAAGCGGAAAACAATGAGGGAGGAGGCATCGTTCAGCAGGCTTTCGCCTTCGATGATACTAACCAGATATTTGGGTGCATTGACCTGGCGCATGATGGTGGTAGCTGAAACGGCGTCGGGGGGAGAGATGATTCCGCCGAGTAAAAAACCGAGTGCAAGTGTAAATCCGGGTATATAGGAACTGGAGAAAATAGCGATGATGATGGATGTGATGATGACAACCGGGAAGGCAAAACTGGTGATAACTCGGCGCCATTTCCAGAATTCTTTCCAGGAGGTTTGCCAGGCTGCTTCGTAGAGCAGGGGTGGTAGGAAAATAAGAAATACGATTTCGGGGTTGATACCTACATGGGAGAATTCTGCGAGGAAGCTAAGCAGCAAGCCTCCAATTACGAGGATAATTGGATAGGCGATTTTTACCTTATTGGCGAGCACTACGAGTGCCAGGATTATCAATACCATGTACAGGTATTCAATCAGAATAGGTTGCATAGGGTAAAGTTAGGAGATAGGTGTCAGACAGGTGTTAGAACGCTGTTAGAGAGGTGTCAGATACATGTTAGAACTATCTTAGACATGTATCTGACACCCGACTGCAACGGAAACTAATTTTTGGCTGTCAAAAAAGTATTACCTGTCATTAAAATCTTGCATATGAGAAGAGTCGTTCCATTTTTGAGTGCTTTATTTTTCCTGTTAAGTGCGTGTCAGAAAGTGAATAATCAACAGGAAGAACTTACCGGTGAAGCCATTGTAACTGTGAAGTTAATAGATGCCATGTGTTCTTCCGTCATTCTACAAATACAGGAGGATTCTCTTAAAAAATTCGGAGAGCAGCAATTTCATTACAAAGGAAAGACCTATGATGGTATCTTTTCCTCCAGCATGAACTGCCCCATATATAGTCAGCCAGCCGTTCTGGCAGTCAGCGGTAGTATAAACGAAGCAACTTCTTTTAAGGTCCTCATTTCCAAAACAGCACCAGCTTCTTCGAGCTGTGAAATGGTAACCTGCCAGGCTGTACTAAGTAATATGCCTGGTACTTTTTACCATGTATACCCAATACGTTAGGTGGGAAGGGAAACTGTATTTTTGCAGCATGCATACCGGAACTCGATATACTCCGCTGGAGTTTTATAAATGGACAAGAAGGGATACCTATTGGATGATTTTGTTAGCCGCCATTCCTACCCTATCTTATGCTTTCGGTGGGCGGTTTATAGCGTTGCCCTGGCAACCCATCGCAATTCTTGGAACTGCGGTAGCATTTATAGTGGGATTTAAAAACAATGCCAGTTATAACCGAATCTGGGAAGCTCGTCAGATTTATGGTGCCATCATTAATGATAGTAGGAGTTTTGCCTATACCCTAAGGGATGCACTTGGGGGAAAGTCTTCTCCATTAGTTCAACGCATGTTTTATCGGCATTTCGCCTGGCTAACAGCCCTCCGTTATCAGCTAAGAGAACCTCGACCATGGGAAAATATGCAGCGGGAAAATAACCGTGAATTTCAGGGAGATCATTATCAGATTCCGGAAAAACAGCAATCCCTGGAGCAATCATTGCAACCCTTTCTGAATGAATCGGAATGGAACTATATTCTTTCCAAGAAAAACAAAGCGACTCAATTGAGTGCTATGCAATCCGAGGAATTGGCGCAATTACGGACTACCAATTCCATCAATGATTTTCAATGGACCCAATTGCAACAGCGCCTAACTTTATTAACCGACCATCAGGGCAAGGCGGAGCGAATAAAAAATTTTCCTTATCCAAGGAATTTCGCCTCCATTGCCACATATTTACTGATGATTTTTGTGGTCCTGGTTCCATTTGGGGCGCTTCGTGATTTTGATTCACTTGGCAAAGGTACCATTCTGGAAGGGTATACGATCTGGCTGAATATCCCTTTTTCTGTTTTAGTAACTTGGGCATTCCATACGCTCGATACTGTCGGAGAAAGTTCAGTTAATCCATTCGAAGGAAGTGCCAATGATGTTCCGATTACCCAAATCAGCCGTGTCATCGAAATCGATATGAGAGATATGCTGGATGAAACCAATTTGCCCGATCCCATCCAGCCTCAAAACAATATTCTTCTTTAGGTGTCAGACAGGTGTTAGAACGCTGTTAGAGAGGTGTCAGATATATGTTAGAACGCTCTCAGACATGTGTCTGATACCTGTCTCACTGGTGTCTGACACCTTTCCGTTGTTCACTTCCACCATTCAGCGTAAAGCTGGTCCTCGCGATTGATATACACCAGTTCGCCGATTTTCGGTGTCAGCAAACTAATGCCGTAGTTTTCATTCAGGCGACTGATCTCTTTCAGCGGCTCATCCCAACTGTGTGGCGCCAGGGAAAACTTGGCAGAGTGGACTGGAATTACCTGCTTTGCATTTAAATCTTTTGCCGCTTTCAACACCTCCTCCGGCAAACAATGGATCGCCTGCCAGGCAAGGTTATACTGACCATTTTCAAGTATCGCCAGATCTATCGAACCAAATCGTTTCCCGATTTCAGCAAAATGAGTATCATACCCGCTGTCGCCGCCGAGGAAAATCTTCTTCGATCCGGTTTCAAGCAAAAAGGATAACCAGAGTGTTGTATTGCGACTAAAGGTTCGTCCACTGAAATGCCTTGCAGGAAGCGCATGCAACCGAAGACCTTTCTCCAACTCAATCGATTCTTCCCAATCCAGTTCAATCAATTGATTCGGATCATAACCCCAATGCTCAAAATGTGCACCAACCCCCAAACCCATTACCGCTTTTTTCACTTTAGCTTGCAAGGATTTAATCGTGCTAAAATCCAGGTGATCGTAATGATCGTGACTGATCAATAAATAATCCAACTCCGGAATATCACCCACCTGATACCCATTCGAACCTGCAAAAGCTTTGGTTGTACCCGGAATCGGAGATGCATTTCCACTGAATACCGGATCCACTAATATCTTCAATCCATCTACCTGGAGATAATAAGAAGAATGTCCAAACCAAACCAATAAATTGCTGTCAGCCGGCAACGTATGTAAATCCGTTTTGACCGATGGCATGGTAAGTGTCGGAATCTTATTCGGAACTTTTTTAAACACAAAATCATATAATACTCCACTCATTGAATAGCCTTCCGTTAATGTAGGAGTGAAACTGAGGTTCTGAAATTTACCATCCCGGTAATTTCTGGACGACTTCATTCTTTCCAGCCGTTTACCATTGGGAGATTTCCCAAAAACAGGCTGCTGCAGATAGATCAACGTAATCACCACCAACACAGCCATAACTGAAAATAATAGTATCATGGTTCTTTTTAATATACGCAATAGTTTACTAATAAAAGATCGTCAAAGCGGATTGGACTGAATATTCATTCCAATTTTTTATTAAATTTTTTTATTCCTTGATGGCATCCCAAACCATGCGTAATTGAAGTTTCATCAAATCTTCCCGCTTGTTCTTCGGCTGGGATTGCAGCCATCGCACATAAGTTGTAATAGTTCCAGATAAAAACTGCAACAGTGATTCCAATTCCATTTCTTTAATAATTCCGTCTTTCTGTCCCTGCATCAGTAAATTTATCACCGGAAGAAAATTAGCCTTACCCATCTCCCGGGTTTCCTCTGTTATGATTGGTGAACTATGGAATTGATCCATAAATGCGAAGCTGTAAGGATATTTCAGATAAAAATCAACAAAAACAGCATAGAACTGAAAAAACCGGCTCTTAAGCGATTTGCTTTCATCTGGCGCAGTACCAAGTAAATGAAATTCAGATCCCTTTATGTGCAAATAAATCGCATTGATCAAGGCTTCTTTTGTTGGAAAATAATTGTAGATCGTACCCATGCCCGTGTTGGCCGCTTTGGCAATAGCCGACATCGGCGTAGCCTGCACCCCCTTTTCAGTGAGCAGTTTCATTGCGGCAAGTATGATCTGTTCTTTTTTATCCACGAAGCAAAAATAAAGAAATTGGAATAATCATTCCAATTTAATTTTCCCGCTTTATTGTTAAATCATCCAGATAAACTGGCTCAGCTCCGGTATTGGCCAATTTCACTTGTACTATTTTTGTGTTGATCCCTTGATCAGGTCCGGTTTTAAATCGCAAACCACCCTGTTTGAACACAATTGAATTTACCACCCCGGTTTCCAAAAACTGATCCCCCACTTCACCAACCACCGGTTTTCTAGTCGAAATTTCAAGTTCCAGCTTCCCCTTTCCTTTTGCCCAATACCCAAACTCATATGCAGTTGAATGCAACAGATAGATATACTGATACATTTCCTGTCCAGGCTCCAGTACAAATCCATTTTTACCCGATCTGCCATTCTTCCTAGCAACACCGGCAGTTCCTTCCCAGGGTAATAATTGCTCACTGTACTCTCCTCCTCCATTTGGTAATTCATTACCAACTTCCAACGGCCATCCATAGGCCCGGATATAATCCACTTCCATCGATACCGATCCACCTCCACCATAACTCCCCAATAAAACATTCATGAAATGATTGGGTGCATAATTCTTAGCAGTGTCATCATAGGTTTTGATCAACTGCCCATTTATATAATGTTTCAATGAAGTGGGGGTCCACAACATACCATGCACGACCCATTGATCCACATGCTGAAACCCCTTTGCTATATGTGTAGCCAGATTATGTTGAAATTTTCCTGCCGCATCTACTTTACCATGTAAGACAAACTGCGCATTCAAATATTCAAACACATCAATTTTAAATACCTGTCCAGCCGGACGTATACCCTGTACACCATGCATCGCCGTTCCCTGCTCCAGATAATACCGAAGATCAGGTCCGGGTGAATCAAACCAGAATGCCGTATTCAATCCCCTTGGCTTACCGGTACTGCTTCTTTTTACCCGAACTTCAAAATACCCGCCTCTGCTATTGTCCAGCAGGTTTTCACCGGTAACCCAATCATAGGTTTGAATGGAAGAGATTTTTTTATCATTTTTTCGGTCATAGGTTGCTGCCGGTAAAGAATCATTGGTGAATAAAGTAATGGTTGAACCATTCAACTTATATGCCGGTTGAGCCAAGGTGTTGCTTTTTAATTCAGCAAGATTCACCTGATACAAATAATCAATTGTTGAGTAATAATTGGTTGACCATTTGTTCCTGTTCAGTAACGCATCATTAAACTCATCCTGCCAGAAGATTTTCATTCCAGGCGGAACGGCAGTAGAACTTAACACATCATTTGAAGAAGTTTCCCTGGTATCCAATCGCCATTTCAAATCCGTTTTAATATTCCCTTTAAGAACTTCCGGCTGTCCACTCCCTCTTTTACTTTCCAACCAAATAAAATAATTAGCAGAAGGCTTAACTCCCTCAATATAGAATCGTTTTTTAGAACTGCTCACTTTTGCCTGCGGCTGAGCGGGTTGTACCCCATCTGCTGACCAATAAATTTTCAGTTCTATATCATTTTCAAAGCAATTTCCCCATTCAACTCTGATCCAGCTTCGGGTTCCTAATAAATCCAGTTCACAGGAAATTGAATTTGCATCAACTGTCTTCGCAAAAACCGAATCCACAAAAAACAATGCAACACAAAAAATTATTAATTTATAAATGCAGGCAAAATTCATTCAAAATCGATTAATCTGTAAGCAGATAAATTCTTCTTCATGGAAATGTACCAAAGAATTCATCCTTCCCTTAGATCAATCGATTGTGTGTTTTAAAAGAAAATCGGAAACAGAAATGTCACAATAATTGTCCAGATAAAATAAACCGGTAAATAAAGTGCGATGGCATTACTTACACTGGTAAAATCTGCTTTTTTCCGAACAACCCCAAAGAGCTGGATCGTAACAATTACCAGATTCAGCAGGATCAACATATTACCTCCCAGTACAGCCGCACGATTCGGTGTTATTCCCCATTCTGCAATCCGAAAAAGAATTGCCGATAACGCAATACCATTAACAATAACAGTGATGGCTGCCAACAAAAACAACATCCATGTTTCAATCACCGATTTTTTGGACCTGGAATTTTCCGCAACAGAAAAAAACAGAATAGCCATCACGCCTATCAGCAATCCATTAAACATCAGCAGGAATTCCCGATCATTATAAGGATCCTTTCCAGAATATAAAATCGCACCCAGGTAAATTATCAGCATCACCAATACCAATGGACTAAATAAACGCGCAATAACGGGAGATACCCTGCCCACCAATTGCGGATTGGTTTGTATCAGCCAGGTCGCCAGTATAGGAGCAGCCGGAAGACAACTCACCACAATATGCTTAAAATAAAATTCTTCAATATTAAATCCGATCAGCGAAAACAAGCCGATTGTTACACCAGTAAGTATCCCACCCGCTATGAGAATAAGTGTAGTCATTACAACCAGATCGCCATTGTAGCGAAGGAATTCCAGCCGGTTTTCTGCAGGTCCCATTTTCCCGCCAATAAACGTAAATCCGAGCAGGGACCAGAGAAACAAAATCATATGTATGGAAGACAATACCACTGTATCTGTGGAACTGTTGCCCGGCAACCAATTAATAAATACAAGTGACGTAATTATTGAAATGGATAATCCAGCAATGGAACGTATCGATAACTGCCTCTTCCAGCCGAAAAACAAGATCAGTGCCGGAAAGAGTATAAACCCCAGATTGCGGGAATAATAAAACTCTTCTTCTATTGAAAAGATATCCGGAATCCTTGCCAGCAATCCGGCCAATACAGCCAGCAACAGGATCCGGATCAAGTCCTTACTATTCACCCAATCCCCCTCTTCTTTATTAAACGATAAACGGGCATTCCAGAATGAAGCCAGGTTTCGGTCCATCTGGTTCAAATCCAGCTCGCCAAAAGCTTTCCTAAAGCCGGATTTATTATTCCGGTACATTTTCTCCAGTTGTTCAGGCTGATTGATATTAGCCAGGATCTCAGTTTTCATATAAAATACTGTTTTAAAAGCACTTTGTAATTCAAAGTTAACTTAAGAATTTGATATTTGCAAGTCCCTCCAAAAAAAAAGCCTGCAAACCGGAATTGGCCGGTTTGCAGGCAGCTGTTTTAATCAATTCAATCGGTTGAATCAGTCTTTAAGAATCCACATTACCTCATTCACATTATCATTTCCACCATACTGAGACTGGATAGCCGCATCCAGGTTCTTATTATTGTAACTCAACTCATTGGATGGATACAGCCAACGAACCGGGAATTTATCTGAAGGAATATTCAGGTTAGTACCGGGATTCAGCACAAAATCAGGATAGCCTGTTCTACGGTGTTCATACCAGGCCAGATTATTGGAACCCTGTAAAAAGCCGGCGATGTATTTCTGCAAAATAATCTGCTTCAATTGCTCTTCCATAGTACCTTCCAAGGCAACTCCTGCACTTGTTGGATATGCCGTAATATAGGCATCATCCATCTTCATATTGTGATGATAATCTGCAATATCAGGGGTGAAATTGGCCGTAAACTTCATCGCATCCTTAATACCTGCAGCATAGTATTCCTGTGCAGTACCGGTATTGATCCACCCTCTCAAACTTGCCTCCGCCAGTATGAATTGCAATTCTGCAAAACTGAACATACTAACCGGCTCAGCATTTACCAGATTGGTATAACGGTTATTGAAATCAGAATAATCTTTGGAATTCCGCATAATCTGCAAGGAAGAAAAGGTATTAGAAGGTTCTGCACCGATATAAGCATCCCAATCGCTTGCCGTTTTACCTGCTGTCAATTGAACTGGTGATGGTTTGGCATAATAGAACAGGCGACGATCACCCAGTGCCTTCAATGGATTCAGCAGCGTGGCGCTCAACATGGTATAATTGGAACGAACATTGGGATTAGACCCCGCAGGCACATCTGACCAGGGATAATTTTGTCCGGCTGTTGCATTATAAGCCAGGGCAAAATTATCGGAGAAACTACGCATTAAGGGACGGTTCTGCACAATGTCTTTAAAGCGATTAATAACATTCAATTCAGCATCAGCAGTTTTACGATGTAACTGCATCAGCACATGTAACTGAAAACTATTTACCAGCCTTCTCCAGTTATCCGTTTTACCGGCATAAATCGGATCTCCGGAAAAATTGGTACCCTGAGCCAATAACTGATCCGCCTGATCCAATTCATTCAGGATACCGATAAACACTTCCCGCTGCGAATCATACGCAGGCTGAATAATACTTTCCGATTCACCCTTGATGGCCTGCAGGTATGGAATATCACCAACCTGCATGGTTGTGTAGAAAAATTGCCAGGCCCGAATAAAATACCCCAGTCCTTCATAGGATTTACGCACTGCTTCATCCGGAGCAGCAGTTACCATCGGAGTAACATTCCGAAGCAGTGGCAGTCTGTTAAAATTGGTGCGCCCAAATTTATTAAACTGATTGTTCTCCTGTCCCTCGCCCCAGGTCAGGTATTTTCCCAATAGATAAGGCTGCATGAATGCCTTGGTTGTATTGATATCCACTCTTGTAATATTCAGGATCATATTGGTTGCCAGCATGGCTGAACTTACCTGCGTTGCCTGATTGGGATTCGTATTTATTTCATCAAATTTGGAGCAGCCTGCCAAACTGAATGCAGCTGCCAGATATACCATGGATTTTTTTATAGTAGTTGTCATACCGGTAAATTTTTGTGATGATCAGAATCCGAATTTGAAATTGATACCGATCATTCTTTGTGATGGAGAGTTCAGGTTTTCTGTATCCACATCGGGATCAGAAAATTTGAAATTGGAAAACAGGAATACGTTCTGTGCAGTTATGGCAACAGAAGCTGATTTAATTCCGGATTTTCCCAATACTCTTGATGGAATCCGATATCCTGCAGAAATCTCCCTTAGTTTAACAAATGATTTTTTCTGAATACCAAAATCTCCACCTCTGAACTGTTGCGCATATGCCTGATACGAAACTTCTTTATCATTTGGACCATATTTCCTGCTATCACTGATAATATTGCCAAAATTATCATACACCACTTCACCACTAATTACCTGTACGCCCTGGCCAACATAATTGGTTAGTCCATTCACCACTTCATCATAACGGTATTGATTATCCGATTCCGGATTGGTACCGGTATCCCACATTTTATCATATACATAATTATACATGAGTCCGCCAATTCTTCCATCCACATTCAAACCAAATTGAAAATTCTTCCAACGCACGGTATTGATCCAGCCGAAGCTGAAAGCCGGATCAGAAAACCCGTATTTCTTCACATAATCACTTTCTCTGGGGTATCCATTGTTGTGAATTACATTACCTGCATTATCGCGGAGCCAGTAATAATCGAGATAGGTATCCAGGCGTTCTCCCTTTTTAACCCAGGGATTTTTGGAGGAATAAACAGAATCCAGGTTTACATAAAAACGATGCTGGTTCGACCAGTTAATGGTGGTATTCCATTCCAGGTCCTTTGTCTTAACCACACTTGCACCAACAGTAATTTCCAAACCTTTCCGAACATAGGTTTCATCGGTATTAACCAGCGTTGTATTAAAGCCGGATGAACCGGGAATATTTACCGATACCTGCCGGTTATAATAATACTTGTTGAAATAGGCAACATCTATATGCAAACGCTTTCCAAACAGATAAGCTGCTGTACCAATTTCCCAGGTTCTGTGCGAGCTTGGCATCAAATCCGGACTACCCAATAAATTACCGGGATAAGATCCGGAGTTCATGGTATTCCAGGCAGAATTGGTGGTGCTGTACAACCGATTGATGGCATACACATCTGCAGGCGTTTTAAAGGTAGCCCAGGATGCCCGCAGTTTCAGCATATTGATCTGACGTGGCATCTGAATTAACTCAGACAATACCACACTGGATCCGATTGAAGGATAAAAATAGTCGCGGTTTGATTTTGGCTGAGCAGAATTCCAGTCATTTCTTCCGGTAAAATCCAGGAAAACCGCATCCTTCCAGCCAACAGATGCTTTCCCATACAAACTATTCACCTGACGGCGAAAGAATCGTGGACTAATAGTTGGAGGCTCCACTGATCCGTTCAGAGAAAAATACGTGGGGGATGTCAATCCGTTTCTTGTGCTTGCATCCAGACTTTCATCTTCCCAATAATAGATGGTTCCGCCAGCGAGCAGATCAATATTCCATTTGCCTTTCTTTTTTGTGTAACTCAGCATCAGGTCATCGTTGGTACTCCAGCCCCAGTCTTTACTGATGCTATAGCGGCCACGTGCATTCCATCCACCTCTGGTTGAATAAATATTGGCAGTAGGATTGGTCCAGGTTTCTTTGTTGCTAAACACATCATAGCCCACGCGAAGAATCAGTTTGAGATCATTCGTGATTTTATAATTTGCTGTCAGACTACCATTGATGGTATTCTGCAGAATACCCTGGAGTTTTTCATTCGCAATCAAATATGGATTATCATACCAGGCAGTGTACATCCAGTTCTGGGTTTGATTGGGTGTTTTCCAATAATCCTTATACTCACGGATATCATACTCGGGTCCGGTCCACATCATCAACTGATAGAGATACCCCTGGTTGCCATAACCACTTCCCCAGATCTGTGGAGAATTTCTGCGACTGATACCCATATGGCTTTCAAGCGTAAAGCGTTCTCCTGCTTTTACTTCTCCACCAAGGGTAATATTGAACATATTGGTTTTGGCATTCGGGAATTGACCTTTGTTATAAATATGATTGATGGATGCCCGGAAGCTGCCATTCTCCCCTCTCTGTGAAATGCTCAGGTTATTATTGGTAATCAAACCAAGCTGCATGAAATTTTTCAGATTGTCCTTGCCTTTTGAAAGCAGCGGACGATCATCCTCAAACTGTTTGGTTACCGGATTCCAGTCGCGGGCCGTATTACCGGCATTCAGACGAGGTCCCCATACATAATCATTTCCCAAACTGCCATTGTCTCCACGTCCATAATTGCCCTGAACTTCCGGAATGGCAAGGAAACCGGTTTGCAACATGGTATTGCTATTGATATCTACCGAAAGTCCTTTATTGGCGGCACCTTTTTTGGTGGTAATCAGTAAAACACCACCAGAGGCTCTAGAACCATAAAGAGCAGAGGCGGTAGGTCCCTTCAATACATCCAGGCTTTCAATATCATCGGTTGGGATATCGCGCAGATTAAGATTACCATATGGAACCCCATCAATAACAAGCAGGGCTTCTTCCCCGCGAAGTTCAATAGTTGGACGCGCAAAAAATTCAGTGGAGTTTTTGATAACAAGGCCGGCTACCTGACCGGTAAGGGAGGTTGCTACATCCACCCCTTTTACAGTCTGCACTTTTTCTCCAGAAACCCGTTGCACCGCATAACCCAGTGCTTTTTCAGAACGTTTGATACCAAGAGCAGTAACCACTACTTCGTTGATTTGGGTTTCAGCCAATTGAAGTGCTATATTGAGGGTTTCAGCCTGACTCACTCTCAGTTCTCTCGTTTGAAAACCAATATAACTAATCAGTAAAACACCTCCACCTTCCGGCATTTGGAGCGAAAAATTTCCATCCGCATCCGTGCTGGTTCCGGCAGTAGAGCCTTTAAGTTTAATGGAAGCACCTGAAAGTGGCGTTCCGTTTTCATCTGTTACTTTCCCCTTTACCTCAATCAAAACCAGCTCTTCTTCCTTTTTTTCAGGAAGGGGTGTGAATTTTTTTGCGGTAACGGTTATGGATTTGTTCCGAACGGTGAAATTCAATGGCTTTTCATTAAAGCAGATTGCCAGCACTTTTTCAAGTGGCGCATCTTTCACTTCAACGTTCACATTTCCATAGCGATCGAGCAGTTCGGTCTCATAAAAAAACTGGTACCCTGTTTGTTTGTGGATCAGTTTAAAGATCCGCTGAAGGGAAGCGTTTTTTTCGGAAAGAGTGATCTTTTGCGCCAGTCCCCTGGCACTCACCTGAAGGCAGGCGGCTAATAATAAGATCGTAGTCAATTTCATCAACAGGAATTTTGTTCTCCATTCGTTGCAATGGCGTTGTTTTGGCAGTGCCCTAAAATGCATACTTTTGATTTTTGGGTTAAGAATATCAGTCTGTCGTTGGATTCTATTCACCAGCCCAAAATTTCGCCGCTCTGATTCGCCGTCGGAGCGGTTTTCTTTTAGCCGGGAAGAAGGTTTTTATTGCATAACATGAATTTTTTTGCCTGAAATCCTGAATTTAATACCGGCCATCTCCATCAGTTTTACCACTTCGGAAAGTTGATTATTCCGGTCAACCATACCGGTGAAATTTTTGGTGCTTTTGGCGCCTTCGTAGGTCACTTCCACATCGTACCATTTTTCCAGCTGGCGCATGATTTCGGGTAAGCTTAGGCGGTTGAAATAAAACCAGCCATTTTTCCAGGCCATTACTTCATCCATATCTACCGATTTGACCAGTTTAATGCCAGCGCTTGACGCTACCACAGCCTGTTGTCCGGGCTTAATCAGCAGTTTCTCATTTGCTGCACGATTAACTTCCACCGAACCTTCCAGCAGGGTTATTTTGCTGGACGTTTCATCTTCGTAGGCATTTACATTGAAATGCGTACCCAATACCCGGATACTCATCTCTCCCTTTTGAACAATAAAGGGACGAGCTGCATTGGAGGCTATTTCGAAATAGGCTTCACCTGTCATTTTTACTTCTCTGGTATTGCCAACAAAATGAGAGGGATAGGTAATGGAAGAGCCAACATTCAGCCAAACCAGGCTGCCATCGGCCAGTTGTAACTGAACCGGTTTGCTGCCTTTTGGAACGCGAAGGGTATTAAAAGAAGGGATGCCGGTTTCATTTTCTAAAGGTGTATAGGCAATTTTATCGTCCGACAGTTTGGTAATTACCGCCTGTCCCTGGGTAGCAAGAGATCCGGAACCTGCGCTGTCGAGTATTATAATTCGTCCGTCTGCCAGTTCCAGAATGGCCCTGCTATCTGTTGGAGGGGCCACATCGTTCTTAGGCGCTGCTGCATGAACAAGGGATTGTGTTGAAGGAGGATTCTTTTGTTGAAAAAGAAACCAGAAGGTACCCAGACAGATAATCAGTGCCGCTGCAATAGAGTAACGAAACAAGGTTTTTTTATAAAGTGAAATGGGCTGGGACGTCTGGCTAAGCTGGTTCCAGGTGCGCAGGTAGAGTTCTTCTTTTATTTGATCAATAGATTCAATTTCTTCTGATTTTTCCTCGATGGAATCATACCATTTATCCACCTGGATTTGCTCCTCAGGAGAAGGTTTACCAGTGAGGTATTTTTTAAGCAGATTAAGTCCTTTTTTTGGTTTCATGCAGCTTTGCTTAAAACCATAATACCCGGGAAGGAGGAAGTATACCGGTCAGAATTAAAAAATCAGAGAAAAAAAGAGGCGGCGGAGAAATCGGACAATTTTTCACGCAGTCGTTTTACCGCGATGGAAAGGGTATTGCGTACGGTTTGTTCGGAGAGATTAAGGCGGGTGGCAATTTCGGCAACCTGGAGATGATCCATCCGGTTGAGACGGTAAATCTGTTGCATCCGGTCGGGCAAGGTGGCAATTTCTTTGGAGAGGGCCCCCTGCAGCTCACGGTAGTGGAGGATATCTTCTTCCGTTATACCGGTATGCTCCAGTTCGGATATCGATAGAGCTACGGTAACTCCTTTTTTAGCTTCCCGATACACTTTCTTGATGATCGCATATTTAACGGCGGTAAGAAGGTAGGGGGCCAGGGTAGGTTCCGGGTTAATACTCTGTCGGTTTCGCCATACTGTTATAAAGATTTCCTGCGTGATATCTTCTGCATCGGACCTATTGCCCAGGCGGCTATAGGCTTTACGATAAAGCAGTTCCCAGTACCGGTTATAGAGTACGCGGAAGGCGGATTCTTCTTTATCCGATAATAATAAATCCTTATCCGACAGGCATGACAACATTCCTAAGCAGCAGTTTGGTGATCGGGCATGAAAGTATAGATTTCATGGTAAATAAAAAAGTTCATTATCCGCCCGCCTTTTCACGCTTATTAATTGGGTGCTAAAACCCATTTATCCAAACCGATTTTTCTTCTTCTTTGCTGTAGATTTTTTAACCGCAAAAAAGCAGAGATATGAAGAGTGAACAGGACAGTATAAAGCGCTTTTCCAAATCGCACCCCATTTTACGCAGAATATCCAATAAACGAAACAAAAACCTGAGGCTTTTATTCCGCGAATTTCAGCCGGATGATTTTCAGAAAGAACTGAACCGATGGCTCACCTATGCGCTGAGCAATAACCAAAGCGCCTACGACGATGGCTGCTTAAGGGAAGAACTCATCGAGTTCGTAATTGACCTCGGAAGGTTAATGGAAGCCTATAGCCTCCAGCTGAATAGCTTTCACCCACCTGCTTCCAGCAGGTTAACCGATATGGAAAATCTATTTCCTGAATTGGTGATTTCCGAATTCCGAACTTCTTATAGTGCTGCTTATGCGCAATCCGAATTGTTTGATTTATTGGATGCCGTCATTACCTATGATGGCATTCAAAAAGTCTACAAAGGAAATCTGGTTATCTTATACCATCACTTCCTGTTTATGCTGCAGCTTACTTACCGATCCGGACCTGGTTAAACCAAGAAAGGCAGTAATTGCCAACAATACCAACACCGCTAATCGTACCAAACTCAGGGTTTCCCATGTTTTTGCACTGGATGTTAATAGTGCATCTGCTGTTTCATTATACGGAGTACCAGTAATGGCAATCAGGGTGGGAACAAAATATAAAAACGTAATAATAAGTATCAATACATAACCTGCTATTGTAAAGAGCAAATAATTACGCCTTTCCGTTTTCCAAAACAATGCCAGACTAATCACCAGCAATAACAAGGTTACAGGATGAATATTCTTCCAAAAAGGGGCAGGATTCAAGCCATAAGGACCCTGAAACATACTAAGCGATACCGGCGGAGCAGCTGTCCATCGCGGCACAACCGCAATATGTTCATAAACAGCCCCGCCAATTACAATGGAGAAAGCTAAACAGGCAAATGCGTACAAAACATTTCTAATTTCCATAATGATTTGATTTATTGATTGATTTTATTTGTTTGTATCAAAGGGATCATTCTGTGAATAATACGTTTTGTATCCCGCCAGTCGTAATGCAGGCGTAAGCAAAAAAGCCATCAATTTCTGGATTCCAACAGGTGGACCGTCCACCATATACGCATCAAATCCACTCTGCTGAAAAAGGAACATCTGAAAAACGAGATCAGCCGATGGCGACAAATCTGGCCGTTTATCCATATCCGCATATACCTGTACCAGATTGAAGGCAAATTTTTCAGGAAAAGCAATCGCTCCTTTGATCCGGATCGTATCCACTGTTTCATTATAAGGTTTATGCGGTGTTCCTTTTGGAATAGTTAACAACTCGCCGGCACGAATCTTTTTAATAGTACCATCTACCCATACCGATAATTCCCCATTCTCCACCTGGAAAACCTCATCAAATTCAGTATGCACATGCTTTGGAGGTCCTCCTGCAAAGGGCTCTATCTCTGTGTGGCAAAACACATAGCCCCGCTCCTGTTTCAAAACGGTCTGACGAAATCCCTCCGCTTTACTGTAGAATTCCTGTCCGGGTTTAAACCAGTCTGCGACTGCCGGTTTTTTCTCCGGGAAAATGACCAAATGAAAGAAATAGCCGATTGCCAGATAGCCGCCTATGAGACTAACCAGTACCATAGCTGTTCTTTTAATTATTGTGCTCATATAAAATGTTCAAAAAAGAGTTGATTAAAATTTCACTGCAAATTAATCTGGTGAATGCCCGAAGACAATTGCAGATGTAATCAAACGGAGAAAATCGGGTACGAAATGGCAGGCCAATAATTCATACATCATTTCCTCCGTTTCATGACATACCAGCTTCCCACCGCTCTGCCCTTGCTTGATATTTGCTCTTCAATTAAACCATTCTATATAAATGAAAGCAGTTAAGATCAAAAAAGCGCTGGCAATCATATTAATTGCGCAAACAATATGGGCAGGCGCCTGCACCAAAACGGAGGAGCAGGAACCTGCACCCGGCATTCCACCCAACGCTTCCGTAGAAAAAGGGATCATGAAAGGGCGGGTAACCGATGCCAATGGCAATGCCATCCCCAACGTTAATCTGGTGGCAGAGCATACGGTATATTTTGGCACCTATATTTTTGCCACATCCAACCAGCAGGGTTATTACAAAACCACTGTGCCCAATGGCGGCTGGCAGGTAACTTCTCAGATTGAACGCAGCCTGGCCGGACAAACCTATAGATTTGACCTGCATCCCGATAATGAAACCCCATTTACTGGCGCTACAGGGGCTATAAGAAATTTCACCTGGAAACTGAGTGGCGCCAAACCCGGTGGCGGATTCTATGGCAGCAGTGTAGCTGTTTATCCCGAACCTGGTTCACCGATACAATTGGAAAATATCGAACTTATAATAAAGCCAGATGGTCAATTGACAGATGGCAGTACAGGATCCATCATCACCAAGTCATTGACCGATATCGGAGGTGGAGAGGATGGAATCAATGATATTCCCATTGGGAAATATACCATCAAAGCAAGAAACAAAATAAACAGCGAGGCGCTGCAGCTTCGGATACGGAATACCGGTTCCTATTCAGATTCCGTTACCGGAATATTTAAAGCAGGATATACTGGAAGTACGCAGTATCAGATTATTGTTCAGGTGAAATAATCACTGCAAAAAATGTATTTTTCGCTAACATTCAAAAAATGAGAAAAAATGCACCGGATAAAACAGACTTTCTGCTTATGGCAGTATTGCTTCCTATAACGCTGGTTGTTCTGAATTTTTCCATGTTAGGTGAAATTTATTTTTCAAATCTGGTGAATTTTTCAAAGGCTAGCAGCCTTACTTTATTGATCCTTTTCGGAATCTGGATAGCGCAGGGAATACTGGCAAAAAAACTAATGGATATCTATCCATCACACCGAGATACACTTAAGAGGGTTTTATCTTTCACCAGTATCAACGTTCTGATAGTTGCTTTCACAGTTACCATCTGCTGCTGGATCTTTGATTGGCTCAGTATCCTGGATTATTCGTTAAGTTATCAGAGCTGGTCGCGCTGCCTCATTGCCTCCCTGATTTGTACCATTGTAAACCAGGCAGTATATGAGACGCAAGCCTCTTTCAGAAGAATCCGGGATTCTCAACTGGAAGCCGAACAACTCAAGAAAGCGCAACTGCAAACACAGTTTGATTCATTAAAAGAGCAGGTGAACCCGCATTTTTTATTCAACAGCCTGAATTCCTTATCCTCCCTGATTGCAACCGATCCGGAAAAAGCAGAAGAGTTTGTGGAAGAGATGAGCAGGGTGTATCGTTACCTGCTGCGTAGCAATGAAGATCATCTTACTACTTTACAAAAAGAAGTCGAATTCATAGAATCCTATAACCTGCTGTTGAAAACCCGATTTGGAGACGGGTTTCAACCCGAAATAACTATTGATCCGGTAAAAAAGGATCACCTGCTGCCACCAATGACGCTGCAATTACTTATAGAAAATGCGGTAAAACATAATATTGTGGATCCGGATAGGCCCCTGTATCTAAAACTATATACAGAAGCAGATAAGCTGGTTGTGAGCAATAACCTGCAAAAGAAAAACAAATCGTTGGCATCCAATAAAATCGGTCTTAGTAATATTTTCTCAAAATACAACCTGCTGAATTTTCCAGATGTGGAAATAATTGAAACAGCAGATGAATTTATTGTGCGACTACCACTTATAAAATAGTTATCAAATTATGGAAGTACTGATTATAGAAGATGAACAACTGGGTGCCGAAAAACTTGGAAGACTGCTTCAGTCTATCGATCCGGCTATAGAAATAGTTGGTAATACCCGAAGTATTCAATCATCGGTTGAATGGTTGTTGCAAAACAAACATCCAGATATAATTCTGATGGATATTGAACTCACAGACGGACAAAGTTTCGAAATCTTCAATCTGGTTTCCATCAAAAGCATGGTGATCTTCACCACCTCCTATGATGAATATGCGTTGCAGGCGTTTAAGGTAAACAGTGTAGACTATCTGCTAAAACCCATCAAAAAGGAGGAACTTAAAAATGCCCTTGATAAATACCAGGGATGGCGCGATAAATTCTCCTTTTCTTCCCTGAATATTGAGCAACTCATCAATGGACTGAAACAACAGCAGCCGAAATCATGGCGGGCTCGATTTCTGGTGAAGCAGGGCCAAAAACTGGTGAGTGTTGAAACCAGTGAGATCGCTTATCTCTATGCCGAAGGTCGCCTTAGTTATTTTATTACCTGGGATAAACAGAAATATGTATTGGATTATACCATTGAAGAATTGGAACAGATGCTCGACCCCCGGCAGTTTTACCGGGCCAATCGAGCTTTTATCATCCAAATCAAATCTGTTTCGCAAATCCATTCTTATTTCAATGGTAAACTCAAATTAGACCTACAGCCTGCAATTGACAAAGAGGTTTTAATCAGCCGTGAAAAAGCAGGAGAATTTAAAGACTGGATGGGAAAATGAACTAATTCTTTTCTATGAGTTGAAGTACCTGTTCCAATTGGGTATCGCGCTGCTTCAAAAAATCATCCAGCCTTGGCCATACTTCAATATGTGGAAGCACACCTCTTCCCTTCGGCTGATCCGGTAATTTAGGAGCATCCTGAACTACATATACAACTGAAAATTTAGTTTTAATGCCAGAATTGGGCAATTCATATACCATTGAAATATGACCATTGTGAACATAGTACCCTCCTACTGTCTCCACTCCCACAATCGTAAGATTTTTGGCATATGCTTTCACCAGGGAAGCAAAATGGGAAGCCGCAGAAGCCACATTCTCATTAATGAGCAGGTATAATGTTCCCTTAAAGGAAGGTGATTTTGGATGATAAACGGGATTGTATTTTTCGTTCTGACGACTACTACCGTTCTTAAATTCAATAAAATAATCTTTAATGAATTCTTTTCCGGCAGCCATGGCAGCACTGTCCATTCGTTCCGCTGTAGTAACTCCCCAAAAATAATTTTCAAAGGGAATATTGGCCGGGTCAAAAATGATTTTCGTTTCAATATTCTCTTTAAAGGTTTTATCTGTCAGGTACATAACCGGCTGTTCGAAAACAGGATCACTTCCACCGGGGTTATTTCGCACATCAATAATCAGGTTAGGAATTTTCTTTTGATCCAGCAGGTTAAACACACTGTCAATAAAATTGACATAGGGCTTGAAAGCAGGATCACCCGAACCACCTGCAAAGCCAAACCACCTCAGATTCAGCAAGCCTGCATCCGGACGAATCATTTCAAAGCTATAAGGAGGCTGTAGTTTATAATTCAATTTATCCGCTACAGGGGCACTGTACCTGTTCTTTTTATTCGCTTCCTGTTCGGCAAAATCAACCGCAGGAATTTTGATCGTTCTTTGCTTATCTGATTGTGGTGAGAGGTATTCAACATGATATTGCTTTGTACTTCCGAACTCCATAAAATACCTCCAGCCTGTCAAATGCTCAACACTTGCTGATAATTTTTCTGTAGTGGTAAAACCATCTGCCGGAAAATATTTATACAGTGCATGCATCAGCTCTTTGTCTTTTACACCATTCATGCTTAAAATTTTCGAACCTGCAGGAATCTCCGAATGGAATCCATCAAAGATGATGCTCCCATTCAGATAAGTTAATGGATAAGGAAAAAATGTTTTTTGCTCTTTCAGGAAGCTCATAAATTCTGATGACGGCTCGGTATAATTATGCACACTTCCCTCAAAGTCGGTTAATTGCAGAATGATTTTAAAGAATTCAGTGATCGGCATGGGTTTACTCACAGCCTTATTTGCCCAACTATAAATGCTATCAATTTGCTCTTTTGTACGGTATGTATACAAACCTGAATTTACTTCCTTCCGTATTTTATAAAATACCTCCAGATCTTCCTTCATGTCCTGTGGTGAAATTAATTTGGATTGGGCAAAAGATGTACATACCAACATCAAATGCAGCAAACAGGTAATTTTAGTGATTTTGATGACTTTCATACGAATGGTTTATCAGGCTAAAAAAAAGCAATTTTAAGGTTTAACTTTGAAAATAAAACCATTCTATGCACTTAAACCCTTCTATTCGAAAACTTGAAGCTGGGGAACTGGAAGAATTTATTCAACTGATCCGTCTGTTTGAGGAAGTGTTCGGAATGAAAAACTTTTCTCTTCCTTCGATTCATCATCTGCAGGATTTGCTAAAAAAAGATGGATTTTATGCTTTCGTTGCATTTGATGAAAAGGGTCAGGTAATCGGCGGATTAACAGCCTATCAACTATTGCAGTATTATTCCACAAAGCCGCTGATCTATATTTATGATTTAGCTGTAAAAGATACGCTACAAAGACAAGGTATTGGGTCTGCACTGATACAGACCATAAATTCCTATTGTAAATCAATCGGTGCTGAAGAAGTATTTGTTCAGGCAGACCGGGTTGATGATTATGCACTGAAGTTTTACCGAAAAACCGGTGGAACTGAAGAGGATGTGGTTCATTTCTATTACCCTTTACAGAACTAAATAAATCTGCCGTTTATTTTTTCCGTGCACTCTTCTTTGCAGGCTTTGCTAAACTCTGTTGCAATTGCTCAATCAAATCATTGGCAGGTTTAGTGGAAATAGCTTTTGGTGCAGGCAATTTTTTTCCGGTTGCTTTTGACCGGATCAATTTCATCAACTTAGCTGTATACGTATCCTTATAGTCAGCAATATTGAATTTGCCACTCATGCTTTTGATCAGGCTGTTGGCCATGGAAAGCTCATTTCTTTTGGGGGCTATTTTCTTAACGGAAAATTCGGATGGATCCCGGATCTCATTTAAAAAACGAAGTGTGTGCAAAATCAGAATGCCCTTTGCAGAACGAAGCAGTACCGGCTTCTCCTTATTCCTTAAAACAAAACTACCAACCCCTGCCTTACCACTTTTATCAAGCGCCGTTTCCAGTAAACTAAACGCCCTTTCTCCCCCTTTGGCAGGTGCCAGATAATAGGCACTGTCAAACAAAATCACATCCACTTCAGAAGCATTCACAAATGCTTCCATATTGATTGTTTTTGTTTTCTCCGGACTTGCAGTTTCAAAATCCTCATCGGTAAGTACCACATATTTCCCATTCAGATCATAGCCTTTAACAATATTCTCCCAAACCACTTCCTTACCGGTTCGTTCACTAACCCGTTTGAATTTAATGGCACTGTGGTCTTTTTTATCCAGCATATCAAAATCCAGCGTTCGTTCATTAACAGCTGAGAAAACCTTTACCGGAATATTTACCAGTCCGAATGCAATACTGCCTGTCCAGATTGATCTCATAATTAGAATGTTTAAAATTAAAGTTGCTGCAACCGTTTAAGCGCCGCTTTCATATCAATCCCTTTGCCTAATACCGGTCTAAACAAATCACCCCGCTCTTCCAATAAAGCAGGAACATTTTTCAACGTAAAATCCTTCATTTTTAATCCCTGTTTAAGTTCTTCCCAGTGCAGTGGCATTGAAACCGTTGCACCTGGTTTGGGTCGTACGGAATAAGGTGCAGCAAGTGTTGCCTGCGGCCGGTTCTGCAAAAAATCCAAATACAATTTGCCATTTCTCGCATTAACGGTTCGCTCTATTGTTGTATATCGGATGGCATCCCGCTGTACCATCGTTACCAATACTCTGGCAAATTCCTTTGATTGTTCATACGTATATTTTTTTCCAAGCGGAATATAAATATGTATACCGGTTGAGCCGGATGTTTTTGGGAATGATGGAACATCAATCTCATTCAACAGGTCATGCAATAAATTGGCTGCATCAATTACTTTATTGAAACTGGTTTTTTCACCCGGATCCAGATCCAGCAGACACCAGTCGGGATGATCCGGTTTTTTTACCGTACTGCTCCAGGGATTAATTTCAATACAACCAAAATTAACCATATACAATAAACTCGCTTCATCTTTCGCAACCAGAAAGTGTTTGTCTGTTTTATCCCCTTCTGCATGATAGGCATAGGTGGCTGCCCAATCCGGAACTTTACCAGTTACATCTTTCTGGTAAAAACTTTTCCCTTTATAGCCATCCGGAAAACGATAGAGGGACTGCGGCCTGTCTTTAATGTATGGCAATATATAAGGAGCCACCTGATGATAATAATTCAGCAAATCTCTTTTGGTAATTTTTTCTTCTTTCCAGAAGAGTTTGTCAAGGTTCGTAAACTTCAGTTCATGCCGGTTGATTTTTATTACCTGCGTTTTTTCAGAGGCATTTAACAGGGCAGGTTGTTGTTCCTTCTCCTGAATAACTTTCTTTGCTGGTTTATCCTCCCGCATTCCCTTAAAAGAAGGGTGACGAAATACGCCTTGTTCCGTAATCTCTGTAAAACTAATCTCACCAACCAATTCAGGCTTTAGCCAGGTAGCCTTTGCAGGTGGTGGATCAGGACGGAATCTGGTCGCTTTATTGTAATCGGGAATTTCCTGCAAGGGACTTCTCTTTACAATCAACGGCTTGAATTGAACCATCATTTCTTTCTGCATGGAATCTGTAAACCCAGTTCCAACCTTACCGGCATAGAATAATTTTCCATTATTATAAACTCCCAATAATAAGGAACTGAATAGTTTTGGAGAACCCTCCTTTCTGGTAAATCCAACTATAATTACTTCCTGTCTTTTCTGCGCCTTTATTTTTAACCAGTCTTTTGAACGTTCACCCATACGATAGGTACTACTCAACCTTTTAGCGATGATTCCTTCCAGCCCCATTTTTTGTACACTGGCAAAAAAATCCTTGCCTCTTCCGGTTACGGAAAAGCCTATTTTGATTGTTTCATTATCAGGTGGAATGATTGATTTCAATACTTTCATTCGTTCCGAAAGGGGCAAATCCATCAGATCTTTGCCCTTATGCCAGAGAATATCAAAAACATAAAACAATAATTGTCCATCTGCTTCGCTGCGCCAGTTCTGCAACTTATCAAAACGGGCAACTCCTTTTTCATCCACTACAACAATTTCACCATCAACCACCAGGTCTTCCTTCCACGCTTTTAATGCCTCCACCACAGGATAAAATTTTTCGGCAAATGATTTTCCATTACGGGAAAGCAACTGTGCTGTTCTTCCTTTTCTAAATGCCAGGGCGCGATAGCCATCCCATTTTATTTCAAATTCCCATGCTTCATCATCAAATGGCTCGTCCACCAGGGTAGCAAGCATGGGAGAAAGTTTTTTAGGGAATGTATAAGATGTTTCCACTGAAGCAGCCTTATCCTTGTGTTTGATCAGCAACCAGGCATTTTCACCCATGCCTTTTGTTTTAACCAGCGCGAATTCACCCTTTAGTTTTTTACCCTGTAAGCTGAACTTTAAGGACCCTTCTTTGAGTTGTTTCAGCAACGATTTTTCCTGTGCCGGTTTTCCTTTGCTCCCATCAATTGGTGTGTAGGTGCCTGTATCCCATATTTTCACTTCTCCTGCTCCATAATTTCCTTTGGGGATGGTACCTTCAAAATCTTTATAATCATAAGGATGATCTTCTACCATTATGGCCAGCCGCTTATCCCTGGGATTCATAGATGGCTCCTTTGGAACTGCCCAGCTCTTCAGCACTCCTTCCATTTCCAGACGAAGATCATAATGCAGGCGGGAAGCTTTATGTTTTTGAATAACAAATATCAGTTTGGAATTCCTGCTCTTCCCCGATTGAGGTTCAGGAGTTTTATCAAATGTCCTTTTTTGTTTGTACAACGATAAACTCATGTGTTGAGATTTTAGTCTGCTTCCATATTCGCAGCTATTCTCCAAATGGTATCACTGGTATCATCTGTTAATAACATGGATCCGTCTTTTAGTATCACCAATCCTGTCGGTCGTCCTCTTACTTCATCTTTAGCAGGATCAATTATAAAACCGGTCAGAAAATCTTCGGGGGGGCCGGATGGCTGTCCGCTCCTGAAAGGTACAAATACAATCCGGTAGCCCGACAGCCTGGATTTATTCCAGGATCCATGCTGTGCAACAAAGGCGCCGCCTCGGTACTTAGCCGGAAATTTTGTTTGATTGTAAAATACGAGCCCTAATGAGGCAGTATGCGCACCAAGCGCTACATCCGGCACAATTGCCTTTTTAACCAGTGCGCTATCCTGCTCCTCTTCTTTTATTCTGGGATCATAATGTTGTCCGAAATAACTGAAGGGCCAGCCATAAAAGCCGCCTTCTTTCACAGAAGTCAGATAATCAGGAACCAGCTCATCGCCCAGTTTATCCCGTTCATTTACGGTAACCCAAAGTTGCTGTGTTTCCGGTTCCCAATCCATTCCAACCGGATTTCTTAAACCTGATGCATATACTTTTAAACCCGTTCCATCGGGATTAATTTCCCAGATTCGTGCTTTATCTTTTTCTACTTCCAGTCCTTTATCGGCAATATTTGTTCCCGATCCAATCGCAATGTAAATTTTCGTCTGCTCTTTATTGGTGAGGATATTTCTGGTCCAGTGCTGGTTTACTTTACCAGCGGGTAAATCAATGATTTTTTTTCCGATGGAGTTAATCTTCGTTTGTCCCTCCGTATAATCATAGGTCATCAGCGCGTCTGTATTGGCAACATAGAGTTTGTCTTTGATCAGCAGCAGACCAAATGGCAGGTTCAACCCTTCAAGAAAGACAGTACGAAGATCCGGAATGCCATCCCCGGTAGAATCCCTTAGGAGGGTTACCCGGTTGGCACTGTTACGCATATCATTGGATTTATTGGCACCAATAATTGCCGCTCCAATTTTCTCTAAAAATCCATGCGGAGTATTGGATTCCACAACCAGTACATCCCCATTTGGGAGTTCATACATCCAGCGTGGATTCTGAAATTTATCCGCATACTTTGTTACCGTAAACCCGGTGGGCGCCAGGGGCGTTTCTCCTTCATTCCAGCCAATTACATTACTGAAATTCATGGCTGATTTGGTGGCATGAGGGGGCGGCAACTGAGCAACGATACCGGTGGTAAACAATAAACCTGCTAAAAGTCCATAAATTGCTTTACTGGGTAACATACCCCCTGTACTAAAAAATCATGCCTCAGTTTACCATCCAGGTATTCAGGAAATTATGTGGAGTTTCCAGTACAATTTTGATTGTTCCCGATTCACCCGCCGGGTGATCAATAACTGCTTTTCCATCCGCAACCGAAACTGTTTTTACCCGGTTATAGGTATCAGCTCCTCCGGTTTTGAACTGATTGGTGGTACTGATCCAGATTTTCGCTTTGCCTTTTTTATCGATTACATTCCAGCTTAGGATAATCTTTCCCTCAGCTTTTGTTGCCTTTAACTGACTTGCGGAAAGCAGACCGGTAATGGAGATGCCATCAATTTCCAGCGCATTTGCACGCGGTATCTGAATATTCAGGAATCTTGCAATTGAAGGCATAATATCTACTACGCCTGCTTTTCCAGATTTAAAATAACTGTTCAGGCCAGGCGCACTTGTAACGATCCAGGTACTTCTTTCACGGTCTGATTGTCCGCCATGGTGTTTGCCTGTTTTGGCATCCCTTCCATGATCTGTAGTGATATAAATCGCCCACTCTTCTTTGAAGTTTTTCTCCCGGTATTGAATGGCTTCCCAAAGCTTACCCATCTGCTGGTCCATATAACCGATTGCTTTGTAAAACTCCTCACTGTCGCCATACATATGTCCCATATCATCGGTATATTCCAGATAAACCCAGGATAAATCCGGTGCCTGCTCACGAATGGATGCACTCGCCTTTTGCACCACCTCTTCATCTATCTGATGCATATAAGCTCGTTGTTTATCATGCGGAAAACGAACCGTGTCGAGCTCCAATCCATCTACATGATAATCGATTTTCAGGTGGCCGGTTTCAGGCATACCATCACCAGCCAGCTTGGTTCTGTTATCTAACCAGCTGGAATAAATGGCCGTCTTTTTCTCCGGATATTGTTCTTTAAAAAACCGAAAAATCGTATGGTAATTATAATTCGGTGCGGCAATATCATTGTCCCAAACATTGTGTTTGTTCACCCAGGTTCCGGTTAGCAAACTATTATACCCAACAGCAGAAATCGTGGGCGTTTGGGAGTAGCCTCCTTTTTCGCCGCCTACATATGCACGGGCATAGCCACCCTCTTTGGCAATTTTATCCAAATTAGGTGTCGGTTGTTTTTCTATTACATCAGCCGCAATTCCATCTACAATAACAAAAACGGCTTTTTTTGTTTTTTGTGCAATCGCACTGATGCATAACACCAGTGCGATTAAGGTTCCACTTAGTATTCTCATATTATTGCAATATCCACATTATACCATTAATATCATCGCCGCCGGGGTACTGGCTTTTAATAGCGTTCTCCACATTTACGCGATTGTTTGTAAACTCATCATTGGGATACATCCATCTCTTTGGAATTTGTCCGCCATTGAGAATGCCCGCACCGGATACATCAAATTCAGGAAAGCCGGTTCGGCGTTGTTCATAAAATGGCTGCCAGCCCGTATTCATAAACATACTGATGTATTTCTGTGTAATGATTTGTTCGATTTCTTGTCCGGGTACCAGCGCAACCTCAGCACTGGCCAGGTATGCATCAATCAGATCTGAAGAATAGGTATTGTTATAATTGGAGAAATCCAGGGATGCCTTAATTCCTTTCTTATAATATTCCGATGCATCTCCGGTAATCCATCCTCTTACTACTGCTTCTGACAGAATAAACTGAAGTTCAGCATAGCCCATCAGCAAACTGGGTTCATTGGTTGCGGTATAGGCATAGCGGTCATTGATCTGCGAAGCATTACCTGCACCTCGTTTAGCAGTATTCTCTGCCAATGGTGCACTGCCGGATAATCCATCATAAGCATCAAAATCTGTAGCCGGACCGCCACTGGATGGTGTAGGTTTACCAAACACAAACAAACGGGGATCCTGCAGCTCCTGCAGTATGGAAACAAAGGATACATCCAGGTAATAATCCGTTTTCATGGAATTATTATTGAAATAGGGATACTGGTTGCCGGTAATATCGTAATAGGGTAAACGTCCATTATCACTGTTGGCAGTCATCAAAGGATATTTAGCCGGATTGGAAACGATTTCATTAAACCGTTGTTTGATATTGAGCGATGCCACATTTTCTTTTTTGGACAAACTCATCAACACACGAAGCGTATAGGAATTGATCAGGCGTTTCCATTTTTCGATATTGCCATTGTATACCAGATCACCCCCTATTGCTACTGATGTAGAACTCAGCGAATCACTGGCAATTTTCAGATCATCCAATACGCCGCGATAGATATCTTCCTGTTTATCATACACCGGGCGAATTGCACTGGAATCCGAGTAGTTGCCATACATAATCGACTGCATCATTTGGGAATACGGAATATCTCCAAATGTCTGGGTCATATTCACTACAAAATACGATTTAAAGAATTTACCAATATACCGGTAATTGGGTTTATTGGTTCTGGCTGCCTCCTGCTCCATTTTTACTACCTGGGTAATATTGCCATAACCCATGCTGCCCCGCTGCCAGCCATAATATTGCGAATTGCTGGCACCCTGTGTATAAACCAGGTAACGGGATGCTAATGCAGCATCTGCAGAAATGGTGGAGAAGGCTGTCCGCTCAATGGCCGGGAGCAATAAAGAAGGATCAGCCATCGTTGGGTTATTCGGATTATCCTGAAAATAATCGAATTTTTTACAGGAACCCAATATCAGCAGCCCGAATATAGTTGCGAAAAATATAGTCTTGTTCATCGTTGTAATTTTTGCTGTTCGGTTTTTAATTAGAAGCGAACATTGAAGTTTACACCTATGCTTCTCATTGAAGGCGTTTGCAGTTCGTCTCTTTCTGCATCCGGATCTACATTCGGAATTTTTGATAGTATGAAAAGGTTATTTCCGATAAAGGAAACAGAAGCTCCAGAAAATGCACCCTTCACCCATTTAGACGGCAATTCATAGGTTAGAACCAACTCACGCATTTTCAAATACGTTCCGCTATAGTAGAAATAATTATTCAGCATGGCGCCACTGGTGCTTTGCATAAAACTGATATAATTAACCGGCGTGGTATTGGGTGCAAATTTTCTGGAGTCGGATAGTATATTTCCATAGCTGTCGTACTCCACATTACCGGAAGTTACTACTACACCCGGACCAACATAGGTACTGTTACCGGCATTGGCATCGTCTCTGAATGGCGTAACAGTTCCTTTTGCAGTACCGCCCCACCACATTTTCTGATTGGTGGTAGAATAAATCAAGCCACCTAAACGACCATCCACAGAGAAAGTAAGGCTAAGATTTTTATAGGTGAAGGTATTCTGCCAGCCATAGATCCAATCCGGATCACGGTCACCGAAATATTGACCAAATGGAGTATAAGCCTGCATACCATTCGCATTGTAGATGGCTTGTCCGTCCGGTGTACGGGATTCCGTTATATAAATCCTGTCCATACGCTGGCCTTCTTTGATCTGTCCTAAATAGCCATCTCCATTATCTGTTGCATCTTTCAGCCAGCGATGCACTTTTGAGAAGTTGAAACTTGTTTCCCATTTGAAATTTTTTCCTCTTACAGGATAGCCACTCAGCATAAACTCCCATCCTCTTCGTTGAAAAATATTGGCATTTTTAACCACACTGGAATTTCCACTTGCCTGTGAGAGTGTAACAGGCTGAAAGTTATTGTAATCAAGGTTACTGAAATAGGTTACATCCAGATTAATTCGGTTCTTAAAGAGACCAATTACTGCACCAAATTCAGACGATTCAACAGTTTCCGGAACTAAATTCGGTGAAATATATGAAGTGGGCATAATCAGAGAAGGAACATTATTCCATTTCGGACCAATCTGATACGTATTAATATGAGCATATGGGTTATTACCACTAATAAAGCCGGTATTCACTTTTGCCCAGGATCCGCGTAGTTTCAGGAACGAAATGGCTTCCGGTAATTCTAATTTATCAGATAAAACCGCAGACAAACCAACAGAGGGATAGAAATATCCATTGTTCTCAATTGGAAGTGTGGAGGTTTTATCGTAGCGTCCGGTTAAATTAAGGTATAGAAATCCCAGTGCTTCGGCATCAATCATTCCATACACACTCCCTGTTCTTCTTTCACGTAACAGGTTCGATCCCTTCAGCGGATTGATGGTATTGGTGATAGAATAAAACTCCGGAATGGTCAATCCATCTGTACTTGTATAAACGGATTCAAAACGTCTGTAGGCATTGGCAGCCCCCGCTGTAACATTGATACCAAAATTCTCACCAAAATCTTTTTTATAATTAAGGATCAGATCGGAATTGATATCAAAATAATTGGATTGATCGCTGGAGTAATTTCCCCTTGAAATATAGCTATAGGCTATATAGCTATATGGTTCACGCACATCCGCAATACTGGAATACTGGTTAAATCCATTTCTGAATTTTACCGAAAGATCTTTACTGATTTTATAATCAAAAGTAGCCTGACCGAAACTGTTGTTTCTTTTGTATCCGTTCAACAGTTCGTTCGCTATGAAATGCGGATTATTATACCAGGATAGATTATAATTACGTTGCTGCAACCCTTCTCTGCCCGGCATCCAGTAATTTTCCAGGTCGCGGATATCGATATCCGGACCAATCCATAGAATCAGGTTGTAGAGGTAGTTGGGAGGGCCGTAACCAACTACTGGATAATTGTCAGAATATTCCCGGTTATACGTGAGTTTGGCATCCATACTGAGTTTGGGAGCCAGCTGATAATTGCCTCCAATAGAAAAAGAACTGTTGTTCAAACCAGTATTGGGAACCACACCCTGCTGATACATATGATTCGCAGAAACACGGAAGGATCCTTTTTCTGTACCAACAGATGCAGATACACTATTGGTAGATAGTATCCCGGTTCTGAAGAAGTTTTTAATATTATTTTTTCCTTTTGAAATCCAGGGGGTAGGAATCCGTTGTCCGGTTACGGGATCAATCGGGCTATCGTATTGGGTTGTTTCATAAAAGCCACTTGGTGTGGATGGATCACGCTGATCAAGTTTGGGTCCCCAGATCCAGCCACCACCTTCAGCACCGCCTCCAGAGCCATTTGAATAAGCATACCGGCCCTGATCTCCATTACCATATACGGTTTGCACTTCAGGCACCACCGTATAACTGGTTTGGAACATGGTAGAGGAATTGACTTCAACCTGCAGCTTTCCTTTTCTGCCTTTTTTGGTGGTGTACATGATAGCACCATTTACACCCAGAGCTCCATAAAGGGCACCGGCAGCCGGACCTTTCAACACACTGATACTTTCAATATCATCGGCATTGATTTTATACGGATCGGCATCCGGATCTGGAATTCCATCAATAACAATCAGGGGTGTACGACCTCTTAGTGAAATGCCGGGGTTACGGAACAAATCGGTGGTATTGTTGATATTCAATCCGGCTACTTTTCCGGTCAGCGCTGCCAATGGAGTGGGCGTTTTGGTTTTAGCCATTGTTTCACCACTCACTTCCTGTACTGCATACCCCAGGGTTTTCTGCTGTTTTTTAATACCAAGGGCAGTAGTAACCACCACTTCATCTAGTGCGGTGCCTTCACTCAGGGCAAGTTGAACAGTAAGTTCCCTCCGCCCATTCAATGCAATTTCCTGTTTGGTATAACCAATAAAGGAAAATTCAAGGGTTGCGTTGGTTGCCACCTGAATAGTGAATTTACCTGCCAGGTCGGTATTGGTTCCCTTGCCGGTAGACTTATCTAGAATGGTTACGCCAGCCAGGGGAGTACCCTCCGCTGACCGGACTGTTCCGGTTACCGCCACACCCTGCGTAAATCCGCAGAAGGTCAGCAGCAGTAATAAAAAGCAAATAGCAGTTCTTTTCATAATTAGCTGTTTTGGAAGCAAATAATTGATGTTTCAAAAATGTAGAATAAATCTAATTGAAAAAAATAAATTGAACGAACATTCAATTAATTTAAAATTAAATAATAATAGCTTTACAATAAGATAATGCAGTCAGATCAGGCAATCGATTGCGTAATTTGTTTCCTTATACAAAGTGAATTGGGAATACTATATTTGTCAGTAACCAAAATTATCTGGCACTACATGGGCAGAAAGAGTTTAAAGGAATCCCGGCAACCGGAGATCGTAAAAGCATTTTATAAACTGGCAAAAAAAGAAGGGCTGGAGAATGCGTCTATTGCCAAAACGGCGGCCATGATCAATATAAATCCAAGTCTGATTATCCATTATTTTCAGACAAGGGAGCAATTGGTTTCTGCCTTAATCGAATTTATTCTGGAGCGGTATCTGCAGATCTTTAAAACTCCTTCTGTTTCCGAAGAAGACCCCAAAAAAAGATTACTAACGGTTATAGACAAGCTGTTTTCACAAAAGTGGAATATGCTCTTTGATGACAGTGTGGCCTATAGTTGTTACTCCATGGTGTTCCGCGATAAAAAGGTAAAATCTAAATTTAAAGAGGTACTTGATCAATTAAGACATAACCTGGAAGAGCTGATTAGAAACGCAAATGAAGCAGGGGACATAGAAGTAGCTGATCCTGCCCGCGCAGCAGATATGGTATTTGTAATTGTTGATGGGGCGTATTATTACCTGAGTCTGGAAACAAATAAGGCGGAATATGGTAAACGGCTTGATTATTACAAAATTCAGGCCTTACAGCAACTCAACCTGAGTGCTTTCGAAGCAGCATGATAATGGCAACCAGTGCAATTATACCCCAAACCAGGTTGACGACTATATTGGGCAAATCAGTATAATATACCGCATTAGCCGTGAGTCCAATAGAGCCGATTATATTCAGTACATGATAACTTACCTGATTGGATTTTAGTTTATTGGTAGTCAGCAAAAAATAGCCCAGCAGGTAGGCGATGGTGCCAACCCATCCAATAATAGGGTAAACGATATCAGCGATTAATAAAAGTATCACAGCTCAATTTCAGAGCGAAAGATACTAAAACAGCTCATTCCATCACAACCAGCCCTCAAATCTGTCAACCGTAAACGCCTCAGTGGTGAACGATTGTTCATACTCCTCCACTTCTGAGGGGAATAGTTCCAAGGCCTGCTGCCCGCTTAAATATCGCCCGCTTTGAGGGTCATAAATAACACCATCGGTTAACTCTGCCAGTATAGCAGCAAAGTATAAACTGATTCTCAACTCCGTTTTATTCCAGGACATCCATTTCAGAAGTATATATTTCCTGCAATTCATTAAACGCTCGATATGTTCCATCCCGGCAAAAGAATCATCCTCCGCAGTAGATTTTTTTTTGCTGCCTCCAAAAAGCCGTGAAATGAAGGAGCGGCTCGCCGTAAGTTGAGCCTGTTGTTGAATACCTTTTACTTCCTCCTCAAAATTGTAGTCGCTGAATATAAGTTCAAAACCAGTCAATATTTCATAGTCAATATGGTCATAGCGGGCTATACTGCCCGGTTGGATTTTTAATTTTATTGGTAAAAACCCCTGATCGGTTTGTTCATTAAATCTAAAAGAAGGATGAAACTCAATATCCATCTTATAATCCGCAAACCTGTTTTTGATTTGCTGAATCAACCCCGCCGAAAACCCCTTGGTATAAATGCTGATATTCATTTAATCTGTTTAAATACTAAATCCCAGTTTAATCTTATATCGGTAAAACCGCCCGTTTATTTCCTGTTCCAACTTGAGTACTTCTTTTGTCTTTTTACTTATCCAAAATATTTCCTTATTCCCCTTACTGGTATGCTCCAACAACCAGCAATTTATTTTTTGGTTATCATAACCGGTTAACTGCGCAGAACCTGTAACCGTATATAGGACTTCTTCAAAAGGAGCACTTGTACCCGGATCATAAAAAGGGACTATAAAAGTTCTTCCATTCTTAAAGGGCAGCGTGGGGAAAACTTCCATATCTATGTGCCAGTTAAGAAAATAAGTACTGTTAACCGATTTAAATGCAGACCAGATTGCCTTTGCATATCGGGAAGTATCCTGATCACTTAGAAAAGCTCCATTTAAAGACACTGTGCCACCATTTACAAAATTTACAGCACCAGTCCCTCTTTTTTTCCACCAAAACTCATGCGTAATGGGCTGTAATGTTACTCCGTCACAAACGGATGTAACAGTGTGTAGAACGGTGTCCATAAATTCCCACTCCTGCGTTACAATTAATACTGATTTATTATTTTGTGTTGTCCGCACGATATTTCTGGTCCAGAATTGCGTTTGA
Organism: Flavihumibacter sp. UBA7668; assembly: GCF_002483205.1. Classification (GTDB taxonomy): domain Bacteria; phylum Bacteroidota; class Bacteroidia; order Chitinophagales; family Chitinophagaceae; genus Flavihumibacter. The sequence goes on from NZ_DLHM01000001.1 coordinate 674,039, forward strand.
GATCTGCTGGAATCCCTGCCCATTTTAAAATATACAAGGTAACGATGGGTACCCTCCTTTAAAACCGCAGAATTGATCTCCTTTGCACTGATCCGCAATGTATCCTGCTTTTGTGCCATTCCATGCATTGAACCAAACAGTGAAATGGTTAATAGTATGAATAGATCCTTCATAGTTGTGTTGTTATTGTTGCTTGTCCCAATTATTTATAAATTCTACATCCGGCTCAAGTGTTCCGGTAATGCTGCCATCTGAATACGTTAGTCGCATAAAATGATAGATTCGCATACCCCGTTCAATCTGAACAGAGGCAATAGGATTGCCCTTTGTATCTAATTTGTAATAAAATTTCCTGTTATTGAGGGTCAATAGTCTGCCATCCGCATCATACGTATATTTAACTGGCAGAAAGCCCTTCGAATGTATAACCATACGCTTTAAACCATCCTCATATACAGAGGTATATTTTACTATCTGATCATCCCCATAAAAGGTTGAAGTTATCTGGTAAGTACCAACCTGCTTATACTTGCTATAAGTATCAATTCTTCCAATCTTCCCACTTAAACTTCCAGTTTGAATAGCTTTAGCCAGCAAACCGTCCTTATTATATTCATAAATAGTATAATTGTTAAATTGAGTAAAGGAAGGATCCCAACAACTGTCTTTTATTAATTTTCCCTGATCGTTATAAAAATAGTTTTTTTCGGTCCATAAGGATTTTCTGGCTGTAAAAGATCTTTCACTTTCTGGAAGTCCATTTTTATAAACATATTCCCATTTGGTAAAAAAATCCAGCTGCTTTCCTGGAAATTTTGGATGGTAAATATCCTGTTCAAGCTTAACAACATCAGCACTTACTTTAAGATAGTTTCTATCCTCCACAATTATAGGTTGCGCAAATGCCTGCTCCACATGAAAAACAACTGAAAAAATTACTACAGCGAAACAATTAGCAATCATACATTAAATTATTAAAAATCATAAACCACCACTTTCCCACTCATATCTCCATTCTCATCATTATGAGGAAAACCAATTGCAAGTGTATTTCCAGTGGAAGAAATAGCAATAGACCAGCCAGTTGAATTATTGGGAGAAGAGGTTGTTTCCACACCGTCTCTATCAATAATACTTGCCAATTCTACCCACCCGGAATCAGCCACACGATAAACTTTTACATAACCTGGTTTTCCAAATCCCAGGTAAGGAGTACTCAGCGCCAATAAGGATCCATCTCCGGAGAGAGCTATGGCATGTCCGAAATACGAATTAGGTTTAGCAGGTCTTATTGCCGGTGATTTTCTTTTCCATGCTGAACCAGAGAATTCGTATGTTTCTACAAATCCGGTATTTCGATGAAATAAATCAAGGCTGTTGGAAGATACTACGATTCTAGTACCCAAATCCGAAAGGACAACACCATTACCCAGGTTTGTATCCTGTGCTTCTCCCATTATCCTGCCCTTTTGTTGAATCCATTGGTCTCCCTCTTTCTTATAAAATAGAACCTCACCTGCATTTCTCATCCGCATCGTATCTTTTGAATAATTTCCAATTGCAAGCAGATTACCTTCCTTTGATAGTGAAAGGGATAAACCGTAGATCTTCTGTAATGGAGCCGGAATAATATCATTACCCTCCTGAATCCACTGCTCCTCCTTCTGCTTAAAAATTCGTATACAACATCTTTTGTATGCAGAACTCTCAAACGCGACAGCAATATGCTGCATATCAGAACTCATGGTGATAGCCTGCAACATGTCATTCTCCTTTTCAAGCTGAATCGACTTCACCGATTTTACCCAGGAGTCGTTAGAAAATGTATAGATATTAACAGATTGGAATGGAGCACCTACAACTAAAATTCTGCCATCTTTCGATAGCTCCATATGCTCACCATAATTAAAATCACCGGGACCGGCCAAAATCTCCTTCCCCATCCGGCTCCAATTGTTTCCATCAAATTTATAAACCTCAATTCGTCCTAATTTATCACCATATTCACTGTTAAACGGTGCTGCAACAGCCAGAACCGTACCGTCAGCAGACAGCTTAATATTGCGGCCAAATTGTTCACCCGGCACCTTGCCTAAAAGCACCAATCCTTTTTGAATCTGGGCTTCTATACTCAATGAAAGCAGCAACAGCAGCGGAAGGAATCCCATTTGATTAACAATCCTCTTTATAAGCATTCCCATTTTTAGTTTTGATTTTTCAAAATTGCAAAACAATCCGTATCAAATGGCTGATTTAAACTGAAAAGAAAGGGCCCCCTCCTGCATTGGTTGACGCTTATCCTATTTTGGTAGATTTAATTATTTGAACGGTGCCCTATTTGGCAGCTTATCAATAATTTACAGCTTCATGTAACCTACAGAATGAACCTTTTTAAATCTGGTTTTGCTGAAAGTATTATAATAGGACTATCGCTCATAATCCTATGGGCACCGGCAGTGTATATAATAGAGGGAATGGATCTCCAAAAATTCATGGTTTCCTATACATACCGAACCTGGATGAATATTTTTGGGCTGTTAACCAGCTTGTTTATTTTCCATGTAATACCCGTATTGATTCCAAAAAACAGCTTTCGATATATTGGCATTTCACTGGGCGTGCTAATCGTTCTGTTCTTACTAACAATTGGCTATATCAACTGGTTAAAGCTGGGCATGTTCTTAAACACCTACCCAAAGGAAGAGGCCACCATGATCAATGCAGGCTATTGGATCAGAACTGTCATCTACCAACTTTATGGAATCGCCTATTTTGCTTCCTTTAAATTATCACTTCGATATCTGAAACTAAAAGACAGAAACCATCAGTTACTTATTGAGAAAAAGACATCTGAACTTAATTTTCTGAAATCTCAAACCAATCCACATTTCTTATTTAATACATTAAACGGAATTTACGCTCTGGCAAGGGAAAAATCGGATATAACAGCAGATAGTATCCTCCGGTTATCGGATATCTTACGCTTTATGATCTATGAATCCCAATCAGAATTAATTTCAATCAGCAAAGAAATTGAAATAATTGAAGACTATATTGAACTGGAGAAAATGCGATATGATGAATCCTTAAAAATAGTTTTTGAGAAAGATATAGATGATGTTGAACAGAAAATTCCGCCACTGCTACTGATCCACCTCGTAGAAAATGCCTTTAAACATGGACTTTCAGAAACCATACATGCACCATTTATTTCAATAAATCTTTCCATAAAAAATAATAAACTGGTGTTTGATATTACTAATTCATTTATAAACCGTGATCAAACCGAGCAGCAAAAAGAGAATATCGGACTTACCAACCTGCGGCGTCAATTAGGCCTATTATTTAAGGAACATACGTTAACAATTACCAAATTCCAGCAATCCTTCTTAGTTCATCTGGAGATTAACCTTAACAGTTATGCAAAAGATTAAATGCATTATTATTGAAGATGAGCCATTGGCGGTTAAGATACTCAAAGATTATATTCAGCAATCTACCCATCTTGAATTGATGGAGGTTTTCAGGGATGCAATTAGTGCAGGCATCTATCTGAAACAGGAAAAGGTTGATTTAATGTTTCTGGATATTCATTTGCCGATTCTGAAGGGATTGGAATTTTTAAGAACACTCACCCACCCTCCTATTGTAATTATTACAACCGCCTACCCGGAATATGCATTGGAGGGCTACGAATTAAATGTGGCGGATTTTTTAATGAAACCCATATCATACAAACGATTTACAGCAGCCATCCATAAAGCTGAAAAACTTATCAAAGCTGACAACTATGAAGCGCTTATTGGATCTGCCGGAACAAATGCCATTTACCTGAATGTTAATAGAAGAAAGGTTCGAATTTTACTTAACGAAATTTTGTACGTTGAAAGCAAAAGAGAGTATGTGCAAATTATCACAAGAACCAACGAATTCATTTCCAAAATTGGTACGGCTGAATTGGAAGGCTTATTGCCACCGGATAAATTCAGGCGAATTCATCGTTCGTTTATCATATCAATAGACAAAATTAATACGTATACAAAAGAGAATGTTGAAATTCAGGGCCAGTTAATTCCAATTGGAAAACATTTTAGAAAAGATTTTCTGGCCTATATAGCTGGTTTCTCCACTGGTTCCAAATAGCAGAGGAGGAATAATGGATAGATCAGGCAAAATTTACGTACAGCCATTACTGTTGGATTATTATCTTTACCTCAAATCCTAAACATACATGCGGTACAGTTTTTTAATCCTGGTATTGATTGTTGGTTTTTATTCCTGTAAAAAAGAAGGAAAAATTGGTCTTCAAAGCTTAATTAAAGTAGAAGAGTTGCCGGCCAGCGCCACTTGTCCGGCAGGTGGAATAACCCTCAGCACCGGTATTGATAAAAACCGAAACGGAGTTTTAGACGAGGTTGAAATAAACAGTTCTTACCCTGTGTGTAATGGTCAGAGTTCGATGGGTGACAAACAGATTGTGTTACCGCTGAATTTTGCCGCTAATACTACTAATACGCAACCTGTAATGGGAGGGGATCTTATTAAGTTCAATAAAAATTATTATCCTGGTGTTGATTCCATTACATTAATTGGCAATCCGTATGTTGGACAAACTACCAATACATCCAGAATTGAACTGTATAACCTTACGGATGGAGTGGCTATTGCCAATAGTTTGATTGAAACGAGTAAGCTCTATAACGAACGCAGTTTTTTAGAAACCGGCAATTTATTCGACTTCCTGCCTGATAAAGAAATTCAATTAGGTATTCGCTTACAATCCGCAATAAATGGACAGTTTGCAGCTTCCGGCACCTGTTTTTTGGTATTATACAGACATTAACTATTGCGTTTCCTTCAGGAAAGAAGACGGGGTTAGATGAAATCATACTGCTCCAGTTTCAGGTTGAAGCAGAAATTATCTTCCATAACACGCTGCAAAGAAAGATGCTGCGGCTCATGCAATAAGGAACAGAAATAGGAAAGGATTTCTGCATTAGCCGGATTATCGGCAATGGTAAGAATCAATTCCTTAAGAAAAAATCCGGTTAATGCAGCACTCTTTTCCAGAATCATAACCGGTTCTACTATTTGCCGGGAGCTATTTAATGGCTTTGATTTTGTTTTCAGCGTATCACAAATAAACTTATCCGGTATAAAAAACAGCACAACACAAAACCCTTTATCGAGAAAGTTTTCAAAGATCCAGGCACCTTTGCGTACAAAAACACAGGTTTCATTTCCAATCGTATAGGATTTTTGCGCTGTATGCCAGATCTTGGTTCCTTCAATCACATAAAACAAATAGTTATACTGACTCCAGGCACCTGAAAACTTCGACTTCATGAGCCGGGCTTCCAATGGGCAATTAAAAATGGTAACCAGGGAATCGCTGCAGGTGAACTGGCGATAATACCCCTGGTGCTGAAGAACGCTTTCGTAAAAGTTAATCATACAAGTCCTGCCCTATCAATTTACTGAAATTAGCAGGAAATGCGACTTTTTTTGACCCGTACAGGCATTATTTTGAACGGATAAGTAAAAACCTCTTAGCTGTAACCAGCTAGCTTTATTCCATCATCCTAAAATCAACTTATATGGAACCAGGCATCGACACAAAAACTCCGATTAACCCAAATAAACAATTATGGGAAAAAGGCGATTTTACCCAAATTGCTGCAACCATGCACGAAAGTGGAGAAGCACTGGTAATTGTTCCTTCCTGGAAGGGGATGCCAGCAGGCTGTCTGACCTGAACGATGCCTCTTTCGATCTGGTGGTTAGCATTTTCGGGGCAATGTTTGCCCCAAGGCCACAGGATGTTGCCCATGAAATGGTACGGGTAACAAAGCCCGGAGGTAAAATTGTAATGGGCAACTGGATTCCTGGAGACCCCACCCTGGTGGCACAGATTCTGAAAATCAGTTCATCCTATACGCCTCCCCCTCCGGAGGGATTTATCAGTCCCATGCTCTGGGGAGTAGAAAGCACCATTCCCCCCATCCCGACTTGTTGATCGGTTTAAGACCTATTTTGGTCCAACCATGGATGCTTTTGAAGCAGCAGAAAAAAACGAAAAAGCCGCATCCCTGCTACAGGAACTGGAAGAATTATTTAGCAGTCAGAATCAAGGTTCTTCAGCAACCAGTACTTTTATTCCTGCTATCTTTTTATTAGTGACGGTGAAGGTTTAAGAAGTTGCTGCTATTAATACATTACATCATTTTATACCTCAAAGGGTATAAAAGAACTAAATATTAGGCCATTGTACCCAAAAGGGTATAATTCAGAAGTCTGTAGGTTTTATCTTTCCCTTATGAAAGAGAAATTCTTCGCGGCACTTAATTCTATCTTTCCCCTCAGTAAAGAAACAATGGCCGAAATAGATGCATGCATTGCAGCAGCACATTATCCGGCTCACTCCATCCTGGTAAGAGAGGGACAGTTATCCGACCGGTTATATTTCATTCTTAATGGTGCACTAAGGGCCTATTATATCCATGAGAACAAGGAATATACAGACTGGTTTATGTTCGAAAATATGTTTGCCTGCTCTCTTTCTGCTTTCTTTGGTGGTATTGCAAGTCCGCAATGTGTGGAAACCCTGGAACCAACAGATACCCTCATCCTTACCCGCAGTCACCTGGAAGACATTTGCAAAAAACACCATGATATGAGTCTGCTGAATGGCAGAGTTCTTTCGCAGAGCCTTGTTATACTGCAAACTGGTTTTATTGACCAGCGCTTTAAAACGGCACCCGAACGCTATGCCCTGCTGCTCGAACAATATCCCGAAGTAATAAGGAGGGTACCATTGAAATACATCGCTTCCTACCTGGGAGTAAGTCAGGAAACACTGAGCCGGATAAGAGCAAAAAAATAAGATCCCATTATTTGAGCTTAGATCAAATTCAAAACCAACAACCCAATCTAGATTTGCAGCATGATACTACTGATATATGCCATTTTACTGCTGGTTTTATGGATTGGGATAACCATATTACTCCTCATTAATACAAGGAAAATCCTTTTCCTGAAAGATCTATCGCCCAAGCTCTCTGTAGCGCCATCTGTTGCAATTATAATAGCTGTAAAAGACGAGGAGAAGGAACTGGAAGATGCGCTGCAAACTGTGTGCAGCTTATCTTACCCAAACTACCGGATAATTGTTGTTAATGATCGTTCAACAGATGGTACAGCGGCAATTCTGCAACGCATGGCAGCAAGGCACCCTTTAATCACCACAATTACAATAGACGAATTGCCGCTCGGATGGATGGGAAAAAATCATGCCTTGTATAAAGGCTATTGCGCCAGTAGCGAAGACTGGCTCCTTTTTACAGATGCAGATGTAAAGTTTGCACCGCAGGCCTTAGAAAAAGCAATGCATTATATTAAACAGAAACAACTTGACCATCTTACTGCATTGGCTGAAATCACTTCCCCTTCCTCTTTGTTTGTGTCGGTGATGAATGTATTCGCCATCATGCTGGATATCAAACTAAAACCCTGGACAATTTCAGATCCGGCATCTCCTTCCTCCATGGGGGTGGGTGCATTTAATCTGGTAAAACGATCTGCCTATGAAAAAGCAGGCACCCATCTTATGATCTCTTTGCGTCCGGATGATGACCTGAAACTGGGCGAACGCATCAAACGGGCCGGAGGTAAACAGGATATATTGTATGGAGAAAAAGAAATCAGTCTAGCCTGGTACAGCAGTCTGCCTGCCTTTGTAAACGGACTGATGAAAAATATGTATTCCGTATACAATTACAGGTTCCTGGAGGCAATGAGTACAGCCATTCTTAGCTTTCTGATTCTTGCCTTGCCGGTACCTTTATTTTTAAGTTCGGGAGCTCCTTATCACTGGATCGGATTGGCAATTATCGCCTCTCAGGTGGTTCTGCTTTATGGCAAAAAAGGAATACATGCAAAATGGTGGCATGCATTGATGATTCCTTTTGCCGGATTGATCATGGTATATATCATCATCCAGTCAACACTTTTAACTGAGCATCTCAGGGGTATCAATTGGCGCAATAGTTTTTATCCATTGTCTGAATTGAGGAAACAGTTGTAAAGCGCTTATCCGATATCAAACGCTTTGGTGGCGCAGGCAAAAGCAACGCAGGAGCAGATTCAATTTGAGTACCATTTACCGGAGGAGCCACCGGCAACTACGCGAATTACGGATAACCGATACCGGCCGGGGTTTACAAACCTGCGGACTGGAACCTGGCAGCGAACAGGCCTTCTTCACCCCCTTTTACAGCACCAAAAAAGACGGACAGGGCATTGGGCTTACCCTGGTAAAAGAAGTGCTGGTGAGCCATGGTTTCCGGTTTTCACTGAATTCGCTTCAGCCGGGAGAAACGGTGTTTAGTATCAGGTTTTGAAGCTTAGGTAACGATTTGTTTATACCCCACTAATGCAAGTACTAAGCAATAGTCATCTTAGGGTTTTCATAGGGTTTTTTTAGGGTATTTGTAGGGTTTATCTAGGGTATAAAACCAATAATAAGCCATTAAATACTCATTAAAATATATATTAAGTATTTGACATTAAGCTTTCATTACTTATCTTATGACGATACACCAAACCTTTACACCTATGGCCAGTAGTACAACCTCCATCCTGAAGGATTTCAGCGGCAAACTGGGCGATCAGTTTGTATTAAAGCGATACGGCAACAAATCCGTGATCTGTATGCTCCCGCAAAGGGATAAGCGAAAAAAGCGAACGGAGAAACAATTGCAGAATAACCAGCTGATGGCTACGGCAAATAAGTTGGCACAAGATATTATTGATGATCCGGCAAAAAGAGATGCCGCCCAACTCTTCCTGAATGTTACACGCAACAAATTATACACGAGCCTGGTGCGGCTCTACTTTCAGCAGGTTAAAGAGGCAAAAGAAAAAGGGGAGGAAATTCCAAATCGCATAACAATAGGTTTATGAAAATCACAACTAACAAACAATACCACACTGCACTGGCAGAGATTGAAGGGTTAATCGAAAAAGGCTTTGGAAACCTGACAGAAAAGGAAACAAACTGAACCGCGCACAGCTATCCGAACTCTTAGAAGTTCCAAATTCAACTGTCAGCGAAATCATCAATGGTAAAAAGAAACTTAATCTGGCAATTGTTAAAAAGCTCCACGAGAAGCTAAAAATAGATGGGAATTTCCTTCTTGAGACAGCATAATTTTGTTTCTAACTTAATAGGTCTGCCACAATTTGATCTTTACCCCTGGTGCTTTTCCTGTTTCCGCCACTTGCGCTGGAGAAATGTAATCCTGAGCTTTTGCAGTTTAGCTTATAGTTTCCTTATCCGATAATCAGCTACTGTATGAAATCTGATTTTCTCGCCCTCCAGAAAAAAGGTGTCTGTTCCGATTGGTATTTTTGTATCAGCAGATTCACTGGTCCATGCCACGTAGGCAACGTTGTGCGTCACTATCAGTTGTTTCATTTCAAATGCGGAGCCGGTAGGGATTACAATGAAATAATCAGCAAAGAAATTACGAATGGCGGCCAGCCCTTTTAATGGACCGTCCGGTGTTAGTACCTCAGACTCACTCATATAGTCTTTCATGATTTCGTCTAAATCATTATCGCCAAAGGCCGTTAAATGATGAATTAATACATCCTTTGTTGTTTTATCGTTCGTTAGCATTTGATAGTTTTATTTCATTAAGACAATAACAAGATGTTGTCTACTCTTGCTTTTTTATGGTCAGGTCGGTGAAATACCCCTCTGTTCCCACGTCCACCCATAAGCCAATGGCACCGGAAGCATTTGCTCCATGCTTTAAGTCATTCACAACCAGAGAAGGCTGACTACTTCCATTGAGAAATAATTTAACCATTGCGTCTTTTACTTCAAGCCTTATCGTAATCCATTTATTCATTTCCAGATCCGAATAGGACTCGTACTTCTCCGGCGATTCTCTTCGAAGCCGGTCAAATTTATAATCAGGATAGGAGTAGTACTGAATAGAATGGTTTCGTCGAACCTGATCATCTGCTCTTGCATTGGTTGGACGAACATAAATACTCTCAAACCTTGTATTGCTGTCATTAATACGGAAGGCAACACCAATAAAACCTCTTGCAAATTCAGGAGCATTCTTCAACAATCGACTCAGTATTTTTACTTCAATTATTCCATTTCTAAAATCGATGTCATTAATTCGGATGAAAGTTGGTTCGTCAAATTGTTTTACCGATGAATCTTTCACAACTTTCAACGATTCCTTTCCCATCAATTTAACTTTTGAAGAGTAAACACTGACGGGAGTAACCTCAAAATTTTCAAACTGAAGAGTTTGTGCTTTCAGATCAAGGGAGCTGCTGAGCAAAAGCAGGCTTATTGTAAAAATTGTATATCTCATGGCATTTATTCTTAATGAACTTATGGCAGAATAGTTAGGGCTCAAATTCTTATTGCTTCAGGAAAGGTGTGACGCTTGTCCACACAGCCGGAAAGTTAATCAAAAACACAGGATGAGGTGCGTCAGGTATAATGCTTAGCTGTGCTTGTGGGAGCATCTCGTAAGCAGCAATGACAGTCTTTAGCGGTGCATTCTCGTCTCGTTCGCCAGCCATTACCAGAACCGGGCACTGAATTTTACCGAGCGTTTCTTTGCCGATGCTAATCGAGTTATAATAATCATTTAAACCACTGAGCCAATCGTCAAATCGTTTTGGCTCCGGTCGTAATTTGAGTTGCTGACTGAAGTAAAGACTATCCGCACCGAAGAGTGCAGTTCTTGCATTATTGAAAGTTCGAAAACCGCTATTCCATTCGCCTGCTCCTATAGCAATTAACTTCTTTACTTTTTCGGGATATAACGCGGCCAGAAAATAGCCCGTATAGGCACCGTCACTAAATCCCAACACGGTCACGCTGTCTTTGGTAACAGCACTAATAACGGCAACTACATCATCGGCCTTTTTCTCATAGGTAGGTGTACCTGATCCCATTTCTGATTTGCCATGCCCCCGAGTGGAAATAGTAATTACCAGGTTCCGTTTGGAAAGGCTGTCAATGAATTGGCCCATTTCGTAAGGGGAACCAACGATGCCACCATGTAAAACCACGAAAGGCTTTCCTTTGCCGTACACTTCATAGTAGATTCTTGCATCATCAGACCTTACATATCTACCAGCAGTAGAATTATTACCATATGAAATTGTACTGGCTGGCATACCTGGAGACTGCATGAAGTACCTCAACTTTTCAATAGTTCCTTGCTGGCTAAACGTAGCCTGACCGAGGGATACTTTTGATGCGCCGAGTAATAAATGCAAGAAAACCATCGAAGCAATAATATAATTTTCGTATTTCATCATTGGGACTGTTTGAGTTTTGATCCAATAGTAATTTGAATGGTTAGTACCAAATTTTTACTCCTTGCCTTACTTTGCTTTGTTATACATATAACGTGCAATTTTCCATTCTCCTTTTACCTTTTCCAAAACGAACAGTTCTCTATTTTCGTCGGGCATTGTTTGACCACTTGCGTTGATGACAAAAGAACCCTTGGAAGTAGATCTAGCAAACGCATAGTTACCATTCACAACAATCTCACCAATCGTAAAATCAAGATTGTACTTAAAGTTGTCAAAAACATATTGGTAGGTTCCTATTACCGCTGCTGCACCTTCAGCGGTTGGGGCTGCATTAGCAAGTAAAACACCCTCCGTTGTATATAGTGCGATCACTTTACTTGCATCTGAGGCATTCAGTGCATCACGGTAAGCAAAAAGTAGGTTTTCAATTTCTGCCTTTTGGTTAGACTGAGCATTGGCAGTCTGGCTTATTAAAAATGTGGAAACGATTAGCGTAAATGCGAACAGTAATTTTTTCATGTTGATTGTTTTTGATTGAGTGTTTAATACAGGATTGGACCGTAAGAAAACCTGGTATTTGATAGTTGCTAATTAGATTTTCTCTTTCGCTTCAGAAAGTGTAACTACTTTTCCCAGAGCACCGAACTCGTGCAAGTCACCAAAGACCTCGATACGTACGGATTGGTCTAAGCCACCGATACGAAGAGGCTCAAAGCCACTATCACGAATCAGATCTTCAATCTCTGCGTTGATGCTGGCATCATCAGTTGCATAGAACAATACATTCGCTGGCGACTGATGAGCAGCGCTACCAAGTGTAGCGGCGCCCAGCGTACCTAATCCTTTCGCCAGTTTGGCATCTTTTGGAAGTTGTGTTGAGAGAATTTGACCTGAGGACTCTTTTTCGCCTATGATCTTTTTAAACCCACCACCTTCTGCAGGAGCAATGGGGTTAGAAGGATCAACGATGATCTTTCCTTCAAGTTCTGTTGCATACTGCTTCAGGAATTCTTGAATAGGATTAAAATAGATGGTCAGAACGATAATGTCCGCCTCTTTGATTGCAGCAGGGATTTCGGCTGGCTGTGCCATGCTGCCCAAAGCCTTCGCTAAAGCTTCGGCTTTTGCATAGGTACGGTCTGCAAGGATAACTGAACGACTTCCTTTTACCAGGTTTGCTGCTAAGGCTCCGCCGATATTGCCAAGACCGATTACGGCTACTTTAGATTTTGAACTCATGACTATTTCTTTTTTATTTGTTACTAATTGTTTGTAAGTGCAAATCTCACTCAATTAGTACCCCTGCTCCAATGAACTGGTTTAAGAAATAGTCTTAATGTAGATTAAGGTTTTTGCTTGCTACGCTTATTGCGCAGTTTACTTAGGAACTCAGGTGTAATCCCTAAAAAGGAAGCCATTTGAACCTGTGAAAGGCGGTTAATTAAATGCGGATAATTAGCGAGAAAAGATTGGTAGCGATCATCGGCTGTTGAGCTTATATTCTGTAACAGCCTTTCCTGAAGCTGAATAAAGCCATTTTCGATAAGGACCCGAAATATACGGTCAAACTTCGGCGCGGCCATATATAGAGAGATTAAGTCAGCATGGCTAATTTGTAAGACAACCGTGTCTTCCAAAGCGTCAATATTAAGTGTTGAGGGTTTTATTTGATGAAAGCTCCCAAGGTCATTGATCCAGTTATTTTCCGGAGCAAACTGTAGAATGTGAGTGGCTCCTTTGTCGTCTATCTTATACATGCGAAGGCATCCACGAACAATGAAATAAAACTGAGTACACACATCCCCCTCCTGTAGCACATACTGCTTTTTACGATACAGACGTGGGCGGAATTTTTCTCCTACTAACCCTTTTTCTTTTTCGTTTAAAGGGATTAAGCCGTCAAAATAATGCAGCAGGGGTTCAATCGTATTTAATAAACTATTTTCAGTCATTGTGTTGTTGAAAGCGTATGGAGTACTCAAACGGAAAAGTTTGACCTGAATGAGTTTTGTGAAACAATGTACCTTTAGAAGACCAAAAGTAAGTAAGATACGCAAAATCACCGCTTATTTATGGGTTGCTCAACCATCTTTCCAACTCTTTCCATATATTTAAAAGATGCGGCAACAAATTTTACACCAGCCTGGTGCGGCTCTACTTTCAGCAGGTTAAAGAGGCAAAAGAAAAAGGGGAGGAAATACCTAAGCGGATTACAATTGGTACGCCAGGTGAATGAGCTTTTAATTAAATCCGGCTCTAAACGCAACCGGACTTTGCCCAACCTTATTCTTAAACAGTTTGCTGAAGGACTGGCTATGCTCAAAGCCCAACGCATACGCAATCTCACTTACTGTCAGGTTGGTAGTGGACAATTTTTCTTTTGCTTTAGCAATTAATTTTTCGTGGATATGCTGTTGCATGCTTAACCCTGTTAAAGATTTGAGCAGATTACTTACATACACCGGCGACAGGTTGAGCTCCGCTGCTATGATTTGAACGGTTGGTAATCCTATACTTATCAGCGTATCATCATCAAAATACCTATCCAAACTTTGTTCAAGCCTGGTCAATATTTCATGACTTTGCTTTTTATGTGTTATGAACTGTCTTTCATAAAACCGTTCAGAATAGTTAAGCAGGGTTTCAATTTGCGATATAATGATACCCTGGCTAAATTTATCCAGGTTCGTATGGTATTCCTGCTCTATATTTTCCACCAGGATTCTTAAGATATCTTCTTCCTTTGGGTTTAGATACAAGGCTTCGTTCACCGCATAATCAAAAAATTCATACCGGTTAATACTTTTAGCCAGGGAACTGTTCCATAAAAAATCAGGGTGTATCATCAGCACCCAGCCACTCTTGGGTGAAGCAAGTTCCTGAATGGGTTCTATTCCAAACACCTGATTGGGAGCAATAAAAAACATGACTCCGTCACCAACTTCATATTGTCCCTGGCCATATTTGTAGTTGGTGCCCTTAGATCTCTTGCAGGAAATATGATAGAAATCAAAAATAAAATTCTTGTGATTTATTTCTTTGGAGCATTCAATTTTACTATAATCAAAAAAACTGATATGCGGATGGAGTGGTGCAGGCAGGCCCTTCATTTTATGAAAGTCTGCAATGGATTTTATCCGATGAATTTTAGTACTCATGCTACAACAAAGTTACATCTATTAAACAGCCATACCACCTGAAAGTTCAATGCGCTGCCCATTCAGCCAACCGGCTTCTGGTGTGCATAAAAAAGCAACCACTCCGCCGATATCTTCCGGTACGCCAACACGCCCCAGCGCTGTTAAGCCCGCAATTGCAGTTCGTTTGTTTTCATCTGTTTTGTTGGAGCCGCCTCCAAAATCAGTGGCAATAGCACCCGGTGCCACTACATTGGCGCGTATTTTTCTGCTTCCCAATTCTTTTGCCAGGCATTTCGTATAGATCTCCACAGCTCCCTTCATACTTGCATAGGCTGATACATTGGGGAAACTAACCCTGGTGAGACCGGATGATATATTAACAATACCGCCTCCCTCATTCATAAATGGCAATAGGTTTTGCGTTAAAAAATAGACCCCCTTAAAATGGATATTCATCATGTTATCAAAGGCTTTTTCCGTTGTATCAAACACAGACCCATATATGCCTGTGCCGGCATTGTTGATTAAATAATCAAAATTGGGAGCTCCAAGCTGTTCACTTAAGTGCGTGGTAACTTCATTTACAAACGCTTCGATACTGCTCATTTTACTGATATCCAGTTGAAATGCTGTTGCTTTGGAGCCGGCTGCCGCTGCTTCTTCCACCACGCTGTCGGCTTCTGATTTATTACTGTTGTAGGTGAAAATAACCTCATTCCCCTTTTTGGCAAGGTTCAGCACCATGTCTTTCCCCAATCCCCTGCTGCCACCGGTTACCAGAGCGATTTTAGTTTTTGTACTCATTGTGTTGTAAACTTTAGGGTACAAAATTGAAACGATTCAAGCTGCGGTTTGTATCCAAATCACAGGTTCTTGAAGTCATTTTTGTATGTCAGAGCAGGGGAATAGTAAAAAATTACAATCCTAGAATTTTAGCATCCACTCGAAATATAGATTGTATTAGTATAGTGATATCCTGATTTAAGATCTTATCTGTTTTTACTTCCAGCCGTAGTTTATATTTGTCTTGAATCAGATAATCTTTTAATTCTTCAGTAGTGCAATCCAGGGTCAATTCATTGCCAATGGTATCAGGAATAGCGTCTTTCGAGGCGATTAGAAGTTCTGGTTTCCCATTGGTTGAAATATAAATCTTAATACTGTTTAGAAAATCGAAGGTTCTTCCGGAATCTTCTTTAATTTTCAAAACCAGGTTTCGAATTACAATCGATTGAATCAGATTTTTATTGGTCTTCCGACCCTCATATTCAGTCTCGGAAGCCGTTGTAATTTCCGGAGTAAACACATCAAAAGGGAGATTGGATGCAGGACCTGCATGAATAGTTGTTTCTGTGTTGTAATTGAGGTTGAATTGAGTTAATTCAGCCAGTTTTTTACAAGATGGAATAACCAGTAATATACCAATTAAAAAATATAGCGCAGTTTTCATTCTCAGGGATTTAAATAAATATAACGGTATTTTATTTTGATTAGTATCTCCTAATTTTTCCCGAATTCGTAAATACATTTCCTGATTATATAACAATGGTCTGTTTTCCAGCGCTAGCTTCGCAAGCCAAAATTCAACTGAAAATGTACGTATTCCGGCAATTTTTAATTTGTACTCTTTTTATATTCACATCCATTTATTTATTTGCTCAAAGTGAATTAACCGGTGCTATAGAAGGTTTGGTGAAGGACGCTGAAGGCAAACCGATTCCAGGCATTACCGTTCGTCTGGAAAAAGCTAAAAAAGTCGGCCTGACTGATTCCAACGGAAAATTCAGCTGGACAGGATTACCCGCTGGCGAAGAAGTTGTATTGATTGAAGGAGTCAATATCATTACAATACGTCAGGTAATCACCGTAAACGCAGGATCAACATTGCAATTGCAAGTTGAAGCAAAGCAACAGAATGCGGAGTTAAAAGAAGTTATCGTTTCTGCAGGAAGAACACCTGAAACGCTGGATGAGGTCCCATCTGCCATTAGCATAATAAACAGAAAGGAGTTGGAAAAAAACATCGGCATTTCAACTAATCTGGGTATGATCCTGGGGAATAAGGTAACCGGGCTCGCACCAGATAATGAGCTCAGCAGCAATTCTGGTCAGACTCTTAGAGGAAGGGTCATGTTGATTATGGTGGATGGCGTCCCACAATCCACCCCTCTAAGAAACGGTGGTATGGATTTGCGTGCACTGGATCCATCCGTTATCGAACGTGTGGAAGTAGTTAAAGGAGCTACCGCTATTTATGGAAATGGAGCCGCCGGCGGATTAATCAATTATATCACCAGAAAAGCAATATCTGATAAACCATTTAACAGCCAGACATCCATCGGCCTTACCGGATCGCTGGTTAAACTACCTAATAGTATGGGTGGAAGGATTAGCCAATTGTTTTATGGATCAAAAGGAAAATTCGATTACACCATTAGCGGAGTTTTTGAACAGACCGGTGAATTAAAAGATGCGGAAGGGGATGTATTGCCTCCGGTTTACGGTCTTGGCGAAACAGATTCTTATAACGCATTTTTAAAACTCGGGTACCAGATCAAACCAACTCACCGGGTTCAATTCAGTTATAACTATTTCAAAAGTCTGCAGTCAACCAATTATATCACTGAAAACGGGAACTATTCTCAGGGTATAAAAACCAGTGCAGTTCCAGGTGAAGGAAGTGGTGTATCACAGGGAGTTCGCGGAAATCATAATGCCAGTCTTCAGTTTACCGGTACTACCGGTATGCTTAACACCAGCTATGATGTGGATCTCTATTACCAATCTGTTGATAATGTTTTCTTTTATTCCGAGACTTTTGTGGATGGGGGTGTTTCGAGAATTCTCTCCAGGAAAAAAGGCCTGCGCTTTGTATTTAATACACCCATCCCCCTGAATTCAATGGATGCCAGCCTCACCTATGGTTTGGATATTCAAAATGATATTACATCCCAGCCATTGGTAGATGGAAGAATCTGGGTGCCTGAAATGGACATGATGAATCTTGCGCCATTTGTACAGGCAAAACTTAATCTGTTGGACCGCCTGGTAGTAAAAGGTGGTGTTCGCCTTGAAAAGGTCAGCATTGGTGTAGATGATTATGCTACCCTACCAGTAAAAAACAGGGAAACAGGCGAAGTAACCCCCAGTAAAAACGTGGAAGGTGGCGAGCTCAATTATAATGCCTATACTTTTAATGCAGGATTGCGTTATAACCTGTCTCCCTATTTCTCTCCATTTATCAGTTTTTCGCAAGGCTTCAGTGTAGCCGATATTGGGCTGGCATTGAGAGCAGCCAGAGCAGATAAAATTTCACAGATCAATACCGAAGCTGTCATCATTAATAATTATGAAGCGGGCTTTGTAAGCAAATGGAATACACTCCGTTTTGAAGCCAATGCATATATCAGTACATCAGAACTGGGGGCAAGCAGTGTGTATCGGAATGGTGAATTCGTGGTTCAAAGAACACCGGAAAGAATTTACGGATTTGAACTGGCTGCCAATGCGAAAATTAATTCCCGTTGGAACGCCGGACTTTCTTACAGTTATGTAGAAGGAAAAACTGATATTAATGATAATGGAAACTACGATGATGCAGAAGACAGTTACCTTGGCGGACAGCGAATTGCTGCTCCAAAAATAAGTGGTGAAGTGGACTTCGACATTATTCCCGGAAAATTCAATACCCTTTTGCAATATATTGGTGTAATGAGACGAGATAAATTTGAATTGAACAATACTGGAAACTATAATCCCTATCAGGGCCCGGTTAAGCCGTACAATATTGTTAACCTTCGAATGAATTATGTATTGAATCCTTCCACTGCACTTGTACTTGGCATTGAAAATCTGTTAAATGAAAATTATTATACGGCAAGATCACAATACGGCGTTTTTAATGATAGTTTTACTAAAGGAAAAGGAGCAAGTTTCCGACTTACCCTGAATATCAAATGGTAAATGCCACAGTTTGGAAAATAGTGAAAACGATACATTTGTGTCTGGGACTTATCACAGGCACAATTGTTTTTTTAATTGCGCTCAGTGGTGCGTTGTATTGCTTTGCACCGGAATTTGAAACTTTAACTCAACCCTACCGGAAAACTACAGCAGATTCCGGGTTGGCACTACCTCCGTCCGTCATTCTGAAATACTGTGTAGAACGCATTCCTGACAGAAAACCCGGAAGGATTTATTATCATGAAACAGGCAAAGCTATTGAGGTTGTGTACTATCATGAAAAACGCGCAGATCGGGCACTCTTTCTGAATCCGGTGGATGGTAGCATTTTAAAAGATAAGAACCTTGGGATCGATCCGGTTCAACAATTATTTTATTTTCACCGAACACTTTTTCTTCCCAACGGTGAACTAATTACGGGCAGTGCTACCCTCCTCTTTCTTTTTCTGATCATTAGCGGGATATGGCTTTGGTGGCCAAGAAACAATGCTGCGAAGAAACAGCGGTTCCGGATTAAATGGACTGCTTCGCCCCGAAGACTATGTTATGACCTGCATAGTACGGTTGGATTTTATAGCAGCTGGATCGGGATACTATTTGTTATTACGGGTCTCAATTTCAGCTTCCCCTGGTTTGCCCGACTCGTCTATTCAGTAACCGGAGCTGCCGGTTCCGTAATAGCTGAAAAAGCGCCAACTGGTTCCAATGATCATCTCCTTTCGGGAAAAACTTCCGGTTTCCATGCTGCTATTGATAAGGTTTGGCAAAATGCGCAACAAAACAGATCCGCATACAAACGCTTTATCCTGGTAGTGCCACCCGATTCAAACGGTCCCATTTTATTAAGAGGCAATCCGGACCTTCATCAGATATATCGCTCCGATTTCCGGTATTTCAATCAAGCAACTGGCGAAGAAATCGAAGGAGATTATATTTGGGGCAATTATAAAAATGCGGCTGTTCCTGCTGATTATGTAAGAAGGATGAACTATGACATTCATACGGGCGCTATTCTGGGATTACCAGGGAGAATCATTGCTTTTTTCTCATCCCTTCTAATTTCCAGCCTGCCAATCACGGGTTTTCTGCTTTGGAAGCGACGCAAAAAGCAGGTTATACAAACTTTTCATCCGTAAACTGGAACAATACGGCCATACTTTAATTTTTTCTTATACTCGAATTGCGGTTCAATAACTGTGCGTTGAACGCAACAATTATTGTGCTGGCACTCATCAGTACAGCACCAATAGCCGGACTTAGAACAAATTTTGGATGCAATATACCGGCAGCCAATGGAATAGCGATGATATTATATCCAACCGCCCATGCCAGATTCTGGATCATTTTATGATACGTTGCTTTTCCGAATTGAATTAAACTTACTACATCACGCGGATCACTGTTTACAAGTATGATATCAGCTGTTTCTGCAGCTACATCCGTACCTGAACCAACTGCAATACCAACATCCGCCTGTGCTAATGCAGGCGCATCATTAACTCCATCACCAGTCATGCCAACCAATTCTCCATTTTTTTGGAAGGACTTAATTTTTTCCTGCTTCTCATGAGGCAGTACATTAGCCAAATAACCATCCATCTTCAATTTCTTAGCAACGGATGCTGCTACATTATCATTATCTCCTGTGAGTAAAAAGGTCCGGATTCCCATTTCATGCAGTGCTTCAACAGCCTGAACAGAACCTGTTCGCAACTGATCTCCAAGAGTAATCATACCAGCCAATTCATCATCAATTAGTAAAAAAGTAACCGTTTCCATCGCCTGATCTACTGAGTCGGGAATGGCTGGAGTTCCCAGTTTATTTTCCCTGAAATAATTTGGCCCAACCGAAAAAACTTTTTTGCCATCAACAATAGCTGAAACACCAATTCCCTGCCTGTATTGAAATTCTTTTGATGGTTTCAATGGAAGATTTTTCTTTTTTAATGCGCTTACCATGCCACGGGCTATATGATGTTCAGAATTTTGCTGCACTGCGGCCGCATATATCAATAAATCATCTGCTGAAAAGCGGGAACCGGCAGGAATTAATTGAGCCACTTCATGTGAACCTTCGGTTACTGTTCCCGTTTTGTCAAAAATAATGGTTGACAAACGACGTGTATTCTCAAAAGCTGTCCTGTTACGGATCAGTAATCCCTGACGGGCAGCCATGGAGGTACTGATGGCAACCACAAGAGGGATAGCTACTCCTAATGCATGCGGACATGCAGTAACCATTACCGTTACCATTCTTTCCAAAGCAAAGGAAAGGGTAGCTCCTGAACCAAACCAGAAGAAGAAGGTACCAATTCCTACAGCCAGCGAAATTAGGGTCAGCCATTTAGCCACCCGGTGAGCAAGATGTTGTGTTTTTGATTTGGATTGTTGCGCCGAACCAACCAGGCGAATCACTTTATTTAAATAACTATCTTCTCCTGTTCCTGTAACTTTTACCCTCAATACGCCATCTCCATTTATGGATCCACCAATCACTTCCATTTCAGCTTCCTTCACCACCGGAACACTTTCACCAGTAAGCATGCTTTCATTAACAGCTGAATAGCCTTCTACCACCATTCCATCGGCCGGCACTTTTTCACCGGGTTTGATCACCATCAGATCATTCTTTTTCAATTCAGATAAGGGTATATCAATTACCTGTTCATCTTTTACCAGGTGAACCTCTGAAGGAAGCAATTTTACCAGTGATTCCAGCGCCCGGGATGCTGCCATTTGCGATTTCATTTCCAGCCAATGTCCCAGCAACATGATATCAATAAGTGTTGCCAATTCCCAGAAAAAATCCATGCCTTCCAAGCCCAATACCACCGCTACGCTGTATAAAAAAGCAGTGGTAATAGCCACACCTACAAGGGTCATCATTCCCGGATCTTTTGCCTTTAGCTCCCTCACCAATCCTTTGAGAAAAGGGGCGCCTCCATAGAAATACAAAACAGACCCCAACACCAGTACAATAATCTGATCCCCCTGGAATCTCCAGTCGAATTTCAACCAATGTTGAATCATTGGCGACAAGAGTAAAATCGGTACTGTCAACACCAGGCAAATCCAGAATCGTTTCAGGAAATCTTCCGTGTGATGCCCTGCATGTTCATCCACCTGAACCGTTTTTTGCTGCTTATCTGGTTCCTGTTGGTGGTCGTCATGGTGATGATGATGGTTGGAATGGTCCATGGTATTTTATTTTAGTGTAAATGGAATTTCCCAGGCGAGTTTTTCCCAGGCCCAGCTGATGGTTCCTTTGCCTCCTTGCTCCTGGTATTGCAGGGTGTATTGTAGCCGCTCAGTTAAACCCTGCTTTTTCGGTTTAACTTTAATACGCACAATGTCATCCGCCTGATCATATTCAGAAGCCAGGTGCTGCTGCCAGTTTTTATTGATTATGATGATCCACTCCTTTTTGCCAGGAATGGAAAAGATGGCATACTTGCCCGGAGCCAGCACCTTACCACTTAGTTCAATTGCTTTTGGAATTTCCAGCAGGGTAGCATCGTGTGCACCAGTTACCCATACTTCTTCATAAGGCACCAGTCCGCCCCAGATCACTCGCTTGCGCACTCCCGGAGAATGGTAGGTGATTGAAAGGCTATCCGACCCGATCATTGCCACCGTTTTGGATTTAATACTTTTTTTAGTAGTGTCTTTTATCAGGTTGGGATTGTAACAAACTTCTCCCTCTTTGGAAGACTGGGCCACTACATTTTGAAGACCTGCAAAAACCAGGCAACATAAAAGGATTTTTTTCATTTGTATTTATTGTATAGTTTTTTCAATTGATCCACAGTTTAACATAGATACCCCAAAATAGGGATTGATGATTTCTTTTTCTGGAGTGAGCCAGTAGGCTCCTTTATCATCCATTGCCATGGGACAAAATGCCACATAAGCTGCTCCTTCCTGAATACCAGTTGACTCCACCAGTTTAATTAACGCCTGGCTAAGGAGGGAAAAATGGTAACGCTGTTTTTCCAGATCCGCTTCCAGCAAAATGGCTGCAGCATTCTCTTCAATGGCTGGCATGTTTTTAACTTGTTGGGCAGCTTCTACCAATAATAAGGCGGCTTTTCGTGCACCAAATGCATTGCTCTCAACCAAAGCAGCCTGCAATAGCCAATAAGGTTCGAGCAGGATTTCATCGGTCCGATTCTTTAGTTGCAATGGTATTGAAGCTGCCTTTTTTACAACAATTATTGTATCCGTTTTCGCGTGTGCCAAATCTGTTTGTTCGTTGGTTGTCGATTGCTTGCAGCTGGCCAGCACAACCAGTAGCAAAAGCATTTTTAAATAGTTCATAACTATCATTAACTGTGTAAGGGATGTTTGCCTTTTTTCAAAATGTATTCACTATACAGGAGATAAGCCCCGGATATCACCACTTTTTCCCCTTCGTCCAACCCTTCCAATACAACTATAGTATCCGTATTCTCCATTCCGATTTTCACTTCCCGGGGTTCAAATTTTTCAGCAGCAGCCTGTACCCATACATGGGCGGATTGGCCATCGCGAATCACAGCTGCCAGCGGAAGCTGTAGCAGTTCGGATGCACTGCCCCTATTCAGTACTACCTGAACAGGCATGCCCGGTTGAAATTGCCGGTTGGTATTTTTTATGGTTCCACGCACGGTCAGCAGTTGCGTTCCTGCTTGCAGTACCGGTTCCAGAAATTCCACTTTCATAGAATATTTCTCAGCTTCATTTCCAGCGATGACAACCTGTACTGTCTGGCCCTTACTGATTGTTGAAGCTTCACCCGGATAGAGATCCGCTTCTACCCAAAGCTTTCCATAATCTTCCAGTTTTAAAATCGGACTGCCTTCTACCACATACTGCCCTTCGGATACTGTCAACTCTGCCACCACTCCAGCTGCAGGAGCATAATAATAAACATAAGGATTATCCTGCTCCGTGTTGATTACTTGCGCAACCTGTGCAGGTGTTTGTCCGTATAACAATAATTTTTGTCTGGCTGCTCCTTCAATTTCCTGGAAGCGCCGGTCTGCAGGAAACTGTTTGGCCTGTGCCACTGCCAGGCGATATTCTTTTTGCAGGGCCAGTAGTTGCTCAGCATAAATCCGGTACAGGACTTGCCCTTTTTGCACAAGTGCTCCGGTTTCCTTCACTGACAAACTTTCTATTCTTCCTGCAACCCTGCTGCTCACATAGACTGTATTCGATGGATTCACCACCAAACGGCCATTCAATCGGGTGCTGTTTTCCATACTGCCTGCTCCAATTACAACGGTGGTTATATTGGCCAGCAATTGCTGTTCTTTACTGAGTGTAAGGGCAGCTTCTTTATTGTTCTTATCAAATACTACCAAATCCATTCCGCAAACGGGACAGGTACCCATTTTGGTCTGAACAATTTGCGGGTGCATGGGACAGGTATAAGTAGTTACTGCGACTGCTGTAGCAGCTTTATCACCTTTTTCTTTGCAGGATTCTAAAACTGCCAGTGGCGATAACACCGCCAACCCTGTCCATTTGATAAAATTTTTCCGTTTCATCAGTTGTTCAATTTTGTGTCAGGAATAAAACTCTCGCTATCCACCAGGTAATATGCATTGGAGGCCAACAGCCAATCTGAAATATTTTCCAGTACCTGTACATGACCGTTAGCCCGGATACCAGTTTGCACTGTGACAGGTTTATAAAGTCCCTGTTCTTTGCGAAATACTACGGATCTGTTTCCCAAATCGAGCACGGCTTCCCTGGGTAGCCACCAGCCTTCTGTACTTGCAACGGCCAGTTCAGCCCGGAGTAGTTGTCCCACACGATATTCATTTACAGGTATATTCATTCGGGTGAGTGTGAAATTTTGTCCGGCTTTAAAAACCGGTTGGATCAACCGAATGGTGCCAGTTTTTGCATTGGCTGAATCGCCCACCGGATAAAACAGCAGCTTCTTTCCAACCACCGGAACTTTGCTAATCGCAGGAGCAAAAGCAAATTCAGCTACAAGTTCGGTGTTTTGATAGATCGTAAACACTGATTGTCCGCTTTTCAGGTATTGTCCTTCCCGAACCAGCAGGGAGCTTGTTGCTGGTGCTGTAGTAGCTGTAGTTTCAGTTGACCCGCCAGCAGTTTCACCGCCCATCCCGGCCATACCAGCTGCTCCACCTCCAATGCTACTGCTGCTTAGGGTAAGAGCAGAAGGTACTGCTGAGCTCTGAACATCCAGTATATAGCCGGTAGCCGGACTATACACCGGAATCCGGTACATGGGTTCGCCTTTAGCCAGCACCTTTTGAATCGCAGCAAGAGACATGCCCAATAATTGTAATTTTCTTTTTGCCGCTTCAAATAAAGCAGGCTCCGTGCCTGTACGTTGTAAGAGTAATAATTCGCGCTGACCAGCCACCAGGTCCGGTGAATAGAGTTCCCATAACAATTGTCCCTTTTGTACGGGTTGATTGTTATAGTGCACATATAAACGCTCAATTCTTCCTGCTACCCTTGCTGCTATGGAAACCTGTTTCCGGGTATCGTAGGTGATGAGTCCGGGTACCGAAACCATATACAATTTTGTTCCCCGTTCAGCTTTGATACTGCGCATATCAGACAATACCCGTTCATTCACCGGCTTCGCAAGCGCCACTAATCCGGTGTCAGGAGAAACAGTCGTTTGATGCCTGCTGTATTCCTGTTTAGGCTCTTTGCAGGCCACCAGGAACAGTAATCCGGTCAACAACGCATTATTTATAGAGCTCTTTTTCATAATCAACGATCATTTTATACAAACGGGATTTTTCATCCACCAGGTTCATCTTCATCATCACCAGGGCTTCCCAATCGGCAATCACAATTGCGAGTTGTTGTTTATTTTCCTGGTAAAGTTGAAAATCTGCATCCAGGCTTCTTTCCAAAGCCGGTATCACTTTGGTTCCAAAGTTTTCTATCCTTTTTTGCATCACAAGGATTTCAGACTGCATCCCATACAACATACCCTGTGTTTCCTGCAACATGGCTTCGCGTTCTTTCTGCATCGCCTGTACATTCAGTTCCATTGCCCTGATTTCATTTTTATACATGCGTTTACTCCAGGGAGCGATGGGGATGCTTACCATACCCATTGCACTGAAGGCATTGGGCATCATGCTGCTGATGGGGGTCATATGATCAAAGCGAATACGGAAATCAGGTTTCTTTTCCTGGCGCATGGAGTGAATGCCCAATTGCATGCTGTTGATGTCGGCATTCATACGGGCGATGTCTTTTCTACTGGCAGCCAGTTGAAGGGTATCGAAAACCAATTGCGGCGTAAAACGCGTGGCCAGCGCTGTGTCAATAAGGAAAAACTCCGTCCCCTTTCGGTTCATCAATGCATTTAACCATGCCCGGGCTTTTAGAATTTCCCCCTCATACATACGTTTCATGTTCCGGTTTTCTTCCACCCGGGATTCCGCTTTAAACACACCACTCAGGGTCGATTGATTGTAGGGATAACGAATCTCTTCAATTTTCTTCATCATCTCCATCAGCACAATCGCCTCGTCCAATACCCGGATTCTTTCCAAAGCCATCAGCCAGCTGTAGTATTGTGTTTTCGCTTGTGCCCTGAGTTCATTCAGGCTTACACCACGTTCTGCGAGGAGGCCATCTGCCTGGGATGCGATATAGGCTTTTTTTGTTCGGAGTTTAGCGGCATTCGGAATATCCTGCTCCAGTTGCAGCATGATATTTCCTTTGTCGCGGTCTTCCATAATTTTCTGAAAAGGATATGGGGTCATAAAAGTTCCCAATCCCACCATCGGCGCCATCCAGGCTGTAGCAGCTTCTGCACTGTATTTAAACCCTTCGGCTTTTAAGCCATAGGATTGCAGCAGCGGATGTGATTGTTCAATTCTTGCCAGGATGGTATCCAGCCGCAGTACTGCAGTATCCTGGGCAACAACCGACACTGATGCAAAAGCCAGTGAAGTGAACAGTATATGTTTAATGCGATGCATCATAAATTTCCAGTTTACCGTATTTGCGTAATTCATACTCTTTGGTTAGCAAAAAGATCAGGGGAGTCACCAACAGGATATGTGTAGAGGAAGTAATCACACCACCAATCATGGGTAGTACAATTGGCTTCATCACATCGGTACCTACGCCGGTTGCCCACATCACCGGAATGAGTCCAAACAAGGATACACAAACCGTCATAAGTTTGGGACGTAAACGTTTGGCGGCACCCATGATCACATATTGCCGGAGATCTTCGCGTGTGATGGTTTCGCTGCTATTGCCTTTTGCTTTCACCAGTTGTTGCATGGCATCATTGAGGTAGATCACCATTACAATACCTGTTTCTACAGCAATCCCAAAGAGTGCAATAAAACCAACAGCTACGGCAACAGAGAGATGCACGCCATAGAAATAGATGGCATACGCACCACCAATTAACGCGAAGGGAACGGTGATCAGGCTAAGAAATGCTTCCCGCATAGAATGAAAAGCGAAATAGAGGGAGAAGAAAATAATAACTAAAACAATTGGTGCAATCCACAACAATGTTTGTTGGCCGCGTAGCAGGTTTTCATATTGTCCGCTCCATTCGAGGAAATAACCTTCGGGTAGGATACCCCGGGCAGCATTCATTTTGGCAATGGCTTCCTGGACAGTGCTACCCAGATCACGATCCCGCACATTAAACAGTACTGCTCCACGCAGGAGTGCATTTTCAGAACTGATCATAGGCGGACCTTCTTCCAGTTTCACCTCTGCCACAGCACTCAGGGGCAATTCACCAAATGTTACACTTTGTAAGGGAATACGCCTGATGCGATCCAGGCTGTTGCGATACTCCTGTGCTAATCGTACATTGATACTAAATCGCTGCCGACCTTCAATCGTTTGTCCGACTGCAGCCCCACCAATAGCAAACTCTACCACCTGGTTTACATCGGCTACATTCAGTCCATACCGATTGAGTGCCTCCCGATTTATCTGGATGGATAAATACTTACCCCCGGTGATAGGCTCAACATATAAATCCTGCACCCCAGGGGTGCCTTCCAGTGCTGATTTCACGCGTTCACTGGCAGCGGCTATGGAATCCAGATTGGGGCCATAGATTTTAATACCTACATCTGTCCGAATGCCGGTTGCGAGCATGTTGATCCGGTTGATGATGGGTTGTGTCCAGCCATTTACCACGCCTGGTATTTGAAGTTTTGTATCCAGTTCTTTGATGATATCATTTTTGGTAATGCCTACACGCCATTCCGATTTTGGTTTCAGCATGATGATGGTTTCGATCATCGAGATAGGAGAATTATCCGTAGCCGTATTGGCTCTACCGGCCTTACCTAATACTTTATCAACTTCGGGTACTGATTTGATGATTTTATCCTGAACCTGCAAAATGCGCTTGGCTTCTCCATTGCTGATATCCGGCAGGGTAACCGGCATAAAAAGAATACTCTGTTCATCCAGTGGAGGCATGAATTCAGTGCCCACCGATTTGAGCAGGGGAATGGTAATTACCAGGGCAATGATGTTGATTGCGATGGTGGTCTTTCGCCAGTTGAGAACACCTTTAATTATAGGCGTATAGATTTTCTCCAGGAAGCGGTTAACGGGGTTGGCATTATCAGGACGAAATTTTCCTTTCATAAAAAAGGAGATCAGAACCGGCGCCAGTGTAATCACCAATAAAGCATCCATGATCATGATGAATGTTTTGGTGAAAGCAAGGGGATGAAAGAGTTTTCCCTCCTGTCCGGTGAGCATGAATACCGGTAAAAAGGAAGTGATGATAATGATGGTGGCGAAAAACACACCACGACTCACCTGCTTGCTGCTTTTTTCAATCACCTGCATGCGCTCTTCTTCAGTTATCCAGTCGGGTGATTTTTTAAATAGATTTTTTAGTCTTTTCATGATGCATCTGATTGATGGGTTCTTTGCCAGTCGGCATATCGTTCTGCCAGGTGTTTGTAGGCATTTTCACTCATGATGATGCCATTATCTACAATTACGCCGATAGCAAGTGCAATTCCTGTGAGCGACATGATATTGGAAGAAATACCAAACGCATTAAGCAGGATAAAACTGGCAGCAATGGTGATCGGAATCTGAATAATAATACTGAGAGCGCTTCGCCAGTGAAACAGAAAGATGATAACCACCAGTGACACTACGATCATTTCTTCTATCAGGGTATGTTGGATACTGTCGATAGATTCCCGGATGAGTTCTCCCCGATCGTACACAATATCAAAACTCATTCCTTCGGGCAGGCCTTTGGCCACTTCCTGCATCTTGGCTTTCACTGCATCAATAACCGCTGCAGCATTTTCACCGTATCGCATTACCACAATACCGCCAACCCGTTCCCCTTCACCATCCTGATCAAAGATGCCCAGCCTGCTTTCTCCGGTCATTTGAACAGTGGCAATATCAGAAATGCGGACCGGCATTCCGCCCTGATTGGCAATAGCAATAGCACCCAGTTCATCCATGGATTTCAGGTAGCCAACGGTTTTGATGATATAGCCGATATCACTCATTTCAAATTTGCGACCGCCGCTTTCATTGTTATTGGCACGAATTGCCGCGATAACAGTGGAGAGCGGGATTTTATAATACAGGAGTTTATTCGGATCGATGGTAACCTGGTATTGTTTCTGAAAGCCGCCGAATGATGCGATTTCGCTTACTCCCGGTACATTCTGCAGGGCATATTTTACATACCAGTCCTGGATGGCGCGCTGTTCACCAAGGTCCATATCTGGCGCATCTAGAGTGTACCAGAGAATATGGCCTACACCGGTACCATCCGGACCCAGTTGAGGAACTACGCCTTCCGGCAGGGTTCGGCTGATGGTACTCAATCTTTCCAGCACACGTTCCCTGGCCCAATAGACATCCACCTCGTCTTCAAAAATCACGTAGATAAAACTCATGCCGAACATCGAAGAGCCACGAACGTATTTGATGCGTGGCAATCCCTGCAAGTTGGTGACGAGGGGATAGGTAATCTGATCTTCAATCAATTGTGGTGCTCGACCCATCCATTCTGTAAACACAATCACCTGGTTTTCGGAGAGGTCGGGAATTGCATCAATGGGATTTTTCTTAACGGAGATAAGTCCCCAGATAAACAGGCCGGTAGCCAAAACCAGTACGATGTAGCGGTTTCGGAGCGACCATTCAATGATTCGATGAACCATAAATAACTTATTTTATTTCTTCCTGGATCTCGCCGCAGGTAAGCATTTTTTCACCGAAATAGGGGTTGTTGATCTCCTTGCTGGTACTGATCCAGCTGGCTCCTTTGTTATCGAAGGCCATCGGGCAGTAGGCTTTATACAAGGGCTTATCAGACCTAAAGGCCTTCATCAGGGGATACAGACTTTCTCCCAATTTTTCATAGTGCTTGCGCTGCTCATCAATACCTGCATTCACAATAGCGGCTGCCTGTTCCTGCAGCGCCGCTTCATGAGCTGCAAGTACCTGTTGCTGTTCAGCGTTCATACCAGACTTGTCCACTTCCGCGATAGCAACCTGCAAAGCTTTGGCACCGTTGCTGGCTTCCACTGCATCATCTTTGGCCAGTGCGAAGCTGATGTGATGATAATGCGCATACACGTCAGTTAACGGTGTGGAAATCGGCTCAAGTGTAGAACTGGCAGGCTGATTAGTGGGAGGTTCAGTAGTTGTTGCCTTATCTGATTGTTGATCGGTATTGTTATTACAGGCGGATACCAATAATAGAATGACTGCAAATGCAGTTAATGAAACTGATTTCATGCGTTGAATAATTAAATTGGAAAGATGGAAGAATTTAAACGGCAGGAAATGCCTTTAGCCTGATTGGGATCAGGCTCTATCAAATAGATAAATATATCAAATACGAAGATTTCGGTAAAACAGATAATGCGGGACAATTACCTGTTGTGGTGGGGCATTGGAAAAAGGGAGTTGAAATACTGGAGTCACAGATATACTTTCTGCTGAAACAACTGAAAAAAGTTGATCCTGATCAGCGTTCATCAGCTTTTGCTTGGCGGCAGCAAGCTCCGCAAGCTTCTTATCCTGATCAACCTTAAGGACCTTATGTTCGTCTTTGCAGCAACCATCCGCTGAAGGATCATCTTTTTCCATTCCGCATCCACCACAGGTTGATTCATCGGAATGTGAAAGATTTGATTCCACCAGTTCACCCATGCAATAATGTAAATGAACGGTAAACCCGGAAGATACCGCCATATACAATAGAAGGAGCAGAGAAATAGTGAAGCGTTTCATTCAGCAATAAAGGTAGGAATTTCTAAGAAATTGAGTTAATAAAAAATACCGCTGAATAGCGGGGTTACAATAGACTAATAATAATACAAATTATCCTGGTTGCTTAATTCTGGCTGCTGCAATCAATACGCCCAAACCACTCAGTAATGCAGCACAAATAAATGCAAATTTAAAGCCGGCATTCAGCGCAACAGTTTCCTGTGCACCACTGACAACGGATGATTTTGTTACAGCCGCAGCAATTACAGCTATAATCGCTAATCCCAATGCCGACCCAACCTGGTAACTCGTATTGACAATACCGGATGCCAAACCGGTTTCATCAGGTTTAGCACCAGACATTGATGCAATGGTGGCAGGAATATAAGCTAACGACATACCTAATGCACCCAATATAGAAGCCGGTAATACACTCATTAAGTAAGTACCATTTACAGAAACCGTACTAAATACAATCAATGAAATGGTTAGAAAAATCAATCCCGCCAACAGATTAGCTTTAAAACCATATTTAGCAACAAACTTACCGGTAAACCCTACCATCACAATCATAATAGTAATTGTCATAGGTAATAAAGCCAGCCCACTATTAAAAGCATTCAGCTTTAATACTTGTTGCAGGTAGAGATTGAGGAAAAACCATAGCGGAATCCAAGCTGCTGCCAATAAACCGGTTACAATATTACCTGCTGACAAATTGGGCACTTTAAAAATGTGCAAGGGTAATAATGGATTGGTAACTTTTTTCTGTGTAGAAATAAATATATAGAAGAATAACAGAGAGCCAGCTAATAAACCTAAAGTTTGAACAGAAGCCCAACCAGCACTTTCAACCGACACGATAGCATACACCAGTATGCTTAATGCACTGGTTGCCAGTATAGCTCCCGTCCAATCTACTTTACCAGTGTTCTTTCTACCGGCTAAAAGGTAAGTTTTACAAAATGATAAAACAAGTATCCCAATTGGTATATTGATGTAAAATATCCAACGCCAGTCTAACCATTCAGTAATAACACCACCCAAAAAAACACCAGCAGATCCTCCAGCCGCTGCGGATGCACCCCAAAAACCAAAAGCCTTTCCCAATTCTTTTGGATCGGTAAAAGTAGTCATTAGTAATGTCATTGCAGCTGGGGCAATTAATGCTGATCCTAAACCTTGTATGGCTCTCCCGGTATTTAAAGATTCGGGAGACCATGCGATTCCCGCTAATAATGAAGCTGCAGTAAGAATTAGAAAACCCCACATAAATATTTTACGGGCACCGAAAAGATCCGAAAGTTTTCCGCCTAATAAAAGTATGCCACCAAACAATACAACATAGGCATTAAAGATCCATTGCAGTCCGCCTTGTGAATAACCCAGCTCTGCTTTAATTGCAGGTAAAGCTACCCCAATAATAGAAGTGTCCATGATTACCATAAACTGAGCCGTGCATAAAAGCGCCAGGGCTATCCACCTTTTTTCGTAAGCTGTTTGTGAAGCTAAGGATGATGTTTGCATTGATTATTTTTTTAACTGCTTTAGATCTTAATTTAATTGTAATATGCCCATTGCTCTTTTTAATTGTAATTCAATCAGCCGAATGGAGAATGCAGCTTGTAACTGGTCCAGTTTCGCTTTCGTTAATGCCAGTTCAGCATCCGTAAGCTCAAGCCGGTTACCCAAACCATTACAGTACCGGTCATTCATCATTGTATAATTAATCTGGGCAGCTTCTACGCTTTGTTGCAGTATGTTCCATTGGTCGTATGCTTCTATAAGGTTTGCATTTAATGATACCAATTCTGTCTGGATACTTTTCTTCAAATCTGCCAAAGCAATTTCATTTTGTTTTATATTCAACTTAGATTGCATGGATTTATACTTTAAACGATTTCCATAATAAATCGGTACCGTTAATCGAACACCCGCAAAAGAAGTACGGGGAAAACTATAATTCCCGAACTTCAGATTATCCGACTGGTTTTGTACCTGATATTGTGCTATGGCAAACAATTGAGGTTTAAATCCAGCTTTTGCATTAACCATTAATTCATTTGAATGCTCAATTCTTAAGGATTGGATCCTTAGGTCCTTACGGTTATCCATGGCAACTGAAAGACCAACACCGGTAACCTTAAATGTTTGTTCTGTTAAAGTGATACTGTCTGTAAATTCCAACTGTACACTGTCTTCGAGGCCCATTAGTTGATTTAACTGCACAGACAAAACACCCATATTGTTTTTCAAAGCTGAGATAGCAGCATGAAGATTTTGAACAGAAATATAATTGCTCAGCGTATCAGTTTTTAAACTTTTTCCCTGAAGGAATAAGGATCGGGAATCTTTCAATGCCCTTTGATTACGCAGTAAACTCTGCTCCAGCACTTTTTGCTGCTCTTTATTCATCAAAACGGTAAAGTATAATTGGGCAATATTCAGCGCCAAATTTTCTTCTGTATTATTGATTTCCTGCTTACTGATCTGCTCATTTATACCAGCCATACGGATATTACTTTTGGCAACAGGATTTAAGAGAGAATAACTCCCCACAATACTACCGTCAAAGGCTAGCCGACCTCCAAATTTTACAGCATTTAATTTAGGAGAACTGCTTTCATTCCTTAAATAGATAACAGGTCTTTCACCATATAATGAATAATCCCCATTAGCACTTATCGTAGGCAATAAGAAACTTTTAGCCTCCTTTACTGCTACCCCTGCTTTTTCACTTTCAAGCCATTTAATCTGTAACTGGCGGTTTCCTTTAGCAGCAATCTGAAAAGCCTCTTGCAAACTCAATCTTTTAACTTGAGATTTCAAATTTTCAGCACATATTACTAATGCCGATAGTATCAATAATTTTTGAATATATTGTTTCATAACTTTTTCATTTATGATCAGGTAATTTGTAATGAGTATCACCAATTGGAGTAACTTCCTCCACTTTCATCTTTATTTTGGGGGAAGAGAAATAGGAATACACCGCCGGAATGATAAACAGGGTTAAAATACCGGCAAACAGCAACCCCCCTGCAATTACAATCCCCAGGGATTGCCGACTGTTATTCGTTAAAGCAATAGGTAGCGCACCAAATATCATTGCCAATGAAGTCATTAGGATGGGACGGAAACGTTGTTCCGCCGCCTGAATAGCTGCTTCAAGCTTTGGCATACCAGTTTCCTTTAAATGATTCGCAAACTCTACTATCAGGATTCCATTTTTGGTGATCAAGCCTACCAGCGTAATGATACCAATCTGACTAAATACATTCAGGCTTTGGCCAAACCAATGTAAACTCAGCAATGCACCTGCTACTGCCATAGGTACTGTTAGCATTATGATCAGCGGATCACGAAGGCTTTCAAACTGCGCCGCCAGGATCATATAGATAAGTAACAATGAAAGAAGTAATGTGAAATTGATATTACCCTGGCTTTCCTGGTAATCCCGAGACTGGCCGGCTAATGTTGTTTTGAAATTTTCTCCTAAAACTTCAAGTTTAATTCGCTCCATCTCCTTAATACCATCGGCTAAACTCACTCCTGGAGCCAGACCGGCGGACACGGTTGCAGAAGTATATTGGTCGTACCGGTAGATGGCAGCAGGACTAATACCTTCATCAATGGTAACCAGATTATCCAGGGAGATCATTTGTCCATTGGCAGAACGAACATAAACAGCACGCAGGTCACTAATATCATTCCTGTTTGTTCTTTCAACTTGTCCAATTACTTCGTACTGGCGGTCATTTTGTAAATAATATCCATAACGCTGACCGGAAAACGATAATTGTAATGCCCTTGCCACTTCCTGAATTGATACTCCAATTAAAGCTGCTTTTTTACGGTCAATATTAATTGTTAATTCAGGCTTATTTATTTTAAGATCTGCATCCACAAACATCAATTTCTTACTTTGTCTGGCTGCATTTAAAAACTTAGGCAATATTGAAGAAATGCTATCTAATCCGGGGGCTTGTAATACAAATTGTATTGGCATACCACCACCATAACGGGTACCTATGGTTGGCGGAAGGTAAGGAAACAATAAAATATTCCTGAAATTGCCCGAAGCCATTCCATATTGATTATAGAGCTGCTGAATTGTCGTTTTTCTCTCTTTTGGGTCTTTTAAATAAATAGATTGTACCGCAAAACTTGTTGGAGCCGGAGCAGGTATAAAAGAAATAGCTACCATCGAATAAGTTTGATATAAGCCATCAGTAGAATCATTTACATACTTACCCACCTCCATCATATTTTGTTTCATTTTATCGAATGAAACACCTTCCGGGGCAATTGCTATCAAACTCATATTACTTCTGTCTTCAACTGGCGCTAATTCACTAGGTAAATTTTTTCCAATAAAGTAAATCAAACAGGTAGTTCCAATAAGAAATACAAATGCTAACCAGCGATAACGCATAAAGCCTTTTAACCATGTTGCATATCCGTTATTTAATATGATAAAGAACGGCTCTGTATTACGATACAACCAGTTTGGCTTATCCTGCTTTTTCAAAAGATACGCACTCAGCATGGGCGATAATGTCAACGCTACAAAAGCAGATACCAATACTGAACCAGACACCACAATAGCAAATTCCTTAAACAACTGTCCACTGATACCACCCATAAATATGATGGGCATAAAAACCGCAGCCAAAGTGATAGTTGTAGAGATTACAGCAAAATATATTTCTTTACTGCCTGCAAAAGCTGCCTGTACAGGAGACATGCCCTCTTCCACTTTTTTATAAATATTTTCAAGCACTACGATTGCATCATCCACCACTAAACCAATAGCCAGCACCAATCCCAATAAGGTTAAAACATTAATAGAAAAACCAGCTATGTACATAATAAAGAAAGCAGATAGTATAGAAACCGGGATTGCAATTACCGGAATGATGGTTGATCTCCAGTCACGAAGAAAAAGGAAAATGATGATCACCACCAAACCAAAAGCGATAAGTAAAGTTTCTTCCACTTCTTTGATTGATTCACGAACCGGTTTGGTATAATCAAATCCAACAATTAGGCGATACGCTGAGGGTATTTCTTTTTTCAGAACTTCCAGTCGTTTATAAAACTCATCCACTACTTTAATCGCATTTGCACCTCTTTGGATTTGTATAGCTACGCCCACACCAATTGCATTTTTACCACCTGTTTCGTTGATAATTGCGTTACGTTCATTCATTTCACCCAGCTCTGCATATCCAATTTCTTTTAACCGAATAACAGCGTTAGCAGTTTGTTTAATGATCATTTCATTAAACTCTTCAGGTGTAGTCAGCCTACCCAGGGTACGAACACTAAGTTCATTGCTGCTGCCTTCAATACGTCCGGAGGGGAGATCAATATTCTCTTTCGCCAGTGCTATTCGAATATCTTCAGGTGTTAACTGATAAGACGCTAATTTTACAGGATCGAAACGTAAGCGCATGGCATATTTATGTTCACCAACTATGGCTACACGTTGAATGCCGGGAATAGATTGAATACGATCTTTAATTACAGTTGATGCCAGATGACTCACCTCCTTTATATCTTTTGTATCGCTTTCAACTTCAAGGAAAGCTACCAGGTTATCGGGTGATGTCGCCTTTTCTACAATTGGAGGATCTACATCGGCTGGGATCTGGCTTTTAGATTTAGCTACTTTATCTCTTACATCATTCAAAGCGTCTTCCAAATCCACGTCACGGTTAAACTCCACAGATATCACACTCACCTGTTCCCTTGATTCGGATGAAATTGTTCTAACACCATTGGCCTCGGCAACTGATTCTTCAATGGGCTTGGTAATCTTTGATGCAATTACATCAGGACTTGCTCCTGCATAAAATGTAATAATAGAAATAACGGGAGGTTCAGTCATCGGGAACTCTCTAACACCAAGATAACGCCACCCTACCAGTCCTGCGATAACAATCAGTGCAGAAAATACAGCAGCCAGAACCGGCTTTTTTATACTTATTGACGGTAAACTCATGGTTTAATATTTTGATGGATACTTATTTGATGGATACAACAGATACTGGCATTCCATCACCTGCACGTAACATATTTGATATCATTACAGTATCTCCACTGGCAATACC
Source organism: Flavihumibacter sp. UBA7668 (assembly GCF_002483205.1). Lineage (GTDB taxonomy): Bacteria > Bacteroidota > Bacteroidia > Chitinophagales > Chitinophagaceae > Flavihumibacter. Next base: position 710,859 of record NZ_DLHM01000001.1, read on the forward strand.
CGTACTGATTCTTGCGGCCTTTTCGTTCCGATTAACAACAGCTACTTCTGTTATTTTTGCGACACCATTCTTAACCAAAAACACGCTATACCCACTTGCTCCTGGAAGAAGGGCTTCTGTTGGAACAAAAATTCCTTTTTCATTATCTTTTGTTGTTTTGAAAAAAACTTTAGCAGACATGCCAGCTTTTAATTTTCCCAAAGGTTTATTGATAATGGCCTGCACCGTAATATTCCTGGACTGAAGGTCCACACCAGCTTCTGTTGATACAACAGTTGCGAGATCTTGTTCTTTATTCTGCTCAGTTGTAAATGAAATTTTATTACCTGAATTAATCAATGGTAAATATTTTTCTGACACATTAAATTGGATCTTTAATGTTCCCGATTCCTGTAAATTAACCAATGGTAACCCAGGAGAAACCAGTGAACCGGCAAAAACTTTGGATATACCAATAACACCTGAGAAAGGGGCTCTGACAGAAGTCTTAGCTAATTCAACCCGCAAAATCTCTTCTGCTGCCTGCAATGATTGTACTTTAGCCAAAGCAATGTCATATTCCTCCTGTCGAACAGTTTCTGTTTTTAGTAATTCATATAAACGACGTTCAATAATTTGAGCAAGATTTAAATCTGCCTGCAACTGACGGAGTTTAGCACGGATGTCTGAATCATCTAATTTATACAACAATTGTCCCTGGCTTACATAACTTCCATCTTTAAAAGCAACGTATGAAACCTTCCTTGATAACTCACTCATAATATCTACTGTGCGATTAGGCACAATAGAACCAGCTACAATTTCAGTTTGATCTAAAGTTATTTCGCTTGCAATAATTACATCTACCGGTAACGCGGGCGGTATTGTTGTTTTATCTTCAACCTTCCTTGAATCTGATGCTTTGGAAGAGCATGCGGCGGATAATGCCACCACTACTATTGCAGCAATAAAATGATTCCATTTATTTGTTTGCATATATTACTATTTAATTTTGATTGATACACAAAACTAAATGGTGATACATGTGGAAATGTTATACTATAGCCTGTAAGAATTATATTATTTCCAGATGCCAATTAAAAGGATTTCACGTACTAGTTTGAAAAGAATAAATCATCCCGGCGTAGCTGTTCGTACATTTTCATGCAGAACATGAATCTAACTTTATCTTACAAGCTTCTTTCTGCGTATCTCTTTAAAGTAGGTAGGAGTTAAACCAGTTTGCTGTTTAAACTGCCGTGAGAGATGCGCCACACTGCTGAAGTTTAATTTAAAAGCTATATCAGCCAGCGTTTCTTCCGTATATACCAAAAACTCTTTTACTTTTTCGATTCGGTACTCAATAAGGTATTTCTCGATCGTCGTCTTTTCCATTTCAGAAAAGAAAGTACTTATTTTATCGTATTCTGTCCCAAGTCGTTTTCGGACCAGATCAGAAAAGCGAAAAGCCTTTGGAAAATCATAATCACCACCATACACTTCTTTTAATAGTGCTTTTACCATTTGCACCATCTTTCCCCTTTTATCTTCCACCAGGCTAAAGCCATAAGGTTTTAACTTTTCTTCCAATATAGTTGCTTCTTCCGCACCTATTGAACCAGTTAGAGTTACTTCTCCAAGTTGTATTTCAATGGCTTCAAAACCTCCTTCCTCCAATACATTTTCTACCGTTTTTATACATCGCTGACAAACCATGCCTTTTATGATGAACTTGCGGTTGCCGTACATATGCTAAAATTTAGTACATCAAAATAAGAGGAAATAAAAATCGGCATTGTTATATTATTCCATGAAAATTGTATATAATTTTAGTTTAGCGCTGGATCCGGCACTGCTTAAAAAACTAGTGTTGGCGAGAATGCATAAAATAGATGCAAGGACCAAATAAATCAAACCTCATGAGTAATCAGGCGGAAAATTATAAGCGGCGATTATTTATCAATCTGCCAGTTACCAATTTGGAAAATTCCTGTTTATTTTATTTGAAACTGGGATTTAGCCTATAGCCATTATTTACAGGGCAGGATCAAATCTGCATGGCATGGAGTGATAAGATATTGCTCATGCTGCAATCAAGATCATTTACCCCTATCCCCTGCTGCCACCGGTTACCAGGTAGATATTCACGGTGCTGTCTTATTCCTGTTTTAGCGGAACACAAACATTCATGGAATGGGAACGAGAAGGATCCAGCCCCATAGCTCCAAATAAAAAACGGGGAACTCCCTTTTCCAAATATAAGCAGGGCCGCTCCAAATGATCTTTAGCAATTGTACCGTCTTCAAAATAAATTCTACTTCCAATTACTTTTGGGTGTTTAGCTGGTTGCCAATCATAACCGTTTGCAGAGGTCATTAATGCTAAAGCACCTTTATCGCCGGTGAACTTGCCAATTACATCACGCACAATCGCATAATTGGTCCCTTTATAATGCCATATATAAGGATCCTCCGCCACCATCCATTCTTTACCCGCATCCGCAGATCCAAATATTGGTTTGCTATGTTTGATATAGGGGCCAGTAAGGGAGGAAGCAAATGCCACTCCAAATCGCACTTTACCTCCTTTCATGGTGCCATTTTTTTCTACTTGTTTATATAACAGGATAACACGTCCTTTATCATCTACTGTGGGTGCAGGATTTGATACAAGCATAGCATCATATGCTGTACTATCAAGACTAACATTTAAAATGGGCTCATCCCTTCTTTGCCATTCTCCTTCGGGATCATCAGCTACTGCAAGCCCAATACGCTGACTGTTTCTTCTGGCCCACCAGGCTTCTTCACCAAATTGATTAGATAACTTATTAATTTCAGCTGAACCATTGGCGCCCATGTAAAACATATAATATTTCCCCTTGTACTGTATTACTGCCGGATTGTGGGTACAGGCTCCATCCCAATAATTTTCTCCTCTGGCAGAAAAAATTACTTTTATATGTTTATATGGGCCGTTTGGTTTATCTGCCCGTGCTAATGCGATTTCTGAAAAATTAATCCACCCATTGTGGCCGGTATGTTTTGGCCAGCGTGAATAAAGCATATAAAATTTTCCATTTTCTCCTTTTGTAACCGATCCACACCAAATATTATATGAACTGTCTATAAATCTATTGTTCAATGGGATAGGCTGAACCATAGCGGCAATATTTATATCACCCATTGAACTACTATTATTTGTATCAGGCTTCTTTAGTACACTGCATGCAGCTAAAAAAAGGAGAAGTGCTGAAAAACACAGGTTGATTCGGTTCATTATATAAAAATTAGGTAGGAAGATTAGTGTACAATTAATTCTGCTTCTTTTTTAAATCCCCAATATCCATAGGATGCTTTGTACACCATATTCTTTTGAACAGAAATTGTGGTTCTGAATGTATTGCTATTCATGCTTGTTTCCCTAACCTTATATCTAACCGCCTTTCCATTGCCTTCTTTTAATTCTACCCACCCCTCATCAATTTTATCAGGATGTATATTAAGGGGCGCTTTCAACTGTATAAAAACTTTTGAGCCTTTTTTTGCTACTGTTATTTCCTTTCCCGCAGCATTCAGAAAACTGACCTTTGTACTATGTAATGCTGAAAAAGTGATGGTAGCCATCCAACCCCTGTTAGAGATCGCCCAGCCTTCCGTTGCATAGGCATTCTTCCCGATTCTATCAGTAGTGGTATCCACCAAATTTGTAATCGTATCAGTATGCAGGCGGGGGAAGTCTCTATCCAGCGGCGATCCATCCAGGGTACCCCTCACCAGGCCCAGTAATCCATACCCATCAGGATGGGCCTGCGGCCATCCGTGTTCAACTCCTTCCCAATAACCACCAATTTCTATCCTCTCTTTACTTTTATTACTTAAATGGGCACCCAAGGGATTTAAGCCAAAAACAAAATTTACCTGTGACCATGCCTGTTCTCTTACAGCCGGCTTATTCAATATATACGAAGCAGCAAACAAACTGCCGCCCAAAGCCGGTGCACCGCCTAATTCTTTTGTTTTGGGATGTGCCCATTCTGTTTTGCTGTGCACGCGGTACTGCCAGGGATTTTCCGTTTTGGAAAGGATATGCTTCATCCAGTCCTGCAGTTTTTCTTTACTTCCTTTAGGTGCCTTGTCTGGTGCCGTTAGCAGAAAGAAAGCCAGTGCCTGGGGAGTAATATGTTCGGCGTTGCGAATCCACCACATATGGCGGATGTTATTGAAATCCCAGTTTTTAATTATATCATTAGCACTTTCCTGCGCCCATTTTAAAAATTGATCCGGCTTGCCGTCTTTTTCATTAAGCTCTGTCAGGTACATGAAGAGGTTACTGAAAACCGACTGGCCAAATGCATTGCCCATTTCATTAAATTCCTGGTAACCCGAGTCTACCCATTTATTACTGTATGTCCAGTACCGAACCACCTTGTGCCGATCGTATGCGATCCATTTATCCAAACAAACCTGTCTGTATTTTCTATATTTATCTTCCGACAGATAAGGCTTCAGAAAGCTATGGTATGCTGCACAAACAGCCGCCAGCTGATCCAGTGTATTCCAGTAATCATAGGTCATTTTTTCTGTGCCTTCATACCCTACCCATCCATTCCTGTCGCCTATTGGTCCGTTGTACTTTACATGGTGGTAGGCAAACTCTGCATGCCATAGAATAAGCGCAATTAAATCAGGTACTTCTCCATCCCCAAGTTCATTTTTCCAATTATCAAATAAAGCAGGATTGGAAGCATAGAACATGCTTTCAAATACCGTCTCTAATCCCCATGCACCACCATCCCTTGACGGACCTCCGCCATACACATTTGCTTCATTGGAATGAACCGGATTCGTAGAACCCCGCACATCAATAAAAAATCCATACGCTAACCTGGAAGAAAGAAGTTCCAGAAAATAGGGAGCAATTCGAAAAGGAACAGAAGGCGCCAGTCCCTGTACTTTTATCACATACGTTGTTTGGCTGTTTGATGTAGGATTAAAGCGGGAAAAATTTCCGCTATACCCTTTTATCTTTCCTTTATACACTACAAGTCCTGTTTGAACATCCGTGATTTCAAAATCAGTTCCATCAGCAACACCCCAGGCCACAAATCGCTTAGATTCTCCGGTATTATAGCCTGCCTGGTTCACCAATACCGTCCTCAGCGCCTTGGATTGTGCCTGAAGCTGAACCGCCTGTGATAGTAGTATTGCAAAGCATAACACGAACTTAAAAAGACGCACTCTCATTATAGAAATTTTTTAAGCTTTTAAAACAAATTATTGAACTGGTAAGGCTTACCGTTTACCAATTCAATAGTATGCTCCCTGTTGGCATACCGGATACGGTAGGTTCCGCTTTTAGCAGCCTTTAAAATCACCTTTTCCAATTGTCCATTTTTCCAATAAACAGCTACTTCCACATTGCCCCTTGCTTTCAAACCCTTTACAAAACCATTCTTCCAAACCGAAGGCAGGGCAGGCAATAAATGAATGCTCCCTGCATGACTTTGCAGCAACATTTCTGCAACACCAGCTGTGTAGCCAAAATTTCCATCAATCTGAAATGGCGGATGGGTATCGAAAAGATTATGAAGTATGTTTTGCCTGAATAACTGACGGATCAACTCATAAGACCGGTTGCTCTCCTGTAGTCTGGCATATAAATTGATTTTCCAGGCCGTGCTCCAGCCAGTACTTTTATCTCCCCGGGCATTAAGGGATACCAACGCTGCCTTTGCCAATTCAGGTGTCTTAAACGGGCTAATCTGCCTTCCCGGATGTACGGCAAACAAATGAGAATTGTGCCGGTGTTTATCATTGGGATCATCCACATCATCCATCCATTCCTGTAATTGTCCCCATCTGCCTATTTGAGGGCCCAGCAATCGATCACGCATGGATATGATGCGAAGCCGGTGAGCAGAATCTTCTTTCAGCAATTCCGAGGCTTCAATAAAGTTGGTGAACAGGTCATAAACAATTTGTTGGTCATATGAAACGCCCGGGTAGGGAGTTCTGTCACCCTCTTTCATACCAGGACCATGCTCAGGCGACCAGCCATCAGGCGTGATCAAGAATCCTTTCGGACCTTCCACCAGGTGATTCTCCCAATAGGCAACCACATCTTTGAGCATAGGAAAAGCGCTTGTTCTTAAAAAGCTGGTATCTCTGTTAAATGCAAAGTGTTCCCAAAAATGTTGACTCAGCCAGGCACTACCCGGACGATGAATACCCCAGGTGGAAGGCCCCCCCATTAAATTATTGGTACTGTAAGCAATCCAGCCAAAAGGAGTTTTTAACTTAGGATCGGAAGATTTCTTTTGAACTGCCGCCAGGTTTTCTACCCATTTAAATAAAGGGGAATGACACTCTGGTAAGTTGGTTACTTCCGCCGGCCAATAATTCATCTGAATATTGATGTTGGTAGTGTATTGCGAATACCATTCCGGTTTGTAGGAATCATTCCAAATACCCTGCAGGTTGGCGGGCAGACCACCCGGACGGGAAGAGCTGATTAAAAGATACCGGCCATATTGAAACAATAAAACCTCCAGTGCCGGATCCGAAACGCCCTTGTTATACTCCAATAATCTATCAGTGGTTGATTTGCGGGGCGTGTTACCCAAATTCAATTCCACCCGATTGAAATGTTTTCTGAAATCAGTTACATGGGTGCGTTTGAGTTGTTTGTAGGTTTTCTTTGAAAGGGTAGCCATTCGATTCACCAGCTTTCTATGAGGGTGTTCACCCTGGAAATTCTGCCTGTGATCATTCACAAAAGAAGTGCCTGCCACCAAATACAAGGTCAACCTGCTGGCACCAATCACTGAAATACCTGATGTATCTGATTTTAGTTCACCTCCGCCAATTTGAAGTTTTAATCGGGACTCATAGGCCATATTGTTTTCCAGCCTACCAGAAGCACTAATTTCATTTCCTTCCACAATAATAGTGCCCTGATGAGCATCCTTTAACCTAACCTTACCCGTTATCTGGCCAGGTTTGCTGGCCCAAATCCGCATTACCATTACCTGATCCGGATAACTGATGAAATATTCCCGGGTAAATTGAACATCACCCACCTGATAGGTTATTTTATGTATGGCATCATTGAGCAGTAATTCTCTTTTATAATTGGAAAAATCTGAGACAGAGAAATCCAAATACAGATCTCCAAAAGGCTGATACCAGCCCATACTGGAAGTGGTACCTGTGCATAGGGAAAGTTCATTGAATTGAATATGCTCCTGCGCTACTCCGCCATACACCATTGCTCCAATAAAACCATTACCCATTGGCAAGGCCTGAAGCCACTCTTCGGAAGGTTTGTTATACCAAAGCCGTTGTGTCTTTTCCTGTTGTGCCTTTGCATAAAACTGCGACGATAAAAAAAGGCATAGTAGAAGCACTGTTTTTTTTATGAACATGACGTTCATCCGGCTTCTCTGATGGGCAGCCTTCCATACAAAGGCAGCTATAATCAAAATTAAACTACCAACAGAAATCACTACCCAGGAAAAGTCATTAGCCAGCAATCCTAAAATTATAATACCGACTCCAACAACCAGCATTGAAAGAGATATAACACGAATACCAAATATGTTTTGTTTTTCAGCTTCTCTATGTGCATCTTCCGTTCTGTTGCTCTTATTAGTATCCGAACCGTTGTCGCTAACTATGTAACCGGAAGTATGCGTTCTTCCTTTACATGCATAATAGAGTTCAAAAAATAAAAGGATAAGTAAGGGTAACCCAACACCCAGGCCGGTTTCTACTGCACGGTTAAGTTTAATCCCAAACAAAGAGGGGCTGAGTGTCTTAAAAAACAGGTTGATGAGTAATGTTGCAGTTGAGGTGGTAACAAGAGAAATACCTGTTTGCCGTTTAGAAAACAGCGACCAAATAATGGGCGCAAATAAAGCACCACCTGCAATTGAAGCAAGACTCAAAACGAACTCAACAATACCGCCAATCAGAGGTATCAGTAAGGCAAGAATTATTGTACAGATACCAAACAACAGCGTAAAGATTCGTGCAACAAAAATAAGTTCTTTTTCAGCCGCTTTCGGTCTAATCAGGTTTTTATACAGATCAGTAGCAAACACCGTAGCTGCCAGGTTAATAGTTGTATTAGCCTTACTGGAAGTTGCTGAGATCATACCGGCAAGCACTAAACCAATTAAACCGGCAGGAAGAATTTTCTGACACAACATCATGTAGGCACCTTCTGATTCCAATCCTTTCAAATCAGGACTCATAATACGGAAAATCATAGGCGGGATCATCCATAAAAAAGGGCTGATAAAATATAATATTGTAAACAAATAGGCAACCTTTCGCGAATTCTTTTCTGTTGCAACACTTGTATATCGCTGAACATAGGACCAGTTTCCACCAATATAAAGGGTTTGATAAACAATAAAAGCTAACATAAACCCCAACGTGTAGTCTTCGTTAAATGGTTGGAAGAAGTTTTCGGGTGCCTGATTCAATAAATTTCCTGCGCCCCCAATTTCGTTGAACGCAATTGGAATAACAATTAGGACAGAAGCAGTAAGAATTACAAACTGCACCACATCGGTAACCAGCACGGCCCATAAGCCACCCGCTGCTGTATACAAAACAATAATCAAACCAATAGTAATGATACAGGCCTCTAAGGAAAAAGGAGTAGCTACATAAACCATCTTACCAACAGGATATAAAACAGATGCCGTGCTAAATAGGCTTAACACTAATATCAGGTAGGTGTAAAATTGTTGTGCTTTCAGACCAAATCTTTTTCCCAGGTATTCAGCAGCAGTTTTTGCACCGGTTCTCTTCCATCTTGCAGCAATAAACAAGGCTACAATCAATCCGCTGATTGCCATGGTTAATTGTATGGCATTGGCCACTAAGCCATGCTTGTAGGCAATTGAACCCCACACCACAAAAGTACCTGCAGAGAAATAGCTGATAAATAAAGAAAGACCATTGATCCACCAGGGAGTTTCTCCGCCTGCTTCAAAAAAGGCCTGCCCGCTTTTGCTTCCCTTCCTGGTAAAAACTAAACCAATGCAAAATATTAATAAAGCAAATATGACCATTACGATAAAATCTAAATTCTTCATATTGCTGATTTATTTATACTACTCAATAGCTATAACATCGAACTGAAAAAACTGCAGCAGGGATTTTATCTGATGGATGTTCTACAGTAAGGATAAGTTTCTGCGTTCGCACAGGTTGTTCAAATTCTATTGAATTCAGCGTTTGGTAATTATCCTTCTTATAATGTAATACATTTCCCATTTCATCCTGCAGTTTAAAATTTCTTACGCAGAATGGCATAACGGCTTCCGGGTGAGTCATCAACACACTTTCCATGGGATGATCATAATCTGTATCGAATAAAACAACCACTCGCTTAATTTCCTGCGGTTCTTTCCATTCAAAAAAAAGTTGAGGGTTGGGATCCGACCAATCCGCCACCCATGCATTCGGTTGTAAAGTGGGTCGGTCAATTCCATTTTTCACGTTGTTTGCAGAAAAGACTTCCACGGCCGGAGAAAACCTCATAGCAATATTATGACCTTGCGGTCGGCGTTGCGGACACCAAAACTCAAAAGAATCAACACCAATGTCAGCTGGAGGTGTTTGCTTCCCATAGTTGGAAACGGCATGATTGATTAAATTAAAAACTGACAGTATACCGGTTACTCTTTTTTCTGAATAATTAACTCTAATAAGAGGATTTTTTAAAAGAAGGATAAACGCATAACAATCTTCCTCCATCCTGCGCTCAAACTGCAACTCAATAGAATTTCTTCCCGGATGAATTTCTAACTGTTTTTTTTCAAGGATAAGATCCGGTGTATAATTTCCATTTTTGCTGCTGATCCTTAATTCCACATCCAACCGGGTATTTACCTCTGCATACGCATGAAGCTCAAGTGCAGGAATTGAACCCGCTTTAATTGGAATGAGCTGACCCGCCGATATATCCAGCGGTTTCCATAAACTGCTTTCCCCCAGTTCCTTCAAAGAAAGGGTACTGGTAGACCTTATTGTTGCCTTTTTTACCAGATCTGCATTATCAACAAGTTGTAATCCGGGAATATAATGGCCTGTTTTCAATAAGGCATTTTGTAATTCTTTCATTAAATCTACCCTATTTAAATCTCTTGGATTTGCTTTATTGTTTGTAGCAATTGCCGCCGCCATACCTACAGCCTGACCCGTGTATGCAGAAGTTGCCATAACTCTTGTAGAACCAAAAGCAACATGGGTGGCACTGATAATGCGACCGGCAAAAAACAAATTATAGATATTTCTGCTATAAAGCGATCGATAGGGGATTTGATAGACGCCCTTTGGATGCCATTGATTGCAACCGGGTTTTTCACTAAATACACCATCAGCCGGATGAAGATCGATTGACCAGCCGCCGTAGGCTACTGCATCAGGATGAATTTTCTGTTGAATAATGTCCTGCTGGCGTAAAATATAGTCACCTTCAAATCGCCGGCTCTCTCTTTTGCCCGGAATTGTACCCATCCATTCCAGGGTAAGGGTATCCGCCTCAGGAAACTCGCCGGAATTTTTAATATAATCCCAAACACTGTAGACCACCTTCCATAACTCCCATTTAATTTCTTCTGTATCTCTGACTGTATGTAATCTGCCGCCATATTCAATCCACCATAGTTTACAACCAAAGTCTTTGGTATTAAAACTTTTAAATTTGGGGATCTTGGTTATATCACGAAGCGCGAATGAAGGGGGCGTAAAAGTTACCGGCTTTCCGGTATCCTTGCTGTAAAAATATATGGAATGCCCCAGCAGCTCCCCGTATTCCTCAGAAGGTGCAAACAATTCGCCAAACTCTTCTTTGCTTTCAGCACCCATTCTAAAGGCTGCTCCGGAAAGAAAACCAACAATTCCATCACCGGAAGCATCACAGAATAAAGGAGCAGCTACTTTGTATTCAGTTTGATTCTGACTACAGAACGCACTTACAGAACTGATTATTCCGGCATTTTCCTTGTCAACCCTATAAATGGCCGTGTTGAGTAAGAGCGTAATGTTTTTCTCCTGAAAAACTTTATCAAGTAAGATAGCGTCAAATATGATTGGATTGCCTTCCGCGTTCCGAAAGGTATTTTCAACCAGTAACTCGTCAATTAATCCACCTTCCCTGGCCCATCTGTTATTATTTCCCATGTGAGAAGTAGCTCCCAATATCCATAAACGAACTTCACTGGACGAATTACCACCCAATACAGGCCGGTCCTGAATAAGAATTACTTTTAAACCCTGCCTTGCAGCAATAATAGCGCAACAAACTCCCGACAATCCACCACCAGCCACTACCAAATCACCTGTCATTGAAACCTGGTATAAACTTCTATTATAAACGGAAGTTTCTCTTATCATAAGTTAGCTTTTAAATTTTATCCCAGGCAGCAATACGATCGAATTCAATTAATCAATAATCTTTATTCTGCTCTAATTGAGGATTTCTCTCTAATTCGCTTTGCGGGAAGGGGAGCACATTATTTTTTTCTCCGAACGACAAGCTTAAAGGAACATAGGGAGGCGGATTGAAAACTGCTTTCAGCTTTTCATCCATAATATTCCATCTTTTTAAATCAAAATAACGCAATCCTTCGCAAGCAAACTCCACTCTTCTTTCGTGCCTGATATACTCTCTGAGTGCATCCTGCGAATTATAGATGGTCTCATCAACAGGTGGCAAATTTACCTGTAACCGCTGCCTTACTTTATTAATAGCATCATAAACGGTAGCATCCGGTCCAGTGGCTTCATTTTTAGCCTCCGCATACATCAATAATACATCTGCATACCGGATATGGATGATGTTTACATCTGTTTTAACTGCTGATATATCACGAGAGAATGGCAGATGAGTAAGGTCTAAATATTTTTGCATTACAAATGGAGTTTGTTGCTCCGGATAAGTTTGCTCGCTACCATTCGGATTAATAAATTTTTCCCCTGGTAATTTTAAGGTAATATCCATTCTCGGATCCCTGTTTATATAGGGGTCATCAGGATTGAACAAGGGCGAAGAAGAAATCGGTTTACCATCGATACATTCGTATTCATCTGCCAGTGTTTGGTATAACGTTACGGCACCATACCAGCCAACTTCAGTTTCCAACCCTTCACCAGAACCGCTATGTGTTGAATTGGGCGCCAGGTACATGGTTGAAAACATAATTTCCGGATTGTTGCGTTGCGTGGCGGTAATAAATAAATCACTGTAACTCGAATTTATACTGAATTTACCACCATTTATAACCTGTTGAAGAATATTAGCAGATTCATTCCATTTCTGTTCAAATAAGAGCACTTTTCCTTTGAGTGCCATGGCAGAACCCTTTACAGCATGACCCGTATAGGCAATATCAGGTAAATTGCTGATGGCAAAATCAAGATCTTCGTGAACGAAGGCAAGCACATCCGCTTTAGGGCTTGCTGCAATTTTTGCTTCTTCAACTGTATTAGGTTCAACTTTATAAAGGGGCACACCACCATAAGCCTGAACAAGATCAAAGTAAAATAGTGCACGTAGAAAACGCACTTCTCCTTTAACCTTATTTTTCAAATCAGTACTTACCGGTGCATTGTCTATATTTTCTAAAAAATAATTGCAGCTGGCAATCCCATTGTATGGACCTGTAAAAAAAGCAGATGGAACATTCGTTGAATTAACGACTCCCTTGCTCATATCGAGAAAGCTGGTGATAAGGCGGGTATACCCATTATCTGAATACCCTTCCAAAAATACTTTTGTGTAGCTATAATAGCCGCCTCTTAATCTGGAATAGACACCGGATAATCCCTTTTGTACATCCTCTTCTGTTTTCCAAAATGTACCACTCGAGATAACATCACCTGGATTCTTCTCCAAAAATTTATTGCATGAAGTGGTAATCATCAATACCACTGCAATAAGAAAAAATGATTTTATTATATTTTTCATCAGTTTATACGTTTTATCTTTAAAATCCGACTGTCTTCTTCCAGCTCTTAGAATTTAATATTTGCCCCCGCTGTTAGAATTTTCACCTGCGGAAATGTTGCAAATCGGGTGTTGTCTATACCTCTTTCAGGATCTGCTCCTTCAAAATTGGTAAAAGTGATCAGGTTGTCTCCTGATACATATAGGGTGAGGCCTTTGGAACTTATTCTATCTGCTATCTTCTTAGGAATTGTATAACTCAGATAAAGATTCTTCAATCGTAGATAGGACAGATCATTCATGTAATAGGTGCTGGGATATCCTGCAACACCGGCATAATCCCAGCTATAATACACTGCGGGAACTTTATTGGTGGGATTGCTTGGCGACCAGGCATTCAGGAATTTAGCAGGTGGTGGAGAATTCTGGATAAAAGGATCAACACCCCATCCTTTCAGGAACATATTCTGACCTTCCACACCCTGAAAAAATGCTGATAATGCAAAGCCCTTCCAGGCTGCGTTAAACCCAAAAGAATAGGTAAATTTTGGAAAGGGGCTTATTGTCATCCTGTCCTCCGGTCCCACAGTTCCATTACCATTTCGATCGGCTATTTTTAGGTCACCTGGTTTTAAAACGCCTGAATTTGGTTGTTTCGCCCAATTGTCAATTTCTGCCTGATTTTGAAAAACACCCACCCATTCGTATAAGTAAAAGGATTGGAAAGGAAGTCCTATTTCAGTAAGAAGATCAGGGCCACCCGCACTTCCTCCCAAATTTCCCACGGATCTGGCCAGAACATTCGTTACCTTATTTTTGTAGGCAGACAATCTTGCATTTACACCATAACTGAATTTACCGATCCTGTTTTGATGTCCCAATTCAAATTCCCACCCGTAATTTTCCATTGAACCAATATTACTTATCGGTGCAGAAAGCCCCATACTAGCAGGCACATCAAAACGTTGCGTAATAATTCCGCTTGTTTTCTTGGTGTACCAATCAACTGATGCTGAAAACAATCCACGCTGGATCACCAAATCCAATCCTAAATTGCTAATTTTTGTGTCTTCCCATCTAAGATTGGGATCTACTAAACGGGTTTTTATAGCACCGGGCGTTAATGAACCGGCAAATGGATAGGTAGTAGTTGATAGAATATCCTGAAAGGCATAGTTATTTCCTATCTCCTGGTTACCTAATGTACCTACTGACGCACGAAGCTTCAGATCGCTCAGAAATGGCAACGTATTTTGTACAAATTCTTCTTCACTTAAGCGCCAACCGGCAGATATACCATTGTAAAGATTCCAGCGATTGGCAGGCGCAATGCGAGATGATCCGTCATACCGTAAATTCGCTTCTAACAGATATTTTTCTTTATAATCATAATTGACACGTCCAAAAAAAGATTGCAGTGCCCATTCCTGTGTATTTCCAGCCGTTGATTGATTTACCGGTAAACCAGCATTTATTTCAGAGAGTGCTGAATTAGGAAATCCGGTTCGCATACCTGATAAAAAAGGACTACGATTATCTATTTGCTCGTAACCTGCCAATGCTTTTATATTATGATCATCCGCAACAGTTGTATTATAGGTAAGTGTGGAATACAATGTTTTTGTCACTGATTGCGACATCTGCTGCTGCAGCCCTAAGAAATTAGAGCCTGAATTATCAAAAAATTCGTATTCACCATTGGCATTCGGCTGATATAAATATTGAGGTACCTCAAACTGACGGTTCCTATATTCCCTGTTATAAAATGCTATAGCTCCTTTCGTTTGCCATTGCAAACCTTTCACCAAATCAACATTTACAAAAGCCTGGGCATTAACTGTATAATCTTTATAGGTTTGACCACCATTATTTATTACAGAAGTAAAACTTCGCTGGCCTGATTCGGGGCGGTATGCTCCTACTGCAATTCTGCCGCTTCCGTCTGGAAGATATGCACCATAAGTTGGACCACCATGATAGATTAACAATACTAAATCCTGGTTGGACAACCATGGTTGTATAATATCTTCATAAGACATATTTACGGTTCCTCCAACAGTTACTCTTTTATTTACTTTTGTTGAAAGGTTCAGTAATACGTTATATCGTTTATAATCATTTTTTGGTAAAATCCCATCCTGCGTTAAATAATTAAACGAGAGGTTATAGGTTGTTTTTTCTGTTCCGCCGGAAAAACCGAGTCGGTGGTTCATGATTGTTGAATTCTTGAATGCAAAGTCTAACCAATTAAAATTGGGATATTGTATATTGTCCGTTGCATTTCTGTACGCTTCAATCTGCGGCTGGGTATAAATGGCACCCAACCCTCTTCGGGCTCTGGCATCATTCAACATCTGCATATAAGTTGCAGAGTGATAAACCAAATCTGGTAACACGGTGGCACTGCTGGTTCCTATACTGGTGCTATATTCCATTACCGATTTACCTTTTACACCCTGTTTTGTGCTAACAAGTATAACACCATTTGCAGCCCGGGATCCATAAATAGAAGCGGAAGCCGCGTCTTTCAATACAGTTACATCCGCAATATCTTCAGGGGCAAGATTATTAAGTGAGGTTACGGCTACACCATCCACCAATATTAGTGGCGCTGATGAACCGGTGAAAGTGCCACGGCCTCTAACCAATATATCACTTGATCCTAATCCTGGCTGTCCACTATTTTGGCGGATATCCAGCCCTGCTACTCTTCCCTGTAAAAGATTGGTAACATTTGGTGCGGGTCGTTTAACCAGCTCTTTTCCTGATACAGTTGCCACCGCACCCGTAAGATTAATCTTCTTTTGTGTACCATATCCAACCAGTATAACCTCACCAAGCGTATTGATTTCTTCTTCAAGTTGGATCGTTATCGCCTGGCCTGCCGTGGCTACTATTTCAATCGATTTATACCCAACAAATGAAATAGCAATTCGAGCTGTATCCTTGTCTGCTGCTAAATTAAATCTGCCTTTTGAGTCAGTGGTAGTAGACAGCCCGGAAGAAATTAGTACAATGGAAGCTCCGGTTAATGCCTCATTTTCGGCATTCGTAACAATGCCAGCTATTGTTTTCTTTTGAGCATGGACATGGGTTAGTGCCAAAGAAAAAAAGAAAAGTAAGAATGTAAATTTCATATGCAGTCAGTTTAGGGTTTTTGATAAAATCCTATTCCGAAATTATAATCACATATCATCGATTCAATCATCGAACTGGCAAAAAACCCATTGGGAACATTCCCATTTTGTGGGATCGTTCCCAAAAAACGGGCAATAGATTTGGTAAAATAATTCGATGGATTGTGAAGCTGAGAACTAATTTCAGCTTCTATTATTCGTGGTTGCCGGCCTGGTAGAATCCCTGATGATCAATTCAGTTTTCAATACTTTAATTATGGGCTTCCATTGATTTCTAGGGCGGTTGATCTGGTCTACTAATAATTCAACAGCAGTAGCACCAATTTTTTCGGCAGGTTGGGAAATAGTTGTGAGTGAAGGTTCAATAAGTGCAGAAATACTATCGTTCGTAAAGCCTGCTACCGCAATGTCTCGGGGTATTTTAAACCCGGCTTTTTTTATAACCTGAATTGCTTCAATTGCCGTGGGGTCATTAATAGCAAAAAGTGCATCAGGCCTTTTTTTAAGTTGCAATAAATGATTGACGTATATCTTAACTTTATCCATATCAAGATCATATGGAATTATCAATTCATCACTGACCTGAATTTTATATTTTTTTAATGCTGCCAGATAGCCGTTTAATCGTCGGCTACTCATAGAAAGTGTACTGGGTCCCGCCAAATGAGCAATCCTTTTCTTGCCGGTTTTGATCAGGTGCTCCACTATGCGAAAAGCAGCATCATAATCATCAACAATTACTCTGGGTGTTTCCAATTCTTCACAAATACGATTATAAAAAACAACGGGTATACCTTTTCTGCCAAAAACAGAAAAGTGATCGAAATTTCTGGTTTCTTTTGTCATGGAAATCATCACACCATCTACCTGATTGGCCAGCATCACTTTAGTATTCTCCACTTCAGTTGCATAACTTTCATTGCTTTGGCTTATAATCAAATTATATCCAGCCATTGCCGCCGCTTCCTGAGCACCGATAATAACCTTAGGAAAGTAACCTGTGATAAATTCCGGCACTATTATCCCCAACGTGTTACTCTTTCGGGTAATTAAACTAAGTGCATGCATATTCCGCTGGTAATCCAGCTTCTGAGCCAATTCTAATACAGCTTCCTTGGTTTCCTTTTTTATACTGGGGTGCCCTGTAAGCGCTCTGGAAACCGTAGATTTTGAAATATTCAGGAGTTTCGCTATATCAACTATTGTTGTCTGATGCCCTTTCATTAGTAAATAGATAATATTTAACTTCTGCCACTTGTAACAAAAAAAGGGATAAAGGCTTCAATGTCCATCTAAAGTAAACGATTCCGGGTTATAAATGGATATTTGAGTTGCATTTACTTTTTGAACACAAAAACTTACCATATGATTAATCAGGGGGAAAATTATAAGCGTCAACTATTTATCAATCTGCCAGTTTCCAATTTGGAAAATTCCTGTTTATTTTATTTGAAACTGGGATTTACCTTATATCCATTGTTTACGGAACAGGATCAAATCTGCCTGGCATGGAGCGATAGGGTATTCCTAATGCTGCAATCAAACTCATTTTTCAATGCAGGTAATGGCAAATCAATTACTGATACAAAAAGATATCTCTCCGCAAGTTTCACTATTCCTGTAGAGAGTGTGGAACAGCTGAACAAAATAATCGAAACTGCGTTGCAGGCAGGAGGTAAAGAAGTAATTCCGGCAATAGAAGAAGTTTTTATGCAGGTCAGAACAATAGAAGATCTGGATGGCCATACCTGGGGAATCCTCTATTTGGACAGGGATAAATTCAGCAAACAAAAAGCACACCGACCAGAAAATGTAACACTACAGAAGACCCGTGCCGAAGACCTGGATACCTTGTTTAGTTTTCAGTCAGATCCGATTGGTGCTTATCTCGCAGCGTTTATGGCCAAAGACTATCTGGAACATACAGCGTATATTCAAAAGTATACCAGGTTACTGCAGGATCCCACTATTAATAATCAAACTATATGGTATAATGATTCAATCATAGGCAGCATTGCAAAATTTGTGCTGCAGGGAGATAATGAGATCACTTATTGGATTGACAGAGCTTATTGGGGAAAAGGTATTGCGACAAAAGCATTGGAAATTTTTCTCGGCATTGAAAGAACAAGACCCCTGATAGCCCGTGTTGCATTCGATAATTATGGATCTCAACAGGTGTTGGAAAAATGTGGTTTTATTAGAACAGGTAAAGAAAGGGGCTATGCAGTTGCACGCCAGGAAGAAATTGAAGAGATAATTTATCAGCTCAATTAAAACCACGCATTTAATGTAATCCACTCCAAGGAAGGCCAAAATCATACTTCCTAAATCTAAAATCTTACTTCTTATTTCTCACTTCCTCTGGTGGTCCCGACAGGAATATGCAAGTAGTTGATAATGTGGCGAATAAATAATTATTGTAAACGGTTTTGCTTTAACACTATTTTTAAGCAAATGCAGTTTTGAGGGATTTAAAAAAGTTCGTGATAGAGCGGGATTCGAACTTAGTATTCGAATTATTTGAAAACCAAAATATTTTCAGTGGAGTGGAAGCTTGTTTTGAAAAATCTTGTTACAGACGCTACCGAAACAGTACCGCAAAGCAGCGTAAAACTGAACAATGGCAAATGGAAAAACGAACTGTTGGAATACAACTTTCCCAATGATGGTAATTTATATGAGCTCACCGCAGAGGCTGAAACGGTGGATATGATGGGAAATCGCTCGGCAAAAAAGCAGGTGTTCAATTATTACAGCCAAAAAATAATTTTTACGAATGATGCGGCGCAGATCGCTGGCTGGGCGAAGTCGGCCTCACTGAACGAAAAAGCGCAGGTTAGCCTGCAGCAAAAAGCCAGAGACCTTCAAAGCAAATCGTATACGCCGATAGGCCTCTTGCAATTTGTAAAGTAAAATAAATGGTTGGTTTTGGTTCACATGTATTCAGAAAATTTGTCATCCAACTGTCCTGGAGTATAGGGAATTATGTGTATTAGTGGAGAATTATGGACATTATTTATAAAAAACTATTGTCTGAAAGAACTTTCCGTTGTTAATGGCAATTGCAGACTTAGTGGCTCGATTCTTTTAAACAATGTATCAATTTTAGAATGTAGAGATGGGTTCGTTAACCGGTATAGTTCTTCTAACAAATCTGTTGAAACAGGTTTAAGATTCGGATATTTATGTTTCTCAAAAAAACTTTTAAGTATTTCATTTACCTTTTGCTCACCTATTAATTCACTTAATAGATACATCACTACAGATCCTTTTGAATATGAAATATGGGTTTCTCCTGCCTGAACCTTATACAATGGTTGTTCACTTGAAAAGCCTTTGCTGAAGGAATAAATATGGAGGTGCATTTTTATTCGATCCAACATTTTTTCCTTACCATGCATTTTTTTGAGCAACATCATTTCGGTGTACATGGCCAATGTTTCTGTAAGCATGGCCGATCCATCTCTGTCGTCAGGATTTATTTGATTATTTCCCCACCACATATGAGCTAGTTCATGCCCGGCTAATTCATTGATCACATCCTGTTGCTTATCTGCTTTAATATTAGCGTGAAAAATCATGTTTTCAGTCATATAAATGGTAGTAGGATAAGCCGTAGCTGCAAAGCCCCTGGTAAAGCCGGATACTTCTGCAAAGCGGATTGTTTTAAAAGGATAGTTCCCATAATTAGTTTCGCAATAGTCCATGGTTAATCTTGCGTTGTATAGGAGATGATCTACATTCTCTGCATGTGTCGGGTGATAATAGATCTCAAAACTCTTGCCTTTATAGTTTTCTTTTTTTACTGCATATTGAGCAGAAGATATAGCAAACCGAAACGGAATTGGATCATTGCTTTTGTACTGAAAATAATTCCTGTTTTGTTGTTTCCAGTTTTTGGTTAACTCTCCAACGCCAAGGGCTGTTTGGTTGGCTGATGTAGAGATCGTCATATCAAGTGTAATGAAATCATCATTTATAGTCTTCGGTGCGTCAAATCTTGTGTTGACCGATTTGTCACCCATTTTGTATTTTTTCCTGATTACTTCATCTTCAATTTCATTTTCCATTATATATCCAAAATGAGGATAGTATCGGCTAATACGCATAAAGGAACCATTTTCAACAATAGCATTAAATGATTGATGACCATTAACCACCTTCCACTGGTAGGAAATATTGAAATGAAAAGTTGCTTTTTGATTTGGCATTAAAGCTTTCTGAAGTGCAAGAACCTGATACTGATCTTTGACTGCTATTATTTCATCACCAATTTGAAGGGTTGCACTTTTTATTTTAAAATCATTCGCAAAATTAACCAGGATGGTGTCGATGTTTGAATTAGTTTTGTTTGCAAGTATATAGGTGCCTTTTATATAGTAAGCGTTCTCTTCCGGAAACAAATCTACAGTTGTAACGATATTTGTAACGGTTGGTTGTGGACGGTTGTTGTATTTACGATACTGCCTTTCATAATTTGCCTGTGCTGTTAAAACAGCTGTTTCGCTTTTAGGTTTATATCCATCCAATAATTTTATTCCGGTATAAAAAGATATAGTAACAGCCCCAATTAACAGCATCCACACCTGCCAGCTTCTATTGGCTTTCTTTGCCAGGTTGTAGATACTGAGTAATGCTATCAAGCAACAAAGCCCAAAGAATATTCCTTTTAAATATGCAGAACCATACAAGCCAAATCCATTCATATCACTGTAGTTTGTCTGAATGACGCGGAATATTTTCACCAGGGGATGCGTGATAAAACTTTTACCAATGGATGTTGCCATTATAAAAACGAATAGTATAGCAACGCTCAATCCAATATACTTCCTGTTGATTATTTTTTTTATCAATAATAGAAATCCGCTCATTAAAGTCAACGGTAGTGTGATAAAAATAAAAAGGCTGCCATACACTTTCCATTCAATAGCCGGATAATTATATAATAATTGAAATACAATTCCTTCAATAATTAAAACAACGGTAAAAATTAATGCTACCACCATCAATGAGATCCACTTTGCAAAATAAGCAGTTGAGGTATTGGCGGTACTGTTTTCAATCAGGCTAAAACGAACAGTGTTGCTTCGCCAATAAATATCAAATGAGTAATACAATAGTATGATCAAACCTAATTCATAAAAATGCTGAATAATTGTAGTGGTCATTAATCCTGAGCTAACATATTGTTGAGGAATTCTGAGGCCCTTTTCAATTGCTGCATACATTTCCATTCCTATCGTAAAAAGTACATACAATAATGCCAATATAAACGGAATGCTTTTTACAATATAAGTTAAATATATTTTATAAAATGAAAGCAACGATTTTGCCTGAGCCTGGGTATTATGCTGTGTAGGTATTCGTTTATAGCTGAAGTCCAAATTATTCTCGTGTGCGCTTTCTTTTGATTTGGATGTGTGCTTTGATTGTTTTTTTGAAAAACTAAATTTTATAACACTTATATAAAACAGCAATAAAGAGACGAGTACGACAATAATTCTATTTAAGGCAAATAATCCATTTTTGGAAATCAATTGTGTGTTTCTCTGTTCAACTGTCCAGGTTGATGTTTGATAAAAGTATGCAGACATCCCAAACGGATCAGCAATAGCACTGATAAACCTTGCTTGTTCTGATTGGGGCAATGAGCCTGCCATTAAAGGTGAACCCGAATAGATGAGGGTGACCATATATATCATGTACAACGATAGTCCGCTAACATAAATGATCAGTTTGTTTTTTGAGATCCATCCTGCAAAACTTAACACAGCTATTATAAAAAGCGTATTGATGAATGTGAACAAGAGAACAGGTTGTATATAATAGAGCAATGAAACAGACTCATTTTTTAGGGTGGATGCCGCTAATTGATGGCCGAATAAAAAGCTTCCTGTAAATAAAATGGTTGGTAAAAAGCTGATTATTAATAAGGATGCAAATCTTGCTGTAACAAATTGACTTTTCCTGATTAGAGTGCTGAAAAATATCTGCTGAAAATTATGGTCCAGCTCTATGTTTGCATACCGGGCTGTAAAAATGGTTGAAAATAATATAGCTGATAAACTGAAGAGTGCGGTGATATAAGAAATTTGGTAAGGTGAATTTTGATATACACTTTCGCTTATTGTAAAATGTGCATCTTTTCCTATCACTACGCCCAATGCAACAATCAATATAAGCAATACATAGGTGCTCCATCTTTTGAAGAATCGTTTTATATCAAATAAGAATAAGGCAGTCATGATTAATTTGAATGCTGGTTAAGTATAGAGAAATACACATCTTCCAGAGTTGGGTCTATGAGCTGGAACCCATCAGGCATTCTATCGGCCATGATATGAATATTCAGATTGCCGGTTATGAATTGTGAGGATATAACCCGGTGATCACTTTTATAGCTGTCAAGCTCCTGCTTTTTTATTTGCTTTCGTCCGATGCGTCCCTGAAGGCCTGAAATCAAATCATTGGGACTGCCTTGTTGTAAAACAGATCCTTTATTGATAATGGCCATCTGCGAACACATATTGCGAACATCTTCCACGAGATGTGTGGAAAGAATGATGACGATATCTTCTCCCAATTCACTGAGCAGGCTGTTAAACCTGTTGCGTTCTTCCGGGTCGAGTCCTGCCGTGGGCTCATCTACAATAATAATCTTCGGATTGCCCAATAATGCCTGGGCAACGCCAAATCTTTGTTTCATGCCACCTGAAAAAGTATATACTTCTTTTTTCCGATGAGCATATAGATTCACTTTTTGTAGAAGTGATAATATTTGTTCCTTTCTTTCATGGGCGTCGGTAACTCCTTTCAAAATAGCCAGGTGGTTCAACAGGTCATATGCAGCAATTTTGGGATACACTCCGAATTCCTGGGGTAAAAAACCCAATTGTTTTTTAAGGAAGAAAGGATCATCCTCAACATTTACATTGTTGAAAATGATTTCGCCACTATCAGCAGCTTGAAGACCTACGATTGTGCGCATGAGCGATGATTTTCCGGCGCCGTTTGGTCCAAGCAATCCAAACAAACCATTACTTATTTCTAATGAAATGTTGTTGATGGCTTTCACTCCATTGGAGTAGGTCTTGTTCAGATTTTTGATCAGGAGTTTATTCATGGCAAAACGTTTAAGTAAAAGAATTCCAGGCAATACGGTCGTCCTGCATAACACAAAGGCAAATGCATCGACCTCCACTTTGATACTTAACTATTCGAAGAGAGTTTACACCAGGGTTTTTCTTTTTGTTAGGTAATGACAATTTTTGCCATTAATAATCTAACTCTTCCAACAGGGAGTTTTCCTTTTTTCTGCTATTGGCCTATTATCCATTCATGTGCATAACAAAGATATAGTTTAAATACTGTATATGGCAATACATAATACCTTGTTTGGCTTATTAAACTGTTGAATGGTCAATTTTATGGTATAATCGGTCATTGACCCGCAGCAGCCTGTTTAACTGGTCATATTGATAGGAGTTCCCTACTGTTTCACCATTGTTCAGGAGTCCAATGGCATAGGTTGCCTGGCTGATATTATCACGACCCGGATTCAGGTGCTGGCTGTTTACTCCTTTCAGCCAACCCTGCAGGGTATAGGCATAATCAATGCCCTGTACATTTTGCTGACCAAGTATGGTTCTGGCAAATGGTCCATGCAGGTAGTATTGGTACCTGGCCTCCTTGTTCCACTGCGATCTATTATACGGGACGCCAAAAAAACACCCGTCCTCACCGGACTGGAACAGTCCGTAAAAGAAGTCAATCTCATGAGTTATAAGATCATCGCCATGCCCACATTTAAAAAATAGATCAAGCGGCTGGCGAAAAAATATCATTCCCGCGCATAATCCTTTTCTGTGCATTCTTAGGCTGATCGTTCAAATCTTTCACCCACTCCTGAACAGCAACTATATCGCCTTTAGCCGGGATACGTAATGCAGGATTCAGTACATTTAGGCCAAAAAATATCCATTCTACCATAATTTGGAATAAATTATTTCCAACTTTGGCATATATGGTAGTATTATATTTATATTTGGGTTATAATATTTCTAATTATACTATTTATGGGTTAAAATATTTCCAAATTATAATAGATAGGGGGATTAGGAGGAAAAAATCACCATGAACAGGCTACAAGAAATAATTATCGGATCCAAGGAACGGTCCAAAGAAATCGGAAAATTGGAGAAACTGGGGCTGTTGCGAAAAATAGCCCCCAGGGTATATACCTCCAGTCTAGAAGAGCCTCCTGAAAAGATCATTCGCCGTAATTGGTACCGGCTGGTCTCTGACCTGTTTCCAGATGCCTTTCTAAGTCACCGGAGCGCATTAGAAAGAATGCCGACACCGGAAGGGCATCTTTACCTGACCCGTAGCTATAAAGGATTGGTAGAATTGCCGGGGCTAATGCTCCATTTTTCAAAAGGTCCGGACCCTCTCGAAGATGATATTCTCTTTTTTGGCAATCTTAAAGCATCCGGCCTTTCGCGAGCCTACCTGGAAAATCTTCAGCGATCAAAAAGAGTGGGGGGAGAATCGAAAACATTAAACAGGGAACAATTAGAAGAAAAAATTGAAGGATTTCTGCGCGTAAAAGGAGAACAGGCATTGAACGAGGTGCGGGACCGCGCCAAAGCAATTGCACCTGCACTTGGAATGGAAAAGGAGCTGGCCGACCTTAAGCAACTCATCACTGATCTTCTCGGTACAGGACTATCAAAGCGACTTATCAGTCCCATTGCAAGAGCACGCGTACTGGGTGAACCGGTAGATCCTGACCGCATCCAACTTTTTGAATCCGTTTATGAAGAGTTGACAAAAAAAGAATACCCGGATTATCCAGACCCCAATAAGACGATCGGATCTTACCAGAATTTTGCATTTTTTGAAAGCTATTTTTCCAATTATATAGAAGGAACTGAATTTACTGTTAATGAGGCCAGGCAAATCATTACAACATCAACTCCCCTGCCATCAAGGGACGAAGATTCTCATGATGTTCTTGGCACGTACCAGATCGTCTCCAACCGCAAGGCAATGTCCATCGTGCCGGCTACGCCTGATGATCTGTTACGATTATTAAAAGAACGTCATGCCATCCTGCTTCATGCCAGAAAAACAAAAAACCCCGGCGAGTTCAAGGATAAAAATAATCGTGCGGGAAGCACTGAGTTCGTAGATAAGGAACTGGTACCCGGTACGCTTAAAAAAGGATTTGACTGGTACTCACTAATACAACATCCTTTTGCCAAAGCAGCTTACATGATGTTTATGATCAGTGAAGTCCATCCATTCCTCGATGGCAATGGAAGAATGGCGCGTGTAATGATGAACGCGGAACTTAGTGTAAAAGGAATGGCTAAAATCATCATTCCAACTGTTTACCGGGAAGATTATATGGGAGCATTAAAAAAACTAACCAAACAGCGGGATGCTGATGCCTATATACGGATGTTACAGCGGGCATGGGAATTCAGCAGTAATATCTATAATGAAGACCTTGATGCAATGGAGAAATATCTTGTTTCCCGTAATGCATTCCTCACGCACAAGGAAGGATATCTAAAAATAACAGAAGCTCGTTGAGCTTATCCAACAACCATGAAAAAAAACAGCTTTATTATCAGTATATCGTTAATGCTGATCATTCTTTACTCTTGTGGCGGTGTAATAGGTAATATCAAAAAATACCGGTTCGAGACCACTTCAGTGGATTCTGTCAAAGCAGCCGTTGCCAGAGTCTATCTCAAACACCCAGAATATAGAAATTTTGATACTACAAAATTTCAGGAAGGAAAAGACCTCGGAGACGGAAGCTACTATTGTAGAATTAAAACAGACGATCAGGATTATTTCTTTTGTTTTGCATATGTTCAATACGATCCTCCGAATGATACATTCATTGAGATCGCTTTAACAACAGCAGCGAAATATGGAGAAGTGATGTAATTGGCCAAAGATATTGGATATTTTAAAAAAAGAACCTATAAAAAGATTTTTGAAGAACAGTTTATTTCCGAAGTACGCAAAGAGTTATTAAAATAAGAAAGAGGCATTTGCCCCTTTCTTATACCCAATTCATTACTTTATATTATGCGGGTCAGGTTTTACATTTCTTTTTGGCAACTCCCCCTTTAACGCAGGGGCCGATAATATCCAACCAAAAAAACCTCTTACCACTTTTGCTGTACTCGCTGTTTCTGGGCTTACAGGTTTGCCTTTGATGTTATCCAACGCCCCTTCTCGGGATTTTTGAATAACCTTATTGGCCGAGTTTACCAACGTTCTATCTGCCGGTGCAATTTCTCTATTAAAAAAAGCATCACCTGCACC
This sequence comes from Flavihumibacter sp. UBA7668, assembly GCF_002483205.1. Lineage (GTDB taxonomy): Bacteria > Bacteroidota > Bacteroidia > Chitinophagales > Chitinophagaceae > Flavihumibacter. The sequence continues at coordinate 737,288 of NZ_DLHM01000001.1, forward strand.
TGCAGCATCAGCCAGATCATAATCCATATCATGTCGCATAGCCGCAGCATCTACCTCATCTTGAGGTTCCCTTCGATAGGTCGTATTGATCTTCGCCAGCTGCATCTTTATAAGTAGGGTTATTAAGACCAATGTAAACAGACATCATCAAATTATTTGTACCAACCGGCATTAATTCATTATCACCTTGCACATATTTCCCTTCGTAATTTCGTCTCATATTCAAGCGATTACCTGACGCATCATAGTATTGATACTGAACTTTGCCTAATTCAGCAGATGCCATTGGCTTGCCAGTTCGTTTATCATATACTACTGGCTTCATATTATCGCCCAACCCAACCATACGAATCTGACCATTATCAATTTTCCTTAATAAGGTCGCCTTCCCATCTTCATATTTATAATGAATAATGTATTCTTCCAGGCCGTCGACATCTACTGTAACTATTGGTTTGTTGCCTGCAAATTGATACGGTGTGTACCAAGGATAATCTTTAGTCAATGGATCTACACTTAGGAACCTTCCCAACCATGGATCGTAGATGCGCATGCCATAATCCTACTGATTGCCCGTTCCTCAAATTTCATTGTCATTCTCTTTTCCATTAAATCCATAATGATAGGAATAAATAAGATAATCATTTCACATTCACTTAATTTCCAATATTTTTCTTCTCGACCCAAATTAAACTGTCTGGAAATATCAGATCATATTTCTCGAAATCAGATGGGAAAATTAGAAGATCATTTTTTGATGGATCTTTAGAATTATAAATTACTGGAAAATTACGTTTTATCAAGTGATTTGCCTTTGCTTGTAACCTGCCATCACCCTTAACACTGTTTATCTTAACATCTCCCACTGTAAAAGTATAATCTCCAAGAGTTGTTTTTCCTTTTTCGTACCTTATTTGAGTCAATGTACCCGTGGTTATCGAAGGAGAATCTAGAATTTCAGATACATTCATTTTATTTTTTGACAATGTATATGTCAGCGCCAACACCAGAACGATGACTGTTGAGATTCCCCATTTAGTATTATTGCTTAGTTGCATTCATAAAATATTTTCTAGTTCTTTTTACTTGAATCGCTTCATTTTTTCCGATTTCCTTCACGAGGCTTTGAATAGTAGCAATGGTAATATGCTTACCAATTTTCGATTTCCCCATTCCAATTTTTCCTATTTCCTTATTGGGAATTCCCAGGAAAGCTTCTATTCTTGTTACCCATTGTTCTAACAACTGTTTTCTATGAACCACAATTAATGCTGGTTGCTGTTTGTCTGCAATAATCTTTAATCCAATTACTGTTTTCCCTGATCCGGGCGGAGCAACCAGCACCCCCATTTCCTTTTTATGTACCGCTTCAAGAGCTGGAAGCTGGTAGTTTCGTAAGGATGATTGAAAATTAAACGATGTCGGTATTTTCTTTTGCCTGTTATCTTTAAAGCTGTAAGAAATGCCGTTTTCCTTACAAAACCTCAATAATTTACCCGCAAACCCCCTTGGTATTACGACTTCATATTCAGATTCATCTATACATCTGAAATAACGTTCTGTTCCAAAAGTATTTTTTCCGGCTTTCTTTTTTATAATGAATGCATCATTAGCGAAATTCAATTCATCTTTTAAAAAACTGATAAGTGCAAAGGGTATTGCAGACCGGTTGAGTCGTAAAGTATTATCTAAAGTTATTTGCAGGCCTCCATTATTACCGGATTTATCTGTAATTATTTTGCTGTAGCCGACATTTGAAATTGCACTGTAAATTTCATCCAGCTGTTGAATATTCACCCTTTCAATTTTTGACAGATAATCCCATTGATCAGGAAATGGAAGGAGGGTTTCCGGATCTATGAAACAACTATTCCCAGTGTTTAATGCGAGCCTATGTAGTGGTAAAGCAATTAGATTGCCCAGTCCTTTTCCCGAACGCGAATCCTGATTGGGGAATAACCTGTCAAAGCTAGAATTTTTATCAAATACTGAAATCACCCCAGATTCGGCAAGAATCGACAGGAATATTTTTCTGCTTTTAAACGCAGCATAAGCCTGACTGAAAAATATCCACACATGTCCTCCCTTACCCGAGCGGGAACGCTCCAGATAGGCAGGTATGTTGTTCGCCTGGCAATATTTCAGCATTTTTTTGCTATCAGCAATCCAATTTTGTTCATCAAAGTCCGCAGCTATAAACCAGGAGGTATTGTCCTGTAACAAAGGATATATTCCAATAAGCTGCTCCCCGTTAAAATGCCTGATAAGCTGGGCATCTGTAAGAGGCAAATATTTTTTATCTGTGTACGACTGAAAAGTGCCCCCACTCATCTTATGTGCTCTTAATCTGTTGGGATCATACAAATAAGCTGGCATATAACCGCTCTTTGCCACCCCGCCTGGTGAACTGGCCGGGATTTCCCAACGCATTGCAAAAACATCTTCCCGGTCCTTGAAAAGAGAACGAAAAAGTTGTACTTTTTTATCGATGTTTAACTCTTCCAAATGAGTAATTACTTTTTATTCAACTTTGAGAGCATGTAATGGGTTAGAAAATAGCCTCCTGTTTTTTGGCTACCTACATATTCTACCAGGGATCTCATTTTTTGCATGTCCCGTTTAATTGTTACCTCCGATACATTTAATTTATCAGCTAACTCATTTATTCGTAAGCCTGGATTTCTGTGTAGCAGTAGGATTATTGTTATAAGGCGCTTCTTTATTGTATCATTTACAGTATCATTTACAGTATCATTTACAGTATCATTTACAGTATCATTTACAGTATCATTTACAGTATCATCTATGGTAATGTCCTTCCCGCCGGGTAAAGGAATAATGGTTTTGAAGATTTCACCTTCAATAAAAGCAGCTTTGCCTCTGCCTGCATATTCTTTCATTAATCGGGTAGTAGTCAATATCCCGGAACCCAACTCTTCTGCTCTTCCCAATAGAATGAAGAATTTGGCTATAAGTGGATTCTTGGGGAAGGGGACGAAATTAGACGGATCAATGGGACCTTCGCCATGGGGATTATTGGCATTTGCGGTCTCAACACGGTCGGAATAAATAACAAAAGTCGCGGGTGCAGCATTCGTGTATTCCCGGTGAATAATCAGATTTGCTGCAATTTCCCGAAAGATGGTGGCGCGAAGGCTTATACGTTGATCACCTAACAGGTAAAATTTATCCGGCAGGTGCCTATTTATAAAATCCATCAAAAGCTCATAGGCTTCAATAAGATTGGTCTGAATTTTTAGGCGGTCATCATAACGCTCGATGTTATTTATTCTAAGCAGCGCATCAATTTTGAAGTGAGGAATAATATGTTGAATAACCTCATCTTTTCCAAGTAATAAAGCAGCAGCCAATGTAAATCCTTCCTGGGCAGACAGGTAATCCTTTTTCCATAGTCCGGAAATTTCCATCATCTGCCGATCATCCAATGCCAACCATGGGTGAGCCGGATTATTACTACGAATCAGATTCCGTATTTTAGGAAAAAGCTCCTGCTTAAAATCTTCCATCCTTAAAGCAGGATAGATAATTCCTTCCGTATAATGATTGCGCTTACGATTCGCCATTTCAGCAATCCGATGAGGTTGTTCTACTTTAAAATCACCATCATTGCTTCGGTCGTAAATGATCTTACCAGTTTTATGTACCTGCGAACTTGCCGGTACCTGAATATGAATAATTTTACGGCCATCTATGTCATATAACTGCGGAAAAAGAATAAACGGCGAATCGAGCTTTAGCGGGTTGTTGGATAGGTTCACCAAATCGGTTACCATCTTTGAGATGGCAATTTCTTCAACTCCTTTAACTGTTCCATTATCACCAACACCTAATAAAATATCACCGCCATCCCGGTTAAGCATAGCACAGATCGTTTCAAAAAGGTTACCAGGCAAAGCCATGGCAGCCTCCTTAAATTCAAGATGTATGTCTTCCTTTTGTTTTAAAGGTGTTTTATTCGTGCTGTATTCATCTGTTCAGCAATTTAATTACAATATTTTCAAAGTATTGGTAACTAAATTTTTAATTCCTGTGGTGGTCGCGACTAGAACCAAACCATACCGCAGATCCTCCATTTAACCCATCACGAAACTGCATCTCCAGCTTTTTCCAAAAAAAACCTGAAATACCTGTAATAAATACGAAAAAAAATAGACTAATAATATAAGGGGAATTCATTCTGACCATTGCCGCAACAATGGAGCCGGTGCAACTAAAGAATTTACACAGAGGAGTTTTCTCTTAGTTCTTTGACATATTGGAAAATTGAACCTTAATCGCTTCTTCAATTTATACTCCCGCATATTTGCAGGATCCAATGATGGTTGCTGTAAGAACCAAATCGTACTTCCTACTTCCAACTTCTCACCTCCTCTGGTGGTCCCGACAGGAATATGCAAGTGATTGATAATGTGTTGAATAAACCAATATAGTAAACGGTTTTGCATTAACAATAATTTAATCAATCACAGTATCAGTTATAAGTTGGCTAGAAATATATGCACATAAACAATAATAATTCCATCTCTCCATGAATCACTCTGGAAAATCAACTTTTAAGCACCTTGGAGAAGAACGTATTGCAAATAACAAAAATGATTTAGATGATATATCATATTTTAACTTATTTAATTAATAAGTTAAAATACAATTTAGGTTGAAATAACTCTTGTTTTTGCAATAATGTCGCCTATCCTCTTTTGCTCTTTGTTAGTTAGTGTAACTATAAAAGCAATAATTCCAAAAGACAAATTCAATTCAATAGGATCAAGTATACGTCTTAAAAAGACTTGTCTAATGGTAAGTTTATCGGTAAAATCAGAAATTACCCTAAGTCGAAAAACTAAATGTCCAATCGTTGCAGAAAAAAAATATTCAAATACTATAAAATATAAGAAAGCAAAAAATAGTGGTATATAAAATAATGGCCCATTCATGGAATGGGAACCGTTAGTATTCTGCTTTCCAAAGATTATTAACACAAAGATCAGAAAAAATGTTATCAACATGTAATCCAAAAATGTAGCCAGTATTCTCTTAATAATCATAGTATTTTGTATAATTCATACTCCACTATCTGATTGAATGCCGATTAATATTAAAAATAAATTTATGTCATCAGTATTATCCAAAAGCTCTAATGTCCATTTACCACCAAATGTCCAATTCTTTCGATTAATTGTCAGTTCTCCGACTTTATGGTTATTCAAAAACAAATCGTACCAAATTTTGAATAACCCATAATTAGAAACTACGGAATAAACTCTATTTCCAAAAAATAATATATGCTTTGTTCCTTCTCTCCTTATTGAAAGATCCGGAAAAATACTAAAAATAACCTCATATTTAATTCCAAATATTTTCTCCAGTTTTCTAACTCTAAGAACTAGCTCTGTGTTTGAAAAAACTTCGCAATAAGTTTTACCCCACATTTTATAGGACTTTTTAATGGTGAAAAGAACATCATCATCCTTTAAAATGTGGACTTCATAGGAATTATCCTTTAAATAATAATTACTCATGTTCTATTCTTAAACGTAACTTAAACTCTCCGCCTAAAATTACTCTATATGTAGCACCTAATTCCAATCCATGAAAAGATTCTTTATTTTTAGTTGAGATAAAAGCAATTCTGCTGAAGCAACTAAAATACAGTATTTGAGTCGATGGTCAAGAAGTCAATTGTAGAGCGACAACTTATCCCATATAATCCGTGTAATGTAATCTGTAATTATTAACACATTCAGGAAAATCAACCCAAACGCAGGGTCGTGCTACTGTATTATAATGATTCGCATCATCGAACGAGCCCGTATGCGAACCAGGAAAAGGTTGTAAAGGATTTCCTCCAACATTAATACCGTTAAGAAGCGCTCCAATGATTTCATCATGTCCTATAAATTGATAATACCAAATTGAGAAGTAACCCGTTGTTCTAGCTAGATCGACTATTGTTTCGATATCAGTAGATGGTACGGCACTCGTATATTTATTAAATTGCCTTTGGGCAATATCGGCCACTTTCAAGCGATTATCCCACCTGTCATCTTTATCAGAGTAATTAACATGGCCCGGAACTCTATCCAACCCAACCAAGTCAATAAAAGCTTGGGCCCGGGTTAAATCGTTACCTCCAACTCCGGCTTTAATTTGTACTAACCCGCCTCCGGTTATTTCTATATAGTTAATAAGATTATTTTCATGTGGCATGTGTATATACCGATTGAAAAGTGTACCATATTCCGGTTGAAAAGTGTACCACCTGGAACGGGTAAAAACCCGTCCATTTGTGTTGAAAACAAATGGGCACAAAATGCTGGATGTGGAAACGAATCATCAGATTATTTTACTTTATTATCGGGAAAAGCGAAGTATCCGCCAGATTGCTTCGCAATTAAAAGTTCACCGCAATACAGTTAAAGACAAGCTTGATAAATATGAGCGGTTTAAATCGGCACCTTTGGAGCAACAAGAGGATCCGGGTAATCCGGTTGGTCAATACCTTCAAAAAGGCCCTTCCTATGACAGCTCCAGTCGTGTTAAACGCAAGCTCACAGCTGATATTATCGATATTATTCATACCTGTTTACAGGAAAATGAAGCAAAACTTCTGGATGGCCGTCAGAAGCAACGGATGCGTAAAAGAGATATTCATGAGCGAATTTTAGCGGCTGGTCATCACATCAGCTATTCGGTTATTTGCGACTACATTCAAAAAAAGCTTCGCAGCTCTCGGGAAGCATTTATTCGTCAGGGTTATACCGGCGCACAGATCTGTGAGTTTGACTGGGCTGAAGTAAAGCTCAAATTGGATGGCCAGTACCGTCGGTATTACCTGGCCGTATTCACCAGTGCCTTTAGTAATTACCGGTTTGCTGTATTGTTCCATCGTCAGGACAGTCTTGCTTTTAAAGAAGCACACATCCTCTTTTTTGACCATGCCAGGGGAGTATTCCATCAGATGGTCTACGATAACATGCGGGTTGCCATTGCTCAATTTGTCGGCAAAACGGAAAAACAGCCTACTGCAGCCTTACTGGAACTCAGTCGGTGGTATCAGTTCAGGTGGCGGTTTTGCAATGCCGCCCGGGGTAATGAAAAAGGACACGTGGAGCGTAGTGTGGAATACATCCGCCGCAAGGTTTTTGCATTTAAAGATGAGTTCACCAGTTTTCAGGAAGCCCAGCAATACCTGAGCAGCCGGGTGGTGGAGCTCAATGCACGCGATCCGAACAAGGACCAGGATAGTCCGGCTACCAGACTGGAACTTGAGCGCAGCAAGCTGTACGCCTACCCAGGCAGGATGGAATGTTTTAGTGGTGAACACCTGCGCGTGGATAAATACGCCACCATTTGTTTTGGTACCAATCGGTATTCTGTTCCGGATCATTTAAGTGGCCGAATGGTTTTTGTAAAAGTGTATGCCAGTCATTTACGCATCTATGAAAACAATACCGTCGTGTGTACACATCAGCGCTCCTATGAGCGCTATGGCTGGCAGATCGACCTGAATCACTACCTCACTACCCTTCACAGAAAACCAGGTGCCGTGGCCGGTTCCGTTGCATTGAAGCAGGCTCCGGTCTGGTTGCAGACCATGTATGCGGATTACTTCCAGGGGGAGTCACGCGCTTTTATTGAATTGCTTCAATACTGCCAGTTACATGACATAACAGAACAACGACTTCGGGGTTGTGTTGATCGCTTAGTTCGTCAATACCCTTCGGGTATTACAGCAGAATATGTATTGGCTACCATTGGCAATCAGTCAGCAGAGCCCATACAAGCTGCCACTTCAGCAACAGCGGCAGATCCCATTGAACTACGTTCCCGGCAAAATCTGCTGGAAATGAATTCTCTGATGAATTTTAATTAATCACTTCTACTTACCTATCATATCATGAGCAAAGAGATCTTTGGACATATTAATCAAATCAGCATGGAGCTTCGGCTTCCAACCTTCCGCACTAATCTGGAATCAATTTTAATAAAAGCAACCAAAGCAAAAACGCCGTATGAGCAATTGATTCTGGAACTATTGCAGGCAGAATTAGAAACCCGCCTGGTTAACCGTAAAAAGGCTCAACTCCGCAATGCCGGCTTCCCACAACTAAAACACCTGCAAGACCTTGTACGAACCGAACTACCCACAGATGCAATGGATAAATTGCCTGTGTTGGAAACGCTGGATTTTATTACTGCCGGACAGAATGTAATCCTCGGTGGGAGCCCCGGAACAGGTAAAACGCATATTGCCATCGGACTCGGAATAAAAGCCTGCCATGCAGGGCATACGGTCCTATTTACCACTGTATCACGCTTACTTACACAAATCCGGGAGTCACATTCCAGCCGCACCTTGCGTAGTCTGGAACTTAAGTTTGAAAAATACGACCTCGTAATCTGCGATGAGTTTGGCTACATCTCTTTTGATAAACCCGGCGCAGAAATGCTGTTTAATCATCTCTCTTTACGAACCGGCATTAAATCCACTATCATCACCTCTAATCTGGCCTTTGATAAATGGAACGATGTCTTCGGTAATGATACGGTGTTGACAGCTGCCTTGCTGGATAGGCTAACGCACAAAGCCCATCTGGTCAATATGAATGGAAAATCTTTCCGGATGAAGGAAACCAAAAAACTGCAACAAGCTAAAAAATAAACAGGTGAAAGAATGCTCAGATAACCGGTGATATTCCTGACAGGTTGCTCCTCAGCAGAGCCCGCTTCCGCTTCTTACCGGTACCACAAACATACTGTAAATACTAACTACAAACGATCACAACAACAAAAAAAACAAACTCAAAAAAATGCAAAGAAAAAAGTACCAAAAAAGAAAGAAAAGGAATGGACTGTCGTCCAAAGTATTTTTCAGTAGTAGGTTTTAAAAGGCATAAATATCAAAGCATATTTATCTAAAATGAAACTACATTTACACCCCTACTGAGTGGTACAGTTTTCACCCGGAATGGTGGTACATAATTGAATCGGTACAAACATAACACTGAATTAGAGTTAATAGATGCATCAGAAAGAGGGGAATTAGTATTTGCTTTAACCACTCCCAATGAAACAATAAAATTCAAGCAGGTTCTTTTTAATAACGGGAAATACGATGACTTCAAAATCGAAAGATTCGCAGGAGCCAATGAAAGGTATTTTGTGAAAATAGGCAGGAAGCAGTACACAATTGAGGATTTCTTCTACGAAAATCCAGTGACATGGTGGTTTGTTGATGGCTCATCATTAACTGGGAACGAGTATGTAGAGTTAAAGCAGGTAATTCCAGCATATCCCAAGGAAAATATTATTAAAAAGGACTGGACAGGAGTAAATTTAAGCAGCGAATCACAGGGGGTTGACCCGAAAGTAACTGACTCCATACAGTATAAAATAATATCCGAATTAAAAGAAGGTGATTATGATATCATCTACGACGATGATTATAGCGGCGAAATAGCAGATATCATTTCTGTAAAACAATATGAGGAGTATATCAACATTCAACTTTACCACTTAAAATTTGCCCATGCTGGTCAACCGAGACAACTTATTGATGATCTTTACGAAGTATGTGGCCAGGCATTAAAGTCAATAAACTGGAAGTTTAAAGAGTCAAAAGAGTTCTTTGAACACTTATTAAGACGGGAAACTAAAAAGAAAAAAGGGAAGACTTGTTCAAGGATAGAATTAGGCACTAAAGAAAAAATAGCCTATTTAAAAGATATAGCAAGGAAGGGTTATCCCGTCGAGTTTGAAATGTTTATTGTTCAGCCCGGGCTTTCAGGTGACAATCCCAGTGCTGAACAATTAAGCCTATTAGCAGTAGTTAACTCGTATTTAAAGGGTAAAGCTGATATATCGTTAACTGTTATTGGTTCTTAAGCGGCACATCAAAAAACTATTATTACTTGTTAGGACTTTTTTATAGATCATAGATAGGTCCAATTAGCCTTTTGAGTCTGTCATTTTTGTGCTCAATGTGGCAACTCTCGCCAAGCAAATAAAGGATAGAGCCATTGTTACATCTATGGAAATTTATAACAGGTCAATCTGATTGGACATGCGTGGGTAGGAAGTTCTAACCTTAAATAATTTCCTTTCCAATTTTTTACATTTTATTGTTATTCTATAGTCTTAAGCAAATAAATGATTGTAAATTAAAATAGTACGCTTCCATTTTTTGATACCAACCTTCTTAAATCCTCTAAAAAATGGTTCGAAAATTGTCCCGACAGGACGACCACGCCCGCCGAAGCTTGATAAGCAAGGCGGGCGTTTTTAGTTGTACTACCTGATTGACAATGGCGGTCTTCGTCGGGCGCGGCCCTGTTATTATTCACCATCTAACAAACTTTCTACAACAAGCTAAACAGCCAGTTTAACTAGTAGTATCATTATACTATAGTTAAGTCATCTACCGTTCATCCACCGTTCTTGAACCGTTCATCTACCGTTCATGAACCGTTTTAAAACGGTCCGTGAACGGTAGATGAACGGTTGGTAGACGGTTAATAAACGGTTAGTGGTACATGGTCAAAACTGGGTTTAGTATACCTTAAGCGAATTGCCAAACCCATCCATACAAAGCCAAACAGGCTTCCAACAATCCTTTAACAAAATAAATTTGGTGGTGAAATTTGTATTACCGTACATTTGCTAACGCTGTTAAATTATTTCACGCAGTAATAAAATGGGAAGCAAAGACCGCATACAACGACTAAAGGACGAAACCAGGTGTAAGATCCTGGACGCCTCTTTGGCTATTGTAAAAGAGGAAGGATGGGCTGCGCTGAGTATGCGGAAAATTGCCGATAAGATTGAATATACGGCCCCCATTATTTATGAATATTTCAGTAATAAGGATGCGATCCTTACAGAACTTACCAGAATCGGTTATCTGAAACTGGCAGAGCAAATGAAAGAAGCCGAACGCAAACATGCAGACCCCATTGAACAATTGAAAAGCATGTGGCTGGCATACTGGAATTTTGCTTTCGAAGAAAAGGAATTATACCAGGTGATGTATGGAGTTGAAGTGAATTGTTGTGTTATGGAAAATGCCTGTCCGGATATGCAGGTTCCTTCCAATATGCTCTGGGATAAAATTGCAGAAATAATTCCCGAGGACATGCGCACCGACGAATATATTGATATCAAATATTATACCTTCTGGTCTGTAGTACATGGGCTCATCTCCATCAATATGACCAACAGATTAAGCACGGATGAAATAAACCGACAGGTATTGTCCGACGCATTAAATGGAATTGTCGCCTCTATGACGGTCAGAACAACCTGATCAGGATTTCAGAAGAGAAAAAACGCTTGCTTTTGCCAACGAATTTGAACGGTTGAAAAACTGTTTTTTTTAGATCAATTACTTAACACTGTTAAACGATTAAATAACGTTATGAAGAAGTATTTCATTTATGCTGCCATCCTGATAGCAGCTGCCTGTGCAAACAACCAAACCGATTCTTATGTTGCTGCTCCACAAAGCTTACCTGTAGTAAAACTGGACACCGGTTCGGTTCTAACCTGGCAGGAATTCCCTGCAGCTGTTCAGGGTACAGCAACCATTGAAATCCGCCCGAATGTAAGCGGTTACCTCGACAAAATTTATGTGGAAGACGGCGCATGGGTTTCAAAAGGGCAGCCCATCTTTCGTATCAACAGTAAAGAATACAGCCAGAACAGCAACAGCGCTGCCGCAACCATTCAATTGGCCGAGGCTGCTATAGAAAAAGCACAGGTAGAAGTTAACCGACTGCAGCCACTTGTTACCAATAAAGTGATTTCCGAAGTTCAATTAAATGTTGCCAAAGCCAACCTGCACGAAGCTGAAGCTGCCTATAAGCAGGCGGTATCAGGTAAGAATAGTGCGGATATCACCCTTGGCTATACGCTGATCACAGCACCGGTAAGTGGTTATATCAGTCATATTAATTTTAAGCAGGGCAGCCTGATTGGCAAGGGTGAACAGCAACCGCTCACCGTAATCAGTGAGGTAAAAAACGTACATGCTTATTTCTCTATGAGTGAAGCTGATTTTTTTAGCTTTTTTTCAAGCATCCCCGGTAAAACTGCAGAAGAAAAAATTGCCAATATTCCTGCTGTAGAACTTAAGCTGGCCGGTAATACTATTTACAAGGAAAAAGGGAAAGTTGAGCTGGTAGAAGGCCAGTTTGACCGCAGTACCGGCAGCATCAATTTCAGAGCCGTATTTGCCAATAATGAAAACCTGTTGCGTTCCGGAATAACAGGAAAAATCCGGATTCCATTTTCACTGGAGAACAAACTGATTGTACCCCAGGAGGCAACCTACGAATTGCAGGACAAAGTATTTGTATTTGCAGTAGGGGACAGCAATAAAGTAACCAGCAAACAGATAACTATCAGGGGAAAGTCAGCAGGTAATTATATCGTCGAAAAAGGTGTTTCACCTGGCGAAACCATTGTTTTCAGCGGATTACAACGCCTGAGAGAAGGGGCTGAAATCGTACCACAGCCGATTTCATTAGATAGTGTAGTGCAAACGATCATCGCAGCCCGTAATTAAAACGAAAGCCTTTCATTTCAATTAACCGAACAACTTATTTCATGTTTAAGAAATTTATAGAACGTCCCGTTTTATCCTCCGTAATATCCATATTACTGGTATTGGTCGGGATCGTTTCACTTACATCTTTACCAATTACACAGTTTCCGGATATCGCTCCGCCCGCTGTTTTGGTAACAACCGCCTATCCGGGTGCAAGTGCAGAAGTAGTGGCACGGTCGGTAGCTACACCACTGGAAGAAGCCATCAATGGAGTCGAGAATATGACCTATATGACCTCCAATTCCAACAATGATGGCTCTATGACACTCAGTGTCTTTTTTAAAGCCGGCACTGATCCCGACATCGCATCTGTAAACGTTCAGAACAGAGTAGCCAAAGCAACCAGCCTGGTTCCACAGGAAGTGTTACAAACCGGAATCACCACCCAGAAACAGCAGAACAGTATCATTATGGCCATTGCCATCTATGCAAGCGACAGCAGTTACGATGAAACTTTTTTGCAGAACTATGCCCGCATCAATATTGTCCCGGAAATTCAACGGGTGCAGGGAGTGGGGCAGGCCACTTTGTTTGGAGCAAAAGACTATGCTATGCGGATCTGGCTCAAACCAGACCGGCTGGCTGCCTATAATTTATCAGCACAGGAAGTACTTGCATCTATCAGGGAACAAAACCTGGAAGCAGCACCGGGAAAATTTGGTGAAGGAAGTAAAGAATCCTTTGAATACATCATCACCTACAAAGGCAAACTCAATAAAAATGAAGACTACGAGAATATCATTTTAAAAAGCAATACAGACGGTGCGATCATCCGGTTAAAAGATGTTGCACGAGTTGATTTGGGTTCCTTTAATTATACCTCGGATGCCAAAGTTGATAATGGTCCGTCTACTGCCATCCTGATCTATCAGACTGCTGGTTCCAATGCCAATGATATTCTTACTTCGGTTAATGAAATAATGGAAAAAGCAAACAAAGACTTGCCGAAGGGGGTACATACTTTTGTGCCGTACTCTGCAAAAGAGTTTTTGGATGCTTCCATTTCAAAAGTAAAGACCACGCTTATAGAAGCTTTTATCCTGGTATTTTTGGTGGTATTTATTTTTCTGCAGGATTTTCGTTCCACTTTAATTCCGGCAATTGCTGTTCCTGTGGCAATTTTGGGCACATTCTTTTTCATGCAGCTCTTTGGATTTACCATCAACCTGCTCACCCTCTTTGCTTTAATCCTTGCAATTGGAATTGTGGTAGATGATGCCATCGTGGTGGTGGAAGCGGTGCATACTAAAATGGCCGATGAAAAGTTGCCGGCAAGAGCAGCCACCATAAAAAGTATGAATGAAATATCGGGAGCCATCATTTCCATAACACTGGTAATGGCAGCCGTATTTGTTCCGGTAGGATTTATGCAGGGACCGGCAGGAATATTTTATAAACAGTTTGCCTTTACGCTGGCAATAGCCATTCTGATTTCCGCCATCAATGCATTGACCCTGAGCCCTGCTTTATCTGCTTTATTCCTGAAAAACAACCATTCGGGTGATAAAAAACCGGCTGGAATAAAAGACCGTTTCTTCCACGCATTTAATGCCGGCTTCAATAACCTGACCAACCGGTATACCAGCAGTTTGAAGTTTCTGATCAAAACAAAATGGATTGCCTTATCTGCCCTGGTACTTATAACCATCAGCACGGTATTCCTGGTAAAGAAAACGCCAACTGGTTTTATACCAACAGAGGATCAGAGTATCTTTTTGTATTCACTCAGCATGCCGGCCGGATCATCGTTGGAAAGAACCCGTAAGGTTACAGAAATGGTGGACAGTATCATAACAACGGTGGAAGGTGTGGAGAAGTCCTATAGCGTAGCAGGGATGAATATCATTACCAATGCTACCAGTCCAATCAGCGGATTGGCTTTTGTAAAACTTAAAAAGCCGGGTACCCGTGGCAAAACGGAAGATATAAATGAAATTCTGGGAGAAGTCAATCAGAAACTTTCAGTTATATCAGCTGGGGATCTGTTTACATTTACCTTACCCACCGTTCAGGGATTTGGAAATACCAGCGGAATTGAAGTAATTCTTCAGGACAGGGCAGGGGGCAAACTGGAAGACCTGAGTGCCACCGCCAATGGCTTTATTGGCGAACTGATGCAGCGGCCCGAAATCGCTTATGCATTTACAACCTTTAATACCGGCAACCCTCAGTACAGAGTAACTATTGATGAAGAAAGAGCTAAACAATCGGGCGTTTCCATAAATGAATTATTGCAGACCCTGCAGATCTACTATGGTAGTTTTCAGGCTGGAGATTTTAACCGGTTTGGTAAACAATACAAGGTAATTCTGCAATCAGATATAGAGTACCGGATTGATCCATCCACCTTAAACGATGTACAGGTGAAAAACAAACTGGGACAAATGGTGCCGGTAAAATCGCTGATAAGTCTGGAGAAAGTATACGGACCCGAAACTGTTACCAGAAATAATCTGTTCAATGCCGTTACCATAAATGGTATTCCAAAACCGGGTTACAGTTCAGGCCAGGCCCTGAAAGCCGTTCAGGAAGTAGCAGACAGTTATTTACCTAGAGGATATGCCTTTGAATGGGGGGGACTAACAAGAGAAGAACAAAGTGCCGGATCTCAAACAGCTTTGATCTTTATTATGTCACTGGTATTTGTGTATTTTTTATTGGCAGCCCAATACGAAAGTTATATTCTTCCGCTGGCAGTAATTCTTTCCGTTCCTACAGGCTTACTGGGTGTATTTGCCTTCATAAATATTGCAGGAATTGAAAACAATATTTATGTACAGGTTGGATTAATTATGCTGATTGGTTTACTGGCAAAAAATGCCATTCTTATAATCGAATTTGCTGTTCAAAAAAGGCAGGCCGGACTTACGATTCGCCAGGCAGCAATTGAAGCAGCCAGATTGCGACTGCGTCCTATTCTGATGACCTCCTTTGCATTTATTGCAGGATTAATTCCTTTATTAACTGCCACAGGTGCATCTGCAATGGGGAACCGTTCAATCGGAACAGGAGCTGTGGGAGGCATGTTAACGGGTGTACTATTGGGTATTTTCATAATCCCTGTTTTGTTTGTCATCTTTCAATCCCTTCAGGAAAAACTGATCGGCAAAAAAATTGTCGCAAAAGAGGAATGGATTACCAATCCGGTGGAATACGCCAACTAAATCTCATTTATTTTAAAGCAACTCAAATGAAAAGAGTAGTATATACAGGTTTCGCATTTATGCTGATAATTTTAAGTGGATGTAAAATATCAAAGGATATTGCGGCGCCTGACCCTTCATTACCGGCCTCCTTCAGAGGCACAGAACAAACGGATTCATCCGGCATTGCAACAATTCAATGGAAGCAATTTTTTACGGATACAACATTGCAAACAATCATTGACAGTGCATTGGTACATAATTTTGATTTGCAGGTTGCGGTAAAAAATATAGAGGCAGCCAAACTTATTGTAAGTCAGGCTAAGCTGGGTTATTTTCCGGAAGCAAAATTACAGGCTACAGCAGCAATTAACCGCCCATCCGACAATAGCCTGAATGGCCTCAGTCTAAGTGAGTTCCTGGGCAAATCATATATTGAAGATTATTCCCTTTCTGCACAATTGAGCTGGGAGGCAGATATCTGGGGTAAGATTAAAAATCAAAAACAAAAAGCAGCCAGTTCATTTTTGCAAACCAATGAGGCAAAAAATGCCATCCAAACCAATCTTATCTCTTTAATAGCTTCCGGATACTATAATTTGATTATGCTGGATGCCCAGATTTCAATTGCGAAAAAGAACCTTCTCCTCGGAGATAGTACAGTTGCCATAATCCGCCATCAATATAATGCAGGGCAGGTAACCGATCTGGCCATACAACAGGCAGAAGCGCAGCGACTGGTAGCTGCACAACTAATTCCATTTATTCAGCAGCAGATTGAAATTCAGGAAAATGCGCTTAGTGTATTAGCAGGGGTAAACCCTTCTGCCATAAACAGGAAGGGGCAATTACATGAAACAATCATTGCCAATGAGCTGTCTACAGGTGTTCCGGCTTCCTTACTGCAAAACAGACCGGATATAAGAGCAGTGGAATTACAGTTAGCAATTGCGAATGCAAATACGGGGATTGCAAAAGCGAATATGTATCCTGCACTTTCTATTACAGCAGCAGGAGGTATTAATTCCTTTAAAGCAAGTAACTGGTTTTCTATGCCCGCCTCTTTATTTGGAATGGCTGCAGGTGGAATTGTTCAGCCACTCTTTCAGCGAAAACAACTAAAGACGCAATATGAACTGGCAAAAGTGGAAAGAGAAAAAGTGGTGATACAATTCAGGCAATCGGTATTGGGTGCAGTTGGAGAAGTAAGTAATGCACAGGTTAAAATAAATAAGCTGAAAGAACAGGAAGCCATCGCTCAAAACAGAGTAGGAATGCTGCAAAAAGCAATCACCAATGCTGATCTTTTATTCAAAAACGGAATGGCCAATTATCTGGAAGTAATTACTGCTCAAAGCAATGTATTACAAGGTGAACTGGAGCTGGCCTCTCTAAGGAAAGATCGGGTGACAGCCGCCATCGAACTCTACCGCTCCCTGGGAGGCGGCTGGAAATAATTTTCCTCCTGACATAGGGCTGTCACTACCCTCCCTTTTCTTTGTTGTATCAAAACAAATAATATGAATACAACATTGAACAACCCTGTAAAAAACGAACTTCTTTCAGCTGCTGAATTGCTGGATCACTGGCAGGGACATAGAAAATTAACCCGCCGGGTGATCCTGGCTTTTCCTGAGAAGGAATTATTTGAATTTTCAATAGGGGGGATGCGCCCTTTTTTTGAACTGGTAATGGAAATGGCAACACTTGCTGGACCGGGTGTAAAAGGAGTAGCAACCGGTGAATGGCCGCATGTGGATCATACGGGTGGTAGTAAGCGACCTGCTACCAAAGAAGAAGTACTCGATTTTTGGGATGAGGTAACTGAAGAAATAAATACCTATTGGCCAGCCATTGAGCCGGTCCGCTTTCAGAAAGTGGAAAAAGCCTTTGGGTTTTATGAGGGAACGAATATCAGTACCATCCAATACCTGATCGATAATGAAATTCATCATCGCGGACAAGGGTACGTTTACCTGAGGGCGCTGGGCATTGAGCCTCCTGCATTCTGGGAAAGATAATGAAACAGGTCCTGGGCCCAGCGCCGGTACTCCAGACCTGACGGGTGTAATCCATCAGGAGCCAGTAAGGACGAATCAGTAAGAGCCAACCTGGTACCTGGCGTAATATCAATATAACCAACAGCCTGCTCTTTTGCATGCTGTTGGTTAACATTATTGAACGCATCTATTTGATTTGATATCTCTTCCCGGTTACGCTCTGCAGCAAACGGAGTTGCGCCCCAATCAGGAATGGATAACACCACAACACGATCTCTTCGTCCACCTGCCAATTGAATGGCATCATCCAATAATTGAACAAATTCGATCGAATAGGTTGCAATTGGCCACCCTCTGTATTGATTGTTTACACCTATCAGCAGGCTCACCCAATCGTAGGGGGGCTGAAATTGAAAGTCTTTTATCGCCCTGATTAATTCGTCGGTTGTCCAGCCGGTTTTAGCCAGTATTTCCGGCGCATCCAGCTTCCATCCGGCTTTTCTTGCCAGTTGAACCATCTGATAAGGAAAGCTTTCATAAAGTGGTACCAGTTCTCCAATTGTATAGGAATCACCCAGGGCCAGGTATCGCATTTTATTTTTGGATCAAATATCGGTGTTTCTTTACTGCGCCAGGTATCCACCATCTACCGGATAATAGGAGCCTGTAACAAAAGAGGCTTTATCTGAACTCAGCCAAAGAGCCAATTCAGCAACTTCCTCCGATTTGCCCAATCGACCAATGGGATGGAGAGATTTGATCTGCTCAAGAGTAGCGTCATCCAGATTATTAGTCAGAAGCGGAGTTAGGATATAACCCGGACCAATACTATTTACCCGAATACCCTGATTAGCATATTCCAATGCCGCTGCCTTGGTTAATCCAACTACGCCGTGTTTTGCGGCAACATAGGCCGGAGAAAAACGGGTACCCACGGTTCCAAGAATGGAAGCAACATTCACAATGGAGCCTCCGCCGGATTTAATCATAGCCTGTAGTTGGAAATGCATTCCATAAAATACACCATTCAGGTTTATACCAATTACCTTATTCCAGCCATCAATGGGATATTCACCGGTTGCGCCCATTGGTCCGCCAATACCGGCATTATTACAGGCTATATGCAAGCCACCATATTCCTGAACAGCTTTTTCCACCAATTGACGGTTATCTTCAATAGAAGAACTGTCTGCTTTAAAAAAAATGGCGGCTCCATTCAATTTCTTAATTTGATTGACAGTTTCAACACCTCCTTCCTCATTTATATCCGACACAATCAATTTTGCACCTTCCTTCGCATAAGCAAGTGCGATAGCCCTGCCAATTCCGGATCCGGCACCGGTAACAATTGCCACTTTATTTTCTAAAATTGCCATAATGGATGATTTATACTAAAACTAGCCTTTGCAGGCAACAAAAAAGGTGACCAGAATCAGTCACCTTTATAATTATCATTGTTGGATCTCAATTTTTGTTCCAGGCATCGCGTTCATCCGGACTGAATTTCCAGGGAGCAAAATTATTCTCCACGTTGGAAAATAGGGCGTTCCATTCCTGGGGGGCATTACTGGCTTCCATTACAAGGGACCGGCGCAGTTCAAAAATAATCTCCAGCGGATTGATGCTAACCGGACAGGCTTCCACACAGGCATTACAACTTGTACAGGCTCTGAGTTCTTCTGTTGTTATATAATCATGAACAAGTGTTTTTCCATCCGCCACAAACTGCCCGTTTTTATCTATATTTTTTCCCACTTCTTCCAGGCGATCGCGGGTATCCATCATAATTTTTCGGGGCGATAAGAGTTTACCGGTGATATTAGCCGGACAGGCAGCGGAGCAACGTCCGCATTCGGTGCAACTATAGGCATCCAGCAGATTTCTCCAACTCAGATCCATTACATCTTTGGCGCCAAAAGAGGGTGCTTCACCTGCCTCTGTAGGGGCAAGTTCCGGTTGCATGGCATACAATACTTCATTCTGGATGGCAGGCATGTTTTTCATCTTACCCTGTTCTTCCAAACGGGCATAATAGGCGTTGGGAAAGGCCAGTAGTATATGCAGGTGTTTGGAAAATGGCAGGTAGTTTAGAAAGGCTAATATTCCGGCAATATGCAACCACCAACAGGTACGTTCCAATAGTATCAGACCATTATCACTAAATCCACTGATCAGGGGATGCAGCAGAGAAGAAACAGCAAATGATCCGGTAGGATGGGTTGTATAGGCTGCCGCCCCCCGTTCCTGCAACAACGTATCAGCTGCATTCATTGTGAGGAAAAGCAGCATCAGTATTATCTCCGTAAGCAGAATATAATTGGCATCCGAACGAGGCCATCCATCCAGGTCTTTAGACATAAAGCGACGGAGTTTCAGCAGGTTTCGTCGTATAAGAAATACCACACAAAAAACCAGCACACCCAGAGCCAGCCATTCAAAACTATTGATCAGAAAACGATAGAATCCCATCCCTAAAAAACCGGTAAATAAACGATGGGTGCCCAGGATACCATCCAGCACAATCTCCAGTACTTCCAGATTGATGATTACAAAGCCGGCATAAATCACAAAATGCATTATGGCTACCAATGGGTTTTTGAACATTTTCTTCTGACCAAATGCCAGCAGGAAGAGATTCTTCCACCGCAACTCAGGATGATCGGAATAATTCTCTTCTTTTCCAAGCAGAATATTCCGTCGTATAAACTTTACCTGTCTGGAAAAAAACCAAACGGCAGCAAGCAGTAACAATACGAAGGCAATTTGTTGCAGGTAATGCATAAGAACGGTATTGTTCAACTAAATTAAGTGATTTCTTCCCGGCTCAATGATTTGTTGTAATTTTTCGCCCTGAATTTCAAGTATGTCTACAAATAGAAAATATATACTAGATGCACCGGCAGCTTCCAAAAAACTGGAACGAATGGCTTATGAAATGGCTGAAGCGTTAATCGGAACAAAGGAGCCCATCATTCTTGCCGGGATTAAAGATAACGGGGTGGTTATGGCTAGATTGCTTTCGCGACTGATCCATGAAATAGCCGGACTGAAATCGGAAATCATTGAAATAGGATTAGACAAACGGCATCCAACCACTATTTCTTTGAGTCAGGAACTCAATTTTTCGAATCGCACGATTGTGCTGGTGGACGATGTTACCAATAGCGGCAAAACGATTTTATATGCTTTACAACCGTTTCTGGCACATCATCCCGAAAAAATTCAGATTCTTACCCTGGTAGAACGTACCCATAAAGCCTATCCGGTGAAGGCGGATTATGTAGGAATAAGTCTGGCTACCACCATGCAGGATCATATCTATGTAACAGTAGAAGGAGAGCAGGTAACCGGTGCCTATCTTGAATGATTATTGGTGCAGCCAGTGCCATTTAAAACTTCCATCGTTATTATATTCCAAAGCCGGAGCAGGAATTTTAATGGCATTTAGAGCGGTGAAGATTGTTTTAACCCATTTTTTTCGCGTAGGGATCCGAGTTAGGTCGACGTCGGCCGATAAATAATAGCGTCGAACCCGCTTAATATCATTCCGGTTGACGGATATTCCATCTTCGTTTGTCCAGCTGTTTCCCATGCCACCCAGCATCAGATCGCTGGAATAGCCGAGTGAAATATTCAGCCATTTCGGCAAACCGGCTTTTGGAAAAAACCGATCCATATTAGCACTTACCCAATAGGTTTGGCCATTGTAGTCCTTAAGTATCTGTTCTGACCATCCGGCTCCAAATAATTCTTTTTGACGGGCTCTGAGCTCATTCGGATAGCGGTAGGGGAAATAACCCATTTTTATCTGAATCCGTTGTTCTTTCCATCCCAGTTCCTGTGAAACATAGGCGGCAGCTCCTGTGGTGTTGGCGGCAATATCCCACCAGCTAAAGCCCCATTTAGCAGAGTAGGCATCCTGCAATTCAATTATGCTCTGGAAGGCCATGGCACTGGCACCACCCAGCCAAACGGCTGTGTTATGTTTTAATCCCGCCCATTTCCAAAGTTCACCAGACAAGCGGCCGAGCTGGTAGGTAGTCCAGATATGGCCGGCTTTATCCATCTGGTTCCACTCTTTTCCATCGTTAAACAGATGAAATCCCTGCCGCTCATAGCCATCGTACCAGGCTTTGTTGAGGGCGATATAGGTGCCGGTCCATACAGCTGCATGTCCGCCTGCCACCCACCATTTGCGGGAGGGAGGCGGAATTAAATAACAACCCATTGAACCAGCTAACGGAGCTGCTGCCTGGATTGATAAATCAGGTATTATTGAATCTGTGTGTTGAGTAAAGGCAGTATCATTCGTTGTTTGTGCTTTAATTTCACCTGTGCCTTCCATAAGGCAGATCAGAAAAAAAATTATACGGATATAAAACTTAGTCTTGTGCAACGAAACATATTATTTAAGACCTAAAAATACGTTTTAACCAGCTAAACAGATTCCATTCAGATTCTATATCTTCAACCCCGATAAAAAAGCGAACCATATGGATGCAGCAATACAAGCAAAAGTAGACCAGTGGCTGAACGGTAATTATGATGCCGAAACCAAAGCCAGTATACAACAATTAGTAGAGAATAATCCAACCGAACTGGCTGATTCGTTTTACCGGAGCCTGGAATTTGGAACAGGCGGATTGCGTGGAATCATGGGTGTTGGATCCAACCGGATGAATAAATATACCGTAGGGATGGCTACCCAGGGATTTGCCAATTACCTGAAAGCCTCTTTCCCCAATACGGAAATCAAAGTAGCTATTGCACACGATAGCCGGAATAACAGCCGCTTTTTTGCAGAAACAACCGCCCATGTTTTTGCCGCAAACGGTATTAAAGTATTTCTTTTTGAAGCACTGCGTCCTACTCCTGAACTGAGCTTCAGTATCCGGACACTTGGATGCCAGGGTGGGGTGGTATGTACCGCCTCTCATAATCCAAAAGAATATAATGGATATAAAGCCTATTGGAATGATGGCGGACAACTGGTGCCGCCGCATGATGGGAATGTAATCAAGGAAGTGGAAAAAATTGCTTCGGTTGATGAAGTGAAATTTTCAGGAGGAGAGGAGAATATCACCCTCATTGGTGCAGATATGGATGCTGCTTACAGAAAGATGGTTAAAGGGCTGAGTGTGTACCCGGATGTAATTGCCCGCCAAAAGGATTTAAAAATCGTATTCACCCCCATCCATGGTACAGGCATTACGCTGGTTCCGGATGTACTGGCTGATTTCGGATTTACCAATGTAACTATTGTTGAAGAGCAAAGTGTACCAAATGGTAATTTTCCAACAGTTAATTATCCGAATCCCGAAGAAGCGGATGCTATGGCACTGGGGTTGAAAAAAGCAAAAGAAATTAATGCCGATATTTTATTGGGAACAGATCCGGATGCAGATCGTGTAGGTATTGGTGTTAAAGACAGTGATGGCAACTGGGTGTTGATGAATGGTAATCAAACAGCTGTACTTGCCTTTAATTATATGATTGAAGCAAGAAAAGCAAAAGGTCTGGCACAGTCGAATGATATGGTGGTTAAAACCATTGTTACCACTGAATTGATTGATGAAATCGCCCGGCAGAATGCTATTTCCTGTTATAATGTTTTAACCGGATTTAAATGGATTGCCGAATTGATCAAAGAAAAAGAAGGGAAAGAAAATTATGTAATTGGTGGCGAAGAAAGTTATGGTTTGATGATCGGACCACAACTTCGCGATAAGGATGCTGTAAGTGCGGTTGCTCTTCTCTGTGAAATGGCAGCATATGAAAAAGATAAGGGTAAGAGCCTGTACCAGAAACTAATTGAACTTTATGTTCAATATGGTTATTACAAAGAACACCTGATTTCCATTACGAAAAAAGGCATGGACGGACAACAACAGATCGCTGCCATGATGGAAGGGTATCGCAGTAATCCGCCTAAATCAATCAATGGATCAGCAGTGGTGCAGCTATTGGATTATGAATTGCAAAAAGGCAAGAATCTGCAAACTGGTGAAGAATGGACAATAGCGTTACCGAAAAGCAATGTTTTACAATTTATACTGGCTGATGGCAGTAAAATTTCTGCAAGACCCAGTGGTACCGAACCTAAAATAAAATTCTATTTCAGTGTGTTTACCAGTTTACCGGATGCTGCTTCATTTGGCGAAAAAGAAGCAGAACTGGATAGCCGGATCAAAGGCATTATCAGCGATATGAAATTGTAAGGAAAGCTACGGCATACCTGCATTTTCTATATCTTGCGGATGTTTATGAGACGATTCGAAGATACGTACCGGCATAAGGGACTGCGCAAGAAACTAGTAGATCTTTTAAAGGAGAAAGGCATTACAGACGAACATGTACTGGATGCCATTCTTCAATTACCCCGTCATTATTTTCTGGATTCGGCTTTTGACGAAAAAGCCTATGAGGATAAAGCTTTTCCCATTGCAGTAGGACAAACCATCTCACAGCCCTATACAGTTGCCTATCAAAGCCAGTTGCTGGAGATCCGACCATTTGATAAAGTACTTGAAATTGGAACAGGAAGTGCTTATCAGGCCTGTGTGCTGGCAGAAATGGGAGCCCAGGTTTATACAATTGAACGACAAAAAGCACTGTTTGATCACAACAAACAATTCAGCTATCTTAAAAAATATCCGAATATTAAATTTTTCTATGGAGATGGTTTTGAAGGCTTGCCAACCTATGCACCCTTCGACAAAGTGATTATTACTGCAGCCGCCCCATTTATTCCGGAAAAACTGATTGCCCAGCTTAAAACCGGCGGCAAGATGGTCATTCCATTAGGGGAAGGAGCTGTACAGCGCATGCTTCGACTGACCAAGCTGGCAGACGGCGGCTATTCGGAAGAAATCTTTGATAAGTTCTCCTTTGTTCCCATGCTGGGAGGAAGAGAGGGACTTTAAAGAAATTCTACCACTTTTTTAACCACTTTATTTTCTCTGTAAATTTTGCGATGCCCCAATTCTTTGGTGATCATGAATTCAATATTGGCGGGCGATTTTTTCATTATAGGTTTAACATCCTTTAAGGGCGTAACATCATCGTCTTCGTCATGAATCCATAAGATTTGTGCAAGAATATGCTGGAGTGCTCTGGAAATAGAATAATGTGCAGATGGCACTCCGCCTCTTTCGATAATGATTTCTTCAAACGATTCCTGCACTTTTTCATCCATCTGCAGCATTTTAAACAGCGTTTTTATGGCGGTGGTGGTTTCAGTGGCAGGTGCAATCAGCGCCACCCGAACCTGCTCATCATGCGGCACCTGCTCTAAAAAATGTATGATCGCAATGCCGCCAAAAGAATGGGCCATAAAACTATGAATCGGGCCCAATTCAGTATACACGGCAGAAATGGTTTTCACATATAAGGGAAGTGTGATCTGGGTTCCTTCTGAGGCACCATGCGCTGGCGCATCTGCAGCAATTACCTCATACCCTTTTTTAATAAGGGGTCCAATATAGCGATCGAAATTGATGGATGAAGATTCAAAACCATGCAGAATCATGGCTTTCCGGATACCGCCTTTATTCCACCGGTAAACCGCTACCCGTTTTCCCTCGACCTGTACAAAAAGACGATCTGCTTTCTCGAAAATGGGGGCTTCTTTTTTCTTTGATCGCCGAAAAGGGGTAGCAAAAATTTCAAAAGCCATTTCGGCAGCTTTCCGTTTGGAAAAAACCGCAGTAAAATTCAATTTGGCGCGCAGGTAATTCAGGGCCAGCTTTTGTGCTAATTTCATGGGATCAAAAATACGACATGAAAATTGTTTTGATCGGATCAGGTAATGTTGCCCAATCTCTTGGGAAAATGCTGGTTCAAAAGGGGCATACTATCCTGCAGGTAATGAACCGGACGGCAGAATCTGCCCGCGAGCTGGCAAAGGAGCTGAATGCAGGTCATACTACCCAACATGCTGAAATCAATCCGGATGCCGATCTCTATATCGTTGCTCTGGCAGACAAAGCCATCCCTGAATTAATGCTAAAATGGAGAATGGAGGATAAACTGGTGGTTCACACTGCGGGCACGGTTCCTCAGACAGCATTAATGGGCATTACCAATCGAACAGGCATATTGTATCCTCTTCAAAGTTTAAGAGGAACTATACCGGTTAGCGGAGTGATTCCATTCCTGATACAGGCCAGTCTGGAGGAGGATCTGTTAGTATTGCAGGAATTGGTTCATTCACTTGGAGCTTCCTGCCAGGTTGTAAATGATCACCAACGTTTGCGCATGCATGTCAACGCAGTTTGGGTAAATAATTTCCCCAACCTGATGTACAGTATTGCATTTCAATTATGTAAGGAAAATAAACTCTCTTTTGAGTTACTTCTACCATTGATAAAGGAGACCTTTATTCGGCTGGAACCGGAAGCGGGTGCATCAACCGGCAATCCTTTTCTGTGGCAAACCGGTCCGGCTATGCGGGAAGATCAAAACACTATCCGGAAACACCTTGATATCATGAACCCTCATCCGGACTGGAAAGATTTGTATCAGCAGTTGACTGAAGAAATCATTTCATTCAAATCACAGCTGTCAGAATAGTTTTATTCAATGGGCTGAACGATATCAGTTCTAACTTCGTACATTGATTTTTTGGTAGTGGGATCATCTACATAAATATCATATGGTGCACCTGCTGCTTTATTATTAGTAGCCTTAAGCCATTCCTGAATTCGGGCATAAGCCAGATAAGATTCTTCATAGGGGCCATAATAGTGAACCACCACTGCTTTACCCTGAGGTATGGATTTCCATTTAATTCTTCCGGTAGTAGATGCAGGGGCTTTATCAACCGGGATAGCAGCTTCCAGCACAAATGGTTCGCCACTGGTAAAATACCAGGCGAGCGGGGTGCCGGATACTTTCAGTTGAGCTGTTCCAATCAGTTGACCGATTTCACCATATGCTTTTTGTAAAACCGGCCCTATATCAGCCATCACTGCAGCTGTATCCAGAATACTTAGTGCCTGAAAAGCCGGGGTATTGATTTCCTCCAGAGTCATTTTAGGCTCCGGAATTTTTAGTTCACCGGATTCGATTTTTTGTTTCAGTTGTGCTAATCCCTTTTCAAAATCGGGCCCCATCATGTTATCGAAAAACAAACCAAACCACCTGCTGATCGGGTTATGGCCAAGATCAGCGTTTAATGTCCAGGTAATTTGAGTTGCATTGGCAGTATCTTTCAACTCCCAGTTGGCATGGGTTGGCTCATCAGCACCGCCAAAAAGCAAGGCAGTGGTAACGGACTTATTAGGCTGGACATCTGTAATTTCCAATTTCCCTTCACCCACTTTCCAATTTTCACTAGACCAGGTATACCAGGCCCCTTTGCCTTTCGTTAGGGGACCGTATTCTTTTTTCATAGCGGTATCAACCTGATTCCAGGTCATCCAGGCATCGTAGGTAGTTAAATCAGTAATCACATTGTAAACGGCAGGAACCGGCGCCTGAATAGAAGCAGATCTGGAAATGGTGGCAGAACCAGGTAAAAAAGCTCCAATCAGGAGAAAGAGTGCAACAATACCGGCAATCCATACCAAAATGCGCATTCCTTTTTTCATATACTTGCTTTAGGACTATTAAAGTAGTTAAAATCCCGTTTGTATTCATCGCTTTCGGTAGTTTTGCCCGCGATCCGGATAATCCATCAACTAATCTCAACAGAAACCTATCATGAGTCTTCTAGATCAATTTAAAAAAATTACCACTATCGCTCTGGATGTAGACGGCGTATTAACAGATGGCACCCTGTTACTGCTGGAAGACGGACAAATGGCCCGTCGAATGAATATCAAAGACGGGTATGCCATGCAGCTGGCGGTAAAGAAAGGCTATCGGATTGTAATAATTTCAGGCGGCCAATCAGAAGCTGTGCGGGAACGCCTGCAGAAACTGGGAATCCGGGATGTATTTATTAGAGCAGAGAATAAAACGGCGGTCTTGGAGAATTATCGGCAACAACATGCGCTGGATTGGGAAGAGATTTTGTTTATGGGGGATGATATACCTGATTTTGCTGTAATGCAACTCGCTGGATTAGCCTGTGCACCAGCAGATGCAGCGGCGGAAATCAAACAACTGGCAGCTTATATCAGTCCAGTGAAGGGGGGAGAAGGATGTGTCAGGGATATTCTGGAAAAAATCATGAAACTAAGAGGCGATTGGCAGATAGACACCACCGTTTCTAGTAAATAATTTATTATCATTTAATTATTTTTTTTGAAAACAATAGCTGCATTTCTACGATTGATCAGATGGCCTAATCTGGTCTTCATCGTTGTTACCCAGGTATTGTTTTATATCTGTATTCTGGTGCCGACGATTGGTGTTCATTTGAAACTGGTACTCCCCATATTTGCCCTGCTGGTCAGTTCTTCTGTTTTGATTGCAGCTGCCGGCTATATCATCAATGATTATTTTGATTTGAATATTGATCAGGTAAATAAACCTGATTCCATCGTTGTTCAACGTTTTATCAGCCGGCGCTGGGCTATTTTCTGGCATTTCCTCTTATCGAGTATTGGCATTGTGCTGGCGTTTTATATCTCTTGGGAATTGCGGAATCCAATCATTGGCTTTGCCAATTTCGTTTGTGTGCTGCTTTTATGGCTTTATTCTACCACGTTTAAAAAACAGTTATTGGTCGGCAACATATTGATATCACTCTTAACTGCCTGGGTAGTACTGGTCATTTATTTTGCTGAAATGCGGATCAGTTTATTTGATGATCCCAACTATATTGCGAGTTTTAAAAATGTATTCAAATACGCGATCTTATACAGCGGATTTGCATTTATAATTTCTCTTATTCGGGAAGTGGTAAAGGATATTGAGGATAGAGAAGGAGACGCCCGTTATGGTTGCAAAACCATGCCGATTGTCTGGGGCTTACCAGCCAGCAAATTGTTTATTGGTATCTGGACAAGCGTATTATTGGCCTGTCTGTTAATCATTCAGGTGATTGGATTATTTAAAGGATGGTGGTTAGGTGTCATTTATACTGTGGCTGCCGTTTTAATTCCACTGCTTAAATTTTTGGGGGATTTAAAAAAAGCCCGGCAGACTGCCGAATTTCACCAATTAAGCAGTTTGATTAAAGCCATCATGCTGGCGGGCATACTAACTTTATTATTTTTCAAGTGGTATTTGTAATGGAAAAAATCATACTGGCGTCCCAATCGCCCCGAAGAAAACAATTATTGGAATGGGCAGAAATTCCTTTTGAAATTTTGGTAAAGGAAACAGCAGAAATCTTTCCTTCTGATTTAGCGATTGAAGAAGTTCCTGTTTTTATCGCAAGAGAAAAGGCCCTGGTTATTCAACATGAACTGAAAGAAAAAAGAGTGGTATTGGCAGCTGATACAATCGTTGTATTGGGAACTTCAATAATTGGTAAGCCGCGGGACAGAGAAGATGCCATCGCGATTTTATCTCAGTTATCCGGACAAACACATCAGGTAATAACGGGGGTGGTTATTCGAAAAGGGACTACGGAATGGTCCTTTGCTGATATCACTCAGGTGGAATTTCATACACTCACCCTGGAGCAGATAGAATACTATGTGGATCAGTACAAGCCCTATGATAAAGCCGGGGCCTATGCCATACAGGAATGGATCGGCGTGGTTGGCATTCATTCTATCCGTGGCGACTTTTACAATGTAATGGGTCTGCCGGTGAGCAGGGTGATTCAAACATTGCAAAATCAGGTGTTTTAACCCTTGACCTGTGCCTGAACTCCGCTTATTTTTCATAAAAAATGAAAGAGCGGCTTTTACAATTTATCTGGCAGGAAAAATTTTTTCAGCTGAATGAATTAAAGGTAGAAACCGGTGAAAAATTGACCATTCGGGATCCGGGAACCTGGAATCATGACCAGGGACCTGATTTTTTGAATGCAAGGATTTTACTGCATGGGACCTTGTGGGCGGGACATGTGGAAATACATGTTAAAAGTTCCCAATGGTACCAGCACCGCCATCAGACTGACCCCTCCTACAATAATGTAATTCTACATGTTGTTTGGGAGAATGATGACAAAAAATTGTCCGCCAGTTTACCCACACTGGTTTTGCAGCATCGGGTTTCAACATTTTTATTGGATCGATACGAGCAATTGATGCAGAACGAAGGACAAATGGTTTGCCAGGAATGGTTGCCAGAAATCTCCGCTCCATACTGGCAGGCATGGAAACAGGAATTAATTTTGGAGAGATTACACCGTAAAGCAAATGAGCTGCTGCTTTTATATAAAAAAAGTAACAAAAACTGGAATGATGCAAGTTGGTGGTGGATGGCGCGTTATATGGGAGGAGTAATTAATGGAAGTTTTTTTGAACAGGTAGCGCAAAGTCTGCCTACCCGAATATTATCAAGGCATAAAGATCAGGTTATTCAATTAGAAGCAATGTTACTGGGTCAGGCCAACTTATTGAATGATTCCAACTCAGACCCCTATGTGCAGTTATTGCAACGTGAATTTGAATTTCTTCAACACAAATATCAATTACCCTTTGTACACGGCCGGGTTCAGAAGTTAAGAATGCGGCCGGCGGCTTTTCCTGAAATCAGGCTGGCACAGTTGGCCATGTTAATACACCGGCAGGGAATGTTCAGCAGAAATTGGCTGGATGCAGCGCATCCGAAATTGCTGGCTAAATCCCTGGATATAACAGCCAATGATTTCTGGCACTATCATTTTACTTTGGATGAAGCAGCACCCTATTATCCGAAGCATATGGGAGAGGAATTGATACAACAACTGCTTATTAATGTGATCATACCGTATATCTATGCGGTTGGGATGTATCAGAAACAACCTGGATTTCAGCAAAAAGCGGTGAATTGGCTGGGAGAAATCGGGGCTGAAAAAAATGCCCTGATTAAACAATGGCAACGCGCAGGGGTACCTTGTGGCAATGCGTTGGAAAGTCAGGCCCTGATAGAATTGAAGAAATATTATTGCCAGGCAAAACGTTGCCTGGATTGTTCAATTGGCCGATTTATTTTAAATCAATCCGACGGCAATGGACCGCCGGATTGAGATAAATTACCATTCGTAAACCAGGTTCATTTGAACATCGGGTGATAAGCTTTTGAACACCGGGCAATTATTTCCGATCCTTTCCAGAATGGTTTGATCTTTTTCACTAAGGTTTAACGTTTTCGGAAAGCGAAGAATTACGTCTATTTTTCCGATCCTGCGGGGGTCACTAACCATATGTTTTTGTATATCGATGGTGGTTCCGGCCAGTTCAATATCCATATCCTGCGCCTTAATGCCCATTGTAGTAATGGCGCAGGTTCCAAGGGCTACACATACCATATCGGTGGGTGAAAAGCGTTCTCCTTTTCCACGGTTATCCGTAGGTGCATCGGTTTCAATAGTAGAGCCACTCTGTACATGGGTCGCCTTGCAACGTAATTGTCCTTCGTAAACAACGGATGCTGTCATGCTGTTATTTTTGCATAAATTTACGCTAGCAGGTACCTAAAAAAATGACTGTGAAAAAAATCTTGTTATTGCCGATAGGAATTGTGATGACAACCATGGTATGGGCCCAATCCAATCCCACATCCCCTAAGAAGGATAAGAAAGCTGAGAAAAAGGAAAGAATCAATGCCCTGTTGAAGATGGAGGAGGAGGGACAACTCATCTTTGATAAACATAATGTGTTTGGCTTAAGGCTGAACAGCGATGGTTGGGGGATCTGGTATGAGCGTGGAAAATTTATTACACCTCGCAAAACACGTCTTATTCAGATTGAATTCAATGAAAAAAAACATCCAAAGGAAGATAAGGATGCAGGAAGTATTGACCTCTTTACCGGTAATGTAAACCAGTATGTATTTGGCAAAGCCAACAATTTTTACCAGTTGAAAGGAGGGTATGGCCAGCAGCATCTGATTGGTGGCAAAAGCAATAAAAACGGCGTTTCTGTAACCGGGATTTGGGCCGGAGGAATAAGTTTCGGCATTGAAAAACCTTATTATGTAGATGTCGTTGACCGAACCACAGAGGAAAGAAGCCGTAAACGTTTTACAGAGATTGAGGATTTTCGTCAATATAGTTATCTGGGCGCTTCCGGATTTACAGTAGGCTGGGGAGAGGTAAAATTCAATCCGGGTGCCCATGCGAAAGCGGCACTCCGCTTTGATTATGGTCGTTTTAATGAAGTGGTTTCAGCCATTGAAGCGGGTGTTAATCTGGAATATTACAGTCAGTCTGTTTTACAGATGGTGGATAATAAAGAAAAGAACCTGTTTTTTAACGCCTATGTTACTGTGCTCTTCGGTAAGCGGAAGTAACGTAATTTTGTTCCATTATGCAGGAATTACCCGTTGTTGCAGCCGTTCCGAAAACTGAGTCTGCAGTTAAAAAGCCAAACTGGCTAAGAGTTAAACTTCCCACCGGAGAAAACTATAAACATGTTCGTTCTCTTGTAGATACACATAAACTTCATACAATATGTGAAAGCGGCAATTGCCCGAATATGGGTGAGTGCTGGGGAGAAGGTACCGCTACCTTTATGATCCTTGGCAATACCTGTACCCGGAGTTGCGGCTTTTGTGCAGTAGCTACCGGCCGGCCTGATCCGGTGGATTGGGATGAACCTCAGCGGGTGGCGGAAGCGATTTACCTGATGAAAGTGAAACATGCCGTGTTGACTTCTGTTGACCGGGATGAGCTAAAAGATGGAGGTTCAACTATCTGGCATAATACGATTAAAGCGGTAAAACAATTAAATCCGAATACAACGCTGGAAACCCTTATACCTGATTTCAAAGGAATAAAAGAGCAGGTTCAACAGGTGATAGATGCCGCTCCCGAAGTGGTTTCACATAATATTGAAACGGTGGAACGTCTCACCAAACGGGTACGGATCCAGGCCAAATACTGGAGAAGTATGGAAGTGCTGAGAACCCTGAAAGAAGGGGGCATGCGGGTGAAAAGCGGAATCATGTTGGGATTGGGTGAAACTAAAGAAGAAGTGATTCAAACCCTGACTGATTTACGTGATAATGGCGTAGATGTTGTAACCATTGGACAGTATTTACAGCCTACCAAAAAGCACCTGCCGGTGGATCGCTTTGTACATCCGGACGAATTTGCAGAATACCGGGAGATTGGATATAATTTAGGATTGGATTATGTGGAAAGTGGTCCGTTGGTGCGTTCCTCTTACCATTCCGAGCGCCATGTTATTCCAGGTTATGGAAAAAATAAGTGGCTGGAAGAAAAAGCAGGGATGGAGATTTATAAAGCATCCTGAAATCAGTATACGCATTAAACCAGGTCATTGTTATTTCAATTGATTATGAATTTATTTCTAACTAAAAAGGCCTTTCTGGGCCTTTTGTTTTGCCCCTTGGTCAGTATTGCACAAGTAAACTGGAAAAATTGTTCTGCAGCGTATGGTCCATTACCAACAGGGATGGAAGTTTTTTCATTTGAAGGCAATTACCAGAATAAGCCCTTTCGTGCATTTTATGCAATTGCCGATCCAGGGTCTGGTAACCTCCAAATAGAACACGATACCACCAAAAACAGACGCATTACTCCATCGGGATTTTATGAAAAAAACCGTCAACCGGTGCTGGTGGTGAACACCAGTTTCTTTTCATTCAAAGACAATCTGAATTTGAATATAATAGTAAACAAAGGAAAGCTACTGGCGTTTAATAATCATACTATTCCAGGGAGAGGTGCCGACAGTGGCCTGTATTACCATCCATTTGTAAGTGCACTTGGCATAAATAAAAAGGGCGAGATGGATGTTGCCTGGACATTCACGGCAAGGAATAAACGAAAACCATTTGTCACAGATGCTGTATTCGAATTGTACATGGATTCAATCCCGACATTCTCCCTACAAACTGCCCGCAATACAAGTCGTTTAAATGGTCGGCATACAGCAGTTGCAAAACATCGCCTTGTTAAATGGAAAAAAGAAACTGTAATCGGAGGAGGGCCGGTGCTGGTCCAAAACAATTTGGTTGCCATCACCAATAACGAAGAATGGAAATTTGCAGGAAAAGCCATTCAGGATGCTCACCCCCGTACAGCCATAGGTTACACAAAAGAAGGTAAGCTGATAGTTTTGGTAATTGAAGGTCGCAATCCGGGTATTGCTGCAGGTGCCACATTGGAAGAAACGGCCTCCATTTTGGTGGAATTAGGTTGCGTTGAAGCATTGAATCTGGATGGTGGTGGAAGTTCCTGCATGTTGATCAATGGAAAGGAAACGATTCGTCCATCCGATAAAGAAGGACAGCGGGAGGTACCGGCAGCGATGATAATGAGAGAGGGGAGATGAGGAGGTGAAAAGTGAAAGGTGAGAAGTGAAAGGGAGACTATTTTTGCAAGATGAAAAAGGACTGGTAACCAATTTATTCAAACCTTGTTTTTACAAAAACGGCAGTTTGTGTTGCAGAAATATCCGCATTTTACCAATCGTCTTCCCCCAACACAAATAGCCGCTTTTTAGGCATACCTCCTGAATTTCTAAGCCGACTGCGAAAGTTGGCAGAGTGCCTAATCAGCAATTTAGAAATCATACTGTTCAACATATTTCTTATCCGCATGCAAAGTTTGATATGCTTCGAAAATCAGCACCAGGGAAATATGAAAGCGCGGCTCCGGAATAGGTTTGTATGTAGACATTGGTACAATCGGCTATTTTAAAGATTTAAAAGTAAAGAAGCGAGCATTGAAAACCGAACCAAAATCCGGCAGTAAGATTAGTGGTATCTAATAAAATTCCCGTTCGGCTGCAATCAGCCGAACGGGAATCCCTCTTACTTTTAACTTCTAATTTTTAACTTTTAACTTCAAAGTGACGCATTACTCTGCTTCATCTCCCAAACGAGTGCACTTGCACCAAGAATGGCAGCATCGGCTTCGTGTAAATCGCTTTTTATAACTTTTACTTTGTTCTTGAAGATGGGGAGCAGGTTTTTTTCCATATGCTCGATGGTAGGATCAAAAATCAGGTTACCGGCTTTGATCAGTCCGCCGAATAATATAATGGCTTCCGGAGAAGAGAACATTACAAAATTGGCCAGTGATTCACCCAGTATTTGTCCGGTAAATCGATATACTGCCTGAGAAATTTCATCCCCCTGCATAGCACAATCAAAAATCTGTTTGCTGGTCAGTTCTTCGAGATTGAATTTTCTGAGCAGGCTGGCTTTTTCCGGTTGGTTTTGCAGCATTTCTTTCGCGGTTAAAACCACTCCTGTAGCAGATGCATAGGCTTCCAGGGATCCTACCAATTCGGTGGACCAGTGCGGACGGCCACCCGGACGAATAATGGTATGTCCCAATTCTCCTGCAAAGCCATCGTGCCCATATATAAGTTGACCATTTGCAACAATACCGCTTCCAACTCCGGTACCCAGGGTAATGGTGATGAAATCGCGCATCCCTTTGGCAGCACCATATTGCATTTCCCCAACAGCTGCAGCATTAGCATCATTGGTGAGAGCCGTAGCCAGATGCATCCGATGGCTTACCATATCAGCCAGGGGCACCACACCAACCCAGCGAAGATTGGGAGCATATTCAATAGTACCGGTATAATAATTACCATTCGGTGCACCAATGCCGATCCCTTTGATCAGCTCAGCTCCACCTACTTTATCAATCATCAGGTTCAACCGAACACAAAGGGCATCTACAAATGCATCCGGTGTTTCATATTCCGGGGTAGACAATTGTTCATACTGAAGAACTTCCCCGCGGCGATTAACAATACCACATTTTGTATTTGTACCACCTATATCCACTCCGATGGCATATTCTAAAGGAATTTTTGTCATGCTCATATTCGCTTGCAATTAATGTCCACCACCGATCTGACTGTCGAAATCCAGTCCCTGGGAGGTTAATACGTTTTTAAGTTTCAGCGCAAGATAAGCAAGGAATGCAAAACAGGCCGCTGCTAATAGATAAGAAAAATGCATATCCTTGAGATCGCCCAATACTCCTTGTAAAGGAGGAAGTACGGCGCCACCCAGGATCATCATGATAAGAAATGCAGAACCCTGACTGGTATATTTACCAAGTCCGGCTACCGCAAGGGAGAAAATTGAAGGCCACATAACAGAACAGCATAATCCACCTGCCATAAACGCATATACGGAAATAAGTCCGTTTGTAAATACCCCGATCAGCATGAAAATGGTAGCGAGTACAGAAACAGTCAACAGTGTCTTAACGGGTTTTTCCTGTCCATAAAAGAAAGCCAGGATCATAATCACCACCACAACAGAATAGCCATAAAGATCACTTATATCGTTTCCTTTAAGATGATTGGCAAAGAGCACCACGGCAAAAGCTATGAATGGCACCACAATGGTCGCAATTCGTTTACCCATGGCTGATAGATTGAATACGCCAATTGCTCCGGTCCAGCGCCCGATCATAAGGCTGCCCCAATAAAGGGAAATAAAATGGGAAATTTCGCTTTCATCGAGCCCCATTTCATTAAAATAACCGGGTGTTTTTAATAATGCGCCGAAGTTATTATCAATGGTAACTTCAACACCAACATAAACAAATATGCCGATCATTCCATAAATAAGTTGCTCATATTTCATTGCACCCCAACCATCGGGACTCTTTCTTGCAGCACCATTGGAATAAAATAGTATAACTACTACAGCAATAAGTGTAAGCAGTAGTAATACCAGTTTGCTGGTATCTGTAAATTGTCCTATCAGGATGATCCCCAAAATAATTCCCGTCATTAATAACAATGCACCGGCGGCTTTATTTGCCTTTTCAAAACGTTCATCGTTTTTACCATCTGGCAGATTTGAAAACGAGAAAAACAAGGCAACAGCTGCGAAAACCGCTGCAACAATTATGTACAGTGTATTGATATTGGTAATTGTAACCTCCTTTCCGGTATCGGTTACTGAACCAAAAAGGAAAAAACTAACAATAATGGGCCCCAGTGTAGTACCGAAAGAGTTAACCCCACCACCCAGATTCAGTCGCTGGGTTCCGGTGGACGGGTCACCTAATGCAATGGCAAAAGGCTGTGCCGCGGTTTGTTGAAGTGAAAAGCCAAGTGCAACAATAAATAAGGAGCCCAAAATGGCAGGAAAGGAATTGGCATTGGCCGAAGGAATGATCAGCAAAGCACCTGCCACAGAGATCCAAAGTCCGTAAATAATCCCTTTTTTGTATCCAATCTTATTAAGGATATCGTACCCTAAAACATTGGAGACGATAAACAAAATCAGGCTTCCGATAAAATAAGCTCCATAATACGCAGAACCGATCAACTGGCTCTGGAACTGGTTCAGATTAAAATGGGTTTTGCAGAATGGGATCAGTATACTGTTTGAGGCAGCAATGAAACCCCAGAAAAAGAAAACCATTACAAGCGTTGCTAAAGCGCCTGTATTTGTTGGTTGTTTGGTTTGCGACATGATAAAGTCCAGGTTTTTAATTTGTCAATATGACCTTGCACAGAAGCAGTGAAAATAGGAAGAATTTTATTTGTCTGAAATTTTTTCAATGGATCGTCCCCCCAATTCAATTTCTTATTATATTCAATCGTAATTATTTCTATGGAAATTCTTCATGTATCAGCCGAATGCTATCCGGTAGCAAAGGCAGGTGGTTTAGGGGATGTGGTCGGAGCATTACCTAAATACCTGACAGAAGCCGGTCATATTTGTAAAGTTGTAATGCCTATGTACAGGACGAAATTCCTGTATGAAAATAAATGGGAGGTCGTGCATAAGTCGAGTGCTTATTTGGGCGCCACCTGGTTCGATTATACCATTATAAAGGAATCCACCAATAAACTTGGATTTGATTTATACCTGGTCGACATCAATGGTTTACTTGACCGCGAGAAAATTTATGGCTATGCCGATGATCCGGAACGGTTCACTTCTTTCCAAATTGCAGTTGTGGACTGGATTAGTTCCTGGAAACATCATCCGGATTTAATACATGTGCATGACCATCATACAGCACTGATCCCGTTTATGATCAAACATTGTTACCAGTACAGTCATCTGGAAGCAATTCCTACCGTACTTACTATTCATAACGCCCAATACCAGGGCTGGATGGATTGGAGTAAAGCCGATTATATTCCGCATTGGGATGGCTGGCGCTGGGGAGTGCTGGACTGGAATAATATGATTAATCCGCTGGCTGCGGGTATTCGCAGTGCCTGGAAGGTGACAACGGTAAGCTGGAGTTACCTGTATGAGATGCGGCAGGAAAGTAACGGACTGGAAGCTCTTTTCGAATATGAGAAAGGGAAATGTGTGGGAATCATCAACGGAATTGATTCGGATGTATGGGATCCGGCAAGCGACACCTATCTGGAAGAACATTATTCCATTGAAACGCTCGCAATAGGGAAAAGAGCCAATAAAGAGGCGCTTTGTAAAGAGTTTAACCTGAATCCGGATAAGCCACTTTTTGTGTTTATCGGCAGACTGGTTGGGGAAAAAGCAGCGGATTTGTTACCAAGAGCAATTGGCGATTCTTTATATTATATAGATCAGCGCATGAATTTTCTGGTGCTGGGTAGCGGTGAAACACATGTGGAGCAGGAATTGGAGAACATGAGATCGTATTGGATGGGGTATTATAATTCCAAAATCGGATACAACGAACAACTGAGCCATCGAATGTATGCAGGAGCGGATTTTTTGCTAATGCCGAGCAGGGTAGAGCCATGCGGACTGAACCAGCTATACGCCATGCGTTATGGAACGGTGCCGGTTGTGCGCAGAACAGGTGGACTCAGAGATACGGTGCTGGATATTGGTGAGCCCGGCGGATATGGCATTTCCTTTAATAATGCCAGTGTGGGAGATATAACCCAGGGAGTTTATCGTGCCGTTGAATTGTATGAAGATCAGTTGCAGTTTGATTCCATCCGCCGCAAATTAATGGAACTTGATTTCGGGTGGGATGTCAGTGCCAAACAATACATCGACTTATATAAATCTTTATTACCTTAAGAGTCCCGAGTGCTTTAAATCAATCTAATCCAAACGTAACGATATGTCAATCAGCAAAGAAATACTTGCCGTAATCCTTGGCGGAGGTGCAGGTACCCGCCTTTATCCGCTCACTGCCAGCAGAAGTAAACCCGCTGTTCCCATTGCAGGAAAATACCGACTGGTGGATATTCCCATTTCAAACTGTATGAACTCCAATATCAATCGGATGTTCGTACTAACCCAGTTCAATTCGGCTTCGCTTAACCGGCATATTAAGAACACGTATCATTTCAGTGCATTCAGTGCTGCTTTTGTAGATATCCTGGCGGCAGAACAAACGCCGGATAATCCCACCTGGTTTCAGGGTACAGCCGATGCCGTTCGGCAAAGTTTGCGACATATTACACCTTTTGAAAGCGAATACGTCTTGATTTTATCAGGTGATCAGTTGTACCAGATGGATTTCAGTGAAATGCTGGAAAACCACAAGAAAAACGGGGCTGATATTTCAATTGCTACCATTCCCGTTGCTGAGCGGGAAGCACCGGAATTCGGAATATTAAAAGCATCGGAAGGATTCATTACCTCCTTTGTTGAAAAACCCAAAAAAGACGTATTACCGGAATGGATCAGTGATACCGGCGACGAAATGCGGACCCAGGGACGTCAATACCTGGCATCAATGGGGATTTATATTTTCAACCGAAAACTGCTCTTTGATCTGCTTGAAAACGAGAAAAAAGATGCTACGGATTTCGGTAAGGAAATTATACCGGAATCAATTCATAAATACAAGGTTTGCAGTTACCAGTACGATGGCTATTGGACGGATATCGGAAATATCTATTCCTTTTTTGAAGCGAATATCAGCCTGACTAAAGACATTCCGGAATTCAATTTGTTTGATAATAAAAACGCGATTTATACCCGTGCACGTATGTTGCCGCCTGCAAAAATCAGCGGCTCTACGCTGGAGAAAACGGTGATTGCGGAAGGTTCTATTATAAATGCATCCCGGGTAGAAACTACAGTTGTGGGGATTCGTTCCCGGATCGGTCATGGTAGTACGGTGGTAAGCAGTTACCTGATGGGAAATGATTATTTCGAAACCATCAATGATATGAACCAGGCAAGGCAAAGCGGTCAACCGATTTTAGGAATCGGAGATCGCTGTTATATTAAAAATGCTATTGTTGATAAAAACGTGCGGATAGGAGACGATGTTCGCATCAATGGTGGCCCTCATCTTGAAAATTGCGATCACGCATTATATACGGTGAAAGATGGAATTGTAGTGGTGAAGAAAGGGGCGGTGATCCCGAATGGATTTGTGATATAGTAGGTGAAAGGTGAAAAGTGAGAGGTGAAAAGGGTTTCCGGATTGTGGGGACTTTTTTCACCTTTTTTCATATTTCACCATGCACCTTTCACCTTTTTTCTTATTTTCGACTGTTGTGTAATTCTTACACATTATAAAACGATTGCTATGGCTGTAACGGCACCTTCCGGTGGTCAGCAGAAAAACGGACTGCATCCAAAACCTGTTTTATCAATTGCGCAGATTGTTACCATGAGTTTTGGATTTATGGGAATTCAGTTTGGTTTCGCTTTGCAGAATGGCAATACCAGCCGGATTTTACGTTCCTTTGGCGCAGATGTGGAACACCTGCCGGCATTTTGGCTGGTAGCTCCGGTGGTGGGGATGATTGTACAACCAATAATTGGACATTACAGTGACCGCACCTGGAATCGGGTTGGGAGGAGAAAGCCATATTTTTTGACGGGGGCCATTCTATCTTCCATCGCTTTGATTTTTTTACCGAATTCCGCAAGTCTGGCAGGATTGGTTCCTGCCTTATGGATAGGTGCAGGAATGGTGATGGTGATGGATGCATCCTTTAATATTGCCATGGAGCCATTCAGAGCCCTGGTGGCAGATAACTTATCAGATAAGCAGAGTACACTTGGGTTTAGTATTCAGACTTTTTTAATTGGATTAGGAGCTGTTGTTGGATCCATATTGCCGGAATTACTGGCAGAATCGGGATTCAGTAAAGATGCCGGAGTTTCTGGTGTAGCTGATAATATTAAGTACTCCTTTTATATAGGTGCAGCAGTTTTTATAGCTGCCATATTGGTAACTGTATTTTTTTCCAGGGAATATCCACCTGCAGAATATGAAAAATACCATGGTAAGCCGGAGTTATCAACAGAAAAAGGCAGTTTGCTTGATATATTTAAGGATTTCGGAAATATGCCGAAAACAATGAAGCAATTGGGTTTGGTGCAATTCTTCAGTTGGTTTGCCCTTTTTAGTATGTGGGTGTTTACGACGGATGCTGTGGCTACCCATGTATATGGATTATCGGGTGATTATTCAAAATCGGTTGAATACAATGATGCCGGAAACAAAGTAAGCTCAGCATTTGGAGTGTATAATTTCGTGGCAATGGTGTATGCACTAATGTTGCCGATAATTGCACGTCAGTTTGGACGTAAAATGACCCATGCTTTGTCGCTTTTTGCAGGTGGAATTGGGTTGATTTCAATATTCTTTTTGAAGGATCCGGCTATGCTGAAGTTTTCCATGGTAGGGGTGGGTTTGGCCTGGGCCAGTATACTGGCAATGCCTTATGTAATTCTTTCAGGTTCCATCCCTGCGGGAAAACTCGGCATATATATGGGCATCTTCAATTTCTTTATTACCCTTCCGCAAATTGTAAATGGTTTGGTGAATGGTTGGATTGTAAAAAACATATACGATGGCCAACCGATTTACGCTATTGTACTGGCGGGTTTTTTTATGATATGTGCCGCCATCAGTGTATTATTTGTATATGATGAAGGCTGGATAAAAATTCAGCAGGAAAAGAAATTGATGTCCAACAGGGCTTGATTATTTAATCACTCATTGATATTATATGGCGTTTAGAAACAGTTTGACGGTAGGGTTTTTGATGACGATCATTACTACTCTTCAGGCACAGGAAATCAATTGTTATCCGACCAACTGGTGGGTTGGCATGAATAATCCGAAAGTACAGGTAATGGTACATGGAAAGGAATTTGGCAAAGGGGTGATTTCAGTTGGTGATTATCCCGGTGTGGTGGTGGAAAAAATTACGGCGGCCGAAAATCCGAATTATGTATTTATTGATTTGATAGTATCAAGTGCTGCTAAACCGGGAAAATTACAGATCAATAGTAAAGTCGGAAAAAATACAGCAACGGCTTCCTTTCCTTTGAAAGCCCGGCGAACTGGTAACGGCGATACCTATGCGCAGGGTATTCGTTCGGAGGATCTGGTGTATTTATTGATTCCGGATCGGTTCAGTAATGGAAATCCGGATAATGATAAGATCGCTGGATTATTGGATCAGACGCTCAACCGCGATTCAATTTATCACCGGCATGGAGGCGATATTCAGGGCATCATTAATCACCTTGATTATTTACAGGATCTGGGAATAACGGCGCTTTGGCCGCTCCCTGTTTGGCAGAATAATATGCCGGATCGCACCGAACATGGTTATGCCATCACCAATCATTACAAGGTGGAACCACGGTTAGGAACAAACGAAGATTATCTGCGATTAAGTGATGAATTGCACAAGCGGGGAATGAAACTGATTCAGGATGTAATCTATAACCATACGGGGCTCTATCATTTTTTTGTTCAGGATAAACCAATGAAGGACTGGCTACATGAATGGCCCTCCTATACCGGTACCAATTATAAAGACCAGGCACTTTTTGATCCGTATGCCAGTCAGGCGGATAAAACAAAATTACTGGATGGCTGGTTTACGCCCTTGATGCCTGATTTAAATCAGCGAAACCCATATGTTGCTAATTTTTTGATTCAACATGCCATCTGGAGTGTGGAGGAATTTGGCGTGGATGGATGGCGGGTAGATACCTATATCTACAATGATCTTGCTTTTATGAACCGTTGTAATAAGGCCTTGCTGGAGGAGTATCCGAGGATTAGTATTTTTGGTGAAACCTGGGTGCATGGGGTTCCCAATCAGGCTTATTTTACTGAAAATAACCTGGGTGATGTACCATTTAAAAGTAATCTGCCTGGTACTACTGATTTTCAAACCCTTTTTTATGGGATTCAGGAAAGTCTGACAAAGCCATTTGGCTGGACGGATGGCGTGAATAAATTATATACCACAGCGGCACAGGATTATATGTACCGTGATCCGATGAAACAGGTAATCTTTCTGGATAACCACGATCTTGCCCGGTTTTACAGTGTGATAGGGGAGGATACCGCAAAATATAAACTTGCCTTGAGCTGGCTGCTGACCTTTCGGGGCATTCCTCAATTGTATTATGGAAATGAATTACTGATGACTGGATTTACCAATCCGGATGGTTGGGTACGGCTCGATTTTAAAGGTGGCTGGCCAGGGGATAAAGAAAATAAGTTTACTGCAGCCGGACGAACTCCAAAAGAAAATTCAGTTTATCAGCATATCCGGACACTGGCGCAGTTCAGGAAAACTTCATCGGCATTGAAAACCGGTAAGATGATGCAGTTTGTTCCGGAAGACGGGGTGTATGTTTATTTCAGGTATGACGGCAGCCAGACGGTTATGTGTATCATGAATACGATGCCGCATGCTAAAACCCTGGATTTCAACCGTTTTGCAGAGAGAACTGCCGGATTTAAGTCGGGGGTTGATATCCCATCCGGTATTTCTTACTCATTAACTGCCCCCTTAACCCTTCGTCCCATGTCC
This sequence comes from Flavihumibacter sp. UBA7668, assembly GCF_002483205.1. Taxonomy (GTDB): domain Bacteria; phylum Bacteroidota; class Bacteroidia; order Chitinophagales; family Chitinophagaceae; genus Flavihumibacter. Next base: position 780,819 of record NZ_DLHM01000001.1, read on the forward strand.
ATGCTCGTATTGAACCTGGATTAGGTGTCAGACAGGTGTTGGAACTCTGTTGGAGAGGTGTCAGATACATGTCTAAGAATGTTCTAACATGTATCTGACGTCTAATGGTAGTGTGTTCTAACATGTGTCTGACACCTCTCTAACACTTAAAGGAGGGACCACCAGACGAATTTCTCTCCGCGTTTACCCCAGTCGGTGAAGGTGGATTGGAGAAGTGTGGCCATTTGAGAGCCTGCAATTTTTTTACCCCGCTCATTTATCTTGAAGGCTGAAGCTGGTGCTTCCGTAATTTCTACTTTGGTCGCAAACCAGGTAGTATACAAACGGGGCACGGCCAAACCAAGAATCATTCCCGGCAAACCGCCAAAGGACTCCGGACCGCCACTCACCGGGATTTCATCTGTATAGAAAGCTACAACATATACAGAATCACTGATCACTGCCACAGCCTTCCGGCATTCAAATCCGGCTATTTCCCTGGTTTCACTGGAAATCTTCCATTCCAATCTATCCAGGCTATCTTCTACAATAAAATTTTCTTCAAAGACCTTCCTTCTGCTAATCAGCTGATTGCTTGAATAGTCCGTAAGTACAATATTCTCTTTAGCCGGACCCAATAACCAGGGCTCCAGCTTTTTATCCGGTTCCCGTCCCGGCTGATACAAACCTTTGTCTTTATTAAAAGATAAATTGAAATACGAATTCTGAAATTTTGGCTGCTTCGACATAAATTCTTTCCAGAAATCACTTTCTTCTTCGACATTTTCCCTCTCCATCTGCCGGTGTATATTGATCCGACGTTCGAATTCTATGGTACCTGCACCTAAAAACCTGGCCTGACAAAAGCCAGTCAACAGTCCACCTAATACCAACCCTATTGAAAGAATGATTTTTTTCATATACTTATTTTTGACCAGGATTACGACTGAAATTCCAGATTACACCCAATAACCAATAACGGCGCAGGGTACTATAGGTATTTTCAGAAATGAAATTGCTGGATGCACTCCGCTGAAATCCGATATTCTGATTTAAAATATCATTAATGGACAACCGAATTTCAGCAGTTTTCTTCTTCAGGAATTTTTTAGCAACGTGTGCATTCCATAAAATCACATTCCGGTCTTGCCCAAACACATCCGTTTTTTGTCTCCACTGATAATTAATATTCGAATTGAATTCAAAATCTTTCAGGAAAAAAACGGTTGCTCCCAGCCTGGTATCAGTGGTCCAATATTTTGTTACAACATCGGGACGAAGAGAAGATACATTTCTGGTATAATTTGGTCCAAATGACATATCAACTTCGTATTTTTTCTCTTTTTGTTTGAAAAACCCAACCTGACCGCCCAATGTAGAATACTTGTTGGTGTTTTTTACCTGGTTGACAAAGTTGTTATTTTTTCCTCCGTTAAAATTTAAACTAAAGTTGAAGTTCGCTTTAATCTTTTTCAGCTCTTTCCAGTAACCGGTATATAAGTAATAATTGTAATTCCCGTCTACGTTTACAAAACTAAATTGCCGGCGTCCCTGATCATCCACATTGTCCGCTCTGCTAATGGCGTTGTCGATAAAATTTATTCCGCCGTTGAAATACAGGCTTCTCCCGGTCAGCACTTTATAATCATTATAATTCAATCCGATATTATGGCGGAACTCCTGTTTCAAATTCGGATTACCCACCTGAATATTCAATGGATCCGTATTCTCTAAAATCGGTTGAATCTGCTGTAAGGTAGGTTGGGAAGTTTGTCCATTGTAACGCAAATTCAACCCTCTCTGCGCCCCCATTTTAAATCGGATATTCGCCTTGGGGAAAAAGTTGGTGAAGTTATAATCATACACTGTGTCCCGAACCAGGTCCTTCTGCAGGAAATTTGCAAAATTGATATTCGATCCAAAGGAGGCGGTTATCTTAGAACCATTGAAACGGAAATTAAGGCCGGTACTATGTGTATTGAAATCAAATGCATAATCACTACTAAACAGGCTATCCAGGACTTCGTATTTCCCGTTAAAATCCTTTACAAAGGAACTGCGTAATGCTTTACTGTTATTAATCCGGTATCCGTAATTCGTTTCAACAAACCATTTTTTAGAAATCGGCTCTGTATAGGAAATGCGGGCTCCCCAGATATTGGACTGGGTATAATTGTTTTTTACCTGATCCACCGTATCCGAATTTACAAGCTCACCGTTTTCATCAAAAAAACGGTTAACAGAATACAGGTTTCCGGTGGTCTTATTATTTTGGTATTGCTGATCAAAATTCACGGAAAGTGTCCGGCCCACTTTCATGAATTTTTTTCTCCAGATTGCAGAGGTTTTCATCTGCTGCCGATCACCAATAGAACTCAGCCGGCGATCCTGGTTATTAATCAGTTGCTCCAAATCTCCAAGTGATTCAGCTGTAAATACCGAAGCATTCCTTGCCTGGCCAACCACCCCACTTACATTTACTTTCAGACTCGATAAGGAATCCAGCTTTACATCATAAAAACCCGAAACCTGGTGCTTCAGATTCATCGTGGAAGTTTTACGGGTGCTGTTATTATAAAACAACCGGTCTGCGAGTATCGACTGACTTGTATTCGTCCCTTCATTTTCAATATTCTGCTTGTAAAACTGGTAGTTGCCGTTGACATGTGTTTTATCGGCATTCAGTTTATTTGAATAATGCGCTCCGGCCGTCCAGGCTTTGGGTAATCCTTCTCCATTGAATCGCCCCCCCCAGGTATTAAACTCATCCGATTCTGCGAAGGAATAAAAATATCCCTCATCCTCATTGTATTCCATATTGGAACCACCGCCAAATCGATCATTATCCTGCCAACTCAAACCTGCTTTACCTGTGTTGGCCATGGTTCCATAGGCAGCAATCTTACGTTTTCCCTTAAACGCATTAATCATAGCTTCATTCTCAAAATAATGGGGGGTTCCTCCACTCAATTTTGCTTTGCCGAAATAACCTTTTTTCCGGTCTTCTTTTAAAGTCAGGTTGATGGTTTTTTGTTTTTCACCATCATCAATCCCCGTGAATGTAGCCTGTTCACTTTTTTTATCGAACAACTGTACTTTATCAATAGCATCTGCCTGGAGATTCTGTGTAACTACTGCAGGATCATCACTGAAAAACTCTTCTCCATCCACCAATACCTTCTGCACCCGTTCCCCCTGTGCCGTAATTTCTCCTTTCTGGTTCACCTGAAATCCAGGGAATCGCTTTAATAATTCCTCCACATTTGCACCTTGCCGTACAGCAAAACTGTCTGCTTTGAATTCAAGCGTATCGCCTTTCATGCGGATAGCACCAATTTTTTGAGAAACGATTACTTCCTCCAGTAAAACTGATTTTTTAATCAGGTTGATTTTGCCCATTTCAAAACGGGGGCCCACCGGATTAACCACATCCAGAAAATCAGCAAACTTGGGATAAGTAACCATCAGCAGGTGAGGCTTTCCATCTGTTGCTTTTAAACTGAATCTGCCCTGCGCATCTGTGCGCGTATGTTTTAATAAAACGGAATCGGTGGAGAGAAGCGCAACCACCGCATTGGCAAGTGGTTTTTTTTCAGAAGTATCTGCAATTTCTCCTCTTATTTCAGTAGTTTGGGCATAGAGAATCGCAGATAGAAATAATGCTCCAATCAGGCTCAATAATTTTCTCATAGTTGGGTTTAGCTGGCGTGCTCAAAATTTGGATTTAATTTTTAAATAGAATTACCGCTAATCATTAATACTTAGTTAAAGCTGCTTTTAACAAACCACCCATTAACCCCTAATTTCCCTTAATTTTAAGAATAACGTGTTGATTATGCCTTCATTACCAGAAAGATCCTACGAACAAGATAACTTTATTGATACCACGAAAAATGTCTGGAATTACTCCCTGCTAACGGAAGAGGATATCCGAAACTTCCAACAGGGCACCCATTATACGCTCTATGAAAAATTCGGCTCCCATTCCATTCAGGTGCTGGATACCTGGGGAATTTATTTTGCTGTATGGGCCCCGAATGCCACCAGTGTATCAGTAAAAGGCAATTTCAACGATTGGCAGAACAATGAATACGAATTAAATCCCCGTTGGGATAAAAGCGGCATTTGGGAGGGATTTATTCCAACACTTGGATTAGGGGAGGTGTACAAATACAGAATCAAGGGGTTCCAGGGCATCGAAGCGGATAAAGGGGATCCTTTCGCCCGCTTTTGGGAAAAAAGACCACTCACTGCATCCATTACCTGGGATACAACTTACGCCTGGCAGGATGCTGAATGGATGAAAACCAGAAAACAACACAATTCACTGAAAGCTCCCTGGAGTGTCTATGAAATCCATCTTGCCAGCTGGATGCGTCCGGATAAAAATGATGAAGAAAGTTATAACAGTTATGAGCAGATAACAGCCAGACTTGTCCCCTATATTAAAGAGATGGGCTTTACCCATGTTGAATTTATGCCAATAATGGAGCATCCCTTTGATGGCAGTTGGGGTTATCAGGGTACAGGATATTTTGCGCCAACATCGCGCTTTGGTTCACCGCAGGATTTCAAAGCAATGGTGGATGCTTTTCATACTGCAGGAATTGGTGTTATTCTCGATTGGGTTCCATCCCATTTTCCTTATGATTCACATGGATTATTTATGTTTGACGGTACCCATACCTATGAATATGCAGACATGCGCAAGGGCTATCATCCCGATTGGAATTCCTATATTTTCAATTATAAAAGGGGAGAAGTTAAATCCTTTCTGATCAGCAGTGGTCGGTATTGGTTTGATCAGTTTCATATTGATGGCTTCAGGGTAGATGCCGTTTCGTCTATGTTGAAACTGAATTATAGTCGGACAGAAGGTCAATGGGAGCCCAATGAATTCGGGGGCGATGGCAATCTCGAAGCCATTGCTTTCATCAAAGATTTTAATGAAACCATTTACCGCGATTTTCCTGATGTACAAACCATTGCCGAAGAAGCAACCGATTGGCCCGGTGTATCGAAACCCACTTTTGAAGGCGGACTCGGATTTGGCATGAAATGGATGATGGGCTGGATGCACGATACCCTTCGTTATTTTAAAAAAGATCCGCTTTATCGCCAGTTCGAACAGGATGCTTTCACCTTCAGCATGATGTACTATTACGATGAAAATTTCATGCTGCCCCTGAGTCACGATGAAGTAGTACACGGCAAGAGCCCGATGATTTACAAAATGCCGGGAGATGAATGGCAAAAATTTGCCAATCTGCGTTTGTTATATACCTATATGTTTACGCATCCCGGAGGAAAATTATTATTCATGGGGGATGAATTCGGTTCCTCTGTTGAGTGGAATTATAAATCCGAACTGCCCTGGGAATTACTGCAGTTTGATAGTCATGCTGGCATGAAAAACTGTGTCAAAGCACTCTGTCATCTGCTTAAGGCCGAGCCCGCGATGTATGAAAAACAATTTGAAAAAGGGGGCTTTGAGTGGATCGACCTGAATCATCGTGCCGAGTCGGTGGTTGTGTACCGCCGTAAGGGTGAAAATCCGGCCGATGATTTGCTGGTAATTCTAAATATGACACCGGAAGTGCGGATGAACTGGAAATTCACCGCCTTTGGAAAAAAATCATGGAAGGAACTGTTCAATAGCAACCAAAAGGAATATTGGGGAACAGGAGATGTGTACAATCCGGAAATAATCGTAACTGAGGTGGATAAAAACAACGAATTATTTGAAATAAACCTACACCTCCCTCCGTTAGGGGCTGTAGTACTCAAATAAAAGAGGGGTTAAACCCACCGTCCATTAACTATGAAACAGCTGATAACTCTACTACTTTGCGTAAGTATTGTTCTCTTCGCAGAAGCGCAACAGGACAGTATTTCCTATTATGTTCAACAAGGGGAGGAAGCCGCCTCCCGCCGTCAATACCTGCCTGCTTATCAAAATTATAAACAGGCAACCAGTTTTGATGACAATCATCCGGAAGCATTAAAGGGGATGGCAGATATGGCGATGGAACTTCGCTATTATGTCATTGCCCGCGAAACCTACAAGAAGCTACTTACAGCGACTCCAAAAGATACGGCGCTGGTTCGGCAACTGGCCGAGTTGAATTTCCAGACCCGTCAGTTTCAGGAAGCTATCAATCTGGTTCAACAGGCAAAAACCATGGGATCGAAGGCCAATTTAGACTGGCTGGCAGCCCGTTCCTTTTTCGAGCTCGAACATTATGGCAGTTGCCTGGAATCCATTGAACGCGCCTGGAAAAAAGACAGCAGCAATGCGCAGATGCCTTTTATTGCAGCCCGTTGTTATATTGAAATGAATAATTATCGCCGGGCCGCAGGATGTTATGAACAGGCCCTTCGACTGGATCCGGCCAATAACAAATGGATGTATGAAGCAGCGATGACCTTTTCCGCTATTCCTGATGAACCACATGCCATTGTATGGTTTGAGAAAGCATTGGCAGCCGGACATCCGCGTAGCAATGATTTTCTGGAGAATTATGCTAATTCTTATTACGGCAATAAACAATTTGATAAAAGTATACCGCTCTATCAGGAAATCATTCAACGCAAACCACAGGATATGGAAGTGCTGTTCAGTTTGGGAGAATCTTTCTATTATTCCGGAAAATCAAACGAAGCCATTGAGACCTGGGATAAAATGCTGGCAATTGATCCCGGTCAGGCCCGAGCTGTTTACATGATCGGCATCGCTTATATCAAAAAAGGCGAAGACAATAAAGGCAAAGACCTCTGCGAAAAAGCCATTAAAATGGATCCTTCCTTAGCTAAGCTTAAGGAGAAGAAATCCATGTTTGGATTATAGGAGGAAAGGAGAGCTTCCCTTCTTCACATCTTCTCCGGAACCCGAATACCCAACATACCCATTCCTGCCGAAATAACATGCGCCGTCATAACAGCTATGCGTAATCGAAGTTCTTTTTTATTGACAGATTCCGCCCGGCTTATCTGATGAACCGTTAAAAACGAATTGAATTGTTTGCAGAGATGGAAGATATAGTTGGCCATAGCTGAAGGATTATGTTCAGTAGCGGCCTGTTCTATTACTGAAGGGAATTGTTCAAGAGTAACCAGCATTGATTTCTCCATTGGCAGTAAACTATCCTGCATCCAGTCTATAGAATCGGTAACAGATTCCCTTCTTAATATTGATTTGGTTCTGGCGTGAGTGTATTGAATAAATGGACCAGTGAATCCATGTATATCTATAGACTCTTCCGGATTGAAGATCATTTTCTTTTGAGGATCCACCCGAAGCAGGTAGAATTTCAATGCACCCAACCCGATGGTATTGTACAGTTCGCTCAATTCGATATCGGTGAAGCCATCCACCTTGCCCAGTTCTTTGGTATTTTGCTCGGCTATGGAGATCATTTCAGCTACCAAATCGTCCGCATCTACTACGGTTCCTTCCCTGCTTTTCATTTTTCCACTTGGTAATTCAACCATCCCATAGGAAAGATGATAGATTCCGTCTGCTTTCGGCAATTGCAGTTTTTCAGCAATCAGCTTGAGCACTTTAAAATGATAATTCTGTTCATCGCCCACAACATAAATGCTCTGCTCCATTCCATACTCTTCGTATTTCTGTTGGGCCAGCCCAATATCCTGAGTTATATATACCGATGTTCCATCTTTCCGTTGCACGAGTTTTTCATCGAGTCCGTCTTCGGTCAGATCTATCCAAACGCTGCCATCTTCCTTTTTATAAAAGACGCCTTTTCCAAGACCTTCCTGAACAATTTTTTTCCCTAACAGATAGGTATTGCTTTCGTAATAAGTGATATCGAAGTTTGCACCGATTGATTCATAGGTAGCGGCAAATCCATCATAGACCCATCCATTCATTTGTTTCCAGAGTTCGATCACATCCGTTTTGCCGGCTTCCCAATCCACCAGCATTTGCTGTGCTTCCAGCATTATTGGAGCCTGCTTTTCAGCTTCTTCTTTTGTTTTTCCGGCAGCTACCAGTGCTTCCACCTCTGCTTTATATGCATCATTGAACTTTACATAATAATCACCCACAAAATGATCCCCCTTAGTGCCCGCCAATCCGGGTGTTTCACCATTGGAAAAACGCAACCAGGCAATCATGCTTTTACAGATATGAATACCTCGATCATTAACAATGCAGCTTTTAATTACTTCATACCCGCCGGATTTTAGAATTTCCGCAATACTCCAGCCAAGGAAAATATTCCGCAAGTGCCCCAGGTGCAGGGGTTTATTGGTATTGGGAGAAGCATACTCAACCATCACTTTTTTCCCGTTGGGAGCTGCTTTACCATAGGAAGGATTATAATAATGTTCTTCCAGCAACGCATTCCAGTAAGAATCGGCGATGGTAAGGTTCAGAAACCCTTTTATCACATTATAAGCAGTAAAAAAATTGGAGTTCTGGTTAACCAGAAATTTTCCCAGGGTTTCACCTAATTCCTCCGGTTTTTGGCGGAGGGCTTTGGTGAGCCCAAATAAAACGACGGTATAATCGCCTTCAAACTCAGGTTTGGTCTGGTTGATCTGAAAATTTGCCGGTCCGCTTAATTCCGGATATAACCCGCTGAGTGCGCTGTTAACAATGCTTTGGATCTGTTGTGTAATAGCCATAGGCGGCAAAAATATATATTTGCGCCCATGTTAGCATGGGTGAGTCAAAGCATTAGTCGGGTGATTGATTTCTTTTATCCTCCGTTCAGGCGATATATTCCGCTGCAAACCTTTCGGTACATCGCCTGCGGGGGCGGGAACACGGTGCTTGATATTCTGATCTATTTTATTTCTTATAATTATATTCTTGATAAACAGGATATAGATCTTGGATTTACTGCTTTTGGGCGGGATGCCATCGTTACGCCCCATATTATGGCTTTTGTCATTTCTTTTTGTATTAGTTTTCCAATGGGATTTTTTCTTAACCGGACAGTCGTCTTCAATGACTCTGTTTTGAGGGGCAGGGTTCAGCTATTTCGTTATATCTTGCTTGTAACAGCTTGTATTTTCTTAAATTATATATTTATAAAACTTTTTGTGGAACAGTTTGGTATTTATCCAACAGTGGCCAAAATTCTCACTACTTTGATCGTCGTTTCCTTCAGTTACTTCTCCCAGCGAAATTTCACTTTTAAAAGATAGGGCAAAATGGCGGTTTTTCTTCACCCGCCGGGTGCCACCCGACCGGTGGTACCCGGCGGGTAAAAGCGTTTTGGCAGTTTAGCAGCGGCCAACCTGACAAAACTGCCATTTTAACACTTAAAACTGGGCTTGGCATATTGATTGTCAATAGAAAATACATTCATTCATTAAAGGAAAATTATAGATATGGGAAAGATAATAGGCATCGACCTGGGAACTACCAACAGTTGCGTATCGGTTATGGAGGGAAATGAACCCGTAGTAATCGCGAACGATGAAGGACGCAGAACAACGCCTTCGGTGGTAGCCTTCCTGAAGAACGGAGAACGTAAAGTGGGCGATCCGGCCAAACGCCAGGCCATCACCAATCCGCATAATACCATTATGTCGGTGAAACGCTTCATGGGACGCCGCTTTGATGAAGTAACTGAAGAAATCAGCCATTGGAGCTATAAGGTTGCCAAAGGTGATAACAATACTGTACGAATTGACATTGATGGTCGATTGTACACCCCACAGGAAATCAGTGCCATGATTCTGCAGAAAATGAAGAAAACTGCTGAAGATTACCTGGGACAGGAAGTAACAGAGGCGGTAATTACCGTTCCTGCTTATTTCAATGATGCCCAGCGTCAGGCAACCAAGGAAGCCGGTGAAATAGCCGGACTGAATGTACGCCGCATCGTGAATGAGCCAACTGCTGCGGCATTGGCATATGGTTTGGATAAAAAAGGAAAAGACCAGAAAATCGCGGTATTTGATCTGGGTGGTGGTACGTTTGACGTGTCCATCCTGGAATTGGGTGACGGTGTTTTTGAAGTAAAATCAACCAATGGTGATACACACCTGGGTGGTGATGATTTCGATAAAGTGATTATGGACTGGCTTGCAGAAGAGTTCAAAAAGGACGAGAATGTAGATCTTCGGAAAGACCCAATGGCGCTGCAGCGTTTGAAAGAAGCTTCGGAAAAAGCCAAAGTTGAACTTTCATCTTCTTCTGAAACAGAAATCAACCTGCCCTACGTAACCGCAGTAGACGGTGTGCCCAAGCACCTGGTTAAAAAACTGACTCGTGCTAAATTTGAGCAGCTGGCGGATAATCTGTTCACCCGCTGTCTGAAACCATGTGAGCAGGCATTGAAAGATGCCGGAATGAACACCTCCGAAATTGATGAGATCATTCTCGTTGGTGGGTCTACCCGGATTCCCAAAGTGCAGGAAATTGTAGAGAAATTCTTTGGTAAAAAACCAAATAAGGGAGTTAACCCGGATGAAGTAGTAGCAGTAGGGGCAGGTATTCAGGGTGCAGTATTAACCGGTGAAGTAAAAGATGTGTTGCTGTTGGATGTTACTCCGCTTAGTCTGGGTATCGAAACAATGGGCGGAGTAATGACCCGACTGATTGAATCCAATACCACCATCCCATCCAAAAAATCAGAAACCTTCTCAACTGCCAGCGACAATCAGCCGGGCGTACAAATTCATGTACTGCAGGGCGAGCGTCCAATGGCAAATCAGAATAAGAGTCTGGGTATGTTCAACCTGGATGGTATTCCTCCGGCTCCCCGCGGCGTTCCTCAGATCGAAGTGATTTTCGATATCGATGCCAATGGTATCCTGCATGTAACTGCTAAGGACAAAGGAACCGGTAAGGAGCAAAAGATCCGGATTGAAGCTGGATCCGGGCTTACCAAAGAAGAGATTGAAAAAATGAAAGCTGAAGCGAAAGCCAATGAATCTACCGATAAAGAAGCCAAAGAGCGGGTGGAAAAAATCAACCAGGCAGATAGCCTGATTTTCCAAACCGAGAAGCAATTGAAAGAATTCGGAGAAAAGATTCCAACCGATAAAAAAGCGCCGATTGAAACTGCGTTGGGCAAATTGAAAGATGCCCACAAGAGCCAGGATATCGCCGCCATTGATGCAGCAGTAACAGAAATGAATACTGCCTGGACAGCTGCATCTGAAGAGATATACAAAGCTCAGCAGGAAGGTGGTGCGCCGCAACCGGATGGAAACGCAGGAGCACAGGGCGCGAGTGGAGAAAATGTGACAGACGCAGAATTTGAAGAAGTCAAATAAAAAAGGTGAAAGGTGAAAGGTGAAAGCATCTTTATAAAAAAGCGGCCGGTAAAATCGGCCGCTTTTTCCTTTTGGGTATTTGGTAGAATTGGCTATTTTTGCGGGGTCTTTACTTTTTACTTTTAATTTTTTACTTTGCAAAACATGGAAACTCAGAAGAAAAATACCGGAATCTGGTGGTTAGGTTTTTTTGTATCGACAGCCGCATTATTGGCAGCTATCTTCCTGCATTGGGAATACCTGACGATGATTATTCCTTTTGTGTGTACCAGTTTCGTAAAGGCCATGGACATCATCTAAGCCTGTGTTGAAATTCTTACTATATTTCCCTGCCAATGGCGGGGTTTTTTTTATCCTACAGGAAAACAAATGTGTAAAATATACACAAATAAATTATTTTTACTGCAGATTCGACCAGCCCAAACAACGATTGCATGATTATTCAGTTTTACCTACGCTTTTATACAACCGTCGGACAGGAACTCCTGATTTCCGGACTACCCAATGAACAGGCCCCAATTCGCATGAATTGGTTTAATAATCAATACTGGTTTGCCCAGATTGACCTGGATCCCTCTCTGATTGAAAATTTTACCTATTATTATCAGCTACAGGATATTGACGGTAAAATAACTTCGGAATGGGGAAGGGATCGCCAGTTGCAGAGCGATTTAACTGGATTTGACGAAATCCAGGTGGTAGATACCTGGAACCATGCAGGATTCTATGAAAATGCTTTTTACACGGCACCATTTCAGGATACATTGTTGCAGCATACTGGAAAAAAGAAATCCAAACTACCAAAACATTTCAGTCATATTTTTCGCGTAAAAGCACCGCTGCTGAAAAAAAATGAAGTGGTTTGCCTGTCTGGTGCGGGAACTACACTCGGGGAATGGTCTACCGAAAAACCGATCCTGCTGCAGGCAGAAGGTACCTGGTGGACAATTGCCATGGAATTGCCCAAAGAAGGTTTTCCGCTTCAATATAAATACGGCATCTACAATACAAAAAATAAAAGTTTTGTACAGTTTGAATCGGGTGAAAATCGTCAATTATTTGGTGATGCAGGACAACATCTCACCATTGTACAGGATGGCTTTCTGCAGGTTCCCAGTACTGGTTGGAAAGGTGCAGGAGTTGCGATCCCCGTTTTTAGTTTAAGAACAAAAAATAGTTGGGGAATAGGGGAATTTACAGATCTGAAGGAATTGGTTGACTGGGCAGCATCTGTTGACATGAAACTGATTCAGCTGCTTCCCATCAATGATACAACAGCTACTCATAGTTGGATAGATTCCTATCCATATGCGGCCATTTCCGCTTTTGCACTACATCCTATTTTTATAAATCTGGAAGTAGTTGCAGGAAAAAAATCCGCTTCGCTGCTAAAACCATACAAGGAGCAGCAGAAATTTTTGAATGAATTACCTGTGGTGGATTATGAGGCGGTATTGAAATTGAAATTGGAACTGCTGTTGCAATTATTTGAAATCCAGAAAGAAAACTGGCTACAGGATAAAGACTATCAGGAATTTTTCAACCGAAATGAAGATTGGCTGGTACCCTTTGCAGCATTCTGCTATCTGCGTGATGAAAATGGAAGTTCCGATTTCACCCGATGGTCAAGCCATGGTCAATATGATGCTGCTGCTATTGCCAAATTGGTTGCCACTGACAGCGATGCCTACTCGAAAATAGCGTTTCATTACTATCTGCAGTTTCAATTGCATACCCAATTGAAAGCAGCCACTGAATATGCTCATAAAAATGGCATCATCGTAAAAGGTGATATTCCTATTGGGATTTACCGTTATAGCTGCGATGCCTGGGTGGCACCGGAATTGTACAATATGGATCAACAAGCGGGCGCGCCCCCGGATGATTTTGCAATAAAGGGTCAGAACTGGGGTTTCCCCACCTACAACTGGCAGCAAATGCAGAAAGATGGCTTTGGCTGGTGGAAACGTCGTTTTGCCCAGATGAGCGATTATTTTGATGCCTTTCGAATTGATCACATACTTGGATTCTTCCGGATCTGGTCCATTCCCTATCAGGCAACTGAAGGAATCATGGGACGATTTGTACCGGCCATTGGGGTCCATAAAAAAGAATTTCAGGAGAGAGGCATTTGGTTTGATCATATCCGTTATTCACGACCTTATATAACCGAAAATGAAGTTGACCGCAGATTCGGAGAGTTATCCGGATTTGTAAAGGATTCCTTTCTTGAACCAACCGGTTATGGACAATATTTTTTCAAGCCGGAATTTGATACCCAACGTAAGATTGAAAATTGGTTTGTTGAAGCAGGAGTGCGGGATAACAATAACTGGTTGCGTCAGGGATTGTATGATTTGCACAGTAATGTGATTCTGTTTGAGGAGGAGGGATCGAATGGAAATTATTATCATTTTAGGTTTGGAATGGATCAGACAAGCTCTTTTCAATCGCTGGAATGGGATACGCAACAGAAACTGAAAGACCTTTATATAAATTATTTCTTCCGTCGCCAGGATGCTTTCTGGCAGGAAGAAGCCATGCATAAATTGCCCGCACTAAAAGCATCTACCAATATGCTGATTTGCGGTGAAGATCTTGGTATGGTACCGGACTGTGTACCGGATGTGATGAACCAGCTTGGAATTTTGAGCCTTGAAATACAGCGAATGCCGAAGGATCCAACGAAGGAATTTTTTCATCCAAATGATGCACCCTATTTGTCCGTGGTTACGCCATCCACCCATGATATGAGTACCATTCGGGGCTGGTGGGAAGAGGACCGGGCCAAAACCCAGCGTTTCTTCAATAATGAATTGGGGCAATGGGGAGAAGCTCCGGTATTTTGCGAAGCCTGGATCAATAAACAGATAATAATCCAGCACCTCCATTCGCCTGCCATGTGGAGCATTTTCCAGTTGCAGGATCTGTTGGGAGGAGATGAGCAATTGCGGCGAGCCGATCCGGCAGATGAACGAATCAATGTACCGGCCAATCCAAAACATTACTGGAGGTACCGGATGCACCTGACCCTGGAGCAACTTCAGAAAGAAAAAACCTTCAACCAGGATTTAAAAGACTATATAAAAGCAAGCGGACGCGCATAATTTTTTTAGGTTTGCACCATGCGTGTAAGCTATATAAAAACAAACCTGCCTTTTATTCATCCTTTCACGATTTCGAAAGGAACAAAAACTCATCAACCCGCGCTGGTGGTGGAGCTCGATTTTAATGGCATTAAAGGCTATGGAGAAGCGCCGGCAATTGCATATTACAATATCCCGGTAGAACAGATGGAAGCGGATTTAATTGCGAAGAAAATCTTCGTAGAGAAATTCGCTTTTACTACACCGGATCGCTATTGGCATTATCTGCATCATTTATTTCCAGCCAATGGATTTTTGGTTGCTGCATTGGATATAGCGGCCTGGGATATTTTTGGTAAGATCAAGCGGCAGCCTTTGTATAAATTATTCGGGGGTGATGCTTCAAAGATGCCTATTACAGATTATACCATCGGGATTGATAGTATTGAAAAGATGGTTGCAAAAATGAAAGAAAAACCCTGGCCGGTATATAAAATCAAGTTAGGCACACATCAGGATATTGAAATTATGGAGGCCCTGCGCCAGCATACGGACACGCCATTACGGATTGATGCCAATGCTGCCTGGACAAAAGAAGAAGCCCTTGAAAAAATCACGGCATTCGCTTCGATGAAGGTGGAATTCATTGAACAACCGCTTGCTAAAGATGATTGGGAAGGCATGGCCTGGCTGAAAGATCGATCTCCTTTACCGCTGGTGGCTGATGAATCCTGTGTATTTGAAAAAGATGTGGTTAAATGTGCAGGTCATTTTCATGGTATCAATATCAAACTGACCAAGTGTACCGGAATTACACCTGCCTTACGGATGATCAAAGAAGCACGTGTTCTGGGTTTGAAAGTTATGCTGGGTTGCATGAATGAAAGTACGATTGGCTCTGCCGCATTGGCTCATCTTGCACCGCTTGCAGACTGGCTCGACATGGATGGCCCCTTATTACTGTCTGAAGACCTCGCGTCCGGCCTACACTATGATTTTGGTCGCGTAACCCTACCCGAAACCCCGGGTCTAGGTATTACCCGTCGGGTAAACCCGACGGGTAATACCTAAGGTCCATTCGGGATGTAGCGCAGCCCGGAAGCGCGCTTCGTTCGGGACGAAGAGGCCGCTGGTTCGAATCCAGTCATCCCGACAAATAATTACGGATACAACAAATACTTCGCGCGTATCGCTTTGAATTTCTGTAACCCTGGTTCCCAGCTTTTGCGGATTTCTTCTTCAGAAAGACCGGCTATAATTTGCTTTCTCAATTGATCGGTACCAATGCGCAGGTCAAAGGCGGAGATGTCCAGATTCGGTCGGCCAGGCGCAAAGAAATTTGCCTTATCCGGATACACCTTGTACAACTCAATCAACCATGATAAATTTATCTGGCGGCTTGCCCGAAGCTTATTGATATCATAATCGCGGAGATCCAGTCCATAACACACAACATCCTTGTGACGCGGACTTTCACTCATTCCGGGGATACCAATTGGTTTATAGGAAAACGGATAGATGCCCTTTAATGCAGGAGCTCCTAAAATTGTAAAGGGCATAAAAGTACCGCGACCTTCATTGATGACCGTTCCTTCAAACATACATAAGCTTGGAAACAATAGTACCGCCTGTTGGGTATTTAGGTTAGGAGAGGGGTTAACTGGCAGATCATAGGGCATATCATGATTATAATTTGCCACTTTAATCACCTTTATTTTACAGGGCTTCTTTAAATAACCTTCCCCATTCAGGTAATGAGCAAATTCTCCCAGTGTCATACCATGCGTCATGGGCGTATAATGAATCCCAATAGACGATTTAAACCGATCCTCGGTCATTACTGGCCCGTCCACCACATATCCGTTTGGATTAGGCCTGTCAAGAATCAGTAGCTCTTTATCATTTTCAGCACACCCCTGCATCACATGTTCCAATGTATTGATGTTCGTGTAATATCGGCAACCCACGTCCTGAATATCAAAGACCATCAGATCAATATCCGCCAATTGTTCTTTTGTTGGTTTTTCATTTCGTCCATATAAGGAAATGATGGGCAAGCCGGTTTTAGCATCTTTTTCATCATTCACTACAGCACCATTACTGGCATTTCCTCTGAATCCATGTTCCGGTCCAAACACTTTTACAATATTTACACCCAGACTCAGCAGACTGTCCACACTACTTTTATCTCCAATGATAGAACTTTGATTTGCGACGAGCCCAATCCTTTTGCCCTTCAGATAAGGAAGATATAATGCTGTTTGATCGGCACCAGTAATAATTTTCTGCTTTCCAGCCACTGATTTACCTGAATTTGTTACTTGTGCCTTACAATGAAAATTTCCAACAGCAAGCAATGTTACTATCAATAAAGTGTAAACTCTCATGATTTTCTAAATGAGTATTTTGAGTAATAATACTTCAATTAATCCGTAGAATGCTCCGGTTGGCTGGAATTTTCCAACCACTTCAACAAATCTTCCTGTTAAAATCATTTGATCATCGGCTAAAATAGGTTAAACTGAACTTCCTGCTTCTTCCTAGTTTAGTTGTATGAAAATGATCAAACTAGTCTTTCGCGTCTGTCTGTTTTTTTTATTGCTGCAACACTATGGTAATAACCTGCAGGCACAAAACGGCGACCAGATTTTAGATGGAATTGGTGAAACCGGACTGATAGCCAGGTATCTGTTAAAAGGTGATACCAGAGACTGGTCGAGGAATAATTTACACGCATCATTTAAGGATACTGCTATTCAATTTATTAATGAAATTCGCTTTGGAAAAGTTTTGTCTCTTACTGGTGCAAAGAATGCTTTTATTTCAATTCCTGGTGATGTGATTAAGGATATGGAATCATTCAGTATATCAACCTGGATCCAACTTCGTTCCAATGTATCCGGACAGGAACTTTTAGTTTTCAGGAAAGAAAATCAACCTCATTTTGCAATACAACCACTATCACTGGCTCCTTCCATAGAATTGAATAAATGGGTACATTTTGTATTAGTAGTAGATGTTGCATCAAAATCAATGATGACCTATCTTAATAGCAAACTGGTAGGTGAGGAAAAGGCTATCCCTACAGAACTAAATAAAATTTTGGGACAACAATCCGGAGAAAATATTCGGATTTATATTGGGAAATCACAACAATCCGGAATTCCGAATCTGAATGCACTGTTACATGATTTTCGGATCTACCGCGTTCCTCTCAATAGTGGACAAATTGCCGGTATCTATAAAAACGCTCAACGAGGCTTAAACGACGGATCGGTCAACGTGCGCAAACAAGAAGAAGAGCTTCCAACATTCTCTTCGACTGAACCTCAACTTTACACAGCATATTTAACAAAAGTAAATGACATCGAAGTTGAAACTGAACTAGGTAATTTACCCAGATTACCGACCCACTTGAAAGGGATTTATCGCAATGGAATCAAAGGTCCGTATGTTCGCGTAATCTGGCCTTCGGATATCGATAACAACGCAGTAACCAAACCCGGAAAATATACCATTATTGGTCGGATTGCCGGAACCAATATTAAGCCGAAGGCAATCGTTACTATTAAATATGCCGGCACATCATCACCAGTAAAAAAACTGGAACCATTCAAACTGCAGCAGGTTTCGCTGAAAACTGACAACAAGGGAAATAAGACAAAATTTATAGAAAATCGTGATAAATTCATCCATACATTAGCCCAAACTGATCCCAATTCCTTCCTTTATATGTTCCGTCATGCTTTTGGTCAATCACAACCGGAAGGAGCAAAACCATTGGGTGTATGGGATAGTAAGGATACCAAGTTAAGAGGCCATGCCACGGGTCACTACCTTACTGCGATAGCGCAGGCCTATGCGGGAACTGGATATGACAAAACACTTCAGGCCAATTTTATGGGAAAAATGGACCAGATGGTGAACTCGCTTTATGAATTGTCTCAATTATCTGGTAATCCAAAAGAAGCAAATGGTTATCATGTTGCAGATCCTTTGGCCATACCGGTAGGTCCTGGTAAAACAGCATACGATTCCGATCTCAGTGATACGGGTATTCGAACTGATTATTGGAATTGGGGAAAAGGATTCATCAGCGCTTATCCACCTGATCAATTTATTCTATTGGAGAAGGGTGCAAAATATGGCGGACAAAATAACCAGGTTTGGGCACCTTATTATACCCTTCATAAAATCCTTGCCGGCTTACTTGATATTTATGAGGTAAGTGGTAACAAAAAAGCACTGGAAATAGCAACAGGTATGAGTGATTGGGTATACACCCGGCTGAGTCAGGTTCCAAAGGATACGCTGATTAAGATCTGGAATACGTATATCGCCGGTGAGTATGGCGGAATGAATGAAACAATGGCGCGTTTATATAAAATTACAAGGGAAGACAATTATCTCAAAACAGCGCAATTATTTGATAATATCAAGGTCTTCTTTGGTGATTCCAATCATTCTCACGGACTAGCAAAAAATGTGGATCTTTTCCGCGGATTACATGCTAATCAGCATATTCCGCAGATTGTAGGAAGTATTGAATTATATGGAGTTTCAAAAAATCCGGATTATTATAAAATTGCCGATAATTTCTGGCACAAGGCAGTGAATGATTATATGTATAGTATAGGAGGTGTTGCAGGTGCCCGCAATCCCGCCAATGCAGAATGCTTTATCAGTCAGCCTGGAACTCTGTATGAAAACGGATTCTCTGCAGGTGGACAAAACGAAACCTGTGCTACCTACAATATGTTGAAACTAACCAGCAATCTTTTCTTTTACGATCAAAAGGCCATTTATATGGATTATTACGAGCGTGGCTTATATAATCACATACTGGCATCCGTGGCAGAGAACAGTCCGGCAAACACCTATCATGTTCCGCTCAAACCGGGATCCATCAAACAGTTTGACAATGCAGATATGACCGGATTTACCTGTTGCAATGGAACGGCCATCGAAAGTAGTACCAAACTGCAAAACTCCATTTATTTTAAATCAACCGATAACAATTCACTTTATATAAATCTCTATATCGCTTCCACTTTAAATTGGAGTGAAAGAAATATCCAATTGGAACAATCTACGGATTTTCCAAAACAAGATCAAACGCGGCTAACCATTAAAGGACGTGGACAATTTGATCTGCATGTCAGGGTACCAGGATGGGCTACAAAAGGGTTTATTGTAAAGATTAATGGGAAAGTATATAAACATGCTGCTCTACCCGGCAGTTACCTGAAAATAAGTCGCAGTTGGAAAGAGGGAGATACAATCGAACTAAAAATGCCCTTCCAATTTCACCTTGATCCGGTTATGGATCAGCAGAACATAGCAAGTCTTTTTTATGGTCCGGTTCTATTAGCTGCCCAGGAACCGGAAGCGCGAAAGGAATGGCGAAAAATCAACCTGAATGCTAACGATATAAGCAGTACAATTAAGGGAGACCCAAAGAAAATGGAATTTACAATTGATGATATTTTATTCAAACCATTTTATGACACCTATGGTCGGCACTCTGTTTACCTGGATGTAAAACTAAAATAAACGAAGGGTATTTCCAGAGGCGCAATATTTGCATAACCAAAAGAATGGATAAACCTTTCAAATTTTGGTTATGAAATCTAAAAAACAAGCAACCTCCGTAAATCGTTCTGAAAATTCAAAGAAAATAGACCTTGACTTAGATTCAGTGAATGATGCGTCAACTTTACTTACCACCAATCAGGGTGTAAAAATCAATGATGATCAAAATTCATTAAAAGCCGGACCACGAGGAGCAACCTTGCTGGAGGATTTCATTTTACGGGAAAAGATTACCCACTTTGACCACGAAAGAATACCGGAGCGGATTGTGCATGCCAGAGGTTCAGCAGCACATGGAATCTTTAAACTTTATAAAACCCAGAGCAAGTATACCAAAGCTTCCTTTTTGACAGATACATCCGTTGAAACTCCGGTATTTGTTCGATTCTCCACGGTTGCCGGATCCAGAGGATCCACAGATTTAGCCCGTGATGTACGGGGCTTTGCCGTAAAATTTTATACACAGGAAGGAAATTTTGATCTGGTGGGGAATAATATGCCGGTATTCTTCATCCAGGATGCCATCAAATTCCCCGATTTGGTACATGCTGTAAAACCAGAGCCACATAATGAAATTCCACAGGCTGCATCAGCCCACGACACTTTCTGGGATTTTATTTCTTTAATGCCGGAATCTGCTCATATGATTATGTGGCTGATGAGTGATCGGGCAATTCCCAGAAGTTATCGGATGATGGAAGGATTTGGAGTACATACTTTTCGCCTGATCAATGAAAAAGGCGCAGCGCATTTTGTAAAATTTCACTGGAAACCTTTATTAGGTGTCCATTCACTTGCCTGGGATGAAGCACAAAAGATATCAGGAAAAGATCCTGATTTTCATCGTCGGGATTTATGGGAATCCATTGAAAACAGGAATTTCCCAGAATGGGAATTAGGTCTGCAAATCATTCCTGAAATAGACGAACACAAGTATTCTTTTGATTTATTGGATCCAACCAAACTGGTACCGGAAGAACTGGTTCCAGTTCAGCGGGTTGGAAAACTAACTTTGAATAGAAATCCGGAAAATTTTTTTGCTGAAACTGAACAAGTAGCCTTTCATGTTGGACATATCGTACCAGGTATTGATTTTACCAATGATCCCTTATTGCAGGGAAGGCTTTTTTCTTATACTGATACCCAACTTATCCGGTTAGGCGGACCCAATTTCCACGAAATTCCCATTAATCGACCCATAGTACCCGTACATAATAATCAACGGGATGGATTTATGCGTCAAACCATTAACAAAGGACGAACCAGTTACCATCCTAATTCATTGGGAGGTGGCTGCCCTTTTCAGGCTTCTATGAAAGAGGGTGGTTTTACCTCTTATGCTGAAAAAATAGATGCCCATAAAGTAAGGGAACGAAGTAAAAGTTTTTTTGATCATTTCACTCAGGCTGGATTGTTCTACAACAGCCAATCTGAACCTGAAAAGCAGCATATAGTTGATGCCTTCTCCTTTGAATTGGGGAAAGTGGAAACAATAAGCATCCGGGAAAGAATGCTGGGAATAATCTCGCTTATTAACAAAACTCTGGCAACTGAAGTAGGGTATAAATTAGGCTTGAAAGTACCCATCCCTGAAAAACCCATCAACAAGAGTATTCCCGCGGATGGTGTTGAAAAAGATTTTCAACCTATTGAAAGTAAACCTGAAATTGAAATTGCCGCTTCTTTAAGTATGGCCAATACAGTTAAGGATACTATTAAAAGCCGGGTAATTGCATTTCTGGCAGCGGATGGAGTAAATGAACAAGCTATTGCAGGAATGAAAAAAATACTGGAGGAAAATGGCGCAAAAGTTGATATAATCGCACCCCGACTAGGAAGAATCCAGGGAGCAGGAAAAAAAGAAATACTGGTGAATCAAAGTTTTTTCACAGCTGCTTCTGTTTTGTATGATGCAGTTTACGTCCCGGGAGGAGATCAACATATAGCCACATTGGCAGCTGATCCGGATGCGATTCATTTTCTCAATGAGGCGTTCCGTCATTGTAAGGCAATTGCATTTGAAATTGATTCAAAGCCATTGTTAAAACTGACATATTTTGGAAAAAAATTGACAAGTAACAAAAAGGAGGACGGTTTAATCAGTTCTGAAAAACAGCAGGATATTCGGAAAGAATTTATTAAAGCAATATCACGTCATCGTTTTTGGGAAAGAGAAAAACCAAGAAAAATTCCTGCCTAAATTACTGAGAAACATAAAACCTGCCGGTGGAAGGAGCAGGACAAACTGGTGCGGAATGTACAATTCAATCAGGAGAATAGATCCAGGATTTCCAAAATGATGCAGAAATATTATTTAACCAAATTTACATAGGCTTTCTGCTCTATGATGGTCGCTGAATCAATGCTTTTTAACTTATCTAGAAGATTTTAAACTTGTATCATAATCGTACAATACTTGTATCATAATCGAATAAATGGATCAACTAAACTTAAAATAATGAATTGAAAATCAATTCATTATGATTTTGGCATAAAATACGAGCAGTTTAGCTATAATTAACTGCCATGATTAAGAATTATTTCAAAATTGCCTGGCGCAATCTGATGAAAAGTAAAGGATACAGTGTCATCAATATTGGAGGGTTGGCAGTTGGTATGGCAGTAGCTATTATGATTGGACTCTGGGTATATGATGAACTCACCTTTAATAAATACCACACAAATTACTATAAGATAGCGCAGGTAATGCAACATGCCAACTACAATGGTAAAATCGGAACCCAGGCAGCAAATCCGGCAATCATGGGGCCGGATATCAAAGCAAAATTTGGAAACGATTTTAAATACGTAGTTCAAAGTTCATGGTTTGGCACACATCTGTTGAGCTTGGGTGATAAACATATAAAGAGCGAAGGGTTGTTCATGGAACCAGACGGTCCAACTATGCTGACACTTAAATTATTAAAAGGTTCAAGTGCAGGAATGTCAGACCCATATACAATTCTCCTCGCTGCATCTGTAGCTGAATCCATATTTGGAGTAGAAAACCCAATAAATAAAACGATCAAACTAAACCGAACACACAATTTAAAAGTGATTGGTGTTTATGAAGATCTGCCAGATAATACAACATTCAAGTCCGTAAAAATCCTGATGCCATGGTCTTTATGGTTGATTGATAATCCCTGGGTAAAAAGAATGGATGATCCATGGGATAGCAATTTCAGTCAGACATTTGCTCAGTTGGCTGATAATGCTGATATGGAAGCTGTATCAGCAAAAATTAAAAATATTAAACTAGATCAGATTTCTGCTGAAGCGAAGAAATATGAGTGGGCTGTTTTTCTTCAACCCATGCGTAAATGGCATCTTTTTAATGAATTCAAAAATGGGATCAATACCGGAGGAAATATCCAATATGTATGGTTATTCAGTATTATAGGCATTTTTGTTTTGCTTTTAGCCTGTATTAACTTCATGAATTTAAGTACTGCAAGAAGTGAGAAAAGATCAAAGGAGGTGGGCATTAGAAAAACAATTGGTTCACTCCGTTGGCAACTGATTGTTCAGTTTTTTGCAGAATCTTATCTTATTGTTGTCCTGGCATTTTTTGTTTCAATCCTTCTAGTCCAGTTATGTTTACCATTTTTCAATGAAGTTGCGGGGAAGAAAATGGGGATTCCCTGGGAAAGCAGTATTTTCTGGATTTTTAACCTTGCCTTTATTTTGATAACCGGTTTATTAGCTGGAAGTTACCCTGCATTGTTTCTTTCTTCTTTTCAGCCTTTAAAAGTATTAAAAGGAACGTTCCGTTTGGGAAGATTTGCCTCTATGCCCAGGAAGGTATTGGTTGTAGTTCAATTTACTGTATCTGTTATGCTTATAATCGGAACCATTATAGTTTACCAGCAAATTCAATTCGCCAAAAACCGACCAATAGGATACACCAAAAATGGGTTGATCAGTCTGGATCTTGAAGATGAGGTTAGAAAACATTTTGATGCAGTTAAACTTGAAATGATTAACTCTGGAGCAGTGGAAGAAATGGCCGCATCTCAGGGCCCACTTACGGATGTTTGGAATACGAACGGAGGATTTGAGTGGGAGGGGAAAGACCCCAATCTGGCGGTTGATTTTCCAAATAATGCAATCAGCTTTGACTATGGAAAAACAATTCAGTGGGAAATTAAAGAGGGCAGAGATTTTTCCAAAGACTTTGCATCTGATTCTGCTGCATTTGTTTTGAATGAAACAGCTGCAAAATTTATTGGCATGAAAGATCCGGTTGGAAAAATTCTAAATTGGAACAGAGAGCCCTATAAAATTGTAGGTGTTGTAAGTGATATCTTACAGGAATCACCATTTTTTCCTGTTCGTCCTACGCTTTATCACATTGGTTCGTATGAAAACATGAGTGTATTGATTCTAAAACTAAATCCCAAACAAAGTACCAGCAAGTCGTTAAGCAGCATTGAAAACATTTGGAAAAAGCATACCCCAACGGTTCCCTTTGAATATAAATTTATTGATGAGGCATTCGGTAGTAAATTCAAATCTGAGGAAAGAATCGGTAAATTATCCACCTATTTCGCAATACTTGCCATTTTCATTTCCTGTCTGGGTTTATTTGGTATGGCAAGTTTTGTAGCTGAACAAAGAACAAAAGAAATTGGCATCCGAAAAGTACTGGGAGCAACAGTAGCAAATTTATGGGGGCTTCTTTCAAAAGAATTTATTGTACTGGTTATAGTTTCGTGTGTAATTGCTGTACCCATCGCTTATTATTATTTGAATAACTGGTTAACGAACTATGACTATCGGGTACCCATCAGCTGGCAGGTATTTGCATTGGCTGGAGTAACGGCAATTTTACTAACGCTGGCAACTGTAAGTTTTCAGGCGATAAAAACAGCATTATCGAATCCGATTAAGTCGCTTCGCACGGAATAGGTTTCATCTTCCAAACTGCTCCAGGAAACTGGAGCGAAATTTCCGCGGTGTTGTTTTTTTCAACTTAAAAAACTGCTTGTTAAAATTGACTGGTGAATTAAATCCGCTATCGTAGCAGATCTCTAAAATTGTTTTATCTGAACCTTGTAATTGCTGGCAGGCATATCCAATTCTAATTTCAGTTAAAAACTGAACATAGGATTTCTGAGTAGATTTTTTAAAATACCGGCAAAATGCAGTTACACTCATGTGTGCTAAGGCTGCTACTTCTTCTAAACTTATTTTCTGTTGGAAATTCCGAATGGTGAAATCAAAAACCTCATCCAGACGCTGTTTAAATTTATCATTGCTTGTAAATTGCTGCTGCGAGGAGAGTCCGATTTTTTCACAGGCACCTTCCATCATTTTAAGGCAATACAATAAATTGAACAGTCGGGAAAAACCTTGATCGAATTCCAATTGAGTTAAAATCTCAACCAACTCTTTCATGCATTCTCCTCTCAGTTGAATACCCTGCATGGACAAATGCAATAAGTTTCGAATAGATTGATTTTCCGGTATTCGCAAAAAATCCTTGCCCCAGAACTCTTCCGTAAACTGAACCACCATGGAAGAAGCAATCTGAACACCTTCATTTTTATAAAAAGCATGCGGCAGGTTTTTGCCTAATAGAAAAATATCACCCGTTTTAAATTCCCCGACATAATTACCAATAAAACACATTCCATGCCCCTCTTTAAAAAGGGCAATTTCATATTCCACATGCTGGTGCCAGGGTGTTTCAAAATAGGGGGTCCGGAACGTCTTCGCTATAAACGAGGTTTCGCTGGCCAGGGGCAGTTTTTGTACTATTGGACGAGCACCGATCATATTTTGAGTAGAATTGACATAAATTATACAAGTATCTGCTAATATAGTTTATATAATAAAGAAAAAAGAGCCCTTATTTTTCTTTATTTAAAGCTAACTATGTAACAGCACAACTATTATTGAACCAATGTATTCCGTTTATGAAAATTGCCCTATTAGGTGCCGGTTTTATCGCCAGATTTTATGCAACCACCCTTCATTCTCAACGAAGGAAGGACCATATTCATCTTGTTTATTCGCGTAAAAGATCAACTGCACAACAATTTGCAGGAGATTTTAACCTGCAGCATTCGACAGATGACATGGAAGCGGCAATCAACCATCCCGATACCGAAGTTGTGCTAATCGCATTACCGAATCACCTGCATCTTACAGCGGTTAAACTGGCTGTAAAAGCGGGCAAATCTATCCTGTGCACGAAGCCTTTGGGAAGAACTGCTGAAGAGGCAAAAACCATGTTGGATTTGGTCGAAAAAAAAGGAGTGTTTGCAGGATACCTTGAAGACCTTTGCTATACCCCTAAAATTCTCAAATCTATTAAAGCTGTTTCAAGCGGAGCCATTGGTCGGGTTTTATGGACAAAATCGAGAGAGGCTCATCCTGGTCCGCATAGCGACTGGTTTTGGAATAAAGAACTTTCCGGAGGAGGAGCCATTATTGACCTGGCCTGCCATTGTGTGGAGATCGGTAGAAATCTGATTGGAAAAAATATACGTCCGCTTGAAGTCATGTGCTGGGCAGGCACTCAGGTGCATCCTATTGAAGCAGAAGATCATGCTATCGGACTGGTTAAATATGCCAATGGTGCAATAGGTCAGTTTGAAGTTAGCTGGACCTTTCGTGGTGGAATGGATCTGCGTGATGAGGTAATGGGTACTGAAGGATCCATTTGGTTGAACAGTTTTTTGAGAACAGGTTTTGAAATGTATGTTGCAGGAAATAAACAAGGCTATGTGGCAGAAAAGGCAGAACAACAATCAGGCTGGCTATTTCCGGTTGGGGATGAAGCCCACGAGTTAGGCTATCCACATATGTTTACGGATATGTTTGATGCAATAGAAGAAAACAGGCTTCCGCAGGAAACATTTTATGACGGATATGTAGTAAATGCCATTCTGGATGCTGCACTTCTTTCAGCAAATTCAAGAAAATGGGAACCGGTAAAACTGGAAGACTGGCGGGGTATTCATCAACAGGAAACTGAGATGGAAATAGCGACTTATGATGATCATTATTTCCTGATTAAAAAAGAAATGTTACCAAATGGAACGCATAAGTTGATTTTGAAAGACAAACAATCCGGCGCTATAATTCAAAAAGAAATTACCGCAATATAATTTCGCTCAAACTAAATAAACCCTGTTATGAAAAAAATCCTTTCAGATGAGGAATTCAGATCCTTTCAACAAGCTGGTTACCTGATTTGCCGCACTATGTTTTCAGAAGAGGAAACAGCCTTGCTTTATAAAACAGCAACAGACGATGCCATAACCACCAATGCCATGGACTTTCGGGACACTACCGGAAAGGATACCAAACTAACCCTCTGGTTTACGCCGGGTGAAGATGCATTTGGCTTAATGTCCCGTTCAGAAAGACTTGTGTATGCAGTAGGAGAGTTGCTTCAGAACAAGCCTGAAGAAGTATGCCATTTTCATTCCAAGGTAATGCAGAAGCAGCCACTTACTGGTGGAGCATGGGAATGGCATCAGGACTATGGATACTGGTATAAAAACGGATTTCTATATCCCGATGCTATGATCTCTGTAATGGTGGCATTAACTGAAGCAACTAAAGAAAATGGCTGTTTACAAGTCATGAAAGGATCACACAAAATGCAACGATTTGAACACAATTTTGTGGGAGAGCAACAAGGTGCTGATATTGATTTTGTTCAGGAAGCAGCAAAAATCTGCGAACTGGTATATTGTGAATTGCAGCCGGGTGATGTACTTTTTTTTCATAGCAATATTTTACACCGATCTGATGCAAATACGTCCGGCAAGTCGAGATGGTCAGTAATATCAGCCTATAATCTCAGCTACAACAAACCTTTCAGAGAAAAACATTTATCCTGCATTGAACCCATACGGATTGTGGCCGATTCTGCGCTGCTTGCCGCGGGTACTCAACAACCGGTACAAGTTGATTTCTTAAAAAAACAGGATGAAATAACCCTGCATGTTAAATAGGAGCGGGATAAAATATCCTCCTGGAAAAGTTTTTTATTCCAATACAGAATTTCATACCTGCAAAGAGTGGTGCAACTTTATATCAACAGGAAAATTGAAGCGTATGAACTGTGAAGCACCAATCGAATCTATCAGTCAGTCAGGCAGCCTGCAGGCGATTATACATTTGCTGGTAATATCCATAGTACCTTCAAAAATATTTATGATGGAACATTCTTCCATCCCAAATGAAATAACAGGGCCTTATAGAGAATTACTGGTTGTACTTCCAAGCTCCGGCAATCATAAATTTACCCTGATGGAACCAATTATGGAATTATTTCACCATAAAAACAGACAGCTTTCGATTTCTCTATATGCAGAATGTAAAGTAATGGAAGGGCTTAGAAACGGAGAATGGTTTTACTCACTTTATTTTACTGAAGACAATCTTATTTATGATGATTTTTCGACAACATATCCTTTACCGGACAAAGCACAGTCACTGGAAATGAAAAATAATTTATTAACGTGCTTTAATGAATCCATAAAAAAAGCGAAGGAATTTTTAGAAATGGCTATCACGCTATACAAGCAATCAGTCTCTCCTTTATGTGTATTTTTTCTACATCAGTCAGTTGAACTTTGCTTTCGATCCGTTATACAGTATTTGGGAGGATATGAAAAACGAACACATAATTTAGGCATACTTAAAAAGCAGCTACTTAGAGTTGCTCCCGAAATGAACAATTGCTTTCAGGTAGAAACAGAAGAAGAAAAATCAGGAATGGAAATTCTTGAAAATGCTTATTTGAAAGCAAGGTATGATGATTCCTATGAAGTGCCTGTTTTGCAGCTTCCTTTGCTAATTAAAGAGGTAAATCATACGTTGGTTACAGCCTGTCAGACAATGAATAAAAAATTAGTAGGTTAATTTTCGAAACAGGTAAACATTATCCTTTTCTTTAACCTTTATTTCTCCTTTATCAGGAAAAAATTCAAAAAAATAACCCATTTTTTTATTCATAAAATAATTCCTGCGAACCGGATCCAATAAAATATCCTGACCTTGTATTTGAATTACCATATTTGTAGAATCTTTCGCACAGGTCAATTTCAAATTTCCAGATGAATAATTTCCTAAACATGAATCTGGCAAACTAAGATCCTCTGAAAATGGAAATGCAAACGAAATACCCGTGCATGATTTAAGTATTTCCTCGATTAAATCAACTCTTGGATAATAAATCCCATTAAGGCATACAGCCAGGATCAACTTATCCTTTGGGTAATACCAAAGTGCTGAATAAAACTCTTCTATTCGACCATTATGACCAAAACCAGGCGATGTCCCATATTTGTTGGCGAATACCCCCATGCCATACTCTTCCAATATAATTTGCATCGAGTTCCAATTTGACTTTTGGATTAATTTACCGGAATTAAGTCCATCCATAAAAATCAGCAGGTCTTCTGGAGTTGATAAAATTGCACCAGCACCACCATGAAGTTCAAGATTGGAGGCAGGTTCAGTTTTCCATTTGCCATTCACATAGGAGTAGGAAGAAAGGGTATCTAACCCAGATGCTTCGCTTCCAAAATAGGTATGATTCATTTTTAAAGGCTGTGTAATTTTTTTCTTTAGAAAATAAGCGTATGTGGATTGACTCAATTTTTCTACTATCCATCCCAAAATCAGAAAATTAGAATTGGAATAGTCGGCTTTGCTATCAGGTTCAAAATCCGGACTTTTTGACCGTATTATAGTTAATAGTTCTTCACTGGTTTTGGTTTGATTCTTCCAGTTTTCAAATTGGGTGTCTTTAGTATAATCATGTAAACCAGATCTGTGGTATAACAAATCTCTTATTTTGATTTTTTTCGCATTAGGAAGATCAGGGAAAAACTTATAAAGAATATCGTCTAATGATAATCGCTTTTCTTCCACCAGTTTAAAAATAAGAACAGTTGTAAATAATTTGGTAACAGATCCTATACGGTATAAGGTTTGAGTACTTGCCCCAAAAGCTTTTTTGGTGAGCTGCTTTCCATTGATTGAAACAGCGATACTTCCTTTAATCATTCCTTTTGAATCCAATATATTGAGCAGACTGTCTAATTTTCTTTGTGCCACTAATTGCGCAGAAACATTAAGTGCAATGAAATACCCAATTACCAATAAAACCAGTTTTTTTTTCATGTCAGATATGCTTGGAATATTATTACTCAGTTACAGCAACTGGGATGTTTTTTTTCTGAAACGTTGTATATGTTGGTAAGTAAGCGTACGCCAAAGCCATTCCATCGGACCGAAGTGAAAGTATTTTAGCCAAATAGGACTATAAGTTAACTGGAGAATATAAATACCGATTGCTATCAATGATAAAACTGCAGGACCGTAGAACGCTTCTTTCCCAAGACCATAGCTCATAAAAATAAATACACAGAAAACGGATTGCATCAGATAATTAGTTAGTGCCATTTGTCCCACTGGCGCAAATACCATCAAACGACTTTTCCATCTCGGAAGGATAAATAACAAAGCAAGTGAGGCAGCATAAAACAACGAAAGAGCCGGAACACCCAAAGCATACACCAGGGGTTGAATTATTCCCATTGGCTCCAGCTGATAATAGGCTGGTGTTGTCATCATAATCGCCAATATCAAGTTACAAGGAATTCCGATTAAGGCACCATATAGTACTGTCTTTTTAAGCAGCTGTCGACGACTTTCCAAATCAAGAAACAGGTTTTTTCCGGCTATATACATGCCCAAAAGAAACATTGCTAAAACCCGGAAAAAACGACCGGTAAAGAACAAATCAGGATATCGGCCGAATAATAATCCTCCGATATTATTCTGAACAATTTCCCAAAAACTGCCTGTTCGGTAGGTTTGTATCAACTGATCAAATAATGGATTGGAATTTCCACCTGCATTTTGAGGTGGAGGTGGATCAGATAAATGAACCAGCTGCATGATTAGGTATTGAATCACCGGCAAAAAAAGAAGAATAAAACCAGACCTGATCACAATTTTATCAGACGAATTTCGGAAAAGCAGAAGAATAAATCCCGTGAATGCATATACGGTTAAAATATCTCCAACATATAAAAAGACGGCATGCAAGACACCAAATGCAAACATGAAAAAAAGTCGTCTTCGAAAAAGAGGCAAAAAAGAAGCTTGTTTTTCTCCGGCCCGTTTCATTTGAAGAGCGAAACCAATTCCAAATAATAGTGAAAATAAAGAGTAGAACTTGCCGTCAATCAGAAAATGGTCGAGCCATTCAATTATATGATCGATATGTGCTGTCTCCATTGACTGTTGGCTATCAGATGACAGGAAAAAATAACCGGAATGTGTAACCATATTTGCCATCAAAACACCTAACAGGGAGAAACCACGAAGAACATCCAAAAACTGATAGCGCTCTGATCGGGCGACAGGTTGAATTGGGGTCATAAAAGATCCGTTGTTATGGACCTTATTAAATATACCAAATCAACCCTGTTTCTTCACAAATTTTGTAAGAATAACAATTTGCTGCCCTTCTACTCGCCCTTCAATTTGCTCGAAATTATCCTTCACAAGTTTTATATTTTTGACCACCGTTCCCAATCGGGCAGTAAGGCTGGAACCTTTTACATCCAGTGATTTGGTAAGCACAACCGAATCACCCTCCTGCAATATGGCACCATTGGCATCCCGATGCAATTCAACCAATCCATCGTTTACATGATCACCAGTTGCTTTGGCCCATGCTTCATGTTCTTCCGGCAGATAAAACAGATCCAGTAAATCTGCCGCCCAACTGTCTGAACGTAACCGATTCAGCATTCTCCAGGAAATCACCTGGATGGACGGAATTTCTGACCACATGGTTTGTTCCAACAGTTTCCAGTGTCGAGCATCCGGCATTTCTTTTTTCTCCAGTTGAGCCTTACATTTAGAACAAACATATACAGCAATCTCCTCTTTGGTAGCAGCATCAGGACCCGTTTCGTAGATTGATAATCCGGTAACTGATTCACATAACTCACATTTATTTCCGCTTCTGATTTGCAGGGCTTTTTCTGTTAACATATTGGCTGACTTGAGACGGCGAAGGTATTATTTTAAAATGAAAGAAAATTTTAACAGAAAAAAGGTTGTTACGTTAAAGAACCTATAAGGTTAAAATACCCTGCAACTATGGAGTCTCTTTTGCTCTCATAGCAATGAATCTAAACTACATAATTATGATATCTGTAACCAGGAAAATTTCTATGATGCTGTTATTTGCAGCAGTGGGATTGGGACTGACATCCTGCATGAAAAACAACGATGATCAACCTGATATCCCAAATGCCGGACTGATGGCCTTTAATTTATCACCCGATCAGGACGGAATCTTTGTTCGTTTATCCGGTAATACCTTAGGGAATCAGCCGCTGGCGTATACCAATTATACCGGCACTTATCTTCCGATTTTTACCGGCAACAGGGATGTGCGCGCACTTAATGCCACAACCGGAGAGGAAATCACCAATACCACCGGATTTACTTTTGATATAGACAAGTATTATACCCTTTTTGTAACGGGATCGGACAGTGTTTATACCAATCTGCTTGTAAATGACCATCTGGACACGCTGTTACCAGAATCAGGTGAAGCATTGGTACGATATGTTCAGGCGATTCCCGATTCGGCGGCATACAATGTTAGTCTGAGTTCAGGGTCAAAAGAAGTTCCTACGGAAGCATCATTTAATACGGTTAGTGAATTTGCCTCTATGCCTTCCGGCGATCTTACGGTAACTGCGTCCAAAGGTTCCGGGTCTGCTCTGACAAGGACAATCGCTATTGAAGCAAATAAAGCCTATACAGTTTTATTGATCGGTGATCCGAGTGCATCGGATGACACAAGAAAGCCGCAGATTAAGTTTATCGTGAATGGCACCGTTACTGATTCAACTGACCAGTAATTTTGAGCGCAATTGAACCAAAAAGGCAGGCAATCCGTAATTAAGGAATGCCTGTCTTTTTTTATTCCAACCGATCTGTAGCCAACTTATTTTGGATACTTGTCATATTAGGAGCCTGCTCCAAATCAAGGCCGAAACCAGCGCCACCACCAACACCGGTTCCGCCTCCACCCATTGAAATTAATCCACCTGTTATTCAACCCGATTCCCTTAGCTATTTGGCGTTGGGTGATTCCTATACAATTGGCCAGTCAGTTCCACCTGAAGACCGCTTTCCGGTCCTTGCTGCCAATCTCCTGCACCAAAAAGGTTTTAAAATGAAAGCACCGGATATTATTGCAAGAACAGGTTGGAGTACAGCAGATTTATTGTATGACCTAACCCAGTATTCAGTTCCCAATAATTATCAACTGGTGACCCTGCTAATTGGTGTAAATAACCAATTTCGCCGGCTTCCCCTGGCAGAATACGAAACTGAATTCCGGCAATTATTACAGTTCTCAGTAAACCGCGCCGGTGGAAATCCCAAGCGGGTAATCGTATTGTCCATTCCAGACTATTCAGTAACACCATTTGCACGAACCTCTAATCGTTCCCAGATTGCCAGTGAAATAGACCTCTTTAATGAAAGAAACCGGAACATAACAGCCGGCTCTGGTATATCTTATATCAATATTACTGAACTTTCAAGAGAAGCTGCCTCAGATAAGGCTCTGCTGACTTATGATAGTTTACATTATTCAAAGAAGTATTATGCTCAGGTTGCGGAGCTGGTAGTTAAGCTGGCAGTTGATAAATTACAATGACCCTTTCCGGCTCATCCGGAGGAACCGATAGATCAAAAACAAAGAAGCAAAACTTAATCCGGCTATCAATCCAATCCACATTCCTTTGGCACCCATTTGAAAATGAAACCCGAAAAGGTAACCCAATGGAATTCCAATAACCCAATAAGCTATCCCAATCAGGAGTGTTGGAATTTTTACATCTTTGATTCCACGCAATAAACCTGCACCAATGGCCTGGGTACTGTCAGATATCTGAAAAAATCCGGCAAATAACAGGAGGCTGGATGCCAGTGCCAGTACTTCCGCATTTTTGTTAAACAATTGTGGAATCTGATCACGAAAGACTACAAAACTTATGGCACAAATAAAACCATAAACCAGGGCTGTAACGAGGGTTGATCTTCCAATAACTGAAATTTTGGTCCAGTTTCTCCGACCATATGCATTGCTTACCCGAATTGATCCGGCCTGTGCCAGTCCCATTGAGACCATAAAAGTGAAGGAAGCTGTACTTAGTGCAATCTGGTGACTGGCCTGTGCAATCGCGCCCATCGTTCCTATAATAATTCCAGAAACTGCAAAAGCACCGGCTTCCATACCAACCTGCAAACTGCTTGGAATTCCTATATACAATAATTCACGGAGTGTGTGGGCTTTTAATTTCCACTGTTTTCCACTAACGGCAATGTACCTGCGAAAGGTTTTATGCCGTAGGATAACGATCAACAGTGTAAGAAACAAAATAGAACGGGTAATCAGGGTAGACCAGCCGGCACCCAACAATTCCAATCGGGGGAAGCCCCAGTTGCCATAAATTAATAACCAGTTCAGAAATATATTGATAGGCATACCGGCAAGCGACAAAATCATAGCCGTTTTGGTAAATTCCAGTCCATCTGTAAATTGCTTGAGCGTCATGAACAATAACATGGGAATAATTGAGAGTCCCATCAATTTCATGAAGGGTAGGGCAAAAGCCACTACTTCCGGGTCTTGCCCCATATGCTGCAGTAAACCTCTTCCACCAATCAACAGAAAAGAGATAAGCAAGGCTGTTAAGGCACAAAGAAAAAAACCATTGAACAGATAATGAGATACCAGCTGCGAGTCTCGGCGGCCATGTGCCAGGGAAACCATCTGGGAAACGGAAATAGTCATCCCAATCCCAATTACGAAAGGAATTCCAAGCGCATTGATTACCAGGGAAGCCGCTGCAAGTTGCTTGTAGCTGATTGCCCCTACCATGGCGGTATCAATAATATGCAATGCCATTTGTGCCAGTTCCCCCACCACGATCGGAAAAGCCAGCTGTATTGTTTGTTTCGCTTCCTGCCTGAACATACCCATCTTTTTTCGGGGCACAAATCTACGGTTAAAAAGCACGACCTTTGATAGCTATTTACAGTTTGGAACATGCGATTTGAACAATATAATATTTCTGAAGACATTAAAGAGAGTTTGGTTGAGCTTGGGTTTAAACGACCCACTGATATTCAATACAAGGCCATTCCGAGTATTTTAAAAGGGGAGGATGTATTGGCAATAGCCCAGACAGGTACAGGTAAAACAGCGGCATTTGCCATTCCCATCCTGCACCTCCTTCAAATGGATCAGGATCGCCGGCGCAAACCCAAACACCTTTTACAATGCCTCGTAATGGTTCCTACCAGGGAACTCGCCATTCAAATTGCCGGTGTATTTCAGCAAATTGGTCAATTTACAGAATTGAAAACCCTTGCCCTGGTTGGAGGAGTTGAACAAGACAATCAGATCAAAACACTTAAAAGAGGAGTAGATATAGTGGTTGCCACACCCGGACGGTTATTTGATCTTCAACATCAGCAGGCATTGGATCTTAAGGAAGTTCGGTTATTGGTTTTGGATGAAGCGGATCATATGCTTGATCTTGGCTTCAATAAAGACATTGTTGATATCAAAAAACGCCTGCCCAAACGCCACCAGACCCTCTTCTTTTCTGCCACGATTGATACCCGTATTAAAGATCTGGCCTATGCTATGGTACATAACCCGATCCGGATACAGGTATCTCCGCAGGACCCAGTTTCAAAAAATATTGATCATTCTGTGGCTTTTGTTGCAATGGATGATAAACGTTTTTTTCTGGAACGATTGGTTAAGGAATTACCAGGAAAAAAAATGCTGGTTTTTGCCAGAACCAAGGTGCGCGCTGAGCGGGTTCAGGCTGCCATGAAACGGGTAGAAATTGAAAGTCTGGTTATGCATGGCGGTAAGGAACAGGAAGACCGGCTTACCGTAATGGAACAATTCAGACTGGGAGAAATTCCACTACTGATAACAACCGATGTAAATGCACGCGGAATTGACATTCCGGATGTGGATTATGTTGTGAATTACGATTTACCCGAGCAGGCAGATAATTACGTGCATCGGGTTGGACGAACAGGAAGAGGTGTAAAAAAAGGACAGGCAATCAGCTTCTGCAGCGAAGAGGAAAAACCATTGCTCGAGGCAATTGAAGCTTATACCGGTACTAAAATCAAGGAAAAAATAATCGCTTCTTCGGAGTACCGGGAAACAGTTGCCCTATCTGAAGAAACACCACATGACAACTGGCGTCAGTTGCTAAAAGAAGCTGAAAAAGTTGAACCAAAAAAAAGGAAGAAAAAGAAATAAGTTTACTCAAATAAACGGGAGAAATGATTTTCCAGGTGATTTCGCATCGCATTCCGAAACAGCTCAGGGGAACCATTTTCAATTATTTCCACCAGACCTTTATGGGATACATAGCGCTTGACAGCTACCTGCTTTTTCAATAATCCACTATGGTGTACATAATCAAATACCGGTAATAACATGCGCTGAAATTTCTTAAGGGTTTCATTACCGGCAATTTCATATAACTTCCCGTGAAAAGCGATTTCATGTTCAATATTGAACAAATAATCCTGTGTAGCATCCGGCTCATTACTCACGATTTTTTTTAATTCCTGTATATCGGCAGGGGTTATGCGCTGAAAAATAAAATCAGCCATTCCGATTTCAAGAATAAGCCGCAATTCAAACATTTCTTTAAGTGTGGTTTGATCCAGTATATGAGGATTTACACTTTTTGAGATTATTCCAAAAATATCCGGACTTGTAATGACCGCGCCTTTTTTCTTTTTTGATTCTATCAACCCCATTACACGCAAACGGAGAAGGGCTTCCCTAATAACAGTTCGACTTACCCCCAGCCGATCTGCTAACTCCAGCTCTTTCGGGATGGTATCTCCCACATTCAGCTTCTGGTCCTTCAGCAACTGAACCAGTTTCGCTTCCACTTTATCCACTAGGCTACTGGTATCCACCGAATTGAAATCATCCATTAAGGAATTGATTGCCATACTGTTATTATGTATTACTAATTCTGACAAAACTACCGATTTCCTGTTTATCCACAAGAATAAGCCAGTTCCCAAACTTTTTCTTGGCGGTTTTAAATTAATTATTATTTTTATTATGTCATACATAATGCATAACTAATTAAATTATGAGAAAAACGATTAACTACCGGCATTTGTTCATTTTGCTGGTAACACTGCTTGGCTCCATTCAACTTTTTGCGCAATCCCGGTTGGTTTCCGGAAGCGTACGTTCAGGAGAAGATGGGAGAGCCCTTCCCGGTGTATCTGTTCTTGTGAAGGGCAGTACCAGGGGAACCCAAACCGACGAAAAAGGGAATTTTACTATTTCAATTGAGCCCGGTTCAATTTTGGTGATCAGTTCACT
Source organism: Flavihumibacter sp. UBA7668 (assembly GCF_002483205.1). Lineage (GTDB taxonomy): Bacteria > Bacteroidota > Bacteroidia > Chitinophagales > Chitinophagaceae > Flavihumibacter. The sequence continues at coordinate 818,190 of NZ_DLHM01000001.1, forward strand.
TGGATTTGAAACCCTTGAGTTAAATCCGGCTAATCAGGCAAGCCTGAGCATTACTTTAAATCCATCGAATAGTAAGATGGATGAGGTCGTAGTAGTTGGTTATGGAACCATCAAACGATCAAAAGTAACATCCTCCATTTCCAAACTGGACAACAAAGTGTTGGAAACTGGAATCCGTTCCAATCCGGCTCAGGCGCTGGCAGGAACCATACCAGGGTTGCGGGTTTCAACAGGAACCGGCCGACCAGGTGCGTTGCCTTCGATCATTCTCAGAGGAGGAACCGGTTTTGATGGAAGTGGAAGTCCGTTGATCATTATGGACGGACAAGTTCGTGAATCATTAAGCGATATCAATCCAGAAGAAATAGAAAGCCTGGAAGTATTGAAAGATGCTTCTGCTACCGCAATTTATGGTGCGCGTGCGAGTAATGGGGTAATTCTGATCAGTTCTAAAAAAGGGCGGTCCGGGAAATCATCTATCAGCCTGAAAGCACGTACTGGTTGGAACTACCTGAATGTTCCCTATAATTTTCTTTCTGCGCAGGACTACATTACTTGGCAAAGAAGGGGAGTAGTGGAAGCCATAAAAAATGGAACGCTTGCTGCTTCCGCATTAGGCGCTGTTGGGCCGCGTGGAACCGGGAATCTCTACAAAGATGCCAATGGTGTGGTGTTGGATGGTAATTATGATAACAGAGCTGTATGGAGTACCATGCGTCTTACCGATGCCAATCGGGAGTTATTAAGTCTGGGTCAGGGCTGGAAAACCATGACAGATGCCGTGCCAACCAATGCTGCCGGCGCCTATGATCCGAATGGAACATTTGCAGAACTCATTTACAAAGATTTCAATTATGGCGATTATGGTCTGAATAAAACAGCCATGGTGCAGGATTATAATGTTGGTATGTCGGGTGGAAATGATAAAGGAAAATATTACGCCAATATTGGTTACTACGATGAAGGTGGATTATCACTGGCCACTTTCTATAAGCGATTGAATTTCGCATTGAATGGAGAATATAAAATCAAGGAATGGTTAAAATCTGAAAGCAGTCTGCAATTCATTAAAGCCAACTGGCGTGATCAGTCGTTAACGAATGGAGAAGGCAACTATTGGGGTAGAATGCTCTCTGCGCCACCCACCATGCGAGGCACCAATATGAATGGTGAATTGTTACTGGGTCGCGATGCCAGTGATGGTAATCCGGTCATCAATATTGATAAATACCATCGTAAAAACCAGACAGATAAAATTACGTTGGGGCAGTCATTCACGATTAACCTGCATAAAGATTTGTACGCAAAAGTAGGCGGCATTCTGATGTATGACGAAGGATTATACGAAGCATTCAACCGTGATTTCAGAACCGGTTTGCTGAGTTATACCAATCCTAATACAGGATGGAACAGAACCCGGGCAAGTTCAAATTCTTTTGGCCGGACAACACGTCAAACATACAATGCCATCTTGAATTACAATTCAAGTTTTTCTGATTTACATAATATCGGAGCGATGGCTGGTTTTGAATATTACTCTGTTTATAATACCGGATTTTCTGCTGGTGGCGCATTGGCACCTACTGATGATTTTCAAAATCTGGGACTGACCTTAAATAATGCGGTAACCCAAACCCGTACAATGGGTTCCTATCATACAAGAGAACGGATCATGTCCGGATTCGGCCGCCTCAATTACGATTATGACGGTAAATACCTGGCAACTTTCACTGTGCGCCGGGATGGTTATTCCCGTTTGATTGGAGATAATCAATACGGTACCTTCCCTGGTGTTTCAGTTGGCTGGATGGCACATAGAGAAAGCTTCATGGCATCCACTGAAAATTGGTTATCCTTTTTAAAAGTCCGGGCTAGTTGGGGGAAGAATGGAAATATTGGGATTGGTACCAGTGGAAATAATTTTATTGGACTCTATGAGTTGCAAGGTGCTTATGATGCACAATCAGCTTATAATGGTGTAATCGGGTTCTTACAAACTGCCATTGCTAATCCGAAATTAACCTGGGAAAAATCAAATACAGTGGAAATTGGTGTAGAAATGGGATTCCTGGAAAACAAAATCAATGCCTCTATAGCTTATTACAATCGCCTTACTACCGATAAACTCGCCTTTATAAACCTGCCTATTTCATCCGGACTGGACCGTCTGCGTACAAATAACGGGAGTATGCGAAATAAAGGGGTGGAAATGGAATTGAGTTATCGCCTGCTGAAAGGAAAAAATTTCCGCTGGACAATCGGTGCCAATGCAGCCTGGAATAAAAACACCATTGTTAAATTACCAGAAAATGGAATAGAGAACAACCGTCAGGGTGGCACACAAGTTTATGATCCCAAAACAGATCGAATGATCTGGGTAGGTGGTTACCAGGAAGGTCAGGAATATGGTGAAATCTTTGGTTTTGTAAGTGCGGGAATTATCCGCAGTCAGAAAGAGTTGGATGCGTATAACGTTATTGATATCGCAGCAGGAGAAGCCCAATATGGAGCAGCCGCAGGAAAACGCGTGGCCAGCCAGGCATTGATCAGTCAATTAGGACTAAGCAATCATATCTCAACAAAATTAGGAGATATGATGTGGAAGGATCTGGATAAGAATGATACTATTGATTACCGGGATCGGGTTTCACTTGGCAGAATCATACCGCGTTGGACAGGCGGATTAAATACTACGGTTTCTTATAAAGGATTGTCTTTATTCGCACGGGTAGATTTTGGAGCAGGTCATATTCAGCAGGACTTCATGCAGATGTGGGCACTGGGAAGTTTCCAGGGTGAATTCAATGCAACGGATATCGTAAAAGATACCTGGACACCGGAAAATCCGAATGCTAAATATCCACGCTACACCTGGGCAGATCAATTAAATACAAAAAATTTCGACCGTCCCAGTGATATGTTCTGGGTGAATTCCAGTTATGTTGCATTGCGGGAAGTTTCACTGAGTTATGGTATTCCAACAGACATGCTTAAACGCTTTAAAATAGAAGGATTAACCCTGACCATAACCGGACAAAACCTTGGTTATCTGTCAAATGATCTGTTGAATTTACCTGAAAGAACCGGTGAGCAGAACAGTGCATACACCATTCCGACTTCTTTGATTTTTGGCGCCAATCTCACTTTTTAATTCTGAATGATTAAACAAACAAGAATGAAAAAATTACATTCCATTATATGGCTGCTGGTATTGGTACTCAGCACTTTCACATCCTGCCGTAAAACCCTTCAAGTGGCACCAGAGGATGGTTTTGGAGACAGAAACTTCTGGCAGAATGAAGCCCAGGTTAGCAATTTTATGGTCGGCTTACACAAGCAATTCCGTGATAATAATTATATGTTTATCCGCCTGGGTGAAATGCGCGGCGGAGGGTATAGTAATGTTGATGTGCAAAACACCTCTCTGAATGAACTCAATATTATTGAACAGCGTATAGAAGAAAATTCTTCCGGTGTAAGCAATTGGGCTGGCTTTTATAACCCGATTCTTCAACTCAACCTGTTTATTCTGCGAGTTAAGGCCATTGAATTTCTACCGGCAGAAAAGAAATCCTATTTGCTGGGACAGGCGCATGCCATGCGATCCTATTATTATTTCCATTTGTTGCGCACCTATGGAGGTGTACCCATTTGGCTGGAACCCGAAGTATTGACCGGCAATACCAATCAGGAAGCCCTGCGCAGGGCCAGATCAACTGAAGCAGAAGTATTGGCTGTTATCAAAAATGATATCAATACATCGCTTGAATTCTTTGGAAGCAGTGCAAGCCTTGATAAGTACCAGTGGAACCCCCATGCTGCCAGGATGCTAAAAGGAGAAATTTATTTATGGTCTGCTAAACTGGGAGGCACAACCGCTGATCTTGCCGAAGCAAAGAACAGTTTGCTCGCAGTAACCGATTATTCCTTACAACCTAATTTCAAAGATGTTTTTGCGTATGGCAAAAAAAGAAACAATGAAATTATTTTTGCCTTACCCTACCGGGTAGGGGAAGCCGAACTACCGAATGTAGCTGCCTATACCTATTCAACTTTTAATTTCGACGGACAGCATTACAAAGATTCAACAGTAAGTGCCGGGGTTGGAAATTTCCTGGTTGATCCATTAGTTATTGCCCAAACAAATTCACAACAGATCATTCAGCGGTATCGGTATACATTCGAGTTATTCCAGTCCTATGATCTTACTGATCAGCGTCGTAATGCGACTTTTTATGATTATTACAAAGTAAATACAAGCACCAGTCCATACACCGTAACCGTAAGGAATACGGCCCTGGTGAAATTTATCGGAACCATTGATGCCAACAAGCGCTATTTTGCAGATGACTGGCCGGTTTACAGAGAAGCAGATCGTTTGCTGATGCTGGCAGAGATTGCGAATGCAGAGGGTGCAGATCCAACAAGTTTTATTCAAGCTGTACGTGATAGAGCCTTCGGTGGAGCAGGAAATGATCCTACACCCTTTGTAAATGGAAACAAAGATCAGAATGAACTGGCCATATTTGCAGAACGCAGCAAGGAGTTTGTATATGAAGGTAAACAGTGGTATGATTTGAGAAGAATGATGGTTGGTTCAGAAGCCCTTGTTTTCAAAAGCAGCCAGCATCCATATGGAGTATTGGATAAAGCAAGTATTGGATATAAAACGCTCTGGCCAATTCCACCTTCAATCTGGACAAATGATCCGCTCGTAGACCAAACTCCAGGTTATCAGACGGCCAAACCTAAATAAGACAGAACAATTAAAATCGAAACATGTCCATTTATCATTTAGAAGGGTTGATTGCCGCACCGTTCACCCCCTTTTTTCCATCAGGTGACCTGAACCTCTCCATCATTCCGGAATACTATGCCATGCTTAAGGAAAATGGTGTAACCGGAGCATTTATAGCAGGTTCAACCGGAGAAGGTGTTTCCATGTCGCTCAAAGAAAAAAAACAGGTAGCAACGGCCTGGGGCAATGCTACCCGTCATGATCCGGATTTTAAAGTGATGTGCTTTCTAGGAGGCACTTCACTAACAGATTGCAAGGAACTCGCCCTGCATGCCCGACAAGAGGGACTGTATGCGGTTTCATTTACAGCCCCCTTTTATTTTAAACCTGCCAATGTTGAACAGCTCGCTGCCTGCTGTAAGGAAATTGCGGATCAGGTACCCGACATGCCATTATATTATTACCATATTCCGGTACTGACAGGGGTAGGCTTCAATATGCTTGAGCTTCTGCAGGCTGTTGAAAACCATATTCCGAATTTTGCCGGCATCAAGTACACACATGAAGATTTCATGGACTATCTGAGCTGTCTGCGATTCCGGGAAGGAAAATACGACCTGCTCTGGGGAAGGGATGAAAACATGTTATCAGCGCTGGTACTGGGAGCAAAAGGTGCTGTTGGAAGCACCTTCAATTATGCTGCTCCATTGTATCATGCCCTGATCGAAGCATATCAGCGAAACGACCTGGAAACTGCAAGGGCTGAACAACAGCGAAGTATTGATATGATCCGGCTACTGGGAAAATATGGTGGCATAGCAACCGGGAAGGCATTCATGCAGGCGATCGGATTGGATTGTGGAAATTTCCGGTTACCGGTTCGAAATATGAATGAAGAAGCCAAAACAGCTTTTAGCGCCGATCTTGATGCCATTCAATTTCAACAATATTGTTCCAAGTATCCGATTTCACAAAACACCTGATAGTGAAGCGAATTTTTATTTTCTTAAATCTAGTTATGCTCCTAAGCTGGCCGCTCACCGGTTGTAATACCCAATCGGAAACAATTCTTAACTGGAAAAAACCTATCCTTTTAGAGAATACAAACGGTGAGCCGGTTTTAGGATTAGCCGGACCAATTGCAGGAATACACGAAGATCTCCTGCTTCTGGGAGGGGGCGCCAATTTCCCTAATGGATTTCCCTGGGAAGGTGGAAAAAAAATAGTTCAAAAGGAATTGCACTTATATAAGCTGGATGAAAAACACGGCATACATTACCTGAGCAGTCAGTCATTTCCAGAAGCAACTGCTTACGGTATTTCCTGTTCTACACCATCAGGCCTGGTGATAGCAGGAGGAGAGCAGTCAGTTGGAATCACGGCGGCATCCTGGTTATTGACGAAGCAGGGTGATACTATCCGTTCTTCCAAATTACCGTATTTACCCATTCCACTAAGCAATGCTGCCGGTTGTTCAATTGAAGAGGTTCTTTATGTTGGTGGTGGAGAAACTTTAACTGGTATGAGTGACCGATTATTCAAACTTGATTTGCAAAAACAGGAATTTGGATGGCAGGAATTAGCGCCACTTCCATACCCGGTTTCACATGCAGTTTTGCAACCAGGACTTTCCAAAAACGGAAATGATTTGTTATTAATAGGAGGAAGGAGAAAAACAGCCAATAACAGTAGTGATTTTTATTCAACCTGTTATACTTACAACCTGGAGACCCATCAATGGACGCAGGCTCCCAGTTTACCCTATCCGGTTTCCGCAGCACTTGGAACTTCTCTGGCTGAATATGGTATTTTATTGATGGGAGGTGACGATGGCAGTACCTTCAGCAAGGTTGAAACCTTGCTGGGTGAAATCGCCATAGAAAAAGAAAGCTGCAGAATCCAGGAATTGATTGCTCAAAAAAATGAACTGCAAAAAAATCATCCGGGATTTAGAAAAGAGCTGCTCGTACTTAAACCAGGAAAAGATAAATGGCAGGTGCTCGATACACTTCCTTTTGAAGCTCCTGTTACCAGTACTTTATTAAAATGGAAGGATTACCTGATCGTTCCCTCAGGAGAAATTAAAGCAGGTGTTCGATCGCCTTTAATTCAGATTGGTCAACTAAATACCAAATACTAAGATGTCAACAAAAAGATACCCCTGGATAGTGGTCGGACTATTATGGCTGGTGGCTCTGTTGAATTATATGGATCGACAGATGCTGGCAACCATGCGTCCTTCCATGCAGGTGGATATTAAAGACCTGAATACGGCGGAGAACTTTGGTATTCTTATGGCAATTTTTCTATGGATTTATGGATTGATGAGTCCGGTTGCGGGTATCATTGCCGATCGATTTAACCGCAAAAGCCTGATAGTTGGTAGCCTGTTTGTTTGGAGTGGGGTTACCTTTGCCATGGGATACGCTACCAGCTTTGATCAGCTTTACTGGCTTCGTGCAATCATGGGCGTTAGTGAAGCACTTTATATTCCTGCAGCACTATCACTTATTGCAGATTATCATACAGGGAAAACAAGATCACTGGCTATTGGAATTCATATGACAGGCTTGTATATGGGACAGGCTTTAGGCGGATTTGGAGCTACCATTGCTTCAAATTTATCCTGGCAGTTTACGTTTCAGTCATTTGGATTTATCGGGATGGTGTATTCTATAATCTTGATACTTTTTCTGCGAGAGATCAACAGTAAAAACAGTGATTCCAATCGTTTACAATCGGCCGTATCTCCGATAAAAGGCCTTCGATTTTTATTTGGAAATCCGGCATTTTGGTTATTGCTCCTGTATTTTACGCTACCAAGTTTACCAGGCTGGGCTGTAAAAAACTGGCTGCCAACCCTTTTTTCTGAAACACTTGGAATTGATATGGCCAGTGCCGGCCCCATGGCTACCATTACCACCTCAGGCTCCTCCTTATTAGGGGTTTTGATCGGCGGGTATTTATCCGATCGATGGGTACAGAAAAATTTTCGAGGCAGAGTATATACGGGTGCTATTGGTTTGGCGCTCACCATACCGGCGTTGATCCTGCTTGGTTTTGGTTCAGAATTATGGCATATTCTGACGGCTGCTTTTTGTTTCGGATTTGGATTTGGCCTTTTTGACACGAATAACATGCCCATCCTATGCCAGTTAGTACCTTCCCGATACAGGGCAACGGGTTATGGTTTAATGAATCTGACCGGTATATTTTCCGGTGCAATGGTAACTGACTGGCTTGGAAAATCAAGTGATGCCGGTAACCTGGGACAGAGTTTCGCATTGCTTGCGATAATCGTTCTGGTAGTACTGACTGTGCAGCTCTATTTCCTTCGCCCAAAAACAATTGATTATGTCGAAGCCTGATTTGAATTATTATTTTAATTTTTATACGGATCAATTATTGACAGATACGATTCCGTTCTGGTTTCCGAGATCCTATGATAAAGAAAATGGAGGATTTCTTTTGATGCGGGATGCAGATGGCAGCTTACTGGATGATGATAAAGCGGTCTGGATTCAGGGAAGAGCAACCTGGTTATTGGCTACTCTTTATAATACGGTAGAAGCAAAAACAGAGTGGCTGGAGGGTGCAAAACTTGGATATGATTTTTTGGTAAACCATTGTTTTGATACCGATGATCGTATGTTCTTCCACGTTACACGTGAAGGAAAACCCATTCGAAAGAGACGGTATTTTTTTTCTGAAACATTTGCAGTTATTGCTATGGCAGCTTATGCCAAAGCAAGTGGTGATCAGGAAGCAGCAGATCGGGCAAGATGGCTTTTTGGAAAATGTATTGAATACACCACTGTGCCGGGCTTATTGGAACCGAAGTACACGGCTACTCGTCCGGCTATCGGAATTGGCGTTCCAATGATCATGATCAATACTGCCCAGCAATTAAGGGAAAACATTGGTGATGACCGCTGTGATGCATGGATCAGCACCTGGATCGGACAGATTGCCAAAAATTTCGTCAAACATGATATTCGTTGTGTGATGGAACAGGTGGCTCCGGATGGATCCATCATCAATCACCTGGATGGAAGAACGCTGAACCCGGGACATGCCATTGAAGGAGCCTGGTTTATATTACATGAGGCCATATATCGTAACCATGATCCGGTATTAATTGAACTTGGATGCCAGATGTTGGATTATATGTGGGAGAGGGGATGGGACCAGGAATATGGCGGCATACTTTATTTCCTTGATGTCTACAACAAACCCGTGCAGGAATACTGGCAGGACATGAAATTCTGGTGGCCGCAAAATGAAACCATCATTGCAACCCTGCTGGCTTATCTGGTAACCGGCAAAGAAAAATATGCACAATGGCATGAACTTATTCATGACTATGCTTATTCGCATTTTCATGATAAAGTAAATGGAGAGTGGTTTGGGTACCTGCATCGGGATGGGATAGTAGCCCAGCCTGCGAAGGGCAATCTATTTAAGGGACCCTTTCATTTACCCAGGCAGGAGTGGTATTGCAGAGAAATCCTGAAATCCTACCTTGCATCAAAATCGGATGAATGAAGGGAAAATTTGTTGCAGTTGGGATCTTGTTTGCCTTTTTATGGTCATCGGCTGCTACCGCAACCAAACTTGCCCTGGACAGTGCACAGCCCTTAACCATAGCGGTAACACGATTTTTATTTGCCGGATTTCTAATGCTGCTTATTTCACATGCAATACTGAAAAAGAGAAGACCCCAATCAGGTGAATGGAAACAACTGGCGGTTTATGGGTTACTGAATGTGAGCATCTACCTGGGAATTTATGTAGTTGCCATGCAATATCTGGGAGCAGGACTAGGGAGTCTGGCGATTGCAGTAAATCCCTTATTTATCAGTTTGCTGGCTGCCATTTTTTTTCGGTACAGAATTACCGGTACAGCGATCTTCTGTTTGCTGATTTGTTCTGTCGGGGTTTTGGTGGCTGCCTGGCCAATGTTGGAAAACAGTTATGCTACACCAGTAGGAATGGTACTGCTCTTTACAAGTATGTTGACTTATTCAATTGCAGCAATATATTATACCAGACAACAATGGAATGGACTGGATATTTTAACTATAAACGGATGGCATACCCTGATTGGTGGTTTATTTCTGCTGCCAATTGCACATATGGGATTTGATGCTTCGAAAAATAATTTTGATGGCAATTTCTGGCTGGCCACAGGCTGGCTGGCGATACCAGTTTCTATTGGAGCCGTGCAGGCCTGGTTGTATCTGCTGAAAATAAATACGGTGGCAGCGTCATATTGGTTATACCTCTGTCCAGTTTTTGGGTTTTTGCTGGCTTTTCTGGTTTTAAACGAACCAATTACCTGGTTCACAGTTGCGGGGATGTTACTGGTAATTGGTGGATTATATATTTCACAAAGAAAAATAAATTGATATGAATAAATTACTAGGATTTACAGGCATTTTATTATTGGTGACGGGCTGCGTTTTTGCCCAATCTGCAATACCTGTTTTTGTTTCTGGAGAAGACGGACATAAAAGTTATCGAATTCCGGCCATCGTATCCTTACCAAATGGAAAACTATTGGCATTCTGTGAAGGAAGGGTACATTCTGCCGGTGATTTTGGAGACATCAATATTGTTTTAAAAACAAGTTCCGATGGAGGAAAAAGCTGGTCAGCTTTGCAAACTGTTGTGGACTATGACAAAATGCAGGCAGGAAACCCTGCACCCGTTGTTGATCTCCTTGATCCCGTTTATCCGAGCGGTCGAATTTTCCTGTTTTACAATACCGGAAACAACCACGAAGGAGAAGTAAGGAAAGGGAATGGGCTGCGGGAAGTTTGGTATATCAGTTCCACGGATGGAGGAAATTCCTGGTCCGATCCGGTAAATATCACCCTGCAGACACACCGGCCAAATCAACCTGCCTTGAATGCTGCCTATTCCTTTTCAGAAGATTGGAGAAGTTATGCGAATACACCCGGACACGCTATGCAATTACAAACCGGAACCTATAAAGGGCGGATTTTTGTTGCAGCCAATCATTCTGCCGGAGATCCCAAAAAACAGTTTGAAGATTATCAGGCACACGGATTTTATTCGGATGATCATGGTAAAAGTTTTAAACTGAGTGAAACCATTTCTACACCGGGGGGAAATGAAGCAATAGCTGCAGAATTATCCGGCGGCAGGCTAATGTTGAACGCAAGAAATCAGAAAGGAGATATCCGATCAAGAATTGTTGCCATCAGTTCAGATGGGGGAGCCAGTTGGGACAGTACCTATTTTGACCCTCAATTACCTGACCCGGTATGCCAGGGGACCTTATTAACCATCGGCAAAAAGAGAAAGAAAAACATACTTGCTTTTTGCAATGCAGCGGATACCAAACGAAGAGATAATCTTACATTGCGAATCAGTTACGATGATGGTTTTTCCTGGAGTAAAGCGATTCTGGTTGATAAAGGGGAAGATCCCAAACAATCGGATCCTACTGCCTATTCAGATATAGTGAAACTAAATAAAAAAACAATTGGGGTTTTGTACGAAATGAACGGGTATACTAGTATCGCATTTAAAGCGATCCGCTGGAAATAATGCGGTGCTTATTTTCAACCTTCTTTAAATATTGAATCAGTCCGTTGAAATAAGTTGCCTGATCATCATAAAAATTCATATGGCTTCCATTGGGACAATGCAGGTACGTTCCTGATTGCACCTGGGAAGCCATCCATTCATTTAATGGAAGGCGGCAGACATGTTTGGTAAAGAAATTCAACATCAGCAACTCCATATAACGAGGATTTGCATAATCACCCCTTGCTTCAATTTGCCTGATACTGTCCAGTACAACCGGATCCATTTGTTTGGCAAGCACTTCTTGCGCATAGCGACCATAATCCGGGCAACTGCTCATCATATTTGAAACGATTAAACCCTTCATATTATGCTGAAATTTCAATGAAATTATCCTTATTTAGATCGAGTGCCTGGCGTACCTGTTCTACTTCCTCCACATAGCGGTTAAGGTCCCAAAAGCTGGTATCATTGGGGTTATCCGAGTTACCACAACCTAATTGATCATAATAAATGAATTCAATAGATTCAGCTGGTAGAAAGCTTTCAAAGCACTCAAAATATTCATGTGTTGCACCCGGACCTCCATTCAGCAACAGCAGTTTGATTTTCGAATTATTGCCAACCCTTTTGGTCCAGATATTGAAATTTCCTTTGGGAGTTTTGATTGGAATAATTTTAATACCGCCAGTTCGAATACCAGAATCCTGTTGTGTAACAGGATAAAAAAATTAAGCAGATTGTAGTTCCAAAAAAGCAGCACCGATAGAATCAATAAGATCTGTTGCCAGTACAGATTCCATTCCCCATTGGCGACTTGCTATTTCTCCTGCAGTACCATGCAGGTAAACACCCAGAAGGACAGCCTGTTCCGGCGAATAACCACGCGCCAATAAGCCTGTAAGAATGCCAGTTAGTACATCACCACTTCCCCCTTTTGCCATAGCTGCATTGCCGGTTGTGTTGAACCATGCTCGTCCACCAGGCATGGCAATAAAACTATGGTGTCCCTTTAATACAATGATGACCTGGTATTGTATCGCCAGGCGGGATGCCGCATTCATTCGTTCGAAATCATTTGATGCGCCCGGAGCCAGGCGGTCAAACTCTTTGGGATGGGGGGTAAGAATTGAAAAGGCTGGGATCTCTTCCAGCAAACCGGGAATAACCGATAGTATATTTAAGGCATCTGCATCTAATACCATTGGCTTTCGGAACTTTTGAATGAGATAGTGTAACCAGTTTTTTGCCCTTGTATCCTGACCCAAACCCGGACCGATACCAATTGTTTTGAACCGCTCGGTATCAGCGAGTACTTCTCCTGGTTCCTGATCCTGGTAATGGGCACTCATAGTTTCCGGTATTGCAATTGGAAGAGCTATTGATTCTTCGTGCGGAACCAGGGTAGTAAGCAAACCTGCTCCGCTGCGTAAGCATGCTTTTGCAGCTAAAACAGCAGCCCCCATTTTTCCATAGCTTCCGGCTAACAATAATGCATGACCGAAGTTACCCTTGTGAGCGTGAGCCGGTCTAGGTTGAAGGATTGCATGCACCAGTTCTTTATCGGATAATTCATATGGTGGTGTAATGGATTTCAAAAACCGTGGATCCAAACCGATATCCAGAATAATCGGAACTCCATAGTACGGCGAATTTTCAGCCATCAATAAGGCTGTTTTATAACATTGAAAACTTAGTGTGAGACCTGCTTTGATACAGGGATTAGGTATAGTAGTCTGATCGGTAAAAAGTCCGCTTGGCAGATCAATACTGATCACTGCATTGGGAAAGCGATTGATATACATTATCAGTTCCGCTACCCTGCCACTGGCTGGACGATTAAGACCGGTACCGAGAAGTGCATCAATTATCAGTACTTCCTCTGGAATATCCGGGAAGGGAGAGGATTCCTGTATAAAATGTATGGTTACCGGCAGGGTGTGAAGTCGATGAAGATTCTGCTGAAAATCAGGACTACCCAAATGACCGGTTTCGAGGATAAATACGTCAACAGGGCGATTGAATTTTTGAAGAAGTCTGGCTATAGCAAGACCATCGCCACCATTATTACCTTTCCCACAAAAAATATAGAACTGCTCTTGTGCTATCAGATTATTGATTTCCAGCCATTTTACGCATGCAGCTGCAGCTCTTTCCATTAAATCAATGGAAGGAATGGGAAGATTATCAATGGTATATCGATCCCATGCACGAATCTGTTCGGCAGATAAAACAACCATACCGAAATGTACAAAAAATAAGTGAGCGACTTATTCGGATCCTCCACCCACAGATACCGATCCATCGGCATCCGGATCCTGGAAAAGATTATTACTCTGTTGGTAATCACCAAAAAGATCACAGAGTTGTTTGGCTTTATAAATTCCGCGATTGTACCGATTGCCTAACATAATAATAGTGGCTTTTTCTTCCGGCAAACGGATGAAAACTGTATTATTCCCATGCCACCAGCCATTATGATATACTATTTTTTTACCGTTTTTCAATTCTGTCAATCGCCAACCCAATCCATAGTTGCGCATACCTGATTTTTCATAGCTATATCCCTGAAACGCTGCTTCGAGTGTTTCAGGTTTGAAAAGTGAATCACTGTAAAGTGCCTGATCCCATTTCAGCATATCGCGAACCGTGCTGTAAACATTTTTATCTCCATATACCAGATCCATGAATTCCATTCCATACCGGCGGTTATTGGCTTCAAAGGAAGGCATGGAGCCATTTGCGTCTTCCGGACGAAAGACGTAGGTATCATTCATCTGGAGGGGAATGAAGAAATTTTCATCCATGAATTCTGGGAAAGACTGACCGGAAATTTTTTCAATAATCAGCGCCAATAAGGCATAGTTGGTATTGCAATAACTAAAGCGACGGCCTGCTGTAAACTGAATTGGCGGACGCATTTTATAAAGGGAGGCCAATACATCCAGATTGGAGGCGAGTTTTTTCTTATTCCAACCGTAAACATCCAGGTAATTGGTATAGTTTGGTAAACCACTGCGGTGGTTCAGCAACATTTTTACGGTAATATTCTTATATGGGAATTTTTCAAAATACCTGGAGAGCTCATCATCCAATGAAAGTTTTCCTTCTTCCCAAAGTTTCAGAACAGCCATCCCGGTAAATGTTTTCGATACGGATGCCAGATGAAAGGCATCATGTTCCTGAAGGGCCTGGTCTTTCAGAACAGGATCGCGGTAACCAACATATTCCTCCGTGATGATCTGGCCGTCTTTCGCAATCAGGTAGGATCCATTAAACCCTCTGTTTCCAAAATTTCTTTGCATAAAAGCCTGAATAGCAGACTCATATCTATTTACTATGGCCTTATCTGCAAAGGTAAAAGAAGCCGTAACTACAGGGGGCTTTATATTGGAACCCGGCGTTTCTGCGGGTTCAGCATTTCGGCAGCCGGAAAGGCTAACCAGAACTATTAACAGTTGTACGAATCTGTTTTTCAAATGCTACTAATTTTCGATAAAGGATATGGATTGTTCAAATATAACGTAAAAATGGTGTCAAATTGTATGCCGTAAAATTTTAATGGGTCGATTTTTTGGTTGAAAACAAAGATATTTGCGCCTGCAAGCAACAACCAAACAATGGAACCAAAAACAAGTTACCCAAAAGACAAAATCAACATTCTCTTTCTGGAGAACATCAGCGACAAAGCAGTGCAACATTTCAAGCAGATGGGCTATGCATCGGTTCGCAAACTTTCCGGAGCTGTTTCTGAAGAAGATTTGATCAAAGAAATCAAGGATGTTCATTTACTTGGCATACGATCTAAAACAATGGTAACAGAAAAAGTAATAGCCGCTGCTACCAAATTACAGGCCATTGGAGCTTTCTGTATCGGAACCAACCAGATTGACCTGAAAGCAGCTACCAAAGCGGGTATAGCAGTGTACAATGCCCCCTATTCCAATACCAGATCAGTAGCCGAATTGGTTATTGGATTATCTGTTATGCTAATTCGTCGGATACCCGACAAAAATAAAGCTGCACATGACGGAATCTGGATGAAAGATGCAAAAGGAAGTTTCGAATTGAGAGGAAAAACATTGGGAATAATTGGGTATGGAAATATCGGCACACAGGTGAGTATATTAGCAGAAGCGATGGGAATGAAAGTACTCTACTATGATACACTTACGAAGTTACCCTTAGGAAATGCAGTTCCAGGAAAAAGTCTGAAAGATGTGGTATCACAGGCAGATATTATAACCCTGCATGTTCCGGATACGCAGTCCACAAAAAACATGATCAACAAAACCACGCTCAAACATTTCAAAAAAGGCAGTATTCTGCTGAATTATGCCAGAGGGGAGGTGGTTGATCTGGATGCACTACGTAAATGCCTCGTTGAGGGACAACTTAGCGGTGCGGCTATTGACGTATTTCCCTGGGAGCCGGAAAAAAACGGTGAACGATTCCAGACCCCATTACAGGATTTGCCCAATGTAATATTAACCCCGCATATCGGAGGATCAACTGAGGAAGCTCAACAGAATATTGGTGAAGATGTTAGTATGAAACTCTACCAATATCTTGAAATGGGCACAAGTTATGGTTCTTTGACTGTTCCACCACTCAGTTTACCACCACAGGAGGGAACACATCGGATACTGCATATACACCGAAATGTACCCGGCGTATTGTCCGCAATCAACACGGAATTATCAAAGCATAAAATAAATATCCTGGCACAATACCTAAAAACCAATGAGGAGATTGGCTATGTGGTGCTGGATGTAGATAAAAAACTTTCGGCCCAGGCACAAAAATTACTCAGGGATATTAAGGAAACCATCAAGGTTCGTTTGTTGTACTGATTAATACTATTTCTGCTGGCATTATTGCTGCATGTTACAACCTTACAATGCAGCAGTGGTTCTTACGAAACAATGTTTGCCGGTTTAAAAAACCCTGCTTTGTTTCGTTTTTTTAACAGCTAATGTTTCAATAATAATTGAAAGTTTAATAACTTTGTAAAAACTACACACGATGAAAGTTGTAATAGCCGGAGGAGGTTTTGGTGGATTACGATTGGCGCGTAAACTCAACAATAAAAAAGGTATAGAAGTATTATTGGTTGATCGCTTCAATTACCATCAGTTTCAGCCTTTGTTTTACCAGGTGGCAACTGCAGGATTGGATGCGAGTAATATTTCATTTCCCTTGAGGAAGGTTTTTCAGAAAAGTACGAATGTCCGGTTACGTATGGCAGATATTCGAAAAGTTGATGTGGCTCGTAAAGTTTTAGTTACAGATATTGGAGAAATAGGGTACGATAAGCTGGTAATTGCAACGGGAGCAGGTACAAATTTCTTTGGAAATAAGGAGCTGGAATCAAATGCATTTTCAATGAAATCAACGGTAGAAGCTTTACAGATCCGACATCGTTTAATGGAGAATTTGGAGCAGGCAACTGTGGAAAAAGACCCGCTTGAAATTGAACGATTGATGAATATTGTGGTGGTGGGTGGTGGACCAACCGGTGTGGAGCTATCCGGTGCTATTGCAGAAATGAGAAATTATGTATTGCCCAAGGACTATCCAGAACTGGACTTCTCCAAAATGAATATTTATCTGTTGGAAGGGTTTGGGAAGATACTGGGGGCAATGAGTGAAAAAAGTTCTGCCCAGGCGCTCACTTACCTGAAACGTTTGGGTGTTACTGTACTGACCGATACACAAGTAGCCGGGTACGACGGCAAAATTCTGACAAATAAAGATGGCTCAAAAATACAAGCAGCTACCGTTCTATGGGCAGCAGGTATTAAGGGGCAAATTCCGGAAGGAATTACAGATGTGCAACCAGTTCGGGGAAACCGGCTGCCGGTAAATAAATTTAATGAACTCGAGCCTTATAAAGATATCTATGCAATTGGAGATGTGGCGTCAATGGTTACTGAATCTTATCCGAACGGGCATCCGCAGGTAGCTCCGGTTGCTATGCAACAGGCAGATACACTGGCTAAAAATCTATTGGCAGGTGCATCTGGCAGACAGCTTACAGCCTTCAGTTACAAGGATAAGGGATCTATGGCAACCGTTGGAAGAAATCTGGCAGTGGTTGATATACCTAAGCCCAACGTACATTTCGGAGGATTTTTAGCCTGGATGGTTTGGATGGCACTTCACCTTATGTTAATCTTAGGAGTAAAAAACCGGTTGTTTGTATTTCTGAACTGGGTATATAACTATGTCACTTATGACCAGTCACTTCGCCTGATATTCCGCGAATTTCACCGGTCGGGTACTACTGGTCGGGTACCACCCGCCGGATAAAAAATGAATTAAGCGCTTAAAAACACTTATTTTTCAACTTTGATGTTGAATGCAAATTGTTTTTATTACTTTTATGGAATGAAGGAGAGAACAGAGGAGATAGAGAAATTTTTACATGCATTCCATGCCAAACAGAAGAATTTTGGGCTGATTGAGTTGCATAATGCCGCCAATAATCTACAAACAAAAATCAGTTTGGAGCTTCAACCGGATGAACTTTCGGCAATTTTGAATTCTCTCAACTGTTCCAATTACCTCACCGGCCCAATTAAAGAACCACAACATTTTATTACGCCATCCTGGGTTTTCCGAAAAAGAATCAAGCAGCTGGAAGTCCATATAAAAATTACACTGGGTATTCCCAAGGCTCCGGTGGTTTGTATATTTTTTAAAATTGCAGAGGCTGCAATTCTACATCCAATAAATGCATGTTATGAAGAAAAGTCCGTTTACGGGTGGTGATGCACTATTGCAACAGGAGGTACGTACCATTGAATTCAGAAAAGAAGCTTTTCAGATTCAATACCAGTATTATGTATGCAGAGATACCGGCAAATCATTTACTGACAAAGAACTGGAGCAAGCGAATACCAATCAGGTTTATAATAAATACCGGGAGAAATACGGCATCCCATTTCCTGATGAGATTAAAGCAATTCGTGAACAATACGGGTTAGCAGCCAGTAAAATGGCGGATATCCTTGGGTTGGGAATCAATGTCTACAGAAATTATGAATCCGGAGAAGTACCCAGTGTATCAAATGGACGACTTATACAAATGGTGAAGGACCCGCATGAATTCTTTAAGCTGGTCGATGTCAGTAAGAATGAGTTCACACCAGAAGAGCTGGAAAAAATTAACCGGAAAGTTTTGCAGGCGATGAATGACTGGAATGATCATCAGGATTTATACGAGGAAATCATGCTGGGACAGAAACGACCCGGAATAACCAATGGATATAAAGTACCCAATCTGGATATAATCAGTCATATGGTTCTGTATTTTTCGGAACAATGTACTCCTTTCAAAACCAAATTGAATAAACTACTATTTTATGCTGATTTTTTACATTTCAGAAAAACTGGATTTTCAATCAGTGGCTTAACATACCAGGCCATTCAGAGAGGACCCGTACCCAGGAATTATGACTGGGTATTGGATATGGCAATGCAACGCAAACTGGTTCATATTCAATTTCATGATTATGGCGAGTATGTTGGTGAACAGTACCTGAAATCAGATTCAGCAGCATTTGATCCATCCATTTTTTCAGAAAATGAGCTAAACACATTGCAATCCATTGCCCAGGTATTTCGTACAAGTACGGTAAAGGAAATGGTAGCCAAAAGTCATGAAGAGGAGGCCTGGAGAAGCAATTTCGAATCGATGAATGAAATCAGTTATGAGTATGCATTTCTGCTGAAACACCCAGGATAACAAAATTTAGGGTAAAAACTCTATTTAACATAATATAAA
>NZ_DLHM01000004.1:0-342905 GCF_002483205.1 Flavihumibacter sp. UBA7668
GAAATGGAATTACTGGAACGCGAGGAAGGATTAATGAAATGGCGACGCCGGAGTTGAATTGTTGAAATGGAATTACTGGAACGCGAGGAAGGGAATCAAAAGAAGGGAGTGTAAGATTGGGAACTCAGGAACGCATTTTTTAAATTTAAAAACTGATTTAAAATAGAGAGGTATGGAGAAAATTTGATGTCTGAAGATGGTTGAACTTGAACGTTAAACGTCGGCATCCTGTCGTTTAACAACTCACTTTTCACCTTTCACCTTTCACATCCATTTTCACCTTTCACCTTTCACCTTTCACTTTTTATGTTACAATTCTCAGAAGAAAAAATGGCCAAAGTGCGGGAGATCATCGCAAGGTATCCGGAAGGGAAGCAGAAATCTGCTTTATTGCCGGTATTGCACCTCGCACAGGAAGTGTACGGTTGGTTGAGTTCGGAAACGATGGATTATGTCGCTTCCCTGCTTCAGATTGAACCAATTGAAGTGTATGAAGTGGCAACTTTCTATTCCATGTACAACCTGAAACCGGTTGGAAAATATATGTTTGAAGTTTGCCAAACCGGTCCATGTATGATCAGTGGAAGTGATGATATCATCGATTATATCAAACAGCGGCTTGGAATTAGCGTTGGTGAAACAACACCCGACGGATTATTCACCCTTAAAACGGTGGAGTGTCTGGGTGCTTGTGGGTATGCACCGATGATGCAGATGGGTAAACATTATAAAGAACACCTGACCCGCGAAAAAGTGGATCAGATTATCGAAGACTGTCGCAAGCAGTCCGGACAATTAAATTAGTGGAATTTGCGGCGTTTTCACGTCTCACCTTTCACCATTCACTATTTAAATGACTAATGTTCCATATGGGCGTTAAACTACTTTTAGAAAAAGCACATGTTGAAGGTATCCGTACCTACGAGGTATATCGTCGGGAGGGTGGCTATCGTGCTGCAGAGAAAGCATTGAAGACCATGGCGCCGGATGCGGTAACCGAGGAAGTGAAAAAGAGTGGCTTGCGTGGCCGCGGAGGAGCCGGTTTTCCAGCCGGAATGAAATGGAGTTTCCTCGCTAAGCCCGAAGGCGTTCCCCGTCACCTGGTTTGTAATGCGGATGAATCGGAACCCGGTACCTTCAAAGATCGTTACCTGATGGAATTCCTGCCGCATCTCCTGATTGAGGGTTTACTTATCTCTTCTTATGCACTCGGATCTAATGCTACGTATATCTATATCCGGGGTGAATATGCTTGGATTCCGGATATCCTGGAACAGGCCATTGCCGAAGCAAAAGCCAATGGCTGGTTAGGGAAAAATATCCTGGGTACTGGTTTTGATTGTGAAATTTACGTACAACGGGGTGGTGGTGCCTATATCTGTGGAGAAGAAACTGCATTGATTGAATCACTGGAAGGTAAACGCGGAAATCCCCGTATCAAGCCTCCTTTCCCGGCAGTGAAAGGTGTTTGGGATCGTCCCACGGTGGTGAATAATGTGGAAACCCTGGCAGCAGTTGTTCCCATTATCAATATAGGGGGCGAGGAATATGCAAAAATTGGCGTGGGCCGCTCAACCGGTACCAAACTGATTTCTGCCTGTGGAAACATCAACAAACCGGGGGTATTTGAAATTGATATGACCATATCTGTAGAAGAATTTATCTACAGCGATGAATATTGCGGTGGTATTAAAAACGGGAAGCGATTGAAAGCCTGTATTCCGGGTGGTTCTTCTGTTCCCATCCTGCCTGCTAATCTGTTATTGAAAACTGCCAAAGGTGAAACCCGTTACATGAACTATGAAAGTTTAAGTGATGGTGGTTTCGCAACAGGATCAATGATGGGATCAGGTGGATTCATTGTGCTGGATGAAGATCAGTGTGTGGTGAAGAATACCTATACCCTGGCTCGTTTCTATCGCCATGAAAGCTGTGGACAATGTTCACCCTGCCGGGAAGGAACCGGTTGGATGGAAAAAATCCTGAAAAATATTGATTCCGGTAAGGGTAAAATGAGCGATATCGATTTGCTTTGGGATATTCAGCGCAAAATTGAGGGGAATACGATTTGTCCACTGGGTGATGCCGCTGCCTGGCCCGTTGCCGCTGCCATCCGCCATTTCCGCGATGAGTTCGAATGGCACGTCAAAAATCCGCAGGAATGCCTCACCCGCAACTACGGCTTGGCCCATTACGCAGATCCGTTGGAAGTAACCACCTGAGGAACTGGGAAGTAGGAGGTGAGAAGTGGGAGGTAAAAAGTGAAAGGTGAGAAGTGAGAAGTGAGAGGATAGAAGTGAAAGGTGAGAAGTGAGAAGTAAGAAGTAAGACGTGAGAAGTGAAAGATGAAACCTGAGAGGTGAGAATGATGGTAGCAGTTCGATTAAGTGAACCGGCCGCCCTGGTATTGCGAATTGAATAAAAAGGCACAGAATCAGAAAAGGGTGTTGGTGAAAAGTGAAGTGTGAAAAGTGAAGTGTGAAAAGTAAAGTGTGAAGAGTGAAAATTGAAAAGTGAAGAGTGAAAATTGAAAAAGATGATAGCAGCTCAATTAGTGGATTCACCAGCCCAGTTATTGCGAATTAAATACATAGGCACTGAATCCGAATAAGGGAGTTGGTGAGAAGTGAAACATAAGATATTGGAAGCGAGAGATATGAAGGGAAAGGTGAATGGTGAGAACTGTGTTGTGAAAAAAGCTACCAACTCGGGTTAAAGAAACTGCAGCCCGCCTAGAAATGAAAACTGAACCAGGAGGAGCTGATTTGGAATAAGCCTGGAAGGAAGTTAGAAAGGAAAGGTGAGAAGTTAGAGCTGAGATGTGAGAAATTAAATCTGAGCCATGACCAGTAAGTGTTGAGACATGAGAAGTAAGAATTGAGGCATGAGTAGTAAGAGTTAAGACGGGGGAGCAATTATAACTGAGACGAAGAAGTGAGTATTGATTGAGAACAACATCCATAAGCCAACAGCTGTTTGATGGAGCAATAAGAGGAGATGAAAGGTGAGACATGAAAGGTGAGACATGAAAGGTGAGACATGAAAGGTGAGACATGAAAAGTGAGACATGAAAAGTGAGACATGAAAGGTGAGACATGAAAAGTGAGATGTGAAAAATGAGACTTGAAAGGAGAAAAAGTTTCAGGAGATTGGACAATGAAGTGGTGTGAGTTGAAAATTAAATAGTGAATTTTGAAGGGGAAAAATGGTGAGTTATGGAATATGTGAGTATGTTGGAATTTAATTCCTTGAGTGTTGAAGAAGATGGGCAATCTTATTATGGCTCTTCAAATAATGAAGGAAGACATTTTAAGGAAGAAAAGACCTACAATTTAAAACATCGCGCATTTTATTTTGCGAAGGATGTAATAGAATTTGTGAAGGAAGTGGAAGTGACAGGTTTGTATAGTTCTTTGTTTGAACAATTGATACGGTGTGCTACATCTATCGGTGCCAACCTGGTGGAAGGTGCTGCAGGAAGTAGTAGACGGGATTGGCTAAAATTTACGGTAATTGCACTCAAATCAGCCAATGAAGTGAAGTATTGGTTGTGCCTGATTAAAGAGACACAAAAAGTAAATAGTGAGCAAGTTGCACGGCTCATCAAAGAAGCCAATGAGCTTTCTAATATCCTCGGTTCCATCGTTCTTAAAGCAAAGAGCAATGAAAGTGAAAGGTAAAAGTTGAAACGAGAGGGGAGAGGAGAGGGGAAAAAGGAGAAAAAGGAGAAAAAGGATATGGGAAAAAGGAGAAAAGGAGAGGAGAAAAAGGAGGAGAGGGGAAAAGGAGAAGGGAGAAAGGAGAAAAAGGAGAAGGGGAGAAAGGAGAGGAGGAACATAAGAAAGTTGAGGAGGGGAAGCCTGATTTGTGGGAGTGGTGATTTTGTGACAGGAAAGGACATGGGAAGTAGGAAGCAGGAAGCAGGAAGTGAAATGTGAAACATGAAAGAGGAATTTGATGCTTAGTTTTAAATGATTTATATATAAGTGGGTGTTGAATATAGAGGAGAGCTTGTAATCGAACACTGCCCACTTTTAACTTTTAACTTTTGAATTTTGACTTTATAACATGCCTGACGAGAAAAAACTATTCAAAGTAACCATCGACAACATTACAGTCGAGGTAGAACCGGGAACAACCATCCTGAATGCTGCCCGCAGTATTGGTGGAGAAGTTACGCCACCTGCCATGTGCTATTACAGCAAACTGAAAAACAGTGGCGGTAAATGTCGGACCTGCCTGGTGGAAGTTGCGGCAGGATCTACTGCTGATCCGCGTCCCATGCCCAAACTGGTGGCCAGTTGCCGCACCACGGTAATGGATGGTATGATTGTAAAAAACATCACCAGCGAACGGGTACTCGATGCCCGCGCCGGTGTGGTGGAATTCCTCCTGCTCAATCATCCCCTCGATTGCCCGATCTGCGATCAGGCCGGAGAATGTCACCTGCAGGATCTCAGTTATGAACATGGGAAAGAAGGCACCCGCTATGAATTCAATCGCCGGACCTTCAAAAAACACGATCTCGGCGAATACATTCAATTACACATGACCCGCTGTATCCTCTGCTATCGTTGCGTATTCACTGCAGATCAGCTGACCAACAAACGGGTTCATGGTGTACTCGATCGGGGAGATCATGCGGAAATCGCTACCTATATCGAAAAATCGCTCGACAACGACTTCATCGGTAACGTAATCGATGTTTGTCCGGTTGGAGCCCTGACCGATAAAACCTTCCGCTTCAAAAACCGGGTTTGGTTTACCAAGCCGGTAGATGCTCATCGCGATTGTTCCAAATGTTGCGGCGAAGTACAATTATGGATGCGGGGGGACGAAGTGTTCCGGGTTACTGCCAGAAAAGACGAATGGGGTGAAATCAAAGATGCAAGCGATGGTAAAACCGGATGGATCTGTAATGAATGCAGGTTCGAGAAAAAAGATGCAAAGGATTGGGTAATTGACGGACCAACAACCGTGAACCGCCATTCCGTTATTTCACAGGGTCACTATGTAAATGTGGTGAAACCAAAAGAAACCCTGCCGGATGTAATGGGCGGACGTGCACCCAAATTACTCATGAATATTCATAACGTAAGTGAAGTTAATCGCCCTGATATCGAATTGTCAAAAATTGACGGTCCGGCTCACAGCGATGATTTCAAAAAATAGCCTCGATAACGGTAAATAGTGTAGGAATTTATGATACAACTAGCAATAGACCTGGCCTTTATTCTGGAGAAAGCCATCCTCATCGGAGGTATCATTACGGTTTCCCTGGTCGTGGCCATGTATTCTACCTGGGCAGAACGTAAGGTAGCAGGTTTTATGCAGGATCGTCTGGGTCCTAATCGCGCCGGCCCCTTTGGTTTATTACAACCCCTCGCAGATGGTCTGAAACTTTTTATGAAAGAAGAAATCATCCCGAATGCATCTAATAAATTCCTGTTCATACTCGGACCAGGATTGGCTATGATGACAGCGATGATGACCAGCGCCGTTATTCCCTGGGGCAAACAGATTGAAATTTTTGGTCGCACAGTGGATCTCCAGATTGCTGATATCAATATTGGTATCCTCTATATTTTTGCCGTGCTGAGTATGGGGGTTTATGGTATTATGATCGGCGGTTGGGCTTCAAATAACAAATTCTCCCTGCTGGCTGCCCTGCGTGGAGCATCCCAGATGATTTCTTATGAACTGGCCATGGGGCTCGCCATCATCGCACTCCTCATGCTGACAGGTTCCTTAAGTCTCAAAACAATTGTTGAACAACAAAGTGCAGCTGGCGGATGGTGGAATATCTTTTACCAGCCTCTGGGCTTCCTGATTTTTATTGTCTGCGCTTTCGCCGAATGTAACCGTACTCCATTTGATTTACCGGAAGCTGAAAACGAATTGAACTTTGGTTACCACCAGGAGTATTCTTCCATGAAACTCGGGTTCTATTTGTTTGCGGAATACATCAATATGTTCATGAGCAGTGTGCTGATGGCAACCCTGTATTTCGGCGGATATGATATTCCTTTTGTGAACGATGCCTCCCTGATAGAAAGCATGGGAATGAATACAGTGGCCATTTTGCAGGGATTATCTCTTTTTGCAAAAGCAGCCTTTTTCATTTTCTTCTTTATGTGGGTTCGCTGGACGATTCCGCGCTTCCGTTACGATCAGCTGATGCACCTGGGCTGGAAAGTAATGATCCCACTGGCACTGATTAATATGCTGATAACAGGTGTGATTGTGCTGATCAAAGAAAACGGCTGGCCCTTTTGATACGAATCAAACTTGGCCTGTAACCAGTTTAAAAATATTTTTACGCTCGAATTATGCAAACACTCACCAATAGATCCAAAGCAGTCGATCGCCACCCGATGACGATGTGGGAGAAAATGTACCTGCCATCGATTGCCAAAGGGATGAGTATTACGCTCTCGCATTTCTTTAAGAAAAAGCCGACCATTCAATACCCGGAAGAAACCCGTCCATTTAGTCCGGTTTTCCGCGGACTGCATATTCTCAACCGGGATGAAGCCGGCAGAGAACGTTGTACCGCCTGCGGATTATGTGCCGTTGCTTGTCCCGCTGAGGCTATCACCATGGAAGCAGCCGAAAGAAAAGAGGGGGAGGAGAACCTGTACCGCGAAGAAAAATATGCAGCGAAATATGAAATCAATATGTTGCGTTGCATTTTCTGCGGATTATGTGAAGAAGCCTGTCCGAAAGATGCCATTTACCTGAGTGAAACCTTCGCTCCATCCAATTATAAAAGAGAAGGTTTTATCTACGGAAAAAATGATCTGTTGATTCCTGACCCTAAAACGGAACCGGAACTTTACCAGAAAGCGGTAGGGGAAAGGGCCCGCAAAAGCTGATTGCCATCAATTTAAAATAACTGCGAACAACAAACATGAATATTACAGAAATTTTATTTTGGTTGCTGACGGTGGTCGCCTTAACAGGTGCTCTGCTTGTTGTTACCAGCAAGAATCCGGTGTATAGTGTATTGGCACTGATCGCCACCTTTTTTGCGATATCCGGACATTATATCCTGCTCAATGCACAGTTCCTGGCTGTGGTCAACCTGATCGTTTATGCAGGTGCCATCATGGTATTGTTCCTCTTTGTGATCATGCTCATGAACCTGAATACGGAAACAGAACCACAGAAAAACAAATGGTTGAAAATGGCCGGCACCGTTGCAGGAGGATGTCTCCTTCTGGTACTGGTTGCAGCCTTACGTGAAGCTGATTCCAAATCAACCATCGCCATGGTCAATACCGGCGATACCGGTCTGATTCAAAACCTGGGCAAAACCCTTTTTAATGAATACGTCATCCCCTTCGAAATAAGCAGCGTCCTTTTCCTAAGCGCCATGGTAGGTGCGGTAGTATTGGGGAAGAAGGAGTGATGGGAAGTGGGAAGTAGGAAGTGGGAAGTGGGAGAAGGGATTCATTTTCCCGCAGGGTACTGAAATGGTTGTGATCAATGATCCTCTACCCGGCGGGTAAATTGAGGGAGAAGAGAGCGGTTAAGGGAGAAGCGAGACGAAAAAATAAATTGGGAAGAAGTTGATTTGAAGTGTAAGATTTGATTTGTGTTTTTCGATTCGTAAAATTTGATCTGAGTATTTTGATCCATGAAAATTGATTAGTGAGCGGTGATTAGTGATGGGTGATTTATGATTAATAATGGGTGACTGAATATATAAGTGAAGACGCACCAACAGGGTCTTCCACTTTTGATTTTTAACTTTAAACTTTTGACTTTATAAAATGCCTATTAATCTTTACATATTCCTTGCCCTCGCCCTCTTTTCCATCGGGGTGATCGGTGTATTAACCCGCCGGAATGCCATCATCATTTTTATGTGTATTGAACTGATGCTGAATGCAGTGAACCTGTTGCTGGTAGCATTTTCAAAAATGCACCTGGCCGATAGTTCCAACAAAGCCATGCAGGTGGTTACCAATGGCGCCGATGCTCAATTATTTGTGTTTTTTATTATGGTGGTGGCTGCTGCAGAAGTAACCGTGGGACTGGCTATTATTGTAATGATGTACCGTAATATCCATTCGGTGGATGTGAATTTCCTGAACAGACTGAAAAACTAATATGAACAATATCATCGATTATGTTTGGCTGGTTCCCCTCTTTCCATTGGTAGGATTTCTACTGAATGGTTTGCTGAGAAACCATGTATCGAAGTCACTAAGCGGGATTATCGGCTCCGGTGCCATCCTCGCATCTTTTGTTGTCAGCATCCTGATTTTCCTGCAGGTTAAAGGCGGATCAACCGGCGTGGTTACCCTTTTCAATTTTATTGAATTCGGCGAAACGGTAATTCCTTTTGCTTTTCAGGTAGACCAGCTCAGCAGTTTATTCCTGCTGATTATTACAGGTATCGGTTTTCTGATTCACCTGTATTCGACTGCCTACATGCACGATGAATCCGATATGCATTTTGCCCGGTATTTTGCTTATCTCAATCTCTTCGTGTTTTCGATGTTGTTGCTGGTTTTGGGATCGAATTATGTCATCATGTTTATCGGTTGGGAAGGCGTTGGTTTATGTTCCTACCTGCTGATCGGTTACTGGTTCAAAAACATTGAATATACTGCTGCTGCTAAAAAAGCCTTCGTGATGAACCGGATCGGTGATGCCGGCTTTTTACTGGCCGTTTTCTATCTCATTAATAAACTGGGTACGGTCAATTATATTGATGTATTCAGTAAGGTGGATGCCTTATCCGGACAGGATCTTACCATTATTACGCTCCTGCTATTTGTAGGTGCTACCGGTAAAAGTGCACAGATCCCTCTATATACCTGGCTGCCCGATGCGATGGCGGGTCCCACTCCGGTATCTGCCCTTATCCATGCGGCTACTATGGTTACTGCCGGAATCTACATGATTGCCCGCTCCAATATTTTGTATACCCTGTCGCCGGTTACGCAAACAGTGGTTGCAGTGGTAGGTATTGCTACGGCCTTGCTTGCTGCCAGTATTGCACTCAAACAAAACGATATCAAAAAAGTGCTGGCCTATTCTACAGTAAGTCAGTTAGGTTATATGTTCCTGGCACTCGGTGTGGGTGCCTATACCGGTGCGGTTTTCCATGTTATGACACATGCATTCTTCAAGGCGCTGTTGTTCCTCGGTGCAGGTTCGGTTATTCACGGTATGCACCATGAGCAGGATATCCGGAACATGGGCGGATTGAAAAAATACATGCCCATCACGCATATTACTTTTTTGATTGGCTGTTTGGCTATAGCAGGAATTATTCCCTTCTCCGGCTTCTTCTCCAAAGATGAAATTTTAGCCGGTGCCTTTGCGAAGAACCCGCTTTATTATGTCCTCGGTGCCATCGGTGCATTGATGACGGCCTTTTATATGTTCCGTTTATACGCCATGACCTTCCAGGGAAAATTCAGAGGCACCCATGAACAGGAACACCACCTGCACGAATCTCCTGCTGCCATGACCATTCCATTGGTGGTACTGGCGATCTTCAGTTTTGGTGGTGGTTTGGTAGGTATTCCGGAAGTACTGATGCACGGCGGACATGCACTGAATGAATTCCTGGCACCGGTATTTGCTGAATCTACCCGTCGTATGACTCCGCATGCTATTGATCATTCAACTGAATTGATCCTCATGTTTGGCCTGATGGCGGTTATTCTGATACTAATTGTACTGGCCTGGAGAAAATACAGCGGCTATCAAAAATCGGATGCAGAAGAAACCGGTTTGGGTAAAGTATTGCAGAATAAATGGTATGTGGATGAGCTCTATGATGCGGTTATCACCCGGCCGGTGAATGGATTTGGTAAAGGTCTGGAAAAACTGGATCGCTTCGGTATCGACTGGATCGTGAACGGAGTTGGCAGAAGTGTGCAATATGCCAGCCGGCAGTTGCGCCTCCTGCAAAGTGGCCAGGTAGGCAGTTATGTTTTGCTGATGGTATTGGGAATGATCCTGCTTTTCGTATTGCAGGTTTTCCTGAAGAAATAATTGATCAATTGAAAGAAACGAGATTCAAATAATGGTACCAGTTTTACTGATTTTGATTCCCCTGCTAACCGGTGTCGCCCTTTTTGCGATCCGGCAGGAAGCAACCGCTAAATCGATCGCCTTTTTTTCTACACTGGTTTCGCTGGCTGTTATGCTGGCGGGAATGAGTGTCTGGAAAGATGCAGCCCACCTGAGTTTCAACCAACCCTGGATTGGCGCACTGAACAGCCACTTCCACCTGGAATTGGATGGCATGAGCCAGTTGCTTTGTTTGTTGACCACCCTTTGTTTTCCGCTGATCATATACAGCACCTGGAATAATACTTATGTGGATGCCAATCGGTTTTTCGGACTGATGTTATTGGCGCAGGCTGGCTTGCTTGGTGTATTCATGGCAATGGATGCCATGTTGTTTTACTTCTTCTGGGAACTGGCACTGATCCCATTGTATTTTCTTTGTTCCCGTTGGGGCGGAGAAAAAAGGATCCAGGTTACCATCAAGTTTTTTATCTACACATTTCTGGGATCGCTCTTTATGCTGATTGGATTAATCATGCTTTATTTCAAAGCGGGTGGATCCTTTGCATGGGCTGATTTTGTGAAACTGAGTCTGACGGGGAGAGAGGAAATGACCATCTTTATATTGCTGGTAGTAGCCTTCGCTGTTAAAATGCCCTTGTTTCCCTTCCATACCTGGCAGCCCGATACCTATGAGCAATCACCTACTGCCGTTACCATGATCCTGAGTGCGATTATGGCGAAAATGGGGGTATTCGGTTTGCTGCGCTGGCTGGCTCCCGTGGTTCCGGCAGCTACCTACCAGTGGGGCGATAATTTCGCAACGCTCGCAGTGGTGGGAATGCTGTATGCTTCTTTTGTTGCCATCAAACAGGACGATCTGAAACGATTGGTGGCCTGGTCTTCCATTGCGCATATCGGATTAATGATTCTGGCCCTGTTTGCGCCCAGTTATAGCGGCATTCAGGGGATCATGATCCAGATGTTCAACCATGGTATCAATATCCTGGGTATGTGGATTGTGGTGAATGTAATCGAACAGCAATTCGGTACACGCAAAATCAGTGAGTTAGGCGGACTGGCACAGAAAGCCCCGATTCTGACCATTTTGCTGGTGATTATTGCACTGGCCAATATCGCCATGCCGCTGACCAATGCTTTTATTGGTGAGTTCATGATGTTCAACGGCATCTGGGGCTCTACTGCTACCAAGTTTGGGATGGTCTACGCCATTGCGGGAATCATCACCATTATTCTGAGTGCTGTATATACGCTGCGCATGGTGCAGAATGTGTTTTACGGACCAACCAATGAACGTACCGAAAAAGCAGTGGATATCCGGTTTAATGTGCAATTGGCACTGGCGATATTGGTAGTTGGAATTATATTGATTGGAATCTATCCGAAACCGCTGTTGTCGATGACAACGGAAATTTCGCAACAGATTCTGGACAGGATGAATTTAAAATAAACAGCAAACGACCTGAAATAGTATGAACGCAATTATTCTTTCCGCCTTATTGGGTGTAGTGCTGATGTTCACGGGCATCTTTACAACGAATAAATCGACGATCCGCACCGTTGCTACAGCTGGTCTGCTGCTGCTTCTGCTGGCTAATATAGCCGAAATGAACGGCTGGAAATTGTTTGAAGTGAATACCCGCAATATGCTGGTGTTTAATAAATTCGGACTGCTTTTTAATACCATCGCATTTTCTGCAACACTGCTTTATTTTTTATTATCTGCGCGCGATATTTTGAAAGTTGGTATCAATGGCGCCGAATATTTTGCCCTGATCTTTTTTATTCTTTGTGGTGTTTCAATAGTATCTTCTTTTAATACATTGCTGCTGTTATTCCTCGGCATTGAAATCATTTCAATTCCATTGTATATATTAACCGGAAGTGATAAACGCAATTTGAAAAGCAATGAAGCTGCGTTGAAATATTTCCTGATGGGATCTTTTTCTACCGGTATCATGTTAATGGGTATTGTATTGATGTATGGTGCAAAAGGTACCTTCAGTATTGATGCTGCACTGCAGGCTTCCAATCCTGGTCGCGAAGTGTGGTATACATCCGGATTGTTACTGTTGTTTATCAGTATGGCATTTAAAGTATCTGCTGCTCCCTTTCATTTCTGGACGCCGGATGTATACGATGGTGCACCAACTGTTTTCACCTCCTTTATGGCTACGATTGTAAAAGCGGGTGTATTCATTGCTTTTGTGCGGTTATTTGAATATAGTTTTTCCGGATCAGGATACGATTGGAAATTAATCGTGTCGATTGTGACGGCTGCGACTCTTTTTATCGGGAATATAACAGCAATTTTCCAGCAGAGTGTAAAACGCATGCTGGCCTATTCTTCCATTGCACAGGCTGGTTTTATGTTGTTTGCCCTCTTTAGTTACAATACCTTGTCTCGTGAAGGGATCATTCTCTATACCCTTGGCTATAGCCTGGCCACCATCGGCATTTTTGCGGTACTGGTAAAAATGAAGGACTATACCTTTGAAGGCTTTAATGGCCTGGCGCGTACCCAGCCGGTACTGGCGGCAACCACCACCATCTTTTTATTATCGCTGGCAGGGATTCCAATGACCATCGGCTTCTTTGCTAAATATTTCATGCTGGCTTCTGCTGTTAAAAGCGGGTCGCATCTCTGGCTGGTGTTTTTTGCCATTCTTTGTGCGGTGGTAAGTGTGTATTATTATTTCAGGGTTATCCAGTCGATGTATTTTAAAGACGGGGCCGGAGCTACGGAGGAAATTAGTCCCGCTTTCCGCTGGATCCTCCTGCTGATGGCCGGATTGATCATCCTCTTCGGCATCTTCCCCAATATGATCCTGAACTACCTTTATTTCTGATAATATTCACCCGTCGGGTTTACCCGAAGGGTGAACAGTTTTCCTTACTTTCATGGTATGAATTTCGCCGATACATTGAGTTTGTCTATTCGCACTATCAAGTCGAATAGGCTTCGCACAGGTATTACTGTTGCTATTATTGCTTTGGGGATAGCTGCCCTGATCGGCATCAATACCGCCATACAGGCGATTTCTCAGAAGTTCATGGAAAGTTTCTCCAGCATGGGTGCCAATGGATTTACCATCCGGTACCGATCGGCTTTCCGCTTTGACAGGGGCGAGCTGAAAAAAGAAGAGAAGGGCGGTAAAAAACTGAAGAAATCCAACACCAATAAACCGATTACCAGAGAGCAGGCAGAGGGATTTAAAGAGCGCTATAAATTTCCGGGAAAAGTGTCGCTTTCCTTAAGCGGAGGGAATAATAATTCGGCTTCATTTGGGAATAAAAAAACCAATCCAACGGTGTATATCAATGGGGGTGATGAGAACTACCTCGATATGAACGGATTTGAAATTGCGGCAGGTAGAAATATCAATGAGTTGGATGTAAGTACCGGTCGGAATGTTTGCCTGATTGGGAAGGATGTCTACGATAAATTATTTGGTACCAGCAATCCGGAAACACCGGTGGAGAAGATCATCAATATCAATAATATTCCCTTTCGCGTGATTGGCACACTGGAATCCAAAGGCTCCACCTTTGGCCGCAGTCTGGATAATAATATTATCACCACGTATAATTCGGTTCGTCGGTTTTTTACAAGTAGTGCCTCCTCCACTTTTACCATTGGTGTTAAGACGGCTGATATCAATCAGATTGAAACGGCAATAGGTGAGGCGGAAGGCTTGTTTAGGGTGTTGCGTAAAAATGAGATCAAGGAAGAAAGTAATTTTCTGATCGATAAAAGTGATGCCTTTGTTGAATTGGCGATGCGGCAGATAGGCTGGCTGACCGGTTCGGCGGTGGTGATCGGTTTTATAACCCTGATGGGGGCTGCTATCGGACTGATGAATATCATGCTGGTTGCGGTAACGGAACGAACCAAAGAAGTGGGCTTGATCAAGGCGATCGGCGGCAAACAGGGCGATGTCCGCTGGCAGTTTTTGTTGGAAGCAATTTTGATCAGTTTGCTCGGTGCGGTGATTGGGATTTTTCTTGGGGTGTTGTTGGGGAATATTGTTAGTATGCTGATGTCTACCGGCTTTGTAGTGCCCTGGTTATGGGTATTGCTGGGTGTGCTCATCTGTACCGTCGTAGGCCTCGCTGCCGGCTCCTATCCCGCCTACAAAGCCAGCCGCCTTAATCCCATCGAAGCTTTGCGGTATGAGTAGTAGGTGTCAGACAGGTGTTAGGATAATGTTCTAACATGTTGTTAATTATTGGATCGTGAAAAAGCGATTTCGTTAAGCGAATCCACAGATTTCTCATAAGCTCGGAGCCAATCTTTTCCGTTTCTTTTATTGAGCCAGTCTTCTACTGTTTGATTGTAGTGTTCGATTCCGTTTAATTCCGCCGGGGTTACAATACAGCCGAATTCTACTGTTTTGAAACCATATACGGATTGAATGGAATCAATTTCCGCCTCTTTCGAGGACCAGAGCGGAAGTCCATATCCAACAATCTGCACGATGCCGTTATGGAGGTCTGATTTCGCCTGGAAATAATTATATGCAGTTCCCAATCCATAATGGTGCCTGATATAAAAACAGGCAGATAGGAAGATGACGAGTAGTAAAAGAGTGCGGGCTTTTTGCTTCATGCAATATTGGATTCATGTTCTTCAAAATTCCATATCAAAGTTGCACGCAAAAAAAACCGGCTCATCAACTGAGCCGGCTAAAGTGTCAGACACCAGTGAGACAGGTATCAGACACATGTCTAACAACGTTCTAACATGTATCTGACACCTCTCTAACAACGTTCTAACACCTGTCTGACACCTAATCCCTAATCACTTCACCGTCAAACCATCGGTTATACGATCCAGCAAATCCTGGAGATGATAACGCGTGGCAGTATCGGTATAAGCCGGTAAAGCCAACCGAATTTCAGACTGCAGCGTCCGCAAAGTCCCCCGCGCAAAAGATATCGCATCACTGTTCCGGCTGATCGTTGGACCAAAACTGATCGTGATACCCCCGCCCAAACTCGCAGGTGCCGTAGCAGGTTTGATAAACGCCAGCAACCGCTCCGTCATATTTTTCTGCAGATTCCGACGATAAATATCGATCGGTTTGCGCGCCGGCAACTCCGTAAAGATCGAACGTCGCAAATCCGTCATCAACTCACTCAGCGTATACGTTTTCGAACCCAACGCAGCTTCCGCATTCAGCAACTTGTTGATCGTGCCCGCACTCAGCACCCGCGCCAACGCCGCATCCTGCAAACGATTCACCACCGCAGTACCCGTATTCCCTGTTTTAGCAAAAATCTGCTGATCCAGCAACCATACCGGCGTCGTAAACACCTGCTTATTCAGAAAATCCATCGCCTCTTTCTGCTGCTCGCGCGATACATGCTCATACACCACTCCAGCCTGCTCCACCGTTTTCGGCGTTTCCATCACACCACCAATATTCTTACCCACATGCCCGATATAACGACCAAACTGCGTAACCACCTCATTGTATAAAGTAGTCAAACTCTCATAATCTTTATTCGACTCCTTCGACCAGGCCTGTAAATTGGGAACAATGCGTTGTAAATTCTTCACTCCATACGCACTCGCCTTCATCGAATTATCACCCAAATCTTCATTCTGTGAACGCGGATCATCCGGATTGGTTTCCCGACCAAACCACAAGCGTTTATTCTTCAAACGCTCAATCGTCAGCGCATTCAAAATCGGCGTTTCATCTTCTGCAGATTTTGCCTGAGGATACCATTTGTAACCCCATTCAATGGCCCATTTATCGTAATCACCAATGCGTGGAAACAATCCTTTTTCACCCACATTATCTTCGGGTTGCGCTACATAATTAAAACGCGCATAGTCCATAATGGATGCTGTATGTCCATTCTCTTCCAGCCATTTTTTATCGCGTAGTTTTTCAACCGGCGTGGCAGATGAAGATCCAAAATTATGACGCAATCCCAGTGTATGTCCCACTTCGTGGGAAGAAACAAACCGGATCAATTCACCCATCAAAGCATCCTCAAATTTCGGAGATCGTGCACGCGGATCATTCGGCGATGCCTGTACAAAATACCAGTTGCGCAACAGTGCCATTACGTTATGATACCAGTTGATATGACTCTCCAGAATCTCCCCACTACGCGGATCATGTTCATGCGGACCACTTGCATTTGGCACATCCGACGGCTTGTAAACAATGGCAGAATAACGTGCATCTTCCAAACTCCATTCCGGATCATTCACCGGCGCTTCTTTCGCAAAAATCGCATTCTTGAATCCGGCTTTTTCAAAAGCAGACTGCCAGTCATTCACTCCCTGAATCAGATAAGGAACCCATTTTTTCGGCGTAGCCGGATCAATATAAAACACGATCGGTTTTTTCGGTTCCACCAACTCACCACGTTTGTATTTTTCAACATCTTCCGGCTTTGGTTCCAGTCTCCAACGGGTGATCATGCGAACCGATTCAACTCCCTGGGGATTCTTTTCAAAGTCAACATACTGACGCGTAAAATAACCAACCCGATCATCGTAATAACGGGGCTGCATCGGCTGATCAGGCAACAACATCATGGAGCTGTTGATCTCCACCGTATATGAACCGGATGGCGCTGCACCAAACGCTGCCGGTGCCTGTCCGGGTGTTGCACCCGAGGCCCGTGCATAGGTTTTTACAGTTTTGATTTCTGTATTCACCGGAAAGGATTTCACCCCGCTGATATACGACTTATCACTCTGCAATCCGCCTACCCGAAAAGTTCGTTTGGCGCTTGCTTCAAAGTTGAGGATCTCATTATCACTATTGAGATAACTGGTTACATCCAAAACAACCCCCGTTGTATCGGCATTAAACGCCGCAATATCAAAAGCCTGCGCAATGGGCTGGATATTTGAATTGGCAACGGCCTTAAACATGGAAGAAGTGGAATCACCCGCCATTTCATCATAGGAAATCAGGCGAAGGAAAACCTTGTTATTCGGCCCTTTTTCAAAACGGATGACATTGTCGCCAATTTTATCTCCTGCATAACCAAAGAAAAAATTCCGCATGCCGGCCGCCGCTTTGGAAAGACGGTTCACAACCAGGATATCACGTCCCAGCATTTTATCGGGAATCTCAAAATAATACTTGTCCTCCACTTTGTGAACGGTAAACAGCCCCTCATCGGTCACCGCTTTAGAGGTAATCACCTCTTTATAGGGCTTGGGACCACTGGGTTTGGGAGGGGTAGGGGTGGCTGCAGGAGCCGTTGTTCCGGGTTTACCATTAGCCGGATTGGGACGTTGCTGGGCATCCGTACCCAGGCTGGTAGCCAGAGCAATAACCATTACCGGGATCCATTTTCCCGGACTCATTTTTTGATGCATGTGTTGTACTGTTTTAAACCCCATAATAACACAAATCATCTAGAAAAGATGAGCCGTTTGTAAAAAAGAACGAAAATTCAATAAATCCCCCCAAAACCGCTCCAGAGGCATTTTTTTTTAATTTGTAACGGTTTCGGATATTTATTGTGTTAATTTGACTTTTTTAAATTTTTTTTATTTAGACTTGTGTCCCCAATAACGCGTTGGGTCAATCAAGCACTTTTTTATACCTGTTTACAAAAAAAACTAAAAACAAACGATTATGGCAGAGACTAAACCAACTGCAACAGCGAAGGCGACTACATCTGTTCAAGCGAAAAAAAGAAGCAACGCGATTTCATGGATTGCTCCCGTTATGTGTATTTTGGGTGGTTATTTGATCTGGAGATTTGGAATGGGTAGCGCAAGCGGCTTTACCAGTCCTGATCCTGCTGGTGGATTCTGGCCAAGTCACGTTGGACCCATTGGCGCTTTCCACAGTATCTATGAGGGAGGTATCGTTGTACCTATCCTGATTGCCAACTTCCTGATTGTGGTGGTATTTGCTCTTGAGCGTTTACTGACGATCAACAAAGCTACCGGTGCCGGAAACATTGACGAATTCGTTCGTAAAGTTCAGTACCACCTGGCTAACAAAAACGTTGACGCGGCGCTGACTGAGTGCGACAAGCAAAAAGGTTCTGTAGGAAATGTAATGAAAGCCGGCCTGCGTAAGTACAAAGAAATGATCACTGAAACTGAACTGGACACTGAGCAAAAAGTACTGTCTATTCAGAAAGAAGTGGAAGAAGCTACTGCACTTGAACTTCCTATGCTGGAAAAAAACCTCGTATTCCTTTCCACCATCGCATCTGTAGCTACCCTTCTGGGTCTGTTCGGAACGGTATTGGGGATGATTCGTTCTTTCTCCAAACTGGGTGATGAAGGTGGTGGTGATGCTGCACGTGAACTTTCCCGTGGTATCTCTGAGGCCCTGTATAACACTGCATTGGGTATCGGTACTTCCGCTCTGGCAATTATCATGTACAACATTTTCACAACCAAGATCGATGGTATCACCTATGGTATCGACGAGTCTGGTTTCACATTGACTCAAAGCTTTGCTTCTCTTTACAAGTAAGATCAGCATCGCAGCTGGAAACAGTAAACAGGTTCAGCCTAACAGCGTCACTGTCTGAATCCGGCCCTACAGTGTTTCTCCCGAAATTTTCGTAACTTTTATGGAATCCGGAGGAACTTGAATCTAAATGTGGAATTCAACAACTAATTAAACATGCCAAAAGCAAAATTACCAAGGAAGAGTACGCATATTGATATGACGGCGATGTGTGATGTGGCATTCCTGCTTTTGTCCTTCTTCATCCTTACGACCAAGTTCAAGCCCTCAGAGGCGCTGGCGGTTCAAACCCCCAGTTCCGTGGCTTCCAAGGTAGCACCTCAGAAAGATGTTACCCAGATCACGATTGATAAGGATGGTAAGGTATTCCTTTCTTTCTCAGAGGATGCACCCAAGAAGGAGATCATGGAAGCCCTGAATACGTCCCGTAACCTCGGTTTATCTGATGCGGAATTGAATGCATTGGCAACCGGTCCTTTTATCGGTGTACCTTTTGCACAGCTCAAATCCCTGGCAGCGCAGCCGAAGGAAAACTGGCCTAAGCTGGACAATCCCGGTATTCCGGTACTGGATACCATCAACAACGAACTGGTTGACTGGATGCGTGCAGTGAAAACCGGCTTTACCGGAATTAAAATGAATCTTCTGGTGAAAGGTGACAATGCTTCCAAATATCCTTCTTTCAAAGGCGTTATCGACGCTTTCAAAAAAGTGGATGAGATGAAGTTTCAAATGGTTACCAATCCGGAAGGTGTGGCAGAAGGCACGGAACTCTATCGCGAGAATATGAGTCGCGGTGGAAAACCAGCCGATGCAGCGGAATAAATTAACTAACAACTAAATTTTTGCATCATGGCAGAAATGGATACCTCGTCCGGCGGGGGACATAAAAAAGGCCCAGGCGTAAAAAAGAGTAAAAAGCTGTCTACCCGTGTTGATCTCACCCCCATGGTGGATCTCGGGTTCCTGTTGATTACCTTCTTTATTTTTACGACCACCATGAGCCAGCCTACGGCAATGCGGTTATTCCTTCCAAAGGATACCGAAAAGCCGGAAGAACAAAACAAAGCCAAGGAATCCGGTGCATTGACCATCATGATGTCCAAGGACAACAACGTATATTATTACGAAGGAATCCTTTCACCGGATGGCTCCAACTTCAAAAGCACCAACTTCAAAGAAATCCGGGACGTAATTCTGAATAAGAAGAAATCAACCGATCCGAAAGACTTTGTGGTGGTAATCAAACCCGGCAAAGAATCTACGTACAATAACGTGGTTAATATGCTGGATGAAATGCAGATCAATGTGGTAAAACGCTATGCACTGGTTGACATTGCAGAAGCTGAAGCCATGCTGATTGCAGCAACTGAAGGTGGTCCGGCTCCGGCACCCGCTCCGCAACAATAATTTGTGGAAATTGAATAAAAACGCATCTATTAAAAAAGCGAATCATGGACGTTAATAAAATTTTGAGTGCGGATGTGCTGGACATCATTTTTGATGGCCGGAACAAGGCATACGGGGCCTACGACCTTCGCAGGACCTATGCCAAACGCATGACCGTGGCTCTGATCGCAACTGCTTCACTCCTGGTATTGTTTTTTGTTGGAACTGTTTTGGCAAACAAGCTGAAAGGTGACAAAGACAAGACTGAAATGGTAGTTCAGGATGTTGAGCTGGAAGCAATCAAACAGGAAGAGCCTAAAAATGAACCACCACCACCACCACCACCACCACCGCCGGTTGAACCACCGAAAGTGGAAATGGCTAAGTTCACGCCTCCTAAAATCGTGAAAGACGAAGAAGTGAAGGAAGATGAAAAGCCACCTGAAGTGGAGAAACTGGAAGAAACCAAAATTGGTACCATCAACCAGGAAGGTATAAAGGATGAAGGTATTGTTGCTCCTCCCGTATCCGATGAAGGTAAAGGGGTGGTAGAAGCTCCGAAAAAAGTGGAAGAAGACTGGGATAAAACCTTTACCAAGGTGGAAATCGAGTCTGATTATCCCGGGGGAGCCAGTGCCTGGCAGCGTTACCTGAACAAAAGCCTTCGTTACCCACAGGATGCCATCGATAATGAAATCCAGGGTACGGTAGTGGTTCAGTTCATCGTGGACAAAGAAGGTGTGGTGAGTGAAGTGCAGGCCATCAGCGGTCCGCAGGAACTGCGCGATGAAGCGGTACGTGTAATTAAAAAGTCTGGTAAGTGGACCCCCGCCGTTCAGAACGGTCGTCAGGTAAAATCTTACAAGAAACAGCCAATTACCTTCCGTTTGGAAATCGAATAATCTACAACAGGAATAGTCTTTTTAAATCCCTCTGCAGCTCGCAGGGGGATTTTTTGTTACCTACCTTTGCCCCATGAAATATACCACCCCTCAATGGGATGATACTATTGTTGCATTGGCCACACCACCGGGCGTGGGTGCCATTGGCGTGATACGACTCAGCGGTCCGCAAAGTTTTTCCATCACCAATCAGCTCTTCCCCTCGAAGGATTTGCTGCAACAGGCATCGCACACTGTGCATGTGGGATTGCTCAAGGAAAATGGAGAAGCCATTGATGAGGTGGTGGTAACCCTGTTTAAAGGGCCACGTTCCTATACCGGGGAGGATGTGGTGGAGATCTCCGGACATGGATCGCCCTACGTGCTGCAAAGGATCATCGATGCCTGTACCCGGGCGGGTGCGCGCGTTGCTAAACCGGGTGAATTCACCCAGCGGGCATTTCTGCACGGCAAACTGGATCTCGCCCAGGCAGAGGCCGTTGCCGACCTGATAGCAGCCAATACGGCGGCTACCCAGCGCAATGCCTTACACAATATCCGGGGTGGATTTTCAGCCGAATTAAAAGAACTGCGGGATCAATTGATCAGCTTCTCCGCTTTAATTGAACTGGAGCTTGATTTTTCCCAGGAAGATGTGGAGTTTGCGGATCGTTCGCAATTGTATGCGTTGGTTACCGGTGCGCATGAGCGGGTTAGTAAACTGGCTGCTTCTTTTCAGTTGGGCAATGTGATCAAAAACGGGGTTTCCGTTGCGATTATCGGAAAGCCCAATGCCGGCAAGTCTACCTTATTGAACACCCTGCTGAACGAGAACCGCGCCATCGTAAGTGAGATAGCCGGCACTACGCGCGATACCATTGAAGAAGTACTAAATATCGACGGTATCTTATTCCGCTTCATAGACACCGCCGGTATCCGCGAGCATTCTGCCGATCAAATCGAGCTGATAGGTGTTGCAAAGAGCCGCGAAAAAATGCAGCAGGCCGATATTGTGCTTTATCTCTTTGATGTCAACACCATGTCCCCGGCCGATCTGGAGCAGGTGCAGCGCGAGTTTGATGCCGCGGGGTATAAGTACCTGCTTGTCGGCAATCAGGTTGATAAATTTCACCCGACCGGTGGCACCCGACCGGTGGCACCCGCCGGGTGGCACCCGGCGGGTGGCGTAGACAGCAGCCGCCTTATCCTGATCTCTGCGAAGCAGGGCCTGCATGTTGAACTGCTGAAAGAACGTCTCGTGGATCTGGTCCTCGGCGGACAGGTAGCCGGCGATACCACCATCGTTACGAATGCCCGGCACTACCACGCCCTCCAGGAAATCCTCGGCTCCCTCATTGACATCCGCAATGGCCTCGATAACCACCTGCCCGGCGATCTGCTGGCCCTGGATATCCGGCGCTGTTTGCACTATGTGGGAGAAATAACAGGAGAGGTGAGCAATGAGGATTTACTGGATTATATATTTAGCAAGTTTTGTATTGGGAAGTGAACACCCATCAAAAGAAAAATTGCTTACTTAGGTTAGGAAAGTAAACTAAAAATGTTGTTAGTTAACTTTTGAAGTTAAAACTAAACTAACTGAACTGACAATAGCATCTTCAGGTTGAATTCGGCATTAATTTAGTTCAGATACTTTTCTCCTTCAAATTGATAACCATGACCAGCGAAAAAGAAAATGGTTGCTTTACTAAGTGAACCATAAATCAAATCCGTATTCCGATGAAATTCGCGTTCTAATTGTATGAATGCCGCTGCGTCAAATATGAAGTTTGGCCAATCCGGTCTCTCCCCCCAAATCTATTTCATGAGCAATTAACATTATTTCTATAGCTAAATATTACATAATATATGAGTTATAGAATGATTTTCTATCCCTCAATACAAAAGACTTCGCGAAAAACTCTGGGGGTAATATAGTTTTAAGTAGCAAAAAATAGCTGGAATTGGCCGACTTGAAACTGGCAGAAAAGTCCAACTTGAATTGGTGCCGATTTTTGCTACAAACCTTTTTTACAGGTTGTAACTCTTTCTGGATTGGAAAGGGATTTTCCTTTCATATTCTTTCAAATGCTTGAATAAGGTTTAAACAGCCTTCAACTCAAATGCATAATCCTGGTAACCGATTAATTCTTTGTTAGCTTCTAATTCTTTCCATGCTTTTTCTTCATGGCTTAAGTCAACAATATCCCAGGTAGAAATGTCTCCAAACTTTTCAATAATTGTATGAATAGTCTCTTTCTCTTCTTCGGTAAAAAGGTTCTTATCAAAGTCGGCTTCGGAAACAAAAACTTCTCGGGCACCACCATTCGAAAGTTTCAAAAACTGTGAACTGATTAATTGTTCATTTTCTAAATA
The DNA here is from genome assembly GCF_002483205.1 of Flavihumibacter sp. UBA7668. Lineage (GTDB taxonomy): Bacteria > Bacteroidota > Bacteroidia > Chitinophagales > Chitinophagaceae > Flavihumibacter. The sequence goes on from NZ_DLHM01000004.1 coordinate 23,174, forward strand.
AGCGTAGATGTTATCATAATTGGCCGGTACAGGTCCGTACTTTATAGCACGATAACTCAAACCACTAATGGATGTACCAAAATTTTTATAGTGCGTAAAATCCGTAAAAAATAACTGCTTGTTTAATTTAAGCTTGTCATTGAAATCTGGCTTTGAATGCTGAATATAATAGGTAACCAGGTTGGCAATTTTGCCAGGCACAGGTTTTTTGTATCCTGTATAATTATTGGGTTCATTATATACATTTAAAGTTGAACATATGTCTTTACTTTCACGAGCAATTTGAAGAATGTAGATTACCCTCTCTCTAACTTTTTTAAAGGCGTTCCCGGAAAAATGTTCTTTTGCTTTATCAAGTAGATTTAAAAACGTTTGAGGCTCCGAAGCTGCACTGATTAAATTTCCAAATGCTGGCGTTGGTATTTCACCGTTTTCATAGTTGCTGTATCCATTAGCTCCCAGCCCAAGTACATCACTCATTTTTGATGCAGACAATTCATACTTCTGTCTGATTCCTGCAATTTCTTCAGGAAATGGAATATTGTTCTTTTCCCGGTATTGATTGTGGACTTGTGTTAAACTGATAGTATCTGCTTCGGTTGTTGTGAATTCTTCTTTACACTTCTCACATTTATAAAAATGGGCAACGATTTTAAATACCTCTTTTCTATACGTCAATTCCTTTGCTTCTTTATGTAGGTTCGCAGTACCATCACAATAAGGGCATTCGATTTTCTTTTTCATGTTCATGCGTTTTTTAGTGGGTAAGTCATTGGAAATTCTGCAGTGTGGAAGGACATACAATCAGCAGGTTTGTTTTCTAATCCCTTACTGATCTTAATATATACTTCTACTCCTTTTAATTGAATTCCAAATTCATAGTAGTCCGGTAAGCTGGTATTGTATGTGTCGTTTTTTGGCCCTGCGTAATAATCTTCTGCTTTTAAGTTCATAATACATTCTAACCGCTTTACCGTCGTAATGTCAAGGTCCGCTAATCCTTGTAAATTTTTACCCCGTGGACGAAAGCTGATTTCAAAGAACCTAATCTTTTCCTTAAGCTCTTTTAAGAATTGCTCAACTTCTGCTTTGGTTGCCATCGGGCTGCAAATTTAAACTATTTCCACATTATTTCCACAAATTAATAGATGTATTTGTAATAATTCAATAAAAGTTCCATTAAAAAGTGGATATAATATACTTCTCTTATTGTTTTAGCCTTAATAATTCCCAGTACTCCCTAAGCCTTCTAAAACAACTAATTTTACCCCCAAATGAAAAGCATACCGGTCAGGCAAATCGCTCCCGAAAAGACCCTGCAAAGCAGTGCCGGTCGGTTTTCTGTCCGTGACCTGCAACAGGTGCTCAATGGTAAAGACCTGGTGCATGACCTCCATCGACATGACTTTTATTTTGTGCTGGCAGTTCAGCAAGGCAGTGGGATGCATGAGATAGATTTTGTTCCCTACCCGGTTTCAGATCATGCTGTGTTCATTCTTCGTCCCGGCCAGGTACATAAACTGGAGTTGACAGCTGATACTACCGGCTTTCTGCTGGAATTTGACCTGTCCTTCTATCAGCCCCAACATTCCATTGCCGAACACAGATGGAAGAAGGCTGCCAGCAAAAATTACTGCGCCGTAGAAGCTGCCCGCTTCCAAAAATTGCATGCCTATCTGGCGAATATCTTCCAGGAGTACTCCTTAAAGCAGGAAGGTTATTTCGAAGCAATCAAGGCAAACCTTGACCTCTTCTTTTTAGAATACATCCGGCAAAGCAAAAACCCGGACAGCATTGCCAAAAGCGAAAGCGGGTATATTCAGGAGCGTTTTGAAGAGCTTATAAGGCTGCTGGAAACCAATATTGTCAGCAAAAAAAATGTTGCTGACTATGCCGATCTGTTGAGCCTTTCTCCCTATCAGCTCAATTCAATTGTAAAGACCTCTGTTGGCAAAACGGTTTCCGACCTTATTAACGAGCAGATTATCCTGGAAGCAAAGCGACACCTGATTGCAACCCCCGCTCAGGTAAAGGAAATAGCCGACCTGCTGGGCTATGAGGATCCTTCCTATTTCATCCGGTTTTTTAAGAAACATACCGGCCAGTCTCCCGACTCTTTCCGAAAGAACTTTAAATAAGTCCTGTTTTACTACAGAACCGTCCTATCATCGCCCCTCTTGCCTGTTCTACTTTTGTGGAAGCAATTCTTAGAAACTATAAAACTAGAATTATGAACACAAAAGCAAAACTGATCATGTCCTTAAAAATCTGGATGGTTATCTATCCTTCCATAACCTTGTTCTTGTTTCTATTCGGACAACCATTAGCCGCATTGCCCTTATACCAGCGAACCTTTATTCTCACCATCTCCCTGGTGCCCTGGATGATGTATGTTGGTGTGCCGGCCATGGATTTTCTGTTAAATCGGCTTATCAAAAAGTCTGATAAAGCATGATACAAAGGCGAGCTTTTATACAGCAAACCGGAATCATAGTAAGTGGAATGATAGCAAACCTGCCCGTACTGAACAATTTTAAAAATGTAGTAATGAAACAGGATAATCAATTTGATGTAATCATAGTGGGAGGCAGTTATTCCGGACTTTCAGCTGCCATGGCATTAGGCAGGGCACTAAGAAAGGTACTCGTGATTGATGCCGGAAACCCTTGCAACAAGCAAACACCACATTCGCACAACTTCTTAACCAATGATGGGAAAACGCCAAAAGAGATTGCTACCCTTGCCAGGCAGCAGGTGCAGAATTATCCAACTGTGCGTTTTCACGATGGCTACGCAACCACCGGCATAAAAACAGAAAAGGGATTCATCATTCAAACCGATGCAGGGGAATCTTATACTTCACGGAAACTGGTATTTGCTACTGGAATCAAAGACATCATGCCACCCATTCCGGGTTTTGCTGAAAGCTGGGGAATCAGTGTCCTACACTGCCCTTATTGTCATGGTTATGAAGTGCGGCATCAGACAACCGGTGTCCTGGCAAACGGCGATGCAGCCGTTGAACTTGCTTCTTTGATTTCCAACTGGACAAAGGATTTAACCCTGTATACAAACGGCCCCTCTTCACTTACCAACGAACAGAAAGCCAAACTTGAAAAGAATCAAATTAGCATTGTAGAGGCTGTGATAGATCGGCTGGATCATACCCAGGGTTCTATCAAACAGATCCTTTTCAAAGACGGATCAAAAGCGCCGGTTAAAGCCATTTATGCGCGCCTTCCCTTTGTTCAGCATTCTTCGATTCCACAAGAGCTGGGATCTGATCTGACGCAGGATGGATTTATCAAAATTGACCCTGCTCATCGAACTTCCATTCAGGGTGTATATGCCTGCGGTGATAACACGACGAAAATGCGTACTGTAGCCAATGCGGTTTCAATGGGAACGACTACGGGCTTTATGGTAAACAAGGAATTAATTGAGGAAGACTTTTAATACTGAACGATGAAAGCATTTGTAAAAACGAAATACGGCGGACCGGAAGTGCTGCAACTGGAGGAGGTGGAGATGCCAACAGTTGAGAACGATCATATCCTCGTACAAGTTGTAGCGAATGCCGCAAATCCTGCTGACTGGCATCTGCTAAGGGGTAAACCATTTTTTGCAAGGTTTACATCCGGACTCTTCAAACCAAAAGAAAAAGTGCCCGGTGCTGATTTTGCCGGTACGGTGGTTGGAAAGGGTAGCAGCGTAACCGGTTTTGAAATCGGTGATCATGTATTTGGCGCGAAATTGATGGGTACTGCATTCGCTGAGTTGGTTAGTGTGCCTGTATCAGCCTGTGCCAGCTTTCCAAAACAGTTCAGCTTCACCGAAATGGCAAGTATACCCATTGCCGGTCTAACCGCCTTGCAGGCGCTCATAACACATGGTAAACTCAAGGCTGGAGAAATTGTTTTGATCAATGGTGCATCGGGTGGTGTCGGTCATTTTGCGGTACAAATTGCAAAAGCCTATGGAGCAACTGTTACCGCCGTCTGTTCCGGCAGGAATGCTGCCTTCGTCCAATCTTTGGGTGCCGATAAAGTAATCGCTTATGATCAGGAAAACATCCATCTGCACAAGGGGAAATACGACCTGATCCTTGATGCAAATGGAAATCTTACGCTCGATGATTACAAGCGTATGGGCAGGAGAGGGGTGATGATTGGCTTTACAACATTGGGACATATGTTTTCCACGCTTTTTAGAAAAGCATTCAGCAAATTCCCGTTGATTCAATTCACCGTTGAGGTAAATAAAGCTGATTTACAAACGCTGGCAGAAATGGTTACCCAGGGAAAACTGAAACCCCAAATTGAAAAAGAATTTTCCTATCTGGAAATTCCGGAAGCCATCGGTTATATAGAAGCAATGCGAACAAGAGGTAAGGTTGTTATGAACTGGAAAACTATCCCCCTCTAATAAAACAATAAACATGCAAAAAATCAAATCAACAAAAACATTACTGGCGTTACTGCTAATATCCTCTCTTACAACCCATTCTTATGCACAAACAAGCAGGTTTAGCATCGCCCTCAACTCGCTGACAACCAACTTCAACTATGGCAGTGCAAATTCCAATCTTAAATCCTATAAGAAGGACTACCGGGGATTTCAGGCAGGTATTTCTTACCAGGCAGGTATCACACCCGTTTTTTCTATTGTGCCCGAGATTTATTTTGCCATGAAGGGTGGTACTCTTAAAAAGAACAATCCGCTTACTGGTGGTAAATCAACACTACGAATAAACAGTTTGGAACTGCCGGTCTTAGCCCGTTTGCACTACAAAAAGTTCTACCTGAATGTGGGTCCATATGCCGGATACCATGTTGGTGGTCGCTTGAAAGTGGAAGAATTAACTAGTTCCGTTAAATCATCAACAAAGGTATCCTTCGGTAAGGATGCTGCAGATTTGAAACGATGGGATCTTGGCTTTCAGGCAGGAGCCGGATACAATTTTAATCTCAAACAGTCTACGCTCACTTTAGATGTTCGCTACGCATATGGATTGGTAAACATCTCTCAGGATATAGACCGTTATAACAGAATGCTTAACATCAGCCTGCAAGTTTCAAGACCATGAACTTTCTTCTAAACATTAATTAAAACATAAACATGAAAATCGTAATTGTAGGTGCCTCTGGCACCATGGGGAATTATTTGTCCGAAGCATTTGAAAAAGAGCATGAAGTGGTTCGTGCGGGTAGGAGTGGTCCGGATCTGAAAGTGGACATCACTTCATCGGATTCCATTGAAGAAATGTACCAAAAGATTGGAGCTTTTGATGCCCTGATCTCTACGGCAGGCCCCAGTTTTGTAGGTCCCTGGAAAAACCTGAACGCTGAAACATTTCGCATAGGAATGGACGGAAAACTGTTGGGACAAATCAATTTAGTATTGATTGGTCAACATTATATCAATCCGAATGGGTCTTTCACACTGATCACCGGTGCCTTAACGCACGATCCTCAGAAAAACTTTGCCAATGCTTCTGCAGCCAATTCTGCAGTGGAGGGATTTGTGCGTGCCGCTGCAATTGAACTGCAAAACGGCATCCGGATTAATGCTGTCAGTCCAACTGTAATTGAGGCTTCACCTCAGTATTTCCCCTTCTTCCCTGGTGAACTTCCAGTGACGATGAAACAACTGGAGTATGGATTCAGGAAATCTGTCTTTGGGGCAAATACCGGTCAGGTTATTAAGCCGTATTAGTCCAGTTGAAAATCCCTCAAAATGGGTCGTTACACTATTCAACAGGAGTTCCCATAAAATTATTCGTGCAGCATTTGCCTGCTATTGATGTGAAGAAAAACATAGCTTAAAGAAGTCGGATTTTATATAAAGATGGGCTGCATACTTAATCCTTTTCCCCCTGCCATTACGGACTTAATTTCATCATTGTTGTCAAAAGTTAAGTCGACAATAATCAAACTTGGAGACTCGGGTACCATATACCAGCCTTGTTCAATAAGAAACTGATTTTTCTTTATTCCTATTTTGTCGTGTAGGTAGCAGGCAAGTGGGCCTGCTGCCATTCCAGTTCCTGCTTCTTCGGCAATTCCATATCTTGGTGCAAACATCCTGGTGCTTGCATCTCTGCCGGCATTACTCGTTTCTGTGCAAAACACATAATATCCTACCAAATCCAGTTCTTCACTTATTTCGTGTATCAGGCTTAGATCAGGTTTGAGATCCTTTAAAACTTGGGCATTCTTTACGGGCACGATTAAAAAAGAATTTCCTGTATTCACCAAAGAAATTGGCGCACCTGCAAGTATAGCATTATCACCAATTCCTAAAGATCGCAGAATCCGTTGCTTTTGCTTTTCAACGTCCTGATAAGCAGGAGCTCTCTGTTCCATGAATGCAAGATCGCCTTGTATCAGTATTTCCCTCCTTCCATCAATAGTTTCCTTGGACGACAGTTTGTTTTTGATTAAACCTTGCTGAGATAAATAGGAAAAGGTGGCGATGGTAGCATGACCGCAATGTGCTATTTGCCGGGATGGGGTAAAGAAGTCCAATTTGAAATCAGCAATAATTGATTTTGAAACAAATGCTGTTTCACTCAATCCCACTTTCCCGGCAATTGCCAACTTTTGTTCACTGGTCAAACGATCAGCATTCAAAACGACACCTGCTGCATTTCCGCCTTGATCATTATCCACGAAAGCCTTTATGATCTGTACTTCAATTTGTTCTAAAGCATTCATTTTATGTTGTTTTTTTGTGCAATGTAAACTGGGTATTTTAAATTCAGGTTATAAGATCTTACTTCATGCTGTTAGTTCAGTTTCAATTCCGCTTTGTAACCACAGAAATTTTTCCTGTACCCCTGAGATCTGAATCTCATTTTTTAACGACTTAACCGATTGTTTGAAATGCCACCAGCCTTCGTAATGTATAGGAATTACAATATTTGGATTGAGGATTTTAGTTACTTCAATGGCTTCTTCTCCATTCATTGTAACCCGCAGATTTCTTTTTAGATATGGAAATGCGCCAGCTCCAAGATGCAGAATGGCAGTATTGATTTTCTTACGGCTATTCAATTCATAAATTCCATCAAAAAGAACAGTGTCTCCAGAAATATAGATACAACCATTTTGCTGTCCATTCCATTCAATAGTAAAGCCAATCACCTTGCCCATTACTTTATCCAAACGCTTTATGTTAGTGTGCTGGGCTGGAATGGCTGTTATTTTTAGTCCGCTTACTTTATCCGTATTCACCTTGTATTCTTCCCAATTATCTAGTCCGATAGTGTTGCTATTTTTCAGGCGCCTGACTGCGTCTTTTGTCGATAAAACTGTAGTGGCCGTTTTTATGAAAGCACGACCATTTTTATCAAGGTTATCGCTATGGTGATCATGACTTAGCAATACCAGATCTACTTTGCCTATCTCAGTGTTTGAAAGTGCAGGATCTATATATTTTTTTGAGAATGCGAATGGGCTGCTTACATATTGGGGTAAAAAACCGTCTTTTTTGTTTAAAGTTGGATCGGTCAATATTTTAAAACCGTTGATGTTTATTAACACACAAGCTGTGTCAATATGCGTAATGGATACCTTCATTTTTTTCAGTTATGATTTGTTTGTATGCATCAAGATTATATCCTCTTGCGATCAGCCTGGTTGCCAGCGCCATTTCAAACACGGCAATCGGGATAGCTAATAATACCGTTTGTACAGAAAAATGTGAAATGAGGCCGAATATTTCAAAAAGTGCTGCTAATAAAATTAAAACAGCGCCTGCTATGCCAAGTATAGAAAGTTTCCTTGGTACTAACTTCGTCCGGTAAAAAATGAAACTGTATATAAATGTATTTATTCCTAGCATGAAATGAGGACCCAGTATAAATGTCCAGCCATGAACGACTTTTAAAGTATTTCCAAATGATTGAAGCGATGCGATTTTATCTTCAGATGCAGTTGCATAATCATTACAAATTGATAGAATGGTAAGTATGCTTACTATTCCAATAAGAATAAACACAACTTCCAATAATCGAAAGAGGGCATAAGCAAGTCCCCAGCTTGCACTATATTTTTTCAAATATGGATAGAGCATTACTCCTGTTCCAATATTTGCAGAAGCAAGGATCAATTCGAAAATAGCACCAACTCTTATGCTGGAAGACATAGAGGCACCTGCGGCAAGAAAATTCTGGTTTTGTAAAATGGGATCATACAATTTAAGTCCGGTGATGGCTGCTGTAGTTGCTGTAATGAAGAATAAGCCGGTAACAACAGCTTTTAACCTGTGTTCTTTGCTGTTTTTTTCAATTGGTGTCATGTTGGTTTGTATTAAGATTAATACAAAGCTATTTTGGCAGGAACTGGCAAATATTATCTTAAGATAAAAAGCATTTTTACATTAAAAAGCTACTGCTTCACCTTGGTGGATACCCTTTTTCGCATTCGGCTAAGTGACACTGGGGTAATGCCAAGGTAGGTGGCAATGTGATAAAGAGGCACTCTTTTAAACAAGTCAGGTCGGGTTTCCAATAATCTTAGGTAGCGTTGTTCTGGGCTTAAGCTTTTAAAATCATCAAATGACTCCTGCTTTTGTATAAGCAAATCGCTATTTAACTGGGCAACCATTGACTGGAGTTTAGGAATTTTTTCCAGTAGTTGATTGTTTCTTTCTGTAGATCCAAGGGCAATAATAGAGTTTTCAAGACATGAAAGATAGTATTTTGAAGGTTCCTTTTGAGTATAGCTAACCGGTGTTATAGCCTGGCTTTCCGTATAAAATTCAGTTGTCTTTTCTTCTCCGTCAATCAAATAATAGCTCCTGACACAACCTTGTAGAATAAAATAACATTCTTTAGCATACTCACCTTCTGACAAAAGAACTGCATCTTTCCTGAAGCTTTTGATTAAGTTTTGCTCGTGGATGATTGCTATTTCTTCTTCTGTAAGTGGCACAAACCGGGTTATAAAAGAAATGATTTCATCCGTCATGGTTCTAGTTTTTGATCTAAAGATGTCACCATATAAAGCAATATTTAATCAAGGTACAATAATTCTGATAAATACAGGATTCATGCAACCATCCTTTCTACGCTTATTAGCTTAAGATAATAGTTCTGCAAATATTGTCGTTTACGTTTGCATCCGGAAAGTTAGTAAAGAGATGAGCAACAATTTAATATTAAATCAGTATGCAAACTAAAATTAAACACCTCGCATCATTTTTAGCAATAATGCTTTTTTTCACTTGTTCAATGTCGGCTTACGCACAAGTAAGCAGGTTTAGCATCGCCCTCAATTCGCTGACAACGAACTTCAACTTTGGTAGTTCAAATGCGGAATCTATTTTGCCATGAAGGGTGGTACACTTAAAAAGAACAATCCGCTTACAGGTGGTAAATCAACTAGTTCCGTTGAATCATCAACAAAGGTATCCTTCGGTAAGGATGCTGCAGATTTGAAACGATGGGACCTCGGCTTTCAGGCAGGAGCTGGATACAATTTTAATCTCAAACAGTCTACGCTCACTTTAGATGTTCGCTACGGATATGGATTGGTAAACATCTCTCAGGATATAGACCGTTATAACAGAATGCTTAATATCGACCTGCAAGTTTCAAGACCATGAACATTCTTCTAAACAGGCAGAAACAGCTTAGAAGCATTTGGTGGGTAGCGGTATTTTTCCAGGTACTGGCAGCATTTACCTTTCCTTTAATACTTGTTTCTCAACATTTCAATTGGGAGATCACCATACATCAGCAGGCTTTAATTGTAGTGCTCACTACAATTATTTGCCAGGCAATGCGCAAAAAGCCGATGTCGGAATTGGTTGGAAAAGCTAACCCTGACCTGCTAAAGAACACCTTACTGGGTTTTGCTGCTGGCGCCATCCTGATGCTCGTACCTGCACTTTTTCTTACTGCAATCGGAAGAATACACTGGCAGCAGGGGATCGGCGACTTGTCTACTTTGGTAAATCTGTCGTTTATGTCTTTCTCTGTGGCAGTAGCAGAAGAATTTTTGTTCAGGGGATTTATTTTTCAGCGTCTCAGGCATAGCACGGGTGTATGGACTGCCCAACTACTGATAGCAGGCTATTTTTTGCTTACACATATGGGTAATCCCGGGATGGCAGGAAGTATTCAACCACTTGCGGCTATCAACATCTTTATTGCCTCGATACTGTTTGGATTAGCCTGTACAAAAACCAATAATCTCATTATGCCGATTGCCTTTCATTTCATGGCAAACTGGGTGCAGGGAACCATCTTGGGATTTGGGGTGAGCGGCAATGTACAGGCAAGTTTCTTACAACCTGTTTTTACCAATGACTCCGAATGGTTGACAGGTGGGAGCTTTGGTTTGGAAGCAAGTGTTCCAGGATTAATTTCCGTCCTCGTCTGCACGTTTATATTCTACCACTGGAAAGCAATCCGGTAATTAGCATTCGATAATCTTTCTGCCGAATACCCGCCTGTTCATTGTCTTTTTTCTGCCATACTACCCTTGGCCGTTTTTGACCGAATACTGTCCCTTTTTGTGCAGGAAGCCTTGCGAACTTTGTGTTCAATTACAAACACAAAACCAACAACAATGAATCATCCTGCATCTCTCCCCCAAAAAATATGCCTGGTGGCAAGTCTGCTTTTACTTGTAACTTTAGCTGGTTCATTTGCGAAAGAAGTCTTTACATTCGGAACAACTGTAGTAGTTAAGTTACAGTCTGCCACCAAGGGAGCCACCTATGAAATTTCCCTGGGTTTGCCCGATAATTACAACCCTGCTGAATCCTCTGAAACTGTTTATACACTCGACGGAAAAGAATTCTTTGGCTTTATCGCAAACCGAGCCAAAGAAATTTCAACCCGACTGAGCACTAAAAGCATTGACTACACACCAACAAAAATGAGTTCAGTGACCGGTGGAGTGCCTGGTATTATGCACTTTATTGAATCTTTACTGATGCCTAAAATGGAAGCGGACTACCATGCAGATACTTGCTCCAATCAAATTATGCAGGGTTGGGCCATATGAGTTCCCGGGAACCCAATATCATCAAGGGGCTGGAGTTCAATTTTCATAACCGTTAATCCTCCAAACAAAATGATACCATCTATCATTGGAATCAGCTCAGGAATTTTTCTGATCTTCCTTTTTCATTGGATGAAACAAGTTGACAAAAGCCTGTTATATGGCCTTATTCTTACAGGTATCGGATTTATCTATGTAGGTTTTACCTGGACAAACCTGGAGGCACTTGTGATCTGCTGCATTCAGGCGGTGCTGTTTCTTCTGCTCGCCTGGGTGGGTATTAAAAAAAGTGGTTACCTGCTGGCGATGGGTTTTTTCCTGCATGGAACCTGGGATCTGCTTTTTGCACCGTTCGCGCCAACCCATCTGATTCCTCCTGGATACGACCTGTTTTGTCTGACGATAGATTTTACCATGGGATTGTATCTGTTTTATTACGCCTTCCAAAATAACCGCCGTTTATCTGCCCTTAAATAAATAACAACATGCAAAAAATCGCTTTTATAATACCTCCAACTGTAGAATTGCTCGATCTGGCCGGCCCTGTACAGGTTTTTACAGAGGCTAAATTTTATGGATTTGAACTCGAGCTTGAATTTTATCAATACCAGGAGGCTCCGATTAGTACAGCCGGATTAGGTTTTGAAAACATGAAACACTTTAGTGAAGCAAAACTAAAAGAGGGTGATTTCATCTTTGTTCCTGGTATGGATCATGGATATGTCAACAGCATTGCTTTCCGATCGGAACGATCCTTCTTTAACTGGTTGAGCGATTGCGCCAATAAGAACATTACTACCTGTTCCATTTGTACCGGTGCCTTTGCCCTTGGGCATGCAGGATTGCTCAAGCATACAGAATGTACTACTCACTGGCGCAGGGTAAAAGAATTGCAGCAGCAATTTCCGGATGCCCGCGTGCTGGCAGATATTCTTTTTGTAAAAAGTAACAATGTTTACACAAGTGCTGGAATCAGTGCTGGTATTGATCTTGCGCTTGCGATACTGGAAGGCTTGAAAGGACCGCTCTTTACGCACAAAGTGGCCAGAGGATTGGTTGTGTATCACCGGCGAAGCGGTACGCACAAACAGCAGAGCATTTACCTGGATTACCGAAATCATATCAATCCGCAGGTACATGAAGTACAGGATTATTTGATCGACAACCTTTCTAAAGAAAATGACATTGAAACCCTCGCTGAAATGGTGGGCATGAGTGCCAGGAACCTGAGCCGGGTTTTTAAAGAGAAAACGGGTACTACCGTGCATGGATACCTTACGCTGTTGCGAAAAGAACTCGCCAGTACCATGCTCAATAACCCGGAATATACCTTCGATTATATAGCAATCAAATGCGGGTACAAAACCGCGAGACAGTTGCAGCGTATTTTAAAAAATTAAATCAACCACCATGAAAGCGTCGAGTTTTAAAAAATATGGCGGTCCCGATGTGCTGCACACTCAAAGCTACCGCTGTAAACTCCGGTGATATCAAATTACGAAAAGCAGACCCCTTTGCAGTCCGCTTCTTTTTCGGTTTATTCAAACCCAAGCGACAAATTCTGGGCAGTGTATTTTTCGGAGAAAAGCGAAGTTGTCACCCTGACAAAAAATATTGATTGTAGGTGCTTCCGGTGCTGTTGGTACAGCCGCGGTACAGTTAGCGAAATCAATGGGTGCTATGGTGTGGTTCCGGCTTAACCAGTTTCGGCAAGTCAATCACTGGTTTTGAGATGTGAGTGTTCGCTATGGTTTTTACAGCTGGTCAGAAGCCAGTCTGTTTAACTCAGCCGGACTGCCCGCATTCAATAAAAATTAAGTTGGGATGCCTTTCCATGTGCTGGCAGAACAGGGAAAAGCGTAGGCTGTGCCTTAGCATAGAAAGAGCAGATTGAAGATAATAAGGAACCTCAAAGGAGTGAGTAAAGAGTGGGCAAAAGGAGGGGAAACCATGGTCCAAACTTTGTACGGAGCAAAACGTAGAATAACGGAGGATTACGGAGGATTACGAAGTTTTGGAAAGCAGAGAAATCTTATTTATATTAGAAAAAAACACTTTTTATGGCCCGAATCAACAATTCTAATTTATTAGAAGGCGCCCAGGGTGCCATTGGTAAAAAACTGGTGGTTAAACGCATCAATGGAAAATCTTTTCTCTGTCAGTTCCCGAATATGAGTGATGTGCAATTCAATGAGAAACAAAAAAAATGCCAAAGCGTTTTCGCTCAGGCCGTTGCTTATGCGCAGGAAGTATTAGTTGATGCAGATAAAACACTGTTTTATAAGCAAATGAAACGCAATAAAAAAAATTTGAGAGAATCCAGTATTTATCATCTGGCTATACAGGATTACATAGGGAAAAACAGTAAAAAGCGCGCCAGACAGAAAACTATTCAAAAACTTAATTGGTACCAACAAACCTATTCATTGAGTAACCGTCAGCTGATTTCATTACAGCAATTACTGACAAAGAGAGAACTAACCAATTCCATCTACCAACAACTCAACCAGGTTTCGAAAGCGACTGCTACCCGCGATCTGCAAAACCTGGTGTATCAGGGAATCTTATCGATTCCAGCCAAAGGAGTCGGCGCCCGCTATGTATTGGTACAAGAGCAATAACAATAATAATCCGATGGAGTGCTCTTTAATAGAATTGGCTCATCAGATTCGTGAATTGGCTCAAAATACAATCAAATTGGCTCATTTTAGCCGCTAATTGGCTCATAAATACTTTCTATTGGCTCAAATATGCGGCTAATTGGCTCATTCTGGATTTGTAACAGCCTACTTAAATAGTTCACTTAATTTTAAGTATGTCCAATTACAAAAACCATACACCGGAAGAAGTTCAACTAAAAATAGAACAAAGCCAGGAAGCCTGGAAAAAATGGCGACTAACTGATATAGCTATACGCAGCAGCCTGCTGCTTAAATTGGCCGCTGTATTAAGAAGCCGTCAACAACCGCTCGCTGCGTTGATGGCCGATGAAATGGGTAAACCCATTAAACAGGGAATAGCCGAAGTGGAAAAATGCGCCCGCTGTTGCGAATATTATGCCGAACATGCAGCCGCTTATCTGGAAGATCAAATCATTCGCACCGAAGCATCCAAATCCTATATCAGCTTCCAGCCACTCGGTATCATCCTGGCCATCATGCCCTGGAATTTTCCCCTCTGGCAGGTTATCCGGTTTCTGGCACCTGCGCTGGCCGTCGGTAACGCTGCCCTGCTTAAACATGCTTCCAATGTGCCGGGTTCCGCCATGGCAATTGAAGAGATGATTCTTGAAGCGGGATTTCCACCCCTTCTTTTTCAAACCCTGCTGATCAGCAGTAAAGATGTTGCGTTGGTGCTGGAACATCCGCATATCAAAGCTGCCACCCTCACCGGAAGTACACCCGCCGGTAAACAGGTGGCTGCCAAAGCAGGGGCGCTGCTGAAAAAAGTGGTGCTTGAACTGGGCGGCAGTGATCCCTATATCATTTTAAAAGATGCTGATTTGGAACTGGCTGCAGAAGCCTGTGTTAGCAGCCGGCTCATCAACAGCGGACAATCCTGCATTGCCGCCAAACGCTTTATTGTGGAAGCGGAAATAGAAGAGGCCTTTACTCAACACTTTCTTGAAAAAATGAAAGCCAAAACTATGGGCGATCCACATGACCCCGGAACAGACATCGGTCCGCTGGCTCGCGCTGATTTGAGAGACGAGTTGCATGAACAGGTGCGCACTTCAATTGAAAAAGGCGCCATCTGCCTGCTTGGAGGCATCATTCCACCGGGAAATCATGCTTTCTTTCCACCAACCCTGTTAACGAACGTGCAACCGGGCATGCCGGCGTATGAAGAAGAGCTTTTCGGGCCTGTTGCTGCCTTCATCACCGCAAAGGATGAAGCTGATGCCATCCGGATCGCCAATGATACCAGTTTTGGATTGGGATCGGCTGTGTTCACCAGTGATCTCGCCAAAGGAGAAGACATCGCCCGTAACCAGCTGGAAGCGGGTGCCAGTTTTGTGAACAGCCTGGTACAGTCTGATCCGCGGCTTCCTTTCGGTGGTATCAATCAATCGGGCTTCGGCCGGGAACTTGGCCTTTTCGGCATCCGTGAATTTGTCAATATCAAAACAATTTCCATTAGATAAGGTCTTATTTTCCCTTTCTTTGTAAGGCAACCCAACCCATGGCAGAAGACAAAGAAATTACGATTTATGATATCGCGAAACACCTGAATCTTTCCGCTGCAACCGTCAGCAGGGGATTGAAGGGGAGTCCGCTTATAAATAAGCATACCCGCAAAAAAATCAATGAAGCAGCCAAGGAACTGGGCTATCGTTCCAACAGCTTTGCCAGTAATTTAAGAAGCAAACAAAGTCATACACTGGGTGTGCTGACACCAAGACTCAACAGTCATTTTGTATCTGCCGCCCTGGCCGGTATGGAAGATGTAGCCAGCAGGGAAGGGTACCGGCTCATCATTACACAATCGCTCGAAGATGTGGAGAAGGAAAAAATCAATGTGCAGAGTATGTTTAATAACCGGGTAGACGGACTCCTGGTTTCACTGGCTGCCAACACCGAAAACCTCGACCATTTTGAGCCTTTTTTCAATCGGAAAATTCCGGTTGTTTTTTTTGACCGGGTGGTGCCTCATCCCGATAGTACTTCGGTTGTAATTGATAATTATACGGCTGCTTATAATATTACCCAACACCTGATTGAACAGGGCTGCACAAAAATCCTGCACCTCGGTGGCAACCTGCTGCGGAATGTGTACAGCGATCGGCTCAAAGGGTTTAAACAGGCCCTCAAAGAACATGACCTGCCCTTACCTGCAAAATTTCATCAGATCAGTAATCTTTCCAGTGAAGCAGGTACCCAGGCTGCTGACTGGATCCTTTCCCTGCCGGCAGACAAACGCCCCGATGCCGTATTTTCTGCCAATGATACAGCCGCCGTTTTTTGCATGCTTCGTTTAAAAGCAGCAGGTATAAAAATTCCGGATGATATCGCTTTTGCCGGTTTCAACAATGATCCGATCAGCGTGGTGATTGAACCCAACCTGACCACGGTTGATTATTCCGGCTATAATATCGGTCAGACAGCAGCAAAAAACCTGATCAATCACCTTAAGGGCTCCATCGATATTTATATGACCGATATCATCTCGCTTCGCTCCGATCTGATCATCCGAGGCTCCTCTCTCCGCAGATCAACCGACGGGTAACGTCGGGTGCAATTCCTCCAGTCGTTTAAAGAAGCCGATGGAAGCCAATGCAGAATGGAGTTGGCTGATCTGAGTGGTGGTAAGAGGGGTTAAGGGTAAGCGGCAATCGCCCAGTTCCTCCCCCAATAATAACATGATGGCACGCTGCGCCGGTATGGATGGATATTTCGTAAAACAACGAATCATTTCAACTGCCTGCAATTGCCAGAATTGTGCTTTCTCCAATTCACCTGCTTCAAAATACTGCATAACTTTCTGATAAATTGGTGCGGCAAAAGTATAAGTACTACCGATTGCTCCTTTTGCACCAACTGCCAATGCAGGCAGCAATAATTCATCGTATCCGAACAGGATATCGTACTTCCCATTTTTATAGTTCAGGCAGGCCTGGTATTCATGAATCGTGGAGGCCGTGTATTTGATTCCGGCCAGATTGGGGATGGTGGTTTCCGCACGTTCCAGAAACTCAATCATATCAATGGAGATACCTGTCAATACCGGAATATGGTAATAATAAAAGGGTAGGGAAGGCGCTGCTGAAGCGATTGCAGCCATACAGGAAACCAGGTTCTCTACTCCGGTTGGTTTAAAATAAAAAGCAGCAACTGATGAGATCGCATCCGCACCAATAGATACCGCATGTTTCGCCAGCTCCTGCGCTTCAGCAATGGACGAATGTCCAACATGCACAAATACCAATACCCGTTTTTGAACGGCATTAATATAGGCTTCCGCAACCTGCTTTCTTTCCGCTATGGTTAGATTGGGGCCTTCCCCATTGGTACCACAAACATAAATTCCTTTCACACCATCTCTGATCAGATTCTCCACCAGCCTGGGGATAATGGTTAAATTAACAGACCCGTCAACATTATAACCACAAAAAGTGGCTGCAATTAATCCTTCAACTTTTTGCATACGCTATTTTATTCAATGATTTCTGTAATGGGTATTTGCTGAAACACCAGCTGAGCCTGGCTGCTTTCATACAGCAGGCCGATTGTATTGGTATCCACTGAGCTTATGCTCGAATACCCTCTTCCACTTAATTCATCCAGTAAGATATGTTTGGAAACCGGCCAGGTTTTGCCATCATCATAACTAACCTGCAATGTTATATGATCGCGTTTGGTATAGGAATGCGGATTCAGAAATAACAATACTGATTTTTCCTTTCCTGCAACCATATACCGATGTTTATACAGACTGGCCATACAAACCGGCTCAATCAATGCTTTTCTGGAAGTTTCATGTTCCTTCCAGCTTTTGCCCAGGTCTTTTGTTATTGCAACCGATCGGCCATTGCCGGCACCAATCAGTCCCTTGTTGGAATTGGTTCGCATATTCAGCATGATGGAGCCATCTGATAATTCCACCGCCATACATTCTGTGGTTGATTCCTCTAAAGCCGGATTACTGGTGATCCAGCTTTTTCCGCCATCCCTGCTATAGGTAATATTGGAGAATGCTTTGCCCGTTGCATCCCGGCCCTGTGTAGGAAATACAAGGGTGCCGTCTTTTAATACTATTCCACTGCCCGGAGCAGGTGCCCATAGCCACCAGTCGGGCCGCTTACATTGAGCAGTCAGGTTAATCGGCTCCGACCAGGTTTTACCATGATCGGTACTTTTGGTTAGTAAAAACTGTGCTGTTTCCTTTGGTGAAAATCCGGGTTGGGAGCCTTTTGCCTTCCATTGGTGATTCCAGTTTTTACTGGTATCAGTTAAGCCTTCTGTCCATTTTCCATCAGCATCCAGTACTCCGTACATCCATAAGCCGGCAACAAAGATGGTACCTGTTTTAGGGTCCACCAGTATACAGGGATCTGATATGCCATTGAATTTTTCCGGTAAATTTCCCCAGCTTCCTTTATCCATGATTACCTGAAACGGCTGCCAGGTAGCGCCTTTATCTGTACTGCGATTTAAACCTATATCGATATCACCCTGCAGATCACGCGCAGATTCATAGCGTGCATCATAGATTACCAGCAAATCGCCGTTTTTTGCAGTTGCCATTCCGGGTATGCGCGAAGTATGCACATTGTCCTGCAACAACTGTCTAACTGCACTGCCTACCCGAAAAACGGCAGATTCACTTTTAGGTATGGTAAGAACCTGCTTATTGACGCGCATACTGCCTGCCTGCAGGCCGATTTTATTTTGTAGAGGGATATCAGGCGCTATACTCACTGCCACCCAGATATAATTTCGACCTGTATTCAATCGCAGATTTCCTGACAGCATCAATTGCTCTTTTTGCAAAGGCGATGTATGCAGGGCAAATAATGCGGTGGTATTTTTTTTCTCCGCAGCTGCATAAACTGAATCAGCATTGCTTGAAAATACCCGAACCCCTTTAATATCGTTCAGGCGGGTAGTTCCTTTAAACTGCAGACTGATTTCCTGCAACCAGGCAGTTGTAGCAGCTTCCGGAACATGCAGTTCCAGTCTTAACAGGGTAGTGGCTTCCAGTTCTTTGAGTATAGGTACCTGAAAACTTTTGGCAGACAATTCGATTTTCTGTGCTAATCCGGTTTGAAAACTGAAAATCAGTACCGCAATCCACGCAAAATTTACTGTCTTTATTCTTGAATTGGACTTAACCATCAATCGTATTTTTTTGATTTATTAAAGTGCAATCAATTCCTGAATCTCCACTTCACTTAATGCTTTTCGGTAGATCATGAAATCATCCAGTTGTCCGGTGAAAAAATTATTAAAACTGGTGGCACCTTCCTGCATCGCAATTTTGAATGCCTGGTTGCCGGTTACATTCCGGATATTTGGTGTCGTCATTTCTTTCACTTTGGTTCCATTCACATACACCATCATTTTTGTTCCGGATCGTACGCAGGTGAAATGAATCCACTGATCGGTATTCAGTTTTCCTTCATTGCCCATATTCAGAATGCTGCCACCACCGGGTGCTTCTGTATTGAAACGTAACTGACGGTCAGTGCTGTTATCGCCCATGCGCAACCAGGACTGATTATCATTGCTTCCATTCTTTCCACTTTCCTGCCATACCATCATTCGGGATGAACTGCTTGCTTTCAGCCAGCCGGTTACGGAGAAGTCGCCTGTGCCAAGGTTAAGAATGGTCTGACTTTGCACTGCTACACCGGATGCTCCGTCAAAGCTTGCCGCAAAGCCGGTTTTATTGTTCCGATCTGTTCCGGTAAATGCAGGTGTACCAGTTAGAATAACCGGAATAGCATCGGGGCCGGCATCCACTGCTGATCCATCAAAGGGGAAATAGGCAGCCAGCTGATCTCCGGGAACCACCAGAATATACTGTTCTTCCACTTTATCTGAGGAGTTCTCTGTGTTGGAAACTGTGAGGCTAACTTTATACCGTCCGGGTACAGCATAACTCACCACCGGATTGGCATCTGATGAAGTAGCCGGATTTCCGCCCTCAAATGTCCAGGCACGGGTTTGCACATTGCCCAGGGATTGATCTTCAAATGTTATCGAACCTCCCGTATAAGTGGAATGGGCAGCAGCAGCAAAACCTGCCGATACAAAAGACGGATCAATTACTTCCACCATTTCTGCAACTGTTTTTTCACCTTCAAATTCAGGATTTGAAGCTTTCAGTTTTACCGTATAAATTCCAGGTTCATCAAATTGTATCAATGGATTTTGTTCGGTTGATGTATAAAGAGCACCCTGTGTTTCATGAATGAATTCCCATTGCCAGCTCTCCGGAATACCGGTTGTGAGATCTGTGAACTGAACTGATTCTCCCTGCTGAATAATGGTTTTATCTGCTGAAAAGTTGGCACTGATCTGATTGTATCCAACCGTAACAAATCCGTCTTTGGTAATGGAATTGGATTCATTTTGATTACTTACTTCTAGTGTTACTTTATAGGTACCCGGACTCGTATACGTTACCGTTGGAGAGGAGAGTTCCGAGCTGGCAGGGGTGCCGCCTTCAAATGTCCATTTCCATCGCGATGCCTGTCCCGTGCTGATATCGCGAAAGCTGATGCTGTCGCCGGCCAGGATCTCAAACTGATCTCCTTCAATTGCAGCTACCAGCGGTACCTGTTCATTATCCTTTTTACAGGCGACCAGCAAAACAATCATTGCCAGCACCGTGCATATCCATTGTTTCATATAATCAGTTGTTGTAGGTTATTTAAAATCTGACAGCGGAATAATTTCAAATGAGATCCCGATATAAGGAGATGATTTTCCTCCTTCAAATAAAACACCAACCGCTTCATCGGAAATCTGAATCAGGTCAGAATAGGCAGACGGACCACTGTATACTTCCACTTTTTTTGTCCAGCTGGCACCATCATCCAGACTTTGACGCACGGTCATTTTTTCTCTTCTGGTACTGGCCGGATTGCTGAAAAATAATTGATGGCCACCATTCATTTCTGCAGATAAAAGGCTGCCCTGACAGGTCGGTTCAATCAATGCAGGATCTCTTCGCATATTTGTCCAGGTTAGTCCACCGTCTGAACTATTGGCAACAAAACGGGAGCCCCCGCCATTGCGCATATTCAGTAATAATTCTCCGGTTGAAAGTTCTGCAACGGTTGATTCATTGGCTCCTTCAGCCGGCGATATGCCTCCAATCTGCCAGCTTGCACCGTGATCATCTGAATAGATTACATGCGAAAAGCTTCGTTTGGTTCCAATTTCAATATAATCACAGGGAATAACGAGGCGGCCGGCAGTTGGGCCGGATTTCACCTGTATACCATGACATGGGCCGGTGGCATACCATCCCCACTCCGGACGCTTTACATCGCTTGTGATTTCCTTTGGCTGGCTCCAGCTGGCACCATTATCAGTTGAGCTGGATACATAAACACGTCGGGTATCTGTTCCGGTATTCGCATTGATATCACCAATATCATCCGTACCAAAATTCCAGGTGAGGAGCAGATGAAGAGTGCCTGTTGATTCATCTAAAACAGGAGCGGGATTACCGCAGGTATTATTGCCATCATCCCAAATCAGTTCAAGCGGTCCCCAGGTTTTGCCATTATCAGTGGAGCGTTTCATTACCAGATCAATATTCCCAATATCACTGCAACTGTTTTTTCTTGCTTCTGCAAATGCTATCAGGGTACCATCCTTCGCTCTGATCAGTGCAGGAATCCGGTAACAGGCATAGCCCTCAAAACGCTGACGGAAAATATAATTGAAGGTGGAATCTCCTTCGTTCAGATCAAGAATTGGTTTGGCAGCCGGACCTTCCAGATCCCAATCACGCTTGCCTTTGGTACATGCAAGTGTCAGCAGACATATTGAAACCAGGACAGAAAAAAGTATTCGGTTATTCATATCCTTCAGTTTGAGTTAAGTTGTTATTGATATCGATTTGTGCCTGTGGAATCGGGAAAAACAAAGGGGCGGTACTGGCAGATAAATTAGGTACCTCCTGGTAAATATTGATTGTTCCTGCAGTGTGGAATCGAACCAGATCATGCCAGCGGGTGAATTCAAAATAGAGTTCTCTGCTGCGTTCTTTTAGAATTTCCCTTTCAACGGTTAATTTGGTTGTAGAGCCGGTATAAGGTCCAATTTCTGCCCGAAGTCTAACTTTATCCAGTTCTGCAATTGCTTCAACCGGACGATTTAATGCAGCCAGTATCTCGGCCTTTGTCAACAGTAATCCGCCATGCCGGTAAAGAATGATATCATTGTCATAAAAACGATCATCAGCAAATTGGGTGCCTCTGAATTTATTATCGAACATGCCGATGCTTGATCCGTTTGGGTTTACTGCCCTTATAATAGAGGCTGCCTTCCGGTTATCGGTCGCATGTTCATTAAAAGTTGATTCAATTTTTGGACTTGGTGAATACACACTGCGGGCACCATTGATGGCAAAAGCCAGTTCGTCTTTATTGGCGGCAGTAGCTACAAATATGTCACGTGGTTTCATGCGACTTCCATAATGATCACTTTTTTCATCGCGCATAAAACGAAGTCCCATTACAATTTCAACATTCCCTTTATTGGCCGTGCTGAAAATTTCTGCAAAGTTTTGAAGCAGACTAGTTTGTGCTATCGGTTGATTAATGGCTGTTAATGCTTCCTGTAAATCAGCTTCGGTTCCCTGCAATACTTTAAATTTCCAAACCAATACATCGGCTTTAATGGCGTTTGCCAGCGGTTTGGAAGCCCGGTTTTTATTGACAAATCCATCTTCCGGAAAAAGAGTAATGGCTTCATTCAGGTCCTGAAGAATTTGTGCTGTAATCTCTGATGCAGGCAAACGCGAAGGCATATCATAGCTGTCGCTCTCAATTGCTTCCAGTACGAGCGGAACATTGTTCCAGCTTTTGATGAGCAGAAAGTACATATATGCCCGAATACTTAAGGCCTCTGCCATCAGTCTGTTCCTTTTTGCATCCTGCACAAAACTAATATTGGGTGCATTTTTCAGCAGCAGATTGCAATGGTAAATGATATTGTAATGATTGATCCAGTTGGGCGCATTCTGAGCCGTCAGATTTTGTTCCCATGCAGTGGAAACAGAACCTTCCAGTCCGGCTACAAATGCATCACCCCGGTCTTCAAAATGGTAGGTGCTGTTCATAAGGGCACGCATATCAGAATAGATGCCTGTTAAATAAGCTTCCACATCGCCCTCTGCTTTCCAGTAACTGGAGGAATCGATGCTTGAAATAGTATCTACATCCAGCATTTTTTTACATCCTGCTAAAACCAGCAGCATTGCAAAAAAGTATAGTTTGATAGTAGGTTGTTTCATGTTCCAGTCGATTATTTGAAGTTTAATTTAATTCCCAGGTCGTACATACGCGGACGTGCATACGAACCCTGATCATTACCTGAATAGATTTCCGGCATCAAACCGGAGTAGGAACTCAGGTAACCCAGGTTAAATGCACCTGCAAACAGGCTCAGGCTTTCGATATGAGCTGTTTTGAAAACTGCGGGAAGTGGTACCTGATAGCTGAGTGATACTTCGCGGAAGGCCAGGAAATCACCTTTTTCGTAGTAGAGAGAGTTGTTGGTTGAATAACCGGAACCGGATCCAAGATTATTTCCGTTGCGCAGGTGATTGCGGAAACGATAATCAGCATCACTTTGCACGGTGTATTTTGGAATACTGGCGATATCCCCCTGTTCTTTCCAGATCTCATCACTGAGCACATCTGTAAGAGTCATGTTATTATTTCTGGCACTACCCATTAATCGTCCACGGAAAGAATTATCTATTACATGGCCGATAGCGAAATCGGTAACAAAACGGAAGGAGAGTTTTTTATAGGTAAAAGTGCTGGCAAATCCGCCTACTTTATCAGGGCGCATATAGCCCATGAAAACCATATCGCGGTTGTCCAGGATGCCATTGCCATCCACGTCTTCGAAAATTGCGTCTCCACCCAGTTTGGTACGTCCGCTTGATTCGGAGTCGTATGGCGCACCGGATGCTTCTTCATCGGTTGCATAAACGCCTATGAAACGATAGGCCCAGCGCTCTCCAAAGCGTTCACCTTCTGCAGTTCCACCCACTTTTTCATATTGCCGGGTGCTTTTATTGTATACAAAGTTTCCTCCGATTCTGTTTTTCAATTCTCCGTTGCCGGGAAGTTTTTTCACAATTCCTGCGTTGAATCCAATATTGAAATTGACTTCCCACTGGATGTCTTTTGTTCGGACAGGCATGGCGGAGAGTTCAATTTCAAACCCTTCATTCAGGATACTTCCGTAATTGCTGCGAATGGAAGAAAATCCGGAAGTGGCATCAAGGGGTTTACTGAACAAACGATCAGAAGTTAACTTGGAATAGTAATCCAATAAAATGTTCACCCGATTATTGAGTAAACCAATATCAAGGCCCACATCAAAGGAGGACGTGGTTTCCCAAACCAGGTTTCTGTTGGGCAGGGTAGAGCTGAGTATGCCGGGCATTCCTGCATAATTATATCCTGTTGTATAAGCCCCTTTGGTATCAGCAACGGATAATTCATTGTTGCCTGTTTGTCCCCAACTGGCCCTGAGTTTAAAAGTATTGATAGTACTGCTGATGCTTTTCCAGAAGGGTTCACTGTGAATATTCCATCCGGCAGAAATGCCAGGGAAATACCCATACAGATTATCAGAAGCAAATCGGGAAGATCCGTCTGCGCGAAGGCTGAGTGCTACTAAGTATTTGCGTTTGATATCATATGCTACCCGTCCGAATACACTTGATATTTTATCCGTTACCTGGGTTGTTGAAATTCGTTTGGTTGAATCTGCAGAGGCATTTAATGTGGTGATATAGTCAGTGGGTGCGCCTCTTCCTGTTCCGCTCATGCGGTATGCGAACTGCTCAATAAAACTACCTCCGAGTACTGCATTGATATGATGGTTTTTGCGGATGGTTTTAGTATAATTGAACACGCCATCATACTGCAGCTGGCGGTCAAAATTATGACTGGCAGAAGCGTTTCTGTTGACGTTGATTTCATTATAGGCTTCAAAGAAATTCTCCATACCCTCTGTAGTAAAATAATAGACTTTGGGCTGGAAGGTCAGTCCCGGAATAATTTCCCAATCAAGTCCAATATTGATGGTGTTCCGGTATACATTGATATCGTTATAGTTTTCCTTGTAATAGATTTCATGATTCCGGTTTCTGAAAGAAGCGACGCCTTCACCAGGTGCGGGCAATCCGTCTTCATAATTCAGGCGGTAGGTAAAGGGCATGGTTACGGAACGACTTAAAACATTCTGGTAATTCCAGGCACCGTTGGACTTGCGGTATTGGTGATTGATATTGGTATTCAGGCTCAGTTTATCACTGAATTTGTAGGTAGTATTAATAAGTGCACTGTATTGTTTATAATCCGTACCGCGTACGATGCCTTCCTGATTTAAACTACCCAGTCCGATATAATACACAAATTTATCGCTGCCTCCGCTAACGCTGAGGTCATATTCTGCTTTACGTGCATCCTGAAAAGTTACGTCCTGATAATTGGTTTCTTTGAACAGGAGTTTTCTTCCTGTAACGGGGTCGTCCATGGTTTCCCAGCCTTGCCGGTCGATCAGATCAGCTACATAATCTGCACCATAATCGTTGATATAGGTATCCAGAAATTCGAGTGTGTTCCGGCTGTTTCTGGGATTACCGGTAGAGAGGCCATATCGACCTCCGGTAAGAAAGAAATCAGGATTGGTAGTATTGTATCGCTGAATATTCTGTCTGCTCACTCTAATATAATCACGGGCACTGGTAAAATTGTATTTTTTACCGAGCTCAGAAATTCCCTGGGTGGTTTTGAAACTGAAAACCGGTTTACCTGCTTTTCCTGATTTTGTTTTTACGATGATTACTCCGTTGGCAGCGCGGGCACCATAAATGGCGGTGGAAGCAGCATCTTTCAAAACCTGAACGGATTCAATATCATCCGGGTTGAGATCGCTGATATTTCTCATTTGTCCCACTATACCATCCACCACCAATAAGGGGGCATCACCTTCCGGCGAAGTGGAACTACCGCCACGAATAAAGATTTGCGGATTGGCACCGGGCTGACCATCGGAGATCTGGAGACTTAAGCCAGCCACTTTTCCCTGTAATTGTTGAAGCGGATTGGCGCCCTGGGCATGCTCCATTTCTTTGGCGCTTACGGTAGAGATGGAGCTGGTAACGGTTGCTCTGCTTTGTTTGCCATAACCTATGATGACGACTTCATCCATGCCTTTATTTTCCGGACTAAGGGTAATCCGGATGGTAGACTGGCTGTTTACAGCAATTTCCTGTAAAGCGAAGCTGGCATGGGAGATGAGCAGGATGGCAGTAGCCGGATTGGGTACAGAGATACTGAACCGGCCGTTTTTATCTGACTGGGTAAAAACATCGCTGCCTTTTAGTTGGATGGTTGCCCCTTCCACTGGTGCCGCATTCTCTGAATGACGGATCGTACCAGTTATTCTGGTGGCTTGCGACTGACCCTGAACAAGGTAACCAGTCAACAGGCAAACCAGGAAAAGGCTTGCAAAGGCAATGCGAATCGTTGGTCGCATAAACAGTAATTTGAGGTTTATTAATCTTTTATTGTAGATATGTACTACATAACAAATGTAATAGAATAATTTATTTGGCAATGCTGATCGGGAAAAAAATTCTGAGCCAGGGTAAAAAAAAGCTTCCGGAAGCTGTTTGCAGCTGGTCATAAAGGAAATAGGATCATATTTATTTTTACTTGTACTGATTTGATAAATAGTTATTTGTTCGAAAAAAATGGGCTTAATCACCCCTTGTTTTAACCCTTTCTGTCAGAAAATAGAGCCGGTATTAAAATTTTTGTTTCTTTTGTAGCACAAATACAAGTTCAGGATTAATCGTTACGTATATGTTACCATTGGATGCTTCAAATAATCTGGAACCAATTCTCAGCAAAACCATGGCTGACATAGTGGAAGCCCGCCTGCGGGAGAATTTCCGGAAGCGTAACTATAAGCCGGGCGATGCCCTGCCCACTGAAATGGAAATGGCGCAAAGTCTGGGTGTAAGCAGGAATGTAGTTCGGGAAGCATTGAGCAGACTGCGTATGCTGGGCATTGTAGAAACCAAAAAGAAAAGGGGCATGGTAATGGCCAAGCCCGATATTCTGGGATCCTTTGAAAAATTACTGGATCCCTTCATGATTGATGAAGCAACCCTGCGCGATATTTTTGAATTGAGGCTGGTACTGGAGATGGGATTACCCGATCTTTTGTTCCCCCGACTTACAGATGAGCATGTGGCGGAATTGGAAAAAATTGCCGCTGATGAATTAACGGCAGATAATTTCCGGATTCAGAATGAAATCGCCTTTCATGGGAAATTATATGAAATCACCGGCAACCAGACACTCAAGCGTTTTCAATCCATGCTGCTGCCCATATTTGCTTATGTAGTAGCGCTCGAGGAAAAACCCATTCGGGGAAAAATTTCACACAGCGGACTCGTTGATTTATTACGCACCGGAAATAAGGAAGCATTCCGCCAGGGAATGCTGGAACACCTAAGACCTCATTTCGACCGGTTGCAACACCAGCTTTAATAAAAAAGACAGTTGGCGCGGTAGAATTTTGTTTCTATATTTGATATGTAGTACATAAGTGCATTAATTTTATTCTATGCCCCTGTCTGCCATACAACTTTTTTCCATCTTATTTCTGCTCCTCATGCAAGTGAATTGTAGTCCGATCCCCTCCGCTGATTGTGCCTCCTCCGGTTTTTCCTGGGAATCATTCCCGCCAATTCCCGATAGCACCGGTTTTGCCGGCTCCTTTGCCGGGATCTCAAACGATGTTTTACTGGTTGCGGGTGGAGCTAATTTTCCCAATGGAGGAACCCCCTGGAATGGCGGAAAGAAAACCTGGTACCAGACAATTTTTGCATTTGATAAAAAGGAGCGGGAATGGATAAAAGCCGGATTATTGCCAGAGCCACTTGGATACGGGGTATCGATTTCAACCAGGGATGGATTGCTCCTGATTGGTGGCAGTAATGAAAACGGTCATGTTGCTACAGTAATCCGCCTTCGTTATAAAAATGGAGAAATAGAATTGGATTCATTGCCATCCCTTCCAATGTCTCTTGCCAATACCTGTGGTGCCCTGGTTGATCAAACCATTTATGTTGCGGGCGGATTAAATGCTCCCGATTCGAAGCAGACCAGCAATGCATTTTATTTTTTGAATCTGAACAGGTTGCAGGAAGGCTGGAAAGAAGGGCCTGCCTGGCCGGGTCCCTCAAGGATGCTGGCAGTTGCCGGAGCTTCACAAAATTCCTTTTATCTGTTCAGTGGTACAGAGTTGATTAATGGAGAAAGAAATTATCTTAAAGACGCCTATGTTTATTCTGAACAGGAGGGCTGGAAAACCCTGGCTGCATTACCAGGGCCTGTTGTGGCAGCTCCCTCACCGGCCTGGTATGAGAAGGAGCGGGGTTTCTTTATTTTTGGTGGGGATGATGGTGCACTCGCTGCAAAAGCTGCCACGCTTAAAGAGCAACATCCCGGATTCAGTAAGGACATTATATTTTATGATATCGATCGTGCGAGCTGGGAAAAAACCGGTAAGCTCTCATCGAAAGCTCCTGTTACCACAAGCCTGGTAAGCTGGGATAGCAAATTGTTTTTTCCCGGTGGTGAAGTGAGTCCGGGTATCCGTACACCGCATGTACTTGTAGCTAGACCCTGCACTAACCATTAATCTAAATTCGATTTTCCAGAACCATTAAACGATTCGTTTTGCAAACAAAAAAAAGCTGGTACCCCTGGATGGTGGTTGGACTCTTATGGGTGGTTGCCTTATTAAACTATATGGACCGACAGATGCTGAGCACCATGCGTCCCAGTATGCTGGCAGATATTGCTGAACTGGAATCTGCCACCAATTTCGGGCGACTTATGGCTGTTTTTCTCTGGATTTATGGATTCGTGAGTCCATTTGCAGGTATGCTTGCTGATAAACTCAATCGCAAATGGCTGATTGTACTGAGTTTGTTTATCTGGTCTGGTGTAACCTTCGCAATGGGCTATGCTACCAATTTTCAACAACTCTATTGGCTCCGGGCCATCATGGGATTCAGTGAAGCTATCTATATACCTACAGCCCTTGCCCTGATTGCGGATTACCATAGTTCCCGAACACGCTCTCTGGCCATCGGGATTCATATGACCGGCCTCTATCTGGGACAGGCATTAGGCGGATTTGGAGCAACTATTGCCGATCGTTTTTCATGGCAATATACCTTTCATCTTTTTGGGTTGATTGGTATGTTGTACTCCTTTGTTCTTGTGTTGTTTCTGAAGGATAAAAAACAAATAACGGATCCGCTAACTGTTACCAGCAACCGATTTAATCCGGCCGGGCTGTTCAAAGGAGTTGGCCTGCTGCTTGGAAATATCTCTTTCTGGATCCTGCTTTTTTATTTTGCGGTACCGAGTATTCCGGGTTGGGGTGTTAAAAACTGGCTGCCAACACTATTTGCTACCAAACTCGATATTGATATGGCCACAGCCGGACCAATCTCCACTATTACCATTGCGGCATCTTCTTTTGTAGGTGTATTGGCGGGTGGCTTATTGTCTGATCGATGGGTTCAAAAAAACCTGAAAGGCCGCATCTATACAAGTGCCATAGGATTGAGTTTAACGATTCCCGCATTGTTGCTGGTTGGCTACGGAAGCAGCTTATTTCATGTGGTTGCTGCGGCCTGTTGTTTCGGAATTGGATTTGGGATGTTTGACGCAAACAATATGCCCATATTATGTCAGTTTGTATCCTCCAGATACCGCGCAACTGCATATGGACTGATGAATATGGGAGGCGTTTTCTCCGGCGCATATATTACAGACTTGCTGGGCAAATCCACCGATAGTGGTAACCTCGGCCGGGATTTTGCCCTCTTATCCATTATCGTGCTGGTAGTGCTCCTGATTCAACTGGCCTTTCTCCGGCCCAACGCCATTGATGCGGACTCCCCCCACCCGACGGGTACCCGTCGGGTGGAAGAGTGATTATTTATTTCGACCCGATTCTTGAGGATACAACAGCCTTACATTATCCGATTGATAGACTGTTTTTGATTCAATTTCGATAGCAGTTAAGGGGCCGGAAAAACCTGCACCGGTATCAATGTTCCAAAGATTTTTACAGTTCACGGGAGTCGTTATCCCATAATTGGTGGTAGGTGTATGGCCAATATAAATTTCACTGAATTGTTTCAGTCGTTTTGGATAGAAGGGATGGTCTGGTTGAAGGGATGGATCCATGGAAATGGCCATTTCCCATAAAGAACGATCCCAATAATAATTGGTTTCATAATGTTCTTTCAACGGGCCATGCATGGAAGCAAAACCGGCATGAATAAAAAGGCGGTTTTGTTCATCGATATGATAATTCACCAATGACTTCAAAAAAAACAATTGCTGAGCTTTTGCTGAGCTGTCAAGGCCTTTATAACTATTGATGGTTTCCATTCCGCCAGAACTCAGCCATAAGGGATCGGATGATTTCCCTTCCAACCATTCCTGGCACCATTTATCGTGATTCCCTCTGATGAAAATGCAGTCAAACTGTCTGCTCATTTCAATCAGGTATTGGATAGTAGAAGCGGATTCAGACCAGCCATCCACATAATCACCCAGAAAAATAAAACGATCCTCGTCGGATGGTTGAATCTGCTCTATCAGTTGCTTCAATGCTTTTAATGCACCATGAATATCTCCAATAACAAATGTTCTTTTCATTTTGGTTAAGATGGGAACGAAATATATTTGACCGGTACATCATCAGAAAGCCAAACTTCATTCGCAGCCTGGAAAAACCGGAATCCATCGGCGTGCATTTGTTTTGAATGAATGGTTAATACAATTGGTTTTCCTTTTCGTTGTCCAACTAAACTTGCAGTTTCTACATCCTTGCTTAGGTGGACATGTAATCGGTTCATTTTCTTTAGTCCCTCAATTTGTATAAGCTCAACAGATCGAAGACCGGTACCATGGAATAATATCTCCGGTGGTGTTTGCGGCTCCAATCCCGGATCAATTTGAATGGAATGTCCCTGATTTGCCCGAATCCGTTTACCGGTTTCATCAATTATAAAACGTTGTTTGGCATTGGTGGCTACCAGCTCTTCCAATTCTGTCCGGTCAATAGCAACCGGGCAATTCCATTTTTCCAATAATTCATTGATATCTGCCCAACCCTGTTCGTCGAGTTCGAGGCCAATTAATCCCGGTTGATGCCTAAGTAAAAGACTCAGGTATTTACCTGCCGTTTTACTTTCTTTTTCTGTCATTCCTTCTGATTTTTTTATTTATCCAAAAATTAGTTTCTACTTAAAACATATGAATTTCTTTTGCAATGCTCAGTCAATTCCGCTAATCTTCCTATATAAAACCAGCATTAAAAAAGTCAAATTCCGCCATACTTTTCCATAACTATCAGATTATCAATACTTTCGAATAATTTCGAGCAAAATTATAGGAGTAAATACTTATTATTTTTATACCACAGACCAATAAAAAATACCATCAAACCTTTAAAAGTTGCAAATTCGTAGAATACAGAAATCCAATCTCCTCCGGCTAAGCCGGTGATATCTAATTTGTGCTTATGAATAGTAGCAGGCAGCAAGCAGTTGAAGCATTCAGTACATCCCCTGATGAACAAGTGGCAGTGCGAGCTATTGCAGCTGCTACTCATTCTCTTCTCCAACGAGATCTGGTTGCCATTCTGGATGAAGTTGGAAATTATTCGTATGTCAGTCCGGCTTATTTTTCCACCCTGGGTTATCAGGCAAATGAACTCGTTGGTTTAAATGCATTCAGTCTTATTCATCCGGATGATCAGGCTCATTTAAATGAAGAATTTCAGCGCCTGTTGGTACAGAAACAGGAGATCTCTGATCCTTATCGATTTAGAAAAAAAGATGGTTCCTATGTGTGGCTAAAAACAATCGGTTCAAATCTAGCTGATGATCCCGATGTGAAGGGCTACATTATAAACAGTACAGACGTTACAGATATAATTGAAGCACAGGAAGCACTTCATATTTCGGAGAAACAGTATAAATACCTGTTCGAAAATAGTCCGGCACCTATGTTTGTATGGGATTTTGAAACCCGTAAAATTGTGGATTGTAATGAAGAATGCCTGCTACTTTATGGTTACCCTAAAAAGGAATTTCTGAATCTGACGATTCTGGATATCCGGCCTAAAGAGGAACTGAATCGTATTCTGGAAGCCACGAGTTCAGCAACCATGTATGCAAATCGAACCAGTTCCATTCATCGCCAAACCTGGAAACATCTTAAAAAAACTGGTGAACTAATGCTCCTTGAAATAACCGGGCATCTGCTCGATTATCAGGGCCGTAAATCCTCCCTTGTATTGCTCCGCGATGTTACTCAGTTAAAGAAAGAGGAACAACAAAGAAAATTACTCGAAAGTGTTGTTACCAATAGCGGTGATGCCATCCTTATAACAGAAGCAGAACCATTTGATGAACCCGGCCCCAGAATCCTTTATGTTAATGAGGCATTCTGCAGGATGACCGGCTATGATGCGGAAGAAGTAATTGGTAAATCTCCCAGAATTTTACAGGGACCAAAAACAAGCAGTACCGCAATCAAAAATTTCAGTGCTTCACTTAGGAACTGGCAGGCTTCCCAAATGACAGTTATTAATTATGCCAAATCAGGCAGAGAATTTTGGGTAGATATTTCTGTGAGTCCGGTTATGGATGATTCAGGTTTGATTACTCATTGGATTGCTATCCAGCGGGATGTCACTGATGAGAAAAGAGTAGAACAAAAGAATAAGCTGAAAGTAGATTTAAGTCATCGCTTCAGCAAGCACTCCAGAATGAAAGATTGTTTAGGGGCAGTCCTTGATTATTTAAAGGAATCAACGGGGTTTGAAATGGCAGAATGCTGGTGGTCCAATTCTGATAATTCAAATTGGGAGTTATTTAATTTTGATGCTGCCAATATAAATGGACTGATTTTTAAAAATGGACAGGAATTGCCATCCAGTCTTTGTTTTTCCCGAAAAGTTCAACTCCTGCAACTAAGTGATAATCTTACAGTTTTAGGATTACCATTACTTTTTGAAGAGCAGGTCTTTGGGTTATTGGTATTTGCAAATGTTGAATACAGGGATATTACCGAAGCCGTGACATTGTTATCCGGAATGGAAGAATTTCTGGGCACGGCATTTAAAAGAAAAAAACTGGAAGAAGAACTGAATCAGATATTTTTCACGGCACAGGATGTAATGGGGATTGCAGGACTGGATGGTTATCTTAAAAGAATTAATCCGGCTGCCTGTTCCTTATTAGGTTATACTGAGAAGGAATTATTGAATATTCCTTTTCAGGATTTAATTTATGCTGATGATAAAGACTTTACGATTGATAAATTGATGGCACTTTCCGAGGATAATAGCAGTATTAATCTGGATGCACGGTTGGTGGCAAGTGATGGAAACCTGATATGGCTAAACTGGAGCTTTACATTATCTAAAGAAGAAGGATTGATTTTTGCCGTTGCGAAAAATATAACAGAACAACGTGCATTGCAAAAGTTGCTCAACAATGCTACAAATCTTGCCCGAATTGGTGGTTGGGAGTATTCAATTAAAGATCATAGAATTTCATTATCTGCCATTGCTGTGGAAATGCTTCAATTGCAGCGTGACGGAATGGTGAATAATATGGATTGGGATAAGCTCTTAGGTTCTGACGAAAATCATCAGAGAATCAAACTGCTTCTGAAAGAAACACTTCTGACAGGCAAAAAAATAGATGAAGAATTTCTAATAAAAACACAGGATGGCACCATGCGATGGGTTCGTATCATTGGTGAGCCAGATGGAAATAGTTGTAATTGTACCACAATTGCTGGAAGTATTCAGGATATTCATCAGAGAAAAACCTATGAAGCTTCTCTCCAGAAATTAAATAAGGAACTGGAACAAAAAGCAAGGGAACTGGCAGCATCCAATACGGAACTGGAACAGTTTGCATACGTAGCTTCACATGATTTACAGGAACCTTTGCGAATGGTTACCAGCTTTCTTACACAAATTGAAAAAAAGTACCAATCGGTGCTGGATGATAAAGGAAAGCAATATATTTTTTATGCGGTTGACGGAGCTATGAGAATGCGCCAGATTATTCTTGATCTGTTGGATTATTCAAGAGTGGGTCGTATCAATCAGGCAAAAGATCGGCTAATCCTGAATGCAATAATAAAAGAAGTCAGTTTGTTGAATACAACGAGCATTGCTGAGAAATCTGCAACAATTATTGTATCAGATTTGCCAGTTTTATACTGGTATCATACACCGGTTTTACAATTGTTTCAAAACCTCATTGGAAATGCATTAAAATATAGCAGACAAAATATTCCTCCTGAAATAAGAATTTCAGTAGCTGATATGGGAGAACAGTTGAAGTTCACTGTTTCAGATAATGGCATTGGTATTTCATCTGCATATTTTGGAAGAATTTTTACGATTTTTCAACGTCTCCATTCAAAGCAACAGTATGGCGGAACTGGTATGGGGCTCGCTATAGTAAAAAAGATTATTGAACATTGGGGTGGCGAAATATGGGTAGATTCGGAACCGGGATGCGGCAGCTCTTTTTATTTCACTATCCCTAAAGAACTCTTATATGAACCCTGGGTTTCTTAAACAGAAAGGTTACCTGGTGCTGGTTTTTTCAGTATTGCTGATCGGCATCGGTGGGTTTCTTTATTTCAGTAATCTGCTATATCAGCAGGAACTGAATCGAACTCTTTTTTCCAACGAAAAAAAGTATACGTCCATAGCCGAGTTGAATACGCTGCAGTTAAAGGCAATAAAGGAAAAAAGAGGATATCAGATAAACAGGGCCGACTATATGCTTATGTCTTATCTGGCCAATAAACAACAATCTGTTTCACTGGCCAGAAAACTTGCTATTCAGTTTCGCGGTGATACCCTGAATAGCCAGGTTGATTCATTGTTGTTGTTGGTTAAAAAAAGATATGAAGATCTTGATTTGCAAATTCAATACATAAAAACACTACCGGAATCAATGTCCAATCAAAAGATTGCGGAGAATTTTGCCATTTCCAGAAAACTTTCAGTAGCATGGGAGCAGGGCTTTGCCCGGCTCCAATCCAATTTGCATTCAAGAAGTATGGATTTGGCGGATACGGAAGAAAAATTGGCCAGGCAAAATAATATCAGTTTTATCGTTTTATTGTTGCTGACAGTTGGATTATTGACATGGTCTTTTTTTTCTATCAAGCATCAGGATATATTAAAGCAACAGAACGATTCTGCTATGCGGATCAATGCAGCTATTCGTGCCAGTGAAAAGGAATTCAGTTCTGCCTTCGAATATGCTTCCATCGGTATGGCGCTGGTGGGTCTGGATGGAAAGTTTAAGCGGGTGAACAGCAGTTTGTGCAAATCACTTGGTTATTCAGCAAAAGAATTGAAAGCACTGAATTTTCAGGACATCACGCATCCTGATGATCTCAATGCAGACATTGATTTTGTGAATCGGATGATACAGGGTTCGATTGAAACATATTCAATGGAGAAACGATATTTTCATAAGAATGGTCAGATTATCTGGATCAATCTTAGTGTATCAATGATTAAACAGGATGATGGCACTCCCAAATATTTTATCTCCCAAATTGAAAATATCACGGAATGGAAAAATGCACAGTTTTCTCTATCAGAAAGTGAAATCAAGTATCGTTCACTTTTTGAGAACTCACTTCATGGCATGGTTCTGCATGATTCATCTGGATTTCTAAAAGATATTAATCAGTCTGCGCTGAATTTGTTTGGTTACACGAAGGGTGAAATAAATACGCTGAAAATTGATTCTTTGCTTGATAAAACCGACCCAAGATTAGCCGTGTTGCTGAATGCAAAATATGAATTTGGGAAAGCACAGGGGGAGATTACCGGAATTAGGAAAAATGGAGTTCGCTTTCCCTTGTTACTTTCTTCTATTTCATACGTTGATAAAGATGGCGGGGAGGTGCATAGCAGCACCCTGGTGGATCTTACCGAACAAAAGGAGATTGAAGGAAAATTATTGGACCAGCAATATCGGATAACCAATATATTGGAGGGTACAAATGCCGGGACCTGGGAATGGAATGTGCAAACCGGGGAAACAAGGTTTAATAAAATATGGGCTGAAATAATTGGTTATTCACTGGAGGAATTGATGCCAATTACCATTGATACCTGGATAAAATTCACACATCCGGATGACCTGCTTGAATCCAATCGGCACCTGCAGGCATGTTTTAATAAAGAAGCTGATTTTTATGAGTGTGAATGTAGGATGTTGCATCGGGATGGACATTATGTTTGGGTGTTGGATCGGGGTAAAGTAATGAGTTGGACAGCAGATGGAAAACCGCTCTGGATGTTTGGTACCCATCTTGATATTACCCGATCAAAAGAACTGGAAATCCAGCTTCGTGAACAAAAAGCTTTTACAGATGCCGTTCTCGAAACCATTAATGTAGGTGTAGTAGTTTGTAATAATGATGGAAGATTACAACTCTTTAATAAGGCAACCCGGGAAATGCATGGTGTTCCTGAGGCTGATATAGCAGCGGAAAATTGGAGCAATTATTACCAGCTTTTTCAGGCTGACCGTAAAACTCCCTTACCAATGGAACAAATTCCGCTCTACCGCGCGTGGAAAGGAGAGGAGCCGGTTATTACGGGGATGTCTATTCGGCAGCGATCCGGAAAAATGATTGATGTATTGGCCACCGGTACAAAAGTTATCGACTCTTCCGGGCACTCTATTGGAGCGGTGGTTTCTATGACAGATGTGACACCCATTCGAATTATTCAACAACAGCTGGAGGAAAGCGAAGCAAAATTTAAAGGTATTTTTAATTCGGCTTTTCAATTTATTGGATTTCTGAAGGTGGATGGAGAATTACTGGAAGCCAATAAAACAGCGTTGGATTTTGCCGGAATTGGTATTGAGGACGTGAAGGGTAAGAAATTCTGGGATTGTCATTGGTGGCAAAAGGATGAAGCTGTTAAGCAGCATTTGCAACAGGCTATCCATAAAGCAGCTTCGGGACAGATGGTGGTTTACGAAGTAGAAGTATTGAATAAAGATAATTTTCCAGTAACCATTTTGTTTAGTTTAAAACCGCTTATGGATAATGCCGGAAAGGTTATGGCAATCATTCCGGAAGGCAGATTAATACAGGAAATGGTGGATGCAAGAAAAGAGCTTGAACAAAAAAATGAAGAACTTGAA
The DNA here is from genome assembly GCF_002483205.1 of Flavihumibacter sp. UBA7668. Lineage (GTDB taxonomy): Bacteria > Bacteroidota > Bacteroidia > Chitinophagales > Chitinophagaceae > Flavihumibacter. The sequence continues at coordinate 60,211 of NZ_DLHM01000004.1, forward strand.
CAATTCGCTTCTACTGCTGCCCATGATTTGAAAGAACCCTTACGTATGATTGGAAGTTTTATGAGCCTCCTGAAATCAAAATATTCCGACCAGTTGGATACAACAGCCAATAAATATGTTGATTTTGCAATTAATGGATCAACCCGAATGAGTCATTTAATTACGGACTTACTCGATTATGCACAAGTTGGAAGTGAACAGGTGCCTTATGAGGAAATTGATCCTGAATTATTGCTGTTGGATATTCTTTCCTTGAATGATTCTTACATAACAGATAAATCAGCAAACATAAGCTGGACCCAATTGCCTCATATTAAAGGACAGAAAGTTCCCATACAATTGCTGTTTCAGAATCTAATAATGAATGGTATAAAGTATCAGTTACAGGATTCCGTACCAGTAATTAGGATTTCCGGTCAGGAGCTCACAGATTGCTGGATCTTTTCTGTTGAAGACAATGGAATCGGAATTCCGGCAAGTTTTCATGATAAAGTATTTCAGGTATTTAGCCGATTGCATGGAAAAGAAAAGTATAGTGGAACAGGGATGGGACTGGCAACCTGTAAGAAAATAGTGGAATTACATGGTGGGAAAATTTGGATTGAATCCAAGGAAGGAGAGGGAAGTTGCTTTCATTTTACAATTAGTAAAAATTCGATAGCATAATTCCTATTCATTTCTCCAAAAAAAATAAGTATTTTCAGTTCAATAAATTCATAAATAGTGAAAACCACTGACCTGAATACCTTTCTGGAGGAATTAACGCATCCACTGAAGCAGGAAATCATGGAAGTGCGTCAGATTATTCTGAATACAAACAGGCACTTAACGGAGCATATTAAATGGAATGCACCAAGTTATTGTATCAATGGGGAAGACAGGATTACCTTTAATTTGCATGGTACCAAACAATTCCGGCTGATATTTCATTGTGGTGTCAAAATAAAAGCCAGAAAAATAAAAGATAAAATTTCATCTGATAAAGAGCAATTGCTGGAATGGGTTGCAGATGACCGGGCTGTCGTACAATTTTCAGATATGATTGAAGTGATGCAGAAGAAAAGATCAGTTGCATTACTAATAAATGAATGGATCAGGTTAACTACCTGATTTTAGAAATTTTCACTTAAAATAACCGGTGCCTGTTTTCGTAAACATTGGGAACTCCTCAATGGCTGGAATCTCTTTTCCAACGTTGTTCCAATCTAATCTGATGATAGAGTTTTACATGGTTGATGGGTTGAACAAACAAAAATTGTTACCAGAATCGGAACAGTGGAACGACTTTGTCAATATTTGGAGCTTTTTGATCAGGTGCCCAATAAAACGGTATTACTATGCCTCCCGTAACTTCAAATTGCTTATTTTCCAGATAGGTGAGGGTAAAGGTAAAATTCCTCTTTATGGTTAATTATTAATTTCCTTTAATAAGATTTTAATGGCAGGAGCTCCTTTGATTACGAATGATGCAGTTGTTTTTGGAATTCTGATGGGCTTACTTGCCCTGGTCTTTTATACTTCAGGTCTGGATATTAAATGGGTTAAGAAATTCTATAGTGTTGTTCCCGCCATCCTGCTATGTTATTTTATTCCGGCTCTGCTTAACACCTTTTCGATTATATCCGGTGAAAAATCAGCACTCTATGGAATGGCTTCCAGGTATTTGTTACCGGCAAGCCTTGTTTTACTTACCATAGGAATTGATATGAAAAGTCTGCGACGCTTAGGTGGAAAGGCCGTGCTTATATTTTTCGCCGGCACAGTTGGTGTAATTATCGGTGGGCCGGTTGCTCTGGCTATTACGGGAACCGTCTTTCCGGAGTCGCTCTATTTTGAAGGAGAGGAGACCTGGCGGGGACTGGCTACCATTGCCGGTAGCTGGATTGGTGGAGGAGCAAACCAGGCTGCTATGTTGGAAGTTTTTGGTTCTGGTAAATCTCTTTTTGGTCAGATGATTGCTGTGGATGTGTTGATCGGTAATATCTGGACCGGAGTGCTGCTTTATGGAATCACCAAGAATAAACGAATTAATGCCTGGCTAAGGGCAGATGATCGCTCGATTGTGGAATTGGAAAAACGGGTGGAACAAATGAGGCTGGAGCAAACAGTTCATAAGGCTGCCGTAAAAGAATGGATTCAGGTTTTGGGAATTGCATTTGCTTTTACTGCACTCTCACATCTTGCCGGTGATTGGCTGGCTCCCTGGTTTGCTGCAAACATTCCTGAATCTGCCAGTTATTCCCTTACCAGTACTTTTTTCTGGATTGTAATAATTGCAACTACACTGGGTATGTTTGCTTCGTTTACTCCACTCCGAAAGCTGGAACAATATGGCGCTTCTGATTTGGGGACCGTTTTTTTATATGTTCTGGTAGCTACTATTGGTATGAATATGAACCTGAAAGCACTCGTGAACAGTCCGGTATTTTTTATAACGGGAATAATCTGGATGCTCATTCATATTTCAATTCTACTGGTTGTTGCAAAATGGATTAAAGCACCTTATTTTTTTGTTGCCGTTGGAAGTCAGGCAAATATCGGAGGTGCTGCATCTGCTCCTGTTGTTGCTGGTTTTTTTAATAAATTTCTTGCACCTGTTGGTGTTTTACTCGCTGTGCTTGGATATGCAGTAGGAACCTATGGTGCTTATATCAGCGGATTATTGATGCAGGCTGTTTTTCAGTTCCTTCGATAATACCGGTTCCGAATAAATTTTTCCAGTTCAACCGCATGAAAAATTATGGCTGCAATTCCAATGCAGATCAATAAATCGGTCAAACTTAAAGGAGCTGTTTTAAATAGTTTATTGGCAAATGGAAGATAGATTACTCCAAGCTGAATAAAAAAAGTGCCAATAACTGCAATTGCCAGAGAGGGATTGGAAAATAATCCGATTTTATAAATAAAACTATGGTCGCTTCGGATAGCCAGCACATGACCCAGTTGCGCCAGTGATAAAACAGTAAACACCATCGTTTGCCAATTAGGATGATTGGTATGAATGGCCCATGCTTGTGTTCCCAGGGTTACTACTGCCATTAACAGACCAACCCAAACTATATGATACCCCGTACCTTCCGAAAACAATCCCTCATCGGTTCTTCTTGGCGGACGTTTCATTATATCATTCTCGGCTTTTTCTGCACTTAGTGCCAGGCCAGGTAAACCATCTGTTACAAGGTTGATCCAGAGTATATGAATGGGTAATAAAGGGATGGGCATGCCTAATAAAGGCGCCATAAATATGGTCCAGATTTCTGCACCATTACAGGTCATTATATACTTTACAAATTTTCGGATATTATCGTAAATCCGTCGACCTTCTTTTACGGCTTTTACGATAGTGGTGAAATTATCATCCAGTAAAATCATGTGAGCTGCTTCCTTACTTACATCAGTTCCTGTAATCCCCATCGCTACCCCAATATTAGCAGATTTAAGAGAGGGTGCATCATTAACTCCATCCCCTGTCATTGCAACAAAATGTTTCTTTCTTTGCAGCGATTGAACAATATTCAACTTCTGTTCTGGTGATACTCTTGCATATACTTTTATGCGCTCAACTTTATTATCCAATTCATCCGGACTTAACAAGGCCAGTTCCTTTCCGGTTATTGCCAGATCATCATTTCCGTACAAACCTATTTCCCGGGCAATAGCAGCCGCCGTTTCTGGGTGGTCACCTGTGATCATAACGGGTTGGATACCGGCAGTTTTACAATCTTTTATTGCTTTTTTCACCTCATCTCTGGGAGGGTCTATCATTCCTGCCAATCCAGCCGGTTGTAAATCAGTTTCCACATTCTCATAGTCAAACGGCTCGGGAAGTTTATCAATTATTTTATACCCATAGGCAATTACACGCTTGCCTTCTTTTGCCATTTGTCCGGCTTCTTTTAACCATTCAACCGGATCAATCCGATTGTTCAATCGCTGGGAAATTGCTTCCGTAGCTCCTTTTGAAACAACCAGGAATTGTTGCTCATAACTATGAACAGTTGTCATGCATTTCCGATCTGAATCAAAAGGTAATTCCGCAACTCTTGGATAATCACTGTTAACCTGATCAAATACACCAGCATACTCCTCTTTATGAAGATATTCTACAAGCGCAATTTCAGTTGGGTCTCCGATCCAGTTACCATTTGAAGATTTTTTTACATCCTGATTAATAGCCATACAAACAGACAGCAGGTCGGTAGTTAATTTCGGTTCATCGGTACCGTTATATGGAATGATTTCCACTACCGTCATTTTATTCTGTGTAAGTGTTCCTGTCTTATCTGAACAGATATAGGTAACAGATCCAAGTGTTTCAACGGCAGGAAGTTTTCGTATAAGAGCGTTTTTTGCAACCAGCCTTTTTGCACCCCTGGCCAATGCGATGGTTATCAATGCCGGTAATGCTTCCGGTATTGCTGCTACAGCCAGCGAAATGGCCACCAATAGCATGGCAATTGGTTCTTCTCCGCGTAATAACCCTACTGCAAACAAAGCAATACAAATAAGCAGAATTAAATAGGAAAGCTTTTTGCCGAATTCATTCATCCGTTTTTGCAGGGGTGTTTGGGATTCAACTGTTTGTAGCATTCCGGCTATTTTACCGATTTCCGTTTTCATTCCCGTATGCACAACGATTCCGACACCTCTTCCGGCGCTTACCTGTGTGCCTTTGTAGGCCATATTAATCCTGTCACCCAGGCTGCTGTCGGTTTCCTCCAGTGTTTTGATTGTTTTATCAATAGGAATTGATTCTCCGGTGAGAGAAGATTCTTCGATTCGTAAACTATGAACTTCCAGCAACCTCATATCCGCAGGTACCAGATTGCCGGCTTCCAGTACTACCAGATCGCCGGGAACAATTTCTTTTGATGAAATCTGTATGGGTTGCTTATCCCGGATTACTGTAGCTTGCGGCGTAGCCAGCTGACTAAGTGCATCCATTGCTTTTTCTGCCTTGTATTCCTGAACAAATCCCATAATGGCATTCAGCAGAACGATGATTAATATGATGATTGTATCGGTCAGATCTCCGGCAATTCCGGATATAATCGCTGCCGCCATCAGTACCAGGATCATAAAGTCGTTGAACTGATGAACAAACAGCAACCATACCGGTTTTTTCTTTTTTTCAACTAATTGATTCAATCCAAATTCTTCCAGTCTGCCGGAGATGGTTGAACTGTTCAGGCCATCCTTACTGGCCGAAAGCTCCTGTAAAATGGTATCAATAGATTTGTTATGCCAGTTCATAGTATTAGTTGTATAAATTATACAGTAAAATAAGGTTCAGGGCATACATAAAGAAAATAAGCAACGCGTCCCAGCCAAGTTTGTAACGCTTTCCCGAAGGTCGGACACTTAACCCAATTATTACAATTGCAGACATTATAATAGCTGCTAAGACGGATAAAACAAATCATCTATGGATAGAATTAATATATTGAAAATATTGCTTCCTAATAATCCTCCGATTGCCATATCAAGCGCACCCATGCGGACAGCTGCAATTGAAACTGCAATTTCGGGTAAGGAGGTGCTTGCAGCCAGAAATAATGTACCGACAAATGATTTAATTAATCCGGCTGATTCTGCAATATGTTCGGCAAAAAAAGGTAATGCAAGTGCCGCAACTATTATGATCAGGGCAAATCCAATATAATTCCGGATTACAATCGGTAATGGCTGTCGCATTTCCTCAAGTTGAGTTTCCTGTACTACGAGCGCTCTAGTCCGGCTAATGTGAGTAAAATTATACCCAATGCAGCACTAATTATATGATTAGGCGAAGCTTCACTGAAAATTGGTTTTCTTTTTGGGATGAAAGCATCCGGTAGGGCGAGTATTCCAAGATTAAACGCACAACTTCCCAAAATATCACCCACTGCAAGATCCACTGATTTTACAAATGCAACAGAGCTTATTCCTACCATCAGTTCCGGTAAGGAGGTTACAGAAGCCATTAGAATTAACCCCACCCAGGCTTTTCCCCAGCCAGTATGTTCGGCTAACCGATCACCATAATGCGATAATTTTTTCCCCGAAAAAAAAATGATGACCGCACAAATAAGGAATCCTCCTGTGTAAATCATTCGATAAGTTAAGAAATCTTCCGGGTAGCTTGCTCGTTCCCGTATTTTGTTGTAATTTTTAAAAAAATCCATCCTGTCATGAAAAAACACATTTCCCGCTCAAGGGGAATGAATACAGGTTCCTCTGGTTTTCTCAAAACCGCTAGCCATTGGTTGCAGTCCATCCGCACCAGAGCGAAGGATATATTTATTCGCGAAGACGTTAAGGAAAAAATCAATAATTCGAAACTTAGCTGGGAAGAACGTTTGTTACTGATGGGTTTGATAATTGTTGCGGGAATTACCCTTCTTGGAATAAAACTATATGAAAATAATCGCACTTACCAGCAGGCCTATACGCAGTTGGACCAGTCCAGGTTGGTTATGATGGAAACCGAACAGCTTAGAGTTGTGTTCAAAGAAATGGAGCCTGCTCAATCCATAACTTCCTTCCAGCCTGCCCTGGCTAAATCACTGTCTGCCATTTCTTCCATAAAGAAACATTCCCTTGTACAGGAAAATCGAATAAAATCCATTCAGCAGATGCTGCAGTCTCAGCAGGCATTAACCGGACTATCACAAGCAGATTGGAAAACCATCTATAGTCTGCTGGATGGTATGAAAGCAGAAGAGCAGCGTAATCTGGAGATGAGAAAAGCGGATATCACACTTGGGTACAGCATTGATCAGCGGCTTTATATATTATTGCTTGTAACATTGGTTTTACTTGTTGTTCTGGCCGGTTATGTATTATATAAAAATCAACTCGCCACCCTGCAGGCAAAACAGCAGCTTGAAAATAATAAACTGATTCTGCAGTCAATCATTGACAACAGCTCTTCCCTGGTTTATGTAAAAGATATGCTGGGCCGCTTTATTTTCACCAATAAGAGATTCACGGAATTTTATGGAAAAACTGGTGAGCACCTGAATGAAACACCGGATGAAACCGTGCTGGAGTCACGCAAATCAATGGAGAGTCAGGAAGATTTAATTATCAATGAACAGGCGGTTCATTTCTATGCTATCCGGTTTCCTTTGTTGGATAAATTTGGTCAGGTATATGCTACTGCTGGTATTTTCACCAACCTCACGGACATGATTCGAAAACAACAGGAGTCGAAGGAAAAAGAATTATTGCGTAATACACTGGCTGTTCAGGAAAATGAACGATTGGAAATTGGGATGGAATTGCATGATAACATAACCCAATTGCTGGCTTCTGCCAAAATGATGCTTGATACCGCTATCCGTCAAACAAAAACGAAGGATGAGCATCTGGAAAAAGCAAGAGATGATGTATTCACTGCGATTCATGAAACCAGAAAATTATCACATAGTCTGGTTGTACCGGGACTGGAAACAGAATCACTAACGGATGCGATTATGCGCTTACTGGATCGGTTGAAAGCGGATAACAGGATGCTGGTGCAGCTAAAACTTGTTTCCAAAAAGAAGCTGAATACGCTTGATGCGTCAATACGGCTTGCCTTATACAGGATTCTTCAGGAGCAGGTAAATAATATAGTTAAGCATGCAGAAGCTACCCAGGTACTGGTGGATCTAAAGTATCTGACAGATTCCATCCAGCTCACCATTCAGGATAACGGAGTAGGATTTGATCCGGAAGTTTTTAGTCCGGGTATCGGACTCTCCAATATAAACAGAAGAGTCAGTCACCTTGGCGGTGAATGCAGGGTACACAGTGTACCCGGACAAGGATGCCAATTAAATATCCTGATTCCACAATAGATTTTCCAAATTACTGCATGGTGTTTTTTCATAAATTCACCGTAAAAGCAAGCAATGGAGGCCGAAAACCCGAATCAGGCCTCCGGGACCCATTTAGCCAGGTCATTAGGACCCGTAATGCTATGGGGGCTCGGAGTTGGATATGTTATATCAGGAATGTACTTTGGATGGAATCTTGGACTGGCAGAAGGAGGAACCCTTGGAATGGCAATAGCAACCGGTCTTATTATTCTGCTTTATATCACTTTTACTTTTTCTTACACGGAACTTGCCTGTTCCATACCTAAAGCAGGTGGTGTCTTTGATTATGCACATCGTGCATTGGGTAAAAAATGGGGTTTTCTTGCCGGTATGGCCCAGGTAATCGAATTTGTGTTTGCACCACCTGCAATTGCAGCAGCAATAGGGGCTTATTTTCATATTTTTTTACCCGGCATTCCGGTAGTGGTAATTGCCATGTTTGCCTATCTGGTATTTACAACTCTTAATATAATAGGAGTAAAAGCTGCAGCAAGTTTTGAGTTGATTATAACAATACTGGCGGTGGTTGAATTATTGATTTTTGCCGGAATTACCCTACCGCATTTTGAATGGGCCAATCTTGAGAAAAATTCATTACCTCATGGTACAAAAGGTATTTGGGCATGTATTCCCTTTGCCATCTGGTTTTTTCTTGGATTGGAAGGTATTGCGAACGTTGCCGAAGAAACAATTCAACCACAGAAAACAATTTTAAAAGGATTTGGATCTGCGTTATTAACGCTTATAATTCTTTGTGTACTGGTTTTTGTTTCTTCCATTGGCGTGGCAGGATGGGAAGCCATCGTTTATGCATCACCGGGAGCTGCACCATCAGATTCTCCGCTACCTCTGGCAATGGCACAGGTTACCGGTAATAGCGGATGGGTGTATCATTTGTTGATTACCATCGGTTTATTGGGATTGATCGCTTCCTTTCACGGAATTATTCTGGCAGCAGGAAGGGCCAGTTTTGAATTTGGCCGTGTAGGGTACTTTATCAAAGCAATGGGAAAAATCCATCCCAAATTCAAAACCCCTGCCAATGCATTACTAATCAATATGAGCCTTGGTATTATTGCTTTGTTGACCGGAGAAACCGGCGCAATTATTACCATTGCATGTTTTGGTGCCGTAACCTTGTACATAATTTCAATGGTTACACTTTTGCGTCTGCGGCAAAAGGAGCCCAATCTGGACCGTCCATTTAACGTTCCTTTCTATCCGTATTTTCCAATAATAGCTTTATGTATTGGAATTGTATGTATGATAGCTATGATTACACTTTATCCATTAATAAGCCTTTTTTATTTTGGTATATTAGCTATTGCATATGCCTGGTTTCATTTTTTCGTAAAAAATATTGCAGATGAGCAACACCCAAACAGTCCAGGAGTTGATAACCTACCTGGAAAGTAAATCAATCACCAAGGTTAAGGTTGCCGTAACAGATATGGATGGCATCCTTCGAGGTAAACTTATTAGCTGGGATAAATTTAAGTCTGTTGTCAAATCCGGTTTTGGATTTTGCAATGTGGTATTTGGATGGGATTCCGGTGATGTAGCCTATGATAATGTTCCTTATACCGGCTGGCACAGCGGCTATCCGGATGCCCAGGCCTGTATTGATATCAATACCTTTCGTCAGATTCCATGGGAAAATGATGGTGCCTTTTTTTTGGCAGATTTTACCAATGAGCAGGGTTATGGCCTGGATATTTGTCCGCGTAGCCTGCTTAAAAAAATTGCAGGGGAAGCGCAGGCAATGGGATTTTATCCTTCCTTTTCGCAGGAGTTTGAATGGTTCAATTATAAAAGACCCGCAGAAATTAGGGATTTTCAATCACTTGAACCGATAACCCAGGGAATGTTCGGGTATTCTGTTTTAAGAGCATCTCAGGAGTCTGCTTTTTACCATGATCTTTTTGATCAGCTGACAAAATTCGGAGTTCCGATTGAAGGTATTCATACTGAAACCGGTCCGGGTGTGTATGAAGCAGCTGTATTGTATTCGAATATTCTGGAAGCGGCTGATCGTGCTGTGTTGTTTAAATCCGGCGTAAAGGAGATTGCACACCGGCATGGCTATCTGGCTACTTTTATGGCAAAAGTAAATGAACACCTGCCGGGTTGCAGTGGACATGTGCACCAGAGTCTATGGACATTGGATCAATCCGAAAATTTATTCTATGATGCAGGTTCGGCGAGCAAGATTAGTGAGTTGATGGAAAATTACATGGCCGGACAATTGTATTGCCTTCCATTTATATTACCCATGCTGGCACCAACGATCAATAGCTATAAACGTTTGGTGGAAGGTGCATGGGCTCCCACAACCTTAACCTGGGCCGTTGACAACCGAACCACTGCATTACGTGCATTGCCGGGCAGCAAATCCTCAACCCGTATTGAAACAAGGGTAGTGGGTTCCGACAGTAATCCTTACCTGGCATTGGCTGCCTGTTTGGCCAGCGGTTTATATGGTATCAAAAACAAAATGAAACTGGAAATTCCGGAAACAATTGGTAATGGCTATGCGAATAAAAAGCATGGTATACTTCCAACCAATTTATATGAAGCTACACAGGCAATGAAAAATTCTCCGGTTGCCAAAGAATTGTTTGGAGCTGCCTTTACAGAACATTTTACCGCTTCCCGGGAATGGGAATGGAGAGCTTTTGCTAAAGTTGTAACCAATTGGGAAACCCAACGTTATTTAGAAATAATTTAATAGCACTATATGATTCAGTTTGATGTTATTCGTCAGTATAATTTTCCTACAACCATCCGGTTTGGTGCAGGTACTTCCGGTGAACTGGCTCCTCATCTCAAAGGGCTTGGATTCAGTCGTCCCCTGGTAGTCACAGATCCTAATGTCCGGGATCTTCCGTTCTTTAAAAAAATCATCAGTGATCTTGAAAGGCAGGGGCTTAAACCGGAACTATTTTCGGATATTCATAAAAATCCGGTAAAATCAGATGTGCTGGCAGGTAAACAGGCATTTCAGTCTGCCGGTTCTGATTGCATCGTTGGTATTGGTGGCGGAGCAGGCATGGATGTAGCAAGGGCAATAACACTCAGTATTCACCATCATCGTGATTTATTTGATTATGACGACCTGATTGGCGGTGATCAGTATGTTACGGAAGATGTACCTTACTTTGTTACGCTGCCTACAACCAGTGGAACAGGTAGCGAGGTCGGCCGAAGTGCGATCATTTCAGAAGATGATACCCATCGGAAACGCATCCTGTTTTCGCCCAAACTGCTTGCAAAGATGGTGTTTGCGGATCCTGTTCTGACAATGGATTTGCCACCGTTTATTACTGCAGCAACAGGAATGGATGCATTGACCCATAATATGGAAGCCTATATTGCCAAAGGGTTTCATCCGATGTGTGAAGGCATTGCCTTGCAGGGAATGGCATTAATCAGTGAAGCAATTGTAATAGCAACAAAATCACCGGATCTGGCATCCAGATCTAAAATGATGATTGCTTCCCTAATGGGTGCAGTTGCCTTCCAAAAGGGGTTGGGGATTGTACACTCGCTCGCACATCCGCTTTCTTCCTTACTTGATACACATCATGGATTGGCAAATGCGGTGAATCTTCCCTATGGAATGGCGTTTAATGCATCCGGGATGGAACAGCCTTTCGAGCGGATGGCTCAGGCAATGGGAGTGTCAGGGTCAAGTGCTGATTCACTGATTACTTATTTATTTGAATTAAATGAGCAATTGGAACTTCCAACAAAGCTGAATGCTATAGGTGTGAAGGAAGAGCATCTTGAAACGCTTTCCGGATTGGCGGAAGCTGATTTCTGCCATCCGAATAACCCAAAGCCGGTGAGCAGGGAGGACTTTCTTTCCATTTATAAAAAAGCATTGTAATTGGGATGAAAAAGAAACTGGGCATAAGTTTTACAAAAACTAATTTTCAGAACTACTGGAACTGGTTCAACGATGAAGACCTGGGAGAAGATCTTGAATTGGTGTTGCTTTCTTTTGAAAATCCGGATCCGGATCTGATGAAATCCTGTGCCGGATATGTATTGACCGGAGGTATTGATATCGATCCGATTTTCTATCAGGGAGATCTGGTATATCCCAATCAGCCGGATCTTTATCAGCCTGAAAGGGATCGGTTCGAATCAGCAATATACAGGTGGGGCAAAGAAAGTAAAAAGCCGATACTTGCTATCTGCCGTGGTATGCAATTGGTGCATGTTGAAGAAGGAGGTAAGCTGATACAGGATCTTGGAGATCAAAACCGGCGTCACAAAAAAGATACGGAAGAAGATAAACAACACGGAGTAATTGTTCAGGAAGGCAGCCGATTGTTTAAATGGACTGGATTAATTCACGGCTCTGTAAACAGTGCCCATCACCAGGCACTGGACCCCGACTCCGTAGCTGATCAATGGCAAATTAGTGCCGTTGATGAAACTGGTATAATAGAAGCAATTGAATGGAAGAACAGACAGGATCATCCTTTTTTAATTGCCGTTCAATGGCATCCTGAAAGGATGATTAACAGGGGGGAAAATCCGTTATCCCAATATATTAAAGAACATTTTTTACAATCTATCCGACAAGTATCATGAGTACATTTAATGTTATAAATCCGGCAAATGAACAGGTGCTTGCACAACTCGACGAAGACAGTGCAGCTTCCGTTCAGGAAAAATTTGAACTGGTGAGAAAAGGCCAGAAAGCATGGGCTGCGATCCCTGTTGCTGAGCGTATTGATTGTATCCGCAGATTTGATCTGTTGCTATCTGAAGAGTTGGATAAGCTCGCACAAATATTAAGTGAAGAAGTGGGCAAGCCTCTGCAACAGGCGAAAAATGAGTTAAATGGCGCAAGAGGCAGAATCTCTTTTTTTATTCAGCATTCCGAAAAATGGCTACAGGACGAGTGGTTGGTAACAGAGGGATCCACACAGGAACGAATCAGTTATGAACCGCTTGGTATAATCGCCAATATCTCTGCCTGGAATTATCCATACCTGGTAGGAGTGAATGTTTTTATTCCGGCTTTAATTGGTGGAAATGCTGTTCTTTATAAACCTTCTGAATATTCCAGTTTAACCGGACTTGCTATTCGTGATTTACTTTATCGTTCAGGGGTTCCCGAAAATGTATTTCAGGTGGTACTTGGCGGTGGTGGTGTTGGCAGTTATCTGTTGGATCTGCCATTGAATGGGTATTATTTTACGGGCAGCAACAAAACAGGAAAACTGATTGCGCAAAGAGTTGCAGAAAAGCTGGTTCCCTGCCAGTTGGAATTGGGTGGCAAAGATCCATTATATGTTACAGATGAAGTGGCTGATATCAGGCAGGTTGCAGCTGCTGCACTGGAAGGTGTTATCTACAACAATGGACAGAGTTGTTGTGCTGTGGAGAGAATTTATGTACAGGAAAAAGTATATGATCAGTTTTTGACTGCTTTTTTGGAACAGGTAAAAGAATTGAAAGTGGGTGATCCGCTTGTTGAGGGAACAGATATTGGGCCGCTTACACGAAAAGAGCAATTGGCATTTATTCTCGACCAGGTGCAGGATGCACAAAATAAAGGAGCTAACTTATTGTATGGAGGGTTTCGAATCCAACAACCGGGGTATTATATGATGCCTGCTGTGTTGGGAGAGGTAAATCATTCGATGCGCGTAATGCAGGAAGAAAGTTTCGGGCCGGTAATTGGAATTCAGAAAGTTGAATCGGATCAGGAAGCAGTTGAACTAATGAAAGATACCAGTTATGGATTAACAGCTGCAGTATACACTTCAAATAAGGAGAGAGCCGAACAAATCCTCCGGCAAATGAATACCGGTACAGTGTATTGGAATTGTTGTGATCGTGTCAGTGCCAATCTGCCCTGGTCGGGAAGAAAGGATTCTGGTCTTGGCTCAACCTTGTCTTTCAGTGGAATACGGGCATTTGTACAACCCAAATCCTGGCATCTTCGAGGCTGATTAGAGAATGCTATTAATAATAGTTTCTGCCGCCGGAGCTACGTTCTTCGCGCGGCTTTGCTTCATTTACCTTTATTGATCTTCCTTCAACTGATACACCATTTAGTTCCTTGATAGCGGTTTCTGCTGCTTCAGCACTGGGCATATCAACAAATCCGAATCCACGGCTGCGATTGGTAACTTTATCCATAATAACGTTTACGGATGATACGTCTCCATAGGGAGTAAATAACTTTTTCAGGTCTTCATTTTGAACACCAAATCCAAGGTTGGATACATAAATATTCATTTCAGTAAATTTTTTGTGAAAATTTTCTGAGAAAAAAGCAGGAGGTAATTGAAAGCAGAAGAGAAAGAATTCTTTTACAAGATGCTGATTGACTCAAATCGTTAACTCACCCAAGGTAGGCTTAATAAATAACAATCATTGATCTATTTTTCCTGAAACATGGTTTTGAATGTATTCCAGGGGGTATTTACCATGGGCTGCTGCTGGCTGTTTTTATTCTTTTCATAATATCCGTTAAAAAATGGAGTTACGCCCGACCAGACGGTTTCCATGACGCCCAGAAACCTGCCTTTTAAGGCTCCGGTGGCGGATTGCCGGAATTCTGCCATGTCACGCACCTGTTGCTGCGCAATTGCAGGTTTATTCCAGGAACAGGTAATTACAGAGAAGCCTTTCATGGCGAAATAGACAGCTGTTTTATCGGGCCGCTCATAATGCCAGTCGCAGATTACCACATCTTTAGGTATCAGATCAATAGCACGATGAGTTGAGTTGTAGCTGCCTTCCCACATACCTATTCCGGTTGTTTTCCCATCAATGAGACGGTCACCCCAAATCCAGAGCTGGCGATTTTTCAACGCTAATCGATTACGGATCAACGTTAACTCATTGGCAAAAAGTTCAGCTTTATCACGACCACCACATCGGGGACATTTATCTTCACCTATAAAAAAGACTTCATCCATTCCTGCATGAAATGCGTTGGATTCAAATGCATCACATAATTCATCCATTAAAGCAAATACGATTCCATGTACATCCGGGTGCAGCGGGCAATAACTTTTGCAATACAATCCATCCTTATTTGGCCATTCGTATTTTTCCGGCATTGGAATCCACGGGGTTTCATCAAATTGCGGATATACTTTCAGCAGCTTTTCTTCTTTTGTTGACCAGGACTGGTGCCCAAGCAGATTTATCTGAGGAATGATTTCCATGCCGGTTTGCTTTGCTGTTTTTACTAACTTTTTTACATCCTCCTTACTTAGAAATGGCGTGTCGATTAATTCGGGATGCGACTGATATTGGTAACGGTAATCTACCCGAAGTATCAACCTGTTAATTCTTCGGGGAGCCAGTTCCTTCTGCATAAAAACGATAAAGGAATCCAGATTTTGTGAGCCGGGAGCAGCAATGCTAAAAGCTCTTATGGGAAATGAATCAGTAAGTGGTTTCTGGGCATTCAATTCTGGCATGATTGTCATCAAAAGAATAAGAATAACTGCAGTCAGTTTTTTTTGTTGGTTCATACGAATCAGTATTTAGCGGGTTGATTTGTTCCGGGTAAACTTGAGCGAATGAATTGACGAATATCTTCATTGCTACTTGCAAGATCCTCCTTCCGAAGATACATCATATGTCCGCTTCTGTAGCCTTTCCAGCTGATTCGGTTGGTAAATCGGTTTCCTGCATCCAGTTGCCAGAGATTGTATTTGGCATTGAAATAATCGCAGGCTCCATCATAGTATCCTGATTGAACCAGCACCTGGAGATATGGATTCATCGCCATCGCTTTTCTTAAATCTTCCCCTGTATTATCATTTTTATTGTCCCAGGGATGCACATTCCCGAAAACATTGTATTTGAAATCGGTTTTATATTTCAATGTTTCTCGCAGGTACATATTAATTGGCGGTGTGAAAGAATGTAGCCAGGAATTTAATTCAGCATTGTAATCGGGGCTTTCTCCCGCAGTAGTTTTGTCAATGCCAAGGTATCTTGAATCGAGCCGGCCAATGGTGTATCCTTTGTCTCGCAGCAGCTCTTTCCAGAAATATGAAACTGGAAGATCCAATTGATGCTGTAGCCATACCTGTTCTGATAAACCTGAATAGCGGGCCATTTTTGCTGCGATCGTCTTTTTTTCTTCTCCGCTTAACAAGCCACCCTTATGTAAAGCAGGCAGTACCTCCTCTAAGGTAAATTGTTCAACTTCCGGTAATACCTGTAATAGATCTTTTTGTTGTAGGTCGGGTGGGAGCTTTTTATGGTACCAGGCAGTTGCTGCATAATAAGGAAGCCGAAGTGCTGCATCTGTTACACTACCCCTTACAATCCCTAGTTCGGTAGGAGAAACCAGAACTACCCCGTTCAGATAAATCCATTGCGCTTCCTGTAATTCACGCGCCAGTCCGGATACCCTTGTAGTACCGTAACTTTCACCAATCAGGTATTTGGGAGACGCCCATCGCTGGTACCGGGATAAAAAGCTATTGATCCAGCCAGCCAGGTATTTTATATCGGCCTGCACGCCAAAAAATGCAGCTTTAGGAGTGGCTGAATCAACTATACGGGAGAAGCCCGTGTTTACCGGATCAATGAACACGATGTCTGCAATGTCCAATATGCTATGGGGATTGTCCTTAAATCCATAAGGCTGAAGCGGATACCCCTCATCATCAATATGCAGGATTTTTGGTCCGGTGTAAGCGAGGTGCATCCAAACTGAAGCTGAACCTGGTCCTCCATTAAACGAAAATACCAAGGGCCGACTTGCCCTGTCTTTACTATCTGTTCTTTCGTAATAGGTGTAAAATAATCCTGCAATAGCTTTTCCCTGCTCATTCCAGACTGGAAGAGTGCCGGCAATCGCTTTATAAGATACTTTTTGGCCTTTTAGTTGAATTTCATGAATTGTTGTACTGCTGGTATCCGGATTAAACGGGATGTCATATTTTTTTTGAGCCTGAAGTGTACAAAACATCACCTGAAACCCTACATATAAAAAAAATGCTTTCAACATAACTGCTTTTTTTACGACTTGAATGTAAAACTTTTTTGCGTTGGAATACCAGTAAAATTGACTTGGAGATCATCTGTTTTTTTCTATGAAACCCTTGTCCAGTGTGCATTTTAGTAAAATATTAAGAGCTTTAGAATAAGCAAAAACCAATAAAGTTGACTTGCAGACCGGAAAAATCCGGACTAAGTTTGTGTCAGAAAGCAGGATTACAGTACTGCTCCCGGGATTCTACCGGTTGTTTAAGCCACTTCTACTTTTCGATTGCCCATTCCATACAACACTATTGCTTCCGTTTTTCGATTGCCGCCGAAAGATCTTGTTAATTGTCTAACCTCAAAAAATTAGTTATGAAAAACGTAAACATGAACCTGAAATCTATCCTTGCTGCATTAAGTGTAGCTGTATTGGTAAGCCTTAGCGCAGTTCCCGCATTTGCAAACACAGAGAAAAAAGCAAAAGCCAAAAATGTACCGGTTGAAGTAAAATACATCGGTTCAAATGATCAATCTCCTGTTGTTGAACTTAGCCTTGATAATGAGTCTGGTGAAGAAATCACGGTTCAATTGAGAGATATGGATGGCTATGTGCTGTACAGTGTTACTTCCTCTGATAAGAAAATTTCCAAAAAATTCCAGATCGACAATTACAGTCTGGAGCCTATTCAACTGAAAGTTGCCGTTGCTGTTAAAGGAAAAATCCAGACAGAGGTTTTCCAGATCAACCGTAACCGGGTGGTAGTTGAAGATGTGGTTGTTGCTAAAATGTAAGGAACCACCGAAAAAAATTAAAAGGGCTCAATTGAGCCCTTTTTGTATTTTAGAACTATGAAGAAATTTTTGCAACGATTATTGCCGGGTCTGCTGGTACTCCTGTCCATACACAGCTTTTCTCAATTGAGATTGCCATCCATTCTGCAATCCGGCATGGTTTTACAACAGAAAGATTCCGTGCTGCTTTGGGGTTGGGCAGGACCCAGTGAAAAAGTGACGGTAACTACAAGTTGGAATAAGCAACAATATTCAACCAATGCTTCTGACCTTGCCAAATGGAAACTAAAAGTTCAGACACCTGCAGCAGGTGGACCTTATTCAATCAGTATCTCCAGCAGAAATACAATAGTATTGGAAGATGTGCTTATTGGAGAAGTATGGGTCTGTTCCGGGCAATCCAATATGGAATGGAGCTTTTTGAACGGTGTAAAAGATATTGCAACAGAATTTCCGCAGGCTAAAAATTCATCCATCCGGTTATTTCATGTCAATAAAACCGGAGCTGATTATCCGCAGGAGGATTTGAAAGCAAATTGGGTGCCCTGTGACTCCAACCAACTGAAATCATTCAGCGCAGTTGGGTATTTTTTTGGAAAAAAATTGCAGGAGGAATTAAAGGTACCAATCGGGCTTATCAATGTAAGTTGGGGCGGTACTCCCGCTGAAGCCTGGACGCCCGAAGATGTGATTGCTGCAGACCCCATATTAAAAACTGCAGCCGCCAAACAAAATAAAGTGGCCTGGTGGCCGACAGCTCCTGGCAAGGCATTTAATGGTATGATAGCACCCATTTTGCAACATACTATTGCGGGAGTAATCTGGTATCAGGGGGAAAGTAATACCGGAACCTATTCTACATATCAGCAACTGTTTACAAAAATGATCGATAGCTGGCGCAGTGCATGGAATAAACAGCTCCCTTTTTATTTTGTCCAGATTGCTCCTTTCAAATATGGAACCACGGGTATTGGGGCATTATTGAGAGAAGCCCAACAGGCTTCGGCAGGGCATCCAGGCACCGGTATGGTTGTTATTACAGACCTGGTTGATACTGTCACAGATATTCATCCATCCAGAAAGAAACCGGTAGGGTACCGACTAGCAAACTACGCCTTGGCGGAAACCTATAAGCTACCCATTGAAGGATATAAAAGTCCCGAGTATAGCTCTTCCACCATCGATAAAGGTAAAATTCTTGTGAAATTCAGGAACGCTGAAAAAGGAATCCGGATCAACGGAACAAAAGCTTCCGGTTGGCTGATTTCGGACCTGGAGGGAATAAATTGGATAAGTCCCCAGGTGAAAATTGAAAAAAATACAGTTGTTCTCTGGCATCCGGATCTTAAAAATCCCATGTATATCCGATATGGTTTTGGAAATACCAGTATTGGTAATATGGAATCGGTTCAGGGACTTCCATTGGCACCCTTCCGTACCGATCATCTGCCTATTGAACAGGTTCCTGAAAAGTAAAACTTTGCAAAGGGCAGTTATCTGCAGCATATACATAAACAGTAATGCTTTGGCCCTTCTGGTCGAGTAGTTCAGTATATTGGCAAAATACCGCCAAATCTGCCAGCATTTCCCTGGCTGCAAGTCGGTGCGGAGTGGTTAAAACTACCAGGCTTCCATTTTTCAGATACCAATGGATTAATTGCTCCACTGCCATCAGATCTGCAGGTGCATAATTGGTATCGCTAAGCAGCAGTACGTCTGTTTCCCATTCAGGTAGTCCTTCCATCCAGTTATAATGGAGGGCTTCCATGTTGTTATAACCATTGGCAACAATAGAGGCCTTCATGCAAGCAAGGGCCTTTGCCTGATAATCAGAGGCGATCACTTTTTTTGCGCCCAATGCCGTAAATAAAGCAGGCAGTCCCAATCCCGCTGCAATCTCAACCACCCGCCTGTCCTGATACAAGAAAGGGTGGCGGTCTAGAAATGATACCATCGCATGAGCAGAAGGCCAGATTCTTGCCCAAAAGGGAAACTCGCTTACTATCCCTTTTTCACTGGTTTTAGCATAAGCCTGTTGTATGGCTTTTTCATCCGGAACCTGCACAAGGAAACTGCCATTATTAAAATCAAATCGGAGAAATGGATGGAGTTGATTTGTCATTTGTATATGCAAATATGCATAAATTATTGTACATTTGAACATGGATAGTTTGCAACAACTAAAAAAGATTCAGGAAGCGCTTCCGGAAAATGGGGTGTTAATGCCACTTTTCTTTATCGGACATGGTTCTCCCATGAATGGAATTGAGGACAATCTTTTCAGCAGAGGGTGGAAGGAGGCGGTTCGCCATCTGCCGGCACCAAGAGCTGTTTTGGTAATTTCTGCACACTGGTTAACCAGGGGAAGTTTCATAACGGCAATGGACAAGCCGCGAACCATCCACGATTTTGGAGGGTTCCCGGAAGCCTTGTATCAGGTACAATATGCAGCACCCGGAGATCCGGTTTTGGCACAGGAAACAATGAAGCTGGTTAAAGCCACTAAGTTAGAAGCAGATCATGAATGGGGGCTGGACCATGGTACATGGTCAGTGGTTCGGCATATGTATCCGAATGCCAATATCCCGGTTTTGCAGTTAAGTATTGATTATGCAAAAGAAGCTCAGTGGCATTATCAACTGGCAGAAGATTTATTTGAACTCAGAAAAAGAGGCGTTCTGATAATAGGGAGCGGAAATATGGTGCATAATTTACGAATGGTTGCCTGGGATAAATTGAATGAAACGAATTATGGATTTGACTGGGCTCACCAGATAAATGATAAAATGAAAACCTATATACGGGAAGGCACACACGAAAATCTGATTCAGTACCAGAAAATGGGTAAAGAAGCATTGCTGGCAATTCCCACCCCTGATCATTATTATCCGCTTTTGTATATACTGGGCCTGCAAAAGGGGCAGGAGGCCGTTGAGTTTTTTAATGATCAGGCAGTGGGTGGATCGCTAACCATGACTTCCGTAAAAATCGGTTAGACGGAACCGGTAGATGCCCTTGCTTTAAGCTGGACAGGAAGAATTATTCGTTCCGGAGTAAATGGTTTATGCTTTTGCTCTATCCGCTCAATAAGTAAACCGGCTGCCCGTTTACCCATTTCAAAAGCATCCTGTACAACCGTTGTCAGCGCCGGCGAAAAAAGATCCGGTGCGCTGAAATTGCTGAACCCGGCCAAAGCTACCTGGTTGGGAATCGATTTCCCTAAAGCACGCAAATGTTGGAAACTGGCCTGAGTCATCCTGTCGGATGCTGCCAATACCGCATCCGGAACTTTTGACAAAGAAAATAATTCATTAATGGCAGTTTCAATTTCTTCCACAATTGCACCACCGTGTGCGCAATTTTTGAGCAGGTCAGGGTCGGCATCCAATCCGGCTTCCTTTAATGCCCGATGATACCCGGTTAATCGTTCCCTGGTCATGGGAAGATGCGTGGGACTCGTAATATGAGCAATTCGTCTATACCCCTGTTGAATCAGGTGACGGGTAAGTTCATAAGCTCCTCCTTCATTGTCAGATTGCACCATATGGGTGGGAAGTCCTTCACAAACCCGATCAAAAAATACAATTGGCAGTCCCCGGTCGTGATAGGTTTTCAGATGATCCGTATTGATCGTTTCAGTAGAAACTGAAATCAACAAACCATCAATTGACCGCATAGTTAGATGATCCAGCGCCATTTTCTCTTTTTCAAGTGATTCATTGGACTGGGTAATAATGACCAGATAACCTTTGGAGGAAGCAATGGATTCTATCCCGTTGATCACCTCTCCCAGAAAACTATTGGGAATGGTACATAAAACCACACCAATGCACCGGCTGTTTTTATTCTTCAGGCTTTGAGCCAGCAGATTGGGGCGATAATTATGTTCTTTGGCATAAGCCAACACCTTTTCCTTTACAGGTTCACTTATCTGGTAGCTTCCCTTTAATGCCCTCGAAACGGTTGAGTACGAAAGATTAAGTGCTTTCGCAATATCTTTTATGGTGATCGTTTGTATATTCAAAACCTTTTCTACTGTATATTTAGAAAGTATTGCTCGCCTAAAATTACAACCAATGGAGAATAGGGCCGGAACTAATTTCGCCGTTCGTGTTTCACTTATTGCCGCCTTGGGTGGATTCCTCTTCGGTTTTGAAACAGCCGTAATATCCGGTGCAGAAAAAACAATTCAGTCGTTATGGTCACTTAGTTCGGGCTGGCAGGGATTTACCGTTGCCTCCAGCCTGATTGGTACCGTAATAGGGTCACTGATTGCAGGTGTGCCTGCCCAAAAACTAGGCAGAAAAAAAGTATTGCTATTCATCGCGTTGCTTTATCTGGTCTCCGCTATTGGCTGTTCTCTTACCTCCATCTGGAGTTTATTTATTCTGTTTCGTTTTGTAGGGGGATTGGCGGTAGGGGCTTCCTCGGTTGTTGGTCCCATGTATATTTCTGAAATAGCGCCTGCTTCCATCCGGGGGCGACTTGCCGGCTCTTTTCAACTGAATATTGTAGCCGGAATTTTTGTAGCCTATCTTACTAATTTTTTGTTTGTTGATATGGGAGAAGATTCCTGGAGATGGATGCTTGGTGTGATGGTTGTTCCTTCTTTGCTGTTTGCTATTTTATTACGATCCATTCCTGAAAGTCCCCGCTGGTTATGGATCAATGGTAGGGAAGAAGAAGCCAAAGGAATTTTTCAAAAAACAGGAGATGAGCTTGCTTTGGAGGAGATTCAACGGGAATCCACAACCGAACATGCAACAGGAGCGGAAAAATTATTTACCCGCAAATTCAGAAAGCCCATCCTGTTTGCGGTCTTATTGGCCATGTTCAACCAGCTGGCCGGTATAAATGCCATTTTATATTATGCCCCGCGTATTTTTGAAATGGCAGGCTTTTCCCAGGCAGAATCTTATCTGCAACCTGTTTATATTGGTGCTGCCAATTTATTTTTTACCCTGCTTGCCATGACGGTTATTGACCGGTTCGGAAGAAAAAAATTATTGATTATAGGATCACTTGGTATGATTCTTTTTCTTGGACTCACCGCCAACGCCTTCAGAGGAGATCTTGCAGGAAATCAATATGTACTAATTTACCTAATTGGATTTATTGCATTTTTTGCTTTTTCACAAGGGGCGGTAATCTGGGTGTTCATTGCTGAAATATTTCCGAACTCGGTGCGTTCACAGGGTGGTTCACTGGGAAGTTTTACGCATTGGATTATGGCAGCCATAATCTCCTGGACTTTCCCCATTATTGTGGAAAGCAGTCCGCAGGGGGGGTATTATTCCTTTCTTTTTTATACCATTATGATGGTAATCCACCTGATTTTTGTCTGGCGATTTCTTCCTGAAACAAAGGGTAAAAGCCTGGAGAAAATCCAGCAGGAGCTTGGTATTCAATAAGACCGAATCAGGCTGTGTGAAAACGTTTGCACAATTAAATAAGGACGTATTCCGGCAAATTGAAGCCTGATTCCTTAGTTTAGCCGGTAACGCTTAACGATATGGAGATCAGATTTCAGCAAAGTCCGAAGGAAACCCGTGCCATGGGTACAGCAGAACTCAGAGAAAATTTTTTAATTGAATCCATCCTGCAATCGGGACAGGTAAAACTTGTTTACTCACATTACGACCGGGTAATTATAGGCGGAGCCCAACCAGCAGCACAAGCACTTGAATTGCCCAACCATCCTGAATTGAGAGCTTCTTTTTTTCTGGAAAGAAGAGAAATCGGTATCATCAATGTGGGTGGCCCAGGTAAAATTCAGGCCGATGGTCAATACTGGGAATTGTCCAAAATGGATTGTCTCTACCTCGGAAAAGGAACGAAATCGGTACAGTTTGTTTCTACAGACCCTGCAAATCCTGCACTCTTTTATCTGCTTTCAGCTCCGGCGCATATGAACTATCCAAACCGCCTGATGAAAAAAGAAGAGGTTGTTCCGGTGCATATGGGTGCCACTTCCAGTTCCAATCAGCGATCGATCTACAAATACATTTTTGAAGAAGGAATTCAGAGTTGTCAGCTGGTAATGGGACTTACCATTCTTGCAGAAGGCAGCGTTTGGAATACCATGCCTGCGCATACGCATACCCGCCGGATGGAAGCGTATTTCTATTTTGATCTCGAGCCCGGCCAGCGTGTATTCCATTTCATGGGTGAACCCTCTGAAACCCGACATCTGGTAATGGCCGGTCAGGATGCGGTGATTTCACCCCCCTGGTCAATTCACTCCGGTTGCGGTACTGCCCATTATTCCTTTATCTGGGGAATGGCCGGTGAAAATTATACCTATACGGATATGGATCCTGCACCTGTTGACACTTTAAAATAAAATGTATTGCCTGCCATGTTAATAACAAACAACCTTTGCCGATCCTTTTCTGTACTCTTGTGCATATTGGGCATGAATGCCTGCAAGCCGGGATCAGTTGTGCTTTCCTTTTATCTGGAGAACCCTTCTGATCAACCCAGGAATGCGGCTCTTGTGTTGCTTACCCGTGCGGCAATTCAGGACAAATCAAAAGAAAAAATTTCACCTTATTACAAGGTACTGCTGAATGATAAAGTGGTAGACTGTCAATTTGATGATATTGATAAAGATGGCCAATGGGATGAATTGGTTTTTCTGCAGGATTTTAAAGCCGGCGAAAAAATCACCATTCATCTTGAAGGAATTGAAAAGCCGGATACAATTAATGTTACTCCACGTGCACATGTTCGTCATAAACGAAAACTGGACGGCCCTGAATTTGGTCCTTCTTTAGAAAGAGATTCAATTGATGGAACGCAAAAAGCGACAGATTTCACCAAACAAAAACTTCCTCCATTTTTAACAGAGGGACCAGCCTGGGAAAACGACCAGTTGGGATTCCGGCTTTATTACGATGTTCGTAACGGGAAGGATATCTGGGGTAAGTTAATACCAGACATGGTATTGGATAAAGTAGGAACTGATACTGCGAAAAGTTATCATAACCTGGATAGCTGGGGGATGGATTTGTTAAAAGTAGGAAGTTCACTTGGAGCAGGTGCGCTGGCACTTTATATTCCTGATCTGGATGGAAAGGACAGTCTTGTTAGGGTCGGAGGATCCAATATTGGTAAAACGGTTTACGAGCAGGTGGCTGACGGTCCGGTACGTGCTATTTTTCGTATGCATTATAATGACTGGAAGCTGCATCCATCTGTTTCACCGGTATCTATAACCGAAGTAATTCAAATCTGGGGCGGACAGTTATTTTATGAATCCAGCGTAATTGTAAAGCAATTGCCCAAACAGGCTCAGTTGGTAACGGGCATCGTTAATTTGCATGATGCGGAAAAGAAAGAACTAAAACAAGGTACAGCCCGCGCAGTATATACGCACCATATCCAAAGCGAAAATAAAGATGCACTGGGGATGGCAATTGTTCTGTCAGAAAATGAACTGTCTGGGTTTACTACAAGTAAGAATACTGATACTGATATAAAGAATACCTATCTGGTAAAGATGAAAACAAGCGAAAATCAGGCAGTCCGTTTTCGGTTTTATGCAGCTTGGGAAAAATCACATCCAGCCAATGCGAAAGCGATTGGATTTGAAGAATTCCTGAATAAAGAACTACAGCAGTTTCAGCAACCTCTAATAATCCGCTGATGAAAAAAATTGCCTGCCTGGGAGAATTTCTATTACGGATGTCGCCGGAAATGCCCGGTACCTGGATTCATCAGGCCTCTATTCCAGTGTACCTGGGTGGCGCAGAATTTAATGTGGCAGCAGCACTTCAAAACTGGGGCAACCCGGTCAAATATATTTCTGCTCTTCCTTCCAATAGTGTAGCGGACGATGTATTGACTGAAATTCAAAGGATGGGTATGGATACCAGTGCCATTCAACGCACTGGTGAACGCATCGGGGTGTATATCCTTCCACAAGGCGCAGACCTGAAAAATGCAGGTGTCATATATGACCGTGCCGGATCCTCCTTTGCATCCCTTCAAGCTGGAAAACTACTCTGGAAAGAACTTTTGAAGGATTGCGCAATTCTTCATTTCAGTGCAATCAGTCCCGGTTTGTCTGAACAGACTGCTGCAGTTTGCCTGGAGGCGGTAGAAGCTGCTGCAGACATGGGATTGCTTATTTCTGTTGATCTTAATTACCGTAACAAATTATGGAAATACGGTATTTCGCCTGTTTTCATTATGCCTGCACTTGTAAAGCATTGCCATATTGTAATGGGAAATATCTGGTCGGCCCATGAATTGGTGGGATCACCCCTGGATGAACAAATTCACGAAAAAAAATCAAAGTCTGCCTACCTTGAGCAGGCGGGTATAACTGCCGCGTATATACGAAAAATGGCACCTGACTGTAAGTGGGTGGCAAATACGTTCCGATTTGATCAACCGGAAGGGATTCATTATTATGCATCACTGGATACGGAAAGCGGGCAATATGTTTCACCGGATTTCAATGCTTCAATCATCGTTGATCGGGTTGGAAGCGGAGATTGTTTTATGGCAGGACTATTACATGGGTGGAATCATGCTGAAAATCCAGATAAGGTGGTGAAATTGGCTGCAGTTGCTGCAGTAGGAAAACTGCAGGAAAAGGGTGACTTTACAAAACAAAGCATCGAATCCATTTATAAAAAAATGCAAGCTCATGTCTGACAATACTGCACTATATAAGGCGCTCCGCAAACAGGCAGTATTGCCACTTTTCTATCATCAGGATCCATTGGTATGTGAGCGAACTATTCAGGCCTTGTATGAAGGAGGCATCCGGTTGGTTGAGTTTACCAATAGAGGAGAACAGGCGCTGCCGAATTTCAGCAGGCTTGTGCAACTAAGAAGTACTGCATGGCCGGATTTACAACTCGCCATTGGTACCATTAAAACACCGGCCCAGGCAACACAATTTCTGAACGCCGGAGCAGATTTTGTTATTTGTCCGGGTACAGTGAAAGAAGTTGGTGAAACTGTTCATGCAGCAGGAAAATGTTGGATACCCGGCGCAATGACGGTATCAGAAATATTATTGGCACAGGCAACCGGCGCAGGATTCATAAAACTATTTCCGGGTAATTTGCTGGGACCTTCCTTTATGGCAGGAATCCGCGATATATTTCCGGAGCTCTATTTCATGCCTACAGGAGGCGTGGAATTAACGATTGAAAATTTACAAGCCTGGTTCAGAGCAGGTGTAAGTGCTGTTGGTTTGGGTAGCAAATTCCTTTCAAAGGAATTACTGGCAAGTGGTAACTATACTGCAATTACCGAACAAACACGAACGGCACTTGAGCTGGTAAAGCAGGTAAAATAAAGCACTTGACCATATGACAAATTCAAAATCGAACTATCGGTGGACGATCTGCGGACTGATTTTTTTTGCTACTACGATTAACTATCTGGATCGGGCGGTTATCAGTTTATTGAAAGGTCCGCTTGAAAAAGAGTTTAACTGGACAGAATCGGATTATGCCAATATTGTAATTGCTTTTCAGTTGTCTTATGCAGTTGGTCTTTTATTGATGGGGCCTTTAGTAGATAAAATTGGAACCAGGATGGGATATGCGCTTGCCATTGTCGGATGGAGTATTGCTGCAGTCGGACATGCATTGGTAAGTTCAACGCTTGGTTTTATCATGGCCCGGGCCGCATTGGGAATTACAGAAGCAGGTAACTTTCCGGCTGCCATCAAAACAGTGGCAGAATGGTTCCCCAAAAAGGAACGCGCACTTGCTACGGGTATATTTAATTCAGGAGCCAATGTGGGAGCAATCCTTGCACCGCTGACTGTACCATATATCGCTGTAGAATGGGGGTGGCAATGGGCATTCATACTTACTGCAGCAACCGGACTGATCTGGCTATTCTTTTGGTTTAAAGGTTATGGTAATCCGGCCACTCATCCCAAAGTGAATAAAGAAGAATTAGCCTTTATCAATAGTGATACCATCGAAACAGCAGTGGATACGCCAAAAGAACCTACACTGAGCTGGTTCAGTTTACTGGGTTTTCGCCAAACCTGGGCATTTGTGATGGGTAAATTTCTTACTGATCCGATCTGGTGGTTCTATTTATTCTGGCTTCCTTCCTTTTTAAAGGCGGAGTACCAGACAGAAAATACAGCGATGGCTCTTCCGGTTGCACTGGTTTATCTGATGTCGACCGTTGGAAGTGTATTGGGAGGCTGGTTACCACTGCGGTTTATTAAATCGGGATGGCCTGTTTTCAGAAGCCGCAAAACTGCTATGTTTATCTATGCATTATGCGCCCTGCCCGTTATGTCTGCCCAGTGGCTGGGAAGTATTAATATGTGGTATGCCGTCCTTATTATCGGGCTGGCAGCAGCAGCCCACCAGGCCTGGAGTGCCAATATTTTTACCACAGTTTCTGATATGTTCCCTAAATCTTCCGTTGCTTCCGTAACCGGGTTAGGTGGTATGGCGGGTGCAATCGGAGGGATTCTGATTGCAAAAATGGCCGGACTCCTGTTTGATCATTACAAAGCGTTAGGCAAGATAGAAGTAGGTTATTTTATTCTGTTTATTGTTTGTGCCGTGGCTTATCTGGTAGCCTGGTGTATTATGCATGTATTGGTTCCGAGGATGAAAGAGATCAAAGTTTGATTATTTTAGTTCTCAAATAAACGAGCATGCAAACTGCCATATGGGGAATTGATTTGGGGGGCACAAAAATTGAAGGGGTCATCCTGCCATCTTTAGAAGATCCAACGCCAATTCTTCGAACAAGGGTTCCGACAGAGGCTGAAAAAGGCTATCAACACATTGTTTCGCAAATTGGTGTGTTGGTACGTCAAATGAGTAAAGAATCCGGCTTAACACCGGAAAGAATAGGTATTGGTACGCCGGGCGTATTGGATCCGGTATTACATACCATGAAAAACTGCAATAGTACGGCACTCAATGGAAATCCACTGCAGGCGGATCTGGAAAAGGAGTTAGGTATATCGGTTGTACTTGCAAATGATGCCAACTGTTTCGCACTGGCGGAAACACATTGGGGTGCCATCAAACAGAATGTTCCGGACGCACGGCTTGTTTTTGGAATCATTATGGGAACCGGTGTGGGTGGTGGAATCGTTCACCATGGGCAGGTTTGGAATGGGAGACATGGAATTGCAGGAGAATGGGGACATATTTTTCTGGATGATTCCGGCGGACCCTGTTATTGTGGACGTGCGGGATGTGTGGAAACTATTTTAAGCGGGCCTTCCCTTCAACGCTTTTATACTACTCAAAGCGGTTTGAAAAAAACACTCAAAGAAATAGTTGGCTTAAGTGAAGCAGGAGATGCCGCTGCGGTAGCAACAATGGATCGCTTGCATCAATTTTTTGGAAAAGCGGTTTCTATTATTACCAACTTGCTTGATCCGGATGCCATAATTGTTGGAGGAGGAGTTGGAAATATAGCCAGTATTTATAGCAGTGGAAGAAGCAGTCTGGAGCAATATATCTTCAATAACCGGCTTGATACGCCGATTCTTTCGCCTTTGCTGGGTGATAGTGCAGGTGTTTTTGGAGCTGCCGCACTGGTAGCTGACCAGAATTGATTAGTTTTCCTACTGATGGAAATATTCTGCCAAATAATATTTTGGATCAGCCTGCTAATCCTGATTTATACTTATATGGGATATGGCATAATCGTTTATCTAATTGTGAAAGCAAAGAGTAAAAATGGTGTACCATCCATGGCAGAAGCCGATTGGCCATCGGTAACGGTATTGATTCCGGCCTACAATGAGGCCAGTTTCATTGGCGCCAAAATCCGAAACACACTGGAGTTGAATTATCCCCGCAGCCAGTTTAGGGTGCTCGTAATAACCGATGGGTCAACGGATGGTACTGATCAGATTGTAAAGGCATTTCCCCAGGTGGAGCTCCTGCACGCAACAGATCGTTTGGGAAAAGCTGCGGCAATAAACAGGGCGATGGAATTGGTAAACTCTTCCATAGTGCTGCTCACTGATGCAAATGCCCTGCTGAATGAAAAAGCAGTTCAATATCTTGTAGCACATTTTTCAGATTCTTCCATTGGAGCTGTATCCGGAGAGAAACAGGTTGGGATGGCAGATGGGGTAGAACTTTCAGCAGAAGGGGAGGGCTTGTACTGGAAATATGAATCCTTTCTTAAAAAAAATGATGCCCGGCTCTATAGCATAGTTGGAGCAGCCGGCGAACTGCTTGCTTTTCGTACCGTCCTTTTTCAAGCATTGGATCCAGATACTATACTGGATGATTTTGTTTTGTCCATGCGGATTTGCGAACAGGGATACCGGATCGGGTATGAACCGGATGCCATAGCAATGGAAACCGGATCTTTTAACCTGGAGGAAGAACAGAAAAGAAAAATCCGTATAGCTGCAGGGGGATTTCAGGCATTGGGAAGATTGGGGAAAAGCTGGTCCTGGTCAGCAAATCCGATACTATTTTTTCAGTTTTTATCTCATCGTGTTTTCCGATGGGTATTGGCAGCGCCTGCCCTGGTGCTTTTAGGGTTGTCAACCATCTATCTGGTTGTGTGCGATAGTGGTGGTATCTATCAGCTGGCAGCATTGGGACAGCTGGTTTTTTATGGCCTGGCAGTTCTGGGCTGGCTAGGGGCACGTACTAATACGAAATGGCCGATCGTATTTATACCGTATTATTTTGTTTTTATGCACTGGGCAATTCTTCTTGGACTGTTTCGATTTCTGTCCGGCAGACAGGATGCAAAATGGGAAAAAGCAACCCGCATAAGGGTTCCCGTTAAATAGGCGCAAAATAAGCTGGGTGGTAAACAGGTAGTTTTACGCTGAATTTGAAAAAAAACGTCCATAGATTTCTTAAAATGGAAATATATATTACTTTTACCCAACGAAACCTAAGTACATCCCCTTAGGTCGCTTGCTTACCGTTCCACAATCCTAAGAACTCACCCCATTAGTAGTATTTTTCTGATATGTCATCAGGCTGACTGATGTTGATCGTTCCAAGTACCCATTGAAAGCCTAACCGTTCCAATTGAATTCCTATTGAAAAATTGAGTTTCTAACAAAACTTAATTATTCAAGGATGAAAAGAAAAGTACTCGTAATCACAGCAAGTAAATCGATCAGATTTTTACTGCACACTGTATTAAATGACCAATTCTCTGCAATCACTGCATCAGAAGCTGGAGATGCCATGTATTGGCTGACACAGTCTGAATTACCGGCAGCAATTGTGGTGGATCCTGAACTTCCGGATATCAATACCTGGGAGATTGTGGAATATTTTAAAACCAGTGAGCTTTATAAGAATATACCTATGGTGGTAATATCTTCTTTGGAAGAGGAAGAAATTGCAACTGTATGTACCCGTTACAGTGTGGAAGCCGCCTTTCACAAACCCTTCAATCCGGTTGACCTTACAAAAACCTTGGAAGCTTTGATCAAATCACCCGTAGCCGGCTCGAAAAAGCTGTTAAAAGTGGTCTGATAATTTCCTCGTAAAAAATCTTACCTGAATGGAACAAACTTTACCATTAACTCCCATAACCGCACAAACGCCCGTCTACCGCCGGTATTCAATTACCAGGGAGAACGAAACGGCACCAGTGGCGGTTTTGCATTCAAGGGAATTCTTCTTTATTGGAAAGAATACCCGAAATATTGATTACCTAATCAGCCTGTTTGAAGGTGGTTATGCAGCAGAATCTGTTGCAAAAGCCA
The DNA here is from genome assembly GCF_002483205.1 of Flavihumibacter sp. UBA7668. Lineage (GTDB taxonomy): Bacteria > Bacteroidota > Bacteroidia > Chitinophagales > Chitinophagaceae > Flavihumibacter. The sequence goes on from NZ_DLHM01000004.1 coordinate 91,534, forward strand.
TCGCAATCTTACAGCGCATTGATTTGCAATCAAAAACCATACCACAAGTTATTATTGTTGATGGAAATTTGGATCTTTCTGAAGTAGCTAACCTGAATGCCTACCTGAAATCATTGGAAAAGTTTATGGCGATTCCGGTTATCATGGATACAGCTGGTAATTCGGTGGATGCAAAAGACACATCCATTCTGATGCGTTTGTTCGACGATGTTATAGATACCCGCAAGGCTGATGGTAAGCTGATTCAACGTGTAGATTTTCTTGCTAAAGTTAAAAAGAAAAATTGCACCCGTACTGGTTTCCGGATGGAGAAACTGGCTGAGCAGGCAAGAGTGACACCCATCGGATTTGGCCGACGTGCATTTGATATAACGATTTCTCTTATCGCATTGATTGTGTTGAGTCCGTTGATGCTGTTGATTGCAATCGCGATTCGTCTCGAAAGTCGTGGTCCGGTTTTTTATATTTCCAAAAGAGCTGGTCGCGGTTACCGCATTTTTAATTTCTATAAATTCCGCACCATGCGTATGGATGCAGAAGCACAGAAAGATGCAGTAAAACACCGCAATGAATACAATGAAGACCATGGATGTGTGTTTTTTAAAATAACAAATGACCCGCGTGCAACCCGATTTGGACGGTTTTTACGGAATTCCAGTTTGGATGAGTTGCCTCAGTTTTTCAATGTACTGCTTGGCGATATGTCCATCGTTGGTAATCGCCCGTTACCCTTGTATGAAGCAGCAATGTTGACGACTGATGAATGGTCGCAGCGGTTCATGGCCCCGGCAGGGATAACTGGTTTATGGCAGATCCGGAAAAAAGACCGTCACTGCATGTCGGTGGAAGACCGGATTAAACTGGACATAACCTACGCCAGAAAACAGAATTTTCTATTTGATCTTTGGATTATTGCGCATACTCCGCCCGCACTTATTCAGAAATCAAATATTTCATAAAATAACTGATCAAACAAAGAACCCCAAAAGCCGGCAATTAGCCGGCTTTTTAGGTTCACTGGTAAATTCAGTTCTTTTTTTATATTTTTCCGTTTAATGTGGTAACATTTTTATACATAGCCGGTTTACTTCTGTTCATCTACCTGTTTTGCAGCATAACCTATTTGCTGGTTGTTGCAATAGCCGGACTTATGTACCGTGATGAACCAATACCAGCAGCAACAGAGTATGCCAGGATTCTGATTCTCATACCCAGTTTTCGGGATGATCATATCATCCGAAATACCGTGGAAGAAGCATTGAACCATAATTATCCTTCCTCTAATTTCAATGTAATGGTTGTGGCGGATACCCTGCAGTCCGGAACAGTTGAAGATTTAAGGAAGATGGGAGCAAACGTACTTGAAGTAAATACCAGAATGAAATCGAGGTCCATACATGCTGCACTCGATACCCTTCCTACCGGGCAGTATGAACTTGTAATGTTGCTGGATGCTGATAATATTATGAAAGCGGATTGCCTTCTTCTTGTTAATAATGCGTTTAAAGCCGGCCATCTTGCTATTCAATGCCATCGCACGGCAAAAAATGAACAAACCAGTGTGGCTTTACTCGATGCCATCAGTGAAGAAATAAACAATCACCTGTTTCGACTCGGTCAGCAATCTCTTGGATTTTCTGCAGCGCCCTCCGGTTCCGGAATGGCCGTTGAATTTCATTTACTGAAAGCAATTTTTAACTGGAAACCGATCCTGGAAAACCCGGGTGAAGACCGGGAAATAGACATGCAACTTCTGAAAAGGGGTATTCAAATGCATTACCTGCCGGAAGCCTGGGTCCTGGACGAAAAAGTTGCCAGCCATGATGTATTTGAAAAACAACGCCTCCGCTGGCTGGAAGCACAATGGTATCATTTACGTATGTTCTGGGAACCTGATATGATCGGCATCAGAAAAGACCGCCATTATTACAATAAACTGGTGCAAAATTTATTATTACCGCGCTCCTTATACCTGGTAGTATTCTCAGCGATTATTTTACTTGTCATTATCCGATATACCACAGGCTGGGCATTTTTCTTTCCGGTACCAGGTTGGTGGCTTAGTCTCTTGCTGTTTTTTCTGCTCACTCTGGCCATTGCGATGCCCTCAAGATATTATTCATCTCCAACCATAAAAGCATTACTAAGTTTGCCCGGACTTATGATTGCCATGCTACGGGCATTGTTTAAAGTGAAACGCAGTCGCAAGGAATTTATACCTACACCAAAAACCTATACCGGTTTGAAAGAATCCCAGAAGTAAGTCAGGAGCCCTAATTTTGCTCCAAATTTTACAACATCCAGTTTGATGCTCAAATATTATCCAGCCCAATTGAATTCCTGAAAGGAGTGGGACCTTTGCGGGGCGATCTGCTGAAAAAAGAACTGCAACTTTTCACCTTTAAAGACCTGCTGGACCATTTTCCGATTCGCCATATAGATAAAACCATGGTGATGACGATAGGTTCCATACAATCCAATCAGGATTATATTCAGGTTGCCGGTATCATACAGTCTGTTCAACTGATTGGTCAGAACCGGGCAAAAAGATTAGTGGCAGAACTAAAAGATGCAACAGGTTCGATGGACCTTGTATGGTTTCAGGGAATATCCTGGATCCAAAAAAATATTCAGGTGGGGCAGGCATTCCTGGTGTATGGAAAAGCGGGTTATTTCAATGGGAGTCTGCAGATAACACACCCGGAAATGGAAACCTATACCCCTGCCAAAGCCGGCGGTAAAGCCTTTCTGGAACCAATTTATCCAAGTACGGAAAAACTAAAAGCAAAATCACTTGGAGGCCGGCAATTGGGAAGGCTGAGTTTTAGCCTGCTCGAAGCACTTAAGGAAAGAGACCTGCCTGAAAATTTACCTTCTGCAATTTTAAAAGAATACCAGTTTCCTTCCCGTTTTGAAGCATACCAGCAAATTCACTTTCCAACATCTGAAACGGCCTATCAAAAAGCACTTGCCCGACTAAAATTTGAAGAATTATTCATTGCCCAACTAAGGCTGGCGCTGATTAAACTCGAACGCCACCGATACTCTAAAGGCGTAGTGTTCAAACAGGTTGGTGAGCAGTTCAACACCTTCTACCATAAACATCTCCCATTTCAATTAACCGGAGCGCAAAAGAGAGTATTGAAAGAAATCCGCCAGGATATGGGGCAGGGCAGACAAATGAACAGGCTGTTGCAGGGAGATGTTGGAAGTGGCAAAACCATGGTTGCCCTTTTGTCTATGCTGCTGGCAGTTGATAACGGATTTCAGGCAAGCCTGATGGCTCCTACTGAAATTCTCGCAACCCAGCATTACCACAGCATCAGTCAGCTGTTAAAGGATATGCCGGTGAAAATTGCACTTCTTACGGGGTCAGTCAAAACTGCTGCCAGAAGAAAAATTCTCAGCGAATTGGCCGCAGGTGAATTGGATCTTCTGATTGGTACCCATGCCGTACTGGAAGATCCTGTTCAATTCAAACAACTCGGACTGGCCATTATAGATGAACAACATCGGTTTGGAGTAGCACAAAGAGCCCGGTTATGGAAGAAAGCAACCATTCCTCCCCATGTTCTGGTTATGACCGCAACACCAATTCCCAGAACGCTGGCAATGACCGCTTACGGCGATCTTGATTATAGTGTTATCGATGAATTGCCTCCTGGCAGGCAACCAATTACCACGGTTCACCGTTATGATTATGCGCGAGCCAATGTCATGGATTTTATCAGAGAAGAAATTCAAAAAGGGAGACAGGCCTATTGTATTTTTCCGCTGATCGAAGAATCCGAAAAACTGGATCTCGAAAATCTGATGCGAGGTTATGAAAATGTTAAGGCCTTTTTCCCTGAGCCGAAATATTGGATAAGTATGGTACATGGAAAAATGCAGCCTGCCCTCAAAGAAGCCAATATGCAACGATTCGTGCAAAATGATACTCAGATAATGGTGGCTACAACTGTAATTGAAGTGGGTGTAAATGTGCCCAATGCAAGCGTTATGATCATAGAAAGTGCTGAAAAATTCGGCTTATCCCAATTACATCAGCTAAGGGGAAGGGTGGGAAGAGGTAGTGAAAAGAGTTTTTGCATATTATTAACAGGCACCCAATTAACCAATGAGGCCCGTGAACGGTTGAAAATAATGTGTGCAACCAATGATGGCTTCCTGATTGCTGAAAAAGATCTTGAATTACGCGGACCGGGGGATATTGAAGGAACCAGGCAAAGTGGGCTGCTGAATTTCAAATTAGCTGATCTGGTAAGGGATAAACAATGGCTGGATGCAGCCAAATACCAGACAGGAAAATTATTGGATATTGACCCTGATCTGGCATTGCAGGAAAATAATGCACTAAAAATCTACCTTCAGTCCCAAAAAGGAAAACTGGCATGGAGCAAAATTTCGTAAATCTACTGTAACAGAATGAAGATAATTTGACGTAAATTCAATAGACCTTGATACGCATAATCCAAATATTCATCTTGACCCTATTTTCTTTTGCCGGCCTGGCCCAAAAGAATACCAATGGCCTTGAATTCATTGAGAATAAAGGGCAGTGGGATCCATCTGTAACTTTTATGGGAGAGCTGGGAAACGGCGCTTTCTTCCTCCAGAAAAATGGGTTTACTATTCTTCAACACCATCCCGATGATTTAAAAAAACTAGCGGCACATGCCCACCTTGATCATGAAAATCTGCAGAGTGGTGGAGGTAGTGGAGGAAAAGGAAATAAATCCAAATCATCAAAAGCAGCGGTTGCTGCACCTGTTGAAGGTGATGCTGAATCCATCCTGTTTCGCTCCCACGCGTATAAAATGGAATTGGTTGGAATGAATTCCAATGCCAGCGTTCTGCCAGAAAAAATAATTCCTGGTAATATTTCTTATTTCATAGGAAATGATCCGTCCAAATTTGCAGCTGGTTGTCGGGTATACGGAACCGTTACATACAAGGATATATATCCGAAAATTGATCTTAGATATTATACAGATGAAGGACTTTTAAAATACGAATTCATTGTACACCCAGGCGGAAATCCATCACAGATCCTGATGCGGTACGATGGCGTTGATAAACTTTCAATCAGTAAAGGCGAACTGGTTTTAAAAACCAGTGTGGGAGAAGTCAGGGAAATGCCACCCTATTCCTTTCAGTCTTCTGCTAAAGGAAGAACAGAAATTCCTTCCCGGTATTCGCTGAAAGGTAATCAGGTGCAATTTGTACTTGACACCTACGATAAATCTACCCCACTGATTATTGACCCAACGCTAATATTTTCAACATTTACCGGCAGCACCTCAGACAATTGGGGTTATACAGCCACCTATGGACCGGATGGCAGCTTATATAGTGGCGGTATCGTGTTTGGTAGTGGATTTCCCGTTTCTCCCGGCGCGTTTCAACAGCAATTCAGGGCACAGGGTGCGCAAAGTCCGTTTAATATGGGGATTATGAAATTTGATCCCACGGGCTCTCAGCGCTTATATGCTACTTATATTGGCGGATCTTCCACCGATCAGCCTCATAGTCTGATCGTGGACCCTCAGGGTGATCTGGTTATTGCCGGCAGAACCAATTCCACTGATTTTCCTTCCCTTCAATCCTATGGTCCACAGGGTGGACATGATATTGTTTTAGTAAAGCTGAATCCAACCGGCACTGCAAGAATTGGCGCGATCCGGATTGGAGGTGACGGCAGCGATGGATTTAATACAGGCGACAGTCATACCGGCTCTCCAAGAGGACTTATTAATTTTTATGGCGATGATGCAAGGAGTGAAGTGAATATTGACCGGGCTGGAAATATTTACCTGGCTTCCTGTACCATGTCTGATAATTTTTATACAACTGCCAACGCACCTTATAAAGCATTGCGTGGTACACAGGATGCGGTGCTTATAAAAACCAATCCTTCCATGTCAACGGTTTTAATGTCCACCTACCTGGGTGGATCTGATATGGATGCTGCATTCGTTTTAGGAATCAATCCAATAACCAGCGATATATGGGTTTGTGGTTCCACTATGAGCAATGATTTTCCCGGCGATAAATCCGGTACAATCGGACAAACATTTCAGGGGGCTCGTACGGATGGCTTTATTTCGATCTTTTCCAATGATGGAACCATTCACAGAAAATCAACCTATATCGGAACTTCCAGTGCAGATGCTATTCTGGGATTTGATTTTGATCGCGATGGTGATCCTTATATAATGGGCGTTACCTATGGTGACTGGGCTAAAGTAAATGCGATTTATGGAACTGACGGTGCAAAACAATTTATTGGAAAACTTCGTCCTGATTTGTCGGCCTGGTATTATACCACCACCTATGGAACAAGCAGCCCACTTCCCAATATTTCACCCGTTGCATTTCTGGTTGACAGATGCGAAAATGTGTATGTATCAGGTTGGGGCGGAACCAATCTTGCCCAATATCCCATGCAGGGAACCAATGGAATGCCGGTAACACCTGATGCAATAAAACGCAATACCGATAACAATGATTTTTATTTTATTGTTATAAAAAGAGATGCTACGGAATTATTATATGCTACCTTTTTTGGTCAAAATGGGAATTTCTCCGAACATGTTGATGGTGGAACCAGCCGCTTCGACCAGAATGGTGTTATATACCAGGCCATGTGCGCGAATTGCTATGGTGAATCACTCGGGGGGCAAAGACCCAGGTTCCCAGTTACTCCCGGTGCATGGTGTTGTTCAAATGGATATGCCGGCGCACATGAATCAGGAAATGGTGCCGAATGTAACCTTGCCGCATTAAAAATCGCCTTTAATTTCGCCGGAGTTGGAGCTGGTGTAACAGCTGCAATTGGAGGTGTTTTTGATACTTCCGGTTGTGTACCATTAACTGTTACCTTAAGAGATACCATCCGCAATGCACAATCCTATGAATGGAATTTCGGAGACGGTTCACCCGATGTGCGGACAACCAATTTTGAAATCCAGCATACCTATACAAGAATTGGAGATTTTCGTGTTCGGTTAATTGCAGTTGATTCCAATAGCTGTAATATCAGAGATACCGCCTACATCAATATGCGTGTGAGAGCCGATGAAGCACTGCTTGATTTTGATGCGGTCAAACTGGATCCCTGTGAGTCGTTATCCTATCGATTCGATAATTTATCCACTCCACCGGCTTCGAAACCATTTTCTGATACCAGCTTTCTTTGGGACTTTGGCGATGGTACCCGGGTTATTGCAGGACCAGAATCCGTAACACATAGTTACCAGGCTGCCGGTACTTACAAAATTCGATTACTTGTACGGGATACCATTTACTGTAATGTCGGTGATTCTATAATGAAAGAGTTTAATCTGGCTCCTCTGGTAGTTGCAAGATTTGAATTGCCTAATGGCTGTGCACCTTATACTCCGGTAATTGAAAATACCAGCATCGCAGGACGAACCTATCTGTGGGATTTTGGCGATGGTACCACATCAACCGATAAAACTCCGCAAAAAACTTTCCCGAACCCTGGTACTTTTCGGGTAACTCTGACAGTAACGGATCCCAATACCTGTAACATTGTTGACCAGACATTCCGCGATGTTTTGGTGCAGGGAGCTCCAACTGCAGCATTTACCTATACACCCGTTGCGCCTATTGAAAATACACCAACAACCTTCCTTAATTCATCTTCGCCGGATGCGATTGCGTTTTCCTGGAGCTTTGGAGATGGAGAGACGTTCAATACTCAAAACAGATTACCGGTTGAACACCAGTATAACCGAACCGGACAATTTGAGGCCTGCCTCATCGCAGTCAATATATCCGGTTGTATAGATACCGCCTGTGCTCCTGTAGATGCAATTGTTTCTCCCCGGGTTGATCTTCCGAATGCCTTCACTCCACTTGGCAATGCTCCTAATAATGTAGTGAATGTTCGTGGCTTTGCAATTGGAAGATTGCGATTGATGATTTTTAATCGGCTTGGACAAAAAGTTTTTGAATCGAATAGTATGAAAATAGGTTGGGACGGTCGTTTTAATGGCGTCCTGCAACCAATGGATGTATATGCATATGTTTTGGATGTTGAATTTACCGACGGAACGAAAGCAACGAAAAAAGGTGATATAACCCTGATCCGATAACACAAAAAGAGTAGAAGATGAAACGTGGTATGCTTATGTGGCGCTTTGGGTTAAGCTGTATGCTTGCTCTTGGTTCATTAAATGAACTAAGCGCTCAGGATTTACGGTTCTCACAATGGTTTAATTCCCCTCTTACTACCAATCCGGCAAACACGGGATTTATTCCTGATGCTGATTTCAGAATTGGTGCCAATTACAGAAGCCAGTGGATCAATGTGATGGAAGTGCCATACAAAACAATCAGTGTTTTTGGTGATGCACAACTTTTCCGTGATCGGATTGAAAGCGGTTGGTTAGGTGTGGGTGGGGTAATCCTGAGAGATGTGGCAGGTAGTGGTAATCTGACATCAACCAAAGCGTATGGTTCTGTTGCCTACCACCAGATGCTTGGATTTTCAAGTTTATTATCAGCCGGTTTTAATATTGGATGGGCAAATAAAAGAATCGATCCTACACGCCTCAAATTCCCTGATCAGTTTAATTCTGCAACCGGTTTTTTTGATGCAGGTGTTCCTACCAGTGTAGTATTTAATTCCACCAGCATCAGTTATATGGATATGCAGGTTGGAATGAATTATGCCTATTTCCCAACTGAAGACATGTACCTGAATGGTGGATTTTCTGTTCATCATATTAACCGCCCCAGAGAAACCTTTTTTACTGAAGCGGGTTTTGATAATCGACTTTCTCCCCGTTATATTGGTTTTATTAATGCCAGCGCCAAATTGAACCAGCAGGTAATCTTAAATCCCATGGTCTATTATACATCACAAGCTTCCGCATCGGAACTTGTTGGTGGTTTAAGTGCTAACTATAACCTCAGTGGAGATGGAGAAACACAACTTATTGGTGGCATGTATTACCGCGTAGGTGAATCCCTGATTCCGCTGGTCGGGTTTCAATGGAAACAATTCCGGATGAGCTTTACTTATGATGTTACCACATCTCCGCTTTCACAATACAATAGTTCAAGGGGCGCAATAGAATTTTCATTGTTGAAACATGGTTTTTACAGTGAAGGAAATGGAAACCTCAGACAGTCACTCTGTCCAAGTTTTTAGAGTAAATTTGCACCATGATGAAAAGAATTCTGTTGGCATTCATCTGCCAGTGCTTATTGATTGTATCCGTAATTGCTCAGGATGATAGCGAAACTGAAGAAGGACCAAAAGGCTTTGACAGAAGCCGGCTCTTTGTAGGGGGGAATTTTGGCCTCAGCTTTGGAAACTTTACGTTTATAAACGTATCACCACAAATTGGATACCGATTCAATGATTTTTTTGCAGCTGGAATCGGCATTAACGGACAGTTTTCCCAAACCAAATACAGATTTGGAGGTGAAATCCAATCAAAAGACAGGTATGGTGTTGCAGGTATGAACGTTTTCGGACGACTCTATCCAATTAAACAGGGTTTTATTCAGCTACAGCCTGAAATGAATTATATCTGGGGAAGCCATATTGATTATAATCCCCAGGAAACTAAAACATCTCTAAACGGCAAAATTCTCCCCTCTTTATTAGCTGGTGCGGGTGCCTTTTTACCTGCAGGTGGGGTAGGAGGGTTCATTATAATGGCCCAGTATGATTTGCTGAATAAAAGTGATTATTACCCAAACCCAAGCACACCTTACGGGAAAAATATATTCCTTTCGGTCGGTTTCAACATGGGATTATAGGATTACTGAATCTTATTAAATAATTCAACCGGATTATCACATACAATAATTCGTTCTTCCAGCGGTTCATATAAGAATTGTTCTTTCTCTGCCTGCCGCATAAACAAAATCAGGTGCTGGAAATAACTACCGGAATTTAACAGGTAAATTTTCTTATCATGAATTTTTAACTGATTCCAGGTTAGCATTTCAAAGAATTCGTCCATAGTACCGAATCCACCCGGAAGAATGATGGCAGCATCACTCATTTCATACATCATCCGTTTACGGGTATGCATATCAGGAACAACTGCCAATTCTGTTATGCCATCATGCTGTTGTTCCCATTCAGTTAAGACCTTCGGAATAACACCCATTACTTCACCTCCATTCGCAAGAACCGAATCGGCAATTACTCCCATTAATCCCTTTTTGCCTCCGCCATAAACCAGTTTTATCTGGAGCATAGCTAATAATTTGCCCAGTTCTGCTGTGTGTTTGGCAAATACCGGGTTAGTCCCGGCTTGCGATCCGCAAAAAACAGCAATAGCTTTTATATTCATAGTTAATTGTGTCAAAGTACGCGTATTCCTATTTACATTGTGACAATTTTATAAAATCTTTAGCGCATGTCTTCCACCCTGCTTTTCACGTTTGTGATCGCATATTTCGCTGTTTTGCTTGTTGTTGCCTATATCACTTCCAGAAATTCCAATAATGAAAGTTTTTTCATCGGAAATAAAAATTCCAACTGGATGCTGGTGGCTTTTGGCATGATTGGTACTTCGTTGAGCGGCGTAACCTTTGTTTCGGTTCCCGGTACGGTGGAAACCAGCGCTTTTTCTTATATGCAGGTGGTTATCGGTTATTTGCTTGGGTATATAGTAATAGCATATGTATTACTGCCCATTTATTACAAAATGAACCTTACTTCCATTTACAATTATCTGCAACAACGATTTGGCTTCACCGCTTATAAAACAGGAGCTTTGTTTTTTATCATTTCGAGAACCATCGGAGCTACCGCAAGGCTTTACCTCGTCATAAATGTATTGCAGCTTTTTATTCTGGATGACCTGGGTATCCCTTTTGTGGTCACTTCCCTGATTATTCTGCTTATGATCCTGCTTTATACGTTTGAAGGAGGGGTTAAAACCATCGTATACACAGACACCCTGCAAACAAGTTTTATGTTACTCGGTCTGGTTGTTTGCGTTATCTATATCATGAATAACCTCGGTATGAACTTTGGGGAAACCATGACAGCCCTCTCTGTCAAAGGATATACCAATGTATTCAATATGGATGTCAACAGCAAAGGTTTTTTTCTTAAACAGATCTTAGGTGGTGCTTTTATTACGATAGCCATGACCGGACTTGATCAGGAAATGATGCAGAAAAACATATCTGTAAAAACACTGAAAGACTCCCAGAAAAATATAATGACCTTCAGTGTGATTATAGTATTTGTGAATTTTCTTTTCCTTCTTCTGGGCGGATTACTTTATATTTTTGCTGCACAAAAAGGATTGAGTGTTACCGGTGATGATCTGTTTCCAACAGTAGCACTTACTTACCTGCCACCGATAACAGCAGTCATCTTTATAATTGCATTAATTTCTGCGTTGTTCCCCAGTGCAGACGGTGCATTAACAGCCCTGACGTCTTCCTTTTGCATTGATATGCTGGGAATCAAACGTAATCCAACACTTAATGAAAAAAGTCAGAAACGTATCCGCATGACGGTGCACCTTAGTTTCACTATTGTATTCATGTTATGTATTCTGATATTTAAATGGATCGATAATAAATCCATCATCGGGGTTATTCTGGACCTTGCAGGCTATACTTATGGTCCGTTATTAGGTCTCTTTTCTTTTGGGATATTGACAAAAAGAAAATTCGCCGATACGTTTGCTGTAACCCTGATCTGTTTAATATCCCCCGTAATCAGCTATTTCATCAGTCAGAATGCAGATCAATTATTCGGCGGTTATCAGATTGGAATTGAACTATTGCTTATCAATGGTCTGATCACCTTCCTCGGCCTGTTAATCATATCCAAAAAACCGGCACTGGCATAAACTAAACCAGGAAAATCTACGTTCTTGTAAGGTAAACATACGATGCCATACAATTATGAACGACACGATCAAAATGACCAAACAGAGGCGTTGGAGTGAGTCAAAAGCACATTCAAGCTGGCAGATTTTCAAGATAATGGCTGAATTTGTTGATGGATTTGAAGCACTGGCCAAACTTGGTCCCTGTATCTCCATCTTTGGTTCCGCCAGAACCGAACCCGGACATCCGGCCTATGAATTAACGGTGGATGTTGCAAAGCGCCTTGCTGAAGATGGATTTGGGATAATTTCCGGCGGCGGTCCAGGTATCATGGAAGCGGCCAACAAGGGTGCCCAGCTTGGCGGAGGAAAATCAGTGGGATTAAATATCGAACTTCCTTTTGAACAACATGCCAACCCTTATATCGATCGGGATGCTAATCTGAATTTTGAATACTTCTTTGTTCGCAAAACCATGTTTACCAAATATTCCCAGGGATTTGTAATGATGCCCGGAGGATTTGGTACCATGGATGAGTTTTTCGAAGTTGCTACCCTCATCCAAACGGGAAAAATGCTTCAGGTTCCATTGATCCTGGTTGGTACTGCCTACTGGACCGGACTAATGCAATGGTTGCAAAACACCATGCTGACGGAAGGATATATTTCCCCGGAAGATATGGAGCTGCTTAAAATAGTTGATACAGCAGATGAAGTGGCAGAACATGTACTTCATTTCTACAGTAAACATCCGCTTCAGCCTAATTTCTAATAATTTGGACCTATTTTTGCACAAATTGTCCCCCATTGCAGGATCTGATAGACGAGCAGATAAATCTTTATGCAGAGCGATACAGCTCTGATGAGCCGCCTCTTTTGGCGGAAATCAACGCATTCACCCAGGCGAATCATCCGCATGCACATATGCTGAGCGGACGATTGCAGGGACGTTTTCTTTCCATGATCAGCCGCCTGCTGCAACCAGCCTATATTTTGGAGATTGGCACATTCACAGGATACAGTGCCCTCTGTCTGGCCGAAGGTCTCCAGGCTTCAGGCAGCTTACACACCATCGAAATCAGAAAGGAAGATGCCTCAACAGCTGAGAAGTTTTTTAAGCGATCGGTTTATGGTGATCAAATCCGCCTGCATCTGGGTGAGGCTGCCGGGATCATACCGCAACTTCCATTTACCTGGGACCTTGTATTTATTGATGCAGACAAAACCGGCTACCTTGAATACTATGAACTGGTACTGCCCCGTTTACGCAAAGGTGGCCTGATATTGGCGGATAATGTTCTCTTTCACGGACAGGTACTGGAATCGGAGATAACCGGGAAAAATGCGAAAGCCATTCATGCATTCAATGAACATGTAAAGGCCGATAAAAGAGTTGATACCAGCCTGCTGACACTGAGGGACGGACTTTTATTAATCCGGAAAAACTAAAGCATGAAACATCCAATCCTGTTGCTTCTGACCATATTGATGCTGTCAAAATTAACTGCACAGCAGAATCCAGCCGTACTGGCTTATATTCAGCAATATAAGCAGTTGGCTGTTGATGAAATGTTGCGAACCGGCGTACCGGCTTCCATCAAGCTGGCGCAGGGGATCCATGAAACCGAAGCGGGAAGAAGTGATCTGGTTCTTCGATCCAATAATCATTTTGGAATCAAGTGTAAAACAAGCTGGACCGGAGCAAAAGTTTATCATGATGATGATGCCGCCGGTGAATGTTTCAGAAGTTATGGCGAAGCAGCGCAATCCTACCGTGATCATTCCGATTTTTTGCGAACTAACCAGCGGTATTCTTTCCTGTTTAAACTGGATCCAACTGATTATGAAGCATGGGCATTTGGTCTGAAAAAAGCAGGCTATGCAACCAACATAAAATATTCTCAATTACTGATTCGCCTGATCGAGACCTATAATTTGCAGGATTATACCCTGGTTGCATTGGGCAAAAAGGCACCAACCTCTGATTTACTGGTAGGTATTCGACCTCCTGCAGAATCAGAAATAATAATTTCCGGTCCGCCGGTAATTACCAATTATCCTTCAGGCGTTTTTGAAATTAATGATACAAAAGTTGTGTATACAAAAGCCGGCAGCAGTTTGCTGGCATTGGCAGATGAACACCGGATTTCTTTATCGCGCCTGCTTGATTTTAATGATATCACGCCCGGTGAAGGTGATTTGCTGATGGATGATCAGCTGATTTTCCTGCAACGTAAACGCAAAACAGGTGCCGGACTCTTCCATATCGTATCAGGTGATGAAAATCTGTATGATATTGCTCAGGCAGAAGGAATTCGATACGGTTCCCTGCTTGAACTGAACCAACTTCAGCCTGGTATGGAACCGGCAGAAGGAGAGCGGCTTTATCTGAAAGAAAAATCACCCAGGCAGCCATTACTGGCCGGGGCAAAACGCCCAATTACGAAAACTGAAACCGTATATACGCCGGCTCCTGCAGAATCCTATGTGCAACAAACATCTCTTTCAGCCAAAGCTGTTAAGCATACCGTACGGGATAAAGAAACGCTGTTCGGAATCAGTAAAAAATATGGGGTGAGTATCGAACAGTTGAAAGATTGGAATCGCCTGAGTGGATCAGGACTTCGCAAAGGTCAGCAATTACTCATTTACAGGAATTGATATGTCTGCAATACAGGTAAAAGATAAACTATTTGAACCTTATTTAACAGCCAGTGAAATCAATGGCCAGGTTCAACGCCTGGCTGCCGAAATAAATCGCGATTATGCTGGTAAAAAGCCGCTTTTTATTGCAATTCTCAATGGTTCCTTCATGTTTTCATCTGATTTATTTAAGGCCATTCATATTGAAGCTGAAATCTGTTTTATAAAGCTGGCCTCCTATAAAGGAACAAAGTCTACTGGCCAGGTTATCACAGCAATTGGTCTAGATACAGATATACATGATCGTCATGTTATTATTTTGGAAGATATTGTTGACACCGGTAAAACCCTGAATGAGTTTTTACCCCAACTCCGGCACCAGCAACCGGCCTCTCTCGAATTAGCAGTATTGCTGCATAAACCGGAGGCTACCCGCTACCCGGTACCTGTCAAGTACCTGGGTTTTAGTATCCCGGACAAGTTTGTTTTGGGGTATGGATTAGATTATGATGGCCTCGGACGCAATATTCCGGAGATTTACAAGTTAAAAGAAGGTGCTGAATAAAACCTAACTTTCGGCATGAAACTACCCCGTCCTGAAAACTGTAGTTGCCATATTATTCCTTGTTCTGGCTGGGTTCCATGCAGATTGCCAGTATTATTTTCGAGGCGAAATTCGGGATGAAACCCAAAAACCGCTTCCGAATGTAAAAATGACGATGCATTCTACCGGCTATCTCTATTATTCCGGTACTTCCGGTGGCTTTGGTATTACATCTGCAAAAGCAGAAGATTCCGTAACACTTAGTTTGGATGGATATAAAGTCTGTACTTTTTTGATGAAAAGTGTCAGGGAAAATACGTTTGTCCTGCCGCTGCTGGTCAAAAAAGCCTCTCAGCCGGAAAAAAGACTGATGTCGATTACCCGCGACCTTAAACCAGCTGAACTGGCTCGTTTTTCTGTGGGTGGAGAAACCTATTCAAGCCTGCGCGAAAACGATTACATGGATGCGGGAAAATTTCCTACCATAGATTTTGCCATCAATACAGACAAGGCTTCTTATAGTAATATCAGGAGATTTCTGAATATGGGAAGTACCGTTCCTCCGGATGCAGTTCGGATTGAAGAGATGCTCAATTATTTTACCCTTGAACATGAAACACCTGAACCTGGTGAGGATTTTCATATCCGAACCAACTTGTCGGAATGTCCCTGGAAACCAGCCAATCAGTTGTTTTACGTTAAGATCAGTGCCCGAAAACTTGATTTTTCTCAAATACCTCCCAGCAATCTGGTATTTCTTATTGATGTTTCAGGCTCCATGGATATGCCCAATCGCCTGCCCTTGCTAAAAAGTGCGTTTAAATTAATGGTGGATAACCTGCGACCGGTAGATACCATTTCAATTGTAGTGTATGGGGGCACTGTTGGTGTCTGGTTACAGCCAACTTCCGGTAGCGAAAAAGAGAAAATTCATAAATCAATTGAAGAGTTAAGTCCGGGTGGATCAACAGCAGGTGAATCAGGCATTCTGGCTGCCTATCGACTAGCTGAGAGTACGTTTATCCCAAATGGTAATAACAGAGTAGTATTGGCAACTGATGGAGATTTTAACGTTGGTGAAACATCCGAAGAAGCATTGGAGCGTATGATTGTTCAGCAAAGACAGAAAGGAATTTATCTTACCTGTCTGGGTGTGGGAATGGGAAATTATAAAGACTCCAAACTGGAAGTACTTGCCAAAAAAGGAAACGGAAATTTTGCCTATCTCGACAATGAAAAAGAAGCTGAAAAAGTGCTGGTAAAGGAATTGACACAAACCATGTATTCTATTGCAGACGATGCTTTACTGCATGTAAGTTTTTTTCCAACCAATGTCAAGCATTACCGGCTTATCGGGTTTGATAATAAATTCAGTGCCTTATCCGGTGATGGAGAAGGTCTGTTGGAAGGAGGAGAGGTAGGAACAGGGCATACCCTGATGGCGATTTTTGAATTGACTCCGGTGGAGAAATACGATTCTTCTGCAGCCCTCGCCACTATCGAACTCAGCTATAAATTACCTAAAGATTCTATCCGGCATAAAATGACGAGGACGGTCAACAATAGTAAAATCAATGCATTCCAAATCCTTCCTGAAACCTATAGGATGGCCGCCGGTATTACCTTGTTTGGTTCTGTACTCAAAGAATCCCGCTTTGTTAAACCGGCCAACCTGCAGGATGTACTTACCATAATTCAGCCAATTTCAAAATCCGAGAACCTGATGCAGCAGGAATTAATCGGATTAGTTGAAAAAGCGAAAAAAATCTATTACAAAGGCAAGGCTTCCAAGCTTAAAGCGAACTTGTTCTGGTAATCCGGCTGGTGAACAAAATACATGTCAATTTCACCTATATTTTTTGCCGTTATTTTACCTCTGTAAGTGCAGGGATATTCCCCTTTTATCATATCATATACATTTTCTGATACATTAACCTGTCCGGGTTCTCCATTGCTTTCCATTCTGCTTGCAATATTCACCGTACTGCCCCAGATATCATACGCATACTTGGTTTTACCAACCACACCTGCTACCACTGGTCCAACATGAATTCCAATCCGCAGCTCCCATGGTGCCTGCTGCTTTTCTGCCCTTTTTTTATTCCACTTATCCATATACCGGATAATATCAAATGCCGCATTTACAATATTTTTTACATGGTCAGGATCAGGCGTGGGAATTCCTCCTGCGCACATATAGGAATCGCCGATGGTCTTGATTTTTTCCAGTTTATGTGCTGACATGATATCATCAAATGCCATAAAACATTCATTCAGTTCTGCAACCAGTTCCTGTGGCGATAATACATCCGCCATTTTTGTAAAACTTTTGAAATCAGTAAAGAGTACAGATGCCTGCTCAAAGTATTTTGGCGTTGCCATACCTTCCGTCTTTAATTCATTGGCCACTTCAGCAGGAAGAATATTCAACAGCAGTCGTTCAATTTCTTCATTCTTTTTATCCAGTATGGCATTTGTTTTAGCTTTCATCCGGTAGTTACGGTATAAAATTACAGCTATTGCAATGATTAATAACAGGCCAATAAGTGAGGCGTTTTTTGCAAACTTCTGGCGGGCTATTTCCAGTTCTTTTAACGCCTTATCCTTTGTCAGAAGATCAATTTCATTTTCTTTTTTCTCAATTTCAAAATTGAAAATGAGTCTTGATAATTTCTGATCGGAAGCAGAATTGTAGAGGGAATCTTTTACACTAGAATAGAGATTTTGATACTTTAATGCATTGGGGAAGTCCTCTTCCTGTTTATAGGTAATTGCCAGGCCGTTATATAACTTTTCCAATTGCGCAAAGGAGTTCGTTTCTCTTGCAAATGCTTCAGCCTGTAAATAAGTTGAAATGGCTGTTTTCAAAAATCCCTGTTCCCGATAAGCATCTGCCAGACCAATTAATGATTCCGCCATTTCCAGTTTGGCATCCAGCTTAAGCGTCATATTATAAGCCTGCAAATGGTATTGGATCGCCTTCTCCGGATTTTTTTTCTGAAAATACAGATTGCCCATTTTGTTCAGGGTGTAAGACATGCTGATGCTGTCTTCAAATGCTTTCAATGCTTTTTCGAAATAAAGCAGCGCGGTTTTTTCATCATTTCGAGCGGTATAAATTTCACCCAGATTGGTAGCTGTTGTGCCAAATGCATCCCTGTCACCCAGTTCTTCCAACATGGGCAACGCTTTAATGAAATAATCAAGCGCTTTGTCATGTGTTTCCGGATTATCGTGGTATACTGTTCCCAGATTATTCAATGCAATGGCTTCGCGAAGTTTTAGTTTATTCTCTTCTGCTACCTTTAATGATCGCAGATAATAATCAAGTGCTTTAATTTTATCTCCCTGATTATAATAAACCACTCCAATATTGCTTAGAATGGTAGATACACCTGTTTTGTCCCCAATAGTATCATACAGGTTAAGCGATTCCTGCCAGTATTGGATAGCTTCAATATAATTTCCCTGTACATACCTGATATTCCCCAGTGTCTTAACAGACAGCGCTTGTCCGCTTTTGTATCCTGTCTTAGCAGAATGTTCTACCGCCCGTTGAGCATATTCAAAAGCTGAGTCTGCTGATGTACTCATGAATTCACGACTTTGGTTTAACAATGTCTCAACTTTGCCAGAGTCAGATAAAACAGGCTGCTGCCCTCCTGCTATTTGAAGAATCAGCAGAAGCGGCAGCAGTTGTAACAGGTATGGTAGTTTTATTGTTTTTCTAAGTTTACCGTTTACTATCATGCAATTTTGTTTCTGGTCACAGGACTATTTTAGTTTTGTAAATCTGAAATTTTTTCGTGTGTTTTTCAACTGGATACTAATCAGATATTGCCCTGGGGGCAGGTGACTAATTCCAAGTTGCCATTTGTTTTGACTCAACTGATGGAGAGTACTGATTGGTTGATTTTGACCACTCATGTGAATGATAATTACCTGCCTTGCAGTTATCGATTCATCAATATCCAGTTCAATATTTAATGTCTGGGTGGCCGGATTAGGATAAACACGGTTAACTAAAACGGAATGGTCATCAACCGGTGCCATACCGAGTTCATTATTTGTTTCTGATTTACCCTTCCCATTACATTTTGAGGAACTTGAACTGGCTTCGCTGGTAGCGGATGCTTTTTGATTTACTTCAAAGCTATAAACGATCCATGTTAATTTCGTTCCATCAAAGTAAATTTCAAAACTACCTCCGCCCGGCATGAACAAAGTAGGTTGCTGCCCGCTGTAATTACCTGTGGCAAGTATGGTATTATCTTCTCCTATTGGAATATAAATAGGATAGGCGTTCGCATTTTCATATGCAAAATTGGCCTTATAATTAAATCCATTTACCGGATTTCTTAATAACTCAACACATTTAAGTATCGGTTTGATTTTTTTGGTTGAATTACTGAATGGATTTACATAAAGCGAATCTTCTTCATAAAGCACAGTGAAACTCGATGGCGATGATAAGACCATTGGCGACAGAACGGAAATTTTATAAATGCCAGGGGTGCCACCTGCAATGTAACTACTTCCAAATACCGGCGGCTGAATTTGTAAATTCTGCAGATTTTGAAGATCATTTGCATTTAATCCCTTCAGCTTATATGTATAGGTGGGTAGGGCAGCTCCTTCCTTTATGATAATGCTATCCGGATCAACACGAACAGTTAATGCAAGTACAGTCAGATTACCAGGGTCAACCACCAATTCATAATTGGAAGGCTCCCTTACTGTTATACCGGAAGGTACAACGGTGAAATTGCCACCAGGTACCAAACCTGTTATAGTTTGTTGGTTTGCATCCAGTACCGTAAACCCAAGTTCACCAGTCAGCACATCAGACAGCTGGTCGTCAAACTGTAACCACTGAACGGTAGTATCATAGGCGTTATCAACCGTGCCATATGGATAGGTCTTATCAGAAACTCCAATAGTTAATCTGGCTTTACTGATAGTCAATTCTGCCGGCATATAAGTAGCTTCATAATTTTCTGATAATAATGCAGCAGGTATGATTTTATGTTTGCCAGCAGTAAGTCCTGTTATCAGGGCAATTGATCGATATGCTTCTAAAATTCCTTCCCCTTCCTCAATGTCTGACTCATCTATAATAACGGCTATATTGTTTTTATTTCCATCACCGGATCCCTCATTGGAAACAATGGCAGAAGCATTGGTTAAGGTACTTACAATTCCCCTCAGACTAACGATTCCACGTAAACTTACAATTCCCCGTAGGCTTACAATTCCTCTTAAGTTGGAAATGCCCTCCGCTGATTCCATCGTAATCTCCGGCTCATTCCCAAGATATTGTGTAATCGATCCCGGTGCAAGGTCTAATACCTGAGTTGTTTCATAAATCGGTACACCACTCACAATTCCTCGCAGACTTACAATTCCCCGCAGGCTGACGATCCCTCTTAGGCTTACCAGGAATCCAAGGTCCTCCAATCCGGCCAGTTCATCGCCGCTTAATTGTTGTCCATCTACCAAAGCACTTGCATCATTTATCAGGAATTCCTGGTGTGTTGTGCGAACTGCATCCAATACAGCCTGTTGTTGATTTGCCTGAATAACATGCGTTCCGTCAACCAGCGCGTACGTATATTCAAAGTCTGCAATTTTTTGTCCATATTCCAGGTTTTTGTTTAGCACTTGTATGGTCACCGGGAGTTTTAAAACCCTTAATGTTCCATCGCCGGTTTCTGGTGATAAAAATGTTCCATCCGGATTGGTGGAAGGATAATTGTAGAGTTCCATTAAAGCTAGGTCATCCGGGTTTTCCGGATTTAACGGATTCATTTTTGTTCTTATGAAATAGGGCGAATTAATGGGTGAAAACTGGGTGGCATTGGTACTAAACTGCAGGTTATCCAGTCCGATTTCTGCTGCAGTAATTCCCAATTGTTCTATTGGAGTTCCATCAATAAATATCAAAGCCCTAAACCTGTCCAATGGAACGGGCTCTCCGAATTTTTTTGTTGTATCTACTATTTCAATTGTGATATTCTTTTTAACCAGATTGAAAAGCGGAATGATTTCGGAAAATCCACCATCTGTGCCATTGGAGCTTATAGGAGGTGTATAAACCTGTATTGTTGGATTTCCTGTAACTGCGCCTGGCTTCACTAAAATTGTAGTTGAGTTTACTATGGTATAGGCAGATGCATCCAATTCCTCCGATCTGAATAATACCTGTGAGGTAGGTCGGAAAAAGGTGCCATTAATAGAAAATTCAAATCCCGGTTCGGTTGGGAGAGGAGCGCCAGGCTCCTGATTATATGTAATACTTTCCAGTACCGGAACTGGTGCTGCAAAACTTCCAATAGCAGAAAGAGGTTGAATAAGTCCATATCCTGATCTCGAATCGAAGCCACCCTCATCAATATCCAATGCTGTATTCGATAATAATTGTTTTAGAGCTGCGGGTTGAAGTGTAACCGGACTGATAAATTTTCTGCTTGCTTCCATCACTAAGGCAGCAGAGGCAGCTGCATGCGGAGCAGCTGCAGATGTTCCAAAGAAATTAATAAAACCATCTCCGTCAAAATCATTGATTCCCAATTGCACCGTAGTATTCACTCCATTTGGTGCTCCAAAATCAGGCTTGGAGCGTAAACTTCCATTTACAGGAGTGCCTCCAAGGGAGGAAAATAGTTCGGAATTTATTGGGCCCTGTATGCTATTATTGTCGGGTTTTGTATACCGTACAGCAGCTACCGTCATAGCACTTGCTGCATTCGCCTGTCCAACAATGGTACTACTCCCTTCCAAATATTCTTCAATGGTTGCTTCACCCCGGAAAATAATATATTTCAGATTTACAGGTGTGGTTGTTGCACCAGGTGCTGAACCAGCTTTAACAATCAAAACATTCGTAAACGTATTGGACTCTGTATAAAATGGCATCACTTCAATTGGATCACCACCAATATTGTTTCTATTAAATCCAAAGAGCGTTGAACCATTGTCATTGGTTAGATAAATATCAAAATCATGCTGTGTTCCCTGTGCTTCCGGTCCAATAGAATACACATCATCCTGCCATTGTAAAACAATGGTATAGGTTCCCGGTATCAGTTTCAAACGTTGAAACTGATCACCCGAGCCACTGAAATCATGTGCTTCCCCAATAATGCCTAAAGGTGCCGCAACGGGTCTGAATTCTTTCTGATAGGATTTGTTTCCATAATTGCCCGCTGCTGAAAAATAACTTACACCAGCTGCAGATACGATATCTACTGCCTGTGCTACCTTGCCGTCCTTAAAAAATGGTTCGGTAATAAAAGTGATATCATCCACCATTATATCACACTGTGCAATAGATTGTAGTTCAAGGATACCCTGGGCAAAATCACCCGGACTAACAAATCCGGTTCTAAAAGCAAGGGAAGCGCCAGGAGCAAGGTCATGAATGATCTGCAACATGGCCCTTCCTTCATCCGATCTTCGTCCATAGGGAAATTCTTTAAGTACTTCTACCGGCGTTTGAAAGTTCGTGTTCTCCTCGCCCGGTAAATCTCCGTTTTGCACATCTGTTTTTGCAGGTCCGCCATCAGGAGGATTCAAGGGTATAGAGCCGGTTGTATTATAGCTGTCTGATAAAACTCCGATTTTTACACCGGCACCTGATAATTGGTAGGCTTCTCTTACCTGATTGGTTGCAATAGATGTATCTCCCTGGCTGGAAGTTTGTCCAAATCCGGTAATAGCCGGATAAACGGGTCTGCAGAAATTAATGAGTTTTTCATCCGGACTACGTCTGTTGTCTTCATTAAATGTGTTGAGTTTCTGAAGGTTGTTGATTGGGAGTTTACCCGTTATTATGAGTGAATTAACGCCATTGGAAATTAAATCATCCAGTCCATAGGGATTTCCCGGCTGCGTTAGTAAATCCTGTACATAGGCCCGTTTACCTTCGTAAACAATTATCTCAATATAAACACCATTGTTCTGGATCAGAAAAATTTGATCTGAATTAGGACCGGCTCCAGGATTTTTGAAAAGAAAATCAAGTTCTGCACCTATTATTTTTTCCACTTTTCCACTGGCTGGAGGTTGATACAAAGGACATACATCTGAATTGTCTTCAACCAATACAGCATCCGAACTGCTGCATCCACTTGCCGGATTGGTAATTGTTACGGTATAAGTACCAATGGTGTTTACGGATAATTCTGCCTCATTTCCCAGTACTACACCAGCTGCATTAGTCCAGGAAAATTGAGCATTCTGAATATCAGTGGTAGCCTTTAAAATAGTGGAGGGGGCTCCTGCACAGGAAAGCGTGGTATTGGCCCCTGCATTTGCAAGTGGCGGCTCCTGGCAGGTTTCCAATGCAACATGATTCAGCTCAACACTGCTTCCAATTAATATTTGTTTCCCTGACCAAACAGCGCCTGTAATTTTGGAAACACTGGACCCTGATCCGATCGCTACATTTCCATTAGGAACATAAATGGTTCCCATCCATTCGGATATGGTTCCACCAGTACTTCCATTACTTTGGGTCCAGGCTGTTTTGCGGTCTTTTGAGGTGGATCCGTTTCCCTGTGCTTCTGCATATATTCGGGAAGCTGATCCTGTTCCTCTAATTTCTACAGCCAGTTTGCCAAGATCCACATCTCCCTCTATGATCAGGCGGAAAATTCCAGTCGCATTTGTTCCAAAATCAAAAATGAATTTGTTGAAATTGCCGGTGTTCCGAATATTTTTTAAATAATAAGTACCCGGACTGCTGAAGGTGATGGTTTTATTACCATTGAGTTCCAGCTTTCCATATGTACCTGGTGTATAAGTTCCGGTATTGGTTATTGGATTACCTGTAGTTGAAGGGAAACTTGTAAGTGACGGCAAAGCCGGAAGTACCGGAAGTTCTGGCTCCTGTTCACGGACCTCTCCGGTTGATGGCTGTGGGCCGGAATAGGTTGTTCCTATAGCATGTGTAATATTGCCTGTAATGGATCCGCCTCCAATTGAAATGGATCCATTTCCATCAATATTGCCTCTGATTTGGGCATTAGACCCAATACTGACGGAGGTACTGATTCCGGATTTATTTGCTGCACTGAGATTACCTATAATAGTATTGCTGTTGGTTAACTGTATATAAGAATCTGTATGCAGGGAAGCCTGGATCGTTGCTGAGCCGGTAGATTTTATCGGCCCATAACCTCCGACCCTACCACTTCGGATATTGGTTGCCGAACCCAGTTCGATGCCACAGCCGGTACAACCAGTCTGGCCGCTAAAAAGCAGATAATCATTGAGTTTTGTTTGGGAAAAGAGCGTTGTACTACTGAGTAATACAACAAGTACAGCTGTTAATTGCAACCAATTTATTCGGTTACATTCCTTTTTTCTCATGCTCAAACGTTTTGAAACCAGGCAGCTATAGTGGATACTACATTTGTCTGATTCCGGTGATGGGGTTATACTACAGTTAGGGGTACGTTTGATCGAAAAATGAGGAAGGGCGGATTTCGAAATGTTTTCCTGGCGGGATATTAAGAAGCTGTAAGGTAGGATAATTAAAACTGTTTCACAAGGGGAAAAATACCCATTCTCCCTGATTAATTAGGTCGTTGAACGGATCGTTCATTTTGTGCCCTTAATCGCTTACACAAAATCTTTATAAAGCCACGTGCAATTTCTGGCCGGGTATCAATTAATTCATAAAAGGGTTCCTGATTAATGCGGAAAAGAGTGCAATCAGAAACGCAGGTTGCACTAGCTGATCTTGTTTCGGCATCCAGAAGAGATAATTCGCCGAAAACTTCTTTTTCTCCTAATTCAGCCAAAATGGTTGCTTCTTTGTGAATCCGGATTGTACCCCTGTAAATGATAAACATGCAGTCACCGATTTCACCTTCTTTGAAAACCAGCGTATCTTTTTCATATTCTTCTTCTTCCATCAGAGGTGCGAGATCAGCAAGAATATTTTCCGGTGTATCCCGAAAAATGGAAAGTGATTTAAGAATTAAAACTTTTTCAATCAATAATAATCTGTCACTGGTACGCTGATTCATATTCGGGATTTAAGCTATTGCAAATTGTGCAGTCTCCTGCAGCAGAATATTATCTGCGCCTAAAAATTTATTGTAATAAACCGTATCTATTGGGATGGTGTATTTTCTTGAGACATATAGTGAACAGGCTTTTGTCCAATCCTGATAAAGGATTGGTTTCTCTGACAGAATACGTTGCATTATTGAGCTGATTTCAGTGAATTCAGTTTCCCGATAAACTGAACGTAATGCATTGCAACGTTCTTCAATAGTGCTTTCTTCAAATAAGAGGCAAAAATATTTGCTAAGATCCTTTTTTACAGTTACCTCAATTATTTCCATTGCATTTGCAATCGTCTCCTTCTTGTTTGCCAATAATGCATTCCTGGATTTCTGTATACTTTCCCTCTCATACATACATCCGAAAAGGCAAAGAAGCAATTCCCTGATTTCTGTCAGTTCAATTTCGATTGCATTGTGTAATAAAATGGCTGCCTGATTTTTTTTCATTAATGTATGTTGCATGAAAACCAATTCAATGGCATACTGAATATATCCCCTTGCAACTTCTTCCAAATGGATTCGATTGGAATGATCAGCTTTGAACTTAGATCTGTAAAGTGATTTAATTGTTGCAGGCAGATCCGTATTTTTTCCTCTTATCATTTTCTCCAGAAAGGACCTTGCTGCAATTCCTCCAATTTTTCCAATTATTACAATTAATTCTGTCAATTGTCTGCCGGAAATTCCTGTTGCCTGAATATGCGTTTCAATCTGATTTACCGCATGGCTACCAGCTTTTAGTAAGGCCTTTTTTACCTGTTTTTCGTATTGTGGCAATAGATTCAAACAACTCTTAAGCGTTTCTCCAGAGGCAGCTTTACCTACAACTGAAATTGCCTTTTTTATAAGGTCAGGGTTTTTCTCTTCTGATAAAAAGATAGAAATCAGTGGATGGTCATATTCATCTGATACAGAGTGAAGAATGGTTAACGCGGTTATTTTATCTGCATGATTTGCAGATCGAAGCATACCTGCTATCTTTTCTTCAGCAGAAAATCGGATACTTCTGCTATTATTTGCAAGCATTCCGGCTAATGCAGCAAAATGAAGCTGACTTTCTGCGCCGGCAGCCAGAGATGAAATTTCGGAAACTTTTTCCGCCATTTTGCATACAGCAAATGTTGCTTCCTTTGTTACTTCCGGTACATTTCCTGATTGAAGTACCTGTTCCAGGTCTTTTCTCATTGCTCTTATTCCCTTTGAACTGATTAATCGGATTGTTTCTTTTTTAACCGCGTCGGAATTGTGGTCCAGAAATAAAGATAACAACTCTAAGGAAAGAGGATTTTGTTTGCTGGCAACCATTGATAAAATACTGACAACTTCCTGTTCCGTGCCGGATCGTATTTTATCCTTTATTTTGTGTAGAGTCTCCTGATCATTTAAGGTAAAATCATCCTGACTGAAATACCTGCTGGAAATAGTGGAGACCAGCATTTGCAGATATTCTCTGTTTACAAAAAATATTCCAATAAGCCATCCACCTGCCAGCAGAAGGAGCGTACTACAGAGTGTAAGTAAATTGATTTCTTGCTGTATGTGAAATAGAACAAGTAATAGTATGCCGCAAAATAACGTTGCAAAAGGATCCATTATTCCCTTAATAATATTATGGGCCCGCATTCTTTCATGAATCGGCATTGGCTGCATAATGGTCAGTAATACCGGCGAATTAATGGCTGTTCGCATTACATCAATAGCAATGGAGGAAGCGCCGAATATGTAAAAAATAAATCGTTCATCCGGATTAATAAAAGAAATGCCAATTATCATGCTGATTAATCCGACCAGTACCAATGGAGTTATAAAAAGTGATTTTTGTATTCCAAGATTGGTTGTTAAACGACTGGTGAATATTGTTTTTGTTATGAGTGCCGCAATGCGTAATCCAGCCATAAAAAAGGCAATGAATTTCGCCAACTCTACATCGTCTCTATAGGATTCTTTTATTTTCGCATAAAATCCATAATTCACAATTATTACACAGGCTGTTGCAAGTAAAGAGATGATGGCAATTCTTCGGATTATTTTACTTGCAATAAATGTCTGGTATAGATTTTTTATAGGATGCGTTGAATGATGAACCACATGGGATTCATGGTGATGCTCAAAATGAACATGCTCAGATTTTGCAATGGAGCGGTAAAATGGAATGGAAATCAGCATGCTGACAACTCCGAGTAATAAGAGGTTCAACGTTCCCGTATAGGGCACAAAAACCAACGCCAGCGTGTATCCAATAAACTTGGCAGGGATATCTCCTGAACTTACAACACCAAACAATCGCTTACTTTGCCTAATATTAAATAACCTGGATGCAATTCCCCAGAATTCCAGGTTATTTAACAGATATAATACATAAAACCAGGCCAGGCTAATATAATAGAGCCAATCATCCGTAATAAAGGTGCTGCCCAACCGAACCAATAACATGGTTCCTGCCATGAATACAATGATTCCTTCATTGAATTTTTTAAATGGAATATGATGTTCCAGTACAGTATATGCAAAGCCTGTCAGCCAGAGCAGAAAGGCAGATAATACCATAACCCAGGGAAGTTCGTGTACCGGAAATTTTTCAAGAAAACGGGCAAATTCTGCCGTAAAAAAGAAAGAAATTCCCGCCCCCTGGAAGAATTGCAGCCAGAATAATTGCTTTACGATCGGCCATTCACTCCTCTGTATATTCAATAGGTTCAACCAAAACCGGTTGGATCTCATTACCCGTCTTTGTTTTTAGTTAGATTCAGTATTGACTGTTTTTCTTTGAGCAGTTTTAAGTGCTCCAGTTTTCCGGGTTGTCGGATAGATCGGGAACTTTTCGTAAAATATTGGTGCTTCTCAAAAAAATCAATTTGAATTGGATCCCATTCTGCAGCTTTTATAATAATTCCATATTCCAGGAATTCTTTCATTAGAGATTGACTGATCGGAGGAAAGTCTTCTCTTCCAAGATAATCAAGATCCGCATCACAGATAATTTCTTCCAGGATGCCATTGGGCTTTTGAGGAATTCTGGTAGCCATTATCATTCCGCAAATGGTATCAAGTTCATCCTTGGAAAATTTACCATCCTGCAAATCTTCCAGCATTATTTCACAAGAACGTTTTTCATGCCCTTTGTAAGTGTCCAGAAATCCGGTATCATGGTAAAGTGCAGCAATCTTTATATGTAATAATTGTTCCTGATCAACAATGCCTTCCTCATTTGCAATCCGCTCAGCCTGTTTCAATACATCCAGTGTATGTTCCAGATTATGGTAGGTTAATCGTTTATCCAGCCCCTTTTTAAGACGCTGAATAATCATTCGCTCCAGGGTTTTAAAGCCTGATTCCGTCATTTGTTAACCTGTTTAAAAAATGGGAAGCAATCGTAATTCAGTAGAAATATAACAAAAAAGCCGCAGATGAAACATCTGCGGCTTTTTAATTATGAAAAGATTTCTCTGACTTTGTCAAAAAAACTTCGTTCGTTCTTATCCGGTTTTGGTTGGAAATTTTCGGACTGCTGCAATTTTTCCATCATTGCTTTTTCTTCACCATTAACATGTTGCGGCGTCCAGACATTTACATGAATGAGTTGATCGCCTTTTTCATAACTGTTAACTGCCGGGAATCCCTTTCCTTTCAGCCGAAAAATTTTCCCGCTCTGTGTGCCAGCCGGAATTTTTATTTTGGCACGGCCATCAATAGTCGGTACTTCCACATTTGCTCCAAATATCGCATCCGGTATGGATATATACAGATCATAGGCTACATTAAGACCGTCACGATGTAAGTCCTTATGTGCATCTTCTTCAATCAGTACAATCAGATCTCCGGGAGATCCACCCCGCTCCCCGGCATTTCCTTTTCCCGAAACATTCAGTTGCATCCCTTCCTGAACCCCGGCCGGAATATCAATTGTTACGGTTTCTTCTCCATATACCCTGCCTTCACCTTTACAATTTCCACATTTCGCTGTTATGGTGGAACCTTCCCCGTTGCAGGTAGGACAGGTAGTAACAGTCTGCATTTGTCCCAGGAAGGTACTTGTCACCTTCCGCACCTGACCGGAACCTCCGCAGGTACCACAGGTCTGTATGCTGCTTTTATCCTTGGCTCCGGAACCGGAACAGGTGGTGCAACCAACATATTTTTTAACCTTGATGCTTTTGGTAACTCCTTTGGCAATTTCTTCAAAATTCAATTTCAGCTTTACCCTTAAGTTGCTGCCACGGGTTCCTCTTGATCGTTGCCCGCCACGGCCTCTGCCCCCTGCCTGTCCGCCAAAAAAGGATCCAAATATATCGTCACCAAAAATATCCCCAAACTGACTGAATATATCATCCATATTCATGTTGGCACCACCGCCGTATCCACGTGCTCCATTCCCAACACCTGCATGACCATACCGGTCATATTGCGCCCGTTTATCAGCGTCACTCAGTATTTCATAGGCTTCTGCTGCTTCCTTGAATTTTTCTTCAGCAGTTTTATCCCCCGGATTACGGTCGGGGTGATATTGCATGGCTACTTTCCGGTAAGCTTTTTTGATCTCATCCGCTGATGCCGTTTTTCCAACACCCAATATTTCGTAATAATCTCTTTTTGCTGACATGTATTTTCTTATTTACCGACTACCACTTTGGCGAACCGGATAATCTTATCATTCAGGTAATATCCCTTCTCTACTTCATCAATTACTTTTCCTGCCATCTCAGGAGATGGAATTTCGGTAATCGCTTCATGTAAATCCGGATTGAATTCAGTGCCAATGGTTTCCATTGGTTTTAAACCCCGCCCGTATAATACCGTCCGAAGTTTATTAAAGATCAGGTGCGCACCTTCTTTCAGCGCTGTCAGATCTTCACTGTTCTCCATCTGCTTTTGCGCTCTTTCCGTATCATCCAGCACTTCCAGCAACTGACCAATCACTTCTTTTCCGGCTGTCTGAATCAATTCCAGCCGTTCTTTTGCTGTCCGTTTCCTGAAATTGTCAAATTCAGCCGCCTGGCGAAGGTATTTGTCCTTCAGATCGGCAATCTCCAATTCCAGCTTTTCCAGCTCACCAACTTCCTTTACTGGTTCATTCAGGTGATTGGTTCCCGGTACATCACTGTCTGAATTAATGTCCATTTCGTTCTCTGTTGGCTTAAATTCTTTTTCTTCCATATCGTACAAATTGGCAGCAAACCTAGCAATTTTTGCCATTATTGGCGGAAAACCGCTCAATAGCCTGTTCAGTTTGCTTTGTTTTTTGATCTGAGCATAAGGGCAATTTTTTTGCCACAGGTTCAAATCGGGACATTTTGTCTTATCCCAACCCGATCCACCCTAACTTTGCGCCCATATGACGAATGTATTCCTGAAAAAGAAGATTAGCAGACGCGTTGAAAACGGACACCCCTGGGTATTTGCAAATGAAGTCAATACCATAGATGGCCCGCTTGATGGAGGCGATATTGTCAATCTCTTCACCCATGACAAAAAATTTGTAGGCAGAGGATATGCCAATCCTAAGTCACAGATTCTGGTACGGTTACTAACCCGGAAAAAAGATGAAGAAATCAATGATAAATTCTTTTATAACCGGATAAAATCCGCCTGGGAATACCGCCAAAAAATCGGGTATACCGAAAACTGCCGCCTTATTTTTGGTGAAGCTGACTGGATGCCTGCCCTGATTATTGATAAATTCAACGACTATTTCGTACTGCAAACCCTGGCACTTGGTATGGATAACTGGAAACCTGCCATTGTTGCTGCCCTTCAGGAAATTTTCAAACCCAAAGGCATTTATGAGCGGAATGATGTGCCGGTTCGTGAACTGGAGGGACTTCCCCAACTCAAAGGCTTCCTCTCTGATCCCTTTGATACAAAAATTACAATTCAGGAAAATGGGCTGAAGTTCCTGGTAGATATCGAAAACGGGCAAAAAACCGGCTATTTTCTCGATCAGCAGGATAATCGCAGAGCCATTCAGCATATTGTCAAAAATGCAGAGGTGCTCGGCGCCTTTACCTATACCGGAACATTTGAAATTCATGCGGCTCATTATGGGGCGAAATCTGTCCTCGGTCTCGATATTTCTCCATCTGCCGTAGAACAGGCCAATCGAAATGCCGAATTGAATGGATATGCCGACCGTTGCAGGTTTGAAACTGTTAATGCCTTTGATGTTCTAAAAGCCTGGGCAAAAGATGGACGTCAGTACGATGTGGTTATGCTCGATCCCCCCGCCTTTACAAAAAGCAGAGAAAACCTTCAGAAAGCTATTACCGGTTATAAGGAAATCAATCTTCGCGGGATGAAACTAATTAAACCCGGTGGTTTCCTCGTTACCACTTCCTGTACCAATCTGGTTCAACCCGAGCTGTTCCTCGAAATTATACAGATGGCTGCCAAAGATGCCAAACGCACCCTCCGTCAGGTAGTGTACCAAACCCAGGCCAGCGATCATCCCATCGTATGGGGACAGGAAAACACCCATTACCTGAAATTTTTGATTGTGCAGGTAGTTTGAGGAAGGGAGAGGGGACAATGGAGGAAGAGGAGATAAGGGAGGAAGAAAGGGGAAAATCCCATTTATAAGCACCGTCATAGTTGTTTTTCAGGAAATCCAATAACTGCCAATTACGTAAAAGGGTATTTTGGGTAAACATTGGTCAATCAGGTAGCCACCCTGCTTTTAGATGCCTTCTCTGGCCGGAAATGTAAGGAGAACAGGCCGTGATTTCCCCAGCATCCCCGGACTTATCCCGGACTTGTACCGCACCTGTGCCGGACCTGCACCGGAGCCAGCAAGCATGGCTCAACAAACCGGCATTTTTAATATTTCAGGAAAAATCCAAGAAAACACATACGCTTTCGGAAGGCAGCCGGAAAACAAGTAAAGAATTTGCTTCCAGCAGGAGAAAAAGGTGAGCGAACCATTGTTGATGGCAACCTTTTGATGTTAAAACAGGTAGAATTTAATTGCCGTACCAGCCTTGAGAAGAAACATATAAGAAATGGCTAAGTGGTGATTTCTAAAATACTGATTTATAGCCTTTTCCACTTTCTCCACTTTTTCCCCTTTGTTTCCTTTTCTTCCTATTTAACTACCTGAAAACGACCGGTATCAATAATTTTACCGGTATTGTCGCGCAATTGAAAAATGTAGATGCCTCTGTAATACTCACTTAAATCAATAGTGGTTTTGGGCTGAAGATCTTTTTGTTCGTGCACTTTTTTGCCAAGAAAATTGAATACCTGAAAAGTATAAGAACGTGACACAACTTTTGGAAAATCGAACGTGATCTGAGTTACAGCAGGGTTGGGGTAAAATCGAACTGCCGGACGATCAGACGCAGGTTTACCCGACTGGGAAAATCCAGTATATGTTAAAAGCAGACTTATGGATAGTGTAAAAAATATCCTCATAGTCGATTTCGGGTTTCAGCGTTCGTCACAAAATAATCCTATTTTTTCAAAGATACAATCCCCGGCTGTTAAAATAAAATCCCCCCTGAAACGTTGCGCGGGGAAGAATAGTGAATGGAGTGAATAAAGTGAATAAGGTGAATGGGTAACTTTCTTACAATTCACCCTCTTCACCTTATTCACTCCATTCACTATTCACTATTCACTTAATCTTCTCCAGCGTTTCGCGGATCGCTTCAAAATTTGGCAAATCCGTCACTTTATCAAGAATTTCAGCATACCGGATAATTCCTTCCCGGTCAATAACAAATGCCGCCCTTTTAGAAACCCCCTTCATGTCAAATACAAAATTATCTATAAGAGAATCGTATTTGGCAGACACTTCTTTGTTGAAATCACTTAACAATGGAAAATTCAATTGCTGGGCTTCCTTAAATTTTGCCAGCGTAAAAATTGAATCCACACTAATTCCATATACCTGCGCATTGGTATCATTATACTGACTGATAGAATCTCTTACAGAACAAAGCTCTGTTGTACATACCCCCGTAAAAGCCTGCGGGAAGAATAAGAGAACAACATTTTTTCCTCTCTGGTCGTCAAGAGAAATTTTGTTTTTTTCGGAATCATACAGATTGAAAGAAGGTGCGGACTGGCCAATAGTAATACCCATAAATTTAGTTTTTTTCAAATAACAACAGGGTACACAAAAGGTTAAATAAAATCCCGGCCAAAAGCCGGGATTTTTTCTTCAGTCATTAACCAATAGGTTTTGCTGAGGGACAGATTAAAAACGGGGACAGAAAACTTTCTCTCTGGTAGAATTATCTCTGTTCAGAAAGCCAATATAAGTAATTGAAAGTTCAAAACCACCTCTTCCCTGGCTTGCTGTCTTTAATTGTGAAACATTCACGTCATAGCTGAGCCCGATTGAAAATGGATTGTAATCTATTTTTACAGCAGGGATAAGGGCATCACGAAGACGCATAAATGCACCAAGATGCACAATATAGTCCGGCATTTCCGGATCGCCTATTTTATATCCATACATAGCACCACCAATAATTTCATCCGTGGGACCCTGTTTTGAATAATCTGCCTGGAGGTTAAAAAATGCCTGATCGCCTACATCAAATTTAACTCCGCCGGAAGCAACCCATTTCGGGTAAAGTGCTTCATTTACATTTCGGTAAAAAGAATTTTTGGGACGGTTAATATGGTGATAAGCTAATCCTACAAATAAATTGTTTTGCTGATCAGTACCAAAGCTACTGTTGAAACTTGCGCCAACGCTTGCATCCAGATTGCTGTAATTCGCATTTATCATTGTTTCTCCATCTGCAGCCGCTGGGTTGAAGGCACCACCAATATACTGATTATCAGTTGTAATTTTTGAGCGATCCAGTCGGCGTTGTACCAACCCTCCCATGAACCCAACTGAGAGATACATATTTCTATCGCTGCTTAATGATTTATGGTAATTGATAGCAGGTAATAAATGTGTAGTCGATAATGAAACCGATCCGGCTTTATCAAACAGAAGTTGTAATCCCGCTGTAATAAAATCATCACCACTGCCAACCGGCATTTTATATTCTGCATTCACCGATCCGCTTTTGAATGCATTGGTTACACTGTTCCACTGATCACGGTAAACAATCTGTGCCCTGACATCACCGGTGAATATGCCAGCAAGTGATGGATTCCTTAATAAAGGGGCCTCATAAAACTGCGAAAAATGTATATCCTGTGCATGGCTGTTTTTGCCAGACACCAGGACTGCCAAAAGCAGAAAGAGGTGAGTAATATGGTTGGTAATCTTTTTCATAGGTTTATCTGAGCAGCGTTACATTTCCTTTTAATGGAACCACCTGTCCGTTTTCGCAGATGATTTCAATTATATAAACATAAGCATCGGATGCCGCCTGTTGCCCGCGAATCATTCCATTCCATCCATCTGCCTGCGAATTGGCCGGGAAATTTTTTCTTTCAAACACCAGTTCACCCCAACGGTTAAATATTCGCATAGATTGAATCCTGTCCAAACTTCTTCCTCTCGGATAGAAAATATCATTTTGTCCATCCCGATTCGGACTAAAGGTGTTCGGGATAAAATAATTCCTGTTTTCACAGATCACTTTCACCACTATATTGCTGGAAGCCCTGCAACCATTGTCATCCACCACACTGACTTTGTAATTGGTGTTGAAGGTTGGGTTAGCAATTGGCGTGGGACAATCCGTACAACTCAGTGCAGTGGAAGGTGTCCATGCCCATTGTACAACATTGTCGCTGTAAATTATGGGTAAGGTAGTTTCAAACCCTAATGGAATAATAATCTCAGGAACATTGTCAATGGTAGGCAGTGGCCATACAGTTATGTTTTTGGACACAGTGGTTGAACAACCAAATGCAACGGAAGCGGTTAAATTCATGACAGCCTGTCCTGAGTTGGTATATCGAACAGTTACATCTTTGGTATTGGCATTTTGTCCATTTCCTAAACTCCATCTCCAGATCGTTGCGCTATCGGGAACTACAGTGGAACCCTGCTGTCCCAATAATTCAAACAGACAAATTTCATCCGGTCCGGAAATGACTGGCTCAGGAGTTCTGTATACTCTTACCGTATCAGTAAAACTGTTCTCACATCCGGTTTCCGTTGTTACATGTTGTGTAATAACATACCTGCCAGGCTGGGTAAACTGGTGAGAAGGATTCAACTCATCAAATACATTGGGAGATCCATCTCCAAAATCCCAGCGGCGGATTGTTACACTGTCATTACCAATACTGAAATCACTAAGGTTAACAGCGCCGTTATCACAGAATTCACGCGTATCGGTATTGAAGGCAGGTATAACCCCTTTTACCATAATGGTTGGACGGCTGCCTACGGCAACTTCGCAATTCAGACTATCTACCAGCCGAACAAATGGACGATAAAAATTCGGGAATCGATAGGTGTGTGTAATCTGATTCGCCTGTGATGAATCCGCAGAACCATCATTAAAAATCAGGTAGTATTTCGTGTTTGGTGGCGGTACTACGTTGAAGTCAACGGTAATCTCATTACATTCTTCAATTGGATTATAATTAAATACCAAATCAGTAAATGGATTATAAATATTTACAGTGCCAATAGCAGTATCCCTGCATCCTCCATATCCAATCGCATGCAGACGAACCGTATAATTACCGTATGTATTAAAGAAGTTATTCGTATTGGGCAGATTGCTGGTATTGCCATCTCCGAAATCCCAATATAAAGAGTCATAATCCGCTGCATGGGAAGTGAATTTTGTTTCCAAAGGCGGACAGATAGCTGATGTATCAATCATAGAAAAATCTGCCTTGGGAGAAAGTATGCGAACATATCGTTCCCTGATCAGTGAATCTGTACATCCCTGCGCATCTTCAATAAATAATTTAACGGTATAAACAGAATCCGGTCCGGTATACTGGTGAAGAGGATTCCGATCTGTTGATGTTGTTCCGTCTCCAAAATCCCACAGATAACTAAGATTTGATCCGGTGGAAGAATCACGGAATTGAAGATCAATATCCGGACAATAAATCGTACTCGCTGCTGCAAATTTTGCAAATGGCTTGGTAATATTGGCGGCAGCAGTTTTGGTAATGGTATCCACACAACCGATATTATCAGTAGTTGTTAATTTGATGGAATAAGTACCCGGATTACGATAAATATGATTGAGCGGAGTTGCCGTAAAACTTCCGGTTTCCCCATCGCCAAAATTAAAATTCCACTGAGTTATTGATCCTGCAGGCGTAGACTGGTCAGCAATGGTTACTTCACTGTTTACGCAACCTCCATTATTGGTTACAGAGAAATCGGCAACAGCGCCCACAACAGAGACCATATCTGTGATAGTTCTCGTAATAGTACATCCATTGACATCAACCATGGTCAGGGTAATATCAAACACGCCATTTACAGGTACTCTGGTCTGGAAAATTGATCCTCCTGGAACAGCTGGCTGTCCCTCAATTTGCCAGATGTAGGAACTTATATATTGGGTGGATGTTCCACCTGCTGTAAGCGTGAATAATTCATTCCGGCAAACAGAGGGTTTGCTGATGGTAAAATTATTGATGAGTTCAAACAGATGAATATTTGTTGTTCTGGTATAGGTACATAACGGATCTGTAACCGTTAATGTTACCGTATAGGAACCATAACCGGCATAGGTAACTGTCGGATTGGTTTGTGTGGAAGTTTGTCCATTTCCAAAATTCCAGGAATAGGTAGCCGGACCATGGGTTGGATCCACAATCGAATTATCCAGAAATTGCACTGTTAATGGATTTGCGCAGGAATATTGCGGAGTAAATCGAGCAACAGGAGCCAATACATAAACCAGATTGGCCTTGTCTGCGGTATCTGCACATCCATTATTAAAGGCAATTAGTCGAACTGCAAAGAAGCCTGTATCCTGATATCGGTAAGCCGGATTTTCCGCAGTTGAGCTTCCGCCATCACCAAAATCCCAGCGCCATTCATCCGCCGGCGTTGCAGTGGAAGTGAATTGATAGGGCTCTCCTGCACAGGAATTTGTTTTATCTACCGTAAAATCAGCACTTGGTTTTGTGCCTACTTTTATTGCATTGGTTAGTGTAATTGTTTCACTACATCCTCCTTTTGATATAACTGTTAAACGAACTGTATAGGTGCCAACACTTGCATAGGTATTACTAGGTGTGGGAGAGGTGCTGGTTACACCATTTCCAAAATCCCATTGATAACTGTCAATATCTGCAATTGTTGTGGGATCTAACTGAGGTGTATAGGTAAAAGGAACACACCCGCCAGCTGTGCTGTTCAGAATGACCGGAGTTACAGGATCCGCAATTTTTACAAACGCAGGTTTGAAAATTGTAGCGGTGCAACTGTCTGCAGTTGTAATAGTTAAACGCACATCATACTCACCAAAATCAGTGTAGCTATGCGTGGGATTGGCCTCGGTTGAGGTGCTCCCATCACCAAAATCCCATAACCAGCTGCTTGCTCCAGTAGCCTGACTCTGAAATTGTACTTCATGCGGTGTCTGACATCCACTTGTATCATCCGAAGTAAAATCAATTGCAGGTGGATTTGTGATGGTAATAGTTTTTGTAGTGGTTCCCTCACAATCAGCATACCTGTTGGTCAATCGTACTGTATATGTGCCAGGTGTTGTATATAATTTAACCGGATTGGTTTCAAAAGAAAAAGTACCATCTCCAAAATCCCACTCAGAATTATTGGGAAGCGGACTACTGGTATTTACAAAGTTCAACGCTTTATTCGGACATGAACTTGACGGAGCAGTAAAGCTTGTCTGATTGCCTGCAACGGTTATGGATTGGGTTATACTATCGGAACAACCGTAGCTACTGTTAACTACAAGTTTTACATTATAGTTTCCTGTGGAAGCATAACTGGCAGATGGATTTTTATCTGTTGATGTGGTTGAATTACCGAACGACCATCGATAACTAAGGGTGCCCGGGCCTGTTGACTGGTTGTTAAAATTGATTCCGATTGGCGTATTACATGCATCCAATGGAGAAAAATCAAAATTTGGAGTAACACCACCGATGATCCGGATAAAGCGGGTTCTGGTAGATGTTACTGTACATCCATTGTCTGTAGTAATAGTTAAACGCACCGTGAAAAATCCCAGAGTAGTATAAGTCTTTACCGGATTTGCTTCCGTTGAAGTGCTGCCATCACCAAAGTCCCACAAATAAGATGTTATTGTTCCCGGCCCCTGCAATACCACACCATTCTGAAAGCGTATTACCGCCGGTATACAGGAAACCGTTGTGTTGGCTGTGAAATCGATGCGGGCTGAAGGAAAAACAGTTATATAACTGGTTTTTACAATCCCATCTACCCCTCTTGCATTCTGTACGGTTAATCGTACTGTATAAACACCCGGGGTTGCATAGGTTGTTGTCGGGTTTTGCTGGTCAGATAACTGTCCATTTCCAAAATCCCATGCCCATGAAGTGGGGGAATTGGTGGATTGGTCGGTAAACCGAACGCTTAATGTAGCACATCCTTCCGTTACATTGGACGTAAAGTTGGCCACAGGAACCTGCGTCTGGGCATACAGTGTACCTGTTGCCAGAAGCAAAATGATGATTAAAAGGTTACGAGTCAACAAGCTGGTTTTTGTTTTTTCAGAAAGCAACTTGTTTCCAAAGGGATTCGGAATTAGATCGGATATCAGATTTTTCATGGTTCTACTTCTTCTTCAGATGCAACAGATTTTTTGTACCCTGGACCGTTGTTTCTGCTTTTACATAGTCCCACGTATTATTCGTAATCTTCCATACCGCATTCAACTTTGTTATCGGTTCGCCTGCAGCTGGAAAATTGGTGGTAATGGAAAGCGTATTAACGTCGCCAACCCAGGTTCCCTTATCCTCCGTATCAGTTGTAAATCCGCTTAATTTACCATCGCGGTAAAACTGAAAAGTATAGGGTGAAAATGAATTGGACAGGTCCACATCGCCTTCCTTGAACGAATATATGTACCACTGGCCATTTGTGATAGCATTGAGGATAACCTCCTCCTTTTTTTCATCAATAGCTTTTTTACAAGCCATCAACAGGCATACAGCCATGCTTATCAAGGCCAGTTTTTTCATAGTATTATACCCTCCAGTTTATATGCATAGATGAAACGGTATTTATCCCTGGCATATTGCATAAAATCCTCAGGATCTATTCCTTTTCCGGTTATTCTTCTACAAAGCTCTTCACTTGTATATTTTCTTCCATGTATATATACATTATCTGATAACCAATTTTTTACAATTTCAAATTCACCCTCTTGTAGAAGTTTTTCGAATTTTGGAACCTGTTTTACAAGGGTCGCATAAAATTGGGCAGCATATATACTTCCCAGACTGTAAGTTGGAAAATACCCAAAGCTTCCATGACTCCAGTGTACATCCTGCAAACAACCATTGGAATCGTCCGGTACATCAATGCCCAAATAATGCTGATAGCGCTGTTTCCAGAACTCCGGAACCGCATTCACCTCCAGGCTTCCTTCAACCAGCGCTTTCTCCACCTCATACCGTATAATTATATGAAAATGATAGGTTAATTCATCTGCTTCCGTCCGGATTAGGGATGGCTGCACCTTATTTATGGCACGAAACAAATCTTCCGGCCCGTATGGCTCCAATTGCTGCGGAAAGTAAGATTTAAGAACCGGGAAAAAATGGGTACACCAGGCAAGACTTCTTCCAATATTATTTTCCCATAACCTGCTCTGTGATTCATGTATGCCTAAGGAGGCAGCTTCACCCAGGGGTAATCCGTATTGATTATTGGGTAATCCCAATTCATACAAAGCATGTCCAAGTTCATGAATGGTGCTCCATGTCATATAACTTATATCTTCTTCGCGAACCCTGGTTGTTATTCGAACATCCTCACTGCTGAAATTGATGGTAAAGGGATGGGCGGCTTTATCCTGACGACCAAAATGAAAATTATACCCCATTTTCTCCAGCAAATCCATGCTGAATGCCCATTGCTGATCTTCCTGGAAATGTTGTTTCAGTATCCGGTTTTCGACCTGAGGCTGCTGTTTTATTTCCGCGAGCAATTCCGCCAACGCAGGTTTCAGTCGGGAGAAAAGCTGATCCAGTAATTCGGTAGTGCAGCCTCTTTCATACTGATTTAAAAGGGCATCATACGGATGATGTTCATATCCCATTAATTCAGCTTCTTTTCTCTTAAGTGTTACCAGCTTCTCCAGCCAGGGCGCAAACAGCGAAAATGAATTGTTTTTTCTGGCTTCTACCCAGTGATTAAATGAATTGGAAATGGTTTCACTTAATTCCCGAACAAAACCGGATGGAAGTTTGACCTGCTGCTGATAATCGTATTGGCTTAGCTCAAGATTGGATCGCTGTTCTTCCGTTAGGTCTTTTCTTTCCAACAGATTTGTCAGTAACTCACCGGTAACCGATTCGGTAAACCTGGCATGCGCCAATTCGGATAGAGTGGCTATTTGTCTGGATCTGGTTGTAATACTGCCAGCTGGCATATAAGTCTCCTGATCCCACTGTAGCAGGGCAGTAGCATACCGGATATCTGCAATTTCCTGTAACCGTTTTTTGTATGCTTCGTACAGTGCTGGGGTAGTCGTCAATTGGTCCATAGGCAGGAATTCTCCTGCAATCTAAGGAAAAAAACAAGCCAGCCTGATTTAGTGGATAATTGTGCAAGGGGGGGAGGTGAATGGTGAATGGATTTATATTTGAACCATGAAAATTTCAGCAATTACAGCTTTACTGGAAAAGATGGCGCCCTTGTCATTACAGGAGACCTATGATAATGCCGGACTGATAACCGGAAATCCTGATTGGGTGTGTACCGGCATTACTGTTGCACTGGATGCTACTGAGGAAGTTTTAATAGAAGCGGTTGCTAAGGGAAATAACCTGATCGTTGCCCATCATCCGATCGTGTTTTCTGGGTTAAAGAAAATCAGCGGCTCGGGCTATGTGGAAAAAGCGCTGGTTTTTGCCATAAAGCATGATATCGCGATTTATGCTACTCATACCAATCTTGATAATATTATCAGCGGAGTTAATGGTAAAATAGCCGATTTATTGGGCCTTCAAAACCGACGGGTGCTGGCTTCCAAACAGGGACAACTGAAAAAACTGGTCAGCTTTGTTCCGAATGACTATGCAGAAAAATTGAGTAATGCATTGTTTGATGCAGGTGCCGGATCCATAGGCAAATACAGTGAATGCGGATTTCAAACAGAGGGTTTTGGCAGTTTTAGAGCCGGACCAGGTAGCCGGCCTTTTGTTGGTGAACCAGGTGAACGGCACTATGAAAAGGAAACCCGAATTGAAATGATCTATCCGGCTGCTTTGGAAGCCGGTATCGTGAACACATTGATTACGCATCATCCGTATGAAGAAGTGGCCTATGATCTGTATTCCTTAACCAATGCTGCACAGGGCATCGGGTCCGGACTGATTGGTGAACTGGAAACGGAACTGCCTGTAAATGAAGTGCTTGGATCACTGAAAAAGCTGTTTAAAGTACCTGTAATCAGACATAGTCCGCTTGTAAAAGAATCAATTAAGCTGGTAGCGATTTGCGGTGGAGCTGGTAGTTTTCTGATTTCCAGTGCATTACGCAATAAGGTTGATATGTATATTACTGCTGATATGAAATATCACGAATTTTTTGATGCCAATGGGCAGCTGGTAATTGCGGATATCGGCCATTTTGAGAGCGAGCAATACACCATAGATCTGCTATATGATATTTTGGCGGAAAAATTTCCTACCTTTGCCGTCTTCAAAACGGAGGTGAAAACCAATCCGGTGAATTATTATATCTAATTCTAAAAACTTATATGGCAACTGTCAAAGACTTTTCGGTTGAAGAAAAACTGGTATCTCTTGTAAGCTTACAAAAGATCGAATCCAAAATCGATGAATTCCAGATTCTGAAAGGAGAATTGCCGATTGAGGTAAGTGATCTTGAAGATGAAATTCAAGGCTTGCATGCCCGGCAGACAAGAATTGAAGAAGAGATCAATGGCATTAATGAGTTCATTAACCAGAAAAAAACAGCCATACAAGATGCGGAAGCCCTGATCAAAAAGTACGAAAAACAAAGTACCAATGTGAAAAATAGCCGCGAATTTGAAGCTATTACCAAGGAAATCGAAATGCAGCAGCTGGAAGTTAAGCTTGCGGAAAAGCATATCAAGGATGCCAATGAGGAAATTTCTGATAAAGTAGTTGGTCTGGATAAAGCAAAGAAAGCCATCGCAACCAAAGAAGGTGTTTTAAAGCACAAGAAAGAAGAACTCGAAAAAATTATTGCTACAACGGAAGAAGAAGAAAAGCAATTTAATAAACTGGCTTCTGAAGCCCGTGAAAAAGTGGAAGCCCGTTTGCTTTTATCCTATGATCGTATCCGTGAGAATTACCGGAATGGTCTGGCTGTAGTTCCTGTATTAAGAGATGCATGTGGTGGTTGCTTCAACGCAATTCCTCCGCAGCGTCAAAGTGAAATCAAGCAGCGTAAGAAAATCATCGTATGTGAAAACTGCGGTCGTATTCTGGTAGACAGCGAACTGAATGATGGAGTTGAGGTGAAGTAGGAGGTGAGAAGTAGGAAGTGAGAAGTAGGAAGTGAAAATAATTAAATGAAAGGCCCGTTCAAAACGGGCCTTTTTATTTCCTTTTTTTTCACCGGTCGGGTGCCACCCGACCGGTGAAGGATTAGTAACCGTTTTTTAGCGGATTTTTTTCGGGTTGGTTGATGCACGGCTAACAATTACCTAAATTGCCGGCATATTAGAGTGTATGTTGCAGGAATTGCGAATCAGGAATTATGCTATTATTGATGAACTGGATATCAGCTTTGATTCGGGATTAACGATAATCACTGGCGAAACTGGTGCAGGTAAATCCATCCTTATGGGAGCCCTGTCGCTCATATTAGGGCAACGGGCAGATAGCAGTATAATCGTCAACAAAGAAAAAAAGACCATTGTTGAAGGCGTATTTGATGTTTCGGAAAACCAGGAAATCAGGTCTTTTCTTGAAACAGAAGAATTGGATCAAAGTGAAGAATTGCTGCTTCGTCGGGAAATTGCTCCAAACGGAAAATCAAGAGCCTTCATCAACGACACACCGGCTTCCCTTACACAGCTGCAGAACCTGGCACTTCTGCTGGTAGATCTTCACAGGCAATTTGATACACTTTCACTTGGATCGGCAGACTTTCAAATGATGGTCGTGGATGCCATGGCCAATAACCAGATCGTTTTACCCTCCTATCAACAGGAATATCTAAGCTGGATAAAATTCCGTCGTGATCTGGCTGCCATCGAAGAACGTAAGAATTCCGGCACCAAAGAACAGGATTACCTGCAATTTTTATTCAATGAATTGGAAGAAGCTGCGTTCACTGAAAATGAATTGGAATCGCTGGAAGAAGAGCTGCGTTTATTAAATAGTTCAGAAGGAATTAAACTGGCACTTTCTGCTGTTTTGCTACAGTTGAAAACAGCAGAAACTCCGGTGGTGCAGGTAATTAAACAAGTATCGCAGCAATTAGCTCCTTATACTTCTGCGCAAACTACCATACAGGAGTTGCAAAGCAGGTTGCTTGCGGCCCAAATCGAACTGGATGATATTGCAGAAGAAGCAGATCGCCTAAGTGATAAAATCCAGTATGATCCCGAACGAATCGCCTGGATTGATGAACGTCTCAACCTCGGTTACAGACTGTTGAAAAAACATGGATTTCAATCCACCAGTCAACTATTAAACCTGCAGTCAGAATTGCAGGCAAAGCTGGGTAGCATGGAGGAACTGGACGAACAAATCAATG
Source organism: Flavihumibacter sp. UBA7668 (assembly GCF_002483205.1). Lineage (GTDB taxonomy): Bacteria > Bacteroidota > Bacteroidia > Chitinophagales > Chitinophagaceae > Flavihumibacter. Next base: position 135,442 of record NZ_DLHM01000004.1, read on the forward strand.
CAATAAAAAAACAACTGGCCGCTTCTGAAAAAAAGATGAAAGAATTAGCGGATAAACTGAGTGATGCAAGAAGAAAACAGTTGACTTCTATCGAAAAGCAGGTTACACAATTACTTGATCGGGTGGGAATGCCCAATGCACGGTTGAAAATACAGCTGGATAAAGCGGAGCCCGGACCGCATGGAACAGACTCCATTGATTTTCTCTTTGATGCTAATAAAAGTAACCAGTTTGCGCCGATCCGTAAGGTTGCTAGTGGGGGCGAATTAAGCAGGTTGATGTTGTGCATCAAATCGCTCGTGGCAAAAAAAATCAATTTGCCAACTCTCTTATTCGACGAAATTGATACCGGTATTTCAGGTGAAGCCAGTCGGCAGGTTGGATTAATTATGAAAGAACTGGCCTCATCCCGTCAGGTGATCTGCATTACGCATCAACCCCAGATTGCAGGAAAAGCCGACCGCCATCTTTTTGTTTACAAGGAAAAACTGGGAAAAAATATCCAGACGAATATTAAGTCACTCACGGAGCCAGAGCGGATTACCGCCATTGCGCAAATGCTGGGAGGAGATAAACCATCCGCCATAGCCATTGAAAATGCAAGAGAACTGATTATGAACTCCTGAATAATAACTTCAACTGCTTATTTTCGCTCCATAAATACAAGTCAATTTTAAATTTTCATTATGGCATATAACTTATTAAAGGGTAAAAGAGGCATTATATCCGGCGCATTGGATGAGAATTCAATTGCCTGGAAAGTAGCTGAGAAAGCACACGAAGAAGGTGCAACCATCGTTTTGACCAATGCTCCCATTGCCATGCGTATGGGAGAAATAAAAAAACTGGCTGAAAAAACCGGCGCAGAAATTATTCCAGCAGATGCCACCAATATGGAGGAGTTGGAAAACCTCTTTACCAAATCCCAGGAAATAATGGGCGGTAAAATTGATTTTGTATTACACTCTATCGGAATGAGCGTTAATATCCGGAAAAATATTCCTTACCCTGAATTGAACTACGATTATTTCCAGAAAGGAATTGATGTTTCTGCCCTTTCGCTTCATAAAATGCTTGCAGCAGCTAAGAAACTGGATGCGATTAATGAATGGGGAAGTGTAGTTGCCCTCACCTATATGGCAGCCCAGCGGACCTATCCTTTTTATACAGATATGGCAGATATCAAGGCGATGCTGGAGTCAATTGCCCGCAGCTTTGGATACCATTACGGGAAAGAAAAAAATGTCCGGATCAATACCGTTTCACAATCACCTACCAAAACAACGGCAGGCACCGGAATCAAAGGGTTTGGAGATTTCTACGATTTTGCGGATTCAATTGCGCCTTTGGGAAATGCATCAGCTGAAGATTGTGCTAATTATTGTATCACCTTATTCTCTGATTTAACCAGAATGGTTACTATGCAGAACCTGTTTCATGATGGCGGTTATTCAACCACCGGCGTAAGCATGGAAGTTATGACCCGGGAGAAGTAAGAAGTTGGAAGTGGGAAGTGGGAAGTTGGAAGTTGGAAGTATTGCTCCGTAGTTTAACTTCCTACTTCCCACTTCCTACTTCCCACTTTATCTAATATTCGTCTTCGTTGAAGAAAAAGTCTTCCTGTGATGGGTAATCGGGCCAGATATCATCGATGCCTTCATATATTTCTCCTTCATCTTCCAATTCCTGCAGGTTTTCAACTACCTCAATAGGAGCTCCGCTACGGATGGCGTAGTCGATCAGCTCGTCTTTGGTGGCTGGCCAGGGAGCGTCTTCCAGGTAGGATGCCAATTCAAGTGTCCAGAACATCGTAGAGGTTTTAAATTTTCGGCAAATGTAGGGGTTAATACGAAATTTCCAAATCCTTTCACTAACAACGCTTAATATTGTTGGTTCGTATACCTATGATTTTCATATATTAGAATTAGTTGCATGCTTCAAGCAAGAAATATTCATAAGGCCTATGGCTCGGTAGAAGTGTTAAAAGGAGTCGATATCTCCATCCAGGCAGGGGAAATTGTCAGCATTGTAGGCTCTTCCGGTGCCGGGAAATCCAGTCTCTTACATATTTTAGGAACCCTGGATCAGCCAGATCAGGGGGAGATTATGCTCCATAATACCCGCATAACAGGAATGGGCGCCAGGCAATTATCCGCCTTCAGAAACCAATACATCGGTTTTGTATTCCAGTTTCACCACCTGTTGCCCGAATTCAGCTCGCTTGAAAATGTCTGTATCCCAGGCTGGATTGGTAAACGATCCAAAAAAGAAGTGGAGGAGCGGGCGCTGAGCCTTTTGAAGCAATTGGGACTGGGACATCGGATCGATCATAAACCCTCCGCACTCTCCGGTGGAGAGCAACAAAGGGTAGCAGTAGCCCGGGCCCTCATCAATAATCCCAGAATCGTGTTTGCTGATGAGCCCACCGGTAACCTGGATTCAACCAATGCCCGCGATCTGCACGAGCTGTTCTTTCAGCTCCGCAAAGAACTCAATCAAACCTTTTTGATTGTTACGCATAACGAAGAACTTGCCCAGATGAGCGATCGGGTAATTCAAATGAAGGACGGGAGAACGATTTGAGGGGAGGGGAAGAAAGTGAAGAATGTGAAGAAAGTGAAGAAAGTGAATAAAGTGAATAAAGTGAAGAAAGTGAATGGTCATAGGTGAAAAGGTTTAAATATCCTTGTTGATTATTTTTAGTAGCGTTTAGAACTTTTTGTAAATAGATTTTAAGAGCTGTAATTAGAAGTTAGAATAGGGTCAGTAGGCTTTTATTTCGTAACTTTTAAATACAGCTTTTTGTATGGAAAACAACCACAACCAATCATTGGACCTTCCAAAGAACTTTTTTAAGCAGTTCAAGAATAAGGAAGCTTTCCAGACCTTCTTTAATAATCTTTACAAAGAAGGTATTGAACAAATGTTGCAGGGTGAACTGGATGATCCCTTGGGTATGAGAAATACTCCAAAGAAGGCAACAACCCAGAAATGAGGCAGCAAATATCGGCTGGCTATACAATCCTGGAGAAATAACTGGGCCTGTCTGACGCACTTCTTCGATTACCCGATGGAGATCCGCAGGATGATCTATACAACCAATACGATCGAAAACCTGAATAGAAATATCAGGAAATATACCAAAACAAAACTTCAATTCCCTGATGATCAGGCAGCTGAGAAAGCAGTATACCTGGCAATAATGAACTCACAACGAAAATGGAGCCAGCCACCCCATAACCGGGGGCTTATGCTCCATCAGTTCGTTACGCTCTTTGCAGAGAGATGCCAGTATATTTAATCCGTCTCCCTTGATCACTAAAAACTAACTTCTTTTTACAGTGATCGAAAAAATGCGATTACACAAAAAACTAAAGAGTCTCAAGTGAATTTCACCCAGTTCACCTTATTCACCCAGTTCACCTTATTCACTTCATTCACCATTGACCATTCATCTCTCACCTCTCACCTTTCACCTCTCACCTCTTTCTTTTCACCTCTTTCTTTTCACCTTTCACCTTCTTGGCCTCCACGGTATCTCCTCAACACCCAGCAAATGCCCGGTATAGCGGCTCAACACGAATAGATAATCACTCAAACGGTTCAGGTATTTGATCACCAGCGGATCTACAAATCCGCCATCGAGCTGCATTTGCACACAGAGGCGCTCTGCCCTTCTGCAAACGCATCGCGCTATATGAAGGGAGGAAACGGATACATGTCCGCCTGGCAGGATGAAGGAACGCATTCTTGGAACGTTTTCATTCATCCGGTCGATTTCCTGTTCCAGCAGAACGATATCTGATTCTTTCAGATCCGGAATTTTCATCAGCGGCTCACGCTCAGGATCACAGGCCAGTGAAGATCCAATCGTAAATAGCCGGTCCTGAATTTCTTTCAACATAAGTTTTGAAGCGGAATCGGTGAGCTGATCGTTACAGAGCCCGATATAAGAATTCAGTTCATCTACCGTACCATAGCTATCAATACGGATATGGCTCTTGGGAACCTTGGTTCCTCCAATAAGAGAAGTGGTGCCGGTATCTCCGGTTTTGGTATAAATCTTTAAAGCCATAATTGGTTTCTACCAGATCAAACAACAAAAAGTTCAGAAAGTTTATTGGAAGGCCGGCGCTTCCTGACGAATATTCTTTTTATCGGTTTCAATTAATCCGTCACGCAGCCGTATAATTCGGTGCGCATGATGTGCAATATCTTCTTCATGGGTAACCAGCACCACGGTATTTCCTGAAGCCTGGATTTTATCAAATATCGCCATGATCTCCACGGATGTTTTGGAATCAAGGTTTCCGGTTGGCTCATCTGCCAGTATCAGGGTCGGATTATTTACCAGCGCACGTGCAATTGCAACCCGCTGACACTGACCCCCACTTAACTCGTTGGGTTTATGGTGACTCCTGTCTGCCAATCCCACCCGATTCAATACCTCCAAAGCCATTTCATTCCGCTGCTTTTTGGCCAATCCTGCATATACCAGTGGAAGTGCCACATTCTCTGCTGCCGTTAATCGCGGCAACAGATTAAATTGCTGAAACACAAACCCGATTTCCTTATTCCGGACAGTTGCCAGATCATCGTCCTCCATTTTTGAAACATCCTGTCCGTTTAAAACATAGTTGCCCATGGTGGGCGAATCCAGACAACCCAGAATATTCATCAGGGTACTTTTTCCAGAGCCTGAAGGTCCCATCAGGGCAACATAGTCATTCCTGAATATATCCATGGTAATTCCTTTCAGAACGGGAACCGCCTGCTTTCCCATAAAATAACTCTTATGGATACCGTCGAGGTGTATGATGGATTCGCTCATATTATTTTTTAATCACTTTAGGAACATAGATATACTGGTCATCTGCATCCGGTGCTATTGAAAGAGCAACCGAACGTTCCAGCGCAACACCCGCTTCATCCAGCCGAAGAACATCCACATTGTCGGTCATATGCAATAAAGGCGCAACACCTGTGGTGTCCAATTCCTGCAACTTTTCTACAAAATGGATCATCCTGCCCAGGTCATCGGTCAACTGCAGGGCATCCGCCTCATCAATATGAAGCCGGCTTAATCGGGCCAATTGCCCTATCATTTCTTTTGTCAATTCCATATGCTATCAACAAAAATAAGGTTCTTATCTTCGCCGCGCTATGGAAAATGGAAAAAAAGCGATTGTAATGAGCGGAATCCGGAGTACCGGATTTTTACATCTGGGGAACTATTTTGGCGCCATCCGCAATTATGTGCGGATGCAGGAGGAATATACCTGCTATTTCATGGTGGCTGATATCCATTCCCTCACCACTCATCCCGATACAAAAGAGCTGAAACCCAATGTTCACCGGGTATTGGCTGAAAATATTGCCTGCGGACTGGATCCCGAAAAAGTTGCCCTCTATTGCCAAAGTCATGTTTATGAAACGGCTGAGCTCTACATGTTACTGAATATGCTGGCCTATAAGGGAGAACTCGAAAAAACAACCACCTTTAAAGACAAAGTACGACAGCATCCGGAAAATGTAAATGCCGGATTACTGACTTACCCGGTTTTGCAGGCCGCTGACATCCTGCTGCACCGCGCCAGCCTGGTACCTGTTGGGAAAGATCAGGAACAACACCTGGAAATGAGCCGGAATTTCGCCAATCGGTTCAATCATCGCTATGGGAATGTCTTCCCTGAACCCTATGCCTTTAATTTTGGTGAAGAACTGATCAAAGTTCCCAGTCTCGATGGCACCGGCAAAATGAGCAAAAGCGAAAACCAATACGCTACCATATTCCTGTCTGATTCGGATGAACTGATCCGGAAAAAAATCATGAAGGCCAAAACGGATGCCGGTCCCAGTGCCCCCAATATGCCCAAACCGGATTATATCGAAAACATCTTTCTGCTGATGAAACTGGTCAGCGCTCCGGATACCATCCTGAAATTTGAAGAAGACTATAATAAGGCTGCCATCCGCTATGGCGATCTGAAAAAGCAACTGGCGGAAGATATGGTGGCATTCGTTACACCCATCCGAGAAAAAGCAGAAAGTATTCGAACAGATGAAGCCTATCTTCGCCGCATTATGGAAATGGGAGCGGAGAAGGCAAGAATAAGTGCTGCTGCTACCATGGAAAAAGTAAGGGAAGCAATCGGATTGAAATACTATTAATTTCCTATATTGAACATCCTGGTAAATTTCCAGGGATTATTTTATGGCGAAAGGAAAAAAACCTAAGCATATAGCTGTAGCAGGTAATATTGGTGCCGGTAAAACAACGCTGACAGAAATGCTGAGTAAACATTATAAATGGATTCCTCAGTTTGAAGATGTTGATCACAACCCCTACCTGAATGATTTCTATGAAGACATGCCCCGATGGAGTTTTAATCTGCAGATCTACTTTCTGAATAGCAGAATTAACCAGATTCTTGATATCCACAGAGGTACTGAAACTGTTGTGCAGGATCGTACCATCTATGAAGACGCCCATATTTTTGCGCCCAACCTGCATGAAATGCAGTTGATGAGCAAACGCGATTTTGAAAACTATTTTCAGTTTTTTCAAACACTGAAAACAATGGTGCAGCCGCCCGATTTGTTGATTTACCTGCAGGCATCGGTTCCTACTCTGGTTGGACAAATTCAAAAACGAGGTCGGGAATACGAAGAAAATATCCGGCTGGATTATCTTAAGCGCCTGAATGATTTCTACAATAAATGGATCGAAAGCTACAAGGAAGGTCCCCTTCTTGTAATCGATGTTGACAAAAATAAATTCGCTGAAAAAGAAGAAGACCTCGGCGAAATTATTACTAAAGTCGACGCCCAGTTATACGGATTGTTTTAACGGTTTTTCTTTCTGTAATTCACGGATTTATTAAGGGTTAAAACACTGTGGCAGCCTATTGATCACTGTTGTATTTTAGTACAGTGATAAAGACATTGTGTTGTATGAAACCCGATAAAGCCACAATTAATTATATGGAGGAATGGGTTAGGAAATCCCTGAAAAAGAAAAAGAAACTTTTTACATGGTTGCGCAGAATTTATTTTTCAGGATAATTCGCATAAGTTTTTGTTTCTTCTAACTCCTTTTCTATTCGTTTGATCCAGCTTTCCTGAGCCGCTGCGTCTCTTGAATAATTGGTTTCCCTGTCATAGAGATTTTGATAAGCGGCCTGCTCATTGGTGATTCGCTGGTAAATTGCCTGAATATCTTTATCCACCGTTGTCGCCCGAAAGCGGTATGCATTCAATTCCTTATACAACCTTCTGGTGAACAACTGGCTGATATCAAAATGACCCTGCTCATGCGCAAGAATATGGTTGGTATTTACTTTCGTCCAGGATTTATGCGGATAAAAAACACAGTTCAGATGAAACTGCAGTGATTCATCGTCATACCGATAATTAATCAAAATGGACGTGCTGGTCAATGCTGCATTGGGTGCCGTCTGAACAGGACTTCCTTTGAAATCTGACCAGTTCAGTATTCTTCTTGCCCGCCAGTTAATGGGATCCGCCGTGCTCTTCGGAGCTACTGCGCTTATGGAAATCAGCGAAACCAATTCCAGCATTAAAGCCCAAACCATCATACTTCTCTCAGTTTATCCAAAATAAACGAATTTGATCCTCCCCTGGTTGCATCAAACCGTTAAAACTTCCACCGGTCGGGTGCCACCGGTCGGGTGGCACCCGACCGGTGAAAAAAAAACCGCCCTGGGAGCAGGGCGGACTTGCAAGCAACGTTGAGACCGAAATTGTTAAGGACGAATAACCGGAGCAGCAGCAAGTATGGCTGCCGGCGTACCCGCCTCGTATTTTTTAAAGTTTTGGATGAATTGTTTTGCCAGATCAATTGCTTTCTGGTCATATGCCAGCGGATCGGTCCATGTATTCCGGGGATTCAATAATTCAGCAGGCACTCCTTCACAGGTTTCTGGCATCTGCATTCCAAAAACAGGGTGTGCAGTATAGCTGACATCATCCAGTTTCCCGTTCAGCGCAGCACAGATCATGGCTCGGGTATAGGATAGTTTCATCCGGTTACCAACTCCGTAGGGCCCGCCGGTCCAGCCGGTATTCACCATCCAAACACGCACTTCCTGGTTCCTCAGTTTTTCTCCCAACATCTCCGCGTAAAGGGCCGGATGGAGCGGAATAAAAGGAGCGCCAAAACAGGCACTGAATGTTGATTTTGGTTCGGTTATGCCCGCTTCCGTACCCGCAACTTTGGCCGTATAACCAGATATAAACTGATACATCGCCTGCTCGGGACTCAGCTTAGAAATTGGAGGTAACACCCCATAGGCATCACAGGTTAAAAAGAAAATATGTTTCGGAGTTGGCCCAACAGATGGCTCCAGCGAATTGCTTATATAATCCAATGGATAAGAAACCCGCGTGTTCTCAGTTATGCTTCCATCATCAAAATTGATGGTTCGCGTACCGGGATAAAAACAGGTATTTTCAACCAGTGCACCCGGACGAATCGCCCTGAAAATCTCCGGTTCTTTTTCCTCACTTAAATTGATACATTTAGCATAACAACCGCCCTCAAAATTGAAAATGGTAGTATCACTCCAGCCATGTTCATCATCTCCAATTAAATGGCGTGCGGGATCAGCACTTAACGTGGTTTTCCCCGTTCCACTTAAACCAAAAAACAAAGCCGTATCACCATTCTCTCCCATATTAGCCGAACAATGCATACTCAAAACATGATGATCCTTCGGAAGTATAAAATTCAAAACTGTGAAAATCCCTTTTTTGGTTTCTCCTGTATATCCCGTACCGGCAATCAATACCGTTTTATATTTGAAAGAAATGATGGCCGCATTATGCTGACGGGTGCCTGAACTTACAGGATCCAACTTCAATCCGGGTGCCGATAAAATCGTCCACTCCGGATCAAAATTTTCCAACTCCTCTTCAGTCGGCCGCATAAACATATTGTATGCAAACAGATTAATTGCTGGCTGCTCATTTACTACCCTGATCGACATCCGATAACGCGGATCAGCACAGGCATAGGCATCTCTCACCCAAATCTCCGGACAATTACTCAGGTACTCTGTAATCTGTTTCTTAACATGAAAAAAATAGGATTCATGAATCGGCAAATTGAACTCATTCCAGTGTACAGCCCCCTCACTGATTTCATCCAGCACTATGAATTTGTCTTTGGGACTCCGGCCGGTAAATTCACCAGTTTGAATCACCAGCGCACCGGTATCATTCAACTCTCCCTGCCCGGTTCTTAAGGTATCCTCAATTAATTCTTCGGGATCGGCCTGATAGTGTACTTCTTCGGTGGCCTTCAAACCTATAGATATCAATTGATCCATAGGGAAAAAAAATGTAGGTACTGACATAGTATGCACTCGTTTCTGTGGACAAATCTAAGCGTTGGTTCTAAGCTTCCATAATAATGTGTTACTTGTACGCATATAGTTTCATTCAAAAAAATGGCTAAAAATTTAATTATATCTAAAAAATACCCGTCTAAATCTCAATTTATTTAAACTAACAATCGTTAGTATTAGAAAACCCCTATATTTTAGAAAATTGAGAATACGCGGAAATTCTTGTACCCGTTAATTAAATCAGCCTTATTTTTAGCACCCTGAAAAAGAGCGAAATGAAACACCTGCCAATAGACAAGCGATTATTTACAGAGAACAGAAAAAAATTTATCAAAGCAATGGATCCCATGTCCATCGCAATCTTCAATAGTAACGATGAGCTGCCCACCAATGGCGATGCGCTCTTTACATTTAAACAAAATTCCGATTTATACTGGCTAACCGGAATTCAGCAGGAAGATACCATGCTCCTGTTGGCACCCTTTCACCCCGATCCCTCCATGCGCGAAGTATTGGTCCTGGTTCGCCCCAATGAATTGAAAGAAAAATGGGACGGACATCGATTCCGCAGGCAGGAAGCACAGGAAATTTCCGGTATCAAAACCATTGTCTGGCTCGATAGCCTGGATGCCGTGCTGCAACCCATGATTCATCTGGCAGACACCATCTATCTCAATACCAATGAAAATGATCGCAAAGCGAATCTGGTCCCTGTAAGAGATTACCGCTATGCAGAAGAACTTCGCAAACGGTATCCCCTTCATCAGTATAAACGATCGGCCCGAATAATGAAAGATCTCAGGGCAATTAAGTCAGCCCTTGAAGTAGATGTTATTCAACAGGCCATCGACATCACTGAAAAAACATTCCGCCGCATTCTTGGTTTCGTACAACCCGGTGTTATGGAGTATGAAATCGAAGCAGAAATTTTCCATGAGTTTCTCCGAAACCGATCTGCTGGTCCCGCTTATGGAAGCATCATCGCCAGCGGTGATCGTGCCCGCACCCTGCATTATGTTTCCAATAACCAGGAATGCAAAGACGGCGAATTGTTACTGATGGATTTTGGTGCAGAATACGGCGGATACAATGCCGACCTTACCCGCACCATTCCCGTAAATGGAAAATTTACCAAACGCCAGAAAGAAGTGTACAATGCCTGCCTGCATTTGCATAATTATGCAAAATCAATTCTGAAACCGGGCATCACCATTTTACAATACACCGATAAAGTAGGAGAGGAAGCAAGCAAACAATTTCTGAAAATCGGATTGCTGAAAAAAGAAGACCTGAAAAATGAAGATCCCGAAAACCGGGCTTATAGAAAATACCTTTATCATGGTATCTCACATCATCTGGGACTGGATGTGCATGACCTTGGAACCAGAACAGAACCCATCAAAGCCGGTATGGTTTTCACCATCGAACCCGGAATATATATTGAACAGGAACAAATGGGTGTACGCATTGAAAATAATTTCTGGATTACCCGCACCGGAAACAAAGACCTCATGGCCAATATCCCCATCACAGCCGAAGAGATCGAACGCCTCATGAAAAAATAAGCAACAAACCCTTACTACCAACCGAAACATGAAACAAATTCCCAATCTCTTTACCCTGCTTAATCTGGTGCTGGGTTTCCTGGCCATCATTGTGATTCTGCAGAATGGGATCACCATCGCCAATGGCCCAACCGGAGAATACCTGATTGATATGCCGGAAAAAATCTGGATGGCTTCCCTATTCATCGGACTCGCTGCCGTGGTTGATTTCTTCGACGGCTTTGTAGCCCGCCTCCTGAAAGCCAGTTCTGAAATGGGGAAGCAACTCGATTCCCTGGCCGATGTGGTGAGCTTTGGAGTGGCACCCGGTTTAATCCTGTACCAATTTTTGCGGCTGAGCATGGCGAAGGAAATAAATGGATTGGATGCTTCTATCCTGTGGACCCTGCCTGCTGTATTGGTGCCCTGCGCCGCCGCCTACCGCCTGGCCCGATTCAATATTGATACCCGCCAGTCCTATGGGTTTATCGGTGTTCCCGTTCCCGCAGTAGGTATGGTGGTGGCTTCTTTTCCACTCATGTATTGGAGTGGAAATAATGAAGCGATTACTTCCCTGTTCACCAATAAATGGGCGCTTTATGCCATCATTCTTGTACTCAGTTATCTGATGGTGAGCACCCTTCCCATTATGGCATTTAAATTCAAAAATTTCAGCATAAAGGATAATTTGTCCAGGTACCTGGTAATCGGATTAGCCATTATTGCTGCCCTGCTTTTAAAATGGGCCGCCATGCCCGTCGTTTTCCTCGCCTATATTATTGTATCTTTGGCCTTTAAAAACAGAACAGAATGACTTTCGCAGTACAGGTAAAAGTAATGCCGTTAAAAGAACTCCTGGATCCTCAGGGAAAAGCAGTAATGGGTGGTTTGGGAAATCTTGGTCTACAGGCAATTCAGGATGTGCGTATCGGAAAAAATATCAGCCTGCAGGTTGAAGCCAATTCTGCCGATGAAGCCCGCGCCATCGCTGAACAGGCTGCAAAAAAATTACTGGCTAATCCCGTTATGGAGCAATTTGAGATAAGCGTGAATTAATGCTGTATCTGGTTCCATCACCTATCGGAAATTTACAGGATATAACCCTGCGGGCGCTGGAGGTTCTCAAATCAGTGGATGTTATCCTTGCTGAAGATACCCGCAACTCCTCCCGCCTGCTGAATCATTTCCAGATTCAAAAGCCGCTGACGCCCTATCACCAGCACAATGAACATAAAGTGCTGCAACACCTGGTGGATCAACTGGTGGCTGGAAAAAATATGGCTGTGCTCACAGATGCCGGTACTCCCGGAATTTCTGATCCGGCCTTTCTCCTGGTACGGGAATGTATCCGAAACAATGTAAAAGTGGAAACCCTTCCAGGTGCCACGGCCTTTGTTCCTGCCCTGGTCAATTCCGGCTTACCCATTCAGCGATTTTGTTTCGAAGGATTTCTTCCGCTTAAAAAAGGAAGACAAACCCTCCTGAAAAAACTGGTTACCGAAGAACGGACCATGGTTTTTTACGAATCACCCATGCGCCTGGTCAAAACCCTCGAAGAATTGGCTGCCTGGCTGGGTGCAGATCGCCAGGCTTCTGTTTCCCGCGAACTTACCAAGCTTTTTGAGGAAAATAAAAGAGGTACCCTGGCTGAATTAGCTACTTATTTTAGTAGCAAAACCGTTAAAGGTGAGATCGTTCTGGTCGTCGAAGGGCTAAACAGTTGATTTTTAGGTTTTTCTTATCAAGAGGGATTGGATATTTGTATACTATCAAAGACCGTCATATGAGATCTGTTATACTTGGAATCGTTTTATTGACCGGAATTGCTCTAAGCTCCCCCGCAACTGCCCAGATCCGGAAAATCCCGGCTGTGGTTACAGATGCCTTCAAATACAAATACAGAAACGCTGAAAGTGTTGAATGGAAGGACAAACTTTCCCATTTTGTTGTTTATTTCCAACTCAATGGAGATAAATACGAAGCGTATTTCAAAAATGATGGCACCTGGAACGGATCGCAAAAAGAAATTACCCGTGATGATCTTCCGGAAGATGTACTGGCCGGACTGGACAAAAGCAAATACGCCGATTGGGAAATTATCGGGTATTATGAGCTGATCCAACCCAGCGACAAACTGGAATACCGCCTTCTGGTGAGCAAATCCGATCTGAACAAAAGAGACCTTACATTTACCGAAAAGGGCCGATTGGTCCGGGATAAACTTACGTTGTAAGAATTCTTATCTTACCGTTTCAGCTAATCTAAACACATCTATGCTTAGAAAGAATCTCTGGCTAATGGCCTCTTTATTGTTTTGTAGTGCCTCCATTCTCGCACAGCCCTCCCGCTGGCAACAGGAAGCCGATTACAAAATGTCCATTGATATGGATGTTAGCACCAATCGCTTTACCGGCAAACAGGAATTGGTGTACACCAATAATTCCCCTGATACACTGAAAAAAATTTATTACCATCTCTATTGGAATGCGTTCCAACCCAATAGTATGATGGATATCAGAAGCCAGGAACTCGGTAAAACAAAAATCGGCAACCGCCCTGATTGGGATGGCCGCGTCAGAGACCGGATCACCCACCTTAAACCGGATGAAATTGGTTACCAGAAAGTATTGTCCTTAAAAATGAATGGCGTAACCCAGGAATTTAAGGTACAGGAAACTATTCTGGAAGTTACACTCTCCAAACCCATCCTGCCAAAATCAAAAGCTGTGCTCACCATGGATTTTGAAGCGCAGGTTCCATTGCAGGTGCGCCGGGCAGGGCGAGATAATACCTCAACCGGTGTTCGCTATTCCATGGCGCAATGGTATCCCAAACTCTGTGAATACGATTATGATGGCTGGCATCCAAACCCTTATGTTGCCCGTGAATTTTATGGTGTATGGGGCGATTTTGATGTGAAAATCAGCATCGATCGAAGCTATATTATCGGCGGAACCGGTTATCTCCAAAATGCCAATGCAATTGGATATGGTTACGAAACACCGGGCACCAAGCCTGTTGTTCCCAACACCAAAAAACTTACCTGGCATTTTAAAGCACCGCAGGTTCATGATTTTGTTTGGGCTGCCGATCCTGAGTTCAAACATGTCGTACGTCAGGTTCCGAATGGTCCCACCATTCATGTGTTGTATAACAATAAACCCAACGATGAAAAAAACGATGCTGCCTGGACAAAAGTAGCAGATGCTGCAGTTGACGTGCTGCCCTTTATTGAAAAGCATTTCGGAAAATATCCCTACAAACAATATTCATTTATTCATGGGGGCGATGGTGGTATGGAATACCCCATGGCCACACTGGTGGCAGGTCCGGGTTTGGGTACCGCCTTTCACGAATGGATGCACAGTTGGTACCAGATGATTCTCGGAACCAATGAAAGCCGCTATGCCTGGATGGATGAAGGCTTCACTTCCTTTGCAGAAAGCCTGGTCAGCTCTTATTATGCCAGCCGCGATAAGGATAAAGCAGCCACCGTTTCTTCCGGCATAAGCACCGGACCGAAGAGAAGTATTGTGGATCCATCTATGAAGGAAAGTCCGCATGCAGGCTCCTACCAAAGTTATTTTGCCTTGGTAAGAAGCGGACTGGAAGAACCGATGACCACTCATGCCGATCATTTCGAAACTAATTTTGCCTACAGTATCGCAGCCTATTCAAAAGGAGAAGTATTCCTTGAACAATTGGGTTATATAGTAGGGGCGGACCAGCGTGATCAGATCCTGCTGGATTATTATAATCAATGGAAATTCAAACACCCCAATGTGCATGATTTTATCCGCATAGCTGAAAACAGAAGCGGAATTGAACTCGATTGGTACCAGGAATACTGGGTGAATACCACCAAAACAATCGACTATGGTATTGATAGTCTGTTTGAACAAAATGGCGCCACCAGCATCCGTCTGAAAAGAACAGGAAAAATGCCCATGCCGGTTGATGTGGTAATCACTTACCGCGATGGAAGCAAAGAATTGCACTATGTTCCCATGTACCTGATGTTTGGAGCTAAACCGGTGGAAGATCCGGCCATTCCGCGCAAAGTTTATGATGCCTGGAAATGGACTCATCCAACTTATCAGATCAGTACCAACAGAAAATTACAAGATATCAAATCGGTGGAAATTGACCCTTCTGCAAGAATGGCTGATACCAACCCGAGAGACAATAAATTGGAGTTGAACTGGTAAAGAAGTTAACTTAAGTCCTTCTATTAAAGCCGTTGTTCTTGCAACGGCTTTAATAATTTTATCCGGACAGCATTAAAGTGGTTCTGTGGAATGAGAGGTAAGGTAAGGTAAAATGATTAACAATATTTGAGGCATCCCATTTCGAACCTCAAAATTAGTCCTCCCAGATTCTCCTCCAATACCCCAAAGTGGGTATTTTACCCCTATCTGCCGAAGAATTTATTGACTGCTTCCACCCGATTGTTTACATGTAGTTTTTCGTAAATATGATAAACATGCTTACGTACCGTCTCCTGGCTAATGAATAACTGACCGGAGATTTCTTTATAAAGCAGCCCCTTGGCCAATAATTCAAGAATTTCTTTTTCCCGGTTGGATAATACACCAATGTTTTTTTCATTCCCAACCATGGGGTTAGTTTCTGTCTGACTTGGCCGGTTTTGAAATGCCGTAACCACTTTTCGCGCAATCTGACTGCTCATGGGTGCACCACCCTCACTCAATTCCCGAATGGATTCCAATAATTTGGCAGGAGAGGTTTTTTTGAGAATATACCCATTGGCGCCGGCAGTCAGGGCTTCGAAGATTTTTTCATCTTCTTCATAAACCGTACACATCATGAAAAGTACATCCGGATTGGCCGGCTTTAACTGCCGTACACATTCAATACCACTGATGCCCCCCAGGTTGATATCCATCAAAACCACATTGGGCTGTAAGGCAGGAATTTTCTCCAATGCCATTTCTCCACTGGCAAAACTACCCAGCAATTCGTACTCGTCCGATAAACGCACAATCTCCTCCAATGCATGCCTTATGTCATTGGTATCATCCACAATACAAACAGTTATCGCCATACGGCAAAGGTCATGGAAATTTGCCAGCCGTTCAATACTACTTTGTGGTAGTTTACAGATTATTTGTGAACGTACAAAAGGTATTTTTCCCGGTAGTAATCAAGTGGGAAAAGATCATACACTTCCAGCATTCTTGGTTTGAGGCCCGATTCCGAGATCTCCTTACCCAACTCACCCCCCTTCAAACAAATGAGTCCCGATGCCGGATAATTTCCTTCAGACGGACGCTTATTTAAAACCGGCCTTGCCCAATACCACAAATCCTTCAGCGGAGCAACCGCCCTGGAAACAGCATAATCAAATTTGCGGTCCTTTATATCTTCCACCCTTGTATGCCGGGTGCTGATATTGGTTAACCCAATGGCCGCCGCTACTTCCTTCACCACCGTCAGTTTTTTATTGATACTGTCTGCCAGCAAAAAATTCACTTCCGGAAAAAAAATGGCCAGCGGAATGCCGGGAAATCCTCCGCCTGTACCGATATCCAGCACATTGGAGCCAGGTGGTAATTCAAACGCAGCAGCAATGGCCAGCGAATGCAATACATGATTCTCATACAAATGATCAATATCCTTGCGCGATATCACATTGATCTTACTGTTCCATTCTTTGTACAGCTCATCCAGGGCACCAAGTTGTTCCAGTTGCCGGGGACTGAAATCAGCAAAGAATTCAGTAATCAGGTCCAGTTTTGACGGGGTTTTTTCCATATTGCTGGTGCAAAGATGCAATAATACAGGAACATCCAGATATCGAAGAGCCACCACCATGCCCAAAGGTCTTTTTCCTCCAGTTTTTGCATGGACTTATACTGGATGATACCCTGGGAAATAAAACGCAACCCGAATATGCCCAAAACAATTCGCCAGTCTGAAAAAATCAGCGCAGCAATAAATGCGGGGTAATATAAAAACAGGCTGAGTGAATAGGTGCCAAGTAAAAATTTAAACTTATTGCTGTAATATTTTCCGGTTGAATAATGCCGCTGTTTCTGCCGAAACCAGTCTCCAAATGTTTTTTTCGCTTCTGATTGGGTAAAAGCTTCCGGATCCAGCACTACCGCAGTATTTTCTTTTGTGGCTACTTTATGAATAAATAAATCATCATCGCCTCCCGGCAAATGATTGATGGAAGAAAATCCTTTATTGCTGATAAATAACTGCCGCTTATAGGAAAGATTTCTTCCCACACCCATATACGGCATACCGGCCAGTGCATAAGAGATATACTGTAAAGCCGTATGATAGGTTTCGAACCGGATGAGTTTATTGAGTAGTCCGGGTTTTTTCACATAGGCACCATATCCCAATACCACTTCAATACCCGGCTCATAGGCATTCTGCATTTTGTACAACCAGTGTTCCGATGCGGGTACACAATCAGAATCGGTCAGTAACAAAATCTCATGATCCGCTTCCTTAATGCCAATTGACAAGGGATATTTTTTGCCCGGAATCCCCTTGGCCTCATGTTCCAGGTTTACGATTTGCAAACCTTTAAAGGTCTTTTTGAATTCTTCCAATAAATAACGGGTATCATCCTGACTGTTATGATTCACCACAATCAATTCATGGCTCGATGGGTATTGCTGAAAAAGTACACCGGGTAAATTCCTTGCCAGATTACCGGCTTCATCCCTCGCGCAAATAATTACAGAAACAGGATGCGTCTGCGACTGCTCCCGCTCTTTCCGGTTGAAAAAAGCCAGACGACTGAATATTCCCCAATAATAGAGGAGTTGTATTAAACTAACGGTACTGAACAGCACAAGGCTGATCAATCCCCAATTAAGGTTGAGCTGCTGTAAATCCATAAACATCCACGGTTGGTCTGGGTTAAGACGCAGGCGGCGAAATTAAGATTAATTACCTTTGCTCCCCTTATGGCAGCACTTTCATTTCAACTCTGTGGAAAAGATGCGGGTTCAAAGGCCCGCGCAGGCTTGGTTACAACCGATCACGGCACTATCGAAACACCCATATTCATGCCCGTTGGTACGGTAGGCAGCGTAAAAGCCGTGAGCCAGCAACAATTGCAGACCGATGTGGATGCGCAGATCATTTTGGGCAATACCTATCACCTCTATTTACGACCCGGACAGGAAGTATTGGAAGCGGCTGGCGGACTCCATCAATTCATGGGCTGGAATCGTCCCATCCTGACCGATAGCGGCGGTTACCAGGTTTTTTCACTGGCCGGAAACCGAAAACTGACCGAAGATGGTGCCCTTTTTCAAAGCCATATCGATGGCTCCAAACATCTTTTTACCCCCGAATGGGTGATGGACATCCAGCGTTCTATCGGGGCCGATATCATCATGGCATTTGATGAATGTCCGCCTTATCCAAGCGACTATACCTATGCGAAAAAATCAATGGAGCTCACCCATCGCTGGCTCGATCGCTGTTTCAAACGACTGGATGATACCCCTGATAAATATGGCTATACGCAAAATCTGTTTCCCATTGTGCAGGGCAGTACCTATAAAGACCTGCGCCAGGCATCCTGTGAATATGTGGCGTCAAAAGGAGCTACTGGCAACGCCATTGGCGGACTGTCGGTAGGAGAACCTGAAGAAATGATGTACGAACACGCTGCACATTGTTGTGAATTCTTACCTGCTGATAAACCCCGTTACCTCATGGGGGTGGGCACTCCCTGGAATATTCTGGAAAATATTTCTCTTGGTATTGACATGTTTGATTGTGTAATGCCTACCCGAAACGGCCGGAATGCCATGTTGTTTACCAGCAAAGGCGTTATCAATATCGATAATAAAAAATGGGAAAAAGATTTCAGTCCCCTGGATGTTGGTATTGGTTCCGCTTTCAGTCAGTATTACAGCAAGTCCTATGTTCGTCACCTGGTGAAATCAAAAGAAATCCTGGCCCTCACTATCGCCAGTGTTCATAACCTCACCTTTTACTTATGGCTGGTGAAAGAAGCAAGAAAGCATATCCTGGCCGGAGATTTTACCAGCTGGAAAAACGAGATGATCCCGGTATTGAAAACCAGGTTGTGAAAGCATTAACCAATTTTCAACTAGATTTGACCGCTGCAATAAGCAAGGCATGAAAATCCTCGACTGGTATATATTCAAAAAGTTCATGGTCACCTTTCTGTTTGCCATCCTTACCATTACGGTAATTGCGGTGGTGATCGATACCAGTGAAAAAACCGATGATTTTGTAAAATCCGGACTACCATTCTCCGGCATCATCACCCAATATTATTTTGGTTTTGTTCCCTTTATTATCTCGATGATTTTTCCGCTCATCGTGTTTATTGCCGTTATCTTTTTCACTTCAAAAATGGCCGCTCGTTCAGAAACCGTAGCCATACTGGCAACCGGAATTCCCTATCATCGGTTTTTGCGGCCTTATTTACTGGGTGCTTTTTTATTGGGCGGCATCATGCTTTGGGCCAATGCCATGGTCATTCCCAGAGCCAATGAAATTTACAGCAAATTCAAGATCACCTATATCGATAAAAACAGTTCTTATACCTCTGGTGCAGGCGGAAGCAGAGATTTTTATTTTCGTTCCGATACCATCACGTTCGTGGGTATGAAATACTATGATACCCTGAACAAATCTGCCAGTAATTTTTTTCTGGAACGTATTGATGGCAATCAGGTGGTCTATAACCTGCGTTCAGATTATATCCGCTGGGATACCGCTACCAAAAAATGGCGGGTGGAAAATGCAGTGGAACGTAAAATTGACGGACTTGTGGAAACCGTTGTGAAGCATCCGTATATGGAAGTGGACCTCAACATGAAGCCGGAAGAATTACGCCGCGATGATTACCTCAAAGACAAACTCAGTTCCTTTGAATTATACGAGTTCATCAAACGGGAAGAAACCCGGGGCACAGAAGGATTGAATACCTATAAGGTAGAATTCCACCGTCGCCTGGCAACCCCTGTTTCCGTTATCATCCTTACCCTGATGGGCGTATTTGTAGCAGCCCGAAAAACCAGAGGTGGTTCCGGTATTCAACTGGCATTCGGTATTGTATCCGCTGCCTCCTTTGTTATCATGGATAAATTCTCTACCGTGTTTTCAACCAAGGGAAATTTTCCACCTGTGCTGGCTGCATGGCTACCCAATCTCATCTTTTTGGGAGTGGCCTGGTTCCTGTATAAAAAAGCTCCCAAGTAATTCGTTATTACCGCTTTTTAATCGTTTTCTAACGCAACAGAAGTCAATTTTTATTTGTTGTACCACAGACAATAGCTAATTTTATAGGTTATAGCCCGGCGAATAAGTTGTCGTACACATATATAAAAACTTCTTAATGGGAAGCTACAAAGAAAAATTCAAAGAAAAGGCAGACTTGGCCTCAGCAGAAATCAAAAACCTGCTGAAAGAGCATGGAAATAAAGTGATTGGAGAAGTATCCCTGTCGCAGGTTTACCAGGGAATGCGGGGTATTACCGGACTGGTAACAGAAACTTCTTTGCTGGATTCACAGGAAGGCATTCGGTTCAGAGGATATTCCATTCCCGAATTGCAGCAGAAATTACCAAAAGCAAAAACGGGCAGCGAGCCTTTGCCAGAGGGACTGTTTTATCTCATGTTATTCAATGAGCTGCCAACAGAAGAAGATGTGAATGAAATGACGGCCAAATGGCAACGTCGTTCCCATGTGCCTACACATGTATTCAATACCATTGATGCACTACCGCTTAGCACACATCCCATGACCATGTTTGTGATCGGCATCATGGCCCTCCAAACCGAAAGCAATTTTGCCAAGGAGTATGCAAAAGGGATGAATAAAAAAGATTACTGGGAGCATACGTTTGACGATGCCATGGACCTGATTGCACGCCTGCCGCGTATTGCAGCCTACGTATATCGCCGTAAGTACAAAAACAACGAACATATTCAGCCGAATGGCCTGCTCGACTGGTCGGGCAATTTTGCCCATATGATGGGTTATCAGGATGAAGGCTTCAAGGAATTGATGCGTCTCTACATGACCATCCATGCCGATCATGAAGGCGGCAACGTATCTGCCCATACCACCCATCTGGTAGGATCTGCCCTGAGTGATCCTTACCTGAGTTTTGCGGCGGGTATGAATGGTTTGGCGGGCCCCTTGCACGGACTGGCCAACCAGGAAGTAATCAAATGGATTTTTGAAATGCAGGAATCCCTGGGTACCGATCATCCTACCAAAGAGCAGATTGCCACTTATGTGCAGGACACCCTGTCTTCCGGTAAAGTGGTGCCGGGTTATGGTCATGCGGTGCTTCGTAAAACCGATCCCCGTTTTGAAGCACAGATGGAATTCGGTAAAAAACATATGCCGGAAGATCCCCTCTGCCAGACGGTTTGGAATGTGTACGAAACCGTTCCACCCATCCTGCAATCCCTTGGCAAGGTGAAAAACCCCTGGCCAAATGTGGATGCGCATTCCGGTGCCCTGCTGGTACACTATGGACTGAAAGAATACGAATTCTATACCGTTATGTTTGCCGTAAGCCGCGCGCTTGGGGTGATGGCCAGCCTGATCTGGGATCGTGCCCTTGGATTCCCGCTGGAGCGCCCGAAATCAATCACCACCGAACAGGTGAAACGCTGGCTGAAAGGAGAGGACCAGGTTTGGGGGGATTGAGGTGAAGGAGGTGAAGGAGGTGAATGAAGTGAAGGGGGTGAAGGAGGTGAATAGTCAATAGTGAATGGTGAATGAATTGTGAAATCCGGAGCAATCCGGATTTTTCTTTTGGTAGAATAATGTTTAAACATTAACTTTACATTCGATTTAAACATTAACTATAAAAAAGTAAAACTTAAAGCAATGGCAACCTGGAAAATAGACCCAAGTCACTCAGAGATTACATTTAAAGTAAAACATCTGGTAATTTCAACGGTATCCGGAAAGTTTACCGAATTTGAAGGAAGTCTGGATGCGGAGAAAGAAGATTTCTCAGATGCGAAAATTCAGTTTTCGGCAAAGATTGATAGTATCACAACAGGAAGTGAGCAGCGCGATGGCCACCTGAAATCACCCGATTTCTTTGATGCGGCCGGTCACCCTGAAATGACCTTTAGTTCTTCTTCCCTGAAACATATTTCCGGATCCGATTATGAACTGACCGGAGACCTGACAATCCGCGGCACAACCAAACCCGTAAAACTGAAGGTAGAGTTTGGTGGTACACAGGATGATTTCTATGGCAATACAGTGGCCGGTTTTGAATTAACTGGTAAAATCAATCGCCAGGAATTCGGACTCACCTGGAGTGCGGTTACAGAAGCGGGTGGGGTAGTAGTATCCGACGAAGTGAAACTGGCAGTGAACGTGGAACTGATCAAACAGAAATAAGGCAGGCTACAAACAGCAGGTAAGGCACACACTATATACCGATCCGGATGCAGATCCGGGTCGGTTTTTTATATCTGCCAGATTTTTTTGCTGAATGTTGGCGGCGGCTCTATATTTGCACTCCCGCAAAGGGAAGTTCTTATCTCAAGGGGAATTAGCTCAGCTGGCTAGAGCGCTTGCATGGCATGCAAGAGGTCACCGGTTCGACTCCGGTATTCTCCACAAAAAAGCCCTGGATAACAGGGCTTTTTTAATAAGGGTTAATCAATAGTTCAGCAGGCCGTTCTCCCGCAATATATTTTTTAAGATTACTATCTGTGCTATCCAGGCAAATGGCAAATTTTTTAAATTGCATCTTTAGTCCACACTGGTTCACTTGCTCACCCGCTGCTCAAGTTCCACGCCATCTCTTGTATGCTTGAGGGTCACAAAATCAGCAGTACTTTCAAGAATCACATAAGTTGCCGTTTCGCTGTATGCTTTTACTTCTTTGGCAGATAGCAATTCATAGGTGCCATAAGATGAATGGATGCTTCTTAACAATTCCGTAGGCAGTTGTTCTTTGCTGAGGAGGGTTAGTATATAATTCAGCCTGCCTTTGGGATCAAATCCCGCCTGTACTTTTTGTCCCTGGTTTTGAAAAAATACGACCTGTCCTTTGGCAAGCGGACTCCATTTTATTTCTCTGGCTTCCGGAAATAAACGGCTAAATAAATTCATTGCAGCAATGTTTGGGATAGTTGAAACAGCAACTGAATGTTCTTCTGAAACCGGCATTTCAGATTCGCCGCCCATCGCTTTTGCTGAATGATTGGCATATTGTGCCTGAATAGTTGAAAAGCTGATTACAAGAAGAAATAAAACAAACGCGCGCGCGCAGTAGAAGGTTTGAACTGACATAAAAGGAGGGTTTAAGGGTTAATGAATCCCTGGTTAGTGCGGTATAAATGTACCTCCCAATACAGCCGAAAGGCTGTCAGAATCGCGTCAAATCCAATCAAATTTGAGTCAAACCTGCTGTGTTATCCATTCGGATGGCGTTACACCATACTGTTCTTTAAAGCATTGACTGAAATAAGAGGGACTGCTGAATCCGGTTTGATAAGCCACCGAAGAAATATCTGATCCCGCTGCCAGCAGGCTCGCCGCTTTTTGTAATCGGCGCAGGCGGATCAGCTCATTAGGCGTACTGTTTATGAGCGATTTCAATTTGCGGTTCAGGGTGCTTTTGCTCATTCCCGTCACTTTACACAAAAAATCAACTCCCATTTCATTGTCATCCAGCCGGGTATCAATTTCCTGATAAAGCTGCAACAGAAAGGAGTCGGTTATTTTTGGAACGGGATCGGATGCTTGGGCAAGCTGCAGCTGCTGTTGAAACCAATCCCGCTGTTTTTGCTGTAATCGCAGCAAATTGCCGATCCGCAGTTTCAGCTCTTCCAGATTAAAGGGTTTGGTAATGTATTCATCCGCTCCCAACGCCAGTCCCTTTAATACAGATTCATGGGCTGCTTTGGAGGTAAGCAGAATAAATCCAATATGGTTGGTTCTGTTATCGGCTTTACAATGCTGGCAGAGATCAAAACCATCCATGCCCGGCATCATTACATCGCTTATGATCAGATCGGGTAATTCCTGCAGGGTGCTACTCCAGGCATCCAGTCCATTCCCTGCCTGCAGGATCCGGAAATCCTGTTGCAGACTTTCCACCAGAAAGGAGCGCAACTCTTCGTTGTCCTCTGCTATCAGCAAAAGAGGCTGCTCTCCATTTGCCAACAAAGCTTTTGCAGATGAATCCGTCCGGTTTGGCGAAAGAGCCGGTACTGTACCCAAAATCCGTTCCATTGGAACTACCAGGCTAAAACTTGTTCCAACTCCCGGTGCACTTTCAAAACTGATCTTGCCTCCCATTAATTCAGTCAGTTCTTTCACCAGTGATAAGCCAATTCCGGTGCCTCCAAATTGTCGCATGGCCGAATCATCTGCCTGGTAAAATCTTGTAAAGATCCTGGACTGTTTATCGATTGGTATACCCAATCCGGTATCGCTTACAATCAGTTGAATGCGTTCAGCATCCGGCCCTGAAAGTTCAACGTTGATCTGTCCATTTGCCGGAGTAAATTTGATGGCATTACTTAATAAATTATTTAAAATCTTTTCCCATATTTCCTGGTCAAAAAGGTAATGGCCTTCAGCCCGGTGGGAATGGAAATTCAGCCGGATATTTTTTTGCTCCGCCAATCCCTCAAATGGTTCCAGACAGTTGCGGGTAAATAGTAAAAGATCACCCGCAGTTCTCACCACTTTTAATTGTCCGCTGTTCAATTTGGAAAACTGTAAGAACTCATTGATGAGTCCCAATAATTGTCTGGAATTTCGCTGAGCGGTTTTTACTGCACCAATTGCATCGGGCGATAAGGAGGGATCTTTCTCCAGTTTTTCAAGCGGTGTCAGAATCAGCGTTAAGGGCGTTCTGAATTCATGTGTGATATTGCTGAAAAACCGGTCTTTCAATTCATCCATTTCCCTCAACCGCATTGCTTCTCTTTTTTCAAATGCAAGGGTTTGTTGCATTGATAAGCGACGCTCCCGATAAATAAAATACCAGCGAAACAAAGCGCCTGTAAGTAATGCGTAAATCAGATAGGCCCACCAGGTAGCCCAGATCGGCGGATGAATCCGTATACCAATTTCTTTTACCGTCTCACTCCATTGTCCGGAATCATCTGTAGCATTGATGCGAAGGATATAATTGCCGGGCGAGATGGCTGAATAGGTGGCTGTATTCGAATGGCCGTTGTCAATCCAATCCTCATCAACACCTTGTAATTGGTATCGGTATCTTGTCTTTTGGGGTTGATTATAAAATAAGGCAGCAAATTCAAAGCGCAGGTAATTTTTATCATACGGAAGCTCAATAGTAGTTAAGCTGCTCAATGATTCCTGAATCAGGGAGCCAGGAATTGTAACATCCTGCGGCTCATTATTGATATGTAATCCCGTCAAATGAACCGGTACCTTTCTGTTTACTGAACTATGCTCGAACGCAGCCGGATCAAAAATGGTATAGCCTTCCAGTCCGCCAAATGCCAGTCTTCCATCCGGGAGTTGAAATTTATGGGCGCGATTGAATTCATTTCCTGCCAATCCATCCGTTTTTTCAAAGGCAGTAACGAATGCTGTTTTCGGATCGAAACGGAAAATTCCTTTATTGGTACTGCACCAGAGCTTGCCTGATTTGTCTGGCAGGATGCAATAGATCGTGTTGTTGGGGAGTCCGTCTTCCATGGTGTAAACCCGTTGTAATCCATGCTTGATATCCCAGAGAATTAGTCCGGCACTGCGTGAGCCTATCCAGAATTTGGTTGAATCAGTTGGATCAGGACAAATCTCCGTTAATGTTTTTGGCAGGATTCCATTCTGCTGCTGTTCTGCAAAATGACCAATGATTTTAGTGCCATCGGTTTGAAGCAAACCATGGTCATAGGTACTTACCCAGATAGAATGTCCAATGTATTTGGCATCGGCAAATTCTATCGTATTTAGTAAATCTGGACCAACAGGCAGCGGCTTGGGTACCGCTTCGGGATCTGCCCAGCTATACCATCTTCGTTCTTCCGGAACATAGGCCCACAATTCATTATTGGGCATACTCACCAAAGCACCATAGGTAATTTTTTCCGGAACATGTTTAAAGGGGTGAAATTTGGTTCCATCATGTTGGTACAGCACGCCCTTATCTCCCCAGCTATTGCTAAAATAGCGGTTCCCTTTTTTGTCAACCGCCTGCCGGAAATAATAACCAATGGAGCGATCCTTCCAGAAAGATGGGAACTCAATTGGTTGGCTATCCATGGCGCCCAACAGGTCCACCATAAAACTAGTGGTATAGGGATAGGATTCAAAATGCAGGGCTTTCAAATCTATTTTCAATAAGCCCTGAGCATTAACACTGACCCAGAGCACATCGGTTCGGTCAATATAAAAAGCGCTGATGCGTTCAGGCTTACCGGTATATTCCCATAGGAGTTCCAGTTGATCAGTTTCGTTTACCCGAAAGATGCGGCCGAAATCTTCAAAGTATACCCGGCCTTTTACATCGGTAAGCAAACTGCTATACCCCTGCATACTTTTCGGATGCGGGGGAGGGATTTGGATGCGCGTGCTGGTCTTTTTATTGACATCGAGCAGGGTAATGGTTTCGTTGCGTAAAATGGCTACCCGATTATCACCGGTGCAGGCAACAGAAAATTTTTCAAGGAATTCAGCATCCGTTTGTTTCAGTTCTTTGATAAAAGTCGGAAACCTTTGAAAGATAAATTGCCTGCCGTTGGAATCGCTGACTGCCACGCCGGTTTTATACACGACAAAAATTTCTTTATTGGCAGCCTCTGCAATTGCAAGAATAGTATCACCGGCAGATAAACCTTCCGAAGGGGAGGCGTACCTGATTTCGTTGGTGAAATAATTCATCCAGCCGATGCCATCGGTTCCGAACAGGAAAAACAGGTTAGAGCCGGAGTTGCTGACCTGTTTGGGTATTTGTCTGGCGCCGGGGAGTTGGCTTATCTGATTCCGGGTGGTATTTCGCCTGGCTTTAAAGCTGCGAACATCAAATTCATCGGCGTGGAAAAGGCTGTAATAAAGGGTGAGCGAATTATTTTGCAGCTTGCCTCTGCCAACAATTACACTGCTGGCGATGCTGTTACTGTCAGCCGGATTGTTCCTGAAATTCCGGAAACTCCGGCCGTCGTAGCGGCTCAGCCCGTCGAGGGTGCCAATCCATAAAAATCCGTCATCATCCTGCACAATACTGGAAATATAGCTTTGTGGCAGGCCATCATCCACCCCAAAATGTTGTTGGTTGGTGGAGAGCCGTTGTTGCGGAAATGCTACAATTGCAAGGCAATTGAAAACGATTATCCAGCTAATGAATGAGCGGTTGGTTTGCATTTTAAGACGTCAGACAGGTGTTAGAACAGTATTAGAACAATCTGGTAATAGGTGTCAGACACATGTCTAAGAATGTTCTAACACCTGTCTGACACCTAATATAATACTTTCAGTAATGTCAAGTGGGAAATTACCCTAATGGCGATTAGCTTTGCCATTATGGAAGACCTCCTCCTGCACCCTGATTAACAACATAGGTTTAAGTATAACTATCAATTCATTGTTATGGATGCATTAGATAATCTGATTTTTGCAACATCGCAAAGCCCCCTGCAGTCAGGAGAAAGAATTACAAGCCGTTTTATAAAAACGCCCTTCGATAGTTTCATCCCCGGGTTAATTAGTACGGATTCATTTAATCCGGTTTTTGGATTTTCAGTTCCGGATAAACAAACATTCACGAGTTATGCCGACAACTCAATTTTTGATGATGCCATTCAAAGGCATTGGTACGATATCAATGGAAACGGTATTCCGGGTTCATTTGCAGAGAAGTTCCAATATAAGTGGCCGGGACTTGGAATTCTTTCCGATTTTACTCAATCTTCTACTTATCATCTGATGTATGCTTACCTGATTGAAAACACCAGGATACTGCAGATTTTTGAACAATTGATTGAAAAATATTTTAATGATGAAGTGTTCGGAATTGCACCCGACAGTGTTTGCCAGTGGATGTTGAATTCAAAAAAACTCTTTTTCAAAGACGAATCCTCAGGTTCAGGTCTGGTCAAACCAAATTCCGAATCAAGCCGGCGAAATGCATATTACAGAATGTTCGGAATGGACCTCGCATTTGATGCTCCCTATTACAAAGCAAAAACAGCTAACCTGCAATTTATCCCCTTGTTCGAAAAATACCTTACCGAAATTTGGAAAGGTACGGATCTCAATAACCTGGTTTTGATCGCTTCTCAACTAAAAGAAATATTGAAAGCAAGAAGAAACTTATCATTGATAGAATTTAAATCTGTGATAATGGCAAACTGGTTTGCTTTTATTATTTCCGAAAATACCGACCTGGTGAAATTTTTAAATTGTCAGGCACCAACCATTGGAGATCGACTGATTAAGATTGGTGAAAAGGTAGGCATACCTGCCCATGCTAAATGCCAGCATTTTTTCGAAATGGCAGAAGCAGCTTCCAATATTTTGAATCTAATTGAAATTGGTACTTACCTGGAGAATAGCACAAATGTAAAAACCATGTTATCCAGCCTGGACCGGGGAACTTTACCCAGTATCAACAGTGATTATATGCATTCCTTTCTCATCGTTATTAATAATTGGGAAAAAGCAACGGGACATAAAATCAAAAACCCGGATTCCGATACCATTTAGGGTAATTTCCAATAAATGCCTGGTAACCACCGCGTATTGGCAACAGCAGCTGAATTGTAGTTTAGTTCAACGCTAATTGCCTACTATGATAAAGTCTTGCCGATACCTTTTTTTACAGATCAGTTGCATACTGATCTGTATTTTAAATTACAACCTTCCCACCCTCGCGCAAATCACCGAAAGACCCAGACCCGAAAGCTGGAAACAACTCATTAAAGGCGCAGCGTTTAAAGACCGGTTCCTTCCCATGCCTTCCGGTAAATTAAGCAGCGCTACCTGGGGAGGTTCAAATGTTCTGCCCCGTTACATCGATAATGGTATCGAAGACCGCGAACGCTCCTATTGGGGTGGTAATATCCTCAAAGGCACAGATGGATTATATCATCTCTTTGTTTGCGGATGGCCCGAAAATTCCCCCAAAGGCCATGCCCAATGGCCGCGTTCCATTGTCTACCACACTGTCAGCAATAACCGAATTGGTCCGTATAAAATAAAGGATACCATTGGTGCCGGACATAACCCCGAAATATTTCAATTGCAGGATGGCCGATATGTGCTCTACTGCATCGACAAAAATTATATAGCTGCATCCCTGAACGGTCCCTGGCAGGAAGGGAAATTTGAATTTGATCCGAGAGATCGCCCTATTATAGAAGGATTATCCAATCTAACCTTCGCCAAACGATCCGATGGTTCCTATCTCATGATTTGCCGGGGTGGAGGTGTATGGATCAGTCAGACGGGTTTATCGCCTTATCGGCAGGTATCCAATAAACGAACCTATCCGGATGTGGCAGGTGAATTTGAAGATCCCGTGGTATGGAGAGATTCCGTGCAATACCATATGATTGTGAACGACTGGCTGGGAAGAATTGCTTTTTATCTAAGATCAAAAGATGGAATAAACTGGGTAACAGATCCGGGAGAAGCCTATATACCTGGCGTCGCATTTCATGATGATGGAAGGGTAGAGGACTGGTTTAAATTTGAACGCATCAAGATCTTCCAGGATGAACAGGGCCGTGCCATCCAGGCCAATTTCGCGGTGATCGATACACTCAAAAAAGAAGACAAAGCAAGTGACCGGCACAGTTCTAAAAACATCTCTATACCCCTGAATCCGGGTGTATTGATCAGTTTACAAAACCCCAGATTGCCCGCAGCAGGTGAAACCATACAAATAAAATTAAGGGCCGAAAAAGGCTTTAATCCGCATACCGATATAGATCTGAATTCATTACGGTTTGGAACCAATGAACAAGTCAATTTCGGGAAAGGATCCAAAGTCACAACTACCAAAAAACAGGGGCGAGATCTGATCCTGATCTTTAGTGCCGAGGGGCACGGATTAACCAAAGATGAGTTTGCTCCGAAGCTCATTGGAAAGTATAAGAATGGAAAACTCTTGTTTGGCTACACAAAAGTTCCCTGGGTGCAATATGAACCCGGTATCCTGTCTGCCCTGCGCCCGGTTTTCATTAAAGAAATGAATTCAACATCCATCAGCATCCCGGTAGAGAACTTTGGATTAACAACATCCCTGCCAGCCAATTTGGTGATACAGGTAAAAACACCAGATGGACTCAAAGAAATTGGAAAATCATCCGTTTCACCTATCCAGCCTTATGGAAAATTAACCTTACAACTTTCTACCGCTTATCCATTTGAAAAAGGCAGGGAATATGAGTTGGAAATAATCATTTCAGATGCCGTTCCAACAACTCCTCCGTTTGTAGTTAAAGCAATTCCATTCGAATGAGAATTTCACAACCTTTTTTTTGACCATAGATCCGAAAAGTAAGCTGCTCATTTCAACAACTGATCCAAACGCTGCCGGAACAACTTGCCAACAGGAACTACATAGTTATCGATCAATAGCTGGTTGCCCTCTATGCTTTTGATATGCTTATGCGCTATTACAAAGGATCGGTGAACCTGAATAAAGTCGGCTGCCGGCAATTGTTCCAATAAAGAAGATAAGACTCCACGTATGGTAATCTCTTCTTCTTTCAATACAACTTTCACATTATTGCCAGAGGCTTCTAAAAACAAAATAGCATCCAGCGATACCTGTATATGTTTGTTGTTGGCTCGTAAAAAAATTCTTTCCGGCCCGGCTGCCACTGGTTCCTTTGCAGCGCTGGGTGCAGCTCCGGAAATATTTGTACATGCTTTATTCACCGCTTTTAAAAATCGCTCAAAAGAAAAAGGCTTTAATAAATAATCCGCAATATTCAATTCATACCCCTCCAGCGCATGCTCTTTATAGGCCGTGGTTACAATTACCTTAGGCGGATAAGGCAGGGTTTTTAAAAATTCAAACCCATGCAGCTTAGGCATATTTAAATCCAGAAATAGTAAATCCACCGTATTCCGATTAAGGTATTCAATGGCTTCAATCGCATCATAACAATCCTGCATCCGCTTCATATTGGGCAACATGGAACAATACCTGTTAATGATATCATGCGCCATGGACTCATCATCTACTATCATGTATTTTACACTCATAAAGAAAGACTTAATCGAATCCTGTAAATATCCGCATGTGGTGGATCTATTTCCAATTCATGCCTGTCGAAATAAGCTAATTCCAGTCGTTGTTTCAGATTAGTTAATCCAATGCCGGCTTTTTCACTCACCTGCTCCACATCAAAATTATTTTCAATGCTGAAATCGATATGTTTCCGGCTTGCCTTTAAACGGATCTGCACAAATGCATCCTTTCTTAGTTTTTCCACTCCGTGTTTAAATGCATTTTCCACCAGAATAATAAATAACAAGGGCATTAGTTGAACAGTCTTGTCTTCCACATCCACCTCAAAACGAATATCAATCTGCTTATGGTAGCGCATGCGATGCAATTCCATATAATTTTCGAGATAGGTAATTTCATCGCCCAGGCTTACCCAGTCATTTTGTCCCTCATAAATACTGTATCGCATCATGTCCGATAGCTGGAGAATTACTTGCTGCGCTTTTGCCGGATCCTGATCCACCAACCCATACAACATATTCAGTAAATTAAAAAAGAAATGCGGATTTACCTGACTCTTTAAATGCATCAGTTCAACCTGTTTCTTTTCTCTTTTCAACCGTACAATAGACTTGATCTGAACAATAAGCCACCAGATCATCCAAATGGTCATACCGGTAAAAAACAACAGACTAAACACTACATAGCCATCTTCATCTCCAAATACATCATTAAAAATCAGAATTAACAGCGTAGTACCAATAAAAAAGTACGGCACTAATTTTTGAAGAGTACGCTTAGTAAAGAGTTGCTGATAGAAAGGCATTCGGCGAAATTACCCAAAATTCAGCCCCAACCTGCTGGTTGTTACAGATGCCTGCCCGCCTGGGATGAAACGATTCTTTACCGGGATAAAGCAGCTTTTACTGCATAAATAAGCTGTTTATCACGGGTGCTGGCATGTCTGTCCCAAATGCTTTTCTGATCCTTTTACTCCGCCTAGTATTGCAGCCAAATCAATGCACACATGAACGAATTAAGGATTACCAATCTGTCTAAAACCTATCGCAATGGAGTGCAGGCACTCCAGGATATTTCATTGCAAATCCCCAAAGGAATGTTTGGCCTGCTCGGACCAAATGGAGCCGGTAAATCAACGCTTATGCGCACCATAGCCACCCTGCAGCAGGCTGATCAGGGAGAACTTCAGCTCGGCAACATCAATATTAAAACCCATCCGGCTGAACTGCGGAAAGTATTGGGTTATCTGCCCCAGCAATTTGGTTTATATCCATCCATCTCCTCCGAAATGCTGTTGAATCATCTGGCAGTTTTGAAAGGCATCCTGAACAGAAAGGAACGAAAAGAAATTGTGGAAGCACTGCTGCACCGGGTAAACCTGTATGCTGTACGAAAACAAAAATTAGGTGAATTCTCCGGTGGAATGAAACAACGCTTTGGCATCGCCCAGGCACTCCTGAACAGCCCAAAATTATTGATAGTGGATGAGCCAACTGCCGGACTGGATCCGGTGGAACGGAACCGGTTTTATAACCTGCTAAGCGAGGTGGGGGAGGATACCATCGTGATTCTTTCTACGCATATCGTGGAGGATGTGAAAGAATTATGCACCCGCATGGCCATCATGAACCAGGGGAAACTGATTATTCAGGGCAACCCGATTGAAATTATGGAGAGCCTCCAGGGCCGCTTGTATGAGAAAACCATTCCTAAACATGAATTGCAACAATACAAACAGGCCTATCAGGTAATCAGTTCGCGCTTATACCTGGGCAAACAAATTATACATGTAATCAGTGATTCTTACCCGGGTTCCCATTTCAACGCCATCGAGGCAAACCTGGAAGATGTTTATATGCACCGGATTCTTAACAATTAAGCTCAATATTTTATGTGGTATTACTCTTTTATGTTTGAAATAAAGTACCGGCTCAGAAGGCCTGAAACCTATTTGTTCTTTTTGTTTCTGTTGCTGTTTTCACTGGTTGGTGTTGATTTTGTATTTCAGGGTGTTGAGCTTGGTTTAGTAAAAAAGAATGCGCCGCTCGTACTTGCTAAAACAATGGCGGCCATTACCGGCCTGTCTATGATAATCGTATCCATGGTGATGGGTGTACCCATTTTACGCGATGTTAAATACGATATTTTTTCCCTCGTTTATGCAACACCACTATCCAAAAGATCCTATCTCCTGGGCCGTTTCCTGGGATCATTTGTAGTGCTGCTGTTTATTTTCAGTGCAATGCTGCCGGGTATGATGGCTGCAACTTTTATGCCCTGGGCAAATCAGGAGGAATACCTGCCTTTTCAATTTATTCATTACCTGCAGCCTTTTCTCTGGGTGGTACTACCCATCTTGTTTTTCGGTGCATCGGTGTTTTTTGTAACAGGCGCCCTGAGTAAAAGCTGGATGCTGGTTTACACACAGGGGGTAATCATCTTTCTGCTCTTCATTATCAGCAAAAGCATTCCAAATGAAACAGCGCAGGCAATACTGGACCCCTTTTCACTTTCCGCATTAACCGAAACAACCAACAACTGGACAGTTGCAGACAGAAATTCCTTCCTCCTTCCGCTCGCTGGCAGCCTTCTATACAACAAACTCTGCTGGATAGCAGTTGGGATTATTGTTATGCTAATTGGGTATTACCGGTTTAAGATGACTCTTGTGCCGGATAAACCGGGCAGGAACAAACAACAACCAATCATTCCGGTTTCAACCAATCGATTAACAAAAAGCCTTCCTACTGTCAGGACAGTTTTTCATCGTAAAGCAAGACTCACCCAGCTTTTTCTGAATACCTGGTTTCATAGTATTGCTATTCTTAAGCTTAGCTCATTTTGGGCAATTGTTTGCTGCAGTTTCATTGTGCTACTGGTGAATTCTGTGAGCCTCGGTACTTCCTTTGGAGTAGACAGCTATCCTACCACTTACCTGATCATTGAGGAATTAAGAGAAATGTCGCTGTACTTTTTCCTGATCCTGCTAACCTTTTTTTCTGGTGAAATTAGTTGGAAAGAAAGAGATGCCAAAATGGATCAGATTCATGATGCCCTGCCGCTTGATAGCTTCGTTAACATTGGAAGCAGGTTGCTTGCATTATTGCTTATATATTCCATCATAATCTTATCACTGATTGTAGCAGGAATGCTGTTTCAAACATTGAATGGGTATTATCGCTATGAAGTGGATATTTACTTCTTTGGTTTTTTCCTGGAACTGTTTCCATTCCTGGCATTGTACACCCTTGCCGCTTTATTCTTCCAGGCAGTTACGGGCAATAAATTTATAGGCATGCTGGCAACTATTTCCTTTATTGTCATCAATATTGCTATTAGTAAGTTCGGTATCGAACATGTATTAGTCAATTTTGCCGGACAAACACTGCCCGCCTATTCAGATATGAACGGGTACGGACATTTTCTGGCGCCTTATTTTTTGGTGAAAATATATTGGTTATCCTTTGGCGTTCTGCTGCTGATTGTTGCAGGCAACCTGCTGGCAGGAAATAAACGCATAGGAAAGCCGGGTAAGATCAGTTTGGTATGTTTGATCCTCTTCATTGGTACGGGCAGTACTATTTTCTATCATACCAATATCCTGAATGAATACTGGACAAAATCTGAACAGGCAGCCTTCCGGGCTGAATATGAAAAAACGCTGAAGAAATTTGAAACTATTCCCCAACCTAAAATAATCCATGTCAACCTGAAAATTGATTTGTTTCCTTCCCGGCGCGCCTATGCTATTACAGGTAATTTTATGCTTACCAATACAGCAGAAGATCCGATTCAGGAAATTCATCTGCAAAAGCAGATCGCATCCAACCTGGAATTAAAAGAGCTTGTATTTGACCGCAGGGTATCTGTCAACACTACTTATGAAAAATTTCACTATACCATCTATAAACTGGAACAATCCCTGGCACCGGGTGATACGCTCAATATGTCCTTTAAGCAAACCCTGGAACCGCAGGGTTTTGCTACAGACCATACTGTCTCAGATGTTGTTAATAACGGAACTTTTTTTGATAATGGGGTATTACCCGGATTTGGTTATCTCCGAAAATATGAGTTGCAGGAGGAAGAGGATAGAAAAGAGTGGAAGCTGCCGCCACCAACAGGAAAAGCTGGTCGGGAGGATGAATGGGAATTGCTGCAGGCGCGTGGCGGAACAGACTCAAAAGGCACCACCCTTGATATCATCATCAGTACTGATGCGCCACAAACTGCACTAAGTTCCGGCGATTTAATTCAACAATGGAATATAGATGATCGAAATTATTTTCATTACAAAACCAACCAGCTCATCATTCCTTTTTATCCTGTTGTATCGGCTCGGTATGAACTGGTACAAGATCGATTTATTCCGGCAGGATCCTTAACAGGCGAACCAATTGAGCTGGAAATATATTATCAGTCCGGACATGAATACAATCTGTCGCGAATGATGGAATCCATGAAAATGTCCCTCAACTATTATTCTACCCAATTCAGTCCCTATCCCTACAGGCAGCTTCGAATTGTGGAATTTCCCCGGTATCGCAGTTTTGCCCAATCCCTGCCGGGTATTATTCCGTTTTCAGAAGCCATTGGTTTTGTAATGAACATAGATGATAAAAAAGACCTGGACATGCCATTTTTTATTACGGCGCATGAAGTGGCGCATCAATGGTGGGGGATTCAGGTGGAAGCGGCAAATGTACTGGGACAAAAAATGATTCTGGAAACCCTTGCACAGTATGCTGCCATGATGGTATTTAAGGAAAAATACGGCGAAGAAAAATTGCAGCAATTCCTGAAATTTCAATCCGATACCTATCAGGAAGCTAAACTGAAGTCCAAAAAACTGGAGCCACCCCTGGCCTTGGTTGATAAGGAGGAGCATATCTATTATAATAAGGGGGCGCTTGCTATGTACGAATTACAACAGCGTATTGGCGAAAAAAACCTCAATAAAGCGCTGCAAAATTTCCTGCAGCATTGGCGTTCCTTCAACAATCCCGCAAAGCCAAAGCGCTATTCAACCACGGCAGATTTGCTGCACTATTTTCGGCAAGCAGCCCCTGATTCTGCACAGCATTTAATTACAGATTTGTTTGAACGGGAAAATTGAAAAGGGGCCAATTTGGCTTAAACTGACAAAAAATATCACTTATAGCCAATTTGATCGTTCAATTTGGCTATAAGTGCATAAATACCTAACGCGAATTAGCTATCTTGGCTGACCAAAAAGCCGGAAACAGATCTGCATTCCTCGCAGTATATGGCAGACGACGGGTTGGTAAAACCTTCCTGATTCGTAAGGCATTTGACAACCAGTTTGCCTTCCACCTGACCGGAATGGCAAATGTTAACATGGCACAACAACTCACTAATTTTTCTGCTGCTTTAAGGAGGTATGATACCACTGCCGAACTCCATCCTCAGGCAGGAAGCTGGCAGGAAGCCTTTGAACAATTAATCAATTTGCTGGAAAAAAATAAGGAAGAGAAAAAGGTTGTTTTCCTCGACGAACTTCCCTGGCTGGATACAGCACAATCCGGATTCATACCGGCACTGGAACATTTCTGGAATGCCTGGGCAAGTGCAAGAACAGATATCATACTTGTGGTATGTGGTTCAGCGGCTGCCTGGATGATCAATACACTAATCAATAGCAAGGGAGGACTTCATAACCGGGTCACGCATCGCATACGGCTCCAGCCTTTCACCCTGCAGGAATGCGAAGCCTATTTCAAAGCAAAGTCTGCAGGTTTTGACCGTTATCAAATTGTTCTCCTGTATATGGTGATGGGTGGTATCCCGTTTTATTTAGACCAGGTAAATGCAGGACTAAGTGCGGATCAGAATATTGACAAATTATGTTTCACCACGGATGGTATATTACGGGGCGAATTTGATAACCTGTATCATTCCCTGTTTCAAAAAGCAGAACGGCATATTTCTATCATCGAAGCCCTGAGTAAAAAGGGAAGGGGACTTACCCGTGATGAGCTGCTGGAAGCTTCCGGAATGCCCAATGGAGGCGGCACAACCCGCATACTGAAAGAACTGGAAGAAAGCCACTTTATCCGCAGGTATGTTTCCTATGGCAATAAAGAAAAACTAAGCCTCTACCAGTTATCAGATCCTTATTCACTTTTTTATCTTAAATGGATAAAAAGTTCCACCACACTGGATGAAAATAATTGGATAAACCAGCTTGATAGTCCACAGAAAAGAGCCTGGACTGGTTATGCTTTTGAACAGGTTTGTCTGGAGCATATTGGACAAATAAAAAAAGCATTGGGTATAACCGGTATTCAGACTACCACTTCCTCCTGGGTCAGTCGCGATAAAGAGCAGGGGGCACAGGTAGACCTGGTAATTGACCGCAGAGACAGAGTGATCAATTTTTGTGAAATGAAGTTCTCTATTCATCCGTTTACGATAACAAAAGGATATGCAGAAGAGCTGGTCCAAAAAATACAGGTATTCAAAGAACAGACAAAAACTACCAAAGCAATATACCTTACGATGATAACCACCTTTGGGTTGGCTTCCAATGCCTATGCATCCTCAATGGTTAGAAACAGCTTTGATCTGGATGTTTTATTTGACTAATTTAAATAGCCCTTAATTACAATTATAAAGGATCTGCTCACTGTAATTGGCTCCGTTGGAAGAACTCACCTGTCGCCGGGTAATTTTGCCTTCATCATCTTCTGTATAAGTATGCGTGGTAACCGTTCCGGAGGGAGATTTGACGGTTTTTATTCTGTTTTTATTGCGGATGATTTTATATCCCACTTCGAGTTCTCCAATGCCTGCGTTTTCGCCTTGCTGAAATAACTCATCGGCTGAAAAAGTGTAGCTAGTCATATCGCCATCCTGCTCCGTTTCAGCCACCATATTTCCTTCTGTCCATTGATAATAGGTATGTTTTGGTGAAACACTGCTGTGGGTTGTAGTTGATTTTTTGATTACGCGGGTTCCTTCGTATTCATATAGTTCTTCTCTCCAGGTATTGTTGGGATATTCCACTTTAATTTTAGTTGCAAAACCGTTGTCATTGACGGTGATGGTTCTTTTATAATGAGGATTGCCATCCAGTGTTTGTGTGTTAATCACTGTATTGCCGTTATAGGTTAATATATTTTCATAACCGGAATATTGATGTTTGATTAATCGCTTTTGCCCGTCATAGCTAAAAATATGGGGTTCAAAACCATCTCTTTCAGTTCGTGTAACCAGGCAGTTTGCAAATGGAT
Source organism: Flavihumibacter sp. UBA7668 (assembly GCF_002483205.1). GTDB lineage: Bacteria > Bacteroidota > Bacteroidia > Chitinophagales > Chitinophagaceae > Flavihumibacter. The sequence continues at coordinate 173,799 of NZ_DLHM01000004.1, forward strand.
TTGTTTCTTCCGGAGTTGTGGTGTTATTGTCGTCATCGCTTTTGCTGCAATTAACAAAGAAGAGCGCAACCAGCGCCGCGAATAAGGTTTGTTTCATGGTTTAAGTAATTGTGGACTAAAACTATCTATTCGCGTTCGTTGATACAATACCGTAATAGGGTGATATCCTATTCATCACATTTTTCACCCCTTTCGTACCATCTTTTTTCTTAGCAAAAGAATCAGACCTATTCTTGCATAAACAAACCGGAACATGCAGATTCACTGGAGACAACATGAACAGCTCGTTGCAATAAGCATATTCATTATTCTACTTGTAAATGAAATTATTGGTCTGCCCAACCAAACCACTGGCGACCCAATTCAAAATCACCTCGCACCGTTCTTATTACTCTACGGCTCCACAGTTTCGCTGGTGCTGGGTGCCAACTATTGGATTAAAAAGCAGCAGGTATCACTGATTCCTGCATTTATTGCACTGCTTTTATCGTGGGTACTGTTATCTGCCTTGTTTGCCGGTGGTTTTTATCTCAGGCACTTCTACCTGCAACCCGGCTTAGGTAACACCATATTCACTACAGAAGCCTGGAAATCGGGCATGCAGGATGCCGGAATCCTGTTGATCGTTTACGCCAACTATCTGTACTTCCGCGAATCAATGATCCATTGGCTGCTAAAAGCACCAGGGCAACCGCAGTTTCGCACGATGGTTACCAATAAAATCACTGCAATTTTATTCAGCTACGTAGCTGTTGGTGTTTTCCTGTATCTAACCGGTCCGTTACGTGGCGATGGTCCCGCTATTGTGTATGTATTCCTTCTCTTACCAGCCATTCTGATAGTACTGATTAATGTATACGGAATATTTCCTGCAGTCAGCCTCTACACAAAAGGTACTGCTCAATGGTGGAAACGCCTGCTTATTTTTCCGGTAATCTTTACGGTTATTGTTGCCGCAGGCTACTTTGTTGTCATTAAAAGAATAGAACCACTACCGCCAATCATTCTTTTGCTGATCCTGCTACTGGTGGTCACTCCGCTTTCCTGGCTACTCTACCAAAAACAAAAAGCACAAATCAATTCGCTTCAGCAAATGGAAAAGGAACTGGGACAGCAAAAAGCCGATCTGGCCTTCCTTCGCTCCCAGATTAATCCGCATTTTCTATTTAATTCACTTAATACGCTGTATGCATTAGCCTTACAGGAATCGGCAGTTAAAACGTCCACCGGCATTCAACAATTGGGCGATATGATGCGCTTCATGCTGCATGAAAACAATCGCGATCGTATTCCATTGCAACGCGAACTGGATTATATCCGAAACTACCTTTCACTGCAGTTATTGCGCCTAAATAATATCAATGGCATTCAGATAAGCAGTTCAATTGGTGAGCAACACAACAACCTGCTGATTGCACCAATGCTGCTGATCCCATTTATCGAAAACGCCTTCAAACATGGAATCAGCATCACGCATCCTTCTTTTATCACCATAAACTGCTACTGCAACCAACAACAGGTTTTTCTGGATCTGGTCAACAGCAAACACCCCTCCAATGCAACTCAACTTAGTGAAACCGGCGCATCCGGCATTGGTTTGGAAAACGTACAACAACGCTTGCAACTGCTCTATCCCCAACAACACTCCCTCACCATTCAGCAGGACAATAGCACTTATCAAATACACTTAACCGTACAGTTAACAACTTCATCATGATAAAAATTATTCTGTTCAGTATTGCCTTCTTTTCCTGTATCGCTGCCAGGGCACAGATTACCATCTCCGGAACGGCTGATAAGGCAGCCGGACAATCCATTGAACTCACCCTGTATACGGCCGATAATTATTACGATTTGTACACACAAAAAACAATTGTTGATAAGAAAAATCGGTTTTCATTCAGCGTATCGGTCTCCAAGCCCGTTTTTGCCAGGATAAAAGGAAACAACTGGCAACAGCTCCTGTTACTCACCAATGGCAGATCATTACATATAGTTCAGGATACCACCGGCACAATCCAATTCAGCGGCACTGCTGCAACTGAAAATAACCTGATACAGCAAACTGCCCTGGCCATACAACCGTTTTTTATGCAACCTGCCGATTCCAACCCTTATGTAAAATTGAATTATGACCAATGGCAGCAGCAGGTTTGGCCGGTTATAGAGAAAGAGCTATCGCGCTATAATAGCAGCATTGCGCAATCGGCAATTCCTGCCGCCTTAAAAAAACTGTTGACCGATGAAGTTCGGTTTATCTGGCAGTCTTACCTGTTTGACTTCACCAATAATAATTTGAGCTGGGCGAAGAACCTTTCCCGTAATGAACTGCTGGATCAGGTAATGGCCTGGCAGCCAATGCCGGATAGTACACAACTCATCAGCGGATTCTTTGCCAATCGAATGATGAGTAATCGGGCACATTACGAACTGAATAAACTAGCCAGACCAATTCCCGGAGATACAGCTGGTATTGAATCGCGCGCTTCACGGTATCTGAACATGCCATTTGAGCAAATCAGTCAGCTGCTAAAAACCTATGGAGAACGGTATATTCTGGGCTGGTTATATGCAAGAAATCATCTTCCCGCCTCACTGCAGGATAAAATGCTGGCCAACAAAATTGAAGACGCCGTTGCACAGGGTGATTTTTCGGCGGCGCTGTTTTTATATGATACTTTGCGATCCGCTTTTCCTTCAAGCAGTTATCTGCCTGCAATAACTAAATTAACACAGGAGGTGAAAAGCAGGCTTACAGCACTGGATGGCTCCAATATTCATTTTATTCAACCCGGAAGTATTTCAAATCTGAAGGAGCTGGCTGCGTTGTACCCGGGTAAGGTAATTTATCTTGATATTTGGGGAACCTGGTGCGTTCCATGTAAAGACGAAATGAAATATGTTGCCGAATTGAAGCAGCAATTCAAGGGTAAAGATGTTGTTTTTTTCTATCTTGATATGGATGCACCTCACCGAAAATCAACCTGGGAGCAGTATGTAAAATACCATTCGATCACCGGGGAACATTATTATATGACCAATGAAGAGATGGCTTCCATCTGGAAAGAAATCGAAAAAGCAGGTGGAAAATCAAATCTTTATCCAACCTATGTGTTGTTTAATAAACGAGGTGAAATTCTGCATGCAAATGCCAGGCGGCCAAGTGAGAAAGAACTGCTATACGAACAAATTGAAACAGTTTTGAAATAAACCTAACTATGAAGCAGGTACTTAATGCAATTGCTGTTGATGATGAACCGCTGGCGCTAACGGTTGTGCAATCGCTTTGCAAAACGGTGCCCTATGTAAACCTGGTGGGCAGTTATCATCATCCGCAGGAAGCGATGGAGGCACTCGGCAGGCAAAAAACAGACCTGCTGTTTCTTGATATCCGGATGCCGGATCTTTCGGGGATTGAGTTTCTTCAGCAGTTGGAAAATCCTCCGCTTACCATTTTTACCACTGCGCACAGTGAACATGCAGTACAAAGTTTTGAGCTGGATGCTATAGATTATCTGTTGAAACCTTTCTCTGCGGAACGATTTGCCAAAGCATGTGTTAAGGCTTTGGAAATGCATGTACTGCGATTACAGATTGCAGAGCAACGATTTATTATGGTAAAGTCGGGCTACGAGCAAATTAAACTGCCCTTGCAGGATTTGCTGCTCGTACAAAGTGCGGGAAACTATGTGCAGTTTGTATTGTCCACGCATAAAATAGTTTCACGCTTAACCATGTCGGAAGCCGCAGCCTTATTACCCGCTCAGGAATTTCAGCGGATCCACCGGTCCTATATTGTTTCCCGTGCAAAAATCACCAGACAGGATCGTACAAGTGTAAATATTGGCAATTATTCATTGCCAATAGGGAGTGGGTACGCCAATGGGTAGCAATCGTATTACAGATTATTACAGAATACCATATTTTTTCAGCGGTAAAATTTTATACATTTCGAATATTAAATTAATGCAAATTGAAGTTCACAGTAGGTTTGTTTATACAATAACCTTAGAGGTTTGGGAATTTTTTCTGATTATGATTGCAGTTGGCATAATTTCTTCGTTACTAACAATTAGGTGGTTAAAATCAAAAAGCTAAATCATTTTATAAAGTTAAGCTGATAAATTTATATTACGATGATTGTACCTGCTATGACTGTGAATGAGATTCACAAGGAAGTTTATGAGGATCTTAAAAAAAGCTTGTTTTGAATAGTCGGCACTTTCCATTGACTAAAAGTTATGATTGGATTTCAAGAGAAAAGAAAAATTTGTTTATAGTTGACTTTACTGCCAGAAAAAGAAGTGATTGGGATAAACCAATTTTAAGAATTTATGGAGCCTATTATCGCCAGGAAGGAAACTATGCTTTCTCTGTGACAGTAGATAAAGGAATATTATCTATATATGCACCACATTTTTTTAGCAGGTATAAGGAGCGAATCTTAAAAGATACATTCTTATCGAAAGAAGAAGTTATCAGGCATTATTTCAGGAACGACTGGGGTTTTATGGGAACAGTTGTTAATCGTAAGTTTGAAAACGTTTTATTTAGCTTTGAAGACAAATCTGAAAATAATGAAATAGATTTTGTGGCAGCAACATCTTTGGGTTATTGCTTTGGTATAAAGCAGGGAAAAGTAAATATTATCAAGACTATCATTTCACACGAGATGCTGTTTTATGATCAGAAGGAAGTATTTGCTGATTTGAGACGCGCATTCAATGAGGCTAATAGAGAAAGATATTCTTAGTACAAACATAAATCTTTTACAATGTGAAAGTTTGTTATTAAAACAGGCTCTAACAGCCAGTATTATTTTAGTCTGAAAGCAGACAATGGCCAGAAAATTTTAACTAGTGAATGATATACTTCCAAAGTTGCCTGCCAGGGTGGTATCGATTCAGTAAAATCCAATGCAAAAGATGACAGTAAATACGAGAAGAAAACTTCCACTAACAACAAGTATTATTTCAACCTGAAAGCCTCAAACGGTCAAATTATTGGCACCAGTGAAATGTACGAGTCTTCATCTGCTCGTGATGCCGGTATTGAATCCCTTCGTATCCCCATTTTGAACGTTCGTACTATTAATTATTCTGTTGGTGTGATTTCATTTGGAAACAGCCCCCATTCTTTCTTATTCTTGGGGCTGACACACCAAATCTTATCTTATGTTCAAAATTTCAACGCCGGATATTAAAGTCCGGCACCACCACTTATCCGAATGCCGCAGGTATGCATTACAAGCCATCGAAGACAAATACCTGCATTCCTTCTATTCCTCCCTCGATGCCCCCGATTACTCCTTACTGGAAAAAGCATTTATGGACTGCTATTTTGCACCCGTAATTGCCTATGTCTGATGGCGTCAATACACCGGACAACTAAACGAGCACATTCCCATCCTCGCTTTCGACGATTCCGCTGTTATTGAAATAGCCGTTTCTATTGCCGATAAAGCAGGCACTGCAATTGAATCCGGTTTCGCTCTTCCGGCAAATCGGCACGGCAAATGGTTCTATACCGTTACTACCAATAACCGTGCAATTGACGGTTGCAGCATTACCGTGGAAGCATCAGATTATCCCGGTAATAAAACTGCTCTGACCTTTAAAATACCTGACTAAAAAAGGGTGTTTTAACGGTATGATTTTTTCCAAACTGTATTTAGATTTAAATATGAGTAAGGATTTCTACGTCTTGTTTCTATTACAAGAATAATAAAGTAAATACGCTACGATTCCTAAAATGATTTCTCTGTTCCTCATTTAGGTTTTAAAATACCTATTCGCATCGATTCTTCTTTAAACCAATGTTCAAGTTTAGTCCTATTTGCTATAATGTATTTATTTGCTTGCGATTGCTCAGAAAAAGTATAGCGACTATTTTTACCAACGTCTGAATATGCTCCTAATTAATTGATGAGATAAAGTAGATTGGCTGCATGCTATCGTATTTAATAGCAGTTCCCATTGTGATCCGATGATTTTTGACCAAAGTTAAATCGCATTTAAGGGAATCTATATAATAGAAATAAAAGTTAAGTTTTGTTGTATCGTTAAATTATTTAAGTGTAACCAATTTAAACGGCAAAGAAGCGAAAGTTATCTAGTCATTAATTCCAAAGTGAACTGACAAGTATCTTTGCAATGAATACAGTACAGCATCTACCTTGTATAATCATATTATAGCTCCAATTGCTTTTGTATAATTTCAAGAGGATGTCCTTTTCAATATCTTCATAATTAATTGCATGTACATCTTGAATTGATTGGCGATCTAAACAAGATTGGGTTATAATCTATGCAATTAAAAGTGTTAGTACATGGTAGATCATACTGTTCTTGGTATTGTACTTAATTGCTGGAAACCAAGTACCTTTACAAACACCCCAACTACCCGTAAATTAACTGTCTCCTCTTCTCTCAATGCAATCGGATCAAATGGTTTAGTAGATTTTGGTAACAGCACAATTACTTCATGATGCCAGCCATCCTCAGAAATTATTTTTTTGCTTAAGTATTCTTTGATTGTATAATTGGATCCTGTATCTGAATCTGTGAAATCTGTCAGCTCAACCAATACAATTTTTCCATTTCTGGAACCACCGGTATATTTTTCAAATAAACAGATGGAATTATCAGGAATGATTTTATTCATTGAATCGCCAATGACTCTACAGGCGAAGTAATTATCTGGATTGGAAATATCGCTACCCAAGTCAATGTATTTTATGTCTTCTGCTTTCTGATGCTCTGAAAAGGAACCTGCTGCGATTTTTAAATCGTAAAATGGAATGGTTTGATTATTTGGCGTATCTATAATTTTAACTTCTTTGTCTTTCTGGTTGCTTTTTTGCATTGGAAGATATTGAGCCAGATATTGACGCAGGTTGGAATTGCAGGCATAAACATAAACACCTTTGATTCCCCGCAGGAGAATGGTTTTGTAAATATTAAGAATATACTCCTTAAGTATATTTTCATCAGAGATCGTGTTTTTTCCTGCTTTATCTTTATACCTGTTCTTAAAGATTATTAATTCCTTCTTCTCGTTATCATAATCTAACTCTGGACCAATTATAACTCCGGCATAATTCAAATCATAGCCCTGTGTCGTATGAATACAACCAACCTCATTTATAGAATCGGGTGAATTTATCCAGTCAACTGCAGTGCTGTTCCATTGCAATTTGACTCCGTCGAAATCGATATCGTATTTGCTCTTATCATTTCTGGAGATCCATTCCCAGGCATAACCTGCAATTAATCTTGAAAGACCTTCATTGACCTCTTTAAACCTGATTTTATTCACCAGTTCCCCAAGATTATCAAATAATCTTACATCATACTGGTAAGACTGAAATGGTTTGATTTCAGCTGACTTTCCGTCCATTAAATTATGTATAAATTGCACATAATCAATTCCTCCTTTCGAACGAAACTGCGATTTTAATGTCTCAGTCCTGGTGCGCGGGTCATCTTCAAGTTGGATGAATCGCTCCCTTTGAACGTCTGAAGGTTTAATGGATTGAAAACGATCATAGAAGATGATAGATTTTTTTGATTGCAGTAACACCCAATCTAATTCAGAGGAAGTAGTTTTGTCCAATCCAAATTTTTCTGATGTATCATCAAAGGTTTTAAAATAGGGACCAAGATTCACTCGTCGCCTGAGTCGATGACCTTCATCCACAATTACAAGGTCATATTTTTTATCAGCCAGTGTTGATGGACCGATAACCATTTGTGGAGAGAGACCTTTTATGTTTTTGAATACTTTTGAAATAGTCTTTCTGAAAGAAGCCATTGGGATAACCAGTGCCATTGTAGGATTTCCATACTTATCCTTAACCTTTTCTACCAGCTCAAAAAGTTCCATATCTTCTTCTTCAAAATCGGAGAAATTGAAATCCTCCAGATTCGTTTTGAGAAGTTTAAAAAGAAAAATGGCTAGTATTGATTTGCCAGTCCCGGCTCCTCCATTAATCAGGCTGTTTTTAGCTGTATCATCTAAAAGGCAGGTTAAAATCATTTTTAATCCTGTTATTTGTTCCCATGACAATGCCTTATAGGGTGAATACTTAAACAGGTCGGAATTGTCAATATGGTCAAGAGAATGCCTGGCAATTCCAAGGGCAATTAACTCATGCCATATGTCTTTGAACAAATTCCAGTAGACTTCTTTCTGTTGAAAATAAGTGTGATTAGATATTCCAAGATTTCCATTTTGTAATTCATACTGGCCATCTGCAGAAATGTACCTGATTAAATTAGATTCAACATCCAGGGTGGCAGATTTATTAAAGAGTTCACTGAATATTAGATTGGCCGAGGATAGTTTACTTTTTTTATCGCTTTTAGTATGTGTTTTAAGCCGATTGATGACATCTGTAGTTTCTCCAACATAGGCTTCCTGCGTTTTTTTATCATTCAGGAAATAGACCATTGGCCATGTTAGAAAATTTCGATGATTTTGAATTAAAGTTGATTCAAGATCGGTTGTAGTCTGATATTGATGAATTGAAAAGTCTTTTTTCATCTATAATTCATTATACTTGGTAGCATTTCCTTTAGCCTTTTCGATGGGGTATTTATCTGCGTTTCTCTTGATCTTTTCTGATATTATTTCAAATGGATCCAGGTTGTGCTTATTTGCCAGCAGGAATGCGAATGATAGGATATCTGCGAGTTCTTCTTTTAATTTCGAAACATTCACTTTTTCAGATTCAACCTTATCCTTCCATAGAAACAATTCATTCAATTCAGCGGCTTCAATGGAAATTGCCAGTGCCAGATTTTTTGAATCATGAAATTGTTGCCAATCTCGATCATCCCTGAACTTTAGGAGTTCCACAAGGGTTTGTTGATAGGTTGTATCCATGATAAATAATGTTCTTTGCTCAAATGTAGCCAATGGTTTGGAAATGCAGAATACATTGAAAAAGGAACATTCATACAACGTCAATTTAAATCAAATCATTAAAGCATTGCATTTATGATTCAGGATGCTTATGCTAAGGTCCCCGATATGCTCTCTTACTTTCTTTTAACCTCCTCTTCTCTGGTTCCTTTCAAAGTCTCCTCTATTTCAGATGGCATCCCGAAACCATCCCGAAGAAATGGACAGTCATCCCACCCAACGCTGAAGTCCGTCACAAAAATGATCAGAGCCCGTCACAAATTCAGCATAAAAGGTAAATTTCATCCTTATATTGGATCCAGGCCCCAAGATATGTTTTGAGTTTTACCATCTACTACAACGTTTGCATAACTAATCTTGCCCTCCTCAGTTTTACCCCCTAATTTAATCCTCCAATCAACGCTCTGCTATATGAAATTTGCTACTGCTATCTGCCTGTATGTACTGCTCTCCCTGGCCATAACCCGCCCCGCAAAAGCCCAACCCAAAATAGACGTACCCGCGCAAATAAAACTGGCCGAAGCACAGTACCTCCGCATGCTCGAAGCACATCCTGACCTTACCAAAACACCCCAGTCCCTAAACCCCGACGGCTCCCAGCGCGATATGCCTACCTCCTGGTGGTGCAGCGGCTTCTTCGGCGGCAGCCTCTGGTTCCTATATGAATATACCGGCAGCCAACAGTGGAAAGAAGCTGCCCATAAATGGACCATGGCCGTTGAAAAAGAAAAATTCAATAAAGGCACGCACGATCTTGGTTTTATGCTCTTCTGTCCCTTTGGCAACGGCTACCGCCTCACCAAAAATGAACAGTATAAAAACGTGCTGGTTACCGGCGCCCAATCCCTGGCTTCCCGCTTCGACCCCGCCGTTGGTGTCATCAAATCCTGGAACAAATTCGAACAATACAACTACCCCGTTATCGTCGACAATATGATGAACCTGGAATTCCTTTTCTGGGTAGCCAGACAAACCAAGGATAAGCGCCTTTACGATATCTGTATCAAACACGCCGATGCTACCCTAAAAAATCATTTCCGGCCCGATAACAGCAGTTATCATGTTGTGTGTTATGACCCAACCGGTAAAGTTGAAGCCAAGCTTACCCACCAGGGCTATGCCGATGAATCGCCCTGGGCAAGGGGACAGGCATGGGGCCTCTACGGCTACACCGTCATGTACCGCGAAACAAAACAGAAAAAATACCTCGATCAGGCAAAGAAAATTGCCGCCTTTATATTGCAACATCCCAACCTGCCGGCCGATAAAATTCCTTATTGGGATTTTAATGCACCCGGCATCCCCAACCAAGAACGCGATGCCTCCGCAGCTGCCATCATGGCATCCGCTTTATTGGAACTGGCGGGTTATGTAAAAAAAGAAAAACAAACCTACCTGCAAACCGCAGAACAAATCCTGGTAGCCTTATCCGTTCCAAATTACCGTTTGCAGCTGGGCGAAAAAGGAAACTTCCTCCTGCAACATTCCGTTGGTAATAAACCCGCTAAAAGCGAAATTGATGTGCCCATTATTTACGCCGATTATTATTACCTCGAAGCATTGATCCGATACGATCAGTTATTTAAAAATGGGAACTTGTCAGCAGTGCTTCAATTTTAAATAACAGCGGCCGTATGCTCCGGTCATAATTACTGTTGATGATAAGGGTGTATTCTGTACCATCTGGTAGAAAATAGTGCCGGTATTCGCAACCATAACCTGGAAATCCACCATTGTGGCCTAGAGAAAAAGAGCCATTTGCATAATCAAAACGCATAATCCCAAATCCATACCTGATTTTTCCCAACCCGGGTAAACTGGCCTCCACTGCCTGTTCCAGCATCTCTTTTCGCCTCTTTTCCGGAATTAGTTGATTACCATAAAACGCCTGGTCAAAATGCAGCAGATTGGCCGCTGTTGCATACAGTCCGCCATCTGCTGCTGGAAACGGGGCGCTGGTTGCCGGTTTCCAGGTTTTTCCATCGGATGCTTTAAGATGAGCCGTCGCAATATTTTTATTCCCTGGTGAGGTACGCCGAAATACAAGTCCCTCCATTTTTGCAGGCTTAAGTATAAATTTTTGCAAGGCTTCCTCATAGGATAATCCGGTAACCCTTTCAATAATTTTACCCAGTACAATATAACCTGAATTGGAGTACAGATGTTCCCTGCCAGGCGCTGTGCCGGTACCGGAGCTTTCCTTTACCAGTTGAAATATCGTTTCCGAATTACGGATAGTATCCAGCATTTCCAGATACCGGGGGTGCATCATATAATTTCCCATGCCAGCCGTATGCGTAAGTAATTGTTTTATCGTGATCTCTTTTGAATAGGGGATGCCCGCATCTGGCAGCAATTGATCAATGGTTTGATCCAATCGGAGCTGCCCTTTTTCAATCAACTTTTCTATAATGACGGCTGTAAATAATTTGCCGGTGGATGCAATGCTGAATAAGGAAGATGCGCTTAGTGGAGTGGATGTACTGGCATCACTAAAGCCTGCCGTATGCTGATAAACGATTGTTCCGTTTTTTGCCAGTAATACAGTACCACTAAATTTGTTCTGTTCCAGCAAGGGTGAAACAATACTGTCTATGGAAAGAGGTCGCTGTGCGTCTGTGGTTAGTGGCCGGCTTAATAAGAAAAAAATGGAAGGAATCAGGCAGAGGTACTTCATGTTGCGTTAATAGGTAGTACAATAAATTTAGCCAGATCGGAATTAGTGAGCATACTAATCCGATGTACTACCTATACGGGAGACGAACTACGCCTTACAGCAACGAAAGAATATTAAATTGTCTAGTTCAATGCCTTAATCTGCACCCGCACCTTGGGTGAATAACTGATCGTGCCGTTTTTCTCCACCTGCTTAATGCGGATAAAAACCTGCTTTTGCTCAATGCCGGCGGGTTCTGCCGTTTCTTTTGAACAGGAACTCAAAAAACTAAGGGCAAACAATGCCAGGCCCAGTTTGGGAAGAATAGTTTTCATTGTATAATAGGGGGTTGGGTAAAAAAATTAATAGCCAAGATGCACTTTCTGCTGGTATCGCAGATCGCCGCGTTCTCCTTTGGCTGGTACTATTTCTATGGTTCTGAAATTGATATTATCATCCGATACCTGAATCTCATAACTTTCGGTTTCCTCTGTTTCTGGTGCTGTCCATTCCAGCATATAATTATTGCTTGCCTGAGGTATTGCTTTGAACTTTTCAAACTGAACGGGTAACAAATATAAACAGGGATTATTGGCCGTCGGATTCATATAGGCGCCACCCCAGTTGGCAGTGGTAGCCGCACCAGTATAATAAACACCGATGGCATTACTGCTGGTCAACGCATGACCCGACCAGGTACTACTCCGCCCATTGGTATAAGTTTGAGAAACCACCACAAATCCATTTCCACTAAAGAGATTACCGTTCTGAATATTCAGGGTACGCGTGCGAACTTCACCACAACCACTGAAGGCAATATTTCCTCCATTTACTCTGGTGGTTTGTGTTACCTCCAATAATCCGGCAATACTGTTATTTCCATTGAAAGTGGCATTATTGGCTCGTAGAATGCCTCCATCCAAAATGGAAAGACCCCCTCCGTTTGTTAAGAAATTTCCTCCCACTTCCACCACGCCATCATTCCCAATTTCTACCAGATTGCTCGATTGTGTAAAGTTGCCGGAAACAGTTACCGTACCATCCGTCACCCGAAGGGTGGATCCGGCAGTATTTAATAACAAGGCGCCATTTACAATTAAAGAAGCACCGGCTTCCAGCGTAATGCTGCCATTGGCCGATAAACCACCCGACTGAATAGTAAGAGTGGCATTTTCCTCAATCACCAGATGCCCGCCGGCAAAATTGGTACTTCCGGTAAAACGAACATTATTCCCGGCTGCAATGGTCATGGTCTGGTTCCAGCCCGTATTGGGATGAATCCCGCTATAAAGTGTCTGGTTACCGGAATACCAGGCTGCAAATGCTGCGGATAGTAGAAAAATAGCTAAAAGGGTTACGGACAGCTTTTTCATGCTACCCTAACGGTTTACACTTAGGCTTAGTATATGGAAACCCTTAAAAAAATAAAGAATTGACTTAAATCAATGTTTTAACGGTAAAATCAGGCTCCTAACCAGGTTTTGAAAGCCGTTGCCCGCTCCCGGCTCACCAGTATTTCTTCAAGAGATGGAATTTTTAATTCAAGTTTCACTTTCCCTTTAAACCAGGGATGAATCGTTTGAATGGAGCTGATATTTAGTATGGTTTGCCGGTTTATTCTAAAAAATTCAGCCGGATTCAGCATGTTTTCCAGCTCATCCAGGCTGTATTCAAGTATATATTTTTTGTTTGAATGGGTGAACAGGAAATTTACCTTATTCAGGGCATGTAAATAGGCAATTTCCTGCGTCAGAATCATTTGCAGCTGCTGGCCCTGTTTAACCAAAAACCGGGTTCTATAGGGCTGAGCTGCCTGAAGCTGGTGCAGCAGCTGATTGATTTGCTCACCCGAATGCTGACCATATACCTGCCTGAACTTGGTAAGTGCGGCTTTCAACTCAACCGGATCAATGGGTTTCAGCAAATAATCCACACTGTTCAGCTTAAATGCCTTCAACGTAAACTCATCATAAGCCGTGGTAAAAATGATCGGCGATGATATCTGTATCTGGTCAAATAATTCAAAACATTGTCCGTCTCCCAATTCAATATCCATCAGTATCAGATCCGGTGCCGCATTATTTTGCAAATACTGAAGAGTAGAAGCCACGCTGTTGGTTCGTCCTGCAACCACGGCTTCCGGCTCCACCTCCCGCAGCAGCCGAATCAGTTGATTCGCCAGCAGGTTTTCATCTTCTACTATCAGTAATTGCATCACTCGCTGTTTTTAGTAAGGGGATCGAAACCTGAAACACATCAGCCGTTTCATGAATAATAACCGGACCCTGATGCAGCAACTCGTATTTTTTACGAATATTGGCCAGTCCTATTTTCTCCGATCCAATAATCAGTGTTTTGGCCTGCCGGTTATTGACCATGATCAGGTTATCTGCTTCATCTGAATAAAGCTTTACCAATAAGGGCTGATTCGGTAAAATACTATTGTGTTTGATAACATTTTCCATCAACACCTGTAAGGTTAACGGGGGTAAATAATAAGACAGGTATTCTTCTGCAATCCGGATCTCCAATTCTATGCCCGATTCAAACCTGGTCTTCAATAAATGAAAATAGTGCTGAATAAAATTAAGCTCCATTGATAAAGGCACCAGATGCTGCTCATTTGCTTTTAACACATACCTGTATACAGAGGAAAGCTCCCGCACAAATTCAACCGCCCTTTCCTGATTATCCATTATCAGTGATGCCAGTGATCCCAGATTATTAAACAGAAAATGCGGATTGATCTGCGCTTTCAATGATTCCAGTTGCGTTATCAGCGCTGTTCTTTTGAGTTCTTCTTTTTCTTCAAATGCCTGTTTCCATTCCCGGAAAAAAAACTGTCCCTCATAAATTCCAACTACAATAATCACATATAGTAAAGCAATCAAAATATTATACAAATACCCTTCCGGTGGAAAAATATAACCCCAGAATAAGGTCTGGTCATACAACCAGATATTCAGGTAGCGAACAAATATGGTAACCACAATACAACCCAGAAAAATGCCGGTTATCCGCTTCGGCCATTGTTCTGCTTTCGGAAATCGGTTATGAAAATAAAGCAATACAAGCCGATTGGTTTCCCAAAGCAGCACTGCTTCAACCAGGCTGATCAGGAAAACCTCCCAATACCCGAATTGCTCTTCCTGATAATGCTGCTCATTGAAAAATATGATATGCGACGTGAAGGCGATGAGTGGAATCCCCACCAGCCGCACCCAGCCATCTCTCAAACGATAACTAATTTTCATTCGCTTTGTTCCGTTAATTTATTTCATTGCAGCAATTATTCCAATTGTATGATGCATTACCGGATCTTTTTTCTTCAACAGGTCCTGAATGGTTGGCTGAACAATAAAATCTGGAAGCACACCTCTTCCTCCTACAGGTTTTGTATTCATGTAAAAAGAACCCAGTGGTATTCCCAGTTGAAGTTTTGAAGCAGGAAGGGTCAGAATTGCAAATACGCCGCTGTTATTGACATATCCATCCCCACCGCTTTCCTCCCCAAGTATAATTGCCCGCTTATGGTATTTTACCATCGCTGCAAATTCTGAACTTACCGAAAAGCTGCCACCATTCAGGAGCAGGTAAACAGTTCCTTTAAAACGATTCGGCTGTGCCGGTTTTTCTTTCAGATAAGCCTGTAAGGGCCAATAAAATTTCCCCTCCTTTTCCAGGATCATAGCACGTGCCTGTTTATAAAAAGGAGGCAGCCAGGCATGCTGCTCAAAGCTGAAACTGTCTTTTCTGGCTACCTCAATCCGATCATAATAACGGAAACCGGAATCTGTCAGATAGGAGTATAAATAGCCTCCCCAGTCCTCTATTCCTCCCTCGTTGTTTCTCAAATCAATTACCAGGTTTTTGGTTGATTTTTCTTTTAGTTGTACGAATACACTATCTGCAAATTTTTCAAAATCAAACACTGCTCTTTCGGCCATAAAACTACGGATAACCAGTACGGCTACATCATCTTTCCATTGCAGTTCGAAAGGAAGGACCGCCGCCTGCTGCGCTGCTATTATCCGGCTGGAGGAAATACCTTCCAGATAAGTGTTTTTGCCCTTTTTCCCCTCTTTATAATGCAGTTTGTAACGGGCGCTTGTTCCAATAAAACCTGCATAGAGCGAATTGAAATGCTTATTCAGGGTGGTATTGATACTTGTTTCCACCCATCCGTCAACCGTTATTGCAGGAATCAGTTGTTTTCTGATTTCAGCTATCGAAACACCGTTTATATGCGTGATGGCAGTTCCCGGTTTTATCCGGTTGCTTCCACCATAATCTTCCACTACATAGGCTTTGTCATTCTCAAAATAGAGTTGCAGGGGAAAGGCCTGTTCTGTGGGGTACAGAAACTTCCCTTCCTGGTAGTTGGACGGTAAGAGCTTTGTATGTCCACACCGGATCTTACTGATCAGCGGAAAAAGACGTACATAAAATTCTTTTTCCGTTAAACTGTCTTTAATGCTCTCCTGAATGGATCGGAGTGTTTGCTCATAACTGGCTTTATCCAAATAACGAAAAAGGCCGGGATGTGCCTCCTGTAATGCCTGGTTCACCAATATCAGGTCCTCTTTCAGTTGAGCAGCACTGAATTTCCTGCTTTCCTGTGAGTAAACGGATTGAAAATTGAATAGCAGCAGTACTGCCAGTAGCCGGAATAAAATCATAGTATAGGTTTATTGTTCAAAATTGCTTTTCCGGTTCCTGCCGGCCTAGCTATTTCTGCCGAACCTGTGTTTCGGCTTACTGAATTGATTATTTCGAAGGATGAAAGAATGCAGGAGTAAAGAAGAATAATAAAAGTATTATGATACTTTTATTAAAAATAGCCATAACTTTGCTCTATTCTATTTAAAAACTAATCAACATGGAAACTATTCGTTCCGCCAGTCCCTGGGCCGGCATGAGTCTGGGTGAAATTGCAACTGCCGACCTGCGCAAAGCCCAGGTGTTAAAAAAATTCGGTCTTGATTTCTGCTGCGGAGGAAAAAAATCGTTGCTCACCGCCTGCGCAGAAAAAGGAATTGATTCCGATCAATTGCTGCAGGAACTGGAAGCTGCACAGCAATCAGCAGCAACCGGAGTTCCGAATTTTAAAGACTGGACACCCGCTTTACTGGTGGATTATATCATTCAAATGCACCATGCATATGTACTAAAAACATTACCGGATCTGCTCTACTATGCAGGCAAAGTAGCGAAAGTGCATGGTCAGGAGCATCCTGAATTACTGGATATTCAGCAGCTTGTTATGATGATTAATGAAGAAATGCGTGATCACATGCAGAAAGAAGAAGGGGTATTGTTTCCTTATATCAAAAACCCTGTTCAGCAACCCTTCTTTGGCACCGTAAACAATCCGATTGCCATGATGGAGCAGGAGCATGAGCAGGTAGGTGATGCCCTGGCCAGAATCAGAGTGCTGACCAACAACTATAGTATTCCCGAGGGAGCTTGCGGATCCTACCAGTTCTATTTCCGGTTATTGGAAGAATTTGAAAATGATTTGCATATCCATGTTCACCTCGAAAATAATATCCTATTCCCTAAAGCAAAGGCTTTGGAAAAAATGCAGCAGTTTTGATGCATGCTAAGCATTACGTGTAAAACCGGAATCCGGGCTGCTATCTTTCTGGCAAGCCGGATAAATGCCGGGGAAAAATACAATATCCAGGAGATTGCAGCAGTGGTGGATGGGAATGAACATACACTGGGAAAACTGCTGCAAACCCTGGTGAAAGCCAATGTCATCAGTAGTGCAAAAGGACCAAGTGGTGGTTTTTTTATAACGGAAGAGCAGGTACTCCAACCTCTGTTGTACATAGTACTGGCACTGGATGGTGATGAGCTTTTCCATGCATGTGGCCTTGGTTTAAGCCAGTGTTCTGCAACCAAGCCCTGCCCGCTTCATGCCGCTTATGCGCAGGTGCGTGATCAGTTGGAATTATTGTTCAGAAATACCAGCATTCTGGATATCAGTAAAGATGTTTCGAAAGGTGCTGCCTTTCTTTCTTAACTTGTTGCCGGAATAAAAATGGCAGATTGGATTCAATTACACATATAGCCCTGGGCGCCTGTATAGGGGAAGCTTTTCTGGGAAAAAAAATCGGTAAAAAAGCCCTGCTCTGGGGGGCACTGGCGCAAAGTGTTCCGGATATCGATTTTATAGCCGGTTTTTGGATGCCTTTATCAGAGGAATTACTGGCACACCGGGGCTTTACCCATTCCCTTTTGTTTATACTGGTATTAACGCCCTTGCTTGCAATGACTGCCAATCGACTGCACCGCGAACTTCGGATTCCCCTGAACTATTGGATGCTGTTTTTTGGAACTGAAATGCTGGTCCATATTTTCCTGGATGGATTCAATAATTACGGAACGGGATGGCTGGAGCCTTTCAGTCACCACCGGTTTTCTTTCAACACCATTTACGTGGCAGATCCCTTCTTCTCCTTCTGGCCGGGTTTGGCGGCTCTTGTATTGGTGCTCATTCCCATTATGAGTCCAAAAAGAAGATTTTGGTTACGATTGGGAATTATGCTTCCCGGGATTTATCTCGGCTATGCCAGTTTGAACAAGCTCAAAATTGACAGCGATGCAAGGGGCATATTACAGGATAGGAATATTTCCTATACCCGCTATTTTACCACACCGGCTCCGCTGAATAACTGGTTATGGTATATTGTTGCAGGGGATGACAATGGATATCATGTAGGCTTTCGCTCCCTCTTTGATAAAAAGAACAGCATCCATTTTGAATATTTTCCCCGAAACAGTGAATTGCTTGATTCCCTTACCGAACATAAAGATCTTCACCAACTCATCCGGTTTTCACAGGAATTTTATACGGTAGAAAAATACGGCGACAGTCTGGTATTCAATGACCTTCGCTTTGGACAAATTATTGGCTGGAAGGATCCCCGCGAAAAATTTGTATTTCATTATTATCTGCAACATCCGGAAAGTAATGAACTGGTTGTTCAGCGGGGTCGTTTTGCCAAATGGGATAAAGAAATAGCCCTTGCTTTGTTAAGAAGGGCTATTGGTAAAGATTTGGTGGAATAGGATTAGGAAGAAAATTCTTCCACTTTATCCTTCATTCCGTCAACCCGCTCGCGAATGGTATTTCGCATGCCGGCCAGTTTATTTTTCCCCTCGTTCATTTTTTCTTTTAATGAATCGGATAGTTTTTTACTTCCGTCGGCAATTTTCTGTCTGGTGGCCTCCCCCTTGTCAGGTGCAAAGAGCACTCCCAAAACTCCGCCTATTACTACGCCGGTTGCCAATGCTGTCAAAATTTTGTTTGTGTTTGTCATAACAAATGGTTGTAAATGAATCAATCTTGTTTCTTTATAAAGTTACCAAATACAATGCCAGCAATAACTGTCTATTTCCGTTCTTTTTTCTCTTTTTTCCTGAAATAACCCTTTAACAAAAAGTTATGGCGCAGTGCTTCCATATTTTCATTAAAACGCGCAGTGCTTTGTTCAATATTATTCAAACTTCTGTGCAAACTACCCGTCATGCTGGTATCAGATAATACTGCATTGGCCGGACCTTTTCCCTGTTTGATTTCCACCTGCACATGTTGCAGAATTTCGTTCACTCTGGTGGTTAGTTCTTCCGTTTGCCTGCTGGTATTTTCCAACTGTTCCATGGTAATGCTGAGCTGCCTGCTGATGGTGGTATCATATACCAGTTTATTGGCCAATCCGTCTCCCTGCTTCAATTCATGAATGAATTCACCTAATTCACCGGTTAGATCCTGTGTGTTAGCAGATGCTTTCTGAATATTCAGCAGGCTTGATTTAATAGCATCTGAAAGGCTTGAATCTTCCAGAATTCTCCAAAGTGTACTGCTGTTGTTTATTCTTGTAATGGTCTTTACCAATTCATTCGATAAAAGCAAAGCGTTCTGATTCGTTTCGGACAGGGTCTCCAGCATGGCCTCCGTGTCAGTTGTTCTTTTTGCCTGTAAGCGATCTCCATCCTGTATGGGATTACCAGTTCCCGATCCGGGTAATATGTTCACCACCTTATTCCCAATCACACCTTCTGTTCCAATAGAGGCTATGGAGTTATTTAGAATATGGGCGGCTGTTTTTTTATCAAGCAATAATTGAAATTCTATGATAGTATCATTGATCAGCTTTACTGATTTCACTGTGCCGGCATGGATTCCTGCATACCGGACATTATTGCCCGGAACAACACCTCCCGCATTTCTGAAATAGGCGTTCACCTGAATGGAAGATCTGAACAGTTGTTTATTACGCCCAATAAAATAGAGTGTTAGCACCAGAAAAGCGATGCCGCTTACCGTAAATAGTCCCAGTTTGATCAGGTTGGTTTTCTTATTTGCCATAACGCTTGCTAACTTATTCAAAATAGGGTTGAATAACCGGGTCATCAGAACCTTTCAGTTCATCAAAACTACCTTCTTTGTAAGCAACACCATCAATCAGGAGAATCATCCGATCCGATGTTCGCTGGATACAGTTCATGTCATGTGAAATGATAATGGACGAGGTATTGTACTTTTTCTGAAGATGGTTCATCAATTCACTTATTTCTTTAGAGGTGATGGGGTCAAGCCCGGTAGTAGGTTCATCGTATAAAATTATTTCCGGTTGAAGAATTAGTGTGCGGGCCAGTGCAATCCGTTTTCTCATGCCTCCTGAAAGCTCAGCAGGCATTTTATTAACGGTATCTGCCAGCCCAACATTTTCGAGCGCTTCCATTACCAGTTCATGGGCCTTTGTATTGTTTACTTCCATCCAGTGCCGGCGCAACGGAAACTCCAGGTTTTCACGCACCGTCATGGAATCATACAGCGCATTGGATTGAAATAAAAACCCGATTTTAACCCGAAGATGATCCAGCTCATCCTGGTTTAATGATTGGATGGATTGTCCCAATACGGTTATTTCTCCCTCATCGGGATAGAGCAATCCAATTATACATTTTATCAAGACGGATTTTCCACTGCCTGATTTTCCCAATACTGCCAGGTTTTCTCCCTTTTTTAATGCCAGATTGAAACCGTTCAAAACCTTATTGCTTCCAAAGCTCTTGTATAAATTACGGATGAGTAAAACAACCTCTTTATTTTCATTTCCGTTCATAGCAGGCAGCATTAATTTAGTCCGAGTAAATCAGTTACCTGAACCGCAATCAAATCAAGAATAAAAACCAGCAGACTTCCAACTACCACGGCACTATTGGCGCTTTTGCCCACCCCTTCTGTACCCTTGCTGGAATTGAATCCTTTGAAACAACCAATGATGCCCACAGCAAATCCGAAAAAATAAGACTTCACAAAAGCAGGCACAACATCCCCAAAACTCAGGTTGTCAAAAACCTGGGTAAAATACAAGTGAAAACTGGTGGTTGATTTTATGTTCACCCCGAGGTAGGCACCATAAAGAGAAATGGCATCTCCCAATAAAACCAGAATAGGTAACATTAATGTAGTAGCCAATACTCTGGTAACCACCAGGTATTTGAATGGATTGGTACCACTTACTTCCATCGCATCAATTTGTTCGGTTACTTTCATACTGCCCAGCTCGGCACCGATACTGCTTCCGATTTTTCCTGCAAAAATGAGCGCTGTAATAACCGGACCAATTTCCCGGATAATGGCGATTCCCACCATCGCAGGCAGTTCGCTTTCCACGCCATAATCAATCAGAGAAGGGCGTAATTGCATGGTCAGAACAAGTCCCATGATAAAGCCGGTTAATCCTACAAGGGGGAGTGATTTATATCCGATTATATAACACTGATTCAGAAAGGCATTCCATTCGTACCGGGGACGAAAAGCTTCCCGGAAGAAGCGGGAAGTGAATGCAGTGATGGCCCCTGCTTCTTCAATAAACCGGTGGGTGTTGGGTGGCAATTTCATATTTGGAAGAACCAATAAGGTACAAAACTTATCGAATAAAGCCCGGCAAATCCTTGAACAGTGCAGCATCGGCGGGAGTGAGCAGGAGGTCTTTTATACCAAGTAAAATTGATTTTTTTGCCGTGTACAATTCCCTGTTATAATTGATAAGGGTGGCTAATTCTGTATCAGTGACCAGGCTGGTTCGGTTTTTCCCATAGAGTTCGGTTACTGATGCATGGTATTGCTCTGCCAGACTGTTGAAAATCGCCAGAAATTGTTTGCCATCTGCCTTTTCTTCTCCCGCTAAAAAAGGGGTAACCTGCATTAGAAATTTCGTCATTCGATCCTTGCTTAACTCATAATAACCGAATTTGAAGTCATTGGAAGAGTTCCTAAGTTGTTCAGCATCCAATAAGGCATCTTTCAAGCTTTTCGCTCCATACATTCCATTTCTCAATGCGGCCAGCAATTGATCCAGTAATTCGGTTTGATCAAGATCAGTTATACTGGCCTGTAATCGTACATAATATTGTTGGATATCGCCATGAAGGTCTTTCAGGTAAACGTATTGTTCTTCCGGTGTTTTCTGTACATGAACGGGCTGCCAACTGGTTGGCTTGAATTCCCAATTGGTAATCCCTAATCCATTCAGGCTATATCGTACCAAATGAAACATGAAATGACGGACTTCTTCCTGCGTGGCCTGCAAAGCGAGGTCTGGTTCATTTATGGAAACCTTGTGAATAAAACTGGTATCCTCCTGATTTTGGGTGAACCTGTTTTGCAGGAATTTTCCAAATACCTTAAGGAAAGGAAAGAACAGAAGGATGCCCAGCAGATTCACCATAGTTTGGAAGGAAGCAAGTGCGGTGAGATCATCCGTTATTGAAAGTGGTCCCTGTATAAAATGCAGCAAGGGCCGGATGGTAAAAAAAGCTAAAATGGATGAGATGGTATTAAAAAGAAAATTTCCCAGTGCTACTCTTTTTTTATCGGGCAATTTGCCTTGGGCTAAGATCAATAATTTGGTAGTGGTTCCAATTTCAGCACCCAGTACAATTGCTGCGGCAGCATGCAAATCAATTCCGCCTGCATGCAGCACTGCAAGAGTCAATGCAATGGTGGCAGAACTGGCCTGTACAATGGAAGTGATCACCGCTCCGAGAAGCAGAAATAGAATGGCAGGGTAGCGGTTAAACTGATCCAGATTGATTTTTTCAATAGAAGCTTCCACGCCAGTTTGCATGAAATGGAGTCCCAATAATAAAAATCCAAATCCCAACAGAAATTGCACCCAGGAATAAAACCGGTTTTGGGAGGAAAGAATGGTCCAGATTAATCCCGCAATTCCGGTTAATGGCCAGGCCAGCTCTTCAATATTTAGTTTGAAACCAACTACGGCAATGATCCAGCTGGTAAAAGTGGTACCCAGATTGGAACCCAGCATCAGGGCCAGGGCATTTTCCATTTGTAATACCTTCGCACCAACAAATGCGAGCACCATGATATTGACGATGGAACTGCTTTGTAAGAGGGCTGTAACCAGTGCGCCACCCAGTATTCCTTTGAATTTATTACTGGTTTGCTTTTTAAGAAAGAGTTTAAACGATCTGCCTGCAATTCTTTTCAGCGCTTCTTCCAGGAAACGCATTCCGATAATAAAAATGGAAATGCCGGCCAATAATTCCCAGACCTGATTCATACGCATCATTAATAGGACGGTTTAAATGTACTATATTAACAGTAGGATGGCACGAAATATTCCCCTGAAAGGCTATACCAGCAGAAACCGGGTAGAATTGTTACGCGGAGGGAAAGCTTATTTTACAAATTTGATTGAACTGATTGATCAGGCCCTGGTATCTGTTCATTTCCAGATGTATATTCTGGATGAAGACGATACCGGACTGGAAGTGCTGGAACATCTATGTATGGCTGCAGAACGTGGTGTAACCGTTTATTTTCTGGTAGATGGTTATGCATCGCAGCACCTGACCAATAAACGCATAAAAGAAATTAGAGCACGCGGCGTTCATTTCCGTTGGTTTGAACCCCTTCTTCGTTCAAAGTATTTTTATTTTGGCAGAAGACTGCATCAAAAAGTTTGTGTGGTGGATGCTGCCTATGCATTGGTGGGGGGAGTGAATGTCAGTAACCGGTACAATGATATGCCCGGACAATCGGCCTGGCTGGATTGGGCCATTCGTGTGGAAGGAGAAACCCCGGAAAAATTATACCAGGTATGTCTGGAATTATGGAATAAATCGGGCTGGGGTAAATCGAAGGAGTTGAAATTTATATTACCTCACCGTCGGTTACCGTATCCTGATACCAAATGTCTGGTCAGGGTTCGAAGGCAGGACTGGGTTCGATTCAGAACGGAAATTTCCAATAGTTATTTACGAATGATGCAGGATGCGAAGGAAGAAGTATTTATGCTTTCCAGTTATTTTCTTCCCGGCCGGCAAATGCGGAAAGCCATGGGTGCTGCTGTGAAAAGAGGAGTGAAGATTTATGTAATTGCGGCAGGCAAATCAGACGTGGTAATGGCCAAGCAGGCAGAACGATATCTGTACAGATGGTTGTTGAAAAATCAGGTTCATCTCTACGAATATCAATCGAATGTTTTGCACGGAAAAATCAGTTGCTCAGATGGGAAATGGGCAACGGTTGGTTCTTTCAATATAAATTTTATTAGTGCCTATGCAAGTATTGAACTCAACCTGGAAGTGCTGGATGAAAACTTTGCCGGTGAGATTAAAAAACAATTTCTTGAAATCATTGATAAGGAGTCCATTTCATTGACGGAAAAAGAAAACCTGCAACAATACGGAATTGCAGCAAGAGCCTGGCAGAAAATCTGTTATACTTCGATCCGTTTATTATTTGTGCTCTTTACCTTTTATTATAAACAGCGCAGAAAATAAAATCAACGTTCACATTGGTCGTCTATGCAGCGGCGTGGACGAAAAAATCCGGTTATAAAAATGATGCCACCAAAAATAAACAGGGGCCACGCATCTTTGTAGAAAAATGCGATACCGGAAAATAATCCGCCTAAACCAAAACGAAGAATACGATGGAACAATACGGGATTTATTTTTTCAAGCATTGGATATTGTTTTAGAATGAATAATTAAGAATAAGATTATAATTCGACATGTTGACTTTATTGATCAGTTGTTTTGGTGAATAATTGTTGGATCCCAATGCCGCTTTATGTACATATAGAAATTGAATGTCCATACCATTCAGCAATTGCTGAAATTCGTATTTCCAGCTAAGGTTTAGTTGGCGATAAGCCGGCATCGCATATTTATTGAATCTCACTTCTTCTACTGAAGGAAGGTAATAATGGCCATATCCCAAAAATAACCTGCTCTTCCATTTTTCCAGTTTGTAATTGACTTTAACGGAGAGGGCATCCAGATCAGCATATCCATCGTTTCGCTCTCTTTGTAAAAAAGTATAAAATGGATCCTTGCCCCATTCGCGTGGCATTAGGTAACGACCGTCTTTGGTAATTCTGGTATAATTGAGGGAAGCATTCCATTTTGAGCGATCAATACCCAGGCTGCTGCCCCATACCAGGGATTTGCCCCCTTTTTCGAAATAGGTATGGTCCGAATCTTCATTGCCTCCCTTATTGATGGCATCCTGTCGAATCAATTGCAATCCTGCTGTAAGGGTGGTAGTTGAACTAAGGGGCTGCCGAAGATCTGCCTGAAGCAAGGTGGAGTTAAAGATATTCTCCACCAACTGATTCCAAACCTGGATGTTTAACCGGCCGTTTATTTTTTGTTCTATTCCTGTTATCAGTACTCCTTTACTGTGTAATTTATTTTGATAGTTGGCTGGTTTGCCTTCCGTTGTTTGTCCCATTGGATACACCCCAATGGATTCCCCAATGGAGAACCAGCGAACGGTACTGCGCGGTGAAATCTGCCAAAGGAAAGCAGTCTGAATCCGGGTTGATTTTGTGGGCTTCCATTTTAGTTGCAGACCATCTATGCCGGTTGCCCGCATTCTTCCATCCTGTTGATTGATAAAGGGCATTTCCGGCAATAGTTTTCCCAATGTGATGTTGAGCGATTTATGTTGATACTGGATATACAATTCTTCCAGTCGGTTGATATCGTTTTTGTTCAAGGGGTCTTGGATGTCGAAGAGGCCGATTTCATATCGGTTAAAGGCATTGGTAATTGAATCCGGTTTGGCGAGATTGGAAGAAGCCAGGTTGTAAATAAAATAGCCACCCAATCCGATGGAAAAACCATGAAAGGGAGCCGATTTATAACGCAGGCCGCCTCCGATAGCAGTTGCCGCATAATCAGTAAGTCCGCTTGTATTATCCGTTGCCATACTGAATAGCCGCGCATGGCCATGGATGCTTCCTTTTTTTAAAGCATGCAATAGTGAAAGCGTATCCTTCGTGCTGGAAGGTTCGGGCAGATCCTGTGCATACAGGATAGGGGAGAAAGCGGATAAAATAAATAACAACAGTATTCGGTTCATTCCTTCTTTGTGAAGAACAAAACTGCACAATCAGGGAAAGAAAAAATGTGATAACTATCACTGACGGAAAAGCGGGTGGAACAAAAAAGGGCTAATTTTGTTAAAATAGAAAAAACCGATGGGAATACTCCGACAAATTGGTGAATATTTATACATCCGGAAAAAAGATCCGAATGCACCACGTACCAAGTGGATGGGTTATATGCATGGAATCAACCGGATCTCCATCTTTATGTTCCTGGCCGCATTGATTTTTCTGTTCATCAAATTGGTGATTCTAAAAAAATAGGATGAAGTATTACATCATCGCAGGGGAGGCCAGCGGCGACCTGCACGGAAGCAATCTGATCAGAGAATTAAAAAATCGGGACACTGCCGCAGAGATTCGTTTCTGGGGTGGAGATTTGATGAAAGCAGCAGGTGGTACCCTGGTAAAGCATTATTCCGAGCTGGCCTTTATGGGTTTTGTGGAAGTGGTTGCCAATTTGCGTACCATTTTGAGGAACCTCGATTTTTGCAAACAGGATATCCGGCAATTCAAGCCGGATTTGTTGATTTTTATTGATTATCCGGGTTTCAATTTACGCGTGGCTTCCTGGGCAAAACGCGAGGGCTTTAAAACAGTGTATTATATATCACCCCAGGTTTGGGCCTGGAAAGAAAACAGGGTAAAAACAATTAAGGAATCCATCGATAAGATGCTGGTGATCCTTCCATTTGAACTGGAGTTCTATAAAAAATGGAACTATCCGGTTACCTATGTGGGGCATCCGCTTGCTGAAGTAATAAGCCGGTTTAAAGAAGAGCATGCGTCCATTCAGCGAAATCCCCGTCTCATTGCCTTATTACCCGGAAGCCGCAAACAGGAGATTTTGAAAAAATTGCCGGTTATGCTGGCAACGAGTCGTTTCTTTCCGGATTACTCCTTTGTGGTGGCAAAAGCACCGGGAGTAAGCGATGATTTTTATTCGCCCCTATTGGCTGGATTTCCGAATGTAAGTACCACTTCCAATGCAACTTATGAAGTGCTGATGCAGGCAACGGCTGCACTGGTTACTTCCGGAACTGCAACGCTTGAAACAGCGCTCTTTGGTGTTCCTGAAGTGGTTTGTTACAAGGGCAATAAAATTTCTTATCTGATCGCCAAACGCCTTATAAAAGTGAAATACATTTCACTGGTGAATCTGATTATGGACCGACTGGTAGTGAAAGAAATGATTCAGGATGATATGAATCCGGAAAATTTAAAGTCGGAGTTGAATGAATTGCTCCACAACACCGACTACCGCAATCGGATTCTGGAAGATTATGGGCAATTGAATGCTTTGTTGCAAAAAGGCGGCAATGCATCAGCGCAGGCAGCAGATGAAATCTGGAACTGGTTGCAGCAGACCGGAGCCTGATCCTTATGCAATAAGTTTTACAAGCAGCACTAGTACACCATAAATCAGGGTAGATACAAAGATGCCTTTGGCTGTTTTATCTCTTCGGCTATTGATATAAACCGTGAATAGAATGGCATTTGCGATTAGGGAAATACTGCTTACACCGGTTAACAGTGATTTTAACTGACTGAGGTATTTCAGGTATTCTGAAAAACTCACGTGCCTGGGCATGAATACGATCAGATAATACAATAGTATTCCGATTAGAGGAGCAATAAATCCGAGCAGGATGCCGAGTTGCAGACTATCTTTTTTTAGCATTGAGATTCCAGCTTTTTTCGAGTTTGGTTTTTAAAACGTAATTGGTGAGGTCAAATTGTACCGGCACCACACTTACATAATTATTTTCAAGGGCCCATACATCGGTATCACGACCTTTGTCGAAGTTCTGGAATTCACCGGTTAGCCAGTAATAGCGGCGTCCATGCGGATCCTGCCGTTCCAGAAAATCTTCCTGATATTTTGCATAGGCCTGCCGGCAGATTTTCATTCCTTTTATCTGATCAAAGGGAAGGGCAGGAATATTAACATTCAACACCAGATGTTTGTCCATTTTTTTACGCAGCACCATTTCGGTGAGTGTGCGTGCATATTGGGCAGCTGCAGAAAAATCAGCTTCAATGCTATAATCCAGCAGGGAGAATCCGATCGAAGGAATACTTTCGATAGCAGCTTCCACAGCGGCCGACATAGTGCCGGAATAAATTACATTGATGGAATGATTGGCGCCGTGGTTGATGCCACTAAGACAAATATCAGGTTTGCGGTGCAGCACTTTATCCACCGCCAGTTTTACACAATCCACGGGGGTGCCGGTACAACTATACGCTTCAATCCCTTCATATAGTTGAATAGGCTGCAGCCGGATGGGCGAGCCGATGGTGATGGCATGTCCCATTCCTGATTGCGGTTTATCCGGTGCAACCACTACAATTTTTCCCAAACCCCTTACGGCTTCCACGAGGTTCTGGATTCCCGGTGCGGTAACTCCATCATCATTGGTTACCAGTATGATGGGTTCTTCTTTCTTTGCTTTTGTAGCCATAGGCCGCAAGGTAAGAAAAGGGAGACAAAGGAGAAAAAGGGGGAAAGGGGGACAAAGGAGAAAAGGGGGAAGAGGAGACAAGGGAGAAAAAGGGGGAAAGGGGGACAAAGGAGAAAAGGGGGAAGAGGAGACAAGGGAGAAAAAGGGGAAGAGGATGAAGAGTAGGAAAGAATAAGAAGAGTAGGAAGTAGAGTGTTGGAGATAGAGGAGCAAATTCACTTGTTCACCATTCACTTATTCACCTTTCACCTCTCACCTTTCACATTTTGTCAATATGAAATTTTTTGGCAGAAAAATTTCATATTGACAAAATAATTAGTAATTTCGTACTAAATCTGTTAGCATGTCATTTGCCGGAAAAAACCTAAAATATTTACGCAAGCTGCGTGGATGGACGCAGGAAGATTTTGCTGCCAAGCTGAAAATCAAACGTTCCCTGTTGGGGGCTTATGAAGAAGAACGCGCAGAACCCAGGCTGGAAGTGCTGGAACTGGTCAGTGAGCTTTTTAAAGTGAGCCTGGATGAACTTTTTCTGAAAGACCTGGAGGATACCAAGGGTAGTTATATCGCCAAACGCAGAGCGCAAAAACTGGCAGCAGCACCAACGGTAATCCAGTTTGTTCCTATGAAAGCTGCAGCGGGTTATCTGAATGGCTATGCCGACCCGGAATTCATTGATGAACTCAATACGTTCACGCTTCCCATGTTGGCACCAGGCTCCTACAGAGCTTTTGAGATTATTGGAGATTCCATGTTGCCGACTCCCAGCGGTTCCATTATTGTGGGAGAGAAAATAGAAGACATGGACAACCTGAAATCCAGTCATACCTATATTGTGGTATCCAAACAGGAAGGTATTGTCTATAAAAGAATTATGAAGAATACAAGGGCCAAACAGAAGTTCACCCTGGTAAGTGATAACCCTGTTTTCCAACCCTATCAGATTGATGCCAATGATGTGCTGGAAGTATGGCAGGCACAGATGGTCATTACCCGCGCCAACCACCAACAACGTTGGGATGTGGATCAGTTGGCTTCTGTTGTCTCCAATCTGCAGGAGCAGGTGAGCTCCCTCAAGAAAAAAATGAATTAGCAGGCTTACCCCTGATGCAAATCGGTTGTTTTTAGTACTATGGGTTAGTAAGGCCCCGTGTTTCACGGGGCTTACTTTTTTAGTAAACAGCAAATGCTTCTTTGAATGTATTGCAATGCGCCTCCACGATATCCCGGATATCAGGTGAATAACCGCCACCCATTGATACGGCACAGGAAATTCCGGCTTTTTTTAAATAGGAGAACACCATCCGATCCCGTTCTCTGCAACCCTGTTTGGTTACTTTCAGTTTTCCGAATTTATCTGTCTCAAGAATATCAACACCTGAGATATAAAAGGCAAAATCAGGTTCTACACGGTTAAGGACCTTCTTTAGATGGTTGTCCAATAGAGAAAGATACTCTTCTGTTCCGATTCCATCTTCCAAAGGAATATCCAGGTCGGATTGTTCTTTGTGAAAGGGATAATTATGTCGGCCATGCATGCTGAAGGTAAAAACAGCCGGATTGTTTTCAAATAAGTTGGCCGTTCCATTGCCCTGGTGAACATCCAGATCAATCACCAGAATTTGTGAGCAATGTTTTTCCCCTAAAAGAACATTTGCCGCAACAGCCACATCATTTAATAAACAAAATCCTTCGCCCCGATCTGCAAAAGCATGATGGGTACCACCGGCCACATTCAGCGCAACCCCATGTTCCAATGCATGTATTGCACAATCAATGGTACCCTGGGTAATGATTAGTTCGCGTAAGGTCAGCGCTTCTGATTGCGGAAAGCCAATATGTCGTTGTTCTTTTGCAGATAGTTCCTGATGCAATAGCTTATACACATAGCCGGCATCATGGGTTTGCAAAATAAGTTCGGTTTTGCAAATACCCGGACTATGCAGCGACTCTTCTGTTATCACGGATTCATATAATAATTGCTCTGGTATCAATTCATATTTCAGCATGGGAAACCGATGACCGGGTGGTAGCGGATGCGCGTAAATGGGGTCATACGCAATGAATCGGGTGGATGGCTTCATGAGTTAATTTTCCATATGGATTTACTGCAGCGGAATTATTTGCTGATCTGCAATGGCAAAAACGTAAGCCCCTGCTTCAGGTGAAACAATTGCCAAACCGGTAAAGGCACTGAAGGCTGGCAGAATAGCTCTCTTTTTACCGAAATAAAAACAGGGCAATCGCAAAGATTGTTTACCCAATCCACTTAAACGGATACCGGGATGAATATGTCCCGAGAAAATATAATTGGTTGCTACTGTTTCGTACGCTGTAGAAGCTGTATCCTCCCAGTTATGCATAAAGGAAAAAGGCCCTTTTGTATAAATTCCCCGAACAAGCTGAATTTCCTGTTCAGCATACCAATTCCGATGCAGAATATCATGGTTTCCCATTACCAGTGTACATTCAAGCTGTGTATGATCTTTTCGCCAGCGTGCAAACCAGTCTGTTTCCCGGTTATACTCAGCATGAAAAAAATCACCTACAATAATCAATTCCTTTGGCTTAAAATATTGAACCAGGTGGAATAAACGCTGTAAATCCTCCTTGTAGAGATCCTGCGGAACACCAATGCCCGACTTGCGGAAATGACCGGTTTTACCAAAATGCAGGTCAGAAACCACGAGTGCAGCTTGGTTTTCCCAATAGATTGCCCTGAGTGGTGTCAGCCATAATTGTTGATCGGCTAATTGAAAAGAATGTGGAGCTTTCATGCTAGTACAAAGCTAAATGCTTTATTTTTAAGAATTCCTAACTCAAAACCCCGCAATATGAATGTTTTAAATCCATTTGAAGAAGAGAAAAAAAAGCTCCCAACGATGCTGAATGTATTAACCATTCTGACATTTATAGGATCTGCTATCATGTTGATTTCTATTCCTATTTCAAAATTTTTTATAGGATTTGCAAAAAAAGCCATGGAAGATCCGGCTACTATGGAAAGAATGTCAGATAAGGAAATTGCAGAAATGGAAAAAGGTGTTCGTGTATTTGATTTGATGGAAGCCAATGCCACCCCTATTTGGATAGTTACTATTCTTGGAGCAGCACTATGTGTATATGGAGCTATTCAGATGCGAAAACTAAAAAAAGATGGATATTTTATTTATTTAGTAGGTGAAATACTTCCCATAATTGGATTTGCCATCATTCTTGGGTTTTCGAATTATTTCACCACAACTTCCAGTTATTTTTCCAATCTTGGCATACCCCTGTTATTTATTATTTTATATACCACCCAATTGAAACACTTGAAATAATTATTTAAGTAATTGCATCTGCATTTTTCGAACCCTGTCCTCCAGGCTTTCAGAAGAAAGTTGTTCCCGTTTACTGTCCACTTTAATGGGGAAACAGAAAGGAGTTAGTTTTTCAGGAAAGGTAAGTACGATCTTGCTTTGCTGAATTCTTTCCAGCATATTCCGAAGCCGGGTTTCTTCCATTTGCTGATCAAACACTTCCTGGTAGGCCTGTCGCATTAACAGATTATCGGAATCATATTCCTGAAATACCTTGAATAAGAGCGAGGCGCTTGATTGCAGGTGTCTCGCTTTTTTCTGCTCACCCGGATAACCCTGAAAAAGTAATCCGCCTATCACAGCAATATCCCTGAATTTTCGTTTAGCCATCTCTGTACTGTTGACACTTCGCTGGATATCATTAAATAAATTATCCAGACTGAACAATTCGTATACATTGCTATCATCCACCGGAATTGGCTGATCACTCAATAATTCAAATCCATAATCATTCATGGCAAAGGAAAAACTGATGGGTCTTATTTTACTGATCCGATAGGCGAGTATCGCTGCCATCGCCTCATGTACCAAACGTCCTTCAAAAGGAAAAACGTAGAGATGAAATCCGTCTCTGGTTTCGATCTGCTCAATCAATAATTCATTCGCGGCCGGAACATGACTCAGGTCCTGCTGTAGTTCAAATAAAGGGGCCAGTACCTCCACTTCAACCTTATCGCTTTCTCCTGTTCCTGCTTCATTAAAGGTTTGCCTGAGAATTTTACCCAGATTTGCGGAGAGCGGCATTCTTCCGCCCATCCAGCTGGGTACGATGGACTTTTTACTGGTTGATTTCCGAACCAATACCGTCATGTCCTTAATCATGACCAGCTCAAGGTTTCTACCCGCCAGCGTGAAGCAGGCTCCGGGTTCCAGTCTGGATATAAACCATTCTTCAATTACACCAATATAACCTCCGGAAACAAACTTAACCTTTAACATGGCATCACTTACAATGGTGCCGATATGCATCCGATGCCGCATGGCCATTCTCCTGCTGCTGATCCGATATACGCCATCAATGATTTCTACTTTTTTATAATCATCATATTGCTGCAATGCTTTTCCTCCATGTACCAAAAACTGTAAAACCTGTTGCCATTCCTCTTTGGTCATTTCGCTGAAACAAAATGTAGATTTCACTTCATCATATGTCTGTTCTGCTGTAAATCCTTCTGAAATAGCCAGTGTGCAGAGATACTGCAGCAATACATCATAACATAACAGAAAGGGCTCGCGCGATTCAATTAATTCCATTTGCATGGCTTCCTTTAAGGCGGCCGCTTCCATTAATTCGAGTGAATGCGTTGGCAGAAAATAAATCCTGCTGGCAGCACCCGGCTGGTGCCCGCTTCTGCCTGCACGCTGTAGAAACCTTGCCACCCCTTTGGGAGATCCCACCTGGATAACAGTTTCAACCGGTCGAAAATCAACACCCAAATCAAGACTTGCCGTACAAACAACACATTTAAGTGTACCCGCATGTAAGGCATCCTCCACCCAAATCCGCAAATCCTGTTCAATGCTACCATGATGTAAGGCCACTGCACCGGCAAGTTGCGGAGCAACATCCAGTATGGCCTGGTACCAGCGCTCACTCATGCCTCTGGTGTTGATGAACAGAAGCGTGGTTGTGCTCGCTTCAATTATAGGAATTATTTTTTCAACCAGCTTGATACCTAAATGTCCAGCCCATGGATATTTTTCAATTTCATCCGGGATAATGGAAATCAATTCTGTTTTTTTCGGCAAGTGTGCAGAGATTATTACACCTGGTTTTCCCAGAGTTGCCAATAAGACATCCATCGCTTGTTCCAGATTTCCTATAGTGGCGGATATACCCATTACAGAAAGTCTTCGCGCCTCATTAAAGTTGTGATGGATCCGGGTGATTCTCGACAATGCCAGTTCAACCAATACGCCGCGTTTGCTTCCCAGTAACTCATGCCATTCATCCACGGCCAATAAGCGGAGGGAGCGAAAAAATTGCGGATAACCTTTTTGTGCCAATAGTAAATGCAGACTCTCTGGTGTAATAATCAAAATTTCAGGTGCCTGTCTTTTTTGACGTTGCCGCTCATTGGTGCTGGTATCGCCATTACGAATCCCAACTGTCCAGGGCATACCCAATTCATTCAGAGCTTCTTCCATTGCCCTTCCAATATCCTTAGCTAATGCACGTAAGGGTGATACCCATAACAATTGCAATGATTTGGGAGCCTTGTTTCGGAAATCAGTCGGGTGATCATTGATGTACTGAATCACTGCACCCAAAAAAACCGAATAGGTTTTACCATATCCCGTTGGCGCATTCACCAAACCCGATGCACCTTTTCCAATTAGTTCCCAGGCTTCTTCCTGATACGCAAAAGGCCGCCGCTCTTTTTCAGCTAACCATTCTTGTATTACCCGGTATCCTATGGTGGATTGCAGTTGCACGAATCTTATTAAATTGTTTTCAGGTACTCCAATACCGCCTTGCGTTCTGCATCGCTTAATTTATCTCCGAAAGTATGCCCCTGATTGCCATAGCCATTTAAGCTGGTATTGTAAACCTGATTACCGCCAGGCTGATCAACCGCTTTATATTCCCAGGCCATCTTTTCAACATCATAGCGCGGGTTGCTAAAGTTTCGCTGCCAGTAAGCAGGCCTTAACCGGCTGTCCAGTACCGCTTCCAGAAAAGGAACGGAGCCATTGTGCAGATAAGGCGCTGTACTCCAGACTCCATCCAGCGGCGGAGCAATGTATCCGTCAAATGGTACCAGCCTGGCAGGATGATCTCCCTGCGCAAACCAGCTCTTATTGAACCAGTTTACAAACTGCGGATTTTGATAATTACTCTTGTATAAGGCTGAATCTGTTTGAATAATGGCTGCCGGAATCAACAGATTGGGAAACTCTTCTTCATCGCCGTATTTACCATGACATTTGGAACAATTGTCAATAAAAACTTCACGGCCTTTGGCTGCCAGAGATGCATCAATTTTACCCGGGTAAGGTGGTGGTCGCAAACTGAAAATAAAGGCCAGTACATCACTGATTTGCCGATCTACTTCAGCTGCTTCCGATGAGTCTGTTACCGTTAATAAATTGGATGCCATCAGAAACCTGCCAAAATCACCCCTGCCAAATCCATTGTAAAACATGGCATTTTTTTTCCTTAGCAACCACCAGGCAGGCACATCACTTGGAATAACTTCTGCCGGAATTTCCATGGATGCCGTA
Source organism: Flavihumibacter sp. UBA7668 (assembly GCF_002483205.1). GTDB lineage: Bacteria > Bacteroidota > Bacteroidia > Chitinophagales > Chitinophagaceae > Flavihumibacter. The sequence goes on from NZ_DLHM01000004.1 coordinate 208,873, forward strand.
TCAGCCCATTTCAGCGTTAGCGGATCACGATGCGCAACCAATACAGCCGCCAGCCGGTCTGCTGCATTCACGCCTCGCACTGCGGTGCTGAGATAGGGTGCAATGGTGCCGGCAACCTGCAGGAAATCTTTGCTGGCTTCATATTTTGAAGGGGCATTTGCTTTCAGCATGGTGCCCATCATTTTTACTGCATTCGGATTCAGTTGTTGCCCTGCGGTGAAATCAATCAGTGTATTCCCCATTCCCAGGTAGAGTGAATCATTCACTACCTGTGCATGGCATTGCATGCAATTGGGTGCAACCAGATTTTCACCATTGCCTGCTTTTACTACGGTATAATCATGCGAAACTGTTGCATTCAATCCGGTTCTGTTCAGGTAATTCCTGTTTTCTTTCCCCTTGCCTAAAACAAAAAAATCATAGGGAATTCCTCCCTTTACATAATCACCGGTGGTTAAATACTGATACCCTTTTGCTGCATTGCCGCTTCTTTGTTTGGATGCCGGAATGGGAACCGGTTTTTCAGGGTCCATTGCACCTGTATAACTGCTGAGCAGGAAGCTAGCCAGACAAACAACAAAAACAAGAGAAAAACAGATGCGAAACAGCATATAATTCGGATTGATCAAGATCTAACAAATTTCAGGCCTTTGATGTTCTAATCGCGCCCGCCTGTCCCAAATTGTTGCAATAGTTGCTGTAAATCTTCCAGGGTATTTACTTCTGCTGCGGTTTTATCTTTCCGCCAGCGACTGATACGTGGAAAACGCAAGGCCACTCCGCTTTTGTGCCGGTTGGAAGCGGCAATTCCTTCAAATGCAATTTCAAATACCAACTCAGGTTTTACTGTCCGAACCGGACCAAATTTTTCCAATCCATGTTTTTTCACATAAGCATCCACTTCGGCTAATTCTTTATCCGTTAGTCCCGAATAAGCTTTTGTAAAAGTGATAAATTCATCCCCCTTACGAACGGCAAAGGTGTAATCGGTGTATAAATTGGATCTTCTGCCATGTCCTTTCTGGGCATAAATTAAAACTGCATCGATGGTCAGCGGATCGGTTTTCCATTTCCACCAGTCGCCCCGTTTGCGCCCAACCTGGTAGAGGGAGTTGTTTCGTTTGATCATTAATCCTTCGGCAAAAAAATCCCGCGCCTGGTGGTACAGTTCTGTTAGTTCTACCCAGCTTGCGAAGGCCAGTGTTTGCGGTAAAAACAGGGCTGGGTGGCGGATGGTGCTGAGCAGTGTCTCCAGTTGGGCGCGTCGTTTTGTGAGTGGTTCGTTGCGCCAGTCGGTACCCTGCCATTCGAGCAGGTCGTACGCGAAAAAACAAACCGGTGCATCCTGCAATTGTTTGCGGGTTATGTTTTTCCGGCCGATGCGGGTTTGTAGCAACGCAAAGGGCAGGGGGCGACCATCCTGCGCCGGAATGATTTCACCATCCAGCACCAACCCGTCGGGTAATTCGTTCAGCAGGGAGGCGTATTCGGGGAATTTATCGGTCATCAGTTCTTCACCGCGGCTCCACACAAAAAGTTGCTGGTTACGTTTGATGAGTTGCCCGCGGATACCATCCCATTTCCATTCTGCCTGCCAGTCGGCCGGATTGCCGAGTTCAGCCAAATCCGTTTCCAGCGCATAGGAAAGATAAAAAGGATAGGGTTTGGAAAAATCGACTGCCGCGCGCACGGGGTCGAAGAGCTCATTGAAACCGGTGGACTGCGGATCCCACTGACCACTGATCAGATAAGCCACCTGGCTTGCTTCGAGGCCTGTTAGCCTTGACAGTGATTGTACCAGCAATTGTTGCGATATCCCTATTCGGAAACCGCCGGTGATGAGTTTGTTGAACACAAAGCGTTCGGCTTTATCAAGCTCCTGCCAGGCGGTGAGTACAAAGACTTTTTTTTCTTCGGGCGATTGGTTGCCAATTGTGATGAGTTGCTCGAGATAATGTTGCAGGGAGTGGTTGCCGGTATGGGAGGGTGGCGGCAACAGTAATGAAATGGTTTCGGCCAGGTCACCCACGGTATGGTAGGCTTCTTCAAAAAGCCAGGAAGGCAGTTGTACCAGTTCGGCGCTCCAGGTACGGAGCAGGGCGCTGCCGACGGTACGTTTGGGGCGGCGACCGGTGAACAGGGCAATTACCCAAACCGCATCTTTTTCGGGGGCGGTTTCAAAATATTGGATAAGGGCGCTGAGTTTATCCCCGATTTTGGTGCTGGTGCCAAGTATCTGAACCAGGTCGGCAAACAGGTTCATGCCCGTTTTATTCTTCTGCTTCAGTGGTTCCATAGTCGGTGGCAATTTCATGTGATTCAATCCCGTTTTCGTTGAGGTAGCGGCTGAAGGCAGATTGGAAGCCATGGGTTACAAATACCCTTGATGCACCGGTAGCTTTTACGGCAGTAAGAAGTCCCTCCCAATCGGCATGATCACTTAACACGAAACCTGCGTCGAGGTTGCGTCGGCGGACATTCCCACGCACCTGCATCCAGCCACTGCAGGAAGCCATTTTCGACGGGCCGAATTGTTTCAGCCAATTGGAGCCGTCAACGCTGGGTGGGGCAACTACTAAAGACTCTTTTAAGGCTTTTTTTTCGGAAGCCGTGGAAAGTTGTTCTGCCGTCGGCACCCGTGTAACCGCCGGCAGGTGGAAGCCGGCGCCGATCAGTTTTTCCTGGGCGTTGGCGATGGCACCGTGGGCAAATATGGGCAGTTCGAGTGGTGCCAGACAGTCGATCACACGTTGTGCTTTGCCAAGGCTGTAGGCCAGCAGCACCGAACTGAAACCATTGGCTTTGTTTTGCAGTACCCAGTCGCGGATTTGCTGGTAAATGATTTCCTGTTTTTCCCAACGGTAAATAGGCAAACCGAAGGCCGATTCGGTAACAAAATGATGACAGGGCACTGGTTCAAAGACGCCGCTGATACCGTCGTCAGCCACTTTATAATCGCCGCTCACCACCCAGATTTTCCCTTTGTATTCGAGGCGAATTTGCGAAGAGCCGATGATATGTCCCGCCGGGTGCAGGCTAACCTGCACACCGTTGATGATTTTGTTTTCGCCCCAGTTCATGGCTTCCACATTTATCTCTCCCAGCCGAAGCTGCAGCAGGGGTTTGGTGTGGGTATGGCAGAGATAGGATTGATTACCCCACCGGGCATGGTCACTATGTGCATGGGTGATGATGGCTTTATCAACCGGCAGCCAGGGGTCTATATAAAACCCTCCCTGTTGGCAGAATATTCCTGATTTGGTGAAGCTGAGCATGGGTTGGTTGGGCAATATAGTTTGTTAGTTAATATAGTTCGTTTGATAATGTAAGATGTTAATCAATAAGCGGGCCGGTGAGGGTGGCAGGTGCTAAAAAAGGTTGAAAAAAAGCGATTTTTGACTGTCTCATCCTAACATAGCTTATTTGGTTAGTGCAAAGTTTCTGGTGGTCCGGTTAAGCTTCTGGCCCAATCTAATTGTGCCCAGGTTTTAATTGGATTGGAAACTTCAAATGCCTCAACTCTGAGAGGAATTGACCGGAATAACTGGAAGTTTAATCAGTTTGATAGTTACATGAAATCAATTGAAAAAATTCAGTCCTTTGGCATTTCCGTTAATGGCTGCTTTATACTGGGGTTTGATTCAGATACAAAAGATACCTTTAAACATACCGAACAGTTTATCAAAGACAGCAATTTGTCTGAAGTGCAGATAACCCTGCTGACACCATTTCCCGGAACGGAATTATACCGGCAGCTGCGAAGCCAAAATCGGCTCTTACAGCCAGTTTACTGGGATAAATGCACCTTGTTTGATGTGACTTTTATGCCAAAAAATTTCGCTGTTACTGAATTGGAAAATTCTTTCCAGGAATTGATGACGAATGTATACAGCCAATCCAATGCAGAACAACGAAAATCCACTTTTAAAAAAATTCTTAAAACCAGAACAACCTCTGCAAATGTTTAAAACAATCAGTAGCCTGCTTTTATTGAAACTAACAAGAGAGGAAATGCTTAAATTTAACCGGAAGCATTTTATTGTTGGATTACTGGGGACCTGGATCGTTGGTATTGGCCGGTATTGGGATGATAAAGGAGCTTCCCTGCTTCAGCATTTGGGATTAGGTTCTGTAATTTATATTTTTCTTTTGTCACTTTTCATTTGGTTGATCATTAAGCCATTTTTGATAGACCAGTGGACCTATTTCAGGGTGCTGACATTTATAAGTCTCACCTCGTTTCCCGCACTATTCTACGCAATTCCGGTAGAACTGTATTTTTCGATGGAAATATCCAATTTAATAAATGTATGGTTTCTTGCGCTTGTTGCTGCCTGGAGATTATGTATGTTGTTTTATTTTATTCGAGTCTTTACCAAACTGGATATTTTGGATATTACAACAGTAACATTATTGCCCATCTGATTAATTATTACCACACTTACCATACTCAATTTACAGCGGGTTGTGTTTGATATTATGGGTGGACTTAGAAACGAGGGCCCCCACGATGCAGCCTATAATGTGTTGTTTCTGCTGACAATTATCTCTGTAATTTTAACCCTGCCGCTGTTAAGCGCGTATGCTTATTGTGTTTACAGCAGGAGGAAGAAACTAAGGTCATTGGCCTCAGACTGAAATTTTTATTTCTTTTTCCCCGCCTTACATCTCTCGCTGCAATATTTAACCTCATCCCAAACCTTTGCCCATTTTTTTCTCCAGGTAAAAGGGCGGTTACAGGTGATGCAAACCTTTTGCGGAAGGTTTTCTTTCCTGACTGCTTTCATTACATGAAAATTAATTCACGGTTGTAACTGTTCCGTTCAACAACCTGACCACATATACTTTCTTGTTTTCGAAATAATCCAGTTGCTGTTGTTGTTTATTAAGTAGAACGGGTTGTATATCAAAATCGGTGAAGACCTGGTATTTTTTTTCTCCCAATCCCAATGCAAGATTGGCACCCTGTTCTGCCACCATTTTACCAAAACGATACATTACTTCATACCCTCTGAAAACCATATCACTCGGACGGGAATATAATTTGTCTCTAAAATAGGTATTGATAGAACTGCTTAATGAATCTGTACGAATTGGATTAAAAGGGATGGTATACATTATTTCCAAATCCCGGTATTCCTCTTCTTCAAAATCCCGGATCCCGTCCCAGGTTGGCATTCCCATTACCTGAACCGGATAGGTTTTGCTAAGCACGGCTAGTTCTCCTGCAAGTTTACGTGCAAACTGAACATCCAGGCTTCCTGCAACTGCAATGGTTGTTTTATTACTATCCAGATAGGGAAGCAGATTGGTTGCCTGGAAATTGGCAGGCAGCGTGATGTATTTCAATTTTAATTTGGAACCAGGTTTGGAGTTCTCCACATCTGTCAAATATGTTTTCAACCTTGCTTCCTGTGTTCCGTTTTTGGTAAATACAAGAATGGAGGTGGCCGCATTCATTTTCTTTTCCAGATAATTATAAATCCCTTCTGCATGAGATGCCAGGGTGCTGTTCAAAATCACCATATAAGGATTGTTCGTTACACCGGCATCATTGGGGATATTTACATTGATAAAGGGCACCTGGTTTTTATTGGCAAAATCTGCCAGCGGACGAATTTCATTGTTGGAAATATGTCCTACCAGCAAACTGGCATCCTGTACTGCAGGATCTTGTATGAGTGTTGTTATACTTTTTCCTGATCTGGTATCCAGTACATTCACATCAAGCTCAACATGCTCCTTGTTCAGTGAATCAATAGCCAGTTGTACGCCTTCATAAAACTCCAGTCCCGGTAAAAAATACCGGGGAAATTGTTTGCCAAAGCGGTATTGTCCGGTTGCATCAAATGCAGAATCAAGGTATAACGGCAGTAAAAAAGTTACTACCTGCTTTTGTTTTATGGGTTTGGCCTGAACCATCAGCTGACTGCTGTCCTGTGCACTACTCTGAACAGTTAGCAGTAAAATCAATCCAACCATCCAACAACTGATCCTGCATAATTTGCGCATGTACGTGGGGTTTAGTTAATTATTCCCATTCTATGGTAGCCGGCGGTTTACTGCTGATATCGTACACCACCCGGTTGATACCACGAACATTATTGATGATATCACTCGAAATGTGTGCCAGAAAATCATAGGGCAGATGCGCCCAGTCGGCTGTCATCCCATCAACGGAAGTTACGGCTCTTAATGCAACCGTGAACTCGTAGGTACGCTCATCCCCCATAACACCTACACTTTTTACCGGTAATAGAATGGCACCCGCCTGCCATACTGATTTATATAAGTTGTGTTCTTTGAGCGCAGAGATGTATCGGTGGTCGGCTTCCTGCAACAGTTTAACTTTTTCTTCAGTTATTTCACCCAGAATCCGAATAGCCAAACCAGGGCCGGGGAATGGATGGCGATCGATTAATTCATCGGGAATACCCAATTCACGTCCAACTTTCCGCACCTCATCTTTAAATAAATATCTAAGTGGTTCCACCAGTTCCAGGTGCATCTGTTCAGGTAAGCCACCCACATTATGGTGCGATTTAATGGTTACTGACGGCCCATGCACCGATACGCTTTCAATTACATCGGGGTAAATGGTGCCTTGTCCCAATAATTCAATTCCTTCCACCTGTTTTGCTTCTTCCTGAAATACATCGATAAAGAGTTTACCGATTACTTTTCTTTTGGCTTCAGGATCTGATTTGCCGGCCAGATCGGTATAAAAACGATCTTTTGCATTCACTCCTTTTACGTTCAGGTGGAGATGATCTTTATAGGTTTTTAATACCTGTTCAAATTCGCCTTTTCTCAATACGCCATTGTCAACAAAGATGCCGTATAAGCGATCGCCGATGGCTCTTGAAATCAGGGTGGCTGCTACAGTACTGTCCACACCACCGCTTAATGCCATGATCACTTTGCGGTCTCCGATCTGTTTTTTCAATGCAGCAACAGTATCTGTAATGAAATGTGCGGGTGTCCAATCCTGTGAGCAACCACAAACTTCAACCAGAAAATTCTGAATCAATTTTTTACCCTCGATACTATGGTACACTTCCGGGTGGAACTGAACGGCATAAAGGGTTTTCTCTTCATCTTTTTTGCGAAATGCTGCAACCGGAATCGATTGGGTATCTGCCAGTAATTCAAAGCCATCCGGAATTTCTTTCACACTGTCAGCATGACTCATCCATACCTGGCTTTGCCTGGACATGCCTTTAAAAATGCGATCCTCTTTTACGATCTGCAAAAGCGCTCTTCCGTATTCCCGTTTGCTGCTTTTTTCTACCCGGCCACCGAATTTTTTAGCGGTTAGCTGTGCACCATAACAAACCCCCAGAACCGGAAGTTTTGCAATCATTGCCTCAATGTCCACATCCGGGGCATTTTCTTCATTTACCGAAAACGGCGATCCGGAGAGAATGATCCCTTTTAATCCGGGTTCATAATCGAAGGATTTGTGGTAAGGGATGATTTCGCAATAAACATTGGCTTCACGTACAGCCCTGGCAATCAATTGAGTATATTGAGAGCCGAAATCGAGAATGAGAATTTTTTCAGTCATGGTGGCGCGAAGTTACAATCTTTTTTCAGCGCTGCTTCTTCTGGTAACTTTTTCCGGCAATCGGCGTCTAAGCTTATAAATATTTTGTTTTTTTGACTAAACAACCTCACATGAAAGCATTTCTTACTGTATTGGCAGTTGCCTGCCTGAGTCTGACAGCCTGTGTTTTTAATTCGGGTAAAAAAGTAAAAGGTAATGGGAATGTTACCACTGATACCCGTACTCCCGGTTCTTTTGAATCGGTTGAACAGAAAGGCAGTTTTGATGTGGAATTGCTGGTAGGGGAGCAGGCTTCCATCACGCTGGAAGGAGAAGAAAATATTCTTTCCAAAATTGAAACCTATGTGGATGGCTCCACGCTGAAAATAAAAACAGAAGAAGGATTTAATCTGCGTCCAACCCGCACGGTACGGATTAAAGTAACCGCCCCCCGCTATAAGCAGGTTTTCTCCTATGGATCAGGTAATATCATTTCAGAATCAGTTATCAAAAATGATGAAGCCATGGAGGTTGGAACCAAAGGCAGTGGGGATGTAAGGATTGAAGTGATTGCACCCGAAATAACAGCATCCATCTACGGAAGCGGCAATGTTACCTTAAAAGGTCAGACACGTAAAGTGAAATTGGAATGTACCGGAAGTGGCGACCTGAATGCGGTTGATCTTCTTTCTGAAGAAGCTTTTGTAGATATCAAAGGAAGTGGAAATGCCAGTGTAAATACCAGCAAAAGCCTGGAAGTGGAAGTGAAAGGTAGTGGGGATGTGAGTTATAAGGGAAGTCCCACGATCCGTACCGATTTTAAAGGAAGTGGCAACCTGCGGAAGCTCGAATAAATTTAGTTATCATAAAACTGCTGGTGTACCAGTTCTCCTTTTCGGTTATAGGTAGCCAGTGAACGGATGCGGCCACCAGGATCGTAATAAGACCAGGTGCCGCTTCTTTTTCCATGTTTGTAAGAGCCGGAAGCACGCAACAAACCTTTGCTCAACCAGTGTTCCCAGTGACCTTCCCGCAGCCCGTTTTTATAATAACCCGAATCTTTAGCTCTTCCATTGGGGAAATAATTCATGTAAAGTCCGTGGTGCAGGCACTCTTTAAAAGGTGCCATATAGGAATTGTCTCCTCCCTGTTCATTGAACTGCAAACTGGCCAGTACCATGCTGTCTACCGGAACCGGAGGAAGCTCTTCATGCCTTTTTCCATACAAATGCCAGAACGATTGAAGTGGTGATATGGCGTGGTGTAGAGCCGATCTGTTTTGTTGCGCTTCAATTGCCAGCGGCATCAAAACATGTTTGGGATGTTTTTTAATTTCCTGTTTTATCCTTTGTAATTTGGCAGCACTATAGGTACGTATGAACCGGGGCTGTCCATTACTGTACCAGCCTTTCCATTCGCCATCCGGTATGCCCATCTCAAATGTTCCCTGATCTCTAAGTTGAGCAGAATCAAACCAGCTTTTATAGGGGCCATGCGGGAGGTTTCGTTTATAATTGACCTTAAATCGGTAACCGCTTCCGGAAATGGACTGGCCATCCTGTTGTCCTGTCCAAAACAATACTGAACTGGTTCCGGCAAGAGCCAGCCAGGTTAATAATAGTTGTTTCATGGGCGCAAGCAATTGTTCCAAATGTAGTTAACAATGCTGCTTTGAAACTGGTTTGCCGGTATTAAATTTATTCTTATTCCATTACCCTAAATACCGGGTATCGGTTATGTCCTGGTTCATAATAGGGCGATTGCCGGAAGATAAAATCCAACTGCTGTGTGGCTGATTTTGCAAAAGCCGTATCAGCCGCTTTTTTCTCTTCCAGTGCTTTTTGTAATTCGGGATGTTCTTTCAGGTATTTTTCTGCCGTGTCTTCAAAAACATAGGAACTGTATCCTTCTTTTTGTCCAAGTATGGCATCAAAAAAATTCCAGGTAAAATAGGAGTCCATAGCCTGTGGTTCCAGTACTTCCACCAGGAACCGGTTGGCCCGCTGATTCATGGGAATATACCAGTCTCCTTTTCGGAATTGAATCTTTTCCCTATGTGTGCTGACCTGTACATTGGCATTCAGGTGATGGCCTTCAAACGCCCTGGCAGACGGACTGTTTTGCACGATTTTATAATACTCCACTTCCATACTGGTATCTTTCTGCAAAGGAATCATAGTAACCCGGTTGATTTGTAATAATTCCACCACTTTCCACCAACCCTGCGGCAGGATATAGGCAGCCGGTTTTTTGACTTCCATGGCCACTTCATACTGATTAAAAAAGCGGATCTTTTTTTCAAATGGTTTGGCGCGATCATAGTATAACCTGGGCAAACCCGAAATGCCGCTGGGTTTTCGTCCGGCTTCAAACCCCTTGAATGTCAACTCTGACCATTTATCGCGGTTGAGTTTCCACTGAATGGGAAAGGATTGCGCAGTTCTTTGGACTTCTGTTGTTTCTTTTATAAGTTTTTTAATGCGGATTCTGTTTTCTGATGCAAACTGAACAAAACATTCCATGAGGGCATAGGTAGCTTCCACCCGTTGTGGATAGGGTTTAAGCATATGAGTTTCCGGCACAAAGGCAAAACAATTCCACAGGCTGGCAAATCCGCTGGAGTAACGCGGACCTTCCAGAAATTCCGGCCAGCCAGACTCCGGCGTATCACCAAAGGCGTTCACATAAGGGATGAGGTCATAGCCTTTTTTCTTCATCAGGGAATAGAGTCCGGGCTCAAATTGCTGGTTCATAAACTGCCCCAGACTTCCGCCCAGTTTGTTATGCTGTGAAGCGATCAGGGTCATGATATGCTGGTAATCTGCCCCGTTTGATACATGGTTATCGATGAAAACATCGGGCTGCAGGTAGTGGAAAATGCGCACAAAACTGCGGGCTTCCCGGGTGTCGTTTTTTATAAAGTCGCGATTGAGGTCATAATTCTGCGAATTTCCCCTGGAACCAAAAGCAGCCGGACCGTTTTGATCCACCCGATAATATTCCGAGCGATTCAGGGCGCCACCAATATTGTACACCGGAACAAAGGCCAGGGCAACATTATCAGGGATGGATTTCTTTCCTTCCACCAGGTCTCGCAGCCAGAGCATACTTGCATCAATTCCATCCGGTTCACCCGGATGGATGCCGTTCAGGATAAACAGCACCACTTTGTTTTGCTTATGCCAGTTGACCGGATCTGCGCTTCCATCGTTACTGAAAAGAGCCAGGTGAAGCGGAAAACCGGCGTCGGTAGGACCCATGGTTTTGAGCAGAAGGCGGTTGGATCGCTTATCGAGGTCCTTGTAAAATTGGATAACCTGGGAATAGGTCGATGTCTCTTTTCCTCCTGATTGCTCGAAGGGAATTTTTTGAGCATGGCTTTGTAGGGAGACAACAATCAGTAAAATCGTGCTGAAAAGATAGAATATTCGCATAATCAGGCGATTAAGCAGGAAAAATAAACAAAAAAAGGTCCAGCCTTATGGCTGGACCCGTATATTCGGTCAGATAGTTCGTAATTCGTACGAATTAAGCAGTAGCCAGGGTATTGGCGCGCTTAGCCAGCTTGCTTTTCAGGTTCGCAGCTTTATTCTTATGAATAACACCACGTTTGGCCAGCTTGTCAATCATAGAGATCACGTTCGGCATGGATTCGTCAACCGCTTTCTTCTCTGTAGTAGCCTTCAGATCACGAATTGCGTTACGGGTAGTCTTACCGTAGTAACGATTTCTATCACGGCGCTTGGCTGCCTGACGCACATCTTTTTTGGTTGCCTTATGATTAGCCATTCTTCTAAATTTTGGACGGCAAAGGTAATGAGAAATGTAAAAAGTAAAAAATAAAAAGTAAAAAAACTTACAAAAACACAAAATTGAGAGGTTTCTGCGTTTCATCACCCAAACAGCAAATTAACGTCAATTTAGTGTTGTCTTCACGCTTCATCCTTAGGGCGCGCTCTTTCTTCACTTCTTTTCCCGATATTTGCTGACCCAATTTTTACCCGTAAAAAGGGCTATCCATATGAAGGATTTTTCTTATATAACCAGTTCGTCACCAGCCTTTATTGAGTCATTATACCAGGATTTTGTGAAAGATCCGGCTGCCGTTGATCCTGAACTCAGAAAGTTTTTTGAAGGTTTTGATTTTGCTATAGAGCAGGGACAAGCCAATGGCCAGGAAAAACCTGCGGCCAATGGTACCCAGGTTTCGCAACTACCGGCCGATCTTGACATAAAAAAAGAAATTGCAGCTTATAGAATGATTCTGGGCTATCGGAACAAAGGCCATCTTATTGCAAAAACGAATCCGATCAGAACCCGCCGCGATCGGGGAGCCAACCTCGATCTGGGATTTTTTGGTTTTACCGAGGCTGATCTTGATAAGAATTTTTATGCCGGTAACAGAATTGGATTAGGAACTACGAGTCTTCGGAATATCCTGTCGCATATGGAGAAATCTTATGCCTCCAAAGTGGGTATTGAATTCAAATATATCAGCGACCAGGGTAAGGTGGATTTTCTTACCAATGCGATGGAAAAAGAATTCCATCAGCCCCTCTCCATTGAGAAAGAAAAGCGGATTTTGGAGAAATTAAATCATGGGGTAATTTTTGAGAAATTCCTGCATACGAAATATATCGGTCAAAAGCGTTTTTCACTGGAAGGCGGAGAAACCACCATACCCGCTCTTGATGCAATTATCAATACGGCCGGCTCCCTTGGTGTCCAGGAAGTAGTGATTGGTATGGCACATCGCGGAAGGCTGAACATTCTTGCCAATATCATGGGTAAAACCTATGAGCATATTTTCAGTGAGTTTGAAGGTACTGCCATGATGGACCAAACCATGGGCAGTGGCGATGTGAAATATCATATGGGATATAGTTCAGATGTTGAAACGCCGGATGGTAAAACAGTTCACCTGAAACTTTGTCCAAATCCGTCTCACCTCGAAGCGGTTGATCCGGTAGTGGTTGGATTTGCTCGTGCCAAAGCAGATGTTTTATACGAAAGTGAATACGATAAAATCCTTCCAATACTGATTCATGGAGACGCTTCCATAGCCGGACAGGGAATTGTTTATGAAGTATTGCAGATGAGCAAACTGGAAGGATATAATACAGGTGGAACCATCCATTTTGTCATTAATAATCAGATTGGATTTACCACAGATTTTGATGAGGCAAGAAGCTCCGATTATTGTACCTCTCTTGCAGCAACTGTACAGGCTCCTGTTCTTCATGTGAATGGTGATGATGCAGAAGCAGTAGTGAAGTGTGTGGAGATCGCTACAAGATATCGCCAGGAATTCAATCAGGATATCTTCATTGATATGGTTTGTTATCGTAAACACGGCCACAATGAAGGCGATGATCCGAAGTTTACCCAGCCCGGTTTATATTCATTAATTGATAAGCATCCGAATCCAAGAGAAGTTTATACTACTTATTTGTTGGAAAACGGTGAGCCGGGTGCGAAGCAAATGGCCCAGGATATGGAAAAAAAATTCTGGAGTGATTTGCAGGATCGATTGGATGAAGTAAAACAAAACCCGCTTCCCTATAAGTACCAGTTGCCTGAAAAAGCATGGAGAAGTTTGCGCCGGTCTACCGAAGAAGATTTTGATTCATCTCCGGTTACAGCAATCAGTTCATCCAATTTCGATTTGTTGTTTGATCAGTTGATGCAGTGGCCTGATGATTTTAAGCCACTGAAGAAAGTGGAGAAAATCATCCAGGATAAAGTGAAGCTGTTTCAGGAGGAAGGAAAGATTGACTGGGCAACGGGCGAATTGTTAGCTTATGCTTCTTTGTTACTTGATGGCAATGATGTAAGAATGAGTGGACAGGATGTACGCAGGGGAACCTTCAGTCATCGTCATGCGGTGTTGAGAGATGAACAGAATAATAAAGCTTATAACAGATTGAGTCGGATCCCGGGAGCCAAAGGGCAATTCCGGATATTCAACTCTTTTCTGAGTGAATATGGTGTACTTGGATTTGAGTATGGATACGCCATGGCCAATCCGCTTAGTTTGGTTTTGTGGGAAGCACAGTTTGGCGATTTTTGCAATGGAGCACAAACCATGATTGACCAGTTCATTGCAGCAGGAGAACAGAAATGGAACAGGATGAATGGCGTGGTTTTGTTGTTGCCGCATGGGTATGAGGGACAGGGGCCTGAACATAGTTCTGCACGTATGGAACGTTTCCTGCAAATGTGTGCCGAACAGAATATGGTGGTGACGAATATCACAACATCTTCCAATTTCTTCCATGCGTTAAGAAGGCAGATTGCCTGGCCTTTCCGTAAACCAATGATTAATTTTTCACCGAAAGCCAATCTTCGTTTGCCCGATACGTATTCTACCAAAGAAGATTTCACCAATGGTTCTTTCAAGGAAGTGATTGATGATGCTACTGTTGAAAATGCAGCGGGCATTCGCAAAGTATTGTTCTGTTCCGGAAAGGTTTATTTTGATCTGGCTGCAAAAAAACAGAAAGACGGTGCAAACGATGTGGCGGTGGTTCGTGTAGAGCAATTGTATCCGCTTCCTCAAAAACAATTGGATGCACTTTATCAGAAATACGATAAAGCAACCTGGTTCTGGGTACAGGAAGAGCCGCTGAATATGGGCGCCGCTTCCTTCCTGAAAATGAACCTGGCCACCATAAATTTTGGAGTTATCAGTCGCCAGCCCAGTGCATCTACCGCAACCGGTTATGCGAAAGTACATGCGCAGGAACAGGCGGAGATAGTGGATACAGCGTTTTCGATTTAGACGGGAGGAGAGGGGAGGAAGAGGAGAAGGTAAAGAAAGGCAGCGTGGAGGAAGAAGGTATACTTGCGGGATTCAGTGGAGAGAAATCTTTTCTTTCGGGTGCGTGGATTATGTGAATTTGTGCAAATTAATCACAGTGAAATGGAGTATTTGTGAAGTTGTACGGATAATTGAGGAAAAAAATAATTGAGATATTGCAGCGGTTGAATAATTTAATGTTTTCGAAGCTTAATTAAATTGGAGACGTTTGAAGCTTAACTAATTTAGAAATGCAGTAACCTGGGGCAATTTGAGGCTGTTTAGTAATAGTGAATTTGAAAGTGATTCAGGAAGATAGAGGAGTGGTGAAATTGTGTGTGTGCGGTTTATTGATGAATGTTCGGGTTTTAAAGGGTGATCGATATTTTAATGAATGTTCGATTTTTTTTGATGTTCGATTTTTAACTTTTGACTTTTGAATTTTGACTTTATGATAGATATTAAAGTTCCAACAGTAGGGGAATCCATAACAGAAGTTACGCTTATCAAATGGCTGAAACCGAATGGAAGTTATGTTCAAAGAGATGAAATAATCGCAGAATTGGAAAGCGAAAAAGCAACCTTTGAACTTAATGCTGAACAAGCTGGCACACTGGTAACTAAAGCTGCAGAAGGAGATACCATCAAGATTGGAGATGTGGTGGCTTCCATCGACGAATCTGCAGCAGCTCCGGCTGGTGGTAATGGGCAGGCAAATCCTGCGAATACGTCATCTGCTGCAGCTTCGGGACCTGCTACAAATACGGATACTGCAAAGGCGGATGCGTCTTCTGCAACTGCTAAAGCTGTTGGAAAAGGTATTATTGAAATGAAAGTTCCAACCGTTGGAGAATCCATTACAGAAGTCACCCTGGTTAAATGGTTGAAAAAGGAAGGAGATCTGGTTCAGCGCGATGAAGTGCTCTGCGAACTGGAAAGCGAAAAAGCAACTTTTGAACTGAATGCTGAAGAAGCCGGACAATTCAGCCCGAAAGCAAAAGAAGGGGATGTAATCAAAATAGGTGATGTGGTGGCAAGTATAAATACAGATATTGCTGTACCTGTTGCCGGCGGTAGTTCCAAAGAAGCTGCTCCGGCAAAAGCTGAAGCCAAACCAGCTGCAGCCAATGCGCCAGTTACTGCTGTTGCCAATGATGTGAAAGCAACGCCGGTTGCTGCAGCCATTATAGCAGATAAAAAAATTGATCCCAAATCTCTGTCCGCAAGCGGAAGTGGTGGCAAAATTCTTAAGAATGATGTGCTGGACGCATTAAATAATCCGGGACGTAAACCGGGACTGGAGCTGTTCACCCGCAATGAGCGAAAAGAGAAGATGAGCAATCTTCGTAAAACCATTTCCCGTCGCCTGGTGGAAGCAAAAAATACCACTGCCATGCTCACCACTTTTAATGAAGTGGACATGGGACCGGTAATGAGTTTACGTACCCAATACAAAGACAAATTCAAAGAGAAACATGGGGTCAATCTTGGCTTCATGAGCTTTTTCACCAAAGCAGTATGTTTTGCATTACAGGAATGGCCTGCTGTAAATGCTTATATTGATGGTGATTCCCTTGTGTACCACGATTATTGTGATATCTCCATCGCTGTATCGGCCCCCAAAGGATTGGTAGTACCGGTTATCCGGAATGCCGAAAGTATGGGAATGGCAGATATTGAAAAGAAAGTGGTGGAACTGGCTACCAAAGCCCGTGATAACAAACTCACCATCGATGAGATGACCGGAGGAACCTTTACCATCACCAATGGCGGTGTATTTGGCTCCCTCATGAGTACACCAATTATTAATATTCCGCAGTCTGCAATTCTTGGTATGCACAAAATTGAAGACCGTCCAATGGCTGTGAATGGTCAGGTGGTTATCAGGCCCATGATGTACCTGGCTCTTAGTTATGATCACCGGATCATTGATGGACGTGAATCTGTTGGATTCCTCGTGCGGGTTAAAGAATTGTTGGAAAAACCGGAGCAATTGCTCTTTGGTAAAGATCCGGTTAAGACCCTGCTCGAACTCTGATGTTTGCCCGGGCCCATGTAGGAATTGCAATTCAACTGGTTCAGGGCTATAAGGGAGAATTGCCCTTTGTGCACTATCTAAAACAGTATTTCACTTCAAATAAAAAACACGGCTCGCGCGATCGTAAACAGATCGCGCAGCTTTGTTATTGCTGGTTCAGAATTGGCCATGCACTCGAATGGCTTGATTCGGAGCAACGTATGTTAGCTGCCCTTTTTCTTTGTTCAACCCAGCCCAATCCATTATTGGATGCATTACACCCTGAATGGAATGCTAAAACTGGATTGCAGACGGAGGAAAAAATCAAATTGGTATCCAATGGTTTTGATAATTCACTACCTGAATTGGCAGCCGGTATTTTCCCCTGGCAAGAGGAGTTGAGCAAGGGGATTGATCCAATACTTTTTGCCTGCTCCCATCTGGAACAACCGGATCTGTTTATACGGGCACGTCCCGCTTTTCTGGATTTGGTCATAAAAAAACTGGACCGGTCGAAACTTCCATTTCAGCAGGAAGGAAAGGAAGCTTTCCGGCTTGCAAATGGAACAAAAGTGGAAGAGCTTTTCGAACTTAACAGGGAGGTGGTTGTGCAGGATCTTAATTCTCAAAAAGCGGGTTCAATAGTGGATTTCATCATTGATGAACTTCGTGAAAAAGAACCACTTGCGATCTGGGATGCCTGCGCAGCAAGCGGTGGAAAATCAATCCTGGTTTTTGATCGTTTACCCGGTGCCAGACTAACCGTTACAGATATACGCCCATCTATACTCCAGAATTTATTTCAACGCTTTAAACAGGCGGGTTTGTATTCTTATGATGGGTTTGTCGCTGACCTGTCTATTTCAGGTAAAATAGGAGATCAGTATAAATTGCTTGATCAGCAGGACCTGATCCTGGCTGATCTTCCCTGTAGCGGAAGCGGTACCTGGAGTCGTAGTCCGGAAAATCTCTGTTATTTTGATCCGGCTGCAATTGAAACCTATTCATCTCTTCAGAAAAATATACTTCGAAATCTTCTGCCAAAGCTTGCTGTGGGTGGATATCTGCTATATATCACCTGCTCCGTTTTCAAAAAAGAAAATGAAGAAAATATCGATTGGTTATTGCAGCAATTCCCGCTCAGAATAATTCAGCTTGAAACCCTGAAAGGCTATACCAATAAATCAGATAGTATGTTTGTGGCATTGCTTCAGAAAGAACCGGAGTAGTGGATTCAATATTGGTAGATTATTTTGTAGGTTTATTGGATGAAATCCCGATTACTCTTAGCTGTTATAGTTTTTATTGGCGGTCAGTTAAATGAAAGTTTTGCTGCAACTGTTGATACGGTAATTACCCGAAGTGCAGCCATGCAAAAGGATATTAAGGCAGTGGTAATAAAACCTGAAAACTATGAGGAAGCTGCTAAACGTTTTCCGGTAGTTTATCTGCTTCATGGATACAGTGGCAATTATTCCAACTGGATCCAAAAAGTGCAGAACATCAAAGATGATGCAGATCGGTATAATCTGCTGATCGTTTGTCCGGATGGCGGTTTTGGCAGCTGGTATTGGGATAGTCCGGTTGATCCTGCTTATCGATATGAAACCTATGTTGCAAAAGAACTGGTAAACTGGGTGGATCGTCAATACAAAACAATTGCATTACCGGAGGGAAGAGCAATAACCGGATTAAGCATGGGCGGACATGGAGCTTTGTACCTCGCCTTGAAACACAAGGATGTTTTTGGTGCTGCAGGTAGTATGAGTGGGGGAGTAGACATTCGCCCATTTCCAAATAATTGGGATATGTCCAAACGGTTGGGAAACTATGCAGATAATAAAACAGTGTGGGAAGAGCGAACGGTTATCAATCTATTACACCTGGCTGAACCCGGTAAACCTGCTCTGATTGTGGATTGTGGTACGGAGGATTTTTTTTATGAGGTGAATGAACGGCTGCACACGGAATTATTGTACAGAAAAATTCCGCATGAATACTATACAAGGCCGGGAGCACATAATTGGGAATACTGGACCATCGCGGTGCGATTTCAGTTATTGTATATGCATCAGTTTTTTCAAAAAACAAGGCATTAATTATGACTGATCATTCTCAACCGGATGCCACCTCCCTCAGTTTTGCCGTAAGGAAAAGGTTGTGCCGGTGATCCTGTATTGTCAAGCGTCCTGGCCGAATAGGTCCAGTAGCGCAATTCTTTATAAATAAGCCCGATGTTTTTGCCATAAACTTCCACACTATAGGTGCGATAGGCATCCAGATCAGGATTTTCAGGTTTTTCATTCTGAACACCCAGTGCTTCATCGGCCTGTAGTACCGTGATGGTATTTTCTATGGGCGTGTCAAATGGACTAAAGGGTTCTCCAATGGCAGTATAACTGTATTCCCATGCATCCAGATAATCCAGCGGTCCACCCGGAGTTGTATTGATATGCGTATTACCTCTCCAAACGGTATTCTGATTAATTGGGAAAATCAGTTTTTGAAAACGAAGATTGTTTTCAATTACTTCCACACCCTTTCTCAACGGTGTTACCATATAGGTCATGTTGGAAGTCCAGTCCTGCTCGTTGGTACTCCCAACCGGGCGTAGGTAACGAAATACACGCCAACTGCTTCTGCCCAGGTTATCAGTAATTTCCGCATCAACTACATCTTTGGCTTCATAACTGATGGTAGTAAACGCGGTATCATTGAAAGGTGTTTTTACAATGGAGTCGAGTTGATAAACAATTGTTTTTCCGGGTTCAAGCGCCATATATTCGGATGCGTCTTCGAAATCAGGCTCGGCTGTTTCTTTTCCGCAGGAAACCAGGCTTATCACCCCTGCCAGCAAGAGCCAGCTGCCAATTGTTTTTCTCATAGCGATGTAACGATTTTCCGGTTGGTTTATTGCTTATTGAAGATCGATGACAGGGCGTTGAATAATGCCGCCACCGATCACATCATTTCCTTCGTAAAATACAGCACTTTGTCCGGGTGCAATCCCTTTAACTTCCTCAAAGAACCGAACTTCCACGCCTGTTTCGTTGGCATGCAGGGTGGAGAGCGAACCCTTATCCTTATAGCGGATTTTTGTGGTTGCTTCCATAGTGTCGGGAAGTCCCTCGTATTTCATCCAATTGATTTTATTCACCTGCATAGTGGAACGATTCAGGTCTTCCTCATCTCCAAGAACAACGGTATTGGTTTCAGGAAAAATACCAGTAACATATACCGGTTTACCCAAGGCAATATCAAGCCCCTTTCTTTGTCCGATTGTATAAAAGGGATAACCTTTATGCTTGCCCAGGATTTTCCCGGATTTGTCAACAAACAAACCGCCATCCACCCGATCTTCCAGGCCGGTTACCTTTTTCTTTAGGAAACCACGGTAGTCATTATCCGGAACAAAACAGATTTCATAGCTCTCCGCTTTTTTAGCGAGTTCAGGGTAGCCGAAATCGTGCGCCATCTGGCGGATTTCGGTTTTTCGATAATTACCCAATGGAAGCAGGGTTCTGCTTAGGAGGTCTTGTTGCAATCCCCATAATACATAACTCTGGTCCTTGGTTTCATCCAATCCCTTACTAATATAAAAACGACCATTACTGTGCTGATGAATATTCCCATAGTGGCCGGTTGCAATGAATTCACAATCCATTGCATCTGCTCGTTTAAGAAGCGCCCGCCATTTGATATGGGTATTGCACATCACACAGGGATTAGGCGTGCGGCCGGCAAGGTATTCGTCTACAAAATTTTCAATTACAAAATCGCCAAATTCTTCGCGGATATCCAACACAAAATGCGGAAATCCGTGTTGTACGGCAGCCATCCGGGCATCATTGAAGGAGTCCAGATTGCAACAGCCGGTTTCCTTTTTACTGGTTCCCGAACTGGCATAATCCCAGGTTTTCATGGTAATTCCCACCACTTCATAGCCCTGTTCGTGTAACATCAGGGAAGTAACGGTACTATCTATACCGCCACTCATTGCCACCAGCACTTTTCCTTTTCTGCTCATTTTGCTCTGAATTGAATTGGCAAATATACGAACTCTCCTCTTTCACCTTTCCTTCCTATCTTCCGGTTGTAGATATTACACATATGAGAATATTATTATTTATTGTTTTCTTATTGTCAGGATTGATTATCCGGGGCCAGGAACTGAGTTATTACCTGCCATCAACTCAAACCTACAATCCTGCTGTGCCTAAACCGGAAGAAGTCATCGGTCATAAAGTTGGGGAATGGCATATAACGCACGACCGGCTGGTAATGTATATGAGAGCCCTGGCCGCTGCGGCTCCTGATCGGATCCAATTACAGGTGATGGGTACCAGCTATGAAGCAAGACAGCAGGTCTTGCTTACGATCACGAGTAAAGAGAATCATCGCCAGTTAGAAAATATCCGGAAAGAGCACCTGCGTTTAAGTGACCCGGCGTTTACGGGTTCCATTGATTTGGAGCGTATGCCGGCGGTTGTTTACCAGGGATTTTCGATTCATGGAAATGAACCAAGCGGTGCCAATGCAGCAATTTTAACAGCTTACCATTTGGCAGCAGCAACGGGTGCAGCCATCGATTCCTTATTGAAAGAGGTGGTCATATTATTTGATCCATCCTTTAATCCGGATGGACTTAACCGTTTTTCAACCTGGGCAAATATGCACCGTAGTCAGCATTTGGTAACAGATCCCGCTTCAAGAGAATTTAATGAAGTATGGCCGGGAGGGCGATACAATCACTACTGGTTCGATCTTAACCGGGATTGGCTGCCTGCCCAACATCGGGAAAGTCAGAATCGATTGAATATCTACCAGCATTGGCGTCCGAATATACTCACCGATCACCATGAAATGGGAAGTGATGCAACTTTCTTTTTTCAGCCCGGAGAACCAAGTCGGGTGAATCCGCTGACGCCGGTAAAAAATCAGGAACTGACACAGGCTGTTGCGAATTTTCATGCAAAATACCTGGATAAAATCGGCTCCCTGTATTATACAAAAGAAGGCTATGATGATTTTTATTATGGAAAAGGCTCCACTTATCCGGATGCACAGGGATGTATCGGAATTTTGTTTGAGCAGGCATCTTCACGCGGACATGCACAGCAAACAATAAACGGTGTGCTGACATTTCCATTTACGATCAGGAACCAGTTTACTACAACCCTGTCCACATTGGCTGCTGCCCGCGCAATGCGAACCGAACTGTTGCAATACCAGCGAAATTTTTATCAGCAGATGGCAAAAGAGGCAAAAGCTTCTCCGGTTAAAGGCTGGGTTTTCGGTAATGAATCTGATGAAACCCGCACCGGAATTTTTGTGGATATGTTGAAAAGGCATGAAATAAAGGTGGAGCAGTTGCAACAGGATGTTTCGATTGGTAAACAGTCCTTCAAACAAGGCAGCAGTTACCTGGTAAGAACGGAACAACCTCAATACAAATTGATTCAAACTTTCTTTGAGAAAATTCCTGAATACAAAGACAGCCTGTTTTATGATATAACAGCCTGGACGATGACAATGGCAATGGGCTTGAATAACAGCAGTCTGAATGCTGCTCAATTGGGAGCCTTAAAAACTACACCGGTAAATGTATGGAAAGGAACTAAAGGGACCGTCAACGCGGATACTTCAGCATATGCTTATGCATTTGAATGGAGTGAATACAATGCGCCTAAAATGTTGAATAGTTTACTGAAAAAAGGAGTGGTTGTGCGGGTTGCAACAAAAGAATTTACTACTGGTATAAATGGACAACCGAAAAAATTTCCTTTGGGATCATTGCTCATTCCGGTACAATTGCAATCGAAATCGCGGGGGGAATTATTGACTATCATGAAGGATGAAGCCCGTTTGAATAATATCAATGTGGAAGGAATTTCAACCGGAATGTCAATGGGTGGAATTGATTTGGGCAGTCGTTCACTTCAGCCGGTAACGGATCCCTCCATTGCGATGTTGGTAGGACCAGGAGTAAGTGCGCTCGATGCAGGAGAAGTCTGGCATTTACTGGACCAGCGATATGCGATGCCACCCAGCATGCTGGAAGCATCGGTATTTAATCGGATCAACCTATCGGGCTATAACACCCTGATTTTGGTTGGAGGAAATTATGCTGCTTTTCAGACGGATAAATTAAAAGCATGGGTTCAGGCTGGCGGATCGCTGATCCTGACAGAAGATGCGATTGAATGGGCGAAGCAGGCAGGATTGGTGAAACTGGAATTTAAGAAAACAGCCCCAGTTCTGGATAGTACGAAACAATTTCCCTATGCACAACGATCTGCAATTGTTGGTGCACAACAAATAAGGGGCGCCATTTTAAATGCGCAGGCTGATCTTACCCATCCATTGACCTACGGTTATGAGGAGAATACCCTGTATTTGTTTAAACAGAATAATGTGTTCATGAAAATTCCATCCAATCAGTTTGCTGCTCCGATTCAATATGGAACCCAGCCTCTGGCCAGTGGGTATATTTCACAACAGAACCTGGAATCGGTGAAAAAATCGGCAGCCGTAGTGGTGCAGGCGGTGGGCAGTGGCCGGATTATTTGTATTGGTGATAATCCCAATTTCAGGGCTTATTGGCTGGGAGGAAGTAAGCTGTTTATGAATGCCATCTTTTTTGGCAGATTGATTGATGCCGGATCTGCCCGTGCGGATGAAGACTAACCGAAAGTTATTAACAAGGGTGAAAGAACGGTTTTTTGATGGGATAGGCTACCGTATATTGCCAGTTCAAAATACTATTTACGTAGCTAAAATTGGTAAGTTATGATCAAGCTTCAGGTAATCGGAAATCTCGGCAGAGATTGCACAGTGAATAATGTAAATGGCCGTTCCGTTATGAATTTTACAGTGGCACATACAGAGCGGTACAGAGATGCGCAGGGGAATCAGCAGGATAAAACCATTTGGGTGGATTGTGCCTATTGGTCAGATCGTACTGCTGTGGCTCCTTATCTGAAAAAAGGAACACAGGTGTATGTGGAAGGAACTCCGGAAGTTCGGACTTATGCAAAAAATGATGGATCAACAGGTGCATCCCTATCCATGCGGGTGCTGAATGTTCAACTCCTGGGAGCAAGGCCAGAGGGACAGGGAGGTAGATATACACAGGGACCTGCACCAGCACAAGCTGCTTCACCGGCGCCGGTTAGTATGGACCATGGCGGGGATGATCTTCCATTTTAAATTTTGCCAGAGATTTTTATAACGGGTGCACCAATTATGGTGCACTTTTTTTATTGTTTCTTTGCAGCATGGCTGAAACACTTGTTCCTTACGAAACCCTGGTCAGTTTTACCAGGCAGTTATTTGAATCCATCGGTTGTTCCAAAGAAGATGCAGAAACTGCTACAACTGTTTTATTGAGTGCTGATTTGCGTGGTATTGATTCGCATGGTATAGCACGCCTTAGCGGATATATCCGCTTATGGGAAGCGGGAAGAGTAAAGGCTAATCCTTCCCTCCGTATTATTCATGAAACACCTTCAACCGCTGTGGTGGACGGCGATAGTGGATTGGGTTTGGTGGTGGCGCCGTACGCCATGCAGATTGCCATCCGAAAAGCAGCAGCGGTAGGAACAGGCTGGGTAAGTGTTCAGAACAGTAATCATTATGGAATTGCAGGGTGGCATGCTATGATGGCGCTGGAGCAGGAAATGATTGGAATAAGTATGACCAATGCCAGTGCGTTGGTGGCGCCTACCTTTTCAGCTGAGCGTTTATTGGGAACCAATCCGATTTGTGTGGCGATACCTGCGGGGGAGGAGCCGGCATTTGTTGCAGATATGGCAACCACAACTGCTGCTAATGGCAAGCTGGAGATTTTACAAAGAAAAAACCTGGAAGCTCCTATCGGATGGATTCAGGATGCGGAAGGTAACCCAACATCCGATGCGCATGCATTGAAAACAGGCGGAGCTTTATTGCCATTAGGCGGTGATCGCGAACATGGCAGCCACAAGGGTTATGCGCTTGGGGCGATTGTTGATATTTTTTCAGCAGTTTTAAGTGGTGCCAATTACGGTCCATGGGTACCGCCTTTTCCGGCCTATGTACCCATGCCAACGGGTATGCCTGGTAAAGGAATCGGACATTTTTTTGGCGCGATGCGGATTGATGCCTTTCGTCCGGCTGCTGAGTTTAAAAAGGATATGGATCAGTGGATCCGGCGGTTCCGGGGGGCAAAGACAGTGGAAGGTGCGGATTCTGTGCTGGTGCCGGGTGATCCGGAAAGGGAGTTGGAAGCGATCCGGAAAACAGCTGGGATCCCCTTATTGCCTGCCGTAATCGATGATCTTCAATCTCTGGCGCAAAAATTTTCGATTCCACTACGATTGGTGTAAATTCGCTGCCGCTTAATCATTGATTGGGCTGTTTTGTTTAATATTTTTTAATGACAGGTTGTGATTTCAACCTCTCGCAAATCAACTGTTGATGAAAGTAATGAAGTTCGGTGGTACCTCTGTTGGGAAACCGGAGAGAATGCACCAGGTAGCCCAGTTAATAACAAAAGACGGGGAAGCAAAAATTGTAGTGCTGAGTGCACTCAGTGGTACCACCAATACACTGGTATCCATTGGCGATGCACTTTCCAAAGGCGATAAAGCCGGAGCAAAACAAATTGTTGATCAGCTGGAGGCACACTATAAACAGTTCATACTTGATTTGCTGAAAAAGGAAGAAACCAGAGCTAAGGCGAATGCACAGATCAGCGAACATTTCGAGTTTCTGAATATCATTACAAAAATCTCCTTTAATGATGCGCTGAATAAGGATATCCTTGCGCAGGGCGAATTAATGAGTACCAAATTATTCTCCCTTTACCTGGAAGAGCAGGGTATAGATCATGCCTTGTTGCCAGCGCTGGAGTTTATGAGTATTGATGCCAACGATGAGCCACAGGTTGCTGCTATCCGTAAGAAGCTGAATGCAATATTGGCTGCACATTCCGCTAAAAAATTATTTATCACACAAGGATATATTTGCCGGAATGCCCGCGGTGAAGTTGATAATCTGAAAAGAGGTGGAAGCGATTACACTGCTTCTCTGGTTGCTGCAGCTACGAATAGTTCAGTTTGTGAAATCTGGACGGATATTGATGGCATGCACAATAATGATCCCCGTGTTGTGGACAAAACAGTTCCTATTGAGCAACTGAGCTTTGAAGAGGCTGCAGAGCTGGCTTATTTCGGTGCAAAAATTTTGCATCCTACCTGTATCTGGCCTGCACAGCAGGAGCGTGTTCCGGTGAAATTACTCAACACTATGCAGCCGGAAGCTGCAGGTACAACTATTACCCAGGAAGCAGGCTCTGTTGGTGTTAAAGCGATTGCAGCAAAAGACGGCATCATCGCAATAAAAATAAAAAGCAGCCGGATGTTGCTTGCTTACGGATTTCTGCGTAAAATTTTTGAAGTTTTTGAAAAGTATCGCACCCCGATTGATATGATTACCACTTCAGAGGTTGCGGTATCGGTGACAATTGACAGCGATGTTTTTTTGAAAGAAATTGTAAAGGAATTAGAGCCATTTGGAACAGTAGAAGTGGATCGCGATCAGAGTATAGTTTCCATCGTAGGCAATGAAATCGCAGAAACCAAAGATGTACTGAGTAGGTTATTTGATTCGTTGAAACAAGTACCGGTACGAATGGTAAGTTATGGTGGCAGCCGTCATAACATTTCCCTGCTCATTCCTTCCACATTCAAACAACAAACCCTGCAACTCCTCAACTCCGGTCTGTTCGGCCTTTAGGTGTCAGACAGGTGTTAGAACGTTGTTAGAGAGACGTCAGATACATGTTAGAACACAATTCTAATATGTATCTGATACGTATTCTAACACCTGTCTGATACCTGTCTAACTGGTATCTGACGTCTTTACCTCTTCTTCAGGATCAGGTCCTGGTCAAACATCCATTGGTAAACGAATTTCATCCATTCCACATCACTGGTTGGATTCTTCATCCCAAACCCATGTCCCCCTTTTTCATAGGTGTACATATCATGTTTGACCTTCGCCTTTTCAAGGACATCCATAAGTTTCAGGCTGTTGTCAATCTTTACGGTTCGGTCATCCTTGGCATGCACCAGGAAAACAGGGGGTGTTTTTTTCACTACCTGATTCTCCAAAGAGAAAAATTTAACCTGCGCTGGATCTGCCTCTTTTCCCAATAAAGCTTCACGGCTGCCCTTATGCGCAAATTCATCTGCAAAACTGATAACAGGATAAACCAGAATGGAGAAATCCGGACGTAAGGATGTTTTCAGCGGATTGCTGATAAATGCCTGATCAAAATGTACAGTTGCTGATCCGGCAAGATGACCGCCCGCACTAAAGCCCATTATCCCGATCTGCTTCGGATTCAATTGCCAGAGTTTTGCCTTTTCCCGCACCAACTGAATAGCACGCTGTGCATCCTGTATAGGGCCAATGGTTTTGTTTTCCATTATCTCATCCGAAGGCAGTCGGTATTTTAGAACAAATGCAGTAACACCCCATTCATTGAATTTTTTAGCAACCTCCTCTCCTTCATGTCCCGCTGCCAGAACCCGATAACCCCCACCCGGACAAATAATCACCGCCGTGCCGTTTGATTTGGACGCATCAGGCAGGTAAGCGGTTAGGGTTGGTTTACTTACACCGGAAATTATTAATCGACCACTTCCATTGTTTTCGGATTTCTCCACCAGATTTCCAGGCCTGGAATTTGGAATAGAGTCCTCCGGATAGAGGTCAAATACATCCTGGGCAGACAGGTTCAGCGCTAGAGTTGTCATCAAAAAAAATAGGATGAACGCTTTCAGTTGAATTGCTTTCATCCTATGAATATAAAAACAGAATGTGAAATATCAGAAACTCATCTGTTAAATCACCAGCATCGCATCTCCATAACTGAAGAAACGATACTTGTCCTTAATGGCTTTTTTGTAAGCTTCCATCGCCAGATCATAACCGGCAAAGGCGCAGGTCATAATCAGCAAGCTGGTTTTTGGCAGATGAAAATTCGTAACCAGGGAGTCGGCAATTGAAAACTCATAAGGCGGGTGGATAAAGTGATTGGTCCAGCCTTCTGATGGCTTCAATAATTTTTCTGCCGTAAAGGATGATTCAATGGCACGCATGGTGGTGGTTCCAATTGAACAGATGCGGTGATTATTTGTCTTTGCCTTATTTACAATCTGGCAAGCCATATCATCGATTCGGAAATATTCTGCATCCATCTTGTGTTTGGAAAGATCTTCCACTTCAATTGGTCGGAACGTACCAAGACCAGTATGCAGCGTTACCTCAGCAAACCGAATCCCTTTGATTTCCAGACGCTTGATCAGCTCCCGGCTGAAATGCAATCCGGCTGTTGGTGCTGCAACAGCTCCTTCATGTTTTGCATATACAGTCTGGTATCGCTCTTTATCTTCCTCATCCGGCTTGCGCTTGATGTATTTTGGCAGCGGAGTTTCTCCAAGGAATTCCAACATCTGACGGAATTCTTCATCAGTTCCTTCCCATAAAAAACGAATGGTACGTCCACGGCTGGTGGTATTATCAATTACCTCCGCAACCAGTTCATCATTTTCACCAAAGTAAAGTTTATTTCCAACCCGGATTTTACGGGCCGGATCAACGATAACATCCCATAACCGATTGGGTTTATTCAACTCACGTAACAGGAAAACTTCAATTTTTGCACCGGTTTTTTCCTTGCGGCCATACATACGCGCAGGGAAAACTTTTGTATTA
Source organism: Flavihumibacter sp. UBA7668 (assembly GCF_002483205.1). Classification (GTDB taxonomy): domain Bacteria; phylum Bacteroidota; class Bacteroidia; order Chitinophagales; family Chitinophagaceae; genus Flavihumibacter. Next base: position 236,998 of record NZ_DLHM01000004.1, read on the forward strand.
TTTACAACGAATACATCCTTGTCATCAAAATATTCAAGGATATCACGAAATGTCTTATTCTCAATGTTTCCGGTTTTCCGATGAACAACCATCAGACGGCTGTCTTCACGTTTTTTCGCAGGGTTTTGTGCAATAAGGTTGAGGGGCAGATCGAACTTAAACTGTGATAACTTCATGTATAAAATGGTTTTTACAACCATCAGCCACACGACACAAATCGAAATCCCGGGAAGAGGGGGGTGTCTTGTACAACCCGGACTTACGGCTCCGGATTTGTTATCATGTTACGGCATGATGTTTAAATGGGTGCAAAGGTAGGATTTTATTATCAATCCAACCAATTTCCCTGGCCAGGTATGGCCGCCAGTAATTGCCGGGTTACCGGAGATAAAGGATGGTTTATAACCTGCTCAGTTTCACCTATTTCTGCAATTTTTCCGCTTTCCATTACCAGGATCCGATCACTGATATATTGAACCACCGCAAGGTCATGGGTGATAAATACCGCAGTGAAACCAAATCCGGCTTTCAATTCATTGATCAGGTTTAATACCTGGGCCTGAACACTAACATCCAATGCGCTGACACTTTCATCAAAAACTATAAACCGGGGTTCCAGTGCCAGGGCGCGGGCAATCCCAATCCGCTGTCTTTGTCCGCCACTGAATGCATGCGGGTAACGATGGTAATGTTCCGGTAGCAGATGTACCCGTTCCAATAACTCAATCACTTTCTCTTTTTGCCTGGATGCCTTCATTTCCGGTTGATGCACCTGCAGGGTTTCCCTAATCGCTTCCCCAATCGTAATTCTTGGATTAAGGGATCCATAAGGATCCTGAAAAACCAACTGAATATCTTTCCGCAGCTGCCTCCAGTCCTTTTTGGGAAGTTTGGTCAGGTCTTTTCCTTCCAATGTTATAGTGCCATCCGTAATCGGAATCAATTGCAATAATGCACGGCCAAAACTTGTTTTGCCACATCCGGATTCACCCACAATACCAAGTGTTTCTCCTTTATAAATTTCGACACTGAGGTCATCAACCGCCTTTGTGAATTCAACCGCTTTCCCAAATAGTGGAGCCCGTTTCGGATACCAGATTTTTAAGGATTTTACCTGCATGATTACCTGTTTTTCAACAGGCATGTTATCAGGCGATGTTTCGTGTAGCCGGTTGCTGACGAGTGCTGCTTTTGGTGTTGTTGATAAAAAATCATCCACCACCGGTAACACCTGACCTTTTTTATAGAGAATTGGTCTGCAGGCAAGAAGTGCTTTTGTATAGGGATGTTGCGGATTTGAAAATAGGGATTCACAGGTTCCGGTTTCTACAATTTCCCCTTTATACAATACGATTACCCGATCTGCGAAATCACGAACCAGTCCGAGATCATGTGTAATAAACAACAATCCCATATTCGTTTGTGCCTGCAGGTTGGTTAGTAGTTCCAATATGCTTTTCTGCACCGTTACATCCAATGCCGTTGTTGGTTCATCCGCAATCAGGAGAGATGGCTGGCAGGAGAGTGCCATCGCGATCATAACCCGCTGTTTTTGCCCTCCGCTTAGTTGATGCGGAAATTTTTTCAGAACATGTACGGGGTCTGGCAAACGAACCTGTTTGAAGAGTTCAATTACTTTATTTTTGGCTTCTGTTCTGCTGCATTTGGTATGTGTGCGAATCGCTTCCATTACCTGATTGCCGCAGGTAAAAACAGGATTCAATGCCGACATAGGTTCCTGAAAAATCATGGAAATATCCTTTCCTCTGATTTGGCGAAGATCAGGCTCAGCAAGAGTTAGCAAATTGTCTGCATGCAGCCCGTTTTTGCTGAATATTATTTCACCTGACTGGTAACGGGTAGTTTTCTCAGGTAAGAGTTGAAGAATGGAAAGAGAACTGACAGATTTGCCAGATCCCGATTCACCCACAACCGCAACAATTTCTCCTCTGTTGATGTGAAATGAAATTCCATGGAGGGCTGTCCGGATTTCATTCTGCTGATTGAATCCTACCGTCAGATTTCGAACTTCCAGCAAGGGTAGCGGTGCAGCCATCTTACCGGTTAATTTTTTTAATCCTGGTTATGGAAAGTTTTGCTTCCGGTGAAGGGTAATAAGCCATGCATACCATGCATTCTTCCTGTACCTTATTGGGTATTATTTCAAAATAAAAACGATCCCCTTCTTTTATGCCGGTTTTTTCAAAGTTGCAGGTGTTTGCAATGGTGAATACATTGTTGAAACTGGTTGCACGTTTTTCATCTCTGAAACTGGCCGTTAATTTATCCGGACTGATGTTACCCGACTCTACAGACACTACAAGATGACTGCAAATTTCACTGATAACCAATTTTCCGACAAGCGGACTTGTATTGTCAGCTTTTGAAGCAGTTTTACAGGAATTGATTCCGGCAATACCAAACCCCATCAATAAATAAAAATAGCATTTCATTCGACTGCTTTACATATTTTAAAAGCGCAGGTGCTTCACGGTTAGTCCGTCGTTGATCAATTGCCTGAGTGAATCAATCCCGATACGGATATGTCGTTCAACAAATTCGGTGGTCACTTTTTTATCGCTTTCTTCTGTTTTAACACCTTCCGGAATCATGGGAGAATCACTAACCAGCAGCAATGCGCCTGTAGGAATTTTGTTATAAAATCCAACAGAAAAGATGGTGGCAGTTTCCATGTCAATGGCATATGCCCGGATTTTCTGCAGGTATTCTTTAAATGTTTCATCATGTTCCCAAACCCTTCGGTTGGTTGTATAAACAGTGCCGGTCCAATAATCAACCCCATAATCCCGAATGGTGGTAGACACTGCTTTTTGCAAAGCGAATGCTGGCAGAGCCGGAACTTCAGGAGGGAAATAATCATTCGAGGTTCCTTCACCCCGTATGGCAGCGATCGGCAGGATTAAATCGCCTACTTTATTTCGCTTTTTTAATCCGCCGCATTTGCCAAGGAATAAAACAGCTTTGGGTTCGATTGCTGTCAGCAGATCCATTACGGTTGCAGCTGTTGGACTCCCCATCCCGAAATTAATAATGGTGATATCTTCCGCAGTGGCACATTGCATGGGTTTTCCGATTCCAACCACCTCTGCTTTATGCCATTTGGCAAACCAGTCCACATAATTGCTGAAATTGGTTAACAGGATATATTTTCCGAATTTCTCAAGCGGCTGTCCGGTATAGCGCGGCAACCAGTTTTGCACGATTTCATCTTTTGTTTTCATGGCTGCAAAATTTTCCGTTCAAAAAACTCAATTTTGGCAATATACGATTTTCGAATCATAGCTTTGGGAAATGATCAGCATTGAGTACCCCGATAATTCATTGAAATGGAAAGAGGAAAAAGGCCAGCGTTGGGTCTTTGATTCGATTCGGAAAAAATGGCTGGTGCTTACTCCTGAAGAATGGGTGCGGCAACATTTTCTGCACTACCTCATTGCTGTAAGGCAATACCCTGTCGCCTACATTGCTGTGGAAAAAACCATGAAATTAGGGGAATTGAATAAGCGCTTTGATCTGTTGGTCTATGATCGGCTTCACCAACCCTGGCTGATGGTTGAATGTAAAGCGATGGAAATTAGTTTGTCTGAATCGGTTCTTCATCAGATTCTTCGATACAATATGGCGATACCGGTTTCCTACCTCGTTATAACAAATGGTACGGAATGTTATGCCTATCACCGCTCCAATGGAAAATTACTGCCCCTTGATGAATTGCCTTCGTTTTAAAACGTCAGACAGGTGTTAGAACGATGTTAGAGAGGTGTCAGACAGGTGTTAGAACACCTGTCTGACACCTAACCTTATGGAAAAATCCCGAGTTCCTCGTAACTGGTTGCAACTTTATTGATGGCTACCACATACGCAGCTGTACGCATATCAGGAATGGATGGATTTCTCTTCCAGCAATCCATGATTTCGCGGGTCGCACTAATCATGGTTTCTTCCAATCCGGAATAAACCAGATCCACTTCATCCGGACCATGTTCAATCATGATTTTATGGTTATCAGCCACTTTCTTTCCGGTCAGGTTTTCAATCTGATTCAGAATATTCTTATTCTGATTTTCCGTGAACCGCTTTTCCAATCGGCCATAGCGCACATGGCTCAGGTTTTTCAACCACTCGAAATAGGAAACGGTTACCCCACCAGCATTCAGGTACATGTCGGGAACAACCAATGTTCCTTTGGCTGCAAACACCTCATCTGCCTCCGGCGTAAGCGGACCATTAGCCGCCTCCCCAATAACACGAGCCTTGATACGAGGCGCATTTTCACCATTGATTACATTTTCCAGAGCAGCCGGAATCAGAATTTCACAATCCAGTTCCAACGCATCATTGGATTGAGCAAGATTCAACGCGCCCGGGAAATTTAAAATAGACCCTGTTTTCTTTCTATGCTCAAATACTTCTTCTTCATTCAGCCCATCCGGATTCATAATGGCTCCTTCATATTCTGCAATGGCAATTACTTTGGCTCCACCTTCCCGGAAAAATTTGGATGCATGATAGCCCACATTGCCCAATCCCTGGATTACCACGGTCTTTCCTTCAATTCCAAGATCCAGTCCCAACCGCTGCATTACATCCGTCATATTACAAACTTCCCGGATGCCATAAAATACACCCAGCCCGGTTGCTTCCCGACGTCCACGTACACCACCCTGCGTAACAGGTTTGCCAGTTACACAACCAAGTGCATCCACTTCACCTGGTTTCATACTCATGTACGTATCCAGAATCCAGGCCATTTCCCGCTCTCCGGTTCCATAATCAGGTGCCGGAACATCGGTACCCGGACCAATAAAATTTTTCTTAATCAGCTCATGGGTATAGCGCCGGGTAATTTTTTCCAGCTCATAAGCCGTGTATTTTTTTGGATCGATGGAGATCCCGCCCTTGGCTCCTCCAAACGGAACGTTTACGATAGCACACTTATAGGTCATAAGTGCCGCCAATGCCATAACCTCATCGAGGTTCACCGCTGTAGCAAAACGAATCCCTCCCTTACAGGGTGTTTTGTGATGGGAGTGCTGCACGCGATAGGCTTTGATTACCTCAATCTGATCGCCGATCTTAACCGGAAAATGCATCCGGTAAACAGAATTACATTGTTTGATTTGTTCAAGGATTCCCGGATCCCAGTTCGTGAACTTGGCTGCCTTGTCAAAGCTCTTCTCTACTGCTCCAAAGAAGCTGTACTCTTGATGTCCAGACATGTTGTTCGTTTTTGAATGTGTTTTTATATGTGTTTACGCAATCGCTGAAGGGATACGAACCTATAACGGATAAAACTCAGGCTTCTTTTTCCAGCCGGCTTATTTTTCTATCCAGCCGGATTAAATACACTACTATCCCAATTACAATAGTGAATACCACGGCCACCACTGCATAAATTTTACCATTGGCATGCAGGGCATCGGCCATCTGAACCGGTTCATCTCCGGTCATCGGAGTTTGTGAAAAAAGGGAAATTCCTGCCAATAGCAGACCGGCAAGGAGTCCCGGCCATTTTTTATTACGCATGTTGTAGTTTTTTTTCTTCCAATTTTTTCAGTCGGATACAAAGGGTTGCTACCCATACGCCCAGTATCGCCCAGCCTGGAAATGCTATAAAATAAAACAGGTAACGCATCCGGCTGTCTACATCACCCGGATTTAAGGCCGGGTTTCCCATACCGCCTGGATGCAGACTCTCCAATAACCGGGGAATGATCCAGATGGTTGGAAAGAGCATTGCAAATGCGAAAATATTATAGACAGCCCCGATTTTAGCCCGCTTATCCGGGTCTATCATGGAATTCCTCAACACCAGATATGCGAAATAAATCAGGAACGCTATCGCAGCCCCGATCTGTTTAGGGTCATTGCTCCAGGGTTTTCCCCAGGTATAATTCGCCCAGATCATGCCGGTTGTTAATCCCAATATGCAGAACAATAAGCCCACATTGGCATATTCCACCGCCACAATATCATGTTCCAGTTTACCGCTTCGCAGGTACTTGACGGAATAAATAACCGATACAATGAAAAAAATCATCATCCCAAACCACATGGGAACATGGAAATAATAATTACGAATCGTTTCATTCAGGATGGGTTTGGCGGGTACATCCCCTATAAACCCCGCTACTGAAATGATCAGTAGCTGCACGATACAAAGAATTTTCCACCAGGCTAATCGCATACTATCTTATAAGTGCCGCAAAATTAGGGGAATTGCAAGAAGGGGCAAAGTAACCCCTGCACCCGACGGGTGTTAAAAAGGTTAGTCCTTCCAGAGAAAGGGGAAAAGGATGATGGCAAGCGCTACCACCAGCAGGTCCAGTCCGGCAAGCAGTAGAAAGATCATACCCAAACTATCCTGAATAACCTGGCTGAAAGCGGTATTGGCCAGTTTCATCATCAATAAAATTTGAGGAATAATTAACGGGAATCCCAAAATTGCCATCAAAGCAGCATTCTGCTGGGCACGGGCAGCGATGGCAGATAAAAAGGTAAAAACCAGGCTTAACCCAAGTCCCCCAAAAATGGCCACCCCCATAAACCGGATTCCGTTTTGAACGGGATTGCCTAATAATAATCCAAACAGCACCCATGAAACCAGACTTAAGAGCGCCATCAGCAACACATTAAACAGTAATTTGGACAAAATGAAATCCCGCGCACCGGCAATGGAATAGAAATATAGCAACCGTCCCCGGCTTTCCTGTAAAAAACTTTTGGCCACTGCATTTACGCAAACAAATAATTGAATCATCCAGAAGAGGCCATTCCATACCTGGTCTTCCGGTTGACCCATGGCCAGATACAATACAAAAATAGTACTGGCCACATACAGGATAATTCCATAGAACGTATACTGCTGGCGGAATTCAAGCAGAAGGTCTTTTCTAAATAATGCAATAACTGCTTTCATGTATCATGATTTTTCATCGTAACAGGATCGGCAGCGCGGCTCATAGGTTTCCTTTTCGCCGAGCAATACCTGGCTGTTCAACGGGATCTTTCTATAACTAAAAGAGGCAATATTTCCACATTTAACACATATGGCATGCAACTTGGTGATATAATCTGCCTTGGCCAGCAGAAAGGGCATCTGCCCAAATGGTTTTCCAAGGTAATCCATATCGAGGCCGGCAATGATGACCCGGATTCCCTGGCGCGCCAGCTGATCGCAAACCACGGGTAACTGATCATCAAAAAACTGAGCCTCATCAATTCCGACAACATCCACATTGGAGGCCATCAGCAAAATGGTTTGAGAGTTGTCAATGGGAGTGGATAAAATGGCATTTTCATCGTGGGATACGATCTGAACTTCATCGTACCGGACATCAATTGCAGGTTTGAATATTTCAACTTTCAAATTTGCAATCCGGGCACGTTTCAATCGACGGATCAGTTCCTCTGTTTTTCCGGAAAACATGGAACCACAGATAACTTCAATCCATCCCCTTCGGCCGCCATTTAAAGTAGGTTCTATAAACACGATATGATCGAATTGGTAAGGAACAAAATCTACTTAACAAGGTTAACAGAACCTTTGAAAGCAGATGTTATAGTTCCGGTTTTATTTTAATAACTTTATGAATCTCAATACTAACCCAAAAGTACCATATCAAATGGAAAGAGTTAGAGCACTGATTAATAAGCTTCAGGAACAACTGGATCAGGAGGCAGATGCAGCTGCCTTACTGCGTACAGCCCAATTGTTACAGGCTGCCATTCAGGAACAGGCTTCGTCTTCCATTGTCCGAAATGGAAATTCAAAAGTAGCAGTTGTACTGCCAACCGGAAATAATACCGTTCAGAAACAGCCGGTACCATCCTCCGAGCCAGTTATTACTAACGAAACGCAATTCCAGCCAAAATTGGAAACCAAGCCGGTTGATCCGGTAATTCCCATCGAAGCGGCAGCTCCCATTGAAATTGCAGCCCCTGTTCAGGAAACCACCATGCCAACCGACTGGCTGCATTCACTGATGCAGGAAATTCCTACCCTCGCACATCAGAAGGAAATCCGGGAACTGAATGATGTAATGAGCCAGCAACTAAACGGAGGTTCTTTAAATGATAAACTCAAACAGGCTTCCATTGAAATAGCGGAAGTGCTTACCCGTGAACCGGTACGCGACCTTAAAAAAGCCATCGGAATCAATGACCGTTTTGTATTTGTTCAGGAATTATTCCGGGGAGATGAGGTCATGTATGAACGAAGCATCAAAACCATCAATTCCTTTAATATCCTGCAAGAAGCCGAATACTGGATTGAACGCGAATTAAAGCTCAAACTGGCCTGGGATGATTCAAAAGACACCGTTCGCCATTTCTGTCAATTAGTAAGAAGACGATTCTCCTCCAAATAAGTTTGGATAGTTGAACTGGCTCCTCTTTGCCGGGCAACAAATTGCCGGGCAGCTTCCGATGCAACAGCCAGTGCAGCAGGATCTGTCAATAAATGATTCAGCAATTCTTCCAGTTCCAACGCATTTTCGACCCCAAAACCGCCTCCTGCCTCAATTAACCGGGTAGCTTCCGGAAAACGATCATAAACGGGTCCGTGTATCACTGGAATTCCATAAACCGCGGCTTCCAGAATATTATGCAGTCCATCATCCCCAAAACCACCACCCACATAGGCAATAGTTCCATACTTGTAGAGGCGGGATAACATGCCGATATTGTCAATAATCAGGACATTCGCGGTCGTTTCCGGCTTTTCAGCACCCTTTCCGAACTGATTTTGCCAAAGGGAGTACCGGACCGTATGTTTAAAGAGTTCTTCAATTTCGACCAGATGTGCCTCTTCAATTTCATGCGGAGCAATTATGAACCGGAGATCCTGCCGATGATTGGCAAAATGGTCCAGCTCTTCCTCGTCTTCCGGCCAGGTGCTTCCGCAAACCAATACCGGGTGATTACCCACAAATTCAGCCACCCCATCAACCGGAACAAATTTTTCCGCGATGGCTGATACCCGATCATACCGCGTATCGCCTGCTACTGTTACCCGGGAAATTCCAATGCCACTCAACAAATCGCGGGAGTCCTGATCCTGTACAAACAACTGCTGAAAACAGGTCAGCATATGCCGGTGCAAGTGCCCAAACCGATGAAAAAAGGGTTGCGATTTTCTAAAGCGCCCGGCAATCAGCAGAACCGGTATATTTTTTTTTAAAAGTGTAGTAAGGTAGTAATACCAGAATTCATACCGAACCCAGATTACAAGGTCCGGAGAAAGGGTTTCAATGAAAATTTTTGCATTCCGGGCTCCATCCATTGGCAAATAACAGACCAGATCTGCTCCGGCATAATTCTTTCGGATTTCATAACCCGAAGGCGAGAAAAAACTCAGTGCAACCCGGTACCCGGAATACTTTGCACGAATCCATTCCAAAATAGGACGCCCCTGCTCAAATTCTCCCAGAGAAGCACAGTGCATCCATACAAGCGGACGCGGGTCGGGTTCCAATTGCTGTTTTAAGCGCTGCTGCCAGTCAGTCCTTCCCTTTACCCATTTTTTGGCTTTGGGGTTCCAGAAGGCAGCCAGCCGAAGGGCCCGGCCATATAACAGCAGAAATAGATTGTAAAGTAAAAGACTCACTGAATCAAGTGGTTAATGTGAAGCAAAGCTAAATTCAAAGTTCCAGCCAACCTATATTTTGCTATTTTTGTGCCCATTTTAAAAAGAGGAGGGTGATCTATGCGTCCAATACAAATGGTTGACTTAAAGCAGCAATATCAGCAAATTAAAGCGGAAGTTGATACCGCCATTCATGAAGTGCTGGATTCCGTTGCTTTTATAAATGGCAAAGCAGTGCAGGATTTCAGTCAGGCACTGGCCAACTACCTGCAGGTGAAACATGTGATCCCCTGTGCTAATGGTACCGATGCCCTTCAAATTGCCATGATGGCACTGGACCTGCAACCGGGAGATGAAGTTATCACACCCTCCTTTACCTATATCGCAACAACTGAAGTGGTAGCACTTTTACGACTGCAACCGGTATTTGTTGAAGTGGATGCAAAAACATTCTGTATAGATCCTGCTGCCATTGAAAAATCCATTACACCCAAAACAAAAGCCATTGTTCCTGTTCATTTATATGGACAGGCTGCGAATATGGAAGAAATCATGGCAATTGCCAATAAACACGGAATTGCAGTAATTGAAGACAATGCACAGGCAATTGGTAGCGATTATTATTATAAAGATGGTCGTACCCAAAAAACAGGCACCATCGGAACCATTGGATGTACTTCCTTTTTCCCTTCCAAAAACCTGGGCTGTTATGGCGATGGCGGAGCGATTTGTACCAATGATGATGAACTGGCTGCGAAAATGAAAATGATCGCCAACCACGGACAAAAAATCCGTTACTACCATGAGATTGTTGGCTGCAATAGCAGACTTGACAGTATACAGGCCGCCGTTCTGAATGTAAAATTGCCTAAACTTGATGCCTACATAGACGCCAGGAGAAAGGCTGCAGATTTTTATGATCAGGCCTTTGCCGCTAATAATAAAATCACCACCCCATACCGCGATTCCAATAATAAACATGTCTTTCACCAGTACACACTGATTCTGGAAGGGGTTAACCGCGATGGCTTACACCAGTTCCTGGCAGATAAACAAATTCCATCCATGATTTATTATCCGGTACCGGCACACCGGCAGCAAATGTTTGCAGCATTCGGAAGCGGTGAAAATAAGTTGAAAATTACCGACTGGTTAACCGAACGGGTGATTTCATTACCCATGCATACAGAACTGGATCAGGAACAATTGAACTATATCAGTACACAGGTTTTAGAATATGTAAATAATAATTAAACTAGATAAATCCTCATGAAAATTACAGTAGTTGGAACCGGATATGTTGGGTTGGTTACCGGTACCTGTTTTGCAGAAACAGGAAATGAAGTGATCTGTGTTGATATTGACCAGTCCAAAGTTGATCGCTTAGCTAATGGAGAAATCACTATTTATGAACCAGGTTTGGAGAAACTCTTCCTACGGAATCTGAAAGAAGGCCGGCTTAGTTTTACAACCAGCCTGGCGGATGGAATAAAAGATGCTGCTATTATATTCCTTGCATTACCTACTCCTCCGGGTGCGGATGGAGCTGCAGACCTTCGTTTCGTGCTGGGTGTTTCCGAAGAAATTGGAAAGCTCCTGACTGATTATAAAGTGTTGGTAGATAAAAGCACTGTGCCGGTAGGAACCGCTGACAAGGTCAGAGCTGCAGTTGCTAAAAATTATGCGGGTGAATTTGATGTGGTTTCCAACCCTGAATTCCTGCGGGAAGGGGTAGCGGTGGATGATTTTATGAAACCGGATCGGGTAGTTATAGGTGTTAGTTCTGATCGCGCCAGAAAATTAATGGGAGATTTATATGCTCCTTTTGTAAGATCGGGTAATCCGGTTATTTATATGGATGAACGTTCAGCAGAGCTTACCAAATATGCGGCGAATTCATTCCTTGCTACCAAGATCTCTTTCATGAATGAAATCGCCCAACTCTGCGAGCGACTTGGAGCAGATGTGGATATGGTGCGCCTTGGAATCGGTAGTGACGACCGGATTGGAAAACGTTTTCTATTTCCTGGAATTGGTTATGGTGGAAGTTGTTTTCCGAAAGATGTTCAGGCACTGGTTCAATCTTCCTCTCAGGCAGACTATGATTTTAAAATTCTCAATGCAGTAATGGATGTGAATGAAAAACAGAAAACACATCTCTTACCTAAAATCAGTCGCTATTTTGGGGGCAATCTCAAAGGCAAACAGTTTGCCTTATGGGGACTGGCATTCAAGCCCAATACAGATGATATCAGGGAAGCACCGGCATTGTATATGATTGAATCGCTATTGGAGCAGGGAGCATCCATCACGGCATTTGATCCGGAAGCTATCCGGAATGTCAAACAATTACTGGGTGATAAAATACGTTATGCAGAGAATCAATACGATGCCCTGCAGGATGCAGATGCTTTATTGATTGCCACCGAATGGAATGAGTTCAGAACGCCTGATTTCCTCAAAATGGTAACCCGCATGAAATCAAAAGTAATATTTGACGGCAGGAATTTATTTGATACCAAAGCAATTGCTGAACTTGGTTTTCATTATGAAAGCATAGGCCGTAAAACTGTTTCCAATTCAAAATAAACCCTTCATGCAAAAAAGAGTATTGATTACAGGTGCAGCAGGTTTTTTGGGTTCTCATCTCTGTGATCGTTTTATAAAAGAAGGTTTTCAGGTAGTTGGAATGGATAACCTGATCACCGGTGATCTGAAGAATATTGAACATCTTTTCAAGCTGGAACAGTTTGAATTTTACCATCATGATGTAAGTAAATTCATTCATGTGCCGGGTAACCTGGATTATATTTTACATTTTGCTTCCCCTGCAAGCCCGATTGATTACCTGAAAATCCCTATTCAGACCCTTAAGGTGGGCGCCCTTGGTACCCATAATTGCCTGGGTCTGGCAAAAGCCAAAGGAGCAAGGATTCTGGTTGCGTCAACCTCTGAAGTATACGGTGATCCGCTGGTTCATCCACAGACAGAAGAGTATTGGGGCAATGTGAATCCGGTTGGACCAAGAGGTGTTTATGATGAAGCCAAACGTTTCATGGAATCCATCACGATGGCCTATCATACCTATCACCAGGTAGAAACAAGGATTATCCGCATATTCAATACCTATGGTCCGCGTATGCGCCTCAATGATGGTCGTGCATTACCTGCATTTATCGGCCAGGCTTTAAGAGGAGAGGACCTGACTGTATTTGGAGACGGATCTCAAACCAGGTCTTTCTGTTATGTGGATGATCTGATTGAAGGCATTTATCGCCTTCTTATGAGTGACTATGCAAATCCGGTCAATATTGGTAACCCGGATGAAATCACCCTGAAAGAATTCGCAGAAGAAATTATCAAGCTAACAGGAACCAGTCAGAAAATTGTTTACCGTCCGCTGCCAGCAGATGATCCCAGGCAACGCAAGCCGGATATTTCCAAAGCAAAAGAGATCCTTGGCTGGTCGCCACGTGTAAACAGATCAGAAGGAGTGAAAATTACATATGAGTACTTTAAATCACTTCCGCATGAAGAGTTGTTTAAACAACCCAAAGAATTTAAAATCGTAAATAAATGACTATTCACCAGGACCTGGTTGACAAAAAAGCCAAACTTGCCGTGATCGGCCTCGGTTATGTAGGCCTTCCGCTCGCTTTGGAATTTGCCAAAATATTGTCCGTAATCGGATTCGATATCAATGCACGAAGAGTGGATATGATGCGCAATAATATTGATCCGAGTAAGGAAGTAGGTCCGGATGAATTTAAGAACCGGGATATTATTTTTACAGATGACCTGGAGTTGTTGAAAACAGCCCGATTTTTTATTGTAGCAGTACCAACGCCTGTTGATAAATACAATGTCCCTGATTTAAAACCCCTGATTGGTGCCTCTACCACAGTTGGTAAAGTGTTGAAGAGCGGCGATTATGTGGTGTATGAATCAACCACCTATCCTGGTTGCACAGAAGAAGATTGTTTACCAGTACTGGAAAAAATATCCGGACTGGAATTGGGGAAGGATTTTAAACTCGGTTATTCACCGGAGCGAATCAATCCGGGTGATAAGAAAAACACCCTTCGTACCGTAATTAAAGTAGCTTCTGGTAGTGATGCGGAAGCAGCTGAGGAAATAGCCCGAACCTATGAGTTGGTGGTGGATGCCGGTGTGCATCGCGCACCTTCCATAAAAGTAGCAGAGGCAAGTAAAATCGTTGAGAATACCCAACGCGATATGAACATCGCCCTGATGAATGAACTCTCCCTGATTTTTGATCGGATGGGTATCAATACCTATGATGTAATTGAAGCAGCAGGAACAAAATGGAATTTTCTGAAATTTCAACCCGGTCTGGTAGGCGGACATTGCATTGGTGTTGATCCCTATTACCTGACCCATAAGGCTGCTTCTCTCGGGTATCAGTCAAGGGTAATTGCCGCGAGCCGATTTATCAATGATGATATGGCCAAATACCTGGCAAGAAAAATTATTAAATATGTTCTTCGGAACTCTGACAATCCGCGTGTACTTGTAAAAGGAGTGACCTTTAAAGAGAATGTAAGCGATATCAGAAACTCAAAAATTGTAGATACGGTCGAAGAATTACTGGCATTTAATATTCATGTGGATGTAGAAGATCCTTATGCAGAAAGTGGAGAAGTAAAGGAAGAATATGGTCTGCAGTTAACCCGGCAGGACGGAAAAGAGTATGATGCCGTAATTATTACCGTACCGCATGATCAGTACAAAGGACACGATGATGCCTATTTTTCATCCATTACCCGTGAACATGGTGTGATTGTTGATTTAAAAGGTATTTATAAAAATAAGATCACCTCAAGAACCTATTGGAGTTTGTAATGACAACATCAACTATTTTAATAACGGGCGGAGCCGGATTTATCGGATCACATGTAGTGCGGTTGTTTGTAAATAAGTACCCACAATACAGAATCGTAAATCTGGATGCGCTTACCTATGCAGGCAATCTGGAAAACCTGAAGGATATTGAAGCTGCACCTAATTACCAATTTGAAAAAGGTGATATTACCGATGAACCGGCGATGCAGGAACTTTTTGCCCGCTATGCTTTTGACGGTGTCATTCACCTGGCTGCTGAAAGTCATGTGGATCGCAGTATTTCGGATCCTTTACAGTTTGTAAAGACCAATGTGCTGGGTACAGCCAATTTATTGAATGTGGCAAGAAAAGCCTGGGCCAATGCTTTTTCGGGAAAACGTTTTTATCATGTTTCTACAGATGAAGTCTATGGTTCATTGGGTGAAGAAGGATTTTTTACAGAAGAAACTGCCTATGATCCACGGTCACCCTATTCTGCTTCCAAAGCAGCGTCGGATCATTTTGTAATGGCCTATTACCATACGTATCATTTCCCCGTGGTAATGAGTAACTGTTCCAATAATTATGGGTCACACCATTTTCCGGAGAAATTGATTCCGTTGATGATTAATAATATCCTGAATAAAAAACCCCTTCCTGTTTATGGCAAGGGCGAAAATGTTCGGGACTGGCTATGGGTAGAAGATCATGCCAAAGCAATCGACCTTATTTTTCACAAAGGGAAAGAGGGGGAAAAGTACAATGTTGGCGGCTTTAATGAATGGAAGAATATTGATCTGGTGCACCTGCTTTGTTCTATCATGGATAAAAAATTAAACAGGAAAGAAGGCGAATCGGCTGAGCTGATTACCTATGTAACGGATCGGCCCGGGCATGATTTACGCTATGCCATTGATGCCACCAAACTTAATAAAGAATTGGGATGGAAGCCATCCCTCCAGTTTGAGGAAGGGTTGGAAAAAACGGTGGACTGGTACCTGAATAACAGTGAATGGGTGGAGCATGTTACCAGTGGCAATTACCAACAATATTATCAAGAACAATACGAACAAAGATCCTGATGGCATTTACAGAAACCGGATTTCCCGGGTTGTTGATTTATGAGCCCAAGGTTTTTGGTGATCATAGGGGATATTTTTTTGAGTCCTACAATGCGGCTGTCTTTACAGCAGCCAATATTCATTATCAATTTATACAGGATAATCAGGCAAGATCCGGTTATGGTGTTGTAAGAGGATTGCACTATCAATTAGCACCTTTTGCTCAAACCAAACTGATCCGTGCTTTGGAAGGAACGATCCTTGATGTGGTGGTAGATTGCAGGAAAAACTCTCCAACTTTCGGAAAGGTATTCAGCATTGAACTGAGTGCTGAAAATAAAAAACAGTTGCTGGTGCCAAAGGGCTTTGCGCATGGTTATTCAGTATTGAGTGAAACAGCAGAAGTACTGTATAAATGTGATTCATTTTATAAAAAAGATGCGGAGGGTGGAGTACTCTACAGTGATCCGGCTTTGGCAATTGACTGGAAGGTTCCGGCGGATGCCATGTTAATATCCGATAAAGACAAAGTGCTCCCTGTTTTTTCCGCAATTAATCATGAATTTCAACTGGAATCATGAAAAAAATTCTGGTAACCGGCGCCAATGGTCAGGTAGGGTCTGAATTGCAGGAATTATCCATTCTCTATCAGGATCGGTTTGAATTTGTTTTTACTGATCGCGATAGCTTTCCACTGGATGATGAAGCAAAGATGGTATCGTTTTTTGCTGCTCATAAACCGGATTATTGTATTAACTGTGCAGCCTATACTGCTGTTGATAAAGCAGAAACAGAGCCGGAAAAATCCATGCAGATAAATGGAATTGCAGTAGGGGTGATTGCTGCTTTGTGCAATCAATATGGAACACAGCTTATTCATATTTCAACTGATTATGTATTTGATGGAAGCAGTGCTCTTCCTTTAGGAGAAGATGCTCCGGTTAATCCCATCAACCAGTATGGCTTATCCAAATTGAAAGGAGAGGAGTTGGCAGTAAAGGAAGCTGCTTCTTCTATTATAATTCGCACTTCCTGGGTCTACTCTTCCTATGGCAATAATTTTGTAAAAACCATGATGCGCCTCATGTATGAGCGTACAGAATTAAAGGTGGTAAATGACCAGATAGGCGCACCTACCTATGCAGGTGATTTGGCAAAAGCAATTCTTCAGATAGTGGATCAAATAGAGGCTTCGGGTAATACAACTATTGCCAGTGGAATATACCACTACTGCAATGAAGGCAAAATCAGCTGGTACGATTTTGCCCTGGCTATCCGCGATAAAATTGGCAGTACCTGTAATGTGTTACCAATTCCTTCCTCCTCGTATCCAACTCCTGCTAAACGTCCGGCTTTTAGTTTGATGGCCACCGATAAAATTCAGCATGCATTTAATATTGCCATTTATCCCTGGAAAGAAAGCCTGGATACCTGTCTGCTGAAATTGCAGCAATACCTTGCTTAAGTGTTATTCAACGTTGAGATTTTGGTAAACTCGCTCTAACTAATGCGTAGGAATTAGCGATCCATTCTTTAATTAGCCGATCCGGAATGGAATGATCCATCACCACCGTATTCCAATGTTTTTTATTCATATGGTAACCGGGTTGAACGGCAGGATATCGCTCTCTTAATTCTATTGCTTCATCCGGATCACATTTTAAATTGATGCTTTCAAAAAGATCAAGATCCGTTAGCGCAAACAATTTCCCTTTTACTTTATACACCAGGGTTTCAGGGCCGAATGGAAACTCCTCTGTAACATCAGGAAAACTCAGGCAATATTGGCGGAAGGATTCGATGTTCATAGTGATAATAATAAAACTGACTTTGACGTTTAGGTACGGAAGTAACAAATTTTCTTCAAAATGACTAAATCTTACTATGATAAAACTAACAAGAATTTTTACACTGGCCCTTGTCCTGTTCACAATCGTATTTTCATCCTGTAAAAAGGAAGCAGCAACGGATTCTAAATATTACGTGAAATTTAAAAAGAATGGCACCTGGATTACCTGGTCATATGCACTTGGTGAGCTGGGGCCTGATCTCATTGATGATTCAAAAACCAATTTGGGAATTGTCGGTTATACGGAAAATGGCAAAGGTCAGATTAATCTTTCCATCCAGGTAGATGGTCCGGTTTTAGGCACGGGTGTTTATAATAGCGATGACTATTTCATACCAATAATCTACGCAGAAAATGCACTTGAATCCGACCTTTACCTCATGGGTGATATAGACGGACGCGAAGAATCAAAGTATACAATTACCATCACTTCTATCACCGATGATTCCATTAGTGGCCATTTCACTGGCAATTACCTGACAAAAAGTTTCGAAGAAAATGATGTCGTAGAAATCACGGAGGGTCAGTTTGTGGCGAAACGGGTAAGGTAATTAATATAAGGAAAATAGAGAAAGTCCAAAATAAAAAAAGGACGATCACCAACCAGCTGATCGTCCTTTTGCACCAAGTTTTAGTTGCCCTCTCTTTCTGTTTTAAATTCCTTCTCAGCCCGGCTTGGGCAGATGAGTTGCCTTTTATTAGTTTCTAACCGGAAATATAAGGAGAACAGTGGATGATTGCCCCAGCATCCCCGGACTTATCCCGGACTTGTACCGCACTTGTGCCTGACCTGCACCGGAGCCAGCAATCATATAACAGGATTTTTTCAGCAAAAATCGGCGACCAGGTTTTTACTATAAAAATGGATAGGATGTCGGATAATCCTAAAAATAAAAAAAGACGGTCAGCAACCTGCTGATCGTCTTTTTTTGTTGGCCTACCTGGATTCGAACCAAGACAAACAGAACCAAAATCTGTCGTACTACCATTATACTATAGGCCATCCTACCTCAATGGGAGTGCAAAAATAAAGGGTGTGGCCATTTCTGCCAAAAAAAATTGAGAAAATCTGAATATGGCCTAAAATCACCTAATTCATTAATTTCCATATATGTTATCACCCAACCGCAGAAGCTTTCTGCAAACCCTGTCAACTGCCGGTTTTGGTGCGCTCTTAGCCGGTACCGCCCTCCCTGCCTGGAGTCGCCAATTGGAACGTAGTCTGGCTGACTACAGCAGTTTTGATGCTGACAAACTGGCCTCGGAAGAAGATTTCTGGTATAGCATTCAGCAGGCATATACGGTTTCTCCCTCTATAATTAACCTCAACAATGGCGGTGTTAGTCCCTCTCCCAGGGTAGTACAGGAAGCCATGAAACGATTCCAGGACCTGAGTAATGAAGGTCCCAGTTATTTTATGTGGCGGATTCTGGATCAGGGAAGAGAACCGCTAAGGGCAAATCTTGCCCGATTAGCAGGTTGCCATCCCGAGGAACTGGCCATCCAGCGCAATGCTTCTGAAGCTCTGGAGACAGTTATTTTCGGCCTTCCATTGAAAGCCGGCGATGAAGTGGTGCTATCTAAGCAGGATTACCCCAATATGATCAATGCCTGGAAACAACGGGAAAAAAGAGACGGCATCAAACTGGTTTGGGTGAATCTTGAACTGCCATCAGAGGATACTGCTTACCTGATTCAACAATACTCCAGCGCATTTACAACAAAAACCCGGATCGTTCATATCACCCATATCATCAACTGGAATGGACAGATTCTTCCGGTTCGGAAAATTGCAGATGCTGCACATGATAGGGGAATAGAAGTGCTGGTAGATGGTGCCCATAGTTTTGCGCATTTTCAATTTCAACTAAAGGAGCTTGGGGCTGATTATTTTGGAACAAGTTTACACAAATGGCTGAGTGCCTGTATTGGTACCGGTTTTCTCTTTGTCAAAAAAGAAAAGATCGAAAAGTTGTATCCGCTATTTGGTGCACCAGCCGGACAGGAAACCAATATTCGCAAATTTGAGAACCTGGGAACCCGTCCGTTTTTTATTGAACAGGCAATCGGAAAAGCCATCGAATTTCAGGAAATGATTGGCGCAGAGAGAAAAGAAAAACGCCTGCACTATCTTAAAAATTATTGGATGGAACAGGTGAAGGATCTGTCCGGGGTTGAAATCGGCACCTCCTTACAGCCTGGATTTGGCTGTGCTATTGGATTAGTAGGGGTCAAATATCGCAAGCCAGCAGACCTGGATCAATTCCTGTTCAATAAATTTAAAATTCATACAGTTGGAATTGAGTGGGAAAATATAAAAGGAGTGCGAATCACACCGCATGTATATACCACAACAAAACAATTGGATCTTCTGGTAAAAGGAATCCGCGAATTTGTGAAGTCAGGAGTTTGATCAGGGCTTCATTTGTTTGATCCATTCACTGATCAGTGCTACACCTTCTTTATGAATTTGTTCTCTTCCCAATTCCGGCATTGCAATGCCCGGATCAATCGTATTCATCCGGTAAACAAGAATGGATTTTTCCGGTTTCCCGGGAACTATTGCATAGGAGAAATTTCCGGATCCTCTGCCAGCAGCAACCGGTGTTTTATGAATACCTAAGGCCGTAGGATCCTGATTGAACATATCAAGGTATAACCCCGATGTATTCGCTGGTCCGGTTACACTGTGGCAATGTCCACAGTTTATATCCAGATAAGCCCGGGCCCGCTGATCAATTGAACTGCTTTCATCCTCCCAATTGGCATTGGCAGGCACGCCGGAATCCGGCAGGTTTTTTAACCATCCATTTTCAGCCCAGATAAGTAGCTGATTGGCTGAATTGGATTCCGAATGAACGGTTTTATTCAAATGCCTTGCACTGATTCCAATTGGCAGAAATTCTTTTCCATTGGTATGACAGCCCTTGCACTGATTTTTATTGGGGATGGCATAGTGCGTTGTTCTTTTTTTCCCTTTTGAATCAATGTATCCGATTGTTCGGGTATCACCTGCTACGTCATAGTATGCTTCAGTTTGATCTGCATTCCAGATATACGGCAGTGCATTCCAGCCTGTTTCTTCATGAATCAATAACCTTGTTTCAATCAGGTATCTACCTTTATCAGGTTGCCTGAAATCAACAGGATAATAAAAATTCTTAACTAAAACAGTACCTAAAGGTAAATCAAATGGTTTTTTGGCCTGATAAACTGCAGCTTTACCGGGAGGTAAAACCATAAACCGAATCTTCTCTGCATAATTGCTGAATAGTGAGCTATTCAACTCATACGGTATAACCCCCGCAGCAGGCTTGAGCTGAGCTATAGGTCCATCAAAAAATCCGTATTCGGATAGTTTTTGTTTTGTTACAGATTCTCTAGATGTCTGAAGATGACTCATCAGAAAGATGCAGGCTAAAAGCAGCAGTATGATACTACCTTTTTTCATTGCAAATTGATAGTAACGGGAATATTCAGAGCACAATTATATCCTTTCATGTCTCTGCTGATTTTCTTGAATCCATTGGCTGCATCAATATTGGCAAAACTTTCTCCCTGATTATTCTGAATGCAAAGCTGATTTGGAGTAACCGCTTTTTCATCATGAATACCATCATAAATGATATGCGGCACATTTTTTCCGAACCTTAGTTTAAACCGAAATAGTTTTCCCATACGCCCTTTCATGGTTGCCCGTTGTTTTTTTCGTTCATATACATTGCCATGGATATAAATGTTGGATGGATACGGGTAATAGGTGCTGTCATTTATAGGGTTTTCAGTTATATAATAACTGACTACAACCGTTCCTGCCGTTCGATTATTGCTGATTCGGTTTTCATATATATCCACATTATTGGCAGCCAGAACCATGATGCCGGTTCCCGGCGGCACCTTTCCCACAATATTTCCTTTTGGAGCAAAATTGACATGATTGTTTTCATACACCTGATTGTTGTATAATTTGGTAAATCCTCCTTTTTTTACAATCAGATCAGGCAAATCGAACACCAGAATACCACCCGTATTATTAAATGCTTCGTTGTTATGTACTTCAGCGTAAAGTGAATTTTCAATTTCAATACCGGCCACATTTTCTGTGGCAATCGAATTTCGGACAATGATATGATGGGATTGGCCTACATAGATGCCGGCATCACTGGCACCGCGTGCATAACAGCTATCGATCAGCACTCGCTGACATTGGACCGGATAGATTCCATAACCGCCATTAGATGAGTTGGCTCCCCGGGTCCATTCAGTTTTAACTTGCAGAAAATGAATTCCATCAACCAGTTGGGTTTTAATTGCATCCCCTTTGGTATTTTGAACTGTCAGGTTTTCCAGACGGATATTGGAACCATTGGTGATTTTAATTCCTTCGGCTCCGGAAATCTGATTGGCAAAATTCAGTATGGTTTTATCCCTTCCTTTTCCACGAATGGTTACGCCTTGTTTTCCATCCATCGAAAGGGTGCCTGTCAGGAAGTACGTTCCCTCCGGCAAAAGGACGATTCCATTATTCTCAACTTCAATTAATTGAGTTTGCAATTTTCGTTGAATATCCTGTTGGGCGGAGGCCGCTATTGCAAGCAGGCTCAGGATAAACAAAAGGGAAGTCTTTTTCATACTGGCAGCTTCTTCCCTAATTTACGAAAATCAGACGGCCTTTACGAGGAAGTAATTTCTTCTTCCTTTTTGAATCAGATAAAAACGATGGTGTAAGAGTTGGGCTTCCTCTGGTTTAGTTTCAATACCGGCGATTTTTTCTTTATTCAAACTGATGCCTCCGCTGGCAACCATTTTCCTTGCTTCTCCCTTACTGGGAAAAATACCGGTTTCGGCAAGGAAGCTCACAATATCCGTTCCTTCTTTGATTTTTTGAAGAGGGAATTCATGTTGGGGTACACCTTCCATTACCTGTAAAAACTGCTCCTCCGATAAGCTGAGCAATACCTCTGTAGTGGCATTCCCAAAGAGAATTTCAGAGGCTTTCAGCGCAAATTCATAGTTTTCTTTTCCATGAACAAGGCATGTGATTTCTTCCGCCAATCTTTTCTGAAGAAGGCGAAGATGGGGTTCTTTTTGGTGTTGTTCGGTTAATTGCTCAATATCGGTTCTGGACAAAAAGGTGAATATTTTGATCCATTTTATTGCATCCTCATCGGAGGCATTCAGCCAGAACTGATAAAACTGATAAGGCGAGGTTTTGCCAGGATCCAGCCACACATTTCCTTTTTCTGTTTTTCCGAATTTACCACCATCTGATTTGGTAAGCAGGGGACAGGTAAAAGCAAATGCTTCCCCACCACCCATTCTGCGGATTAGTTCCGATCCGGTTGTGATATTCCCCCACTGGTCGCTTCCGCCCATCTGGAGTTTACAGTTTTTGTTCTTATTTAGCCAGTAATAATCGTACCCCTGAATCAGCTGATAGGTGAATTCAGTAAAACTGATCCCGCTGTCGCCATCAATCCGCTTTTTCACACTGTCCTTCGACATCATATAATTAACCGTAATATGTTTGCCTACATCCCGGATAAAGTCGAGAAAACTGATTCCTTTGAACCAGTCGTAGTTGTTGACGATTTCGGCTGAATTGGCCAGTTCCGGGTTGAAATCAAGGAATTTCTCCAGTTGAGCCCGGATTCCTGTGAGGTTTCTGGCAAGGGTTTCTTCATCCAGCATCTTTCGTTCCTCTGCTTTGAACGAAGGATCTCCAACCATTCCGGTAGCCCCGCCAATCAATGCAAAAGGCTTATGTCCAGCCTTTTGTAAATGAATTAAAAGAAGAATGGGGACCAGGCTACCAATATGCAAACTATCCGCTGTAGGGTCAAAACCAATATAAGCGGCGGTCATTTCCTTGTTCAATTGTTCCTCTGTTCCTGGCATGATATCCTGCAACATGCCTCTCCATCGTAATTCTTCTATTAAATTCATAAAAAATGCTGCAATTTGCAACAAAACTAACGCAATCGGATTAGCCGGCGAAAGGCAATATTGCCCGGGTGGCGGCGTTATAGTCCATTAGCGAAATCTTTGCTTATCCTGAAAGTTGACTGATGAACCGAATAAACCGAGGAGTCTTATGTTGTCTTTTGATCATGCCTATGGCATTATCAGCACAGTTTCGAAAATATTCCAATGAATTCCTGAATATAGGAGCGGGCGCCAGAGGGCTGGCCATGGGTTCTGCCCAGGTAGCTTCCGTGTCTGACGGAACAGCAGGTTATTGGAATCCTGCTGCGCTGGTTCATGTAAAAGGGCAGGCACAGGTGAATATCATGCATGCCGAATATTTTGCAGGCATCGGGAAATACGATTATGCCAATGTGGCCATTCCTTTAAAAGACGGAAAAAGAACCATTGGTCTCTCTGTTCTTCGTTTTGCTGTTGACGATATTCCCAATACGGTGTTTTTGGTGGAACCGGATGGTACCATCAATTTTGATAATATCACCACCTTTTCTTCGGCAGATTATGCTTTTCTGTTTTCTTATGCGCAGGAATTAAAAATGAAGGGTTCAACAGATAAAAAGCTAAACCTGGGATTTAATGCAAAAGTAATTCACCGCAAGGCAGGTGATTTTGCCACAGCATGGGGCTTTGGCTTTGATGCAGGGGTACAGTATATAAACAAACGGTTTCAGGCCGGACTTGTTGCCCGGGATGTTACCACCACCTTCAATGCATGGACCTACAATATCAATGATAAGATGAGGGAAGTGTTTTATGTAACACAGAATGATGTTCCCGTAAAATCCAATGAATTAACTGCGCCCAAATTGATTGCAGGGGCTTCCTACAATTTTAAACTCAGCAAATCCATCAACCTTCTTGCTGAAGGAAATCTGGATTTCACGTTTGATGGCCGGAGAAATACCGTCATCAGTTCATCAGCAGTAAGTATTGATCCGAAAATTGGGCTGGAAGCATCGGTTAAAAACGTATTCTTTGTGCGGGCCGGAATAAATAATTTCCAAAAAGCGCTGGATGATAATGATAGTACCTATAGGAAAAAAGTATGGATTTATCAACCAGCTCTGGGTGCGGGATTCCGCTTGCAGAATGTGATGATTGATTACGCATTCACGAATCTCGCCAACCAGTCCAATCCGCTGTATACGCACGTATTTTCATTAAAGCTTGACCTGGTCAAGAAAAACAAGAACAAGTAACTGCTTAGCATATGCGCATGAAACGAAGGACACATTTTAATCGCCTTTTGATTATGCTGGTTGTGTTACTGACAACCGGATTGTCGTTAACCGCACAACCGTTTAATAACGAATGGATTGATTTCAGCAAAACCTATTATAAGTTTAAAGTTGGGGCAGATGGTTTATACAGAATTCCTGTTAGTACGCTCGATGCAAATGGTTTGAATAATATCCCAGCGGAACAGTTCCGCTTATTCCGAAATGGGCAGGAAGTTCCACTTTATACATCAGCAGCAAGCGGTGTGCTGCCTGCGGATGGTTATATAGAATTTTGGGGATTAGCCAATGATGGTGAAACGGATCGGATTCTGTATCGGGAGCAACAATTCCAGCATCGTACCAGATACAATTTACATACGGATACAGCGGTTTACTTTCTGACAGTTGAGCCAACTTTGTCCAATAAGCGATTTGTATCCGTTAATAATGATGTGGCTTCCAATACACTGCCATCAGAACCGTATTTTACTTACAAGCTGGCCCGTGATTTTAAGGAGCGATTGAATCCGGGTTTTGCTGCTGATCTTGAACAGTATGTATTCTCTTCTTCCTATGATAAAGGAGAGTTTTTTTCCAGTAATGAAATTCGTCAACGGATTACCAGACTGGATAATCAGGCAAATCTTCGTCCGGCTGTAGGTGGACCGGATGCCCGACTTGAATTTGGAGCATTTGGAAATACAACTAAAACAAGAAGGGTTCGGGTAGCACTAAACAATACGCAGTTGTATGAAAATTCAATGAATTTCTTTTCTGATTTAGTTGCGGCTGTTACTGTACCAAATGCTCTATTGGCGGGAGGGTCTGCTTCTTTGGCATTTACAAATGTACAACCACCTGCGCCTCCAACAGGGCCGGATCCCTATCTGGACCGGATGGTGATTTCGTTTTATGAACTTACTTATGCAAGGGAGTTTAACTTTAATAATCAACGAACTTTTTCCTTTGAACTGGAAGCCCGTACCAACGGCTATTTTCTGGAAATCCGAAATTTTAACAGTGGTGGTATAGCACCAGTTTTATATGATCTTGAAAATCAGGAAAGATATGTAGCTAACACGCAGGTTTCAGGAGTATTCCGATTTGCCTTACCCGGATCTGCAAACACCAGAAAAATGGTGCTGGTTAGTCAGGCGGCAGCTACCGGTTATCCCTTTTCGGTTACTACTTTAAATTCAAAAACATTTGCGGATTTTTCCAATCCGGGTTTACAGGGTAATTACCTTATTATAAGCAATCAGATCTTAATGAATTCATCAGGCGGATCCAATCCGGTGGAAGATTATCGCCAATATAGAAGCAGTGCAACCGGTGGTGGTTTTAATGCCAAGATTTATGATATTGATGAATTGACAGATCAGTTTGCATTTGGACAGTTGGGACACCCGTTATCAATAAAAAATTTTATTCGATATGCCAGGGCAAGCTTCTCAAGCCCTCTTCAGAATATATTTTTAATTGGTAAGGGGGTAACATATAATTATTACCGAACATCCTCCAATGTATTATTACGCACTCAGATTAATGAACTTAATTTATTGCCAACTTTCGGTTTCCCGGGTTCTGATAATTTATTAAGTTCACTATCCTCAAGTGATCCTCTAATTCAAACGCCTATAGGCCGCCTTTCTGTTATCAGACCCGGCGAGGTTACGGATTATCTGGAGAAAGTCAAAGAATATGAACAGGTACAACGCACTGTTTCAGGGCAGATAGTGGACAAGCTCTGGATGAAGAATGTATTACATGTTACCGGAGCAACGGATGCATTGTTAGGAGTTCAATTGTGTAATTACATGTCCACTTACAAAACAATGGTGGATGATACTTTAACAGGTGCAAATGCAATTGTATTATGCAAAACATCCAGTGGCGATCAGGATCAATCCGGTTCACAGATCATACGTAATAAATTTGAAGAAGGCATTAGTCTGCTCACTTATTTTGGGCACTCATCTGCAAATACATTGGAATTTAGTATTGAAGATCCGGATGATTACAATAATCAGGGAAAATATCCGGTTTTTTCAGTGAACGGATGTTATGCCGGTGATTTTTTTCAATATTCTGTTGGAAGGTTCCAGGTGTATGAAACGCTGACTGAGAAATTTACATTGGCAAAACAGAAAGGTTCTATTGCATTTATAGCCAGTACCCATTTTGGTGTGGTGAACTATCTTGCTGCTTATCTCAATTCGTTTTACAACCAGATTGGTAAAACAGACTATGGCCAGAGTGTGGGGTTGGTTATTAAGGATGCCTTATCAGAAATGAAGCAACGGTATTCGCCAATTGATTTTCTTGCCAGAGCACATGCTGAACAGGTTAACCTACACGGTGATCCGGCATTGGTCATGAATTTTCAGGAGAAACCTGATTATGCCGTGGAAGAATCCACCATTGAAATAAGTCCTTCTTTTATATCGGTATCGGATGAATCTTTTACAGCGAAGGTTAAATATTATAATATTGGGAAAGCCATTAATGACTCCGTTTTGGTAGAGGTAAAACGAGTTAATCCGGATGGTTCCGAACAGGTTTTGTATAATCAAAAAAGAGTAGCACCCAAATTGGTTGATTCCCTGGAGTTTAATCTCCCGATTATTTCAACCATACATAAAGGGCAGGGAAGAATAGTTGTTACAATTGATGGCCTTGATGCTATAGTTGAAATGGTTGAGGATAATAATGTTACCTCAAAAACATTTTTTATCTATGAGGATGAAGCATCTCCGGCTTTTCCATATAATTTTTCAATTGTAACAGATCCATCGCAAAAATTTTATGCTTCAACAGCTAATCCGTTTAGTTCCATGAAGCAGTATGCTATGGAAATTGATACTACAATTGCGTTTAACTCAACATTAAAAAAATCGGTTACGATAAGCTCAGAAGGCGGATTGCTTGAATTTGATCCGCAAATAACGTTCCTGGATAGTGTAGTGTATTATTGGAGAACAGCATTGGTGCCAACTGATGGAATGGAGTACATGTGGAACATTGCAAGTTTTCAATTCAGAAACAATGGACAATCTGGATTTAATCAATCTCATTTTTACCAGCATCAGGAGTCAGATTTGTTCCAGCTGAATCTGTCTGAAGGTAATAAATGGAGTTTCGGTACTAAAATCAATACAATTCAGGTACGTCATTCAATGTATCCGACTTCGGGAACAGTTGATAGTGATTTTTCCATATTGCTTAATGATGCTGATTATATTAGTAGTGCATGTCTTGGTCGATCTCTGGTATTTACTGTTATAGACCCAAGAACGATGGCTCCCTGGAAGAATGTTACTGAAAACGGGCAAAACTTGAATCGATTCGGAAGCGCTTCTGCAAATTGTGCACCAAGCAGAAATTGGAATTTTGAATTTTCCTACATGACTCCTGCATCCAGAAAATTGATGATGGATATGATGGATTCTATTCCGGATGGTTTTTATGTTATTGTACGTTCCTTTGATTATAGCGCTCCGGCTTCTTATAGTGCCACCTGGCGTGGAGATACCACTGTCTACGGACCCAATAATTCTTTGTATCACAAATTGCTGGCTGCAGGTTTCGCCACTATTGATGATCTGAATGCCCCAAAAACATGGGCGCTGATTTATAAAAAGAATGACCCTTCCTTTGCAGCCCAATCGAGAGTTTCAACCGGATTATATGATCGATTCTTTATATCTGCAAATTCTCCTTCTCCTGATTCTACAGGCTCAATTAAATCACCGGCATTTGGGCCGGCTAAATCCTGGAGAGAGCTTCGCTGGAACGGAAATAATCTTGAAACAGATGCTCCGGATCAGATTACTATTCAGTTGCTGGGTATAAATGGAACAAATGCTCCGGTTGTATTAAAAGAAATAAATGCGGATGATAAAATTGTTGATATTTCCGATATAGATGCAGAGGCATATCCGTATGTTCAATTACTGATGCAGAATAAGGATGCAATTAATTTCACTCCATTCCAGCTTAATTATTGGAAATTAATTTATGATCCTGTTCCTGAAGGTGCAATTGTTCCTAAACTGTACCTGGCTGCGAAAGACACGGCTGAATTAGGAGAACCGGTTCAATTTGGCATTGCGTTTAAAAATATTACGAATATTCCATTTGACAGCCTTAAAGTTAAAATGACGATTTCAGATGCAAATAACGTAACAACTGAGCTTCCTGTTGTCAAACAGAAACCACTGCCAGGACAGGACACGCTTCGATTTAATTATACCATTGATACAAAAAAATATCCTGGGTTGAATACATTATATGTTGATTTTAATCCTGATTTTGATCAGCCGGAACAATATCGGTTCAATAATTTCTTATTCAAAAATCTCTTTGTGAAAGGGGATGCAACCAACCCTTTACTGGATGTTACATTTGATGGAGTGCATATTTTAAATGGAGATATTGTTTCAGCCAAACCCAGGATTCAAATTAAATTGAAGGATGAATCCAGATACATGCTATTAGAAGACACGTCATTGATGCGTATTCAGGTTAAATTTCCTGATGGCTCCATAAAAACCTACCGTTTTGATAGCGACACAGTACGTTTTACCCCGGCAGTTGCAGGAACCGATAATACCGCTACGATTGAGTTTACTCCTGCATTTCTTCAAACATTTGATGAAGAAACAGGAATGGATAGTTATGAATTAACGGTTATTGGAAAAGATGCCAGCAATAATTCTGCCGGCAGAACAGGTTATTCAATTGAGTTTAAGGTGGTCAATAAGCCAATGATCTCCAATCTGCTTAATTATCCTAATCCATTCAGTACTTCCACTGCTTTTGTTTTTACATTAACTGGTAGTGAAGTGCCTACCAATTTCAAGATTCAGATACTTACTGTAACAGGAAAAGTAGTAAGAGAAATTACCGGTGAAGAATTGGGTCCATTGAGAATTGGTCGCAACATAACTGAGTTTAAATGGGATGGAACTGATCAATTTGGACAAAGATTGGCAAATGGTGTCTATTTGTACAGAGTGGTATCAACACTGAACGGTATGAAAATGGATAAGTTTAAAACGGATGGAGATAATACAGATAAATACTTCACCCGTGGTTATGGAAAAATGTATCTTATTCGATGAGCAGGAATAGTAAGGTCTTCCTGATCTTAATCAGCCTCTCTTTAATCGTCTATCTGCCGGTTATAAATAAAGGGCTGGCATCAGATGATTTCGGTATAATGCATCGGATCGTATTTGGAGATATTTTTTTTCTGGATGGTTTTTTCAGGCCCTTATCTGATATCAGTCTGTACTTCTGTTATCTGGTTGGCGGATTTAATGGTTGGATTTATAATTTGTTCAATATTGTATTACATGCAGCTTCTGCCTTTTTGTTATTCAGGACTACCTTGCTGCTGTTTAATCAAAACAATGAAAGCCAACTTCTTTCAATAAGTGCAGCTATTCTTTTTGTGCTGTATCCATTTCATAATGAGGCGATCGTTTGGGTAGTTGGCAGGGCATCCAATCTATCCAGCTTTCTTGGATTCTGTGCCTTATACATCGCAATGTCTGGCAAACTAAGTATGGTTCGGTGTGTTGTGATAGGCTTGCTGTATTTCGGCTCACTCAGTACTTATGAAACCTCTATTACAATGCCGGCAATTGCGTCCCTTTTTTTATGGCTTCGATATCCGGATAATAAACGGTGGGTTACTGGTTTTTTTGTGTTTGGCGGAACAGCTGTCATTAATTTAATAGTACGCAGTTTGCTTGTTAAGGAAATTGTTGGCGATTACGGGTCAAGAATGTTTGACCCATCCTTGTTTAATAATTTAATCAAGTTTTTGAAAACCGCAGGTCGTTTATTCCTTCCTCCAATGGCTTCCTCTTCTTTAATGATTTTACTTGCAATTCTTGTATTTGCTTTTGTTGCGTGGATTTTTATACAGGTTTGGAAAAAAGCGGTTGTTATAAAAAGGCAATTAGTAGTGCTCAGTCTAGCTGTTATTTTTTCCTGTGCAGTTCCTTTTCTTTTTGGTGTGAGTACCCGAACTTTTGAAGGAGATCGGTTGCTTTATTTCCCTTCTTTTTTTCTATGCATCTGGATAAGCTTTGTTCTAATCAATTTACTAAGCAAAAAACGATTTTATTACGTCACGGCCTCGCTTGGGCTTTTTTTTCTCATCTTTTTACAAATTAACAATTTCACATGGCGGAAAGCTGATCAGATTACCAAAACAATCCTGGCGGATATGAGCGAGTTGCGTCCCCTTTATTCCCAAATGGTCATTCATCGTTTGCCGGAAGAATATAAGGGTGCACACGTATTCAGAAATGGTTTTCTTGAAGCTTTACTTATTCAAGGAGTAGATACCGCCGGAATTCGGATCGGATCCTTTCAGAAGTTAATTGAAGATTCAGATATTGATCTGATTTTTCATCCCAAACCGGATGATTATGGAAATATTTTGTTTGGTGATAGTTTAATAGAAAGGACCGGAAATAAATCTGCGCTGCCGCTTATTTACTGGAATAACCGTAATATGGTAATTTTTGAATAGTTTACATATCGATTGGAGGCTAAACTATGTATAAAGCGGGCGATTATATTTCAAGGGGGATGAGGTTCCTTAATAACCAGGTTCGGCCTGGTAATAAAAAACTATCAACCCTAATGATTTATGCAACAGATTTGTGTGATTCTGCCTGCAAGCATTGCCTTATATGGGCAAAACGTCCTGTAAATTTCTTACCTAAGGAGAAAATCGCTGAGGTAATGCATAGCTCCTGTATTACAAAATCCACCAGTATCGGATTGGAAGGTGGAGAGTTTTTACTTCATCCTCATGCAATGGATATTCTTCAATGGTTTGAAGAACATCATTCAAGATTCGATCTCTTATCCAATTGTCTGCAACCGGATCAGTTAATTGAAGCAGTTAAACGCCATCCCCCCAGGCATCTTTATATTTCTCTGGATGGTAATGCTGAAACTTACCTGCATATGCGGGGAAAAGCGGGTTATGATAGTGTAATCAGGGTGATTGAAGAATTGCATAAAACCCTTCCCGTATCTGTTATGTTTACCCTTTCTCCGTATAATGATTTTGAAGATCTCGAACACGTAGCCGGAGTCTGTAAAAAGTACGAGATTGATTTACGTGTTGGAATATACAATGATATCGCCTTCTTTGATACAATGGACAAAGCCCATGCAACTGCTATTGGCGCCCAAAAAGGAACTGCTCCACTAGTATTCAAAGATGTAAAGAATCGTGATAAACAGGTTCAAACGATTCCTGATTCTTCACCGCTGGATTTGAGCCAGGCAGATTTTATTCAACAAATTCCGGATCTGGTAAAAGAATTTGCTGAGAATTATGATTTTATGGTTTTGTATAATGAATGGAAGAAGGGGGGATTGAAAATGAAATGTTACAGCATTCTGGACAGTCTGGTGATTCTTCCAAATGGCGATGTGCCCATTTGTCAAAACCTGGATCTTAAAATCGGGAACATCTTTCAGTCAAGCCTTGACGAGATATTTAATGGCCCGGCTACCCGTGAATTACATAAAGAGTATGTACATAATTGCAACCAGTGCTGGCTCAATTTTCACCGCAAATATGATGTGATATTATACCGAACCTTTGAAAAATATTTTGGCCGGGCTGTTACTAAAAAAGTTTTTGGTTATTATCAATGGGAAGAAACAGCTACAAAAACATACGCTGAAATAATGACTCCTGTTAATAAGTAGATCAGGCATTGTGTAATTGGTCCAATAATTTATAGAGCATTTTTAATTGTCTTATTTCTATTTCAGAGTTTAGATTTTGTTCTGTTGCATGGAAAAAAGATTGAATGGCGGGATAAAAACCCAGCAGGTTTGAACTGTGATTTTGAATAGACGGGATTGAACTATT
Organism: Flavihumibacter sp. UBA7668; assembly: GCF_002483205.1. Taxonomy (GTDB): domain Bacteria; phylum Bacteroidota; class Bacteroidia; order Chitinophagales; family Chitinophagaceae; genus Flavihumibacter. The sequence goes on from NZ_DLHM01000004.1 coordinate 269,474, forward strand.
GGCTGTCATATATGTATATCTTTCCTGAGGTTGTTTAATAACTTTCTCTAATGGCACACCAAATAGTTGTGCTGGTTTTTTACTTTTCTCCAGTGTAGAAGGATAATTGGATTGAATAATTGAATCTGGTTGGTTAATTTCTAAGGTTTCTTGGCTGCTGGTCCAGCTGTATTGGGAAGATAATTCCAAAGAACCCTTTACCCCGGAATGATCTAGATGTAAAAATATAGTTTCCCCATTTGTATTTTTAATTTTTGAAACAAAATCCAATTTAGCCGGTCCAAACAGAAAAAGGCAATAATCCAGCGGATGTATAAACACTTCATATAAGACATTGCCTTCAGGATAAGCTCCTGTTCTGAAGCAATATTGATAACTGAGTGGTTGATTGATCAGTTTTTTGGTTAACTGCCCGATGGGTGCAAAGCGGCGTTGAAATCCAAGCCTTAATACCAAATCAGTTGAAGCCGGAAGTATGCCATTAAGTTCTGTTTCCGAATAGCCAAGAGGTTTTTCAACATAAACTGATTTATTAACTGCCAGCAATTGTTTGACTATTGCCGACTGGCTTGCCGGTGGGGTCGAAACAAACACGCCTCTGATGGATGAATCCTTTATAATATCGTCCAGCTTATCGGTTCCCCTGCAATTGGTAAAACGACTGGCTGCTCTTTCTGCATTTAATATCGATTTTGTACAGATAGCAGTTATTGGAATCCCCATATGCCAGATACAAGGATAAAGTTGGGTGGTCGCATGCTCACCTGCACCAATTATGGCATATCTGTATTTTGTCTCAGAAGACTGGTTTAAAAAGCCAGCCCGTTTAATTGCTCTATATCTATTGATTAATGTTTTTATCATAATTAAGGGTCCTCTGGCTATTCAGCCCGAATTGGAATTTACTTTAAATTTATAACTTCGGCTTTATTAGGATATAAATAATTCATTGTTGGGAAATTCCTTTAAAATTGATGCTTCTCGAAAGCAGGCATTTATTCTGTCAGTTCAAGGCCTGAGAGCAGAACAGATTGGAATAACACAATATGAGCGGGCATATTTTTCCCATCTGCAGTTATACTTACCGTATTATGTAGGCATCTATTCTTCACTATTGGAACAAGCCCTGGTTAGAACAAAAGAAAACATCCATAACTTAAGTGTAATTGATTATGGTGCAGGTAATGGAATGCTGGGTGCTTATTTGAAATTTATTGGTGTTGGTCAGGTTTTTGTAAATGATATTAATGAGTCCTGTATTCGAGGATGTAAAGCGTTGGCGTCAGCATTGAATCTGGAATTGGATGGATATTTTCAAGGTGATATTGCTTCTCTGAGTCAGATTAATCAACCGGTAGATATATTGTTATCCACAGATGTAATTGAACATATATACAATCCTGAGCAATTTGTGAAAGAAATGAAGTTGCTCCAGCCTTTCATGGTTGCTATTTTTACAACGGCTTCAAATCCTTTTAATAAGATAAAAGTTCATCAACTCAGAAAACTGCAACACAGAGACGAATTTTTGAATTCAGCTGATGTTTTGTCCAATGCAGAAAACAGTTATAGGACTCCTTATTTTGAACGTCGATCAGAACTTCTTGTTGAATATTATCCGACATTATCACGCGAAGAAGTGAAGTTGATTTCATCCAAAAGCAGAGGATTAATGAAAGAAGATCTTTTTAAGCTGGCGGATTCGTATCTCCTGGACGGAAGCCTGCCGGAAAGGGCGCCGGAAAAGTATAATACCTGTGATCCAGATACAGGAAATTGGACTGAACGGATTTTGCCGGATGGTTCTTTTAAGCATCTTGCAGACAAATTTGGGTATGCAATTAAGATATTGCCTGGCTTATATAATTCAAACAGAGAAACTCCGGCGGGGTGGTTAAAAAAAATCGCGAACCGGTTCATACTTCATTTTCCTGAATTGGGTAAATATATAGCTCCATATATAGTGCTTATTTTTTCGCCAGAAAGGGATAATAAGTGAAAATTTTACCCGGGTTAGCTGATTATTTTGAAATTTTCAGTAATAGAAACTGAGACGTTTCTTTTATTGTATCAATCGTTAGATTGTTATTGATATTTTGCTGATAACTCAAATCTGATCCCGGATCCAGAGGAGCTTTATTAATTATTAAAAATTGGGAATTTGCTGAATCTGCTAAATTGTTTTCTTTTGATAAAGTTAAAGTTGAAACGGCTTTATTTTCAAATTTCAGGAAGTATTCATTCATTTCAGTTGTAAAGGAATCATTGGTGTAGACCATTACTGTATCTTTTTTTGAAATTGCTTCATTTTGAATATAATTTGCCAGTTTTTTATGTTCTTCGAATTGAGGGTAGGTTGGTTTAATAAAATCAAATAGGGGGCGTATTAAAAAGATTCCGGAAAAAAGTATCAGTGAGATGCCGACATTCTTAATTGGAAAAGTTGTTTTCTGAACAAATCGGTTTAAAAGCAGAAATAGAAATATTAATAAATAAATAAACTTTATTTCGCCGGCATTTATTAAATATAGTGTAAGGAATGCAATCAGATAAAATAAAGGAAGCAGGTTAAATTCAGCAGGTGACTCAAAATACCGTATCAAAAAATTTGATGAGATTATTGCAGAAAGAGGAATGAGAAACATGAAATGCCTGGGATCCTGACATAGAGGAATATAACTTGAATAGGAAAGACTCATGAAGTTGGAAGAAAGAAGCAGAATAAGGAAATACAGTGATATACCGGGAGGATTCAAATTACTGTTTATTTTTTTTCTGTAAAGAAGGGCACAAATTGCCGGAATAAGCACCAGCGCATCACTATTTTTTAGAAAGGAAAGCCATAGTTCATATCCGATTCTTTTAAGAGTATAAATGAAGGGGAGAAGGTTGAAGGTGCAGGAATTTTCGTAATTATTATTCAACAATACCTGATAACGAAACAAGCCATTTCCCGCAAAATACCAATATGATCCAAAATAAATTAAGGCTAGTATGGAGCCTGTGATAATGCTTGTTTTCCACCATTTTTTATGCTGACCGTTTATTGTATCTTTTAGAAATATAAATACTAACAACGGGATGAATAAAATAATTGTTTCCTTGGATAGGAAAATCGCAAATAGACAAATGGTAAACCATATGGCATGTTTGCGGTAATTCTCAGCTGAGAAATTCAGATAGCTATTGAGTGCTGTTAAAAAGAAGAATGCAATTCCACTGTCGGGCCATAAACGATGTGATGCAAATAAAGCTGAATACGTCAATAGAAACAAGACAGCGGAAAACGTTTGAATGGTTCTTCCGGATTTTCTTGAAAGTTGAAGAATTGCCCAACAAGTACCCAGAGTGGAGAGAATTCCAAACAGTGCACTCGTAAAATCATTTATGCCGAATAACCAATAAAAAAAGCCAGTAATTATTATTGGAAGCCATCTATGGGCGAAATGATCAGAACTGGTAAACCAGTTAAAATCACCTTGAGTTAATGTTGCGGCATAGCGGGCATAGTTGATATCATCCATTCCATAGAATCCTAAGTTTGCCAGCCAATGATGAAGTAGTAAAAAAAACAAACAAAACAGCAGAACCCATCGCTCATTAACTACAACAGGTAATTGTTTTTTAAACGGTGGCGGGTTCATGATAAAAAGCGTCTACTTATCGATTGCAATGATTCAATCTGTTTACATACTTACCGATAATATCAAACTCGATATTGACTTTTTTTCCGAATTCTATGTCTTTAATTGTCGTGTGAACAAAAGTATATGGAATAATTGCCACTGTAAATTCATCCACAGATACATTGAAAATTGTCAGGCTGGTGCCATTTACGGAGATAGAGCCTTTTTCAATTATCAATGCTTCAAATTCTTCAGGTATTTTAAACCGAAATTCCCAACTGCCTGATTTGTCTTCTTTTGAAATACAGATTGCTGTACAATCTACATGACCCTGGACTATGTGACCATCCAGCCGGTCATTCAGCCGCATGCAGCGCTCCAGGTTCACCTGATCGCCGGCTTTCCAGTTGCCAAGATCCGTCTTGATGAGTGTTTCCGCAATAGCCGTAACCCGATGCAGGCCATTTTCAAGGGCATCAACAGTAAGACAGACGCCATTGTGTGAAACGCTCTGGTCAATCTTTAAATCATGAGAAATAGGTGATTCCAGCCAGAAGATCCGGTTGGTTCCTTCGTTTTTTATCTCCTTTATAGTGCCTAAAGCTTCAATGATTCCTGTGAACATAGCTGCAAATTAGGGGCAAATCCAGTTTTACTGAAAAAGGATTTGGACTTTATCAGCTAATTCCTATCTTTGCCGTCCAAAAATCTACCAAAGGAGGTATATTCTATGCTGATTATCGATTCTAAAGACTGCGAAAACATTGACAAAGCGCTCAAAAAGTATAAAAAGAAATTTGAGAAAGCCAAAATTCTGGTTCAATTAAGAGATCGCCAGTCCTTTACCAAGCCGTCTGTTAGACGCCGTGCAGAAGTTCTGAAGGCCGTTTACAAACAGCAGGTAGCAGCCGGAAAGTTCGAAGTTTAATCGATCTTACTGTTCAATATAGTATAAAGAGATCGAAGCAATCTTGTAGATTTGCTTCGATCTCTTTTATATGTCTGTAACTATCGATCCAACTATTGATGATTTTTTGTCCTATCTCGCTTTAGAAAAGCGCTACGCCAGCACCACACTAAGGGCTTATCAGGACGATCTGCTTGTTTTCAGGGATTTTCTGGTAGTAGAATTCGATGTCAGTGATTTGCTGCTGGCCAGTACTGTAATGGTGCGATCCTGGCTTTCCTCCCTGAAAGATGGCCGCTCTCCATTAGCAGCAAGTTCCATTGGTCGCAAACTATCTTCTCTTCGTTCATTTTATAAATACTATTTAAAAAAAGGGCGGATTACCGTATCTCCGGTTGCTCAGCTCTCTGCTCCAAAAGCCGCAAAACGCCTGCCTGTGTACCTCGAAGAAAAGCAGGCGAAACAACTCCTGCTCAATACCAGTTCCGGCGATGGTTGGAAAGGATGGACCACAAAACTGGTTATGGCAATTTTTTACCAGACCGGTATGCGATTGAGTGAACTGGTGAATTTGCAACACCAGCAGATCGATCCGTACCAGAAGAACCTGCGTGTTTGGGGAAAAGGAGGGAAGGAACGCATCATTCCCATACAGCCTGCCCTAATTGATTTGATCAGGGAGTATGAGGAGAATAAAAAAAGGGATTGGGGCAGTTTTGAGTTGAAGGATCAACTGCTGGTTACAGAAAAAGGGAAGCCGGTTTATCCGAAATATATTTATCGGCTTGTTCGGTCATACCTGGCTGAACTGACAACATTGAAGAAGAAGAGTCCGCATGTGCTTCGGCATAGTTTTGCGACCCATCTGCTGAATGAAGGAGCGGAGCTGAATGCGGTAAAAGAGCTCCTGGGACATGCAAGTTTAGCGGCTACTCAGGTATACACCCACAACACCATCGGCAAGTTGAAAGAAGTTCATAAAAAGGCGCATCCGAAGGGTTGAAATATTAGTCTAAAATGCTGTATGTGAATGATTTGCGAAATTTAAAAATAGTTCCTTTCATTCTTGGTAAATGAACCTCTTTATGTTATCTTCATAACGACAGACGGTTCCAAGCCTATGACTATTTCATACACCGGAAGTTCTTTATTTATTGTTCACTTTAAACGTGATATGTTATGAACGTTAACATTCAGACTGTACATTTTGATGCAGACATTAAGTTAGTGGAGTATGTAACCAACAAGCTGGAGAAGCTTTCCACTTTCCACGATCGAATCATCAAAGTGGATGTTTTTTTGAAATTAGACAATGTTGTACATCAGATCAAAGACAAAGTAGCAGAAATCCGAGTTCACGTACCTAAACACGACTTCTTTGTAAAAGCCAGTTCCAAATCATTTGAAGAGTCTTTTGACAGTGCTTTGGATTCCCTGGTTAACCAGATAAAAAGAAAAAAAGAAAAGCATTATGCAAGTTAAATTGCACTAAAGACCTCCCCGGAGGTCTTTTTTTTTGCCTGAAAGCCAGTATTTAATGGCCTTTACGGTTTTTTTAAAAAAAATGATTTCAAAATTTTTGTATTTCTCAAATTCTTTTACCTTTGCCATCCCGTAAACAAAAAGGGGAAGTTCTTTTAAGCATTTCAATCGCCACTTTAGCTCAGCTGGTAGAGCAACTGATTTGTAATCAGTAGGTCGTTGGTTCGATTCCGACAAGTGGCTCTTGTTTTTTCAAACGGGCAGGTTCCAGAGCGGCCAAATGGGGCGGACTGTAAATCCGCTGTCTTTCGACTTCAGAGGTTCGAATCCTCTCCTGCCCACCTTACTCATTAGGTTGTAGATCTGAATGAGTGTAGTTCTTTTCATTGGAATGATTTTTTTTCAGGCCGGGTCTGAAAAAATAAGCGGAAGTAGCTCAATTGGTAGAGCGATAGCCTTCCAAGCTATAGGTTGCGAGTTCGAGACTCGTCTTCCGCTCTTTTCTTTCCGCCGTTGTAGCTCAGGGGTAGAGCACTTCCTTGGTAGGGAAGAGGTCGTGAGTTCGATTCTCACTAACGGCTCCACAGAGCCAACCGGTATGGAACGCAGGAAAATGTGAACAGAGCTGGTAGTTCTTGAAAACAGGTGCAATTGCACCTTTATTTATAGGATGCCTCCGAATGGAGGGTGGATTATTTAAAAACCACAACTTAAAAACAAATAAAATGGCAAAAGAGACCTTTAAGAGGGAAAAGCCCCACGTTAACGTAGGTACTATTGGCCACGTTGACCACGGTAAAACCACTTTGACTGCCGCTATTACCAGCATTCTTGCTAGCAAAGGTTTGGCGACAGCGAAGAAGTATGATGAAATTGATGGAGCTCCTGAAGAAAAAGAGCGTGGTATCACCATCAATACTGCACACGTTGAATATCAGACAGCAAACCGTCACTATGCTCACGTTGACTGTCCTGGTCACGCTGACTATGTGAAAAACATGATTACAGGTGCTGCTCAGATGGACGGTGCCATCCTGGTTGTGGCTGCTACCGATGGTCCAATGCCTCAAACTAAAGAACACATCCTTTTGGCTCGTCAGGTAGGCGTTCCTAAAATTGTTGTGTTCATGAATAAAGTTGACCTGGTTGACGACGCTGAATTGTTGGAACTGGTTGAAATGGAAATCCGTGATCTGCTGAGCTCTTATGGCTTTGACGGTGACAATACCCCAATCATTCAGGGTTCTGCAACTGGCGCGCTGGCTGGTGAAGACAAATGGGTTGCAAAAATCGACGAACTGATGGATGCTGTAGACAGCTACATTCCGCTCCCTCCTCGTCCGGTTGATATGCCATTCCTGATGTCTGTGGAAGACGTATTCTCTATCACTGGTCGTGGTACGGTTGCTACAGGTCGTATCGAGCGTGGTCGTATCAAAGTTGGTGAAGGTGTTGAAATCGTTGGTCTGATGGAAAAACCAATGACTTCTACTGTAACCGGCGTTGAAATGTTCAAAAAACTCCTCGATGAGGGTGAAGCTGGTGATAATGCCGGTCTGCTCCTCCGTGGTATTGAAAAGAAAGATATCCGTCGTGGTATGGTTATCTGTAAGCCTGGTTCAATCACTCCACACACTGAATTCCGTGGTGAAGTGTATGTACTGAGCAAAGAAGAAGGTGGACGTCACACTCCGTTCTTCAACAAGTACCGTCCTCAGTTCTACTTCCGTACTACGGATGTAACTGGTGAGTGTACATTGGCTGAAGGAACTGAAATGGTGATGCCTGGTGATAACACCAACCTGAAAGTTACCCTGATCCAACCCATCGCGATGGAGAAAGGTCTGAAATTCGCTATCCGCGAAGGTGGCCGTACCGTAGGTGCTGGTCAGGTGACTGAGATCATTAAATAAGTTGATAGTCAACGAATAAAGTTGAAATGGTCCCTTTGCGAGGTTTACCCGAACTAAGGGACCATTTTTTACTTATTAATATTTACTTTTGAGTTCGGGGTTAAAGTTTTTTGTGTCTGCTCTGGCCGTTAGTCTTTTTTTCTGAGTGATTGTATTGCACTTGCTAATTTTACTCTGTTGACTGATCTGATTTTATCAGAGCGTTTGGAATTGGACACTTTTAACTTTTTACTCTTTACTTTTGACTTTCTTACACGGGCATAGTTCAATGGTAGAATAGAGGTCTCCAAAACCTTTGATACGGGTTCGAATCCTGTTGCCCGTGCCACTTGATGGAAAATCAGTAACTTGCAAAAAAGCTCAATAGGCCACTACCTGTTGAGTTCTTTTGTTTCTGTGATTGATTGTAAAAACGTAATCTTGTAGCATGAATAAAGTAACGACCTATTTCGGCGAGTCCTACAAAGAGCTGATGGAAAAAGTGACCTGGCCAACCTGGGGACAGCTGCAGCAATCCACCCTGATTGTATTAGTGGCTACCATTCTGATTACTTTGGTAATCTGGTTAATGGACTTTGCCTCTAATTCTTTATTGAAAATGATCTATTCATTCTTTGCATAATGGAAGAAACTATTGTAAACCAACAGGAGACTAAATGGTATGTTCTGCGTGTCGTTAGCGGCAAAGAACGTAAAGTGAAGGAATACCTGGATAAGGAAATCAGTCGCGGTGGATGGAGTGAAGTAGTTAAACAGGTTTTCCTGCCTGTGGAAAAAGTTTATAAAGTACAAAACGGGAAAAAAGTGATGCGTGAGCGGAACTATTATCCCGGGTATGTAATGATCGAAATCGTTGAAGGGAAATTAGGCGACGATCTTCGCGATACCATCAAAAATACCAGCAATGTGATTCATTTCCTTGGTAAGGACAATCCGATTGCCCTTCGTAAAGCAGAAGTGAATAAAATGCTGGGTAAGATGGACGAGATGAGTGAAGCCGGTGGTATGAGCATGAGCGAACCATTTATCGTGGGTGAAACCATCAAAATTATTGAAGGTCCGTTTAACGATTTCAATGGTATCATCGAAGAAGTGAATGATGAGAAGAAAAAGCTGAAAGTGACAGTGAAAATATTCGGTCGTTCAACTCCGGTAGAACTCAACTACATGCAGGTGGAAAAACTCTCCTGATTTGGATAAATTATTGTCTGAAAGTGCGTCCCAGGGCGCACTTTTTTGTTTATTAGGAAAATTGTCCCTACCTTCGCGTCCCCAAGAATAGTTCTTTTTCGAATTGGATTTGGGAGTCTGCCGTAGCTTCAGCGAACGCGGACGCTAACACCAAAAAAAAGTTTAACATGGCAAAAGAAATCACTGGTTTCGTAAAGCTGCAGTGTAAAGGCGGACAAGCCAACCCTGCACCCCCCATTGGTCCAGCCCTCGGTTCTAAAGGTCTGAACATCATGGAGTTCTGTAAGCAGTTTAATGCAAGAACCCAGGATAAAATGGGTAAAGTACTCCCTGTGTTGATCACAGTGTACTCTGACAAGTCGTTCGACTTCGTTATTAAAACTCCTCCTGCATCGGTTCAACTGCTGGAAGCTGCCAAGCTGCAAAGTGGTTCCAAAGAACCCAATCGTTCAAAAGTTGGAAAAGTTACCTGGGCCCAGGTAGAAGCAATCGCAAAGGATAAAATGCCTGACCTAAACTGCTTCACCGTGGAAAGTGCCATGAAAATGGTAGCCGGTACAGCACGTAGCATGGGTATCACTGTAGATGGTGTTGCTCCATGGGAAAATTAATTGTGAAACACAAAAACTTTTGAGCAATGGCTATCACTAAAAAAAGAAAAGCAGTTAACCCCAAGGTTGATTCCAATAAGATTTATTCACTAAAAGAAGCTTCTTCTCTGGTGAAAGAAGTAAATATCGCAAAGTTTGATGCTTCTGTAGATCTGCATATCCGTTTGGGTGTGGATCCTAAGAAAGCTGATCAGGCAGTACGCGGAACAGTTACCCTTCCACATGGAACCGGTAAAACAAAACGCGTTTTGGTTCTTTGTACCCCCGATAAAGAAGAGGCCGCAAAGAATGCAGGTGCAGACCATGTTGGCCTGGATGAATTTATTCAGAAAATTGAAAGCGGCTGGACAGATATCGATGTAATCATCGCTACTCCATCCGTAATGCCTAAAATTGGTAAACTGGGTAAAATCCTCGGACCGCGTAACCTGATGCCGAATCCTAAAACTGGTACCGTTACAAATGATGTTGCATCTGCTGTAAACGAAGTGAAGGGTGGTAAAATCGCATTTAAAGTGGATAAAGCCGGTATCGTTCATGCTTCAATCGGTCGTGTTAGTTTTGGTCCGGATAAAATTGCTGAAAACAGTCAGGAACTGATCAGTGCAATTATCAAACTGAAACCTGCTACCGCTAAAGGAACCTACCTGAAAGGTGTTAGCATGGCTAGTACCATGAGTCCTGGTATTACCATTGATACCAAAACATTTATTCACTAATTCAAAAACCGTTCACCTGTAAAGGGTTGAAATAAATTTTTGCGGTATGACTAAAGAACAAAAACAAGAAGTGATTGAACTGCTGAAAGGCAAGTTCGAACAATATAATAACTTCTATATCACTGATACAGAAAGCCTGACTGTTGCACAGGTTACCAAGCTTCGCAGCGTATGCTTCAATAAGCAGGTAGAAATGAAAGTGGCAAAAAATACCCTGATTAAAAAAGCACTGGAATCTCTGGATGCTGAAAAATACAGCGGTGTTTATGATGCGCTGAATAATGTAACTGCCCTGATGTTTTCAGAAAATCCAAAAGACCCCGCTTTGATCATCTCCGCTTTCCGCGCAGAAGCAAAAGGCGAACGTCCGGTTCTGAAAGCTGCTTTCATTAATGGTGATGTTTATATTGGCGACGACCAACTGAAAGCACTGACCAAAATCAAAACCAAAAATGAACTTATTGGTGAAGTTATTGGTCTTCTTCAATCTCCTGCACAGCGCGTTATTGCCGCTCTGTTGGAAAAAGCAAACAAAGAAGGTGGCGAACCAGCTGCAGCTCCTGTTGAAGCTGCTCCTGCTGAATAATCCCCAACAATATTCCCCTGCCTGAGGGGAGCATTAGAATTTTTTTAAAACCGCCGTCGGAGCATACAGGCTGTGAAGACGGTAAAAATCTAAACAAATGGCAGACGTAAAATCTTTAGCCGAACAACTGGTTGGCCTTACTGTAAAAGAAGTACAGGAACTGGCTGATTTCCTTAAATCTGAATATGGTATCGAACCTGCTGCTGCAGCAGTAGTAGTAGCTGCAGAAGGTCCTGGTGCCGCTGCTGCTGAAGAGAAAACAGCTTTCAACGTTATCCTGAAAAGCGGTGGTGCTTCTAAACTGAACGTAGTTAAAATAGTAAAAGACCTGACTGGTCTTGGACTGAAAGAAGCAAAAGAACTGGTTGACGGCGCTCCTAAAGCTATTAAAGAAGGTGTATCCAAAGCAGAAGCTGAAGATATCGCTAACAAGCTGAAAGAAGCTGGTGCTGATGTTGAAATCAACTAATCAGCATCTAAGTTTATATAAAAGAGCTGTTCACATTAAGTGAGCAGCTTTTTTTATGCAGTTGTTTTCATTAAATACACCACATGCTGCTTTCCATAATACTGATTGTAAAAAAGGATATGTTTAATATTGTCCCGGCTTCCCTCTTTCAATAATAGGGATGGAAAAATCCTCTTCATTTCAGCCATTCTTGCAGCAGCCCAAATGCCAAAACCAGCGGCTGTATCAAATTCTCCGGAAAGATGTTTAAAGTGTATATGGTGTGTTGAGGAGGGCAGCTTATCTGCAACTAAATTATAATAATGATCATAGCGCTTATCATTGTTTCTGCCGGAAATAAATACATCTATATCATTCCAATCTATCTGGTGAGAGGAAAGCAATTCCTCCAGGCCCTGCCTGATTTGATTCTCCTCAGGCTCAAACCAGAGTTTTATATCCTCAATTGCCAATGCTGAACCATTCTTATCCTTCTCTGCATAAAAGAAAAAACAGCCTTCTCCTGAAACTGCTCCATTTTTCCAGAATCCAAGTTTCTCTTTAATGATATAATGTTCGTCGGTCATTTCTTCAAAAGCTCCAATCAGCGCATTTCCAATTGTATTATCACCAAATAATAGAGCTGCATCAAGCATCGCATGTTCCAGCGAAAAACCGCTGTGTACATAGGTTGTATTATACGAATTAACCTGATGGTGTAAACCAATTAATCCATTCAGAGAATTATAGGTGGACTGAATAAAGGGAGATGGATTCAGGGTTCCTTCCTGAAATTCACGGATAGCATGCATGAATTTTTCGGTATCATGTAAACTACCCTTACCCGTTCCTGTAAGAATGGCTTCCGGTTGTGAAATCCCCGCATCTTTAAGACATTCAATAGCCGTAACCAAACCAATTCGCGTTAGCCTGCTCATCCGCCTTAATTGCATGATGGTAAAATACTGCTGGTAGTTGGGTTCAATATAAACAAAACGATTGCCTGTAATAGACCTGATCTCCTTCGATAAATCATTCGAAGCAAAACTTTCCTGAGCACTTATCGCCCTGGCTGATCGGATATATAAGGGACTAATCATATTTACTGAATAACAGACTGGCATTATTGCCGCCAAAGCCAAAAGAGTTACTAAGAATATGGTTAAGTGTTGTTTGTTGATATTCCTTTGCAGGAACCAATTCAATACCAGGAATTGGTGTCGTAAAATTCAAACCCGGATAAATTTCCTGATGGTGTAAACTGAGCACGGAAAATACGGCTTCAATTGCACCGGCAGCTGCAAGGGTATGCCCGGTATATTCTTTGGTTGAACTAAACGGAGGAATGGAGTCTCCAAATAATCTCCGGATTGCTCGTCCCTCTGATTCATCATTGTTCAATGTGGCAGTTCCATGTGCATTGATATAGGAGATAGCAGCGGGCTCTAATCCTGATTTTTCAATGGCTCGCTTCATTGCTTCAAAAGCACCGACTCCTTCCGGCGATGGAGCAGTTGGATGAAAGGCTTCATTAAAATTGGAGTATCCGCTTAGGATGGCCAGCGGATGATTGCCTGATAGTTGAAGGCCCTTTTCCGTCTCCAGAACAAGGTAGGCCGCCCCTTCGCCCAGATTTAATCCATTTCTGTTGACATCGAAAGGTTTGCAGAGTTCTTTATCCAGATTTTTCAGACTGTTAAAACCATTCACCGTAAAACGTGTCAGACTATCCACTCCTCCACAGACAACTCTGTCCAGATGCCCCTGCTGCAATAATCGCGCACCATATTGTAAAGCATTGGCGGAAGAAGAACAGGCGGTACTGATGGTTGTCATAAAATCCGTCAGGCCAAACCTGCGAGCCAGGTGCTCTGTTCCGGTTGCACAATCCAAACCGGAAGCCCAATCGGTATCTCCATCAAGTATGCCGGGTTGAATTAATTCGAAGTAGCGATCTTCTATATCGGTCATACCGCCAACAGTAGTAGCGTTAATAAGTCCTTGTCGAATAAAACCGCTGGGAGTACTGCAGGAAGATAAACACTCTTCCAAAGCCAATGCTCCCAGTGCCTGTAATCGACTTTGTTGAAGTTCTCCTCTGTCTGAAAGGGTAGAAAATAGCTCAACCGTTGTATAAGGAACTTCACCGAATGGAAATTCGGTTTTATGAATACTATTCAGAAAATGTGCGGATTTCAACCCGGATATTCCTGCAACCAGCTTTTCTCTTTGCGCTCTAACACCAATTCCCAAAGCGGAAACAATGCCTATTCCGGTGATGAAAACGGAGGACATGCCTTATTTTTTTCTGTTGGCCTGAATATATGCTGCCATTGTAGTGATGGATTCGAAAATTTTCCGGCCTTCCCGGGGATCTTCAATCTTGATTCCATAATTTCTTTCCATCAATACAATCATTTCCAGTGAATCGATGCTGTCAAGTCCCAAACCTTCTCCAAAAAGCGGACCATTATCATCAATTTCTTCCGGTTGCATCCCCTGCAAATTGAGGGCTTCAATAATCTGTAATTTCAATATGCGCTTAAAATCTTCCATGCAAGGGTTTTTGAGGTGTCAAAAATAGCATAATTAGGAAATAATAACGGTTAGGATTTATATTGCAACTTATGGCAATCAGTATTTTAGTTCTCTACTATTCTCAAAGCGGCCAATTGGGTCAGATACTTGATAACCTGGTCAGTAAAATGGGAGAAAATACAGAAATAACTACTGTGGAATATAAACCACAGGTTGAATTCTCTTTCCCCTGGACCAGTCAGACCTTCTTTGATGCGATGCCGGAATCCGTGTTGGAAATTCCGGTGCCCCTGCAACCTATTCACATTCCCCAAAAACAATATGATTTGGTTATACTGGGATATCAACCCTGGTTTTTATCTCCTTCCATCCCAACCAGCAGTTTTTTACAATCAGACTATGCCAGGGTATTGGAGGGAAAACCGGTGATTACGGTTCTTGGAACCCGCAATATGTGGCTGAATGCGCAGGAAAAAGTCAAAGCTCGCCTTCGTCAACTGAATGCCCGCTTAGTCGGTTCCATTGTGCTGGCAGATACAAACCATAACCTGATTTCACTCCTGACCATCATTCGCTGGAATTTTACCGGTCGTAAAGAAGCCAGCCGATGGCTCCCCGAGGCCGGGGTTCAAACAGCAGATATCAAGAATGTTGCACGTTTTGGTCCGATTATTCAGCAAGTGGCTGAAAAAAAGCATTGGGATAAGCTTCAACCAGCCTTATTACAGGAAGGAGCCATCGGTTTAAAGCCCACCCTGATCATATTAGAAAAAAGAGGAATTAAACAGTTTCGGAAGTTTGCCGTATATATTCGCCAGAAAGGGGAAAGAGGAAACCCGGATCGCCTGCCAAGGGTATTATTATTTAAGCGGTTGCTCTTAACGGGCATATTCGTTTTATCTCCAATATCCGGATTTACAGCTAAAATGGCCAGTCTCTTCAAACAAAGCTCCTTCCGTAAGCAGGTAAACTATTTTAAAGGAATTGACTATGAGAAGGATATGATTTAAGTGGAATAATTAATAAGTAATATTGCAGAATAATACTAATCAGATTTTTTTATGGGAGATGTGTTTGTTACAAGGCTGGCGAAATATTTACCGAACGACCCTGTTAGCAACGATGATATTGAATTATATCTGGGATTGGTGGATGATAAACCTTCAAGAGCTAAACATAAAATTCTAAGTAACAATAAAATACAAACCCGCTATTATGCCATCGATAAGGAAGGTAAGAGTACTCATTCGAATGCGGCATTAGGAGCCAAAGCAGTGGAAGGGTTACTGGATGAAAGTTTTACTAAAAATGATATCGAACTGCTGACTTTTGGTACGATGTCGCCTGAGCAATTATTGCCAAGCCATACGGCTATGGTACATGGTGAACTTGGTTGTCCCCCTACTGAAATAGTTTCTGTAAGCAGTTCCTGTGCCTCTGGTTTTCAGGCTATGAAGTATGCGTATCTCTCTGTAAAAAATGGTGATATCAAACGGGCAGTTTCCGGAGCTTCTGAAAAAGTTTCCACCTGGCTGAGAGGAGAAAAATTTGATATGGAAACAGATCGTCTGAAGGAATTGGAAGCGAATCCAATGATTGCTTTCGAAAAGGACTTCATGCGCTGGATGCTGAGTGATGGTGCCGCGGCTGCATTGCTGGAGGATAAACCCAATGAAAACGGAATCTCCCTGCGGATTGATTTTATTGATATTAAATCCTACGCCAACGAATTGCCTACCTGTATGTATTCCGGCGCTGTACGTAGTCCGAATGGCAAACTTACCGGATGGCCGGAGTTTCGCCCCGAAGAATGGGGTAATCAGAGTATCTTTTCATTCAAACAGGATACCCGTTTGCTGGGTGTGAAAATTGTACCAATGGGTGGTTTGTTTATGAAAGAAACCTTTGAAAAACATCAACTCACGGTGGATGGTATTGATTGGTTTTTACCTCATCTCTCCTCCGATTATTTCAGGGAGCGGATTGTGGATGAGCAATCAAAAATCGGGCTGTTGTTTCCACCGGAAAAATGGTTTACCAACCTAACCAGAGTAGGTAATGTGGGAAGCGTTTCTCCTTATCTGATACTGGAAGAACTGTTTAACTCAGGGCAATTGAAAAAAGGACAGAAAATACTGGTGATGATTCCTGAAAGTGCCCGGTTTACCTATATCTATGCGCATTTTACTGTAGTATAATATGAAAAAGGAAGAAGTACCACACGATAAAAAAATAATTCATGGAGAAGATAACTCTCTGGTAAAAGTGTTGTACGTCACCAATCAGCAGGGAGAATACGAAACAACCCAATACGAAGGATGGGAAGCGGAGAACCTGGCCATGAGTCAGGCCTGGGATGATATAGATGAAAAAGTCACTCAAACGCTTCAGCGGGTGAAAGATGGGGAGCTTAGTCCGATTGCTTATTTCATGGAGAAAAATCTGATGGATCTGCCCACTTTGTCCAACTATGTTGGCAGTTGGAAATTCTTCGTAAAAAAGCACCTGACTCCAGCCGGATTTAAAAAACTGTCTCCCAAAAAATTGCAACGGTACGCTTCTGTCTTTAATATTTCAGTAGAAGAACTGAAGCATTTTAACGGGTGAAAAATGCACCCCATCAACTCATGATAATTGATAATTTTCAACATAAGCAATCTGCCCATTGCGAAAGCGGCGTAACACTGGGCTTACTTCGCCATTACGGAATAGAACTTAGTGAACCGCTCATATTCGGAATTGGTGCGGGCTATTTTTTCGGGCATCTCCCTTTTATTAAAGTCAGTGGAGTTCCAGGAACAACATTTCGAATCTGGCCGGGCTATATATTCAAAAGAGTGTGCAAGGAGCTGGGGGTTAAAATGAAAGTGGTTTCTTTTTCCAAAAATGAAAAAGGAATGCAGGCGCTGGATCAGGCATTGGAATCCGGACTTCCGGTTGGCATGCAAACCAGTGTTTTCTATCTGAGCTATTTTCCTCCGGCCTATCGGTTTCATTTCAATGGGCATAACCTGATTGCATATGGAAAAGAAGGGAGCGAATATCTGATCAGTGATCCGGTAATGGAAACCGTTACGCGTTTGTCTGCAGCGGACCTTGAGAAGGCTAGATTTGCCAAAGGTTTTCCGGCTCCCAATGGTCGAATGTATTATCCGGTTCAAACAAAAACTGATTTTGATCTGCCCGGTGCCATAAGAAGAGGAATAAAAAAAACCTGTTGGTTTATGCTAAGTCCGCCACCGCCTTTTTTTGGTGTTCATGGCATTAAATTCCTTGGTAGAAAAATTAAAAAATATCCGGTAAAACTGGAACCGCGCAAAGCCACGCTCTTTATTGGAAATATTATCCGGATGCAGGAAGAAATCGGTACAGGTGGGGGAGGATTTCGATTCCTATATGCAGCCTTCCTGCAGGAGGCCGCCCAACACCTGAATAATCCGGCTTTACTGGAAGCATCCAAAGAAATGACCAGTATCGGAGATGCCTGGCGAAGTTTTGCATTTGCAGCTGCAAGAGTTATGAAAGAAAGAAGCGGGAATCTCTCTTCATATGATGAACTCGGCGAAATGCTGATTCAATTAGGCGAAAGAGAGAAAGTATTTTTTACCCATCTGAAAACACTGGTCTAGTTCGTACATGCTCCAAATACAGCACCTGGAAAAAACCTATAAGAATGCGGTGGAACCATCTCTAAGGGGTCTCTCACTCTCTTTTTCAACTACCTGTATAGCTGGTTTGCTGGGGCCTAATGGTGCCGGTAAAACAACCACCATTTCCATTTTGTGTGGATTGGTGAAAGCAGATAGTGGAGCTGCCAGTTTACTTGGACTCGATGTTATAAAGGATGCAGAAGCAATTAAAAAGAGAATAGGTGTAGTGCCACAGTCAATTGCATTATATCCCACACTTACCGCAGTTGAAAATTTTCAGTATATCGGGAAATTATATGGCCTGTCTTCCTCCGTTTTAAAATCGCGTATTACACATTATTTGCAAATTTTCGGATTGGAAAAAAGTGCGCAGAAAGCGATCCGTTATTATTCCGGTGGAATGAAAAGAAGAGCTAATATTATTGCGTCGCTTTTGCATGAACCGGAATTATTGATACTGGATGAACCCACGGCCGGCGTGGATGTACAATCCCGTAATATGATCTTACAGTTTCTGCAGGAATACCATCAAATGGGACATGGAATTGTTTACACTTCCCATTTACTTGAAGAGGCCCAGCAATTATGTGATGAAATCGCTATAATTGATCATGGCCAACTGGTTGTGCAGGGAAGGCCAAAGGAATTGATGCAGAACCAGCAGGCAGGAAGTCTGGAGCAGGTATTTTTACAATTAACAGGAAGCAGTCTTCGGGATTGATATGAGAAAAATCATCGCCACTTTTATAAATGAGAGCAGGTTATTTGCCAAAGATCTGGCAGGGATGGCGCTGTTGTTTCTGATGCCGCTGGCTCTAACGGTTTTGATGGCCTTGATTCAGGATGCACCCTTTCGGGAATACCAGGATATCCGCTTTGAACTATTATGGGTGGACGAGGACGGTGGGAAAATGGCGCGTCAATTGGGAGAGGGATTTGATTCCATTCCTCAGTTTCGATTGATAAGGGAATTAGATGGTGCTCCGCTCACCACTCAAAAAGTAAAAGAACTGGTGCAGAAAGGAACATATAAAATGGCCGTGATAGTACCGGAAGGGGTATCTGCTGAAGTAGCCAATAGTGCTAATCAGGTTGCCAATGAATTGGGCAGTAAAATGGGTGCTCCCGGAAAACTGCCGCAGCGCGAAAGCAGAAAAGTTGAGCTGCAGATTCTGTTTGATCCGGTAACCAAACAGGCGATGAAACTATCCATACTGAATGCACTGGAAAAACAGGTAACCAGGGTTCAGGCAGAAATCATATTAGCGCGACTGGAAGACAGAGTGGATGAGCAGGCAACTGACAGTTCCAATTTGCCCAAACTCAATCTGCAGGAGAAATTAAACGTGGTAAGTATAAAAGAAGAAGCTGCAGGAAAGAAGAATGGAGTAAACCTGAATACCAACTCCGTTCAGCACAATGTGCCGGCCTGGGCCTTATTTGGTTTATTTTTTATAATCATCCCGATTGCAGGAAATGCCATTCGGGAACGCGAAGATGGTAGTCTGATGCGGATTAAAATGATACCTGGTTCCTATTTCCATATTCTGCTTGGAAAATTGAGTTTTTATGTGGTATTGGGTGTATTGCAATTTTTTGTGATGCTGGCCGCCGGGTCTTTTTTGATGCCCTTACTGGGATTGCCCTCTCTCCAAATTGGATCAGCCTATGGCAGTATCCTGACAACGGTATTGGTTGTGGCCACTACGGCAACGGCGTATGGCGTTTTAATTGGCATCGTTTTTCAAACGCCGAACCAGGCACTTCCTTTTGGTGCCATCTCTATTGTAATTTTATCAGCCATTGGCGGGATCTGGGTTCCGGTAGAGATCCTGCCTGCCGGATTGCAAGAGCTTGCTCAACTATCACCTCTGTATTGGGCGTTGGATTCCATCAATGATCTTTTTCTTCGGGATGGCTCCATCCTGAGTATCTGGAAAAAACTGCTGGTGCTGCTCTTGTTTGCGGCACTCTTTGTCTTCTTCGCCGGAATTATTGAATCCCGTCGCCGGCGCTAATCAATTCCCATCTTTTTTTAAAATGGCTTTGGTGCAAAGCACTGCTTCTTCAATTTTCCCCTCAATAGGAGTTAATAATTAGTATTGTTTGGTTAATAATCAGTAATAATAAAATAACTAGACAAGAATTATTAAAATATTGATATGCTTTTGTTAATATTTAAGGAAGTATTCCTAATTTGTTAAAAATTCGGTTAAGGCTCTGATTTTTTAGGTATAAGTAACCACTGCATGAGTTCGATTAAGAGAAGGATTATTAAACAGCTTTATTTCGGTAAAAAGCTTTCCGGCACGGATTTATCCGAGCGGATTCATCGCAGCTTACCGGTTACGAATAAACTGTTGAGTGAGATGAAGGGGGCTGGCGATGTGGTGGAATTGGGATTTGCCCCTTCAAAAGGGGGGCGCCGTCCCATGTTGTATTCACTGGATAAAAACTTTGGTTATATCGTATCAGTTGCAATGGACCAGTTATTTACCAGAATAGGGATTCTCACCATGGATCATGCGTTTGTGACGCCTATTGAGCGGCATGAACTGAATTTGGGTAGTGAACCGGAAGCACTGAACATTCTGTGTAATCTGATAGAAAAACATATTCAGGCATCGGGTCTGGATATATCACGGATTATTGGCATAGGTATTGGAATGCCCGGTTTTATTGATCTGGAGAAAGGAATCAATTATTCATTTTTCCGCTCGGAGAATGAAAGTTTGCAAAAGTTGCTGCAGGATCGGCTGCATTTACCTGTTTTCATCGACAATGATTCCAGCCTGGTAGCATTGGCTGAATATCGTTTTGGAGCAGCAAGAGACAAGCGGAATGTAATGGTCGTGAATATCAGCTGGGGTATTGGGTTGGGAATGGTATTGAATGGTGAATTGTTCCGGGGCAATAATGGGTTTGCAGGGGAATTCAGTCATATCCCCATTTTCAGCAGCAACAAATTATGCAGTTGCGGAAAAACCGGATGCCTGGAAACGGAAGCATCCTTATTGGTGTTGGTGGAAAAAGCTATCAAAGGGATTGAGCAGGGAAAGATAACTAATCTTCCTGCAATCACTGTTTCCAATCCGGAAGAAGCCTGCAATGCAATCATCCGCATGGCATTAAAGGGTGATAAATTCTGTATCGAATTGATTTCTGAAATAGGCTATAATATAGGAAGGGGACTTGCTATCCTGATCCATATCCTGAATCCCGAGCTGATTATCCTGAGTGGGCGGGGAGCGGCTGCAGGAAAATTATGGAGTGCTCCAATTCAACAGGCGATCAATGAACATTCCATACCCCGATTGGCTGAACACACGGCCATTGAAATTTCTTCAGTGGGAATTAAAGATGAACTCTATGGTGCAGCTGCCCTTGTAATGGAACATTATGACCGGGAAGTGCACAAAAAAACCAAACGTCTGGGAAATATCCAGCCACAAACCTTCGGAATTTATAATTAATCATAAACTCAACTGCAATGAAAAGAACAACGGTTCGAATGCTTTTGCTATTATTCCTGAGCGTATTCTCGGCATACGCCTTTGCTCAGCAAAAGAGAACAGTAACAGGTACTGTTCAAAATGAAGAAGGAGCTCCAATCTCAGGAGCAACATTTGTAATTAAAGGATCCCGAACTGGTGGTGCTACTGATGCCCAGGGTGGTTTCCTGATTAGCTTATCAAATGAAGGGACACTAGTTTTCAGTGCCATTGGGTATTTGTCCCAGGAAGTTTCTACAATTGGAAAAAATGAAATTTTAGTTAAGCTGCAAAAGGATGATAAAAGCCTGGATGAAGTTGTGGTAACAGGGTTCGGTGTTAAAAAGCAAACACGTAAATTATCCTATGCCATTACAGAAGTAAAAGGAGAGGAATTAACCCGAGCCAATAATGCAAATGTAATTAATGCATTACAGGGAAAAGTTGCTGGTGTCATGATTAATCAGGGTGCTAGCGGTCCACAATCCAGTTCACGAATTCGTATTCGTGGAAATACTTCATTCTCTAGTAACAACTCAAATCCACTAGTAGTATTGGATGGTATCCTTATTGAACCAGGCACAACCGGAAATGATTCATGGGGAGAAAATCCGGACTTTGGGAACATCATGAAAAACCTTAATCCGGACGATTACGAGAGTGTTACAGTTTTGAAAGGAGCTGCTGCAAGTGCATTGTATGGTTCAAAAGCACAAAGTGGCGTTCTATTAATTACTACGAAAAAAGGTTCAGCAAAAAAAGGACTGGGTCTTAGTTTTTCACATACCGAGTCATTTGATAAAGCGTATCGATTGGTAGATCTGCAAAATCAATATGGTGGTGGTATATATCCAACATTTGAAACGGATGCAGAGGGTAACCGACTGATCGATGTTGCCAATGCTGCCTATTTTTCTGGCGGATATTCTTTTGGGCCAAAGTTTGATGGCGGTATGGTTAAAGAAGCTGATGGAAGAATGATTAAATATGAAGCAAACAACCCGCTTGATTATTTCCGTACTGGCAAGTTCATAAATTCGAACGTTGCAGTTGAAGGCGGAAATGAGAAAACCACCTTCCGTTTGTCTTATAGTAATTTGTTCAATACCAGTATAATGCCTAATAATGATTTGAAAAGAAACAGTTTCACATTAAGGGCTACACATAAAGTATCAAATGCAGTTTCATTGGATGCAAGTGTAAATTATACTAATACAAAATCAAAGAATCCTGTTCGCCAGGGTAGTAGAAATAACCCGCTTTTTGCATTTACATATTATATGCCAAGGCATGTGGATATTGGATATTATGCTGAGAACTATATCAACGAAACAGCAGGAGGATATCTGGGAAGTCAAAATGCTAACTTGAACGACCCATATAGGTTAGGTTCATTATTCTTTGGATTATATGAAGATAATCGTGAAAGAACGGAAAACAATATCCTGGCAAATATTGATCTGAATATTAAAATCAATTCCTGGCTGAGTGCATTAGTTAGAACAAATACCAATTACTATACTGATTTCTATGAAAGAAAACAGCTGGGAAGTGGTGTTGGTTTTGCAGGTGGTGCCTATGAAATTTCACAAAATAACTGGCAAACTTTCCGGATTCAGGGGCTTTTAAATGCACAGAAAGAGTTGTCTGATAATTTTAGCACATCTCTTTCAGTGGGAGGGGAAACTTTTCGCAATATTGGAGGAATGTATAATAATTCATACACTAGCGGAGGGTTGAAAATTCCAGGTCTATTTGCTATAAATAATTCAATAAATCCTGCACAAACCGCTGCTAATCCAGCAGCTGGTAGAAGAACTGATGCAATTTATGCATATGGAGATGTCTCTTGGAGAGACCAATTGATATTAAATTTTAGTGCACGTAATGATTGGTCATCTACACTTACATATCGCGATGGGAGTGGAAGTAATTCCTATTTTTATCCAAGTGTCGGGTTGTCCTGGGTATTTTCCGAAATGGAAGCTGTTAAGAACTTCTCAGCACTTTCTTTTGGTAAGTTAAGAGGCGCTATTTCGTGGAGTGGTCTTGATACAGATCCTCAACTTACAAACCGTACCGGTTTTTATGGTTTAGTTGGTACTTTTAACAATGCAGGAAATGGAAATCAGTCTGTTTATGGATTTGATGGAAATACCTTAGGTAATCTAACTCTAAAGAATCAATTAACCCGTGAATTAGAATTCGGTGCCGATGTAAGGTTCTTTAACAACCGCCTTGGTTTGGATATAGCATGGTATAAAAAGAATACTTACAACCAAATTTTCCCGTTATCAGCTCCATCAGAAAGTGGAATAAGTTCCAGAATTGTAAATGGAGGTAACGTACAAAATCAGGGAATTGAAGTGTTGCTTACAGCAACGCCAATCAGAACTAAAAATTTGACCTGGAACTCTACAATTACGTTTACTAGAAACCGTAACAAAATTATTTCAATTGCAGAAGGAGTTAATTCCATTGATCTGGAGTTGGCATTTGGTGCAGATGTAGTAGCCAAAGCTGTTGCAGGTGGAGACTATGGAACTGTAGAAACAGGGTTTGCATTTGCCACCTATCAAAAAAGAGATGCTAATGGTCAGCCTGTTGCGCATCCTTCAAATGGTCAAAGAGTAATTGGAACACCGAGTTTTGGTTCTACTGGTGGATATTATAGTTTTATGCGTCAGCAGGATTACGATGGCACCAGAAAAGTTCTCGGAAGCATAATGGAAAAGTATCTGGCAAGTACTGTTCAAACATTGAATTATAAGAATTTTGTATTGAATGTTCAATTGGATGCAAAAATCGGTGGTTTGATGGCATCAGCTACTCACCAGTATGGATCTGCCAACGGGTCATTAAAAAACTCTTTGTTTGGGCGTGACCAGGAATCAGGTGGTGTATCATATGTAGATGGGAATGGTGTTACACGAAATGACGGAATTATTCCTCAAGGCGTACTGGCTGATGGTTTGACAGCTACAAACGCTTCTGGAGATTTAGTTGATCTGGGTGGAATGACCTATGATGAAGCAATAAAACAAGGTTTGCTAAAGCCTATACCTGCATACGCTTATTATGAGAATTTATCTCAGTGGGCTTCAGGTATTCGTGAATACTCAGTTTTTGAAAATTCATGGGTTGCTGTAAGAGAAGTTTCAATTGGGTATAATCTTCCAAAATCTCTGGTTAATAAGGTTAAAATGAATTCCTTAAGAGTAGGAATCACTGGTCGTAACCTTGGATATCTATATACTACAACTAAAGACGGAATTAATCCAGAATCTATCTATAGCAACAGAGCTGCAGCTTTTGCTGAATATGGTGGCTATCCATGGGTAAGAAGCCTGGGTTTTAATGTAAATGCTACCTTCTAAGTTTAATTTAAACTTGTAAAAGAAATGAAAAATTTAAAAAATATTTCCATAGGTCTTCTGTTAGCTGGAACAATGGTTACAACCTCCTGTAATAAGGATAAATTTGTTGCAGCAAACATTGCACCTACGACATTATACGAGGTTAATCCTCAGGATCAGTTTCTCAGAGGTTCAATTTCTATTGCCAATGATTTTGAGTACTATTATGATGTTTATAGAAAATTAAATTATTGGTTACAGTATACGACGCCTTCGGCTGGTAACGGTGCCAACTTTAATTTACCGAGTGCTCAGTTTAATTATCGATATGGCAACTTTTATGGTAATGTAGGAGTAGCGTTAATGGATGCTATTGAGATAATTGATAAGATGCCTGATGAAGAAAAAGCTTCACATGCTCAAATTAAAGCTGTTAGTGAAATCCTGCTTTCTTATTATGTTTTTTATGTTAGCGATATAAATGGCAGTATTCCGTTTTCTGAAGCTTTCCAGGCACGTTATGGTGGGACAATTACACCAAAATATGACTCGCAGCAGGAAATTTTCACCCAAACTGATAATTTAATCAAAGGGGCGGTTGCCTCCTTAAAAGCAAATTCGGCAAATCAGGTTGCATTGGGTAATAATGATCCATTTTTCAATGGGAATGTTACTAACTGGATAAAAGCGGGTAATGCATTACGTTTAAAAATAGGAATGCGATTAATGAAAAGGGATGTGGCAAAATTGACTGCCATTGCAAATGAAGTATTTGCAGACCCTGATCAAATGGCTTCCATTAGTGATTCATGGATGCTTAAAGCTGGGCCTTCTTATGCAAATGCAACTGGCAACTGGAACCCCAGTGGATTTCTTGCAGGTAAGCCGGTTGTTGATTTTATGAATGCTAAAGATGATCCAAGACTTAGAATATTTTACAGAGTAAATGCAGATCAGGAATATGTAGGGAGTTGGACTAGTCCGGATGATTCAAAAATTCCCGCAAATGCAGCTCTTTATCAGGAAGACAGCTCTTTTTCTGAACTGCAACATCGCATTTTTACCCCAAATCACAGTTATGGTACTGCAGGTGACGGTTCAGCATTTTTCCCTGTTTTAACTTATGCAGAATATTGCTTTATCAGGGCGGATCTTGCGGCAAGAGGGATTGCAGGATCAGATGCTGAAGTATGGTATAAAAATGGAATTATGGCCTCTATCGATTTGTATAATCAGCAAGCCAAATTGGCAAAAATTCCTGACTACGTTGAAGTTACTGCAAGCGAGAAGGATGCCTATTATGAGGAAGTGGGAGTTAAGTATGACCCTGCTAAAGCTACGGAGTTGATTGCTGTTCAGGCTTACCTTGATTTCTACAGAAATCCAATGGAAGCCTGGGCTTGGTGGAAAAGAACAGGGTTCCCAAATACAACTTCTGTTCTCGCCTGGTCTGAATTGAAATCAAATGGAGCTACTCTTCCTTTGCCAAGAAGGGCGTCTCTTTCGCCATTACCTACAACGAGTTTGTTGTTTGAAAATCAGGCGGCTGCCTTCGAACAAATGGGTTCCGATCCGGAATACGGAAGTGGTCCTGGCGATGCTTTTGGTCGCGTTTGGTGGGATAAACAATAATGATTATCAACTATATAAAACCCCGGTCCAATGGATCCGGGGTTTTATTCTTTTAGAGCAGTTTGGTCCGTTAAATTTTTGTACTTTGAGTTATGAGGAAAATGTGTTTGGGATTACTGTTTTTACTGTTAACCTCCATGCATGCATTGCAGGCGCAGGGGCTTCTTGGTCCCTTTGATGAAGATGCATTGAATAGATTTTCTGCTAAAGCGGTTAACCTTCCTTACAATGCCGGAATTCTGCAGCAGAACAAATGGACACTGCTGGTTTTCCTTTCTCCGGAATGTCCTTTAAGTAAAAATTATGCAGTTGTTATCCAACAACTCGCCAATGATTATTCGGATCAAATCCAGGCTATTGGGATTATTCCCGGTACCACGTTTTCAAAAAAAGAAATCCAGCAGTTTGCTGCAAAATATAAACTGAGTTTTCCTTTAGTTGTGGATGAAAAAATGACTGTGGTAAAAGCTGTCGAAGCAACAATAACACCTGAAGTGGTTTTGATGACAGACAAAGCTTCTCTTATTTATCGGGGCGCAATAGATGATTGGGCTGTTGAGCTTGGAAAAAAAAGAACCAAAGCTTCCAGAGAATACCTGAGAGATGCCATCAGGCAAACACAGTCAAACATTCCTGTAACGCAAAAAATAAACCAACCTGTGGGCTGTCTGATTAACGAATTTTAATGCTGCTATGAATATGTGTAAGAATTTTTTAACTGCTTTGATCTTTTTGCTGATAATCCAACTCTCTGCCCATGCGCAAGCCTATACCTGGACAGACGACATAGAACCTATCATTACCTTGAACTGCACCCCCTGTCACAAACCCGGAGAAGCAGGCCCCTTTACGCTTACCTCTTATCAGGATGTAGCCAAACGTTCCAAATTCGTTAAGGAGGTAGTTCAAAGCGGCTATATGCCACCCTGGAAAGCTGATAACAGTTATGTACATTTCGCCAATGACCGTTCCTTGTCACAAACGGATATCTCCAAAATTGTAAGCTGGGTCGATAATGGTGCTCCTCAGGGAAAACCATCAAAGAACAACAAGACCGCTTCGCAGCCAATAATTTCCGGCACTGCCTATCATCGCAAACCTGACCTTACTCTTCAAATCGAAGACAGCTTTCCCGTTATCGGAGGGAATGTAGAACAATTTGTCATCTTCAAACTTCCCTTTGAATTAAGCGATTCCTTCAATATAGAAGCCATTGAATTTGTAGCCAATAATAAATCCCTGGTACACCATGTGAATTATGCCATTCATTCCGTTCCCGACGAAAAAATTGATTTGTACAAATCACATAAACTGATTAACCTGACCTTCGACGATCGCAGGAAATTTGACCAGTATCAACCCTACCGTCGTACAATAACCTATTATGGCGGATGGATCCCCGGCGCCCGCTACGAAGCCTATCCGCAGGATTTTGGATGGATCCTTCCCAAACGCGGCGTAATACTTATGACCGTACATTTTAGTCCGATTGCAGTGGATGAACTGTTTAAAGGCGGTGTCAATCTTTTCTTCAAAAAGACACCGGTTAAACGTCCGGTTAAAGTAGTGAGTTTCGGATCAGGCGGTATAGGTGAACGCCAGATCGAACCCATTTTTTATATCAAGGCGAACGAGAAACAAAAATTCACACTCGAGGTAACCAACCCAAGTGAAGATCAATCACTCTTACATGTGTGGCCTCATATGCACCTGATTGGTAAATCTTTTAAAGCCTATGCGCTTACCCAGGGCGGTGATACCATCCGCCTTGTCAATATTCCCAACTGGGATTTTCGCTGGCAGGAAATTTATCAGTTCCGTTCACCGGTTAAAATTCCGAAAGGTTCGGTGGTTCGGCTGGAATGTGAGTATGATAACACTGCCGATAATCCTTTCAATCCAAACAGTCCGCCTAAAACCATTTTCTCCCAGGGCGATATGAAAACCACCGATGAAATGATGACCCTCATGATGATCTTCACTCCCTACAAACAAGGAGATGAAAAAATTAACCTTGACTAATCTCAAATAAGTGCGTTGTTTAATTCTGATAAGAATGTTTGTTATTTACAGTCTGCTGTTGATTGTAAACAACACGCATGCCCAATCTGTCCAGGCGCTGTTTAAACAAATTGATCCGCAAAAAAGTGGATTACAATTCATCAATACGATTACAGAAACAGATAGCCTGCATGTCTTCCGTTATGAATATTTATACAATGGTTCAGGAGTTGGGGTTGGTGACTTTAATCAGGATGGATTGCAGGATCTTTTTTTCTCCGGCAACCTGGTTCCCAATAAACTCTTTCTGAATAAAGGAGGACTCCAATTTGAAGACATTACCGGAACAGCAGGTGTTGCAGGTAATGGAACATGGTCTACCGGTGTAAGTGTAGCGGATGTAAACGGTGATGGCCGACTGGATATTTATGTCTGCCATTCGGGAAAATATGATGACTCCCTACAATTAAGAAATGAATTGTTTATCAATGAAGGCGTTAAAGATGGAAAGCCAAGCTTCCGGGAAAGAGCAGTTGAGTTCGGACTCGATGCACCCGGCACACAATCCACACAGGCCGTATTTTTTGATTATGATCTGGACGGAGACCTGGATATGTTTCTGCTGAATCATTCCAATCATACTTATAATCCATTTCTGAATACAAGAAAAATCCGGG
This sequence comes from Flavihumibacter sp. UBA7668, assembly GCF_002483205.1. Classification (GTDB taxonomy): domain Bacteria; phylum Bacteroidota; class Bacteroidia; order Chitinophagales; family Chitinophagaceae; genus Flavihumibacter. The sequence continues at coordinate 298,302 of NZ_DLHM01000004.1, forward strand.
CGACACCTAACTATGCTTTTGGCAATCGGTTTTTTAGAAACAATGGTAGTAAAAATGGAATTGCCAGTTATGAAGATAATACGCTGAAAGCAGGTATTATCAATCATGCATTGAATTTTGGTCTGAGTGTTACCGTAAGTGATTTGAATAACGATGGCTGGCCTGATCTCTACACAACAAGCGACTATACAGAAAAAGATTGCCTGTATATCAACAAAAAGAACGGAACCTTTTCTGAGCAGGTGGAAAAATCCATGTCGCATATTTCCAAGTATTCAATGGGCGCTGATATTGCTGATATCAACAATGATGGATGGCTCGATTTGTTTACGCTTGATATGCTGCCGGAGGATAATCACCGGCAGAAAATGCTAAAGGGGCCTGATGAATATGACCAATATCACCTTCTCTGGGATAGTGGTTATTATAAACAGCAGATGCGCAATATGCTCCAATTGAATCAGGGAATTGATCAGAACGGAAACCTTCGCTTTTCTGAAATTGGACAGTTGGCGGGATTGTCGAATACCGATTGGAGCTGGTCGGGTTTATTCGCCGATTTTGATCTGGACGGATGGAAAGATGCCTTTGTAAGCAATGGTTATTTACGTGATTATACGGATATGGATTTCATGAAATATACTGTGGCCGATGCAAGAGTTGAAGCAGCGAAAAACGGTCACCAGAAATTTCAAACCCATGCACTCGTACAAAAAATGCCCTCCAATAAACTCAATAATTATTTATTTAGAAACAACGGCGATTTAACCTTCTCTAACAAATCTGCGGAATGGGGCATGCAGCAACCTGCTATTTCAAATGCTGCGGTGTATGCTGATCTTGATAATGACGGTGACCTGGACCTGGTGGTTGTAAACAATAATGATCCCGTTCAACTTTTTGAAAATACAGCAACAGCATCCCGAAAATCAGACCATATAGCAATAGAATTGAAAGGCAATAAACCGAATCTTTTTGCAATTGGCTCAAAGGTCGAATTGATTTGCTCCAATGGAACTCGACAAATGCAGGAACTGTTTCCGGTGCGAGGGTATCAGTCCTCTCAATCTTATCGCCTGGTTTTTGGTGTGTCTGAAAATACAAAAATAGACACCATAAAAATCCAATGGCCCGATCAGCAGGTCACCTTGCATCCGAAACCTGAATTAAATAAACTTCATTCATTTGCTATTCCAGAAGCTTCTGTAAAACAAGCTCCGGCCATTGCCCTGCCTGCCAAAAAATGGATGGAAGATATCAGTAGTTCAGCCCGACTTTCCTTCCGTCATAAAGAAAATGATTTTATTGATTTTAAGGATGAAACGCTGCTACCGTATATGTTATCACGAATGGGACCGGCATTGGCCAGCGCCGATGTAAACGGAGATGGATTAGACGATGTTTTTATTGGAGCACCGATTGGCCAGTCGGCTGTTTTATATCTGCAAAAACCCAATGCAAAATTTGAACTTCTGCAGGGGCCATGGTCCGTGGATCAGGATTTCGAAGATGTACAGGCAGCTTTCTTTGATGCGGATGGCGATGGTGATATGGATCTTTATGTGGTGAGTGGAGGAAACGAATATGGAGAAGGATCACCCGAATATCAGGATCGTTTATACATCAATGACAGCAAGGGCGGATTTCAGAAAATGACGGACGCACTTCCATCCATGTTATCTCCTAAACAGGGGCTGGCTATAGCAGATTTTGATAAAGATGGCGATCTCGATCTCTGGGTAGGAGGGATGTATGTTCCGGGTGCATATCCAATGGCAGCACGTTCCTATTTGCTTCGCAATGATAGTCAAAAGGACAAACTGAAATTTACTGATATCACATCGGAATATGCTTTCCTTTTACAACCCGGTGCTAATACCGCAGCAACATGGACAGACATTAATAAAGATGATTATCCGGAATTAATACTGGCCGGCGACTGGATGAGTTTGCAGATTATCGAGAATAACAAGGGGAAGCTGGCTCCCGGTAATGCCATCCTTCCAGTGAATTTATATGGCTGGTGGCGCTCCATCACTTCCGAAGACCTGGATGGAGATGGAGATCCGGATTTTATTCTGGGCAATGCCGGAACCAATCTGCAATTCAAAGCAAGTGAAAAAGAACCGGTGGAATTATTCACCACAGATATTGATCAGAACGGAACTCCGGATCCTTTACTGACTTATTACATAGGAGGCAAATCCTATCCGGCAGCTTCCCGCGATGAACTATTGGAACAGGTCGTACCGCTCAGAAAGAAATTTGTCTATTATAAAAACTACGCAGATGTTACTGTAGAGGATATCATTCCTGCAGGCCGCAGAAAAAATATGAGTAGGCATAAGGTAAACAACCTTTCTTCGGGTATTCTTTGGAATGAAGGAAAACAACCCTGGAAATTTGATCCGCTTCCTGTTGAAGCGCAGGTTTCTTCTTTGCAGTCAGTACAGATTGTTGACTGGAACCAGGATGGCAAAAAAGATCTTTATCTGGCTGGTAATTTTGAAGCCTATCGCGTTCAATTCGGCCAGTCAGATGCCAGTGCCGGACTATTGCTTCAGGGTTTGGAGAATCGTAAATTTATGCCTGTTTCACCTATGCAAACCGGTACTTTTCTTTACGGAGATGTTAGAAAGACAGCCCTCTTAAACAAATCATCCAAACAGCCTCTGTTGATTGTTGTTTCTAATAACGGTCCGGTTCAGGTAATAAAAATTAATCAGTAATGAGAGCAGTACAAGTTCTTTTTTGTTTTCTGTTCGGTTGCTATGCCACCGGATTTTCTCAAGTAGAAAACAGGATGGACGCGAACCCATTGTACAAGGCCCAGCAACTACTGACGGATGTAATGGTGCATGACATCTTTTCTCCGCCTGTAGCCAGCCGGATTTATGTGTACGCTCATTTAGCTGCCTACGAAACCCTCGCTTCCGATAAGAAGGCAGGAATTCCCTCGATGGGTGGACGGCTTCCCGGATGGGCAGGTGTTCCAGTCCTGCAAAAAAACATAGATCCGGTGCTGGCAGCATTGGAAGCATTTCGGATTACCGGCCGGCAATTGCTTTTTTCAGAGCAACAATTTTCTGATTCGATGCAGGTACTGATAAAGGAAGAAGTTACAAAAAGAAAAGCCGACAAAAAGCTTACTGCATCCCTTGCAGCAGGTAAATATGTTGCGGATAGCATTCTGGCATGGGCCGGTCGCGATCGCTACAAGGAAACCAGGAGTATCCGTCGTTACCAGTTAAAGAAAACGCCCGGAACCTGGCTGCCAACTCCTCCCGGTTATATGGCGGCAGTGGAACCCAACTGGAAAATGATCCGTTGCCTTACATTGGATAGTTCAGCTGCTTTTCGGCCAGTTCAGATAACAGCATTTTCTATAGAGCCGGGTTCTGCATTTTATAAGGAAGCACTGGAAGTTTTCACTGTTTGCTCTTCACTGACGGATGAACAAAAAGCGATTGCTGCATTTTGGGACTGTAATCCCTTTCATATCACCATGCAGGGGCACCTGAATTTTGCCACCAAAAAAATCTCCCCCGGCGGACATTGGATGCAGATAGCCGGACTGGCCAGTAGTATGCGGAATGCTTCTATTCAACAGGCAGCCAGGGCATACACCCTTACCGCCATTGCCATTTTTGATGCCTTTATCAGTTGCTGGGAAGAGAAATACAATAGCCAGCTGATTCGCCCTGAAACCTATATCAATAGTCATATCAGTGAATCCTGGAGGCCAATACTGCAAACACCCCCTTTTCCTGAATATCCAAGCGGTCATAGTGTGGTCTCCTCTGCAGCAGCTACTGTTCTGACCAAAATATATGGCGATAATTTTTCATTTGTTGACAATACCGAGCGTCCCTATGGCTTACCCGACCGGAGTTTCCCTTCTTTTTTGAAAGCAAGTGAAGAAGCGGCCATATCCCGCCTGTATGGAGGCATCCATTACCGCCCCGCCATTGAAAACGGCCTGATTCAGGGCCGAAGGGTAGGTGAACAGGTTATCCTGCGCCTGAATTTATAGGGTAGGCCAATAGCAGTGGAGTGCTCCAACTTTTAACTTTTGGCTTTTGCCTTTTGAATTATTTCAATTACCTTTGCCGTCCGTTTTACTATATTCGGATAGCTATCAGGGAATCTTACAATATGGCCATTTAATTGTAAATTCCTTAAAATCAGTGCATAAGACTTTAAAACCGGTTTAAAATACATATGTCTTCAACTAAACAGAACACCAGGATCAACTTTGGTAAGATCAAACACCTCGCTGAAGCTCCTGACCTGCTGGAAGTGCAGATTCAATCGTTTAAAGACTTCTTTCAATTAGAAACCACTCCCGACAAGCGGAACAACGAAGGTCTGTTTAAGGTGTTTAAGGAAAACTTTCCGATCACCGATACCAGAAATATTTTCGTGCTGGAGTTCCTCGATTATTTTATCGATCCTCCCCGTTACACAATTGAAGAGTGTATGGAGCGCGGACTTACCTACGCAGTTCCATTGAAAGCCAAGTTGCGTCTTAGTTGTAACGACGAAGAGCACGTGGATTTCCAGACCATTGTACAGGATGTTTTCCTTGGAAACATTCCGTACATGACCCCTCGTGGTACCTTTGTAATTAATGGAGCAGAGCGTGTAGTTGTTTCCCAATTGCACCGTTCACCTGGCGTTTTCTTTGGCCAGTCCATCCACCCGAATGGTACCAAAATCTATTCTGCCCGGGTAATTCCTTTCAAAGGAGCCTGGATGGAATTTGCTACCGATATCAATAACGTGATGTATGCCTACATCGATCGTAAAAAGAAGTTCCCTGTAACTACTTTGTTGCGTTCTATTGGCTTCGAAACGGATAAAGATATCCTTGAACTTTTCGGTATGGCCGATGAAGTAAAAGGAGAAAAGAAAGCACTTGATAAATACCTTGGCAAAAAGCTGGCTGCCCGTGTACTTCGTACCTGGGTAGAAGATTTCGTGGATGAAGACACAGGTGAGGTGGTTTCCATCGAGCGGAACGAGGTAGTAATGGAGCGTGATACCATCCTGGATGAAGAAGCGATTGACGTGATCGTGGATATGGATGTAAAGAGCGTATTCCTGCAAAGGGAAGATGTGGGCGGTGATTATGCAATCATCTACAATACCCTTAACAAGGATACATCCAACAGTGAACTGGAAGCGGTTCAGCATATCTACCGCCAGTTACGCGGAGCGGATGCGCCTGATGATGAAACAGCACGTGGTATCATCGACAAACTCTTCTTCTCCGACAAGAGATATGATCTTGGAGAAGTTGGTCGTTACAAAATCAACCGTAAACTGAACCTCGAATATCCACTTGATCATAAAGTTTTGACCAAGGAAGATATCATTGAGATTATCAAATACCTGGTACGTTTAACCAATGGTAAAGCTGAGATCGATGACATCGATCACCTGAGTAACCGTCGGGTTCGTACCGTGGGTGAGCAGTTGTATGCGCAATTCGGTGTTGGTCTGGCTCGTATGGCCCGTACCATCCGCGAGCGTATGAATGTTCGAGATAACGAAGTATTTACGCCGGTTGATCTGATCAATGCGCGTACCCTGTCTTCTGTTATCAACTCTTTCTTTGGAACCAGCCAGTTGTCGCAGTTCCTTGACCAAACCAACCCGCTTTCTGAAATCACGCACAAGCGTCGTATTTCAGCACTCGGACCAGGTGGTTTGAGCCGGGAGCGTGCAGGCTTTGAGGTTCGTGACGTACACTATTCTCACTACGGTCGTCTGTGTACCATCGAAACTCCGGAAGGTCCGAACATTGGTCTGATCTCAACGCTTTGCGTCCACGCAAAGATCAATGAGATGGGCTTTATTGAAACACCTTACCGTAAAGTAGAGAATGGTAAAGTAAACATGAAGGAATTGACCTTCCTGAGTGCTGAAGAAGAAGATACTGCTAAAATTGCCCAGGCAAATACTCCGCTTGCTGCAAATGGTGAGTTCGCTGATGAGAAAATCACCAGCCGTGAAACAGGTGATTTCCCGATTCTCGATAAAACAGAGGTTGAATACATGGACGTTGCACCAAACCAGATTGTTGGTTTGTCAGCTTCCCTGATTCCATTCCTTGAGCATGATGATGCCAACCGTGCCCTGATGGGATCAAACATGCAACGTCAGGCTGTACCGCTTATCAAACCACAGGTTCCCATCGTTGGTACCGGTTTGGAAGCGAAAGCTGCCCGCGATGCGCGTGTTCAGATTCTTTCTGAAGGAAATGGAGTGGTAGAATACGTTGATGGTAATGAAATACATATCCGCTACGATCGGAACGACGAACAGCGTCTGGTAAGCTTCGAAGAAGACCTGATCATCTATAAACTGACCAAATACCAGAAGACCAACCAGGAAACTTCCATTACCCTCAAGCCTGCCGTTAAGAAAGGCCAGCAGGTGAAAGAAGGAGATTTTCTGACAGAAGGATATGCGGTTCAGGGTGGTGAAATTGCACTGGGTCGTAACCTGAAAGTGGCCTTCATGCCATGGAAAGGATACAACTTTGAAGATGCGATCGTAATCAACGAAAAAGTAGTTCGCGAAGATTTATTCACTTCTATTCATATCTCTGAATATGAACTGGAAGTTCGTGATACCAAACTGGGTGAAGAAGAACTGACTCCGGATATTCCAAACGTTTCAGAAGAAGCTACCAAAGACCTCGATGAGCACGGTATAATCCGCATCGGTGCCCAGGTAAAAGAAGGTGATATCCTGATCGGTAAGATCACACCTAAAGGTGAAAGCGATCCTACACCGGAAGAAAAACTGCTTCGTGCCATCTTCGGTGATAAAGCCGGTGATGCAAAAGATGCCTCTCTGAAAGCACCAAACGGTGTGGAAGGGGTGGTAATTGATAAAAAACTTTTCCAGCGTGCGAAGAAAGATAAGAATGCAAAAGTTCGTGAGAAAGCAGCATTGGAGAAAGTAGAAAAAGTGCACGAGAAAAATACAGCAGATCTCCAGGAAGTATTGCTCAGCAAATTACAAACCCTGTTAAAGGAAAAGCCATCTGCCGGTGTTAGCAATAATTTCGGTGAAATGCAGATTGGAAAAGGAGCGAAATTCACTGCCAAAAATCTGGCGGGACTTGACTTCCTGAATATCAATCCGCTTGGCTGGTCTGGTGATGAAAAAATCGATAGCCAGATTAATATTCTGTTGCATAACTACAGCATCAAGTACAACGAAGAACTGGGTCGTTATAAGCGCGAAAAATTCAATATCAGTATCGGTGATGAATTGCCTGCTGGTGTATTGAAACTGGCGAAAGTTTATCTCGCTGTTAAGCGGAAGCTGAAAGTGGGAGATAAAATGGCCGGTCGCCATGGTAACAAAGGTATCGTTGCCAAGATTGTACGTGCAGAAGATATGCCATTCCTCGAAAACGGGGAGCCGGTTGATATCGTACTGAACCCGCTTGGTGTACCTTCCCGTATGAACCTCGGACAGATTTACGAAACTGTACTTGGCTGGGCAGGTGAAAAGCTGAATGTTCGTTTCGCAACACCAATTTTTGACGGTGCATCAACAGACGAAATTGAAGCACATTGCCAGGAAGCAGGTATTCCTATGATGGGGCACACATATCTGTATGATGGTGAAACAGGCGATCGCTTCCACCAGAAAGCAACAGTGGGTATCATTTATATGATCAAGCTGCACCACATGGTGGATGATAAAATGCACGCACGTTCTATCGGACCATACTCTCTTATCACACAACAGCCGCTGGGTGGTAAAGCACAGTTCGGTGGCCAGCGTTTCGGTGAAATGGAAGTGTGGGCACTGGAAGCATATGGTGCATCCAATATCCTGCAGGAATTGTTAACCATTAAATCAGATGATATCATTGGTCGGGCTAAGACTTATGAGGCCATCGTTAAAGGTGACAATATTCCAAGAGCCGGTGTTCCTGAATCATTCAACGTATTGATTCATGAATTGAGAGGTCTTGGTTTAGATCTCAAATTCGATTAAGACAATAGGGTTATAAATTTTAAAGAGGGTACCAAATGGTACCCTCTTTTGCTTTATATTGGGTAACAGCAAAAAAATCAGGTATGGAATTTATTAGGTTGATACGTAATTGGACATTCTTCGTTCCTTTCCTGGCATTGCTATTTTATTTTTTGAAACCTGAAACCTATCCTGCCTGGTATAATCTCATATTAATTGGAGGATTGATCAGTGCCGTATTAGTTGCGGTTCACCATGCAGAAGTGGTGGCACATAAAGTGGGCGAACCTTATGGAACACTGGTGCTCGCAATTGCTGTAACCACCATTGAAGTGGCCTTGATTGTTTCGCTTATTATGGCAGGGGGACCAGGATCCGAAACACTTGCCCGCGATACCATTTTTGCTGCCGTTATGATCATCCTTAATGCTATTACAGGGATTTGTTTACTGGTTGGAGGCATGCGTCACAAGGAGCAAAGTTTCGGTCTGGATGGAATGAGTGCCGGACTGGTTGCGTTGGTCACGATTTGCTTTCTAACAATGGTATTACCTAATTTCACCACCACCCAAACCGGACCAAGTTATTCATCTACCCAGTTGATATTTGTTGGTATCGTTACCCTGGTCATTTATTTAAGTTTTGTATTTGTTCAAACCGTACGACACCGCGATTATTTTCTGCCGGCAATTGGGGAAGAAAACAGTGAAGTGCATGCACCACCTCCGGGCACACAGGAAACATTGATTTCATTGGTATTGCTGCTGCTGTCTTTGGTTGCAGTTGTGCTCCTGGGTAAGTCTTTATCACCTGTTATTGAATCCACTGTTTCTGATTTGGGCGCACCAAAAAGTCTGGTTGGAATTATTATTGCAATGGTAGTACTCATGCCCGAAGGACTGGCAGCCTATCGTGCTGCAATCAATAACAGGTTGCAAACAAGCTTAAACCTGGCATTGGGATCCGCATTGGCGAGTATTGGATTAACCATCCCCGTGGTTGCCGGTGTTTCCATACTGATGAACTTTGATCTGGTCCTGGGGATTGATGCAAAATCTTCTGTATTACTGCTCTTATCACTGCTGATCGTTATGATGTCTCTGCGAACCGGACGTACCAATATCTTACAGGGGATTGTACTGGTGCTTCTGTTTTTTGTTTATCTCTTTGTTACTGTTTTTCCCTGAGCAATTCGTAATTTCCCCTATTCCGTTTAATATATGAAAAGAGTAACCACACTTCTTTTGGCTATAGCATGCACAGCTTTTGCATTTGCTCAATCCAAAAGACCAATTCAGCCGAATGATATCTATAGAATGAAAACAGTATCCGGTCCGCAGGTTTCACCTGATGGAAACTGGATTGTTTATCAGGTAAGATCAGTTGACAGTGCAAAAGATAAATCCTCTTCAGATCTATGGATCAGCAGTTGGGATGGAAAGGAGAATTGGCAACTTACCTACGATGCTTCCGGTGAATCAGCTCCTAAATGGAGTCCGGATGGAAATTATATTTCCTTTCTTGCATCAAGAGGAGGCGATGCGCATAGCCAGCTTTATCTGCTGCCAACCAAAGGTGGAGAGCCGAAAAAGATAACTAAGATAAAAGGATCCATAAGTGAATATGAATGGACCCCTGATGGCCAAAAACTGGTAATGAGTATCCAGGATCCGGATTATTCAGACAGTGCTTCCACTAAAATTAGGAAGCCTTATGTTATTAACCGTTACCAGTTTAAACAGGACCGGGAAGGATACCTGGATAGTGCCGCTACCCATCTTTACCTTTTTGATATCCGTTCAGAAAAACTGGATACACTTACAAGAGGCATTTATTCAGAAACCCAACCAGCCATTTCTCCAGATGGAAAATTACTGGCCTTCGTTAGTAACCGTAGTCCGGTTCCTGATAAAAACGATAACACTGATATTTTTCTGATGGAATTAAAGTCAGGTGCAATAGCCGAACCACTTACCACCTGGAAAGGATCTGACAGTCGCCCTGAATTTAGCCCGGATAGCAAACAGATCGCTTATCTGCAAAGTTCAAGCGATGATGCATTTACCATGTATGGTCATTCTATATTGGGAGTGATTTCGGTTTCGGATAAAAAATCAAAACTGCTTACTACCAAACTTGACCGTCCTGTACAAAATATCCGATGGGAAGCAGATGGAGCGTCTCTGTTGGCGTTGATGGAAGACGATCGTAGAGTGCAGCTAATCCGTATAAACGCTAGTTCAGGTGTAAATGAAACGCTTAGTTCCGGTGATCACAGTATGTATGGAATGGAATATAATTCAAAGCGAAATGCTGTTCTTGCTGTAAGAAGTACACCCGCCCTGCCTGCAGAATTATTTGCATTCGAAGGCAGGGAGTTTCGCCAGCTGACACATCATCAGGATAGCTTTCTGGCCCCCTTGCAATTGCCAATTGTTGAAGGATTTCAATCCACCAGTAAAGATGGTGCAAAAGTGTCCGGTATCTTATACAAGCCACATACCCATCAACCCGGAGAAAAGCTTCCGCTGGTTATTTTTATTCACGGCGGACCGGTTGCACAGGATGAATTTGATTTTGATATGACCAGAATGGTATATGCTGCAGCAGGCTATGCAGTAGCTGCGGTTAACTATAGAGGCAGCAGTGGAAGGGGCGTTAATTTTATTCGGGCTATTTATGGAGACTGGGGGAATAAGGAAGTAATGGATGTAATAGGAGCAGCCAATCATTTGATGGCTGCCGGAATTGCAGATCCTGAGCGTTTGGGGCTCGGTGGCTGGAGTTATGGTGGTATAACGACCAACTACACCATTGCAACGGATACCCGTTTCAAAGCGGCCGTAAGCGGTGCAGGAAGCGCATTGCAATTTAGTCTATATGGAAGTGATCAATATATCTCGCAATATGAAACCGAATTAGGGGTCCCCTGGAAAAATCGCGAAAAATGGCTGGCATTGTCCTATCCTTTTTTTAAGGTTGATAAAATAAAAACACCCACACTCTTTATGGCAAGTGAAAGTGATTTTAATGTACCTGTAACAGGCGCAGAACAAATGTACCAGGCGTTTAAATCGGTTGGAATTCCTACCTCACTGATAATCTACCCGAAACAATACCATGGTATTTCGGTTCCAAGTTACCAGATCGATCGGCTCAACAGACATATAGCCTGGTACAATACCTATCTGAAATAGGTTACATCATGAAATATTTCTGTTCAGGAACAAGTTCCTGCTCAGGCACTTCTTCGGCCAGCATTTGTTTCAGGTTCTTTTCAATACCTGCGGCAATGCTGGTCATAGGGGTGTCTGTAGGCTTATTTTCAAACGGATCCTGCAGGTGAATGGCCATCTTTTCAATAAGAAGGAAGGATGCAGAAATCGCAACAACGAGTGGCACTTCAAACATGCCAAAATACTGGATTACTCCAAATGGAAGTAAAGCAATAAACAACAACAGGGAGAAATGTATATATAAGCTGTAGGTTACAGGAAATACAGTATTCTTAATTCGTTCACATTTGCCCATGCAATCACATAACCGGCTGATTGTTCTATCCAGTTCAACATGCTGATAGGTATTGATCCAGCCTTTGTCCAACGAAACTTTTATATCGCGTGAATGAAGGTCCAATAAGGCAGCCGGTACATTATCAAAGCCCTCTGCATATTCATAGTCTTTTTTGGAAATCCATTTATCCAATCCTTTTAAAGCTGATTTTTTGCGTAGCGATTGTCCCAGTGCATAGTTCCAGGCAATCTGCCGGTTAATCAAACGTTGCCTGAAACGTTGAATATTTTCATCCTCATATAAATTGCTGGTAAAACTGATTACCTGTCTGGATAATGATCTGGAGTCATTGACAATAGCTCCCCAGATATGCCGCGCTTCCCACCAGCGATCATAGGCCTGGTTGCTTCTGAAACCCAGCAATAGAGAAATGATGGTTCCAAGAATCGTTGGAACGGCAATTGGAATGGAAATCCGGGTAATATGATAGTTTTCATATAAAACCGCAATCACAATTGCATAAATCGTGATTAACAGAAGCTCTGTTTTTATTTTCCCCAACACATAAGAGAACGGAATATTTTTTCTTAATAACATGTGATCCGGTTTTGATGATTAGTAGGAAGTGCTCAACTCCGCCTTCAGGCTGGGCGTTTGTTTTGGCTTGCTTACCTGTGCAGTTGGTAATTTCCTTATAACCGGGATCCCTGCATTGTTTATAATGGATGTAGGCTCAATGAATCTTGGATGTGGTTGCAATAATTGAAATCCGTCAGGAAAAAAGATCTGATCAATTTCATTAAACTCGAGGTAGTTGCGAAATACCTGGTTTGTATTTCCATACATGTATTTAAAATAAATATTGCCAATTTTATCGGTATATTTTTCTTTTAATTTCTTGCAACCCTTACGAAAATCTTCATTCATTACCTGTAAATGTGGCTTGTTGCCGGCACCAACAACATCCTGATCAGAGCCAGGCATTTCGAAACTTGCAAATAGTATTATAGTATAACTGGACCCGCCGGATCCTTTTATATACTGTTCTAAAACACCTAATGACTGAGAAGTAAAATCGGTAGGAAATAAAATATTTTTCATGATCAGCATTTTAAACAAAACTAAATAGCTGCCCTTAGAGGCTCTTAAGTGTTGCTTAAAACTTATGTTAGATGATCATAAGAAAATTATAAGAAAATTAGAATGGGCTTAAATTTGTTTAACTGTTTTTATTTACTGGAAGTGTTATTATTACACTTGTTCCAACTGATTGAATAGATTTAACTTCAATATTTCCATGATGTATGCGAATAATATTAAGTGCCAGTGGTAAACCAACTCCATATCCTTCAAATGATTTGGTGTTGCTGGCACGAAAAAATGGTTCAAATACGCGTGAAATCTCATTGGCGGGTATGCCGATTCCGCGGTCGACAATCGTAATTTCAATGAATTGACCAGCCTTGTTTACTCTGAGGTCTACTTTTTCCTGATTTGAATATTTGGCGCCATTTGCTATAATATTGCCCAATGCTAATTTCAATAAAGTTCTAATGCCTTTAATAGATAGTTGTTCGTTGCTTATTATTTCTTCAGCAATATCCAGGTTAAGTTCGGTGCCTTTTATCAGGTTTTTCACGGAAAAGGCAGATTCCTCAATCAATTCCACTACGCCAATTTCCTCCCATTCCTGTTGTTGACCTGTAAAACTAATTTGTGATAAAGAAAGTAACTCAGATGTTATTTTATTCAGGTGATCAGCGTGCTTCTGAATAGAAGTGATGGATTGCTGGTACTCTTCCATGCTTCTGGTTCTGGTTAATGCCCAGTCTGCTTCACCTACAATATTGGTGAGTGGAGTCCTCAACTCATGTGAAGCATTGCTGATAAAATTGTTCTGTGTTTCAAAGGCTGTCTGCAGCCTGTCCAGCATATTGTTAAATGTCTTAGCCAGTTCAGCAATTTCATCACCGCCACCCTTATCTTCCAATCTTAATCCAAGGTTATATGCACTGATATTTTTGGTTCGCTCAATTATATCCCGAACCGGTTCAAATGTTTTTTTGGAGAAGAAGATACTGGTGGTGTAAACAATGATGACAGCTAAAATAAAGGTGGCGATTTTGATGTTTCTAAGATTCTCCAGCGTACTTATGCCGTATTCATTTACCGCAGATTTTATAACGATATAATCACCGGTTTCATCCGGATAGAAAAGGCCGGCAAAATCAATATCTCCTTTATTGAAATAAACGGGTATACCTTTTTGCTGCACAATATTTTGCAGGAAAGAATAGGGTATAAATGTTTTTCTGTCTTTTAGTTTATATATCGTATCCACGCGGAATACATATTCCTTTTCCTGCGTAAGAGTCTCCAGGTATTTCTTTCTTAATTCCTGATAGGTGTTGGTTGTTATATGATCCTGCTCAAATAATACTTTGGTAGCAACAATCACTCTTATTTCCAGCCGTTTAAAAAAATCCCTGCTCACGAAACTTCTGGTAATAAAGTAGGATGTCCAGCTGATTATAAGAATAATAGTAGCTGTAATGATGGTAAACAGAATACCGGTTTTGGTCTGGATTCTCATATCAGGACTCCTTGATTACATAACCCATTCCTACCACTGTGTGTAATAATTTTCTATCAAAGGAATTCTCAATTTTCTTCCGTACATAATTAATATATACATCCACCACATTGGTACTGATGTTAAAATCGATTCCCCAGACATTTTCAAGGATTGTCATCCGCGATAAAACCTTGCCTTTGTTTTTCATAAGAAATTCCAACAAACGGAATTCAGTAGACGTGAGGCTTACCCGTTTACCGTTACGTAAAACCATTTTACTATCCGGATTTAATTCCAGATCAGCTACACGTAAAACATGTGAATCCTCTGCTTGCAGTTGGTTTTTACGACGGGCAAGTGAACGGATTCTGGCCTCCAGTTCAGCAAACTTGAAAGGCTTGGTAAGGTAGTCATCCGCCCCACTATCCAATCCGGTTACAATGTTTTCCGTACTGCTAAGCGCAGTTAACATCAGGATGGGTGTGTCTATCTTGTTATTGCGAAGTCGCTTGCAGAGTTCCAATCCATTCATGCCCGGCAACATAATGTCCAGAATCATAATGTCAAACTCGTTTTTGGTCGCCATTTCATAGCCAATATCTCCATCCGGCGCCAGGCTGATTTTATAGCCCATTTCTGATAATCCCTTGTTGATGAGATTACCCACCGAAATTTCATCCTCCACCAATAACACATTCAGCATAGCAACGATTTTTCAGATTGGGACCAATTTAAATACCTGTTACGAAACTAAACGCTTCTGTGTTTAGATAGTTTAAAATTGGATTAGAACAGATTAGAATCTAATAAGTATGCCTTAAGATCCTCGTATTTATTCCCAATAAGATAAACTTTTTTTGTTTTTGTTAACGTTTCGCCAATTGCATCCGGTACTGGAATCGATTGTTTAATAACTGGCTCCACAACATCCAGAAATTTGATTGGGTGGGCAGTTTCCAGCACTATTCCCTTGTCCTCCGGATGTGCAGTCAGCCAGTTATGCAAGGCATCATAAGCCACAGCTCCATGCGGGTCCAGCAGGTATGAATGCTGATGATAAACAGCATCAATCAGCTCTCTTGTTCTTTCATCACTCGTGCGATAACTTGAAACTACCCCTTTCAATGCCGTAGCATCCTGACCAAAAATTTCCAGG
This sequence comes from Flavihumibacter sp. UBA7668, assembly GCF_002483205.1. Lineage (GTDB taxonomy): Bacteria > Bacteroidota > Bacteroidia > Chitinophagales > Chitinophagaceae > Flavihumibacter. The sequence continues at coordinate 313,550 of NZ_DLHM01000004.1, forward strand.
ATTCGTACAAAATTGCTGGGATTACCTACATCCATTGCATTGGAAATAGTGGGAATGGCTGGAAGCGGTAAATATTTTCCGGTTTCTAAAAATCTTGGTACAACATCATTTGCATTGCAGGCGGCTATAAAATGAGCCACCGGCAATCCGGCTTTCCATGCCATTAATCCAGCACAGATATTGCCAAAATTTCCACTTGGTACACTAATTACCGGTGGTCGTTGATCCTTCCACTGTTGCAGGGCAAAGAAATAATAAAACTGTTGCGGCAACCAGCGGGCAACATTTATGGAGTTGGCAGAAGTAAGAAAAATAGCTTTAGTAAGTTCCTGATCTTTAAATGCCTGTTTCACCATGTGCTGGCAATCATCAAAATTACCTTGCACTTCCAGTGCATGGATATTATCACCGAATGTGGTTAGTTGTTTTTCCTGTACTGAACTTACTTTTCCCGATGGATAAAGTATTATCACCCGCACTCCATCTACTTGGTGGAATCCACTGGCAACTGCACCTCCGGTATCGCCTGAAGTAGCAACCAGCACTGTGATTGGTTCCTTTTTTTCCTGTGCAAAATGACCCAGGCATCGGCTCATGAACCGGGCTCCGATATCTTTAAATGCAAGGGTTGGCCCATGAAATAGTTCTAGTGAATAATAGTGATCGTGGATCTTTTTTAAGGGTATCGGAAAATCAATTGTTTCAGATACAATTTCGCGTAGCCTGTTTTCAGGAATGGTATCACCTACATACGGTTGAATTACCTGAAAGGCAATTTCTTCTCTTGATAAGCTTTCCAGGCGCGATATTATTTCGGCCGGTAGCTGCGGTATCCGCTCTGGAAAATACAGTCCACCATCCGGCGCCTGCCCCTGTATGGTAGCAGTTTTGAAATCAACACTTGGCGACTGGTGGTGGAGACTATTAAAAAACATAATGGGAAAGTAAAAATTAAAAAAATAAAAATTAAAAAGTAAAATCCAGGAAGAAATACCAGGAAGTAAAATTCGGTATGTAAAAAGTAACGAAAACTCCCTTTTCACTTTTGACCTCTCACCTTTCACCTCTCACCTACCTCGCATCCCTTATTATTTATTTCGGTTACATACACTTTAGAATCGATACCAATGGAATCAAATACATCCTTCATAATGGTAGCGATGTCAGTTGCCGTATCTGCTTCTTTGCTGAGCATAAAAATAGACGGACCGGAACCACTTATTCCTCCACCCAATGCTCCGGCATCGCGACTTGCTTTTTTAACTTCATCAAAACCGGGAATCAGGATGCTTCGAACTGGTTCAATAATGACATCTTCAAGGGATCGCCCAATCAACTCATAATCCGCCTGAAGAAATCCGGCTACCAGTCCGGCAATATTTCCCCATTGACGAATGGCATCCTTCAACAAAACTTCCTTACGAAGAATTTGCCTTGCATCAGAAGTACGAACTTCAATTTGCGGATGCACCACAGTTACATGCAGGGGAGGGGCAGAAAGCTGAATTATATCCAGCGGAAATATAGAACGGATTAATGTAACTCCACCAAGGATACAGGGGGTAATATTATCGGCATGTTTTACCCCACTTGCAACCTTTTCGCCTGCCATTGCAAATCGAACCAGATCTTTGTTTTGGAAAGGTTTACCCAATAAATAATTGGCACCTACAACCGCACCTGCCGAACTTGCCGCACTTGATCCTAATCCGCTTCCCGGTTTAATTTTTTTGGTAATACTTATTTCTATACCAACTGGTTCTTCTATTGCATGTAACAGGTCCAATAAAGCTGCACCGGCTACATTCTGTGCCGGATCGGAGGGCAGTTTGTATTCATCTGTATGATGGATTCGGATACCGGGCTCGCGACTTAATCGCATGTTAATGCTATCTGCCGGATCTTTTAATGCCATTCCCAGGATATCGAATCCGCAGACAAGATTGGCAACTGTAGCGGGACAGGTAACTTCAATATCCCGATCAAAAATTGGTTCAATGCGTTGTTTTATTTGCATCTTGGTAGAATTCTCAGGTTAATGTGGCTCTTAAAATATCAGCAAATACACCGGAAGCGGTAACATCCGCACCTGCACCTGCCCCTTTAATTACCATGGGTTGTTCTGGATATCGTTCAGTATAAAAAAGTACGATATTATCCTTGCCATATAAATGAAACAAATCATGGCCGGGCGCAATTTGTTGCAATCCTACTTCTGCTTTCCCATTATGAAATGCTGCAACAAACTTTAGTTTATTTCCGTTTTTATTGGCTTCAGTAAAAATCGATTTGAAATGATCTTCTTCTTTCAGCATGCTGGCATAAAAATCTTCAACAGATCCTTCCATACAGGAAGCCGGTAAAAAACGGTGATTGATAATGGTGTCCATTTCCAGTTGTTCCCCAGCTTCCCTTGCCAGAATCATGATTTTTCGCATTACATCGGTTCCGCTTAAATCAAGCCGCGGGTCAGGCTCCGTATAGCCTTCTTCCTGCGCTTTACGAACAATCTCGGCAAAAGGAAGGGTTCCGTCATAATGATTGAATACATAATTCAGCGTACCGCTAAGAACGGCTTCAATCCTGTTTACTTTATCCCCGCTTTTCAGGAGGTCATTTAATGTTCCGATAACCGGTAGTCCGGCTCCAACATTTGTTTCAAATAAGAAACTGGTATTATTACTTCTTGCTTTGTCTTTTAATTCGCGGTAATAAGAATAAGGGGAGGAGCAGGCGATTTTATTACAGGCAACCACGGCACAACTTTTCTCTAATAACCTGGGGTAAACACCTGCTACAAGATCACTCGCTGTAATATCTACAAATACTGTATTTCTTAGATTCCGTTCGATAATTCCATCAACAAAATCATCAATTGTTCCTTCTGATCCGGAATCCAGCAGGTTTTTCCAGTTTGATAAATCAATAGCGTCATCACTGATCAGGAATTTTTTTGAATTAGCCAGACCAACTACCCGCAATTGCAATCGGTTATGATGTAATAAATATTGTTGCTGCTGATACACCTGTTGCAATAAACGGCTGCCCACATTACCAACTCCGCTAATAAACAGATTTACCTGCTTGAGGCTGGTTTCGAAAAATTCTTCATGTAATAGATTGATGGCCTTCCTTACATCTGATGTGGAAATAACTGCTGATATATTCCGCTCAGAAGAACCCTGTGCAATAGCACGAACATTTACACCATTTCTTCCTAAAGCACCAAACAGTTTCCCACTTATTCCGGGATGACTTTTCATTTGTTCTCCTACCAGGGCCACAATAGAAAGTCCCTTTTCAATTTCAAGCGGTTCAACTTTTTGGAGACTGATTTCAGGTGCAAAGGCTTCATCCACCGATTTTTTTGCTTTTTCAGCCGCCGATTCATCCACTCCAACACAAATAGAATGTTCGGACGAACCCTGGGTAATCAATATGACATTGATCTGTTCTGCTGAAAGCGCTTCAAACAGTCTGCGGGAGAAACCAGGTACACCCACCATACCACTGCCTTCCAGACTCAAAAGGGCCAGCTTGCTGATACTTGAAATACCTCTTACCGGATTGCCATTCCGGTAGCCTTCCTGTTGAATACAGGTTCCGGGATCCATGGGGGCAAAGGTGTTTTTTATCCATACAGGAATCTGTTTATTCATTACCGGCTGAATGGTAGGAGGATAAATTACTTTTGCCCCAAAATGGGATAATTCCATTGCCTCCTGATAAGATATGGTTGGAATTACTTTTGCATTTGGAACCCACCGGGGATCTGCTGTCATCATACCACTTACATCTGTCCAGATTTCCAGTTCCTGCGCATCAAGGCAGGCAGCTGCAATTGCGGCAGTATAATCTGATCCACCCCGACCAAGCGTTGTAGTAATACCCTCCGGATTAGCTGCTATAAAACCGGGCATTACGATATGATCTGTTGCCAATTCCTGTTTTGCAGCCTGTAACAAGGCAGATGTGCTGCTGAAGTTAACGGTGGCGTTTCCAAAATCGGAATTGGTCCGAATTAATTTTCGGCTATCCCACCAGGTAGTGGCAATCCCTTTTGACTGAAAAGCTGCTGCTATTACCTGGGAAGAAATCAATTCTCCATAACTCACTAATTTATCTTTGGTTCTTGCGGTAGTTTCACCCAACAGGAATATGCCGGTGCATAGGTCCTCCACTTCATTGCAGAGTTTTTTAACGGCACTCAAATAACTGCTTTGCTGCTGTATCGGGATTAATTGTTTTACCGCATTCAGGTGCCTCCCTGTCAATTGCTGAATCAATTCCTTGTACTGCTCATCTCCCTGGGAAGCCATCTGCCCGCATAGCAGTAAGCTGTCCGTAGTGCCGCCAAATGCGGATACTACCGTTATTACTGTGTTTTTTTTGAGTTTCTCTGAAACGATGGCGATAACTTTCTGAATAGCTTCCGGACTGCCTACTGAGGTGCCGCCGAATTTTAATACCTGCATAAATTGGATAAAAAGGATAAACAAACTTGATTGGGAGTATCAGGCAAACCCTGATAGAAAACAGCCCGAAGGCCCATGGCATAATATGGTGCTATACAACCCTTAACGGGTTGTAATAATTGTTGTAGTGGTTGTGGTGGAAGCCACAAGCCATGAACCGGAATGATATATAGAAAGCGATGCCATTATTATTCGGGCATGAAATTAACATTCGTAGATTTTATAACAAGCGTTAGTTTGATTTTTTTTTAGTGAACCCGGGATCGCCCTTAAAGTGCGCCTGATTTGGTATATTCATGGCTCGATTGCTGCCTATAACCAACGAATAAATAATTCCATATGGCCAATATTGACCCGGCAGCCCTTCAACAGTTTAAGAGTGAAGTTGCGCTGAAGTTTCAATTGTATAACAGTCTTTTTACGTCACTGCCTTTTCACCGGGTAGAAAAAACCGGAATCCTGCTTTCTGTTTTACTGAATGTTTGTGAGGAAGGATATAAAAAGAAAAAGAGTCCTTTACAGATTCTGGATGAGTTTTTTGCAAGTCATACCAGTTTTAGGACAGAACAGGAAAGAACGGATCTCTTGTTTCGGTTCGTTCAATATGTGGAACGTCAGGTTGTGCTTTTTGATGCACTCGAAGATGCTGCATTCAGTAAAATCAATGATTTTTCCGGTCCGGGTACCCTGAAACAGCTCATCTCATTTTTGCAACAACAGGATGTTGACAAAGCTGATCTCGTAAAAGATCCTTTTTGTGTGCGGATGGTGCTGACAGCTCACCCAACCCAGTTTTATCCCGGATCTGTTTTGGGCATTATCCACGATTTATCAAAAGCATTACAGGAAAATAATACTTCACTCGTAAATAGTTACCTGCAGCAATTGGGTAAAACACCCTTCTTCAAGAAACAAAAACCAACGCCATATGATGAGGCAACCAGTTTGATCTGGTACCTGGATAATGTATTTTATCCGGCGGTCGGTAAAATATTATCCTATGCATCCAGTGAGCTGGCTGGGAAATTAAATAGTGAGCAACCGCTGTTGCATATGGGCTTCTGGCCTGGTGGTGATCGTGACGGAAATCCATTCGTCACATCTGAAACAACGCTACAGGTAGCCACAGCATTGCGCAATAGTATTATCAAACAATACTATCTTGATGTGCGCCGGTTGAAACGCCGGCTTACCTTTAAGGAAACAGACCAGTTGATTGCGGATCTTGAAAAGCAATTATTTAATGAAGTTTTCGGAACACAGCCAACCCGAAATTTAAGTGCTGCAGAAATGATTCAGCAATTGCAGCAGGTTCGTGATACCATCGTACTTCAGCACAATGGATTATTTGCTGATCGGGTAGATAACCTGATACAAAAGATCCGGGCATTCGGCCTGTTTTATGCTTCCCTGGATGTTCGCCAGGATAGTTCTGTTCATGAATCCTTCTTTGATGCAATTTCTGAGCAGGGAGATTTTTTCCCCGCCCTCTATACCAGCTTGACTCCAAAACAAAAACTGGAAAGTCTGGCTGCTCTGCCGGAACTTAAATCAAAACCCGTATTCAAAGTTCCTGTTCATCAGGATACCCTGGAATCTGTAAATGCAATTGCCAGGATTCAACAGGAAAACGGGGAAATTGGTTGTCATCGTTATATAATCAGTCATTGTACAAGTGCTGCCAATGTAATGGAAGTATATGGACTCTTTTTGTTAGGCGGATGGAAGAAAGAATCAATGAATATAGATATTGTTCCACTCTTCGAAACCATTGATGATCTTCAACAGGCTGGTGAAATTATGGAAACGCTTTATCAGTTACCTGCCTATAAATCACATTTGCAATTAAGAAAAAACAGGCAAACTATTATGCTGGGCTTTTCTGATGGCACCAAAGATGGTGGTTATCTGATGGCCAATTACAGCATCTTACAGGCTAAAAAAGCACTCACAGCACTTTCGGAAAAGTATGAGGTAGATGTGCTTTTCTTTGATGGCAGGGGAGGTCCGCCTGCACGGGGGGGTGGAAAAACTCATAAGTTTTATGCTTCCATGGGTAAAGATGTATCAAGCAAGGAAATTCAATTAACCATACAGGGACAAACGATCAGTTCCAATTTCGGAACCATTGATGCGGCACAGTTTAATATGGAGCAACTCCTGAATGCCGGGTTGACTGCAGCGGTTAAACATAGCACGAAACCAACATTGGATGACGAACAGGAGTCCTTATTAATGCAGCTTGCCAAAGATGGTTTTACAGCCTATTCAAAATTAAAGAATAATCCAGCTTTTCTGGATTATCTCTCTCATGCAAGTGCACTTCGTTTTTATGCAGCCACCAATATCGGTTCAAGACCTGCAAAACGGGGTTCTGCAACCCGTCTTAGCTTAAGTGATCTCCGGGCAATCCCCTTTGTTGGAGCATGGAGTCAGTTGAAACAGAATGTTACTGGTTATTATGGAGTTGGAACCGCTTTACAACAAGCAGAGCAACGGGGCGATTGGAAAAAAGTGAAGGAAATGTACCAGCATTCCCTTTTCTTTAAAACACTCATGGATAATTGCGAAATGGCAATGCTGAAATGTTATTTCCCACTCACCAGCCATCTTGCAGACCATAAGGAATTTGGAGAAATCTGGCACATGATTTACAGCGAATATGAGCGAACCCGGAAATACGTATTGCTCTTATCAGGCAAATCCGAACTGATGGCAGATTATCCGGTGGAACAATTATCCGTTTCCATGCGCGAAAGGATCGTGTTGCCACTTACTACCATTCAGCAATATGCGATTACCCGTGTCCGCGAACTTGAAGCAAGCGGTATTCAGCAACCCGGAGCAGCAGATATGAAAGCAACCTATGAGAAACTGGTGATGCGCTGTTCTTTTGGAATCATTAATGCTGGAAGAAATTCGGCATAAGAAGGTGAAATGTGAAAGGTGAGAGGTGAAATGAGAGGTGAGAGGTGAAATAAGAGGTGAGAGGTTAGGAAACTTCTCCGAGTTTTGTTCAGAAATTTGAAAACATGATAAAGGAACCTGAGGCAGATGTCTCAGGTTCCTTTATTTTAAAATATAGCAATGAGAATGGTGAATGGTGAATGGGTGAATAGGTGAATAGGTGAATGGTGAAACCCTCCTCCCTTCTCCTTTTCCTCCGTTGTCTCCCTTTTCTCCTTTGTCTCCTTTGTCTCCCAAAAAAATAGTCCCCCGTAGAAACGGGGGACGCTCAACGATTGCTTGCCATATGTGAAACAGAGATTAGAAGCTATAGATAGCTGCCAGCAGGAAACTTCCGGCTGTTTTCTTGCCGCTACCATTGGCATCGGTATAAATTTCTTCACTTGCATTTTCCATCCTGAATTCAGGAATGAATGTAAGTCCACCAACTTTGAAATTTGCTGAGAGGGTTGTAGCAAATAAGCTTGCACCATCTGCAACATTGGTTGGGATTTTGAATTGATTTTTGTCGCTGAAATATTCCCCTCTTAATGTCAGGCCGAACCAGGGTTTAGGGTCTAGGTTCAAATAGAGGGCAGATCCCCACCAGGATTTTCCACTTTGGTTTTTCTCTCCATCCCATGTTTGAGTGGTATTAACGGTTCCATTATAACCAATGCTGAATGCATCTGAAATACTCGCTGTCATAACCAGGTCAAACTGGTTGGTTTTTGAAGTATCGGGATTTTTACCGCCTACATAGTTCAGGTAGAATTTCAGGTTGTCGCTTGCTGCAAAACTATATTGAGCAAGGAGGAATTTACGATTGATCTGCTCAGCAGGGGGAATGCGGTAATCGGTCGCATTGGAAACACCAATCATAAATCCGCTTTTTCCTTTTGAAACTTCCGCTTTTAAACCTGTATGAGAAAATGGACCATTGGAGAACATATAGGACATGCTATAGTTTCTGTTCAATTGTGGGTCAACCAGCTCATATCCTACATGGGTTGCCCAGGTCCCTGCAGTCAATTTTAACCAATCAGCAGGAGAGTAGCTGATATATAATTGTTTGATAGCCTGTGTAATTCCCTCATCTGCATAAGAGAAATCTCTGGCACGGGGACCGAATCCCAGATCCAGCACAACGCCTATTTTATCGCCCTGATGTTCAGCTTTCAGGCTGGCCATGCCAAGAGAAAAAGCATTGTGGGTATTGGTGAAACTGGTCCGGTTATTACCAACCTGTTTACCAAAATCATAACGATAATAAAAATCAGCTGAACCAGAAAAACTTATAAGTGGTTTTTTTTCTTCAGGAGCTGCTACTGTAGCTTCAGTTGCAGGTTCGGATGTGGCAGACTCAGCAGTCTGGGCGTAGGAAAGCGTTATGCACGATAGTGCTATACCTGTTGCAAATAATTTTTGTAACATTGTGTAACATTTTAGGTGTTAAGGGAAAGGGTACGGCGATAAACTTGTATCAGAAGTTTGTCAATATGCTGTACCTTTTTCTAATTTTTGCCTATTCTCGTATCAGAAGAAATGGGCAGTTAGTTTTGGTTAATTAAATTTCGGAAAGCTCTTCTTCTTTCATTTTACCATTATTGTGTACCAGCAAAGTTCCCTGCAGGTATTTTTCATTGTGCTGAGTAGCATCCAGTCCCAATTCTTCTTCCTCAGAGCTTACACGCAAAGGCAACAGGAAGTTGATGAATTTGAAGATGATGTAGGATACAACAAAGCTATAGGTAACTGCAATTACCATGGCTTTCAGCTGAGTCAGGAAAAACGCACCGTTTCCGTAGAAAAGGCCATCTTGTCCGGCTCCATTTACAGCGGTTGTTGCAAATACACCGGTCATCAGCATTCCAACCATACCACCTACACCGTGACAAGGAAATACATCCAGTGTATCATCCAGTGAAGATTTTTGTTTGTAGTAAACAACTACATTAGATATGAGGGCTGCTACAACACCGATGAAGATACTTTGCGGAATTCCTACAAAGCCTGCTGCAGGAGTAATAGCCACGAGACCAACCACTGCACCGATACAGAATCCGATTACGGATGGTTTTTTTCCACGCATAACATCAAAGAACATCCAGCTACAACCTGCAGCACCTGCAGCTATATTTGTTGTAATAAAAGCTGATACAGCCAATGCGTTGGCACCTAATGCAGAACCGGCATTGAAACCAAACCAACCGAACCATAGTAATCCGGTTCCTATCAAAACGTACGGAATATTTGCAGGTGGAATTTCTTTATGATCCATATGAACCTGACGACGTTTCAGAACGAGGGCTCCAGCAAGGGCAGCACAGCCGGCTGAAATATGTACCACTGTACCACCGGCAAAATCAAGGGCTCCCATTTTAAACAGGAATCCATCTGCATGCCAGCTCATATGCGCCAATGGAGCATATACCAAAACAGCAAAAAGACAAATAAATAAGATATAGGATGTAAAACGTATCCTTTCTGCTACCGCTCCAACTACCAGTCCGGGTGTAATTATCGCAAACATCAATTGGAATACGGCAAAAAGAGATTTTGGAATTCCTCCAACTGGTTCACCACTGTTCACACCTTTCCAGAACATGTGGGTAAAGGGGTTTCCAATAAAACCTCCGATGGATTCTCCGAAACAAAGGCTGTATCCGAAAAATACCCATAATACACTAACAACACCTGCAGCTACCACACTTTTGATCATAGTGGAGATTACATTCTTACGATGTACCATCCCGCCATAGAAAAAAGCCAGGCCGGGAGTCATCAAAAATACAAGGGCAGATGCTACGAGGATCCAGGCAATGTCCGCTCCGTTATAAACTTTGTCGGGGTCAGCAAAATCTGCTACGGTTGGTGTGAAAAGCGCCGCAACAGACACAGCAGCGAGAACCAGAAAGGGGGCTACCTGTTTGATCGTCAGTTTACTCATTTCAGTTGGTTTTAATAATATTAAGAAAATAATAACTATAAACTATTTAACTAAAGTAGATATTAAAATGATATTATTCAGTCTAATATATACACATATAAAAAATATTAATGTTATTTAGAGTCCCCCAGTAAGACCTATTTTGAAGCAAGCTGAACAAGGATTTTATTTTTGTTCAAAAATTATTGTTAATCAATTAGTTATGTTTGTAAATTTCAACTATACCATTCATGTTTCTTTTTCTGTAGAAAAATTAAAGTCTAAGTTATATTATTTAAAAATTTTGAGCTTAAAATAAAAAAAGCGGCATTAAGCCGCTTTTTAATTAATATGTAATAAATGTATAATTCGATTAGAGTGCCATCGATAGCATGGCATCCTTTGTTTCGAGTACCGATTGTCCCATCAGGTATTCATCGCATTTGCGGGCACATTCCCTTCCTTCACTGATTGCCCAAACAACCAGACTTTGCCCCCGACGCATATCTCCCGCAGTAAAAACTTTTGGAATATTTGTTTGATATGCTTTTTCAGTAGCCCGGACATTTCCCCGCTCATCCAGTTCAACTCCCATTTCTTCCAATAACCCTTTATGTTGCGGATGTAAAAAGCCCATGGCAAGAAATGCCATTTCACAGGGGATTTCCCGAACACTTCCTTCGATTTCTTTAAATTGAGCCGGACGACCATCTGCTCCTGAGGTCCATTCCAGATCAACAATCTGCAATGCTTTCAGATTTCCGTTCTCATCTCCAATAAAGGATTTGGTTGCAATTGCCCACTGACGTTCGCAACCTTCTTCATGCGAAGTAGACGTTTTTAATACCATTGGATAAGATGGCCAGGGCATAAAATCGGTTCTGCTTTCTGGTGGTTTTGGTAACAATTCAAACTGAGTTACCGATTTTGCACCATGACGATTGGAAGTGCCTACACAATCACTGCCGGTATCTCCACCTCCAATAACCACCACATTTTTTCCGGTTGCAAGTAATTGTTCCGCATTGATATTGCTCTCAATTTCTTTAAATGCCAGCGGATCTGCGTTGTAATTGCGTTTATTCTGTTGCTTAAGAAAATCCATGGCAAAATGAACTCCTTTCAGCTCCCGGCCTGGAATTGCCAAATCACGCGGAACAGTGGAACCTCCTGCTAAAACAATGGCCTGGTATTCTCTGAGCAAATCATTCACCCGTACATTAACACCAACATTTGAATGACATTTGAAAACAACCCCTTCTTCCTCCATCAGGGCAACTCTTCTTTCGATTACCCATTTTTCCAGTTTGAAATCAGGAATTCCGTAACGTAAGAGTCCCCCTGGCTTTTCATCCCGCTCATAAACAGTTACCTGATGTCCCGCATAGTTCAATTGAGCTGCAGCAGCCATGCCAGCCGGACCTGATCCTATCACAGCTACTTTTTTACCGGTACGAAGACTGATTTTACGTGGCTTCACTAAACCTTTTTGAAAAGCAATCTCAATAATATGCTTCTCAATTTCTTCGATGGTGATGGCTGGTTGGTTGATACCTAATACACAGGCGGTTTCGCAGGGAGCCGGACAAATACGCCCGGTGAATTCCGGAAAATTATTGGTAGAGCTTAAAATATCATAAGCTTCTTCCCAGTTCTTCCGATATACTGCATCGTTGAACTCAGGTATTACATTACCTAAAGGACATCCACTGTGACAAAAAGGAATTCCGCAATTCATACAGCGGGATGCCTGTTTATTTAATTGTTCATCCGAATACGGTTGAATAAATTCTTTATAATCTTTCACGCGTTCTTCTACTGGTCGCTTGCCTGGCAACTCGCGTGTGAACTCCATAAATCCGGTTGGCTTACCCATATGTCTTACTCAGTTAAATTTGGTTCTAAATTTTGTTTTCACCTTTCTCCTACACTTCTCACTTCCTCACTTCCTCCTTCATCTCTTTCCTCTTCTGCAGCACTTTTTTATAATCACTTGGGAATACCTTTACAAAGTTCTTCAACTGATTATCAAAATCGTTCAAAATGAATTGTGCAACAGTGCTTCCTGTATAAGTATAGTGTTGTTGAATCAAATCCTTCAATAATTCGATATCCTCCTGCTCAACCGGATCAAGATCAACCATCTCTTTGTTACAATGGTCAGGAAAAACTCCTTTCACATCATAAATGAAAGCGATACCTCCACTCATACCCGCTGCGAAATTTCTGCCGGTATCTCCTAGAATAACTACAGTTCCACCAGTCATATATTCACAACCATGATCTCCTACACCTTCTACCACTGCAGTAGCTCCTGAGTTACGAACTGCAAATCGCTCGCCCGCTTTTCCCCGGATAAAGGAAAGACCGGATGTGGCTCCATAAAAAGCAACATTTCCAATGATGATATTATCTTCAGGTACAAAACTCGCCTGCAAGGATGGATATACCACCAGTTTCGCACCACTCAACCCTTTACCGAAATAATCATTCGCATCACCTTCCAGTTCAAGTGTTACACCTTTGGTATTGAAGGCGCCAAAACTTTGTCCAGCTGTTCCGGTAAATTTGAAATGAATGGTATCTTCCGGTAAACCTTTCTCTTTATATTTCTTCGAAATTTCATTGGAAAGAATGGTTCCTATTGTACGATCAGTATTCTTTACGTCAAAGGCAGCAAATACTTTTTGCTGATCGTTTAAGGCCGGTTTCGCTGCTTCCAGTAATTTCCAGTCGATTACTTCTGAAATTCCATGATCCTGCTCTTCCATATTATACAAACCGGTATACCTTGATGCGGGCTCTTTGTAGATCACCGGAGAAAGGTCCAGGTTTTTATATTTCCAATGCGTTACATCTGTACGCGCTTCCAGATAATCAACCTGTCCAACCATTTCATTGATGGTACGGAAACCTAATTCTGCCATAATTTCTCGCAGATCTTCTGTAATGAAGCGGAAAAAATTAACCACATGATCTGCATCGCCATTGAATCGTTTTCTTAATTCAGGATCCTGTGTGGCAACTCCAACCGGACAGGTATTCAGATGACATTTACGCATCATGATACATCCTTCAACAACAAGTGCTGCAGTTGCAATTCCCCACTCTTCGGCACCTAATAATGTTGCTATCGCAATATCACGTCCTGTTCTCATCTGTCCGTCTGCCTGCAATACCACCCTGCTTCTCAGTTTGTTTTTCAACAAGGTTTGATGCGATTCTGCCAATCCCAGTTCCCAGGGTAATCCGGCATGTCTGATTGAGCTGATTGGAGATGCACCGGTTCCTCCGTCATTACCTGCAATCAGTATAACATCAGCTTTCGCTTTTGCAACACCTGCTGCAATGGTTCCAACTCCCGCTTTGCTTACCAGTTTTACGCTGATTCGTGCTGCACGATTGGCATTTTTTAAATCGTAGATCAATTGTGCGAGATCCTCAATGGAATAAATATCATGGTGTGGGGGAGGAGAAATCAATCCAACACCAGGTGTAGAGTGACGTACCTTCCCAATCCATTCATCCACTTTATGTCCGGGTAACTGACCACCTTCACCCGGCTTTGCACCCTGTGCCATTTTAATCTGTAATTCATCTGCCATGGTCAGGTAGTAACTGGTTACGCCAAATCTTCCGGATGCAACCTGTTTAATGGCACTACGCATGGAATCGCCATTGGCCATCGTTTCATACCGCATATTATCTTCACCACCTTCACCCGTATTGGATTTTGCACCAATCCGATTCATTGCGATAGCCAGAGTGGAATGTGCTTCATGTGAAATCGAACCAAAACTCATAGCACCTGTTGCAAACCGCTTCATGATGCTTTCTGCCGGTTCAACCTCATCAATTGAAATAGACGGACGATTATTTTTGAATTGTAACTGACTTCTTAATGTCGCTGCTTTTACACTTTGATCATTTACCAGTTTCACATATTTTTTAAAGCTGGTATAATCATTCATCCTGGTAGAATATTGCAACAGGTGAATGCTCTGCGGATTAAACAGATGGAATTCTCCTTTTCGTTTCCACTGATATACACCACCTACCGGAAGCCGGTCAACAGGAATTTCTTTTTTGCTGAAGGCGAGGAAATGTTTGGCCAGTGCTTCTCTTGCAATTTCATCCAATCCCATCCCTTCAATGCGGGATGTGGCTCCTGTAAAATATTTGTCTACAACGGTTCTGTTCAGTCCGATGATTTCAAAAATCTGTGCACCCTGATAAGATTGCAGCGTGGAAATCCCCATTTTTGAAAACACTTTCAATAAACCATCGTTAACTGCTTTGATATAGTTTTTCTTTAACTGGTCCGGATCCAGGCTGGTTTCCATTTTTCCATTCAGTCGAAGATCGCGGATGGTAGACAAAGCGAGGTAGGGATTGATTGCAGTAGCACCAAATCCAATCAGGCAGGCAAAATGATGCACTTCCCAAACATCGCCTGCTTCTACAACCAGGCCAACCTGTCCGCGTAGTCCTTTTCTGATCAGGTGGTGATGAATGGCAGCAGTTGCAATCAGGGAAGGTATCGGTGCGTGATCAGAATCAATCGCGCGATCTGAAAGGATTAGTACCTCAAATCCATCCTGCGCCGCATCCACTGCATAGCGGCAGATTCTTTCCAGTGCTTTTTGAAGGGAGCCGGGTTTTCCGTCTGCACGAAAATAACATTGCAGGGTTTTAGCCTGAAAAACACCGGTATCTATACTTCTGATTTTCTCCAGCTCATGGTTATTTAAAACCGGATGTTTCAACGCCACACTATGCGCTGCCAATGGTTCTTCATTCAGCAGATTTCCATTATTGCCAACAAATGTGGCAAGCGACATTACCAGTCTTTCCCGAATAGGATCGATAGGCGGATTAGTTACCTGCGCAAACAGTTGTTTGAAATAACTGCTCAGGTGTTGGGGCTGATCACTCAGAATTGCAAGTGGAGTATCAGTTCCCATTGAGCCTACCGGCTCTTTTCCATCGATTGCCATTGGCGCAATAATGGTTTCAAGATCTTCCGTTGAATAGCCAAATGCTTTTTGGTATTTGAATACCTGATCATGTTCAAGATGGGTGAACAAAACCCTTGGCTCGGGTAATTCTTCCATCCTGATTTTATATTTATTCAGCCACTCTCCGTAAGGTTTTTGAGAGCAAATCTGTTCTTTCAATTCTTCATCACTGATAATGCGCCCCTGCTCCATATCCACAACAAACATCTTTCCAGGCTGCAGCCGACCCTTTTCTATAACGATGGATGGGTCAACCGGTAAGGCTCCTGTTTCGGATGCCATTATTACCCGGTCGTCATTGGTAACGCAATAGCGGGATGGACGTAATCCATTCCGGTCCAGTGTAGCACCAATAATTTTTCCATCAGTAAAAGAAATGGAAGCCGGGCCATCCCAGGGCTCCATAAAGGAGGCATGGAATTCGTAGAATGCTTTTTTAACCGGATCCATGCTGTCATTGCCATCCCATGCTTCCGGAATAAGCATCATCATTACATGGGGTAAGGAACGACCGGTGAGCGTCAACAGTTCAATCATATTATCAAGGCAGGCAGAATCAGACTGTCCATCTGTAACGATCGGCAGTAACATATCCATTTCTTCCTTGGTAAAATAAGGCGACGTGAATCCTTTTTCATTGGTGCGTAACCAGTTCAGGTTGCCCTGTACGGTATTGATTTCACCATTATGCGCTATATAACGAAATGGCTGGGCAAGTTTCCAGGAAGGGAAGGTGTTGGTGGCAAAACGGGAGTGTACCAACCCGAATGCACTTACAATTCTTTTATCATTCAGTTCGGTAAAATATCCCCTTACCTGATTACTGGTTAACTGACCTTTATAAACTACAGTTTTATAAGAGAGCGATGCGATGTAAAAACCGATGGCATCTTTTCTTACCGTATTGTTGATGGTATGACTTGCATAGTTGCGGAGAATAAAGAGTTTTCTTTCAAAATCCTCCGGATTGTTGATATGATCGGGACAGGCAATGAAAACATGTTCCATTTCCGGTTCCACGCTGAGTGCTGTGGCTCCAATGCCTTCTGTGTTAACGGGAACCTTACGGTAACCGATGATTTCGAGTCCCAGCTTCTCAGCAGCACGGTTGAAAATATCACGGCATTCTTCCCGTAATCGGATTTCCCTTGGAAAGAATAAGGCGCCAACACCATACCTTCCAAAAGAGGGCAGGTGGATACCGAGTTTCACACACTCATCAAAATAAAATTCATGGGGAACCTGAATCATTATACCTGCACCATCGCCGGTATTTGCTTCACATCCACAGGCACCACGATGCTCCATGTTTTCTAAAACGGTAAGTGCGTCTGAAATGATTTGATGCGATTTGTTGCTTTTGATATTCGCTACGAATCCAATTCCACAGGCGTCGTGCTCGAAAGAGGGGTGGTATAAACCCTGGTTGCTTGCCATCGTTGATAATGCAGTTTAGAAATTTTTTAATAAAATATACCTTCTGTTAGACAGAATTTAATATATGCAGCAAGCAAGGTTATGAATATACAACAAAAAATGAATATTCAGACCAGATATCCAAAAAGATTATCATCCTTATTCAATTCAATAAAGTTGATATTATATTGCTGCATGTTTTTCAACAGGATATGGTAATCTGCCGTACTTTTTAGTTCAATTCCAACCAGTGCCGGTCCGGTTTCTTTATTGTGTTTTTGCATGTATTCGAACCGTGTAATATCATCTGATGGTCCCAGGACAAAATTTACAAATTCTTTCAATGCGCCGGGTCGCTGTGCGAAGCGGATAAGAAAATAATGTTTGAGGCCCTCGTATTGAAGTGCTCTTTCCTTAATTTCCTGCATGCGGTCGATATCGTTATTGCTTCCGGAAACAATACAGACCACTTTTTTCCCCCTGATCTGGTCGGTATATTGATCAAGGGCAGCGATGGAGAGGGCCCCGGCGGGTTCCACTACGATCGCATCTTCATTGTATAGTTTTAAAATTTCTGCACAGATCCGCCCTTCCGGAACCAGCAGCATGTCTTTCAGTACATCCCGGCAAATCGGGAAGGTTTTTTCTCCCACCCGTTTAACCGCTGCGCCGTCCACAAATCGTTCAATATTCTCCAGTGTAACAGGATGGCCTTGCTTAAGTGCCTGGTACATAGACGGGGCGCCTTCCGGTTCAACACCTATTACCTGGGTGGATGGGGAATAAATTTTCAGGTAGCTGCCGACACCGGCAGAAAGTCCGCCTCCACCAACCGGTATAAATACAAAATCAGGATCTTGTAATTCTTCCAGTATTTCTACACCTACTGTTCCCTGCCCTTCTATAATACGCTCATCATCAAAAGGTGGAATAAATACCATTTCGTTCTCTTCCGTATAAGCTTTTGCAGCTGTTGCACAATCATCAAAAGTGTCGCCAACCAGGCGGATTTCAATCCAGTTTTCACCGAACATTTTTGTCTGATTGACCTTTTGGTTGGGGGTAATGATGGGCATAAATACCACACCTTTTACCTTCAGTTGCTTACAGCTGAAAGCAAAGCCCTGTGCGTGATTGCCTGCACTTGCACAAACAACTCCTTTATGCAGTTGTTCTTCCGGCAGGCTGCTCATCATGTTATATGCTCCTCTTAACTTATAACTTCTCACCACCTGCAGATCCTCCCTCTTCAGATATACATGGCAATTATAACGCCGGGATAAATTGGCGTTATAAGTAAGCGGCGTTTTTTTGATCACCTTTTTCAGGCGATGAGCCGCTTTGTGGAAGTCGAGTAGAAGCAAGGGGGGAGTGGTGAATGGTGAATGGTGAATGGTGAATAAGGTGAATAAGGTGAATGAGGTGAATGAGGTGAAAACGTGAATGAGGTGAATGGTGTACGTCAACTATTCACTTATTCACCTCATTCACCTTATTCACCTCCTTTACCTTATTTTCCTTGGTTTTCCGGACGCAAACTGCGTACAGTCTTACCTGCCTGCCACATTTCACTGTCGCGTAGTTCTTTCAGTTCTACTTCCAGTTTTTCACGATAATCAGGTTGGCTGTTCAGATCAATCGAACGCTGTGATTCTTTTCCGGTTGCAACACTCTCGTACAATTCTTTGAACACAGGAGCGGTTGCATCACGGAATTTCTTCCACCAGTCGAGTGCACCACGCTGTGCAGTGGTTGAACAGTTGGCGTACATCCAGTCCATTCCGTTTTCTGCTACCAACGGCATCAGTGATTGTGTCAGCTCTTCAACAGTTTCATTGAAAGCTTCAGAAGGAGTATGTCCTTTATCACGCAGCACCTGATATTGTGCAGCAAAGATTCCCTGAATGGCTCCCATCAGGGTTCCTCTTTCGCCGGTAAGGTCAGAATATACTTCTTTTTTGAAATCAGTCTCGAACAGGTATCCACTTCCTACTGCAATGCCCAAAGCAATTACACGATCTTTTGCTTTTCCGGTTGCATCCTGGAAAATTGCATAAGAACTGTTCAGTCCGCGTCCCTGAAGGAACATCCGACGGAGTGAAGTACCACTTCCTTTTGGTGCTACCAGGAATACATCAACATCAGCAGGTGGAATAATTCCGGTTTGCTCATTGAAGGTAATACCGAAACCATGAGAGAAATAAAGTGCTTTACCCGGAGTCAGGTGTTTTTTCACCGTAGGCCATAATGCAATCTGGGCTGCATCACTCAGCAGATAACAAATGATGGTGCCGCGTTCCAATGCTTCCTCAATTTCAAAAAGTGTTTCACCGGGAACAAAACCATCCGCAATTGCTTTATCCCAGGTTTTGGAATTTTTACGCTGACCAACAATTACGTTGATTCCGTTATCACGTTGGTTCAGTGCCTGCCCGGGTCCCTGTACTCCATATCCGATTACAGCTACGGTTTCATTTTTCAATACTTCCTGGGCTTTTGCCAGAGGAAACTCTTCGCGCGTTACTACATTCTCTTCCAGTCCGCCGAAATTTAATTTTGCCATGGTTTTAAATAATTAAGAATTTATACTATTGTTTGTTTTTTAATTTCACCTTTCACGTCTCACCTTTCACCTTTCACATTGTAAACACCTCGTCCTGTTTATCCAAAAACTCATTTTCCACTACTTCCTCACTTGGCTCCAATGCTTCAAACTCCCGAAGTTTTTCATGAAATCCACTACTCGCTTTAATAATTGCCACCCTTGCACTCCGTACAAATTCGATCAGCCCATAGGGTTCCAATACAGTAATAAGCTTATCCGTTTCTTCACGATGGCCCGTTGTTTCAAATACGGTATAATCTTTCCGGATTACAACAGCCCTTGCACCATGCTCTCTGAGTAATCGTTCTACTTTTACATGTTCTGCAATTTCATCAGTAGATACTTTATATAGGGCCAGTTCCTGCCAGATCAATTCCTCATTGTTATTGTAATAGGCTTTTAATACTTCTACCTGTTTTTCGATTTGACGAACCAGTTTTTTTACCACTTCTTCCATCTCATGAATCACGATTGTAAAGCGATGTATTCCTTCCACCTCGGATGGTGAAGTATTCAGACTCTCCACATTTATTTTTCTTCTTGAAAAAATGATGGCGATGCGGTTCAGTAAGCCAATCTGGTTTTCTGTATAAACCGTTATGGTATATTCCTGCTTGTTCATTTTTCTGTTTTTAGTTTTTGTTGGATTACTTCAATCGGATCTCCGCAACACTGCAGCCCTGAGGAACCATCGGGAATACATTGTTTTCTTTACCTACCATCACTTCCAACAGGTAGGCGCCATCGTGATTGAGCATGGTGGACAGCACATCGCGCAAATCCTTTCTTTCCCGAATGCTGTTACCCTCAATGCGGTATCCTTTGGCAACCTGTACAAAATCCGGACTGGTAATATTCACGAAGGAATATCGGCGGTCATGAAAGAGTTGTTGCCACTGACGTACCATTCCCAAAAACTCATTATTCAGGATCAGGATTTTTACATTTACATTAAACTGCATGATAGTACCCAGTTCCTGTAAGGTCATCTGAAAACCTCCATCACCAATTACTGCAACCACAGTTCTTTTCGGGTCACCATATTTTGCACCGATTGCCGCAGGTAATGCAAATCCCATGGTACCTAATCCACCTGAAGTAACATTACTCTTCGTCTGATTAAAATTGGCATAGCGGCAGGCAACCATCTGGTGTTGACCAACATCGGTTACTATGATGGCATCTCCCCCGGTTAATTCATTCAGTATATTAATAACCTCACCCATGGAAAGAACCTCTGTAGTCGGATGCAATTCCGGCTGGATGCATTGTTCCTGTTCCTGCTTTTCATAATCACGGAATCGTTGTAACCACTGCGGATAAACCTTCGGTTCTATTAAAGAGGTAAGAATTGGTAAGGTGTCTTTACAATCGCCCCAAACAGGTACAGTTGCTTTCACATTTTTATCTATTTCTGCCGGATCAATATCCAGATGAATCACTTTAGCCTGCTTGGCATATTTATCCAATCGACCGGTTACCCGATCATCAAAGCGCATCCCAATTGCAATTAGCAAATCACACTCGTTTGTCAGCACATTTGGTCCATAATTACCATGCATTCCCAACATACCAACAGCCAGGGGGTGATCGGTTGGTATCGCACTCATACCCATAATGGTCCAGGCGGATGGAATGCCCGCTTTCTCAATAAACTGTATGAATTCTTTCTCTGCTTTTCCAAGGATCACACCTTGTCCAAAAATTACAAAAGGTTGTTTGGCTTCATTGATCAACGCTGCAGCCTGTTCAATATATTCTTTACGAACAATTGGTTTGGGCCGGTAACTTCTTACATGATCACATTTTTTATACCCTTCGTATTCGAATAATTGTAGCTGGGCATTTTTGGTGATATCAATCAAAACAGGTCCTGGCCGTCCGCTTCTTGCTATATAAAAAGCCTTCGCCATTACAGCCGGAATTTCAGCGGCATCCGTTACCTGATAATTCCATTTGGTAACCGGAGTAGTTATATTGATTACATCCGTTTCCTGAAAGGCATCTGTTCCCAACAGGTGCGCAAATACCTGACCGGTAATGGCTACAACCGGAGTTGAATCGATCATGGCATCTGCCAGTCCGGTTACCAGATTCGTAGCACCCGGACCACTGGTGGCAAATACCACCCCAACATTTCCGGAGGTGCGCGCAAATCCCTGAGCAGCATGGATTCCTCCCTGTTCGTGCCGAACAAGGATATGTTCCAGTTTTTCTGAATAATCATAGAGGGCATCATAGATGGGCATAATGGCTCCACCCGGATAACCAAAAATGGTTTTAACTCCTTCCGCAATCAATGCTTCCAGTACTGCTTTTGAACCACTGATGGTCTCAGTCTTCGTCGGTAACGCAGCCTTCTGCGGCTGACTTAACGTGCTTTGCATATTTATAAAGAATTCCTTTAGTTACTTTTAATGAGGGTTGTTTCCAGTTGGCTTTTCGCTGATCAATCACGCTCTGTTCCACTTTAAGATTGATCGAATTATTTACTGCATCCAGTTCAATGATATCATCGTCCTGAACCAATCCGATCAGTCCGCCTTCAAATGCTTCAGGCGTGATATGTCCGACGACAAACCCATGCGTACCTCCACTGAACCTGCCATCAGTAATCAGGGCAACGGATTTGCCCAAACCTGCACCAATTATAGCGGAGGTTGGTTTCAACATTTCCGGCATACCTGGGGCACCCTTCGGTCCAACCTGACGAATTACCACTACATCACCTGCTTTTACACGTCCACTGCTGATGCCTTTGATTAATTCGAATTCGCCATCAAACACTCTGGCCGGGCCAACAAATTTCTCTCCTTCTTTACCGCTGATTTTTGCAACACTGCCGCCTTCCGCCAAATTGCCATAAAGAATCTGCAGATGTCCGGTTGCTTTCAACGGAGTTTCCAGTGGAAGAATAATTTTTTGCGCCTCAAAATCCAGGTCCGGCACTTCTGCCAGGTTTTCTGCAATTGTTTTTCCGGTAACTGTCAGACAATCGCCGTGTAGTAAACCTTTACTTAATAAATATTTCATGACAGAAGGAACACCTCCATGCTGGTGTAAATCCTGCATCAGGTATTTTCCACTTGGTTTGAAATCAGCCAAAACCGGAGTCTTGTCGCTGATCGCCTGAATATCATCCTGTGTTAATGAAACATCCACACTTTTTGCCATTGCAATTAAATGCAATACCGCATTGGTGGAACCTCCTAAAATCATGATAACAGTAATCGCATTTTCAAATGCTTTACGCGTCATGATATCACTTGGTTTGATATCTTTTTCCAGTAATAAACGGATGGCTTTTCCGGCTGCTTTACACTCATCCTGTTTTTCCTGGCTTAATGCCGGATTAGAGGAAGAGTAGGGGAGACTCATACCTAATGCCTCAATAGCCGAAGCCATGGTATTGGCGGTGTACATACCACCGCAGGCACCGGCACCCGGACAGGAATGCTGTACAATCCCTTTAAAATCTGCTTCGGATAATTGTCCGGCAATTTTTTGTCCCAACGCTTCAAATGCAGATACAATATTCAGATCCTGCCCCTTGTAATGACCCGGTGCAATAGTACCGCCATAAACCATGA
Organism: Flavihumibacter sp. UBA7668; assembly: GCF_002483205.1. Classification (GTDB taxonomy): domain Bacteria; phylum Bacteroidota; class Bacteroidia; order Chitinophagales; family Chitinophagaceae; genus Flavihumibacter. The sequence goes on from NZ_DLHM01000004.1 coordinate 336,529, forward strand.
TAGATGGTCGATTCAGCCGTCCCATCGCTATAATGGAACCTGGCATATTTTTATCACATCCGGGTACTGCAATCAATCCGTCATAATATTGTGCGCCGCATACTGCCTCAATGGAGTCTGCAATAATATCTCTGCTTACAAGTGAATAACGCATTCCATCCGTTCCATTGCTAATGCCGTCACTTACACCGATGGTGTTGAAAATTAGTCCAACCAGATTTTCCTGCCAGATACTTTCCTTGATGGTTTTCGACAAATCATTCAGGTGCATATTACAGGTGTTGCCGTCATAACCCATACTGGCTACGCCCACCTGTGCTTTTGCGAGGTCTTCATCTGTTAATCCTATACCGTACAACATCGCCTGCGCAGCGGGTTGCGTTGGGTCTTGTGTAATTGTTCTGGAGTACTTGTTTAACTGGTTCGACATGTGCAAACTGGTTGTTTAATATGTTGGTTGTTTATGCTATAAAAAAACGATCCGCCCTTTGGAGGCGGATCGTTCGTAATTCGTTTTTGAAACCTTATTACATACTGTTACCACCTCCTGCAAAGACAGGAATAATCACCACCACCACAATAATGACTGTGGTAAGCAAATGACTGATTAATTTGGTAGTAATTGTATTCATTGGTTCGATGAAACACGAATATACTACCTCTGCTGATAAATAAAAAAAGAGCTTCGATTATTTTTTCAGATAATCGTTGACTTCCGCAACTCGATATTTTCTGAATGCAGTTCATTGGGAATTTTATCCTGAATGAGGTCTGCAACCAATTCACCGATAGTGGAAGTAAAATAAAAATTCATCGGGTCAATATCTTTCGTCACAAATCCGTTGTCAAGGGTCCATTGAATTGCTGCTTTAACTTTAGCAGCCTCCACTGTCAACCCAAAATGATCCAACATCATGGCCGCTGAAAGAATGGAACCAAGCGGATTGGCAATATCCTTTCCGGCAGCCTGAGGATAGGAGCCATGAATGGGTTCAAAAAGGGCACTGCCATTTCCTACCGATGCTGATGGTAATAACCCCAATGATCCAGTTAATACACTGGCTTCATCACTCAGAATATCACCAAACATATTTTCTGTCAGGATCACATCAAACTGCGCAGGATTCAGAATTAACTGCATAGCAGCGTTGTCTACAAATAGAAAATCGACGGATACATCCGGGTACTGACCCTGCATTTCCCGCACCAGCTTTCTCCACAGTCGCGAGGTTTCCAATACATTGGCTTTGTCTACCAATGTCAGTTTCTTTTTTCGCTGGCTTGCTGCCTGAAAAGCAAGATGGGCGATCCGTTCGATTTCATTCTTCGTATAGGCGCAATCATCAGAGGCCATATTGCCATCGGCTGACAATGTTTTGTTGCCAAAATAGATTCCTCCGGTTAACTCACGAAAAATCAAAAAATCCACACCTTCCAGGTATTTGGCTTTTAACGGAGTTAAATGCTGGAGGGAAGGATAGGTGATAACCGGACGTATATTGGCGAATAATTGTAATGATTTACGCAATTTCAGGAGTCCCTGTTCCGGACGCACGGTGGCTGCAGGGTCATTATCGAAACGGGGATGACCGATTGCACCAAATAAAATAGCATCGCTGTTCAAACAAAGTTCAATGGTTGCATCGGGAAGGGGATTGCCGGTTTTGTCAATGGCATCTGCACCCATCAATCCATATTCATAATGAAAATAATGATTGAACTGACTGGCAACAGCATTCAACACATGAATGGCCTGCCGGGTAACTTCCGGCCCAACACCATCCCCCATAATTACAGCGATCTTTTTTTCCATGGTTGTTTTATTGGGAAACAGCCAAAGAATGTGCTTTTGCTAAAAGCTCCAGGTCTTCGTCGCTCACTTCTTTTTTCGTATCGGCTACTTCAAGGAATTTTGCATAGAGTTCATCAATATCATTCCGGTTAAACTGATGGCCCAGTTTCTGGAAACGATAGGCGAGTGCACTTCGGCCACTGCGCGCCGTCAACACTATTTTGGAACTATCTGCCCCTACTTCTTCCGGTGCTATAATTTCATAGGTACTGGTATCTTTCAGGAATCCATCCTGGTGGATACCGGAAGAATGGGAAAACGCATTGGCTCCAACAATAGCCTTATTAGGTTGTACCGGCATGCGCATGGTATCAGCTACTTTCCGGCTCATCGGGTTCAGTTGAGTTGCATCAATTCCGGTAAAAAATCCCAGCGTAGCATGTTGTTTGATGACCATTACAACTTCTTCGAGGGAGGTGTTTCCTGCACGCTCACCCAGGCCATTGATCGTACACTCAATTTGCCGTGCACCGGCAATAATTCCGGCGATGGAATTGGCGGTTGCCAGTCCGAGGTCATTGTGACAATGGCAGCTCAGAACTGCTTTATCCACATTGGGAACATTATTGATCAGATAGGCAATTTTCTCTCCATATTGGTGAGGAAGGCAATAGCCGGTGGTATCCGGAATATTTACAGTGGTTGCTCCTGCAGCAATAACAGCTTCCACAACACGGGCCAGGTATTCATTGTTTGTACGGCCGGCATCCTCCGCATAAAATTCCACATCGTCTGTGAAATTGCGGGCCCATTTTACACATTGGATGGCACGTTGCAGAATTTCTTCCCTCGTGCTATTGAATTTTGATTTAATATGAAAATCAGAGGTCCCGATTCCGGTATGTATTCTTTTACGTGCAGCCGGCTTCAGAGCAGCGGCGGCAACCTCAATATCTTTCTGAACAGCGCGACTCAGCCCGCAAACCACTGCATTCTTTAAGAGTTTGGCAATTTCATTAACCGCTTCAAAATCTCCGGGAGAGGAAATGGGAAAGCCGGCTTCGAGTATATCAACCCCCATGGATTCGAGTTCCAGTGCCAATTCAATTTTTTCCTTCTTATTGAGTTTGCAACCGGGCACCTGTTCGCCATCCCGGAGAGTGGTGTCGAAAATGAAGATTTTTTGATCCATATATAAGGCTGTGTGTTTAAATAAAAGTGCAGGTACCGTAAGCTGGTTTTGCTTGCTATGATCTGCATTACGGCCACCTGCTTCCCGAAAGTACCGATAGGAGGATGCGAAAAGAAATCAAAATGCCTCGTATATTACAGCGGTTAATGCCCTCTAAATCGGCTGAAACGCCCTGTAGATAAGGATTTTTAATTTGATATATTACGATGCCCAACAGATCCATAGATCCCCTGTTTCAACTGATCAAAACGCTGGAGAAGTCCGAAAAGCGGAATTTCAAGCTGTATGTAACCCGTAATACCTCTGCCGATAATTTAAAAGTGATTGAGCTTTTTGATGCTCTTGACAAATTGACAGAATATGATGAAACAGCCCTGCTGAAAAAGACACCCGGTATCAAAAAACAGCAGTTAAGCAACCTGAAAGCGCATTTGTATAAATCGGTTTTATCCAGTTTATTACTCATAAAGGATGAACAAAACATTGATATTCAATTACATGAGCAAATGGGTTATGCCCGCTTGCTGTACAATAAGGGATTGTATCACCAGAGTTTAAAAATTCTGGACAAACTCAAGGACCTGGCCCGCCAGCACCACCAGGTCAGTTTTCTCATCCAGGCCCTGTTTTTTGAGAAAAAGATCGAAGCCCTGCATATAACCCGTAGCAGTGAACACCGGGCGAAGAGTCTGGTTACGGAATCGGAGGAGGTTGTTAGCCGGATCAAGGCCATTAATGACAGTTCCAATCTTTCTTTGCTTTTGTATGATTGGTATATCCGTCATGGACATGCACGCAACCAGCAGGATGAGGCCGAGCTTAAAACATTTTTTGAGCAGCATATGCCTGAGCGGGTAAAACAGTATCATGGTTTTTATGAAGAGTTATATGTAAACCAGAGTTATTGCTGGTATGCGTTTATCCGACAGGATTTTTTGATGTATTACCGGTATGCTGCAAAATGGGTGGAATTATTTCAGAAATATCCGGATATGGTGAAAGTGGAGACCCTTCAGTATATAAAAGGACTTCATAATCTGTTGAGCTCGCATTTCGATTTGAAAAATGAGGAGGGTTTTACCAAATCACTTCGATTATTTGAAGAGCTGGAGCAAAATGAAGTAGTGCAGCAAAATGACAATAACCGGATTCAGGCATTTGTTTATCTCCAGCAGGGAAAAATTAACCAGTTTTTCATGACCGGAAGATTTACGGAAGGCCTGGAAATTGTTCCCTACCTCCAGGAGAAACTCGAAGAATATCAACTGCAATTGGATCGTCACAGAATCCTTGTTTTTTATTATAAAATTGCCTGTTTGTATTTTGGAAGTGGGGATAATGAAAAGGCCATTGATTATTTACAGAAAATTATCAACTGGCGGGTGGATTTAAGAACAGATTTACAATGTTATGCGCGCCTGCTTCATTTAATTGCTCATTATGAATTAGGAAATTTTGATTTGCTGGAATACCTGGTAAAATCTGTGTACCGTTTTATGGCGAAGATGGGCAGCTTAAGTATTGTGGAAGAGGAGATGTTCAGCTTTCTGCGCAAATCCTTTCAGTTTGCAGCAGGGGATGAAAAAGCAGCATTTCAGCAATTGCTGACACGAATAAAACCCTATGAAAATGATCCCCGGGAAACCAGAACCTTCTCTTATCTTGATGTCATCTCCTGGCTCGAAAGTAAAATAGAAGGTATACCTGTTCAGGAAGTGATCCGTAGAAAATACCTGACAAGTAAGCGGAAGAAATAAGTTGTATAGCCAACTAATACAAAAAGGGTTAAAATACCCTGCCGATTTTAAAGCCCGTTTAAAAGTGGTTTTTTAATATTGTTATTACCTGTTTAACCTGATCGGGTAGTATTCAGTATAATGTCACGAGTATTAAAAAAGGAACAATTCAGTGCCAGAGCCTATATGCAATTGGCCATTGAGGAAATGCTCAAATCTTTACATGAGCCTAGGTCTGATGGAAAAATACCACCAAAAGTTGGCGCAGTTTTGCTATTCCCAAATGGAGAAATAGTCAGAGCTCACAGAGGCGAACTGAGAGAGGGAAACCATGCTGAATTTACTCTATTAGAGAGGAAGTTGACAAATAAAAAACTAGATGATTGTATCTTGTTTACCACCTTGGAACCTTGCCACCAAAGGAACAATCCGAAGCTTGCCTGTTGTAAAAGAACAACAAATGCAAAGATAAAAGCTGTTTTTGTTGGAATTGAAGATCCGGATCCAACAGTTTCAGGAAAAGGAATCGCCCACCTTGAAAAACATGGTGTTAAGGTTATGATGTTTGACCGAGACCTTCAGAAAAAAATAGAAAAAGAGAACAAAGCATTTTTGGAACAGGCAATTGAGCGCAAACAGGCTGAAGCAGAAGAAGAAACCCCTTCAGAAATTGAGCTACCGGTAACAAAATTTGAAATGGAGGAATTATCCACTGAGGCTATGCAAAAATTCATTAAAGAAGCCAATCTTCCATATGCAATTGAACAGAATGAATTCAGGAGGTATTTAACCAATGTAGGAGTACTCGCATTAGATAAGAAAACAAATCAAATAAAACCAACCGTTTTTGGTATTTTGTTATTTGGAATTGACCCAAGGGTTACTTTCAAGCAGTCTTCACTCAAATGTTCGGTTGATTACGGAAGCGGAAAAATTGAAGTTAAAGAGTTTGATCAACCAATAGTATTAATTCCTGATTTAGTTGAAGAATGGATAAGGAAGGTATTGCCGGCATCAAAAAATACGTCCTCATTTAAACGTAAGGATATGCCAGCATTTCCGATTGAAGTTCTTCGTGAAGCGGTAATCAATGCAATAGTTCACAGAGATTATTCAATAGGCAGTGCTAAATCGTATTTGCAAATCAGTCCCGAAAAAATTATTGTGAAGAGCCCGGGTGCTCCGCTTCCATCGATATCATTAGATCAGCTGAATACATTTAAAGCATCTTCAATAAGTCGCAATCCAATTATCACTTATGTTTTTAATAAAATGGGATTCATAGAAGAAATGGGATTTGGTATGGATGTTTTGAAATCCTTGCATCTGAAGTATGGCTTACCATTGCCTGAATATTCATATGAAGATCCTTTTCTGATATTGACATTTCCCCGTTCCTACGAGACAGTAAAAAATACAATCCGAAATAATGGAATTAACAGGCTTAGTCAGGAAGAACGGATAGGGTATGAGTTCATTAAGGTGAACGAGTCTGTTAAAAGAAAGCAGTACGAGGACTATTTTAAGATGGATAAAAAGAAAGCGGAAAGACATTTGACGAAAATGGTGGAAGAAGGCCTAATTAGTAGAAAAGGATCCGGGCCTGGCACCTATTATGAAGTTAGTGCAACCTGAAATAAGCGTTATATGTCGCGAT
>NZ_DLHM01000004.1:342961-946890 GCF_002483205.1 Flavihumibacter sp. UBA7668
TGTCGCGATGGAAGCTTATCATCAATTTTTTAGCATGATTCAATTGAGCAGATTCAATCATAAGTTAACTGATTGATAACTATATCTTTAGTATCGTTAGTATGAAGAATATACGAAGCCAGTATGTAGAAGCTTTGCAGGAATTTAGTTTAAATTGCTTTGATGGGGTAAAAATGACAGGTTTCAGGGGAAGGCAAGCCCGGAATTACACCTCGCTTTTCAACCTTGCATACTTTAATTCTTCCTCCTCCAGCCAGAATTCCCAGAGCGGATTCATAAAGTCAGTGGTTTCATGAATCCAGCGACCACCTCCGAGGGGAGCGATCAGTTCTTTCAGGAATGACTTGATCTCCGTCTTGCGGATCTGAAAAGCAGCCTTCCGATCCTGTAAAGCAGTTAACTCATCGTGCACCTGCTTAATGGCAAGAATTTCTGCATCCGTATAGGTTTTATCTGATTTTCGTAATATCAGCTGATGATAGCGGGCTTTAATCGTTTTGATATCTTTATCCAGTGAGCCTGCCAATTTATCCTGTTCAAATAATTCCTGAACCAGGGCTTTCAGATCCAGTGGTTGGGATGGCGAACTTACTGAGGAGGGGTAAATTACTGCGGCAGGGTGGGAACTGGCAATTTTCAGAACTTCAGACATGAAACTGGAATTAATATTAGGATATTGTTTACTATGTTGGCCGGTAAACCGAACCTGTGTTTTGAACGCTTAAATACAAAGCTTGGTATTCCGCTCCTGTCCATTCATCGATTAATTTTATAAATTGACTTTATTGGATACATTCCTTACCTTTGCCCACTATTTATTTTGGGAAAGATAGGTGAGTTCCATATAACGTATTGACAATCATCCTGTTTCGTTCAGGCAAAAAAGGCTTAAGAACGAGCGGGAATTTTGCATGCTCAACTTTCTGAACCAGTTGAATAGGATCCATAAAACACAATCTGTAGTATATATATGGCTATCAAAAAAGAAAATCGTCCCAAGTCCAGTTTCTCCAAAATCACCATTGGACTGGCTTCACCCGATTCCATTCTGGAGAAAAGTTACGGTGAAGTGTTGAAGCCTGAAACCATCAATTATCGTACGTACAAGCCTGAAAGAGACGGTCTGTTCTGCGAGCGCATCTTTGGACCTGTAAAGGACTATGAGTGTGCCTGCGGTAAATACAAGCGGATCCGTTACAAGGGTATTGTCTGCGACCGTTGCGGTGTGGAGGTTACGGAGAAAAAGGTACGCCGCGAGCGCATGGGGCATATCAAGCTGGTAGTTCCAGTAGTGCATATCTGGTATTTCAAGAGTCTGCCGAATAAAATCGGTTACCTCCTGGGTATGAGTTCCAAGAAACTGGAAAGCATTGTTTATTACGAAAGATTTGTGGTTATCCAGCCGGGTATCCGCGCGGATAAAGGACAGAATGTAGGTGATCTTTTAACAGAAGAAGAATACCTGGATCTGCTGGAAACACTTCCCAAAGACAATCAGTACCTGCCTGATGAGGATCCAAACAAATTCATCGCCAAAATGGGTGCTGAAGCCGTTCATGACCTGCTGGAAAGGATTGACCTGGATCAGTTGAGTTATGACCTGCGGAATGCAGCAGCTACTGAAACTTCGCAGCAACGTAAGGCAGATGCCCTGAAGCGTCTGAGCGTAGTGGAAGCTTTCCGTGATGCCAATAGCCGTATCACCAACCGTCCGGAATGGATGGTTATGCAATATATTCCTGTAATTCCACCTGAACTTCGTCCATTGGTTCCTTTGGATGGCGGTCGATTTGCGTCTTCTGACCTGAATGATCTGTATCGTCGGGTGATTATCCGGAACAACCGTTTGAAACGTTTGCTGGAAATCAAAGCTCCTGAAGTAATCCTTCGGAACGAAAAAAGGATGTTGCAGGAAGCAATCGATTCATTATTTGATAACAGCCGTAAATCCAATGCCGTAAAAGCAGAAGGTGGTCGCGCATTGAAATCGCTCTCTGATGTACTGAAAGGTAAACAGGGTCGTTTCCGTCAGAACCTTCTTGGTAAGCGGGTGGATTATTCTGGTCGTTCCGTAATCGTAGTTGGACCAGAATTGAAAATGCACGAATGTGGTTTGCCTAAAGATATGGCGGCTGAATTGTTCAAGCCGTTTATTATCCGCAAACTCATTGAGCGTGGTATTGTAAAAACAGTAAAGAGTGCCCGTAAACTGGTTGATAAAAAAGAGCCGGTAATCTGGGATATTCTTGAAAATATTCTGAAAGGACACCCTGTAATGCTAAACCGTGCCCCAACACTGCACCGTTTGTCCATTCAGGCCTTCCAGCCAAAACTGATTGAAGGAAAAGCGATTCAACTGCACCCATTGGTAACCACTGCCTTCAACGCCGACTTTGACGGTGACCAGATGGCGGTACACGTTCCGTTGAGTAATGCTGCCATCCTGGAAGCACAGTTGCTGATGCTTTCTGCCCACAACATTCTAAACCCGCAGAATGGTACACCTATTACCCTTCCTTCACAGGACATGGTACTCGGTCTGTATTATATCACCAAGGGTAAAAAATCTACGGAAACTGAAAAAGTACGTGGAGAAGGAATGAGCTTCTATTCTCCGGAAGAAGTAATCATTGCTTACAATGAAGATCGCATTGATCTGCATGCACCCATCAAAGTGCGTGTAAACATTCGTAGCAATGATGGTAAATTGGAGAAAAAACTCACAGAAACTACTGTGGGAAGAATTCTCTTCAACCAGTTTGTTCCGGTGGAAGTAGGATATATCAATGCGTTGCTTACCAAGAAATCGTTGAGAGATATCATTGGTGACATCATCAATATCACCAACGTTCCCAAAACGGCAAAATTCCTGGACGAAATCAAAACCCTCGGATTCCGTATGGCCTTCCGTGGTGGTTTGTCGTTCAACCCGCAGGATTTGATTATTCCTGAGGTAAAAGGACAATTGCTGGATAATGCGAAAGTGGAAGTTGATGAAGTGTGGGATAACTATAACATGGGTCTTATCACCAACAACGAACGATATAACCAGATCGTTGATATCTGGTCAAGGGTGGATACCCGTATCACGGAGACGCTTATCCGCGAAATGCAGAATGACAAGCAGGGCTTCAACTCTGTTTACATGATGCTGGATTCCGGTGCCCGTGGATCTAAACAGCAGGTTAAACAGCTGGCCGGTATCAGAGGTCTGATGGCGAAACCAAGAAAAAGTGGTTCCACAGGTTCAGAAATCATTGAAAACCCAATCCTTTCCAACTTCAAAGGCGGACTGAACGTATTGGATTATTTCATCTCTACGCACGGTGCCCGTAAAGGTCTGGCTGATACCGCCCTTAAAACAGCGGATGCCGGTTACCTGACCCGTCGTTTAGTGGATGTTGCCCAGGACGTGGTTATTACAGAAACGGATTGTGGAACACTTCGTGGAATTGCAACAACTGCGTTGAAAGACAATGAAGATGTAATTGAACCATTGAAAGATCGTATCGAAGGAAGAAATTCCCTGCATAATATTTATGACCCTATTACAGATGAACTGATTGTTGAAGCTGGTACAGAAATTACTGCCTTTACAGCACAGCGCATTGAAGATTCGGGTATTGAAACAGTTGAAATCCGTTCCGTACTTACCTGCGAAAGTAAACGTGGAGTGTGCGTGAACTGTTATGGTAAAAACCTGGCAACAGGTTATACGGCTCAGAAAGGAGATGCTGTTGGTATCATCGCGGCACAGTCGATCGGTGAACCTGGTACACAGTTGACACTCCGTACCTTCCACGTAGGTGGTGTGGCCGGATCTGCTTCAGTAGAATCCAGCCTGCTTGCCAAGTTTGACGGAACCATGATGTTCGATGGTCTGCGTACCGTTGTAACAGAAAATCAGGAAGGCGAAAAAGTGCATGTAGTAATCGGACGTACTGGTGAAATCCGTAACATGGATGTGGAAAATGATCGCTTACTCAATGTGGTGAACATTCCATATGGTGCAACCCTTGTTGTGAAGGATGGTCAGAAAGTGAAGAAGGGTGATGTGATCTGTACATGGGATCCTTACAACAACGTAGTTATTTCTGAGATTCCTGGTACTGTGAAATTTGAACATGTAATTGAAGGTATTACCTATCGCGAAGAATCCGATGAACAAACCGGTCACCGTGAAAAAGTGGTAATTGAAACCAAGGATAAGACCAAGATTCCGTCCATTTTGGTGGAAGGAAAAGAAATCAAATCCTATAACCTTCCGGTTGGATCACATATCATTATGGATGAGGGAGAGGAAGTGAAAGCCGGACATGTACTGGTTAAAATCCCCCGTGTTCTTGGAAAACTGCGCGATATCACCGGTGGTTTGCCACGTGTAACCGAATTGTTTGAAGCGCGTAATCCGGGTAATCCTGCCATCGTTTCTGAAATTGACGGTGTGGTAGCATTCGGAGCAATCAAACGGGGTAACCGCGAAATTATCGTGGAAGCCCGAGATGGTGTTACCAAAAAATACCTGGTGCCGTTGACACGTCAGATTCTTGCACAGGATGGTGACTTCGTAAAAGCTGGTGTGGCACTGTCTGACGGACAAATCGCGCCAAGTGATATCCTGTCAATTAAAGGTCCATTTGCGGTTCAGGAATATGTAGTGAATGAAATTCAGGAAGTATATCGTTTGCAGGGCGTGCGTATCAATGATAAACACATTGAAGTTATCGTACGTCAGATGATGAAAAAAGTATCTATTGTTGATCCGGGTGATACTAAATTCCTGGAGGATGATACAGTGGATAAATTTGATTTCATCGAAGAAAACGATTGGATTTACGATAAAAAAGTGGTTACCGAGCCGGGCGAAAGTTCCCGTATGCGTGCCGGTCAGATTGTAAACCTGCGTGATCTGCGGGAAGAGAATTCGATCCTGCGTCGTTCAGATAAAAAACTGGTAGAATACCGCGATGCACAATCTGCTACTTCACATCCGTTATTGCTTGGAATTACCAAAGCATCTCTGGGTGTTCAGAGCTGGATTTCTGCAGCGTCCTTCCAGGAAACCACCAAGGTCCTTAGTACAGCAGCAATCAATGGTAAAACCGATGATATGATGGGCTTGAAAGAGAACGTTATCACCGGCCACCAGATTCCGGCAGGTACCGGTTTGCGTGATTTTGAAAACATGATCGTTGGAAGCAAGGAGGAATATGAGTTACTCCAAACTACCCGCGAGGCGATGAATTTCGACGACGAAGAATAAACAGAATATTTATTAAAAGTGCCTGATACCCTGTGGTATCAGGCACTTTTTCTTTTAATTCGTTAATAATTTTTTGTGATCTTAACACAAAGCGTTAAAATTAGGGCGAAATTAAAAGGTCAGTAAAAGGTTCTGCCAAATCCCTTAATTTGCCGTTATCAAATACTATTTCATGAAGTATCTTTCTCTGGTTTTAAGTGCTGTTGCTACACTGATTAGTGGTTACTTGCTGGTTGAACACATGAGTTCCAAATCCGGTGGTAAAAAAACAGATACAGCATCCGTTACCACTACCGGACAATCCGGTGAATTCAAAATCGCCTATTTTGATATTGATTCTCTTCAAAATAAATACGAGTTTTTTAAAGACGCACTGGGTGAATTAAAAGTGAAAGAAGAGAGCATGAATAAGGAATTGTCTTCACTTGAAAGGTCCTATCAGAAAAAAATCAATGAATGGCAGCAAAAGGGAGCCAGCATGAGTCAGTCTGAAGCCGAAGCAGTTCAGCGCGAATATGGCCAGATGCAACAAAATTACCAGCAACGCCGCCTAACCCTGGAGCAGCAGTTGGAAAATCTGAAAATGGATTATAAGAAAAACATCAAAACCAAGATTGAAGATTATCTGCGTGAATTCAATAAGGAAAAAGGCTATTCTTATATCATTTCTTATGAGCCGGAGTTGATGTTCTACCGCGATACTGCCTATAACATTACTGAACAAATCATTCAGGGCCTCAATGCAGAATATAAAAAAGCCGCAGAGAAAAAGTGAAAGGTGAAAGGTGAAAAGTGAAAGAGGAGAAGTGAAAGGTGAAAGAAATTGAACCCGCGATTTTCGCGGGTTTCCCTTTTGCCCTTTTTCCCCCTTTCCTCCTTTGTCTCCTTTTTCCCCTTTGTCTCCTTTTTCCCCCTTTCCTCCTTTGTCTCCTCTTCCTCCTTTGTCTCCTCTTCCTCCTTTGTCTCCTTTTCCCCCCTTTTTCCTATCTTTCCCTCTAAACTAACTGCGTATGGCCCAGGAAGGAGCTTCGTTTAAACCAACCCTTGGATTATTGGATGCCACGATGATAGTGGCCGGCTCCATGATCGGTTCCGGTATTTTTATTGTATCCTCAGATATCGCAAGAAATGTAGGTAGCGCCGGCTGGTTGATTTTTGTATGGTTGCTAACCGGATTTATGACACTGATTGCTGCCCTTAGTTATGGAGAATTAAGTGCTATGTATCCGAAAGCCGGGGGACAATACGTTTACCTGAAAGAAGCCTATAATCCACTGATCGGCTTTTTATACGGGTGGAGTTTCTTCGCTGTAATTCAAACAGGTACAATAGCAGCTGTAGGAGTTGCTTTTTCAAAGTTTGCTGCTTATATCTTTCCATCCCTCAGTGAGAAAAATATTCTGCTGGATTTCGGTTATATACAGATTTCGTCTGCACAGTTGGTTGCCATTCTGGTGGTTGTTTTGTTATCTTATATCAACACCCGTGGAGTGAAAGAAGGGAAACTGATCCAAACTACCTTTACCCTTGCTAAATTGCTGGCCCTTTTTGGATTAATCGTTTTTGGATTTATTCTTGGAGCTAAGGCTGGAATTTGGGAGGCCAACTGGAGTGATGCATGGAGTTTCGGTAAACTTGCTAAAACAGAAGCAGGTAATGACCTTGTTTTTGTGGGTGAAACAGTGCAGAAAACGTTTTATGAGAACTGGCCTGCTATAATTGGTGCGCTGTCTGCAGCAATGGTCGGCTCTGTTTTTAGTAGTGATGCATGGAATAATGTAACATTTATTGCCGGAGAAATTAAACGCCCGGAAAAAAATATTGGTCTCAGCTTATTTTTTGGTACCCTGATTGTAACAGTTATTTATGTATGTGCAAATCTTATGTATACCGCAGTATTGCCACTGAATGATATTGCTTTTGCACAGGATGATCGGGTAGCTGTAGCTGCTTCCCAGAATATATTCGGCAGTGTTGGTACCATCGTTATTGCCTTGATGATTATGGTTTCAACCTTCGGCTGTAATAATGGACTGATTCTCTCTGGTGCGAGAGTTTATTACACAATGGCTAAAGACGGTTTGTTCTTCCAGTCTGTTGGTAATTTGAATAAGAATGGCGTGCCCGCAAAAGGACTCTGGATCCAATGCGCATGGGCAAGCGTACTTTGTCTCAGTGGAAAGTATGGCGACCTGCTGGATTATGTGGTTTTTGTTGTGCTGATTTTTTATGTGCTTACCATCATTGGGATTTTCAAATTGCGCAGATCACAACCCAATGCAGTAAGACCTTACAAAGCATTTGGATATCCAATTTTACCCGCTTGTTATATCCTGCTGGCTACCGCCATGTGTTTTGCCCTCTTATTTACAAAACCTAAATTTGCATCCTTCGGATTATTGATTGTATTAATTGGTATTCCAATTTATTATATCGCAGTTGCGGGAAAGAAAAAGTAAACTGAGTAAGGCATGAATTTTGACCAACTATTTGAATCCTTTGGCAATGTAAAAGTTGCTGTTGTTGGGGATGTGATGCTGGATACCTATTGGTGGGGACATGTTGATCGTATTTCACCGGAAGCCCCGGTTCCTGTTGTGGCATTGGATAAAAGTGAATTGCGTATTGGCGGTGCCGGTAATGTGGCACTTAATCTTGTCGCACTTGGAGCGCAGGTTCATATTTTCTCCGTTTTAGGGGAAGATTCAGATGGTAAACAACTGGATCAGTTATTAACCGAATCAGGTATAGACACTTCCTATATAATTTTCAGTCACGAACGAAAAACAACCAATAAAATAAGAGTTATCAGCAGAAATCAGCAAATGATGCGGATCGATGCAGAAACAATTAAAGACCTTAATTCAACTGAAGAAGAAGCTGTCTATGATCGGATTGCTGCTTTCATTGCAAATGAAAAACCGGATGTATTGCTGCTGGAAGATTATAATAAAGGTGTTCTTACAAAAAAACTGATTGAAGATATTATTAAACTCTGCAGAGAGCAGGGTGTTATCACAACGGTTGATCCCAAGAAGAAGAACTTTTTTGCTTATAAAGGAGTTGACATTTTTAAGCCCAATCTAAAGGAAGTTAAGGAAGGTTTGAATCTGACACTTGATACAGTTCAGCTCCCTCAATTGGAAGAAGTGCATAATCGTTTACAAAATGAATTGCATCATTCCATATCCTTTATCACACTTTCGGAAAAAGGGGTATTTGTACAGCAAAATAATACCCCCCTGTTAATCCCCTCGCATATTCGAAATGTTGCAGATGTATCCGGAGCCGGTGATACCGTTATTGCTGTAGCCTCATTGGTTTATGCCGTAACGAAAGACATCTCACTTTTTGCAGCTATCGCCAATATAGCAGGAGGATTGGTCTGCGAAGAAGTTGGAACTGCTGCTATCAATAAAGAAAAGCTGCTGCAAGAGTGTAAATTACTGCTTAAGTAGTTTGAGTAGCAACCCTGATTCTTTTGAATCCCTGCAATTGAAGAAAATTTCGAAGTATTATCAACGCCTGCTCATCCGCTTTTTTAAGTATGCCTTTTTCAGTTGCCCGCTGTCGTAATTTTTCTTTAGCAGTCAATATCAATTGATTGGTTTCTTCCTGACTCCAGGAGCCTTCCTCAATAAATACTTCTGTACCAGATGGATTTACAATAATATCCTGAATTCGGGCAGCCGGAATAGTTACGGATACAGAATCCCCCGCTATAAAAATACCACCTGATCCTAATTGATTTAAATCAGTGCCTGCGAAAACCTTTCCTTTTATTATCAATACAAGGCGTTCTGATTGCAAAAGAGGAGCGGGACTTATCCATTCCAGTATTTTCTTTGGTGATCCTGCTTTTACCTGTCTAATACGACTAACCACCACTTCATCAGATGATTCGATGGTCATCAGTTCAGCCATTTGTTTAATTTCTGTTACCAGTACGGGTGTTTCCTCAATTAAAACTGGTGCAGATCCGAGTAATTTTCCAATAGAAGGCACCCAATTCATTTTTGCAAGAAACCAATACATGCCTATCAGCATTAATCCCAATATTCCCAGTTGAAACAATTTTTTCATCGTAATAGGCTTTTGGGGTTTTGATCTGTAAATTCTATGTGTATTTCTTCAAATCCCAACTGGAGGCAAAACTGTTGAATCCAGTTACTGGTATGAATACGGGTTGTTTCAAGAATTCCCGTTTCGGGAATGGCCGCCTGCACCTGTTTCTCTGCCTGTTCCAATAAGTGCATTCGTTCAGCCTGGTCAAAATCCATTCTCAATAAACCTATTTCCTGGTATTCCAGCTTTATTTTATCCGGAGGTAATTGAATGGATATGATGTTGGGTGCAGGAAGTTTTAGTTGGATGGATTTGCCATTTATACTGATATCTTCCTGCTTTAATTGAGTCAGATCAATTCCGGCTTTAATTCTGGCTTCAATACTCATCAGTATCTTCCGGTCACCTAGCTTGTACCAGGTTTTATTATCGTCAGCCTTTACCATTTTTGTAACAGTATACTCAGTAGTTGCCAATGCTCCCATTTCTCTTATTGCCAAAACTTTCTCGGCAGGTGTTGGAGATGGCTTGCAGCCTGCCTGCAGAAGGAGAAAAAGTCCGGTCAGATACTGCCCAATTTTACTCATATTTGCAAATTACGGTTTTCGTAATTTGATGATATGGAAAAATATGCTGTTGTTGTGGCAGGTGGATCTGGATTGAGAATGGGTACAACCCTTCCCAAACAGTTTTTATTGCTAAGGGATAAACCAGTGCTTTGGTATACCCTGAATGCATTCCTCGATGCTTATCCTGATTTGCAAATTATTCTCGTATTAAATGAACAACATATTGAACGGGGTCAACATATTCTTCGATCTACCTACGATCCTGACCGAATTTGGATGACAACAGGAGGCGAAACCCGCTTCCATTCAGTTCGGAATGGATTACAGCATATCCGCCGGCATTCTATCGTTTTTGTCCATGATGGCGTTCGTTGCCTTCTTACACCAGAGCTGATCCGCCGTTGTTTTGATGGTGCTGTGGATAAGGGAAATGCTATTCCGGCAACAACAGCGGTCGACTCTGTGCGGCTGGATACAGTGAATGGTTCTGTTCCGATGGATCGGGATAAAATAAAACTTATCCAAACCCCTCAAACCTTTTATTCGGATATTATCAAGTCGGCATTTGAACAGGATTTTCATGAATCATTTACAGATGAAGCCAGTGTAGTAGAAAAACTGGGAGTAAAAATCAACCTGATTGAAGGGGAATCCACCAATATTAAGATTACAAAACCCCTGGACTTATTGATTGCAGAAAAAGTATTGGAAGAAAGAGAAATGGGAATTTAGTAGGCTGGTTTCAGATAACGAAATGGCCAGGGTAACTGATTCCATCCAATAAAATAAAAAGGTTCATTTACTGCTCCGAAATTTTGATAAAAATGAGCAATTCCCGGCTGATCTGAACCTTCCAGATCAAGTGTTTTTTCGCTGCCTGCAAATTCTTTAATAAGCTGATCCAATAAAAAATGGTTGGCAGAGCGCTTTCTTCCCTCTGGCGAAGTATAATTAAGCAGGAGATAAATCCTCTGTTGATCTGCTACACAGAGACAGGCTGCCTGTAATTTATCTTCCAGCCAGATTTCCCTTATAATTATCCGATCGGCATCATTCATTGAATTACAGTACAGCAGCAAATGTTCATAATCCTGGCTGGTATAATTAAGTTCATGCGCATATGCCTTTTTAAAATGATCATGCACAAGTTTTGCGTTTCCGGATTTGCAATAACGGAAGCCGTACCGGCTCGCTATCTTCCTGTTTCTGTTAAGATCTGTCCTATACCCGGATTCAATTTTATCATATACTTCGGAAAGCGATACCAGAAAATTGTTTTTAGGAATTGCTTTAAAAAACGCGGAATAATTTGCCAGATAGAGTTCTCCGAATTTAAATTCATTCCTGCACGCCTGTAGAAAATCTGAAATCAGTTGATCCGATAAAATTTCCCTCGAATAGATGGCCGATTTTTGAATGAATGCCGGTTGGTATAAATAAGTAACACCCCATTTTTTTCTTGGAAAAACTGGTAAAACAGCCATATAATCCCCCAAAACAAATGCTCCCCAATTGCCTGCAATTGCAGTCATAAATGCGGGCTCAGCATATAGGGTGCCAAGCGTACTTGTTTTAATGCATTCGTTCCATTTTTTTAATGAAACAGCATTCCCGCTAATATATTGGATGGCATTGTTCATAGTGTTATAACCCCTGCCTGATCAGCCATTTTTTTGCTGATAATTGTTGAATGTCGATGCTGAATGAAATCGATTTCAGGAATTTTTTTTCTCCCAGCGTCGAAAGGTGATAGTCGCGAAACGGCTTGCTGTTGACAATCGGAATATAAACATTCACCAGGTTTCGAAACACACTTACCTGTAAACCGGCATCCATCAGAAACCTTGATTGATCCTGTTCTTCTTCCCACGCCTCTGCATAGGTCCCAATGTCCATAAAAACCTTCAATGGAATTTTTATCGGCAGCCTGCTAAGCGGATTTATTGAAGATGGTATATCCGCAGTAAAATTAACAGCAGACAACCAATTAGAAGATCGCCCTATTTTACTGCTCAGCAAATCGGTACGAACTTTGAAACCACCATCCCTTAACATGATCTGCTGACTTTTCCATCCACTGAACTCATTTCTTCCTGCAAAATAATTGCTGTAGGTATAATCTTCATACCCATTGGCTCCGGTCAAATTTAAATAATACCGGCTATTGCGTTGTTGCTTTTCAATTGTATTAGCACCATGTTCAATAAATTTTCCTGCAAAAAGCCGAACGCTAAGTCCTCCTTCCTGATTTGGGTAATTTAGAAAATAACGTGCGGTTACTGCAAGCCGGGTAAAACCGCTCCCAAGTTCAACCCGTGCATCCAGGTCATAAGGATAAAGTATACGATGATTGGCATGATGGAAACAAAGTTGCTGAAGCTTCCTTGTGGACGCTTTGCTTTCATCAATATAGCTGGTATCGTTGCCAATTATAAGTGTTCTGCTCGATAGGATGTCTTCACGAAAGAAATAGGACCTGAATTGCAGAAAACTTTCTTTTTTTGAAAGGGGATTGGATTGGGCCAGGTTGATTCGAAAATAAGGCGCCAGCTTTACAACACCAAACTGCAGATCTGAAGAGCCTGCCTTAAATTCATCCATTGTAAATCGCAACAGATCAGCACCAACCGACCAGTCTTTCACCATATTGCCCTGAGATGGAAACCAATGATGACTCAAATGTGCCAAGCCTCCAATTCGACTACTTTTGGTGCCAATTGTTGGTGCAACAAAAAATCGAAACCTGCTTACAGGTAATTGATAGTTGTGAAGGAATATGCCCAATTGTAAGCCATCGTACTGGTTATAACCAACAGCCAGACCAATTCCTACATAATAGTATGTTTCAGGTTGCCGGCTGCTGAATAAAAAAACAGGTTTTAAGGTGCGGGAACTCAATTGGTCAAGCGGTTTGGAACTCGCTATATCACCAGCTTCTGGAAATGCTTTTATCCAGGATAAGCTGTCTGAATGTGTAAATTTATTTTCAGCAATATATTTACTCATCGAACTGTCAAATCTTTTCTGCCCCATTTCCACTTCCAGTTTTTCTAATTGAAGAGCAGTTTTTTCATACACCATCAATCCATAATTTAATGAAGTCAGTTGCTCTGAATGTGTTGCCGGAGATTGATCTGATTTAATGCTTTCTAATCCTCTTATAAAAGCAAGTGCTTCATTATCGGGAAGCCGGTTTGCAGGAAACTTCAATTTCCTTCTTGTTTCCGGGTAATAAATTTTCTTATAGCGGCTATCGTAAAAGGAATTGATTCCTTCATCAAGCCAGGGGCTTGTACGTTCATTATTTGCCACAGCAATTGACAACCAGTTATGACCGATTTCGTGTGCTATGGTGATATCTAAAATCTGTGTATCTTTTATTGAATTCAGCACGGTAATGGTCGGATATTCCATGCCCCCCGATCCTGGCCCCTGGTAACCATCTACTACGGTCATTTTTGAATATGGATAATCGCCCAGCCATTCTGATCTGCTACGAATTGCCCGCTTCATGTATTCTATACCGTTTTTCCAGGAAGCTTCATTACCTTTTAGAATGGCCAGTTCCAATTCGATGGTCTTACCGGAAGCTAACTGAAGACTGTCTGATACCAGCGTTAAATGGGAAGATGCAAACCAGGCAAAATCGGTACTGTTTTCCAGCTCAAATTGATTAACTGTATAACCTTCTTTTAAAAGTTCAGAGGAAAGTACCCGTTCGCGTTTACCCGTAGCCACAATGGTATAATCGGAAGGAGCAGAAATAAGTACCGTATACTTGCCAAACTCATTATAAAATTCACCCTGATCCAGATAGGGGATGGGATGCCAGCCAGCTTCATCATAAACCGCAGGCTTGGGATACCATTGTGTAATCGAAAAAAAATCATTTTTATATCCCGATCGTGAAAATAGGTAGGGCAGTTTAACCTGAAAACTATTCAATAATTGAATAGAATCGCCGGGCAGTAAGGATTTATTTAATAGTACCCGACCATAATCCTGGTGTACGGAATCTTCCTGCCATTCCAGTGGATTGTTATCAGAGGAAAATTGAATCCGGTTGATATATCCGCGATCTTCTTCTTTACTGAAATAAAAATCCAGCCTGTTTAAATTCAATAACTGTTCACTGAATGCAGTATGATCATTTTTATAAGCATTTGGCCAGATATGAAAATAAATAGCGTTTAAAGTATCCGGACTATTATTGATGTACTGAATAACCTGATTTGCAAGAAGGGTTTTATTTTCCGGGTTCAGGGTTACTTCAATTTTATGATCCACCCGTTGCTGCCATTTTTTTTGTGCAAAGCCGGAAGTGCAAATAGCCAGCAGAACAATAAATTGAATAAGTCGGATGGTGACAATCATTTGATATTATTTTCCCTTACCAGCAAAAATAATCCGGATGGTATAAAGCATTATTTTCAGATCAAGTGCTAATGAAATGTTTTCAATATAAAGTAAATCATATTTCATGCGTTCCATCATTTCATCAATATTTTCTGCGTACCCATATTGTACCATTCCCCAGGATGTTAGCCCGGGTTTTACATGCAACAGATATTTATAATAGGGGTTGCGCTGCATGATCTGATCAATATAATATTTTCTTTCGGCTCTCGGACCAACAAGACTCATATCGCCCAGGAGAATATTCCATAATTGAGGAAATTCATCGAGTCTCCATTTTCGCATATGTTTTCCCCAGGGGGTAATGCGGGGATCGGAAGAAGAAGATAAGGCTGGTCCGTTTTTTTCTGCATCCTCATACATAGATCGAAACTTCAGCATAATAAACGGCATACCCTTATATCCAATTCTTTCCTGACGAAACAATATTGGTCCGGATGAAGAAAGCCGAACACGTATAGCTACATACAAAAATACCGGTGATAAGAGTATCAAACCAATAACCGCAGCGAAAATGTCAATAATACGTTTGATATTTTGCTGCCAGATTGGAATTAAACCATTATGTATATCCGTTAAAACGGGGCCGAAGATGTTGTCGGTACGGATAGCACCTGATAAAATTGAAATTGCAGAAGGAACCATTTTAATTTCAACATTTTTATCACTGAGTCTTCGAAGGTACTCTTCCGTTTCTTTTTCTTTCCCTGATTCCAGCGCAAGCACCACCAGCTTGATGTTTTGTTCATCTATTATTTTTTCCAGGTATTCAACTGTTCCCAGATAAGGAATTGATTTGCTTAAACCATTGGCCACAGCACCTACATACCCATTAAAATGATAGCCCTCCATTCGCAGCTGTTCTGCATTTGATTTAAAGATTGAATTGGCAATCCCTGAGTCTCCTACCAATAATGATGGAAAACGGATGCTTCCTTTTTTGAGTTGTCTTTTTACTATATTAAGGATAAATAACCTGCCTGAAAAGGTGATGGAAAGCTGAAAAAAAACAAAAAATGCAAAGGTGGAATAATAATAAGGGAGCGTTTTATCGTCGTCATTTAAGAGTATAACAAAAAATATTGCAATACATCCAATAAGACTGGCTACAACAGTGGTAGTGAATTCGCCTAGTCTTGATTTTTTATAAAGTGATAAATAAGATCCTATAATAGCATAGAACAAAACCCAGCAAATTGGCAATATTAACCAGCCAAGAAGGAATCCGTCATTTAAATGGAGAGATCCATTTAAAAATGCAGGAAAGCCCAATAAATGATTCCTGTAGAGATAAAAAATGAACCATACCAGCAATGCAGCAAGGTAATCACTAAGTGCATACCAACCTGGTGATAAGGGACGTTTGGGGTTTTGGCGCATCAGGTATTGATGGTATTATGTCGAATTTTGTGAAGAATCTGGTGGGCTACTTCCATTGCTCTGAAACCATCTACTTCTGATACCACCGTTCTGGAATTTGTGAGGATAGCATCTCTGAATTCTTCCAGTTCTTTTTTGATTGCATTCACTTCAGGAACAGATGGATTGGCAACAGCTACCGTCTTTTTGCCTTTTGGCGTTTCTATATCAAATTCAAATACATTTTCATCTTTATCGCCCTTCAGGCGGATAACTTCAGTTTTTTTATTGAGAAAGTCAATGCCTACATAGGCGTCCTTTTGAAACAGGCGCATTTTGCGCATTTTTTTCATGGAAATACGGCTGGACGTGAGATTGGCAACACAGCCATTATTGAATTCAATCCGAACATTGGCAATATCCGGAGTGTCGGTCATAACAGCAACTCCACTGGAGGAAATATTTTTCACTTCACTTTTAACCATATGCAGAATGATATCAATATCATGAATCATAAGGTCAAGAATAACACTTACTTCTGTACCTCTTGGATTGAATTGTGCAAGTCTGTGTACTTCAATAAACATGGGGTTGAGATCGAGCGTACTCGTTGCCAGATATGCAGGATTAAATCGTTCCACATGTCCCACCTGCATTTTTATATTGGATTCTTTTACCAGCTTCACCAGTTCTCTGGCTTCCTCCATCGTATTGGCAAGTGGTTTCTCCACAAAAACATGTTTCCCGTTTCGGATTGCCAGCTGACATAATTCAAAATGAAAATTGGTAGGTGCTACAATATCAGCAGCATCAATTGCCTGTAACAGTGCCACCGGGTCATCAAAACGGGGAATTCCATATTGGCTGGTTACCTCTGCTGCTATCTGGTCATTGGGGTCATAGAAGCCGACCAATTCTACCCCTGTTATTTCTTTCCAGTTGTTAAGGTGAAACTTTCCCAGATGTCCGGTACCAAAAACGCCAATTTTCAACATATTAATGGATTATCATACAAAGATAATCAAGCTGGAGCAGCCATACGATAACTAGCGAATTAAACTGCTCCTTTGAGCATAAAATGTGACCGGAGCATGTATGAATAAACAACTGCCATTTTTTATAGTATTGATGATTGGCCTGGTCAGGTAGTTGGGAATTGCCGGACAACCGTAACTTCTTCCCAGATAACCCTGACTTTCAATCAGCGATTCAGATACATAATTGGCGCCATGAATTACGATTGCTCTCCGAAATGCATTATCATTAATTCCCTTTTCCAATCCGGATAATTTTAGTGAATAGCCATTGCTGCCATAATAGGCAGCCTCTGTACGGTAAAAACCCGGACTGCTCATATGAGATTTTGCTCTGTTGGAATATGTGGTTGCCTGTTCTTTTCCGGAATTTCTTCCGTGCGCAACATAAGTATTAAACAACAACTGGTTTTTTTCCACATCAATTACATATAATCGCTTGGATGTGCTGGGTTGACTGAAATCTGCGATGGTTAAAATTGATTCATTCGGGATAGCCCCCTGTTTTTTAAGTTTTTCCCAACCCCTGACTGCCTGTTCAAACGCTTCGCTTGATAAGCCTAGTGAATCAAGCCCCAATCCATGGTAAACCGAAATCCAGATACCTACCCTTGTTAATGAGCTGCTGTCTGCAGGTATTGAACCTGTTTTTATAGTTGGTGAAACTGGTTTCTTTGTATTGGAATACGCTACCAGTGAAACCAGTGCTATAACCAGAATTGAAAAAAATATACCTGCTGATTTGAACCTCATAAACTAACTCCTTTATTGTACAATATTGCTGGGTAGGTTTACCCTCGTCCAAGACGGATAAGCACACCGAAAGGTTGTTATAGGGATGCAAAAATCCTTAACCATGGCTAAATCTACGGAATTATACCCTTTTTGGGCAGGGTAGTAGCGGATTGGCTCAATTAAAATTAAAGAGTGCTCCAAGGCCTAAATAGTGCGGATTATCACCGGAAAGTCCCTTCATATAAGAAATTAACACTTCAATAGACCTGGTTTGTCGACCTACTCCAAATCTTAGGCCCGCATTAGCTGAAGGGCCGAAGCTGGTGCGCGTTTTACTACGATAGTCATAATAAGGAAAACCAGTTTGGTCATCAATCAGCTCAACTACCCGAAAATTCCCATAGTTTAGTCCAAAACCGGCCCCTCCAAAATAGCCGAATCGTTTAGACGTATTTTTCGATGACCCGGCTACTGAGTTATAATTGATCATTAAGGGGGCATGAATCAGATATTGAAACGTGCTGGTATTCCCGAGTGAACTACTATAACTGAATCCGCCTGCAAGTCCCAGACTTACCGGAATACCAATGGTGAAAGAACTGTTGTCAGTTTCAGCAAATCGTATTCGGGGAGAATAGAGTAAGGTAACATACTCCGTACCATCTGAACCATTACCTGATTGATGCGCATAACCAGTTCCTGCACCATGTTGAAAGGACTGTGAAAATGAAATATCGTAAAAACCACATAGGAATACTACGAGTAATATTGTTTTTTCCATATATAACGTGAATAACAGGTGCACAACTTACGACAACGATCGTCAAATTGGCCTCGTATTTGTTTAAGATGCACAAATCCAATTCCAGAATGAAGAAATTCATTCTAAAAACCGGTACCGCGTACCATGTTTAAGGCCCGTTTTTCTAGTCCATGCCTTTGAAATCGATTAATCTGGCCTCTGACAACTGAATTATCTACCGCAGTGGCGACTAGAGATGTAGTGATACGTCTCTATTTTTTTTATACCATTTTTGTTTCCAGTGGTTGGGGTGAAATGGTTTTGCATAACACCCTCATTTTCTGGATTACCTGTTCGATGGTATCCTTTGATATCTGGAGGAAATGTTTGTTAGCATGTTGATCATCTTCTGCAAACTCCAGATAGAGTTTGGTTGCAGCCAGCGTTTGCGCAAAATCCTCATGCATTTTGTAGGCGATGAATTTGAGCTCCTGCTTAAATTCTTTCGTTTTTAACTCTGCTTTTCTGGATTCGGCCAATAAAAGCTCATTTTGCTGATTGATTAGAATCGAATTATGTGATTTTGATTCCGCCAATCTGCCAAGCTGTTGGGCAATTTTTTCAAGTGCAATCAATTGAGAGGCGGGAAGCGCTTCTTTTTTCTCAACACCCAAAACGGTTAAGGAACCAGCAAGCGTGCCTGTTTCCAGACGTATTGGAACACTAGCCAGAAATTGTATATGAACAGGAAGGCCGCTATTATTTGATTTATCGCCCGGTAATTTATGCATTGATAAATCAGGAATTATCAACACATTTTCGCTCAGCACCTGCAATAAAAAATCAATGCGGGTAGCTTCTGAAAATCCAAGCCATTCGGCCAACCCTCTTTTTATGAAGTATTTTGTTTTGGAATGAAAACTGATGGCAGCAACCTGGCAGTCGCAAATATGTGCAGCTAACTCTGCTGGAAGCGTAAAATCTTCATCCTGTGTTAAATCACAGGAGACCGGCGAAAACAATTGTTTCCTTGGGTCATTTTCGGCATGAGTTGAAATAAGAGTGATCATATCTGAGGTTGGTTGGAATTAATTGGCTGAAGTTGATTTTAATGGATGGGTAACCATTTTGCTTCGAATCCGACAAAGTGTTTCAAGTCGCATGCCCAAATAGGAAGCAGAGTATTTCAAAGGAATCCGGTTAATTAGTCCGGGATGTTTATTTACAAATCGTACATATTTTTCGTCTGCAGAAGGTATACGACTGATAAATGCCCGCTCTTCTGCACCACGGTAATTATCTTCCAGCAACAGACGTCCGATGAATGCAGTCTCGGGACAGGTTTCATACAATTGTTCAACGATCTGAGCAGGCAGACCAATTAAACGGGCCTCGGTTATTGCCTGTACATATTCTTCACATTCCTGATCCAGACCTAGATTACTAATACTGGTGATCAACTCATTTTCTTCGTTCAGCCAGGTGGTAATTTCCTCTCCTTTGTATTTTCGATACCCTCTTACCACCCCATTTACCAGCAGGTAGTAATTATTCAAATACATGCCTGGTTTGAAAAGAAATCCCCCTTTTTTTAATTCAAGTTCGAAACAGTTGGCTGAAAGAAGCCGTGCTGCGTCTTTACTGAGGGGAGAAAGCGCATGTAAAAAAGCCAACAGCTCATTCTGTTGGATTTTAGGGCCAGATAATGAATTAGTCAGGTTCGTGTTCATACAAGTAAATCGTCGTGGTATTAGAACTGCAATTTGCATTCAAATGTTGTGTTTTGAGTCCTGTGGTAAATGGGTAAAAATTTGATATTAAATGGGAAAAACTGTAGACGGTTGTTGGTTTTATAAGTGGAAACATGTAAAATTCGGGTCGAATAGTCCATAAAATAGGGCCTGTACTATGCAAACGTTTGATAATTGTCAATGTTTTTCTTTGCAAAATCTATTTGATCTAGATCAAATACCTTATCTCAGGGTCATTTTTACCCCCATAAAACGTCTATTTCTAAGCTTAAAGAATTGACGGTTAACAGAGTAGCTTGTAAATTTTAATTATACTACACAAGAGTTTAATTGAAAGCACTGCCCGATATTTGTTACTAATGGTACATTCTCTTAACCCGGATATTTCATCGCTCACGGCATTATTAAACTGGTTGCATCCTCTTCCTCCGGAAATTGTGGGGTTTTTACAGGATAAAACAAGTTATCGGCAGGTTCGTAAGGGTAAAATGCTGGTCAGAAGTGGAGAGGTTTGCCATCATCTCTATTTTATAAAAAAGGGTGCGATCCGGGGTTTTATAAAAGACGAAGAAAAGGACATTACCACCTGGATTTCGATTGATAATGAAGTTGTGACCTCCATATCCGGTTTAAATGACAAGGCCCCCTCCATTGAAAATATCCAGGCTATCGAACATGCTGACCTGATGATTATCAGCCATGACGATTTAGAAACACTCTATCGGGATTATCTTGAATTTAATATTGTGGGACGTAAACTCCTGCAACGCTATTATCAGGATGCGGAGGCTCGGGCATTTATTGCGAGAATACCAGGTACTGAAAACAAATACCAGCATTTTGTAAAGAATTATCCGCACCTGATCAACCGGATTCCAATTAAATATATTGCCTCTTTTTTAGGCGTTACATTGGAAACACTCAGTCGGGTTCGAAAAAGAATATCAGGCTAAATAAGAATATGCATGCATACTAAAAAAACTGCCGGTCGCCGTAATTTTATCAAGGGTATTGGTTCTACTGCCATCGGTCTGGTATTGCCCTCTCTGTCGGAAGCCCAGGCAAATGAAAAAAGTATCCTGCTAATTGAAAAGAATAACCGAATAAGTGCCAATGACCGAATTAGGATCGGTGTCATTGGGATGGGAATCATGGGGAATCGGAATCTTCGCACAGCGCTTAAAGTGCCGGGAATAACACTTGCCGGAGTATGTGATCTTTATCAGGGCAGACTGACAAGAGCAAAGGAATTATTTGGGACTTCCCTGTTTGTTACAAAAGACTACAGGGAACTGATTGACCGGTCTGATATTGATGCAGTAATTATTGCAACCAGTGATCATTGGCATGCACCAATTGCTACCTATGCATTGAAAAAAGGGAAAGCTGTTTATGGCGAGAAGCCGGTTGTGCACCAGCTGTCGGAGGGCTTACCGCTTATTACCGCACAGAAGGAATCAGGCAAAATAATGCAGGTAGGAAGCCAGCGGGTTAGTAGTCTGCTGTATGCTAAAGCGAAGGAATTATATCAATCCGGTGCAATTGGAAAATTAAATATTGTAGAAGCAACCTATGATCGTCAAAGTGCACTGGGAGCCTGGCAATATACCATGCCAACAGATGCTTCTGCCGAAACCATTGATTGGGATGGTTTTTTAAGAACGGACAGGAAAGCAGCATTTGATCCAACGAAATTTTTCTGGTGGAGAAATTATCGGGCATTCGGTACAGGTGTAGCTGGCGATCTCTTCGTACATCTTTTATCCGGGGTGCATTTGATAACCGGTTCCACAGGTCCGGAAAAAATATATGCCAGCGGGCAATTGGCTTACTGGAAAGATGGGAGAGATGTTCCTGATATAATGACGGCAATCATGGATTATCCCGCTACTAAAGAACATCCTGCTTTTCAATTAACACTCCGCGTTAATTTTATCAGTGGAGGTGGTGACACCAGTTCTATCCGGTTTATTGGGGAAGAAGGAGTGCTTAAATTAAATGGGCGGGATCTGGAAATGACGTATAGCCTGCTTCCCAAAGCACCCGGAATAGGTGGGTGGGATGCATTGGAAACCTATCCGGTAGCGATGCAGGAGCAATTGCTAAAAGCATACGATCAAAAATATACAACAGCTGATAAACGCAGGCCGGTTAAGGATCCTGTTCGTTTTGTGAATCCGGAAGGATATGATGATCACCTCGATCATTTTATTAATTTTTTTGAATCTGTGCGAACCGGTAAACCGGTAGTGGAAGATGTTGTTTTTGGATTCAGGGCAGCTGCTCCCTGCCTGGCTTGTAATGAAAGTTATTTTCAGCAGAAAACCATCTATTGGGATCCTGTAAATATGAAATTGATCAATCGAAAATAAACAATATGTATTCGGCAAATCCTGACCGTTATAACAAACTGAAATATCGTCGCTGTGGTAACAGTGGCCTGCTATTGCCTGCAATATCTTTTGGCCTATGGCATAATTTCGGTGAAGTAGATTCTATTGCCAAATGCAAAGCTATCCTCTTTAACGCTTTTGATCTGGGCATCACCCACTTTGACCTGGCGAATAATTATGGCCCGCCACCAGGGGCAGCAGAAACCACCTTCGGTAAAATTCTGAAAGAGGATTTAGGGCGCTATCGCGATGAATTAATTATTTCCTCAAAAGCCGGCTGGCCAATGTGGCCGGGGCCTTATGGTGATCTTGGATCAAAAAAATACCTGGTCGCCAGTCTTGATCAAAGCCTGAAAAGAATGGGATTGGATTATGTTGATATCTTTTATCATCATCGGCCTGATCCCAATACACCTATGGAAGAAACCATGTCTGCACTTGATCTGATGGTTCGGCAGGGGAAAGCATTATATGTAGGGATTTCAAGTTATTCTGCGGAAGAAACCAGAAAGGCCGCTGCAATTTTAAAAGAACTGGGAACCCCCTGTCTGATTCATCAGCCAAAATATTCCATGCTGGATCGTTGGGTAGAGAACGGATTATTGGATGCGGTAGAAGAAACAGGAATGGGATGTATTACCTTCTCTTCACTGGCACAGGGATTACTCACCAATAAATACCTGAAAGGAATTCCGGAAGGTTCAAGAGCTTCCAGGCCATTGGGAAATGGTGCATTGGAAGCCGACCAGTTAACACCTGAAAATATTTTGCGTATACAACAACTTGATCTGCTGGCAAAGGAGCGTGGACAAAGTCTGGCACAGATGGCATTGGCATGGGTATTAAAAGATTCAAGAATAACCTCTGTTATAATTGGTGCCAGTAAACCGGAACAGGTTCAAGATGCAGTCGGATGTCTGGATAAACCATCATTTACTAACGAAGAACTCAACCGGATCAATTCGATACTTGCATCCTGAAGAATTTAATAATACCCGATATGCGCCTACACCTAGTGGTTATCTGCACCTGGGGAACCTTTATTCATTTATAGTAACAGCCATTCTTGCACGGGAAAATGGATTGAAAATTTTTCTTCGCATTGATGATATGGACAGAGATCGATATCGCCCGGAGTTTCTGGAGAATATTTTTGAGGTACTTCGATATTTTGATTTTCCCTGGGATTTTGGTCCATCTGATAAAGCAGATTTTGAACGGCAATGGGCTCAACAATATCGTTTACAAAGGTATACCCATGCATTGGAAACATTAAGGCAACAGGGCTTTGTATATGCCAGTTCCTGCACCCGTTCTGATCAGCAGAAAGTTGGCCTGGAATCAGGTTGCGTTAAAGGTTGCAGTGATGCACAACTTTCCTTGAATGCAGCTGGGTTTAACTGGAGGTTTCGAACACCGGAAGAACAGCAGGAATTAGTATTGGCAACTGGTGAACGCGTAGTTTATCCCTTTCCATTTAAAATGAAAGATTTTGTGATTCGCCGAAGGGATGGAAATCCAGCCTATCAATTATGCTCCGTTATAGATGATCAGCAGTTCAGGATTGGCTGGGTAATTCGGGGTATGGATTTACTGGATTCCAGTATTGCTCAAATGGTGTTGAGCAAGGCATTAAAGCATACAGCTTACACACAAATAAAACATATTCACCATCCACTTCTTACATCTGCAGATGGAAGTAAATTATCAAAATCTGATGGCGCTGATAGTTTGCATGACTTGTTAAAAAAAGGTGTTTCCTCCTCTGAAATTTTAACCTTGTTGGCAGAACAACTCGGCATTCACCGTACTATTGCCCATTGGTCAGATTTCAATTATTGCGAACTGACTTCTAAATTGTAAGAAGCTCCGGTTGCTTGAATGGATGGTTGATACATTGCCTGTATGGAATACAACCCACTGTTGAAGCTGCCTGCTTTTTCAATTTTCATTTCATACTGAATGGATGATTGTCCGGTTGGTAAACTGGAAATGAAAAAATGATGGCCAATATCACGTACAGAACTATAGTATTGAAGTCCGTTTGAATAATGCCTCCCACTTAATACATCAACAGGAGCCATGGTAGCTGGATGCCGCTCATTCAGGATCAGGTATTGGAACGGTTTTGAAGTTGAAATCTGTATGGTTATTCTGACCCGTTCCCCAACGGTGCAATTTAGTGTTGAATCAATGGAAATCCATGAATTCCTGGCTGCATCCCATCGCTCCAGTTTTTTCTTAAGTTGTATTTCACTATTCTGATCATTCCCGGCGAATTCGCTGAAATAATAATAATGAACCTGTGTGGGACCTTGCTTTCCCTGAATGGGGTGAAGCTGAATGGATTGAAATTCCTTTTCCCGTACCGGAAGAAAGTTGATGGTGATTCCCTTTAATATAGCATTGCTTACCGAAACTTGCTGCTGATCATATACAATTGTTTTTTCAGAACGATTGGCAGAGTCACTGTATTTGGCTGTTGTTAATTGATAAATCATGGCCGCTGCAGCTTTGGTGCTTCCCCATTCATGACTGTTTCTGTCCCGCAGAATCCACTGTAAAATGCCTTCGCTTACAGCTGGATATTTCTCAGAAAGATGGAAAGCTTCCTGCAGATTTCCAAGCAGCTCTTCCTGCGTAGAACTTATCTCGTCGTCATTGGAAACAATTCTCCAGCGAATCCCTTTTTCAGGAGCTGTTATGCCAGCCTGCCGGATATATTCCAATAGAGAAAGCGCTTCTGCATGCAAACTATCTTTAACAGTAAAATAGTTCAGGGTAGCAGTGATTAATCTTGCCTGATTGCTGTACGAATAACGCGTTGCGTTTTTCCAATGGGACGTATAAATTGATAGCAGCCTGGATTTTGCTGTGTCAGCAACCGGGAAGTTTTTATGATGGAAACTCCGTGCATATAAATAATTGAGATCATATACGGTTCTGGTACTGTCAAATACCATCCGGTCACAAAACTGAATCAGCTTTTGCAAAAATCGATAGATTTGTTCAGATTCCTTTTCCTGTATGGAAACAAGATATCCCTCTTTCAACATTTTGCCGAATGAGCCAAGAACATAGCTTGATATGTAAAAATCCGGATCGCCATTTTTAAACCAGGGCAATGCTCCATTTCCCAGTTGCATGTCAATTACTTCCTTCAGGTATTCACCTGCTTTTTCTATAGAACGGGCTGTATCGGTCAACAATCTTATTTGCTTTTGTTGTTGCTGGTGTTTTTCCGCCAACTCCAGCCAGGGCATGGCCATTGCCTGGATGCCCGCCGGTAAGCTGGTAATTTTGCTACCAGGAGTTTCCCGAAGGCCTGAACCTGCTTCCGGCTTAAGTACACCTGTTCTTACCAGGTTTACAGCAACCAGATGAGCAAGCATCTTATTGGTGGTTTGTTCCGCACAATTGAAAGAGTAATTGGCTAATGCAGGTAGCGAATTGATCAATGCGGCCTGCGGCTGTGCAAATATGCTAAGACCAATTCCAAAAGGAATGGCGTCAGAAGGTATTGTAGGTGAAGGCAACGAGTTCTTTTCAGATTGCTCTTTTATTTCAACGGAATGGCGTATTAATTGCCTTCTTGATAAAACAGGCAGCACATGTTCCTCACCATCGGAAAATAGTGCGGACCGTCCTATGAATTTGATGCGTACAGGATGCAGGAACTGATCCGGAACCCGGAGTTTAAATTTACCATAACTGGTTTGTTGTGCTGCAACTTCTATGGTTTTCAAACTGTCGGTAAGAAATAAATGAGTTATATTTTCACCTGTCTGTTCGTCTTCCAGTTGGCATTGAAGGTTGACCTGCATGGAAACACTATCCAGGTTGGCGACACGGGTGCTAATTTCAATTATATCACCCTGATACACAAATCTGGGAAGGTCGGGTAGAATCATCAATGGAAGTTTGGAAAAAATAGATTTTTCCAGGTATTGAAAGCGGGCGTCCTTGGTATGAGCAAGTAATTTCCATTTCCATTCAGTTGCAGTTTGAGGCAGCGTAAACCTGATCTGATACTTTCCGTTTTTATCTGCATAAAGTTGTGGATGAAAAAAAGCGGTTTCATTAAAATTTTTCCTGATCACGACTGGCGGCGGAGGGATACTTGGCAGTTGAACCGGCCCAGTTGTACTTAATAAAACAACGCCATTCACCGCTCTTGAACCATACAGCGCAGTGGCCTCTGCTGATTTTAGAATAAGCCCGCTTTGAATCGTTGAAAGATCAATTTTTGACAGATCTCCTGTGTAAGGAATACCATCAATAATTATTAAACTATTGGAGTAGGCACTGATACTGCTGTTTCCCCGGATACGAACCACGCTTGCTGTCATATTTTGTTTGGATACACCATAACCTACCACTACTACTTCTTCCAATCCCGGTGTATTTTGTATCTGCACTCCAGCTACCCGACCGCTTAATGCCTGGAAGCCATCCTGCCCATATTCGTTTGTAAAATAGCTGGAAAAAACAGACTCCAGATAGGTGTCTGGCAGCCACCATAATTTGCGCCGGTTAGTGGCAACCGGTTGTAAACTGGATTCAGTTTGATTATTACTATAGGTATTTATGCTGGTGAACCAGTTATTGGGTAAAAACCTGTTTCTGGAGGAAGGCAGATCCCAGGAATGGCTGGTTAGTTTATCAAGGCTTGCATCGTAAAGCGTAGTCATCAGTTCTGCTACTGCCCTTGCATTACCGGATTTAACTGAAACAGTAAATTCTTCCTTATCACCCGGCTCCAGTGTTGTTCTGAATTTTTCCACTACTATTTCCAGCGAAGAACTTGTTTCTGGTAAGAAATACAGTTCTTCTTTTTTATGGAGCTGGTTATTTTTTATGTAGATTCTGGTAATTCGGAGATCCCCTGTTGCCTGCATAGGAACCGGAAATTCAAGGATTTGAAGCCCTTTTTTCTGGTAGGAATAATAATACTTGTCGAAATAATTATCTTTTTTGTTTTTATACTTTAGGTGAAAGATACAATAGCTGCTGTCATCAATAAATCCTTCCAACCACCTGATACTATTTTTGCCTTCGGTAAGCAGTCGGGTTTCTACAAAATCATCCTGGGTAACTGGAAATAGTTTTTTGCCTGAATCATAGGTCTGAA
Organism: Flavihumibacter sp. UBA7668; assembly: GCF_002483205.1. Taxonomy (GTDB): domain Bacteria; phylum Bacteroidota; class Bacteroidia; order Chitinophagales; family Chitinophagaceae; genus Flavihumibacter. Next base: position 370,420 of record NZ_DLHM01000004.1, read on the forward strand.
AGATGCTTTTTTTGTATCCATTTAACTGATCTGTTCTAAAAGTGAATAGTTCAATTTGATAAACTCCCGTATCCAGAAGCTGGGTCTCCAATCTGATCCATTTGCCGGTGCTGTCATTCTGGTTGATCACTTCAATTAATTCATCGCCCTGTATCCTGGAGATTTTATAGTGTACAAGCCTCTCAGGAAGGGTCGCCTGATTGTACTTGGTGATAATCCGAAAGTCGATCGGTTTAGCCAAATCCAGTTTGCTGGGGATGTTATGACTTAACACAATAGGGCGACTTGAAACCTTGATATTAAATTCTTTGTCCTGCTCTTCTCCTGTTGGCGAGAGTGCCGTAACTTCAATGGTATAGTGCACACTGAATTCGTTCTCCTGGGATTTCATCCATTGCCGTATAGTGGGGTCGGTCATCTTTACAATGTATTCACCTGCTTCATTACTTACAGTATCTATTTCCAGTAAAGTAAGTTCCCTGCCGGAACTGTTAGCATCAATTGAAACCTGAATTGGAACATTGTTGAGCACTGCTCCGGAAAACGAATTTAATTTTATTTTTATGGGAATGGTATCTCCCAGTTCATACAGTTGTTCCGGATAATCAATTTTGATTTCGTATGTAGGGCGTTTGTATTCTTCTACCTGAAAACTGTTATTGTCATAATCAGTTTCCAATGGATAGGTGTTGAAACTGTATTCGCCAGTGGCAGCGTCTTCGGGAATCTTAAAGGAACCGCTGAAGGAGCCGAATTTATTTGGAATCACCGCGCTGCTGTCTGCTATTCTGCTGAATGGATCATCTATGGTAATTTCAAGTTTTTCTTTCTGGATCCTTTGTAAAATTCGATAATAAAGTTTCGTAAACGGATCATACTGAAGATTTTTCCAGTTCAGGACCATGGGCTCGCCTGTATGTTTATCTTTTATCAGAATAATTCCTTTGTAATGTACTGTTTGTCCGGGGCGGTAAATGGATCGGTCTGTGTAAAAATGACAGCTTGCATTTTCTTCATAATATTCCAACAGGTCATAATAATCCTCTTTGGAATAGATATCATTATCATACTGATAATTGCCCTGATTAAAAGAGGCTGTAATTGTGTCGGAACCACGAATAATGAGCAGGTCTTCATCCTCGCTAAAACGGATTTTCTGGCGCCCGTCGTTATTAGTTTGGCCAATTTTTTGTTGCTCTTTTAAAATGCGTACATTTTTTACAGGGAATCCTGTTTTTCGATCAAGTACAAAAGCATCTTTATCCTGCTGGATAAAGGCCAGCTGGCTGATTCGGATGGGAGAAAGCTGACCAATTATTCCCATCGTATCAATGCGGGCATACGAAACCTGTAAACAATAATTTCCTGTTTTTAAAATAGGCAGCTGCCATTGACCAGAATGATAATTCAGGTCACCTGAGAAAGGAGTGTGGAGAACCGTATCCAGTACCGCAGTAGCTGTTGTGTAAAAATTCCATGTTTTTTGATTTGTATCATAATAATCCCGTTGAGCCGGAACAGGAAGAATTCGGATATAAAGTGAGTCAGTATTTCTGTAATTGAGCTTAAAATAGGGCGCTGTTTCCGGCTGAAAAACAGCTTCTTTATAAAGCGTAAACTCCTTTTTTTTGATTTTCCCTACCGCATTCAATATTATTTCCTTTGCCATTGCAAAGCTGTCTAAAGCCAGTTGATGTTGCCTGTAAATACCTAGCGCATTTTGGTAAGCCAACCGAAAACTGCTGTCTGCTTTATTTCCCCTACGATTGTTAAATGAATTTCCATTTTTGTATTCGAGTAAAAAAAGTTGGAAAGCAATGTAGGCACGGGTGCCGGAAAAATTGGTTGTCAGATGCTCTAACAGATAATTTTTATACAGAATTTCAAGGCTGTCCGTTGAACTGTACATGGAATATAGGTTCTTTGTCAGCTGGATTTCAAAAAAAATACGTTGCTCATCATTGAACAGATTTTCTTGTTGCCAAACCCGATGCCATTCCAGCATGGGATGATCGAGACTATCCATTATTGAATCTGGAGTTAAAGGAAATTTCTGCTTCTTTAGCCAATCTGGAATGGCAGTATAAATTCCAGATAAATAGGGGCGATTCAACAGGTAAATTCCTTCACCATATACAATGGACGAAAGGTCTGGTTTAAACCAAAAAAACAATGGATCACTGGCAAGCCATAAATAATCTTCCAGTTGTGGTGTATTAATTTTTCCTATCAATGCTTTTGCTCGCAGCAGGGATGTTTTTATTTCCTGACGAAGGCTGTCATCCGGCATCAGATGCCACCGGATAGCTGTTGTTTTTGTGAGGCTGATTTTTCTTTTTTTATAGCTCCCACGTTTCATTAAATAGGCAATCCTTTGCGCTTTTATAAGTTGTATCGATAAGTCAAGTGCCGGACGATTTTGAGCAATGGCTGATAAGCTGTCAATAAAAAGACTATTGTTAATAAAGGAACTGTCTTCATTAATCTGATCCCGGATCAGCATTTCTTTATAATTGGTATGGACCAGCTGAAAATCATTTTGTTTACGAATGGCATGTTGCCTTTGTGTCTGAATTTCTTTTAGTTGATCCCGCAACGGTTTATCCTTTTTATTTAGGTCAATTTGCTGGAACCGATCATAAATAGATGGTTGCTGAGCATGTAATTTCCTTGAAATGCCAAATAAAAAAAGCAATAAATAGACCTGATACATCAAAATTCTCATAATAGATGAGTTTGCTTAAATGCTAGACCGGTTTAATATACTTATTGGACAGCAGAATTCATAGCTTTGCTGCAATTAATCATTGACTCTGGTGATAAGCAGGTTTTTTTCCTATTCCAGCATTTTCGGTTATGCCTTGATTTTAGGTATACTTTCCTGTGGAGATAAAAAGCCAAAAGAGCAGCATCCGGCAAAAGATTATATCAAAAAAATTGATGGATTTAATGACTCGATACCTCAGGAGATTGTTCAAAGAGGAGAAGTTCTGATTGCCTATTCTGATTGTTATAGCTGCCACGCAAAAGATAAAAGATCAAAAGGCCCGGCTTTTGAAGATATAGCTGCCCGCTATCCAGTTAATAAAGCTTATATCCGGTTACTTGCAGCACGAGTTATTCAGGGCGGCTCCGGAGCCTGGGGGCATCCGGTAATGACTCCACATCCAGACCTTAGCCCGAAAGAAGCCGAATTAATGGTTTCTTATATCCTTTCGCTAAAAAAGGGGTCAAAATTGGATAAGTTTTGATGTAATGGGGTATGGTTTCCACAGCTCACTCTTAAATAAAGGCGGCATAATTCTTTTACTATTCCTGCAAAAGCTATTTAAGCTATTTCTTAACGACTAAAATTTATAATATGGAAGCGTGGAAAGAAAAAATCGCAGGAAACTGGAAAATCCTAAAAGGGAAAGTTCAGCAACAATATGGAGAATTAACCGATGATGATCTGGCCTATGAAAAAGGCAAGGAAGACGAATTGATAGGCCGTATCCAGAAAGCCTCCGGTAAAACAAAGGAAGAAGTTATGGATTGGATTGATAAATTATAATTGATCCTTTTCATAAATAAAAGCGGTTGCCCAAACGGGCAACCGCTTTTTGGTTTATACCAGTTTAAATATTTCATATTTTCATTGTATAATTGTTGTAAACCAGACTTTCTATGAAATTTGTTCAAATACTATTTTGTTTAATATTTGGATTGAATACGGTACCTGTTTTTACACAAACTCGAAAATGAGCCAATGATTACCGCTTTTACAGCTTAAAACATCATAGTGGCCGGCACTTTTATACCGGTACAGAATTAAAGGATAAGTTGAAAAATAGGTATGCCATTCTGTTGGCAGAGAAATCAAAGGAAATACCTTTGTAGGTCCAGCTGTTCGTTACCTGATCAACAAACGTCTCTATGCTCAATTGGGATTAAAAACATTCAATGGTGCCACGGCCGATTGGGTAGAAGCCGGATTGGGCTATAGATTTTATCACCGGGAATATAGAAAATAATTTATTCGTCAATTTAAAAATGAGATATGGACATTCATAAATCAACTACTAAAATTGCTCGCAGTAAAGTAGGGTTGTTTTTATTGGCAGTTCTAATTTTATCCTGCAATAACAATCAGGCAGATCAGGCCACTATGGAATCTAAATCGGATTCACTGGTAAGTGCTGCTGCACCAAAGACTCCTGTGCTACCAGAACTACCTTCCAGCGTGGTTCTTAAAAACTGGGAAATGGGCGATCCGCAACATATGGCAACAATCCTGAAACTTTATCAGGCCTGGGATACGGAACACCCCCATGATATGATTGAATTTTTGGGAGATAGCACCATCTTTGACTGGCCAAATGGCAGCCGGGTGATTACTACCAAAGAAACAGTTGAACCGGTATTACGAAAATGGAGAAATAATTTTAAATCAACCTCCAATATTCCGGTTTCATTGATTTCCCTCCACAATAAAGATTTGAACCAGGATTGGGTAATGGCCTGGGTCTGGAACAAATGGCAAACTGCACAAGGTAAAAAAGATTCCAGTCTGTTTTGTGATAACTGGCGTTTGGAAAATGGACGAATTGTGTATATGAACAGTTCGGAAAACAGGACATCCAAGTCACTTTCAAAAACCCTTAATTCAATACCGTCCAATTAATCATTGATAGCAGCTTTTAATCGTGTTGCTTCCCTGTAAATAGCAGAAGCATAGGATTTGAGTACAGCTGTTTTAATGTCTGCCGGTAATGACTGAAGATTGGTGTTGGGTTCTGTACATTCCAGTTCGCATAACACAATTTGCCCATTACTATAAAGGAAATCAATTCTTGTACGGATGAGTGCATGCTGATGATAACACTCCTGCATGAAATGAATGATTTGTGTAGCAAAGGATACCATGTTTTTGGGCAGTTGTACTTCCGGAATAAACCTGCGTTCTTTTATTGAATGGTTTTTGAATCCCCCTCTCTTCTGTATGGCATGGCTGTATTTGTCATTAAAAAAAACAAGACAGTATTCACCCTCTTCCACCGCCTTGATATAAGGCTGGAGTATAATTCCTCTGGGGGAGCTGCTTAACAGATGATGAAATATTTTTTCAGCTTCTTCGTCTGAATGAAGGATGAAATCAGTTTGTTTCTCATTCGTATTCCTGCCCATTCTTTTATATAAAAACGTGTTATTCCCATCGGCGGATACAATCGGTTTCATCACAATATCTCTATCCTGCCAGTTGTCCGGATCGGCTGCATCCAATTCTTCAAACAGCTCTTTCAGACTTCGGTTGCCAATTGGGTTGGTTTGATCTTCTTCTGATTCATTTATCCCGATAAAATAACTGGGTGTAATAGCCATTCCCGAATTTACACGCACTCCAAATTTTTTGATTAATCGGGATAAATACCTCGATTTGATAACATTGTCAATGATTAGCTGCCCGTCATTTATAACACGATTCCTGTCTGAATTACAATCCCGTATCCATTGGATAAATGCTTCTCCATGAGAGGGTATATCCCAGGTACTGCTGATAAAAATGGCATCAAATTGGTTCCAATCTGTTTCAGTATTCTTCCAGTCCATAATCTCAACTACGGCTCCCATTGACCTAAGTTCTTCCATTAATTCCTGATCATCCTGAAACGGATCCTTTCCCGAAGGCATATTTATGGGATCAGAGGCAATCGCAAGCTTAATCGCTGTTTTATCTGTAGGCATAAGGCAAACTAACTTTTTTTTTAATTTTTTCAGGTGCTTAAATCGGCGGTTCATCTGCTGAACAGGCATTTCGACGGAAATCCCGGCTGAATTTACCATTCTAAACCTAGTTTCGGATACGATGGAGCAGCTCCAACTAAGACAGACAGTATTTTGCAAAAGACTATTGATAGGTTTTAGCCTTGCAGAAGTGGTGGCATGGTTATGTCTCCATATCAGCTGGCCACTTTTGTTGGCAGCCATTTATAACCTGACAGGGAAGTTTAAGGACAGTTCCTTTATGAGTATGGGGGATTTTTTTCTTATCCAGCTGGTCGTATGTACCGGGAAAGCAATCTTCCTGTTGCCATTGTGGTGGCTTTTTTTTGGACCATTCAAAAACATGAAGCTGGGAAGAAAGCTATTACTACATTTATTGGGAGCCCTGTTTTATTCTGTCTGTTGTTTGTTTGTTTTCCATTGGATAATAACGGGTTGGATTCATAAAGAGTATAATTGGATAAAGCTGTTGAATGATCTTTATAACCTCCTGTTCTTTTACTTCGCAAATTTCGCCTTATTTCATGCCTATAATTTTTGGCTGCAATCCTTGCGGCATACAAAAACAGAACAGCAATTGAGAGAGCTGGCGCTTCAGAGTGAAATACTGGCACTAAAGGCGCAAATCGAACCGCATTTTCTTTTTAATACACTGAATTCTATCAGCGCATCTGTTCCTCCCAGCCAGGAAGAAACCCGCGTATTGATTGCTCAATTAGCCGATACGTTTCGCTATGCACTTCAGGTGAGCGAAAAGGAAACGGTTCAATTAAGGGAAGAAATGGAATTTGTTAAAACATGGCTTTCGCTTGAAAAGCATCGGTTTGGTAATCGCCTGATGATTGATTATAAACTGGATGAAGCAGCCTTGTCTGCAAGAATTCCTTCCCTTATTTTTCAGCCTCTTATTGAAAATGCTATCAAACATGGTATTAGTCCCAAAGTTGAGGGAGGCAGAGTAAGCATTACGATTCGAAAAGCCGATGATTTCGTTAAGATAAGTATAGCAGATACAGGGCATGGGTTTTCAGGAGATTTATCGCGCTTATTTACAATGGGAGTGGGGCTTAAGAATGCATCAAGACGACTTGAATACATGTATAATCAAAAAATATCAGTGGAACGTAATCCGGTCGGACTCCTGTTTTTCTTTAAAATTCCATTTGCTTAATTATATGAACAAAGTATTGATCATTGACGATGAAGCGGCTTCCAGATCACTCATACGGGAATATCTGCAGGGGTATGAAGATTTTGAATTGATTGGTGAATGCGAAAATGGGATGGAGGCCATTGAAAAGATAAATCTACACTCGCCGGATCTTATATTTCTTGACATCCAGATGCCTGGTTGTACGGGATTCGAGGTGGTGCAGCAACTGACCAGATTTCCCAAGATTGTATTCATAACAGCCTATGATCAATATGCCATTAAAGCATTTGATAGCAATGCGATTGATTATCTGCTTAAGCCATTTACTGCTCAGCGGTTTAATCAGTCTTTGGAAAAAGTAAAAAGTATTCAATTCGTTGATCAGATGAAGTTTAAAAAGATGGCAAATGAATTCAAGGGCGAACCTCCCCGAAGAATTTTAGTGGAAAACGGAAATAAATTGGTCAGTTTATCTGTTGAAGATATCTGTTGTTTTGAGGCAGAGAAAGATTATACCTGGATCTTTACCGAAAATCGTTCCTACCTGAGTAATTATGGAATTGGTGCACTCGAACAACGCATGGATAAAAACCTGTTTCTTCGGATCCATCGTTCCTGTATCGTAAACTTAAATTGTATTCAGGAAGTGTACCGGGAAGGATATGCTGTTAAACTCAAATTAAAAAATGAAAAACTGGTAACCGTATCCCGGGGATATGTGGATGGATTAAAGCAATATTTCTATTGAAAATTATCATGTAAAGTTACTCGTCGTATCTATTTGTAATTCGGCGGGTATATCATTGAACAGGGTTTAATTAAAAGTAGGTTTGCATATAATTAAACCCTATGGCTATGACCGGTTTTCGGTTGATTAAAATTCAGTTCATTCTTAGTCTCCTGATTTCCATTTTTCTTATTTCTGCCTGTAAAAAAGAAGATGCAAAATTTGCAGGCGAAAAACCAGGTCAAATTCCAGGTTTGGGCAATATGCCCGGAAGCCCGGAGGGATCTCTATTCCTTCTGCCTTCCGGTGTTCATTTAAAAGGTGATATTGTTGGGCAGGAAGACGGACCCTCTTCGCGTGATTGCATTTTTGACGGGCAGGGATTTTTTGTAACAGTAAAAATCACACTTCAGAGAGATTCCATTTCTACGGGTCCGGTTGAAGTTGTTTTTCCTCCCGGTTTAATAATTACTTCCGCTTCGGAAGGTTTTCAGCATGGCCTTTTGGTAGAAAGAGTTGTAGTAACCATTCCTCCAGTACAACCCGGACCAGGTGGTAATGAATGCCAGGTAAGTTTACTGTTGTTTTGTTTAAACAGTGGAAAGAGCCCGTCAGACGCTACAGCAAAATATAAACTTGGACCAATTACCAGTTCTCCGTTGATCAAGGATTTCATCGACAAACTGAGCGGGAAGAAGATCAATTATCGTGATTTTGAATCCACTGATCCTACCTGGTTTGAAAATCAGGAAAGATTGCAGGACGCCCTTTGGAATATTACCAATGGCGATGGATTAACAGAACAGGATAAAGAAAATATTGCGGCACTGCCTGACAGGTAGTAGCATTCAATTAAAAAACGTATAGTATATGTCAGAAAAAATTATTGGAATCAGTCAAGCCTTTTTATTGGGGCTTATTTTCTTACTGATTGGTTGCAGCAAGGGGAAGGATGGAGCCGTGCCACAACGCATCCCAACTGTTTATGCCAAAGGTAGCGTTACAGGTGAAAAAGTTGAAAAAAGTATAGGTGTAAATGGAGGCACCATCAGCTCGGCAGACGGACGATTAATGGTAACGGTTCCTGCCGGAGCTGTTACGGAAAATGTTTTATTCTCTATCACTCCCATAACGAATACCAACCCAATGAGTTCAGGCGATGCATATCGGTTGGAACCGGAGAATCGCAGCTTTCAGCATCCTGTTCAGATAACATTGAAGTATGGGTCGGCTGATCTGGAAGGCACTATTCCGGAGGCCCTGTATCTTGGATTTCAGAATCAGCAGGGGCATTGGAATCTGATGAAAAAAAATGAAATAAATACATTGAATAAGACCATTACGGTGGAGTCGGATCATTTTAGTGATTGGGGTATAGTAGAGGATTTTAATGTAAAAGCAGATAAGGATATTATTCAGCCCGGCGAATCTGTTCAGTTAACTGCCTATAAATGCATAACTGCATCAACGGAAGATAGTTTACTGGCTCCGCTGGTAGATCCTGATCCCTTTGATTTAAAAGGTAAAGTCAATTGGAGAAATGTTGCCAGCATGGGTGTTTTAATTTCGGATGGCGCACAGGCTACCTACACTGCACACACTGAAATTCCTGCCAATAATCCGATATTTATTGAAACTTCCATTTCCGGGATTCCTTTAAAAAATCCGGTAACAGGAAGAGTTTATCCCAACTCCACCCTGTTGATCCTGACTCCAATTACCATTGCAGGAGGAAGTGTTGTAATGCTTTCTTACAAGGGAACGGATTATGTTTATACGAATGTTGTTATTGGTGCGGCTAATGGAAAGTTGACCGTTCAGGGGGTAGATGCCAATTGGAAAGGCATTCATTTAATTGCAAATGCCAATCGTGCCGGTGCCTTTGCTTATGGTGCTTTAAGCGACGCCGGCAAGTCTACTGCTACCATAAATGTTGGTGCATTCAGTTTTGGAACGGAGTATTCCAAGTGTAATATATCGGATGAATTTTACTCCGACGGGTCTTTTGTTGTATCTAAATGGGCAGATGTTGGAGAACTGGTAAAAGGAAGTTTCTCAGGTACGGTGTACAGCCGAAATCCGCCAGGTACCAGTTGTCCGAATGAAGCGGAGAAGCATAATTTCAGTGGAGTTTTTCAGGGATTAAGGCAATATTAAATGATATAAAATATGCGATTAATAAGACTTATTCCTGCTCTTCTATTAATGTGTTCATTCCTGGTAGTACTGTCATGTGGGAGAGGAAAGGAAATAACACCAAATCAGTCTCCGCAGGATAGTGCGAATTATAAAATAAAGGAAATTACAATAGAAGGATTACCTTCTCCCTATTTGAGATTTCTTTATCATGCGGAAGGTCTGATACATGAAATAAAACAGGAAAGCAATCTCTATCAGTACCAGTTACAGTATGAAAACCACAAGTTGATCAGTATGATCAATAAGGCCAACCTGGATTTTGATAGTCTGAAATACCAATATGAAGGTGATCGGGTAGTGAAAATTTATCGATCAACTGTCAGTTCAGGAAAAATTGAGGAAATAAACCTTTTGTATGATGTCTCGGGAAGACTTGTTGAATTGGATTGGTTAAACATGGCTACAGGTAAAGTTTTCAAGAAGCTGGTTATTCAGTATGGGATGGATAATAATATGCACCAATATGAAGAATATTATCACCATGCAGATACACTTCTAAAAACAGCTACCCATATATTTTCAGGTTTTGATAAGAATGTTAATGTAACAGCCAATCTGATAATCAGGGATATTCATTATCTGCATCTGCCTGGTATCAGGTTACAAAGGAATAATCCCTCAGAAGAACTGGTTCTCGGTGTCAATCGGGATATGCAAATCAAATTCTCCTATGAGTACCAGGGGCAGTTACCGGTTTCAAAATTGTCAAAAATGAAAATTACCCGGGGCGACGGTCTGGGACTTGAACTAAACAATTATACAAGGATTACTTATTACTGAATCAGATCAGCAGAAATTTTTAAGGTTACCGATTGTAGTGTTCCGGTATAAGATTGATCCCGAAACAAGTTTGGTTGAAATTTTGCTGTAGTTTGATAATTTCCAACAGGGAAATTTATTCCGTTTATAGATGCCATAATATCCGCTTTTGCACCAGGCAGCAATCCTCCGGAAGGGATTCTTGCATTGGCACGGATAACCGTAATACCGGCAGGGATGGTTTCGCTATAACTTGTGGCCGTCATTCCTATTGGCTGATTTCCTGTATTGGTAATTTCTCCGGCTTTTACCATATGATTTATTCCCTGTTTTAAATCAGGTAAAGAAGCATTCGCAAGGTTTATCGATACCGGCGTGATATAATCTACAATTACTGAATACGTCTTCATTTCGGTTCCTCTTCTTAGTGAAAGAAAAAATCCTTTTGGATAACGATAATCAATTTCTTTTCCACCGGCTGGATATTGTGTGCTGTATTGATCAGTTGGTAAGTTTTCGTCCTGACTGAAATAAATGGAGGATCCCGTGTGCTGGATGCCTGCCGTAAGCCGGCTTAAATCGGTTCCATCCGGAACAAAAATATAGATATAGTTCAGGGAAGCCTGATTTTCTACAATCTCTGTTGCTGTAATATCATTTTGTAATTGTGGATTTTTACTTTTTGGAAATACAAAACCTGCGAGGCCGAGAGGGGGAGGAGCAGTCTTTGTAAGAATTACATCATAATGAACTCTTTTTGATGGATTTTGAGTGGAGCGAATCGTGTATCGCAGGCTGCCACTGCTGTAGTTTGTTTTGGTTCCCAATGCTGGTTCAATACGAAATCCGGTTTGCTGGAAATTGCTGGCAACCGGAGTCAGCCCTGATAAATCACTGTCTGATGGGAGTGTGATGGTGATTTTTCCTGGTTGTATTTCAGTTCCATTGCTTACTATAGGGTGTTCAATGGCAATGGACAGGTTAGTATGCTCTGCAAAATTGAATTGCTGGATTTTTACATTCGTCAGATCAATGGTATCCTCATCCGGATTATCATTTTCAATATCAGGATCTTTGGAGCAGGCTACCAATGTCAATACGGCAAATAGAATCGCAAGGATGCGGAATTTTTTGAAATACATAGAAAAAGGTTAATTATCGGGTTTTAATCCCGATGCGATGAGTGGATTTTGTCCATACCCGTTGCATATAGATCAAAAAAAAAACATGTGGCCACCCATTTGTTTTTTCTATAAGTTGTGGGATTTGCGTCAACTCCATAGTCAAAATGATCCTGTTTCGTCTGGGATGGCATGTCTGGAAACGCCTTTATTTTTCATCCTCCAGGAAAGGCATTCATAAACAGCCAATAATAACAACTATCCGGATTGGCAACATATCGATAAAAGCAAGGATTAGCCTTTTTATTGGCAAAAAGGGGGATTCGTCAATTATATTAGGGTAAGGAGGTGTTGATGAGTGGTACAAAAGAACAGGGATTTCCATTGTGAAGATTGCTTCAATTTTTGTATTTCGGCAGCAATTTTATGTAACAACACTCGTAACTTCATACCCTTGGAATTTCTACATGATCTGAAAAGCCCAAAATGAAGTAGCGGTTCCCAATATGTGTAAAATATACAACAGATCTCCACAATTTTACAAGACTTAGAAGTTCTGATCCCCTACCTTTAACCGGATTCGCATCCTGCATCAGTATGGTATGCTTTTTTTACACGTCAAGTTTCACTTACAGCATAGTTGATTCTTTGTAAATTATAGGTTGGCTGACCTAATTGGAGATTTATTTAAATGTTTTTTGATTTTATAGATATAGTTACGATAAATGCGAAGTTTTTATTTGGTGCACCTAAAATTGCCTATGATCAGATTGGAAATGTTTCCAGCAATTCACCTGAGTTAATTATTTGGGCGGCACCCTTTATGTTCTTTTTTGTGTTGTTGGAATGGTTTATTTCTCACCGACAGAACAAAGGATTGTATCAGAAAGCAGAAACGATGGGATCTGTACTGGTAGGTATGGGCAATGTGGCAATTGCCTTTGCGCTAAAGTTCAGTCTGTTGTTTCTGATTGTATGGGTGTATAATCTGGTGCCCTGGAGAATGTATTTAAACTGGTGGACTTTCATTCCCTGTTATATCATCTTTGATTTCTGCAGCTATTGGGCACATCGCATTGCGCATGAACAGCGGATCTGGTGGGCAACCCATGTGGTGCATCATAGCAGTGAACATTACAACCTGAGTGTATCATTTCGCCTGAGTTGGATTCAGCATGCAAAATTGATCTTCTTCCTGCCGGTTGCTTTACTTGGATTTCATCCCGTCATATTTTTTGTGGTAAATCAGGTGGCGGTCCTGTTTCAGTTCTGGGTACATACGGAATATATCCGACGTTTGCATCCGGTGATTGAATATCTCTTTGCCACTCCTTCCAATCATCGCGTGCATCATGGTTCTCAGGAAAAATATATCAACAAAAATTATGGGGCCACCTTCATCATCTGGGATCGGATTTTTAACACCTATCAGCCGGAAGAAGAGCAGGCCATCTATGGCATTACACACAATATTGAAAACAAAGCAAATCCGCTTCAAATTAATTTTCATGAACTGGCCGATATTATCAGAGATGTCAGAAAAGCAAAATCCTGGAAACTGAAATTCTTCTATTTATTCGGTGACCCCATCGATATTGCCCGGCATAAGGAGAAGATGAAATAACACTAGGAATGATTAAATGCCTGGCTCATATTATTTCCCATTCCGTTTTTTTAAGCCTCTCTGCAATTGCCTTTATTGTTATCTGCACATCATTTTCATCAGGCAAGGTTCCGATCACGAGATCTTTGAATGTGGTTTGATATGGCTGGCGAATTTTCTCCCAGGTCTCTTCCGGACCTTTGAATCAAAATAGGGGCTATCGAAAAAGGTTTTGATTTCTGTGTTTTTCAACATCATATGAAGATCATAGATATGACGGATCTTATTTGCGAGATCAGTGTAAGGATCTTCTGTGAAAGAAAAGCGTACCAGGCTCATGATCTTCTCGCAAAAGGTACATTCCTTGCTGAGTACGAGAACGTTAAAAGGCTGCATGTTATAGTCCCTTACAATATCCTCCTGCTGTTTACCGATCATCATCCCAAGTTTATTGGTTATTCCGTCTAATTGTATTTCGGGCATTATTCCAGCTAAAGCGTCTGTGATTGCTTTTAATTTGTTTTTCAGTTTGTTTCCCGCTTCGCCTTCTTTCTTTACGACCACTATATCAATATCTTCCGAGAAACGTTCTATCAGCCTGTGGCATTTTGATAGCGCGGTTCCTCCTTTGAAGATGGCAAATTTTCCAGCTGGTGATGAGAAAATTTTGAACAATGCAACAGTTACCCAATAATCCTTTTCAATATAGATCTCCGGGATGTTTAGTTGCTGTGACGCCGCCTGAACGGCTTCCCTGAATAATTCTTTTTCTTCATGCAGTCTCATACTATGTTCCACTGTTTAATGGCTGGTAACTCTTCCTGTTGAATACCAAAGTTATAGGTCGACAGCGGGTTCAGACTTTTAGCAAGGGGTTGTACCATATCAGAATCAATACCCAGACTGGTTAACAAGGCTCCTGTAAGGGCCCGTACCCTCGGTGGATATTTCAGACTGATATTAATCAGTTTCCGCTTATCATCATGGTTGAGTTCAATGATCTTTTGTTGCAGTCGTTTTAGCACACCTTCCCTGTTAAGGTCCGGGATGTTTTTAAAGTCTTTTATTGCATCCAGAATTTCCAGTAGGTAATAATTGTCATTGGTGACATCCACATAACTTTTAACAGCCTTCACTGCTATGCTTCCAACTTTGGTAATTATTCTTTTATCACGGCTGGCAATTTTTATATTTTTGGGAACCTGCGTTGTCAACCCCATTTTGTTATATAGCGATATGCCGGTAACATACGCTATTCTCTTCCCTTTTTGAAAAAGATATGATTTTAGCAGTTGATCCTCGCCAGGTTTGAGTTCTCCAAATACTGACTTTTTAGGTTTATAATACCGCCCGGTTGAAGCTCTTTTGATGACCCCTGCCTTTGTCATTCTGCTTAATGCCTTGACCGCAGCACGATACTCGTCTGGAACCAGTTTTAGCTGGCCATAGGTAAAAACCTCGCCAACCTGAAAGCCGTTTATTTGCTTTTCAATTTTTTTAGTGGTTTGCATTGGTAACTTATCTAATTCAAAGATATTGATTTCTACCAAATGTCACCTATTTTGCGCCGTTTACTTACCTTTATAGCAGATTTCTGCTAGTTATTATTGGAATGCACCCAATCTCTGCCTATCAAATACGCCCCCAAAAAGCGGATTCCAGTAATTTCTTTACTATTACCTTCTCTTTGTGTTTTAAATGCTTTCTCAGCCTGGCTTAAGTGGATGTGCAACCTTTTAATAGTTTCTAACCGGGAACATAAAGAGAACAGCGAGTGATTTCCCCAGCATCCCCGGACTTATCCCGGACTTGAACCGCACTTGTACCGGACTTGCACCGGAGCCAGCCATCATATATATAGGTTTTTTTATTAATAATATGCCTATATTAGTAATATGGCTCGACAAACCGGAATTTTCAACATTTCAGGAAAAATCGGCGACCAGGTTTTTTACTATAAAAATGGAAAAAAGCTGGTAAGAAAAGCTGTCAATAAGGAAACCTATACGCTTTCGGAAGGCAGCCGGAAAACCAATAAAGAATTTGCTTCCGCACATGGTGTTTCCAATTTATTCAAAAAAGCCGTTGAGTCTTTTCTTAAACAATATGCAGACAAACAATTCATCAACCGGTTAAGGGGCAAGCTAATTGAAATTATTAATACCGGTCCGCAGGAGAAAAAGGGAGAACGATCCATTGTTGATGGCAACCTTTTGATGTTAAAAGAGTTGGAGTTTAATTGCCATACCAGCCTTGATAAGCTGGTGAAATTTTCTCCTGTTATTACCATTGATCCATTTAAAAGTATTGAGTTAGAAATCCCTGCCATTCAGCTGGCAGAAGCATTTAGTGCACCAGACAATGCGACGCATGTGGTATTATCCATTCAATGCTGTTCATTTGACCTGGCAGAAAAAAACGGGAGGAAATCAATTGCGGAAGAATTAATAATTCCCCTGCAAACGCCCACATTCAGCGGAGGTCAGTTAAGCATAACGCTGGAATACATCGAAGAACGATTGGTAGTGCTTATTAAGGGGGTGGGTTTTCTTTCAAATAAAAAAGATCGGATATTTAATCGTCGCTATTATGCAGGAAAAATTTTAGAGGCCTTTTATGTAAGAGACGGACAAATTCTTCAGTACAACGCACCCCCGCCTCCACCTGCACCATTACCCGCACAGGATGTATCAAAAATTGTGAAATGGAAATTGCAGTAAGAAGCGGTTTTCCGATTTATGCTGTTTCAACAATACTCAAATGGGAACTCCTATTTTGCTCAAAGAGTATCCACCGGCTGGCGTGATCCTTCTGATTCCAACTGTGGTAATCGCTGATGTGATCCTTGTATTGTTGCTGTAGTTGTTTGCCATCTACCTGAAAGATATCTCCACCTTCTTGCCGCGAATCGAAAAATCCATGAAACTCCGCACATGCAAAAAGCCCCACATTTCTGTGAGGCTTTTGCGGACCGGACGGGACTCGAACCCGCGACCTCCGCCGTGACAGGGCGGCATTCTAACCAACTGAACTACCGATCCTTCCAACAACTTGAAACTCCGCGTTTTATAACTTCGTTCTACCAAATTGGGATGGCAAAGATAAAGGGAAAATTTATTTCAAAACAAACTTTTCCTAAAAATTTTTCAACCCTTAATTTTACACCACAACTGATAGTATGCCAGAGAACAAAAACAGACAGTTCCTCGAATTCGAACGCCCTATTAAAGAGCTGTTTGATGAAATCGAAAAAACAAAGCTTTCATCAGAAAAAACAAAAATTGATAATACCGACTATATACATAAACTGGAAGCACAGGTCATAGAAAAACGCCGGGAAATCACCGAAAACCTGACCAGCTGGCAAAAAGTACAGCTCAGTCGCCACCCCGATCGCCCCTATACCCTGAAGTATATCCAGAAAATGACCACCAACTTTATTGAATTACATGGTGATCGCAATGTAAAAGACGATAAAGCCATGGTCGGCGGATTTGCTCAACTAGAGGGAGAAACCGTTATGTTCATCGGTCAGCAGAAAGGTATCAATACCAAAATGCGCCAGCTCCGCAATTTCGGAATGGCCAACCCCGAAGGCTATCGCAAAGCCCTGCGCCTCATGCGCCTGGCCGAAAAATTCAATAAACCCATCGTAACCTTAATTGATACCCCCGGCGCCTATCCCGGTCTCGAAGCCGAAGAACGCGGACAGGGAGAAGCCATCGCCCGGAATATCTATGAAATGATGCGCCTCAAAGTGCCCGTAATCTGCGTGGTAATAGGAGAGGGCGCTTCTGGTGGTGCTCTCGGCATCGGCGTGGGCGATCGCGTGTTCATGCTGCAAAACTCCTGGTACACAGTTATTTCTCCCGAAAACTGCTCCTCCATCCTCTGGCGCTCCTGGGCCCAGAAAGAAAAAGCAGCCGAAGAACTCAAACTGACCCCCGATCATATGCATCGCTTCGGTCTCGTAGATCAAATTGTACCCGAACCCGAAGGAGGCGCCCATTGGGATTATGACCAGGCTGCTGCCAACCTCAAGTCTGTACTGATTGAAACCCTGAAGGAACTGAAACAGGTCCCCGCAGAAGAGCGGGTGCGTTTGCGCATCGAGAAGTTCAGCAAAATGGGCTTCTGGGATGAATTGCCAGTTTAAATCAACCTTCAACAACCAACTTATATACTTTTCCAAATGGATCTCAGACATTCTCTTCGTGGTACCGGCGTAGCTATCGTAACTCCTTTTACCGCTACCGGCGAGGTCGACTATACAGCCCTCGAAAACCTGATCAATTTTCAATTGAACAATGGCGTTAATTATATCGTAACACTCGGTACAACCGGTGAAACCCCCACACTTTCCAAAGAAGAAAAAAAGGACATCATCCTTTTTACCTACGAAAAAGTGGGCAACCGTGCTCCTGTGGTAGTTGGCGTGGGTGGCAACAATACCCATGAACTCGTTAACGATCTTTCTTCTCTTCCGCTTGATAAAGCAACTGCCGTATTGAGTGCCTGTCCCTATTATAATAAACCAACGCAGGAAGGCATCTTCCAGCATTATAAAGTGCTGGCTGCTGCATCTCCAAAACCCATCATTCTTTATAATGTTCCGGGAAGAACCGGACGAAATATGGAAGCATCCACTACCCTGAGACTGGCACACGAAGTACCCAATATTGCGGGTATCAAAGAAGCCGCCAATAACCTCGTGCAGTGTATGCAAATGCTCAAAGGGCGCCCTGATCATTTTCTGATTGTTAGTGGCGATGACGACCTTGTACTGCCACAGCTTGCCTGCGGAATGGACGGTGTTATCAGCGTAGCCGCCAACTGCCTTCCCAAAAAATTCACCGATATGGTGAATGCCGGACTCGCATTCGATTTTACAAAAGCAAAAGCATTAAACGACGAACTGCTGGAAGCGTATAGTTTGTTATTTACCGAAAATAATCCGGCTGGTGTAAAAGGATTTTTAGCTGAAATGGGAATGATCCAGAATACCCTGCGTTTGCCAATGGTGCCCCTTACTGCCGAATCACAGCAAAAAGTGGCAGCCTATCTCAAACAGCTTTCCTGATGCGATCTCTACTCCTTGGAGCAATTGGTCTGGTAACAACCATCAACACCAATGCGCAGTTGTCAACTGCCAGCCCCAGGGTACAAATAATGGATTCCGCTTTCCCGATCAAATCACTTGGTCGGGAAAGACGGATCTGGATCTACCTGCCTGCTGATTATACAACCGGCAAACATCGCTATCCTGTTTTATACATGCAGGACGGACAAAACCTCTTTGATGCCGTAACCTCTTTTGCAGGTGAATGGGGGGTGGATGAAGAATTGGATCGAACCAATCTTCCGCTGATTGTTGTAGGCATTGATAATGGTGGTGCCAAACGTATGAATGAATACAATCCGGAAGATCATGAGCGTTTTGGAAAAGGAGAGGGAAAAGCCTACTTAGAATTCCTGGTGAACGAATTAAAGCCCTATATTGATCAACACTATCGCACCAAAAAACAGGCAAAATATACCGGTATCGCAGGTTCCTCCATGGGCGGATTGATTTCCTATTATGCCGGACTCTGGTACCCCAAACAATTCGGCAAAATAGGCGTATTCTCGCCCTCTTTCTGGATTTCACCGGGATTAATAAACCTCACCAAAGAGGCCCTCCATAAACGGCGGCATGCCAATCAGCAATATTATTTCTATGCCGGAAAAAAGGAATCACCCCAGATGGTAAGCGATATGGAAAAAATTATCAGCACCCTTCAACCGATCCTTCCAAAAGAATCCATCATAAAACGAGTGTCCCCAATCGGCGAACACAACGAAGCCTCCTGGAGATCCGAACTTCCAAACTACCTGCGATGGAACCTGAGAAGTAGGAAGTAGGAAGTAAGAAGTTTGAAGTTTGAAGTAAGAAGTTTGAATTTAGAAGTAGGAAGTAGGAAGTAGGAAGTAGCACATCGGACCAATACTTCTAACTTCCCACTTCCCACTTCCCACTTCTAAATTCTATACGTGGTTCCTTCCAGCGCCAGTTGCGTATTCTCAAACACTTCTTTTGCTTCTTCTTCGAATTGATGGAGTTTTTCGTATTTGGAACTGAAATGACCAATCAGTAATCTTCCAACACCAGCTTTTAGGGCGATGGTTGCCGCTTCATGTGTGGTGCAGTGGAAACGCTTGGCAGCACGATCTGCCAGGTCTTTCAGGTACGTCGTTTCATGATAGAGCAAATCAACCCCCTGAACCGATTCAATCAAGGCTTCATTGTAGCAGGTATCTGCAGAATAAGCATAGGAATGCGGCGCAGGAGCGGGATCCGTAACCCATTCGTTTGAAATCACCTGCCCGGTTTTTGTTTCATAATCGGCGCCCCATTTCAGCCGATCATAAAACACAGCCGGAACACCATGACGAACTGCATTCTCCGGGTTGATTTTACGCGGGGCTTTAACCTGGTCAAACCGAAATCCCCAACAGGGAATCCGGTGACTGGTAGAAAAAGCCGTTACCCGGAATTTGTCCGTTTCTACCAACTTACCACTAGCCAATGGATGAAAATGTAAGGTATAAGGGAGTGTTGTATCAGCAACTTGCAATTGTAAGTTGATAATCGTCAATAAATCAGACGGAGCATACAGATGCAAATCCAATTCACGACCCAGGAGGCCCATGCTGGTCAGTAAGCCAATTAGTCCGAAATAATGATCACCATGCAGGTGAGATATAAAGATGTGCTGGATTTTGCTTCGTCTTATCTTGTATTTGGCCATTTGCATTTGGGTTCCTTCGCCGCAATCAACCAGAAACAGGTGTTCATCCAGGGTCACAATCTGTGCCGTGGGATGCCGGTCAAATGCAGGAAGGGCGGAGTTATTGCCCAAAATCGTAACAGCCATCATAGTTTAATCGTTGTTGAATAAAGGTTCGTCGTCGTCCAGTAATTCCCGTTCAATCTCTTCCATCTGAACAATATCCCAGGCTTCCGACTCGGTTGGGGTGGCACTCAGGATCTCCAGCAATTGCTGTTCATCCAGGTATTGCTCCACTCCCGGTTGTATTTCGCACACTACAAAAGAAGCGTTGTTTTCGTAGTAAGACTGCTGTACCTTGATCAGGGTTTCAATCGCCGGTAATTCGATGGCTTCTACCTGCTTCATGTTCAAAACCACGCTTTTAACGTCATTTTGCAGGTAAGTTGATAAACCAGATTGAATTTCTGCTGTCATATTAGCAGTCAATTTGGGTTCAAGGATCGTAATGACATGAAATTTCTCCTTGGTATCAATTTTGACCTGCATATTGTTTAAAATTTAGTATGGATTTTAACGTTATTAGGGTGGCGGCGAAGCAAACCTAAACTCAAAAATATTCGTTATTATTGTATAACACACAACTACTTATAAAATGGACAACAATTTTTCAGCCCAGGTAAAGGAGATCATCTCGTTCAGCAGGGAGGAGGCATTGAGGTTGGGTAATGATTTTATCGGTACGGAGCACCTGTTGCTTGGGCTGATAAGAGAAGGTGATAACACCGCTGTCCGTATTCTCAAGAGTTTCAATGTGGACCTGTATGAATTGCGCAAGGAAGTGGAATTGGCAGTGAAGGATAAAACCGGAAAGAATATTGCCAATATCAACAGCCTGCCGTTAACGAAACAGGCAGAGAAGGTAATTCGTGTAACTGTTCTGGAGGCGAAGGCACTTAAAAGTCCGACCGTTGAAACAGAACACCTCATGTTATCAATTCTCAAGAACAAAGAAAATATTGCTACACAAATCTTAAATCAGTTTGACGTGGACTACGATTTATTCCGGAACGAACTGGGAGTCGTGAAAAGCAATGATGTGAGAAGCGAATATCCCGACGAAAACGACGACGATTTTGATGAAGAGAAAAAGTATAGTCAGCAGAAAGCCAAACAGGCCGGTACTACCAAAAGTAAAACACCGGTGTTGGACAACTTTGGTCGGGACATTACCCGCCTGGCTGAATCTGGTTCTCTTGATCCCATCGTTGGTCGGGAAGAAGAAATCGAACGCGTTTCGCAAATTCTCAGTCGCCGTAAAAAGAACAACCCCATCCTCATCGGTGAACCCGGTGTTGGTAAAACAGCCATTGTTGAGGGACTGGCACTTCGCATTGTACAGCGGAAAGTATCCCGCGTATTGTTTGATAAACGCGTGATATCCCTGGATCTTGCTGCACTGGTAGCAGGTACCAAGTACCGCGGACAGTTTGAAGAGCGCATGAAAGCCATCATGAATGAGCTGGAGAAAAACAGAGATGTGATTCTCTTCATTGATGAAATTCATACCATTGTTGGTGCTGGTGGTGCCAGTGGATCACTGGATGCCTCCAATATCTTCAAGCCGGCTCTGGCACGTGGAGAGTTGCAATGTATCGGTGCATCTACACTGGACGAGTACCGTATGTATATTGAGAAAGACGGCGCCCTGGATCGTCGCTTTCAAAAGGTAATGGTAGATCCGCCAAGTGTGGACGAAACCATTATGATTCTGAACAATATCAAATCGAAATACGAAGAGTACCACAATGTTAATTATTCGGATGATGCCATTGACGCCTGTGTTAAACTGAGTGATCGGTATATGACAGATCGGCTGCTTCCTGATAAAGCGATCGATGTTTTGGATGAAGTAGGTGCCCGTGTGCATCTGAAAAATATCAATGTGCCGGATGAAATTCTTGATCTTGAAAAAAAGATTGAGGATGTGAAGAATGAAAAAAACCGCGTGGTAAAAAGCCAGAAGTTTGAAGAAGCTGCTTCTCTGCGTGATACGGAAAAACGTTTGCAGGAAGATCTGGAAAAAGCGAAAGCACAGTGGGAAGAAGAAAGCAAACACAAACGGTATCCGATTGAAGAAGAGGATATCGCCGAAGTGGTGAGTATGATGACGGGTATTCCGGTGAAACGGATGGTGCAGGCGGAAAGTGAGAAGCTGAAAAAAATGTCGGATGATATGCGTGGCATGGTAATCGGACAGGAAGAAGCCATCTCCAAAGTGGTGAAAGCCATTCAGCGGAACCGGGTTGGATTGAAAGATCCGAAAAAGCCGGTGGGTACCTTTATCTTCCTCGGTCCAACCGGGGTTGGTAAAACAGAACTGGCACGTTCTCTGGCCCGCTATATGTTTGACAGCGAAGATGCGCTGATCCGGATTGATATGAGTGAATACATGGAGAAATTCACCATCAGTCGTTTGATTGGTGCGCCTCCGGGTTATGTTGGGTATGAAGAAGGTGGTCAGTTAACGGAAAAAGTTCGTCGCAAACCATACAGCGTGATTCTGTTGGATGAAATCGAAAAAGCCCATCCGGATATCTATAATATTCTGTTGCAGGTATTGGATGATGGTCAGTTGACAGACGGACTGGGTCGGAAAGTTGATTTCAAAAACAGTATGATCATCATGACTTCCAATATTGGTGTTCGCCAGTTGAAGGATTTCGGAGATGGTGTTGGTTTTGCAACAGCTGCCCGTTCTGCTCATTCAGACGAAAACAATAAAGCAGTTATTGAAAAGGCACTGAAGCGTACCTTCTCACCTGAATTCCTGAACCGGATTGATGATGTGATCATCTTTAATTCACTGGATAAAGGGCATATCTTCCAGATCATTGATATCCTGTTGAAAGGTGTGTTGAAACGCCTGAACAACCTGGGTTTCACACTGGAACTGACAGAAGATGCAAAAAACTTCATTGCTGAAAAAGGATATGATTCGCAGTTTGGCGCAAGACCATTACATCGTGCTCTTCAGAAATACCTGGAAGATCCGTTGGCAGAAGAAATTCTGAATATGACCATCAAACAGGGAGATATACTGATTGCCGACCTGGATAAGGAGAACAACAAAATTGTTTTTACCATCCGTGAATCTTCCCCTAAAAAGGAAAAATCAGCAACCTAAAATTCTAAGCATATTCTAATTCCAAGGCTACCTGCATGGGTAGCCTTTTTTGTATCTTGACAATTATGTGTGCATTACCCCGGGAACCTGAAAAACCGCTTTATTTTACCATTTTGACAGTAGCCAGTATTATCCTTTTGCTGGCAAACTGGATACTTGCAATTATTGAATATCCTTCATTGCCTTCCGTCATTCCTTCTCATTTTAATTCAATCGGAACAGTGGATGGATACAGTAATAAAGTAACGGTGTTTTTATTGCCTTCAGTCGCAAGTTTTACCTTGCTGATTTTGTTATTGGTTGCTGGCCAGTTAAACCCAATGAGGGAAGCGAGAATACTTAAGGTTATCGGGTTTTTGACAGCCTTGTTATTTCTATTGATTGAAGTCTTTTTATTGTACGCTGCAAAAACAGGACATACTCCACAGCATTTCTATCTGGTTTTCATGCTTTCAGGAATTATGGTAATCTACCCATTTATTGAAATGATAGTTGATAGAAAAAGACAAAAATAGTGGGGGTGTTCACTTATAAGGCTGCCCACTTTTTACTTTCTACTTTTAACTTTTTCCTTTCATTATCTTTGCCGAATGTCTGGCAGAAAAAAAATCATCATCACCATCGATGGATGGAGCAGTTGTGGTAAAAGTACCGTGGCAAAACAATTGGCCAAGGAGTTGAACTATGTATATATCGATAGTGGTGCCATGTACCGTGCAATTACCCTGTATTTTTTGAGGAATCATATCGACTGGACTACCACAGAGGAAGTGAAAGAAGCATTACTTAATATTCAACTTGATTTTCGCTTTAATGAACACAGCCAGCAAACGGAAATGTTCCTGAATGATGAAAATGTGGAATATGTAATCCGTGATTTGGTTGTAGCTGAAAAAGTGAGTGAGATTGCTGCTATTCGCGAAGTACGGGAGTTTGCTGTAAAACAACAGCAAACCATGGGCAAAAAAAAGGGAATCGTTATGGATGGCCGTGATATCGGAACCGTCGTTTTCCCGAATGCAGAATTGAAAATTTTCATGACTGCAGATAATGCGGTTCGGGTGCAGCGCAGATTCAGAGAGCTCTATGAAAAAAATCCTAATGTAACAATTGAGGAGGTAAAGAATAACCTCGAAATGCGCGATTATATTGACAGCAATCGCGAAGTAAGCCCGCTTCGCCAGGCGGAAGATGCGCTGGTATTGGATAATTCCAAACTGAATATGCAGGAGCAATTGCAGATTGCACTGGGTTGGGTAAAGGAAAGATTACCCGCTTAATTTTCTTAATCCCAACTTTTTCCCGATCTCGTAAGCGCTTTTCCTCATTGCGTAAACGCATCGGATTACCGCCTGTTAACTTCGCGCCTTATAAACCATAAGAACGAAGATGAGACAGACTGCACTGGTATTTTTATTGATTTTTAGTAGTATAGGAATATTTGCTCAAACCGGAACCGGAACAATAAAAGGAAAAATCACCACATCCGACAAGAAAGCGGCCGAAGGTGTTACTGTTGTATTGGAACCCATTCACCGTACGGTATCTGCCGATAACGGCGGAAATTTCAGTTTCGCCAACCTTCCTGAAGGGGAGTATACCATATTGGTAAGTCTGGTAAGTTATGAAGATGTATCCCGCACTGTTCAGTTGGATGCTGGCCAGACCAGTGTGGTTGATTTTCAATTAAACCTTTCCAACAGAGAACTAAGTGAAGTAGTGGTGATTGGCAATAAAAATAGTTTCAAAACCAACCGGGTTTCCAATTCCCTTCGATTAGGCAGCAGCCTGCTTGAAACGCCACAGAATATTCAGGTGGTTACTTCCAAACTGATTAATGACCAGCAGATTTTTGATATGCTGGAAGGTGTTACCCGCAACGTTAGTGGAGCCTCCAGAGTAGAGCACTGGGATAATTATGCTCGGATAACCATGCGCGGTAGTAATGTTGGTGCATTCAGAAATGGCATGAATGTATCCACCACCTGGGGACCATTAACGGAAGATATCAGCATGGTGGAACGTATCGAGTTTGTTAAAGGTCCGGCTGGTTTTATGTTATCCAATGGAGATCCTGCCGGCTTTTATAATGTGGTAACTAAAAAACCAAGTGGCCGCAATAAAGGGGAAGTAACCATGAGTTTGGGAAGCTTTGATTTGTATCGTGCAACGGCAGATCTGGATGGAAAATTGACGGAAAATGGAAAGTTGTTGTATCGCATCAATGTAATGGGACAAATGAAAGGATCGCATCGTCAGTTTGATTTTAATAATCGGTATTCTATTGTACCGGTATTAAAATACCTGATTGATGACCGCACCTCTGTTACATTGGAATACACGCATCAATATTCAGAAGTAAACCTGATTGGCTCCAACTACCTGTTCTCTAAAAGAGGGTATGCTGATCAGCCAAGAACGATGACGCTGGCGGAATCAAGAATGCCGGCAACCAAAATGCTCGACAGAAGCATCTTAGCAATTTTTGATCATAAACTGAATGATAATTGGAAACTGACTGCTCAGGCTGCTTATTTTAATTATAATCAGGAAGGGGCTTCCTTATGGGCAGCCGGATTTGATCCGGACAATGATAGTTTATTGCAGCGTTCCATGAGTAGCTGGGATGTATTAGGTACCAGCAAAATGGGACAGTTATTTTTAAATGGACAGGAGCGGACAGGGTCAGTAAGTCACAAATTTTTACTGGGCCTGGATATGAGTAATAAAGAATACTTCCACGACTGGAATCAGTATACGATGTTGGGTTTACCAACATTTAATGTGTACAAACCGGTATATGGACAAGGGGCTATTCTTGAAGTGGATCGCAGTAAAAGTATTCGGGAAAGAGGCGTTCGTTATTATAACGGATATACCGGTTACTATTTGCAGGATGAGCTTGGATTTATGGAGGATAAATTGCGATTAACGCTGGCCGGTAGAATTACTGAACTGCGGACTGGAGATGTTTATTCAGGTGATTTCAAACGCAGCAAGTTTACACCGAGAGTTGGTTTGAGTTATTCTATTGATGCCAATACTGCAGCTTATGCATTACTTGATCAATCATTCATGGAGAATTATGGTGTGGATGAGGCAGGGCGTGTCTTTGATCCTGTAACCGGAACCAATATGGAATTGGGTATTAAAAGAGACTGGCTGAATGGAAAATGGAACTCTGCAGTAACGGTTTATCAGATTAAACGGGATAATGTATTGGCAGCTGATCCTAATAAACCCAATCCCGCCGGTGGATTTTTTAATACAGAAACCAAACAGGAGACCAAAGGTGTAGAAGTTGATATAAAGGGACAGCTTGTAAAAGGGCTGGATGTTATTATCAACTATGCGTTTACAGAAGCAAAAGTTACCGATCACCCTGAAAAAGCAGCAATTGGTACGCAGGTAGCTGGTTCTTCTCGTCATATTCAGAACTCCTGGTTGAATTATCGCCTGGATCGTGGAAGGTTAGCAGGTTTTGGAATTTCTGTTGGTTATCAATATCAGGCAAAAAGATCACCCTGGTTTGTTTTTGATGGAACAGAAAACAGTCTTCCGGATTATTTCAGAATGGATGGCAGTATTTCTTACCAGCGTAAAAATATCGGGTTGAATCTGGTGGTAAATAATATTCTGAACAAATACCTGTATTCAGGTGCTCCCTATGCCGATTATTTTTACTGGCAGGCAGAGCCCGGAACAAATGTTCGGTTCACGGTTGGATATAAGTTTTGATCTAATTCATATGTTGTTTCATGAAGTTTAAAAAACTGATAGGAGTTGCACATCTTTGGCTCGGACTCGCATCCGGCATACTGGTGGTTTTTCTGGGAATTACCGGATGTTTGCTGGCTTTCGAAAAAGAAATCCGCAACCTGACCGAACCGTATCAATTTGTAACTAAACAGGATAAACCCTACTTGCCGCCATCCCAATTAAAAGCGATTGCGGCAAAACACCTGGATGGCAGACCGGTTCGCGGATTGGAATATGCCGGTCCGGATAAAGCAGCATTTGCGGCTTATTATGATACGGTTGCTTACACGATTGTGGCAATGAATCCGTATACCGGTGAGGTGTTGAAGGTGAAGGATATGACGAAAGATTTTTTTCGGATTGTTCTGAATGGACATTTTTATTTGTGGCTACCTCCAACTATTGGCCGTCCAATTGTAGCATCTGCAACACTGGTTTTTTTGGTGATGCTGATAAGTGGCATCGTGCTTTGGTGGCCTAAAAATAAAGCAGCCATGAAACAACGTTTTTCCATCAAGTGGAATGCGAAATGGAGAAGGGTAAATTATGATCTGCACAATGTATTGGGATTTTATATGAGCTGGATCGGCATCTTTCTGGCATTAACCGGACTGGTATGGGGATTTGATTGGTTTGCTGATGCTACTTATTATGCTACCTCGGGAGGCAAGCAAAGACCACCCCATGAACATCCGGTATCAAAACCCAATACGGAGGGAAAAAATACAGACCTGATTGCGGATTATCTCTGGGCCGGGCATCTCCTAAATATGAAGGAGACCGAAAGTATTACTGTTTTTTATCCCGACCTCGATACGGATCCGCTTGAGATGGGAGTGAATCATCGTCCGGGTACCTATTATAAAGTCGATTACTACCATTACGACCGTTTTAGTGGGGAAGAACTTCCGGCTACCGGCTCTTATGCAGGAAGTTTTAACGAAGCATCCCTGGCAGATAAACTGGTTCGAATGAATTATGATATCCATGTAGGTGCGGTATTGGGATTACCTGGTAAATTCCTTGCTTTTTTTGGTAGTCTGATTGCCGCTTCTCTTCCTGTAACCGGCTTTTTGTTATGGAGAGGGCGACGTAAAAAGAAAACGGCACCTCAACGGGTAGCTCAGGATGTTATTTTTCAACCAGCATAGACTGCTGACATAGGGTTGTCACTGACCATACTAATTTCGCGTCAAATTAACCCAACTATGAATCAGGTCAGTCAGGCATCCATGTATTTAATCGGAATTACAGTAAGAACATCCAACGAAGCAGGGAAATCCGGAACAGATATACCGGAATTATGGAATCGATTCATAAGCCAGGGTTTGCTGAAACAAATCCCCGGCAGAATCAATGATACTATTTATTGTGTCTATACCGAGTATGAATCGGATTTCACAAAACCCTATACTACACTATTAGGATGCCAGGTTGCATCTCTGGAAAACATACCGGAAGGCATGAAGGGTATTGAAATTCCGGAGGGCATTTACGAACAGGTTACAGTGAAAGGGAATTTGCTGGAGGGGATTGTATATGATGCCTGGACAGAAATCTGGGACCGCCCATTGCAACGAACCTATCGGGCCGATTTTGAAGTATATGATGAGAAAGCAGCAGATATGTCCAATGCCGAAGTAAACATCTTTGTTGGGGTTCAGAATTGAATGCCTGAAATAACGGGCAAATGATCTGAAAACGGCACGGAAGGGACATGGGTATGTCCTGTTTTTGCTTTCATTTGCCGGTTGATAAAAATATAATCAATAGTTTTTACAGGAGCTTCTGTCGGGAAACTGGGTTGGTTCAATCCGGATACCGGCAGCAGCTTCTTTTGTAGTAACAGTATTTCTTCCTGATCCGGAGTTGCGTTCAGATCGCCAACAAAAATAGCAGGCAGGTTTTTCTTTTTAAGATAAGCCAGCACTTCTTTGGCCTGCTGTAGTCGGGTAGGGGCATCCAGCGAAAAATGCGCATTGGCAAAAATTACCCGGCCTTTTCCAGGAACCTGCACAACAGCGGCAATTAAGGCAAGTGATTGCCTCAGACTGTCTTTCTTCAAAATGCTGAGCCTGATATTTTCAACGCTTTCTATTGGGTAGCGTGATAATATTCCCTGTCCGTATGCACCTCCCTGAAAGGCAAAATGCCGCACAAAGGCATACTGCATGCCGGTAAGCTGGGCAAGCCGCTTCATCTGATCAGTTTTGCCAGATCGGTCGCATACACTGTCAACTTCCTGCAGGCCAATGATTTCAGCACCGGAATCTTTGATGAATAAACCCATGGAATCAAGGGTAATCTGTTCCTGTTTATTGGCACCATGATGAATATTGTAGGTCATTATGGTGAATGCTTGCTGTGTCGGATGAATTGAACCAGCATGCTGAAATAACAGTAGAAGATACAGCAGAAGCATAATTTCTTAGTGTTCCATTTTTTTTACTTCTTCCCAAACAAAATCTTCAATTTCATCGAAGAGAAAGCGTTCATGTTTTCCCTTGGTTTGTTCTTCGAACTGATTGGTCAGTTTCAGCGCCAGCTGGTATAGATCTTCGGTAGCGGATTGATCTACTGATTCATTAAAGCTTTTTGGCTTTTTACCTTCTTCCAGGCTTCTGATATAACACAAAACTTCCACCACTTCAAAATGTGTTTTTTGCCAGGATTCAAATCCATTTGGAAAATCGGGAGTTGACATATTTAGTTTTTTATATGGTATAGCTGTAAACTAAATATAAGGCATTTATTGGAATAGGTTTGTCAGACAGGTGTTATTAATAGGTATACCCTCTTCCGTTGCATCGATCACATTGATCGGAGATGGTTTTAAAAGTATTGTGTTCTGTATAAGTAGTGATCTTTTTGTCACCGCTGATGGTGCTGCCTGTTTTATAGGTTACGTCTTTAGTTACAAAGGAACCTGATTTTACCTGTTTATTAACTGTTTTATGACCATTGCAGCTGCCACAGGTTTTTCTGAAAGCCAGGTCGCTTTCTCCTGCCAATACAACATATCCTTTATAGGCTGCCGGGGCATTTCTTGCTTTTGCACTATAATAAATCCCGTCATTGGTGTAGAATCCGGTTAAAGAGGTGGAAGTGATTACTTTTTTAATACCGGCTGCATTGGGTACTCCTATAACGGTACCAACAATCAGACCTGTCATGTCTCCCTGATCTTTTTTTGCATTTCTGTTTGCTAGAGCCAGCATTTTTTCTGTTGCATCAGGATGATTTGTTAACTGGTTAAGATAATGTGTTGCATTCATCGAATAGGCTTGTTTGTTTTTTTCGGTTATGCTTCCACCTTTTAATCCCAGATAGTAGTAATATAAAAACTCAATACTTTTAAGATGTTGTGCTGATGCGTTTTCTGTCAATTTTTTAATCGCATCGGTTTCCTCATTGGCATTGAATTGTTTTAGGGCAAGTACGTATACGGCATCTTTATTTCCAGCCGCACTTGCATACGTATAGAATTCCAACGCTTTGGCATATCGGTCTTTTAATCCTATGGCAATACTATCGTAATAATAACCTTTGAAATAGTCCATTGCACCTGCATTACTTAGTCTTGCAAACAAAGAAGCACAAATTGAATCATGTCGGAAAGCAACAACTGTTTTAAGTGCCAGCTCCGGTCTCATGCTGTTGATATAAACAGCTGACAGAAGTTTGGCTGCATGCGAACTTTTCTTTGTTATTGTTTTTTCCAGCCAGCTGATTGCAAGAGCGCTGTCCTTATGGCGACCGGTACCTGACAGGTAAGCAATGGCAATTTTCAGCATTGCTGCCGTATCTCCTTTTTTTGCCAGCACTTCCATTGAATCGAGGTCTTTTGAACCGGATTTTACTCTTAATGATGTCAGTTTTTGATGGTAGAAAGGGATAGAAGCAATAGATTCAATTCTTTTTTTAGCCGGTTCATATCCTTTTGCTGCCGATTTCAATAATAATTGATCAATTTGTTCCCAGGTATGAGCTGGTCTGGCATTTAATGTATCTACTGGCAATAACAGGTCGGCAACTGCATACTCATAGGACCCATCAATGGTTTCAGGCTTACCAGTTGCATCAAACAGATAACGGATTTTATTGATTGTTACTATAATTTTCTCCTGTTCGTAAACCGTATTCCAAATTGGAAAAATTTCAGCTGTAAGTTTGTTATAGGATTGATCCAATAAACCGGTTAGTTGGAATTTTTGCTCCGGATTTGACGTTTCGGAATAAAATAATTCTCTTCCGGCAGTTGGCTTCAGGATACTATAATCTGTTTGCAACATGAGTTTTCCTGTTTCATCAACTACATTGTATTTACCCGGATATTCATTTCGTTTATAGAGATATTGCCCCGGTTGCACACTTTCCTTAAAATCTTTGTTAACGACATTTATGGTAAATCTGCCTTTAGTGTCCATCAATCCGCCTACCGGATTATATCTGTCGTAGACGATTGTTTTTCCGTGTTTAAATGGAGACGGTGTATTGAATGCAAATTTGGTAAGTGCGGCTCCCTTAAAAGTAAAATAAGCCCAGTAGTTGGATATACCTGCAATACCAATTATACCTTCTCCAAGGTGTTTGGCGTTCTGAATAAGAGGAGCACTAAAGTCATTAACAATTTTACCGGACCTGTCAATTATAAATACTTTTTTTATTGTATAGGCAACTGTAAAGCCATCATGAAATGCTGAAATTCCGGTATAGTTTCCTCTTAGTTCAAAAATTGTCTTTCCCGCCTTGTCAATTGCTCCAAATTTTCCTGAATTAAATTTTACAGCTGCAAGACCATTATCAAATGGAGTGGCATAGGAATAAATTGGCTGAATCAGTATAGTGCCGGATGCATCTCTAAATCCCCATTTATTATTTTCTGAAAAGGGAAGCATCTGCTGCGCCTGAAGAAAATTTTGCATTACTAACAGCAAAATAATAATTGAAAGGTTTTTCATCTGAGTTGTTTAATTACTGTGTAGTTAAAACGGAAGACAATTTGATTTAGTGCAGCAAATTCGAGTATTTATGGATTTTGAGCATAGGAATACGAACTATTGCGTATTGTACCTCCGGCCTGTATGCGTGATTTTTACTTTACGAATAAAATCCAATAGAATGAAAAGAGCCATTGCCTTTCTGGTGCTTAGCACCTGTTTTATTTTTTCCTGTAGTAAGAATAATGAAAACGATGATGCATCCGGTACTGCTTCATTTATGCTGGTTGAACGAATTCCGGGTACTCCACGGTTGTATGAAAGGGCTGATTTGGTTATGCACAATAATGAACCTTTTATGTGTGCAACCAGTGCTGAATTCGGGAATTTTAATAGTGTGTTTTTGTTTCCGTTAAAGGATGGCTGGCGAGCCTATGAACAGCCAAATCAGGAATTTTTGTTACTGACCAACTTTAATAAAACTATTTACGGTATCATGGAGTATCGAGAGCCTTTTCAAAACGGCCAGGTGGCAGGCTACCGGTATTCTTATTTCCTGTATAAATGGATTAGTGAGGCGTTTGAAAATATTGCACAGTTGAATTTTACGGATCATAACAACCAGGAAAATACACCGCTGCAGAGTTTGAGATGGTGGATCAATGAAGGTAAGCTTCACCTGATGGCACAACAAAGTAATGGAACCAGTTTTTTATGGAATCTGACGAACGATCGATTTGATCAGAAAAAAGAGATCGGAAATACCGGATTAAATGCCATTGTTCTTTCCTCGGATTCATTCATCAATTTTACCAATTACCGCCAGTTGAATGGCAGTTTCGATCGTACCGATAAAGTGACAGGTTTTTATTTTGACGGACAATCTTTACAAACTGGAAAGGAACATGTTTTTCAGGAAGCATTGGATGGAAGCTTTAATTCTACTTATTCCTTTTATGCAGCCATTGGAAAAAATCTGTTTGGAATAAGGGATGGCGAATTAAGAAATCTTGATACAGATAAGACGATTGTAGAATTGGGTGAGGGGCTTCAATTTCAGGTTTCGGGTATTCGTGCAGTCAACGGAAAATTGTATATGCTGCTGGGTAAAGGTGATTCTGATTGCAGTGCATTGGGTGTATTTGATGGAATAACATTTAAACAATATTCTTACAAGCTTCCAGCCGATCTGGATCCCTGTTCCAGATTGCTTGATGTGGAAGAGCTGAATGGTAAAATGTATTGTTTAGTGCTGAGTAACCGGCAATTGACAGTAGTACAAAGGGGACTTTAAAAGATCCATTTTTTTCGGGTCGCGGCATTGATCGCACTAACCTTATTATTAACCTGTAGTTTTCGGTAAATATTCTCAAGGTGTTTACGGACAGTGCCTTCACTTATTTGAAGAGCTGCACCAATCTGTTTATAACCCAAGCCATCTTTAAGAAGCTCCAGCAATTCAATTTCTCTTGGTGTAAGGATGCAATCCATTTGCCCGGTTTGGCTGTTTTTTTTGGATGATTCTGCTGCACGTATATATTGTAGTGCTTTCAATGCAATGCTGGCAGACATGGCAGCCCCGCCATTCATGGTTTGCCGGATTAGCTGCACCAGTTCCGGACCTGTTTCTTCTTTTAACAGATAACCATTTGCTCCGGCCAGAATGGATTGGAAAATTTTTTCATCATCATCAAATGTTGTCAGCATGATGATTTTGCAGGATGGATTTTGTTGTTTAAGTTCTTTTGTGGCTAATATGCCGTTGAGTTCCGGCATTTCAATATCCATCAAAATGAGATCAATGGATTGTCCCGGTATTTTTTCTAATAATTCAGCGCCGTTTTGCGCCTGGATACATATCTCAAGCTGTTGATCAGATGCCAGTTTGTCAAGGATAGCTGCCATCGTTCTTGCATTGTCCTCTGCTACAGCAATTCTTATTTTCATACCGATTGTTTGAGTTGTTTAATGGGAAGCTGAATCTGTAAGCTGGTTCCTTCATTCGGGCGGCTAAAAATTTCCAGTTTACCACTGAATTCCTGAACTCTTTCCCGCAGGTTACGAAGTCCGGAACCAATTTGTCCGTCTTTAGATACCATGCCTTTCCCATTATCACGGATCGTTAGATTGATAGCTTCCATGTTGTTTTGTAGTTGAATGGAAACTGATTCGGCTTCTGCGTGTTTCATTGCATTATTTACTGCTTCCTGAATGATGCGGAAAAGCTGTGTGGAAAGGGTTGAACCAAGGATAAGTTCAGAATGGGCGCCTGTTGGATGGACCGTTATTTTGGGAATTTTTTTATAGTAATCCTGCAGTTTGCTGTTAAATTCAGCAACACTTACTTCCGGATTATTCATAAGCCAGACTGTTTTACGAAGCTCGGAAATCGTTTCATCTGTTAGTTGTCGTATATTATGGAGAGCAGTTGTGGCTGTTGAAACGGATGGCTCCAATTGTTCAACCGAAGATTTAATAAAGGTGAGATAGCTTCCGATATTATCATGCAGTTCTCTCGAAATCTGCATACGCTGCTCATTGAGTTGAGCCATTTGCTGTTGATTTGTTCGTAATTTTTGCTGTTTGTAGTAAAGCACTGCAATAGCAAGCGACAAAACAAACAGGACACTGATGCCCGCCAAAGCAAGATTTCTGAATCGTAAATCAGCTTTGTTTTGTTCCAATACGGAGTCTTTGCGGGCAGTTTGATATCGGGTTTCCAATTCAGCAGAAGTTTTAATCATTTCATTTTCAGTGAAGCTGTTTTTAGTGCTTTCATACAATCCAAGATAATGTTGCATACTATCAGCCTGATGAATACCTCCATAAGCGATTGCAGACTGTAGGTAAATACTGATAAGTTGTTCGGTTAAACCATTTGATTCAGCAAAAGGTTGTGCCAGTTTCAACTCCTCCAGCGCTTTCTGATAGTTCCCGGTGGAATTGAGTGCAATTGCAAGCGTGGTTCTGCCGCTTGCCAATTCTCCTTCCATTCCCATGGATGCTCGAAGTTCAATGCTTTCCTGCGCAAGCTTAATAGCTTCAGTAAATTCTTTTCTTCCGATTTGGATATTGCTTAGGTTATTTAGTGCAGCAGAATGTGCATATTTATTACCTGCAGTGGTTGCACTGGTAATTGCTTTCTGGTAGTGTAATTCCGCGTTGGAACTGTCCTTTTTTTTTAGGTATGTATTTCCGATATTGACGAGCGTGTTAGATAGTTCATAGATTTTATTTAGCGATTCAAGAAGTTCTGCACTTTGGGATTGGTATTCAATTGATTTTGAATAATTCCCCATTGTAAAATACAAGGATCCAATGTTCCCCTTCACCTGTGCAGTTTCAAATGCTTTATTTTCTTTTTCATAATAGGAAAGAGCAGATGTGAACTGCTGCATGGCACTATCTAATTTCCCGGCTTTGTAGTAACAGTTGCCCAGTTTCAAACGAATGGATGCAGAGCCACTGTAATCTTTTATTACTGTACGGATTTCCAGTGCTTTTCGTAGTTCAGAAAGGGCAGCATCCAGGCTTCCCTTCAATAATAGTGCGGTGCCATAATCATTCCGTGCCTGCGCTTCTATTTTCCGGTCTGTAATTTGGGAAGATGCCAATACCGCCAAATTGCCATAGTGAAGAGCGGAGTCTATAGATATGGACAAATATGCCCAGCAAAGATCGCTCAATGCCGTAGCTTTTTCCTTGTCGGAAGAAGTGGTATGAATTATATTTTTTAGAGAATCAGTTTCTGTATTGGTCTGAGCAGCCAGGGTTAAGGGCAGAATTGTTGAAGCCAGTAGTAGCCATCCGGCGAGCATTAATCTGAGCATACGGTGTTGGGTTCAGCCATGAATTTAAGCAATTCAGGCAAACGGGGAGGTATATACGCCAGGATACGACATTTTGCGTATTGCAAATCCATGAGAATACGATCATTTTTACGCTAAATATTCAATTCCATGAAAAAAATTCAAGTCCTGCTTGGTTCTGCAGTATTGTTTTGCTTCGTATCTCTGAATGCGCAGATCACAGAAAAAGATGCTAATAAATTTTTTGCCCCCAAAGGCAATCACCGTTCACCCTTCAAAGGTGAAACCGAAGCCTGTTTAACCAGTGTTAATTTGCAATTCAAGCTGGCATCACGTGAAACCCTGGAAAAAAGAGGAGCTGGAAATATTATCTCCTGGGCCTTTCTGGAGGGAATAGATGAGACACTGATGCAGGAGATTGCGAATGAGTATTACACCAGATTGGCACTGAAATTAAAAGAGAATGGAATATCTGTAACGGATGAGTATCGGGAAAAAGATGCCTATAAAAAGCTGGTAGAGAAAAGTTCAGATCGAAACCGGGAAGTTTTTAAAAAAAACTGGGGTGTAAGCCGGATTATTACTGCCAATGAAGCACCTTATATTGAATATCCGGTTGGTATGATGGGGGCACATTCGTCTTTGGGCAATGATTTGAAAAAGCCAGTGGGACAGGTATTCATCACCATTGACTTTGCCGAATTTGTATTGAAAATCAGTCAGTCTGCAAGAGATATACAGGGACTGACTACTACAAAATCGAAATCAACACTGATTCCAAGAATTCGGATTGAGGGAGTATCACAGGGTGCAAAGATGCGGGGAGATGGAAGTTATGCATTATTTACAGGTCGCAATTGGGGTTATACCAATGCCATCATGCCGAACGATAAGGCACTGCATTCGGAACTGGGGTATGCCCTGGAAACCCAGGCAGGCAAAGGCATGCCGGAAACTATGAAGCGCTTTAAATCAAATGTGGCTGGTGATATGGCAGCTATTTTTAGTGGCGGATTGATAGGTAATGGTCGCGCTACAGGGGAGTTCACCTATACCGTAAAAGCTGATCCAGCCTTGTACAAAAAAGCAGTGCTTGATGCATTGGATACTTTCAATAATTACCTGATAGCTTATATCAAGGCAAATCGCTAGTGAAGTTGGTTTTTCCTGGCACCCCGGGCAAGTTATTTGTCCGGGCATTTGTTTTTCTGTCTGCTCTTGTTCCTCAACCGGATTATATATATATTGGCTGGTATTAATATCATTTTCAGCCAATTACTAAATGAGCAGTAACAGCGAACAAATTAATCAGCTCCTGAGCAAATTAGAATTGCTTTTAAAAAGACATGAAGAGTTTGCAAAAGAGATTTATAGTCTTCGAAATCAGATACTCCAATTAAAGCAGGAAAAGACAATTGTTCAGGAGGAAAAACCAATTGCTCCGGAAATCAAGGAGCCCGCCCTTCCAATCAGTATGGCTCAAAATGTAATTGAATCTTACCGCCCTCC
This sequence comes from Flavihumibacter sp. UBA7668, assembly GCF_002483205.1. Lineage (GTDB taxonomy): Bacteria > Bacteroidota > Bacteroidia > Chitinophagales > Chitinophagaceae > Flavihumibacter. The sequence continues at coordinate 407,716 of NZ_DLHM01000004.1, forward strand.
CGCACCAGCTAACACCAGGCCTGAAGAAAAATCAGACTGGGAGAAGTTTATAGGCGAAAACCTGATCAATAAAATAGGCATTGTTATCACAGTCATCGGTGTAGCGATAGGTGCCAAATATGCCATCGATAATGAGCTCATTAGTCCGCTTACCCGTATTATTCTGGGATACCTGGTAGGTTTGGGCCTTCTTGGATTTGCTATCAAACTTAAAGCCAGGTATGAAAGTTTCAGCGCTGTTTTATTAAGCGGTGCTATGGCGGTGATGTATTTCATTACCTATACTGCGTATAGTTTGTATGAATTATTTCCCCAATTATTTGCTTTTCTGCTGATGTTGCTGTTTACTGTTTTTACGGTGGTGGCGGCTATCCATTACAATCGGCAGGTAATTGCCCTTATCGGTCTGGTGGGAGCCTATGCCGTTCCCTTTTTACTTAGCGATGGATCGGGTAAAATAGGGATACTTTTCTCCTATATGGCTATTATTAACCTGGGAATCCTGTTCATTGCAATAAAAAAATACTGGAAACCGCTTTATTTCGCAGCTTTTGGATTAACCTGGATAATTTATACAAGCTGGTTTTCATTTTTCTACGAACAGGAAAAGCAGTTTGCTTTATCGCTTCTTTTTCTTGCAATTAATTTTACCCTTTTTTACCTTACTTTCCTAGCCTATAAACTTCTGCAAAACCAAAAATTTGTTGTAAGCGATGTGTTGTTGCTGGTTTTGAACTCCTTCCTGTTTTATGGCCTGGGATATGCGATACTGGCTAACCACCACACCGGAAAGCACCTATTGGGGCTTTTCACGCTTGGTAACGCAATCATTCATTTTGTAGTGAGTGTGGTCATTTACCGAAAACAACTGGCAGACCGCACCATATTTTACCTGGTATCCGGACTGGTACTTATTTTTATCACCATCGCTATTCCCGTTCAACTGGATGGTAATTGGGTTACGTTGGTTTGGGCAGGAGAGGCCGCCTTGTTATTTTGGATAGGAAGAACCAGACAGACGCCGGTCTATGAAAAAATCTCCTATGCATTGATGCTGCTCGCATTTTTCAGTATTATTCAGGACTGGACAGTTTTCAATTATGACTTTTACAAAAGCTACTCGAATGAACGGTTTTTCCCTGTTTTTAATATCCATTTCCTGAGTTATGTACTGTTTCTTAGTGCATTTGGGTTTATCAATTTTATTCATCATAAAAAAGCATACAATCCCGCATTTGAATCTCAAAAAGAACTCGCATCTATTGTTGCTTATTTTATACCGGGTATCCTTATTCTGATTATGTACCTGGGTATTCGGGTGGAAATTAGCAATTACTGGACCCAACGCTATGTAGATTCATCGCTTGAAATAAAAACTGGTAATTCAGAGTATCTCAACTATTATTGGGACTATGATCTGGTACAGTACAAAAATGTCTGGATTATTCTTTACTCACTTGCTTTTGTTTCCATACTCGCTTTCGCTAACTTCCGCTATTTCAGAAACCGGAATTTCGGATATGTTAACCTGGTGCTCCTCCTGTTGGCGATGGTTAGTTTTCTGACCCAGGGCTTGTACGACCTGAGCGAACTGAGGGAATCCTACCTTAGCCAAAGCTTATCGGAGTTTTATAAGAGAGGGCGTTTCAATATCAGCATACGGTATATCTCTTTTGTATTTGTTGCATTCACCCTCTTTACCTGTTATAAATATATCAAACAGGATTTCATGAAACTGAATAGGAAGCCTGCATTTGATTTCCTGCTGCATGCTTCTATTGTGTGGATTGCCAGTAGTGAACTTATTAACTGGATGGATATCGCCCATTCCTCGCAATCCTATAAACTGGGGTTGAGTATTTTGTGGGGGTTGTATTCACTGTTCCTGATTGCCCTGGGTATTTGGAAGAAAAACAAACCCATGCGAATTGGTGCCATCGCTTTATTTGGCATAACACTGATCAAACTATTTACCTATGACATTGCCCACCTGGATACCATTTCTAAAACCATCGTATTTGTGTCCTTAGGAGTTTTGCTATTGGTAATATCTTTTTTATACAACAAGTACAAACATGTTATTACGGATGAATTGGAGAATTAAAGTATTGATATTGGTATTCACCCTGGGGTACCTTCCTGTTATAAGCCAGATAAATACATTTCAGTACAAAAGAGAGTTGGAGGGAATTACTTCCCATTGGCATAAAATTCAGCTTCCGGATGATATCTTTCAGAAGTTGAAGAATGACTATTCGGATATCCGGATTTATGGCCTGACTCCAAATAAAGACACGGTAGAAGCACCTTATTTAGTTCGCAAAGCAGCCGATCAAATCAGTAACCGTACTATTGATTTTAAAACCATCAATCAGGCAAGCAATGAAAACGGATTCTATTTTACGTTTGAAATCCCCACTGCTGAATCAGTAAATCAATTCCAGCTTGAATTTAAGCAACCGAATTTTGACTGGAGAATAAAGCTTGAAGGCAGTCAGAATCAGCAGGACTGGTTTACAATTGTACGCGATTACCGTATTCTTTCCATTAAAAATGAATCAATCGATTTTCAATTTACGACACTAAACTTCCCGGATTCAAAATACCGATTTCTCCGGCTTTCCATTAACAGCCCGATTCAGCCGGAATTGGTTGCTGCCAGTATTATTAACCATCAAATGGTACCCGGCAATAGCAGGAGTTACCCTTTGAAGGAATTTACTGCTATTGAGAAAAAAGACACAAAGCAAACGATTTTAGACCTGATGCTGGAGTATCCTGTTCCCGTTAGCTCCCTGGAAATCAAAGTCAAAGACAGTTTTGATTATTATCGGCCGATCACCATTCAATATCAAACCGACAGTGTTAAACTAGAAAAAGACTGGATTTATAATTACCAAACCCTGTTATCGGGCACTCTGAACTCTTTTGAAAATAAGCAATGGGAATGGGAAAGCAGGCTGGTGCAAAAACTTAAGATCATTATTGACAACCAGGATAATCAAATCTTGTCAATCGGTGGTGTTGTGCTTAAAGGATATGTGCATGAATTGTTGACTCGTTTTACCGTACCAGGAACCTATGCTTTGTATTATGGAAACAGCCATGCCTCCGGGGCCATTTATGATTTACAACACTTTAAAGATAAAGTTCCGGTGGATGCTCAGGTGCTGAATTTGGGAGCAGAACTGAGCACAATGAAAAAAGAACCCGTTACGGAACAACCTCTTTTCACCAACAAATGGTGGTTATGGATTGTGATGGGGAGTATCATCGTATTACTGGCTGGATTTACCTTCACCATGATTAAAAAAAAATAACCGTCGAGTTCAAATGAAAATTCTACCAGGCTGATCTGATTACACCTGTTCAACTTCAGCGGGGTGTGAATACCTCCAAAAACAGTATCGTCAATGAAATTGGTTGCTTTAGTTGTGCGTATAAACAAGATTCCTGAAATCACCGCCGCTACTATCTCCTGTATAAAGCCCGATTTTTCCTTTTTGATTGGGATGGATTCGGGTTACCGTTAACGAAGGATCAGCTGAATTATTAATTATAACAACCACCTGATTTTCGGTTATTTTAAGTGTCATAGTAAACCAGTCAGATGGGTTCGGTGGATTTTTTATTTCCTTTTCAAAAACTCCATTTCTTTCTTCCCGAAGTCTTTTCCAGGTATACTCCGGATGTGCTATATATTGTACCGCATGAATTCTTCGAACGGAATCTTTGGCAAGAAAATTAAATGGTCTGCAATAAACAGCTTCATAGGTTTCATTATTCTGTCCACTAAATGCGATTCCAATAAAACTTTGCTGAAATACATCCTTTCCTCTCAATTCAACCTGGATGGTGCCGGTTGTGAAATGTTCTATTGGAAGCCAGACCAGTCCTTCTCCTTTTGCTTCTGAAACCCTGATATAACCAGATTCCTTCTCTGTTTCTAAGCTTATTGACCTGTTTACTGTAATCAGTTTGTTGATATTACCCAGATGCTCTACAGTACCTTTTTCCTGAGTATAACCAGTGCTTAGAATAGCCATCAATGCGACTATGCTATATATAATTTTATGGCAGGAATAATTTTCCATTTAACTTGTATTACAATAATTAACCAATGATAAGGGAATAAATAGTTCCGGCATATTAAGGAGGAAAAAATACACTGTTAAAATTATTAAACAGGATCACTTTACCAAATATGAAATCAGAAAAAGAAAAAATGATAGCCGGTGAACTGTATGATCCATTGGATAAACAGTTGGTTGAAGATCGTATTCAGGCAAGATTGCTTTTGCAGAGATTAAATGCAAGCAGGGAAGATGAGCCTGAGCAGAGAAATGCCATTTTGAATAAATTATTTCCCAATGCTTCATCCGGGCTATGGATGCAACCTCCTTTCTATTGTGATTATGGGTATAATATGAAAATGGGAGAGCAGGTCTTTTTCAACTTTAATTGTATCGTACTGGATGTTGCCGAAGTTGCCATTGGAAGCAGAACCATGTTTGGGCCCAATGTACAAATTTATACAGCAACTCATCCATTGAATCATTTAGAAAGAAGTTCGGGAATTGAATTTGCAAAACCAATCACCATTGGTGAAGATGTATGGATTGGCGGGAGTGTTGTTATTTGTCCGGGTGTCAAAATTGGTGATCGTGCAATTATTGGGGCCGGCAGTGTAGTTACAAAAGATATCCCTGCAGATGTAATTGCAGCAGGGAATCCATGCCGTATAATCCGATCCAATGAGTAGTAGTAGGTATAAAGAGCCATGCATTGGGTAAGAAATTCGTATTGTTACAAAAAAAAATGCCCGATGAGCAATACTATTTTCAAAGCCTGGAAATCTAGCAGAAAACTATATTTAACTTTTTTTGATAAGTATTCGACCGAGCAATTGAATTATATAGCACCGGGATTTAGTAATAATCTTATCTGGAATATCGGCCATATTATCGTGGCTCAGGAATCGCTGGTTTACCGGGGCTCCGGTTTGCCCATGTCAATTTCAGAGGAGCTTATAAATTCCTACAAGCCGGGAACAAAGCCCGAACAACCAGTGTCTCAGGAAGAAGTAAATAAGCTAAAAGAACTGCTTGTTTCACAGGTTGCAAAAACCGAAGCTGATTTTCAACTGGGAGTTTTTCAAACCTATATAGAGCGGGAGACGGTAACCGGTTTCCATCTGGCATCCATTGAAGATGCGTTGGAGTTTAATAATTTCCATGAAGGCTTACACCTGGGTTATATGATGAGTATCAGGAAATTTGTTCAATAATACTTTTTTAAAACACAAAACCCGCCAATCGGCGGGTTTTGCTATAATCTGTCGATCTTGGTTGATTAACGGATGAACAACATTTCTCTGTACTTAGGCAGCGGCCAGTTGGCATCGTCTACCAGGAGTTCGAGTTTGTCAACACGGTAGCGGATAGCATCGAAGAATGGTGCTTTAACCTGACTTTCGTAGGCGATCGCTTTGGTGCGGGTATTGTCCATTGCATTGCAGATCTTACGCGCTTCAATCATTTTCTCCACCAGATCGGAGAGGATATTGATGTGCTCGCTGATTTTTTCCAGAATCTGGAACTGATTGGCATAGCTGCTTTCTTTCAGGCCAATTTCTTTCAATCCCTTGATATTGTTGATCAGGATATTCTGGTATTTGATAGATGCCGGCAATACATGGCTGGTGCAAAGCTCACCCATGATACGTGCTTCAATCTGAACATTCTTGATGTATTTCTCCAGCTCAATTTCATGACGGGCTTCCAGCTCAATATGAGAAAGTACTTCATTGCTTTCGAACAGGTGCTTGGCTTTTTCAGTTACCATTGCATCCAATGCAAGCGGAGTGGTTTTCAGGTTCGGCAATCCGCGTCTTTCAGCTTCTTTAGCCCACTCTTCGCTGTATCCGTCACCTTCGAACAATACTTTGTCGCTTGCAACAATGTATTCACGGATAACATGCATGATGGCGATTTCTTTTTTCTCCCCTTTTTCAATCAGAACGTCTACGTCTTTTTTGAACTTTTTCAGCGTATCGGCCATGATGGTGTTCACGGTAGTCATTGCATTGGCACAGTTGGCGGTTGAACCTACAGCGCGGAATTCAAACTTATTACCGGTAAATGCAAAAGGCGAAGTACGATTACGGTCGGTATTATCCAACAATAATTCAGGAATACTTCTGTGGAGATCCAATTTTAGGATGGCTTCGTCCTGCTCATCAAATTTATCACCCACGCGCTCTTTGATCTCATTCAGTACTTTGGTCAGGTACTGGCCAATGAATACAGAAATGATGGCAGGAGGGGCTTCGTTTGCACCCAAACGGTGATCATTACTTGCAGATGCAATACTGGCACGCAGCAGATCGGCATAATCATGTACCGCTTTGATACTGTTTACAAAGAAGGTCAGAAACATCAGGTTGGTCTTCGGCGTTTTTCCGGGAGCCAGCAGGTTAACACCGGTATCGGTTGACATACTCCAGTTGTTGTGTTTACCACTACCGTTGATGCCGGCAAATGGTTTCTCATGCAACAATACACGCAAACCATGTCTGCGGGCAACGCGGTTCATCACATCCATCAGGAGGGTGTTATGGTCTACCGCAACGCTCACTTCTTCAAAAATGGGAGCACACTCAAACTGAGCAGGTGCTACCTCATTGTGACGGGTTCTCAACGGAATACCCAGTTTGTATGATTCGTTTTCGAAATCACGCATGAACGCATACACACGCTCAGGAATGGATCCGAAATAATGATCTTCCAACTGCTGACCTTTTGCAGGCGCATGTCCAAATACGGTACGGCCACTCAACACCAGATCAGGACGTGCATTGAACATGCCTTCGTCAATAACAAAATATTCCTGTTCCCATCCCAGTGTTGCTGCTACGCGGCTAATATTTTTATCGAAATAATTAGCAACTTCTACTGCACTTTTATTCAACGCCTCCAAAGATTTCAACAGAGGAGCTTTATAATCCAGTGTTTCACCGGTATAGGAAACAAATATGGTTGGAACGCAAAGTGTTTTACCATCTCCGATCTCCATGATGAATGCAGGAGAAGATGGATCCCATGCAGTGTATCCGCGTGCTTCAAATGTTGCACGAATACCACCACTTGGGAAAGAAGAGGCATCCGGCTCCTGCTGAATCAGGGCTGCACCGTCAAACTCTTCAATTGCAGTACCATCACTTTTTAAGGTAAAAAAGGAGTCATGTTTTTCTGCAGTGGTTCCTGTTAATGGCTGGAACCAGTGTGTATAGTGTGTTACGCCTTTTGTTTCAGCCCACTGACGAATACCTGCAGCGATCTGATTGGCAACCGTACGGTCAATTTTTTTTCCTCCTTTAATAGAGGTTAACAGGCTTTTGTACGCCTCATCGCTCAGGAAAGCCCTGGCTTTTTGTAAGGTGAAAACGTTTTCGCCGAATAAAGCAGTGATTTTGGCTGAACCGGGACCCTTCACTTCCTTTCCCTGGCTGATGTTGTTGATAGCACTAACACGTAATGACATGAGAAATAGTTTTTAGCTGTGAATTTTTCCGTTAAAGAATAAATTTCCGCTAAGTTGCTTAAAAATTTAATAACATTCTAAGTAGGACCTAAAGATTTTTAGGAGATTATTCGTTTTTTATAAACATTGAAAAATTCATAATGTGTAAGCTGCTTGCCCAGCGCACCTATACTCAGAAACCAGACCAATAATGTTTCTGCAATAACTCTGTATCGAATCACTGCCCCGGGGAAAGGGATGGTATAACCTATTGATAGATAGAAACTTAGGCTGAAGAAAAAAAGTACCCATAAAAATGAATGGGGAACCAGATCCGGCCTGCCGGGAAATCGTTTTAAAAAAAATAGGAGGGCCAAACATATTATAAAAATATTTTGTGCAACCATTACATATTGTAAAATCCCTTTTGCATCCCAGGGATAGGGCCGCAGGAATATATTATCAAGTGCTGCCGGAAGATTTTTCAAATAACTGATGGGACTATCAGTTAATGCCGGCAGATCAATTCGGGTATTACCTTCCAAAGCAAAAAACTCCTGCTGAACCCTCCTGACTCCTTTGGGGAAATTTAGTAATCCGGGTAATAACCCGGATAAAAAAAACAAAAGCAGGGCCAGTAGCTGTATGCCAAAAAAAGCTTTTTGTTTGGACCAGTTTTTTTTAACCACCAGCCACCAGCAGGCAACCGGTACCAATAAAAGGAAGGCAAAACTTGCTTTTATGACGATCATTCCGATCCAGGCAAACAGTGCCAGCCACCAGTTGGATGAACGTCTGCCTTCTGAAAACCCAAAAAAGAGTCGTGATACAAAAAGGCTGAAAAAGAAAAACAGCAATCCATCGCTCCGGATTCCGCTAAGCCAGAATACGGCAGGGGGGTAAAGAAACAAAACAAGAAATGACCATTTTTTATAGGCAGGTAGTAGTTTGGCCAACACCTGGTAAAGCCAGAAACTCCCCCAAAAGCTCATAAAGCTAAATGCTATGACATTAATATAATAGTTGCCCTGTGAGTAAAAATTAAAAAGCCCGAGTGGTTTATTAATCAACGCTTTTTCCAGTTTCATCCTGAAATAAGAAAGCCCTTCTTTCCACCCAAAATCCCGTATATATTGGTCCAGCCAAAGATCATAGGTGAAAAACCGAAGTGGATTAATTTTCATTTGTTCCCATTCAATAAGCGTATCGTCATGGATAATCCAGGTGTCATCGCCTCCATACAGATGCAAAAACAACCATCCATAAAAACATCCAAAAGCGGTTTTGAGAAGCAATACCAATGCAATCTGGGGGGAACTTATCAACGTTCTGCTATCACGGGTTAATCGGTTCAGGAGGAAATAGAAAAAAAGAAATGCGACTAAAAAGAGAATAACTATCAACATCACTTAATCGATTTGTATTCAAATCTATACATTTGAAATATTAATCATAGTTTTTTCGTGAGAATTAGTAAAAGCCGGAAGATTGCCTTTGTTTCAAATAATGCCTGGTCAATTTATAATTTCAGATTGGATGTTATTAAAGCCCTTAGAAATGATGGCCATCAAATAATAATTATTACCCCTTTCAACTCTTATGTTGAAAAAATCACAGAACTCGGATGTGAACATATCAGCATCGATTTCGACAATAAATCCATCAATCCCATAGTCGATATCCGATTTTTTCTTAACCTGAACAAATTATACAAACGGCTTCGCCCGGATCTGATCTTTCATTATGTGGCCAAACCTAATATTTACGGAACCATGGCTGCGAAAAGAAATGGAATTGCTTCAGTAGCTATTATTACCGGATTGGGATTTGCCTTTTCCAAAAAAAACCTGCTTTATGCCATTGTTAAACTATTGTATCGCTTTTCTTTAAATGGGGCAACTGACGTATTATTTCTTAATAACGATGATGCGCAATTGTTTGCCCGCGAAAAAATTGTGCCTTTAAAAAAGATTAATGTGCTGCCAGGGGAAGGAATCAATACCACGTATTTTGCCCCATTTCCACCCAGGGAAAAAAATGAACGACTGCAGTTCCTGATGTCCTGCAGAATGTTGAAAAGTAAGGGAGTAGAAGTTTTTGTGGAAGCTTCCCGCTTATTGAAGCTGAAAGGATATGAATTTGATTCTGTTATACTTGGTTTTTTTGAAAAAAATCATCCCGATTCCATTGCTCCTGCCACGGTTGAATCCTGGCAGTTGGACGGACTGATCAACTACCTGGGTTTCAGAGAGGATGTTCGTCCTTCTCTGGCGGGCGCCGACGTGTTTGTGTTTCCATCCTTTTATAATGAAGGTGTTCCCCGCAGTTTGCTGGAAGCAGCCAGTATGGAACTTCCGATTATAACAACTCTGAATAAAGGCTGCAGAGATGTAGTGGAAGATAAGGTTAACGGGTTTCTTTGCAAAATGGAAGATCCCTTTGACCTGGCATCCAAAATGGAAGCCATGATTTTAATGGAAGAGGCTGCAAGAAAAAAAATGGGACAAAAAGGACGGCAATTGGTCATTTCAAAATTCGGAATGGGGAAAGTTATTCATGAATACCGAAGGATTGTGGCACACTTATTCTGAGTATTTATTGTTTATTAATTGCTGAAGAAATTCAGGAATACCTGAATTTTTAAGCTGGTAATCGATGGTCCATTCTGATAAATCCGGGGATGAATAGGTAAAGCGATTCAATTCTTCCCAGTTCAAAATCCCCGATCGTCCTAAAAAAAAATAAGCACCTCCATATTTTTTCTGAAAGTCCCGAATCCAGGCATAATCAGTTGTTATTATCGGCAGTCCGGCTGCAGCATAGGCGAGTAATTTGGCGGATGGTTGCTGATTCAGAGGGGTACGATCCGGCTGATAATTGATCCCAAATCTTGAAAGTTGAAGGAAATGATTCACTTCCGTTGCAGGTACCGTATCGTGGAAATGAATCCAGGAATATGCATACTTTTTTTCCAGCTCTTTTCTGCGTGGACCCAATACCAGTACTGAATGTCCTTCCAGCGGTCCGCCTGGAACAAACCAGGAAAGCCATTTTTCCGGATGACGGCTGGCTTCTGTTGTACCGGCATAAACAAAATCATATTTTTTATCAGGTAGTACTGATTGCTGTTCAGCAGGGAAATAGATGGTCGTTCGGATACCCCATGGCACATTATCTTTGAAATTCAGTCCTTTTCGGGTGTATTCATTCAGGAAAACCCGGAAATTCGGACGAACATTGAGCCATTTTTTTACCAGATCCTTAAAACCGGTAAATGGACCGATAGATCGGGAAGCATATTCATGTATCAGTATAGCAGTTGGATTGGAACGGCGGGAATGTATTCCCATAAAATGCCATTCAATATCAGGCTGTATCTGTCGAAGTTCGGCCGGAGAGCAAACCAGCGTCTGAAAACCTAATTGTTCAAAATACTGTTGATAGGCAGCTATTTCAAGCAGGATTACATTCGCTTTCTGAACAAAGGCAATGGTCATCATTCCAAACAAATCTACATCAAACAAATAAATCCCTTCCTATTTTACCGGCTCGGTCCGGTACCTTACCTTTGCGCTTTCTTACATTATCTGCCAAAAAAACATGGAAGTAACCGTAAAAACAGCCCAGCAACTTCGTTTAACCGCTGAAGAATTTGAATTGATCAAAGAAAAGCTGGGCCGCACTCCCAATTTTAATGAACTCTGTGCTTTCTCCGGCATGTGGAGTGAGCATTGCAGCTATAAGAATTCTATTAAATGGCTCAAAACCCTGCCTCGTGAAGGCGGTAAAATGCTCGTAGCTGCCGGTGAAGAGAATGCCGGATTGATGGATATGGGCGATGGTTTTGGGGTGGTTTTCAAAATTGAAAGTCATAATCACCCGTCTGCAATTGAACCCTTCCAGGGTGCAGCAACCGGAGTTGGAGGAATTCATCGCGATATCTTTACCATGGGCGCACGCCCCATTGCGGCCTTGAATTCCCTGCGATTTGGAAAATTGCAGGAAAATAAAACTCAACACCTGCTGGGCGGAGTAGTGCATGGAATAGGCCATTACGGCAACTGTTTTGGTGTGCCTACAGTTGGCGGCGAAATCTATTTTGAACAATGTTATCATACCAACCCGCTTGTGAATGCCATGAGTGTGGGGATTGTAAAAGCAGGCGGAACAGTAAGTGCAACTGCAGAAGGGAAAGGTAATCCGGTTATGTTTGTTGGTTCCGCAACAGGTAAGGATGGTATTGGCGGAGCGTCTTTTGCCTCGGCAGATATCACGGCTGAAAGTGCCGAGGAACTGCCGGCCGTACAGGTTGGTGATCCTTTTCAGGAAAAGAAATTACTGGAAGCCTGCCTGGAAGTAATTACCACCGGAGCGGTTGTGGGAATGCAGGATATGGGCGCTGCCGGAATCATTTGTTCCACTGCTGAAATGAGTGCAAAAGGTGGAGTGGGTATGCGAATTGACCTGGATAAAGTTCCAACCCGCCAGGCTAATATGAAAACCTGGGAGCTTCTTTTAAGTGAGAGTCAGGAAAGAATGTTGATGGTGGTGGAAAAAGGAAAGGAAGCACTGGTTGAAGCAATTTTTGAAAAATGGGATCTGCCCTGCTCTGTTATTGGTGAGGTTACCGATGACGGACTGTTGAATTTTTATATGGAGGGCGAACTGGAAGCCTCAATCCCGGCGGAAGTGCTTGTACTGGGCGGTGGTGCACCACAATATGACCGCGCCTATGAAACCCCGGTGTATTTTGAAAAGATAAAAGCATTTGATCCGGCTACTGTTCCACAACCGGCCGATTATAAGGCAGTAGCTGCACAATTGGTAACCATTCCTAATATCGCTTCCAAACGCTGGGTGTATGTTCAATATGACAGTATGGTAGGAGCGGGTAATACGTCTACCAATGCACCGAGTGATGCAGCGGTTGTACTGGCTAAACCTTCTGACAAAGCGTTGGCCGTTACTACAGATTGCAATAGCCGTTATGTATATGCCGATCCATATAAAGGAGCAATGATTGCAGTAGCGGAAGCTGCCCGCAATATTGTTTGTTCCGGAGCTGAACCACTGGGCGTAACCAACTGCCTCAATTTTGGGAACCCGTATGATCCTCAGGTGTATTATCAATTTGTACATGCTATCAAAGGGATGGGCGATGCCTGTCGTCGGTTCAATACCCCGGTTACAGGTGGCAACGTAAGTTTTTACAACCAGAATCCGGATGGCCCGGTTTATCCAACTCCAACTATTGGTATGGTGGGTTTGCTGGATTCTTACCAGGATCGTATGACACTGGGTTTCCGGGAAGCAGGTGATCTGATCTACCTGATTGGTAAAGCAACCAGCGATATCAACAGTTCAGAATACCTGAATAAAATTCTTGGAGTCGAATTTTCACCGGCACCTTATTTTGAACTCGGAGAAGAGGTTGCAGTACAGGCAACTGTTTTGCAACTGATACGGACTAAACAACTTGTTTCTGCGCATGATGTAAGTGAAGGCGGACTATTTATCACCTTATTGGAAAGTGGTTTTGTAAACGGATTGGGATTTGATATCAAAACAGCTTCCGATATCAGGAAAGATGCTGATTTGTTTGGAGAAGGACAAAGCAGGGTAGTAGTTTCAATAAAATCTTCCCAAAAGTCCGAATTTGAAGCTGGTTTGAAAGGAAGTGATTTTCGGCTGCTTGGTACAGTTACCAGCGGAGAGCTGATACTGGATGGTGCTTCCTGGGGATCAGTGGAAGATTGGAAAAAACAATATGACACAGCAATTGAAAAACTGCTGGCTGGTCATGAATCTGAACATGCCCTAAGTGCACTTTAATCTGTAATCCCAGAAATGCCCTCTGTAAGTGATTTATTCCAGTTGTTTGAAATGACACCCGACCTTGTATGCATTGCGGGTAGAGATGGTTATTTCAGAAAAGTCAATAAGGCCGTTATTGAAAAATTGGGGTATACGGAAGAAGAACTTTTTTCGCGACTGATATCCAGTTTTGTTCATCCGGATGATCGGGCAGAAACGGCGAGAACAAGAGCTGAATTGATCGAAGGCAAGAAGCTCCTGAATTTTGAAAACAGGTATATTACCAAAAACGGCGGAGTTGTCTGGCTGGAATGGACTTCAATTTTTCATTCGGGAAAAGACCTGGTGTTTGCAATTGCCAAGGATATAACCAAACGGAAGAAAATAGAAAAAGATATTGAGGCAGAGTACCATAAGTTTAAAAGTCTGGCTGGCCATTTCAAAACAAGTATGGAAGCAGACCGAAAATTTCTGGCTGCGGAATTACATGAAGAGATGGCTCAATTGGCTTCCGTTATCAAAATGGATATTGATTGGGTAACCAGGCGGGAAGAAAACCTGTCGCCCGCCAGCAGAAACCGGATGGAACATGCAGCCGGTATTACAGAATTATTGATTGCAACCATTCGCAGAATCACCTTCAGTATAGGTTCCACCATGTTGGGACATGTAGGTCTCAAAGCCACGCTGGACTGGCAATGCAGGGAGTTTTCCCTCTTATGCGGTGTGCCCTGTACCTTTGTCAGCAGCATTGAAGATAGTGCCGGCGTAGGTGAGGTAGAGTTGGATTTTCTTCGCATAAGTCAGGAAGTATTGACATCTACCATGATGAATACGGAAGTGCGTCAGGTTGGACTCGCATTGGATCTCATAGGAGGTAAAGTCTATCTCACCATTCAGGTGGAATACAAAGTCATTATCAACCGGGAATTGTTTGCTGAAAGCCTTGATCGTATCCGCGACCGGGCAAGTTATATCAATGGGCTTACTGAAATAGAGATGGATCCGGCAGGTTCTACCATTATTCGGGTCATTGTTGATAAATAAGTTCCATTTTCCCTTAGTACCTTTATTGTATGGATAACAAAAAGGTCATCGTAATAACAGGGGCTGCAGGTTTTATTGGTAGCTGCCTGGTAGGGTTTTTAAATCTGAAGGGATATTCCAACCTGATTCTTGTAGACGATTTTTCCAGCAGTATCAAAGAGGCGAATCTTTCAAATAAACTGTTTATTGAGAAAGTTGAGCGCACAGTTTTTTTTGAATGGCTGCAGCAACATAAACCGAATATTGCTTTTGTATTTCATATTGGTGCAAGAACCGATACCACTGAATTTGATTATACGATACATCAGCGCCTGAATGTGGAATACAGCCAGAAATTATGGAATTATTGTGTGGTACATGCGATTCCTTTCGTATATGCATCTTCAGCCGCTACTTATGGCAATGGTGAATTGGGGTACGACGATACGCATGAGTTGCCTTTCGATTTGGAGCCGCTGAATCCATATGGTGTTTCAAAAAATGAATTTGATAAATGGGTATTACATGAAGCCATGCATCCGCCATTTTGGGCAGGATTGAAATTCTTCAATGTATATGGTCCGAATGAGTACCACAAAGGCCGGATGGCTTCGGTTATCTGGCATTCCTTTAATCAGATCCGGGAACATGGCGTGGTGAAATTATTCCGGTCGCACCGGCCTGATTATAAAGACGGGCAACAGCTGCGTGATTTTGTGTATGTAATGGATGTGCTCAAAGTCTGTTTCTGGCTAATGGAAAATCAGCCGGCATCGGGTTTGTATAATCTTGGAACCGGTACTGCAAGAAGTTTTGAAGACCTGGTGAAAGCGACATTTGCCGGCCTCGATAAAGAAGCTGTAATTGAATATATAGATATGCCGGAGGATATCCGGGAAAAGTATCAGTATTTTACAGAAGCCAATATGAATAAACTGCAGCAGGCAGGTTATAAGGAGTCATTTTATACACTGGAGCAGGGGGTTGGTGACTATGTTCGCAATTACCTTGTTGGAGGACATTATTACTAAAGCAAGCAAGACAATTATATGAGCAAAACCATAGCCATCATAGGCGGAGGTAATCTGGGTATTTCTATTGCAGAGGGATTAACTGCAGGCGGCTTTTTATCTCCTGCCCAGATAACCGTTACCCGAAGAACCACTACCTTATTACAGCCGCTTCAGCAAAAAGGCATGCTTATCACCAGTGATAATGTTGCTGCAGCTGCTTCTAGTGAAGTTGTATTATTAGCCGTTAAGCCTTTCCAGGTGAAAGAAGTTATCCGTGAAATTGCCCCTGCCTTAACAGCGGGAAAGCTGCTTATCTCAGTAGTAACGGGTGTTAGCATGCAGGAAATGAGGACAGAGATTGCTGCTGCACAGGCTCCTGCCATATTCAGGGCGATGCCAAACACCGCAGTTGCCATACGGGAAAGCATGACCTGTATCAGTCACTCCGGAGCCAGCCAGGAACAGGTGGACTGGGTTTTGGAATTGTTCAATCAGGTAGGTCGTGTAGTTGCTATTGATGAAAAGCTGATGGATGCTGCCACCGTTTTGGGGGCTTGTGGTACTGCTTATGCCATGCGTTATATCAGGGCTAATATTCAGGGAGGGATAGAAATAGGGTTTGATGCCAAAACTGCCAGTCTGATTGCTGCCCAAACAGTAAAAGGAGCGGCAGAATTGCTATTGCAAAAGGGCACCCATCCGGAGTACGAAATTGATAAGGTAACCACTCCTAAAGGCTGTACCATTGCAGGTTTAAATGAAATGGAACACCAGGGCTTTAGTTCCTCGCTTATTAAAGGGATATCAGCGAGTTATGTGAAAATTCAGGCCGACAAATAATAATTGATTCAGTTGTTCGTTTTTAAATCAGACGGCGTAAGGGATTTCACCTAGATATTAAAATTTTTTGTTACCTTCGCTGCTCCTAAACCTGTGAACAACTAAGAATCTAATTGTATGAAGCGAAATTTAAGTGTGTGGATCCTTTTTGTAGAGATTTTGGCAATTGTGGTGATACATGCAAACAAAGACCAGGCAGAAAAAATCAAGGAAATATTGATGAAGCGGAATCATTCTGCCTTTATAAAAGCAACTCCGATCCAACCGTCCGCTGTTTCTCAGCTGACTATCAAATAATAAGCAATAATCACCAAAAGGAAAAAATAGGCATCCGGGATTCCGGGTGCCTATTGTCTTTTTATCCTATCTTTGCATGACCTCCCGGATGAACATATTGCAAATTTCCGCAAGGTCACATCAGCCTGGTTCACAATAATTGATTTAGCTTGTTTTTTGTCGCAACTGGCCAACCGGCCAGAGGTGATTATTTTTTTAGAACCCGGCCAAACTGGAAAAAATTGAAACTTAATTGATATGGCCAAGTACATTTTTGTTACAGGCGGAGTAACTTCTTCCCTGGGTAAAGGAATTATTGCTGCATCACTCGGAAAATTGTTGCAGGCAAGAGGGTTAACTGTAACGATTCAGAAATTTGATCCCTATATTAATGTGGATCCGGGTACACTGAATCCATACGAACATGGAGAGTGTTATGTAACGGAAGATGGAGCAGAAACCGATCTCGATCTGGGGCACTATGAACGATTTCTGAGTATTTTCACCAGTCAGGCCAATAATGTTACCACCGGACGTATTTACCAGACCGTTATAAACAAGGAAAGAGATGGTGCCTATCTGGGAAAAACTGTTCAGGTGGTTCCTCATATTACCGATGAAATCAAACGTCGCATGTTATTATTGGGACAGGGCGGCTATGATATTGTTATTACGGAAATCGGCGGAACGGTTGGTGATATTGAAAGTCTGCCTTTTATTGAAGCAGTACGTCAATTGCAGTGGGAATTACCGGAAGAGGATTGTGTGGTGGTTCACCTTACGCTGATTCCCTATCTAAAAGCAGCAAAGGAACTGAAAACCAAACCAACCCAGCACAGTGTACGGATGTTGAGTCAGGAAGGTGTTCACCCGGATGTGATTGTTTGTCGCACTGAAGAACCTCTGGGTCCTGAAATCAAGCGGAAAATCGCGCTTTTCTGTAATGTGAAAAAAGAAGCAGTTATTGAAGCGGCAGATGCGCCCACGATTTATGAGGTTCCCCTGGCTATGATGCGGGAAAAGCTGGATTTGATCTGTTTGAAAAAGATGAATATTACCAAGTATTCTGAACCGGAATTATCCAAATGGAAGGAGTTTCTGGATAAATTAAAATACCCAAAAAGCAAGGTTACGATCGGGCTTATTGGTAAGTATATTGAATTGCAGGATGCCTATAAATCAATCCTGGAAGCATTTATCCATGCAGGAGCCATGAATGAGTGCAAGGTAAATATTGTGAATGTGCACAGTGAGTTTATCACAGAAGAAAATGTGGAAGAGAAACTCGGACATCTGGATGGTTTACTGGTAGCACCTGGTTTTGGTCACCGTGGAATTGAGGGTAAAATTGTGGCGGTTAAATATGCGCGGGAGCAGAAACTACCCTTCTTCGGCATTTGTCTGGGTATGCAGATGAGTGTAATTGAATTTGCCAGAAATGTACTGAACTGGCCGGAAGCACATTCAACAGAAATGGATCCCAATACCCCGCGTCCGGTTATTGATTTGATGGAAAATCAGAAATCCGTTACGGCGAAAGGCGGAACCATGCGGCTGGGATCTTATCCCTGCCAGATAGTGGAAGGCAGCCTGGCGCACCAGATTTATGGTACAACGCAAATTTCAGAACGCCATCGGCATCGTTGGGAATTTAATAACCAATACCTTCCTGATTTTGAAGCAGCCGGACTGGTTGCCAGTGGAAAAAACCCTGAAAGTGGTTTGGTGGAAATTGTGGAATTGCCCAATCATCCCTTCTTTCTCGGAGTTCAATACCATCCTGAACTAAAAAGCACCGTGGAAAATCCACAGCCGATTTTTGTTCATTTTGTGAAAGCTGCCAAAGAATATGCTGAAAAAAAGGACGGGGTAAGAAATCCCTTACTCCAAAGTGAAATGATATAAGGAGGAAGGGGGATGGGAGAGGGGAGAAAATGGAGAAGGGGAAAGGAAATGGTATGTCAATCAACTTAAAGCTTCCAAATAACAGTAAGCCACCCGATTTGGGTGGCTTTTTCTAATGGAGAAACTCCTGTGATTTTATCTTTTTTAATTCGGGAATTCCCTCCTCCTCTTTCCCCTCCTCCCTTCTCCTCTTCCCCCTTTTCCTCCTTTGTCTCCTCTTTCTCCCCTTTTCCTTTATCTTCGCAGCTCTTAAAAATACTACTGGATGCAAAGCATGGATCGGAACACGATAATTGGTTTTGTGCTGTTGGGGGTACTTTTGTTTGTTTATCTGTTTATTTCTTCTAAAAATAGCAGGGAATTAGAAGCTCAACGCCTCCGCCAGGAAGATTCTCTGGCAAAAATTGAATTGGTTAAACAGCAGGCGGCCCAGGCCCGGGCAAAGGATAGTATCGTTGCAACTGTGCAGGCGCTCGACTCCAATGCTACCGGATGGACAAGGTATTTGGCCGGTACTACCAGTTTTCATACCGTTGAAACCGATTTGCTCAAAATTCGGTTCAGTAATAAAGGCGGACAGCCTGTTCAGGTTGAATTAAAGAAATTTTCACGTGCCGACAGCAGTTTTGTTTCCATCATTGAAGATGGAAGTGATCAGTTCAGCTTTCCCGTGCTGACTGCACCCAATCAAAGCACTCCGTCTGCGGATCTGTATTTTCACTTGAAATCTGCACAACAGGATGCAAACGGCAACCAGGTGGTTGTTTACGAAGCAAATGGAAATGCCGGCGAATCTATACAGCAGGAATATATTATCAAGCCAGGAACCTATCTGATTGATTTTAATTTACGTTTGAATGGCACTACTTCCATGATTGCCCAACAGAATTTACAGTTGCAATGGAATGTTGCCGCTCAGCAACAGGAGATCGATGCCAAATATGAAAGAGAGCAATCACAACTGATATTGGTGGAAAATGGTGAATACGATTATTTCAATCTCTTTTCCAATGATCAGGAGAGTTTTGAAAATACCGTTCATTGGGCTAGTATCAAACAGCGCTTTTTCAATGCCACCATCATAAATAAGGATAAGTTTGATAAAGCAAAATTTGAATGGACAACACCTGCAGAAGATAGTTCCCGTTTGATTGTTGCAACAAAAGCAAGCTTCGAAAAAAAATTGCCCGCAGGAACGCAGGCGACCCTTCCCTTACAGTTTTATTTTGGTCCGAATGACTACAAAATTCTGCGAAATATCGGCGTGGAGAAAATGGATAAGATCGTAAACCTCGGACAAGGACCTTATGCATTTGTACGTCCAATCAACCAGTACATTGTTATGCCGGTATTTGATTTTATAAAAAAATACTTCGCCTCATTTGGATTGGTAATTGCCTTGTTGACTATTTTCATCCGCCTTATAACTTCACCATTGGTTTATTCAAGTTATCTGAGTGGTGCAAAAATGAAAGCCCTGCGTCCTGAAATTGATGCCCTCAAAGCTAAGTTTGGAGATGATCAGCAGGCATTTGGTATGGAACAGATGAAGTTGTTCCGCGAAGCGGGTGTTAATCCATTGGGAGGTTGCATTCCAGCCCTGTTACAGATTCCTATTTTCTTTGCATTGTATAGTTTCTTTAACTCATTCGTAGATCTGCGTGGCGAATCATTTCTGTGGGCAGCTGATCTTTCTACCTATGATATCATTACAAAACTTCCTTTTCATATTCCCTGGTTTGGTGATCATATCAGCTTATTTACCCTAACAGCAGTAATAACCAGCTTCCTGATCTCCATCTATAATATGAATATGACACCGGATCAGAATAATCCGATGTTAAAATACATGCCTTATTTCTTTCCAATTTTGCTTTTATTCTTCTTCAACCGACTGCCTTCGGCATTGACCTGGTACTATACCGTATCGAATCTGATTACACTGGCCTTACAATGGGTAATTCAGAATTATATCATCGATCACGATAAAATAGTGGCGCAATTAGCCGCTAATAGAGCCAAGCCAAAGACCAAATCGAAATGGCAGGAAAAGATGGAACAGATGCAGGAAACGCAGAAGCGCGTACAGGATATGCAGAAAAAAGGTAAGTAGCCAACTAAAAATGGTTATTTTCCGTCTGATTTACAGCAAGATCAACATGAAAATAGCATTTCTTACCCTCCTGAGTTGGGTATGCTTTACCGGCATACAGGCTCAAAAAAGAGTATCTGACCTTACCATCGTATACGATGCGGTAATTACTACCGGTACTGCAGAGCCTAAACTGGCAGATGCATTTGACGGAGCCACCACTACCGTTTACCTGAAGGGTGGATTGAGCCGTTCAGAAATGCAAAGTGCGTTGGCAAGTTTCACAACCATTCACGATGCCAGGACAGGCGCCGCAGTAGTTTTGCAGGAAGTAGGCGGACAAAAAGTATTGATCCGTATGACAGCAGATGACTGGAAGGATAAAAACCGTCGCTATGAAGGAATCAGCTTTACCACAACGGATGAAACCAAACAGTTAGCCGGCTATTCCTGTAAAAAAGCAGTAGCATCATTGAAAGATGGCTCCACCTTTACCGTTTTCTATACCGAAGAATTACAGCCGGAGAACAACCATTATAATTCCCAGTTTACCAATCTTCGCGGATTACCCCTCGAATATGAATTGCAACAGGGAAAACTAACTATCAAATACATCGTATCTCAGGTATCGCTGAATCCCGTTCCGGTTTCAAAATTTGATATCCCCAAGTCCGGTTTCCGCGAAATGAGCTATGAGGAAAGTAAGAAAGGAAGAAGAGGGAATTAAGGAGAAGGGAGAGGGGAAAGCCGCCTAAGAGCCGTCTAAGAGCCGCCTAAGAGCCGGAAACGATGGAGGAACAATTGGGAATCAATAAGGAAACGACGGAGAAACAATATAGAAACGATAGAGAATCGATAATCAAACGATAGAGAAACAGTATAGAAACGATAGAAAATAACTGGAAAATAGAAAAATCGGAGGACTTCCAGGGTTCGTAAGCGCAAAATAAACAGGTATAGCGCTTCCTAAGGACGACGTTTAAGCCGTTTAAGTTTGCATCCATGTATTACCCGCCTAACACCTTAACTATACGGTCTGTAATTTATGTTGGGGCTCCCGGAACCCACCTTTGGAGAGGTAGGAAGAACTGTTAGTTGCGCGCCAGCTTCCTTTTCTGTATAAAGGCCTTAACCTTGTATAAGAGGCAATTAACCAACCTGCTTTTTAAAACAAATTAGCAGTTTAGTGATGATTTTTGCTAAAAAATCTAAGAAACATTGCTACAGCTTGAACATAAGATACTACCGAATATTTATACAATTTCTTTTTCTATAGGTAACAGTAAAGATGCCACCAGGCAACCAATGTTGATTTTAGGGTATAAGAAAATTGAAAAAAAAGAAAAATTGTACTCCAGATTACAGGCAGAACAAATGTAAGCAGGATGTTTGTTTTTGAATTAAGGCCTCTTGGAATTTGGCTATAAATGAAAATGCTCCACTTTTCTGGAGCCCACTTTTAACTTTCTACTTTTAACTTTTGACTTTACTTGTGCATCCGCACCTTCAAATTCAGCATCTGGGTGCTATTCCCATTGCAGGCAGTCGTTTTACCAATGGTAATACGGCTGTTGTAAGGCATAATATAAGTTGTATTGCCTTTTTGGTAGGTAACCAGCGTGTTGATGGACAACTGATTTTGGTTAACTTTGGAAGTGGTAAAACCCAGACTGCCTTTGTAGGATGGTCCGGCTTTTAAGGTAAAACCGGCAGTAGTTTTGATTGGAACAAAATGTTCGGTTGGTTTACTGGCCGTTTTTTTTGCTTTTTTCTCGCCTCCCATACTCGCCACAGCCAAACCGGTAATGCTCAGTAAAAGAGCAGCAGCCAGCAGTTTTCTACTGTGTTTAGTGATTCGTGTATGGAGGTTTAACAACATATTAGTACAAAAATAAACAAAAAGTTTGGACAATTCCTAACCGTTTGTCATAAACTTTAATATCTATTTAACGCTTGTTAATAAAAAATGTTACAGAAACTTGGAACTTTTTTTTCTTTAAGGTAAATTAGGAGAACCCATCATTCATGAAAGAATACCCCTTTCGACAGGATAAAGAGGACATGGAGGAATTATTGAGATTGTATAACGACAGGAAATCCGGCCGTTCCAGCAGCTTTCTCGATGAGGAATCCTTTGAGAAAATCATTAATTATTTTGATGAGAAGGAAGATTTGGCCCAGGCTCAGGAGGCCTGTGACATGGGCGTGGAGCAATTCCCCTATTCATCTGCCCTTCTTTTCCGAAAAGCCGACATACTTATTGCCACCCGGAAATACCGGGATGCCCTGGATGTGCTGGATTTGGCTGAATTGCTGGACAGTAGGGATATTGACCTGTATATTCTGAGGACGGATGCTTATCTGGCACTGGATGAGCAGGAAAAGGCCATCCGGTTACTGGAAGAAGCACTTCATGAATTTGAAGGGGAAGAAAAGATTGAACTTTTGTTTGAGTTGGCGGATGTTTATGATGATTATGAAGAATTTGAAAAAATATTTGACTGTCTCAAGTTAATTCTGGAACAGGAGCCAACAAACGAAGAAGCCTTGTATAAAATCTGTTTCTGGACAGATTTTACCGGCAGAAATGAAGAAAGTATCCGGTTGCATCAGCAGATTCTGGATGATTACCCCTACAATGAGCTGGCATGGTTCAACCTGGCAGCCGCCTATCAGGGATTGAAGCTGTACGAAAAAGCGATTGATGCCTATAAGTATGCCATCACCATAGATGAAAAATTTGATTATGCCTACCGGAATATGGGGGATGCATATATACGACTACGTAAATTTAAAGATGCCATTGAAGTGCTGGAAAAGGTGTTGGAACTTTCGAGGCCGGAAGATGTAATTTTTGAAGCGATCGGCCATTGTTACGACAAACTTAAAAACTACGGTCAGGCAAGAATTTACTATCGGAAAGCGGTTCATCTGAATCCGGACGACAGTAAATTGTATTATAAGATTGCCTGTACCTATATCAATGAAGAACAATGGACTCAGGCGGTAAAACAACTGGAAACTGCCATGCAGATCCATAAAGCGGTTCCGGAATTCAATCTGGCTATGGGAGAATGTAAGGTTCAGTTGGGGGAAACACGGGATGCTATCTTTTATTTTTCCAATGTTGTCAGAGCCCGGCCCAAAAGCGTGCAGGGCTGGGAGGCGCTTATCCGTTGTCTTTATCTGAATAAGTTTTATGAAGAAGCAATGGAACAGGTGATGGCTGCCTTGCAGCATACCGATGGAAAGCCTTTGTTCATATATTATAAAAGTGCCATCCTTTTTGCCCTTGGTAAATCCAAGGAAGCCCTGTTATACCTTGAAAGAGGGTTGCAGAAGGCGCCCAAACAATTAAAAGAATTTGTGGCATTGCATCCCACCATCCTTCAAAATCAACTGGTGGTTGACATGCTGGCACGTCATCGAAAATCAGGAAAAGCATAATGTGGCGGCTGTTTCCTATTTTTGCGCGGTTTCTCTACAAAAAATAGTGTAAATGAATTTTAACTTATCGCAGATTCCGGAACGGGTGGCTAAACCCCGTAAGAGCGGAATTACCATGGTTATGGATAAGGGTCTGAGTATTGAAGAAGCAAAAAATTTCCTCAGTGTAGCCCACCCTCACGTAGATATTGTAAAGTTGGGATTCGGAACATCCTTTGTTACCCCCAATTTGCGAGAAAAAATTGAAGTCTATAAATCTTACGACCTGCCGGTGTACTTCGGTGGAACCCTCTTTGAAGCCTTCCTCATCCGCAATCAGTTTGAAGATTTTATAGCTGTTTGTAAAGATTATGGAATCGATTATATGGAAGTGAGTGATGGTTCCATTACCATTCCACATGCTGAAAAATGCGGCTATATCGAGAAACTGACCAAACACGGAACGGTTTTGAGTGAAGTCGGCAGCAAGGATGCCGCGCATATTATTCCCCCCTATAAGTGGATTGAGCTGATGCGGGCAGAACTGGAAGCAGGTTCAACTTATGTAATTGCAGAAGCAAGAGAAGCCGGAAATGTTGGGATCTACCGCGGAAGTGGTGAAGTAAGAGAAGGTCTGGTACAGGAAATTCTTACCCAGATTCCGGAAGAAAAAATCATTTGGGAAGCTCCTCAAAAAGCACAGCAATTATATTTTATAGAACTGATTGGCTGTAATGTAAACCTGGGAAATATTGCACCATCAGAAATGATTTCTCTGGAAGCAATGCGGGTTGGATTACGGGGCGATACCTTCCATCTTTTCCTGAATAAAGAAATGGCCTGATGCGCTTATTCGGATTAATAGGGTATCCACTCAGTCATTCTTTTTCAAAAGCTTATTTCAATCAGAAATTTGAAAATGAAGGAGTGGATGCTTTTTATGAAAACTATCCGATTGCATCCATTGATGAATTCCCAAAATTGCTGGCGGAACAACCGGCACTTGAAGGCATCAATATTACCATTCCGTATAAGGAAGTTGTGATACCCTTCTTACATACTTCTTCTGATGTGGTAAAAAAAACGGGTGCCTGTAATTGTATCCGCATCCGGAATGGTCAGTTGGAAGGATTTAACACGGATGTGATCGGTTTCGAACAATCCTTACTGAAATCACTGAAGGTGGATCATAAAAAAGCTCTTGTACTGGGAACCGGCGGTGCATCCAAAGCAGTACAATATGTGTTGGATAAACTTGGTATTGGCTTTACTGTTATAAGTCGCAAAGCGGATCCGGCAACCGGCACACTGAGTTATGAGGAACTCAGTTTTTCCAATCAGCAAAACGCCACCCTCTGGATTAATACCACCCCATTGGGAATGTATCCGAATACAGATGCTTGTCCGCCTATGGAGTATTCATCCATTACCAATCAGCATTATTTGTATGATCTGGTGTATAATCCGGCTGAAACGATGTTTCTGAAAATGGGGAAAGACAGAGGAGCAATCATTGAGAATGGCCAGGATATGCTTCAGATACAGGCAGAAGAAGGCTGGAAAATATGGAATGCAGCTTAGTGTAGCGGAGTACTTAATTTTTCCTTTGCAGGAGCAGGTAAAACAGCAATTTTTTTTGCAGAATAATCATAGCAAACCATGGCTGTTTTAGCCAATGCAACAGGTGTTTTTTTGTCTGCCATTTGTTTTTCTAATTGGTAATAGAGTTCAAAGCCCACCCGGCTGAATTCAGTGACTGCCACACTTGCAAGAATGATATCGCCATAGAATAATTCCTGTTTGAATTCAATGGCCACATCGCTCATTATAAGACCAACACCTTCCAGATTCATTTCTGTATAGCCTGATTTCTTCAGAAACTGTATTCTGATTTCATGAATAATACTAAGGATGGTATCATTTCCCACATGACCTCCGTAGTTCAAATCTGTAATCCGAACCGGAAGTGAGGTTTCAAAATTGATAAGGGGAGGCATTGTGAGTTTAATTCTTGCCATACAGATGCTGCTTATTGTTCTTCCAGTAATTCTTTTAATTGAAGCAGATCGAACAGGTTTCCCGGGTCGGGTACATATTGCGCACGAAGCAACTGTTGTTCAATTCTGTTAAAGGGATGGTTGCCACTGTTATATTTCTCCGTATTATTAGTAAGTTGATAGTAAACAGGAGCATATTTAGCGGATAGCCTAACCGGGTTTCCATTTTCTGCCGGAATTCGGATATAGCGGAGATCTCTTTGTTGAACCGGCAGGCTTTGCATAGCAGAAAAATTCAGCTGGCGGCTTAGTTCCTGCTGCCAGTTATTGCTGCGGCGGTAGGTATAATCCGTTGTTTTTTTTACCGGAGAGTGGCCCGGATCCTTTCTGTTTTTATTTTTATTGCCGGTAAGGTATGCACCATTGATTTCCTGCGTTTCCTGAGGCACTTCGGTATTGCCGGAAGAAGTTTGACCAGGTGATTGATTCCCGGGGGCAGGTACAGCAGGAAGAAGGGGTTCTGTTTGGATGGGGATTGCAGCAGTTGTTAATTCACCGGCTCCGTTAAAAGGATTGCTGCTTACAAACCAGGCAATAAGTCCAATTATAGCAGCTGCAGCACCATAGCGCAAAAGATAGGGATAAAGAGGACGCACTGGCACATCTCCACGTTGAAAGGGCTGTGAAGCCTGTTCTGTGGGAAGCTCTTTCGAAATAGCAGACCAGGCAGCAGCAGGTGGTTCAATTTCAACTGAATCCATTCGTTTCGCCATTCTTTTTTCAGCATTCCACTCCTTCATTTCCCGGGAAATAAATTCCCAGGCGCCCGGAGGTGGACTGGCTTCCCATTGGTTTAATCGATTGCTCAGTGGATCGCTCATTTGTTGGCTTGTTTGCGTTTTTCACCTAAAAATCCGGCAACTTTTTTCTGCAATATGGCTTTTGCCCTCGCCAATTGCGATTTACTTGTTCCTTCGCTTATGGACAGGAGTTCACCGATCTCTTTATGGGAATATCCTTCAATAACATAGAGATTGAAGACTGCCCGGTAACCAGGTGATAAATCCTGCACCAACTGAATAATATCCCGCTCGGCCAATTGGTCCAAAACAGAAACGGACGCATCTTCAATGCCCCGTTCTTCCTGGTCCGAGATACTGTTCATATGAACTTTCTTACGATACTGTTCAATGGAGGTATTTACAAACACCCTTCTCATCCAACCTTCAAATGATCCCTCATGCCTGAATTTTTCGAGGTTTCGGAAAACCTTGATAAATCCTTCCTGTAACAAGTCCTGCGCATCATCATTATTCCCTGCATAACGCAAGCAGACCGCATACATTTTGGAGGCATACTTTTGGTAAAGTGCCTCCTGCATTTTAGGATCACCTGCAATACTACCTCTGATTAAGTCGCTATCGTTCATAGTTTGGTTGCCTCTTCTAATAAAAAATCCACCAATTGGTCGGTGGCTTTTCGCCGGTGACTGAATACCTGTTTCTCTTCCAGCGACATTTCGGCGAAGCATTGTGTTGCTCCATCCGGGATAAATACCGGGTCGTAACCGAATCCGCTGATTCCACTGGGTGTTTCACTTATCCGCCCCTCGCAGATTCCTTCAAACTGGTATTCCTTTCCGTTTAAAATTAAGGAAATGACCGTTCTGAAGCGGGCGCTGCGGTCCTTTTCGTTTTGAAGAGCCGCTAATAATTTCTGAATATTTTGTTCTGGTACTGCGTTTTCACCGGCATAACGGGCCGATTTGACACCCGGAGCTCCATTTAATGCGCGCACTTCCAGACCGGTATCTTCACTGAAGCAATTGGTTTTAACCAGGTTATAGATAACGATGGATTTCTCCCTGGCGTTTTCCTCAAGGCTTGGATGGGGTTCCGGAATATCCTGCTCAATGCCAGCTTCTCTTAATGTCCTCAATTTTATGGCAGCAGGCAAAAGCGGGCGTATTTCGTCTATTTTATGTCGGTTATTGGTAGCAAAAATCAATTCCATAGTAGGTTTCTGTTTCATTATTAAATTCCCAGCATGGTTTTCAGTCCTTCCCATAATTGTCGCTTCAACGGTTTAACGGCCTCAGTTGACTGATTGAGTTGATCCAGGCCAGGAGCCGTCATATAATGAATCCTATTAAAAAGAGTAGGAGTCAGCTGTTGAAGATCGAGCGGGCATCCTGCCGGAACGATGGTAGTAAAGTTCAATAAAACTGCTGGAGCCAGTTCATCGGAGAGTTGGTTCAGGTCGGGGTTTTGTTTTGCCAGGTTAACAATCGCAATATCAGCGGCATTTAACTGGCAGGCTTTCAGGACAGAGCTCAGGAATTCAAAAGCAGAATCTGAAATATGCACAGCATCAGGGTACTGCACCAACACAACAAAACGACGGCTGTTTTTGCCCAAAAATTGAATAGGGGCGGGGGTGGAAACCGGGGATACGGCGGTTTCCTCTCCGGTTAGCACAAGGCTGGATGAATATAAATTGGCAACCTGTGCTCCGGTTAGCTGTATCGTGTTCAATGACATGAAAACTTGTTGGAATTTAGTGCTAACAATTGTTAGTAATTTAGACTGAGTAGTTTGGTTACCCAGTAAATTCGTTGTTTCTTTGCAGCAAATGTACCAAATATGATTGCAGCATTTGAAATACCGGTAACTAAAGTTGAGCGTAGCCGGTTGAATGACATGCCTTTGGAGAATCTTCCCTTTGGCCGCTATTTTACGGATCATATGCTGGAGGCCGAATATGCTGACGGAGAATGGAAGTCGGTTGAAATCAAGCCCTACCAGCCGCTGAGCCTGGATCCCTCTCTGGCCGCGCTCCATTATGGGCAGGCGATTTTTGAAGGAATTAAAGCCTATCGGGATGAGGCTGGAAATGCCTTTATTTTCCGTCCGTATGATAATTTCAGACGATTCAATACCTCCGCAGCAAGGATGAATATGCCGGAAGTGCCGGAAGAAATTTTCATGGAGGGGATGCGTAAACTCATTGCACTGGATAAAAACTGGATTCCTACCATGAAGGAACATTCCCTTTATATCCGACCATTTATGTTTTCAACGGATACCTTACTGGGAGTTCGCCCCTCTGCAACGTATAAGTTTTTGATTATTCTGAGTCCGACCGGACCCTATTTTGCTGCACCTATGAAGATTCTGGTAGAAGAGCACTATACCAGGGCTGCTCCCGGGGGAGTTGGATTTGCGAAGAATGCCGGTAACTATGGCGGCAGTATGCTGGCTGTAACAGAGGCACAGAAACAGGGCTATGATCAGGTATTATGGACAGATGCGGTAGAGCACAAATGGTTGCAGGAAGTGGGCATGATGAATGTGTTTTTCATCATCAATGGTGTGGCAGTTACACCATCCCTTGAAGAGGGTACCATTCTTCATGGAATTACCCGCGACAGCGTTATTACCGTTTTAAAAGAGATGGGATTGAAAGTGGAAGAGCGCCGGATTAATATAGATGAATTGCTTTCTGCCTATGGTAAAGGACAACTGCAGGAAGTATTCGGTACTGGCACGGCTGCTGTAATTTCAATGGTTAAGGAGTTGAAATACAAAGAGTTTCAAATGACGTTCAATGTAGATAACAGTCCGGTTGCCAATGAAGTAAAAGCCCGCCTCACAGCTATTCGGGAGGGTAAGACGGAAGATTTGCATCAGTGGATGTGGAAAGTTTAGAATTTAATTTTGTTTTTTCGGCAAGGGGTTCTACCTTTGCCGTCCCAAATAAATAAGGTTAGAATGCCTACAATTCAGCAATTAGTAAGAAAAGGTAGAGAAATCATCAAGGCAAAAAGCAAGTCCAGAGCGCTGGATGCTTGTCCTCAACGCAGAGGTGTTTGTACCCGTGTGTACACCACTACTCCGAAAAAACCGAACTCTGCTCTCCGTAAGGTAGCCAAAGTTCGTTTGACAAACAAAGTAGAAGTGATCGCATATATTCCGGGTGAAGGGCATAACCTGCAGGAGCACTCCATCGTATTGATCCGCGGGGGTCGTGTGAAGGATTTGCCGGGTGTACGTTACCATATTGTACGTGGTAGCCTGGATACTGCCGGTGTGAAAGACAGAAAGCAGAGCCGTTCCAAATACGGAACCAAGAGAGACAAACAAACTGGTAAAAAATAATTTAAAATAGTTCTCCGATGCGTAAAGCACAAGCCAAAAAACTTCCTCTGGCGCCTGATGCCAGGTATAACGATAAACTGGTAACCCGTTTTGTCAACAATATCATGTGGCAGGGTAAAAAAAGCGTAGCCTTCGAAATTTTCTATGACGCGGTTGACAAGGTGAGCAAAATCACCAATGAAGACGGTTATGAAATCTGGAAAAGAGCGATTGCCAACGTAACACCAGCGGTTGAAGTACGCAGCCGTCGTATCGGTGGTGCAACTTTTCAGATTCCATCTGAAGTTCGTCCCGATAGAAAAATTTCTCTCAGCATCAAATGGTTGATCCGTTTTAGCCGGGAACGTAACGGTCGCAGTATGGCTGATAAGCTGGCGAATGAAATCGTTGCTGCAAGCAAGGGTGAAGGTGGTGCTTTCAAAAAGAAAGAAGATACGCACCGTATGGCTGAAGCCAACAAGGCATTCTCACATTTCCGCATCTAACATTCTAACATACCTTTTCGTTACCGGTCTGTCTTTTGGCAGACCGGTTTTTTTGTGTGTAGGAGATACACTTATTTCGTACTTTCATCGTCAAAAAAATACCCAAAACACAACGATATGTCTACCAGGAGAGCCTTTATCAAACAAGCATCCCTGCTTACACCTGCAGCGATGCTCTTACCTGATTTTTTATTTGCGGAAAAGAAGATTCGTTCAGTTGGAATTCAGCTGTATACGTTGAGAGAACTGGTAGCCAAAGATCCGCGTGCCACCCTCCAACAGGTAGCATCAGCAGGTTATAAAGAAGTGGAATTGTATGGTTTTGGCGGAGGTAAGTTTTTTGGTATTCCGGTGGCGGAGTTTGCTTCTTTTATGTCCTCATTGGGACTTTCAGTACCAAGTGGTCACTATATGCCTGCAAAGTTTCTTTTTTCCGATGAAGAGGCTGGAAAAGCCGAACTGGATGAGCATATTCAGGCTGCCATCACCATGAAGAGCAGTTATCTTACCATTCCCTGGTTACCTCCTGAAAAACGATCCAATCTGGAGGATTATAAAAAAATTGCAGCAAAACTGAATATAGCCGGCGAAGCTTGTAAAAAAGCTGGGATCCAACTGGCATATCACAACCATGATTTTGAATTTGCCAATCATGGCGGACAAACCGGATTTGATCTGATGACTAGCACAACTGATGCTGATCTGGTTAAATGGGAATTGGACCTTTATTGGGTGGTATTTGCAGGATTGGATCCTGTTCAGATCTTCTCCAATTTAAAAGGAAGGATTCCCATGTGGCATGTGAAAGATATGAATAAGGCAAATCGTGCACAGAATACCGAAATCGGAAATGGATCCATTGACTGGAAACGAATTTTTAAAGCCGCTAAAACATCCGGATTGAAACATTTCTTTGTAGAGCAGGAAAACAATTATGTGCCGGATCATTTAAAGAGTGTGGAGAGCAGCATCAGGTACATAAAGAACAATTTGATTTGAAGAAAAGTGAATGAGGTGAATAAAGTGAATGAGGTGAATAGTGAATATTCACCTCATTCACCTCATTCACCTCATTCACTTCTTCATCACTTCTTCATCACTTCCCTAATTCCATTCTCCACATGCATCAGAAACTTCTCATCCTGATAAGCTTCACTTGTATGTCCGAGTCCGGTATAGAACATTTTCCCACCGTCAAAATCCTGATACCAGGCGATCGGGTGTGAATGACCCATTTTTCCTCCCTGATAGGATTTTTCATCCAGTTCCAATAAAACGTTGATAGCTGGTGATAATGATTTGTAATTGTACCATTCATCTTTATGAATCCAGCTGGAGCCAAGATGAGCAGTTGCCGGATGTCTTTCCTTAATATGAATGGTAGCCGATTGGATGGCAGGATGAGATTCAAAATAGCCACCAATCAATTGATTGTACCAGGGCCAGTCATACTCACAATCTGCCGCGGCATGGATGCCTGCAATGCCTCCTCCATGTTGAATATATTGCTGTAATGCAGCCTCTTCATTTTTACCAAATACATTGCCGGTTGTATTGAGTAATACAATCGCATGGAATTTTTTAAGCGTTTCATTATTGAAAATTGAACTGTCTTCTGTTGCAGTTAGTTCCCAATTATTGCGTGCAGCAATTTTTTGAAGTGCCTTGATTCCATCTGGTATGGAAGCATGGCGAAATCCGCGAGTTGCAGAAAATACGAGGACAGATTTTTTGGAATTCTGGGTGCTGTTTTTTATGTAGCTTAAGGATTGGTTGATTGTACTTCCATCTGTGTTTTGCAATGCAGTAATTACAAGCAACGGTGACATAAATAGCAGGAGCAAAAGTTTCATTTTATCAATTTTGGAGTTACCAAATTGGATAGATCAGTGTAAAGAAAAAAGCTGCTCCTCTCGAAGCAGCTTTACTTTATAATTTGCGGATCTTGATGTTTTTATACCATACATTATCGCCATGGTCCTGAAGGGCGATATTTCCGGAACGATAGGTTCCGAAATCTGCCATTCTTCTGAACTTACTGTTAGCCAGTAAATTCCTCCAATTATCGTCCCACAGCGTTGTTTTAACAACTGTGGTTCCGTTTAATTTCAGTTCGAGCTGACCATTGTTTTGAATAATTTCAGCCAGGTTCCATTCGCCTACCGGTTTAACGGTTTCAACGGATGATTCGATGATATCATAAAGATCGCCAGAACGATGCTTTTTGATTTTTCCATCATTGTGACCATCGTTATCCAGCACCTGCATTTCCATGCCGGTATGCCACACATGCTCGTATTTTGCGCGGTCATCTTTAATATTAAAGATAATTCCGCTGTTGCCTTTCGGAGCTATTTTCCATTCAACTTTAAAATGAAAGTTTTCAAAGGTTTCATTGGTCACAATATCACCACCGCCGGATGTTTGCCATCCTGCTTTATTGCTGGCATCCAGGTAGAGCGTGCCATTGGCAACTTTCCATGCTGCACCAACTTCTGTTTTTCCGTAGGTATGCCAGCCATTGGTGGTAGCGCCATCAAACAGTAAAACCCAGCCTTCTTTTTTTTCTTTTTTGGAGAGTGCATTATCCACTGTGATTTCTTTTGACGTGGAGCAGGCTCCAATACCAATCAACGCCAAACCAACCAGGAGTGTACGAATCATATTAGTTGGTTTTTAAAGAAAGAATATATTTTACCATTGTTTTTGCATCATCTTCTGAAACCTGTGGGTGCGGAGTCATCGGAATTTCACCCCAAACACCACTTCCGCCTTTAATGATTTTCCCAGCCAGCTCTGCAATCGTAGCATCATTGGCAGTATATTTATTTGCCACATCCTGATAGGAAGGACCAATTGATTTCTCGTTCACTTTATGACAGGTAAGGCAATCACTTCCTGCAATCAGTTCAATACCTTTTTCATCATCTGCGGAGGGACCTGCAGGAGCTGCCTGTTCTGTAGCAGGTGTTTCAGTTTTTGTCTCTTCAGTAGCCTGGTTTCCACAAGCAAAGGCGATGGCGCTGATGCCTGCCAAAATCACATACTTTTTCATGTTTGTTTGTTTATTGAATACCTAAAATCTTTTTATTGAATGTTTCATCTGATCCGGTTCCGGCAAAATCGTCAAAAGCTTTCTCCGTAACCCGGATTATATGATCCTGGATAAAGATAGCACCTTCTTTGGCTCCATCTTCCGGATGTTTAAGACAACATTCCCATTCCATAACAGCCCAGCCTTTAAAATCATAGGCGGCGAGCTTGCTGAAAATGCTGCTGAAATCTACCTGGCCATCACCCAATGAACGGAATCGTCCGGCACGATTGATCCAACTTTGAAATCCTCCATATACACCCTGTCTTCCGGTTGGATTGAATTCCGCATCTTTTACATGGAACATACGGATTCGTTCATGGTAAATATCTATGTACTCGAGGTAATCGAGGCACTGCAATACAAAATGGGATGGATCGTATAACAGGCAGGCTCTTGCGTGGTTATTGACTTCTTTCAGAAATAATTCATAGGAGATGCCATCATGCAGATCCTCACCCGGATGGATTTCATAACATAGGTCCACTCCGTTTTCATCGAAAACATCCAGGATGGGTTTCCATCGTTTTGCCAGTTCTTTAAATCCGGTTTCCACCAATCCGGCCGGACGTTGTGGCCAGGGATAAACAGTATGCCAAAGCAATGAGCCACTGAAGGTGGCATGTGCGTTTAAGCCCAGGTTTTGTGAGGCTTTGGCTGCATACTTTAATTGCTGAACAGCCCATTCTGTTCGGGCTGTGGCATTACCCCGAACGGATTCCGGTGCAAAACCATCAAAGAGTTCATTATAGGCAGGGTGTACCGCAACCAGTTGTCCCTGTAAATGGGTTGATAGTTCTGTTATGGATAATCCACATTCTTCCACGATTCCGCGGATTTCATCCGCATAAGTTTTGCTTTCTGCCGCTTTTTGCAGGTCAATGCATCTGGGATCCCAGGTGGGAATCTGAACACCTTTAAATCCAAGAGATTCTGCCCAAAGGCAGATTGATTTCAGGTTATTAAAAGGTGCCTGATCGCCCAGAAACTGTGCGAGAAATATACCGGGGCCTTTTAGTGTTGTCATGATGGTGAATTAGTGAATGAGGTGAATGAGGTGAATGAGGTGAATAGTGAATGGTAAATGGGTTAAATGGTGAAAGGGGTCCATTTGAGATTGCTGGTATTACTTTCCACAACTTTTTCAATGAAAAGCATGCCACGGATACCGGCATCAATACCGGGAAAATCGAGCCATTCCTGTTTTGCTTCGGTACCCTGCAAGCGCGCCTGGAGTGTAAAAGCAAAATTGCGATAGATATTGGCGAATGCTTCCAGATAACCTTCCGGATGTCCGGGTGGGGTGCGGGTGCCCAACTGTGCAAAACTACTGAGATAAGGAGAGCCTGCGCGATATACCTGGGTCGGTTCATGCAGCCATTTTACCAGCAGGGTAATGGCTTCTTCCTGTTTCCATTCAATACCGCCTTTTTCTCCGTAAACGCGAATTTTCAGATTATTTTCTTCTCCCGCAGCAACCTGTGTGGCAAAAAGATTTCCACTAACACCGTTTTCCAACCGAAGTAAAACGGACCCATCATCATCCAGCAAGCGCCCAGGTACGGTAATCTGCAGATCAGCACAAATGGCTTCCACTTTTAAGCCGGTTACATATTCTGCCATATTGAAAGCATGGGTTCCAATATCCCCCATGCAACCTGAAATACCACTTCGTTTGGGATCGGTTCTCCAGGCCGCCTGCTTATAATTACTTCCTTCCCGGAATTCTGTTAACCATCCCTGCGGGTATTCCACATAAACTTTCCGGATTTTTCCAATTTTGCCGGAAGCCAGTAATTGCCGGGCTTCCTTGATCATCGGATAGCCGGTATAAGTATGCGTCAGACAAAACAACGCTCCGGTTGAATCGATAATCTTTTTTAACTCAAGTGCTTCTGCATAGGTGAAAGTGGCCGGTTTATCCAATACTACATGAAATCCATTTTCCATAGCCAGTTTAGCCGGACCAAAATGCATGTGATTGGGGGTAACAATGGAAATGAAGTCCATACGTACACCATCTGGTAATGCCTTTTCAGCCAGTATCATTTCTTCATAAGAAGCATAACTGCGTTCAGGGTTAAGGCGCAGGGCAGCACCCGTCTGTTTTGATTTTTCCGCACTGCTGCTGAAGGCTCCGCAAACCAATTCAATTTCGCCATCCAGCCAGGCTGCCATCCGGTGAACGGCTCCTATAAATGCATCCAGGCTTCCGCCTACCATGCCCATTCGTAATTTTCTTGCAATCGCCATGTATCAGTATTTTGTAAACGAATCGTCTTATTTATAGCTGACGCATTCCTTATTTTCCTTTTCGGTATAAGCCAGATTGTATTGTTTCAACACTTCATCCGGAACTCCATTCCATTGATTGGGTTTATTACCTGCATAACCGATATCTTTTACGCCAATTTCAGATGTATAAAAACCAGTACAGGTAAGATCACGCATCAGGTTGAAGAAATTAACACCGGGTTTCATCTCTGCTTTTGCTTTTTCCGGGTAAGCAATCTGATCCACCATTGCTATTCGCTGTTGTTCATTGCAATCCTTAAAGGATTTTTCATACTGACGCAGGCATTGTAAATCCAGCCAGCGCAATCCACCTCGCATTGGTGTTTGGTGCTCCGGCATATCCTTCACAATGAACTCAATAAAGTCAGGCACTTTTGCATCCGTTGCGCTTCCGCTTACATCATCTTTCGGAATAATAATATCAGCCAGAATGGTAATGGTAGCCATTTCATGTTCGCTGAAAAATTTCTCCGCATTTATTTTATTGAAATGATCGGTCTCTTCCGGCATCCTGTCTATCTTACCAGCAGTGGATGCATCGGTTTTTGCAGGGTCGGCTTTTTTATCTGTTTCTTTACAGGCATCCAGTAAGAGTCCGGTAGAGAGTGTTCCCAGTGCAATAGCTTTGAGTGATTTTCTTCTGTCCATAGCGGGAATTTTTACAGGTTATTTTTTTTGAGCTGGTCAACAATATATTCACTG
The DNA here is from genome assembly GCF_002483205.1 of Flavihumibacter sp. UBA7668. Lineage (GTDB taxonomy): Bacteria > Bacteroidota > Bacteroidia > Chitinophagales > Chitinophagaceae > Flavihumibacter. The sequence goes on from NZ_DLHM01000004.1 coordinate 444,359, forward strand.
GCGCGCATAGATAAGGCCAGGATCGTCCAGGTAATATTTTTATCAGCCTGCGATACAAAGGGCGCGCCATCCACTACAAAAAGGTTTTTGCAGTCATGCGCCTGATTAAATTTATTGAGTGCTGAATTTTTTGGATCGTTCCCCATTCTTGCGGTACCTGCTTCATGAATGATTTTTCCGGGAGCATGCAGGCCGTAATTATTAGCCGGACCATCATCGCCGCCCCAGGTAACAATGGCACCCATGGAATGCAGGATTTCCTTGAAGGTTTCTTTCATGTGTTTGGCCTGGTTGATTTCATGTTCGCTCCATTTTACATTAAACTTCAGTACAGGAATACCATATTTATCTACCACATTCGGATCAATTTCACAGTTGTTATGACGGAAAGCAACTGCTTCACCGCGTCCGGCCATTCCAATGGAAGCTCCATAAAAGAATCGTTGATCTTCTTTCAAGGAAGAGCCATATCCGCCAGCTTCTTTTTGTTTTCCATTCACCAGGAATTTTCCATTCATACTCTGGATCCCCATACCAAATCCATAAGCAGGCTGACCTTGTCCGCCCCAGTATTCAATATGATATCCTCTTGGAAAATCAAGCTTTTTATTATCCAGCCACCAGGGAGAATAAACGTGCATTCCACCTACGCCATCTTCATTGTATCGTTTGCGATCAAAAAGCTGTGGCAGCACACCACCTATATCAGCACCTGTTGAGTCATGCAGGTAGCGACCAACCACATCGGAAGAGTTTGCCAATCCGTTCGGATGTCTTTGTGATTTGGAATTGAGCATTAGACGGGCGCTTTCACAGGCACTGGCTGCCAGTACAACAACGCGGCCACTTACCTGATATTCCATCAGGTCGTCTTTATTTACATAAGATATGCCTGTGGCCAATCCTTCTTTATCAGTAAGTACTTCACGTGCCATTGCATTTGGAATAACATCAATATTCCCGGTTTCAAGTGCTGGTTTTATAAGTACGGAGGAGGAAGAAAAATCAGCATATACCTGACAGCCTCTGCTACACTGACCGCAATAAAAACATGCGCCTCTTTTATCATTAATCGGTTTGGTAAGCATGGACATGCGGGAAGGAATTACCGGAACACCGGCTTTTGTAGCAGCGTTTTTGATAAATAGCTCATGCAATCTTGGTTTTGGCGGCGGCAGGAATTTGCCATCCGGATCATTTTCTAACCCTTCATTGGTTCCAAACACACCAATCAATTCGTCCACCCGATCATAGTAAGGTTTGATATCATCGTAGCCGATTGGCCAGTCATCACCTAATCCGTCAATACTTCTTCTTTTGAAATCTTTTGGACCAAAGCGAAGTGAAATTCTACCCCAGTGATTGGTTCGTCCGCCGAGCATTCTTGCCCTGAACCAATCCCATTGTGTTCCGGCTGTTTTGGTATAGGGTTCACCATCGATATCCCAGCCCCAGTAGCAGGCATCGAAATCGCCGAAGGGGCGAAAACGGGTGGCAGCGCCACGGCGGGGAGATTCCCAGGGGTTCTTTAACTGCGTCACATTTTTTGCAGGATCATAAAGAGGACCTGCTTCCAGTAAACAAACTTTCAGTCCGGCATTGGCAAGCATATAGGCAGCCATACCGCCACCTGCGCCTGAACCAACAATAACAACATCATATTTGACAGCTTGTTTTTTGATCTGTAATTCGCCCATAGTTTGCTTGCTATTTGTATTAAGTAGGAGGGTTAAAATTAGGGGATAAAACCAAATGCAAGGCTGAAAATACGGAGGGATTTGGATACTTTAATAAACTATGCCGGATATGATAAATTTGTTTAACCTAACAACTGTTATTTCCTTTTTTTTAACCAATGGGCGATTCTCTGATTGAAATATCCATGAAAGCCATAAATTTATGACTGCTCAATATTTAATAAGCTTAATGATATGCAAGCCAACATCAATCGAAACAAACTATTTGTAGCCAGTTGTCTCTCTTTATTAGTAACCTCTTTATCATTTGGAATTCGTGCCGGTATATTGGGCACATTGGGAACACAGTTTAATTTAGGTGCTTCTGAACTGGCCTCCATCGCTGCAACTGCCTTTTGGGGTTTCCCGCTTGCAGTGGTGATTGGTGGGATGGTAGTTGATAGCATCGGTATGAAAAAGCTGTTGGTAATAGCCTTCCTTTTCCATCTGGCAGGAATTATTCTCACCATTTTTGCCGGAGGATTCTGGACCTTGTTTTTGTCCACTTTATTAATTGGTATTGCTAATGGTACTGTGGAAGCAGCCTGTAATCCGTTGGTTGCTACCCTTTATCCGGATAATAAAACAACCAAGCTGAACCATTTTCATTTGTGGTTTCCGGGTGGAATATTTATCGGCACTTTAATTGTATTTCTATTTGAGAAACTTGGAATTGGCTGGCAAATTCAGGTAGGAATGATGCTGATTCCCACTGTTATTTATGGATATCTTTTTTCCAAGCTAGATTTTCCAGTTACGGAGCGTGTTGCTTCCGGCGTTTCAACCGGAGAAATGTACAAATCTGTTCTTAGTCCCCTGTTTATTTTTATGTTCATCTGTATGTTCGGTACTGCCATTACAGAATTGTTTACCGGCCAGTGGGTTGGTGTATTGCTGGGTAATGTGAGTGATAATCCGATTCTGATTTTGACCATAACAACAGGTGTGATGGTGGTTGGCCGTGGTTTAGCGGAGCCAATCGTACATAGATTTTCGCCCCAGGGTGTTTTATTGATGTCAGCTATTATGGCTGCCATTGGTATCTATATGATGAGTACGGTAACCGGCAGCAGTTTGTATTTTGCTGCGCTGATATTCGGAATTGGTGTTTGTTATTTCTGGCCTACCATGCTTGGATTCGTAGCGGAGAATATTCCGAAATCCGGGGCATTGGGCTTAAACCTGATGGGAGGCGCAGGCATGTTTGCAGTTTCCATTTATACATTGATAATGGGTGGTTTTTATGATCGCCTGATTGCAAAACAATTACCGGAGGGTGCTTCTATGGAAGCTTATCGTACAGCAGCAGCAGGTAGTTCTGAAGCCGGGCAATATGCAGCAGCACAATTAACAGCAGGACCTGATGTACTTCGGGCAACAGCTGTAATTCCGGTGATATTGATTATAGCATTTGCCGGACTGGTATTTTATATGAGAAACAGAAAAAAGGTGCAGGTAGTAAGTGCCTGATTCAGGTATGAAAGAACAACATTCAAGAAGGAAAGCAGTTAAACATATCCTGGCAGCAGGTGCTGGTATAGCTCTGACTCCAATGGCTGGATTTTCTTCAAGCAAAGAGGAGTTGCCAATTATGAAAGGAAATATAAATCATGCGGTATGCCGCTGGACCTATGGTCATTTAAGTTTGGATGAGCTGTGTAAAGTGGCGAAGGAAATTGGAATAAAAGCCATTGATCTCGTTGGACCTAAGGAGTGGGATGTGCTTAAAAAGTATGGGCTGGATTCATCCATGTGTAATGGTGCTGAAATTAATCTGGTGCATGGCTTTAATAATACAGCCTATCATAGCAAACTGATTCAGAATTATACAGAAATGATTCCGCTGGTTGCAAAAGCAGGGTATAAAAATCTGATATGTTTTAGTGGCAATCGGGATGGTATGGATGATGAAACGGGTTTACAGAATTCCGTGATCGGTTTAAAAAAGATAATCGGGCTTGCAGAGAAGCATGGAGTGGTGCTTACCATGGAATTGCTGAACAGCCGTGTAGATCACAAAGATTATATGTGTGATCGTTCTGTTTGGGGTATAGAATTATGTAAACGCCTGGGATCGGAGCATTTTAAATTGCTTTTTGATATTTACCATATGCAGATTGATGAGGGTGATATCATACGTTCCATCCAGAAAAATCATGCTTATTACGGGCATTATCATACGGGCGGAAACCCGGGCAGGCATGAAATAGATGAAAGTCAGGAGCTTTATTATCCTGCTATTATGAAAGCAATTCATGCAACCGGATTTAAAGGATATGTTGCACAGGAATTTATTCCTGCTGCTGCCGATAAAATTGCTTCGCTAAAGAATGCGATTGCGATCTGTGATATTTAATAACCAAAACGCTACACTCATTTCAAACTACTGTTATGGCTGAAAATACCTACGATGCCATCGTTATTGGCTCCGGAATCAGCGGTGGCTGGGCCGCAAAAGAATTGACCGAGAAAGGGCTGAAGACCCTGATGTTGGAAAGAGGAAGAGATGTAAAGCATGTGAAAGATTATGTCAATGCAAATAAACATCCCTGGGAATTTCCGCATCGTGGTGGCAGAACACAGCAAATGATTGAAGATTATCCTGTATTAAAAAGGGATTATCCCCTGAATGAAACCAATCTTGATTTTTGGGTAAATGAAAAGGAATGTCCTTATACCGAAGTAAAACGATTCGACTGGTTTCGTGGTTACCATGTAGGTGGTCGTTCCCTGACATGGGGTCGTCAAAGTTATCGATTCAGTGATCTGGATTTTGAAGCGAATAGCAAAGACGGACATGGAGTTGACTGGCCCATCCGTTATAAAGACATTGCACCCTGGTATAGTTATGCGGAAAAATTTGCCGGAGTAAACGGATCAAAAGAAGATCTATGGCAATTGCCGGATGGCGATTTTCTGCCACCAATGGAATTGAACTGTGTTGAAAAAGATGCTGCTGAGCGGATTCGTCAGCATTATAAAGATGCACGTCGTCTGATTATCGGAAGAAGTGCGAATCTGACGGCACCTCATAATAATAGAAGTAATTGTCAGTATCGCAATAAATGCTGGCTGGGTTGTCCGTTTGGCGCCTATTTCAGTACACAATCGGCAACTCTTCCTGCTGCAATGGCAACAGGTAATCTTACATTAAGACCCTGGTCGATTGTTACAAAAATCATTTATGATAAGGATACAAAAAAGGCGAAGGGAGTAGAGATTCTGGATGCGGAGAATAATCAGACCTATGAATATTTTGCGAAGATCATATTCCTGAATGCCTCTGCCTTGAACAGTACCTGGATTCTTATGAATTCCGCTACGGATATCTGGCCCAATGGGTTGGGTAGCAGCAGTGGAGAATTGGGACATAACCTGATGGACCATCACCTTGGAGTGGGAGCTGGCGGAATTGTGGAAGGATACGATGACAAGTATTTCAATGGTCGTCGCCCGAATGGATTTTATATACCCCGATACAGAAACCTTAAATCAGATGAAGGAAGGGGGTATGTGCGTGGATTCGGTTATCAGGGATCAGCCAGCAGGCAGGGATGGAGCCGTGATATTGCCGAACTGAATATTGGAGCGGATTTGAAAGAGGCATTAACTGAACCAGGAACCTGGACGATGGGTATGGGTGGTTTTGGTGAGATACTGCCGTATCACGAAAACAAGATTTCGCTGGATAAGACGAAGACGGATAAATGGGGATTGAATGTGCTGGCAATAGATTGTGAATTGAAAGACAACGAGAAGAAAATGAGGGAGGACATGATCAATGATGCGGCAGAAATACTGGAGGCAGCCGGTGTTAAAAACGTTTCCAAAAGAAATGGCGATGGTACCATGGGGCGTGGCATTCATGAAATGGGAACTGCACGTATGGGGCGCGATCCCAAAACTTCCGTACTAAATGGATGGAATCAGGTTTGGGATGCTCCGAATGTGTATGTTACGGATGGTGCCTGTATGACATCCGGAGCTTGTGTGAATCCATCGCTTACTTATATGGCATTGACGGCAAGGGCGGCTGATCATGCTGTAAATGAATTAAAAAAAGGTAATTTATAATTGAAAAAATTAAGCATATGAAACGTAGACAAGCCGTTTCAACGATGGCCGTACTTGTTGGCGGATCCATGGTTGGTTCACAGTTATTTCTTACGGGTTGTAAGCAGACAGATAAAAAAGCGAGTCCCACTGATTTTACTGCAGAGGAATTGGCTTTACTGGATGAAGTGGGTGAAACCATTATTCCTACAACAGATACACCTGGTGCCAAAGCTGCACAAATTGGTGCCTTTATGAAAATTATGGTAACCGATTGTTATGATGCTCCGGCTCAAAAAGTATTTGTGGATGGAATCGCCAGTCTGGAAGCTGCCAGTGACAAAAAATTTGGAAAAGGATTTATGGCATTGGAGCCTGCACAAAGGAAGGAGTTATTGATTGAACTGGATAAGGAACAACGGGAATACCAGCAGAATAAAAAGGAGGGGGAACCGAATCATTATTTCAAAATGATGAAAGATCTAACCCTACAGGGATATTTTACGTCTGAAATTGGGGCAACAAAGGCATTACGATATGAAGCGGTGCCTGGGAAATATGAAGGATGTGTTCCTTATAAGAAAGGAGATAAAGCCTGGGCGACATAGGGAAGTGAAAGGTGAAAGGTGAAAGGTGAAAGGTGAGAAGTGAAAAAAAACCCGTCGGTAAAGCCGACGGGTTTTTTTATTTATGCTTCTGAACCACCTTCTATTGGGGTGGTACTGTTTTCTTGAGCTGGTGCTTCCATTACTGGAGCTGCCGGTGCTGGAGCTGGAGCTTCCTTTTTACGGGGTTTGCGGCTTACTTTTTTAGGAGCTGCCTTTTTTACTGCTTTTTTTGGTGCGGCTTTCTTAGCGGCTTTTTTGGCGGCCTTTTTAGGAGCGGCTTTCTTAGCTGCCTTTTTAGGAGCTGCTTTTTTTGCTGCTTTCTTAGGTGCGGCCTTTTTGGCTGCTTTTTTTGGAGCTGCTTTTTTTACGGCTTTTTTAGCTGCTTTTTTAGCTGCCTTTTTTGGGGCTGCTTTTTTGGCTACTGCTTTTTTCAGTGCTTTTTTGGCTGCTTTTTTTGGAGCCGCTTTTTTAGCTGTTTTCTTAGGAGCGGCTTTTTTTGCTGCTTTTTTAGGGGCTGCTTTTTTTGCAACCGGTTTTTTTACTGCCTTTTTGGCCGGCGATTTTTTTGCGGCCTTCTTTTTTGTGGGCATATCAGTTCGAAATTTTGAGTGAATAATGGGTTAACAAGAAAGATTTCTAAATTTACATCCCTTGAGCATATCTACCAATATGTCAGTGACTTTTATGTGGATATTTTTTAAAAGGTGGATATATTTCTGTTGAAATCAGGTAAATCCAACATTTTTTAGGGCTTATTAAACAAGGTTTCGAATTTCCGGGAGATTACTTACCTTTGCGTCCCAAATTGGGATTTTTGGCATTTGACGCATAACATTTTTAACATACAACAATGGCAGACTTAAGATTTCAAAGAAACTTTGGTATTGCGGCCCACATCGACGCCGGTAAAACCACCACAACAGAGCGTATTCTGCGCTACACAGGTATGATTCACAGAATCGGTGAAGTGCACGATGGTGCAGCTACTACCGACTGGATGGAACAGGAGAAGGAGAGAGGTATTACCATCACTTCTGCTGCCGTAAGCTGCCAGTGGAATTTTCCGACCGATAAAGGAACGCAAACTGCTGATTCCAAAAAATATTCTTTCAATATTATTGATACTCCGGGGCACGTTGATTTTACTGTAGAAGTTGAACGTTCCATGCGGGTACTGGACGGTTTGATCGCATTATTCAGTGCAGTTGATGGTGTTGAACCACAATCTGAAACAGTTTGGCGTCAGGCGAACCGTTATCGTGTACCAAGGATCGGTTTTGTAAATAAAATGGATCGTTCCGGTGCCGACTTCCTGAATGTTGTTAAGCAGGTTAAAGAAATGCTGGGTGCCAAAGCGGTTCCTCTGCAACTTCCAATCGGAGCTGAAGACAATTTCAAGGGCGTGGTGGATCTTATCAAAATGAAAGGTATCATCTGGCATGCTGAAACAGAAGGAATGACCTTCGATGAAATTGAAGTGCCTGCTGATATGATGGAGGATGCCATTGAGTGGAGAGCCAGCCTGGTTGAAGCGGTTGCAGAATATGATGATACGCTGATGGAAAAATTCTTTGAAGATCCCAATTCCATTACTGAAGCGGAGATGCATGAAGCAATCCGGAAAGCAACCATCGATCTGAGCATTGTTCCGATGATGTGTGGTTCTTCCTTCAAAAACAAAGGGGTACAAACGGCGCTGGATGCGGTATGTCGTTACCTGCCAAGTCCGGTTGATATCGATGCTATTCAGGGAACTCATCCTGAAACTGGCGAAACCATTACACGTAAACCGGATGCAAAAGAACCATTTGCTGCATTGGCTTTCAAAATCATGACCGATCCTTTCGTTGGTCGTCTGGCCTTCTTCCGGGCATATTCCGGTCACCTCGATGCAGGTTCCTATGTATTGAACGTACGCAGTGGTAAGAAAGAGCGGATCAGCCGAATCATGAAAATGTTTGCCAACAAGCAGAATCCGATTGATTTTATTGAAGCAGGTGATATTGGAGCAGCAGTTGGTTTCAAGGAAATTAAAACCGGTGATACACTGTGTGATGAAAACCATCCGATAACGCTGGAGAATATGTTTATTCCAGAGCCGGTTATTGCGGTTGCAGTTGAACCTAAAACGCAGGCTGATGTTGATAAAATGGGTATGGCAATTGCCAAACTGGTGGAAGAAGATCCAACGCTGCGGGTAAATACCGATGAAGAAACTGGTCAGACCATCCTTCGTGGAATGGGTGAATTACACCTTGAAATCATCATCGACCGGATGCGTCGTGAATTTAAAGTGGAAGTGAATCAGGGTAATCCTCAGGTTGCATATAAAGAAGCCTTCTCCGGTAAAGTTGAGCATCGCGAAACACTGAAAAAACAAACGGGTGGTCGCGGTAAGTTCGCTGATATTTATTTTGAACTGAGTGCTGCTGATGAAGAATTCATTGCAGCTAATCCTGGTAAAGGATTCCAGTTTGTGAACGATATCTTTGGAGGATCAATTCCAAAAGAATTCATCACTCCGATTCAAAAAGGTTTTGAATCAGCCATGTCAACTGGTGTTTTGGCAGGTTATCCTGTTGTGAGCATGAAAGTGCGCATTTTCGATGGTAGCTTCCACGCAGTTGACTCGGATGCAATGTCCTTTGAATTGTGCGCAAAGCAGGGATTCCGTGAGGCAGCCCGTAAAGCGAAACCAGTATTGTTGGAGCCAATCATGAAAGTGGAAGTGGTAACTCCTGATCAGTACATGGGGGATGTTACCGGTGACCTTAACCGCCGTCGTGGTATGATGGAAGGAATGGACAGCCGTAACAATGCACAGGTAATTAAAGCAAAAGTTCCATTGAGTGAAATGTTCGGATATGTAACGCAATTGCGTTCCCTTTCTTCCGGTCGTGCTTCCTCAACCATGGAATTCTCTCACTATGCTCCTGCACCTAACAATATTGCAGAAGAAGTGATTGCCAAGATAAAAGGAAAAGTAAACGCTTAATACAGAAACCGGCTTCGGCCGGTTTTTTTATTATCTTTTTATAATATGCATCATAGTTGCATAAATAAACATACCTTCCCCTCTTGACAATGTGGTTAGTTCTGGTCTACTTTTATGATCTCTTACCAGATCATCCTCAGAATCCATTTCCGGAAGAATCCCAGAAGCATCTATTAAACAGTTCCGTACCAAGCATCCTTCCAAAGCCATATCGAATAGCATTTTTTTAACCTAAACCTGGCTATATGGCTATTAATTTTACATGCCCGTCAATGGCTGCTGATTCTGGCAGTCAACAATCACCGAAAATCGGTTTATCACTTCACAAAGTCCGCAGTTTTATTCTCCTGGTGCTTGCCCTCTTTATTGGACTTGGCCCTGTTGCAGCCCAATACGGACAGGGTAACAGTAATCAGCTGGATACTGATTATGAGTGGGGATTTGACCGTATGCACAAGAAGTGGCATAAATACAAAAAAGACAGAAAGAAAAACAAGTTTAAGTGGAATGTGTACAATCCCAGTAAGCCTGAATTGTATTATAGTTTTACACAGGAGTTTTATGGTAATACCAGAGAAAATTCCTGTACGCCCAATGGCTCAAACATGAGTTCACTCGAAATCATGGATATGAGTATGGGGAACATGTATTATCAGACGCTGTTTTTTGGTTATCTGGAAACAGAAAAATATTTCTATGCCTACCAGAGTGAAGCTGCCAAACTGCAGAAGATGTTACCTGGAAAGGGAAAAAATGCGCTGGTAGATGGTATCTACAGTGTTGATTGGAATACACCGGTGAAAAATGGTAAAATCAATAATTCCTTATTGGCTGAAACTATTACACTGGCACTTAACATGAACCTTACGCCGGATCGTGTTTTGGAGGATTTCCCATTGGAAGCAGGACGTTATCTGGTAACACAGGCAAGAGACCCGCGCTCATCCTGTAGCAAACCCAGAATGCTCGACTGTGGATGGAACGGAAATTCAAAGAAAGCCATTGATTCCTGGCGTATTCCGTCCAATGTGGTGAATGCATTGGGTGAAGACAAAACTGTATGGGGATTATTTTGCCTGGCAGGTTTTACCCTTACTGGTCGTCCTATACCAGAAGGAGTTAGCCTGAAAGATATTGAAGAAGCAGTTGAAGCAATAAATGAAGCCTTTCATGAGGGGCGTTATTTTATTGGCTGGTCAGACAGAAATGTTAACTGTGCCAATTACTGGTACTATAAATGGACGGCAGCCTTCTATCAGTGGTATGGTGGTGGATATGGTTCAGGTATCAATACCGATGATGCTGTAGCGAAAGCATTACCTGAGATAACAGCAACAGAAGTGAAAGCATTCCCCAACCCGTTTGTTGATCGTGTTAACTTCCAGATCAAAGCGAAGGCTGATGGTCAGGTACTGGTTGAAGTATATAATGTAGCCGGACAAAGACTGGAAATGTTGTATAATGGCAGCCTGCGCAAAGGAGAAACGAAAAACCTGGTATATGTGCCAAGAATGGGAGGAACAGAAACAATCATTTACAAAGTGACTGCAAATGGTTCTACTTATTCCGGAAAACTGATTAAACGGCAGAACTAAAGCATATCAATATGCGAAAAGAAGTTGCCACCGGCAACTTCTTTTTCAGTTTTATATTTATGCAATATAGTTGCATAAATATTTAGGTTCCTGTCTCTTGACAATATGCCTTCTTTAGTACTACTTTTACAGCATCCTTCCAATCTTCCTTTCAAAGACTCCTACGTTTACAATCTGACCTTCCTGGTTAATCCCCGTACCCAAGATCCCCGTAAAGCCAGTTGAGTATTTATTCCGTTACACCAATTGTACCGACATGGCCCCTAAACTATTCCCCAAACGCAGCATTCTATTTGTATTGCTGACTTCAGCCAGCATTTTGTTTGGCAATCTTACCTTCTCCCAAACCAATCAGGATTATTCTGTTCATAGTATCAGATCTTCCAGTCATAAAGCTTCCTGGACGATGACCGGAAGTACGGCAGAAATTATCATGAACAGCTACGACCTGGCAATTCGTGATGGAGAAACCATTTTATTGAAAACTTATTTGCCTGATCAATATGCTGCCATGCCTGCAGGGTCAATTGCAGGCAATCAGCATTCGCAGCAAGAGATCGTTCTTCGTTCCAGAAGAGGCACTGAATTGTTGCGATTGCAATCAGGTCAATTGATAACATTACAAGCACTATTATTAGGAAAAATTCATGACCAGACTTTCTTTACCAATGTGGTAATGAAAGAGTCTGCGGATGCCGGAATGATTGAGATGAACCGTTCTCTGGTAAAGCAATTACTGGCACTTGAACTAAATCGTTCAATAAAAGGAAATGCTATACTCAATGATTTTCGGCTGGATTTCGGAAACTGGCTGGTGACACAGCAGTTGAAGCCTGCAGAGGCGGGATCTGCATCTTCTTTATCCCCCTGTGGTGTTGGGGTGGATTCAAGAGTAGTTTATTCCTGGAAATTTCCTGTTTCACTAAAGAATTTGCTTGGAGAGGAAAACACCGTGCAAGCTTTGAATGACCTTGTTGTAGAAGTATTAGCGGGTAATAAGATAGTTACAAAAAGCCAGTTAAGCGATTTGGTTGATGCATTGCGAATTATAAACGAAGCATTTGAAAAAGGCAGATGTATGATAGGATGGAGCCAGCATTTTATAACCTGTTCAAATAGCTGGATAATGCGTTGGAAAATGCTTACTCCCGGGCTTGAATTACCGATAGATGAAAAAAATTATACAACCAGAGCCCGCCTTTTGCAGGAAAAAAATGGAACTTTTTTACAGATAACTGCCAACATAAATTCCCGGGTTCTGGTTGAATTATATTCCGAAAAAGGAAGCAGAATTGAAAAATATTATCACAGCCAGTTAGCGGAAGGCGAAACCCTTCGTTTTGAAGTTAAGCATCCTGCAAATGCGGAACGGCTTGTGTATAAAGTTACTGCTGATGGACGAACCTATTCGGGCCTGATTCCCTAACTTCAGGGCCCAATAGATTAAAGCCATGCGAATAGTTTTACTTATCTCCGCTTTATTTGTTTCCTATTTTGTTACTGCCCAGGGTGGGATCCATTGGACACCTGATGGCAGCGGATATTTCAGCCGGGAGAAAGATGCGATCCGGTATCATTCCCTTTCTGGTGGAAAAGACTCTGTTTTTCTTTCTGCAGCTCAATTAACTCCCGCCGGAGCAACTGCACCACTCGCGTTAAAATCCTGGTCATTGTCTGAACTGCAGGATAAGGTGTTGTTATTCACCAACGCAAAAAAAGTTTGGCGCTATGAAACCCGGGGAGACTATTATGTATATGACCGAAGCAGGCAACAACTTAAAAAAACCGGTAATGGATTGCCTCCCTCCAGTCAGCAATTCGCCAAAATTTCGCCGGATGGAAAAAAACTGGCATATGTCAGTGCATACAACCTGTATGTAGAAGACTTACAAACCGGGCAGATTCAGGCATTGACAAAGGATGGCAACCGTAAACGAATCAATGGAACATTTGACTGGGCTTATGAAGAAGAGTTTTTTTGCAGAGATGGATTTCGCTGGAGTCCGGATAGCAGGAAGATTGCTTTCTGGCAAATTAATGCAGGCATTACCAGAGACTATCTGATGCTCAATACTACCGATTCAATCTATCCAAAAGTGATTCCTGTAGAATATCCTGTTGCAGGTGAAAAACCTTCAACGTTTAGAATCGGAGTAATAGAACTGGAAAATAATCAGATCAACTGGATGAAGATGGAGGATGATCCGATCTGGGGATCTTATTTACCAAGAATGGAATGGGCTGCCAATTCATCAGAACTGGTTATGCAACACCTCGACCGGAAGCAACAGGTATCTACACTATTTCTTGCCAACGCACTAACAGGAACAGCAACACCCATTTTTGTTGAAAAGGATAGTGCCTGGATTGATATTCTTCCTTCCTGGGACCAGGACTACACCAATGGCGGCTGGGATTGGATAAAAAAGGGGGGGGCTTTTTTATGGGCTTCTGAAAAAGATGGATGGCGTCATCTGTATTCTATAAGCAGGGATGGCAAATCGATTCAGCTGATTACAAAAGGAGCATTTGATGTAATGGATATTGCAGCAATTGATGAAAAAGGCAATTATCTGTATTTTATCGCAAGTCCGGCCAATGCCACCCAACGCTATCTTTACCGCAGTCGCCTGGATGGAAAAGGGGAAGCAGAGCGGGTTAGTCCGGCGAATCAGACAGGCACACATTACTATGATATTTCACCGGGTGCGAGATTTGCCCAGCACAGTTTCTCCAATCATTATATTCAACCTGTTCAGGAAATTATTCAATTGAAAAATCACGAAGCGGTAGCCGGAACCAAATCAATTAATGAGATTATAAATAAAACAAATCCCAAGACGGGGCCGGTTGAGTTTTTTACGATACGCACCAGTGATGGAATAGAAATGGATGGCTGGATTGCAAAACCTTCCGATTTCGATTCCTCCAAAAAATATCCGGTAGTTTTTTATGTTTATACGGAGCCATGGGGACAAACAGCAAAGGATGAATTTGGTGCCGGGTATAATCATTTGTATAAAGGGAATATGCTGGAAGACGGATACATCTATATTAGCATGGATAACCGCGGTACACCAGTACCGAAAGGTCGATCCTGGCGAAAATCAGTATACAGGAAAATAGGTTTGGTTAATATACGGGATCAGGCAATGGCAGCAAAGGAGATTCTTAAATGGTCCTTTATTGATCCGGAACGGGTAGCGGTATGGGGTTGGAGTGGTGGTGGCTCGGCCACACTGAATCTTCTTTTTCAGTATCCTGAAATATATAAAACCGGAATTTCAGTGGCGGCTGTGGGTAATCAGTTGACCTATGATAATATTTACCAGGAACGTTATATGGGATTGCCGCAGGAAAACCTGCAGGATTTCATAAATGGATCACCTATTACCTATGCCAAAAATCTGAGGGGACATCTCCTGTATATCCATGGAACCGGAGATGATAATGTACATTACAATAATGCGGAGATGCTGATCAATGCGTTAATTAAATACAATCGGCAATTCCAGCTGATGAGTTATCCCAATCGTTCGCATAGTATTTCGGAAGGAGAGGGTACCTTCGAACATCTTAGTCAGTTATATACTTCGTTCCTAAAAACGCATTGTCCCCCTGGAGCAAAATGAATCAGTCTACTTTAACTGAAAAAGAAAATTTGCCTTCTTTGGATGGTTTCAGGGGACTGGCAATTTTACTGGTCATTTGTTACCATTTCGAAATAATTGATAGCTGGGGATGGATGGGGGTGGATTTATTTTTTGTGTTATCAGGGTTCTTGATTTCAAAATCATTGTCGCAGGGTCCATTGAATAAGGAGCACCTGATTCGTTTTTTTAGAAATCGTATCCTGCGGATTGTACCAGCAACTTACCTGAGTTTATTTTTGTTTTTTCTGCTGGTTCCATTATTTAAATTCGGAGCAGAATCGGAATCCTTTCAAATTTTGAAGCGTAACCAGTTTTATTACTGGGCATTTCAAACTGATATCTGGTATGCGTTGGATGGGTTTCCCGCTATGGTTTTCCTGTTGCCCCTTTGGTCTTTGGGCGTAGAAGCGAAATTTTATGTATTGTGGCCTTTGTTTTTTTGGATGCTAAAGCCGGTTACCGATCGGGGAAAATGGATCTTTTTGGGTTTGATACTTCTTGTTTCAATTATTTTTCGCAGTTATGCCCAATATTGGTTTCCATCATTCGAAAATGTTTTTCGGTATGTATTCTTTTTATGCCGGATGGATGCTTTTGCCATTGGTACAGGAATCTACTTTATTTCCAGGCAAGGCTGGTTTGGCATTGACAGGAGGTGGTGGGGCGTTTTAGCAGCAATCATTTACGTCTATTTTTTAAGCTTATTTTTATCAGGAAATTGGAATGGACACTATTCAAGTAATTGGGTTTCATTTACCGGATTTACGTTGATTGCGATAGGTTGGGCTGCATTGATAGCATTCATTCTCCAGTCATCCAACTTTTGTAGTCGGTTTTTTCAATCAAAATGGTTGATTTGGCTGGGAAAATATTCCTATGGAATCTATGTCTTTCATTACCCCATCTGGTTACTGATTCACAAAACGAACCTGCCAGTTTACTTATTCCTTCCGTTGGCCATATTGGGTACGCTGCTGGTCGGATTTCTAAGTTTCAGATTGGTGGAAAGGCCGTTTCTGAGTAGGAAGAAATGAGGCTGTTTCCCAAACATTATAAGTAATTTTCCTGCTTATGGATCCAGTCACCGGAATAATGGCCGTTTCACTCGGCATTTCGCTAAGTGCCTGCTGTGGGTTTCGGGTATTCCTTCCTTTGTTGGTGGTGAGTATCGCGATGAAAGCTGGTTGGATACCGGCAGATTCAAGTGAAACATGGATCGGAACCTGGCCGGCAATTGTAAGCTTTGGAATTGCTTCTTTGCTGGAAATTCTGGCCTATTATATTCCGTTTATTGATAATGTATTGGATACGATTGCGACCCCGCTGGCAATTGGGGCGGGCAGTTTGCTGGCAACCAGTTTTTTACCGGTTGGGGACTGGGATCCGATGTTCAGATGGGGGCTGGGTATCCTAACCGGCGGTGGAATAGCAGGAACAATCCAGCTTGGAACAAGTGCATTACGGCTGGTTTCTACCAAAACAACAGCGGGTACCGGTAATTCAATTCTGGCAACGGGGGAGCATCTGGCAGCGGGAATCGGCTCGGTTACGGCACTGTTTATACCGGTAGTAATGGCTGTTATATGCCTTGGATTGGTCTTTTTTTTGATTTATCGGCTACTAGTTCGCTCCAAACGGTAAAATAGTTCGAAAAAACTTTTGCAGATTATAAAATGACCGTTACCTTTGCACTCCCAATTCAATTTTTGGATAATAGGTATGTCACAGCGAATCAGAATCAAATTACAGTCTTACGATCACAATCTGGTGGACAAATCTGCTGAGAAGATCGTTAAAACAGTACGTAGCACGGGAGCAGTAGTAACCGGACCTATTCCTCTGCCTACGCAGAAGAAAATTTTTACCGTACTGCGTTCCCCTCACGTAAACAAGAAAGCCCGTGAGCAGTTCCAGCTTTGTACGCATAAGCGTTTGTTGGATATCTATACATCTTCTTCCCGTACGGTAGATGCGTTGAGTAAGCTCGACCTTCCATCCGGGGTAGAAGTTGAAATCAAGGCATGACGGCCGGCTGTTTAAAGACAGCAACCGAAAAAAAGCTTTAAAAGCACTTAGTTCTTATAAATAACTGCCCTAACTCTCAATCCGCCACTGGCGGAGAAAAGAGCGCTGGGGTTGGATGAAAAGGCAAATCCTTTGGAAATCCTTTATCATTCAATAATTAGTAAAAGTAAATATGAACAAGCCGTTCAGGGTTTGTTTACTACTGGTACTTCTAAAAACCGCCGAAGCTTTAGCGTAGGCGGTCTGCCTTCGCTAAAGCTTCGGCAGATAAAAACAGAAAAGGTCAGTAGCAAACGGGGATTGAAGTCCATCCACCACCATTCCAGCAGGTCTGGAAAGTCAACTGTGTATCAGTTGTTTTGGGTGGATTGTCCTTTTAACCATGCGGCACAAATGGTAACTTAAATGAAAGGAATTATTGGAAAAAAAATTGGGATGACCAGCATCTTCAGTCCCGATGGCAAGCAAACTGCTTGTACCATCATCGAAGCTGGTCCATGTGTCGTGACCCAGGTTAAAACAAAAGAAACCGACGGGTACAATGCAGTCCAACTCGCATTCGGCGATAAGAAAGAGAAGCACACAACAAAAGCCGAAGCAAATCACTTCTCCAAGGCACAAACAGCTGCCAAACGTTTCGTTACAGAATTTCGCGATTATTCAATAGAGAAAGCACTTGGTGAAACCATTACTGCAGAAATTTTCGCAGAAGGCGAAAAAGTTGATGTTGTGGGTAATACCAAAGGTAAAGGTTTCCAGGGTGTTGTAAAGCGTCATGGATTCAGTGGGGTAGGTGAAGCTTCCCATGGTCAGCACGATCGTCAACGTGCGCCAGGTTCTCTTGGTAACTCTTCTGATGCATCCCGTGTAATGAAGGGTATGCGCATGGCCGGTCGCATGGGAAATGACCGTGTGAAAATGAAAGGCCTGCAAATTCTGAAAGTATTTCCTGAAAAGAATTATATACTGGTGAGTGGTTCAGTTCCTGGCCACAATGGTTCCATTGTTTTTATCCAGAAATAAACCATTTAATCTGAAGTACGATGCAAGTAGATGTTTTAAATATACAAGGACAGAAGACCGGAAGAACCATTGAGTTACCGGAAGAGATCTTCGGGATTGAACCCAATGATCACGTAATCTACCTCTCTGTAAAGCAATACCTGGCAGCACAACGCCAGGGTACACATAAGGTAAAGACCCGTATGGAGGTTAAAGGTGCCAGCCGCAAATTGCACAAACAAAAAGGTACCGGTGGTTCCCGTAAAGGAAATATCCGTAACCCTTTGTACAAAGGTGGTGGTACTATTTTCGGGCCAAAACCCCGCGATTACAGTTTTAAACTGAATCGTAAGGTGAAAGATCTGGCAAAAATGTCTGCGCTGGCTTACAAAGCAAAAGAAAGTGCTATTGTAATCCTGGAAGATGTTAAGCTGGAAACTCCAAAGACCAAAACATTCACCGGAATTTTGAAGGCATTGAATATTGCTGATAAAAAGGCATTGTACATCCTTCCTGAAGACGGAGATAACCTGTATCTGAGTATTCGTAATATTCCATCCGTGAATGCTACCCTGCTCAGCGATATGAATACCTATGATATAGTGAATTCACAGGTTCTGGTACTGAGTGAAAGTGCTGCCAAAGTTTTTACTGAAGCAGAGGTTGAAGAAAACGCTTAATAATTACATTCTAAATAGAAAGAAATGAAACTTTCTGAAGTTTTGATAAAACCCATCCTCACGGAGAAAGCAAATGCCCAGCAGGAAAGTCTGCGTCGCTTTGCGTTCAAAGTTGCAAGGAAGGCCAACAAACTGGAAATCAAAAAGGCCATTGAAACCTTTTATGGTGTTACAGTGGTAGATGTTAATACTGCCGTGATTCCTGGTAAAAATAAAACCCGCTTTACCAAAGCCGGATTTATTCAGGGTCGTAAGTCTGCTTACAAAAAAGCGCTGATAACCGTTGCTGAAGGTGAAACCATTGATCTGTACGGGGCGGTTTAGGAAGAAGTGAAAGGTGAGAGGTGAAAGGTGAAAGCCTGAAACTGGAGCACTCTAACTGAAAAAACAATTATTAAAGTAGTGCGACGCTGAAAAGTTCGCAGCAAAAAATAAGAAGATGGCATTAAGAAAGTATAAACCAATGACAGCAGGTACGCGCTGGAGAATTGGAAACGCGTATGCTGAAATTACTACCAATGAGCCGGAAAAGAGCCTGGTAGAAAAGAAAGGTGGAACCGGTGGCCGTAATGCTCAGGGACGCAGAAGTATGCGTTACATTGGTGGCGGTCATGCTAAAATGTATCGTCTGGTAGATTTCAAACGTAACAAAAAGGATATTCCTGCAAAAGTTGCGTCTATTGAATATGATCCAAACCGCACCACATTCATCGCATTATTGAATTATGCGGATGGTGAAAAACGTTATATCCTGGCTCCTCAGGGCTTACAGGTTGGTGCTGAGGTAATCAGTGGTGATTCAGTAGCTCCTGAATTAGGGAATGCGCTGATGCTGAAAAATATGCCGCTTGGTACGGTAGTACACAATATTGAAATGCAGCCTGGTCAGGGTGGAAAGATTGCACGTAGTGCTGGTACATCTGCCCAGTTGAGCAATAAAGAAGAGCGTTACGCTGTATTGAAAATGCCTTCCGGAGAGTTAAGAAAGGTATTGATCAATTGTTATGCAACTGTTGGAGTAGCATCAAACAGTGATCATAACCTGCAGAGCATGGGTAAGGCTGGTAGAAATCGTTGGAAGGGTATCAAGCCAAGAAACCGTGGTGTTGCGATGAACCCTGTAGATCACCCGATGGGTGGTGGTGAAGGCCGTGCATCAGGCGGACATCCGAGAAGCAGAACAGGTAAATATGCAAAAGGTCTGAAAACCCGTAAGCATAAAGGCTCTGATAAACTGATTATCCAACGCAAGAACGGTAAGAAGTTAGCCAATAAATAATCTACAATCATCAATCAGCATTCTAAAATTTAGATATGGCTCGTTCAATTAAAAAAGGTCCTTACGTAGACGTAAAACTGGAGCAGAAGGTGATGAATATGATCGAAGGCAAATCCAAGAAAGGTGTTATCAAAACCTGGAGCCGTCGTTCTACCATTACACCTGATTTCGTTGGTCACACTTTTGCGGTGCACAATGGTAACAAATTCATTCCGGTATATGTAACGGAGTTTATGGTAGGTCATAAGTTAGGTGAATTTGCACCTACCCGTAACTTCAAGGGACACTCAAGCAAAAAAATGTAATTAATTAATCCCGCCGAAGCCCAGGCGCAAGCGGGAGATAGAATCTTATAAAAAATGGAAGCAGTAGCTAAACTGAAAAATTACCCCACATCGCCCAGAAAGATGCGTTTATTAGCTGACCTGGTTCGTGGCATGGAAGTAGAAAAGGCGCTGGCTGTGTTAGAGCACAATGCCAAGCATCCCGCTGTTCCTTTGCGCAAACTGGTAGTAAGTGCGATCAGCAACTGGAAGCAGTCAAATGAAGGTGGTGATGAGACCCAACTGGTTGTAAAAACCATTTTTGTTGACGGCGCAAGAACGCTTAAGCGTATGCGTCCGGCTCCTCAGGGTCGTGGTTATCGTGTTCGCAAACGTAGCAATCACGTAACTGTAGTTGTAGATACTAAATAATCAATCGTATAAACTTAATATACCAAACAAATGGGTCAGAAAACAAATCCTATTGGTGCAAGGTTGGGAATCATCCGCGGTTGGGAAAGCAACTGGTTTGGCAGTAAAAAAGACTACTCAACCAAGTTGATTGAGGATCATAAGATCCGTACCTACCTGATGGCGCGTATTAACAAAGGAGGAATCTCTAAAATTGTTATTGAGCGTACCCTTGGTAAGTTGATCATTACAATTCATACTTCCAAGCCTGGTATCATCATAGGAAAAGGTGGTAATGAGGTGGATCGTATCAAGGAAGAATTGAAGAAACTGACTGGGAAGGATGATGTTCAGATTAATATTCTGGAGATTCGTCGTCCGGAGCTGGATGCCAACATCGTTGGAGATACCATCGCTAAACAGATCGAAAACCGGATCAACTACAAACGTGCTATCAAGATGGCCATTGCATCCGCTTTGCGTATGGGTGCTGAAGGTATCAAGGTGAAAGTAAGTGGTCGTTTGGGTGGTGCTGAAATTGCCCGTTCTGAAGAAATCAAACAAGGTCGTACGCCGTTGCATACCCTGCGTATGGATATAGATTATGCCAATGTATTTGCCCTGACTGTTTATGGTAAAATTGGTATCAAAGTATGGATCTGTAAAGGTGAAGTACTGGCAAAACGTGACCTGAATCCGAATATAATCAGTGGAAAAGAAGGTGGACCGATGGGTGATCGTCGGGAAGGCCGTGGCGGTGATGATCGTCGTGGTGGCGGCGATCGTGGTGGAGACAGAAGAGGTGGTGGAGGTGGAGGCCGTGGAGGCGACCGCCGCAGAGGCTAGGGAATTGTGAAGTGTGTAGTTGGAAGTTAGAAGGTATCAGATTTAAGAACATTGACAAATTAATATAAGAGATGTTACAGCCAAAAAGAACCAAGCACAGGAAGATGCAGAAAATGCCTGTGAAAGGTAATGCAAAACGTGGCACCAGTCTGTCATTTGGCTCCTTCGGTTTGAAGGCATTGGAAACAGTGTGGATGACCGATCGCCAGATTGAAAGTGCCCGTCAGGCAATGACCCGTTCCATGAAAAGGGAAGGGAATGTCTGGATCCGCAT
Organism: Flavihumibacter sp. UBA7668; assembly: GCF_002483205.1. Lineage (GTDB taxonomy): Bacteria > Bacteroidota > Bacteroidia > Chitinophagales > Chitinophagaceae > Flavihumibacter. The sequence continues at coordinate 465,779 of NZ_DLHM01000004.1, forward strand.
TTTTCCTGATAAAATAGTTACCAAAAAGCCCGCTGAAGTAAGGATGGGTAAAGGTAAAGGTAACCCTGATCATTGGGCTGCTGTAGTAAAGCCCGGTCGTATTCTGTTTGAGTGCGATGGTGTATCTGAAGAAACTGCCAAAGCCGCTATGGAACTGGCTGCTCAGAAGTTACCAATTAAAACAAAGTTTGTAATTCGTCGTGAATTACAGTCTTAAGCTAATAACAACAAAATCGACCATACGATGTCAAAGAAGACCACAGATTTCGTAGCCAACCTGAAAGACATGAGTTTGGCTGATCTCAAGGCTCGCATCCAGGAAGATGAACTGCGTCTGAAGAAGCTGGAGTTCGCTCATGCGATCACTCCACTGGAGAATCCGATGAGTATTCGTTCACTTCGCAGGGATATTTCCCGCCTGAAAACGGAATTAACCAAAAAACTGGCCACTGCCTGATTGGGTAGTCCAGGTGTATTCAAAAAGCGAATAAGCTAAAAAAGATAACAATGGCTGAAAGAAATTTGCGTAAAACAAGGATTGGTGTAGTAACCAGCAACAAAATGGAAAAGACCGTTACTGTTGCAGTGGAAAGAAAGGTGAAACACCCCATCTACGGTAAGTTCGTAAAAAAGACCACTAAATTCCATGCACACGACGAGAAAAACGAGTGCAGCATTGGTGATATGGTCCGGATTATGGAAACCCGTCCACTCAGCAAAACAAAACGCTGGAGAATGGTGGAGATCGTAGAGAAAGTGAAGTAATCCCTCTGTTTTACATTACTAATTGAATAAATTAATTAAAGATGATTCAGCAAGAAAGCAGACTGAATGTAGCTGATAACAGTGGAGCCAAGGAAGTGCTGGTTATTCGCGTGTTGGGAAACAGCGGACAGGACTATGCCCGGATTGGTGACAAGATTGTTGTAACTGTTAAAGATGCCATTCCTGCAGGAGGTATTAAAAAAGGTACTGTAACCAAAGCGGTAATTGTTCGTACCAAGAACAAATTGCGCCGGAAAGACGGTTCGTATATCCGCTTTGATGACAATGCCGTGGTATTGTTAAACAACTCGGATGAACCTCGTGGTACGCGTATTTTCGGACCTGTTGCAAGAGAACTGCGCGACAAGGGATATATGAAGATTATTTCTCTTGCTCCGGAAGTATTATAATCGTACCTTTGCGCCCCGATTGGGGCACGGGCACCAAACAATAGTGATAAACTAGATAAACAGAATCTACATGAGCACAAGATTCAAAGCGAAATACAACATTAAAAAGGGCGACACGGTGGTGGTTATTACCGGCGACGACAAAGACCTGAAAAAACCACGCAAGGTTTTGGAAGTTATGGTTGACGAAGGCCGTGTAATAGTGGAAGGGGTGAATATTATCACCAAACACACTAAACCTTCTGCCCAGAATACCAAAGGTGGTATTGTAAAGAAGGAAGCTGCCATCAATATCTCCAACATTATGTTGTGGGATGCTAAAGCTGGTGCCGCAACTAAAGTTAAGCGTACCCGTGAAGCCGGTAAATTAGTTCGTGTTGCTAAAAAATCAGGGGAGGTAATTAAGTAATGAGTACCGTTAAATATACTCCGCGTCTGGCAGACAAGTACAAGAAAGAAGTTGTACCTGCCTTAATGAAGAAGTTTGGCTATGGCACTATCATGCAGGCGCCAAAACTTACCAAAATCTGTCTGAACCGTGGCGTTAATGGCGCTGTGGCCGACAAGAAGCTGGTTGACATTGCAGTAGAAGAGCTGTCTACCATTACTGGTCAGAAAGCAGTTGCTACCATGTCCAAAAAAGATATTTCGAATTTCAAACTGCGTAAGAACATGCCCATTGGTGCTCGTGTTACGCTGCGTGGTGAGAAAATGTATGAATTCCTGGATCGTTTGATTTCCGTATCACTTCCCCGTGTACGTGACTTTAAAGGTATCAGTGAAAAAGCTTTTGACGGCCGTGGTAATTATACCCTGGGTGTTACTGAGCAAATCATTTTCCCTGAAATCGATATTGATAAGGTGAATAAGATTACAGGTTTGGATATTACGTTTGTTACAACAGCCAATACGAATGAAGAAGCGTATGAATTGTTGAAGGAAATGGGAATGCCTTTCCGTAATATCAGAAAAGGCGAAAACGCACAATAAAGAATACTTTTTAATTTTTAATATGGCAAAAAAATCAGTAGAAGCCAGACAAAGGAAAAGAGAAGCTATGGTAGCTAAGTTTGCTGAAAAGCGTGCAGCGCTGAAAGCAGCCGGTGATTACCAGGCATTGGATACCCTTCCAAAAAATGCTTCTCCCGTTCGTTTGAAGAATCGCTGCCAGCTGACTGGTCGTCCGAAAGGCTATATGCGTTATTTCGGATTATCAAGGATCATGTTCCGTGATATGGCCCTGGCCGGTAAGATTCCTGGAGTTAAGAAAGCCAGCTGGTAAAATAAAATCCAGCAGGAACTATTAAATTGTAGATATCAGATAGGATATCGCATTGTAAAACAATTATCAATCAAACTTATTAAAGACAATGGTTACTGATCCTATAGCAGACTTCCTGACCCGCATTCGGAATGCTCAAATGGCTGGTCACAGAATAGTGGAGATTCCTGCTTCTAACCTGAAAAAGCGTATTACTGAAATTTTGTACGATAAAGGATATATCCTGAAATACAAATTTGAAGAAGATAGCAAACAGGGCCTGATTAAAATCGCCCTGAAATATGATCCTTCTACTAAAACACCTGCCATCCAGAGTCTGGAGCGTGTTAGCCGTCCTGGTTTGCGCCAGTATGCCAAGCCTGCTGATTTTGTTCGTGTAAAAAACGGATTGGGTGTTGCGATCCTTTCAACTTCTAAAGGAGTAATGACCGATAAGGAAGCGAAATCGCAGAATGTAGGTGGTGAGGTACTTTGTTACATTTATTAATCAACTTATTGCGCAATGGCAACATTGCGCAATTCATATATAACTGGTTGTTGATACATTAAGGCGTCCTATACCCGTCTGACCGATCAACAATCCTTTGCTTAACAAATCAATTTTTTGACATGTCTCGTATAGGTAAAAAACCCATCACAATTCCTTCCGGTGTTACTGTAACAGTTGGAAAAGATAATGTGATCACAGTGAAAGGCCCCAAAGGGGAACTGAAGCAGCCGATTGATCGCGATATCATCGTGGAAGTAGTTGATAATGAAGTGCTGATCAAGCGTCCAACCGACCAGATCCGCCACCGTGCCATGCATGGTTTATATCGTGCCCTGCTGGCCAATCAGGTTAAAGGTGTAACTGAAGGTTTTAAAGCACAAATGGAATTGGTAGGTGTGGGTTTCAAGGCAGCGAATACAGGAAATACACTGGATCTTGCTTTGGGATATTCTCACAATATTATTTTTGAAATTCCAAGTGAAATCAAAGTAGCCACCCTTACAGAAAAAGGACAGAATCCAAAGATTCTACTGGAAGGCGTTGATAAACAACTGCTTGGACAGGTCGCTGCGAAAATCCGCAGTCTGCGTAAACCAGAGCCATACAAAGGAAAAGGTGTTCGTTTTGTTGGTGAAGTGGTTCGCAAGAAAGCTGGTAAATCTGCTGGTAAATAACAGATAAGCCACAAAAAAGCTAATTAATAATTATTCAATTTCTCCGGCAGTATCGGAGCTATAAATAAATAGAAATGGAAACGAAATCAATCAGAAGGCAGAAGATTCAGTACCGCATACGTAAAAAAGTATCTGGTACTGCTCAGAAACCCCGTCTGTCAGTTTTCCGCAGCAATGCCGAAACATATGTGCAATTGATTGACGATGAAAATGGTGTTACCCTGGCTGCAGCTTCAACCCGTGATAAGGATATTGTTGCTCAAAAAGGCACCAAATCTGAAAAGAGCAAATTGTTAGGAGCTGCGATTGCTACCAAAGCAACTGCACTTGGTCTTACTTCGGTTGTATTCGACCGGGGTGGTCGTCTCTACCATGGTCGTATTAAAGCAGTAGCAGATGGTGCTCGTGAAGGAGGACTTCAATTCTAATTCAACGTACCAAATCATCTAAACTCAACTTAATTTCTGCAATAAATGGCACAAGTAATTTTAAATAAAGTAAAAGCCGGTGACCTTGAGCTCAAGGAGAAAGTAGTTGCAATCAATCGTGTTGTGAAAACTACCAAAGGTGGTCGTGCATTCAGTTTCTCTGCACTTGTTGTAGTAGGAAATGAAAATGGAGTGGTAGGTCACGGACTCGGCAAAGCCAAAGAAGTTCAGGAAGCTATTACCAAGGGTATCGAAGACGCAAAGAAAAACCTGATCAAAGTTCCTGTAATGCACGGAACTATTCCACACGATCAGCTGGCTAAAGAAGGAGCTGCTAAAGTATTGATTAAGCCTGCTGCACATGGTACCGGTGTAATTGCCGGAGGTAGCATGCGTGCTGTACTGGAGAGCGCCGGAATTACCGATGTATTGGCAAAAAGCCTTGGTTCTGCTAACCCTCATAATGTGGTTAAAGCAACTTTCAAAGCACTTGCTACTTTGAAAGAACCAATCCAGGTGGCTAAAACCCGTACCGTTAGTCTGAAGAAAGTATTTAATGGATAATCTCCCAATCAGTATAGAGATGAAAAAGATTAAGATCACACAAGTTAAAAGTGCCATCGACCGTCCGGAAAGTCAAAAACTGACCCTTCAGGCACTCGGTCTGAGAAAGATGAATGCCTCCCGCGAGGTTGAAGCCACCCCTCAGATTCTGGGTATGGTACGCAAAGTTGAACACCTTTTAAAGGTGGAAGAAGCTTAAAGAAGGTGAAAGGTCTTTCACCTTTCACTTTTCACTTTTCACCATTCATGCGAGGGGTGATTCCCCGAAAGTTTAAAATCAAGTAAAATGAACCTGCACAATTTAAAGCCAGCAGAAGGCGCAACGCACAAAGAAAAAAGATTAGGTAGAGGTGAAGCATCCGGTAAAGGTGGTACTTCTACAAAAGGTAATAAAGGTGGACAAAGCCGGGCCGGTTACAAGTCCAAACGTGCTCACGAAGGTGGTCAGATGCCTATTCAGCGTCGTGTTCCCAAGCGTGGCTTTACCAATATCCATCGTATTGAATACAAGGTATTCAACCTGGGTCAAATTGAACAATTAGCAGAGAAATACAGTCTGACTGAATTTAATCTGGAAACACTTTATATCAATGGCCTGATTGGTCATACCGATCATGTTAAGGTTCTTGGTACCGGAGAGTTGAAAGCTAAGCTGAATTTTAAGGTGAACGCTGCCAGTGAGAAAGCAAAAGCTGCCATTGAAGCGGCTGGGGGAACAATTGAAATTGTAAAGTAATTTTCTTTATCTTGCCGGACGCATTGGAAAAATGCGTCCTTTTTTATTGGAGGCTCACTTAAATCTCAGAAATCCGTGAAGAAATTAATTCAGACGCTGAAGAATATCTGGAGCATTGAAGAGTTAAGAAATAAGATCATAACTACACTGCTGCTAATTCTGATTTACAGGATCGGGGCTCATATCGTATTGCCCGGTCTTGATCCAAACAAAATTGATACCGAAACTGCTAAATCAGGAGCACTCGGACTGATTGATGCGTTTGCAGGTGGTGCTTTTTCACAGGCATCCATTTTCGCATTGGGTATAATGCCCTATATTTCTGCTTCTATCTTTATGCAACTGATGACCATTCTGGTTCCGCAGATGCAAAAAATTCAGAAAGAAGGAGAAAGTGGACGTAAGAAAATCAATCAATGGACTCGTTATCTGACGGTGGCAGTTACTGCTGTTCAGGCAGGTGCATATGTTGCCTATCTGAATCAGGTAAATGGTCCGGCTTTACTGGCTTCTTATTCCTCTTATTTCTGGCTTTCTACAACCGTGGTGCTTACTGCAGGTACCCTGTTTGTGATGTGGCTGGGTGAGAAAATAACGGATAAAGGTCTTGGAAATGGTACTTCTCTCATTATCATGGTTGGTATCCTTGCCCGTTTGCCGCAGTCTGCTATTCAGGAATGGGCAGCTAAAAGTAACAGAGGCAGCGGGGGATTATTGGTTTTCGTAATTGAAATCGCTGTTTTAATTGCCATAATTATGGGCTTGATTGTATTGGTTCAGGGGGTGCGTAAAATCCCGGTGCAATACGCAAAGCAGATAATTGGTAATAAACAGTTTGGTGGTGCCAGACAATTCCTCCCTTTAAAAGTAAATGGCGCAGGTGTAATGCCAATCATTTTTGCTCAGGCAATTATGTTTCTTCCTACCCTGTTTTCCTATACCAGTTTTGACTCTGGTCAGGGAATAGCCAGAATATTTTCTGATCCCAGGAATGCATGGCATATGGTTATTTATGCGGTAATCGTGATAGGATTTACCTTCCTGTATACTGCCCTGATCTTTAACCCCAAGCAAATTGCGGAGGATCTGAAAAGAAACAACGGTTTTATACCGGGAGTAAAACCTGGTCAGGATACGGCTGATTATATTGGCAGTGTGATGGACCGGATTACCTTACCCGGAGCAATTCTTCTTGCACTGGTAGGTATATTGCCCGGATTTGCCCAGCGACTTGGTATTACACAGGGATTTGCTTCCTTCTTTGGCGGTACTTCCCTGCTGATTATGGTGGGTGTTGTATTGGATACGCTGCAGCAGATTGAGACACAATTGCTGATGCGTCAATATGATGGCCTCATGAAAAGTGGAAGAATCCAGGGGCGTCAGGCCGTAAGTACAACTACTATTTAAGTCGAAGAATTGTACATAATTTATAACTCCCGGTAAAGGATTACCTTTGCCGGGAATTTTTTTTTAGCGCATGATATATTATAAAACCAGTGCCGAAGTTGAACTGATCCGGGAAAGTAGTTTATTGGTTAGCAAAACACTTGCTCAGGTAGCCAGCTCCATTCGTCCGGGTATGACAACTTTACAAGTGGATGAACTGGCAGAACAATTTATCCGTGATCATGGAGCAGTTCCTTCTTTCAAAAATTATAAAGGATTCCCATTTACCTGTTGTATCAGTGTAAATGATGCCGTTGTACACGGATTTCCAAATGATCGACCGATTAAAGAGGGAGATATCGTCTCAGTTGATGTTGGTGTATATAAAAATGGATTCCATGGAGATAGTGCCTATACATTTGCTATTGGAACCATATCAGAAGAATCAAAGCAGTTATTACAGGTTACCAAAGAATCTCTTTATCTGGGAATTGAAAAAGCAATAGCTGGCAACAGAGTAGGAGATATTTCATTTGCCATTCAGGATTTTGCGGAACGCAAGCATAAATATGGTGTTGTGAGGGAACTTGTTGGACATGGATTAGGCAGGCATTTGCATGAAGAACCACAGGTTCCGAATTATGGTAGAAGAGGGAGTGGAGCAAAATTGAAAGATGGATTGGTGATAGCAATAGAACCCATGATTAATATGGGGGTAAAAGAAGTTTGGTATGATGATGATGGCTGGACAGTAAAAACCAAGGATGGTTTACCGGCTGCACATTTCGAACATACTATTTGTGTTCGCAGAGGGAAAGCTGATATTCTCTCCAGTTTTGAAGAGATCGAAGCTGCTGAAAAATCAAATCCGAATTTAGTTAGCTGATATGCGTTTAGGTGCTGCAGCACCCGTTTTTTAACCTGGTCAAAAAGGGTGTTTTCACTCCTGACCAGGTTATTTTTATTTATCATGTTTACACTGTACAGAATTTATTACTGACATTAAAACATGGTACAATGAAAAACATTGATGAATCACTGCATTTCAGTGAAGACCCCCAGGAACAATTAAAAATTGAAAATGAACTGATGAGAATCCGGCTTCAGGCTGAAAAAGGTGCGGAGGTGCATATTTCAGCCGAGGCAAGTCCGGAAATGGAACATGCTTTTCTGAAAATGGTAATGGCTATTGAAGGCATTACCCATTCTGAAAAAGTTGCCATACACCGTTTTATTGGGGAACCACCACTACCTGATCTCACGATAATCCGAACCGAAGAAGAATGCTCCAAACTGGCCGATTTACTTTTAAAGATTCTGAACGGCAATGGACTGGAAATAATTTTTCAGGAAGAATTATCCGGAAAGGAAATGTTGCGATTCCTGGTAGAAGATCTGATGCCTTCGGAAATAGAGGATATCAGGTTTCCTAATTTACGGTCCCTGTTTTTTTACGAGTCGTACTATCCATTGGCTTCCAACAATTGATGCGCTGGTATTCCTGTATTTTTGTTGGTATGGATAATAGGACATTAGTTGTAATTGGAGGAGGTGCTGCCGGCTTTTTTTGTGCAGTAAATGCGGCTGCACTGGATCCGGCATTAACCGTAGTATTACTGGAGAAATCATCCAAACTGCTGTCGAAGGTCCGCATCAGTGGAGGTGGAAGATGTAATGTAACACATGCCTGTTTTGAAATCCCGGCATTGTCTAAAAAGTATCCACGGGGAGAGAAGTTTGTTAAAAAAACATTTGGATATTTTAACCCATCAGACACCATTCAATGGTTTGAAAATAGGGGAGTGCCTTTAAAAGTGGAAGAAGATGGTCGGATGTTTCCTGTTTCCAACGATTCTGCATCAATAATCACCTGTTTATTGACGGAAGCTGCTAAATATGGAGTGCAGATCCGTATGAATCAGGAAGTGCAGGAGTTGGAGCAATTAGAAGGGAGCTGGCGAATTAAAACAACAACCAATGAATTTTTTGCAGATGCTGTATGTGTGGCTTCTGGTGGGTATCCTAAAAGCAGTCAGTTTGATTGGCTCAAATCTACCAAACATGTTATTCAGGATCCGGTTCCATCGCTGTTCACATTCAACCTGCCGGGCCATTCGATCCGGGATCTGATGGGAGTGGTGGTTGACCCGGCGCAGGTTAAAATTAACGGAACCAAACTGATGGAAAAAGGACCGGTGTTGATTACGCATTGGGGATTAAGCGGTCCGGCTATTTTGCGTTTAAGTGCCTGGGGAGCCCGCCAGCTGGCTGAAAAAAACTGGCAATTCCGGGTAGTAATAAACTGGGTGCCAGACTATCATGAACAGCGTTTGCTTGAATTTATCCGGTTGTTCCGCAATGAAAAAGGCGCGCTTAAATTAATAAACAGAAATCCCTTTGGTTTACCACAGCGATTTTGGGAATACCTGTTAAATGAAACAGGAGCAGATCCCGAAGCTAAATGGGGTGAATTACCAGCCAGAGAGCAGAATAAACTGGTTAAACTATTGTGCGCCATGGAGTTGGAGGTGCATGGAAAAACAACCTTTAAAGAGGAGTTTGTAACCGCAGGCGGAATCTCATTGGCCGACGTAAATCCGGCTACCATGGAAAGCCGGTTACACCCCGGACTCTATTTTGCGGGGGAGGTGCTGGATGTGGATGGAATCACGGGTGGTTTCAATTTTCAACATGCCTGGACCAGTGGCTGGCTGGCAGCTAATTCCATCGTTAAAAAATAGCCCAAAAAGCAGCTGTGAAGCTCATTTTACCTATCTTTGCAGGCCCGAATAAAACCATCGGGAAAACAATATGTTTCAAAACATTTTTGCTAAACAATTAAACGCTGATGATCAGGAGTCTGCTGCTGCACCCGCAGAAGCAACTACAGCGACAACAACTGCACCTGAGGCACCTGTTGAGGTAGCCACTGCGCACGATGATTTCGACTGGAGCATCGACAAGCGCAATGTTTCTTCTTACAATTCTGAAGAAAAAGCAAAGTACGACAAAGTGTACGAAGCAACTTTTGTTGCTATCACTGATGGAGAACTGATTAAAGGTGCTGTGGTTGGTTTAACTAAAACCGACGTAGTACTGAACATCGGATTTAAAAGTGATGGTTTGATTTCCTTAAACGAATTCCGTGATCTTCATGGATTGAAGATTGGTGATGAAGTGGAAGTTATGGTGGTGGAAAAAGAAGACCGTCAGGGCCATCTTCACCTAAGCCGCAAACAGGCTCGTATTACACGTGCATGGGAAAAAATCGTGGAAGTTCACAAGACTGGTGAAATTGTTACTGGTACCGTTACCAGCAAAACCAAAGGTGGTCTTATCGTGGATGTATTTGGTATGGAAACCTTCCTGCCAGGTTCTCAGATCGATGTGAAACCGGTAACTGATTATGATCAGTTTGTTGGTAAAACAATGGAATTCAAAGTGGTGAAAGTAAACGAAGCCATCAAGAATGCAGTAGTATCGCACAAAGCATTGATCGAAAGCGATATCGAAGCACAACGTGCAGAGATTATGGGCAAACTCGAAAAAGGCCAGGTACTGGAAGGAACCATCAAGAATATCACCGATTTCGGTGCCTTTATGGATCTGGGTGGTCTGGACGGATTGCTCTACATTACCGATATCAGCTGGGGTCGTATCAACCACCCTTCAGAGGTGTTGAAACTGGACCAGAAGCTGAATGTGGTGGTATTGGATTTCGACGACGACAAAAAGCGGATCAGCCTTGGTCTGAAACAACTTACGCCACATCCTTGGGATGTGCTGCCTGAAAACGTTACAGAAAGTAATGTAGTTAAAGGTAAAGTTGTGAATATTGAAGATTATGGCGCATTCCTGGAAATTATGCCTGGAGTGGAAGGACTGGTTCACGTTAGTGAAATTACCTGGGCAAATACCCCCATCAACGCGAAAGAATTCTTTAAACTGGGCGACGAATACGAAGCTAAAATCGTTACCCTTGATAAGGATGCACGCAAGATGAGTCTTTCTATCAAACAAATGACTCCTGATCCCTGGAATGAAATCGAAAATAAATTCCCTGTTGAAAGCCGTCATAGCGGTCTCGTGAAAAACATTACTCCTTACGGTGTATTTGTTGAACTGGAGCCTGGTATTGGTGGTATGATTCACATCAGTGACCTGAGCTGGCTGAAGCGATTCAACCATCCTTCTGAGTACACTAAAGTGGGAGAGAGAATCGATATTATCATTCTCGGAATTGATAAAGAAAACCGCAAACTGCAACTTGGACATAAGCAACTGGAAGAAGATCCCTGGAATGCACTGGAAGATACATTTGCTATCGGTACAGTTCATGAAGGAACCGTAATCCGTAAGGACGACAAAGGTGCTATTGTTCAATTGCCTTATGGTTTGGAAGGATTTGCTCCTAACCGTCACCTTGCAAAAGAAGATGGTAGCTCTGTAAATGCGGAAGAAACCAATCAGTTTTTGGTAATCGAATTCGACCGTAACGAAAAGCGGATTGTTGTAAGTCACGCACGCACCTGGGAAGTTGCTAAAGCAGAAGAAAGAGAAGCTGTTAAGAAGGAAGCTAAAGCTGAAGCAGATAAAACCAAGAAAGCGGTTAAGAATATCCAAAGCAAAGTTGAAAAAGCTACTTTGGGTGATCTGGGTGTACTGGCTGAACTCAAGAAGAAGCTGGAAGGCGGGGAAGGCGAAGGCGCTTAATAAGCAAATTGGAATTCTCAATAATAAGGTGCAGCAAAAGCTGCACCTTTTTTTATGTCGGAATCTGATTTGCTTGTTCCATAATAAACAGGTACCTTAAAACTAGTTTCTTTTCCCGTTCTTTTTTTCTTGCGATTTGTTACAAATCCAACACAAGCCTCATGTTCAAATTTGCTGACATCCATTGCCATCCGAATTTGAAAACCTTCGGTCATTCATTTAATGAATCGGTTATTTCCGATCCACGCTCTAATCTATGGTACCACCAACCACTTACAAAATACCGTCGGCTGGTAAAAAATATATCTGGTATTTCTAGCTACTCTCAGGCCGACCTTTCAGCCATGTGTTCTGGAAATGTGAAGCTGGCATTCGTTTCTCTTTATCCGTTTGAAAAAGGATTTTTTATTAATCTTACAGGAAGTGGGTTGGTTTCTGCATATGTATCTGATCTTGTTACAGGTATAGGTTACCGAAGAGTGAGGCATCTGCAGCGGCATCTCGATTACTTCCAGGACCTTGAGCGGGAATATGATTTTTTTCGAAATAGTGAGCGAAGCTCTCCAGAAAATGGTGAGGATCGAAGCTGGACTTTTATTTCTTCCTCGCAGGAACTGGAGGAAGTTATGATTGCCAAAAACAGATTGGGAATAGTGCTAAGCATTGAAGGCGCTCATGTTTTTAATACTGGATTGGGAGAGTTTGGCCGAACTCCGGATCCTGATGAAGTTGTTGAAAAGGTCAGGGCTGTTAAACAATGGGAGCATCCGCCTGTTTTTATAACATTTGCCCATAATTTCTACAATGACCTATGCGGGCATGCACCTAGTCTTGAAATACTTGGACCGCTTGTAAACCAGAAGAATGGAATGAATGAAGGTTTTACAGAGCTCGGTATTAAAACGCTTCATGAACTGCTAAGTGATGAACAGGGCGCTCCCATACTGATTGATATAAAACACATGAGTCTTAAGGCAAGGAAGCAATATTTTGAAATTCTTGAAACGGACTATGCTCCTAGTCAATGGCTTCCGATTATCGTGAGTCATGGTGGTGTAACCGGCCTTAATTTAATTGGAGGAACAACCATACCCGGAGCTGAAAACCTTTTTTATAAGACAGATATTAATTTCTATGATGAAGAACTTATTACAATTTCTAAATCGGGAGGATTATTTGCCCTTCAGTTAGACTGCAGAAGACTGGCCAGCAAATCATTTATTCACCAGGTACCAGCCATCGCTGCACAAAAAAAAGTAAGTCCTGCAGCTTTGCTGGTTTGGACCCAGATTCAACATATAGCGGAAGTATTAGACAGGGCCCGATTGCCTGCCTGGGATATGATATGTATTGGAAGTGATTTTGATGGTTCAGTTAATCCGCCAGATGGTTGCCTTGGTTCCATGGACTTTTCAGACCTTGGAATGAATTTGCTGAAGCTAATTGAAAACTACTTATTACTTCGTAAGGGAACCTGGAATTTACCTGAAAATGGCTGGTTAGAGCCGGTATCCATTATGCAAAAAATAAGTTCGGGAAATGCAGTGTCTTTCCTCGATCAGTATTTCAGGAAATACAAAAAAAAGCCTGCCTTGTAATGCTCCATGGAATTAAGTAAACCTAGAAGGTTGGCTGCTGATTTCATAAACATTCACTCCGTTTATTCGGCCAAATGGTTTTAAATCCCCCTTCGCTACTACGCACCTGTTGCATACAAAGCAGGCATAAATCTATAAAGAGCTGGTTTCCCAGTTGGGTAGACGGTTTTGTTAGGGTAATTGGGCAGGTTGGTTGGATTCCGGATGAAGAAGTCTGATTTCCGGGCTTTTCATGGATCTTAGAAAAGAAAGTTGATTGACATAGGTCTCGCCGGTTTCATAAGATATTGAAAGAGTTCTGGACGGTTGTTACTGGACATTGGATGGTTGGAGTTTCGATTCCCGTCAATCAACTTCTGAAACAAAGGTAGGTGGAGCAGGTATCAGGTACAAGAGCGGAATTGCTGAATTTTAGCCATACAGGAAATACTGGAAAATTCGTAAAATTTCGACCCGCTATAGGGATAGTTACGATGGTAAAAAGGCTAAATTTATGGAAAATTGCAAAGATGGTATATTCCGAACAGGTATATTTACGTAGAACTACTATAGTGAATGTTCAGGAATTTTTACAACTTGCAAACCGAAAGGATCCGAAAAATGACCTTTCCCAATTCGCAAAATTCACCGTATGAAAAAACCAGACCCGAACAATCCTATTAAGGTTGCTATTGCCGATGACCATGCACTTTTCCGTGCAGGTGTCAAAACAGCCCTCTCTGCAAAAAAAGATGTAGAGTTGATAGCAGAGGCAGATAATGGGATGCAATTATTGAATTTGCTCAAACATATTGAGCCGGATGTTATTCTGCTTGACATTCAGATGCCTATAATGGATGGGATTACTACGCTTCCTGAAATTCGTAAAATAAACCCGAATGTAAAAGTGATTATCCTATCCATGCACAATGACCATTCCATGATCTCAAAACTTATGGAAATTGGAGCAAATTCCTACCTCACTAAAAATTCTGATTCCGAAACCATTTATCAGGCAATTAAAACCTGTTATGAACAGGAGTTCTTCTTCAATGAGTTAACCAATAAAGCCCTGCTGACGGGTTTGCGTACCCGTAAAACAGAACCCGATCATTTACTGGACGCGCAATTGACAGATAAAGAAATCAGGATTCTAAAACTGATGTGTGAAGAAAAAACCACCAAGGAAATTGCTGATATTGTTGATATCAGTCCCAGAACGGTGGAGGCAATCCGTGATAAATTAAAAACAAAAACCGGTGCAAAATCGATGGCCGGTTTGGTCATGTATGCTGTGAAAAAAGGGTTTGTTCAGGAAACCTGAAGGATAGGTTGATTAAAGATTATTTTTTTATCCCCTGTTTGATATACCGAAATCAGACAGGGGATATTTTTTTATCGTATTTTTTCTACAAACCCTAGGTACTACTACTCAATCTGGGTATCCATTCGTCGAAATTTTCGATAAAAGCTTTCATTTCATCGATGGTAGATAGATTTTTGACGTTATATCCTCGAATCCAAATCCGACTATGAAAAAACTCTACCTATTCCTAACCATTCTTTACACCTTAATTCACTATCAGGAGGTACAGGCGCAAACTTGTACACTTACTGTGAGTTCAGCCGTATCGCAAGAGTCCAGATGTAAGGCCACCGGTACCATCACCGTATCCGCTTCCAGTGGTAGCGGAAATTACAATTACCGGGTTTTGGGTCCAATTAATACCCCCTATACTTCTTCTTCAACCATAAGTGGACTCTCTGCCGGAACCTATACGGTTATGGTGCAGGATGTATCCACCAATTGTGTTGCTGAACTGCAGAATATCATCGTACCCGGTACCTATGAAGATCCCCGTTTTAATCTGGTTAAAACCGATGAGACCTGCGCCAATGCAAGTGACGCAACAATTACGGTATCGAATTTAACGGGTGGTCGTTCTCCCTACACTTTCACCATCGTTGCACCTTCGCCAGCAGGAATTGGTACATCGAATTCAACCGGTGTATTTTCCGGATTACCAGGTGGTGAATATGCGATTGAATTGAAAGACTCCTGCGGAGGAATTCAAACCCGTCGGGTGAATGTACTATCCTACGACTGGTGGATTGAATACCATAGTGGTTCAAGAGTAAATTGCCGGGATGGAAATTTTGAAATTCGTGTGCGCGATTCAAGAGGTAATTCCAATACCAATAATCCAATCTTTAATTCATTTCAATACGGTGCAGTGAATAGTCCGGGTGATACCACCTGGTATTCAACCTATCAGTTCACTTATGATCTGGAGTCTCGTCGTTCTCTGCGCCTGGTTACAAAAGATGCTTGTGGTAATGTTCGTGGTGTTAAC
Organism: Flavihumibacter sp. UBA7668; assembly: GCF_002483205.1. Taxonomy (GTDB): domain Bacteria; phylum Bacteroidota; class Bacteroidia; order Chitinophagales; family Chitinophagaceae; genus Flavihumibacter. Next base: position 481,161 of record NZ_DLHM01000004.1, read on the forward strand.
TGGTCCGATAACCAGATTCCCGCTGTAGCAAATGTTGTTTTAACCAGCTTTCAATCCTGTAATAGTTTCACAGCTTCCATAACCGGACAGGTGAATCTGAATAACCCAACCTATTGTCTGATTAACAGCAGCAATGTTCAGGTTGCATGTAATTCAACCGGTGTGTTTTCCGGTATTCAGGAAGGAACCTATTCCATTACCGTGCGGGATGATTGTTTTGATACAACTATTACCCGCAACTTCACCATGTCGCAACCACAGTTAAGTCTGAATCCAAATGTAAATTTAAACAGGATCAGTTGTGATCAGGTAACAGCCTCCGTAAGTGGACTGGTGAATTTTACAAACCCAAATTTCTGTTTGTTTAATAGTTCCGGTGTACAGCTTGCCTGTAATACAACCGGCAGCTTCCCAAATTTGGCGAATGGTTCCTATTGTATAGAAGTAAAAGATGGCTGTTATGATACAACTTTAACCAGATGTTTCACTGTTCAGCCGTTGATACCCTCAGTTGCAGCAAGTGTAACTGTTACTGATCCACAATGTGAAGATTTTGATGTTAGCATAACCGGACAAACCAATCTTACCAATCCTCAATATTGTTTATTCAACCAGGCCGGTGTTCAGATCGCCTGTAACAATAATGGAAATTTTGGTAATATTCCCTATGGAAATTATTGCATGCGAATTACCAATGATGCTGCCTGCTATGATACCACCATTGAGCGTTGCTTTGCCGTATTGCCAATTCCGCCCTCTGTTAATTCTCAGTTGGATGTAGTGCGGAATTGTACAACCATCGATTTGAGTATTGGCGGACAAACCAATATCACCAACCCTCAATATTGTTTGTATGATGCATCCAATACATTGATTGGTTGTAATACAACCGGCGTGTTTCCCGGACTTCCGTATGGATCCTATTGCATGGATATCCGGAATGATGTGAATTGTTATGATACCACAATTCGAAGATGTATTACCGTTGCACCGAACATTCCAGCTGTTGGCAGCCTGCAGGCGGGTAACCGCGACTGTACTGGTTTTACCATGAGCCTAAATGGTATGACCAATCTTACCAATGCACAATTCACTTTAAAGAATAGTGCAGGAACGGTGATAGGAACTAATTCAACAGGCTTATTTAACAATGTTCCTTATGGTTCTTATTGCATGGAAGTTCAAAATGATGTGAACTGTTATGATACTCTGATCACCCGTTGTATTAATGTAACACAGAATATACCAAACGCAGGAGGTGTTCAGTTCTCCAACAGAGATTGTGATGGCTTCAATGCAAGAATTCAATGGGTAAGTAATTTCAGTTCCCCAACTTATACGCTTCGGGATTCTGCAAATAATATTGTATCAACCAGCAGCAACGGACAATTCTATAATCTTCCATACGGATCCTATTGTATAGGAATTCGCGACAATTGTTATGATACCACTATTAACCGTTGTTTTGAAGTTCGTCGTTCTTCACCCGGTATTTCACTGACAGCCCAGCCGTCCTGTGAGTTCAACAGAACCAATATCCGGGTGAATGTAAACAACGGATTCGGTCCATATACGGTGAATGTGTATAATCCGGCTGATTCATTGGTAAAAACCGTAACTACCGGAAGTACAAGCATTCGGGTTGAAAACCTGGATATGTTGCCGGGAACTCAGCAGTATCGCGTTGAATTAACGGATAATTGCGGAAGTGCTACCAGTGGTATGGTAACGCCTGTTATGAGCACCTTCAGCAGTGATATACAGGTATTGTCAAAATGTCCATCGGGTGCCAACCAGAATGGTTCTTCTGAGTTAACCATCACTGTCAGTTCCAACCTGGGAATTATCAGTCCCACTATTATTAATAAAGACGGAAATTTGGTAAATATCCCATACAATACGGGTTCAGTTGCAGTGTATAAATGGACAGATCTGGAGCCGGCAACTTATGTTGTACAGTATAATCTTCCGGGAAGTTGTAATAATAAAGGCTACGATACGGTAGTGGTAGGTGCATACCAGTATCCTCAACTGGATAAATCTGCATCCTTCCAATGTGATAATAATTCCTTTAGTGTGGGTGCTGATGTAACAGGTGGTGCACCTCCCTTCATGTATGAGATTATCGGAAGTGTACCTTCTGCTCCTTCCATTGTTGCACCACCTCAGGCAAGTCCGGTTTTCAGTATTAATAATGGAAACAGTTATTCCCTGGTTCGTTTAAGAGTGGTGGATTATTGCGGAAATGCAACACTGAATGATGTGAGCGTTCTTCCGCTGCAAAATATAGTAGTAACAGCCCAGTCTGATTGTTATTACACAGATGTAACCTTATCCGTTCCAAATTTTGCAAATGCCAGTTATGAATGGTACCATAAATTATCCGATACAGACAGTGTGTTGGTAGGAACGGATAGAGAGTATATGATTCCTTATCTTGAACCCAACAGCATCGGAGAATATGTGGCAAGAGTTTCTGTAAATAATGGTTGTTTGGTAAGACTCAACTATTATAATGTAACAGGTAATTGTGGTGGTGTTCTTTCTGACAAATTGAAGCTGAATGGCAAAACTGTTCGTAAATCAAATCAGTTAAGCTGGAATCATATTCAAACTGGGGATATTATCCGGTACCAGGTAGAGCGTTTGAATCCAACTTCCAATGAGTTTCAGGTTATTGGTGAAGTAAGTGTAACGAACAACAGAGCCGGCATTCAATTCAGTTATACGGATGACCGCCTGCTTGATCCAATACACCAATACCGTATCAAGGCAATAGATAAGAGTGGAAAAATTAGCTACTCCAATCTGCTAAAGCTGAAGATGGATAATGGGGCAATGCTGCCTATCAGGATTTATCCAAACCCGGTTAAGGAGCTGGTGCATATTTCCTTCCAGGCAAATCAGCCGGGAATGTATCAGCTTGATCTGATGAATGCAGCCGGACAGGTTTTGTATCAAACACAAAAAGCCGTAAGCGGACCTATGACTGTTACAATTCAGCGTCAGGTATCAATGAAACCAGGCATTTATTTCCTGAAAGTTCGTAATACAGCAACAGGAACCGAAACAATCGAGAAATTACTCTTCCAATAATTTGCATGCAGCATATAAGTGTTTATTTTTACTTATATGCTGCATTTTTACCCCAAACCTGTAGGAATACTCCTTGGTATTTGTTTATTGGCATGTTCCAAGTCTGGAGAATCATCCGACTTTAAACCACTTTTTAAGGAAGCAACGGGAGTGCTGCTGGCCAGTGATTTTCCCGCAGAAGTTTCCGGAATTGCGGATAGTTATTCCCAACCGGGTTCTATCTGGATGATTGAGGATAGTCATAATGGTGCAGTTTTATTACAGGTAGGGCATGATGGAGCACTAAAGGATCCCGTTGAGTTACCCGGAGCTACCAATCGGGACTGGGAAGACCTTGCTATTGGAGCCGGCCCCGATCAGGATAGGAAATATCTCTATATCGCCGAAACGGGTGACAATGCCCGTCAGCATAATGAATATGCAATTTACAGGCTGGAAGAGCCTGCAGCAGGGGTAACAACCGTTCAGAATCTGGTAAAAATCAGGTTTACTTATGGCGATGGAGCATCTCATAACACCGAAGCTGTACTGGTTGATCCGGCAACAAAAGATATACTTTTAATTACCAAAGAGAAACCCGCATCTATCTATGTTTTAAGGTATCCCTATAGTACGAATGAAATTAATATTGCGGAGTCTGCAGGAGCAACCAAACTGGAAACAGTGACAGGAGCTGCCATTGGGCAGGATGGACAGGAACTATTGCTCAGAACCTATACAGGCATTTCTTACTGGAAAAGGAATGCGGGAGAAAGCCCGGCTGATGCTTTAATACGTGCCCCTGTCTCCATTTCTGCGCCTATGGAACCGCAGGGAGAAGCCATTGCATTCAGGAAAGACCTGGGCGGCTTTTTTACATTAAGTGAAAATGCGGGTTTACCGGTACAATTGCGGCTGTTTTTTTACCAGCGTAATTAGACAAAGGCTTTATTGAAGTGCTTCCCGCAGCATATTCATGGAAATGGCGGTATGACTTGCATCAAACACACAAACCCCATCCCGTATGAGCAGTATCTGGGGTGATTCATGTTCAATGCCAAAACCTGTTGCTATTTCATTTGAAACTGACCTGTATTGAATCAGGTCCAGATAATGAAATTCAATTCCTTCCGGAATACTTGCTTTATCAAGCCTGTTTTTAGCCATTGCACTGATGGAACAGCGGGTACTATGCTTGAAAATAACCTGAGGTTTGGAGAAAGAAGCCTGCTTTATATGTTCAATTTGTTCCAGGTTGGAAAGTGTAATCCAATTCATTGTCTTTGCTCCTTTTTAATAACCCACCATTCCTGAAGAAACTTTACACCCGCCTCTTGATGTGGTGCATGAACTTAACCCAATGGTTAATAAACCGGCCAATCCCAATACTATCCAGAACTTTTTCATGATAACCAATTTTGATACTGACTTGCAAATTACATACCTATTTGCAAGATCAGCGAAAATTCCAGGTTTAAACATGAAAATTAATAATAATTTATGGTATGCAGTAAAGGGTATGATTGGCCAAATTGCCAATAAGTGTACATTTGCGCCATGGCGTTACAATTACAAAAACCTATCGCATTTATAGATCTTGAAACTACAGGTACAAATCTTGGTATTGACAGGATCGTGGAAATAGCCATAGTACGAATCGGGAAAGATTATAGCAAAACAACCAAACGCAAACTGATTAATCCGGAAATGCCCATTCCGGCTGGTGCTTCCGATGTGCATGGTATTACGGATGAAATGGTAAAAGACGCACCCAGTTTTCGTCAGGTGGCCAATGAAATGAAACAATTTCTGGAAAACTGCGATTTGGCAGGATATAATTCCAACAGATTTGATATCCCCTTATTGGTAGAAGAGTTCCTGCGGGCTGGTTTGGAATTTGAGGTTGGATCCCGCAAATTATTGGATGTACAGAAAATATTCCATTTGATGGAACAGCGCACGCTCAGTGCGGCATATAAATTCTATTGCAATAAAACACTGGATGGTGCACATAGCGCCGAAGTGGATGCAACTGCTACATGGGAAGTATTGGAGGCGCAATTAATACGGTATCCCCAACTGGGCGATACGGTTGATTCTGTAATCAAGTTTATTGGTGAAGAACAAATTGTTGATTTTGCCCGGCGTTTTGTGTTTCAGAATGGAGTGGAAGTGTTCAATTTCGGCAAACATAAGGGACGGCCTGTGACTGACGTATTAAAGTCAGAACCTCAATATTATGACTGGATGATGAAGGGTGATTTCCCACTTCATACCAAACAGAAGTTAACTGAAATACTGAACAGAACCCTGCTGAAGAAAAGTTAATTCTATTATTTTCGCTTCACATTTTTAGTGGAAAAAATTGTCATTATACCAACCTATAACGAGAAGGAAAATATTTCTTCTATTTTGAAGGCCATTTTTGACCTTCAACAGGACTTTCATGTGCTGGTAATTGATGATGGTTCACCCGATGGCACAGCAGAGATTGTAAAGTCTCTTCAGTTGACATATCCCGGGCAATTATTTCTTGAACAGCGAACAGGAAAATTGGGATTGGGCACAGCTTATATTCACGGATTTAAGTGGTCGCTGGCAAAAGGCTATCGATATATTTTTGAGATGGATGCAGATTTCTCACATAATCCGAAAGACCTTCAGCGTTTATATACTGCCTGCGCAAATGAGGGTGCTGATGTCGCTATCGGATCACGTTGGGTTAAAGGAGGCGGAACGGTGAACTGGCCCTGGGACAGGATTTTTTTATCCAAGGGAGGAAGTATCTACACAAGATTGATTACCTGGATTCCGGTCAAAGACACCACGGCGGGTTTTGTTTGTTATAAACGCGAAGTGCTGGAAGCCCTGAATCTGGATGAAATCCGTTTTCTCGGTTATGCATTCCAGATAGAAATGAAATTTGCTTCCTGGAAACTTGGTTTTAAAATAAAGGAAGTGCCCATCATATTTGAAGATCGTCAGTATGGTGTTTCCAAAATGCATAAAGGCATCGTAAAAGAAGGTATACTGGGTGTTTTGCGTTTGCGCTGGGAAAGTCTGTTTAAAGATTATCACAACCGGATGAAAAACACTGATGATGAGGAAGCTGCAGCATGAAAACTGCATTCATTCGGTTACATCTTGCCGTACTATTGGCCGGCTTCACCGGAGTCCTGGGCAGATTGATAACACTGAATGAAGCCTTGATTGTCTGGTACCGTTTGTTACTGAGTGCCATCGCTCTCTGGCTGATTGTCGCCTTCAGAAAAACTGTTCCGCTTCTGCCTTTAAAGCTCATTCTTTCCATTTTTGGTGTTGGATTGATTGCTGCCCTGCATTGGGTTAGTTTTTATGGTGCTATTAAATATTCAAATGTATCAGTAACGCTTGTTTGTTTTTCCTCCATAGGTTTTTTTACTGCCCTGGTGGAACCTCTTCTCCTTAGGAAAAAATTAGCCTGGCAGGAACTGGCTCTTGGATTATTGGTGATGCTGGGAATATTTATCATTTTTCAATTCGACAGTCAGTATAAAACAGGTATTATAATTGGTACCATTTCTGCCTTCCTTGCTGCCATCTTTCCGGTATTAAACCGACAATTATTGAAGAAAATTTCTGTTGAAAGTCTGGTTACCTACGAACTCACGGGTGGGTTTCTGACTCTTAGTTTATTGATGCCGGTTTATCTTTATTATTTCCCTGCCAGCTACCTTATTCCAAATCTTCCTGATCTGGGCTGGTTATTAATTTTGTCACTGCTTTGTACGGTTTGGGCATTTTATCTGTCCTCCTATGCCCTCCAGCATATTTCTGCATTTACCGTTAATCTCAGTTATAACCTGGAACCCGTTTATGGAATTCTGCTTGCTTTTTTTCTGTTTAATGAAAATGAAAAGCTGGGCATTCATTTTTATATTGGTTTGCTTTGCATTGTAAGTGCTGTTTCTATCCAGTTATTTCGGGTTTGGAAGAGCCATCGGTAAACCGGATTGTGTTATTTTAGCAATAAAACCGAACACACATGAGAAGCAACTGTTGGGCATTGTTCTTGCTGTTATTTTCTTCTGCAGTAGTTGCCCAAAAAAAACCACTGGATCATAGCGTATATGACCAATGGCAAAGTATTGGTGAACGCATCCTTAGTGCTGATGGTAACTGGCTGGCATACACGATAAATGTTCAGGAAGGTGATGGTCAGTTAGTAATTCAATCTGTAAAAAATCAGCAGATATGGAAAGTACCCCGCGGTTACCAGGCAAGCTTTAGCCACGACAGCCGTTTTTTGGTAGCTCGTATAAAACCACTCTTTAAGGATTCCAGAAAAGCCCGGATAGCAAAAAAAGGTCCGAACGATGTACCTAAAGATTCTCTTTATATGCTGGAGCTGGGTAAAGGCTATGAGCAGCGGATACCGGATGTGAAATCCTATCAACTTCCTGCGAAAGCCGGTGCTGTTCTTGCCTATCATTTATGGAAGACGACTCCTTTGCCAAAGGAATCCAACATTGATTCTCTATCCCGCCTGCAGGATTTGCTGCGCAAAGCAGATAGTCTCCGATTCCTTTCAGATAGTCTGCGGAATAAAGTAAATGAAGCCAGAATTAAGGGAATGACATCTCTTCAGCCGGTTAAAAGTTCAGTTACAAAATCGAAACGCGAAACGGTGGAAGAAGGAACTGAATTGGTGGTACGTGATTTGGTTTCCGGAAAAGAATGGCGACATAAACTGGTGCTTGAATACAAGCTGGCAGATTATGGTCAGGCACTGGCAATTGAACAGAGCAGAAAAAACAGTGATACATTGAGTGAAGCTGTTTTATTGTTTCAGGATTTTACTGCAGATCGGATTGATACCATTGCCAAATCTTTTCAGGAAGCAAAACTTTTTACGTTTACAGAGGCAGGTAATCAGCTGGCTTTTGTAATTCAGAAAGACAGTACGGCCAAAGCGCTTAAAAAATATTACCAGCTTTACCATTATACAAAGGGAAATGGTAAGGCTGTCGAATTAGTTAACAGAATGTCCGATGGCGTTAAAAAAGAGCAGGTGATTAGTCCGGATTTTTCCATTTATTTCAGCAAAGATGGGAAGCGATTGTTTTTTGGCCTTGCACCTGATCGTCCGGTTAAAGATACCAGTCTGGTTGATTTTGAAACAGCCAAACTGGATGTATGGAATTATAAAGACGATTACCTGCAACCACAGCAACTGGTAACACTTTCTGCCGAATTAAAGAAAAGCTGGCAGACAGTGTGGGATCTTGATAAAAGGCAACTCATCAACCTGGCAGACGATAGTTGTGAAATTGTGATGCCATCAGATGAAGGCAATGGAAATTTTGCAGTGGGTATGAGCAATGCCGGATTAAGAATTGAACAGCAATGGAAAATGGATGGTGCTGTTCGATTGTACAGAGTAGATATCAGAACAGGCAAACGCACACTTATTACGCCCCGAGCCAGTCGATCTACCGTACGGATTTCTCCGCAGGGTAACTATATTGTTTGGTATGATCCAAAACAAAAACACTGGATTTCCTATAGCAACGAAAGGTCAATTTCAAGCGTAATTTCTAAATCAATACCTGTTCCTTTATATGATGAGGACCATGATACACCTTCGGATGCACCTCCGCATGGAATTATGGGATGGAAAGAAGCTGATGAGAGCCTTTACATCTACGATAAATACGATGTATGGGAAGTGGATCCTGCAGGCAGGTCAGCAGCAAAAATGATGACCAATGGATGGGGAAGAAAAAATAAAATAACAGTAAGAAATGAACAGCTGGATCGTGACCAGCGTTTTTTGAAACCGGGACAACCACTCTTATTCCAGCTCTTTGATCATATGTCAAAAGGGTATGGATGGCTGTCGTATGAATTTGGAACTTCATTTAAACCGGAAGCAGCCACCTCGTTGATTCATGCATCTATTGTAGACGGGGCAGTTAAGGCGAAGTCAGCAGATGATCTGCTCTTTATTCAACAAAGTCCGGCAGCGTTGAATTTGTACACTGCAGGATTGAAAACGGTGAATGATAGTTCAACCTACAGGCAGGTGAGTTCACTAAATCCACAGCAGAGCCAATACCATTGGTTTACCGTGGAATTACATAAATGGAAAATGCTGGATGGTAAAATGAGTGAGGGCCTATTGTACAAACCAGACAATTTTGATCCTTCCAAAAAATATCCGGTTATCTTTTATTTCTATGAAAAAAATGCAGACCGACGCTACAATTATATTGAACCAATGCCGGTTAGAGCATCTGTAAATATTGCCTATTATACCAGTAATGGATACCTGGTATTTGATCCGAATATTTATTATAAAACCGGGCAGCCGGGTGAGGATGCCTATAATTCAATCGTTTCAGCAGCAAGGTATATGTCGAAATTCCGGTTTGTGGATTCAACCAAAATGGGCTTGCAGGGGCATAGCTGGGGTGGTTACCAGATTGCGTATCTGATAACGCGAACCAATATGTTTGCTGCAGCGGAAGCCGGTGCTCCGGTTAGCAATATGACGAGTGCTTATGGCGGCATTCGTTGGGGAACCGGCATAAGCCGTCAGTTTCAGTATGAGAAAACACAAAGCAGGATAGGTGCGAATCTTTGGGAAAAACCGGAACTCTATATAAAAAATTCTCCCTTATTCAGAGCTGATAAAGTAAAGACTCCGTTGTTGATGTTGCATAACGATAAAGATGATGCTGTTCCCTGGTACCAGGGCATTGAATATTTCACCGCATTGAGAAGATTGGGCAAACCGGTTTGGATGGTCAATTACAATGATGAATTGCATGGTATCATTGAACGAAAAAACAGGAAGGACTGGACCATACGGATGGCACAATTCTTTGATCATTACCTGAAAGGCGCACCTGCTCCCAAATGGATGAAAGAAGGTGTTCCTGCCACCTTAAAAGGAATTGAATGGGGACTTGATTATTAAGATATATACCGAACCAGGCAACGCTTGGCAATTGGTAAAAAAGTTTCGTCCACCGGAAAAGAAAGAGTTGAATTGATGGTATACACTGCCGGATTAGGAAGCTCTTTCTTTTCTTTTATCAAAAGCCCCTTCATGTTCTCGAATGTATTGCTGATGCTTCGCTGCCATTCTGCAACAAAGGAGGTTTTTATTGCCCGATACTGCTCATCATGTTTTTCAAATATGCTTAAACGGTAGTAGTAGATCAGCGTTTCTTTTTTTGTAGAATTCGCCAGAAAAAAATAGCCTTCTTTATTATCCAAAGGGATGAGTCCCACTGGTTCTATCTGAATTTTATCTTCTACAAATTCGAAAATCTCCGTTCCGTTCCGAATGGTGTCTTTCATTTTTCCGGTGGAATAATGAATGATGTTTTCCAGTTCTTCCATCATCTCATCATCTTCAATCATTTGTTCATAAAGTAATTGCAGTTTTTCCAGTTGAATTCCGGTAAGCCGCTTGGGGAACTGTTCCTGCAGGAATTTTTTGTTCTCCCGAAACTGAACCAGGTTGTTGTAGTGAAAGATGATGTCTGCTAATTGGGGGTATAGCTTGTTTTCATTGAAATGACTGTTTACCTCCTTCAGATAGGCGAGCAGGGTATATTTTTTCAGTTCAAAATCGATGTATCCTTCAGCAAACCAGGTTTGGGATAATGTTTTCATGGTGAACTAATTTGTATTAATTTACTGAAATTGCTGTTAAAACAACGTTTATGAAACAAATCCTGCCGGTTCTTATCCTTTCTTTTTTGTTAACGGCCTGCAGCCAGAAATATTATATTGTACGCCATGCCGAGAAAGCGCAGGAGTCAACCGGTAATGCCATGCATACTGCTGGCAATCCTCCTTTATCAGCTGCCGGAGAGCAAAGGGCGAAGGATTTGGCAGAGCGCCTGAAGCAGGAAAAGATTCAGCAGATTTATTCCACCAATACAAGCCGAACGAAGCAAACGGCAACACCAACTGCAGAAAGATTTTCTCTGCGCATTGAAACTTATGGCAAAATAGATTCCGCTTTTATTCAGCAGTTGAAATCACTCAAAAAAAACACGCTGATTGTAGGTCATAGTAATACAGTAGATGATTTGGTAAATAAAATGACCGGAGAAGCAATACTGACAGATTTACCGGATGAGGCTTATGATAATCTCTACATCCTTACCAAAAAAGGGAAAAGGCTGACACTTGTTCAATCCAAGTATGGTCAGCCCTCTCCGCATTGATCTATGTGTGTGTTAGAACTCGCGATGTGGATCAAAATGTTCCAGTTCCCTGGCCACGGCAGTGAGGAAAGTAGCACCCAGGCTGCCATCAATAATCCGGTGATCATAACTCATACTCAGGTACATCATATGACGGATGGCGATGGAATCTCCCTGCTCCGTTTCAATAACAACCGGACGTTTTTTAATGGCACCAACAGCCAGGATAGCTACCTGTGGTTGTGGAATAATGGGCGTACCCATCAGGCTTCCAAACGTGCCTACATTGGTTAAGGTAAAACTTCCGCCCTGTGTATCTTCAGGTTTCAGCTTATTCGTTCTCGCAGCATCGGCCAGCGCATTCACCTGTTTGGCCAGGCCAACCAGATTTAACTGATCTGCATTTTTAATAACAGGCACAATCAGGTTGCCAGACGGCAATGCAGTTGCCATGCCAATATTGATATCTTTCTTTACAATGATTTTATCGCCATCCACACTACTGTTCATCAAAGGATACTTTTTGATACAGCGTACGATTGCCTCAATAAAGAGGGGCGTAAAAGTTATTTTGGTTCCTTCCTGCTTAATAAATTGAGATTTCACCCGATCGCGCCAGAGAACCAGATTGGTTACATCCGCTTCAGTAAAACTGGTTACATGCGGACTGATTTGTTTGCTTTTAACCATATGGTCTGCAATCAGCCGGCGCATCCGGTCCATTTCAATAATCTCCACATTGGAGCCATAGGAGCTAATTGGTTTATCTGACCCATTGCCCGTTGGACTGGTAATTTTATGTTCCTGTACAATTTTCGGAGAAACAACAGGTTCAACGGCAGGAGCTGTTTTGGCTGTGCCTGCCTTTTTCTCTTCTACAAACTGGAGAATATCTTTTTTAGTAACCCGGCCTTCATTTCCAGTTCCCGGAATAAATTCCAGCTCTGCCATCGATACACCCTCACTGGCAGCAATATTCAAAACCAGCGGAGAATAAAAGCGGTTTCCATTGTTTTGAACTGTATGTTCGGACGGGGTTTTAACCGATTCCTCAATATAAGCCGGAACAGTCTCTGCTACCGGAGCTGGATGCAGATTTTCAACCACAGGTTCCGGGGTAATTTCCGGTGCAGCAGATGGTGCCTCTGCGTTTGTACGAATTCTTGCAATTACGGAACCGATCGGAACAACATCATTGGGCTGGTAAAGCAGTTCTTCAATAACTCCATCTGCTGTACTGGGTACCTCACTGTCAACTTTATCAGTTGCAATTTCCAATACGGTTTCATCCTGTTTCACGGTATCGCCCGGGTTTTTCAGCCACTTTAATACAGTAGCTTCCATTATACTTTCTCCCAATTTTGGCATTACCAGGTCAACTAGAGCCATAAGCGTTCAATGATTTGTGCGCCAAAGGTAAGGATTCGCTATCAATGTTAATGACTGTTAGTTTTTTCCAGAACTCTGACTGATTATAAATATTCTTAATAAGTTTAAAGCATTCGTGGCAGTTAATTCAATGTTGCGCCGACGATCAAAGCGGAAATTAAATTTCCGGGTAATTATTTCAGAATTGTTTCCAACAGCCACCCAAACCGTTCCAACCGGTTTTTCCTCGCTTCCTCCACCGGGACCCATAATACCACTTGTAGCAATTGCATAATTTGTTTTTAAGGATGCCAGCGCACCTTTCACCATTTGTACAGCAGTTTCCTCACTTACAGCACCCACCGATTCCAGTGTTTTTTCCGATACCTTAAGCAGCTCTTTTTTGACCTGATTTGCATAACTCACAATACTCCCTAAATAATAACGGCTTGATCCGGCTGCAGCTGTAAGTAACTGGGCTATATACCCGCCGGTACAGCTCTCCGCTGTTGAAAGGGTTTGTCCGTATTTCAATAAAAGGTTAGCCACCAACTGATCCATTGATTCATCTTTATTGGTCACCAGCACATCCGCCACCTGTTCCTGTAACAGGATAAATTGTTCATTGATGATGTCCTCAATATTTTTTTTATCATATCCGGATGCACTTAGCCGGAGCCGTACCATTCCATAGCTTGGCAGATAGGCCAGTTTGATAAAGGAAGGAAGATTGATTTCAAACTGGTTGATTCGTTCTGCAAGAAAGGATTCTCCAATACCCGCAGTTAACAGCGTACGATGCAGGATAATGGGCGGATTGAATTGTTTTAATAATTGAGGGATTACTTCACCGGTCATCAGCCCTTTCATTTCGTGCGGTACTCCGGGTAAGGAAACAACCACCTTATTGTTTTTTTCAAACCACATGCCGGGAGCGGTTCCGTTTGCATTATGCAACACTCTTGCTACGTCCGGAACCTCCGCCTGACGGGCATTTCTTTCAATCATGGGGCGCTTGTAGACATTTTCGAAAAGGTTGGTAACATGTGCCAATACACCAGGATCTGTTACCAGTTTGCCTCCAAAATACTCGCATAATAAGGGTTTGGTGATATCATCAGCAGTGGGTCCCAATCCCCCTGTGATTAAAACAATATCGGCTCTTTCCATTTCCTGATCAAGTGCAGTCCAGATGGCATTCCATTCATCACCAACAGCAACCCGTCGGCTAACGCTGATGCCTGCCAGATTTAATTGTTGTGCCATCCAGGCACTATTGGTATCAATAACCTGACCTATCAGTAATTCATCTCCAATAGTGATAATACTTGCAGTAAGTAATTCCATACAGTTGTTTCAATGAATAAAGGTAATGGCAAATTAGCTAGGCTGTTTTTTCCGGAATAGCTAAATTGCCGGATGCGATGGAAACAAATAATCGGGCTGCTTGGTTGGATGGGTCTAGGTTTTTCTGTTAATGCCCAATCGGTGCCTGAACAGCTTGAACAACAGGTACTGAAACTTGCCAGTGATCCGGCCATGAAACATGCAGCCATCTCTTTATCTGTACTGGATGCAACAACCGGTAAACCGGTTTATCAGTACAATGAACAAATGGGGCTGGCACCGGCAAGCACCTTAAAAGTGATGACTTCAATCAGTTCATTGGCTCAATTAGGTCCGGGTTTCCAGTTTGAAACTGAACTGGGATATACCGGAGAAATTAAGAATGGAATATTGACAGGTAATCTGATTATAAAGGGTAGTGGCGATCCTTCCCTTGGATCCTGGCGCTATTCATCAACAAGGGAGGATCAGGTGCTGGAATCCTGGGTAAAATGGATTAAGGAAAAAGGTATTAAAACCATTTCAGGAGACTTGCTTATAAAGGAGGATGGCTGGAATCAGGAAAGGACACCGGATGGCTGGATCTGGCAGGATATCGGAAATTACTATGGTGCGGGTGCCGGCGTTTTGAATTGGCGTGAAAATCAGTTTGATGTGTTGCTGGCTGCCGGTCCGGGCATTGGTACACCTGTAAAAATCATTGGAACAAAGCCGGAATTAGCTGATGTGGAGCTTCAGTCAGCGCTTCTAACCGGATCAAAAGGCAGTGGTGATAATGCCTATATCTATTTGCCCCCGGGATCAATAAAAGGAATTATCAGAGGAACCATACCGTTAGGGGAAGATCGGTTTAGGATTTCCGGGGCACTTCCTGATCCCGGAAAACAGTTGGCAGAACAATTCAAACATAAATTAACGCTGGGTGGGATATCAGTAAAAGAAACTGCAATACCGGTTGTTGGCGAACGTTGGAATGTATTGGGAAAAACATTCTCTCCGCGGCTGGATTCCCTGGTGTATTGGTTCATGCGAAAAAGCATCAACCTGTATGGTGAAGCAATGATAAAACAACTGGCATTGAAAGCCGGTAAAGAGCCTTCCACAGCAAAAGGAGTGGATCAGTTGGTGGATTTCTGGAAGGATAAGGGAATTGAAGCGGGTGCGCTTCAATTAATGGATGGGAGTGGATTATCGCCACAAAACAGGATTACATCCGATGCGCTTACCAGGGCCTTGTTTTGGTCGAGTCAGCAGAGCTGGTTCAATCAGTTTTTTGCTTCCCTGCCTGTTTATAATGGGATGAAATTAAAAAGCGGGTCCATCAATGGAGCCCGCGCCTATGCCGGTTTTCATACCGCTGCAAACGGAAAGAAATATGTTGTAGCCATTTTAGTTAATAATTATTCCGGATCAGGAGCCGCAGCTGTACGTAAACTTTATTCTGTTTTGGATGCATTGAAATAGGGGGAAAGCTTTTCATACAGTGCTGTTGGCATGCTTGTTTTTTCTTTGGTATCGGCTTTGATAAAATATAAAACCACTTTTCCAATCGTAAGCAGTTTCTGCTGTTCATTGAAAACTTCCTGCTGAAATTCAATCCGGTGATCTTCCGGAAGTTTCGCAAGGGTGGTGCGGATAGTCAGCAGATCATCATAATGAGCCGGCCGAAGAAATTTGGTATGTAATTCCACAATTGGCATTATTATGCCGATAGCCTCCATATCCTTATAACTCAAACCAAGCTGGCGAATACTTTCCGCTCTTGCAACTTCAAAATATTGGGCATAATTACCATGGTAAACCACATTCATCTGATCGGTTTCAGCATATCGGACACGCACCTGGGTCTCTGCTATATACATATTGGGTATTTCTTATGTTAAAGTTTTTATCGTCCCATCATTCTGTCTAAAGAGGCTCTGCCCGGACCAACCAGCAGGATTGCAAGGAAACCGGTAAGAAATAAAGCGGCTTTTTCACCTTCCTTAACATCATGGTTATGCGCCATGAAAAAAGCAATTGTCATAGCAATAACAAGCGGAATGGCCGCCAGTCGGGTAAAGAGTCCGGCTATCACCAATAAGGAACAGAAAACCTCTGCAAAGATGACCAGGAGCAGCGACCAGTCGGAACCAATATGAAAAGGATCACTGAATTTCGATTGTAAACTGGGGTATTTAACTAATTTTTGAAAACCATGATCAACCAGCATTAAACCTCCGAACGAAATTCTCATCAAAAAGCTCATGGTGTCAAATGCCCATTCCTGGTAACTGGTGGAAAGTAGTTTTTTCATTCTGGATTTTTTGTCAAAAATAGGCACTCGGTTGAAAGAATTGTTAATCATTTCAATTATCCACAGTTGTTTGGAACGTTATTTGGTCATAATTAAAATATTTGAAACCTTTACCCGGTTTCAAGTGGCCTTTGAAATTAAAATCATTAACAAGTGAGAAGATTCGTCGCATCGATTTTGTGCTGTTCCGTATTACAATTGGCACAGGCACAACAAACAGGATTTTTCACTGATCCCCAATCAGGATTTAAACAAGCGAAGGAATATTATCAGCGTGGGCAGTATAGCCTCGCCTATCCCATATTCCGTGAGTTACATCTTCGTTTAAGGGAACCCGATCAGACCAATCAGGCATTGAATTCTCAGGAGCTGCGTTATTACACACTCGCATGCGGACTGATGAAAAACGAAAAAGGTGCATTGGAGGAAGCTGTGGAATACGTAGAACTGGATAGAAATGTTAGCCGGGTTGAACTAATGAGTTTTCAACTGGGAGAATATTACTACCGTCAGAAAGATTTTTTCAATGCAGTAAATTTCTATGAAAAGACTTCATTGGAACACCTGGAAAATAATCAGGTGGCTACCCTTAAGTTCCATCAGGGGTATAGTTATTTCAATCTGCAAAGATTTGATCAGGCAAAGCCCTTGTTGGATGCTGTACGGCAAATGAAGAACTCTGAACATTATGTAGATGCCAATTATTATTTTGGTTTTATAGCATTTAAGGACAAACAATACCGTTCAGCGCTGGAATCATTCAGAGTGGTTGAAAATGCAGCCGAATATTCGGATGTAGTGCCGTATTATATTGCTACGATTCTATATATCACCGGCGATAAAGAACAGGCACTTCAATATGCAACCAATAAACTGGATAAAGGTAAAGGCTATTATGACCTTGAATTATCCAAGCTGGTTGGTCATGGCTGGTTTGAAAAGGGTGATTATGCGAAAGCCTTGCCTTACCTTGAAAAGTACGCAGCTTCTTCAACACCAGGAAGGCATGATCAATATGAACTGGCTTATAGTTATTACCAGGCCCGTCAATATGAAAAGTCTATAGAAGGGTTTAAAAAATTATCCGGCAAGGAAGATTCACTGGCACAGAATGCCATGTATTTATTGGGGGATGCCTATCTTAAAACCGGGCAGAAAGCCAATGCGCGGAATGCCTTTCTGTTTTGTGCCATCAATAGTTCCAATCCAACCCAACAGGAAATTTCCCGATTCAACTATGGTAAACTTTCTTATGAGTTAGGATACCATGATATCGCTTTAAATGAATTACAGCAATTTCTGGCCACCTATCCCAATTCCGGTTATACAGCGGAGGCACGGGAAGTGCTGGTTGGGGTAATGGCCAGTACAAGTAACTATAAAGATGCATTGACCTTACTGGAAAGTATCCGGCAGCCATCGGACCAGGTAAGGAAGTTTTATCCGGGTATTTTATATGGAAGAGCCACTGAATTAATCAATGACAATCGCCTGGAGGAAGCAGATTTATTGCTTGATAAAGCACTTAAAGCGCCCTTTAATACGGCTGTTCTTCCGCTTGTTCAGTTTTGGAAAGGAGAGCTGGCTTACCGTACAGGAGCAACCGAAGAAGCCATCGAATATTATGGAGATTATCTGAAGAATCCGGTTTCCAATAATGAAGTAAATGCAAGTCATGCTAACTACAACCTGGGTTATGCATACCTCAAAAAAGAATTGTACAAACAGGCTCAATTCCATTTTGAAGCAGTTGTAAAAACACCAACCGCCCGTTCCAGTCAGGTTGAACAGGATGCTTTTATCCGCATGGCGGATGCCATCTATATGCAGCGGGAATACAAAAAAGCAACCGGTTTATACGATCGTGCCATTCAATTAGGCTGGCCATCCAGTGATTATGCAAGTTTTCAGAAATCCATGATTGCCGGCATTTCCAGTACCAATGATAAAATCAGACAATTACAACAATTACAGCAGAAATATCCTGGATCTTCTCTGGTGCCGGATGCCAACATGGAAATTGCCCAATCCTACTTGTCAAACGAAGAGTATAAAGAAGCAATTCCTTATCTCAATGCGGTTTTGAAAAACAGTAAGAGTGAAGCACTGAAACCAAGAGCGCACCTGAGGGCAGGAATTGCACAATATAATCTGGGGAATAATGATGAGGCGCTGAAACAATACAATGCCCTGCTGGAACAATATCCCAATTCAACCGAAGCCGAAGATGCATTGGACAATGCCAGAAGTATTTATGTTGAAGAAGGACGTACCAGTGAATACATCGGATATGCCCGGAAAATGGGAAGAGATGTATCAACCAGTCAGCAGGATTCACTGGCTTATGCAGAAGCGGAAGTGCAGTTGAGTAATGGAAATTTTACCAATGCAATCAGCCGGTTTGATAATTACCTGAATACTTACCCGCAGGGTCGATATGTGGTAGAGGCAAATTATTATAAGGGTGAAATCCTTTTAAGCCGGAAAGAACATGCCCTTGCAGCAGCAGCTTATGAAGCCGTAGCCAGCCGGGTGCCTAATAAGTTTGGTGAAAAATCTTTATTACAGGCAGCAAGGCTTAATTTCTTTGACCTGAAACAATATGATAAAGCTGCTGGTCTGTATGCCAGTTTGAAAGAATTTGCAAGTACGGAGGAAAATAAACTGGAAGCCATGCGTGGTCAATTGAGAAGTGAATACCAATTGGCTCAATGGCCCAGGGCGGTTGAAAATGCCAAAGAATTACTCAAGGCAAAAGGAGCCAGTGCAGATGATAAATTATTAAGCAATATGGTATTGGCCAGAGCCGCACAGGAAGAGAAGAATTTTGATCTGGCGATCTCTTATTACAGAGCGGCAGCATCCGGCGGAAAAGGCGCATTCAGTGCAGAAGCCAGGTATGAAATTGCCTGGTGCCTGTTTGAACAATCAAAGTTTAAGGAAGCTGAAAAAACAGCTTTTGAAGTAATCAATAAAAGCGGTTCCTATGAAGAATGGGTAACACGCGCCTATCTGTTGTTAGGTGATATTTATATGAAACAACAGGATTTTTTCAATGCAAAAGCAACGTATCAGAGTATTGTTGAAAACGCTTCCATTCCGGCATTAAAAGAAGAAGCACAACGTAAGTTGAAAGTGGCAACGGAAGCAGAAAGCAAACAAAACAATATTTCTGCCAACAATTGATTCATTTTAAAGAAAGAGGATCCATGAACAATATGCGCGTAATTGGAAAAACAATCGCCCTGGGTGCAGGATTCATTTCACTTTGTTTAAGTGGAATGGCACAGGATAGCTCAAAGAAAAAGACCATTGATATAACATCCACTTTCAAACCTGTTTTGCGGGATGCGGTGAAGTTGAATTTTTCAGCAGCATTGCCGGCAATGGATAGTACAAAGCCGGTATTGAATTATTCTATTCCTGTTCAGCAGGTAAAACTGCCATATCAGCCGGGAACACTGAAACCTGTTGCCATGCAGATCGATTCTTTGTTCCCATGGAAAAATAGCCAGTATGTAAAAGTGGGGGCGGGTAATAACCATCTTCCCTATGCACAGGCAGGATTCAATTTTGGAGATGGCAAATCTTCCTTTTTGAATTTATATGGTGAAGTCTTTGCTTCCAAAGGAAAGCTCGATTTTCAGAAACATAATCTGGTGGATGTAACTGCCCGCGGGGGACAAATGATTTCTGAAGATCACCAGGTAACAGCTAAAGTCGGATTCAAAGGGGAGGATTATTTTCTCTACGGTTACCGGCCAACTACACTTGATTTTTCCAAACGCGAACTGAGACAACAATTTCAAACAATCGATGGAGAAATTACCCTAAGAAATACTGATCCGTCGGATTTTGGTTTGAGTTATCAGCCAAGTATCCGGGTGGTTTCCTTCCGGCATAAAAACGAAGACAGCAGTGCAAGAGAACAGAATTTCATATTCAAACTTCCTGTGCAGAAAACCTTTGGAAAAAGCTTTGGTATCAACCTGGCATTCATCGGCGATATGACACATTACAAAGCCCAGGATAAATCAGCTATCAAGAATAACCTGTTTCAACTGGCACCCTCCCTTTTGTTAAAGACACCCAATGTGTCTATTCAAACAGGGATATTACCTTCCTGGGATAATAGCGTATTTCATATGCTGCCGAATATCCTCGCTGATTTCACCACCAATGATAAACGTTTTACTTTCCAGGCAGGATATATCGGTTATTTCAATAAGGGAAGTATGCAGCGATTCTCCACCATCAATCCATGGATTGCACAGCCGTCGCAACTGCTGAATACCCGAATCGTTGAATTGTATGGAGGCTTTAAAGGAGTATTGGCCCAGCATTTCACGTATAATGCAAAATTGGGGGTACAAAAACAACGGAATGTAAACCTGTTTGTAAATGATTTCAGAGATGGTAAAACATTTGAAACAGTATATGCTCCTGAAATGGATGTTGTTACGGTTCATGGTGAAATCGGCTACAATAAAGGAGAGAAATTCGCTTTCTCTTCCGGCGTTACCTATAATAACTTTGTAAGCGTGGAAGGTCAGTCGAAAGCATGGGGACTATTCCCGCTTGAATTACATGCCAACCTTCGTTGGAAAGTAATCGACGATCTGTATTTTAAAACTGATTTCATTGGCTGGGATGGTCCGGCTTACCGGAATTTGGCAGGAGAAGACAGAAAAGGAGATCAGGCCTATGATTTGAGTGCCGGATTGGAGTTCAAAGTAACCAGGTCATTTGATCTCTGGCTTCAGATGAATAATATTTTGAATAACCGCTACGAGCGTTGGAATCAATACCAGGTATATGGATTTAATGTGATGGGTGGTATAATTTTTCGCTTTAATCAGAAATAAGAGAAACTAATTTTTGACGGGTCAGGTAAAATTCGGTTTTTTGCCCGATTGCAACCTGTATGGAAAAACTGGATGTTTTAAATAATTACCTGTTTCTACAGAAACGAATCAGTATACCCGGACTGGGGACGCTTCATATGGAGCGTTTGCCCGCCAGAACTGATTTTGTTAATACCCGGATTTTGTCGCCCCTCTACAGATTTCGATTTGATCAGTATTTTGATGCTCCCGATAAGGATTTATTTGGCTACCTGGCAAATCGGCTGGGTGTGCCTGATTTTGAAGCTATCAAATGGTACAATGAATTTGCCTATGGTCTTCGGGCAAAAATCAGGGCAAATGAAGTAGCCAACTGGCCGGGATTGGGAAATTTTGTAGCCGATGAAAAAGGGGAAATTTCATTTGAAACGGAAACACCTTCTTTTGATCTTCCTGCTCCGGTTACCGCCAATCGCGTTCTTCGCGAACATGCAGAACATTCCATTCTTGTTGGTGATCGGGAAGTAATAGCTTCTGACTTGTCTGACGGACAAACAGATGATGTTTATATTGAACGAGGTTCCTGGTGGATTGCTGCCCTGATTCTGGCAGCCATCGCAATAAGTTTTGCTGTATTTCATTATTTCAGGCAGGATGCCGGTGTTCGTACCAGTGGAAATCAGCAAAAAGTTCCTGTATATCAGATGCCATCCACCAGTAGAAATCTTAACCACTGATCATGGCATTGATTCATTACAGTACTTGTCCGGTTTGCAGCAGTACATCTGTTAAGGAATTCCAGGTTATACCCGATTATTCTGTTTCCAAAGAAATATTTTCTGTTTGGAAATGCGAATCCTGTTCATTTCAGTTTACCCAGGATATTCCTGATCAGGAATCAATAGGAACCTATTATCAATCAGCTGACTATATTTCACATAACGATACAAAGAAGGGAATCATCAATACATTGTACCATTGGGTCAGGAAATATACCCTTCGTTCCAAGAGCAGGCTGATAGTGGAAGTAAGCGGACGAAAATCGGGACATTTGCTGGATATCGGTGCTGGTACTGGAGCCTTCCTGCATACCATGAAACATGCAGGATGGCAGGTTACCGGTCTTGAGCCGGATGCAGGCGCGCGTTCCATAGCGCGTGATAAATATCAATTGCAATTGCTGGAGCCGGATAGCCTGTTTCGATTGGAATCAGGAAGGTTTGATGTGATCTCCATGTGGCATGTGTTGGAACATGTACATGCCTTGCAGGAATATGTAAAAACAATTGTTCAGTTATTGAAACAGGATGGCCGGTTGATTGTGGCAGTTCCCAATTATACATCCGGCGATGCAACCTATTATCAGAATTTTTGGGCAGCATATGATGTGCCACGTCACCTGTATCATTTTTCACCCGCTTCCATGCGCAGGTTGATGGAGTTACCTGGACTGCAGATTGAAAAAACAATTCCTATGTGGTTCGACAGCTTCTACGTAAGTATGTTAAGTGAAAATTATAAAAACGGAAAACCCAATCATGTCAACGCTTTTTTGCAGGGCTGGAAGTCCAATCAAAAAGCCATGAGAGATAAAGAGAAAGCAAGTTCACTGATTTACGTAATGCGAAAAACCTAATTAAAGCTTACTTCAAATAAGACCGGCCAGAGTTTACCTGTTATATAAATTTTTCCGGAAGCAGCATCATAGGCAATGCCATTTAAAACTGCATCTCCATTATTATAATCCGTGTTTTTGAAATATTGTTGTTTCAGTGAATCCAGCAGAGTTGACAAATCTGCCTTACCTACCACCTGGCCGTTTGATGGATCTATTTTAAGAATAAAATTCGTCTGCCATCTGTTTGCATAGATATAGCCATTTATAAATTCCAGTTCATTTAAATTATTTACCGGGCCATATTGGTCGGAAACAGTAAGAATGCGGGAGGTGGTAAAATTCTCCGGATTCAGAAAATACAGGTTGCTGGAGCCATCCGACAAAATCAGGTTAGTGCTGTCGTGGGTTAATCCCCATCCTTCTGTTTTAATCTGAAATTCTCCGGTTTTTTTAAGTGTAACAGGGTCATAAATAAAGCCGGCTTTTTCTCTCCAGGTTAGTTGGTATAATTTATCATTAAAGACCGTTATCCCTTCCCCAAAATAAGCGGTACTCAGCTTTTGTGTAAGATTAGCCTTACCCGAAGGCAGGTCAATTTTTGAAATTCTTGATTCATATGGATTATCCCCGGGTTTGCCGCCTGTGCCCTCCAGCAATTGACCTTTATACACAACATATCCCTGCGTATAAGAACTGGTATCATGCGGGTAGGTATTTACCAGATTCACCTGGAAACTGGCGGGTGGGGGGAGGGTATTGGCCGGCTGGGAAGGGGTTGATCCGGCAGGTTCCCCTCCATTATTACAGGCAACAAGGCTTATAGCCAAACAGCTGGCGGAAATACAGGCTGGTATTGATTTCATTCTAAACATGCAGGCAAAGGTACCAATCCGACCATTTCCATTCGGCTAAAAACTCCAAAAAATATGTTACTACTCTTTGAATTTCAACAAAAAAGCCCTTGTTTTACAATTCTTCTCTGAATATCCTTTGACAAACTTCGTCAAAATCTACCCGATGAATTTCTGTTGATCCACGCTATGATTGGCCGTCTTAATACCCTTTTTCATGAGACGGATCATTATACTCTTTCTGTTGATATCTGTGCCTGCCTGGCTTTTCGCTCAAAAAGAGTGTGCCCAGGACAGCAGGCCGATTCATGGAAATTATTCTACTTCCGGGAATTACTCCAACGTCGGTTTCAATACTTCTTCCATAGAAACTACTTCCACAACAACTTCTTCCATTTCAACTTCTTCCGCAATTTCTTCTGTTCCCTTAGCGCCGGTACTGGTGGTGCCTGCACAGATTGTAGTGCCCGTTGTAGTGCATATCCTGCAATCCGGATCGGTAGCAGTTTCAGATGCACAGGTTCAGGCACAGTTGGATGCACTTAACCGTGATTTTCAGGCTGCCAATGCCGACCTGGTTCGGGTTCCGGATCGTTTTAAGCAACTGGTGGCCAGCTGCATGATTCGTTTTGAACTGGCAAGAGTGGATCCGGCAGGCAAACCGACTACCGGAATCCTGCGGGTAAAAACCGGGGTTACCATGTTTTCCATGGATGACCGTATCAAGTATAGTTCCAAAGGCGGGGATAATGCCTGGCCATCTGCCCATTACCTTAATATATGGGTTGGCAATATGGTGGGAGGTATCATGGGCTATTCGAGTATGCCGGGTGATCATCCGTCCACCGATGGAGTTGTGTTGAACCACCAGGTTTTTGGTACCCTTAATAAACAGGGTCGATATACGCTTGGCCGGGTGGCAGTTCACGAAATCGGCCACTGGCTGGGACTTAAACATATTTGGGGCGATTCATATTGCGGAGATGACGGGATTGATGATACCCCGAAGCAGAAAGGCTATAACAGGGGATGTCCGTCTGGTATTCTCAATACCTGCGGAGATGATCCGAAGGGTGATATGTACATGAATTATATGGACCTGACCGATGATAGCTGTATGTATATGTTTACATTGGGTCAGAAAGCGAAAATGCGTTCCGTTTTTGATGTCAATGGAGCCCGGAACAGTCTGTTGGCCGGCCTCGCCCTGCAAACCGACGGCGATCCCATTGATCCCAACTGGGGACAATCGGATCCATCCGAAATCAAGCCCCAGCCATTACAGATTTTCCCTGTTCCCGCCTCCACGGTGATCCGCGTGGAAATAACGGATTTTGAAAAATTTAAACAAAAGAAACTATTCATTTATTCCCTAATGGGCCAGCAGATAATGCAGGTACCTATCCGTGGAAATCAGGTTATCGTTCCCATCGGAACGCTTACGCCCGGGCAATACCTGATCAAAACCGATAAGGCAGGACAGCCGGTAGGGAAGTTTGTTAAGATGTAGGAAGAGGGAGAGGGGGGAAAAGAGAGGGGAGGAGAAGGGGAATGGTTTCGGGGTGGTTGAGGTTGTTAGATGGTTGTACAAAGTTTGGTTATAATAGTGTTTTGATAGGATTTTGCAGCAGGTACTCCTAAGGTAATCGAAGATAGAACAAGTCGAAACAAAGCCGGAACAGAGCTGAAAAAGAGACGAAATAGAGCCGAAAATTAGCCGATAATGATAATAGAGCTGGCGTACAACGAATGGGAATTGTGGGGAAGGGGAGGATAAAGGGAAACTAAAGCGTGGGGAAAGGGAAGGCAAATCGAAGCTAAAACGATGTACGGAAGAAAACGGAGGATAACGAAGGATTACGGAGGATAGCGCCTGCGTGAATTTCCATAATAAGTTATATGAATCTGTCTTTCAATTGTTTATGAAAATTCGTATTGGCTCACAGGTCTTTTAATTGGCTCATTTCCCCAATCAATTGGCTCATCGCTCAATAATGAACCTCCAGGTTAAAACCTGCTTACATAAAAAAAGCAGCCCAATCAGACTGCTTCTTTTTTTGTATCTGGAGATCCAGATCCTATTGTAAGTTATACTCTCGATTCTTTTGAGTCTTTCGAGTCTTTCACCTTTCACGTCTCACCTCTCTCCTTTCACCTACAAATGTATCGCTTCTCCGTACGCCACTTCAATTGCATCTTTAATGCCCTCGCTGATGGTTGGGTGCGGGTGGATGCTGTTGAGTACTTCGTGGTAAGTGGTTTCCAGTTTGCGGGCAACAACGGTTTCAGCAATCATCTCGGTTACATTGTAACCAATCATGTGCGTACCAAGCCACTCACCGTATTTGGCGTCGAAAATTACTTTTATAAAACCTTCAGTAGCACCAGCCGCCTGTGCTTTTCCTGATACACTTAATGGGAATTTACCCACTTTAATTTCATATCCGGCTTCTTTGGCAGCTTTCTCCGTAAATCCGACAGAAGCAATTTCAGGTGTGCAATAGGTACAACCCGGAACATTGTTATAATCCAGTGCTTCCGGCTGATGATGGTATTTTTTCTCTGCGTAGCCGATATTTTCAACACAGATAATTCCTTCTTTTGAAGCAACATGTGCCAGTGCCTGTCCGGGTACACAATCTCCGATTGCATACACACCTGGAACACTTGTCTGGTAAAATTTATCAACTACAATTCTACCCTTATCTGTTTTAATACCGTTTTCTTCCAGGCCGATGCCTTCAATATTGGCAACCACACCGGCAGCACTCAATACGATATCAGCTTCCAGCGTCACTTCGCCATTGGCAGTCTTAACTTTCGCTTTTACGCCGGAACCGGAAGTATCAACTGATTCAACCGATGCATTCGTCATTATTTCGATCCCGGATTTTTTGTAGGATTTTTCCAGTTCTTTGGAAATATCTTCATCTTCTACCGGAACAATTCTAGGCATGAATTCAACGATGGTAACTTTAGTTCCCATGCTGTTATAGAAATAAGCAAATTCAACGCCGATAGCGCCGCTACCAACCACAATCATTGATTTTGGCTGCTGCGGTAAAACCATTGCTTCGCGATAGCCGATCACTTTTTTACCGTCCTGTTTCAGGCTCGGTAATTCCCGGCTGCGACCACCTGTTGCGATGATGATATGTTTTGCTTCAACCACTTCTTTGGTACCATCTGCTTTGCTTACTTCCACTTTTCCTTTGCCCTGTACTTTTCCGAAACCCATGATCACATCGATCTTGTTTTTCTTCATCAGGAACTGCACCCCTTTACTCATTTTATCTGCAACACCCCGACTGCGTTTGATTACTTTTTCAAAGTTTTGCTTACCGCTCGCTTCAATACCATAAGCTTCTGCATGTTTGATATATTCCATAACCTGAGCGCTTTTCAGCAGCGCCTTGGTTGGGATACAACCCCAGTTCAGACAAACGCCACCCAGACTTTCTTTCTCAATAACGGCTGTTTTAAAACCCAACTGTGATGCACGGATAGCGGCTACAT
The DNA here is from genome assembly GCF_002483205.1 of Flavihumibacter sp. UBA7668. Classification (GTDB taxonomy): domain Bacteria; phylum Bacteroidota; class Bacteroidia; order Chitinophagales; family Chitinophagaceae; genus Flavihumibacter. Next base: position 508,280 of record NZ_DLHM01000004.1, read on the forward strand.
AACCGCCGGGTCCACTACCAATCACAAGAACGTCGTATGCCATAATCTATAGTTTAATTATAGGTTGAATTAATAGTACCTGATTTGCGAAACTAACTTACCCGGCTCAAATAGCCAAACCACTAGCGGTTGGCATCATTCATCCGGATTTTGCGGCCTTTATAGGTTTTTCCATCAATAGCCTTGATCATTTTAGAAGCTGCAGCTTTATCAACTTCCACCCAGCTGTTCATTTCCTTCATATCAATGCGACCTAAAGACTCCTTTCTGAGTTCACTCATATCAAGAATAAACTGCAAAAAGCTGGCTTTGTAAAAACCATCTTTCGTACCAAGATTAACAAAGAGTTTGGTAGTATTGGATGGACCTTCATATGCGCGTCCACGCACAGCTTCTCTTCCTCTTCCGGCATCACCCCGCTGACCAAAATCACGGCTCGGCTGTTGTCTTAATCTATTGCGATCTTCCCTGATATTCAGGTCTTCTGCATTATCATAATATTTCAGAAAGCGATCAAATTCCATTGCAGCTACCCGCTTAAGGATATCTTCCTTGCTCATATCAGCAAACTTTTCTTCCAGCATGGGAACATAGGTTTCGTAGTTGCCATGGCTGATATCGGTTTCCAGCAATTTGTCCATGAAGTAGAAAAACTGTTTGCGGCAAACATCCTTACCAGTTGGAATTTCCAACTTATTGAAAGGTGCCTGAACGATCTTTTCTATCTGACGTAAACGGAATGTCTCACGACTATGCACAATTGACATACAGATTCCGGTTTTACCGGCACGTCCGGTACGTCCGCTTCTATGTGTATACACTTCTATATCATCCGGCAATTCATAATTGATTACGTGCGTAATTTCTTTCACATCAATACCTCTTGCTGCCACATCGGTTGCAATCAGTAACTGCAGGCTTTTATCACGGAATTGTCCCATTACTTTGTCGCGTTGTGCCTGGGTAAGATCACCGTGCAGGGCATCGATATCGTACCCTTCGCGGGTCAGTTTTTCAGCAATATCCTGCGCATCCAGTTTGGTACGCGTAAAAATAATTCCATACATACCCGGATTAAAGTCAATGAGACGCTTCAGTGCTTCATAACGGTGTTGGGCAGAAGTAATATAATACTGATGATCAATGTTTTTATTGCCGGTATTTACTTTACCCACCTGCACTTCCTGCGGATCTTTCATATAGCGCTTGCTCACCTTTTTGATTTCAGGTGGCATGGTAGCACTGAACAACCAGGTACTTTCCCGTTTTGGTGTGTTTTTCAGAATGAATTCAATATCATCCTGGAATCCCATATTCAACATTTCATCTGCCTCATCCAGCACAACGTATTTAATTTGCTCCAGATTGATTGCTTTCCGCTCAATCAGATCAATCAGACGACCTGGAGTTGCAACCACAATATGGACACCGCGCTTAATATCGCGGATCTGTGCTCCAATAGCAGTACCACCATAAACAGCTACCAAATTGATGGAGGGTTTAAATTTTTTAAACAACTCCATTTCAGTAACAATCTGCATGCAGAGTTCGCGGGTTGGACAAACAACCAGCGCCTGTGGGTATTTATCAGCGGGTGAAATCAATTGTAAAAGAGGTAATCCAAAGGCAGCCGTTTTTCCGGTGCCGGTTTGTGCAAGTCCCACTAAATCAGTGGTTCCGCTAAGCAAAATCGGGATTGCTTTTTCCTGAATCGGGGTAGGTGTTACAAATCCAAGGGCTGTCGTCGCTTTAACCAATTGCTCATCAAGTCCTAACCCATCAAATGTTATCATATATCAAAATTTGCGCAAAGGTAAGATATTAAACGCACTACATTTGCAGATTATGAAACTTGACGTACTAGCCATTGGAGTTCATCCGGATGATGTGGAACTGGGTTGTTCTGGCACCATCATCAATGAAATAAAGCGGGGAAAAAAAGTAGGGATTCTGGATCTTACCCAGGGAGAACTGGGAACCCGGGGAACAATTGAAACCCGGTATGCGGAAGCTGCAGAAGCGGCAAAAATAATGGGTGTTCATGTCCGTGAGAACCTCAAAATGAAAGATGGTTTCTTTGCAAATGATGCGGCACATCAGTTGCAACTGATTCGTGTACTTCGGAAATATCAACCTGAAATAGTGCTGTCCAATGCTTTGGAAGATCGACATCCGGATCATGGGCGGGCGGGTAAACTGATTGCGGAAGCCTGCTTCCTGGCCGGACTGATCAAAATTGAAACCAGCGACGATGCGGGTCAGTTACAGGATCGCTGGCGTCCCAAATATGTGCTGCATTATATCCAGGATCGTCTGCATGAGCCAGACTTTCTGGTGGATATTTCAGATGTTTTTGATCAGCGAATGAAAGCAATCGAAGCCTATTCCACCCAGTTTTATAATCCGGATATGGAAACTGAAGGACCAACCACCTATATTTCCACCCCTGATTTCCGGGAATCTGTGGTGGCCAGGGCAAGAATGCTGGGGAAAAGGATTGGAGTTCGGTTTGCGGAAGGATTTACCACGCAGAAAACATTGGGAATCAGTAGTCTTGATGCATTGATTCAGAACGAGACCTAATATTAACAGTTTTAGGGTAAACAGAAATTTCCATCGTGCCGGATTTTCGTACCTTTATCCCTTATTTTGTATTTCGAACCTGTTATTTATCTCATGGTTACTCCAAAGTTTAGCTCCACCGCTCAGTCTTTTCATTCTGAATTAAAAAGACGAATCAATCAGTATTTTGAAGAAAAAGGAAAGTCCACAACCGGAAATATGACCCTTTACACAAAGGCGATTATCCTGTTGGTTGCTTTTGTGTTTACCTATGTACACCTGGTGTTTTTTACCCCGGTAACCTGGGTAGCCATCCTGGAATGTTTGTTGTTGGGTGGAATTGTTTCCGCCATCGGTTTTAATATCATGCACGATGGTGCGCATGGTAGTTTCAGTAAATACAAGTGGTTAAATCAGGTGGCTGCATTTTCCCTGAATGTACTGGGAGGAAGTAGTTTTATGTGGAATGTAAAACACAATGTGATTCACCATGCCTATACAAATGTAGACGGACTGGATGATGATATTGATATCCAGCCCTGGATGCGGATGAGTACCACTCAGCCCAAATACAAATTTCACAAGTACCAGCACCTTTATTTCTGGTTGCTTTATTCCCTGTTGTATATCCTCTGGATTTTCGTATTGGATTATACCAAATACTTCGCCAGCAAGATCGGAAGCATGCCATTGAAAAAAATGAAATTAAGTGATCATATCACTTTCTGGTCGTTCAAAGTATTTAATCTCTTCCTGTATGTGGGATTGCCGATTTATATGCTGGGTTTCACTTCCTGGTTGGTTGGCTTCCTGGTATTCACCATGTTTGCGGGATTCGTACTGAGTATTGTATTCCAGTTGGCACATACCGTGGAGCATACCGCTTTTCCGGTGCCGGATGTTGAAACAGGCCGATTGGAAGATGAGTGGGCTGTTCACCAGTTGAAAACCACCGCTAATTTTGCCACCGGTAATAAAATTGTTTGCTGGCTGGTTGGCGGATTAAATTTCCAGGTGGAACATCACCTTTTCCCCAAAATTTCACACGTACATTATCCTGCCATCAGCAAGATCATCAAGAAAGCCTGTGCTGAATACGGTGTGCCTTATATTGAGTACCCAAAAACAAGGCTTGCTATCGCATCACATGTTTCCTTCCTTAAACAGATGGGACGGGCCTGATAGTCGGGAACTCTTCTTACATTTGGCGCTCAAAATTCAAGTGAATGTCAACTGTACAGGTAGGCATGGTGCAGATGAGATGTACCGCCAATAAAGAAGAAAATTTACAAAAAGCTATAGCGGGAGTTAAACAGGCCGCTGCAAAAGGTGCACAGATTGTGTGTTTGCAGGAACTGTTTACCTCCCTTTATTTTTGCGATGTGGAAGATTATGCCAATTTCGAACTGGCAGAACCCATTCCTGGTCCGTCTACAGAAACCCTAAGTTCGGTGGCCAAAGAACTGGGTGTGGTGATCATTGCAAGTTTATTCGAAAAAAGAGCGCAGGGATTGTATCATAATACCACGGCGGTGCTGGATGCGGATGGGAGCTATCTGGGCAAGTATCGCAAAATGCATATACCCGATGATCCGGCATATTACGAGAAGTTTTATTTTACACCAGGTGATTTGGGGTACAAGGTTTTCAAAACAAAGTTTGCCACCTTTGGCGTGCTGATCTGCTGGGATCAATGGTATCCGGAAGCAGCCCGTATAACTGCATTAATGGGCGCTGAAATTCTATTTTATCCTACAGCAATAGGTTGGGCAACTTCACAGGATGAAGCAACCAATACAGAGCAATATAATGCCTGGCAGACCATACAGCGCAGTCACTCTGTTGCCAATGGAGTACATGTGGTTAGTGTGAACCGGGTTGGATTTGAGCAGGATGGTGCCATGAAATTCTGGGGAGGTTCCTTTATCAGTAATCCATTTGGAACGGTACTATACCAGGCATCCTATGAAGAAGAAGAAGTAACTGTACTTGGGTTGGATCTCTCCAAAACCGAGCGTTATAGAACCCATTGGCCGTTTATGCGCGACAGAAGAATTGATTCTTATCAGCCAATAACCAAACGATACATTGATGAGTCTTAATACACCGGCCGAACTGGGTTATTATTTTCCGGCAGAATTTGCACCACACAGGGCTACCTGGCTAAGCTGGCCACATAAGGAAGCAAGCTGGCCTGGAAAAATCCACACGATATTTCCATATTATGCCGAATTCATTAAATGGCTGGCAAAAAGTGAAAGGGTCTGCATAAATGTGCGGGATGAAGCAATGAAGTCCTTTGCCTTGTCTCATTTGGAGAAAGCTGGCGTGGATCTTACTCAGGTTGATTTCTTTTTCTTTCCCACCAATGATGCCTGGTGCAGGGACCATGGTCCGGCTTTTTTGATCAACCCTGCTGCTGACAAACCCAAAGCAATTGTAGATTGGGGGTACAATGCCTGGGGGGGTAAATATCCTCCTTTTGATTTGGATGATGTAATTCCAACCCGAATAGCAGAACATTTTGGTTTGCCGGTATTTCATCCGGGTATAGTGATGGAAGGCGGTTCAGTAGAATTTAATGGAAAGGGAACCGTTTTAACGAGCACAGCCTGTTTGTTGAACCCCAACAGAAACCCAACACTTAATCAGGAAAAAATTGAATGGTACCTGCAGCAATATTACGGCGTGCAGCAGGTATTATGGGTGGATGAAGGTATTGTGGGTGATGATACCGACGGACATATAGATGATACCGTTCGATTTGTAAATGAGGATACGGTATTGACGGTGATTGAAGAAAACAAGGGAGATGAAAACTATGAATTGTTGCAAACCAATTTAAAGCAGTTACAGCAAATGCGACTGCTGAATGGTAAACAGGTAAATATTGTTGAACTGCCCATGCCCGATGAATTGGTCTTTGATGATCAGCGGTTACCCTGTTCCTATGCCAATTTTTATATCGCCAATAAATATGTAATTGTTCCAACTTTCCGTTCTCCCAAAGATGAGAAAGCTTTGCGCATCATTCAGGAATGTTTCCCGGATCGTGAAGCCATCGGAATAGATTCTACTGAAATCATCTGGGGCCTCGGCAGTTTCCATTGCCTGAGCCAGCAGGAACCATTGGAGGTGAAAAGTGAAAGGTGAGAGGTGAAAGGAGAGAGGTGAAAGGAGAGAGGTGAAAGGTGAAAGGTGATGGGGATTTTTCCATTCGGGTAATAATTTATTTTAGTCCGGGCCTTCTACTTTTCCTCCCTTTCCTCCTTTTTCCCCTTCCCCTTCTGTTCACTCTCCAACCCTCCTGCATTACCATCTCTTCCACAGCTTATAAAGTATTGCCAAAGCATGAAATAAAGAGCAGTGATTTAATCAATCTGCAAAACATTGGCTGAGTTTTTGGGTTATCTATAGCACGCCGGCGTAATCAATTCATCATTTAACCATTAAAATTTGTTATGAAAAAGTTTTTCCTTTTCATGTTGATTTCAGCTGCCTCTGTTTTAACAGCAAACGCACAAAGTAAAGATATTGTTGGTGTAGCTGCAGGTAGTGCAGATCATTCCACACTAGTTGCTGCAGTAAAAGCGGCAGACCTGGTAGGAACCTTACAAAGTGCCGGACCATTCACTGTATTTGCACCAACAAATGCTGCATTTGGCAAACTTCCTGCAGGTACGGTTGATGGATTATTAAAACCGGAAGCAAAAGCAACGCTTACCAAAGTACTTACGTACCATGTAGTGGCAGGAAAGCTGGATGCTGCAGCAGTGATCAAAGCAATTCAATCCGGTGGTGGTAAAGCAGTATTATCTACCGTTAGCGGAGGCAAATTAACAGCAACGCTGGATGGTGGCAAAGTGAAGCTAACCGACGAAACTGGTGGTACCGCATGGGTAACTGCAACCGATTTGAAAGCCAGCAATGGTGTAATTCATGTGATCGACAGTGTAGTAATGCCAAAATAAATTGTCCGTTTATTTTTGTACTTGTATAAAGAGTTCAGCACCCAGCCGGGGAGTAATGGAATTGTAACAGGGTTCCATTATTCTCCTGCTGAATTCTTTTTTAAAGAGGGTTTCATATTCTTCTTTTGAACCACCGAATGGAGGCCCGCCTTCAAAGGAACGATTAAATAAAACGCCCACCAGCTTACCATCCACTGAAAGCAGTGACGCCATTTTCGAAACATAATCTGGTCTCAGGGATGGATCAAGTGCACAGAAAAAAGTTTGTTCCAGAATGAGATCAAATGCTCCATTTAGTTCAAAAAAATTTCCAGTTCGTATCTGCAATTCTTTTCCTTCCCATTTTTGAAAACGTTTACGAAGTGCTTCCGTTAAATCAGGCGCAATATCTATTACAGTGATCTGTTTAAATCCTGCTTTCAACAGATATTCAACCTCATATCCATTGCCACAGCCGGGAATTAAAATTCGAATATTCTTATCTGTGAGTTGATCGATATAGGCGGTCAGGGGGGGAGATGCGGATCCTATATCCCAACCGGTATCAGCCAGGCGGTAACGCTCATTCCAATAGTCGCGGTCCAGTTTTTTCATTATTTAAATCTAGGAAGTAAATCAATGAAAATTAGATAGTTGCAAAACGAACTAATTAATTTTAGAAGAGATACCTTTTTATAAAATAATAGCTAACAAACGTTAGTTGAACTGTTTTTTCTGCTATTTTTGCTCCACTTTAAGCTTATCCCATGCAGTTTCAGTTGACAGAAGAACAGTTGATGATCCAAAAGGCAGCCCGGGATTTTGCACAACAGCAATGTTTGCCGGGAGTAATTGAGCGCGATGAAAAACAGCAATTTCCAAAAGAACAGATACTGCAATTGGCTGATCTGGGTTTTATGGGAATGATGGTAGATCCTGCCTATGGCGGGGCAGGAATGGATACGATCAGTTATGTGCTGGCAATGGAAGAGATAAGTAAAGTGGATGCAAGTGTCAGTGTTTGTATGAGCGTTAATAACAGTCTGGTTTGCTGGGGACTGGAAACGTTTGGAAATGAAGACCAGAAGAAGAAATACCTGACGCCATTAGCTCAGGGTAAAAAGGATGGTGAGTTGTATATTGGTGCATTTTTATTGAGTGAGCCGGAAGCTGGAAGTGATGCTACCTCGCAACGGACATCAGCAGAAGATAAAGGCGACTATTATCTCCTGAATGGTACTAAAAACTGGATTACGAATGGTTCTTCCGCATCTGTTTATCTGGTTATAGCACAAACAGATTTAAGCAAAGGATCTTCTGGAATCAATGCTTTTATAGTTGAAAAAAACTGGCCCGGTGTAAGCGTTGGTGCGAAAGAAAATAAAATGGGGATTCGGGGAAGTGATACGCATAGCATTTCCTTTACGGATGTAAAAGTACCGAAGGAAAACCGCATTGGGGAAGACGGATTTGGGTTTAAATTTGCGATGAAAACATTGGCAGGTGGACGAATTGGAATAGCTTCGCAGGCCCTTGGAATTGCAAGTGGAGCGTATGAATTATCAGTTGCTTATTCCAAACAACGGAAGGCGTTTGGAAAAGAAATAATGCAACACCAGGCGATACAGTTCAAACTGGCGGATATGGCTACCAAAGTGGAAGCTGCCCGTCTGATGTGTTTGAAAGCAGCCTGGGAAAAAGATAATAAGAAGGATTATACGCTGAGTAGTTCAATGGCAAAAGTATTTGCATCGGAAGCAGCCATGTGGATTTCAACAGAGGCTGTGCAGATACACGGTGGCTATGGTTATGTTAAGGAATACCACGTTGAACGATTGATGCGCGATGCCAAGATTACCCAGATTTATGAGGGTACATCTGAAGTACAGCGAATTGTAATCGGTCGTTCCGTACTAAAATAGGTTTGGTTTTGCTTGCTTGAGCGCCGCTTCGAAAGAAGGGCGCTTTTTTTTGGTGAAACGTGAAAGGTGAAACGTGAAAGGACGCATCTCTCTGTTTCACTTCTCACTTTTCACCTTTCACCTTCCTTATCTTTGTCTGATGGCAATTAACCTACCTAACTATCAGCAGATAATCAATGAATGCAAGGCCGTACAGGCTACACTGGTGGCAGTCAGTAAAATCAAACCGGTTCAGGATATACGCGCACTTTATGAAGCAGGACAACGTGATTTTGGTGAAAATTATGTACAGGAACTGGTGGAGAAACAGGGCCTCCTGCCAACCGATATTCGCTGGCACTATATCGGTCACCTGCAAACGAATAAAGTAAAATTCCTGGTTCCTTTCGTTCATCTGATTCATGGGGTTGATAGTATCAAACTCTTAAAGGAAATCAGTAAACAGGCAATGAAAATAAACCGGCAGGTGGATTGTCTGCTGCAGGTATTCATCGCCAGGGAAGAAACCAAATTTGGAATGGATGCAACTGATCTGGACGACTTGGTTCAGGCTATTCAGCAGGATCCGGAAGCATTCCGGGGAGTACATATTAGAGGGATGATGGGAATGGCGTCAAATACAGATGACCCACAACAGATAAGGACAGAATTCCGTCAACTGGTACAATGGGCAACCACCTTTCTGCCGAAAATCAAGCAAACAGATAAGAAGCCCCTCCTTAGTTTCGGTATGAGCGGTGATTATAAAATTGCGCTGGAAGAGGGTTCTAATCTGATCCGGGTGGGAAGTTTGCTTTTCGGAGCTCGGAATTAAGCCCTTGAACCCTACGGGAAAAGGGTGTAAATTCGCCCTTCCAAAGGAATCTTTACAATATGAGCGAAATCAAGAAAGAAGAAGAGAAAGGCCTGAATTTTATTGAAGAAATTATTGAAGCCGACCTGGCTGCCGGAAAATATAGTTCCATTATTACCCGTTTCCCTCCGGAACCCAATGGATACCTGCATATCGGTCATGCATCCAGTATCTGCCTGAATTTTGGCCTCACCAAAAAATACCCCGGGTATACCAATCTCCGTTTTGATGATACCAATCCGGTTACAGAAGATACCGAATATGTGGAGAGTATCAAGGAAGATATCAAATGGCTGGGTTTTACCTGGAAAAACGAATTGTTCGCTTCTGATTATTTTGAAAAGTTATATGCCTTCGCCCTCCAGCTCATAAATAAAGGACTGGCCTATGTAGACGATTCCAGCTCAGAACAAATTGCTTCCATGAAAGGAACCACCACACAGCCGGGTGTGAACAGTCCGTTCAGAGAACGGTCAGTTGAAGAAAACCTGGATTTATTTGCCCGGATGAAAGCGGGGGAGTTTGCTGATGGCAGTCGCACACTACGTGCTAAAATCGATATGGCGCATCCCAATATGATCATGCGTGATCCTGTTTTGTATCGGATCAAACATGCACATCACCATCGGACCGGAGATGCCTGGTGCATTTATCCGATGTATGATTTTGCACATGGACAAAGCGATTCTATCGAAGAAGTAACCCATTCTCTTTGTACCATGGAATTTGTACCCCATCGCGAATTATACGACTGGTGTATTAAAGAATTGGAAATTTATCCTTCTCACCAATATGAATTTGCCCGTCGCAACCTGAACTATACCGTTACGAGTAAACGAAAACTGCTTCAACTGGTAAATGAAAAGCATGTAACAGGATGGGATGATCCGCGTATGCCAACTATTTCGGGACTGAGAAGAAGAGGTTATACGCCCTCCAGTATAGTTGATTTTTGTGATCGGATCGGTATCGCAAAAAGAGAAAACATGATTGATGTTTCCTTATTGGAATTCTGCGTGCGGGAAGACCTGAATAAAATTGCGCTGCGTCGCATGGTGGTGTTTGATCCGCTTAAAGTAATCCTGACCAATTATCCGGAGGGACAGGAAGAAATGCTTTCAAGTGAAGACAATCCGGAGGCTGAAACCAGCACACATCGCGATATTCCTTTCAGCAGGGAACTTTATATTGAGGCAGAAGATTTTATGGAAGTGGCACCGAAGAAATTTTTCCGGTTGGCACCCGGACAAATGGTCCGACTCAAAAGTGCGTATATTATCCGTTGTGATGAAGTGGTGAAAGATGCAGAAGGAAAAATCACAGCACTGCATTGTTCGTATATACCGGAGAGTAAAAGTGGTTCCGATACTTCCGGAATTAATGTGAAGGGTACCCTGCATTGGGTAAGTGCAAAACATGCAGTATCAGCTGAAATCAGATTGTATGATCGCCTTTTCAAAGTGGAGGATCCTTCCAGCGAAGAAGGAGATTTCAAATCCTATATAAATCCCGATTCCCTGAAAGTGATTGATCATGTATATGCTGAACCGGCTTTGATGAAATCCCGATTTGAAGAACGCTATCAGTTTTTGCGGAAAGGGTATTTCTGTCTGGATAAGGATACCAATGAAGAAAAACTTATTTTCAACAGAACGGTTACCCTGAAAGATACCTGGGCAAAAGAGCAGAAAAAATAAGAGAAGCAGGAGCTATTCAGAACCAGTCCCATGCAATTACGCGCCATTCGCCGCTTTCATCTTCGTATTCGTGGATGACTTCAAAGCCCATTTTCAGATGGGCCGCCATGGATCGTTTGTTCAAAGGCGATACCTCCGTAACCATACAGTCAAACTGCTTGCCGAAGTATTTTGCATGAGCCTGGTACAATCCCTGAAAAATTCCCTGTCCGCGAAAAGCTGCCGCAACGCAGATCTGTCCCAAATAATAATAGCGTTTATTGGCCATAGGATGCCCTTTAAAGCGCATGGCAGGCAGCTGGCTGTACATGCCATTTAATTCAGGAAACAGGTCGATACAGTCAATTGGAAGCGATAATGCGTAACCTGCCAGCTGATCCTTTTCTCGAGCAATAACTGAAGGCATTACTGCATGCATTTTTTGAAGCAGGTTGATATCATGTTGCAGTGTTACAAAACCCTGACTTTCTTTTGTAACAGCATCCAGGTTTTGTTTGAGATTGGCTCGTTGCAAGACGAGGATTTCTTCCATCTCAGGAAGCTCCTGAACAAGTCGGTATTCCATTGCTAAAAGCCTTTTTTTGCAGGCGTTTTTTGTTTGGATTGGAGGGTGGCATAATCAAATACCAGGTGGCAGAAAGCTTTGACACCTACATCCAGCTGACTGTCATCGATATAAAAATCAGGAGTGTGGTGCCCGGGTGCTTTTGCAGGATCGGTTCCAACAGGCATTCCGCCCAGATTAAAAAATAAGGCCGGGGCTTTTTCTCCGAAGAAGGAGAAGTCTTCGGCTCCGGTTGTCCAGGATTGGGTCTGTACCCTGTCTTTTCCGGCAGCTTTCTGAAGGGAGGGGACCATCATGTTGGTTAAGCTGGAATCATTGGTGGTTACCAGGGTTTTTGTATCAATGGAAACTTCCACTGTTGCACCACTTGCTTCGGCAATTTTCTGTGCCGTTTTTCTGAGTCGTTCATGCACATCTTTTTGCATTTCTGCATCAAGGGTACGTATCGTGCCTTCCAAAATGGCTTCTTCCGGTATGATATTACTTCTTACACCACTGTGAAATTTGCCAACCGTGATCACTACCGGCGCTTTCACTATATTTTCCTGCCGACTTACAATTGTCTGCAGTCCTGCAATGATTTGAGTTCCCACAACAATTGGATCGATGCTTCCCCAGGGGGCTGATCCATGTGCCTGTTTGCCTTTAACTTTGATGGTAAACCAGTCGGATGAAGCCATGAAGGGGCCTGCTTTGTAACGGATGGATCCGCTTTCCGTACTGGAAGAAATATGCAGCCCGAAGATGGCATCCACTTTGGGGTTGTCCATCACGCCTTCTTTCACCATTAAGGGGGCGCCACCTTCTTCATCACCTGGCGGACCTTCTTCAGCAGGTTGAAAAATGAATTTGATGGTTCCGGCAAGATCCTTTTTCATACTGGCCAGTACTTCTGCTGTTCCCATCAGGATGGCAACATGACTATCATGCCCACAGGCATGCATAACCGGAACGGTTTGTCCGAGATAATCAGCCTGCACGGTAGATTTAAATGGAATATCAACTCGTTCTTCAACCGGCAATGCATCCATATCGGCACGCAGTGCGATCACCGGTCCGGGTTTGCCGCCTTTCAATAAACCCACCACTCCTGTTTTTGCCACTTTTTCCTGCACTTCGATTCCGAGCGAACGAAGGTGTTGGGCGATGTACTCCATTGTTTTGGTTTCCCGATTGCTAAGCTCAGGATATTGGTGGATATGCCGCCTCCATTCAATTACTTTGGGTAAAATCTGTTTGGCTTTTGCCTGGATGGTGGCATCGATGGCGGATTGTGCAAATGAAATCGAGGAAAAAGCGAGTGCTGATAGTATCAAAACCGGAATACGCATAAGGATGAGTTGATATGCGGTAATTTAAGCAAAACTCAGTGATGTTCACCAAATACGCTTCGTAATTCATCGGCAATTTCACCCAGGGTGCATTTTTGTTCAACAGCTTCAATTACAGCCGGCATAATATTTTCGCCGGAAGCTGCTATATCGTTGAGGTTTTGCAATACCTGATCTACCATTGCCGGATTCCGGTTGTTTTTAAGGGCATTTAGTTTTTGCGTTTGTACCAGGCGGATGGAATCGTCGATTTTAAAAACAGGAATCGGGGCTTCTGTTCCAATCTGGAATTTATTTACGCCTACTATAATTTTTTCACCAGTTTCAATTCCCTTCTGGTATTCGTAGGCACTGCGGGCAATTTCCTCCTGCATGAACCCCTGTTCAATGGCAGCAACACTGCCGCCCATGGCATCGATCCGGGCAATAAGCGCGAAAGCCTGTTCTTCCAGTTCCGCAGTGAGTGCTTCCACAAAATAAGAGCCGGCAAGCGGGTCTACAGTGTCTGCAACACCACTTTCAAAAGCAACAATTTGCTGGGTTCTCAGTGCGATGCGGGCCGCTTCTTCCGTAGGTAAAGAAAGAGCTTCATCATAGCCGTTGGTATGCAGTGATTGGGTGCCGCCAAGTACGGCGGCAAGCGTTTGCAGGGTAACCCGACTGATATTGTTTTGCGGTTGCTGTGCAGTTAAAGTGCTTCCACCGGTTTGGGTATGAAAGCGCAACATCATGGCTTTGGGATCTGTTGCTCCCAGTTCTTTCATAATGGCTGCCCACATTCTGCGGGCTGCTCTGAATTTCGCCACCTCTTCAAAGAGATTATTATGTGAATTGAAAAAGAAGGAGAGTCGTTTTCCGAATACATTGATATCGAGTCCGCGTTCCTTTGCTGCCTGCACATAGGCTTTACCGTTAGATAATGTAAAAGCGATTTCCTGCACAGCCGAAGAGCCGGCCTCCCGGATATGGTAACCCGAAATGGAAATTGTATTCCATTTGGGTAGGGAAGCACTGCACCACTCAAAAATATCAGTGATGATGCGCATGGAGGGTTTGGGTGGATAGATATACGTACCTCGGGCAGCATATTCTTTGAGAATATCATTTTGGATGGTACCGCTGATTTTGGTAAGATCAGCACCCTGCTGTTTGGCCAGTGCCACATAAAAAGATAGTAGGATAAAACCGGTGGCATTGATTGTCATGGATGTGCTGACCGATTCAAGGGGGATTCCGTTGAATAGTTCCTGCATATCTTCCAGGCTATCGATGGCTACACCAACTTTTCCCACTTCCCCTTCCGACATGGCATGATCGCTGTCGTATCCGATTTGTGTAGGCAGGTCAAAAGCGACGGATAATCCGGATACTCCCTGAGATAACAGGTAATGATAGCGTTTATTGCTTTCTTCCGCCGTGGAGAAACCGGCATACTGGCGCATGGTCCATTGTTTGCCACGGTACATATCCGGCTGAACACCTCTGGTAAAAGGAAACTCACCGGGTTGTTCGGAGCGATCCCGGTTGGAGGGGAGATCTTCGGGATAATAAACCGGTTTAATTTCAATGCCGCTATCAGTTCTGATCTTTTTTTCTGCCATAACAATCGTTTAATTCAATCAACTCAATAACTTCTTTGCTTCATAGCTGAGTGCTTCCTGAACGAGGCCGTGCATGGATCCCTGTGGCTGGTTCATGACGAATTCGATTATTTTTTTATTGAATTCAACACCGCTCAGCTCGTCCGGTAAAATGGCTCCAAGCTGGTTTACGATCATTATATTTTGTTCTTTCAGATTTCGGATGGCATCCCAGGCTGCCGCGCTTACATAAATCTGTTGGGAGAGATTGTATTCAAATTCCTGTTTGATGGTTTGGGTAAGCAACTGTTGCATGGTGCGTTTATCAAAGGCGGGATCATTGCTTCTGCTGATGACATTGGGCAGAGCGATCCGATCGGCCAGGATAACCAAACGTTCGTAAGCAGCCAGTTGCATTTGTTTGTTGGGATTGTTTTCTTTTGGAGTTTCAGCTGGTGCCGCCTTAGGAATGGCAGCCAGTGATTTTTTATCCTTTCGGTAGAAATAAAGGTAGAGAACAACAAATCCCAATAAAACAACGCCGGCAATAATCGAAACAGTGGTATTATCCATGGTTTTAAGCTATTAAGCAACAAATTTAACGGCTTGTTGGCCACCACAAAGTTTTTTTGCGCTCATCACCCGCCGGGTGGCACCGGTCGGGTGGCACCCGACCGGTGCCACCCGGCGGGTGATGAGGAAAATCGTTATTTTTGCAGAAACAAATCGCAACGTATGGAAACAGCAATAGAAACGCCGGTGACAATGACAGCGGGAGCGGTAGCTGAGATCAGACGGCTGATGCAGGATCCGGGATTTGACAAAACCCAGCAATTAAGGGTAGGGGTTAAGGGCGGTGGTTGTTCCGGCATGAGTTATATCCTCGGTTTTGATAAAGTGGAAGAAGGCGATGAACAGTTTTTAATTGAAGATATCCCCTGCACCATGAATAAATCGCATGGCATCTACCTGATGGGAATGGAGATCGACTGGCAGGATGGACTCAATAACCGCGGATTCACGTTCACGAATCCCAATGCCAGCAAAACCTGTGGCTGCGGAACTTCTTTCGCCGTTTAATTAACGGCGAAAAGAAAATCCCACTCCGACTGTATAATAAATATCTTCAAAATCAATCATTTTACCTCCGCCCCGGATCTGGAAGCCGCCGATATCAATAATGGCACCTGCTTCGACTACAGGTTTAAAGAATTGCTGATCGGTGTTTTTGATCCATTCCGTTTCAACAAAACGTCCGGAATCATTGTATTCATCCACTTCAATATAGGCTTGCGAATAATTAACGCCACCACCAGCATAGAGCCATAGCGGGAAGGCGATTTTTTTTGTTAGACCAATCATTCCGTCAAAATGATTGGTTCGGGTAGCGCCTGTTGGCCTTATATCATCCATTACGTTGTCTTCATACACACCCTGGTCATTTACTGTATAAAAACTGCCGCCTTTAAATAGTGCTTCATTGGCTTTTACCGAAACATACATACCAATCTTGCGGTTGTTGATGGTACCGAACGATAAGCCGATTGGCGCCAGGCTATCATACACATAGGCTATAAATCCTCTGCTTGGCCGACCATAACGAATAGCTTTTCGATTGGCTGTTTTGATAGCTGATTCCAGTGCCGGTGTTCCGGAACAAATCGATTTTATCCTATTGAGGTAGGTAATCGTTTGTTTTTGGTCATAGGCCGTTTTTTTATTTTTATCTGTATCAGCTGCAGCCTGATATGCATTGCACATGGTTTGTCTGGTTGCTGCTATTTCTGATCCGTTTGGATATTGTTGCTGGTATTTTTTGAAATAATATTCCATATCCTTGAAGTTCTTTTCCGATGCAGCTTTATTTCCAAAACGGATTAATGCGCGTTGTACAATATCATCGGCTTCAGCTTTATGGTTACGAAGTGTATTCCCTTTCAAATAAGTTTCAAAAGATTCAAGTGTATTTGTTTTTCTGGTAGTTTGCCAGGCAAGTTCATCTTCTGCAAACTTTTTTTGTTTAATGGCTTCAGCATCGTTGGATTGAAATCGAAGTGCGGTGGAGAAATTGGAAATGGCCGTGCTGAAATTGCCGTTTTTCATATTTTGTTTTCCCTGTGCAAGTGCCTCATTATATCCATTGATGCGATTCATCTCCGGTGTATTATTAATTCGCTTGTACAAGGTTTGTGCACCGGCATCTTTTGCCAATGATGCATCTTTTAAAATGTCCAAAGCCTGAGGATAATTTTTTTGCTCCACGTAGAGATCTACTGCATTCAAGGCAAATTCAGTTTTTGATTTGTCCATTTCCCAGAGTCTTTTCCATTCATCAGCAGCTTTTTTATCACCTTGTTTTTCCTGTTTTTCTGCTGATTCCAATACCTGATTGGCTGCGCGGTAGGACAGAATTTCTTTTCTCAGTTCTTCTATGGAAGCTTGCAACTTTTCATCAGCAAGCGGTTCTGCCTGTGCCAGATATTCAGTAGCTTTTTCAGGCTGGTTCAGTTTCAAAAAAGCCAATGCTGCATAATAATAACCATTTCCCTTTGTTGGATCAGCGATGACAAGATCGGGAGCTGTAACTACGACTTCATCCCATCTGCCATTTTTGATATGGTCTTTGATTTTGGTTTCCAATGTTAAAAAATCATCCGTTTGTGCTACTGCCAGTACACTGAATACCAGGAGAAGTCCGGTTAAAATAGCCTTCATCGTATAATGTATAATTGAATTAATTAGTTACTTTTTGCAGGATCATATCATATCGCGACTTCGATGATGATTTTCGGAGCGCATCCATATCGGAATCAGACAGTCCATTTACCCATGAATGGTAATGGCTTTTATATTTGACGGATTCTTCTTCACAGCCATAATAGACACTGTTATTTGCATGCAGATTTTCCATCGATCCTACACAGGTTAGCCGGTTGTTGGCGATGAGATTAAATTCTCCCTGGGCATCTCTTCCATAACAGGAACATCCTGCTTTTTCACATGCTCTCAGTAAACGGATGCGTTCTGCATTGGCTTTTGAATCGTGTTCGGACTGTTTTTTTCGATATTGATCTGATTTGTCATTTGCAAGGCTGCCTAAGCGTTCAAGCGATGCAACCCGTGCAATCCGTGCATCTTCCAATATCTTTCTTTTGGATGTAAAGGCATTTCTCAGGCCTTTCAACGCTTCTTCCTGGATCTTACTAAGATTCACCGTTAAGTCCCAGATTTTATCTTCGGCTGCTTTAATTTCAGTCTGTAATTGCTGCCGATCTGATTCAAACCTTTCTTCATAGGACTTTTGTTCATTCAGATTCTGCTCTATTCTGTTCTCCAACTCTTTTCTGTTATCATCAAGTACAGTTTTTTCATCAACAGTTAACATGGAATTGATTTGCAATTCGGTTTTAACGGTTGATAGTTTGGTTCTTAGCGAATTCAAATCCGTTTTTAATCTGCTGAGCCGATCCCTGTGTAATTGTTCCAGATCATAAAGTCTGGTGCGGTTACCTGTAATTTTTTCGTTAAGTTGTTTTTTCTGCAAATCAATTTTCTGCGCAACTTTATCCTTCAACTCACTGATTGCTTTTGTTTCTTCCTGTTGAAGTTCACTTAGTTTTACCTTGATGATATTGATGCGGTCTTCAGCATAATGTTTTTCAGCCAGCGTTACCAGTATGCCATCCACCCATAGAAGGGTAATCGATTTAGCTTCCTGCACTACTTTGTCTTTATACTCTTTGCTGAGCGCCACAATCTGTGCTCTTAGATCATCTGTTTTTCCACGCAAATCAGTCATTTGTTTATCCAGATCTGCCCGTTTGCGGGTAAATTCATTTTCTTCTGTCTGAAATTTTTTGATTACCTCTTCCTGGGCGGCGATCAGGCGATCATACTCTGCCATTTTGGATTCAATATGTTCTTTGGTAGCAGGAACGGAAACACCATTCACCCGGCGTAAATGTCCGGAGAATGTTTCGGAGCCACCTCTTTCGAGTTCTGATTTTGGGCGCTTACACTCACTGCAATATAATCCGCTGCGTAACTCATTCAGGGCACGTGCTTTTTCAGCAATCAGGTCGTTTAATTTTTTCTTATGAGCCAGCAGTTTTTGATTTTCTGCATCATAGGATTCCAGGTGTTGCCGGTTTAATGCAGCAAATTTTTCATCGTTAGCCTGTATGGTATTTGCCAGGCTTTCAATGCTGGACAGCGTACCGGCACCGGCGGTTTGTCCGATAGCAATTAATTGCAGGCCCACCAGAGCGGTGGCCAGCAGTATACTAACCAGTTTCATGTATAACTTGTTTAGGGTTTAAGTTTATCAAGCCTGAACAGTCTAACATCAACGGTTAAGCGCTGAGAATATTTTAAGTTATCATGTATTTCGGGATTAAAATTTGAATTCTCCACTAATACCAAAAAAAGAAGCTATCTCAAATAGATAGCTTCTTTTTTTGTAATATAATGATATAACTTATGCTTTCACTGCTGGTGTAACAGGAGCCTCAACACTGGCTTCCATTACTTCATTTGAGTCACCACCAAGTGGTTTGCTTTTGCCAAAATCCACGAGGATCGGAGCAGCCACAAAGATGGATGAATACACCCCGGTAATTACACCAATCAACATCGCAAAGGCGAAACCTTTGGTTACCTCACCGCCTACGAGGAAGAGGATCAGGATGGTCAGGAATACCGTAACAGAAGTCATAATCGTTCTGCTAAGGGTATCATTGATTGATTTATTGATGATTTGTGCACGGGTTGCATTTTTCATCAGGTGACTGTTTTCGCGGATGCGGTCAAATACAATAACGGTATCATTCGTAGAGAAACCGATTACGGTAAGGATGGCTGCAATAAAGTGCTGATCAATTTCCAGAGAGAAAGGCACAATATCCTTAAAGAACGAGAATACGATCAGGGTAACCAGCGCATCGTGAATCAATGCCACAATGGTACCAAATGAGTATCTCCAGTCACGGAAACGAATCAGGATATAGAGGAAGATCGCCAACAGAGACCAGAAGGTGGCCCATTTGGCACCCTGTTTAAGATCATCTGAAATGGTTGGAACGACTTTCTTGGAACCCTGTTTGTATTTGGTATCGAACTCTTCTGCAGTAGTGTTGGCAGGAAGAAAATTTTTCAATCCTTCAAATAGTTTAGCCTGCACCTGA
This sequence comes from Flavihumibacter sp. UBA7668, assembly GCF_002483205.1. Taxonomy (GTDB): domain Bacteria; phylum Bacteroidota; class Bacteroidia; order Chitinophagales; family Chitinophagaceae; genus Flavihumibacter. Next base: position 527,923 of record NZ_DLHM01000004.1, read on the forward strand.
TCATCGATTTCAGGACCTGATTGTTCGATCAGGTAATCCGTTACAATATCAAGTTGATTCGCACCACCGTATGTTTTAATGATTGGTGTACTTCCCAATACTTTTTCAAGATCATTGGAAACCTCAGTGGTAGAAACTGCTTTATCAAATTTGACGATAAAACTGCGACCTCCACTGAATTCAACTCCCTGATTAAAACCATTGAATAAAGCGCCAACTCCAAGTGCAAGAATAATCGCAGATACGATATAGGTGATCTTCCGCACTTTAACGTAATCGAAATTCGCTTTCTTAAAGAGATTACGACTTAAGCTGGTGAAGTATTTGAAGTGACGGTTTTTATTGGTATAGAAATCAGTAACCATACGGGAAATCAGGATACCACAAAACAGACTCAGTAGCAAACCGAGAATCTGAGTGGTAGCGAATCCAAGCACGGGACCGAGACCAAAATAAAACAGAATACATGCTGTCAGCAAAGAGGTAAGGTGACCATCCAGAACTGGTGCCAGCGAACGGCTATAGCCATCTGAAACAGCCTGCTGGTATGATTTGCCTCTTGTTAATTCATCCTTAATCCGTTCGAATATCACCACATTGGTATCCACTGCCATACCGATTGTCAGAACCAGACCGGCAATACCAGGGGCTGTCAGTGTTGCATTCAGTGAACTCAGCACCCCAACAGTAAACAACAGGTTCAGGAAGAGTGAAATATTAGCAACCCATCCGGCTGTGTTATAGTATACCAGCATCAGGATAAAGATCACTGCAAATGAAATCAGGAAGGAGAGTGAACCACCTGAAATAGCTTCCTGTCCAAGTGTTGGTCCAACTACCTGCTCCTGTACAATTTTGGCAGGCGCATCCAGTTTACCACTTTTCAGGATATTGGATAAATCCTGTCCTTCCTGCACGCTGAAGGAGCCGGAAATCTGTGAGTTACCACCGGTAATCGGTTCATTTACATTAGGAGCAGAATAAACGATTTCATCCAACACAATAGCAATGGCGCGTCCAACATTATCGCCCGTCATTTTCGCCCAGATTTTCTCCCCCTGCTTACTCATTACCATGTTAACGGTAACCTGATTGGTAACCGGATTGAAATCCTGGAATGCGTCGGTGATATTTTCACCTTCGAGTTTAGCTTTTTCAGAACCTGGTACGGTTTTGATGCCATAGAGCGCAACAAAATCCTGCACTTTTCCATCTTCGTTTTTCTCCGGCATTCCGAAGAGAAATTTTACATCACCCGGCATATTGTTTTGCACTACCGGATTGTTGAGGTAAGACATCGCCAATGCGGTATCTTTTGTTGCAACAAAACCAAGATAAGGAGCAAAAACCGGACGTCCATCCTGCCCCTGCTGAGGAGGAACAAACTGGATGGTTGCCAGAATTGGATTGGTAGCACGTGCAGCTTCCGGTGTTTGCGCTGCAGCAGTTTTAGACGTGTCGCCGCTTTTCAGAACATTGGCAAGAGAGCTGGTATCAGCACCTGCGGTGGTTGTATCAACGGTTACCGGTTTAGCTACCGTATCAACAGTAGGATTGCTTCCTTTCAGATAAGCAGCCAATGCTTTGTCAGCTGCTTCCAGGCTGCGATCCAGTTCGCCAATATTGTATACTTCAAAGAATTGCAGGTTGGCGGTTGATTGCAGGTACTTACGAACCCGCTCCGGGTCACTAGCACCAGCCAGTTCAACCGTGATGATACCTTTGGTTTCATCCAGACTGATATTTGGTTGCGCCACCCCGAATTTGTCAATCCGTTTGGTCAGTACATCATAGGTCTGTTTCATAGCAGCAGTTGCCTGCTCCCGGATATACTGTACAACAGCATTATCCGTTGCATCCACTTTAACCTGATTGCGCGTACTGTTTGAAAACAAGGGTGCCAATTTCATACCCGGATTCACCTCTTTAAAAGATTGTGCAAACAGGGTAATAAAATCAGCATCTGATGTTGCTTTTTTACGGTTTGCTTCATCAATCGCTTTTTTCAGATTGGGATCAGTTGGATTGTTACTCAAACCTCTGATCAGTCCGTCTAATGCAACGTCCATCGTAACGTTGATACCGCCCTGAAGATCAAGACCGAGCAGTAATTCGTTTTCTTTGGCTTTTTGATAGGAATGTCCCCACCACGTAATCTTTTCATTACGGGTGCTGTCCTGCAATCGTCTGATGGTAGATTTTTTGATCTCATTCAGCGTGTCCTGGTACTTCAGTTGGAGGTCCTGGTTGCCAGCATACTTTTGTTCTGGTTTAGGGTAGGTGTTCACATACCGCATTGCTTTTTCTTCGATGCCTTTTTCATGCTGGTTCACGAACCAGGTAAATGATAACTGGTACAGTGAAATCAGGATCAGGAAAGCAGTAAAGATGCTCACGAGTATTCTCATCGCAATACTTGTTTCGTTTTTTGTAGTTTTTTAAAGAGTGGCAAATATAGGATTTCGGATGAAATATTGACAGGATGTAGTTTTTAGAGTAGTTATCCCGGAAAAAATACGGAATTTGCAAATCCGGTTGGAACCGGAACAGAGGGGGAAAACCTGTCTTTCAGATGTTATAATAATTGAATATGAGTTGGAGAAATAGCCTGATTCCGGGTGTCCTGATTGCATTTATACTGGTTGGCTGCCTTAAACAGGAGGATAAAACCGGGGAAGGTCCCAGGGCAAAGATCCTGCTGGTGAATGCTGCACTGGATGCTGCACCTGTAAATTTATTGCTGGATGGCAACCCGATTTCCGATTCAGATCTTCCTTTTGGCAGTGCAGGCGAGCTGAACGATAATGGCTATATCCCTGCCCGCCCTGGTATACAAACTATTGGCTGGAAGGTTGGAGATGAAATATATACAGAGGGTAAATTTTTAGCATGGGATCCGAATGCCTATTATACCGTCCTTCATTTTGATACGGCAGTAAATGGCTTTGGCAGCTGGACCATAATCCGGGATGACCCGGAAACCACCGATACTTCTGCAAGGGTACGCTTTATTAATTGTGTAGCGGGACCGGATTCTCTTAGTTTATGGCTGATTAATCCAAATGATACCCTGGTGGTGGCCAGCCGGCGGGCATTTCTTGAATTCACCGGAATCACCGGCACTGATTTTACCGTAAATGTTGTACCAGGTAGCTGGCGCTACGAATTAATAGATAAGAATAACCTGGTATTGGATGGGGGGGATTTCCCGGTTAGCGCTGCAAGTATGTACAGTTTTATTGGCATCGGAGAAACGGGCGCCACAGGGGATAAACAGCCCAGGTTATTAACCATTCTCCAAAAGAAATGACGGTATTAAACCGGTCATTTTGTATTTTTACCAATTGTCAGGCAATCATTCAATAAACAAACCAATTTAGCAAAACAACATGTCTCTATCATCCCGGTTGCAGCGCTTCAGTGAACCAGAAACGCTGCGTATGGCCAAAATGGGCCGCGAACTTCGTGCAAAAGGATTTGATGTTATCGACCTCAGTTTAGGTGAACCAGATTTTGATACCCCCGAACATATTAAAGAAGCTGCCAAAAAAGCGGTGGATGAAAACTGGAGCCATTATCCTCCTGTTGCCGGTTATCCGGATCTGCGCGAAGCCGTTTGCACCAAATTAAAACGCGATAACAATCTGGAGTATAAACCCGAGAATATTCTGGTATCAACCGGCGCCAAACAAAGTATTGCCAACCTTATTATGGCCCTGGTGGATACCGGAGATGAAGTGGTGATTCCAACCCCTTACTGGGTTTCCTATTCCGAAATCGTAAAAATGTCGGAAGGTGTTCCTGTTATGATCCGCACCTCGGCCGCAGCCGGATATAAAGTTAGTGCTGCAGAAGTGGAAGCGGCCATTACGCCCAAAACCAAACTCTTCATGTTCTCTTCACCATGTAACCCTACCGGTGCTGTATACTCGAAGGAAGAGCTTTCGGCTTTGGCGGATGTTTTTCGCAAACATCCTGAGGTGTATATCATGAGTGATGAAATCTATGAATATATCAACTACAATGGCAAACATGAAAGCATTGCCCAGTTTGATGATATCAAAGACCGTGTTATCATCATCAATGGTTTGAGTAAAGGTTTTGCTATGACCGGATATCGCCTGGGCTTTATAGCCGGCGCTCCTGAAATTGTCAAAGCCTGTGAAAAAATACAGGGACAAATAACAAGTGGAGCCAATGCCGTTACCCAACGTGCAGCCATCGTTGCCTTAACAACTGATCTGGCTCCCAGCAGAGCTATGGTAAAGGAATTTGCAGAACGCAAAAAAGTTATCATGCAATTGCTGAGTGAGTTGCCAGGAGTTACCTGCAATGAACCTGATGGTGCCTTTTATGTATTCCCGGATATCAGTTCCTATTTCGGAAAATCAGATGGAACAACTACCGTAAACAATTCGGACGAATTATGTTTTTATATTCTCGAGAATGCACACGTTACAACCGTAACCGGAAAAGCATTCGGAGAAGACAAATGTATCCGGATCGCATTCACCAACAGCCTGCCTAAAATTCAGGAAGGAATGGCCCGCATCAAAGCTGTGCTGGCGAAGTTGAAGTAAGATCTTCACCCGTCGGGTTTACCCGACGGGTGTTTTTTAAGACCGGTTTTTTTGACGGCCATGAAATTCCATCAGGAAATTGAAGAGGTTTTCTTCGGGAGATAGTTCCAGTTTTTTGCGCAGCCGATATCGGCTTAATTCCACGCTTTTAATAGTAATGCTCATTATGCGCGCGATTTCCTTACTGTTCATATTCAGTCTCAGATACGCACAAAGCTTGATTTCAGTCGGTGTTAACCGGGGATACTCTTTTTTAAGCGCAATTAAAAAATCATCATATGCCTGATTGAAATGCAGGGCAAACTGATCCCAGTCCATTTTGAATTTTTCAGGCTCCAGCATCTTCACAATCTTTTTTATATCCTCCGGTTGATCTGTTTCTCCAACTGTTTTATTTAACCGTAACACTTCGTCTTTTACCTTGTGCAAAATTTCACCTCTCTGCACCAGATTGATGGAAGTGGTTGTCAGTTCCTTGTTTTTTAACTGCAGCTCAGCTTCGAGTTTTTCATTTCTCAAGCGCACAATTTCAGCTTCTGATTTTTCAAGTTCCAATTGATGCAGGTATTGTATCCGTTTCTGTTCTTCTTCATGCCGGATCTGTTGCAACTCAAATTTTTGCTTTTGCCATCGGTAGATTCCATACACTCCCAAACCAATTAAAACAATATAACTGAGCTTGGCCCAGATCGTTTCATACCAGGGTGGAAGTATGATGAACCGATAGCTTACAACAGCCGGTTCTTCTCCTGAATGCGTTCTCGCTTTAACCTTAAAAACATAGTTTCCGGGAGGTAGATAGTTGTATTCTTTTTCTGTTTTTTTCGACCAGGCCGACCAGCCTCTGTCAAAGTTTTCCAGCATATATGAAAACTCTGTACTTGCCTGCCGACCATATAACGGTGAAGAATATGCGAACGAGAGGCTGTTGAGGTTATAATCCAGTTCAGGACTTTGCGCATTTACAAATCCATCTCCATTCGCTGCCTGATTTCCATACACTCCAAATAAACTGCTGTCGCGGTCACTGATGGCTTTTACAGAAGAAAGCAGCAGTGGAATCTTGCCCTGCATACTTTTATACTTTTCATAATTGAGCAGATAAAATCCATCTTCTCCTGCAACAAATACACTGTTTTTGTTATAGGGATAAATAAAATCAAATCCATTGTTCAATAACTTGGAATCCATTTCCGGAATATTCACTCTTTCCGGTTCACCCGAACGCAAATCGATTACGCCTAAATGTTTGTTCTGAATAAACCAGATATTTCCAGCCTCATCTTCCTTTAGGTATTGAACCGTTTTATTTTGAAATATTTTTCGTAAAAATTCACAGGGAACAAAATCATCCTTATCTGCATTGTATTCGTACAATCCATGATCGGTTGACAACACCACCCTGTTCTTTATTTTATAGATCGCATTCCTGTTTTTGGAAAGAATATTTTTCTTGTCTTCATACAATTTCCAGGTGGGCGATGGCCAGGTACTTAAATCAATTTTAAATAAGCCGATATATGGATGCGCCACCCACCCGATATCATTGTCCAGTGCAAAAAATCGGGAAGATTCAAAATGTATATGTCGTCGGTTATCCAGGAATTTTCCCTGCTGAAAATCATAAATATTCAACCCATTATAGGTGCCGGCCAGCATATATTGAGAGGGCTGTACCGGGTTCAGCGGTTTGAAAAACCAAAAGCCGGTACTTCCATCCAGTAAGCGTGCATGGGCACCATCAATAATAAAAGCACCATCGCTATGCCCCATAATCAGTTGCTGGTTCACTTCTGAAAGATTCCATACCTGCCCATTGCTATTGGCCACTTTATTAAATGCTGATTTTACAGAAGATAGATCTGCAGCGTGGGGTAGAAGCGCTTCAAATAAGCCACTGGTCAGTCCAATATATAATCTGTTTTTATGTATGATGGCAGCGCTACCCGGACTATGTTCCTGTTTATCCGCATAGATATGACGGATCGGGCTGTTGTACCCAACAAAGTCGATTCCATTATCGAGTCCAAGCCAGATATTTTTTTGTTTGTCAAGAGAAATGGAAATGATATTATTATTCTGTAGTCCCTCATGCAGCGAGAGCCGGTGCACCAGGTTTCCTTTTGTATCGATTATATAACACCCCCCTAACGCTGTGGCGATGGCCAGTTCAGTTTCATTTAGTTGAATAACACCGTTCAGGATCTTATCCGTAATACCATTAAGATCCGGTGATTGAAAGGGTTGAATCATACCTCTGGTATAACAAAACAAACCTGCATGTTTGCTGGCAATTAGCAGGCTGTCTTTTGATAGTGGAACCAAATCCACCAGTTTGGTATTTTTTAGACTGATTCCTCCATCCACAAATGGTTCCCAGGTTCCATGCCTGAATTGCAACAGCCCCTTATCATATTCATTGGCGATTAGCATACCATTGGCATATCCTAAAAAATCCCAGTTTCTGCTGGGATAGGCAATTATTTTATCATTTACCAGATGAAAAATGCGCTTATTAGAACGGAAGAAAACCTCGTCTTTCAAAACAATCACATTCCAGATATCTGCAAACTCCCTGTGTTCAGCCGGAATCAGGTGAACAAGTGTATGATATTTCAGTAATCCTGCTTTATCCGGCAGGTAATAGCCAATTTCTCCCTGTCCGCCTATATAAATTTTACCACCCGAACCAGTGGCAAGTGATCGAACAATGGATTCATTTGGAAGCAGGTATTTATTCCAATGGGTTCCGTCAAAACTGAGCATACCCTCATTGTTGGCAACGTACAGAATCCCCTGATCATCCTGATCCAGTTTCCAGTTCTGGGTTCCTGCACCATAAGCTTCCTTATTGTAATTGGTGATGGTTGGGATGGCAATACTGTGTTGTGCCCGGACAGTACCAGGACATAAACAGGCCAGCCATAAAACTGTGAATAGAATAAATGTATCCTTCATATGTGCAATGCAATCCGTCACAATATATCAATTGATGTGTTATTCATAGGGTTGATTAGGCTGATTTTGCGGTTTGATGTGGTATTGATGTGGTAAATCACCCTATCCGGCTCTTTTGATCGGGTATTTTTAATCCCAACCAATAATTGCCATAGAATGAAACGTATCAATCAGGTTCGAAAACTGCTCCTGCACTTTATCTGGATGCTTCCTTTATTGCCTTTTCAATTGTCGGCACAGGGATTTATCCGGGCTTCTGGAGAACAAATAGTAGATAGAAATGGGCAGAATATCCTGTTCCGGGGAATGGGACTGGGTGGATGGATGCTGCAGGAAGGGTATATGTTAAAAGTAAATGGAATCGGACAACAGCAACATGTGATCCGGAAGCATATTGAAGAACTGATTGGCCCGGAGAAAACAGCGGAATTTTATACGGAATGGCTCTCAAACCATACTACCCGAAAAGATATTGAAGCCATGAAAGCATGGGGATTTAATTCCGTACGCTTACCCATGCATTATAATTTATATACCCTGCCCATTGAAAAAGAACCGGTAAAAGGAAAGCATACCTGGCTTCAACAGGGATTCGAATACACCGACAGCCTCCTGAGCTGGTGCAGGGATAACCAGGTTTATCTGATCCTGGATTTGCATGCAGCGCCAGGCGGACAAGGGAATGACCTGAATATTTCGGATGCGGATCCGTCCAAACCATTTCTATGGCAAAGTGAAGAGAACCTGCAAAAAACAATCGCCCTTTGGAAAAAACTTGCGGATAGATATAAAAATGAACCCTGGATAGCAGCCTACGACATCATTAATGAACCGAATTGGGGCTTTACTGATCCGGCTGATAAAAACGGATTGCAGGAACAGGGGAATCAGCCCCTGAAAAAGTTGATGCAGGATATTACAACCGCCATCCGGTCGGTGGATACCAACCACCTAATAATAATTGAGGGAAACGGATGGGGTAATAATTACAATGGAATACTGCCACCCTGGGATAAAAACATGGCCCTGAGCTTTCATAAATACTGGAATTACAATACACAGGAAGCGATTCAGCAGTTTCTTGATTTTAGAAAAAAATACCAGGTACCGATCTGGCTCGGCGAAACCGGAGAGAATTCCAATACCTGGTTTACACAGGCAATATCCCTGATGGAACGAAATAATATCGGCTGGTGCTGGTGGCCATTAAAAAAGATCGGGATCAATAATCCACTTGAAATAAAATCTACGGAAGGGTACAATGCCGTTTTGAACTATTGGGCAAAGAAAGGCCCGAGGCCAACACCTGAAATTGCTTACCAGGGATTGTTGGAGCTTGCCCGAAACACGCATTTTGATAAGGCGATCCAACATATTGATGTGGTAGATGCCATGTTTCGCCAGGTAAATTCTACTGCGACCATACCCTACAAAACAACTACTATTCAACATGGAACCATTCTTTCTGCTGCAGATTATGACCTGGGACGCAATGGCCTGGCCTATTTTGATCTGGATACGGCCAATTATCGTGTTTCAACAGGAAAGGGATCTGCCGGAAACAGGGGGCATGCCTATCGGAATGATGGGGTAGATATCCGTATGATGGAGAATAACAAGTATACAATAACGCATACCGAACCCGGAGAATGGTTACAATACACCGTCCATTTTTCGGAAGCCGGAACCTATACAATTGAACTGCTTCTGTCTGCTCACACGCAGGAAGGAGCGCTTGAGTTCACGCTGATTGGCGAGGAAAAAGCACACCGGATCAGCGTACCAAAAGCCTTTACCAAAGGGGAATGGAAATATTTTGTACTGCCCGCTCTGCCAGTTCAGGCAGGAGAAAGGGTGTTACAGGTTAAATTCCTGACAAGTGGCATTGAATTCCAGTCGATTCGCTTTACAAAATCAAATTGATGTGTTATTGATAGGCTGTATTCGGGCCTCCTCAACTTATTGATGTGGTGTTGAGGGGGTGGATTGTTTTGAAAGCGCAGGCACCACAACTAGATTAGTCCTCAGATTTTTTAACAATTCTTTACGCTAATTACTTGCTTATGATGAAAAGATTGCTATGCCAGTTAATGGCTGTTATTGTGATGCAGTTACTGACGCTGTCCGTTTCTGCTCAATCCATTCTTGTAACGGGAAAGGTATCGCAAACCAGAAACCAGCCCTTGCCGGGGGCAACCATCACGGTTAAAGACGGCAATGTTTCCACTATTTCCGATGATGCGGGAAACTTCAGTATTTCAGTTCCTTCAGAAAACTCCATTTTGATTTTTACTTACCAGGGCATGAACCCGGTAGAAAGAAGCATTCCATCCAACCGGGTGCTGAATGTAGAAATGGAAACTGCCGAAGCTGCCGCCATGAATGAAGTGGTGGTGGTAGGTTATGGAACACAGCGAAAATCAGTTGTAACCGGTGCCATTTCAAGTGTGAAAGCTTCGGAATTACAAAACGTTCCCAACACACGGATTGAACAATCCTTACAGGGACGAGTATCCGGTGTTACCATTCAGCAGAATTCAGGACAACCGGGTTCTGCATCCACCATCCGGGTGCGAGGAGTAACTACTTTTGGTGGAGGAAATAATCCGCTTTGGGTAGTGGATGGAGTAGTGGTAGATGCAGGCGGTATCGCTTACATTAACCAGAACGACATAGAATCGATTGAGGTATTAAAAGATGCGGCTTCTGCTGCCATCTATGGTACCCGGGCTGCAACAGGTGTAATTCTGATTTCCACCAAAAAGGGAAAATCAGGTAAACTAACGGTATCCTATAATGGATTTTACGGTACACAGGCGCCAGCCAAAAAACTGGATCTGCTGAATGCTACTCAGTATGCTACCCTTATGAATGAGCGGGCTGTTGCAGGCGGCGGCGGACCACTTTACAATGATCCGTCTTCTTTCGGAAAAGGATCAGACTGGCAGGATGTGATCTTTAATAAGGATGCACGCCGCTATTCACATGAAATCAGCATGAGCGGAGGCAATGAACGTTCCACCTTTTTCCTTTCTTTCGGTATGCAGGATCAGGATGGAATCGTTGCTACGGAAATATCTAAATATACCCGTAAGAGTTTCCGTATCAACTCCACACATAAAATTTCCAAAGTATTTACATTCGGACAAACCTTTTCCTATGCCAGACAAAAATCAATTGGCCTGGGAAATACCAACAGTGAATTTGGCGGACCATTAAGTTCAGCCATCAACCTGGATCCGATAACAAAAGTAGTGGTAACAGATCCTACAGAAGCAAACGGTGCACCCTATAATTCCAATCCGGTTTTCCGCGATGCAAACGGAAATCCCTATGGAATTTCCACCATTGTTGGACAGGAGATGACCAATCCGCTTGCTTACATACAAACCAGGTTGGGTAATCATAACTGGTCAGATGATTTTGTTGGAAATGCGTATCTGGAAGCAGCCGTTACAAAAAATATCAAGGTACGTTCCACATTGGGTGGTAAGAGTTCCTATTGGGGAAATATCGGATTTACACCGGTTTTTTATCTGAATCCAACCAACAGTAATACACAAAACAATTATGGTAAGGGTGAAAATAAAAGCCTGAACTGGAACCTTGAAAACACCATCAATTATAGTCAGAAATTCAATAATCATGATGTGAGTGTTTTACTTGGACAAGGTGCCTATGTGGAGAATATTGGAGGGAATGTTGGACTTACTTTATATAACCTTCCTATCTCCAGTTATAAGGATGCTTCCTTCCGATTTGATATTCCACAAACAAGCCGGGTATCCTATGCATCGGAAGCCATTCAGCATAAAATCGCTTCTTATTTTGCACGGGTGAATTATAGCTATGCTGATAAATACCTGTTTACCGGTATTATCCGTCGCGATGGATCCACCCGTTTTGGTGCTGATCAAAAATGGGGCGTATTTCCATCCTTCTCGATGGGCTGGGTGGTGAGCAATGAAAATTTCTGGGGCGCCAATAATGTAATTAAAACACTGAAAATAAGGGGTGGTTATGGTGTGGTAGGAAACGATGCGCTGGCTGATTTCCGTTACCTGGCCACTATCAGTGGTGGTTATAATTACTCACTCGGAAATTCCGGTCAGGTGATTACCGGATATTCACCCACTACATTAGATAACCCGGCGCTTCGCTGGGAAGAAACCTCTCAGGCGAATATTGGGTTTGATGCAACGCTTTTCCATAACCTGAATATGACCGTTGATTTCTACAATAAGAAAACATCGGGCATTTTACGTCCGGTTAATATTCCGGGTTATGTGGGTGTGCCGTCTGCACCATTTGCAAATATCGCAGATATGCAAAACCTTGGCGTGGATATCGAATTGGGATATCGGAAACAGTTTGGAAAGCTTGGATTTGCTGCCAATGGAAATATGGGCTTGTTGAAAAACGAAGTTACTTATGTGGCAGCTGATGCCAATTTCATTGGCGGTGAAGCCAGTTTCCAATCAATGGGAGAGGTAACCCGTACGCAAGTAGGTCAGTCTTATAACTCCTTTTTTGGATACAAATCCATGGGCATATTCCAGAATGATGCAGATATTCTTGCTCACACTGATTCTAAAGGGGATGTTATTCAGCCGAATGCACGTCCGGGTGATTTCAGGTGGCAGGATACCAATGATGATGGTATAATCAATGCGGAAGACCGTGTATTCCTCGGTACAAATATTCCGAAAATGACTTATGGATTAACCATCAATCTTGATTATAAAGGATTTGATCTGATGGTATTTACACAGGGTGCTGCAGGTAGTCAGATCTTCCAGGGGTTGCGTCGTCTGGATATAGGAACAGCCAATTATCCGGCTAAAGCATTGGGTCGCTGGACAGGAGAGGGAAGCTCCAATGATTATCCCCGGCTGGTAAGTAATGATCCCAATGGAAACTTCAGCAAAATGTCTGATTTCTATTTGGAAAAAGGAGATTATCTGCGTTTGAAACTTTTACAGATCGGGTATACATTACCGTCAGATCTCCTGAAGAAAATCAGTGTAAGCAGATTAAGGGTGTATATCACAGCAGAGAATCTGTTAACCTTCACCGGTTATACCGGATATGATCCTGAAGTAGGTGGTGGGGTATTTGGAATTGACCGTGGTCAGTATCCACAGGCGCGTTCAATTTTAGGTGGAATCCAACTTCAATTTTAATCAAACTCTATCAACGATTGAATTATGAAAAGAAGAATAATTAAACATTCAATACTGGCAATTGCCCTTACTTCCATCATGACCGGATGTGGTAAGGATTTTGTAACCATTCAGCCAAAGGGCCAGTTCCTTTCTGAAAATTATTATGCTGATCGTGCGCAGGCTTATGGGGCACTGGTTGGTGCATACGATGTGATGCGAAAAAATTCAGGTGGATTTGAAAACCTGATTACCATGCTGAATGCAGGATCAGACGATCATTATGCAGGGGGCGGTGGTGCCAGTGATGGTGCCGGGATCCAGAATTTTTCGACACATACACTGGATGAAGTAACGGTGCCGGGTAGTTTCTGGAATGATCATTACCAGGGAATATTCCGGATCAATAGTCTGCTTTCCCGCATCAGTGAAACCGATATGGACGAAGCAAGCAGGGCACGTTTTACTGCAGAAGCCAAAGCATTGAGAGGGCTCTATTATTTTAATCTGGTTCGTTTGTTTGGTAATATTCCATTGTTGCTGGAACCCTTAACAACATCCACCATTTATGATCCGGAGCAGGTTGCTCCCGGTGCCATATATGCGCAGATTGAAAAAGACCTGACTGAAGCGATTCCTGATTTACCAACCACCCTTGCATTAGGAACAGAAGCAGGTCGGTTAACCAGAGGTGCAGGTATGGCCATTCTTGGGAAAGTCTATTTGTACCAGAATAAAAACCAGGAAGCAGCAGCACAGTTTGCAGAGGTAAACGGAACACCCGGAGGCGTTAGTCCATTGGGTTACCAGTTGCTGCCCAATTTTGCTGATTTATGGAAACCATTAAATAAGTTCAATTCAGAATCAGTACTGGAAGTATTGCATACCGATGCATCCAATGCAGATTGGGGCTTTTGGGGAAGTGGTGCAGATGAAGGGAATACCATCAATGTAATGGTTGGACCAAGAAGTTATTCCCGTCCCGCTGGTTCCACTGCACCCGATTTACCCTCTGGTTGGAGCTTTAATGTATTTACCGAGGATTTTTATGAATTTATTAAAGATGATCCAAGATTTGATGCTACCGTATTTGATCTGAAAGCATTAAAAGCAGCCGGACAGGCAGATTATATTGAAGGTTATCAGAATACCGGTTATTTCCTGAAAAAATACCTGCCAACCCGTGCCGATATAAGAACAGGAGGTGGTGCACAGGAATTGAATTTCAAACAGAACTCTTATGTAATTCGTTTGGCGGATACCTATCTGATGGAAGCAGAAGCTTTGGGTGGTACCGGTGCACGGGCACAGGCATTGCTGGATGCGGTGCGTGATCGGGTTGGATTGGATCCGGTTCCTGTTTCTCTTGCTGCCATCAAACTGGAAAGAAGAAGAGAACTGGCGGGAGAAGGCCATCGCTTCTTTGATCTGGTACGCTGGAATGATGCAGCAACGGTACTCGGACCAAGAGGATTCCAGGCAGGTAAGAGTGAAATCTGGCCAATTCCGCAACGCGAATTGCAGGGAACCAAACTGGTGCAGAATCCCGGTTATAATTAATGAATCAACGAAAGATCATCACATCAAACTAATTGTATGAAAATTATATCAAGAACAATAACAGCAGCTTTCGGGTTGCTGTTGTTTGGATCCTGTTCAAAAGACTATACAAACAATGGTCTGGAAACGGTGCTGAGTCCCAGTTTTGAAATAGAACAGGTAACGGGCAGAACCAATTCCTATATCGTTCGCAATACAACAGAAGGTTATATCAGCACCCGATGGAATTTTGACAAGGGGGAAGGGTTTGCCAATGGTAAATCTATTGATACCGTGTTTTATCCGGATGCAGGTGCTTATTCTGTAGGAATGCGGGTTATGGGAAAAGGTGGTGTATTTTATGATGCACCTGCGCAAACCATTACTGTTGCCACCAGTGACCCTGTTTCAGGCAATTTAATTGCAGGAGGAAAAATGAATCCGGAAGATGAAGCCAGCTGGACAAAAATTGTCATCAGCGATGGGGTAACATTTGCGCTCAATGATGGCAAAATGGTAGCAACAGGAGGTAACTGGGGACAGGCTGCGATTTATCAGAAAGTAAATGTAGTAGCAGGAAAGAAATATCGGTTTGGCATGACGGTTAGTGGTTCCGGTGCAACAGATACCTGGCTGGAAGTTTATTTTGGAACTACACAACCAGTAGCTGGTACTGATTATAGCAATGGGGGAAACTATATCGGGATGAATACCTGGAATGGTTGTGGCAATACCAGTTTCAGTGGGAATATTTCCACTATTGGATGTGCCGGATCGATTGTAGGAAAAGCCGGTGAAGTAACCTTTACAACCGGTGGTGAAAAATACCTGTTGATAAAAACGGGTGGAGCAAGTTTGGGAACTACCGGTATGGCAGTTGATAATATTGAACTAAGAGGAATGTAAGTATTGCCTATGAAAAAACTATTCAGCGCTTCTGTAATACTATTGATGATCGGCTGCGGCCGATCATCTTCTTCCGACCAACAGGGTGGAAGTAGTACTCTTCCGGTAGATAAAAAATGGACCTTTTCTTCAACGCCGACCTGGTCGGATGAATTTGATAATGCCGGAGTTCCTGATCCAGCCAAATGGGGTTATGATATTGGAGGAAGCGGTTGGGGTAATAATGAATTGCAGTATTATACCGACCGACCGGAAAATGTACGCGTCGAAAATGGAAAGCTGCTTATTACTGCAGTAAAAGAGCCGATCAACGGAAAAGAATTCAGCTCAACGCGTCTGGTGTCAAGAAAAAAAGCTGATTTTTTATATGGCCGATTTGAGGTGCGCGCGAAATTGCCATCGGGCAGAGGAACCTGGCCTGCCATCTGGATGTTACCAACCGATTGGGAATATGGCGACTGGCCACGCTCCGGAGAAATTGATATCATGGAGCATGTGGGTTATGATCCGGAACGCGTGCATATCAGTACACATACGGAGTCTTATAATCATATTAAAAATACCCAGAAAACGGCCATCAGAACAGTAGCCGGGGCCATGAGTGAATTTCATGATTACAGAGTCGATTGGACCCCTTATGCCGTGCGGGGATATATAGATAACCAGTTTCTTTTTGAACATATCAATGAAGGCAAGGGTATTGATGCCTGGCCTTTTGATAAAAAATTCCATCTGCTGATCAATCTTGCAGTAGGTGGAAACAGGGGTGGTGTTCAGGGAATTGATTCAACTGTTTTTCCGGCAGTATTTGAGGTGGAATATGTGAGAGTTTATAAGATGAATGGTGAATAGTGAATGGTGAATAATAAAATAAAAGAGGTATGATTTATCAAACGATACGAAGAGTTGGATTGCTTTTTTTGAGTTGCTGTTTATTATCGGCATGTGGATGTAATAAACCGGAGGAGGATTCCGATGGTGGTGAAACACCTCCGCCTATTGGTCCGGTTGCATCGGATATTATGACCTATCTGACCGAGCCTTCCCGTTATATTTATTTTAAGAAGCAAACTGTTCCGGTTAATTTTTCCGGATCACAACCGGGGCATCAGATTATTACGGTGGACTCCAGTATAAGTTATCAGTCTATAGATGGATTTGGTTATACTCTTACTGGTGGTAGTGCCGGACTGATCAATGGTTTAGGTGCCACAGAGAAAGATAATATCCTGAAAGAATTGTTTCTGGCAGACAGTGCTTCTATTGGTGTAAGTTATTTACGCATCAGTATCGGAGCATCTGATCTGGATAGTGCGCCCTTCAGTTACAATGATATTCCTGTGAATGAAACGGATTTCAATCTGAACCATTTTTCCATAGATAAGGATCGGGTGCATTTGATTCCGATTCTTAAAAAAATTGTTCAGTTAAATCCAACCATTAAAATCATGGGATCTCCCTGGTCGGCTCCGGCCTGGATGAAAACGAATAAGGAATTTAAGGGAGGTAATCTGAGAAAGGATTGTTATCGGGTATATGCGCAATACATTGCCAACTATATTAAAGCCATGAAGGCAGAAGGCATTGTAATTGATGCCATTACTCCGCAGAATGAGCCCCTGCATGGCGGAAATAATCCGAGTATGGTAATGGAGGCAATGGAACAGGCAGATTTTATCAAGAATCACCTGGGACCAGTATTTGCTGCAGAAAATATTAAAACGAAGATTATAATTTACGATCATAATGCGGATCGTCCGGATTATCCGTTGGCGATTTTAGATGATCCGGATGCTGCCAAATATGTGGATGGCTCTGCATTTCATTTGTATGGAGGAACCATCAATGCTTTATCGCAGGTACATGATGCGCATCCTGATAAACATATTTATTTTACAGAACAATGGGTTGGCGGTCCGGGTAATTTTGGCGAAGATTTAAAATGGCATACAGAGAACCTGATCATTGGAGCTACCAGAAACTGGAGTCGAAATGTATTGGAATGGAATCTGGCGGCAGATCCTAACTATGATCCTCATACGCCGGGAGGATGTACCAGTTGTTTGGGTGCATTAACGATCGGATCAAATCTGACAAGGAATGTGGCTTATTATATTATTGCGCATGCATCGCGATTCGTACGTCCGGGTTCGGTTCGGATAAACTCTTCGCAAACATCTTCCTTGCTTACTGTTGCCTTTAAGAATCCCGAAGGGAAAAAAGTATTGATTGTATTAAATAAGGAATCGGGAAGCCAGACTTTTTCAATCAAGTTTGGGGTTCGGTATGCAACTGCTACATTGGGTGGGGGAGCGGTGGCTACCTATGTGTGGTAATTATTTTTTTTCTGGTATTACTGAAACTTCTTTTCTTCTTCTTCTATTTTTTTCAGGTAACCGGAAGGATCATGAAAGGCGGCGATTCCGTATTGTTTGAACCGTTTTCTTTTCAACTCGAAATTACAGAAGTCGGTATGTGGTGAGAGCCAGATACCGGCTTTTAATTTTTTCAGTTTATCGAAACTGCTTTTATAATTTTCTGCATTTCCCATAGGCTCTACTACAACTATTCTTGTTGGTTTTGGTCTTGCGGGAAGGATGATTTCCCAGGTGGTTGATCCACGTGTTTGTCCGGGTGTGAGGTGTGCAATCAGCAATATTTTGCCCAGCCTCACTGTATCCTGGTCTTTTAGCACCTGATCTGCCAGTACGGGTTCAAATTGATAGTCCGGGTTGTTTCCAAATTGACTATCATCTCTGCCTCCGCTTTCAAGAACCGACTGATCCTTATCCATGATCAGCATATTGGCATTGGACATTTTTTTAAAGTAGGCAAGTGCGCCGGACTGATCAATGCGTGCATTTGAAGTAAGCAGGATTTTTATGTCTTCCGGACGGAAACCCAGGGTGCGGATGGATTGTTCAATCTGCGGACCGGAGGATGGCATACCTGTGCAAAGCAGGATATGACCGGTTTCTGTTGTAATCAAAAAAGAACCCAATCCAAGTGTTCCAATATAATACAAGGGGCCGGTTAGCTGAAATGGTTCCGTTGTTTCTTCCCAATTTTTTTCACGTGCAATCTCTTTTAATTGTGCATTTGATTGGAATCCAAAAAATGAAAAAACTACAATTAGCAGAATAATTTTTTGTTTCATTGTTAAAGAGGTTGATTTTATTTTAATTATAGAATATAGAAGTTAAGAATAAAATTGAGGTTCTCATAATTTGTTTAAAGATGTGAATGTGTTATAAACTTTTCTAGTTAAGGTTATTCTCGCATATACTTTGACGTAACAACTAATAATTTTTACTTAGGACTGATTTTACTTCGTAATTCTACTATTGCATTTTCAAAATAGGTTTTCTTTCTTCGTTCTGAATTCCTTAAAACCTTAACCATGAAATCTTTCTTACCTGGGATTATTCTGCTCATTTCTTCCATCAACTCTTTAGCACAAAATACTTTTCCACTGACTGGTAATGCTGGTATTGGTACTGGTTCTACAACTCCTTTAGCGCCGCTTCACATTATGGGATACGATTGGGATAAGATAATGATTCAGGAACTGGCAACTACAAGTTTGGGAAGAATAACCTTTTCAAATAGTGGCAATACGCTGTATCTGGGTACGGTTGGCAGTGGTGTTTCGGCCAATGGACATGTCAAGCCGAATGCTTCATTTTTTACCTATGATGGAAGTGCAGGGATGCATTTCGCTGCTGTTAATGCTAATGCAAATATTCGATTTTATACCGGTGGTGGTGCTGATGCAAATGAACGGTTAAGAATAGATGGAACTGGAAAATTTTATGGATTAGCATTTTCGAGAGTTACTACTTTACGCGATTCAATAGTTTCCATGGATCCTTCCACGAAAGAGTTACAGGTTTCCCCATTACGTCCTTCACGAATGAGATTTTTGGATACAAGAGCAGTAGCTACAAGTCCGGCTAATTACAATACATCATTACAGGTTCAACTGAAAAATAATTCTACAGTTAATTTGGCCAGCGAAGGATCTGGTCTGTCATCTGTTATTGGTTTACGTGGGGGAAGCGCTGATAATACTGGCAAGTCTCATGAGCTCGCATTTTCAGATAATAATCAGGTTTGGATTCGATCTGGATTCAATGCAGCTTGGGGTGGTTGGAAAAAAATGGTATTAGATAGTGCAGGAATTGTTCGTTTGGGTACCACTGCAAACAGAGCGGCTCTCCACGTTAATGGTGATGTGTTTACCAGAAAAGTGAAAGTTACACAGAGCAATTGGCCAGACTTTGTTTTCAGTTCAACTTATCGATTGCCCAGCCTTTATGAAGTTGAATCTTATATTATGCAATACCATCATTTGCCTGAAGTTCCTTCCGCTGCTGAGGTGGAAAAAGATGGATTGGATCTTGGAAATAATCAGGCTGTTCTTTTGCGAAAAATTGAGGAGTTGACGCTTTACAGTATACAGCAACAAAAACAAATTGATGCAATACAGGAGCAGAATAAAAAATTAACTCAGTTATTGGAAGCGATGCTGACCAAAGAAGCAGGTAAATCCAATAATTAATTTCTATTTATTTATTGAAAAGTGAAAAGGGTAACCATTGTATATGTTTACATGGCAGTGCTTTGTTTGCTCACTACAGACGTGAAAGCACAAAGAGCAGACAGTCTGTATATTCTTCTTACACAATGGAATGAAATTGATACAACTGGTGATAATGATACCAGGAATATTCGTAAAAGAATGCTTGTAAGTAATATTTCAATTAACCGTCCGTCTTTTAATAAGCCTTTCCTTTCATTAGGGAATGGTTTGCTAAGCATGCAATATACCCATCAATCTTTCATTGACACTCCGTTTATCGGTGGGTCACTTTCCAACAGGCAGTTTATGTATCAACAGCAGATTAAGCTATTTGATTTTTTTCCTGTGGGTATTACTATGTGGGGGAGGTCAACAAATTCGCCTTATTACAGAGAAATACTGGATGTGCAATTAATATATGATAAACAAACATTTAGTAATCAAAACAGGGAAGCAGTTTTAGACGCCTACTTTTTGAATTTGAAAAGAAAATATTCCGACGAATTGGAAAATGAACTTGCGGATTACAGGAATAAATTAGCCAGGCTGGAATCGATAGCTTCATTACAGGATATCAATCAATTCAAATTGGAATTAAAAGAGATCATTTCGGTTAAAGAAAAATCATTTGATTATTCATTGTCCGACAGTTTGAATGTCCAACGTTACGATTCCATCCGGGACAGAGCAGACAAATTATTGTCGCTTATTGAAAAATTTGAAAACAGGTGGAATCAGTATGAGCGATCCATAGATTCTGTGAATGAAAAATTAGGTATGGCAAGGACCCAGATTAACGGCTATAAATTAAAAGCCCAGCGCCTCTCCCTGCTTGAATTGACATCAGAATTAGCATTGAATAATAAGGTAGAAAAACAACTAAAAAATGCTCAATTATCAAAGTGGTTGAAATTGTTTTCTGGTATTCAAAGTTTTCGATTGGGTAGGGCACCTCTTGATGCAGGTGAACTCACATCGCGAAATATGAGTTTAAATGGATTGCAGTTTACTTATAATAGCTGGTATATAATCGGAGTCGCCATAGGTAGTTTGGATTACCGGTTTCGGGATGTAGGTTTAAGTCCAAAAGCTAAAAAATGGGCGCCCTATTGGTCAGCAAAACTTGGCGTTGGAAAGCTTTCTGATACTTACCTTGCCGTATCCTATTTCAATGGTAATAAACTGCTCGGCAGTCAGTTTAATCAGGGAATAACAATGCGGATTTCCGGCGCTGTTTTAGAGGGGCAGACAAAATTTTCAAAATATGGTTATATAAAAGCTGAGCTAGCTCAATCCAGTTCTCCTGATTTTAGGCCACAAAATATTCCGGGTCAAACAAAAATAGGCTCTTTTAAAGATGCTAATCTGGCTACAGCCATAAGGGTAAATTTGAATTTTCATAAGACCGGTACAAGAGTAGATGCATTATACAGGAAATCAGGCAGTAATTTTCAATCTTTCAGTACCTGGCAGGTCAATACAGAACAGGAACAATGGTATGTTAAATTGGACCAGTCAATATGGAAAAACCGGCTTAAATTATCCGCAGCAGTAAGAAAACAAGATTTCAGTAATCCTTTTATTACTCAGAATTTTCAATCCAACATTGTTTTTAAAACAGTTACGGCTAGTCTGCGTATACCAAGCTGGCCCTCTTTGATGGTTGGATATATACCTGTTTCTCAATATGCATTAGTGGGACAACAGGTTGTGGAAGCCAGATTTCAGACAATTACAGCGCAGGTATTCCATTTTTATAGAATTGGTAAGATAATGACCAGTACACAGCTTCTGTTTAACCAAAACCTTAATTCTACTCAATCGGCTTTTGTATATAATAATGTGCGCTCCCTGTTATTCAATCAGACATTTTTATTTAAAGTATTCACCAGTCAGTTTTCTGTTAGTGATACCAGGAATGCCATTTATAATTTTATGGCTTTCGACAATCGGGTGAATTTTCCATTATTTAAGAATTGCTTGCAAATAGGAGTGGGTGTTAAACTTGGCAGGTATAATAACCAGGTTTACAAAGTGGGTGGTAGTGGTAATCTGTCGATCCAGCTTAGAAAAGGAGACCAGTTTCAATTGCAATGGGATAAATCATTTTTACCAACAGAACTAAACGGATTGCGATTTAATGATATGGCTTCCATCTTATTTATAAAAACAATTGACTTTTCAACAAAAGCAAAAAGATCAAAATCAGGATTATGAAATATATAAGTATCATAGTCGGCATATTAATGGGACTTACAATTGATTTGAATGCCCAGATTGTACTGCAAAGTCAGCTTCCATCTCCCGGAGTGTTTTCAAAAGCACAATTGTGGAACATATCCATTATGAATTCGAATTCACAACAGATGAATGTTCGTTTGGTGGTTACAATTTCTGATTTACAATCCAATCAATTGGTGTTGAGTGGTACATCCAGATTTTTCCTGATCAATCAGGGGGCTGTGTTGCTGACTCAGAACCAGCTGAGTCCAATCAGTTACCAGACGGTAAATGCTAATTATCCGGTTGATCCACAACCAGATGGTTTTTTACCGGTTGGCATATTCAATATTTGTTATACCCTCTATTGGCAAAATAATGATGGACTTGAAACAGTTGCAGAGCAATGTGAAACACTCGAGGTGGAGCCATTATCTCCACCCCAATTAATTCTACCGGAAAATGAAGACAATATAGAAGAGGAACATCCTTTTTTTACCTGGACTGCACCCATGTCAACAACCCTGATATCTGGATTAAGATATGATTGGAAAATGGTGGAAGTGTTGCCCACACAAAGTGCTTCTGATGCTATTCAGTTTAATGTGCCTGTTTGGATTCAGAGAAGTTTACCTGGCAATTCATTTCAATACCCTTTATCACTTCCAAAGCTGGATAGTTCAAAGTTGTATGCCTGGCAGGTTACGGCATTAAATAACTTAATGCCTGTTTCCCATAGTGAAATCTGGTTATTTAAGATAAGCAGGAATACAGAAATTCCTGGAAGGCGAAAAGGGACCTATGCTGTATTAAAGAAAAATATGGGGGGGCATGCTGTTTTGCTTGATGGTGATATTCAGTTTGTGTTTACTAACGATCAGAACAATACCAATGCCAGTATTTTACTATTTGAGATAAAAAATGGGAAAAGACAAGCACTTTTATCTTCCCCAATTCAATTACCGTTGACACAGGGTTCAAATTACCTTAGAATTCCCCTCTCATCAATTAACGGAATTAGAAAAAAACAGGATTATATACTTGAGTTGGATGATTTGGGTAAGAAATACTATTTGAAGTTTCAGCTTACTCAATCGAAATAATCCAAGCCTAAACCTTATCGATATGTTCCAATTATTTTCCAGATACCAAAAACTTACAGCCTATCTGTTTTTGATTATATTCTACAGCGAATTATTTCTGATTCCTGCTGTTGCCCGGGCCAATTATTATAGTAGGGACAGATATTATCCTCTACCGGCAGTACGATATGAGGAAATACCAACGGATACCAACTATCTGAGAGATAATATTCATGTGTCAATTCCTGATTCCAATAGAAATCTGTTAGGAACTGACCAACAAAATAACACATTCGGAGGTGGACCAACCCAACCCGAAATGCAATCCTTCAGTTCGGTGAATGGTAATAATATGGTAGATCTTTTCACCGGAGATTTTTCCTATTCAATTCCTTTATTGGATGTTGGCGGCTATCCACTGACACTTGGATATAAAGGCGGTGTTTCTATGGAACAGGAAGCCAGTTGGGTTGGACTTGGCTGGAACGTAAATCCGGGTACAATTACAAGGAATATGCGGGGCCTGCCGGATGATTTTACAGGTGATGCTGACTCCATCAGAAAAGTAACAAAGATTAATGAAAATAAAACTGTTGGTGTTACTCTTGGTGCAGATTTGGAGCTTGCGGGTATGCAACAGGGGAATTTTGGAGCTGGTATCGGTTTTAGTCTTGGGTTATTTAAAAATACCTACAAGGGCTGGGGAATGGAATCTGGTTTAAATGCAAGTATCAGAGTTGGGTCTGCTTCTAAGGGAGGATTAAGTGGTGGCTTGTCATTTGCCAATAATAGCCAGGAAGGTTTGACAGTTTCTCCCTCTTTTTCGGTTAAAGTTGCCTCGGGAGAAAATGAAGACAAGGCTGGATATGGTGCCAGCTTTAGTATATCCTCTCCGTATAATGCAAGAAGCGGAATTAAAGTATTGCAATTGTCTGCCGGGATGTCGCAATACAAAAAGAAAAACGGATCCGATAATTATGCCAGTATCAGTAGTACCCACTCCCATGGCATCTCCTTTGCAAGTCCAACATTTGTACCGACCATAAACCTGCCCTATACCAGTGAAAATATCAGTTTCACTGCGAAAGTTGGTACAGAATTCAAAGTAATTCATCCAAGTTTTTTTATCAGTGGTTATCAGTCCAGGCAATATATTGATGCTGAAGATACCATGAGGCGAATCCCGGCTTTCGGGTATCTAAATTATCATCAGGCCAATGATAATACTTCCGCCTTACTTGATTTTAACCGGGAAAAGGAAATTCCTTATAGGGAAAAGCCGGCTGTTCCACATATTGCCATGCCATTTTATACACCTGATGTGTTTTCGATTTCCGGCGAAGGAACGGGTGGTATGTTTCGTGCCTATAGAGGAGATATTGGCTGGGTACGTGATCATTTTATGCGTACTAAAGATAAGTCAGATCGATTCAGTGTGGATGTAGGTTTTGGAGATCTGGCACATGCCGGTGTGGATTTGAATATTAACCGGGCCATCACCCAAACTGGTGCCTGGGAAAATGAAAATGCAGCTAAAAAAGCCCTGAATTTTCGGCGTGATTCGCTTGATTTTCAAGCCAGCTACTTTAAAAATCCGGGTGAAAAATCAATTATTGACAAGGAATTTTATAATGCAGTTGGAGGTGATGACCTGGTAACTATAGGTCTGTTTCAACCAGGACCAAGCAGCTCCTTAATTCAAACAACCAACAAATTAAACAGGTACACCAACCGGCAATTAACCAGTACTCAGCCATTGGTGGCATCTGATTTGATGCGAAAGGAGCGTGATAAAAGAACACAGGTCATAAGCTACCTGACTGCCGGTGAAGCGGAGGAAGCAGGACTTCATAAAATGATTGAATCCTATGTTCCGGATTCATTTAACATTGCAGCCTGTTATACCGATTTATTTCCCACTGAGCCCACCGTTGGTATTGGATTAACCGGAAATGTGTATGCCAATAAAACCCTGGAAGGTGTATCCAATACTCATTACCGTGATATATGGGATAATAAATGGAAGGATGTGACTCCATTCTATTCTCCAGTAAATCCAGCTATAAAAATTAATGATAATTTTTCAATTCGATGGATTGGTCGTTTAAGAGCGCCACAAACGGGGAAATATGTAATAAAAACAAGAACGGATGATGGAATTCGTATGTGGATCAATGATTCTCTCCGGATTAATGACTGGAAGAATCATGCTGCCACCGATAATTATACAACAGTATATTTAACGGAGGGGAAGTTCTATGATATAAGAATTGAATATTTTGAGTACAGAAGTGTATCCTTAATCAGTTTTAAATGGAACAAACCCGGGGATGCAGTAAATGCGTTTGTTCCAATTCCCAAAGAAGTTTTTTTTGATCTTGAACAGAAAGTGTTGCATTATCCCAATGTGGTGAAGGAAAAGCGTGTAAACCCCTATCGGAAATCTTCCCATATCAGTGAAATAAATGTTTTGAATAAAGATGGAAGGAGGTATGTATACGGAATACCAGTCTATAATTTAAAGCAAACAGAAACCAGTTTTTCGATTCAAAAAAGTTGGGGCAATGCAGAAACAGGCATGTCTTATTACAATGCGGATGCAGCTTCTGTTCGAAATTCTATTGGCCGTGATGCCTATTTTTCTAAGGAAGAAGTACCTGCTTATGCACACTCTTTCCTTTTGACGGGCTTACTTTCACCGGATTATGTTGATTTGACGGGTGATGGTATCACGGATGATGATCTGGGAGACGCCATAAAGTTCAATTATTCCAGAATTGCCGGACTTCAGCAGCCCTTTCAATGGAGAGCTCCTTCTGCAATTGATAGTGTAACTTATAATGAAGGTTTAAAATCAGATAGTCGGGATGACAAAGGATCCATGATCTACGGCGATAAAGAGCTCTGGTATATGCATTCTGTTGTGTCAAAAACAATGATTGCTACCTTTCATTTGGAAGACAGAACGGATATTCGTTCAGTTGATCCAACAGGTCGCACCACCCTGGGCAAAGCGAAACGACTGAAAGAAATCCGACTTTACAGTAAGGCAGAGTTTTTGAATCAGCCTTCGAAAGCGGTTCCTATTAAGACAGTTCATTTTGAGTATTCTTATGAATTATGTCCTGGTATTAATCAGGGTTCCGCAGGAGGAAAATTGACCTTGAAAGAGGTTTATTTTACCTACAAGGGAAATACAAAAGGGAAAAGAAACCGGTATAAGTTTTCTTATAATGGGATTAATCCGGGCTTTCATCCCAAATCAATGGATCGTTGGGGAGAGTATAAAAATCCGGCTACCAATCCGGGAAGTAATGGATCCACCATTATTCCAAATTCAGAATATCCTTATACTATACAGGATAGCCTGATTGCAGCCCAGAATGCCGGAGCCTGGGCATTGGATTCAATTTCTCTTCCATCCGGAGGGGCTATGAAAATCCAGTATGAAGCGGATGAGTATGCCTATGTACAACATAAGCGTGCAATGAGAATGTTCCAGATAGCCGGATTTGCAAGAAGTGCAAATGCCAGTCCAACTGATAAATTGTATTCAGCATTGGGGGATCATCTCTATGTTTTTGTGGATTATACCGGTGCTGGAAATAATTCGAAGGAGATCTACAATAACTTCCTTGAGAGTATAAATAAACTATTCTTCCGGGTTGCTGTAAAAGTGCCTTCTGATCAATTCGGCAGCGGTTTTGAGTACATTAACTGCTATGCAGATTTATCTGATGGAAATTATTATGGACTGGTCAATGCCAACCGTTTCTGGGTCAAATTAAAAGGCATTTCAAAAGAAGGGAATTCAGATGGTCATTTTAGTCCCCTGGTTAAAGCAGCAACCCAGTTTCTTCGTTTGAACCTTCCGTCAAAAGCCTTTATCGGATCGGAGAATGATGGTAACCTCGGAATAAAAGAAGCCGTTAATATGCTGGCTTCCCAGGGGGAGAATATTAAAGAAGCATTATTGGGGTATGAATTGAATATCCGTTCCAGGTACCAGCTAAGTGAGGTGGAGTTGAATCGAAGTTATGTTCGATTATTAAATCCAACCTATCGGAAATTTGGAGGCGGACATCGGGTCAAATCCATAAAGATTTATGATAACTGGGATAAGTTAACACAACAACGTCCGATGGTATATGGTCAGGTTTATGAATATAATAAAATTGATACCATCAAAGGAAAACTGGTTAATCGAAGTACAGGTGTTGCGAGTTTTGAGCCGGGTATTGGAGGAGAAGAGAACCCCTTCAGAATGCCCATTGAGTATATCGAAAAAACCGGCATTCTTGGACCGGTAACACTAGGCTATACCGAAACCCCATTAGGAGAATCATTATTCCCGGCACCAACCATAGGGTATGGTCGTGTCAGAGTAAGAAGCCTGCATCAAAAGAATGTAAAGTCTGCCAATGGATTAACCGAAACAGAGTTTTATACCGCATATGATTATCCGGTTTATACGGAACACAGCCTATTGGATAATGATACTAAAAAACGTTATCGCCCATCTATAAATAATTTCCTTAGAATTAATGCAAAACACTTTATAGGATTATCACAAGGCTTTAAAATAGAGCTGAACGATATGCATGGAAAAATTAAGAGCCAGGCTGCGTATGCTGAATCTGATCTTGTTAATCCTGTAACGTATACAAAGTATATATATAGAACAGTAAAAGGAGGAGGTGCGCAAAAACGACTATCCAATTCGGTGATGGCGGTCCATCCAAACGGAAAGATTGATACAAGTGCATTAATCGGGAAAGAAGTGGAGATCATGGTTGATATGCGGGAACAGTTATCCGTAACCAATGGCACCAATGTCAATTTAAATGTGGATGGTTTTAATATACCACCACCACCTTTCATCTTTGCAATTCCTTCGGTAATTGGGATGCCCCAGCGCGAAGAAAACAAATACCGCTCAGTGGCCGTTACCAAAGTAGTTCAGCGGTATGGAATCCTGGATAGTGTGATTCAATCAGATAAAGGCAGCATTGTTTCCACACGTGATTTATTATACGATGCTGAAACCGGAGATGTATTACTTACCCGAACCAATAATTCATTCAGGGATCCTGTTTATACGTTTTCCTATCCTACACACTGGGCCTATGAAGGAATGGGATTGGCCTATAAAAACATAGATATCATCTTACGTGGACTGGAAATAAGAAATGGGAAAATAATTGGTGGGTTAACAGGAGCAGCAGGCGATTGGTTGTTCCCGGGTGATGAAGTGTTGGTAAATGGAAGTGAAAAAACAGGAACCATTTCTGTATGTGAGGATCAGCCGGCAACATTTGGTGAATACAGGCGGTTATGGGTGGTTGATACAGCTATTGTAAATGGGGGTGTATCCCAGATTTACCTGATGGATGCGAATGGTCTGCCTTATACCGGATACAATGCAACCATTAAAGTTATTCGAAGTGGAAGAAGAAACCTGCTTGGTTCTGTTGGATCTCTGTTAATGAAAGAAAATCCGGTGGTGTTTAATAGTTCTACCAACGAGGTTGAACTACAATTTACCAACGACAAAAAAATGATTCAGGCTTCTGCCAATCAGTTTAATCAGGTTTGGCATGTGAATGACGTTATGAAGAGTGAAATATTAGAGGTCCCATGTACTACTCCGGGGGCTGATTCTGCAAAAACAGAATCATATAGAAATAGTATTTGTAATTGTGCAGTTCCCTTTTTTAGTTATTTAACTAATTCCAACCGGTTATTTACAACACTAGAGCAAAATATTACTGTAGATTCTTTGGCAAGAGCAGGTGGCATAAATATTTCTAATTGTCCCTTGCTAGCTGATAATGCCCAGAAATTGTTTTATACACTCACTCCAAATCCATTTACTCCAGAATACAAGGCAATGATCGGTGATTGTGCTATTTCGATCCGTGTAACAGGAACAATTGGCGGATTACCCCAAGCGAAAGTAAATCCGGTTAAACCCTTTGAAGGTGATTATTTGGCTAAAAATGAAGCGAATTTTAAAGGACCAATGATAGATGAGTCCTCATTTAAAACTGATAAAGTAGTATTTGCGGAACAGGTTTACAATTTTACAAAACTTAAAAATCCATACTGTAATTCAAATGGGAGGATACAGTTTAATATGGCGGACACCATTAGTGCGGGAAATGACACTTGTAAATCATATTCTTTCAGAACATACTATCCTGGTGTAGGAATTCATTATTTTGGATACTCCTATTTTGATTGTAATACTGATGAATATATACCTGTATACGAAATGATCGAGTCTGGAAATGCCGGTTGGAGAGATTTCAGTTTTGGAATTCCTTGTACGAAAGAAATATTCAGCACATCAAATATTGAGTTAACAGATACAATTATATGTACTGTCACCCCTTCCGATTCGATTATTCAGTATAAAGTTGAATTGTTCATAGACTCCTGCACCTCCTGTGAATCCATTACAAGCATGTCTTGTTCAAGTGCAGTAATTAATACATCTGTCAATCCCTACATTTCTGGTTTATTAGGAAACTGGCGCTCAGAAAAGGCATATGTATATTATAGTGATCGGGTGGAAAGCAATCCGGCTGTAGAAACCAATATCCGCCAGGATGGTGTCATCGCTGATTTTGACAGCTTTTGGAAATTTAATAATGAAAAATTGGTTGTCAGCGCTGATACCAACCGATGGGTTTGGAATATCGTTGCTACCAAATACAATAACAGAGGATTGGAATTGGAGAACCTGGATCCATTAGGCAGGTATAATGCCGGCTTGTATGGATACAAACAAACCTTACCAATAGCGGTAATTAATAATTCCAGGTACCAGGAATCCATGTTTGATGGATTCGAAGATTATGGTTTTTCCACACAGAATTGCGATACCGCCTGTGTTGTTCCCCGCCATATCGATTTTAGTAGTTATAAAACTTATCTGGATACCATGTATGCGCACTCAGGTCGATTTAGCCTGAAACTGGGTGCCGCGAATAATTCAGCGGCAATCACTGTTCCGGTTGTTGCCTCGGGCGAAACAAGTAGTCCGGCTTTTACCGTGTCCACCTTGCAACATGCCTGTACTACAACTGGCTCGGTTCTGGACAAGATTCAGGCGGATAGCAGTGCGTTATTGCCTTCTTATAAACCATTAGCCGGACAAAAAATGGTCATCAGTGCATGGGTAAAGGAATCTGTTCCGTGCAGCAATGGAACCTATACCAATAACCAGATTTCAGTGGTTGATAATGGAGGTAACTCGTATACACTTCAACCTTCCGGATCAATCATTGAAAGCTGGCAACGCTATGAAGCCGTGGTGGATATCCATGAAGGAGCAACCCTGCTTACTATCCAGCTGGCTGCATTAAACAGTTCAACCGTCTATTTTGATGATGTACGGATGCATCCTTATCATGCCAATATGAAATCATTCGTTTATGACGCAAAAGACTTACGTCTGATGGCTGAACTGGATGAAAATAATTATGCCACTTTTTATGAATACGACGATGAAGGAACACTGGTGCGATTAAAAAAAGAAACCATACGGGGTATTCAAACCATCAGGGAAACCAGAAGTGCCTTACAAAAAAACTAAGCTCATGCGTATAATAGTTATCCTGTTCTTCTTAGTCAGTTTTAACTCTCCGGGGGTTGCTCAGGGACAAGTACAACCCGATCCTCAAACACAGCAAAACCTGACAGCGCTTAGAAAATCGGTGAGCCATTCATTGGAATCAGGTTCCATTTCCTATGAAATGGACTACCGGATTGCAGCGATCTCCAGTCCGGATCAATTTATTGATTCGGCCAATGGAAGCTGCAAATACCTGGGAAAAAAATGCTGGTATTCAATTGGAGGAATGGAAGTGTTTCAGGATAGTTCCTTAACGGTAGTTGTATTCGAGGAAGATCAGCTCATCTATCTGACCCGGCCCAATAGCATGCAATCCGGTTTTAATGCAGTCAGCTTATTGGATTCTTTATTAAAGGGAAATCAGCAGGTAATCTGTACAAAACAAACTGAACATGGATTGGAACAGTATAAAGTGGTGTTTAGCCAACCTGTACTATACAAAGAATTATCGTTTCTGGTTGATAAGAAAGGGCGGATGATCTCATCCAGACAAATTGTAAATCAGTCGCTGATGAGTGGAGGTGTTCAGGCAACCGGAATTTCAGGTGATTGGGTAGTGCTGGATATCCGGTTTAAAAACTGGAAATCCAGTTCTTCCGGCGATCCGGTGTTTAGTTTAACACATTATCTGCAAAAAAATGCGGATGGTTGGCTTGCCTCTGATCGATTGGCAGCCTATACTGTATTTATTGCTCATTCAAGCTTATAAAAGTTCCGCATATGAGAGCTTTCTGTTATAACCTTATCCTTTTTGTCCTGTTATTACAGGCACCCGTTGTGTTTTCTCAGCAGGCAGAAAATACAAGAAAATCAGTTTTGTTGGGTCGATTGTATGAAATTCAGGAAAATGCTGCTGATACGGTGGTTGACCTGAATTATACAACACCTGCCCGGAAAGCAAAACTTCCGCAGGCATACCTTGTCAGAAATAAAGTTTCGTTTCGACTGGATGATGAAGCTGCTTTGGTGCTGCCTGCCAACTTTACAGCCAGTGTTAAGCTGGAAATACAACGGACTGTTTTTTCCGGATCCATACTTACGGAAGAAAAAACACTTGAGTTGGTTTACAATAAAGATTCAGTATATGGATACTCCAATCAATTCGTATTTGAGGGGGCGCATCAGGTTATTGTGAAAGTGTTGGAAAAGACTGCACCGGATACCAGTATCTGGCATTCTCTGCTGATCGAAAATGAACTCCAGGCTTTTCCCCAATATGATTTTTCCTGCACCAATGATTTGGTAACAGATCTAACATTGGAATCTGTGGGACAGGGAGCCGATTCTGTAATGGCAGCATGGCCATCTGTTATCGGAGCAACTATTTACGATTTGGAATGGACATTTATCGACAGTGCTTCCATGGCAACCGGGAAGTATGGAACAGTTGCCAGTCCCAACCACAGAATGATATTTTTACGAAATGCATCCCGCGTTTCAGTTGTTGGGGAATCCTATGCAATTCCCCTCCTTTACGATGGGAAGGGTTATCTGTTTGCAAGAGTCAGAGCTGTGCAGGAATTGGCCGATGGTTTCAGGAAAGAGGCTGACTGGCATCAGGATGCCATCGCTTCCGTGCTTTTCGAAGGGCATGAAAATAGTCTAAACTGGCAGGCTTCCACCAGTTTTGCTGAAGAAGGAAAGCGAAAATCAGTGGTTCAGTATTTTGATGGCAGTTTGCGGATGCGCCAGGCTGTTACAAAAGATAATGTAACATTAAATACCATCGTAACGGAAAGCATTTATGATTATCAGGGCAGACCGGTAATTCAGGTATTACCAGCCCCCACATTAAATTCAATAATTGGTTATTCAAGAAATTTTAATAATGGTGTAAACGGATTGAACGCTTATGATGTGAGTAATTTTGATTCCTTAAAAGCAGGAGAAGCTGCGGATACTAAAATAGCAGACCCAATGTCTTCGAGCTCCGGAGCAGCCTATTATTATTCAGCATCCAATCCGGATAAAGACAGTTTGATTGGCAGGAATATTCCTGATGCAGAGGGTTATCCATTTACACTGGTGGAATATACTAATGATCAAACCGGCCGCATTATGCGGCAGAGTGGTGTGGGTAAAAAGTTTAGGATTGGAGAAAATCATGAAACCCGTTATTTCTATGGTACACCCAGTCAGGAAGAATTAAATGCCTTATTTGGGACAGAAGTTGGCTACAATTCGCATTATTTCAAAACCATGGTGCGGGATGCCAACGGACAATACAGCGTAAGTTACACAGACATGCAGGGACGAACCATTGTCACTGCATTGGCGGGCAAACTTGCAGATTCAGTAAAACTGGATTCCCTTGAATCCAATAGGGCACGTCTTATTACGGAACAATTGTCCACACCGGAAAATACGGTAATCAAAGACCTGGTTATGGAAACCAGAAATTCACTGCTGGTTGCCAGAAGTGATTCCTTTTATTTCTCCTATAATTTGAATCCGGCAACACTTGAAATTGCCAATTGTGAGCAGGTAACCGTATGTTATGATTGTCTGTACGATTTGAAAATCACCATAACAGATGATCGGAATAACAAAACATTCGGGGGCAAGGCCTTTGATACCACTTTCCGAAATTTTTCGATAAATGCTATTGATACAACCTGTGTTAATACCCCGGCAGGATTTGCGATCAATTTCACCAAATTTCTTGGGGAGGGCAATTACGAGGTAACAAAACAATTAATTGTTAATCGTCGTGCGCTTGACTATCTGAGAGATACGGTGTTTGTTCGAAATAATACCTGCAGAACAGTAGAGGAGATGATAAGTGAAGAAAGAACGGCATTGGCAGCGATTATTTCCTGTGCCAGCTCCTGCGACAGTTGTGAACTGGCGTTGGGATCCTATGAAGATTTTCGGGTAAACTTTATTGATAAGGTTGGTCTCCCTGCAACTGATACAGCCAATTATGGACCTACCATCTATAAGGCTTATCTGGATCAGGTGGATGCCTGCAAAGCATTGTGTAATAAAGTGGAAAGCTGGACAGACAAAAGAAAGGCGATGCTCATGGATATGACGCCAAGTTCGGGTCAATATGCCAGTCTCGATAATAATGAGGATGATTTGAATGTCTTTTATGAAAGGGATTCGGATAGCACCCTGAATCCGGTTGTTCCACCGATCATTGCCAAATACCAGCGGATCACCAATTATTTGAATGCGGATGGTTTACCGGCCCTTGTTTCTGATGATGGCAGTGGGGAGATGATCAATCCGTCGAAATTGAATCCTGAGGCATTTGCAGCCAAATTTGAATTATCCTGGGCGGAGGCATTGCTTCCCTTCCATCCTGAATATTGTAAGCTGTTGAATTATGAGCGTTTAAAAGAGAGCCATATCTGGGATCAGGAATTTGAAGAAACTGAAACTTATGCGGAAGCGTTGTCAAAAGGATTCCTGAATCCAACCGGATTGACCGGTTCGAATTATACCCGTTTTAATGGTAC
Organism: Flavihumibacter sp. UBA7668; assembly: GCF_002483205.1. GTDB lineage: Bacteria > Bacteroidota > Bacteroidia > Chitinophagales > Chitinophagaceae > Flavihumibacter. The sequence goes on from NZ_DLHM01000004.1 coordinate 562,055, forward strand.
TCCGGGACTGATCAAGCGGGATCCTCTGGCGGTCTTATACGATAGCAGTTCCAATCAGTACAAATCAAAACTGGAAGCGCTGCTGCTGGTATATAAAGAAGCTGATAATCTGGATGTCAGTTTGTGGGGTATGGCAACCGTACTGGTAAAATGTCTGGATGCTAATGAGACAGAGGCCTGTTATATTAACTATGCTGCCATCGGTAATTCTTTTTCAACAGCTGATTTATGTGAAGCAGATCTGGATAATGCCTGGCGAAATTTCCGTCAGATGTACCTGGAAATAAAAAAGGAACTGATCAGTAAACGAATAATTCAGTTATGCTCAGGCGAATTGAGTAGTACTGAACTTGCTGCACGGGAGTTTCAGCCACATTTTGGTGAGGCGGCTGCTTTATTTGAAGAGAATAATCTGGATATCCCGACAAATACAACCGAGGCAAATTCCATGAATGCGTCAAATCAGGTGAATGAAGCGGAGTTTTATGAAAGCAATTGTAAAGCCTATGCGGCCAGTTGGTTACGGGATCTGGAACTTTGTCAGATTCCTCCAGCGGATACAGCAGCATTAATTCTGAAACTGGTTGGAGTTTGTATAAAAGGTTCAGATGCAACTCATTTGTACGGATCCAGCACAGTAAAACCAGGTTCAGCCGGCCCTTATTACAGTTTTGAAGAGGTGCTTAATGAATACCTGGTATCAAAAGGATTAACTGCAAGTCCGACTTGTCATCCTTATATGATAACTACCCCGAAGCCATATGATAAGGTTTCAGGATTTACAGAAAAAGTAGTGGTAAGCAAACCAGATAGTTGTGAGTGTGCGCAGATTAATACTTTACATAATAAGTACCTGATTCAGCCAGCCGGACAAACAAGTTTTGGCGCTTATATAAGAACTGTTTATAAGACGGATATAGCAGATTCAACCATTTCAACCTTATTGGCGTCCTGTTCACCAACTTCTGATCCGGATTGTAAGTTCTTTGCTAAGCCTATAAGTTTACCACCGGTATTTCAGTGTGGGGGTGCAGAGATTTGTATTGATTGTGATCAGTTTAAACAGGTTGATTCCAGCTTTACAGCCACCTTCCCCGGAATAAAAGCCCTGCCTGATTCGATGGCTGTAAGTCCGGAACAGGAAAGAATAAATAAACTGTATGTGTCTTATTTAAATTCCAAACTTGGATTTACAAAAACACTAAGGGAATATTTTCAGTTTTTGGATGATTGTGTAAATCCAATTGATACTGTATGTGATTCCTTGTTTGCATTAAAGGAACGGATTGTACGTGGGTATAAATGGGAGGTTGGATACGATAGTTATCGGGTTAATAATGAGTTAACTCCAAAGCAGGAACCATGGGAGTTATTTAATAATGGAGTATTAAAAATGCCAGATAGAACCTTCGATTATTCTAGAGCTATTACAGGTATTACATTTGGTATGGGGACAAAATTGCCATGTGATATCAGGGAAGGGTATACTTTTGAATTTAGAGTAAAACATCCCGTAAATAACAGAACATTTGGCGGTAATGATATTAGTTTTGGAATTGGAACATATGTATATATTACATTTACTCAGACTGCAGCAGGAAATATTAATTTTTATCAATTTAGAGAAAATAACGTACACTTATCACCCTTAAAATCATTAAATACAACTAATGGATTTTCGATTTGGAGAACTATTAAATTAGCTGTTACGCATCAGGAATACAATTTGTATCTGGATAATCAGCATGTAGTTACCTTGCCCAGAAGTTATCCTGACAGTATAAGGAACCTTCCAAGTTTTATCAGCTTTCAAGGAGATACTTTTGAAATTGATTGGATAAAAGTATCTAATTCACAAGGCAACGAAATTTATAATGAGGAATTTCTTGATTATAATAATCGGGCGATGTATAAGTTTGGAAGTATTTGTTCAGATCGACCTCTAACCTATAATCAATACTTTACAAATAGTTTCAATTCATTAACTGGGCAGTCTTTGACATTTGCCAAAATTGATTCCTTATACCTGATAAACTGTGGTTATAGTATTAAAGAAGCGCTAGATACGGCAGCAATTCAAAATGTTGAATTGGCACAAGTTATTACTGATTATCAGAAAATAAATGCCCCCAGGTCTAATAGTGTTCAGTTGGAAATGCGAACTTTTGCTGGGAATCCAACACCAGCTGACGGGCCAAAAGGTGTGTTTAACGTAAATGATCAGTTGATAGGTCAAACAATTGATGGAACACCAGAGCAGATTAATCAATCTTTTGCAGACATATGGAATAGTGATTCAACCAATAGAATAGTAGGTGTTCTTAAGCCAGTCAATAACGGTAAGTTTGAACTGGTGCTGAATCCAGGCCAGCAGGTTCCTTGTAAAGGAATCGTTGGACAACGGTTTTTCCAGTTTGATGTAAACGTAAGAGATACACTGGAAAGAATCGATCTTGGTCTTGGTTCTTATATTGATTTTGGTGATGGTACCAGTTATTATCTGGCCCATAATTCAGTATCATCTGCCAAAACAATTTTAGTTAAAGAGAATTCAATCCATTGGTATGAGCAGACTGATGTTGTTGGACAAGATTATGAGTCACATAATTTTTATAGGGTTAAACATATTTATAACTACTCTGCAACACCTCAGCCATATACTGTTACCGTTTATCATTCAGATAAAAAGGGAGTGGTTCAGATTTATGACCAGAATGTATATCCGGCAGAACCAATGTCCACTAACCTAAGGGGGTATTTTCCGCAGAATTTATTGCGCTTAGGCTTTCATGGAACAAGAGATTCAACGCTTAACAGATCAAGTCAAATTTATAACTGGTCTTCGATTTCTTCCATACTTAGTTTAGAAATAGTTGTTTATAAAAGAAGCCCAATTCTACATAATTACCTGGGAGATTTTTCAAATAATAAAAATATCCGACGGATTAGGTATGAGCCCGCTTTTGATCTTTTGCCCGGTTATGTGGACGGAGATACCATTTCAACTCAGTATGTTGGACGAACAGTAGATCAGCTGTTTCCAAATATTAGTCAGAATCAATCAAAACTTGGTTTCTTCACTTTATGTGGTGTGGGTGGCAGACAGCATGATCTGATCAAACTGCATTTTGGATTTCCGAATCTTAAACATCTGCAGTCAGATTTTCAACCCCATGTTGCAGGATATATCGATTCTGTTTACAATCAACTGGCAAGAGTAAATACTAAATCTCAAGGAATATTATCCTATGGTTATTTAAGAACTTTTGGCAATAATCCCAATCAAAGTCCATATCCAACTGCATTGAGCACTTGGGCCCGCGACACTTTAAATGGAAGAGACTGGAGATTGGCAGATGGCTTATCTTCTGAACCACGATTCGCCGAATCGCCGGAGGATTTATATGCCTATGATATTTTCCCTCTCACCGATCCTTTCACTGAATACTTCAATTTCCGGTTCAATACGAATTTCACCAAACAGCAACTGGATTCCTTCTACCTGTCTAAAACCGGTAACTTCCCTAATGCCTGCGTTATTCGTAAAACAACTCCTGCTGCCCTGCGCTTATGCGGTAGCACGGAACCTGTATTTGGCCCCCTGCCTCCGGAAGTAATTACCAACTGTACCGATAATGAATTCTTTGCAGTAAGTAAGGCTACCGAGCGATTCACGGTTATCAAAGATTCCTTACTGAATAATTTCGATAGTCTCTATCTGGCGAAATGTCTTGATGCCTACAAGTTTGAAAGCTTTACCGTTACCCGCCAGGTTCGCGAATACCATTATACGCTTTACTATTATGATCAGGCCGGTAACCTCGTGAAAACCGTGCCACCAGCCGGTGTGGATCCTGTTTACAGAGCCAGCTGGTCAGATAGTGTAAATCTTGCCCGTACTGCCGGAACGGTATTAACGCCTGTTCATGGATTACCAACCCGGTACAGATACAATACGCTTAATCAGGTTGTAGCACAACTCACCCCGGATGCAGGCATCAGCTCTTTTTGGTACGATCGCCTGGGTCGACTCGTGGTTTCGCAAAATGCACTGCAGGCTGGTCCGGTTGCAGCAGCTGATAAAAAATACAGTTATACCAAATATGATTTCCTCGGCAGAATCAATGAAGTGGGAGAGTTGAGCAATGGTATCGGTACAACCGTTAATCAGTCCCTGACCCGTAACCAGACCAGTCTCTTGAGCTGGTTTGGATCCAATGCCGCCAATCGCGGACAGATAACCACCACCGTCTATGATCTTCCTTATGCAAATGGTGCCATCGAAGAAGAACTGGTGCAACGCAATCTTCGGAACCGGGTTTCTTATGTAACCATCACAGAAGGAAATAATCCGGCTAATTTTAATGCCGCCAGTTTTTATAGTTATGATATCCATGGCAATGTGGATACGCTCCTGCAGGACTATGGCAGCAACGATCCGGCAACTGTTAATGTGATGAACAGTAACGGCAACCGTTGGAAAAAAATCGTTTACCAGTATGACCTGATCAGTGGTAAGGTAAATGAAGTGGCCTACAACAGCGGTCAGGTGGATCAGTTCTTCCATCGCTATCAATACGATGCCGATAACCGGTTGATTGAAGTGGAAACCAGTCCGGATTATTGGGTTTGGTCGAAAGATGCCCGCTATCAGTATTATAAACATGGTCCGCTGGCCCGGATGGAATTGGGTGATCAGCAGGTACAGGGACTGGATTATGCCTATACACTACAGGGTTGGTTAAAAGGGGTGAATGGAAACAGTTTATTTAATGGTCAGTTTGATATGGGGGGAGATGGTGCCGCAACCGGTCGCCATAAATATGTGGCAAGAGATGCATTCGCATTCAGCCTGCACTATTACCAGGGCGATTATACACCAATTGGCACAGCCACCACTTATTTCCCTGGCTTCTCTGCCTATCTGAACCAGGATCACCGTCCGTTGTACAATGGAAATATCAGCAGTATGGTGGTGAATATCGGGAAGCTGAACAGTCCGGTTGTTTATAACTACCGCTACGATCAGTTGAACCGCATTACTGCCATGGATCGCTATACCGGTTTGGATCAGGCCACCAACAGCTGGTCGGCCATGCAGGTAATGCAGGGCTATCGCGAACGGATTGCGTATGATGGCAATGGAAATATCCTACGCTACCAGCGATATGGTACGGATGATAAACTGGCGATGGACAGTCTGAATTACGAATACAATCGGGATCTCAATGGCCGTCTGATCAATAACCAGTTGTTGCGGGTGCGTGATAATGTAAACAGTGCAGAATATATTGAAGACATCGATGACCAGCCGGTGAATAACTATTCTTATGATGCTATTGGAAATCTGGTGCGCGATTCTGCTGAAGGCATCAGTCAGATCAGCTGGACGGTTTACGGGAAAATTCACCAGATCAATAAGCGCGATGGTACGGTGATCCGCTATCGGTATGATGCCGGTGGAAACCGGATCGGCAAATCGATTGCGAAACCTTCCGGTGCGGTTGGGTATACCTGGTATGTACGGGATGCATCGGGCAATGTGATGAGTACCTATGAAACCAATGGTACGGGATCGGAATTGCCATCGAGTCTGTATCAGAAGGAAGTCCATTTGTATGGAAGTAGCCGAATTGGTATCTTTAATCGTCGGGTGGATGTGAAAGAAAATTATGCGGCACCATCGGTGTTCAGCAGCTACCGCGGACAGAAGTTCTTTGAATTAAGCAACCATTTGGGCAATGTGCTGGCTACCATCAGTGATCGGAAGGTCGGCTTCAGTACCAATGGAACTGATATCGACTATTACGAAGCGGATGTGGTTACGGCAAGCGATTATTATCCTTTCGGGATGTTGATGCCGGGTCGACAGTTTGGCCAGGGGCTGAACATAGCAGGCGGCGAGTTTACGGAAACAACAGAAGTAAACGGTTACCAGGTGCCGGTGGATCTTGTTCTCAATACCCGTTCCGGTTCCGAGCCGGTGGAATATGTAGCTTCCGGCAGCATCGAACTCGTAGGCGAATTTGAAAGCGGAACAACCGACGAATTCGAAGCCTATATCGCCGATGAATCCTATGCCGGTACCGGAAATATTGGCGGTGCAAGTACAGCCGGGTTGTATCGTTATGGGTTTAACGGTAAAGAAAATGACGACGAAGTAAAAGGAACAGGGAATCAGCAGGATTATGGAATGCGAATCTACGATCCACGATTAGGAAAGTTCTTAAGTGTGGATCCGCTGACAAAGGACTATCCTTGGAACAGTACGTATGCGTTTGCTGAAAATGATCCAATCAATTTTATTGATTTAGATGGAGCGGAACGTCAACCTCCGCTAAGGCCGGGAGCTAGTGGAACCGGAAGAGGTATTCGATTGGTACATCCAGTAGAGGAGGCTGCCACCAATACTGCGTTAAGGATAAGAGAGGGCACTAGGCTTCAAAGGTTGCGTGAGGAGAGGGAATTAATGCAGAGGGAAGTGAGGTTGGGGATTCGAGAAAGAATGGTGAGATATCGTGAAGCCTTAGGGCGTTATGTTGACAATGCCGTTACATCAGCTCAATATACTTTCGGGGGCAATGGATCTGTATTGATTTCTAGAAATCAAGCGAATGGAAACGTTTTCGAAAGAGAAGTGTATCAGTCTATGCTCAAGAATCCGGATTATCGCAATGTTGTTCGACAGGTAACTTTTGCTGTCGAAGGATCTAATGGTATAACAGTTCGCGTAAGGATTGACAATGTTGGAGTAAGGAGGGATGGGACATTGGATCTAGTTGAGGCGAAGTTTTCAATTACGGGAATAACTAAGCAAAATGTATCCCAGTCATTAACTTTGAATCAGAAAGATTTTTTCAACATGATGATTAACGGCGAAGTAGCAAGTATTAAGTTCGTTGGAGGAGCGAATAAGGCTGCTCAGATTGGAGCAATAAGCGGAACTGATTTCACGGGGCGAATAAAAGATATTAAAATTATTGGATCAACTAATAATGGCAATGCAAATAATTCCGGAACTAATGGAAGTTCGCAGTCAGCAACACCTGCGTCTAATGATAAGGAAAATAAAACAACAAATCAATAAAGTATAATATGATTATGTTAGCTGACGATGAGTTTAAATACGCTGACTTAAAAAACTTTGCATTGATGGAAGCTGATAAACTTCTTTCAATGGAAGGTTTCAAATTGGTAAAAAGCCAGTTAAGCTTTAAGAAGACAATTCAATCAGGTAGAATTGAAGTCGCATTTGATTTTTTAAATTATTATCCAACAAATTACGAGTATTCCTTTGGGGTTATAATATGGATAAATGCGCTTCAAGAAATAACATTGAAGTTCTATGAGTTTGCAGGAATTAAAGAATCTATAAAATGGTCTACAGGATTTTTTGAAGGAGATTTTATTGATTCACTTCGGAATAGTGAGTATAAATTTCGAACTGGATATTATAATGAAGTTCGGTCTTTGGCTGAAGCTAGGAATTCAATGAATGCGACACTGGATACTCTAAAAAACAAGGCAATTCCATTAGCATATTTACTTTGCGAATTAAAGGGTTTTCAAGAATATTATTCTTCGAATAAGCATGAGATTGTGAAAAATTTTGGCAACAATGCGTTATTCATTTCAATTTTATTGGCGATGTGCTTACGAAACGAAACTGAGTTTTTTAATATGGCTAACTACTTAAGAGCAGAGCTTGATAGGGAGAAAGCAAAGGGGAATATTTATGAAGAATTGTATTTTTATCTCGACCGAATGAGTGAATTTGTAAAAAGCAAATCATAAGAATCACATTTGTATTGATTAATCGATAACAAAGCCGTCAGGAAAAATATTCCTTGGGGTTTTTCAATGCTGTGCAACGTCTACAGTCTTTGTACAATTGGGCGTCCGGATATCCGGATCGGCTTTACTGGCCATTTTTTATTCCGTTAAAGGATTTAAAATCAGGATCAGAATTGATTGGATTATTAAAACGTTTGGTTCGTTAAAGGCAAAAAAAAGAATACACGATCCTCAAGTGTCCGACAATTATAAGAGTAACAGTATCTCTTAATTAGCAAGGAATCAGCTTTACCACAACGGATGAAACTAAACAATTAGCCGGCTATTCCTGTAAAAAAGCAGTAGCATCGGCAGTTCTTTGAGTAAAAAGCTGGTGCAAGACGGCTGTACAACTGGGGTAAAATCTGGTTCGGGTGTATACCGTTATGGATTTTCCTGAATTAACTCCTTATCAGTTTGCAAGTAACAATCCTGTTTTTAATATTGATATTGATGGTTTGGAAGGCATGGGGTCACCGATGGTTGGTGTATGGAGCCCGTCGACCAGAAAATATATGATCCAAGGTGATGTGAATAATGATATGGTTGTTGATGAATCGGAGCGAGAAGCTTGGAACAAAGCAATGAGTGTGTGGTTAATTGGTGGAGGAGCCGTATTAACTGGTGGAAGGACCGCGCCGTTGTTAAGACCATTATTTTGGAGTGCCGTTGCGAACCAGGAAACAGCAGGAACTATTGGGTTTTCAATTTTTACTGGACTTACAGGATATGAAGGGCCGGGCATACCAGGCCCAGGGGATGAAACTGGAAGGGCTATTAATAAGATATCGAAGCCAATTTTTTCATCATTTAAGCCGATAGTTCAAAAGCGTAAAGAACTTTCAAAGGCATGGGGAGTCGCAGCGGATTATATAGAGTATTCAAAACAAGTATTTACTCAGGATTTGGATGAAGAAATGGAATTGATTCAGTACCGAATCATTGGAAATGAAGGAACAATCGGCAATTATTTTGCTTTACCTGGAACTACTCCAGAGCAAATCGGACTAAAAACAAGTGATGTTGCTGAAACACTTACTGTGAAGATTGCTAAATCCACTAAAGCATTGACTTCAACACATAAAAAAGATATACCCCACTACAAAGATGGTAAAACGCCATTGGAAGGTGGAGGATTACAGATATTTAGTGCCGAGTTGAAAAAGAATGTCGAAATTATTAATAGGGAGTAAACATGGAATTAGAAACTGAAGTAATTAGATTAAGGCAACGTTTGTGCGAGTATCGATTAGCGAGACAAGGTCAAAACATAAGTACTCATGTCAATGCCATTGATATTGCACTTGCCTTAACTGAGCTTGGACTGAAAGATGGTAGACCAATAGACGAACAAGAGAAGAATTGGTTTAGGGCGGGACTTTATTTGTCTTATGTTTTTGATGGAAGTGAGTGGGAAGATATAGCACGTTCATACAATGATATAGTAGAAAAAGTAAAACAGTTAAAATATTTTATCTAAAGGAAAATGTGATGAAGTTAGAAAAGGGGGGCGTTTCTTTATTAGAGTTTGTTAAGTAATGGGTGTGTTTTTTAGAAGGCACAAGGTTATTTGAAATACCATTAAATAATTAGATTTGGTCAAGTCGTTTTTATACGTGATGTATTTACTTCGACGTAATACCTCATTTTTTTTCCAGTTCACTTCCTGGTCTTTCGGAAAAGCGAGTATGGCCTGAATGATAATGGTGTGGGTTGCTTCATCGATGGTGTAGTGTGCGGAGTATTCGCCTCTTACATATCTACTAAATACATAAGGGAGTATTCTTGCCTGTTCTGCCAGTTCTTACTTTGGTATTTTTTGCGCAGATCGGAAAGTCTTATATCTATAAAGGCAGTACGGTGATCCGCTACCGCTATGATGCATCGGGTAACCGGGTGTACAAGGAAGTGGAGGCATCTGGAATAACGGCTTCCACCTGGTATGTGCGGGATGCGCAGGGCAATGTACTGGCCACCTAACAGGTCACCGCAACGCCAGTGCTCCGGGAGTCGTATATTTATGGTTCATCGCGGCTGGGATCGAGATCACCAATTATCTGGGGAATGTGATGGCCACCATCGGGGATGGTCAGATCCCCCGCATGAACGGTTCTTTGATAGAATACTATGACGCCGATATCCAAACGGCCACGGACTATTATTCCTATGGGATGGTAATGCCGGGCAGAAGTTTTAATGCGGGGGGAGTATAGGTATGGGTTTAATGGGAAGGAGAATGATAATGAGGTAAAGGGTACAGGGAATCAGCAGGATTATGGGTTTAGGATATACGATGTAAGAATTGGACGGTTTCTTTCAATTGATCCATTAGAAGGGGAATATCCAATGCTTACTCCATATCAATTTGCGAGTAATAGACCAATTGATGGAATAGATCAAGATGGTTTGTGCTAACCCTGTGCTAACCGCCTGAAGTTGGCATACCCTGCGCCTGAAATTTTAACCAGCCACAGAGGGTGGGCACATGAATTAGGCAACTTTGGTACATAGATGGAACATGCTACAGCACTTCTTCCTTGATCCTCTTTGAAATGGCGGAGGAAAATACAGTTGCGCCGGCATCGTTCAGGTGAAAGGCATCGTGGAACCATTCTTTTTTGCTCAGGTATTGGGGATCCTGTTCGTAATTCCAGACACTGATGCCGTGTTTCTCCTTCAGCAGATTGGTTACAAAATTTAGATTGGCACTCTGGTGCTTTTCTATATAGTGGGGAGATACCAGCACAATTACTTTTGCCTGATTGCTCTTCGCATACTCAATAAAATCACTCAGGTAATTCAATTTGGCCGAATCGATTGCGGCTTCAGCACTTACCGCTTTTTGCGGCGCGCCATTGTACACATGATTCAGGGCAACATAACCCTGCTGGTGTTCCAGTTCACCGGACACATTATTCTTCACAATCTGATAAATGGTGGAATTGAAGCGGTATAAATCAGACTGCATTTTTAATTGCTCAAAATGTCCGCGTAATAAAACGGTTTCTTTTGCAGCATCCGATTTTTGGGTAAAGGGCAGGAGTAAACTCAGTTTTTCCCGATCCCAGGTAGGAGGGGTCACTTCATAATCGATATAGGACATATCCAGCAATACCACCTTGGGCTGGTAGCGCTCAAACGCCGCTTTTAAAATCCCGGTATGGTAATAGATATTTTGTCCGCCTGCACCCGCATTAAACACGGTTAAATTCAGGGAATCTTCCAGCACCGCCGAATTATAATGATGCTGGGCACGCGAAGAACCAAAAACCAAGACATCTTCTTTTGTTTTGAGAACGGAATATACCAGCTTATCCACTTTGGCAGATTTGTCAGAGAAATAACAATTGGACAGCAGATAACCGGAAAAACGATCAAGTAAAACTGCCAGCACTACAAAAGCAAGTATGGAGAGAATCTTTTTGGTGGTCATGGTTCCGGGGGATTGTACGGTTAAATCGGGACCAAAATAGAGAATTAATTCTATTTTGTCAAGTGGGCATGAAGGGACAGTACCTGTGGCAGCACCAATTGCTGGTCGTCGTTGACAATGACAAAATCGCAGAGCTTCATTTTAAGGGATTCATCGAGCTGATTGCCCATCCGCTGCAATACCTGCTCGCGGGTAATCTGATCACGCTGCATGACGCGATGAATGCGAAGAGAAAGAGGTGCAGACACGCCAATCACATAATCCAGCTCATCCTGGGTACCGGATTCAAAAATCAGGGCCGCTTCTTTAATGGCATAGGGGGCTGATTGTCGGTTCATCCAGTCCCTGCCAAACTGAATGGTGGCCGGATGTACAATCGCATTAAGCGCGTCTAATTTCGCACGATCATTAAAAACAAGGGAGGAAATATAAGAACGGTTTAATTCACCGTTTTGATAGGCTTCCGGCCCAAATAAGGAGGTGATGGCAGTACGCAGGGCAGGATCTTCATTCATCAGGCTTTTGGCGGCGGTATCAGCCTTATAAACCGGTATGCCGAGGTGTTCAAACACCCTTGCCACCATCGATTTACCACTGCCGATACCGCCGGTTATGCCTATTTTCAACATTATGCTTTCACAGCTGGTGCTGGTTTGTTGATGTTTTTTGTCCACTCCAGAGAAATGGCAGATTTTTCAATCTTCATATAACTACCCGGAGAGGTTTCCAGCATCAAGGTGCCGTCTTCATTTACTTTGTTTACGGTGCCATGAATGCCGGCGATGGTTACAATTTTATCGCCTTTCTGCATGTTCTCCTGAAAGGTTTTGGCTTCTTTCGCTTTTTTAGCCTGAGGACGAATCATAAAAAGCCAGAATACGAGGATCATACCACCCAGAAGTAGTAACTGGGTCATTCCGCCGCCACCGGCTTGTAGGAAGATTAAGTTGGTCATATTGGTGAATTGTGAATAAGTGAATTGGTGAATAAGTGAATGAGGTGAATAGGTGAATGGGCTATTTACCGGCAGCAGCTGCGGCGGCTACTTCAACTTTGAATTGAAGGTGGTGATCCATGGAGCCGTTGGTATTGGCACGTACATGGATGGATTTATTGTTGGTGCCAATCCGTCCTTTACTGTCGAAGGAACCTTTGATTACGCCTTCCTTGCCGGGAAGGATGGGCTCTTTCGGAGGTTCTGCAGCCGTACAACCACAGGCAGGGGCAACCGAATAAATTACCAGGGGTTTGGTACCGCTGTTTTTGAAACGGAAGGCAACTTCCACCTGCTGACCTTCGGTCACTTTTCCATAGTCTTTATCCTGATCAAGCCACTCAATGGAAGTAAACTGGGTGCTGTCCACCGTGTTGGCAGCTTCTGCTGCCGGTGTTGTACTTAATTCTGGAACGCTTGCTTCGGCATCTTTAGCCGGACTGTTCTGGCAGGCAACTACCGCCAATGCCAGCATGGATAAAAAGAGTATACGCATGTCGGATTTATTTTTTAAAACTTACTTTATGCAATTTATTATCTCTGACCAGATCTTTATGAATATTATCCAAAATTCCATTCACAAACTGCCCACTTTGCGGTGTGCTGTATTCTTTGGCCAAATCGATGTATTCATTGATCGTAACCTTGGGTGGAATGGTTTCGAAATACAATAGTTCACAGAGGCCCATTTGCATGAGGATCATGTCGAGGGTGGCGATCCGCTCCGGGTCCCAGTTTTTCAATTTGGGTTTGATCATGTCGAGGGTGATATCGCGCTTGTCGATCACCGCATTCAAGAGACTTTTGGCGAAATCCATTTTTTCCGGACTCACCATTACCTGAAAATTGAAACTGCCGGGTTTATTCAGGAATTGCTGCACCAGCTGATGCACCATCTCGCAGTCATCGTCCCAGTTATTGAAGTTTTCTTCGAGGTGGCTGGTGAATTCTTCTCTGGTAATAAGCAGGTTGTTGTAAATGAATTCCAGCATCGATTTCTCGGACTTGTAATCGCGTCCCTGCACCTGAACATAGGCCTGGTATTCAGGTGTGGTAACCAGTTCCAGGTAAACTTTTCGAACCAGTTCCTTATCCAGAAATTTATCTACCAGATCTTCCTTAATGGCAGCCTGATAAGAAGCATCTTCCAGGATTTTCCAGAGTAACTGATTGCCGGCGATTTTTGTATTTACTTCCAGATCAGCTGCGGAGGGCAGGTGTTTATTGGCGCGGTTGCGGGCATCCGTTTCAGAATAGCGGGCAACTTCTGTAATAAAATGAATGGTGTACAGTAATAATTGTCGGGATTGGTCAAATTGCTTATTTAATAATCGAACGGGTTCGCCAGGTTTAGCCGGCTGGGTGAAAGAATCCAGTGCATACAGGGTCTGCATCACTTTTACCCTGATAATTCTTCTGCTGATCATACCTCCAAGAACTTTGTTAAGGCGGCAAAGCTAGGTCATTTCAGGGCGTTGACCAAAAGCAGGGGCATCAATTAACGGGGTCTTATCTTAAGGATGGAGATGATTTCCAAACCGGTTCCGGGGTTGAGGGAATTTTTTTGTCCGGTTTTCTGGAATTGAACCAGCACAGGCTGTTCATCCCGCTGAAAATCGGCGGGTAAATTGATTGCTTCATACGCGATCCCATTTTCCATAACCAATACCCAGGCGGCTGCATCGCAGGCCGGACCGCAGGGATAGCGCCAAGTTTGCACCACTGCCGGATTATCTGTCAGGATCAGTTCTTCCGAGCTGGATTTTTGACAGGCAAACAGAAGCAGGCTGCTGATTAGCAGCAGAAATAGATAGCTTAGAGATGATAGAATTCGTAGCATATGCCGGTACGCACTGCCGAAGCTTCCGGCGGCCTGAAAAATTGGCACGGAACACATCGACTGTCAGTAGGAAGAACGCGGAAAGGGCCGAAAAATTGCCGGATTCCTGCAAAAATGGCTTTAATCGCCCTGAAAAACCGGATTGGCATGTTATTCGTTCCTACTTGCTCGCTCCCGGGGCCATCGCTCCGGATCTACTAAATCACTTAATTAAAACCAAGTAATATGGCTAAGAAGTTGAACATTACTCCTTTGCACGACCGGGTGGTAGTAAAGCCCGCCCCTGCTGAAGAGAAAACTGCAGGCGGTATCATTATTCCTGATACAGCGAAAGAAAAACCACAACGTGGAACCATCGTGGCTGCCGGTACCGGTAAAAAAGATGAGCCCCTGACTGTTAAAGTTGGCGACACTGTTTTGTATGGCAAATACGCCGGAACAGAATTGCAACTGGAAGGTGGTGATTTCCTGATTATGCGGGAAAGTGATATCCTGGCTATTATCTAATTAAACATTCAACAACTTTATTTAAGTCAACTACTATGGCAAAGCAAATTTTCTTCGACCTCGAAGCAAGAAACAGAATGAAGAAAGGGGTTGATACCCTCGCCAATGCGGTGAAAGTAACCCTGGGACCAAAAGGTCGTAATGTGGTTATTGAAAAGAAATTTGGTGCTCCTGCAGTAACTAAAGATGGTGTTACCGTAGCAAAAGAAATTGAACTGGAAGATCCAATTGAGAACATGGGTGCCCAGATGGTGAAAGAAGTTGCCAGCAAAACTGCTGATGTTGCAGGTGACGGTACCACTACCGCTACTGTACTGGCTCAGGCGATTATCACCGAAGGTCTGAAAAACGTGGCTGCCGGCGCCAATCCAATGGATTTGAAACGCGGTATTGATAAGGCGGTGGAGAAAGTAGTGGAAGCACTGCGTGGCCAGAGCCAGAAAATCGGAAACGATACCAAGAAAATTGAAGCAGTTGCTACCATTTCTGCCAACAACGATCCTGAAATCGGAAAGCTGATTGCAGAAGCAATGGCGAAAGTTGGTAAAGACGGTGTGATCACTGTAGAAGAAGCAAAAGGAACCGATACTACTGTAGAAGTGGTAGAAGGTATGCAATTCGATCGTGGTTATATCTCTCCTTATTTCGTTACCAACAGCGAAAAAATGAACGCTGAATTGTCGAATCCTTATATCCTGATCTACGATAAGAAGATCGGTGCAATGAAAGACATTCTGCATATTCTGGAGAAAGTAGCACAGGGTGGTCGTCCATTGGTGATCATCAGTGAAGACCTGGAAGGGGAAGCACTGGCTACACTGGTAGTAAACAAATTGCGTGGTACGCTGAAAGTGGCTGCTGTAAAAGCACCGGGTTTTGGCGATCGTCGTAAAGAAATGCTGCAGGATATCGCTATCCTGACTGCAGGTACCGTAATCAGCGAAGAGCAGGGATTCAAATTGGAGAATGCTGACCTCAGCTATCTGGGACAGGCTACTTCCATTACAATTGATAAAGACAATACCGTTATCGTAGGTGGTAAGGGTAAAAAAGACGAAATCACCAAGCGCATCAATCAGATCAAATCTCAGATTGAAAGCACTACTTCCGATTACGATCGCGAGAAACTGCAGGAGCGTCTGGCTAAACTGAGCGGTGGTGTTGCTGTACTGAATGTAGGTGCTGCTACTGAAGTGGAAATGAAAGAGAAGAAAGACCGTGTGGATGATGCCCTGCATGCAACCCGTGCGGCTGTAGAAGAAGGAATCGTTCCTGGCGGTGGTACGGCGTTTATCCGTGCAATCACTGCACTGGATGGTTTCCGCAGCAGCAATGAAGATGAGAAACTGGGTGTACAGATTGTACGTCGCTCACTGGAAGCTCCATTGCGTATCATTGTTGAGAATGCCGGACTGGAAGGTTCTGTAATCATCAACCAGATTCGTGAAGGTAAAGGTGATTACGGTTTCAATGCCCGCACCGAGAAATTCGAAAACCTTCTGAAAACAGGGGTAATTGATCCTACCAAAGTAGGTCGTGTTGCCCTTGAGCATGCAGCGTCTATTGCTGGTATGTTGCTGACTACCGAGTGTGTTATTGCTGATAAGCCTGCTAAAGAAGCAGCGCCTGCTCCGCATGGCCATGGTGGTGGAATGGGAGATATGGGATATTAATTTCCAAATCGGAGAATATAAAAAAAACTGCCCCCGGTTGGAGGGCAGTTTTTTTTATTAACGATTGAATGTGAATAACTTTTTAACGTAGAACTACTATTCGTAATATTACGAATTTGCTTAATTCCTACTGATTTTGTATGTAAATACGCAAAGGTTTGCGGTAAATATTGTAGTTTTATAAGATTATTATCCTGATTGACGTTGCAACGATTAAATGTTGAAAAATATTTTAATTTCTGCATTTTGAAATCTGGATTTATGATCTAATTTTGACCTATCCATATCGAGTTAAGCCCACTGTAACTCCATTATCCGTATTGAAGCTCACCACTCTGAATTAGTGCCTCAACCACAAAACGAATTACGGATAATGAAACAAGCGAATCAAAAGATTTGGTGTGTCAGTTCTGTGCTAACCTTGATCCTGACCCTTTTAGTTAGCCTTACCCATGCGCAACCTGTATTGCCTTCCATTCCCAATGGAACTTTAACAAGCTTTCCTTTAGACTTTCAATTGTATCCCAGGGTGATTACGCCAGATGCGAACCCCGATGTAGCGGTTGTTACGATTGCAGGAACAATTAATAATACTGTTCCATATACATCTTTGCAGGTAAGAGTATACAGAGATAATACTGCGCCCGGACCAGGTTATACTTATTCTCAAATCAGTACAATTAATTCAGCCCTGACTTATAATGGATTTGGGATTGCAAATTTTAGTATTACTCATAATCTCATTGCGGAATTAAATGATCATAAATATGAACTATACGGATTTTTAGGTGGCAATTTTACATTATTGGCTGATGCAGAGCAAGTGGTTGCAGGGGATGCATTTATAATTCAGGGGCAATCAAATGCGTTAGCTGAATATTTGCCCATACGTGATATGCCAGCTGATGAACCAAATAATCATTTTGTAAGGGTTTATGGTAGTTCAGATAATCGAGGTTATGCAGAAAGTCCAAGCGATTGGAATGTAGGGAATAGGCTTGCAAGTTATCAGGCTGATTACAATACAGGAATGTGGGGTATGCGTTTTGCCAAAGAATTGGCAACAGCAAATAATGTTCCAGTGGCTATCCTCAATGGAGGATATGGTTCTGATATTCCCTATTTCAGGAAAAATTTTTCAGCGCAACAGGATGGTGCAGGGGATGGATCAAATAATTATAGCAGGTTGCTTAGAAGAGCAAATGAATCAGGCTTAAGAACATCCATTCGAGGAATATTATGGTGGCAGGGTGAATCTGATATAATAAATGTACAATTAAATCCACTTTTAGAGTCTACTGCAAAAAATACCTATATAAATGAATTTACGGGTCTACATAGCGAATGGGAATCTGATTACCCGGCATTAGTTAAAACATTTATGTTTCAAGTACGGATGGGGTGTAACATTTATCCCGGTCAATCTTCAATAAATGCGACTATTCCCATTATTCAAGCACAATTAGAAATTGCAAATGCCAATTCTGATATAGAAATTATTTCTACACAAAATCTTAATCATGTATATGAAGGTACTTGGTATTGTCACTACAGATATGGAAATACTGGCTACCAGTATATTGCCAATCGCATGACTACTCTTGTTCGTCAAGAATTATATGGACTACCCGAGCAAACTAATACCCGTTCTTTTTATCCAACAGGTATAGATTTTACAGGTACTAATCTTAATGGTGCACCAAACCAGATAACTATCGAGTTGAGTAATTTAGCTGATACCTATTCTATTTTGACAGATCCATTAGGAACTCAGATAACTTCCGTGTTTAGAGTGGAGGGGCCATCTTCTTATACAATTACTTCCGTCACAATAAATGGTTTTTCTGTTGTATTTAATTTTAATAATCCGTCCAATACTATTCCAACAGGTTTATCCTACCATGGCCGCGATGCATATAACGCACCAAGTATTGTGAATTCCGGAGGTTTGGGTTTATTAGGCTTTTCACTTCCAATAACACCAGGTTCGCTGCCTATCGATCCGCTTTCTCTAACTGTTTCCAGGTCCGGAGTTGCCAACACCCTGCGTTGGAAAGTGGAATCCAATGAGCGGTTTGATCAGTTTATTGTGGAGCGCGGGGAAACAAGAAATTCATTCAAGCAGATTTATGATATGTATGGAACCGGTCAGGATGGAAACATTCAGTACGATTTCACCGACAATAAGCCGAATACTACCGTAAGCCATTACCGGATCCGTGCCATTCAGCAGGATGGACGGGAATTATACAGCCAGGTGGTAACCGTAAATAATCGCCTTAATTCAGTAAAAGAATTCAGGGTGTATCCGAATCCCGTTGCTGGTTCAGCTAATGCAACGATTAATATGAATGAAGCAGCATTGGCAACTATTAATTTGCATGATGCATCCGGACGCTTATTGTCTTCCCGCAAGCTTCAACTGCAAAAGGGGAATAATCAGTTTTCAATGGGTGAATTGCTGGATTATAATCCGGGTACCTATATTGTACGGGTAGTTACACCAACGGAAACCCAGCAGATCAGGGTGGTGAAAGCAAAATAAAAAGGGTTAGTACTTCGAATAAAAAAGAGGCTGTCTCAAGTGAGGCAGCCTCTTTGTATATCAACCATACGTGTTATTGCTTCTGGAACTTCCTTACGGAAGGTGGCATTCCTTCAAATTGAACGCGGATCACATACGTACCTGCGGCAAAATTGGCAAGGTTATAGGTTTTGGTGAAGTGGGTCGTGTTTTTGTTCACTTCATCCTGCATAACCAGTACTCCACTGATGCTGTAGAATCGGATGGTTCCTTTTCCGGTTGAATTATCATCCAGTCGGAGGGTTACCAGTCCATTGCTGGCTACCGGATTCGGATAGAGCTTCATGGAGAGACGTTCCTTGCCGGATGTACCTCTAACTGTTACCGTTACTTCCTTACGAACCGTAATACTTCCATTATCACGAACCAGAATTTCAAAGGTGTAAATACCGGTTACAAGTCCGCTTAGATTTACAATGGATGTATTCTGATTATTCAACACGGCATTGCTTGGTCCATTTACCAGTTTCCACTGGAAAAGGCGGATGGTACCATCGGGGTCATAGGATTCACTTGCATTCAGGGAAGCGGTGTCAGAAGGCAGGATTACTTCCACCGAATCATTAGTAACAATTACAGGAGCTCTATTGGCGAGTACCCTTACTGATACGGTTGTTGTTCCTTTCAATCCGGCATTGTCTGTCACTTCCAATTGGTACTGATAGGTCCCAAGCACCAGGTTGGTAACAGCAGTTTTGCTGGAAGTTGGAGTTAAGATCCCTGAACTTGCTGGTCCGCTTACCTGTGTCCACCGATAAGAACGGATACTGCCATCAGCATCGGTTGAACCTGCACCATTCAATTCTGTGCGGTTGGTTGGAAGAGAGATAGTGATATTATTTCCCGCCCTTGCTACCGGTGCAACCGGAGGAGGTAATACTTCCAGTGTCAGGGTACTGGCTGATTTGAGTCCGTCATTATCAGTTACGTCCAGTTGGAAATAGTAGGTACCTGTAACCAGATTGCTAACCGTTGTAGAAGCAGATTTAGTGGATGAGATGGTAGCGATATTAGGACCGCTGTTTTGTTTCCAGGAGTAGGCAACAATGGATCCATCTGTATCATAAGAAGAGCTGCCATCCAGTGAGGTTGATTTGCTATTCACTGTTTTTTTACCACCTGCATTGGAAACCGGTGCTTTTTTTACTGCAACAACCGGAGCCGGATTCACGGTTACTATTACATCATCAGCATCACGGGCGCCATCATTATCTGTTACTATTAAACGGAAGGTATAGGTTCCTTCTATCAGGCTGGAGATGCCGGTACCTGCTGAACTTGCTGCAGCAATGGTAGCGGTATTTGGTCCGGCTACCTGAGACCAGCGATAGGATGCAATCGTTCCGTCACTATCCGTTCCGGAACCAGAAAGGGTAGTGGAATTGGTCGGAAGTGTGATTGATCTGTTTGACCCTGCATTGGCGGAAGGTGCTGCATTTGGAATTGGTGCCGGATTCACAACAACGGTTGTTTCATCTGCATCCGAAGCTCCATCATTATCCGTTACGGTTAAGCGGAATACATAGGTTCCGGCAACCAGTCCGGATACCGTTGTACTTGCAGCAGTAACCGGATTAATCAAAGCCGTGCTTGGTCCGCTTACCTGGGTCCAGCGGTAGGAAGCAATGGTTCCATCACTGTCCGTTCCTGTACCATTTAAAGCGGCACTATTGGTTGGCAAGGTTATGGTGCGATTGCTACCTGCCCCGGCAACCGGTGCTTCATTGGCTACAGCTTCAGCATAAACGGTCACTGTCACATCATCACTGGCGGTGGCGCCATCGTTATCGGTAGCCCGAAGACGGAATGTATATACGCCGGCAACCAATCCTGAAACGGTAGCAGTTGCGGTAGTAGCATTTGCAATGGTTGCGGTTGAAGGCCCATTTATCTGGATCCAGCTATAACTTGCAATTGTACCATCAGCATCAATAGCAGAACCGGATAAGCTGGTACTTGAGGTTGGTAAAGAGATGGTTCTGTTTCTGCCTGCACTCACGGTTGGAGCCTGGTTTGGTGCAGGATTAACGGTAACATTCATGTCATCTGAATGAGTAGCACCATCATTATCGGTTACAGTTAACCGAAAGGTGTAGGTGCCCTGAATTAATCCGGATACACTGGTACCTGCTGCTGCTGCATTGGCGATGGTAGCAGTATTTGGACCGCTCATCTGACGCCAGCGATAGGAGGCAATTGTTCCGTCTGCATCGGTTCCTGATCCGGAAATATTGGTAGAATTGGTTGGTAATGTAATATTTCTGTTTGATCCTGCGTTTGATACCGGCGCGGCATTATCCACCGGCGCGGGATTTACCGTTACCGTAACATCATCTGAATGAGTGGCACCATCATTATCGGTTACGGTTAACCGAAAACTATAGGAACCCTGAAGCAGGCCAGAGATCAACGTTCCAGCAAGTGCGGCATTATTTATTGTAGCCGTATTTGGACCGCTAATCTGGCGCCAGCGAAAAGAGGCAATTGTTCCATCCTCATCCGTACCTGATCCTGAAAGCGTGGCCGTATTGGTTGGTAAACTGATTGTGATAGCATTTCCTGCATTTGCTACAGGTGGAGTATTTTGTACTACTTCAGGATTCACGGTTACTGAAACGGTAGCCGAGGCGGAACCGCCTGCATTATCCGTAACAGTAAGGCGAAAACTATAAGTGCCCTGCACCAGATTAGAAAAACCAGCAGTGGCAGTTGTTCCGTTTGCAATAGTTGCTGTATTGGGGCCCGAAACCTGCGACCAGCGAAAGGAACTGATGCTTCCATCAGCATCAGCAGCAGTTCCGGTGATAGAAATAGAATTGGTGGGTAGAGTTATGGTTCGATTGTTTCCGAGGTTTACTGTTGGTAATTGGTTGGTTGGGGGAGGAGCGGTGGTGCCGTCGAGCAGGAAATCTTCCAGTTTGGCATTTTGATTTCCAAACCGAACTTCATCCATGTACATTTCAACAGAATTTACATTGGGAGCCGGGTTGTGGTTATTTCCGAAAGCCCATTTGTAAAGTCCCATTTGCATATAGGGTTCTTTACTGTGGCGGCCATCTTCTTTCCAGTTTGGTCCGATGTATTCGGCTACCAGTTTACCCGCTTTATAGAGGCGTACAAAACCGGAAGAAGAAGAGGTGAAATCACGATTCATCACCCAGTCTTCCCATTGGCCTTTGATAACCGGGCCTACATCGGTTTTGGTTATGGTTGTGGCACCAGATGAAGAAAGTTTTGTGATAATGAATACATATCTCCCATTTTCCATGGCAAGATAGGTAGGCGTGGGCCAGTCGTCCTCAACAGGTTTGGTATTAAACAGGATCGAAGTGATCGTGTTCTGATCCATATTGGAGGGAGGAATAAGGGTGGATGCGGCCATCCAGCGAAGTCCGAGTGGCTGGCGGTAAAAGGAGGTGTTGTCTCCTACTGTCCCAAGCGGAGAACCTGCCGGAAGAAAGTTCCAGGCCAATTCTGCTTTCATGTACTGCCACCCGTCGTTGGTGGAATTGCTTAACGTGTGTTTGTAGCTGAAGGAGCCTTTGCGTGCATAGGCGTTAGACCGGCCAATTGAACTGTTTGTGCTGCTTCCCTGTCTGCTGGTCCAGCCCGCGGAAACGTTTCCGTTGGTCCCAACCATTACAGGTTTATTCGTTGCTTCACAATCATCGTAAAAGATGATGCCGGATTGTGCTTTGGTGAATAAGCTCGACAGGAGCAGACACACCGACGCACAGGTTTTCACTACATGAGTGCGGGTACTGGATTTCATGATATTGGATTTTCTGAACTGTTAATGTTTTTACCAAATTCTGTGCCAGAAATACCGGTAAAAAATATTCACAGTTGAAACAATAAAACGTGTAGAGTATTCCACAAATTGTTCGAAATACATCTAAGGGCACGCAATTTTTCACGTAGGTCTACGTTAATGGTAAACCCTTAGCATCGAATGAAAACTTTTAAACAGCTGATAGCCAGTTGTTTATTTTAATCCAGTGCCACCCTAGAGAACGACCAGATTTGGTAATCGGTAAATCATACCAAACATTTGTATAAAGTCAGGTGATGTATTACTTTTACGCATCTTTAGCATGCGTACAATTCCTATGGGAATTACTATGTCTGTTACAGATGTTAAAGTTGTGTTTACCATTAAACCCCTGTTACCTCATGAATCGTTTCGTGTTACCTGTGTGCGCCAATTATGGCCGGTTCTTACTGCTGCTGGCTCTAAGCGTATTTTTTGTAGGATGCGCCAGCGTTGAAAAATCGCGGTATTTTAATGATTCTTATCCCGCCCAGTACCCGCTTGTGGATGCCAACCTGGATCCGATCATCCAAAAAGCGGATATACTTGGAATCAATATCAGTTCTTTAAATCCGGATGCAAATCTTCCATTCAATTTAACCAATACGACTCCTGCCGGATATTTTGGAAATACCAACAATACACAGGCACCGGTAGGTTACCTGGTGGATCCGGAAGGCGTTATCACTTTTCCGATGCTTGGTCGTTTACAGGCTGCAGGCTTAACCAAACAACAGTTTACAGATTCTCTCACACTTGCGCTTGCAAGCAGGAAATTATTGGTGGATCCAATTGTAAATGTTCGAATCCTGAATTTCCGGGTAACTGTATTGGGAGAAGTAGGGAAACCGTCTGTGGTTTCTGTTGCCAATGAGCGGATCAGTATGCTGGAAGCCATTGGAATGGCCGGTGATTTATTACTTACTGCAAAACGTGATAATATTTTACTGATTCGGGAAGAAGGGAATAAAAAAATCACCCGCCGGATTAATCTGAATGATGAATCCTTATTCCGATCGCCCTATTATTTTCTGAAGAACAACGATATTATATATGTGGAGGCGAATAAAGCCAGAGTGCAAAGTACCAGCCGATTTACTCAATTGCTGCCGGCACTGTTAAGTGGTTTTGCATTACTTGCTATTATAGTTGACCGGGTTTTCCGGTAATACTTTTTGATAACTCTGAAATCGAACGATATGCCTCCAACACAAAACAAGACTTTCCGGGCGAAAGAGGATGATCTTTTTAAACAATTGCTGCAGAAATACATGCCTTTCTGGCCACTGTATTTATTACTGATAATTTTATTCCTGGCAATAGCCTATGCTTATGGCAAATTCACCATTCCGGTTTATGAAGCCTATTCATCCGTAGTAATCAAGGATGAATCCAAAGGTTTGAATGAATCAGATATGCTGCAGGATCTCAACCTCTTCCGCGGTAAAAAACTGGTTGAGAATGAAATTGAAATTTTAAAATCCCATTCCTTTATTTCGGATGTGGTAAATAATCTGGGACTCTATGCGGATGTTATGGAAGAGACCAAGTTCAGACAGATGCCGGCCTATCTGACAACTCCTATAAAGGTTCGGTTTAAAGATCCCACAAGAATTAAAAAAGCAGAAAAAATTCCTTTTGTTTTCAACCGTGATGACAGATCCGTTACCATTGGTAAAGATAATTTTCCCATTAATCAATGGGTGGCCACAAAATGGGGTGAAATCAGTTTTGTACCCAATTATAAGTACAATGGTGACACCGTAACCAGATCATTGTATTTCACTATTTATCCTGTTCAGCCGGTGCAGGCATCTCTGATGAATCGGCTGAAAGTTGTTCCTGCCAGCAAACTTGCAACGGTTATTAATATTTCAATTAAAGACCAGGTGCCTGACCGTGCAGAGGATATTCTCAATGAACTGGTAAAGGTTTATACAGAGGCTGAAATTGAAGATAAAAACCAGCGGGCTGCCAATACAGTGGCCATGGTGGAAAATCGGATTCGTTCGGTAGCCGGACAATTGGATTCAGTTGAGAATGAAATTCAACGATATCGTACCAATACCGGAGTTATTGATATCAGTGCCCAGGGAAGGCAGTATCTGGACAATGTTGGACAATATGATCGTCAGCTGGAACAGATCAAAAACCAAATTGCTGTTTTGGATGAGGTGGAAAAGTTCATCGTACAAAAAGAAGCATCCAGCTCAGGCATTGTTCCATCGGCAGTAGGGGTAAATGATCCCTCACTGAATCAAATGCTGGATAAATTGAATGATACCCAGCTGGAGTATGAAAAATTAAAAAGAACAACGGGTGAAAACAGTCCTATTCTGATTAGTCTGCGGGAGGAAATCAATTCCTTAAAACCAGGGATACTTGAAAATGTAAGAAATCAGAAAATCAATCTGAATATTTCCCGAAATAGTTTTGCGAGTACGGGTAGCCGTTACTCTGCCATGCTGAGTACCATTCCTCAAAAAGAAAAACAATTGATTGAAATCAGCCGTCAGCAGGCTATTAAAAATCAATTGTATGCATTTCTTTTGGAAAAAAGAGAAGAGGCTGCATTATCCTTTACATCCACCAATAAAGGTGATACGCGGATCATTGATAAAGCTTATTCTTCGGTAATGCCAGTTAGTCCGAATAAATTTGTGCTATACCTGGCTGCTTTGATTTTTGCGTTGGGTGCAGGTATTGTATGGGTTAGTCTGAAAGAGGGACTGAATAAAAAAATATTATTCCGTTCGGAACTGGAGAAGTTGTCTTCCATCCCTGTATTGGGTGAAATTTCCTATGATTCCTCCAGGGATCCTTATCTGGTTAGGAATGATGCGGCTTCGCCCATATCAGGGCAGTTGAAAAGCCTGCGTAATCAATTGTTTTTTGGGGCCAATAATAACCAGTACAAAAAAGTAATTATAACCTCCGCCAACAGGGGAGAGGGGAAAGCATACCTGTCATCCAACCTGGCAGTCAGTCTGGCTATGACCAATGCCCGGGTAGTTTTAATTGATCTGGATTTTTATACGCATGAAATCAGTACACTGTATAATCTGGAAAATGCCAAAGGCATTGTTGATTATTTCAGTGAAGCCGTTCCATTACAAGCATTGTTGCATGCTGATAAAGTTACAAAGGGATTAACGATCCTTCCTGTAGGGGCATCCAATGAAGGCAATGCAGAATGGCTGGTAAGCGATAAGCTCGAAAATCTGATCAATGAATTGTCGGCTTCTTATGATTATATCGTGATAGTTGGCCCTGCATTCAGTGATGATGTAAATATTCAGGCCATTTCACATATTGCAGACGCAAGTTTATTCGTTATCAGACAAGGAGTTACATCCAAAGCGAACCTGACAATGCTCTTGTATAACGGGCATATGGAAGCGCTGAAGAACCCCGCTTATGTATTCAATGCCGTAAAAGGCCGGGGATGGGGAGTAAAAATGTTTGGGAACGGATTCGGGTACGGTAATAATCCTGGTGCATAACCGGTTTCGTACAGCTTTTCTTTCCAGCATTTCATAGGTTTTGATTAGATCGATCGTACCTGGTTGCGCCTGTAGGTGTGACTGAGGAGGCGAAGCTTTGGCCGGTAACCACCAATTATGCGAGCAAAAATCTTAAGCACCAAACTTTTTTCCAATATACTTCAGTCGGATAATGCCCGCACCAAACTGGCTATCCGGAATATTATTGGGTCGCTTTTCGTAAAAGGTGGCAGTGTCTTTATCAGTCTGTTACTGGTTCCTCTGACCATTAAATACGTCAATGCAACCCAATATGGGATCTGGCTGGCATTAAGTTCTATTATCGCCTGGTTTAGTTTTTTTGATATAGGTCTGGGAAATGGGTTGAAAAATAAGCTGGCGGAAGCACTGGCAAAGGATGATAAGGATCTCGCTAAAACACTGGTAAGTACAACCTATGCCATACTGTGTTTATTGGTGCTGGCTTTTGTAGTTATATTTCTGGTTGTTCATCATTTTATTAATTGGAGTGCTGTTCTTAGTCTTCCGGCCGAAATGGAACCCGAATTGAGGAGCCTGATTTCACTGGTATTTATTCTCTTTTGCCTTCAGTTTATATTGCAGACAATCGTAGTTATTCTGACGGCGCACCAACAGGTTTCTATAGCATCTTTCCTGAGTTTTATGGGAAACCTGCTTTCCCTTGCCATTATCTTTATTCTGACGAAAACAACAGAAGGAAATCTGCTCTATCTCGGACTGGCATTCAGTGCAACACCATTGGTTGTTTATTTCTTTTCCAGTCTGTTTTATTTTAAAACAAAATACAGGTTGATTGCACCTTCCTTTAAGAGTATAAATTTTTCTTATTCCAGAATCCTGATGGGATTGGGGGTGAAATTTTTTGTAATCCAGATTGCTGCAATTATACTTTATCAGACTACCAATATCTTATTGCTTAAGTTATATGATGCGGATGAAGTGACTTCTTACAATATCAATTATAAATATTTCGGCATAATAACCATGGTTTTTTCGATTGTAATGTCTCCATTCTGGGTGGCGTTTTCGGATGCCTATCATAAAAACGATATTCCCTGGATAAAACAAACGATCAATAAACTGCTGAAAATATGGGCTTTGATTTCTGCAGGCGGATTACTGATGTTATTGGTAAGTATACCAGTGATAAAATTTTGGGTGGGGGATTCCGTGAGGTATTCTTTGCATGCCGGATTTGCCATGTGGTTGTATTTTATCAGCAGTTCATTTGGTTCCATTTTTGTGTTTTTTATAAATGGAACGGGAAAGGTGTTTCTTCAATTTCTGACCAGTATAATTGCTCCAATACTTTTTATTCCGCTGGCAATTTTTCTGGGCAGGTACTTTGGACAAGCCGGGCTCATTTACTCATCCATTTTATGTAATGTTTATGGAATATTTATTGCGCCCCTGCAATACAGAAAAATCATTCAGCAATCTGCAACAGGTATCTGGAATAAATAATACGACCCAATGAAAGTTCTCTGGTTTTCAAATACTCCCTCCAATGCTGCAGCTGAACTAGGTGCATTAAGTAAAGGGGGAGGATGGATTTCATCCCTGGAAACACTGGTTACAGAAGCAACTTCCATTGAATTGGGAGTGGCCTTTTTTTATCCTCTGGAGGAGGACAAAAAAATTGTAAAAGGGTCAACAACCTATTTCGCCATTGCATTGGAAGAGAAAAATGCGTTGACCCGTATTAAGGATCGATTCTTTCTCAATCTTCCTACCGATACAAAAATTTTCAAATTATTAAAAATAATTGACCAGTTTAAACCGGATCTGATCCATGTATTTGGTTCTGAAGAAGTGTTCGGAATGGTGGCAAAATATGTAAATACGCCGGTTGTATTGCATATCCAGGGAATCCTTACGCCTTATCTCGATAATTGGTTTCCACGGGGTGTTTCCAACAGCTCTATTTTATTCAGAACTCCTTTGAAAGATAGCATCAGAGGAACTGGATTATATTTTGATTACCGAACCATTTCAAAAATGGCTCGCCGTGAACGGCAGATATTTTCATACTGCAAATATTATATGGGTCGCACTTTTTGGGATGAATCGGTAAGCAAATTGCTTTCACCAGGCTCATTCTATTATCACTGTGAGGAGGTAATCCGGCCAATCTTTATGGAAAAAAAATGGAAGCAGCCAGAAACTGCTCATCCATTTGTTATTAGTACAACCATTAATCCGAATATTTATAAAGGGCTTGATATTATTCTGAAAACAGTAAGGTTGATAAAAGAGCAAACTGATCTGGAATTTGTCTGGAATATATATGGGATTGATAAAGGGCATCAATTGGTTCGCTTATTCGAAAATTTGCTAAAAGACAGCTTTACAAGCTATCCGGTTGTTTTTCATGGCCCGGTAAATGCCGATCAATTGGTGGATCGGCTAACAAAAAGCCATGTTTTTGTGCATCCGTCACATATTGACAACAGTCCAAATAGCGTGTGTGAAGCCATGTTGCTCGGCATGCCGGTTATTGCTGCCAATACAGGAGGTGTGAGTTCCCTAATGAAGAATGGAAGTGAAGGTGTTTTGTATCCTGATAATGATCAATACCTGCTTGCCAGAAATATTCTTGATATTGCCTTGTTTCCTGAGAAGGCTGTGGAAATGGGCGTGAAAGCAAGAAAGCGGGCAGTATCCAGGCATGAACCCGGGAAAATTGTGGAGCAACTGGAATCTATTTATACTACAATTTTGGAACAAAGTCGTTCTAAAACAATTCAACATCAGGTAAGTTAGTGAAGCAGTTTTTACAAATACTTTTGTTATTGGGACTGATGGCTACATCGGGATTTCCATTGTTCATCAATAATATGCCCGTATTCTATGCTTATTTTGGTTATTGTATATTTTGTTTCTTCTACTTCAAAGTGAGTGTCAGGTATTTTCTTCCTTTTCTGCTGTTGTTTGGAAGTATTTTATTTTTTCAATTCCTGAATACAGGAATGTATTATTTTCTTACGGTTGCAGCGCAGTTAATGATATTACTTACCGCTGTAATAACGGTGGATGTTTTTAAGGAGAAATTCCTGGATGTATTTCTAAAAGTAATGGTATATATATCCATTATCAGTCTGATTTTTTTCATACCGATTTTCCTGAAGCCATCTGTGGCTGATTTATTGATTGCTTATTTCCCGATTTATGTTCCGCTCGAGCAGGAATCATACGGCATTAACCAGATCATTCATAGTTTTATCTTTTTTAATTTTTCTCCTGATTTCACCTTTCGGATTCGAAATATTGGTCCTTTCTGGGAAGCAGGGTTTTATGGAGGGTATCTTATGGTAGCCCTTATGTACAATACGATTCGTCAAAAAAGCATCTTTAATAAAATTGGTATTCTGTTTATTATTTGTATTCTGACAACATTTTCAACTACTGCTTACCTGGCTCTGTTCCTGTTTATCGGTATCTATTATGCAGTTAAAATCGGAAGCCCTATATTAAGAGCGGGTACGATTTTATTATTTATAGCAGGGTTTGCCTATTCCTATACGGAGCTGGAATTTCTGGGTTCTAAAATTAATGACGAACTGAATCAGGTGGCGTATGATGCACAAATTCAGGGAGGTAATTCCAGGATGGCAAGTGCCTATCTGGATATAACAGAGCTGGAGGAAAAAAATATTTATATTTTCATTGGAAGAGGTAATCATCCGGAACATCGGGTGGCTTCCGTGAACAAAGCCGTACAACGAAACAATGGCACAACCGATGTTATTGCAGTTTGGGGAATCCCATTTTTCCTGGTATTTGTTTTTTTGCATTACCGATCCGTACGTTCAATTGCCTCTTATTATGGAGAACAGAAATTTATCGCATTATTATTTGTAACAATTGTACTTATTCTGGGAGTGAGTGAACCCTATTTCAGATTTGGCTTTTTTTATGCACTGTTGCTACTCTACATCCCTTATGAAAAAGGAATTCCCAAAATAGCAGATTCTGAAGAAAATTTACAACCAGCGGTAGCATGAGTTCTTTAACATCCATCATAAATAAATTAAGAGTCAAGAAACAGGATTATAGTGTTAAGTACTATTCCGGAGTTACCTATTTGTTTGCGCGGATTTATGGAATACAACTTGGTAAAAACGCCTTATTCTTTAAGTTTTCTACTTTTTTTATGCATGAGCAGTCCGCTATTATTATTGGGGACAATTGTCAGTTCCGTTCAGGTGTGGTGACCAATTTATTTGGCCTTAATCATCGTTGCGTGCTTTCCACACATCGTACCGGTGCACAAATTAAAATTGGAAATGGCAGCGGATTGAGTGGAACTACAATTGGTTGTGCCACATCTGTTGAATTGGGTGAACAGGTAATGGTTGGTGCAAATTCTGTTATTACTGATTTCGACTGGCATTCCCTGGATCCATACCATCGAAATGATGGTGAAATAGTATCAAGACCCGTATATATTGGTGATCGTGTTTGGATTGGTGCCAATTGCCTGGTATTGAAAGGTGTGACGATAGGTGAGAATACCGTCGTTGGCGCTGGAAGTGTGGTGAGTTCTAGTCTGCCTGCCAATATGATCTGTGCCGGAAATCCTTGTAAACCAATTAAACCGTTGAAGATTTTCAATGAAAAGTGAGAAGGTTTCAACTGGTTTAAATGTATGCTTTGTTGGTACAAGCGGTTTCCCGTTTGGGCTGGCCCAGGTGGAACGACAAAAACTTATATCAAAAGGACTGCAGAAAGCCGGAGCATCTGTACTAATTATTAATCGCTATGGCCAGCAACCGGAAGGAGCCCGCCAGGATTTGCTGCATCAGGCTGAATTTGAAGGTGTTCCTTTTGTATATGCATCCGGCAATCCTTACCGGCCTTCTTCCTTTCTGCAACGGAATATGGAAAAGCTGAAAGGAATGTTGAATGAATTCTTTATAATCCGTAAAGAGAAACGCCAAAACCAGCAGAAGAAAACCGTTATCCTGGTTTCAACACTAAGTTTCTATAATATCGTTTATTATAAACTTGTTTCCCTGCTTTTAGGAATTTCCCTGGTTATTGATAATGTGGAATTTTTCTCGTCCATGAATATTCCGAAATCAAGGCTGGTAAAATGGGATAATAAGCTCTATGATCAATATTCCGGTGCATTGGCAAATAAAGTGGTAGCCATCAGTCATTTTTTGGCAGATATCGCAGCAAAACAGAAGGACAGAAAGAATATTCTTCAAATTCCTTCCATTGTGGAGTTTGAAAAATTCCAAAGCTCTGCAAGTGCTGAAGAGCCCTTCTTTTTGTATTGTGGCCATGCCGGCTATTATGAAGTCATTTCTTTTATACTCTCTTCTTATGAGTTGTTGAAAGAGGATCGGTATGCGCTTTACCTCGTTTCAAATGGGAGTGAGTGGGAAATGAAACGTTTGAAAGAGCGGATTGCCAGCAGCCCCAAAGCCAGCCGGATTAAACTGTTTTCCAGACTGCCTTTGCAGGAATTGATTGATTTATATATGACCAGCAGGGCATTGCTTATTCCGCTGCGGCCCACCCAGCAGGATATTGCCCGTTTTCCGCATAAAATTGGAGAATACTGCGCTGCAAAAAAAGTAATTCTTTCCACTAAGATTGGAGAGGTTGCCCATTTTTTTAAAGATGGCGATACGGCACTGATCTGTGATCAGTATGATGAAACTGAATTTGCTACAAAAATGCAATTTGTGATGGAACATCCGGAAGAGGCAACCGCAATCGGTTTAAGAGGGCATGAATTAGGCGTACAATATTTTGATCACAAAGCATTGGGGATAAAACTAAAATTATTTCTGAGTGAATAAGCTGCTGTCTGAAAAGTTGAGGGTAATGATTGTGGTGCCCAATATGTCTACCAAAATCGAAACGATTACAGGAGGCGTACATTCTGCTGTTATGAACCTTTTACGGGGCTTTGCTGAAACCGGAGAAGCTGAAATTCTATTGGTATCTATCACAGAAGAATTGAAAGAGCCGGTTGAAATTCAGTTTGCAGAAAATATCCGGATTTATTATCTGCCCGAGGGGCCATTTCCTTCATCCAGCCTAAATTATTTTTTTGTAAGTACCGGCCGATTGAGAAAAATATTAAAATCATTCCAACCTGATCTGGTACATTATCAGATTGGCGGAACCCTGCTGTTTACGAGATGGGCCAGTATGTTTTCGATTCCGCACCTTATAACTATCCATGGGATTCCCTGGGCGGAGTTGAAAATCGCCAAGCACTGGAAACAACGACTGACTATTTACCTGAATGCAATAATTGGCGACTGGTTGTATCCTGATAATATTATTCAGATTTCTGCTTATTCAAGAGAACAGTTTAAGAATCGCAAAATAAATCAGCTAAGTATTATACCCAATGCAATTCCTTCCAGGTATGCAGATATTCCGTTGAAAGATGGGATGAGCAATCACCTGGTATTTGTTGGCATTCTGAACGACCTCAAAAATCAATTATTCATCCTGCAGGTGCTTAAGGAACTTAAGGAAGAAGGAATTGTGTACAGCATTGAATTTTGTGGTGGATTTGGAAGTTCGGAATATCAGCAATTAATGGAAGATTATATACGGAATCATGCTTTGGAAGAACAGGTTCAATTTAATGGCTGGGTAGCTTATTCCGATTTGCCGGCTGTTTTGGTAAAAGCAGATTTGCTCGTACTGACTTCCCGCCAGGAGGCATTACCCATGAGCATCGCAGAAGCAATGGCTGCCGGTCGACCTGCCCTGGCAACAAGAGTTGGCGGGATACCGGAAATGATTGATGATGGAAAGAATGGGTTCCTTATAGAACTCGATTCAACCCGAACTGCAAAAGATGCACTCAGGCAGGTGTACAATGATTCAGCACGAATCAGGAAAATGGGAGAGGCTGCAAAACATAAAGCAAGAGAAAATTATATGGCCAGCTCGGTTGCTGAACGAACACAGGCCTTTTATCAGCAATTGGTTCACGCAAAAAAAGCAGCACCTGCAGTATGAGTATACTCAAAGAAATAATTGGGGCTGCTTTAATGGGTGCCCGAATGGTTAGTCCTCCGGATGATGATAAGGTTTTATCCATTTATTTTCATAATCCTTCTGTTCTTTTATTTAAACAAATGATCAGTTGGTTGCATAAAAAAGGCTATCATTTTATTTCAATTCAGGAATTGGAAGAGATGATAAACCAAAAACAACTACCGGCAAACCGATTGGCCTTTATCAGTTTTGACGATGGTAATAAAGAGTTCCTCGATCTCCTGCCCGTTATTGAAGAATACAAAGTTCCGGTAACTGTATTTGTTCCAATAAATCCGGTTCTGGAGGGTAATTACTGGTGGGATTATGCAGGTGCTCCCTCACAAAGCAATTTCAGTGGATTGCCTACTGTAGAATCGTTCAAAGCTCTTCCCGCTCCGGAGTTTGATCTGAAGCTGGATGTTCTCAAAGAACATATCCGGTTAGAACGTACCTGTATGACCCTGACACAATTGAAAGAACTGGCCAAACATCCTTTCATTACAATCGGCGCACATACGGTATCTCATCCGATATTAAAAAATTGCGATGAAGCCCGCCAACAAAATGAACTGGCCGAAGGGAAAGCAAAACTGGATGAATGGTTGATGCAAAACACCACCAGCCTGGCTTATCCCAATGGAGATTATAATCAACTGACCATACAACTGGCAGAAAAAAATAAGTATCGTTTAGGCTTTACCACCAAACCCGGACAAATTGATGTTGCCCAGGTAAAAAGACTTGAAATACCCCGTTATTCTGTAAATGATGAAGGCGGTTATTATGAGAATCTTGCCAAAATAAATGGTTATTGGCAACGAATATTTCCACCCAATTAAACTTTATTCCGAACCGCTGTAAAAAAACAACACGTAAATGGTACGCTTTAAAAAGAAATTTTTATTCCTGAATGTAAGAGAGAACTGGTATCACTGTAAACCCGGATTTTGGGATATGTTGCTGCCCACCGCCTGGTTGCATGTAAAGAATAGAGAGAAACCGGTTTCACCAGGATATTCTGATATTACGTATACCATCGAAAATGATTTAACCCTGGATCAGGAGACAATATTGGGTGGATTTGTTAAGTCTAACAGACAGCAGATCCGCCAGGCAGAAGAGGCTGGTGTTGTTTTTGAATTTCATGAAGATGTGGAAGGATTCGTTGAGTTCTTTAATGAGTTTGCCAAAACAGTAAATATTGGAACTACCAGCGTGCGGAGAATTCAGGAAATGGAAGGGTTTCTTAAGCTCAGCTATGCCAAACACGAAGGACGCATCCTGGTTGCACACAGTACATTGATTGACGACACTTATAAAATTGTCCGGGCATTTCATTCGGCTTCCAAAAGAACCGATGATGCTTTTGATAAGAGCCTGATTGCAAAAGCGAATAAAGCCCTGCATTATAAGGATATGATGCATTTTAAAGAGTTGGGCTATAAAGTATATGATTTTGGCGGCTATACCCAGAATACCGAAGACAAGGCCCTTTTGGGTATCAATAATTTCAAATCATCCTTTGGTGGTGAAGTGGTAGCCTGTACCAATTATTATACGGTTAGTTACCAACTATTGAAAAAAATTGGTGCCATGTTTGGTGCACTTGGAAAAGGGTAAAAATTTACTGTTAACGATAATTCACTCAGTTTATGCTATTTAATTCGATTGAGTTTGTTTTCTTTTTTATTCTGGTTACTTCGCTGTATTTTATATTACCGCATAAGTACAGATGGTTTTTATTACTGGTTGCCAGTTGCTATTTTTATATGGCATTTGTACCGGTTTATATCCTGATATTATTCTTCACAATAGTTATCGACTATTTTGCAGGTATCTGGATAGAAGAAGCACAAGGAAAGAAAAAACGACGATACCTGATTCTCAGTCTGATTGCCAATATCGGTGTATTGGCTGTATTCAAGTATTATAATTTCTTAAATGATAACCTGACCTTTCTTCTGCATGGAGCCGGTTGGGAGAACCCTGTTCCATATTTGTCAATATTATTGCCGATCGGACTTTCCTTTCATACTTTTCAGGCAATGAGTTATACCATTGAGGTATACCGCGGGCACCAGAAAGCAGAACGACATTTTGGGATCTACTCATTGTATGTAATGTTCTATCCCCAATTGGTGGCAGGTCCGATTGAGCGGCCGCAAAATCTCCTCTTTCAATTCCGTACAGAACATAAGTTCGAATACGAACGTGTGGTAAGCGGACTTCGTTTAATGTTATGGGGCTTGTTTAAAAAACTGGTTATCGCAGACAGGTTGGCAATTTATGTAAATGCGGCTTATGGTAATCCGGATGAGCATACCGGACTAACACTGGCAGTAGCTACCATGTTTTTTGCCTTCCAGATTTATTGTGATTTCTCCGGATACTCTGATATTGCAATTGGTGCAGCAAGAGTAATGGGGTATGATTTGATGAAGAACTTTAATCGCCCGTATCTTTCTGCCAGTATTTCTGAATTCTGGAGCCGCTGGCATATTTCCCTTTCAACCTGGTTCAAGGATTATTTATATATTTCTCTGGGTGGTAATCGGGTTCCCATTCCCAGATGGTATTTCAACCTGTTTATAACATTTCTCATAAGTGGTCTTTGGCATGGCGCTAATTGGACCTATATTATCTGGGGTGCATTGAATGGGTTCTATCTTGTATTTGCACTTATCCGATCCCGTTATATTGATAAACACCTGGAAAATAAAATTCCGCTTCCTGCCTGGATTAAAAAAACGGGTAATATCCTTGTTACCTTTATTCTGATCTGTTTTTCCTGGATCTTTTTCAGGGCAGCATCTGTTCAGGATGCGTTCCTGATTGTGAAGAAGATTTTCACATTTAGTGGTCCGCTCTTCACTGATTTTACGCAAATGTTTTATGGCTTTATTGGCCTTGCTGTTTTATTGGCAAGAGAGCTAAAGCATGAATATTTCAAAAATGCAACTCCGTTATTGGAAAATAGAAACCCGGTAGTTCGCTATGCAACTTATATGGTGCTGATTGCTCTGATCCTGTTGATCGGAGTATTTGACGGAAGCCAGTTTATCTACTTTCAATTTTAATCTGCATGCTGACTCAATTACTTACCAATAATGGGTTTAAGAAATTTCTGATTCGACTTGGGATTTTTCTATTGGTACTTTTTTCGGTGGATTTTATCATTGGATCTGTATTACGGAATCTGTATTTCAAGCAGAGCTCCGGACCAGATTATGAAACCATTTATGCCCTGGAGAAAAGTCAGGAAGAACTTATGGTATTCGGTTCTTCAAGAGCCAGAAACCATTATCACCCCAAAGCTTTTGAAGAAGCACTTGGAATGTCTTTCTACAATGCCGGCAGAAACGGAAATTTTATTTTATACAGCAATGCCGTTGTGCAGGCTGTTTTAAAAAGACATCAACCCAAAGCCATCATACTTGATATAGTTGGTCATGAATTCGAATACTATGCACCCAACTATGAGAAACTTTCCGTGCTGCTTCCCTTTTACAAAACGCATCCGGAAATAAGATCAACAGTGAATCTGAGAGGCAATTTCGAACCGGTCAAACTCTGGTTCCAGATGTATCCATTCAATTCAACCCTGTTATCAATTGGGCTGGGAAACACGCAGTTTTATAACAAGAAGGACCCCGTTATAAAAGGATATTCACCCATCAACCGTGAGCTTTCACAAGAACCGGTAATTGATACGGTGAATCTTCATTATGAGATTGATACCATTCAGGTGAAGAGTTATGAGCAGTTTATAAAAAGCTGTAAAGATGCCGGTGTGGATTTGTATATAGTCTGCTCTCCGTACTTTAATACTTTTCCTGTGCGTGATAAATCGGTGGTGCTGGCTGAAGAAATTGCCAAAAAATACCAGGTTCCTTTCTGGGATCATTCACAGGATCCTGCCTTTACCGGCAATCCAAAAAATTTCTATGATGTAAGGCACCTGAATGAGCCGTCCTCTCTTCGCTTTTCAACTCTTATAGCGGAAAAAATTAAATCGGCCGATGGCAGACTGGCAAATGACTAAGAAGAAAAAAATGCTCCTGGTTGGACCTGTTCCTCCTCCTGCAGGTGGGGTGAGTATCCATTTATGGAGATTAAAACATCTGTTGGCGGATCAATTCGAAATAGAACTGGTAGATGAATCCAGAAATATCAAACCTGCTTTTTTTAATATCCGGCAGAAAAAATTTCTTACCTATTGGAAAAAAGTTGCCTGGTCCGATTTCCTTTTCATTCATTCCGGATTAAATGCACTCCGCTTTTTTCATATACTGTCTGCAAAGTTGTTGGGTAAAAAGGTGGTTCTGACATTACATGCGTATCCTGAAGAAAAATCAGGCTTGAACCGCTGGATTGATGAACAATTTTTCGGTTGGTGTGATGCCGTTATCAGTGTGAATTCAGAAATGCTGCAACGGGTAACGATTCCGGCTAAAAAGACCTTTGTTCAATATGCTTTTCTGCCGCCGGTTATGCAGGAAGAAAAAGAATTGCCGGCCAGAGTTCAGCAGCTTTTAAACGAACAAAGAGCAAAAGGTAAAAAGATTATTGTATCCAATGCCTGGCGGCTCGATCGGTTTAATAATCAGGATGTTTATGGAGTTGATATGTGCATTGAAGCCGTTAAAAATATTAAAGAGGCTGGCGAGAGAATACATTTCATTTTCAATATTGCAACCATTGATATGTTTGGTCCGGCTTTTGAAGCGTATCAACAACAGATTATAGCCAGTGGTATTCAGGATGAGTTTTCTCTGATCAACGAAGAACTTTCTTTTGTGAAATTAATGGAGCAGGCAGATATGGTAGTTCGTCCAACTAATACGGATGGCGATTCCCTTTCCATCAGAGAAGCTATTTTTCTAAATAAACCAATCATTTCATCCGATGTGGTCAAACGGCCGGATGAAACTATATTGTTTGAAAACAGGAATCAGGAAGCCTTTGAAAAAACGCTCTTGCGGGTTTTACAAAATGGATCAACTGCAATAAACCCGGCAGCTTCAAATTCATACGATTATTATAAATCGTATTACACCAATTTATTGGGAACTATCTAACACCTAAAAAACAGAACATGTGCGGATTTGCCGGATTTACAGGATTTGCAGATAACTCATCGCTGGCAGCGATGGCCAATCGCACCCAGGCGCATCGGGGACCCGATAACCAGTCCGTATGGTCGGATGATTATATTGCATTGGCCCATCAGCGTCTGTCCATCATTGATCTGAGCGAACGATCCAATCAGCCTTTCCATAAAGGTGATTATGCCATTTTATTCAATGGCGAAATTTATAACTATCAGGCATTACAGGAGCAATTGCGGAATGAAAAACAGGTGGAGTTTATTACAACCGGTGATACCGAAGTTGCGTTGGAAATGTTTGTTCAATATGGATTGGGAAGCCTGGATCAGCTGATCGGTATGTTTGCGTTTGCTATTTATAACAAACAAACGAAGGAACTGATTTTGGCCAGAGATCATTTTGGGATCAAGCCTTTATTTTATACCCGGATAGGAAAGGGGCTGGCATTCAGTTCAGAGTTAAAGACCCTGGTTAAACTGCCCGGTTTTGATAAAACGATTGAACCAAAATCATTGGTAAGTGCCCTGAATTATTCCTGGGTATCCGGCAACCAATCCATGTTCCGGAATTGTTATAAACTGCCTCCCGGCCATTATATGCTGTTTCACCCGGATCAGCGTATGGAACTGGTGCAGTATTACGATCTTAAACCAACCAGTAACCCCGCCTACCAGTCTGAGGAAGCTATTGTTGCTGATATTAAGGAAGCGGTTGAAGCTTCCATTGCCAGGCATATGGTGGCAGATGTGCCGGTGAGCAGTTTTTTAAGCGGTGGACTTGATTCCTCCCTTATTTCTGTTTTGGCGAAAAAAACCAATCCGGATTTATCTACTTATACCATTTCGACCACCAGTCGCGATAAAAAAGTGGAAAAAATGCCGGATGATGAAAAATATGCCCAGCAACTGGCAGATGAATTCGGCTTTGATCACCATGTTATTGAGATTACCCCCGATATAATCAAAATGCTGCCGGAAATGGTGCGTACCCTGGATGAGCCGATTGGTGATCCTGCTGCCATCAATACCTATATCATTTGTAAAGCTGCCCGCGATAAAGGGGTAAAAGTGTTATTGTCAGGTATGGGAGCAGATGAGATTTTCTGTGGTTACCGCCGGCAGAAAGCGACCCTGCTTTCCATGCAGTTTAATAAATTACCCGGATTTGTACGGGCTGCAGGTCGCCTTACCGCTTCCCTTTTACCGGTTAAAATTGGCGGGAAGGGCTTCCGTTTTGGCAGATGGGCCAAACGGTTTTTCAGTCTGGTATCTCTTCCGCCCAGTCAAACTTATATGCGGAGTTATTCCTATTATAGTCCGGAAAGCCTGAAAACCCTGGTAAAACCGGCCTATCAGGCGGCCATTCCTGCCCTTTTGGAGGAGCATGATGCAAAATTTAATGCAAAATTTAAAGGGGACCTGGTCAACCAGATGTGTAATACGGATCTGAGCATGTTTATGCTTGGCCTGAATCTAACCTATACAGACCGTGCTTCCATGGCAGCTTCTGTTGAAGTTCGGGTGCCATTTATAGATAAATTGGTTATAGAGAAAGCGATGCAAATCCCCGGGCCCTATAAAATATATAAAAAAGAACCTAAATATATATTAAAGAAGGTAGCCGAATCGTTCTTGCCTAAGAGTATTATTTACAGGCCCAAAGCGGCTTTTGGCGCCCCTATAAGATCCTGGATATCCACCGATCTGAAGGGTATGGTGGACGAATTATTGTCAAAAGAAGCAATTGAGAAGCGCGGCATCCTTAATTTCGGGGCCGTAAAGAAACTTATTGAGGACGATCGGAAAGGGGTGGAAGACAATGCTTACCAGATTTATCAGTTGATTACTCTGGAACTGTGGTTCCGGGAGTTTTTAGATAATTGAACCAACTACAAAAATGAAACAGGTTATTCAGAATTTCAAGACCGGAGAATTGTACGTAGATGATGTACCGATGCCTAAACTCTCCAGCGGAATGGTATTAGTGGAGAATAACTTTTCTCTCATCAGTGCCGGTACTGAAAGAAGTACGGTAAAAGTTGCACAGGCCAATTTATTGAATAAAGCCCGTCAGCGGCCTGATCTGGTTGCTCAGGTGCTCCAGAATATCAAAAAAGAGGGATTGAAGGCTACCCTCGAAAAAGTGAAGACCAAATTAGACTCACTGAAAGCGTTGGGCTACAGTACCAGCGGAACGGTGTTGTCTTCCCTTGACCGGAATGGAAGTTTCCAAACCGGAGATCGGGTGGCCTGCGCAGGGTTGGATTATGCTTCCCACGCGGAAATTATTGCAGTTCCACAAAATCTGGTGGCTAAAGTTCCGGATAATGTAAGTTCTGAAGAAGCTTCCTTTACTACCCTGGGTGCCATCGCATTACAGGGCGTTCGGCAGGCTGAACCCAGATTGAATGAAAAAATCTGTGTAATAGGTTTGGGATTACTGGGACAAATAACGGGTCAGCTTTTAAAAGCAAATGGCTGTACGGTATTTGGCATCGATTTGTCCGATTCATTCGTAAAAATGGCCAATGAATATTCGGCCGATAAAGCGCTGAACCGAAACGATCCCAACCTGCTGGCAGCCTGTGAAAATTTCACCAACGGGCATGGATTTGATGCCATTATCATAACAGCGGCTACCTTGTCGAGTGATCCGATTGAACTCTCCACTGAGCTGTGTCGTAAAAAAGGAAAAATAATTGTGGTAGGTGCCGTAAAGATGGACATCCCGCGTGATCCGCATTTCTATCGGAAAGAATTGGAATTGCGGATTTCCTGTTCGTATGGCCCTGGCCGTTATGATACCAATTATGAGGAAAACGGACATGATTATCCCTATGCTTATGTACGCTGGACAGAGCAACGGAATATGGAAGCTTTTCTCGATTTATTATCTCGAAAGCTGATCAATCTGCAGCCGCTTATCACCCATGTGTTTGATATAGATGATGCAGAAAAAGCCTATGATATTATTCTTGGCAAAGTAAAGGAACCGCATATTGGAATGCTCTTGAAATATGCTCCCAATAAAACCAAACACGGCAGCAAGGTGGAACTGAAGCAAGCACCGATTGCTTCCATCAATGCCGGTTTTATTGGTGCAGGAAGTTTTGCACAAAGTTATCTAATCCCGAATGTAAAATCAGGTGGCGGATCACTTGATGGTGTAGTAACATCCAGAGGTATTACTGCAAAAAATGTGGCCAATAAATTTGGTTTTAATTTTTGTTCTTCTGATTTGCAGGATGTCTTAACAAAAGAATCAATCAATACTGTATTCATTGCAACCCCACATTCTTCCCATGCCGGATTAACCATTAAAGCACTTCAGGCAGGTAAACATGTGTATGTGGAGAAGCCGCTGGCCATGAATGATGATCAGCTGGCAGATGTAGCGGAAGCAATGAAAAAAACAGGCAAGTCACTGATGGTTGGCTTTAATCGTCGCTTTGCTGAAGTGAGTCGCCGTATAAAAGATGAAATGGCGAATTCAGGTGAGCCGATGGTAGTGAATATCAGGGTGAATGGCGGACTGATTCCGAAAGATAGCTGGATTCAGCAGCCTGAAATCGGAGGTGGACGTATTGTTGGTGAGATCTGTCATTTTATTGACCTGATGCAATTTTTTACCGACGCGGAACCGGTAAAAGTGTATGCTGATTGTATCAGTACTACCAATGCCGCCATTACACCGGCTGATAATATTTCTATAGTGGTAAAATTCTCAGACGGGTCAGTAGGTAATCTTACTTACCTGGCCAATGGTGATAAGGGAATGCCGAAAGAATTGATCGAAGTATTCTGTGCCGGAAAAATTGGTGTGATCAATGATTTTCGTGATGGATTGATTTATAAATC
Source organism: Flavihumibacter sp. UBA7668 (assembly GCF_002483205.1). Lineage (GTDB taxonomy): Bacteria > Bacteroidota > Bacteroidia > Chitinophagales > Chitinophagaceae > Flavihumibacter. The sequence continues at coordinate 604,236 of NZ_DLHM01000004.1, forward strand.
AGGTAAAGAAATCAAACTGAAATCGCCTGGTAAAGGTCATAAGGAAGAAGTGCATAGTTTTATTGAATCACTTCAGAAGGGAAATGGTAGTCCCATTTCTTTCCGTTCAATTTGTCTTACTACTATTACGACCTTTCGCATACTTGATAGTTTAGCAACCGGATTACCCCAAAATATTGAATTCAATGAGCAATAAGGTAGAAGCTTCTTTCCAGAAGTTGAAAGACTTTTGTGAGAAAGAAGAGTTTAAAGGATATGATCCCTATGATGGGTTGAACAGTACTTTTTTTCAAAAGCTCCCCTGGGCACCTAAAAGCAGGTTTGCCCGTCTGGTATGGATTCAGGCCTTCAAAAGAATGCCCTTGAATTTACGTCCAATGGTGGGTATAAAAAAGGAATACAATCCCAAAGCGCTCGGTATATTTCTGTCGGGTTATTGCCAGTTGTACAAAGCTGACCCAAAGAACGAATATCTTGAACGAATCCGGTTTTTTGTCGAAAAAATTATTGATGCGGAAACACCCGGATTCAGCGGAGCCTGCTGGGGGTATAATTTTGATTGGGAATCACGTGCCTTTTTTCAACCGAAATTTACACCAACTGTAGTTGCTTCCTCTTTTATTGCCAATGCATTATTGGATGCCTACGATATCACTGGTGAAGCCTGTCTGCTGGAGAAGGCCAGAAGTACCTGCGATTTTTTCCTGAAAGATCTCAACCGTACGCCGGATGAGCATGGAAATTTTGCCTTCTCCTATTCAAAGAACGATAACAGTATTGTATTTAATGCTTCTCTTTTAGGTAGCCGTTTACTTGCGAGAGTGTATCACCATACAGGTGAGGAGGAATTGAAAGAAGTGGCCAGGAAGTCTGTAGCCTTCTGTTCTGCTCATCAAAAACAAGATGGCTCCTGGAGTTATGGTACCTATTCCTTCCATCAATGGATTGATAATTTTCATACCGGATATAATCTCGAATGTCTGACCGATTACCGTGATTTTACCGGCGACAGAAGTTTTGATGGGGTAATAGAAAAAGGCCTGCAGTATTATCTGAATACGTTCTTTACAAAAGAAGGTATCTCCAAGTACTACAGCCATGCTACATATCCAATCGATATTCATGCACCAACACAACTGGTGATCACGCTGGCAAAGTTGAATCTCTTTCAGCAGCATAAAGAGCTGATTGATCGGGTGGTGAACTGGACAATTGATAATATGCAGGATCCGCAGGGATTTTATTATTATCAGATCAATAAATATTTCCATTCCAGGATTCCTTATATGCGATGGTCGCAGTCCTGGATGTTTTATGCATTAGCCATTTACCTGAGACAGGACAAAAAACCTTCACAGCAGGCACAACCCCGTATACCGCATGAAAATCTGGTTTGATCTTTCAAATTCTCCTCATATCAACATGTTCCACGACATGATCAGGGATCTTGAAGCCCGTGGGCAGGATGTACTGATAACCTGCCGTCCATTGGCCAATACCATTGATCTGCTAAAGCAGAAAAATATGGAACATCATGTCATCGGAGAACATTACGGTAAGAATCTGTATAAAAAGTTATTTGGTTATCCGATTCGGGTAAATCAGTTAAGGAAGTTTCTTCGGGATAAGAAAATTGATCTTGCTGTTTCTCAATCTTCCTTTCATTCTCCGGTAGTTGCCCGTTTGCTGGGAATTCCATCGATTTATACAAATGATAATGAACATGCCATGGGAAATATTCCCTGTTTTATGTTCGCGAATAAAATTCTGATACCGGAGAATCTGCCGGTTGAGAAAATTGTCAAAAAAGGCGGATCAGCTAAACGGATACAGCAGTATCCGGGTGTGAAGGAAGGGATTTACCTGTGGCAAAAAGGAGAGGAGATTCATGCAGCAAGGCAGGCGAATCCGCCTGATCATAAAACTATTTATGTTCGTCCGGAACCATTAACCGCGCAATATTATAAAGGCGGATTAAATTTTCTTGACAGTACCCTGGAGGTATTGCAACATAGTTATTCCATTACCATATTACCGAGGGATAAAACCCAGTTGGAACATTACCGGCAGCAAAAGTTTTCAGGCATCAGAGTTCCGGATAAACCGATGCAGTTTGATCAGATTGCGAAAGAATGCACGTTGTTTATTGGTGCAGGCGGATCTATGACAAGAGAACTGGCGATACTTGGAATTCCAACAATTTCAGTTTATCAGGATGAATTATTGGAAGTGGATAAGTTTTTGCTGGAGGAAGGCATTATGGCGCACGAACCTAACCTGAAACCGGAAGCCGTAGAAAATCTGATCCAATCCCTACAGAATAAAGAACCAGACCTGCAATTGATGCAGAAAGGTAAAAAGGCCTATGATTTATTTATCAGCGAAATATTAAACTACAACAGATAATGGTAAAAGTTGGATTGATTGGAGCGGGAAAGATGGGAATATCTCACCTCGCCATACTGGGTGCCCATCCGGATGCAGACGTGGTGGGGGTTTGTGATACCTCAAAAATGGTAATCGAAGCAATGGAAAAATACAGTCCGTTTCCCTGTTTCACAGATTATAAAAAAATGCTGGCTCAGGCAAAACCTGATGCAGTAGTGATTGCGGTACCTACCAAATTCCATGCATCCATGGTGAAAGAAATGCTGGATCTTGGAATTCATGTATTTGTTGAAAAACCCTTCTGCCTTCATCCGGAAGAGGGCTTGGCACTGATTCAATTGGCTAATTCAAAAAAGCTGGTGAATCAGGTAGGTTATCACAACAAGTTTGTTGGAACTTTTGATGAAGTAAAGAAACTGGTTCAATCCGGAGCAATTGGTGAGATCTATCATTTTATGGGACAGGCTTATGGTCCGGTGGTAGTGAAACCAAAACAGGATACCTGGCGTTCCAATCCTGAAGAGGGAGGGGGATGCCTGATGGATTATGCATCGCATGTAATTGATCTTATAAATTATTTATTGTCGCCGGTTCAATCGGTACAAAGCAGCAGTTTGAAATCTGTATTTTCAAAACAGGTGGATGATGCAGTCTATGCGATGATGTCTTTACAAAACGGCGTTTCCGGTTTGTTATCCGTTAACTGGAGTGATGATACACACCGTAAAATGAGTACCTCCATCAGTATCAATGGAACAAAAGGAAAAATTGTTTCGGATGCCAATGAATTGAAAGTTTATTTTAAAGAGGCTTCCTGTCCGGCTGGTTACAGCAGAGGCTGGAATGTAAAATATGTTACAGACCTGACACCTTCGGTTGATTACTACCTGCGCGGAGAAGAATATTCAGCGCAGATGGATCATTTTATAAAAGCAGTACAGGGTAAGGTTCCGAATACAATCAACTCTTTTGAATCAGCTGCTAAAACAGACAACGCCATTGCCTTAATCAGAAAAGCTCAACAGTGATGAAGATGGAAAGAATATTATTTGGTGACAATCAGTTTTTCGCGGTAAATCATATTTCCGATGAAAAATCAATGGCACAATCGATCCGGTTTAAAGAAGATGCAGCCATCATCAGAACCCTTGATCATGCTATGGAAGCCGGGATCAATACCTTTATGTGTACCACCCACGACCGGATTGCGAATATCTGTGAAGTGATTCGCCAGCATCCCGATAAATACCGCGATTTCAAAATATACCCCTGTATGCCCTATGCACACAAATATGCAAATGCGGTAACCGAGTTGGGAATCATGGGCACCATTAAACAATATGTGCCGGGTAATTTTTTTGGCTCCCTTTTTAAAGGCGGAGTTGCCTTTCTGTCGAAAGATTTTCTCTCCATCATGGAGTTGCTGATTGATGCTGAAATGAAAATGTTTAAAGGCATCAATACCCCGGTTATCTTTTTACAGAATGTGGTAACGGATTTGCTACTGGGACTGAAAATGAAAGATGTGCTGGTAGCCTATCATGACTATGTGAAGAAAAAATACAATGCCGAAGCGGGCTTTATTACTATGAATATGCCGGCATTGCTGAATATGCTGGAAGAAGGCGGGATAAAAAATCCGATCATCTGTGCTTCTATCAATAAAGCAGGTTTCAGAATGTCGGGTGGTAAGGAATTGTATGAAGAAACACTTCGTACCAGAGAATTTCGTGCTATAGCCATGCAGGTGCTGGCGGGTGGCGCGGTGTCTCCGAAGGAAGCAATTGAATATGTATGCGGACTTCCGAATATTGAATCCATTTTATTTGGGGCTTCTTCCAAAACCAATATTAATGATACTGCTTCCCTGATTCATAAGTATGATCAGGTTTATGCTACAACCCCCTAATATCAATTCATGAAGATTACAATAGTTGCAGGTGCTCGTCCCAATTTTATGAAAATTGCACCGATCATAAAGGCAATCCATGCACGGCAGGCGGAAGGTTCAAAAACAGACTACCGCCTGGTTCATACCGGACAGCATTACGATAAAAAAATGAGTGCTGATTTTTTTGAACAACTGGGGATTCCTGAACCGCATGCCAATCTGGAAGCGGGTGGAGGAACGCAGGCAGAACAAACGGCGGCCATCATGGTGCGTTTTGAAAAGGAATTAATGGAGCATCGCCCCAATCTTATATTGGTAGTGGGAGATGTTACATCTACCATGGCCTGTACCATTACAGCAAAAAAGCTTTGTATAGATGCGGTTCACGTGGAAGCCGGTATCCGTTCCGGAGATATGACGATGCCGGAGGAAATCAACCGCATTGTCACGGATTCTATCACAGATCATTTTTTCACTACCAGCGAAATTGCGAATGAACATCTCCGCAAGACAGGGGTTGAAGAAAGCCGGATACATTTTGTTGGAAACACGATGATTGATACCCTGCATCAGAACCTAGATCGGTTGATAGAGCCGGAACTTTGGGGAGCCGCCAATCTGAAAGCAAAAAAATATTTTTTATTAACGCTTCATCGTCCGACGAATGTGGATGATCCTGCCAATCTGGAGCATTTGCTTGGTACTATCATCCGTTCCACAGGAGATCTTCCGGTAATTTTCCCCGTGCATCCAAGAACAAAAAAAATTCTTGATAGCATTGGGTTCAATAATGAGAAGCTGGTTCTTGCAGAGCCGATGCCTTATCTTGAATTTATCTACCTCGTAAAAAATGCGCTGGCTGTTATTACGGATTCTGGTGGCATAACCGAAGAAGCGACTGTTTTACATGTACCCTGTATGACCATGCGGGATTCAACCGAGCGGCCTGAAACGGTTACGATGGGAACCAATGAATTGATTGGGACTGATCCCACCAAACTGGAACCCTATCTGGCAAAAATTATGTCAGGTAGCTGGAAAACCGGACAGGTACCTCCGCTTTGGGACGGAAAAACAGCCGTACGCATTATCAAAAAACTAGAGGAACTCTATTAAACCTGAGGATTCCGCAATATCTTGTACCCTGAACCATGAATAAACTCTCGTACGTATTTTACCGCACCATGTTATGGTTATGGGATATTATTTCCCTTAACCTGGTGCTGGTACTGGTAAGTCTGTTTGTTGACCGGGCCCAGGCATTTGACCAGGGACCGTATCATGTGTTTTTTGCTGTTATCAATCTGGTATGGATGGCATCTGTTTATTTAACCGGATTATATATTGCAAAAGACTGGCTTGATTTTGAAGGTTTTTATAAACGTACCATCAAGTCTTACCTGATTACGGTTCTGATATTATTCCTGTTTATTTTTCTCTATCATTTTCCTTATTCCAGAATGTATATTCTGCTTGTGGTGGGCGGATTTGCCTTGCTTCTAAGCATTAATCGAATTGCGTTTAACATACTGATCTTCTTTTTGCGAAGTAGGTTCCGACTTCAGAAGAATGTGGTGGTGGTAGGGCATAACGAGTTAAGTAAAAGGCTGATCCGTTACTTTAATGAGGAATCAAAATTTGTTCATGTGGCAGGCTGTTTTGAAGATGAAGAACGCCTGTCTGCGGAGCCGAGTTATCCGATTGCAGGCGGCATAAAAGATATTATGCCCTTTGTCATCCAAAACAAGGTAACGGAGATTTATTCCACCCTTGCACCTGAACATTTCCCTGACTTGTATGAGCTGGCAAAACAGGCCGAAAGTCAGTTTATTCATTTTCGTTTTGTGCCCGATTATAAAATTTTTGTGAACCGGAATATCTATGTCGATTTTATCGATAATATTCCGGTGCTTTCTCTCCGGAATGAACCTTTGGAAGATACCGGTAATCGGATCAAAAAACGGCTGTTTGATATTGCTTTCAGCAGTATTATTATCCTGTTTTTGTTGTCCTGGTTAATCCCCATTATTGCCATTCTGATCAAGCTTAGTTCCAGAGGCCCTGTATTTTTTACCCAGATGCGCTCTGGTAAAAGTAATCAGCCCTTTCTCTGTATAAAATTCCGGAGTTTACGAATGAACGATGAAGCGAATAAAAAACAGGTAACCCGAAATGATGACCGGGTAACCAAAATCGGCCGGTTTATGCGGAAAACCAATATTGACGAACTGCCTCAGTTTTTCAATGTATTTCTGGGTGATATGTCGGTGGTTGGTCCGCGCCCGCATATGCTGAAACATACCGAAGATTTTGCGAATATCTACAAGCAATACATGATCCGCCACTTTGTAAAACCAGGGGTTACCGGATGGGCCCAGGTAAATGGTTTCAGAGGTGAGATTACCGATAATTTATTCCTGCAGAAGCGTATTGAGCATGATATCTGGTATATGGAAAACTGGACCTTACTGCTCGATTTGAAAATCATATTGATGACGGCCTTTCTTTCCGTTAAAGGCGATAAAAACGCATTCTGATCAATTCCCCTCTTTCTCCACTGTAACAATTCGGCTGGCATAAAAAAGCCGGAGTGAATCTTTGATTCGGGTTGTGTCAGCAGGCATGGCCGGAATTACAAAGAATAATTTATACGACACGGAATCAGTGGTTTCCATTTTAATTCCGCTTTTTATTTCAGCAAGCTGACTGTAACGTTTTAATGCCCGGGCTTTTCGGTTGGTGGTTTCAATGATGAACTTATACCTGGCCGGGTTGGACGCAGAAGTGCTATTGGTTGTATCAATAAGTGGCTTTCTGCTGATGGAATCCTGAACCATCGTCCGATTGGTATCGGGTTGGGGACTTGTTTCCGGTTGAATTACGGCAACTGCAGTTGAACTATCCGCTTTGCCATTCCCTGATCCTGATTGCGACCATTTCCATCCCCCCCAGATAATGATGCCTAATGTTGCTGCGATGCCAATGAAAACGGCTAATTTTCTTCCATTCCCGCTTTGGGCATCGTATCGGGTACTATCTTCAAATACAGTGGATCTTCTGCTTTCCGGCTGCCGGTCATCCAGCCGCTCCGTTACCATTTCTCCAGGCGTAAACTCAAATAATCCTTCTTTAGCTTTTACCAATGTTCCGATTCCTTCAAAATGCAGCGCCTTCCCAATATTTAAAAACTGTTTATTCAGCATAATATAGGATTCCAGATCAGAAGTAGCCAGGGCTGTCATTTTGCCTGTGTGGGTCCGAATGAATTCAATTAAATCCGGGCTCATTTCAGCATCAGTTTTATTACTGAAGCTGACGGAACCATTTTCCATGGTAAAGGTACCAATGCCGGGCAAACTCACTTTCTTCTGCTGGTATAGATACTGGGTAATAAGATGATCAATTTTCAATGCAATCGGGTATTGGTTGAAGCACAAATTAAGTAAAAAATCGGCGGTAGGCTTATTTTTGCCAAAACGCAGTCATGCTAAGCCAGGAAGAAAAGGATTTTTTAGTCTATTGGGAACAGAACAGGGATCGCCAGAAAAAGACCTTCCGGCAATGGCTGATAGGATTACCTATTGGGCTTTTACTGGGTGTACCCATCTTTATCAATTATGCAACCGGATGGTACAAACGAGCCGGGATGGTGGCAGGCAGCCAGTTTAACCCCATTGTTTTAATCATTGCTTTACTGGCGATTGTAACCTTCATGGCAATTTTCTACAAGCAATACCAATGGGATCAGTATGAGCAGCGGTATTGGGAATTGAAGAAGGGGGAGACAAAGGAGAAAGGGGAGGAAAAGGAGGCAAGGGAGGAATAGGACATATACCCGACGGGTCATTTAGTATACAGACGCAACACCTCGATCTCTGGGGAATTTGGCAACACGGCCAGGCCGAAAAAAGGCGGTTCCTCTTCCGTCCTTTTTTTCTCTTCCTCCCTTGTCTCCTTTCCTTCCCCCATGCAACATATCTCACTCTTTAGTGGTCTATACCATTGGCAATCTATATATTCGCGCAAAATTCAGGATAATGGTGAAAAAGATTATTGTACTCTTTTCGATGGTTTTACTGGCTTTCAGCAGCTGGCATTGTAATAAATCCAACCCCGAAACTACCTGCACGGTTGTTCCACCTGCAGATGAGGAACAGGCTATTCTGGCCTATAATACTGCCAATAATATCAATGGTATCAAGGATGAATCCGGTCTATATTATGAAATAATTAATCCGGGCACCGGAGGAACACCAAACCTGAATTCACTAATAGAAATCAAATACACAGGAAAATTGACAAATGGTACCGTATTTGATTCCCAGTCAGACCCTAAAAAAACGGGTTGGGCACTTAGAAGTCTGATTCCCGGTTGGCAGATCGCAATCCCAAAAATTAAGAAAGGTGGAAAAATAAAAATGGTTCTCCCTTCTGCATTAGGATATGGATGCAGGGATAACGGGAATATACCAGCTAACTCTATCCTCTTTTTTGAGGTTGAACTGGTAGAATTCTACTAAGCCTTTGCTTTTCCCTAATTTCGTTCAAAACCATGTCGCTTGTCATACGAGCCAATCTCTGTATTTGATATTTTCAAAATTGGTGTTGGTCCGTCCAGTTCTCATACCCTGGGTCCCTGGAGGGCTGCACTTGCTTTTCTGTCAACAGTTGAAGAAACGAGCAGCCTAGATCAGGTAGAAGATATTGCTATAGACCTATTTGGTTCACTGGCAAAAACCGGAAAAGGGCATGGGACTGATATTGCCGTATTAATGGGCCTGATGGGTGAAGATCCGGTAACCTGTGAGGTAGAATCCATTACATCCAAAATTGAAAAAATCCGGAAAGACGGGATTTTAACCTTGAAAGGCACCTGTTCCCTGTCTTTTGATGTATCCCGGCAACTGGTTTTTCATACAAAAGAATTTCTTCCATTTCACCCGAATGCACTTAGGTTCCATGCTTTATTAAAGGATGGACGTACGCTTCACTCCACTTATTATTCGATTGGGGGAGGATTTATTACACAGGAAGGTGATGAAGTGCATAAACAGGATCGGATAGAACCCCCATTTCCCGTTGATAAAGCCGATGATTTATTACACTGGTGTCGAAAGACCGGTTTATCGATTCATGAAATTGTAGCGGAAAATGAAACTGCCTGGCGGCCGGAAGCTGAAACAAGAGCCGGAATAATGAAGATTTGGGAAGTGATGAAAAGCTGTATGTATCGCGGATGCCATACGGAGGGGATGTTACCCGGCGGGTTATCGGTAAAACGCAGGGCAGCTGCATTAAATAAGAAACTCCTAAGAGAGCGCACCTACAATAATTACGAAGAATGGGTAGCTGCCATCCGCGCAGGCGGTTCCGATTTTCAATATATTCTGGATTGGGTCTCCTGTTTTGCGCTGGCTGTAAATGAGGAAAATGCTTCTTTTGGAAGGGTGGTAACGGCACCAACCAATGGAGCTGCGGGTGTAATTCCGGCTGTGCTCCAATATTATGCAGTTTTTTGTGAAGCTTCTGATGAATCAATTATACAGTTTATATTAACTGCTGCAGAAATTGGCAGCATCTTCAAAAAAGGCTCTACCATTTCCGCCGCAATGGGTGGATGTCAGGCGGAGATCGGCGTATCTTCCTCCATGGCTGCTGCAGCCCTAACTGAATGCCGCGGAGGAACACAAAGGCAGGCTTTGATGGCAGCAGAAATTGCCATGGAACACCATCTGGGACTGACCTGTGACCCAATAGGCGGGCTGGTTCAGGTACCCTGCATTGAACGGAATACAATGGGTGCCATAAAGGCGATCACCGCTTCCCAGTTAGCCCTTCAAAGTGCTCCTGATTTTGCCAAAGTTTCCCTGGATGCCGTCGTTAAAACGATGTGGGATACCGCTCAGGACATGAATAGTAAATACAAAGAAACGGCAGATGGCGGACTTGCTTTAAATATTCCCTTAAGTTTGCCGGAATGTTGATCAACAATTCTGTTGAATCACTGTTATTGCAGCTGGAACTCTCTTTGAACGAAACTTGTAAATGACCTGTAGCTATGGCTGTATTAGGTATGAATCCTTTAAAAAGGATACTGAAAATACTACGCTTTCAAAAGAAAGATATCACGGCAATTTATTTTTATGCCGTGCTTAATGGACTGGTTCAACTATCCCTTCCGCTCGGTATTCAGTCCATCGTAAGTTTTGTTTTGGGTGGAGCCATATCTACCTCCATTGTTGTTTTAATTATACTGGTAGTACTTGGGGTGTTTTTTAACGGACTTTTCCAGGTGAACCAGATGAAACTGATCGAAAAAATTGAACAACAGGTCTTTGTACGGTATTCCTTCGAATATGCACAAACCCTGCCCCGCCTGAATTTGAAAAGTGTAGATGGCTATTTTTTACCCGAGCTGACCAATCGATTTTTTGATACAGCATTGCTGCAAAAAGGACTTTCAAAATTATTGCTGGATTTCCCAACCGCCACTATTCAGATTATATTCGGCCTGATCCTTCTTTCTTTTTATCACCCCATTTTCATTTTATTCAGCCTTGTCTTTGTCTCCATAGTTTACCTGATTATTCGAATGACAAGTACTAAGGGCCTTGAAACAAGTGTGGAGGAAAGTGATCATAAATATGAAGTAGGGGGATGGCTGGAAGAAATTGCAAGAGTGGTAACGAATTTCAAATTTGCGCGAGATTCAAGCCTGCATTTGCAAAGAACTGATAAAATTGTTACCGATTACCTTAGTGCAAGAACCCGGCATTTTAGAATACTTAAACTGCAATACTGGGCACTGATCGGGTTTAAAGTGGCTATTACTGCCGCCATGTTAATTGTGGGGGTAATTTTATTGGTCGATACACAATTGAATATCGGTCAGTTTGTGGCTGCGGAAATTATCATTCTGCTTGTTATAACTTCCGTTGAAAAGCTAATCGTTAATATCGATAATGTATATGATATTCTGACATCCCTGGAGAAACTGGAAAAAGTAACCGACCAGCAACTGGAACAGGATGGTAAAAGAGAGTTGATTCCTTATCCAACCGGAGTTGAAATATTGGTGAAGGATTTAAGCTTTGCATACCGTGATGGACAAACGATTTTGAATGATCTCAGCTTTCATATCAAACCAGGTGAAAAAGTACAGGTGATGGGGGCAAATGGTTCAGGCAAGTCTACGTTGATACGAGTTTTAAGTGGCGCTTACCAGCCATTTGAAGGAACCGTTGCCTATAATAACCTTCCCATGGAGCAATATGATTTCAGTTCTTTCCGCAGACGGACCGGCGTATTTCTCAGTAATCAGGAATTGTTTGAGGGAAGTCTGTTGGAAAATATCACCATGGGAAATGATAAAGTTTCGATTGATGAAATAATGCAGCTGGCGGATATTGTAGGATTACGCCAGTTTTTCATTAGTACAAAAAGCGGACTTGAAATGATGATTAATCCAATGGGAGAACGACTGCCGAAGAAAGTAGTTCAGAAACTTCTGTTACTCAGAGCGCTTGTAAATTCACCTTCGTTTTTGCTTTTGGAAGAACCCTGGCTTGGATTGGAACCAACTTATTGCGATCGCATAAAAGATTATCTGCTGAATCAATTGCCAGCAACAACCGGAATTATTATCAGTAATGATACCGGCTTCTCTCCAAGAGCAGATCTCGTGATTTATCTGGAAGAAGGGAGTATCAAAGCAATCGGCAAATGGGAAACAATCAAAGAACAGCTAACAAGTAAATAATATGGAACACGTAAAAGAAATAATTGCCCGGCAGGCTCCCGGAAAACAATTTTCCTCTTTTGACGCTGTTTACATGATTAACAGGTCGAGTAAGGTAAAAATCTGGATGTTGAGTGTGCTCGGCATGCTGGTTGTGTGTTTGTTTTTGCCCTGGACTCAAAACATTCGTTCTAGAGGTGCGGTTACAACTCCCAGACAGGAACAACGTCCGCAGGAATTAAATGCCATAATAGGAGGCCGCATCGTTAACTGGCATGTAAAGGAAGGAGATCTTGTAAAAAAAGGCGATACCATCCTGCAATTGGCAGAGGTAAAAGTCGATTACCTGGATCCCAATCTGGTACCAAGAACAAAAGAACAACTCTCTGCCAAACAGGATGCGGTAGAAAATTACAAAGGGAAAGTAAGCACCATTAATCAGCAATTGGTTTTTCTAAAACAAGGATTAGAACTTAAAGTAAAAGAACTCGAGAATAAAATTCAGCAACAGCAATTCAAAATCCGGAGTGATAGTATGGAGTTGCAGGCTGCTCAAAATGATCTCCGTTTTAAACAGGAACAATTCAAACGTCAGCGTGTTCTCTACGATTCTGGCGTAGCCTCACTCTTGTCACTCGAACAAAGAAGCCAGGCTGTTCAGGATGCCATGGCAAAAAGAACAAGTGCAGAAATCAAACTAGCCAATTCGTTCCAGGAATGGACAAGGCTGCAGCTTGAACTCAATGGAGAACGACAGCAATACCTCGAAAAAATATCCAAGGCTGAGGGAGAGCGTTTTACCACTTCATCTGAAATTGCCGCCGGCATGGGGGATATTGCCAAACTGGAAAACCTGTATACAAGTTATGATATCCGAAACCAGTTGTATTATGTGCTGGCTCCTCAGGATGGACAGGTTACAAAAGCAAGAAAATCAGGGTTGAATGAAGTTGTAAAAGAGGGTGAAATGCTGGTTGAAATTGTACCAACCAATTATCAATATGCGGTGGAGGTTTTTGTGAAACCGGTAGATCTGCCACTTGTTGCAACCGGACAAAAAGTACGATTTGTATTTGATGGTTTTCCTGCCATAGTTTTCAGCGGATGGCCGGAAGCGTCCTATGGAACATTTGGCGGCATTATTACTGCGGTGGAAAGTTCGGTTAGTGAAAACGGACTTTTCAGAATATTGGTAACGGAGGATCCCAAAGATAAACCATGGCCCAAAGCACTTCGAATGGGAACGGGTGCCATTGGTATTGCATTACTTAAGGATGTTCCAATCTGGTATGAATTATGGCGGAATATCAATGGCTTCCCGCCAGATTATTATGTTCCCCAAAAAGGTGGAACGGATGAAAAGAAAGGTAAATCATCGATCTAATTGAAGACAATGCGGCTATTAGTAAAACGGGTTTATTACTTATTGATTATTGGATCCCTGTTCTTTCCGATCAATAGCTGGGCACAAGCAGCTGACTCCATTCGCTTTACACTAAGTGAACAACAATTACTGGCAATTATCCGCCAGTTTCATCCCTATTTGCAGCAAGCAAATTTACAGGTGGATCAGGCAGGTGCTTTTATCCGCGAAAGCCGGGGTGCATTTGATCCCGTCCTCTCCACCAGCTTCGATAAAAAAACCTTTGATGAACAGCTCTATTATAATTATTTCAATCCGGAAATTGCCATCCCTACCTGGTATGGTATTGAACTATATGGTGGATTGGAAGAAGTAATAGGAACCAGAACAGCGAATGAACGATCGCTGGGGAAAACAAGTTATCTGGGTATCAGTGTTCCACTTGCTAAAGACCTGGTGCTGGACAAACGTAGGGCCGTTCTACAACAGGCAAAAATAATGCTTAATCAGACTGCTGCAGAACGGCAAAATCTGATTAACGATTTGCTGAATGAATCACTGGCTGTGTATTGGACATGGGTCCGTAATTACCAGGTATATCGCATTTTGAATGAAGCAGTTCAGGTAAATGCAGATCGATACCGGTTTATAAGGCTGGAAGCCGAGCAGGGGCTAAGGGCAGCCATCGATACAACAGAAGCCTTAACCCAGTTGCAACAATTTCAGTTACTTGAAGCAGATGCCTGGTTGCAATTTCAGAATGCAGGATTGGACCTCTCGAATTTTTTATGGCAGGCAGAAAATCGATCCTTTGAATGGAGTGACCAGATTATTCCTGATACTAACTGGACAACCCTAAACGACTGGAATCTTGACCTTCCACCTCTGGATGAGCTGGTAACCAGTGCCAGACTGGAACATCCGAAATTAAAAGCCTATGAGTATAAGCTGGGCGTTCAGGAAATCGAAAGAAGATTAAAATTTCAAAGCCTTTTGCCCAAGGCTGATCTTAAATATAATCTGCTCAATAAAGGGTATAATGTGGTTGATAAACTGGATAGAGCATTTTTGGAAAACAATTATAAAATCGGATTTTCATTTCAGATGCCTTTATTTCTCCGACAGGGGAGGGGAGCTTATCAACAGGCCCAAATTAAAATAAGGCAAACCAATCTTGATATTGATCAACTGCAATTGGAAATCGAAAACAAGGTTCGGAATTATTATAATGAGCTAATGACCCTTCGCAAACAGATCTCCATTAACGAAAATGCATATGCCAATTATATGCGTTTGTTCCGTGGAGAAAGTCTGCGATTCAATGTTGGAGAAAGTACCTTGTTCCTGTTGAATGCACGAGAAAATAAAGTGCTGGAGTCACTCCAGAAGCTGATTGAACTCAAAACGAAGTGGTACAAATCAAAAGCCGGACTTGTTTGGGCGGGTGGCCGTTGGGGACAACTACCTTATACTTCCACTTCTGAATAATCTTTAACTACAGAATAGAGTGTATCTCGTTCAACCGGTTTGCGTCTTGCCTGTCGAATCAGTTGTACAAGTTCACTGGTGCTCATGGTAGGTGTTTGCTCTTCTGATCCGGCCATTGAATAAATTTTCGTTGAATCATCTATGGTGCCATCAATATCATTCACCCCAAAGGAAAGCGTGAGTTGTGCATTATTACGACCCAGCATTGGCCAGTAAGCTTTGAGGTGCGGGAAGTTATCCATATAAATTCGGGCAATCGCATACATACGCATATCTTCCACAATGGTGCTTTCCGGAATATGACTCATGGCATTGTCTTTATTGCGGAATTTCAAGGGAATAAATGTATTGAAACCACCTGTCTCATCCTGTAATTGACGCAATTGTTCCATATGATCAATCCGATCACGGAAGCTTTCAATATGTCCATACAACATGGTAGCATTGCTGTGCATGCCCAATTCATGTGCAATACGGTGAATTTCCAACCAGCCCGCACCATCTACCTTGTCTTCACAAATCTGTTTTCTGATTTCAGGTGCAAATATTTCTGCGCCACCTCCCGGTAATGATTGCAATCCGGCGTCCTTTAAAAATTGCATGCCTTCCCTGCGGCTCATTTTGGCTTTTCGGAACATATAATCCAGTTCAACCGGAGTAAAACCTTTTACATGTAGATCAGGGCGATGGGCTTTTATTTTTTTCAGCAGATCTGCAAAAAAGTGAAGTGTTAATTTAGGATGAACTCCACCTACAATATGAACTTCCGTTACAGGTTGACCATCGTATTTTTTTACGATATCCAGCATTTGATCAGCAGTCAGTTCCCATCCTTCTTCTTTGTGGGCATATAAGCGGGAATAGGAACAGAAATTACAACTGAATACACAAATATTGGTGGGTTCTATATGAAAATTCCGGTTGAAATAAGTGGTATCTCCGTGTTTGGTTTCGCGGACATGATTGGCGAGTGCTCCCAACCAGGATAAGCCTGCTTTTTCAAACAGCAACAATGCTTCATCCGGAAGGATTCTTTCGCCCAGAAATATTTTTTTTCCTATCCGTTGTAAATCGGAATCCGGCTGTGTGGATTGAATTTGTTCAAATGCTTCTTGCGTCATCTTAAAGGGTGGTCTTTATTATTTTCGTACTGCGAACCTTGTTGGTATAAATCAGTCGAACATAATAGGTACCAGCTGCATGCCGACGGATATCTACCGGGATAAAACTGCTGGCATTTCCGGAATAAGATCTGGACCATACAGTTTGACCTAATGCATTAACAACTTCAATGCGCCGAAGGTTCTCGAGTTCCCGATAATGCCGCACCTGTAACTGACCGTCTGTTGGGTTTGGAACCACCAGGTAACCCTGTTCTTTCAATATCGGCGGCAAAGTTAAGGTATAGAGCTGTATGTTATCGAGGTAAAGATTGTTGCCCTGCTGGTTGATATTCCGGAAGAAGATCTGGAAAGCCTCATTAGGTGCCACCAATTTGGTAAGATCGATGGAGTCTGTCCTCCATTGGCTGCGTTGTGATGGCACGAATTCGACCGTTCCGGGTGTATTGGGATCAGTTACTGTTTGCAATTCCTGGCCCCATTGTGAAAATAACAGCACTGAATCTGCACCACAATTTTTTGTCAGCCAGATTTCGAGCGTATCCGTTGGCTGGCCGGCCGGTTTGGAAGCCAGGTAGGCCAGGTCAAATTTCAGATACACGGAATCAACCAAACCTGCTCTTACAGGCGGTAGGAACAACTCATCGCGATCACCTTTACTGCTGTTGATATAGTTTCTGATCAGGGCGGATCGTAGGCCATTGGTTGCAGGTCCGGCTGCAATCTGCCAGCCCGGATTATTGGATCTGCCCTGAAAATCCCAATTGGCCGGAGGGAAAATTCCCTGTTCAAAACTTTCAGTAAGTGGAATGTTTGTTTCTTCAAAGAGAAAAACACGTTTCGTCAGCGTGTCATTGACCGGAAGTAAATCTGCCAGACCATTCGGCCGGTCTGTATATACCCTGAATTGATTTACACCATTGTCCAGGCCAGTGAAACTGCTGTCGTAGTTTAAGATATAATTGCTTCCGCTGGTGAGGTTTAATCCTGTTATTGTGCGGCTAACAATTGGTCCATCATTTAACTGTAGGAAAATCCGGAAACTTGAAATGGTTGTTCGGCCGCTATTAGTTAATTCAATAGATGGACTGAATTCATTGGAGCAGATTCTTTCTGGTGGTTCGGAAATCTGTCTGAGTGCAAGATCGCGGGCAGGAAGCGAAAAGGGGATCAGCTGAATGTCGTCCAGAAATATATTCTGTCCGAATTTATTTATTGAAACAAATGCAAACCGGACATTTCCGGCACCATTGAACCTGCTAACAGGAATACTTAACCGATTTTCAGTCCATTCTTCATTGGCAGGGATCCAGTTAAGGTCTCCTGTAGTGCCTGAAGTGCTTGCAAGATTACTGCCGCCCTGTTTCCAGATCAATTCGGTAAACGTATTTCCGCAATCCAGTGAAGCCATCAGCATTAACGTATCAGCAAAATCCGGCGAGTTTGAATAGGGTTTATAAGCGTGTGCAAACCGGATGATCACAGAGTCTACATTGTTCAATTGCATGGAAGGAGCAATCAGGTAATCCAGGTCGCCGGGCGAATTATAATTGAATATATTCAGAAAGGCAGAAGCTGAACCGGATTTGCTTGCCAGTGTGGTGCGCGCCCAGCTTAGGCTTCCGGTATTTGGATTCAGAATACTCCATCGTGCAGGAGGGAAAGTTGTGCCTTCAAATCCCTGTGAAATAGTGCCGGTAAGTGGTGGTTGTAATACAAAACTGACTGTCAGACTATCATTAAATGCACGTTCGTCGGGCACACCATTTGGAAGGCTGACAAAGATCTGTAAATTATAATTTCCTTCGGCACTAACGGTGATGGGTAAGTTAATGGTAGCGGATTGTCCGAATGCGAGATTGCCGGTATAGTTAATGAATTGTACGGAACCATTATTTAATCGCCAGTTGATGCGGGCACTGGTTAGTGGGAGATTTCCACTGTTAGCCAGTTGGATGGTGGTATTAAAGCTGGATGCGGTACAAAATATCTGTCCATTCAGGGGCGATTGAATACCGGCAAGTTTGGCATCATTATTTTTATTGGGTGCCAGTTTAATTGCAGAAACCCGGGTTTTCCAGCCGCCTTGTGCTCCATACATGGAAGTAAGCCAGAATATGGAATCTGCAACCGGATCAGGAGCAATCATATTATAATCGCCCCAGCGTGCAGAGAATGTGCCATAACCTGAACCTGTTACAATGGAAGTTTCATCTGCTGGAAGGCTTCCCAAAACATCGTCTTCATTTCTGCCTGTTACCCGAATAGATGGCCAAAGGGTGGAGGAGGAGGCGTTGTAAACAGCAGCAATCTGTCCCAGTGCATTGATATTCATCGAAGGATAAAAACGATGTGTGTTATCCGGTGAATAAGTGCCTTCCTGATAGAGCGACCAGGCTGCTCCTGTTCGTCGCAATTCATGCCAGCGAAATCCGGCAATTCCGGGAGAACCTGCATTTACCGTATGGTAAATTAATATGGATTCATGCGTCGGGAATCGACGGTACACCGGTTTATCCATCACAAAACTGGTGGTAGCCATCAACCGGTTATTGTTGCCTGGTGTTTGAATACATGCCTGAAAATAACCACCCTCATCACAGAGGGTTGTATTGAATGGGGTAGTTGGTACCGATCCTGCATTTACGAGGCTACTGTTAGCGGAATTATTGAAATCCACTGAAAAAGCAAGTAGCCCGATGCTGTCGGCATCTTCCTGGGTTGTTCTGGCATCATCATTCCGAAAGGCAAATAACCCTGGTGATCCCGGATCAGGCAAAGCATTTCCGAATGCATTGATAGGCGCAATCCCATCGTATTTGTTAACATCGCTTAGGCGTACCCGTTGCATCTGAATTGTCTGCTCACCATTCAGCATTTGTTCCTTGTTAAAAGCGAACAGGGAAACACCTGAGAAAATATTGTCAGGCAGGGTAAAATCTCTTGAAGTTGCATACCAGGCATCGGGCCAAACTGAAATCTTGGGATAATCCGGAAAAAAGCTGGTATCCGTAAATTTATAAATGTACCAGGCACCCAGCGGATCATTTGTCTGAGATACATAAAAGATCAGGGTGTTGATATCTCCACTACCGGCAGGCGTTCCAAACTCCATCATTACAAAGCGGTCGGCATATTGGTCATACAAACAAATTCCATCCCCTGCGCCACTATAACCTGATTCCTGGGTAAGGTTGTCAAGGTATACAGGCTCCGTAAGGGTAGCCCCGCTTTTATTAAAAATCTGAAAATAAGCACCGGAGGGTCCATTTACCATCTGAATTATATGGTTTGGCCCAACGCAGATCGTTGGATCAGCAGGAGTTAGTTCTGCCGCCGACATGCCTTCCTGATTTACACTTATTTCTGGCGATAAAACCGTTCCGGATAAGGGGCGGTTGATTCGTCCCGGCCGACCAAATCGCAATGGATCTTCTTTGAGGTATAGGGCAGTTGGGTCTTTTCGTAAAACCGGTCCCTTTCGTTTTCCCCTGTTCCAAAGCAGGCCATGCCGGTCGCGTACGATCGTATTTTGCTTTCCAGGTGGAATTTTCAGGTTATATATGGTTGGACTTCCTCCGATTTTAATACCTTTTCCCGGTCGGATAATGGGGTCCTGCGCCGATAGGGAAGCGAATAAACCTAAAATAAAAAAGATCGTAATTAATAAATTCTTGAACATGAACTGCTTTTCCCTTGGCGAAATACAAATATAAAGGCCGAAAGCCATGCTTGGCGCAATGGTCTACAGGGAAATCTGTATTTATTGTAAAAACTTCTATCTTGCTGGCACCAAAAACACACACTGCATGGATAGATTCCAGGGTCTGATCGGAATAGTTTTGATATTAGGGATCGCCTATTTATTCTCTAATAATAAAAAGAAGATTAATCTAAGGGTGGTTGGAAGTGGTATTGCATTACAGCTTCTAATAGCCATCCTGGTATTAAAAGTACCTGCGGTAACCAAGTTTTTCCAGTTTTTAGGAAAGGGAATGGAAAAGATTGAAGTCTTCGCCCGAAAGGGGGCTGCTTTTGTTTATGGCGGATTGGGAGCTTACCAACCGGATGGCACAATCGGAAATTATGTTGGCGGGGGCTTTGTTTTTGCCTTTAATGTTACGGCAACCATTATCCTTGTTTGTGCACTTGTAGCTATCTTTTATCATTTTGGAATAATGCAACGCATTGTGGCTGTTATTGCCAAAGCAATGAATTTTGTAATGCGGGTAAGTGGAGCCGAAGCACTGAGTAATGTGGCATCCGCATTCGTAGGGCAGGTGGAGGCGCAGGTGATGATACGCCCTTATCTTCAGACGATGACCCGTAGTGAATTGCTGGCAAGTATGAGTGGGAGTCTGGCTTGTATTGCAGGTGGCATTCTGGTGGTGTATGCAAATATGGGGGCACAGGCCGGACTGGATCTTGCACCCAAACTGATTATGGCCAGTCTGATGGCAGCTCCTGGTGCACTGGTGATTTCAAAAATTGTATTTCCTGAAACCGAAGAAAGTCAGACACTTGGCCGGGTTAAACTGGAAGTAAAAAGCCATTATACCAATGTGGTAGATGCCATTTCACATGGTGCCGGTGATGGATTTAAAATTGCGATGAATGTTATTGCCATGCTGATTGGTTTCATTGCTGTGATTGCCTGTCTAGATTGGATCCTTATCAAAATCGGTCATATTTTCAATCCTGAATTTGAACTCAGTCTCAACTATATATTCGGTAAAATCTTTTATCCCTTTGCCTGGGCAATGGGGGTGCCTATGAATGATGTGGATAGTGTAGCTACGTTATTGGGACAAAAACTCACCATCAATGAATTTGTGGCTTTCCAGAATCTGACAAATAATTCTGTTCCGGTGGTTTCTGATAAAGGCTTGCTGATTGTAAGTATTGCCATCTGCGGTTTTGCCAATTTCAGTTCGGTTGGTATGCAGATCGGAGGTATAGGGGAGATCGCACCCGGACGAAGAGCTGACCTTGCCCGGTTGGGATTAAAGGCATTATTGTGCGGAACTCTGGCATCTTACCTGAGCGCCACCATTGCAGGAATATTGATGTAACTCGAAAAGAATCTGATTACTGATTCCGGATAACTTTAAATCGGAAATTAAACGGTAAGGTGCGGTTACTGGTCTGATCTCGCATACTCCCGCTGGCATTGCCTTCTATAAATTCACCTACTTTACCGAAGCTGGTGATTTTTACCAGCCATGCTCCTGAATTTGTTAACTGGGTTTTGTTCTGGCTGAACTTTAGGGTGGTTACCGGATATTCTCCCGGATTCGCTTCCCCTGAAAAGCTCAGACTGAAGGCGATTGTAGAAGGATCCGAGGTTTTATAACAATTGATGGTATAGGATTTTGAAGCGGTACCAATGGTTTGAATCAGTGAATCAGTTGGTGCCTGCAGCAAATAATTGGTGCCATTCATGGTATAACTGATATACTGCATATTCCGCTTATTACAGGTACTAAGTGTTCCCAGGTCGATCTTCCCGGTTGATACTTCCATTGTAACGGTATTGCTTTCCATATTGCCGTCTTCATCCACAGCAGTTATTTTAGCGTAGGTATTGGTATTATAGCAGCGATTCAGACTCAATTCAAAATTCCCATTGACAATTTTTGCCTTATGCGTCTGTCCGTCTATCGTAATCTTTACCCAGCCATTATATACCTGCGCTGCTTTGCAATTCTGCACTTTACCCTGAATCAGTAAATTGTTTGCTGCATTTGCCCCCGCTTTAATGGTTCCCAACCAGCTTTCTGCTGAACCGGTATTAATTTTTTGGGCAGACAAAACTTCATCACAATTATTTATTATTCTGATTTCCATCGCCCGGTTGCTTGGGGCATTCATCAGTAATTGGCCTTTATCATTGGTATGAACCGGACTACTCAGCATTTCATTGCCATCCGCTGAATAAAGTTGAATACGGACATAGGATAAAGCCGTACCGCTTACATCTGTAATAGATGCTTTCAAAGGTGCTGCAGGCTGTGCAATTCCACATGCCCAAGTTGAGAAATGAGGCACCTGTGCTGTATAATAATTTCCTTCTTTTCTTGCTTTTCCCTCTTCTTTCCATTCACTGCTGATAGGATCGAAATACCAAAGCGAAATTACCTGCGGAGCATTTGAAAGTTTGGACGCCGGAATTGGAAATTGAACAGATGCAGCTTTACCTGCACTAAGTTGAAGTTGTTGTCCGGCAGTTCCGGTAAGTTCCGTTACCAAGGCGCTCAGAAACTGAATAGAAACCGGTTTTTTATCGAGGTCGGTTCCTTTGGAACCGGGGATAACTGAATGAAATGAGGCATCATCGGCATCCCTGCTGAATGCATGTGCCTGAACCGTTCCTGAATATGGCTGCCCATTTGCTTCATCTTTCATGGCATCTGCGCCAAATTGTAAGCGGGAGCCTGAAGCAAGCGTATATACAGCTCCTGACCCGGCGGCAAACTGCAGTCCTGATTCGCGCGGAACCAGTTTCATGCGAATAAAATGTTCCGATTCAGGCAAAACGTCAAAACGCTGGTAATCCCTGAAATAGCCATTTCCGGATACCTCAACAAGTCCACTTGTAGGCTTCACCCGTAAAGTGGAGAATCGGTAATTTCCATTAATGTCAGTGGTTGTAATATCATTCCCGGACCGAACCAGGGCGCCGGCAATGGGAGCAGAAAACTCATCTGTTACTCTTCCCTGAAGAGAAATTGTAACCAAACCTGTCCCGGTTGGCTTTTCAATAGACTGGGGCTCAGCCTCCTGGTCAGGTTTTGAGCAGGCACTCAGCAAGACAGCACAAAATAGTACCATCCCGCCAATGCGGATTATTGGATTTGACATAGGGTATGAATCTTATCCTTGAACGGGTTATTGTTCCAAATCTTATATGGATCGGAAACTTTTAGATGAATGGCAAATTTTATGCCGTACCCCTCCATACAATGGAAATAGTTGATTCATTTTCAATTCATTGATCAAAATCAATAAAGACTAAGAGGCCACCCTTAGGGATGACCTCTTAAATATAATGGGCGCCTATTTTATTAAATATGTGCTTCAATTTTCTTTACAAAGTTCGCTTTCGGTTGAGCACCAACCAGCTTATCAACCACCTGGCCATTTTTTACGAAAAGGATAGCAGGAATTGAAGTAATACCATAATTGATGGATAATTGCGGGTTATTGTCCACATTTACCTTCCCTATTTTTACTTTGCCATCGTATTCTTTGGAAAGCTCTTCGATTACCGGACCGATTGCACGACAAGGTCCGCACCATTCTGCCCAAAAGTCGATTACACTTAATTTTTCAGAATCCAATACTTCTGTCTGGAAATTGGAATCAGTTAATTCTAACGCCATGATTATTGTTTTTTATATTGTTTGAGTGATATGCATTTTAAAACACAAAAATAGTTCCGATGGTTGAAAGGGGCTGTTATGGCATTCCCAATTGTTAAACCACGTTAATTTGTGTCAATTTTGACTTCCAATTCCGGTTTTCCCTGAAGCCAACCCGTCAATTCGTCATTCATTTCCAATCCCTGTCCAAGGCTGTACAAGCTGGTCACTTTTTGATTTTTTGTGTCCATTAAATTGATTCTCAAGGAAGTAGATCCTCCTTTAAATTTCAACATATTGCCTTCCAGGAAATTGATCAATTCTTCTGTAACATGACGAGGTTCTACATATAGCGTTACCTGTTTTGTCAGCGATTGCTTTATAGATTCCAGCAGGCTGATCCGTTCCACTTTGAATTCATATTTATCGGAATTGAATCTGGAGCGAAAGGAACCTACTACAAAGAGATTTTTTCCCTTATCGAGATAATCTTTGAATCGCATATAATCATCGCCCCATAACATAATCTCTGTTTTGCCGGAATAATCTTCCAGTGTCAATGCGCCGAAACTTCTGCCGGTTCGGGTTTGACGGTGTAATCCATCCAATACCAATCCGGCCAGCCGGTATTGTTTACCGCTTGCCTGCAAGGTGCTACTTTCCATCACTTCCAGAAAATCAGCCAATGGAGTGATACCATAATGTTTCATCTCGAATTTAAAATTGTCAAGCGGGTGCCCACTCATGAAAATGCCGGTGACTTCCTTTTCCTTGTCCAGTCGGTCAGTGAGGGACCACAGATCGCAGGGTGGGATTTTCGGAGTTGGAATATCCAGTACAGCCGGCAGATCCCCAAAAAGAGTATTGGTTGTTCCCTGCGACTGGGCCTGGTAAATATTCCCGTATTTGATGATTTTTTCCAGTCCGGTGGTGGTATCTCCGTTTGGAATATGGAAATATTGTGCTCTGTGAAATTCCGGAAAGCAGTCAAATGCGCCGGCATATGCCAGGCTTTCCAATGTTTTTTTATTTACTGCCCGCTGGTTGATCCGTTTGATCATATCAAACATGGAAGTGTAGGGGCCCGCCGTTGCTCTTTCCAGCATTATATTGTCCACCGCGGCTTCTCCCACACCTTTCAAGCCACCCAAACCAAAGCGGATCGCCCCGCCTTTATTTACGGCGAATCCTTTTTTGGATTCATTGATATCCGGTCCCAAAACCTCCAGCCCCATTCGTTTACACTCTTCCATAAAGAAGGTGATTTTTTCAATACTTCCGGCGTTGTTTAATACTGCCGCCATGTATTCTGAAGGGTAGTGCGCTTTCAGATAGGCTGTCTGGTAGGCAACAAAAGCATAACAGGTGGAATGCGATTTATTGAAGGCGTATTGGGCAAAAGCTTCCCAATCTGTCCAGATTTTTTCCAGTTTATCTTTGGGATGGCCTTTTTTCATGGCGCCATCCACAAACTGTGCTTTCATTTTATCAAGAACTGATTTCTGCTTTTTCCCCATGGCTTTCCGCAGAACGTCCGCATCGCCCTTACTGAAGCCAGCCAGACTTTGCGCAAGCAGCATCACCTGTTCCTGATAGACAGTAATACCATAGGTTTCCTGCAGATAATCGGCCATTTCGGGTAAATCATATGCGATTTCCTCCCGACCATGTTTCCGATCGATAAAATTGGGAATATAGGCAAGCGGACCCGGACGATAAAGGGCATTCATCGCAATCAGGTCAGCAAACTGATCGGGTTTTAGATCGCGGAGGTATTTCTGCATACCCGGACTTTCAAACTGGAAGGTGCCGATGGTATCAGCCCGTTGATAGAGTTCAAAAGTTGCTGCATCATCGAGCGGAATATCATCTATGACAATTTCCACACCATGGTTTTCTTTGATGAGGGTCAGTGCATTTTTAATAATGGTGAGGGTTTTTAAACCCAGGAAGTCCATTTTGATAACCCCGGCATCTTCAATAATACTGCCTTCGATTTGTGTTACCAGCAGATCAGAGTCTTTGGCCGTACAAACCGGAATAATATTCATCAAATCCTCCGGTGCAATGATAATGCCGGCGGCATGGAGTCCGGTATTTCGTACAGAACCTTCCAATCTTTCTGCTTCATGCAGTACATGAGCACGAATATCATTCCCATTATAAATCTCCCGCAGGCGGCGAACATTTTCCATGTCTTCGGCCACCAGCTGCTCTTTTGCTTCGAGGGATTTCTCCCCATCTTTTTCGGTAAGGGGGGCTTTAAGTACACGACCCAGTTCAATGCCTGGTTTATCGGGTACCAGTTTGGCCAGGGCATTGGATTCCGGTAATGGCAGATCCAGCACACGGGCCACATCCTTGATACTCATTTTGGCCGCCATGGTACCATAGGTGACAATTTGAGCTACCTGGTTTTTACCATATTTCTGCACCACATAATCGATTACTTTCTGGCGACCATCGTCATCAAAATCCGTATCGATATCCGGCATGCTTTTTCGGTCGGGGTTCAGGAACCGTTCGAACAGCAGATTGTATTTGATTGGATCGATATTGGTGATACCGATGCAATAAGCAACTACACTACCTGCAGCGGATCCACGACCCGGGCCCACAAAAACGCCTAAATCCCGACCAGCTTTGATAAAGTCACTTACAATCAGAAAGTAACCGGCAAAGCCCATGGTTTTGATGGTGAACAATTCAAAATCGAGTCGTTCCTGAATTTCAGGACTAATATCTGTGTAGCGCATTTTTGCGCCTTCGTAGGTTATATGGTGGAGGTATTCCCATTGGTTGAGATTGGAATCGGCATGTACCTGAAATTCTTTGGGAATCGGAAATGCCGGAAGCAGGATATCCTTTTTCAGGTTGAGCAGTTCAACCCGGTCCACAATCAGATTGGTATTGTCGATGGCTTCCGGAATATCACTGAAAAGTGCCGACATCTCCTCCGAACTTTTGAAATAAAACTGATCGTTGGGGAATTTAAAACGACGGTTTTTAACAGCGGCATCATCATTTACAAAATCATCAAAACCGGGTGTGCTCTGCTTTTCACCGGTATTGATGCAAAGCAGGATATCGTGTGCGTTGGCATCGTCTTTATCCGTATAATGGCTATCGTTTGTAGCAATAACAGGAACATTGTATTTTTTTGCAAACTTCAGCAGCACCTGATTGATCTGTTCCTGTTCCTTCATATTGTGGCGTTGCAGTTCAATGAAATAATCTTCACCAAACATATCCAGCCACCATTTAAATTCTTTCTCTGCGTCTTCTTCCGAATCGTGTAAAATTGTTTGCGGTACATAGGCACCAATGCAACAGGTAGTTGCAATCAGTCCTTCATGGTATTTTTCAATCAGTTCTTTGTCAATACGGGGATATTTGGAATACATTCCTTCCGTATAACCAAGGGAGGTGAGTTTGATCAGGTTTTGATAGCCTGCTGCATTTTTTGCAAGTAATACCTGATGGTAACGTTCATCTTTCTGCTCTTTGGTGAATGATTTGCGGGTACGATCCTTCACCACATAAAATTCACAACCAACAACCGGTTTAACCAGAGGCTTTCCGTCTTCGCCTTTATGTTTATAGGCTTCAGCAACAAATTCAAAAGCACCAAACATATTGCCGTGATCCGTGATGGCAATTGCAGGCATATTGTTCTTGATCGCTTTTTTATAAAGAGACTGAATGTTGGCAGCCCCATCCAGTAAGGAATATTGGGTATGGCAGTGTAAATGTGAAAACCTCGACATAGACCTGCAAGTAACAAAATTTTAACGCCCTTGCATCAAATTCTAATTTGCTATTTTTGCACAATTGTGTTTAAAATAAATATCCTTGATCAGATTATTTTATATATCGGCAGTTATGGTTGTATTGGCTGCCTGTGGTTCATCAAAACCAACAAAATCAGGCAGTGCGTCTCCTACGGTGAAGCGCACAAAGCCCAGTAAACCAGGTAATTCCCGCTTTATTGACGGTATTTCGATGACGCCTGGTGAAGAAGGTCCGGGAAACGGCAATCATCCCAATACCGGCTGGTTTGGATCTCCGGATGAGGCACGGGCTACCGGAGTTTATGGAAATATTGAGAATAGTACGGAGTTGCATTTTAAATATGCCGTTTTACTGGATCAGCCGGTTGAATACCTCACGAATTTAACATTATTACAATTTATAGAAGACTGGTATGGTACCCGCTATCGGTATGGGGGAAATACCAAACAGGGGGTGGATTGTTCCGGTTTTACCTGTAATTTGTCAAATTCCGTCTTTGGCAAAACCCTGCCCCGAACAGCCCGCCAGCAATATGATGCAGCGCAGAAAATTCCTACGGATTATTTGCAGGAAGGTGATTTGGTCTTTTTTAATACACGCGGCGGGATCTCCCATGTAGGTGTTTATCTGGCCAATAATAAATTTGTACATGCATCCACTTCCAGTGGGGTAATGATCAGCGATCTGAATGATGAATATTACCGTAAACGATTTGTTGGTGCAGGCCGTCTATGATTATTGAACCTGCTTTGCAGTTATGTAAAAATTCGGATCCGGGATAAGATTGGAATTTTTGCCGGGTAATTGTTTCCATTCAGTTGTAGGCTGTATCCAGCTGGTTTTATCCTGCGTTTTTACTTTTAATGGCATGTTGAAACCTCTAATTGAATTTGTCCAGCGATAGGATAGTTTGCCTCTGGTAATTTTATACTCCAATACCGGGATTTGTATGGTTCGCAGGTACTGATTAAAGAGGGGAGTGAAATCCTTTCCGGCAAACTTATTTATATACGCTTCAATTTCAGCCGAGCTGACGGTTTTGTGATAATAATCTTTATTGAGGCTTCTTAATAATTGCCTGAATTTTTCATCATCTTCCATGATCTGGCGAATCATATGAATAACGCTGGATCCTTTAGCATACATATCGCCACTACCTTCCTTATTAACGCCGTATTGTCCGATTACAGGAATATCGTTGTCGATGTTTTTTCTGCTTCCGATCTGGTACTCATTGCCAGCCTGAACATTGTTCTGGCACTGGGTAAAAATGGTTTCGCTATAGTTGGTAAATCCTTCATGGATCCACATGTCTGCAATATCGTTGGTGGTGATATTATTCCCAAACCATTCATGACCGGTTTCGTGAATGATGATGAAATCCCATTTCAAGCCCCATCCGGTACCTGAAAGATCATTTCCGAGATAACCGTTTTTATATTGGTTACCATAAGCCACCGCACTTTGATGCTCCATGCCAAGATGGGGTGATTCAACCAGTTTGTAGCCATCTTCATAAAAAGGATAGGGGCCAAACCAGTGTTCGAAACATTGCATCATTGGTTTAACCTGTTGAAATTGTTGTTTCGCCTTTTCGAGGTTTTCTTCAAGCACCCAGTAGTCAAGGTCAAGTTTGCCTTTTTCTCCATCAAACTGTTCTGCAAAATGGGCGTATTTGCCAATATATGGAATGATATTATAATTATTGATCGGATTTTTTACTTCCCAGGTGAAGACGGTTCGACCGCTGTCAAGGTTTGACTGGTTTAGCAGACGTCCGTTCCCAACAGCGGTTAACCCGGCTGGGGCCACGATCCTCAGTTCAGCACCCTCATCCGGTTCATCACTTTGGTGATCCTTGCAGGGATACCAGACGGAGGCACCCAAACCCTGACAGGCCACGCTCATCCAGGGATTTCCCGTTTTGTCTTTTTTCCAGATCCAGCCACCATCCCATGGGGGGCGAATTGCTTCCGTTGGTTTTCCGGAAAAGTGAACCAGCATTGATTGGCGGCTATTTACTGGAAATCCACCTGGAATAGTGACAAAAAAATGATTTCCATTGCGTTTGAAGTTGAATTTTCTCCCATTGGATTCAATGCGATCAATTTGCATTGGTTCCTGCAGGTCCAACTGCATTAAAGTATGGTTTTTCAGAACCTGAATTGTAAGCTGTACATGGCCACGGATGGTTTTGGTGGCGAAATCCGGTTCTACATAAATCGCATATTTTTTAACATCCCACCAGGTTCTGTTTTCGTTCAGGCTGCCTCTTAAGGTATCCTGCAGCGTTATTGGCTGAGTGCCGGAAAGTGGCTGGCTGATTACTCTTGAGCAGGCCGTGAATAGAATAATCAAACTGAAGAATAATATACGCTTTAACGTAAGTTGCATATCAAACCGAATTTTCATTAAATATAGTTGCTTCAGATAACATGTGTACTTTTTGGAATTACCGTTTATATATACTTGTACTTCTTATAGGGGTGGCAGCGGGGGGATGCAGATCCGGAGATGCGATGGAAGAGGGGTATTTTTGTTATAATGAATCAACCGGCATAGCGAGTCTTGATCCGGCTTTTGCCAAAAATCAGAGTATTATGTGGGCTGTACATCAACTCTATAATACGCTGGTGGAGGTGGATAGCAATTTGCAGATCAGTCCTTCTTTGGCAAAAGCCTGGGAAATCAGTGAAGACGGAAAGACCTATACTTTTTTTCTGCGACAGGATGTGAAATTTCATGATGATCCATGTTTTACGGATGCGGTGGGTAGGAAAATGGTTGCGAAGGATGTTGTATTCAGTTTGCAACGGATTATGGATCCTTCAACTGCCAGTAGCGGAGCCTGGATTTTTAATGATCGGGTACTGGCAAAAGAGGGTTTTGTTGCTTTGAATGACAGTATTCTGCAGATTAAATTGATTGCACCTTTTCCTCCGATCCTGGGGATTTTAAGTATGCAGTATTGCTCTGTAGTGCCAATGGAGGCGCTTGAACTATATGGCAGAGATTTCCGGTCACATCCGGTTGGAACCGGGCCATTTCAACTGGTTGCGTTGGAGGAAGGGCAGGCCTTGCTTCTAAAGAAAAATCCGGGTTATTTTGAGCGGGATGAAAATGGGGAGCGCCTTCCCTATATAAATGGTATAAAGATCAGTTTCAATGATAGCAAGGCAACTGAGTTTTTACTGTTCAGGCAGTCCAAATTGCATTTTATCAATGATATTGATGCCTCTTTCAAAGATGAGGTATTAACTAAAAAAGGGGCATTGCGATCCGACTGGCAGGGGAAAATCCAGTTGAACAAACATCCTTATCTGAATATAGAATACCTGGGTATTTTGGTAGATACAGCCAGTGCGCTGGTACAATCCTCTCCGCTTCGGTTAAGAGCCATCCGGCAGGCCCTGAATTATGGCTTTGATCGGAAAAAAATGATGCTTTATCTGAGAAATTCCATAGGGATTGCCGCTGAATCGGGATTTGTTCCGGCCGGTTTGCCTTCCTTTGATTCAGTGCGGGTAAAAGGTTATCAGTATAATCCAGCAAGAGCCAAGCTATTATTGGAGCAGGCTGGGTTTAAAGAGGGGAAGGGAATTCCAGAAATTAAGTTATTGACTGTTCCGATTTACAGTGAACTGGCCAGTTATATGGTTCGGGAATGGCAGGAATTGGGAATTCCTGTGAAGGTGGAAGTGGTTCAAAAAAGTTTACTGTTGGAACAAACTGCACAATCCCAGGCCTTGTTTTTTAGGGGTAGCTGGATTGCAGATTACCCGGATGCTGAAAATTATCTGAGTGTGTTTTACAGTAAAAATCCAGCACCTCCTAATTATACCAGATACCAAAATCCTGCCTTTGATAAATTATATGAAGCAGCCTTATTAGAAACGAACGATCGTTTGCGTTTTGATTTATATCAGCGTATGGATCGAATGATTCTGCAGGATGCACCCATAGTGCCACTTTGGTACGATGAGGTTATACATCTTGTTCAACCTTTTGTTCGGAATTTTAAGCCAAATGCGCTGAATCTCCTGGAACTCAGAAGAGTACGATTTAACTAATCTGCTTGTATTTTTGCAGTAACTTTGGCCTTCATTTTTCAAAAGAGTCACATGGCGGTAATTTTAATTTTCTTTTTCACGCACTGGTTTTTATCCTTATTCTTTCACACGTTTTTTTTGCACCGATTTGCTTCCCACCAAATGTACACAACGAGTAAGGGTTGGGAAAGAATCTTTTATCTGATGACATGGTTTACACAGGGTTCTTCTTACCTGGTGCCACGTGCTTATGGAGTTATGCATCGCATGCACCATGTTTACAGTGACACGGAAAAGGATCCGCATAGTCCGCATTTCTTTAAAGATGTATGGGGCATGATGATGCATACCAGAAATATTTACAACAGTTTTGTTACCCGCCAGGGAATGCCGGAAGAACAATTTACCAAATCTTATCTGCCTACCTGGGAAAAACTGGATCGCTTTGCGGATCATTGGGCAACCCGTTTATTTTTTGGTATTGCCTACACACTTGTATATGTATTTTTTGCACCAAGTTATTGGTGGTTCCTGTTGTTACCGATACATTACTTAATGGGACCGGTTCAGGGTGCAATTGTAAACTGGTGTGGACACAAGTATGGTTATGCGAATTTTAAGAATGGCGATCATTCAAAAAACTCTGAGCCTTGGGGGATTTTTTTGTTGGGAGAATTATTCCAGAACAATCACCACAAGGATGGAGAGAACCCCAATTTTGCACGCAAATGGTTTGAACTCGATCCAACTTTTTATGTAATGCGTTTCATGAATGTGATCGGAATTATTAAACTGAAGCCTGCTGCATTGGAGCGTCAGCACCACCATTAAAGTCAAGCTACATTTTATTAATAGGTCAGAAATAAAAAAGCGACCGGATTGATATCAATCCGGTCGCTTTTTTATTGGTTCAGTTACGGTGTTTAATTTTTTGTTTGTCCCTGGTTATATCGTTTCAGTTTTTCTCTGAATACTTTTTCGAATTTCTCCAGCTTGGGACGAATTACAAAATAACAATAAGGTTGTGAGCCATTGTTTAGATAATAATTCTGGTGGTAATCTTCGGCAACGTAGAAAGCCTTGAAAGGGGAAATTTCTGTAACGATGGGTTTTTCCCAGGCATTACTTTTTTCCAGTTGTTCCTTATAGTATAAAGATTTTTTCTTTTGCTCTTCGTTATGATAGAAAATGGCACTGCGGTATTGCGGACCCACATCATTTCCCTGTTTATTTGGGGTGGTGGGATCGTGGGTTTGCCAGAAAACTTCCAGGATTTCGTCGAAAGTTACCATGGAGGGGTCAAAAACTACCTGAATTACCTCTGCATGTCCGGTGTTTTTTTCGGAAACCTGTTCATATGTAGGATTGGCAACATGGCCGCCGGAATAACCGGATGAGACCTTTAAAACGCCATTTAATTGTTGGAAAACGGCCTCAACGCACCAGAAGCAACCGGCTCCAAGGGTGGCCGTGTCTGTAACCTGCTGGTAACCGGAGTATACTAAGTCATTACTCATAGACCTGTTCGGATTTTCTTTTTGCGCGCAACTGCTGCTAAGCAGAAGATAACAAGTCAGTAAAGAAAACGGGGTAAAAAGTTTCAAATACGACATTTTAGTTGAACACAATTGTTAGTGCAAGGTACAACAGCAGAAGGTTTCAGGAGCTGGATAAAACGTTAAATTAGGGCCATTCTAATCAACCACCGGTACCATGCTGGAATTTTTAGCATATACTCCTATCTTTGCCCGCTATGACAGTAGAACATTTGAAAACATTACGGGAACGGGTTACCGTTCTAAGGAGGTTTCTTTGACGTCGCTAACCGCACCGATAAGATTCAACAAGATAAACAATTAACCCTTGCTCCTGGTTTTTGGGATGATAACCAGCGGGCTACAGCCATTCTGAAAGAAATCAAGGTACACGAATACTGGATGGATCTGTTCCGGTCGGTGGAAACCGGAGTGGAGGATTTTGCTGTATTGTATGAATTCTGGAAGGCAGGAGAAGCAACGGAAGAGGAGGCTCGGGAAGCTTATGAAAAGGCCCTGGAGGCCATTGAGGAAGCAGAGTTTAAAAGTACCTTAAACCAGCCGGAGGATGAATTACCTGCCGTTGTGCAGATCAATAGTGGTGCCGGGGGAACGGAAAGCCAGGATTGGGCGCATATTCTGTCGCGAATGTACCGAATGTATGGCGAAAAGCAGGGCTGGACTGTTACTGAATTGGACTGGCAGGATGGGGATGGAGCCGGTATTAAAAGTGCCACTTTCCAGTTCGACGGTCCCTTCGCATATGGTTTTTTAAAAGGAGAAAGCGGAGTGCATCGATTGGTTCGGATATCGCCTTTTGATTCCAATGCAAGACGACATACCTCCTTTGCGTCGGTTTTTGTATACCCACTGGTGGATGATACCATTGAAATAGAAGTGAAGGACAGTGAGGT
The DNA here is from genome assembly GCF_002483205.1 of Flavihumibacter sp. UBA7668. GTDB lineage: Bacteria > Bacteroidota > Bacteroidia > Chitinophagales > Chitinophagaceae > Flavihumibacter. Next base: position 637,876 of record NZ_DLHM01000004.1, read on the forward strand.
TAAAATGGAGACTGCCCGAAGTGGTGGAGCTGGCGGACAGAACGTAAACAAGGTGGAAACCAAGGTGATGCTGACCCACCTGCCTACAGGGATAGTGGTGATCTGCCAGACCGAGCGGACTCAGTTAGGCAATCGGGAAAAAGCCATGCAAATGCTGAAAAGCCGATTGTATGAGGAAGAGTTGCGCAGAAGGGAAGAAGCAAAGAATTCTACCAATGCCAGCAAGAAAAAAATTGAATGGGGCAGCCAGATCAGGAGTTATGTATTCCATCCCTATAAAATGATCAAAGATCATCGTACGGATTACGAAGTTGGAAATGTACAACCCGTAATGGACGGCGAATTGGATGGATTTATCAAAGCTTACCTGATGAGTCAGAAAGAAGAAGAACCTGCCAGCTAACACAAAAACATATACCATGAGTCTTGGTTATTTTTCTTACCCATTACCGGTGAATGAACCCGTATTAACTTATGCGCCCGGTTCACCAGAAAAACTTCGTCAGAAAAAAGTACTGGCTGAGTTGAAGAAAAAAGAAGCGGATATCCCTATGTATATTGGCGGAAGGGCTGTTCGTACGGGAAATAAAGTGGCCATACATCCTCCGCATGAACGGGTGCATGTTTTAGGTCATTTTCATGCTGGAGATAAAAAGCATGTACAGCAGGCCATCGACGCAGCTTTAAAAGCTAAAGATTCCTGGGCTGCGATGAGTTGGGAAAACAGGGCCGGAATTTTTTTGAAAGCGGCAGATCTAATTGCGACAAAATACAGGGCGCATTTGAATGGTACAACCATGCTTGGTCAAAGCAAAAACATATATCAGGCAGAGATTGACAGTGCTTGCGAAATCATTGATTTTTTGCGATTCAATGTACATTTTCTTAGTGAAATTTATAAGCAACAGCCCATCAGTGCTCCGGGTGTGCATAACCGCATGGAATGGCGTCCGCTGGAAGGGTTTGTATTGGCAATAACGCCGTTTAATTTTACTGCCATCGGGGGTAATTTACCAACCTCCGCGGCAATGTGTGGCAATACGGTGGTTTGGAAACCGGCCAATACACAGGTTTATTCGGCGCAAATGTTCATGCGGATATTGATAGAAGCCGGGCTGCCGGATGGTGTGATCAACCTGATTTATGTAGATGGACCAACTTTAGGGGAGGTTTGTTTTAATCACCGTGATTTTGCCGGGGTTCACTTTACCGGATCAACAGGTGTATTTAATCAGATGTGGGCAACGATTGGTGCAAATGTTTCGAAGTATAAATCCTATCCACGGATTGTAGGAGAAACAGGTGGAAAGGATTTTGTGCTGGCACATAAATCGGCTGATCCTGATGTGGTAGCAACCGCATTGGCAAGAGGGGCGTTTGAATTCCAGGGACAAAAATGTTCAGCTGCATCGAGAGCTTATCTGCCTTCCAATATTGCAGAAGCGGTAAAGCGCAAGCTGGTTGCTCAGGTTGAAAGTATGAAAATGGGAACGGTGGAAGACTTCAGCAATTTTGTAAATGCGGTAATTGATGAAAAGAGTTACGATAAGCTGAAGAAATATATTGATAATGCGAAGAAAGATCGCAAAGCAAAAATTCTGGTGGGAGGAAACTGCGATAAACGCAAAGGATTCTTTATTGAACCTACAGTAATTGAAGTGCGTGATCCGCGTTATGTAACCATGTGTGAAGAATTATTTGGACCTGTATTGACTATTTATACATACGATGCTGACCAGTTTGAAAAGGCACTGACACTGGTGGATACCACCTCCGATTATGCATTGACAGGTTCAATTATTGCGCAGGATCGGGCTGCGGTTGAATTGGCGGTGAACCGTTTACGTCATGCTGCGGGTAATTTTTATATCAATGATAAACCAACCGGAGCAGTAGTAGGACAGCAGCCGTTTGGTGGAGCTCGGGCAAGTGGAACCAACGATAAAGCGGGATCAATGTTGAATTTATACCGGTGGTTAAGTGCGAGAACGATTAAAGAAACCTTTAACCCGCCTGTGGATTATAGTTATCCTTTTCTGGGAGAGAGTTAAAAAGTTAAGTTATCATAGAAACCGGTTGCAGGGCAGCCGGTTTTTTTGTTTAGCCTGATGTAGTGGTAATGGGAGAATTTATAGTTGTATTTATTACATGAAAATTAATGTTTTAATAATAAAATACCACCACTTCCGTTTCAGCTATTGTTTGATTTCTTTTATTAAACTAATAGTATGAAAAAAGTTTTTTTAGTGTTTTTGTGTGCCGCAACATTTAATGCAGCCAAAGCTCAGATCCAATTTGGAGTTAAAGCCGGCGCAAATCTTTCCACTTTTGCCGGCAAGGATATAGAAGATGCAAAATCTGTAATTGGATTTAATGGCGGTGGTTTAGTACGATTGCCAATAAATGAAAACTTTAAGGTTCAACCGGAAATAGTTTTTTCCGCACAGGGCTCCAAAGGTGATGGCGAATTTGGGGAAGAAAAAATTAATCTGAGTTATATAAACATTCCGGTAATGTTCCAATACCACACTGAATCAGGATTTTTTGCTGAAACAGGGCCTCAGGTTGGGTTTTTAGCAAAAAGTAAATTAAAATCAGGTGATATTTCTGTAGATATTGATGAAGGAATGAAAAAAGTTGATTTTGCCTGGGGGTTAGGTGTTGGTTATCAATTGCCGATGGGCTTTGGTGTAAATGCGCGGTATAACCATGGCTTGAGTAGTATCTTTGATTCTGAAGGTGGAGAATCAATAAAAGCCAGAAACAGTGTTTTTCAACTAGGCATTTTTTATGTTTTTGGTGGAGAATAAAATTGTTTTTCTAAAAGATAAGAGCCGCGGGTAGCGGCTCTTTTTTTTGATCGGTATTGATCCCTTATTTTAGCGTAAAATTGACCGAGTGAAAACCATACTCAGTGAAGAGCAGATCAACTTAACGGTTAAAAGGCTTAGCCATCAGATCCTGGAAAATTGTCCGGATCTGTCAAAGGCCTGTATTATTGGCATTCAGCCGAGAGGGAAATGGTTGAGCGATCGGATCAATCGGGAGATTCTTGCCATACTTCCGTCAAGTGAAGTAGCCTACGGAATTCTTGATATTACCTTTTATCGGGATGATGTTCGGAATGAGTTGCGCATCGCGAATGAAACGGATATCCCTTTTTCAATTCAGGATAAACAGGTTATTTTAATTGATGATGTGTTGTATACCGGACGAACCATTCGGGCTGCGCTGGATGCGCTGCTTGATTTTGGCCGGCCGTCCAAAGTAGAACTTTGTGTGCTGATCGATCGCAGGTTCAGCCGAGAATTACCTATTCAACCCGATTACGTGGGAAAATCAATTGACTCCATAATCACCGAACGTGTAAAAGTGGGTTGGAAGGAAAATGAAGGAAAGGATGAAGTGGTATTACTCTAACGATTAACTTTGCACCCTAATGCAACTAAGTACAAAACATCTTCTAGGCATTAGAGATCTGGTTCCCCGGGACATTCAACTTATTTTAGACACAGCCACCCAATTCAAGGAAGTTTTACAGCGACCGATTAAAAAAGTTCCATCCCTGAGAGATGTGACGATCGTCAATCTCTTTTATGAGAATTCAACGCGTACCAGGATTTCTTTTGAACTGGCGGAGAAACGGTTAAGTGCGGATACCATCAATTTTGCTGCAAGTGGATCCTCGGTTTCAAAAGGAGAGACACTTTTGGATACAGTGAATAATATCCTGAGTATGAAAGTGGATATGGTGGTGATGCGGCACAGTGCAAGTGGTGCTCCGCATTTTCTGGCAAAACATATTCCGGCTGCTATCGTAAATGCGGGAGATGGAATCAATGAACATCCTACGCAAGCGTTGCTGGATGCATTTTCCATTCGTGAAAAACTGGGCAGTCTGGAAGGAAAAAAAATTGCCATAATTGGGGATATCATGCATTCACGGGTAGCATTAAGCAATATATATCTGTTAAAAAAAATGGGTGCGGAAGTGATGGTGGCTGGTCCGCCTACTCTGATTCCTACCTATATGAAAGAAGCTTTTGATGTGCGGGTGGAATATAATCTGAAGAAAGCCCTTGAGTGGTGTGATGTGGCAAATGTGCTTCGTATTCAACTGGAGCGCCAGAATCAGGTATTATTTTCATCCCTTCGGGAGTATAACCTTGCCTACGGGGTTAAAAAATCTGTTCTTGATCAGCTCGATAAGGAAGTTATTGTGATGCATCCGGGACCAATCAACCGGGGGGTGGAGTTGGATAGTGATGTAGCTGACAGCAAACATTCAATTATTCTGCAGCAAGTTGAAAATGGGGTAGCGGTACGAATGGCAGTTCTTTATCTGCTTGCCGGCCGTGGAGAACCTTAAATAATAAACCAGCATGAAGATTTGCCTCTTTCCCGGAACCTTTGATCCCATTACATTGGGACACGTCGATATTGTAACCCGCGCGCTGCCTTTATTTGATAAGGTGATAATAGGAGTAGGGTTAAATTCCTCCAAAGCCCCTATGTTTTCCGCCGAGCAACGTTTACTCTGGATCAAAGAAATTTTTAAAGAAGAACCTAAAGTCGAAGGGGCGGTATATGAAGGTCTCACTGTGAAATTTTGCCAGGAAATCGGGGCGAATTTCATACTGCGGGGTATTAGGTATGTGAGTGATTTTGAATATGAAAAAACCATCGCGGATGCAAATAGGACGATGGATAAAAATATTGAGACGATCTTTCTGACTGGCGAGCCCAAATACACATCTGTGGCGTCCACTATTGTGCGCGATATTATCCGTAACAATGGAGATGCATCGCCATTTATTCCGGCTGCAGTATTTAATAGTTTACACCAAAATAGGTAAGCATGGCCGTTATATGGTTTAATCCAAATTTGAAGATGGAGGATTTATTACTATTGGGTAAGGGAACCATGGGCGAGCACCTTGGAATTGAGTGGGAAGAATTGGGACCTGATTATATAAAAGCAAGTATGCCGGTGGACTACCGAACGAAGCAACCATATGGACTTCTGCATGGGGGGGCGTCGGTGGCTTTGGCGGAAACCCTGGGAAGTGTAGGAGCTGCGTTGTCGGTGGACGCGCGTAAATTTATTGCAGTAGGAATGGAGATCAATGCGAACCATATCCGTTCTGCAAGAGAAGGCAGAGTAACTGGGATTACCCGACCAATTCATCGCGGTGCCAGTACCCAGGTTTGGGAAATCCGGATTGAAGATGAACTGGGCAAATTGGTTTGCATCAGCAGATTGACGGTTGCGATCCGGAAAATTTAAGATTGTAGCGTATCCAATACATCAAGTATTGATGGGAATGTATTTTCCTTCACTTTTGCCCAATCGGATGGTGCTAACCAAACTGTTTCGGTTATCTGTTCTTCTACCTGAGGTTTTAGGTCTTGTGGCCCATTTGACATCATTTCAAACCACCAGGATTCTTTCAGGATATGTTTACCACTTTCCTGGTAGGTATGATAGGTGGTTAGCAGGTGTTTTTGTATGGTAGGAGGATGGATTCCAGTCTCTTCTTCCACTTCCCGGATGGCACAGGCTTCGATGGTTTCACCATCATCCAGTTTCCCTTTTGGCAGGTCCCATTTTCCCCTGCGCTGTATAAACAGTAATTGGTTTTGTTCATTCCAAACCGCGCCGCCACCGGCTTTGAGTACCGTGAATTTTTTCCAGAAGGCATGTTGAAGGGCCGAAAGATCTGGGTGAAGCAGGATGCCTGCATGTACTTTGGGTACTTCCATTTCATGGATCAGGGATCGAATAGCCGGACTGCTGTTTTCCTCCATAAAAATAGCATCATCGTGATGAAGATAGGGCTCCAGTTCCGGGCTGATGGAATCACATAAGAAAACCGGCTTGGTCCCAAAGTAGATTTTGATGTACATATGGAGTAATTTCGCTTAAACGTCAGACTGGTGTCAGACAGGTGTTAGGACAGTGTTCTAACATTTAACAAAGATAGTCAGAAGACTGTCCTAACACCTGTCTGACACCTAAATAGTTACTATGAATTCAAATGAGAAGGCCGTAGCCGAGAAATTATTACAGACGAATGCAGTTCGATTGAGTCCGGATGAACCCTTTACCTGGGCAAGTGGATGGAAAAGCCCTATTTATTGTGATAATCGTAAAGTGCTTTCCTTTCCTTACATCAGAGACTTCATAAAGTCGGAAATGTGTAACCTGATTTTTGAACGTTATCCGGAAGCGGAAATACTGGCAGGAGTGGCAACAGCAGGTATTGCCTGGGGTGCAATGGCAGCAGACCAGTTGAAACTACCTTACATCTATGTACGACCCAAACCCAAAGAACATGGTTTGGGTAATCAGATTGAAGGGGCATTTACCGCTGGACAGAAAGTAGTGGTTATAGAAGATTTGATCTCGACCGGAAAAAGCAGCCTGCAGGTAGTGGATGTGTTGAAAACTGCAGGGATGCAAGTACTTGGAATGGTTTCTATCTTTACCTATGGATTTCCAATTGCAGACGAAGCCTTTGCGAAAGCAGGCATACCATTTCAATCACTCACTAACTATAGCCAACTGGTAAGTCTGGCATTGGAAAAAGGAATGATTGATAGTAAGGTAGAGCCTATTCTGTTAAAATGGAGGGAAGACCCTTCAAACTGGACCGGAGTTTAGTATTTTAGTAATCAAAAAAATGCATATATGAAAAAGCTATCCGTATTACTGTTGCTCCTTGGAACTTTTACCATGGCAGCAGTTGCTCAATCCAAAAAGGCGATCCAAACAGTTACAATCAAAACGCCTTCCGTTCAATGTGAAAGTTGCAAAAAGAAGATTGAAAGTTTTCTTTCACGGGAGGACGGGGTATCCAAATCAGTTGTTGATTATAAAAGGAAGACAACAAAAGTGACTTTTTTCACTGATCGAACCAATATTGAAAACATTAAAACGGCAATCGCTAATGCCGGCTATGATGCCGATGACGTGGCTGCCAATGAAGAATCATATGAGAAATTACCCAAATGTTGCAAGAAACCTGAAGATGGTGGGGGTATGAAAAAACAATAAATTGATTTTTTCTTTATATGAGTCCGGTTCCAATGGAACCGGACTTTTTTTTACCCGTCGGATACCCGACGGGTGGTTTTGGATCACCAATTGATTTTTTGTTTTCCCTGGTAATTTACAGGGAGGTTCATGAAAAATCCGGAGCGTCCTAAACGAACAGTCCCATTTACTTTAATATCCAACTCATCGTCCATTATTAAGGTGAGCGCATTACCCATCAGTTGTTTCAAATTGACCTTCATCTGGACAGGAATATAAAAAGTATCTTTTTTAGGAATCCAAATCAGGGTATCCAAAACAGTATTGCCCACCGGGCGATCATTTACGGAAATAGCCAGGTCTGCTCTTCTAAACTGGAGCTCATAATTATTGGGGTTATAATATTTTAAATCTGCCGAAACGACAGTTTCTTTCATCCCCATCCTCCCAATATTGAAATTTTCCAAAGCCTGGTACTCTGGTATTTCAGGTTGTTTACATGAACTCATAGTCCAGCAGGTGAGGGCAATTGCAGCCATTAGGAGCGATTTACCGCCCTTTAAAATTGAAGGTATCATAAGCAGGCAAAATAGGTGATTTCCCATTTATGCACAAATTCATTTCCATGAATTAACCTATCTTTAGTGCCAATATTTTTGGTCTTTAGTTTAATTATAGAGTATTTATAAGAAGATAGTATATACTATTATTTTTAGTATCATAAAATAAATATATTAAATTGATTTACAGTTAATTAACTGTATTTATCTAAAATAATTAGATACTATTTATACACAATTTTATTACCTGTAAAGATCATTTATTCGGAAAATTTGATAGAAATATATATATTCGTTATATGAATTCATTAATTATTGATTTACAATATTTTGCAAATGTTAATTGGTTTAAAAAAGCATATAATTATAAGCATGTGTATTTATCTAAATATGAAATGCATGCAAAAATGAGTTTTCGTAACCGCACCATGATCGCGGGTGCGGATGGTCCTCTCCGACTCACTGTCCCCATTGTTGATGGAAGGAATGAACGTCAATTTTATAAGGATGTAAAAACGGTAGATGGGAGATGGCGCCTCGAACATTTCAGAGCGATTGCGTCCTGTTATAATCGTTCGCCCTGGTTTGAATATTATCGCGACGAATTGGCAGATCTTTATAAAATGCCATTTGCCAATTTGTTTGAATGGAATTTGGCCTGTCAGAATTGGGTGGTTGAAAAAATTGGATTGGGTAATCCCTTTATCATTGTAGAAAAGGAGGAAGAAATTCGAGATAGCACCATTTTTCCATTCATGGAAATGGATAACGCAGTAAATGAATTTCATCCAGGATCAGATGGGGGGCTCCTGTATATTACTTCCAATTATACGCAGGTATTTCATGAAAAAACCGGCTTTATTGCCGGTTTATCCATACTTGACTTGTTATTTTGTAAAGGTCCTTCAGCTAAAAACCTGTTAAGGCCAGGTTCTTAAATATGTACAATCTTGTGTTTTTTGCGTAGTTGTTCTTGTTTTTCCTTTAATTCTCGTTCTTTTTCGCGGATGGCTTTTTCAAGATTTTCGGTTGCTTTTTGTAGTTCAAGGTCAAGTTCCTTTAAAGTATCCATTTTTTCCAACAGTAATTCCTGTGCTTCCTGCTGCTTTATTTGAAATTTTTCAAATTCAGTCTGGCTTAACTGTTTCATAAGTTGACTGGATTGTTGTTGAATTTCCTGCCAGTTTAGTTTGGCCAATTCTTTTTCGAGCAATAATTGAAGGTCCTGTCGCGATCCGGATCCTGCTGCGAGTTTTGATAGCTTTTCCTGAACCTTGGTCCAGTTTAATTTCTCCAATGCAAGCTGAGTTTGCAGTGCGGCTTCCTGCGCCTTACGTTTTGACTGTAAATGAGCGTTTAAGGCAGGAGTGGTGTCAATAATGGCGGTAGCTTCAAAGCTTTTGCTTGGTACATACGGAAGCATATAATGAGAAGATGCTTCTTCCGGAATATCTATTGTATTTTCTGATTTTTCAAATGTAAAGGCCTTATTCTCAACAACAGCAGCGGAAGTTTCCTGATATATTACAGGTCCGTTTGCTGCACCGGTATAAACAAGTTCTAACAATTCAGGAGCTTGTTTATCAGTTATTGATTCTGAGTTATCAACTAGTTGATTTTCAATGTTTATAATTGATTTATCAGTTAATGAAATAGGGTTTATTTCACTATTTTCCATCAATTTATCCTGCATTGGCTCTGATGGCTGGATTTCATTTTTTCTATTAGTGGAACTTAATCTTGTCAATCTTCTGGACTGGTAATTCACTCCTTGAAACAACTTTAATTCCAGTGCTGCAACCGGATCTGTCAATTCTTGTATTAGCACTTTTGCATGCTGATTCGTGGGTAGTAGGAGTGCAAGGGAACTGAGCAGCAATAATAGGAAAAGCAAGCCTGTGTATCCCTTACGGATGGAACGGGTTGCTGGGATATTCAACATTCTTCGAATTCTGATTAACAGTAATTTTCTGCTACTACCACTTGCTGCCAGAACTAAATTACTTTCATGTCCGCTTCTTTTTTGTTCCAGTTTGAGCAATGCTTCAGCATAAGATTGTGGTTGGAAGGGAAATTGCAAGACCCAATCATCACATGCATGCTCTCTTTCTTCTCTTATATTTGAAATAAATAATTTCGCAAAAGGATTAAAGAAAAGGAGTGTTTCAATCAGTGAAATAACCCAATTCCATACATAATCATTTCTTTTAATGTGGGCTAGTTCATGAATCAGAACAGCTTCTAACTGTTCTGGACTTAATTGATTTATTGCAGCTATAGGAAGGAGAATCACAGGTTTTAGCCAGCCCATTATTTGGGGGCTATCTATTTTTTCGGATAACCAAATTTGAACGGTTGTTCCAATATTCATCTGGGCTGCCATCGCTTCACTAAAAATTCTCCAGGTTGATGGAACTTTATGAAGGCCGGAAATTCCACTCAGTTTAACCTGGCGGTATTGAAAAACCAGCTGGAATAATTTAATCCCAAGCCAGCCTAGGTAGGCAATAGAAAGATAGGGAAAAACCAGAGAGGGGATTTTTTGGAGACTTAACCACAAGCCTGAAGAGCTACCGGATTGGTAAAATAGGGGTTCCAGCTCCCGGACAGGTGCGAGGCAACGAAGAACAAATCCACCTAAAAACCAGCCTGTCCCGATAAGCAGGAAGGCAATCCCAAGGTTATAACGGGTAGAGGCCGAAGCCTGGGGCCAAACTTTTTGTAATAGCAGCCAACACATCCAAAGCAATCCAAACTGCCACCAGCTGTTTACGATGGTCCAGCCCAGTGCCTCTAACCAGGCATACTGGGGGAGCAGAGCCATGTTACTGTTTTTTAAGATTATTCAATAAATGCTGTATTTCTTCCAGCTCTTCATTTGATGCCTGGTGATTACCCAGTGCCTGTAATACCAATTGGGTAGGGGAGCCGCCAAATAATCCATCTATCATTTTATTCAAAAGATGTTTTTGGGTTTTCTCCCTGCTAACCGCAGCCTGATAAATATGCGTTTTTACAGAATCATCGCGCTTCACTAATCCCTTTTCATTCATTATCTGCATCAACTTTAACGTGGTGGTATAACCGACATCTTTGGTTTTCGATAATTCCTCGTGAACTTCTCTAACACTTGCCAGTTCCCGATTCCACAGAACCTGCAGGATTTCCAGTTCACTTTCAGTTGGTTTAATGTACTTGGTTGAAGCCATGGTGAAGAATTTGAAACCGAATATACGATTGTTTTCGTAAAGCCTTGTTAAGGTGCTTGAAATTTTATTCATGACGATTTGCTTTCCTCAAAATTAAATCATAATATTGATATATCAAATAATGATGTATCAATATTATGACGGCCGAAAAATTAAATTCTACCTTTTTTTATGTGTTGGAGAAGTCAATCAAGACCTATCGTCAGATGGCTCAACGAAACCTTGCCCAGGAATATGGAGCAATAACAATTGACCAATTATTGGTTTTACAGGCTATGAAGGATCAGCCTGAATTAACGCAGCAGCAAATAGCATTGGTTGTATTTAAAGACTATGCCTCCATTACCCGGATCATCGATTTATTGGTGAGGAAGGGCTTATTGCATCGGGCAGATCATCCGACTGACCGTCGCCGGTTCGAACTGACACTTACCCGGGCAGCAGATGATTTACTTCAGCAGGTGCATCCAAGAATTTTGAAAAACAGGAAGATTGCGTTAAGCGGTATCAGCGAGGAGGAAATTGCCATTGCGCGAAAAGTGCTGGCAAAAATAACAGAGAATTGTAGCTAAAAAAAGCCCCGGCGTAGACACGTCGGGACTTTTGGTATTTGGATCTGATTAGTTTCAGTAGTAAAGATAGAATTAATTCCTATCTACAGACATTTCGAACGCGATTTCTTGACCAGAAACAAGAAAGTTTTCATATTTCTTAACGATCTCCGCAGTTTGTTTTTCTCCGTTGATGATCAGTATTCCTTCTTTGTAATTTACAGCCAGCTGCCCATTTTTGCTGTACCCATCTTTTTGAAGGATTTCAACAAAGTTGTTCAATTCCAGGTCGGCATCCGAACCATTAACCCTGATTTCAACTTTTTTCTCCACTTTTCCTGTATCTGCCTTGGTATTGTGCAGATCAGCAAGGGTAGGAGCAATTACCAGGGAAACAATACTCATCAGTTTGATCAGGATATTCATAGATGGACCGGAAGTATCCTTAAACGGATCACCTACTGTATCGCCGGTTACAGAAGCCTTGTGTGGTTCTGACTTTTTGTAGTACATTTCTCCATTGATCTCAACTCCTTTTTCAAAGGATTTTTTCGCATTGTCCCAGGCACCGCCGGCATTGTTCTGAAACATTCCCATTAAAACACCGCTAACGGTTGCACCAGCGAGGAATCCACCCAGCGCTTCCGGACCAAACATGAATCCGATAATAAGGGGGGAAATAATAGTTATAGCTCCCGGCAGCATCATTTTTTTGATGGAAGCTTCCGTGGATATGGCCACACATTTATCGTATTCCGGTTTGCCGGTTCCTTCCATAATGCCCGGAATGGTTTTGAACTGACGGCGAACTTCTTCCACCATCGCCATAGCTGCTTCACCAACTGCGCGGATGGCGAGTGAGGAGAATATGAACGGAATCATTGCCCCAACAAATAAGCAAGAGAGTACATCTGCCTTATAAATATCGATTCCGGAAATACCGGCTACTCCAACAAATGCCGCGAATAATGCAAGTGCAGTTAATGCCGCAGATGCAATTGCAAAACCCTTACCGGTAGCAGCCGTTGTATTACCAACTGCATCGAGTACATCTGTTTTTTCACGAACCTCTTTGGGTAATTCGCTCATCTCCGCAATACCGCCTGCGTTATCAGCAATCGGTCCGAACGCATCAATTGCCAGCTGCATCGCAGTGGTTGCCATCATACCGGCTGCTGCGATTGCCACTCCGTACAATCCGGCAAACCAATAAGAGCCATAAATTCCTCCCGCTAAAACGAGAATTGGAAGGAAAGTAGATTCCATTCCTACTGCCAGACCTCCAATTACATTGGTAGCATGACCAGTGGCTGACTGACGGATGATGCTCATAACCGGACGTTTACCCATTGCAGTATAATATTCGGTGATAATACTCATCAGGGTTCCAACTACCAATCCAACCAGGATGGCATAGAATACATCCATACGGGTGAATTCAAATCCACGTAGTTGCATGGTAGTTTCCGGAAGAATATATTGAACCAGGAAGAAAGACGCAATCGCTGTAAGGATAATTGATCCCCAGTTCCCCATATTGAGGGCTTTCTGTACAGCTTCCGTACTTATTCCTGCACTATCTGAAATTCGAACGAACCAGGTTCCCACAATGGAGAAAAGGATCCCAACACCTGCAATCAGCATCGGTAGCAGAATTGGAGAGAACCCGTTGAATGCATCTGTTGCGATGGTTTCCTGTCCAAGTACCATAGTTGCCAGAACGGTTGCAACATAGGAACCGAAAAGATCTGCACCCATACCTGCAACATCGCCCACATTATCACCTACGTTATCGGCAATCGTAGCAGGATTACGGGGATCGTCTTCCGGAATACCGGCTTCCACCTTACCTACGAGGTCAGCACCCACATCCGCAGCTTTGGTATAAATACCGCCGCCTACGCGAGCAAAAAGTGCGATGGATTCAGCACCCAGGGAAAATCCGGTTAATACTTCAATTGCTTTTGCTACCAGGTGGTCATTTGCTGCCAATCCGGGTGCGAAGAATAAAACCAGCACAATAAACAGACTTCCCAATCCTAATACTGCCAGTCCGGCTACACCAAGTCCCATAACTGACCCACCTGTAAAAGAAACCTGTAATGCTTTGGATAAGCTGGTCCGTGCTGCCTGTGCTGTGCGTACATTGGCCTTGGTCGCGATACGCATTCCTACATACCCAGCCAGCGCACTGAATACAGCACCAATTACAAATGCGATTGCAATGCTCCAGTGGGAATGTTCATTCCTACTGGCCATAAATCCTAAGAGGATGCCTACAATCACAACAAAATATCCTAGGATTTTCCATTCAGCCTTCAGGAAGGCCATAGCTCCTTCAGCAATATAATTACTGATTTCTTTCATGCGGTCGGAACCTGCATCCTGCTTGGATACCCAGGCAAATTTTACAAAGGTGTAAAGCAAGCCAATCACACCCATTGCCGGAACCAGGTAAAACAATTTGTCCATAATGAAGTACTTGTTAACAAAATTTTAGAGTGGGCAAAAATAGGGGAGAAAATGCAAAAAAGGCACCCAGGATGCATCTCAGGTGCCTTTTGGGCGCAAATTATTTTTCACCGGTCGGGTGCCACCGGTCGGGTGCCACCGGTCGGGTGGGGGGAGTTATTGGTTTTTGGTGCTGTCAGCGGGTTTTTTCTTCTTTTTGAAGAGGTCGTTCAGGATTCCTTTGGCTGCTTCTTCGGCGCGTTTAGGGGTTGATGTTTTACCGGAATCACCTGCTGCTGTACTGTCTTTGCTACCAAGGATCTGTTTAGCAAGTTCCTTTTTAGCATCTTTCAAAACCTCTGCTTTGATCACAGCCAGGCTGTCTTTTGCCCGCTGTTTCGCCACATTCAGGGCAGAATCCGCTTTGGCTTTCTGTTCTGCAGCAATGTCTTTTGCTTTTGCTTCCAGTTCACTGGCCAGACTTGTGCCCGCCTGTGCAAGATTATAATTGAGTTTTGGATTGGTTAAGGACCCGCCCATATTTATTTTGAGGTTGACCGTTTCACCGGGATTAACTGCCAGCCCTTTTTTACTTAATTCAGCAGCCAGTCCATTTATTAACTGATTTGCATCCGTTCCGAGTTTGGCACGCGGGATTTTCATATTGATCAGATAATCCATGCTCTGATCAAATCCATGCATGCCCCCAATTTCCATTTCGATATCACTCAGTTTTACCGTAAAGGGTTTCACCAGCACTTTCCCATTAACAAACTCAAAATATTGTTTGATATCTTTCACACTGATTTTTTCCAACTCACTAATTTTTAGCCTGGCGGCCAGCATTTCAAGGGGCTTGAATTTGTTCAGAAATCCTTCCACCAATAGTACTACCCCATTACCTGTGAGGGAACTTAGATCAGGCATCATCTGTTCACCCAATCGGCCATTCAGGGTCAAACTTGAATTTAGTTTACCTGAAATAAATTCACCGATCGGCATTATGTATTTAACTGTATTAAATGCTTTAAAGGTTTTAGCTACATCCAGATTTTGCAGCTGATAGGCAAAACTGATTGCCGGCTTCAGTTTATTATCCCGGGTAGAGTAGGAGCCATTCAGTCCAATTGTTCCATCCAGCGCCTTCATACTCAGGTTTTGCAAATTGACCGTTTCGTTTGCAATAGAAACCTGGCCCTTAACATTATTATAAGCTACTTTATCATAGTTAACCTGATCAACCGCTGCATTAACAGTAAAGCGAATATTATCAGGTACTGCAAAAGGCTGACTGCTGGCAGTGGCTTCGGGCGCTGCTTCTGTTGAAGTCCCCATCCATTTATTAAGATCCAGTTTATCTGCCTGCATGGATAATGTTCCTGATAAAGGCTCATCTTTTATCGCGTATCCAATAGCGTTTGTGATTTTACCATTTGCGGTAAAATTGGTTTGTTGAAAACTTCCATTGGCATTATTGATCGCAATATCTTTCGGTGTAAACTGCAAATTGGCTGATTTCAATGCCAGTCCGTCTGCATAATCAGGTGTTTTGAAAACAATCTGCTGAAGATTCACAACCCCGCTTGATTGAATCAAATCATATTGTTCCTTGTCTATCTGTGATTTTTTTCCCCTGATCCGAAGGTCTGCATCCAAATGGCCGGTAAGGCTGGTACCAGGATCAAAACTATAAAACTGTTGAACTCTTCCTAAATCAAACCCGCCTTTGGCACTGGCATCAAAAGCCGGATCAGAAGCGGGTTGTGTCAATAAAAGAGAAAAATCTATTTTGTCTGATCCGAATTCAGCATGTCCGGATGGTATGTTAACAACAGTATGATCCGGAACGCCATCCGGATTGGAAACCTGAATGGTTGCACTTGTATTTTGAATAGGTTGTGGAAATTCTTTGGACGCATAATAAATATTCGCCAGCTGGATTAGCCCTTTTGCCTGAAATGGGCCGGGTTGTTGTTGCAGTACTACATTCAGGTTTCCCTTTGCCTCGATGTCCGCAGTAACCTGTCCGCCTATTTTTGTGCCCTCTTCCAGCTTAATGAATTGCCCGATGGTGCCAAGATCCAGTTTTCCTTTTGCAGCAGCATCAATAAATTGCAAAGTTTCGGGTTGTTTATATAGAACCCGGAAGGAAAAAGGCTCTTTGCCAAACTGCAGATTGGCAGTGGGAATTTCCAGTACCAGGCTATTCGGTTGTCCATCTGCGTTTGTAGCTTTAAGATCAAGATTGATATGCTGGACAGGCTGGGGCAATTCCGGATATTGAAAGAAGCCTTCTTTAATAATGGCTTCAACAGAATAGGCCGGCATTTCAGTAGGTGAATACTGACCCTTTACAAATCCTTTGAATGCAGCGGTACCACTGGTTTTAAGCGAAGCAAAATCTTTTGTGTAGATGGCCGGAACCAACGATAATATGGTTCGAAATTCATTGGATGGTGTATTAAATTGAATATCCATTCCATAAGTGGAGTCATTTACCAGCTGAAAATAACCATCTGCATTCAATTCCATTTCATTCAGAACAGCTTTCATTTTTGAAAAGCTGTATTTGCTGGAACTTGTATTGATATCAAAATTTGCATCCAGATCAGTTTTTGTATTTACCAGATAGGGAATTCCTTCATAAGTAAAATTTACTGCTGTAGCTTCTGTCTTTGTTTCAAGCAGAAATTGTTCAGCACTGAAATTTCCGCTTCCTTCATGATTGAGACCTTCAATAGATGCAAACATATTACCCTGCCGATCATCGTAGCGGATCAACCCATTTTTTATTTCATATTGCTGCAAATCCAGGTTGAATCCATTGCTTGAAGTATCGGGATTTTCTGTTTCTTCAGATTCTTTCATAATATCCCAGTTAACCGTACCGTCTTTTCCAATTATGGCATGAATCCTGGGATCTTCCAGCACTACGCTGGATACTTTAATGGGACCACTCCCAATCAAACTGAAAATATTTACCGCTACATCAATTCGCTGGGCGGAAACCAGTGTATCTGTAGCATAATTATCCGGGCCGGTAATATAGAGTTTATCAAGTCCAATACTTAGTTTGGGAAAGTGACGGAAAAAAGAAATGGAAACATCTTCAAAACCGGAGGGGGCTTTAAGTTGTTTATTCATTTCCTGTTTAGCCATTGCTTTTAGCTTATCGCCAAAAAGAAGCGGGATGGCAATTGCTGCAGCAAGCAGTAAAACCAGAAGAATTCCTAAAATTGCCAGTATTCTTTTAAGCATAGGGGGAAAGTTTTTAGCTTAGCAATGAAAATATCGTGCCCCGCAAAGATAAACGTTGAAAGGGATGAACTGTTGTTTCATTCACTGTTAAACATGGGCCATTTCGAATATGAATAAGATACTTGGTTTTTTACTATGCATTTGCCTTACAGGCAGCTCAACTGCCCAAATGGTTAAGAAAATTTCAATTGATGAGTTGGATAATTATATTAAATCGGCGCAAAAACCCATGGTGGTCAATTTTTGGGCTACGTTTTGCCGACCCTGTATTGATGAATTGCCCTATTTTATTGAGTCGCAACAGCAGTATCCGCAGGTTGAGCTGGTGATGGTAAGCCTGGATTTACCGGGTTATTATCCGGAAAAAGTGGAATCTTTTCTTCGGGCTAAAAATTTTCTGGGGCCTACTCAGGTTTGGTTGAATGAAACGAATGCCGATAGTTTTTGTCCGAGAATTGACCCTGCCTGGGATGGTGCGATACCGGTCACTTTATGGATAAATCCGGTAAAAAACTATCGGAAATTTGTAAATCGATCCATGACAGGTCCCCAGATAAAACTAGCTTATCAGGAATTAACCCAATAACATATAAAAGGTTCAGGTTAGCTTTTTCTCTTAATGCTACAGCCTACAGACCGGCTATATTTTACAGAAACCTCTTTGCCTTCCATTACTTCAAGTATTGCCAGTTCCAGGTGTTTTCGCTTAATCTTAGTCAGATCAGCGGGATTATCATCAATAGCCCCGTGATATACCAGTTTGCCATTTGCATCAAAAAGAAAACATTCAGGTGTACGGGATGCACCAAAAGCATCAGCCAGTTCATTTTTACTATCAATTGTGTAGGGCCATGCGTATTGCTGGGCGCGTGCATATTGCTGCATATCTTTATAGGAATCATCACTATCACGGGATCCTTCATTGGAATTTAAAACAATAAAACCAATGCCTTTTTCCTGAGCCAGAGAGCCAATTGCACGCGTTCTGGATTGATTTTTTTCCACATAAGGACAGGTATTACAACTAAACATAACCAGCAGGCCATTGGACGTTCTGATATCTGAAAGTGAAACCAGTTTTCCGGAAACATCCTTCATTCTGATCTCTGATTTTGGAATAGAGGAACCAATGGCCAGGGGGGTTATCTGAGCCCAAAGAGGTTGAATGGTTATAAGGGTGATAAAGATGGTAAAGATCAACTTCATATGAACACGAATTTGGTAAGCTTCTTAAAGTTCGGCATTTTATTTCACAGATGGAAGTGTAGCTTCTTTTCTAGCCCTTTCCGCAGCCATCATTTTTAAGGAGTGAATGCTCACATTTAATTCATATCCAATAAGTAAGACCAGGGAACTGAAGAATATAAGTAACATAAGAATTAATATGGTACCGATAGAACCATACACTTTATTGAAGTTGTCAAATCTTTGCAGCCAAAGGGAGAAGCCGGCAGCAGTGAGTACAACCAATATAGTGGCCAGTGTTGTTCCAGGTGAGGAAAGTTGCCAGCGTTCATGGATGGCCGGTGCATATTTGTAGATGATCGCAATACAATAGTAAACAAGGGCAAGGATGAACACCCAACGCAGGTTTTTTACCAGCCATCGCACAACTGGGGTATTAATTTCAAGTTTATTCAAAGCCCAGGTTAAGATGGTTCCCTGTGCCAGAATTAAACCCATTGTCAATAAAAATAACAGGATCAGCACCGTGGTTATGCGAACGGCAACCCATCGTTCCAGTAAAAAATTCCGGTCTCGTGTATATAGTAATGATTTATTGAATGTGCGCATGATTCCAAGCATGGCATTGGAGGCATAAAAAACCGCCAGAAAAAAACCAATCGACAACAATCCGCTCCGGGGAGTTTCCAGAAAATCTTCCAGGAAATCTTTCACCAAAAGGAATGTATTCATATTGGGAGTTACATCTCTGGTTAGTAACAGGAGTTGCGTGGTAATTTGCCTGCTAAAAGGCATATATGGAATCAGTGTACAAAGGAAGATCGTAGCCGCAGGTATAGCCATCAACAGGTTGAATGAAATAGCTGCCGCGCGGTCATTCAATCCAACTTTCTTCACCTGCTGCATAAAAAATACCGCCACATCATAAAGTGGCAGCCCTTCAAATCCGGGCAGAATGATTTTTTTGCTTTTGGCAATGGTCCACCGCACTGGAGGCAGGTTACGTATCAGGTTGTTTAGGTTGAACATAGTGAGGCAACATCAACTTCCGGTATCCTCCGGTTTATTTTTCTTTTTAAGATAAGTATCCAGCGCTTGTTGATATGCTTTGGCATTAACCAGATGCTGCTTGTAATTTTCTGCGAAAATATGGGTGCCATCAAATTTGGGATTGGCCACAAAATAGAGATATTTGGTAACAGCCGCATTCAGAACTGCATCAATTGTAACTGCTTGCGGAGTGCAAATGGGTCCGGGTGGCAATCCTGCTACCCTATAAGTATTAAACGGCGATTCTACTGCCAGGTGTTTATGGTAAATGCGTTTCAGTGAGAAATCCCGCAAAGCGAATTTGACCGTAGGATCAGCACCCAGCCGCATATTTATTTTCAATCGGTTGATATAAACAGAAGCAATAGTATCTTTTTCCTGATTGTTATTGGTTTCTTCTTCTACGATGGAGGCTAGTGAAACTACCTGTTCCGGCGTGAAGCCAAGTTTTTCGGCTTTGGCTTTTCTTTCTTCATTCCAGAATGTTTCTCGGGCAGCCAGCAATTTGTCCATTATCCGGGAAGGGGAAGTGTTCCAGAAATAGGTATAAGTGTTAGGAATAACTGTCGATAGGATGGTATTGCTGTCCAGGCCCCATAAGCGAAGAGAATCCGGGTTCAACAGATAATTTATGAATGTTGCGGAATCAATTTCCAGTTTTCGTCCTACCATGGAGGCCAGGTCTTCTTTCGTCCGAAGTTTGTTGATTACAAGGTTTACCGGATCCTGCTGGCCATTTCTCAATTTTCGGATAATGGTAAGCAGACTGGATCCTTTTGGGATATTGTACCTCCCGGCTTTCACTTTTTCAGGATAATCAAGTCGTTTGGCAACAAAATTGAAGCTGGCAGGAGAGCGCAAAACAGTATCTTTTTCAAGTTTAGCAAGAACATCTTCGTACCTGCTGCCTGTTGGGATTTCCAGGAAGTAGTTCTTTTTTTCGAATGCGGTAGCGGAGCCGGTAAAAAACCAGAGAGCTGCCAGACCGGCAATAAATATCAAACCGAATAGAACGAGAAGTATTTTTTTCATGGATGCCTGATTGCACTCTAAAGTAAGCAAAAACCCTGCTGTTTGGAGCAGGGTTTATTGTTTCAATAAGTTGAAATTGATTAATTGGCCGGCTTGGGTTGGCTATCAGCCGGTGCAGGAGCCGGTACCAGTTGCTGATTACCCGGGGTAGCAGGCGTTTGAGCAGGAGCCGTAACAGCTGGTTTAGTATTCAATTCATCAATAATAGATTTCGATTTTCCGGCTGATTGAGGTATAAAAGCAGCAGAAAAGAGGCAAAGCAATGCTACAATCAGGGCAAATACCCAGGTACCTTTTTCAAGCAGATCCGTAGTTTGTTTAACACCCATGAATTGGTTGCTTAATCCACCCACATTACCAGCAAGTCCGCCACCTTTTGGGCTTTGAACCAGGATGATAAAACCCAGGACAGCACTTGCCAGGATTATCAGAATCAGAAAAAAGACGGTCATGATCGATTTTTTAATTGTTCAATTCGAGTCGCAAAATAAGCGGATTTGTCGGGATGAGCCAAACTTAATTTCTGAAAAATCTCCATTGCCCGGGCTTTATTACCCTGTTTCAGGAGGACATCCGCCATGGTTTCAGTAAGAATTTCCTTTCCTTCAATAGAATCGGCGGCCATTGCCTCAATGGTTTCGCCTTTTCCGGCATCCATCAATTTCTCCTCAATAACAGTCTGAGGCAGTTTTTTCATGGATCGGATCCATTCAGTAAAGGATTTCAGTTGTTTTCCGAGTTTATCTTTTGGGAGTTCATTTCCGAGTTTAATACCCTGAGATGCGAAATAATCGATGGTGTGATAGGGTTCAAAACTTGGCATATCATCTGTAACCGGACCAAGATCCCGGATGGAAGGAATTCGGATGGGTGATTCCTTTAACAGGAGGTCGGTTCGGAGCATAGGCTGATCATCCAAAGCCGGAGAGGAATCCGAATCATTTTGGTTATCATCTGTATTATAGGATGGTTCCTCCCGTTGATGAGAAGCGATTGTTTCCGGTTCAATGGCTGAATTGGCGATTGATTTGGCGAGGGCCAGCGCATCTGCCAGTTCTGAGGTCAGTTCCCTGACCAGTTTGGATTCAATTAGCGGAGCCGTTTTTTCTTCCTGTTTTATTTCCAGTTTCACGGATTCAGTAACAGGGCCGCTGATCCAGTTTAACTGCGCATTCAAAAAATAAGGATCCTGAAAAAAAAGCAGTGATTGTTGCCATTGTTCGGAAAACCCCAAAGAATAGCTCAGTTTCATTTTTTTCAGTAAGAGAAATTGCAGAGGGGCGCAATAGGGATATTGTTTAACCAGCTGTTCCAACTCGGAAACAGTTACACTTTCCAGATTTGGCTGATGAAAATAATATTGTATCGTTCTGTTGAGATCCATGAAGATGGCAATATACTTTATTTACCAGTTGGAGAATATGCGGTTGAAAATTTCATCACTCAGGTTTCGGATAATTTCATCCTGTAACTGAAGCTGTGCCTGGTCCAGTGTCAGACTTGCACTGAAATCAAAATTCCGCGTAATGGATGCCTCAAAGTTTTTTGTTTCATCCTTCCTGTTTTTAAATTCAATCTGAACAGTGATATTCAATCGGTTGCTGGCTGCCTGCTGATTGGAGATGCCTGTGGTTGTAACAGAACAATCAGTAATTGTACCAGCAATATCATAATGTGCATCTTCTCCCTGAACCTGGGTTAATCTGGTCTGACTGATTACCTTTTGTCGTAATTTGTCGGTGAGCAGGGGACTTAATACCGGATTAAAAAGACGTGCTTTATTTTCGAAATACTGAACACGTACCGTCTTAATTTCTTCGGGTATGGATATATCTTTAAAGGAGTAGCAGCCTGGAAGTACTACTAAAAAAAGAGCCACAAGAGAAGAGAGTAAGGCCGATTTGGTTCGGACTGATTTATTCACTGATATCATATTCTTTCAATTTACGATAAAGGGTTCGTTCACTGATACCAAGGTCTGCTGCAGCATCCTTTCTTTTTCCTTTATGTTTTTTTAATGCTTTGAGAATCAATTCCTTTTCTTTATCCATGATATTAAGCGACTCTTCAACCTCTTCATGATCATGGATATCATCATGCGAATGCGGCATTAGTACGGTTGATGGTGCATTTTGCTGCATGGGTTGCATGTAAGATGAAGGAGAGGGGAGTGCTGCTGCAGGTGATGCATAGTCTACCGGTGATGGGTAATCGCGCAGCAGACTTTCTTTAGTATAGGCAGCGGCAGCAGCTGCTTCCCCCGGATTCTTCAGGATCTCTACGAACATTTTTTTCAGTTCAGTTACATCTTTTTTCATATCAAAAAAAAGCTTGTAAAGGATTTCGCGTTCGCTATTGAATTCCGGACTATTAGATGTGTGTCCGTTTCCAACGAGCATGGGTAACCGATTATTTGGTTGTTCCGGAAGGAACCGTTTCAGTTCATAAAAGTTAACCATCTTATCAGTGGCAAGTACACTGATCTGTTCTGCGATATTTTTTAGTTCACGAACATTCCCAGGCCATGGATAGTTCACCAGTAAGGTTCTGGCTTCATCATCAAGTTGTATTGGGGGCGATTTATATCGTTCCGCAAAATCAACGGCAAATTTTCTGAATAACAGCGGAATATCATCTTTTCTGTCGCGGAGGGAAGGTACCCGAATGGGGACGGTACTTAAGCGGTAGTAGAGATCTTCCCGAAATTTCCCTTTTTGGGTGAATTCCAATAATTCCCGGTTAGTAGCTGCAATTACCCGAACATCGGTTTTTTGGACTTTGGAAGAACCAACGCGGATGAATTCACCTGTTTCGAGCACCCTTAGCAGGCGTGCCTGTGTGCCGAGGGGCATTTCTCCTATTTCATCCAGGAAAATGGTTCCTCCATTTACTGTTTCGAAATAACCTTTCCGGCTATCAACTGCACCGGTGAAGGCGCCTTTTTCATGTCCAAATAATTCTGAGTCAATGGTTCCTTCAGGAATTGCACCGCAGTTAACAGCAATAAAGGGATTGTGTTTTCTGGCTGACAGTGCATGAATGATTTGCGAAAATGCTTCCTTTCCAACTCCACTTTCGCCAACGATCAGTACGCTCAGGTCAGTATTGGCAACCTGGGCCGCTACATTCAATGCATGGTTTAAAGCTGGTGCGTTTCCAATAATGCCAAATCTGTTTTTTATGCTTTGAGTGTCCATTTTGTAAAGTCAAAAGTCAAAAGTCAAAAGTATAAAGTCAAAAGTAGGAACCCTCCTCACATCTCAGGTCTAACATCTCACTCCTCAAGTTTCACTTTTCCAATTAGCGTAGCCTGTGTACAATCCGTCACTTCGACATGGAGGTATTGTCCTTTTTCCAGTCCGGCTGGTTTTGGAAAAACGATCACTTTATTCTGGCTGGTTCTGCCCATCCATTCGGCAGGGTTCTTTTTACTGGGGCCTTCCACCAGTACCTGAAAAGTTTTTCCAAGATCGCGTGCATTGCTTTCTCTACTTAATCGGCCTTGCAGAGATACTACTTCAGCAAGTCTGCGTTTCTTTGTTTCAAGCGGAATATCGTCGGTATAGCGACGTGCAGCCAGGGTACCGGGACGTTCGCTGTAAAAGAACATGTAGCTGAGATCGTATTTGCTATATTCCATTATACTCATGGTATCCTGATGGTCTTCCTCTGTTTCGGTACAGAAACCGGTAATTATGTCGGAAGAGATGCCACAATCCGGGATAATTTCGCGGATGCGGTCAACTTTAGCCATATACCATTCGCGGGTATAGGTACGATTCATCAATTGCAATACGCGGGAACTGCCGCTTTGAACCGGCAAGTGAATATAATTGCAGATGTTTTCGTATTTAGCCATGGTGTGAAGCACTTCATCCGTAATATCTTTGGGATGGGAGGTTGAAAAGCGCACCCTAAGTTCTGGAGAAATGAGTGCAACCTTTTCCAGTAGCCGCGCAAAGGTTACGATTTCATCCGTTACTTCATTCAGGTAGTGATAGGAATCGACATTTTGTCCTAGCAACACCACTTCCCTGTATCCATCAATGAATAGTGCCTCGCATTCAGCAACGATGCTGCCGGCATCCCTGCTGCGTTCACGTCCGCGCGTAAAAGGTACCACACAGAAAGAACACATATTATTGCACCCTCGCATGATGCTTACAAATCCGGAAACACCGTTTGAATCAAGTCGCACCGGAGCGATATCGGCATAGGTTTCTTCTCTGCTAAGAAGGACATTTACCGCCTTTTGACCGGTTTCTGCTTCTTCAATTAAGGCAGGTAAGGAGCGATAAGCATCCGGTCCCACGACCAGATCTACCAGTTTTTCCTCTTCCAGGAACTTTGCTTTCAGACGTTCGGCCATGCAACCAAGTACGCCTATCAACAATCCGGGTTTTGCTCTTTTTGCTCTTTTAAAATCGGTGAGGCGTTTGCGAACGGTTTGCTCCGCTTTTTCACGGATGGAGCAGGTATTGATAAAAATCAGATCGGCAATTTCCAGGTTTCTGGTAGCGCCAAAACCCTGTTCCTGTAAAATAGAAGCGACTATTTCACTGTCGGCGAAATTCATCTGACAGCCATAGCTTTCAATATAGAAATGCTTTTTGTATTGGTTTTCATCGATGGCAAAGGGTGCGAAAGCTTCCCCCTGCCGGGATTCATCCTGTATTTTTTGTGTCGAGAGATCCAGCATCCAAATCTGTTTAAGGGAGCAAAATTAGCGAAAAACCGGCACATGTGCCAAATTGACAGTTGTTAAAATTCGAGGAATTTTTGATTGATTATCAGGCAATTAATTGTGGATGTAGGCGTTAAATTGAAGTTTTATAAATTCAACCTTATCTTATGAAAACTAATTGGATACTATCAAAGCTGTTGTTTTGTATAATAGCTATTGGAATCAACTCCTGCTCCAAGAGCGGAATGGAAAGTGGATTATCAGAGCTGGAGGATGAACTTGCTTTACATATTCAGGGAAAAATTACAGATGAAACAGGCTCAAGCGTATCCGGTGCAATTGTTAACATTAAAGGGCAAAAATTGGAATCGGGTACAGATGGAAATTTTAGGATGGATGCTGGTTTGAAAGTGGATTCAGTACTATTAATGGTAGAAAAGCCTGGTTATTTTAATTACTCACAAAAATTCAAGACAGTTGGTGGCGGCGTACTGGAACTGGATATTAGTTTGGTTAAAAAACCGAAAGCCGTAACTGTTTCAGGAAATAGCGGAGGTGTATTAAAGCTGGAAAATGGATTGGAATTGGTTTTTCCTGCTCAGGGTATTGAATTTAAACAAAATAGAACCACTTATAACGGGATGGTGAAAGTGTATGCCAAAACATTTACCAGTAATCAACCAAATTTTGAAACTTTAATACCGGGAGGCGAGACAGCAAAAAATGAATCTGGAGAGAATCAAATAATGAGTCCCTCTGCTTTTTTCATGATTGAATTATATGATGAGAAAGATCAGCCATTACAGATTGCAAGTGGGAAAGCAGTTGAAGTAAGAATAAAGCCATCATCAGAAACGGTACTTAATCCGCAGGAAAAAATGTATTCCTGGCATTTCAATGAAAAAGCAGCAATTTGGGAGAATAAAGGGGAGGCAATTCGAGTTGATACTGTTTTCACATTTAATGCAACCAGTTTTTCAAGCTGGGCCATTGGTACACGATCCGATCTTGGTTTGATTAAAATATACCTGTTTAAACGGGATGGGACTCCTTTTAATGAATCTAAGGTATTGATTACTGATGTTGCATCACATCAACGGACCTATCTTTATCCGGATAAAAATGGAATTTCAGTTACCAGATTTCCTATAAATAGAGATATTGCAATTAGTACCCAGGATTATTGTGGTAATGATATTAGTAGGTCACATCGGTTGTTTTTGACAGGAAAACTCTATGCTTATCTTAGTCCCCAACCCACCTATAAACAGGAATTTGTAAGATTAACCGGTACTGCTTTTGGTTGTAATGGAAGTTCCCCCTTATTAATTGGTGGCATTGAAATAAAACAGGGTTTAAATGTCCAGTATCATTCTTTTAAAGATGGTCTTTTTGATATACAATATTTAAAGTGCAGAGGACCGCAGTTTGCCGGAGTTTCTGTAAAACTGATGGATTTTTCCGGAAACAAAACACATACAATTGAAGCAATTAATCAGGAGGGGCATCCGGAAATAAATCTGGGAAATGTGGAATTGTGTGAGCCGGATACCGAGCTCTCTTATGCTCAAATTAATTTTGGAGATTCTACCTATTTCCTCTTTGAAAACAGAGATACGTTTAGTATCCGTAAAATAAGTCCTACGAGTAATGGCTATGAATTTACCTTTAAAGACATGAAAGGGAAATATCAGATGAAATTTTTTGTGCCTGAGTTTTATTTTGGTTCATATCCTCTCCGTCAAGTCTTGTTTTTTGATGGCTGGGATGCCTCCTCCATTTATGGCGGAGCTGCCCTGCACAGTAATCCGGCTGAATTAAAATTTGATGAAATTGGTGGTGTCGGCGAGCGGGTTAGTGGTTCCTTTTCGGGGCAAATGAGGGAGTTTAGTTCTCAACTGATTCTGCCAATGAATGGTAAGTTCTCATTTATAAGGCGAAATTAAGTTTACCAGATCGGTTTGCCCTGGTAGAAATCAAGTACGCGCGTACGGAATACATATTCATATTTTGCAATGATCAGATTGATATTGGACCGGTCCAGGTTATTTTTGGCGGTCAGGTACTCTACTGAGTTCAATACTCCCTCGTTAAATCTGGCTTCAGCTGTACGGAAGGATTCCTGAAAGGCATCTACCTGTTGAAGAACAGTCTTATAGCGATTATAGGTAGCTGTCATATTGAGGAAGGCCTGTTCTACCTGTTGCTGCAGGCGGATTCTGGTTGTTTTTTCTACCAACTCGGCGGATTTTAGCTGGATTTTTGCCCGATCAATCCGGTTACGGGTTTGCATATAATTGAGCAAGGGAATTCGAAGAGAGAGATTTATATTGGTGCTATAGTTGTTTTTGAACTGATCGCCATAGGCAATTTTCTGCATAGAAAATTCATCGCGCATGGTCAGTACAGGTGATTCAGTTCCATTAATCTGAACATAATCTCCTGTAGGTGATTCAACAGTCCGGAGAAATTGGGCTGTACGCGCAGCGCTTGAATAATTGGTAAATAATCCGCCATTCAGACTAAGAGTAGGCCAGAGCTGGCTTCTCCATGCTTTTACTCCTTTTTCTGCACTTTCTGTTCTTAAATTTGCTGCTTTTACAACAGCCAATGCACCCAATGCTGTCTGATAAATGGAGGACGGATTACCTTCATAGGCCTGAAGAAAATCCTGCGGACCTAAAGGTTCGAGTTGGATACCTGGATCGTACGGGATATTCATCATTTGGCATAAATCCAATACCGCAGCATCCAACTGGTTTTTAGTGTTTACCAGATTGATTTCATCACTTGCTAATTGCCCCTTCAAATCGTAAAACTGAGCAGGCGGAACTGCTCCTTCCTGGTGCATGATGGTAAGCCGCTCAACCTGTTTGCGAGTAAGATTTGCCTGTATCTTTATTTGTTCTAGCAGATCCGCTGTACTTAATACAAGAAAATAGGCATTCATCAAATTGATACTAAGGTTATCCTTTTCCTGTTGAATTTCTTCTTTTCCGGCAGCCAATGCCAGGCGTTGTTGCCGAATACCATTTTGGGTTGCCAGTCCATTGAATAAAATCACGCCTCCATTAACACCATAATTAGCGTATTCAATTTTTTGATTTAAGTAACTATTGGTAAACGGATCAATGCTTCTTCCCTGATTGTTTCCATGTTCTATACTGCCATTGATTTGCGGCAGCATATTCTGTTTTGCCTGCCTGTAATCGATTCCAATGGTGGCAGCCTGCAATTCCGCCTGTTTTAAATCCAGGTTATTTGAATAGGCCAGGTCAAGACATTGTTTGAGGGTAAGATGAGTGCTGCTGTCTGATTGCGCCATCAAACCCGGTCCCGCCAGTAGCAGGACCAGGTAAATAGCGCATACACATAGGAGTGAGGTTAATCTCTTCTTCATAAAATAAGTCGCTTATCGGTTGTGTTCAATTCTTCCGTCAAGTAGGTTGATAATGCGGTTGCCATAGGCGGCATTCTTTTCTGAGTGGGTTACCTGAATGATGGTAACGCCTTCTTCTTTATTCAGTTGGGTGAAAATTTCCATAATTTCCTCCCCCTGTTTGCTGTTTAAGTTTCCGGTGGGTTCATCTGCCAGAATGAGTTTAGGTTTGGCAATCAATGCTCTGGCGATTCCTACCAGTTGCTGTTGTCCGCCAGAAAGATTGGCTGGGAACAGGTCTTTTTTTCCCACGATATTAAAACGATCCAGCATATCACCTACCATTGCCTTACGATCAGCAGATTTCGTATCCTGGTAGAGCAGCGGAGTTTCAATATTTTCATACACCGTTAATTCATCAATCAGGTGATAGGCCTGAAAAACGAAACCGATATGTTGTTTATATAAAAGTGAACGTTGTTTTTCTTTGAGCGTATGAACGGGTTGATCATTGAAAAAATAGGATCCTTCGTCGGCAGAATCCAGCATACCAATCACATTCAGGAGGGTTGATTTTCCTGATCCTGAGGGTCCCATAATGGAAATGAATTCCCCTTCTCCAATATTTATATTGATATCTTTCAATAAAAAAATTCGGTTATTTCCCTGGTTTACCCATTTTGAAATATGTTCCAGTTTAATCATAATGCTTGAGCTTTTAGAACTGTAAAGAAAGGATGAAATTTTATGCCAATATTATAATTTATTGAAAATGAACCAGATACAGAGATGTTCAAGTTGGTTACTGTTCGTTTATGATACAGTTATTGTACGGTTGTGTAGCGTGCAGATTTTTAATAAAGAAGTATGGATCCCATCCAGGTAGTTTTATTCAGTTCTAAGTGAGATTGCCGGATTTCTTAAACTTGCTTTAATTGTCTGAAAGCTGATTGTAATAAGGCCAATTAATACAATTAAAATAAAGGGAAGTGCAAATACCAGTAGATTCAGGTTTGTCTGGAAGGCAAAACTTTGCAGCCATTTTTTTCCGGCAAACCATGCAAGCGGAATTGCTACTATGAATGACAAACTGACCATAAGTCCCAATTCTTTGTAGAATAAAAAGATTATTTGCTGCACTGATGCACCAAGAACTTTACGGATTCCAATTTCTTTGGTTCGTTGAATGGTAATATAGGAAGCCAATCCGAATAATCCCATACAGGCAACAAATATGGCGAGAAACGTGAAAATTCCAAATATCAGGGCGAATTGATTGTCTGCTTTATATTGTGCATCAAAATGTGCATCCAGGAAAAAATATTCCAATTGATTCCCAGGAAAATATTGTTTCCATTTTTGTTCAATAGAGGCAATGGTTGATTTAACATCTGTTGTTTGCATTCGGATAGACATATATCCTCTTGTATTTGGACGAAGTACCAAAATCAACGGTTCGAAATTGGATTGTAAGGATTGTTGGTGAAAATCAGCGACCACACCATCAATACGCATGGTATCACCCCAGAAAAAAATTTGTTTTCCGATTGCATCAGCCGGATTGGGAAAACCTAATTGTTTGATGCCGGTTTGATTAAATAGTACAGGGTTTCCGGATGTTCCTTTTTCCAGTGAAAAAGTTTTGCCGGCAATAATTTTTAATCCATATAACTGCGGATAATCGTAATCCATGGAGATGATCCGGTATTGATTTTGTTTTGATTCAGGATCTGTAATCAACCTGATTCCTCCAGCATTTTGATTTACCGATTCTCCCGGAATGGCATTTGATACTGTTACTCCTGAGACGGATGGTAATTTGGATATTTCCTGTTTGAAACTTGTTTGTGTTCTTGTATAGATGCTGTCACTTACAACAATTGGTCTTTTCAGCACCAGCGTTTGATTTATTGTAAGGCCAATTTCCTGGCTCTTCATGAATTTGATCTGTTTGTATACGATGGCGGTTCCAATTAATAAAGACAGTGAAGCCGTGAATTGGAATACAACCAGTCCTTTTCGTAATAATACGCCCTGTGAGCTGGTTGACATTTTTCCTTTCAGTACTGAGATGGGTTTAAAACCGGATAATACAAGGGCAGGATAGATCCCTGACAACAGACTGCCAACAATAAATAAGCCAACTAATACTGTCCAGAAAACTGACAGATTTAATTGGGATATTGAAAGTTGCTGGTTGGTAGTATAGTTAAAAACGGGAAGAAATGCCAGTATAATCAGAAATGCCAGCACAATAGCTATTGCATTCATGAGTGCCGATTCCAACATGAATTGTTTGATTAAGTCGATTCGAAGTGATCCTGCTACTTTACGAATTCCAACTTCTCTTGCACGATTAATAGATCGGGCAGTAGCAAGATTTATATAATTAATCCAGGCGATCACTATAATGAATAGAGAAATCCCAAATAGCAGATATACTGTTCTGCTGTTTCCGGTTGGACGGGCTTCACCAATCCGGTTTGAGTTCAGATGTATGTCTTTTATTGGTTGCAGCAGATAGGTTACGCTTGCATTAAAGGATTTCAGATCGGTACCAACAGCAGCTTCAACAATACCGGGGAATTTTTTTTCCAATGCGTTGGGATCTGTTCCCGGTTTTAATTTCAGGTAAGTAATACAGCCGTCCCATAACCAGGCTTGTTCCGGGTTGTTATTGTATTTTGCCTGTATCTGAATAAAGGATTGATAGGATAACAACAGATCTGATCCCATATGACTGTTTGCCGGAAAATCTGCAAATACTCCGGTTACTTTATAAAGCTGAGATTTATTTAATTGGATTGATTCGCCGATGGGGTTATTATCACCAAATATTTTTTTCGCCAGACTGATTGAAATGGCCGCTGTGAAAGGTTCTTTTAGCAGGGTAGATTTGTCTCCGCTTATCAGCGGATAAGAGAATACCTTGAAAAAATCTTCTGACACAAAATATGGGAAATCAATCTTGAGCGGATTTTCTGAATTGGTGATTACAACAGCATTATCATCCGGAACAATTTTGACATAGGATTCGATTTCAGGAAAGGCATCTTTAAAACTATTTCCAACAGCAAATGCTCCGGAAGCCCATTGGGTACTAAGTTTTCCATTATCATAGCGATCCTGATTGACCCGGTAAATTGATTCTTTATTGTCAATCATATCCTCATAGCTTAATTCATACGCTACATATTGAAGGATGAGTAAACAGGCTGCTATTCCGATAGCTAATCCCAATATATTGATGGCTGAATATCCTTTTTGTCTGATAATATTGCGATAGGCGAGTTTTAAATAATTTCTGAACATAGTACATATTTTACCCGACCGGTGGCACCGGTCGGGTGGTGCTTTTAGTCTGTTTTTAATGCTTTAATTGGATTAGAAAGGGCTGTTTTAATTGTTTGAATGCTGATGGTGCCTACAGCAATAAAAAGGGCAACCAGCACTGCAAAGGGTAAAAGCCACCAGGGAATTTCAATTTTATAGGCGAAATTGGTTAACCAGTTCTGCATACCCCACCAGGCAAGGGGACAGGCAATCAGTCCTGCAACAAGTACCAGTTTTATAAAGTCAAGTGAGAGAAGTGTTGTAATATCAGAAACGGATGCTCCCAATACTTTTCGAATGCCAATTTCTCTGGTTCTGGCACGAATAGAATAGGTGGTCAATCCAAATAATCCCAGACAGGCGATCAGGATCGCCCAAAAGGAAGCTGTTGTAAATAATGCACCATATTTTGATTCCGCAATATATTGCCGATTGAATTGTTCATCTGCAAAAAAATACTCAAAAGGGTTATTGGGAAAACTTTGTTTAAATAAGGTTTCCAACTTTGCAATTTGTTCCTGAATCCGGCCCGAAACCAGTCGGATTGAATAATAAACATTGTTGGTTTGGGGGTAAAAGATAATTGGATCAATTGCGTTTTGCAAACCTGTATGATGATAATTTTTTACTACTCCCAAAACCTGTAAACTTCGTTCATCCCAGGATATTCTTGTGGATATGGCTTCTTCTGCAGATTTAAAACCGAGTTCTTTTACGGCCCGTTCATTAAGCATCACTTTATCATTCTGATTCCATTCTACCGATGTTTCGGAAGGTGTAAAGTTTCTTCCTGCGACCAGATCGATTGAATAAGTAGGCAGGTATCGGTGATCTACAATGGCAAAGGCAAAAGACTTTTGCTCAACCCCTTTGTTGGAGCCTGGTTGAGAGAATCCTGCGGTACGGAAATTATAATAGGACCCAGGTACTGATCCTGTCAATGAAAATTGCTGAACCTGTGGATTGGATTCCAGTCCGGTTATAAAGGCTGATTTCCGGTTGGCATAACTACTGTCTTTCCCAACAGACGGACCTCTCACTACCAATAGTTTATCAATTGTCATTCCAAGAGCACTATCCTGCATGTATTGCAATTGTTTATAAATAATAAAAGTAGATAAGACTAGTCCGATTGATATGGCAAATTGTGCAACTACCAGGTATTTCCTTACAACTGAAGATTTTGAAGAGCCGATGGATTTATTTTTGAGTACAGTCAGTGGTTGATAACCAGTAATTACCATTGCGGTATACCAACCGGATAAAACTGCTCCGGTAAGCAGGATTCCAATACCTGTAATGGTAATATTGTTCCATTTAATAGATGTCAGTGTTAGTTCCTGTTGGATCAGGTTATTGAAAACAGGTTGAATAAAAAGTACCAGCAGAAGTGCTAAACCGGCACCCAGCAGGTTCATCAACATAGCTTCTGTCAGGTAGAGTTGAATAAGGGAAGCCCGGCTTGCCCCAATAATTTTACGTATTCCGATTTCATTCGCTCGTTTTAAGGCCTGCGCAGTTGAAAGATTGACATAATTAAACCAGGCCATGAACACAATCAGAATTGCTACAAGACCTAATACATACACATATTTTAAATTTCCAAAACTTGGGAAAGGGTCATTAAAAGAATCGGGCAGGTGCATGGCAGACATTTTCTGCAAATGCAGTTTGGTACCATCCTGTTCGGGGATTTTTGAGTGACGAAGTTCATTCAATTGTTTTTCCAAATGAGTCAGATCAGTGCCCGGAGAAAGATTAACCATTGTTTGAATATACTGGGAAGATAAATTGCCAATGGCGGCCCAGTCATTATCTTTTACATAGGAAGGAACGGCAAGGGTGGCAAGGGAAAAAACCATATCATACTGAATATCAGAATTGTCTGGAATATCATAAATCCCGGCTACTCTGAATGTGCCTTCACCAAACTGGTTGTATAAAAGTATGGATTGTCCTATAGGACTTTTATTGCCAAAATATTTTTTCGCAGTTTTATTGGATACAAATACAGTAAATGGATGTTCAAGATCAGCAGCTTTTCCGGCAAGAAGTGGAAAGCTGAAAAAGCTGAAAAAATTGCCATCCGCATACCCAATCCCGGTTTCCCTGAAAGGATCAGCCCCCGGATCATTGATCTTCACTACTCCCTGAGCTATTCCTGATTCATACCTGCAAAAATCCTGAATTTGGGGAAAATGTTCTTTTATAAGCGGACCGATTCCTGGTTCCATTTCCGGCCAGGAGTTTCCATCCGGGCTGGTATATACCAGGCGGTGCAGCTGGTGAAGCTCCTTATGAAATGAATTGAAACTTTTTTCCCTGCTGACAAACTGCAGTATTAGCAGGAAGGCTGCAGTACCAAGTGCAATCCCGGTAATATTTAGCAGGCTATATGCCTTATTTCTGGTTATATTCCTGATCGCCAGTACTATATTATTGCGCAGCATAGAATTGGTTATTCAGTTTTAAGGCTGGTGACAGGGTTGGCCAGAGCAGCGCGGATGGCTTTATATCCAACGGTAGCCCAGGCGATCAGAATACTGGTAAGGATGGCTATGGCGAAAATCCACCAGCCTATTGTGATCTTGAATACGAAATTCTGCAGCCAGGCATTCATCAGGTACCAGGCGACTGGTGCAGCAAGCGCAAATGCAACCAGAATTAGGATAGTAAATTCTTTGGAAAAAAGTAATACTATGTTTGAGACAGACGCTCCCAGCACTTTTCGGATACCTACTTCTTTTGTTTTTTGAATAGCCATAAAGGAAATAAGCCCATATAAACCGAGGCTTGAAATAATGATAGCGAGGATGGCAAATACTTTATATAGCCTGCTCAATCGTTCTTCCTGCTGGTAAAAATCATTGATGGATTCGTCCAGAAAACTTGCACTAAAAGCATATTCGGGATAATGCGTATTCCAAAGCTGCTCAATTTTTCCGAGTACTTTGCCAGGATTACTGGTCTTCAGTTTGATATTGGTCTGACTCATGTAGGTGCTGGCTCTGTTTCTGGTACGTAAAATAATGGTTGGTTTTACGGTTTCTCTCAGGGAATTATTTTTAAAATCTTTTACCACTCCAACAATTGGCAGCCAATCCTGCAAACCAAGCTTCATTGTTTTACCGATGGCTTCTTGAGGATTTTTCATGCCCAGTTTTTGGGACATGGTTTCATTAATTACCACTTTTTGAACGGAATCAGCATCTGAATAAAAAGTTCCTGCCAGGAGTTTCAGCCCAAAGGTTTCAGCATAGGCTTCATCTGCCATTTTTATATGTGCATCAAAGGGCTGGTCTTCAGTTTTATGATCAAATGCAAAATTTGAGGTCCAGTTATTATCGCTTGACGGGGCATCAAATGAAAAAGAAACCTGTTGTACTTCAGGAATTTTTTTCAGTTCGGCACGAAATCCAGTCTGACGCGCAATCGTAACACTATCACTGCTGCCAGTTAACAGCAATGTAGCATCTTTACTGAAACCAAGGTCCGCATTGCGGATAAAGCTCATCTGAGAAATAGCTATTATAGTTGCTATAACCAGTAATTGTGAAAACGAAAATTGTAATACTACCAGAATTCTTCGCAAAGATAAACCAGCATAGGTACTGGTATTGATTTTATTTTTAATTGCAGCAATTGGTTTGAAATTACTTAATACAAATGCGGGGTAAAAACCTGAAAGCACACTGGTAATCAGAATTACAGAGAACAGAAATAGGAAACTTCCCGGGTTAAGCAGTTTCAGTTTTTCCTGGATATCAGTAATGTATTTGAGATAGGGGAGTGCAATCCAGGAGAGTAAAAGAGCAATAACGGAGGAAAACAGCACCAATAAAAATGTTTCTGTTATCAATTGTGCGCGTAATTGTGAACGTGTTCCTCCAATAACTTTCCGAATGCCGATTTCTTTGCTTCTTTTGGCAGCAAGTGCAGTTGACAGATTTACAAAATTGATACATGCCATAAGGAGTATCAATACGCCAATCAGTAATAGTGTGTTTAAGGATGCTTTGCTGGTAACATGGGTACCGTTGTTTCCAAACCTGGTATCAAAATGAATTTCTTTAAGTGGATGCAGGGAATGAAACGTTTTTGATGCTGCCTCTGGCCGATAATATTTTTTAACGAATGTACCCATTTGTGAATTGATCTGGTCAGCTGTTGTACGTTCGGGTATAAGTGCATATACCTGGTGATTGGATGTTGATAATCCCCATCCATCAATAGCATCTTCAAATCCCCACACCCCAGAGTTTGATAAAAAGGTCTGGTACGACGGAACAATTTGAAAATTAAAGTCGGTATTAGTCGGTGGATCGTTAAATATTCCTGCTACCTGTAAGCGGATTTGATTGTCGAATAATATGGATTTGCCCATTGCCCGCTCAACTGATCCAAAGTATTTTTCTGCCTTGGATCTGGAGATTGCTACCATGCCGGGTTGATTCAAAATCTCCGGTTGTCCTGCAATCCAGATTAAATCAAAAAAATCAGTAAAGTTGGGTTCACTAAAAAAAACACCTGTTTCTTCTATGAATTTCTGATTGGTAATTTTATTTTCCTGATCCAAAACTGTTATCTGGGAACCGTTTGAAACAAAAAATTGGGTAAACTGAACCTGCGGAAAATCATTGCTGAGTGCCTTTCTGGCCGGGAAAGCGACTCCTGAATAGAATTCTTCATTGCCGTCTTTCACTTCTTTTTTCACTATCTGGAAAACCCTGCTGGCATTGGCATGGTATTGATCATAACTCCGTTCATGTTGCAATACCAGAAATATAACCAGACAGGCAGCCAGTGCAATGGCCAGGCCGGTAATGTTCAGAAGGGAATGGGTTCCGTATCTTCTGATATTTCTAAATGCGATGGTAAAATAATTCTTTATCATGACAGGGATTTATTCTGACTTTAAGCTTTTAACCGGATTGGAAAGAGCTGCTTTAATTGCCTGAATGCTCGTTGTCAATACAGCTATCAACATACTTACAACCCCAGTTACAAGGAATATCCAACCATCGATGGCTGTTTTGTAGGCATAGGATTCAAGCCATTGATTCATAAGCAGCCAGGCAAGCGGACTGGCAATAAGGAATGAAAGCAAAACCAGTGTTAGAAAGTCTTTTGATAATAAGGTGGTAATTGATGCAACAGAAGCTCCCAACACCTTGCGGATCCCAATTTCTTTAAAACGAGTAGCTGCCATGTAGGTAGCCAGTCCAAATAACCCCATACAGGAGATGAAAATGGTGAGTCCGGCAAACAATGCTGCAAGCGATCCCATCTTTTTTTCTTCTTCAAATTTTGCACCATAAGCCTCATCCACAAATGTGTAATCAAAGGGGTAGCTGGGGTTGAATTTTTTGAAAATAGATGCTGCTTTTTTTAGGTTTTCACTTACTGAATTGGCGGCATTTAGTCTGAAATGAATGACATTGAACCAGCCCTTCGCACCCTGAATGAACATGGGTTGTGTTTTAGCAAAGGGGGAGTGCAGGATAAAGTCTTTGATGACCCCAACCACAGTCCAATCGCGTCCATTATCCTGTAAAGTTTGTCCGATCGGATCCTTAAAGCCCATTGCTGCAACAGCAGATTCATTTAATAGTATCGCTGTTGAGTCGGAAGGGTGTGTTTCCAGATCAAAATCTCTGCCTTTTACCAATTCCAGTCCGGCGGTTGTAACAAATTGCTGGTCAGCACAAAAGCGATCAAACAAGGTCCGATCATTTTCCTGCTTTCCTTTCCAGTTGATGCCCCATGTATTACTCCAGCCTTCTGTTAAAGGGGCACTGGTTTTGGTTACGGATACAGCAGTACCTGATGAAAGTAATTCATTTTTAATAAGCGTATAATTTTTTTCTGTAGTGCCCGTCATGAAGTAATAGACCAGCTGATCTTTGTTATATCCATTATTTCGGTTGCGTGCATGATTGATCTGTTTGTTTATTACAAGTGTGCAAATGATCAATACGATTGCAAAGGTGAACTGCAATACAACCAATACTTTTCTTGGATTGATAGCAGCCTGTGTTTTTTTGAAAGCCCCTTTAAGCACTTTGGTTGGCTGAAATCCCGATAGAAAAAATGCGGGATAACTTCCTGCAATCAGTCCGGTTAACAGAATAAAACCGAACCACAAAGTCCATGCCCAGGCATTGGTATAATCAAGCCGAACAATTTTTCCGGTAAATGTATTAAAGGAAGGAAGGGTCAATTGTACAAGTACAATAGCAAGCAAGCCGGCAAGAAAAGCAATGAGAATTGATTCTCCCAGGAACTGTCCCATTAAATTATGACGCATGGCGCCGATTACTTTACGGATTCCAACCTCTTTTGCTCTTTTTTCACTTTTAGCCGTACTAAGATTCATAAAATTGATACAGGCAATCAGCAGAATGATAGCCCCTACAATAGAAAATATACGGATGTATTCGATCATGCCTCCTTCTTCAACACCTTCAGTAAAATTGGAATATAGTCTCCATCGTTCTATCGGGTAAAGGAAGAACCCACCTTTTGGATCATCCCGGTCATATTTTTTTCTGAATTCAACCAGTTTTGCATTGGCAGTTTCAGCATTGGTACCCGGTTTTAACAGGGCATATGTACGGGTTGAATTATTTCCCCAATAGTCATCGTCTCCTCCCTGGCTTCGCAAAAAGGACCAGGGGACCAGGCATTCGAATTGAAAACGTGAATTATTTGGCGGATCCTGTACTACGGCTGTTACTGTTAGCTGGTATTGTTCATTTAGTTCCAGTATTTTCCCTATTGGATTTTCGTTTCCAAAAAGTTTTTGTGCTGTCGATAGAGTGATTACCGTGCCGGTTGGATTCATTAATGCACTGGCAGAATCCCCTTTAAGAACGGGAAAACTGAAAACCTGAAGAAAGGTGGAATCTACCACGGAAGCCTTCATCATGATGGTTTTTTCGCCAAATTTTGTCAGATAAGAATCAGTCCAGTTTACCCGGGTTGTCGTCTCAATTTCGGGTATATCTGACTGTAAGGCTTTTGCAAGAATTTTGGGAGTGGTATTCCAGCACGAAAGCTTTCCGTTAAAACTTCCTTTATTCCATGCTTCATAAATACGGTCTTTTTTTTCATGAAATCGGTCATAACTGATTTCATGTGAAATCCATAAGAAGATCAGAATGGCTGATGCCATACCTACAGCCAGACCAAGTATATTGATGGCTGAGAAACCTTTGTATTTACCCAGATTTCTAAAAGCAATTTTTAAGTAACTGTACAGCATAGTCTAATTTTATTCTGATCGCAAACTTTTGATCGGGTTGGTAATGGCTGCTTTTAATGCCTGCCCGCCTACAGTAATAAGAGCAATTAAGATCGCAATACCACCAGCCACAAAAAATATCCACCAGCCAATAGAAGTTTTGAATGCAAAATTCTCCAGCCATTTATGCATGGCATACCAGGCTATTGGAAATGCAATTACTGCTGCTATTCCCACCAGTTTTATAAAGTCACGGGTAAGTAATGCCATTATGTGCTGAACAGATGCTCCCAGGACTTTCCGAACACCAATTTCTTTGTTGCGCTGTTCTGCCATAAAAGCAGCGAGACCGAATAACCCTAGACAGGCGATCAGGATAGTAAGGGCCGCAAAACTAATTGCCAATTGACCCACCCGTTGCTCTGACTCATACATGCGGGCAAAGGATTCATCCAGAAAACTATATTCAAATGGCATATCAGGGGCCATTTTGTTCCAGGTTTGTTCAATACTTGCCAGCAAGGGGTTTATATTTTTTGCATTGACTTTAAATGCCATTGAATAGTCTGCGGGCTTTAGCCAGAATGCAACCGGACCAATTTGCTGTTTCAGCGATTCAAAATGAAAGTTTTTTACAACACCAATTATTGTATATGGAGTTGTCATGCCACCATTATTTCCCGAATATAATTTTTGTCCAACCGGGTTTTCAATTCCCATAAGGGCTGCAATCGTTTCATTAATTATGATACCGGAAGAATCGGTTCCAAATTCTTTTGAAAAATTTCTTCCATACTTCATTTCCATTCCCAAAAGTGGAATATAATTTTCATCCACTCCCCAGATTTGGGTATTCAAACCTGAACTGGATGTCATTGCTGCCTGGGTGGAAAAGGTGCGATCATTTCTGGAGCTTGCGGATACCGGTAAAAATCCGCTGTTAGTGCTGCCTATAACCCCGGACAATTTTAGAATTTCATTTCGAAATCCTTCCTTTTGATTATCCAATGCGAATGTATTATTGATCACCAGCAATTGGTCCTTATTGAATCCAATATTTCTGGTCTGTATATAATTCAACTGACGATATATAACAAGGGTTCCAATGATTAGTACAATGGAGGTAACGAATTGTACTACAACAAGCGTGCTACGCAATCCACCTTTGGTATGGCCAGTACTAAATTTTGATTTTAAGACCTGCAATGGCTGAAAGGAGGAAAGAAAAAATGCAGGATAGGTACCCGCGAGCAAACCAACAACAAGTGGAAGAAAAAATAACAAAACAATGAAAAAATGATTGAAAAGATCAGCAACCTCAAATTGCTTACCAGAGATGTCATTGAAAAGAGGCAGTAATAAGGCTGTGGCAAGAAGGGCAAGGAAAATAGCCAAATAGGAGAGAAGTGTAGACTCGGTAAGGAATTGTCTGATAAGTGTTGATTTTTCTGAACCCAATACTTTCCGGATTCCTACTTCGCGGGCGCGGTTGGCAGATCTTGCAGTTGAAAGGTTCATGAAATTGATGCAGGCTATTAAGAGTATAAAAACTGCGACTGCAGAAAAAATATAAATGTACTGGATATTACCATTTACAGCAAGCTCTGGAAAGCGATTGGAATGTAAATGGATATCAGTAAGTGGCATCAGGCTGTACTTCAACTTGTTTCCTGCCTGTTCAAATTCTTCCATGCTATTAATCTGCATTTCCTGTTTCGCTGCTGGCAAAACATGTCGCATTACATAGTCAGAAAACTTGGCTTCCAGACTGGCAGCGTTGTTGCCATCTTTTAATAGGAGATAGGTCTGAAAATTATGGCTGAGCAGTTGGCCAAACTGATAGGGAGCATTATCCATGGAAAACAATAAATCAGGACGATAATGCGACTGCTTTGGAATATCTTCAATTACCCCGGTAATTTTATAAATGGTGGAGCCATTATCATTGGTTTCCAACGTTTTCCCAAGAACATCGGTAGTTCCAAAATATTTTTCCGCCATGGATTTGGTGACAACAACTGTATTTGGTTCATTAAGTGCAGTGTTCAAGTCACCGGAAATAGCTGTAGCGGAGAATACTTTGAAATAGGTGGAATCCACATGAGCTACCAACGTCTCATTTAAAAAGGTAGTACCCTTTTTAATCAGTTTGGAACCGGAGCTGGCGTATATTCTTGTGTATTCTTCAATTTCCGGATAATCTTTTTTCAAAATTTCAGGCATTGGATCAGGAGCAACTGTCATAACTAGTTCAGTTCCACCCATCACTATATCTGTATTGATACGGAATATCCGATCCGCTTTTTTATTATGATGATCATAGCCCAGTTCATTGGTCACATATAGTGTAATCAATAAAAAGCAGGTTAAGCCGGCAGCAAGCCCAACTATATTTAAAGTTGTAAAGAATTTATTCTTTAACAGACTTCGATAGGCTATTTTCCAGTTATTGTTAAACATTTCAACTGTATTAAATTTCTTTCACCCGACCGGTGCCACCGGTCGGGTGAAAGAAATAAGGTTATTCTGATCGGAGCGAGGTGGCCGGATTTTTCAAGGCCGCTCTTGATGCGTTCAGACTTATTGTGATAAAAGCAATCAGTGCGACAGAGGCAGCTACAACAAGGAAGATCAAAGGGTTTATAGTAATTCTGTAAGCATAATTTGCAAGCCAGCCATGCATCATCCACCAGGCAAGGGGAATTGCAATCAGGAAAGCAAATGCAATAAGAAGGACAAATTCCTGAGACAGCAATACCAGCAATTGTTTAACGGAAGCACCAAGAACTTTCCGAATTCCGATTTCTTTTTTTCGCCTTTCTATAGCAAAGGATACCAATCCAAACAGACCAAGGCAGCATACAAAAATGGCCATGCCTGAAAAGATGATAGCTAATTGCCCAACCAGTTTTTCATTGTTGAATTTTTCATTAAAAAAATCATCAATAAATCGATATTCAAATAAGTAATCCGGGCTGAACTTACGGTGGATATGTTCTACAGCTTCCACGGCTTTTTTTATATCTATACCATTCTTAAATCTGATATTGATTCTTCCTGCCCAAGCTGCACCCTGTATCAGCATTATGGGTTCAGGTGCTGCATAGGGTGAATTAATCACCATGTTATCAATTACTCCAACAACAGTACGTTCACGCCCGGCCCATGTTACGATCTTGCCTACCGGATCCTTCATACCCAGGACCTTCACTGCTGCTTTATTCAGCAGAATCTGTTGGGTGTCTCTGGCTAGGAAATCACGACCTTCTATTACTTTTGCTTGTAATGTTTTTGCAAAATCCTCATCGGTAAACATAAATCCGATTACCAGATTATCAGCCTGTGGTGCACCACTGTAACGTATTCCTGATGTATATCCGAAAAGGTCGGTAATCTGATTGCTGGTTCGATTTACGGATTCTACCATTCCTGTCGCATATAATTCGTTTTTGACGGCTTTAAGCTGTCTATCCAATTGGGCCGATGAATTTACCATGAGCAAGTTTTCCTGATGGTATCCAAGATCACGTTGTTGAACATGATTGATTTGCTGATAAATGAGAAGAGTTGCGGAAATCAATAAAATGGAGATGGAAAACTGAGCTGTGACAAGTATTTTTCGTGGAGTGAGTCCGGATTTTCCTGTTAGGAATGTTCCTTTCAACACTTTTACCGGTTTGAACCCTGATAAAAACAAGGCGGGATAGCTTCCGGCAATAACTCCGGTTAATAATATAATTCCCATTCCAATGAACCACCAAAATGGTTCTTTGAAGGGAAGTTGTATTGGTTGATTTAGCAATTTGCTAAAGGAGGGGAGTGTAATCCATACAACCAATACTGAAATCAAAAATGCAAATAAAGCCAGTAATACCGATTCTGCGATAAACTGAAAAACCAGTTGGCGCCTCATTGAGCCAAGAGTTTTACGAATACCAACTTCACGAGCTCTTTTTTCAGAGCGTGCTGTTGAAAGATTCATAAAATTTACGCAGGCAATCAATAGTATAATAATGGCAATCCACGTAAATAATCGAACATATTGAATTCTTCCCCCGGTATTAATGCCGTCTCTAAATTCTTCATATAAACGCCATTTACTCATCGGGTGTAAAATTATCTGTCCGCGTGTTGTTGGATTTTCCGCTCCGGTTTTTTCACGAATCAATGCGATCGTTTTTGCTTCAACTGCTGCTTTATCCGCACCTTCGCGAAGCAGAAAGAAAACCCGGTTCCCGCAATTTACCCAATCAGTTTGTGCATTTTTCACCCATTGGGAAGAAGTGTTGAATGCTTGTAACACATCGAATTGGACCGTGCTGGTACTAGCTGGATCTTTAATTACTGCTTTTACATAGGCAGTACGGTCATTATTTATTTTTACTGCTTCGCCTACTACATTTATTCGGTTAAAAAGACTATTTGCTGTTGATTCGGTCAGAATGATTCCATCCGGATCCTGCAATCCTTCCGGCTGTCCCTGTAAAAATTCAAAGCTGAAAATGTCCAGAAATTCAGGGCTGGTTGTAACTACCAGGCGATTTATCTTTTTATCCCCAACAGTTAGCATAATACTTGTTGGAAATCCGGATATCGATGCTTTTTCCACTTCAGGAATTGCTGTCATTGCGGCGGCTGCCAGTGGAAACATCATATCTGAACCGGTGTTTATTTCTCCATTGAAATTTCGGTTCACATGTACATGAGAAATGCGGTCATAATTTACATGTTCTTTATTCCAGGAGCGCTCACTGTATACCCACAAAAAGATGAGCAAAGTGGCTGCCATTCCGATTGTAAGCCCGGTTATATTAATAATGGTAAAGAACCTGTTTTTTGTCAGGTTTCGCAATGCGAGCTTGCAGTAGTTCAGAATCATAAAGTTGTTTTTTTACCCGTCGGTTATCCGTCAGGTTAGACCATGATATTTTCCATTACAGTTTGACCATCGAGCATGCGAATGATTCGATGACTGTACCGGGCATCATGTTCTGAGTGTGTTACCATGATGATGGTGGTACCCTGTTCATTGAGATCTGTAAGTAGTTGCATAACCTCATTTCCGTTGGAGGAATCCAGATTTCCTGTTGGTTCATCCGCCAGAATA
Organism: Flavihumibacter sp. UBA7668; assembly: GCF_002483205.1. GTDB lineage: Bacteria > Bacteroidota > Bacteroidia > Chitinophagales > Chitinophagaceae > Flavihumibacter. Next base: position 681,954 of record NZ_DLHM01000004.1, read on the forward strand.
AGTTTTGGATTATTAACCACTGCACGGGCAACGGCCACCCGTTGTTGCTGACCGCCGGATAATTGCTGAGGATAGTGGTTCCTACGGTGCATGATGACCATTTTGTCAAGTACATCTTCCACTATTTTTTTTCTTTCAGCAGGTTTTACACCGGTATAAATAAGGGGCAATTCCACATTTTCATATACTGTGAGTTCATCAATAAGATTAAAACTCTGGAAGACGAACCCAATATTCCGTTTGCGGAGGTCGGCGCGTTTGCGTTCATTAAATCCTGCTACTTCAATACCATTAAACACGAAGGAGCCGGCATCAGGATCATCCAGCAGTCCGAGGATATTTAATAAGGTAGATTTACCACAACCGGATGGTCCCATTATGGCAACAAATTCGCCTTCTTTAACTTCCAGCGATAATTTGTTCAGCGCCACGGTTTCCACTTCTTCCGTGCGGTAAATTTTTTCGAGTTGGCTGATCTTGATCATACTGAGGTCGATTTATTATATAGTGGTGAGAATGAAAAGAGGGGAGGATTCTTCCAGTAAACTGGTTTGGTCCTCCTGGATAAGGTTCAATGGTTCTGCTGTACAGGCAGGTTGGGTGAAGATTGGTTCCACACAATTTTCGCCACTGATCAAGGAATTGCTTGAGCAAAGGGTCACAGCCATCAGCAGAAATATTTTTGTAATGATTGGAAGCATGGTATAAAAAGTAAAAAATTAAAAGTAAAAAATTAAAAGTTGGGCACTCCGGAGTTCATCTCATGTCTCACTTTTCACCTCCTTTCAGGATCAGTTCCTGGTTATTGCCGAAATTTTCATAACTCGATGTGATGACTTTGTCACCGGGTTGCAATCCTTCCAGCACTTCATAATTATCCGGACTCTGCATACCCAGTTGCACATTCACTTTATAAGCCATTGTTCCGGATTCATTTATTTTGTACACCCAGTTGCCGCCGGTTTGCTGATAAAAACCACCCTTTGGTAGAAGAATTGCCTGTTTTTCATCTGAAAGTGCCAGCCTTATCTGCAGGGTTTGGCCGCGACGGATTCCCTGCGGTACTTCTTTTTCAAATTCCATATCAACCTGAAAACGTCCGCCTGTTACCTGGGTATAGATCTTTTTTATAAGCAGTGCATATTCTTTTCCGGCAAAACTGAATGTACCCCTTAGTCCGGTGAAAATCCGGGAAATATAATGTTCATCCACATCTACCCGGATTTTATACCCACTCATTACATCCAGTTGTCCGAGGCGCTCACCTTTGTTTTTCGACTGACCGATTTCTGCATCCAAAGAAGTTAACTGGCCATCTACCGGCGCCTTTACAATCAGATCACCCACTTTTTTCCGCATGAGTTGAAGCGCATTCTGCATCCGTTCAAAACTTTGCTGCATTTGGGAAAGCTGCTGGCGGTTAGAAACAGAATCTTTATTGAGAATATCGATGGTAAGTGTTTTTCTTTTAACCTGATAATCGTATAAATTTTTGCTCGACTGGTATTCCTGCTTTCCAATCGCTTTTTGGTCATACAGGCGCTCATTCACTTTGTAGAGGCGCTCTGCTTCTTTTAGCGCATTGTCCACTTCAGCCATCTGGTTCAAACGGGTAATAGTATTCTGGTCTGCATTGTTTTTTGAAATCTGCATCTGGGTCAATACGTTAAAAACCTGAGTTTCCTGGTTTGACAGACTAAGCTCCAGGTCGGTATTGCTCAACCGGAGGATAGGTTGACCCTTGGTCATCATAGCACCATCTTCCACGTATTTTTCTTCTACCCGGCCGCCTTCGGTTGCATCCAGATAAATAGTGGTAACTGGAAGTACAACTCCATTTACCGGAATGGTTTCCTGAAAAATTCCCTTGGTGATTTCACTTATGGAAATGCGTTCTGTATCTACATTCAACCGGCTGGCTCCCTGGGTAAAATAAAAACTTCCCGCGATCAGGGTTATGAGGGCGATAATCCCCCCGATTGTAACCAGCTTTTTGGTTGACCACTTCTTTTTTTCGATGACTCTGTCCACAGTTCGTATTTTTTTCGTTGATTGTGCTTTCTTATGGTATGTAAACCCTGTGCCAAAAACTAAACGACTGATTTTCAATACCCTCTGAACTTTCCTTGAATATCCTGTGTTCGCTTTTGATACAATAACTGTTCGCAATTGAGATATACGTACACTGGAAATAAATCCTATACTTGTGTCCTTGAATTATGACGTTAAAAAATGCCTCCATACTGGTTATTGACGATGATACCGATGTTCTGACAGCGGTCCGTCTCTTATTAAAATCGGAAGTAAAGGAAGTGGTAACTGAAAAGAATCCACAGGAAATCAACCACCTTGTTCCTGGAAACCGGTTTGATGTTATTCTGTTGGATATGAATTTCAACAGTTCCCTTCATACCGGAAATGAAGGATTATTCTGGCTTAGACGAATCAAGGAATTAAAAAGTGATGCCGGTGTAATCATGATTACAGCTTATGGCGATGTGGATTTGGCAGTTCGCTCACTCAAAGAGGGCGCATCCGATTTTGTGGTTAAACCCTGGCATAACGATCGTTTGATTGCAACGATTAAAGAAGTGCTGAAGAAAAAAGAAGGTAAAAAAGCCGGGGAAACACTTGACACAAAAAGCCTGATTGGATCGGAATTGCTGGGCGAATCGGAGCAAATGGAAGCAATCTTTTACAAGATTGAAAAGATAGCACCTACGGATGCGAATATTCTTGTTCTCGGAGAGAATGGTACCGGTAAGGATCTGATCGCAAAAGCGATTCATCAACATTCCTTAAGAGCCTCCAATCCATTTGTAAAAGTGGATGTTGGGGCATTAACCGAATCCCTTTTTGAAAGTGAATTATTCGGACATGTAAAAGGAGCGTTTACAGATGCCCGTGAGGACCGGATGGGACGTTTTGAAACAGCGAATGGTGGTACTATTTTTCTGGATGAAATTGGCAATATAAGTTTACAGCAACAGGCGAAACTGCTTTCGGTTTTACAGAATAGAACGGTTACCAGGCTTGGATCCAATAAACCCATGCCTATTGATGTAAGGCTTGTTTGTGCTACCAATCTTCCCCTGCAGGAACTGGCCAATGAAGGAAGGTTTCGGAAAGATTTGATTTACCGGATCAATACAGTAGAAATAATTGTTCCTCCATTAAGGAAAAGAGGGAAAGATATTCTATTACTGGCTGATCATTTTAACCAGATTTACAGTCAGAAATATATGAAGCCTCAATTGAGTTTTGACAAAGGGGCAAGAGAAAAATTGCTAACCTATCCTTTTCCGGGTAATGTTCGAGAATTGCAATATACCATTGAACGCGCCGTAATTATGGCCGAAGGTGATGAATTGAAATCAGCTGATTTATTGTTTTCTCCCATTGAATTTGCCACGGAAGGTGTTGAGGAACCAAAAGAAACCAATTTGAGTACGGTGGAGAAAAATACCATCCTTAAAGTGATCGAAAAACATAACGGGAATATAACCAAAGCCGCAAAAGAACTGGGCCTTACAAGAACTGCTCTTTATCGTCGATTAAGTAAATATGATATCTGATTTTTGGGAAAATAATAAACTACTGCTCAAAGTATTGTTGCTTTTTGCCGTGCTTTGCGGGGCTGCCTGGTTGATGGCAGCTGCACAATATCGATTTCTATTTTTAGTGATCCCGTTGGCAATTTTTTTGTTATATGACTTATATCGGTACCAGCAGAAGGCGCAGAATGAATTAAGGCAATTTGTGGAATCCGTACATTACCGCGATTTCACCCGCTATTTTGATGTTAAACATGCTCCCTCGGAATTACAGCCTTTACGTAAGGGGTTTAATGAAATTAATACAGCATTCAAGGTAATCAGTAAGGAAAAGGAAACACAGTATCAATATTTGCAACGTATACTTGAACTGGTGGATACAGGTATTCTATCCTATGAATTGGCCACAGGTAATGTAGTCTGGATGAATGAAGCATTGAAGCGCATGTTGCAGATTCCATATTTGAAAACAATTGATTCACTGGGCAGGAGAGATGCAGAATTGGGAGATGTTGTTAAGTCTATAAAGCCTGGTGAGGTTAAAGTGGCCACTGCTCATTTGGAGAAAGATAGTTTTAAAGTACTTGTAAGTTGTTCTGCATTTCAGACGGAGTCCCAAACCTATAAACTGATTGCCTTTCAAAACGTGAATGAAGCCTTGGATGAAACGGAAAGCAAGGCCTGGCAGCGACTGCTGAGTGTTATGACGCATGAAATTATGAATTCGGTGGCACCGATATCCTCGCTGGCGGATACGCTCAAGAAAAGCTTGCATAAGGCGGTGGGGGAGTTACAAGATCCAAATGGGAGGTTTGAAGACCTGGAATTGGGGATAGAAACCATCAAAAGACGAAGTGAAGGGCTGCTTCGTTTTGCAGAAACCTATCGCAACCTTAACAAAATCACCAAGCTGAATCTGGAGACTGTGCAGGTGCTGGATCTTTTTGTGAATTTACAGCAACTGATGCAACCTAAACTGGAGCAATTAGATATTGAGGTAGAAATTATTCTAAAGGAGCCCGGAATAACCATTGAAGCGGATACCAATCTGGTTGATCAGGTTCTGATCAATTTGCTGGTAAATGCGATGGATGCTGTTCGGGAGCGTCCGCAGCCCCGTATAATATTATCTGCCAGTAAAGGATCCAATAATAAAACCCTGGTTAAAGTGGCTGATAATGGTGTTGGAATGCCTGCTGAAATTATGGATAAAATCTTCATTCCATTTTTCAGTACCAAAAAAAGTGGCAGCGGAATTGGCCTGAGTTTATGTAAACAGATTATGATGCTGCATAAAGGAAATATAAGCGTTCAAAGCGTGGAAGGAGAGGGAACCGCGTTTATATTGCAATTTTGATGAATAATTTGATTTATAACTTTTGGGGTTTATTAGTAAATCTTTTGTCAGGGTATGTTTTCTCTACCACTATTTTTTTAATCGGGCTTTTATTCTTTGAATGTTTTCGAAAAAGGAGAAAACAATTTCTAAATAAATCGGGAATTTTTGTATTAGCTATACAAATTCTTTTATTGGTTTTGGAGTCGGTTCAAATGATCAATCAGATGATTCGTTCAAAAGTTGATTCCGAAGCTGGTGTCGAAGATGTTGATCCGTATATTGGAAATGAGTTTTTCTTAATCCGGATAGTTAGTGTATTCCTATTTGGGTTCTTTTTTCATCAGTTGTTTTGGTGGCAATCAAACAGACAAAAAATTTGGGTTGTTATAATATCAATAATCTTATCCTACTTCATTCCGATTATTGAAGGAATTTATATTTTAATTGCAGCGTATTTTAGTGATTTTATTCAAAGCTATTGGAGTATAAAAGCTTCACCTAAAATTTCCCTGCAGGATTGGATAATTCCAATCCTGGTATTTCTTGTCTGCTGGATAGACTTTAAGCCTTCTCCAAAGGTAACTTAGTTTTTAACCAGCTTTCCTTTACCGGAATTATCCATTTTTTTTCAAGTTCTGCTTTGGTGGCCACCAGATTATTGAAGTAACGTGTTTCTCCCGTAACAAATCCACCCTTTACTGCAGGAGCCAGTTGTGCCAGCGGAATCAATTGAACTTTGTCCTTCACTACAAAGGCAAGCAACTGCCGGTCGAACAGACTCACACCGAATTTTTCTTCAATAGCCTTGATCATACGAACTGAACTGTCTGTAGAACAGCCACTCACACCGGTTTGTGTTTCATCGGCCATCAACACAATAAACTGCCCAAAAAACAGATTGGCATACCCTTTTACCGGTTCTCCATGGGCTTGCCACTGATCGGTAAATGCTTGAAAAATTTTTTCCAGCTCCAGCGCTTCGATGATGCCAAAAATCCGGTTGCTCTGGTAAATCCAAACCCGGGAGCTGCCATCAAAATTGGCAGGTAATATAGATTGGTAATCAAGATTCATATGGCAAAGGTAGGGAGAGTTCGATGATCTTTCAGGAATGTACTATTTTGCAGATGTATGTTATTCAGAACCAGCCTGCTATTCTTAATTATTGGGTTTGCCATAACCGGATCTGCGCAATCCAGACAATACAATTTTTCACAATTGGATATCTATTCGGGCTTATCCAATAATCAGGTAAATACGATTTTAAGAGATCAGCAGGGGTTTCTTTGGTTAGGTACCATGTCTGGTCTCAATCGATTCGACGGCTCCGATCTTAAACAGTTTCGCACGAGCCAGGGAAATCCAACCAGTCTGGTTGATAATAATGTAAGCGGATTGTATGAATTACCCGGACATGAAATATGGGTAATGACGCGAAAACAACCTTGCATTTATAATGCAAAAACAGAACAGTTCAACCCCGATTATCAGGGTTGGCTAAAAGAACGCCAATTACCTATCGACTCACTGATCCAAATAGAACGGGGACGGTCTGGCAGCTATTGGTTTTTGTTCAATCAATCTGGCTTATTCCAAATCAATCCTGCAGAAGCTGGCGCCAAAAAATTCTTCACGGCTACTAAACAAAGCCGATCTATCCAACCAACCAGTTTTAAGGAAACAAAGAATGGTAAAATATGGCTGGTATATAAGGATGGATTACTGGAAAAGCGATCCATACAAACTGGCCAGGTGGAATACAGCAGTTATGACCTGGACGAAGTGAATCCGGGGGAATTCGATTACCGGCTTTTTGCAGATTCAGCCGGACAACCCTGGATTTATGCTGCCAATACACCCAATGGTATTTTTTACTTACAGGAAAACGAACAACTGGTACGTATAAACGAAAACACCCAACCCCTGCAATTGAATAATGACCTGATTACCGGCGTTCTGGAGGATAGGGATGGAAATATCTGGCTTTCGACGGATCATGGCGGAATTAACCTTATAAATCGGGCCAAGGCGACTGTACGTTATCTGACAAATGATCCTCTCAATCCTAAATCCATTGCACAGAATAGTATTCTCACCATGCACCAGGACAGAGAGGGCATTATTTGGCTTGGAACCTATAAACAGGGCGCCAGTTATTACAATGCAAACCTGCTGCAATTTCAACATATCCATCATCAGGAAGCTATCCCCGGTAGCCTGCCATTTGACGATGTGAATCGTTTTGTAGAAGATCATCAGGGAAATTTATGGATCGGTACCAATGGAGGCGGATTGATTTATTATGATCGTCAGCAGCAGTCCTTCAAACGATACCTGCATGATCCTTCAAATCCTGCCAGTCTCAGTAACAATGTAGTGGTCAGTTTACTCGTAGATCATACTAACCGCCTTTGGGTAGGTACCTATTTTGGCGGACTTTCGACCTTTGATGGAAAACAGTTTACACACTACCGTCACATTGAAGGTAATGCTGGTAGTCTGAGCGATAATCGGGTATGGGAAATCTATCAGGATCGGCAAAATCGAATTTGGGTAGGTACCCTGAATGGAGGACTGAATCTTTGGGAGGAGGACCGACAACATTTTACCCATTTTTCAAAGGAATCCGTTAAGGAACCGGCACTGATTGATAATTATATCTCTTCCATCTTAGAAGACCGTATCGGAAACTTTTGGATTGGAACCGCATCAGGAATTACTGTTCTGTCGAACAACCTTAAATCAGTCAGACATTATCGATACAATGCGGATAGTTCGGGAAGTCTTAGTAATAATAATGTAATCAGCATATTAGAAGATAAAAAAGGTCGAATCTGGATTGGAACCAGAGAAGGATTAAATCTGTTTCAGCCGGCCACTAACAGTTTTCAGCATTTTACCCAGACAGACGGACTTCCTGATAATTCCATTCTAACCCTAACTGAAGACCGGCAACATTTGATCTGGATCAGTACACCCAATGGTCTCTGTAAAATAAAGGCGAATGGCCTGGAAGAGGACAGGGTGTCCCTGACTGTTATCAAATATGATGAATCCAATAATCTACAAGGACGTGAGTTTAATGAAAATGCGGCGCTATTAAGTTCTAAGGGAGAAATAATACTTGGAGGGCCTAATGGGTTTAATATAATACAACCGAATCTTTTAAATCAGCAGGCCCGGATTGCTCCGGTTCTAATTACCGGGTTACAGGTTTATAACGAGCCAGTGGAAGTTGGCACAAAAAAGAATGGACGGGTAGTATTACCTTTTTCAATTACTGAATTGGAAGAATTGATTCTAACACATCGGGATAATATATTCTCCATAGAATTTGCTTTACTTGATTTTTCGGGTACCCCTAACCGGTTTGCATATCAACTGGAAGGGTTTAATGAGGATTGGTTGTATACTGATCAGAAGCAGCGTCGGGTTACCTATACCAATCTTGATCCGGGTTCTTATACATTTCGGGTTAAAGCTCTGAACAATCAGGGAGAGTGGTCTGAAATAAAATCACTTAAAATCCGTATGAAGCCGCCCTTCTGGCTAACTCCGGTGGCCTATATGCTCTATTTCTTATTTGTAGTGGGATTGCTTTGGTTAGGACGAAGGATTATCATTGAGAGAGCGCGCATGCGGTTTGCGGTGCAGCAGCAGAAACGGGAAGCGGAGCGAATGCAGGCAATTGACCGCCTGAAAACAAAGTTTTTTACCAATGTTAGTCATGAATTCCGAACTCCGCTTAGTCTTATTCTTGCTCCTCTGGATAAAATCATTCATCAAACTATTCAGCCGGAGCAGAAAAAACAATTACATCTTGTCCAAAGAAATGCAAAACGATTATTAAATCTGGTTAACCAGCTCCTGGATTTCCGAAAGATGGAAGTAGAAGAAATCCGCTTACATGCTTCGATTGGTGATATTATTGGATTTGTAAAGGAGATCAGTTATTCTTTCACAGATATTGCGGAAAAAAAATCCATTCAATTTTCTTTTGAGTCCGGGCAGGATCATCTGGAAATGTATTTTGATAAGGATAAGATGGAGAAAATTCTGTTTAATCTTCTTTCTAACGCATATAAGTATACACCAGACAAGGGAACCGTTTCTGTTGGGATCAAAATGATAAAAGAGGATGTGCCTGAGCAGTTGGTCATTACTATTTCAGATTCGGGCATTGGCATTGCGGCTGATCAGCAGGATCGGATATTTGAACGTTTTTTTCAGTCGGAATTGCCGGAGAATATGGTGAATCAGGGAACTGGTATCGGATTAGCCATCACCCGTGAATTTGTAAAATTGCATCAGGGTAGCATCCATGTTAAAAGCGAGCCGGATAAAGGAACCAGTTTTATTGTCTGTATTCCGGTGCGAAAAATAAATACCGGCCTGACTAATCCGGAACTTCATCAACCTGTTCATTCGGACGAAACGGTAAAGGACCGAAAAACCATCCTGATCGTAGAAGACAATGAAGACCTGCGCTTTTATCTGAAGGATAACCTTCAATTCATTTACAATGTGGTGGAAGCGGTAAATGGCAGGCAGGGCTGGGATCTTGTTAAAAGTCGTAACCCTGATCTTGTTGTGAGCGATATCATGATGCCGGAATTGAATGGAATAGAGCTGGCCAGGTTAATTAAAGGCGAAACAGCAACTGCCCATGTCCCGGTTATATTACTGACAGCCATGGGGAGTGAGGAAAAGCAATTAGAAGGATATCAAATTGGAATTAATGATTATATAACCAAGCCATTCACCTTTGAAATCCTGGCTTCCCGGATTCAGAACTTGCTGGCACAGCAGAAGTTACTGCAAAAACGTTTCCAGAAACAGCTGGAGGTAAACCCCAGTGATATTACGGTGACTCTGCTGGATGAAGAATTTATCCGACAGGCATTGTCGGTAATTGAACGACAAATGGATAATCCTGATTTTTCGGTGGAAGAATTCAGTCGTGAAATGAATATGAGCCGGGTAGCCCTTTACAAAAAATTGGTATCGCTAACCGGAAAGGCACCATTGGAATTTATCCGGTCGATCCGAATGAAACGGGCTGCTCAGTTATTAAAAAGTGGAAAAACGGTTTCGGAAATTGCGTATGAGGTCGGATTTAATAATCCAAAACTATTTGCCCGGTATTTTAAAGAGGAATTTGGGGTCATTCCTTCCAAATATAAACAATCGGATACCTAATCGTTATCAAAGGACACCCCTGTAAAACACAGTCCCAGTCTAGCTTTATGGCGAATTGTTTTCTATCACCAAAGAAATGTTTGCCATATGAGGAGTATTTCACTCATCCTCTTTTTTCTGCTGCTGGGCGGCCTGATCCGGACACTGGGGAGTGGTCCGGTACCCTATAAAAAAACGGAAAAGGGTGTAATAGTTTTCACCGATCCACAGATTACCGGCCAATCCGGAGCCGTTCAACTGGAAGTTATTTCGGATAAAATAATCCGGGTGCTTGCTGCTCCGGGTAAACAATTTTCAACTGAGCAGAGCCTGGTTGTACTGCCTTTTGAAAAGCCTTACCAAAACTGGACCATCGAAGAAAGCGGCGAAGAGCTGGTGCTTAAAACGGCCTTCCTCAAAGCAGTGGTTCACCTGAAATCAGGTGTTGTTAGCTTTTATGATGCAACGGGAAAAATACTTCTTTCTGAAAAAAAACCGGGTGGCCGGCAATTTGAACCGGTTGTTTATGAAGGGCAACCTTCCCATCAATTGACCCAATCATTTATGGGACGGCCAGAGGAAGCCTGGTATGGGCTGGGGCAACACCAGGATGGGGTTTTCAACTATCGCGGAAGGCAGGTTTATTTTTTTCAGAATAATACCGAGGTAGCGATTCCCTTTCTGATTTCTACTAATGGATATGGAATTTTATGGGATAATTATTCATTAACAACTGCTGGAGATATCCGTCCATTTCGACCACTTTCCGCTTTCGAATTAACAGATCAGAAGGGCCTGAAGGGTTGGCTAACTGCTTCTTATTACAACGCGCAAACTGCGGAAAAGCCTGCCTTGCAAAGAGCCGAATCGGCAATAACAATGGAGTTTTTGGGAGATTCCAAACAGGCACTACCTGTAGCATTTAAGCCCGAGCAGGGTAAAGTTGTCTGGGAGGGAAGTATTTCTTCAGGTTTTACCGGCTTACATCAGTTTAAACTTACCTATGGAGGTACCATCCGCCTATGGATTGATGGAAAAGAGGTGTTGAATCGCTGGAGAAAAGCCTGGAATCCTGCGCCGGCATTATTGGATATTCCGCTTGAAAGGAATAAACCGGCTCAAATCAAACTGGAATGGATACCCGAAGGTTCCGAATCCTATTGTTCCTTTAAATGGCTGGAGCCATTGCCAGAAAAGGATAAGGATCAGTTTTCATTTTTGTCGGAAGCAGGTAAGCAGGTAGATTATTATTTCATTCACGGAAATACCATGGATGAAATAATTGCAGGTTACCGGCAATTAAGTGGAAAAGCCACGCTTGTTCCCAAATGGGCATTGGGCTTCTGGCAAAGCCGGGAGCGATATAAAACCCAGGAAGAATTATTGGAGGTGGTGAAAGAATTCAGAAAACGTAAAATTCCGCTTGATAATATCGTATTGGACTGGAGTTATTGGAAAGAAAACCAATGGGGTAGTCAGGAGTTTGATGAGAGCCGGTTTCCCTCTCCGGACAGTCTGATAAATACCCTTCACAATGATTATAATACCCGATTCATGATTTCGGTTTGGCCAAAATTTTATGAAGGTATAAAGGCGTATAAATCTTTTGAGGAGAAAGGGTGGCTTTATCCAAGGAATGTGGCAGATCGTCAGCGGGACTGGATTGGCAAAGGATACGTCTCCACGTTTTATGATGCATTTAACCCGGAAGCCCGCCAGGGATTTTGGGATCTGATTCAAAAAAATATTTATTCAAAAGGAATTGATGCCTGGTGGATGGATGCGAGTGAACCAGATATTCTTTCCAATGTTTCGCCTGAAAAAAGGAAGCTGCAGATGAGCGGAACCAGCCTCGGACCTGCTGCAGAATGGCTGAATGCCTATCCATTGCAAAATGCAAAAGGAATCTATGAAGGGCAGCGGAGTATTGATTCCAATAAACGGGTTTTTCTGCTTACCAGATCCGGATTTGCAGGCTCTCAAAGATATGCAGCAACCATTTGGAGTGGCGATATTGGATCTACCTGGTTTGATATGAAAACGCAGATTGCAGCCGGTATAAATTTTTCGATGTCCGGATTGCCTTATTGGACAATGGATATCGGTGGCTTTGTTGTGCCAAAGCGATTTGAACAACCAGGAACAGAAGATCTGGAAGAATGGCGTGAACTCAATACACGTTGGTTCCAGTTCGGAGCATTTGTACCCTTGTTTCGTTCACATGGTCAATATCCTTTCCGAGAGCTTTATAATATCGCTCCTGAAACACATTTGGCTTATAAAAGTATGGTGGATTATATTAACCTGCGCTATCGGCTGATGCCTTATATCTATACCATTGCCGGCCAGTCTTATCACCAGGATTATACGATGATGCGTGGTCTAGTAATGGATTTCCCAAAAGATACCCTTGTTCAATCAATCGGAGACCAGTATATGTTTGGTCCATCTATTCTCATAAGTCCGGTTGTTGAATACGGACAGCGATTGCGGCCGGTTTACCTGCCATCCGGCCAGGGATGGTATGAATTTTATACGGGGAAATATCATACAGGCGGACAAACAATCACTGCTGATGCCCCATATGAACGCATGCCAATTTTTGTGAAGGAAGGGTCGATTATTCCAATAGGACCAGCACTTCAATATACCGGTCAGAAGGTAGCGGATACCATCACGCTATTTGTTTATCGCGGTAGCGATGCCAGCTTTGAATTATATGAGGATGAGGAATTGAATTACGGGTATGAAAAGGGCAGATTTAGTAAGATTCCAATAATATATGAAGAGGCTTCTGGGAAACTTACCATCGGTAAAAGATCGGGTGAATTCCCTGGAATGCTGAAGAAACGGGTTTTCCGGATAATATCCATTCAGCCGAATAAACCAACGGGATTCAATCCGAATGCCAAAGTCTACCGGACACGCACATACGAAGGAGAAAAACTAACGATTCAATTCTGATAATTAAATACATGCAAATGAAAGCAACCAAAACGATGCAGCAATTGCCATGGCTGTTATGGATGGGCCTGTTTCTGCTCTTCCTTAACATCCAGATCCAGGCTCAGGTGAGCAGGGTCAATGGAAAAATTACGAGTAAAAAATCAAGTACAACACTGGCAGGTGCAACTATAACGGTAAAGGGTACCGGAAAATCGGTTAGCACCGATGAATCTGGGCGCTTTTCCATTGATGCAACAACCGGTGATGTATTGGTGATCAGTTTTATTGGACATCAGCAACAGGAGGTTGTGGTAGGTAGTTCTGCCGAAATCGGGATACAGCTTGTTGAAGCTGATACCCGGATGGATGAAGTAGTAGTAATCGGGTATGGAATACAAAAGAAAAAATTACTAACAGGAGCTAATTTGACAGTCAGGGGAGATGATATACAAAAGCAAAGCACCACAGATGCCTTACAGGCCTTACAGGGTCAGGCGCCGGGTGTGCAAATTACAACTACCTCTGGTCAGCCCGGGTCAGGTATGAATGTAATCATCCGGGGTAAGGGAACTATTGGTAATGCCAGTCCGCTTTATATTGTGGATGGTGTTTATTCCAATGATATTTCTTACCTGAACCCGGCGGATATTCAATCCATTGATGTGCTGAAGGATGCCGCTTCCGCTGCCATTTATGGATCGCAGGCGGCTAATGGGGTAATTCTGGTAACAACAAAAACAGGACGCATCAATCAGGCTCCGCAGATAACACTGGATCTTTTTTATGGAGTGCAAAATGCGCCTCAGAAAGCTGACTTACTGAATGCAAAAGAGTATGCTACAATCATGAACGAGGCTGCCATCAATTCTGGTAAAAGTCCCTATTTCACCAATGATCAGATTGACATCTTACCTGTTAATACCAATTGGCTGGATGAGATGTTTGTAAAAAATGCCATTACACAGAACTATGTTCTGGGAATTCAGGGAGGTGGCGGTAGCTCGATTTATTCAACTTCACTAGCTTACACCGGTCAGGAAGGAATAGTAGGGGGAAGGGATCAATCTAATTTTCAACGCACCACTTTCCGGATAAATTCAGAACACGGGCTGTTGAAAAATGTGCTTAAAATTGGGCAGCATCTGACCTTCAATTACCAAAAATCCAATGGAATTGGGGTGGGTAATCAATATAATAATACCCTGCGTTCAGCATTCAATACAAGTCCATTTGTAGCCATGTATGATGAGGATGGAAACTTCTTTGACAATAGCAATTCAACCTGGAATAATGGAGAAGCAAATCCTTATGCGGAAATGGTGTTTAATAACCAGAACAGAAATAATAACCAGCGCCTTTTTGGTGATGTATATCTTTTATTTGAGCCAATAAAGGGACTGAAATTTCGCAGCAGTTTGGGGGTTAATATGGGCTTCAATGAAAGTCGATCGTACACTCCTGAGTATAAATTATCCATTTATTCTTTCAGCGATTTTACCTGGTCAGCCCAATCCATGGGCAGAAGCCAGAGTTTACAGTTTGACAATTTGCTGAGTTATTCCTTCAACCTGAAAGGTGATCATCAATTTGATATAATGGCTGGAAGTTCTGCCCTGAAATCAGAAGGTTCGGGATTGTATGGCAGAAATCGCGACCTGGTTTTTTCCGGGCTTAAATATGCCTGGTTATCCAATGCAAGTAATACGGATGGAACCAATATCACATTAACCGGATCTCCATGGGAGGATGCATTGATGTCTTATTTCGGGCGATTGCAATATAACTTCAGAGAGAAATATTTATTTAATGCAACTTTCCGGGGAGATGGTTCCAGCAAATTTGATGCGGCTAACCGTTGGGGTTATTTCCCTTCTTTTTCTGCAGGATGGGTTGTGTCGAAAGAGAATTTCATGTTAAGCTCAAATTGGTTTGATTTCCTGAAGCTAAGGGCCAGCTGGGGGCAGGTCGGCAATCAAAACATTGCCGGATATCAGTTTTTGACACCGATTAGTTTTACTAATGCCAATTATACATTTGGGAATGTGGAAGGCGTTCTTAGTCCGGGTGCTTATCCAAACAGGTTAGGAAATCCGGGGATCACCTGGGAAACTTCTGAGCAGATAAATATTGGATTGGATGCAACAATCAAAGGAAAATTCAATTTCACCCTGGATTATTATATAAAAGATACCAAGGACTGGTTACTGGTTGCTCCGGTATTGGCAACAGCAGGTGCCGATGCTCCTTTTATCAATGGTGGGGATGTTCGAAATGCCGGCGTAGAGCTGGCCATCCAATACCGGAATAAAATTGGTGAACTGAATTACAATATTGGAGTGAATGGTGCATACAATAAAAACAGGATTGGAAATATTCCGACCCAGGACAATATCATTCATGGAAATACGAATTCGCTTTATGCCAATTCTTTGGAGTTTTACCGGGCCGAAAATGGATTTCCTGTTGGGTATTTCTGGGGTTTAAAAACAGATGGGATTTTCCAGACGGAAGAAGAAGTACTTGCCAATAATAAAGGCGGTCAGTTGGTACAACCGAATGCCATGCCCGGAGATGTCCGTTATGTTGATCTGAATGGGGATGGTATGATCAATGATATGGATCGTACCCAGATTGGGGATCCCAATCCAGATTTCACTTTTGGCTTTACACTTGCAGCAGATTATAAGGGTTTTGATTTTTCTTTATTGGCCAGCGGTGTAATAGGAAATCAGCTCGTACAATCCTGGCGCAATCATTCCAGTGCCAAAACTAATTATACAGCAGCTATTCTGGATCGCTGGCATGGGCCTGGGTCTTCCGACAGGATGCCCAGAGTTACGGAAGATAACCGGAACTGGACGCAGTTTTCCGATCTGTATATTCATGATGGCGATTTTCTGCGGATAAGCAATATAACTCTGGGGTATGATTTGTCAAAGGCTTTCCGCAAACGATTCCTTAGCAAAGCGAGGGTATATGTTTCTGCGCTGAACCTTTACACGTTTACCCGCTACAACGGAATGGATCCTGAAATTGGTTATGGTGAAGGATTTTCTTCAGGTGTTGACCTGGGGTATTATCCGCGTCCCAGAACTCTTATGCTAGGAGCAAATATTCGTTTTTAATAAATGCAAAGAAGAACCATGAAAAAAATACATCAATACATATTGGCGGTATGTCTGTTTTCAACTGCAGCCTGTTCGAAATCATTTCTTGATACGGAAGATGTAACCAATGCAACAGAACAAAATTTTTATAAAACACCCAATGATGCATACAAAGCACTCGTAGGTGCTTATGATGGACTGCAGCGTGTTTGGGCAGATGGAGTTGCATTACCTCTGGCAGCAGAAATCTTATCAGACAATGCCTATGGAGGCACGGGAAATTCAGATGGATTCGGATTTCAGTTATTGGATGAGTTTGATAAATTGCGTTCTCCTGCCGATCAGAATATCTATAGCGGTAACTGGATCGCCTATTACAAAGCAATTTATCGATGTAATATGCTGCTCGGTAAAATCGACGAAATCGATTTTAAAGGGGATGAAGAACTTCGGATGCAATACATTGCCGAAACCCGTTTTATTCGGGCCTATCTCTATTTTGATATGGTTCGTTTATGGGGGAATATACCTCTGTTAACTACCCCGTCAACTGAAAATCTGCCGCCTGCCTCTGCTGATGAGGTATATCAGGTTATTACAGAAGATCTTGTATATGCTGCAGAAAATCTACCGGCTATTGCACGTCCTGCTCAACCCGCAGCAAGTTTCGGAAGAGTTACCAGGTGGGCCGCAGCGTCTATGATTGGCAGAGTTTATTTGTATTATACCGGGTATTATGGCAAGGCTGATTTGGTGGGATTGGTTACCAAAACACAGGCACTTGGCTATTTAGAAGAAGTGATTTCAGGCAGCGGGCATGAATTGCTTTCTGATTTCTCCCATCTATGGCCTGCTGCATCCCTGGATGATTTTGCAGGAGAGGACAACCTTGAAACTATTTTCTCTATAAGGTATACCTATACTAGTGATTATGATGGAAATACAGATGGAAATCACTGGATGGTGATGATGGGTATGCGGGAGCAAAGCAGTTTCCCTTATGGAAATGGATGGGGCGGTTCAACTGTCAATCCTAAATTATGGAATGCATTTTCCGCTACTGATACACGTAAGAGTGCAAGTATTATTTCAATTGCTGATGAAGAAATCGATTTTACCATGAAAGCCAATCAACGGGAATACACCGGCTTTTATAATAAAAAATATTCCCCCATGTCCGATGAAGCGGGGAACAGTCTGGCCGTAAAGCTCGGTGCTGTCAATTTTATGATAGGCCAATTTCAGGATTATACGGCTATCCGGTATGCGGATGTATTACTGATGGCAGCGGAGTTGGGGGCAGCCAATGCCCAGGATTATTTTGATAAAGTACGCCAACGTGCTTATGGAAATAATTTCACTTCTTTAGCAGTGAGTCAGGAAAATATTATGAAAGAAAGACGGCTGGAGTTTGCAGGAGAGGGCATTCGGTACTGGGACCTGCTTCGGCAGGGTATTGATGCTGCAGCAGCAGCGATTGCTGAAAGTACCATTGTTGAAAATGGAGGAGTGGCTACTGCAAAAACCATAGCTGCGGATAAAATAAAACAAACTATGGGGTTGCAGCAGATACCCAATACCCAAATAACCTTGTCCAATAATGTACTGGTACAAAACGCCGGCTGGTAATTGTTCATTCTAAAACAACAACCTATGTTATCAAATAAAAAAATAGGAATCCTACTTTTAATGGGACTTGTCTTCCTGCTGTCCTGTAAAAAAGACAATTATAGTCTGGGTAATCTTCCTGGGTCGGATGCGCTTAAGTTTGAGGTGCTGCAGGATCTGCAGGTTGATCCGGGTGGAAATACGGTTTATCTGGTTAATAATTCACCCCAAACAGTGCCCGTTTGGGATTACGGTACGGGAGTCTCCAACCGACAGCGAGATACCATACGATTTGCGTTTAAGGGTGATTATGTTATTAAATATGCTGCTGTTACAGGAGGAGGTCTGGTAGCTGCTGATCCGGTAACCATAACAGTTACTGAAGACAATCTGAATTATGTAAATGATCCCTTGTGGACTTTGTTATCAGGAGGAGTTGGACAGGAAAAAACCTGGGTATTGGATGCGAATGAAAACGGGGATAAAAAATTCTTTACCAGTCCGATTTATTTTGCCGGGCAAGATAATGCTTATGGCAGTAAATCGACTGATGGGAAAACGGTTGAATGGACACAGGTTTGTACAGATCCCAGCGGACCTAATTGCTGGACATACGGACCTAATTATACCTCTGATACCTGGGCTGCAGAAAAAAGAGATTACGGGTTCATGACCTTTAGTTTGAAAGGCGGACCATTTTTGAAAACGGATCATAAAGGGGTGGCGGGAATCGCAACAGAATCAGGAACCTATTTCCTGGATGTCAATACCCTAACTCTCAGCACAAGTAATGCAAGTCCGCTTTTTGTTTCCTATACACCAAATGATGTGAATTCTGTGTATAGCTGGAGAATCCTTTCACTGACTGAAAATACTATGCAACTGGCGGTGAAAAACAAAGCCAAGGATGAATTCCAGGTGCTCAATTATTTATCAAAAACCTATAGTGATAACTGGACACCACCTCCACCGCCGGCTGCTCAACCGGATGAAGGATATAATCCAAGCTTCAAGCCAGGAGAACTGCTGGGCATGCTAACTGGTGGAGTAAACAGTGGTCGGTTCTGGACCCTTGATGCGAACGGAAATCCTATTGATTGGATTGCGAAAGGAAATGGCTGGACCATTGATAAATCTTCATCTTATAACTGGGGATGGAATGAAAGCTGGGACGATGCGGTGAAAAATTCCTGGATCCGGTTTGATCAGATAGGTGGACAGCATTATACCCGTTTTCAAAATGGGATAACAACCAATGGAACATTTACTATTGATGAAGCAACCAATGAAATTACCCTTGTTGGTAATACGTTGCTAACCAATGCCGCCAGCTGGATGAATCCAACTACCAATAAACTAAAAGTGGTAAAAGCATTTACTACTGATTTCAGAACAAAGGGAATCTGGTTTGGAACCAGTTATGACGCTACCAAGGATGAATGGTTCGCTTTCCATTATATAATTCCGTGAGGCTCTGCTAAATAATTGTACACGATTTTCTTTTGCAATGCGTGTTTAGCTGGCAGCCACATGGTACCCGTAATCAGCCATTCGGTTGAAATGGGTACCATTTTTTTTTAATAATTTTATGGTTAAATTAAAAAATTGATGGGTTTAATTGATATATAGCAACACCTTGATTGTACTAATTGAAAAGTTTATCTAATTTTACAGAATCGTTCCCCTCGTTCCAATTATCCCCCTTTTTTTATTTTAACCCTGACTCAGCCATGAAACTGAACCTATCCGTATGGTCCGTATTATTCCTTTTGCTTCCCCTCTCTTTTTTCGGACAAATGCACCCTATTTACAGGGATGCGGATTCAACAACCAGTGTAAAATCGATGCATTTCATAGATGAAGGGGAGGGCTATGTTGTATTTGATAAATGGTTTGGTCATGCAATAGATTCCGGAAGGACAATTCAACGTTTGGATATTACAAGTACCAACGTAAACTTCGGAACATATCAGGTAGATTTTAGCAAAGGATTTGTCGTAAATGGCTTTAATTCAATAAATGAAAACAGGGTCTTTGTTTATGGTCAAATCGCAGGTATTTCATCTGTTTTACTGACCCTGGATAAAGGCAAAACCTATACCCTGGTCTATCATAATTTGAATATGGAAATGCCTCCCGGAGAAGGAATAACCAATATGATTTTCCCCGGGAATGGAGACCGGGGTATTGCTGTAAATGCAGGAGAAATATTATTGAGTACAGATCGTGGAGCTAGCTGGCAAGCGGTTTTTTCGGATTATAGTAATGATTTGAGAGGAATTGATTGGATCAACGAAACTACTATACTGGTTTACAGTAACAGCCGAATCCTTAAAACGACAGATGGAGGAACTACGTGGTCGGACGTTTATATCCCCGGAGCAGCATTGATTTCAATCGATTTTATTACATCAACCAAGGGCTGGGCGATTAATGGACCCTATTTGTACAGAACTGTTGATGGTGGTCTTAACTGGGAAGAAATGAATCCTGAACAGTCCTACGATCCTTTTGGTTCTATTTATTTCCGATCAGACAGTGTTGGCTTCATGAATGGTTCTGCTTTTACAACCCTAATGACAACGGATGGTGGCTATTCATGGGAACCTTTACATAGATTCGATCCATTTCAGTCAGGAACCAGAGAACATCGGGTTATGGCAATTGTCCGTAGTAGTAATAGTTTGTTCGTTGGAGGAGCTCATGGAAATATCGAAAGGCTTAGGATTTATGATGCAAGTCCATTACCTAAAGCTGTTTTTCTTGTCGACAGTTCAGATTATGCAAACAGCCAGCAGTTATTGCTAAAAAACTATTCCAATAAAAAAAGACGATTTAACTGGTTGCACCAGGGCAACTTAATTGCTGAAACCTATGACGCAAGTATTATTACCGATCGTAGCAAGGCTGATACAATTCAACTAATTGCTACTAGCGGACTGAATAGTGATACGATGACAATCGTTTTGCCATCCAGAGTTGTTGACCAAAGCTGCGATGCTGAATTCAATTTCCAGATTGATTCAACCGAAATACAGGTAAGTGCAATTAGTCAAAATCCTGGAGAACTTCATTACTGGAATATGGGAGATGGCCAGTTGAGAAACGGATTAGCCGCTTTCAGGTATTCTTATCAAGCAACTGGAACTTATATAGTAGAGCATATTCTGTATAATGATGAAACCGGTTGTGCTGATACAATATTCCATGAAATTAAAATCCAGCGGTTAGCAAGTTGTTTGCAAGGGGAAATAGAAGTTAAGCAGAATGGATTAATAATCAATGAGCGAAAATTCCAATTTCATCTGGACACCCTTATAGAAAAGAATCCAACCACTCAGCTGACTTGGAACTTTGGTGACGGTCAGACAAGTAATCTGGATTCGCCAACCCATCAGTTTGTTAAACCGGGTAATTATGAGGTTTGTCTGACTCTTTTGAATCGTGCTACGAATTGCAGTTCTCAGTTTTGTACCAATCTTGTAATTGAACCAAATTCGGATAGTTGCAGTGCCAAATTTAATAGTTTCACAAAAGGGAGTGATCCGGCTGTTCAGGTATCCGACCGAATGGTTTATCTGCAAACTGTAGATCAGCTCAATAAGGAGCGAATATTGCACACATGGAGAATAGATGGAAGAGATACTTTGAATACAGGAAATGAAGGGGATTTCTCTGCTTATTTCTTTCAGGATAGTCAGCTGGCAGGGTTTTCAGGAATAACAGGGGACGAATGTTCATCGGATTTGATAGCCGCTATACATGTGGATTCACTGAATAGAAGTGTTCAGCATTTTGTTTACGATCCGGCTACTGGTTGCAGAGATAGTTTTACACTGGTAGTTCGGGTGCCGACCAAAAAAATTATAAGTTTTATAGCCCGCCCTGATGATCAGTTGCCAGGAGGCTTACGAATTCATGCTTTGGATAACCGTGATAGTATGGGGGTTCCGCATTATTCTGTCTGGAACATAACATCTGGAGAAAATAATTATTTTACCGGTGATTATACGGAAGGAAATCAAACGCTGAATCATGCTTTTGATGCAGCAGGAAACTATCGTATTTCAGTTGCTGAAAACACTTGTGAAGATAGCCGGAGAGAAGTATATTATACTAATTATACAATAAGCTCGGTTGGATGTCCGGCTTATGTTCCACAAATCTTTTATAAGCAATCCAATCTGTCAGATCCTCTGTTGATTTCTTTCCGCGATAGTTCTGACAGATTCAGTCAATATCAAACCAACAAAATGACCTGGTATTTCGGAGATGGAGATAGTTCCTTCAATGCCAGACCGGAACATAAATACAATCAGCCTGGCGTTTATACAGTTGAGCTGAAATATACCACCGCTTCCGGATGCATTAAAACAGGAACTTTTCAGGTAAAACTGGAATTGCCCTGCACAGTTACAGCTGACCTGGAGGTATCTAAAAATCCGGCAAATCCATCTACCTATACTTTCTCCAGTCCAGGCAATACAGGGGCAGGTCAATGGAAATTTGCCTGGTATTTTGGTGATGGAGACTCATCTGCTGCAAGAACCGTGTCCCATACTTATAAAACAGCAGGAAGCTTCCACGTTCAATTAAAGGTTCAGTTATCGGATGGTACATGTTCTGTAATGAAGGATACAATAATTCTGGTAGAGCCTGCTGAAGTATGCCAGCTCAAAGCATCCTATTCAACCATTATTGATGGAAATAGTGTATTATTTAAAATAGATACCACGAGTACGGTAACCGGAAACAGTTTTCATTGGTCTTTTGGAGATGGAAATGAAAGCACTAATGTAGTTCCTTTACATCGTTTTGATACCAGTGGTTCCTATCTGGTTTGCCTGACCATTAAAAAAGATGATAATTGTGCTATTCAATATTGTGATTCAGTACGAATCAGCTATGCGGAATTAAGAATGATTCAGGCGTATCCCAATCCGGTACAGGGACAGATGATGGTTCAATATTTTTCTGAAAAGAATGAATCGGTTGTGTTTGAGTTAATCAGTGAATCCGGAATGGTTTTGCTGAGTAACAGGCGTTCTGTACTCTCAGGATCCAACAATATTCCATTTGATTTATCAGGATTTAAAAATGGAATTTATGTAATAAGAACCACGTCAGTCTCCGGTGTTCGACAGTTTTTCCGAGTAGTCAAATTATAAATATCTTGCCAGAAAACTTTGTGGGTTTTCCAGTTTATATCTTCGATAACGGACACAGGCAGGATATAATAAAATTACTGCGCAAATCCATACAAGATAGACTACACCCAGGGAAAATCCATTTGGTGTTGTTGAAGGCCGGCCGAATCCAAATGCGCCAAAATTCAGCTGAGCAAAGGAATACCCTTTGACCAGAAAAATAAAGACCATGGCAGCGTGAATAAGGTACCAGTGTAAAACATAATAAAAAAGAGGAACAGATCCGTACACTTCCAGAACATTGTTTACAGAAGCCGGCAGCCGGTTGCTTTTAAGAAATGCATATAGGAGTAATGCAATTCCTAAGAAGAATAGCGTAAAAAGCAGGGATGGGGGATATTTTTGAAGATTTATAAAGGACAGAAAGCTATAAAAAGGCTGTACTTCAATTTTCCATTTACCAGGATCACCATATCCATTCAAAATACGCAATAAAACCCCTGTAGCGAGTAAACTCAAACCCATCCATCCAAACCAGGAAGATGTACGATCTGCTTTGCTGAAATAGGGGCCAAATCCAAACCCAATTAAAATGATTCCAAGCCAGGAAAGGATTGGATAAGCAACGAGTAAATTATGATCTGGTCCCAGTGGCAGAAATACCTGTGCTGTTAATACCGGAATAGGATAAAAACCTTGCAATAACAGGATACTGACTCCTGCAATTAATAAATTCTTTGCTGGTATGCGGATAAGTAATCCCATTGCAATAAATCCAATTCCAATAGTACCAATTACCTGAAAAATCAGAATATTAAAGTGAATGTTGAACCAGATTCCAAAATTTACCAGCGTCAATTCCAGTAAAACTAACCAGGTTCCTCTGAGCAGGAGCCGGTTTCGCAATAAGGTAGTATCCGGTTGTTTTATTTGTTGCAGGTAGATGGAAACTCCTGCCAGAAAAACGAATGTTGGGGCACATAAATGCGTAATCCATCGGGTAAAAAACAAGGCAGGTGTAGTGGTTGCCAGGTTCAAAGGGTCTTCCGTTAATGCCGGTTCATGAAAAAGATCCCTCGTGTGATCCAGTGCCATAATTATCATGACCAATCCTCTTAACTGGTCTATTGCAGCGATTCGATTGCTCTTAATTATTGACATGTGGTTCAATTTTATTATCAGGATCTGTCAGTTACCTGTTTACCATTATCCAACATCATGTTTCTGGTGACAGATTGCGGTATTTCATCCGGATAATGACTTACATAAATCAGGCTAATCGAAGTTTGTTGGCAGATTCGGTCAATTAATTCCCTAAACTGTTCAATCTGGTTATTGTCAAGGCCCTGGCAGGGTTCGTCCAGAATCAATAATGGAGGAAATTTGACCAGGGCTCTTGCTACCAGGCAAATTCTTTGTACACTTGTTGCCATATCCCGCAGCAAGCTATCAGCAAATTGATGAATACCAAGAGCTTCCAGCAATTCGGATACTATTTTGGCATTTTCTATTGATGGTTGTCGATATAAACCAACGGTATCATAAATTCCTGATTCTACAGCATGTGCAACGGTCGTATCCTGCGGAAAATATTGGAACAATTCAGGTGATACATAGCCGATCTTTTGTTTTAGCTCCCAAATTGATTCACCAGATCCTCTCTTTTTTCCAAATAAGTAAA
Source organism: Flavihumibacter sp. UBA7668 (assembly GCF_002483205.1). Taxonomy (GTDB): domain Bacteria; phylum Bacteroidota; class Bacteroidia; order Chitinophagales; family Chitinophagaceae; genus Flavihumibacter. The sequence continues at coordinate 706,514 of NZ_DLHM01000004.1, forward strand.
TTTGATTCGCATAAGCCTGCGGGTTATCTCCTGTGATCAGGCTCAGTAAAGTGGATTTTCCCGCTCCATTATGACCAGTCAGTGACCAGCGTTCTCCCTTTCTTATTTTCCAGTTTACACCGTCCAGAATGATTTTATTTCCATATTGAACATGACCATTAATCAGTTCCAATATTTCGTTTAAGTCTGGATTTTTCCATTTTGAAAGCCATCCATCCATTTTGTTGATTGAGCAGTTATTATCTGTTTCAGCCGACCAGGAATTAATAAAATCATTTTTAGGGGATGCCGAAAGTATTTTACCTTTTTCCAGCACAGCTACATGGGAAACAGCTTTCGGAATTTCTTTTGGTGAAAGGCTTAGCACCACATGGATACCGGATTCTATAATTTCATCAAGGAACAGTTCGAAATCGGCTCTTGCTGCCTGATCCATTCCGGACAGGGGATTATCGAGCAGGAGCAGTGCTGGTTGTTTTACCAGTGCTGCTGCCAGCAATAAGCGCCGGGTTTCACCATTTGAAAGGAGAATTACCTGTTTGTTTAAAAGTTGTTCCAGGCGACAACGTTGTATAAGTTTTTCAATTGTCCAAATGCTATTGTAATGTTCTCTTTTTTCCTGTTCCAGATATGCTGCAACAGTTGGAGCATCTTCGGAATCGCAGGAATTAAATCGCTGCTGGTAATAGAAATTACTGGTATTGGAAAGGTTGGTAAAATGATGTCTTGCATCCAGAAATGAAACAAGACTTCTCCAGGAGAATAGGGAGGGGGCTAATGTAGGGGGCGTTTCCTGATAGTTTGCATAAAATCCGGGATTCCAGCTTCCTCCGATTATAGGTAATTGTCCGGCTAAAGCCTTCAATAAACTTGTTTTACCTGCACCTCCGGAACCGACCAGTGCCCATGTTTCACCAGCCTGGATGGTGAAGTCCAAATCATCAAATAATACTTTTCCATGGTGCTGAATTTTTCCTTTTTTTATGCTGAAAACGGTTCTTTTGTTCATTCTAGTACTACTTTCATGACGGGTTGGTGCTATTCAATTCCCATGTTAATGCACCAGTTGGACAGGCGTCTACCTGTGCTTTGATTTGATCTGATTCAGCCCCTTCCATATTGATCCAGGGTTTTGCCTGAAGATTAAATACACCAGGTAAACCTGTAACACACCTGCCGGAATGTTTGCAAATGGACGGTTTCCAGATAACGGTAATAGCATTGTTGCGATAAAACATTTTTTTTACCGTTTGATCTTCATTGAAAATAAAAGTCCGTTCAACCACCTCGCCTTTCAATAATTTGCTAATTGGACAATTGTTGGCAATTTCCACCAGTTTTTCCATTTGTTCATCCGTAATTCCGGTACTAAACCGTAAATCTCGATCAAATGTTGTAATGGTTTTATCGTCTTTCTTGTATTGAAACAAATTGGTTTTAATGCTGATTTCAGGGATCACCCATTCTTTTCTATCTATATACATTCTTAGGGTTGCAAGCGTGCAGGTGCCAAGCGAGGACAACAATAAAGTGAACGGGTCAGGCCCCAGATCTTTTCCTCCGCTGGTTATGGGTTCATCTGCTGTAAATTTCCCATTTCTCCAATGAACTTCCATTGTGTATTTCTGCAGGCCGATGGAAGCTTTTACCGGTTTTTCTAATTTATACTTCATAAGAATTGTTTAAGATCGGGAAGGGATGGTTTTGGGTATTCTAAAGTGAAACACACTCCCCACACCCGGTTCGGATTCTACACATATTGTACCTCCTAAATTATCAATGATTTTTTTTACAATAGCAAGGCCAATGCCGGTACCACTGTAATCTTCTCGTTTATGTAAGCGCTGGAATATAATGAAAATCCGTTCGTGGTAATCAGGTGCAATGCCAATTCCATTGTCTTTCACAGATATTTCCCATTCAATATCCAGGTCTTTGGCACTAATATAGATTCGTGGAGAAGTTTCTGCCTTACTATATTTGATTGCATTGGCTACCAGATTCTGGAATACCTGGAGAAGTGGTGAATAATAACAAAGAATGGTTGGAAGCGGGTCGAATTCAACAATTGCAGCCTTATCTTCCATAAGATTCCTGTTAAGAGCTATGGTTTCCTCAACCAGCCGATTTAGATTAACTGCCGTTAATTTCTCATTATGTTTACCAATTCTTGAAAAGTCAAGCAGGTCCAGGATAATCTGCCGCATTCTTTTGGCTCCATCTGTGGCAAAATAAATATATTGATGTGCTTTTTCATCGAGCTGTCCATGGTATTTTTTTTCCAACTGGGTAAGAAAGCCGGTTACCATCCGAAGTGGCTCCTGAAGATCATGGGAAGCAACATAGGCGAACTGTTCCAGTTCCTGATTGGAAAGCGCCAGTTCTTTCAGGTTTTTCTCTAATTCCTGGTTCAGATCTTTAAGTGATGCCTCATACTGTTTTCTGTGAGAAATATCAGACATGGCTCCGAGTGCCCGTATTACATGTCCCTGTTCATTTCTTATAAATATAGCTTTGTCAACAACATATGCATATTCTCCGGATGCTTTCAGAAAACGATATTCCTCCTCCCAGTTATTTGTAGCAGTACTTCCATCCATATACCCCTGTATTTTTTCAACAACAATACCACGGTCATCCGGATGTATCAGGCTTATCAGAAAATGAAAGCTTGGATTTGTTTCAAGCAGATTATATCCAAACAAGGTACTGAAACCATGCCCCCAGAACAGCTTATCCTTTTCAACATCATAGTCCCAGATAGCATCATTGGTAGCTCTTGTGATAATTTCAAATCGCTCATTTGATTGCCTGATTTGAGCTTCTGTTTTTTTACGGTTGCTGATATCACGGATGAATACGGAAGTTCCATTTCCCGAAGGATATACTACAAGGTCAAACCATTTATTTGTAAATACATTATTGTATTCAATTGATTTTTTTTTCCTGCTTCCTAAAGCCTCATTTAATGCAGTAAAATCGGTTAATTGTAATGCTTCGGCCAATACAGAGGAAGCATCTTTATTTTCTACCTGTTGCCTGGGTAAACTGAATATATTTTCCGCCTGTTTGTTCCAGTAGGTTATTTTCCCCAGCTGATTAATAGCACAGAAACCATCTCCAATGCTCTCCAGAATAGTATTTCTTTCGAATAAAGCTGTTTCCAGTTGAACCTGGTTGTTTTTACGCTGAATTGCGGCAGCCAGATTAGCAGTGACATTGATTAAAAAACTGATTTCTGATTCAGTCCAATAACGTTCCTCCCGGCAATCATCAAACCCGATAAGTCCCAGACACTCATTGCCGGCCATAACCGGAAGCGCAAGGCAGGATTTGATCGATTGTATCTCAAGTATTCCTTTTAATTTTTTATCCTGAATACCAGAGGTTATTAACCGAACGGGTGATCCTTTTGTCAATGGACCGAAATAATCAGGAAAGTCATCTATAGGTACTTCCTGTAAATCTGGATTGTTGTTGGCTGGCTGAAGATCTTCAGATACCCATTCAAAGCGCTGGCTGGCGTGTTGCTGACCGGTTATCAAATCCTTATATAATTCAAAATAATAAACACGATCCACATCCACTGTTTGTCCGGTTAATTCAAATACCCCGGGAAGTACGGTGGTCCATTCATCTACCTGCAAAAATTCACTGATTATTATAGAAAGCGTATCTAATAATTTATTTTTTTTAGATAGTTCCAGCTCAATGGTTTTGCGTTCATGAATATTCTGTAAACTACCATAAATGCGGACACAAATACCTTCCTGAAATTCTCCATTTCCAATGGCTCTGACCCATCGGTCATTTCCTTTGGCAGTTTTTATTGGAACTTCGAAGTCGAAATTTTTTCCGGTTTGAATAATAGCATCAACCTGTTGTTTTACCATTTCCCGATATTCTGGATGGTAAAAGGCAACAGACTTTTCAAGGTCTGGTATATATCCTTCCTCCACTTCATGAATGGAACGGGTAACCGGCGACCAGTAGAGTAGTTGATTGATCAGGTCAAGTTCCCATCCGCCAACATTTGCAAGATTGGATGCGTTGTCCAATAATATTTGTAATTCCCTGGTTTCTGAATTGTCGCGCATAATACCAACCATTCGTGTCGGCCTACCTTCTGCATTCCTGATTATATGCCCGATTTCTTCAATGAATGCATAGGTTCCATCTTTGCGTTTGTACCTGTAATTACTCTCCCAACGATCCAGGCTTCGATTTTCTACAAAGAATTTTAGGCTTTTATTTACTCTTTCGGCGTCTGCGGGATGAATTTTATTGCTCCATTCGGAAAGGGGAACCGGTTGGCTAATTTCTTCTGAATAACCAAATAGTCGATTGTATCCATCGCCAAACAACAGTTTGTCTTGTATTATATCCCAATCGTAAATCGCATCTTTAGTAGCTCTGTTAATGAGTTCAAATCTGTCATTGCTTTCTTTTATATTTTCGAGGTAGTTAAATTTTGTAATTACAAGTGATAAAAGGTGTTGAGATCGTTCGATGGCAAATTCTTCAAACGTACCTGGAATTTTTGGGGTATTGTAATAAAGCGCAAATGTTGCAACTACATCCCCTTTATCATCCAGTATTGGCTGAGACCAGCAGGCGGCAAATCCATATTTGAATGGAAGGTTCCGATGGTTTGACCATCGCTCATCTTCGTATACATTTCCTACAATAACTTTTTCTTTTAGAAAAGCTGCTGTTCCACAAGAACCCTGATTCAGTCCGATTGTGAGACCATTTAATTCAGCAGCATATTCAGCTGGAAATGATGGAGCAGCAAGCGTAAACATTTTACCCTGCTGTATTTTCATGACAGATGCTTTCATGTCTGGAAAAAGTTGTTCCAGATCTAGCAAATAAGAATTTATAAGTTCAATAAGTTGGACATCCTGCTGGATTGCCTGACGCAATAATTTTTTTTCTATCTTATCCAGTTCATCATAAAAGTAATCGGCAGTTACATCAACCATGAGTCCGGTTAATTTTATAGGTCTTCCATTATTGCTAATCACTTTAACACGATCATGTAACCAGATATAGGTTCCAGCCTTTGTTTTTAACCGGTAATCAAATACGTGATTATTTGATAAGTTGGTTTGTGTATGACAATAGTTAATAGCAAAATCACGATCCTCCGGGTGTATATGTTTTTGCCAGAAATCTGGTTCGTTGATCCATTCTTCTGAAGAATAACCTGTAATTTCCAAAGCCTGCGGTGATACATAGGTGAATTGAAAACTGGTGGCATCGGCTTCCCAAAAAATTCCGTCTGCATTTTCAAGTAAGATTTTACTTGTTTTCCGGGCATCCTCCAAATTCTGCCTTATTTCAGTGAACTCGGTAATATCATGGAATACTCCCGCCAGTTTAACAGGTATATTATTCTCATCCCTTATTACGGAAGCTTTGGATTGAACTATGATTGATTTTCCCGTACGGGTGATCAGTCTCTTTGTAATATTGTATTCAAGGCCTTTTTCCAATACATCCTGCATATGTTTCAATGCGCCATCCCGGTCTTCGGGATGGATTATATTGCTTCCAATTTCAAAATCTACGATAAATGACTGGGGAGGATAATCCAGCAAATGATATACCCCATCAGACCAGTAAATAGACTGATCTCTGAGATCAAGTGTCCACGTTCCGACTTTCATTAATGATTCTACGTGGTTCAGATGGGTTTGTTCCGTAGTAATTGGATCACTGGAAAAACTAGGCATATCCTTTCAGTAAATAGGTTTAGGATTTGGACATTATAAATGTACAAAAACAAATCCCATTTCGGATGTTTACCTATTGAATAACGACAGGGTAGGTTTTTTCCGGAGTTTTAAGATAATAGAATCCCGATGCTAACCGATCAACCGGAAGGGCATTTCGTCCTGCTGGCAAATCTCTGGTTAGGAGCAGCATTCCCAAACCTGAATAGAGTTGAATCGTTGTCGGGTGGCTTGTTTCCAGCAGTAATTGTTTTGAAATAACCGGATTGGACAAAATCTTAAAGCCGGAAGTGTTTTGACTGTTTTGAATTTTGATAACGTCTGTCCGGCTTTGACGGCCATCCGTATCTCTCTGGGTTATCCGATAAAAATTATTTCCCGGTACTGGCTGCATGTCTGTAAATCCATACTTTCTGGGTAAGGATGAGGTACCTGCAGCAGGAAGATTGCCTATAGCTTTCCAATCGTGGCCATTATTACTTCGCTCTACCAGAAAATCCAGCGTTTGCTGTTCCATAGTGGTCGTCCAGGTAAGGTGAACTTCTTTTCCTTTCAGACTGCCACTGAACCCTGCCCAGCGAACCGGAAGAAGTGTACTCCACGTTATCGGACCTGAAACTGCAGGTGTTAAACTGGTTGAATTAAAGCGCAGGGTATGGGTATTATTTCCGCTGGATGATAAATCATTAAAATAGGCGATTCCATTTGCATCGGTGTATCTGGTGAACGTACCGGCAAGAACTCCATTTCCTGTTTCCAGGCTTGCAGTGATGGCTACATTTGCCTGGAATACCGGTTGATTAAAACTGTTTAACAATCTTACCTGAAATTCAGGATTCATTGCCACATTCGTCTGGTAAATAGTGGGTTGTGAATGCACGCCGAGCCTTGATGGCAAACTAACCGATGGTTCATTAAAGGCTACAAAAGCAGGGTCCGCCTGTCCGCTCGTAGTATATACCAACTGAACCACCTCTGTATAGTTTGAAGATGTAATACCAAGCTGAGACAGATCCAATGCCAGCATTCTGATCGGACGAATGGTGTTGATATAAGAATTGAGTGTTTGTGTACTATTCGGGTTATAAAAATCAGCTCTCCAATTGGCTAACCTTGGAAAATTAACTAAACTGTTTAGATTAAATGTGAATTCCGTTCCCACTGTACCACCACTGCTGTTGATGAATTTCATTCTGTCACCATTATTACTTGGGTCGGCAATTTGAACAAATAAAATATCCGGAACGCCATCGCCAATTGCAGCTGCAGAAATTCCACTTGCACCTAAATTAAATTGCAAAACTGATCCGGCAGGAATATTAGCAAGACCTGTTCCCATATCTAACCCGTTAATCCCATCCGTTAAAAAGGAGGAAAGTACGGCACCGCTAATGGGACTTCCCTGAAAAGGAGCCGCAGAACTATTATTAACACCCGCATTAATTCCGTCATATAGTTGACCGAGACCTACAAAATAATCTCCGCCACTTGTAGGTACATTATTAAGAGGAATTGCACGAAAAGTTTGCGGAAGAAAACTTACTCCATTGGCAGTTAGTTTGGCATCATCAACGCCGGTTGAATAGGTGACTCCATTGTAAACAAAACCTAATAAATTATGGCTATTATCCGGTAATATAGAATTTAATTGATTGGAAGCGGAGGTATAATATCCGTTGAAATCAGAGTAGAACCTGGTTACCCTTGCCTGGGCTAAAAGTATTTGTTGCAGTAGCAACAGCCAGCAAATAGATAAAATTTTTTTCACAATGGGTACGATTAACTAAGTGGAACTCTGTAGTAACGATACAAAATTGCACTTATTATCCAGCCCTGTGAATGTTTTTCGATGATAGACCTAAAATTTTCTTTAAATGGAATGAAATGGAAGATTAGCCGATTATTTCATGTGGATGGTCATTTTTTTTAACTGCTGGTTTTGTAAAACCAGGCCTTCTGTTTGTCCCTGCCAGCTGATGGATTGAATAATAGTAAATAAGTCAGCCAGGTTGCCGATCGGCTGACCATTTAACTCCCGGATGATATCCCCACTTTTCAGTTTGTTTTTTTCAGCCAGACTTCCGGCTGGCACATCAATAAGTAATACTCCATTTTTATCAGGTGAACCTGAAGCGGATTGCTCTCCTAATGTTTCAATATTTTTTATGGTGGCACCCAGCCATTCATTTAATTGTCCGGGTACCTGGGTTTTAAGCTGAGCTATTTCTTTGATGGGTGGTTGAGCTGTAATTTTTTTAAGGGAGGGAGAAATCACTCCAAACTGATCCATTGAGAAATTTTCAAAACCCGTTAATAAAACAGCTGACTCTTTTTGCACCGAGAAATCACCTGGAAATCTAAGATTAAATGCCGGATCACCAGTTCGGCTATGTAAATCGGTGTTCGATTTTTGTGCAGCCTCTAATCCCTTGGGTTGTATAAAGAAATTTGAATCAACCTGCAGCCCCCAGTTGCGGATCCGGATTGGAGCATAAGGATTGGTAACAATATTTTGGGTGAAAATATCTTTGCTGTCTGCATACCAGACATGTGGATGAAAACTGTTATTGATTAGAATATTATTTCTGACTGTTCTATTATACCCTTCCCGTAATTTAAGTCCGCCGTTTAGACAAAGATTATTGTAAATAAAATAGTTACTACTACCATCATCCAGGTCAATATCCCAGCCATGTTCGCAGTGGAAGCGGTTATTCCGCAGCGTTATGGGTTTAATTATATCGAGGAAGGGCAGGGCCGGATTAGTTGTTACCCGCTCATCCACCTGTTCGATGGAGGGCACCCAGTACCGATCTCTTCCCCATGAATTGAAGGCACCATGATCGCCGGATTCCAATACAGTTCGAAAAACATCATTGAATTCCACGAGATGCCCACCCCAACAACCGTCACCGATATTTATACCGGCCCTTGGAACATCATAGATGGTATTATGCCTGACTGTGATGTCCATTGCCATGCTGATTTGTATGCCGGCAACCTGTTTTTCGATTTGCCCAATTGTATGAATAAGGTTATCATGGGCCAGGCAATTTGAAGGAAATTGATTTGTTTTAGGACCGGGAATCAGGTCCAATTCCTCTACTTTTTGTTGTTCTTCATATTGGAACAAAGGTGATCGAACAGCAGCTGGATCTCCAACAAATGCAATCGCATTTCCACCAATTTCATAAATATGATTCCCTTCAATTTTGCAATTTCTGTTATAACGACTTACAAAAACGGCATGTCCGCCCAATTGATGAAAGCTGTTGTTTTCAATCTGAATATTTTCGGAGCCTTCCACCAATATTGCCCCGGAACGGTTGATGGTCCAATCACTTCTTAAAAGCGGCTCACGGGGATGCATAAATGTACGGTTGGTTCCAGTAAAAACAAGATTCGACAAGTGTACAGCACGAATTGGTGTGGCCTCCGTTCCTTCCAGGTGTATTAATTTATCCAGGTGTGAAAGTTCGAGCCTCGCTTTCGAAAGAGAGTTTCCATCCGGCGGCAAAAGATAAAGTATGCCTTTCCTACTGTCATAAAACCATTCCCCGGGAGCATCGAGTTCCTCCCAAATATGTTCAACAAACCGATGTTCTGAATGCATGGGAGATGGACGGTTATTTTGCCATCCGCCTTCCAGCACAAGGCTGTCTGGGGTAGCTTTTCCCAGAATTTTATAATGAAAATCGCCCCATTCCGCCTGATGTAAAGCATGTACATAAGCTCCTTCAGGGTTCGCCCATTGTTGAATTCTTTTTTTGCTGAGAGCATCGGATGAAGTACCCATAAAAAATCGGGCATTTGAATCTATATTGGGATAACGGGCCATCGGTAAGGCATTACCGTTGAAATATAATTGATCCGCTTTTATTCCATTTCCAATGAATGCTTCCCAAATTCCATTTCTCCAGGGTTTCCAATCAGGGCGTATGCGTTGTGCACCACTAAGGATGGATTTTTTCTCTGAAGATCCGGTAATATGTAAACGATGCCCGTTAAGAATTGCCGGATTTATAAGGAGTGTTGATTGGAGGTAATGAATTCCGGGACCAAGTACCAGGCTGATATCTCCTGCAGGCGCGTTTCGGATTTTTGATAACGCATATTCAACCGTTTTAAAGGGAGCTACTTTGGATCCTGAATTGGTGTCTTTTCCATTTATATCTATATACCAGGTTGTCTGACCAAAACCATGAAATGATAGCGACATTATTAGAAAGCACAGAAATCGTTTCATACTACATTCTTGAAAGAACTGAATATAGGCTCATTTTTTAAAGCAAAGTTCAAGTAAATTAGCAAAACCTTTACCATGATTCTCCTTGGCAATATTTTACTGCTTCTTGCCAGTTTATTTTACTTCGGGCTATTTATTGTTTTATATGTCGAATCCAAACCGCATGGGGATGGATTAATGGGATATGGATGGGCAGTGATCTTATTGAATTTAGGGCTGATCCTGTCGATGCTGCTGGTTTCTCTATTGATTGCATACAAGGGTGGTCTTAACTGGATTAAAGGTAGTGTCTGGACAAAATTTGGCTGGACCAGTCTGGTGGTGTTAGGTAGTCTGCTAACTACTGCATTTTGTGCCTTAATGAAATATGAACCAGGCCCGCTGCCTGTTTTCTTTAAAGTTATTTCAAGTTTAGGTCCGGCTATTATGCCTCCATTGTTAATACTTTCCGGATTTGTTTTATTAAATCCGGGACTGCTATCCATGTTTCCTCATTCCTTCCTAAAATGGCCTTTGTTGTTGCTGGCTTTTTATGGTGCAATTGGACTTTTATCCGGCATAGTTGCCTGGGGTGCTGACGCAATCCGTCAGCAGAGCATCTCCAAAATCTACCAAAAACAACAGTATTCTTCGAACCAGCAGCGTATGCTTAATGACATTGACTCCTGTGATGTTTTGAAAAATATGGTTTTTATACTCGTTTTTACGGATGCCAACCAGCAGACGGAAATTCGCAACAGAGCTCTTGAGAAAATAAAAACACATCCAGACTGGCAGGGTGAAATGATTCGACTAATACATACAGAATGGGCTCCTGAAGTGTTTACCTTTCTTGCTTCAAACGATGTGGATGACCTATCCCGGTTTACGGAACCGGTTCGGCTGGGATTTCTTCAAATGTCAGTAGTAATAAGAAAGAGAATTCGATCCAGTACCCATCCTTCTCATTTTTATAAAGGAATGTTCAATTGGGATATGGAGCAGGTTCTTAAAACGGCAGAACGCTTCAGAACCCCTGTGGTCAATTACAATAAAGAAATAAAAGAAATACGAGAGGCATTGAATGAACCTAGTGAATGGGAGAAACCTGCTTTTGATTGCGTGCCTGCTTTAGACCGGTATATCAGGAAAACTGAACAAAACTGATGAGCCGATTGTCTCCTTATAAATACACTGTTTAACCGAAAAATATGAAAAAAATCTGTTTGGCGATAGTAGTGCTTTTGCAGTCGTTTTGGGCGATGGCTCAGGTAGATGCATTCACTACCAATAAAGGAATTCTTGAAATTCAGCCGGTATATCATGGTTCCTTGTGGATGAGCTGGAATAATCTCCGGATTGCAGTAGATCCCTATGGAGGTGCGGAACGGTATCAGACCATGTCAGCGGCAGATATCATCCTAATAACAGATATTCATGGTGATCATATGGATAGCAGTACACTGGTAAAACTAAATTTGACAAAGGCGACCATTATTGCACCAGGGGCGGTAAGAGATCGTTTAATAAAATTTCTGTCTGCGGAACAAAAAATCAGCGTACTGGCAAATGGAGATTCGATGGAATTGAAGGGGGTAAAAATAAGCGCGATTCCTATGTATAATTTACCGGATTCACCCAATGTACGTCATCCCAAAGGAAGGGGAAATGGGTATGTTCTCAATTTGGGAGGGAAGCGGGTATATATTTCCGGAGATACGGAGGATATTCCGGAAATGAGATCCCTCCGTTCTATTGATATTGCCTTTCTATGCATGAACAAGCCTTATACAATGGATGTGGAACAGGCTGCCAGCGCAACGCTTGCTTTCCGTCCTGCCGTTGTTTATCCTTTCCATTTTCGCCAACCGGCAGGGTTTAGTGATATAAAAGAGTTTGCCCGACTTGTAAAAGAAGGAAATCAGGCAATAGATGTACGATTAAGGACCTGGTACTGATAAATTAATACCTAAATGGGGAAAGGATGACCAACTGGGTATTCCTTTCCCCGTTTTTATTGGTTTCATTCTATTTTTTTTTGTGAATAAGATATGGCACAATCGTTGAATTAAAGGAGTGAACCTAATTACAAACAGTCATGAAAACAAGTCACTATTTAATGATTTTAAGTGTAGCTGCCACTTCTATGGTAGCTTGTGAAAATAACAGCGCAAAAGATGAGCAAATTGCAGCTGATATTGAAAATTATGTTGATTCCGTTTCTACCAATGTCTCTAATTACAGCAAAGAAACATGGGATGAAATCAGTACTTCCTACAATGCTAAAAAAGCGGAACTGAAAGCAGAAGGCAGAGAATTGTCTGCAGAAGTAAAAGAAGAACTTGCTGATGCGGAGCAAAAATTTGAATCATTGAGAGTAAAATTTGAATCAAATATTAAAGCCGGCGAGTCAAAGCAGGCAATGCGTGATGAACTTTTTGGGACAGGTAAAGTTGGAAATGATATGTCATTTTCCTGGGTAACAGCTGCCAATGCAAAAGATGTGTATGTGAATTTTGTCAATACGGTTGAAAAAAACAAAGAAAGATATACCAGGGAGGACTGGGATGAAATCAAAGTATTGTATGAAGCGCTGGACAATAGAAAAAATGAAATAGAAAAAGATTTGCCAGGCCCTGAAAATCGTGAAATAGCCAAGCAGAAAGTAAAATTCGCAAGTATAAAAGCTGTGAATCGGGTTACTGCGAAAGTTGAAGAAAATACTGATTCAAAAAATTAAGTATATAAGATTTTAGCAGGACGGTTGGTTTTGCCCCTTATCTGAAAGGATAAGGGGCTTTTAGTTATAGCTCCTTTGCAATCAATTCAGCAATATCCAATACCTGCATACTATCTTCTTTTTCTTTAGTTTTAATACCATCCGTCATCATGGTATTACAAAAAGGACAGGCTGCTGCAATAATGGAAGCACCTGTTTCAATGGCTTCTTCCGTTCTTTCCCAATTTACCCGGGTGACTCCTTTTTCTTCTTCCTTAAACATCTGTGCGCCGCCAGCACCGCAACAGAGGCCATTACTCCGGCAACGCTTCATTTCTACCAGTTCAGCATCAAGTGCTTCAAGAACTTTACGGGGGGCTTCATAAATCTGGTTGGCTCTTCCTAAATAGCAACTATCATGAAAAGTGATTTTTTTCCCTTTAAAAGCACCGCCATCTTTTATTTTAATTTTTCCGGTATCAATCAGTTCCTGTAAATAGGTAGCATGATGTACAACATCATATTGCCCACCTAATTCTGGATATTCATTTTTCAAAGTATTAAAACAATGTGGACAGGTCGTAACAATTTTTTTGATTCCGTAATTGTTTAATAGTTGAATATTCTGGTAGGCCATCATCTGAAACATAAACTCATTTCCGGCTCTTCTCACCGGATCACCCGTACACATTTCTTCCTTACCCAGAATTGCGAACTTAACTCCGACCGTTGTTAGAATATGGGCAAATGCACGGGTAATTTTCTGTGCCCGCTGGTCAAAACTTCCGGCGCAACCCACCCAAAAAAGGATCTCTGGTTGTTCTCCGGATGCCATCAGCTCAGCCATCGTTGGTACCTGCATAGAATCGGTATTTTTTGTAAATCTATACGAATTGATTTGAAATCTCCTTTTTAGTGTAAAGGCTAAATTGACTAATTTGCTATAAACATTGGTGCAAATGGGGGTGGAGGAACAGTTACTGCTAATCCGAAATTACAATCTCTGGTCAGATGTATCGGACAAAGAATATGAAGAATTGAATCTTATCCATCATTTTATTGAAGCAAAACGAAACGAATACCTCTATTTTGAATCTCACCTTCACAATAAACTCTACTTTCTAAAAGAAGGTTACATTAAAATTGGTTATATAGATGAACAGGGCAGGGAAGTGGTTAAGGAAATAATCAGGAAGGGAGAGGTCTTTGGTCAGATAACACTTGAACGAAATAACTTACACGGGGAGTTTGCCCAGGCATATAAAGGTGATGTGAGTCTTTGCGCATTTAATATTGAAGAATTTGAGCGTTTATTACAACAGAAACCAGGGATAGCATTACGGTACAGTAAGCTGGTTGGACATCAATTAAAGAGATTGGAAAATCGGTTGGTAGGATTGCTTCATAAAGATGTAAAAACCCGCTTAGCCGGATTTTTACTGATGTTGATGGAAAATGAAGCGGTTACAGGCAGATCTGTCAATATTCCTAATTATTTACGCCATGAAGATATTGCCAGTTTGATTGGTTCCTCCCGGCAAACAGTTACGTCTACTATCAATGAACTGGAGGCAACCGGCTTATTGTCCTTTACACGTAGCGCTATTCTAATTCCGGATGTTAAAGCCCTGCAAAAGCTGGTAGCTGTCGGCTAGCTGACAAGATTCCTTCTTGCTGGTGTCTAGTTTTATGGAATCAAACACCAGTAATGAAATATTTCATCAGTTTTGTTAGCACAATCATTATATCAATTCTGGCTACCGCACAAGCGGGTACCAGCCACTGGAACATAGAAAAAGGCCGGGCCTTGCAGGGCTATGATGCCGTCGCCTATCATGCCCAGCAGAAGGCAGTCAGAGGAGATACCCACTTTGCAATTACCCATAGAGGAGTGGAGTGGCTCTTTTCGTCAGCAGCCAATAGGGAAGCCTTTAAAAAAAAACCGGCTGCCTATGAACCGGCCTATGGTGGATGGTGTGCATTTGCCATGGGTGATTATGGAAAAAAAGTGGAAGTAGACCCGGAAACGTTCAAGCTCATAGACGGAAAACTTTACCTCTTTTACAATAAATACTTCAATAACACCCTGGTCAGCTGGAATAAGAACGAAACAAATCTGAAGGCAAGGGGAGATGCAAATTGGGAGAAAATTATCCGTAAATAAAAGAAATCAAATCAGTATGAAAAAAAGCTGGGTTCAATGGATATGCCGCCTGGTTGCAGCTATTCTCCTGTTTCAAACGCTTTATTTTAAATTTACTGCTCACCTGGAATCGGTCCTGTTATTTACCCAATTGGGCATTGAACCATGGGGCAGAATACTAACCGGTATACTGGAATTGCTTGCCTCTGTTTTGCTTTTGTTGCCGGCATTTACAAGATTCGGTGCATTGCTCGGCGTTGGCCTGATGTCGGGTGCAATTTTTTCTCACCTTACTGTTTTGGGAATTGTTTTTAATGGAGATGCGCTGCTATTTATATATGCCTGTATTGTTTTTATTTCCTGCATAGTATTAGTGTGGTGGGAAAAAGATAAAATTCTTCAACTACTCTTAAAAAACAAACAGTGAAAACCAAACTGCTTTTGTTGGGATGCATTCTGTTTGTAATGGCTTGCAGAAAATCTGCTGAAACACTGCTACAGAGTTAATTGAACTGATACCTGAAGAGGCAGAACAACTTGCAACCGGTTGTTCCGGAAGATTCAACAGATCCCGGACCAGATCTCCCAGATTCCAAAATTGTATATATGAAACCATTTCTGCTTATTTTTCTATTGTGCTGCACCATAAAAATGAAAGCGCAACAAAAACTCCGTCCATCATTTGATCTGACGGTAGCTGCCGGCTCTTCACAGGGAATCCTGAGCCTGGGTGCCTGGCATCACTGGAAATTTGGTAAAAAACAACGTCTTGAAATCGGCCTGGGACCAAGAATCAGCGCTTATTCCGGATCAAAAAAAGATTTTTGGACGGCACCTGCCTCCATTTCAAGAGGAAGTACCACACCATTTTTAGTTGTTTTTTCATCACAGGAAACCCAGCACTGGGATACCCTCACCGTACAGCGTCCATTGGTAGTTTCATTCAATGCAGCCATACAACTGGCCTATCGGATTAGTCCAAAATTCAGGGTGGGTGTTAATATTGACCTGATTGGTTTGTCTGTTGGACGAAATTCCCCGGCTATTTTTACCACGGATGGTCAGCAGCAATCGGTTGAGGCCAAACCACTTTCATTAAATTTATTATTGACGGGTGATCTGGATAAAGGGTCCCTTAATTCTGAGTTTTTTCTTACATACCAGCTTAACGACAAATGGGGCTTGCGGGGAATTTATCAATTTTATTTTGCTGAATACCAAACACGGGTTGATATTCAGGAGGTTCCGGAACCGAATGATCGCTTCCGTAATAAGGCAAATCTGTTAGGACTGGGATTAACTTATTCCTTAAATTAGGGGGTATGATAAGAATGCTGGTATCGATCCTGCTCTTTTTGCCAATATTACTGTCGGCGCAGGTATTAAAACCAATGGATGCAGCCGGAGCCGTTACATTTACAATTAATAATTTTGGCTCAGGGGTTGATGGAAGTTTCAGGGGGTTGAAAGGGAAAATCGAATTTAATCCGGATAAGGTAGCTTCTTCCTCCATAATGGTTACGGTTGACGCTGCTACGATTGAAACAGGTATCAATATGCGAAACCGCCATTTGCGGGGTGATAAATATTTTGATGCCGAAAAATTCCCCCTAATTTCCATTGCCGGTTCTGATTTTAAATCCACCGGATCTCCGGATACGTATAATATGACTGCAAAACTTACCATAAAGGGCATCAGTAAGAGCTTTTTGCTGACCTTTACCGCCCGCCAACAAAAAGATGGCGTTCTTTTTGAAGGTAGGTTTAACATTAACCGGAGAGATTTTAATGTGGGGGGAGGTAGTATCAGTCTCTCGGAAGAAGTCCGGGTTCGGTTAAAAGTGCTTGCGAAACAATAAATCATATAAGAAATCCGAAAACGTAGTAAAAAAGAGTAAATTCGAAACCAACATTTTATAATTCATGCATTTACAGTTAGCTGTTCAGAATGCGTTTGGTCAAATGACAGATGTAATGGATCAATTGACCAATGCCCAATACACCCAATCTTGTGAGAACCTTTCCGGTGCTACCATTGGTCAGCATACCCGTCATATAATCGAGATGTATCAATGCCTGTTAACAGGATTGCAGAACGATATGGTTAATTATGAGTCCAGACAACGTGATATCCGAATCGAATGTGATAAAGACTTTGCCGCAGCTTTGCTGGCTGAAATCGAGGCGTCCATTAATCAGCCTAACAGAACCCTGAAATTGTATGCCGGGTTTGATACCGATACGCATGAGCAGGTTCAGCTGGATACCAATTTTTACCGGGAGATTGCCTATAACCTGGAACATACGATCCATCATATGGCACTGATCAAGGTTGGTTTGCTGGAGCTTTCCGGAATCAGGATTCCGGATGGGTATGGTGTCGCTTCCTCCACTATAAAGTACCAGCGGTCATGTGTACAGTGAGTTTTATTCCTGTTCCGGGAGGCGCTTTGATTTGTTCTAATCGGGATGAAAAAATTCAAAGAGCAAGGGCTCTTCCTCCCAAATGGTATCAGGTAAATGGAACCAGCCTGCTTTTTCCCAAAGATCCGGAAGCCCAGGGCACCTGGATTACCATGAAACCTAATGGGCAGATGGCAGTTCTGTTAAATGGCGGATGGGAAAAACATATTCCCGTTTATCCATATAGGAAAAGCCGGGGACTCGTATTTCTTGAAATCTGTTCAGCAGATCAACTCCTCGATGGGTTCGAACAGGTAAACCTGGATCAGATTGAACCCTTCACCCTGATTGTTTTTCAGGATGGTGTGCTTCAGGAAAACAGGTGGGATGGAAGGTCTAAATTCAGTCGCTATGTATCTGCCAAAGAACCCCATATCTGGTCCTCCGTAACGCTTTACGAGGATGCCGTAATACAACGCAGGAAAGCCTGGTTTAACGACTGGCTGACAAATAATCCGGAGCCAACAGCTTCCGCTATCCAGTTGTTTCATCAGTTTGGAGGAGAAGGAGATAGTTCCATTGATTTGCGTATGAACCGCCGGAATGAAATGCTAACGGTAAGCATAACCTGCATGGAATGGCACCAGGAAAATGCCTGTATGTATTATAGCGATTTACAAAGCCAGGAGCAATTCGAGTGTAGACTCGACGCTTTCACCCTATCTGAAACAAGTTCATGAGCCTATTGAAGAAGGTGCTGAACAGACCCTTTTTTATCCGGTTGTTCAACTGGGAATATTGGTCTTTCGCTGCCGTTTATATACCTGTTGTTCCGGTTTGGTTTTATTATTGCCTTCGGGCAAGATCTTTTTTCTTTTTTTCTGCCTCCAATCCAACCATTGAAAACGGTGGGTTTTTGATGGAATCCAAAAAAAAGATCTATGACCTGATACCTGCAGCGTTTTATCCCAAAACAATATTGGTAACATTACCCGCTGATCCTGATGAAGTGATGGCGAGAATTCATGCATCCGGACTTCAATATCCGTTAATAGCCAAGCCGGATATTGGTGCAAGAGGCATGGGGGTGCGGAAGCTGCGAAACGCGGCTGATCTTAGGGCTTACTGCCAGGAATCTCCGCTTGAATTCCTGGTGCAGGAATATGCTGATCTTCCACTGGAAGCTGGGATTTTTTATTGTCGCCTGCCCGGAGAAAAAAAAGGTCGCATAACCGGTATCGTTAGTAAAGAGTTTCTTACGGTAATTGGTGATGGTATTCATACCATTCGAGAATTATGCCAACAGGAGAAACGATTTATCCTGCAATTGGATGCGTTGCAAAAAATGCATGGAGATGCTCTTGATAAAGTAATCGCCAAAGGTGAAAGAAAGGAATTGGTACCTTATGGCAATCATGCCCGTGGTGCAAAGTTTATTGATGATACCTTTCGTGCAAGTGAAGCTCTTCAACAGCAAATAGACCTGATACTTCAACAGGTAGACCGCTTTTATTATGGCAGGATGGATATCCGGTTCAGAACCTGGGAGGAATTGGAAGAAGGAAGTGCATTTTCCATTATAGAATTAAATGGTGCAGGCTCCGAACCAACCCATATGTATGATCCCCGTCATTCAATTTTTTTTGCCTGGAAAGAGATTATCCGGCACTGGGACTGGTGTTACCGGATCAGCCTGCTGAACCATAAAAAAGGCATACCTTATATGAGTTTTGCGGAGGGGGTGAAAATGTTCCGCGACAATGCTCAGTTTGAAAAAACAATTGCCCAATTATATGTTTAGATGATGTTTTCATGGTAAATCTGTTTTTCCTTTTTGTTGCCGGACTTTTAATAAGTTTTCTGGGCAGTCTTCCGCTTGGAACACTGAATATTACGGCCATGCAGATTGCGGTTCAGGAAAACGTTCGGCGATCACTTTATTATTCAATAGGAGTGGCATTGGTTGAATTGATTTATGTGCGTTTATCATTAAAGGGAATTGATTGGATTCTCGCTAACCAAACTGTATTTTATTACATGGAATGGGCAACAGTGGTGTTGTTTGCTGTACTGGGGATAAGCAGCCTGTTGGTAGCCAGAAAAAAAAACAGCGAGGCGAAACCTGTTTTGCTGAATAATCAGGTAAACAGGTTTTGGCTGGGTGTTTCGATGAGTGCCATCAATCCGGTTCAGATACCCTTTTGGTTTTTATGGAGCAGTTACCTTTTCAGTACTAAACTCCTTCAGTCGGATGCTCTTCATTTTAATATTTATACCATTGGAATTGCGTTGGGAACCATCAGCGGATTGCTACTGTTTATTTTTGGAGGCAAATGGCTGGTAAAACGAATCAATGCCTCACAAAGGGCAATTCATCTGGCAGTAGCAATCGTCTTTCTGCTGTCATCTGCCATACAGTTGGTGCGGGTTTTAAATAAACCAATGCAGGATAGGCTTAAATCAACGTCTTTTTCAAAACAAAGCCGGTTGGATGAGATTGCTGGTAAATAAGTTGTTCTTCTCCAATTTTCGTGTAACCATGCCTGGTATAAAATGCCTGTGCACGGGTATTGGGAACAAAAACATGTAACCAGGAATTTTCATACCCTCTTCTTAATGATTCGGCTTCAGCTGCATCCAGCATTTTTCCTCCCCAGCCGCCTGACTGGTGGGCTGTCTCCAGATAGAACCTGGCCAGTTCAAATCCTTTCGAATCGGGTTTTGCAAGTTCGAGACTTGGAGGTGCCATCCGTAAGCAGCCTACAACTTGTTCCTGAAAATCTAGTACTATATAAAAACGGTCTGGCCGGGCCAGGTCTGCAGCAATGGCTTCCGGAGAATAAGCCTGTTTGCAAAAGCTTTCGAGATCTTCTTTTACAAAACCGGACTCATGTACCTGATAAAATCCGGAACTGCAGATAACAGAAATGGCCCCTGCATCAGGGGCCATTCCGAATCGAATACTATATTGATTCATTGTGTTAGAATTGCACCCCTTCGTTCATGTTTTGCATATTCTGCATATCGCCCTTAATATTCTTGCGCTTGAACAAAGAAGTATCAAATTTACCAAATCTCCAGCTGAAATTCAATCGGAGAATTTGTGGATCACGCAGTCTCCAGGTATTTTGTTCAAACCCGGGAGAAGCACTGTACTGGTCATAAATATTGGTTCGGAAGATATCATTGATTGCCAATGTCAGGTTGGCTCTTCTTTCTTTCAGGAATTCATACCTAAGGGCAGCTTCCACTTCATACCGGGGACGGATAAACCCCTGTGCTGTAGTTTGCGGTCCACCAAACATGAAGCCGCCGCCACCGCCACCACCCGGAGGGAGGATGGTTTTTGAGGTATAACTTCCACTTAATTGAAGGGTTAATTGCTTGGCCAGTTTGATGCTGTTATTCAGTTTAAAGAAATAAGAAGTAATAGCTTCCTGGTTGGGAATACCCGGCTGGTTGGCATTGATCTTTGATTGGTAAAGGTTAAAATTGGAAACCAGTTCCCACCATTTGGTTATTTTATTTCTGCCAATCAATTCAAGTCCGCCAATTTGGCTGTTATCCGCATTGATATAACTGATAATCAGTTCTTCATTTCCATTAAAAGGGTTTTCCATTTCAACCTGGTTTCTGGTAATCAGGTTGGTGGTATGTTTATAATAGATACTGGCAATTAATGAATTTCCAGCAGCGTATTTTTTCTGGTAGCTCAATTCAAATGAGGCAGTAAACTCCGGGCGCAGGTTGGCATTACCTCTGGTAAGGTTCAGCGTATCGGAATAATCGGTGAAGGGGAATAACTGGAAAAAATTCGGGCGGTTGATGCGACGTGTTACATTAAAAGCAAGTTCGTCGTCATCCGTTAGCTGATAGGTTAAGAATGCACTTGGAAACAGACTTAACGGGAAATTATTACCATAACCCATGAGCGTATCCTTACTGCCAGGCGGAGGGGTTGTAGTCAGTACTTCGCCGTCATATTCAGAGCTCTCTGCTCTTAAGCCCAGTTGATAACCCAGTTTTTTCCATTTATTGGTATAGGTAACATAACCGGCATATACCCGATCGGTATAGTCAAACTGGGAGGAAAGGGATGGAATAAAAACAGCATTTCCATTTCCATCAACCAGACTGATATTATTCACACTTTCCTGGTTCCGGATATTTACCCGTAATCCGGTTTCCAGTTTCGATGTAGCCGTTAATGGGTTGGAGAAATCGGTTTGAAAGGTAATGTTGGAACTGTTTCCGTTTCCGGTATTCAACTGGCCAAAACGACGTTGAATACTTCCGTTAGGAGCCGCAAGCACATCATTATTGATGGTGGTATTATTGTCGTTTTTGCTGCGATTGTAGTTGATGTCGGCAGTTAATTCACGGCCGGGTTTGGTAAAGAGTCGTTTGTAATATACTGAAGAACCGATATTCCGGAAGGAGCGTTCTCCATCCGAAATACGCCTGCTGAAACTGCTTTTGGTATCACCAGGAAACAGGCTGTCGGTTTGAATTGCACTTTCATTTTCGAAATTAAAACTCCCCCGAACTGCATTAACCGAGAAACCTACCGTATTCCGGTTATTCATAAAATAATCCAGCCCGGCACGGCCAAACATGAACTGACCTTTATTGACACTGTAATCATCCTGATTCAGGTCTGTTACCGGATCCTTTATGAAAGTGGTACGCGATGTATTACCTTCTGAAATTGATTTACGGGTACGGATATTACCACTGGCAAACATATTTACCTTTCCCTGCTTCACATTGATATCTGCCCCACCGTTTGGCTGCCATCGGCTATCAATACCTGCACGGATGCTTCCATTGTATCCTGCTTTGCGATTTTTCTTAAGTACAATATTCAAAATGCCTGCAGTACCACCAGAGGCATCAAATTTTGCGGAAGGGTTGGTAATCAGCTCTACGCTTTCAATTGCATCTGCGGGAATTTGGTCAAGCGTAAGTGTGGTTGGACGGCCATCCACAAAAATTTGAGGAGCGGCATTCCGCATGGTAACACTGCCGTCAATATCAACCTGTAAAGAAGGAATATTCCGCATAATATCTTCCGCTGTATTTCCAGTAGAAACCAGGTTTTTGTCGACATTGTATACTTTACGATCAATTCCCATCGACATAAGAGGTTTGGATGCGGTAACAGTTACGTTTTCCAACATTTTTGGGTCGGCTTCCAGTTTGATATTACCCAAATCCTTGTCAACTCCGGCGAGCGCTTTTTGCATATCTCCACCGGTCATATTAAGTTCAAAGCCAACTTTCTGCTCTATTGTTTTAAAGCCGATTGCAGTAATTACCAGCTTATAGGTAGCCGCAACCGGGAGGCTTTCGAAATTGAATTCACCCCGGCGATCGGTCAGCATTCCGGCAATAATGGTGTCTTTTCTTTTTTTGGTAGCGGCATCAAATTTGTTCTGGATGAGCTGGACAGAAGCAGCATCAACCCCTTTATTATTCGATGCATCAATGATCCGGCCATAAAAGCGCCCGATATTCATATTTCCTGCGCCACCACCCGGACGGCCTCCGGGAGCGCCCATTCCTGCGGGCATTTGGGCATAAGTAATAGATCCTATAAAAAGGACCAATACTGCCAATACATGTTTCATTCGACTGTTTTTTTCTCTGAGTGTGCGCAAAGTTCTGTCATTTTGGGTGATTGAACGTTGCGATTGGTATGAATGGTATAAGACAACTGAAGACTTGCCTGGTTTAAGAATTCAGGACAAATGGAAGAATTCCGGTTTAAATGGTAATCAGCCGGCTTAGTTTGATGCGAGCCAGGTTATGGCGATTTGTACCAAACCAATCAGGAATCCCAAAACAGCTCCCACGATTTCAACAAATCGGAATTCTTTAGCCATGATCTGGTTCAGGATTTGTTCCAGTTTATCGGAGGAAAAGGAACGAACCTTCTCAACCACAATTTTTTCAAGATCGAGCTGCTCCTGAAGTGTACCCATGTATTTTTCCATGATTACAGGAAACAGCTGTTGCAGTTCCTCCATAAAAATGCCTTTTAGCTGCGCAATGGTTTTATCCCCTATGAACATACTGATCATTGGCATCGCTTCTTTAAGCTTTACCCGGAGAAAATGATCGATATGCTCTTCCACATACGGAGTTAACCGGTTCAGGTTGTCGGGGTGCGTCAGTTTACCGGCAATTTCATCAAAGGACAATAGTTCCTGACTTACCAGTTTACCCAGTTTTTCAGCAAATTGTTCCTGCCTTTTTGGGAATATGCCCTGAATCGTAAGACCAAGAAACTTTTTAGGTTCACGTGGGTGAAATAACATTTTGATAGCGATCCAATTGGTAAACCATCCAATAAAGGCTGAAATGAGCGGTAATAATAAAAGCCAGAGTGACATAGTAATAAAATTAAAAATCCCCCACTGTGTGGGGGATGAGAGGGAGGCTGATGGGTTTCGAACCCACGACCCTCAGAACCACAATCTGATGCTCTAACCTACTGAGCTACAGCCTCCATGCGTATTATCGCAGGTGCTTTTTTCAAAGCGGGCACAAAAATAGGTAAAAATTTGAATCCTTCAGCAAGTGAAGAAAAAAATGTCAGAAACCACTCATCATAATCCAATGTTAATTGGTTTTCACGGCAACAAGGCTGGTTGTTTTATCGTTATTTTTGATACAATGCAAAAACTGGTGAAAATTATGTTTAATAAAAGAAGCTTACCTGTGCTGGTGGTCCTGCTGAGTTGTGCCCTGTTTATCGGATTCCGCTCAATGGGAACCAAGCATGCTGATCCCCCCGGCAAATATGAAAAGATTTTACACAATGTGGGAGATATCCTGCAGCAGGTGCATTATAGTCCCCAGCAGATAAATGATGAATTTTCGAAAGAAATTTTTTCGAAGTATATAGCTACGGTTGATGCGGAGAAAAACATGTTTCTGCAGTCGGATGTGCAGACCCTGAAAAAATATGAGCTTAAGATTGATGAAGAATTATTGGGCGGGAAAGTGGAATTTGTTCCGGCTCTTTCCGAAATCTATAAAAAAAGAGTACAGGAAGCAGAATTGCTGACGAAAGAAATACTTGCCAAACCGTTCGAATTTCAAACGGATGAGTCAATCATCCGGGACAGCGAAAAACTTGAGTATCCGAAGAATTTAGAAGAGAAAAAAGATCGCTGGCGCAAGCGCTTGAAATATATGACACTGGAACGCTATGCAGATATGGTGGAGAACCAGGAAAAGAATAAGGGTAAGGAAGGGTTTAAGCCGCAGTCAAATGCTGAAATGGAAGCTTCGGCCAGAGATGGGGTGGCTAAAGTTGTTGCCCGTATGTTTGATCGCCTGAAATTGAAATACAACGATGATGAACGCTTTAACCAGTTTGTGAATGTGATCACTAATAAAATGGATCCGCATACCACTTTTTTTCCTCCCCGCGATAAACGCTACTTCGATGAGCAGATGAGTGGTCGGTTTTTTGGAATTGGTGCTTCGCTTACTCTGCAGGAAGGAAATATTAAAATAGCATCTGTAATTACTGGTTCTCCAGCATGGAAAACCAATGAAATTACAGTGGGAGATGTGGTGTTGAAAGTAGCTCAGGGAGCTAATGAACCGGTGGATCTGACCGGCTTTGACGTGGAAGATGCAGTTAAAATTATCCGTGGAAATAAGGGAACGGAAGTCAGGCTCACGCTCCGCAAAGCAGATGGTTCAGTTAAAATTGTTCCAATCATCCGCGATGAAATCGTACAGGATGAAAGTTTTGCCCGTAGTGCTGTTGTTGGAAATGGTAAAAGCAAGATCGGCTATATAATGTTGCCTGAGTTTTATGCTGATTTCGATAATCCAAGAGGAGCCAGGAGTGCAGTGGATGTTGCCAAAGAAGTAATTAAACTGAAAGAGCAGAAGGTAGATGGAATTATTATTGACCTCCGTAATAATGGCGGTGGCTCTTTATATGATGTGGTTCAGATGGCTGGCTTGTTTATTGAAGATGGTCCTATTGTTCAGGTTAAAGACCGGGATGGTAAACCCAGTGTATTGCGCGACCGTGACAAAAGTGTATTATATGATGGTCCACTTGCGGTTATGGTAAATGAATTTAGTGCGTCAGCATCAGAAATCTTTGCTGCTGCTATTCAGGACTATAAACGCGGTGTGGTAATAGGAAGTACGTCTACCTATGGAAAAGGAACGGTACAGCGCAATATCGGTCTGGATAAAGAAACCGGTATGTTCAGTTCCAATAGCGAACTTGGTACCATTAAACTCACCCTGCAGAAGTTTTATCGGATTAATGGCGGTTCAACTCAATTAAAGGGAGTTAGCTCTGATATTGTTGTTCCGGATGTTTTGGAGAAAAGCAAACTGCGTGAAAAGGACGATCCAACAGCATTGGGATGGGATGAAATTGCCAAGGCAGATTATTCTACCTGGAAATCGCCGTACGACCTGAATCAGGTGGTTCGTAACAGTCAGATGCGGGTAGATCAGAATCATTCCTTTAATCTGATCAAAACAAATACCGATTGGCTTGCTGAGCAAAATGACCGGGTATATTCCCTCAATTTACAGAAGTTCCGGGAAGAGAAGAAAAAAGTGAATGCTACCGTTAAACAGATTGAATCACTTTATAAGTTAAACAATGAACTGGAAGTGGAAAGCATTCCTGGTGATGAAGAAAAATTTGCAACCGATCCGGATAAATTAACCCGCTACAAATCCTGGAAGAAAAATCTTCGCAATGATATCTACCTCGATGAAACCATCAACGCAGTAAATGATATGATTTACCAGCAGAACCTGGCAATGAAGAAGGGAATTGATAGCAAACTGGATAAATCGAAGCAGGAGAATTGAGGAGGAAGGGAGAGCGGAAATGGTAGAAAGGAGATGGGAGAGGGGAGAAGGGAGAAGGGATAAAGGTAACGGAGAACAAATCGTATAAAAAAAGACCGGATTTTTCCGGTCTTTTTTTATTATGTGAGTAGGGCGTGCTGTTCGATTTACAAGACCTGTTAGTTTGTTAGGTGTAACGTCTGTAATTGCATGCAAAACAAAATATGGAGAATTTTCCAATACAAGAAACTGTCCCTGGATTCTGCCGGAAGTTTTATCCTATACAAGTAAGTTGCCTTCTCTTCTCACCTTTCACCTTTCACCTTTCACCTTTCACCTTCTTTACAGGTATCGTTCTTTGATTATATTCATGTGGTGTTTCGCATGACCGGCCAGAATAAAGCAAATTGCAACAGCAGAAACAGGATGGTCACTTGCGGTGCCCTGCGCATTCAGTTGTTCTTCTGTAAATGCTTTAATCATACGCAGATTGCTTTTCCTGAGTTGCCTGAGTTCCTTCAGCATATCTTCCCAGCCCCTTACTGCAACATTCGCATTTGCAGCATAGGAGTTTTCATCAAAACCGGGTAATGGAGTAGGATCCAGTCGGGCAATGCGTAAAGCACGGTAAGCGAAGATTCTTTCTGCATCTATTATATGCTGCAATACCTGCTTAACAGTCCACTTGCCTTCGGCATAAGCATATCCGATTTTTGCCTCGGGGATTTCATCAAAAAATGCAAGCAGTTCTTCCGTATTCTTACGAAGCGTTTTTCTAAGATCCTCCGTTTTTACCAATTTGATATAGGTGTCGTAAAAAGGGGCATTAACAATGTTGTACACAGTAGTTGGTTTATGTTGTAAGTATCACCGGTCAGGTGGCACCCGACCGGTGAAAAAATTTATCCTTTGCGGCCTTTTTTAAGGGTTGATTTGGGGGCGGGTTTGGATTTTTGTTCTGCTTCTATTGCGGCGGCTGCTTTTGCTGCTTCAAATGCATTCAGCATGCCACCTGATTTACTGATTTCAGCCAATTCCACTTCTTCATCTGTACCGGGGATTTTAACCGTTGTATCCGGACTAACCGCTGATTTCTCAATAGCTGCCTTTATTTGTTGAGGGGTCAGCGTAGGGTAATAGCTCATCAGAAATGCAGCTACTCCGGCAACTACCGGCGAGGCCATACTGGTT
The DNA here is from genome assembly GCF_002483205.1 of Flavihumibacter sp. UBA7668. Classification (GTDB taxonomy): domain Bacteria; phylum Bacteroidota; class Bacteroidia; order Chitinophagales; family Chitinophagaceae; genus Flavihumibacter. The sequence goes on from NZ_DLHM01000004.1 coordinate 733,777, forward strand.
CCCTGCGCATTACCATAGGTATTTCCACCCGGAATAGTAGAGTAAATTTTGGTGCCTGGTGCAAATACATCCACCTCTGATTTTCCATAGTTGGAAAAAGAGGCAGTCAGACTTTTAAAGCCAGGTTCAGCAAGCGGATCGGAACTTGCCCCAACGGTAATCCAGTTGGAAGCCCGATTTTTGTCTTTTATGAACACAGGGTTGGGAAAATTATCAACAGAGTCAACATTTGATGCATCGTTTCCAGCAGCATGAACCAGGAGTACACCTTTTGTTTCAGCATATTTCACGGCTTCATCCACCCAGTTTTTTTCTGGCGAAAAGCTTTTGCCAAAACTCATATTGATCACTTTCGCGCCATTGTCAACGGCATATCGAATGGCTAATGCAATGTCTTTATCGTGTTCATCACCATCCGGAACTGCACGGATCGCCATGATACGAACATTATCAGCGACCCCGTCCACGCCAACATTGTTTTTGCGTTTTGCCGCAATAATGCCGGCAACATGGGTTCCGTGAAATGGTGTATTTGCCATTACATCATTATTGCCATAATAGCGGTCATTGATATCGTTGTAATTATCCCCCACAATAGCTCCGCGATAATCTTCCGGAGCTTTTTCAGCCGCTTCTTTTTTTCGTTCTTCTCCACTTACAAAATCCTGAAAGCCATCCAGAAATTCACCGTTTCCGGTTTCCATCATATTGAAGGCTTTGAGAATATACAACATCCCGGCTTTGGCTTTTTGTCCCTCTGGCGTGGATGGCGCAAATTTCTCGAGGTCTTTACCGGTGTAGGAAGATGTATCCATCGCCATCTTCAGCAAACTGTCATTTTTCAGACTGCTTTCCAATGCACGTTTCAGAAAAACCAGATCTGCTCCACCACCACCGGCATCACCTTCTACTTTCTCTTTAGCTTTTACCCACATATCATACTGGATTTTTTCTTCTTCTGTTAATGTGGAAGAATCAAATCCTTCTGCTCCAAATTTTGCTTTGTATTTATGATATACCCGGGCGCCTTCATAACTGTCCTGTTTTACATTTCGGCCGTCTTTCCCGCCGATGAAATTCCATCCATACACATCATCGATATAACCGTTTTTGTCGTCATCAATTCCGTTACCCGGGATCTCTTTGGGGTTTTTCCAGAGAACGGGTTTCAGGTCTTCGTGCAGGGTATCAATACCACTGTCAATTACAGCCACGATAACGGTTTTACCCGGACGTGCTTTCACAAATTCATAGGCCTGATCCATGCTGATACCATAAAAGCCATCTTTAGCACGATCAGTTAGGTGCCATCCTTTGGGAAGTTCCCTGTTCACATTAACATTCGTTCCCTGTGCCATTGCGTTTCCGAGGCTAAACAAAGCCAGTGCCGCAGTGGCTGGCAAGATTCGTAGAAATTTCATGCAGTGCTTATTTAATTGCTAATACAAAATGACGCAAAAAGGCGGGAATTAGTTCGCCGCTCGCGTAATTTTTGCAAGCTGTTAAGTTGATATAATTAAAAATCAAATGTAATACCCTGAGCCAGAGGTAGTTTGGTTGAATAATTGATGGTATTCGTTTGCCGGCGCATATAGGCTTTCCAGGCATCGGATCCGCTTTCCCGACCACCTCCTGTTTCTTTTTCTCCACCAAAAGCACCACCGATTTCAGCACCGCTGGTTCCAATATTAACATTTGCGATACCACAATCACTTCCGGCAGCACTCAGGAATTGTTCCGCTTCCCGAAGATTCAGGGTCATTATCGAGGAGGAAAGTCCCTGTGGTACACCGTTTTGAAGGGCAATTGCCTCATCGATTGTACTGTACTTCATGATATACAATATTGGGGCAAAGGTTTCATGTTGCACAATGCTGTAATGATTTTCTGCTTCTGCAATACAGGGCTTCACATAACAGCCGCTTTCATAGCCGGCACCTTCCAGCACACCTCCTTCAACGATAAATTGTCCACCTTCTTTTTTACATGCTTCAATAGAATTCAGGTATTGTTCAACTGCAGCTTTATCAATAAGCGGACCAACATGGTTCTGCTGATCCAGCGGATTACCGATTTTCAACTGTTGGTAAGCTTTAATGAGTTTGTTTTTGAAAGCCTCGTAAACCGATTCATGAATGATCAGCCTGCGGGTTGTGGTACATCTTTGTCCGGCTGTTCCAACGGCTCCGAATACAGCACCGATCAGGGTCATATCGAGGTCGGCATCTTTGGATATAATAATCGAATTATTTCCTCCCAATTCCAGGATGGATTTTCCCAATCTGGCGCCAACTGCTGCACCTACAGCTTTTCCCATCCGGGTTGATCCGGTAGCAGAAATCAGCGGGATGCGGGTATCCTTGCTCATCCATTCCCCCAGTTCGCGGCCTCCGTTTACGATGCAGCTAACTCCTTCCGGAACCTGATTTTTTGTGAAAACATCCTGAATAATGTTTTGGCATGCTATGGAACAGAGCGGTGTTTTTTCAGACGCTTTCCAAATACAAACATCGCCGCAAACCCAGGCAAGCATGGCATTCCAGCTCCAAACAGCAACCGGAAAATTGAATGCAGAGATAACACCCACAATGCCCAGCGGATGCCATTGTTCGTACATCCGGTGGCCGGGGCGTTCACTGTGCATGGTAAGTCCGTATAATTGCCTGGATAATCCAACCGCAAAATCGCAGATATCAATCATTTCCTGCACTTCCCCATAACCCTCCTGTAAACTTTTTCCCATTTCGTAGGAAACCAGTTTTCCCAGATTTTCCTTCTGTGCCCTCAACGCTTCGCCTACCTGGCGAACAATTTCTCCACGGCGGGGAGCCGGCCATTGCCGCCATTCCATGAATGCTGCCGAAGCCTGTTGAATGATCGTTTCATAGGCTGCTTTATCAGTTGCCTGAACGGAACCGATCTGTTTTCCGTCTACCGGAGAATAGGAGGGAATTGATTCGCCTGTTGATTGCATCCAGTTTGATCCGGTTGAGGTACCGGGATTGAAATCTTTTAAGCCAAGTGCGTGTAAAAAATCCATTGCAAGCTGTTTTAGCCGGCAAAGTTACTGTTTTCCGCTTCAGGATGGTATCAATAAACAGGCGTCCATCTTCATGGGATACCTTTGTAACTGACAGCTGCCTGCCAGGCCTGGTGACCTGCAACATGCTTTATCCTTGTCTAATCCTTGTGTCTATTTCCTATAAATGCAGTGCTAATCGATTGACACTCAATCGAACGACACAAGGATAAAATGGGATGAAAGATGGTTGGCCCCGGGTATAATTAATACTGCTCCTGCTCGTTTGGAAAGTCGCGGCTTCTGACATCCAGCACATATTGGCCTACTGCATCCACAATTTGCTGGTGCAAATTCAGGTATTTGCGTAAAAAACGCGGGTTGAAATCATTATTGATGCCCAGCATATCATGCATCACCAAAACCTGGCCATCACAGTCATTTCCTGCACCGATGCCAATGGTAGGAATGCTGAGTGAGGCTGAAACCTCCTTTGCCAAAGTAGCCGGAATTTTTTCCAGTACGAGCGCAAAGCAGCCTGCTTCCTGAAGAATTAACGCATCCCGCTTGAGTTTTTCCGCCTCAACCTCCTCTTTCGCTCTTACCGAATAGGTACCGAATTTATAGATCGATTGAGGAGTTAACCCCAAATGGCCCATAACCGGAATACCCGCATTTACAATCCGGCGAATGCTTTCTGCTACTTCTTCACCACCTTCGAGTTTAATGGAATGTCCCCCGGTTTCCTTCATTATTCGGATAGCACTTGCCAGGGCGATATCCGAATTGGATTGATAGGATCCAAAAGGAAGATCAACCACTACAAGAGAGCGGTTAACCCCGCGTACCACACATTGCGCATGGTATATCATCTGTTCCAGTGTGATGGGCACAGTGGTATCATGGCCCGCCATTACATTACTTGCAGAGTCACCTACCAGCAATACATCCACGCCGCTTTCATCAAAAATTCGTGCAAAGGAATAATCGTAAGCAGTCAGCATGGCAATTTTTTCACCTGCTGATTTCATTTTCAGGAGGGTATTGGTGGTTACTTTTTTTACTTCTTTATGAACGGACATGATGGAAAGTTAAAAGTCAAAAGTTAAAAGTGGGAGACCGAAGTTCGGGCATTCAACTCAAAGTTCGGAAGTTGAATTAGAAATTCGTACATATAAAACAATTGTAACTATTTACTGAAAGCAAAGAAATGAATCTTTCTTTTGGTTTACCTAATTTCATATTTAAGGTTAATGCCCAAAATGCAGTACGCCTGTTTCAAGATACTCCATTCAACTTACAAAGAAAAGTAAAATGAAGGTTGGAATTATGCGTTTGTTGGCAGTTTATACTTCAGGTTTATACGGATATATGTTGAAATTTTTTTAAGGTGAAGAATCTTCTTCAGCTGCAACAAAGCCTGTTTTTGTAGACTATATGAATTAGAGTTACTAATTACTTGAATTGTTAACTTTAAATCTCGAAAATGAAAAAGGTGAGTTTTACCGAAAGCCAAATTGTTGCCGCTCTGTAGAAACAGGAAGCGGGTATGATTGTTGAGGACATTGCCCGTGAAATGGGTATCAGCGATGCCACCTTCTATAACTGGAAAGCAAAGTATGGTGGTATGGAAACCAGTGATGTAAAGCGTCTTAAAGAGCTGGAAGCTGAACATGCGGAACTAAAAAAGATGTTTGCGGAACTCTGTATTGAGAACCGGGCCATGAAAAATCTCATAGAAAAAAAATTGTAACGCCTCAGGAGAAAAGGGAAGCGGTTGATTTTCTTCGTGAAGAAGAGCAATTGAGTCTCCGAAAGGCGTGCAAAATTGTAGGCATCCCTCGTACAACCTACAACTACAAGGCAAAACCCAAAGACGATGCTCCGGTGCAGGAAGCATTAACAGCGTTGACAGATAAACACGTTGATATTGGCTTCTGGCAAGCCTATCATCGCATCAGAAATAAAGGACATCAATCGAATCACAAGAAAGTGTACCGGATTTATACCAATATGAAGCTTAATATCCGCCGTAAGACCAAGCGAAGATTACCAGCCAGGATCATGGAAGCGCTTGCTATACCGGCTGCGCCTAATGAAATCTGGAGCATTGATTTTATGAGTGATGCACTGACTGATGGCAGGCGCTTCCGTTTATTGAATGTTATGGATGACTTTAACCGGGAATCCTTGTCTATTGATATTGACACCTCTCTTCCGGCGCGACGTGTTATAAGGGCACTGGAACGCCTGGTTGCAGAAAGAGGGATTCCAACGTGCATCAGGTGCGATAACGGTCCGGAATTTATCAGCTGCCTGCTGCAGGAATGGTGCGAATCCAGAAGCATCCGGTTGCTGTATATTCAACCGGGAAAGCCCACACAGAATGCCTTTGTTGAGCGACAGAATGGAAGCATACGCCGAGGTTTGCTAACTGCCTACTTGTGTTCTCAAGTCTTGCTGAAGTAAGGATCATGGCAGAAGATTTGCGATGGATTACAACCTGGAAAGACCACATAAATCACTGGGCTATTTATCACCGGTCCGATATGCTGAAAAGTATTACCAAAGCCGGGATAATGATCCGATGCTTTATCCACAAGCGGTGACCGAAAATCCTTCACAAATTGAAGGGAACCGCTTCGTGGATAAAGAATTTGAAAAACTAGAAAACTCTAATCCATAGTGGCCCAGTTTTAGGGGAAGCTTACAGTCTAAGACCAGTCAAATTAGCGTAGTCTGAATACTTACTATTAGAAATTTCTATTTGCCCTGGTGTGGATGCATGCATTCTGTCGTCTCTGGTATGTTATATGGTCGTTGCGGCTTTATGCGTTTACTGCCAACTATAGAACCAACAGTATGGATGTTTTCGAATAGTCTTTTAATTTGTGGAGGCTTAAAGTGGATAGTGACAAGCTTCTTACCTGTCCGGATTTTTCAAAATTCATGTTAGAGGTTTCGTGATTTGAGCTGGAATTTTAAGAAGCTATGTCAGGATTTTAAACTGGAGTATAAGAATTTCGTTTTGTTTCTCAACCTATTGAGTCTCCACTTTTAACTTTCTACTTTTGACTTTTGACTTCCTCATAGAGGATATGCACCAACCCGTCCGCTAGTCCTATTTTGGGTACGAAAATCTCTTTTGCATCCGACCACCTCATCACGTTAATGTATATGCTAAGAGCAGGTACAATTACATCGGCCCGGTCTTCTCTGAGGTTGTATAACCGCATGCGTTCCGGAACGCTGAAACTGCTGAGCTCACGGTGATAATCTTTTAATAATTCAAGTGGGAGGGGTTTTCCGTCTTTCTTTTTGGACATGGAAAATACCTTGTTGATATTACCTCCCGATCCTATGCTGGTAATGCCTTTGGCGCCTTTCGTGAATTGCCGGATGCTTTCTTTCATTTCATCCCAATGGGCATCCGTTACCTGGTTTTTCAAGAGACGGATTGTGCCAATATTGAAGGAATGTTTAAAGGCCATTTTACCATCGTTAAAATAGGTTAGCTCCGTACTTCCACCACCTACATCGATATAGAGATAAGCTTGCTCCTTATCCAGGTTTTCTGCAATATGATTTTCGTAAATGAAGGAAGCTTCCTGATCACCGGAGATGATTTCGATTTCTATACCGGTATCTTTTTTTATATGTTCAATAATAGCCGCTCCATTGCTTGCATCCCGCATGGCAGAAGTAGCGCATGCTTTATAATGTTTTACACCATAAACGTCAATCAATGCTCTGTAGGCGCGGATTGTTTTAATAATATGTTCTTCCTTCTGAGGTGAAATAGTCTGATCTTCGAATACATCAAATCCCAAACGAAGCGGAACCCGAACCAGGTTCAGTTTATTAAACCGTTCTTTACCCTGGTCATCCCTAATTACTTCTGTAATAAGCAAACGGGCGGCATTACTTCCAATATCAATAGCGGCTAATTTCAATAGTTAATTTTTTATTCGTCCCTTTACTGTTCAATTGGATTTGGCGTGGAAATCCGGGCAGCTTCATCTGCTACCTGTTGTTTGGATCGCTTCGATTGAAGGTAAATGTATTGTTCCACCTGTGACCTGATTTTTTTTCCTGTACTTCGAACATATTCATTTTGAAGGTGGTTGTCCAGAATACGGGCTTTTACATTATCATTCAATTGAATACTCAACATATTTTTCAATACTTTTCTAATATCGGCATCATAAACCGGACAAGTGATTTCCACCCGGTGATCGAGGTTCCGAACCATCCAGTCGGCCGAAGATATATAAACTTTTTCTTTACCTCCGTTGTGGAAAAGGAAGACCCTGGCGTGTTCCAGGTATTCATCAACAATACTGATGGCCTGTATCGGGGTCTTGAATTTTTTGCTTTCCGAATACATGGAAAATATGCCCCGTACAATTAATTTAACCGGCACTCCTGATCGCGCAGCTTCGTATAATTTTTCAATCAGCATTTCATCTGAAAGTGAATTCATTTTAAGGGTTATGCCACTTGGTTTTTTCTTTTTGGCTGCTCTTATTTCCTGGTTAATGAGTTTGATTAATTCACGTCGGAGGGTACCCGGACAAGGTATCAATGATTTACATCCCTTTAAAATATCAGGGGAGGTTTTATATTTTTCGAGGTACAGAAATACTCTGTTGATGTCCGCCATGATACCGCGATGAGCAGTCAGCAGGCAATGATCGCCATAGATTTTTGCCGTGCTTTCATTCAAGTTTCCGGTACTGACAAAGCCATATTGAATGGTTCGGTTATTGACTCTTTTACGGATGATACAACATTTCGCATGTACTTTCATGTTAGGAATTCCAATCAGCACACGCACACCTTCTTCTTCCAGTTTTTCTTTCCATTCCAGATTGGCTTCTTCTTCGAATCTTGCCCGAAGTTCCATCATCACGGTTACTTCTTTTCCATTTCGAACAGCATTAATTAAAGCATTGATGATTTTGGAATTGCTGGCGAGTCGATAGGCTGTAATTTTGATAGATACAACATCCTTATCTATAGCCGCTTCCCGCAAAATATCAATAACCGGATTGAAGGAATGATAAGGGAAATGCAACATGATATCCTGATCCAGAATAACATCGGTAACTCTGGAAGTTCCTGCCAGTAAGGGATGCTGAAAGGGTTTTTTTCGGGAAGATTTTTTACTGAATACATCGGGGAAGTCCATAAAATGCCTGAAATTATGGATTCGCCCACCCGGAATAAGGTTATCCTTGCTGGTAAGATTCAATCTTCGCATCAGGAATTCGAGCAATGCAGCGTCCATTTCCTTTTCGTACACAAATCGAACCGGTTTTCCTTTACGGCGGTTTTTAACTCCCTTTTCAATTTTCTGAATGATGGTGGTGGAAACATCGTTATCGATATCGATTTCTGCATCCTTGGTTAGTTTGAAAATCCAGGACTCGAATTTTTCATAACCGAAATAGGAAAAAATGGAGGGCAGGTTAAACCTGATTATATCTTCCAGCAGAATAATATGCTTTTCTCCTTCGGGTGATGGTAACTGAATAAAACGGCCAACAGCTTTTGCAGGGATTTCAATCAGGGAATATTTACGGGAGAAATCTGCAGATTTCCGACTCATCAAAACGGCCAGGTAAAGGGATTTGTCTCGCAAATAGGGGAGTTGCGGAATCTGTTCAATCATGAGCGGGATGGTATTGACCCGTACTTCCTCTTCAAAAAATTGTTTTACAAAGAGTTTCTGTTCCCGGCTGAGCTGTTTTTCATTGATAAGGAAGATCTTTTCTTTTTTAAGATCACCTAACAACATTTCCCAGATCCGGTTGAATTCGTGTTGCTGGCGAAGAACCCGGATCATGATTTCCTCCAGAATTTTTTCCGGGGAGGCTTCCAGGTGCATATTAATCTTAACTTTTTTGCCGCCGAATTCGATCATCCTTTTCAGGGTTGCTACCCGTACACGGAAGAATTCATCCATATTATTGGAAAATATTCCGAGAAATTTGATGCGTTCTCTTAAGGGCACACTGGGGTCTGCCGCTTCCTGTAATACTCTAGCGTTAAAGGACAACCAGGTAATATCTCTGGCAATTGTTTTTCTTTTACCATCCATATCTGTCATTATCAGCCATTTATACCCCAAAGTTGGGACTCTGGCAGAAGTGCTCAAATTAAGGAATTGTTAGGATTCACCCGTCGGGTTTACCTGACGGGTGGTGGCTAGGAGTATCCGCTGGGTTGGTGGGTTAAGCGGCGTGGGGTGTTTTTTTTTAGTTTTTCCTTTTTACTTTTGATTTTCTAATTAATTCCAGCTACCTTTGCCGTCCTAAATTTTGACAGTCATGGCTAGAGTATGTCAGGTTACGGGTAAGACGCCGATCACTGGTCACCGCGTTTCTCACTCGAATATTAAGACAAAGCGTAGATTTTTACCGAATCTGTTGACAAAGCGCTTTTATATTGCAGAAGAAGATAAGTGGATCACTTTGAAGTTGTCTGCAGAAGGGTTGCGTACCATCAACAAAAATGGTTTGTACGCTGTAGTGAAGGATTTAAGAGCGAAAGGAGCTAAAATCTAATTTGCGAACGTTCGCCATCCAGGTGGTGATCATTATAAAATGCATTTAAAATGGCAAAGAAAGGTAACAGAGTTCAGGTGATTATGGAATGTACCGAGCATAAGACCAGCGGTCAGCCGGGTACCAGCCGTTATATCACGAACAAGAACAAGAAAAATACTCCTGAGCGTCTGGAGTTGAAAAAGTACAATCCGATTCTGAAGAAAGTGACTGTACATAAAGAAATTAAATAAGGCGCGTTAACCTGATTTACAAATTTTCTAATTTAACATACCATGGCAAAAGCAGCAAAAACCGCGATCAAGACCAAAGACCAGAAAGCAGCAGCTGAGGCTAAAAACTGGACTAAAGTGATCAAGGCTGTTCGCAGTCCGAAGACCGGTGCCTATACTTTTAAAGAGGCCATCGTTCACAAAGAGAAGATCAAAGATTTCTTGGGCGAAAAATAATTTTGGAATCGGAAAAATTCCTACTGAGCTGTTCTGGTTGACCGGAACAGCTTTTTGTGTTTTAAGAATCTGCGAAAAAAGGCAGAATGTCCAGTCGGCAAAGAAACCTAGTTGGTAGCATATAGGCGATACCGTAATTTGCATCCTTATTCTGCTGGCCGTTTTAACCATTGAATCGTTTCAATATGGGATTTTTTGATAAGATATTTGGAAAGAAAGAAAAGGAGTCGCTCGACCAGGGTTTGCAAAAAACCAAGGACAGTTTTCTCAGCAAGCTTACCAAGGCCGTAGCCGGGAAGAGTACAGTTGACGAAGAAGTACTGGATAATCTGGAAGAAGCCCTGGTAAGTGCGGATGTGGGAGTGGATACGACGGTTCAATTGATAGACAGGATCGAAAAGCGGGTTGCAAAGGATAAATACCTGAATACCTCGGAACTGAACCGGATCCTTCAGGAAGAAATTCGCGGAATCCTGGTAGATGCGCCGGAGGCTAATACCTATTCTTTCCAGTCAGAGTTGCCATCCAAACCATATGTCATGTTAGTGGTTGGAGTTAATGGTGTTGGAAAAACTACTACAATAGGAAAACTGGCTTATAATTTTAAAAAAGCGGGTAAATCGGTTTTACTGGGTGCAGCCGATACTTTTCGTGCGGCAGCAGTAGATCAGCTGACCATCTGGAGTGAGCGAACCGGTGTACCGATTGTAAAGCAGGATATGGGGTCCGATCCGGCAGCAGTTGCATTTGATACAGTTCAAAGTGGTGTTGCCAGAGGGGTGGATGTTATCATAATAGATACAGCCGGACGCTTACACAACAAAGCCCATTTGATGGATGAGCTTGGAAAGATTCGACGGGTGGTTCAAAAGGTTATTCCCGATGCGCCGCATGAAGTCTTACTGGTGCTGGATGGTTCCACGGGTCAAAATGCGCTTGAACAGGCCCGGCATTTCACGGCAACCACCGATGTTACCGCATTGGCCATCACCAAACTGGATGGAACTGCCAAAGGCGGAGTTGTTTTGGCAATCGCCAATCAGTTTAAGATCCCGGTTAAATTTATTGGTGTAGGTGAAAAAATGGAAGACCTGCTGGTCTTCGATAAACACGAATTTGTTGATAGTCTTCTAAAGACGTCAGACAGGAGTTAGAACACTGTTAGAACGGTGTTAGAGAGGTGTCAGACAGGTGTTCCAACACCTGTCTGACACCTAAACGGTAAAACAAACAACATGAAAGTCAGAAGTCTGAAAAAGGATAAGGTGAATATTATTACACTGGGTTGTAGTAAAAATATGGTGGATAGTGAGGTGCTGAGTGGTCAGCTTCTTGCCAATGATATTGCTGTGGTACATGAAAATGCAAAACTCGACCATAATATTGTTGTTGTTAACACTTGCGGATTTATCGATAAAGCAAAAGAAGAATCCATCAATACCATCCTTGATCAGGTTGCCCTGAAACAAAAAGGTAAACTGGATAAAGTTTATGTAACCGGCTGCCTCAGTCACCGGTACAGAACAGATCTTGAAAAAGAAATCCCGGAAGTAGATGCCTGGTTTGGTACCATGGAACTCCCCTTGATCCTCAAAGAACTGGAAGCCGATTATAAAGCAGAATTGCTTGGTGAAAGAATGCTTGCTACCCCCAAACATTATGCGTACCTGAAAATTTCAGAAGGCTGTAACCGTACCTGCTCTTTTTGTGCCATCCCTTTAATGAGAGGCGCTCATGTCAGCCGGCCAATAGAAGATCTGGTAAAAGAAGCGGAGGGATTGGTAAAGAAAGGCGTAAAAGAAGTTATGCTCATCGCACAGGAACTGACCTATTATGGCCTGGATCTTTACAAAAAAAGACAATTACCCGAACTGCTGAATCAACTTGCCAAAGTATCCGGACTTGAATGGATTCGCCTGCATTATGCCTATCCTTCCAAATTTCCAATCGAAATCCTGGATGCCATCAATGCCAACCCCAATGTTTGCAATTATATTGATATGCCACTTCAACATGCTTCCAATAATATGTTAAAAGCTATGAAGCGGCAGATTACTAGAGAGGAAATGGAAGCACTTATTGGTGCAATAAGGGAAAAATCTCCCGGTATCTGTATCCGTACCACCCTTATCACAGGCTTCCCTGGCGAAACCCGCGAAGATGTGGAGGAGCTAAAAGATTTTCTTCGCCGGATGCGCTTCGACCGGGTAGGAATTTTCACCTATTCCCACGAAGAAAACACCACAGCCTATGAACTGGAAGATACTATCCCGGCTGAAGAAAAAGAAGCAAGGGCACAGGAAATAATGGAAGTTCAGCAGGAAATCAGCCTGGAAAAAAACCAGGAAAAAATAGGACATATTTTTAAGGTAATAGTTGATAAAAAGGAAGCAGGTCGTTATCTTGGAAGAACCGAATTTGACAGCGTGGAAGTGGACAATGAAGTTGTAATCAATACAGACAGAAAACTGGAACCAGGGCAATTCGTTCAGGTAAAAATCACGAAGGCCTATGATTACGACCTGGAAGGAGATCTGATAACCGAATGGAGCCAAATTGAGTCATATAATCAAACCAGGAAAACATAACCAAACGAGCATGAAAAAAATCGCCATTGTAACTGCACTAATTGCAGTTAGTGTTTCTTTAACCGCTTTTGTTCAGAATCCAAAGGAAGCCAGCATCAAGCGGGGCAAGGAGGTATATGAAAATAATTGTCAAAGTTGTCATCAGGAAAACGGAGAAGGTATTGATGGCAGTTTTCCTCCACTGGCAAAATCGGATTACCTGTTGAAGGATCCCAAAAAAGCCATCACCGTTATTCTAAAAGGACTCAACGAAGAAATTAAAGTGAATGGTAAAGTGTATAGTATGATGATGCCGGAACAATCCTATCTCTCAGACGAAGAAATTGCGGACGTTACCAATTATATCCTCAACTCCTGGGGAAATAAATCAAAAGCAGTATTTACTCCCGCTCAGGTAAAAGCAGCCCGTAAATAAATTAGCAGGTACTGTCAAAATGAATAAATAAAAAGCCGGATCAACTGATCCGGCTTTTTAAATTCAAGCCTCCGGCAAATTCGAAAGCGAGAAAGGCAGTTTTCGGATACGCTTTCCCGTCAGATCAAAGATCGCATTGCATAAAGCAGGCGCCAATGGTGGCAGCGTAGGCTCACCAACACCACCTGCTTTCTCCTCATTCTCCATTATAATCACTTCGATTTCCGGCGTTTCGGGTAGTCGTGGTAATTTATACTGATGGAAGTTAGTTTCAACTGCCTTTCCATCTTTAAAATTGGTGGCATGAACAGTAGCCGCACCCAAGGCCATAATAATACTTCCTTCTACCTGCTGACGGATAATAGTCGGATTCACGTACCAGCCGCAATCAATTACCACGGTCACTTTATCGATTGATATTCCATTATCACCCTTGCGCGAAACCTGTACCACTTCTCCAATGATTGATCCAAAACATTCTGCAAACGCCACGCCGTATCCTTTGCTGCGCTTATCCCAGGCCGTTACCTCTTTTACCTTATCAATAAGTTTATGGTAACGATCGTGATCACCACCAATATGGGATTTCCTGAAAGCCAGTGGATCCTTGCCGGCTGTCGCCGCCATCTCATCCCAGAAACTTTCAAATGCAAAGGAATTGGTGGATGAATAAACCGATCTCCACCACATCACAGGAACCGGCGATTCTGTTGGCAGATCAGCAAACCGGTAGTTTGGAATGCTTTCAAAAAAAGGTTCCAACCAGCCTTCGGTTGTGCTCCGGTTATAATCCATTTTATCCGGATTCGGGGTCCACTGGTGATCCATATTCTGTCCGGATAACTTTATTTCCAAAGCATTAACCCGATCTCCCTGCAAAACTGCTTTGCAACCATATACCGCACCCGGACGAAAAGGTCCCTGTGTCATATCATCTTCCCTTGTCCAGATCACCTGAACCGGTGCTTTTATCGCTTTTGAAATCAATACAGCTTCCATTGGATAATCTGTAAAGGCTTTACGACCAAATCCTCCACCCAGAAAAGTCATAGTAACTTCCACTTTTTCGGGTGCTAATTTAAATCGCCCTGCTATATCAGATTGGATCCAGTCCGGCCCCTGTATCGGCCCCCATACCTGAATCTTATCATCTGTATAAAGTGCCGTACAATTCAGTGGTTCCATGGCACTGTGACTCTCATAGGGGGTTTCATAAACCAGGTCAAGTTTCTTTTCCGCTTTATCAAAAAAACGAACCGGATCTCCCAATGCTTTTTGCGTCAATCCGGGTTTTGCCAGATCATCGCGCATCCGTTTAAACAGAGATTCCGTACTTACTTTTTCAAAGCCAGTATCATCCCATTCTATTTCCAGTAATTTTCGTGCTTTCAACGCAGCCCAGGTATTGTCAGCAATCACGGCAATCCCCTCCCGAATCCCTGAAAAAACCGGCATTTCAACTTTTATGACATCAATCACCCCTTTAACAGCGCGTGCCTTTTTATCATTGAACGATTTCACCTTACCATGGAAACGCGGATTTCTTTCTACCACCGCATATTTCATTCCCGGTAAGGTAAAGTCAATGCCAAAAACAGCCTTTCCATTGATCTTGTCCGGGTTGTCCAATCGCGGCAAAGCTTTCCCAATAAATTTATATTCCTTTCGCGCTTTTAATGGAACAATTGCCGGCGGTACCAGGGTAGCTGCTTTCTCAACCAATTCACCATATCCTGCTTTTTTTCCGCTGGGGCGATGATAAACCACCCCTTCGGAAGCATAACATTCGCTGGCTACAACTTTCCAGTTGGAAGCTGCGGCTGCAATTAACATTTCCCTTGCGGAAGCGCCGGCGTTCAATAAGGACTTAAAAGATCCCCGAACGGTTGAACTCCCGCCGGTTATCTGACTTCCGTATTTGGATGGATGTCCCTGTGCAAATTCTACTTTTACTTTTGCAAGATCAACCTCCAGTTCTTCGGCCACAATCTGCGGAATACTTTGATAGGCTCCCTGGCCCATTTCTGCCCGATGACTAAAAATGGTGACCAATCCCGAGCTGTCAATCCGAACCCAGGCAGTTAGATCAATCCCGGCAGCAGCAGCCTGTTCACCGCTTAAAATAACCGGCTTCCCATTGCCCAGCGCAGGCATAAAATAGCCGATGGTAAGTGCCGCGCTGGTCATACCTGATAACCGGATGAAATTCCTTCTGCTTAAAGAAGAGGATCGATCACTCATAGAATGAAATTTTATATAGATAGATTGTCCTGAAAAGGTACTGATTCTATTCAACTATTCCTCACCGTTCATCCCGCATGTTTCAATGCCTCCCGACGGGCAAGTCCGGATAATCCAATCGTTTCCACAAATTCTTCTACTTGTTCAGGGGAAGTGCGGTGGTATTGCCGAAGGGACCATCCAATGGCTTTTTGCACAAAAAATTCTTTTTTATGCTGCAGGGCACGGACAGCTGAAAACAGGAAATCGACATCAGTTTTATTTTTATAATTAAGCTGAAAAATCAGGGCTGTTCGATTTTGCCAGATATTATCTGACTTTACCCATTCTTTCATAACAGCTCGATTTGTTTCCTCTGCTAGCCAGGTTCCTACTAGTTTGCTGGCTATAAAATCTACCGAATCCCACCATGCTTTATCCGTTACCAATTGGAGAAAATAAGTGCCGGAATAAGTATTCCATTTTTTCCTGTTTGCATACAACAATTCCATCGCTATATACTGGTACTCGCGTTCCGGGAGGAGCCAGAGCTGTTTAGCCATTTCCAAAACAGCCTCCATGGTAAGCTGTTTTGATTCTATAAGAAATGGTTTTGATAATTCTTTTCGTAGGGGTTGTGAAATACCTAAATAAACAAAGCGGTTTTTCATATAGGCTGCCATCGGTCCTGCTTTTGCAGGATCTCGGTTAAATTCCATAGCTTCTGTCAATTCTTTATACAAGGTGGCCCAATTCTTAATTCCATTTCTTGTTGACATACCCGGTTAATTTCATCAAATGAAATAAATATCTATGTGTTTTAGCTTATTTCAAGGCAAAATGGAAATAAGCAGCCCAAAGTTGCGTTATATTACCAGCGATAAAACCCGGTTGATGAAAAAAATCCAATTCCCTTTGCTGCTTTTAATAGCAGTTTTGTTTGCTTTGCCCGGCTTTTCCCAGCATCAATGGAAGCATGGTCGATTAAAAGTGAGTGCCGATGCCCATTTTCTCGAAACAACGAATGGCCGTCCTTTTTTCTGGCTGGCGGATACCGGTTGGGAATTGTTCCATCGGCTGAGTTTTGAGGAAATTATTCAATATCTAAACGATCGTCATAAAAAAGGGTTCAATGTCATTCAGGCAGTAATTCTTGCAGAGCAGGATGGATTGACCAAAACCAATCGCTATAATGCGCTGCCCCTCCACCAGAACGACCCCTTAAAACCCAATCCAAAGTATTTCCAACTGATTGATACCACTATCCGGATGGCAGCGGAAATTGATATGTTTGTTGCCCTTCTACCGACCTGGGGCGATAAAGTATCAAAGGAGTGGGGTAAAGGGCCTGTTATTTTCAACGAGCGAAACGCCTATCTCTATGGAAAGTGGCTGGGTAACCGCTATCGCAATGATGAAAATATTATCTGGATGCTGGGCGGCGATCGCAAGCCGGTAAAAGACTCCAGCGACTTCAAACCTATCTGGCGGGCCATGGCTCGCGGAATCCAGGAAGCTACCGATTATAAAGCCTTTATCACTTACCATATTTCCGGTGGTGAATCCACTTCCAAATACCTGCACAAAGAAAGCTGGCTGAATATGAATACCGTACAAAGCGGACATGGCAGCGGCCATGATGTTCCGGTTTGGAAATGGATTGAGCGCGATTTTAACCTGCCCTCGCCAAAACCTGTGCTGGATGCAGAGCCCAATTACGAAGACCACCCGGTGGATCCCTGGCCCAAATGGGATGAAAAAAAAGGTTATTTCACCGACTATGATGTTCGTAAACAAAGTTACCGCTCCGTTTTTGCAGGCGGATGCGGTATAACCTATGGTCATCACGGTGTTTGGCAGTTTTACAGCGAACGGTATGAACCGATCACCTATGCCGACTGGAGCTGGACTGCCGGACTCGATCGTCCCGGTTCATTTCAGGTTGGATTTCTGCGTAAACTAATTGAATCCCGCCCATACCTGGGAAGAGTATATGATCCGAAAATGGTGGTGGAAGGCCAGAGTGCAAAGCCATCGGAATTTATCACCGCCTTTCGGGGTAAGGATAATGATTTCGCCATGATTTATATGCCGGTTGGCAAAACCATCAAAGTGGATACCCGGTTTATGAAAAGTTCGGATGTAAAGATCTGGTTCGTGGATCCAAGAATAGGTCATGTGGTTCGTGGAATTTCAACCTATCGTAAAGATGTGATTGAAATCAAGCCACCTACGCTTGGAATTGGGCAGGACTGGATTATTGTACTTGATAATCCGGATTCACAATACCGTCCTCCTACGGAGTAAGTGAAGTTTTTGGCTGACGAACAAAATAAAATACAACAAAGGTTGAACCTATGAAATAAAGGGCAATTAATATTGGAATCAGGGGAGAGAGTGCACCTGCTCCAAACCAGTCACCCTGTTTATAAAGTAAAACCAGGCCCATTAGATTTTTTATTATTTCCCAATAAATGGCATCCCGGTTATTGTCCATCAATTCAGTGAATGCATAGACCATCAGGAATATGAAAAGTCCGTATATAAAAATACCGGGTGAACCTATCTGTGCTATATAACCGAAAAGATAACTGATAAAGAGCAGGCAAAGTAAAATCTGAAACCAGCTCCACCATTGCAATTCTTTTGATACAACCGGATTGTATTTTTCAAAGTGATAGGGATCTTCAATTTTATAAACCGGATATTTTTCCTCGACATCTTTTGGGCGCCATCCGGTGGGCATAAGCCAGATCCGGAATTTATCTTTCAAGTCCTGCGTCCGCCAGGCATCCTGTATCAGTAACCAGAGATGCATGAAGTTTATTTTAATCGGATTCCAGGTATGTACAGGACGGGTAATGCCATATACAGGAGGAACCGATTCCAGTTCTTCCTGATAGGTGCCGAATAACTTATCCCAGAAGATAAAAATCTGTCCGTAATTTTTATCAAGGTATTGAGGATTCAGGGCATGATGAACCCGGTGATGAGAAGGTGTGACAATAATTTTTTCCAGCCATCCCATTTTATTGATGTGTTGGGTATGGTACCAGAATTGTGCAAATAAATGTAAGGGGGCAACAATGGTGATCACTTTTTCAGGTACGCCAAAAACAGCAGCGGGCAATAAAAAAATCGTAAAAAGTTTTACAATCGAAGAGATACTTTGGCGAAGAGCACAAGCCAGATTAAATTCCTCACTGCTGTGATGAATGATATGGTTATTCCAGAAAAAATTATACTCATGTGCAATACGGTGTACCCAGTATCCGGCAAGGTCAAGGGCAATAAAAGCAATCAGATAGGTGAGCCATCCATCCGGAACTTTAAAAATCGCAAGATGCTGCACCAGCCAGCCATAACTGATGATAGCGATACTTAGTCCCAATACATCTTTTGTAACATTTGTTATTCCAGAACTAAGACTGGCAATCATATCCATGTTGCGTACGGTATCCTTTCCTTTCCTCCAGCCATACCATTTTTCAAAAAGTACCAGTAGCAGGAAAATGGGCATGGCAATGAGAAGAATCCTTCCATAGGTTTCCATGACAAACAGCGTTTCTATAAATTTACTGCTTTCCGGGCTGATTTATTCAAACCGCATTTATGTACTTTCGTTTCTAGTAATTTTCTATGAAAGCGATCATTATAGGCGGTGGAATAGTTGGTTTAAGTTCGGCTTTGTACCTGAAAAATTCAGGGTGGGAGGTTATTGTTATCGATCGGAATGATCTTACAGATAACTGCAGTTATGGAAATGCAGGCTATGTTTGTCCCTCGCATTTTGTACCACTTGCAACCCCCGGCATTATAAAACAGGGCTTGAAATGGATGTGGAACAGCCGCAGCCCGTTTTACGTGCAACCAAGGCTGAGTCGTTCGCTTATTGACTGGGGACTTCGTTTTATGCAATCGGCTACTCCTGAAAAAGTGAAAAAGGCGGCTATTCCTTTGCGCGATATCGGTTTGTTGAGCCAGCAGTCTTACCTCTCCTGGTTATCGATTCCGGGTATCGAGCTTTCCTATGAACACAAAGGCCTGATGGAATATTTTCAAACACCGGAGAAAGAGGACCATGCCCATCATTTTTGTGCGGATGCGCTTGAGCTTGGATTAGATGCAAAAATATTATCCTATGATGAGGTGCAGGCGTTGGAACCCCAAACCCGCCTTGCTATTAAAGGTGCGCTCTGGTTTAAATGTGATGCCCATGTGTATCCCAATAAGGTCATGACAAGCCTGCAACAGCACCTTAGAACAATAGGTGTTGAATTCAGGACAAAGGAAACGGTAACTGGGTTTGAAAAGAAAGCCGGTCAAATTTCGAAGGTTCTTACCAATAAGGGGGCATATGAGGCAGATACTGTGGTTCTGTCATCCGGTAGCTGGAGCAGGGAACTGGCAGCGCAGCTAGGACTCCGTTTGCCACTGGTAGGTGGACGCGGATATTCGATTACGCTGGAAGATTCGCCCAATAAACTGAATCATCCTGCGGTTTTGATGGAAGGTCGGGTAGCCCTGACGCCAATGGATGGCAATAAAATTCGTTTTGGGGGAACCATGGAAATCACCTCCCTGAACCAGCCACCTCGTCTGAAAAGAGTAGAGGGAATTCTGAACGCGGTACAGCGATATTTTCCTGATTTTAAATTGCCTGCCGTGAAAGATGCCAATGTATGGTCGGGATTCCGTCCCTGTTCTGCAGACGGGCTTCCTTATATTGGTCGCAGTTCCAAATGGAATAACCTTTTGATAGCAACCGGACATGCGATGGTTGGGATGAGTTTGGGTGCTGGAACCGGACAATTAATCAGTGAACTGGCAAATGAACAACCCGTATCCATGGATTTAAGTCCCTTTCATCCTGAACGGTTTGGATAAATGCCGGCTGCAGAATCCTAACAAGGATTTATAACTTTATTCGATGGAGATTGTTCTTACAGGTTAGAACTTCGCCACTCTATTACAAGTGATTTGAAAACAATGAGCAATTCAATCAGTCCGCTTCGTTCCGCCAGTGTAGTTCCCTATGCTTCAACGGGTTTTTTCAATGAAATCGTGCTGGATTATATCAGCGGAAAGGAAACACTGCAGCCATTTTACGAGCATCCTGTTTCCTGGGAAGGATTGGAAGCTGCCATGCGGAAAAGGGATAAAGCACCTGTGAATCGAACAGTTCTGGTTCAGGCGCTGGAAAATCAATATAGGGCTGCCGGACTGGATGCGGATGAAAAGGTGACTGCATCCATAGAGCTATTAAAGAAGACAACCACTTATACCGTCTGTACAGCACATCAACCAAATATTTTTACGGGTTACCTGTACTTTGTTTATAAAATTTTACATGCCATCCGACTTGCTGAAGAATTGAAAGTAAAGCAACCTTCGGCAGATTTTGTTCCGGTTTTTTATATGGGAAGTGAAGATGCAGACCTCGACGAACTGGGCAAGATTTTCCTAAGTGGCGATAAACTGATCTGGAATACCAAACAAACAGGAGCAGTAGGCAGGATGAAAACAAAGGGGCTTGAACCTATTTTAAACAGAATACAGGGAGAACTCTCGGTATTGCCTTTTGGGGAAGAGCTAATTCAGCTATTGAAGAAAGCCTACCTGGAAAGTCCGGATATTCAGACAGCAACCTTCAAACTGGTACATGAACTATTCAAAGCATACGGACTGGTCGTTTTAATTGCAGATCAACCGGAACTCAAGAGGTTGATGTTGCCGGTATTTGAAGAGGACCTTTTTTCGCATACTCCCTCGGCAATTGTAACGGAAACGAATAAACGCCTGTCAGCCGGTTATAAAGTACAGGCCAATCCACGTGAGATAAATCTTTTTTATCTGGAAGATGGAATTCGTAACAGGATTGAAAAACAGGGCGATGGATTTTCTGTGGTAGATACCTCGCTTAAGTTTTCATCAGCAGAATTAAGGACGGAACTAAATGCGCATCCTGAGAGATTTAGTCCGAATGTGATTTTACGGGGGTTGTATCAGGAAACTATTCTGCCAAATATTGCCTTTATTGGGGGAGGAGGAGAACTGGCTTATTGGCTGGAATTGAAAGATCTGTTTTATCACTATAAGGTTCCGTATCCGGTACAGGTGGTTCGGAATTCATTTTTACTTGTTACGCATAAAACGCTTGGAAAAATTGAAAGGCTGGAATTGGAGCCGGTTGATTTTTTTCAATCGGCTGAGCAACTGCTGAATGAACTGGTTAAACGCGATAGTTCAGTGCAGGTACATTTAACCAATGAAATAAGGGATACTGCCTCGTTCTACCAGCATTTGCAAAAATTGGCCGGTAGTATTGATACAACTCTTCATCCCCATGTTGCTGCATTGGAAAAGCGGATGTTGAAACAATTGGGAGAATTAGAGAAAAAAATGTTGCGTGCGGAAAAGCGGAAGTTCAGCGATCAGTCGAGGCAATTGAAATTGATCCGCAGCAGCTTATTTCCGAACAATTCCTTACAGGAAAGAGTGGAAAACTTTCTTCCATACTATGCCCAATATGGACCGGCATTTATTGAAAAAATGCACCGTGAATCAACCGCTATCGATCAGCAATTCATCATCAGCATCCTCTAACCAAATCTTACATATCAAACCGGTTTGGTTGTCCGCCTGCTTTCAGTTTTTCAACCTTTGTAAGCACTTCATCTTCTAAACGAACTTTATAGGCTGCAACTTTTTCACCAATTGTCGACTCAAATGCTCCAATAATTGTTGCGGCAAGTATGCCTGCGTTTTTGGCCGCATTCAGTGCAACTGTTGCAACAGGTATTCCATTGGGCATTTGCAGGATGGATAAAACAGAATCCCATCCATCTATGGAATTGGATGATTTTATTGGAACTCCAATTACAGGTAATGAAGTAATGGATGCCACCATGCCAGGTAAATGAGCAGCCCCGCCGGCACCTGCAATAATTATTTTGAGGCCTCTTTCTTTCGCATGTTGAGCATATTGAACCATTCTAAGCGGGGTCCGATGGGCAGAAACCACTGTCAATTCAAAGCTTATTCCGAATTCGGTTAATAGATCGGCAGCGGCCTGCATGATGGGGAGATCAGAATCAGACCCCATTATTATACCTACCTGTGGAGCACTTGTAATATTCATGATGCTTGGGAAAGTTGATTAGACCGCAAAGAACCGGAATTTCTAGTAATCGGACATGCCTTTTAAGCGCATTAATTCAATTTCTGCCAGTTTTGCATTGTAGCGGGCAGCGATGAGCCGGTCATAGCCATCTGCCAGACTTATCTGAGCTTCCCTTAATTCAAGATAGGTACTCACACCCTGCTTGAAACGTTCCAGCGCAATGAACACATTTTCTTTTGCCAACAGTATATTGTCCTCTTCCAGTGTCAGGTTTTTCTTTTGCAGTTCATAGTCCCTAAAGGCATTATTAATCTGCACATCCAGCAGGGTGCGGGTATTATCAAGGAGCAATTCTTGTTGTAAAACACTAATTCTGGCCTGTTGCTGGAGACGTTTCGCATTCAGTCCGTTTAATATGGGCAGGGTTAAACTGAAGCCATAATTGAATCCCAGGTTTCGGTTAAAGAGCGGAGTGAAATTATTGATAACAGCCTGGTTGGTCAGGCGGTTCAAATTATATGCAGAGTTAAAGCTAAGAACAGGGAATCGGTCGCCAATCCGTTCTTTCAAAACCAGCTTTGCAATGTCAATGTTTTTTCTGGCAATCAGTAATTGTGGACTCTGATTATCCAGATCAGTACGAATTTCATCAAGGGTCATATCATTCCGGATGGGAATCGAGTCCAATACTTCATAAGTTGCATTTTTATCAAAGCCAATTAGCTGGTTGAGTTGTTCCTTTAGCTGTTCAATCAGTGTGTTCTGTTGGTATTGGGAGGCTGTAAATGCATTCAGGTCAACTTTTGCCTGTAATAATTCCGGTTTGGCACCCAGGCCCACACTCAACTTTTTATCGGCCAGTTTTACTCTTTCCTCGCTGATGCTTTTTTGCTCCAAAATAGCTTTCAACTGTTGTTTTTGCCGAACGATATTGTAATAATTGCTAATCACCGCCGCCGTTGTATTAACAACCTGATTTCTCAAATTAAGGATGCCCAGTTTTTCCAATTCTGCAACCCGATCGCGGGTGGCAAACATTTTGAAACCATCAAACAGGGTCAGGTTCAAATTGAGTGAAGCCTGAAGGGTGCTGGAACGTAGTCCCGATGTATCGCGTTTGGATCCATTTGCCAGTTCCTGCTTTTGTGCATTGGTATTCCAAACCTTGGTGGCTGTTCCATTCAGGCGGGGTAGAAATGCAGCCCAGGCATACTCATTATCCAATGCAAAGGAGCTGGAATCGTTTTTGGCGAGACGGATATCATAGTTATTTCGCAATGCCAGGTCCACAGCAGCTTCCACACTCAATACCTGCTGGGCAGAACTACTGAGGCCGGATAAGCAGATCAAAAAACAACAAACTATGTAGCGTATCATAAAAACATACATTATTTAGGCCGAAACAGGTACTGTTACCACTTCATCCAGTTCGCTGTGCGTTTTCTTTCTGGATGACATGAACGAATACATGGCCGGAATTACATAAAGAGTTAGTGCCAGAGAAAATAGAATACCACCCACAATTACAATACCCAATGGAATCCGGCTGGTAGATGCAGCACCCAATGAAAGTGCCAGGGGTAAAGCACCCAAAGCCATAGCCAGACTGGTCATCAGGATGGGGCGTAAACGACTTACTGCTGCATCAATAACGGCAGGAGTTTTCGCTAAACCCTCTATGCGTTTATGGTTGGCAAATTCAACAATAAGGATTCCATTTTTGGTAACCAGACCGATTAACATAATCATTCCGATTTGGGAAAAGATATTAAGCGTCTGATCAAAAATCCACAGTGAAATCAAGGCACCTGCTATTGCCAATGGTACGGTTACCATAATTATGAAAGGATCGATAAAACTTTCAAACTGAGCTGCAAGGATCAGGAAAATCAGTCCAAGTGCCAGTAAAAATGCAAAGCTGGTATTACTGGAACTTTCCTGAAAATCTCTTGAAGAACCTGATAATGCCGTAGAGAAACTTTCATCCAGCATGCCATCTGCAATGCGTTCCATTTCTGCAACACCATCACCAATTGTTTTGCCTGGAGCCAGTCCGGCTGAAATGGTGGCAGATTTATACCGGTTAAAATGATAAATAGTAGGAGGGGTGGTTTCTTCCTCAAAACTTACAATATTATCCAATGAAATGCTTTGTCCGCTTGCACTTCGAACGTATACTGTTTTCAAATCGGTAGGTTCATCGCGGTCATTTCGGGCGAGTTGGCCAATCACCTGGTATTGTTTTCCATCTTTGGTGAAATAACCCAGACGTCGGTTACTCAGCGCCAATTGAAGGGTGGAGGAAACATCTTCTACTGAAACCCCAAGCTGACTGGCTTTCAGGCGGTCAACATTAAGGCGTAGTTCAGGTTTGTTGAATTTGAGATCCGCATCCACACTTTGAAGCACCTGACTTCGATTGGCTTCATCCAGGAATTTAGGCAAAACTTCGCGGATCTTTTCAAAATTTACATTTTGGATTACAAACTGAATGGGTTGTCCGCCTCTTCTGTTTTGCTGAATGGTTTGTTCCTGAATGGCGAATGCACGGCCTTCATTGAAGCGGGGAAGATTTCGGTTAACCATATCCACAATTTCCTGCTGACTCCTTACCCGTTCTGAAGGATCAACCATTGTCATTCGTAAGAAACCGGAGTTGGCAGAACCATTACCGGAAAATCCGGGTGATGTAACGGTAATCATTACCCGTTTTTCAGGAACAGAATCCAATACGAAATTTCCAATCCGGTCAATGTATTTGTCCATATAGTCGAAGGAAGTACCTTCCGGAGCCGTAATGGATAAACGGAACTGGCTGCGGTCTTCCATTGGAGCCAGTTCAGATTGCATATTGGTGCCGATAATATAAATCAGGACAAAACATGCAGCAATTATGAGAAACGCGATCCAGCGAACCCGCATAAATGCAGAGAGTGTGCGTTTATATAAATTTTCCATCCCTTCGAAAAAGGGTTCCGTTTTCCGGTAAAACCAGGATGGTTTTTGTGACTTTCGGGTAAGCTTCACGTTTAGTACCGGTGTCAGCGTAAGGGATACAAATGCAGATATCAATACCGCTCCTGCTACAACAATTCCGAATTCACGGAAGAGTCTGCCTACGAATCCTTCCAAAAATAAAATGGGAAGAAATACGACTGCAAGTGTTATGGACGTGGCGATAACGGCAAAATAGATTTCTTTGGATCCCTCTTTGGCTGCCTGCCATTTATCCATGCCCTTCTCCATCTTTTTAAAGATGTTTTCCGTTACAACTATACCATCATCAACCACAAGTCCTGTTGCCAATACAATAGCTAAAAGGGTCAATACATTGATGGTGAATCCGAATAGGTACATAATAAAGAATGCACCAATCAGTGATACCGGTATATCAATTAAGGGACGAATGGCGATGATCCAATCGCGGAAAAAGAAATAGATAATTAATACTACGAGCACAAATGCAATCAGGAGGGTTTCCTCTACTTCCAGAATGGATCGGGTAATAAACCTTGTCTGATCCAATGCGATATCCAGAGTTATGTCCTGCGGAACGTCTTGTTTGATCTGTTCAAATCGTTTGTAAAACTCTTCACTGATGGCAACATAATTGGAGCCGGGTTGCGGCACAAGCGCCAGTGCAATCATGGGGATGGTGCTTTCCTTCAGGATGGTTTCTTCATTTTCCGGACCCAAAACAGCTTCACCAATATCCTTGAGTTTGACATCGGCACCATTTACATTTTTAATAATGATATTATTGAATTCTTCTTCTGTATTTAGTAATCCAAAAGTACGAACGGATAATTCAGTTGCATTGCCGGAGATCTTTCCGGATGGAAGTTCGATATTCTGTGTTCTGAGGGCAGCCTGAACATCGGCAGGAGTGAGGCCATATGCGGAGAGTTTGGACGGATCAAACCAGATCCGCATGGCATAGCGTTTTTCTCCCCAAATCTGAATACCACTTACTCCGGGTATGGTTTGCAGGCGTTCCAGCAAATTATTAGTAGCATATTCCGTTACCTGTAACTGGTTTCGGGTATTACTCTGTACCGTCATGGAGATGATAACATCCGAACTGGCATCAGCTTTGGAAACAACCGGGGGAGAATCCAGGTCATCGGGAAGAGATCTTACAGCCTGCGATACCTTATCCCGCACATCGTTCGCAGCTGCTTCCAGATCAATGGAAAGATCAAATTCTACCGTGATATTGGAAGAACCCTGGCTGCTGCTGGAGGTAATGTTTTTAACTCCGGCAATTCCGTTCACTGCCTTTTCCAGAGGTTCGGTAATCTGTGATTCAATGATATCTGCGTTGGCACCGGCATAGGAGGTTCGAACGCTTACAATTGGCGGATCGATGGCAGGATAATCGCGAACGCCCAGAAATTTATAACCGATCAGTCCGAATACGATAATCACCACGTTTAATACGATCGCCAATACCGGCCGCCGTAAACTCAGTTCGGATATATTCATGGTGTATTAATTAAGTTTGGAAATGGCAATTTTTGCCTCGGGTTTTATGGATAATAATCCCGTCGTAACGATTGTATCACCAACATTTAATCCCGATGTAATCTGAACATTACTGCTATCCCTGACACCGGTAGTAACGGTTTCGAAAACAGCTGTTCCGTTGCGATAAACTATTACTTTTTTATACCTGGCCTGCGGAATTACAGCCTGTGTCGGAATCATCAGTGCCTGATTATCGGTACCGAAATCCAGTTGTACTTTTGCAAAAGCACCGGGTATGAGTTGTGGTGCTTTTCCTTGTACAACCGCACGGATCCGTAAGCTTCGGGTATCTTCCATTACAGCTTCTTCAGTTGCAATAACCCTTGCCGGAATTGTTTTATTCATCCCTTCTACGGTAAACTTTACCTGCGTTCCGGTTTTAATCCGGCTGCTGTATTTTTCCGGAACGGTAAATTCCAGTTTTAGTTCATTTTCCTGACGGATATTGGTAATCAGGGTGGCAGGTGTTACATAAGCACCCATGCTAATATTTCTTAGTCCGAGTCGCCCCGAGAAAGGAGCCCTGATTTCTGTTTTATCAATTGAGGTACGGATCAATTCAATATCAGCTTTAATATTATTCACCTGTAATACACTCAGGTCATATTCCTGTTTGCTGATACCGTCAATTTTTAAAAGCTCCGCCTGCCGACTGGCTGTTTGCTCATAAATATTCAGTTGTACCTGTAATTTTTTTAATTGAGCCTGAAGATCTTCATCGTAGAGTTTAACCAACAGGGTTCCTTTTCCTACCTGTTGACCTTCGCGGATATTCAATTGTGTAATTCTTCCAGAAACCTCCGGTCTTAATTCGGTTGCTTCGAATGGGACAATACTGCCGGGTACTTCCAGTTTTTCACTGACGCTGCTGGTTTTAAGTTCAAATGCCTCTACTTTAATTACCTGTGCCGGCCTTGCTGAAGTACCGGATTGGGGAGGGGCAATTTTTTTCTTATCATCTGATTTACATCCGCCAATCAGGCAGACAATGGATAGAACAGTAAGACAATATGTATTGGCTCGCATGAATGTGTTTGCTTGTTTAAGTATTGCTCAACGGTAAAATTAACAGATAAAACCTGCCTAATGTTTCGAGTCAGGGTAGAAGTCGCTGAATTGAAAGACTTTCCTGTTTTCTTTGGATGAGCGGTAAATAAAAGTTATGATCGGAAAAAACACATTCTAATTAGCACTCAACTCTTTACTTTAAGCGTTCTTTTTACCTGATGTGCTTTTCTTACCAGGTCGTGGCGATCTTTCCCCAGGATTGTAACATGCCCCATTTTTCTACCGGGTTTGGTTTGGTTTTTACCATAAAGGTGAACATAGACATCTTCCATAGCCAAAACTTCTTCGAGTCCTTCATAGCGGACATCTCCGGAAAATTCCGGTTCTCCGATCAGGTTTACAAGTGAGGAAGGCAGAATTGCAGCAGTTGATCCCAATGGGTAATCCAGCAAAATCCTCCAGAGCATATCGTATTGCGAAGAGGAATGTGCTTCAATGGTATGGTGGCCACTGTTATGTACCCTTGGTGCCGCTTCATTTACCAGTACTTCCCCCTCTTTATCGATGAATAGCTCAACGGCGAATAGTCCGGCAGACCCCAATGCTTTTACCAATTTGAGCGCAATAGCTTCTATTTTCCAAAGGGTTTTATCCTGCAGATCTGCCGGGGCAATCTGATAATCCAGGAGATTCAGTTGCGGATCAAATACCATTTCAACAGGTGGATAGATGGCCATATTTCCTTTAGAATCGATCCCGATCAATACGGCGATTTCTTTGTCAATGGCCACTTTTTTCTCCAATACACTTGGCGCATCAAAGCCCAGGTGCCATTCATCTTCACCATGGAGCAGTTGCACGCCTTTTCCATCATAACCGCCTTCACCCAGTTTTTGCGCGGCAGGTAAAAATGCGAAATGTTCTTTCAGTCCTTCTTTATCTGTTACAGTTACAAATTCGGCAGTTGGAATGCCATTTGCCTGATAGAATTCTTTTTGTACGATTTTGTTTTTTATGATTCGAAGCGCTGCCGGACTTGGTACCACTTTCACCCCTTCTTTTTCGAGTTGTTCCAGGGCATCCACATTAACCGCCTCAATTTCAATGGTAATTGCGTCCAGTTGTTTTCCAAATTGATATACATCCTCATAGGAACGGATATTGCCAATGATAAAATGATGGCAGAGATGGGCAGCCGGACAGGCGGGATCATTTTCCATCACCCAGGTTTCCACCGGGTAATTGGCCGCTTCCTGCAATAACATCCTTCCTAATTGCCCTCCTCCGAGTATTCCAATTTTTTTCATGGTGCAAAAATAATGATTCCACTGCCTGTTGGATTATCTTTGTGGCATGACCCCCGATTATCCCCATAAATTATTTCCGGATTTCAGGAAGCAGTACTGCCTGTTGATGGAGTTTTTGGCAATGGGTTCCTGTACGCTGACCTAAAATACTGGTATTGGCCAATTACGGCCCAATTTTTAATGGTTTAAATTTTTCTTCTGATGAGTCAGGTACTATCCAAACTCCAGCAGCATGCGGCTACAGATTTTCTGCCCCTGCTTGGAACCGATTATGTTGAATTTTATGTCGGAAATGCCAAACAGGCCGCACATTTCTATAAGACAGCATTTGGTTTTCAGAGCCTTGCTTATGCCGGTCCCGAAACCGGTGTGAAGGACCGGGCCAGTTATGCAGTACGTCAGAATAAACTGACTTTTGTATTTACAACAGCACTACGGGCCAATAATCCCATTGCGGATCATATTTACAAACACGGCGATGGGGTGAAAGTATTGGCATTACTGGTAGATGATGCGGAAAAGGCCTGGAATGAAACCACCCAACGGGGTGCAAGCTCCTGTATGGAGCCACAACGCCAAAAAGATGATTTCGGTGAAGTTGTACAAAGTGGAATCCATACGTATGGTGAAACAGTCCATCTTTTTATAGAACGTAAAAATTATAAAGGGGCATTTTTACCAGGATTTAAAATATGGGAATCAACTTATAATCCAGTTTCAACCGGATTACTGTACGTTGATCATTGTGTTGGAAATGTTGGCTGGAATCAGATGGGAAAATGGGTGCAGTTTTATGAAGAGGTAATGGGGTTTAAAAATATCCTCAGCTTTGATGATAAAGATATTTCTACCGAGTATTCTGCATTGATGAGTAAGGTGATGTCTAACGGAAATGGTTATGTTAAGTTTCCTATTAATGAACCTGCTGAAGGAAAGAAAAAAAGTCAGGTAGAAGAATACCTCGATTATTATGACGGAGAAGGATGTCAGCATGTGGCCCTTGCTACCAATAATATCATCGAAACGGTTACCGCATTGCAGAATCGGGGTGTGGAATTTCTGAAAGTTCCCGGTTCTTATTATGAAGATTTATTGGATCGGGTTGGAGTAATTGATGAAGATCTGGAACCGCTCAGGGACCTTGGAATATTGGTGGATCGGGACGAAGAAGGCTACCTGCTACAGATATTTACCAAACCGGTAGAGGACCGTCCGACCCTTTTTTTTGAAATAATTCAGCGAAAAGGCGCTAAAAGCTTCGGAAAGGGAAATTTCAAGGCATTGTTCGAAGCCATTGAAAGAGAGCAGGAAAAACGTGGTAATTTATAATAAACAGCCCGGGAACTGCGTTTCCGGGTATTTTAGGGCTTTCTTATCAATACTTTGTACTATTTTAGTGCAGTTCTGTCAGACTATGAAAAAAATCAGCATCACCCTATTTATACTTAGTTGGGTTTTTGTTGGTTATTCGCAAACGGCCTACCCAACCAGTTTTGCAGAGTACCAGCGGAATTTTCCCCGGCTAAATGATATCCTTCGAAAAAAAGAAGACAGTCTCCGTCGACAATTCAACGAAAGAGGGTTGAGCTGGCCGGCTAAGTATATCTACCTCCGTTCCTTCAAGTACGATAGTCAGTTGGAAGTTTGGGTCAAAAACGAAAAGAACGAAGCCTTTCAACTTTTCAAAACTTACAAGGTTTGTGCAATGGCAGGAACATTGGGGCCCAAACGCATGGAAGGAGATTACCAGGTTCCGGAAGGATTTTATTATATCAATGAATTTAATCCGCGTAGTGTCTACCATCTTTCACTGGGTTTGAATTATCCCAATGCATCGGATCGGTATTTGAGTGATGCTATTCAACCCGGTGGAGATATCTATATTCACGGCAGTTGTGTAACAACAGGCTGTATTCCCATTACAGATTCACAAATAGAAGAATTATATGTATTGGCAACTTATGCCAAGTCATCCGGACAGGATTTCATTCCGGTGCATATTTATCCGGTTCGGTTTAATGTCAAAAAAAGTGCGGATTACCTGGGGAAATATGTGCGTGATTTCGCTGACTATGCCCATCTGGCAAACAGCATGAAAGAAGTGTTTTATTATTTCGAAAAATATCGCAAACTGCCGGTGATTATGGTCAATAATCGCGGCAGTTATGTTTTGGATCAGGAAGTTCGTAATGCCTTGCCAAATGCGGAAAAGAAAACCTTACCTGCTCCTGTTGTGAAAAAGAAACGGAAGATGACAGATTTCGATGAATCTGAAATTCCAACAACCGTTCATAAATTACCCGAGTTTCCCGGAGGTGCAGATGCGTTCAAACATTATTTGCGGGATCTGAATAAAAAAATGGGAGCTTTTCTGAATGATGATCAGCACACGGCGTATATTTTGGTTGAATTTATTGTTACAACCAAAGGGAAAGTATTGAATCCACGTATTATCCGTGGTGGAAATGATTTGCTGAACGAGCATCTTCTGGATGCGCTTGAATTGATGCCTGACTGGCTTCCTGCCGTACGTGAAGGCAAATCTGTACCAATGAAGCTCAAACAAACAATCGTGGTAGAGAAAGTGGGAGCTGAGAAGTTGGAAGTGGGAAGATAAGAAGGTGAAAGGTGAGAGGTGAAAGGTGAAAGGAGAGAAGGGAGAGGTGAAAGGAGAGAAGGGAGAGGTGAAAGGAGAGAGATGAAAATAGTAAAAGGAAGTACCTTTAATATTGAAACTGAATGGCAACACCATTCGGTTGGATCATATTATTCCTGCGGTCGGTATTTTATTTTGATTCTTGTTTGTATTTTATTCCTGTTGGTATTTTAGTCTTGCTAGTCCTATTGGTATTTTAGTCCTAATGTTTTTTTTGCCGGTCTTTTCTTCGTTATTTCTTAAGTGTTTGGTAAGTGTTTCTTCGCTCTGGGTTCGGGCTAGTTATAATTGCATTCTCTTTCTTCACCTCTCATCTTTCCCCTCTCTCCTCTCCCCTTTCACCTCTCACCTTTCACCTTCTTATTAGTGCTTGCACTGTCTCTCTTGTTTCCTGTTTTAGAATCCATTCATTACCGGAGATGAGCTGATCCAGGAGTTCCGGAACGTAATGCCGGATAGTTAATAAGGATAGCCCTTTTTCAATTATAACTTCAAATATCTGGGAAGCTTCAAAAGCAAGCTGGTCCATCTTTTCGGGGTTTTCATCAAGTACGCAAGTGAAACTGATGGCACCATTCTGGGTCATATTGGGGCGGATGGAATGCAGTGCAAAAATCTGGTACAGATCGGCTATCGGTTTTTCTCCAACAAAAGAAAAGTCTTTTGACTTTAATTGCAGCAATACCTGATTTTGTTTCCAAACAATAATGGGTGGTAAATCCTTCACCGACTGATTATGAATCAGGGTTCCAGGTAAACTTATATCAAGAAAGCATTTTACATGTAGCGGGATACTTTTGTTTTGAAGTGGCTTAATGGTTTTGGGATGGATTACCTGAGCACCATAGTAGGCCATCTCGATCACTTCCGTATAATTAAGGGTTGAAATAAGTTGAGCATTTGGAAAAAATTTTGGATCTGCATTCATTACTCCTGCTACATCTTTCCATATCGTTTGTTTTTCCGCATCCAG
The DNA here is from genome assembly GCF_002483205.1 of Flavihumibacter sp. UBA7668. Classification (GTDB taxonomy): domain Bacteria; phylum Bacteroidota; class Bacteroidia; order Chitinophagales; family Chitinophagaceae; genus Flavihumibacter. The sequence goes on from NZ_DLHM01000004.1 coordinate 766,631, forward strand.
CAGGTTGGCGAAAACAGCAGCACTATAATCGCTTCCTTCCCGGCCAAGTGTTGTACTTTCATTTTCATCGGTTGATCCGATAAAACCTTGCGTAATTACGATACCATTAGTTGCCAGTAAAGGTTTAACCAGATGAGTTACGCGGTTGGCAGTGAATTCCCAATCAATATTTGCATCCCTGAAATTATCATCGGTCCGGATTATATCACGAACATCCAGCCATTCATTTTTTATGCCCGATTCATTAAGAAATGCACTTACAATTGAAGTGGACAATAATTCACCAATGCAAACAATCTGGTCATAATAATAATCATAGGATTGCACCGGTTGATCATGTAAGAGCCATTCAACTTCTGTAAAAAAATTGGCCAGTCGTTCCTCGCAGCTTAAATAGTCTTTTTCGAGCAGCGTTTTAGCCGTTTGAAGATGATTTTGTTTGATCTGATCAAATAGGAGCAGCGCCTGGTCTTTTTCTTTTCTATAAAAACATTCTGCTACTTTTTCCAGAGCATTGGTTGTTTTTCCCATGGCAGAAATCACTACCAGTAAGGGTTGACCGGCATATTCCTTAAATATCGGAACCAGTGATTTGATACGATCCAAACTATTAACACTGGCACCACCAAATTTAAATACCTGCATGAAAAATCGAAATTTCACCAAAGATAGGCGGTTGTGTTTTCCTGACACGACAATTATAAAAGACAGGCATTTCCGGTTATTTTTGTCGAACTCAAAACGACTGCTACATGATTACTGTAAACCGCCAGGTGCTGACCCTGGATGAATTCACGATTCAGCAATTACGCAATTTTCCTAAAGCTACCGGACAGCTAAGTAACCTTTTAAGGGATATCGGACTGGCTGCCAAACGTATCAATGTGGAAGTAAACAAAGCCGGACTGGTAGATATTCTGGGGAACTACGGCAGTGTGAATGTTCAGGGTGAGGAAGTGAAAAAACTGGATGTATTCGCCAATAACCAGATGATGGGTGTTTTGCGGCATGGTATCAGTTGTGCCGGAATAGGAAGCGAGGAAATGGATGATGTTGTGGTATTTGATGATGAAGTAAGCAATCAATCCAAATACGTAGTATTATACGATCCGCTGGATGGAAGCAGCAATATCGATGTGAATGTTTCCATAGGGACTATTTTCTCCGTTTTCAGACGAGTGAGTGAAGTGGGCAAACCCTGTACTAAAGAAGATTTCATCCAAAAAGGAATTCACCAGGTAGCTGCGGGTTATATCATTTATGGAAGCAGTACCATGCTGGTATATGCTACCCGACGGGGTGTAAATGGTTTTACACTGGATCCCTCCATTGGTGAATTCTGCTTAAGTCACCCGGATATGAAATGTCCGGTTCATGGTCAGATTTATTCGGTTAATCACGGTAACTATTTTCAATATGATGAAGGTGTAAGAAAATATATTACCCTTTGCCAGCAGAAAAATGCAACCAATGGTGGGCCCTATACGCAACGATACATTGGAAGTATGGTAAGTGATGTACATCGCAATCTGATCAAAGGCGGAATTTTCATGTATCCCGGAACAAACGGTATGCCGGAAGGAAAACTGCGCCTGATGTATGAATGCAACCCATTCGCCTTTATTCTGGAAGTAGCAGGGGGACGGGCAACGGATGGAAAGCAGCGGATTCTGGATATTCAGCCCAAAACACTGCATGAACGATCTCCCTTTTTCACCGGAAGCAGTGGTATGATGGATGAGCTGGAAGCCAGTATGGCATGAAATTTTCAATAACTTTAGTCATGGTAATGGTGTTGACGCTAAATCAGTGAACTATGATGAAATCAGGGTTTTGGTTATTGATTATTATTGTGTTGATTCAGATTTCCTGTAAAACCGGACCATCTGGTAAATCCCGTACCGGTTCTGTTAGTTCAGCAACCAACCTTAGTGCAGGCTCTCTGGAACAATCCATCTTATTGGAAATAAATAACTACAGGAAAAAAAAGGGATTGGCACCACTAAGGGTAAATGCAGTAGTAGCTACTGAAGCCAGTTTGCACAGCCAGGCAATGGCCCGGAAACAGGTAGCTTTTGGGCATGGAGGCTATGGCGGAAGAGTTAAAAGAATCAGCTCCCGCCTGGAAGGTTTGGTAGGTTCAGCGGAAAATGTTGCGGTAGGAACCATGTCTGCAGCCGAGGTGGTTAAACGCTGGATCAATAGTCCGACTCACAGAAAAAATATCGAAGGCCCCTATAATTTAACCGGCATTGGCGTTTCAAAAGATGCCACTGGCCGCTTTTATTATACCCAGCTCTTTATCCGAAAATAAGTCCTTCAACTTCTAACTTCCCACTTCAAACTTCATACTTCCATGGTGGATCTTCGCTACCCAATAGGACAATTCCAGCCGCTGCCTTATTCCGAAAAACAATTTCAGGAATGGATAACAGATATCCGCTATTTACCGCAGCTATTGGAAAATGCCATTTTAAATCTGAATGACGATCAGCTGCAGGTACCTTACCGGGATGGTGGATGGACATCTCACCAGGTTGTTCACCATGTTGCAGACAGTCATATGAATGCGGTGATTCGATTCAAGCTTGCCTTAACAGAAGATCAGCCAACCATCAAACCCTATGATGAAGAAGCCTGGGCAAAATTACCTGATGTAGAAAACCTACCGGTTAATATTTCACTAACCTTATTACATGCATTGCACAGCCGTTGGTTTCAGGTAATTCAAGGATTGGATCAAGCAACCCTGATGAATTGCTCTGTCATCCATCCACAACATGGAACCGTGATGAGTTGCTGGCATTTGCTGGGTATGTATAGCTGGCATGGCAGGCACCATGTTGCACATATCACCCGGTTAAGGGATCGGATGGGATGGTAAGTCCAACGCATTGGTTGCAAATTGGGAAGCTGCCTTAATTGCTGTTTCTTTGTTCCATGAAATGGAAAACACTGGAATCAACCTATATAAGTGATCATATCTATTTTACTGCAAGAAGAGATCGTTGTGAGCGGGAAGACGGCACCATAATCGATCCTTATTTTGTTGTTGAAATGCCAACCTCCGCTACGGCATTGTCAATAACAGAGGATAATCGAATCCTACTGGTTAAGCAATACCGGCATCCGCTGGGGGATGTTATATTTGAATTTCCCGGCGGCTTTGTTGATCCGGGTGAAGATTTTGCAACCGGTATGCGCAGGGAATTACTGGAGGAAACCGGCTACCAGTTCAGTCAGGTGGAATGGGTGGGCAGAGTTGCTGCCAATCCGGGTGTGTTGAATAATTATACTGAACTCTTTCTTGCAACCGGCGGACGAAAAGTGCAGGAACAGCAACTCGATAAAAACGAGGAAATTGAAGTGCTGGAATTTACTATGGAGGAATTTCTGAATAAAGTTGCCAAACAGGAAATCGTGCAGGCATTGCACATCAGTTGCCTATTCTTTGCATTGTTGAAGACAGGCAAACTGACCTTTAACGGTTAACTTCAGCAATCACAAATACACTTCCGCATACCAGGATGAGGTCGTTTTTTGCAGCAGTAGTTCTGGCAGCAGCAATAGCACTATTTACTTCAGGATAAGCCGCACCAGTTAAACCAATTGCGGCAGCTTTACTTTTTAATTCCTCAACCGGTAATGCTCTTGGTATTTGTGCCTGTGTAAAATAATAGGATGCCTGAACCGGAAGCAGTGACAATACCGATGAAATATCTTTGTCTTTTACCATTCCGATAATCAGATGCAGGTGATGATAGGAGCCCAGCTCCAGCTGTTTCAGGATTGCCCGGATGCCATCCTCATTATGTGCAACATCCAGCACAATATCGGGTGATTGATGTATCAACTCCCAGCGGCCATGTAAACCGGTCAGCTGTTTAACCTGTGATAATGCATTGTTTACTTGTGTTGTTGAGATTTTCCAGCCAGCTTGCTGAAGCACTGACACAGCCTGTAGAACGGTGCGTATATTATGAAGCTGGTAGTAACCCGGTAAATCAAGTTCATACTGATGGGCATCCTGTGCGGGTTTATGTTTGACAGTAACGATCAACCGATTATCCTGCTGTACCCAGTCAACAATTTCCTGTTCTTCTTCCGCAAAGAAAACAGGCGCCTGGCAGGATGCTGCCGCAACTTCAAAAACCGGACGGGTTTCAGGCAGGGTTTCACCAATTACAACCGGCACTCCCTGTTTTATGATCCCTGCTTTTTCTGTAGCAATAGTTGGCAGCTCATTTCCAAGAATCTGCATATGATCCCAGCCGATATTGGTAATGACTGATAATTCAGGATGAATGATATTGGTACTATCCAGCCGGCCACCCAAACCGGTTTCAATAACTGCGATGTCTACCTGTTCTTCCGCAAACCATTGAAAAGCCATAGCTACCGTAATTTCAAAAAAGGAGGGCTCGATGGCATCCATAAGGGGAATATAATCGTGGGTGAGATCAATTACCCGCTGTTCCGGAATCATTTGCCCGTTGATCCGGATCCGTTCACGAAAGTCTTTCAGATGCGGTGATGTATATAAACCTGTTTTATAACCGGCTTTTTGCAATATGGCGGCCAGCATATGGCTGGTAGAGCCTTTTCCATTGGTGCCGGCAATATGAATGGATTTAAATTTAGTATGTGGATTACCGTTTGCATTTTCGAGGGCTATGATATTATGCAGGTCTTTTTTTAATGCACCTGCACCCTGTTTACTGAAAACAGGCAATCTGCTATATAGAAAATCAATGGTTTCCGTGTAATTCATCCATGCAAAGCTAGTGCTTCCAAAGCCGTAGAAGAAACATGGATCTTAATTTTTAAGACGGAAATTGAAGACGATTGTTCCCATCTGTTCTTCGCTGCCACTATTGAATTTTAATTGCATGGCTTTACGGGCAGCGATGGCTTTCAGGTTACTGTTGGAAGTAGTTGATCCCTTAGGCTGGTACACAGCCGAAATCACTTTTCCTGCGGGGTCAATGCGGATGTCCACCGCTACCTTGGCATTTTCATTAAAATCATCTTCAAACGAGGGTTGCTGTATGATCTTCCTGCCGGATAATCCTCTGGAAATGGAGACCCCGGATTTTCCTGTTCCTCCGTTGCCTTCATAATTGGTAGAATTGGGATTGCCACCCGGCTTGCCCTGATCACCCGAACCACCGGCAATACCCTGATTGCCGCCTTTTTGGTAAGAATCGGCTTCATTGCCGCCTTTTCCGGTTCCGGTTACTCCTTTAAAAACTGCCTTGGGTTTGGGAGGGGTAGGAGCTGGATTTTCAACTGGTTTGGCCGGCGTTTTTACTGCTTTGGGGGCTTCGTCTTTTTCAGGAATTTTGGTAGCATTCGGCTTGGGTTTGGCCGGCGTTTTAACTACCGGAGCTTCTTCATCCGTATCATCGGTTTCTATATCACGGGCATTGTCTGCAGCTGCTGCTGTAGCACGCGGTGGTGTATAAGTTACAGGTTGAGAAGGAGCGGGACTTTCCGGCGACATGGGCTGGTCTTCACCCAGGCCTTCATCACTATTTCCCAGATTCACTTCAATACCTTCATCCAATGGTGGAGGTGGAGGCACAGGCAGTGTCCAGCGGATAAAAAACAATACCACCAGTATCAATACGACTACGAGTGCAGTATATCCACCTGCCTTAATATTTTTCTGTACTTCAAATTCTGTTGCCATACTATCTTGGTTCGTGCCCTAAAGGTACGATACAATTTTACGCGATTTTATTGAGGCAGATTCTCTCAGCCTGTTAAAGTTTTGGGCGAAGGTTCGCCAGTATTAATCCAATCAGGATCAAACCACCACTGATCAGATGGATATAAGTAATTTTTTCACCGAGTAACCAAACTGCTTCCAGGCTGCTGAATAGGGGAATCAGATTGCCAAAAAGCGAGGTTCTGACAGCCCCAATTCGCTTAATTGACCCATTCCAGCATAGAAAGGCAATAACAGAAGCTCCAAGTCCAAGATAGAGAATGATGGCAGCAAGTGAAACTGTCCATTGTACAGGTGGCTGTGCACTTATTTCCCAAAACCAGAAAGGAATCAGACAGCTGGTACCAATCGAAAAGGCGAGAAATAAAAATACAACGGGTGGCAAAGAATCCGTTTTTTTTCGAACCAGCAGGGTGTAAATGGCAAAAGCAAGGGCACCGGCCAGGATCCATGCATCGCCTCTTCCAAAACGCAGTGCCAGCAGATTTTCCCAACTGCCTTTTGATAATAAATAAAAAATTCCGATCAGGCAGGTAATTAGTCCGGCTAAACGTAAAAATGAAATTTTTTCTTTCAGAAAAATACTTCCGAGAATTATAACCATAATGGGAGAACTGGTAGTTCCCACCAGCGCCAGATTGATAGCCGGAGAATATTTTCCAGCCACGTAAACCAGCGTATTAAAAAGACTGACACCGGTAATGCCAATTGCCAGATAATAACCAGGGCGGGCACGCAATGCCTGTACCAATGCTTTGCGCATGGACCAAACAAAAGGAAGAAGAATCAGGCTGGCGGTTAACCAACGGTAAAAAGCCAGACTCACCGGTGGAATACTGGCATGAACAGATCTGGCCACTATAAAATTACCACTCCAGATGAGGGTAGCTGTTACAGCCAATAAAATGCCTTTCCACAAATTGGAGGATGCCTTCTGTTTACCGGGTAACTCTGCTTCCATTAGTGTGCGAAATCAAGTTCGTATTTTCCTTTCATTCGCTCGATCGGAGGATTATAATAACCGAATTTCAGCGCCGGAAATTCTTCGCGGATCAATTCCATCAATTGTTTCACCCCCATGCATTCCCCGGTATCCGTTACGCCAATTTTACCGAGGTACCAATCGGGATCAATATTGAAATTTCTCCACTGGATCATACAGAGATCCGTTTCGCGGATCAGTTTTCGCAGGGCCTCATATTCAGCGATGCTATCCGTCATACCAGGGAAAACAAAATAATTGATAGAGGTCCAGCCGCCATAACTGCGCATTACTTTCAGGCTTTCCAAAATATCCTCAAACACATAATTATTCGGCCGGTAATAAGGCATATAAATTTCACTGCGGGCACTGTTGGTGGACACCCGCATACTGTTCAAACCTGCTTCGCACAAGGCTTTCACTGCATCCGGTTTGGATCCGTTGGTATTTATATTGATGCTGCCTTTTGGCGTGTGTTTGCGGATTTCGCGAATCGCGTCACGAAGCGTATCCCAAACCAACAAGGGTTCTCCTTCGCATCCCTGTCCAAAACTGATGATAGGGTAGGGGGCGGATTCCAGGTGCGGCACCGTGTATTCCACAATTTCTTCCGGACTTGGCCGAAAAGTAAGGCGATCCTGAGTTGAAACAATGGCTTCCTCATCGGGCTGTAGTGAAATGCAACCAACACAATTGGCATTACAGGCAGGAGAAGCTGGAACCGGACATTCCCATCGCCCCATGAAATAGTTGCGGGCAGCCGGACAATGATAGGTATTGCAACAATTATCGGCCAGGTGTTTAACCAACCGGTTATGAGGATAAGCCTGCACCAATTGGGAAAGTCCGGATTGAATGATTACATCGTCATAGCCCTTGCATTCCTGCCTGATATCCGCTTCGATCCGGACAGCCGGAACAACAAATTCATCGTTTATCCAGCCGGCCGCTGTATAACAAAAAAGCGGAAGAGTCGGAGCATCCGGAGAGGTTTCATAGGCAGCCAGGAATAAACCGGTATGGGCCGGTGGGATGAAAGCTGCCACAGCCCAGCCTTTTTCACAAAGCCGCATTTCACCGGTTTCAACATCTATACCAATACCTCTTCTGCCGGGTAATTCATAGAGATTACCGCCGTCAGGAAGCGTGATCCAGTCTTCGTCGGGAATCGGGTAAACATCCCAGCCGCTTCGGCCGGTGGCATAAAGAGTTTCGTCTTCAAAAATAGTTCCTTTACCATCTGAATAAAGGAGAAAAGGGGTAGTAGCCATCCGGCAAAGATAGAAAGATGCAGGGGATTTATTCTGCTTTGAGCTGCTTCCGGCAATACTCGTTGAATTCATCTTCTTCGCAATCATCCTCGTCGTCGTCGATGGTTTCGCGTTGGAATAAGCGATTATTGGTATAATCCATAGTTAGCAGATTATCCTTCAGGATGATATTGCTGAACTCCGACCAGTCGTATCTTTTACGGGGAAGTGAATTGAACACAATTTCGGTGTCAGCAAATCCGATTTCCAGGTCCTTTTTGGCCTGGTGTTCAAAAAGCCCCATAATCAGAAGTATAATACTCAGCCAGGGATAAAAGGGCATTGCGGCCCAAACCAACCCGGTAATCATCAAAATATAATTAAAACGGATCCGCCATTTTTTATTCATCAGTTGGTAGAGATTCCAGGCGGTGAGTCCGATTACCACAAGGCCACCCAATAGTAATATCAGGGGTCGTTCAGGGATCATTAGATAACCGTACAAAAACAGCAGGGAAGATACACTGCATACCAGGATACTGAATCGATCAATGGTAGCCCGGTGCTGATTTTTTAATGTAACAACATACTGGTAAATCATTGCGGCGAATATAGTACTTAGAGGTTTGCGGCAGTAAGAATATTGCAAAGTTTGTAGAGGACACGGGCGCCTACATTGGCATCCCAGTTATTATCACCAACGCCCACTTCATTCAGATCAAAACCGATTATTTTTCGGCCACTTTCCACCAGTTTTTTGAATAGATAGAAAATCTGTTCTGCTTCGAAACCTCCGAATACCGGAGTGCCTGTATTCGGACAGTTTTTTGGATCCAGTCCGTCTATATCAAAACTGATATAAACATGATCCGGTAAACTGGCAACAATATCATCTGCAATATTCCGCCAGCTATCGCCTTCGTATAAACGATGTTTGATATCCTTGTCAAAAAACGTACTGATTTTTCCTTTGCTTTCGCGGATATAATCCACTTCCTCATCACAATAGTCGCGCACGCCCACCTGCACCAGCCGATTCATTTGAGGAATTTCTTCCAGCACATTATACATGATGCTGGCATGGGAATAATTGAAGCCTTCGTATCCTTTGCGGAGATCACAATGGGCATCTATCTGAAGGATGCCGAATTTTGGATACCGTTCGCTGAGTGCTTTGATATACCCAAATGGGGTACTGTGATCGCCTCCTAAAACTCCCACCAGTTTCCCTTTTTCCAGCAATTCTTTGGTTTGAGCAAAAACCCAGTTATTCAAAAAATTGCTGCCTTCATTGATTTCGCGCAGGGAGCGACACATGAAGTTATTTTTCTCCACTTCATCACCATTGGAGATATAATCGATGTATAATTCAGCCTCTTTCCGGAGATAATCACTTTTTAACAAAATTTTTTTATCTACATCGCGCATGAAAAAACCCTGTCTCCAGCAGTCGTGGTAGTCGGCATCAAAGAGGTCTACCTGCAGGCTGGCTTTTGAAATATTATCGGCAGCGCGGGCAGTACCGGCACTATAGCTGACAGTCACTTCCCAGGGAACAGGCACTATGACCAGTCGGGCATTCAGCTCATCTGTCGGTAAACCGAACAGATTATTATTGGGGTTGCCAAGGCTATTGGCATCGTGTTGCGAAAGGTCCATAATGAATGTTTAAAACGGCCGCAAGTTAGTGCAGTCAAGCATAGATGCAAAATTAAAACCATAAGTTGTATCCCGTAAAGAAATGGTTGGGCAATGCCAAATTGGACTAACTTTGCGGCGTTAGACTTGCGAGTATGAAAAAGACACATATTATCATCCTGATTTTCATTGCAGTAGCAATTGCTGTCCTTATTAGTTTTATGGGCGACCTCACCACTTATGATACGGTAGCATCTGCCCGTCAAAAGGAGGGGAAATTTGTACACCTGATAGCCAAACTGGACAAAAATCAGCCGGTGGAGTACGATCCGATTAAGAATCCCAATTACATGCGCTTTGTGGCAATTGATACACTGGGCCATTCAACTCCGGTAATTTATCATAATGCCAAGCCCACCGATTTTGAGAAAAGTGAGCGGCTTGTATTAAAAGGAAGCATGAAAGCCGGAACTTTTGAATGCGATGAAATGTTAATGAAGTGTCCGTCCAAATACAAGGACGATGTGGAAGCAAATAAGAATAACCTGAGTTCTAATTAATGCGGTTCTCTCATGAAGTATATTGGTGAACATCTATTGCCTGGGCAACTGGGCCATTTTTTTATTTTACTGGCCCTGGTATCTTCTCTGGTAGCAATGATTGCCTTTTTTAAGGCCACCAATGCAGCAGACCCTGCAGATGAAAGAAGCTGGAAAAAGCTGGGTCGTATTTCTTTTGGATTGAATGCAATTTCCATACTCACCGTGTTTGGACTATTGGTCTACATTCTTGCCAGTCACAAATTTGAATATTATTATGCCTGGAACCATAGCAGCCGCGATATGAACCCCGAATACCTGCTGGCGGCTTTGTGGGAGGGCCAGGAGGGGAGCTTTTTGCTTTGGTCCTTCTGGTATGTGGTAATCGGCCTTTATTTTATTTTCAAACGTACTAAATGGGAGGCCCCGGTAATGACCGTGCTTGCGTTGGCGCAGATCTGTCTGGCTACCATGGTTCTCGGCATCTATTTTGGTGATACCATGATTGGTAGTAATCCCTTTCTGCTGGTGCGGGAGAAATTTGCCGATGCACCGGTCTTTTCAAGACCAGATTACCTGAGTTTACCGCAGATGCAGGATGGGCAGGGATTAAATCAACTACTCCAGAATTATTGGATGGTGATTCACCCCCCGGTGTTGTTTTTGGGATTTGCAGCCACTCTTATACCCTTTGCCTATGCGATTGCAGGATTATGGAAGAAGGATTTTGCCGGCTGGACAAGAGAATCGCTACCTTATTCGCTATTTTCTGCAGGTATCCTTGGACTGGGCATCATGATGGGAGCTGCATGGGCCTATGAATCGCTAACTTTTGGTGGTTACTGGGCATGGGATCCGGTAGAAAATGCCTCCCTGGTTCCCTGGCTGATACTGGTTGCTGGTTTGCATACACAGGTGATATTTAATGCCACCGGACATTCCTTAAGAGCAACTTACCTGTTTTATCTGTTGGGGTTCATCATGATTGTATTTTCAACATTTCTGACCCGCAGTGGTGTATTGGGAGATAGTTCCGTGCATTCTTTTACGGATCTAGGAATGAATACACAGTTATTATTATTCCTGTTGATCTTTACCATTCCATCCTTAGCCTTATTTGGTCTCCGGTTTAAATCGATTCCGCATATTGCGAAAGAAGAAGAAACATCTTCCCGTGAATTCTGGATGTTTATCGGTTCATTGGTATTGTTTTTAAGTGCTGCTGTAATCACCTGGCAAAATTCGTTCAATCCGATTTATAATAAAATAACCGGACAAAATACGGCCGCACCGGAGGATATTGAATTTTCCTATAACAAGATTCAAATTTTTGTTGCCATCGTAATTGCTATTTTAACCTCCATTGCGCAATACCTGAAGTATAAAAAAACAGCAGGCGGATGGGTTAAAAAAATTGCCATTCCTACTTTGATTGCCGCGCTTATCTGTGTGGTTTATTTTCTGGTAAGCGGATTGGATTATGACAAAAAAGGGATAGGATTTCAAATAGCACTTTATCTGGCTTTTGTTGCCAGTGTGTATTCTCTGGTAGCTAATGCTTCTTTTATATGGATTGGACTAAATGGGAAACTGAAGGCAGCGGGCGGTTCTATAACACATGTTGGATTTGCACTTAGTCTGGTGGGGATTCTTATTTCTGCTTCCAACCGCTCCGTATTAAGTTTCAATACCACCGGAATCAATCTGAAGTGGGATGAGCGCTCCAAAGAGAAGCCATTGGAAAATCTGACTCTTATTAAAGGAGTTCCCACCGATATGGGAAAATATATGGCCACTTTTGTTAATGCAGACAGCACCAACAAGAATGGCAATATCAGTTATTACAGGATTGATATGATGCGGAAGGATAGTCTGGAGAATTTCTCACTGTATCCCAACCTGATCCGCAATACCAAGGGCATGGAAGGGTTTTCCAATAATCCGGATTCCAGGCATTACTGGAACCGGGATATCTTCAGTTATATCACCTATGCTGCAGATATGGATAACCGTGATGATACCGCACAATTCAAAAAATATACGGTAAATGTGAAGGATACCGTTTATTATTCCAATGGTTTTTTTACGCTCAACTCCGTAGTGCCCAATCCGAATAATAAAAAGTATCAGTTTTTACCAACTGATACGGCTTTGATGGCAGATATCACTGTTTTTTCAAAAGAGGGAACCCGTTACACTGCACAGCCGGTCTTTTATGTAAAAGGAAATGAAGCCCGTTTTATGGTGGATACGGTGTTTGCTCAGAATATCGCCATCGCCTTCAGTCGCGTTCTGGAAAATCAGAAGATTGAATTGCAAGTGAAGGAAAGTAACCGAATGGTTCCCTTTGTAGCCTTAAAAGTGTATGAATTTCCCCATATCAACCTTTTATGGTTGGGTATTATCATTATGACCGTTGGTTTTGGCGTATCAATGGTCTATCGCAGCAAACAGGGCCGCTTAAAAGCAGTAAACAAAATTTAGGATAGCAGTAACAGCTTAACGGGTCACACTTGTGTCTTAGTGGGATTAATGATATATTAGTTGCGCATGATGAAAGCTCCCCATATGGTGGTTAAGGTACTCCTTTTAGCAGGAGTGGTGTTATTGGGATTGATGGCCAATGGGCAGACAACCGAGCCAAGTCCCCTGCAACCCCGTCCGCCTGCACCTGTACCGGGCCCCCTTCCATTTAATCCGAAATGGGGACCGAATGACACCATCATCGTTCCGATTTTTGTTATTGAAGGAGACACCCTGCCTTCGGGCTGGCTGCAATACGTATATGTAACAGCGCCCATGCCACCAGCCATGCGCAAGCGATATGCCAAGTGGACCCGCCTTAGAAATGCAGTGTATGTAACCTATCCCTATGCTAGAAAAGCAGGTATCATTATCAACGATATCAATGCCAAAATGGAGGGTATGTCGAAAAAGGAACGGCGCAGGTATCTGGAATCAAGGGAGGAGGAACTCAAAAAAGAGTTCTCCGGACCTTTGACCAAATTATCTGTTTATCAGGGCAGGATTTTGATGAAGCTGATCAACCGCCAAACAGGCAATAACTGTTATAATCTGGTAAAAGAATACCGCGGGGGAGTATCTGCGCGCTTCTGGCAAACCGTAGCCTTTTTTTTTGGATCCAGTTTGAAACAACCCTATGATCCGGCTGATGAGGACAAGGAAATTGAACTGATTGTCCAGGAAGTGGAGCGGATGTACCGGTAAGTACATCCATCCCGATTTATTTTCCGCCTTTTAATTCTTTCTGCAATTTTTTAAGCTCTTCCCATTTTCCGGCAGCGGCCAATTTTGCCTGTTTTGGCCAGGTTGCCGGGTCATGTACCTTGAACTTTGAACCAGCTGCATCCAGAATGGTTTTCAGTTTTTTGGGTGTGGCTTTAGAAAGATCCTGGAAGCCTGCAATTCCTGCAGTTTGCAGTAATTCAGCTATTTTTTTACCGATGCCTTCAATTTTGGTAAGATCTTCCGGCTTGGAGGAAGCAGGTGCGTCGGTGGTGGTGGTTTCAGAAGAAGCTGCTTCATCAGCTGCTTTATCAGTTGTTTTTTTAGTTGCTGTTTTTTTAACAGGAACCGTGATTACACAATTGTCTACATGAAAAACCGGATCAAAGGAATAATAGTCTGCATTGCCATCATTCACCCAGCGTCCATCATTAAGCAGGTAGCGGTATTGGTAAGTTTGACCGGGTTCAAGGGCAACAGTCGCTTTCAGGCTTCCGTCTTTTTGTACTTTAAGACCGATCGCTTCATTGGGATTCCAATTATTAAAATCACCAACTAACACTGCTTCCGTTGCATTTCCAACAATTTCAGGGCTCAGGGTAAAGGTTACTTTGGTTGACATGTTTTATTTTTTAGTTATTTATCCAACCGTTAATACTGTGCCAGAAGAATAGTAACCCGGTTAATACATGGCTATTTTCCACAGGCTGTGGAAAATTCATTGCAGAATCCCTATTTTTAGAATCCAAATTTCTTAAAACAAGCAACAATGAACCGAAAATTACGAATGGGTATGATTGGTGGTGGTAACGATGCTTTTATCGGCGCCATACACCGCCTGGCTGCCAATATGGATGGAAAAATTGAATTGGTATGTGGAGCACTCAGTATTAACAAAGAGATTGCCATTGAGAGTGGAAAATCACTGTTTTTGTCGCCGGAGCGCACCTATACCACTTATGATGAGATGCTGGAAAAAGAAGCAGCATTGCCAGCAGATGTACGCATGGATTTTGTAACCATCGTAACCCCCAACTTTGCTCATTTTGCTCCTGCAATGATGGCGCTGGATAAAGGATTCCATGTGGTAATTGAGAAGCCGATTACACTTTCTCTGGAAGAAGCGGTTGCATTGGATAAAAAAGTAAAAGAAACCGGATTGGTATTATGCCTTACCCATACTTATACGGGGTATCCATTGGTAAAAGAAGCACGCAAACTGATTCAGAGCGGCAAAATTGGAGCCATTCGCAAAGTATATGTGGAATACCGGCAGGGCTGGCTGAGTAAATTATCAGAGAGAGAAGGCAATGCCGGTGCGGCCTGGAGAACAGATGCTAAAAAATCAGGAAAAAGCGGGGTTATGGGCGATATCGGAACCCATGCATTCAACCTGGCAGAATATATTAGCGGACTCGAAGTGTCGGAACTCTGTGCCAACCTCAATGTGGTGGTTGAAAACCGGGCACTGGATGATGATGGAGCGGTTCTCCTGAAATTCAATAACGGAGCTACCGGCGTATTGATGGCAACCCAGGTGGCGGCAGGAGAGGAGAATAATCTTTCTATCCGCATTTATGGAGAGCTTGGTGGAATTGAATGGCACCAGCAGGAGCCCAATTCCCTCTTATTGAAATGGTATGATAAGCCAATGGAAACCTTAAGGGCCGGATCAGGTTATCTGAGTGATATTGCCCGTCATAATTGCCGCACGCCTGGTGGGCACCCTGAAGGCTATCTGGAAGCATTCGCCAATATTTACCGCAATTTCACGCTTACGCTTGCTGCTTTAAATGATGGCACAACAGTCAACAGTGATGTAGTTGAATTTCCTTCTGTGAAAGAAGGAATTCGTGGTATGGCTTTTATTGAGAACGTGGTGAAAAGTAATGAGAGCGGGGAGAAGTGGACGAGGTACGAAATATAGGTGAATGATGAGAGGTGAAAAGTGAAAGGAGAGAGGAGAGAGGTGAGAGGTGAAAGTTGGGTAACGGAAGTAGGATATTAAAAGACCGGCGGTAGCGTTTAGAACTTTGTGTAAATAGATTTTAAGAGCTGTAATTAGAAGTTAGAATAGGGTCAGTGGGCTTTTATTTCGTAACTTTTAAATACAGCTTTTTTATGGAAAACAACCACAACCAATCGTTGGACCTTCCAAAGAACTTTTTTAAGCAGTTCAAGAATAAGGAAGCTTTCCAGACCTTCTTCAATAGTTTGTACAAAGAAGGTATTGAACAAATGTTGCAAGGTGAACTGGATGAACACCTTGGGTATGAGAAATATTCCAAAGAAGGCAACAACAGCGGTAATAGCCGCAACGGAACATCCTCTAAAAAAGTTCACACGGAGAGCCTTGGCGATATGGTATTGAAGATCCCCAGGGACAGAAACTCAGCTTTTTCACCAAAGCTAATCCCTAAGGGTCAACGGATGAGCGATCAGCTGGAAGAAGCTATTATTAGCATGTACGGTAGAGGGATGAGTACGGCAGACATCTCCGAACAGGTAAAGCTTGCTTATAAGGTAGAGATTTCTGAAGGAACTGTGTCACATGTTACAGCAAGAGTGATGGAACATGTTCGTGAATGGCAAAACAGAGCCCTGGAACCATTGTACCTGGTAGTTTGGATGGATGGTATTGTGCTGAAAATCAAGACCAATGGAAGATATGTCAACCGCTGTGTGTACCTGATCGTTGGAATAAAGCCGGATGGTTTAAAGGAAGTGCTGGGTATGTGGATAGCGGAGAATGAATCAGCATCTTTCTGGGTCAATGTACTCACAGATATCAAATCAAGGGGTGTTCAGGATATCCTTATTGCCTGCACGGATAATCTTAAAGGGTTTACAGATGCCATTATCGGTATCTTCCCTCAGACAGTAACACAACTATGTGTCGTCCACCAGATCCGTAATAGCTGCAAGTATGTGGTTTATAAAGACAGAAAGCCTTTTTGTAAGGATCTTAAGGAAATGTACACAGCACCCAATAAAGCACTGGCAGAGCATGTATTAGAAACGATAGACCAGAAATGGGGCAGCAAATATCGGCTGGCTATACAATCCTGGAGAAATAACTGGGCCTGTCTGACGCACTTCTTCGATTACCCGATGGAGATCCGCAGGATGATTTATACGACCAATACGATTGAAAACCTAAATAGAAATATCAGGAAATATACCAAAACAAAACTTCAATTCCCTGATGATCAGGCAGCTGAGAAAGCAGTATACCTGGCAATAATGAACTCACAACGAAAATGGAGCCAGCCACCCCATAACTGGGGTCTTGTGCTCCATCAGTTCGTTGCGCTCTTTGCAGAGAGATGCCAGTATTTTTAATCCGTTTCCCTGTGATCACACTAAAAACTAACTTCTTTTTACAGCGATCGAAAAAAATGCGTTTACACAAAAAACTAAAGGGTCTCAGACCGGCGATTCGCCGGTCTTTTTTGTTACTATCAGACTGTATTTTGAACTGTGGGGCGTGTAAAATAAACTATGTCAGACCGAAAAATTAAAAGACCGGCTTCTCACAATTCACCCTCTTCTCCCTCTTCACCTTATTCACTCCATTCACCATATTCACTCCATTCACCATTGACTATTCACCTTTCACCTTCTTCACCATTGATGTCGTACTAAACCCTTCCACTATCGGGTTGATAATTACCTGTCCGCCGTTTTCGATTATTTCGCGGTGACCTACTACCTGTTCCACGCGGTAATCGCCGCCTTTGACGAGTACATCCGGCATCAGGGAAAGGATGAGTTCATAGGGGGTATCTTCCTCGAAAATTACCACGGCATCCACCATAATCAGGGAAGCCATGAGGATGGCTCTGGACTGCTGGTCGTTGATAGGGCGCTCGGGCCCTTTATTCAGGCGCTTTACAGAACTGTCTGCATTGATTCCAACGATCAATATATCGCCTTCCTGCGCAGCCTGGGAAAGCGAATAAATATGCCCGTTATGGAGAAGATCAAATACACCATTCGTGAATACAATACGTTTGCCCAGGAATTTCCAGACAAGCACCTGACGCACCAGATTTTCTCTGGTAAAGATTTTCTGGTGAATGATGTTGGCGTTTCGCATATACTTAGGGTTTATTTTGTTTTTTTCGGTTCAGCACCGGCAGCAGTACCAGGGAAACTGCACCGGCTACAAGTACAAGCACAAACTGGGCAAGCCAGAGAATATAACCAAAGGCATTGCCGATTCCTTCACTTAAGCCGTAAAGCGACATGGTTTGTTGGACCAGAATCGGATAGGCACCCATACCTCCCGGCGTAACAATCATTCCCACACTACCTAAAGATAAGACAGAAAAAGAGGGGAGCCATCCATACATACTGGTAGGTTCCATGGCATAAAATCCGATCCGGATACTGGCGAGGTAAAGAAACCAGATCAGGAAGGAATGAAATAAAAACCAGCCTTTGTTTTTCAGGTGACGGATGCTGTTGATACCCTGCCAGATTCCCCCCAAAACAGCTTTGGTTTTTTTTATGATTGTACTTTCTGCAAATCGACGGGTAAGCCACCACAGCAGCAGAAGTAGAAAGAGGGCAATACCGAGTCCGATATATAAGCCATTATTTCCGCCAGCTTCTGCATCACCATAGATCAGTTTATTGAATAATTCCCCGGCAAACTGACCAATAGTGGAAAGTTGGGAGAAAAAGGTAATGGCAAACACGAGCAACAGGCAAACCAGATCAAAGGCCCGTTCGGCAACGATGGTACCGATTAATTTATCGGCTGGTACTTTTTCATACCGACTAAGGATGGTGCATTTGAGTACTTCACCCAGCCGGGGTACCCCCTGGTTTGCAAAATAGCCGATTAATACAGCCAGATAGGTATTGATAAGAGAGGGTTTATAGCCCAGGGGTTCCATCAAAATTTTCCAGCGGATAGCCCTGCTAAGGTGACTAACGAGTAAAGCAATTGCTACCGGAATAAGCAACCAGTAATTGGTTTCACGCATGGCGGTTTTCATTTCCTCCCAATGCTGGTCGGAAATTTTACTCAGGCTCCACCAAACCAAAAAGATCGCCAGCCCAAGGAAAAATGCGTATTGCAACAGGCTGTTGATCTTCTTTTTCATACGGCGATTTTTATAACAAATTACCTTCTTTCGGGAATATCACCCAGGGTTGGAATTTTTTGGCTTCTTCAAAATTCATGCGGGCATAAGATATGATGATAACCACATCCCCTACGGCACCCTGGCGGGCAGCCGGACCATTCAGGCAGCAGACACCGGATCCGCGTTTACCTTTGATCAGATAGGTTTCAATTCGGGAACCAGTGTTTACATTCACCACCTGAATTTTTTCATGCTCCAGCATATTGGCGGCATCCATCAGATCTTCATCGAGGGTAAGGCTACCTACATAATGAAGATTGGCTTCTGTGATGGTAAGGCGGTGTACTTTGGATTTGAGTATCTCGATGTCCATGTTTGTGTGTTTGAAACAATGAAAACGGCTCGCAAGGTAGGAATTTTGTTTACTTCTCGGATTGGATTAACATATTATCAATAAGCCGGACTTCACCCAGATAAGCTGCAGCCAGTGTTACCAGCTGTTCCATCCCATCCCAGTTCTCTTTGAGTTCCAGCGTCCGGGCATTGGCCAGGGCTATATAATCCACTTTAAAACCAGCCAGTTCCAGTTTTTGTTTGGAGGATTCCAGCAAACTGGAAAGTGGACCGGGTTGAATGGTTGCCTGAATATTTTTCAATACATCAGAAATGGTAAACGCGGTTTGCCGCTGCGATAGAGAGAGACGGGCATTTCGACTGCTCATCGCCAGGCCATCCGGTTCACGAAGGGTGGCACAGGTATGCAGACGGGTATTAATGCCGGTTAGCTGGAGCAGGCGGCCTACAACCATACACTGTTGATAGTCTTTTTGTCCCATATAAAGATTCTCCGCCTGAACTATGTCCAGTAAACGATGCATTACCTGACAAACGCCCTGAAAATGCCCCGGCCGGTACTGTCCCTCCAGAATGGTTTCCAGAAAACCGATATCATAGGTTGGTAAATTGCGGGTACCATTTGGGTAAATTTCAAGAACTGACGGTAAAAATAAGAGATCTACTCCTTCCTGTTCCAACAATTCAATATCTTTTTCCAGTGTAATTGGATATTTTTCGAAATCAGCCGGATCATTGAATTGGGTGGGATTCACAAATATGCTGCAAATAACATGGGAGTTCTCTTTGCCGGCAGTTTCCAAAAGAGATAGATGCCCCTTGTGCAAAGCTCCCATTGTAGGAACAAAACCAATGCTGCCGCCTTCCTGCCGGATGGACTGAAGATATTGCTGAAGGCTGGCTGCCTGCTTAAAAAGGATCATGTATTGCGGGTTTTAGGCGGAAAAATACTACCTTTGCACACTATTTGAACGAAAAAACAGAAGGTTTTCACCAATAGTAACCGATCAAATGTCAACAAAGAAAAGAATTTTATTCATTGCTAACGAAATGTCGCCGTACCTGGAGCTGACAGAATTTTCAGAGATTGTGAACAGACTGGCGATCAAATCGAACGACAATGGTTTCGAAGTACGTTGTATAATGCCGAGGTTTGGCACGATCAATGAACGTCGTCATCGGTTACACGAAGTGGTTCGGCTGTCGGGGATCAATGTATCAGTTGATAACGATGATTTTCCTCTTCAGATCAAAGTTGCTTCTTTACCAAATGCCCGCTTACAGGTTTATTTTCTCGATAATGAAGATCTGTTCAAACGGAAATTTGTTTTTCATGATGAAAAGGAAGAATGGTTTGAAGACAATAGCCTTCGCACCATTTTCTTTTGTAAGGGGGCTTTAGAAACCGTTAAGAAATTTGGTTGGCCTCCGGATATCATTCATTGTAGCGGCTGGATGAGTGGATTGATTCCGCTCTATCTGAAAACGGCCTACAAAAAAGAGCCGGTTTTCAGTCACAGTAAGGTAGTTTATACCATCGGCCAGAATACATTTAAAGAAAATATGGGTGATGAGTTCCTGAAACAAGCTGCCATTCATGCCAATATCAAGGAGAAGGATATGGAGCCGTTTAAGGACGGTAACAATTCTGCGCTGTTCAAAGGAGGAGCAACTTATGCGGATGCGGTAACTTTTGGCGCTGAAAAAGTGGAGAAGAAACTGGCCGAAGAGTTTGCGAAAGCCAAGGGTAAAAAAATACTGGCATACAATGCGGAGTCTGATTTAACAGACTATTTACAACTGTATACCGACCTTGCCAAGTAAGCGTTGGCCTCCCAACTATTAAAGACTAATTAACCGGTTTGTTTGTGAAGAAACTTCTGTATAGCCTTTCCTTTGTAATCGCTACTGTACTTCTTATTGAGTCCTGTACCAAAATCCGAACAACGCAATTGGGTGGCGGATTGATACCAGCGGTAGATAATGTCAATGTTTTTGATACTACATTGGAAGTGATTACCACTGCATTTGAAATGCCGGATAGTACCCGCATCGCTTCAGGATCTTTGCATGCATTCGGACTGATGGAAGATCCCATTTTCGGTAAAACCACAGCGGAAATCTACCTGCAACTTGAACCTTCCAATTTTAAAGGTTATCCATTCGGATCATCGCCGGACAGTATAATCGGGCTTGATTCTGTTATCCTTTCCCTTCGTTACAGCTCGGTGTATGGTGATACTAACTCCGTCCAGTCCTTTAAAGTGTATGAAATTGATCAGACGGCTCCCTTTACTGATACCTCTACAGGTTACCTGATTAGTCATCCGCCTTTTCAGCTGGCACAGCAAATAGGAGAAAAGCTGAATGTGCCTTATACTGCGCTAAACGACAGTTTAACCTATATAAGAGTTAAGGACACTATCAGAACGGTAAATGAGCTTCGTATTCCCTTGACAAATGAATTTGGAATGAAGTTGATTAATATCGATACGGCGGCATACAAATACCAAAGTGATTCCATTTTCGAAACCAAATTCAGGGGACTCGCCATTGTGCCGGACGGAGGTTCTGCTATCAAAAAAGGGCTGGCCTATTTCAATATTGCAGATGCAGAGGGTACAAAAATTTCTTTCCACTATCGTAGAACCAGAAATGCAGTTGCGGACACAACCATTACAACATTTGTATTTAATTCTTCCGATACAGCCTATGCTAACAGAGGGAATGCCAATATAATCCATCGTGCTATTTCCGGCACTCCCTATGAAACCGCCCTGATGAATGGTGCAGTGAATCAGCAGGAACTTTATTTACAAAGTACGCCCGGATCCTACAGTTTGCTGAAGATTCCCGGATTACAGGAATTGAATAACAGAGTGATTTATAAAGCAGCACTGATTATGGAAACACTGGAGGGAAATGAGGAAGCTACTTACCCGGCTCCGGGTTTACTCTTCCTGGATGCAGTGGATAGTGCAAACTTCCGATATCTGACCATACCAAACTCATGGGTTTTCCTTCAGAATAACAGACCCTTATTCTATGATCCGGCAACTTTTGGCGGATTCCTGAATAATAACCGAATTGAATTTGACCTTTCCTCTTACGTTCAGGGGATAGTTACCCGGAAAGAAAAATCTTTTGCACTGCGTGTATATGCTCCTTATTCTACCAGACCTGTCCTTTCCCCGTCCAGTACCAATCAGACAGAATTGCAAATCAGCAATAGGATTGCCGCAGGCAGGGTGGTGGTAGGTGGAGGTGCTCATCCCACCAAAAAGTTGAGGCTTTACCTTGTTTATTCCAAGTTGTAATGGTTTGACGGTTATATTTGCTCCGAATTTTTTAAATAAGTAATTCCATGCCGTATTTATTCACTTCTGAAAGTGTATCTGAAGGACATCCTGATAAAGTGGCCGATCAGATTTCTGATGCCCTGATTGATAATTTCCTGGCTTTTGATCCACAATCAAAAGTGGCTTGTGAAACCCTGGTAACAACCGGACAGGTTGTATTAGCCGGTGAGGTGAAATCAAAAGCCTATCTGGATGTTCAGGAGATTGCACGTGGGGTGATCCGGAAAATCGGCTATACCAGAAGCGAATACATGTTTGAAGCCAATTCCTGTGGGGTGTTTTCTGCCATTCATGAACAATCTCCGGATATTAATCAGGGGGTGGATCGCAAGAAAAAAGAAGAACAGGGTGCAGGTGATCAGGGAATGATGTTTGGCTATGCCACCAATGAAACAGAAGATTACATGCCCCTGGCATTGGATCTGGCGCATAAACTACTGCAGGAACTGGCTGCGCTTCGCCGGGAGAATAAACAAATTAAGTACCTGCGTCCGGATGCGAAAAGCCAGGTGACGCTGGAATACGATGATAACAACAAACCTGTTCGCATTGATGCAATTGTAATCTCCACCCAACACGATGATTTTGATTCGGAAGCCAAAATGCTGGCCAAGATCAAAAAAGACATGATTGAGATTCTGATACCCCGCATCAAATCAAAATATAAAAAGTACGCCAAACTTTTCAATGATAAAATCAAGTACCATATCAATCCAACCGGTAAGTTTGTGATTGGCGGTCCGCATGGTGATACCGGTTTAACAGGCCGTAAAATCATCGTGGATACCTATGGTGGAAAAGGAGCACATGGTGGTGGTGCGTTCAGTGGGAAAGATCCTTCCAAAGTTGACCGGTCTGCGGCCTATGCCACCCGTCATATTGCCAAGAACCTGGTAGCAGCCGGACTTTGTGAAGAAGTACTGGTGCAGGTTTCTTATGCTATTGGAGTTGCCCAGCCAATGGGGATTTATATCAATACCTATGGCACGGCAAAAGTGGATTTGACCGATGGTGAAATTGCCAAAAAAGTAGAAGGCATATTTGATATGCGCCCTTATTTCATTGAGCAGCGATTGAAATTACGTTCTCCTATTTATAGTGAAACTGCTGCATATGGCCATATGGGGCGTAAGTCGGAAATCGTGGAGAAAGAATTCAAATCGCCCGATGGTAAGGTAATCAGGAAGAAAGTGGAGCTTTTTACCTGGGAAAAGCTGGATTATGTTTCCAAAGTCAAAAAAGCCTTTGGTCTGAAATAATAAGCAAGCCACCTTCGGGTGGCTTTTTAATTAACTTTGCATGATGAAATCATTTCGTTCTCAGCCACAAAACCGGCCGAAAAAATCAAGCCTTGTAATCGGAAAATCCAAACTGCTGACTGCCCTTAAAGAGGGCAAGCAACTGGAGCGGATTTATCTGATGCAAACACTGCACGGTCCGGAAGTGGATGAAATCAAAAAACTGGCAGCCGCCCAACAGGTACCCATCAATAAAGTACCGGTTGAAAAGCTGAATGGCTTTAATATAACTGATCATGAAGGCTGCGTTGGATTAATCGCTAAAATTCAATACCAGGATTTGCAGGATACCATCAGCTTTATTGTTGAAAAAGGGGAAACACCCTTGTTGCTTATACTGGATGGTATTACCGATATACGGAATATAGGTGCGATTGCGAGAACTGCCCTTTGTTGTGGCGTCCAGGCCATCATTATACCAGATAAAGGAGTAGGAGCATTAAATGAAGATGCCATCCAAACTTCGGCCGGCGCCCTGGAAAAAATTGCTGTATGCCGGGTTAACAGTTTGATGAAGGCCGTTGATACCCTTCATTTGAATGGAATTGGTGTGTATGCCAGTGAGATGACGGCCACCGGTTTGGTGTACGACTGTGATTTCAAACAACCCGTAGCTGTTATCATGGGAAGCGAGGATAAGGGAATTTATCCGGCCTTAATGAAAATTGCCGATGGTGTTTTCCGCATACCCATGCTGGCTGGATTTGAATCACTCAATGTATCGGTTGCTACCGGAATGATCCTGTATGAAGCCCAGCGGCAGCGAACCCGCCCGAATTGATTAAAAAAAGCGAATTTAGCGTACTATACTTGTCTATGTCCAACAATCAAACCTTGCAATTAATCGAGTGCCCGAGAGATGCCATGCAGGGATGGCCGCAACTGATTCCGGCTTTCCAGAAAGTGGCTTATATCAATGCATTGTTGCATGTGGGATTTCATACAATTGATTTTGGCAGCTTTGTTTCACCGAAGGCCATTCCACAAATGGCCGATACTAAAGAGGTGCTGGAAGCTCTGGACCTGAGTGCCACCAAATCGGGATTGCTGGGTATTGTTGCCAACACAAGAGGAGCAACGGATGCTGCTTCTTATGATAGTATACGTTCCATTGGATTTCCTTTTTCTGTTTCAGAAACCTTTCAGCGTCGAAATACCAATAGCACCATCAAACATTCCTTTCAAACGGTGGAAGAAATTCAGGCTATCTGCCATCAGAAAGGGAAAGAACTGGTCATTTATCTTTCCATGGGATTTGGCAATCCTTTTGATGACCCCTGGTCGGAGGACCTGGTCATTGGCTGGGCAATAAAAATTGCTTCACTTGGTGTGCCCATCATTTCTCTGGCAGATACGGTAGGATTGGCAACAGCAGAACAAATCAGCAGTTTAACGGGTCAGCTGATTAAAGAATTACCAACCGTTCAGATTGGAGTACATCTCCATGCAAAAGAAGAGAATCGAAGGGCAAAGCTGGAAGCAGCTTTTCAGGCCGGATGCCGTCGCTTTGACGGGGCCCTGAGAGGTATTGGCGGCTGCCCTATGGCGGGCGATACACTGGTGGGCAATATGGACACCGCATTTATTATTGAATACCTGGAATCAATGGGAATTGAAACAGGTATTCATAAAGGCGCTTTGCAAAAATCAATACTTCTGGCGAAAGAAGTATTTTCTCCGGTTGTACTATGAAATGGATGACAGATATTCAGCTGAAGGGCCCGGTACCGGGAATTGGTTATAAAGATCCGGTTTTTCTGATCGGGTCCTGTTTTACCGAACATATTGGAAATAAACTGAAGGAACTGAAATATCGTGTGATTCAGAATCCTCATGGAATTTTATTCGATCCGATCAGCGTTTGCAATAGTCTGATCAGCTATATGGAAAGCAGGATCTATAAAGAAGAGGATCTATTCTATTACAATGAACTCTGGCAAAGCTGGACACACCATTCACGCTTTTCCGGGATGGACAAGGTGCAGGTGTTAGAGGGAATGAATGCATCGAGGCAGGAAGGAACGGATTTTCTGAAAAGATCCAACTGGCTGATCATTACACTTGGTTCATCTTATTGTTATAGGTTAACAGAGGGCGATATAACCGTTGCCAATTGCCATCGGGTACCAGCACCCAGGTTTCGCAAACATTTGTGTACGATTGATGAAACGGTTGCAGCCCTGGATAATACCCTGCACCGTTTATTTCGATTCAATCCTTCGCTGCAGGTAATCTTTACCGTTAGTCCTGTTCGGCATCTGAGAGATGGTGTTGTTGAAAACAACAGGAGCAAGGCCAGGCTGCTGGAATCTGTTCATCACCTGGTTGGCAAATTCAATAAGCTGCATTATTTTCCTGCTTATGAACTGGTGATTGACGTACTGCGCGATTATCGGTTTTATGATATAGATCTGGCACACCCCAATTATCAGGCAACCAGTTATGTGCTGGATCAGTTTAAGTTGCATTATATACAACCCGAGGCACAGGCGCTGATGGATAAAATTCAACCCATTGTGATTGCCCGTAAGCATACTGCTTTTCAACCGCAAACGCAGGCACATAAAAATTTTATTCAGAGTTTTGCACAAAAAACAAGCGACTTGCAGCAGGCATATCCCTACCTTGATTTTTCAGAAGAACTGGCTTATTTCCAATCATGCGGCAAGGGCTGAACAGCTTCCATTTTCTCCAACAAAATCAACTGATTAAATGCCCGGTGCAGGTTGTGATCGGTATCCTTCGTTTTGTAGTAAATATCCTTATTCAGATAATCGGTTGTGAAATGGATTGTCTGCAGGTAGGTAAGCAGTAAACCGGAACAGCGCAGGAGTTTTATTTCTTTTTCTGAGAGGAGCTCAGCCGCATTTTCAAGATGGGCATGAAGAATTGAATTATAAACGGATTTATTCAGGTCTATTTTTTCCCATTCTCTGCTTTCAACGTTTTCAGTGCAGGCAGTAGTTCGCAGTGAATTGCCCAAATCGGCGAAGTGTTTTCCAGGTATTGAGTTCTGGTTCAGGAATGGCCGAAACAATTCCAGGTACTTTTTTCTTTCACGCAAGCTGGCAATTACATGCGTTGCCTTTAACAATCGTTTGATGGGAGCCTGGACAATAGCCGCTTCCAATTCTTCCATTATCAAATTTGGAGAAAAGTTTGGTTCAGGTACCTGCATAATTGGATGATGTTAATGAATTCGGTCGCCCCTTACCGTTAATTGCTGCATTATGATTGTTTCTGCTTCCAGCCATTCAGCCCAGCGTTTCCGAACAATATTTTTATCAATATAATGTTCAGCCAGTTCAATGAATAATTTGTAATGACCGGCTTCACTTTCCATAAAGCGGCGGTAGAATTTGCGGAGGTAATCATCCTGTAAACCCTCGCTCAACCGTTTAAATCGTTCGCAACTGCGGGCTTCAATCATTGCCATGGTTAGCAGGCGATCAAGAAAACGTTGATCTTCATGTCCGCCCTTATGCTGGAAATTGATAAGGTGGTTGACGTATTCATCTTTGCGCTGCTTACCGAGCGATTCTCCTCTTTTTTCCAATTCCTGCAGAACCAGCCGAAAATGGCCCCATTCTTCGGTAACAATAGGAGCGAGTTCTTTTACGAGCAGGGATTTATCTGAGTACCGTTGAATCAATGAAATGCAGGTAGTGGCAGCTTTTTGTTCGCAATAGGCATGATCGGTTAGTATATCTCCAATCGAGATGGCTGCCAGATCCACCCATCTGGGGTCAGTGGGTAATTGCAGTCCAAGTATATTTTTGACTTCTGATGAAATTTCTTCTTCCATATCCCGGGCAAAATTTGATGACAGCAGGTATGCTGTCCGCAAAAATAGGGAATGGCACTGGCTTAAGCTATCCGGTTATTTAATGAGCATCAGCATGAGTAATAACATGAATAAAAAACCCAGGAGATGTTTAGCCTTTAAAGATGATATGATTGTCCTGCTTTTCATACGTATTTGACAACAAATTCGAGACTTGGTTAGCTTAAACACTGTTAAATAGAAATTAATATTATTTTTAGCGCATATTAACCTTGCGCTCTATGAGGAGATACCTGAGTTTTGCCGCCGCAGCGCTGGCTACTATCGGACTTGTTTATACGCTGGATAGCAGGCAGGTACTGCCTGCCCCATTAGGGAAATTATTGAGTCCCCAGCATGGAATCTGGCAGAATGCAGAACCGGTGGAGCAATCCTTTAACCTGACTTATTCTTTTCCTGAGCTATTGGCTCCGGTTTCAGTATATATGGATGATCGGCTGGTACCCCATGTGGTGGCACAGAATGAAGCCGATCTATATTTTGTTCAGGGATTTCTGCATGCAAAATTTCGCCTCTGGCAGATGGAGTTTCAGACGCATGCAGCAGCCGGACGAATAAGCGAAATTCTAGGTGCCGGTCCGGATGGCAGAATCCTGAATTATGACCGTAGTATGCGAAGGCTGGGAATGGTTTATGCTGCTGAACAGTCTGTTAAAGAGGTGGAGAAGTCGCCCGAATCACTTGGGCAGTATGAAGCCTATGCCAAAGGAGTAAATGCCTATATTGATCAGCTTACCATTTCAGAATTGCCGATTGAATATAAATTACTGGGCTATTTTCCGGAGAAATGGTCAACTCTTAAAACGGCACTATTTCTCAAGTATATGAGTTATGATCTGGCAGGGTCAGAATCGGATTTGGAATTCACCAATGCCAGAAGCAATTTTTCTCAGATGGATTTTGAGCAGTTGTATTATTTTCTGGCAGATTCGCTGAAGCCGGTTATTCCAAATACATTGCAGCAGCCCTATCCGCTGGCACCTGCTTTAAATCTGGATCCTCCGGCAGATGTGGATTCACTTTATTTTTCTTTTCAGGGTGATTCAGCTATAGCTTCTGTTATTCCGGAGAATGAGCCGAATCCGGAAAACGGAAGTAATAACTGGGCTGTTTCCGGTGCAAAAACTGCTTCCGGCAGGCCTATTCTAAGCAATGATCCGCACCTTGGATTGAACCTTCCATCGCTCTGGTTTGAAATGCAGTTAACGACACCGGAATTCAGTGCCTACGGTGTTACGTTTCCTGGATCACCCAATGTAATAATAGGGTTTAATGAGGATATTTCTTTTGGATTTACCAATGCAGGAAGAGATGTAAAGGATTATTATGAAATTAAATTTCAGGATGAAAATAAGGCGGCCTATTGGTTCAATGGAGAATGGAAACCTGCGGAGAAGCGGGTGGAAATTATCAAAATAAAAGGCGAACCTGATTTACTTGATACGGTTTCCTATACTTTATTTGGTCCGGTCATGTATGATGAAAAGTACAAAATTGATGACCAGACCATCCGGTACCTGGCAGTACGATGGAAGGCGCATGATCCGAGCAATGATGGCCGTGCTTTTTATGAACTCAATCATGCTAAAAACCTGGCAGATTACCAGGAAGCGATTAAATACCTGACCTGTCCGGGTCAAAATTGCATTTTTGCTTCTAAAACAGGTGATATTGCCCTTACCCAGCAGGGAGTGTTTCCGGCCAAATGGCGCCGGCAGGGTGATTTTATTATGCGGGGAACAGATAGTTCCTATATGTGGAGAGGGATGATTCCTGTGGAGGAAAATCCGCGTATGATAAATCCGGAGCGGAATTATGTAAGCAGCGCCAATCAATTGGCGGTGGATGGAAGCTATCCCTATTATACTGGTACGGAGTTTCCTATTTACAGAGGCTATATGATCAATCGCCTGCTAGACTCCATGCAGGGTATTCGTCCGGAGCAAATGATGGAAATGCAGATGAACGATTATGTTGTTAAAGCCGAGTTTGCAAGACCTTTATTATTGAGAACAAATCCCGCCAGCCTTACTGAATCTGGCAGAAAATACCTCGAGATTTTCAGGAAATGGAATTTGCGGTATGAGCCGGGATCAGAAGGGGCAACGGTATTTGATTTCTGGTGGCAGCAATTGCAGCATTCCATCTGGGATGATGAATTTGCAGAAAGCGATCTGCCCATGCCCTGGCCATCAGAATTTACACTGTTGGAAAGCCTCCTGCGGGATTCGGTTTATTCTTTCACAGATAATATCAATACTGAAACGAAGGAGCAACTGGAAGATATCCTTGCCTCCTCCCTCAATTTAGTATCTGATTCATTGGATAAGCTGGCTGCTAAAAACGGGTTGGCCTGGGAAAAAGTAAAAGCAACAGGTGTGAATCATCTGTTGAAAGTTATACAGCCCTTTAACCGGTCGAACCTTCCGATTGGTGGCGGTAAGGGAGTTATTAATGCGACTACAGCAGATCATGGACAAAGCTGGCGGATGGTGATTCATATGACGGATGAGATTGAGGCCTATGGAATCTATCCAGGCGGACAAAGCGGTAATCCGGGTAGTAAATACTATGATAATTTTGTGAATGACTGGGCTGCGGGTAAGCATCACCGTTTACTATTTATGAAGCGTGGAGAAACCAGTGATCCAAAAATCAGGTGGACGATGGAATTCCGTAAGGGTTAGTAAGAAAACAACTTTAACATGAAATTTATCATTTCTACGATACTCACAGCACTGTTAAGTTTTGTACTCGGGTTATATTTACCCTGGTGGAGCATAGCAATTGGTTCGTTCATTGTTGCCATTGCCATTCATCAGGCAGGATGGAAAGCGTTTCTTTCAGGGTTTATAGCCTTATTTTTGTTGTGGAGTGTTCATGCCTGGTTGATCAATGCAGCAAATGAAGGAATTCTGGCGAACAAAATTTCTATGCTTATCCTGAACATCGAAAATCCGGTACTGTTAATTTTGGTTACCGGGTGCATAGGTGCATTGGTTGCCGGATTAGCAGCATTAACAGGTAGTCTAGCCAGGAAGATGGTATAAATATGCAGAAAATTTTATTGGTTTTTCTATTGCTGTTGCAGCAGGGTCTGCTTCATGCAGGTATGGTAAGTGGATATGTGAAGGATGAAAATGGGAAACCATTGCCCTATGCCTCTGTCTATAATAAAAACGGCCAACAGGGTACCACTTCAGGAGTGAATGGATATTATCAATTGAATTTACCGGAAGGAATGTATACGCTGGTAGCCCAACATGTTGGCTATACAAAACAGGAACTGAAAGTTGAGGTAGGGACTGGTCGGGTTCAGGCAGATTTTATATTACAGTTGCAACAGGCTTCACTAAAGGAAGTAGTGGTTAAACCGGGGGCGGAGGATCCCGCTTATGAAATTATACGGAATGCCATTAAAAAAAGAAAAGAACACCTGGAAGAGTTGAGCGGATTTCAATGTAAGGTGTATACAAAGGAGCAATTGCAACTGCGTGACTTTCCGACCAGATTTCTGGGCCAAAAAGTTGATTTTGAGGATGGAGATACCAGTAAAAAGAAGATTCTGTATTTGTCGGAAACGGTCTCCAATTATTCGGTAAAAGGGCCAGGGCTGGATAAGCTGGAAGTGTTGTCTACAAGGGTTAGTGGAAATAGTAATTCTTTTGGGCTGAGCCTGCCGAGGATCATTAATTTTTACCAGAACAGTATTGTGGTACAGGGATTGAACCAACGGGGTTTTATCAGTCCAATTGCCAATAATGCACTACATTATTATCGCTATAAATATGAAGGCAGCTTTTGGGAAGAAGGGGTTGAAATCAATCGTATAAAGGTTATCCCTAAACGAAAATATGAGCCGGTATTTTCGGGAACTATATTGATTACGGAAAATGACTGGCGGATTCACAGTTTGCAATTGCAGCTGTTGAAAGAATCTCAGATGGAGATTCTTGATACACTGCAGGTGGAACAATTATATGCACCGTTTGAAAATAAACAGTGGGTGATTCGTAAACAGGTGCTTTATCCCACTATCAAAAGATTTGGTTTTGATGTTGTTGGAAGTTCTGTAACGGTTTATTCTGATTTCAATCTGGAACCCGGATTTGAACCTAAGTTTTTCAACAATATTGTAATGAAATACAATGAGGGATCCAATCGAAAATCGATTGATTATTGGGATTCAATCCGGCCCCTGCCATTACAGCCGGAAGAAATTATTGATTATCGCAGAAAAGACAGTCTGGAACAGGCGCGAAAGGATCCCCGTTATCTTGATTCGCTTGACCGGATCCGGAACAAGGTTTCCATAACAGCATTATTATTGACCGGTGAAAGTTTCAGTGTACAGAAAAAACGGGTAACGATCAGTGTGAACTCCCTGTTGCAATCGGTAAGTTATAATACAGTGGAGGGATTGGCACTGGCGGTATCGGGCGTTTGGAATAAACGGCTGGACTCCCTTAATGCAGGAAAAAGTATCAGCCTTAAGCCTACTATACGATATGGTTTTTCGAACGGGCATTTGAATGCAAGATTGCAGGGTACCTATAATTTTGGAACCCGCAATGCATCCAGTTTAAGCTTCAGTGGCGGTAAATATGTTTTTCAATTTAACAACGAAGCACCAGTTGGACCGCTGGTTAATAGTTTTGCCACCCTGGTAAGAGAGTTGAATTATATGAAATTGTATGAGGCTTGGTATGGAAAGCTGCAATATCGAAAAGAATTGAATAATGGATTTGTTGTTTCTGGCGGATTGCAGTACCAGGATCGATGGTCGGTGAATAATACTACTGATTATAAATGGAGAGATCATAAGGATCGGGTGTTTTCTCCAAATTTACCGGGGTCCTTATTGACGGTTCCAATGGAAGCCCACCAGGCATTTAGTACAGATATCAGCATAACATGGAAGCCGGGTTTACGATATGTTGAGTTTCCGGATCGAAAATTGAATCTGGGTTCAAAATACCCCTCCATGTCATTGGGGATAACAAAGGGTTGGAAGGGGATTTTTGGATCGGATGTGGATTATCTGAAATGGGAATCGGGTATCCGGGATGACCTGAATCTGAAAATTGGAGGGCAGTTTCAATATTCCGTATTGGTAGGTGGATTTTTGCAAAGAGATGCTGTTCAGGTGCCGGATTTCAAACATTTTAATGGCAATCAGTTGATGTTTGCCAATCCATATATGAGTAGTTTTCAGGCCTTACCTTATTACAAGTTCAGTACGAATTCCCGTTTGTGGATGGAGGGACATGTGGAGCACCATCTGAATGGATTACTGACCAATAAAATTCCGGGTTTCCGGCAATTGAACTGGTTTTTGGTGGGAGGGGTGAATGCGCTCTGGCTGGATGGAAATCGCCATTATGGAGAGGTACTAATTGGTCTGGAAAATATTCTGAAAATTTTACGGGTGGATTTGGTGATGCGTTTTGATCAGGGCCGGTTTTCCGGAACATATGGCCGTTTATCGATCCGGGGCTTTTCCATAGGGTCAAATGATTAAGACGGATTCGGGAAATTCTTACCTTTGCGGCGTTACAGAAATTTTGTTCACAAGGCAAGTGTCCTTAAAATTTCATTTTAATGCCCGTATTACACAACAGAGTCTCCCAGGAGGAGCTGAAGCGTCGTTTAATGGAGGAAACCGAACCCCGGACCACCATTTCCTTTTATCAATATTTTTTTATGGAGGATCCCCAGGTTTTCAGGGATCAATTGTATGTGCACCTGAATGCGTTGAAAGTATTTGGACGGATTTATGTTGCCCATGAAGGGATAAATGCACAGATCAGTGTGCCAGCTGGTAATTTTGATGCTTTTCGAGTTTATTTGTACAGTATTGAGCAGTTAAATGGTGTTCGACTGAATATTGCCGTGGATGATGATGGAAAATCCTTCTGGGTGCTGAAGATAAAAGTGCGCGAGAAGATTGTGGCAGACGGCATTGAGGATCCGGCATTCGATATGCAGAATAAGGGCCGTTATGTGGATGCTGCAACTTTTAATGCGCTTACCGATGACCCGGCAACGATTGTGGTGGATATGCGCAATCATTATGAATATGAAGTGGGTCATTTTGAGCGGGCTATTGAAGTACCAAGTGATACATTTCGGGAACAATTGCCGATGGCCGTAGAAATGTTGGAATCGGATAAGGAAAAGAATATCATCATGTATTGTACGGGCGGGATTCGTTGTGAAAAAGCGAGTGCCTACCTGTTACATAAAGGCTTCAAGAACGTTTTTCACCTGGAAGGAGGCATTATTCAGTATGCCAATAAAGCCAAAGAGCAGGGCTTGCCGAATAAATTCAGGGGGAAGAATTTTGTGTTTGATAACAGGTTGGGGGAGCGGATTTCGGAAGAAATTATTGCTCGTTGCCATCAATGCGGCGAGCCGGCTGATGATCATACGAACTGTGTTAATGAGGGCTGCCATCTGCTATTTATACAATGCAAATCCTGTGCAGAGAAATACGATGGCTGCTGCAGTTCAGCCTGCCAGGAGGTGATTCATCTTCCCGAAGAGGAGCAGAAAGCACTCCGCAAGGGTGTGATGAAGGACCAGAATATCTTCAACAAATCCCGCATTCGCAAGCGCTGATACGCTTGGTTCGGCGGGCGCGGCCCGCCACAATTCACCCGACCGGTGCCACCCGCCGGGTGAATCGGACATTCCACCCGACGGGTGGTTGGGGGCAATACAAGAGGTTGATTTTCGTTGTATTAGTTCGGGATCTTTTGAAAGACCGAATAAACCGCCGTGCGATGATCAATTTGTTGTTTTTGAAAACGGGCTGGATTCAAAAGGAAAGGGTTGTTGTAGAAGAAAGTCCGGTAGATTCTTTAGAAGTGCGCAAGATGCGCATCTTTAACCGGCTCAACTGGTTGGGATTATTAACCGGCATTTTTTTACCTATAACCGGCCTGCTGAATAATGATGAACTTCCACTGATTGCCTGGATAGTTGCCTGTTCCCCTGCATTTATTAGCGGTGCTGTGTTGATTTTTAATTTTTACCAAAAATCAATTACAGCCCTGATGATTTACTTTACCTGTTACCCGGTACTGAGTACGATGGTATATGCAGCTGATCTTGATTTGGGGATCGAGCTGTTTTTCATATTATACGGGGTACTTTCCGTGTTTTTTCTGCCGAAGTTATGGCAGGCGATTTTTTGCGGTGCCATCGCAGCGCTTTGTTATATCGTGGTATATGTCCTAAAGCGGGACTATACTACGGAATTATCCAATCTGAATTATCCCTTCTTTATCGGAAATCATTTATTGGCGCTGTTCTTTATTTTTTATGCGCTGTACCTGATCAAAAAAGAGAATACCGGATATCAGGCTGAATTGATCCAATTCAATGAACGATTACAGGCGCAGAAGAAACTGGTGGAGCAGCAGTCGGCCCAGCTAAGTGATCTGAATACACTCAAGAATAAATTATTCTCGGTAATTGCACATGACCTTCGGACGCCGATGTATGCATTAAAGAATCTTTTCCGCAATATTGAACAATATGATCTGCCGGCAGAGGAAGTGAAAATGATGATTCCGGATATCAATCAGGAAATGCAATTCACCACCAATCTGATGGAAAATTTATTGCAATGGGCGAAAAGTCAGTTGCAATCTGCTGCAACCCATCCGGAAGAATTAAATATGGCATTGTTGACACAGGAAGTAGTTGGACTGGTACGTTTGCAGGCCAGTAGTAAATCCATCGAAGTACGGAATGAACTGAAAAAGGAAGAACTGGTTTGGGCAGATAAGGATATGACGCAAATGGTTCTGCGAAATTTGATATCCAATGCGTTGAAATTCACTCCGGAGAATGGATTGGTGGAAATCGGATCACGTGAGCTTGACAGTCATATTGAAATATATGTAAAAGATAATGGGAAGGGGATGTCGCCCGAAACCCTGGAGAAACTGGAAGAAAATTCCTTTTTTACGACGCAGGGAACCAATAATGAAGCGGGTACAGGCATCGGTTTGATGTTGTGCCGGGAGTATCTCCATCGCAATGGCGGCTGGTTATCCATCCATTCCCAACTGGGCGAAGGCAGCGAATTTCGCTTCACTCTTCCTAAACACTTTCACCCGACCGGTGGCACCGGTCGGGTGGCACCGGTCGGGTGAAAGTAGAATCCCCTAACTTTGCCCGGCTGAGGCCGGAAAGGGCCTCCGGAAGATCAGACTATGAAATTGTTTCCAGAATCGGCGGTAGTTCAACTGGAGTTTGAAAAAATCAAGACCCTTTTAGAAGCGCATTGCAAAACAGAATATGCCCGTTTGAAGGCGAAAGAACTCAGGATTCATACCCGGCTAAGTTTTATTGAAACCGAACTCAGGCAAACGCATGAGTTCAGGACTCTGCTGCAGAACAGCCTTTATTTTCCCAACGATTTTGTCCTAAATCTGGCGAAGGAGCTTAAACTTTTAGGTATTCCCG
This sequence comes from Flavihumibacter sp. UBA7668, assembly GCF_002483205.1. GTDB lineage: Bacteria > Bacteroidota > Bacteroidia > Chitinophagales > Chitinophagaceae > Flavihumibacter. The sequence goes on from NZ_DLHM01000004.1 coordinate 802,446, forward strand.
GCGCTGTTTTATCAGGCGAGCAATTTGTTGAAATCCGCAAACTGGCGGAGAATATGGAGCGAATCTTCCGGTGGTTTGATAAGGAGAGAAGGGAAATTTATCCCGGACTGGTGAAGGTAATTGAAGGCAGTTATTATGAAAAAGCGATTCAGGCTTCCATCCAGGAAGTTTTGGATGAGAATGGAAACGTGCTGGATCATGCATCGGAAGATCTGCGGCGGATCCGGATCAGTCTGTATAAAAAAAGAGCTGATCTGCGCAGGGTGTTCGAACGGGTAATTCAAAAACTCAATAAGCAGGGATATCTGGCAGATATTGAAGAATCTTTCCTCAATGGCCGGCGGGTGGTAGCCATTTTTGCAGAACAGAAACGTCTGATAAAGGGGATTTTGCATGGAGAGAGTGATACCCGAAAAACAGCCTTTATTGAACCGGAAGAAACCATCGAACTGAATAATGAAGTGTATTCACTCGAAAATGAAGAAAGCAGGGAAGTTTACCGAATACTTCGTACCCTTACCGCCCATTTATCCACCCATGCTGAATTATTAAAAACCTATCTGGAGATCTGCGGAGAATATGATTTTATTCGGTCCAAAGCCCGGTTTGCCGAGGACTACAATGGTGAATATCCGGTAGTGGTGGACAAAGCGCATATCCATCTGGTAAAAGCCTATCATCCTCTTCTGTTCATTTACAACAAACGAACGCAGAAACCTACTATTCCCGTAAGTCTTACTCTGGATGAAAAGAACCGGGTACTGGTTATAAGCGGACCGAATGCCGGTGGAAAAACGGTGACCATGAAAACCGTTGGATTAAACCAGATGATGGTTCAGGCGGGATTGCTGGTTCCTGTACATCCCTCCTCCATATTTGGGATTTTCAAACAACTTCTGATTCATATCGGTGATACCCAGAGTCTGGAGTTCGAATTGAGTACCTATAGTTCGCACCTCAAAAACATGAAACATTTCATGGAGGTGGCTAATGGAAAAACATTGTTTTTTATTGATGAACTGGGTAGTGGATCTGATCCAAACTTAGGGGGAGCTTTTGCGGAAGTGATCATGGAAGAACTGGCGAGAAAACATGCCATGGGTATTGTTACCACACATTACCTCAACCTTAAAGTGATGGCCAATAAAACGCCGGGAATTATTAATGCGGCGATGGCATTCGACGAACAAAATCTCCTTCCCTTATATAAGTTGATTATAGGCAAACCCGGATCCTCCTACACATTTTCCATTGCACAGAGAATTGGGCTGGATAAACGATTGATTGATCGTGCAAGAAGCATGGTGGATGAGGATCATTTCCGTTTGGATAAACTGTTGAACCGTACCGAACAGGATTTGCGTGAAGTGGAACAGAAAGAGAAAGAACTCAACAAATTATTACGTGAAAATGAACGCCTGAAAAAAGAGATGGAACAGGTTATGAATAAGGAGAAACATCTCCAGCAGGTGGAAATCTTAAAGCATCAGAATAAAGTAACGGAAGACCGGATAACCTACCTTAAAGATATGGATCGGAAAATCAAACAGATCCTGATCGAATGGAAAAAAACAGACGACAAAGAAAAAGTGATGAAGGAAATGTTCTCCCTCTTATTTAAAAAAGACGAGAACAAAGTGGTGAATAAACTGCAGAAAAAAATCGAATCCAAATTTGATGAAGTGGCCGGCGAAATTGTTGTTGGCAGCAAAGTGAAAATGAAACGCAATCACCAGGTTGGCGAAGTGATCGAGATACGCGGTAAACGAGCCGTTGTAAAAATCGGCCTCCTGCCCATGCAGGTTGATTTGAAGGATCTGGTTACAGTGAAGGAGAAAAGGGAGGAAAGGGGGGCATAGGAGGAAGGGAAAAAGGAGAAAGAGGGAAAAAAGGAAAAGTGGGAGGCATTTTTCCGACGGGTAAATGAAGGAGAGAATAGAATGGAGCCGTCTAAGAGCCAGAAAGGATAGAGAAACAATAATGGATCGATAAAGAAAGGATATAGAAACGACGAACAAACGATATAGAATCGATATAGAAACAATATAGAACGACAAATAACAATATTAATATTATATGCTGTCCACTTTATTTAACTACTATTTACATAAAAAGTAGGCAATCAGAAAAATTGGTAAACCAACAAGCGCAATAAAAATAAAAATCGAGCCAACTGAAAAAAAGTCATCTTTTTTATTAAATCTATCAATTATTGCCAGACGTTTACCCGATGGAAAAAACCGGCAGTTTGCTCACATAACCAAGATGAAAAAGTATTTTATGTATTGAAAGCAGGTACAGGCAAAAAATAATGAATACAGCCAGAAGAGCAGTGAAGGCGGGTTCTTCGTAGTAGGTTTTGAAAATCCTATAAAAGAAATAAAATTCTTTTTTTTCAACTATTCCATGCAGAAATAGCGTCATGGGTGTGCAGCGGGTGACATACATCATCGGCATTGCGGAACTAAAGGTACCCCCCGGGCTGCTGTGCAAAACAGCCAGACCGAACAAATCGCAATATGTACGATTAGGGGGTGTTTCAAATTATCTGCTCGTCCAAATTATCAGATCGCCCACTTTTTACTTTCTACTTTTGACTTTTTACTTCCTCAAGAGTGAATATAGGATTGCAGATGCGAAATCGTTTCCTGCTGGTTTGCAATAATTGATTTGATCACGTCATTCACCGATACAATCCCCACCAGGTAATCATTGTTGAAAACAGGCAGATAGCGGATATTATTGGCCGACATTAACTGCATACAGTCGTCGATCGTGCTATCCGGACTCAAACGGGGCAAATCCGTAGACATGATATCATGCACTTTCGTATCAGTGGAGGATTTTCCTTTCAGGATTACTTTACGCGCATAATCGCGTTCTGTCATGATGCCACTGTATTGTCCCTCTGGATCAATAACCAGAATGGAACCGATATTATGATCGCTCATAATTTTGAGCGCATCAAGAACGGTTGTGTTGGGAACCACACTTACCAGGTGCCTGTTCTTGCGGGCGAGGATGTCTGCTACTTTTTGCATACTGAAACTTTAGAGTTCTGATTAAGTTACATATTTATTCTGAAAAAAGCGAAAAGCCCCTGAGTCCTTATCTTTACCCCCGAACCGAAACAGCAAGAGATGAATGTAGAGCAGCAGCGAATAAACGACCCTAAGTGGAAAAAGTGGGGACCTTATGTATCTGATCGTCAATGGGGTACGGTGCGGGAAGACTACAGCGAGGATGGTAATACCTGGGAATATGTAACCTATGATATGGCCCGATCTTATGCCTACCGCTGGGGAGAGGATGGAATTGGTGGAATCTCGGATCACCATCAATCACTTTGCTTTTCCCTTGGCCTCTGGAATAAAAAAGATCCCTGGATAAAGGAACGGCTGTTTGGATTAACCGGTCCGCGTGGCAACCATGGAGAGGATGTAAAGGAACTCTATTATTACCTTGATTCCACTCCCACGCATTCATACATGAAGATGCTGTACAAATATCCGCAGCAGGCATTTCCATATGACCAGCTCTATGCGGAAAATGATCGCCGCAGCAGGGAGGAAGCCGAATACGAATTACTGGATACCGGAATTTTTGACAACGGCGATTATTTTGATGTATTTCTGGAATATGCAAAGGCTGGCCCAACAGATATTCTGATCAAAATTTCAGTTGCCAATCGCCATAAAGAAGCAGCGGCCATTTCTTTGTTGCCAACTATCTGGTTTCGCAATACCTGGTCCTGGGGCAGGGATGATTATAAACCGGAAATGCATGCAGAAGGTTCCACTATCGTATCAGAACACAAGAAATTGGGTAAGTATCATCTCTATTGCAATGGTAATCCTGAATTGCTGTTTTGCGAAAACGAAACCAATGCCAAGCGGCTTTATGGCAAAAAAGGCATTCAGCCAACAGCCAAGGATGGGATCAATGATTATATCGTACAGCGCAAACGTACCGTAGTCAACAAGAATAAAACAGGCACCAAGGCAGCAGCCCATTATAACCTCATGGTTCGGGCTGGAGAAACCATCACAGTTCAGTTGCGACTCAGCAAAGATGCACTGGACTATCCGTTTCATGATTATGATGCCATTTTCTGGCAGCGGATGGCAGAGGCGGATGCTTTTTATGCAGACAAACAACGGGTGGTTCATAACCAGGAGGATCGTATGATCCAGCGGCAGGCTTTTGCCGGTATGTTATGGAGTAAACAGTTTTATTATTACGATGTAGAGCAGTGGATGCAGGGTGATCCGAATAAACCAGCACCACATAACCGCGCCTGGGGAAGAAACAATGACTGGGCCCACCTCAATAATGCCGATATAATTTCTATGCCGGATAAATGGGAATATCCCTGGTATGCGGCATGGGATCTGGCTTTTCACTGCATACCACTGGCCTATCTTGATCCTGCATTTACCAAAAGTCAACTGGTTTTACTTACCAAGGAATGGTATATGCATCCAAATGGTCAATTCCCGGCCTATGAATGGAATCTGGGGGATGTAAATCCGCCTGTGCATGCATGGGCTACCTGGCGGGTATATGAAATTGATAAAATCAATAATGGGGGTAAGGGCGATTTGCAGTTTCTGGAATCGGTCTATCATAAATTATTGCTGAATTTCACCTGGTGGGTTAACCGAAAAGACCATGATGGTAATAATATCTTTCAGGGAGGTTTCCTTGGATTGGATAATATCGGCGTTTTTGATCGCAGTGCACCCTTACCAGGCGGCGGACACCTGGAACAGAGCGATGGTACTTCCTGGATGGCTATGTATTGCCTGAATCTGTTACGCATTTCGCTTGAGCTGGCTAAACATAACCATGTGTATGCCGATATGGCTACCAAATTCTTTGAACATTTTGTCTATATCGCGAAAGCCATGAACAGTTTCGGAGAAAAAGGAAATGGTTTATGGGATGAGGATGATCAGTTCTTTTATGATGTGTTAAAAAAACCGGATGGATCAGAGCAAAAACTTCGGGTGCGTTCCATGGTGGGTATCATTCCACTTTTTGCCGTAGAAGTTATCGAACACGAATTGTTTGAGCAGATTCCTGAATTTGTTGAACGGATGGAATGGTTTCTCAAGCATAAATCCTCCTATGCATCAGTGATTTCTGAATGGTCGAATATGCTCTCAAATTCAAAACACCTCTTATCGCTGATTCGTGCGGATAAACTGGTAGCAATTCTTACCCGTCTGCTGGATGAATCAGAATTTCTTAGTGAATATGGGCTGAGAGCCCTCTCAAAATACCACGAAGAACATCCCTATGAAATAAAAGTAGACGGGAATCGATTTGGTGTAAAGTATCTTCCGGCAGAATCTGATAGCAGTATGTTTGGCGGTAATTCCAACTGGCGGGGACCTATCTGGTTTCCCATGAATTACCTTTTAATTGAATCTCTGCAGCGCTATCATTTTTATTATGGGGATGCATTGAAAGTGGAATATCCAACCGGCAGCGGAAAATTTATGACCCTCGATCAGGTGGCAGATGAACTTTCAAAAAGATTATTGAAATTATTCCGGACCGATGAACAGGGAAGAAGGGCGGTTTTTGGCCATTATGAAATCCTTCAAAAAGATCCCTATTTTAAAGATTATATCCTTTTCTACGAATATTTTCATGGTGATAATGGAAGAGGAGCGGGGGCATCCCACCAAACTGGCTGGACCGGTCTGGTTTCAAAATTATTACATCCGAGACATGGTTAACAATGAAACGATTTAGTCAGATTTTCCTGATAGCAGGCTGTTTTTTTGCTGAAGCGAAGCTCTCTGCACAGGTCAAAAAAGAAGGCGCTGTTTTTGAACCTCTGTCAGCCCGGCAGCTTGGGCTTCAGGTTGGTGTGATGGAACCCGGGAAATGGAATGCCATTACTGATGTGGCAGGTGTGAAAGTGGGTCATCGCACCTTACTAAAAGGAGATTCGGTTCGCACAGGTGTCACCGTTATATTGCCCCATGACGGAAATCTTTTTCAGGAAAAAGTACCTGCTGCCGTTTTTGTAGGAAATGGGTTTGGAAAGCTGGCAGGTACTACACAGTTGATGGAATTGGGCAATCTTGAAACCCCCATTGCACTAACCAATACTTTAAGTGTTCCTGTGGCAATGGAGGCGGTGGTTGAATATACACTGAAACAATCCGGTAATGAAGGGGTGCAATCAGTCAATGCGGTGGTTGGTGAAACCAATGATGGCTGGCTGAATGATATCCGCGGAATGCATGTACAAAAGTCGGATGTAATACAGGCGATTTCAACGGCTGCATCAGGGAAAATAGAACAGGGCAGTGTAGGTGCAGGTACCGGAACGGTTTGTTTTAATTATAAAGGAGGAATTGGAACGGCTTCAAGAAAATTGCCGGCAAGTTTGGGTGGTTATACGGTTGGAGTATTAGTACAAAGCAATTTTGGTGGTGTATTGCAGATTGATGGTGTGCCGGTGGGGGAAATCTGGAAACAGTTCTCCTTTAGCAATCATTTGCAAAACAGGGTTGATGGCTCCTGTATGATAGTTGTGGCTACGGATGCACCACTTGATAGCAGAAATCTGGAACGGCTGGCTAAACGGGCATTTATGGGACTGGCGAAAACAGGTGGAATAGCCTCCAATGGAAGTGGTGATTATGTGCTTGCGTTCTCAACATTCAGCGGGAATCGCGTTTTCCATCAGCCCAAAGACAGGGTTCAAGTGATTCAGGTGCTGGGAAATGACGCAATGTCGCCTTTGTTTATGGCTGCCATCGAGTCAACCGAAGAAGCCATTCTGAATTCCCTGTTTCTTTCAGGTCCGGTAACCGGTTTTAAAGGTCACGCGGTAGAATCTATCCCCCTTCTCAAACTGAAAGCCTTATTAATTGAACATAAAAAAATCCCTGCTTTCAAATGAATTATGCATATATCAATGGAAATTTCTGTGCTGCGGAAGCTGCCTCCATCGGCATTCAGGATATGGCGCTTCAACGGGCATATGGGATGTTTGATTATTTTAAAATAATGGCCGGACAGCCTATATTTCTCGAGGATCATCTGGATCGGTTCTGGGAGTCTGCGCGTCAGCTTCGATTACCGATTGCGGTTACAAAACAGGAGCTAACGACCGCTATTTTAAAATTGATTCAGCTTAATCAGTGGTATGAAGCCGGGATCCGTTTAACACTTACTGCCGGATATGCAGCAGACGGGTATTCCATTGATCAGCCCAACCTGATAATGAACGGACAGTCCATTCAATTGCCGGGATCCATTTCTGAAAACGGACTGAAGCTGGTTGCACATAATCATATCCGACAATTACCACAAATCAAAAGCATTGACTACCTGATGGCAGTTTATTTACAGGATAAAGTAAAAGCAGCCGGAGCGAATGAATTGCTGTATCATCAGCATGGATGGATCAGTGAATGTCCAAGAGCGAATGTTTTCATCATCACCGATCAGGGAGTGCTGGCAACTCCGGCTGAAGGAATATTAAATGGTATTACAAGAAAAAAAGTGCTGCAGGTGGCAGCGCCATTAATGCCTATTGAAATCAGGCCAGTTCATCTGGATGAATTCAAAACTGCGAGGGAAGCATTCATCAGCAGTACCACAAAAATTGTTCATCCTGTCTTTGCTATAGACGGCAATCTTATTGGTACTGGTAAAACAGGAGAACTGAGCCGAACTTTATTTGATGCATATCTTCAATTATTACCGGCATGAACCGAATTGATCGCCTGACAGCTATTTTGATTCATCTGCAATCTCGCCGCCTGGTCAAAGCCCAGGAAATAGCCGATCGCTTTAATATCAGTTTACGTACCGTTTACAGGGATGTGAAAGCTATTGAAGAATCAGGAGTGCCGGTAATTGGGGAAGCAGGACAGGGGTATTCCATTATGGAAGGGTACCGCTTACCACCAGTTATGTTTACTAAAGAAGAAGCGCTCTCCTTTCTCACTGCAGAAAAACTGGTGGAAAAATTTACGGATGCTGGAACCCGTGATTCCTTTCAGTCGGCCATGTATAAGGTAAGGGCTGTACTTCGATCCAGTGAAAAAGACCTGCTGGAAAATGTGGAAAGTTTTATTGAGGTATTTCGGCAGTGTACTACCACTTCAGCTGCAGAACCGGATTCAAGGTTGCAGCAAACTATTCTGAAAAGTGTGGCTTCCCGGAAATCCGTAAAAATTCAATATTTCTCCAATTATAAAAGAGAAAAAACCAGCCGGTTGATTGAACCCCTGGGCTTGTTTTTTATGAGCAATCAATGGCACCTGATTGCCTATTGCCGGATGCGGCAGGATTATAGGGATTTTCGTCTGGATCGGATTTCTGACCTGCAGATTTCTGAAGAACCCTATTCCAAAAAACACATTACCCTTCAGGAATATCTGCAAAAGGAGCAGAATGACCTGCCGCTGACGGAAGTGGTCATTCAACTGCCCAAAAAATACATTCATTATCTGGGCGATCAGAAATATTATATGGGTCTAATTAGGGAAACTGATCTGGGTGAATGTTTTGAACTGCAGTTCATGACACCCTCCCTGATGGGCTTCGCCAGATGGATAATTATGTTTGGGGATGTGGTAACCATAGCTCAGCCTGCCCAATTGATTGAAAAACTGGCCGCACTGGCGCAATCGGTTGTAGATAAAATACAATCGGTTTCAGGTACTTTCGAATAGGGATGCTCTGTTTTGGATCTGTTCCGGGAGCTTAAATTTGCCTCTATAATTAGATCGTATGAAGCGGAATTATTGGTTCTGGAGTTTATTACTTGTATGTATAGGAAGTTCGGTGATGGCACAATCAACGGCGATCAATAAAAAGGTGCCGATTATACCTGCTCCGATGCAGCTAAATATAGGAACCGGTACATTTCAAATTCTGGCATCTACCACCCTCCAATTAAATGGGCAGGATGCTGAGTTGGTTTCAGCAGGGACTTACTTTAATAATCAGATCAAACGGCTCAGTGGATCTACACTTCCAATTGGTAATGCCACCAGCAATGTTATTGAACTTTCTTTGAAGCAACTATCTACGTTGAATAAAGAAGGGTATCAGTTAAGTGTTCAATCTGGCCGGATCCAACTTTCAGCCAATTCAAAAGCCGGCTTGTTATATGGGATACAGTCGATTCTTCAGTGTCTTCCGGCAATTCGTACTAATGCATCCCTTTTGGTTCCGGTTATGGAAATTATAGACCAACCGCGTTTTGGGTATCGCGGGATAATGATTGACGTTAGTCGCCATTTTTTTGCACCCGAAGCAATGAAAGATATCATCGATTTACTGGCTTCCTATAAAATGAATGTATTTCACTGGCATCTGACAGATGATCCGGGCTGGCGGATTCAGATTGATAAATACCCGGCTTTGACGGATATGGCTGCCTGGCGGGTGGATCGTTCGGGTATTCCGTGGAATGAGCGGAAGGCTGCCCAACAAGGAGAAAAAGCCAGCTATGGTGGGTATTATACTAAAGAGCAGGTGCGTGACATAGTGGCCTATGCAGCAGAGCGGTCAATTACTATAATACCAGAAATAGAAATGCCCGGTCATTCGGTAGCAGCAGTTTCTGCCTATCCGCATTTGTCCTGTACGGGTCAGCAACAGGCATTGATTACAGGCGGACAGTACCCATCAGGCATTCAGACAAATTATTGTCCGGGTAACGACAGCTCTTTCATATTCCTTCAGGATGTGCTGGATGAAGTGCTGACTTTGTTTCCTTCTCCATTGATTCATATTGGTGGCGATGAAGTGGATAAGACGGCCTGGAAAGCCTGTCCGAAATGTCAGGCAAGAATGAAAAAAGAGGGACTGAAAGATGAAAATGAATTACAGAGTTATTTTATCAAACGCATGGAGCGTTACCTTAATTCAAAGGGTCGTCAGATTATTGGATGGGATGAAATACTGGAAGGTGGCCTGGCGCCCGGTGCCACAGTGATGAGCTGGAGAGGGGAAGCAGGCGGAATTGAAGCTGCTAAAATGAAACATCCCGTTATTATGTCGCCGGGTTCGCCCCTGTATTTTGATCATTACCAGGCTGGTCCGGCTGGAGAACCCATTGCTTTTGGTGGCTTTAATCCTCTTAAAAAAGTCTATGCGTATGATCCTATTCCAACTGAATTGAAAGGCACTGATTTTGCACAGTATGTGATGGGGGCGCAGGCTAATCTCTGGACAGAATCCATTGAAACCAGAGAGCATTTGGAATATATGTTATTACCCAGAATGCTGGCCCTGGCGGAAGTGGTTTGGTCGCAGCCGGAGAAGCGGAACTGGACAGATTTTCGCCTACGCCTGGAGCATCATTTTACCGGGTTGGCTCAAAAAGGGCTGCGTTTCAGCGAAGGGAATTTTACGGTAGGAATAAAGCCATTAATCAGTAATGGACAATTAAAAGTTGCACTGGATACCGAAGCCCCTGATGCGCAAATTCATTATACATTGGATGGATCTTATCCAACCAGTGCAAGTCCACTATATACGGCACCGGTTTCTATCACAGGCAATGCAACCCTTAAAGCCATCACGGTTAAAAATGGTAAACCCAAAGGCAATGAGCCGGCGGTGCAACATTTTGTAAAACACCTGGCTACGGGTATGGATGTCCGTTATAAGTATGCCAACTCGAATTCCTATATGGCAGATGGCCCCAATTCATTAACGGATGGCATAAGAGGTACAGAGCAGGTAGGAAAATATTGGCATGGCTTCGGCGGAACGGATATGGTTGCTACCATTGATTTGCAAAAACAGCAAACGATTAAGGAAGTGGTTTTGGGCTGTATGCAGCATTATAAAGACTGGATCTTTTTTCCAACATCCTTAACAGTGGAGGTATCCGTTGACGGAAAACAATTCAGAACTGCAGGAACCTACATTAATAAAGTAGCTGCTGAAGATACAAGGTCCATGCAGGAAGATTTCAGGATTGCATTTTCGGCTACCCAGGCTCGTTATATCAGGGTGACAGCTAAAGTGTTGCCAGGATGCCCCAAAGGCCATCCCGGCGAAGGAAAACCTGCCTGGTTATTTGTGGATGAAGTGTTGGTGAAATAATTTACTCAAAAGGAAAACGTAATCCGATTTGCTTGCGGACTTCACCCATGATTTCCTGCAGCCGCATAGATTGTTCGAAAGACATAACCGGACTTTCGGTTAAGCCTTGCCGCAAGCAATCCGTTACATGTTGCATTTCGAAATGAAAACCGCGGGTGGTTCTGCCATCGCTATAGGTTTCCATGAGTTCATCTTCATTATTGAAACGTTCGATGGTAATGGAGCGCCAAAAGGAGGGGAGTTTGATATAGCCTTTTGTTCCAAACAGATAGCCGGTATTGGTGCCTTTTGTAACAATGGAGGTATAGAGGTTGGCGCTGGTGCTTCCATATTCCAGGTGAATGCCCGTGCGTTCGTCAATTCCGGTGGTTGATAATTGGGCAGATGCACGGATGGAGGCGGGCATACGGTTCATGAAATAATTGGCAAAAGCAATGGGATAAATGCCAATATCGAGCAAGGCACCGCCTGCCAGGGCCGGGTTCCAGAGTCGTTCCACCGTTGGCTCGGAAGGGAAACAGAAATCGGCCTGAATCAATTTTAAATCGCCAATCAATCCGTTGTTAATCCAGTTTTTGGCAACCTGCAATGCGGGAATAAAATAGGACCACATGGCTTCCATTAAAAATACCTTTTCCTGTTTTGCCAGTGCGATCAGTTGCTGATATTCCGACATATTGACGGTAATCGGTTTTTCGCAAAGCACGGCTTTTCCTGCCCTGATTGCCAGTGAGGCCTGTTCGAAATGAAAATTATGAGGTGTTGCGATATAAATGGCATCTATTCCAGGATGATTGAACAGGTTCTCATAATTGATGGCTTCCGGTATTGAAAATTCAGCAGCAAATGCAATTGATTTTTTCTGGTTCCTGGATGCAATGGCAACCAGCTCAGCATTTTGCAGGTACTGAAAATCAGTTGCAAAAGCGCGCGCAATTTTACCTGCTCCGATTATACCCCAGCGAATTGTAGAAGATTCTTTCATTCCTGAATCAGCTTGATTGTTTATTTAATTCAATTAGTACCCGGGAAGTTACCAGTACCTGACCGGTATGTCGCATCATGTGTTCAGCAGCATGAAAAACAAGACCGAGTTGAGTGGTTGGAATTTTTTTACGACCGATGGTACGGATTAATTCCGGTGCATCCGGTTGCATTTTTGCCAGCGTATTCAGCGTTTGATCAACCTGATTTTTTATCCGGAAAAGCAATTCAGAACAGGTGAATTTACCTTCGCCTTTGCCTTCTTCTTTCAGATAGTCCATTTGCTCTTCGGATAAAACGTTTCCGTTTGCATAGGTGATTAACCGGTCAAGAACACCTGCAATATGTTGCAGATGAAATCCGACGGAAGCCATACCATACAAAGGTTGCCAGAGCAGACTATCCGGATACTCGTTTAATGCACTTGTCAATTCATCTCTTGCCTGCAGCAGGGCATGTGCAGCAGGTTGAAATACCGGAAGAATTCCTTCTAAAGGACCTCTTTGCCACCATTCAGGGGATGTACTAGCTGATGTTTGCATGATTTCGTTTAGTTGTTGCCGTTAGCGAAGTTTCACTCTCAAAAGATACATATCCGCTGTTATATAAAGTGTTTTATCATCATCTGCCAATGCGCAATTTGAGCTTGCAACCGGTAGCTTGATTCTGCCCAATGGTTTGCCATCGGAATTAAAAATCCAGATCCCCCCCGGACCGGTAGCAAATACATTTCCTTTGGCATCGACCTTAAATCCATCCGGTCCGCCGGGAGTAGTTTTAGCATAGGAACTGGCATCAAAAAAGATCCGGGCATTTATCAGACTGTCGTTTGATCCAAGATCATAGGCATACCAGATGGCTCTCTCCGATTCGGAATTGGCGACCAGCAGGGTTTTTCCACCGGGCATAAATCCTATTCCATTCGGGCGGCGAATGCTGTCCACCAGCAAATCCACTTCTCCGGTTGTGCGTATCCGATAGACACCCTGATAGGGAGCAGCTTTTGTACTGTCGTTTATGAATTTTTCCAGACCATAAGGTGGATCGGTGAAATAGATAGCTCCCCCGGGATGTAATACGGCATCATTTGGGCTGTCAAATTTTTTACCCTGATACCCATCAGCCAGGGTGGTGAATTTTGGAGCAGGTTGATTCAATGGGGCATCCATTCGCGCTATGCGCCGGTCGCCATGCTGGCAAAGAATCAATTGGCCTTCCTTATTCAGCAGTAAACCATTGCTACCCATTTCTCCTCCGCGGGCTGTTTGTCCGGTATAACCAGCCGGCTTCAAATAAAGTTCCTTGCCTGCTTTTTCCGTCCATTTAAAAATGGAATTATTGGGGATATCAGAAAAGAGCAACATTTGCTCTGATGCCACCCATACAGGCCCTTCACTCCATTCAAATCCATCTGTCAGGATTTCTGCATAAGCATCGGGAGTAACCAGCTCACGAAAAGCCGGATCCAGTTCCTCAATTTTCCCAATCCGTTCATAAGTGGGCTGACCTGAACAAGCCTGGAGTAGAAGGATACAGTAACTAATTGTAATAGTTCCAAACAATTTTCGGTAATTTAAAAAACTGAATAGGGGCATAGCTTCGTGTTTGATAGCCTGAAAATACAACATCTGTAAAAGCCTGTTGATGCAACGACGAAAATTCCTGAAACTATCTTCTGCCGGTATGCTGGTTCCGGCACTTCCCGGATTTATTAATTTAACGCAATATGCCCGCTATAAAACTGCCCTGATCGGCTGCGGATGGTGGGGCATGAATATTCTGCGGGAAGCCATAGCTGCGGGTTCATCCAAAGTGGTGGCCATCTGTGATGTGGATCAGCGATATGTGAAGTCTGCTGCTTCCGAAATCAATAAACTGAACGGCGATCAGCCAAAGCAGTATAAAGATTATCGGGAATTGCTTCAGAAAGAGAAACCGGATCTGGTAATAGTGGCTACACCGGACCATTGGCATCCATTGATTTGCATTGCGGCCTTACATGTAGGAGCGCATGTATATGTGGAAAAACCAATTGGGCATACCATTAATGAAGGAAAGGCAATGGTGAAAGCTGCCAGGGATACGAATCTGGTAGTACAGGTTGGTACACATCGAAGGGTTTCGCCACATAATATTTCCGGGATGAAATTTTTGCGTTCAGGTAAAGCCGGTAAAATCGGAATGGTACGGGCCTTTGTACACTATGGAGGCGGACCGGGGGAAAAAGTTCCCGATTCCGAGGCCCCAAAAGAATTGGATTGGGATTTCTGGTGTGGGCCGGCACCTTATCGACCCTATAATTCGGTTATTCATCCCCGTGGATTCCGGCAATTTATGGAGTATGCAAATGGTCAACTGGGTGATTGGGGCATTCATTGGATGGATCAGATACTCTGGTGGACAGAAGAAAAAGCACCGCGTAAAATTTATTCAACAGCATCCAGACAAATTAAAAATGATACGACGGATGCGCCGGATACGCAGGTGGTGAATTATGAATTCGAATCCTTTCAGGCAGTATGGGAACATCGCTTATATGCAGGAAATGAAGCGGAAAAATCGAATGTGGGTTGTTATTTCTATGGCACCGAAGGAACCTTTCATATGGGCTGGCTGGATGGCTGGACGTTTTATCCTTCCGATAAAAACAAACCGTTACTACATGAAAAACCAACCCTTCATACGGTTGATAACAACAATATAAAAGAATTATGGGCTGACTTTTTATCAGCAATTGAAAACAAACGGCGCCCCGTTTGCGATATTGAAATCGGGCATCGTTCCACCAATATGAGCTTATTGGGTGTATTGTCTGCAAAAGCAGGAAGAAGTATCATCTGGGATGCGGATAAGGAAATCATTTTGAATGACCCGGATGCAAACGCGCTCCTGCAGCGGCCTTACAGAGGCAGTTGGATATACCCGGTCTAACAATTTATTTTGAAATGATTGCAACAAGGGATTCCAATCCGGCCAGTTCCACATCAATGGAACCAATACCATTACGAACGGTCAGGTTTACTTGCTTTTTACCAAAAACTACCTGGTAAACCGGGTAGTTGCCATCCTTTATGGACCATTTTTTCAGCAGATCGGCAGGGATTTTCAATTTCCCTTTAAAGGGTTGCCCTGAAAAATTTGACAGAACCAGTAATTGAGTTTTTTCATCCCACCGGGCAAAACCAAAGAGTTGATCGTGGTAGCCGGGATTATGTTGCCGGTTATAGAATTGAATTTCCTGATAATTACCTGTTAGCACAGCTGATTGAATGGTGAAATTCAGTAGTTCCTTATAAAAGGTACGAAGCTCTTTTTCTTTAGTGCTTAGTTGTCCCCCATCAAACTTCCCGTTGTTCATCCATCGCTGGTGATGCGGAACGCCGACATAATCAAATATGCTGGTTCGGGAGGGCTTTCCAAATCCGGCATTTTCACCGCCTGGTTCGCCCAGTTCCTGTCCGAAGTAAAGCAGGGTTGGTGAGGTGGAAATAAGGGCGGAAACCACCATCGCAGGTTTTGCTTTTTCGGCAGATCCGGCAAATTCCGGACTGGCTATTCGTTGTTCATCGTGGTTTTCCAGAAAATGCAGCATATGATGTTCGATATCTGCCATATTTTTCTGAATGGCCGCGAGATTATCGGCACTTCCATGTCCCTGTATAATATGTTTCAGGGTATCATAAAACTCAACTTTATCGTAGAGATAATCCATTTTAGCCATATTAATATAGGCGCGGTAAAGTGATGGATTATAAACTTCAGCCAATAAAATGGCAGCCGGATACCTGGTTTTTATAGTTGAGTTCAGGTAACTCCAGCATTCAACCGGCACCATTTCGGCCATATCAAACCGAAAACCGTCTACACCCAGATTGAGCCAGTAGAGGGCAATATCACGGAATTTTTTCCAGGAGGAAGGTACTGGTTTGCCTTGCCAGAAAGTATAGTGGTCATCGATGCCCAGGTTGGCATAATTGGCAGGCAGACTATCGAAATCCCTGCTGCCATCCGGCCGGATTCCATAATTGATTTTTACGGCTTCATACCAGTCGTCTTGTTTTGGTTGTGGAAGCCTGCTGCCGTTACCGGTCCATTTGGCTGGTTGCTCACTGAATTTTCCATCGCTTAATGGATGTGGATCGCCACCCAAAGGAAGATATCCTTTTGCAACAGGAACCCGAAAACTATCTCCGGGCAGGTAATAAAAATTATTATCGCGATGGTATTCAACAGAACGGTCGTCTCGAACACCAAAGTCTTCCACACTATCCGGTCGGGATACGGATTCATATTTTCTTGCAACATGGTTGGGGATTATATCAATTATAAGCTTTAGTTGATTTTGATGAGTTCGTTTAATCAGAGCTTTGAATTCATCCAGTCTGTTGGCAGGATCCACAGCGAGATCCGGATTAACATTGTAATAATCTTTTACGGAATAGGGAGATCCTGCTCTTCCCTTTACCACATCAGGATCATCGTTTGAAATCCCATATGCGGTATAGTCGCGGATTAACGCATGATGAGGAACTCCTGTATACCAGATATGAGTTACACCCAGTTGCCGAATGGCCTGAAGGGCTGTGTCTGTAAAATCATTGAATTTGCCCACGCCATTTTCTTCTATGGTACCCCAGGGTTTG
The DNA here is from genome assembly GCF_002483205.1 of Flavihumibacter sp. UBA7668. Taxonomy (GTDB): domain Bacteria; phylum Bacteroidota; class Bacteroidia; order Chitinophagales; family Chitinophagaceae; genus Flavihumibacter. Next base: position 819,170 of record NZ_DLHM01000004.1, read on the forward strand.
TTGGTAGTTGAAGTATTTCCAAAAAGGCGGGTAAAAACCTGGTAAACAACTATTTTGCCCTCATTGCTTTTATGGTTTTCCCTGTTGCTGTTTTCAGCAGGCTGGTTACAGGCAAACAAAAAGAAAAGGGGTAAGATGTTCCAGGCATAATTTTTCATTTCACAACGGTTTAGCAGGTTCTGTAAAATGAATGTAATGAATAGTTGGGGAACTATTTTTTAAGCAGTCGATTGTAAACGATTTTCTCGAGTACTTCTTCCTTCAATGTCCTGGACATGGTTATTTCCAGGTGTCCGAGCTGGATACTGTTTCCGGCAATTCCGGAAATTTTATCCATATTGATAATACTGGATTTATGGACCTGAATGAACTGCCCGGGTACCTTTTCCAGTAATTGTTTCATCGTCATATGGACGATGTGTTTTTGGGATTGGGTGTGAATGCCGATATAGTTTTCCATTGCTTCCATCAGAAAAATTTCGCTCCAGGCCAGTTTCAGGAAACGTCCCTCGGATTTAATATAAAAATCTTCATTACCCGGCGCTTTCTGTTGCAGTTCAAAATAGTCCCGGGCTTTGTTACAGGATTTCAGGAACCTGTCGAATGAAATGGGCTTTAAAAGATAGTCGAGGGCATCCAATTCAAATCCTTTGAGGGCATATTTTTCATAGGCAGTGGTGAATATAATTTTCGGCGGATTGGAAAGGGATTGTAATAACTCGATGCCACTGATATAGGGCATTTCAATATCGAGGAAAATCAGATCAACCGGGGTTTTACTCAATTGATTATTCAGGCTGACTGCATCGGCACATTCCGCCACCAGGTGAAGAAAATCAATTTTTTCGATATAACTGCGAAGGCCTTTACGGGCCAGCGGTTCATCGTCAGTAAGTATACAGGTGAGTTTCATAGTTCGATTTTAAGATGAGCACTAAACGTTTCGTCTTCTTTTTCAATGGTTAACTGATGTTTTTCCGGATAAAGCAGTTGCAGTCTTTTTTTCAGGTTGGTTAAACCAATGCCTCCCTTATTATGCAGGTGCGCAATAGGTGGAATTGCATTTTGAATGTTCAAATTAAGTAGCTCATTTTCCAGGCTGATTTTCATTTTAATAAAGGGGTTGCCTCCTACATATTTGAATGCATTTTCAACCAGAGGCAGTAATAGCAGCGGATAGATTTGTTGGCCATTCGTATTTTCCGGAAACTGAAAATCGAGTTTAAGTTCTTCGCTTGATCGTTGTTTCTGCAACTCAATAAAATTGGACAGATGTCTGAATTCCTGATCGAGCGCTACTTTGTTATCCTGATCGTATAATTGGTAGCGGAGAAGCTCTGAAAGTTTTTCAATGGTAAATCGGGCATCATAATTTGATTCGTCAATCTGAAAATAAATGGTGTTTAGCGCATTAAATAAAAAATGCGGGTGGAATTGGGCGCGGAGATACTGGAGTTCATTTTCAAGTCGATCTTTGTTTATTTTTTCCAACAGCATGTTTTGTTCATAGGATTTGTGGATAAACCATTGGCTTTGTTTTACGCTGAAATAAAACAGCCACATACTGACCGGTGCAAAACTTAAAATGACCACATCATACCATTGCAATCCATCGTCTGTAAATTCTGCCAATGGGAAAATGAAAAGGATTACCACCAACTCAAGGTAAATAGTCAGTGAAAGAAACTGACGGATTGAAGCAGTTGGATTTGGTATACCTCTATTCTCCTTTTCCATCTGTAGAAGGAAACTGGCAACTACCCACTCAAAAATAAAACTGATCAGCAGGCACCCCGTTATTTCTGCCAGGTTTGTTTCGATTGGCCTTATCCAGAAACGGGTATTTGATATAACATCATTGAGTAAACGAACGATGGCATAGGACAAGAGGGCATAAAAAAGGATAAATCCTATTCTCCTGCCAGACCAGGGCCGATTGGCAGCTTTTTTAAAAGCGGAAAGTTGAATCAGCATCATACCTAATCACTTCTGTTAAGTTACTATAGTTTTGAGGTTTTCTTCACCAGATTTGAATTTGACTGGATCGGTCTTCATACCAAATAAAAGTCGGGTCAGGTAAAAAGGACGAATAAATAAATGAAAAATCAGCAGAGATAGGAAGAAGGTGGCAAATGTAAGGAAGGCCCATTTTAAAGCAATTGTGTCTGTTGTTTGAACAACGTAATAAGCAAGGATAACAATAATTGTCTGGTGTAAAATATAAAAGGGATAAATGAGTTGATTTATATAGGAAATGGAGGCATGCGGTTTGTTCAGGTATCTTCTGCCATACCCAACCAGTGCAAATATCCAGAACCAGGTATTTACAGGCTGACGGGCAAGGTAGATATAGGTAAACCAGTTATTGGTTTCATGTGTGCCATCAAACCAGTCGAAATCATTCCATCGAAGCGCATTTATGAGGAGTAAAAGCAGAAATGCCAGGCTCAGAGATAAGCGACGGTTTCGTTCCAGGCTTTCCATGAATTTGGGTTCCATCAGGCAAAGAAATCCGGCTAAAAGAAATAATAACCAGTAAACAAAATAAAGAGGATCATCAATCAGGGCATTGGTGCCCGGATAGTTTAGAATAAATGCGGAATAAATCAGGACAGAGGGTACCATCAGCCAATAGATACGGGTGCCTTTAGACAGTTTGGAAAGCTGTAGTTTGAATTGATCTGCCCTGTTGGATTTGCACCAGGCAAAAAAAGGTGCAAATAGCAGGTCATAAACAAAAAGATAGGCGATGAACCACAAATGGTGCCAGCTAAGATTTCCTTTTGGGTAGGGGCCGCTTTGAAAGAGGGTGCTGTAGAATTCCCAGAAACTCCCGGTGTATCCCTGGTGAACCCGTTCGAAATAAACCTGTGGAGGAATCACCAGTAGCATACCGGCAACCAGTGGCAAAAAAAGACGTTTTAAGCGTAGGAGAATAAAGGAGCCTACGGAACGGTTTTTCATCATTAACCAGGTTACGGAACCGGAAATGAAAAACAGCAGGGGCATTCTGAACCGGCTAAGGAAGAAGTTGAACTCTTCCAACAGATTGCTGGTTTCTGCATTGTTGATATGCCAGGGATCATCCGGAATAAAGGGACGTGCACTATGGTAAATCAGCACACCCAGGATGGCGAGGGCACGAAGCCAGTCGATATAAGCGAGTCGTTCTTTGGGGAGGGTCATATAAAAACTTTCGGTAAACTTAGGGTAGGCGGGAAGCTTCCGAAAATCAGATTGACCAATGGGAGAATTTCTTTGACGAATTGCAGATTACCCCGTAGTGCTAGAATTTTATATCGCAAAAAAAGGCGCGGCTGCTGTCGGTTGATAAAAAGAGAAGGGATTCCCGCTTTTCTTTCGGAAGATTGATTTTATAAACCAGTGCAGAATCTCCTAAGGAAACCGGTGCAAACCAATTGGGTTTTTCTGCGATTCCGGGTTCAGCAAACCGGATTCCTTCCCTGTTCATTTTGGTAAATTGATAATTATGCTGTGCAAGAATACGGGCGGCTTCTTCCGGGCAGGTGGTGAATTCAATCCAAACACAACAATCAATAACCGGGAGAATGGCATCTTTTGAATTGATTACTTTGCTGCAGGTGTTGGTGCTTTTACCAAACAGGCTGGTATAGATAGTTTCTCCGGTTCTTGGCTCCATAGCTTTTTCTACTTTGCCGGATACTTTGGTATAGGTTGTTTTCAGAATAAAATACAAGGAGATGCTTCCTGTTACCAATGAAAGCGCCAGGGGAATCAGCGAGAGAAGTGCCAATGATTTTCTTTTCTTATAGATACTGATAACCAGAATCAGGAGAAATGCCAGACAAAGTGAAATGGTTGCAATTATCCAGGTCCACATATAGGGTTGATTTACTTGGTTTTCTCTTCATGAATTGTATTCAATAGTGAACGGCTATCGGAGGCATCTCCCCGAATCTGCCAGATCATCACTCCGCCGGCTTTTTGCTTTAGTGCAAAGGCGGTTTTCTGACGAATCGTTGGAATTCCATTGTAATACAACATACCACCGCCTTCAATTGTCAATTCATCTTTTAACTCTGCACCAGGATAGGTGTTTACGATATTTCCATAGGTCATGCTGGATGGTGCATTGGTGCCAAATCCATAGCCATAAAATGGCAGACCGATTAATAGTTTTTGTGAAGGAATTTGCCTTGTATCGCGGAAATAAATAAAATCGGATTCCGCCATGGAGTAGGGCGAATGCTGGCCGGGTCTGTCCAGGTTCCAGGGGCCTGTTTTATCATAAGACATAATATTCAGGAAATCGTAATGTGCCAGTGTTTCATCGTTAATCTGATCAGCATTCCATCGGGCAACGGCCGCCGATATCAGTTTATTTGTTCCTTTTACTGCGCTCGCTAATTCTTTTACAAATGGACCATAATCAGCGTTTATCAGCTCGTTCTCAAGATCCACATCCACTCCATCAAAATTGTATGTAACCAGGAAGGATTTAATGTTTTCAATAAAGGTGGTTCGATTGGCAGGTTGAACAAGGGTGGCCAGGTGTTCAGGTGCACTGCCTCCTCCGAAGGAGAAAAATACCCGCACTTTTCGTTGCTGCACTTCTTTAACAAATGCAGCAAGCGTTGGGTAATCGGCAAAACGTCCGGAAGCGTCCGGATTAATGAATGCCAGATTCAGATCGGTTAATTTATTTAATTGAGGAGCGATCTCGTTGATTGTCCAGTTGGAACCGCTATGGTAATAGCCAAGTACACGAAGCTGCTTGCCAGCCGGATTATCCGGTTCAGGGTTGTTGCTACCTTTACAGGAACTGAATCCGGCTAATATTATCAATAAAAAGCTGAGGCGGGATAAAAGCATTTTTAGCAAATTTATTTATTAAAGCCGTTGTTTTTGTCCGCTTGCAGCAGATTTGTAAATAGCTTCCACTATACGGATATCACGTAATCCTTCTTCACCGGGAACCTGCATGGCTTTTCCCTTAAGTATGGATTGTGCATCGTCGTCCATTTGCAGGGTTTGTTGCATTGGTACTGAATAGGGATGATGAATATTACCCAGCGGGCTGGTTATTTTTTGTCCATTGTAAGCGGAATAGGGTTCTACTTTAATAAGTCCTTTTTCACATTGAATATGAAGAAAGTTGACATTCTCCCCAAAACTTGTTTTTATATCAGCGAATACGCCGCCTGGAAATTCCAGTTTGGCAACAGCAGTTTCATCCAGTCCGTTTTTATAAATCTCGGGTCTTGTGGTGGAAGTGATTGCTGATGCTACTGCAATTGGCTCCATTCCGGTTCCCATACGGGCCCCCTGAATAGAATATACACCCATGTCGTAAAGAACGCCACCGCCCATTTCCTTTTTCTGCTTCCAGTGGTCAGTACGGTTGTCGCGATAAGCTGCGGCACAATTAACCGATTGTACTTTGCCGAGCGACTGATCGGCAATCATTTTTCTCCAGGCTTTGGTATTGGGTTCATGCTGGAGGCGATAGCCAATTGCCAGAGAACGTTTATTGCGTTTGCAGGCATCGATCATTTCCCGGCATTCTTTTTCATCCATAGCCATGGGTTTTTCACACCAGACATGTTTTCCGGCATTGGCTGCCCGGATGGTATATTCCCTGTGCATGGAGGGTGGTAATACTACATAAACCACATCTATATCCGGGTTATTGGCTATCTGGTCAAAATTCTGATAATTGTAAATGTTTTTATCCGGGATATTGAATTTCTTTTTCCAGTCTTCTGCTTTGGAAGGAGTTCCGGTTACAATTCCTGCCAGATAACAATGTTTGGTTTGCTGCAGGGCTGGTGCTAATAAATCTGTGCTATAGTATCCGAGTCCCACCAGCGCAACCCCAAGCCGATCTTTTTTCTTCCTTGTTGCTGCCAATAAACTGTTGGGAGAAAATAATAACAGCCCGCTGCCGGTTGCCAGCGTTTTGATAAGGGATCGTCTGGATGAAGAATACATGGCTATTTTTTTCTGAATTTACATCAATTCTAACTGACGCAAACGATTGAATGGCGGTGAATTGTTATGGGGACTTATATTTATTGAAACAAGTTTGCCAAGCGAATGTCAACCTCTAACACGCCTCCGGGTAATCGCCGTGAATTTCTGGGTACCTTAACCAAATTAACAGCACTCAGTACAATTGGTTTTTCTCCTTTTGCAGGTTTAGCTGCTCCATTAAAGAAACAGACGAATAGCCTGTCTGCGGGGCCTTACCTACAGGCAGTGGGCCCAACCAGCATGAGTATACGATGGATTACAGCAGCGCCTTCCTATAGTTGGGTGGAATTTGGGGAAACTGCTGAATTAGGGCAAAAAGCGCATGCAGTTACCGATGGTTTGGTAGATGCGTATAATCGGGTACAGGAGGTTCTGGTTGAAGAGTTGATTCCGGGAAAAACCTATTTCTACCGGATTGTATCCAAAGAGATCATGGATTTTCAGCCCTACAAATTAGTATATGGCGAAACCATTCAAAGCGAAGTATATACGCTTGCTACGGTAAATCCCATGGCAACTGAATTAAACTGGCTGGTATTGAATGATATTCATGACCGACCCGATTCTTTTAATGAGCTGGTTCAACTGAATGGCGCTGATCCGTATGATTTTGTTTTTCTCAATGGTGATATGTTTGATCACCAGACAGATGAACAGCAGATTATTGACCATTTGCTGACGCCCTGCACCAATACGTTTGCAACTAAAAAACCGTTTTTGTTTGTGCGGGGTAATCATGAAACAAGGGGGAAATATGCAAGACAATTAAAAGATTATTTCACCAATCCGGGTGGACAGTTTTTTAGTTTTGAAGGAGGTCCTGTGTTTGCTATTGCACTGGATACGGGAGAGGACAAGCCGGATAATGCAGAAGTGTATGCAGGTATCGTTGATTTTGATCAATATCGCCGCAGGCAAGCCGTTTGGCTGGAGAAACAATTACAAAGTAAAGCCGCACGAAAAGCAAAATACCGCGTTGTAATGATGCATATTCCCACATTTTATTCCGGCGACTGGCATGGCACCATGCATTGCAGGGAATTGTTTTCTCCTTTGTTTGATAAGTATAAAGTTGATCTGGTTATATCCGGACATACGCATAAATATGGTGTTCATCCTCCGGTAGAAGGACAGCATAACTATCCGATTATAATTGGTGGCGGACCAAAAGAAGGGAAACGCACACTGATAAAAGTAAAAGCTACACAAAAGGAGTTAAACGTTTGGATGTTGAATGACGATGGGACAGAAGTAGGCAGGTATATTATTAGCTAAGTGCTGTAGATTTGCCATCCTAAACTCCTCCTATGCAGGTGGCAATTATTGGAGCTGGAATTGGCGGTTTAACCACTGCGCTGGCTTTACAAAAAAACAGGTATTGCTGTAACCGTATATGAAGCAGCTCCTGAGATTAAGTCAGTTGGTGCTGGAATAATTTTAGCGATAAACGCACTTCAGGTAATGCGTGTATTGGGAGTATATGATGAAATCGTTCATCATGGTAACCGAATGGATACCATGACTGTTTCCAAACCTGATTTCAGTCCGCTTACTGTAGTTGCGCTAACCAGATTCGAAAAGGAATTCGGTACACCCAATTATGCCATACACCGGGCAGATCTGCATAAAATTCTGGCAACAGCAATCGGGAAAGAAAACATTCAGTTGAATAAACGACTGAAAAAAATCGGGACTTCCGGTGAGGGATATGCGCTTCAATTTGAAGATGGAGCTTTGGTGGAAGCACCCTTTGTGATTGGGGCGGATGGCATACATTCCATTGTTCGGCAACAATTATTTTCAGAAAACACCATTCGTTCTGCAGAACAGATTTGCTGGCGGGGATTGGTGCAATTCAATTTGCCTGAAAAATACCAGCACGACGCTATAGAAGCATGGGGCAGGGGTACCCGTTTTGGGATGGCAGAAATAGGGAAGGGGATCGTTTACTGGTACCTGGTAGTGGATGCAGCTATGGACCAGCAGGAAACTGACCTGTTCGATTTTGTTAAGGAGTATAATCCACTGGTAATGGAAATTATCAAAGCCACCCCGCATGAAAAAATATTTAAAAATCCGTTGACCGATTTACAGCCTGTTCAGGAATGGAGTAAAGATCGATTGTGCCTGCTGGGAGATGCAGCCCACGCAACTACGCCCAATCTGGGACAGGGAGCCTGTCAGGCTGTAGAAGACGCATATGTGTTAGGAGAACTTGCTAAAAAACTTCCTTTGGAAGAGGTGTTTCGAATGTATCCACAAGTCCGTCGTCCGAAAGCGCATACGATCGTACGAAGAAGCTGGACTATGGGGAAAGCGGCACATCTTAAAAATCCACTTGCAATTGGTCTCAGAAACTTGGTATTTAAATACCTGACTCCTCAGTGGGTGATGATGCGCCAGATGCGGCAACTGTTTACGCTGGATAGGATATAAACCTGATAAACAAATAAAATTTAGTATATAAAGCGTAATATTTATTGAAAAACAATAAATATTGTTATATTTGTCGTGTTAAACGTCTAATAACATGGTACTAATCAAAATCACAACCAAACATTTACTGCAGCTACTACATATTCTTACCTGGATCATTTTTCTGGGAGTCAGTTTTGAAGCGGGTGGCTTTTTATGTAATACGCTTTATACTTATTTCATAAATAATTCAGAAGCAAAATTTTATTGGGCAAATCTTGATTTATCTCCACTATTTCGGCAGGATAAAGGAGAGTTTCTGGTTATCACTTCACTTATGACAATTGCAGCTATACTAAAGGCAATCTTGTTTTATATTATAATCAAAGTACTTCTGGAACAAAAGCTGGATTTGGAAAAGCCCTTCCAACCCAAAATTGGCCGGTTTATTTTCAGTATGTCTTATGTCGCATTTGGAATTAGCCTTTTTTCGAACTGGGGTGCCAAATATACTGAATGGCTGGAAGGGAAAGGGATTCTTATGCCTGAAATTCATCACCTGCGATTAGCAGGTGCGGATGTATGGCTTTTTATGGGGGTGGTATTATTTGTAATTGCCCTGATTTTCAAAAGAGGCATTGAAATCCAAACTGAAAATGATTTAACCGTATAAGCTATGGCAATAATAGTGAACCTGGATGTGATGATGGCAAAGCGGAAAATGTCGCTGAATGAATTATCAGAAAAAGTGGGATTGACTTTATCCAATCTTTCCATACTTAAAACAGGGAAGGCGAAAGCCATTCGGTTCAGCACATTGGATACCATCTGTAAAGTGTTGGAATGTCAGCCTGCAGATATTTTGGAATACAAAGAAGACTAGCTTATCGGCGAGTAAAAATATTCACCTATACTATAACCAACATGAAAAAGCAAAACAAAATTTTGCAGGGAATTCTTATTGCCCTGCCTGTTATGGGATTCTTCCTCGTAATGACCGGTTGTAATGCACAGCCCTCCTCCAAAGCTCCATCTGTAGATATTCATACAGCAGTACTGAATGGAGATAAAAAAGCCGTTCAGCAACATATTGCTGTGCGCACCAATATCAATGAAAAGGATCCGGTAGGAGGGTCCAGTCCATTGATAATTGCAGCTCTTTTTGGTAAAACGGAAATTGCGAAGATTTTATTGGAAGCGGGGGTGGATATCAATCAGCAGAATAACGATGGATCCACAGCATTGCATACAGCTGCTTTTTTTTGCAGGCCCGAGATTGTTCAACTATTGCTGTCGAATAAAGCAGTTAAAACCATAAAAAATAAATATGGGCAGACAGCAATTGAAACCGTTAGCGGCTCCTTTGAATCGGTTCAGCCGGTGTATGAAAGTTTGGGTAAAATGCTGGCCCCAATGGGGCTAAAGATCGATTTAAACTATCTAAAAAATACCCGACCTCAGATAGTTCAGTTGTTGAAATAAAAATATAAACCTACAACAGAAAAATATGTCCAGCACTGAGCGCCGATACGATATTGATTTTCTGCGGGTAGTATCAATTGGATTACTGCTGGTTTATCATAGTGCCATTTCTTTTCAGTCCTGGGGTGTTTTGTTAGGATTTATTACCAATGGGAAAAGTTTGGATGCGCTCTGGATTCCAATGACAATGTTGAATATCTGGAGAATTCCCTTATTGTTTTTCATTTCCGGGATAGCGGTTTACTTTTCGTTTCGTAACCGCAACTGGAAACTATTACTATTGGATCGCTCCAGACGGATTTTGATTCCATATCTGGTGGGGATATTCCTGATCGTTCCCTTGCAAATAATGTTGGTTCAATATAACTATCGCCAACCATTAAGTTATCAGGCGCATGCAGCACATTTATGGTTTCTTGGAAATATAATGGTGTATCTGGTGGTTCTTTTGCCCCTATTTAGTTATTTGAAAAGAATGGAAACAGCTCCTTTTTCTCAAAGAATCAAACAATGGCTAAATGCGCCAACCCTGATTTTATTACAGCTCCTCTTTTTAATGGTTGAAGTACTCCTGCTTAAGCCAATCTTGTTTGAAATGTATGCTATGACATGGCATGGCTTTTTCCTGGGAATGATTGCTTTTTTGTTTGGTTATCTTTTTAGTTGGGTTGGTTTCTCTTTTTGGCAAAGTATGGTTAAATGGCGATGGTTATTTTTGATGATAGCGATTTGTTTATATGCATACAGAATAATTCAATTGCCGGCAAAATCAGTTCCGTATTTATTGGTTTTGGAATCCAATGCATGGATACTTGCTATCTTGGCAATAGGTAACCGATATTTTAATAAAGGAAGCAGGCGGCTATCCTATCTTAGCAGGGCAGCTTATCCGGTTTATATTGTTCATCTTTTTTTTCAATTTTTAGTTTGTTTGCTGTTGTTTCCATTGGAGATCAATCTTTGGCTGAAATTTATTCTGGTAGTGTTGTTCACCATATTATTGAGTTTACTCAGTTACGAATGGATACTAAGAAGATTTCGGGTCACCCTGATTATTTTCGGTATTGCCAACTGATTCTGATTTATATTCGGGATGACTAATCAAATAAACGATAATGAAAGCCTGTTCTTTTTTACTCAGCTTACTGCTGCTTTTTACCGGAATTCGTACAATTGCCCAACCAGCGGAGCAATTGGTTAAAATAATAGTTGCTCCTGATCATACCAACTGGGTCTACCAGCCGGGTGAAAAGGTGAAATTTGGTGTGAGTGTTTATCAATCTGGTAATCTGCTAAAAGATATAATGGTTCAGTATGAAATAGGTCCGGAAAAATTGAAACCAACCCTTATTGATTCTGTGAAATTAAAAAGCGGGCAGCTTCTGCTGGATGCCGGCACTATGAAGAATGCGGGGTTTCTTCGCTGTGTTGTAACGGCAACGGTTAATGGAAAAGTTTATCGCGGACTCGCAACAGCCGGTTTTAGTCCGGATAAAATTAATCCTACCGTGGAATTGCCGGCTGATTTTACCAGTTTCTGGAACAATGCAAAAGAGGAACTTGCAAAAATTCCGATGGATGCAAAAATGGTATTACTACCTGAGCGGAGTTCCGAAAAAGTAAATGTATATCATCTGAGCCTCCGAAACATCGGTAATTCCCGCGTTTATGGAATTCTTTGCGTACCCAAAGCGCCCGGAAAATATCCGGCTTTATTGAGGGTACCGGGTGCAGGAATCCGACCCTATCGGGGAGATGTGGCAACCGCAGAAAAGGGAATTATCACCCTTGAAATAGGCATTCATGGAATCCCTGTAAACCTGGATGATGAAGTGTATGCAAACCTTAGTGCAGGCGCATTAAATGGTTATCCTTCCATTTCTATGGATGATAAAAACCGATTTTACTATAAACGGGTTTACCTGGGATGTGTACGGGCCAATGATTTTTTGGTGGCTCTTCCGGAATACAATGGCAGGAGTCTGGGTGTATGTGGCGGTAGCCAGGGTGGAGCACTTTCAATTATTACAGCCGGTCTGGATCAGCGTGTAAATTACCTCGCTGCATTTTACCCTGCATTGAGTGATGTTACAGGTTATCTGAAAGGGCGGGCAGGCGGATGGCCGCATTATTTCAATGAGCAGAATAAAACCTTTAATTATACACCTGCAAAACTGGCCACAGTTGGATATTATGATGTGGTGAATTTCGCCCGCCAACTAAAAGCAACCGGTTATTATGCATGGGGATTTAATGACGAGGTTTGTCCACCTACTTCTATGTATGCAGCCTATAATGTAATCACCGCTCCGAAAGAGCTGGAACTTTTTCTGGAAACCGGTCACTGGACTTTTCCGGAAGAACGGGATCGGTTTAATAACTGGATATCAGAGAAGCTGCTGAAATAGAGTTAAACTCTTAACGATCCCCGGAAGCCCCGGGCGGCATAATAGGATTCTGCGCCATTGTGGTAGATGAATACCCGATCGAAGCGCTGATCTCCAAATATGGCTCCGCCTAATTTGCGGACAGGAGTTGGAGTACGTAACCAACTGGAAGTTTTAAGATCGAATTTGCCCAGTAGTTGTAGAGTCTGGTATTCTTCCTCCGTAAGTAGTTCAATGCCCATTTCAGCAGCGGCATTCATAGCACTGTCTGCCGGTTTATTGGCTTTTCTTGATTCCAGTGCTTCCTGGTCATAGCAATAACTTCTTCTGCCAGCCGGACTTTCAGGGGAACAATCAAAAAAAATGTATTCATCTGTTTTTTTATCGAAGCCCACCACATCAGGTTCTCCGCCGGATGCTTCCATCTGATCAAGTGACCATAGTTTGGCAGGCTCGGCTTCCAGTTTGGTCTGAACTTTCCCCCAATCCAGTCCTTTATGGCGGTTGGTGTTTTTTTCAAATCGGGCTTTTAAAAGAGAGAGAATTTTTTTCTGCTCTTCGGCTGATAGTTTCTTTTTGGTAGTAGCATTCTTGCTCATGGATTATAATTTACTTGTTGAAACAGAAGATGTTTTTACTGGTCGGAAATACCAGGATAACAGAAGTAAAAGTAAAGAGAATAACGAAGGGAAAATCAGGCGAAAATTGTCACCGTTAGCTATATGCGAATATACAGCTCCCGTCATCAGGAAGAAAAAGCCAGCATAGGCCCAATCTTTCACAGAAGAAAATTTTGTAAACAAAAGTGCGATTATCCCCAGCATTTTACAGAACCCAATAAATTGAAGAATATACGCAGGATATCCCAGGTGATTGATAAAATCACCTTCATTTTTGATTTTAAATAATTGTACGATTCCGGTAGAAACCATACTTAAACAAAACCAGCCAGTAGCAATCCAATAAATTATTTTATTTCTTTTAGACATGGTTGTTGGTTTATCGGTTAAATATTTTCTGCAAACGATTATGTGCCATATTGATTCCCTGGGCAAAAGGTAATTGCAGGATTTCATCACGTACTTCAACCGACCTGTAGAGTACGTGCATGGATAATCTGGAACGATCTTCGTCAATTGCTTCAAATTCCAGAAACTCGAGTTGGGGACCAAAGGAACTATTCTCCATTTCAAATGTCCGAATAATAGAATGGTTGGGATTGAATGCATGAATGGTTCCACTGAAAGGGTGTTTATTCCCAACCGGATCCGTCGTTTCAAACTGGTAGGACCCATGCCGTTTATTGTCCAGTTTGATTACTGTAGTACCCATCCATTGTTCAATCAATGCTGCTTCTTCGTAGGCTTTGAACAAAAGTGTCAACGGCAGATCAAATTCGCGTGTAATACGGATTTCCTGTTTGCCGTCAACTGCATGGATTTGTGTTTTACGTTCCATTCTTTATTTTTTTGAGGATTTATATTTTTTCATAACTGCTTCCAGTTTATTAAATCGATCCTCCCATAAATTCCGGAAGGGTTCAATGAAATCAGCTACTGCTTTCATTTTTTTTGCATTGAAATGATAAACTATTTCTCTTCCGTTCTGCTCCTGTTCCAATAACTCACATTCCGTTAATATCTGCAAGTGTTTTGAAACTGTGGGACGGGCCGTATCAAAGTTCGCTGCAATGGCACCGGCGGTCATGGATTGGGAAGCTACCAGCAGCAATATGGCTCTTCTGGTGGGATCGGCTATTGCCTGGAATACATCTCGTCTCAGGTTCATTGTGTAGTTATTTGACTACAAATATATATGTAGCTATTTGACTACACAAATTTTTTTTGAACTTTCTGTTATATTCGGGAATGAAGAATAGTTTATGGTGATATGCGGAATTGATACGCTCGATGGTTTTTCAGCCAATGAAAAAAAACTGCGATGGGGACTCGTTACGAATGAAGTAGCATTAACTGAAAGTGGCGAACGAAGCCGTGTACATCTGATGAAAACGGGGTTTCATCTGATCCGGTTATTTTCTCCCGAACATGGCCTGTATGCAATTGGAGCGGATGGCGAAAAGCAGTTGGATGGGAGGGATGTAATAACCGGACTGCCGATCACAAGTTTATATGGAGAAAAAATGGCACCGGAAGCTCAGGATCTTTCTGATCTGGATGCGATACTGTTTGATATTCCGGATGTGGGCTGCCGATTTTATACTTATCTGTGGACCCTGACACTGTTTATGGAAGCCTGCGCCCGGGAACAAAAAAAACTGATCGTTTTGGATCGGCCGAATCCAATTGGTGGAGATCTGGAATTGGCTGAAGGTCCCCTGCTGGACGAAATTAAATGCAACTCATTTATTGGGCGATGGCCTATTCCTGTGCGGCATTCCTGTACAATTGGTGAACTAGCCGCTTATTTTAGATCCACTCGCCTTCCTGGGCTGGACCTTCAGGTTATTCCCATTCAAAACTGGAACCGGTTGAATACCGCAGTGGAAGCAGGCTGGCCATTTCTTCCAACCTCACCGGCAATCCGTGATTTGGAAACGGCCATTTTATATCCGGGTACCGGTTTATTGGAAGGTGTTTTTATTAATGAGGGCCGTGGAACAGAGAGACCATTTACACAATTAGGTGCCCCCTGGATAGATGGATCCTTACTTGCCAAAGTCTTTAGCCAACTTGGGTTATCCGGGGTGCAGGCCTATGCCATAACTTATATTCCCAATTCCGGCATATATGCAGGCGAAACCTGCGGAGGAATACAATTTCAAGTTACTGATGCAAGGATTTTTCACCCTGTTAAAATGGGCGTTGAAATAATTCGACTGCTTTGCCATTTATACCCGGAACAGTTGATTGAAAGAAATTATTATACTGCTGCCAATCCGGCTGGAACCAAACATCTGGATAAATTATTGGGGGTTCCGGATGCTTTCAATCGGCTCAAAACGGGAGAGGAATTTTCAACGGATATTGCTGCAGATTGGAAAAAGGAAATAGCTGATTTTCTGATTTATTGATTTATTCCAGTATAAATTGTGTGAAAATGGCATATTCCATTTCATTTCCCCTGAAATGCAGGCCGGGTCTCGGACTGCGATCCCATTGTGGTAGAAAATTGGCAAATACAGGTTTGTTTGTAGAAACTTTCTGCCAATCATCTTTTCCTGATTTGTAGTAGAATTGACAAAGATGATTGGTATCAACCGAAAGTTTTAATTCAACAGTATTGGAGCTTTGCAGTGGTAAAGATTGAAGAACCGTAAATTGTTGATCCCTCACCACCCATATCTGAAGCTGATTTCCTGCAAGTCCCAATCCCAATGCCGCTCCGGCATCACCATAATAAGCAAGTCCGCGTAGAGCCGAACTTTGACCACTTAATTTAGTACTGATGGCAAAATCTGCTTTGGAAGGCCGAACAGTCAAAACAATTCCAGTAGGATTATTACTGGTAGCGGCGCCGCTTAAACGCAATTGATTATTGGATTGTTGGATAACCGGACTGCTATGGCGCCAATCCCATTGCCAGTGCAGTGCCGGCACTTTGCCATCAAATGAATCATAAATGCTGGCTGCTGAACTTTTCAATTTAACAGGAGCCTGTTGTTTGTAAACCGGCCAGCCATTTTCCTCTGGCCAAACCAATTCTGCCAATTGACCCTGACGGCCGGTATATACAGTTGATTCTTTGTTATAGGCATGGTACAGGTACTGATAGCGTCCCTTTTTATCTTGCACAAAAGTTCCATGACCGGAGCATGTCCAATCTTTATTTTCAAATAGGATGGGATTCTGCGCAAAGCGTTCATAAGGACCTTTGAAGGCTTTGGATCGGGCCACCTGAACATTGTAGTCGCATTTCAAGCCACAACAATTTCCTGCAGAATAGAACAAATAGAAATAACCGTCTTTTTTGATAAAGCTTTGTCCCTCTAATCCAACTCTGGCATCATCTTTTAGCAGACTAAATACTTCCCCTTCTGCCCGCAGGCCATCTGCTGATAGTTTCATTGCAAGGATTTCAATTGGTCGTTTATCGAGTCCGTATGCCTTAAAGCTTATATAATGCTGGCCCTTGTCTTCCACAATAAAGGCATCAATAGCTTCATTACCAAAATCAACAATAACCCCTTTATCTACAAAGCCATGGTCGGGGTATTTTGATACGGCCACTCCCATGCAGGAAATATTGTCTTTTTTGCGTCGGGCTGTATAGTAGATATAGTATTGACCATTCATGAAATAATATTCCGGCGCCCAAAAAGAACCTGCTGTCCATTCGGGTGCTTTGTCAAATACATATCCAACGGGTTCCCATTTTTGTAAATCACCCGACCGGTAAATCGGGAAATGGGGAGCCCATTCGGAAGAGGTTCCAACTGCATAATAATTTTTACCATCGCTGATAACTGAAGGGTCAGCAAAATCGCCGGGAATAACGGCAGGAATGGATTCCTGTGCCTGACAAATAAATATAAATCCAAGTATGCATGCAGAAAACGTAGAAATGAAATATTTGATCATTCTACAATTGTAACAATTTTGTGATACTTAATTTTGTTTATTCTTGTTATTTTTCGTATCATCTTTGTCGTTTTCTTCTGCCTCTTCGCGGATATTTTGCATAATAGAAGATACTGGGCCCTCCATATTTTCCTGTGGGTCAGTGGTGTTGGTGGTTTTAGGATCTGGTTTCAATGCCGGATTCTTTTCTTTATCCTTTTCAGGATATTTTTCTTTTGCCATAATCGTTGTTTTATAGGGTCATTGCAAAGACCAGACCACCGTATTTAGCGAGCTTTTAAACAAAGCAAAATCGGACGTCTGAACAAAGTCGGACAAAAATGGGAGGTTTAGTTTTGTATCAATAAAAATATAAAGCATGATACAGAACAATTACCAGGGACAATTACAAATACCAATTCAATCCGGATTTACAGCAGATTCAACTACAGCAGATGTAATTAAGGGAATTGATTTAAGAGGGAAAATTGCCATCGTTACAGGAGGCAATGCCGGCATTGGATTGGAAACTGCCAGAATACTCGCAACTGCGGGAGCAAGGGTGATAGTTGCAGCAAGGGATCTTGAAAAGGCAAAGAAAAATCTGCAGGGAATTCCGGGTGTTGAGATAGAGGCACTGGATAACATGGAGCCGGCAACCATAGAGTTATTTGCCGAGCGATTTTTAGCATCTGGCAGACCATTGCATTTGTTGATTAATAATGCCGGTATAATGTGGGTGCCGTTTCGGAAAGATAAACGGGGATTTGAATCCCAATTGGCAACCAATTATCTTGGACAGTTTCACCTGACCGCCCGGCTTTGGCCTGCATTGAAGAAAGCGAATGGCGCAAGGGTGGTGAATGTTTCCTCTCTTGGTCATCATATGGCTCCATTAAATTTTGAGGACCCGAATTTTGAGTTGCGTGCATATGAAACATTGCAGGCATATGGGCAATCTAAAACTGCCAGCAATTTGTTTGCAGTTGAGTTGGATGCCAGGGGAAGTCGGCATGGTGTTCGTGCTTATTCTGTTCATCCCGGATCAATAGCCGGTACGGAATTGGCAAGAGAAGCACCGGTTGAATTGTTTCAACAAATGGGTTTTTTGGATGAAAAAGGGGAATTGCGTGCGGAGGTGCTGGCCAACTTAAAGACGATTCCGCAAGGGGCAGCTACCACGGTATGGGCAGCTACCAGTAAGGCGCTTGATACTATAGGCGGCGTTTATTGTGAAGATGGAGATATTGCTGAACTTGTAACAGCAGATTCAAAAGGGGGGTTGAATTCAAAACTTCATGTAAGTGGTGTAATGCCTTATTCAGTAGATGAGCAAAATGCGAAAAGACTTTGGAAACAAACGGAAGAAATGATTGGTTTAAGATTTGAAATAAACTAAATTTCGATCCAATGCAGTATGAAGCAAAGTATATAACAGCGGATATAAAGCTTTCCTGCTATCAGGATAAATTCTTTAAATCGGATATCCTGTTCGAGCACCATATGCTGATCTGGTTTCTATCAGGAGAAACTAAAATTATTCGTACGGAGGGTACATATTTTTTTAAACAAGGAGATATTTTTTTGATACCCAGAAATCAGTTGGCCACCATCATCAATTATCCCAAAGATGGATTGCCTCATAAAACAGTGGTGATGCACCTGACCAGCGACTGGCTTCGCAACTATTACAACAAAATTGAACCAAAGCGACAGAGCGGGGAGGGGAATCGGATCCTGCATTATTCCAATCATCCTTTGTTGGAAAGTTGCCTGTCCTCTTTGATTCCCTATTTTGATATGGAGGAGTTGCCTGCAGGACTTGCGGATTTAAAAATTACGGAAGCAGTAACCATACTTCGTTCAATCGACACCGGTATAGACACCATCCTTAGCAACTTTGAGGAGCCGGGGAAAATTGATCTGGCAGCCTATATGGAACGAAATTTTATGTTCAATTTACCCTTGGAAAAATTTGGTTATCTGACAGGCAGAAGTCTGACAGCATTCAAGCGCGATTTCAAAAAAATATATGCCAGCACACCGCAGCGCTGGTTAACGAAAAAACGGTTGGAGCTGGCTCATTACCAGTTGGTCGAAAAGAAAAAGAAACCCATTGATGTTTGTTATGAAGTTGGCTTTGAAAATCTGTCCCATTTTTCCTTTGCCTTTAAAAAGCAGTTTGGGTATGCGCCGACAGAGTTGGTTTTTGATGTCCGATCTGCACAGTAAATGATTTTTTATTGTACCCGTTTTCGCGAAACCGCTTTGACCCATTTATTTTCTTTGCAGATGGGGCAATTGGTTCGCGTCAGGGCCTTTAATTGCTCCGTTTTACCACAATGCACACAGGCGTATATGCCCGATTCGGTGATGTTTAATAATTGGTTCTGAAATTCATGAGGCAGAATTGGCAGGCCGGGTCGCATCTCTTCATCGCTAAACGGAAAAACGCTTACTTCGCCAGAAACTTCCAGGTATGCGCGATGCACTTGTCCGATATGTGAAATGCCCTTAACCCGTAGTTCCGAAAAAAATTCATCCTGGGCAAGGTCTTCCTTATCGAAGCTTTCTACACAAAACCGGCCATCTTCAATTAGGCAGATGGTTTTCCCTTCTACCAGTTGCTCCACTTTTTTAGATTTTGTAATAAAATAGGTTGTGATCCGGTATACGGATATGATTGTCACAAACACAGTGATGGCCGATAATAACCCAACTTCCTTGTAAAACATCGGGTCGCCCGCGGCAGAACCAAGACCAATAATAACCACGAGTTCAAATATAGTAAGCTGCCGAACACCCCGTTTTCCCATCAGCCGAAGGCCTACTACCAGCACCAGATACATGACTACCGTTCGAAACAAAATTTCTGCCAGGAACCAGACATCCTGTTCACCAAATAAGAGTGCTTCAAGTTCGGGTAAGAAGGTAAGCAGGAAAGGCATATGGAAAAATATTGCAGCAAATTACTCAATTTGCTGTTGAGCCAGCGCTTGTCTTTGCGCATTTCGGTAAACAAACATATTTCGCCGGAGGGTATGCCCAATAAGGGATCATACCGAAAAGTTGGGGGATCACCACTTTAGGGTGAAAAATTAATTCGAACAAAAAAAAACTCCTAATTCAACGATTTGAAGGGATTTCAATTTTATCAGCGCACAACTGGACGGAACCCGAAAATGTAGAAAAAATTCAGTTTGGTTACTATCCATCAGGTCGCAACAATGAGATAAATCAAGAATTGCGCCTGTCACTACCGCTTCATCCATCTTATCAGCATTCTCTTTCGTATTGGCCCATTCATAAGCACCGTCATAGTTGTTTTCCAGGAAATACATTCCATGTCCCAATCGCTTAAATGGTTTATCAGAAAGTGGAAAAAGAGTAGATTCTTTGCTTCTTGCTATTCGGCTTCCCTCAGAAGTTCCTGGTAAGGTGCCGTATATTCTCCGTTACCGTCCAGATTCGGCAGGTTCAATAACCATTGTGGTTATTACCCACAATATGCAACAGGCGCAGCGGGTGGCTCATTGAAATTGCTACACTTTTGCACAATCTCCCAATAAAAAAAGCGCAAACCCTTACCGGATCTGCGCTTTTACTTTTGTAGTGCGGAGAGAGAGGGATTCGAACCCCCGGACCTGTAACAGTCAACGGTTTTCAAGACCGCCGCATTCGACCGCTCTGCCATCTCTCCGGGCGCAAAATTAGGGGTTGAGATTAAATACCAAAATATTTTTTCTGAACTTGACCAATTTCTTCGAAAAGATTGAAAATCAAGGGCTAGTGGAAAGGCTTAAAAAATGGGCAGGCATCGGCTGGAATTCAATAGGATCAAGGGGTTGGAGTTTAATGCCTTTTGAGGAGAGCCGGAATAAGAGCACCTAATCCCCTGAATAACAATTTTTTACCAACCGGGTAAAATACCCCCCTGCTGCTAATAACTTGTTAATATATTCGAATAATTTGCACAATTTGACGGCTCCCGTACCGGTCATACAACCTAATTTTCCAAACTTAACAGCACCCAACAAAATCAAGCTTGCATGTCATCCAAGAACAAGTACTTATTACCGTTCATTCTGGTCACCTCGCTCTTTTTCCTCTGGGCATTTCTTCATAATATCAATCCAATATTGATTCCCCATTTGAAAAAAGCCTGCCAGTTGAATGATACCCAATCGGCATTGATCGACTTCGCCGTTTATATGGCCTACTTTACGATTGCCCTGCCTGCCGGATGGTTCATGAATAAATATGGGTTCAAAAAAGGAATCATCTTCGGTTTGGTTCTTTATGGCGCAGGTGCTTTGCTTTTTCTTCCTTCGGCGGATACCCGTTCCTATGCTTTTTTCCTTGCTGCACTTTTCGTTATTGCAGGTGGTGCAACTTTTCTGGAAACTATCGCCAATCCCTATATAACGAAACTTGGTGACCCCGAAACCGCAACCCAGCGATTGAATTTTGCGCAATCCTTTAATGGTGTGGGAGCATTCCTTGCACCATTAATAGGTGGTAAATTCATTCTTACAGGTATTGAACACAGTCCCGAAACTCTTAAGGCAATGGAACAGGCCGGCACTCTTCAGGCCTACCTCCAGGAAGAGGCCAATGCTGTTCGTTTACCCTATCTGGTTATTGGCGTGGTGGTTTTTGTTCTGGTTGCATTATTCCTGGTAGTGAAACTTCCGGAAGGCGAAGAAACCTCCAGTTCTGCAAGTTCCGCAGAAGATAAATTCTCCTTTTCTGTATTATCCATTCCTCAGGTTCGCTGGGCTGTTTTAGCACAATTTTTTTATGTTGGAGCGCAGGTTGGTGTGGGTAGTTTTTTTATCCGCTACTCCAAATACACTATGGATTTACCGGAAAAATCGGCATCTGAATACCTTGCCCTCTCCATGATAGGCTTCATGGTTGGCCGTTTTACCGGAACATTTTTTATGAAGTTTATCAGTCCGGCCAGGTTATTGATGATTTATTCCAGCATCTGTATAGGCCTGCTGTTTGTCGCCAGTTTTGTAAGTGGTCCTATTGCTGTTTATGCTGTGATGGCCGTACCATTTTTCATGTCAATCATGTTCCCGACTATCTTTGCATTAGGAATTGCCGGATTAGGTGCAGCTGCACGCATGGCATCCTCACTGCTTGTTATGGCGATTGTAGGTGGTGCGTTTTTCCCTCTGCTAATGGGCCAGTTATCCGACCTCACCGGTGGAAATATTCAAATCGCTTATATCATTCCATTGCTTTGCTTTGCCGTAGTTGGTTTATTTGGGTTTAATCAATCGAAAAAAAATCTGGTTGTAAACCTTCAACCCGGACATTAAACTAATATGATGTTATTTAATTATTCAAATAAAACGGTAGTAGTTACCGGCGGTGCCAGTGGTATTGGAAAAGCTGCCACCCTGGCATTTGCGAGGCAGGGCGCCACTGTACATATAATTGAACTCAATGAAAACAACTGGCCTGAATTACAGGCAGAATTGAAATCAATTGGTGCAACAGCGTATATCCATACCTCTAATGTTGCAGACCAGGCCGCAGTACTGGAGGTTTTCAGTAAAATTCCCCGGCTCGATGTGTTGATTAATAATGCCGGTATTGCCCATGTAGGAAAAGTTACCACTACTTCTGAAGCTGATTTTGATCGCCTTTTTAACGTAAATGTAAAAGGGGTTTTCAATTGTATGTTGGGTGCCATCCCACTGATGCAGGCGAATGGCGGGGGCGCGATTCTGAACCTGAGTTCGATTGCCGCTGTGGTTGGTTTAGCCGATCGTTTTGCTTACAGCATGACCAAAGGTGCGGTGCTGGCAATGACGCTCTCTGCTGCAAAAGATTATTTAAAAGATAAAATCAGGGTGAATTGTATTTCTCCTGCACGGGTTCATACACCTTTTGTGGACGGATTTATTTCCAAAAACTATCCTGGCAAAGAAGCTGAGATGTTCGAAAAGCTGTCGGCAAGTCAGCCTATTGGCAGAATGGGGAAGCCGGAGGAGATCGCCAATCTGATGATCTACCTTTGCTCGGATGAAGCCTCCTTTATAACCGGATCTGATTATCCAATTGACGGAGGATTTATTACGCTAAATACTTAAACTATGAAATTGATACGTTTTGGTAACCCGGGCCAGGAAAAACCGGGTGTTGTATTAGACGGAAAGCAGTTGGATTTGTCTGCTCATTTTCTGGATTATAATGAAACTTTTTTTGCGGAGGACGGACTAAATCGATTAACAGATATTCTAAAAGAAATTGCAACTGAATTACCGGAACTGCCTGCCGGTACGCGACTTGGATCGCCGGTTGCGCGTCCGTCTAAAATTGTTTGTATAGGACTTAACTATATCGATCATGCAAAAGAAACCAATGCCACTCCGCCTACGGAGCCGGTTATTTTCATGAAATCAACCACGGCATTAATTGGGCCTAATGATCCGGTTATGATACCCCGTGGGTCCGAAAAAACAGATTGGGAAGTGGAGCTGGCCGTGGTAATCGGAAAAAAAGCCAGTTATGTGGAAGAATCGGAAGCAATGGATTATGTAGCAGGCTATACACTCCACAACGATATCAGTGAACGGGCTTATCAATTGGAGCGTGGCGGTACCTGGGATAAAGGAAAGGGCTGTGATACTTTTGCACCCATCGGACCCTGGCTGGTAACCAAAGATGAAATTGGGGATGTTCACGCACTTCGGTTATGGCTCACTGTAAATGGAAAACAAATGCAGGATGGAAATACCAGCAACCTGATATTTCAGATTCCTCACCTGATCGCCTATACCTCGCAATTCATGACCTTATTACCGGGTGATATAATTTCTACTGGTACTCCGGCAGGAGTTGGATTGGGCATGAATCCACAGGTCTATTTAAAACCCGGCGATGTAATGGAACTTGGTATTGACGGACTTGGAACTTCCCGGCAGGAATTAATCGCATTTTCACGTTAATAAATCGTTACATGAATTTAGATCTGCAGAATAAAATTATTATTGTAACAGGAGGAGCCAAAGGAATTGGTGAGGGTATTGTTCGGGTGCTGGCAGCAGAAGGAGCAGTACCTGTTATTATTGGAAGGGACGCAACTGATAACCAGAAACTGGTGGATGAATTGCAGGGAACCGGACAAAAAGCAGATCAGTTTGCTGCTGAACTGGCTGATCCCAATGCCTGCAAAGCTGCCGTGGATTATGTTTTGATCAAATACGGTCGAATAGATGGACTGGTTAACAATGCAGGTAAAAACGATGGAGTGGGATTGGAGAAAGGAGGATATGAAGATTTTATGGCTTCTCTTCATAGGAGCCTTGTACATTATTACCTTATGGCACATCATGCATTACCTGCATTGATCAAATCGAAAGGAGCTATTTTGAATATCAGCTCCAAAACGGCTGAAACCGGTCAGGGCAATACTTCTGGTTATGCTGCGTCAAACGGTGGTCGAAATGCTTTGACCCGGGAATGGGCGGTAGAATTATTGAAATACGGAATCAGGGTAAATGCGATTGTGGTGGCTGAATGCTGGACACCACAGTATGCTACCTGGATTCAAACCCTGCCGGATCCAAAGGCCAAACTCAACAGCATTAATAAACGAATCCCTTTTGAAAACCGAATGACAACACCAGAGGAAATCGCCTATACAACGGCCTTCCTGCTGTCGAATAAATCGAGTCACACAACAGGTCAACTGATCCACGTAGATGGTGGCTATGTTCACCTCGATAAAACAATTACTGAATAACGCTGCAATCATGAACGCATCTATTCTGCAGGTACATCCAAAAGACAATGTACTGGTAGCGCTCCATAATTTAAAGAAAGGTCAGTTGATTGATTGGCAGGATCAATCCATTCAACTGCAATCAGATGTACCGGCTAAACATAAATTTACCATACAGCCACTGAAGAAGGGTGATCCTGTTATTATGTATGGCGTGTTGGTTGGAAAGGCACAGACAGAACTGCCGGTGGGAGAAATCCTAACTACGGAAAACCTGAAACATGCCGCTGACCCCTATGCTTACAGAAATGTGAAATTGGATTGGGAGGCTCCCAATGTGGACAAGTACAAACACCGTACTTTTCAGGGCTATCATCGGTCAGACGGACGGGTAGGTACAGCTAATTACTGGCTATTTATTCCAACTGTTTTTTGTGAAAACAGAAATATGGATGTAATAAAAGAAGCCCTGGTAAATGAACTTGGATACAGCGTAACACAAAAATATAAACGTTATACCCGCGATCTGGTTAAAGCGTTGGAACAGGGAGATGATTTGCTGAATGTACAATTACAACCTTCCGGTGCTACCAATCATCGGGTATTTCCAAATGTTGATGGTATTAAATTTTTAAATCACGATGGTGGTTGTGGTGGTATACGCCAGGACTCTGATATATTGGGAAAATTATTGGCAGCCTATGCTAATCATCCTAATGTTGGCGGTATTACTATTTTAAGTTTGGGTTGCCAGCATTTGCAGACAAATCAGTTGGTGGAAGAAGTAAAAAAACTGAATCCTCAGTTTGATAAACCTCTATATGTTTTCGAGCAGCAACAATCCCGTTCGGAAGAAGATCTTATCACCAATGCCATTCGCACAACATTTACCGGTTTGCAGGAAATTAATCAGTTGAAGCGGACTCCTGCATCTTTGGATCAACTATGTATAGGTGTGAAATGTGGCGGGAGTGATGGATTCAGCGGAATATCTGCGAATCCGGCAGTTGGTTATTGCGCTGATCTGGTAGTTGCTCTTGGAGGAAAAATATTGCTGGCAGAATTCCCTGAGTTATGTGGCGCAGAGCAGGATCTGATTGATCGTAGTGTGGATGAAGCAACTGCCCGGAAATTTATTAAGCTGATGGATTCCTATGATGCCCTGGCTCACCAGGCAGGATCTGGTTTTTATATGAATCCATCTCCCGGTAATATCCGTGATGGACTTATTACAGATGCCATCAAAAGTGCCGGTGCTGCAAAAAAAGGAGGTTACTCACCAGTAGTGGATGTGCTGGATTATACTGAGCAGGCCACCAAACCCGGACTGAGTCTGGTTTGTACACCAGGAAATGATGTGGAAGCTACAACGGGTAAAGCGGCTTCGGGCGCTACGCTGATCCTCTTTACAACCGGATTGGGTACACCTACCGGTAATCCTGTTTGTCCAACTATCAAACTTTCTACCAATAGCACACTTGCCAAACGCATGGGTGATATAATAGATATAGATACCGGGCCCATTATTACAGGGGAAAAATCAATTTCGCAGATGGGAGAAGAGATTCTCGAGTATTGCATAAAAGCAGCTAGTGGTGAAGTAATACCAAAAGCCGTTCTGCTGAATCAGGAAGACTTCATTCCCTGGAAAAGAGGGGTGAGTCTGTAAGTACGTAAATATTGAAAGAGAAGGAAAACCTATCTTTAGGTATAAGCTTAAACGATGCGATTCCTCCTCTTTTTTATTGCCCTTCATTTTTTTGTTACTAGTTTACCCGCTCAGGATCTTTCTCTGTATGAGAAAAAAACTTTTATTAGTTCCCGTGGTGATACACTACCATACCGGATTTTATATCCGTTGAATTATGATGCCGGTAAAAAATATCCACTGATACTTGTACTGCATGGGGCAGGTGAAAGAGGGAATAATAATGAGAGTCAATTGACCCATGGCGGAAAACTGTTTTTAGCGGATTCCAACAGAACAAAATTTCCGGCAATTGTAGTTTTTCCCCAATGTCCGCAAAATAGCTACTGGGCCAAAGCAAATGTTAACAGGAATGTTACTCCATATGAAATCAAATTTGATTATTCAGGTGTTGCATCCGGACCTCTGAATGCTGCATTGGAGCTTACCCATCAGTTGTTGGAAGGTGGCAGTGTTAATAAAAAGCGCATATATATCACCGGATTATCCATGGGAGGCATGGGAACATTTGAAGCTGTTTTTCGCGAACCAAAATTGTTTGCAGCGGCTGCTCCCATTTGTGGTGGTGGTAATCCAGCTATGTATTCCAAACAAACCGCCAAAGTGCCGTTTCGAATTTTTCATGGTGCTGCCGATGCGGTTGTAAATGTGCAGCTTTCGCGGGATATGGTTACGAGATTGAAAGAGCTTAAAGCGGCTGTACTGTACCAGGAATACCCGGGAGTCAATCACAATAGCTGGGATAATTCATTTGCAGAACCTGATTTTCTTGGCTGGTTTTTCAGTAAGAAGAAATAATTGGTTGCCTAAGTGGAATGCATTAGAACAAATTGTAAAACAATGTGTAACTAAATTTCTTTAGAAAATTTTAAGGAATTTTTCATCTTCATTAAGATTTTTAATGGGTAGTCGGGTTTAACTTTGAAACGATTCAACAAAACCCCAGAACCGATAATGAGACTACCTTTACAACAAGGGTTAAGGGAATTTTTTGGCTTATGCCTTCTTTTGATTCTGCCGCTGGCGGGATCATTTGCGGGCAAAAAATCCAATGAAGGGGTTTTTAACCAGTCCACGAACTATTCTATTGTGGAGGATGATGCCGATGGATTAGTGGGTGAAATTACATTTTCAGCATTACGATTTGAATTTGGAAATTGGATTCCGGAAGCCATCCGGACCGTTACCATTCGCATGACAAATCTGGCTCCGTCTGTCGGAGGCCTTGATATATTTATTAAATTTATTCCTGTCCGCATAGCCTTTCCGCTACATCAACCGGACGATTTTTCTGTTAAACCCGATTTCGTTGGGTTCCTCTTCCGATTAAAGCCATTTTGATGATCACTGCCATTTTGTGAAGCAGGTATTTTTTTAGTGATCATTTTAATTTAACGACATGACTGGACAATTCCGTGCAGCTGCGTGGGGCATTGCTTTTGTATTTATTGGTTGTCGCGCTTCTGAAAAGAAAGTGGCGAATAAGGAACCGGATCAGATTCCGGTAGTTAAACTGGCTCATTCGGATACAACCCTTTACACCGGGTATGTAGCAGATATTCAGGCGGTTCAAAATGTGGAAATCCGCGCAAAAGTGGATGGATTTCTAGAGCAAATCATGGTTGATGAGGGCCAGTTTGTAAGAAGGGGCCAGCCACTGTTTCTAATCAATGTATCGGAGTATACCAATGCGGTAGCGAAAACCGAAGCACAACTTTCCAATGCTCATGCCGAAGCACACGTTGCAGAATTGGAAGTGGCAAGAGTAAAAACACTGACCGATAAAAATGTGGTGGCGGCATCAGAGCTCAAACTGGCTGAGGCAAGATTGATGGCTGCACAGGCTAAAGTTAAAGAAGCGTTATCAGCACATGATCTGGCCAATCTTCAATTGTCTTATACGGCTATCAAAGCTCCCTTTGATGGAATTGTGAATCGGATTCCACTAAAAAGGGGAAGTCTGATAGATGCCGGCACCCTGCTCACGACTATTTCTGATAATCGTTCGGTTTATGCCTATTTCAATGTATCAGAAATCGAATACCTGCAATTAACAAGGGGTGCAAAAGAATCATTGACAGAAACAGAAACAGTGAATCTTGTATTGGCAGATGGAACACCCTATCAATACAAAGGGAAAATTGAAACTATTGAAGGGGAGTTTGACGAAAGTACCGGCTCTATTGCGTTTCGGGCTGTATTTCCGAATCCTAACCGCCTGCTGAAACACGGAGCATCCGGTCGGGTTCGACTCAGCAACAGTGCCAATAATATTGTAATGGTTCCGCAGAAAGCGGTGTTTGAAATTCAGGATAAACATTTTGTGTATGTAATGGATCAGAACAAAATCATCCGGCAAAAACCGTTTATGCCAGCCAGGCGGGTAGCACAATATTATATTGTCGCATCCGGATTGGATGCAGGTGATACCATTGTTTACGAAGGTATCCAGGACCTGCGCGACGGCATGACCATCAATCCACTTTTCACTTCCGTGCTATCAAATTAAGCTAAATCAATGGTAGAATTATTTATCCGGCGCCCGGTATTGTCGCTGGTAATTTCCCTGCTCATTACACTTCTGGGTTTATTGGCATTGTTTAGTTTGCCGGTAACTCAGTTTCCTGATATTGTACCGCCATCTGTAGTGGTTAGTGCCAAATACACAGGTGCCAATGCGGAAGTATGTGCCAAAGCAGTTGCTACTCCGTTGGAACGTGCTATCAATGGTGTGCCGGGCATGACTTATATGTCTTCCGTTTCCAGTAATAATGGCAACACCCTAATTCAGGTTTATTTCGAGGTTGGAACGGATCCTGACCTGGCAGCGGTTAACGTACAAAACCGTGTAACAACTATTCTGGATGAATTGCCGGAAGAAGTTATCAAAGCAGGTGTTACAACTGAAAAGGAAGTAAACAGTATGTTACTTTATCTCAACCTGATGAGTACCGATCAGGCGGCTGATGAAGATTTTATTTACAATTTTGCTGATATCAATATCCTGCAGGAGTTAAAGCGGATTGATGGTGTTGGTTTTGCCGAAATCATGGGGCAAAAAGAATACTCTATGCGGGTTTGGCTGAAGCCCGATCGGATGCTGGCCTATAATGTGTCTGCAGATGAAGTGGTACAGGCATTGCGGAATCAGAATATTGAAGCAGCACCGGGTAAAGTAGGGGAGAGCTCCGGAAAACAAACCCAGCCACTTCAATATGTATTGCGTTATACCGGGAAGTTTTTCGAACCCAAACAATATGAAGAAGTAGTTATCCGTGCGAAAGAAGATGGTACGCTGCTGCGATTGAAAGAAGTTGCCGATGTGGAATTTGGTGCCATGACCTATAGTATGGTATCTAAAACAGATGGTCGCCCCGCTGCTTCCATTATGCTGAAACAACGTCCGGGTTCCAATGCCCGTGATGTAATCCAGGCTGTAAAGGACCGGATGGCAGAGCTTAAAGAAACCAGTTTTCCTCCGGGAATGGAATACAATATTTCCTATGATGTATCCCGATTCCTGGATGCCTCCATTAATGAAGTATTGAAAACCCTGCTTGAAGCTTTTATTCTGGTATTTATTGTGGTATTTATCTTCCTGCAGGATTTCAGATCTACCCTCATACCCGCGCTGGCAGTTCCGGTTGCACTGATTGGTACGCTGGCGTTTATGCAGATGCTCGGGTTCTCCATTAACCTCTTGACACTGTTTGCCCTGGTATTGGCCATTGGTATTGTAGTGGATAATGCCATTGTGGTGGTGGAAGCCGTGCATGTGAAAATGTCGCAGGATCATTTACCTCCCCTGGAAGCAACAATCAAGGCAATGAAAGAAATTACCGGTGCCATTCTTGCCATTACGCTCGTAATGTCAGCGGTATTTATTCCGGTTGCATTTTTAAGTGGACCGGTGGGTGTATTTTATCGCCAGTTCTCCATTACACTCGCCATTGCCATTGTGATTTCCGGAATCAATGCACTTACGCTTACGCCTGCATTATGTGCTTTGATGATGCGTCATGATGAGGTGAAAAGCAGAAATCTATTGGGAAGATTCTTCGCCGGATTTAATAAAAATTACGACAAAACAGAGCGTTGGTATGCCCGGCTGATTCATAAAATTGCTGGTAAAAGAGTATTGACTTTCTCGCTTTTTTTGCTCTTTTGTGTATTGACTTTTGGAATCATTAAAGTGCTGCCTTCCGGATTTATTCCAACAGAAGATCAGGGAATGATTTATGTGAATGTAACCACTCCTCCGGGTGCAACTGTTGAACGTACAGAAAAAGTGCTGGATGAAATTCAGAAAGTGGCTAATGGACTCGAACCTGTAGAGAATATTGCAACTCTTGCCGGATTCAGTCTGATGAATGATGTGGCGGGTGCTTCCTATGGGATGGGAATGATCAATCTAAAACCCTGGGAAGAAAGAAAGGAATCTGTACAGGATATGATGGATGAACTGATTGCAAAAACAAAACATATCAAGGATGCACAGATTGAATTCTTTCCACCACCAACCGTTCCCGGTTTCGGAAATGCAAGTGGATTTGAATTCAGGGTGCTGGATAAAACCGGAACAGGAAATCTGGCTCAAACCGCTGCTATTACCAATGAACTGATTGAACGTCTCGAACAATCTCCGGTGATCAGTGGTGCATTTACCAGTTTCGATCCAAGTTTCCCGCAGTATATGTTACATATCGATTATGAAATGGCTGCCAAGAAAGGGGTTACTGTTGATAATGCGATGAGCACCCTGCAAACCTTGTTGGGTAGTTTTTATGCAACCAACTTTATCCGCTTTGGACAGATGTATAAAGTGATGGTGCAGGCATATCCGCAATACCGCAAAAATCCGGAAGATATCCTCCATCTCTATGTGAAAAATGATAAAGGGGAAATGGTGGCCTATTCCACTTTTGTTCAATTGGAAAGAGTATATGGGCCAGAACAGTTGACCCGTTACAACATGTATACTTCAGCCATGGTAACAGGAGATTCCAAACCAGGGTTCAGTAGTGGTGATGCTATTAAGGAAATTGAAGCAGCTGCTGCAGACCTGCCACGTGGATTCAGCTATGAATGGAGTGGTATGACCAGAGAGCAAATTCTTTCCGGTAATCAGGCGGTGTATATTTTCCTTATCTGTCTGGTCTTTGTTTACCTGCTGCTGGCGGCACAATACGAAAGTTTCCTGTTGCCGCTACCGGTATTATTATCCTTGCCGGCAGGTATTTTCGGCGCATTTTTCGGACTCTGGGTATTGGGATTGGAAAATAATATCTATGCACAGGTTGCATTGGTTATGCTGATTGGATTATTGGGTAAAAATGCCATCCTGATTGTAGAGTTTGCGATTCAACGCAGGTCTGAAGGTCGGTCTGTATTGAATGCCGCAGTTGAAGGTGCCGCTTCGAGATTACGTCCCATTCTGATGACATCCTTCGCTTTTATTGCGGGCCTGTTACCACTTTGCCTTGCTTCCGGTGCAGGAGCCATGGGGAACCGTTCCATTGGTACGGCTGCAGCAGGTGGTATGCTGATTGGTACCCTGTTTGGAGTATTGGTAATACCCGGACTATATGTGCTTTTTGCTTCCCTGCTGAAAGCACCGGTAAAGAAAACAACTATTGAAAACGAAACAATTGACGGTGATGCATAAATGTAGTTTTAACTTACCGGGATTAATGATAATTGCTGCGGTAGTAATGGCTGCCTGTAGGGTTGCCGCACCGCCATCACTTCCTGAAGAGAAACAAATGCCGGCTGAATTTCTGCCAAAATCGGATACCTCCGCATCTGTTATGGACAGTACTTCTGCCGGAAGTTTTCATTGGGATATATTTTATTCTGATTCACTTTTGCAGAACCTGATTGATACGGTTCTAAAAAATAATCCGGATCAGTTGATTGCTTTGCAGCGCGTAGAAATCATGAACCAGCAGGTTTTTCAGCGAAGGGCCGCATTTTTGCCATCCATTCAGGGTGTAGTAACTGGCGGACTGGATCGTTTTGGAGAATATACCATGAACGGGGTAGGTAATTATGATATGAATTTATCTCCCAACCTGAAAGAGGATCAGAAAGTGCCAAATCCGGTTCCTGACCTGTTTGTTGGTATCCGAAGCCAGTGGGAAATTGATCTCTGGGGAAAATTGAAATCACAAAAGAAAGCAGCTGTAGCCCGATTGATGGCTGCCGAAAATGGCCGGAAATTTATCACTACACAATTGGTGGCTCAGGTAGCTTCCCTCTATTATGAATTAGGGGCAGTTGATATTGAACTGGATATCGTTAAAAATAATATTGCACTCCAGCAGCGAGCACTTGAGGTAGTTAAAATTCAGAAGGAGGGGGGGCGTGCAACAGAATTGGCAGTACAACAGTTTGAAGCGCAGCTGTACCGAACCCAATCACTCGAATGGGTTATGAAGCAGCAAATTCTGTCGATTGAAAATGAATTGAATTTTCTTTCCAATCAGTTTGATGCTCCTATTAAAAGAACAAAATTTGCTTTTCAGAACATTCATCCCGCTCCTTTACCGGTTGGATTTCCATCCGATGTGCTTTTTCATCGTCCGGATGTATTGGAAGCCACTTATGAACTGGAGGCAAGCAAAGCGGATATAGATGCCATCCGCGCTGCATTTATGCCTGCTTTAACGTTACAACCAATGATTGGATTACATTCCTATAATGCAGCCAAATGGTTCAGTGCAGAATCGCTGGCATTGGGGGTAGTAGGTGGATTAACCGGACCATTATTAAATCGTCGGCAGTTAAAAGCTGACTTCCGGATAGCTACCGCAGAACAATTGTCCGCTTTTGCCAGATACCAAAAATCATTGGTCAGGGCATATAATGAAGTAAGTACCCAAATGAATAACTGGTCAAATCTGACTCAGCAGTTTTACCTGAAAGAGAAAGAATTTAATGTGTTATCAACGGCCGTTCAAACAGCCAGAGATTTATATGTGGGAGGATATGCCAATTATCTGGAAGTGATCACAGCACAGAAAGGAGTATTGGATGCAGAATTGGAATTGGTGGAAACCCGCCTGAAAATGATGCAGGCTAAAGTAAATTTATACAGAGCATTAGGAGGAGGATGGCAATAACCATCCTCCCTGCTAAATTTTATGCCAGTGAAGCTCCTGCTTTTTCAAGCAGGGCTTTTGTTTTACGGATACCTTCATCCTCACTTAGCACTTCCCCTTCGTATTCAATTCCGATATATCCTTTGAAACCAGCTGCTTTTACGATCTGCAGCATTTTGGTATAGTCGGTTTCTTTTTCATTTCCCTGTTCGTCAAAATCGTGTGATTTGGCACTTACACCTTTTGCAAAGGGCATCAGTTCAGTTGTACCCTGATAGCGATCATAGGCATCCAGGCAATTGCGCCAGTTTCCTTCTTCGCGCTTGATACAGAAATTTCCAAAATCAGGCAGGGTTCCTACATTTGATTTGTTTACTGCTTTCATTACGCCAGCCAGCCAGGCACCATTGGAAGAATAACCGCCATGATTTTCAACAATTACATTGATACCTACTTTCTCTGCATATTCTCCTAGACGTGTTAACCCATCTGCTGCAGTTTTCGCAATTTCTTCTGCAGTTCCCTGGCCCGCTGCATTTACCCGGATGGTAGCACAACCCAGATGTTTGGCAGCATCTACCCACTTGTAATGATTTTCTACTGCTTTGATTCTTTCTGCTTCCACTTTATGGCCGATATCGCCTTCGCCATCAATCATAATGAGGTGATTTTTCACCTCATTATCACTGCAACGCTTCAGCATTTCGTTGAGGTAATTGGTATCCTTGGCTTTGTCCTTGAAGAACTGGTTAACATACTCAACTACTCCAATTCCAAAATCTTTTCTTGCTTTGGCGGCAAAATCAAGGTTATCCATTTTTTTCTCAAACAGCGTTTTATGAAGCGACCATTGAGCAAGGGAGATTTCAAAGAATAATTGTTTGTTTGCTTCTGCTGTGGCGGTTGATTTATCGTCCGTTTTTTTGTCGGACGAATTATCCATACAGGCCACTCCGGTTGCGCCGATAGCCAGGCCACCCATTAACTTGAGAAACTGTCTGCGTTGCGATTGCATGTTCGTTGAGTTGTTGGTGAATTAATTAGGGCAGAATTTACGACTAATTTCCATTGGTCGTAAGGTCTTTTCTGCTTATTGTCGGAAAACAATGCGTAATCGTTTATTAAATACCATTTTTCCTTTTACCCATACCTGAACATAATAACGCTGGGCTGGCAGATAACTCATATCATATTGGAAAATACCTTCTTTCAGGTTTTCATATATATGTTCTTCCACCAATTGGTTTCCGGGATCACTGATGAGGCGAACGGTAACTTTTTCAGCCGTATTGCTGAAATAATCCAGCGTGGTTGGTCCCGCACTCATAGTGGGATACAAACCTACAGAAGGCTGATCCTGATTTGGTTGATGCTGTGTTGAGTCTTCAACTACTTCAAATGCATAAAACAGACTTGTGCCGAAATCAGATTCGAAATGATGCAGCATCCTGCGCTGGTCATCTAACAGTCTGGTATAACCGCGACCGCCTCTTCTGTTAAACCAGAATTCCAATCCGTCTCCTGCGGTATCCCGAACCTGTAGTGAATACATCCCGGCAGGGAGTTGCAATTTTTCCTGATAAAGGCTGTCTGCTTTAAGGGTACCCGTTTTACGTTCCAGCACTGCTTCGTTTTTGGCATTGCGGATGGTATAGGAATTATGTTCCGGTTGCCTGTTGGTTTTAAATTGGAATACCAAATTAGGACCGTGTTTGGGTACAGGACGGAATTGGCTGTTCAGGGTATTATCCGGCTGATATCCATCCTTTTTCCCATTCGGATTTTTAAGTGCAACCTGGAACTCATTTTCACCATTAGAAGATTCAATAATTCCCGGAAGACTTACAATGGCAGTTTGTCCGGGTTTAAGTTCTCCTTTCCATTGGAAGGTGCTTTGGGTTTTTCCTTTGGTCCCATAAAATATTGTGAGGCTGCGAAGTACTTGTCCGCCAAGGTTTCGAAAGGAAATAACCGGATTGGTTCCCGCCGGATTAATTCTTGAGTGGATGTCTTTCTTGGATGGTACAAGAATATCTTCCATTGCAACATCATGGGAACTTCTGTAAGCACCATATTCAACCAGATAGGCTGAAATAACTTCAGTTGCACTTGGCTTTGTCGATTGATAGGGCTCCATATTGATATCCAGTTCCAGTTTTCGGTTAGGCAGTACAGTGAGATCGTATTTATCGGTATGTTTTAATTCTCCCGGGCACCAGTAAGCTCGGTCGATGACCCAGGTACCAGCCTGCGGATACAGTGGGTTATCACCACATTTTTGCCAGATATCGCGCTTGTCGATGAGGGTATTATTAAAATAGATAGCGCGATACCGGCTGCAAAATTCACCACAACCTGCAGGGTCCATACCATGACCCGTTTGGTAAACCAGAAAGCGACCGTTTCTGGTTTTAGGGGAGGAGGTAATCGACACCGGCTTCAGGGAAGCTTCTATTGGCTTACTGGAATCACCATAAGCATAATGACCATCATAAATCCGGTGAATGGCAATGGGAGGAAGTGCCGGCGGGCCGGGCGTTATTTCAAATTGAACAGTGATTTTCCAGCCACGGTCATTGTTGGGTTCATAACCGGCGTGGCGGTATTCAACCTCTACACTGTCTCTGAGCAGGAGGCTGAAATCGGTGAGATCAGTTTCCCATTCAAAATTCCATTGTTTGGCAAAAGCCCCACCGTAAGGGGTGAGCATGCGTCCGATTTCATAGCTCAGGTCTTTTTCATTTTGTCCGCCCTTGCGACGTATCAGAATCTGGTCCATATAATCCCAATCGGCACAACGGAGGGTATCCGGGCAGCCAAATTTCACCACCAGTTTGATTTTTCTGATGGGGGTGGAAGTGGTGGGGAATTTACCCCAACCCAGGTAAGATTTGATACCCTGGGATGGGTCTGTAACTACGGTAATTCGATCGTGGGTGGTAATGGTTTGTGCCGCTGCATCGGAAGTCAGCAGGCATAAAATGACACCCGTAAGAAGGGCTTTGCTACATTTAATCAGTTGAATCATCCGGCAATTTCCCAAACCCTGCCGACTTTTCCCTCCTGAATTTTGCTTAATTATTGCACCCGTCGGGTGATTACGTCAGTCAGCCTCCCTTTTCTCCTTTGTCGCCTTTGTCTCCTTTTTCCCCCTAATTTTGCCCCTTCATGAAACATTTAAAAAGTCTGAATCAATTCCTGTGGAAGTATCGGTGGCGATTTTTCCTTGGGATATTGTTTATAATACTGTCTAACTATTTTCGGATTCTGGCACCTCAGATTACCCGTTTTGTAATAGATGCAGTGGAACAAAAATTGCCGGGTTATAATGGAGGGAAGGTTACCACTTACGATTGGCTGGTATATGAACTGGTCGAGTTTACCAGGAAACTCAGTTTTAGCAAACTGGTAATTGTATGTGGGTTGGTTTTACTTGGAACGGCTATCCTAAGCGGCTTTTTCCTTTTCCTGATGCGGCAAACCATCATTGTTATGAGCCGCCATATTGAGTTTGATCAGAAAAATGCGATCTACCGGCATTATCAGCAATTGGATCTGAGTTTTTACAAAAAGAACCGAACCGGTGACCTGATGAATCGCATTACGGAAGATGTCAGCCGGGTGAGAATGTATACCGGTCCGGCTATCATGTATTTTGTAAACCTGGCTTTTACCATTACTTTTTGTCTGGTTTATATGTTGCAGGCCAATCCCAAATTAACGCTGCTGGTATTGTCTCCGCTGCCTTTGCTGGCAATCACCATTTATCTGGTAAATACAAATATTCACAGGAGAAGTGAGCGCATTCAGGCGCTCTTATCCAAACTTACAACCACTGCACAGGAATCTTTTTCCGGGATTCGGGTAATCAAATCCTTTGTTCAGGAAAAATCGCAGCAGGCTTATTTTGAAGAAAACAGTGAGGAATACAGAAAAAACACCATTGGGCTGGCAAAAATGGAAGCGATTTATTTTCCTACCATGGCCTTGATGATTGGGATTTCGACTTTGCTAACAATCCTGATAGGAGGCATTTATGCGATGCAGCCCGGCTCCAATGTTACAACAGGAATGCTGGCAGAATTCGTGATGTATATCAATATTCTCACTTTTCCGGTGAGTGCAATCGGCTGGACGGCAAGCATGAT
Organism: Flavihumibacter sp. UBA7668; assembly: GCF_002483205.1. Lineage (GTDB taxonomy): Bacteria > Bacteroidota > Bacteroidia > Chitinophagales > Chitinophagaceae > Flavihumibacter. The sequence goes on from NZ_DLHM01000004.1 coordinate 856,686, forward strand.
CCAGCGGGCAGCTGCATCCCAAAAGCGGATTAATGAATTTTTGGATACGGTTCCTGAAATCAGACAGCCGGTAAATCCGCAGCGGCCGGAAATAAAAGGAAATATTCTTTTTAATCAGATCGATTTCACCTACGCACATACTGGTATAAAAGCGATCAGCAACCTGAATCTGGAAATCAGACAAGGCGAAAAAGTAGCCATTATTGGCCGCACCGGCAGTGGAAAAACAACGCTTGCTCAATTATTGCTTCGGATATTTGATACCAATTCGGGAAGCATTGAACTGGAGCATATCAATATCAAAAACATTGATTTAAACTATCTGCGGGAGCAGGTTAGTTATGTACCGCAGGATGTTTTTCTGTTCAGTGATACGATCCGGAATAATATCGGGTTTGGGTTAAAAGAAACGAACCAGCAATCTATTGAAAATGCTGCCAAAGCTGCCAGCATTCATCAGGAAATCATGGGCTTCAGCCAGCAATATGATATGGTGATAGGAGAGCGGGGAGTAACCTTGAGCGGAGGTCAGAAACAACGAATAAGTATTGCGCGCGCACTTTTGAAGGATGCACCCATCATAATTCTGGATGACTGTTTGAGTGCCGTAGATGCCAAAACGGAAAAAACCATCATTGCCAATCTGGCTGGATTTCTGGAAAATAAAACCTCCATTATCATCACCCATCGGATTTTTTCCCTGTTTTCTTTTGATAAAATAATTGTCATGGAAAATGGTCGTATAACGGATATCGGAACCCATGAAGATTTGCTAAAAACCAGCGAATATTACCAATATTTATATGAACACCAGCAGGAAGAAAATGAAGATGAAGCACTGGTTTAAAGGATACAGGTAAACACTTAGTGTTGCACAAATGTTTTCTAAAATTTTGCTAATTCACAAACAACCCTATATTTGCTCCTACATTATACGCGAGCATAATTTTTAACTGCAAAAAAACAATAACTGTGGCGTACGAGAATAATGACAAAAAGATGGAGAGCGTTTACAGTAAGCGCATCAGAGCTGGTAAAAGAAGAACCTATTTCTTTGATGTGAGAGCTACCCGGAGTAATGACTATTATCTTACCATTACTGAAAGTCGTAAGAAGTTCGATGATAATGGGTATGATCGTCATAAGATTTTTTTGTATAAAGAAGATTTTAATAAGTTTCTAAAGGCATTGACAGAGGCAGTTGATTATGTTAAGACTGATCTGATGCCGGATTTTGATTTTGATGCTTATAACCACGACAACCTGGAAGAAGGGGAAACCCTTGACAATGTTGAACAGGAAGCGGTTGCAGTTGTTGCTGCCGTTGCCCCTGTTTCTGACAATGGAGCCAGTGTGCCGCCATCTGCAGCTGCAGATGAAGAGGTTGACAAGTGGTAATGTTCGACCAACCAATTGCTTATTTATCGCGGTCTGCCTATGGCGGACCGCTTTTTTTTATCTTATAATTGTTTGTAATACAAGCATTTCCCACAATAAAATCTTAACAGAATTGTTAAAGGGAAGCCTTCAATGGCTAAATTTGCACAAATCATAAACACTAGTGCCGTATGCAATGGTCTGAATTCTTCACCTCCTCGGTTGGCAAGAAATTCGTAATGGGTCTCACCGGTTTATTCCTGATTTCCTTTCTTATTATACACGTCGGTATCAATGCCTGCATTTTTGCAGATCTGTTTGATCCCAATGAAAACGGTGCCATGTTCAATAAGGCAGCCCATTTCATGGGTTCAACCGTGGTGATCAGAATTCTGGAAGTTGGCTTATTTGCCGGAATTATCCTGCACATTGTGCAAGGCTATCTGTTGGAGGCCAAAAATCGAAGTGCCCGCTCTGTTGGTTATGCAGTTAGTATGGGTAATAAGGGAAGTAAATGGTATAGCCGCTCCATGGGATTACTGGGTACCATCATTCTTCTTTTTCTTATCATTCATATTGCCCATTTCTGGGTTAAGGCGAGGATCACGCATACCCTCGCCCCTGTTACCTATAACGGAGTAGAAATGCACGACATGTTCAGTGAAATGAAAGCCGTTTTTACACAGGGCTGGGTAATCGTTTTATATGTGCTGGGATGTATTTCATTAGGATACCACCTGGCTCATGGGTTTCAAAGTGCTTTCCGTACGGTAGGTGTGCACAACAATAAATACAATTCCCTGTTGATTACATTGGGCTATGCGTTCTCCATTCTGGTACCGGTTCTGTTTGCGCTGATGCCGGTAGCGATGTATTTTGGGTGGGTCGGATAGAAGGTGAAAGGTGAAAGGTGAAAGGTGAAAGGTGAAAGGTGAGAAAAACAATCAACAAAAAAGCGGCGGGTTAAAATTGCCGTTTAATTTCAAGGACTAACTTATCTAATTGTCGATATATGCTCAACTCAAAAATTCCTGCTGGGCCTTTAGATCAGAAATGGACAGAGTTTAAAGGACACTGTAAACTGGTGAATCCGGCTAATAAAAGAAAGCTGGAAGTGATCATTATTGGAACCGGATTGGCGGGTGCTTCTGCTGCCTCTTCTCTGGGTGAACTGGGATACAAAGTGAAAGCTTTCTGTTTTCAGGATTCTCCGCGAAGAGCACACAGTATTGCCGCACAGGGTGGTATCAATGCCGCAAAAAATTACCAGAACGACGGGGACTCCGTTTTTCGCCTATTCTATGATACCATCAAAGGAGGTGATTACCGGGCACGTGAATCGAATGTTCACCGCCTGGCAGAAGTGAGTGCAAGCATTATCGATCAGTGTGTGGCGCAGGGGGTTCCCTTCGCCCGCGAGTATGGCGGTTTGTTGTCCAACCGTTCTTTCGGTGGAACACAGGTGCAGCGTACTTTTTATGCAGCCGGACAAACCGGTCAGCAGTTGCTGATTGGTGCATATCAATCACTTGAACGCCAGATCGCATTGGGTAATGTGGAGATGCACAACCGGCATGAAATGCTGGATGTGGTGGTTATTGACGGGAAGGCACGTGGTGTTATTGTTCGCAATCTGGTAACCGGTGAACTGGAACGTCATTTCGGTCATGCGGTACTGTTATGTTCCGGTGGCTATGGCAACGTATTTTATCTTTCCACTAATGCGATGGGTAGCAATGTTACTGCAGCCTGGAAAGCACATAGAAAAGGCGCACATTTTGGAAATCCCTGCTTTACGCAGATTCACCCCACCTGTATTCCGGTAAGTGGAGATCATCAGAGTAAACTGACCCTGATGTCTGAATCACTACGGAACGATGGCCGGATCTGGGTACCGAAAAAACAAAATGATACCCGTCGCGCCAATGAAATTCCGGAAGAGGAGCGTGATTATTACCTGGAAAGAAGATACCCCGCATTTGGTAACCTTGTTCCGCGTGATGTGGCATCAAGGGCTGCCAAAGAGCGTTGTGATGCCGGATATGGCGTAGGCTCATCCCGCCAGGCTGTGTACCTTGATTATGCAGATGCAATTCAACGATACGGAAAAGGCGAAGTAAACAAACGAAATATTCAGGGTGCAACTCCTGAGTTGATTACCCAGCTTGGAAAAGAAGTAGTGAAAGAAAAATATGGTAACCTTTTCGATATGTATGAAAAGATTACCGGTGAAAACCCCTATGAAATTCCGATGCGGATTTATCCGGCTGTTCACTATACCATGGGTGGACTCTGGGTGGATTATGAACTAATGACCTCCGTACAGGGACTGTACGCGCTGGGTGAAGCGAATTTCTCCGATCATGGAGCCAACCGGCTTGGTGCCTCCGCATTGATGCAGGGACTTGCTGACGGATATTTTGTAATCCCTTATACAATTGGTAATTACCTCGCTGATGAAATCCGGGTATCCAATATACCAACAGATCATCCGGCATTTGTGCAAGCAGAAAAAGAAGTGGCGGATCGTATTCAGCAGCTGATGTCTATTAAAGGCAGTCAGACAGTTGAAAGTTTCCATAAACGTCTGGGTAAAATCATGTGGGATAAATGTGGTATGGCAAGAAGTGAAGAGGGATTGAAGCAGGCAATTGAAGAAATCCGTCAGTTGAAAAAAGAATTCTGGTCAGATGTTCGTATTCCCGGCTCTATTAAAGAAATGAATCCGGAACTGGATAAGGCCAACCGGGTAGCTGACTTTATTGAACTGGGTGAATTGATGTGTATAGATGCATTAAACAGAAAAGAAAGTTGCGGCGGTCATTTCCGTGAGGAAAGCCAGACAGAAGAAGGGGAAGCACTTCGGGATGATGCTAATTTTTCCTACGTAGCAGCCTGGGAATATGCCGGAGAGCATAACTGGAACCTGCACAAGGAAGAATTGATCTTTGAAGTGGCCAAGCCAACTCAACGTTCTTACAAATAATTGGAATAATTAACTAACCAACCATAGTTGATATGGAGCATTATAACATGAACCTCACCCTGAAGGTGTGGAGACAAAAGAATAGCCAGGACAAAGGAAGATTCGAAACCTATCAGGTAAAAAATATTTCTTCCGAGATGTCTTTTCTGGAAATGTTCGATGTGTTAAACGAGGAACTGATCCGTGAAGGAAAAGAGCCGATCGCGTTTGACCATGATTGCAGGGAAGGTATCTGTGGAATGTGTTCCATGTATATCAATGGAAAACCGCATGGGCCATGGCAGGCGAATACTACCTGCCAGTTGCATATGAGGGCTTATAAGGATGGCGATACCATAGTGGTAGAACCCTGGAGGGCCAACTCATTTCCGGTGGTGAAAGACCTGGTAGTGGATCGTACTTCTTTTGATCGGATCGTACAGGCAGGTGGATATATTTCTGTGAATACCGGAAATGCGGTAGACGCGAATGCAATGCCGATTGAAAAAGATAAAGCTGATGCAGCATTTGCTGCTGCGGCCTGTATTGGTTGCGGAGCCTGTGTGGCGGCCTGTAAAAACAGTTCGGCGATGTTGTTCCTCTCTGCAAAAGTTTCTCACCTGGCATTACTTCCTCAAGGCGGACCGGAACGCAGAAGCCGGGTGCTGAATATGGTGGCACAGATGGATCGCGAAGGTTTTGGTGCCTGTACCAATACCGGTGCCTGTGAAGCTGTTTGTCCCAAAGAAATATCTATTACCAATATTGCTCGCCTGAATCTGGAATATATCGGTGCCGGATTGGTGACGGAGTAGAGAAGGAAGGGAAAGGGGGAAGAGGAGGAGGGAGAGAAGAAAGTGGTAAAAATAAGTTATAGAGTTTCCAACAAAACTCGGTCGCCTCTCATTTGGGAGGCGACTTTTTTTCACCCGTCGGGTGTCCGAGGCCTTTCTCACCACTCACTTCTCACCGCTCACTTTCTCAAACAGTTCATCTTTCAATTGTACCCTTTTCAGGCGAAGTGTATTGAGGTGCTGGTCGTCAGCAGGTTCGATACCATTTTCAATTTTCTCAACGGCATGGTTTGTTTCGTTGTACTCGTCATAGAGCCTTTTAAAATGCGCATCGGTTGCTTTTAGCGCTTGAATTTTATCTTTCCATTCAGGGAATTCATTCAAAAAAAAATGCTTATCCATACAATCTGTTTAGGAGTCTAAGTTCTAATAAGTGGCAGAGATGATGTATGATCCGGATAAGATGTTCAGCTGAGTTTAATCAGGTAAGGCTGCAAATCATTTATTATTTCGGGAATTCTGGACATAGGGTGTTGTATTCAGAAAAAATAATACAACGGATAAGATCAGCGTGACAGCGGTTCCAATATTTCGGAAAGGAGCAAAGGAATTCTCCCTGTACTCTGCGGAACTAATAAAATCAATACTATTGGTTAACCAGAAGATGGTGTACAATGCCGTAAAAATTCCCAACCACTTAAATAATTCTTTCTGAGAGGTCGTTTCCAGACAATAATTTACCGGAATCGCATTGCCTAGGGTTGAGCTTTTCGGTTTGGAGATAGCCTGGCGGCTCATTAGTTGCTGGTTTCTGTCAAGAGCTGATTTAAAACGAGTGAGCAAACTGAATATGGCCAATAGATGCCAGAGTCCTAAAATTAATAATGCAGGAAGATAAAATTCAAAGCTGGTCAGGCTTCCCGTTGTATAGAGAGAATGAGTTTCTCCATTTAACAATTGGCTGATTTGGGCTTGTTTTTCATCCCTTCCAACCAGATAAAAGGGTAGCAAATCAATCAGACAAACAAGGGCAGGTGCGAATTGCCACCAATCTGTTCGAAGGTTGAATGGCTGGCTGGTTGTAATTGACCGGACGTATAAATAGCCAAGTGCTGATGGAAAAAAATACAGTGGCAGATTAAGACCAATTAAATAGGGCCAATTAATAATCCATCCTGTTTCTATAAGAATACTATATATAGAGAAAAATGTAAATACCAGAAAGTAGGTCGCCAGTAACCTGCAACAAATCCGCTTATTCCGAAAGCAGGTGCATACCAGTAGAACGGCAATCAGTCCCAATAGTACGGAACTGGCAAATATCAGGTTAATGGGTTTCATTGATAAAAATCAAGGCAATATCTAAACATTACACTTAGTTTATGCATTTCTTTCGACCAATAACCGCCAGCATTCGACGAATGGCAAACTCTCACCCATCACCTATCACCCTTCCCCGTTTTTCCTTACCTTTGCGCCTCGAAAAGGAGCTATACACATGATTTCAGTTAATAATGTTACACTATCGTTTGGTAAACGCGTATTGTTTGATGAGGTAAATCTCAACTTCCATAAAGGGAATTGTTATGGGGTTATTGGAGCAAACGGAGCAGGAAAATCAACATTCCTGAAAATCCTGTCGGGCGAAATTGAACCCAGCAAGGGATCGGTAACAATTACCCTGGGAGAACGGATGGCCGTATTGAAACAAAACCATTTTGCCTATGATGATGTATCGGTTCTGAATACCGTATTGATGGGGCATCAGAAAATGTGGCAGGTGATGCAGGAGCGGGATGCTATTTATGCAAAAGAGGATTTTTCTGAGGAAGATGGCATGCGCGCCGGTGAACTGGAAGGTGAATTTGGAGAAATGGGCGGTTATACAGCCGAAAGTGATGCCGGTAGTATGTTAAGTGAGTTGGGTGTTCCGGAAACCTTCCACCAAAGCCTTTTAAAAGATATTCCTGGTAACCTGAAAGTTCGGGTGCTGTTGGCCCAGGCTATTTTTGGAAACCCGGATATTCTTCTGCTGGATGAGCCCACCAACGGACTGGATATTGAAACCATCAGCTGGCTGGAAAATTTTCTGGCAGATTATGAAAATATCGTGTTGGTGGTATCACACGATCGTCACTTTCTGGATGCAGTTTGTACCCATGTAGCGGATGTGGATCGTCAGAAAATCAAGATTTTTACCGGTAACTATACTTTCTGGTACGAAAGCTCTCAGTTGATGAGCCGCCAGATAAATGATAAGAATAAGAAAACAGAGGAGAAACGTGCAGCCCTGATGGACTTCATTGCCCGATTCAGTGCCAATGCATCCAAATCAAAACAGGCTACCAGCAGGAAAAAAGCCCTTGAAAAACTTACCATTGAAGAAATTGAACCATCCAACCGTCGCTATCCGGGAATCATATTCCAGCCCCTTCGTGAAGTTGGAAACCAGATTCTCAATGTGGAGAAATTAAGTGCATCCGTAGATGGTCGGGTACTTTTTGACAATGTAAGTTTCAGTGTAAACAAGAACGATAAAATCGCGTTTCTAAGTAAAGATCCCCTGGCTGTAACTGCCTTTTTTGAGATTATCAATAATCTGCGCAAGGCAGATAAAGGAAGTTTTGAATGGGGAACTACTATTACCAGCGCTTATCTGCCGATAGAAAACAATGAATTTTTCACCAATGGATTGTCTCTGCTTGAGTGGCTCCGTCAATATGTTCCTGCGCATGTAACCGATGCGGATGAGCCTTTTCTGCGTGGTTTTCTTGGTAAAATGTTGTTCAGCGGCGATGATATCATGAAAAAAACAAACGTACTGAGCGGTGGTGAAAAAGTTCGCTGTATGTTGAGTCGCATGATGTTGCAAAACCCCAACCTCATCATGCTGGATCAGCCAACCAATCACCTTGATCTGGAAAGTATTCAAAGCTTCAACGAAGGCTGTCAGAATTTTTCCGGAATCGTTCTGCTTACATCGCATGACCATACCTTCATGCAAACGGTGGCTAATCGAATCATCGAGCTTACTCCAAATGGCATCATCGATCGCCTCATGAGTTTTGATGAATACCTGGAAGATGAGCGCGTTAAAAAATTGAAAGCAGAAATGTATGGTGAATCGGTTCCGGCTTAATTAAAGCCGGTAACTGATACCCATTTGTGCAGCGCCATAATAATTACCGGCTGAAAATCTCACTATTCCGGTGGTTCTCCGTACGGTAAAATGAAAGGTATTATTGATGTAGAAAGGAGTGAAATTGTAAAAATTATCCACTTCGTTTCTTAGGCGGTGCAGAGAGGAGCCAATCCCAAGCTGATAACCAATCCGGATATCAGGGTTCCTTGGCTTAAAAACCCATTCAGTAAAGCCTCCCAGCGTAAGATGGGTATTTCGCCGGTCGGAGATATCAATTACAGAGTCGGGCAATGCCAGGCGGACTTTATAATAATCGCCAAATTCGCGGCCGAAACTGGATTCTACCCCAATAACCCGCCATTCCACCCTGGTTCCCAGTGGAACCACCAAAGCAAGTCCTGCTGTGGAACCGAATGACCCCGTAAACTTGTTACCTTTTGGACCATCAAATTCAATCGGTTCACCCGTAACCGGATCATATTCCAGCGTATGGTAGGCAGAACTTGAAATATCATAAATCCCCGCGCTTCCATGCAACCCAAAATACCCTTGAAGATTGGAGCCAAACTGATGACTCACATGCCATTTACCCTGAAAAATATAAAGATCGTCCGTCAAAAAATCATTGGCACCTCCCAGTGTAGCACTGGCAGTCAGGTAGTTGGCCGTTTTCTTTTCATCGGATAAAACAGGTATAACATGGTAGCTGTTTTGCTGATTGGTATAAGGACTGCGAAAGATATCGCGTGTGGTGCAGGAGCTCATGGAAAGTACGGCAAGAACCAGCATGGTAAGTGCGTTGGTATGGTTGATTTTCATTCCAGATTGACAAGTATCGCAATAGGAGCGCTGCATGGGGATTATTGGGCAATAATCAGTTAATTTTATCGCTTTAAGTGGAAACCGGGCCGATTGGGAAAACAACTGCTGATATTGTTGATGATCGTATTGTGGGGACAGTTACTCCTGGCACAGGCACCTTCACCCCTGAAACCACTTAAATCTTCCAATTTACGGAAGGCACTGATACCTGTAAAACAGGGAAAACTGCAGCTGGATACTATGACTATTGTGCCGGGAACCTTTCGCATCACCGGCATTTCCGATAGTTTGTACACGGTGGACTGGCTAAATGCTACCATCGAATTCAAAAGTTTACCTCCTTTCGATTCCGTGCTGGTTACCTGGAGAACATTCTCCTCCCGCCTCAATAAAGTGAAACAGGAATTGAATTTTGATAGTTTGTTGAACACCTATGTATCCCAGCAAACTATTCGAAGCATGGGAAATCCCGGTAGAAATGAGGAGGAGTTTTTCAATTTCGGAAATATCAATTACAGTGGAAGTTTTGGAAGGGGTATTTCCTTCGGAAATGCCCAGGATGCCGTGGTAACCTCTAATCTGAACCTGCAGATCAACGGCTTTTTGGGAGATAGTATTGAAATTGCAGCAGCGATCACAGATAATAATATCCCCATTCAACCTGACGGCACCACACAACAACTCAATGAGTTTGACCGCATTTTTCTGCAATTCAAAAAGAAAGGATGGCAGCTGAGTTTGGGTGATATTGATATCCGGCAAAACCGGAATTATTTTCTGAATTTTTATAAACGACTGCAGGGTGGGGCATTTGAAAATACCAGTTCTTTCGGTAATAATGTAGTCAACAGAACCATGTTCAGCGGCTCCATAGCCAAAGGGAAATTTACCAGAAATATATTTGATGGACAGGAAGGTAATCAGGGCCCTTATCGTCTTACCGGCTCCAATAACGAATTATATTTTGTAGTGCTTGCGGGAACTGAGCGGGTTTACCTGGATGGTGAATTATTGCAAAGAGGAGAGGATCGCGATTATGTAATCAATTACAATACAGCCGAAATTACCTTCACTCCCCGGCGTATGATCAGTAAGGATCGAAGGATACAGGTAGAGTTTGAATATGCCGACCGAAATTATCTGAACACCAATCTCTATTTATCCAATGAAACGGATATTGGGAAAAGATTCCGGGTAAGAATGGCTGCTTTTTCCAATAACGATGCAAAGAATTCACCAATTAATCAAACCCTTGATCCGCAACAGAAACAATTTCTGGGATTAATTGGAGACAGTGTGCAGTCCGCTTTTTACCCGGTTGCTTCCATTGATACTTTTTCTCCCGGGAAAATTTTGTATAAAAAAATTGAAGTGCTTGTAAATGGTGTACCTGATTCCATTTATATGTATTCCACCAATCCCGATAGTGCCCGGTTCAATTTAAGTTTTGTAGACGTTGGGCAGGGAAGAGGCAACTACCTTCCTGATCTGAATGCAGCAAATGGAAAAGTATTTCGCTGGGTGGAGCCATTAAATGGAATTCCACAGGGAAGATACGAAGCTGCAGCATTATTGGTAACCCCTAAAAAACAACAGGTACTAACCTTCGGTGCAGACTATATGGTAAGTGGAAAGACAACGGTCAGTGCGGATATTGGTATGAGTAATTATGATATCAATACCTATTCCAACAGGCAGAAAGGAAATGATAAAGGCTTTGCCGGCCGCCTGCAGTTTAAACATATTGAGAAGCTAAATAAAACACTGAATTTACAGGGTGATGGTTCCTTCGAATGGGTAGAAAAAAGTTTTAAACCTCTGGAACGTTTGAGAAATGTTGAATTTTCACGCGATTGGGGATTGCCACTTCTTGTTCAACCTGCTGATGAAACCATGTATGCAGCAGGATTGGAATTGAATAATGCAGCTTCCAGCAAATTACGATACCAGTTCACCGGATACAATCGGAGTGATGGGTTCAACGGAGCAAGAAATAGTTTGCTTCACCAGCAAATAGTAAAAGGATGGACCTTCAATAATCAATTCAATTATACGCAATCTTCAAGCCTGCAGGATAAAGGCTTTTTTTTGCGTCCCTCCTTTAATATTGCCAAAAATTTTTCAAGTTTACGCAATTATACACTTGGTTTCAGCTATGAACTGGAACACAATGAAGCCCGGAATAAAACAACTGATACCATTACACCCTATAGTTTTTCCTTTGATATTGTAAAGGTTTACCTCAAATCAAACGAACAGAAAGCCAATAAATGGGGATTAAGTTATTACACGCGCAGTGATCAATTGCCAATTGGAAAAGGACTGGTGCGTACAGATCGAAGCCAGAACTTCACGCTAACCGGTGAATTGATGTCGAGTGCTGCACATCAGTTGCGTGTAAATGCCACCTACCGTACTTTAGAGGTTTTTCAAAAAACAAGTACGAATGCTGAATCAGATAAAACCGTGCTTGGCCGTGTTGAATATATGATCAATGAATGGAAAGGATTGGTTACTGGAAATATTCTCTACGAATTAGGAGCAGGGCAGGAACAGAAACGGGATTTTGCATTTTTGGAAGTACCAGCCGGACAGGGAGAATATGCCTGGTTCGATTACAATAATGATGGAGTGCAACAATTGAATGAATTTGAAATTGCATTGTTTCAGGATCAGGCACAATATATTCGCATATTCACACCAACCAATGAATTTGTAAAAGCTGCTTACAATAGCTTTAACTATAGTATGGCGATAAATCCCAGAGCGGTTCTGGATCCGGCTTCTTCAAAAGGAATGAAAAAATTACTGACCCGTTTTAATCTGCAATCCTCCCTTCAATTATTCAGAAAACAATTGGCGGATGGTTCTATTCAGTTTAATCCGTTTAATAACAAACTGGTAGATAGTACACTGATCAGTTTAACCAGTGTGTGGATTAATAGTATGGCGTTTAACCGCTTCAGTTCTCGATGGGGTTTTGATATAAGTAATATCAGAAACAATGCAAAAATATTACTAACCTATGGATTGGAAAGTCGCGCTCAGCAGGAATGGAGTATACGCAGCCGGATGAATATTGCCAAACGTTATACATTGGAGTTAATCGGCAAAACCGGCGAAACGGATTTAACTACCGGCAATGAAAAATTCGACAATCGAAATTATGCAGTAAAACAACATTCTCTGGAACCAAAATTGAGCTTTACCAAAGGCGCTAATTTCAGAATTACCGGAGGTTACCGTTTTCAGAAAAAAAGAAATGATCTGGGCGTTTCTGAAACATTGAATTCCCATGCAATAAATACGGATGTCAAATATAATTTGCTACAAAATGCATCCTTGCAGGGTAAGTTTACCTATACCACAATTAAATATCCCTTTCCAACCAACTCAACGGTGAGTTATATCATGCTGGACGGCCTTCAACCCGGCAAGAATCTTCAATGGTCGCTCGATTTAACAAAACGATTAGGAAAAAACCTGGAGATGAATATTCAATATGAAGGCCGTAAACCGGGCGATAACCGGGTTATCCATATTGGACGGGCAGCCTTACGTGCGATATTATAATTAGCCCGTAAATACATAAGAATTGGGTGTATACAACACAAGGGTATGGATACATCTAACATTCATGAATAGCAGCAGTTGGTGGGCTGATACAAACCGTTCATAGACATTTCAATGCAGCAGAATATTGTTTAGATCCTTTGTTGTAATTTGCACCCAAATAAAATCCCTGATATGAAAAAAGTACTTTTATCCTTTGCTATGGCAATTGGCATTATGAGTGCAAATGCGCAGAGTAGTTACACAAGTGCAATTGGAGGAAGAATCGGAGGTTATTACGATCTTATTTCCGGGTCTTACAAAACCCATATTACTGAACCAGGTGCATTGGAATTTAACCTGGGATTCCGCGGATACAAAGGTGGTGGAATTGATTGGGTAACGGTAGCTTTCAGTGCTGCATACCAGCATCATTTTCCCATTAAGCCCGTACCCGGACTTCGTTGGTATGTTGGTGGTGGTTTAACTGCCTATAATTCTTTTTCGGATTATGATGGACTGAAAGGATTTGGTTTAGGCGTGTTTCCAACCGGCGGTATTGATTACAAATTCGAAAAAATTCCCTTGAACCTTTCTGCAGACGTTCGGCCAACAATTGGTGTGGTTGATCCATTCGACGGAGATGGTTACAAATACCGCAGTTTTCGTGGAGATAATTTCGGTATCTCTGCCCGTTATACCTTCCGGTAATCGAATTTAATTCTATAACAAATTGGCCGTCTCAAGTCATTGAGGCGGTTTTTTTTACCCGCCGGGTGTCACCCGACGGGTAAAAAAAAAACCGTCTGCCAAAGGCAGACGGTAATCTTCATGCTTTATTGGGTGTAATAATTAGATATTAACCGAACAGGCCACCTTTTTTCAGTTCGCGGGTTCCTTCACCAATTTTGAAACCATTATGGTAGATTTCAATTTTGTAGTTACCACGCTGGAAGTCGTTGGTAGATTTCCATGCGAACTCAACTGGCGTTTTCTTACCTGTTTCTATTTTAACCGGAACTTTTGCAGTGAAAGGTTTGTCACCATCTTCACGGGTTGTAAAGTTACCTGAACCCAGGCTTTCCTGAGATACTGGCTTACCATCAGGTCCGATTACAACTACATAAACTTCTGCACTTCCAGCGGGAGCAATACGGTTGTCAACATCAAAGGAGATAACCAGTTTGTCTACACGCTTAGCGGAAGTAGTAACTTTTTCTTTACCGCTATTTTTCTCATTGATGGGAGTGATTGCAATATTGTATGCATTCAGCGTAGAAGCGATGTCTACCGTTTTCTCCAGTTCCTGCTTGGCTGAAGTGGTGGTTGCCAAATCCGTGCTAAGCTGGGTAGTTTTTTGTCTTTCTGAACCGAGGTCAGTATTCAACTGAGTGTTCTCAGCGGTCAGACGGGCAACTTCCTGTTCCAGGTTAGCTACTTTCTCATTCATTTCTGCAATCAGTGATTTTGCTTTTTTCAATTCAGCAGCACTCGCATTGCTTTTATTAAGAATGCTGCGAATCTGCGTTTTCAGTTTAGAAATTTCACTGTTTTTATCGGTCAGTTTACCTTCAAGTTGATTGTTGAAACCGGTAACTGAATCAAGCCGGGCGAGAGATGCATCAAAATTACGCTGCAGCTCCGTTTTTTCATCTGTAACCTGTGCAATGGTTGCTTCTTTTTGCTGAATTGTTTGTTCGTTTTTGTTATTGTTCCATAACAAATAACCCCAGGTTCCAAGCAGACCTGCTGCCAGTAACGCGATGATCAAGCCCTTATAATCTTTTTTAGGTTCTTGAGTTGGGGTGGCTGATGGATAGTTTGATGTGCTCATTATGTATTGTTTTTCGAATTTAGAAATGGTTATAAATCAGGTTTATAAAGGTTTTTAAGTGAATGCTATGAAAGCCCTTTCGAAAACCGTGCCAAAAAAAATAAGAGGGTAAAATTAAGCAGTATTCAGGGGGTGGGAAAGCAGGCTGCACCGCAATTTCCGCTTTTTTTCCCAGCTTTCAATTATTATTGCAAACCTGAAATCAAAAGCATGTCCGTAGATAAGATCCTGGCAGACTGGAAGAAAAAACAATTCAAACCTGTTTATTGGCTGGAAGGCGAAGAAGATTATTACATTGATAAGGTGATGCAGGTGGCAGAACACCAGCTTTTATCGGAAGCTGAAGCCGGATTTAACCTTACTGTTTTTTACGGAAGGGAAGCAAACTGGGCAGATGTTGTTAATGCCTGCATGAAATACCCCATGTTTTCAGACAAACAGGTGGTGCTTATAAAAGAAGCACAGCAAATGAAAGATCTGGATAAATTGGAACACTATATCAGTCATCCGCTGTCTTCCACCATTCTCGTTGTTGGCCACAAGGAAAAAAAAGTGGATGGCCGCAGCAAGCTCGCCAAACTGTTGAAAGATAAAACCGAGTTGGTTCAAACCAAAAAAATGTACGAAAACCAATTACCTGCCTGGGCAGAAAAATTGGTGCAGTCCAAAGGTTATACCATTCAGCAAAAAGCCTGTCTTCTTTTGGTGGATCATATTGGAAATGATTTGAGCAGGATCGAAAACGAAATTGATAAATTGTTAATCAATCTTGGAACCCGAACCAATATAACGGAAGATGATATTGAAAAATTCATTGGTGTCAGCAAAGAATTTAATGTGTTTGAATTGCAGGAAGCCATTGCCAGAAAAGATTTACCCAAAGCAATCCGGATCGTTCAGTATTTTGAAAGCAATCCCAAAGCTGGGCCCATTCAAATGATTCTGCCGGCTCTTTATAATTATTTCAGTAAAGTATTTATGATTTTCGGGGTGCATAGTTCGGATGAAAAACTGATTGCATCCACCATTGGAACTTCCCCCTTTTTTGTAAAGGATTATATTCAGTGTTCTCAGCGCTATGGCTATGATGGTATTGAACGGATTCTTTTACTGCTTCATCAATATAACCTTCGGTCTATCGGAATAAACGACAGCGGAACATCTGATAGTGGTTTGCTGAAAGAATTGTTGGTGAAAATTATGTAAGGCCAAGTGCCTGTATACTGGCAATTTTATCTTTGCCCAATTGTTCTTTCAAAGCATCCAGCCCATTGAATTTCTGCTCAGCCCGCAACCATTTTTTAAGCGTAACACAAATGGTTTCACCATAAATATCTTTTTTGAAATCAAAGATATTCACCTCAATAACCCGGCTGAGACCATCAACCGTTGGCCGCACGCCAATATTCATCATGCCATTCAGGTGTTCAGGATCGCTTAGTGTTTTGTTTGGAAAGGACACGGTAACTGCATAAACTCCATTCGCCGGAATCAGTTTTTCATTGTCAATCAATTGGAGATTGGCAGTTGGGTAACCCAATGTCCGGCCCAATTGATTGCCTTTGACAACCAGCCCTTCAAAAAAATAATCATAACCAAGCAGGTTGCCTGCGAGCTCGATATCACCCTGAAGTAATGCCTGCCGGATTCTGGTGGAACTGATCGTAGCTTCTTCCAGCAGTTTGCCGGGGATTTCCACCAAACCGAAGGCCTGTTCTGCTGCATAGGTTTCTAACAGCTTGAAATCGCCTTCTCTGTTTTGACCAAAACGATGATCATATCCAATAATAACGGTGTGCGGATGAAAATTTTGGATGAGGAATTCCTCTACATAAGCTTTCGGAGATTGAGCAGCAAATTCAGGGGTAAATGGTACCACTACCAGGTGATCAATCCCTGCTGCCTCCAGCAGCTTAATTTTTTCAGCCATACTGTTCAATAACAGGACCGGTTGTAATTCTTTGCCGACAATCCTTCTCGGATGCGGGTGAAAAGTTAGGATAACGGTTTCTCCGTTAACTTCTTTTGCCAAACTTTTCATTTGCTCAATAATGGACCCATGTCCCAAATGAACGCCGTCAAAAGTACCAATCGTGAGTATGGCATTTTGAAATAAGGGAAGTTGTTCAATATTACGATGTACCTGCATAGGGAGGGCAAAAATAGTGAAAAGTGAAAGGTGAAAGGTGAAAGGTGAAAGGAGAAAAGGAGAAAAGGAGAAGGGAGGAGGGAGAAGGGAAAGGATAAAAGTAGGGGGAAGTTGTAAGGCTATCGGAAGGGCGATGCTAAAGCGAACATAAGATATCCAACCACTTAAAAACAGCATAGAAACAATTAGAAACAGAATAGAAAGAACAAGGAAATCAATCCGGTATTTTATCTAATATGCTGTTTTTCATACAGTCGAGTATATTCTTAGAGTCGTATAAAACATTTCGTTTTTTTCACCTCTCACCTCTCACCTCTCTCTTTTCACCTTTCATCTTTCACCTTTCACCTTTTTTCCCCACCTTCGCAGTTCGAAATCGCAATCATGAGTTTGTATTCAAAAAGAGGTGTATCTGCACAAAAGGAAGAAGTTCATAAAGCAACGGAAAAATTGGATCAGGGGCTCTATGCGCACGCATTTTGCAAAATCTACCCTGATTATCTTGGAAATGATGCCGATTGGGTAAACCTCATGCATGCGGATGGTGCCGGCACCAAAAGTATTCTGGCTTTTCTTTACTGGAAAGAAACCGGCAACCTCGATGTTTGGAAAGGAATTGCTCAGGATGCCATCGTTATGAATATTGATGACCTGCTTTGTGTAGGCATTCATGATAATCTGCTTTTTTCCTCCACCATTGACCGCAATAAACGACTTATTCCGGGCGAAGTATTGGAAGCCATCATATCCGGAACACAGGAGTTTTTTGATGAAATGAAAACCTACGGGGTGGGTATCCATTACCTGGGTGGAGAAACCGCAGATGTTGGTGATGTGGTCCGATCTATCGCCGTAAATGGAACGATGACCGCCCGCTGGCCCAAAAATAAACTGATTACCAATGATTTAATCAAAGCTGGCGATGTAATTGTCGGATTTGCAAGCGCCGGGCAATCCAATTACGAAAAAACATATAACAGCGGAATCGGCAGTAACGGACTTACCAGTGCCCGTCATGATGCCCTGCATAAAGACTATGCCAGCCAGTTTCCGGAGTCCTTTGATACCGGTTTACCGGAAGAAGTTGTTTATATCGGTCCCAATCACCTTACAGATGCGGTTGAAGTGGCCGGTTTCCCAACAACCGATATCGGTCACCTGTTGTTAAGTCCGACCCGCACCTACGCACCCCTCATGAAAGTATTGCTGGAGGAATATTTCGGTGCTATTCATGGACTGGTTCATTGCAGCGGCGGCGGACAAACAAAATGTCTTAAATACCTGCCGGAGCCTTTCCGGATAATCAAAGACAATCTTTTTGAGCCTCCCGTAGTTTTTGATCTACTTAAAAATGCCTCCGGCAGCGACTGGCGGGAAATGTACCAGGTCTTTAACATGGGTCATCGTTTGGAAGTTTTTACCACAGAAGCTGCTGCTGACCAACTGATTGCAGCTGGAAAAGCACTCGGACTGGGAGGAAATATCGTGGGAAGGGTGGAAGCATCCGGCAAAAAGGAATTAGTTCTTCACAGTCCGGATGGCTCTATCGTTCACTATTAAACGAACTTACCGCAAACCGTTGCGGTACGCCCAGCCTGCATTTGAGCCTGGACACAGTTCCTCCTTTAGCCTTGATAAGCAGATAATTATCCACAAAAGCTATGATTTCTAGCAAGCAGTAGTTATCTTTGCAGACAGTTCTGGACCATTTTCGCCTATCTTTAACTGGTAGTTATACAACTATTGGCGAACCGTAAGCGTCATATGAGCGTTATTCATTAAATTAATAGACAGGCATGAGGCAGCTAAAAATTGCTACACAGATTACCAACCGCGACTCCCAGGCGGTAGAAAAGTATTTGCAGGAAATCTCTAAAATCTCCATGATTACCCCGGAAGAGGAAACAACCCTCGCCCAGCGGATTAAAATGGGTGATCAGAGAGCCCTGGACAAGCTGGTTCAGGCGAACCTTCGTTTCGTGGTATCTGTGGCAAAGCAATACCAACACCAGGGTCTTTCCCTGAGTGACCTGATCAATGAAGGAAATCTTGGTCTGATCAAAGCCGCACAACGTTTTGATGAAACCAAGGGTTTTAAATTTATCTCCTATGCCGTATGGTGGATTCGTCAGTCCATTCTTCAGGCTTTGGCTGAGCAGGGTCGTCTGGTTCGTTTGCCTCAGAACAAGATCGGAACCTATAACAAAGCCAATAAAGCTTATATGGCATTCGAACAGGAACATGAGCGGGAGCCTTCAACTGAAGAGCTCGCTGAAATCCTGGAAATGAGCGAAACTGAAATCAATAATATTTTTCAAAGTAATACCCGTCACACTTCACTCGATGCACCCGTTCACGAAGCCGAAGATGTTGCAATGGGTGATTTGCTGGAAGGAAGTGACGATACCGACGAAGACGTTATGCAGGATTCTCTCCGGAATGAAATTCGGCGGGTATTGAAATCTTTGAGTCCCCGTGAAGCGGAAATTGTTAACGCTTATTTTGGCCTGGATGGTGAAAATGGAGTAACCATTGAGCAAATTGGACAGAAATACGATCTTACCAAAGAGCGTATCCGCCAAATCAAAGAAAGAGCCATCAAGCGCCTGCAAAAGGCCCGCTATAGCAATGCACTGAAAGCGTATCTGGGATAATGGTGAAAGGTGAAAGGTGAAAGGTGAAAGGTGAATGGTGAATTCCCGGGAAAGCGTAAAATAGTGGCCGTCTCTTAACCAGGAGATGGCCTTTTTTTTAACCTTTTCTCACATGTTTTGTTGTATGGACCCTATGCGGATCATTTTTCTTTACCTTATTCTTTTGACAGGACTTATATCCTGCGAAAAATCTGTCCGGTTTGACCTGGACAAACAGGAAACTAAACTGGTGGTGGAAGGCACCATCGAAACCGGAACAGCTCCGCTTTTCTTCCTATCCCGCAGCCTGGATTTTTTTAGCGAAATCAATCCCGAAATACTAACGGGCTCCTTTGTGCGAAATGCCGTTGTGCGTGTATCCAATGGAACAAAAACCCACCAGTTGAAAGAATATGGAATTCCAACACCGGCGGGAACTATTTATTATTATTCAACGGACTCCTCTAATCTTGCAACAGCATTTATCGGAGAGGAAGGAACATCCTATTCTCTGGAAATTACCGTAGAAGGAAAAATCTATACCGCCAATACAACTATACCTTTCCATAGAAAAACAGTTGATTCACTCTGGTGGAGGCCGTCCATCAATAATCCGGATACCAATAAAGTGGTGATGATGGCCAGGGTAACAGATCCCCCCGGATTTGGAAACTATATCCGTTTTTTTAACTCAACCAATGGAGGCCCCTTCAATCCCGGATTAAATTCAGTATTCGACGATCAGATCGTTGATGGAAGTGCTTATGATATTGAAGTGGAAAAAGGCATCAATCGGAATGAAGAAATTGATTTTGAAACCTATTCCTTCTTTGACAGGGGAGATACCGTTATCCTTAAATTTACCAATATCGATAAAGCCTGTTTCGATTTCTGGAGAACCATGGAATACAATTATGGCTCCATAGGTAGTCCGTTTGCCAACCCAACCAGGGTGTTAAGTAATATTAAAGGCGGTGCCCTGGGGTATTTCGGCGGTTACTCAGTACAGTATGATACACTCGTTATCCCCAAGTGATTTCACTCACATTGAATTAACAAATTTGAATGTAAATTTGCAGGCTCTAAACTTTAATAGACCCGTATGGATAATAAATCAACCGAACACGTACACAGTTTAATAATTGGCTCTGGTCCGGCTGGATACACTGCCGCAATATATGCGTCCCGCGCCGCTTTGAACCCGGTTTTATACCAGGGGATTCAGCCTGGCGGGCAATTAACCATCACTACAGAAGTGGAAAACTATCCGGGTTATGCCCAGGGAATCCAGGGACCTGAAATGATGGAGGATTTTGAAAAACAGGCCAAACGTATGGGCGCCGATATCCGCTATGGATTGGCTACCAGTGTGGATTTTTCAAAACGTCCTTTTACAGTTGTAATTGATGAGGAAAAAACGATCACTGCAGATTCTGTCATCATAGCAACAGGCGCATCTGCAAAATGGCTGGGTATCGAAAGCGAACAAAAGCTGAATGGGTTTGGTGTAAGTGCCTGTGCCGTATGTGATGGATTCTTTTTTAAAGGAAAGGAAGTGGCAATTGTTGGTGCCGGTGATACGGCCTGTGAAGAAGCACTCTATCTGTCCAAATTGACAACGCGGGTACACATGATCGTTAGAAAAGGGGAGGATGGAATGAAAGCTTCCAAAGTGATGCAGGATCGCGTTAAAGCAACACCGAATATTACCATTTACTGGAATACTGAAACCGATGAGATTCTGGGTGATAAGAAGGTGGAAGGAGTCCGCATTAAAAATATACTGACCGGTGAAAAGACAGAAATCGCCCTAAACGGTTTTTTTGTTGCCATCGGCCACCAGCCCAACTCAGATATTTTTAAAGGTTGGCTGGAAATGGATGAAGCCGGGTATATAAAAACCGTTCCCGGAACCTCCAAAACCAGCGTGGAAGGGGTTTTTGCCGCTGGTGATGTGCAGGATAAAATTTATCGTCAGGCGGTTACTGCCGCCGGAAGTGGCTGTATGGCAGCCCTTGATGCAGAGCGTTTTCTCTCTGCAGCAGGACACGTTTAAAAAAATAATACTGGAGTCTATCGCATAATTGATAATTTGGCGGCAAGTAAAGCCGCCAAATTTGTTATGTTAACCGTTCACCTGCACCAACTGGTTTTCCATGGTTTCCATGGACTTTTTCCCGGAGAAGAACAAACCGGGAATGATTTTGAAGTGAATCTCGATGTACATTATGTTGTCAAAAAAGACAGATATGACAGTCTCAAACACCTGATCAGCTATGAAGACTTGTTTATAATTGTTCAGAAAAGAATGGCTATCCCAACCCCTTTGCTGGAAGAAATTGCTGACTCAATAATTCATAAAATTCATCATCAATTCGGTAATATTGTCAAAATCACGATCAGTATTTATAAACTAAATGCGCCGATCCATCAGTTTAATGGAAAGGTGGGCATCAGTTTGACCCGTAGTTTTGATTAGTTCATGAAACGATTATTTCTTCTGCTTGCTTTTTATTCCGGATTGATTTCAGCGTGTTTGGCGCAGGAAACTGAGCAGCTTATAAAAAAAGCCGATGAGTTTGAAAAGGCACTGAATGATCAGTTGGCTTATCAGCAATACCTCCGGGTGTTGGAAGTAGAGCCGGCCAATCATACCGCTTTATTTAAAGCAAGTTTGCTGGCAGATCGGCTGGGGAACAGGCTGGAAGCTGAAAAGGCGAAACGGGATGCCTATTATAAAAAAGCAAATCAATTTGCCAGTAAAGCATTGCAACTCTATCCCAATTCAGGAGATGCTCATTTTACAATGGCAGTTTCCCTGGGAAGGGTGGCATTGATGAGTTCGGGTAAAGAATTGGTGGAATCAATAAAGAAGATCAAATACCACGCAGATAAAGCGATACAGATAAATCCCAATGATTTTCGTCCTTACCATGTATTGGGGCGGTGGTATTATGAAATCTCGGATCTGGGCAGTTTTAAAAGAGGAGCGGTGAAGTTATTTTATGGCGCCTTCCCCGATGCAAGCTTTGATCTGGCAGCCAAAGCGTATGAAAAAAGCATGGCACTCAACCCTTCCTTTATCCTCAATTATTTCGAACTGGCCCGGGCATATCACCAGTTGGATCAACGGGCCAAAGCCATCGGCCTGCTTAAAAAAATGCAAACATTACCTGCAAAGATGGAGGACGACGTAAAAGTTAAGGCAGCAGGAAAAAAACTGCTGCACAAACTGGCGGCCTGATTATTGGGAATACCGTATTATTGCAGCACTTGTTATGTCTTATACTACCAATTA
Source organism: Flavihumibacter sp. UBA7668 (assembly GCF_002483205.1). Lineage (GTDB taxonomy): Bacteria > Bacteroidota > Bacteroidia > Chitinophagales > Chitinophagaceae > Flavihumibacter. The sequence continues at coordinate 879,252 of NZ_DLHM01000004.1, forward strand.
TAGTATTGCGTTGGAAGAGCTCTCTGATCTGTCTGACAAACACCTCCTGGTTCAATTGAGCGGTGAGGGAATCCGTTTGCTCGGACTTGATGAAAACAGGCAGCCGCTGCTGCTGGAAATTTATCAGTTTGAAATAAATGAGGAAGATGCCTCTATTTCATTGAAGGATTGGATAATGGATAAAAAAGACTGGATCCGTCAATGGAAAAAAGTACATGTTTTATATCAGTCGCAACAGGTGACGCTTATCCCATCTGCTTTGTATGGAAATGATAATGGAAAGGAGTGGCTGGATTGCCAATTTGGTGATCTGTTCAAAGGCACTATGTTAACAGACCTACATTTAAACGGAGAACATTATACGGTATTTCGTATGCCCAGTTCCGTTTATTCTGCGATGGCCGATCTTCATTCCAATGCAACCCATACGCACCAGCTAACCACCTGGATGCAGGAACTTAATAAACGGAATCATCCGGAAGAAGGGATTTTATATCTGGTAATTGATCAGCACCGGATTTTTATGGCATTGCATCATACTGGCTGGAAGTTTTTCCAGCAGTTGGATTACCAAACTCCGGATGATGTCAGTTACCTGGTTCTGTCGGTTTTACAACAATTCGGGCTTGCTCCGGAATCGACAAAGGTTGAATGGTCGGGCTGGATGGAAACTTCCAGTGCGCTTTACCTTGATCTCTATAAATACCTGGGCAATCTGGCTTTGAGCCCGATGCCGGACGGCATTCAATTGAACGACCGGCAATTGCAGGGAATGAATGCTCATTTTTTTACCCCACTTATTCAGGCAGGATTATGCGTATCATAAGCGGAAAACTGGGTGGCAGAAGAATTCAGCCTCCAACCAATATGCCTTATACCAGGCCTACAACTGATATAGCCAAAGAAGGGTTATTTAATATTCTTCAAAACAATATTGAATTTGAAGGCGCCAAAACCCTCGATCTCTTTGGTGGAACGGGAAGCATCAGTTATGAATTGGGCTCCCGTGGCGCAATAGAGCAGGTGATTGTTGAAAAAGATCCAACCATGCATGCGTTCATTTCCAAAACAGTGAAGGAATTGGGAATGGAAGAAAGCATTCGGGTGGTGCGTATGGAGGTATTTAAATACATGGAAAGTTGTACCGATCAATATGATTTTATATTTGCTGGTCCGCCGTATGCTTTGACCACTATTGATGAGTTGCCCAAAAAAGTGGTGGAAAAAGAATTGCTGAAACCAGGCGGTATGTTTGTGCTGGAACATACGCCACGAAACAATTATCAGGGTTATACCTGGTTTGTTCAGGAACGTAATTATGGAACTACTGTGTTTTCTTTTTTTATCAATCGCTGAGCCATGACAAAAGCGGAGTGCAGAATTGATTTCCTCAATCGAAGATTGGCACTTTCAGAAAAGGAGAGGAGCCGACGGGATGACCTGATCCTGATACACTTTCAACAATGGCAATGGCCCGATCAGTTGGAAACCGTGTTGTCTTACTGGCCGTTAAAAGAGAAAGCAGAACCCAATACCTTTTTGCTGACCGATTTTATGGAGTTCCGAATTCCGATGCTGCAACTGGCATATCCGGTTATTCATCCCGGTAAACCTGAAATGGAAGCCCTGCTGGTAAATGAAGAAACAGATTACAGGAAAAATAAATACGGTATTGCAGAACCGGTGGAAGGACAGGTGATTGATCCGGCCGATCTGCATCTGGTATTGGTTCCCCTGCTGGCATTTGATAAAAAAGGGTATCGCCTGGGCTATGGGAAAGGGTATTATGACCGGTTTCTAACTAATGTGCCTTCAGATTGTTATAAACTGGGAATCAGTTACTTTGAACCGTTAGAGGCGCTGCCCGGATTGGATCAGTTTGATCTGCCTTTAAATGGTTGTTTAACCCCGGATGCATTCTATGAATTTTAATTTTCCCCTGCTGAAGCCTTTGCGGATGTTGTTGTTTCCGTTTTCCCTACTGTATTGGGTGGCCATTTTTCTGAGAAACAAACTCTATGATTGGAAGGTGTTGAAGAGTGCCAGTTTTAATATTCCCATTGTATGCGTAGGTAATATTGCGGCAGGTGGAACCGGTAAATCGCCTATGGTGGAATGGTTGCTCCGGCAATTTGGAAAGGAGCTGAAAATGGCTACCCTTAGCCGGGGATACAAACGAAAAACCAGCGGGTATGCATTGGCTAATGCGGAAACAACAGCACTGGAAATCGGCGATGAACCCATGCAGTTTCATCTGAAATTTCCGCATGTTTCAGTGGCTGTGGGGGAGGAAAGGGTAGTAGCTGTTCCGCTTTTGCTGCATGATCGGCCGGAAACGGAATTAATTGTGCTGGATGATGCCTTTCAGCACCGTGCAATAAAGGCTGGCCTGAATATTGTCTTAACCGATTACAGTAATTTATACTCCCGCGACTGGTACCTGCCAACCGGTGATCTGCGGGATGAAAAAAGAAGTGCGGAGCGTGCGGATATTATTGTAGTAACCAAATGTCCGGCTAATCTGAGTGAGCAGCAGGCAAAAGAAATTGAAAAGGAATTAGAACCAGCCCCCCGGCAGGAACTTTTTTTTGCCAGTATCTCCTATGGCAGCCCCTATCAATTGGTGAGCCGGCAGGAACGGAAACTGGAGGCGAATATGGAAGTGTTGCTGGTAACCGGCATCGCCAATCCAAAACCTTTAAAACGCCTGCTATCGGAAAAGGTAGCGAGTTATGAACAAATGGTGTTCAGTGATCACCATATTTTCACCATCGATGATATAAAAGAAATCGAACGCCGGTTTAGTCAGCTGGGTGGAAATAAAAAAATAATATTGACAACTGAAAAAGATGCAGTTCGGTTGATGAAGTTTCAGCAGGATTTGGCAGCCTGGTCGCTGTATGTACTTCCTATAGAAATGGTCTTTTTATTTAATAAGATGGACCGCTTTAAATCGATTATCGGTACATTTAGCAGACAGTTTTCTGCTTCTGCTTAACCGAAAAAGTGAAATGATGAGTAAAAAGAAACAAACTAAAAAAAAGCAAAAACCAGCTGGCGCAGACAATGCGCTTCCGGTTGGTCGGATGGATATTACCCGTAGTGGAATGGGATTCGTGATTGTGGAGGGAATGGAGCAGGATATCCTGGTTCGGCCCAATGATTTTAATACTGCCATGCATGGCGACCGGGTTCGGGTGCAGGTGATGCGATCTTCCGGAAGAGGAGGGGGCCGCCTGCAGGGAATCGTAACCGAAGTGGTAGATCGTAAGCAGCAACTATTTATGGGGAAGCTGGAACTGAGCAAAACCTTCGCCTTTTTTATTCCGGAAAGTGATAAGCCTATGCCGGATATTTATATACCTCTTGAAAAACTACAGGGTGCCGCAAATGGTGCACGTGCTGTGGTTAAAATTATTGAATGGTCCAATAATAAAAAACCGGTTGGAGAAGTAGTTGAGTTATTGGAAGAGCAGGAGCCAAATGACCTGGCCATGAAAGAAATTATTCTGGAAAATGGTTTCCCGATGGCTTTTCCTGAAGATGTGCTGGAAGAAACTGCACGAATTCCCGATACGATTGATAAAAAAGAAATCGATCGTAGAAAAGATGTTCGGAAGGTGTTGACCTTTACCATCGATCCTGTAGATGCCAAGGATTTTGATGATGCCATTTCTTTCCGTTCTGTGAAAGGAGGATATGAAATCGGGGTACATATTGCCGATGTAAGCCATTATGTGGAGCAGGATACGGAGTTGGATAAGGAGGCTTATAAGCGGGCTACATCCGTTTATTTGCCGGATCGGGTGAACCCCATGTTGCCGGAACGGATTTCTAATGAGCTTTGTTCCCTGCGTCCGCATGAAGATAAACTCACCTTTTCTGCGATTTTCCAAATGAATGCCCGCGGAGATGTGAAAGATTTCTGGCTGGGAAGAACCGTTATCCATTCTGATCATCGCTTCACCTATGAAGAAGTGCAGGAGATTATTGAATCGGAAGATGGATTATATAAGGAAGAAATTTTATTGCTGAATAAATTCGCACAACGTTTCCGTAAACAACGGTTTAAGAAAGGTGCGATTAATTTCTCCTCGCAGGAAGTCCGCTTTAAACTTGATGAAAACCGCAAGCCGATTGGTATCATGATCAAAGAGAGTAAGGAAGCACATCAATTGATTGAGGAATTTATGTTGCTGGCTAATAGGACGGTGGCGGAATATGTCAGCAAAATTGAAGTGAATAAAAAAACGCTTCCCTTCCCTTATCGGGTACACGACCAGCCGGATGAAGAAAAGCTGACTCCATTTGCTGCCTTCGCCAGAAAATTCGGACATGGATTTGATACCAAATCACCCGAACGCATTGCCGCTTCTTTTAACCAGTTATTACTGGATGTAAAAGGAAAGCCGGAACAGCATGTGCTGGAGCAATTGGGAATCCGTACCATGGCTAAAGCGGTGTACACCACCAAAAATATCGGACACTACGGATTGGGATTCGAACATTATGCGCATTTTACTTCGCCTATCCGTCGTTACCCGGATGTATTGGTGCACCGGGTTTTGCAGGAAGTGCTGGATGAAAAATTTCTTCCCGATAAAAAAATGGAAGAAAAATGCAAACACTGCAGTGAGCGGGAACGTGCTGCCATGGATGCAGAACGCGCTTCCAATAAATACAAGCAGGTAGAATACCTGATGAATTTTCTGGGGGAAGAATTTGATGGAGTAATCAGTGGCGTTTCCTCCTTTGGTTTCTGGGTTGAAACGGTGGAACATAAATGTGAGGGACTGGTAAGTATTGTAAGCTTATCGGACTATGATGATTTCAGGCATGTGGAAACAGATTATATGCTGGCCGGACGGCGATCGGGCAGAACCTTCCGAATGGGAGATAAGGTTCGTATTAAGGTGGTGGCAGCCAATTTGGAAAAACGACAACTGGATTATGAGTGGGTAATTAGTACAGCCATAAAAGAAGAAGGTGGAACAGCTGCAGCAAGAAAAGCCACCACTAAGAAACCGGACACAAAAAAATCCGCGGCAAAAAAATCAAAAAAGAAAAAATAAGGCATTGGAAGAATCCATTAGTATAAACAAGTTTATCAGTGATACCGGCTATTGTTCTCGCAGGGAAGCCGATGAGTTAATTAAAACGGGAAGGGTATTATTGAATGGGCGACCCGCCAAACTGGGCAATCGCTTCAAGCCCGGCGATGAAGTGGAAGTGGATGGCAGCCTGATTACCCGCAAGCACAAAGAGAAACCGGTTTATCTCCTGTTGAATAAACCAATGGGAATCACTACTACAACTGAAGAACATGTGCAGGGAAATATTATTTCTTTTCTAAATTACCCAAAACGGATTTTTCCCATTGGCCGTTTGGATAAGGATTCAGAAGGATTGATTCTGCTGACCAATGATGGCGATATCGTAAATAAGGTGTTGCGCGCGGGAAATTCCCACGAAAAAGAATACCAGGTTCGGGTGCATAAACCCATAGCGCAGGGTTTTGTAGAAAAAATGGAAGCGGGCATTCCAATGCTGGGTACGGTTACACTTCCCTGTAAGGTTCGGGTTACGGGTAAGCAGAGTTTTACCATCATCCTAACGCAGGGGCTTAACCGACAGATCCGCCGTATGTGTGAAGAGCTGGGTTATGAAGTTACCGCCTTGAAAAGAGTGCGTATCATGCACCTGCAACTCAGTACCCTGGCAACCGGAAAATGGCGTTACCTGAGTGAAGTGGAAATTGAAAAACTGAAAGAAGCAATTGAAGAATCGTCGGCTGCTCCAGTAAAAAATAAACGAAAGGTACAGCCTCCGAAAATAGCGTTCAGAATAAAGGAAGAAGACAAACCGAAAGTTGAGTCTAAGCCTGATATCAAGTATAAATCCGGAATTAAGGCAAAAATTAAAGGTATGCCCGCGGCAAAAAAGAAAACCGGAGGAGCTTACAAGGGTCCAAAGAAAGACAGTTCGCAGGAAGAAGCCAAAGCAGCTTCAAGAGAGCCTGCAAAAAAAGGCTCTTACAGAGCCTTCAAGGAAAAAGGGAGACAGCGTTAAATCGCAGTTCGATCCCATTACCAGCCGCCGCCGCCGCCGCCGCCACCGCCACCACCACTTGAACCACCTCCACGGCTACCGCCGCTGCTACTGCTGGGCGGTGTGGAGGAGGAAGAAATGGTACTGGATAAACCCGATGAAACACCCCGGGTAAGATCAGCAAACTGGAGATTTCGAGCAAAGCCCCTACCTGCATGAAAATAAGCTGGCTGATACCCGCTTTCCAATGCTTTATTGAGAATCTCATCAAATTGATTGGCCCAGGAGTTTTCTACTTTTAACGCAATGGCATAGGGCAGGTATCGTTCAAAGAGTTCCAATGTTTTTTCGGGCGGAGTAAGGGTTTCAAAGACCCTTTTTTCGGTTTGATCGAGGTATAAGCGAAAGCCTTCAATATGATCGGCAATTTCCCGTCCTTTCTCCGAATAAGCAGGCATTATTCTGTAAAAAACAATTTGCATCACTAAAAGAGTCAATAGGCAAATTGCAGCAAAAATTCCAAGAGGAACGGTGAAGTTCATGATGAGAAAGATGATACTTGCTGCAAAAGCAGCGACCAGTAAGAAACTTCCTAAAAACAAATAACCGCGATTCAGTGAAAAGTATCCGCTGTTGGAATAGCCCTTGGTTTGCTGGATCTGAAACTGGTTTTTTAGCCTTGTTTCAAGAGAGGTGTAAAGGGATTTTAAGGTGCTGTTATAGGTTCCCGGTTTTAATTTGAGGCCATATAATGCAGCTACATCAAAGCCAAAATGATTCACCAGGGAGGCATTGGACGTTTTAGCTACGGAAGTAGGTTTGTTGAACTGGTATTCTGTTCCGGAAAACCAGCTGCTTCCTTTATTCACTTCAATTTCCAGTTTTTTATGTACCGCGGCATCCACCAGGCTGGCTACGAACAGATGACTACCATATTGTTGTTGATAAAGGTATCCGAGATCAGCGGGCCGATAGTTGGCGGGTGGTTCAAATTGTGGATAGATGACTCCTTTTTTTGGATCACGGCCTTTTTTGTTCCAGCTTCTCCAGTTATAAAAAAAGACAATAATAATAATCAGCAGTAAAACGGGTACCAGCCAGTTGGCACGAAGAAAATTAAGGAAATTGGCTGTACTGCCCGGAGCAATCAAAATACCTTTTTGAATATCGGCTGCAATTGTCAGGCCTTCATAACTATTGAGTCCATGGATGGTTTGAAACTCAATACTGTTTCCGCCGGTTGCTGTTGCCGTACAGAATTGATCTGTAGAGCCAAATAACCCGGTATAACATTTAGCAGCAGCAATTTTTGCCTTTTCAGGAAAATGAAGGGAGGCACTTACCGTATCGAAGCGGAATACCCATCCATTGCCATTTACATTCCAATACAATTCATCGCGATCGGAATGGAAGATCAATTGGCGGTTGGTGGTGTAAACAAGCTGGTATATAAAAATCCCTTTTGGCAGTAGTATATCTGCATCGCCGATCTGAATTCTTGTTCCATTATCAAGGGACTGCGTACTGTAGGGCTCTTCCTTTCCATCCTTTGTTACGGATTTTAGGTTGAAACCGGTATGCACCCAGTAACCGTCTTTATGCTGGTACTTGGTAGGGAAATCGCGAACAATTCCTCTTTTAATATCATCATTTTCGGAAAGTGTACCGCCTTCTCCGTTATAGATTTTAATGGTTTCCGTTACCTGAATTTCTCCTGAAGCAAGTATGTTCAGCTCTGAATGGAAACGGATCACGCGGTCAGATTCATCGCCTTCCAATAAAGGATAAACGGATGCCGGAGTGGCAATAATTCGGGTCAGTGCTTCCTGAACGGGTTGCAGGTATTGCTGTTGAATCGCAGTAAATGCAGGAGATCCGGGTTCCGGATTCTTAGATTCCGTTTTTTTATCCAGTACCCGATAGGAAAACAGCACAAATGATTTTATCAATTCGGCTATACGTGGCCGGTAAGCAGCATATCGCTCTGAGAAAATTGCCGGACCAATTTGATTCTTTTGAGCTGCAGATCGGAGGGCAGATGCTGTAACGGAGTCCAGCTTTGCCGGAGATAGAAAACGGGCAGCATTTTCGGTAATTAAAAAAGGTTCCTGCGACCAGGAGCATATGCTTATAATACAACAAAAAATAAGCAGGCAAACTGATTTAAAATAGTGCATAGGCAATAAGGTTAGGATCCAAATCGAACAGAAGGAACTTCCCTGCTCTCGGATGATTCTTCAAAAAATGGTTCAGTTTTAAAGTTGAAAATTCCGGCAACCAGGTTACTAGGAAATACTTCAACGGAAGAATTAAAGGTTCTGACCGTGGCATTATAGTACCTGCGGCTTTGATTGAGGCTGGTTTCTATTTCTTTCAGATCCTGTTGCAATTGAAGAAAATTTTGGTTTGCTTTCAGGTCGGGATAGTCCTCTGCCAATGCAAAAAAATTAGCAAGTGCTGAATTGAGCTGATTGCTGGCTTTTATCTGTTCACCAGGCGTATTGCTTGTCTGGAGTTGATTGCGCCATTTAATTACATCGGTCAGGGTGCTGCTTTCATGGAGCGCATATCCCTTAACCGTTTCAACCAGGTTAGGGATCAGGTCGTTTCTTTGCTGCAGGAAGGTGCCGATTCCACTCCATCCTTCCCGTACAAGTAAACGTTGTTTAACCAGTCGGTTATACAAAAAAATCAATACAACAGCCAGTAAAATAAACAGGATCAGAAGCAGGTATGCGATTGACATGGATTAATTTTATATATAATACTACGGTTTTTCAGGAAATTTTCTAAAAAAGATTAAACATATCAGGGAACTGGTATTATTGCAAAAACACGGTTGTTAAACATGCGGAAAACTTTTCAGGAAATAGCTAAACAGGCCCCGGTTGGATTGTGCATACTTATGGGAAGCGATTTCATTGTGGAAATGGCCAATGATGCGTACCTGGAATTAATCGATAAACCATCAGATGCAATAATTGGGAAACCACTTTTTGAAATACTGCCTGAAGTTAAGGAGCAGGTTGAACCTATTTTGTTAAACGTCCTGAAAACCGGAAATCCCTTTACCGCAACTGATTTTGAGGTAAAGCTGGAAAGGGCCGGTAAGTCGCAAACGGGCTTTTTTAATCTGATTTATCAGCCCCTTAGAAATGAGGAGAGTGAAATTGTCGGAATAATTGTAATTGCGTCTGAAGTCACAGAACTGGTTCTATCAAGGCAGCAACTTGAGCAAAGAGAAAAGAATTTTCGAAAAATGGTGATGGAGTCACCTATTGCCATGGCTATAATTCGGGGTCCTGAAATGATCATTGAAATGGCCAATACCTCCATGCTTACCCGTTTCTGGAGACGCACTACGCAGGAGGTAGAGGGTAAAAAACTGGTAGCGGTATTTCCAGAATTAGCCGGACAGGCATTTCCGGATTTAATCAGGCAGGTTATGGAAAACGGAGAAGTCTATCGGGATAAAGAAGTAGAAGCATATGTTGATGCAAAGGACGGCCGACAAATATTTTATATTGACATAGAATATACTCCCTTAAGAGAAGATATCAATTCTGCAGTTTCCGGGGTGATGATTAGTGCTTATGATGTAACTGAAACGGTAAAGGCAAAGCGGTTGGCCAAAGAAGCTGAAGAACGGTTACAAATGGCCATCAATGCTACCGGCATGGGTAATTATGAGGTAGATCTGCTGACGAATGAAATGTATTATTCCAGAGGATTTCTTGAAATATTTGGTGTGGATCCCGATGCACCGGTAGGTCGCAATGACCTCGTATCCCGAATCCATCCGGATGATTTAACAATAAGAAAGCAAGCCCACGAACGATCTCTTAAAACCGGTGTATTGGAGTACGAATTCAGGGTTTATCGTAAGGAAAAGGAATTACATTGGCTGAAAGCCTGGGGAAAGGTACAATTTGATCAGGAAGGAAAGCCCATCCGGCTTACCGGAACTATACTTGATATTACTGAAGAGAAATCAACGATGCTTGCTCTGCGGACAAGTGAGCAGAAATTTCGTACACTGGCTGATACGCTGCCAGCCATGGTATGGATCAGTGATGCAGAAGGAAATCTTTATTACTTTAATAAATCAGTGCATGAATATTCAGGATATAACGCAGAAGAATTAGACAAAGTGGGCTGGCTTGAAATTGTTCATCCGGATGACAGGGAAGAAAATATAAAATACTGGATGGCCTCCATTCAAACAGGCGAACCGTTTTTATTTGAGCATCGGTTTCGCCGGCATGATGGTGTTTATCGGTGGCAATTAAGCAGGGCTGTACCGCAATATAACGAAGAGGGGCAAATAGAAATGTGGGTGGGCAGCAGCACGGATATCCACGAACATAAAGTATTTACTGATGAACTGGAATTACAGGTGGAAGAAAGGACACAGGAATTAAAAAACTCCAATGAAGCGCTGATCAATTCAAATACGGAACTGGCACAATTTGCTTATGTGGCCAGTCATGATTTGCAGGAACCACTCCGTAAAATACAAACCTTTGCATCGCTTGTTGCTGAACTGGAGAAAAGCCGTTTGTCAGAAAAAGGTGCGGAGATTCTGCAACGCCTACGTTCAACGGCGGAACGAATGCAACAACTGGTTCTGGATCTACTTTCGTATTCCCGTGTAAATAAAATGGATAACCATTTTGCCAGAACCGACCTGGGTTATATGGTCAATACCATTGTGCAGCAATTGGATGATGGCCTTGAACAGAGAAAAATACAGTTGGATCTGGATCCCCTGCCGATTATATGGGCCATCCCATTCCAGATGGAGCAATTATTTACTAACCTGCTTAGTAATGCTATCAAATTTTCTGATCTATCTAAAAATTCGGTGATACAGATCCGATATAAAAGATGGGAACCAGGAAGTGTCGTGGAGCCGGAATTGAATCCTGCCTGGGCCTACCACCAAATTGATGTGGAAGACAATGGAATTGGTTTCGACAACTCTTATCGGGAAAAAATATTTCAGGTTTTCCAACGACTTCATGGTAAGGAATCCTTCCCCGGAACAGGAATTGGTCTCGCGATTTGTAAAAAAATTGTCGATAATCATCAGGGATATATAAGTGCGCAGGGGGAAACCGGACAGGGAGCAAGCTTCAGGATTTATTTACCTGATTTTTCTTCCTAAGAAGTAAGTATGCTTTTACCGGTTCCATCCACAATACAGACAAGGATCCGGCAAGCAGGCTAACCAGGTAATAGTGGATATCAAGTTCACTGAATCCAAAAAAACTCCGAAAGGAGGGAATCAATAGAAGTAAGAGGGTTATTGCCAGGGTTATCAATATAATAATCGGAACAAGTTTATTTGGATACCGGATGGTGGTAAAAATAGTATAGTGAAAGGACCGGTTAACAAGGGTTAGAAAAATATTGGCTGTAATAAGGGTGAGAAATACCATGGTGCGTACTCCATCTTCATCTGATCCGGAACCAACAGCATACTGATACATTCCCAAACATGCAGCAGTAATAACCAGTCCTTGAAAAATGCTTACACTTAGTTCCCGCCAGCTAAAAAATGTAGCCTGAAAAGGACGGGGAGGAGCCTGCATGGTACCTGCTTCCATTGGTTCGTTTTCATAAATGATCGAACAGGTTGGTCCCATTATCAATTCCAGAAAGATAACATGGACCGGCGTAAAAATAGAAGGATAAATCCATCCTAAAGCCAGTGGTAAAAATACTGTCAGTATAATAGGAATATGTATTGATATTATATAACGGATGGCTTTTTTCAGGTTGGAATAAATCTTTCGACCCATGCCAACAGCGTCTACCATCTTACCCAAATCATCGTCTGTTAATACCAATGAAGCGGCTTTCTTAGCAAGTTCCGAACCTTTATCACCCATGGCAATTCCGATATGGGCAGCTTTCAAAGCGGGTCCATCATTCACTCCATCACCCGTCATGGCAACCACTTCATTCCTGCTTTTCAGGTTTTCAATAATAGTCAGTTTTGCTTCAGGAAACATTCTCGCAAAAACCTGGTGTTTGTCTATCTGTTTAGTTAATTCAGGTGGTGTCAGGTTCATCAGTTCCGCACCTTCTATAACGGTATCGCTTCCTCGAAATCCGATTTCACGGGCAATAGCCTGAGTGGTAAGGGCATTATCACCGGTTAATATTTTAACCTTTATTCCCGCTTCGTAAAATGCATTTATTACATTGGAAATTTCCGGTTTGGGAGGATCATAAAATGCTACCAATCCAAGTAAACGGAAGGTGAATTGCTGTTGCTGTTCAGGGTAGTTGGTTGCATTTTCCGGAAAATCAGCTTCTGCAACGGCAAGTACCCGATAGCCTTTTGAGGCGAACTCCTGCACAAGGTTCTCAGCCATATTCAGAGGCATCTTGTCCATATTTGATACTGCAAAAATGGCTTCCGGAGCTCCTTTGGCAGCTATGACGCGCCGGCCATCCGTGGCTCTGAAAATATGTGTCATCATAGGAGGTTTTCCTCCCAGAGGATATTCTTTTTCCATTTGAAAAACTGGCCGCTCATCTTTTTGTACTGAAGCTGCATAGGCTTCGTGAAGGGCTTTTTCCATTGGATCAAAAGGGATGGGCTCGCTGGCAAACATAGCCACCCTTATAAGTTCAGCGTCTTTTGATTTATCAGGCCCACTATAGACTGCTGCCAGACTCATTTTATTTTCTGTCAGCGTTCCTGTTTTATCCGTGCAGATAACAGAAGCTGATCCAAGTGCCTCTACTGTTGTGGTTTGTTTTACAATGATACCCATTTGCAGGAGCCGCCAGGCACCCAATGCCATAAAGGTGGTAAATGCAACCGGTATTTCTTCCGGCAATATGCTCATGGCCAGCGTGAGTGCTTTCAATAAACTATCCAATAACAGGCGCGTTTTCAGGTAATGAATCAGCCAAACCACCAGGAATACCAGTATGCCAGCTAATGCCATTTTCTTTACAAAGGAGGCGATCTGTTTCTGAAGAGGCGTTTGCTCCTCTTTCATGCTTGCCATCTGCTTTCCGATCTGCCCCAACTTCGTCTGTTGACCAATTGCGGTTACTTCTGCGATGGCGAGTCCACCCGTTACGAAAGTTCCCTGGAACAATAGGTTGAGAGGGCTATTCACTTCTTTGGAAACGGTAAAGGATTCACCAGTTAGTATAGATTCATTTACACTACAGTCATTTGCCTGGATAATTTTTCCATCTGCCGGAATCAACCCACCTTCTTCCACAATAAACAAATCTCCTGGTACGAGTTCTCGTGAAGGAATATTGATTTCTGTTCCGGCCCTAATCACCCGGGCAACCGGTTCCGTCAGTTTTTTCAATGCATCCAATGCATGCCTGCTTCTCGCATCCTGATAGATTGAAATAGTACTTACCAGTATTATTGCAAAACCCATGAATACACCTTCATTAGTTTGTCCACTTATGAAATACAATATAGCAGCAGCCAGTAAAAGCAAAAACATAGGTTCCTTTACCAGGTTTTTCAATGCTCTCCAAAAAGGTGCTTCTTTTTTATGATACGATTCATTCCAGCCATGGGTTGCCCTTGCAATTGCCACTTCTTCCATACTTAGTCCGGTAAATGAAGACGATGATGGATTTGGCATATTGTAGGGGCTTTGTAAATATTACTGAATACTGGCAACAAAAGCCGGTTTTTTACGGGCTGGATTTGCCTGTTCAAAAGAATAGGCCAACCCTATTAAAACCGGTTCTGAAAAAGCGGTACCGAAAAAAGAAAAACCAACTGGTAATGCATACACTTCTCCGGCAGGAACTGTAATATGCGGATAACCAGCTATTGCTGCGGGCGATGTTAAGGATACATCACCCCAGCGATCTCCATACCAGCGATCTATTGCACAGGATGGCCCCATGGTTAATCCGGCAATTGCATCCAGCTGATTTGTATTCATCACTTCATCCAGGATCTTGCGGGAACCTGTAAACGAAGATTCGAGCGCTGCTTTGTATTCAGAGCTGTCCAGGCCGCCTAGTGCCTCACATGCCTCGAGTGTATCCTGCTTAAAAAAAGGCATGGCTTTGTCTTCATTTGCTTTATTAAAGGCGATTACTTCCGCAAGCGTTTTTACTTTTGCATTAGCCTGCGAAAGGTATTTATTTACACCATCTTTAAATTCGTATTTCAGGACATTATATTCGTGCTTTCCGAGTTCGTTTATTTTATCAAGGTATTCAATTTCAATAACCGTGGCGCCTTGGGCAACCAGGAGTTCTTTGCATTTGTTCTGCAATGCATGCAGGTAATGATTATCACCTTGTGGTTTTTTCTCTATTCCAATCCGCTTCCCTGCCAGTGCTTTTTTATCGAGGTATTTGGTATAATCAGGATCTGCTTTGCCAGTAGCAGCCATTGATGCAGGATCGTTTTTATCCGTTGCAGTTAATGCTGATAAAGTGATCGCCACATCCGTTACTGATCTGCACATTGGGCCAGCGGTATCCTGGGTATGTGATATCGGAATAATTCCTGATCTGCTCCATAAACCAACAGTAGGTTTTAAGCCTGCCAGGGCTGCTACGGAGGAGGGGCAGGTAATGGATCCATCAGTTTCTGTTCCAATGGCAATTGCACATAAATTGGCGGATGCCGCTACACCTGATCCAGCACTGGATCCACATGGATTATGGGTTAATAAATAGGCACTTTTTGTTTGACCGCCTCTACTGCTCCAACCCGAGCAGGATCTGCCGGATCTGAAATTGGCCCATTCCGATAAATTTGTTTTACCCAGCAATACTGCTCCTGCGTCGCGCAATTGTTTTACGATGAATGCATCTCTGGTAGCGATATTACCTTCTAATGCAAGTGCTCCAGCCGTGGTTTGCATTTTATCAGCGGTATCGATATTGTCTTTAATCAAAACCGGAATACCATGTAAGGGTCCACGCACTTTTCCGTCCTCCCTCTCTTTATCGAGTGATTTTGCAATGGAAATAGCATCCGGATTGATTTCAATGACCGAGTTTAATGCCGGCCCCTTTCTGTCAATTGCAATGATACGATCCAGGTATAATTGCGTGATGGCTGCAGAAGTATACCGGCCATTCTCCATGGCTTTTTGAAATTGTGGAATGGTCCATTCTTCCAATTCAAAGGAGTCTGTATTTTCTTCATTCGAACTGATTTCTTTTGCAGGACTTGTCTGGCAGGCTACCAGACTTCCTGCAGTGATTGAAAAACCAGCCAGGCTGGAATTTTTTAAGAAGTTGCGACGATTCATAGTAACTGAATGTACTGAATCTGGAACTTATTTAAGCTATTTTGTGTAGACTTTTGCGCAATTTGGGGAGTTGGTTCCTCTGGATACCCGAAAAACTTTTCAATCTTACCTACTAACCACCAGTGGTACGGATATTGAATACTACTTTATAGTTTTTCATAGGATATTGGATTTAAAAACGGGGTGTATGTCTATACTGCCCCCATCTTTTGAACAACTTTTTTTGAACTATACAAAAAGCCCCTGCAGCTTAAGATGCAGGGGCTTTGTATTTTAAAAAATAGAACGTGTACGCTTAAACGTATTTTGTTTTTCCCGGTATGGCAATCGGATAGAACCCGTCTGCATTGGGAACAATCGGAGGTGCCGCAGAAAAACTAAATTCTTTTGGCATAATATCCAACCCGCTATTGATAGCTTTATCCCATTCAATTACCTGTCCACTGTATGTGGCCATTCTTCCAAGAATAGCGGTCATGGTGCTTTTAGCTCCATTCTCTGCATCGGCAAATTTATATTGGCCTTTTGCAATGGCGGCAAACAATTCGTCGTGTTCGGTCTGATAAGGATTGTTTTCTGTTTTGTTATCGAATTTGTAGAGTTGTTTTCCTTTCTGATCAGTAATTGATCCTGCACCACAGGCAATTCTACCCTTGGTGCCAATCAGCAATTCATCTACTCTTGCCATGGTACCTACAATATGGCGGCACTGGCTGTTTAAGATAGAACCATCTGCATAGGTAAATTCAACATAATGGTGGTCAAATATTTCACCATGCTCCTTTCCGGTACGCACCTGTCGGCCACCCATACCCTGGGCTTTCACCGGATAGCCACCTTTGAACCAGTTGATTACATCAATATTGTGAATATGCTGTTCATTGATATGATCTCCACAAAGCCAGTTGAAATAATACCAGTTCCGCATTTGGTATTCCATTTCTGTTTGTCCGGGTTTACGTTCGCGTACCCAAACTCCATCATTGTTCCACCATGCCTGAGCTGATGTGATATCTCCAATCAGGTCTTTTCTTTTATATAATTCCCGATAGGAATTCTGGTAATGACGTTGCAGCCCGACCACTACATTCAGTTTTTTCTGTTTGGCTATAGCTGCGGCAGCCAGTACTTTCTGAACACCTGCAGGATCAACTGCAACCGGTTTTTCCATGAACACATGTTTGTTCTGTTTGATTGCTTCTTCAAAATGAATCGGACGGAAACCCGGAGGTGTTGCAAGAATCACCACATCAGCAAAAGGGATGGCTTTCAGATAGCCATCGAACCCGCTGAATTTGCGGTCTTCCGCCACATCGATTTTATCTTTTAATTCAGGATTTTCCGCAGCTTCACCCATAATGGCTTTCAGGGAATTATCCAGGTTATCGCGGAAGGCATCAGCCATTGCTACCAGCTTAACATTTTGCTTGCTGAGCAGTGCCTGAATTGCAGCGCCGGTACCACGTCCACCACATCCTACCAGTGCCACTTTAATAACGTCGGATGAGCCAGAGAAGAAATTAGCCTGGGAAAGCAGGGGAGCGGCCATCAGTCCGCCAGCCAGCAATCCTGAATTTTTTACAAAATCGCGGCGGCTTTTGCCCGCCTCATTGGAAGCATCGTTGATCATATCAGAAGTTTAGAGTGTTGAAAGTAGTTGGTTTAATTTGCTTTTTATGCTAAAATTTTATCTATTAGTTGCCTAATATTTCCTTGAAAAAGGCATCGGCCTCTTCTTTGGATGGTTGGTGCCGAGGACGAACCACGCGAATGCCCACAGAAGCGGCATCGGTCAGCCACCATTTGCTTTTCGGAATCTGCGGATCCCGCTTATTCCAGGAAGGATCCGATTTCTGGCGATTGGAGCAACGAAGTGTGGCCTCTTCATCTATATAACCGCCACCTTTTAAAACTTTTGGATATTTAACCGGGTTTACCGCTACCCTCGGATCTTTTGGTTCACCGGTAAGTTCAGCCAGCCGGTTTTCCTGGTAATGATCCAGTGTCCATTCACTCACATTCCCCAACATATCATAAAGCCCCCATGCATTGGGTTTTTTTTGTCCGCTTTTCTGGAACTTGTTTTTACTGTTTGCTTTATACCAGGCATAGTCTCCTAGTTGTTTGGGATCATCGCCATAATAATAGGCTGTAGTTGATCCGGCTTTACAGGCGTATTCCCATTCTGCTTCAGTTGGCAATCGATAAAATACACCGGTTTTATCATAGAGCCAGCGGCAAAACATGAGGGCAGTATGCTGCGACATGGAATTGACCGGAAAGCCACCTTCCTTGCCCATTCCCCAGGTAAGATCGATGTACTGGGCACTTGGCCTGGTAACGGCATCTACCTTGGAATTCTGTGTTGTATTGGCATCTTTGAAATAGACATCGAAAATATCCCTGCTTAATTCAAAACTTGACATCCAAAATGCGGATAGCTGAACTTTTTGCTGCGGACCTTCATCGGGTTTTCTGTTTTTTTCGGCCTCAGGACTACCCATGGTAAAACTACCGGCAGGAATCGGAACCATGGCCAGTTCAAGTGGGGAGCCGGGTATGGATTGTTTGTAAGCGGAAAAGTCTGACTTGGTTTCCTGAGCTAAAGACAGGGTACTTGTACCAAGCAGCAGGATGGTTAATTGGAATAGTTTCATGTTGTTCTAAAAAGGCTAAGCTATCAAATCTACGGTTAATGTGCTTCTTCTTCTGACGCAAACGTTTTCATAAAATTGGTAAATCCTTTTGAATGCCGAAAACTCAGCTCATCCATTTCAATTTCCGCAACAAGGAATTCTGCACCCAGTTTTTTTGCCAGTTTTTTTGCCTTTTTGTGCGATAACAAACTAACGGCTTTAGTCAGCCAATCCGCCACCACTGCATCTTTTGCAATCACAGTTACTGATTTTCTGGTGGTAATTCCATATCCTGTTTTAGGATTGATTATATGTGAATATCGCTTGCCTTCGTGTTCAAAATACTGATAAAGATCGCCGGATGTAGTAACCGAATGATCCTGCAGATATAAATGTTCGTGTAACCATTCTTCTTCGTGATGAGGGGTATTGATAGCTACCACCCAGCCTTTCTTACCAGGTGGATGTCCGCGGGCAATAATATCGCCACTTACATCCAAAAGGGCGGTTGTGATGCCCTGTGATTGAAGAAAACGCATTACCTGATCGCCTATATACCCTTGGGCAATTCCTCCTAAATCAAGCTGGATACCGGGTTTGAGTAATCGTCCGCTTTGGGTTTTGGGATCCAGCAGCAGGTATTTCATCCCGGTTTGATCAGTAGCTTTCTTTACGCTGTCAGCAGCAGGCCATTGATCTGTTTTTCTTGCCTGCCGCCAAAGTTTGGTCAAGCGACCAATGGAGATATCAAAACTTCCTTTGCTGATCTGCCAGGCTTGTTTGCTTTTGAGCAGGATGTCAAATAAAGGGGCGGAAAGCGGGGTATATTCCGCAGTAAAAGAAGCCGTGGCGCAGAATTTATTCAACTCACTGCTGTCCTCATAATCAGTGAAAATGGCAGCCAGACTGTCAACCAGCAGAAAACTTTCTCTTGCCAGTCGATTGGCCTTACTGCTATCTTCATGATAGAGAATAATGGTAAAGGGCGATGCCATCTTATTTTCTACGTACTCAAATCGTTTCGGTTGAGCATAGCTGTGATACCCAACGATTAACAGGAGCAGGGAAAAAATTAACTTTTGAATCAATTTGGTTTTTTTTGATCGGGATTCCGGTAAATTTAGTCATCAAATTGTTTTCCATGCAAAGAAGAAATTTTGTTCGACAGTCTTTATTGGCCGGATCGGCTCTCGCAGGTGGTGTTTTAACCGGTTCCGGAGCCCTCGCCGCCGGTGGTTCAAAAACCGATACCAGCACTCTTAATTCAACACCATTTAACCTGGATTATGCCTTTCATGATGGCATGTTTGCCAATCATGCCGGCAAGGATTTTATTGAGCAGATCAAATTCGGGCATAGTATGGGTTTCCGCTCCATTGAGGACAATGGAATGATGAGCCGGACCGTAGATCAACAGAAAAAAATTGGTGAAACACTGGCCAAACTGGGAATGCGGATGGGGGTTTTTGTTATAACATCGGACAGTTGGCATTGGAAAACCTCCCTGACAACCGGCAAAAAAGAGCATATCGACCGGATGAAAAAAGATTGTTTGGAAGCAATTGAGGTAGCCAAACGCTGCGGAGCCAAATGGATGACGGTGGTTCCGGGGAATTATGATCGTAGTCTTTCGCTTGATATGCAAACAGCCAATGTAATTGATGCATTGCGCATTGCATCTGATATTCTGGCTCCCCATGGATTATCGATGGTACTGGAAGCGCTGAGTGATAATCCCGATTTATTCCTTCGATATACCAATCAGACCTACATGATCTGCAGGGCTGTTAACAGTCCGGCCTGTAAGTTTTTGTTCGATATGTACCATATGCAGCGGAATGAAGGAGATATTATTAAAAATATTGATCGTACCTGGTCGGAGACACCCTATTTCCAGATTGGGGATAATCCGGGGAGGAATGAACCAGGTACCGGTGAAATGAATTACCGCAATATTTTCAAACATATCCATTCCAAAGGGTACAAAGGAATTTTAGGTATGGAGCATGGTAAAGTTGGCGCAGGAAAAGAAGGCGAGCTGGCATTGATTAAGGCCTATCGCGATGCGGATAATTTCATGTAATGCTGCAAAAACTGATTCAAAATTAACCAGCTTATCTTGTAAGGAGAGCCTTTTGAAGCAGAATTAACTAAATTGAAGGCGAAACATTCTTTCTCGTTTTAAAAATAAGGCTCGTGAAATTTTTTACCATTCTATTGGCTGTTTCTACTATTGTAGGAACACAGCACCTTTTTGCACAAACACAAGAAGATCCAGCTTCTTTCAATCACATCAAATCATCACATTTTTTCACGAATGGATTGATTGCTCCTTTTCCATCGCGGTATGGCAGAGAAGCGGTATATAGTGATGAACTGGCCTACCTCTATTTCAGTAAAGCCTTGGCGGCGCCTAAAGAAGGATTAACTGCTGGCACTAACGAAAACGGACAACCGATTATATGGGAATCAATGGATTTGGATAGTACAGGCAGATTAAGACCAAAACGGGGGCGCGCATTGGGAGGAGCACCTGCTGGCCCGGGTGTGCGAGCCGGTGCCACCAGGGGCGGTTTGTCCTGGGGAAGCCGGATTATTTATTTAAGTTATCAATCACCCAAAGCACAAACTGCAATATTGTCTGTGAAAGGAAATAGCAGTGTGCTGATCAATGGTGAAATGCATACGGGTGATCCTTATAATATGGGATTCCTGTATATACCTGTTCAACTGGGGAAAGGATTAAATGAATTTTATTTAAGAGGATCTTCCGCTATAGCAAGCCTTTTGTTTCCTTCTAAACCGGTTCAATTGCAGGGAGAAGATATGACTCTTCCGCATATTGTTCCGGGTGTTCAAACCGGCAAGCAGGAAGGGGCTGTTGTAGTAGTAAATACCGAAAACAAGCCATTGAAGGGACTGCGGATTCAGGCAATTGTAGGTGGAAACAGTCAGGAAACTGTATTGCCTGATATACCTGCCATGAGTAGCCGAAAAGTTGCTTTTGTACTGGATGGAACTACGCTGACAACAAAAGGCACCTATACCGGAACACTTAATTTGTTGCAGGGCAAATCCATCATTGATCAGCGATCTTTTCCTATGGAAGTGATGGGCCCGGGTGAAGCATATAGCAGCACATTTACCAGTGAAATGGATGGCAGTCTGCAATATTATTCTGTTCGTCCGCAAACACCGGGTAGCTATTGGGAGCCGGGGAAAAACGCCTTATTTCTTTCTGTACACGGAGCCGGAGTGGAAGCCATCAGCCAGGCAAGGGCCTACAAGTCGAAAGACTGGGGGACCCTGGTTGCAGCAACCAATCGCCGTCCGCGTGGATTTAATTGGGAGGACTGGGGACGGTTGGATGCGATGGAAGTGTTGAATATAGCGAAAGCACGTTTTCGGCCCGATCCGTCCAAAATTTATCTGACAGGGCACTCCATGGGCGGACATGGAACCTGGTTCCTTGGTGCCACTTATCCCGATAAATGGGCTGCTATTGCACCATGCGCCGGATACCCAACTATGAAAGGTTATGGATCAGCAGACGGATTAATTCCCGATTCCAGCGGTAATTTATTTGAACAAAGGTTGTTGCGTTCCAGCAATCAGAGTGATGTAATCAAACTGGCAACCAATTACAAACACCATGGAGTATATATTTTTCATGGCGATGATGACCGAACAGTTCCGGTACGATATGCGCGCCAGATGCGGGAAATTCTGGGCGGATTTCAGCCTGATTTTGTCCATTATGAATATCCGGGGGGCAGTCATTGGTTTGGTGATCACAGTGTGGATTGGAAGCCGCTTTTCGATTATTTTCAGTGGCATCAGCGCCTACCGGACAGCAGTGTGAGCAGCATTGATTTCACTACTGCACATCCGGGTATATCGGCCAGTTCCCGTTGGGCCAGCATCCTGCAGCAACAGGAGATTCTGGAATACAGCCGGATGCAATTGAATCGAAATCGTTCAAAAGGCCTGATTGAAGGAAACACAAAAAATATTCACCTGCTTGAACTTGATCTGTCCGATTTCTCTGTAGGCAGTACGGTTGAAATCAAACTGGACAGTATGGCTACTGTAAAACATATTGTAGCCACACCAAACGAAAAGCTGGTAATTCAGAAAGCTGCAGGAGGCTGGCAGAAAGGTACAGCTCCAACAGCTGATCAAAAAGGTCCGCACCGCTATGGAACTTTGAAAGAAGCGTTTAACCACCGGATGGTTTATGTTGTAGGAACGATAGGCAATAAAGAAGAAACAGCCTGGAACTGGAACAAAGCCCGCTATGATGCAGAAACCTGGTATTACCGTGGAAATGGTGCCGTTGATATTATTACTGATAAAGAATATTCATTAGAAAAATACAATGACCGTGGTGTGATCCTGATTGGAAATAAAACAACCAATGCAGCCTGGCCTTTATTGTTGGCAGATTGTCCGATTCAGGTGGAGCGGGATCTGATAACTGCAGGCAATCAGCGTTGGGAAGGTGAGGATCTGGCTACCTATTTCGTATGGCCCTTAAAAAATTCATCCAAAGCTTCTGTAGCGGTGTTAACCGGAACGGGAATGAAAGGGAATCAGGCAGCTTATGCCAACCAGTATTTTGCGGGTGCCAGTGGTTTCCCGGATTATATGATTTTTAGTTTCGACATGCTGAAAGAAGGTGCGAAGCATTTAAAGCTGACCGGATTTTTTGATCTGGACTGGAAGTTATAGGAAAGAAGGAATTTACCATTAACTGCCGCCCCGACTGATGGTCTTGGGCGGCAGTTGCTGTTTTCAGAAAAACGATTTTTTACAATTCCAGCCTGGGTGGATGATAGATCTTTGCTCTGCTTTCATTTATCAATCTAAAAAAATACTACATGTTTACCTTAGAACAAATCAAAACAGCCCATTCCAAAGTAAAATCCGGTGCCGACTTTCCATCCTATATCAAAGAGATCAAGGCAATGGGTGTTACTCATTATACAACGTATGTAACAGACGGACATATAGATCTTTTTGGCGCGGATAACTTAACTGCAAAGGTTCCGGCCAAATATGAGGCGATGGAGATTGCTGATATGCCCAGCCTGGAGCAATTTAAAGCTGAACTATTCGCACATCAGCAGGGTAAAACGGATTTTCTGACCTTCATAAAAATGTGTGCCAATTTCGGTATTGATAAATGGAAAATAGCAATGGATAAGATGACCTGCACCTATTTTTCCAAATCAGGAAAAGTGGTGTTGGTGGAAGAAATTCCGCACTAGTTTGCCAGATCGCAGATAAAAATATGCGTACTATCTTTACCTGAAAATATTGTTTGTACGTGGTTTTGATCTTTTCTGAATGTGAATTTTAAAAAAGAATCTCCAATGTTCTGAGGTTTCCACCAGGCAGGTTTTTCGGTAAATGAGTTGTTGAAATTTACTGAATCTGCATTGCTGTAAATGGAAGCCTCATATTTTTTAATTTTTAAAATTCGTTCCAATTCTTCAGGGCATAGCTTGATTTCCATCCAGATGCAACAATCAATAATTGGCAGTACCTGATCTTTTAAATTTATAGTGGTTACGCAATTTTCTATTGGGTTTTCAAATAAAATTGAATAAATGGTTTCAGGTGATTTGGGGCCGGTATTTTTAATAATTCTCCCAAGATCACGACTTAATTTCTGAATTCCGGAGAATGCAAATACAATTATTCCTGCTAAAAATAAGCATGAAAGAATAACTATAATTCTATTCTTTGAAAATAGAAGAGGTTTAACTGAAACAAGCAGAATGAAGAGAAAAATGACAGAAATAATTGCAATTAGTAGAAGCGAGCTAAAGGCCATGTGATTTTGTTATAGTATCAAAATATAAATTAACGCCGGTAAAAGCGCAAAAATGCCGAAAAAATGAAGCATTCAGGACCTGTTTATGTTCAATTCAGATGTTGTAGATTTATTCCATGAAATTGCTGCTTCTATTAGTTTTTTTGCCAATACAATTAATAGCTCAATCTAACTTTTCTGACACCATCCGGAAAATTAACGTCATCCTCCAGCCCTGGACCCATCCCAATCTTCCGGGGGTATCGGTAGCGATTAGCCGAAACGGTCAGTTATTGTATGCTACTGCCGTAGGTTCTGCCGATCTGGAACATGGTATTGCCAATGATACCTCCACCATTTTTGAAGCCGGTTCGGTTTCGAAACAGTTTACGGCTGCTGCTATTTTATTACTTGAACAGGATGGTAAACTGAATGTGATGGAGGATGTCCGTAAATATATTCCGGAACTACCCAATTATGAATCAGTCATTACCATTTACGACCTCATCCATCACCAAAGTGGGCTGCGTGATTGGGGCTCCGTTGCCGAAGTGGAAGGCTGGGGGCGGGGTTCGAGAGCACATACCAATGCACATGCTCTGCAGATTATCTGCCGGCAGAAAGCGCTGAATAATCCACCAGGAACCGAATACATCTACAGCAACAGCAATTATAACCTGATGGCCATTATTGTAGAGCGGGTTGCCAAAACCAGTTTTGCTGCTTTTTGCAAACAGCGGATCTTTATTCCGGCTGGCATGTCACATACCAGTTGGCGCAATGATTACCGGCAAATTGTAAAGAACCGGGCTATTGCGTATCAGCAGACGCCCATGTTGCTCAAAACTTCCATGCCATTTGAAGATGCACATGGAAACGGCGGGCTATTAACGACTCCTTCCGATCTGGTAAAATGGGCTGCGTTTATGCATGCGGGTAAATTAGGCGGACCTGCCTTGCTGAATCATCAATTGAAACTGGGACAGTTTAGAAATGGAACCAGTCATCCCTATGCAGCGGGATTGCGCATCACCCGATTTAATGGTGAGCACCTCGTGACACACAGTGGTGCTACTGCCGGGTATCGGGCGAATCTGGATTATTTTCCACAACAGCGATTGTCAATTGCGATTTTATCCAATACCAGTGGGTTTTCACCCGGACAAATAGCAGAAAAAATTGCAGCACTGTTTATTCCACCAACATCATCGCCCAAACCTTCTCCTTTACCAGTTTTCAAAGCAGTGCCACAAGAACAAAAAAAGTTGGAAGGCTGGTATCGGGATAGCCGTTCGGATGAAGCAATTTTCATACAAGCAACGGATAGTATGCTGATTCTGCCAGGTAAAAATCCAATACTTCAGGGCTCCGATCGTAGCCTTTATGCAAACGGGTATAAAATCCTGTTCCTGAAAAACGGATTGATTCGTTCAGTTACCGGTCCGCCTGTTGATACGGTGCAGTTTTTTAAGGAACCTCCTGCAGTTCTGAACCCTTCGCAATTGAAACAATACGAAGGGATGTATGAAAGTGAGGAAGCCAATACTATAATTAAATTAAAAGCAGGCGAAACCAACCTGCAATTCATTAAAGAACCCAATGCACCACTCATTCATAACCCCACGTATAAAGATGGATTTGAAAGCTCCGAATCAACGATCCGTTTCATTCGGAATAAGAATGGTTCAATAAAAGGATTCTACATTTCAGTCGGGAGAGCCAGACGAATCTGGTTTGAAAGAAGTTAACTCGTTTCCCGTTTAAATTTTCTTTTACT
The DNA here is from genome assembly GCF_002483205.1 of Flavihumibacter sp. UBA7668. Classification (GTDB taxonomy): domain Bacteria; phylum Bacteroidota; class Bacteroidia; order Chitinophagales; family Chitinophagaceae; genus Flavihumibacter. The sequence continues at coordinate 904,803 of NZ_DLHM01000004.1, forward strand.
AATAGTTGGTGAGATGGCATCACCTAAATCAATGCCGTATTTTTTGGAGAATCCCAATTCTGCGGGAGAGGGGCCTTTCCAGCGACTCTTTTTTCCATCGATTCGAATCTGATAATTAGTGGGGTCTATTCCAAGCATCGTAAACAAGGCTGATTCATATGGACAGGTACTCGCAATTCAGGGGTACTGCAGGTGAATATCCGTATCATAGCTTTCATGTTTAAAATCTCCCCCCACCCAGAAATAGGAGGCTGAATTGATATGAACATAGGGCATGCCATCTTCATAATAAACACCATCAATATGGGTGTGGCCATTGATGGATAGCAGTACCCTTTCTTTATGCCGGCTGAGGATAGCCTGAATATCTTTCGAATTGTCTACTGCCATTGGTCCGGCTAATGGCTGATGTGAAACTATAATCGCCGGCTGACTGGATTTTTTCAGCTCCTCATCCAGCCAGTTGCTTTGCTCCTGATTTATAAAGGCAGGATATCCACCCTTATGCGTGGGCGATCCGGTATCGTTTCCATCCAATACAATAAAACGGATTCCTTTTATTTCAGCTGAATAGTAACGGGCAGGCATATCCCAAACCTGCAGGCATTGCTCTTTGGTATGTCCTGAATCTGTATCATGATTACCGATCACATGATAGGTATAGTCATGCGCATTGCGAAATGCTTCAATAACCCCTTTATTTTTTTCAGCCGGATAAGCGAAATCGCCCAATTGAAAAAGCGCATCAGGCGCCTGTTTTTTCATGCTGGCAAGAAAGGAATAGAGGCGTTGTGACCCATCATGCATGATGTCCTGATGAAGATCTGTAATTAACCCAATTCGTACAAATGACCGAAGTGATTCAGTAGCTGCTCTGGCTGCATCGGGAATCGAGAGTGCTATACCAGCCATCAGACTGGTAGAAAGGAAGTTCCGGCGGGAAAAGGTTGTTGACATAAACTTGCAAGGATTTACCGAAGATTTTCATTGAATAAATACAATACCAATAATTGCACCGGAGCACCGGATTCATTCAGCGGTACATGGGCTATATTACCGTCGAAGAAAATAGAATCACCGGTTTTCATATCAAATTGTTTGTCTTCAAGCTGGTATTTAAGTTGGCCATTTAATACATAAATAAATTCAAATGCGGCTGTTGTTACCTGTGGGCGGGCAGCGCCGGGATCCAATTGCAACAGCGAAATCTGAAAGGCACCACCTTCGGCGGAATGTTCCAGTATCGAAAAATAGTGAAATCCGGTTGCTCCCTCTTCCTTTTCGTAGGAAGTATAGGTTTCTTTTGGTAAAAACAGATAACCGGGAAATTTTTTATCAGCATTCAATTGCGCAAAAAATACTTCCGGCTGGATACCCAATTTCTGGATAATGGTAAATAAGGTAGGGATGGTTGGTAACATTCTTCCATTTTCAATCTTCGAAAGAAGTGCAGATTTAATTCCTGTCAGGGTCGATAAATCCAATAGTTTTAAATCCCGCTCCTTACGGTATTGACGAATCAGCCCGCCGATTTTATAATAAGACAGTTGATCTGTTTCCATTTTATCCTCTTCCATTCCACTAATCTAAGCAGAAAAATTTCCTGTGAGGAAAAATAATTTCATTGAATTAATATTTTGATAATGGTTTGCAGACTAAATTTATCCTCAGGAAATATAATTTCACTAAAGGAAAACTTAACCATCGATTGCAATTTGTATGAATCAACCTACTACAGGGCTTCTGGGACAACTGGCTATTTTTCATGGTACGGGACAGGAACTGGAATTAGCCAGACATGCTGTACCCCCCTTACAACCCGCTGAGCTGTTGATCCGAAATCTATATACAACTTTATGTGGCAGTGATTTGCACACTTATTGCGGACTACGGCAGGAAACCTGTCCAACTGTATTGGGACATGAAATAGTAGGGGTAATCCAGGCCATCGATCCTGCACATCCGGCACTTGATCTCAATGGAGACAATTTAACCGTGGGCGATATCATCACCTGGTCGATATTTTCGAGTAACCCAGATTCTCCGAATTCAATTGCAGGGATTCCACAAAAAGGAAACGAACTTTTTAAATATGGACATGCATTGGTGCAAGATGGAGATGCCTTTCATGGGGGACTTGCTGAATATTGTATACTAAAAGCGAATACGGGCATTCTACGGATTCCGGAAGGCATGCCACTGCCTGTTGCTGCAACCATAAACTGTTCGGTGGCCACCGTTGCAGGAGCCTTACGTATGGCGGGTAATATAAAAGGTAAATCAGTGCTTATTACAGGAATGGGGCATCTGGGAATAACCTGTGCTGCCATGTGTCGGAAAGCTGGTGCGGAATGGATTGGGGCAGTGGATATTTCTATTGAGCGGCTGGAAGATTCTCTTCATTTCGGAGTGGATAAATTATACAATAGCAGGGGTGATTATAGTCTGCTGGTACAGGAAATTAAAACGGATCTGCCCCGTAAAGCGGTGGATCTCGTTTTCGATATGAGCGGATCTCCGGAAGCAATGGAACTTGGGTTGGAGACGCTTGCTATTGGAGGAATGGCTGTTTGGGTTGGAGCTGTTTTTAAATCGAGATGTTTACCTGTAAATCCCGAAAAAATAATCCGTAACCTACTTACCATAAAGGGTTTGCACAACTATAATTACGATGATTTCCGAAATGCGCTGTCATTCTTGAAAGAAAACTGGTACCGTTATCCATTTGAAAAAGCTGTTGCAAAAGAATTCAGTCTTCAGGAGGTGGAACAGGCATTTCAATTTGCAGTGAAAAATAAACCACTGCGCGTGGGGATCCGATTATAATTGCCATGGAAAAGAAAATCAGGTACCAATTGCGCATGCTTGCCTTAACTATGTTATGTTACCTGTTCTTTTATACGGGTCGGCATAATTTCGGTTGGGCATCGAAGTTATTGGCAACCGATTTGGGAATTGCCTATGAAAAAATTGGCTGGATCAGTTTCAGCATGTTGATTGGTTATGCAGTTGGCCAATTTATCAATGGGAATCTGGCAGATCGCTGGAGTCCCCGGCATATGGTGGTAACAGGTGGCCTGCTATCTGTTGCTGTCAATTTGCTAATCAGTTTTTCTTCCAGTTATACCCTTATCCTAATCCTCTGGGCTCTAAACGGCTATTTTCAATCTATGGCTTGGGCACCCGGAGGAAGAATCCTTGTCAACTGGTGGCCCCGTCATAAACACGGATTCGTATTTGGATTGTACACCATGGCAGCTGCATCATCCTCAGTACTTACTTATTTTTTATCCATCCTGCTGGTGCACGGTAATGATTGGCGATCACTTTTTCGATGGCCGGTGACATTTCTTTTTGTTTCATTGATTGTGTATGCTTTTTTTTCGATTAACCATCCGCGTGATAAAGGGCTGGAAGAAAAAGAGGTAGATCTAAGCAAAGAGGATAGTCCGGTTTTAAGCTGGAAAGCCCGCTATAGGATCGTTTTACGCAACAGATCTTTTATGCTGGCCTGTTTATCTATCGGGTTTCAAAGTATGGCGCGATATGGACTACTATTCTGGTTACCCATTTATGTATTGGGCGATTCCTATAAAGCGCAACCCGAACTGGTTTGGATCAGTCTCTTATTACCAATCGGGATGGCCATCGGGGCCTTTAGTTTCGGGTTTATTTCAGACCGGTTCTTTTACGGCAACCGGGTCTGGACCATTAGTCTGGGTATGTTCAGTTGTGCACTGGTTTGTCTGTTGATTTTTAGTATGCCCATCACAGAGACTGGCTGGATAGCCGGCTTGTTTTTACTGGCTGGGTTTTTTGTATATGGCCCACAATCCAATTTCTGGCCCTTATGTCCTGATTTACTTGGCAATGAGAATGCAGGAACAGGCATTGGAGTGATGAATACTGCTGCCTATTTATTTGCTGCCCTGGGCGAGCCTATTATTGGACGTTTTCTTGATTATACAGCATCTTCCTCCATTCTCTTTCTGCTCATTGCTGCAATTTCATTTATTAGTTCCGTAACCATATTATTGGTTCGGCATAAACCAGCTTATACAACCTAAAATAATAATTATATGTTCAGGAAATCAATTCAGTTACCTGTTTATGTATTTCTCTTTTTGTTTGGCTTCAGTTCCGCTTTTTCACAAAAGAAAAACAAAAGGATTGTTGTAATTGGATTGGATGGCTATAGTGTTCCGGGGTATCAAAAAGCAAGGCACCCAAATCTTGATACCTTATTTTCCAGCGGGATTTTATCACTTACCACAAGACCCGTCATGCCATCGGTTACCATGCCCAACTGGACAAGTCACCTGACCGGAGCCGGACCAGAAGAACATGGTGTAACCTCCAATGAATGGAACCTGAACAAACATACACTGAAGGCAATTGAAACCGATGCGGATGGTTATTTTCCTTCCATTTTTAAAGTGGTGAAAGACCAGGTGCCTGGCGTTCAAACGGCTTTTTATTATAACTGGGCGAATCTGATCAAACCATTTAATCAGAAATACCTGGATGATGTATTTTTTGAACAAAATGACGGATACGACAGCAGTTACCAGAGAGCCATTGATTTTATTCAAACAAAGCAGAATAATCCGCAATTGATATTTCTATACAGTGTGCATACAGATCATGCGGGGCATAACCATAAGTGGATGTCGCCTGAATATATACAGGCGCTGGAAGAAGCAGATGCTGCCTTGGGGCGCTTTGTGTCCGGGTTAAAAAAGATCGGTTTGTTGGAGGATACTTATTTCCTGTTTATCACCGACCATGGTGGGCATCCGGCAAATGGACATGGTGGCCTGAGTATGGACGAAATGCTGGTGCCCTGGGCACTGACCGGACCAAAAATTAAGCATATTAGTTCTTCAATCTTTTACAATAGCAATAAAAATACAGCTGTAGTACTTGCAAAATTGTTTGGAATAAAAAAGCTCCCGGAATCCTGGACAGGAAAAATTCCCTGGAAAAAATAATCCGGGCAAAATAACACAAGTAATGGGCAACATCCTTGCAGGCCGATACATTAAAAAAATTAGCTTTATGGCAGAGAGTAATTGCAAGCTAAATGACTATGACCGAAAGAGATTCCTGCCAATTGGGTTCCTATGTATTGGGTACGGCCGGCCTTGGTGGGGTATGGGGTTCGACCGATCCCGAATCCTCTGTTCGAACTATTCTGAGTGCACTTGCAAGCGGAATTTCCTATATAGATACAGCACCCGCCTACGGTGATGGTGAAGCATTTACAGGTGAAGCCCTCCGGAGATGGAAAGGGAAGCCTCCTTTAGTCAGTACCAAAGTTGGTCGTCTAAAAAGTTATGCCTCGGATCAGGGAATATATGATTATACTCCCGGCAGTATGGTTGTAAGTGTTGAAAACAGCCTGGTTCAACTAGGGTGTTCTGTACTTGATGTGCTTTTCCTGCATGAACCGGCTGCTATTCCAATCCATCAGGTAGAAGCAGCTGTAAATGAAATGCAGGCATTTAAGAAGCGCGGCTATGCAAGAAAAATTGGACTGGGTGGAAACTATCCATCCTCCTTCTCAAAATACCTGAACGACGGGGTTTTTGATATTGTAATGGAATACAATCGCCTGAATGCCTGCTGTACGGATGCATTGACATCAACGCTTCCAGAATGCCTGAACACTAACACTGAGTATTGGGCCGCCAGTCCTCTGTATATGGGATTGCTGGGCCGGCGATTTCAGGAGTTTACAGAAACCTGTCCAAACTGGCTGAATCAGCAGGCAGTGGATGCTGCACTAAAACTGCAAAAGGTAGCGGACGAGAATCAGCTATCACTTACCTCACTCGGATTTCGCTTTTTACAGAATATTCCCTTTCCCATTAAAATCGTACTTGGACCTTCCAATCAACAGGAACTGGAAGAAACCCTGACCGCAATAATGCAGGGGCCACTACCATCCACCCTATACCAGAACTTGCTGAAAAGAATTAATGAAGCAAAAAATAACAAGATTTAAAATGCATCAAATCGACCTGGAAACCTTTTCTATCCAACGTGTACAATTAAGAGTACTTGAACCCGTTCCTACTGTTACTCCCTTTCAGGATGCAACTATGGGACCTTTTAATAAATTTGGTCTGTCTATCCTTACAATTGAAGATGAAGATGGAAATATTGGTGAAGCACCAATATTTAATACCTATATAAACATTTTAGAAAAATGTTTATTTCCGATATTATTTTATAACGATGGGTTGCCTTATAAAGAATTATTCAAATTGTTGTATTGGTCGATTCGAAATGAGGGATTCAGAGGGCAGGCGGCTGCATTACTGGGTCAGTTGGATCTGGCACTATATGATCTCGCGGCCCGCAGGAAGGGGCTGCCGATGTATAAATTTTTAAACGCAGACAGAAACTGGGCAAGAATGTATGGAAGTGGGGGAGGAACCAATTACAGTTTCAAGGAACTGGAAGAAGAAATCGGGAAATTTCTGGATGCAGGTGCAGATTGCGTTAAAATGAAAATCGGCCGTAATTTCGGAACTGACATGGTAAAAGACGTTGAGCGGATAAAGTTTGTCAGAAGCTTAATCGGAAATCAGGTAGCACTGGCTGTGGATGCCAATCAGATATGGACATTAAGCCAGTCGATTGAATTTTTAAACAAAGTGTCTGACCTTGATATCGCCTGGTTGGAAGAGCCCATACACTCCGCTGCCTATGCAGACATAGAAGAACTTTGCAAACAATCCAATACAAAAATTGCTTATGGCGAATCTGAACGGTCCGGAAAAATGTTTCCCGCTCTTGTTAATGCCGGAGTTAAACACCTGCAGCCAGTACCTACACATTTAGGTGGTATTCAGGAATGGAAAGAAGTGCGTGATCTGGCAGTAAAACAGGGTATCGATTTTTCTTCAGGCGGTTATTCCCTGTATACAGCCTCTTTCCTTGCCACTGCTCCTGAAAAATGTCCTGTTGAATACCTGTATTCCATCATGTTTGGTCTCGAAGAATATTTTATGGTCAAACCTGATTGGAAAAATGGAAAATATATTTTTCCTGAAGTAGAGGGACTGCCCATACGAATTGATTGGGATTATTGGAGTAATAACAGGAAAATTATAGTGCATCGAATCTGGAGTAAAGACAATGTTATGAAATATTCTCCGGTAGTTAATATGTAACAGGCTTAAAGAAACAACTGATGAAAATTACACTTTCGACATTGGATTTTATCGTATTGGTAGTTTATATAATACTGCTACTATTGATCGGATTCTATCTGAACAGAAAGTCTGCAAAGAGTAATGCCGATATTTTTCTTGGTGGCAGAATGTTACGGTGGTGGCAAATTGGGTTGAGTTTGTTCAGCGCAAACGCCGGACCAATGATGTTAATAGGTTTTGCCGGTATAGGATTTTCGCATGGTGTGGTAGGAAGTAATTTTGAATGGCTGGCCTGGATATTTCTTCTTATCCTGGCTATGTTTTTTCTGCCACATTACCTCGCTACAAAAATCAGTACAATGCCACAGTTTCTAAAACTGAGGTTCGGAAATCGCTGTTATAATTTTCTTACTATATACAGTTTAATTTCCATTCTGCTGGTTTGGTTGGGTAGTGCATTGTACGCAGGCGGCTTAATCATCTCCCAGATTTTTGGCTGGCCATTGATGTATTCTGTGATTGTGGTAACCATTATAGCAACAAGTTTTACTGCTGTAGGCGGATTAAAAGCGGTGGTTCGAACCGGTATTTTTCAATCGGTCATAATTATAGTTTCCTCTATCATTTTGTCGTGGCTTGCGTTGAAACAAATTGGTGGTATCGACCGTTTTGTAACTGCCGTTCCGGATGATTACTGGAAATTATTCAGACCGGCTTCAGATCCTCAATATTCCTGGATAGCTATCATTACCGGTTATCCTGTAGTTGCCATTTATTACTGGTGTGCAGATCAAACTATTGTACAGAAAGTACTGGCGGCAAAAAATTTGAAAGAAGGTCAATTCGGTGCTTTGTTGCTGGCAGTACTAAAAATAATTATGCCGCTGATCTTTATATTTCCAGGAATGATGTGTTATGTGTTATACAGGGATCTGGCACAGGAAGATAATGCCTATATAACACTGGTGACGAATTTGATGCCAGCCGGATTATTAGGGTTATGCCTTGCTGCAATTATTGCTGCATTAATAGATACGGTTTCATCCGGATTGAATTCTTTCAGTACTGTTTTTACATTAGATATTGCGGGCAGAATTTGGGAATTGGATGATAAAGCAAGAATTCGTATAGGTAAATGGATTACTGTGGTAGCTGGTCTGTTAGCAATTGGTATTGCTTTTCTTTTTTCCAGATCAGGGAAAGGTTTTTTTGAATTAAGTCAGGGTATGGTTTCTATTCTGGCACCCCCTCTTTCAGTGGTGTTTATAACAGGTATTCTTTGGAAAAGAATGAATAGTACAGCAGCAGAATTTGTATTGTATGGGGGAGGGTTGATTTGTTTGCTGGTCGGTATTTGTAATGTGTTAAATCTTCCCTATGCAGGCTTCTGGCCACATTTTCTGATTTTATCTGTTTATCTTTTTGTTGGATTATTGACGGTAGCTGTTTTTGTATCTATGGTATACAAACCTGCCCTTATTCCTACATCATTACCTACCCTGCTTGAAACTGACAAAACAAATGGAAAAGAATTGAGAATGGTTTGGTTGGGATGGATATTGCTAGGACTATTCATGTTGTTTATTTATTGGAACTTTAGATAAGAGGAGAATAATAATATCAAAAATATCTACGATGAGGTACCTGTTCTGTATGCTGTTAATTTTAACTATTATCTCCTGTAAGGAGATAAAGGAAGAACAACATCTATTTGTGGTAATGATTCATCCGGACAATAAAAAATTAGCCGAATACCTCGAGTATCATAAAAATATCTGGCCTGAAGTGGAAGCCGGGTTTAAAAAAGCAGGATATCGCGAAATAAAACTATTCAGGTACCAACATGTGGTTGTAATGACCGTTACTGTTCCCATTGACGCTGATTTGGGTGAAATGGGTAAATTGGCAGAATCAAGTGATAAACGATGTGCAGAATGGAATCGGTTGATGGAAAATTATCAAATAGGCATACCTGGAACAGAAAAAGGACAGAAGTGGGTGGAAGTAAATGAATTTTATTCGTTTAAAAACCCGGATTGATTCATTATTAAATTTCATCTGTATCTGACATCTGATAGCGTTTTAAAAATTGCTTGGGTGATATTCCATGGGTTTCTTTAAAATGCTTATTGAAGTTGGAAATATTATTGTAGCCACTGTTATAGCAGGCTTCAGATACATTGTGCGTATGTTCCAATAATAGCTTGGATGCATGGCCAATCCGTAATTCTTTGATAAAGGCAGTCAGTGTACGTCCTGTTTTGGATTTGAAGAAACGACAAAATGCAGAGGAAGACATTGGTATGATAGCTGCTACTTCCTCCAGTGTAATATTATTTCTGAAATTCTTGAAAATGTATTCAAAAACATTATTAATATTATTCGCTTCATTGGAACTTTCAATTATGTTGCAGCCAGGTGAACTTAACTGATGAGCTGTAGGTGAACCTGCCATTAAATCCAATAACTGTAAAAGTAATGCCGCTCTGATAAGCCCTTTTTCATACAACATTTGCTGCATGATCATTTTGGCTTTGATAATCGTTTCACCGGAGAATAAGATTCCATTTGCTGCATCCGCAAACAATTGCTTCAGATGTTTGGCTTCCGGTTTGCAATAGATTTCATCTCCCAGAAAATTGGGAAAAAAATGAATAATTATTGCGTGAGCAGGAGCATGCTCATCAATGGTTTGATAGTATTGCCAGCAATGGGGAAGATAACTAGCCATCAGTACTAATTCAGTTCCTTCAAAATCTGCTATGTGATCACCAATGAATCGCTTTCCGCTGCAGTTTTCTAATAATGCTATCTCATAATTAACATGGCAGCGAAAAGACTGATATTTTTTAATTTCTAAAAATTCAGATCGAATTGTGAAAGATTGATCAGGAGGGAAAGTGAAGTTTTCGTATATGAATTGCATTGCTCAGTTATGGCTTTTTGAAACTGGTTTTGAAAAGATACTGATAATACATCGGTTTTTATAAAAAAATTAATCCTGCAAAAATAGCATCAAACCTAGTCAATTTCATTGTTGGGGCAGTTGGTTTATTTAACAAATTTTAGGGTACTTAATTATTCCCTTAAGACAAGGTTCATTTTAGCCAAATTCTAACTATTTATTTATGAGTAAACTAACGAAATTGCTATTTACTGCAATCTGTATCGGCTGTTTTACGCTTCTTTCTCTTGCCGCTTTGGCACAGGGAAATGTAAAAATTACAGGCCGTGTAGTTGCTTCCGAAGACCAGGCTCCATTACAGGGAGCTACTATTGTTGTTGATGGTACGAATACAACAATACTTTCAGATGCAGATGGAAGATTTGAAATTAGTGTACCAAAAAATGCCCGACTGTCTGTTTCTATGGTTGGATTTCAGACTGGAAAATTTACCGCAGGAAACCTCCCTTTACTAATTGAATTAACCAGGAAGGATGGTAGTATGGAGGAATTGGTTGTGGTAGGATATGGAACACAAAAGCGGGAATTACTGACGGGTTCCGTGGTAACTATGAAGATGGATGAACCCCGCCGTAATACCCCAACTACATCATTAGGTAATCTTCTTGCCGGGCAAATGGCCGGAGTTCGGGTAGGTACGCCAAATGGAATTCCTGGAACACAGCCCGGTATAAGTGTAAGGGTTGGAACTTCGTTTAATGCGCAGAATGTATTATTTGTGATCGATGGAAAAGTAAGCGGTGCAGGTGATTTCAATAACCTTAGTCCAAATGATATAGAAAACATTTCAGTACTTAAAGATGCGGCCTCTTCAGCAGTTTATGGATCAAGAGCAGCAGGTGGTGTAATTGTTGTAACAACACGCCGGGGTAAATCCGGAAAACCACAGATCAACTATTCCTTCAGCACCGGTTTTGAAAAACGAGGGAAAAATGCGGAGTTGACCAGTGCGGTGGAAACCGGTGAATTGTATAATAGAATCAATCCAACTTCTGATCCTGCCGGGTGGAAATGGACGGAGGATGATCTTGAATATTTCCGGGGTATCAACAATGGATGGGGCTATGACCAGCTGGATGCTGTATGGAAAGATCCTTCAACAACAGCTCATAATCTGGGGATTTCCGGTGGTGGAGACAAAATCAAATATTTTGTTGGAGGCTCCTATATCAAACAGGGTGCATTCATGAAAAACCTGACCTATGATAAGTATAATCTTCGCGCTAATATTACAGCAGACCTGACTAAAAATTTAAGTCTGTTTGCCGGACTAACGGTGAACAATAATCTTACGTATTCGCCAACGAATACATCCATAGGTGATATACAAGGAATTTATCGAAAGCAATTGCTCTGGCAACCAGATCAGCCAGTGTGGACCGACGGTGGTAACCCGATCGATTATGGCTGGATCGGAAATGTTGGAGCAGAGGTTCGCGGAGATGGTGGGTATATTAAGGGAAATGCAATCAAACCAATTCTTAACCTTCAGGCTACCTATCGGATTCCGGCTATTAAAGGATTAAGTGCTTCTGCCCAGTTTAATAAATCCTATACCAATAACCGAAGTAAATCCTACATGAAACAATATAACATGTGGGTAATGAAAAAAACCGGACTCCATCAGATCAGTACGGATGACAATGATCTGATTACGCTCAAAAGATCCTCTCAGGTGGGTAGAAGTTTTATAAGAGAAGATTATGGATGGAGCAATGATTATCAGTTAAATTTTCAAATAAGCTATGACCGAACCTTCAATTCTGTTCATAATATAAAAAGCTGGTTGATTTATGAAAAAGCCGAAGCAAAAGGTGGTGGCATTTTTGCCGGACGTGAAAGTTTTCCTGTTTATTTAACCGATCAGTGGTGGGCAGCCAGTGGCGATCGTCTGGATAGTTATGCCAATGGAACCCCCGAATTTATTACCGGTAGAAAATCCTGGGTTGGTCAGTTTTTTTATGATTATGATAATAAATACATGACGAGTTTCGCATATCGATATGATGGATCCATGAATTTTTCGCCTGACCAGCGATGGGGATTCTTTCCTTCAGCATCTGCAGGATGGATTATTTCCAAAGAAAATTTTTTCAGTAAGGTGAAAAATGTAGAATTATTGAAATTACGCGCTTCTGCCGGATTGGTTGGTAACGATGGCATTGGCGGATGGCAATGGTTGCAATCCTATTCCTCAGCCAATTCAGCTTTCTTCGGAACTAACGGAGTAACGAATCCGGGTATTACCTATGGCTCTCTCGTTAATACTAATTTAACCTGGGAAAAATCCATGAATTATAATATTGGAGTGGATATTAATTTCCTTCAGCATTTTACAGCAAGTCTGGAATATTATAAAACGAGAACCTATGATATTCTGGGTAGCCGGATTAATTCCGTTCCACCCACTTTTAGCAGATCCATTCCTGCCTCCAATTATGGAGAGATCAAAGCAAGTGGAATTGAAGCAATGATAGGATATAGAAACAATTCCGGTCAGCTTAATTATTATACCAATGTAAATCTGGCCTATGGAAATGCCAATTATGTAATACAGGATCAGAATATCACCTATCCATGGCAAAAAAATCCGGGCAATTCAACCACGCGAATTACAGGTTATGAGGTAGACGGTATGATAAGGACGCAGGCAGATCTTGATAAATTATTGGCTGCCAATCCAACTTATAAGTGGAACGGTGTTTCCCCTGCATTGGGGCAGCTTATCTACAAAGACTTAAGCGGTTTGGATGGAAAACCGGATGGTATAATTGATAACTGGGATATAACAACACTAAAGAAAAAAAATAATCCGATTTCAGTTGGCCTGAACCTGGGCTTGGAATGGAAAGGCTTTTCCATAGATGCTACATTCAGCGGAAATTTTAATCAGTTCCGATATGTTAATAACCTGGTAACCGGCAACGTGGAATGGAACCGTATGTGGCGTAATTGGTATACTAATGGCTGGTCTGAGCAAAATCCTACTGGAAGCTTGCCAAAACGATATTCTATTAATGACGGTACACAGTGGGTAACCAATTCTGAAAGCAGTTTTTGGTTGGAAAATTCAAGTTTTCTCAGAATGCGTTTATTAAATGTGGGCTATCAGATACCTGACCGCTACGTTCATAAAATCGGAATGCAGGGGCTCAAATTATTCTTTAGCGGTTCCAATTTATTCATGATCAGCAGGTTTGGAAAGAATTTCTATGATCCGGAATTAGGTGATGGATTCTCTTATCCGACGATGAAAAATTTCAATTTCGGTGTTAATGTATCGCTATAAGTAGTAAAAAAAGTAACAGTATGAAAATGCAAATAAATATAAAAGGAATGCTAACCTGGCTGATGGCTGCCGGAGTGCTACTTGCTTCCTGTAAAAAGGGGTTGGATTATGAAAATACGAATTCGATCGTTCCGGATAATGTTTGGAAAGATCCGGTTATGATCAAAGCTTTTCTGAATGATATTTATGGCGGACAAATGCCCGGCTGGCCTTTTAATGGAAATGCAACAGATGAGGGTATCTCTGTAGCTAAGAGTTTGGGTAATTATCAACGAGGAATTATTTCAGTTGATGCTACCACTTCCGCACTGAATTATACTTTTATTGATCGGGTAAATTATTTTCTTGATGAAATGGAAGTTTTACCGGCCGGTGTTTTAACGGAAGGGGAGAAAAACCAGCACATTGGTGAAGCTAAGTTCTGGAGAGCATGGACCTATTGGGGCATGGTCAATAATGTGGGCGGTGTTCCGATTATATTACATAAGCAGAATGCCAAGGATGTGCAAGGGCTATTTAAACCCAGGAATAAAACTTCTGAATGCATTGACCAGATTATAAAGGATCTTGATAGTGCCATTCTTCTCTTACCAGGTGTATATGGCAATACGGCTATTGATTATGGCCGCATTACAAAAGTGGCTGCCATGGCAATGAAAGGTCGTGTGCTACTCAGCTATGCAAGTCCTCTATTTAATCCAGCCAATAATCAGACTCGCTGGCAGGCTGCTTATGATGCCTGTAAAGCAGCTGTTGACTTTGGTATTTCGCAAGGCCATACCCTCCATCCCGATTTCCGTAAAATCTGGTACCAGGAAAGAAATAAGGAGGTCATAATGGTAAATCAGTTTTATCATCCCGGGCATGCGGTTAATTTTAATGTAATCCGGCCCGAGCCATTGACAAAAGATGCTTCCAATGCAAATCAACCAATATTATCCCTTTTGCTTTCTTTCCCAAAGCGGGATGGTTCTGCCCTGGAGTTTGATAAAGATCAACTGAATGACCCTGCATATAATGCGCAATTCCTGAATGATTTCTATACCAACAGAGATGACCGCTTTTATTCAACCGTATTTTTTGGTGGCTCACCCTATCCAACCCCGGATGAAGTTTCCCCAGTTTACATAAAAGGAAATAGTTTCTGGAATGTTTGGAAATGGGATGCAGCGAACAGTAAATATGAAAATTTACTCAGTACGATCCATTCTTCCATGCCGGGAAATGCAGGCATTACCGGTTTTTTCCAACGTAAGGGGTTGGATACAACACTTGTAGCTGCCTTATCCAACCAGGGGCAAACAGACTGGATTGAAATGAGGTTTGCAGAGCTCCTGATGAACTATGGCGAAGCTGCCAATGAATTGGGTAAAACCAACGAAGCACTACAGGTGCTGAAAGATATTCGCCATCGGGCAGGTATCTCTGCAGGAGTTGATGGTAACTATGGAATAACTGCAACATCCACCGCAGATCTTCGGGAATCCTATATAAAAGAGCGTCAGGTTGAGTTTGCTTTTGAAAACAAGCGATTTGGAGATCTGCGCCGGTGGAAGCGGTATGATATCCTGAATAACCAGGGTGCACGCCATGGTTTGTATATAACTATTAAAGACGGTGAAGCATTACCATTGCCTACCGACAATATTATGACGGCATCCGTTCGTTCAAAGTTTTCCGCCCGCTATATAGATAACCTGGATGGAGATGAAACCTTTAAATTTAACTTTGATTTGAATCATTGGTTTTATGCCATTCCACCCAATCAGATTTCCCAGTCTAAAAATATACTGGAACAGAACAATGAATGGGGTGGAAGTTTCGATCCACTTCAATAAACAAATTCTCCCACCCGATGGGCATCCTTCGGGTGGGATTCATTCTGAAATAATACGCATCTGATGAAACGTAGCTTATCTCTTATAATCATTTTTATTTTGACCACAGAGCTGGTTTTTTCTCAATGGAATTTCACAACGGATTATTTTAAGATCCATATTAACAGCAAGGGCTTTATTACAAGTATGAAGAATCGTTCTGCTAAATCTGAACGTGAATTTAGTCCGTCTGAAAAACCATCGCCTTTAATGCTGCTCTTTAATGGTGTCACAAAAAAATATTATGAACCGGTAAAAGCAACCTATCAGACAAGATCAAAACAGTTTACCCTAACGTATTCAAACGGGTCAATTGCACAGGTTTTAGTGGAGTCCCGTAAAAAATATTTCCGACTGACGCTGTTGTCATTATCGAATCGAGAAGAAATTGAAGCTATTCAATGGGGTGCCTATAACACCAATATAACGAACCTGATGGGTGAGATTATCGGGGTAGCCAGAGACACCAGTGAGGCAGTCAATTATGCAATTGGACTGCTTGCATTAAATGATAATACACTGGGTGGATTGGCTACCACGGTTGGAGATGCTGCACCTTTTCAATATATCATTCATTCACCGGATCCCAAACGATATCCCTTACCCGATAGTTTGAAAGAAGGGCAGGTCTTCAGTTTGGGTGGCAATGGAATCAGCGATGTTGCGTTTTATGCGCATAAAGAACCCTGGTATCGGATTCTTTATGGTGATGCTGCGCAAGTGGATCAAAAGGGTCAGATATCCATTTCCTATCAATCAAGAGACCGGTCTAAAAAACGAGAAGTATTTTTTTCACTGATCCCACACATGCAGGCAAATATTCCTAATCATATTGAAGTACAACCACTGCCAGGTGTGGATTATATCGGATCTTCCGTAGCATTTTATGGGAGCCCGGACAGTTTGGCATTGATGGATGTAATCCGCACTATTGTTGTTTCGGAAAAACTTCCTATGCCAATTTTTAATGGGAAATGGGTGAAAGATCCATCCGGGTTTACACCTGATGCCATGGCCGCAGGAAACCTGAACGACAGTATTATATCTTACACGAAAAGACTTGGATTTAAAGCAATCAGCTTATATGATCAGGGTTTTTTGAGACCTGATAGAGGAAATTCTGGTTTTATTGATGGGATGGATTTCAATCGGAAACCCATTAAACGAATGAACGGGAATTTATCACATAAAGAATTTTCTGACCTCGCTAAAGCTGAAGGTATTATTATCGGCAGAACAACCATTACCAATTCACTTGCTCCGGGTACGCAGGATGCTAGTCCGGTTCCGAGTGATAGTTTGTGTTATCAGCAAAAGAGAATACTTGCCAGGCAAATAAGCCCTACCGATACCATTATTATTGTGGATAATCCGAAATATTTAGATGAGATTGCCAGTTGGGAAGGGCATTGTACCAACTTAAATATGATTAAAATTGGAAAGGAACTGATTCATTATCTCGGTGTCTCGGATCAGCCGCCTTACCGTTTACTAAATGTGAAACGTGGTTATTGGAAAACTACTCCAGCCGCGCATGCAATAGGTGATACTGTTTTAAAATTACAGGTGACTGTCAACTATGGATACGATGGAGTTATTCCAAATATGCAGTTGCAGGATAAGATCGGAGAGTATTATGCAGATGTATGTAAGATTAACGGATTGGCCTATTATGATTTTGATGGACAGGAGTTTTTATTTAATAATGGTCACGGCTATTATTCAACCAAAAGATTTTTTCGGAAAATGTTTGAGCGCGGGGCAAAAATTGGAGTACCCTATATCCGTTTTACCGGCGCCACTTTGTCAGAAGGATCCTGGCATTACCAAAGTATCTGGAATGTTGGCGGAGGTAAAAATTTATACGATCCCACCACCCGTGAATGGGGAAGCACCACCAGTCAGGGAAAAGATTTGCGGGATGTAAGTTATGCTAATTTTTATCCGGTGGGTATGGGTGGAAATTTCGCAATCGGTGCTAAATCTGTGGTGGAAGAATATGAACACATACAGGCAATCTCTGTTGGTGTAGGTACTACCTATAGCCTGGTATTGAACCAGAAAGAGGTGGAAAGCTGTGCTCAAAAAGAGGCCATATTTGCTGTAATCCGTACATGGGAAAATGCAAGGGCCGCCAATGCCTTCCCCCGTTGGCTCAAAACGCAACTGGCTAATCCTTCCAAAAGCTGGCGATTGGAGCAGGGTAGAAATGAAAGTAGTTGGTTGCTGTACCAAATGGTAGATGGCGCTAAAACAGCTCCTATTCAATTAACAAAAGCAGCCGATTAAAAACCGCAACAGACTCTATGCTGTTTAATAAAATAATTCTCGTTGTATCCTCGCTATTGATGGTACAGCACTTGTATGCACAATCTTTTTTTTCCATTGATCAACATTTAAAATCACTGAATGGCAGCATTCAGGTAAGTATTAAAAAATTTAAGGGAACAGAACTGATTGAAGAACATATTGCCACACAGCAGCAACCAAATTTACCGGCCGGTTGGCAGATTCAATTGAAAGCAATTCCAGTAAAAGGACAACCCGGTATGCTGGATATAACTGCCGGTTTCAAACTGCTGTCCGGAATTTCCAACGAAACTGCCGTAAACGTAGATTTTAATTTTTCTGCATGGAGTTCCGAAAACTATGTATTGGTGCCCGCAATCGTTTATAATGGAAATCGTTATCGGTCCATTGGAAATGGGTATAATCCAGATTATCCGGCAGATATGTATTATAATCCGGGTGTACCGCTAACTATTTCAAATAATCCGAGATTATTGATGGAAAAAGGGAAAGCATCGGTTATTGAATTGCAAACCGGAAATACCGCCACCCCGGCCCTTTGTTTTTATTCACCTGGTCAGCAAAAGAGTTTTATGGTGCTGACAGACCAGCAATCCGTTTTTGGTAATCACGGATTGACTATTTCTGAAAATGAAGCAAAGAATCATTGCCGGTTTTCTATAACAGCTCCGGCTATGCGAAAAAAGGCTGCAGGGTTTGGTGATTTTCATGCCAGTGGTGATAAAGCCCCTAACTGGAAAGCCGGAGATGAGGTAAAACTGGTGTTTCGTGTGATGGTAAAATCCTCCAAAAGTATTCCGGATCTGCTAACTGCGTTTATGCAACACCGCAAAATTCTTACCGGACAAAATCAGCCTCGCAACTGGTTGCCAATGAGCCATCTTACAAACCTCTATAAAACTATCAACAGTAATAATTTCAGAGAATTTCCAGTAGGTAATTATTATTTGCCGGAGAACAGCAAAGACTTCCAGTTGGGATGGGTAAGCGGAATGATTAATACCTATCCTATGCTTGCTTTAAAGGATGATACAGAACGAAACCGCGTTGCACAGGAATTGGATTTTGTTGTTTCTAAATTGCAGGGGAGCAGTGGTTATTTCTACGGGGGTATCACAGCGGAAGGAAAAATCAGACCCGAAAAAATGAATCCTGCATTCCCTGAGGTACAGGCTATGGTAAGAAAAAATGCTGATGCACTGTTCTGGTTGCTAAAACATTTCATGTTATTCAGAGCACAGGGATATGAAAAGGAAATTCGTCCGGAATGGGAACTGGCAGCTAAAAAATTGGCAGCAGCTTTTACCCGTACATGGAAGGAAGCCGGAGAATTTGGACAGTACATAGTTCCGGAAACGGGAAAGATTGCAGTTTACAATTCTACTGCCGGAGCCTTAGTTCCCGGGGCAATGGCGATGGCAGCTGACTATTTTATGCGCCCCGAGTGGTTGCAGGTTGCAAAAGAATCAGCCAATTATTATTATGAGCGGGATGTGGTTAAACAGGGGCTAACGGGCGGTGATTGCGGTGACATCTCCATGGATGCGAATTCAGAATCAGCTTTTGGTTTTTTGGAATCATTGATGGCTCTCTATCATTTTACTGGTGATAAAAGCTGGTTGAAAAAAGCGGAAGTCCAGGCGGCGCTTTGTGCCACCTGGACCATCTCCTATGATCCGGTATTTCCTCCCGGAAGCCAGATAGGAAGATTAGGCAGCCGGATGGCTGGTGCAATTTGGGCAAGTATTCAGAATAAACACGCGGCACCAGGAATTTGTACTGCTTCCGGTGATTATTTATTTAAACTTTTTCGGGCAACCGGAAAGGAGATCTATGCTGATTTAATCAGCGATATTCAGCATGCTCAGGCAGAAGCGGTTAATATCCCTCCGGATCATCTTACCACCCATAATTCACCAGGGAGTAGCATGGAACGCATTCAACCCAGTGATGCAGAAGGAAGAAGTAGTATCGGGAATTATATCAATACCCGTAACTCCTGGACTGAAACCAATGGAGCGCTAATGGCCATTGAGTTACCAGGTATCTATGTGCAGCCGGACAAGAAACTGGTGAAAGTGTTTGATCATGTAGAGGTTAGAATTATTGAAAATGGGAAAAATGCAAGGTCGCTGATTGTGAAGAATCCTACATTATTTAATGCCAGGGTCTCCCTTTTTATAGAAAACAGTAAAGATGCAGTTCGGCCATTATCGTATACTTCATTTTTAAACTGGCCAAAAATTGATGTTCCCCCAGGTAAGGAAATTGAACTGCGGATCGATTCAATGAACCCGTCTGGTAAGTATGTTATCAGTTCAGACAGCAAAATATTGCCCTAATTTGTGACATCATTACCTGAGGATTATTGCAGGAGCACAGTTCGCGACTGATTTCAAAGATTTTTTATTTATATAAATAGTGAACCACTTTGGTTCGCAAACCGGTTGAATAATTTATCTATTATGCGACCTTGTTATGGTTGTAAAAAATCCATACGTCGAACCTTAATTAATAAATTATTGAATAGCCTGCTTTCCTGTTGCTTAAGTAAACTGCTATATATTTCTTTATGTTCAAAATTTACGTCGTCAATAAATATACTGGTGGAATAGATATCATGCCAGTTGCCAATTTCTTTCATTATTTTTTCCAGAAGGACTTTGTTAAGTCCAGGTTCTATTTTTTTTGGAGTTTGCTTTAAGCCTGCAGCATTTGCTAATTTTTATAAGTATGCAGATCTGAATGAGCTGACAAATAGTACAATTGAATTGGAACAATCGATTTCACTTCCCAAGGATGAATTAATCAATTCCCCATTTAGTTATTTTAATCAATATTATATTGATCGGATTCGAAATAAAGATGTTCCTCTCCATTCTGTTATAACTGATATTCATAATTCTAATGGAAGGTTGAGTATCTACGAGCTATCTAAAAGAAACTACATCACTACAAGGCAATTAGAACGTTATTTTAAATCGCATATTGGCATGTCGCCAAAGGAATATTCCAATATTGTGCGATTTCAAAAAGCACTTTCTGAGATTAGAAATTTAACCAATAAACGTAGTTTGTCTGATATCGCTGTTGATTGCGGGTTTTATGATCGCTCTCATTTAACCAATGAAATCAAAAGAAATACTGGAATTTCACCTTCTCAACTTTAAATTGTCGTTTTTTTCCAAGAAATTAATAGGCACATGGTATTAATTTTGATGATAACTCTATCAGTATGAAACAAATAATTTTGAATCTTGCCGTAAGTTTAGATGGGTTTATTGAAGGTCCCAATGGTGAAATTGATTGGTGCATAATGGAGGAGGATATGCATTTCGATGCCTTCATTGATAGCATTGACACCATTTTTTATGGAAGAGTTAGTTATGATGCCTGGGGTAATTTTCAACCGGATGAAAATACTCCACCTGCTGAAAAAATAATGTGGCAAGGTATCCACACTAAAAACAAATTCGTTTTTTCCAGTCAGTCCAGATCTGATAAAAAAGCAGAATTTATACATTCAGATATCGAAAACAGAATAGCAGCTATTAAGAAACAGGGTGGGAAAGATATCTGGCTATATGGTGGGGCCAATTTGATAAAATCCTTTATCAGGTTGGGACTTATTGATATCTATAAAATCTCCGTTCATCCGGTTGTATTGGGTAGTGGAAAACCTTTATTCGAAGACCTGGAAAATAGAATCAAACTAGAATTAACAGAAACAAGAATATTTCGGTCAGGGGTAGTTGAATTAACATATAAATTGGACGGGTCAGCTTGACCCGTCCAATTGTCTGACATGGAATCATTTTAACAAACTTCCGTCCAGCACCACAAAACTTCTTGCATCCCTTCCTGCCAATAAAATCAGCTTCCCATCAAGCGCAATTCCATAGGTTTTTTTGATTAAAGGATCCTGCAAAAAATACCGGGCTTTCATTGCCCCTGGGTCAGATATATCAATTGCAAGCATTGAATCATTACTCGAATTGATTACATAAGCTGTATTGTCTTTAATCGAAATTCTACCTGGACCTTTCATTCCCGGATAAGAAAAATAACTGATCTCCTTTGGTTTAAAAGGATCTGAGATATCTGCCGCGAGCACATTACCCGCTGAATACGCAACAACATACAACACTTGATCCTTTATCGCCAAAGCGCAGGTTCCTGCTAATCTGGTACTGTCAAAAATCTGGCTGCTTATGCGTGGTTTAGTTTTGTCCCGTACATCTACTGCAATTACAGAAGAACCCGGACCGTAACCAGCCAGATACACCACCTGCTCTGTCGGCAATACCGCAAATGCTCCATCGCCGGTATGTAAACTGCTAACTATGCGAGGTGCGGCCGGATCGGAAATATCCAATATGTACAACTTGCTCTCCGAACTATGTGTTACATAAGCATAGTTCCCCAACACGGCAATTTTTCTCAATCGTGTATAATCGGATCGATAGGTGGTCAGATAGCCACCTTCACCGCCTACTTTTATGGCACCGGTTTTTACCGGTTTGTAAGGATTTTTGATATTGTACACACTCACGCTGCAATTGGTCATAGATACAACATACAAATGATCCTGGTGAATAGCCACACTAAAAGCATCCAGTATATCCGGATCGCGTAAACTATAGGCCAGTACAGGATTAGCCGGATTTTTGTAATCAATGATTGCAATATTGTTTCCATCGCGACAAGGGATATACGCAAAATTCTTATGCACCACAATATCCTCCGGATCCATTAATTCGGAAAAGTCAACCAGACTTCCCACCACCGCTTTTTTCATCGGGCGAAGCAACTCGGGATCAATGCCCGTTTCTCTTTTCTGGTAACTGTTTATGGTTTCATACAACCAGATTCTGGAAATCGCTTTGCGGATGATATGTCCTTTACTGGTTCCTGCCAGCACAATGATGGAATCCCGCTGATCAAGCCGGATCCCATGATCTAACCAATCACCCTCGGCGCCCGAAGGCAGGCCGCCAATATCAAACCAGTCTGTTCCATAGTTCAGCGAAACATGTATCGCACGTTTTCCGGTATAGGTGGAATAGATCACTGCACCATATCCCAAATCAATAAAATCATCTGCAGCATCCGGTAATTTGCCGATTTGTTGCCATTCTTCACCCAGGTTATCACTACGAAATATATTCCCCTCTTTATCGCCTTGTAGAATCCGGTGACTACCCAAATAATCTGTAGCAAATAAATCAGATGAAGTCAGTGTTCCGGCTATATTCCAGGTTTGCCCATCATCAATGCTTTTATATACATTTCCCTGCCAGCCATTTACAATTATTCCATTGCCTACTTTGGTAAATCGATACAGGGCATCTCCGGAAACTGATCCCAAATCTGTCCAGGTTTTTCCCTTATCAACCGACCGATAAATATGGCCGCCTTCTGAATCGGTATCTGTCACCAGAATAGTACCATGATAAGTAACTATGATACTATAACTGGCGGTATATTTTTCCTTGTTTTTATTGGTGGTAAGTGTGTTAAGCAATGTCCAGGTTTTTCCTGCATCCCTGGTGCCAAATACTTCGGCATTTCCGGTTAAGACATACCATTCTTTTTCATTGGCTGATGCAATGCAGGTTATGGCGCTTTCTGTGAGATTGGCCAGGGGCTGCCAGCTAATTCCGTAATCACGTGATATAAATAAGCGTCCTGCAGTTGGATGCCTTGTTCCACATACCACAATTCCATTTCCCATATCACAGATCGCATCGATTCGCCCGCCTTTCACCAGTTCCTGTAAGTTCCATTTTTCAAATTCCTGAAGATAGGCCGGACGTATTTTGGTTGTATCATTGGCTTGTGATGCTGCCGATAGGAGCATTATCAAGAACAGTATATTAATTGATTTCATGAAGTATAATTTAAGGTTGCCACCAAAGTCTTGTATTCAAATCATCGCCCCCCATTTGGGCAACGGCCTGTGCATAATTTTTTGCATTTAATGTTTGCTCCTGTAAGGGATAAGGAATCCTTGCCGGTATTTTTCCATCGTTTACATTGGTTGGTCCAGGTACCAATTGCGGATAGCCGGTTCGCCGATAATCCGACCAGCCTTCAAATCCGGTAAAAAATAAACTGATGAATTTTTGCAGATACAATTGAGGTAAGTTGCCCGTAAAGGCAATGCCTTCCTGCTGTAGAAAATCAGGTGCTATCACAGCTCCCCATTGCGTAAAGGAAGCCTGAATTCCTTTTTCATATAAATTCTTTGCATCGCCCGTAGCAAAGCCTCTCAACACAGCTTCAGCACGAAGAAAATAAACCTCACTGCTGCTCATCCAAACGGCCGGCTCAGTAACTGATTGAAATCTTGTACCCAGGTAACTCTGGTGGTCAAAACCTCCGTTATAATTGGCGGCATCGGTGATTGGGAGCGAATTGGGTAAGCCAACATATTGCGGATTGGTAGTATTGGCAGTGGCATTTGTGGGACGTGTATACTGCATCAACCTGCTATCGTTGTATTTTTTTAAGGTGTCTACAATAAAAGCACTAACGACCTTGTATTTGAAATCAAAGTCCCTGGTTTGTGAAAGTGGATACACATCCGGTAATGCACCACTGTACCTGAATAGTGCATTTTCCTCATTTGTTTCCATAAGGGGATAGGCAGCAGGATCATTCAGCAGTTTTCCGATTTCTGCAGCCGCCTGCAGATCATTGGTATTGGAAGAGCGCATCAGGATCCGCAAATGCAAACTATTGGCGAATTTTTTCCAGCGCAACATATTTCCATTGTAAATCCGGTCGCCTCCCAGTGGCAAACCGGCCTGTAGATCGATCAGGCTATTGGCTTCCTGCAAAAGTGCCACCAAACCTTTGTACACATCCACCTGTGGGTCATAAACCGGCGCTACAATATCGTCTGATAATGCTTTACCAGCTTCCGTAAATGGAATATTTCCATAAACATCTGTCAGGATCTGATAAATATGGGCCTTGATTATTAAAGCGATGGCTTTATAATTGATGAAACCGGGGGATTGATCTGCCATCCGGATGATATCATTCAAATCCCGGAGCCGGTTATACAGTCCATTCCAAACGGGATTGGAATTACCCGGCAATATTTTAAATCGTTGTACTTCGGTAAAAGAATTATTGCTGCAGGTATATTGTACCAATTCATTACTCAATTCAAATGCCTGGTCCACCAGCGTATTGCTGATATTATATTGAACCTGTGGTAATACCACACCAGGGTGCACTTCTACCGGTACATTCGGATTTATATTATCGTATTTCTTGCAGCCAATGGCCAGTACAGCCAGTAGTAGAATGTATAAATAGTTTCGCATGATTACTTGTTTAAAAACTTGCAGTAAGATTTACACCATAAGATCGGGTGGAAGGAAGTTGTGCATTTTCATAACCCGGAATTATCCCGGAACTGATGAACGTAGCTGTTTCCGGATCGATATGGGGCACTTTCGTGAATAGGAAAAGATTTCTTCCAACCAGATTAATTCCCAGTGTTTTGAAAGGCGTTTTGCGCAACAGGGTTGATGGCAGACTGTAACCAAGAGAAAGCTCCCTCAACTTAAAATAAGTGGCATCGAAGGAATTCGTTTCAGCATTCACCCGGTTCAGGTGATCACGATAATAGGTATAAGCCGGAACCCGCACATCATTGGGTACATATTTTCCATCGGTATCCAACTTAACGCCATTGCCAATCAAACCCTCTTCACGTCCGGGTAAGGTATTATCCAAACTGCCCGCTTCCGATCCGGTAGCGTGGGTAAGCGAATAAATAGTACCGCCAATTTTACCATCAAACAAAATACTCAGATTGAAATTAGCAAATCGAAAACTGTTCATGATACCCACTATATAATCCGGATTATAATTGCCGATTTTAATAGGAGAAGTGGTTCGTTGCGGGGTTCCATTCCGATAAATGATTTCACCCGTCTCCGTCCTCTGGTGACCGATTCCATACATATCGCCCATGCGTCCTCCTTCACGGGCTTCTACCGAGATAGCGCCCCGCGAAGCAATTACATAATTACTGATGCCTTCATACAGTGATACTACTTCGCTTCGATTGGCAGATCCGTTCATGTTGATTTCCCAACGTAGTTTTTTCTCAATGGGTACCAGTCGCAAACTCAATTCAACCCCGTGATTGGTGATTTTACCTGCATTCAACACCTTGGCGCTATAACCTGCTGAAGTTGCCAGTGGTACCTGTATAATCTGGTTACGGGTGGTGGTATTGTAATAGGTAAAATCAATGCCAATTCTGTTTTTCAAAAATTTTGCTTCCATCCCTGTTTCAAAAGAAGAACTGATTTCAGGTTTTAGTGCAGCATTGGCAAGGGTGGCCCGGTTCACCACCGATCCGGGCAGGGTGCTATAATCATAGTATTGGCGTGTATTATAGGGATCCGTATCATTCCCAACAGATGCATAGGAAGCACGGAGTTTCCAGTAATTCAGCCAGTTGTTACGAATGCCCAATAAATCTGTCAATACACCGCTTAAAGAAACCGATGGATAGAAATAGGAATTATTTCCTTTGGGCAGGGTGCTGCTCCAGTCATTGCGTCCGGTTATCTGAAGGAAAAGCGAATTCTGGTAATCAAATTCTGCCATTGCATAGAGACTGTTGACCATTTTTGCAGACGTATTCTCCACGGTTTCCGGACGGGAAGCCGCATTTCCCAGATTATATACCCCAGGCAATACCAGTTCCCTTGCAGTTACCCGATTATTATACCGGTTCATTTGCAGGTTGTTTCCACCTGCACTGAGGTTCATCTTAACCCGTGTACCAAGATCAGTATTATAGCGAAGGAGAAAATCAGAATTCTGTTCAAAATAGGTATAGTCTTCCCGCTGATGAAAGCCACGAAGTGCTGTTACCGTACTTTGCGGCTTCCGACTCACTCTTATATCACCTGAATAATCAATTCCGGTGCGTACCATCAGGGAAAGATTTTTCATGATATCATAATCGAGGTGGATATTCCCATAAATCCGGTTACGGTTGAGGGTATTCAGGTGTTCCTGCATCACCATATAGGGATTATCGGCCCAGGTGAAATAGAAATTCTGTTTGATGTCTTTTTGTCCGGGTAACCAGTAATTTTTAAACCAGTTGATATCCGCATTTCGTTCGAACCAGATAAAGGTATAGGTAGGGGAGCTGGCAGCATAACCAACCCCCGGCAGGTTATCACTGTTGGCATTTACATAATTAATATTGGAACGTAAACGCAATTTGGGCGCAATATTGATACCACTATTCACATTTAGCGTATGCCGGTTTAATTCTGTATTGGGAAGGATGCCCGTTTGTCGCAGATTATTATAGGAAATTCTGAAATCGCCGATATCACCGGCTTTCTGCAGAGAGATACCATTGATCAACCCCAATCCATTCTGATAAAAATCACGCACATTATCAGGATGGGCTTTCCAGGGAATGCGGGTGCGATTTCCATTAGCATCCAGCGGCGATCCAAACTGCACATATTCCTGACCGTTAAAACCAACGCCCCAGTTATGTCCGCTGTTGGCAGTACTGGTGCCATCCGGACCGGTACCATATGAATAATATTTCAATCCCACTCCGGTACCACCACCGTATTTATTCTGAAAATCGGGCACCCGTAAAACCGATTCCACATTGGTAGAGGAATTGATGCTGATTCCAAGTTGTTTGTTTTTTGACGCGATTTTAGTCTTGATTACAAGAACCCCATTGGCTGCCCTTGAACCATACAAAGCTGCTGCATTGGGTCCTTTTAACACCGTGATGGATTCAATATCATCCGGATTGATTTCGGATGCACCCGTTCCAAAATCAACAGCTACATCACCCGAGTTGGATCCGTTTACGGTATTGTTAATTGGAACACCATCCACTACAATCAGGGCTTCGTTTTTATTGATATTAAGAGAAGACTCTCCGCGCAGTACCACTCTGGTGGAATTGGCTAGTCCACTTGGGGCATTCACCATGTTGAGTCCGGCTACCTTGCCCTGCAGGGTGCGCAGCATATTGGTTTCCTTAACGGTTTGTAATTGTTCGCCCTTAATATCCTGAGCGGCATAACCCAGTTGTTTTTTATCCCGACTCAGGCCCAGAGCCGTTACTACCACATCCTGCATATTGGCTGATTTTTCGGAGAGGGTGAAGCTTTGTTTCCCGGCCTGGTTAATAGTGAGCGTAATTGTTTCAAAACTGACATGTGAAATACGGAGGGTGGCGGGTAGTTTTGTCAGATTGAATTGAAATCTTCCGGCTTCATCGGAGCGGGTAGTTTCACCGCTGGTTATATTGGTGATGGAAGCATCAGCAACGGGTGTCCCATTCGTATCCAGTACCTCGGCTTCCAGCAGGGTTTCCGTTTTGCTGAGGGTTGGCGCCTGGTTTCTGGTAATCAGGATTATATAGTTTTTTTCTGCGAATTGCAGTCCGCTGTTGGCAGTCAGCCGATTTAGGACAGTGGAAAGTTTTTCATTATTGAAGGATTGGGGAACACGCAGCTGAACTTTGGCAACATCTTCCACCTGGTAGGCGAAATCCAGTGCATATTGTTTTTTGATTTTGGTAAGGGCCTGTACAAAGCCGACATCGGTAATAGTGATACTGATTCGCTGATCGAGTTTGGCGCTTTGTGAAAAGCAGGAAAAACTGAGTGTTGAATAAATAAAATACAGGAGCAGACGGGAGAAAATCCACGATCTTTTTTGGTGCTCTTTCATAAAACCATTTTATTTGAGTTTAGAAAATAGGATGCCTATACCACTTCCCAGAGGTAGTATCCGTTTTTAACGAGTCGTCTGTTAGCGCAGGCGACTTATTTTTTTATGATAAGTTCTTGCTGTTTTGCGTCGAGTTGAAATACCAGTTTTTCTTCCCTTGTAATAGCGGATAAAATTTCCAGCAGGTTTTCAATAGAAATGGATCGGTTAAAGGACAGACTGTATTGATGATTTTGTGCAAGCACTTCCGCGTTGGCGCGGATGTTTATGGCAAAACTGTTTTCCAGTTGGTATTTGATCTGTCGGATATTGAGTTTGTCCCAAACGATTCGTTCCGCATTCCAATTGCCAATTGCATCACTTGAAATGGAATCGGTACTAAAGGATTGCTGGCTGTCTCTCCAGAAAAAACGTTCGCCCGGATGCAGGATAGTGGATTGATCAAAGGCAGCTACCTGAACGATTCCTTCTTTTAATCGGATTTCAGCGGGTTTGGTGGAATCCGGTTTAGATACGGTGAAGGCCGTACCCACAACGGTTGTTTTAGTATCAGTCGTGAACACATGAAAGGGCTGTTTTTTCTGCTTTTGAATTTCAAAAAAACATTCGCCCTGGTGCAGGTTGACAAAGGATCCGGTATCAGACTCTGTGACGGTTATTGCACTATTTCCGGCAAGGGTAATGCATGATCCGTCTTTCAGGTAAATGGTATCAAAGTTGCCGGTGGTAGTGGCATAATAGGAGGCCTGTGAACCGGAGGCTGGTACTAATAGCCAAACCGCAATCAGGAACAAGGGAAGTGCTGCAAGAGAAATACCTGCAAATAGCTTGCGCTCCTGTTTCCTTTTATGTGCCTTGATCCTGGATTCAATTCCTTCCCGGATAGCATTTTTTAATTCTTCTTTTGTTTGCATCAATCGGATATAAGTTGCTCTATTGATAAAGACGCAGAACAGAAGAAATCGAATGAGACAATATCCGGACTTTACAATTTGGTAACCTTGGATCAGGACTTACTAAGCAGGCGGATTTTTCGGGTGCTCTCCTGAATATGCGATTTAACGGTGTTTTCAGAGAGTGTAAGTTGCTGGGAGATTTCCTGAATGGAGAAGCCCTGGAAACGATAGAGTTTAAATACCAGTTCCTGTGTAGGAGTTAGTTGTTTACTCAGTAGTTGAACAGAACGTAATGCCAGACGCGATTCTGGGAGGGATAGATGTTCATTTCTGGTGGAATTCCCATATTCAATCCGATCTTCTTCCGGCAGGGGAATGGTTTGTATTTTATTGGCGCGGTGATAATCGGTGATTCGATTTTTAATTGCCGTAAAAAGATAGCGTTGCCAATTTTCCTGCACCTTTATTTTTTTTCGTTTGATCCAGACCTGTGCAAAGAGATCCTGCACCAGATCCTGTGCAATTTCCTCCCGTTTAACACAGCGAAGCGTATATGCATAGAGGCCTTCCCAGTACTGCTCAAAGAGTTGGGTAAAATCTTCTTTTGATTCTATGGATTGTAAGGGCTGCATTGCAGGTTAGCTGGCCCGCTAAATTAACAGGAATGGGGTGGAGCAGCGTTAAGGGGTTATTATGAAATGATTAATAAAAAAGCTTCGAAAGAATCTTTTGAACTATTAGTAGAAGTATGTATTCACTACAATTGTTTAAATTTATACTGGTGCTAATACCAATTTAAGATGAGTTATATAGACTATTACAAGGTGTTGGGAGTAGCTAAAACCGCTACGGAGGAGGAAATCAGAACAGCTTATCGTAAACTCGCTCGCAAACACCATCCGGACCTCAATCCAAATAATCCGGAAGCGGTAAAATTATTTCAGCAAATCAATGAAGCCAATGAAGTGCTGAGCGACCCGGAGAAAAGAAAGAAGTACGATCAATACGGGGCCGATTGGAAACATGCCGATCAGTTTGAAGAAGCCAGAAAACAGCAGAGTGGTGCTTTTGGCAGCAGTCAACATTTTGGTTCAGAAGATTATTCTGATTTTTTTGCTTCCATGTTTGGGGGCAGCGGGGCTACTGGTGGAAGCCGCCGGCAGTCCCGCTACCGCGGACAGGATATTCATGCAACCTTAAGCCTAAACCTGTCTGAGGTTTACCAAACCCATAAACAAACGTTTACCATAAATGGGAAAAATATTCGTATAACCATACCAGCAGGAATTGAACAGGGACAGGAAATAAAATTGGCCGGACATGGTGGTCTGGGTGTAAATGGTGGTCCCAATGGAGATTTGTATATAAGTTTTGATATCAAAAATGATACGGCTTTTCAACGAAAGGGAAATGATCTCTACCTTGATCAACCGGTTTCTTTGTACAAAGCTTTGTTGGGAGGGGAAGAAGTTATTGAAACGCTGAGCGGCAAGCTTAAACTCAAGCTGGCACCTGAAACCCAGAATGGTACCAAAGTACGGTTAAAAGGAAAAGGCTTTCCCATTTATAAGCAGGAGGGGAGTTATGGCGATCTCTATATCAGCTGGCAGGTTCAACTGCCTACCCAACTCTCCGAAAAAGAGAAACAACTATTTGAGGAACTGGCCAAACTAGCCAACAAATAATACTACCATGGAACAGGAAAACAGAATTACTCTTCAGGAATGCTGCATTCATTACAAGGTGGAGTCTGTTTTTTTACAGGCATTAGGCAGTTCTGGTTTGCTGGAACTGATAACCTACGAAGATCAAACCTATATTACACACGACCAGTTAAAGGAGCTGGAAAAATATATGCATCTGCATTATGATCTTGATATCAATCTGGCAGGTATCGAAGCCATTAAACATTTACTCGATAGGGTGCAAGAGCTACAGCAGGAATTGAAAAAGCAGCTGTCGGTTAATTTATAAATTTACCTATCCAGTTGAAACTTCATTTATAATAATAGTACCAATTACCCTGGTAATTTTTATCCAGATTTTCTTTGCTGTCCATTAAAATGGAAAAGGTTTCGCGATTAAAGTAACCAAACTCATCGTGGGGTTCAAGGAGTTCGAAATATCTGTCAGCCCAAATTTTTCTAACTGAACTCTTACTGTATTCTTTGAGTTGTTCATCTGTATAAACAAAGAAGGTAGTATACGCAAAGAGTCTTGAAATTTCCCAAAGATCCGGATGATTTAATTCCTTTTTGAGTTGGATGATTTTTGAAGAAGAAATGCTTTCATTGGCTTCTGTTTTAGCTATGGGCTCAAAAGCACTGAAAAAGACCCAAACCGGTTCGGCTGAACCTGTTATTGCTCGATATTTTTCTGCTATCCGATTCTGCTTTAGGCGATCAAAACTAAAGCTTCCATCAGTTGAATTGAATTGCTGCTTTTCGGATTCCGTTTCGAAACAGATATTGAAGCGGGCATGATTTCCATTTTCGGTTCTGTCGTATAGAATATTGATTGTTCGGACATTAAAACTCTCATTAATGAATTTAGCTAGGGGTAAAAACTCCGATTGAATCGAAGCTTTTCCCTGCATTATATTTTTTGTCTGTTGGTATGCGAAATCTGTAGGAGTAATCAAGTTTATGTATTTATTTGTAGGTAACAAATAAGTTACCTATGTTTGCTTACGATAATTTCAAGGTGTAAGCGAAATGGAATGTGATGAAAGTTAAGGAATTATTAAAACAACTTCAGGATGATGGTTGGGTAAAAAAAGTTCAGAAAGGAAGTCATCTTCAATTGATTCATCCTGTGAAAACAGGAAAGGTTACATTGCCAATCCACGGGGGCGACATTAATTCAAAAAGTTTAATAAATATTATGTCAAAACCAAGAAAATACCAATTGATTATTGAAAAAGATGGCGATAAATTGTGGGGGCGGGTAACTGTAGAAGGTAATCTGATTGTTGATTCAGCAAAAAATATTTCTGCTCTTGAATCAAAAATTCGTGGCTCTATAAAAGAATTTGAAAGTTTGGAGGAAGTGATATTTGAATATGCCTATGATCTTACTTTTTTTTTCGAAGAATTCAACTTTCTGAATCAATCTAAAATAGCAGAAATTGCTGGCATCAATCCAAGTTTGATCAGGCAATATTCTTCAGGACATAAGCTGCCATCAAAAGAACAGGTTGCTAAAATTGAAGTTGCTATAAGGGAGTTAGCAACAAAATTAAAGTCTGTAAAACTTAGTTCCAAACATGTCTAATACCCCCATAAATATGGAGTAGGGAAAAAAGTGCAATTCCCGTCCACCTTTATCCATTCCAGAAGGACTGTTCCTGTTTCATCTTTGCATTGTTGAATTAATACAAACAAATAAACAATCAAAAAATGAAAACAGGAATCAAATTAATCGGCTTATTAATCGCCCTAATCGGAACAACTGCAATTTATGCACAGGGGAAAAGAGTACCAGCATCAGCCGGACGGGCAGAATTCATTGAAGTAGAGAAAGGAGTGAAGCTCCATGTTACCGATATCGGTGATGGTACCCCCATCGTGCTGATCCACGGCTGGCCCCTCAGTGATGCCATGTATGAATACCAGTACCAGTCCCTGGCCGCCAAAGGATTTCGGGTGATCGGCATCAGCTTACGCGGATTTGGAGCATCCTCCCGGCCGTATGGAAAATACAATTTCGATGTTTTCTCTGACGATATCAAAGTAGTGCTGGAGAAGCTTCAGATTAAAGATGCTACCCTGGGTGGGTTCTCCATGGGAGGAGCAGTGGTATTGCACTATATCACCAAATACAAGGCGGCGCATATAAGTAAACTCGCCCTCTTTGCTGCTGCAGCGCCTTCCTGGAAACAGCGTTCCGACTATCCATACGGTGTTTCGGACGCAGATGCAGAAGGTTTGATTAAAGCTACCCAAACCAATCGCCAGGACCTTATTGCCGGATTTGGAGCTGCTTTCCCAGCCAAAGAAGGTGGTATCACCAAAAACCAGGAGAAATGGTTGGAATCGATCAACCTGCAGGCATGGCCTTATGCTATTACCCAGTCCATAACTGCCCTGAGCAATTTGGATCTGCGTCCCGAGCTTTCGAAAATTACCATTCCTGTAGCGATCTTCCAGGGAACCCAGGATAAGCTGGTGCCGTATGTGCTGGCTGAACAACTCCATCAAGGAATCCGGAATTCCTATATCGTGAAATTTGAAAACAGCGGTCATGCGCTTTTTGTGGAAGAAGCAGAGAAATTTAATACTGAACTGGAAAAATTTGCCAGAAGTTAGTAGTTTAAATCATTATGACGGATCAATTATTTCAAAGTGAGTTGAAGGTATTGGGCTTGTTGCCAGTAGAAAAAGAGTCGATGGAGCAGTTAAACAGTGCAGCCTTCAAACAATATATAAAAGTCTTGTTTCTTCCTTCCGGTTATAAACTCAAAGTGGATATGGCAGCCTACACCACCAAAGATCCTTCTCTGTTTTTTGTTGCCCCCAATCAATACCTGGAGCTGCTAAAAGCAGGGGAGGAAACCGGCTACATGATTTACTATAACCGCGATTTTTATTGTATACAAATTCATGATAAGGAAGTAGCCTGCGATGGGTTGCTTTTCAATAACAGCCAGAATATGCCGGAAGTGGTTTTGAATAAACAGCTGGCTCCTTCCATATCCTATATTTTTGAGCAGATAGCGGAAGAGTTTCGGTTAAAAGATGTTTCGCTGGAAGAAATGTTGCGGACCTATCTCAAACAACTTTTTATCAAGGCCACCCGGCTCTGGAAGGGGCAACACCTCAATAAGGAATTGGTTGCTCAAAACAGCGAGTTGGAATTCTTCAGAAAATTTACCATTCTGGTAGACCAGCATTTCAAACAGAAACACAACGTTGCCGATTATGCAGAACTGCTCTTTATGGCACCCAAAACCATCACGCATAAATTCAAACGGCTCAACCTGCCGCAGCCCAACGATGTAATCAAAGACCGAATCCTGCTGGAGGCAAAGCGGCTATTGGTACATACAACCCTCACAGCAAAGGAAATCGGGTATGAACTGGGCTATGAAGATCCTGCTTATTTCAGTCGCCTGTTTGTTCAAAAAACAGGCGAAACCCCTTCTGGATACCGGAGTAAATTTCTAAATTCGGCCTTACTCAATTTTAAAAGGTAGTATGGTTAAGAATTTTTGGATGACAATGGTTGTCTTAGCTGCAGTAATGCTGCAGTTATCCGCTCAAACAGTAGCTCCAACAGAAACGGCCCTGGTTCCGCAGCCTTCTTCTGTAAAAGTAAATGCCGGACAATATATGATCACCGAATCCACGCGAATCGGATACGCCGGAAAAGATAGTCAGGTAGTGGCAATGGCAGATCGCCTGGCTGCTTATATCAAAGCCAAATCGGGATTGCAGTTACAGGTGGTTCCGGCAATTCAACCCCTGTATAATATGATTTTTATCGGGATAATGCAGGTGCCCGATTCTCTGGGAAAGGAAGGTTATACGCTAACTGCTGATAAAGCCCAGGTTGCCATTAAAGCAAAAACTGCAGCCGGTTTATTTTATGGCACACAAACCCTGTATCAGCTGATTAAACCGGAGGTTCAGAAAAAACTGCCCATGATGAGTATTCCGCTGGTGCAAATCAGTGATAAACCCCGTTTCGAATGGAGGGGCTCCATGCTTGATTGCGGACGCATTTTCTATTCGGTGGATTTTATCAAAAAATTCCTGGATTACATGGCAATGCACAAGTTGAATACCTTTCACTGGCATCTGACAGAAGATCACGGATGGCGTATTGAAAGCAAAAAATATCCAAAGCTCAACGAAATCAGTTCCTGGCGAGCAGGTACCCAGTTCGATCATTCACCCGAACGCCAGATAAACCATTCCCCGCATGGAGGATATTATACGCAGGAACAGATCCGCGACATTGTGCAATATGCGGCGGAACGTTTTATTACCGTAGTACCGGAAGTGGAAATGCCCGGACATACACTGGCAGTGCTGGCAGCTTATCCTGAATTATCCTGTACCGGCGGGCCTTTTAAAATGCCCGTTCAATGGGGTATTCAGGATGATATCTTTTGTGCCGGAAACGAGCAGACCTTTGAGTTTCTCGAAGGCATTTTAAGCGAAGTTGCAGAACTTTTTCCCGGAAAAATGATTCATATCGGTGGTGATGAAGCTCCCAAAAAACGCTGGAAAGAATGCCCGAAATGTCAGGCCAGAATCCAGGCAGACAGTTTGAAAGATGAACATGAATTGCAGTCTTATTTTATCAAACGCATTGAAAAATTTCTGCTTTCCAAAGAGAAAAATATTATTGGATGGGATGAAATTCTGGAAGGCGGATTGGCACCCAATGCAGCGGTAATGTCGTGGCGCGGCATTCAGGGTGGCATTGAGGCCGCCAAACAAAAACATACAGTGGTTATGTCGCCCACTGATTTCATGTATTTCGATTACTATCAGGGGGAGCCTTATCTGGAACCGGTGGCTATTGGCGGCATGCTCACTTTGGAGAAAGTTTATTCCTACGAACCCGTACCTGCTGAATTAAGTGCGGCAGAACGAAAATTTATCAGGGGGGTACAGGCCAATATCTGGTCAGAGTTTATTCATACGCCGGAGAAAGTGGAGTACATGGCATTCCCGAGACTGGCGGCATTGGCGGAGCTGGCATGGACACCGGCAGTCCGCAAGGATTGGGAGAATTTCACCAAACGAATGGAAGCGCAGTATAAGCGTTATGAGGAAGCTGGAATCAACTATTCACGCAGTGCTAAACATGTTTGGCAGAAAGTGGAACTGGATACTGTTTCCAACACGGCAACGATCAGTCTGCGTACACAAAGTTATCAGCCTGAAATCCGATATACCACAGATGGTAATGAGCCCACCATATCCTCGCCACTGTATACTGAACCCTTTCAATTGTCTTTACCCGGAACGGTAAAAGCCGTGGTTTTTGAAAACAATAAACCCGTCGGAAAAATCAGTGTGCAGTCGGTATTAGTTCCTGCGGGATTTTAGCTTCGGAAAAACCACCAAATCCTCTCCTTCATAAATAAAGCGATCAACCACACCTTTTCGGTTTCTGGAAAAACGAATTTGTGCGGGAGAGGATTCATTAAAATAGAAGATCTCGTCTTTGTAGTTTTTCATATGCATAACCTGATTGCTTCCTTTACGGGTATTTAGCATCAGTGAATCTCCTTTTAGGAAAAACACCAGCGTATCGTTTTCATTGCTTAGAAACTCGCCCTCATATTTTTTTAGTTGGGCAGCCGGTTGGATTGTTTCGGTGAACTTAAATCTTTTTTGACCCAGCAGCCAGGTGTAAAAACTATCGTTGGTATAAGTTGCCGTCCAGCTGTCATGGCCGGCTTCCGGATAGATAGTGAATTTTGCATCTTTGTTATAGCGCTTCAGGGCGCTCATCATTTTTTCTGAAGCGGAGAGAGGTACGGCATTGTCTTTGGCTCCGTGAAAATTCCAAACAGGCATATACTGCAGGCGATAAATTTTAGCCGTGTCGCCACCTCCGCAAATGGGGGCAATGGCTGCAAACTCTTCCGGGTATTTCATGGCTAATTCCCAGGTGCCGAATCCGCCCATGCTTAATCCGGTAAGATAAACGCGATCCGGATCCACCCGCAGCTTTGTTTTGATATCACGTATCATAGCTGCCAGTACCGTTGGCTGCCATCCGTTGGTTGCCTGCGGAGACACAAGGATGAAAGGGAAACTTTTGCCCTGCTCCACCAGTTTGGGGGGACCGTGCATTTTTACCTTGTTCAGGTCTGTGCCGCTTTCACCTGAACCATGTAAAAATATCACCAGGGGCCATTTGGAAGAAGTGTCGGCTTCGTAGTTGGATGGCAGGTATAAGAGGTACTGCGTTTCCTGTACAAATTTCTGCGCTGTTTGCTGGCTGCTTGCCTGCTGGCCAACAGCGCAGAAAACCAATAGAAGAAATGCCCGGTGGATTCCTTTCATGGTGGAATTGATTTATGCTTTTAAAACATCCTTTATATCATCCAGTTTTTTAAACATGCTTGCTGCATACGGACATAGGGGAATAATTTTGATATTTTTCTCCCTGGCCATTTCAACGATTTTGTAAAGCAGTACTTTGCCTACTCCTTTCCCTTCAAAGGCTGGTTCCACTTCCGTATGGTCGATGATGATCAATTCCGGACTGGTGATGGAATAGGTCATTATGCCGGCCCGCTTACTGTTTTCTCTTGCCATGGCAAACCCCTTGCTGCCGTCTTCTTTAATAAGTACTTCCATTTTTTCTGAAAACTTTGATTCAATTTAAGGTTTTACTTCAATTCCATCAATCCCTTTTTTGGGCTTAGCTGACATCGTTTTTATTTATTTAGCACAAAACTAGGTCAGGCGCTCGCTTTGAAACGATGACAAATGACGATAAAAACCATAGACAAATAGCTATGTTTTAATCCTTGCTTTCTTAAGCACTCTACTGAGTGTATCCTTTGTAATGCCAAGATAGGAAGCGATGATATGTTGTGGAAAGCGGTCAACAAAATAGGGGAAGCTTTCAACAAAGTAGCGGTATCTTTTTTCTGCCGTCATGCTAATAGAAGAAGTTATCCTTTTTTGATTCGCGATATTATTTCGTTCATCAAGTTTTAGCAATAATTCATTGAAAGCAGGAAACTGTTTGCAGAGTTTGGTGGTGTTTTCGTGGGTTATAAGCAGTACTTCACAGTCTTCCCCGGTCGCCAGCCCACCAGTTTTCGATGTATAAATTGATTACATGTTCAACCCCCTTATCATCCAGATAAAATTGACGCATCGCACCTTTTATAATAAATGCGAAGTAGCGGCAGATTTCACCTTCCTGCAACAGGTATTGTTTTTTTCTGATCTTCTTCGGAACAAAATGGCTCCTGAAAATCCTGAACTCCTCTTCCGTGAGTGAAGTTGTAACGTAAGTATTTATATAGTCAAATAAGGGATGCATACCTGCAATAAAGGATGGTCAAATCTAGTTTATTTTGAAAGACCTGCCATAAATTCAAGTATATCATTCCCTATTTCCTCTTCATGTGTTTCCAGTGCAAAATGACCGGTATCATAGAACCTGATCCTTGCATTCGGAAGATCTTTCTTATATGCTTCAGCACCAGCGGGTAAAAAATACGGATCCTTATTTCCCCAAACAATCAGGGCAGGGGGTTGATATTTCCTAAAATATTCCTGAAATGCCGGATACAGGGCTATATTATTTTTATAATCACCAATCAGATCAAGTTGTTTTTCATCGGAGTCGGGTCGGTCAAGAAAATATTGATCCAGCGTATAGGTTTCCGGTGCAATCAGTTCAGCATCCGGTACGCCGGTATAGTATTGAAACCTGAGTTCCTCCTCGGTTACAAATCCCCTTAATGCATTTCGATCCTCCAACGAATTACTTTCCCAATACTTTTTTACCGGATCCCATGCCGAACCAAGTCCTTCTGTATAAGCGTTTCCGTTTTGAGAAATGAATCCGGTAATTTTCTCAGGGTTTGCAAGCATCAGCCGATAACCGGTAGGTGCCCCGTAATCAAACACATAAACCGCAAATCTTTTCAGCTTTAGTGCATCTATAAATGCCTGCAAAACATTGGTAAGATTGGCAAAGGTGTATTCAAAGTTTTTTCTATCCGGAGCGTCTGAATAACCAAATCCGGGCAAATCGGGCGCAATTACATGGTATTGCTTATTCAGAATCGGAATCAGGTTACGAAACATATGGGAGGAGGTCGGATACCCGTGCAGCAATAATAATACAGGGGCATCAATGGGGCCTGATTCACGATAAAAGAGCTGGTGACCCGCCGCATTCAGTTTGCGGTAAAAGATTTTAACTGCTTCTTTCATTTGTTTTGCTTTTAGGAAACAAATGTATCAGCTTTTAGTATCTTTGTAAATGATTTGAAATAATGATAAACATCATTAATAGTGATTGATGAATACGACCGATTTAAAACTGTTTGAAGCAGTGGCATTGCATGGTAATTTCACCAAAGCTGCAGAAGCCATGTTTACGGTACAGTCAAATGTAACGGCAAGAATTAAAAGCCTTGAAGAGGAATTTGGCGCTGCCTTGTTTATACGCAGCTCCCGTAAAGTAGAACTTACCAGTGCGGGAGAAACCCTGCTAAAATATTCCCGGCAAATCAATAATTTACTGGAAGAAGCCAGGTCCACTATTGGAAATCCGGATACGGTTAAAGGCCGGCTTAAGATCGGTTTTCTGGAAACCACGATGGCGCTTAAGGGGCCCGGACTGGTTAACCAGTTGGCCGATCGGTTTCCATCGATTGAGCTTGATCTGACCTCTGCCATGCGCGATAACCTGATTACGGACGTGCTGAATTATAAATTGGATGCAGCCTTTGTTCCTGCACCAGTTCATATGGATGAATTGCAACAGATTCATATTATGGATGAACAACTAGTTGCGGTTGTGCCAGCAGGGGTAAGAAGCCTTGAAACAGTGCTCAAACAGGAGCAACTCAAAGTAATCGTTTTTGATCAGGGTTGTTTTTTCAGATCTCGTTTGGAAACCTGGCTGGCTGGTAAAGGCATATCCAATTACCATAAAACAGCCATGAATTCCATGGAGGGCGTTGTAAATTTTATTGAAGCAGGTATTGGGTTTAGTTTTTTACCCAATCAAATAATAACCGCATTCTACAGCAAAAGAAAAATAAAAACCTTTCCACTGCCGGCCGCTATAGGGGGCATTAAAACTATTTTGATTTACAGGAAAGATAATTTGTCCTCTCCTGTATTGAAAGCATTCCTCAGCCTTTTTACGGATAAAAAGAAAAAAGACTAACTTATTGTGATGTTTGATGCTTTAAGAAATCATATAGAGAAAATTATACCGCTGACAGAGGAGGAAGTTGAGTTGATCGCCTCTTTCTTTACAGCGCGGTCCTACAAAAAGGGGCAGTTTGTGTTCCAGGAAGGAGAACCTTTAACCAAGCATTACTTCATCTGTAAGGGATTATTAAAATTAGTGTATACGGATACAGATGCACGTGAACACATCATCGGATTTGCTATGGAAGATTGGTGGGAGTCGGATTTCGAAGCCTTCTATACGCAGCAGCATACCACCCTGTCGCTTATTTGTTTGGAGGATACGGATCTCTTGTATATTACGCTGGAAGGTTATAAAACCCTGTGCAGAACATTGCCCAAAATAGAGCATTTTTTTCTGGAGAAAGCCTATTTTGGATTCATAGCTGCACAAAAGCGAATTTTATCAACACTTACTTCCAATACCAGCGAACGCTATCGTCAATTGCTTGAACGGTACCCTACATTAGTACAACGTGTACCGAAAGCTCAATTAGCAGCTTATTTAGGTGTTTCAAGAGAAACGCTCAGCAGAATTTCTCTTTGAATAGGGGAGTGATCCAGATCACTCCATAACAGTGCGCTCTGTCAACAGATGAATCGGGTATTGAAATTTACCTTTGTACTATTATTTAAAATTCACATCTAAAACTAGTACAATGGAAAAAAGAATAATTAATCCATGGAAATGGCAGGATGAGCGCAGTTATGTGCAGGCGGTAGAAATTAAAAATGCCACCAGCACCTTGTATTGCGCGGGACAGGCAGCAGTGGACGAAAACGGCGTCTCCAGTAAAGAAGATATGAAATCGCAACTCCTGCAGGCGATTGCTAATCTGGAAAAAGTTATTACAACATCCGGTTATGCATGCAGTGGTATAGCAAGGCTAACCATTTACACTACATCAACGGAAGAGTTATGGCCGCATTTTCCCATTTTTCAAGACTGGATAGCAAAGCACCAGATTAAACAGGTTACCACCCTGCTGGAGGTTCCGCGTTTATTTGAAACGTTGAAAGTGGAACTGGAAGCAACTGTGGTAAAATGAAAGATGCCAATTAAGATGCCATCGTTGAGCAAAACTGGCTGATTTCCTGAAAGCCTATTGGGACCTGGCCCTCACTGTCACCAAGCAGTTCAGAGATACCAGTATTGTTAATGAGTATCATTATACACTTTTCTATTACGACCAGTCTGGAAATCTGGATAAATGCAGCGGCCAATAGCCGGAACCAGATTACGCAAACGGTTTATGATCTGCCGCTTTCCCTTGTTCAAACTAACCTGAAACAGAAAAACCTGCGCAATCGGGTTAGTTATACTCAGGTCATTAATCTGGCAACCCAAACCAATCCGGCTTCCGCTACTTATTATACCTATGATATCCAGGGTAATGTGGATACCATTGTGCAGGATTTTGGTTCTTCGGCCGGTATCAAAAATGCCATGAATAATTTTCCGGCCAATCCGGATAACCGCTACAAAAAAATAGCGTATAACTACGACCTGATCAGCGGTAAAGTAAATCAGGTCAGTTACCAGCCCGGTAAACCCGATGCCTATTACCACCGCTACGAATACGACGCGGAGAATCGCCTCACCCAGGTGTACAGCGGAAGGGATAGCATCATGTTATTGCTCTTTCCTCAGCGGGAAGCAGTGTATGAATACTATGCGCATGGACCACTTGCCCGCACTATTTTGGGTAAGCTCAATGTGCAGGGGCTGGATCATGCCTATACCCTGCAGGGTTGGTTGAAAGGTATTAACCCCGCCATGGGAGGCAGTTTAACCAACGGAACGGATACTACGGAAGCCAAACCGGTAGCACAGGATGTTTTTGGATTCAGTTTGCATTATTTCCGGAACGATTATAAAGCCATCTGGTTTAATCCGCAGGCCAGCTCGGTGATAGGAGG
>NZ_DLHM01000007.1:0-926030 GCF_002483205.1 Flavihumibacter sp. UBA7668
CATGCCGATGACAAAAACAAGTGAGTTGAGAAGTCTGTTACCTGATCAATGGAAACCACGTTTAGTGAGTAATTAAAAAGCTACTGCATATACGTGGTTGGATGAATGT
Organism: Flavihumibacter sp. UBA7668; assembly: GCF_002483205.1. Lineage (GTDB taxonomy): Bacteria > Bacteroidota > Bacteroidia > Chitinophagales > Chitinophagaceae > Flavihumibacter. The sequence goes on from NZ_DLHM01000007.1 coordinate 110, forward strand.
TTACGCATTAGCGGCGTAATAAAACTGCTTATAGTCTTTAGAAGATAAATACGTGTGCTTCTTTACTTGCAATGGTTCTGAAATATTAGCCCATGTGCGTACATGCCGAATCCTATTTTTACCAATTTTTTCACCATTTGCATCCAGCATATAAAAACCCAATTCAAACGCCTCCTTCAATCCACCTGCCTTATCTATTTGTTGTTTTATTTGTTTTTTAAGTCCTTCATCGACAACAAGTTTTTCAATTTCTTCCCATGTTTTAAAACCGGAACCCTCTGGTTTCGACTTATACAGAAATGGCACTCTTAAAGTAAATTTCAATTTATCCTCCTGCACAATATTACCCTCTGAGTCTCTTACCATTTTTCCTTCACCATCAATTTTAGCCGGTTTTATTGCACCGTAGAAAGTTTCCTGATGCAATTGGCCCCTAATACAATCGCCTGTTGCAATCATTACTGAATCAGATCCTGGTAAATATTGAACTTTTCCACGTTTTCTGACAACCCGTTTTGCATTAGAAAGAAACTGGATATTATTAAGGCTATTGACAAGAAGTGTCTTATCGATATCTCGTATTGCCTGAGGATTGAATGAAGGATATGGCTTAATAGGTTCAAATTTTAATCTATTTTCAAGACTCTCATAATAGCCTTTAAGAATTTCATCCCGCTTTCCCGCTTGAGGAATTAGCGTAAGAACAGTAGCATCCTCTGCATGATGCGAATGTTTGCTCCTATCCTTTAATTCATCTTTCGGTTGTATTTGAAATATTTTTCTAAATTTTGAAGTAGTCTCACCTTTCTGTACATCCACTTTTTCAAAATATGTTTTTAAATAGTGAAAAGCATATTTTGAAATTAATTGAGTATCTACCAATTGACTATTTTTAAACCCTGAAGGAACCATTTCCATTCTAAAGCGAGCGATTTTATTATTCCAATAATCAAATTCCATTTGCCACAGATGCTTTTGTTTTATTGCATCATCTTTCCACTCCTTGTCTGCCGCTTTTTTTGCCTTCATTTTCCAGAAGTCAATCTGCTGAACAATTCGTTCAACCTTCTCCTCCCATGGCTTAATATTATTTAACACCATTTGATAAATATCTGGATGAAGTTTCGACGGGATCAAATTCTTCTTTTCCGTCCTATTAAAATCCATGTAAGCAACAGTTTTATTTGCCAACGAATCATCAAACGATAGGCTTCTTGGAATTGTATGCTCTACATCTACTACGTTGGAATTGAATAAATCCGAAATTCCAATGGCTCGACTTGTATAGATACAGATACATTTCTGTTCTTTCCATAATCTATATTTTTCAATCATTAATTTTTTCCCAATAATTTCTTTATAAGACTTTCTTCGATTTTCTGACCACCTAATTCCTTTAACTTCTTTTTTGGATTCTGACATTTCCGGAACCGATTCCTCTTTGTTTTGTTCATACCATAATCTCATCTTATCGATATCCGTATCGCTTCTATTATCTGCAGATACATTTTCTTGCTTTATTAATTCCTCAATTGCTCCTGCAAATTCAGCATTCTCTGCTTCCCTGTGACGCTGCCAGGTTTCAATAGCCCATCTTTTATTGGAATCGTTCAATTGTCTCGCAACTTCAACAACTACTCTTGTTTCCGAATCAATCTGCCCGGTTTTGATCAAAAAATTAAGTAGTTTCCTCAATTCATGTAGTGTACGCATAGCCATTGGATTCTTAAATGACCCAGTTTTGGGGCTGCCCATTTTAATGACTCCATTCTCATCTGGCATCGCCGGTGGATATACACTTATATCAGACGGATGATAAATTTTTCTTAATTTATCAGCTGGTACATTAAGTTGCTTACTTGCAAAATTAGCAAGCTCATCCTTCAATTTTGGTTGTCGATAATACCCCGCATCAGACTTATAGAATTTTCTCCCATTTGTTTCAACTACAAGATATCTTTCACCGTTGATATCCTGGCGATTCAAACCCTTTGATCTAAAAAAGTATTGATAACAGTCTTTTACCGAATTTAAAGTAATATCTTGTTCTGGCCTTGACAATACATTCCAATTTTTAGATCCGATGCTTTCTAACACTGCTTCGGAAACCTCTTGTAAATCCCTTTCGTCAAGCTGATAGTCTTCATTTTTATAACCAAATTTTTGATCTAAGTTTTTGTACTTTGAAATAAGGTTATTAACAATCATCACAATGTTTTTCTGGAACCGGTTTTCCGATACCAAATCGTCAATATGCTCTAAGATGTATTCCTCATTTTTTTCCCACTTGTCGACCCCAACTATAGACGGAATATTCGCCAACAATACAGCTTCCGAATAGATTAGACCCTTAAAAAGGAATTTATTTATTTTATTAACGGCATTAAGACTTAACATGCCATATCCTACAGGCATGGCATTCCAGGCGTATACAAATTGTTTAGCCTGCTCCTTATTCAACTTCAGTTTATTTAATGCAAAATCAAAAACAAACTCCTGGTCGTCAAATGAAAATAAAACATGCCAAATGTCATAAATATCATAATAGTCCTTCTTCTTATTAGGAGATGCAACTTTTGGTATTCGTGTTTCCAAAAAGTTCTGCCCAAAAATATCTTTCAATCTAGCTGAAACAGGGCACGCGGTTACCGTGTGTTTTGATTTATAATTTAACTTCCATTGATATCCTTTTTTTTGAATAAATTCTTCTATTTCAAAAAAAGAAAAATATGCCTTGGATTTTCTGAAAAATTTCTCAGAAATAATTTCTTTTTTCAGTTCTAAATCCAATGGCCTTTTGATGCCGGATGTTTCATCAAAATACTTAATACTATTCATAAACTGCCAGGCTCGGAATAACTCGAAACTTGGATGACTTATTGGAACTCTGAATTTACCTACCTGTATGGGTTTCTGAGATTTTGGATCGATGCGTGTTTCTTGCTCTAGTGTACAAAAACCAACTAGGCCTTTTTGGGAACGTAAAGGTCGTTTATAAAATATTTTTCCGTCATTTCTATTGGGTGCTGATTCAACCAAAGATTTGAATAGATTGGAATCCTCTGAAATTCCCTGAAACTGGAAGATTTTATAAATTTCCTCTTTGTAATTTTCCCTAATTACAAATTGCATCATATCCTCTCGAATCCGAACTCCGTCATCTTCTAAATATGCAAATAGAGCCCCTATAGTAGTTGCTGAAGGGTACCTTTCCTGCAGCTCCAGTATCGTTTTATTTTTTTTCTTTTCGGAGTACTGAAGATCAACATCAGCACTTTCATTGTTTTCCTTCACGTCGTCGCTGCCCTTTCTGCTGCTTTTAAATCCCCTACGTTGAGCAATATGGTACAGGGCTCGGCCCAACTTGTATCGATTGACAGCCTGGCCGAAATCATGTATATCTGTTACAAGTTCCCTTCGCAGCTGGTACGGGCTTTTATAATCATTTACACCATCACCATCAAAATCAAGCTTTACCCATTGTTCGAAGGCAATATCATTTACCGGGTAAATGCGCCCACTATTACTGTTTCTGGAAGCTTCATTTTTATCATAATGCCGCCATTTATTCAAACTTTCAATAGAGAGCGGGCAAAACCCCTCATTGATTAGAACTTCGAGTGTTGCCCATATTCGATATTTGCGTGCCTGATACAACCGCCTGGCTGATTTTTTTTTAGTTCGCTCTGCTGCATAGGAGTATTCACCGGTTTTACTATTGCCCACACCTTTATTGAATGTTATCACACCCACTTTTTCTATTTGATTACCAGAAAGTTGTGTATTTCTAATTGACCAACCGATGCTGTTCGTACCCAGATCAAGTCCCAAAATTTTACTCATATGGCTTTTTTTACGATTTTATTCTTAGCTTTATTTCGAAAGACAATTCACAATAAGGCTATAAGCCGAAGAATTTTCTCAGCTCCGCCTCGGTGGAGTTTTTTTTACGATTCAAAATATATAAGCTGCAGATTCCAGAATGGTAGGTCCAAACAGGATCTATTACATCTTCCTACGATGATTTACCGAAACCTTTAGTTCTACACTTTACAATATAATAAAATGCACTGAGATTTGCTTTCAATTGAAATGTAGCACCTTAAAGCCATGTTTCTGTATATAGTCAAAAATGGCCAAGGAGTAATTGATTTCAACCAGTACTTTAGTCTCTTGAAAGCTAACAAATTTTATCTTATCTGCATTACGGGAAACCGTAAGCTGGCTAACTTAAAGTATTTGGGTGGCATTCCAAATTTGTAGAGATTCCGGATGAAAAGTTTACCAATTTTACCTTTCTCATTCATGCTTATGCGAAGATCCGAACTGACCTACAATCAGACAATTAAGGAGTGAAGAAATGAATTATTTGCTTCAAATTTATCAGGTTTATCAATAGTTACGAATAATCGACAGATCTAAAATCATTGCGCTTACCTGTAGTGGTGGAAATACTAATTATCTGAAGTTTAGGCCAACAAAAGAGAATGGTGTTAAGAATTCTCTAGTGAGATCCTCATTTAAGTTGATTAGCTGGTTTCACATCGTAAATCCAAACCTTCTTAATAATGCAAAAGTATCATTATGGGTAACATTAAAATTACTACATACATCCGGTAGTTTAATTGCTTTTTGCGAGGTAGGCGCTGATATTTCCTGACTGATTACAATAGCAGATTTTTGTATTGCAGTGGCAACAATGAAGGGGTCCGCATTCTCAAAATCAGAAAATGTTCGTTTTGCCAAGGGTGCATATTGCGGATGATTATTTCCCCACACCATAATATTACCATAATGAGCCATTATATTGGTATCAGCATGGCAATCAACTGCTATTGAGGCAGGCAGTTGAGCGTGGATCCAATTTGCCAGTTCATCTTTTCCTTTTCCAATTTCATCCTCCACCTTATTTGTTAGAATAAATGTACCTCTGGAAAAATGAAGCTTCATAAAGTCCCAAAAACTTGGTGCAATATCAAAGGGATAATAAATCCTATGGGCTTGTATCAAACAACTGGTATCAATTATGAACAACTGGCCAGCCATTAATTTTCCAAATGGCTTTTGAAATTACTAAAGGTAGTGCCATACAAATTGGTAAGCTTGTAGGCATCCGTATATAATAGTTTTCCAGAAGCAGCGGCGGCATTAACTGTTTCAAAAAATTTAATCCCTACCCTATATGGTTGATTAGCATAAAAACTACCTCCTTTGGTATCCCCATTCTCATTTTTATTATCCCAGAAAGCTTTGTAGTCGTTGTAAAAACTAAAAAAACGTGCTTTGGTATAAAAACCCAAATCATTAAGTCTGCGCGCAATTACAACTTTGCTTACTTTAAAAAAACGTTCCAGATAGTCGAGGTGATTTGATTGCTTTTCAACCTTGCGCCATTCTGCAACAAGTATGTCTTTTGGAACCAATAGTTCTGCTGCAGCTGCATCGCACAAGCGTTCTATTTCAGTGTTAGCCGGCTGAAATTTTTCTATATCCAGAGCGGCAGATTTGTCCAACCAAATATGCACCAACTCATGCATGAACGTAAAAATTTTAGCTGCCGGATAATCTTTACCATTAATAAAAATATAGGGTGCCCATTTATTACTTAATACAAATCCCTTGAACTCTTCCGGATTCAGATTCTTACTGGAATTACCTAATACACCATTTATTGCCACATAAATACCGGCATCTTCAGCCTGCTTTATAAGATGTTTTAATGCAGCGTCTTTGTCCGGAAGAAATTGAGACCAATTATTTGGCAACTTCAGCTCCTTCCTAATATCGCCAGCAATTTCTACATAATGATGTTTTTCATTAAACCTTCCTACAAATGCCAGCTCATCCTGTTGTTCACTTCGTAAATAATCTACCAGCCAGTCCTGCCTTTTTTGTATAGTATTGATAGTTTCACTTAACTCATAGCTATAATCGAAATGAGCTGTTTTACTATTTGTTCTGAACAGCGGAATTGTATTTTTAGTTGGAGGAAGGCTTTCCAAAAAGAAAAAGCCAAATGGAATATGCACAGCCTTTGCAAAATCTGCTAATTGGTTGACGGTCGGCTTTTTTGCACCCTCAATCCAATCCTGCAATTGAGGAAATTTAATCCACAAGTCTGCCCCGGCAGAAGCGGCTGCATCTCCCAACAGGCTGTTATTTATTTGCGGATATACTCTCATAAAGCAAATTTATCTGTTTTTTAGATAGCTGATGTTGTTTAATCCTTGCTTTATCTATGTCTAATCCATGTACCGTTACCGCGTAAATCATGTGCCATCCATGTACCAAACAGGTGCTGTGAAACTACTATTCAATTGAAGCTCAGCTGAATAATGCATGGATTAAGCTGTTTTGGTACATGGATGGTACATGGATCCCGGTAGTAAGCGCAGGAGAATGTCATTTCATTCCCAAAAACGTCGATTCGTTCCTAAAAGCGTCCGTTCGTTCCTTTTTTTTGGAAATGCCCTGTCTCAGGTTGTATTGTTGTGTTGTAAAAAATTGCGCAAGATTTTACAAACTCATCTGAAGAAGCGGTGCATAAGTGGAGCGGGAGATGCACCCCCAATCCACTTCCTTCCAAAGATGAATCAAACAATTTTTTTACATTTTTAAAACCGAATATTTTATGTCCAATATTTCAAAAAACCTGCTCGTAAAAGGAGCAAAAGGAAAAGTAGGTGATCAGTTTGTTTACAAAACCAGAGGTAAAAAAACCTTTATAACATCTCTGCCCACCATTAATCCAAACACAGTAGCTACCGAAGAACAAGTACGTGTGCGCGAACTGTTTGGTGAAGCCTCCCTCTTCGCAAAGGGCGCTATTACCAACCCCGAACTTAAAGCGGCCTACCAACAAAAAAAAGCTGCCGGACAAACCGCCTACAATATCGCCTTCCGCGATTTTATTAAGGCGCCCGAAGTTAAACTGATAGACGTATCAGCTTATACCGGACTCACCGGCTCACCCATTGTTGTTACGGCCAAAGATGATTTCAGAGTTGCTTCTGTACGTGTCAGCATTCTTTCTGCTGCAGGTGAATTGTTGGAAGAAGGCCTCGCGATCCTGAACCCCATCAACCGCAACAAGTGGATTTACAGCACAGTTCGTGAGAATGCCAGCCTTAGCGGCTCCATCATCCGAGCTATCGCCAAAGACATTCCTGAAAATACAGGAACCCAGGAATTTGTTATGCCATAAATTAGGAAAACCACCCGCATTGGCGGGTGGTTTTTACCATTACCTGTAAATAAATTTGTAAATTAGTTCTACCACATTAAACCTATCAGTATGAAAGCAGTTTCTATTACACAATTGAAATCCAATATGAAAAAGTTTCTGGACGAAGTATCAAACTCTTCAGATACTTTACTAGTTACACGAAATGCAAACGAAGAAGCAGTGGTTATCATTTCAATGAAAGAGTATAACGCTCTTGTTGAAACCGATTACCTGTTATCCACTTCCGCCAACAGAAAACGTTTGCGGGAATCGATTAAACAATCACAGGGTTCCGGCACCAATTAATTTCCTGCTATTTCTTCAATTCCCCGCAGCCAGTGCTTCCGTTCTTTCTGAGAGTGTCAGCGTTATCAGCACCCTGCTCTCAGTATGAACCAGTCTTCCCCCATCAAAACCCAGACTATGGTTGCCAGGTTTCAAAACAGGCAACGGCTTACTCAGTTCAATTTTTTTCAGCTGCTGCCCTTTTCGATTGTATAACGTAGCGATGCCATCTTTCCCTATAACCAAACTTTCACCCGCATTGATGGTAACTGGCAGCTCTAACCGAAATAACTGATCCAGTTCGATTACCGGTTTCTCCAGCTTTCCCTCTTCTCCTTTTACCAGCAATTGGATCTGGGGTGCCTGTTCCTGCGAAGGATTCTCAAAATCCCAACTGATACGCGATGGCTCACCCGGCTGCAATTGTCTTACCTGATGCTCAAATATGTTTTGCCGGAATTTTTCCAGGTAATAGGTATTGTTCCGGAAGGAAATCCTGGCTTCATTGGCAGGATTCTTCAGCCATTCCTTTTGCGCACTGCTGAACAAGCCACTGCGTTGTGCCTTGGTCCACTGATTCATTTTTTCAATAATGGCATTCATAGCCGGATTACCCAGTGCATTTTCCCTGATCACCAGCGCATATCCGGCAGAATAACCTGCGGCCCGCGCCAGCATCCAGTCAATATCATCCGGCCCCGTTGTAGCCGTAATCAGAAACCAGCCCAGCATATTGGGCATATAGTTGGAGGAATGAAATTTCTGGTAATTGATGCGCACATCCGATTGGCTTTCTCTAAATCCACCATACCAGGGTTCGCCCCAATTAAGGTAATTGTTCATATGCCAGAAATAATGATTGGCCCGGCTGGAACCCATCACCACCGGATGCTTTGACTGACGAAATACGTCTTCCGCAAACTGATTGAACGACAAATCGCCCATGCCAGTTGAATAAGTACCTTCGTGCCCGTCGAAATCCATTTGATCGGCTCCTGTTTCATTTATAAATGCTGCAATATTGGAAGCAATTTCTTTTTGTAAATCCCAGTCGGGGAACAATACCTGATAAGGATGATCAATTAATCGATTGGCAATGGCACCTGCTGCATGGCTGGCTTTTTTGGTTCCGAAAGCACCCCGCAAACAACCGCTTAGTACATAAGGTGCCGTTTCTGATACAGCAGTGAACCGAATCAGCTCATCACCAATCTGCACACAATTCAAATCACTCTTCATCGTAAAACTGCCCTTGTCGGTTACCGTTAGTTCGGTATCATCGGCACCAATAGCCGCCGCCAGACTGGCACCACCGGCTTTAGCCAGCCGTTTATCCGGCACCGGTGTTATGTAGGCATCATTTGTGGTAAGAAAAGTAGTAAGGGTGTGGAAACCCAGTCGCAAACCTGCAGCATGCGCTTTATCCACACAGGCTTTAAAACCTTTACGGCCATTGGGGAATAACTCTTTTTTCAATTGGAAATGACCCCAGGTTTCAAAGGGATCTTCGTGGTACACACCAGCCAGTCCCATGCGTACGGCATACTGAATAAAGGTATCTATGTTTTTCTCGTTGAAGGTGGTAATCATATAGGGTCGGCCGGTTTCTGCAGCCGTTTTGATCCACTCATTCTGCCAGAGGGTGTACGGCATTTTATTGTCTTTCGCAATCTGCTGAATCACCGGCAACACCTCAGCATTGGCGCATCCGAACAGGGCAATGGCCGAACCGGTAAGACTGCCTTCCTTAATGCCTTTCACCGGCACATTAGGCCAGCGATCCCAGACTTTTATGGTACGGTCTTTTAATCGGTTGATGGTAAATGCCTGCAAGGAAGATCCGAAGGGTTTGGCAACGGCTGTTGTACCCAAATCAAACACGGCCCCTTCTTCATTAATTAATTCACCGCCCGTAGTTTTTGGATTGAGGCATTGAATGCCAATGGCAAAATTCTTATTGCGTACAACCCCTACTGCATTGCCAATGGTATCTGCTATACTGTTGTTAATAGGTCCCCATACCACGGCATCCACCCCTTCACTGATAGCGGTGAGCTCAAGCCGCAGATAATTGGGTTTAGGGGTTAACTGCAGGGTTGCCTGCTTTTTCTGCGCATAGCTGAGCTGGATCTGGTTGCGGCTTACCCGTATTTTTTCGGGCCGCAGCCGCACACCGCCCACCACCAGTTGCAGTAATAAACCGGGTTCAGCAACACTGTAATCCTGACCGGCCGAATTAGTTTTTAGGGCAGTAACAGCTCCGGAATCATTGAGGCTGATCTTCAATTGGCCTGCCGTAAATGTTTGGGCTGGCAGGGTCCCGGAAAAGCAGGTTAAGGCAGTAAGAAGGGCAATTAATCTAAACATATCGTCGGTTTTAAATACAGGCAGTTCAAAACACTAAAGATGAACATAATCAGGCACTGCAACTAGCTGAAAACGAATATATAGTTCAACCATTTTAACGCATTACCGTATATTTATATAGCATTTATTTAAACTATATGATGGAATACAATAAAAAGTTATTCCTTAAATCACTGTTCTTTACCTGCTTCGTGTTGACATCTGCATTTTCTGCAACTGCTCAACTTACCGAAGAAACAGTCAGCAAAGAAAAATGGACCCTATACGGACAGGTAAAAACCATTGGGGTACCCAAAGCCAGCCTCGAATACAAAGCCAATAGTTCAGATACTTCCTTTATCCTTGTTTTGGAAGATTACAGGAAAGAACTCAAAAGTTTTTTCAGTATTCGCTTTAGCAGCCGCGGCAATACACTGGAAAACCTGTACTCCCTGCTTATGTCTTTTTTCGAAAAAGAAAACTGGAACAACAAAGACTATATAAAAATATTCACCCTGGGTGATACAAAGGTTACCGTTTACAAAGCTGCCGGACTGGTTCAATTAAAAACCATTCAACTCTCCTGCGATAAAGGCCGGATCCGCCTCACCAAAAACGAAATCAACAACCTCTTCAATAAATGATACTTCTGTATATCCTACTTATTCTTATTGGCAGTATTCCACTCTGGAAAACGATCAGTTTCATCTTACTTGAAGAGAAAATAAGAAAAGACGGTATTTCAACAACCGGAATAGTAACTGATATCAGGACAAAAAAATTCCATAAGGGTCCTACTACCTGCCGTATCCATATCAGGTACAACAGCAATATTCCCGGTCATTACCATGAAGCCAGTTTTGTAACTAGTCCGCATAAGTACAAAAGAGAACAATCCATCTCCCTAAAATACCTGCCGGAAAAACCGGATAAAATTATTGTAGCTGCAAAGAGGGGGTACTGGTCAATGCTGGTTTTTTCGATACTGATAGTACTATTTGTAGTTTTTGCTGCATACAAAATAGATGGTATGATAAAATAGCTTAGGCTTTATTGCAACAGGCCAATCCGTCCTCCGGTTGCTCACAACATGCCCCCTGATTTTCCTTCGGATTGTTAAGCGGAGTGCAACATGCAGTTGCAGCCGGTACAGCTGGTATCGCACAACAGGAAGAAATGACAACTTCTGTTTGATCCTGGTTAACCCTGCTTTTTAAAAGCAACGGGATGTCTGAAATTTTGATTTCCATCTTTATTCGTTTTAATTCACTTATATAGACGGAAAAACTAAAAACTGATGCACTAGTTCTTACAACTACCTGCTTCATCTTTGGCGCATGCTGATCTCGATTGTACTTCCAGAATATTTCCCCGGTTATCCCACTGAATATGACAACAGTCCAGCAGAATTTGTTTTAGCTTTTCTCTTCCTCTCTGTACGCGTGATCGTACGGAGGGATAGGCCAGCTTATATTTTTCAGCAAGGTCTTTCTGCTTTATCCCATTCAACTCCACATCAATAATGATATCCCGGTATTCTTCCGGCAGCTGTTTCACAAAATTCAGGAGGCAGTAATCCAGCCCTTTGGTAGTATCAATGTATTCTTCATCAGTAAAATGTTCAGCAATAGCTTCCTCAGAGGAAATGCTTTTTTTACCTGAAATAACCCGGTAATAATCGATGATGGAATTGCGTGAGATGGTATAGATCCAGCTCTGCAACTTTTCTTTCCGATTCAGTTCACCCACACCTCCAGCTACTTTTATAAAAACATTTTGCAGGATATCTTCTGCATCCTGATGGTTATTGACTTTTGATTTAATAAAACCCAATAAAACCTGATAGAACCGGGTATAAATTGCAGCGAGTTCCATTTAGTCCTTTTATTTTTCTGAATTGAATAAACAACAACTGCGCTGGCACAAAGATAGTAATTGTGCGGCAATCACTGTTTTTACCCTATAGACGATGGAGTTGAAAAATGATGCAGAAAACTTATGCTGCAGGTATTGCCATTCGCACTTCTACAATGGCGCCGTACTTAATGATGGGACAGGCTTTTGCTATTTCAACTGCTTCTTCATAGTCGTTTGCTTTTATCAGGAATAAACCACCGATGGAGACCATGCCTTCTGCATAGGGACCTTCATGTATTTTTTTCGCAGTACTGATTACTCTGCCATCGAGATCCCAGCGTTTTGGAGGGGCTACCAGCTTGTTAGCAGCTGCTATTCCGGCAATCCATTCCTGGTAAGGTTTTAAGGCTTCTTTCATTTGATCTGGTGAAGGCAGTTGATGCTTGCTTGTGATGTCTCTGTGAATCACGATTAAAAACTCATTCATTTTGTTGATTTTTAGATTGATTAAATTATAGTTTGGTAGCAGAATCAATTATAAAGGCAGCAACCTTTGCGGGCTGAGAAACCATTGGTACATGGCTGCTGGACAATTCCAAAACGGTTGCATTGATCATCTTCGCTTCTGCTCTTGCGAGTTCCGGTGTTACCATTTCATCCTTTGTGCCGATAATACACCAGGAGGGTTTGGTTTTCCAGGCAGGTGAAGCAATTTTGGTAGTTGTTGCCCTTGTTGCCCAGGGAGTTTGCGTGGCATAAATTACATCCCGTTCTGATTTTGGCAGATCCTGTGCAAAATGCGAATGAATGCCTTCAGCACTTCCCGCAGCTGCAGGAAATTTCTGCACCACATCCACAACAGATTCACCCTCATTGGGTATCAATGCACATACGTATAGCAGTCCGGCTACTTTTGGATCTTTTCCGGCTTCCGAAATCACCATACCTCCATAAGAATGCCCCACCAGCAATACTGGTCCATCCATTAATGCAATGGCGCGTTTGGTAGCCGCCACATCTTCTTCCAATGAAGTGAGGGGGTTTTGAACGGCAATTACATTATACCCTTTTTCCTGAAGCGTTGGAATAATCTTTGCCCAACTTGATCCATCAGCGAAAGCACCATGCACAAGTACCATGTTTTTGACGCCTTTCTGAATGGATGCTGCTTTCGGATTTTGCGCCATATCTTTTATTGTACCTTTCACACCTGTTGCTGATGAAATGGCATAAATCAGGGAATTGTCATTCGGATTAGTACCGCCTTCAACATGGATTATTTCATCCACATGGAATTCATCGGGATTGAGTCGGATATCCAGATCACTACAATAGAGACAATCCGTTTCGGTAGTGAAATCTGCATCGTATCCCTTTTTTTTGAGATCGTTCAATGCACAGGAAAGTGATTCATAATTTTTCATAACATGTTAAGTTTTTGAGACAGTTTAATAGAATCCATCGGGATTTCCAGGAGCTACGCTTTCTTCGGTATATACAGTGGGCAGATCAGCCATACGAATGGCATCGTCCAGAAACTCGCCACCTTCACTGATAAAATGTTTTGATTCATCTTTTATTACTACTGTATGATCAGAATTGTCTGGAGAGTGTTCTTTCCCATGTATAAATGGAAGGTGTAAATGATAAAAGGGATTCATGTTAATTAAATTTTCTTAGCCTGGTTGTTCCACCATTTTTCAAAATCGATGGCACCCAACTCTGCTTTACCGGCAGGCACCAATGCAGTATGTGTTATTTCACCACCAAAATATTCCGGTCTGCCGTTGGAAATAACTTTACGTGGATCTCCGGAATGTTGCAGGTATTTTTCAACGATCTCATACATTTCAAAACGCTCTGGTCCGGCAATTTCAACGATTCCATTAATTGGTGCCTGCTGTGCATATTTCGCAACAAAATTGGCTACATCATCGGCAGCAATTGGCTGGAATTTTACATTGGAAAGATGCACTTCAGTACCATCCGTTGCCTGATTGGCAATGCCTGCAAGAAATTCCATGAACTGGGTGCTTCGAATAATTGAATACTGAACACCGGATTTTTGAATCAGGTTCTCCTGAACCAGTTTCGCCCGCATATAACCAATGTTCTGCATGATATCAACCCCTACAATGGAAAGGGCAATATGGTGTTTAACTCCTGCATTAATTTCAGCCGCCAACAGATTACGACCTGCTGTTTGAAAAAACTCCAGCACTGCATTGTCTTCAAAGGAAGGAGAATTGGCAAGATCAATAACGATATCGGTTTCATTCATGGCTTCTGCCAATCCTTCTCCGGTAATGGTGTTAATGCCGGTTGCCGGTGAGCCAACAATTACCTGATGACCTGCCTGGCGAAGAATGGCTACTACTTTTGTTCCAATGAGACCGGAGCCTCCGATTACAACTACTTTCATAATTTGATTTTTATTGGTGTTTGTTCCTATCAGACGAAGGACATGCCAATAAATCAATCAATTGAAAATCAAATCGTTAGAACAAATCCATTATAATTATTTCACTGTATTTAGTGAAAACACGAAACAACTCACTTTATTCAGGGAAATGCGGTTGATCGGGATCAGCCAATATAATCGCTCTTTTTAATCTCCAGCTTTTTCATTTTGGAATGAAGCGTATTGCCAGGAATTTTCAATACCTCAGCAGCACTTCCGGGTCCCGAAATTTTACCACTACAGCGTTTCAGCGTTTCAATAATGTACATACGCTCTACTTCATCTAATGACCGGCTCATCAACATTGCCGGGTCTTGATTTTCCGAAGAACCTGTTTGCGGAATATAAACTTCATTCAGGGTTTGGTCCGAAGACAATAACATACTTCGTTCAATCAGGTGTTCCAGTTCCCGTATATTGCCGGGCCAGGTATAGGCCCTAAGTTGTTGTATAACCTTAGGAGAAATTTTTTTTACTCTCCTTCCCGTTGTGCGACTGTGTTTCTCAACGAAATAATTAGCAAGTGCTTCAATATCCTCCTGGCGATCACGAAGTGGTGGCAGCTCAATGGGAAAAACATTCAACCGAAAATAAAGATCAGAACGAAAGCGGCCTGCTTTTACTTCCTGCTCAAGGTTTCGATTGGTAGCAGCAATCAATCGCACATCAACCTTAATGGTTTGCTGACCACCAAGCCGCTCCAGTTCCCGTTCCTGAATAACACGTAATAATTTTGATTGCGCTTCAAGAGGCAGCTCCCCTATTTCGTCGAGAAAAATTGTGCTGTTATTAGCCAATTCAAATTTACCGATTCTCCGCTCGATGGCACCGGTAAAGGAACCTTTTTCATGCCCAAATAATTCGCTCTCAATTAAAGTTGCCGGCAGGGCTGCGCAATTCACTTTCACCATCAGCTTACCATTGCGGGGTGAGGTATTATGAATGGCCCTGGCAATAAGTTCCTTGCCGGTACCGGTTTCTCCCAGAATAAGTACGGTGGTGGTTGATTCTGCCACCAAAGACATCAGCCGATATACTTTTTGCATATTCTCTCCACTGCCGACAATTTCGGAGAAATTATAAATGGTTTTAATCTGCTCTTTCAGGTAATCATTCTCAACTTCCAGTTGCTTCTTATAGGCCATCAATTTTTCATTTGCCTGTATATTGGCTATGGCAACAGATAACTGATCACAAATGCCCTTCATCAACATCCTGCTCAACCTGTTTGCTATCAACCAGATGGTACCAATATTTTTATCGCCTGCTCTTAATGGAAGTCCATATACATTTTTCAAACCGGTAGTTTTCCATAGTTGTGCATAACCTGATCCCGCTTTGAGTTCTTCTTCAACATTAAAGATCATGCCCTCCTTGCTTGCCAGTACCTGCGCATTATAATGCTCTTTAATTGTAACAGGGTGAGTTGCCATTTTCTCCAAATGAATTTTAGCATTGGGAAACAGGCTTTCATCATTCATATAAGGCAAAAGGGTAACACCGTCTTCAGCGATAAGCCGGATCATGGCAAGTTTAGTATGCAGGATTTGATCAAGCACCTTAAAAATAGCAAGCTGTAAATCCTCTTTGGTTCTAACCTGTGTAATATCATTACTGAATTCAAGCAAAAACCCCTGCTCCAGCTGTTTGCTTTCTATTTTTTCATTTGCCTTAATATTGGCAACTGCAACAGAGATTTGGGCACAAATTCCCTGTAATAAGGGCACATTAATTATTTCGATATCCAAAAACAGGATTCCATGATTGGTTTCACCGTTTCGAAGCCGAATACCAACCACTTCCTTTAAACCCATTTTCTTCCAATATTGCAGATAATCTGAGGTTATACCTCTTTTAATTTCCCGTTCTATATTAAACAATAAAGGAATGGGGCTATTTAATACACGGTCCTGCAAACCATCATTTATAGGATAACTGGCATTCTCCAATGCATTTAAATAAACTGGATCATGTGTTTTACTAAGATCATAAATATAAGCACTCAATGTCCTGTTATCCTCATTGATTCTTCGGATAACAAATCCACCGGTTCGATTCAGTTTGCGTAAGGTTATACGAACCGCATCTGCCAGGTCTTCTTTGGATCTTACAGCGGCGATATCCTTACTGAAATCAAGCAGAAAGGACTTTTCCTTTTCTTTATTCAACAATTCTTCATTCTGAATGATATTGGAAACAGCACTTGACAATAGGGGTGCAATTGCTTCCATTACATTCCGAAATTCCCTGGAGAAACTGTCTGTTTTATCAGAGTAAATATGAATAAAACCTATCGGCTTCCCCTCTTTCATTAGTCTGGTCATCAAAATTTCCCTGACACCCTTATCATAATTGACACGCAGAAATGGCGGACTAAGGGGCTCATCCATAATTTCTTCAAGAAGAAATGAAACCGGAACTTCAGAATTAAGTACGGTCTGTATAAATGGTTCATTCAACGTAAATCGCCCTTGAACCATTTCCTGATATCGCTCATGCGAACGAATTGGCGAGCCAGTATTGTCCAACAGGAAGGGAACGTAGATTTCATCCTTGGGATCAATCAGGGTCACTATTGTATGGGTAAAATAGAATAGTCGGTTAATCCGTTTTTTGAATAGTATGATGAGATCATTCTTATCCCGTACCCGGGTTATATCATTTCCCAGATCGAGCAAAAACTTTCTTTCTGAATCATCCTGCTTCAACTCCTTTTTCATACGCCAATTTAGGAAAAATTCAACGACACAATCCATTCTCTGTCTCTTAAAGTATCCATCTATCGATGTCAGTACAAAACCTGCCTGCTTATTAATAGCATTGCAGGATGCATGAAACAATCGTAAACCCAATTATCAAAGACGAGGTAAGTTTTATCCAAACTGCCGCATCAACAAATGGAAGAATAAGTACGTTGCTGGTAAAACTAATGCCAGGAGGAGGCACTCCTCTGCATTTTCACAAAAACTTCTCAGAAACGTTTATCGTAAGTGAAGGCATACTTACCCTCACCCTGAAGGACAGGGTCATCCACCTCAGAGTAGGTGACAAATTTGTAGTACAAAAAATGCAGTGGCATCGGTTTTCAAATGAACACCTGTTCCCCGTGCTGTTTACCACCCTGATACAACCAGGATCGGAGGGTTTCGAAAATGCGCTGCGGATTTTATACGGACTGGCAGCTGAAAATAAAACGGATGCCAATGGAATTCCCAAAAACCCGCTTGCGCTGGCTGTAGTAGCAAACATAAGCGATATGCAGGTGGAAGGTCCGCGTTTTTTGATCCTGCCTTTATTTGCTCTATTAAATATCCTTGCTATTACAACCGGATTTAAACGCACGCTGCTTCGTAAATTCTGCCCTCCGGTTGTTAAGCACATGATAATAAAGTAATTCTTCCATCGACCTATTCAGGAATCTGTCTTCAAAATCAACCGCAGGTCGATTAGAAAATATCTGAGCTATTCCATCTGCTAGCTTCGCAGCTCTTAAACCATTTCTTACTATGAATCAAATTAAAGAAAAGACATCTATTGTTAAATTGACGGGCATTCTATTGCTCTTTTTTATCAGTACCGGTTGTGAACCGGAAACAATAGAAAAAAACGACCCGGAGAAGCCGGCCAATTTTATTCCTCAGAAAAATAAAAAATACAGGTACAAAATTGAGTCTGAAGGTAGTCCGGCTGCAAACTCCACCCAATGGATCTCCAATGAAAAAGATTCCGCAGGAATAACCGTTTTTAACCTGCACACCGAACTGGAATCTGCCGGAAATATTCTTTTATTGGATCATAAACTCTTTTCACTTGCGGGAAAAACCTATCATGAAATAGTTGTTCCGGAGGTTTGGAATCAGACAATCAAAATGTTCGGCAGTATGCCCAATATTACCATTAAAAAAGCTGAACTCTTTGGATTCCCGGCCTGGATGACAATGGAAAATAGCATAAAAGAAAACAGTATTTTATCTCTATCCGGCCCCTTGTTACAGGGACAACGTCTTGAATACACCAATCATGGAGATCCTTCCTCACTTGAGCAAAACCTGCTACTGGAATCGGGTATCTCAAAAGTTGAAACGGTTGAACTGCCAGCCGGAACTTTTGTCTGCAATAAATTTATGTATGGTACCCGCTCAAAAACAATTCAAAAAAACAAAGACGGCGAATATACCTCCAGTGGTGAAGAAACCATTTCTGTTTGGGTGGCGCATGGAATTGGTATAGTGAAGCAGGAAAATTCAAGCAGGCTTGTAACTATTGTAGTACTTCCAACCGGAGAAATTAAAGAGCTCGTAACCACCACCACTTCCAAAACAACTCTACAGGAAATCAACTAAGCATACAATGAGTATCAATTTTAAATCAGGCATATCAATTCTATTTATCCTACTGGCGGCGGCACTATTCTCCTGTCAGAAATCAAAGCCAGGTACCCCTGCCAGCAATCCTCCGGTACCGGTAAATCATGGAACAGCTATTGGAACTGCAACAAGCAAAACAATTGGAACGGATGGCGGGCGTATTCTAAGCGCCGATGGGGCCATTCAGGTAGATATTCCCCAGGGAGCAGTGAGTTCACTTACCAATTTTACCATTCAACCCGTTACCTTAACGCTTCAGTCAGGAACCGGAAATGCGTACAGACTGGGACCGGAAAATGTAAATTTCGAAAAAGAGGTAACTATAACAATCAGGTATACAAACGATGATTTGATCGGTACCAATGAAAATGATTTATACCTTGCTTATCAGGATAAAGAGGGCTATTGGCACAGGGCAATTCAAACAACCATCGATAAGGAAAACAAAAAACTGCAAACCAAAACAAGGCATTTCAGTGATTGGACAATTCAGCGATTATTTTATATCAATGCCGAAAAATATGCTTTATCTGCCAATGAAGAAACAACACTCACCGTCACCTACTCTGATGCAATACCAGGAGATGAATTGCTTTCGCCGGATATTGAAGTGCCCTCTAAAAACATAGAAGAATGGTTTGTAAATGGTCCGGGTACAATCGGACAGGCTAAAAAATCAACCAGCAACTACAAAGCACCTGAGGTTATATCAGCACCGCAAACCATCGCTGTTGGAGTGCGAATAAAAAACATGGTTAGCCAGCGACACCCCGACCGGCCAGGGAATACGGGGTTGGTACTGGTTCAGGTTCCCATCCAACTAACTCCTGATGAATATTTCACCTGGGAAATTGATGGCAGCAGCCATATCGGACTCTCTCTTGATGCTGCAGTACTGGGAACTACAACTATACTTGGAGGAACAGGACTGACAGGCGGTGTAAATATTACACTGAATGCGGGTAAGGCCGGAAATTATGATATGGGTTCTGCTACTAATCCGGATAATTTTAACATGCAGGTATTCTTGTCGTCGCAATCAAATGTAATATACCAGGGCACCTATTATAACTGTAATGAATCAACACCCCGATACGGGAATGGAAAATTAGTGATTTCCAGCTTCGGGTCTATCGGTGGAATTATAGAAGGTGAATTTACTGCAACCGTTTATACCAGAGAATCTGATTGTTATAATAAAAGCAAACAAATAACAGGAAAATTCAGGATGCGACGAAAAGCTTAATCAATAAACACCGGGGAGCTCTGGTTCCCCGGGTTAAACTTTTCAATGCAGATTTGTTTATAATTTTTTCCAATTGGAATCTTTCTTGAGTCAATCAGAACATAATTGGGATTGTATCCTTTCACTTTATTAAGCGGCACAATAAACGATCTGTGTACACGCAAAAATGCCCAGATAGGCAACAGGTTTTCCATGGCGCTTATTTTCTGCTTTGTCATATAGGTCTGCTTTCCCGTTACCACTTTGATATAGTCCTTATCACTTTCAATCCACAGAATTTCCTCTGTATCCACTTTAATCAATTGCCGGTCGATCCGCATATAAATGTAAAACGGACGATCCGGAACAAATGGCTTTACCGGATTGGATTCGGGTAAGGTCATTGTCCTTAGCTTATACTGGTTGATGACCTTCTCAATTGCCCGGAGAAATCGTTCGAACGGTATTGGCTTAAGCAGATAATCTACCGCATTCAGATCAAATCCATCAATTGCATATTCCATATAGGCAGTTGTAAATATAACCAGGGGTGGGTGCTGTAAACTTCTGATCAAATCCGTTCCCGAAAGTCCGGGCATATTAATATCCAAAAACAACAGATCCACTTTATTGCGCTGCAATTCCTGAAATGCAGGTATTCCACTGTTAAATGTTCCAACCAATTCAATTTCAGGAACCTGTTGAACATACTTTTTTATTACTTCAACAGCCCTTGGTTCATCATCTATTATAAATGTTCGTATTGCCATTTAGCCAAAATTCAGTTTGTTAATTGGAGGGTAAGTACCGTAATGAAACAATCCTGTTCATCAAAAAAAACAAGTTCATGTTTACCGGGATAAAGCAGCTCCAGCCGTTTCCGTACATTCTCTACTCCAATTTTCCCTGATACCCCCTTATCATAAGGAGGTGAATCCGCTTTGCTATTACTGATATTTAATGTCAGGTTCTGCCCGTTAATATGCAACTGTATATTGATCCAGGGGGTATCAATTGTAGTTCCCGTTCCATGCTTGAACGCATTTTCCACCAGCGGAAGCATCAGTAAAGGGGCAATCCGGAGGCCGTCTGAGTTCCTGCATATAAATACATTCAACTCCAGACGATCTTCATACCTGAGTTGTTCCAATTTGATATAATCGTTCAGAATTTCAATATCTCTGTTAAGTGAAACTTCCTGTGCCGTACATTCATAAAGAGAATACCTGAGTATATTGGAAATACCCAACACTACCTCAGGAGTTTTTTCTGATCGGTCCAAAGAAAGTGAATAAATATTATTCAATGAATTAAACAGGAAATGCGGATGAAGCTGTGCTTTTAAAAAATCAAGCTCCGCCTGTAAGGCAAATTGTTTTCTTTCATGCGACAGGTTAAACAAACGCAGTGTAATTCCAATCCAAACAACAGCGTTACTACGTTCAAGGGCAGTGACAAAATAAATCGGGTGAAATAACTGATCCGTCCAATTCATGTCTATTTTATCCCAGGAATAATCAGGATCTGTTTGTTGATAGAAATACACAATATAGGGATCTGTCAGAAATATCTCCACTACCCTGTATAAAAAGCTACTGAACAAAATGATTACCATAGTAACTAAAAACGCACGCAGGTATTGACCTTTGATATAATAGTGTTTTACAACTACAAAATCTAACAGGTAAAAATATAGCAAGTGAACAGGCATAAGCATTGCAATTACTTTCATACCCAATTCAAAACTTTCAAATGCCGTTCCGTATATATAGGTTAACAATAGAAATGGCGGAATCCAAAAGACTACATGTCTTATTATGGGATATCTGGAAAATAGTCTGGTGATCATTAATAGGTTCAAAATTAACCGGTAAACGTGCAACTCAACGGAAACGTAGACGAAAGAAGGATTTCATCGACAAAATAAAGCATACTACTCCTAATAACAGCGCCAATTATCCCTGACAACAACCTTCTGTCTACTTAATGCCTAATAGATCGATCATTCTTTATCAACAGATGAATTCAATGCAATATTGCCGAAACTTAAATTATCCTAATTATGAATGATTTCCGAAATTACCAGGGTGGCTATTTTAAAACAGTTCTTTCTCCGGAACAATCAGGAGGCGAAATGGCCGTTCTGGATTTGGTGTTACCCAAAGGCGCAGAGCCACCACCACACCTTCACGAAAAAGAAGATGAGAGCTTTTATATTTTAGAAGGGATCGTCGACTTTTATATCAACGGAAAACTGACGCGAATTGCTGCCGGTGATTTTCTTTTTGCTCCACGTAATGTTCCTCATTATTTTAAAATAATTTCCGAAACAGCGCGCATATTAACAATTATGACACCGGGCGATCTTTGGAATTATTTTATGGAATTTAGTGAACCGTGTAAAGGCGATCCGATAACCACCCCGATGCAACCCCGCAATCAGCAGGAATTGGAGCAAATGGCTAAACGCATTTCAGCCAGGTATGCAATTCGGTTATTAGTTCCCCAATAGTCTATTCCATTCATTCGGAATTTTCCGGCATTCATTCGGTTGTCTCCATTGCCGGCAATAGCTGTGTTTAGTTTTGAAACATCAAACAAACACAGCTATCATGAAAAAAATCAACCGCGAACTGGTATTCCTCCGAAGTTTTGCCGCCATTACTGCAGGAGCTGCCATTCTACTGGCCTCCAGCGCCTTCACCGGAACAGGCATTGAAAAATTCACTGAAATTAATGTACAACGCATCAATATTGTGGAAGCAGATGGTACTACCCGGATGGTAATCACCAATGCCGCGCTCTTCCCCAATGGGAAGGACTCCATTAATAGCCGTCCCACGAACGTGCAGCGTAAAAAGCGATCCGGTATGCTGTTTTTCAATGAAGACGGTATTGAATGCGGTGGATTTATCTACGACGGACAGAAAAAAGGGAATGGTCATAATTCCGGACTCTCGCTCACCTACGACCAATATGATGGCGATCAGGTGATGCAATTGATTACCCAGGATTATCAGCAGGGTGAAAAACGAATGGTCAGCAGCCGGCTGGTTTTTAATGATCGTCCGGTTAAGGAAACACAGGCCGGAATCCATGCCATCAATATGGAATTGGATTCACTCAGAAAAAAAGACCCTGGAGCCGCAGAAAAGAAATACCAGGACTATCTTGCACAGGGTTTAATCGGAGGCGCCCCAAGAATTATGCTGGGAAAATCAGGAAGCGAAAACAATGGATTGTTTCTTTTTGACAACAATGGAATGCCAAGAGCCATGTTTTATGTTGATAAAGCAAACAATGCCAGACTCGATTTCTTTGATGAAAAAGGTACTGTAGTTCAATCCTTCCCAACGCCTGCAAAAAAATAAACGGAATGAAGAACAGGTTACTGAATATAGTTTATCAGCATCGCTTTTTCCTGTTGTTTACACTGCTGTTCGGATATATAGCGTCTATTCAGACAAGGCTGGTGGCAGGCCGGGAGCTGAATGCCTATCTTTTCACCCCGGAAGCAGCTCTGGCAAGCTTTATCAATGCACTGGTGATTTATTTTATTATGTCGCAGATTCTGCAGCAGCTCAATAAAAAGCAGGCGGATTTCAGTATCCGGATAGCACTGCAACTACTGGGCACCAGCCTGCTGATCTACCTACTGTTCAGTAACCTGTTCTCTTACCTGATTGCGCTGGCCTTTGATACGGTAGAAAGAAATTTTAATCAGCAAACATTGCTGATTGTTCAACTGAACCGCTTGCTGGATGTGTTCATTTATGGCGGATTCTTTCTGGCCTATAGCTATTACCAGAAAAACAAGGAAAAAGCAGCTGCAATTGCCTCTTATGACCAATCCATTTCTTCCAGCAGAATTGCTCAATTAAAGGCTCAGTTAAATCCGCATTTTTTATTCAATAACCTGAATGTGCTGGACCAGTTGATTGATGAAGACAAAACTACCGCATCCGCCTTCCTGAATGATTTTGCAGAATTGTATCGGTATGTATTGGAAAGCTCAGACAGAAAACTGGTGCCGTTGGAGGAAGAATGGAAATTTGCCCAACAATATTTCCGGCTGATGCAACATAAATACCAGGATGCGTATCAGTTGGAGCTTAGCGGAACAATCCCGAACGACCTGCTGATTCCTCCACTCACCCTGCAGTTATTGCTGGAAAATGCAATAGAACATAATTTGGGCACCCGGCAACAACCAATAAAAATTCAGGTAAATTTTACGGAATCCATTACAGTAACCAATACGCTTGTACCGAAACCATCCAAAAAAACAACCGGAGGACGATCACTGAAAAACCTGCAACAGCAATATGCATTGCTTTCGCCCACGTCGATTTCCATCCGGGCAAAGGCGGATCAATTTATAGTATCTCTTCCCTTTATAGTACCTTCCAAACCATGATCCGAATTTTACTAATTGAAGATGAAGCACCTGCTCTTAGAAAACTAAACCGTTTTCTGGAACAGGTGGAGGAAGAAGTCACAATTCTGGCTGAATTGAGCACGGTTGCAGAAGTAGCGGAGTTTTTAAAGCATAAACCGGACATCGATCTGATTCTATCAGACATTGAATTAAAGGATGGAAATGTGATGGAGTTTTATATAGAGCATCCCCTATCCATCCCCGTTATCTTCACTACTTCTTATAATCAATTTCTGATGGAAGCTTTTGAAACCAGCGGTATTGAATACCTGTTGAAGCCATTTAGCCTGGAGCGGTTTCAGAAGGCCTGGAAAAAATACCTGTCGTTGAGGGCGCAACCCGTTAATCAGACGGCGCTGCTGCAACAACTAGCTCAATTATTGCAGCAGCCGAAACAGGAAAGAAAATATCGCCAGCAATTTGCAGTAAACCTTGGCCGCAGCACCTATTTTTTATACAGCAGCGATATTGTCTTTTTTCGTGCATCGGATGGATTGGTGTTTGCTGTAGATCAGCAGGGAAAAAAACATGCATTGTCTTTCGAAACCCTGAAAGAAATTGAAGACGAAGTGGATCCTGCTGCCTTTTACCGCATCAACCGAAGTGAACTGGTACACCGGGTTTTTATTGAAAAGCTGGACAGGCCTGATAAAAATGCCATCACCATCAGCTTAAAGGGTATTCAGGAACAACTCGTAACGAGTCAGGCGGTTACGGCTGCCTTTCGGGATTGGCTATCGTTATAGAAAAATAACTTTAACCATGCAGTTGTGCAATGGTGGCCATTGGAAGGAACATTTTTCCACTATCAGGAAGCTGAATAAAGCCATATTTCTCATAGAATTTAATTGCAGCCTGGTCTATTGGGTCAACAACTACAGCCATCGATCCAATTTGTAGGGATACCTGGTAACTGCGACTAAGCGCATCCATTAAGATGGTTTCACCCAGACCCTGGCCCTGATATTCCTGGCTTACAGCAAGCCGCCCCAATAAAATCACCGGCAAATCAGTATAGGAAGGAGGAAGTTTTTTTATAAGATCCTCAGGTAGTTGAGCTCTTATTACTGAAGCACTCGATAAAGTATAGTATCCTTTAACTTTATTCCCATCCGGAAGTACGAAGCACACAGAAAGTTTTCTCTTTATGTCCTGCTTAGCCTGTTTCTGAAAATAAATATCAAGCTGTGCATTGCCACAACAAAAGCTTTCTCTTTCGTGCAAGCCAGTCAGCGTAACAGTTAGAAAATTCATTTTTTATCCGTCTGCTTTTTGTACTTCTTCATAGCAGCCTGCAGCTGTTTATTTGGTGCAGGAGGATTTATGATGGCATAAAAAAAGACATCCTCGTCATTTTTTGTAGCAAGAAAGGTCCGGTGCTTTTCTACAATTTCATCCGCCTTGCTTTGTACTGTAACTATAACAAATTCCGTGAGTGTTCTATAACCACCTAGATTGGCAGCATACTCAAAAAATTCCTTTTGCGATTCAGGCAGTCGGGTATCAAACCGGGACATGGCAGATTTCATAACGTTTGCATTTACAATTCAAATGTACGGATAATATCCGTACAAAAAAAGCATTAATCACCCTGAATAATCTTCTGCCGATGTGCCATACCCCATTTATGCATGGCTTCAACTACTTCAGAAAGGCTGTCACTATACTCCGTCAGCTCATACTCTACCGTTACGGGTTTGGTATTGCAGACCCGCCTGGTAACCAGTCCGTGTACTTCCATTTCCCTCCCACCACCTCAAGGGTATCCTGAATGGCTAATCTGGCTTTTTTGCAGGCCGCAACAATGGCAGCGGGACTGGGAGGAAAGAGCCATGTGCAGTTGCTGGGTATATTGGAATTGGTGATAGCTGCCCTTTGGCTGGTTCCCAGAACCGGGGTGCTGGCAGCATTGTTGGGGGTCGCTTATCTGGGTGGCGCAATGGCGGTACATTTTATCGGCAGCCAACCGATAATGGTACCGCTTGTATTACAGATCCTGGTTTGGCTGGTGGCCATTTACCGCTTTCCTGAACTCAGAAAACGCCTTTTCAATAACTGAGCGGAAAAGATTCCGGCTTAACAGACAATTTAAACAGTTCAACTGCAGCTATCCCTGTCTGAAATGAATTCGTTTAGCCGATTGTTCTTTGTCATTAACAAAGAAATAATCGATCTATGAAATATTTTAAAACAGTCAGTTTTATTTTGGCAGTAAGCGTTTGTGGATGTATTATCAGTTGTTCTGAAAAAGATGATGGCACGGAAGGAAGCTCAGTTGGCAAACTAACAGGAACTGCAAAAAAGAAGGATGGCACAGCGTTGAACAATGTCAAAATTATTGTGGACAATTCTATTTTTTTCAACTCCAATATTACCGCCCGAACAAATAGTGAAGGCAAGTATTCCATCACGGTTCCAACCGGTTCCTGGTTTGCTTTTGCCCAACATCAGGTTAGCTACAACGGTAAACAATACACTATTTACCTTAAACCAGATAAGGTAGAAGGATTTGGCAGAGAGGGTGGGGTGCGAAACTTCACCTGGGAATTGACGGGAGAAATGCCATCGCCACTGGCAGGAACTTTTGGAGGCCTGGTAAGTTTTGATAATTTCCCGGGTGATTTTGTGGAGAATGAACGCGAGATCAACTGGAGATTTGAACCATTGGGAAACCTGATAGACGGGTCGGCAGGTCAGGTTATTACGCGGTTATCTGCTGATGGCGATACGGTTCAGGATCTTCCGATAGGCAAATACCGGATCAGTGCTACCTACCAGGGACAGGCCCTTAAGCTCCGGAAATGGAATACGGAGGATACTTTTCAATCACATCTTGATATGGATTTCGAGCCTGTTATTGATGCACAATGTTTTAATTGCCTGAAACTGGAATACCGGAAATAAGCAGCAGAATTCAGTATATTCATACAGGAATTGCAAGGGCTCTTTACTTGTAGCAGGAACACGTTATTCATTAACCTGTAAATCAATTGTATGCGAGCACTTGCTAGCTGTATGAGTCTTTTGCTCTGCCTGCTGCTAAGCTGTGGACCTTCACAAAAAATTACCAGCTCCTGGGTAAACCCGAAATGGCCTTCCGGCACAGCGTATAAAACTATTTTTATTGCCGTCTTAAGCAGCCGGCAGTCGGTAAAAGCAAAAATCGAGAATGAACTGGCAGCTTTCATAAGTACCAAAGGTTATACTGCAATTAAAAGCTCCGACGCCCTTCGTTCCGCCTTTACGGATGACAAAATGCCGGATCGGGAAGCCATGCTGGGGAAGATCAGAGAATTGAACAGCGATGCCATTTTTACCGTGGCACTGGTGGATAAGGAAAGTGAATCACGTTATGTACCCGGCTCCATGCCCTACCAGCCTTTTATGGGTTATTATGGCCGGGGATTCTGGGGTTATTATAATTACTGGTATCCTTTTGGTTATAATCCGGGATATTATACAACAGATAAAACCTATTTTCTGGAAGGCAATTTATTTGATGTTAAAACCGAGGAGCAGCTCTGGTCAGTTCAAACAGAAGCCTACAACCCGAGTAGTATTGAAAAATTCAGCCAGCAATATGCCAGTCTGCTTTGGAAAAGAGCCGAAAAGGAATTGCCCATGAAACAAAAGCTGCAGGAGCCCTAGTGCCAGGTAGTGACGAATCAATCGATTCGTCACCACTGGGCTTATTATTTTTGACGGATCAAAACTATGATGTTGACTAATTTGCTTTCATCAGCATCTGATAATTAATTATTAATTCCTTCTTTTCAATTCTATCACCACCAGTTTACTGGTAGGTGTATTACTTTTAGCTGCAACAGAGTTAATGGGCACCAGCACATTGGTTTCCGGAAAATAAGTAGCACAGCATTGCTCAGGAATTGAATAGGCGATTACCAGAAATTTTCTGGCAACCCGCTCCCGACCTTCATGATAATTGAAGAGATCCACCTGATCCAATTGTTTCAATCCCAATGCCTGCATATCTTTTTCATTCATCAGAATAACCCTTCGTTCATTTTTGATTCCTCTGTACCGATCGTCCCATCCATAAATGGTGGTATTATACTGGTCATGGCTTCGGATCGTCATCATCATTAATTCTCCCGGCTTTAGTATTGTGACAAGAGGCTCAGCAATATTGAAATTTGCTTTAGCAGTACCGGTAGGGAAATTACCCTCCCTTGAACTATTGGGGAGATAAAAGCCGCCTCTTTGACGAACCCGTTTATTGTAGTCCTCAAAGCCTGGAATGGTTCGTTCAATTTCATCCCGGATCAGGTCATAATTATTTTGCAGTTGATCCCATTGAATTGAACTACACATACTCAGGGTTGCTTTAGCCAGGCGACATACAATAGCAACCTCACTCAGCAAGTCTTTGCTAACTGGTTTCAGATTTCCTTTACTGAGTTGTACCACGCCCATTGAATTTTCGCAACTTACAAACTGTTCTACACCGAGTTGCAAATCAAGATCCGTTCTGCCCAAAGTTGGAAGAATAATGGCTTCTTTACCTGTAATCAGATGACTTCGGTTCAGTTTGGTTGATACCTGCACCGTCAGATCCGTATTTCTCAATCCGGCAGCCGTATAAAGCGTATCAGGTGTTGCGCTTAAAAAATTTCCACCCATTGCAAAAAACACCCGAACCCTTCCTTCGTTCATGGCATGAATGGACTCCACTACATCATAACCATCCTTAGCCGGAGGTTTGAATTTGTAATTCTTTTCAATATTCTCCAATAACCATTTCCAGGGTTTTTCATAAATACCCATGGTACGATCGCCCTGTACATTGCTATGTCCTCTAACCGGACAGGTACCTGCACCTGGTTTTCCTATACTGCCTTTTATCAGCAAAAGATTCACCAGCTCCTTTATAGTGTCCACGGCATTTTTATGCTGGGTCAATCCCATTGCCCAACAGATGATAATTTTCTTTTTGAATTTCAGCAGTTCCGCCAATTGATGAACCTGATCCGGCAAGATTCCGCTTATCCGGCATAACTCATTAAAATCTTTTGACTGAATATGTGCTGCATATTCCTGAAATCCGCTTGTTTGAGTTTGGATGAAACTGTGATCCAGTACTTTTCCAGGATGTTCATCTTCAAAATTCAGCAACAGTTGAATAAGCGCCTGAATCAATGCCATATCACCATTGATTTTAACAGGCAGGTGCATGGAAGCCAGAGGGGTGGACTGTCCCATTAATCCGCTTATTTGCTGCGGATCTGCAAATGCTTTCAAACCGGCTTCTTCCAATGGATTGATGGAGACGATTAATGCTCCATTATCAACCGCCTTTTTTAATGCCGACAACATACGGGGATGATTGGTGCCCGGATTCTGTCCTAAAATTAAGATCATTTCTGCTTCATAAAAATCTTCCAGTGTTACCGAACCTTTTCCAATACCTAAACTTTCCCCGAGTGCAACCCCACTGCTTTCATGACACATATTGCTGCAATCGGGCAGGTTATTGGTACCAAAAGCCCGGATAAAAAGCTGGTACAAAAAAGCCGCTTCATTACTTGTTCTTCCACTGGTATAAAACACTGCTTCATTGGGAGATGAAAGGCTGTTGAGTTTGGTTGCTATTTTTTTGAAGGCAGCTTCCCAGCTGATGGGTTGGTAATGGGTTCCATTATCAGGCAGAAACACGGGTTGGGCAATGCGGCCCATTTTCCCGATGGTGTAATCGTCCAGAGCAGCGAGCTCCGCAACGGAGTGACTTGCAAAAAAATCAGCCGTCAATGCTTTGGCGGTAGCTTCTTCTGCGATGGCTTTAGCGCCATTTTCGCAGTATTCTCCTAATCGGCTGCGTTCATCATCCGGATCGGGCCAGGCGCAACCCGGACAATCAATTCCATTGTGCTGATTCAGTTTATTCATGGCTGTAAAGGCACGCAGAGGGCCCATCTCCCTGAGCAAATGCTGCATGGAATTCAGTACTGCCTGAAAACCGACTGCCTGATCCGAAGGCCTTGTTAACCGCAACCCTTTTAACGCTTCAGGCCCCTCCGGATTTGGTGTTCCGGATGCTTGCTTTTCAATCATACACACTCAATTTTATCGGGTAGAAATCTACTAGCAGGACTTCTTTGGATTATCATACATATCCGACTGGTCTTCATGGGTGTTTTCCAGACATTGCAAATCCTTTTCTATTACTATATTCAATCCGTTTATTTCACCATTCTCCTGAATTGAATACAGGCCCATTTCCGAACTATCTGTTAGAATAGCTGCTTTTGCCAAAGGCAACCAAACCACCAGTTTTCCCTCTTTAAAGGAAGCACCAACAGCAACAGCTGATTCTGCCACCATCAATTCATACACGAAAACTTCCTCTCCGGCAAGTATCGTTTGTTCAGTAACAGTACCTGTATCCTTCAAACTTTGTATATCAGTTTTACTTAAGCGAAGCCGTATGCTGTTTCCTTTGATTCTTATTTTCACGATGCTGATTATTGGGGAAAGTTACGTCAATATCCGCTCAGCACCACAGTAGATATTGAAACTGTTCTGCTTCAAAAATCCGATAAACGTGATATCAAATTCAAGTGCAGTTTCCACAGCCAGACTGCTGGGGGCACCGATAGAGCAGACGATTTTTATTCCCGCCATAGCGGCTTTCTGAATCAATTCAAAACTCGCTCTTCCACTTAAAAGAAGAATGGTATTGTGCAGAGAAAACGGCAGGGCATCTTTTTTGAACTTTAAGAATGCAGCGCCAATCAGTTTATCGAGCGCATTATGCCTGCCAATATCTTCTTTCAAATCAAGTAGTCTTCCATCTACATGAAACAAGGCTGCCGCATGGATCCCTCCGGTTGCATCAAATGTTGTTTGTGATACCCTTAGTAGCTCCGGTAAACCGGGAAATAGTTCAGCAGGGATTTTATTATCAGGATGCTTTATTTGAACCGGACGAACTGAACGTATAGCTTCAATGCTTTCTTTACCACAGACACCGCAGCTACTGGTTGTATAAAAATTTCGCTTTAGTTTCTCAATGGCCGGTTGTGCATTTCCGTTCAGCAAAATGGAAATCTTATTTTCCTCTTTTTGAATAAACGCAGGTTCCTGAAGATCATCAACTGATTTAAGTATTCCTTCAGTAAATAAAAATCCGGTGGCGAGCTCCGGATCCTGTCCGGGTGTTCGCATGGTTATAGAAACAGGTACAGGCATCTCTTCTCCTGATGAGCCAAGACTAATTTCCAATGGCTCTTCTATTGCCAGCTTCTCCTCCTGTTGATGCTGCAGCTCCTGACCCGGAATGAATTTTTTAATCTGGATTGTTTTTATCATACAATAAAATCGAGGTAATTATCGGGACTAATAACAGAAAAATCAGCATCGGGGTAAGCTTTCGCAAAACCTGCGGGTATTTTTGTCCGGTTAGGTTTCCATTTACATTCATAGGCCGTCATTTCCTGTTTATCATTTATTTCCAGCAAATCAAGTTCCTGCTGATCGTAGGTTCGCCAAAAATGATATTGAGGAAAGTATTGCCGGTACTGATTATACTTTAAACGTTCAGCTAAGAAATATTGTTCCCATAATTTTCCCACATCATTTCTGGCAGCAAGCGGACTGAAATTATTTATGAGTGCATTACGGATTCCATTATCATAGAAATACCATTTTTTGCTTTTGCTCACTTCTTTCCGCAAGTTTCCGGCAAATCCGGACAAAGGATAGATGATAAAAACTTTTGCCAGCAGATCCAGATAACGCTCCACCGTTTTTTTATTGATCTGTAAGGTGTTTCCCAGCTCAACCGTGCTTACTTCACTTCCTACCTGAAATGCCAATAATTGCAGGAGTTTATAAACAAGGTTGGCGCCTTTTACATTTTCATAGGCCAATAAATCTTTCAGCAAATAGCTGCTAACCATTGATTTCAGGTAAGCTGCTTTTTCTTCATCATCAGGTAACTGCCATAATTCAGGATACGAACCAAAGATCAGTCGCTGTTCCAGATTACTCTTTGTTGCAATCAGGTCTTCCTCATCACTGAGTTCAGCCTGTGCAACCGGAAATAACTGAAAAATCAGTTGTCTGCCAACCAATGGTTCGCCTGAAGCTGAAACTAATTCCAGCGAACTGCTTCCTGTTGCTATAATCGTGATTCCTTTGATGGAGTCGATCATTAATTTCAGAATTTTACCAATTTCAGGCACGGCCTGTGCTTCGTCAATAACAACCAGTTTCTTCTTTCCAATAAGCCTTTTATAATTAGTGACGGTACGTTTCTGCAATAGCGATGCCACGTCCATATCTTCTCCCTGAAGAAACAGCACATGCCCTTTATGATTGGCTACTATTTTCTCAATAAGGGTTGTTTTTCCAACACGACGGCTGCCATAAAGCAGCAATACTTTTTGCTTTCCAATTTGCTTTTCCAGCAAATTTTCTGCTATTCGTTGAATTTCCATACCGTAAAATACTCCAATTTACGTTAATTAGGGCAGTTAAATACCTCAATTTACGTTAATTGGGGCAATCGACTGCCCTAATTTACGTTAATTGGGGCAGCAGACTGTCCCAATTAACGTTTTTGAATAGATAATCCGGCTGGAATGCTTTTATTTACAATCTTAATTTTATTCCACCATTTAGCGCAAAACCATCAACCGGTGCATAAATATCCCTGAAATTCGGCTGATTGATATTTCCGGTAAAAATGGTATCAAATTTAGTTTGTCTGGTATCGGTGAAGTTTTCAAAATTGATATAAACAGAAAGCTTCTCCCATACTTTCTCCACCATAAATCCCAACATCCAGTAAGGTTTACCATAGTTTCCATCATTCAGGTACTGTTTGGAAAAATGATAGGCTTCCAACCCTATTTTCCATTTTTCCTCCACTTCATACATCAGCACATTATTGATTCGATGGCGGGCAGTAAGCGGCATCCAGTTCTTATCCTGACCATAATGCGTATTCGCATCTGTATAGGTATATCCTACAAAAAGTTTGAAATCGCCATAAACCAGGCGCAGATTCGTTTCTGTACCACGGGTGTCCAGATGACCGTTTGCCTGATCAAATTCAAACCCGGCATTTGCAGTTGGAACCAATACCAGCGGATCTCTTAGCCGGGTATAGAAAAAAAGATGATTAAGTGTAACTCCAAGTGCTCCGATAGATGTGGTGTAATTGAGATCCCAATTGACTCCAATGGATCGTTCATTCCTGAATAGTGCTGTATTCAGGGGCAAAATTCTCTGAAATTGGATTCGTTCAGCCTCTTCCGTAAAGATGGAAGGTGTTTTATATCCGAAGCCGCCACCCAGCCGCGTGGTAAGTTTTGGATTAATCCGATACATGGCAGATACCCTGGGCAATAGTTCCAGCCCAAATTCATTTACATAGTCCGCCCGCAGTCCGCTTTCCAGGATCAATTGATCGCTTATATTCCATGCATTCTGTATAAATAACCCAACGGTGTTATAATGATAATTTCTTTTTCCCTCTGCCGGGTTGGATTTTTCATTGAGGTCCTCCGTTAATAGGTTCAATCCGGCAACCCAATCGGCCTTAGCTCCCTTTTTAGTTAACGTGAGTTCAGAGAAAGAGGATTGCTGTACAGCATCAAACGCATAACCCGGAACTGCAATCGCTCTGTCAAAATAGCTGAAACTGTTTTTAAACTGAAGGGTTAAGCCGTCTTTAATTTTATGAGCAATACCGAGTTGTGTGATAAAGCGATCGGTATTATTTCGTTCATAAAATCCGGGGCTATTGTCTTTTATATAGGACATACTTCCACCGAGTCGGTTTTCGGTGATATAGGTCAGTCCGATGTCTGCGGTTGTCTTTTTCCCATAGAGAAACAACCGGGGATTCAAGGTGTATCGTTCGAATTCCGGAATGGCGGTAAGCCCTATATCCGCCGGGTCGTATGCGCGGCCTGAATTTCTGGAAGCAAATACCGTGAGGCCGGTTTTTCCATAACGTTCACTATAAAAACCACTCAGATCCAGTCCGCCTGCCGATGTTCCATTTGCAAGGAAACTCAATTCTCTTTTATCTGTAGGAGTTTTCGAAACAAGGTTTACCAATCCGGCTATTGCACCTCCTCCATACAGGGTAGAAGCAGATCCTTTGATAACTTCCACCTGCTTGAGATCCAATGGTGCAATTTGCAAAATCGATAAACCGCCTGCAAAGCCTGCATACATCGGGTAACCATCCCGCAGCAATTGCGTGTATCGTCCATCCAGTCCCTGTATACGGATACTGGCATTATAGGAAGTGGCGGAGGTTTGTTGGGTTTGAATACCGGTACTTTCGGTCAGGAGCATCCGAATATCACCGGGTTTCATATTGGCTTTTTCTCCTAATTCTTCGCCGGAAATTACTTCCACACGGGTTGGGATAGCCGAAATAGTGCGACTAATACGCGTAGCGGTAACCACCACTTCTTCTTCCATTTCCTCTTCTTCCGGTTCCAATTCAATGTCAATAAAACCTGTGTCGGACAGAGGAAAAGTTAAATTCAGCAGTTTCTCCTGGTATCCGGTGAAGCTGATGGTAAATTGTTGGATCCCGGCAGATACCTGTCCAAATTGAACCTGACCGTTTTGATCTGCCAGTTTGGATTGTTTCTTCTGCATCCATTCAATGGTTGCACCAGCCAGGGCTTCCTTTGTTTCACTATCTATAATGCGTGCTTTAAATATATGCTGCGCTGAGGCAGTTAGAACCAGGCAGCAGACAGCCATGCCTGTTAGTAGGTATTTCATGTTAATTTATCTCTCCGTTAAAAAATTAATGCTTTAATCTATGCGATGAAAAGCATTCGCGGAGGCTGAAAGAAGCCATGAATAAAATTGGCAGAGACATGTACTGTTAAACGGGACTGATGTTCCTGAGCAGGCAACTGGCAGGTTTGGATAGATAAGACGCGGATTTGATGAACAAAGCCAACACAGGTACCACAGGTAAAAAATGGAGAACAGGTACCTGAACCGGTATCTTCATCCGGGTGTGCAGTAATGGAAGTTGTAAGTTCATCTCCGCAATTATCCGCCGGACAGCAGGGTATCAAAGAACCTGCCATCACCAGCACAGAGAGAAAGAGAACAATCCATTTACGCATCCCTGCAAATTTTACAAATCATTGTTATTCAAAAAAATAAATGATTGCACTCCTGTTGCAGTTGAATAATAGGCTTTTCGCATTGCAACTAATAATTGGTTGGCTGCAATCAGATCAGGCGACTCGGGTAAATTTGCAGACAAATAATATGCAGGCAATTGGGCATGGAGCGCATGGGCCATGCTCAGCAGTTCATCATATCCATATTTTCCGGCTTTTATATCCAGCAGAAATTCTCTATCGCCTCTCCTGACATTCAATTTGCCTTCTGTTGCAATTTCTTTCGCAACCAGAAGCAGCCGGAAAACATGCATCATGTTTTTTGCGTCATACTTTTTGCCATGTTGCATCGTACCGGCATAGCGTTCTTCATTTCTTTTTTCTACCCAGTCCCAATATTCCTTATACTTTCTGCAATAAACCGAATAGGCATCCCTGTTAAAATACAGGATAGCAATAGGATTTCTGCCTTCAGGAATCGAACTGAGACAAACATCATTGGCTGTTTCTTTACGGATAACACCCGAATACTCGCAGGATTCAGACCGAAACAAACGATACATATCCCTAAAATGGTGGATGGAAGTCAGGCCCATTTCTTCCTGCATAAAGTTGTTTGAATTAAGATAATCTTTAAGCAGGACAGCCAGTTTGTCTTCATACACAAAACAAAAATCAAGAACAGTTTTTTTTTCCTTATCAACAGGATTAATAATTTTCTTTTCCAGCCCATATGCTTTCTTTATCTGTGTGAAAGCATAATTAGCAAAGCTGCTTTCACACAATTTGGAAAGAAACTGCTCTGGTTTAATCATATCCATGATATCATGTCGATATATTATGCAATCATCTGGAACCGCCAACAATTCCATCATATTTGGATTGTTTTTGCCTAACAATTCCAGAAATCGCTTTAGTTCAAAATAGACTATATCATTGGTTTCATTGGAAACTTGTGGTATATATTCCATACCCAGCAGATAATCCAATGGAAGTATGAATACCCCACGAATATCTGTATCCGAGTTTTCGGATGCAAGTCCATATGCCCTGCTTCCGGCAATAGTTTCAAATATCAACCATCCTTTCGCTTTTACCTCTTCCGGTGTCATATTAACTTTCCAGCATTTGAATAAAAAAATCATTTAGGGGATGTATTCCTGAATGGGCAACACCCAGTTCCATTTCTTTTGCGAGTTTAAGAATTTCCAGCTTGGCATTCACCCAATCATGCAGCGCATCTTTTTGATGAAGGTATTTTTCCCCTACAGTAAATTTAAGACTGATCAATCGTCTGATAGCATCAGCAGCGTCAGTATCAATATGCACAAATAGTTTTTCTATTTCCATAGGAACCACCGATTTATCGTTTGTTACCCAGATACAGGAAAGCAGGGAGCGAAGTAGATAGAAGAAACTTTTGAGCTTATACGTTTCAGCATCCTTTATATCTTCCCAGAACTTTGTTGCCAAGGAATAATGATGAAAAAATACTGAAGTAGGGGAGTAAAAGGATTGAATCAGTTCATTAAACTGCGAAGAAAAGTTATTATCCAGATAAATGATGGGAGAATTAAACCGTTCAATTAGCGGAACATTTGATTTTTTTAAGAGTTGCAAACTTTTCCTGAGATCCCACCCGGTTATATCGAGATCACCATCCATAAATTCAATGGTGTCTTTTTGTTCATGTAGCGCTAAGTACCAGTTTTTAGGGTGATGATATATAAAACGGACATCATAATCACTGTCGGGAGAAGGAAATCCCCATGCCCTGCTGCCAGTTTCGCAGGCATAGAGAATTTTAACCTGATATTCTGCTTCAATTCTATTCAAGAGTAAATTTATATTGTCTATCATTTGAATTCATTTTTTGCATCAATTGCTCAGCCTGTTAAAACTGATCAAAGATTGGATAGTATAAAGTATAAAAATAAAGGTTATAAGGAATTACCACCTTATAGTCTTGATCTCATTGATTTCTTTACTTACTTTTAATACGAAGGAATCAACTGCTTTATTTATTTCTGCTTACTTAACACGATGCGACTGCCCGGAAAATTTCAGCCTCTTATCTGCTGTCTTTTATTTATTACTTTATACACAAGAGCAGCAGACCAACCTATTAAATATATTGGGATTGAACAGGGATTGTCTAACAATGCCGTAACTGCCATCTACCAGGACAAAAACGGATTTCTTTGGTTCGGCACCTATGATGGGCTGAATAAATACAATGGATATTCCATTGAGGTATTTCGTAACCGGATAGGTGACAGCACCACACTTACCAATAACAATATCTATACAATAAAGGGAGATCAATCCAACCGAATTTGGGTTGGAAGTGAAAAAGGCGCCTGTGTTTATCAGCCCCAAACCGGAAAATTCATCCCACTGTACTATTTACCACAGGGAGAAAAACAGGTTGCTCCGGTAAATATCGGCGTACATTGTTTTGCTCCCATACATCAGCAACGGATGCTGGCCGGAACCAGTTTGTATGGTCTGCTGGATTATTCCGTTGATATAAAACCTGCTCTTTCCATCCCACTTGAAACCCGCTCAGGAACAACTCAATACATGGTTTCGGCCATTGAATTTGACAGTATCGCCAACAAAATATGGGTATTTGTACAGCAACGCGGACTTTATCTCTACGATCCTGAAAAAAAACTATTAAATCTGGCCAGCGATCAAATTCTTCAGGCAAAAACACTGAAAATCGGCCGTGATGGAACATTATGGCTGGGAAACCATGAAGGGCTCTTTAAGTATAACGCCCATATCCGTTCGTTTGAAACAAATGCTATTCCAAACAGCACCAATGTTGCCCATCTGGATCTTGATAATGCAGGCACCCTCTGGATTGGCACGGATGGAAATGGTCTTTGGAGCATACCGCCGGATTCGCTCTCGGCTCAACCATTCCTAGGACCGGATGGAAGATCTCCCTTAAACAGTAATTCTATTTTTGCTGTTTATGCCGATCAGCAAAACCGTAAATGGATTGGCACCCTGCGCGGAGGTATCAATATGATTGATTCAAGAATTTTCCCTTTTCAATTAATCCTTCACAAACAATCTGAAAAAGAAAGTCCGGTTCAAAACTTCATCCTCTCCCTCTGTGAAGATCCGGATCAAAATATATGGATAGGAACGGATGGAGCAGGATTACGCTACTGGAACAGAAAAGAGCATCGATTTACCGATTACATTTATCGCAGGAATCAAACCACCGGAATCAGCAGTAACTTTATTACCAATATTGCAGTAGATTCTGAAGGAGACACCTGGATATCCACCTGGTTTGGAGGAATAAATCGAATCAACCGGACTACCAAAGACATTAAGCAGTATTCCTGTTATAATACCAAAACGCGCAGTATTGAACCCCATGCCTGGATTGTTTTTGAAGACCGGTACCGGCAAATCTGGGCCAGCACCACCAATGATGGTGCTTTATATAAACTCAACAGAACTGCCGATCGCTTTGAAATGTTCGATCACTCAATTCTGAATTTGCAAAGTTTATATGAAGATCCGGATGGACAATTATGGGGTGGCAATTATTCAGAATTAATCCGAATAGACCGGCAGTTCAAAAAACACCAGCGCTTTCCAATGGGGAATACCGTGCGCTGCATCTATCAGGATAAAAAAAAGAATTTCTGGCTGGGCACGCAGGGCGGCGGACTGCTACTTTTCGATAAAACAAAAGGCAGCTACAAACGATTTACTACAGGCGATGGATTGCCCAGCAATACAATCCTTCGCATTCTGGAAGATGATGACCATGTTTTATGGCTAACCACCTTCAATGGTCTGTGTAAATATGATCCGGTTACCCGCATCAGTCAGAATTTCACCCAAACGGATGGACTGCAAAGCAATCAGTTCAGCTTCAATGCCGGCATCCGGCTCAGCTCTGGTGAAATGATGATTGGGGGAATCAAGGGGCTGAACCTGTTTCATCCTGATAGCGTTCGGTTTGGGACGGCTTTCCCACCACTGTTTTTATCCGGCTTATCAGTCAGCAATAAATCCATAGACGAGAGTCGGGTTTTTCTAACAAAACAAAGCAATACCCGGATGGAAGAATTGACCATACCATTTGACCTGGCCAATATTCATCTTGACTTCCTGGCTCTCGATTATTCCTTCCCGGATAAAATTCAATATGCCTATATGCTGGAAGGCTGGGACAAGGACTGGAATTATTCAAATCAGCAGCGTACGGCCACCTATATGCGCTTGCTGGAAGGCAATTACAAGTTTAAGGTAAAAGCTACCGGGTCAGATGGACAATGGGGCGAACCGGCAACCCTTCTTACCATGATAATACTTCCCCCCTGGTACCGAACAGGCTGGGCCTATTTG
Organism: Flavihumibacter sp. UBA7668; assembly: GCF_002483205.1. Classification (GTDB taxonomy): domain Bacteria; phylum Bacteroidota; class Bacteroidia; order Chitinophagales; family Chitinophagaceae; genus Flavihumibacter. The sequence goes on from NZ_DLHM01000007.1 coordinate 39,820, forward strand.
TTTTACCTGTTGGCAGCCATTGGTTTAATTGTAGGTTATTCAGTTTATGCTGCCCGTCAGGCAAGGCTTATTTATGAGGTAAAACTGGCGACCATTGAGAACCAGAAAGAAAAAGAATTGCATGAAAAAAAGCTGAGTGTATTTACCCAGGTTTCTCATGAGTTCAGAACCCCCTTAACACTGATCATCAATCCGGTTAAAGAATTATTACAACAAAAAAATAACCAGGAATCGCAACAGGAACTGAACGTCGTTTACCGGAATGCACGCCGGCTCCTTAGCCTGGTAGATCAACTTTTACATTTTCGAAAAGCCGACAGTGGTGCGGATGAATTGTATATAGCCGAATACCCCATACATGATCTCTGTTCAGATATCTTTCAGTGTTTTGTTCAGGAAGCCAAATTAAAATCGATCAACTATCAGTTTATTGATAAACTGAGTGACCCATCCCAAAAAATAGCCATCGATAAGGAAAAAATTGAAATGGCTTTATTTAATCTTCTTTCAAACGCATTTAAATACACACCAGCCGGAGGCAGCATCTCACTTGAAATAGGACAGGAAGCAACTGAACTGATGCTTATTGTACGTGATAGCGGTTGTGGAATTGCGCCGGAAGAACAGGAAAAAATCTTTAAAAACTTTCAGCAGGCCGGACCAAAAAACAAACAACGAACCGGTGGTTTTGGCATTGGATTATTCCTGGTTCATCATTTTATTACACTGCATGAAGGACAGGTTTTCTGCGAATCTGAACCTGGAAAAGGAAGCCGCTTCCTGATTCGGCTGCCTTTGGCAGTTTCAAAAATCAGCTCCGCACTACCTGATAAAGCCGATTCGGGATTATTTAAGGAATGGATGCAGGAATTGCCCGAAATAAGTCAGGATGCTGAAATACAGGATGCAGATCCCGCCATAGCGGACCCGGTCGAAAAAATTATAACGGATCGGAAACAGGTACTATTAATCGATGACAATCCAGAAATCCTTTCCTATCTGAAAAGCTCGCTGGGGAAAAAATACCTTGTACTAAGTACGCAAAATGGTGAAGAAGGCTGGCGTCTGGCTACGGAACGTTTACCCGACCTGATAATCAGCGATATAAATATGGGGGGTATATCAGGACTTGATCTTTGTAAACAGTTGAAAAGTTCGTCGCTCACCAGTCATATTCCGCTGATTCTGTTAACCGGGGAAGTTGGTTCAGAAATGCAGGTACAGGGTATGGAAGGTGGTGCCGATGATTATATAACCAAACCTTTTGAACTGGATGTATTACAGGCAAGAATGGAGGCACTGCTCCGGAGCCGGTCTCTTTTGCACCAATATTTTCAGGACGAGGTTACCCTGCAGTCGAATCATATAAAAGTACCTGCTGAATACCAGTTTTTTCTTCGGAAATGCATGGAAGTTATTGAAGAAAATATTGATAACGAATCCTTTACGATTAAAATTTTTGCCCAGCAAATGGGCATGAGCCAGTCGGGATTGTATCAGAAGATCAAAACCATATCCGGACAATCGCTTAATTCTTTTATCCGGACTATCCGGCTTCGTAAAGCGGCCGTTTTGATGTTATCGGAAAATATGAATGTGAGTCAGGCGGGATTTCAGGTTGGATTTGCCGACTCCCGCTATTTCCGCGAACAGTTCTCCAAATTATTTGGCATGAATCCATCGGATTATATAAAAAAATACCGGGGCAGCTTTAACCGCGAATTCACCAAAATTGTCAATTTACCCCCCGTAAAATAGGGTTTTACCCCCCATTTCAGCCTGTTTTTGAGTATAAACTTGTAGTACTAAAGCCAATTGGCGATAGTATTCATTCACTTCAAAACAGCTTGCTTTATGGAAAGATTGCTTTCTTTCGGTCGGGTTCTCCGACTATTAGGATGTCTCATCCTGTTTCTATTTTCAATTCCTGTTCTGGCTCAACAACTGGTAACGGGCCGGGTAGTTTCAAATGGTACCGCTGTACAGGGTGCCACTGTACAACTGAAAGGTTCGGAACTAAGTGTACTGACTGATCAGGAGGGGCGGTTTTCCATTCAGGCCCCCGCCAATGGAGTTTTGATCATCTCACATATTGGCAACAAAACACAGGAGCTGACAATTAATGGTCAATCCGATTTATCCATCACCCTTGAAACTGATAATCAGAACCTGGGTGAGGTAGTGGTTATTGGTTACAACTCCCAGAAAAAGGGTAATCTGACCGGTTCGGTATCAGTGGTGAAAGGGGCCGATATAGTTAAAAGTCCCCAGCCCAATATTTCCAACTCCCTGGCCGGTCGCTTTTCCGGCCTGGTGATCAACAACCGCAGTGGTGAACCCGGTTATGATGGATCCAGTTTTACGATCCGCGGACTGGCAACTACCGGAAACAATGATGTGCTGATTGTAGTGGACGGGGTGCCCGGACAAATCGGCGGACTGGAACGATTGAACCCAAATGATATTGAGAGTATTACAGTATTAAAAGATGCTTCTGCCGCTATTTATGGAAGTCGCGCTGCAAATGGGGCCATTCTGATTACAACCAAGAGAGGCAAAACAGGGAAACCCTCCATTACCGCCTCCTATAATCAGGGTTTTTCTTCTCCCACCCGATTGCCTAAAATGGCGGATGCTGCTACCTATGCACAGATCAATAATGAAATTGATTTTTATAACAATCCGGCTGGAGGCATGAACCAGCGCTACTCGGATGAAGAGATTCAGCTCTTCAGAAATAGCAGCGATCCGCTGAATTATCCCAATACCGACTGGGCAAAAGAGACCTTGCAAAAATCTGCCCTGCAGTCCCAAACCAATATAGGATTATCAGGTGGTACAGAAAATCTCCAATACTATGTATCGGCTGGTTACCTTAACCAGGATGGCATTTACAAAAACGGGGCAACCAATTACAAACAATACAGTTTCCGATCCAATATTGATGCCTCCATCACCAAGCAATTTAAAATTGGCCTGTATTTGTCGGGCCGTCAGGAAGACCGGCAATTTCCGATAGCCGGTGCGGGAGATATTTTCCGTACCATTTACCGGGCTTATTCAACCATCCCGGCTGTTTATCCAAACGGATTGCCATCTTATGGAATTGAAGGCAACAATCCGGTATTCATGGCCACGGATCTGGGGGGCTTAACCAAAAACCCAACGCAGGTATTCAATGGGATCCTGAAAGGCAGTTATACTTTTGAATCTGTTAAAGGTCTTTCCCTTGATGGGTTTGTAGCTACGGATAAATCCTGGTCCTTTAATAAATCGTTTAGTAAACCATACACCCTGTATTCCTATAATAAAGGAACGGATCAGTATACACAGCGGGTGGTTGGAGGAGCTTCCGGCGCAGCCACGCTTTATCAAAGTCAAACCAACCAGACACAGTTAACCACCCATATAAAACTGAATTACCAGCGTATTTTTGGAGATCACTCCATCAGTACTTTTGTAGCAGTTGAGCAAAGCAAGCTGACACGTGAAGTATTCGGAGCATCCAGAATTAATTTTCCAACTACACAGACTCCCGAACTTTCACAGGGCGGAACAGCCGCTACCGATCGTGATAACTCAGGCAGCAGTTTTGCGTTTACCCGTCGTAGTTATATTGGCAAACTCGCTTATAATTTTCGCGAAAAATACCTGCTTGACTTACAGGCTCGCGTAGATGGATCTTCTACTTTTCCAAAAGGCAGCCAGTATGGCTTCTTCCCTTCTGTTTCTGCAGCGTGGAGAGTATCCAAAGAATCCTGGTTTCCACAGGGCAATGTGCTGAATGATCTGAAAATCAGAGCATCTTATGGCGTATTAGGGAATGATAATGTTGCGCAATTCCAGTATTTCAACAATTACTCCTTTGCAAACAATTATGTTTCCGGAGGAAGTATTGTACCCGGACTTGATCTGACCAAGCTGGCCAATCCAAATATTACCTGGGAAGAGGCAGAGAAAATGGATATTGGTATTGATGGTATGTTGTTCAACAGCCTGAATTTTGAAGTTATTTATTTCCAACAAAAGCGTTCCAACATACTTGCTACACGAAATGCGTCCATTCCATTTGTTACTGGTATTGTGAATCCTCATGGAGCAGCTTCACTTGTTCCATCTGAAAATATCGGCAGGGTAAACAACGCAGGTATTGAGGCAACCCTTGGTTATTCAAAAAGACGCGGGGATTTCCGCTATGGCATTTCGACAAATTTCACCTATACTAAAAATGAAATCATCTTTATAGATGAAGCGCCAGGAGTGCTGGAATATCAGAAACAAACCGGCCGTCCGTTAAACACCTACCTGCTGTATAAATCCATCGGAATTTTCCGGACAGAGGATGATATCAATAAATTCCCCCACTTAACGGGTGCACAACCGGGTGATTTGATTTATGCCGATATCAACAACGATGGAGTTATCAATGCGGATGATCAAATAAGAACAGACTATGGCAATATTCCGGAAATCATGTATGGTGCCGTTTTGAATGTTGGGTATAAAGATTTCGATTTGAATATGGTTTTCGCCGGACAGGCACGAGTAAACCAATATGTTTTACCTGAATCCGGAACTATCGGAAACTTTTACAGTAGTTGGGCAGATAATCGCTGGAGCCCAACCAATACCAACGGATCTTTTCCAAGAGTGGATACCCGTGCTTCTTCTTCAGTAAATGGTGGATTGTATAATAATACTTTCTGGCTGAACAATGCAGCTTTCCTGCGAATGAAAAATATTGAACTGGGTTATAACGTGAGTGGCAAGTGGATGAATGCCACCAAAATCCAGTCGGCCAGGCTTTATGTAAATGCCTTCAATCTGTTCACCATCACCAAAGTGAAAGATTATGATCCGGAAGGTTCTCAGCAAAGCGGTCAGTTTTATCCGCAACAGCGCATCATCAACCTGGGTGCACAGATTAGTTTCTAACAATACCTGATTCAGAAAAGATTAAACTACAACAAATGAAATTTCGTTCATTTAAAACAATAGCATTACTCGGGCTGCTGGCAACTGCCGGTTCCTGTAAGAAAGATTTTCTCGATATCAACCCAACAGACCGATTATCAGAATCTGCTTTATTGGGTGACTCCACTTTATTCGAATCCTTTGTACAAAACCGCTACCTCGGTGCAAGGTTGCAGGACAAGGAAGATATACCAGGGTTTGGACGGGGTTTCACCTGGGCTATGTGGACATCCTTAACAGATGAAGCAATCTACAACAATGATGATAATACCTGGAGTATCGTACGTGGTTTACTGGCTCCTGAGAACCTGGGAATTGCAGGAACTGTTTGGGGAAGAAGTTACCGCAGTATCAGGGAATGTAATTTCGCATTGGGAAATATTGACAAGGTTACTATAAGTGATGCGCATAAAAGCATGCTGAAAGCAGAATTACGGTTTATTCGTGCGTATCGCTATTTTGATTTGGTCACAAATTATGGTGGTGCTGTATTACTGGGTGATAAAGTATATAACCTTGGTGATAATTTTGATGACCCGACTGTTTATACCAGATCTTCCATTCAGGAAACTGTCAGCTATATATTGACTGAATTAACAGCTGCAGCAAATGATCTGCCGTTAAATAACAATTCATCCAACTGGAAATTAGGCCGTACAACAAAAGGAGCTGCTCTTGCATTGAAAGCCCGTATGGCATTGTATGCTGCAAGTCCTTTGTATGCTGCAGGCACCTGGGCAGACGCAGCTGCTGCTGCAAAAGCTGTGATGGACCTGAACAAATACAGCATTTATAATGGCGGGTATCGCCAGCTTTTCCTGACCCCGGAAAACAATGAAATTATTTTCCAGCGCTTGTATACAAGAAACGCTTCTCACTTCCCACTGGAGATTGCCTCTGCACCCAATGGTTATGGTGGCTGGGGTGGAAATACGCCTTTGCAAAACCTGGTAGATGATTATGAAACCATGGACGGACATAAAATAGATGACCCATCCTCAGGATATGATCCACAAAATCCGTATGCGAACAGAGATCAGCGTTTTTATGAATCAATTCTTTTCAATGGTGCAGACTACCGGGGAAGAAAAGTAGAGACTTTTATTCCGGGTGGCCGCGACAGTAAAGATGGAAATGAAAATTGGAATACCTCTAAAACCGGATACCTCCTGCTTAAGTTCCTGAATGATGCCTATCCGATTGATAATCCATGGGAGGTAGCCGGATTTCAACCCTGGATTTATATGCGTTATGCAGAAGTATTGCTGAACTACGCGGAGGCACAAAATGAAGCCGTTGGTCCGGATGCTACTGTTTACAGCGCCATCAATCAGATTCGTCAGCGGACGGGAATTAATATGCCTGTTTTGCCAGCGGGTGTAACTCAGGCAGAAATGCGCGAGCGCATCAGAAATGAACGTCGGATAGAACTTGCATTTGAGGAGCATCGTTTTTATGACGTGCGTCGCTGGAAAATTGCTATGGACACAGAAAATGAACCTGCATATGGCATGGAAGCGGTTAAACAGGGAAATGGTTCTATTGAGTATACCCGAAAAATTGCGTTAACCGGTCGCAAGTTTGAAGAGAAACATTATTGGCTACCTATACCAAGGGCTGAAATCCAGGCATTGAATGGAAAAATTCAACAGAACCCGGGTTATTAATTGAAAAAATATCAGCAATGCGCTTACTTAAAAAACTGACTCAACTGGCTTTATTGCTCATAGGACTGCAAGCCTGTGCACAAACCAACCAAACTGGAACAAATAAACGACCTGTTATAGAGGTTGTTGTTAACCCTGCTATTCAGTACCAGACAATTGAGCATTTTGGTGCTTCGGATGCATGGGCCTGCCAATTTGTAGGCAAATGGCCGGATGAGAAAAAAAATGCCATCGCTGATTTATTGTTTAGTACCGATACCCTGCCAAACGGAAGTCCGCGGGGTATCGGTCTTAGCATCTGGCGATTCAATATTGGCGGAGGCAGTATCGAACAGGGAGATGCCAGCGGTATCAGAGATGAATGGAGAAGAGCAGAATCCTTTATGGATAAAAATGGGCAACTGGATTTCAATAAACAAGCGGGACAAACCTGGTTTTTACAGGCAGCGAAACAAAGAGGTGTGCCTTATTATTTAGGCTTTGTGAATAGTCCGCCTGTTGCATTGACCAAAACCGGGAAAGCCTATGCACAAAACGGACAGGCTAATCTGGCACCAGAATCATATGTCGCTTATGCGAACTTCCTGACAGCAACGATTGAAGGTATTCATGCCAAAACCGGTGTGCGATTTGATTATTTAAGTCCGGTTAACGAGCCCCAAAACGATTGGAGTGATGGCGGACAGGAAGGAAGTCCTTACCTAAATTCAGAAATTTATGGCATTGCGCGTGAATTGAATGAACGATTTACTAAAGAAAATAGTTCAACCAAACTGGTTTTCTCAGAAGCTTTTGAAATTAAATACCTGCTGGGCGAATATGATAAACCTGGAAGAGGCAATCAGCTTACTGCTTTATTTTCGGCTGGTTCCGACGCATATTTGGGAAAATTAAAACAGGCAGAAAAAAGGATTGCCTATCACAGTTACCTGTCTTCATCACCCAATAGTAAAGCGATTCAAACAAGGAAAGAACTTGCACAGCAGGTTAAGGGCCTCGATGGATATAAGGTTTGGCAATCCGAATACTGCGTTTTGGGCGATAATGAAGGGGAGTTAAGAGGTGAAAAAAGAGATCTTGGCATGAACACAGCACTTTACGTTGCCAATCTGATTCATAACGATCTGGTATATGCGAATGCTACTGCATGGCATTGGTGGCTGGCAGTCTCTCCCTATGATTATAAAGATGGATTAATCTATGTTGATAAAAACAAAACTGACGGCAATTACTACGATAGTAAACTGCTATGGGCGATGGGCAATTACAGCCGGTTCGTTCGTCCGGGTATGATACGAATTGCTGCTGCGCTCAGCAATGAAGAAGAGAAGTTCACAGTAAGTGCCTATTTAAATCCGCTTACCAATAAAAAGGTTGTGATTGTAATCAACCGTAGCACGCTTGAAGTTCCGCTGGAGTTAAAAGACATGAATGGCAGCGTACAATCGCTTGACGGGTATGTTTCATATACTACTTCAGGAACACAGCGACTTCAGAAAAAGAAAATTACCGGAACCAGTCTGGTTATTCCACCAGGAACTATAATAAGTCTTGTGCAGGAATAGTCGAATCGATTTCAACTCAAATCATCCAACGTGGATCAAGTTTATTCGGAAGGACGTCTTCCCTGGATCCGGTATGTCCACCAGATTTCCGGCGCCCTGATTTCTGTATTTATACTGCTTCATTTATCCAATCATCTTTTTGCATTGTTTGGAGCCGACATGCATATTCAGGTAATGCAATTATTTCGGAAAATATACCGCTTTCCGCCTTTAGAAGGATTGTTATTACTTGCTGTACTAACCCAATTGCTAACCGGCATCAGCCTGGCATTCCATAAATGGAAAAACCAGCCGATTATGGTGAAGTTGCAGGTAGGAAGCGGGCTTTATCTATCGCTGTTTTTGATCTATCATATATGGTCCATTTTAATGGCAAGATTTGTATGGCTGGTGGAAACTGACATTCATTTTGCCAATGCGGGACTACAAACGCGGCCATCAATATATTTTTTTCTTCCTTATTACTCACTGGCGGTAATGGCCACCTTTCTGCACATAGCTACGATCCATTATAATAAATCAAGACAGACACTGCTATTAAAAAACAGTAACCCGCCCGATCTGCTCCGAATTAAAAAGCAAGCTGCTGGTATAATACTGACTGGATTTGTTGTAACTACGCTTATTATGCTTGGCCTGTGCGGATACCAGATTTTTACCGATATTTAATTGTTATTCTGACATTTAATAATCTTCCATTCGCCTGCTATGTTGTATGTACGAATTATCTTCTTGCTGATTTCAAGTAGTATTTCTGTTTTTGGAGCTGCACAGGATTTGGTTGTTACAAGTCCGGATGCCCATCTAACCGCAAAAGTAAAACTGCAGAATGGAGAACTCTGGTATCAGGTTTTTAAAGGAAATCAAGAAGTATTGCTTCCTTCCAGATTAGGGCTTCGGCTGCAATACCAAAATTTTCATACTGAACTAAGGTTTGTAAAACCTGGTGAAAGTTATCCAATAAGGGATTCATATACTATCAGGACCGGAAAAAAATTAAACCATGAATACCACGCAAACCGAAGAAGCATTTGGGTCAAGAATGCAGCAGGAAAGCAGATGGAACTAATTGTTCAGGTATCTGATGATGGCATTGCAATCAGGTATCATTTGCCTGATGCAGGTAATCAGGCAGAAGATTTGATCGAAGAATTAACGGGCTATCATTTCCCGGAAAGCAGCAGATCCTGGCTTCAACCAATGAGTGTAGCTAAAACCGGTTGGGAACAATCCAATCCTTCGTATGAAGAAGAGTATGCAATTGACAAACCAGTGGGACTTCCCTCCAAAGCTGGATGGGTATATCCGGCACTTTTCCGGTCCAATGGTACCTGGTTATTGATTTCAGAAGCGGCAGTAGACAGTTTGCATTGTGCAACCCGCCTGATCAATGATTCTGCCAGCTCCAACTATCAGACAGGCACACCTGATCCACGGGAGATATTTCCAGGAGGGAAACGCTATTCGCAGGTAAAAGGAAACTGGTATTCGCCCTGGCGGATTATTGCAATTGGCGATCTTTCGACCATAACGAGTTCAACCCTGGGAACTGATCTGGCACCAGGTTCCGTTTTGAACAAGGATTCCTGGGTGAAAGGCGGGCAGGCATCCTGGAGTTGGATCAATTCAAAAGATGACTCTATCGTTTATTCAGAGCAAAAAAACTATGTGGATTATGCCGCCCGGATGGGATGGGAGTATTGCCTCATAGATGTAAACTGGGATACCAAAATAGGATATGATAGCATTACTCAACTGGCCACCTATGCCTCCGGGAAAAATGTTGGATTGATCCTCTGGTATAATTCTGCAGGAAGCTGGAATACCACACCCTATCATCCCCGGGATTTGATATTAAGCAGCGCTTCCCGAAGAGCTGAATTCAGCCGGATTCAGAAAATGGGAATCAAGGGCGTTAAGATTGATTTTTTTGGGGGAGATGGGCAGTCAATGATTGCCTATTATCATGCCATTTTGAAAGATGCCGCTGACTTTCAGTTACTGGTTAATTTTCATGGCGCCACTTTACCGCGGGGCTGGCAGAGAACGTATCCGCATCTTGTAACAACTGAGGCTGTTAAAGGATTTGAAATGGTAAAATTTGGACAGGCATTTGCAGATGTGCAGGCGAAGCATTGCACCGTACTACCATTTACAAGAAATGTATTTGATCCGATGGATTTTACCCCAATGAATCTTTATAAAATACCAACCTCTGTACAACGAAAAACCAGCAGTGCATTTGAACTGGCCTTATCAGTGATTTTCTGGTCAGGCATTCAACACTATGCCGAATCTCCGGCAGGAATGGATAAAACACCTGAATATGTACAGGATTTTCTTCGCAACCTGCCTGATAGCTGGGAGGAGATGAAATGGATTGATGGATATCCGGGAGAATATGTAGTCCTTGCCCGAAAAAGCGGAAAGAATTGGTATATAGCAGGAATCAACGGTACCGATCAAACGAAAACAATTACGCTAAATTTAAAAGATTTAACATTTCAATCAGGACAGCTGATTAGGGATGGATTGAACGGAGATTTGTTTATAATGGAATCTGTTCCTATTAAAAAACAAGCTTTAACAATAACCATGAAGGCTCAGGGCGGATTTGTACTGGCGCTTCAATAGTATCTTTGCAGCCTATGAAGGCAATCCCCTATTCTATTCTTGAATTGGCCGTAGTAGCCAAAGATGCTACACCGGCAAAAGCATTTCAAAACAGTTTAATACTGGCACAGCACGCAGAAAAATGGGGTTATACCAGATTCTGGCTGGCTGAGCACCATAATATGGTTAGTGTGGCAAGTTCCGCAACTGTTGTATTGATCGGACATATCGCCGGAAGTACTCAAAAAATCCGTGTTGGATCAGGCGGGATTATGTTACCGAATCATTCCCCCTTTATTGTAGCGGAACAGTTTGGAACGCTTGGCACACTTTTCCCTAACCGGATTGACCTGGGGTTAGGCCGGGCTCCTGGAACAGATCAGCTTACGGCGCAGGCTATCCGGCCGGATCGGATGCAGTCTGTATACCAGTTTCCTGAAGAAATAAAACAGATTCAACAGTATTTTTCTCCAACAAATGCAGGATCAAAGGTCCGGGTGGGGGTTGCAGAAGGCGTGGAAGTTCCTCTCTATATTCTTGGTTCCAGTACAGATAGTGCACATCTTGCCGCAGCAAAAGGATTGCCGTATGCCTTTGCAAGCCATTTTGCCAGCACCCATTTGCTGGAGGCGCTTTCCATTTATCACCAGCGATTTCAGCCATCAGCACAACTTGAAAAACCCTATACAATAGCCTGTGTAAATGTAATTGCAGCAGATACAGATGAAGAAGCAGAGCGTTTATCAACTTCTTATTTGAAAATGGTGCTGGGAGTGATGACCGGACAAATCGACTATCTCCAGCCACCGACTGAAATGACGGATGAATTGATGGCTTTGCGGGAACATCCTGCCATGCAGTCTTTTTTGAAATACAGTTTTATAGGCAGCAGAGAAACGGTAAAACAAAAAATCAGTGAGTTTATTGAAACAACGAGAGTTTCGGAATTAATGATAACAACCAACCTGTTCCGGCTGGAAGATCGCCTGAGGTCCTATGAAATTACGGCCAACCTTATGAAAGAAGAATAAGTCATCTAGCAAGACTATTCCCTACTTTTGCAGTCCATATGGCAATCCCCAACCAAATTTCTGCATTTATTATGGCCTTGTTGGCTGCTGTCTTTTGGGGTATTTCCGGAACCTGTGCACAATATCTTTTCGAAGAAAAAGGATTGGAGCCTGCCTGGCTGGTCAGCTGGCGCTTATTAATTGCCGGAAGCATACTGATTTTATATGCGCTGCTCCAAAAAGACAGCGATGCCATTCGAATATGGAAAAATCCAAAAGACTTTACTGCACTATTGCTCTTCAGCATTTTAGGAATGGTAGCAGTTCAATTTACTTATTTCTACAGCATTAATTTATCCAATGCAGCAACTGCAACAGTATTACAATACATCGGCCCGTTATTTGTTGTGGCCTTTTATGCCATTAAGAACCGACGCTGGCCGGTATTGGTGGAATATGCATCGCTGGTTCTTGCATTAGGAGGTACTTTTCTATTGGTTACGCATGGAAGTTTTGAAAAATTGGTAATTTCCGAAGCGGCCCTGTTCTGGGGATTGTTATCCGCTTTTACGCTGGCATTTTATACGATCCAACCGGTACAATTATTACGAAAATATTCAGCAGCAACCGTTACTGGCTGGGGAATGTTTATAGGGGGAATAGTTATTTCATTCTTTACCAACCCCTGGCATATTCAGGGTACTTGGGATTTGGGTACCTGGCTGGCATTTGGATACATTATTGTTTTTGGAAGCCTGATTGCTTTTTACATTTTCCTTCGATCTGTAACAATAATTGGTGCACCCACTGCAAGTCTTTTATGCTGTGTGGAACCACTTGCAGCAGCTGGCGTTGCCGTACTTTGGCTGGATGTTCCTTTTGGCGGAATTGACTGGATTGGAACTTTTTGTATTCTTATTACGATTGTGCTGTTAACGCTTGGAACAAAAAAGAAAGCTTTCTGATTAACATTAATCAGAGAGTTGAAGCCTACAGAAGTCAGGGTGCCAAAAACACTTCATACGCATCCAATATCCGGAAATTTTACTTTATGGCCTCTTCTGACAAATTTGTTGCTGATAAAAGAGAATTCCTGCACATAAAGCGATGTGCTCAGGTGATTTTGGGTTATTAAGCTATTTTGAATTTCATAAAGACTAAAAAGTGGTAACCTATGATGATGTAGTAAATGAACGATCTTATTTTTATGGACTTTGATTGTGCTTCCTGATTATTCCGAAAATCGGATAAATGCATTATTAACAGCCTGATGAAGAATAGTTGCGTGGTTTTCAGTGGGTAAATAATCGAAAACGGTTTTGATAGCTGAGTTAGGGATCAGTTTTATTTTTTCATACAGCAAATTGGCATCCACTTCCATTACACGTGGATTTTTACCGGGAGTTAGCCCCTCTTTCCCAACTGCAATATAGATGCTTATTGTGTCTTTTACTGCTTCTTCAAGTAAATTGGAAGGGATTGTCAAATGCTCCGCATTATTCCACCACAAACTCGGACTTACAATTATATACTTATTAAAAAGGGAGGGGCGTTTCAGAAGTATCTCCGTTGCAAACAGGCCGCCAAAAGACTGACCGATGATTGTTTTGGATTTACTGGTTTTAAATTTTTTCTGAATGAACGGCTGTAATTCTTTCTCAATAAAATCCATAAATCGTCCGGATTGTCCTGCAGTTGGAAAAGATGTTCGTTGTTCTTCCAGTATTGAAGGATTTGTAAAATCTCTTCTGCGATCTACGGATGCAATACCAACAACAATTGATTTCGGAACCCGGTTAACCCATTCAAAAGAATTAAATTGCACCAATCCGGCTATATGGATAAAATCTTCATCGGCCGAGCCATCCAACAAATAAATAACGGGATAACTGGTTGTGTCATTTGAGTTATATCCCTCCGGCAAATAAATATTGAGTATCCTTTTTTCTGAGAGTATAGTGGAATTCAGTTCTTCAATAACTCCCAGCACAAAAGGCTTGGGCTGGGAAAAACCTGCAAATGGGAATAGAAAAAACAATAGATACAAAGCGCATTTCATATTTCAAATCTCTTTCTTTTATTTAAAAAGTAAGCGATTTAATTAATTGTTTGCTCTATTAATATTCCATTTAAGATGTGCCAGACCATATAATGACCCAATCGTAAAAACAGCGAAGCAGAAAATCCGGCTTTTCTATAATACCAGACCTGAATAAAATTCATGGCAAATCCGGATAAAACAGCATAGATAATAAACCATAATGGTCCACCTGGCAATTGCTCAATAGGTTCCCGAATGGAACTAAGAATGGCGATAATCCAAAAAGCAGGAAGCCAGTATTTCCCTTCTTTTATTTTAGCAAAAATCAACAGCACGAGGGTTACCGGAATTAACCGATAAAATAGTTCTATTTCAAATGCACCCGAACTATATAAAAAGATTGAATAGGGAAATGGTTGTGTGTAAGGGGGTAAACTGGTATGAGGCTGGTCTCTTAATACATATTCTATCAGTATCAAATCAGCCAGTCCGAATACAATTCCAATCAAAACAGGCTGTAGGATTCTTATTGAGATTGGAATTTTTGCATCCCAAAGCTCCGGCAAACGGGCGGGTTTTTGGAAAAAAAGAAAGGGTATCCCAATAGTGATCAGCGCTATATTCGACCATGGCCATAATCTCAGGTCGGGATATGTTTCAATTAATTGACTCCCATAAATGATTCCAATAACCGCAAGGGCAATAAAGAAAAGATAAAATAAAACAGACGATCGGTATTGCAGCATAATGGTGAAACTACAATCCTGCCAGAATCAGCAAGAACCGCTCATATAATTCTATCGGAATTCGTATCCAAATCCCATTAACTGGGTCAAGAGAGAGTTGGGTGCATCTGTTGCAGTACACCGACCTTCCAGTTTGGGTGCGATTGGGGAATTCACTGACAGGTATTCCTGAATAACACTGTGAAGGGTGGCCCCCAATCGCTTGGGCTCCTTCACTCCTTCTACCCTGCAAATCGTAGTATCCGGATCACCTTCCCGTTCGCAGGCTACAAAGCTGTAAGTTTTGAATTTATCGAGTGGCTTTCCGCCTACTTTAATCCAGTTCACCCGCTGACCCAAATCTTTTGCAATGGTAAAATTGACCTGCATACCCTGAAAGCGAACCACCCATCCCCCAAATCGTTTAGCGGGGTCTTTTGCGAATGCATTCTGCAATTCTTTTTCCATCCAGTTCCACAGTTGTTCTCCTGTGATCGTTCCCCGCTTTGCTTCACTGTCTACGGGTAGCATATTCCATAAATAATCCATGGTGATATCTGCTTTCCCGGTTTTGGGATCCGGAACCAGTGGCGGACAAAAACGGAAGCCATTACTCAGGGCAATATCCGGTTTAAATTTCCACATGATGGCGTCTGTGATAAAATTATCCATGGGAGTTTCAATCACATAATAGCGAACCAGCGGTGTTTTTGTTTGGCCGATTACGCGATGCAGGATTTTTTTGTAGGGTTCCCGGGCGGCTTCAATCAGGTTTTTCATTTCCGGATCTTCCGGATATTTTTCCGGATCCACATCCAATAATTGATAGGATTGATCTTTTATAATTCCATCTTCCATAACGATATCAAGGCGGGCCAGAAAGGAACCAAATGCACCAGGTTCAGTCACCTTTGAATGCACCCCCTGAATTGGTTGTCGAACACGTTCATGCGTATCTGCTCCCAAAATATAATCAGCCCCTTTTACATGCTGCAAATTGGACAATCCGATTTGTTGTGCCAATCCCATATGCGTAAGGAGAAATACCATATCGCATTGTTCATACTGCTTAAGGAGTCGGATGTATTTAGCAACATTTTTTTCAGGTGGTGTAAAAGTGATACCATCACTATAAGCTGGCGATTGCCTTTTGGGAGTAAGCGGATCATTATAACCGATGAATCCGATTTTTAATCCTCCTATATGTTTTACAAAATAGGGAGGAAAGATCAGGTCGCCATTTAATTCATCTGCAGTATTATGAAACATGTTGGCGCATACTTTTACTCCATCATAGGCGAACATGTCTTTCATCATCATTTCTTTTCCATACACCACTTCCCAGTTTCCCGGCAACATGATATCGTAACCAATATTATTCATCAGGGGAACGATGGCTCTTCCCCCAGTAAGGGCTGCAACTCCACTACCCTGAAAACAATCACCTCCGTCAATAACCAGGGTATTCGAGGGATTTTCTTTTCTGAGCTGGTTGATCATGGTTTTGAGGGTTGCCATTCCGCCTCTTTTTTTATAGACCACCTTTCCATTTTCAATGAAAAACTCATCGTGCACCAGCAACTGGGCATGGATATCTGCTGTGTGTAAAATAGTAAAGCGATTAGCCTTACCAGTTCGTATAGCTTTGTTACGCTCGATTTCCTTCAATCGAGACAGTCCTTCATCCGGATTGAGTGCAGATGCTGCCATTGGCGATGCCAGCAAACCACCGCCAATTCCAAGTCCGAGTCCGAGTCGGCCTGCATTGCGTAAAAAATCACGCCGACTGTTTTCGCTGATTTTCAGGTGAAGTTCTTTTTCTGCCTGTTGAAGCTGCTCCTGATAACAGGTGCTGCAACTGCAATTAATATGAGTGGGTGTTGGCATGGCAATCGTTTACCGGAGTTTATTTTTTATTACTTACCGCCGCTTTTCTTGCGGCTATAATTGGTTCAAATGGCCCGTATTTATGCTGCATTTCGGAGAAGCCATCAGCAAACGGACCAAAAGGATGATCAATTGGTTTTTTGGAAATATCCGGCCAGTCATTGCGAATATCTTTAACCGGTCTTGGTTGTGAATTTACGAATGCAGCCAGATCCCAGGCGTCTTCATCGCTCAGAGCGGGAAATTTGTGGGATGTCTGATTAAAGGGCATGTTGTCTTTGATATAGCCTGCAAATCTCGAAAGACGATAAAGTCCGGCTCCGGTATTATAACTATTTGCTCCCCATAGCGGCGGGTAAGCATACTCGTTCCCTTCAAGGGAAAGGAGTCCTTCACCGTTGGAACCATGGCAGGACTGGCAACTGGCTTTGTACAGAATATTACCTCGGACAGGATCCGCTGCGCGATTCAGATAACTAAGTTCGCTAATTCCGGCTCCATCCGGCTTAGTTCCTTTTTTGACATCTTGCCCTACCCACTTAATATACGCAACAATGGCTTTCATTTCTTTTCCTGAGGTATCAATTGCGGTACCATTCAGACTTCTTTCAAAACAATCGTTTACTCTTTTGGGAATAGTTTCCAGACTGCCGCTGCGATCTCTGAATTTGGGATAGGTAGATCCCACTGAGGCGTAATTATTCCCCCAGATGCGGGTTCCGGCATCGAGGTGGCAATTCTGGCAATTCATGCCGTTGCTGAATTTTGCGACAGTTCCTTGTGGTCCGAAGTATTTTGACGTATGTGTAATTAACTCTTCGCCATAGATAACCTGTTCTCTTGCTTCGCCTTCCAGCACATAGTCGAGGTATAAACTGGGAGGCTGCCAGCCTGGTTTTTCGACCAGGCGGACAGGCTGTTCTTTCTCACGCAACCATGACACTCCCAGTTGATATGCAACAACAACTACTACAATTGTGAATAATATGGCAGGGAAGATATGTTTCATGTGTCAGACAGGTGTTAGAACGTTGTTAGAGAGTTATCAGATACGTGTTAGAACACTCTGAGACAGGTGTCTGATACCTATCTCACTGGTGTCTGACGTCTTTATAAAAAAAGCTCTTTTATGATGATGTAAATGCCCATGACCAGAACAAACCAGCCAAATCCTTTTTTCAGGCTATCCGCAGAGATTTTTTTACTGAGTTTGTTTCCGATAAAGATACCAATGATAGCCAGTCCGGTTACTGTCAGCAGAAGCTTCCAGTCCATTGAAGCATTTTTAAGATCCCCGGTAAAGCCGATCAGCGATTTTGCTGCAATAATCAGCAGTGAAGTTCCAATTGCCTGTTTCATAGGAAGTTTACTCAGCAACACCAGGGCAGGAATAATCAGAAACCCGCCACCTGCGCCAACCAGTCCGGTTAACATCCCAACGACAACACCTTCCAATAAAATCAATGGATAATTGAAATGCTGTTCTGTAACTACTTCTTCCTCCACTTCTTCTTTCTTGCTTCGAATCATGGAAACAGACGCAAATACCATCAACACTGCAAACAGCAACATCATCAGAATTGATTTGGTAAATACCATCCCCCCAATAGTAAACAGTTCATCCGGAATAGCCGGCACAATGAAAGCCCTGGTTGCATATACAGCAAGGATGGAAGGAATACCAAAAATTAAGGCAGTTTTCAGGTTGATTTCATTTCCCTTGTATTTCGGAAAACTACCAACCAAACTCGTTGAGCCAACAATAAAAAGTGAATAGGCCGTTGCAACAACCGGCTGAACCCGAAACAGATAAACCAAAACCGGTACTGTAAGTATAGAACCTCCTCCCCCAATTAATCCGAGAGAAATTCCAATTATAAGCGAAGCTATGTACCCTGCGATTTCCATATCCTTTGTATTTGAAAACAAAGATGAAACATCGCAAATCGGATTTTGGTGATGGTAGTCACACAGCTTGTGTGACACTAGTCACTCTATGACAAAGCTTATTCTGACCGGTTAAATTCTTGAAGATCCTTTCTGATAAGTTGAAGTGCCTTACTAATATGCTTTTCCACCGTACTAACAGAAATCGCCAGATGGTTGGAAATGTGCTTATTAGATTGAAACTCCCATCGGCTCAGACAAAATACCTGACGGCATTTTTCCGGTAAAGAAGAGATCGATTTATGTATGGTATGTTGCAATTCTTTAGCCTCAATATTTTTTGCAAAATCGATTTTGCATTGAGCGTTTAAAAAAAATTGCTGTTGGTATCGAACACGTACTGCCTGCGCCCTCATTTCATTTAAAAGCTTGTATTTCAACGCCTGCATAAGATATGCCTGAACTGAAACCGTGAATTGAACCCGCTGTTTATTCTGGTATAAGCTTATAAAAATTTCCTGAATTAAATCTTCCGCCTTTTCACGAGAACGAATCCTCCGGTAGGCGGTATCCATCAAAATCGACCAATACCGACAGTATAGGACCTCAAAGGCCTGGGAATCTTCCTGACGAACCCTGTTGAAGAGCTCCTCATCCGATAGTTTTTCATACAGCAGTTTAGAAGATAGCATGCAATTCGTTTAGGTAGCCAAATTAATACTTAAATAAGGGAATAGTATAGTAGAAACGCTAGAATTAATAGTTAATACGACATTTAATCCATTTTATTCCTCAATTTCCGCAAACCGAGCGTACGAAACTTTTCAATTTCTTCCTCATTTAGCGAACTGGTGAAGGAACCAGCCGAATCAAAAGAATTGTACCATTTATCCAATTGCCTGCATTCTTCATCTGTAGCATTCCCATTCAGGTATTTGTCGATTAATATGTCTATATCAGGTGGATACATGCCAATAAATATAATATTTATTTTGAGTTCCTTTAATCAGGTAGAGTTGCGAATAACCATTTCAGGTTGTTTTAGATAATTCTCAGCAATGGTTGGCGAATTTTTATCCAGTTGCTTCATCAATAAATGGATAGCTGATTTGGCAATATCCCTGATTGGTTGCCGAATGATAGTAATGGAAGGTGAATACAAACGGAATAAATCATGATCATCAAAACAAAGTATCGCCAAGTCCTCCGGAATCTTCTTTTTGGCATATTGCACTGCTTCCAAACCACAAATCCCTAAATAATTGGTTGCAAAAAATACCGCATCCACTTCAGGATGCTCTTTAAAAAACAACCCAATCGCTTCTACAATTTGCTCCTGACTATTCTGATAGGGCAAATTTAAAACCAGGGACTCCTGAAGATCAAGATGCCACTGCTGCAAAGCGATGTGATAGCCGCGCTCCCGTTCTTTCATCTGGATCTGATCAAGGTCAACCGTTACAAGAGCAATGGATCGATACCCTTTTTTAAGGAGGTGCTCCATCCCCATCATTGCCCCTGAAAAATTATCAACCAAAACCGATGGCACATCCAGCAACGGAAAGTACCGGTCCATCAGTACCACAGGTTTACCCGTCAATTTCAGTTTCCGAATCTCCGCTTCCATTCCAGGGCTGGGAGTAATCAGGTATCCATCTACCTGCTGGGAGGTTAACATGGCGATCAGCTCCCGTCCCTTATCATTATCATTCTCCGTACTGCAATACACTATTTTATAGCCACTCGCATAGGCCTCTTCTTCAATTGCTTTGGCAAGTGTTGCAAAAAAAACATTGGAGATATCCTCTACAATCAGGCCCAGCGTTTTTGAATAACCGGTACGCAGACTAACAGCAGTTTGCAGGGGACGATATCCTGTTTCATCTGCAATTTTCCGGATACGATCCGCCACCTCATCACTGATTCTTTGCTCACGGGCCTTGCCATTTAATACCAGGGATACCGTGGATGGCACCACACCTGCTTTGTTGGCAATATCTTTAATTGATATTCTTTTCATGTATTGCTGACTAATGCAGCAAGGCAAATTACAAATTATTCTCCTCCAGTACCGCAGCCATTTCAATCAGCATGGCGCCGCTTAACTGAATCGTAAGGTCCGTAGATGCACCCGGAGGTGTTTTCCAGTAGGATCCGAATAATAAATAATTTTTATCCGTACCGCTTGTCCATAAGGTTTTTGCATTATGCTTCAAATAATTCACATATCGACCCTTATCAGAACTCAGCATACCCGGTGTAAGAATCAGCTCAGTACAATACCGAACAAATACTCCTTTAAATAAACCACCATCTCCACCGCCTTCATCTTTTAAAAGATTATCTGTAAAATTAGTCAGTACATTATCTGACAATGTAAAGTTGGCTGCCTGGATCGCATCATTCAGGTAACCACTTTCATTCGTAATCTTGAACAATTCAACCGCTGCCCCTACAAACAACCCCTGATTATAGGTAAACTTCCAGGTAGTATTCCGAACACCATCATTATTGTCATTCATACCATCGTATACCCAGCCGGTACTCCGGTTATATAAACTGTCCTTTATCCAGGTGTAAATTTTTTTAGACCAGACAAGGTCATCCGGATTATTAAACTCTTTGTATAAGCGGGCAGCTAATATGGCAGCCGGACCATTGGCAGGTGTATTCTTATAGTACGGCATTGCTTTTCTCCAGGCTATTCCTCCCCCCATCGTAGCATTCCATCCATTTTTCAGATCTGCCCATAATACATCCACTGCATCTTTATATTTCTCATCACCAGTAGCCTTAAACGCTCTTAACATAGCCAGCGCATTCCATCCCATATCATCATAAAACTCATTGATAAATGTATTGCCATTTTTTACCGGCACTCCGGTGAACCATTTATCCATATAGTCTTTATACACCTGACTACCTGTACGTTCATATGCGTCTACCAAAACATCCAATCCATGTGCCTGAGGCCAGTAATGAAAATTGGTATTGATATTTTTTTCATTAAAATAATTACCAGAAGCATTCCAGAATTTGGATACCAGTGATTGTGTACTGCTGTCTGCTGCCAGTGCCCAGTCAATTTCTGCTTCATTCTCCCCTCCAGTACCATCATCAATTACACCTGGATCATAATCCTTTCTGCAACCAGTACTGAGCAGGACTAATGTAACGCCAGCAATTGCCGCCAGTGATTTAAAATGTACAAATCTCATACTCGGGATTATTTAATGATGATCTCGTGATTGTATGCAGCGTCCGTTTTAAAATTAACCAGCATATCAACATGTTTCATATCCGCTTCTGTCTTGAACTTGAAACAGTAATCCCATTGGTTTACATTCTGCTTGTAGATATTATACCAGGCAGCTGCAGTACCTGCATCCGGTCTTGAATTATCACGATTTACACTTCCCCAATCTTCTTCAAATTCATTCCCGTCAGAACTTTTTAGTTTCATCCGGAATTTATAGCGCTCATCACGGCCCCAGCCTTCCTGTCTGAATTCAATGGGAACATCAGCTGCTTTAAATACACCACCACCCTCATAGTCAAGTTCAGCCTGCAGGCTATTGTTTGGTGCAAACCAAAATCCAAGTCCGGTTATTTCAGTGATGCTAAAAGCAGCATTATTGAAATCAAGAACAAGCCGATATATCTGGGTGCCGGTTGCCGGACTGGCAACAGCTTCTCCTTCTTTCAGGAAACTTCCTTCTACCTGATAGGAAGTAATGGTTCCGCTGGTTCTGTTTACAAATCTGTAAGAGCCAGATTTCAATGAAGTATAAATTTCAAATACACCGGCACTGGTTGATTTCAGCTTTATTGCATTTGCCAGATCAGCGCCTGCTTCTGTAGCATCACCGCTAAGGAAAACCTCATTGGGGATTTCAGCAAAACCAGCCGGACGCTCCACTTCAATTGTTCTAACCAACTCGGATCTTTTCATATTGGTTCCTTTAGAAGCGATAACAGCCCAACTCATTTTACCCGTTTCAAGCGAACCAATACCCGCCATATCCGCTATGCGATTAAGTTCTTTGTGACTAAGAGACAAACGATTCTGTACGCCGTTCCCATCTGATGTTATCTTGTAAATTGGTTCAGAGAAATCACCCCCCTCTTCATCAAATGCCACTTCATACATTACCAGCGCTCCGTCTTCTGCTTTAGCATGATCCCATTCAAAACCCACAGATGCAGAAGTTGCAGGCTCTAATTTAACAAACACATTATCGTTTGGCGCATAATACTGTGTTACACCGGTAATGTTCATATTAATGTCTCGATCATTCCTGGAACAGCTGATGAATGCTGTTGCTAACAGGAGGCAACCAGTGATGGTTAAAAGCAATCTATTCATATAAGGAAGATTTATAAATTTTAAATGAGTTAGTTTCCGTAATTAGGGTTCTGCGACAGATTTCCATTTCTGCCAATTTCTGATGCCGGAACCGGCCAGAGATAATGTTTGGTTCGATCAAATGTTCTGAGCTGCGCCCGGATATATCCATTGTCAATGGAGGGGTCTTCGTATTGTGCCCCATGTGCCCATCCGTTTAACACTTCTTCAGCAATTTTCCATCTGCGGATATCATCTACCCGCAGACCTTCCATAGCAAACTCTACTCTTCTTTCATTTCTGATTATTTCTGTCAGATCACCGGATGATGGAAAATTCAATGCAGCAGGATCAGTAAAACCGGCTCGTGCCCGAAGCGGACGAATGGTTTGATTCCAGACTTCTTCATTAAACTGATTCATTGCCTGTTTCGCTTCTGCATACATCAACAAAACATCCGCATAACGAATCAGAATAAGATTTAATCCCGAATTAAATCCAGCAACCGCTGTTGGATCATAATATTTTTTCCAGAAATAACCGGTGGCTGTTCCCTGTCCGGATGGATTGTATTCATTATTTGCAGCCGGATTCGGATCTGTTCCAGGCTCAATATAAATTGTTTGAGTTGTTCCATTTGCATTGGTCCAGGTTGAACCATGGTATACTATGGTAGCAGTAAGTCTTGGATCTCTGTTTGCATATGGATTATTTTCATCAAAACCGGAACCTGCCGCATTAATTGCAAGTCCGTTTGTCATGGTATAACTATCTACCAGTTCTTGCGTTGGTGCCAGGTTATTACCTCTCGCACCCGCAGAAAGAGGAACAAAGTCAATATGTTCACCCCAGGTACGAAGGTTTGGAACGTATTGCAGATCCAATATTACTTCACTGTTGTACTCATTAGTGGGACTAAATACTGCAGAATAAGAAGACTGAAGACTGTAAGTGCCATTTGTACCCTGATCATTCATTAGTTCTTCACAAATGGAAACCACCTCATCCATACGATTCCCTTCATAGAGGAGTACTCTTGCCTTAAGTGCTTTGGCAGCACCTTTTGTAATACGACCCCGGTCGCCTGCAGGATATTGATTTCGGGTAGGTAACACAGCAGCTGCTGCATCCAATTCTGATAAAATAAAGCCAAGCACTTCTGCTCTCGGTGAGCGGGCAATAGCTTTTGCTTCATCCGGCGAAAGATCTGTTTTTATTAAAGGCACATCACCCCACCAGTTCATGAGTCGGAAATAATGAAAAGCCCGAACAAACCGCACTTCTCCTTTATTTCTTTCACGTAGGGACGCATCCATTGTGGTATTCTGATCTACATTATCCAGAAAAATATTGGCAGCTTTGATGCCGGTATAATAATAAGCCCACTCGCCTCTGAACCGATCCAGAGTTGGCGTAAAGTTTCCACTGGTAATTACATCCGGAAAGCCGGCACCAATTCCCAATCTTGTGTAGGCATTATCGCTCAATGCTTCATTGTAGAAAAAATACTGACTGGTATACATCCGGTTGTATACATTGTTCAGGGCATTATTTACATTGGCACCGGATTGCCAGAAATTCAATTCAGTAAACCGGTCAATTGGCGTAAGATCCAGCTTTTTGCAACTCACCATCCCTGTTACCAGCATGAGCACCGTACTTAAGCGTTTTATTTGATTTGCAACCATTGTTAAAGAGATTTTTGTAATTAAAAGGTTATATCCAGTCCGGCTCCATAAAATACCGGCAATGGATAGGCACGTCCGCTATTTGCGCCTGCTCCCATTCCTGTGCTATTTCCAAATTCAGAATTTTCAGGATCAAGAAAATTCATATCTGTGATAGTGAATAAATTCTGGCCACTGAGGTAAATTCTTGCTTTCTGAATTTTTGCGCGTTCAGCCAGGTGCTTTGGAATAGAATAACCAATCTGGAGGTTTTTTAACCTTGCATACGCTGCATTAAAAAGATAAATATCTGAACCAGTGCGGTAGTTATTTGCATTTGACGGCGTTCCTGATTCAGCCAGACGCGGCCATTCTGCATTCGGATTGGTTGGTGTCCAGTAATCTGTCTGATGCTGGTACATGGTTCCGGAATAACCTACGTGAAATGGCTCCACAAGCTCACCTCTTACCATTACTTCACGGATTCCCACACCCTGCATAAATACAACGGCATCAAACCCTTTCACATTTACTGAATAGGTAAGTCCAAATGTGTATCTGGGGAATGGATTACCCAGAATAAATTTATCGCGGTCATCAATGGTGCCATCACCATTCTTATCTACAAACCGGACATCCCCCGGAACAACAGTTGCATTGGCAGGCTTTGGCAATGTCTCCACATCTCTAACATTCTGGAAATAACCTGCTACCCGGTATCCCTGATATACGGTAATTGGAAGTCCGACTCTGCGAACAAATTCAAATTCTTCCTTACGAAGCACCAGCTCTTCTGCACCGAATGTGTAATTCAATAATTTATTCAGGTTATCTGCCAGGTTTGCGTCGATTCTGTGGGTAAACAAACCTCCACGATGGGTATATCCAACCCGAACTTCCCAACCACGGTTCTGAACTTTTGCAGCATTATAGGGCGGGAAGCCTGCTCCGAATAATTCTGGTACATCTTCTCGTGCCACCAGGATATCTGAAGTGACTTTATTAAAAAAATCGAAGGAGAAATCAAGTTTATTATTAAAGGCTGTACCATCCAGCCCGATATTAAAAGTGGATGCTTTTTCCCAGGTCACTTCCGGATTTCCTAAGGAATAACCAGAACCACCTACAATTTCATTGTTGAATCCATACGCATTGGCATAATTAAAGAAAGTGGTCTGGTACTGATAAGCGCTGATATTCTGATTTCCCAACATACCATAGGATACGCGAAGTTTCAGGTCTCCAATTTTATCCTTATACCCCTGTAAAAAATTCTCCTCTGTTGCACGCCATGCAGCGCTAATGGAAGGAAATAAACCCCAGCGTATGGCTTTTGGGAAATTTGAAGAACCATCATACCTGAAATTAACTTCTGCAAAATATTTGTCGTCATAGGAATAACCAACTCTTCCCAATAAGGAATTGAGGCTTGTTTCTGAAGTTCCCTGAACGGTATTGTTTGAATTCGGATCCACAACAGTACCGGTAGTTGGAACGCCCCAAACC
This sequence comes from Flavihumibacter sp. UBA7668, assembly GCF_002483205.1. Taxonomy (GTDB): domain Bacteria; phylum Bacteroidota; class Bacteroidia; order Chitinophagales; family Chitinophagaceae; genus Flavihumibacter. The sequence continues at coordinate 65,707 of NZ_DLHM01000007.1, forward strand.
GGATCTGTAAGTGTTTTACGAACATTACTTGCTTCAGTTTTGAAGGATTCATTGGTTCCTCCAAATAATGCGGAGATATCATGTTTGCCCAGGTTTTTTTTGTACTCCAGCAATAACTGAGTGTTTGTTAACAGCGATTTGCTATTGGCATCAAAAACCTCCCGATCCTGACCATATCTGCCACCTGGTACAAACTCCAGTTCCAGCCGGCGGCCGAAAGAGGTATTGGATCGTACAGTTCCACCAAACACACCCCTGATTTTAAGATCTTTGGTAATTGCATATTCACCATTTATACTTCCAAATATTTCGTCGTTGTTATAGGTTCTGTAACCGCCGTTTTCCAAAACAGCTTTCGGATTGAATTCTGATGATACAGCATTGGTAAGATAGCGACCCAAACTATCCTGAAAGTCATAAATCAACGGAACACGTGAAGCATCGATTATCAGGGTTCCTGCACTGGAAGAATGATCCCGTCCGTTTGATTTCGCATAACCCAGGATGGTGTTCAATTTGAACTTGCCTATTTCAGTACTTTGATTGATCCGGAGATTATATCGTTTCCAGCCATAATCATCACCAATAAAATTATTGGCCTGATCCATGTATCCAAATGAAACCATGTAGGAACTGGTTTGTCCACCACCTCTAACACTTACGCTATGGGTATGCTGAGGAGCGTTTTGCAGAATATTTGAAAGCCTCCAGTTACCATTTCCTCTTGCGGCCAGCTCCTGAATCTCTGTTGGTGAGTAAATAGGTTGTCTGCCTGAATTAACCAGTGATTCGTTTTTATAATAGGCATTTTTCCAGCCATCAACAGGTTGTGCTGCAATATTCGGAGAGGTTACCCCATACATGCCATTGTAGGTCAAGCTAGGCTTTTGATTCTTACGGCCTTTTTTGGTTGTAACCAGGATAACTCCATTTGCAGCACGTGATCCATAAATAGCAGCAGTTCCCGCATCTTTTAACACAGAAACGGATTCCACATCATTTGGATTCAGCAGATTAAGGTCACCCCCTACGATTCCGTCAATTACCACCAATGGATCATTGTTTCCCAAGGTTCCCAAACCACGAATATTGATGCTTAATCCCTGACCGGGTTCGAAATTGGTTTGCTGAATAATTAGATTGGGAGAAACACCCTGAAGTGCCTGGCTCATATTAACAACAGGTTTCCCTTCAATGGCATCCGTACCAATTTTATCCACTGCACCAGTAACTGATATTTTCCGTTGGGTACCATATCCAACAACGATCACTTCACCCAGGCTTCCATTCTGAGCCTGCAGTTGAATGGTGAAATTATCCTTGTCCAATGGCAATTCCTGCGTATCATAACCAACATAACTGATAATCAGGGCACCTTTTATTTCTGGTACGGAAAGCACAAAATTTCCATTGGCATCAGTAGAAGTAGCCAGTGTGGAATTTTTAAGCTGAACTGTTGCACCTGTTACCGGAGAATTTTTATCATCCATCACTTTACCGCGAACAGAAATACTCTGTGCTAGCAGTGAGGATGCTGATAAAAACAACAAAAAAACTAAAACGCCGATTTGACGGCCAATACGGTACACCGCAGGCGGCTTGAAACTATTCATATGGATGCTTATTTAATCGTTCGTATTATAAAGTCACTTCAAAAGAAATAACCTGCTATTCTGTTAAAAAAATTATTTCACACCGAATGTAATTTGGAAACATACCCTGCTGCTCCAACCAGAGCTGCAGATTCTCCAAGTTTTGAGATTTTAATTGTAATTGGAACGCGGCTTTGCTTCAACTGATTTAGCAATGCGGGCGCAAACAAAGGATAAGCCAAAGAAATACTGCCACCAAGAATTATATACTCCCATTTATATTTATAATAATAGAAAAGCAGAAATTCGCCCAGATTTTTACCAAAATCATCAAAGAGTTCGGCAACTATATGCTGATCTCCCTGTTCCGTAATGGACAGGACATCCGTTAATATAAAACCTGTTCTTTTTTGATAATTTTCTACAAACCATCGGGTGGATAAATAATCTTCTGCTGTTCCCTGTTTAAATGGAGCACACCAAAGATTGGCATCGACGGCAACATTCATTTCTGTTATTGCAGAACCAAATCCGGTTCCCAATGTAAAACCGGCAGTGTAATCCGGTAAATTTTCCTTTGCGACAAATAACTCGCCCTGTAAAAAACAGGCGGCGTCATTGGAAAAATGAATTCCTTCCGAATGTATCCCGAGAGAAGTAGAAATCAGGTTACGGATATTCAAACCATACAAAGAATCAAATTTATTCTGGTTCTTCATATAGGAAATACCCTGTGTATAGTCAAATGGTCCAGGCATTGCAATGCCAACTTTACGAACAGGGAGCTCTGCGAAACAAATCGAGTCCTTTATTGCCAAAGCCCATTCATTAATAATTTCCGCCGAAGTTCCACCCGCATCAATTTTCCGCCGAATGCAGGAATTTTCAAGAACGACTCTTTTTTTACAATCAACTAATGCTGTGGCAATATGAGATCCACCAATATCAACACCTACAACTAAAGGAGAATTCATGATAAAAGATGTTTTCGCTCACGATAGGTTTTCCATAATAATTCCCCGAACAGGGTATTTGCCCAAGCAAACCAGGAGCGGGTGAAATTTTTTGGATCATCTTTATGGAAAGACTCATGCATGAAACCGGTATCTGCATGCGTTTTTCGTAATACTTCAATACAATCTGCAATTTCCTTATCGCTATTGCTGGTCATCGCTTTCATTATAATTGCCATTGGCCAGATCATATCCTGCCCTACATGCGGACCGCCAATCCCTTCTGCTACTTTTCCTTTGAAGTAAAACGGATTATCATCAGACAGAATCATTTTTCTAGTATTCTGATACACCGGATCAGATACCGGAATTGCACCCAGATAAGGCATCGCCAACAAGGAAGGCACATTGGCATCATCCATCAACAATGTGGAACCAAATCCATCAATTTCAAAAGCAAAAACTTTTCCATATTTTTTGTGGTCGACAATGGCATATTGCTTCAATGCTTTTTCTACCTCATTGGCCAGATTCAGCAAAGGTTGTGCTCCTGCGATATCCTGATGGATTGCTTTCAGCATTTCTGCTGCCTGCCGAAGACTGGTAACTGCAAAAAAGTTGGAAGGAATCAGGAATGAAAAGACAGTGGCATCATCACTTGGACGGAATGCGGAACAAATAAGTCCGATTGGTTTAACCGGATAACCATATCCCTTCATGGGTTGGGTATCAGTAGCATGCGGGGTAGTCCGTTGAAAATGATAGGATCCCAGATTTGCTTTTCTTTGTTGATCACGAAAAACCCTATAAATTGTTTGAATCGCTTTTTTCCAATCAGCACCATAAGGACTATTATCTCCTGTCATTTTCCAATAGTGGTAAGCCAGTCGGATAGGATAACAAAGGGAATCAATTTCCCATTTGCGCTCATGCACCCCAGGCTGCATATCGGTATGATCAGTTGCCCATTCGCCCCTTTTAGCCGGATCATTATAAAATGCATTGGCATAAGGATCTTTCAGAACACAACTGGTTTGGCGATTAATTACCCCTGCAATAAGAGCCTTCAGTGCTGCATCTTCTTTCACCAATTGCAAATAAGGCCAAACCTGTGCAGAACTGTCCCTTAGCCACATGGCATCGATATCTCCTGTGATTACATACGTATCAGGTACGCCATTTTTTATTTCATGAAAAACTGTAGTATCTAATGTATTCGGGAAACAGTTGCCGAATAACCAGGCCAGTTCTTTGCTTTTAACTCCTGCCTGAAAACTGTTGATGGTTTGTTCAACTGCTTTGCTTGTAAATCGGCGTTTTGCAAGGGGCACCCTTACTTCCGGAAAAGTTTCATATGCAGCGAAAGAAGAGAACTGATTCAGTACCAGTCCGGCACCAAGCAAGCCTGAGTTTTGTAAAAAATGGCGACGTTTCATCGTTCAAAAAAATATTTAGTACTTAATAAGTCACTTCATATTTATTCTACCACCAGTCGGCCGCCATTTTTTTATTTTTTTTATCGGGTCTTTATAATCAGCTCACCTCCCTCATTAAATAAGGTATGTGGTACAAAATACCCATCCAGCTTGTTATCATTCCAGTTGATCTGGTAAGGTGTACGGGTACCACCCTCATTGCTGATATGCACTTTTTTCCCATTGGGAAGTTTCCAGTTGATCTTATTAAACAATGGAACAGAAACAATATAATTGGTATCTGCAGGAGAAAGCGGATACACCCCCATAGCTGCAAATACATACCAGGACGACATTTCACCAGCATCATCCATCCCGCAAAGTGCTAAGCCCTCCGGACCAACTCCGTAAAGACTATCCATTATAAAATCCAGGATTTTCTGCGATTTTTCAGGTTTGTCAACAAAATGATAGGAATAAGGCGCTTCATGATCGGGCTGGTTGCCGTGGCAATACTGTCCGATCATGGTTTCCACATTTCGGGCTATATAGGTCGGATTCCAGGGCAGGCTGAAGAGGGAATCAAGCTTGGATTCAAAAGCAGCTTTCCCTCCATATAGCTGAACAAGTGAAGGCATGTCATGCGGTGCGAAAAAAGACACCTGCCATGCATTGGCTTCCCGGTACATATATTCATAATAGGGGTACTGCGGATTAAAATTCTGGATCCACCCGCCAGTTTCCGAACGCCCGCGCATAAAACGCGTGGACGGATCAAATACATTTTTATAATTACGGGAGCGCTCCATCAGTATTCTATGATTGGCCGTATCACCCAGTTTAGCTGCCAGTTGTGCCAGCGAATAATCGTCATAGGCATATTCCAGGGTTTTGGAAACACCAGCCTTTCCTTTGATTTCAACATTATGGATACCAGCAATCTCGGGATCAGCTATGTACCCTTTTTCCATGTATTCATTCAGGTGAGGACGGCTTGGCCCTTCTTTGAAAGCATTATTTAAAAGTCCTTTATATGCCTGTTGTACATTAAATCCATCAATACCTCGCAGATAGGATCCAGCGATAAATGGTGCGGCGTGATCACCATGGAAAAAAGTTGGTATAAAACCGGTCTTATCTCCCATATCGGTGAGCGATTGTATGATGTCAGCAGTTACTTTGGGCGACATCATACCCAGTAAAACCAGTTTGTTCCGATACGTATCCCACAATGAAGGAACCGTATAATAATTGAAGTCAGCCTTTACAACCTGATTTTTTACATCTGTGTATTCTCCGTTAATATCTGACCGTAAAGCAGGCCACAAAAAAGTTCTGTATAAAGAAGAATAAAATAATTGTTTTTTTTTTTCAGTTCCACCTTCCACCTGAATGCCAGCAAGTAATTTTTCCCAGGTCGCATTGGCGGCATTTTTGATTTCGGCAAAGGATTGTTCGCCAATTTCTTTCTCCAAATTTTCTTTTGCATTGGCAGTGCTCACATAGGAAAGACCTATTTTAAGTTCAACCGCTGGACTTTTTTCCTCCATTAATTTAAGAAAAGCTCGTCCTCCCCTGGTATTTTCTCCCTGTTTTTCCAGTTCAAACGGACTATTTAATTTTGCATAAAAATATACCTGCTCACCTCCCATATCCTGCACACCCTGTACCGCAGCAGAATCGACCTGATCAATTTTCCAGCTCCTTACACGATTATTGGATCTTGCCAGATCAAATAATATGGATCGCGCTCCGGGTTTTGTAAATTCATATTGATGAAAAGCTGCACGCAGGGTTGAGGTCAATTTCACGTTGATTCCAAAATCCTGCAGCACTACCTGATAGTATCCTGCGCCAGCTGATTCCTGCGTATGGTTATAGGCAGATTGAATCGGCTTGCTTGTATCAACTTCACCGGTAATTGGCAATACAGGCACATTGCAGAGATTCCAATGTCCTTTGTTAGTATGTGCGAAACCAATTATTACAGAATCTTCATATTCATAACCGGCACCTGATCCATATTCTGTAATCGGACTTACCTGAACCATGGCATTGGGAAGAGCTGCACCGGGATAGGTTAATCCCGACCAGGGACGCCATCCATCCGGAACCCGAAAACCAACAATGGCCGAATCCGTGAGTGGAGTTGTGCCAAGAAATGGATTTACATACTTTGCAACATCATCGTCTGTACCCGTTGGCAGATTTGTTTTACAGGCAATAGCGGAAACCAAAAAGATCGGCATCCATAACTTAAGTAGATCTCGCATGGGCTTGAAGGATTTATCCATAAATCAATAATAGTCACTTCAAATCGATCAAACCGCTATTCGCCTAATAAAAAAAGCCGCCTGCTCCTGACCGACCGGGGGAACCTGCGGCTTATAACCAACTGCCAGTAAACACTACAACATAGTTTTCGGAGCCTCATAGGTAGATTTAGGGAGGGCTGTTTTGGAAAGGGCAGCAAATCCTCCCTGAATATTAATTAATTTATGGAAACCTCTCGCTTTCAGAATGGAGGCAGTAATCATGGAGCGATAACCGCCTGCACAATGTATATAATAGGTATTGTTTTTATCCAGCATACTCATATTGGAATTAATAAAATCCAATGGGAAACTCATTGTTCCTTCAATATGCTGACTAGTGTATTCAGATTCACGACGCACATCCAGCACCTGGAGTTCCTTGTATTTTTCGTACATCCTGACAAAGGAATCCGCATCAATTTCTTCAATCTGATCAGTTGGTAGTCCCGCTGCTTTCCAGGCGGCAATTCCACCTTTCAGATATCCCAGCGTATTATCGTATCCTACTCTTGCGAGCCGGATCACTGCTTCTTCTTCTTTTCCTTCCTCCGTAATCAAGAGGATCGGCTGTTTTAATTCGGTTACAAGTGTTCCAACCCAAGGCGCGAAATTATCATCCAGTCCAATAAAGATGGCTCCAGGCAGAAATTCCTTTGGAAATTGATTCTTGTTTCTTGTATCAATAACAATTGCTTCTTCCGCTTCCCAAACCAATTGAAACTGGCCGGGATCGAGGGCTGTGGTTCCCTTCCGTATGATCTGGTCTATGCTGTTCAAACCTCCTGTAACATTCATGATCACATTATGTGGAAAGTATTGAGGCGGCGCAACGAGCCCCTCAGTAACTTCTTTAATGAATTCATCCCTTGTCATATCGGCACGAAGGGCATAGTTGTATTTTTTTTGATTTCCCAAGGTATCCGTGGTTTCTTTACTCATGTTTTTACCACAGGCACTGCCAGCACCATGTCCAGGAAATACAATGATATCATCGGAGAGTGGCATAATTTTATTCCGCAAAGAATCGAATAATTGTCCGGCTAAAAACTCCGGCGTGATTTCTTTCTTAACTTTTTGCACCAGATCAGGACGGCCAACATCCCCAATAAAAAGGGTATCTCCGGTAAAGATGGCCGACTCTTTTCCATTTTCATCAATCAGCAAATAAGTGGTGGATTCCATCGTATGACCTGGCGTATGTAATACCTTGATCTTCAATTTTCCAAGTACCAGGATTTCGCCATCCGTTGCAACATGCGCATGATATCCGGGCGCAGCAGTTGGACCAAACACAATAGTGGCACCTGTTTTAGCAGAAAGATCCAGATGCCCACTTACAAAGTCGGCATGAAAATGTGTTTCCAGAATATATTTAATTTTTGCATTATCCTGTGCAGCCCGGTCTATATAAGGTTTAGTTTCCCGCAAGGGATCAATTATCATGGCTTCTCCCTCACTCTCAATATAATAGGCTGCTTCTGCCAGACACCCCGTATAAATTTGCTCTATTTTCATGGTGGTCAATTTTATCATTCAAAGTTGACCATCTTCCTTAATTGCTTTTGTATCCTTTGTTACAAAGCGGTTTGATTTGAATCAGTTCTAGTACTGATATATGTCATATAAAAAGGGGCCGCATTTCTGCCGCCCCTTTCACCTTTCACCTTTCACCTTTCACTTCTTCCTCACACCCTCCCTTCCGCAATATGCTGGTCAATCTGACTCTCCAGGTCTTTCTGCGCTTTGATCTCTTTCAGTTTTTTACCATATGCCAATTTGGTAATAAGTACATACAGAACCGGTACAACAAAGATTGCGAGGGTAGTAGCTGCGATCATTCCTCCAAATACGGTCCATCCGATGGTTCTTCTTGATTCCGCAGCTGCACCTGATGCAAATGCAAGTGGAAGCACCCCAAGAATAAATGCAAGGGAAGTCATAACGATCGGGCGTAAACGAAGTTGCACTGCCTGTAAGGTTGCATATACCACATCAATTCCCTTATCTACTCTTTCTTTTGCAAACTCAACAATCAAAATCGCATTTTTAGCGGCCAGCCCGATCAGTGTGATCAAACCGATCTGTGCATAGATATTATTATTAAGCTGCGGCAACAGGGTCAATGTAAGAATGGATCCAAATGCTCCGATTGGAACCGCAAACAATACGGAGAAGGGAACCGACCAGCTTTCATACAGTGCAGCCAGAAATAGAAATACAAAGACCAGAGAAATCATAAAGATAACAGCCTGCTGACTTCCTGCTGCTACCTCTTCCCGGGTTAAACCAGAGAATTCATAGGTGTAACCCGCAGGTAGTGTGGCAGCAACTTCCTGTAATGCTTCAATTGCCTGCCCGCTACTAAAACCTGGTTTTGCCGCTCCGTTAATCTGTGCAGAACGGAATATATTAAAGTGATTTATCACAGCAGGAGTTTCAATTACAGATGTCTTTACTAATGATCCAAGTGGAATCATATTGCCCTGACTGTTGCGCACATAAAACTTCTCCACGCCAGCCAGAGAGCTTCTGTAATTACTATCCGCCTGACTCACCACCCTGAAATTTCTTCCATAAATATTGAAATCATTGATATAACTACTTCCAAGGAAGTTGGAAAGAGTGCTGTAAACATCCGATACCTGAACACCCATTTTTTTAGCCTGTTCACGATCCACATCCACTTTATAGGACGGTGTTCTTGCATTGAAGAAAGTATATGCCATGGCAATTTCTGGACGTTGATTCAGTTTACCGACAAATTCATTCACCACCTGTTCAAACTTCTTCACATCATCTGCACCACCGGATTGTTGTAACTCAAAGGAGAAACCGGAGGTGGAACCCAATCCGGGTATTGCAGGCGGTGCTATAACCAGAATCCTTGCTTCTTTAATATCAGCTGTAACCGCTCTGATTTTATTCATCACGTCGGTTGCATGCTGTCCTTTATCTTTTCTGGAATCCCAGGGCTTCAGGTTTACGAAAATGGTACCTGCATTTGATTTATTGGAGAAGCTGATAATATTCAATCCGGCTAATCCACCCACTACCCTGGATTCAGGGATCGATGAAACGCGTTTAATGAGTTCATTTGCCATTTCCACACTTCGGGTTGTTGAAGTTGCTTCCGGCATTTCATAGGTTACCAATACACGACCTTCATCTTCTGTCGGAATAAATCCGGTTGGTTTATTTTTGAATAACAAAAACAGGCCTACAAAAAGTGCCACCATCATACCCAGTACCCAGGGAGTCCGGCGAATCCAGTGCCCTACAGATTTCGCATAACCACGCGTTACCTTATTGAACCAGTTATTAAAACTGAAAAAGAATTTCTCCAGTAGATTTTTCTTTGCATCCGCATCCTTAGTTGGACGCAACATCAAAGTACACAGAGCGGGAGTAAGCGATAATGCCACAAAAGCCGAAATCAATACAGATACTGCAATGGTGATTGCAAACTGCTGATATAATCTTCCAACGATACCCGGAATAAATCCAACCGGAATAAATACCGCAGCCAAAATCAATGCAATCGCAATAACCGGCCCGGATATTTCCTTCATCGCTTTCTGAGTGGCCTCTTTTGGCGACATCTTTTCATGATCAATATTATGCTGTACCGCTTCAACCACCACAATCGCATCATCCACCACAATACCTATAGCCAATACAAATGCGAAAAGTGTTAGTGTATTAATGGTAAAGCCAAGCGGACCAAAGAAAATAAATGTTCCGATCAATGATACCGGGATAGCCAGCAACGGAATAAAGGTTGCTCTCCAGCTCTGAAGGAAAAGAAATACCACCAATACTACCAAAATCAATGCTTCCACCAGTGTATGCAATACTTCGTTTATAGAGGCCTCCACTACCGTAACTGTTTCCAATGGTACCACATAATCAACATCCTTTGGAAAAGTACCTCTTAAATTATCCAGTGCTTTATTGATCCCCTCATAGGTATCCAATGCGTTTGCTCCCGGAGCCTGATAAATCAGCAGGAAGGCAGCAGGCTTTCCGCCTTCCACCATCGCATTGATGCCGTAATCAAATTTTCCCAGTTCAACCCGCGCAACATCTTTGAGGTAAACTACGGAACCGTCCGCCGGGCGGGTACGAACAATTATATTCTCAAACTGATCCTTTGTAGTTAAACGGCTATTGGTAAGAATGGTGTATTCAAATGCTTGAATTCCAGGCTGTGGATTTCCTCCTACCGTACCGGCCGCCACCTGCAGGTTTTGTTCCTGCAAAGCCTGGTTTACTTCTGCAGGAGTCATATTAAGCGCAGCCAGCTTCTCCGGATTTAACCAGACCCGCATGGCAAAATCATCCGCCCTGGTAAATACATCCCCAACTCCTTTCACCCGCGTAATCGCATCTTTAATATAAAGGTTAACATAGTTTCCTATGAATGTAGCATCATGGGTTCCATTCGGAGAATAGAAACCAAGTACCATCATCACACTCGGATTTCGTTTTCTAACAGTTAAGCCTAATCGTTTTACTGCATCCGGCAAACTGGGTTCTGCCACACTTACCCGGTTCTGTACATCCAGTGTTGCAATATCAATATCGGTACCCACTTCGAAATTGACCGTTATACTGCTTTGCCCGCTGGCTGTACTGTTACTGGTCATGTAGGTCATGCCCGGTGTACCATTCACCTGGGTTTCAATAGCGGTAGTAGTGGTTTGTTCCACTGTCTGCGCATCCGCTCCAATAAAATTTCCACTGATTGAAACGGTTGGCGGAGTAATATCGGGATATTGCGCAACCGGTAAGTTGATCAGCGAGATCACCCCCACCAGAACAATCACCACCGAAATAACAATGGCGGTGACGGGTCTTTTTATAAATATATCTGCTATCATGCTGCTTCTTTATCTGGTTCTGATGAATCTGAATTATTGTTTTACAGGAGCTGAGGTTGGGGCAGGAACAGATTCAATTTTTGCTCCCTCCCGAAGGTTCTGAACCCCCTGTGTTACAATGGAATCTCCAACCTGCAATCCAGTCTTGACAATGATATTGGTACCAATCTGTGTACCAAGTACGACTTTCTGCTGCGATACTGTACTGCTATCGGTTTTCCGGTAAACAAAAAACTCACCAAGTTGCTCGGTAACCGCTTTATATGGAATTAAAAGAGATGAACCATTTGTTTGGTTTTTCACCCGAAGTGTACCATTCATTCCCGTGCGGAGACGTTCTTCTTTATTTGGGAAAACAACCCTTGCTTTAATTGTTCCTGTTTGTGCATCTACTGCACGATCCAGCAAAACCAATCTTCCCGGAACCGGATAATGATCTTCTCCAAAAGAGAGTACAAAAATGGAATCCTTTGCAGGTTTATTCAGCAATGAAGTAAAATGATAAATCTGCGACTGATCCAGATTAAAATCAACTGCCACATCTCCCACTGATGAAACGGTATTCATCAATGTTTGTCCAGCTGTTACAGGGGCACCTGGTTTAACCAGAGAAATTCCGATCACACCATCAAAGGGTGCGATAACACGGGTATAACGCACACTGGTTTGTGCTGCAGCAATAGCTGCTTTGGCTGCTTCCACCTGCTTTTGCGCAACTTCCAGTGCAGCATCTGCATTATCTACCAACTGACGGGCTACCGCATCATTCTTTTGTAATTCATGATAACGATCCGCATCTTTCTGAGCACGGGATAGATTTGCTTCCTGTACATTCAGATTGGCAACGGCTTGCTGATAATTCGCGTTATATAATTGGGCATCGATACTATACAACAGCTGCCCTTTTCTTACTTTTTGGCCGTCTTTAAAATGTATCCCGGTTACAAAACCGCTTACCTGTGGCCTTAATTCCACCTGATCCAGGGCAGTTAAGGTTGCGGGAAATTCTTCATAATAAACCGGACTTCCTTCCTGCACCGCTTCCAGTGTAACTTTAACTGCGGATGGTACCATTGGTCCTGCCTGCTGTGCTTGCTGTCCGCATGCTGCCAATACAATTGATCCGATAATTGCTGTATATAGTCTGTTTCTCATACCAGTAAATTAATAGTTGATTTGTCCAAGTTCTTTTTGCACATCTACCTTGCTTGCCAATACATTATAGAGCGCTGTATAATAATTGATAGTGGCCGTACGCAGATCCGTTTCCGCATTGATTACTTCCAGATAGGTTTTAATTCCATTCCGGTATTGTAATTGAATAACGTCGTATACTTCACTTGCAAGTTCCAGGTTTTCTTTCAGTGCCTGGTAATTGATATAGGTACTTTTATAGGTAGCCATCGCCTGAGAATAGGCCGCATTCACTGAGTTTTTCAAACTCAGCAGATCCAGTTTTGTTCTTTCCAGCTCCCAACTGGCTGCATCAATATTCGCCTTTCTCTTTCCTCCCTGAAATATGGGAAAACCAAGTGTAATGGCTGCAAAAGAAGCAGGATAATTCACATTATAGAGTTTGGAAAATTCATTGTTCAGGTAATTCAAATTATATGCTCCATTCAATGACACATTGGGGAGATAAGCCCATTTATTATATTTTAAATTGGCCTCCTGCAGTTTCAACTGGGTGGATAATAACTGAAATTCAATCCGGTTATTTAAATCAGGTGCTTCAGAACCAGGCAGGCCGATGGAATTTTCCATTGCCAAACTATCATAGCGTAATTGAACCGGGGCCTCTGCCGGATAACCCATCAGCGATTTAAGGAACTCCTGTTTCGCTTTCAGAATTTCTTCATTCGCAATTTTGGATGCCTTTGCATTATTCAGCGCTATTGTTGCGCGCTTATAATCGGTTTTATCTGCCACCCCTGCATCATATTGAAATTTCGCATCCTTCAGGCTGCGTTCAATTCGGTTGATATTCTCTTCCGCCACTCTCACCTGCTGGGTAGTTGCAATCACATCATAATACGCTTTCGATACCGCCACCACCACATCAATTTTCTGCTGCTCAGTGTATTGCAGGGATTGCTGCAGTACGTCCTGCTTTGTTCTGCGGGCCAGCAACACATCACGATTGAAGAGGGTTTGTGATAAGGTAAACTGAAGAGCTGAAACATTATCAACACCTAACTTAACCGGGTTGCCACCAATTATATTGGTTTGTACAACAAAGTTGTGCTGAAGATTGTAATTGAAATTTACCTGGGGATACCAATCAGCCAGTCGGCTGCGAACATTTGCCGCAGTGATTTTCTGGTCAATTTCTGATTGTTGTACAAGGGGCTGGTGCTTTAAGGAAAATGCGATCGCCTGTTCCAGATCCAGTTCTTTTGGCAAACTGTCGGGAACAGTCTGTGCAATGCCTTGTAAGCACCCCAACAGGAGTGCGGGCAAGATTAGCTTTGTTCTCATCATTTATTTTATTACGCGTCTACTATGGCCTGCCTAACCGGCAATCGTTTTTAGCTTTTTGGAGTATTTTTCAAAAAGCTCAGTATTCAGGATGTACGTGTAGTTGCGACCGGATTTTTCAGGTTCGATCAAACCAGCTTCCACCAGAGTTTTAATATGGTGACTAACAGAAGGTTGTGCCAGGTCCAGGTGTTGAACAATGGCGGCGCATTCCAATACACCCTTTTTCTTCGAAATGGCTTCGAGGATTCGGAGGCGATTCAAATCGCCCAACGCCTTTGACACTTTCTCAAACTGTTTCCAATCCATTCCGCTAATTCATTGAAGGATGCAAATGTATTGATTTAATAAGTGGACAAAGACAATCCATTTCCAACTATTTCAGGGAAAAAATAAAGATTGTTGGTTATTAACGTTTTATTGGGTGAGACTTCTCAGATTCTCGATCCCTTTAAGTAGCGCATCCGGTGTATAAGAAATACTATCTATTCCGGCTTCCAAAAGAAATCGTGCAAAGGAAGGGTCATCGCTGGGTGCCTGTCCGCATATACCGATTGGCCGGCCTGCTGCATGTGCATTCCGGATGGCCATTTCAATCATCAGTCTGGCAGCGGGATTCTGTTCATTAAACAAGGGACTTACCAGTGCAGAATCACGATCTACCCCCAGCGTTAGCTGGGTCAGGTCATTTGAACCAATGGAAAATCCGTCAAAAACCTGAGCAAATGATTCCGCCATTAATACATTTGATGGTATTTCTGCCATCACATAAACCTCCAACCCGTTCACCCCCCGCACAAGCCCGTAATTGCTCATTTGTTCCATTACCTTTTCGCCTTCCTCCACGGTACGACAAAATGGTATCATCAGTTTTAAATTGGTAAACCCCATTTCTTCCCGCACCCGACGGACAGCAGCACATTCCAGCCGAAAACCCTCCCGGTAGCGCTCATGGTAATAGCGGGATGCCCCCCTGAAACCAATCATCGGATTCTCTTCCTTAGGTTCAAATCCTGCGCCCCCGAGAAGGTTTGCATATTCATTGGATTTGAAATCACTCATCCGGAGAATTACCGGCTTGGGATAAAATGCAGCTGCCATGGCTGCAATTCCCTGGGATAACTTATCAATGAAGTACTCACGCTTATCCGGATAACTCTGTGTCAGGAGAGCGATCGTTTCTCTATCAGGCGAATCATTTATTAGCTGATCAAAATGAACCAATGCCATAGGATGGATCTTAATTGCATGGGTAATCATAAACTCCATCCGCAAAAGACCAATACCATCATTTGGATAAAAAGACAATTGAAATGCTTTGTCAGGATCCCCTGCAATCAGCATGACTTTTGTCTTTTCCGGCATTTTTATGGAGCTGAAATCGTGTTCTATCAAATCGTATAATAATGACCCTGCATAAATGCGCCCGATTTTTCCTTCACAACAGGATACAGTAATGATATCACCATCTTTAATTTTTTCCGTTGCATTTTCACAACCAACGATTGCCGGCACCCCAAGTTCTCTTGCTACAATGGAAGCATGACTGGTTCTGCCTCCCTTATTTGTTACGATTGCCGCTGATTTTTTTAAAATCGGATCCCAATCCGGACTGGTTAGATCTGTAACAATAATTTCACCGGCTTTTAATTTATCAGCCTCTGCCGTACTTTTTAATAAACGCGCAGTACCAATGGCGATAGACGATCCAATTGCCTGACCGCTCGCCAATATTCGTGCACCTTCCCCATGCAACCGATATTCTTTCAACAGAAGAGGATTCGACCTGGAATGTACAGTTTCAGGGCGGGCCTGAAGAATATAAAGTTGTTGCGATATGCCATCCTTTGCCCATTCTATATCCATTGGCTTTCCATAATGGTCTTCAATTAGTTTACCCCATTGAGCCAGCTGAATAATTTCAGCATCTGAAAGAACGAACCTGGCACGCAGGTCAGCTGCTGTTTCTTTGTTGAGGATAGCTTGAGAAGTATCATCGCCATATATCATCGTCTGTTCTTTTTCCCCAAGTCTTTTCTGAATAATGGGTTGCTTAACTTTTCCCAGAAAAGGTTTGAATACCAGAAATTCATCCGGTGTAACAGTACCCTGAACAATATTTTCACCCAGTCCCCATACGCCGGAAATATGAATCAGGTTGCGAAAACCTGATTCCGGTTCCAGCGTAAAGAGTACACCGGAACAAGCAAGATCAGACCGAACCATTAATTGAATTCCGACTGAAAGTGCTACTTTTTCGTGCTGAAATCCATGATCCTCCCGATATTTAATAGCTCTGTCAGTATATAGCGACGCAAAACAACGCTTAACTGCTTCCAGCAGGGCCTCTTCACCCCGGACATTTAAATAGGATTCATGCTGTCCGGCAAAACTTGCTTCCGGTAAATCTTCTGCTGTTGCACTGCTCCGTACAGCTACTGCAACCGGCTCACCTTTGCCAAGTTGTTCATACGCCTGTAAAACTTCCTTTTGCAAATGAAGAGGTAATGCTGCATTCAATAAGAGTTTTCGTGCTGCGGCACCGATGGTTCGAAGATTGGTATAGAGGTGGTGATCCAATTGCCTGATCAGCTCACTTAATGGTGCATGCAGTCTGTTGAAGCTAAGAAAATTTTCAAATGCAAGAGCAGTTGTGGCAAATCCATCCGGGACAGTGATTCCCTTAGATGCCAGGAGGGAAATCATTTCACCCAGGGAAGCATTTTTTCCTCCAACAGAAGGGATATCCGCAAGACTAATTTCATTGAAATTTCGAATCCAGGCTGGTTGCATGAAAATTAAATTTTTATCTGCTGTTTAATAAAAACGGACCAGGGCAATTTTCCCAAAGTCAGTTAGTTTTCCCGGATCTACAAATTCTACTTCCCCCCCTACTTCCAGTACTTTTTCAATTATATCATCCACTGCATCTTTGATATAGGAATAGGGATTATGCAGCTGAAATCCATCAAAATAAAAATCACGTTCCACTACCAATAATTTGCCATTATGATGCATGGCTTCTTTCCAAACTTCTGACATACCAATGGTGAGCCGTTGCGCGAGTTCAGCGGCAGAAAGGCGAAGCAATATTGCTGTCTGTTGCCAGCTTGACCACTGGTCAAAATAAGGTTTTAATTCCTTTTCTATTTCAAGTGAATCACGTTCTGTTCCGGCAAAGGGAATTAAATCAATGATTGTATGGGTATTCATCGTCACCTTCCGAAAATCTTCCAGATTTACAGATGCGCCAAGGATGAATGCCGGTAAATTATACGCTCGTATCATTTGTCCAAGGGTCTGATCTGCCTGCTTTAACGCAACCTCATTCGAATATTCGATGTGGGTGGAAAGAATCCGGGTTTGTTTTCCAGGCTCCCCAAGTAAAATATGCATTTGTTGAGGCTGAAACAGCAAGACGAGGAATTGCCGGGATATTTTTTTACAATTGATCAGATCGCGGATTTCGAAAGAATCATCAATAATAACTTTTGAAACAACGTCCATATCCAGGTAAAGCAGTTTCTCAAAAACAGGGGAAATAAAAATCGCAATGCTCCGCTTGTGTGTACTGTAGTTTAACTGCTGGAACATTCCTTTCAGGCGCTGAAGCAAAAGCAGGGCCAATTCAGGCGGATACTGTTTGAGCAACGATTTTTCAACCTGATCACAGGTGGTTTTCAGAGAAATCAATAATTCATCCTTTGCCGTCATTTTTGGATTAAATGGCAACACAATCGATACTGCAGGCCGATAATGAACCGCCTCCAGTACCTTTTGAAGGTCTGGTGTAAGCACTGGATTCATAGCCGGGTAAATTTCGTGACGAAACTAGTTAGAACACCGTCTGAATGAACTGATACTAATCAGGCTCTTTTTTGATCTTCATCAAAAGTCCACGCATATCCTCCATCATTTCAATCTGTGTTTTCTGAATTTCAAACAGCGTTTGCATCTGTTCAGTCATTAACAGATCGAGTTTACAATGAAGATTACGTACTTCTATCTCCGACTTCAGGTTGATCATATAGTCGCTAATGGCTCTTTGCCGGTCTTTTTCTTCTTTTCGGTTTTGGCTCATCATTATTACAGGCGCCTGAAGTGCAGCAACGGTAGAGAGTAGTAAATTAAGCAAAATAAAGGGATAGGGATCAAAGGGCCTGGATAATAAAAATATATTCAGCCCGATCCACAGCAACATCAGGAAAGCAAAACTCAGGATAAATCTCCAGCTGCCACCGAAGGAAGCCACTTTATCTGCAATCCGAGCCTGAAACCCGGGATGTTGTTCTTCTAACTCCTTTAACTTATCTGTGAGCAGTTTTTCCTCTTCCACCGATTGTCTCACCATTGAATTTAGTTTTTCCAGTTGGGCTGATTCAGTTGAAAAAAGCTGCTCCAATTGAGTTTTTGTCATTTCTGCTGAATTTTGGGTGTTCCCTAAATTACTCATTTGACCTTAACTGCGTCAAACATCCATAAAATCAGGCTGTTGGACGACATTAGAAATATTTCGACAGCGCCTGGTAAACTATTAGAAGCAGGGTTCCGTTAATATTGCATAATCCGTTGTAAGGCATATAAAATGAAATTCCCTATGATAAACGAGTTGCCCGATTTTCGGGAAGAAATGAGATTGGCTGATCTGTATTCATTCGGAATATTGGATACAGAAGAAGAAGAAGATTTTTCTCAGCTGGTTGAACTTGCAGCCAACATAACGAATTGCCCTATGGCAGCTATCAGCTTTATAGACAAAGACAGGCAATGGTTCAAAGCGATCAAAAATATGGGTGTCAGGGAAACAAGAAGGGACGAAGCTTTTTGTCACCATACTATTCAACAGGATGAGGTATTGATGGTATCAGATGCCGGCACCGATATTCGTTTTCAAAACAATCCATATGTTACCGGCGATCCAAATATCAGCTTTTATGCCGGGGCTCCTATCAGTAGTATTTCAGGGCAGAAACTTGGCGCGGTATGTGTACTGGATTCTGCCAATAACCGGCAATTATCAAAATTCCAGCTGGAATCATTACAAACCATTGCCAACCAGATAAGTCGTCTGCTGGAACTGAAAAGAAAAAACAAGTCCCTTATCAACTATACCAATAAATTGATTGAAGCGGAAAAGGCCTTACATCGCCTTTCTATCAAAGAGGAAGAATCGGAACGGAATTTTATTGCCAACCAGTTACATGAGAATTTTGCACAAACACTGGCCGCAACAAAATTGTACATAGAGTTTGCAGAAACAGAAAAAGATCTGGCAGCAAGTTTCCTTGCCAAAAGCAAGGACAATATAGAACATATCATCAATGAAATCAGGTTGCTTTGCAACTATATCAAACCGGTAGATAATTACCAGGCAAGCCCCACTTTATTAATCAACGAATACATAAAGCAATGGTCGCTGAACAGTAATGTAGAAGTCTCCTATCTGATGGAAAGTGAAGAAGAGCTGCCTTCGGAATCGGGACTCTTCATTTATCGTTTATTACAAACGGTATTGCCACTTACCAAAACCTATCGGGTACGAAAACTAAACTTATCAATTATACTGGGATCTGATATCGAAATCAATGTTAATTATCAGCCGAACAGCAATTATACGGTAGATCCTTATCAATTGTTATTGCTGAAAAAATCAATTTCTATGGCACAGGCAGAAGGTGGGCAATTACTGGTTACAAGAACAGCGGAAGGTGCTCATCAAATTATGATACACCTACCGCTGCCAATTCAGGTTGCTGTTTGATAAGTGTTGATGGAACAGTATTACATACCTGGCATCGCCATCACTTTATAACCGGATGTTGCCATTATTTTGCCATCCTTACTAACGGAGATGGCTTCAAACCTGGATAGATTGCCTGATTTTTTATCCGTACTTTCCATTCTGAGCATAACACCGTTTTCCATTCCTTTCATGGAAGGGAAGCGGATTGGTTTGGAACCGGTTTCCAGCATGGCAGCCAGACTTTTGGCAAAATTCCCCATTCCGGATCCCAGTTCTGTTGTCATCCACACGAGCGACTGACTATCGTCGCTCTCCACCTGAAACTGCTCACATTTATATCCCAGAATAGTTTCTGATTTGCCAGTTTTGGTAACTTTTACGTTGTTTGGATTTTCCTCCTTCACCTGGCCCTGCATTTTCTGCTTCATTTTTGCCAGATCCATAATCATCGCCATTTTCTGATCGGTCATGAACGTTATCATTTTCTGATCTTTGAGATCCATCACCATAAAAAATCCCTTTTGTTTTGGACTTTCCATACCAGTATAATCTCCTTTCGAGAACCACATCCCCATCTGTTCTCCTTTTTTTAAAGAGCCATTTTTTCCGGAGCTGATCTCATAGGTGATTCCCAGACTGAATTCATAGTTTTCCGGAAGGGTTTGGGAAATTGCTGAATGAGTTGATAAAATCGATAGTAGCGCTAAGCTAACGAACTTGAATATTCGAAAAATTGCAGGAACGGAAGGCTGAATTGCTGATCGCATAATTTAAATTTTAGTGATGAATTCATTGCCTTAACCGACTGCTAAGCTACATCAATTCTTTAAGATCGTAAATTCAACACGACGATTGAGCTGCCTGCCATCATCCGTATCATTTGATGACAGTGGCTTAGTTTCACCATATCCCTGTGAACGAAGGCGGGATGCTGCTATTCCTTTGGTAATCAGGTATTCCATTACGGATCTTGCCCGATTATCACTGAGTTTATAGTTGTAGTCATCTGAACCTTTACTATCGGTATGGGCACTCAGTTCTATTTCTATAGATGGGTTTTCTTCCAGTAACTTAACCACGCGATCCAGTTCAACAAAGGATTCTTTTCTTAATTCCCATTTATCAAAGTCGAAGAATACATTGTTTAATCGTACCGTTTGTCCGATTTCGATTGGTACCAGGTAGAGGTCCTTATGAATTTCCGTGTATCCGGCCTGAACCATGGAATCGAGGTTCAGATTCTCCGACATAGAGAAGAAATGATTGGCCGTTGCCCGTATGCTGTAATTCCGATTGAAGGGCAGAACGATTTTGAACGCGCCATCAAAGGGGCTCGAAAGGGCATTCCCCACCTGTACCCCATCAGGAAGGGTTTCATATAAAAGAGAAGCGGTTATGGGTTCGCCTGTTTTTTTATTAAATACATTTCCGGTTACCATAACAACCGGATCCGGCTTTTTCTCTTCCAGCAGGCGAACGCGTACAATATCACTGGCTCCATACCCCTCTTCACTGGTGGTGAGATACGCAAATTCACCCCCGGCATCCATGGTAAAAAATGCGTCCCAATTGGAGGTATTGATTGGCGCACCCAGGTTTTCCGGTTCGGACCATTTGGTCCAGCTATCATCCAGCCTTTTGGTTTTCCAGATATCATTATCCCCCAGTCCACCTGCGCGGTTACTGCTGAAATACAGTGTAACACCATCGGCCGCCATATAGGGCGTCATTTCATCAGTTTCCGGGGTATTGATTTTTTTTCCAAGGTTTTTGGGTTCCGACCAACTGCCATCCTGTTTAAGAAAACAGACAAAAATATCATTCAGCGCACTTCCTTCCTCAGTTGACATATACAATAATAGGGTCTGTCCATCATGCGCCATGGATGCCCCGGATAATTTCCCCTTATCGTACTTGAAGTAATTTTTAATATTAAGTCCCTCTGGCTGGCTCCAGCGGCCATCTTCCTGCATAAAACACATACTGATCCCTTTTCCAACATAACCTCCTTTAACAAAAGCGCCACGAATCAGGATCCGGTTATTATCGGGTGAAATCCAGTAAACGGCGTTGTAATGAGTGGTATTAAGCGGATAAGCCAGGTGTTTGGCTTCACTCCAGTTGCCCAGTGTATCACGAAAAGCGACCCAGATATCCTGAGAATTGGGAACAGACCTGTATTTAGTATTTCGAGGGTGATTTTCGCAGATAAAAAACAGCAGGTTGCCATCCGCAGAAATGGTGGGTCTTAACTCCGGTAAATCAGAATTGATTCCTTCTCCGAGATTTTCAATCTTTATAATCGTGCCTTCCCTTATTACATTTTCCTTCTGGGCAATGAATTTACTACTGGTGTCTATGGAAGTTTGGGCAATAACAAGGGCACAGGTAAAATGCAAAAGCAACAGAAAGTACAGTTTTCTCAAGGCTTGGATCTTTCCTTAAAAACGTAAACCCATTAAAAATAATGTATCAGAGAAGGTTTTTTTTAGCTTTAGGATGCACTAAACACACATTTATGAAGAAAATCTGGACAAGTCTCTTTCTTTTGTCCGCTTATTTTGCACAAAGTCAGCTAAAAGCTGGTGAGGTTCAGAGCTTTACACTTTCAAACGGTATGAAATTTCTGGTAGTGGAGGATTTTTCCATCCCCAATGCCAATATGTACCTGTTCT
This sequence comes from Flavihumibacter sp. UBA7668, assembly GCF_002483205.1. Lineage (GTDB taxonomy): Bacteria > Bacteroidota > Bacteroidia > Chitinophagales > Chitinophagaceae > Flavihumibacter. The sequence goes on from NZ_DLHM01000007.1 coordinate 87,758, forward strand.
ACCGGGTTGGATCCCGGAATGAGTACCAGGGCATAACCGGATTATCCCATTTTTTTGAGCACATGATGTTCAATGGAGCCAAAAAATACGGGCCAAAGGAATTTGACCGTACCATGGAATTTAACGGTGGTGCGAACAATGCCTATACCCGTGAGGATGTTACGGTTTACACCAACTGGTTTCCGGCTTCCGCAACGGAAGTGATTTTTGATCTGGAGGCGGACCGGATATCAAGTTTGACTATTGACCCCAAAGTTGTAGAGAGCGAACGAGGGGTCGTTATTTCTGAAAGAAGTACCGGCCTGGAGAATTCGCCTTACCGGGTATTGTTTGAAGCGGTACAGGGACAGGCATTTGCGGAGCACCCCTACCATTGGCCGGTAATCGGGTACCTGGATGACATGAAAAACTGGAAACAGGCGGATCTGGAACGTTATTTCAAAACCTATTATGCGCCCAATAACTGTGTAGTAGTAATTTCAGGTGCTGTGAAGTTGTCAGAAGTAAAGGCATTAGCAGATAAATATCTTGCTCCGATACCGGCTCAGACGGAACCTCCGGCGGTTCATATTAAAGAACCCAAACAAACGGGTGAAAAAAGAATAACGGTACAAAAACAGGTAGCCAACCCCTATATCAGTATGGCCTGGCATACGCCGGAAGCGAAGCATGCCGATTATTATGCATTATCGCTTTTGGCAGATTTGCTGGCACAGGGACAGTCATCCCGTCTGTATTCGACCCTTGTTGATAAAAAGCAGCTGGCTACAACGGTTTTTGCCCGTTATGAAGAAAGTTTTGATCCCACTTTATTTAGTATAACTGCGGCAGCTTCGCAAGGAGCTAAAACCGCTGATATTGAAAAAGAAGTGTATGATGCGTTGGAACTAATCAAAAAAAATGGCGTTACCAGCCAGGAATTGGAGAAAGTAAAGAATGCCAAATTGATCGACTTTTACCGGCAGATTGAAACCATCAATGGCAAATCGAATAATATCGGAACCTACGAACTGTTTTTTGGCGATTACAAAAAACTATTTGATGCACCTGCGCAATTCAATAAAGTTAGTGTGGAGGATATCAAACGCGTGGCAAGTGAGTATTTCATAAAATCAAATCGTACGGTGGGTATCGTAACAGCAAAGGTTGATGACTAATCAAATTAATTCAAACACATGAAACAATTTTATAAGAAATATATCCTGTTGGCGGGACTAATGCTTTGTAGCTCTGCCTATATTTTTGCGCAGTCGTTCAAATTGCCGCCCTATCAGAAATTTACGCTGAAAAACGGACTGACTGTTTACCTAATGGAACAGCATGAAGTGCCGATGATTTCGGTATCGGCTATTTTGCCGGCCGGTGCAATTTTTGATGGGGATAAAGCTGGGTTGGCCGCACTTTCAGCTGCTTCCCTGCAACATGGAACAAAATCGTTTTCGAAGCAGGATCTGGATCGGGAAATCGATTTTATTGGTGCCAACATTAATACCTATGCGAATAAGGAATTTGCAGGTTTGACTTCTTCCTTTGCAAGCAAGGATGCGGATAAGATGTTAGGCATTCTGACGGAAGTATTGACATTACCCCGATTTGATACCACGGAATTCACCAAGGAAAAAAGACGCGCATTGATTCGTCTGGAACAACAGAAAGAGAGTCCGCGGAACGTAATAGGTTCCTATTTTGATCAATTCCTTTTTGGCCAGCATGTTTATGGATCAATTGTTTCTGGAACAGTAACTTCTGTTCAGCCACTGGCAAGCGATGATATCCGTTCCTTTTATCAGCGACATTATATACCAAATGGATCGGCCATTGCTGTTACAGGTGATTTCGACTCGAAAGTGATGAAAGCACTGATTACGAAATTGTTATCGGGCTGGAAAAAAGGGGTACCGGTAAAAGAAACTGAAGCAGCTGCTTCAATTGCACAACCAGAAACCAATCGGGTATTGCTGGTGAATAAAAATGATGCGCGGGAAACCACCTTTTTTATTGGGGCGCCCGGAATCAGCCGGAATAATCCGGATTATATTGCGATTGACGTTATCAATACCTTATTTGGCGGACGATTCACTTCTATGCTGAATGATGAATTGCGGGTAAATACCGGCTTAACCTATGGAGCGCGTAGTAATTTTAGTACGCTGAAATACGGTGGTAGTTTTACGATCAGCACGTTTACAGCTACTGAGAACACAGAAGCAGCAATTGATAAATCTTTAGAGGTACTGAATCGATTACATACACAGGGTATTGATGAACAGTCTCTGACTTCTGCAAAAAATTATGTGAAGGGGCAGTTTCCTCCTGATTTTGAAACGAGCCGGCAGTTAGCAACTTTAATGACTCAGATGTTCTGGTATGGGTTCAATGAATCCTTTATCAATAATTTCCAGGCCAATGTGGATGGTTTGACATTGGAGAAAGCGAAGCAGATTATCCAAACCTATTTTCCGAAGGACAAACTGCAGTTTGTGTTGGTGGGAAAGTCTTCCGAGATCAAAAAAATTGCTGAAAAATACGGTCCCGTAACCGAGGTTCAGATCACCGGCGAACCCCGTCCGTTTTAGGTATCAGACAGGTGTTAAAACTTTGTTAGAGAGGTGTCAGACAGATATAAGGATAGTGTTCTAACACCTGTCTGACACCTCTCTAATACCGTTCCAACAGCTGTCTGACGTCTCTGACCTGAAGTTCCGTATCCACAAAGTCGAGCATGATGAAAAGTTCTTTGAGTTCTTCGTAGCTGAGCAGAAGCTGAAATCCCTCACAAGGGGTTGGAAGCCGAATGCTCTTCACAGAGGCTAGCGCAGGCACCGGTGTGGTTTCAAACACTTCTGACAACCATTGCACAAAGGGCTTGAAATCAGGCACCCGAAAAGTAACACAGACTGTTCCAAATCCAACCTGTAAATGGTTACATGCATCGCAGTGAACCACATAACCAAAAGAGGAACTAAACAAGGTTTCGAAATTACACATGTTCATATTTTTTTATTTATTGAATCGCTCAACCAATTGAAGTATTCCGTTCCGCCAGTTGGCAGCTGCTGGCAATCCGGGCTTACGCTTACCAAAAAACTGCACAACCATTTCGCCCGGTGAATCAAATATTTCAATTGAATGCACAAGCCCGTCAACCGTTGGTTTTTTAACCAACCAGGCGGATGACACCGCAGCCATTTTAAGGTGTAAATTGAAGTCGGTATCCTTCACATTAATCCAACCCGGTATTTCAACATTTTTTTCAACCGGACCGGTATGAATCTTGCTTCCATTCCCAGGGCAGCAATAATTTCACTCACTGATCCGCTCTGGGAGCCAATTCTTTTTAGTGCAAGTGAGAAAATAGGCTGAAAGAAAAAAATAATAAACAGGTTTCTATTCAACATCTTGTAAGATTTAAAAGCAGCCTCGTAGAAACGAGGCCGGTAGCTGAGTGGCAACATTTACACGCTGGTCACCTCTCAGAGATTTGAACGACCAATTAAGCTTGTTTAACTAATTGAAAACTGATTTCTGGTTTACCTATTGTAAAGTGTCGACCACATGAAAGATCCGAATTCACCTTTATGTCTGAGTGCGAGTAAATGCGGTACAAACATACTGGAGCAAGGGTATTCCTAACTTACGAATAAAGGAAAAGCATTTACGAATCCCGGAAATCCCGTAGGTGTCAGACAGATGTTAGAACACTGTTAGAGAAGTATCAGATAGATGTAAGAACATTATTCTAATACCTGTCTGGCACCTAATCTGACAATATCCTAACACCTGTCTGATACTTATCACATTAACAAATAATTGGAGTCAAACTTCTATTTAAAAACTGCCGGCATTTTTATCTTTATACATGTTCCGACTTGTACAATTCTTACTTTTTATGGCTTGCTTCCTCGACGCTTCCGATTCCATCGCCCAACAACAGCTCAGCGGAACTATTTTTGATGCCACCACTGATTCCACCCTGCAGGATGTATTTATCATCAACCTCAATTCCAACCAAACAACAGTAGTTTCAAAAAGCGGACGCTACAACATTCCCGCAGCCGAAGGAAACCGGATTGTTTTTACAGCTATCGGATATGAACCAGATACACTTAAAGTTGAATTTCATATGTTCGTTACCGGGTATGATATCTCCCTGAAACAACGTTACAACCTGTTAAAAACAGTCGTTGTTACAGAACGTGATTACCAGACCGACTCTCTTGAACGAAGAGAAGCCTATCGACATATACTTGACGATCCTCTCCCAGGAATCACTGGTAGAAACACCCCTTCATCAGGCTTTGGCGTTGTTTTGAGTCCGGCTAGCTTTTTCTCCTCCAAATCAAAACAGGAAAGAGAACTGAAGAAAAAATTGCTCTACAATGAAAAAGTAGCATATGTTGATTTTAAATTTTCCAGGTCTTTTGTTCAACGATATACCGGATTGAAAGGAGACTCGCTCCAAACTTTCCTATTGCGCTTCCGGCCAAGTTATGAATTCTGCCGGCAATCCAATCAGGAGGATATGATCAATTACATCAATGAAAAGCTGAAAATTTATCTTCGTCGGGAAGAAAACAAGTAGTTTTAGTTACCAAAACATCCTTCATGAATAAATCAGTTGAATCTGCCGCCCGATTGATTTGGGATTACCATCACCTGAACCACCCACTCCAAAAATCCGACTGCATTTTTGCATTAGGAAGCCATGATCTGCGGGTGGCTGAATGGGCTGCTGAACTCTGGCTGAAAGGATGGGCTCCCCTGCTTCTGCTTTCAGGCGGACTGGGCAACTTCACTCAAGGTATGTGGACCGAAAAGGAAGCTGATAGGTTTGCTAAAATTGCTGTCGCGATGGGAATTCCGGAATCGGCCATCCTGATTGAAAACCAGTCAACTAACACTGGGGAAAATATTCAGTATTCAAAAAACCTGCTCAAAAAACATCAACTCGATCCACAACGATTTATCGTTGTCCAAAAACCCTATATGGAACGGCGCAGTTTCGCCACCTTCAAAAAAAACTGGCCCGAAAAAGATCTTCTTGTCAGCTCTCCTCCTATTTCATTCGACGATTACCCCAATGATGAAATTCCACTCGAGCGGGTAATCAATATAATGGTCGGCGACCTTCAACGTATTAAAGAATATCCAGCAAAAGGTTTTCAGATTGAACAACCGATCCCAGCAGCTGTTTGGGAGGCATTTGAATTACTGGTTAATGAAGGATATAACAAACACCTAATCGGAAGTTAGAATTAGGAAGTGGGAAGTCGGAAGTTAAGTCCCAAGTAACCGGGTGATGATGTCGCTGGCCGTTTCAATTTGCGAAATGGCAATATGCTCATCTGCTGTATGAGCTTGTGCAATGGAACCCGGACCAAAAACCACACATGGAATTCCGGCTTCCTGATAAATGGCAGCATCCGTTGCATAATGTGCTGACTGCAATTCCGGCTTCACTCCTTCCAACTCACAGGCACGAATAAGTGCTTTACAATGAGCGGCATCCGGCGCATTATCCACTCCCATTGCCAGCAGATAAGGTTCAGTTATTTTATAACCTGAAGTATCTCCCAGATATGGAAGTAGCCCATTCAATATACTCTGCAAACTCATGCCTGGTAATAATCGGTTATCTATTTCGATACTGCAGGACGCAGGTACCGTATTCACCGTTTGTCCGCCGCTGATTCGTCCTACATTTATTGTTGCCTGTCCCAGTACGGGATGCCTCAATGTCTCCAGACTTTTTGCATAAGCTGCTACACCTTCCAATATCGGTCCCATTTTATAAATCGCATTATCTCCATTCCATGGCATGCTGGAGTGACAACTGCGCCCCTCCGTATGTATAAAAAACCGGCATAATCCCTTGTGCGCATAAATCAGATTCAACTCAGTAGGTTCACCTACAACAGCAAAATCGGCTTTCACTCCTTTTGCCACCAATTCTCTTGCTCCGGAAAAGGAATATTCCTCATCCTTCACAAAAGCCAGCACCACATTATGCGCAAGCTTTTTCTTTTCATGAATTATTATCCTGATTGCATGCAGATAGGTTGCCAGCGAGGCCTTGGTATCACAGGATCCCCTTCCATATAAAAGTCCGTTTTTTATTGCCGGATCAAATGGATCAATCGACATCTGCTCCTCCGACACCGTATCCATATGAGCTTCCAGCATAATGGTGTGCGACTTACCCGCATCAATATGTGCGACAAGATTTGGCCGCTCCGGGTCCTCACCGAACAACTCAGCAGCAACTCCCAATTCAGACAGAAACCGCTGAATAAACAATGCCATATTTCGTTCGGTATAATTCGATCCGGATAAACCCTTTCCCATTGGATTCACAGATGGAATCGATATCAACTCTCTGGTAATAGAAACAGCTCCATGCATACTAATTCGCTTTATTCGGTATATACCGCCATAATTCGGTATTATGCTTGAAATATAGCGCACCTTTTTCATCCATCGCCAACAAACTTGCTTTCTCTTCAAGAAGAGTTACTGAAAAGGTTTGCGGATCAATCCGAAATAAATTACCACCTCCTGTTCCATACACATTCCCATCCGGATGATTTACCAAAAAGGCACTTCGCCAGACATGACCTCCTCTGTTTGGTGCAGTATGAATATGTTTTGTACGAATCACCTCCTTGCGTTGTATATCAAATTCAAATAACATTCCGTCAGCAAGTCCCCATATTTTTCCTTCCGAAACCTGCAACAGACCTGTTATCGCCATAGCGCCGGCAAGCGGTGCAATATCAAATACTTTTTCTTTTTTATCGGGATCCCATCCAACAAGTCGGGCTTCTTCTGCCTTGGCTGCAGCACCCAAACCTCCGGATATCGAGCTGCCCATTACCACCATATTGCCGGCATACACCAAACTGATGATCGACTGATCAGGCACAATATTGACCATGGCATCCAGTTGCTGCTTCTCCAAATCATAACAGACCAATGCACCACCCAGTTGTCCATAATCCGGAACGGTTCCAAAAAAAACTTTTTTCTTCTCCGTTAATGGCAGCACGGCAAACCCTCTGCTCTGCCCGGGTACCTGACCCAGATGTTTTGGATTTCCCTGTTTCGGATCCCAGGGTGCTTTTGTATTGTAGTAATAATAATGTCCATGGGGATAGATCCCCATAAAAATGGTATCCCCCGAAAAGGCCATTCCTTCCGTTTGTTCCAATCCTTTATACGCAGTGGTTGTTCCGCTCACCGGATCATAAGCTGCATGCCCGCCAGCCAGATAACCTCCCATCCAGATTCTGCCATCCGGCCCCTTCATCATAGACTGAATGGGAATCGGTTGCCCCGGAACATCCAGCTTCACCGTGCTGGCTTTTTTCGCTGTTATATCAACCTGATGGTAAACGGCATTCGATGTCAACAAACTCAGCTTCCTTTTCCCATCCCATCGAAAAGCATTGGATGCACCCCGCGTTTCGGTTATACGTTGCGGTAAGCTTCCTTTTTTATTTAGATCCAATTCATATAAATTGGATTTCATGGTATAATAAATCCTCGCAGTTCCGGGCTCCTGCACAATTGTTTTCATGTCAATCCCTTCCAGCTCTCTTTCCACCTTTTGTGTCTTAAGATTATACACCAGGGTCAACTGACCACTTGTTAAAAGTGCCAGCAAATAATCAGGTCCTTTATCCTGGTACACCATTTCCAATCCATATACAAATTCTTTTCCTTTATATTTTGCAGGAAGAATTTCCTTTTTCACGCCGGTACGCGTATCTATTTCAACAAGGAATGCATGAGAACCAACGCCTGCATATAATTTGGCCGTTTTCTTATTATAAGCCAGACTTCTGACATAGTTCTCTCCTTCAACCAGTGGCCCTTTTCCAAGATCGCTGAATCCATCTTTAGGATGATACCGGAATACCCTGCATCCCGGATAGGTGGCTCCAAATAACTCACCATCCCTGCCAGTAGTAAGATTCCAGACATAGGTTTGTCCGGGTAATACCAGTCCGAGGTTCTCCACAGTCTGCGTTCCCGGTTTGTGCCGGAATAAAAAACCACTGGCTCCGGGTACATATAACCAGCCATCGGAGGACCATGCCATATCCCAGGCACCATCTGCTCCTGGTAAGGGCTGGTCCAGTTGAAGCTGACCTGTAGCAGCATCATAACCAAGTAAATGGGCAGGTTCTCCCCGAACCACTGTATAAATCCAATTTCGCCCGGCAGGATCGGTTAAAAATATACTTCCCTGTATCATGGCTGCTCTGAGCTGCGGACCAAGATTGGTTAACACTGGTTGCGCTATTCCTGTACTGCTAATCAAACAGGCAAGTAATAGCCCCCTTATAAAAGTTCGAATCATCTTAATTAATTAAGTCTTGTTGCTGCTTTAAAAACTCCTGCACAAATGCATCGTCATTCATGTATTGATAGGATTCATACACTCTGGAAATTTCATCAGCCTGACCTTCACTCAATACTTCCTTTTCATTCAGACACCAGATTCCTTTAAGAATTCCCTGCCTTCTCAGTACTTCATGGATACCAGGAATACAGCCATGAAAATGATGCGCCGGGTCAAATATGGCAGCATTCACATCCGTCAGGTGAACTCCTTCCAATAAAAGATTTTTACTGGGCAGATGTCCATTCTGACGTGCCAGTTTAATTCTGTCCAACAGGTCAACCGCTTTGTTTGTCCAAACTGCCCACTGACCCAATAAACCACCTACAAAGTTCTTCTCCACCCATTCGCCCTTAATTTTAAATCGAAATGGTGTGATCAGATCGGCAATAATATTGTCATCATTCCCCGTATACAGGGCGATTTTATCTTTACGCGATGAAGCCGCCACCGCACGCACCACATCAAGTGTACAATACCTGTTAAATGCAGCTACCTTTATACCAACTACATTATCAATTTCAGCAAACCTTTCCCAGAACGAGTAACTGAAAATCCGGCCACCTACTGCAGGTTGCAGGTAAAACCCAAATACCGGAAAAATTGCTGCAACTGCCCGGGTTCTTTCCAGCAACTCATCTTCAGAATAATGCCCTAAACCTCCCATACTTAGCAATCCTATATCATATCCAAGATCCGCGGCCAGCCTTGCTTCATTTATTGCCTGATCGCTTGGTCCGCAGATGCCCGCCACTTTTATAAATGGCCGATTCAGCTTTGCAGCTTCCACTTCTTCAATAGCCAACCGTAATACCCGCTCAAAGAGATTTATTTGAGGATCACGAATTTCAAACTGAGTTGAATGTACTGCTACTGCCATACCCCCGGCTCCGCTGGCCATATAATACCTCGATAATAATCGTTGTCTTTTTTCATCCAATACCCTTTCAGCAGTTAACGCCAGCGGATGCGCCGGAATCACGGTCCCTTCCTGTAATAATGCCGATAATTTTTCGTCTAATAATTTTGTATCCATAGTTAAAACTGTCCGTTTCTTTCCTGAAAATGTGTTGCTTTTCCAAATGTATCTCCGCCCTGTTTCACCCATTCACTGGTGATATCAATGATATCCCGGATAGTGGTCCGCGGATAACCAAATAATTGGTTACAGGCGGAAGCGTTGCTAAGTAATGCTGTTGGCTCCGGCTGACTAATAAATACCGGTTGCTTATCAAATTTTCGACCAAACTGCTCGGCTATCCACTGAACAGAAAGTAATTCGGGACCGGTTACATTCAGAATTCTGGCCGGACTGCTGCAATGAAGTAAGGAACGGATGGCAATTTCATTGGCATCACCCTGCCAGATTACATTTACATTACCGGAGCTTAAATCAATGGCCTTGCCTTCCCAAACGGACTTGGCTATTTCCAACACCACACCATAACGAAAATCTACTGCATAATTCAGCCGGTAGATGAGTGTCGGTGTTCCGTTTTTCTCAGCAAAATATTGAAAGATTCGTTCCCTTCCCAAACAGGACTGCCCGTATTCACCAACCGGAGCAGGTGTTACAGTTTCATCCAGTCCGCCTTTGTAAACTGGTGCAAATGGATACACGTTCCCGGTAGAAAAAGCTACAATTTTTGAATTTTTAAATTTTTCGGCTACACGTCCGGGTAGGTAGGTATTCATAGCCCAGGTAAATCCTTCCCTTCCGGTGGTTCCGAATTTTTGTCCGGCCAGGTAAATAATATTTTCTACCTGAGGCAGTCCTTTCAATGCATCATCATCCAAAAGATCAGCAGCAATTGTCTCCACTCCGGCTGCTTCTAATTCCTGTTTGAGTCCGGATTCAGAAAACCGTGATACCCCAATTACCCTTTTTGAAATACCGGCTTCAGCAATGGCTTGTATCGCCAGTTTTGCCATACTCGGACCCATCTTACCTCCCACACCCAGGAGCATGATATCTCCTGAAATAGTCTTCAAATCTTCTGTCAAAGCAGGTGAAGGTGCGAGTAAGCGCTTTTCCCACTGCTCCAGTTCTGTAAATTGACCACTCATTTTATTTATTTTAAAAACAGTTCGTAGAAATTAAATACCGCTAGTGAGGTAACTAATAATAATCCCAGGAAGCCAATAATCCGCTGACTTTGGCTATTTACCTGATCTCCCATAATGGATCGATCATTGGCAATTGCCAAAAGTGCAAAGCCAATAAATGGCACTAAAAAAATGGTAATACTTTGTGCCAATACAATCATTTCAAGTGGCAGTTTCCCAAATAGGATTGCAACAGTAGCACCTGTAACCATTACTGCTGCAATAAGCCATTTCACTTTTGTATCCCTGAATCCATCACCCCAGCCAAGTGCATCTCCCAGTAAACTGCCACCTACAGTGGCATTTCCAACCAAAGAGGAAAAGGAGGCTCCAAATAAACCCAGATAGAATAATACGGATGCATACTCTCCATATAATGGCTCCAAAGCTTTCGCCATTCCTGCAGCATTGGTTACTTTTATCTGTTGAGGATGTAAAACTGATGCGGCACAAATCAATACAACAGCACTCATTACTCCCAGTATAAGAATTCCTGTAGTACCGGAAGATTTTCCGGCGCCTCCCGGATGAATTCTTCTTCTTTCTCTTTCCAAATAGGACTGATACACGGCCCCAACGATGGAAAAACAGGAAGCAATAAAAGCAATGACCAATCCTATTGATCCATCAGGCAAAGAAGGAACCAATCCGCCCAGAATTGAAGAAGCGGATGGTTTCGCCATAAACAGCGTGGATCCAAATGCAAACAACATCAATCCAACCAACGCCATCATAAGTTTCTCTAGAACTGAATAAAAACTTCGGAAAAAAAGTAGGCTGATGGACAATGCTGTAAATAACAGAATCCAGTTATTGGGTTTTGTATGAGTTGATTCACCCAGAGAAATTCCTAATCCGATTGCATTACCTGCCTGAAAAGATGCGGTCACCAAAAATATGCCTGCTCCTATTGCAATGGATACCACACCACCCCATTTTTGCCGGATTAAGGTAAGCAAACTGGCAGATGCCGTTGCACCGATCCGCGCCCCCATATTGGTGAAGCTGATCATAAAAAATATCGCCACAACAATAATCCATGTTAATCTATATCCATATTCAGCCCCCAGCCGGGAAGTGATCGTCATTTTACTTGGGCCAAATACCAGAGCAGCGGTGATTATACCGGGACCTAATCGCGATAGCCAATTTCGGATAGCGTACATAGTTAGTTATTGGTTCTTTTTTTTTGAATAGCCGCTGGTGTAATTACTCCCGCTTCGTTTGACCAGGCAGTTCGGATATAGGATAATACCATCGCCAATTCTTCGTCCTTCATAAAAGAAAAGGAGGGCATCTGATTTTTACCCTGTAATACCAGTTTCACCAGAGAATCCGAATTATTTAATACCAATTCATTTTGAACAAGTGAAGGAAAACTTCCAGTTACTCCTGATCCATTTGGTTTATGACAGGATGCACAATATTGATTATAGATCCCTGCTCCATCTTTTGAATGTACCAATCCGGCCTTCCCTGGTTTTAAGATTTCACCTTTACTTTCCTTAGCTGGCGAAATTTTTAATACCCGATCATCGGTAGCTTTAGGGAAACCCGGACCCGGATTCCAGTCCCGGTTGCTGGTAGCCATAAATATATCCCCCTCTGGAGAAACTGTAATGGACCTAATTCTTCCATACACTCCTTCCAGTAAAACAATTTCATCGGTTATTTTTTCTCCGCTCTTATCCAGTTTCAGCACCCTTAAACTCTGGGCTTTCAGGCTCACCAGCAACAAACTGTTTTTCCATTCAGGGATGCGGTCCTTATTGTACCAGACTAATCCTGCGGGTGCTATAGTGGGTGTCCAGGTCTTAATCGGACTGATCCGATTCGCAAATGCAGGATCCATTTCTTTCGCCGAGTCTGTATACCCTTCAATCTCCGGCCATCCATAGTTGCCCAACGGTTGAAGTAAATTGATTTCATCATCCGTGGCCTCGCCATGTTCGGACGCATACCATTTACCGCTTGCACCTTCCGTCAATCCCTGCATATTACGAAACCCCCAGGCCCAAACCGGAGAACCGGCAATCGGATTGTCATCAGGAATGGATCCCTCCCTATTAATTCGTAAAATTTTTCCATTCAATGAAGTACTGTCCTGAGCATTCCCATATCGGTGTGCATCACCTGTTGCCCAGTAAATAATGCCATCTTCGGAAACTTTCAAACGGGAACCATTATGTGAATGATTGCCTGGTATCTGAAGCACCAGAAACGGTTCTACCAAACTATCCCGTTCAAGTCTGTAACGAACCAGTTTACTGGTAACAATAGTGTCTTTCTGATGCGTATAATTCAGGAATGCATATATAGTACCATCCGATTCTTTAAACAAATCCATACCCAATAAACCTGCTGTTCGCTTAAACCAAACATCAGGTACTTTAAGTACAGATTGAATTTTCCCGGTGGAAGGATCCAATCGGCTTACGCCTCCCTCCTGCTCCGTCATCCAGATTTTCCCATCCGGTCCCCAGCAAATCTCCCAGGGAACCTTGCGATTGATCGCCACTTCATAAACACCCAACAAACTGCTGTCAGATTGAATGGTAGCGATTTGAGGAAAAGCAACCGAATCCTCTTTACAACTATACAGACCACTGCAGATCAGCAGTATAAAAAACAAATTAAGCCCAAAACTATTTTTGTTCATTTTTTTACACGACGTGGTTTTTCAAACGCTTTTTTCATTTGAACTGGCAATTGGTATACCCGTCCCTTCCGATCTGAAAAATACAATTTTGATTGGGAAGGCTGGCGGCCATGTCCATCGGCCCAGAATGAATAAAATCCCGAATGAACATTTACCGGTTTTCTTGGATAGGCGTGATTAAATCTACTATCTGCAGTCAACTCTTTTGATTTCCAGGTTTTTCCCTGGTCGGCGCTTTCCCATTGAACCAATTCGCCGCCGGTATTAAACGCCTGTGGACCGGTTGCAGTTGGACCCACCACTACCCAGGTGCCATCTGCCTCCACATAAAGCGAGCCCATGTCGTAGTTGTTGTCGGACTCCGTTAATTTATTGATTTCCCAATCAGCTCCATTAAAATGCGCGGTAAACCATTCCTGCGGACCGGATTTCGGTCCGGCTTCATATCCATTGCTCGTTATGTATAAAATGATGGGCCTTCCCTTTGCATCAAAAGCCAGGTCATTGATATAAACCAGTTTACCTTCTCTTGCATAGTCTTTCACCAATGCAGCATGTTGAATGGAATTAACCGGTAATTGAATAGTTTCACCAGTAGCCGTTTGCCAGCTGTTGGCAAAATCAGCCGTTTCAACATAGTACAGATTGGTACGATAATTCAGTCCGTTTTCTTTTTCCTTTATTGGATGATAATTGAAAGATGTTGCTATTTTCTTACCCCACTGGCCACTGGTCTGATAATGCCCTTCTTCAATGGTGGCAATATCCATCCATTCACCATAGGACCTGCCATCCATACTCTTCATATACGAAATAGTACGGCGCGGTTTGGATGGTTGCTGCGGAATTACCTTACGATCATAATGTGTAAACAAATTTAAAAATCCACTATCCGGTACCACCCAGGCCTGCAAATAAGAAAAATTATCAAGTGGTTTAGTTGAACCATTTACCTGTTTGCTAACAGGGATCCGCTCAAATTCAGCAATATCATAGGGCTGTTTGCTGCGATGTACATACGAAACAGTGCTGGTGCCATGCGAAGTGGAAAATAACCAGATATATCCTTGCGCATCAATATTCAATACCGGGTTGTCATGGGCGTCATTGGTATTTTTATCCATTACTAAAACCGGCCTTGGAACCTTTCCTGTTTTGTGATCAAAATAGGACACCATATGCAACAGTGTTTTACCTGCTGTATCCGTGCCACCATAACAAAAAAAAGTCTTATTTACTTTCGGCGCATACACAGAAAAAGGATAGTGATTGGCGGGATAAGTACCCAACCCCCCACTATACTTATACACGTATTCATCACCAGATGGCTGGTTGCTGTACCAGATTCCCCGATAGCCATCAAAAGGCTGATTGAGCGTGATGGAAGTGTCTATGTTGCCGACACATAGCAGTGTTCGGCAACATAGTACAAGTAAAAGAAATAGTCGGATCAAAGGAACTGATTTAACTGTTATTGATAACCGGGATTCTGTGTAATCTTAGCAGGATTGATATCGATCTGCAACTGAGGAATCGGATAAAGTAATTGATAGGGCTCGATCTCAATACCATGTTCAGCCATCACAGCAATGGCTCTGTCTGTACGAACCAGATCAAACCAGCGATGATTTTCAAAAGCCAGTTCAACACGGCGTTCCTGCTCAATAGCCAACCGAAAAGCAGCCTGATCTGCAACCTGTAAGGAAGCCTCTGCATTCACAGCTGTTTTAGATGGAAGTCCGGCGCGTGTGCGAACCTGATTCAGCATATTGAATGCTTCTCCATCTGCTACAAATCCCTGCTCATTCAATGCTTCTGCATACATCAGCAATACATCTGCATAGCGTAACACCGTCCAGTTATTATCTGCATCATTTGCCTGGAAAGGAATATCGAGGTATTTCGTGATGTATTTCACACCAACAAAATTGCTGCCGTTCATATATCCCTGCGCCATAGAAAGATCTTTCCGGAGATCATTTGCTTCATATGCATCCGACATATCCTGGGTTGGGATATTGTAACCCAATCCCGCTCCAACCTTACTCACAATTACGCCGGATCCACGTGGTGCAAACTGGTTGGTAAAGGGGCTTCCTTCTCCGGTTCCGCCTTTTTTGAATTGTACTTCAAAAATAGACTCCCGGTGATTTTCATTGGTTACTTTCCAGAGATCCCCATAATTCGGTAATAACATATAACGGTTCTCACCGGTATTATCTATTACTTCTTTTAATTTGGAAGCTGCCAAACCCCACTGCTTATTGGTGAGATACACTTTTCCCAACAAGGTCTTTGCAGCACCGGAAGTAGCGCGACCAATATCTGCACCCGTGTAAATAACCGGGAGTTTGGATTCGGCATCCTGCAGATCTGCTATGATTTGCTCATACACTTTCGCAACTGATTCACGACCATACGCATATCCTTCTTCAGGAGATTTTAATTCAGTCAGCACCAATGGAATAGCACCAAAAGTGCGAACCATGTTGAAATACATCAATGCGCGGAGAAATTTCACTTCGCCGATATAACGGCTTTTGAGTGCCGCATCCATTTCAATGGCATCAATGCGGGCGAGTACGATATTGCACTGAGAAAGTCCGCGGTAATGATCATTCCACATACCATTCAACAACGTATTGCCCGACTGGTTAGTGAAAATATCTATCTCCACCACATTCAATCCTGTTTGCACATCCAGGATCTCTGTATTATCAGAACGCACTTCTGCAACTTCATGAAGCGCACTCCAGTATTGTCCACTGTATTGCAATGCCCCATAGGCTGCATTCACTGCCAGTTTCATATCGGCAGCTGTCTTGTAAAAATTAACGCTGTTGTTCTGGGAAATCGGAGCAAGCTCAATAAAGTCCTTACTGCATCCGGCAAATCCCAAACTTATCGCTGTTGCTGTATAGATAAGAATTCGTTTCATGTTTCTTCAGTTTTGAGATTAGAAGCCCAGGTTTAATCCAAGAGTAAAAGTGCGGGCTACAGGATAACCACCATAGTCCACACCGGGAGTTAATGTATTTGCACCGGTCACGCTCACTTCTGGATTGTATCCTTTGTAATTGGTAAACGTGTGCAGGTTTTGAGCACTAACATACAGGCGGGCAGATCTTGCTCGAACATATCCGGCCAGTTTCTCATTCAGGTTATAGCCCAATGCTATATTTCTTATTCTCAAAAAGGAAGCATCCTCAACAAACAGGGAAGTAATATTGGCACTGGCATTGCTGCTGGTATAACGGGCCAGATCACGGTTCAGTCTTGGAACATTTCCGTTGCCAGGATCCTGTGGAGAACGCCATGCATTCAACATATCAGCTGATCCATTACCGGTACCTGCATAGTTGGCATAAAAACGACGGCCCAGGTTCATTACTTCAAACCCCTGTACACCCTGCAACAGGATATTCAGTTCAAATCCTTTGTAAGAAAAACTATTGTTGATACCATAGGTCATATCAGGGAAAGGATTACCCAAAATGGTACGGTCATCAGTGCTCAGCACACCATCCCCATTTATATCCTCAAACTTCAGGTGACCAGGCCTTGAATCAGCAAATTTGGGGCTCTTTTCCAAATCAGCTTCATCCTGATAAACGCCAATCACTTTATATCCATAAAAATTACCCATTGCCTGACCAATCTCGGTTTTATGGCTGGAGTTCAACTGATAATTCCCGAAGATCGGTGCCCCTTCAGGACCTAGTGCCAATACCTTGTTTCGGTTGAAGGATACATTGATATCAGTGGTCCATTTGAACGCCCCAACGGTATTCTTCGTTGCAAGGGATAATTCTATCCCGTGGTTTTTGATTTCTCCGATATTTTGTGTTGCAGAAGTAAATCCGGTTAGTGATGGAACCGGCACATTCAGCAATAATTTAGACGTGCGTTTGTCGTAATAATCTGCAGTAAACACGACCCGATTATTCCAAACACTCATTTCCACTCCCAGATCCAATTGTTTGTTCATTTCCCAACCCAGATTCACATTTCCAAATGTACTCGGATACAAGCCATTCACTTCCTGACCGGTTCCTGTTCCCAATACATAGTTTTGTGAAGACAGAAGAGCAATATGTGCATAGTTGCCGATAAAATTATTACCTGTTACACCATAGCTGGCACGAAGTCTCAGATCATCCAACCAGTTGATACCAGACATAAAAGACTCTTCAGAAATCCTCCATCCGGCAGATACAGAAGGGAATGTTCCCCACTTATTATTGGCTCCAAAACGGGAAGATCCATCTCGACGAATTGTCGCAGTTAATAAATACTTACGATCAAAACTATAATTCACACGGGCCAGATAAGAAAGCAGTGACCATTGTTGCTGATCAGAACTTCCTCCATTGATAATTCCTGCATTGATTGTTTGGACATTATCATTCGGGAAATTCGTTGCTGATACAAAATTGCTTTCGAAATTATCTTTCTGGGCAGTATAACCAAGCAAGGCATCAAACTGATGACGGTCAATTGTTTTTTTATAGGCCAGGGTATATTCAGACAGCCAGTTGATGGATTGGCTGGTGGTGTTGGTTGCCACCGGAATTGAAGGTGGAGGTGCACCATCGCGTCCTACAATAGATGGAATAAACGTGCGATTTCTTGCTGAAGAAAAATCTGCACCCACCAATAATTTAAACTTTAAATCTTTCAATAGCTCAACCTCAGCAAAACTGGTACCCAGCACACGCATGCGATTCCACTTATTCACTCGTTCTTTTGCTGACTTTACCGGATTTTCCACACTACTGAATCCATATCCAAGATTCAGTGCATGTGTGTAACTGCCATCTTCATTGTAAACAGGCAAATGTGGAGCCATCAACAAAGCAGAAAGAATTACAGCTCCTCCACTCCAGTGACCTTCTGCCTCTACTACATCACTTGTAGTAAATGTTGGAGTAAGATTAGCACCAACTTTAATTCGATCAGAAATCTGAGATTCAACATTTAGTTTAAAACTATAGCGTTTGAAATTACCATTGATTACTACTCCATCCTGATCAAGGTAACCGGCCGACATATAATATTTTGTCTTTTCATTACCACCGGAGAAACTCAACTGAACATTTTTGATAGGCGCGGATTGGAAAATCTCATCCTGCCAGTCGGTTCCTTTACCAAGCGCAGCAGGATTTGCCAGAAATGGAGGAATCCGATATAATACATTGTTACGAACAGTATTATCGTCTGTTACAGAACCACCTCTGTCTACCCAGGCATTATTGCGGGTTTCAGTAATATAAGTAGCAAAACCCTCTGCATCCAGCATGTCGATTTTTTTGGCTACTTCCTGAAAACCGGTAAACATATCCAGGTTTACCCGGGAAGTACCAGACTTACCGGATTTAGTGGTAATAATGATTACACCATTGGAACCACGTGATCCATAAATAGCGGTGGCAGATGCATCTTTCAATACCTGAACCGATTCAATATCATTCGGATTGATGGTATTCAGCGGATTATTGGTTTGGTTATAATCGCTGCTTACAGGAAAACCATCAATCACATAAAGTGGCTCATTTCCTGCAGTAAGCGATCCCGCACCACGAACCCGAACTGTTACACCACCACCAGGCGTTCCCGTTGTTTGCGCAACCTGTACACCGGCAATTTGTCCGGCAAGGGCTGCATCCATGGAAGTAACCGGCTGGTCTTTAATTTTTTTCGAAGGCAGTGAAGCAATTGCACCGGTAACATCCCTTCTTTCCTGAGTTCCATAGCCCACCACTACAACAGATTTTAAACTATTGTCATCCTCTTTCAATACCACGCGGATGTCCTGATTTTTTTTCAGCACCACTTCCTGCATGAGATATCCGGTATAGGAAATAACCAACACGGTTCCTTCCGGTAAATCAGGAATGGAAAACTCCCCATTTGAGTTGGAAACAGTGGCATTGTTGGTTCCCTTTACCCGCACCGTAGCGCCAGGCATTGGATTCCCTTTTTCATCCACTACGCGTCCTTTGATATCAACCGGAGGCAATTCAGGAAGCGGATTATTTAATCCGGATTCCTTCCTAACCACAACAATCGTTTTATTGTCGATTGCATACGTAAATGGCAGGTTGCGGAATAATTCTTCCAGGGCCGTTTTTAACGGAACATTCCTGAGCTTTACCGAAAGCGGAGCCGCATTCTTTAACTCATTGTAGCGGTAAAAGAAAAAATAGCCGGACTGGTCCCCGATTTCCGCGAGGGCCTTTTCCAGGCTGATGTTTTTACCTGTCAGTGTTACATTCTGTGAGAAGCCATTGGCACTTAATTGCAGGCATCCCAATAATAAAAAAGCAGCAGTCAGTTTCATGTACAAAACCGTTTTGAGAGCCGGTTTTCCGATCTTCCGTCGGAGCCGGCCGATAACGTTAATTTGCATACATTTGAGCAGTTTGGGTTAAGAAATAGAATCTTTCGCGAGAATCTTAACAGTCTGATCCAACAGACCTTGAATGGTCAGAACCGGTTGTGTTGGTAGCACTTCCGGTTTTTTGTTTCAGCCTGTCTAATATGTTATTTTGGTCCTACAATAATGGTTCGGTTTTCAATCCTGAATTGCACTTTACTCAATTCCAAAATGCGTAATACGCCTGATATGTGTTCACTTCGATTAATTTTTCCAACAAATAAATCAGAAGGGATGGCACCCTTATATTCAACCTTCACATCATACCAACGTTCAATCTGACGCATGATGGTTTGGATATCTGCTTTATTAAACTTGAAATAGCCATTTTTCCATGCAATAGCTTCTTCTGTATCCGCTTCCTTCACTTTAATAGATGAGCCGGTTGAATTCGAAGCTTCCTGTCCCGGACGGATTATTTGCGCTGTTTCTCCTGCCAGCACTTTTACTTTCCCTTCCAAAAGAGTTGTTTTGGTTAGCGTTTCATCTTCATACGCATTCACATTAAAATGCGTTCCCAGCACTTCAATTGACTGTTTTGGAGTTTCTACTATAAATGGATGGGAAACATTCGGAGCTACTTCAAAATAAGCTTCTCCAGACAACTTGACCCTACGTTCTTTACCAGTAAAACTGGCCGGATAATGCAAACTCGTTGCTGCATTCAGCCATACTCTTGTACCATCCGATAAGGTTAAGCGATACTGCCCCGCTTTGGGTGTGGAAATGGTATTGTAAATAAGCGGAGCCAGGTTTTTTTCTATCTGATCCTGCTCTTTATATACTACCTGGCCATCAGCGGTTTTACTGATTACTGCGCCGGCCTGTTTTGATAACTCTCCCTGTTTTGCATCATCCAATAATACAGAACTGCCATCCGCCAATACCAATACGGCGCGATTTGTACCGGGTTTGATATCAGCAGGTTCAGCGGTTGCATTCGTTTGAACTATTGGCGGGGTATTTTCCTTTCCATTAATCCACCAATACAATCCGCTGCCGGCAGCCAGCAACATAAATGCAGCAGCCAGCCAGTTCCTCAACTTCAACCGGCGTACCGGCACCCGGTTTTCCTGATGTATAATTGTCTGATCAATCGCATATTTCATTCGTCCTTTCTGCTCATTCAATTGTTGTTCCGACTGAACAGCCGGATCATCCAGCTGATCAAATGCATCATAATAGGAATGCAGGAAAGCGATTTCATCCGGACTCGCTGTCCCCTCCTTATATTTTTTCAGTAATTCACGTAAAAAAGAGTGATCCATACACTACACAGCTTTCTATATAGACCGGAAAAGAAGAAAAACTCCCATGCTGAAGTCGTTTTTTTTATTTCATCAAAAATAACAGCGCCCAGATAAGCAGGGATTCTTTCAAATGCTGCACAGATTTGCCCAATTGATTCTGTACCGTTTTGCGGGAAAGTTGTAATTGATCTGCAATTTCAGCGGTGCTGAGATCCTCTTCAAAACGCATACGGAAAATCTGTTGTTGTGCTTTGGGAAGGTTGGATATAATGGTTTCGTATAAGCGCTTCAGTTCCTTTTCAATCAATGCAGCATCTGCAGCCCCTTTATTTATTGAAATTTCTTCCAGCAGATTATCTACCGCAACAATTCGTTGCTCTTTCTCCAGTCGTTTCAATACATTGTTACGAACGGAAGTAAGCAAATAGGCTTTGAGGTATTCTATCTGCAATTCGGATCTGCGCAGCCAGAGTTGAAGGAAAATATCCTGTGTTATATCTTCAGCAGCAGATTCATCCCGAAGTCTTTTGAAAGCGGCCTGGTAAACCATCAGCCAGTACCGTTCGTATAAACTGTCAAATGCCGAATTGCTATTGGCTTTCATCGCTTCCAGCAATTCGCAGTCGGTTAATATGGTTTGATTTTCCTGGGGCATTCGGGTAGATTGTTTCAAATGTATCATTTTTCCGAACACAGCACGCCGGCTATTTTTTACTGTTCAGGTATCGATGCATTGCTTCCAGAAAATAATAATCTGCATAGATGAGCGGCACATTGATTTCTCTTCCAGCCGGAAAATTTCCCACACTTCCATTCAGCAAAAAATAGGGATTTGTTTTCTTTGTATTAAGATAGGGTTCCTGACTGAGCGAAACGATCATATCAGTTGCAGCATTTTTATAATATTGTTGCTCATCGCCCTGACAATAGGTACTCAATTCAAACAATGCGGAAGCCGCTATTGCTGCAGCAGAAACATCCCGTGGAATTATTGGATATACAGTTGAATCATAGTTCCAATCGGGCGTAAATCCAGTTTCACCCACATTGAAATCCCACAAGGGAACTTTATCAGCCGGCAGGTTTTTATGACGGAGAAAGAAATTGGCGAGACCTTTTGCCGTGCTCAGAAAACTGGAATCTTTTGTAAAGCGGAAGGTGCTGGTAAAACCATAAATACCCCATGCCTGGCCGCGGGCCCAGGTGGACTGATCAGAGAAACCCTGTAGCGTTTGCTGATGCAGAACGGCACCGGTAGCAGTGTCATAATTGACTACATGAAAGGTTCCAAAATCAGAACGTATATGATTTTTTTGCGTTGTTTTTGCATGCTGCACTGCAACCTTGTAAAAATTGGAGTCGCCGGTTTCCTGTGCTGCCCAGAACAACAATTCCAGGTTCATCATATTATCCATAATAACCGGATAATTCCATTGGTTCTGTTTATTGATGGAGGGCCGGGCATTCCATGACTGAATGCTGCCCACGGTTGGTGAATATCGCTTGCAAAGGGATTTCGCAGATTGAATCAAAATGGGTTTATACGAAGTATCACCTGTGATCCGCAAACCATTTCCATAACTGGAGAACATCATAAAGCCGATGTCGTGGTGCTTTGTATTATACTGATTGGATTCAAGGGAAGCGGTCCAGCGCAGGGCGGCATCTTTCCATTTTTGATTTCCCGTATATTCATACATATACCAGAGGGCGCCGGGCCAGAATCCGCCCGTCCATTCATCTATTCCAAAATAAAATATTTCTCCTTTCAGGGTAAAGGAATGCGGATATTTTGTCAGATCCGATGCTGCTACCAGCAGGCTGTCATATCGTTCAGCAGCTACCTGGAAACTATGGTCGATCCGTTCTTCAACCGTGGGTGATTTACAGGACACAATATACCCGGTGAGGGTTAACAGCAGAATTACCCGGAAACTAATCAGTCGCCTTCTCATACTAATGCAGTTTGGTATTTAAATACAACGGCTTTCTATTACAAGACCGGCGAAAGGGGAAAACTCCCATTTGATGTAAAAAAAATTATTCGCTATCCGGTACAACCAGGAAGGGGTGTCGGGTGAGATAAGCCATGTTTCGGGTAAAGCTTTCAAAGAAAAATCGCTGAAGGAAGTTCTTTTTGCGTCGAACCATGGCCAGCAGATCGTATTGTATTTCTTCATCCAGATGCTCCAGGGCATCCACTATAGACGAAGTGGCAATCAATTGAAAACTTAAGGAATTGGTTTTAAATTCCTGCTTAAGAAGGGTTGTATATTGTTCAAATCGTTCGCGTTCCAGGTCAGCATCGTCTTTTGTCATATGGCCACTTACCAATCGAACAACCGTGACAGTTGTAGTAAAAATTTCTGCCATCCTGGTCAGAATCGGAAGGGCAATCTTATCTGCCGGTTGATAATCCGTGGCCAGTACAAGTTTTTCCGGTTGTTTCCACTCATAAAATTCGGGAATCAGCAATACCGGCAAATCAGCTTTTTCAACAACACGGGATGCGATTGTTCCAACCAGGGTTTTCTTTAAGCCACTGGCACCCTGGGTACCCATTATAATTATATCAATCCCGTTATGTTCTGCAAAGCCAAGGATATTATCAATTATAGGGGTATAACCAAGGATGGTGGATACTATCACGCCAGGATAATCAGCTTTGTATTTTGCATTTAAACGGTTTAAATGTTTTACCAAATCAGTTTCCATCTGATTATTGTACGCCGTGCGTTTGGTTTCATTGTCTATATAACCTGCTTCCAATCGTTCATATACATGATACAAAAGAACCGTGCCGGAATTGCGTGCTGCCAATTCAAGTGCAAATTTGAAGGCTCTTTCAGAGGTTGGTGAATAATCTGTCGGTACCAGTATTCTTTTAAGCATAGGCTGTCTTTAATGGTGTGCAATAAACACCGGATTAGTTAAATCATGTAACAGCATATCCGCCATACTCGATGTAAACCACCTCGACAAATCCGTTCTTCTGTAGGCCCCTGTAACCAGTAATTCATTACCTGCCTGATTGCGTACATATCCCTTGATTTGATCCGCTGGATTTCCTGTTAAAATGGAATAACCGGCTTTTGGAAAATGTCTATCTATAAACTCCCGGATAAGTTTATTATTTGGAAGATGCGTTGAATTTCCAGGTAGCTGAACGGTGAGTACTTCTATCGCTTTCGAAGCTGCTAAAACCGGCAACAGATAATGAAACATTTTTGTTGCAAACACCGAAGAGGGCTTTCCATCATAAAGCAGAAATATTTTATCAATGAGTGAATATACTGGTGGCACAACCAATACCGGACAAAAACTGCCCGCCATAAGATTTTGTAAAAATGCAGAAGGAATTTCCTGTTGCACGATGGAGAAACTTTCCTGTTTTCCGATAAGCAGCAGATCCGCATAAACAGATTCCTCCCTTATTATCTTTTCTGCAACCTGCCGGTCATGATGAATAGAAAATGATATGCCTGCTTTTTCGCAGGCGGATTGAAATCGCCGGGCAGCTTCTTCCCGCTTCAAATCATCCAATTTATCCAGGTTTTCAATGGTTCGATCTACATCTGCAGCCTGCATGATAACCTTATACATATCATAGCTCCGATAAACCCGTTCATCCAGAAATACGCCAACCAGATGGGCATTTTCCAATTTTGCCAATGCAATTGCGTATTCCACTGTTCCCTCGGCTAAGTGAAAACCGTCCAGTACTGCCAGGTACTTTTTCATACCATCAATTTAAGCCGCTTCGGACAGGTAAAACCTGATCCTGCTCAATGCGAACCCTGATTTCTGCTTAATCCCAAATTTTAACAAAACGCGATGCTATTCCTAGTATATTTGTAGACATTGCTATTTGCGAAACAACTCAATTTTAAATCCACATTATTATGTCAAAGCAACTTCGGTTTGAAACCCTGCAGGTGCATGCAGGCCAGGAACCTGATCCCGTAACAAAATCCCGGGTAGTTCCAATTTATCAGACAAGTTCCTACGTATTCGACAGTGCAGAACATGCAGCTAATTTGTTTGGCCTGCGGGAGTTCGGAAATATTTATACCCGCCTGATGAATCCCACAACAGATGTATTTGAAAAAAGAGTGGCAGCACTCGAAGGGGGTGTGGCAGCACTTGCTATGGCATCCGGACAATCGGCGCAGTTCATCACCTTTCAAAACATTTTACAGCAGGGTGATAATATCGTTTCTTCTTCTTTTTTATACGGCGGAACCTATAACCAGTTCAAAGTAACCTTTAAGCGCTTAGGCTTTGAAGTTAGATTCGCCAATGGCGATGATCCTGCTGATTTCGAATCCAAAATTGATGCACGTACCAAAGCGCTCTATGTTGAAACAATCGGAAATCCGGGTTTTAGTGTACCTGATTTCGAACGGCTTGCGGATATTGCCAGTAAACATAATATTCCCCTGATCGTTGATAATACTTTTGGTGCTGCTGGTTACTTGTGTCGTCCAATTGATTTTGGTGCCAATGTGATTGTGGAATCTGCCACCAAGTGGATTGGCGGACATGGAAACAGTATTGGAGGAATTATTGTGGATGGTGGAAATTTCAACTGGGGCAATGGCAAGTTTCCCTATTTCACCGAGCCGGATGAAGCTTACCATGGTATGAAATTCTGGGATATTTTCGGTTCAGGCGGACCGTTTGGGAATATCGCTTTCATTATCCGTGCAAGGGTAACCGGATTGAGAAGTATCGGTCCGGCAATCAGTCCGTTTAACTCCTTCCTTTTCCTGCAGGGACTGGAAACACTGAGCCTGCGCGTTCAGCGAACCGTGGACAATGCACAGGAGCTGGCGGAGTGGCTGGAAAAACAGCCGCAGGTGGAGTTTGTGAATTATCCCGGACTGAAAAACAACAAGTATCATACGTTGGCAAAAAAATACCTGCGCAATGGTTTTGGAGGGGTGCTCTCTTTCAAAATCAAGGGAGGCAAAGAAGCGGCGGATGCTTTTGTAAACAAACTGCAACTCATCAGTCACCTCGCGAATGTGGGTGATGCCAAAACCCTGATCATTCATCCGGCTACTACCACCCACGAACAACTTACCGAAGCTGAGCAAAAATCAGCTGGTGTGGAACCCGGAATCCTGCGGGTATCTCTGGGCATCGAACACATCGATGACATCAAGGACGATATGACCCAGGCATTCGCATAATTTTTTCACCCGACCGGTGGCACCGGTCGGGTGAAATTTAACACCACAGCAATGTGGTGTTTTTTTATCCAAAGTTGTTGAATTCTTATCTTGTCAATCCAGCGTTTTAGCATAATAAGGAACTTACTCACACATAAAAAATGATGCATGCGCCGGTATACTATTCTTTTTCTGATTTTCCTACCCTCCATCCTGTGTGCACAACCCGTTAAAAAATATGGGCAACTGAAAGTAATAGGAACCCAATTATGCAACCAGCAGGGCCAGCCCGCAGTATTAAGAGGGATGAGTTTTGGCTGGCATAATTTCTGGCCAAGATTTTATACAGAAGGAGCGGTAAGCTGGCTACATCAGGACTGGAAAGTGGATCTGGTTCGTGCAGCGATGGGAATTGAGCCGGCTCCACGGGGCTACCTCCATGCAAAAGAGAGTTCCATGAAGGCCATTGAAACCGTTATCAATGCCGCTATCAAAGAAGGAATTTATGTAATTGTAGACTGGCATTCCCACAATATTCAATTAGAGGAGGCCAGGGCGTTTTTTAAAGACATAGCCACTCGGTATGGCCATCACCCCAATATCATTTATGAAATCTTCAATGAACCCGATCAGGAAAGCTGGCCGGAGGTGAAAGCCTATTCCATTGAATTGATCAGCACAATCCGCTCAATAGATAAAGACAATATAATTCTGGTGGGAAATCCGCACTGGGATCAGGATGTACATCTGGTGGCAGATGACCCGATAACAGATCAGCAAAATATCATGTACACCCTGCATTATTATGCGGCAACGCATCATCAGTCACTTCGCAACAGGGGTGATTATGCGCTTTCTAAGGGAATACCGCTTTTTATTTCTGAATCTGCCGGAATGGAAGCCACTGGAAATGGCCCGCTGAACGAAACCGAATGGCAACGATGGATCGACTGGTCAGAAAAACACCGCATCAGCTGGGTAACCTGGTCGGTTTCGGATAAAGACGAAACCTGTTCTGTTCTTCTGCCCTCTGCCTCTTCTGAAGGCAATTGGAGCGATAAGGATCTAAAACTTTCCGGCATTAAAACCCGCGCCTACCTTCGTCAGTTTCACCGGTCAGGTGGCACCCGACCGGTGGCACCCGACCGGTGAAATTGGAACGTTTTAACAATTACCTAAATATGGATGCGAATGAATGTTAGTAAATTTGCATCACATATATGAAACGGATTATCGTCCTATTAGCCTGCTTTCTATTCCTGGTTGCAAGTCTGCCTGGAACGGCCATACAGCAATGGTTGGATCCGACTGCTGTTTCTGAAACCACAGCAACAAATGAGCAAAAAAGCTCTACAGAAGAAAAAACGGAAGAGCATTTTCTTCATACCAGAACAAGGGTTCAAACAGCTTATCAGCCTTCCGATTGCTGCGCATCAACTCCGGTTAATGCGGATCAATTAATTCCTTACAAGGAACCCATTAAAGATGCAGGCTCCCTCACTGAGCCAACGCCATTATACCTGCAACACAGCAGTTTCCTGATTTAGTCAATTTCCACTATTTACTCCTCTCTGCTTTTCAGAACCTGATTCAATGGTTCTGACCAAACTTGTACCCCTAATTCGTAAACATATAAATCATCTAGTATGAAAAAGAATATTTTAACTCTTTTAATAGCCGCTTTTACGTTAACCGTAAGCACCAGTATTGCTCAGGATAAAAAACCTGTAAAAACCGCATCAAAAGGCTTTTATTCAATGAAAAATAAGGCTGCACAGTTACCAGCCAATCAGCAAGCAGTTACGGAAACAGCCATCAGCCGGAAAGCTCCAACAGTTACAAAAGGATATTATTCCATTGGCCGTAACAACGAAAAATTACCGGCTCCAACAACCGTAATTGCAATTGGTGATATTTCACCGGTAAGAAAAGGTTATTACAGTATCCAATAAGTTCAAAAAGGGTTAAGTGCTATCCATATACAGGCTAAAAATAAAGGCCGTTCGCGAAAAACGAACGGCCTTTTTCAGGAAAGAGTGGAGTGTTAGTATAAGTAAGCAAGTGCGGTTTTATCGTTATTGTTAAAGGGCCGGTTCTGACCGCTGCCAATACAGGCCAGCATCCATGAATTGGGATCGGGACCTGTTGGTGTACCAGGAATATGAATGGCCCCAACGGTAGAAGCACCTTCATTCGCCGTTCCACCTCCGCAACTATAAGAACGGTCCATATAATCGGTATGACGGAAACCAATACAATGCCCGATTTCATGAGCCAGAATGCTGGCTACCGTTGCCAAAGGCTGGTTCCCGATCTGACGGGTTGCTACCAATACCTGTCCATATGGATTGCCATTACTTGTTGGGAAACCTGCGGAAGCCAGGTACCGGGCATTTTTTGGTGCCGCTTTAATTGCGATACTCGCTCCGGAACTAACCCGCTGAAAACTTAATTGCAGATTTTGTGCATTAAAGCGGGCAATCGCTTCATCTGTTGCGGCAACATAAGAACTGGGTAATTTGGAATCTACAGAAATACTGATCACCCTCGGTAATCCCGTAACCAGATTGGTGGTTCGGTACTGTTCAGATTCTCCCACCCTCAAAATGGTTCCATTATGCGACCGGGTCAGCTCGCCTTCAGGAAGGAAGATATCCCCCTCTACAATAAATCCTCCCTCCGTCGCCATCATGTTTTGCGTTGAAAAACCAAGGGCTTTTACACTGTTAATAACATCATTGGTGATTGGATCAACCTGGTCAGGTGCATCCGTTTTCTGGCAGGAACTTAGGCCTACCGCCAGCAGAATTGCAGCTGCTGCATAGAATTTGTTCAACATAGGTGTGTGCTTTTTAGGACTATTAAAATAATGTTAAATAACTAGATAAGTTAAAGAATATTTGCAGCATGGTTGCAGCTGGTTTGGCCAGTCAGGTTTTTCCTATTTTAGACAGACCAAACAGCTTATGAGAAAAAAATGCTGCTTTCTATTTACAGTTGGATTGAGCTGCGTCATGTCGGTTCAGGCACAAAAACAACCTGTCCGCTTACCCGAGCCGGAAACTTTTCTCCAAAAAGTTGGGGATTCCGACAGTACTACCAGGCACTTTTTTTTACTGGAAGCTGATCAGGTGCCATTGGAACTAAACGTCCATCGAAAAATATCTCCAGGCCAGTACATCGTTTCTTATCGGGAAAATCACAACCCTGGTAATTTTCTGCAGTTGAAATTACGACCTGCCAATACCTTGTGGAAATTATCGCCAGATTTATTGGTACGCTATAAAAGCTCCACGCCATCCTCCGCAGAAATGAACCTGATCATTCAAAGTTTTGGAAACAGCACACTCAGTGCATTGGAGAATAAAGGCCAAATCCGAATCCTCGCACAGCACTTAAACAGCAACACGTATCTTATAACTGCGCCAACATCACTGCTATCCATATTAATGGAAGATACTTCCATCCATTATATCGGAAATAAAACTCGGCCTGAAGTTGAACGTGAATTAACCGGCTTTGATCTAAGTGCCAATAAAGTGAACGCCGCCCATTCCTGGTTCCCTCAACTAAAAGGAACAGATCTGGTGATCTCTATAAAAGAAAACAAACCCGATACTGCTGATATTGATTTTGCAGGACGATACCTTAGCTCCTCCAACGCCTCCCCACTGATAGAAACACATGCAACCAATATGGCTACCATTGCAGCCGGTGCAGGAAACACCTTCTTTACTGGTACCGGTGTGGCAAGAGGGGCTGGCATCCGTTCATCCAATTTTGCCAGCTTATTGCCGGATGAAAACCAATTGCTTAAAGACCAGGGGGTCAGTGTCCAAAATCATTCCTATGGTGTTGGAATTGAAAATTATTATGGTGCAGATGCTGCAGCTTACGATCAGCAAATGAATGAAGACACAAGCTTATTACATGTTTTCTCAGCTGGTAACAGAGGCCCCGAAACAAGTAACACCGGTCCCTATGCCGGTATAACGGGATGGGCTAACCTGACTGGTAGTTTCAAAATGAGTAAAAACAGTCTGGTTGCAGGAGCAATGGACTCCACCGGAAATATAGTATCGATAAGCTCAAGAGGGCCTGCACATGATGGACGCATCAAACCCGAATTAATCGCTTATGGTGAAGATGGCACATCAGGTGCCGCTGCCCTGGTATCCGGATCAGCAATCCTGCTTCAGGAACTTTACCGGAAACAAACCGGCAACCCTGCTCCTTCTTCCCTATTAAGAGCAGTTCTTTGCAATAGTGCAGATGAAACCGGATTAAAGGGCCCTGATTTTGAATCGGGATTTGGTGTATTGAATCTGCCCAAATCGATTGAAACAATTCAACAAAATAAGTTTGAAATTGGACGTATCAACTCTAATGCAAGGATTCAATTTCCATTGGTTGTAAAAGAAAACATGCATCAACTTAAAATCACCCTTGCGTGGAATGATCCGGCTGCATTAAGCAATAGTTTTCCCACATTGCAAAACGATTTGGATTTGAACATCCTGGATCCACTTGGGAACCGGATTTTACCCTGGGTCTTAAACCACCAACCCGATGCGCTTTCTACTGAATCAACTGCAATACGAGGAAAAGACAGTCTAAATAATATTGAACAGATTACATTGGATAATCCGATAGCAGGCAATTATACAATTGAAATAAATGCCGGACAATTAACAGCAGGCACACAAAATTTTTCGATTGCAATTCAGCAGGACACAATAGATGCCTTCCGATTTACTTATCCCCTTAAAAATGATGTATTAAAGCCCGCCTCCGCCAATCTCATCCGATGGGAATCAACTGATACAACAACCGGCAGCCTGTATTATCGTATACCCGGAAAGGAATGGGAATTAATTGAGTCCGACATTGATTTAAGGATCCCCTATTTCCGTTGGTTAGTGCCACCCTCGTTACCTCAATTGCAATTCCGTATGCAAAGAAACAAGAGCGAAGAAATTTCCGATACAATCGCCGCATCAATTGAAACCAGACTCTTTACAGGATTCAATTGTCCCGACTCCTTTCTTCTTTATTGGAATCCGGTACCCTCCGCCAATTCCTATCAGGTATATCGATTAGGCTCCTCCTATCTCGAGCCTTTTATCAATACGGCTGACACTGCTTTAATCCAGTCAAAAAAAGACAATCCATTTACACATTTTACGGTGGCGCCTGTTTTTGAATCGAATCTGGAAGGCAGAAAAGCATATGCCTTTGCCTACAAGAATCAATTGATTGATTGTTATATTCAGAATTTTCTCGCTGATGCAGCAGGACCGGAATTAGCCAAATTACAAGTAGAATTAGGCAGTACCTACCAGGTAGCTTCCCTTCGTTTTGAACGACAGCTGAATAACGGTGTAATAGTATTGGAAAATATAACAGCAATCAATAGTCGTACATACGAATTGACAACACCCGCATCCGATGGATTAAATCTCTACCGTGCAGTTATCCAACTTCGAAACGGACAGGAATATACAACCCGATGGGAAGCTGTATACCAGTTTACCAATAATAGCTACTTTTTATTCCCTTCTCCTGTACGACAAGGTATGCCTTTGACACTCCTGTCAAAAGATCCGGATGAAACGATTTTACTGATTTCAGATATGGCTGGCCGAACTTTAATAAAAACAATTGTAAACGAAACCGTTCAAGCTATTCCAACCAGTCAATTATCCACCGGTATCTATATCTATTCCATTTATCAGAATAAGCAGCGGGTAAAAACAGGACGTATCATAATTCAATAAAAATTATTCTCAACTATTTTGAAATACAAAAAATTATCACATCTTTGCATTCTCAATTTTAAAAAACAACAAAATGCCCCGCTTTAACAAACATAGTAATCAACCTGCTGGAAGCCTTACTGGCTGTGTATTTCAGCGCGGGGTATTGTTTGTTCAGAATAGTTAACAAGAACATTTAACATACATTAACCCCGCTTATCCAGGCGGGGTTTTTTATTTCCCAACAATCAATTTTTTATGAACACGTATATGCTTTCTGCCATCAGGCAGCTACAGGAATTCTTATATAATCTACTGAACAATCCCGAAAAAATAACAGGGTCCGATTTGTTCTATGGCAACTATGCAGATGTAAAAGAACTCTACGTAAAAAAATTCAGGCGGTTGCCTTCCGTGAAATTTATCAATCATATTGATCCGGAAAAAGCCTATGAATTCTTTCAAAATAAGAATGCCGGAAAAATACGCCGCACGTATCGACGAGCGTATTATAACTGGCAGGAAAACAAACAGGAATTCAGTATTTCAATTATTGAGTTATCCGGACAATTCCTTATTGAATTGGGGAAGGAGTATGCCGAATTTCTTTTCCATCAACGGGATACTGAAAGAGCCGATCAACTGGTGGAGGCACTGCTTGCATTCCGAACAGAAAAAGAAGAAGGCGAGCATCAGATCAACATCATTAACCAGACAACCCAGGGACTGGAGTTAAAAGAACTGACCATCAAGCCAAGTGAACTGGATGTTGAGCGATATTACAATGATGATTTCATGGAAGTGGATGCATTGATTCGGGAGCGTCTTAAAAAAGAACAGGACAAGGGCATCGTATTATTGCATGGCTTACCGGGAACGGGCAAAACAACCTATCTGCGGTACCTGATTGGACAGGTAAAAAAGAAAGTCTTGTTTTTATCCCCTTCTGTTGCAGGCAATCTGATGAATCCGGATTTTATAGATCTGCTAATCGAAAATCCCAATTCCATCCTGGTGATTGAGGATGCAGAGAATATAATTCTGGACCGAACCTATCGATCGAATCATTCAGTCAGCAATCTGCTGAACATAAGTGATGGTTTACTCAGCGACTGCCTCAATGTACAAATCATCTGCACTTTCAATAGTGCATTGAACCTGGTGGACAAAGCCTTACTCAGAAAAGGCAGACTGATAGCCCAGTATGAATTTGGAAAATTGTCTGTAGAAAAGGCAAAACAACTGGCCATTGATCTTAACCTGGATGTTTCTGTTGAAGCACCCATGACACTGGCCGAATTAACGAACCCTGCCACTACAAATTACGAGACCCCTAAAACAGAAATTATCGGGTTCCGAAGAGTAGTAGCAAACAATTAAAAGCAATGGAAAATAATTCACCATTTGAACGATCTCAAAATACACAGGGAATTCCGTTCAATATTTATGGCCGAAAACATATTGAAGAATCGGCCCTTCACCAAATGTACCAGGCTGCGCGTCTTCCGGTTAGTGTGGCAGGCGCTTTAATGCCCGATGCGCACAGCGGGTATGGATTACCGATAGGTGGTGTGCTAGCTACCAGAAATGCAGTGATTCCATATGGCGTAGGCGTGGATATCGGTTGCCGCATGGCGCTTAGTATTTTCGATATCAACGCGAAAGAACTCAATCAGAAAATAGGTTTTTTTGAACGCATACTGGAAGAGCAAACTCTGTTTGGCAGCAGTAAACAATTTGATCGCTCTCCAGATCATGAAGTGATGGATAACCGGCTGTTTTTTGAGCTGCCGCTGCTGAAGCACCTGCATACCCGTGCCTGGAAACAGCTGGGCTCTTCCGGAAGTGGCAATCACTTTGTTGAATTCGGCATTGTTCAGATCAATGAAACCGATCCCGTACTGGGAATGCCACCCGGAGAATGGCTGGGTGTTTTATCCCACTCAGGTTCCAGGGCATTAGGGGCCAATATCGCGCAGCATTTTACCAAAATTGCGATATCGACCCGCCGGATCAATGATAACACCAAACACCTGTCCTGGCTTTATCTCGAAGAGGAAGCCGGTGCCGCTTATTGGGCAGCTATGAACCTGGCGGGCGATTATTCCGCTGCCTGTCATGAAGTAATCCATAAAAAAATTGCCAAACAGTTGGGCAGAAAACCGGTGGTCTCGGTCCAAAACCACCACAATTTTGCCTGGAAAGAGCAATTGAATGGAGAGGAGCTGATTGTTCATCGGAAAGGAGCCACTCCTGCTGGCAAGGGAGTTCTCGGTATTATTCCGGGTTCCATGACAGCGAAAGGCTATATTATAAAGGGACAGGGTGTAGCAACTGCCATCCATTCAGCGTCGCATGGTGCTGGCAGGGCCATGAGCAGATCGGTTGCCAACCAGTCGATCACCCGGTCTTCCATGAAGCTCCTGCTGAAACAAGCCAAAGTAACTTTGATTGGCGGCGGCATTGACGAGGCACCGCAGGCATACAAAGACCTGGAAGAAGTAATGGCCTGTCAGACGGATCTTGTTTCAATTTTAGGTAGTTTTCAACCCAGAATTGTGCGCATGGACGGACATAAAATTGTATAATCATGGAATATCAATTTTTTGGAAAGACAACGGATAAAATCAGCCGGATTGGATTTGGGTGTATGTCGCTCAAAGCCGGACAGTCAACCGCCGCTTCAATAATTGATGCCGCCCTGGATGGTGGCATCAATTATTTTGATACAGCAGACCTTTATGAACAGGGTGCTAATGAAGAAATGATCGGAACCCTGCTGGCACCGCATCGAAACAGGGTGTTCATTGCTACCAAGGTCGGCAACCAATGGCGAAAGGATGGAAGCGGTTGGGATTGGAACCCCCGTAAGGATTATATTCTCCAGGCAGTAGACGCATCACTAAAGCGATTAAAAACGGATACTATAGACCTCTACCAGTTACATGGTGGAACAATAGCAGACCCAATTGATGAAACTATTGAAGCCTTTGAAACATTGAAAGCTGCTGGCAAAATCAGGTACTACGGAATTTCGTCCATTCGTCCGAATGTGATTCGGGAATATGTTTCAAAAAGCAACATTTCCAGTGTAATGATGCAATACAGTTTGCTGGACCGCCGCCCAGAGGAAGAGTGCCTTCCCTTATTGGAAAACCATTCCATCACTGTATTGGCAAGAGGTACACTGGCCAGTGGATTACTACTTGATAAAACTCCAAAAGACTACCTGGGACATTCCATTGCAGATATCCGCGAGATCCGCACGAAATTGGGTGAAATTGCTAAGCAATATCAGGTACACCCCGCTACGGTTGCCATTCGTTTTGCTTTGCATAATGCTGCAGTTGGAGCTGCGGTTGTTGGCATCCGTACTATGGAACAATTAGCCGAAGCAATTCAGGCCATTCAGGAGCAGGTTCCGGAAGAAACATTGATTCAATTGTCCAAATACACAAACGCAGGGTTTTATTCAGATCACCGGTAATTAAAGCTGCTTACTCTCCTGAATAAAACTCCAGCAATGAACCGACATATACATCATCCCATCCCTCTGCAATTTCTTCAAAAGCTTCATCGGGAATATTGCTTTGGCGCACTTCCAGTGATGTACCCTGTTTATGTTCATGGAATTTAATGGTTACAATGGAAGCTGCTTCCTGCTCATCGCCAAAATACCATTCCTGCACAATCTTTTTACCTTTCTCAAATTCAAGGTTTTTGCCTACAATACTATCATCCCATAAAGAGAATTCAGAACCCGGCTCTTCCGACATAATTGCTTTTTCGCCTGTCCATAATTCAATAGTAGCCGGATTGATTAGTGCATTGTATAGTT
Source organism: Flavihumibacter sp. UBA7668 (assembly GCF_002483205.1). GTDB lineage: Bacteria > Bacteroidota > Bacteroidia > Chitinophagales > Chitinophagaceae > Flavihumibacter. Next base: position 123,381 of record NZ_DLHM01000007.1, read on the forward strand.
GTTCAGGTTCAACCGGAATAGTGTAGTATTTTTTAAAGTCCTTCATGCAGTAAAAATAAAGAACCTGCCGCATCAGGCCGCCAGTTTATTCCAAAGGCGCTGGTATTCATATTGAAGATCTTCGTGCAGGGATTCAATCAGTTTTTTGGCTTTTTTCAACTGGCCAAGGTATAGATTCATCAAAACCGGAGTTTTGGAAACTGGCAGGCCGGAATCCTTTAAAAGGCGCAGGTAATGCAATAAGAGTTCCACTTCAGCCGCCTTATCCGTCATGTACCTTGCCTGTTTATTAATGTTCCGAAGAATTTTACGCAGGGTCTTTTTCGCAAAATAGACATGCGATACATTCATGCCGGCAAATTCGGTATCCATCTCATTTTTTAACTCTCCTACATACCGGCTGGTATCATCCGATTCAAATAACAGATAACTAAGCAGTTCCTTGTTTTCCTTCTTGAATTTAGCCAGCCGGAGGGTTGTTTCCAGGAGTTTACCCGGGGGAAGGTTTTGCAAAGCCTCTTTGATTTCGTGTACTGTCGCCGCTTTCATCCTGATTTTACTGCTTAGTTTGGGGCAATTTACCCCCTTCCAACAAACTAAAGTAGCTTTGCGACATGTCTACACCTTTTTATTCGCTTGAAAATATTCTTGCTGCCCTTAAGATCAAATCGCTCAATGCTATGCAGGAAGCCTCCATAGCAGCCAATCAGGAGCATGAAAATATTATCCTCTTGTCCGCTACGGGTTCCGGTAAAACCCTTGCCTTCCTGCTGCCCATCCTGAACCAGATCGATCCGCAGGCCAAAGGAACCCAGGTGCTGATTATTGCCCCTTCCCGGGAGCTGGCCCTTCAGATAGAGGATGTGACCAAAAAAATGGGAACCGGACTGAAAATAACAGCCTGTTATGGCGGACATAAGCGCGAAATCGAAGAGAATAACCTGCTGGAAGCACCCACCATCATTGTTGGCACCCCGGGTCGTTTGGGTGATCATATAAGAAGAGAAAATATCAATACGGCCACCATTCATACCCTCGTGCTGGATGAATTTGATAAATCGGTGGAGTTTGGTTTTGAGGAAGAAATGTCTTTTGTGGTAGGCAGCATTCCGGCATTAAAAAAACGCATCCTGGTTTCTGCAACAGAAGCCATGGAATTGCCCCGTTTTTTAAAGATGGCCAAACCGCATACCCTCAACTTTCTGACGGGGGAGCCTTCTGAAGCGCTTGCGTTGAAACTGGTCAAAGCGCAGGAGGCAGATAAACTGGAATCGCTGTTCCGCCTGATTTGCGCTTTGGGTAATCGATCTACGATTGTTTTTCTTAATCACCGCGATGCCGTGCAACGTACCAGTGAATACCTGAAAGACAAGGGGCTGATGAACGTATTTTACCATGGTGCCCTGGAACAGCCTGAACGGGATGCCGCTTTATGCAAATTCAGAAACGGTACTTCCAATATATTGGTAACAACAGATCTGGCTTCACGCGGATTGGATATACCCAATATTCGCTACATCATCCACTACCATTTACCCTTAAGTGAAGAATCCTTTATTCACCGGAATGGTCGTACCGCACGGATGGAAGCCAGCGGAACTGCTATTTTACTGATGGGTCCGGGTGAATCCATCCCCGACTATATTGACCCTGCTACCGAATGGATGGAGCTGCCAACTACTGTGGAAGTTCCGGAAAAACCACAATGGGTGACCCTTCATATTGCCGGCGGCAAAAAGAATAAAATCAATAAAATTGATATTGTTGGATTCCTTGCCCAGCAGGGCGAACTAAAAAAAGAAGATATCGGCCTGATTGAAGTGAAAGATTATTTTTCATTTGTAGCAATCAGAAAATCCAAAATGAGCCGCACCCTGCCCCTGATTGAAAAACAAAAAATTAAAGGACAGCGGGTTAAGATTGAAATTGCGAAATAGGGGTACTCATTCCGTAAAATCCTTCTTATTGCATTTAACAGTTTTAATATACGAATAACTTCTTTCTGCATTTGTCCAGAAGTCCATTTGTCGCCTACAGCTTCAGTGCAATAAATGCACCTTTTCGTCCTCGTTATCAATCAATAATAACTATTTATAACAGGTCCAGCTGAATTGCGTTCGCAGACCAAGCATCAGTTTATTTAAGAAATCTGATAAATAGAATTAAGGCTAAAATTAATCAAGAAAAAACTACCCATATTAACGAACTCATTTTCTAACTATGAACTATTTTAAACTTGGCTACTCCATTCAGAAAAAAGAGATTGGCACATTTCCACAAGTAAGCGAAGGTGAACTCTCCGTGGATACGGAAGATCCCATGTTCATTGACAGATTTATTCACAAAAAAGCACCAACTGATGTGGTAGTTCCAACACTTAAATTAAATGCTCGTGCAAAAAAAAAGATTTGATATCTGCAAGTTTCCACGGTATGGCATTAAATCAATTAGTTAGTGCTCAAACATCTGATATTTTATTTTCCGGAAATACAGTTGGAATACAAAGCTTTGCAACCAGGCTGATTACAAAGAGTGACGAATATGTTTATCATATTATCCACCCCTATGAACCCGCATGGGATATAGTAGACGTTAATAAATCTGAGTTAATCCTTCAGGATATCCCTTTCGGAACAACCGATGAACGAGTGTACCTCCCTACAATAGAAGCATTGATTGACGAGAGTGAAAAACTGAAGTATTTGCCCGAACCCAAAAAGATAGTTTTTAGAAAAATCGAATTAAAACCATCTGTGCTTGATTTTTTTTATCTGCGATTTATCGAAAACAGAGGGCTAACTTTTTTTGTTTCTGAACAAATAAGGGATAAAATGGTTGCAGCCGGGCTAACCGGATTTTCGATTACAGATGTCTGAGGTTTTCGGTATCATAGTAGTACTAATCTCCAATTTACCATTCATTCTCCATTGATCCTCCATTGATCTTCCATTCACGGATCGTTCTAAAACGGTAGATGAATGGTATATGAATGGTAAATAAACGATAAGTAAGACCAGGAAACCACAGGGATGGAGCCATAAAAAACGGCCCGAACTAGTCGGGCCGTTGCTTTGTTGGGTTGGTTTTTCGAGTGTCCGGTACTAATCAACTTATGAGCCGCAACTGATGCAGCCATCCTGCATCGTGCACACCGCACCCTCCTCAATAACTGTCTGTTCTACCACCGGTGTCATATTTTCGCCACCCTGCTTCTCTACAGTAAACTGAACCGCCTGTGCGGCAGCCTGCGTACGCAGGTAATACATACCGGTTTTTAAGCCTTTTTTCCAGCCATAAAAATGCATGGAAGTCAGTTTGGACGCAGTTGGATTGCTTACAAATAAATTCAGGCTCTGACTCTGGCAGATATAAGCCCCGCGATCTGCCGCCATATCAATCAGGGTTCGTTGTTTGATTTCCCAAACCGTTTTATACAGCTCGCGGATCTCTTCCGGAATGCTGGTAATCTGCTGAATGGATCCATTAGCTGCAATGATCCGGTTCTTCATCTCATTATCCCACAAACCAAGTGCTACCAGATCCTTTAACAGGTGTTTATTTACAATTACAAACTCACCACTCAATACCCGGCGACTGTAAATATTAGAGGTATAGGGCTCAAAACACTCATTGTTTCCGAGGATTTGAGACGTGGAAGCGGTTGGCATGGGAGCAACCAGCAAAGAATTGCGCACACCAAATTCCATTACTTCATTTCTCAGTGTCTCCCAGTCGTGTCTGCCAGACGGTTCTACCTTCCATAAGTCGAACTGGAATTTACCTTTCGATAAGGGCGATCCTGCAAAGGTTTCATAGGCACCCTGGGATTTTGCCAGGTCCTTACTTGCCGTCATGGCAGCGAAATAAATGGTCTCGAAAATATTCCGGTTAAGGATGCCTGCCAGCTCAGATTCAAAGGGTAAACGCAGGAGGATGAATACATCCGCCAAACCCTGTACACCCAATCCAATGGGACGATGACGAAGGTTGGAACGCTCCGCTTCTTCAACCGGATAATAGTTAACATCGATTACCTTATTCAGGTTGAGGGTCACCTGATAGGTAACTTCATATAATTTCTCGAAATCAAATTTGCCTTCGTTTACAAATCTTGGTAATGCAAGGGAAGCCAGGTTACATACCGCTACCTCATTGGCATCGGTATATTCCATGATCTCCGTACACAGGTTGGAACTCTTAATGGTACCCAGGTTTTGCTGATTGGATTTGCCATTCGCTGCATCCTTATACAACAGATAAGGGGTTCCAGTTTCAATTTGTGCATCCAATACCGCAAACCAAAGCTCCTGCGCCTTGATTGTTTTACGACCCCGGCCCTCTTTCTCATAGCGTTCATACAGAGCCACAAATTCATCTCCAAAACAATCCTGCAAACCAGGAGCTTCATTTGGACAGAACAGGGTCCAGTCGCCGTTGTCTTCCACTCTTTTCATGAAAAGATCCGGAATCCATAAGGCATAAAACAAATCGCGGGCTCTTAGTTCTTCCTTACCATGGTTTTTCCGAAGATCCAGAAAACCGAATACATCTGCATGCCAGGGTTCCAGATAGATAGCGAATGCTCCTTTTCTTTTTCCTCCACCCTGATCTACATAACGGGCAGTATCGTTGAAGACCCGTAACATGGGAATAATTCCATTGCTGGTTCCGTTGGTACCGCCAATATAACTACCGGTAGCACGAATATTATGAATAGCCAGGCCAATTCCACCGGCACTCTGTGAAATTTTAGCTGTTTGTTTTAAGGTATCATAGATGCCGTCGATACTGTCATCTTTCATGGTCAGTAGGAAGCAGCTTGATAATTGTGGCTTTGGTGTACCGGCATTAAACAAGGTAGGCGTTGCATGTGTAAACCAGCGCTCGCTCATCAGGTGATAGGTTTTAATCACCTGCTCCATATCGCCCTTATGAATCCCGATTGCCACCCGCATATATAAATGCTGCGGACGCTCGGCAATCTTACCATTGATGCGCAACAGATAGGATTTCTCCAGGGTTTTGAATCCGAAATAATCGAATCCGAAATCGCGATCATAAATTATGGTACTATCCAGCAACTCAGCATTTTCGTCAATTACAGCCATTACATCATCAGCAATCAATGGCAGAATTTTTCCGGTTGCTGCATCTTTATAGTTATACAGTGCACGCATGGTGTCACTGAAGGATTTCTTCGTGTTTTTGTGAAGGTTACTCACCGCAATCCGGGAAGCAAGCAGGGCGTAATCCGGGTGGCGGGTGGTAAGCGAAGCAGCCGTTTCAGCAGCCAGACTATCCAGCTCGGTGGTACTAACACCATCATAAATTCCTTCAATCGTTTTTTTCGCGATATCGTGCACATCCACCAGCGAACTCAGTCCATAGGAGAGTTTTTGAATTCTGGCAGTGATTTTATCAAACTTTACCGATTCTTTCCGGCCATTTCTTTTTATAACAAACATGGTTAAACGCTTTAATCAATTTTAAAAATCTTCATCCAGGGAGAAGGTTTGTCCGGCTGATCCGCCCATTACACCCGATTTCTGGTAATCGCCCACTCTTTTTTCAAAGAAATTGGTTTTACCCTGCAGGGAAATCATCTCCATAAAATCAAAGGGATTGGCCGTATTGAACATTTTAGGATAGCCCAGTTCTGCCAGCCAGCGGTCTGCAACAAATTCAATGTACTGCTGCATCAGGCGCGAATTCATCCCAATAAGGTCAACCGGCAGGGCATCGGTAATAAATTCCTTCTCAATTTTAACCGCATCTCCGATAATGGCATAGACTTCTTCCTGGCTTAGTTTCTCAGAAAGCATGCTGTACAAAAGACAGGCAAATTCGCAGTGCAGGCCTTCATCGCGACTGATCAGTTCATTGCTGAAGGTGAGTCCGGGCATAAGTCCGCGTTTTTTCAACCAGAATATGGAGCAGAAACTACCACTGAAGAAAATACCTTCCACTGCAGCGAAAGCTACCAGGCGCTCGGCAAAGTTTCCGCTTTCAATCCAGCGAAGGGCCCATTCAGCTTTCTTGGTAACTGCAGGAACCGTATCGATGGCATGAAAGAGGCGGTCTTTTTCAGCCGGATCTTTCACATAGGTATCAATCAGCAGGGCATAGGTTTCGGAATGGATATTTTCCATCATTATCTGGAACCCATAAAAGCAACGGGCTTCCGGCAATTGCACTTCACTCATGAAGTTGACTGCCAGGTTTTCATTTACGATACCATCACTGGCGGCGAAAAAAGCCAGTACATGAGAAATAAAGTGACGCTCTCCGTCGTTTAAGTTAGACCAGTCGGCCAGGTCAGCACTCAGATCAATCTCCTCTGCTGTCCAAAAGCTGGCTTCGTGCTTTTTATACATTTCCCAGATCTGGGGGTATTTTATCGGCAGGATCACAAACCGATCCTTGTTTTCCTTCAGCAACACTTCGTTTTGCATGGTAGTATATTTAGATAGACGTATCAGTTTTCCGCGGTGCAAGGGCTGATACATCCAGGGCCTGCTTTAAAAAGCATTCCCGATGCGTGTTGCCAATGCTGGTACCTTACGCGGGAAGGTCCAAACAATACAGTTTACGGCAGGTATCTGGCTTTTCGCCCGAGGCGAATTACAGTTGCCCGTCAGCCCGCGATTTACACGCGGTTCCCTATTAAGCAGCAAAAGCTGGCTTTTACTGCACCGAAAATGTACTGGAAAGAACTGGACACGAAAGTAGGCCCTGTGTACTAAGATGGGACTGAATGTTTTTCACAGGGTGTGGAAACTATGCTGAAACTCAGATGGAATGCAGGGTTAGCCAACTAATAACCCATCGGTACAACAAAGTGGAGATGATAAAGCCCAGCACTACGGTTAATGAACCCATCCAGTCCAGAATTTTTGCATATACAACCATTGCCAGCATCAGGAAGGAGAGGAAATAAAGTGCAGAAATTACATGTTTACCGTATTCTATATGCTGCGGGCCACCAAATGGCCAGCTAAAGAGCGCTAAAATGGGCACCAGATGAATTATGAATATTTTTTATATGGAAACAACTTTAGAATCATACAATTGACCCAGGGTAGCGAGATCGATGCTTTTACTCTTAGCAATGGCCGCCGACTGCTCCTTTATGTCTATCCCAAAATTGGGTCCTGTGAAAAGCCCGCCGGCAGGAATCTGAAAGATATCATAGGATGGTAGCTTAACAATAAAGTAATGCCGTTCACTTACCCTTGCTTCCAGCTGCTTTGTGTAAATTGATGGCAGTATGACAAATCGGCTTTTTCCGAAACAGGCAGGAAACCAGGGACAGCTGGCTGGTATCGTATTGGCTTCATTCGCCGCCTTTACCACTTATTTCTGCATGTATGGCTTTCGGAAATCGATCAGTGCCGGCACATTTGAAGGACTGACGGCTTTCGGGATCAGCTTTAAATCAGCCATCGTAATTGCTCAGGTGCTGGGCTATATGACTTCTAAATTTATCGGCATTCGATTTATTTCAGAAATCAATCCGGCCAAACGGGGATTTTATATATTGAGCCTGATAGGCGGAGCGCATTTTTGTTTGTTATTGATGGGATTGATTCCACTGCCTTATAATGTTTTCTTTTTATTTCTGAATGGCATGTGTTTGGGTTTAATATGGGGATTGGTTTTCAGTTTTATTGAAGGCAGAAAATACACGGATTTAATCGCCCTTATATTAAGCATCAATTTTATTTTCAGTTCAGGCGTTGTGAAAACAGTTGGTCGAATCAGTATAGAATCCTGGAAGGTAGATGAATTGTATATGCCTTTTGTTACGGGATGCCTGTTTTTACCCTTATTATTTCTGGCCGTTTACCTGTTGAAAAAAATACCCGCACCCGGGGTGGAAGAAAAATTGGAACGGGGAGAGCGGACCCAACTAAACAAAGAGCAGCGACGTGAATTATTCAATTTGTTCCGACCGGGACTGATAGCCGTAATACTGATCAATTTGTTGCTAACTATATTACGAGATATCAAAGATAATTATGCAGTTGAAATGTTGCAGGTACTGGATCCAGGTGCGCCCCCCGGCATTTTTGCGCAAATGGAAACCATTGCCTCCATTGCCGTGTTTTTTTTATTACTGACCCTAACCGGTATCCATAACCATTTTAAAAGTTTATATCGCCAGCATCTGGTAATTGGCCTGGGTTTTATAACTATTTTGCTTTGTGCTTTTGGCATAATGTATCAACTGGGTTCTCCCATTTTCTGGCTGGTTAGTTTTACGATCGGATTGTATTTAAGTTACAATGCACTCCAATGTCTTTTTCTGGAACGCTTTATTGCAGCATTTAAAATCAGAGGCAATATTGGTTTCTTTTTTTACCTGATGGATTCAGTGGGATACCTGGGTAGTTGTTTCCTCATTTTACACAAAGAATTATTTAGTGCAGACACCAACTGGCTGCCCTATTTTATCCGGATTAGTTGGTTTTTTGGAATCAGTGGAGCAATACTGGTAGCTTATAGCTGGTATTATTTTGGCAAAAAATACAAATCACAACCTGTACTTACACTATAATTATGCAAGCAACACAGTATGATCTGATCGTGATAGGTGCCGGTGCGCTGGGAACCTTCCATGCTTACCATGCAGCCAAAAGAGGCTGGAAGGTATTGCTGTTGGAAAAGGACGAAAAACCCTCCGATGCAACGGTTCGGAATTTTGGCATGGTGATTCCATCCGGTATGAGTCAGGGTAAATGGAAAGAACACGGACGGAGAAGCATGGAGATTTATAAATCCATTCAGGCAGAATTTGATATCACTGTGCGATCCTACGGCTCCGTTTATCTGGCGTCCAACCAAACGGAATGCATTCTAACAGAAGAGCTCGCAACGCTAAATGAGCAGGAGGGATATCCCTGTGAGATGTTATCGAAAGAGGATTGTCTGGTAAAGTATCCTGGTTTGCGAGCCTCCTATTGCCAGGGCGGATTATTCTTTCCGGGAGAATTAACCGTGGAACCCAGACGCATGATTCATCACTTAATTGCCTACCTGCGCGAACAATATAAGCTCTCCTATAAACCCAATACGCTGGTTAAAAGTATTGAGTATAAAACTGACCGTTGTTGGGTAGAAACAAGTGGACTCGAAAAATACAGCAGCACGCATGTTATCCTCTGTTCAGGCCGGGAGTTTAAATTATTGTATCCGCATCTCTTTGCCAAAAGTGCTATTGAAGTTTCGAAATTACAAATGCTGCAAACAACGCCGATGCAGGAGTATGTTTTGAATGGTGCGGTATTGGGCGGACTCAGTATCCGCCGTTATGAAAGTTTTCGCGAATGTCCTTCATATGAGCCTTTACAGGCAGGAGAGATAGATACGGTATTTAAAAAATGGGGTATTCATGTTTTATTCAAGCAGGCGCAGGACGGCAGTATAATTATTGGCGATTCACATGAATATGCCGATGTCAACAGTACCGATGCATTAGGGTATGAATACAAACAGGTAATTGAAGATATTATTCTGCAGGAAGCACAGCGGATGTTCCGATTCCCCCACTGGAATATTGCCCGGCAGTGGAATGGATTTTATGCACAATGTAAAGAGAAAGATATCTTTCATCATCAGGCTGATACCAATGTACAAATCATCACAGCCATTGGCGGAAAGGGCATGACGGCAAGTGCATCACTGGCAGAATCAACAATTCAAAAACTGTTTAATTAGCCTGGTTTCTGGCGATGATATAATTGGTCAGTTTTTCCTTCAGGGTATTCATGTCCGGCAGAGGTTTACCTTCAATTTTGGCAGCTTCATCCCAGGTCCGCATCCGGATATACAAATCAAAAAGGGGATCTGATTCAAAGGCTTTGGCCTCTTCTTCTTCCATTCTCCCACCCTGGTATTCCAGTGTTTTTTTACTGGCTTCAGAAAGTTGTTCGTAATAAGAGGGGTATTTCCAGGTCAGGTACCGTTTTGCATTAACATGGGAAGCGATGAGTTTACACATTCTCTCCCCCATGCCTAAACGAAGTAGCCAATCCGCTCCCACTTTTTCATGATCCATTACGCCGTAACCGTCCATGGTTTCAGAAACATCATGCACGGGCAGCAGATGGCCCACATCATGCAGAAAGGCAGCCAGTACCACTTCATCGTCGTAGCCTTCTTCCATGGCAAGCTGGGCGGCCTGTACCATATGTTCCAATTGGGATACTTTTTCACCGGCATATTCTTCTGCACCAAATTGTTCGTACAGAGAAAAAATTTCGTTGGTTAATGTTTGGGGAGCATTCATAACACCAAATTTAATCTGAATAATAAAAACCTGAACGGTAATTAACGCAATTGAGCAACCAAAAAACGCAGAATTGAAATAAAAAAGCAAGGCGACCCGGTGAAGGAATCGCCTTGAGGGGTTGGTTGTTTCTGGTTATTTATTGATCCAGGTAGCGGTATTCTGTGTATCCTCTCCCTGTCTTGCAACCGCTTCGTTCCGGTTGGTAGCGTTCAGCGATTGTTCAGATTGAGGATAGATATAACGGATGGGCACTTTGTTATCGTTCAGGTTAGCCGGACCGGGGATAACTTCCGGCATTCTTGTGCGGCGCCATTCGAACCATCCTTCCAGTCCGTTGAAATAAAGGGATACCCATTTTTGCAGGGCGATTTTTCCCAGTTTTTCTGAAGAGGTGCCAGTATATGCAACACCTGTCTGCGTCAGGTAATTCGCCGGCATGGTTAAATCGATACCATATTGAGAAGGAACTACTGATCTCCAATAGTCGAAATTGGCATTGATACCATTCAGGTAATAGGTTTCTGCAGTACCGGTGCTAATGAGATCTTTCTCACGAGCTTCAGCCAGGAGAAATTGTAATTCAGCGTAAGTCATGAGCAAGGCCTGTGGTGCGTTGGGAACCGGAACGGCCTGACCATTGTCATTACAAACCAGACAGGCAAACGTGTAACCAACACGGCTAACGCCTTGCGGACCGCCATTGTAGTTAAGCGCATCCACATCACCCAAGCCGTTGGGAATGCCTTCAATTCTTGGGGTACCAGCTCCAACGGATGCCTGAGAAGGGCGGCCGAAAATGTTTAACCGCGGATCAGCCAATGCAGTTAGCCTGTCATCGAGTGTTTTACTTACACGGAACTCATCAAATGAACCCACACGGGCGCCATATAATGGCCATTGATTGGGGGCCTGTGCTTCGTACTTAAGTACAGCGTTGTCGGCATTTCCAGTAAAAATTGGATTGTTGGCGGGGTCCCCAATGATTGACTGCATTTCAGCTTTCACATCTTTTTTAGCTGAAATTCTGAGCAGGTATCTCAAGCGTAAAGAATTGGCGAGTTTTCTCCATTTAGCCAAAGATGAAGGACCGCCGCCATACATGATATCGCCGGCAATACTGGTTGTACTAACTGCCAGAATTTCATTAGCAGTTTTCAGATCCGCGAGTATCCCATTGTAAATAGATTCCTGCGTATCATATTTAGGCGTATAAATGGCATCTGTTTTAGCTTTTCCAGCTTCAGAATACGGAATATCGCCATAGGCTTCCGTTGCCTGCGCAAAGATCCAGGATTTGAGGATTAAGGCAACAGCATTGTATGCATTGGTATTATCGGAACCAACTTTGGCAAATATTGCCTGGAGGTTTCGATAGTTTCCGTAGGTCATATTCCAGATACCATTTTGCTCATTCCACAAGTAACGATCTTCATTTACAAACTGAATTTTTGCGTGGTATTGAACAACAATATTACCAATTCCCCATGCCTCATTTACCTGTTGGTTCATGGTGTTACGAATTACACCACCCAACAAAAGATCCGGAGTAACATCGATCGGCACATTTCCACTTGTATTGGCTTCTTCAAAATCTTTCGTACATCCCGTCATGAGTATCCCGGCAAAAAGCAAGGGCATGACTGTATTTAACAACTTCATATAGTAGAGTTAATGGATTAGATAATTATAATTTAAAGCTCAGGTTGATCCCATAGCTGCGGGTAGAAGGAATACTCATATACTCAATTCCGGGAAGCGCTGTTCCGCCGCTGTAACTCATGGTTTCGGGATCCACATGCGGTACATTATCCCAAAGGAAAAGGTTACGACCTACCAGTGTCACGGAAGCATTACGGAAAGGAAGTTTACCCCAAACTTTGTCAGGTATATTAAACCCTAGCTGAAGCTCACGCAATTTGATAAAGCTGGCATCATACATTACACCTTCTGCGATGTTACGTCCGCCAGTCCAGGCAGTATGCCATTCACGAGCAGTAACCTTGGTAGTATTTGGAGAAAAACTTCCATCTGTATTTTGAACCACACCTTCACCAATTACTCCGTTTCCAGGTTTGGATAAATCATACCCGTCTGCACGTCCTTCCAGTGTTTCTGTAATAATTCCACCTTCACGACCAACCACCTGAGTCAAAGAATACAATTCCCCGCCGCTGCGGATATCAAACAGGAAACCCAATCTGAAATTTTTATACGTAAAGCTGTTTCTGAATCCCATTAACCAGTCGGGGTTATAATTACCCATAAAAATTCTGTCGGTTGTACGTAAAGGACGACCGTTTGTCCCAAACACCATTTGTCCTGCGTATTGACCGGATGCATCATAATAGGGAGCGTCCGGATCTTTGCTTTGAACGCGGGCAAATCCGATTCCATATAAATTACCCATTCTTTCTCCCACACGGGCTTCCACGCTTACACCGCGACTTGCCTGAACATAGGTGGTTAATCCATCACTTAACTCTTCTACTTTGCTTCTGTTGGCAGACCAGTTTACATCCACTTCCCAGGTAAGTTTTTCATTTCTCACCGGAACCAGGTTCAACATTGCTTCAAAGCCCCAGTTTTTAATTAACCCTGCATTAATAGCTCTGGACTCAAATCCACTTGTATTGGAAAGCGGAATACTAAGAATCTGGTTAATGGTTCTGCTGTGATAATAGGTCAAATCCAATCCTACCCGGTTATTAAAGAAACGCATATCAGCTCCAAACTCAAGTGCTGAACTGATTTCAGGCTTCAAACTCAGGTTAGCCAGGGCACTGGTTTCACCATAAATCTGCGATGAACCAAAGGGTGTACTTGGATTGTAGGATTGAGTAAATCGTAAGGGATCTGTATCATTACCCACCTGCGCAAAGCTTCCTCTGAGTTTTAAGAAACTGATAAATTCCGGCAACTTGGCAGTTTCACTAATTACAGCACTTAATGCAATGGAATAATAATTATAGGCATTGTCCTCCGTACCAAATTCCTTTAATAATTCAGGAAGGGTTAAGCTGGTACTCCAATCGTTCCGATTGGTAAGATCCAGAAAAAGCCAATCTTTATATCCAACCGATAAGGATCCATAAAGGCTATTAATTCTTTTTTCTCCAAAATAATCATCCGACACCAGGGGGATTCTGCTATTCGTTAATCTGTAAATACCAGGGATATTTAATTGTCCGGCAACATTCTCCAGGATTCTGGAAGATTGTTTCATCTGGTTGCCTCCAAAAGTTCCTGTAAAAGCAAAATCACCATATTTTTTATTGGCAGTAAGGAGGAAGTCGGTGTTACGTTCTTCATTGGTAATATTTACCAGACGATATTGTCCAAATGGAAAGCGTTGCGTACTGAATGCACGTTTATACTCCCTTCTTTCCTGACTCCAGTCAGTGGCTGAACGAACCTGTAAATTCAACCAGTTCGTAAACTCATATTTCAAGCTAACGTTTCCAATAATCCGATCATAGTATTGACCATTGGTATTTTCCATTACTGTCAGGTATGGGTTATCGTGGTAGTTATAGTTCCAACTGAATTGACGTAAGCCATCCGCTCCACGCATATAAAGTCGCTTCATATCTTCCACCCGAACAGAAGCCGGCAACCAGCAATTGAACAGATACATCAGACTTTCTGTTCCATAACTGATAGAAGGACGGTTATCGCTTTCACTCTTAATATAACTAACAAAAGCCCTTGCGCTGAGTTTATCGTTAAAGTTGTATCCTCCTGTGAGAGAAATTGTATTTCGACGAAGGTCTGTATTTGGCACAATGCCGGTTTGATCGAGATTGGTATAACTCAGACGGAAATCTCCGTTTTTATTTCCGCCCACCATTGCGACGTTGTTGGTAATAGCCCGACCGGTTTGAAGAAAGTCTTTAAGATTATCGTTATCAGGCAACCAGGCAGTTGGTGTAATTACCGATCCGGCCGGTGCGTTCAGATCACCTCCCAAAAATTCAGTTGGCTGTCCGTTTAATGTTCTTGGAGAATTATATTGCGGATAGGATTGTCCGCGGAAAGCAGGTCCCCAACCCTCATCCGTACCATCTGTTAGTCCGGCTCCTCCGCCATTAACAAACGCGAAGTCTCCGCCATTTCCATTTCCCTGTCCATATACTTTCTGATATTCTGGTAATTTGAGTGCGGATTCAGCGGTTATATTGCTATTGACCTCAATACCAATCCCTTTCTGTGCACGACCTGATTTTGTTTTAATAAGGATTACACCATTGTTGGCCCTTGATCCATACAATGCTGATGCAGCGGGTCCTTTTAAAACGGACATGGATTCTATATCATCGGGATTAAGAAAAGATGCTCCGTTTCCGAAATCCACTTCCAGGTTGCCTCTGCCGGAACCGCCTGAAATGGCATTGCTTACCGGAACCCCGTCAATAACATACAAAGGTTGATTTGCATTTAAATTAAGCGATCGCTCACCTCTTATAGTAACTCTTGCTGATCCACCAATTCCTGAGTTGCTTCCCACCACTGTAACTCCTGCAACTTTACCTGCGAGTTGGTTAACAATATTACTTTCCCGGGCCACAGTCAGGTCTTCTCCTTTTACTTCCTGAATGGCATATCCGAGTTTCTTTTTCTCTCTACGAATACCCAGTGCGGTTACCACAACTTCATTAAGAGAATTGCTGTTGGTTACGGCATTGATGATAATTTCTCCGGTGCCACTGACGGTCACCTCCTGTGTGGTGATACCAACTCCGCTGATCACCAGCACATCACCCTGTTTGGCGGCAATACGAAATCGTCCGTCTACATCCGTTGCAACACCTTTGGTACTGCCCTTGACCAGAACGGAAATGCTGCTGAGCGGAGTATTATCCTTTTTGGAAAAAACTCTCCCACTGATTTGATCCTGTGCGAGAAGGAAAAGGGGCGAGATCAGGAGCATAAGAAGCCCCATCAGGCCCAAGGCTCGATGAAGAAATGGTTTTCTCATAAACAAGTAGTTAAATTTTTTGAGGACCCAAAACTATTCGCCCAATATGAAGCCTATGTTATTACCATTTTACTAAAATGTAAAGGTTTAGGCTAAATAAACGGCGGTTTAGGTTAACTAAACTTAACAAAAAATTCACATTGTACAAAAACTAAATAAGAGAAAACCGTATATGCTGAACAAGACTTTAAAAGAGGTAAATTACAAGGAGAAGTGCATTAGTTTTTCCTATATTCTTAACCCGGTGTGGATGCCGTCCATCAAAGGCAAGCGAATCCCCTTCCTGCATTTCAAATTTTTCTTTATCCACCTGGTATTCAATTTGCCCCTGAATCAGGAATTTCAGTTCATAGGCTTCCGTGCTTACCATTTGGCGACGGGCAGCTCCAGGTTTCATTTCCAGCAGTTCCATATCAAAAGCAGAACTATTAACTGCCCGGGAAAAAATTCGTTTATAGGAGAACCCCTTTACCGGCTCCCGGCTGACTTCTTTTGCCTCCCCTTTCCGGATCACAAAATATTTCTGGTCCACCATCTTTGCCTGAAGCCCTTCAAAAAAGCCTTTCATGTTTTCGTCCAGGCAATGGACAATACTTAATAAAACCGGCAGGGATGGTACGGTCCGGTTGTTTTCAATCTGGGAAATCAATCCTTTTGTAACACCTGCTTTATTGGCTAACTGCTCAAGGGTAATATTCTTTTCCTGCCTTCTGGCACGGATTCGCTCCCCAATCAGTAAGAGAATCTCTTCTGTCATATGGCAATATTAAGACGGACTCGTTTTCCCTAGTATTAAATCTTGTTAATATCAAAAGGGAGTCGTCTGATTCGTTTTCCTGTTGCTGCAAAGATGGCATTACATAAGGCAGGCGCCAGTGGTGGCAGACCGGGTTCACCCACACCTTTAATTTTTTCACCACCTTCCGCCAGAATATGCACTTCAATCGGTGGCACTTCCGGCATCCGGAGAATCTGGTTATTATGATAGTTGGACTGCACTGTTCTGCCTTTTTCGATCTGGATGCCCCCTTTGATAGCAGCTGTAATGGCCATCACCACCGCGCCTTCCACCTGGGCTTCCACCGTATCCGGATTCACGACGGTTCCCAAATCAATAACTGCATACACTTTCTCAATTTTGATACCCTCTCCCTTTTTCGAAACCTCTACCACATTGCCCCCCAGTCCGGCAAAAAACTCCCACTGTGCAACTCCTCTTCCCCATCCGGCGGGCAGGGGTTTATCCCAATTCGATATTTGTTTCAATTTTTGCAGCAGCCGTTTGGTATCTGATTGCTTCCCATCCAGCATGGATAACCGAAAACTCATCGGATCAACCCCTGCCTTCACCGCCATTTCGTCTATAAATGATTCGTGTGAAAAGGCCAGTGTGGTAGATGTTACCGCCCTCCAGGCCGCCAATGGTACATGCATGTCAGCATGTACATAGAGGTTCTTCATATTCGGAATCTCATAGGCCTGTTCGCTGATACCTTCCGTCATACCGCCATCCGACTTTGTTTTATCATAGTTGGCGTTGGACGATGCGCTTATGGAGGGCGATATCACTTTATGCTGAAAGGCGATCGGTTTATTATTGGCATCCAAAGCACCTTTAAATGCAGAAAATGTCATCGGGCGAAAAGGACCCTGTTGCGTGTCGTCCTCCCGGGTCCAGATCGATTTCACCGGCTTTCCCGCTTTCCTGGCTAACTGCACGGCCTCATGTACATAATCGGGATATAATCTCCGCCCAAATCCACCACCATTAAATTGCACATGCACTTTTATATTTTCCGGTTTCAACCCATATTCTTTGGCAAAACTGTTTTTGATACTGAAGGGCACCTGGGTCGATGTCCAGATTTCCAACTGACCGCCTTCTTTCCAATGGGCCAGACAATTCATTGGTTCAATGGGTGAATGGGATACCATGGGCGTTTCATAAAACGCTTCGAGTTGTATAGGCGCATCGCTCCAGGCATTTTCAAAATCCCCCTTAGCATGATCTACAACCCCATCTTTTTTAGCGAGCTCCCTCAATTGCTGCTCGTAGGCTTTCAATGAGAAATTTTCATTGCCCTGATAATCCCATTTTATTTGCAGTGCCTTTCTTCCCTGAACTGCTGCCCAGTAATTATCTGCCAGCACGGCCACTCCCTCAAACCGGTATTTTCCGATCAGTCGTTCACAGGTTATGACCTGCTGCACTCCTTTTACTTTTTTGGCAGCTGCAGCATCAAAACTCAACAGCTTTCCCCCAAAAACCGGACAACGTTCAATGCTGGAAAACAACATTCCGGGCACCTCTACATCAATGCCGAAAACCGCTTTGCCGTTGGATTTTAGCGGAACATCCGGGCGCTTCACCGCTTTTCCCAGTAACTTGAATTGAGCAGGATCTTTTAATTTGGGATCCTTCGGAACCTCCAGTTTACCTGCTGCCTCCGCCAATTCCTGATAAGTTGCAGAACGATTACTTGCTTTATGATGAACTTTCCCGTTTTCTGTTGAACATTCCGCAACTGGAACAGCCCAAGTCTGACTGGCTGCCGTTACCAGCATCTCCCTGGCTGCAGCACCTACTTTTCGATATTTTGTATAACTGGTTCGAATGGAAGCAGATCCACCTGCAAACTGATCCGCTCCCAATTCTTTTTCACCTCCCGACTGGCGAATAGTGATCTGATCAAGGGTCAGATCCAGTTCCTCGGCTATGAGCGATGGAATCGATTGAAAAGTGCCCTGCCCGATTTCTGGTTTGGTATTATAAATGGTAATTGCACCTTGCGGATCAATCAATACAAAAGGCGTTACACCAATAGGATTGGCCAGATTACTCAGGTTCACCAATTGGTTTACTACCTTGCCTTCAGCACCACCCAATCCAATAATAAAACCTGCACCGGTAAGTGATGACAATTGCAAAAACCGCCGACGGGAGACTGTCGTACGCATGGGAATTAGTTTATGTATGTATTAGAATGGTTTGGACTTCATCAGCTCGGCTGCCCGATGTACCGCCTTTCTGATCCGGGGATAGGTGCCGCATCTGCAGAGATTTCCCTGTAAAGCTGAATCAATCTGCTCGTCTGTGGGGTCGGGGTTCTTTTTCAGCAAGGCTACGGTTGTCATGATCTGGCCAGACTGGCAATAGCCGCATTGTGGTACCTGTAACTCAATCCAGGCCTGCTGCACCGGGTGTTCCACATTCTCCGACAGCCCTTCAATGGTGGAGATTTTTTTATTGGCAGCCACACTCACCTGCGTTGAGCAACTGCGGATAGGGTTGCCATCCATTAATACTGTACAAGCCCCGCACTGTGCCATGCCGCACCCAAACTTGGTTCCCTTCAAGCCCACAAAATCACGGATTGCCCATAGGAGTGGCATTTGAGGGTCCACATCAATCTTAAATTGCTTATTATTAACGGTAAGGGTTATGGCAGCCATAAATTTCTATTTGTAAAGCCTAATTTACCACTATTTTCCGATCTCCACTCACCCGCCGGGTGCCACCGGTCGGGTGCCACCCGGCGGGTGAGAGAAATGATGCACCTTTGGGGAGAGGAGCATAATGAATCGTATGATGAAACAGATTTTAACCCTGATGGTGCTTGGAATGATGACGGCCTGCAATGAGGGCGGCAAAAACGGAAACAATATTGAAGTTGAAATCAAAACGGTGGAGGGTACAATCATCGCTGAGCTATACCCGGATAAAGCACCGGAATCGGTGAAGGCATTTCTGGCTATTGCAGATAAGGGACTTTATAAACGCACGCATTTTTATCGGATCCTTAGCGGTGATAATCAACCCTCCAATGCACCCAAGGCTGAACTGATACAAGGCGGACTCTGGAGCCGGACTAAAGCAAGGCCCGATCTGCCCAGAATCCCGCATGAAACCACCCAACAAACGGGTCTCACCCATGCTGAAGGCACCCTTTCACTCGCCCGTGAAGAACCCGGAAGCGCCAGCTCCGAATTTTTCATCACCCTCAGTGATTTACCCGGATTCGATTTCGGTGGTGAAAACAATGCAGACGGACAGGGTTATGCCGCCTTCGGGAAAGTGACCAGGGGTATGGATATTGTTCGCAAAATTTACCGAAAACCAGAAACCGATCAATATTTTGATCCTCCCGTTATGATTGTCGATATTCAACGCCGATAAGACTAACCCATGAGTTGGAAAACCCGATTATTTGAAATCATATTCGAAGCGGAAACCAAAGCCGGGCGAAGATTCGACCTGGCTTTACTGATCCTGATTATAATCAGTCTGGCTGTTGTTATGCTGGAAAGCATGCCCACAGTTGCAGCACAATACGGCCAGGAATTAATTATATCCGAATGGATAATAACCGGACTCTTCACCATTGAATATATGCTACGGTTACTGGTGGTAAAAAAACCTGCGCGTTATGCCCGAAGTTTCTATGGGATCGTTGATCTCCTATCTATTCTCCCAACGTATTTAAGCCTTCTATTCCCCGCCTCCCATTTCTTATTATCTATTCGTGCCCTGCGGCTAATGCGCGTATTTCGCATACTCAAGCTGACCCATTTTGTTTCAGAAGGAACCGGCATCGTGTTGGCAATGAAAGCCAGTGCCCGCAGAATTGGCATCTTTCTCAGCTTTGTGCTGTTACTTAGCACAATCCTGGGCACTATCATTTATGTTGTCGAGAATACAGCCAATCCGGATTTCAGCAGTATCCCTCAAAGTATTTACTGGGCAATAGTAACCATTACAACGGTAGGTTACGGGGATATTTCCCCCGTGACAGCAATCGGTAAAATGGTTGCCTCCGTGGTGATGCTCCTTGGTTACGCCATCATCGCCGTACCTACCGGAATCGTTACCGTTGAACTTTCCAAACAATTCGGACGGAAAGATAAACTAACAGAATCCTGTCCGGCCTGTGGGCACGAAGGCCATGATCCGGATGCAAAATTTTGCAAATTCTGCGGACACGCTTTATAGCTAACCTAAATCAGTTGGATACCTTCACTCTCTAATTGTTTGTATTTCTTCTTATCAAACACATAATAGAAGGCGCCTTTTTTTGAAGAAGCTTTTTCTTTTTCATCCAGCCGCTGCAAAATTCCAAGTGATAAAATCTTTCGTGTAAAATTGCGCTTGTCAAAACTTCTTTCAAAAATCGCTTCATACAATGCCTGCAATTGTTGCAGGGTAAATTTGTGTGGCAATAATTCAAATCCGATCGGATGATTGGAAACCTTTTGCTGTAATCGCTCTTTGGCCAGTTTGATCATTCTTTTATGATCAAAAACCAGGGGTGGCAGTTTTTTCAAATCAAACCATTTGGCCTGGTGAGATTCCAGCTTTTCACTGTCTGATTCATCTATCTTGATGAGGGCAAAATAGGCAATGGAAACCACCCGTCCGCCCGGATCACGATCCACATCTCCGAAACAATGCAATTGTTCCATATAGATTTTATCCAGACCGGTCAGGTTTAACAAAATCCGGGCGGCTGCATCGTTTACACTTTCCTGTTGCTCAGCAAATCCGCCCATCAAAGACCACTTCCCGGCTTCCGGTTCAAGTCCGCGTTTGATCAGCAGCGCCTTCAATCCGGATCCATCAAATCCAAAGATGATGCAGTCTACTGCCAGAAGAAACCGATCGTATTGTTTGTATTCTATTCTTGCCATAACTGGTTGCAAATTTACCAGAATTTAATGTACAGAGCCATCAAAATCAGCAGCGTGATTACAATTTGTACCACTGTGGCAGGTTTAACACTGAACATTCCTTTTTCATGAATAAAGGCTTTGGGGTTGATTTTCGGTCCGGCCAAACTCATCGCTACCATAACAGCAACAGTGAAAAAGAATGCCAGTCCCATACAGATCAGGAAGGGAATTTCGTATCCGCCTTTACCATTTGGATAGGCTGTATAAAGCAGGGTTTCATTTCCAAAAATTGCGGGAGCAGCTTCGTTGAAAAATACAGAAAGGATAAAGCCTACCAGTATCCCTGCGATGGCTGCCGCACCGGTAGTTCTTTTCCAGAACATACCGAGGGTGAATACAGCGAAAACACCCGGACTGATAAACCCTGTATATTTCTGAATAAAGGTAAACCCGCCTTCGCCACCGATGCCCAATAGGTCTTCCCAGGTGAAAATCAGTGCCACCAGCATGGAAAGTACTACCGTTAGTCTTCCGGTCCAAACCATTTTGGTTTCGTCTGCGTCCTTCCTGATGTATTTTTTATAAATATCGAGTGTGAAAATAGTGGAGATACTATTTGCTTTCCCCGCCAATGACGCCACAATTGCAGCAGTCAAAGCCGCCACGGATAAGCCTTTCAGGCCGGATGGCAGAAAACTCAAAATTGCCGAATAGGCGCCGTCCATACCCCCTACCAATTCGGGGAGATGGCCGTTTTTATACAAAACATACGCAGCAATACCAGGTAACATTACAATGATTGGCATCATCAGTTTCAGAAATCCTGCAAACAGAATTCCGGTGCGGGCGGTATGCAAATCCGCTCCCAGCGCACGTTGTGTGATATACTGATTACATCCCCAATAATTCAGGTTGACAATCCACTGACCCGCTGCATACATTAATATGCCTGGCAGAATGAGGTATTTATCAATATACTCCTGGGGCGATTCACTGGTTGGCTTATCGAGAATCATATGAAAATGATCTGGCGCATCTTTCATCAGCACCTTAAATCCGGCTATAGCATCGGTGCCTAATCCAAACCGTTCACTCACAATGGTGAGTGCCATATACGTTGTTGCCAAGCCGCCAACTATCAGAACAGCAACCTGAATCACATCGGTATAACCGATTACTTTCATTCCACCCAAAGTAATGATGATGGCCGCCATAGCAAGTCCTATCATGATAACATGGAGGTATTGTCCACCCAGCAATCCATCAATAGCAATGGCGCCCAGGTATAAAATGGAGGTCAGGTTTACAAATACATACAGGAATAACCAGAATACTGCCATAATCAATGCCACTGTTTCATTGTAGCGCATGGTCAGAAACTGGGGCATCGTATAGATCTTGTTCTTCAGGTAAATCGGAATAAACCAAACAGCGATGATGATCAGGCCAAGAGCTGCAATCCATTCATAAGCTGCTACAGCAATACCAACGAAAAAACCATTGCCGCTCATGCCGATAAACTGTTCGGCTGAAATATTGGAAGCAATAAGAGATGCTCCGATAGCCCACCAGGTCAGCGATCCTTCCGCCAGGAAGAAATCCTTGGTATCTGTTACTGCTTTTTTCTTTTTGTTGTAAATCCAGAATCCATAGGTTCCTACGATAACGATATAGGCGAGGAATACCAGGATATCCGCCGTTGAAAGTGAATTATTCATGACAAGCTGCTCGTTCGGTTTGGTTAAGAATTGATTTGGTAATATACATCACTCCAGCGCAAATCATTCTTGAATTGGTAGAGATTTGTTTTTTTCCCAATCAGTACAAATTCAATTTCGGCCATATCGGCAAAATCTTCCAGTTGTTCGGATGTCAGGTTTTGACTGTAACAGGTATGATGTGCTCCTCCTGCCAGGATCCAGGCTGTGCAACCGGTTTGCATATCGGGATAGGGTTTCCATAATACCCGGGCAACAGGAAGTTTAGGAAGATCGTGAACCGGAGTTACCGCCTCTACTTCATTTACCAGCAGACGGAAACGATTTCCCAGATCCACAATGGATGCATTCAGAGCGGAACCTCCGTCAACGTTGAACACGAGGCGAACCGGATCTGCTTTTCCACCAATTCCCAGCGGATGTACTTCACAACTCGGTTGTCCATGAGTGATAGACGGACAAATCTCCAGCATATGCGCGCCTAAAACCATCTGGTTTGCCGGATCAAAATGATAGGTATAATCTTCCATAAAGGAATTACCTCCTTTTAAACCATGTCCCATTACTTTCATTGCCCGAACCAGCGCAGCAGTTTTCCAATCTCCTTCTCCACCAAATCCGTACCCGTCGGCCATGAGTCGCTGTGTAGCAATACCTGGCAATTGGGCCATTCCGTGTAAGTCTTCAAATGTATCCGTGAATCCTTTAAATCCACCCTGTACAAGGAATTGCCGCATCCCTAATTCAATTCTTGCCGCTTCGGTTAAGGATGCCCGCTGCGCGCCGTCTTTAGCCAAAAGTGCCGACAGCTTGTAGGTATCTTCATATTCTTTGCACAGGGTTTCCACTTCTGAATCGGTGATTTCATTGATAACTTTTACCAGATCCCCCACACCATGGGTATTGACGGAGTACCCAAATTTCAGTTGCGCTTCCACCTTATCTCCCTCTGTTACGGCTACTTCCCGCATATTGTCTCCGAAACGAACGAAGCGGGCTCCCTGCCAGTCAGCCCATCCTGCAGCAGCTCTTGTCCAATGATTGATTTGTTGCTGTACGGAAGAATCTGCCCAATATCCGGTTACCACTTTTCGACGCATCCGCATCCTGCTCATCATAAAACCGAATTCACGATCACCATGCGCGCTTTGATTCAGGTTCATGAAATCCATATCTATTTTCGACCAGGGGATATCCCGGTTGAATTGTGTATGCAGATGCAATAATGGTTTTTGTAAAATTTTTAATCCGCCGATCCACATTTTTGCCGGCGAAAAAGTATGCATCCAGGCAATCACACCAATACAGTTACGGGAGGTATTCACTTCCTGACAGATGGAATAAATTTCATCGGGCGATTTCAGCACCGGCTTATAGACTACCTGAACTGGTATATTCCCCGAGGCATTTAATGCCTGCACAATTGCCTGTGAATGTTCCGCGACTTCGAGCAGTGTTTGCTCTCCGTACAAATGCTGACTACCTGTGAGAAACCAAACTTCGAAAGAAGAAAACATGATAGATAAGTTAAAAGTTAGAAGTAAAAAGTCAAAAGTTCAAACAACCTGATATATGCAACAGTCAATGGAAAATCAACAAAAAAATCAACAGCCTTCCTGCCCGTAATAGGCATCGGAGCCGTGCTTTCGCTGCCAGTGTTTTTGGATAAGGGATGGTTTTAACCGGGGTGCGGATGGATTGATCTGTTCAGTTAGCACCGCCATTTTAGCAATGGCTTCCAATACAGCACTATTATAAACAGCTTTCGCTGCAGTTTTGCCCCAGGTAAATGGAGCATGGTTTCCAACCAGCATCATTTCCACTTCCCGATAATCCAGCTTTTTGGCAGCAAAACAATCCATGATCTGAAAACCTGTCTGGTATTCATAATTACCTTCTATTCTTGCATCTTCCATAGGAGGTGCACAGGGTATATCCACCGTGTTATGGTCTGCGTGTGTAGTTCCAAAGATGGGTATATCACGAACTGCCTGTGCCCATGCTGTTGCATAGGTAGAATGCGTATGTACAATACCCCCAATTTCTGTCCAGTGTTTATATAAAACAGCATGTGTTTGTGTATCAGAAGAGGGGCGCAATCCACCATCAACAAGGTTACCATCAAAATCAACAATCACCATGGAAGAAGGTGTCAATTCTTCATATGGCACACCACTTGGTTTAATCGCAAAAATACCTTGTCCCCGGTCGGCCGCACTTACATTTCCAAATGTAAACAGCACCAGCCCCAGCTTCGGTAACTGCATGTTGGCTTCATAAGCCTGCTCCCTAATCTCTTTATATTTCATACAATATCTTTCACCTTTCACTTCTCACATTCTCCTGTATCTCTCATACCGCCTTGCATAGTACTCCGCCTTTGATTTATCCGGTTGATATTCCGCATCAAATCCCTGTCCCATTTTTTGCATGGCTATTTCCACATTGGGATAAATCCCTGCCACTGTTGCAGCAAACATAGCCGCACCGGCTGCACAGGTTTGATCACTTCGATGAATCCGAATCGGCATCTGCATCACATCTGCCATTACCTGCATGATATAGGGTGATTTTTTGGCAACCCCACCCAACCCGATCAGGCCCTTTACAGGAACTCCTTCCTGTTCAAACCGTTCTACAATGGCTTTTGCCCCAAAACAGGTGGCTTCCACCAGGGCTTTCAGGATTCTGGGGGCATCCGTTCCAAGATGAAGTCCGGTTATGGTTGCTTTTAAGCGCTGGTCTGCATCCGGGGTTCTTCTTCCATTGAGCCAGTCTACTGCCAGTTCATCGGAATCATGTAAGGGTAAAGCTGCCGCCGCAACAGTGATTTCCCGAATAAACCGATCATTCAACTCCTGCTCCAACTGCGATGCCAATTGCACATCAATCAAAGCAGAATTCCTCAATAATTGCCCAACAGGTTGTGTTATTAATTTTCGAAACCAGGCGTATACATCCCCAAATGCCGACTGCCCTGCTTCTAATCCCATTAATCCAGGTATAATGGATCCGGGGACCTGCCCGCATATTCCACGAACCAGGGTATCCTTTATTTCTTCCATTGGTGCTACCAGCATGTCACAGGTGGAAGTACCCATCACTTTTGATAAATGATAGGGTTCAATTTGTCCGCCTACTGCTCCCATATGTGCATCAAAAGCACCAATTCCAATTTTGACATCTGTTGATAAGCCCAGTCGCGCTGCCCATTTCTCACTCAATTGTCCGGCTTCCTGATCCGCTGTATAAGTTTCTTTAAATAATCGGGCGACTGCCCCATCCAGCAATGGATCGAGTGTTGAAAAAAAATCATTTGGAGGTAACCCACCCCATTCGGCTGACCAAAGCGCCTTATGTCCGGCTGAACAAACGCCTCTGCGCATTTTCATTACATCCGTTCCGCCGGTTAACAAAAATGGAATCCAGTCGCAGTGCTCTACCCACGAATAGCAGGCCGCCCGAACTGCTGGATCTGAACGCAGCATATGCAACCACTTCGCCCAAAACCATTCAGACGAATAAATACCTCCTACAAACTTTAAATAATTGATATCGAAACTGGTTGCATGCCGATTGATTTCCTCCGCTTCCGACACGGCTGTATGATCTTTCCACAATACAAACATGGCATTCGGGTTCTGTTCAAATTCAGGCAGGAGGGCCAGCGGTAAACCTGCTTCATTTACAGCAACCGGAGTAGAACCTGTTGTATCTATTGAAATTGCTTTTACCAGAGCAGCACTGCCGGCACCGGCTTTTTGAATACATTCCCGAATGGTAAATTCCAAGCCTTCTATATAATCCAGGGGATGCTGGCGAAACCGGCTGATGGCTGCATCGCAATACAGTCCATCTTTCCAGCGGGGATAATAAAAAACCGAAGAAACAAGTTCTTCTCCATTGGCTGTATCCACCAATACCGATCGCACCGAATCGGTTCCATAATCTACCCCAATCACGAATGATTTCGACATAGTCTCTTTTTATGACAAGCTTATTGGCACAATATACAATTTAAATTGTTTTAAGTGTACGATCTACATTTATTTTTTTAGAGTGGCTACTACCTATAATAATACTGTATAATCCTTCATAAAACCTATGGCATTTGGGTAGGAAACAAAGTCCTGTTTTTCATGCAGGGTGGTTAAAACAATGCAGTCCATTCCGGCCCTCCATGCGGCCTCCACTCCTTTTGGCGCATCTTCGAAAACCAGACAGCGCGCAGGATTCACACCCAGGGCGAACGCACACTTTAGATAAGTATCCGGATCCGGTTTACTTATTTCGACATCATCTGCACTTATGATTGCATCGAAAACAGCGTGTAATTCAAGGTTATCCAGCACAAAATTTATATTAAACATATTGGCGGCAGATCCAATAGCCATTGGGATACGGGCATTTTTTGCCATCGTAAGCACCTCACCGAGCCCATCAATCAGACGAAGTTGAGGAAGGAAGGCCGCCTGGTAGCGGCGCTCCTTCTCCATTGAGTATTTCAACATTTCTTCTTTTGTAAATCGATCGGGGCCAAAAACCCTTACCAGGAGTTCTTCATTCTTACCATACATCTGTGCCTTCACTTCTTCATAACTGAGTCCTGCCCCCAGCACATTGTTCAGCATATCTGACCAGGCTACGACATGATATTGCATATCATCAATCATGGTCCCATTCAGATCAAATAAAAACGCTTCATACGAAAGAAGTTTCTGCGGCATGAATTCTATTTAATAAATCCGGTCTTGTAGATAGTTTCGGTTCTATATTTTTTCCCTGGCTCCAGAATGGTGGAGGGAAACTCCTTCTTATTAGGTGAATCAGGAAAATGCTGTGTTTCCAAACAAAGCGCTGTACGTAACTGAACAGGCGTTCCGCTATGATTGATGAATTTTCCGTCCAGAAAATTTCCGCTATAAAACTGAATGCCTGGTTCTGTTGTCCATACTTCTAAAAATCTACCGCTGGTAGATTCAGATAGGGTTGCCACTTTCTGCAGTGATCCGGTTACATTATTGATAACATAATTGTGATCATACCCCCCTTCTACCGAATCTATTCTGCTGCCAATGGCAGTTGGATTCCGGAAATCGAAAAGAGTTCCTGCAACAGCGCGGATTTCACCTGTTGGTATCAGCCCCTTATCAACGGGCGTATAAGCATCTGCGTTAAGCTGTAACTGATGCTCCAGAATGGTTTGCTTTGTATCTCCGGTGAGGTTGAAATAACTGTGATTCGTTAGATTAACCGGCGTTGGTTGATCTGTGGTTGCTTCATATTGAATCTTTAATCCATCTTCATCCGTAAGACTATAGGTTACTGTAACCTGAAGATTGCCAGGGTATCCTTCTTCACCGTCTTTACTCAGGTAAGATAATTGAAGAACGGGAATACTGTCTGTTATTGGTGCAGCTGTCCAGATTACCTTATCAAATCCAACCACACCTCCATGCAGATGATTGACGCCATTATTGGTTGCCAATGTATAATTCTTATCGCCGATACTGAATTTTCCCGCCCCAATCCGGTTGCCATACCTTCCAATCAATGCACCAAAATAAGGAGGTGATTGCAGGTAGGGACCAATACTATCAAATCCAACTACGATACTGGCAATTGAATCATTTTTGTCTTTGGTTAAAAAGGAAGTAACGATACCTCCATAATTGGTAATGGTAACAACCGTTCCATTCGCATTTCGCAGCGTATAAAGATCAACCGGCTGACCATTGGCCTCACCCCATGCTTTTTTAGTTATGCCTGCAGAAGCCTGAGTGGTTTCAGCTTCTTTAGTATCATTATTACAGGCGGCTCCGCCAATGGCAAGAACCCCCGCTGCAGCAAATAATTTCATCCATTTCATATGACTCGTTCTAAATTTTAACTGGTAAAATAGGCTTATTTCATGGGAATTCTATACACCACAAAACTATGCGGTGGCAAATTCGCTTTCAGGTCTTTTTTGGATACAGGCATACTGGATACTATGGGTGCAACCAAACGGGGACTCGTCAAAGAATTGGATGCTGTCAAAGAATCTGAGTGCAGGGTATAAACCTGGATGTGACCTTTTTGTTTTGGTTTTCCTTTGAATACAATAGGAAGCTGTACAGCCACTGGTCCCGCATTTACCATTTTTACAATTACCTCTTTGCTTGTTTCATCCCATACGGAAGAGACATAGAGACTGTCTTTGCCTGCCAGTGGCTGACCTGCCTGTACTGCTGTTAAAATATTGGTTCCCCTGTTGGTTGAAAACAGCTTTTGTACATAATAACTGGGCGATCCAACCGATTGGAGGTTATCTACCCAGATCAGATCCGGATTCCATTGCCATCCTTCGATATGCGCAAAAAGTGGTGCGTAAGATGCCATGCGAACAATATCGGCATTCCTTTCCAGCCCCGTCATAAAGGCAGCTTCCGAGAGAGCGGCATGCCAGTTATTACGTTTGTCTGCCTGCAGATTGCCTTCTACATGGGAAGCATATTCTCCTGCAAAAATCTTAGGGCCTTTCCGATCATAGGTATCGTATCGCCGGGCATTCTGTAAAAACCATTCCGGCTTCCGATAGTAATGCTCATCTATCAAATCTGCCGGAAGCGCACGAAGTTCTTTATTCAGATAATCAAATAATTCACCATTTGAAAAAGGACCGGCGCTACTGATGATTTCAATTTCCGGATGTTTTGCTTTAAGTGCGGTTGTGAAAAGCTTCAGGCGCTCTACGTATTGAGGACCCCAGTTTTCATTCCCCACACCCATGTATTTCAGGTTAAAGGGCAGGGGATGTCCCATCTCAGCACGTAACTTTCCCCATTGCGTACTAATATCGCCGTTAGCGAACTCAATCAGATCCAGCGCATCCTGAATATAGGTGTCCAGTTGATCCAGCGGTGCGAGTTCGGCCGTATTAAACTGGCAGGCCATTCCGCAATTCAAAATAGGGAGCGGAGCAGCGCCAATATCTTCAGCCATCTGGAAATATTCAAAAAAACCCAACCCGAAGGATTGAAAATAATCCGGAGCAGAACGATGCGCGAATTCGGTATTCCATCTGTTCACAATAACCTGTCGCTCTTCTACCGGTCCCACTGTTTTTTTCCACTGATACCGGGTGTCCAGCTCATGCCCTTCAACTATGCAGCCTCCGGGGAATCGCACGAAACCCGGTTTTAAATCAGCCAGCATTTGCACCATATCCGCCCTTAGTCCGCCTTTTCTTCCTTTCCAGGTATCGGTTGGAAAAAGTGAAATCATATCAAGATCTAGCTGCCCATCCCCTTCTATCCAGATCCGTATTTTTCCTTTTGGACTGGTGGTCTGGCTAACCAGACTAGTTTCCAATTTTCGCCAGTCTGAAGATGCTGGAAGCTGCAGGCTGGATTTACCAATTACCTGATCGGTTTCATCCAGCAATTCCAGTTGAAGTATCGCGGCTTTACCTTCAAGTTGGTACCAACAGGAAAAATTATAGGGTAATTTTTCTTTTAGCCCCATTCCCCGAAAACCTTCATTTTCCAATCCAAGTGTTCCGGCACCTGCATTATTCAGTTGTATCCTTAAGAACCGGGGATTCTTTTCAGCAGCCAGTCCGCGGTTAATTACAAGAAAACTGCCTTCTTTTTTTTGGGTTCCCAGGGTTTTCCAACCCATCAGGGGTTTATAAAATTCAAAGGAACGATTCTTGATGAGCTCGGCATAAATACCACCATCCGCACCCAAATTGATATCTTCAAAAAACACCCCCCACATGGTTGAAGCGATTGGTGCTCCTTTAGCTGTCAGATCGATTGTAACAGGTTGTTGATCCTGTGCCTGTGCAACGGTGGCCGTTAACAAAGCAGCAAAAAGTACTGATTTCACTATTAAAAAGAATTTATTGTAATTCAAGAACTATCACAGAAGCTGGCGGGGCCTGCACACTCAACTGATTCCCATTCAATTTAGCCTCTTTGAAGGACTGGGGCTTTAATTTTTCCGGCTGGTCAAAACTGTTATGGTCCTGTAGTTTGGCAGAAGTCAGGATCCGACCGCTCACCATTTTCTTTCCTGAGCCAAGCTCCAATTGCAGCAGGTGTTTTTTGGAAGGGTCAATATTGACGATCGAAATATGTGTTTTTCCATTTTTATCCATGGATGCAGAAACAGATACTGCATCCAACGTGTCTTTCCCTTTTATAAACTTTGGGGAGCTGAATTGAACCGGGATCAACTTTGCATCCTTGTGTACATTGTACATCTCCATCACATGGAATGTTGGAGTCAACAGCATTTTTTCTTTATCAGTAAGTATAACCGCTTGCAATACATTGATAGTTTGTGCCAGGTTTGCCATCCTTACACGATCTGCATGATTATTGAAAATATTGAGTGTAACTCCGGCTACCATGGCATCACGAAGGGTATTTTGCTGCTGTAAAAAACCCGGATTAGAACCGGGTAAGGGATCATACCAGGCACCCCACTCATCCACCACCAGTGCAACTTTCTTGTTAGGATCATACTTATCCATGATTTTACTATGCTCCCGGATCAGTTCTTCCATTTTAAGGGTAACCCGCATATTGGCAGCATAATCATCTTCTGTAAAATCCAGAGAAGAGCCTTTTTTACTCCAGTTCACTACTGCATAATGGTGTAGGGCGATCCCTTCCAACATTTGCAACGGTATATTTTTCATCAATACTTCGGTCCAGTTCAGATCGCCGGAATTGGCTCCGGAAGCAATCCGGAAGATTTTGGAACTGTTGTTCCAATCTGCCATGAAGGTGGCATATTTCCGGTATTCATTGGCATAGTATTCAGGCGTCATATTGCCACCGCATCCCCAGGCCTCATTGCCTACTCCCCAATAACGGACGGACCAGGGCTTTTCTCTGCCATTTTCTTTTCTCCAATTGCTCATAGGGCTTACACCGCCGAAATTCACATATTGTACCCAGTCTGCGAGCTCCTGGACGGTACCACTTCCAATATTTCCCGCCAGATAAGGCTCGGCCCCGATGGTTTCACATAGATTCAGAAAATCATGGGTTCCGAAACTATTGTCTTCCGTAACCCCACCCCACCACTGGTTAACTATGGTTGGTCGTTTTTCTTTGGGCCCCACCCCGTCTTTCCAATGATAGGTATCGGCAAAACAACCGCCGGGCCAGCGCAGGTTGGGAACTTTTAATTTTTTTAAGGCAGCTATTACATCATTCCGAACACCTTCCGTATGTGGCACCAGTGTAGATTTTTCGCCCACATAAAATCCGCCATAAATGCAGGTGCCCAAATGCTCTGCAAAATGACCATAGATATTTTTATCTATGATGGGAGCGGTTTCTGATGGTTTTAGCTGAATAGCTACTGTTTGTGCAGTTAGCAAACTGGAGTAAAAAAGAAAAAAAGTCGCGATGATAAGCCGCTGGCTTTTCCCAGTAAGAAAAATTGACATGGCAAACAAGTATTTATTAAATGTACAATATACACTTTTAAATAAACTCGGCAAATAAATTCTGTCTGAATTTGCAATTGTTTTAATTTAAACCCTGAATGAAAACACCCTTTTTATATAAAAAATAATGCTGGAAAAAATTCCGGGTAAGGGCGGATGGACCTATGCTCCATTACCGGAAATCCCTCCGATGGGAAATGGTCAACATTTTCTGCCAGTAAAGGCAGCTATTCGAAAAAAATAATAAAGAACGCAGGGGAATGGGTAGAAATAAGATGAGCCACTGGCCTGGAAACGTTTCTCCATACTTTCTCTAAACGAATAAATCCGTTGGGTTAAATGGATCGAAGCTCCTTGGGGTGAGAACACCCGAATTAGTCGGATTTCCCATCTGATGGAACAACTCGTAAAAGCCTGATGTATCTTTGAAGGATGATAGCTCCCATCCGATTATCTCATTTATGTGAACTTATTCAGCTTACGCTGCAGGATCAGTTCGTCCAGCAGCAATTCTGGGTGATGGCAGATATAAGCAATCATAGTTATTATTCACAGCGGGGATTTCACTATTTTGATCTGGTTGAAACAGAAGAGAAAACCAACCGGAGCCGCGGCAGTATTATTGCCAAACTCTCCGGTGTTGCTTGGAGAGAGGGGGCAACCCGAATAAGAGCTTTCGAACGTGAAACCGGTCAGGTTTTCGGAAATGATCTGCAGGTATTGGTCCAGGTATCAGTTGATTTTCATTCAGTTTATGGATTGAAACTGACCTTACTTGATATTGACGCCCGCTTTACATTGGGTTTACTGGAACAGAAAAAACAGGCGACCATCCGGACATTGATGAAGGAATACCCGGACTATGTATGGGAACTGGATGGTCAGCTTCAGAGTTTCAATCAGGAGCTTTACCTTCCGCCTGTTGTACAACGAATTGCTGTTATCAGCTCCAAAACTGCTGCCGGGTATGAAGACTTTTTGCATAGCCTGGAGAATAATCCATTTGGATACGGTTTTGAAATACATCCTTTCTATGCTAGTGTTCAGGGGGAAAATAATGCCACTGAACTTGCAACGGCCATTGATTTAATTAAGAAAAGAGCAAGTGCTCAGGAACAGGATTACGATGCAGTGATATTAATAAGAGGTGGCGGGGCAGCAACCGACCTCCTTATTTTTGACCAACTGGAGGTTGCCGCAGCCATTGCTGCCTGCCCCTTTCCGGTATTTACAGGAATTGGGCACCAGAAAAACGAAACCATTGCCGATTTGGTAGCTCATACTTCTTTTAAAACACCTACCAAGGTTGCAGAATTTATTATTGAACGGAATCGTGGTTTTGAAACTGGGTTACTACAGGCCCATCAGTTGGTAAAGCAATTGGCCAAACAGGTATTATCTGATGAATCCGCCTTATTACAGCAGGCAAGATTGACCATCAGTACACAGGCAAAAGATCTTCTTTACCAGCAAAAGCAGACGCTGCGGAATGCAGCAATAGTGGTCAGGAAGCAACCGATGGTATATATTGAGAACAGCTTGCTTTTACTAAAACAGATCGAAACCAAATTAGCCGGTTCCACCAGACAGTTACTGAAAACAAAGGAAAAAGACCTGGAGCACCTGCTTCGTTTGTTCCGTCTTGCATCACCGGAAAAAATGCTTGCACGGGGTTTTGCTCTAGTAAAATTAAATGGCCAGACAGTTGCTGATGCCACTGGTATTAAAGTGGGAGATGAACTGCAGATCCTCTTTGCCGGCACAACCATCAATGCCCTTGTACAACAAAAAACACCCTATCATGGAGATCCCTTTAACATATGAATCAGCGTATGCAGAACTGCAGGAAATAGTGGCCACGCTGGAAAATGAAACAATTTCAGTGGATGAACTGGCACTAAAGGTAAAACGGGCTACACAATTGGTGGAGTTCTGCCAATCCAAACTGAAATCCGCCGAAACCGAAGTCAGCAAAATTATCAAAAACCTCGATTAAGCTCCCACCCGACGGGTAAACTATCCTTGCAGCGAGAAAATCAGGTTCATGGGCACCCATTTTTGTCCGGGTGCCGCCCAGGGCAGACGTTGTTGAAAGGAATCCATCAGCGTTTCCCATTCCTGCACTTTTGAATTCAAAGCATCCGCAGCAGCTTTAGCATGTGCATCAAAAGCTTCACTCACCTCCATAATCATAAACAGCCGGTTACCGGTGCGGTAAATCTGCATATCCAGAATACCGGAATCCCTGATGGAGTCCAGGATTTCCGGCCAAACTGCCTGATGATATTCCTCATAGCGGGCAATCAATTCAGGCTCATTTTTTAAATCAAGTGCCAGGCAATATCGAATCATGGTAAAAAAGTTAAATGCTAATTTGCATTATTAAACCATTCCACATGAAGTTTTACACTACCTTATTTTTATCCATTTTTCTGTTTAATGCAGGATTCTCGCAACAGGGATCAATCCAAAAGAAGAAATTTCATTTTGGACAGCCCGATGATCAGGATAGCACTGCCGGTTATGCCCAGGCCGTATTGGTCGACAATATTCTCTACATTTCCGGTACAGTTGCAGCAAACATTGATCCGGCATCTATAGAGAGACTCTATACCACCATTGAAAAAACCTTACAACACTATGGTGCAGGATTTCAGCATGTAGTCAAAGAGAATCTTTATACCACCGATATTGAAGCAATGAAAGCAAACAATCAAATCCGTAAACATTTTTACAGGAATGATTTTCCAGCCGCCACCTGGGTCCAAATTACAAGGCTCTATATGCCGGGCTATCAATTGGAGGTAGAAGTGATCGCACACCTGCCTAAAAAGTAGTATTTTTTAATATAAATAGCTGGTATGCATAACCGAAAATTTTGTCCGCTTTTTTTGACGCTTCTTATTACGTGCTGCTGTAATCCCCAATTATATGCGCAGGACTACGATATTCTTCTGATCAACGGAAAAATAATTAATGGAACAGGGAATGCCTGGTTTTATGGTGATTTGGCTATTAAAAATGGTAAGATTGCTGCCATTGGTCAGCTCCATTCAAAAACAGCAAAAAAAACCATCGATGTAAAACAACAGGTAATTGCGCCGGGATTTATTGATGTACATGGACATATAGAAGGAAGTATTTTCCGCCGGCCTACCGCAGATAATTTTATTTATGATGGAGTAACAACAGTTATAACCGGAAATTGCGGATCAGCTTCTGATGATTTACAGGATTTCTTCAGGAAGGTGGACAGTACCCGCACTTCGATAAATATTGCATCGCTGGCCGGACATAATACAATCCGCCGGCAGGCCGTCGGTCTCGAGAACATTCCTATAACAAACACCCATCAGCGCAAAATGGACAGCCTGATGAGCAAAGCCATGCAGGATGGAGCAGTCGGACTTTCAACCGGCTTAATTTATCTGCCCGGCATGTATGCCAAAACAGAAGAAGTGGTTGGTATGGCAAAAGTAACAGCAGCCCATGGAGGAATTTATGCATCCCATATCCGTAGTGAAGGAGGAAAAGTGGCAGAAGCAATTGATGAAGCCATTGAAATAGGCAGACAGGCCAAACTACCTGTTCAAATTTCACATTTCAAAGTAGCGGGAAGGGCCAATTGGGGCCGATCCAAAGAAACCCTCGATTATATAAAAAAAGCCAGAGTGGAAGGATACGATGTTACAATTGATCAATATCCTTACACGGCAAGCAGTACAAATCTGAATACACAATTACCAGACTGGGCACAATCAGGGGGACTTGATTCTATCCGAAAGCGTTTAGGAGATGCTGCTATCAAAGCGCGCATTGAAAAAGAAATGCTGGAGTCATTAAAGAAAAATAAGTACCCTGATTACAGCCATGCTGTTGTTGCCCGGCATGAAGCAGACAGCAGTTACAATGGCAAATCTATTCCGGAGATTAATCTTATAAAAGGAAGAAAGAAGAAAATTAAAGAAGAAATAAAGACAGTCCTGGATCTTATTCAGGCAGGTGGGGCACAAATGGTATATCACAGTATGAGTGAAGATGATATCCGTTATTTAATGGCCTTTCCGCATAATATGGTTGGAGCAGATGCAGGAGTATCAGATGGAACCGGAATGCCTCATCCCCGAGGATATGGGAGCAATGCCCGGGTATTGGGTAAATATG
Source organism: Flavihumibacter sp. UBA7668 (assembly GCF_002483205.1). GTDB lineage: Bacteria > Bacteroidota > Bacteroidia > Chitinophagales > Chitinophagaceae > Flavihumibacter. The sequence goes on from NZ_DLHM01000007.1 coordinate 159,644, forward strand.
TTCGTGAAGAAAAAATTATTTCACTTGAAGAAGCCATTCGGCGTATGACATCTCTTGCAGCGCAAAAATTCAATCTTCCATCACGCGGAATATTACTGGAAGGAAGGGCCGCCGATATTGTAGTATTTGATCCATCCATCGTTTCTGATAAAGCCAGCTTCTCAAATCCGCATCAGTTCTCTGTAGGATTCGAATACATTCTGGTAAATGGAAAACTGGTACTTGAAAATGGAAAACATACCGGTTTACGAACTGGTCAGGTTTTACGCAAAGGAGATTAATTCATGGAGAATTTATTACCAAAGGAGGGAGAGGTATATTATTATCCCGATTTTTTCTCCAAAGATGAAAGCGATCAACTATTCCGTCAGCTTCAGGAGGAAGTGAATTGGAAACAGGAGCCAATCAAACTCTTTGGAAAAGAAATCATGCAACCCCGTTTAACTGCGTGGTACGGAGAAGAAAATAAACCTTACTCTTACTCAGGAATCACCATGACTCCTGAGATCTGGACTCATCCACTATTGATCATTAAAAAAAGAATTGAAAGCATTTCCGGCATCCAATTCACCAGTGCACTTTTAAACTACTATCGCAATCAACAGGATAGTATGGGCTGGCACCGGGACAATGAAAAGGAATTGGGTCCAAATCCAATAATTGGATCTGTTTCATTTGGAGAAAACAGAGAGTTTCAATTCCGCCATTACCGGGACAAACAACTTAAAAAAACTCTGCTCTTAACACACGGGAGTTTTCTACTGATGAAAGGCAGTACCCAACATTTTTGGGAGCATTCATTGCCCAAGCGAAGCAGGACCATGAGTGGAAGAATTAATCTTACATTTAGAAAAATCCTCAATCAAAACAACAGTTCTGTTTAGTCTGTTTCATAATCCGCATATTTTAGTAACCACTGATTCCCAAATCGATCGGTCAGGCCTCCAAATAAAGCTCCCCAATAGGTTCGCTCAATATCCTGCGTGGATTTTCCGCCCCGTACCAGGTTTTCAAAACATCGGCGCATTTCTTCTTCAGTATTGCATTCCAATAAAATGGATACAGTATTCCCTCTTATCAATCCCTCATCAGCAACCATATCGGTACCCATCAATATCCAGTCATCCTTCATAAGGCTTGCATTAAGAATATAGTTTTGAACTGAAGCAGGTAACTTTTTAGCCACCGGAGTTTCGCCAATTGTTTGCCAGCTAAGCTCTCCTCCCAGACATTGTTGGTAAAACAGCATTGCTTCACGGCAATTGCCATTAAAGCTTAGATAGGTAATCATCTGGTGCATCAGCGAAATCATTTGGTGTAAAATTGTCCTTTAAATTTTAGAGGAGGAGTTGCCAATTGCGACTGATTAGAGGGGAGTTTCCGTCATAGTTTTACCTTAATTTCATGGCATGAAATCAATTTCTATCCTGGTTCCGGAGGGTGCCGTAATGGAAGCTGTTGCTGATCCACGCTATTTATTTACAACCGCCAATCAATTTTTGGAAGCAGCGGGAAAAGACCCATTATTTGACGTTCAGTTGGTTGGCTTAAAAAAGCAGACTCAATTATTAGGGGGAGTCTTTTCCATTCAGGCTGACTTATTAATTGATGAAGTTCAAAAAACAGATCTGATTATCATTCCAGCCATTTCAAGTCCCGTTGCTCATTCAATTGCTTCAAATCTTGATTATCTACCCTGGCTTGTAAAGCAACGTCAAAATGGAGCAGAAATAGCTTCGCTTTGTCTTGGTGCATTTATACTGGCCGAAACCGGATTATTGGATGGGAAAAAATGTTCAACTCACTGGGCATTTTACCAGGAATTCAGAGAGCGTTATCCGGAAATAACCATAATGGATGGTCATATTATAACGGAAGAGCAGGGAATTTACTCAAGTGGCGGGGCGAATTCGTATTGGAATCTGTTAATCTATCTTCTTGAGAAATATACCAACCGGGAAACTGCCATTCTTGCTTCAAAATATTTTGCCATAGATATAGACAGAAACAGCCAGTCTGTTTTTGCCATATTTAACGGCCAAAAGGATCATGCAGATGAGGAAATAAAAAAAGTACAGGATCATATAGAAAAAAAATATACAGAAAAATTATCGGTTGATGAATTAGCCGGATTGGTAGCTATCAGTCGCAGAAGTCTGGAGCGCCGCTTCCGGCATGCCACCAATAATACAGTTGCAGAATACATCCAGCGGGTGAAAGTGGAAGCAGCCAAAAGAAGCTTTGAAGCTACCCGTAAAAATATTAATGAAGTCATGTATGATGTTGGTTATACCGACACCAAGGCATTTCGCTCACTATTTAAAAAGATTACAGGACTTAATCCAATCGCCTACCGTAACAAATACAATAAACAATTGGCAACAGCTGAAAACTAATTATTGTACCTCAATAAAGATGGTTGAGGAAGAACAGGTCATTTCCTTCTGGTAATTAACTTTCTTACCATTAATATATATCTGCTTGTTTCGCCAGCTTTCCGGCATACGCAATATGCCAGTCCGGTTGGACGGCAGATTGTATTTCCACCTGGATTTTACCTTTTCCTTACTCCAATCAACTTCAACCACTTCATTATTGCCTATCGGCACTTTTCCATTCGCCCAATTAATTTTATTTCCTTCATATGGATGGATGGTAATTTGGCGATACCCTGAACTATAAGGAGTAACTCCTAAAAGATTAGTTGATAAAAACAATAAAGGAGCACCACCCCAGGCATGACTGTAATCGCCCCGATAACCGGTAGCACTTATCTCCTGCCAGTTTTCTTTAAGTGTATAGGTACTGGTGTCAATTCCGAACTTCCATTTATCCACCTGCTCCAACCCTTCGTCTGTTTTTCCGAGTTTGGTAAGTGAAGCAAGAACATAGGACATGAAATACGGCTGAAGTTCATATTCATTTTGAGTAACTACATAATCTATCAGTGAAAGTTCCCGTTCTTTTGGAGCGATTCCATATAATACAGCCAGTGTATTCATATGTGCACTGTAGGTTATGATGGCTGTGTCTGCCGGCAGCCAGAAGGAAGGTTGGGAAGTGGTCATACCCGCTATACCATCACGGTATAATTTTCTTCCCGAATCCCATAACATGGATTCAATTCCCCATTTGATACTGTCTGCTAACCGATTATATTGTTGAGCTGTCTGGATGGATGCTTCTTTAACTGAATGTCGGCTTCCCCATTCCTGTAACCAAACAAGGTCTTTCAGTGCTTTAAAATAAAAAGCGGTCATATAACCGGTACCGATCATTGCCGGCGGGTGGTGCGCATTAAAACGATCGATCTTTATCCAGTCCATGAACATATAATTAGGTGCATTTGCAATCAGATAATCTTTATTCAGATAGGACCGAAACAATGTCATCAACTGATGAGCTGCCGGCAATACTTCGGACAGAATAGTGGAATCTCCCGTAAAATGAACATATTTTTGAAGCATCTGGACCCAGATTAGCGAATAACTCGTATGAAACATACGATAACTATTTTTCTCCAGCATCTGTGCTGTCTGGACCAGGTTCTGCCGGGTTAACCAGCTTTCACCAAATGCATAAAAAGCATTAAGTGATTCAATAAAATAATCACCAGTACAGGCATTCGGCTCCTGGTGCATGGGTGAATCATAAAACATATCTCCCATACAAAGTTGGGTGGTATACCTGGCAATTGACCAAAGCTGATTATAAAAATTATCGGAGCAGGAAAAGCTACCCTGATAAGCAACCGGATAGGTTGTAAATATTGCTTCGAAAGAATGAATTTGAACGGGTGCACTGGCTGCTATACGAACTTTGAGATAGCGGAATGCCGCAAGGTTAGGACTCCTGAATTCCGTTTTTCCTTCTTTAGCGATTAGTCTAATAGCCCGGGAGGGACTTGCAACATATTCTTTTTTCTCAAATGGAATTATCTCGATGGTGTCTCCGGCTTTTGCAGTAAAACTGCATTGGATGCGGGCAACACGGTTTTTTGAAAAATCAAGCAGGTAATGGTCTTCGGATACCTTACTATTCCGTAGCAAGTTTTTAGGCTGAAGAGGAGTCTGCATCAATTCAGGAATTGAACTGCGAATCAACCTGGTAGCAGAAGCATTTATCTGAATAGCTGCTTTCGGCCATGCAGCATCATCAAATTCGACCGATTTCCATTCCGGAATTTCTTTCGCTACCTGCCATTCCAGCCAGTCAGCTTTCCGTTGGAGGCTGGTATCGGTGGCTGCTTTCCAATTTGTATCTGACCGAAGCAGGGTTTGTTTACCCGATTTAATCTCGGCAATAAAACGTCCGTATGTACTCGTAATTTCGGACCATTCCAGCGCCCAGCTGAATACTTCTACCGCAATTGTATTCTTACCTTTAGTCAGGAAAGTACTGATATCATAAACACTATAGTACCAATAACCGGGAGGGTTTGAATCATTGTAATCACCGCCAGTATTGACGGGCCCTTCCGCAGTAAGTTTACCATTGATGTATAGCCGAAACCGAACATCCGCAGTACAATAGAGATAAACCGGTTCATTACCAGACTTATACTCCAATTCTCGTCTGAAAAAAACACGGTAAGGATAATTATTTTCCTGAGGGCCAAGCCAGGTTGTTTTGGTGCGTTGCAACTGTGGATATTGAGAAGGGTTTAACCATATCCAGTCGGCTGTCCAATTGATTTCAGGTACCAGGCCGGATGGATTAAACGTATACGCTCGAACATTTGGGCTTCTATCCACTTCGGTAATTTGAAGAGGAATAGTATTAGCGCCTGGCAGGGAGCCAAGTTTCAACTGAGCAATGAGACAGCCAGAACTTAGCACCACTGCCATTGCTATCAATAAAACCCGGAATGAAAATAAAACGATCATGGATGTTTTTTAATACTATTCATCTGGTGTCGCTTTTCCATTTTCTGTAACAGGTTCCAAAAAAATCAGGAAGGTACCTGTCCCTGATTCACAACAGTCTGATAGGTAGGGAGGTCAATAGCATCTTCTGTTTTCGCAATTACAACAGTAGCTACTGAATTTCCGATAAAATTTACAACAGCCCTGCCTTCGCTCATAAAACGGTCCACTCCAATCAGGAGTGCCAAACCCTCCAATGGTATTATCTTCAGTGCAGTTAAAGTGGAAGTGAGTACAATAAATCCACTACCGGTTACTCCAGCAGCTCCTTTACTGGTTATTAACAGAATACCAATAACCGTTAGTTGCTGACCCAGACTCAGATTAATATCAAAAACCTGCGCGAGAAAAATTACCGCCATACTCAGATAAATGGTGGTTCCATCCAGATTAAAAGAATAGCCGGTCGGCACTACCAATCCTACTACTTCTTTTTCGCAACCTGCTTTGGTTAACTTTTCCATAAGGGATGGAAGTGCTGCTTCGCTACTACTTGACCCGATTACAACAAAAATTTCTTCTTTAATATAAACCAGCAATTTCCACAAATTAATGCGGTAGTAAAGGCAAATCAGGTTAAGTACCACAAATATGAAAAGGAAACCGGTCAGGTAAAAAGTCATCATAAGTTTTCCCAGTACTGCCAGTGTTCCAAATCCGTATTGTCCAATTGTATATGCCATCCCTCCAAATGCACCAAGCGGACTAAGGCGCATCACAATATGAAGAATATTAAAAAGGACTTTATTGATTTTTTCAAAACTAAGCAACAGGCTGTTTCCGGCATTACCAGTCATTTTTAAACCAATGGCAAATAATACCGAAAAGAAAAGTATCTGTAAAATATCACCTTTGGCAAAAGCATCTACCGCATTAGACGGAACGATATGAGTAAAAAATGCGGCCCAGTCCATTTCATTTGCCTGCTCTGCAATTTTCTCAACCTGCTGATTGGGACCTCCGGTAAAATGAACACCTTCGCCCGGCTTTACCAGATTGGCCGTCACCAATCCTATGATCAGGGCCAGTGTTGTTACAACTTCAAAGTAGATGAACGCCTTTAATCCAACCCTGCCCACTTTTTTCAGATCACCTGCACCTGCAATACCTGCTACTACTGTAAAAAATATGACAGGCGCAATCACCATCTTGATCATATTGATAAAAGTGTCACTGATCAATTTTGCACCTGGAGCAAAAGAAGGAAACAGTGCGCCAGCCAGTATACCAAGCAGGATACCGAGAACCACCTGCACATAAAGAGGACGTAGAAATTTCATAATGGCAATTTAACTGCGAAGGATTTCATCAAAATTTTTCTGATGCACCCTGATCAATTCTTTAACTGAATAGTTATCTGTAAATGTAGTGGAGAATTTCATTTTTGCTGATGGATTCCATTTTATTTCAAATGCTGTCATTTCATTTCCCTGCTCTTCAATCAGATCGATTTCCTGCTGCTGGGTTGTTCTCCAGAAGTAAAAAGATTTTTTCTCATTCCTGTTATGTATGAATTTATACCGCTCACTAATTATAAAATTTTCCCATAAAGCACCAATATCTGTTCGGTTATGCAACGGTTTGAAATCATTCAGAATCGCATTTCGGATACCACAATCAAAAAAATAAATTTTCTTCCCTTTTTTTATTTCATTTCTGACATTCCGGTTCAATGCGGGCAGCTTAAATACAACAAATGCTTTCTCCAGTAAATCAAGGTACTTTTCCACTGTTTTGGGATCACTCGCTACGAGCTGCGCCAGTTCAGCATAATTCACTTCCGACCCTACCTGAAGTGCCAATGCCCGTAAAAGCTTTTCCAGCAACACTGGTTTCTTAACCTGTTCCAGCAACAAAATATCTTTGTATAAATAACTATCAGCCAGCAATTTTATCCGCTCTTCTGCTTCCTCAGGATAGTTAATTACTTCCGGATAATAGCCATATACCAGTCTTCGCTCCAATTGTCTTTTTTCTTCCAGCAAACCATGATGCCCCACCATTTCATCAAAACTGATAGGGAATAAGGTGAATTCAAATTTTCTTCCCGTCAGTGTTTCAGCAGATTTATTATTGATATCCAGCGCAGAGGATCCTGTGGCAATCACCTGTACATCCTTTAACTGATCTGTAATCAATTTCAGCGTTAATCCAATCTCTGGTATCCGTTGGGCCTCGTCTATAAAAATCAGCTTGTTTTTGCCAAGGATTGATTTTAGTCTGGTTGAACCCGGATTGGATAAAAGCTCACGCACATCCGCCTCATCCCCATTAAGGTAAACAGGGTCGAGCCCGTGCTGTTTCAGGAGTTCTTCCACCAGCGTGGATTTCCCAATTTGCCGGGCACCCAGTAAAATAATGGCTTTCCCCTGGTGAAACCGCTTATACAAACCCTCCGCAATAGAACGCTTTATCATCTTTCACCTCTTATTATATGCAAAATAACATAATAATTCCGGATTTTAATCCTTTTTTATTATGTTTATTTAGGATTTAAATCCATAATAAACATAATTATTCGGGATTTGACAAATCGATCCGGTAAACATCTGTTTGATTTCGCGCGATGTTCAGGATTATAAAACCACCTGGTTCCGGGATGATTTCAGCAAAATCGAAGGAACTGCAGTTTTTTGGCAGCGACTCAAAAACCAGGGTAAACCGGATCGTTTGTCCCTGTACAATTGGCGTCCAATTCGGGGCAAGTGAAATATTGCTGGCGTGTAATAACTGACTCCTGTGGCCCGCACTCCGGTCAATCAAATAGGTTGTTTTCCAGATCCGAACCAGCTCCCACCAGGCCTTGCAGGTTATGCTTGCATGAATTATTACCTGACCTGCTTCCTCAATGGAACAAAGCAACTCCTGTTCAACGGAAGGCTGTGGCTTAACTGCCGGTAAATCTGTATTTGTGAAAACGGGCATATAACTGAATAATTAAGTTACAATAAAATTTTACCACAAATTGTAACGAATGGGGAAATTGAGCGACCAACTATAAGAATCATAGGAAGTATTACAACAGTGGCCACACAAGCGGAAATGGAATTTTTAGACCGGATAGATAGGAACCGGGGCATCCTGATTAAGGTGTCCAGAATGTATATGGATACAAGTGAAGACAGGGAGGACCTTATGCAGGAAATCATTTTGCGCCTTTGGACTAACTATCAGCGTTTTGAAGGTAAAAGCAGTTTTTCCACCTGGATGTACCGGGTTGCTGTAAATACGGCCATCACTTTCCTGCGAAAGGATAAACGGCGCCCACAGACATCTACCGAACTGGATCAGCTTCCAGAAATAAAAGCAGAGGAAACTGCATCCGGACAGATGGAACAAATGAAGATTTTTTATAAAGCAGTACATTATCTGAATTCAATTGAAAAAGCCCTGATTTTCTATTTTATGGAAGGACTATCCCACCGTGAAATCAGTGCACACCTGGGAATTTCGGAAAACAATGCCAGAGTAAAACTCAGCCGGACAAAAGAAAAATTACAAGAAATTATAAAACAATTAGGCTATGAATCTTGATGAACTACAGGAAGCCTGGAAACAGGAAGGAAAGGACAGCGATTCGTTGAATCCTACCTTAGAGAAATTGAAACAGGTCAACCAGCCTCTTGATAAGATCCGCTTCAATATGAAAAAAGAATTGATCTTTCAGAGTCTGGCCATTGTATTAATGGGTTTTTGGCCAATTCAATTCAGATTCAATCAGCAATTCAGTATGGCATATTATAGCATTTACCTTCTTTTACTGATTGTATCACTGTATTATTTTTATCGTTTCTATGGCTTCTTTAAAATGATGCACAATTATTCCGGAAACTCAAAGGACAGTTTATATGAGTTGTACTACGAAATCCGTATTAATATGGAAGCCTACAAATCTTTTTCCTTTTTATTGGTTCCCTTTGCAATGATAGCGGCACTTTTGATTGTATTCAATTCAAGAATGCTGAAAAATCCTGAAAAACCTTTACTTACAGACGCAGACTGGATCTTCATCCCAATTGTTTTGGTTTGCATGACAATCTTTATAATCTGGGCTACTAACAGGTGGGTAGATAGTTTTTATGGGAAACATGCAAAAAAGATCAAAAACCTGCTCGATGAATTGAAGGAATCCGAATAAAATTTATAGAGAAATCAGGATGTTGAGTGATGGCATGATTATTTTATATTATTTGTGGAATTCAAATCCATTAACCAATAAACCTTTTTGTATGCCAACAAAAAAAGTTACAAGTAAAAAAACTGCTCTAAAAAAAACTGCAAAAATACCCGCTAAAAAAGATGCAGCAAAAGATCTTTCATCCTTATTTGAAGATGGACTGAAAGATCTTTACTGGGCAGAAAAAGCACTGGTAAAAGCACTTCCAAAAATGCAGAAAAATGCTTCAGATACAAAATTGAAAAAAGCAATTGGCGACCATCTGGAACAAACAAAGAACCACGTAAGCAGACTGGAAACCTGCTTCAGTGAACTGGGCAAAAAGCCACAGGCTAAAAAATGTGATGCCATGCAGGGTTTGCTGGATGAAGGCAAATCTATTATGGAGGAAACCCAGGCAGGTTCCGTGCGCGACGCTGGAATTATAGCAGCATCTCAAAAAGTGGAGCATTATGAAATTGCAAGCTATGGAACATTAGCAGCATTTGCTAAAGTTTTGGGTCACAAATCCGCCCTTCAACAGTTATTGAAAACACTGACGGAAGAAAAGAAATGTGATGAATTGCTGACGGGTATTGCTGACACTAACCTGAATACAAAAGCAATATAAAATCGGGAATAATCTTCCCCAATTAAAAAGGTCCTGCAATTACAGGACCTTTTTAATTGCTACCAAAAAATAGGCTTTTATTGTATTACATAGGCAATTGTTCCAAAAGTTACCATATAACCCATGGCATCGGCAGTTCCGCTTAAAGTTTCCTTCACTTTACCACCAGCCGATAACCGCATTGTCATGGCTTGTCCGGCCACACCGGGTTTCGCCACCACAGGAGAGAAAGAAAATCCAACTCCTGCCACAGATGATGAAAGTTTTATTTCCTTTTTCCAGGGTAAACTATTTACCAGTTCACTAACTGTGGATCCATTTGCATTGGTATAGGCAGCTGTTATAGAACCTGTATAAGTCCCGGTGAATTCATAAACCAAATCACGACTATTTGCGGGTTTGTCATCAGATTTACTGCAGGAAGCGATCAGGAATAAAGCTGCGAAAAGAAGCGAGGAAGGAATCTTCATATAGGAGGGCATTGTTTAAACCGGAAATTAAATACAAAAAAAACATGCAGGAAAGCTCGTCAACAAACAACCGGCAACTACCCACATACAGCTAGTTTACGTCAACAATCATCCCAGTGGATCTCCCAGCATAGATAAAACCAATTCTTTGTAACTGCGCCCAATGGGAATCTGTTCACCACCAACTTCTACTTCAGCAGAATTAAAAGCCCTGATTTTTTCTCTGGCTACTATAAACGAACGATGAATCCGAATGAAACGACCTTTGTCCAGTTGCTGATCTATTTCACCCAGGGGGTATTTGGTAAGGTAGGATTGCTGTATGGTTACAATATTTATGTACTCTTTTTTACTTTCTATATAGAGTATATCTGATAAATATATTCTGACGCGTTTTTTATTTACATTCACTAAAAGATAGGGCGACTCCAATTGTCCAACTGTTTGCCTGGAAATTTGGACCGGTTCCTGCTCCACCTGTTTGCGAACTTTGTTTATTGCAGTAAGGAATCGATTAAAACTTATCGGCTTTAATAAATAATCCACCACATTTAAATCATATCCTTCCAGTGCATAATCTCTGTAAGCCGTTGTAATTATAATCTGCGGACGGTTCTTTAGCGTTCTTATAAAATCATACCCTTTTAATTTCGGCAGGTGAATATCCAGAAAGATTAAATCAATTGTATGATGCTGCAAAAACTCCAATGCGTAAATAGCATCGGAACAAACTGCTACCTGTTCTAAAAAAGGAGTTTGTTTTACATAGTCTGCAAGCACTTCTGCAGCCAATGGTTCATCTTCCACGATTATACAACTAAATTTTTCCATAGCTCATCAGGTTAAGATCTAAATTTAATTTAAATGAATGCTGATTTGATTCGCGATCCAGCCTATACTCCTTATATGTCAGTTCCAATTGTCTTTGTGTATTATACAAGCCGATATTTCCTACCTGCACTTCCTGTTCTTTTTTTTCTACCGAATTTTCAATAGTGAAAAGTAATTTTCCTTTTTTTAACCGTAAATCAATATGTACAAAGGAATCAAACCTACTTTCACTGATTCCATGTTTAAATGCATTTTCAACAAGTGGTAGAAATACTAATGGAATAATACGCTGCGAAGGGTCATCAATTACTCTGGTAAACCGAATGGAAAGTCGCTGGTCATACCTGATTTTCTCAAGCTCAATATAATCCTCCAGAACGCGCACCTCTTCCTGTATCGTAATTGTATCTACGCTGGATTTATACAACATAAAACTGAGGAGCTCTGATAATTTCATCACTACTTCAGGAGCTTTGTCAGATTTTTTTCTGGTAAGGGCATAGATATTATTAAGCGTATTGAATAAAAAATGTGGATTGATTTGGTTTCGCAGCAATTGTAATTCCGCACTAAGTTTTTCCCTGATCAATTCCTTTTCTCTTTCCTTAAACTCCAGCTGCCTCCTGGTGAACTCAATTGCCAGTAAAACTCCGCTTGCAAAAATTATATCAACGAGTAATAATAAAATTCGTTGTCCCCCCAGAACAGGCGCCAATGGCAACTGATTTTGGTAAGCATAAGGTGCAACCAGATTGTGTGCAAGAATTCTCATGCAATAAATCGTGACCGATAATACCAGTACTATTTCAAGGAAATAAAAAAACCGATATTGGCTTTTCTTCAAAACCCGATCCAATCCAAAACAGAGAAGATAATATGAAAACATAATTTCTGGTATCAGATAAATCAAAGATGCCAGGAAAGAGCCCCTCATCAGTTCAACTGGTTGCAATTCGGTTATTACCCCCTTCACCCATAGGAATTCAATCAGAACCCGTAATAAAAGGTACATGATCCAATAGGTAATGTGAATAGCTGAACGTTTCATATTGGGCAAAAATCGATAAAAAAGAAAGAATCCGGAAAATCAGCGCCAAACGACAGGAATCTACCTACCAACGACCAGGAAACAGCTTAAACGTAGAGAAAAACTTCAGTCTTTTTTAACTGACACGAACAAATAAACCAAGCTGACCTACAGAAAACCCTTTTTAGAATATGGCTTGGAATTACTTTCAATTTCTCTAAACTATACAATATGAATCTATTCGAAACAAAACAGCATTTCGGAATATTTATCTACCGGATCTTTATCAGCCTTCAGATTCTTTATGGCGTTCAGGACAATATTCTTAGCTGGAGCAGGATGCTGGCTTTCCGAGATTATCTGCTGTCCCAGGGATTTCCAATTCCACTTACCAGTGCTCTTGTATCTGTTTATTCCCAATTGATCGCCTGTTTTCTACTTTTAATCGGTTATAAAACAAGACCTGCTGCTGCTGTCTTAGTTTTTCATTTTATAATTGCTGTCGGGGTTCATGTCCTTTCTGGCGATGCTTTTCCTGCCATGATTCCCGCTCTTAACATATTATTCGGATGCCTGCTTTTTCTTTTTCATGGCTCCGGGAGGCCAGCTGTTGAGCCAACAAATTAATAGCAGTATCAAACAACTCGGTTCTATCTTTGTTAAAAGAAAAAAACAATGAACAGTTTTGAATACCGAAACCCCACCAAAATCCTGTTTGGCAAGGGGAAGATCCAGAAATTAAAAGACAATATTCCTGAAAATGCTACCATATTGTTTGCATATGGAGGCGGAAGCATTAAAAAAAACGGGATTTATGACCAGGCAATGGCTGAAATCGGAACCTATAAGGTGATTGAGTTCAGCGGCATCGAAGCCAACCCCAGATATGAAACTCTCATGAAAGCGGTGGAGCTGGGCCGGAAAGAAAAAATCGATTTTATCCTTGCAGTGGGGGGCGGGTCCGTATTGGATGCAGCCAAATTCATTGCTCTGGCAATACCCTATGAAGGTGGAGATCCCTGGGAAATATTGGTAAATCGTACCGCAGCAAAACAAAAGATGGCAGTTCCAATCGGAGCAATTCTCACACTTCCTGCTACAGGATCAGAAATGAATGGCAACTCCGTAATTAGCCGGGAATCATCCCGCGAAAAACTTTCCTTTGGTTCTCCATTGGTTTTCCCTGCCTTTTCCATTCTGGACCCAGCGGTTGTAAGCAGCTTGCCTAAAATACAGATAGCGAATGGCGTAATTGATGCATTCAGCCATGTTTTAGAACAATACATGACCTATCCTGCCGATGCACCAATTCAGGATAATTTTGCAGAAGGCATTATGCGAACCCTCATTCAAATTGGTCCGAAAATTTTAGCTAATCCTTCTGATGAAATCAGCGCTGGCAACTTTATGTGGTCCTGCACCATGGCACTAAACGGATTGATTGCACAGGGAGTTCCAACTGATTGGGCCACCCATATGATCGGACATGAACTCACTGCCTTATATGGTATCGATCATGCCCAAACGCTGGCTATAATTGGCCCTAATTTATACCGCGTGATGTTTTCGAATAAAAAAGAGAAACTGGCGCAATATGCTGAACGGGTATGGGATATCCGTGTAGGCACATTAGAAGAAAAAGCAACTGAAGGTATTGAGAAAACTGTTGACTTTTTCCACTCACTGGGCGTTAAAACCAAATTATCAGAATATACTGCCGATTATAAACAAACTGCAGGAATTATCCAGGAAAGATTTACCAATCGTAATTGGCTTGCATTGGGAGAAAATGGCATTGTAACCATCGAAAAAGTAAAAGAAATTGTTGAGATGAGTTATTGATTTCAAATCATAATTGATCAACAGAAACCATCTGTTGATAAGAAAGGCCTGTTCGTTGAAAATCGGACAGGCCTTTTGATTCTTACTGTAGTTTAGCACTGGTTACATACTTACCTACTAATTTTCTCATGTTACATTAATATTGATTTGTAACGTTCTCGGGATGTTTCTACATCCCGTTTACTTTTCTATCAGCATCTGAATTTCAGCTATTTCGATACACATGCCGCTCATACTTTAGTTAATGTTATCTGTACGGTGTTTTGGTCACCTGATTGAATCTGTCCAATCAGGATTAAACTGCCCGCTAATTTCAATGGTTCAATTAACCAATTCTAACAGTATGAGAAGTAAATGCATGATCGCACTATTGTGCCTGTTTGTCTTTGCAGGGCAGGTTTTGGCACAAGACAAGGAAGTAACCGGAACGGTTATGGATTCCAGAGGAGAACCTCTCTCCAATGCCAATATTCTGGTCAAAGGAACCCGGATAGGAACCAGTACAGATGGTGCCGGAAAATTTCGTATCCTGGTTCCCAATAATGCAAAAACATTGGTGATCAGTTCCGTAAATTTCAGTTCCAGAGAAATTGCCATCACCAATCTTCCATTGAGCATTCAGCTCCAGGCAAGTTCAGACAACCTTTCAGAAGTTGTGGTGGTAGCCTATGGCTCCTTAAAAAAACCGGAACTTACGGGCGCCATCAATACGGTAAAAGCAGCCGATATAGAGAACCGCCCCTTTACCTCCATTGATAAAGCACTGCAGGGGGCGGTACCCGGACTCCAATCTGCAGCAGCTTCCGGAGCACCCGGCTCCATTCAACAGATCCGCCTTCGCGGGATCGGCTCCATCAACGCCAGCTCAGAACCACTTTGGGTAATCGATGGCATTCCAGTTAATACCGGAGATGCATCACGCGCTACTACCTCTGCCAACCTGCTGAGCACATTAAACCCGAATGATGTTGAAAGCATTTCCGTTCTTAAAGATGCATCAGCCGCTTCTGTATATGGATCACGTGCCGCAAATGGTGTGATCCTGGTTACTACCAAAAAAGGAAAATCAGGTAAAACCAGATTCCGCTTAGATATGGAAGCCGGACAGAACGATATCGCCTATTTCAATGATAATTATCGTCCACTAAAAGCGGCTGAATATTTTGATTTAACCAGAGACGGACTGATCAATGCAGGTATAGCCAATGCTGGAAATGTGGATGGTATTATGAGCAGCAACTTTGGCTTTGGCAATGGTGTCGATTTCAACTGGCTGGATGCAACAACAAGAAAATCTCCTCAGCAACAGGTAAATCTAAGTGCCTCAGGTGGAAATGATCGAACCACATTTAATATATCAGGAGGGTATTTCAGGCAGGATGGAACCAGTATTCAAAGTAGTTTCAAACGTTACAATGGAGCCATCAGTCTGGTAAATAAAGCAACCGAACGTCTTACTTTATCAACCAATATAACAGCCGGATTTGTAAATCAGTCATCTCCTCTTGCCGGGGGTGCATTCGGTAATCCTATCCTTACTTCATATTTCCTTTTGCCATCACGCGCTGCCCGTAAATCTGATGGTTCACTGAATATCACGGCACCTGATTTTGGTCCAGGTGCCTTATTTAATACCGTTGCAACAGCAGAGCTGGACAACCGTAGACTTAAACAATTGGGCGTACGTGGAGGTTTCAGTGCTGAATATAAAATTCTCAATAATCTTAAATTCATATCAAGAATAGGAACTGATTATAATGTACTTGAAGAAAACAACTATGAAAATCCATTCCACGGCGATGGCCTGAACACCAATGGCCGTGGATTTTCCTTCTATACGCGTATATTCAACTATACCTGGAGTAATTTATTGGATTACCAGCAAACCTTCAACCAGGAAAAAGATATTACCCTGAATCTCCAATTGGGATATGAAGCCCAGGATTCAAAAACTTTCCAGAGTTCCATTCAGGCAGAAGGCTTTCCTGCAACAACAGCACTTACTTTACCAGTTGTAGCAGCCACACCAATTACAGCAAGCGCAACAGGGTCAGATTATGCTTTCGCATCTGCATTTTCTGTTTTGAATTTTAATTATAAAGACAGATTTATAGTTTCTGGTAGTTTCAGAAGAGATGGCTCCAGTCGTTTTGGAATAAATAATCGATATGGAAATTTTTGGTCAGCAGGTATTTCCTGGAATCTGGACCGGGAAACATTTATTCAGTCCTTGGAGTGGATTGAACAGTTTAAACTAAGGGCCTCCTATGGAACAAATGGAAATGCTTCTATAGGCAATTATGATTGGCAACCGACCTATGCATTCGGGTTTAACTATAACCAACAACCTGGAAGTGCACCCAATACAATCGGGAATCTGGACCTTACCTGGGAGTTAAACAAACCACTGAACATTGGAATGGATCTCGCATTTCTGAAAAACAGGATTACTCTTAATGCAGATTATTATATCCGAAAAACAACCGAACTGCTGCTTGATGCGCCGCTTTCGCGCACTTCAGGATTCTCTACCATCCGTGGAAATTTTGGCTCCATGGAAAACAGAGGAATCGAGTTGAATCTTGGACTGGTACCCGTACGAACCAAAAATTTCGAATGGAACATTTCTGTTAATTATGCTTATAACAAAAATAAAATTCTTGAAACGGTAAACAATCAGGACATTCTGGCCGGTATTTTTATTCGTCGGCCAGACTATGATTTTCAATCTTTTTATGTCCGATTATGGGCAGGTGTAGATCCTGCAAATGGAGATCCGCTTTGGTATACGGATGCATCCAAAAAAGAAACAACCAATAACTGGAATGCAGCGCAGCGTACCATTTTCGGATCTGCCTCTCCAAAATATTTCGGCAGCATCAATAATAGTCTGCGTTTCAGAAACATTACACTGGATGCACAACTCTATTACAATGCCGGAAATTATATACAGGATGCATGGGCTGGTTTTTACATGGGCAGTGGAAATGGAGGTGCATTTAATAAAGTATTGCGTCAGTTCGAAGAACGCTGGAAACAGCCAGGCGATCAGGCGGTATTGCCCAGATATGTTTACGGTGGAAATAAACTGGCACAAAATGCCTCGACGCTTTATCTCTACAAAGCAGATTATATACGGTTGCGCGATATTACCCTGAGTTACCAGCTGCCATCAGAGGTATTGAAACGCATTGGCATTGGTTCTGCCAATTTTTATGTTAGAGGAACCAATCTATGGACATGGGTTCGCGATAAAAATCTTCCATGGGATCCTGAACAGGGAATCAGCAGTCAGACAAATCTGAACATTTTTATCCCTAAATCCCTCACGGTAGGTTTAAACCTTGGATTTTAAACATCTTAATTATGAACATCATGAAACGTATTCAAATAAATATATTGATCACCGCTTTCATTCTCACGGTGACGGCTGGCTGTAGTAAAGATTACCTGGAGAAAAAACCCTACAATGCATTACCTGTGGAATCTGCCATCCAAAGTGAAGCGGATCTGCTGATTGCCGTGAGGGGAACTTATGCCGGATTACGCAACCTCGATCTTTATGGAAGAACCATTCCCCTATTAGGCGATCTTATGGGTGATATAACCTATCAATCCGTTTCTAATTCCAATCGATATACACTGTACAATCAATATGCCATGTCTGTAGCAGATGGAAATGCACTGAATATGTGGACTGCAGCTTATAATGTGATCTTACGAACCAATAATATCATCAATGCAAATATTCAGGAAACGGACAATGTAAAAATCTACAAAGGGGAAGCTTATGGCATTCGTGGATTAATATATTTTGAATTGCTTCGATTTTTTGCCCGGCCTTATACGGAGAGTCCAACCGCTGATGGCGTTCCAATCATACTTGAATTTAGTCCCAATATAAAACCTTCCAGAAAATCGGTAGCCGAAGTATATACACAGATACTTTCCGATCTCGGTCAGGCATATTCTTTATTAGGTAGCTACAGTAATTCATCCCGCATCAGTAAGTTTGCTGCAAAAGCAATCGAGGCAAGGGTACACCTGACCAAAGGCGATAAAACATCCGCCCGCACAGCTGCGCTGGAAGTGATCAATTCCAATGAGTTTACTCTTATAGAGGACGATAATTATGTGGCATACTGGAGAAACCCCGCTCCGCTAACCAATAAACTTGAGACGATTTTTGAAATCTCATCTGATGGAGTATCGAACCTGGGTTTTGATGCACTTGGTTATATCTACAATCAAAATGGTTACGGAGATTTTTTATGTGCTGATGATCTGTTTGCACTTTTTTCAGATACAGATGTTCGGAAATCATTGCTGTCAGAAGGTATCCGGGGCGGAACACCAGCAGTTTTTGTAAACAAGTATACTAATATAACTACCGACCGGGATGACACGAAGGTTATTCGACTAAGTGAGTTATACCTGATAGCAGCAGAAGCTTCTCTTGGCACCGATGATGCAGCAGCCCGCAATTATCTCAACGAAATTGCAACCCGACGTGATCCTTCCTTTACAGGCTACACTTCCTCCGGAGATGTATTATTGGAAGATATTCTGATCGAGCGCAGGAAAGAACTGGCATTTGAGGGACAACGGTTCCATGATCTCAACCGCTTGAAGCGTCCGATTATGCGGAGTGCCAATTTCCCTTCAACTGCCCGCGATATTCCCTACCTCTTCAACAAACGTCTCCTGCCCATACCGCAGGCCGAACGGGATGCCAACCCCAATATCTCACCCAACCCCGGGTATTAGGTGTCAGACAGGTGTTAGAACAGTGTTAGAGAGGTGTCAGACACCAGTTGTAACTGGTGTCTGACACCTTGCCGTTTTTATCCCCCTATATAGCCGAATTAATACCCCTATAGAAAAGCGGTTTGAGTCTACTTTAAAGGAACTAATACGACCTGCCATGACTTTTCAAAAAACACGCTTCGCCCTAATCTTACTTCTGACTTCCCTCTTAAACCAACCTGTACACGCACAAGCACCCTCCGATTTCAACACCATTATGGACCGAATCAGAGCCGGCTTCTCTAACGGAACCGTAGCATCCCATGATTCCAGCGTATTAAGCCTTCGATCCTCTCTTCAAAACAACGGTTCCTGGAACGATATCAATTACGGTTCAACGGCCCAAACTAACTGGCAACCAGGGAATCATTTCGTCAGAATAAGCACACTCTCCAGAGCTTATTCCCGACCCGAAAGCAGTTTTTATGGAAACGATACGCTGCGCCAGCAAATCATCAACACCCTACAATACTGGCTTACCCTTTCACCAGCCCCAACCAGTACCAATTGGTTTTACCTAAGCATTTCCGTCCCAAAAGACATCGGAACCATTCTGATTGCTATGCGTTACAGTCCCGTTCCGCTGCCGGCATTACTTGACTCTTCCCTGATCAGTTGGATGACCAAAGGCACACCTATCACGCAGTCACCGGCCAAAGACGGGTCCAACCTGACCGATGTTGCCCAACATTATATTATGCGGGCCTGCCTTACACAAAACCAATCGCTCCTCAACCAGGCAGTGACGGCTACCTCCAATTCCATTCTCGTTTCAAGTGGAGAAGGTATCCAATCCGATCATTCCTACCGCGCACATGGAGCCCAACTTTATCTTTATGGATACGGGCGCGAATACATTTCCGGCATTTCCAATATCGCGGCCTATGTTACCGGAACCGGCTATGCATTCAGCTCCGAAAAAATGGTCCTCTTCTCCAATATGGTCCGGAACGGTTTCATGAAAGTGAGCAGGGGTGGATTCACTGATTTTAATGTTTATAATCGTAGCATCAGTCGCCCTAATGCCGGACGCGCAGATTCATCGCTTATTCGTAAAGTTCAGGCCATCGATTTAGCTCAGTATTATAACTACTATGAACAAACACTCAACCGTATGAACGGGAACCAGCCGCCATCTTATATGGTTAGTCCCGAAAACGTCCATTATTGGAGAAGCGATTACATGGTACACCATCGAGCATCTTTCCTTTTCTCAGTAAGAGCTGTTTCAACCCGAACCGTAAAAGCTGAAATGGGAAACGGCGAAAATATTAAAGGATATTACCTGAGTGATGGCGCCAATTTCATAGCAGTAAATGGTGATGAATACTTCAATATCTATCCTGTCTGGGAATGGAATAAAATTCCCGGCACAACGGTTCCTGAAATAACGACCTATCCTGTCCGCAGTTCCTGGGGGACCAATCCCGGCACCGCCAGTTTTGTTGGCGCAGTTTCCAATGGCCAATATGGTGCATCCGCATTTGCCATGAATGATTATACTACACAAGCAAAAAAAGCCTGGTTCTTTTTCGACAGAGAGGTAGTTTGTTTGGGTACAGGCATCATTTCAACAGCCAGCCAGCCAATCAATACAACACTAAATCAATGCCTGTTAAATGGATCAGTTAATATAAAAACCAGTTCCGGCGAATCAACCCTGACAATTGGAAATCACAGTTTTAACGGTAACCTTAAATGGGTATACCATAACAATGTGGGCTATTATCTTCACACATCCGGCAATCTGCAATTGAGCAATCAATCGCAATCCGGAACCCAAAAAAGTATCAACACCGGGTACAGCGATGAACTAATTACAAAAGATGTATTCAAGCTCTGGTGGAAACATGGAACGCAACCAGTTAATAACAGTTATGCCTACTCGATTTTACCCGGAACCTCTCTTACAAACCTTCAGCAATATGATACATCAGTAATTCAAATAATCTCCAACTCGCCATCAATTCAGGCTGTCTACCACGATTCACTTCATCAACTACAGGCTGTTTTTCATCAGGCAGACAGTTTGCAATTCAATGGAGTTAAGATTAAAACCGGACAAGCATGTATCCTGCTCTTAACAAATATTCATTCCAATACAATTCAGGTAAGCATTGCAGATCCAACTCAGCTTCTTCAGCAGGCATGGCTAGCCGTTGAAAATCCAGCACTTGGTACAATGCGCCAGTTTCAATCTTCCCTCCCCGAAAATTTAGAGGCAGGGGGCTCTGTCCAGGGCGAAATCAATCTTTCAAGCATGGTTTATACGCCCCCAACCAACTCCCCCGTACTTGCAACAATTATAGCCAATGCAGATGCTTTTGTGAGAGACGGCTCCTATGCTAATACCAATTATCCAAATGGAAATCTGGTAATAAAAACAGATGGCAGCGGTTATTCGCGAAAAGCCTTCCTGCAATTTGATCTCTCTAATTTTAGTGGATCGGTAGACAGCGCATTTCTTCGCCTTTATATCACCAATGCCAACACAACGGTTCAAACCACCAATTGGGAAATCCATGAAATCACTAACAACAACTGGACAGAAACCGGTGTAACCTGGAATAATCAACCGGTAGCCGGACAATTGATCACAACTCTACCCGGACAATCAGCCGGAAATACACTGCTGATTCCCGTTACCTCCCTCATCCATTCAACCTTGGCTGGCAGCAAAAAATGGGGTATCCGGATTAGTTCCACCGCAATCGGCAGCACCACCGATGCGCAATTTGGATCTAGAGAAAACGCAACTTCCCACTATCAGCCGGCACTTTTGCTCCATGGCAGAGAAGGACAATATCAATACCAGTATGACACCCTGGTTGTTGCCCGTGATTCATGGATTCGTTCAGGCGCAGGCTCTGCCGATAAAAACTTTGGAGCAGCCGGTTATTTGGCCATCCGAAATAATAGCACAGATCATCAAATTCCCTATCTGCAATTTGACAGAAGGGGGGAAATCGGAAGAACGATGAAGGCACACCTGCAGGTATTTGCAACTGCGAGCGATACCAGTATCCAATACCTGCTGTATCAACTTAATACGAATAATTGGCTTGAAGGCACAGGGAATTATCAGGGAGCCAATAATTCAGTGATCGGTGCCATTACCTGGAACAATGCACCCATTGCTGGGAACCTCGTCCAAACCGCCACTCAAATCTCCGCCAATCAGTTTATCCGATTTTCCTTAAATCCGAATGATCTGGTTATGAGTGGAGATAGTGCCTTATCCTTCAGAATAATCAGCAGTAAAAACATATATGCAAGTTTAGTCAGCCGCCAAGCTGGAAATTCCAGTCAATATCCAAGCCTGATCCGATTAATGGAAAAACCAACCGGACAATTAAATGCAGCAGCAGCGGTAAACCCATTAATGGAATCACCCAGAAGTCTTACAGCCAATCCTGGATCCATAAGATTCTTTCCAAATCCCGCCCGACAGCAAATAACCATTCAGGCAAATTACCCAATCCAACAAATCCGGCTTTTTTCCAATACCGGACAGCTTGTAAAACAACAAAATGGAAATTTGTCCGGCCAACAAACCATAAATCTTCAAGCATTACCAGCTGGTATTTATAATCTGCAGGTAAGTGGGAAAAAGGAGAACAACATTCGGAAAATTATGATCCTGCCTCAAAGATTACCCTAAAACTTAGCAAACATGCTATTTAAATTATTTATATTCACTAAAACTAATTGCTGAAACGGTTTTTTGCCATATTACTTTTGTCTGTATGCCTTATCAATCTGGCAGGCTATGGTTGGCTGTTTGACTATCTGGAAGCCAAAACAACTAATGCGTTGATTCAACAACTGGACAGACATGAATATCAGGAGGAAGAATTAATCGAAGTCAAATTCCCTTTCCAGGTTCCCTATAATAATGATTGGCCGGATTATCGCAGAGAAGATGGTCAACTTGAAATCAATGGTAAATATTACAGTTATGTAAAAATAAAAATCAGCCAGGATACCATTTACCTAAAATGCCTTCCTAATCAGAATATGAACAAACTTGCTGCGGCCCGGCAGGAAGTGAATAAAAAGTTGAATAATCTACCGTGTGATGATACTGAAAACAATTCCATTGTTAAAAAAGCAAACCTGCTTTTCGGTTTCAATCAAAAAATAACGTCCTACCAAATAGAATCTCCGCAAATCAATCTTACCAGGGAATACGAAATCTACTGCATTGTTCCCATGAGTGGATATACAGGGGAACAGATCCATCCCCCTATAGCCTGATTTCAGTTCCATTGTCTATTCGCATACACCAGCAATTGGTGTTAAATGTCATTCATCCATCTGAAAAGAAAGGCTATGCCGTATATTCCATTAGCAACCCATTTGCCCGGAATAACCGGGCTCTTAGAATATCGAAGGGATACAGCTGCTCCCATTCGGGAGTTGACACAATTCCTGTTACGCGGTCCAAATTCCTTAACAGAAGCGGAACGCGAATTAATCGCAACCATCGTTTCATATGGAAACGAATGCAGGTTTTGTACAACTGCACATGCTACAGCAGCCGATGCATTAATGGGCAACTCCGCAGTTACTGAACAAATCAAAATTGATCACTGGCAATCCACGCTTTCAGAAAAAATGAAAGCTTTGCTGGAAATTGCACGCCTGGTTCGGATCAGCGGAAAAGCGGTTACCGATAATGCCATCGAACTGGCCAAAGCTGCCGGAGCAAGCGACCTTGAAATTCATGACACAGTACTGATTGCTGCTCTTTTTTGCCTTTATAACCGCTATGTAGATGGGCTGGCTACTTCCTTTCCGGATGACCCTTCCTACTTCGGACAGCTTGCCGATCGGTTAGTTAACCATGGATATCACCGTCTTCCGCAAGGCTACGACCACTTGAAAAAATAAGACTCCAGGCGCTCACACCAAATAACTACCAATCATGAAACAACTGTTTTTAATAATTTCCCTCTTTCTCACTATTGCAGTTCATGCCCAGGATATTGTGCTGCAGGGAACAATTCTTACTTCTGAAAACAACCAACCAATCGGAACTGCAAGCATCCGGATAAAAGATAAATTAATTGGCACAACCAGCAACAGCAAAGGTCAGTTTCGACTGGTGCTTTCCAAAACAAAGCTTCCGGTAACGCTGATCATTTCATCAGTAGGATTCGAAGAGAAAGAACTATTGGTTCAGGAAGCAGGCTCCAACTTAGCCATTCTGCTTGATAAAAAATCCGTCCTTCTGAATGAAGTGGTAACCGCAGCATCAAGAATTCAGGAAAGCATACTTTCTTCCCCGGTTACTATTGAAAAAATGAGCCAGCGCTCAATCCGCGAAAATCCATCACTGGGCTTCTACGATGGTCTTCAACACATTAAAGGAATGGAAGTCGTTACCAGCAGCCTTACCTACAAGCAGGTAAATACCCGGGGATTCAACAGCACAGGCAATTCCCGCTTTCTGCAACTTATTGATGGAGTAGACAATCAGACTCCGGGTTTAAATTTCGCAGTTGGCAACCAGTTCGGTGCATCCGATATTGATATAGAAAACGTTGAAATCATACCTGGATCTGCATCCGCGTTATATGGACCAATGGCATTTAATGGCGCACTTCTAATGTATACTAAAGATCCATTCAAATACCAGGGTTTAAGCATTCAGGCAAAAACCGGAATCAATCATATAGGTGAAGAAAGCGCCGGCGTTCACGGGCTCTATGATATCGCCGCCCGATATGCCAAAGCCTTCAATAATAAATTCGCTTTTAAACTTAATGTATCCTATTTGAGCGGCCTCGACTGGCACGCCACCAATTATACTGATGTTAGTGCTCAGACTCCTGCCCCCCAACGAGGCCCCAATAACCCTGGTCGTGATGCACTCAATATCTATGGTGATGAAGTTTCACGTACCATCGAAGGAATCGGACTTGTTTCAAGAACAGGATACGAAGAAAAAGATCTGATGAATTACAATGTATACAGTTTCAAAATGAATGGCGCCTTACATTATAGAATTGCCAACAACTTAGAAGCTATTTATCAGTACAATGTAGGTAGAGGTACAGCCAGTTATACAGGCAGCAGTCGATTTGATTTAAATAATTTTGTTCTGCAAACACATCGGCTTGAACTAAAGAGTAATCAGTTTTACATTCGCAGTTATGTAGTTGCAGAAAATTCTCATGATTCTTACAATACCCGCTCGCTGGGTCAGTTTATTAACCGAACCTGGGTGCAGGATCTTGATGGAAACATAGTACAGCCAAATCAGGCAGACGATATGTGGTTCAATCGATATGAAGCAGCTTATACCGGAAATATTACAGGTGTAAATCCAAACAATCATACAGCAGCCCGGGCTTTTGCTGATATTGGTCGCGCATTACCCGGATCTGACCAATATGAAAGGGCTAAAAATACTTCCATAAAGAATTATGGACTTAGCGGGGCAGGCGTTTTCAGCAATAGTAAGTTTTATCACACAGAAGGGCAATATGATTTGTCAAAAACAGTCAAGGTGATTGAACTATTGTCCGGTGCAAATTTCCGCTACTATGACATGTTTACCAATGGAAGTTTATTCCAGGATAAAGATCAGAAAATCACTATTAAAGAATTCGGAGGATTCCTTCAGGCAGGTAAAAAATTACTGGACGATAAATTGAAACTTACAGCTTCCATACGCTATGACAAGAACGAAAACTTTGACGGCTATTTCACACCTCGTTTTGCTGCCGTATTTACTGCAGCCAAAACACATAATTTCCGAGCATCCATTCAATCAGGCTTTCGCAATCCAACTCCAGTTGATCAGTTCATTCACCTCAACGTAGGCCCAATCACCATCCTTGGGGGTGTGCCCGATAACAGCAAAGGATTACCAGCCTATTCCAATTCTTTCACGGCAGCATCTGTAGGTGACTTTGGCGCAGCTTTTGGGGCAGCAATGCAGAATGGAACACCCTTTCCACAGGCGGTAAATGAAAACAAAGGATTACTGGTGAAATCCAGTGTACCTTATATTAAACCTGAAAAACAAAGAGCATTTGAGGTAGGTTATAAAGGATTATTTGCAAACAAACTATTGCTGGACCTCAATTACAATTATAGTAATTATACCAACTTCATATTAAATACAGTAGTACTTGCGCCTGATAGCGATGTTTTGGGTGCTGATGGCACACCCAATTTTGATGCAGCTGCTGATATTCTAAACGGAGATGTTCGGGCTTTTCAACTGTACACCAATGCCGCGGATAAAGTTTCTGCACAAAGCATTTCTGCCGGACTAACCTACATGACTGAAAATGGATACCAGTTGGGCGGAAATATTACCTGGGCTTCCTTTAATTTACTGGATGCCAATCCAAATAATATTCCTGCATTCAATACCCCTGAATACAGCGCAAATATGACATTTGGCAACCCGAATGTATTTCATAATTATGGTTTTCAACTCAGCTGGCATTGGCAGGATGCATTTGACTGGTATGGCACTTTCAATGGAATGCGTCCGGGAAGAATCAATACCTACTCACTTGTGGATCTTCAGCTCAATAAAAAACTTCCCGGAATAAACGGTATAATTAAACTTGGGGGAAGTAATATTTTGAATCATCAAATTTATCAAAGTTATGGATCACCGCAAATTGGTGCCATTTATTATGTATCCTTCACCTTTGACGGTCTCTTAAAATAACCAGTATGCAACAAGAAAAAATCAGCACTTCGTATTGGCTTCTTTTTCTGATCTGTTTTCTAAGCAGCATCATCGGAGGAACTGTCTCAACCCTTATGGCAGTATACCTTCCGATAGTTGTTAAGGAGCTTAACCTGCCAGCAGACGTTCTCTCTAACATTGGAGCATATATCAATGCCTTATTTATTTATGGCTGGGCAATTGGAGGTTTTAGTTGGGGATTGATAAGTGATCGCATAGGAAGAAAAAAAGCACTTCTGGCAGCAATTTCATGTTATGGCCTGGCAACAATAGCTACGGGATTTCAACAAAGCTGGGAAGGATTAGTTTTGTTTCGTTTCATCAGTGGATTTGGAGTTGGCGGTGTATTGGTTATCTCTTTCTCCTGGCTGAGTGAAATCTGGCCGTCAACTTCAAGAAGCATCACCATCGGGATTCTTTCTATTGGAATCCCGGTGGGCATATTTTCCGCAGGTTTAATTAATTTTTTTATTTCATCCTGGAGAGATGGATTTCTAATAGGCGTACTACCGCTCCTTTTGGCACTGATAGGAATTTGGCTGATAAAAGTGCCTGACTACCGGGCTTCATACAATAAATCTCACAATGAAATTCAGATGCATCATATTGGATTCTTCTCAGAAGAAACCCGCGCAAATCTCCTGACGGGATCTCTTCTGTTCAGTAGCATGCTGATTGGTTTATGGGCTATATTTTCCTGGCTCCCTACATGGATTCAGGGACTGGTTCCCGGAACCAATGCGCAGAAAGAACGAGGATTGAGTATGATGCTAATGGGAATCGGCGGATTAACAGGTGGCTTTTTTTCCGGTTGGATTGTCAATGCACTCGGTATCCGTAAAACCATGGCAATTTGCTTTGGAATGTGCACCATTCTTTCTTTTGTACTTTTTAGGTCGAATTCCAGTTTCCATACTATTGTTCTGGTGGAGATTGGACTGCTTGCCTTCTTTTTTGGCGTGAGCCAGGGAGCACTATCTGTTTATATTCCTCAACTATTCCCATCCGTTATCCGTGCTTCATCCGCAGGTTTCTGTTTTAATATCGGGAGACTGTTTACTGCTACAGCTGTTTTATTTGTTGGAATTCTTGTATCCGGACTAGGTGGTTATGGAAATGCAATTTTTTTGTTTTCCCTTACTTTCCCATTAGGCTGGCTGGTTCTGGCTTCCGGCAGAAAAAAAATAAATAATACTACTACCATTCAACCCGCAAACCCCTGATTTATGCCACATATATCATTACCGACATTCATTCCTGGCATTCGCAGCCTGGTGATTTATCGTCCGGAAACCGGAAAATATCTTTATGAACTGGTGCAACTTTTATTGAGAGGAGATTCCCCGCTTTCAACAGGTGAGCGTGAACTGATTGCCAGCTATGTTTCTTACCTGAATAATTGTCAGTTCTGTTATCAGAGTCACGCTGCTGCAGCAAGGTGTCTGTACGGCGATAAAGAAAAACTGGTGGATGAGGTGTTGAAAGATTTTACCACTGCATCCATCACAACAAAATTAAAAACACTGTTACATATTGCAGGGAAAGTGCAGAAACTCGGAAAAGAAGTACAACCAGAAGACATTGAAGCAGCCAGGGCCGCCGGAGCAGAAGATCGTGACATCCATGATACTGTTTTAATTGCCGCTACTTTCAGCATGTTTAATCGTTATGTAGACGGACTTGGCACAACCATACCTGATAATGTTTCGGATTATGTTGCAATGGGTGAACGTATGAGCAGCATCGGTTATGTTTTACCAAATCAATCTATATAAAAATGGCATACATCAATTTAAAAAATGAACTTCCCGGTATACGTGGATTAATGGCTTATAGTCCGGATACAGCTAAAATTCTGAATGAACTGGCTGAAATCCTATTAAGAGATGATGAGAACACATTGAGCAGAGGAGACCGTGAACTGATCGCCACTTATGTTTCATATAAAAATGACTGTTTTTTCTGTCAGAATGTTCATGGAGCACTGGCTGGTCATTATCTTAAACTAACCATTCCCGAAATTGATGCAATCAAATCAAATGCTGTTTCAGCACCTCTAACTGATAAAATGAAAGCATTATTGGAAATTGCAGGTAGTGTTCAGATGGGAGGGAAATCTGTTCAGGAACAACAAATAACAACAGCCCGGAGTGCAGGTGCTACAGATCGTGAAATTCATGATACTGTATTGATAGCTGCTGCTTTCTGCATGTTTAACCGATATGTTGACGGACTGGCCACCTGGGCTCCTGATGACCGGCAATTATACGTAGACAGAGCACCCATCAGAGCAAATGAAGGTTATATCAATACTCCACTTAACATAACAAAATGAAAATTGCATTTTTAATACTAAGTTTCCTGTTTCTTATAATACTCGAAATTACCCGGGTCTATTTTATCATGCCATTTCCCGGTAGCCAGTACGATGAAACCATTAATATTGCTTATTGGATCCATAAAAATCTCTTTTGGCTCCGTTTGATTGGCTGGCTGCTCATTGCTGTATCACTTTTTCTTGCATGGCGCAACGCTAAAAAATCGCCCAGGTTTATTGCAGGCGCCGGTCTCTCGCTCTATATCATAGTGTTCTATTTTTTCAATTTTAGAATGCTGGCAGAAAAAATGTTTATTCAACCACAGGAAAAAATATTTTCGACCTTAACGGATAATAAAATACCTGAAAGCAAACTGGTGATAGGCATTACACAGAATGGAGAATCAAAGGCATATCCTATTCAAATCATAGGCTATCATCACCAGGTGCGGGACACGGTTGGAAAAATTCCCATTATGGTAACCTATTGTACTGTTTGCCGAACTGGAAGAGTATTTAGTCCAATTGTAGCTGGTCAGCCTGAAAATTTCCGACTCGTTGGAATGGATCATTTCAATGCTATGTTTGAAGACAGCAAAACAGGGTCCTGGTGGCGCCAGGCAACGGGAGTAGCGGTTGCCGGCCCTTTAAAAGATTCAGTCCTTAATGAAATCCCATCACAGCAAACCAGTCTCGCTGCATGGATAAAAGCCAACCCTTCAACTAAAATCATGCAGTATGACCCTTCTTTTATGAAGGATTATGAAGATTTGGAAGAATTTGATATAGGCACAATTAAAAGCAGCCTGGAAAAAAGAGATTCTGCCTCCTGGAAATTTAAATCCTGGGTAGTTGGAATTTACAATGATCGTTCAGCCAAGGCATACGACTGGAATGAGTTGCTTAAAAAGAAATTTATCCAGGATTCGTTGCCCGACTTACCAGTTCTCCTCGTCCTGGAAAAAGATTCTGTTAGTTTTCATGCCTTCAATCGAATGCTTGGCACAAATGCCATAAATTTTGAATGGAAGGAGGAAACACAACAATTGCGTGACCAACTAACTGGATCTCTATGGAATTTAAAAGGCGAATGCACGGAAGGTCCTTTAGCTGGCACACAAATGGATCGGATTCAGGCATATCAGGAGTTCTGGCATTCCTGGAAGAGTTTCCATCCTAAAACAAAAAAATTTCCTGAATAATTACCGATTCTTTTGATGAGTTACCACTCATTCATATTTATAGGAGGAAGAAGAGAAATTTGGCAAGAAATGGGTGAAAGAATTCCCTTTTCTGCTTGAAACCAAACTGATTGAACGCGGTGTCAAAATAGACGATCGATTAATAACCGGGGCAAAACCCCTATTCAACAACAAGTGTTGCTGAAGAACTGGCAAAAGCATTGGGCAGCAAACCTGTAGCCAGAGAACGCTATCCCGACAAAAATTCTATGTTAAGCCTACTCTCAAATTGGAGAAAAATCAACAGCCATCCACCTATTAGAACAATTAATTCAAAAAACACCCAACAAGCAGGAAGCAATAGATTTGCTCAATAAACTGAAAAATTCGAAATAATTGCTTCATCCGAAGATTCAGTAACTATCAAACGAAGATGATCGGTAGAAAGCGGTTCATTTAAATGATGAATAAATTTATGTCCGATGGCAGATCCTGTAAATAAGATCTGCCATTTACCTTTTACAAATCCCTGTATCTGAAATGCCTTAACTCTATGCCCTTCCAGGATATCTTCCTGAACGACAATATCCTTAATTGTAACCGGTTTTTTAAGTTTAAGCTGAATCATTTTCCCTTTACCTGATACTGTAGCCAATGGATTACCAAATCGCTCATCTATCGCCTTTCCCCATTCCTGCAATCGCTGCTGATCCAAATCCGGTACCAATCCCCTGTTATCCGGTGTGATGCCAATAATGAGGGTTGAATTTCTTCCCACTGATTTATTATAGATCTCCATTAACTTTTCAAGTGGGAAAATATGGGCCTCATCACCTGGCTCCCAGAACCATTCATGTCTCCCGTTATAACCCCTGAGAGGTGCATCTGCCATGGCAGGCATCCAGTAACGACCCTCCGGATCTCCCTGTTTTAGCAATGCATAGTCATTTTTAGCAATTCCAGCTAGGGCTGACTCACCCGAACCTGTATGCGAATACGGAAAGGTGGACCAACAGGGATAAGCTACTGTACCGGATTCCGATCCGCCCCATCGGGCTTCCGCCAACTGATCATTATGATAAAAAAGAGCACCCGGCTGATACTTTTTTACAATTGGTAAAACATCAGGTGCTCCTTTAGCAGGATGACTGGCGCCACCATCGAACCAGATTTCAAATAAGGGGCCGTATCGGGTACAGATCTCCGTTACCATGGATTCAACCATTCGATTATAATGTTCCTGCCTGTTTTTTTGCATGGCTGATCCGGGAGCACCATCCACCACAAAATCATGTACCCCATAAAATGAATTCCAGCGAATTCCGATATAAACGCCCGGTTTAATCCCATGTTTGTGGCAGGCATCAACAAAATCTCTCAGCAAGTCCGCCTTGCCATTTCTCCATTTTAAAAGTTTCACATTATAGGGATTCGCATCGGAAGGATAGAGTGCAAAACCCGTTTCATGGGTTGCAGTTATTAAGGCAAACCGGGCGCCTGCAGATTTAGCAGCAAGCACCCATTGCTCCACATCCAATTCTTTCGGATTAAACTGATTATAGTCAGCAACCGGTCGGATCCGATTTTCAGACTGTCGGTATTTCGACGTATCAAACACATGCAAATCATAATGAAATATCATTCCGAGTTCGGCTTCCTGCCAGGCCAGTTGGGCAGCATTAGGTCGCGGTTTCACTGGCAATCCGATTTCATTTGGCCAGGGTACCTGTTTACCGCTTGCCTTATATACCGGCATCGGTGCATTCCAGATTTTTAGCTGATCACTAAGCAAATTTGCCAACTGCTGTACTTTTTCCGGATACCTGTGGGCAAGATCCCGCAACTCACCAATATCTTCTTTAAGATTATATAATTCCAATTCAAGTCTGCGCATCGAATAAACCAATTTCCAGTCGCCCAACCGAATGGCACTGAAATAATTGATACCCGGACCATCCATCCTTTGCCATTTATTTGGAATATGCCAGATCAATGCCCGATCCATTTCTTTTCGGTTATTGCTATTTGTTAGTACAGGTACAAAACTTTTACCATCAATCTGCTGAATCGTCTTGCTTTCCTTAATACCTGCCATTTCAAGAATACTGGGAAAGAAATCTTCAATAATGACCGGTTTAGCTGTACTTGATCCAGCCCTTACTTTCCCTGGCCATTTAACCAGCATTGGTTCGCGGATTCCACCTTCATACACAGAACCTTTACCGGCCCGCAATGGATAATTATGCGTATGCGCAGTTCCGGCTCTTGGAGGTGTATAACTTAATCCGCCATTATCACTCATGAACAGAATTATCGTATTCTCAGTAATTCCTTTTTGTTGTAGAAAATCCATCAGATCTCCCAGACTTTTATCCATTCCTTCAAGCAGACTTGCATAATTGGCTTCTGCAACAGGCAATCCTGCATCAAGGTATTTCTGTACAAATCGCTGATCCGGCTGGATGGGATCGTGAACTGCATAATGCGCCATATGTAGAAAAAAAGGACGCTGTCTGCTGATTGGATCCTCCATCGCTTTAATTGCTTCAAGCGTTAACGCTTCAGTCAGAAATGTTTCCGAACCATGATATTCCTGCAAATCAGGAACCGCCTGCCAGGATGCTTTACCGGGTATATTTCCGTAGTTATCCTTTCCCAGATAACTCTGTGGATGACCCGCTGCATGGCCGGCAATATTTACAAGAAAGCCAAGGTTATATGGATTGGCGCCTGGTGTTCCAGCCGACCCCCAGTGTGCTTTACCAACATGAACGGTGAAATAACCTGCATCACGAAGTAACATCGGCAGAGTTGTTGCCTGTACAGCATGCGGTGTAGGCGTTAACCCCGAAAGTCCGTTGTAATTCCAATCTGCCCGGTTATATTCTTCATCAGCCTGGTCAGTGGGATTGTCCATTTTTGGAGAGGTCCAGTTGGTGACGCGATGTCTGGCGGCATTCATACCAGTCAGCAAACTCGTTCTGCTCGGTGTACATACCGGTGTTGCATAGGCATTGGTGAATTTCATACCCTCCCGCGCCAATCGTTCCATATTCGGAGTATGATATCGTTTATTCAGGGGATAAATACTATCTCCAAATGGAACCGAGGTATCCATCCAACCCATATCATCCAGGAAAAAAAGTACAATATTGGGTTGTTTCTGCTGGTTAAACGCAGTGATGGAAAACACCATCACTGCAGTTGTCAGAATACATTTTTTATATCGCATACAAATTTGTTAATAGCCCGGATTTTGCACCAGATTGGGATTTGCGTCAATCTGTTGTTGAGGAATAGGAAATAATACCTGATGTGCCTGCGCATTATACCCTCTTGCCTGAGCACCCGTAATAAATTTTCCATGACGTATAAGATCTTCTCTCCTCAATCCTTCCGAGAAAAATTCTCGTCCCCTTTCTTCAAGAATAAAGTCTCTGAATGCTTCACTAGACCCAAAATCACCTATTGATACACGCTCAACGTCTGCCCGGTCACGCAACTGATTAAGTAAATCTACAGATTCCTGATTGGGTCCATTCTTTTCGTTTAAGGCTTCAGCACGACTCATTAAAATATCTGCATATCGGATATAAACTATATCATTTCCATTTGCTTCGCCAACTGCAACAGGGTCCGGCATATACTTGAAGCTTCGAGCATTATTCAGGGCAATACCACTCGCATCTTCCACCAATTGCCTTAACACTCCTGAATTATCGGTATACGATCCAATAATCAGATTTCTGCGCTTATCGGATGCCTCAAAGGTTTTATAGAACGAGGTATATGTCCGGAACTGCGCACCAAAATTCACCCAGTTGGAGAGAATTGGATAATTTGGCGGAAATGCATGTGGCATATAATTATTATGAAAACCATTTTGAGCAATGCAGGGAGCCCTATAGATATATTCTTTATTACTTTCGCCAGCAACCGAAAAAAGAGTAGTATACTCCGGCCACAAACTATAGTAATTCAGATCAAGCAAGCGCTGGGTGGTTTCAATAACCTTATCCCAGTTTTTCTGATGAAGATAAAGTTTGGTCAATACTCCAAGTGCAGCACCACGCGTTGCTCTTCCAATCGGATTTTCGGTCACAGGCAAATTGGAAGCAGCGAAATTCAAATCAGCTTCCAGATATGCAACAAATTCGGCAACTCCTGCTCTTGGTGTTGATTTTCCAATCGCTTCAATTTCATCCGGCGAGGCATTAACAGGTACTTCAATTATAGGAGTAGGTCCAAAAATATTAAACAGGAAGTAATAGGAAACGGCTCTAATAAAGCGGGCTTCTCCTTTTACACCATCAATAGTTTCCTGAGGCAGGCCGCTTATTCCATCTACAACACCGAGAACTGTATTTGCACTCGCGATTGCTGAATACATTTTATTCCAGTGTGTATTCAAAAACAAATCCGTTGGAGTCCAGTTGAACTGAATATAAGGAGCCGCATCCCGTTCAAGTCCACCACCTGTCTCAAAAGCTATGTCAGTAGTAAACTCATTCATTATATAAGTATAATTACGGCTGTCATAGGCAACTATACGGGAACGGGCATATGCGCCTGTTAGTAATGCATCTACGCCGGATTTATCCTTTAAAAACGCAGTCGGGTCATATTGTGTATAAACTTCCTCTTCGAGGAATTTTTTACAACCTGATATGGACAGGAGCGACACAGCAAGGAATAATATAGTAAGTTGATTGAATCGTTTCATACAATAAACAATTAAAATTGGAGATTAACACCCATTCTGAAAGTGCGATTTAGCGGATAACTGTTATAGTTTACTTTTGATATGGCCTCACTACCTGTATTGCTGGCATCCGGATCAAAGCCTTCATAATCAGTTATAGTTACAATGTTATCAGCAGCCAGATAAACCTGAACCGAGCGAATGGTTTTCTGCGAACGTAGCGGAACAGAATAACTAAGGTTGGCAGTTTTGAATCGTAAAAAAGAAGCGTCCAATACAGTAAATGAATTAATACTATAGGCCCCTCCATAGGAGGAAGGATTCACCCCGCTTGGATATGGCGCATTCGGATTTTGCGGCGTCCAGCGATTCTCATAATATTTCGCAATACGATTACGGTATTCATTTGTTGGGTAAAACGACTCCAGAACATTCGCATCGAGTGTATTTATCCCGGTAACCAATTGAAAAAATAAATCCAGTGAAAAACGTTTATAAACAAACCGATTGTTTAGTCCGGCTGTAAAATCAGGAAACGGATCACCTAAAATCACACGGTCCGTTGCGTCAATTTTACCGTCTTTATTCTGGTCTCTGAAACGAATATGGCCTGGTTTGGCATTTGGTTGTGGCGAGCCTGCAACTTCTTCTTCTGAGCGGAATATTCCATCCGCTTTATAGCCATAAAAAGATTGCATGGGCGAGCCAACTGCAACAATTTGGTAATTGCTGATAAATCCTCCGGTAGAGCCGGTGATTATTTGAGGAATTGAAGGGGGCAAGCTGGTCACTTCATTTTTAAGAAACGACATATTAAAGGAACTGCTCCAGGTAAAATCGGTCTTGTCAATATTAATACTATTCAGTTGTATATCCCATCCGGTATTTCGTACTGCGCCGGCATTTATCATGATGGAGGTAAATCCTACTACAGAGGGTAATGGCTTACTGAACAACTGATCTTTTGTATCGCGAATATAAAAGTCAACCGAACCGCTGATCCGGCTATTCCATAAACTGAAATCTATTCCTGAGTTAAATTCCTGCGTTGTTTCCCAACGAAGATTTCTGTTTGGTATACGTGTCGGAACCACTCCCTGGGCTATTGAATTCCCAAAAATAGCGGCACCGCCAGCCACCAGGGTTTGCAGGGTCTGGTAATTCCCGATACCCTGATTCCCCAACTGCCCATAACTCAGCCTGAATTTGAAATCAGAAACCTGGGGAAATAAATTTCTGAAAAAAGGTTCTTTTGATACTCTCCAGGCGAAAGCACCGGATGGGAAAAAAGCAAATTTCTGCGCATCAGAGAATCTTGATGTTCCGTCATTTCTGAACGATGCAGTAAGCAGATAACGGTCTTTAAAACCATAGTTAATCCGACCGATAATACCATTTAGGCGGTTTCGGTCCTTGTATGAGCTAACATTATCACCCAGGTCATTATCTCCGCTTTGCAACAGATCAGCTCCGGTTACATCCGATAAAAACCGAATGGAACTAGCATTCACTCCCTGGTATAAAAACTCTTCAAAAGTGGTTCCTGCCAATAAGGAAAGAGAATGATTCCTACCCCATTTTTTATCATACTTCAATAAAAACTCCGCTAACCATTGGGAATTATCCGCACCCGACCTGGATCCTGCCCCCCTGCTGGCCAGCCCGTTTAAAGTACTGCGATCACGGTAGGAAGATCCCATCGAGCTGGATAAAGCACCTCCCAATCGAATTGTACCAACTAATCCTTTAAGAGGTTCAATTTCGGTAGTGAACGTGCCGTACAGGTTATTGTTGAGATTTTCATTCGAAATTCCATTGATAAGAGCCATCGGATTATCCAATGCAATAAATGAATTTGCATAATATTTCCCAGCCGCATCCAGTCCAACCGGTAGCGTTGGATCAAACTGAATAGCTGCATTTATCGGGCCGGCACCTTCATTCACACCATTCGTAACCAAAATGGAATTCTGAATACCTCTCGTAAAATTCATATTCAATTTGAACCGCAAAAATTCTTTTGCATTAAAATTGAAATTGGTTCTGAAGTTGAGTTTTTTAAAATTTGAATTCTGTACCAGGCCATCCTGATTGAAATAGTTAAGACCGGCGTAGTAATCGTGTTTGTCTCCGCCACCGGAAATTGACAATTGGTAATTTTGTACAGGAGCCGCTCTGTTAAAAACCTGCTCTTGCCAATTGGTACCAGCTCCAATGGAATCTATTTCCCGTTGCGAAAAGATGGCGGCCTGACCACCATCAGCACGGATAGCGTTCAATGTTTCCATATACTGCCGGCCATTCAACACATCAATTTTTCTGGCAACAGACTGAATTCCATAACTGGCGCTGAAATTCACCAGCATATCTCCTTTTTTACCGGATTTTGTTGTTATCAAAACCACACCGTTGGCCGCCCGGGTTCCATAAATAGCAGCAGAGGAAGCATCTTTAAGGATTTCGATAGACTTTATATCATCCGGACTTATACTTGTTGGATCAACTCCAGGTAAACCATCTACCACCACCAATGCATTGTTACTTGAGTTGATTGAGCCAGCACCGCGGATCTGAATTTTTGTAGAAGCACCTGGTGCGGAACTGGTCTGACTGATATTGACTCCTGATGCTCGCCCGTTTAACAACTGCAATGCATTCGTGTTGGGCCCCTGTGTAAAGTTTTCACTGGTAAGTGAAACAACCGATCCCGTTACATCTGATTTTTTCAGCGTCCCATATCCGACTACCACAATTTCATTCGCCGTAGTGGCTTCAGGCTCCATTTGTATGGATAATAATTCACCGGTAATTTTTTCTTCCTTTGTTTTATATCCAATCATGGAAAACTGAAGTACCTCACCAATATTCGCCTGTATAAGAAAACTACCATTATTGACTGTGCTTGTACCCCTTTGAGTTCCTTTTACTACTACTGACACTCCTGCCAATGGCTGCTTGTTTTCATCCAGTACAGTTCCCCTGACATCAGCATAGGGAGATCTGATTTCTTCCTTTTTGTCAGCTTCCCGCTTTATAGTCCTTTCCTTAACTACAATGGTCTGTTCAATGATGGTGAAAGTAATCGGTAAATTTTTGAAACATTGATCCAGTGCATCCTCCAGTGAGCCATTTTTAATCTGTATAGATACCCTGCCTGCCTTTTGCAGGAAATCATCCTTGTAAAAAAACTGATAGCCGGTCTGCCGGTTGATTTCGCGAAAGACTTTTACCAGCGTAACATTTTTTTCAGAAAGAGTGACTCGCTGGGCATATCCATTTGCACTCACCTGCAAACAGAAAAGCAGTACTAAAAAAGCAGTCAGTTTCATAACTAGCAACATTTTGGCGATTCTTCTCCTCTCCGGGAGCAGAATCCTGGCAAACATTAAATTCATACTTTTGCTTTGGTTGGGTTAAACAGTAATTACCGGTTTGTATTTAATGGGCAGCCCAATTTCTGCAGGGAGTGGTGCAAACACTTCCTGCTTCTTTTTGACCCCCTTTCGTTATTGCATGACTATTAGTTTTTTTCCATCAAGTTTAAAATGAACACCGCCCGCTTCCAAAATTTTCAACACCTTGTCAATTGAGCTGGCCTTACTTACCAGGCCGGAAAAGGTTTCTTTGTTGAATTCCCCCTGATAGGCAACTTCCACATCATACCAGCGACTGATTTGCCTCATTATGGTTCGAACATCCTTCCCATTAAAGAGAAAAAGTCCATTTTTCCATGCAGTAACCTCCTCCAGATCTGGGGCATCCTGTACAGCAATTGAATTATTTTGTGAAATCCTGGCTTGCTGGCCTGGCCGAAGCAGGGAAAACTGGCTGTTCTTTTCTATTCTGACTGAGCCTTCAACCAGGGTGGTTATTTGCGCGGGTTCATCTGTGTATGAATTGATATTGAAACTGGTACCCAGAACCTGAATAGAGGTTTTTCCTGCATGTACGATGAACGGATGATTGTTATCATGTGCAACTTCAAAATACACTTCACCCATTACTTCAACCCGCCTTAGTTTCTGGTCAAATACTACCGGATATCGAATAGAGGATGCAGCATTCAGCCAAACTTTTGTGCCATCAGGAAGAACTAAACGATATTGCCCTCCCCGAGGCGTTTGCATGGTATTGAAGATCGTTTTCCCTGCTGCATTGATTGAGTTGGCATAGGAAATTTCGCCGTCATTATTTTTTATTATTTGGGAAGCCCCTTGTGTTGCAAGCACTCCATTGGCACTATCATCCAACACCAACTGACTTCCATCTGATAAGATAAGAATAGCTTTCTCTGAACCTGGGAGTATAGTCTTATAATGATCTGAAGAATTGGTTACAAGTTGACCACCTGCGGATTTTTCCGGAATATTCTGAAGAAATATACCACCTAAAGAAAGCAATACGATTACAACTGCCGCTACCCGTACCCATTTTCGCATATACCATTGTAATGGTATTGTTTCTGAAAGCTGATAGGAAGGCAGTGACTTATGAATTTTTTTCCAGGTGCTTTCCAGCAATTCACTAGTGGTTCCAACATTCTCATTCTGTGGGCTGTTCAATTCTTCCTGAATCAGGGCACCCAGGCGATCAGAGTTGGCCTGCTCCCCAAAATAGTGCAGCAGGATGGCAACCTCTTCCGCAGTGCAGTTGTTTTCCAAATAGCGTTTAAAAAGCTCTGATAGCTGTTGCTGATTATTCAATTTCCAGGTATTTCTTACTTATATACGTATTGTAAGAAAGCTTCCTCTGCTCCGGTTGGATTTTTTTTTAAATTAAATGCAGAGATAAACCGTCAACAAGCCAATGGCATAATCCGGATGCCTGAGCAGCCGTTCACGGATTTGCTTGGTGGCTTTTACTATATGATCACTGATAGTGGAGGATGACACATTAAGTAATTGTCCAACTTCATCATATGACCTGCCTTCAATTTTAACCAGATGAAAAACCTGCCTGCGTTGCGGGGGCAAACTTTTAATCAGTGAATGAAGTAGTTCGGCATTTTCTTTTCGATACAATGACTCTTCAATAGAGTCATAAGCCGCTATGGCAGCGTTTTTTATCGAAGCCATCAACTGGCGATCTCGCGCAGCTTTTCTGAAGTAGTCAATGGCCAAATGTTCAGCAATAGTGTTCAAATAGGCGGGGAAAGATTTATCAGGTTCGAGATTTTCCCTTCCGTTCCAGATTTTCAAAAAAACTTCCTGTAATATATCTCCGGTGTATTGCTCAGATTTTGTAATACGCAATAATTTTGATGCTAAACCCGGACTATAATGATGGTATAATTGTTCAAATGCCCATTCACTGCCAGTCGACAATTGACTGACCAGCTCCTTTTCATTATATAAAGAAGTGGTTGGCAAAGCAGTTTGGTTATGTTTTCAAATTCAATGTCTTCCTTTTTTATGAGATCACCAAATGCATACGATTGCACAAAATTAATAATCCTATGCTGCAACGCTGCATTTGGGCGGACTGTCAGTTGTAGCATGAAACATCTATACCTATTACTAATTGCTGTCCTTTTTATGCTCGGCTGTAAAAAAGTAAACAGCAAACATTCCAACCGCAGCTTCATCGGTCGTTGGGAATTAATTCAATATACAGGATTTGGAATACCTAACAACCCGCTCCAAAGAGGAAATGGAAATATCATAGAATTGAATGAAAATGGTGTATACCGTCGTTTTGAAGACGGGGATAAAAAATTTGAAGGCACCTATTCCATCCGCCAGCATACTGCCTGCAGTTATACAGGAAGCTTTTTTAAAACCAATGAAACATCGATTGATCTGGAATCGATTATTTCACTTCAAACGGATACACTATCTATTTTCAGTTCGCCCTGTTTAATGGATGGAGGGGGTGGATTGTACCGGCGCTTATAATCGAACACTAGGAGAATTCGCGCACAGTTCGGCCAAGCAGTTTCAGTTTGCGATCCAGCGCCTCATTCCACAACATTCCATAACTGAGTCGCATACAATGGTTAAACTGATTCTGCAGGCTGAACATTCTTCCGGGAGCAATACTGATGGATTGTTTTAACAACTGATCAAACATAGCAGCGCTGTCAATTTTCTTATCCATTTCAACCCATAAAACAAAACCGCCATCCGGTTTGCTCACTTTTGTATTGTCTGGAAAATAATCGCCAATGGCACGAATGTATTGAAGACTATTCGTGTGCAGGGTCTGGCGAAGTTTTCGCAAATGGTGTTCATATCGCCCTGATTCAAGAAATCGCGCTACTACTTCCTGAGTTATACTGGTGGACGATATCGCATGCAACATTTTAAGACGAAGTAATTTTTCTTTAAAGCGACCCGGTGCCACCCAGCCAACCCGATAACCCGGTGCCAGTGTTTTTGAAACCGATCCGCACCAGAGTACCAGTCCCGCCTTATCGTAGGTTTTACAGGAAGCCGGGCGATGATCTCCGAAATAAACATCCCCATATAAATCATCCTCAATTAATGGAATATTGTTTTTTTCCATCAGTTCAACCAATGCCTTTTTGTTTTCATCGGGCATTAAACTTCCAAGCGGATTATTAAAATTTGCCACCACAAGACAACAGGAAATTTTAGGCAATTCTTTTTTAAGCGCATCCAGCTCAATACCGGTAATCGGATGTGTGGGAATTTCCAGCACTTTTAGTCCCAGACTGCGCGAAAGTTGAAGGATCCCAAAATAAACCGGGCTTTCCACTGCAATGGTATCTCCTGGTTTTGTTACTGCCATAAGAGAAAAAGATAGCGCATTCATGGTGCCCGCTGTTGTAATCAGGTCGCCGGCACCCAATTGAGATCCCCATGCAAATGACCAGCGTGCAATTTGTTGTCGCAGTCGGAGATTTCCCTGAATTTCTTCATACCCGGTACCACTGTCAGGCATTTCACGCATAGCCTGAAGCATAGCTTTGTTCAATTTGGGAATCGGTAATAATTCTTTTGCAGGCGCTCCAAGTGAAAATTGAGTCAGGTCTTTTTTCCCAAGATGGCTATATACCCGGTCGATTAGCTCTGTTACCTGTTCATCACTGGCTGTTTTTTTCGGGCGACTGGTAGCCGGCACGCCCAACCGCATTAATGGGGATCTGCTAACATAAAATCCCGACTGAGGCCTGGATTCAATAAGGGCTTTTCGTTCCAGTTCAAGATAAGCCTGCATAGCCGTGCTCATGCTTACACCCTGCTCGCGGCAGATAGCCCGGATAGAGGGAAGTTTATCTCCTACTTTCCAAACCTCCTCCCTGATTTGTTGCTCGATATTTCCGGCAATTTTCTGGTATAATAATGATTTGCTACTTATCATGTTCAAACTGTACTGGTCAAATTTACCATTTTTGTATCTGTTTTTAAGAACTGTTCTGTTGGAAATTTGCCTTATGAGAGCATATCTGGCATTAGCGATCGTATGTATTGTTTGGGGCACCACCTATATGGCACTTCGTATTGGGGTAGAGAGTTTTCCTCCGTTTTTGTTTTCCGGTATTCGGAATACAGCAGCGGGATTGATTCTGTTAATCATTTTGTTTATTTCAGGCAGACTTCCCCGGCTGGGCATAAAAGAGATCGCTCCACAGTTATTACCGGGAGTTTTAATGGTTGCCATCGGAAATGGATTTGTGGGATGGAGTGAACAGTACATTCCGAGTGGCCTTGCTGCATTAATTGTTTCCATCATGCCGGTTTATGTGGTACTGATCAATTTTGCGACCAGCAGGGAGAAGAAAACACCGTCATGGTCTGTATTGGCGGGATTGACACTCGGATTTATGGGTATTGTTCTCATTTTCCGGGACAACCTGCGGGATTTGGCTAAACCGGGTTATTTATTGGGTATAATTCTGAGTTTTATTGCGGTGCTTTCCTGGGCGGCGGGTACGATTGTAGCGAAGAAACAAAAAACCAGCACGGATGCCTTTACAAATGCATCCCTACAATTGTCGAGTGGGGGACTGGTATTGTTATTCCTGAGTCCGTTTATTGATAATTATGAAGGAGTCTCTGCAATTTCCGCGTCCGGGATCTATGCATTGATTTACTTAATCTTTATTGGTAGCATATTGGCGTACAACTGTTATCTATATGCGTTAAAACATTTGCCGGTAACCACGGTTTCCTTATACACCTATATCAATCCATTCATAGCGTTGTTGCTGGGAGTTTTATTCCTTGGAGAAAGTACCACCTGGATAACCTGGCTTGCATTGGGTTCAACTCTTTGCGGAATATTTTTATTGACGTTTAAACCCGGAAAACGTCAGACACCAGTATAGACTGGTGTCTGACACCTCTCTAACACCCCTCTAACACTGTTCTAACACCTGTCAGACACTTAAGGGTACAACATATACTTCTTCCGCATCTGTTTGTATTGGGATAAGCCCGGTTCCCAGCTTGCCCGGATCTCCGCCTCGGATTTCCCCTCCCTGATCTGCTGCTGGAAAAGATCCGTACCCGCCAGTTTATTGATATCACCCATCTGATTACTCTGGCTGCGATCGAAAAACTTCTCCTTATTTGGATAGGCTCTATATAATTCCATCATCCAGCTAAGATTGATCTTTCCCGATTGCCGCATCAATCCCGCATCATAGTTCATCAAATCAATACCATAACAAACCTGATTCATATGAAGAGGTGTTTCCGACATGCCAGGAATACTTACCGGAGTAAACGCATAACTGTATTTTTCCTTTAAAGCAGGTGCCCCCAATTTGGTAAAAGGCGTCCTCGTACCCCGACCCTGACTTATAATAGTACCCTCAAACAGACAGGTTGCAGGATACAAATCAATACTCTGCTGTGTATTCAAATTCGGTGAAGGAGCTACGGGCAGGGTATAAGGCAAATCATGTGAATAATTCGCCATTTTGATAACCTTCAAACGACAGGGTGGCAATTCACGCAACCAACCCTCCCCATTGATCATTTGAGCAAACTCCGCAATCGTCATACCATGTGAAATCGGAATCGGGAACTGCCCGATTCCCGACTTAAACCGCATATCCAGAATTGGCCCGTCTACCAGATAACCATTCGGATTCGGCCTGTCAAGGATCATCAATTCTTTTTTATGCTCCGAGCAGGCTTCCATCACATCACGCAAAACATTGATATAGGTATAAAACCGGCAACCCACATCCTGAATATCAAAAATCATCAAATCAACATCGGCCAAATCTGCTGCTGATGGTTTCCGCTTGGCACCATACAGCGATATAATCGGCAATCCCGTTTCCCCATCCACCTCATCTTTTACCTTGGCTCCATTACTTGCGTTCCCCCTGAATCCGTGCTCCGGTCCAAACACTTTCACCACCTGCACACCTAATTTCATTAAACTGTCTACCAAATGGCTCTTACCGATAATAGTTGTTGGATTGGCCAGAATTGCAACACGTTTCCCTTTTAAATAGGGCAGGTACTGATCCGTACGTTCGGCCCCTGTTTGAATTGAAGCTGATTTTCTAACGCCGCTGTATAAACGCAAATAAATAAAGAGCGGGAGAGCAACCAAAATAGTAATAATAAGTAGACGTTTCATTTTTCTAAGGTATAAAATATCACTCTTCTGTCCGTATCTTTGCCTGGTCTTTAACACTTCTGGCATGCCGAATGAAATCGATCAACCCGAATCTGGCTGCTTGCTACCACCTGACTTCCGTTATAAGGAAGAACTGAACTTTTATTCTCTTCTGACGCCTCCATTGAATTATTTATCCTCTAATAACTATTTGTATGGATG
This sequence comes from Flavihumibacter sp. UBA7668, assembly GCF_002483205.1. Taxonomy (GTDB): domain Bacteria; phylum Bacteroidota; class Bacteroidia; order Chitinophagales; family Chitinophagaceae; genus Flavihumibacter. Next base: position 204,011 of record NZ_DLHM01000007.1, read on the forward strand.
TTGAAATTCTCTCCCGCATACAATTTGCCTTCACCATTGCATTCCATTATATATACCCTCCGCTTAGCATTGGGCTGGGATTAATTCTTGTAATTATGGAAGGGCTCTACCTGAAAACCGGCCAGAAAATTTATGAAGACATGACCCGGTTCTGGATCCGGATTTTTGCCCTCATATTCGGACTGGGCGTTGCCACTGGCATTATTATGGAATTCGAATTCGGTACCAACTGGGCCACCTATTCAAAATATGTAGGAGATATTTTCGGTAGTGCATTAGCGGCAGAAGGAATTTTTGCATTCGCGCTCGAAAGTGGATTTCTCGGAATCCTTTTATTCGGTTGGAATCGGGTGAGTTCAAAAGTGCATTTCTTCTCAACCATCATGGTTTTTCTGGGATCGATGTTCAGCGCAGTTTGGATCGTTGTTGCCAATAGCTGGCAGCAAACTCCGGCCGGCTATCATATTGTTGGTGAAGGAATGAACGCCAGAGCAGAAATCACTGATTTCTGGGCAATGGTATTTAATCCCTCCAGTATGGAACGCCTGAGCCATGTCTGGATCGGTGCTTTTCTTGCCGGAGCCTTCCTGGTACTAAGTGTCCATGCTTATTATATCAAAAAGAATAAACACCTGGCTATTGCCAAACCGGGCTTTAAAATTGCGCTTGCCGTTGCTACTATTTTCTCCCTCGCTCAATTGTTCACCGGACATAAAAGTGCGGATGGGGTGGCGAAGAATCAACCGGCAAAACTGGCAGCACTCGAAGGTCATTACGATAGCAGTGCTACAGCAGACATGTACCTGATGGGCTGGGTCGATAACAAAACGCAAACTACTACCGGAATCAAAATACCAGGTGGATTAAGCTTTCTGTTACACCAGGATTTTTCAACCCCTGTAACCGGTTTAAATGCATTTAAACCGGAGGATCGTCCCAGTCAGGTAAATGCTGTTTTCCAATTTTATCATATCATGGTAGCCATCGGCATGATGCTGATTGTGCTTACCTGCTATGCCAGCTGGTTATGGTGGAAAGGAACATTATTTGAACATAAATGGTTGATGGGAGTTTTCGTTTGGGCCGTATTACTACCACAAATAGCTAATCAGGCGGGATGGTTTGCGGCTGAAATGGGCCGTCAGCCCTGGGTGGTATACAACTTATTGCGAACATCAGATGCGCTCTCCAAATCAGTTAAAGCGGAACAGGTGCTGGTATCATTGATCATGTTCACCCTCGTTTATGCAACCCTGTTAGTATTGTTTTTATACCTTTTGAATAAAAAAATAAAACACGGACCGGAATCTCAGGCACCCTTAGACGAAAAAGCGGTGGAAGCGAAAAGTATCCGGGAAAACCCAATCATGAACTAATACAATTACCATGTTTCTTGGAATAGATTATACTACCTGGTGGTTTCTTGTTTTTGGAGGAGTTATCAGTGGTTACGCCATACTTGATGGATTTGACCTTGGTGCTGGTGCATTACATCTTTTTTTGAAAAAAGAAGAGAGCCGTCGCATTGCTTTGAATGCCATAGGTCCTGTTTGGGATGGAAATGAGGTTTGGCTGGTTATAGCAGGTGGCGCATTATTTGCCGGTTTTCCAATAGCCTATGCTGCGGTTTTTTCTGCATTTTATCTCCCCGTTATGATATTTCTGATCGGCTTGATCTGGCGGGCTGTGGCAATTGAATTCCGAAGTAAGGAACCAGGTAAAATCTGGCGACTCACCTGGGATATTGTTTACACTTTTGCATGTGTTGTGGTTACACTGTCGCTTGGTTTAATGCTGGGGAATATTGCGCTGGGATTACCTCTTAATGAAGAGAAAGAGTTCACTGGAACAATGCTTTCCTTTTTCAACCTGTTTTCCTTTTTGGTTGCCATGACAACCCTCGCTTTGTTTATGATGCATGGGGCAATTTATCTTGCCATGAAAACAGAAAACCGGTTATATGTGAAGCTTACGGTACTGGCCAAAAACTTTACGATATTCTTTCTGGTTGCTTTTTCGCTGACCACCCTCTACACGCTCTTGTATATTCCTCATCTAAGTGATAAAATTCGCAGTAATCCCCAATATTTTATTTTTCCGGTTATCATGATCCTCGCAATTGCAAGTATACCGCGACAATTAAAAAGAGGTAATTATCGGTTGGCTTTTGTATTTTCTTCTATCACCATTGCCTCCTTATTGGTTGCAGTAGCTGTCGAAGTTTTTCCAAATCTTTTATATGCCAGCAATAATCCGGCTAACAGCATCACCATCCAAAATGCTGCGTCTTCCCGGCAAACAATGAAAACCTTATTGATCATTGCACTAATCGGCACTCCCCTGGTTGCTACCTATACCGCTTTCGTCTTCTGGACCTTCAAAGGAAAGGTAAAACTCGATGAGATGAGTTATTAAAATCAAGAGGTGTCAGACAGGTGTTAGAACTTTGTTCTAACACCTGTCTGACACCTCTCTAACAACGTTCTAACACCTGTCTGACACCTAAAGAGCAGGGGTAATCGTAATATTGCGGAATTCAATCGGACCATGGTCACCCTGGAAATACAAAGGACCTGGTTCACCTTCCTTACTGTCAATGGCACCACCGGTTATTCCCGGAATCTCCTGATAATATACAATCTGCTTACCGTTCAAAAAAACTGTTACATATCGGCCAACCAGCGTAATATCATAACTCTGCCACTCTCCCGCCGGCTTCGCTGCCATCTCTACCGGAGATATAAAACCATAAATCGCACCCAGTAAATCTTTCGCCGGATCCTTTCCATAACTGTCCTCAATCTGAACCTCGTACCTTCCACGCAGATAAACCCCACTATTACTTCCAGTTGGACAACGGAATTCTACATGCAATTTAAAATCTCTAAACTTCTGTGCAGTAGCCAGATTAACACCAGATTTCGGACTCTTCAACACGCCATTTTCCACTACCCACTGGTTATTCGTACCCATTGGCTTCCAGCCATCCAGATTTTTACCATTAAATAAGGCTACCGGCTTCCCCCAAACTGGCGTCTTTGTCGGACGCAAAGCAGGCGCCTTAACCCCGGTAAATGGCCATATCTTTCCATTTGCCTCTACCATTGTTCCCGTTAACTTTCCATCGGCCAAAACTGCTTCAAATTGCTGGTCATTATCCTCCGCTTCCCACTGTGGTGGTAAACTGAAACTCAACTTACCATCAACAAAAAACACCTGTGAAACCGGACGGGCACTTCCACCCATTCCTACAAAATGTCCAACCAGCCGCTTATGGCCCGAATGATTGATCTCCAGCCAGGATGGTTTCGGTACCCCATTTTCTATTACCGTCAAATCCCAGCGACCCTCAATCTGAGGAGCAGCCGATTTTACTGTTATATGATCCTGGGCAGATGCAGCAATGCCTGTTGCAACCAGCCATCCCATAACACTCACATACTGAACAAATTTTTTCATTTTCGATCGATCTTGTTGGTTCACAATTAAATGAGCTACAAATTAAGCCTTTTACCGCTTTTACCATGAGCAACTCACAGACCCCTCACTGCTCAACCTGCCCATTTTTCATTTAAACCATTCAATCCGGCATTTCAAACCACCACAGCAACAGTCTGCACTTATCACCTGTCAAGGGTTCAAACCAGCATTTTCTCATGAAAAAAACAACCCTAATCAGCTTTATTTCAGGTCTGGTTATATTCCTAAGCTGCCAAAAACAGCACCCAACCCAGCCATACCCCCAACCGGATAAAACCAGCCAGGATAAGCTTTTGCGCTCCATTAACTGGGAAAATGGAATGATTACCAATTTTGAATACCACCCGGACAGCTCCCTTCAATTACGAAAAGATGTTACAAATTCCAGTAATCAATCGATCCATTTTATCTGGAAGGACGGTCGGATGATCGAACATTTCAACGAAATAGATATCGCAACCAATGAATACATTTATAACCCGGCAAATCAAATAACGAAAATCATTCACCGGCTAAAAAACAACAATCCAAACAGAACGGAGCTTGAATTTGACTACCTGCCATCGGGACATGTAGATGAATTACACTATTTTGAATTATATGAAGGAGTCAAATCCTTAACTGGCCGATCAAAGTACCTGTATGATGCCAATCAGGATTTATATCAAATAGAGAATTTTGACCAGGATGGGAACCTGCGACTGATCTACCAGATTGAATCGTATTCCCCTCCCTGCAAGCTGCTTCCATGGGTATTTATCTATCCGGGTATCCAAATTAATTTTTCTCTTTATAATTATCCTGTTCTTCAAAAGATGAATAGGTTCCCGGCTTATATCCGACAAACCGGATACGATTTAAATGGAACTATTACCAGCCAGTTTATGCTGGAAAACATTCTCACACTGGATAGTTCTACAGTAAAATCACTGGAAATAAAAACCACTTATCCGGATTCACCACAAAGCAATAGTTCAATATCAGCAGAATTCTCCTACTAACCAGTAGGCCTTTATCCTTAATGTTTATAAGTCTATTATGAAAAAAAATAAAATCAGCTTTGCTCTTTTAACAATTGCAGCCCTTTTAAGTCTGTTAAATCTTTCCTGTAAGCGCGATGAACCAGATGAACCTGTATTTCCAACAAGACAACAATACCTCCTCAAATCAATTCAATGGGAGGAAGGAACGAAATCTGATTTTTCTTACAATCCAGACAGCACCATTAAAGAAAGATCAGACAGGTCCGGCCAAAGAAGGGAACTAACCAGCTTCGTCTGGGAAAACGGCCGAATGGTACAACATGCTCAGGAATCTTCTTTATATACCAATAGTTATAATTATTCAACAAGCGGACAAATTTCAGGTATTCGGAACCGTTATAAAGACATTCCATTAACCAATGGTTATGAACTTAAATTCCAATACCAGTCAAACGGACTTCTGGCAAAAATGCAATATAACCAGATCAATGAAGCAGGGGAAACACTTATTCAGGAAGCCATTTATCAATACAATAACAAAGAGCTGATAAAAATTCAGGGATTTGACAAACTTGGGCGTTTAAAGCTTGAAAATAGTATTGAATCCTATTCCGATTCCTGCGACTTTCTACCATGGGTTTTCATTTCCACAAGCCTATCGCCGCTCTATCAAATCTATAATTACCCGGTTCTGTCAAATATGAAAAAACTCCCGACACGCATCGTTCAAAAGCTTTATGACAATGATGGAATAGTATCCTCTACTTATATTTATATTAATCAGCCAGTTATTGATGGATATGCAATTAAAGAGTTGAAACAGGAGGTTTTACATCCCGATAACCCAACGTATAATTCTGCCAATACAGGAACATTTTTATATTAACTCATTTAGAATGTATTTACTGGTGTGCAGGCTCAGGAAGCTCAAAATAATCTCCTCTTGTTTTATCCAACAAATCTGATATGAGTTCAAAATTCATTGTACCGGGTTGGAGGTTAATAAACTTAGCAACAATTCTGCGATGCCGGTACAAAATCAGGGTAGATTCCAAACTGGCATCAATCTTATTCAGTTTCATTTCCGTTTCAAAATCATCAACTGATGGAACAAACGTAAGTGCAACTCTTTTTATTCCCAATTCCTCACCAAGTTTCACCAATTCCTTTTCTCTGTTTTTTTTCGAATACCCCTGCTCATTAGCATATACAAAATATCCTTTCAGATACTGTTGCCGGGATGTTGATTCCTTTTCCATAAATACAAGCCATTGGCGGATGGCAGCCCAATCAGGCCGGTTACCCACAAACAATATCAACCCATGATATCGCCCATACTTACAAACCGGACATGCCCTGCTGCCCCTATCCGGTCCATATGCATGATAAGGTATAAAAGATGGCTGGTCTTCACCTATCGACAATCCCGATACAACTGCGTTCGTCATTTTTTTCGGATAATTCGGGATATTTAATCCCAGTATGATATCGTGTACTGCCACCTGTACTTTTCCATCCAGCAATACTCGCAACACTCCACTGCCTCCCCTGTTTTCCATGGGATATTTTTTTGTATGTGGGATCAAAAGAGGGTCATCATCAAATACCAGATCATCCACATAATAGGGCAACTTACTGCCCGGTTCAAGAATAAATAAATGTATATGAGCAGGTAATTGATCATTGGGATAGGCAGCCGGACGATTGGTATAAATAGAATATCTGCCCTTTTCGTCGGATTTTACCCAGCCACGGATTCGCCCATGTTGTTGGGCATCTGCAGGCAGACCCGGCCCCCTGGAATAAAGGCCCTGTTCATCCGTCTGCCAATAATAAATAAGAACACCGGATGCCGGATCTACCCCGTTGAGTTCAAATACAGTTCCTGTAATCAGTAATGGTTGTTTTGCGTTGCGCCATCCCTCACTGGTATCCACCGAATTTATCTGTTCAGGCATTCCTGCAAAAAATAATTCACATCCTTCGCAATTTCCACCCACCTGCCCATTTGCCGTTACAGGTTCGCCTGTTGATTGCCCCTTACAGGAGAAAGTTGTGGCCAGTATAACAGGACCAAATAGTAATACAAAAAGTAAAAAGCGGCATTGAGTTATAGTCATCATAGTTTACCAATTTTCAGCAAACTACTCCCTCACGGGTTCGTTTTCCAAACAGAATCAGGTATCCTGTGTGGAAATTAGGCTATCCTGAGTACCAGTGCCATAAGCCTTCCGAAAAGCTGTCACATAATTTCGGCTCAGTCGCACCACTGCAGTATTCATCAGGGTCAGATCATAATCTCCATTCTGTCGGGATGTATAAAATCGTATCGCTTTCAGATTAACAATAAAGGATTTATGTACGCGGATAAACTGAGCAGGATCCAATTGTTCTTCTATACTTTTAAGAGTTCCCTTATGAAGGTATTTTTTCTGGTCAAGATAAATTTGAATATAGGGTGAACTCGCTTCCATATACAAAATCTCCTGCACCGGAACAGGAATTTTTCTGGCTCCATCCGTAAGCAGGAGGTGTGAAATTTGGGCGGATGACAACATAGTCTTTGGTGCCTCCTTAAAATCCACCATCGGTTTCCTCCGCCTGCTCCAAATTACCGGAATACTGTATACTGCCAATAATACATAGAGATATTCTGTAATGGTGAACCAAAGCGTCTGCCTTATTTCGAATTGATGTTCATAAAACAACCCGGATACCATCCAGATTAAAACGGAAAATAAAATCAAATGAAGAAAAACCGGTCCAGTGACTCCAAGCAAAATTTTCAACAGGTTATTCCTTTTCAACCCAACCAATACCTGCAATTGAAGAACCAACAAAGGAATGAATAAGATCCAAAAGCTGCTGAATAAAACGGACTCCGCAGGATAATAGGCACCACCCTGAAAAACAGTGCCAAGATAATCCTGAACCAGTGTTAAAAGTAGAAGTATGCCGGAAAAAACAAATAACCACTTTATGTTGATAAGGCCTTTTATGGATATGTTATTTAGTGAGATCATGGCTTAGTTTCTATTTTGAAAATTACGAAGAAATGATGGGCCTCTCTGAAATCACCCTATATTTGAGATGTAATTGGTTCAGCCTGCTACCAACAGGCTGATTAAAAGGGAACCCGGTGTAAATCCGGGACTATCCCCGTAGCTGTAAGCTTCCAGCCAATTGTTCAGTCCTGCAGCCACTGTCCGCCATAGCTCTAGCGAAGGCAGATGGGAAGGCCCTGAACAAGGAAGCAAGTCAGAAGACCTGCCAGTTCAATTTTAGTAACCGACTTTCGGGTGAAAAGTCAAAAACAAACAGTTATGTCAACACCAAAAAAACAGCCTTCATTTGCCTTTTTGCTTTTGCTCATTTCCGTTGTTGCACTGATGCGCTTACCGATGGAAGCAACAAAATCCGCTCTCGCTAATTTCACTCCTGTGGGAGCCATGGCATTATTTGCCGGATCCTATTTCAAACCCTGGTGGAAAGCCTATTTATTTCCCCTGCTGATTGTATTCATCGGCGATCTCCTGATCAATATGCTAATTTATAAAGGTCAATATGGCCTGATGTATCAAGGATGGTACTGGATATACTGTATTTATATTGTAATTACTTTAATCGGACAATACTTTCTTTCCAAACCCGGCATTTCAAAAATTGCCATGAGCAGCATCGGATCATCCCTGTTGTTCTGGATGGTTGCTGACTTCCTTGTGTGGGCAGGTGGAGGCACCGATCTTCGTACGATGCAACCACTTAGCCGTGATCTGTCCGGACTTTTACAATGTTACTGGCAGGGATTTCCCTATGCATTCAACTTTCTTTTAGGCACCAGCGTTTATGCCTGCCTGTTATTTGGGATCAGTCACCTGGCATTCAGGCAATCCAACACCGTTCAAACCATTCATTAATTCAAAACCTGATGCATTCAATGAATTGTCTCAGCAGCTGGAGCGGAGGCAAGGACAGTGCTTTTGCACTTTTCCTTTCAATTTCAGGTGGCTATGCTCCAAAGGCCCTGCTAAATATGATGAATGAAAATGGCCGCGTCAGCCGCAGCCACGGTCTGCCTCTCGGTATTCTTAAACAACAGGCAGATGCACTTTCTATACCGCTACATGCGGTTCCAAGTACCTGGAATGCGTATGAAGCCAACTTCATAAAATCGCTCCAATATTTAAAAGCAGAATATGCTATTTCGCAGGTAATTTTTGGTGATATTGATCTGGAACCACATCGCGAATGGGAAGAAAAAGTATGTCAGCAAGCCGGTTTACAGGCACAACTTCCCCTATGGCAACGGAATCGTAAGGAATTGGTAATGGAAATGCTGGCGGCAGGATTTGAAACAATGATAGTCAGCTGTCAATCTTCCATGGGACCAACCTGGCTCGGAAGAATACTCAACTCGGATCTGGTAGAGGAATTGGAAGCAATTGGTATAGATGCATGCGGAGAAAACGGAGAATTTCATACACTGGTTACCTTTTGTCCACTCTTCAAAAAACGCATACAACCCCAGATAAGCGGGAAAACCATTCACCAGGATTATTGTTTTCTTGAATTTAAAAGCTAAGCTGCATGATCATCCTGATTACCGGAGGCACCCGAAGTGGTAAATCTTCCTATGCGCAGGAAAGAGCACTTCGTATTGAAGCAAATCCGGTTTATTTGGCAACGGCAAGAAAATGGGATGATGAATTCAACCAACGGATAAAAACTCACCAGGCAGATCGGGACAATCGCTGGCATAACCGCGAAGAAGAATTATTCCCATCCAGTGTGCAATTACCAACCAATACCTGTGTAATCGACTGCGTGACACTATGGTTAACAAATATCTTCCTCGGTAAGCAGCAGGACATAAACAAATCCTTAATCGATTTTAAAACTGAAGCAGACAACCTGGCTAATAGTAATTCTACCTATTTAATTGTTACTAATGAAATTGGTATGGGGCTTCACGCAGATACAGAAATGGGTAGAAAATTTGCCGATCTTCAGGGATGGGCAAACCAATACCTCGCAAAAAAAGCAATAGAGGTTGTGTTGATGGTAAGTGGAATTCCGGTTCGAATCAAATAACTAATCCAGCACCATAAAACTAAACATCCATTTTACCGGATTCTGCCAATCCGTTCCTTTGAACGAACCCACCGGCAATTTAATGAGCACATCATTCCAACCTTTTTTAAAATAGATAGGGCTCGGCTGACGATAATAATAATCCTCATCTGTAAGGGGCGTTTCGGCCGAAACAGATTTGCCGGCTCTTTTCCAATGAGGTGGTTCAATAATTTTGTGGTTAATCCAGATCTTTGATCCCCGTTCATCCCAGGCTCCAATGGCAGGAGCCCTGGTATTCATCGAACGTGAATAATTAGAAAAGCCGATCCAGCAGTTTCGATACCCTGCGTTGCTTGCATAAATACGGGAAGCGGCATACCAGGTAGTGTTTTCCATAGGTACTTTGATGTGGCCGGTAATAACCGGAGCCCACCAATGTCGAAGTATAATTGTTCCACCAACTGCTTCTACTGAAGGTTTCGGATTACTGTTTATAAATCCGGTGGATTCCGGTTCAAAACCACGACCGATTTCACCTTCATTCGTATATGGTCCAAAAAGTTTCCATTGATAGCCCGATTGTGCCCAATAAGGAAAAACATCTCTGGAGAAATATTTTCCTTTATGCGCCATCAGTCTTTTCTCAAAATTTTCAAATGCGTTGAACTCATCTGAAGCTTTTGCCCCAATAACTGTTGTCCATTTTTCCAATCCCCCTCCTCTCCAGCTTCTCTCTGCAAATGCTAACATAGCAGGATAAACTCCATTTAATAATAGATGGTAGTTTTCGTTGACCAGGCGACGATCGTTCCATACACAGATAATTCCGCCCAACATAGTGCCATCTGCTGAAATCCGGTCGCCAATCTGTCGATGAAAAATGGTAACCACAGCTTCATGTGGATCCATATGATTTAAATAAAGATGCCGGGAATCAAGGTATTGTTTCCCTTTCTCTATTGGCGCATCGGTCATCCACAACTGATGAATGGTGGATGTTGGAATATTACCACCCGGACTCCAGCCCAGATGCTGAATTCCCAATGAATCCAGAAAACGGGTGATTTCCGGCAGGAATTTAGTATGGGTAATTTTAACTTCATCACCACCAATATGCAGGTAATTGGGTGAATAGGTTTTTGCAACACTTCCCAATATTTTTTTAACCAATTCTGTCCCTTTTTCACTCTGCATGGAGACCCCTGTTGCCCGCTCAAATGCTGCACTGTGTCCGGGCATATCAATTTCCATAACAAACCGGATATATCGGGCTTCACAATACCGCATTAGTTCCTTTATTTCTGCGATCGAATAATACATGCCAACATCGCGCAGCATGGTGGAATCTGCAGTCAGTTCCGGAAACCCTTCCACCTCCAATCGCCAGGCAATATCTTCCGTTACATGAAAATGAAATGTGTTCAGTTTGTATTGTGCCATGCGATCTATCTGCGCCTTCAGCAATTCTATTGATTGGTAATTTCGTCCCACATCCACCATATAACCTCTCCAGGAAAAGGCAGGCTGATCAAAAATTTCAGCCGCCTGGAAGCTTAGATCAGTGTTCATTAACTGTTTCAGCGTTTGTATTCCATAATAAATTCCTGTGTCTGCAACTGAAGTCAGTTTAATGCCCTGAACAGAAACAGATAATTGATACCCCTCCGTTGAATTAACTTTATTAACCTGTTGCTGCTTTTGAAGTTGAATTGAAAGGCCGTTAGTTGGTTTTCCAATTTGTATAGCGGGATTAGCACCCAACCCCTTCATATGCTCTTTTAACTGATTGGCAAGTTGCAATAGGCTGGTATCCTGAATCTGAATGGACCGGATGCTTTTGATTAGCAGTTTTCCCTCTTTCCATTGTATTTCTGAAGGCATTGGAAGCAAAGAAGGTTGCTGGGCTCCAACTGTAGTTGCAATTAATAATATTGAAAACAAAAACACTGGTTTCATTGCATTCTGATTTGTTTTTTAAATGTAGAAGCAGGCAGACCGGCTTTATTTATGAGATTTCCGGTTGAATAGGGTGCCCATCCATAATAAACAGCTGTAGGTAATTGGCTAAAATTCATTATAACTTTTTTCTTTCGAAGAATAGCCGGACTTTCTGTTTTTCCATCTAAGGAAAAGCCTCGCAGATTTAATCCGTCGCTCGCTTGCAGACGACCGGCAGTATAATCAAACCGTATAATCAACTTCTTTCCCCTAATACAGACTGAATGCAACAACGGACCCGATGCAACAATTGATTTTTTCCCATAGAGCTGATTCAGAGCCCACGCAGACAGTCGTTTACCAACTGCTCTTTTGTTTCGCGGATGAACATCTCTGGGATTTCCGATATCACTTGTAACAGCCATTCCGCTGTATGGAATGGAATCAAGCAACTCCCGCTGCAGGTTTCTGAAAACAGGCCAATATCTTGCTGCATAATTCAATGTGTCTATGGAGGATAATTGTACCCAGTAAAATGGCAATTTGGAATTCTTCCAGCAATCTCTATAATTCTTCACCAGCAACTGCATCAGTGACCCATACTCGAAAACACGATTTTCTTCAAGTGAATTGCTTTCGCCCTGGTAAAATAAAACTCCGGCGATAGGTAATTTTGAAAACCGTGGAATGGCCGCTTCAAAAGCAAATCCTGGTTTATAAGCATGGTTTGGACCGAAATTTTCAGAACTTGGAGAAGATAGCCGTTTTTCCAGATTCTGTCGACCTCTTTCCCTGATCCATTCTGGTAATGCAGGATTATACAACCAATTCCCTTCCAGTTTTTGTTTAAAATCCGGATGAGATGCAATGGCCGCTTTATCTATAAACGTTTCAATTGGAGCACCTCCGACTGCCAAATTTATAATTCCAATGGGTACCCCTGTGTTTGTAACTATTTCTTTTGCAAAATAATAGGCGATGGCAGACATATCCTGTACAGTTTGATCTGTACAAACCATCCATGAACCGGAATAAAAGGAGTCAACCTGCAATCGCATTAAAATAGAGTCCGTATAGGGAACCCCATAAATATACTTACCTGCAAAGCTGGTATTATATAACCGAATCAGGGGTTGATTCGTAGTTGCTTTTTCATCTTTCGCAAATTCGTCCCGTGAAAAGGCCCATTCCATATTGGATTGTCCGGTGCATAACCACACATCACCAATTAGAATATTCTGTCGGGAAATCATTTCATTACCAGATTGTAGTATTATTTTTTGAGGTTTGGTATTCACATTCAATGCTGGTAAAACAAGTCTCCAGGTGGAGTCTTCCTGTACCTTTGTTTCGATTTTAACATTCCCAAATTCAAGCAGTATCTCTGCTTTCGGATTACCCTTTCCCCATACAGGATTTGGTTTGCTCCTTTGCAATATCATATGATCAGCGAAACAATCAGCTAGCTGAAGCTGGGCAGTTACAGAACCTGACAAGCAGAAAAAGAAGAAAAAAAGCCAGTAATTCATTTTTTAAAAATATGTATTATGTAATACATATTAAAATGAAAATAAAAACCGGGATCTAGTCCCGGTTTTGCGCCAACTATTCAAACAGCACCGGCATACTGACCTGGCGTCCTGTGCTTGTACTCACAGTCAGGTAATAGATGCCGGGAACCCAAGAATACCGTGGAATTTGCAGCGATTGGGAATTAATCTTACCTGAGTATACTACAACTCCGCTAACATTTACAAGTTGCAGAGATGCGCCAAGATATAGCTCAGCCACCCAGATTCGCAATAGCTGCCTAACCGGATTTTGTAAAATGCGAATCGACTTTTCCTCCTTCGAGCGAATCATCAACACCGAAGAATAACTGAACTTACCATCCTCATCCACCTGTTTTATCCGGTACCAGGTGGTTGGCTGTGCAATGGGACCTGTCCAGTTGTAGCTATTTAAACCATTACCCTGCCTTCCTGCATTTACAATGCCAGCCCTTTGATAATGGTGGCCATTGGCACTCCATTCAACCTCAAAATGGCTGTTCGAAACTTCCAAACTTGTTTTCCACTGCAATTGCACCTGCCCCATTTCTATTCTACCAGTAAAATCAACCCAGGTTACCGGTAAAATGGAATTGGCAGGTAAGAGTAAGCTCGCTGTAGAATTGGTTTGATACAATGTATTGGTACTGCCAAACTGATTATACTCTATAATCTGAAAATGGTAATCTTTTGTACCATCCAGATTTGTTAATACCACTTCATTTTCAGTACCTGCATATAATATAAAGTTTCCATTCCCCAGAGAAGGGCCTGAACCAAATGCCGGATTGCCTAAATAGGTTTGACCATTCACCGGAAATGCATTTACAGGAATATCCTGCTTCCCGATTACAACCCTTCTTTGCCCATTTCCATTGGTCCAATGCAGGCGGATGGAACTATTTGATAAAACAGACCAGGCCGGATTACTCGCCGGAATAGCCGGAGCCCCGGTTGTAGTAAAACTGGCCGAAGGAGCAGCTGTAGTTAAATACACTGGCGCGCTTGTTCCATTCAATTCAAACACCGAAACATAATACTGAACTCCTTCTTCCAGTCCGGTGATAGAAACAGCATTTCCAGCACCCTGAAATACACCAAATTGATCCGGACTAACTGCTCTTTGCCCATAGACCGAACTTACCAGATAAGTGGTATAATCCACCGGTACAAAACCGACCGGTTCATTCGCACGAACCACCACCAGACTTCTGGCTCCATTTCCAGATGTCCAGTTAACTGTTGCAGAACTTGCACTTATATTACTAAACAGAATATTTTGCGCCGGTTGTTCTGGTCGGGGTAGGGTTTGAAAATTCCCGGTACCAAATGTGCTTGTCAAATAGGCAATGGTTGCTCCTGTTCCCGTATATTCAAATACAGCAAAATGATAGCTTTTCCCAGGTTCCAGACCTTCCACCTGAACGGAATTTGAGGTGCCATCATAAACTATAAATTCATTGGATACAACTTCATCTCCCTGCCCAAAAATTGCATTGTGCAAATAGGAAACTGCATCTGTTGGCAGAAAAGTTACCTCAGTATTCTCTTTCGCAACAACCATACGCCGGTTGCCATTTCCTGAATTCCAACTAAGCTGAACCGAATTTGGCTCCACTTGTGTGAACTGAAGATTGGAGCTGGGAATTGTAGGTCTGCCTGAAGTGGCTCCGGAAACAACAGCAGGATCTGTGAGTTTATATACTGGTGCCAGGTTACCATTCGACTCAAAAACAGCAAAATGATAGAGTGTTCCGGAACTAAGCCCATTGATGGTAATATTCGTGGAGCTTCCATTATAAACGACATAATTTCCATTTCCCAGATCAGTACCCGTTGCCGGATTATTAGATGAACTATAATAAATCAAATCAACCGGTACAGCATCAACCGGACTTCCTGCTTTTATTACCATCACCCTTCTGGAACCATTTCCATTTGTCCATTGAAGGGAAATTGCATTATTTGTTTCGGCTGAAACCTGCAAATTTGAAGTGGAAACAGTCGGACTACCAACAGTTGATCTGTTGCCACTTAAGAAAGAGCTAAGCAGGTATTGCCGATTCGAACCACTGCCCGAGTATTCAAATACAGAGAAATAATAGTTGTTAGCAGGCAACAAATTTTGAATATCAACTGAATTTGCAGAACCACTATACAAAACAAATTGTCCAGGTGCGATCTCATCCCCCTGACCAAAATTTTGATTGGCGGAATAGATCACACCGTCGGCCGGTTGTGCCGTTACTGCAGAACCTGTTCTTGCAAGGATGATACGACCTGCCCCATCACCTCTGTTGAAGGAAATCCGCATACTATTCCCTTCTATGGAGGTAAATGTTAAATTGCTTGCAGGTATTGTTGGTCTGGATGAGGTTGCTGCACTAGCCCTTGCCGGATTATTAGTTTGATAAACGGGACCATTTAATCCATTCGATTCAAATAAGGCAAAATGATATTCACCACCCTGCTGTAATCCGGTAATAGTAGCAGTACTTCCATTAGACCAATATAAAACATAGTTATCTGTCTGAATTAATGCCCCATTTCCATAAGTGGTGGAAGAACTATATGTTCGATACTCCTCGGGAAACACGGTTATCGGAGCTCCAAGCCTTCCTATCAACAATCGCCGCGAGCCATTGCCATTTGCCCAGCTCAGTTGAATAGAATTTGCAGTTACTGTATTAACCGTCAGATTGCTTGCCTGAACGGAAGGAACTGCAACTGTAGTTCCTACAACCACCGGATAGGTGGCGGTAAGATACTGTGGTTGTCCGGCCTGATTTAAATCATATTCAAACAACGCATAGTGATAGTTTGAATTTGCCTCCAGATTCAACACATCTGTCTGATTGCCTGTTCCCTTATAGAGAACAAATTCCCCAGGCAATAGTTCCATGCCCTGCCCGAATTGAGTATTAGCTGTATAAGAAACCAGGTCTTGTGGCAATCCTGCTACCGGTTCATTTTTTCTGGCTACTAAAATTCGTTCGCGGCCCGAACCTATCGTCCATGTTAACCGCATCCGGTTTCCATCTGTAGATGTTACCTGCAAATTAGTGGCAGGCGAAGTTGGTCGGTCAGCGGTTGTAATTGATCCAATTGCTGTAGTTGGACTTAGAAACACCGGTTGAGAATTCCCGTTATATTCGAAAATTGCAAAATAATAGGTCGAACCGGTTCTTAGGTTGGAAACATCAACAAAGCTGGTGTTGCTTTTATAAACAACATATTGACCAGTACCAATTTCTGTTCCGGATCCAAAAGTGGAACTTGCTGAATAACTTATTAAATCGGTGGGTATCGAATTTACCGGTGCGCCCTCTCTGGCTACCACCATCCTTCCTCTTCCACTGCCATTCGTCCAGGATAGTCGGACTCTGTTTCCCGAAACATTCGAAAAAACCAACTGCGACGCCTGCGTTGCCGGAGGAGATGCGGATCTGGTACTTGTTGCAAGAAATGAACTAACCAGATATGCCGGAATGCCTGAAACAAGATTGTATTCGAAAACTGCAAAATGATAATCTGTAGAAGGTTCGAGATTTCTAACAGTAATTGAGGCTCCTGTATTTGCATAAACTATAAACTCTCCGGTAGCCAGCTCAAACCCCTGACCAAACTGATCACTGGCCAGATAACTTATTCCATTCTGAGGGATTGCTGTAACCGGACTTCCTTTTTTTGCCACAACCAATCGGCGGGTACCATTACCATTTGTAACACTGAACGTAAGGTAGGATCCTTCTTTCTGATTTTCGTTAAAAATCGGATTGCTCGAAGGATTGGTCGGAGCCTGACTATAACAGGAAAAATAACTTAGAAAACTGTAGAGAATAAGTAAAAAATACTTCATGGATCGGTTTAAATAATTGACAAATTGAATGGACAATATTGACAACCAACAAACCCGAAACGTTCCACAGTTTAGCTGCCGAAACCGACAGTTGATACATGAAATTGAACATATCAAAAAAGCCGCCCCCAATTAAGCGAACGGCTTTCTGCCAATCCATACTGCTAATTATCAGAATTCCGGTTTAAATAATACGGCATCTGCCACCAGCTTACCAGGTTCACCTGTCCCCTCTATCCGAACATTTGCATCCTTACCTAATTTGAATGTTCCAATTTTCTTCCATTCACCGGATGTTTGTCCGCTTACCTGCAACTGATCCCGATTAATCTGTATCACTTCTTCTTTTTTACCATCGTTCACGACAACTTTGGTATTTGCTGCAAGGCCGGGATACTTCGGCAACACATAGACGTAAACAGAATATTTGCCTTCTTTTTTTATAGCAGGATTAAATCGTACCGACGCCAATTCCCCGGCATTTTCAGCAACTAAAAAATCCGGACCATACCCAATACGTACTTCCTTTTTCCAATCGCCTTTCATTTTAACCGCAATAGGGTCAGCGTTATCTACAAAAATTTCCGGTGTTGACCCATCTGCCAGAGGATCCATTTTTATTTTATTTTGCAAAGCTTTTATATCAATATCCTGCACTGCATTTTTAGTGTCAATTGCCATACTTGCGGCAATGGCACTTGATTGCCCAAGTACCATAAACACAGGTTCCATACGGATAGAACCATAAGCAATATGACTTGCACTCAGACAAACAGGTACCAATAAATTAGTACAATCTGCCTTTTTAGGAATTAAAGAGCGATAACTGATTGGATACGGACCAAACCCGCCGATCTGCACATCCCCTTCATTTTTAACCATTCCGTTTACTACTACCCGCTGACAATTATGTGAATCCATTGTATAAGCAGCCATTCCTACACCGTCAGTTACCACTTCCCGTCCCTGACAATTGGCTTGTGTCATTACATAGTCTCCCACCATACGACGGGCTTCGCGTACATACATTTGCGGCGACCAGTGTCCGGATTCCAAATACTCATCTTTCGGATAACCCCATTCCTGCATCTGCTTTCTATGGTGTTCAGGCATCCGTGGATCATTACCAATAAAATACAAAAGACCTTTTATATAATTGGTATGTTGTTCTGTGATTTCGCGACGACGTGCATAATTTGCTTCCGGATAATCATAATTCATCCCAATCATATCAGTTGAAAAAGGTCCGTTGTTATTGATATCGGTTTTGTTGTTGGGCATCATATCCATTTTAAGGAAATGATTCAGATCACCGGCACCTCTGTAGTTAAGGTATCGCAATAATAATTCATATCTGTCTGCCACATAATCTTTCGGCTTTTCAATAGGAATCCTGTTGGCTGGATCCCTTGTCAGGCAGATTCTGAAATTATAGGCCTGTACTTTTTTATCTCCTGTGCCATTGGGATCAAGTGTGGCCGGACTGATTCCCCATACCAATCCGCTGGAAGGATCTCCGGGTTTTTTATAGGGATCAATTCCATCTGGAAACTGATGCTTATTCAATAACTGAACGCCATTATAAGTTTCACCATATAAGCTATTGGCTTCTCTTCCAACTGTATAACTAACACCTGCCTTTGCAAGTAAATCACCTTCATAAGTACAATCCAGATATACTTTTGCCCGAACGATCTGAGTTGGAGTGGCTGTTTCATTCATCGGATCAACCAGACTAATCTCCGTAATAGCACCGTTATCCTTCTTTAAATCTTTTAATGCCAGCTGATACCAGACCTCCACATTCGCCCGCTTAATATACTCCTTGAATAAAGACTCTGCCACAGATGGTTCAAAAATCCAGGATTCAAATTTTCCATAGTGCTTTCCAAGTCTCCTATAATAATCAAGTGCCAGTCCGGAAATGGCAAATTTGTTACCGATATCAGTATAACCAAGGCCTCCACTTGTCAATCCGCCCAATCTTTTACCAGGTTCAATCAGCAGCACTGATTTGCCCATTTTTTTTGCTGTGTAGGCTGCCATTACACCGGCAGAGCTTCCACCGTAAACACAGATATCAACTGTTTTTACTGTCTGCGAGAAAGTTACGCAGGGAATAAATGCCAGCATAACCAGCAATCGTTTCAATAGTTCTTTCATTTTAGTTCATTTTGATTAATAACCAGGGTTCTGGTCTGCAACCGGATCAATTGCTTTATTATAATTCGTTTCACTTACCGGAATAGGCCAAAGCAGGTGTTTCTCTGCCACTGTTTTTCCTTTATTGGCAAGCACTGCTTCATTTACAATTCCAAGTCGTTTTAATTCATGCCATCTTTTACCTTCATACATTTGCTCATACATGCGTTCCTGTACAACCAAATCAACAAATGCATTCGTTGACCCATAATCAGCCAGAATAAAATCATTGGCAGCCGGCTGATCCATTGGTAATCCATAGGATCTCCGATGAATTTTATTTACCCATTCCAAGCTTTCAGCAGTACCTCCATTATTGATACGGCCATCTGCTTCGGCATACATATAAATAATATCTGAATATTTGTACATTGGGTAATCATTGCCTCCGTTGTTGGCATTCGTTGCCTGCCGGTCAAAGAATTTTTTATTCAGGATAGTATTGGGACCAAGTCCAAATGTCTGATTGTACCAGTTGTATTGATAGCGCAAATCATTTCGATCCCAGTTTTTCATCAATGGATTCGCTTCGGCATCACTGTAATTGGTATAATAACCTCCAGGAGGGAAATAGCCTGAATTCGGATAATGCGCATACATTATATATCCAAAACCCTGCGTATTACCCTGACGGGAAAATTTCAAATAAAATACTTCTTCCGTACTGGTTACCACATCCGCTCCATAAATCTTTTCATAATCGGTTGCCGTGCTTATTGGCACCAGTGAATACTTACCTGAAGCAATTATTTCACCTGCCTTTTGCTTCACTTCCGGCCATCTGTTCAGGTGCATGTAAACATCTGCCAATACTGCCTTAGCCGCCATTTTATTAGGCGCACCGGCCAACCTCGACTGATCAGGTAATCCGGTTTCAGCAGCCAGCAAGTCTTCCAGAATCTGCGCATATACTTCTTCCTGCGTACTCCTCTTAACATCAATGGCATCCATATTTTCCACCGTCCGAATGGGGACTCCCGCCCAATTTTTTACCAGATGAAAATAACTTAAGGCACGTAAAAACCGGGCTTCTCCAATTGCAAAAGCTTTATCCTGTTCGCTCATACTTGTTGCTCCGGGAGCACGATCGAGAATAATGTTGGCATTTCTGATAGCTGTATACAATTCTCTCCAGGAACCATCTGTTCTGGATCGATTGGTATTATCAAGCCCGGCATAATCACTTAACATTGCATGGCTTCCTCTTCCATACATATAATCAGCATAGGTTTCAACCTGAACCGTATATAAACCACCCAGCATACCGCCAGATCTTAAGGGAGGATAAATGGCATTCAATCCTGCATCTACTTCTTCCTTGGTATTATAAAAGGTTTCAACGGCTATTGATTTCGGCTTTTCATCCAGCTGCCTGGTACAGGATGCCAGAAATAAAACGGTACCGGCAAATATTATTCGATAGTTCATGATATTCTGTTTAACTGTGAATGAATCAAAATCCGCTACGAATTCCAAATGTGACGGCTTTGGAAGTGGGATAAGAAAAATAATCGATCCCCATATTGATGGAATTGGAACCACCAAAGGAACTGATTTCAGGATCAAACCAGGAATACTTTGTGAAGGTAATCAGGTTTTGTCCGCTTATATACAACTGTGCATTGCGCAACCATTTAGCACCTATTTTTTCACCCCTAAGGTTGTAGGCCAATTGAATATTCCGAAACCTCAGGAAAGAACCATCTTCCACAAACCGATCAGACATATTATTATTCAACAGTCTGGATATTTTTGGATAAGCTGCATTTGTATTGGTCGGCGTCCAGTGATTTTCATATACATCAACCGGAAGGTTAAGCCCCATGCCCAGATCAAGTGTAATGGTTTTATTCAGGTTGTAAATATCATTACCATGGGAACCCTGAAGGAAAACGGTGAACTCAAAATCTTTATACGACAACGTACTATTAAGCCCATATATAAAATCAGGATTTGGATTGCCGATATAGGTTTTATCAGCAGCACTAATGATTCCGTCTTTTGAAAGATCTTCGTATAATAGATTACCGGTTTCAGAATAACCAGCTTCTTTATATCCATAGAAAATTCCGAGTGGTTGTCCTTCACGTAAAAGGTTTACATGATCGCCAATAGCACCCGTATAAAAAGTCGAACCAAGTATATCCTGTCCGCCATATAATTTGAGTACTTTATTTACACTTCTGGAAAGGTTGGCTGTTAGATTCCACTTGAGATCGGGTGTGCTGATAACAGCAGCATCCAGGCTAAATTCAAATCCCTGGTTCTGAATTTCTCCCACATTTTGAACAGTGCTGGTATAACCCATTGATGCTGGTAGCTGAACTGAGTTCAGGAGATCTTTTGTTATTTTTTTGTAATAATCAAAGGTGAAATGTAGCCGGTTTTCAAGAAAAGAGGCATCCAAACCAGCATCAAACTGATTGGTTGTTTCCCATCTCAGATCACCAGGTAATACGGATCCGGGTGCGAGTGTATTGAACAGGGCATCACCAAAAATAGTTTTACCGGAACTCAGCTGATTCAGTGTCTGGTACGGACTGATGGCGGTACTACCCGTTGAACCATAACTAACCCGTAATTTTAATTCATTCATGAATTTTACCGGCTCAAAGAATTTCTCATCACTTACTCTCCAGGCAAATGCAGCACTGGGAAAATTTCCCCATTTGTTTTCAGGAGAGTATCGCGAGGAGCCGTCGCGGCGTATACTCACGGTGAAAAGATACCTGTCAAGCAGGCTGTAGTTGATTCTTCCAAGGTAGGATAGCAAGGTCCATTTGCTGTATCCTGAACTTGGAATTCCCGGGGTAGCTGCTCCCTGCAGGTTGGCTGTTTCCAAAACATCACTCAAAAAACCATTGCCGCTAGCATTCATATATTCACTCGTAAAGTCCTGATAGGAAAACCCACTTGTTGCAGTTAATGCATGTATACCAAAGGTCTTGGAATAGGTGACAATATTTTCATTCAACAAACTCAGGTTACCGGAAGTACCCACACTTGCACTTCCTATAGAGTTAGTAGATGGTTCAATCATACTATAATAATCTGTTCGATCAGAAGAACGTTCGACACCACCTGAAATCCGGATCGATAACCCATCCATCGGTTTGATGGTTAATGCTGCATTGGCGAGAATCCGATCTGCCTGAATCCGATCTGATATTTTATCGATCGTCGTCATCGGATTAATCAACACATTAGAAATAAACGGATAGGCAGTATTTAAACGGCGATAAGTACCATCGTCATTAAACGGACTGAGAGTTGGTGGTGCCGTCATTATTGCAGAAATGAGATCGCCCCCACGGTTACCTCTGCCCGAATTTTGGCGATAACTGCTGATTCTTGTTAAAGCCAGGCTGGAGGAAACACTAAATATCTTACTGATGGTATGATTTAGATTGGTTCGCAGATTATAGCGGTCAAAATCACTGTTTTTTATGATGCCATCCTGAAGAAAAGCACCGGCAGACAATGCAAACTGGGTTTTTTCATTTCCTCCACTTACAGAAAGGTTGGTATTGGACATCGGTGCTTTCTGCATTACCTGATCCTGCCAGTCAACACTTTTCATGGAACGAAATCCATTGATTTGATCATCTGTGAAATAGGGTGCCAATCCATCATTTGCAGCCTGCTCATTGTAAAGCAGACCATATTGCTCTGCATTCATCAGTTTGATCTTTTTTGCAGGCTGCTGAATGGTATAACTGGTTTCAATATCCACCAATGTGCGGCCACCTTTTTTGCCATTTTTTGTAGTAATGATAACAACCCCATTTGCACCTCTTGAACCATAAATCGCAACTGAAGAGGCGTCTTTCAATATTTCAATTGACTCGATATCTGCATTTTGCAGGAAAGTAGGGTTACCTGAAAAAGGGAAACCATCAATTACATACAGCGGCTCATTACTTCCTAGAATAGAATTGGTACCACGGATGCGAACACTGATTGGACCGCCTGGTGCACCATTATTCTGAATTACCTGAACTCCTGCCGCACGGCCGGTTAGCCCCTGAATTACATTGGTGGTTGGAAATGCATTTAATTCGTCGGCACTGATTTGAGCAACTGAACCGGTGAGGTCCTTTTTCCGCCTTGTTCCATAACCTACCACCACCACTTCATTTAGTCCGCGGATATCATTCTGTAATTGTACGGCTATTTCAGTTCGTTTATTTATAGGAACTTCCAAAATTTTATACCCGATGGATGTAAACACCAGCGTACCATTTTCCGGAGCATTTATCGTAAATACCCCGGCGGCATCTGAATAAACACCTTCTTCTTTTCCTTTAATGGAAATACTAACACCTGCCAAAGCTAAACCATTAGCATCGTTGATTTTACCTTTAATAGTAATGATCCCATCCTGTAAAATGACGGGAAGCCGGCTGACAACCGAGTCCTCACTTAAAAAAAGCTCCGATCGGTCATCCCGGATAATCAGAATTGTATTATGTTTTACAATGTATTTCAGGTCCGTTCCTGCCAATAATAAATTGAGGGTTTGGGCCACGGTTCGATTCCTTTTGGGAATATGAAGATTCCCGAATGGAGCCAGATTGGCTTCCACAAAAGCAAATTTGAAGTTTGTTTGGCGCTCTATCTGAACGATTGCCTCTTTCAGCGATGCGCCGGATAAGCCAACAGATACCCGGGTAGATTCAAGTGCCTGTGCCCTGCCGGGCTCTGCCATCAGCAATTGAACGCTAACCAATAGTACGGTAATCAGGATGCAGCTCACTCTCATAATGAAACGCCAATTTTGGGACGGGGTGATTCGTTGGGGCACAGAAAATGCCTTCCCCCTTACGAGAAATCTCATAACTTTAAACTGTTTTAGATGTTACGCAATATTTAAAACAACCGGCTACCCTGGTTTCCGCTTAGGGTAGCTTTTTTGTTTCCTCTATTATAACAGTATCTCCCTGTTTCCGCCAGGAAGTACCGGTTAATACACTGACGATATCCATTATTTCAGTCAGACTCTTATCACTGAAATCTGCTGTAAACTGCTGTTTCAGTACTATTGAATCCTGTATTATGATTGACACAGCGAATTTTTTTGATAAGACCTCAGCAGCTTCGGGTAGAGATTGATTATCAAACAGTAAAGCCTCGTTTTTCCATTCTATTACTTCTTCGATATTTGCTTTTGTAATTAATTCAACTGGTTGATTTTCTTGCACCACCAGTTGTTCGCCTGGAGAAAGGACAGCCAACGGTTGCTGCTGACCGGCTTTTTCCACTTGTACGCGTCCCTTGGTAACTGTGACAGAAACCCGATTTTCACCCGGACTTGTTTTTACATTGAAACTAGTGCCTAATACCCGCGTTATGATTCCATTGGCATGAACCAGAAAAGGCCTGTCTGCATCATGCTGTACATTAAAAAACCCTTCTCCGCTCAGAAATACCTCTCTTAATCCGGTTGTAAAACGGATGGAATCAATTTTGCCTTTTTTATTGAGTGAAACTATGGAACCATCCGGAAGCGTCTGCATACTGGGCTGCATTTTCGGAATTGCGCCAGCGATAGTGGGTTCATTTGAAATGAGCACATCTGCAGGACGATTTAGCCAGAATAAACCAAGTAAAAACACTACAGATGCAGCAACAGCAAGCTGCCAACCATAGCGACGAACTGACACAACTGGTGATGACGACTTCGTTTTTTGTTGAATTATTTTATATTGTAACTGCTGGTAGGCTGATTGTACCTGCTCAGGTGCTATGGACGCTTCCATGGCCTGCCTGTCCCAAAGCTGGTGCAATTCTTCCGACACCAGATCATTTTCTGAAAGTTCGGATAGCAGGTTCCAAAACTCCGGGCGCTCTTCCGGTGTTAATTTATTCTCCAGGTATTTGCGCAGCAAATACTGTAATCTTATCGGATTCGATGACATGCAGGCAATCGTTTACTACCAACTATGACGTATGCATAAAGAGGGTAGTACTATTGCTTCACAAAAAAATTAAACGGAAACATAAGCTAGCCAGAAAGCCATTCCATCAACCCCGTGCTTTTGCAGAAAATCACGCACAATTTTTAACGACTCCACTACTGTATTCCGGACAGTGTTTCTGGATAACTGAAGTTTTTCTGCAATCTCTTCATGCGTTAAGCCTTCTACCCTGCTCAACGAAAATACCAGCTTTCGTTGCGGCGACAATTGTTCTATTGCCTTCGAAAGCAGGGTTTGGTATTCATGATCCAGCAATTGGTAATCTGCCGGCTGGTTTTGATAGCTATTTAATTCTTTTTCAACGAGTTTACGTATATTCTGTTGCCTTGAAGCTGACCGGAAAAAATCTATTGCTTTATTTGTTGAAACGGTTCGTAGAAATGCGTGCATCGACTGAATATCTCCAATCATTTCTTTTCCAAGCCATAATTTCAAAAAAATATCCGACGCAATTTCCTCTGCAATTTCTTTCGACTTTACAACCTTCAGCAGATATTGATATACAGTGGGATAATATTTATTGAACAACTCCTGGAAAGCAGGTTCGCTTCCCTGCGCAATTTCTTGTATCAGAGTCTGGTCCAATTTCATGGCAGCTATCTTTGGTCCACTTAAAAGTAAGAAAGAATTCCAAATTGATGTACTTTGAATTTTAATATGAAACCTCTATCATATATCGGATTGGTCTTATGCGGCGGAAAAAGCTCCCGCATGAATACGGATAAAGGTTTATTTCAACAGGATGGAATTGCCTGGGCTGCAAAAGCCAGCAACAAATTACAGGCACTGAAGCTTCCGGTTTATCTCTCAGTCAATGAAAGCCAGCGGGCGGGCTATACCAGCCAGTTCGAGGAAGCACAACTGCTCTTTGACAACCCGAATCTACCGGTTCATGGCCCATTAAAAGGGTTGCTTTCTGCTCATATAAAATTTCCGGATCAGGCTATTGTTTTACTGGCCTGCGATCTTCCTGATTTACCCGAACTAATGGCAGATCAACTATTGAAAAAATTCATTCAATATTCTTTCCCTCCCGCCATCTGCTATTCTATCAACCAGCAACCAGAACCTATGTGTTCAATTTTTCATCCTGATACGCTGAAGAAAATTTACAATCAGACGGTCCTGAATAAACTGGAAAAATTCAGCATGCGGTATATTTTGGACAGCTTTGGTTCGCAGTTAATTGAACTTGCCATCTCTGAGCAGGTTTTTTTAAAAAACTATAATTCTCCGGCAGATTTATAGAACCCATCCAATCCTTCCTCGCAAACTGAACAACAGTATTCTTCCGGCAGCTTATCAAACCTTGTTCCTGAAGGAATTCCGGCTTCCACATCCCCCAGCCGGCTGTCGTATACCGTTCCGCATCCTGAACAGGAATACAATTCAGCCTGTATTCTTACCGCCTCCTTTTTCACCCCTTTCTCCTCTTTCCCCTTTTTCTCCTCTTCCTTTTCACTATTCTGATAATATGCAACCACCGCTCTTCGTAATTGCTCATACAATAACCACCTGGGATTGGCAGCACTCACCAGTTTTTCGGATCGCTGATTGGGATTATATTCCTGAGCCATTACAATATCATAAACATGCCATCCCCTTAGCCATCCTATTCGGAATATAGGACGCCTTCGAATCAGCAAACTGCTATAGATCTCTGATTTATTTCTTGTTTTGATACCCAGACATAAACCAAAAGTTCGCAGATCATCGCGCAGGATGCGTTTAACCAGGTATTCCTTCAACTCCAGTGCTGCTGAACAGTCATCCTCCACCTGAAAATTCAATTCATTGGCTGCATGCCGAACATTCAGGCGACAGATATCCAGCCAATCTGTCCATTTTTCCCGATCTGCTTCCTGAATTCCTTTTATAATGATCGATTTCCATGGAGTGGAACAGATCTGACCAATTTTGGTATCAAGACAAAGCATGGCAAGCTCCTTCAACCAACCAATTGCAAACTGTTCATTTCTCCGATAGATACCAATCCAGTAATGTTGACCCCATTTATTAAGTCCTTCGTAATAAGGCAGATTAAATGATGGCAGCACACATTGTTTATCAGCAGTCCGATATAACATGTTATAATCCCGGCAGATTTCATCCAGCAAAACCTGCATTTCCAACACAAAGCGTTCTTCCCGAAACTCCATGCCCTTCAGCTTCCATTCCAGTATTTCTGAGAAACGTGCCAGGTCATTTGTATACACTTGTTTTGTCCATTCCATAAGGGCATTTGTTTTTGGAAACCGAACCTGCAAATGCCAGTAATGCGGATGAACCGGATCCGCAATCCAATTGATATTTCCGGTAACAAGCGGAGTAAAACTCTGGTTGGGTGCGCAAATATTGATCTTGATTTCCGGCCGGTATTGAAATGCATCCAGCACATCTTTGTACACATTTTCCGTAAGCCAGCCTGCAGCCATCAAACTTTCTACAGCCGGATAAGAGCTGGTAATATTCGGAAAGCGATCACCCTCCGATTCATATAAAACTCCCAGCCGATCCAGTTCTTTAACCAGAATTTCAACGTTTCCTTCTTCCAATGGTAATATGAGTTGTTGCCGAAGACCAACTTTCACCCAATGAATTCCCGCCTTCTCACAAGCAACCATCAGGTTGTATAATTGTCCGGGTGAAATCATACCGCCCTTGCAATTGACCTTAATACTTTTCATTACAACAGTATTTTGTCGGTGGATGAAATTGATTTTCGTTGCAATTGCTCTTCCAGCAACTGCTTCACTTCAGGACGGCAACTACCACATCCCATACCGGCACCGCTTAACTGACAGAGCTGTACCAGATCGGTACATCCTTCCCTAATTTTCTGTTGGATATTCCCACTGCCTACATTATTACAACTGCAAACCAATTTACCCAATACAGGTTCTGCAGTTTTTCCGGCTCGCAGTAACTGAAGCCGCTTCTCACTTAATTCTGTACCCTGTTCAATCAGATTTTTGAATTCAAGAAACTCGGTTTTATCTCCTATAAGCAAAGCACCCACCAGCCGGTCTTTATATACTATACATTTTTTATAATAACGCCTTGATTTATCAAGGAAAAGAATTTCTTCATAACCTGGTTCACCCGGACATTCAACCATTCCCATTGAACAAAAATTAGCACCCGGAATTTTCAGAATATTCATCAGCAGTGAACCCTGATAGGAACGGGCAATATCCCCTGCTAAAAAATTAGCTACCACCCCTGCCTGTTGTTCAGCAGCAGCCGTTATTCCAAATAACTGCTGTTGCCATTCCGCAATTTCACCAATGGCAAAAATGGAAGGATCACTTGTTTGAAGATAATTGTCGACCACCACACCCCGCTGAATAGCGAGTCCGCTTTCCCTTGCCAGTTCAATATTGGGAACTGTTCCTATGGCAATTACCATCAGCTTACTGGAAATAAGGATACCGCTCTTCAGCCGAATTCCATCCAGTTCCGAACTACCCAGGTAGCGATCTATTTCGTCGTTATAATAAATAGTTACTCCTTTTTCAATCAATGTATCATGCAGGAACTGACTTCCCAAAGGATCCAATTGCCGGTCCATCAACCTTGAAATCCGTTGGATCATTATTACTTCCCTATCCATCTCCCTCAATGCAACAGCCAGCTCGATTCCCAATAATCCGCCACCCACAATTACAACCGGGCCTTTTTTTCCATTTAATTCCTGCTGAAAAGCATCCGCATCCTTTTTAGTTCGCATAGTATAAATTCCCTCCAGGTCAGGAACATCGCGTAATAAAGCTGCGCGGCTTCCGGTAGCCAATAGTAAAACATCGTAGGAATGAACCAGACCATTGCTATCAACCACCGTTTTCTCCTGGCGATTTACTTTTTCAATACTTACTCCCTTATGCAGCGTCGCATCCAGTTCAAAGACTTCTTTATCACTTAATTTTATCAATTGCTGCCAGGGCAAGTGACCAGATAAGTAGTCGGGTAATAAAACCCGATTATAAAAAGGAAGATCTTCCTTACTGAACAATTCAATTTTATCCGTTTCATTCAATTGCCGATAGGATCGCAAAAATCCACAGGCGCCTGCACCTGCACCAGCCACCAGAATTTTTCTGCGAGCCGGACGATATGCTTCCACCTGAACAGGGGTGAACTTAAAATCAGGCTCCTTACTTTCCGGATCAACCAAATCATTTGTCAGATTATTGGCTCTCAACAAATCCATTCCATTAGTTTTCCCCCAATGCATAGGAAGAAATACCACACCTTTTTTGATGGTGTTATCCAATTGCAGGAGTACACGTACCGATCCAAATTCCGAATCCACCACTACCATCTGCTGATCATTCAGCTTTCGTTCCGCAGCATCAAATGGATGCATCGATAAAACCGGAACTGGAATATGTTGTTTCAGCTTATTGACTTTTCCTGTTTTACTCATTGTATGCCACTGGTCTCTCAGCCGGCCAGTTGTCAGGATCAATGGAAATTCCGGTGTCAGCGAAATACTTTTATTTGCATCCGGAACCGATTGAATCCTCGCTTTTCCGGATGGTGTAAAAAAATTCCCATCTTCAAATAAGCGTTTAGCCGTTTGTGTTAGTTGATCTGTGGAATCTCCTTTTTTAAACGGCCATTGGACAGATCGATACTGTTGTAACAATGAATAAGTGACACCGCTCATATCCATATTGGTTCCGGCTGTCAATGCTGCGTGTTCATCAAATATGTTGGCTGGTGATTTAAACGCAAAACCGGGATAACTCATCGCATTTGCAAAACGTTGAATAATTTCAGCATCCGGCAGGGCTTCACCAGGAGCTTCCATAATTTTTGGAAGATGCGTTATCCTTCGTTCTGCGTTGGTCATGCTGCCTTCTTTCTCTGTCCAGGCAGCTGCCGGAAAAACCACATCGGCGTAGCCAAGCGTCTCTGCTTTACTGGTAATTTCCTGAACCACCACGAACTTTGCTTTTTTCAATGCCGCTTCTGCTTTTCGTACATTGGGTAAACTGACAAGTGGGTTGGTACAAATAATCCAAACTGCTTTCAGTTTTCCTTCGTCCAGGGCATCAAACAATTCGGTTGCGGTCAATCCGGGTTGAGCGGCAATTTTTCCTGGCTCAATTTTCCAGAATTGTTCAACTTCCGCACGGTGCGCCGGATCCTGCAGGTTACGATGGGCTGGCAACATATTTGATAACCCACCTACTTCCCTTCCACCCATGGCATTTGGTTGCCCGGTAAGCGATAAGGGTCCTGCACCCGGTTTTCCTATTTGACCCGTGATTAAATGCAGATTGATCAGCGAAACATTTTTATTAACACCCACCACACTTTGATTCAGCCCCATGGTCCACATCGACAAAAAAGCGTTTGATTCACCAATCCAGTTTGCTGCCAGATAAATATCGGCCAGCTCTAATCCGCAAATAGCTGCAGCTTCTTCTACTGTTTTGGAAAAAACCTGCTCCTTGTATTCCTGAAACCCTTCGCAATGCGCTTCTATAAAATGCATGTTCAGATAGCCGCCTTCAATCAGAATCCGACCCAGGGCATGATGAAGGGTGATATCTGTACCCGGATAAATCGGCAGATGCAAATCGGCCAATTGCGCAGATTGTGTTTTCCTTGGATCAGTAACAATGATTTTCATAGACGGATTAGCCGCTTTAGCCGCTTCCACCCTTCTCCATAAAATAGGATGGCACCAGGCCGGATTTGCACCTGCTACTAATATTGTTTCCGCCAGTTCAATATCATCATAACATACCGGAACAGTATCTTCTCCCAATGTTTTTTTATAGCCTGCCACAGCGCTGCTCATGCATAAGCGCGAATTAGTATCTATATTATTGGTTCCGATATACCCCTTCACCAGTTTATTAATTAGATAATATTCTTCCGTCAAACATTGCCCCGAAGCGTAAAACGCAACGGCATCCGGACCATATTTTTGAATAAGTGTACGAAATACTTTGGCGGTCCGCTCCATGGCAGTATCCCAGCTAACCCGCTCCAGTGGATGATTTCGGCTCCAGCGCATTTGAGGAAACAGTAACCGGTCCTCCCGGTTATTAACGGTATGGTGCAGGTTCATGCCCTTACTGCATAACTGGCCCCGGTTCACGGGATGATCCGGATCTCCATCCACCTGCAACAATCCATTGGTATCTTTTTTAACCAATATCCCGCAGCCAACTCCGCAATAGCAACAGGTTGTCCGGTAACCATTCGTTGTTTCTTTTCTTTTCATAAATATATCAGGCCACCGCTTCCAGACTGGTGGTCATTACCTGTGTTTTTGATTTGGCAGCAAATCGGGTAAAGAAAACAAGCAGTGATATACCAATTGCTACAAAGCCGATGTATTGAAATGCCTGCCAGTAGCTGATACTGCTGCTTTTGAATAAAAACCCGAATAACATTCCGCCCAGATTACCACCTGCTCCAACAATGCCACTAACCAATCCAACATTGTCTTTATTGATAAATGGTGTTATTGCATAGGTGGCTCCATTTGCCATTTTTAAAAAAAGCGCAAATCCAATCATGCTTATTATTGCCATAGTTAATGAGCCGGCGGCAGCGAATAAAATAATACCCAGTCCCTCCAGCAATAAAACCAGGGCCAGCAATGAGCCTTTCCCTTTTAAACCATGTTTGCGACCCACTTTATCAGCCAGCCACCCACCCAATGCACGGGCGAACAAATTCATAAAACCAAAAACCCCAGCCCAAAAGCCTGCTCCGGCCTGCGATAAACCAAACTCCTCAACAAAATAAAGTGCGGCCACATTATCAAAAGTGATCTCCATTCCAAAACAAACAGCATAGGCAAGCGAGAGCGACCAGATCCGCCAGTCGAGCAGGATCCGATAATCTGTTTTAGCGGCAGCTTTCTTCTCTTTATTCAATTCCGAGAAATTTCCCCGGGGTGTATCTTTCGTATAACGGTAATACAGATACGCAGCCAGCAACATCAGCGAGCCCGGTAAAATCATGGCATATCGCCAGGCTTTTTCAGGTGCAAATCCGGCTGCAACAATTACTGCAAAAACCAGGGGCATCAACATATTAGTGACTCCCCCACCCAAATTACCCCAGCCTCCCGCCACCGCATTAGCTGTTCCTTTAATGGCAGGTGCAAACATCTGGGAAGTATGGTATTGGGTTATTACAAAAGAAGCCCCTATAACACTTATGGCTAAGCGAAATAATAAAAAACTGGTATAACTCTGTGCCAATCCCACCAGGAAAACAGGAATAGAACCTACAAGCAACAATAAAATATAGGTTTTTCTTGGGCCCCATGTATCGCATAAACGACCTATCAGCAGGCGGGCAAGAATGGTTCCTGATACGGATGCAATCACAATATTGCCAATCTGACTTTTGGTTAAACTAAGATCCTCTTTAATGGTTGGCATCAATGGAGCCAGGCCAAACCAGCCGAAAAAACAGATGAAAAAAGTGAGCCAGGTAACATGAAAGGTTTTCATTTGTACACCTTTCATTGATAACACAGGGAGATGATCCAATGGTTGGTTCGTTACTGCCATAACTACTTATTTATTGGTTGTTGATTGTTTGAATAAAAAGGGGCGGATATTGAGTTGCAGATAAACCCACCAGGCGGTTCGCTGATAATTACCTGCCGGTTGTGCTTTTGCAGTTATCATTGATTTACTTGCAAATAACAGGGCTGTGCCCAATTCCACCTGAGTGATTGGATTCATCTGATAGCGCTGAATCCAGTCAAGTTCTGTTCCGAGATAGGGCGATAGTTTTATCCCATTCAAACTGGTCTGCCGGTTGGCCAGACCGAAATAATGCAGTTCTGCAGCGGATTCATAGTTCTTCTTTGACTTGTATGCATATTTCAGGTATGCATTGTTCAACCCTCCTGCGGGCGATCCTGTTCCGGCATAGAAAAAATCCATTTGTCCCCAGAATTTATGCGGGGTACCATACAATGGATCAAAGCGCCTTGACTGATCCGGGGTCAATCCGGTTTTATTTCCGGAAAGAAAATCCCATCCCGCCTGCCAGCTCGATTGTTTTTTCTTCAGGTGAAGCTGAAGGGTTGAGGTATAGGCCCTGAGTTCTTTTCCATCAGGGTCTTTACCGCCCTGAAAATAGAAACCAGCCGTAACAGTTAGTTGATTTTTTGTTAGTGGCTGTTGTACTAATATCCCTGTAGTTATTCTTGTATTGAATCCGCTGGTCTTATAATTACGGCCATACACATACGCAGTTTCACCATTGTAATTATTGGATACAGAATCCAGCCGGTATTGTTGAAACTGATCTGCCAATAATAAAAACGACAATTCACGTGCTCCTTTTTTATTATTCAGGTGCAAAAACTGCAAGGATTTATAATGCTGCCGCAATGCATTGGTGGAAGGCGGACCTGCCAATGCCGGCTGTCCCTGAAGACTGCTGATTCCCTGTGCATTTACCAGCGGAATAAAATTGGCAGGCACCGGAACCAGTTCTCCTTTTGAATTTTTAACACTGGATGCCAGATTGCCCGGGGTATAATAGGTTCCATCATAGGAAAATGCATCGGTATGCTGATTGAAAGCCACTCCCAAATCGGCTTTCCAGGTTCCCTTAGTCCATTTCAAGAGTGCGGCATCGTGTCGGCGGGCCTGTTGCAGCCAGTCCAGATTTCCCAATAAACGACTGTCATCATAGAGCAATTCCTGTCTTCCAATTTTCAGGCTCAATTGCCCTGTTGGAGAATTCACCGCACTATCCATAGTTTTTAACGGGATTATTGCCCAAGCTTCGTGTAATCCAAAACGATTACCATCAGCCGAACTTATCGAAGATGCATCCTGCCCCCATACCCGAACATCCTGCAGGCTGGTAAAAAACTGAATGCCCCCATACTTATAGGATAGATTCAGTCTGGTTCTTTGGGAAGTAAAAAAAGCGGATGCCTGATCTTTTCTTATTAGATTACCTGTTCCATGCCGGAGTTCTGATCGGGTTCGTAATTGAGCACTTAACTCCAGTTGCGCTTCAGAAAATAGGGGAATCAGCAGGTTTAAAGCGATTGCCACCCCCCATTTGGCATCTAAAATTTTAAGCATAGTTTTGATTGATTTCTGGTTACTGCTTCTTTATGGCAGGCAATCACTCGAGGCCGATATACACCATAGCCTCCTCCACTTTAACGGGATAGGTGCGAAGCGAACATTCATCGCCGTTCAGGCATTCACCTGTGCGGAGGGAAAATGATTTTTTGTGAAAAGGGCAGGTAATCTTAGGCTCATCCGCCTGAGATCCCAGCAGTCCGCGGCTCAGGGCCATTTGTTTACGATGCGGACATTCATTCTGAGTGGCATACCATTCGCCACGTCGGGTGAAATGATAGAGGGCAATCTGCTCCTCTTCCAGTTTTACACAGACACCGCCGTTCGAGGGAACATCGTCCACTCGGCAGGCCGGCATCCATTGGATGGTTGTTGTTGGGTTGCTCATATACCGAAAGTTTAGTGATGGTGTATATGGGCAGGCAATCGTAGCGGCTTATTTCCATTCCATGGCGCGTTTCTGGCTGCGCATGGGATCAAATTGAACTGTTGGATCTTTTTCTCCGGGAGCATTCACAAAATGCTGAAAGCGCTTGCGGATTTCCGGATTATTAATGGCTTCTTTCCACTCGCACTGGTAATTATCTACAAGGCCCTGCATTTCCGCTTCCAATTCATCTGCAATGCCCAATGAATCTTCCAATATAACTTCTTTCAAATAGGCCAATCCTCCTTCGAGCTTATTCAGCCAGGTTGCCGTACGGGTTAGCGGATCAGCCGTTTTGATATAAAACATCAGGAAGCGATCGATGTATTTTATGCAGGTTGCCTCATCAATATCGGAGGCAAGCAATACGGCATGTTGTGGTTTGGAGCCACCATTTCCGGCAACAAATAAATTCCATCCTTTTTCCGTTGCAATCAGACCAAAGTCTTTGCTCTGTGCTTCTGCACATTCCCGGATGCAGCCGGATACCGCCGATTTAATTTTATGGGGTGCACGTATGCCTCTATACCGTTCTTCAATGCGGATGGCAAAACTCACGGAATCATGCAAACCAAACCGGCACCAGGTACTTCCCACACAACTTTTTACGGTGCGAAGGGCTTTACCATAGGCATGTCCGCTTTCAAACCCAGCCTCAATCAATTCTTCCCAGATAAAGGGAAGATCATCCAGATGGGCGCCGAATAAATCAATTCGTTGTCCGCCGGTAATTTTGGTATAGAGTCCATACTTTTTCGCCACCGATCCAATTACCAATAATTTATCCGGTGTAATTTCTCCGCCCGGAATGCGGGGTACCACAGAATAGGTACCCCCCTTCTGGATATTAGCAAGAAACCGATCGTTACTGTCCTGAGCGGTATCATTCCCTTTCTTCAGGATCATATCATTCCAAATACTGGCAAGCAGGGAAACCACCAGCGGTTTGCAAATTTCACAGCCATCTCCTTTACCTGCCGTATCAAGCACTTCATCGTAGGATTGTAATTTTTTAATCTTGATGATATCGAACAATTCCTGACGACTATAGCCAAAATGTTCACATACCACTACCTTACCAAGCTTCCCTTTTGCTTTCAGTTCTGCCTGCAGGATATCTTTTACCATTGGGGTACAGCCACCACATCCGGATCCGGCACCGGTACATTTTTTTATGGAATCGAAACTTTCATTTCCCTGATTGACCGCATCGATGATTGATTTTTTGGAAATGCCTTCACAACTGCAAATGATGGCATCCTCTGCCAATGCGGCTATTCCTGCTGCTGCTGAACCTCCGGTTTTGGATCCAAGAATTAATTCCTCCGGTTTTTCAGGAAGCGGCATAAACCCTTTACATACCTGCACCAATTGATTGTAAGAGGAGGCATCTCCAACCAGCACACCACCCAATAATTTTTTACCGTCTGCACTCAGGTTAATTCGTTTGTAAACACCATTGATGGAATCAGCCACACGAATAATTCGGGTATCCGGACCTTCGAGCATCGGATCTCCAAAACTTGCCACATCCACTCCAATCAGTTTGAGTTTGGTGCTCATATCAAAACCGGTGAAGTGCCGGTTATTCCCGGCCAGTTGCGAAGCAAGAATATCTGCCATATCATAGCCAGGTGCAACCAGGCCGTAAATCATTCCATTATGCAGGGCGCATTCTCCGATGGCAAAAATGGAGGGATCACTTGTTTGTAAGAGATCATTCACCAATATTCCACCCCGGTGCCCAAGTTCCAATCCGGCTAATCTTGCCAGCTCATCTCTTGGCTTGATGCCTGCTGAGATTACGAGCATATCCACCTGAAGTCGGCTATCGTCCTGAAAACGCAAACCGGAAATCTGATCCTCCCCTTCAATTGCTGCTGTCTGTTTGGAAGTATGAATGGTGAGTCCCAGTTTCTCCAGGTGCGAACTAAGCATTTCCGAACCGGCTGCATCAATCTGACGGGGCATGAGTCGGGGAGCGAATTCGATTATATGGGTATTGGTAATTCCAAGATCCAACAAGGCTTTTCCAGCTTCCAAGCCTAATAGTCCTCCACCAAGCACTGCGGCGGATCGGGCTTTTTTACTCCAGTCGCGGATCAACTCCAGATCCTCAATGGTCCGGTATATAAAGACACCCGGTTTTTCAGTTCCCGGAATCGGCGGAACAAATGCGGAGGAGCCGGTAGCCAGTACAAGAAAATCATAGACCGTTTCTTTTCCGCTATGCGAAACCAGGTTTTTTTCTTCCCGGTTAATCAACACTACCGGATCGCCCAAATGCAGGGTGATACCTTTTTCCTGGTACCAGCTGATTGGTGCCAATTCCAGTTCCTCTGCATTGAAATGGGAAAAATAGTCACTTAAATGTACCCGGTCGTAGGCCGGACGGGATTCCTCCCCGAATACGATCAATTCAACCTGATCGCCTAGATAATGGAGCAATTTTTCACAGCATTTAAAGCCCACCATGCCGTTGCCAATGATTACTACTTTCATATTAGTTGGTTTAATAGACAAGTAGCAAGTAATCGTATGAGTCTTTTGTGAATATAATAATAATTTCAAAAACAATCCAACTTTAATCAATAAAATATTATTTATATCATGTTTTAATGGCTTTTATGTAGATTTATATTGATTGCCTGCTATATTTTATTATATACAATTAAATGACATATGATAAAATCAACCTTATACTTAGTAGGTGCAGGTCCGGGAGATCCGGAATTAATTACATTAAAAGCTGTTCGGATTCTTTCGGATGCGGATGTGGTATTATATGATGTATTGGCTAATCAGGATTTACTGCGGTATTGCAAATCGGAAGCTGAGCTGGTATTTGTAGGAAAACGGTATGGCTGCCATGCACTTTCCCAATCCGAAATCAATGACCTGATTGTAGAAAAAGGCCGGATGTATAAAAAGGTAGTCCGGTTGAAAGGGGGCGATCCCTTTGTATTTGCCCGGGCACAGGAAGAAATTCAGGCAGCCCGGATGAATGGTATGGAAATTCAAATCATTCCTGGAATTTCCAGTGCGCTGGCTGTACCCGCCCTGCAGGAAATCCCGCTCACCTGCCGGGGCATAAGCGAAAGCTTCTGGGTTACCACCGGCACTACCAAAGATGGAACCATTTCAGCGGACATAAAATTCGCCGCCCAATCGAGTGCAACTGTGGTGATCTTAATGGCGATGAGTAAACTTGAAGCCATCATGGATATTTTTGTTGCCAATGGGAAATCAGAAATACCGGTAGCCATTATTCAGTCCGGCACTACCAAGGAGGAAAAACTGGTTATTGGCAAAGTAAACGACATCGCTTTTCGGGCGGCAGCGGCAGCACTTTCCAATCCGGCTATCATTGTGGTAGGAGAGGTGGTGAACGCTAGGCCAACACAATGGAAGCAGATGGTGCAAACTGAGTTAAATTGCAGCCAAAGCCATTGACTCCTTATGCGGAAAGACAAATATGCCTGCGACCTCGCCACCTGTGCCTTATGCAAAGAATGTTTACCCGAATGGTTGCCAGCAGTTGCTGCACAAAAGCAAAATATCCGCATAAAAAAGGGGGAACTGATATTTCGCGAAGGTGAGCCGGTGGAAGGAATCTGGTTCCTGCATAAAGGATTAGTAAAAGTGCATAAGCATTGGGATGAGGAAAAAGAACTGATTCTGCGTTTTGCAAAAGACGGACAGATACTTGGTCATCGTGGATTGGGAGGCGAGTTGACTTATCCGGTTTCGGCAACTGCTATAGACGATACCATCCTCTGTTATTTCCCACTTGATTTTTTTCTCCAGTCACTTAAAGTAAATAGTCAGTACCTCTATAACCTGCTCCTGTTTTTTGCAGATGAATTAAAACAATCCGAAAAACGCATGCGGAATCTTGCACATATGCCGGTTAAAGGCCGGATGGCAAGTGCCTTGCTGCGATGGGAGCTGCAATTTGGGAAAGATGAATCAGGCTGCGTTAATCTGCCAATCAGTCGCCAGGATTTTGCAGCCTATGTTGGCACGTCCTATGAAACGCTGTTTCGATTGTTGAATGAGCTGGCGGATGAACAACAAATCAAAATAAATGGCAAGGGAATTCAGCTGCTTAATCATGCAAGCCTCTCTATTCTTGCGAAAAATTAGCCTCTTCACAAGAAAAAACAACAATTTTTAAATTCACCAATACTTGGCGAATTTTCACAAGGGGATCTACTCTGCCTGAATTATACTAAGTTTATTTCAGGACCCGGGATTACCAACGACTGCTTATGCCTGCTAAAAAGAACCAAAAAGAGGAAATATCCGCCTGGTATGAACAATACCGCGACCAACTCTCCCATTTTGCGATGCGACTGGGTTGTCAGCATTGCGAAGCCGAAGACCTTATCAATCAATTATTTCTGGAGCTTTGGGAAAAGCAAACGGATCTCTCTACTATAGTGCAACCCAAAACATTCCTTCTTACCGCACTTAAAAGAAGAATGATTGACCAGTTTCGTAAAAAGAAATCCAATTTGTTTGTTGTAACGGATGACATGCAGGAAGCTGATATGGAACCCGGCATACAATCCAGACTGGAACAATTGGAAGATCAGGCACAACTTACAAATAAGCTGGCCTCCACCTATGCGAGTTTACCAAAACGCCTCAAAGAGGTCGTTTACCTAAAGTATTACAAAGGATACTCCACCAGCGATATTGCTTCAAGTTTTGGAATCTCCCATCGCACCGTTTACAACAGCCTGTTTGAAGCAATAAAACTGTTCCGCACCAAACTTTCAAAAAAATAAAACAAAAAAAATCTCTTTTTTTCCGGTAAATCGGAAGGGGCGGCACGACTGTATAAGTACGTATTGCCGCCATGAATCCAACCAAACGAACAATTGAGGACCTGCTACTGGATGATAGTTTCTGTAACTATTGTTTTAAAACCAATGAAGAGGATCTTCTCTTTTGGGAAACTTACCTTGAATTTTATCCGGAAGAAAAAAGCACCCTGCTGGCAGCAAAAGCTATGGTACTCGGACTAAAAGAAGCCATCCATACGCATAAAAGAAATAAGCTATTTTTTCTTCAGCCTTTGTTACGAATTGCAGCAGTATTACTGATAGCTGTTGGTGCCTATTTTACCTATGAATGGATACATCCCGCTGCAAAGCAAAATAAGCTAAGTCAGCAGACCGCAGACAGCAGTCAATCTAATTTTATTGTTTACACCACAGCTCCGGGTGAACGAAAAAAAATCAGACTACCGGATAGTTCAACTGTTGAATTAAATGTTGCCTCCCGCTTACAATTAACCAAAGAGTTCAATAATACCAACCGCGATATTTACCTGGAAGGAGAAGCGCTGTTTGATGTTACACACAATGAAGAACTTCCATTTATAGTTCAGACCCCAACCTATGAAGTACGGGTATTGGGAACATTGTTCAACGTTAAGGCCTATCCTGGTGAGTCTATAAGTGAAACCTCGCTCATAAGAGGAAAAGTAAAACTTTTTAAAGCGGATGGAGGCCATCTAACCCTACTCCCATTACAAAAAGTGGTATTTGAAAACAATACCAATGCAGTAAAAAGCTATCAACCGGATGCTGTTCCTGAATCAGGTATTCAACATATTATGCCGGTAACAAAAAGCCTGGAAGGTGAAATCAATGAAATTTCCTGGACAGAAAACACCTTGCAGTTTCAAAATGAATCCATGTTGGAGATCAAAGCGAAACTGGAACGCTGGTATAATATAAACATCGAATGGAAAGATTCCATAATAGGCACCTATCGTTTCACTGGAAGCTTTCGGGATGAACCCATTGAAAAAGTATTGGAAGCACTACAATTCAGTTATCCTTTCAATTATGCAATCGATCAGAATACTATCATCTTATCAAAATAAATAAGGAGAATTGGTTGCAGCCAATCCTCCCTAAAGTTGCTGCTCATCCCCTAAGTAAGAATGAGCGCTATTGTTCATAAATAAACCATACAAAGGTATGAAAATTTACTGCCTAATGTTTAGTCCGCCTCCAAGCAGGCCCGGACTAACCAAAATGATGAGAATCATGAAACTGACTGCCCTGCTGCTGCTAGCCGCCACCCTGCAAGTCTCGGCCAAATCCTATTCCCAGAAAAAGGTGACGGTCGATTTTAACAAAATTCCGTTAACGGAAGCTTTACGGCTATTGGAACGAAAAACCGAATACCGGTTTGTGTACAGCAATTTTGTTCTGGAGGAAAACAAACTGATCAGTTTTTCTGCCCGAAATGTACCACTTGAACTGGTGTTGGATAGTTTACTTTCCAAATCCAACCTAAGCCATAAACAAATTACAAATAACCTGATTGCTATCCGTTCAACCATTGCTTCCCTATTGCAGGACATTACGATCAAAGGAAGAGTAACGGATAGCAAAGGAAGTCCACTTAGCAATGTCAGTGTTTTTAATGATAAAGGTGAAGGTGTTTATACAAATGATAATGGAGAATACTCCATTACCGCTGAGGAAACCGGAAAACTCACATTCAGTTATGTTGGGTTTGTATCACAGACTGTTTCAATTAAATCACAAACAGCCATTTCCATATCACTACAGGCAAGTAATAATGAATTATCTGATGTAGTGGTGGTTGGTTATGGCACACAGAGTCGTCGTAAAATAACCGGCGCTGTTTCAACGGTGAGTGGTGAAACACTCAACCAACGGGTTGCAACCAATCCTGCCACCCTGTTACAGGGACAATTACCCGGTTTACAGGTAATTCAGGGATCAGGCGAACCCGGAGCGGAGAATGTAAATTTTCGTATTCGAGGTGTCGGCACATTTAGTGGAGCAGGAAGTTCTCCACTTATAATAGTGGATGGCTTGCCAGGAAGTATTACGGCTTTAAATCCCAATGATATAGAATCGATTAGTGTATTAAAAGATGCAGCATCGGCCGCTATTTATGGTTCACGAGGTGCAAACGGAGTTATTGTAGTGAAAACAAAAAAAGGAGGCAATGGTTTCTCCCTGAGTTACAATTATAATCTGGGAATTACCAATGCTACCTCCTTACCAGATGTAATTACCAACTCTGCCGAGTATATGGAATTATACAATGAGGCGCGCACCAATTCCGGATTGCAACCTCAATATACCCAGGCACAGATTGATTTATATCGGAATGCTACAGATCGGGTTCAATATCCCAACCACAATTGGCTGAATGATTTGTTTCAGACCGCTATAGTCCAGAACCATTATCTTAATCTGAGTGGTGGGAAGGAAGGCACTTCTTATCATGTAGGAATTGGTTTAACTGATCAGCCAGGCACAATGATCGGGTTTGATTTTAAAAAATATACCCTGGATTTCGGCCTCAGTTCCAAAATCAATAAACGTATTACCATTGGATCCAATATCCAGATGCAATACGGAAATAAAAACAATCCGCGCCAGGGTGCCGGAGATCAGTTTTTATCTACGTTGGCGCAATCTCCCCTGTATCCACCCAGAGCACCGGATGGCCGTTGGATTAAACGGGCTTTCCCCAATGAGCAGGGAAATAAAAATGCTATTGCTATTGTGCATGAAGGAGCCACCCGTCAAACAGAATCCTATTACCTGCAGGGGAACCTGAATATGGAAGTACAATTATTTAAAGGGTTAACCTGGGAAACCCGTGCCGGTGCCAATTATGCTGCAGGCAAATACAATGATTTCCGTCCTACCGTTCAGCTTTTCTATTATAATGATATGAGTCCGGCTGGCAATCTCGATGTAGGTTCACCCGGATTGGATGTTGGACGGGATGATAATATCTATACCGTATTTTATAGCCAGTTCAATTATAAAAGAGGCTTTGGCGAACATTCCATCAGCGGTTTCGCTGGTTATCAGGAAGAACATAATGTTGCCAGCAATATCAATGCATTCCGGAATCAGTTTACCACCAATATTCTGAGAGAACTGAATGCAGGCCCCACCAATGGAATGACCAACAGCGGCAGTTCCAATGAATGGGCACTTCGCTCCTACTATGGAAATGTAAACTATGATTATCAGGACAAATACCTGGTTGGATTCAGCTTGCGCAATGATGGAACATCCAGACTTCCGGCAGACACCCGGAGAGGCTGGTTCTATTCCGCATCTGCCGCCTGGCGCCTGAGTAATGAAAATTTCCTGATGAATGTAAAATGGCTGAATGATCTGAAAATAAGAGCTTCTTATGGAAAACTCGGCAACCAGAATATCGGCATCTACCCTTACCAGGCCACCTTACAAAACAGAGATTATGCTTTCAATGGCTCTGTACAACCTGGTTACTCGGCATCTACTTTAGTAGATCCATCCCTGATCTGGGAATCTGCCAGCGTATTTGATATCGGACTAGACCTTACCGCATTTAATAATAAACTGACGGTAATTGCTGATTGGTATAACAAAAGCACCTATGATAT
The DNA here is from genome assembly GCF_002483205.1 of Flavihumibacter sp. UBA7668. Classification (GTDB taxonomy): domain Bacteria; phylum Bacteroidota; class Bacteroidia; order Chitinophagales; family Chitinophagaceae; genus Flavihumibacter. Next base: position 247,039 of record NZ_DLHM01000007.1, read on the forward strand.
TTTGCGGGAGGCGCAGATTCCATTGTGGGTTGGTCTCAATGCTCCAACCATAAATAATGGATCCGTTCGCGATAAAGGTTTTGAGCTCGCTGTACAGTATCGTGACCAAATCAATAAAGATCTTGGCTATTTTATCGGAGGAAATATTCAGCGTTATAAAAACACCATAGAAGATTATGGCAGTACCGATATTATTGGTCGTAATATTCGGAAAGAAGGTATGGAGCTGGATGCCTATTATTTATATATATGGGACGGTATTTTTCAAAGTCAGGAAGAAATTGACAAATCGCCCACTCAACCGGTTACTCCCAGACCTGGCGACCTAAAAATCCGGGACCTCGACAACAATGGAATTATCAATGATTTGGATCGCACAAGAGTGGATGGTAAATATCCAAGTTTTCAATATGCCATGAATCTTGGACTCACCTTCAAACAATTTGATTTCAGTGCGCAACTGTATGGCTCAGCCGGACAAAAAATCTATGTCAACGGATGGGGAATTGAACCTTTCCGCCAGGGGTCTCTGCCAACTACTGACTGGCGCAATCGCTGGACACCGGACAATCCCAGCAACACCATGCCACGTATTTATGTCGCAGACGGATATGCGCCGGTACAGAGTTATGCCTCCACCTATTTCCTGAAAGACGCTTCCTTTATGAGACTCAAAAACATACAACTCGGCTATACATTACCGGGAGCAATTCTGAAAAAGCTCACTATGAAATCAGCCCGGCTCTATTTCACTGCGGACAATGTTTTCACCATCAGCAAATTTCCGGGACTGGATCCTGAACGCGTAGGCGATGGCAACTATGTTACATATCCCCAACTCCGCACCTTCACTTTTGGAGCCATGGTTCAATTCTAAATGATAAAAAAACTAGTATGAAAATCTTACATAAATTTTTATTCGCCGGCATTGCAGCTGCAACACTAAGTACCAGCTGTAAGAAAGATTTGCTGGATGTAAATCCCCGTGATCAGTTATCCACCACTGTTTTCTGGAAATCAGAAAAAGACGCAGACCTCGCACTAACTGGACTGTACAATTATCTTTATGCGACCGGTGGTAACTGGGGATGTTCTCAATATGAAATCATGGGATGGGACGGATATACCGACGATGTTTATTCCCAACATGATTATGGTGGTGGCCGGGCTGCTACATCATCCGGAATTACACCCAATAGTGGGGGTTATGTAGCCAATTATTACGCCAACAACTATCGGGCACTGGCGGCCATTAATAGTTTTCTTGCCAATGTAGATAAAGTTTTGACTGGCGATAAGCTTACTCAATACAAGGCAGAAGCGCATTTTCTTCGCGCATTTAATTATCTCTACCTTGCACAACTCTATGGGAATGTTCCATTGATAACAGAAGATCCCTTTACACTTGATTTCAATAAGGGAATTGCCAAAGCATCAAAAACAGCGATACTTGAATTTGTATTAGATGAACTGGATATCGCCATTGCGGGCTTACCCGATGTTGGATACACAACAGGGCATGCTGTAAAAGCTACAGCCTTGGGATATAAAGTGCGGGCCCTGATGGAATTGAAACAATTTGCTACGGCAGCAGCAACAGCAAAACAAATAATTGATGGGAATAAATTCAGTCTGCATACAAATTATGCTGCGAATTTTTATAAAGCCGGTCAGCGGACCAGTCCGGAAATAATGTTTTCTGTTGTTTTTCTGGCACCCAATATAGTACATGCAGATGCTGCCTTAAATGTTGCTATGCACCGTTGGGGTGGTTTTGCCGGTACACAAAACCTGATTGATGAATATGAAGAAGGTGATCCCCGTTTAACCATGACCTGGTTCTTTGCCGGGGATGGTGCTGATAAGGGTTGGCCTTTTGACGATCCGGCAGTAGCTTCCCCTGGTTCAGGCGAATGGCCTGCTAATTTTTACATTCCAAAAAAATGGCTGACCCCTGGAGTTCGTAATCCTGATTATGGATTACAGGGCGATAATGATTACGTTTTGCTTCGGTATGCCGATATAAAACTACTCTATGCGGAAGCACAAAATGAAGCCGCAGGTCCGGATGCAAGTGTTTATCAGCAGGTAAATGAAGTCCGCGATCGGCCTGGTGTTGAAATGCCCGCTCTTCCAACAGGTTTATCTCAGGCAGAAATGAGAGAGCGTATCCGTCATGAACGAAGAGTGGAATTGCCCCTCGAAGGAATTCGTTATTTTGACTTGAGAAGATGGGGTATTGCCAAGGAAAAAATCAATGGATTTGCACCCAATCCGGTATTTCCTGATATCCAACTCAAATACGAAGAAAAATATGAATACTGGCCAATTCCACAAACTGAAATTGACCGTAATAAAGGCCTATTGGAACAGAATCCTGGTTACTAAGAAGTAGAATTTCGCATCAACCACGGTCGTCTTCTTCGGAAGGCGACTTTTTTTATTGCAGCGGTTTCAACAACACCGCATCGGCCAGCAACAGGCCTTTCTCACCTGTGCCCTCCAGCGTAATTTTTGAACCCGGTGACAATTTAAATTCTCCTATCCGGTGCCAGATACCGGATGTTTGTCCGCTTACTTCAATGGCTGCTAAATCCACGGACACTATCTGCGATTTTTTTCCATCCCAAACAATCCAGTTCATCGTACTGATATGGTTCGGATGTTTTGGTAACAGATATACATACAGCTCGTATTTCCCACTCCTGGATAATTCTGGCTGATAAATTACCCGTCGGGTGGTAGACGCATCCCTTATCTCAAGCAAATCTTTTCCAAAACCAATATGCTGCACCGGCTTCCATTCTCCTTCTACCTTAACCCTCGCTTTATTATCATTATCCAACAGGATTTCCGGCTTGGATCCATCCGCCAGCGGATTTCGTTTCAACTCAGCCTGTAAAACTGCAATATTGATATCCTGCACAGCCTTTGTTTCATTAATAGCCATGGCTGCTGCTACAGCTGCTGATTGCCCCAATACCATAAATACCGGTTCCATCCGGATGGAGCCATAGGCAATATGACTGGCGCTTAAACAAACCGGAACCAATAAATTTTTACACTCTTCCTTCCTTGGAATAAGCGACCTGTAACTGATTGGATAAGGTCCAAACCCTCCTATCTGCACATCTCCCTCATTCTTTACCATGCCATTGATAACCAGACGTTGTGTATTGTGTGAATCCATCGTATAAGCGGCCATCCCAACTCCATCTTTCACTATTTCTTTCCCCTGGCAATTGGCCTGTGTCATAACATATGCACCAATCATTCTTCTGGCTTCCCTTACATATAACTGAGGTGTCCAATGATTCGACTCCGGGTATTCATCCTTTGGATAACCCCAGGTTTGCATTTCATTCCTTAAATGCTCCGGCATCCGTACATCATTTCCGATAAAATACAATAGGCCCTTAATATAGTTGGTATGTTTTATTTCGATGGCTTTTCGTGTTGCATAATCCGCCTCCGGATACGCATAATTTTCTCCAATCATATCCGTCGAAAATGGGCCATTGTTATTGATATCCGTTTTGTTATTCGGCATCAGGTCCATTTTCAAAATCGGACTTAAACTGGCTGCGGGAGTTTTCTGAAGATGACGCAGTAATAATTCATAACGCTCCGGCTGGTAATCTTCCGGTTTGGTTATGGGAATCCGGTTCTCCGGCTGGTTCGTTAAACAGATCCGATAATTATAGGCCTGTACCATTTTATCTCCTGAACCAATCGGAGCAAGAGAAGCAGCACTTATGCCCCATAATAATCCACTGGTTGTATCACCCGGAATTTTATACGGATCAATACCATCTGCAAACTGATGGTATTGATGCACCTGTACTCCATTGTAGGTTTCGCCGTATTTTACATTCGCTTCCCTTCCAACTATATAAGATACTCCTGCCTTTGCCATCAGATCGCCCTCATAACTGCAATCCAAAAATACCTTCGACTGAATACGTCGCTTCGCTGCAGCCTGATTATTTGGATCAGCTACCTGAATTTCCCGGATGAATCCCTCCTCTTTGGTTAAATCAATGAGAGTCGATTCATACAGGATTTCAATATTCCCTCTTTTCACATAAGAATCAAAGGTGGCGAGTGCCACTTTCGGCTCAAATAACCAGGATTCAAATTTTCCATAATAGGCTCCGATCCTTCGGTAAAAATCAAGCGACAAACCCGTTACCGCAAACTTGTTACCGATATCCGTATAGCCAAGTCCGCCTGTTGTTAACCCGCCGATCCGTTTGCCCGGTTCAATCACCACTACCGACTTCCCCATTTTACTGGCGGTATACGCTGCAATTATGCCGGCTGAGTTGCCGCCATATATACAGATATCAACTTTTTTAACACCCTGTGCTATACTTAAAAAAGGACAGCAGCACAAAAGGAAAAGTATTTTACGCATAATTCCTGACTTGTATTTTATTCAACTGATTTTGCAAATTCATCATCCGTCCATTCCGGATAGGCCGCAGCCACCCGATCCAATTCTTCTGCTTGTCCGGGTGATAATTTCTCCTCCGGACTCAGACAATAAATTCCATTCAGTAATCCCTGCCGCCGCAATACTTCATGAATCCCGGCAATACATCCTTTGAATTTATTGGCTGCATCAAACACAACAGCATTCATATCCGTTACTGCTGCACCAATCGTTAATAATTCAGCATAGTTTTCTGCAGCATTCGTCCGGCAGTCTTTAATCCTCGCTAACAATTCAACCGCCTTGCTTGTCCATACGGCCCAATGCCCCAACAATCCACCTGAGAATTTCTTCTCCACTATTTTACCATTGATTTTGAACCGATAGGTGGTGAGCAGATCTGCCACGATATTATCATCGTTCCCGGTATACAAACTAATCTCCGGATTTCGCTTACTGTATGCAACTGCCCGTACCACATCCAATGTCTGATAGCGATTGAAAGCAGCAATTTTAATGGCCACTACATTGGGAATTTCCGCAAATGCCGACCAGAAGGAATAACTCAATACTCTTCCACCCACCGCAGGCTGCAAATAAAATCCAAATACCGGCAGAATCGCTGCAATTGCTTTTGTTCTTTCCAACAAATCTGCTTCTGAATAATCAGGTAATCCTCCCATACTCAGCAGTCCGATATGAAATCCATAGTTCACTGCCAGTTGTGCTTCTTTCAATGCCTGTTCGGTTGGTCCGCAAATCCCCGCTACTTTTATAAAATCAACAGACCGCGGATTTCTCTCAATTTCTTCAGCAGCCATTTTGAAAATCGGTTCCAATAAATTAAATGCCGGATCCCTGATTTCAAACTGCGTGGTATGTACACCTACTGCCAGTCCGCCTGCGCCACTGGCCATATAATACCGGATCAATCTTTCCTGTGCAGGCTGATCAATCTGAAGTGATTCTGTTAGCGCCAGGGGTAGTGCCGGAATAACTTTCCCTGCTCGTAAATGTTGTAACCATCCGGCCGATTGCTGCTCACTGTTCATGCATTCCTATTATAATACGATAAATTAATAACGTCCCTCTCTTTCCTGAAAATGGGTTGGCTTATATACGGTTGCTCCTCCTTCTAATAACCAGTTGGTAGTAAGATCAATCATTTGTAACAGACTCACTCTCGGATAGCCAAATAACCCAAAGGATTTTGCAGCATTGCTGAGTAATGCAGTTGGTGCGGGCTCACCCACCAATACGGGCTCCTTCCCAAAACGTTGACCAAACTGTTCTGCGATCCATTCAACAGCAACCGTTTCGGGGCCTGTTATATTCAGTTTAGCAGGCGGATTGGAACAATGTAATAAACTACGGATGGCCATCTCATTGGCATCCCCCTGCCAGATTACATTTACATGCCCCATTCGGATATCAATGGCCTCTTCATTTTTTACTTTTTTGGCGATCTCCAGCAAAACACCATAAGACAGATCAATAGCATAATTCAACCTGTAGAGCAACACCTTTGTCCCGTATTTCGAGGAGATATATTCAAAAAGACGCTCCCTTCCTAAACAGGATTGCGCATACTCACCCAATGGCGCAGGCGGATTTGATTCATCCAATCCGCCTTTTGCAACCGGAGAAAGCGGGTACACATTTCCGGTAGAAAAAGCCACTATCCTTGAATTTTTATACTTTTCTCCCACTCTTGCCGGCAGGTAACTGTTCATTGCCCAGGTAAAGGATTCTTTTCCTGTGGTACCGAATTTTTGTCCGGCCAGATATAAAAGGTTGGGCATTTCCGGCAAGGATTGCAATTGCTGATCATCCAGCAAATCCACGGCATAGGTGGTAATCCCGAATGCGTCCAGCTTCTCCTTTAAACCGGCTTCAGAAAACCGGGAGGCAGCGGCAATTTTTTTATTTATTCCTGCAGCCTGAACTGTTTTTGCCAGCAGTTCTGCCAGAGCCGGTCCCATCTTCCCGCCAGCTCCAAGAATCATAATATCTCCATCAATGGCAGCAATATCTTTTAAAAGAGCTGGTGATGGTTCCAATAAGGAATGATAGTGTTCTTCCGTTTTTGTCATGAGTGAAAAATTCATTTAGTTTAAAAACCAGGACTTAAAATTCAATGCGGCCAATGTAAGGATGAGCAACAAACCGAGTAGTCCCGCCAGCTGCTGCCATCCCTTGTTTTTTGCAGTGCCCATAATGGAGGCATCGTTCGCAATCAGATAAAGTGCCAGTCCGATTATTGGTACAATAAATATTGTAATACTTTGTGCAAACACGATGAGCTGGAGGGGTAGTTTCCCAAACAGGATGGCTACCGAAGCTCCAATAAGCATGATTGCCGCAATCAGCAGGCGGGTACGGGTATCTTTAAACTGTCCGCCCCATCCCAATCCATCTGATAAAAGGGATCCGCCAACGGTGGCATTTCCTACCAGTGAAGAGAATCCGGCACCAAATAAGCCTACCAGAAATATGGCGGAAGCTTTTGATCCAAACAAAGGTTCCAGTGCTTTGCCCATATCACTGGCAGACTGCGGATTGATCTGACGGGGATACAAAATATTGGCCGCTGCCAGTAAGGAGATACTGCTCATCAGTCCGAGTAAAATAATGCCGGCTACAGTTCCATTGGTTTGTCCCGCTGTATCCGGACGCACCCGTTTTCTTTCCTGCACCAGATAAGCCTGATACAAGGCACCCACCAAAGAAAAACTGGAAGCTATAAATGCAATTACCAATCCCTGAGAACCGGTCGGCAACCTGAACTGAAATCCCTTGCCGATCAGTTGAAGCGATGGAGGTGACCAGAACAAGGTCATCACAAAAGAAGCCAGCATCATAAGAATCAGAAAAATCATCAGCTTTTCCAGTACTTTATAGAAGGATTTAAAAAACAGCAGAGCAATACTTATTACTGTAAATCCTATTATCCAGGGCTCTGGTTCCGATCCGGTTAACTCTGCCAAAGCGATTCCAACACCAACTGCATTTCCCGCCTGAAACGAGGAACAAACCAAAAAAACACCGGCACCAACCAAAACGGATGCCCATCGCCCCCATTTCATAGCTAATAACTGCAGTACTGTATGTGGAGAAGCCAGTCCGATTCGGGCGGCCATACTGGTAAATAAAATCATGAACAGGGTGGCAATCAAAACAATCCAGAGAAGATCCGTGGAATAAAGTGCCCCCAGTTTGGAAGTAATGGTCATTTTACTGGGACCAAAAACCAGCGCAGCAGTAATCAAACCCGGTCCCATCAGGTGCAACCAGCTGGCTATACCATTAAACGCCGAATTTTTTTTTGGTTCCATCGAAGCAATTTACTCCTAAATTATTATTAATTAAGGTTTCGAAACAATAAAAATAAGGTTTCGAAAATTTTTATAAATCCTGGATCGCCTGTTTAAAGTAGTTTTTAATTTCTTTGGGGCTTGGTTTTTTGAGAGGCCGGACGATCCGGAAACCTACAAAAGACGCATCCGTCATCCACCAATTGCTTTTTGGCAACTGAGGATCTCGTTGTTTCCAGGAGGGATCTGAGCCTTTACGGGCGGCAGACCGCAAATCAGCCGGACCATCATCCCAGGATCCGCCTCTAACCGAATGCGGGTATAATTTAGTAGGTTCTGCCCATGCATTGGGTTTACTGGCAGCAGCACTTGAATAAAATTCCGGCAGATACTGGTCCAGTGTCCATTCTGCCACATTTCCATGCATATCATGCAATCCCCATTTATTGGGTTTTTTCTGTCCGGGTTGCTGGTATTTTTCCTTACTGTTTTTGCTGTACCAGGCATAGTCTGCCAATTCAGCTGCATCATCACCGAAGTAATAGGCGGTAGAAGAACCTGCTCTGCAGGCATATTCCCACTCCGCTTCGGTAGGAAGCCGGTAAAACTGTCCTGTTTTTTCAGTCAGCCATTTGCAATAGTAGAGGGCGGCATGCTGGGTAATATTAATGGCAGGATATCCTGCTTTACCCATTCCAAAACTCATATCGGTAAAAGCAGGGGAAGGTTTGGTAACGGCATCTACATTTTCTGCTCCCACAAAACGTTCAAATTCATCCCAGGTAACCTCATATCGTCCCATCCAGAAAGCATCAATCTGTACGGTATGAACCGGCCCTTCGTCGGGTTTTCTTCCTTTTTCCCCAGCCGGACTACCAATAGTTGCTTTTCCGGCAGGTATGGGCAGCATTTCAAAACGGATGGAGGATTCCGGAACAGTTCCTGAATAAGGTTGGAAGGGATCGCTCTGGGTAGCGGCACCCGGACTGGTACAATGAATTCCGATTAGACCAGCCAAACAGGATCCCAACAATATATAACCGGATCTGGAAATGGATTGGAATTTGATCTGCATAAAAAGGGTTTTATTCAGTAATCAGGTAAATGGCAAGTACGGCAATCACCAGTCCAACCAGTGTCACCGGATGCGGAACCACACTATAAATCAATAATGAAATCAGAATAGTAATTACAGGGGATAATCCGGTAAGGGGTACAACTATTATTGCTTTCCCGTACCTTAAGGCATACACAAGCGTAAGCGCACCGATGGAATTCAAAAGATGAATGCCCGCAGCCATTCCGGATCCTTTCCAACCCCAATTGACAGGAACCGAAAAATCAGTCATATAAAGTGCGACAGGACTCAGCAAAACACCGGCCACTGCCATGTAGAAAAACAGGGATTCTGCTTCCATAGTGGAATTGGCCACTTTCATCACATAAGCCTGGATACCCCACATAAAAAAAACAAGGGCGGCCAGGACCAGCCACAAATACGAGTTGAAACTATTCTGACTGGGTGGCTGATAAGACAGCAAAACGATGGCAACCAGGGCAAGTACAATTCCAATTTTTGCTTTACCACCTGCGCGCTCCCGCAAAAAAAGCATGGAGAGAAAAATCGTAACCACAGGAAAAAGGGAAATGATCGGAAATACAATGTATGCAGGTCCGTCACGAAGTGCCTGAAAAAGGAGAAGTTGTCCGCCTGCACCAGTTAATCCAACCAGCAGGCCATACCCTATATTTTTAGTTTCTGTGTTGAGTTTCCAGTTGATTCGACGGAGGGCAAAGAGGGCACAGGGAATCATCGTCAGTGCCCAAACCACATAACCTAATGTGGCGGGGAAGCCGGCTTTTTCCGGAATTTCAATAAAAGCCCCCCATACGCCCCAGAAGAGCGTTGTTACCAGGGCGTATAAGAGCCATGGTCGTTTGTTTATATGTGTCATTCGTTGGGATTAAACTATCATCACCTGGATCCCGGCATTTTCGAGTTTTTTCTGATCTTCTGCAGGGATGCCTGCATCCGTCACAATAACATCGATTTCAGTCACAGGGGCAATGAAAGCAAAACTTCGTTTATGGAATTTACTTGAATCAGCTACTACAATTACCTGTTTGGAGATGGACATCATAATCCGATTAAGATGTGCCTCTTCCACATTGGGTGTTGATAAACCATGACTCACACTGAATCCGTCTACAGCCAGAAAAAGCTTATCACAGAAATAATTCTTGAAACTTTCTTCTGCTGTTGCACCAACCAGGGATAATGAATTTTTCCTCAAAAAGCCACCGGGAATAATTACATTGGCCTTGGGATGCTCCGCCATTTGGTTGGCTATATTCAGCGCATTGGTTATTACTGTCAGATCAGAAATGGATCCCAGATTACGGGCAATTTCCATGGTGGTTGTTCCTGAATCAAGGATTATGGTATCACCATCTTCGATAAGAGAAGAGGCCAGTTTCCCGATCCGTTTCTTTTCATCAAGATGCTGTTTGTTCTTATCCGAAAGTGTAAAATCAATCCCTACCCGGTCTACTTTAATGGCTCCGCCCCTTGCTCTGATCAGTGCATTTTTCTGTTCCAGACGTTTCAAATCGTTTCGAATCGTAACCTCACTGACCTGAAGATCCTTACTTAGAGAGGTTACATCTACCTGACCCATGGACTCCAGTTTTTCCAGTATCAGTACCCGCCGCTGAACGGTTGACTTATGTTCGGATTTTTCCACTTGTTTACATTTTACACTGTCAAAATAAGCGTATTCATCGCAATCGAAGGTTTTTTCGCTTCATTATTTATTAAAAAATGCTTTCGAAACAATAAAATTAATAAAAATATTATTTTTTGAAAGGTTTTATTTAGCTTTAACATAATTTCGAAACGAAATGAAATATAAATATGTCATCTTCTTTTCATAACCTGACTTCTGAAAAAGAAACGAAAAGTTGCCTTGCAGGCCTGGAAACTACAGAGTTGATGAAGTTGGGTGCATTGCATACCGCCACTGAAATACTACAACAGCCCTGGTTATGGAATCGGATTTATGAATTGGCCTTGGAGCGCCGGAATCAGTTGGAGGCATTTATTAACCAGGCATTTGAACATCCGACTCTTCGCATCATTTTAACTGGTGCTGGATCCTCCGCTTTTATAGGAAATGTATTGGAAGGGCCGCTGCAGCAATCCACCGGCAAATCCTGCTCTGCAATTGCAACAACAGAATTGATAAGCCATCCGGCTCACCATTTTACTAGTCATCCAACCTTGCTTGTCTCCTTTGCCCGATCGGGTGATTCCCCTGAAAGTCTGGCTGCTGCACAATTGGCCGCCTCCCATTGTACCACTCTCTATCATTTAATAATAACCTGCAATCCCAATGGCAAACTGGCCAGTGATTTGAAAAACGGGGTATCGCATGTATTTCTCCTGCCCTCAGAAGCAGACGATAAAAGCTTAGCCATGACCGGCAGCTTTACCGGGATGTTGTTGAGCGGTTTACTGATATGCAGAATCCATGAATTGACTGAATTGAAAGAAACTATTCAGCAGCTATGTACCTATGGTAAAACAATTCTTAACAGTTATTGTCAACCTATTAAGGAAATTGCCTCCCTGCCTTTTGACAGGGCAGTGTTTCTCGGATCTGGTCCAATGAAAGCAATTGCCAATGAATCGGAATTGAAAGTACAGGAACTTACAGATGGAAAAATTGTCTGTAAGTTTGACTCTTTCCTGGGATTCCGCCATGGTCCAAGGGCAGTAGTTCATCCTCATACCTTGCTGGTTTACCTTTTTTCCAATAATCCTTATGTGAACCAATACGAAACAGATTTGGTAACCGCAATCAATAGTGGGGAGAAAGGAATTTGCAGAATTGGCCTTGAAGAATCAAACAATGGCAACCGGCCATTGGATTTACATATTCAATTGGGAAATGAATCAGGTAATCTGGAAGAAGTATTTTTATGTATCTGTGCTGTATTACCGGCACAGCTGCTTGCTTTCTTCAAATCGATTCAGTTAGGCCTGCAACCGGATAATCCATCAAAAAACCAGGCAATAACAAGGGTTGTAAAAGGAGTAACCATTTATCCATATTATCAAACTATCCCAGTTAATGAAATCCACTGATGTAACAGTTCTTGGCGAACTCAATATTGATCTGCTCTTTAATAAACTGGATCGGTTTCCGGAAAACGGGAAAGAAATCCTGGCGCAACAGATGGAATTATCATTAGGTAGCTCATCTGCTATATTCGCTTCGAACCTGAGTGCGCTTGGTACCAGTGTTCAGTTCATGGGTAAACTGGGGAATGATTTATTCGGGCAATTCATTCTTCGGTCGTTGGAGGAACGCAAGGTTAATACAGCTACTATATTGATTGATCCTAAAGTAGAAACGGGGGCCACAGTGGTGATGAATTATGGACAGGACCGTGCCATGTTAACACATCCCGGCGCAATGGCAAATTTTGATATCAACGATATCGACTGGAATGCAATCTTTAAGAGTCGTCATCTGCATGTGTCTTCACTTTTTCTTCAACCAGGAATCAAAAAAGATATACTATCCATTTTCAAAAAAGCAAAAGCAGCCGGACTCAGTACTTCACTGGATGCCCAATGGGATCCTGAAGAAAGATGGGACCTTCCACTTGCTGAACTACTACCACTGGTAGATTTGTTTCTTCCTAATGAAAAAGAACTATGCCTGTTAACAGGTGAAACCAGTCTGACCAGGGCAATTGCCGCTGTAGAACCACTCCTCACAATAATGGTGGTTAAAATGGGAGAAAAGGGAAGTATGGTAGTAAGCGGACAGAAACAACGATTGCTTTCGGTAAAAAAATCCAATTCTTTTGTTGATGCAATAGGTGCAGGCGACAGTTTCAACGCGGGCTTTATCCATCAATGGCTGAAAGGAGAATCACTGGACAATTGCCAGGAATTCGGAAATTCCTGCGGCGCCTTTTCAACAACTGCAGCAGGTGGCACCAATGCCTTCAACAACACTCAAAAACTTTACACCGATGTCACAGCGATTGCCTGATATTCACCCGGCGGATCTTACAGAACAACTTACTAATTTTCAAAATAAAGGGAAGGCCATTCTGGCAACCAATTTTTATAATTATGAGACCCTCAGGGGGATTTTGCAGGCGGCTTCCTCCATGGAACAGCCTATCATCCTCCAGTTAACAAAGAGCTCACTCGATTACATGGGATTGAGCTCTGCTGTTAAAATGGCAAGGGCCGGATTGCAGCAATTCAATATAAAAGGATGGCTTCACCTGGATCATTGCTACTCTTATTCCTTAATTCAGCAATGCCTTGATGCGGGATTTGATTCGGTAATGATCGATGCCAGCGAGCGCCCAATGGAAGAAAATATTAATATCACCCGACGGGTAGTGGATCTGGCCGCTGAATACAACGCCAATGTGGAAGCCGAACTGGGTTATGTTGCCAAACTCGGCCAATCAACCGATCAGGTTGGTTTTACTGATCCGGATGAAGCCAAACAGTTCGTTGAAGCAACCGGTGTTCATGCACTTGCTGTAGCAATCGGTTCAGCACATGGCTTTTATAAACAGGAGCCCAAACTGGACATTGAATTACTGGCAGCTATCCGGGAAAAAACAGGCATTCCACTGGTATTACACGGTGGATCCGGAATTCCAGCAACGGCTCTCCAGGCTGCCGTGAAAAATGGTATCTGTAAAATCAACCTGGCAACTGAAATAAAAAATATTTTTATACAAACCTTACAAGCATGTTTAACCGAAAATGCGGAAATTGATCTCCGCATAGTATTTCCGCCAGCAATAAATGCAGTCAGCGATTTGGTAAAAGAAAAATTAACCATCATTAATCAGCGATAGGATGAGATATCAACTATCCAGTTTACTGGTTTTATTATCCGGTTCCGTTTTGTTTACATCCTGTTCAAATGCAGGCTCATCGAAACAGGATGATGCATATTATTCAGCGGACGAGTTCAGGGAAGTAAAAAAAATTGATGCGCATGTTCATGTTAATACCTTCGACACTACCCTGGTCAATTTGGCCAAAGAATATGGTTTCCATTTAATCAGTTTGAATGTTGGCGCTCCTGAATATCCATCCCTTTCAACACAACAGCAGTACTCCTTATTTCATCTTCATAGAAACCAAAGCGGATTTGCCTATACCACCAGTTTTGATATGAAGGAATTTGAAGCAGCCAACTGGCAGGAAGCTCAATTGAACTATCTCGCCAGTTCTTTTGATAGTGGTGCTGTAGGCGTTAAGGTATGGAAGCATATCGGCATGGAACTGAAAGACAGTGCGGGTAAATTCATTATGATCGATCATCCCCGAATGGATACCCTCTTTAAATTCATTACGGACAAAAATAAAACACTGGTAGGGCATTTGGGTGAACCTAAAAACTGCTGGCTGCCCCTGGATAAAATGACGGTTAAAAATGACCGGAATTATTTCAGCAAACATCCGGAATACCATATGTTCCTACATCCGGAATTCCCTTCCTATGAAGATCAGATCAATGCCAGAAACCGCCTACTGGAAAAACATCCCTCTCTTCGATTCGATGGCGCACACCTTGGAAGTCTGGAATGGAGCGTGGATGCCATGGCTGAACACCTCGATCGTTTTCCAACAATGGCGCTGGATATGGCAGAGCGGATCTCGCATTTACAATACCAGTCGAAAGAAAATCGGCAGAAAGTAATCGACTTCATCACCAAATACCAGGATCGTTTAATTTATGCAACTGATATTGTTCAGGATGAAACGGCTGATCCGGAAGCATTGAAAACCTATTGCAAATCAACCTGGGAACAGCACTGGCTGTATTTTACATCCGACTCCATGATGGAGGCGCCGGAAATTGACGGGTCCTTTCAGGCATTGCACCTGCCCAAAACCATCGTTGATAAAATTTATCGCTTAAACGCAGAAAAATGGTTCCCGGATGCTTTCCGCACAACACCATAAAAGCAGCCAATTGCAGGCAAGCATCCTGTTTGCCTTTTTCTTCCTGCTGGCCTGTCAGCATAAGGAAAAAGAACCAACTGGTTATCTGGTGAAAAAAACGGATGATTTTGTAGTTAATGGAGCTGGTAATTCCGTCAATTGGAATGCAACTGAATGGACCAGCCTGACATCTTTACCCAACTACCCATCCGATTACACTACTGAATTTAAGTTGCTCTATTCGTCCAATGGTCTGTATGCAATTTACCGTTGCACAGACAGTTTGCTTACCAGTACATTAAAAGAAGATCGGGCCGCATTGTACAAGGAGGATGTAATTGAACTTTTTCTGCAACCAGACACTACCCGCACCCATTATTTTGAATATGAATTATCGCCACTTAATTATGAAACACCTTTGCTTATTTTTAATACGGAAGGCGATTTAAACAGCTGGCATCCCTTTGAACAGTCAGAGAAGCGTAAAGTAGTGCATGCAACCAGTGTTATCGGAGGAATAAAAGAAAGCGGATCCGTTGTTTCTCAATGGACAGGAGAATTTTTTATCCCATTTGATCTGCTCCGACCACTTGGAGGAACTGCACCAAAATCAGGCGATAACTGGAAAGCCAATCTTTATAGAATAGATTACGACAGAGGAGAAGCACTGTGGGCATGGAAATTAAACAGTGGAAATTTTCATGAATTCCAGCATTTTGGAATTCTTCATTTTGAATAAACCGATTAGTATGAGTAAAACATCCTTTCTATCAGAAAACAATAACAGGAGAAGGACTTTTATAAAAAAGACCAGTGCTCTTTTTGGTGGTTCTTTATTGATCAGCTCCTTACCAGTTTCGGCAAAAGGATTTTTTCTTTCTGCAGATACAATAAAAATCGCCCTCATCGGATGTGGTGACAGAGGTACAGGAGCAGCAGTAAATGCACTAAGAACCAAAGGTGCAATTGAGTTGGTAGCTATGGCCGATGTTTTTCGTGACAAAATTGATGATTCCATTGCCCTGATGAATAAAATTGAGGATATCAAAGGAAAATTAAAGGTTCCGGATGCCAATAAATTTGTCGGGTTTAATGCTTATGAAAAAGCCATCGCTTTAGCAGATGTCGTTCTGCTGGTAACTCCTCCTGCATTCCGACCTCTTCATTTTGATGCTGCAGTAAAGGCCGGAAAACATGTGTTTATGGAAAAGCCTCTGGCTTCTGATGCGCCGGGTATTCGCCAGGTACTGGAGACCGGAAAACTGGCAGCACAAAAAAACCTGAAAGTAGTGGTTGGATTGCAAAACAGATATGATCCGGCATTTATCGAAATGGTTGATAAACTGAAGCAGGGAGCTATTGGAAAAATAGTTTCCGCTACCGATTATTATATGATCGGGCCATTAAAGCAGATCAAACGCACTTCCGGACAAACTGAAATGGAATACCAGTTACGTAACTGGCGCTATTTCAATTGGCTTTGGGCAGGTTCTCCCGCTGGATTGCAGATCCACAATACGGATGTGGTGAACTGGTTCAAAGGTTCCTTCCCGGTAAGAGCCCAAGCAATTGGTGGAAAAGCCATGCAGGGCCAACCCGACCAGGGAGATATCTTCGACAACTTTGCCATTGAATATGAATACGAAGATGGTTTTAAACTGAACAGCTTTATCCGTCACCTCCCTGGTACTAACACTAAAGGCGGCGCTTATTTTCAGGGAGCCAATGGTACTGCAAGCATTCATTCCGGAATCAGAGATGCAAACGGAGAACGGATCTGGAGAAGGCAGAGTGGATCCACTGAAAATGCCTATCAGATCGAACACGACAAATTATTTGAAGCAATCAGAAACAATACGCCCCTGAATGATACCGAGTGGGGAGCCCTGAGTACCATGACTACCATCCTTGGCAGAATGGCGGCCCATTCAGGCAAACTGGTAGAATGGAAAGATGCTTTTAATTCTGAACTAACCCTGCTGCCTAATCGCTTTGCATGGGATGCAGCAGCACCGGTAATGCCAGATAAAAATGGATTATATCCTTTTGCCATCCCGGGTGTTTCGCCTGTTTTGTAACTGACTGAACTGCTGTCATGAAAAAATCATTGTTAGTACTGGCTATTTCCGGCACCAGCCTGACTGCCTGTATCGCTACCAGATTACCCACGCATACGGAATCTGTAAGCTTAATTTCTAATGAAACTGATTTCAGCAACTGGGCAGCTATAAATGCTCCTGCTGGTGATTGGATCATTAAGAAGGATAGCTTGAAAACCAGCAGCAATGGAATAGGGTACCTGCGATCTCCAAAAATTGCGGGCGATTACCTTTTAAGTTTTGACGCT
The DNA here is from genome assembly GCF_002483205.1 of Flavihumibacter sp. UBA7668. GTDB lineage: Bacteria > Bacteroidota > Bacteroidia > Chitinophagales > Chitinophagaceae > Flavihumibacter. Next base: position 264,129 of record NZ_DLHM01000007.1, read on the forward strand.
TACAGTGAAAGCCCTGAATCAGTTGATATTATGCTGGCGGCCACAGAACTGCCTGAAAAAGGAAGTCCATATCCTGATGGGGTTCCCATCCGTCTGCAAAAAAATAAATGGGTACAATATCTGATTGAAGCAAAAAATGGGCAATACAGAATTTTTGGAGATAAAAAACTAATTAAAACAATTAATGCGTCCGACAAATCAGCCGGCTTTATTTGTTTTCTTAAAGACGGATCACCAAAAACCTTCGCCAATATTCGATTCTCTGAATTCGAAACTCAGCCTGCTGACAAACAGGTACAAACAGCAATGGATACCCGCTTTCATCCATTGTACAATGGTGATGAGCTGAATCAATGGCAAATGAAACCCGGACATGAAGGTCATTGGACAGCTTCCAACTGGATGATTGATTATGACGGACTCAGCCAGGAAAAAGACAAGTGTTTGTGGACAAAGCAGTCTTACCGTGATTTTGAACTGATTGCTGATATCCGGCTGACCCGCGAGCCAACAGCTGAATTAAGTCCGGTTGTACTGCCCAACGGTGATAATGCCTTGAATCCGGATGGAACTGTTCAACAGGTATTGGAACTGTATGCGGGTGATACCGGCATTTACCTCAGAGGTCATTCAAAAAATCAGATTAATATCGGGTATCGTTATCTTGGTTCGGGTGAAATTTATGGATTCCGGGTAGATAAAAAAATGCCTCCTGAAGTTCGGGAAGCAGTTACACCAAAAATAAAGGCTGATAATTTTCCCGGTCAGTGGAATCGCTTTTATATCCGATTAATTAAAGACCGGCTGACAGTTCAATTAAATGGTATTACGGTAATTGATCATGCACAGCTGCCGGGGATTGCTCCCGAAGGTCCGATTGCTTTGCAGGATGATCATGCGTCTAACAACAGGTTTCAATTTGCCAATCTTTTTATTCGGGAATTATAAAATTGATCTATGAAATATGTATTGCTGGCATCCATGCTTTTGATGGAGCTTACCGGATATGCACAGATTAATCAGGATTTGGATCGATTTATTTCAGTGCAGAAAGAAGAGCTGATTGGCTTTTATAAACAGCTCCACCAAAACCCCGAATTATCCTTTGAAGAGGCAGCCACCTCCGCATTATTAGCAAAAGAGCTGAAAAAATTAGGGGTAAAGGTTACCGAAAACATTGGTGGATTTGGCGTAGTGGGCGTTTTAGAAAACGGGAAAGGTCCCACTATTCTGGTACGCACCGACATGGATGCTCTGCCCATTCAGGAAGCCACGGGTGCCTCTTATGCCAGCACAAAAATAATTACCGACAAGCAGGGAAATAAAATTCCGGTTATGCATGCCTGCGGGCATGATTTTCATATGACTACCTGGCTGGCGGTTGCCCGCTTTATGGATACCCACCGGAAATACTGGAAAGGCACCCTGGTCTTTATAGCTCAACCGGCAGAGGAAAAAGCTGCAGGTGCAAAAGGCATGCTGGCTGATGGATTATATTCCAGGTTTCCAAAACCGGATTATGCCCTGGCTCTTCATGTGAATTCCAAATTACCTGCCGGTACCGTGGGCTATTGTCCGGGTGGTGCCCTTGCCAAAATTGATCTCCTGGATATTACTGTAAAAGGAAAGGGCGGGCATGGCGGAATGCCTAATTTTTCTAAAGACCCGATCGTATTAGCCGCCCAGTTAATCATGTCCCTTCAAACGATTGTAAGCAGAGAAGTTAATCCGGCTGAACCAGCTGTTCTTACCATTGGATCCATTCATGGGGGATCGAATTCAAACACCATACCAGCTGAAGTGCAATTGGGCCTGACCATCCGTTCTCTAAATGACAGTGTTCAGGCAGCCATGATCCGAAGTGTTCAGCGAATAGCCAATGGCGTAGCGATGGCAGCCGGATTGGAGGAAAAAGATTATCCGGTTATTCATCTCCGTGATGAATCCAGCCCATTGGTTTATAATGATCCAACCCTGAGCCACCGGATAGGAGCCGTATTCCAGGAAAAGTTCGGAAAAGACAAGGTAATCCTGCTTCAGCCGGAAATGTATGGAGAGGATTTTGGCATGTACCGACAGACCGATCCACCTCTGCCTACGCTGATTTATTCTGTAGGAACAGTTGGAACAGGGCCTTTTGTATCAACCCATTCACCGCTTTATCTGCCGGAAATAAATCCAGGTCTGGAAACCGGAATTAAAAGTTTAACCTGGGCATTGTTAGATTTGCTGAAACCAGCAAAAAAATAACAGATTGATTACTTCATATACCAATCAGGGAGGCGCCATGCCAGATCGGGTTGTTTCAATAAAGGGAATACCACATTTATATTTCAGTGGCACCGCTTATTTGTGCATGAACCACAATGAAGCGTTCACCCAACTAATTCAGGAAGGCATGCAGTTATACGGAACTAATTATGGGAGTTCCCGCTCGGGAAATTTTCAAATTCCGGTGTATGAAGAAGCAGAAGCAGCAATGTCGGTGCAATTTAGATCAGAAGCAAGCCTAACGCTTTCTTCCGGTTTTATGGCCGCCCAATTGGTGATCCGGCAATATGAGAACAAGGCTTCCTTCATCTATGCGCCGGATAGTCATCCGGCATTACTTCGTACCAAAAAAGATTATACTATTGGGTCTTTTAAAGAATGGGCTGACCGGTTGCCAGAAACAATTGCAATGAATCCTGCCAATGAGTTGGTAATAATTTGCAATTCACTGGACCCATTAAAAGCAGCCTATCATGATTTTTCATGGATCAATCATCTTCCTCACCATAAATCAATCACGCTGATAGTGGATGATTCGCATGGACTTGGAGTGACCGGTGAAAATGGGGAAGGGATTTACGCTGCTTTAGGTACAAAATCCGGAATTGATTTGATAGTAGTTTCATCCTTGGGTAAGGCAATGGGATTACCTGGTGGAATTATTATCAGCACCAAAGAGAATATAGCTGAATTCAGAAAAAGTTCCTACTATACTGCCGCTTCACCAATGGCACCGGCATACCTGCATGCCTATTTACATGCAGGATCAATTTATGCAGAAGAACGGGTGAGATTAAAGCATAATATTCAATTTTTCCAATCAAGCCTTAACAGGAATTCAGCTTTCCAATATGCAGAACAATATCCGGTAACTTATTGTCATAAAAATGAATTGGCCGGTTTTCTCTTAGCGCAAAATATCCTGATCAGCAGCTTCTCGTATCCTACATCTTCCGATGAACTTATTACCCGCATCATACTAAACAGCCACCACACGAGGCATGATATTGAACAACTCCTTAACGCCATTCAGGCATTTACTTCGTCATAAAAAAAATCAATTCAACTGATCCGATGATTTTACCAATTTTAGTTGTTTTGACAATTCAATTACCGTTTTGCTGTTTTTCATTGATTCATATAAATTAGTAAACTCATTGGGGTCTTTTTCATGATCATACAATTCAAAGCCAGCTCTTCCTTCATCCCATTCAGTATATCGCCATTTTTCTGTTCGAATGCTATTACCAAAAATGGTACCTCTTTTGATTTGAGTATAAGCCGGGTGGCTCCATTTAGCTGCGGGATTTTTTAAGAGAGCAGTATAATTTTTCCCTTGCAGCTGACCTGGAAGGGGAAGATTACAAAGAGTAGCCAGTGTTGGATACAGTCCAACCAGTTCAACCGTCCGGTTACAGGTGGCGGCCTTCGCAATACCCGGACCAGCAATAATCAGCGGTACTCTTGCAACTCCTTCAAACAAACTTTGCTTCAGCCATTGCCCATGTTCACCCAGGTGATATCCGTGATCACTCCAAAACACGATTATAGTTGATTTCATTAAATCAAGTTCTTCCAATGCATCCAGCAGTTTTCCGACTTGTTGATCCAGCAGAGAAATAGAGGCATAATAAGCACGCATAGCGGTAATTCTTTCATCAACTGACAATCCCCAATGTGCAGGCTTGGTAAATAATGCTGCTGCCGGAATGTCATTCCAGTCGCTTATGCTTGAATCTGGCAATTGTATTTTATCTGTAGGATATAAATCAAAAAACTCTTTTGTAGCTATATAAGGTGTATGAGGACGAAAAAATCCTACTGCCATAAAAAATGGTTCTTCTTTCAGCGTTTTCATCAGGCGAACTGCTTCATTTGCAATTTTTCCATCAGTTTGCTCATCTGCAGTTCCTTCCGATTGGTGCCAGGCTAGCGCTGCACCAAGAGATCGTTGCGGTGTGAGATTTTTGACCAATGCTTCCTCCAACTTGTCCCGGCCAATCGGATTGACTACGGTATCCCAACTCGGTTTATCGTCCAGACCGTCCGTTCCAATTTCAGCTGGTACATGATAATGATAAATTTTTCCAAGCCGCGCAGATTTATATCCATTCTTCCGGAACAGTTGAGGAAGTGTAATGACATCAGGGAATCTCGTTCTGAAATGGGTGTCAAGGTCATAGATTTTGAGTTGTTCTGGTCTAATCCCTGTCATAACAGAAGCTCTGCTGGGATTGCAAAGTGGATATTGATTATAGGCAGCATTAAACTGAACACCCATTTTAGCTAACCGATCAATATTGGGTGTTTTTATAAGTGGATGACCATAACAACCCAGGTCATTATTCAGATCATCCGCGGCAATAAAAAGCACATTCAATTTTTCCTTTTTTATCTGGCCTGCGGCTCCTATAGTCCAACAAATAAGGAATGCGAAATAGATTACCTGTTTCATATTAGTCCACTTTAATCATCGGAAATAATTTTCGAATTATTATCTGAAAATAAAAAAGCATTCAATACCCGGTATAGACCAATGTATTGAATGCATTGCAAAACTATTAATACTGTGTGGAAAACCTAGTAAATCTCAGGTGGAAACTGGCCTTGTCTTGGGTGAAGGAAAGGCAATCCCGGTTTAGCATCCCACCAGATTCTGCTGGTCATCAGATCACCGCCCTCTAATCTGGAAATTGCTGACCGCACATTATTCTCATTCAGTGAATATTCCGATTGCGGATAGGTTGCTCTGCGAGGTATTCTTCCGTTTGTGCTACCCAGGTCGCTACCGGTCCAAATTTCAGGATAACCGGTTCTGCGATATTCAGCCCAGCTTTCTGTTCCCAACCAGAAGTTGGCAAGATATTTTTGAATTATAATTTCCCGAAGCTGTTCTTCTTCTGATCCTTCAAGAGAACCATACTCGCCTGCCAGATAATCAACAATATCCCCTGCAGCAACATTATACTGACTCATAGACAGTTCTATTCCATTTCTATACATTGCTTCTGCATCCTCACTGGAAAGCCCAACCAGAGCAGCCTCAGCCCGAAGGAAAGCGACTTCCGCCGCATTCATAACCTGAATATCAAACACCGGTGTCCGGAAAAAATAATCCAGATAGGCCGTATTGACGTCTCCATAGGGAGGTTTTTCATCTGTGAACAGGCACATGGGACGGCCCTTATATCCGGATACACCATCTGTAGCAGGATCGGCAAATTTTTCCAATCTTGGATCATCCCGCTGGAGAAGATTCTGCGTAACGGTAAACCCAACCCATAAAGGATAACCATTTGAACTAACGAAGGAATTATAAAGCGGATTGCGGTTAGCAACTTCTGCACCGTCAATGGTACGCAAGGTAGCAGCCTGATTATTTGCAACTATGAGCGGCTTGGTAATTACATCTGAAATATGTTCCTGTGCCAGGCTTTCATTTGCATAACGAACGCGTATGGCTAAGCGAAGACGCAAAGAATTGGCGAAACGAACCCAGCGCTCTGCATTTCCATTAAAAAGAATATCTGCAGAACCGAAAGACGCAAGAGCGGGCTCTGCAGTAAGTTGTGCAGCAGCTTCTTTCAACTCTTTCAGCATATCCGTGTAAATCGCTTCCTGTGTATCATAAACAGGCTGATTGATTACTTCATTTACATCCAGCAGGGCTTCAGAATATGGCACATCACCAAACATATCAGTAAGCTGGTGAAATTGCCAAACCTTCCAGATTCTTGCTACAGCCTGTTGATTTTTCAAAGCCGGATCATTACCTGTTAACCGGATAACTTCCGCAATATTTATCAGATCGCCGGTATAATTGAAACTTCCACCCCAATCACGCGCCTGAAAAATAGTACCGGATGCCTGGTTGGCATAATAGTTACTGTATTCATTCAGGGTTCCATTACTATGATTTGCAAAAATGGTATTCTTCAATACAAGGGTAAACATCATAGATGGACGAATCACCTCTTTTGTAATCAGAATAGGATTGGTATTTATCTGTTCAAAGTTTTTTGTACACCCCGCCATAATCAGGGTTATCATCCCGGCCGAAATAAGGTGTATTTTATATTTTCTGAGTTTCATACGTTCTGATTAATCGGTTAAAAAGTAAAGGATAGATTAATTCCAATGCTGCGGGTTGTTGGAACACCTTTTGCTTCGTATCCCTGAGCAGAAATAGTGGTATTATAGGCTGATTCCGGACTTATCCCCATAGCCTTGAACTTGGCATCCCGGTGGATATAGAAAAGGTTTCTGCCTATGAGTGAAATCCGGGTTCCTTTAAAATAGGTTTTATTCAACCATCTGGAAGCACCGATATTATACCCAATGCTCGCTTCCCGAAGAGCTGCATAATCTGCATCGATAATGGCATCCGTTGCGATATTTCCCCAGCTACTTCTGCCGGCATAGTAATCCTGAGCCAATAGTACAATATCACTTGGTGTATATTTCCCATCCGGACCTTCAATTACCCCTTCTGCAATCAGATTTGTTCTGTTTTCTGTGAACTTACCCGTTCCTTTTGCACTCTGATCATCATAGGATTGAGAATAAATCTTTCCGCCTTTCCTGAAATCAATCAATGCACTCAGTGTAATCCCTTTATAGGTGAAACTGTTGGTTATTCCACCCAGCCAGTCGGGCTGAATATTTCCAAGGATAGTCGCTTCATCTGCTCGTTGGAATTTTCCCTGCTCGGTTAATAAAATGCGTCCGTCTTCCGTTCTCTTATAGTCATACCCTATCAAATTACCAAATGCTTCACCAGGAGTTGCCTGAATGGAAACACGTGTTGCTGACAGCATCATGTAAGTTGATATTCCTTCTGTCAATTCAAGAACCTTTGACCGATTTCTTGACAGGTTCAAAATCATATCCCAGCTGAAATCTTTTGTTCTTACCGGGCTTCCGGTGAGCAAAATTTCCACTCCCCTATTCTGAATTTCACCTGCATTGATCATCCTGGATGCATATCCGGTTGCATTTGACAAACCTATGTTGATAATCTGATTAAATGTTGCCGCCCTATAATAGGTTAAATCAAGACCAAGCCGGTTGTTTAAGAATCGAAGTTCAGTTCCGATTTCAAAACTTCTTGTCAACTCATTTTTTAGATCTGCTAAGGGTACAGTTGAATTTATGGCTGCAAATGGTTGCCCATTAAAATTCAGGTTGGATAAATTATAACCACCTGTTGTACGATAGGGATCTGCGTCATTTCCTGCTTCCGCATAAGAAACCCGAAGTTTTCCATAATCCAGAATCCCTGTATTGGTTCCCAAAACATCAGAAAATACAAAGCTGGTACTAACAGATGGATAGAAAAAGGATTGATTTTTTAATCCAAGAGTTGAAGACCAGTCATTTCTGCCGGTTACATCGAGGAATAGGAAATTTTTATACCCAATTTGTCCGGTGAAATAAGCAGAGTTAATTACTTTTTCACTTATATTATTTCTGGTCGCTTTTGTTTTTGCATTGTTGATATGATAGAGTCCCGGAATATTAAAGCCGGTACCAGTAAAACCAACCTGCTCCTGTTCTCTTTTCAGATGATTGCCACCCAGGGAAACGGATCCGGTAAAATTTTTGGACAGGTCACCTGCTGCAGTTAATAACAAATCACTATTTGATTCTTTAACCTGGTATTGATCATTTGCTATACTTCCATCCAGGGTTCCGGGTGTCCCTATTCCAATTCTAACCATCCTGTTTTCTGTATAAAAATCAGTACCTGACCGTGCCTGGAGGCTAAGCCAATCTGTAAATTTATACCGGGCAAGCACATAACCGATGATCCTGTCACGGGTATCCTTACTAATCAGTTCATTCATCAGCCAGTAGGGGTTATTAGGGCTGCCATTTTTATAGTTGATCTGGGTACCATTGGCTCGTTTATAGTCTTTTTGCCAGGCAAGATCAATGAAACGCGGTGTTATCATCAAACTGGCAATCGGAGATGTAAGTAATCCACCTACTTCAGGACGATTATTCCCACTTTGGCGGATATAGTTCACTTTTGTTTCAACAGTAAGCCTTTTAGTTACATTCAGCGAGGCCAGTAAATTAATACTTTGTCTTTTCAATGAGTTATTTGGAATAATACCTTCATTTCTCATATCCGAAGCGGAGAGACGATACGTGCCTTTTTCGCTGCCACCTGACACTGCAACCGTATTGGTAAATGTTTTACCCGTACGGAAAAAAGATTTCAGGTTATCTGAGGGTTGCGGTGTATACGAAACGACCCCAATTTCCGGCCATGCATCAAAGACGATTTTTCTACCGTCCATTCGTCCTCCCCAATTATCATTCATCCAGCCGGGCCAGCTGTCATATTCAACTCCATCAATTGTTTTTTTATTGAAAGAGGTATAGTTATCATCGTATCCGCCGCCCCATACATTTTGGAATGTTGGTAAAACATTGGGAGATTCAAAGGTTGAATTGGAAGTAATATCCACGCGCGCGGGGCGGCCTGATTTTCCTTTTTTGGAAGTGATCAGAATTACACCATTTGCACCGCGTGCACCGTACAGTGCAGCTGCAGCCGGACCTTTCAATACTGACATAGACTCAATATCATCCGGATTGATATTACCGATACCATCACCAAAATCACGTTGTCCGCCAAATTGACCTGGTGTACCTAATGTCTGATTATCAATAGGCACACCGTCGATAACATACAAAGGTTGATTATTTCCCTGAAGAGAAGATGCACCTCTGATTACAACAAAACTGGATCCCCCGGCACCTCCAGAAGAAGGATTGATGTGCACTCCGGAAACCTTGCCTTTCAAGGCATTTGCCACGTTGAGGTCCTTATTTTCTGACAAACGGTCTCCATCAATGGTTTGCATGGAATAACCCAGCGATTTTCTGTTTCTTTCCACCCCAAGAGCCGTAACAACCACTTCTGATAGCTGTCCGTTGGAAGCAGATAATGTTATAGCGATATTCTGACGCCCATTGATGGGGAGCTCCTGCTGCTGAAAACCGGTATAACTAACAACCAGCGTACCATTGGCAGGGGCATCGATGGAGAATTTACCGTCCGCATCGGTTAGTACCCCACGGGTTGTACCCTTGAGAAAAACAGAGACTCCGGTTAACGGTTTTTGATTCTCGTCCAAAATAGTACCACCGATCTTTGCTGTTTGCGAGAAGGCAATCCCTCCCGTCATAAACAACAATAGGATCAGTAGCAGACTACTCATCAATTGATTTCGTTTCATTTGCAGTGTATTTGGCATTAATTAAAAAAAGAAGGTTACAAAAGAAATTGTCGGTGTTATATTTTCGTTTCCTTTCCTTAAAATTATGTTTAATTCATTATTTAACAAAATAAAAATAGATTTTTTCCCCTTTTTATTTGCGAAACCTTATCAAACCCTGAAACAAGAAAAGAAAACAGCAGATTTGAGGAAATCAGAAGGGTCCCTTCCGATTGTTGTAAGTAGCTTTTTTGACAGCACCCGGCATTACTCCCCTTTTCTGATGGGCAGATAACCGCTCCAGGCTCTGGGGATTGTACCAATCAGCGGTAAGCTGATCCGGACAATCATCGCCGGTTTGGCGGATCCAGCGTTTCAATACCTTTTGCAGCCGGCGGATTTCCCTCCGAAAAGAGGGATCATCGATCCGATTGCCAAACTGTAAGGAATCTGATTGGGTATCGTAAAATTCTTCCGCTGCACGCGGACTTGTATAAATCGACTGTTGCAGAGCCGATAATTCATTCCTGTTCCTGGCAATACGCAGGTCCGTCACCGCCGCCCCGGCTTTTACATCCAGCGGACCTTCCTGATTAAACTGCGGACGATTGTTCTTAATATATAAATACCGCTCAGTTCGAACCCCTCGCGCATGGGCTTCAAAGTCGTGCCAGTTTTGCTCAAGAAAAACATAGTTACGAAAGCGCTGATCCGGCTTGTTCAAGAGACCTGCAAAACTTCGGCCCTGAAATTGGTGAGAAGCTGAAACTCCTGCCAACTCACAGAATGTTGGTGCCAGATCAATGCTGCTGATCAATGCATCGGAAACTGCTCCCGGTTTTGCAATGCCATCAGGCCAGTACAACAATAGGGGAGATTGTACCCCGCGGTCGTACAAAAGGGTTTTACTACCCGGAAAAGGACGCCCATTATCTGTAACAAATAATACCAGGGTATTTTCCAGGACTCCTTTCTCTTTCAAAACCTTCAATAATTTTCCTACATACTGATCCAGCCGATAAATTTCATTATAATAGCTTGCAATGTCCTGTCGGGTACCCGGCATATCCACCAAATGAGGAAACACCCGCACATCCTCCGAAGTAAATGGACTATCTGATTCATTATCCCAGGGACGATGCGCATCATGTGCTGCCAGCCAGAGAAAAAAAGGCTTATTTGCCGGAGTGGCACGTACCAGCTGCTCCCATTGTGCTTCTCCGCCAGCACCATTATGCTTCAACAGCATGGTATCATAGGCTCTGGCTGTATTCGGACCTTCATGCCATTTTCCGGCAAGCGCCGTGTAATAACCAGAATTTTTCAACAACTCTGGAAAGTAGGCTAGATGCGAAGGAACCGGGCTGTGTAATTCCGCAGCACCGGTATTATGCGGGTATCGTCCGGTGAGTATACTTGCTCTGCTGGGACTACAGGAACTTGCAGTAACAAAAAAGCGATTGAACTTTAAACCTTCCGCAGCAAGTTTGTCCAGATTGGGTGTTGGTAACGCCTGCTGATTATAACAGGAAAGATCATCCACGCTGATATCATCTCCAATGATCAGAATAATATTGGGGCGATGAGCTACTGCCTGTTGTGCATGCAAAACCTGATTCCCGCAAAACAAAAAGAACAACCCACCCAATAAAGCAACCGTATTTCTCATTTAATATTGATCTCCCTTTGCAAACTGATTGGTTCGTTGCATCCATTGTCCGCTGGTGAAATCCGGAAAATCAACGGTTTCATTTCCAAGGGCAATTGAAGTTTCGCTTAACGGAGTGATCGCACTCCAGGCTGCCGCATCGTACACATCCATTGGCGTTGGCTCTCCTCGTTTTGCAGCTTCGACAAAAGCATGCAGCACGAAAAAATCAATGCCATCATGCCCGGTTTTGGTGGCTTCCGCTCCCCATTTTTTCCAAAGCGGATGTTCGTATTTTTTGAACCATTCCGCCGCATCATCCCAATGTTCATGATCGTATTTGCTAACCCCTTCAATGTACATACCATTGTTCAGATTCATCCAGATTCCATTGGTACCCTGCACCCGAAACCCAAGCGAATAGGGTCTGGGCAAATTGGTATCATGTTGTAAAAAGATGGTCTCTCCGTTTGCGCAGGCAATCTGTGTGGTTACCACATCCCCCAGTTTGAACAACTGTTTTGCATTGGGATGATTGGCGCCACCCTTTTTAACTATATAATTATGCAACCCTCTTGATTTGGTTGCGAATGAATTCAGGGATACAAAACGATTACCCCGATTAATATCAATGAGCATAGCCAATGGGCCAACATCATGTGTCGGATACAGGTCTCCGTTACGATGAACCGAATGAGCTGTTCTCCATTTCGCCTCTGAAAATCCTTTCTCTCCAAATTCCGCACCGCTGTTATAAGGAGTGATGCCATCATTGAATTTAACGCCTCTCAAATCGTGCTGATACCCCCCCTGCAGATGAATGATTTCTCCAAACAAACCCTGACGAATCATATTCAGAACAGCCAGAATATCGCGACGATAGCAGGCATTCTCCAGCATCATTACGTGTGCCTTGTTTTTTTCTGCAGCACGTACCACTTCCCAATGATCTTCCAGCGTTATGCCCAATACCACTTCGGTTGCAATGTATTTTAGTCCGGCTGAAATACTGTCAAGTATCATGGGCGTATGCCATTCCCAGGGTGTTGAAATCACTACCGCATCGAGTTTGCCGGATTCCAGCATTTTTTTATACGCATATACATCCCCGGTAAATACCTGTGGAGCTGTTTTTCCGGATTTTTTAATCAGGTCGCCGGCCATTTTTAACATACGTGGGTCAATATCACAGATGGCAGTCACTTCCACATCTGTACGATCCAGACTCATGGCAAGATGGGCCTGCCCTCTTAATCCCGTTCCTATTAAACCCATGCGCAATTTTTTTTGCTGATTGGAAAAGGCTGCTATAACCGGACTTCCAATCGTAATTGCTGCTGTTGATAAGGCAAGCTGCTGTACAAATTTTCTTCTTGGTTGCATGAAAATTGAATTAGGGTTGAAGAGTTGGCTTGAATCGCTCACGAAAATACTTGTTATATGCTTTTAGTTTTTCCAGATAGCCTTCCAGATCGAGTAATTGTTCATCATAAATCAGGTAGTCCATTCCGGCTACCCTGCTGGCAAAATGCCGGGTTCTTTCCTGTTCAAAAAAGTATTTTTTGTCCGGGGTAGACATGCCTTTTGGCAATCGTGTTTCTTCCCATTTTTTACAAAGGGAAGAAAACACGGATTGCCTGCGGGCCAATTGACCACTTACTATTTTTTCTGCATTCAACAAATGATAGTACGATGAATCCGTATTTAGGAATCGCTGCAGATGTGCTTCTTTGATGGTTGCCTCCAGTTTTTCCAGATCGAAATAAGTTTGAGCTGTATGTTTTGCCAGTTCTGCCAGAGTTTGTAACACTTCAATATCATATGCATTTTGTGCACCAGCTTTTAAATTGGTGGTGCAAATCGCGATAGCTGAATCCATTTTTGGCAACATAAGTTTAGAAGCTTCCAAACGGTCTGCATATTCCCTTGTCCAGAATGGATCGTATTCCAGTGCATCTCCTCTTGGCAGATCCGGTAAGTGTGTCTTTCCGATATCGCCCCAGGCCCAGACTCTTCGCTCAAAACTTTCCATATAGAAATAAGCTGCTTCATTCAATAGCCGATACAGCGTTGTCATTTCATCTTGTTCAGCCCCATACCGATTGCGCATGAATGCAGTTGTAAACTCCTCCATATTATACCCTTTTACATTCCAGGAGTAGGCTGCTGTAGTGGCGAAACAAAGCATCCAAGCCTGCATGGGTAAGCCGGAATCGTCCCAGTTGGTACGAATAACTCCGTCAAAAACATTTTTACCCAGGTTATCCTGCAGAAATTTTACAGAAGCTTCCAGTGCCCCTTCTTCGTATTTACCCTTTCCTTTTTTCACGAAAAAATAAGGGAGGAAGAGTTGCTCAATACCCGGATTGGGGTCATATGCATACACAGCATATCCCAGCGCTTTTGCTTCTTTTGCGTATTTCAGATCAGGCGTTTCATAACTATAGGATTCGGTCATGATCAATGATTTGTGCGGTACAACCGGAGCGTGTTGCACTGCCTTATCTTCACCATGATAAATATTGAGTCGGCCCTTTGCCCAACCCATGGGCGCTTCCCAGGCCATCACGCCCCTTTTGTAAGGCTTCAATAATTCTGCGCTTTTACCCAGGAAAAGATGATACAGGCCGCTTCTGCCGATTTCGGTCTGCTTTTTACTGCAGTTTTCGCATTTTCCGAGTTCATAGGTTTCATCCGATCCGATATGGATAAACTTTGCTCCGGGTGTAGCCTCCATTGCATCTTTCCATAAATCCATCAACAGTTCGTAGGAACCTTCTTTCAATGGACAAAATTCAAAATTGGAAGCGGGAACTTCTCTCAAATGCGCAAACTGAGGCCATTTAAGAATAAAGCCGACATGTCCGAGGCCCTGAACTAGTGGAACAATCTGAACATGGTACTGCTGTCCATAACGGGTCAGCTCCTGCATTTCAGCCATGGTAAATGCACCCGGTGCCCCAATTTCCGGATGACTGGGATACAGAAATTTATCTTCCCATTCCCAAACCAGCATATTCATTTTATAGGCTGCCAGCTCACGAATGAATTGTTTTACATATTCTTTGTTGTCCTGATGATGTTTGGTATCGTAATGCGCTGCACGAACTTTGGTATCCGGCCAGTCGCGGATCTGCACTGCCCTGATTGTGGCACTTCCAGGTTTGCCCTGTATAAGCTGCAATAGGGTCTGCACACCATAAAACAAACCGGCTTCGCCTGGAGATGAAATGGTGATACCTGCCGGCTGTACGCTAAGCCGATACCCTTCTTCACCCAGACTTTTATCTTTAATTCGCTGCAACCTAATTGACTTTTGTTTTGATGAAGTGGTTACGGAAATTGTTTTGCTCCAGTTCTTTTGAAGAGATTCCTGAAGCATTTCCGCCGTAAACCGGTCTGCCTTTCCTGCGTTGCCGGATAAAACGATTTGCGTAAACTCCGCCAATTGTACACTGGTTTCAGAGAAACTGATTTCCCGTGGATATGGTACCAGCGCCGGAAGATCCTGCGCCGGTTGCGGACTGGCCTGAATGGAAACCGACCATCCCGTTAACAGGACAAGAAAAAAGTGGCGAATGCAGGTTACTGTCAATCGTTGCATGATGCTTGATTATTTTAAGGAGGTATAAATATAAATAAGCCTATTTATCTTTCAAAATATTTTGTATTTAAAACATTTTCTTTCATTTCCTTATTTTACTGGAAGAGCCTAACTTTAGTAAAAACTCTCCCCATGCGAATTCCTGCCTTTCTTCTCGTGGTTTATTTATCTGCCGGTAGTTCAATAACCAGTCAGGCTCAATCCTGTTTACCCTGTGATTCTTTACGATTACAATCCGGGGTCATTTTTTGCGATGATTTTGAATCGGATGAGCCAATCCGGAATCGTTATTTTGGATACGATCCGGATGATGGTGAATTTGTACGAATGTCGGGAGTAGGCAGGAACGGCAGTTTTGGGATGCGGGTGAAATTTCAGGCTGGTGAGGTTGGAGCAGGTGTTTTACAAAAAGCAATTGGACGATCTCCGGATTCAGGTATGACACACCGGAGTATGCCGGACAGCAATTTCAAAGAAATTTACTGGCGGATCGATATCCGGAATCAACCCGGCTGGGAAGGCGGCGGAGGCGACAAATTAAGCAGAGCGACTGTTATTGCAAGTAAGTCCTGGCAACAGGGAATGATTGCCCATGTTTGGTCAGGTGGAAAACCGGATACCTGGGATTACCTGGTGATGGATCCTGCCACCGGTATCAGTACAGACAGCAAACTGGCCAGTAAAAAATACAATGATTTCGCTAACCTGCGCTGGATGGACGGGACGCATGGACCAACTCCGTTGTTCCGGAAAGACCTAATCGGACAATGGAATTGTGTGGTGGCGCATGTAAAACTCAATACGCCGGGCATTTCGGATGGGGTATTTGAGTTGTGGGTCAATGGCAGGTTACAGGGTGCGCGATATGACCTGAACTGGCATGCGAGCTGGAACCTGCAACCCGATTCCTATGGAATCAATGCTGTTTTTTTTGAAAATTACTGGAACAAGGGATCGGTAAAGGAGCAGGAGCGCTATTTTGATAATATCCTGATCAGCACCCAGCCTATTTCCTGTGATTGTCCTCAGCAATAGGGCCGATATATCGTTTCGCTACTACAAGATGATCATATTTGGTATAATGGTTTTCGCCAACCGGACTCTTACTATCATAATGTTCGATCCGAAGGAAATTGAAATTCAACAGCGGATTGGAACGCCATTGAAATCCTTCGAATGGTTGTCCGGATGGATCATTGATCCAGCGGTCCTTTACCCATCTGCCTTTTGGAAAACCCGCTCCCCAGTGGCCCACTTCCTTACCATCCTGCCAGATCCGGATAGATCCGTTTCGGGCGGTGGCGGGCTTATTGAGTTTGATCATTATCTCAATGCAGATCCATTCATCCCATTTTAAATCCTGGGCAGTACTGCTTTTATTAACCAGTGTATTTCCATAACAGCTGTTACCATTGTTCCAGCTACGCATTTCCCCCCAGTAGAGGTAAGCGTCCATTTCCGGTTCATTATTGGGTTCATAGGAAATGGAGAATCGCTTGTCTCCCTGTCCGCAGGTGCCGGCCTGGCCCATATGATAGGGTATAGCGGGATAATTTCCGCCAATTTTTACCGCTTCATGATGAATATACCCATTTGAAATAGCCGGATACTTAACATAATAACGGATAAAGAGACTGTCATCCCAGCCGGGCTGGATCATTTTATACAGATGCGCTCCATCGTTTTTGCCTCCTGTATTGGTTAAACGGATAGATTGTTTGCCATTACTTCCTTTTGGCACATCCGGATCAGTATATATCCCCTTCCTATTCTTTACATCATCGTACCGTGAAAAAATTCCTGCTGTATCATCTTCGAACTGTTCTGTAAAGAGCACATTTGGATCCTTCTCGATACCAATATCATATGGATACTGTTGAGATAGCGGATCCGTTTCGAGTTTATTTTCCCAGAGTAAGGAGGAATGAAATAACGGATTGAATAAAATCAAAAGATATATATACTTCATAAATAAACGCCTACAACTTGCCGGATTTTTGGTAACGAAGCAACGCTTCAATGAAATAATAATCAGCATAAATCAGGGGAACATCTACTTCAATTCTACCTGGTTTATGACCTACTGAATGCTTTAGCAGAAATCCACCCTGTTCTGTTCCCTTGTTCCTGTAAACCGGACTACATAAGGATACCAAAATTTCTTCCGCCCAATTATGGTACATCAGACTTGCGTTCGCGGGCACATATTCCTTCAATTCCAGTAAGGCACTGGCCATAATTGCAGCTGCCGATACATCCCGTTCTTCAGCCGGGATAGCAGGGGCATTGTAATCCCAGTAAGGGATTTTATCAGCAGGCAATGCAGGATGGTTGATCAGAAAATCAGCAATCTTTACTGCCTGTTGCAGGTAGCGCTTATCTCTTGTTTCCCGGTACATCATGGTAAATCCATAAAGTGCCCATGCCTGTCCCCGGGCCCAGGCAGATTCGTCTGCCGCTCCCTGATGCGTCTTTTTTGCCTCCACTGAACCATCCGGAGCATAACAAACAACATGGTAGCTGCTGAAATCCTCTCTAAAATGATGTTTAATAGTCTGGTCAGCATGTGCAGCAGCAGCGGAATAAAATGAATTGTTTTTCGATTCCCTCGCAGCCCAGGTTAAATAATCCAGGTTCATCATATTATCAATAATAACGGGGAAACTATACCCTTTGAACTCATCCCATGATTTAATTACATTCCTTCGTGCATCAAAGCGGGTTAAAAGTGATTTTGCCCCCTGCAACAAAATCCTGCGATACGTAGTATCACCGGTGAGCCTGTATCCATGACCAAATGGATAATAGACCATAAATCCAAGATCATGAGTGGTAGTATTATATTGTTCTCTCTCAACAGCCATCGTCCATTTATGCGCTGCCGCCTTCCAATATGGTTGTTGCGAATACTCATACAGATACCAGAGGCTGGCACCAAAAAAACCACTGCACCACCAGTCTGATGGCAAACTTCGATAGGTTCCGTCAGTATGAAGTGAATGTGGAATTTTTGAAATATCCGAATGCTTTTTTAGCAGGTATTTATACTGGAACTGAATTTTTTCCAATTCTGCCGAAACATCTATTTTTTTCTGACCGGAAACCATAAGAGAGCTTGCGATCAATATACCAAGAAGTGTTTTTTTCATTTTAACTTGTTTTCCTGTAGAAATTGATGATAATATTTCTCTCCCTGCAATCCCTTAACTGGTTTATTAAAAATCAAGAGTCTGTAGGTAAGAAGCAGGCCCTCATCCGGTAAGTTTATAGCAACAGGGCCCGGAAACATATTATTCTGCATACTAAGACTGTTTCTTAAAACCCATTTATCGGAGTTGGTTTGCCGGCCATTATCTGCCAGCACTAAAATAGTTGAAAGCGAATTTTGATCCGGCATAATATCGAATTGCATCCAGGGCAGATTGGTAAGAAATGCTTCAGTCGGAAGGATCTGCTTCTCCTGTTGTGAAAACCTCAACATTGTTGGATTTATCCAGCGCATGCAAAATCCGCCATATCCCTTATGATCATCCGATCCGCCAATAGCCACTTCGGATTGCAATGGACGTACGTGAAGGAAAATATCAAGTTGACGATACAGTTTACCTTTTGAATGAACAACAAGGGTAGCCTTTTCCTCCACGAGTTTTCCTTTTTCCGGATGTATCCAGTGAATGGTACTTTTCAATACTGCCTTTCCCTTTTTCACAGTTGCCCGGGTGGATATGAATTCATATAACAGATTTTCAGAAACCCAGCCATCGGCCACCCAGGCATCCTCTTTTCTGACCTGGTGCCAGGCCCAAAAAATACCACGGTGATAGGGATGATCTGCCGGCCCGTTTTCCGTCAATATGCGACCTTTAGCATCATACAGGGGATGAATAAAAGGAGCCCTTTCATACTTACCGTTTATTGACTGAGGACGGACCTGAAAAAATAAAACGGTATCGCGTCCCTGTCTGACCCACCAGCCATCACATGTCGAATCAGTTGTAACAGACTGGGCTGTGAGCAGTTTGGTGCAACAAATGAAGACTCCGATAAAAAAAAACCGCATACGATCTAGGGTGTTTTAATAATCCATTCAAGCTGCTCATCTTTCTCAATTGTAAGCTGCTTTTTATCCTTTCCAATTTCAAGCGTATATGGATTTTCAACCAGGTTTTCATGCTCATTAAATGTATACGCAGGAAGGGTAACAATCAACTTCCCAACCGAATCCGTTTTTAATTCTTTGACAATTTTTCCTGCTGAATTTTTGATTACAACCTGTTTATCTGCCAACTGTTTTCCCTTTTTATTGATTACCGAAAGATCCAGTTGCCAGTTTACTGAATAACTATGTGCTTTTTTATCCTGTTTAATCCAGAAACGATCGCCTACAACTTTATTAGAACTAAATTCAACCTGTTTTGCCATACAATCTGCACCATCGCCAAAACCCATTATAACCGGAACAAAATGTTCTCCCGCACCGGGAGCTTTGGTTATTGTGTTATTTTTTATAACTGTATTAATTGTTCCTCCATAGGATCCTGCCAGCCAGAATGCCGATACATTCGTTGTAATACGATTCCGATAAAACCGGCCGCCAAAGCCCTCCAATCCACCTCCAACAAAAACTCCTGTTGATATTGCTTTCGTTCCAGGCGCTTTATGATTGATTACAATATCGTTTTCAAAGAAATAATTATCTCCGCCGCTTGCGCTGCAAAATATAGCCCAGGCTAATGGTGTATAGGGTTTCGGCTCTTCAAAATTCAGCGCGGTTACTTCTATTCGGTTATTATATACTTTATTACCAAATGCACCTCTTGCAGAGCCCGGCTTGGCCCGATAATCAGCAATGCGTATGCCATTAACACTATAATCTTCCCTGCCGTATTCACAGGTTGGAGGAGAGGATTGAATCTTAATAAAGTTGCTGAAGATTTCAATATGTTTTCGGATATAAATTTCAATACCTGATCCACGGTCGGGGGTTATCTGGTTCTGAAAAATAATGGAACTGTCTCCCATTGCCATTATACTGTAATGATTCGTAACCGCCTGCTGATTACGAAAGGTATTATGATGTATGGAAGAACGATTTCCCTTAAATACAAGACAGCCCTGTCCCCCGATAAAGGTCGAAAATGAAACTTCTGATGCCTGATTACCCCGCAGATCCACCGCATAAAAATTACTTCCATGCCTGTTAATCAGAAACGGGTTATCTACTTCGAACAAACAATTTACAATAGTAGCCATTGGAACATCAACAGCAGTTGCATTAATGCCGGTAGTTTTGATATGTACATTATCAAGCACCATTTTTACATCTGAAGCGGAGGATTGAATTCCCCAACTCATTATGGTAGCAGTACCATTTTCAATTTTTCCATTCCGGATCGTTACAGATCCCTTTCCTATTGATACGGGTATTCCTTCAACAGGCTTACCCGTTTTAAAATCACTCGTGTAATCATAAAATGAACTAAATACGCTGTTGTACAAATGATCATAATGGCCGTAGGGATAAGTCTTTTCTACGATTCCGATGCCAACATCCATTGCCGGACGAATATCAAGCTCATCAATCATACAATCAGTTTCAGCTTTCACTACAATACGATATTTGCCTTTGGGAAGCTTGTTCAGATGAGCAAACAAGAACCCTCCGCCCAGCCGGGGGCTTCTGTTAATCAGGGGAGCACTTTGTTTCAGGGAATCGCCATATTGAGTGAGGCATTCCACCTTATTGCCTTTTTCATCTTCCACATACACACTGACCTTCATTTCATTGGTAAGATTCCGATTCATTTCGGGATCTGTGTAATGCCATCCTGTTACTCCGCATTGCGCAAAATAAGATCTATTGGCTTCCACCAGATCACAAAAGGGAGACCGTACTATGTCGCCTTTTTTCATTCGTAATAATTTATCCCCAATGAAAACATGAACGTCTGCTGTATTGGTAATTTTTGATCCGGGAGCCTGTGAAAGGTCCCATCCTTTATCACCCTCTTCAAACCCGCCATTTGAAATATGCTGATAACCTGCATCTGCGAAACGAATAGTATATCCATTAAGATCCAGCACAGCATCCTTTGCAAGAAAAAATGCAGAACGGGGAGCACTGATATCACAGGTAAGCACATAGGTAGATCCTTCCTGACTTAAATTGCCCGGTTTACTAACCGGAATTTCTCCGGGTCGTAGTGCCCTGTGCTCAGTAGGCTTAAATTGAGCAGTCAGTGATAAAGAAAGTAAACAAAGTGCGGCGGTTAAACATTTAAGATAATCAGGCCTTTTCATTATTTTTCTTTTTTTGAAGCTGAAGAAAATAAGGGATCAATAATAATACAGGAAGTACCCATATTGCGATATAAGAGAATCCTTCGAACCAGTTGTATACATTGTACACATACTTGCGTTTTCCAAAAATATCCACCATTAATTCTGTTGTATAAGGTTCTTTTGCCTCCGAATAATACAGATTGGCCATTTGTGCATACGGCGCTCTTGCTAATTCCGGATTTTTTGTCAGTGCTGCAGTATCATACGGAACATTGACGCCGAAATCCGGATCGAGCAGGTACGTGGTGGTATCATCGATTTCTGCACGAACCACTACATGGCGCCCTCCTACATCCAGCAATTCTGCTTTTATTCCCTGTTCTTTAAGAAAACCTTTCAATACAATGGAATGTCCGGAACAAACACCTGCGCCTCTTTCCAATCCTTTTTTATAACTGGTAAACTCATAGCGTTCATATTTTTTGGGATTGATAAAAGAAGCGACATACAGCATATAATTTTCCCAAATTGGTACCCGCAAATAAAACCGGTCAATTCCGGGAGTTTTCCAATAATGTGCAAAGCCATTGTGAATAACACCATTGATTCGGACCGCATAGTCCACTTTTGATTCATCTGATTTTCTTTTCAGGGAATCTTTTATATCAGGGTATTTTATTATCACATCATTTTTTCGGTTTTTAATTTCGTTTTCCAGCGTATATAATTCCGGATTACGCATTGATTTGAAAAGTCCCACCAGATTAATGACAAGTAGCAGCACGCCAAGTGCAAACAATAGTTTTTTTAGCATAATTGTAAGTTGGAAGTTAGTCAGTTATTTAAATGGAGATAAGAGGTAGTCCTGCGCATCCTGCCAGTGGTTCAACATTATTGAACGTTTCAGCTGAAGTTGTTGCAGGAGATCAGGTCCTAATAAAAAAGCATCCTCATATTTTTGATCGGCCGATTTCACCAACCAGGCGAGTCCGCCATTTTTAAGCAGATCAATAAGCTCCTGAGTATTATCGAGCTCATCCCGAAGACTATTGAACAATGGAATATAATCTGGATGCCCCGTCATGGTGGATCTTTTGTCAGGTTCCGGAAAAGGGCCTTTCAAAGCAGTTGCGTTCCGGTCGCGAATTTCCTGAACAGCAGAAAAATTGCCGCAGGATCGCATTATGCTGCCATACATACGCAGGGATGTACCAAGTTGACGAAAAAACTGTTGGTTGCTCCCATTCCCGGGAATGGATTCCAATAGTTGTGCAGTCTGCTTAACACGTTGAAGAAATTTTTCAACATGAGTACGATTTACAGTGACCCTTCCGCCATGTACATCTGCATAATCCATTCTGGCTTCTTCTAAAGAGGTATTGAAAACAAATGGAAGAAAATAGGCTTCTTCTTTTTTAGTAAGGCGGTTTGGAGCTATTACGAGCGGTCTGTTGATCAGTCGTTCAGTAGTTCCCCAATACAAAGAATGCACCTGAGGAAAACTGATTTCTTTATATTGGAATGTTTCGTTTAATGCTTCGAGTGCAGTAACCAGAGCAGGTGCGGATTCAACGCCCACCCAGTCGGCTGCCTTTCCCTGTAACCAACTTTTCCCATTGACGGAACGATCGGTGGCTTTCAATTTTTCGACCAAAAGTTCCATAATAAATGAGCTTACAGCCAGCGGTTCAACACCCCGGTCATAGGCTGCTCTCAATTGTATAAAAATGGCTTGGTTAGGCGTTTTGGAAATTTCAGCAATTCTGTTTAAAAGCGAAACCGGATTAAGAATTCCTTTTACGGGATAAGTACCGGACAATGAGCCACTGATTGTTAGAACAGGCCTGTCTTCAGTACTCATAAAATAACAATCAGCCGGTAGTTTTGACTGAATATCTGCTTTTTCATGAGGCAGAAAATTGGAATTGCTTTCATCCACATATATAGCCAGTTTTCTTCCTAAACGTCGGGCACCATCCTGATAAGCAGAAAGGAGCAAGCGCATCGTTTCACCTATTCCCGAACGCCGACAGGCTGATGGGCCATTGGGTCCGTTATACAGGTATTCTGCCCAGCACATACCGGCTCCTGCATCATTTGTTTTAAAGGTGAATGCCTGAATTTCCGGAGCCTTCTTCAATAACTCCTCCATCATTCCGGCATACATTTCTCTTGTTTTTGCCTGATGCACACAGGGAGCAAATGCTTTTTGTGTACTCCTTCTCGGATGATCGACCCTGGGACCCATCAATTGTGGATGGGCTGCAAAAAAATCATCCGGAAGAAAATTAGGCTCATAACCCATAAACGAGGCTTCCAATCCGGCACTTCGAAGTAAACGAACTTTCTCAAGCAGCAGCGTACGGTTTTTCTGTACAAAATCAGCCGGTATAAACGGTGCTATTTCTTTGGATGGAAAAAATTTATAGGGCGTTGGATTGCTGCTGGCATACTCATGCCAGGAACTTCCCTTTGATGGAATTTCATGAAAACTTTTATCTGCCAGCGAACTCACATTCACCAGCACTTTACCATATGGAGCCAACTCTTTTGCGGAATTAACAAAAATTCGAAAAGAATCCAGATTGTTATATGGAGCATTAATTATGAAAACACGCCCAGCAGTTCCTTGCGAATACACTGAAGCTGAAGCAGTTAATAGAACTACTAAACCAATTAAACGAAAATAACCTGAAAAAGAAAAAACAACGCGCATATCCGGCAAGTATTAAAGGTATTGAAAGATTTATTTGTTAAATATAAGATATCGAAAGGTTTTATAAAAGAGTTATTTTATTATTTTTAAAAAATATAAGGTTCCGTAAAAAATACTACCAATGCGTACTTCTTTTTTGACTTTGTTATTTATACTAGTATCCGTTTTAAATCTGGTTGCACAGGAGGATCATTCTCATTACAGTCAGGTATTTAAGCGATCCAAATCATACAGGATTTATTTACCAGAAGCGTATAAGCAGGAACCAAGCCGGCGTTTTCCGGTGGTCTATTATTTTCACGGCAATAAGGGTGATCATCGTCTTTTCTTTGAAGAATTACCAGCTTTGGTAAAATCCGGGAATGCTATATTGGTTGCCTGGAATGGACGATCAGTAGATAGTGATATAAGACCCTACAACATTGGCTACCATTCCAACATTAATTACCCCTATGAATTCAGGTATTACTTCCCGGAATTGGTACACCATATTGACAGCCAGTTCAGAACTAAGACGGATCGGTCAAACAGAGGAGTGATTGGTCATAGTATGGGAGGTTTCATGTCTTTTTACCTGGCAGCAGCTTACCCTGATCTTATTGGCTCAGCCGTGAACTCTAAGGGTTCTCCGGAGTTTTTTATAGGAATGCCCAACCGGCATACTTTATATCAGCACAGGTATATGTTTCCCTTTCTCCGTGGTATCCGATTGAGGTTTCAAACAGGTGATCCGGGAGAGGAATTGCATTATCTGAATAATGAAGTACATACAGGGGCGCAGCGAACACCCGGTCTGGTCTACGACTTTCAATCTTATCCGGGTGTCCATTTTTTGAATTTCGAGCAATTTAAGGATGCCTATAAATTCATACTACAATCTTTTGCAAACCCCGTTGATACTCCTGAAAGCTGGTCATACGCAGCTGATGTGGCCTCCTTTTCTGCCTGGGGTTACACTGTACAATCGACATTGAAAACACCAGGCTACATTCTACTTGAAAATGTACGTCAAACCGGCTTTACTGTTAGAACGCAGAAATGGTTCCCATTGGGTGCCCCCCTCCAGGAGCTGGCCATTAAAATAAAAACGGCGCCCCGCTACAAACCGGGCAAATCCTATCAACTACTCGATTATAATTTGGCCACTGGTACACAAACAACAAGAACGGTAAAAGCTGATGAAAAAGGTTCTTTGCAAATAGAAACCGATCAGCACGCGCACAGCTTTGGAATTAGCAGTCCGGATATGAGCGCTGATATGGTAGTCATTGCTAATCGTTCAACTGTTCAACAGAAATTTTTGAACCATCGAAAACCTACTTCACTTGAATTACATCTCTTAAACAGAGGCGGAACAATATCCAGGAACATCCAGCTTAAAATCAGCACACTGCATCCAGGTGTTCGTCTGTTTGATTCCATCCATACAATCAGGCAGCTTGGTGCAGGTGAAGACATTTGGGCGGAAGCTGCCTTTACAATGCAAATCGATCAGGAACCTCCAACCGACGGCAGCAGCCCGTTCATTCGTTTTCAGGTAGAGATGAATGACCAGGCTGGAAACAACTGGAAGCAGGATCTGGAAGTTCCGGTTGCATACGATGTTCCCGAGTTTAAAGAAATTGGCGTGGATGATGGCGACAGTGAAATCTTTGGCAGCGGGAATGGAAACAATATTGCAGAACCTGGCGAGCTGGTTATGATATACCAGCACAGCCATCGGACACGCCTTTACTTTGATGACCCATATGTCACTGAAGAAAGATTGCATGATGATCTGCAGCCGGATAAATGGGGTGATGGGTATGCCCTGAGTTCTTTGATCCGGATAGCACCAAATTGTCCGCCTGACCATGAAATTGAGTTTCTGGCCAGTTATGAAGTGAAGGAATGGAAATCAATCAAACGAAATGTACATTGGGGGCGTTTCAAAATCAAAGTTGGAAAATCAGATGCAGGTATCAGTACCCAGGGAAGAGTGGAAAAATTGCCCAATGGTCAGGTGAAACTTTTTTGGCCTGGAACTGCTGTGGGAATTCGCTTCTTTGGTCAGGATTTAGATGCCTGGTTGAATGATGCCGGCGGTAAAAACAATTATTATATCCTGATAGATTCTATGCAACCGCAGCTGCTTCAAACAAAACCTGGAAGCAATCGGTACAGTTTAGCAAAGGGATTATCCGCCGGAGAACATTATGCCCGCCTGATCCGCCTTACCGACTGGTTCAATGGTACAACTATATTTGAACGATTTGAATTCAGTCCGGGTGGATATGCACTTCGTCCGCCAGACAGCATCCGCAAATGGATTGAATTTTACGGAAATTCTGTAACCGTTGGAGCCGGACTGAGAGAACGGCAATCTTCTTATAACGGACCATCTACTAATCAATACCTAAGTTATGCTGCATTAACAGCGCGGCATTTTAATGCAGGTTATCATTGTATCGCTTCGAGTGGAATCGGACTCACTGTTAGCTGGGGCTCCCAAATTATGCCGGAATTATATAATCGGCTCGATCCTTATGACAGCACAAAAAGTTGGGACTTTACCCAAAGCCGGCCGTCATTGGTAGTACTAAATTTATTTCAGAACGATGCGAGTCTGGTTAATCAATCCGATCATAAACAGGTTATTCGCAGATTTGGGCAACAGCGTCCGGATGGAAATTTTTTCATTCAGCGATATATCGATTTTTTAAACAGGATCCGTTCACATTATCCGGGTGTTCCAATTATTTGCACATTAGGCAGTATGGATGCAGCAAAAGAAGGAAGTATCTGGATAAATTACATAAAGCAGGCTGTGGAAAAAATGAACGATTCATCCATTCATACCTTTTTCTTTACACCAATTAAAGGGAATGGACATCCAAACCCGGAGGAACAATTGAAAATGTCTGCAGAGTTAATATCATTTATTGAAAAGATGCATCTATGGTAAGCGGGAGCGGTTAAATACCGTACGCAGGTAAGGCCATATACCTTCCTTATAATATCGATGCCCGCCCTGCCCTTCATACAGAAGGGCATTTTTTTCAACACCGGCAGCTCTGTAAATTTGTTTCAGGTGCTGAAATGCTTTTCTTGCTGATTCAATTGGATAGATTTCATCTTCAACTCCATTGATCATGTAAACATGCCGTGGTGCAATCAGGCCGGCAATATCACTGCATTCAAAATCCTGCAAAATCCCTGGAATATAATTACAATCACAATGTTCAATAGTGCCGATACTTTCGGTAAATATGGTGAAATAGGCAGAAGGTGCGGCAACTTTAATTCGTTCATCCACTGCTGCTGCAAATAAGGAAGTGGTGCCTCCTGCCGAATTTCCTGTTATAGCGATTTTAGCTGTATCTATTGAAAACTCCTGCAATGCCCAATCGAGTACACGCGAAATATCCCAGACCCTGTCTCCGATAGGTGTTCTTCCAATCAGAAGATCATGCATCAGCTGAATTCTGCAGGAAAAGGGTTTATCTCTGGGAATATCAACACTGGCCCGGGTTGCTCCAAATCCACGGGTGGTTGGAACAATGGCAATATATCCTTCCCGTACTGCCTGAACGGCAATATTTCGATCTGTTGATTCAACATATTCCCGCTGAACCGAATCAGTATATATTCCGGCATAATCAACGGTGCTTCTCCCATGTCCGTGTGGCGTAACAACCAGAGGCAACCTTTGATTTGCTGTTTTTGGAACTAAAACAATTACCGGTAAGGGGACAGTGGGCTCCGTCCAAACAACCCAATGCTGTCGTTGAAAATCCTGCAAATACTCAATGCTTTGTAATTTTGCAGCTGGTCGATATTTTGGCAGGGATGATTCGAGCAAAAGCAATCCCAGCCTTTGTTTCAACTGCTTTTTAGCCAGTTTTCTCCATTGGATAAAATCATCCTGCTTATTTCCTTTAAAATGATATGATCTCTCCGCTTTATTATACCAGGAAGCAAAATGCTGATCAGATGAATACTGCTCCTGCAATTGCGCATTGGCAATCTGCAGGAGCAGTAAGGAGATAATAGTTAAACAAACATATTTCATGCAAACGATTATTCTATTTCAGGTGGATACATCCCTTGACGGGGATGAGCAATAGGAACTCCTGCTTTTTTATCCCACCATATTTTACTGGTTAATAAATCGCCGCCAGGTAAACGATTGGCTGCTTCTGTTACATTGGTCTGATTTCTAAAAAACTCATCATATGGATAGGTAAGCCTGCGGGGAATCTGTCCCTCTGTATCACCCAAATTTCCTCCGGTCCAAATGCGGGGGTATCCCGTACGACGAAATTCGGCCCAGCCTTCATTACTATTATAATAAATGGCAATCCATTTTTGAACAATAATTTGTTCCAGTTTTTCTTCATCAGTACCCATTAGAGTACCACCAGCACCAGCAAGAAAACTGGTAATATCACCAGCTGCAACTCCATATTGTTCCATTGAAGCCCGGATACCTAAAGCATATAGCTCTTGTGCGTCATCACTGGTCAATCCGGCAAGCGCAGCCTCCGCTTTTAGGAAATAAACTTCTGCAGCAGTCATTACAAACAATGTCATAATCGGTTGTAAAAAAGAGGCGGCCATTCTTGCAGTCGAGTCACTGGAGTATCTGTTGCCCTCTGTGCCTGCCAATTGCATGGGCACGCCACGATATCCGGCTTCCGGAATCGGTGACGGAGTTGCAAAAACGGAGATACGGGGATCGTCGTATTTTTTGAGATTTTCAGTTAATGTAAAGGACACCACCATATTGTTAGGCGAAGTCTGATTTTTTGTAAAAAACTGATTCACATTGGCAGTATTGCCGTCATTAACAGTAGCCAATTTTACATTTTGGCTATTGGTTTCCAGCATGGGACTGTTTTCTAATTCCTGAACAATTTGCCGAGCCAGCTCAGGCTCCACAAAACGGATCCTGATTGCCAAACGCAAACGAAGAGAATTTGCGAATCGTTGCCAAAGGTCAACATTACCCTTCATCAATAAATCAGCATTGCCATAGGAAATTTTGTCAGATGTTGCAGCCAATGCAGCCTCTGCTTCCTTCAGCTCTTTCAACAAATCCATATAAATTGATTCCTGCGTATCATATTTGGGTTGAAGAACCATTTCATTAACATCTTTCAACGCATCAGTATATGGTATATCGCCATAGGCATCCGTAAGCTGATGAAATAACCAGGCTCTCCAGATTCGTGCCATATGGTGCTGGTTACTCAAATTTGGATCAGTAGCAGTGAGGCGAATAATCTCAGAAGTGTTGATAAGATAGTTTCTGTAAAACACATTATATGGATCGGCAAAGTTTCGTACCTGAAAAATATTACCGGATGCAGGGTTTTTATAATACCCTGCATATTCCATTATTGTACTATGATTATTAAATACATTAAAGACAGCCTGCTTTTGAACGGAGGACAGGAGGAGTGCCGGTCTGATTTTATCTTTTGTTATTAGCGTCGGATCGGTATTCGTTTCTTTAAAATCTTTGGTACAGCCTGCTACTAAAATACAGGCAGACAGGAACCAGCCGGAACGGGAAATAATATTGGGCTTCATGAATGTCTGATTTAAATATTAAAAATTAAAAGAGAGGTTTACACCCACGCTACGGGTAGCGGGCGTACCCGGAGATTCAAACCCCTGGGCTAATGCTGTAGGCGCATAAGATGCTTCGGGTGTTATTCCCATGAGCTTAAACATGGGATCTCTGTATATATACAATAGGTTTCTGCCAACCAATGAAAGTTTGGCGTCTTTAAGAAAACTCTTTGGTAATAATTTCCCAATTGTATATCCAAGGGAAACTTCTCTTAACGAAACGAAATCCGCCGGAATTACATAGTATTCGGAAATACCACCCCAGCCCATTGCTGAATAATATTCCTGGCGGCCAATCACCTGTGTATTTTCAACAAATTTTCCATCGCCGTCCTGATAATAACCAGGAGCAATCAGATTATCCCCGTTTTCAGTAAACTTACCGGACCCTCCGGTGGTTTGTATAAATTTAGAATTCGAATAAATTTCACCACCTATTCTCATATCGATCAGCGCACTCAGAGAAAAACCTTTATACCGTATTGTATTCGTAATACCGGCAAGAAAATCGGGTTGGATATTTCCCAAAACTGACATCGTATCCGCTTTTTGGAAACTGCGGGTAGATGCGTTCAGCCAATAATCACCATCTGGTGTGCGTTTGAAATCATATCCAACGATAGTACCATATGGCTGGCCGGGTCTGGCCTGAATGGTAGCGCCTTCAACACTTCCCATAGACAAGGTATTGATGCCCGGTGCAAGTGATACCACTTCTGAACGATTTCTTGAAAAATTCACCAGTACTTCCCAATTAAGATGCTTGTTTTTTACAGGAGTACCATATAGAAGAAATTCAAATCCACGGTTTCTTATTTCACCTGCATTAATCAGCTTACTATTGAATCCGGTTGCTGCAGGAACATCAATTCCAAGTATCTGATTTTTTGCTGATGCATTATAGTAAGTGAAATCCAATCCAAGCCTGTTCTTAAATAACCGAAACTCAGCCCCCAACTCAATTGAAGTTGTAAGTTCATTTTTAAGATCAACCAAAGGAACACTGCTGCGAATATTAGCAAACTGCTGACCATTATACGTAACAGTTGATAAACTGTAACCGATTTGCGTCAGATAGGGGTTGGCGTCCTTTCCCGCCTGCGCATAAGAAACCCTGATTTTTCCAAAGTCAAGCCAGGGAGTTTTCAAATCAAATGCATCTGTAAAAACAAAGCTGGTGCTGAAAGATGGATAGAAAAAAGAATAGTTGTTAATGCCTAATGTAGAGGACCAGTCGTTTCTTCCTGATACATCAAAGAAAAGAAAATTGTCATACGCTATCTGTCCCGTATAAAACAGGGAATTCATTTTTTTCCGCTGGATCGTATTGGACGGAACAACTAAACCGGCATTTATTATATTGTAAACATCCGGGATATTCAGGTTATTGCCTTGTAAAGACATAGCTTCCTGTGTTCTGTTTAAATGATTACCTCCAAGAGATAGTGACCCTGTCCATTTGGATGCGAGATCTCCGCTGGCAGTTAAAAGGAGGTCTGTATTCTCTTCCTTCACTTTTATGAATTGGTCATTAATTTGTCCGCGGCGAAGATTACCCGACCCTGTAGGTGTCCCAAAACCAATTCTGGCAAATCGTACATCTGTATAAAAATCAGTTCCGGAGCGTAATTGAAGGGATAACCAATCATTAAATTTGTATTTACCCATTACATACCCGATCATACGTTCACGGGAATCATTACTGAGAAATTCATTTAATATCCAGTATGGATTAAATGGTCGTCCATCTGTCCAGTTATTCGCTCTCCCATCAGGCATTTTATAGTCTTTCAACAAATCCATAGAAAGAAATGCTGGTGCACGGGTGAGTGCTGTTTGTACGGTATTAATTGACAATCCATTTCCGGGCCTGTTTTCTCCACCCTGCCGCACATAGTTCAATTTACCTTCAAAATAAAGACGGCTCGTAGCATTAAATCCAACTTTTAAACTTACTGTCTGGCGCTTGAGTTTGGACGTTGGATAAATGCCACTGTTCCGCAGATCAGAAAGTGAAAGTCGGTAATTTACTCGATCAGAACCTCCGGATACACCCACTGTATTGGTATAGGTGGAACCTGTTTTGTAAAAAGCCTTTATACGGTCTTCATCGATGGGTGAAAACTTTAGAATTCCTGCTTCAGGCCAGGTTGCAAGCACAACATCTGAACCGTCGAAACGCGGACCAAAACTTTCACCACCAGTCCAGCTTGGAAACCGCTTAACTGGCACACCGTCAACAACAGCATCCTCATAGGAGCTAAAGTCATTTCCATATCCGGGGCCCCATGTTTTCTGAAAAACAGGTGTGGTATTAATCGTTTCAAATGTGGCATTGGAATTAAAATCAATTTTAGCAGTTTTTCCTGCCTTTCCTTTTTTTGTAATAATAAGGATAACGCCGTTTGCCCCTCTTGATCCATAAAGAGCAGCAGCATTGGGCCCTTTCAATACAGTTATGTTTTCAATATCGTCTGGCAGAATATTACCGATTCCATCTCCGAAATCTTTCTGTTGCCCAACAGAATTGTTAACATCAGGCGCGCCGATGGTTTGATTATCGATGGGAACTCCATCAACCACATATAAAGGTTGGTTATTACCCCCTAATGAACTTGCTCCACGAATATTTACATAAGATGAACCGCCGGCACCAGTATTTGTTGCACTAACAAATACACCGGCAACACGGCCTTTTAATGAATTTGCCACATTGGTTTCACGTGCTTCAACAAGGTCGCTGCCTTTTACAACCTGCGTGGAATAACCGATTGCTTTTTTCTGCTGCTCCATACCAAATGCCGTGACTATAACTTCGGAGAGCTCTTTATTGGCATCGGAAAGTGTAACATTTATGGAAGACCTGCCATTAATAGGTATTGTTTGAATAGCCATACCTGTATATGAAAATTTAAGGGTACCCTTCAGATCAGGTACCTGGATGGAATACCTGCCCTTTTCATCGGTCATTACAGCCCGGGAATCTCCCTGGGTTACTGTTACTCCGGAAAGCGGCTTCCCATCCTGTTCAGATAGTACTGTACCGGAAACAGAAGCCGTTTGGGCAGAAACCCCCAAACTCATAATCATCCACAAAATCAGAGATGAAAGATTTAGCAGCAATTTTAGTTTCATTTTATTTCGTATTTTGGTTCATAGAAATAAAATTAAACTTTTAGTAAGATTACAGATAATTTTTACTTTCGTTTTCTTATTATTTACTACCTGTAAATTAACATAAACAGATCTTAATCTATCTAACACAGTTCTAACTGCTGCTTACTATTTATTACGTCTTGATAGAAAGAAGATGAGAAGTCCAAGACTATACGTGGGTATACCAAATACCGTAAGATATATGTAAGATTAACGAAGGAAAACGAAGGATCAGCCTTTTGCTTACTTTGTAAATTAACTATATACAGTTGTAATTCAGCTTATTATAGCTTTGAAAAATCGGCTCATGTATCTAAATAATCAGCTCAAAACCCCATTAATTGGCTCAAACCACCGATAATTGGCTCAAAATTTCACTCCATTGGCTCATTTCCTCTCCCCCAACTACCTGACTTTGCGGATTCGAAACTTTTTAAATAACGCTGTATTTATTTCTCCCGACATATTTTCATTTGTGGAGCGAAAATCAAGCTGTAACTGATGTTTTCCCTTATTCAACTCAACCCGGATACAATTGCTGTAACCCCAATCCTCCCATTTATCCTTCCCCCTTTGCGGAAAAACCAGCACTCCAATTGCCTTTTTATTCAACAGTATCGTTCGTACTGCGCATTTATTATCCGTATTAACCGGACCATTGCCATTCGCATACTCCATATCAATATCATATACACCCGCCTGCTCTATATCAACTTGTATCGGAACAGTCGCCAGACCTTCCGCTTTAACCGGAATTTCAGCCGCACTGAAATATTCCACCGGCTCACTGGCAAAGGATTCCACCCCTGCCTCATCCAATGCCAGCAATTGATATCGCCCTGTTTCCGTAATAGTTTCACTGGTTGTATTTGCCCCAATAAGTTTCATCAACTCTCCATTCCGGAATAATTTATACTGCTTAACAGATGCCTGCGGCAACCAGTACAACCTGTTTTTATCTAAGCCCAGTTTAGGTTCTGCCAAACTGGTATAGCTGCCTGGTTTATAAATGGATTGTGGCGGGATGGCATCGCCTAATTCAATCTTTATGGAATAATGCCCGGTCAGTTCTTTATTGATAAAAGCGGAATCAGATTTTACCCCATTCATGGTAACGGATACAACCCTGTTGCCATGTCCATTTACTTCAATATCCAAAACAGCTCCACGATATTGAAAATTCTTCAACACCCGCTTCCCCATTAATGCTTCAGGAATAAATGGACGAAACAATAATCCCTCTTCCGTAAACTGCATCCCAAATAAAACCTTATGCACCATCCCAATTTGTCCGGATAAACTCCAGAGCATATTACTTGAATTGATTTGTGTTCCTTTAAAATCGCCATTCTCTGCAACCAGATTTTCTTTATTGGTAAGAAACAGTGCTGCCGGCCGATAGATGGCCGCAATACTTTCCAGCACTGCAGGCTCATTATTTACTTTTGAAGCAGCCATTAACCAAAAGGATTGCACAAATGGCCATACCGCATTATTATGATAGGGAGGAATACCTGGTATATCAGGATAAATACAGGGAATGCCAAAACTTGTAACCGGTGTATTCGAAACAATTTCTCTCTGCTGATCAGGTGTTGCCAAATCAAACAAAACGCACAATGCTTCGCCAAGTGCATCTGCCCTTGGAGATCTTAGCTGATCACCTCTTCCATACAGGTACTGCGCATAATATTTCTTACCGGGAATCCATAAATATTGATTGACTGCATTCTTTATGCTTTCTGCCCGCTTTGAAAACTGCTCAGCCTGCGCTTCCTGATTCAATATCCCGGCCATTCGTGAAGCAATACTATTCGCCCGATAATGAACCGCATTGGTACTTAATGATCTCGATTCAAATATATCTGCAGGTTGCATCCAGGCCGGATAACTCTGTTCTCTCCAATCAAGAAAAGACGACTCTCCTTTTACCATTCCGGAAACTGGATCATAGATTGTTACATAATCATCCTGCAGAGAATTCGAAATTATTTCATAGGCCTGCTCCAGCCATTTCAAATCACCTTCCACCAGATAAATTTCCCAGGCTGCTACTGCCCAAATCAGTCGGTCGCTCGAAACTGGCCAGGCACCACCCGTTCCTGTATCCTGAATTATTTTCTTTTTCGCATTAACCTTTCTAAGCAAACTATTCCGGGCCGCTTCCGGCTGCATATAAGCCATCGACAATAAAATACTGTAACTCACATCTCTGGTCCATACACCGGCCCACTCTTTTCCGGTTCTTAATGTTGTATCCGGCTCAATTGCATTCACCATCTCTTCCAAAGCCATATTATACAATGCATCAGACAACAAAAAATCGGATTGAAGAGTGGGATACCCACTGATATCTTTGGTGAGCACCCATTTTTGTTCGTTCCCGGTTTGCGCAGATTCCTGATTTATTTCCAGCAGTACTTCATAAATCCCATCCCCATCCGGATCCTTTAATTCCAGTTCAGGGTGTTGCACCAGCTGACTAAAATCCCAGGTCAATGGCGCCGTACTGCCGGCTATATAAACTGATTTAAATTCTTCTTTTTTTAATCGTTCCCCATTAAACAACTGATAATAACCAAGTTTGGAGAATGAATCCAATACCTCCCGCATATCCAGCTGTACAAGCAATTTAGTATTGGGTTTGATATAGGCCGACTCTTCATGCTCCCGCAACTTAAGTTGCTGCCCAAATTTTATAAGCGGTGTCTTAACAGTTGACGCAGCGCCAAGTACATTGAAATGATGATCGAGTCCGGATACCATTTCATTATCAATTCCGTTGATCGCAAACTTGAAATCAATGATTGATTTTTTATACGGATTAGCCGGACTCCGATAATCCGATACCAGTTCTGTTGCAGAAACAGCTGTAGAAACAAATTCCCCCTGCACTACCTGATCCTTAAATAGCTGGTAAGCAGCAGATGTATATACTGGTTGATTGGAATCACTACAAGCCATACTGAAAGTTACAACCAGCACAGACAGTAATTGAGATAAGTTGAACCGCATCCTTTACTTTTTGATAAATTCCAACAACAGATCTGAACTCGAATATGCCTGCTCTATCGTACAGACCCGGGTTACTGCATCCCAGCTGAACCGCAGTTTCTTTTTGTTCACCAATACCTGCTTTGGTTTTGCATCTAACTGAATTTTTATTTTCCAGGAACGTTTTCCCACCGGTGTATATCCATTGTTAACAGCTGCTTTTACCAATACCTCAGTAGCATTCGATCGAACTGAACAACTGATTGAAGTGGTACTGTTCTGTTTGTTCAGATAAGCGGTCGTTTCTCCATCATCTTCATATAAACGAAAACTGGCAGTTTGACTCAAATCCGGAGGAAATACCAGCAGAGTCATCGGATAATCCGGTTTTTCATGGATGTATTGCATCACCGGCATCATTGGAATAATGGAACCTTTTTTTACCAGCATCGGAATTACATCCAGTGGTGCTGAATAATCGATTACCTGTCCGCCTTCAAATTGGATAGCCGGATTATTAAAATCAATCCAGTTTCCTTCGGGCAGATAGATTTTATTTGTGCGGGCTCCTTTTTTAACAACAGGTGCTATCAGCAATTCTTTTCCAAACATGAATTGTTCATCGGCCGTATATCCGTTTATATCTTTTGGAAACTCCAGCACCATAGCACGCATAAGCGGCATTCCGGTTTCATGCGATTCTCCTGCATACGAATAGATATAGGGGAAAAGGC
Source organism: Flavihumibacter sp. UBA7668 (assembly GCF_002483205.1). Classification (GTDB taxonomy): domain Bacteria; phylum Bacteroidota; class Bacteroidia; order Chitinophagales; family Chitinophagaceae; genus Flavihumibacter. The sequence goes on from NZ_DLHM01000007.1 coordinate 300,379, forward strand.
TGTATTTTAATTCAATGGATTCTTTACTGATTCTTTCCGCTTCTGTACCAAATAACCAGGGCTCCACCGCATTATTTCCTTCATGATGCGCCCTGCTCAACGGATTAAATATCCCAAACTGTAACCAGCGCACATACAACTCAGCCATAGCCGGATAGTCTTTTATATCACCGCAATACCCTGATATATCAGTTGCCCAGAAAGGAATTCCTCCCATACCGGCTGATAAGGCCAATGGAATCTGACTGGCGAGATTTGACCATCCGTCCAATACATCGTTTCCATTTCCTGAATCACCCGACCAGCCGAATGTATACCGCTGCAAACCCGCATAGGCGGCACGGGTCATTTGAAAAACCCGTTTACCCGGATTATGTTTTTCAAATTGTTCTTTTACTACCTTATCCCAGGTGAGGCCATATACATTATGAATTTCATCGTGCATACCCAGATAATGTTTCATATTCAGCCGGTCCGGGGCATCTTCATTACTCCAGGCAGGTTCTCCCATATCAGTCCAGAAACCTCTCACACCAACTGACAAAGGTTTTTGCTGCAACTTCCCCCACCAGTCCGCCACTCCGGGTTTGGTGAAGTCCACGACACTGCAATTGCCTCCCCAGGGCCAGGGCATATCATAGGATTTTCCGGTACGCTGATCCAATGCAAAATAGCCGAGTGAATCTGCCTGCCGCCATTGTTTCTGATTCGATTGTGAAACAACCGGATCCTGTGAAACAATCACTTTAAACCCTTTCGCATCCAGGTCCTTCAACATCAATGCCGGATTCTGGTAACGTTCAGGATGCCAGTCGAAACTCTGCAAGGCATCCACCCAGCCGATATCCTGATAAATAATATCACAGGGAATATTTCGGGAGCGATAACCCGCTGCAATTTCGCGGGTCAGTTGTTCATTCGTCAGCAAACCCCTGCTCTGCGAAAAACCAAATGCCCATTTCGGTGGCAGAATCGGCTGGCCGGTTAAGGCGATGTATTGTTGAATTATCTCTTTGTAATCCTTCCCGTATAAAAAATAATAAATCAGTTCTCCACCAGGTGCTTCAAAAGAATAATATTGATCTGATTCGGTACCAAATCGAAAGACGGATTTGTGGGTATTATCAAAAAATATTCCATACTGATAACTGCTCATGAAAAAAGGAATACTCTTATAAAGCGGATCATCCGTATTGGTGTAACAGGGCCGGTCACTGTTCCACATCGTATAGGTACGGCCTCTTCTGTTTAATGGTCCCGCTTTTTCCCCCAATCCAATAAACTGTTCATCGGGTCTTAGCTGCTTATACGAAACAACTCTGGCAGAATCTTTCTCCAATCCTCTTTCTTTAAAATCACTCATCAGCAATCGCTGGTATTTATCAAAAACCTGTAACTGAAAAGGAGAACGGTTCACCCGGATTCTCAATTGATCAGTAAACAATTCATAGGCCTGCGCCTGTTCATGGATCTGTAAGCTACCCACTGCATCAATGGAGTCGGTAATAACAGCAAAGGATTCATTTTTCTTTTCAAATCGTCCATCCGGAGAAAACCAGATCTGAAAAAGCCCGTTTGCAAGCAGCTTCAATGAAACAGCTGCTTTATTATCTCCTTTAAATACTACAGTATTTCCTTTTACCTGATAACCAATACAATTACCGGGCGTTCGAACCTCCTGCGCTACTCCAGCCAGGAAAGCCAGTATCCCACTCAATAAAACAAGGATCTTTTTCATAAGCACATTTATTCAATTACAATCATATTCCAATATAAAAGCGATGGCAGTGTAAACACCAGCTCATTCCCTTCCTGAACAAAACTTATTTCCTGTGGAGCACCCTGGAAATGATCCGGAGATGCCACCCAAACTTTAGTTACTTTTTGATTCACCATGCAACGTAAAATTGCATTTTCCACCAGCTCCGGTTTCCGTTGCTGCCCGTTGGTATCTCTCCAATTCAGATCAGTTGCCTGATTAAAATTGTGGAGATGTAAAACCTGCCGATTATCAACTTTTTTACTTAACAAACTTACATTCCCCGAAACAGGAGGCCATTGATTGATCGTCATTTTCTGATTCGTACAGACTACTGCCAGCTCATTCCATTCTCCCCCATCACGCAACAGATTTTCATAGGCCACCATAAAATCATAGTATTTCATCAGCGCCACTCTCAATTCATCCTTAACCTGCAGATTAGTATGCGGGAAATATTCTTTACTTAATATATGCTCCCCTAATTCAAGGTGCGCGCCACCCAGTGAAAAAATTACGGCATCTGTCAATAGGAGTCCGGGTGTATTAAAATAACCGGGATTATCGGAAAGCGTATAATTCATATAAGCTGCCAGCACGGTCGGCTTTCCATCACTCAGAAAATAGTTATTGCCCAGTATGGTTGCAATATCTGCATAAGTTTCATTGGGATGCCATACTTCTGTATACAAGAAATCTACGGGAGCCAATGCTATACTTTCTCGTTGACCATATTGATTCACCGCATTCATTACCATTTTTTTTGCAGGTGCTGCATTTTTAATGGCAGCTAAAAATGAACTGAAATCTTCTGCCTGATTCACCGGCTCGCCATTATAATTGTATAATTTCCCTCTGTCACCCAGCGCGTCTACATGATAACCATCAAAATCAAGTGCCTGATATACCTGCTTATTCTGATTGATCAGATAATTCTGCCACTCACCGTTGCCTGCATCGGTAAGGAAAATATCACTTTTGAAAAATGGTTGTGGTAGTACATGTTTATCTTTCTCCTTGCGGTTGGCATCTTTAAAGAGATACCATTCTTCCTTAACACCATCTGCTGCAGCATCTTCAAGCGCACCAAAAGCCAGGTTATAAAACATGGTTTTCATGCCCTTTTCATGCGCCAGCTCTATATATTTTTTCAATGTATTCAACCGTACTTCCTTATTGGCAATATCTGTCCAGCTTTGCATGGGCAATGCTCCTGTACCTGCCAGCGGCTGATGATGCTTGTATTGCCAATCATAAAACTGCAGTCCATTTATATGATGCCTTGTCAGTTGTTCCATTGTTTTCTCCATTTCCATTTCCCGGATCGCTCCAAATTTGGAAAGAAAACCATACCGTGGAAAGCGATGCCAGTCAGACGAAACATCCACTCCAATACTTGCCTGTATGATTTCCTTTCCTTCCTTTATTTCAACGAGCTCAACCAGGTAGCCTTTAAAATCCTGTGCAGGTAAAGCTATACTCACTGAATTTCCTGAAACGGGCTGCTCCAGAATCAATGAATTAAGGTGCCTCAACCGGACTTTCCAGTCACCCTGCAGATTGCGATTGATCGAAAAACGGACCGTCTCACCCGGCTTATACACCGCTTTTTCTGCAAAGAGATTTAAGGCAAAAGAACTTCCATAGGTTATCGGATCATTTGACGGCTTGTCTTTTTTGCAAGAAGTCAGTAGGTAAACTGCTAAAAAGGGTACAAGAAAAAGTAATCGAACCATCACTATTGTTTTTGAATCTGAATCGTTTCATACAGCTGGTTTATGGTAATTTTATAATTACCAGCCTGAACGATTCTCCATTTATTATCCGGACTTCCACTCTTGATAAACTTCATTTGTGTGCTGCCCATTTCAGAACCATTGATTACCGGCATAAAATAATCACAACCCCAATTGCCCGTGTCCAGCGGAAACTTGAACTCACCTGCAGTCATTGGCCCTGTAAAACTGAATTCATAAGGATTGCCGGGGGTAGGTACCAGCGCAACCGGATTATCGATATTCCACCCGGCCGGAGTTGCATCCCCTACCATCCAGATTTCGGTGTATGGAGTGAATGGCTGAATCTGCATGGTCATGCCCTGTAAATCAAGCCGGATTTTATATGGACCTGCATTGGTAACTTTCCATTTATTATCAGGATTGCCACCTGGCACCAATTGTACGCCGGTTTCAGTAAGAGGCTGCTGATTCACCAATGGCATATAATAATCCGTTCCAAAATTACCGGTAGCAACAGGAATTTTAAATTCACCCGCTGTTAATAAACCACCGTAGGTAAATACAAACAGATTGGAGGAATCCACCCGCATTGGAGTTGGATTATCAATATTCCAACCCGTTGGAACAGCATCGCCCAATAGCCAAAGTTGTTTGTAGGGAGGCTCACTGGAAGCAGTAACCGAAATAGTTCCATCCAGCAAACTCACCACCACATCATATAAGCCGGAACTGGTAATACTAAATTTTTCATCCGGATCGGCGTCTGCTGTTCTGTACACCAGACTGGCTTCATTGGCTCCTTTATTATAGGAAGGAAGAAAAGAACCTAGTGTTGTAATCAGCTTGAATTCGCCTATCGATAAAATACCTTTCCAGGAAAAGAAGCCCGGTTGTGCAGGAACCGGAGTAAGAGGTGTTGCATTGTCGGCACTCCAGCCATTTGGAGTGGCATCTCCCAATAAATAAAGCGTTTCGCTCACCGGCTGATAAGGCGTTACCGAAAATTCCAATACCGAGGTTGAATCATTTGGTAATAATCCATCCGCAACGGTAGAAATAATCTGCGCTTCAAAAGCTGCGGCTGTTCCGGCTGTTAATCCGAATTGTGTTGCAAGTGTATTGAGTTCGCCAACAGTAAATTTTTTGGATCGTACCCCTGCGCCCAAAGGTTCTATTAATGCAGATGAAAAATTATTTCCTTTTTTATCCAGTTTAAGTGTATAGGATATTGCCGCATTGGTTCCCTGATTGGAACCCGGTGTCCAGCTTAAAACGATTGCATCCTGTTGCTGGTTTTTTTGTTCCAGAATAACTGCTGTTTTGTCGGCTGTTAAAGCAAGGGGCATCGATCCCTTATCCAGCTCTCTCAGGTCCTTCACACAGGAAATTCCCAGTGTCATCAGGAGGAGAGCAATTAATTGAAGTATCCGGTTCATAATAATTTGTTTGGTTTTGTTGAATCAATAGCCGGTATTCTGTGTAAGATTTGGATTGGCATCCCGCTCTTTTTGCGGAATGGGCAGCAGCAGATGTTTCTCTGTAGCATTTACTTTTCCGATAGAATGAAGGAAGGATATCCCGTATGCACCCTGGTTAACACGTATCAGATCAAACCAGCGATGACCTTCAAATGCCAGTTCCATTCTTCTTTCCTGCAGAATTTTTTCCCGCAATTGCGCCTGATTCAAGCCCTGTACAGGATCCAATCCCGCTCTTAAACGCACTCTGTTAAGGGGTCCGCCGGTTGAAATAGAACCAGCCGGAGCCTGTGCCTCTGCAGTTTTGCCTGTTTCATTGAGTGCTTCTGCATACATCAGTAATACATCTGCATAACGTAATACCACCCAGTTTGCCGGATTGGTATCATAATCTGGCGACACGGTTTTATCAACCAGAAATTTTCTAAGATTATAACCGGTAACAGAATAAGAACTGCGATATTCTTTACCATCAAATGCTGGTCCGCCCTGGTAGAGGATAGTCTGGTCTTTTCGAAGATCACCCGGTTCATAGGCATCTACAAATTCCTGTGTAGGCTGGTTCCATCCATAACCGCCAGCAACAAAATCAGCATTACGCGGACCGGTAAACGTACTCACCCAGGAACTCTGGTTTTCATTGCTCCAGAATCCAAAATTGGTTTTGCCCATAAACTGAACTTCAAACAGCGACTCCACCCCATTTTTGGAAGCCGGATTGAAATTATCACTGTACTGTGGATGTAATGCATACCCCATTGTTTGAAGGGTTTCGCAATGGCGGATGGTTTCACCATAATTGCCAAGAGTCAATTGAACTTTTGCCAGCATTCCGAGTGCTGCTCCTTTCGTAGCGCGGCCCAGATCAGCTGCTGACATTTCATTTTTTGCCGGTAATAATTCAACGGCTTTCTCCAAATCACTCAGAATTAACTGATATACTTCCTCCTTTGAATTTCTTGCCGGGCGTAAATCATCCTGAGGAGTTTGCGCTACTGTAATCAATGGTACATCGCCAAAAAGCTGAACCAGAATAAAATGATAATGTGCACGTAGAAAATAAGCTTCACCCAGCACACGGTTTTTGATTGATTCGCGAATATCCATCGTCGGTACATTCTGGATAACCAGATTTGCCCGCAGAATTCCGGGAGCCGGTCCGCGCCAGATATCCAACGCCGCCGCATTATCAGTAGAGGTTACAAAATTGGCAATGTCCTGTGTTTCGATTCCATCGGTTCCACCACCGGCGCCAACCACACTATTCCCGGCCCATATATCGGTGGTCCACATACGAAGATTATACAGTTTTGGCCATTGCAGCGGCTGGTAGGCGCCGTTAATGGCAGAAATAGCGTCCTCTTCTGTTTTCCAGTAATTCTCCGTATTAACGGAATCCAGCGGCGCTTTATCAAGGTATTTGGAGCAACTACCCAACGAAAGGCAGGCAACTGACAGGACTATATTTTTTAATGAAAACATCTTGTTCGTTTTTGAAATTAGAAACTGATATTAATTCCTCCGCTGATGATTCTTGTTACAGGATACACGTTTAAATCAACGCCACTGGAGGGTACTTCTGGATCAAATCCGGAATATTTTGTAAACGTCACCAGATTTTGACAGGAGAAATACAAACGGGCACTGGACATTTTCAATCTTTGTATAAGTGCAGATGAAAAAGTATAACCCAGGGTGATATTCTTAATTCTCAGGTAAGAGCCGTCCTCAATAAAGCGATCTGATACCCGGGTATTTTTATTTGGATCATTGAACACTGCTCTTGGCATAGTATAACTGCTGCCTTCTCCATTCCAGCGATCCAATACAGCTGTAGTCTGATTTTGTGCCACAGCCATTCCTTCCTGATATATACGATTCGCATTAAAGATTTTATTTCCGGCAATGCCCTGAAGGAAAATGGACAAATCGAATCCTTTATAAGCGAAACTATTATTCATGGCAAAAATGAAGGTTGGATTTGGATTGCCTATGAATGTGCGGTCATTGTCATCAATTACGCCATCATTATTCAGATCGCGGAATTTTATATCACCTGGAGAGGTTCGATTATTGGGGTCAGCACCCGGAACCTGTTGCGCATAACCATCCACTTCTTTCTGGTTCTGAAAAATTCCATTCGTAACGAAGCCATAAAATTCATTGATCGGATAGCCTCCCGGATGTTGAATGGCAAGGTTCTGATTCAAACCAATACTTCCGGTATATAATGGAACACTATCATTGAGACTGATTATTTTATTCTGATTGTAGGATACATTAAAACTGGTATTCCATTCCAATGCACCGGTCGAATTCCGGGTATTGATGGTAAGTTCTATTCCCCTGTTTTCCACTTTTCCAAGATTGATGCTTGGAACCACGATATCAGAATAACCGGTGGTAATAGGAACGGCCATCGGAACCAGCATATCATTCGTAGTTTTTAGATAAGCATCCAGTGTTGCAGTTACCCTGTTATTAAACAGACTTGCATCCACTGCTATATTTGCCTGCGCCACTTTTTCCCAGCGCACACCCGGATTTGGAATAGCCAAAGGAACAATTGCTGTAGCAGGCTGACCATTGAAATTGTATTGTACGGTTTGTAAAACAGAAGCGAAGGAATAATTTCCGATGTTCTGATTTCCAGTAACACCATATCCTGCTCTTATTTTCAAATCATTTACAACACTCCTATTTTGGAAAAAATCTTCTTCTGAAATCCGCCAGGCTATGGAAGCAGAAGGGAAGGTTCCAAATCGGTTAGCCGGACCAAAACGCGAAGAGCCATCGCGCCGAACCGTCGCAGTTATCAGGTATTTTTTCTGAAAATCATAATTAACGCGACCGATATAAGAGAAAAGTGCCCACTCATTGGCACTACCACCAATGGTTGGAAGAGTGGTGCCATTGTTTAACTGCTGAGTGGCATCGCTGGCGAATTGCTGAATGGAACCATTCATGAAATCGTAGCGATTGTTTTGCAAACTGGTACCAGCCAATACAGTTATATAATGATCATCTGCAATTTGACCGGAATAGGTTAACGTATTATCCCATAACCAGGTCAGGCTTTTATTATACTGACTGTAGAGATAAGAGTTCGGTTGAGGAATGGGTTGCCAGTTGTATTTAGGGGACCAGCTTCTGTTATCCCAGAAAGATGCCTGTACACCACCGGTTGTTTTGAATTTCAACGAAGGAAGCAAACTGATTTCAGCAAACATATTGCCTACGATATTGTAACCGTTTGTCCTGTTTTTATTGAGTGTTGCTTTGCCAATCTGATTGGGAATATCACCTACCCAGGAAGGCTGACCAACCGGACCTGCATAACTACCATCTTCATTGTAGACAGGTTGAGTTGGCAGTGCCGCCATGGTGGCGCGGATATCATAGGAGCCATTTCTTTTTACATCGTGATTGAAACTGAGGTTATTTCCGAAGCGCAACCAGTCAAATACTTTAGAATCCGTATTCATCTGAATGGTGTAGCGGCGATAATCGGTATTCAGCACAATGCCCTTTTGATCCAGCACAGAGCCAGCCACATAATAGGTTGATTTGGCGTTCCCCCCTGCATAGGAAATCGCATAATTCTGCATGGGGGCAGATCGAAATAAAGCACCAAGCCAATCGGTACCATTTCCCAGTGAAGTTGGATCAGCAAATGCCGGATTCTGCGCCTGCCCATTATTCGCCATCATTTCGTTATGAAGAGAAGCAAATTGGGATGCAGATAAGAGGTCAACCAATGAGGTAGCCTGCTGATTACCAAAAGAAGTTTTGAATTCAAGTGTATTCTTACCTGAAATGCCCCGTTTCGTACTGATCAGCACCACACCATTAGCACCTCTTGAACCATAAATAGCAGCTGCAGATGCATCTTTCAGAATTTCGATGGAAGCAATATCATCCGGACTGATGGTATTAAGCGGAACATCGGTTGGAACGCCATCAATAACCAATAAGGGATCACTGTTATTAATGGTACCAACTCCTCTGATTCTAATGGTGGCATTGCTGCCTGGCGCGCCGGATGAAACCACCTGTACACCGGCAGCCCTTCCCTGCAAAGCATCACCGGCATTGGTAACAGGGAGTGATTTGAATTCTTTACCACTCACTGAACTAACGGAGCCGGTAAGATCCCGTTTGCGCTGGGTACCGTATCCTACAACAACCACATCATCCAGACTTTTATCAATCGCAACCAGACTGATCTGCCAACTGGTTTGATCACCAACAGGAAGTTTCAGGTCCTCATACCCAACATAGGAAAACAATAATGTATCAGACTCACCTGCAGAAATGGAGAAAAGACCACCATTGGTGGAGCTGGCTACTTGTCCGGATGGCAGCACCTGAATGGTGACCCCCACCAAAGGGTCATTATCCGTTTTTGAACTGATTTTTCCTGAGATGACCCGGTTCTGTGCGAATACTGGAAAATAAAAAACAACACAGACCAGGAGGCAGAGAATGCTTCGGAGACAGCAATGCAATCGAGCTGGCATAAACAATCGTTTTGATTTAAGATTACTGAACGAAACAACTACAAGTTTTTCAGAAATACCTATCTGTACGTTCCAATTAGTTTTCAAAATGTGCCAATTTCCAAAACGGTGTCTCGTAAATAAGCAGAAATCAGTAACTATGTAGACGTAGTATATTTTAATTGCATGCCTAAACGAGTCCACGCATATTTATTTGTAGCATATGTGTTATGTGGAGTCATGCAGGTGCAAGTCGTGTTTTCGCAATCTTATTATTTTAAGAATTATCAGGTACAGCAGGGCTTGTCTGGTAATACCATTACCAGCATCTTACAGGACAGAAAGGGCTTTATGTGGTTCGGAACCAGAAACGGCCTGAACCGGTTTGATGGAACGCATTTCAGGATCTTTAGCCAGGAGGCAGAAAATCCTACCAGTATAGGAAGCAACTCAATTCTGAGTTTGTATGAAGATAGGAAAGAAACCATCTGGGTGGGAACGTATAAAGGCGTTTTCCAATATGATGCAGCAACTGAAAGCTTTCGCCCTTTCACAAAAATTCCCAGAGGAGAAGTCCGGCATATCAAAGGCGATTCGGCGAATACCATCTGGATCATTTCCAATTTTCAGCTCTATAAATATAATATCGCCACGGATGACCTGCGAGCCTATCAGGCCAATAATATGCAATCAATCGCCTTACATGTCAGTGCTAACGGTACTGTATATGTGGCTACCACTACCGGGTTGGTAAAAGTCTACAACCGGGAGAAGGACCAGTTCGAAACCTATGATATAACAGCAATCAATGGTCAGTCCATCACCTATATTCAGGATTTGCATCCGATTGATGACAGTCTGTTGCTGATTGGAACCATGAATAAAGTGCTGTTATTAAATCGAAATCAGCAAACTATTCAAAACATCTTTGAAAAAAGTCAGCATACGGGAAATATTCAGGTGCATTCAATTTTGAGGCAATCACCAACCAGTTATTGGCTGGGAACGGAAACCGGAATTTATATCTGGGATCTGCGTCATGGCATCCGAAATCATATTGAAAAACATTTTACCAATCCATATTCAATAAGTGATAATGTGATAAACACATTCTGTGCTGATCGGGAAGGCGGAATTTGGATCGGAACATTTTTTGGGGGTGTAAATTATTATTCCGGTTCACTGAGTAGTTTTCAAAAATATTCACCCATCAGTGGCGATAATAAGCTGAGCGGAAATCTGGTGCATGAAATCTGCAGAGATGATGTCGGATATATCTGGATTGGAACGGAAGATGCCGGACTTAATAAATTGGATCCAGTAACGGGCAAGGTTCGTCATTTTATGCCAGGGATGGGGCGGGGCAGTATTTCCTACCAAAATATTCATGGATTAGCAGTTGCTGGAAATGAATTATGGATTGGCACCTACGAACATGGACTGGATGTAATGGATTTACGAACGGAAAAAGTGATCCGTCATTATAAAGATGGTCCGGGTTCAACAGATTTAAAAGGGAATTTTATTGTTGCCCTGCATAAAACAGGAAAAGGAGAAATTCTGGTAGGTACCTGGAACGGTCTGTTTAAATACAATCGTAAAGAAGATAATTTTACACAGTTGCCTTTTTTCAATACACAGATTCAGGCAATATTTGAAGATGAAAGCGGTACTATCTGGGCCTGTACTTATGGGAATGGTGTTTACTACTATAATTATACTACTGAAAAAGGCGGGCGTCTGCTGCACGATTCACTCAATCAGGCGAGTATTCCCAATAACTATGTAAACAATTTATTTGAAGACAGTAAAAAAAATATCTGGTTCAGTACAGAAAGCGGGATCTGCCGATTAGAACCTAAAACGGGCAAGATTACCCGCTATACGGAAGGCTACCTGAATAATCAGACATTCCGGATTCTCGAGGATAGTATTCAACAATACTGGGTCAGTACGGCAAAAGGGCTGGTGCGATTAGACCCCGCAACCGGACAAACCAAGCAATACAATACAGCAAATGGCTTGTTGTCTGATCAGTTTAATTATAATTCAGCCTACCGGTCGCCCGAGGGGGATATGTATTTTGGTACGGTAAAAGGGATGATTCGCTTCAAACCGGAAACCCTGCCGAAAAACAATTTCATCCCTCCCGTATTAATAACAGCTATCCAGATAAATAATCAGCCTAGATTATTTGCGGCAACAGAAAATGGCAGTCTTGTACTTCCATATGACAGTTCATCAATCAGTATTGATATGGCTGCATTAAGTTATAAGCTGCCTGAAATGAATGAGTATGCCTACAAAATGGAAGGTGTTGATAAAGACTGGATTTTCATCAAAACAAACCGAAGAATCTATTACACCAAATTATCACCCGGGAATTACAATTTCTTATTAAGGGGATCCAACAGTGGTGAAGTGTGGAATGAAAAAATAACACGTTTAAAAATAACCATACTTCCGCCATTTTGGGCGAGCAGCTGGGCCTATCTAATTTATGTGCTGGCAGGATTTGGAATAGCCGGTTTGATCATCCGGTATTATTACCTGGCCTGGACAGAAAAAAACAAGCGCCGGCTGGAAACTATGGAAATGGCAAAAGAACGGGAGATCTACAATGCCAAAATTGAATTCTTTACCAATGTAGCACATGAAATCAGGACACCATTAACGATGATTAAATTGCCATTGGACAAAATACTTCAGATGCAAACGAATAATTCACTTATCACAGAAAGTCTATTGACGATGAAAAAAAACACGAATCGATTAATTGATCTGACAGATCAGCTCCTGGATTTCAGAAAAGCAGAAGCCAATCATTTTAGTTTGAATTTTATCTCAACCGATATTACCACGCTTTTGAAGGAGCTGGTTAGTGGATTCAGGACAATAGCAGAAGAAAAAGAGATTTCTTTGAAATTGGAAATACCCAGAATCAGTTTACAGGCCTATGTGGATACGGAAGCATTTCGCAAAATTCTACTTAACCTGATCAATAATGCGATCAAATATTCAAAATCAACCATACTGGTTAAACTGTTACCTTTTAATAGTGAGGATACGGTATTTACAATTGAGATAAGCAACGATGGATACCTGATACCGGCAGAGCAGAAAGAAAAAATATTTGAACCATTTTATCGGTTAAAGGAAACGGAAAAGCAACCTGGTACCGGTATTGGACTTTCCTTGTCAAGATCACTTGCAGAATTGCATAAAGGAGTGCTGGAATTAAAGGAGCCCAACGGAGCATTGAATATTTTTCAATTAACAATTCCTATCCATCAGGAAAATGAAATCAATTTTCTGGAGGATGCAACAGCAGAAGAAACTGCCGCTAATTCAGAATTTAGCCCATTACCAGCTGAAAACAGTGCAAAATTGCATATTCTATTGGTAGAGGATAATAAGGAAATTGCCGTGTTTTTACAAAGAGAGTTAACGGCCAACTATTTTATATCAAGGGCAAAAAATGGTGAAGAGGCGCTTGACATCCTGGCAGGTGAAAATATTCAATTGGTCATCAGTGATATCATGATGCCCGTAATGGATGGTATAGAATTATGCCGGCATATAAAAACAAATATTGAATACAGTCATATTCCGATTATTTTATTGACTGCAAAAAATACGCTTAATGCAAAAATAGAAGGACTTGAAGTAGGTGCAGATGCCTATATAGAAAAACCGTTTGACTTTGAGCACCTGCAGGCACAGATAAGCAACCTGTTGAATAATCGAAAAATCATACGTGAATATTTTGCACGCTCGCCAATTACTCATTTGAGAGGCATGGCAAGCTCCAAAGCAGATATTGATTTTCTGGATCGACTAAATGCAGCCATTGAAGAAAGGATTACCGACCATGCTATGGATGTGGATCAGCTTTGTCGCCTTATGAATATGAGTCGCACTACCCTGTACCGGAAAATTAAAGCCATATCAGATTTAACTCCGAATGAGCTGATAAATATTACGCGGCTTAAAAAAGCTGCCGAATTATTGGCTTCCGGAAATTACAAAGTGAATGAGGTATCTGATCTGGTTGGATACAGCCTGGTCAGTAATTTTTCGCGTGATTTTAATAAACAGTTTGGGATGACACCTTCGGCATATATTAATAGTTGATTTCAAGGAGCACTCCTTTACCGGCAGGTATATTGATTGGTTCCTCCGGTTTAAACTTCTTCGCTTCCTGAAACTTTGGTATGTCTGGTTGAATGATTGATACGCTGGCTGGAATCCGCCCAATTTTCCTCCAATCAATGGTAAGTTCCATTGGCAAGTCATTTTCTGCCCAGGATCCAACAGAAACAAGCAGTTTGTTCTTCCGCTGATATGCTGTTGCCAGTAATTGTTTGTTATTTGTTCTAACCGGATTAGCAGGATCCCAGTATCCAATCATACGGGCATCCTGAATTCCAAAATTGTCCCATACCTTCCAGATATCTCTGGGATCGCAGGTAACGCCTTCTGTACCCCAGGGATACCGAACTGTCATTCCATATAAGGGACCTTTCCATGGATTACCTCCGCCATGCAGCATATCACCCATTAATCCAAAAGGAATACCACTGACTTCCACCATCCAGTTTTCAGGTGGCATCTTATCATATTGAAAACTTTCACCAAACCAGAGTTTATTGATATACGGAAAATACTCTGTGTATTGTGTTGCCGGCCCCTTGGAAAACCCGGTATTGGAATGAAGATCAATCAAACAACCAGGTTTTACCTGATCCATCACTTTTCGCATTCTTTTTAACATGGTACGATCAAAAGAAACATCATCCAGATACAAGCCATCAATATCAAGATTTTGCACAAGCCATCTTAACCCTTCAATATAATAGTTATACCAGCGCGATTCTCCACTGGTTAAAATGGAAGCATCACATTCTTCGTACCCGTTAATTTTGTTAAACCATTGCACATTGTAATTACTCATCAGGTGTTCCTGTAACCAGGGAAACCCGCCTCCATTTCCGTCTCCAAATATTTCAGATCCCAGGCTGCGTAGCGCCCACAATTCAGGCAGCTGGTTGGTTAATTCACGAATAGTATAATAGATTTTTACTTTCAAGCCTTTTGCATGCCAATAATTTACAAAATTGCGCATGCTGTCCACTGCAATAAAAGGATAATTGATATACGGATTAATTGGATTAGCATGGTGAACATTGGTAATTTTAATGCCGTTCTCCAGATCACTGAGTTTTGGTGCTGGAATATTTCCATTGTGGTAATATCGGTTTACAAACTGATCTTTTGTATTCAGGTTCTTAACCGGTGTTACAAGAAGCTTGAATTTAAATGGCAATTCTTCTCCGGCTTTCATTAAACGCTGTCCGGAATAGATGGTATTAAGCACCCTGCCATTTTTAGTTTGCAAACGAAATCCACCCTTGTTTTCATTAAACCAGGATGGTGGAGGAGCAGGTTTATACAGATTCAGTAGAGGGCCATTATATGTTGCCCCCTGCAACTCGACATGAAGTCCCGCATCCACATCTCCGATCCAAAAAGCATCCTGTGCTCCTTTCCATTTCCAGTCATGTATTTGAGGACAAGCTCCACCCGGAAGTCCCATTCCCATAAAATACCGGGAAACAGACGTGTCAACTGGAACCAGCAGTCGGATATCTTCAATTTCCAGATCCTGTTTTGACTTAACTTGAATATCATATTGAAGTGTGCCGTCAAATTCCATTGTACCATTGAGTGTCAACTGGAATCTTTCGTTGGACGCATCCTGTTTCCAGCTGATTGTTCCTTTCGTTTTTTTAACGAACTGACGCTTACCGGCTTCCAATACCTCAAGCCCTACTTTGGATTGAATTTCGAATTGAATCGGAGCTGCATTGATTTTTGTTTTACCTGCAATCAATTGTTCAGGAAATCCGGCATCATTTAATACAACCTGTGCCGTTTTGGCCCGAATTAATTTACCCTTTACCTGCAATGGTGTATATGGTTCAACAATATCATCATTTATACCCAATCGGGAATTCAGCCATCGTAAACGGGAATGGCGCCAGGGTTCACTATCTCCCCTGTCTGCTAATACCACACCATCAATATCGATACGTACGTCAATGCTTTGAGGAGCAGCCTGATCAGACTCAACAAATACCTTAAAATTCAGAGGAGTCATAGTTGCTTTTTCAGAAATATCAATACCAATCCACATAGCCTGAACTGAACCTTTGGGAATATTAACCTGTTTGGTAAAGTCACGGCCGCTGGCATCCACCCCGCCTGTATTAAAACAGGTAAAGCCGGGTAAATTACTTTTCACCTTTACGTTGGTTAGCAGCGTATCAGCAGCAAATACTCCAATCTGAAATACATAATATTCATTCCGGCTGGCGGTTCCATGGAAATGTCGGGAAGGCCCATTGGGTATCCATCTGACAGGCAAATCAGTTGTCATTCTTATGGGAAATCTTCTATCTTCCGGAAATAATAACATAGATCCGGCATGTGCAGTAACTAATTTTTCCCGTTCTTCTTTTGTAGCACAAACTTCCATGGGATAAAAACTATCAAAGGCTGTTCTGGATTCCAGCTTTTCTACAGCTGCAATTGGAAGTTCATTTGTTCCATCATGTTTGTTTTTCCCTGAAATTGTAGCAAGCCACTCTTCCGTAGCAGATGATTCCGGCTTAAGATAAGCTCCTTCCCACCAGCCTACATTCTTTTTGCCAATAAAGGGCATATAATAGAGATAATAAATGCCTTCACCACTTTGCGGCTGAAACAGGATCTCCGCTTTTTCCCGATCCATTGTTATCGGAACAATATTCCTTATCTGACGTCCGCTGGCATCCAGCAAAATCATTCGTTTCAATCGGGGATCAGCATCACGTCTTCGCCAATGTATGATTGTGCGAACTATTTCAGCAGAATCCTTCACTTTTAGAACAGCCCTGTGATTACCCAAGGCCTCCTCCCAGGGTTGTTCTGCAATTCCATATTTTTCAACCTGAGTAAAACCTGCAACAGGTACAAATAGTAACAGTATACAATACGCGAAATAAATTCTTGTCATGAGAATACAATTATTTTTACTGATTGAACTGAATCGACATGCCTTTTGCCTGAATAGTACGTTTATCCATTTTAGATATGCTGATCAGTGGCTGCCATGGTATCAGGAGTTTGTTATCACTTATGTTTACATTTTTACAGCCAGTTAACTGGAATCCGGGTTTCCCTTCCGTTTTAGGGAGCAGGTCAGACTGCTCAATAGTATTTCCAGAAAACTCAAGGCCATCTACAGACCGTGCAGTTAAAATTGGTGAATCATATACTTTAAAATAATTATTCCGAATCCGGATATTCTGATGTACAAACCGATTAGGGATCAACTCATGGTTCTCGGGAGCAATGGCTATTACATAATTTCCAGGAGAAGAGTTATATCCGCATTCCTCAAATCGATTGTTTTGAATCAGTACATCCTGCACCGGCCCCGACTCATACCAACTGGATGCATCATTTGCAATCAGAATGGCGTGCATTCCGGTTCGAACGAAACGATTGTTTTCAATAACTACTTTCTTTCGGGTAGTAACCAAAATCCCTCTTGTATTGGTTCTTTCAAAGTGAGAATTTCGGATGGTAAGATCTGGTGTCCAGCTAATATTCTCCAATACAAATTCCTTATTTATTCCTGCAGGTATCGGCATTTCCATTTCCAATTCCATTATTCTTTTATTCATCATTTCAGCACGTTTTACTTTGCCGAATCCGGCTGGCAATAAACTTGAAGCCTGTATATAGGCAATGCTGTCTCCCTTAAAAAAAGCTTCTATTCCATAGGTTTGATGGTGCATAAATTCCACGTGCAAAGTGGTTGGATTTACCTGCTCTCTGATTTTAAGATGAGTCCCATGTACATTGATCGGGTCATCATGAGAACCGGAAGTAAAACAATGGTCAATCAGAATTTTCCCTTTACAACCGGAAAAATGAAAACAGTCCGCAAAAGAACTAATGATACGATCAGACCCCTCCGGAGGAGCAACACGAACATTTTGAAAGGTTATATTTTCAGAAAATTGAGAAACAATCCCTAAGCCATGCATATAATGCATGGTCAGGTTCTTCAAGTGCGTATTAGTTGATTTCCAGATAAGCCCACCCACATTATCACGATAGGGATCCCGAACCGACAATCGATCTCCCACCTGCCATCCGCTTTTTGAGAAGTCGCCGGTGAATATTAGGTTGTTTAATTTCAGCTGTTTTGCAACTGCCTGTTGAAGCGTTTTAAAACTGCTATATTTCATTAACCCTGTTTCAGGTTGAAATAAAATTGTATGGTAGCTATTGGATTTCCAGCCTTCGCCAAACAAAATCAGTTTTCCATTTTCAATTGTATACCTGGAAGCTGGATTTACCTCCAATTCTACCTGGTGATTAGAAAATGAATTCACTTTGAATTCAGACATAGTGGGTCGTTCATAATCGAAGCGGAAACTTTCAAGTGTTATATTAGTGCAATCTAACAATGCGAAAGAAATCATCTTTCCATGCAAAACAATTATGGTGTTTTGACCAATTATCCTCAGATTCCGAAAACCCTCCAGATAAAACCCAATAGACCGGATTTTGGAAAGCGTATCGTTCTCCGTACCATTACTTATGTACAATTCTTTCTTTGTTGCTCCATCCGGCCAAAGATCAATTCTACCCTGGGGCAACTGAATGGTAGTCCCTGGCTTCCCTTTGCAAAACAACAGGAGGCGTTGAATAGCCGGACTGGCATTTTCATAACTATCCGGTTTAATGCCAAAATCAATAGCGTGAATCAGCGTGTCGGACGCCGATGCACTGGCTAAACCGGAAAATGACAACAATGCATAAACCAATGCAGCCAATTGTATTTTTATTCTCATTCAATATAATTTTATCAGTACCTGTTGATCTTTATTAAGTGAAAGTTTAAGAGACGACTGCCTTATTTTTTCTTCACCAATTTTTCGAAGCCCACCTGGCCCTACCTCAAACAACAAGGCTTTTTTATACCTTGTAAAATTCGCAGGAAGTTTCCAGATGCGATTAATATATCCCTCTTTACTATAGGCAATTAAAGAGGGATCTGGTATCCAAAGCGCCGGAAGTAATATATTCTCATTATCTGCCAATTTAATACCTGCCTGCTCCAAACTGAAATCTGAGCCTTTCAATTGAGTGATTACATTACCTGAAAAATGTACTTCTTTTATATTGCCGGCTTCTACCAGAAATTTTCGCTCCAATCGATTTAGGAAATACCAGATAGCAGAGCTTGTACTAAATTGCTCTTTAAATCCAGTTAACCCGACAGGATCCTTTTTAACAATTTCCTCGCCGTGCATGCTGGTTCCAAATAATTTTCCCCAACTGCTTTTATCGGCACCTCCTGTATAAATAGAAGCCGGCCATTTTAAATAATATTCTTTCTGATTAAACCACCAGGCCATTGACTGATAGGATTCAAACGGCTTCCCTCTTAAAAAATCAACCCCTTCACTGGTAATATCGATTCCTTTTGAAGCCCAGTAAGCGTAGATATTTTTTTGTGCAGCAGTTTCATCTGCAACCGTATAAGAAAGATATGGACTAGTAGGTTTTTTTTTCAGATCAACACCCCATGTTCCGTCATCCTTTGACAAAGGAATTGGTGGCCATGTATGAAAGGCGTCAATATGAACCGTTCCTGTTTGCTGAATCGGAAGCAGGGAACAAAGGCTATCGATTCGTTTTTGTGCGAAACCCGTTGCCCACTCCTGCGCATAACTGATAGGATAGCCCCATTCGCCTCCAAGTAATGAACCGTCTTTCCTGCGGGCAATAATATTATGTTTTAAATAGGTATCCCAAAGAGGACTGTCTTCATAGGCATCAAACATGTTGATATGTAAACTTACCTGGGTATGATATTTTTTGGCTTCATTCATCAGCCAGCGCAGACTTTCCATTGCGCTGGTATCCTGCGGTCGTTTCAATGCTTTGTTTGCTTCAAACCAGGCAGGGTAACCTGAATCATGTCCATTATATTGCCATCCTACCAGATACACAATTTTTGGAATTCCCAGACTGAGTGCGTCCATTTTTTTAATCACTTCCAAGGCCTGTTCAGCATTTAAGAAAACTTCAGTTTTCCCGTTATCCCGGCGCTTAAATTTTCCATCAAATAAAGCCTGGCTCAAAAATAGTTTCATAGTCAGGGTTTGGTGATAAGCCGGATGATTTGCAATTTTTTCAACCTTATTATGGCGAATTATGGTAGTATCTCCACCTATTTTAATGTTATCCCCCAAAGGCGTAAGTAAAATTGCAGTATGAGCCTTAATATTCAGTTTAAGCTGTCCGGACCGAATGGGCAAAACGGATCCTTTTTCAAGTCCATTTTTGGTAATCTGCCAGACTTGAACAGCACTGAATGATTTCCATGATTCGGGTACGATCTGATTTATTTTTTGTTCAGCAGAACTATAGACAGCATAACTATTATCTGATCGCCAGCTTACTGGAAAAAATACCCGGTTCTTACTGCGGTAGATAAGTTCATTTCGCCGTACTGTACTGTCATTGAGTGAAACCTGTACCTCATTTGAAAAAAAAGCAACCCGATTCATTCCAGTACCTTTTACGTTCAATCGTTTCAAGCGGTTAAGAAAATCATATTGCAGAAAGTTTAGGAAAAACTCCTGTTGGAATGCCTGCTGCCAATTCGATTGATCTGTTTTCTTTCGGCTATCCGGGAAATGATTCTCGCCGTACATACTCGTGCCGAACAAAAACTCCAATCCAAAATCACTGTTTTTTAAATCCGGATTCATTTTACTACCTGTGCACTCTGCGGCTGATTGTTTCAAATAATCATCCTGTGTACGTCCATTAAAGTGCCAGTAATATGGCACCCGGCCGTGCATGTAGTCCATTACCCATTCTGTGGTAACATCTATTCCTTTGGTTTTCCAATAATCTGCCAGCTGTTTCTGAAAAGATGCTTCATTAACCAAAGATTCCCGATGGCCTTTACTATCTCTGGCAATCCACGCATCCAGGTGAATTGTTCCGGCCTCTTTCAATTCAGGAAGCAGCTCCAATAACAGATCTACTCTTTTTTGAGCATAGCTATTTTCCCATTCTCGCTGGTAATTGATCTGATAGGCTTTTTTGCCATTGTAATTGCCAATAACCAATAAGGAACCATCTGCATTTTTAGAAAGCATGTCCTTCTCTGCATAGGTTGTCCAAAGTGGACTATCCTCGTATGCATCAGTCATATTGATATGCAGACTTACCGTTGTATGATATTTTTTTGCCTCTCTAATCAACCAGCGGAGGCTCTGCGTTGCCGTTGTATCTTCCTGCCGTTTTAAAGCCGGATTTACTTCAAAAAATGCTGGATACTGATCATCATGGCCCCTGTATTGCCAGCCAACGAGGTAAATAATTTTCGGGACTTCCAGCGTCAGCTGATCAACTTCCTTAATTATCTGCAATGCACTGGTAAAATTTTGAGAAACATGCGTGCCACCCTGATCATCTGGTATAGATAAAAATAGTTTCATCACCAGTGTTTGGTGATAGGCATGTTGAAAATTGTTTTTATTCTGCGCTGCAAGTTGTGATGTTGCGTACAACAGGAATAAACTGCATAAACATGGATATAAATTTTTCATTATTGATTTTTTTCTATAACCTGAACGGGTTGATTATTCCTTGCTATTAAAATGAATTCACGGGCCGTGTTTGATCGGCCACCTGAAATTTTTCTCAATTCTCCTTTACTTATCCAACCTGTTTCATCATGGCCTGCTACATTAAATCCAGCTTTACCGTCTCCTTTCAATATCCAACCATAACCTGCATCATATTGGCCTTCATATGGACTCACACCAGAAAAATTCCCGCCACAGAGAAAATCCGGATGGCCATCTTTGTTAATATCCGTCTGATAAAATGAATATACAGCTGACCATTGAATTTGCGCTGGTAATGGTTTCGCTTTAAATGATTTACCAGGTTCATTTAAAAAAACCATCGACCTCAATTCAGTGATTTCCAGTTTTTTAAGCTTCTTTAATGCATCACCAAAAACCTGCTCTATTGATTCATTGGCAAAACTTGCATAATTGGGATATTTTTTTCGTAAAGGGGCAGGAAATCGTTTCTCCAGTTCCTCCTTTCCAAAAAAACTTACATATTGTCCCTGGCGATATACAGCAAGCAGTTGATCATAGCTTTGCGTACCTGATAAGGAGCCGTGGTAGAGTATTAAAGGAAATTGGTTAGTAGCATTGATCTTGGAATTTGTCCCCAGATTTCCTGCCAAAAGATCAGGGTATCCATCTTGATTGATATCTGCAATACAAATCGATTTCCAGAAACCAGTTGAAGTCGCCATGCCCGGGAAATCAGTTTTTTTGAGTTGGCCTATTTCGTTCATAAAAACCATCACCGGCATCCAATCACCTACTACTACCAGATCCATCCACCCATCTTTATTCAGGTCTGCAAATGCTGCGTCTGTAACCATCCCGATTGAATCAGAGGAAGCTGAAAAAGAAGAGTGGGGGCGACTAAAGTTTCCTTTTCCGTCATTCAGTAATAAATAAGAAATTGGTGATTGTCCATATTTTCCAACGACTGATCGACCCCCAATAAATAAATCCATATCACCATCCAGATCTATATCAGCTGCAGCCACAGAACTTTTATTAATAGCTTCACCCGGACGGTTTACGGAGGCCTTAAGAACTCCTTTACCATCATTTATATAAAGTCGATCATACAAAGGGACGGCACCTTCAAAGTATTCATTCCCTCCACTTACAACATAAAGATCAGGATCACCGTCACCATCTGCATCAAAAAAAACTGCATCAACATCTTCACAGAGCCGATCTTTAAGAAAGACTTCATTATTTCCTTCAACAAAGGAAGTCTGTTTTGTTTGCAAATAGAGTTTACCGGCCTGTCCTTTTGCACCACCTGTAAAAAAATCTTCCAACCCATCCCCGTTTATATCTCCAATGGCCAAAGCCGGGCCTTCGGTAGAAAGTCTTTGAGGCATGAGTTCCTGAATAGTCAGGTCATTAAAGGCATCTTCTTTGTGAACAAAATCAATGCCTGTGTTTCTAACCTCTCTCAAAAATTTCTTATCGTCATTTTTTCGGGGCCAGGCAGAATTATTTGAAGCCCTACCGGATCTAATGGAAAGAGACAGTCTCCCGGATGAATAAGGACCTTTAAACAGTTCCGATTTCCCATTGGGCCAGTCAATCATCAACTGGTTAATAACTGAATCATTCCCAAGTCCGACATGCAGCCAACTGGAAGAGGCGCTTTGAAATCCGCGCGAAGCAGTAAGGTGGAGAAAAAACTGCCTGCTTCCAGCATCTACCCGAATCTTTGCACCATATGCAAGTGAATTCAGACTATCCCCTCTGAGCCGGATCTGAAGAGCTTTTCCTCCCTTTAGATTGGAACTATTTTCAAATATTCCTGCTGGAGAATTGGTATTATTTACAACTATATCCAGGTCTCCGTCTCCATCGAGATCTGAATAGCAGGCACCTGTTGAAATGCCTGCTTCCTTAAATCCCCAGTTATTCGTCTGCTCAGTAAACCTGTATCCGTCAATTCCTTCATATATTTTATTAGGCACTTTTCCTTCGGGCATTTTTTCCAGTTTATCACGATCATGTTTCCGCATTTCTTCAGGAGCATGCAGACTGGCCTGGTGCCCTGCATACTTCAGGAAATCAAGATTATTCGGACGCTTCAGGATACCATTCGAAATAAACAAATCCTTTATTCCGTCATTATTAAAATCTGCCAGTAAAGGTGCCCAGCTCCAGTCAGATGCAGCTGTTCCGGAATACAAAGCAATATCATAAAATAACAAACCGCTCTTTCCATTCAATTGCAGCGCATTTCTTGAAAACTGGGGGTGATATCCCCACCGTCTTTGTTTGTGTTCGTAAATAGATAGCGGATCATCCGAAAGAGATTCTTTCACAATTCTTTCATTGTCAGGCAGCATATCTGCTGTAAATATATCCAGCCATCCATCATTGTTGACATCCGCCATATCGCTGCCCATGGAGAAACGGCTTTCATGCGCAAAGGCCGATTTATTTATTTCCTGAAAGCTGCCGTTTTGCTGGTTTATATAGAAATAATCTTCCTCGTGAAAATCATTGCTGACATAAATATCTTCCCAGCCATCATTGTTGAGATCACCCACAATTGCATTGAGGCCATAGCCAATTGTACTACTGAAAATTCCCGCCTCTTTAGTGACTTCTACAAAAACTGACCGCCCATTTAGGCGATCATTTCGAAATAGTTTATCTCCTGAAGCCAGATCAGGTTTATGTCGGATACTGGAATCCTGCATACTGGCAGGTGAATGAACAGAATGATTAACCAGGAAGCAATCCAGATCACCATCCCGATCATAATCAAAGAAAACAGCTTGCGTATTGAAGCCTTCAATAGCTAGTCCATATTTTTCTGCCTGTTCGGAAAAATGATTATTCCCCTCATTAATAAACAATTGATTGCGGCCCGTAAAACTGCTGTATCCGCCCACAGAGCAAACATAGAGATCAACCAGTCCGTCGCTGTTTACATCTGCGAAAGTAACACCGGTGTTCCAGTTGCCATTTCCACCGACTCCGGCCGATTGGGTAATGTCTTCAAATTGTAAATTTCCTTTATTAAGGTACAGTTTATTAGACTGCTGATTGGAAACAAAATACAGATCATCCAGTCCGTCATTATTGATATCGCCTGCCGCTACACCTCCTCCATTATAATAATATAAATAATCAAAAATATTAACTTTTGCATAGGGGTCAATATTGTTTGAAAAATGGATTCCTGTTTTGTTTGCTGGAACCTGCTGAAACAAGGTTGCAGGTTGCTCCTGTTGGCAGGCAATCAGCAAGCAGAAACAAATAAAAATTGGAATACTTTTCATATAGTACTAACCAGAAAAAAGTCGGCTGCAAATGCAGCCGACTGAACCAAACCAACTGCTAATTGGTAAAAGAAAAACGCTGTTTAGTTATTTAATAAGCTGATTGACACGAACAGTCCATACGCGTATTGATCCATCAGCGGCTTTTAGCTGATATTTTCTTGGCTGAGAGAAGTCACCCGGAACACCCGGACGGGGTGATCCTTCAATTGCTGACATCGTAGCTGCCGTAGAGATATTGGTCATGAATACCAGGTTAGTCAGATTCACTTTTGTACGTTCAGCTTCTGTGAATGAGCCTGAGGCACCTGGTACCTGAACATCGAAAATAGCGGAGTCAGTTACTGCACCCGGATTATCTTCTAATTTTTTAAACTGTTTTGCACTTACATTCAGGTTAACTATTCGCACAACCGGGCTGCCGCCGGAAGTAGCAGTTGGGTCTTCGAACCGGTATTCCATGAAGACATCCGTGATGAATGCATCTTTGAATTTGGGCAGGTTATCATCCAGGCCGGATTTGAGGCAGGAACTCATCGAAACTATCAGAATACCAGCCATTAAAAATAAAATCCTTTTCATATTGTCAATATTTTACAGATTACCAATTGGGATTTTGTTGCAGACTTCCATGCCGTACAATTTGAGAATTCTGAATCGGCAGCAGGTAACGCCTTGTTTCGTCGAAGATGCGCTGGTCGTTCTGGTTGAAGTTTATCACTTCAATCCGATATCCCCTGCGATCTGCATTTATTTCCATAAAAGTGGGTGCTTGTTCCAATTCCGGAATAGTGCCGTTTGCTGCGATTCCATGGTTCGCATCTCCACCATATTTTCCCCAACGCAGCAGGCTCCAGTAGTAGTCTTTTTCTTTAAAAAGTTCTACTCTGCGTTCCCTCTTATAATCAGTCCAGGCTGCGCCGGATGTTGTTGCCGTAGAAGGAGGAAGTCCACCATGAAACTCTCTGGTAATATTCAGAGTTTGAACCGCTTCTGCAATTTTATCCTGCCGCAACAAAGCTTCTGCTTTGTTCAGATATACCCGGCCCAGACGGAAAATCACCCAATGGTAATCTGTATTCACGTTAAAGAAGGGTCTTGGAGCAATATTGGTATAGATACCTTTCCGAAAAAATGCATTGGTGATCTGCGTACAGCAATCTGAGTTCAGTGATCCTTTAATCAGCCGATGCAGGTTTCCATTACGGTTGGTGGTAACGAGTTCTCCATACCAGGCAGTGGAATCATAAACTATACTGGCAGCCAGGCGTTTATCGCGATTATTATAAATAATACTATTAATTGAGCCATCACCAGAAATTACCGCACTATCGGAGTAAGATGAACTACGTTTGGTAATATTTGCAAGGTATTGAGACGTCTGGTCCCATTTTACAGCCTTGGCGGGATCGGCTTCATCAATTGCCAGGTATTCATCCATCAGGTTCTGCGTTGGAGAGTAGCGCCCCCAGTTTTCAAATACCTTATCCTGTTTAAAAAGAGGAGTCGCTCCACGTAGATTCAGGTCATCGTTGTTTACATTGGGAATTGCCCGCTGCATATCCATATCAATGCTGGACACGACTGTATTGGATTTGTCACGATAATATCCAAGAATAACTTCTGTTGAAAAGCGTTGTTTTTCATTAAACAGGCCTTCATAATCTGCTTGAAGTGCATGATTCCCGTTATTGATAACTGCATCAGCAGCAGCAATTGCCTGCTGATAATATCCGGCTTCTCCGGTATAGGCGGCAGCCTGAAGTGCAGCTTCTGATTTTAATGCATAGGCTGCTGATTTTGATGCTATACCTGTAGAAGCTGTTTCTGGTAATCCTGTTATTGCATCATCAATATCCTTCATAATCAGGGAATAGGTTTCTGCAATACTGGCTGTTTGAGGGAGTGCATAGGATTCTTCATTTTCAGTTAATACCCGATCAATGTAAACAACACGTCCAAATCTCCTGGCGAGCCAATAATAGGTCATGGCACGAAGGAATTTTCCATGTCCCACTAATTCAGCCTTTTCCGCCTCCGTCATGGCAGATGCCTGTGCTTTTTCTATTATCAGGTTACAGCGACGAATTCGCGCAAACTGGTTGAATCCATAGTCATCATCACGGGTTATTTGATCACGCGTAAACGCATCACCATTGCTTGCAATGATATTATTCGTCCATATTTCATCTGCTACATAATTGGTATATAATCCAAGCACATCTCCATAGGTTCCATTCACAAAAACCATTGCATTGTTTTTGGAACTCCATACAGCAAGTTCATCGAATTTATCAAAGGGTCTGGTTTCATCTAATTTTTTACAGGAGATACCTGCCATAACCAGCAACAAAAGCAGGGCACCTGTTTTTATACATACATTTTTCATACAGTCAATTTGTTGGTTCACTAAAATCCAATGTTCACATTTAGAGAGTACACTCTTTGGGAGGGATAATCATAGTTATTGTTGCTTCCGGTTTCAGGATCCAATCCATACTTTTTTATTTCTGAAAAAGTAAGCAGGTTGGTACCACTGAGTGTTACGCGGAAATCCTGAACAAAATCAAACCGGTTTACCAATAATTTCTTGAAATCATACCCGATTTGAAGTGCTTTCAGGCGAACATAACCAGCATTGATAATCCACCAGTCGGACGTAACAGCGTTGTGTCCGCCGTTAACACCACTTCCGGAAACCATTCTTGGGAATTGTACATCCGCATTATTTCCTTTGCCGGCTTCCCAACGATCTTCTGTCTGGAAATCGTAGCGAATACTGGTAGAATAATTACTTTGAATAACATCTCCAAGGTAAATACTTCTTTTACCGCTTCCCTGCCATAACATATTCATGAACCAGCCTCCGTATTTTAGATCGGCTGTAAAACCGAAATTGGTACGAGGGAATCCATTTTTTCCAATTCTTCTGAAATCTTCTCCATCAATTTTTCCGTCTCCATTTGAATCCTGATAAATAATATCACCCGGAGCAAGATTGGAGGACCTTCTTCTTGGATTGTTGATGATATCTGCAGAAGTCTGGTAAAGCCCCGTGGAGCGATAGGCAGTTTGCAAAAATCCAAGTTGATGATAAGAGGTTGTATAGGGATTTTTAAGGGTGGCACTGTCTTCATTGGGATTGATTTCCCAGAGTTGATCAAACTTGGTGAAATTGGCGCCGATATTGTACTGCAGTTTTCCAATACTATTATTGTATTTCATGGAGAAGTCAAATCCGGCTCTGCGAAAAGCACCGTTCGATCGGCGGGTAGGAAGGGCGGTACCTAATGGATCTGTGTATCCTTGTCCGGATGGAGATGCGAGATATCCTGTGGTACGCAAATAGAAATAATCAAAGGTTCCACTAAGCCTGTTATTAAGTGTAGCAAAGTCAAAGCCTGTATTAAAAGATCGCTGATCAAACCAGCTAATATCAGGACTAGGAATAGAAGGAGGATTAAGGGTGGGTTGTAAAACTCCATTAACAACATATCCACTACCCTGAGAATAGCCTGGTATATATGCAAAATATCCTATGGTTGGAGAACCATCACCATTTCGCTGAATCTGACCAACGCTGCCATAGGAAATTCTATACTTTAGATAATTCAATATGTTCAGGTTATCCAATTTTTCCATAAAATTTTCTTTACTGATAACCCAGCCAATTGCTGCTCCAGGGAAAAAACCTCGACGCTTGCCAGCAGGGAAAAGATCACTTCCGTCATTTCTAAAACTTCCCTCAAGGAAATATTTTTCTTTGAAATCATAACCAATACGTCCTAACCAGGCATTGCGTACTTCTTCTCTTGCAGAACCTGTATTTGTTGCTGTAGCCTGTGGACCGGCAAATAACTGATCAATTCCAAATACATAGGAATTTCTACCTGCACTGAAACCTTCATTGTAAGAATACGCTTCTTCATAACCAAAAAGACCAGATATCGAATGATCGCCAAATGTTCGGCTATATTCACCAAAGCCCTGTAAAACATAATTGTATCCGGTGGATGCCCGATTTTGGAGATTGGGAGCATTTGCAACTGTTGGAATATCAGAACCAATGGCGTA
The DNA here is from genome assembly GCF_002483205.1 of Flavihumibacter sp. UBA7668. Lineage (GTDB taxonomy): Bacteria > Bacteroidota > Bacteroidia > Chitinophagales > Chitinophagaceae > Flavihumibacter. The sequence continues at coordinate 328,923 of NZ_DLHM01000007.1, forward strand.
CTGAGGAGCAGTTGCATTCCAGGATCGGCCATTATATTGTGATTGCCTAAAATTACCATTTGCCCGGAAGGACAATCCTTTTACACCAGGCACCGTCCAATTCAGAATTACATTTGCATTATTATCGCGGTCTTCATCCCTGTTGTAACCACTTCTGGGATCCGTTTCTACAATTGGATGATCCCCTTTATTGGCATATTTTGTACGTTCCAGGTCAGCAAATGCTCTCTCCATTGGAGAAGCATTCTGTATATGGCTCCATACAGCAAAATAACCACTACCATAAGCACTCTGGTTATCACGGCGAATTTCATTGCCGCCATATATTGCCACGGTTGCTTTCAGTCCGATTTTTTCAAATTCACTTGTCACGCTTAACCGATAATTATAGCGCTTCATCCAGTTAGTATTAAACTGGTATAATGTTCCCTGATTCTGGTAGCCTAATGAAGCATAATATTGTAATTGCTTGCTGCCTCCATTAATTGAAAGATTATGTCTGCTGGTTGGAGCGAAATTTTTCAACACTAATTCCTGCCAGTCGTTATTTGGAAAGTTTAGCGGATCTGACTGATCCCTGTACTTTTGCACATCTTCAGGAGTATATCGTCCAACATTCCCTTCATTTTCATCCACCTTATTAATTAAAGAGGCCAATTCAAATGAACTAATTTTTCTTGGCAGATAAGTGGGTTGTGATAAATCCTGGCCAAAATTATAATTAACGGATGTTTTTCCTTTCGACCCTCTTTTTGTGGTTACCAATACCACACCATTACCAGCCGCAACTCCATAAATTGCTGTAGCCGGACCATCTTTAAGGAAGGATATATTTTCAATGTCATTAATATTCAGGGTCTGGAACTGAAACTCGGAAGAGATAATATCATCAATCACAAATACCGGTGTTCCGCCTCCGCGAATAGAAACTGCCGGCCGTTTTCCTATTCCGCCTCCTGAAGCTGTTACTATTAATCCAGGTACCCGTCCGGCGAGTGCTTCACCAACGGATGTCGCGCCCAGATTTTGAATTTTGTCAGATTTTATCGTTGTAACCGATGTCACATTTTTCGCACGAGTGGTTGTACCATACCCTACTACAATAACTTCTCCCAAATCATTAGGCAGTTTTTCCAGTGTGATATTAAAGCTGTTGATTTTACCAACTTTGATGGATTGCTTTTCATACCCAACATAGGAGATCTCAATGGTTGAATTTTCATCCACTTCCAGGCTAAAATTGCCATTTTCATCAGTGGTAGTTCCGGAAGATTTGCCTTTTTGAAGAATTGTTACTCCTTCCAGAGGAACACCTGCCGCATCCGTAACGGTTCCTTTAACAGGAACAGCAACCAGTTCAAAGGGATCCTTCTCTTCAGTTGGCTGATTAACTATACCAGCCGGACGAAGTATGATGGTCTTATCCACAATTTTGTAGGATAAGCCATGTTTATTTAATACCAGTTCAAGTGTTTCACGAAGTGATAAATTGCTTACGTGAATGGAAAAAGGTCTTGTCTTCTTTAACAATGCATCATTGTAAATAAAATTAAATCCGGTTTGCCTGTTGACTTCCGTAAACAGTCGCTCCAGGCTTATTTTTCGTTTCGAAAGGGAAATGGACTGTCCAAATCCATTTGCCGAAACCTGCATTGCAGTAGCCAACAATACAAGGGCGGTGATTCTCATATACAATAGCAGTTTTGGTGGTGCCTCCGGTAGTCGCCGGAAATAGCAGGCTGTAGCTTTAAATTGCATACATTTGGGTTGTTTTGGTTAATAAATAATTCCTCGAAAGCGTTATTTTTTGCCAAACAATTGGGCAGGGTAGTGGTACCAACACTCCCTGCTTTTTATTTGACAATCAGGATACTTGTTTGATTTTTTTGCCTTGAATGTTAAATTGAAGTCCGCTACTTATTGATATTAATTCCAGGATTTTTGATACGGGTAAATCCCGGCTGATGATTCCCGATAATTTCAAATTGGGAAGTGCCTGCAGCTCATCCAGCTCTACATCATACCATTCACCCACCTGGTGAAGGATATCTTTTAACTCCATTCCCTTAAAATTGAAGATATCATTCGTCCAGGCGATTGCCTGTGCCGTATCTGCCTGGTTGATCACATCAATGGAATTTGCCACGATTGCTTTTTGTCCGGGTTGCAGGATATTTCTTTCCAAACCCTTTACAATTTCTACAGACCCTTCCAATAGTGTAACAGCCATTTCATTTTCTCTTTCGTCTGTATCCACATTAAAATGAGTGCCCAATACTTCGATCAGACCATTTTTTGTTCGAACTTCAAAAGGCTTTGTTTTGTCTTTGGCTACCTCGAAATAGGCTTCTCCTTCCAATTCAACCCTACGGTGCGTGCCTGAAAAATAACTGGGATACTTAATGCGGCTCCCGGCATTCAGCACCACTTTGGTGGCATCCGATAAAAACAGGATTAATTGTTTACTTCCCCGTGGATTGATCAATTCATGCGTACTCACTTTAGATTCTGGAACAGTACCTGAAATTTTTTCATATTCCACCACTTTTTTTCCATTGATTTCAAGCACCTTTAGGCCAATGGCAGGTGTTGATTTCTGTATAGTCTCTACCTCTAAGGTTTGCGCATCATCCGTTGCAAGCATTGCCAGGCTCCGCGATGGCGGAGCTACATCATCTTTTACCCGGGTAAGGCCAGGGTTTGCAACTGACAGATCTTTTTTATTAAATAAATAAAACCCGCCGCCTAATAATAAAAAAATGGATGCAGCTGCCATCCAGCGGCCCCAATTTTTCCAGATTGTTTTCTTATTCGCCAGTTCATGCACAGATACCGCCACTAAAGAAAAAAGCTGATCAGCTTTCTCTTTGGACAGTAGTTCCGGGAATAATTTTGATCCGGAATCCATTGTCCAATGCTTTTCCAGAAAATCAAGTATTATTTCTTTGTATTCCTCATTGGAAAACAACTCTACCAGACGATCTTCCTCTTCTTCTGAAGTCGTTTTTGCCGCATAGCGCTCTAATAATTGTATAAGCTCCTGACTTGACATAGCTATAACTAAGACAATACAGCCAAATCAAAGGGCTAGTCTTTTTTAAAAAAAACAGGAAAAAAATATTCGGGTTGTACATCAAACAGAGTAACCTGCCCTGTTTTACCGGCAGGCGTATTTTCCTGACCTTTAATTTTAATCGTTAAGGATTTTTCAGGCGGCATTGCCTTAAGGTAAAATTTCCATTCCTGACCATGGTTAAGGTGATCACTAATTAGTGAGTCTTTATAATAAAGCACACCAGAATCGCCTAGGTATTTAAGCGTTACCAACCAGTCAGAAATGCCCAGCCGCAATTTGCCGGGAGTTGAAAACACCACTTCATTGGAACCAGTTCCTGTATGCTTTATGGAATGACGGATGACTGGTTGAACTTGGCTGAATTCATCAAATCCGTTCTTTGATTTTACCCGGAACCCTGGAAAGTTGACAATGGAACTGATCTGCCCTGCCGGAATTACAGAGATTTTAAGCAGCGGATTATTTACCTGCCGCCATTCTAAACCGCGTTCATTTTCCTGAAGATTGGCGGATGATATCAGAAGTAATTCTTTACCTGCTTTATTTACCCTCCAACTCTGAAGGGCCTGATCTCCTGATAACAGAACAAGTTCCAATTGATTATTATTAATTGATTGGAGAAGCCTGGATTCCCCGGGTTTCAAAATCAATTCCTGTGTTGCATTTCTTGTTTTGCTATCCAGTTTAAACCGGGCTTCCACACCAGGCAAGGCCGAAAAAACGAGGGTAGTTCGATTCCCATTTTCTAATCGGGCCAATGGCTGTGCTGTAGCATACTTTATTAGTATTCCACCAGCTGCTAAATTAAACGGCAGAATTGGCGACGTTTGCCCCTTTAAAAGAAAGGGAGGAAACTGGATGGTTTCATCTTTAAGTTTAACTGACAGATTAACCTTTTTATCAGGCATAGATACCCGAACCTGTGCATTACAAAAAAATACGAAACCACTGTTATTGTTTTCCCTGGCAACGTATCGTACAGATTGGGAATCCAATTCATTTCGAACCGGATTTTTTGGTTCGATTACCCGCATTGCCGCCAGATCTGAACCAAAATCCCGTAAAAAATGATGTATAATTTTAAGATTATGGTAGGATGGTCTTACTACTCCAAACTCGCCAACAGGTGATTGAAAATCATAGCTTTCAGGGTGTCCGGGTTCTTTCAATCCGGGCGTTTGTGTACCGCCGTGAAACATATAATACCCAATGAGATTCATACCTCTTCCAAGCTGATTCTGCAAATGCGCCTCCACAATATGTGGCTCCACAGTAAACCGGTTGGCATAGGTCATCTGGCTTCCACATCCCTGCTCACAAAGTCCGCGTGGAAAAAGGCTTACATCATAATAGAGCCTACCCAACGCATCACTCATTATCCATTGATCATTTCCATAGAGAAAATCTTTCGTAGCCTTTCCTCCGTTTTTTTCCCAGCCGCGATAAGGATAAGAACCCTGCAATGGAATAACCTCCAGTTCCTTGTCTCTGAAAATGGTATTGGCTGTGATGGACCAATAAACCGGTTGTATACCTGCTCTGGATGCAATTTTTTTAAGTTCATGAATATGATCGGGATCACCGGAAGCATATTCATTTTCTAACTGCACTCCAATAACAGGCCCTCCATCTTTAAAGAAAAGCCCTTTCGCTTGTTTTCCAATTTCAACAAATAAACCCTGCGCTGCTTTTAAATAGACCGGATCATTGGATCGTTTGCCTTTCATTTGATGAATCCATTCAGGGTGCCCGCCATTCAACTGTTCACCATGGCACCAGGGACCAATTCTCAGCCAGACGTATACTCCATTTTTCTGGCAAAGCCTTATAAATTCGCGCAGATTCCGGCGTTTTGTCCAGTCAAAAACGCCTTGTCGGATTTCATGTTCGTTCCAGAAAACATAGGTTGCTATGATACTTAAGCCGCCTGCTTTCATTTTCCGTATTGCCTGTTCCCAATCATTTTCCGGAACTCTGGTATAATGAATTTCACCCATAACTGGAAGCCAGGGTTTTCCATTCTTTAGGAAATACAGGTTATTAACAGCTAATTTTTCACCATTCGGTGCACTTCCTTCAAATGGCAATAAATGAACGGGCATAGTAGTAACAGTTTCAGTGACATCAATCAGACAGTGCTTCAATTGAGCATTGAGCAGATTAAGGGAACCAAAAATGCCATAACAGCAAAGAAAAAAACATTGAATATATGATCGCACAGGTTTTGAATTGTACCAAAAAGACAATTCAAATGCGCAAAAGGGCTATGATCCATCAATAAAATAAATACCAGAAAGAAAATAAGAGGAGCGATGATATATACCCTTTTAAGTACGTCTTAATTGAAAACAACGCCGCTTTCATATGATTCTTTACTGTATTCAGACTGATACCCAGATTATGAGCAATCTCTTCGTGCTTTAGTCCATCTTTCCGACTGAGAAGGAACACTTTTTTTTGCTGAGGAGGTAATTGATTAACGGCTTCTTCATACAGCCGATCATATTCCTTTCCCAGCATAATTTCCTCTGTACTGTTGGTGACAACTGGGTGAAGCTGGTAAATTTTCTTTAGATTTTTTTGCTCTAATGCGTTGCGTTTCAAATAATTGTACACCTGATTTCGAATTAGCACAGTTAGCCATGCTTCAAAATTATCAAGTTTTTTCAACTCGGCTCTTTTGATCCAGATTTTTGTAAAAAGTTCCTGGGACAGGTCTTCGGCTTGTTGGGTTGAGCGGGTTAAAAAATAGCTGTAGGAGTAGACTTTCTGGATATACCTGTTATATAACTGTTGAAACGCAATAAGATCACCTTCGGCTACTGCCAGTATCAGATCGGACAGGCTATTTTTTTCGGCGGTCAGCATGCAGTCGTCAGGTGTTAATAATCGTTTGTCTAAAAAATGGCTAAATAAAAGTACCATCAAGTATAGGATCCGACTACTCACTAATTCTCTAATATCTGTTTAAAATTCACTTACACTAAGATCAATCGGATCTGTCAGACAGGTGTTAGGACTCTGATCTAACATATATCTGATACTTCCCTAACAGTGTTCTAACACCTGTCTGACGTCTTTATGCGTTCCCCGTCTTCAACGGCATAACCAAATTCGATAGCACGCTGGATACCGCTGTCGATAACCGTTTCAACGAGTGTGCCGAGTCGCGAATAACCAAATAAACGGGCAGTTTCCTTTAGGAGATCTGTACGCAGCAGACTTACCTGATTCAACAGGATCTCCCTAACCCCTACCGCTATTTCTTCAGGCGAAATATCTTCAGCCGAACGTTTGAATTCATCCAACTTAGCAATCCGGTAGGAAGTCAGTTCCCGTCGCCCATCCACCCAGAAAAATATATTATACCCTTCATCCACCACCTGGCAACCTGTCAATTGAATCAGCTGCTCCAGATGAGCATTGATCCTTGTTCCCATGCGGGAGATACCCCAGGCATTCAGCATCCGTTTATATAACAAGGATTTACTGATAGGAGCTTCCAATTCCAGGATATCTCTTAACTGAACCAAAATAAAACCCTGATTCGTTTCATAGGTAAATTCATCTGAATAGGTATCTGTTTTTCTTCTTAAAATAGCAGGACGATAGGCTGCCTTAAAAGAAATGGTTTTTCGAACTGTTGGAATAAACTCCGGGGGTGGATCATTTGGAATTTCCAGTTCAACTTCCAATTGCTTCACTGATCCATTTTGCCTGATCTCTTCCAAAACAGTCAGTAGTCTTGCTAAAACCCGATCCGGCATTTCCCACCATTCGGTTGACCATAACTTAAAAACATTCCATCCCAAACCTTTCAAAACATCTATCTGTACAATCTCCCTGTCCCGATTGGTACCTGCCTGATAATAATTTTTCCCATCCGTTACTATTCCGAGTAAATAATGGTGTTCGTTCTGCGGATCCACCACTGCGATATCAATTTTATAACTCGATGTTCCTACATGCGTGTGAACCATATAGCCATGCTGTCTCAATGCAAGTGCAACCACTTCTTCAAAACTATCTTCATTCCTTTTGGGATGTATGGTATTTACAGCCAGAGACATTTTCCCTTTTTCAGCATAAGAAAGAAAGGCTTTCAGATTTGAAACACCTTCCGAAGCAGTCCGTCGCAAATCAATCTGATCAGATCGTAGCGAGGAGAAAACCAACATCTCCTCACGGGCTCTGGATACTGCCACATTTAATCTCCTCCAGCCTCCCTCTCTGTTAATGGGGCCAAAATTCAGACTTATTTTCCCTTCTGCATCCGGACCATAACAGGTAGAAAACAGAATGATATCTCGTTCATCTCCCTGCACATTCTCCAGGTTTTTGATAAAAAGCGGTTCTTCGGATTCCATAGCCAGTTTTTCAAGATCCGGCCTGGTTGACAACAACTTGTCCAGCTGATCATTAATCAAAATTTGCTGTGTTGAACTAAAGGTTACAATCCCGATACTTTTTTTTGAACTAACCGGATCGGATAACCGACGAATCACCTCATTTACGACCGCCTCTGCCTCCATTTTATTTTGTCGGGTATTGGATCGGTCATAAATTCCTTCTACCGGAATATAGTTAACCCTCGACTGAATATCATCCGGTGAAGGAAAAGTCAGCAACCTGTTTTCATAATAATGAGCATTACTGAAGGCAATCAGGCTTTCATGTTTACTCCTGTAATGCCATAATAAGTATTGAGAAGGCATTGACAAAGCCAGACAATCATCCAGAATACTTTCCAGATCTTCCTTTTCAATATTCTCTTCATCAATCTGATTGGTACTGAAAAAATTGGTTGGCGGCATCTGTTTGGGATCTCCAACCACGATCACTTTTTTCGCCCTTGCTATTGCGCCGATCGCTTCACAGGTGGGCAATTGCGATGCCTCATCAAACAGTACCAAATCAAATTCAATTTTACCCAGTTCAAGATATTGCGCCACTGAAATTGGACTCATCAACATACAAGGCTTTAATTTAGGAAGTAAGCCGGGTATTAACTCAACTAATTTCCGGATGGACATTCCCCTTCCATTACTTCTTAATGCTCTTTGAAGAATCCCAATTTCAGAACTTTGTGCTGCTTCCTTTTCAAACGCGGGAATGGAGGCTGACAGACGAGCCTGTAGTTCTTCTCTTGTTAATTCCTGAAACAGGTTGCTTATTTCGCGGAATTTCCGCACCTTCTGATCAAACAATTCTCCATTAAAACTCACGAGTACCTGAGATTGATCTATCACCCATTCTGCAGCAGAACGAACCCATCCCTTTTTGAATTGTAGCAATAGATCTTGGGTTTCAACTAAACCGGTTTCATATGCCTGAATCAGGGGCTTTAATCCCGCCTGTTTAGCCCTGGCACGAACCTCTGTGTAATTGAACCAATCTTTCAGTTTATTGCTGTGAAAAAGCCACTTGGTACAAAGCGCATGCAGGTTTTCTTTCCAATCCAGGTTAGATCGCGCTTCCTTTTCCCAATCAAAGCCAAGCAATGATTTAGAATTATCCAGAGCTGCAAACAAATCATTTAAAATTCGTCGGTAATTTTTCAAACTGGCAGCATGCAAATCAATATAATATTTGCTGCCCTCAATAAATTTTCCCGCCATTACATTTCTCCATTGACGGATTTCTTCAAGCGGAAGAATACTTGCAATTTCCCGGCCCATAGCCTGCAAATGCGTTATCGAATCCTCCAGATTTTTCCAGTCGGGATGGCCATCATTCCAGGCAAATCCTAGTGTTTCAGACAACCAACCTGCATTTTCTAAAACTTCCTGTTCTTCCTTATAAGCTATGATTTTATGAAGTGTCGAAATAATAGCTTCTTTAGTCAGCTTCCCTGTTTTTGCAAACTGCCGTATAGAACGGGACAGTTTATTTTGTTTTAGCCAGCGGGATAAAAACCAGGAATGTTCAGCCGCGTTCCATTCAGCCAGAAGCCCGACAGCATTAATATCCAACAATCCTTTATTGAAATCTGTCAACAGTTCATTTCGGATTTCGTCTCGCTTTAAACCATGTGGAATCAATCCGATCAATTGCGCCATCCGTTGTTCAAAAGAGTCCGCATTCAGTAGATTGGCCGGTGTATCCGGAAGCTTAAGCAATCCGCTTGTCAGTCTTAATACTGCTTCTTCCTGAGAAAGGGTGGAAATTTTAGTACTCAATCCGGCTAATTCCGCCACTTGTTTGGAAGAAAGCTTAAGCTCTTCCAGCAAAATTTTGATTTTCCCTACCATTACAGTTAATTCCGCTTTTATCTGACTGGTATAGCGGGGAAGTTGAAGTTCAGCCAGTCCGTGATCCTTTGGATGCTGAATAATTGATCCGACATCCTGTAATTCAGCGGCCAAATCCTGCCAATTACTCCATTGATCGGCTGTAGTTCCATTGATTGATTCGGGAGGGAAAAACACCTGGTCTTCCGATTTGGGAAACTGACTGTATTGTGTAAACAAATCGAAAAGCGAAAGCCCAAAACTTTGTTGACGGTGCAGCAGTTCCACATACTGATGCAATTCAGAGCGTAGTTCAAATAGTCGACTGGCATCTCGCTGAAATGATTCCGGAGCACTTTTAATGGCGAGTTCAGTGCTCGCTTTTAACTGGTCCAGCACGGCCGATTTTTTTGCTTTATTGGAGTGCAATTCCAAACAAAACGGACCAATACCAATTGCATTCAGGCGGCTCTCTACCACTTCGAGAGCGGCTTTTTTCGCGGCAACAAAAAGAACCCGTTTTCCACTGTATAATGCATTTGCAATTATATTGGTAATGGTTTGAGATTTACCTGTTCCAGGCGGACCGTGCAAAACAAAACTTCTACCTCTGGCGGATCCGAGTATCGCCTGTAATTGGGATGAGTCGGTTGATATTGGAAGTGCCAGCTCCTCTGGACGCAATTGAGCATCACTGATATCCTCAGGTTTTATGGGAGATTCGGATTCCGTTACCAATCGTCCGGTTAACAGACTTTGCACCAATGGGTTTTTTTGCAGGAGATCGGCATGCTGATGAATATCATGCCATAGAATGAATTTGCTGAAAGAGAAAGTGCCGAGAATAGCGGATTCTTCAATATCCCATCGCGACTTTACCATTACAGCCTGGCGGATAATAGAAAACACTGCCTGTATATTTATGCCTTTTTCGTCGCGTGGCAGTCTATCCATGGAAAGGAAAATACCAAAGTCCTGCCGAAGCATTTCCATAAGTGTAATATTGAGAATAGTTTCTTCTTCGCGACTTCGGATGATGAATCCTTTATGACTGGTTTTTCTGATTATTTCAACCGGCATGAGAAGAATGGGTGCGTAACGGGCTTGTTCGCTTTGCGATGTTTCATACCATCTTAATAAACCTAGTCCCAGATAAAGTGTATTGGCACCATTCTCTTCCATCGAAAGACGGGATGCACGGTATAGGTTGGTTAGGTTAATAGTTAATTCCGGATCAGACAAATAGGCCCTCAGCCGTTTCTGGCCGAATTCTTTTTCAAGCAATTCAGTAATGGGATCTGATTGGTGAAGGGTGCGGTACAAGCCGGCATCTCTTCCTGAATTGTCCCAATCACCGGGTTTAGGTAACACCTGAAACTCTGTATTTTGGGAGAGTTCATCTTCCAGTTGCGAAATATCAGCCGACATTAACTGGATCATGGTTTTGGTGAACCGGATGTTCAACAGGTTATTGCGCAAGCTGAGATCAAGCAGTTTTCGTTCCCATATCTGTTGTTTGGTTACAGTGATTTTGGAGAGGTGGTTAATTGCGGGGCCGGTAACAATATCATCCGGCAGTTGATTAATTCGTAGGCTGATTTGGTCCTCTTGAATTTCCCATCCACCAGAAGTAGCGATGCGAAGTGGGAGTGGACGAATACCGGCGAAACGTGATCGTTTCAGATCAACAAAAAGCTGGAATTCCTCCATTTTTATCATATGTTGTTCTGCCTGCCATACTGCTTTTTCGAAGTCTGATGATTGTCCGGCATTCATGGCAACCGCTTCTACCAAAACGATTTCATTGATTCCGTTCGCCATTCGTTTGGTTAAAAGAGAAGGATCGTCATTAACCGCATCAGCAAATGATTCGTCAATTAACCAGGCACCTGCAAATGCGTGGCCTTTAATAAATACCAGTATTGGATGGAGTCCAATAGCTTCGAGACAGGCAGTATATAAAAGTGAAATATCGAGGCAATTAGCGAGTCTGTCTTTAAAAATCGAATCTGTAAGGCGAATCCGTTGTCCATTTTCTTCAAAGCTGGCTGCAACTGAGCAATAGATGAATTGATATTCTGCAATTGCCTCAAACACGGCGGCCATTTGTTTTCTCACCCGGTTGGGATTTTTCGATTGGTAGGCATCAAAAGACGGGCTGCCGGTCCAGCTTTGGAGAATGATGGCTGCTCTCCTGATAATTGCAGGAATCTGTGGGTGATTTGGTGTGGAAAAAGCGGCAATCAGTTCCGGAAGATGAGTGAGGCCGCTCCAATGATCATATGGTAAAATTGCAATCGGATGGGTTTGGGAAATATGCGGAATCGGTTCAGCTTGCGCAGAAATTTCATTTATTCGCAGGGAAATCTCCAAACACGCGTGCAGACGCTCTGTAAGAGCAGCCAGGAATTTCGTTGAAACAGTTAATGCCAGGTTCTTTAATTCATAGGATTCGCCGGCTTTCAGCGTATCAATAGAGTAGCTAAATGGCTGCGCAAATTCAGGGGAAGGAAGAATAGTTAATTGCAGGTGAGTCCAATCCTGCTCAGACGTATTTGTAAGGGTCAGGCTGCGAATCAAGGGCACTTGGTTCTGTTGTGATGCGAAATTGATGGCAGGTAAAACGGATAATTCCAGCATACGCATAGTTGAGTAACCAAAATACGGAAAAACCCAGATAGACGTCAGACACCAGTTGGAACACCTGTCTGACACTTCTCTAACACTGTACTAACACCTATCTGACACCTGTCTGACGTCCTTCCGGTAAACTGACGGAGGAACACCAAACTGCCGGACAAACTGTATGCGGAAATATTTGATACTGGATATGCCAACCTGATTAGCTGTTTGGTTTACATTGGAATCGGTATAGAGCAAAATATCAGCAGCCCGCTGTAATCGAACCAAGCGGATAAAAGCATTAACCGATAATCCGGAACTAGCCTTAATTCGTTTATACAATCCCGAATGACTCACCCCAATCCGGGTGGCCAACAATTTCACATTGAATTGCTCATCATCGAGGTGCTCTTCAATCACCTGCAAACATCGTTTCACTAATTCCTGTTCACTCATTGTTCAGTTTTTTCGAGCTTTTATCTTTACAGGCGAGATCCCCCGGTGGGTAGGTTTCACCGGAATAATCCCCCCTGCGGCATCAAACGTCAAAACATCCATACAAACCTCCCTGTTATATCCAGCCGACTCCCCCATTGTAATTCCCTTTGGATAATTAAAGCGATGGTACACTATATACCACTCATCTCTTCCAGGTAGCTTAATAACCGAATTATGTCCCGTACCATAAATCCCGGCTGCTGTATCTTTCTGAATCACAAGATTGACAGGAGGCACCTGGATTCCTCCCAGTGGCGATGAAGCTGTCCCATACCGAACCCGGTAATTCGGACTCCGGGTATCATCCTCCGACCACATAAAATAATAGCGGCCTGCCCGATAAAATACATGCGCTCCCTCCCTGAAACTGGCATCAGGAGTCAATATTTTAATCGTCTCCTTTTTCAAGCTCATCATATCATCATTCAATTCTGCTCCTGCCAAATATCCATTCCCCCAGAATAAATAGGTCCGCCCGGTTTGCGGATCTGTAAATACATCCGGATCAATCTGCTGTCCGCCTGTTACCCCTGGAGGAAAAGCATCAATCAGCGCATGCCCCAAATCTTTAAACGGTCCGGCCGGATGATCTGCCATAGCTACCCCAATTTTCTGTGCCGCTGTGAAATAGAAAAAGTATTTATACTCCCCATTGATTTTTTTCTCCAGAATCGAAGGCGCCCAGGCATTGCGCTTGCCCCAACTAACCTGAGTTGGTAAATCCAGTATCACACCCTCTTCTTTCCAATTCACCAGATCAGGGGAAGAAAATGTTTTGAAGGATGTACCCGACCAATTCGTATATCCATCACTGGTAGGATATAGGTAAAACCGCTGCAATTTTTCAGAAAACAGGATGGAAGGGTCGGCATAATAGCCCGGCAGCACCGGATTATTGGTACCCCATTTTGCTTCCAGTCGCAAATATTCTGATTCATTTATTGGCAGTACCGTTCCATGCCGTGGATGAAAGGGAAGTGAAACCGAATCGTCAATCACCCGAAAATTCTCCAGATCTGCCGATTTCGTAAACTGATAGCGACCCTTCGTATAAACATCATACATCAGGATCCATTCCTTACTATGTTTCAATTGGAAAATACCAGATCCCTCCACCGGATCCATTGTCTGATGCAGGTAGCGATCCTCCAACACATACCCTTTTGTCAATTGACCTGACACTGCTTTTTTAATACCCGCACCCTTTCCCTCCGTTTTAAAAAACAAATGAAACCGGCCATCCTTCTCTATTATATCACCATCAATGCAGGCATCATTCGAAGGATGATAAAACAATTGTTCAGGCCTGGTTGCCAGATCGGTAAAGTCCTCATTAGCGTACGCATAATAAATGATATCCGGCCCTGCTCCATGTTTCATCGAAAAATATATCATAAACCTGCCGGCTTTTTTATCATAAATGGTCTGTGGTGCCCAAACCCGCAACAAACTATCATTTCCCGGAAAGCGTTTTTGAATATTTACCACACTGGAAGTCCAATTAAGCAGATCCCCTGATTTTAGCAACACCATCGCCCGGTTACTATTCCAGCCATTTGCTGATACCATATCCGTAACCACCATGTAAAAAGTCTTTCCATCCGGACCGCGGACAATATGCGGATCACGCACGCCCCCGGTTGAACTGATCTTCTCACTGGGAATAACTGCCTGATTCGCATTCAGTGCGCGATATCGGTATCCATCTCTGCTCAATGCAAATCGAATGGCTTCTTCCCCACTGCCATTGCCGGTAAAATAGGTAAAGAGATATCCACCCGATTGAGCATGAATACCAACCGGATAAATCAGCACAGCAAGCAAAGCAATTTTTTTCCAATTCATACGCTCAATTTAAGAATAACCGGGAAGTAGACACTTCCCGGTTCTATGACTGCTTATTAATGAAAAATCAGTATCCGGTATTCTGCTCCAATACCGCATCCTTATTCAGATTGATTTCTGCCTGCGGAATCGGCAACAACAAATGTTTATCCTCAATACCCACCAGCTGGTTAATCGGACTCACCGCGTTTAATCGACGGGTTCTTTCTACCAGGGTTTTCGTCCGCATCAATGTCATCCGTCGATTTTCTTCGCCCACCAATTCACGTACCCGCTCATCCAGAATAAAATCCAAATCAACATCAGCAGCAGTAATTGCAGAAGCATTTGATCGGGCACGCAACAAATTCAAGGTTGTTGCAGCTTCTTCCAGTTTTCCCTGTTTGAACTGTGCTTCTGCTTTAAGCAGATAGGTTTCTCCCAATCGCATCAGGATGATATCCTTTATCATTGCAAATCCAAACTCATCCTTCGGATCAAACTGGAACCACTTGGTGGTATGCGGAGCGACCCGAAATATGGTATCAAATCCTGCATAAGGAACGGGTTGTCCGAAAGTAGCCGGACGAGCAGGGTCATTATAGGTATACCTTCTGCGGAAATTAAAAGAAGAATTCCTCATATCCTGCTCTTCATACAAATTATACACCACCCAGTCATTCAGACGTAACCGGGCCAGCCCTCTGCCCCCGAGCGAATCCGCCAGCTTCATGCCGGTAATCTGATAATAAGCTGCGGTCCATACCCGGCGATGTTGCGGACTATTCGTGATTCCGCCAACAACGGAAGCAGGATGCTCCATTTCCAGTGTCCACAATACTTCCCTGTTTTGCTGTGCTCTGCGTTGTTTGCCATAAATAAACAGATCAGAAAAGGCATCGCCAGGTTGGGTAGTACTTCCAAAACGGGCTGTATTCAAAGAAAACAATCCACTACTGATCACCGCTTCTGCCTGTTGTTCTGCCAGCTCATTTTTATCCATACGCAAATAGGCTTCGGAAAGCAGGTGCATCGCCATGTATTTATGTGCTCTGCCTGCAGGCTTTCCCGCTGAATTGGTTGTAGCACCCAATCCACCCGGATTCGGCAAGTTGGTTCCTGCATAAATAAGATCTGCTTCAATCAATGCATTCACTTCATCCAATGGCGCACGGGTGAAATCCGTTTTTGGCGCAGTAAGCGGCTCAGTTACCAATGGCACCCGTCCAAAACAGGTAGCCAGTACATTATAGGCATAGGCTCTTAAAAAACGGGCTTCTCCATTTATGAAGCCTTTATTCTCTTCTGAAATACCAGACAACGCAGGATCTTCAATATTCTTTATAATGATATTGGCATTATTGATCATGCGATAGGCCCAGCTCCAGGTAAAAGAAGCAGCTGCATCCGTTGATACCAGTAATGGATAGTTGTAGTAAGGAACTTCAATTCCTTCCTGTTGCGCCGCATAGGCAATATCCGTACCGGTTTGCCAAACATTCAGCCAACCCTGACGGTCAGAGGTAGTGTGAAACTGACTGAAATGATTATACATACCTACAAGTGAAGCTTCAAATCCCAATGCATCTTTAAGTGTTGTTGGTGCATAGGATGAATACACTTTTTCATCCAGAAAACTTTTACTGCAGGATGCCGTCAATAAAATTCCTATTAGTCCGGGCAGCAATATGGTTGATAATTTCTTCATGACACTGATTTTTGAACATTAACGAAGGGAGATATTAGCTCCGAATACAAAGGATCGAACTGGCGGATAGTTGTTTACCCAATCTCCTGAACCACGGAAAGTGAAATCCTGTTCCGGATCCCAGCCCTGCCAGGAAGTAAATGTGTGCAGGTTTCTTCCGCTTGCATAAAGTGTCAATCCTGCCAAACGGATTTTACTCAACACTTTCTCCGGCACGGTATAACTGAACGTGATATCCTTAATGCGGGTATAACTTGCATCTTTCGGGTATCCATAACCGCGATTCGCTGCAATTGCACCGGCATTTAAGGATGGCCGGTCATTGATCGGATTGGCCGGTGTCCAGTAATCAACTTCCCGTGGAATATTGATCCGGTGTGCTTCATCCGCAAAAGTCAGGTTAACATTATTACGTAATCCTCCCTGTGATGTCTGAATAAAAATATTAAGGTGAAAATTTTTATAATGAAAGGTATTCGTTAAACCACCGGTCCATTTTGGCAGGCGAGACCCCAGTACACTACGGTCATTTGCATCAATTTTTTTATCGCCGTTGATATCGCGGAATTTGAGGTATCCTGGCTTGGCAGATGGATCCACGCTGGAGGGATCTTCTCCTTCCTGCCAAACACCATCCAATGTATAATCAAAAATCACCCGAAGCGGTTCTCCAATGAACCAGCCATTTCCAATATCACTGATTTCTTTCCCATTCTCATCCAGATTACCATAGAGACTTACGATTTCATTACGATAAGAAGCAAAATTGATGGAAGACTCCCACCTGAAATCGGTGGACTGAATATTCACAGTATTCAACATGAGTTCGATACCGGTATTTTTTGTTTTACCAAGATTATCGAGAATGTTTCCGTAGCCTGTTACAATCGGAATATTTCTTCTTAACAGAATATCAGTGGTATTCGTGTTGAATACATCAATGCTACCATTGATCCGGCTCTTCAGTATGGAGAAATCCACACCAAAGTTCAGTCCCTGAGTTTCCTCCCAGTGCAGGTTCGCATTTCCCAGATTATTTGCCAATACGCCAATTGTACTAACTCCATTGAAAGGAAAGCGATTGGTTCCTGCAGTTGTAACTGTACCATTGATATTGATGGCTTCATTTCCTGTTTTACCATAGGATGCCCGTAATTTCAAACTATTAATCAGGTTTACACCTGTCATGAATTTCTCATTGTGAATATTCCAACCCACTGCCATGGAAGGGAAGAGTCCGTATTTGGAAGTATTCGCACCAAATACAGAAGACCCGTCACGTCTGGCTGTTAGTGTTAGTAAATAGCGGCTGTCATAGGAATAATTGATCCGGCCCATCTGGGAAAGGTTGGATTTTCCATCCTGAAAAGAGCCGGCTGTTTGTGTAGCTCCGGCACCCAGATTGTAAAAAGACAACTGATCGTTTATAAATCCGGTAGCAGAAGCACTGTTCGAGTAATACAATTTTTCCTGTGCACTGTACAAGGCGGTCAGATCCAGATGATGCTGTTCCCAATCACGGGAATAGGAGAGTATATTTTCAATAATCCAGTATTTGGATTCTGAATTGAACGCATTTGCTGTACCCAACTGATTATTGATACTTCTACCTTCATAACCACCTGTTCTGGATGTATTGTACGTATAGGATGCATTGATCCGATATTTTAATCCTTTTACAAAACCCGGACTAACTTCCGCATACGCATTACCGGTAAGGTTATTATTTCGTTCAATGCGATCAGTGGTAGTGCCCAATAAGGGATTCAGATAAAGCAATTCCGGACTCATGGGGAAAAGCGTATACTGGCCATTGGCGTCAAATAGTTGACCATACGGACTCATATTCGTTGCCAGGTAAAAATTTGCTCTTCCACCATCCGTATTGTTATTATTGAAAAAGAAAGAGGTACCTGCTGTTAACCAGTCGGTAATCCGCACATCCAGATTGGAACGGAGGTTGATCCGCTGGTACTGGTAACCAACCACTGCACCTTTTTGTTTCAGGTATTCCCCGGAGATATAATATTTGGCATCTTTGGTTCCACCGGAAATACTAAGATTATGATCAGTTAGCCTTCCGGTTTGAGATACGGCATCCACCCAATCAGTGGTTTTACCAGCATAGTAATTATTCCGTTCGAAAAGGTTTGGTAAAATACTGGTATCGCTCAATCCATTCTGTGCTTTGTAATCGGCCCATTTTTGAACATAGCGCTCGGGACTGCTGGGATTCAAGGTCTTGATAATATTTTCAACACCGGTGTACACATTGTAATTGATCATTGGCTTTCCTGTTGCCCCACGTTTGGTTGTGATCAGGATTACACCATTCGATCCTCTTACCCCATAAATAGCAACAGCCGATGCGTCTTTCAGAATTTCCATCGATGCGATATCATTCGCATTAATATCATTGGTGCTTGCATCCGGTGCCAGCGGAATTCCATCCAGAACAATCAACGGTGAATTATTGGCGGTTATTGAATTGATCCCCCTCACCTGTACATTGGCTGCACGCCCTGGAACTTGTGATGGAGTACTCACATTTACACCAGCAACAGCACCCTGAATAGCCTGCATCACATTGGTAACAGGTAGTTGGGAAAAACGGCTTTTAGGAACAGAAGCTACTGCACCGGTGATATCGGAGCGTTTTTGGGTACCGTATCCAACTACAATCACCTCATTCATCCTCGCAGATGTTTCATCCGTTTGCAGGGTGATATTGAGTTGCTCCTGGGTTCCGACATCAATGGTCTGGCTGGCAAATCCAATAGAAGAAAATGTGATTTTTGCATTTTCAGGTACCGTAATTTCATATTCACCGGCTGCATTAGTGGAGGTTCCGGTGGCTTTTCCGGATACCGTTATACTAACCCCCGCAAGCGGAATTCCCTTTTCGTCGGTTACTTTACCCCGAAGCCGGATATCCTGCTGGACCAGGTCAACGGGCGAAATAACCACCAATGACTCTCCTACCAGCTTGAATTTCAAGCCGGTATTGAGTAAAATTTTCTCCAGTATATCTTTAACCGGAGTGTCTTTTTCTGCCAATGAAAGTGTTTTGCCTTCCGGCAGCATTCCTTCGCTGTACAGAAATCGCAAATTTCCTTTTCGTTCCAGGATGTTCAAAGTCTGTTTAAAGGAAGCATTTCGTACTTCAATACTTACTTTGGTGTTTTGCGAGAACACGTTAGCAGAGACTTTCAGGCAGGCAAGGAACATAAAAATGAATGTCCATTTGCACATAAGCAATAGTGTTTTGGTAAAACCCGGGTAAGGCGGGTAACCGGTTAACGGTTTTTTCATAAATTCACATCATTAGGTTAAACAATCTGGTTAGTGCAGGCATGCCTGCGTTAATCGATTGAACTTCAAACGGGGAAAGGTTCCAGCTTTTCCCGTTCTTTTTTCAACCGATGGTATACTTAAGGGATTAAGTAGCGGTGTAGTGTGCTGATACTTTTTAAGGGTTATTCAATTAATACCAATCGTTCTTCATTTATCCGGTAGCGAAAAGGCTCAATCAATTGCAAGGCTTCCAAGGCTGCTTCCAATGGCTCCTCTTTAAATATGCCGGTAAATCTTCTTTTTCTGAGCTTATCCGTTCGAATCTCTATTGTTATATTGTACCATCTTTCCAGCCTGGGAACCATTTCTTCAAACAATTCATTTTTAAAAACAAGCATATCGTTTGTCCATGATGTTTCCTGAACAACTGCAACTTCTCCAATAGCTACTTCTTTTATATCCTCCAATATAAGCTTTCTGTCAAATGCTTTAGATTGAAGGGTTCGTCCCGGTTCCTTGGTTTGCTTATTTTCAACAATTGATACTTTTTCAGATGGACGTAATACAATTTTCTGAGCTGGCCTATCCCTAACCGTTAGTTCCACCAGTCCGCGTATAAGCGCAGTTTCGGTTATACTGTCTTTCGGGTATGCCTTCACGTTGAATGCGGTACCAAGTACCCTGATACTTACTTTATCGGTAGTTATAATAAAAGGGCGATCTTTATTGTGTGCCACATCAAAATATGCCTCTCCGGAAAGTTTAACCATTCTTTGCTTCCCTTCGTTCATGTTTTCATCATAACTGAGATGCGTATCACTGTTGAGCCAAACCAGGGTACTGTCTGGTAATGTGATTTTTTTTCTTGCCCCTTTCGCTGTTTCAATTCTTGTAGTACTTGCAATAATCTGTTGATCAGTGCCATTGGATGGGGAATCCTGCCAAAACAGAAAAACAGTGAATCCAGTCAGAATTGCTGCGGCAGCCCAGTAATACAGCTTCCTGTTGCGATCTGCCGGAGCGATAACATATTCCATTTCAACTGCATCCGCTGTTTCCGCAAGCTCCGCCTTTGTAAAATCATCCAGAAAGCGGATTCTATGCGCTTCAAATGCCAACTCAGCTGCCTGATCATCCTCTGATTCAGTAGAGTTTTGCCATACATACTGTAACAATTCCTCCTGATAGGAAATATCCGGAAACATTGCCTGAAGAATTTCAAGTTCTTCCAGTTCTTCCTCACTGGCTTCTCCCGCCATCTTACGGGTCAATAATTGTATTATTCTTTGTTCACTCATGAAGAAGTCCTTGCTGATCCTATTGAAATGACAACAAGAAAAACCAAACTCCCTATAGGCTTGAATACTTTTTTTTAGCGGGTGCTAAGGCCATATTTTAGTTGTACGGCGGAGGTAATTTTCCGTATGGCTGTTACCAATTGGGCATCCACTGTTTTCACGGAAATATCCAGAATGCGGGCCACTTCACTGTAACTGAAGCCATCTTCTTTTACCAGCCGGAATACCAGCCTGCACTTAGGAGGCAGTTCCAGTATCGCAGCTTCCAGCTTTCGTTTCATTTCTCTGGTTACAAAAACCTCATCCGGATTAATTGCAGGTAATGAAACGTCAACATCAATTTGATCCAGACTCAATGATTGGAGACGACGTTCTTTTTTTAAGAAATTGATAGAGAAGTTCCTTGTAATCGTAAAGAGCCATGCCTTCAGGTTCTGTATTTCAAGAATTCCGGCACGTGATCGCCATAGTGTAATAAGCACATCATTGGCAATTTCCTCCGCCCATTGAGGATTTCTTACAATAGACTGTGAAAATTTCCGAATATCCGGATAAAAATGAAGAAATAAACTACGATAGGCAGCTTCGTCTTGCTGTACAGCAACGCGATAGATTAATTGTTGAATATCTGCAACAGGTGTTGGCATAAGCAAGCAGTCGTGACGCAGGAACTAAAATAGTCAATCGGGTTGAATAAACCAAAATATGTGTATTTATGACATTTATTTTAATTTCCACACACGCACATAATCCACTTCCATTCGTCTCGGAAAACTTGTGCCAGATGGATCTCCCCCATTCATTCCTCCAAGAGCAAGGTTCAGCAACATGTAATGGGGTTGTTTAAAGGGATGAAATTCAAATCCGTCCTTATTTTTTAATAATAACAAAGGGGCCTTAATCAGCTGCTGATTATCTACATAGAGTGTTATGTTTTTTTCATCCCAATCCATTCGCCAGGTATGGAATTGAGCGGCCCATTTTTTTCCTCCCAAACTATCAGTAAGGCGGATGGAAGAAAACCATTCCGGTTTTTTGTCAGCACCCAAACAGGCAATGTTGGCCAATAGCTTGCCTTTATAGTATTCCATGATATCAATTTCCCCATTCGCGGGCCAGGGTTTGCTGATACCCAGCGTCCACCAGGCAGGCCATAAGCCGGCACTAATATCGATCCGGGCACGCATTTCAAATCGACCATATAACCAATCTGCTTTAGCTTTTGTAATCAGACAGCTTGAAGTATAATTTATCTCTTTCCGATTTTTCCGCCAGTCATTACTACCTTCTTCATAATTGGGATTCGGTTTTGTTTCCCGATTGGCTTCTATTACCAGCAACCCGTTTTCGCAACGTGCATTCTCCGGTTGGTACCATTGTAATTCATTATTACGTACGAAGCCATATTCATAGCCCCATTTTGTGCTATCAGGAAAACCTGTCGTATTGAATTCATCCGACCAAACAAGCTCGTACTTTTTATAAACAGGTGGTGGTGCAGGCTCAAAACGGATTATTTTTTCCAACCCGTTCCGGAAACGAATCCGAATATTGGAGCCCTTTTCTTCTGCCTTAATTGATTCAACAGGAATCAATTCATCCGGCGTCCAATCTTCCCCGGATTTTTTCCACAACAGTAGTGTTGCGTAAATGACCGGACTTTGTTTGAGGCGGAAATAGTTTCTGGCATTTAGTACCGTGCTTTCTTTTGCTTCCGGATGAACGTTTCGGGTATCTACTGCTGTAATTGAATCCCAGCCGCTCAATGGGATCATTGCCAGCTGATAGTTCCCATTATCAATAATTTTCACCTCAAACCCATGGATTCGACGGGTGGAATTTTTAATTTTTCCATTTATGGCTGGTAATGCATAATGTCCCAGCCGGATTTCAGCAGCAGTTGTACTCAGATTCCGGTCAACCCTCAGAATCCCATTGGGTAATGGCATATCTGCCAGTTGCATTCGAATGGAGGAATCGGTTTCCAGAACCACATCGCGATAATATACTTCCTCCTCAAATTTTTTAAATCTGAATAGCCGGAATGGCTCCCACTGCTGCCGGGCATTTTTAACTATATAATTCATGGCAACAACACCACTCACGCTATCTGCCTGCCAGGGGAAAGCACTGTTATAGGATAATCGATTGTAGTTTTCACTGGCGCGAAAAGGCTCCCGGGCATTAATCGCCTTCACATGGCACCAGGATCTGATCTCTGATGCACCAATACCTGTGTAATCAGTAATCAGGATATTGGAGCCGGGCTGAAATTTATTAACCACCTGTTGGGATTTAAGTTCCTTTTCCCAGGGCCCTTCATTTTCAATGGATGTCCAGAATGGATTGTCAGCTGGCACGAGTAGTCCCAGAAATGCCTTGCCCATCCAATAAGCACTCCCCCGGCAACTATAGGGTTGAACTGCAGGTTCAAATGCTCCATAAAATCCCAATGTTGGTACATGATCTTCCAAAAAATCAGGATGTTGCAAAAACTGCAACAATACGCCGGATGCAATCCGGCGCATCCAGCCATAATTTGTACCCGGCTCCTGAACTAATCCCATCAGGGGAAAGGGAATAACCGAGCCCAGCCGATATGACATACTTCGGCCCCAAAGGATCATTTTACCATCCCGGCTAAACAGGTAAGGATAATTATCCTGAACATCTTTAAAATTGTTGATGAACTGCTGTGCGTAGACAGGGTAATATTGGTTGCCAAATAGATGAGCCCAAAGCGGGCCGTACATCTGAAACGCCCACATACTGTAATAATCATAGGCAGGAGCATCGTTATACCAGCCATATCCCCGATAATGATCCAGCGATTTTTGCAGGTACTCTTCCATCAGGTTTTCGTTAATCGAATACCCTCTTGATTTGAAAAAGCTAAATATAAAAATGTTGAAGAATTTCCAGTTGGACGCAACAGTTGGGCCGTCGGCATAACTCAGCATCAGGTTAGCCAGTGCATCCTGTTGCGGCTTCGTAAGAGGATCCCAAAGCTGTTCAGGGGCAGCGAACAAGGAAACGGAAATAGCACCCAATTCCACCAGCGTTTGAGTTGGCCAGTTTATTTCCTTTGTTCTTGGTTTTATGTAAGCCTCACTGGACGGATTGAGTAATCCCAGCAGATGGTAGCGGTAATATTCAGCAATATTGATATTCCGGATTCTAAGCTCAGGTTCTTCTTTCAAGAGGGAGGCTGCAAAAAAAAGTGTTCGGGATAAACCTTCGAGTTTCTCTGTAACATGTTGTGCAGCTTCTCTTGGGTAAGATTTGCCGGCCTGTTTCGGAAAAACCATTGGATCTTCCAGTTTACTGATATGGTGAAAAGCACCATCCAGTAAATAAAGAGCAGCGTCTTTCCAATGCTGCCGTGTCATACCAGTATGCGGACTCCGGTTATAATCCGGATTTTGGAGGTTAAAAACAGTTTGAGCGCTGAGATGTTGCACTATAAAGGAAAACAATAGGAATAAATAGGTACGCATCTTATCAACGGTTTAGGTATCGGTATTGCTCACACGCTGCAAGTAGAAATGCTCCTACACCAAAACCAGCGGTTGAGTTTTTATCGACTATTTGTCCGGGTATGGCCCGCTCTCCAATCGGTTGTACATAACCCACACGGCCATCAGACTGCAGGGCTGTTTGGGTAAGGTAGTTCCAGGATTTGGTTACAACGGGTGCATACGTTGTTGCATCGAGATAGCCATTATTGATCCCCCATAAAAATCCATAAGTAAAAAAGGCTGTTCCACTGGTTTCTGGTCCGGGTGCATGTTCCGGGTCCAATAAACTCCGGGTCCAGTAACCTTCCGGCTGCTGGCAATCTTTAATAGCAAGCGCCATTTTTTTGTAGATTCGGATATACGCTTCCCGATGGGGGTCGTTGGACGGTAAATCTTTCAGCACTTTTGCGAATCCGGCAAAAACCCACCCATCACCTCTCGCCCAGAAATCTTTTTTTCCACTTGAAGTTTTATGTTTGGGGAATACATATTTGGCATCGCGGAAATATAATCCGGATGTTGAATCATACATAATACTATTCGCGTAACTCAAATATTCGTGGAGTTTATCCAGGTATTGCCGGTTTCCCGTTATTGAATATAGTTTTGTCATAACCGGCATCACCATATATAGACCGTCTGCCCACCACCAATAATCATTTTGGGCGGTGCTCATCTGGTATTCCATTACTTCTTTTGTACGGGCTATTTTCTTTTCATCTTTTTCCAGTTTATAGAGGTCAATATAGGTTTGAAAGCAGATCTGCCAATCGCCGAAGAGCACATACTCATCTTTTTCACCATAACTATACCTCCATTCTGCTTTATTGGCTGACCTGGCACCCTTCCATTCATTGTGTTCAGCCCATGCAGTCGAATAATTGCGATAGTTTTCGTTTTTTGTCAGAAAATAAGCTTCCATATTACCCGTATGATAAGCCGCAATATCCCAGAATGCCCATTGCTGGGGAGGATGGTTAGATTGCCAATAACTGTTCACTTTATGAATGATCTCCAAAACTTGCTTTTCCACTACGGAGCTTCCGATTTTTTTCGAAGAACTGCATGCATTTAGCAGTATTGAAAAAATCAGGAAGACGAGTATGTGATTTCTATTCATTGAACTAGTTGATTTAATTATTTAAATACCCTTTTCCATTCCAACACATTAACCAGGGTTGGTTTGACACTGGCGACGCCTTCTCCATCCACCTGGGTAACTTCCTGAACAAAGAGATGTAAAACCTGTTGGTTTTTCCACAATTCTGTGTCATAGGAAGGCTCCCAGGATCCCGCCGAAAACCTGGTTAAGTCTCTTAAATGCCATTTTTGCTTTTTAAGATTAGTACAGATTGCGGCAGACACCCGGTTGCCTCTCTCTTCATCCCGGAACAGAAGTACCACGGCCGTTTTTTTACCAATTTGACCGGCGATTAGTTGTGGTCGGGATATTGGAATACGTTTACTGCCCATGCCACTCAGACTGAAGGGCGTTTTTCTGAAACCGAGATTTTGAATCTGCCATTGGGTGCCTGAATTATATACCAGCTGATACTGAGGTATTGAATCTGATGGAGCTCGCCAGTAGGTTGCGATAAAAGGGTGCCCATCGTCATCGGCAACCATGGAAGTTTGATTGATAAGCTCACTGTTTTGAGGAACGTAGGCAGCAATTTCAGCAGTTCCTGCAGTTATTGGCAGTCTATATTTTTCACCGGTTGATTTTTCCCAGGTTTTACCACCGTCTTTGGATTGTGCATAACAGAGATCGTGATTGGATGCTACATCCGGACTCTCCCGCCAAACCCAGGAAAGGTGAATGGTCCCTTTGGAATCCAGGCATGCCTGCCAATAGGCATTTCGTTGCATTTCACCGTCAATCAGATTGGAATGCAGTTGCTGCCAGCTTTTGATTGCGCTATTGTACCGATTGATCACAAGATTCCCCTTGCCTGAACCACCATTTCTGTAAAAAAACAGCAGGTCACCATCCGGCAGTCGGTAAAATTCCGGATAGGAAACTGCAGCTTCCTCCAGTCCGGTCATGGCTTGTTTTACCCCAAGTTCCAGAGAACCCGGAGCAACTGATCTTGTGTATCTAAGTGGATTATTATGGTGATCCCAAGCCACATGTAGGTAGCCATCGCCATCAACCATGATACTGATGCTATTATGGGCATCCCTGGCATTCCCTTTAAATCCGGTTTTCTTTACCTGCCAGCTGCTGGTATTAAGGGCACGTTTACCAAGTATCAAATCTGCATCGGGACTATAATATGCAATGAATTGAGTATCTCTGTAAGTAACCAGCGAGTTTTTCCGAAATACAGCAGCATTAACAGAATTATTAGCCCAGCCCGAATCCACCTGAATGATTTTTAAAGCAGCACTGGGGACTGTTTTATGACTGCATCCTATAAGGCCGACATATAGCAGTAAAATGAAAAATAAATAGCGCATACTGATCAATAAAGCACAATTTAATCCGGAACCTTATGGGTGATGGGGTACAAAATCATATTTATAATCGAATGATAAGATCTGAACAATTTAGAAATTCCGGATTTTTATGCGATACACATACGATCAGCATTTTATCTTTTATTCTTAGCAATAAATTATGAACCCATTTTTCGGTATCTGCATCCAATGCCGCTGTTGCTTCATCCAATAAAAGAATCGAAGGCTGTCTGTATAAAGCGCGGGCTAATCCTATCAACTGCTTCTGCCCCCCTGAAACAATCAAACCGCCTTCACCAAGATTGGTATTTAACCCCTGCGGAAATGTTTTGAAAAAACCTTCCAGGCCATACTTATTTAAAATTGTCAGAATTTTTTCGGGACAACTATATGCTTCCTCGAATGCAATATTTTCTATAATTGTACCAGCAAGCAATGTTATTTCCTGAGGCACCATGGCTACCAGATTCATCCAGGAAGAGAAGGATAGATTACGCAAATTAAATTCATTATTTATTCGGATTACTCCATCATATTCCTCGTTCAGTTTGCAGATAATATTCAAAAGAGTTGTTTTTCCACTGCCATTTTCACCAATAATGGATATTAGTCCGGTTGCCGGAAAAACAAAATTCATCTCGGCTTCTTTTAATTTTGTCTGATGTATAGCAGGACGAACATGCTCAAAACAAATCGAGGAATAAGAATTAATTTCAATTTCCTGAGTTCTGGCATTCGCATGAGCCAACTGAAATTCAATCAACCGATTGAATGCTATGGAAGCTTCTTTTAATGGTACGGAAAATGCCGCCAGATTTGTCAAAATAGGAAATAATAAAGAAACAAATCCAATAACTGATACAAATTCACCGGTTGATAAATTTCCTGAAATAGCTGAAAGAGCTGCCATATAAATAACAAGCAGCATAACCGGCACAATAACAATTCCCGAATATAATCCCAAACTGGAAATAGCCGAGCCATACTTCTTTTGTGCGTCCTGAAACTGTGCCTGATTAGAAATCATCAGGCTATTTGCCAATTCCTCCTTTTTAAATAATTTATATACTCGAATGGAGGAGATTATGGATATAAATTGTTGTTCGAACCAGGTATTTCTTCTTATAAGGTTTAATTGTAAACTGCTTAATTTATTCGCACGCTGAGCCATCCAAATGATATAAAAAGGACATACCAGTATCATAATCAATCCAATCTTCCATTCATACAAAAACAATAGAACGAAAACTACGCCCAAAAAAAATACATCTATTATGACATTGCTAAAAACGGCAAAGACAACCTGTTGAATTTTTTGAGCATCCCGAAATCGAACGGTAAAATCACCTATCTGATGTTTATCAAAGTAAGTTGTCGGTAACAGCAAAAGCCGGGAGCAAAACCAGGCAAACAGTCGTCTATTAAATAATGCAGTTTGCCGCAAAATAAATTCCATTCGAATTCTTGTTAGCATTTCCTTTCCCAATAAAATAGAAAGAAGTAGAATAAATGCAGTTCTCATTTGCTGAATGGCCTTATCCGGAATATAAGAATCTACAATCCGCTGAACCAACAGCGTTAGCAGGCCATTCGTTGCAGCAATCAAAGCCCCAAATACCAGAATTACGATAAAGGGAAAGAGCAGATCATCTACCATTTCATAGATCCAGCGTAGTTTATGTTTATTGGTAAGTCGAAATGGTATACTATGTTTCCTTGGATAAATATGGATACAAACTCCTGAGTCCCAAAATTTTTTGAGCTGATTTTCCGTAATAATTGACTCGCCGTTAGCGGGATCCATGATTTTATAGTTCCTTCGGGTTTTATTTCTTATGACTTCCGAAAGCACCACATAGTGGGGCAAGCCAGTTTCATTTTTTACCAATAGGACAAGCGGGATTTTGGAAAGGTCCAATTCCTGCAGCTGATTTACCCTGTACCCTTCTGATTGGAATCCTAGTTTACCAGCGCCTTCTTTTAAGCCTCTTAATGTAGTGCCGGTCAGCTGAGTGCCACATA
The DNA here is from genome assembly GCF_002483205.1 of Flavihumibacter sp. UBA7668. GTDB lineage: Bacteria > Bacteroidota > Bacteroidia > Chitinophagales > Chitinophagaceae > Flavihumibacter. The sequence continues at coordinate 357,473 of NZ_DLHM01000007.1, forward strand.
GCTCCCGGGCAAGTTCAACAGGTATTAATCCACCATAGAAAGCAACAATGCTGGTCAAACATGCTGCACCGCAATCATTTGTGCTTTCCTGCCTGACAATCGGATATCTTCTATTTTTTTTCATGCTGGATCATTTGCAGAATGGCTTCTTTGCCTCTATATCCGGTAATCCGGGTTTCTAATTTCCCATTCCGATAAAAAAAATAAGACGGTGTAGAGGGATATCCTAATTGGGCAAACCAGATTTTATGCCGATCATTCAAAAATGTAAACCTATCCAATTTCCCAGCTTTAATTAATTCGCTAAATCCGTATCCGGTACTTTTATCATTAATTGAAATAAGAATGAGATTGGTTCTTTGTAGGTTAAAACTTATCTGTGCAAGATCGCCGACTGCTTTCCTGCAATGTTCGCAACCAGGATCCACCACTATTACTAAACTATTTGCATATCTGTTTTTATCCGGTTCCGGCTTTGACCAGCCCGCACCTAATAAAATAGGAAGATCCCGAATCAATAGCTGTCTTGCATATAGATTATATACAAGAAGGGTTATTCCAAATACAACAAGAAGGAACACCACAATAATTTTAGTTTTTTTCATATGGATGGTATATATAATTGTTGAATAAAACTTACCAACAGGATCCAGGTAATCAAAAAGCTTCCATAAGAATATAGGATAAAACGCATGCCATGTTCAAATTTTACCTGCAATTTCTGCGAGACAAGAAATCCAAGCAACAACATATAAACCACTTCAAACATGTTTATAGACATAAAGGAAAAATGAAGGGGATGATTTTTTTCAAGTGGAAAAATTGCAGCAATTGACAGAGATGTATAATTTGCAATATCATCAAGCGTATGTACCTCTTTAAAAAATACCAGTACGATAGTCCGCAACAATGAAGCCAGTATGAATATGAGCTCGGAAGAAAGCACAATGTAGAAAACTGCTTTAAAATCCAGTTTACGATCCGAGAATATTAGCGTAGCATGAATTATCAAACTTATAAACAGGAGCTTCCCAGCCATAGCCACTGGTATTAAAAAATAAGAAACAGTCCTGCTCTTCGAAAATATCTCAGTTAATTGTCCTTCATTTTCATTTCCTGCCAATTTATTTGTTGCAAATAAAACTTCCTCAGTTATGATATACTGATTGGAAAAAAACAATAAAGACAGGTAAATAATGACTTCAACAGTAAAAATCAGCCATAGATTTATACTGCTCTCCCTTTGCAGGGAGCCGCTAATCCTTTTCATGGTAAAAATATTAATTGATCATGATCCCATTTTCAAGCAATATGGTATCTGTAATTAATCCATCAAGAAGTAGTGGATCATGACAGGTGATTAAAATAGTTGTTCCCTTTTCGAAATGGGATTTCAAATGCTGTTTTAATGAAACTTGTGCGGATTGATCCAGATACGCAAATGGTTCATCCAGAACAAGTAGGGTTGGACTACCCATCATGGCAGCAATTATCCCAACCCGAACCTGATTGCCTGATGAAAGATCCCTTATATAGGTTTTATTATTTAGCATTTCTGGTGTACACAAGTCAGAAAAATACTGATTCAAATAATTTTCAGGTGAAACAAACGATATCTTTCGAATTTTTGCCATTAAATCAAAATATTCGATCGCTGAGAGAAATCCTGGAAGATAGGAGCTTCCAAGGTATACACCGGTAAAGTGCTTCCATGATTCATCTTTGCTTACATCTTTCCCCTCTATTCGGATAATTCCATTTTGCCGGGGGTAGAGGTCAAGCATTGTTTTTAATAAACTTGATTTCCCTGAGCCATTATTCCCAGCAAGATGAGTAATGGATTTATTTTTTACCCGCAAAAAGTCAATTTGCAGCATAAAACGATGTCCAAGTTTGAGTTTCAGATTGGTGCATTCCATCATACAGAATCAGTTAATAAGATTAAGTTTATACTGCCAGTTTTTACTTCGGGAAAGCTGAAGAAGTTTAATTGGTAAAAAAAGCAATGCAATTATTCCCACTACCATAAAGTAAATATTAATCCATGCAGAACCTGAATAGTAAATCTGTAAACCATAAACCACCAGTGGTACACCAAGCAAGAAGAATTCAGAGAGATAATTATAAATAGTGACGCCCGTAAAATTGGCAAACATACCCGCTTTATTTGGATCAATTTTGCGAGCCCCGGCAGTACCTTTAAGTAGTGCGGCTAATGGAATAGTTGGTAACAAATAGAAACAGAATGCCAAAACAAATGGAAGATAACTGGTATTCCAAAAATAGATCAATGGGACTATGCTGCTTATCAATGTCATGAAAATTATTAACAATACCCTTGCACCAAAATAGGCCAGCCAATTTATAGGAGATAGAAAATAAGTTGGCAGAAAATAAAGCTGCCAGGAATAGAACAGTAGTGAGTAAGTCAGGGGCAATACTGCAACCATTGTCATAATCATCAGGTACTTTACTATCTCCAAATCAATATTATTCAGATAAAAAAATATGCAACCGTAAAATAAACAGGCCAGGAAACCCAGAAAAAGCTTTCTTGTCCGCGCATTGCGCAGAAAAAATTTAATCTCTGTTATTAATAAAATCTTTAACTGCATGGCCAGGACATTTTTTCAAATAACAAATATTGGCGGATGTATTGGTAAAATTTAAAAATTATCACACTCAAAAAAAACCACATTAAAAGCACATTAAACCAGAAAAACAGACTTCCCCAATGATCAGACTGTATTTCCTTAAGACTGAGATGACTGGCATATAGGATACCTGATGGAAGTATAAGTAAGAACCATCTAAATACCTGATGATTTACATGCATTCCTTTGAACCAGACAAATGAATAATGACCAACCAGTATGGCACCCAGATGAAGAAATCCAACACTCCAAACCAAAAAAGGATCGAACATAGTCCAGTTAAAATAATAAATGAATATTAGTAAAATCGAGATGATATTAATCCACTCCAGCAAAGACCTAAAAAGAATATACCATGCCAATAGTTTTTTTGTTATTCCCATATGTAACAACTGAAATATAGGGAGATAATTAACTCTGGTGAAAACAAATCGCATAATCATATCAACCAGAAAAATTACACAAGAGCCAAACAACCAGCTTTTTAATCCGGAGTGATTCTTTTGAAAAAAACGAACCAAAACAAAAACCATAAAACTCTGATTTGCCAGAACAAATATTGGAAGGATTAAAGAGAGTAGTCTGTTTCCAGGGGGTTCTCTTAGTACTTTTTGAATGAATTCGAGTTTTAGAAGTTTAACCATATAGGAACAATTTGAGATTAAAAAAGTGAAACAGGTTTCCCTGTTTCACTCATTTTTAAATTATTCTACAGGATTTGAGTGTACTATACAAACCCTTCACATACCCTAAGCCAACTCCTGCAAATGCAAGCGCGCTTCCACCTGTAGCAATAACACCTGCAATTCCAATTGCAGTTCCCACTACTGTAAGTGCAGCAGTTATTCCACAATCCACATCACTGTATCCTCCCTGAAATGAAGCCATTTCACTTTCATTCAACTTCTGCATAATTTTAAAATTTTAAAATGAAGACCACATTAACGCAGCAGCCTATACGCGTTCCGGCAAAGTCTATTCGTAGCTACTGAATAGTCAATCCACACATATCTGTCGATTGCCTGTATAAAAGTAAAAAAGAGATTACTAAATTTATACCCGTGTTTTAACGGTATTTTGGAGATATCTGTCTACTTAAAATGATTCTGCAGAAAATGGAGGGCATTTGAATAAAATAGGCCATCAACCAGTTGTTCAATATCGACTTCTTTCTTTGCAATTCCGGATTCTTTCCAAATTTTCCTGCCTCTTTTTAAGCGGCGATAAATCTCGTATTGAAATTCAGGCATTTCTGTTGCGTTGTTACAACAATCGATCGGGTTGATAAGTCCATCAAAATCAGATCCAATACAGATCTGACCAATCGCTTTATTAAATGGGATTCCGGCCTGTTTTACAATATGCAGAAAATGTATTAATTGATTAAGGAAATAGGAATAATGTATTTCGCTCGTAATAGGTTCCTGCGCCTGTATTTCTTCTCCAGTCTGGGCAGATTCCGGATCACGGATAATGGGAACATTGGAGGGATCGGTATATGGTTGAAAAAATGCCAGAGCTTCTTCTGCTGAAATATATTCATGATCTGTAGGAAATATATTCCATTGATAGCCGATTATTTCTGCCGGATAACCAAGAATTCGCTGATCAAGTGATAGTCCAATTAATCCTCCCGATCGTAGAATATCAATCACTTCTTCATCATATAAATTAATGCTGCTGTGATTGAATGCCGAATTGGAAAGATGTCCTCTTCGTTTTACATGCCTGATTTCCCAGACACCCATCCGTTCAACTGGTTTTTCATACAATTGTGCATATCTGTTTCGGCTACTGATTCCCGTGAAAGCTGCATGCGTACATATTAATGGAATTCCGGGATAGGAATATTTATGCAATTCAATCAATTGTTGTCGGGCAACAAAACTTAGGTGTTTAAGATCAGTTAGGATATTTTGTTTGTATAATTCTTTTACAATTCTTTTGCCTGCCTGCGTTATACCATTCCCTTTCGGATAAAACAGTTCATCTTTAATAAACTGGATTCCAAAGGCATGAGTAAAAAAGGGCATAGCCTGCATATGAGCCAGGTTGATTGCGAAAATTTTTGTCTTATACCTTTGTTGAAAATCAGCCAGGTTCCTGAATAGGCTTTCTTCCGCATCCGGCGCATCCGGATCATCCATAAGGCAATGTATTCCTTCAATCATACAGATTCCATGCACGATGTTAGTTGCATCAGGTTGGTATTCATTGATAGAATTGATAAACCTGAATCGGGCTTTTCCACCTTCACTATCGGAATGTTTCAGAAGGGAATCTATGTTTTTACATAACCAGGAGTAATAAGAAGGGGTATCTCGAATTGAAATTAGCACAGCCGGGTCAAGTGGATTTATTCTTCCATTACTGGCTACTTTTCTTTCAAGTACTCCCCGCGCAATATTTTTTTCGATTGAATACAATACTATTCCAGCGAGGTTTACTCCTGCTTGCTGCAGTTGACTCAGATTTGCCTGAGAGTTAAGCGTATGGTTGAACAGGCTATTGATGCCGATCTGCGTTTCCTGTCCAAATAGTTTACCGATTTTAAGTTTTGCTTCGATTTTACTCCAGGGACTAAGCCTTGCCTCTTCCGGCGCCAGCAGTTCCTTAAGAGAGGGGTGAATATGAAAATCAAAAATCGGCATACCCAAAGATAGGTGTCAGACAGGTGTTAGAACAGTGTTCTAACACCTGTCTGACACCTAATAACGGAAGCGGGCAACAAATCCACCCTGGGCGCGTAGAGAAATTGTAATGCTATTTGTTGAAGAATAACGACCACCACTTTCAATCAGAGAAGTCGCTGAAGAAGGGTCATCCCGTAACAATTTACCTGAATACTCACCCTGCCCAAGAAAATCCAACGGCACAATAAGATTTGCTATCGGCTTTTCTGTTACCGCAACCAGGTACCAATCGCTCCCTTTTCTCCTGGCCATAACTACGACATCTCCAATAGCACTCGGTTCAAGCACCCGGGTTTCATCCCATTCTACCGGTAGGCCCGTTATAAATTCCTGCTGACCAGAGGCCACAATATCCGTCGGGCTTGCAGATAAACACAGAATAGGTGAAGAAAAAAGAAGCGTCGTGGCAATCTGAAAACACCAACTCGCACCAGCCGTCATATCCCGATGATATTTCTGCCGCCAACTGGTATCCAGAGGATTATCCCGACTCAAAATCAACGGAGTATAATCACCCGGACCAACCAGTAAGCGAGTAAATGGCAATACAACAGCCCGCCTGGAATTGGGCCCGTATTCATTTCCCTGAATCCCTTCCCGCGACATTTCATTGGGAAATTGATGCTGCAATCCGGTAGGCTTATTGGCTCCGTGAAAATTTACCATGATCTTATAGCTTGCAGCTTCTTTCAAGGCATCCCGATAAAACCGATTGATTTCCTGGCCCTCATGATTGAAGAAATCAATTTTTACTCCCACAACGCCAACCTCAGCACATCTTCTAAAAAAAGTCTGCATTTTATGAGGCGTATTTATACCCTCAATCCCTTTAAAATCAGGGTAGGCTTTCCATAACCAAACCTTTACTCCCTGTTCAGCAGAATATCTAACCAGATCTTTCATCATGGCCCAACTATCCTTTTCTCCATCCTTCCAGTTGTTCCATCCATCATCTACGAGATTATATGGAATCCCCAATTCACCCGCCCATTTGGAAAATTGTTTCATATCCTCATACCCTACTACATATTTGCTGGCAACATTATAATCAGTTAACCAGCTCCAAACGGAAAGTCCCGGTTTGATCCAGTCAGAAGCCCTTTTAAATAACCCCGGATCAGGGCGAGACGACAAATTTGCCATCAGGTCATTGTTTACCAATTCATTCAAACTACCCGTCATGAGTAACCGCCAGGGACTTTGAACAAGTCCCACCCGGCGGGTATTACCACTAAGCCGGGTTTCAAAACTTCGTCCTCCTTTTGCTGCCAGTGCCATCCCGGCATAATCCTCCAGATCCACTTCCGTCAAAGCTGCATATAATCCATTTCCATAATCAATTACAAGGGGTGGTCCAATAAGCTTTCCAGCTTTCACAGAATCTGAAACCTGCATATGGTACATTCCTTCATAATACTTTATGTCTTCCTGCATCCATAAGCGAGTAGATGAAGGAAATCGAAACCTGGTTTTCTCATCAATACTGACACTATCTGCAACAGTAAAGCGATATCTATAGGCCAAACCATCGTTGTAGATCCGAACCACTAAATCAAATGGTTTTCTGCCTCTTCTTTCCACCCTGTAGGTCTGTTCCCGATACCAGTTGAGCCCCTCAGAATGCGTGCCTCGTGTTTTAAAAGCAGTTCTATAAGTTTTATCACTTCTTTTTTTAACCCTGCTGATAAAAGAACCAAATCCTTCCCCATCAATTATAAAATTGATGGTTGCTTCTTCCAGCACCAATCTGCCGGATTTACTAACAGAATAATAAAGTCCACCCTCCTTTGTAATCAGTGAAAACTGAACCGTTCCATCCGGTGATCGACCTTCCATTACCGGAATCGCCATCGCCATAAAACGCAGCAATAAAAAGCTCAACAACAATCCTATTCTATGTTGCATATCTGTTCATTAATTAGTAAAGAAAAATTCAATCAACCCACCTGCTTTCAAATCCAATTTCATTGTACTATTAACCAGTTCAGGCAGTACTTTTTTTTGGCCGATTACTTCTAACCGAATAGGTTTTTCACGTCGCCATTTCAGATAAAACACCTGATCAACCCCAGCCTTTAAGCTGGCTTTTATTAACTTTCCATTTTTCCAGGTTGCCCCCACTATTCCGCCACCCCGCACACATAAACCATCGAACTCGCCAGTTTTCCAAGTTTTCGGCAATGCTGGCAAAAATTCGATGTATCCATCCTGGCTCTGCACAAGCATTTCTGCTGTTCCTGCACAGGCCGACTGATTGCCATCCAATATGAAAATATTGGAATTGGCACCAGCAATACCGGCAACAGAAAAGGTCAATAAGGCGTCACTGGTAAATTGTTTCAGCATCAGATAAAGACTATTCAGAGCAAGATCACCTTCCTGTAAGCGTGCATAAAAATTGATCATATTCCCCCTGCTCCATTCTACATCTTCCCAGTTTGGAGCAGCCATTCTTTTTTCCATTGTTATTTTGCAGGCGTTGGCCAGTTCAGGTGTTCGATCAATCCCGATCTGTGCATATGGATACAATCCCAATAAATGCGTCGTGTGCCTGTGATTGGGAATCGCTTCTTCATAATCCTCCAACCATTCCTGCAATCCTCCGTTTTTTCCAATTTTCAATGGTGGTAACTGCGCCATTGCTTTTTCAAGCTGATGGACGAAATCAGCATCAATCTGTAAAATCAGGGCAGCTTGTCTGCATGCCTGAAATAATTCCAATACTAAAACCCGATCACAGGTCGGCATCATGGAAAGAGAAAGTGTGCTCCCGGCAAACCTGAAAGCATTTTCAGGAGAAGTGGTTGGTCCTGTCATCAAATAACCTGTACTGACATCCATTACCATATAATCAAGAAAGAAAATTGCATTGTCTTTTAGCAATGGATAAGCGGTGTCGGCCAAAAACTTCAAATCCCGGCTAAACTGATACTGTTCCCACAAATGAAGGACAATCCAGGTGCTGGCAGTTGGAAATAGACCCCAACCCGGCCACTCACCAGGAGCCGTATAACCCCAAACATTGCAAACAGTATGCGCTACCCAACCTTCGGAACCATAAACTTTCCTGGCAGTTTTTTGTCCATAGATTTGCAGGTATTTGATAAAATTAAACAGTGGCTCGTGGCATTCTGCCAGATTGGTAACATTGGCTGCCCAGTAATTTTGCTGCGTATTGATGTCCAGATGATAGTCACAGGTCCAGGGCATATTCGCAGCCAGATTATCGTTCCAAAGCCCCTGTAAATTAGCAGGCAAAGGAGAATTTTCTCTAGAGCAGGCGATCAGCAAATACCGGTTAAACTGGAAAAACAGGGAATAAAAACCAGGATCGGCTTGCTCTTTTTTAACCCAGTCAAGCCGTTCATTGGTGGGTAACAGCCCTGTCTGCGATTGTCCTTCCAGGGTAAATCTTACCCGCCCAAACAACTGCTGATAGTCGATGATATGATCTGCCAAAATACGCCGCCCTCCTTTTTTATCTGCTATCCTCAGATTATTCTGGACCGTAGCTGCCGGATTAGCCTGCTTGTAATTGGTTTGTATATCGATATAAAGTAAAATCTCACTGGCTCCTTTTATCTGCAAAGATTGTGATACGATTTCTACCCGTCCTCCCTGCTGTTTCACTCTGATAGCACCGGCGAATTCCACCCCCCCGTCACTAAATCGGGGAAATGCTTTCACTTTCAATGTTGATTTGGCTTTCCCTTTAAATGCAAGCTCCTCTTTTGATACACTAAAACTAACGGGGCTTAGGCAATCTAATTTTATTCCAACTGAAAGCTGTTTAGCTTTGCTGGCCCTCAATCGGATCACTAACACCTGATCCGGATTGGAACAGAAGTATTCCCTGCTAAAATGAACTCCCTGAAATGAATAATCTACCAAAGCAACTGCATTTTCCAGATTTAAGCAGCGACGATAATCTGAAACAAGAGAAAAATCATGACCAAAATCGAGCAACAGATCACCCAATGGAATATGGGTACCGAAACTATTCGGTTTTCCGGAGAGATATTTATAAGCAAGCGTATTTCCCTCCTGGATTTTGCCTTCAAAGAAAAGCTGGCGTATTTCAGCCAGCTTTTCTTTTCCACAGGCAATCTCCTGATCCGGATCAGGTTGTCCGGCCCAAAGTGTGATTTCATTCAATGCAATACGTTCAGCTGAAGTACCTCCAAATACCATAGCTCCAAGGCGGCCATTTCCAATAGGAACTGATTGCATCCATTCTTCAGCTGCCTGTTTAAACCAAAGTTCCAGTTCAGAATTTCGAGCAGTAATCCATTGGTTCGCTTTTATTTCCTTTGCATGCATTGCCGGAGCAAGTGTAAGTCCCGCTGCCGTTATTCCTGCCGCCTTTACAAACTCTCTCCTGTTAGATATATTTCTAGCTCTCATTCGTATCCGGGGTTTTGAACCAGCTTTCCATTGGAACGCTGTATTTCATTAAAAGGAATTGGAAACCAATACATTTTATCATTCCAGCGACGGTTGATATCAACAAGAAAATCATATTCATATTCCATAACCGATCCATTACGGTAAACATCTACCCCCATAGCTGGTTTATTCAGCGCCTCCGGACCAATTTTCCATCGCCGGATATCAGCTAAGCGATGATCCTCTACAATTAACTCAACCCTTCTTTCCCTTCTATACCGTTGTACCAATTCCTCACCTGATGCTGTAATGGGAAGTAAGTCAACTTTTTGTCGGATTCGATTAATGGCAACCCGGGCAGCCTCTTCATTACCTAGTGCGATTTCACATTCTGCATAATTCAGGTAGAATTCAGATTTTCTAAAATAGATCCAGGGATTTGTTTGACGGTTGTTTCCGAAATTATATGCACCTAATCCTTCTACTGTATATTTCTTGAAATTGTATCCTGTAGCTGATGCGCCATCCGGGTAAAATTTAGCACCCCTCGATTCGCGACCATTTAAGTCGGGATTATTCGGATCATTTCGATCTCGATAATATTCAAGCGGCCGAACTGCTTTAGCAGAATAGGGATCAAAAAACAATGTGCCATTGAAAAGAAAATTAGCATAAAAACGAGGATCCCGATTTTCGTATGGTTGCTGGGGATTATATCCTGATCCCGCTTCAAGCGGCAATTTACCATTCACCAATTCATATTGATCTATCAGATCCTGGGTTGGAACATGCGGACAATAGGAATCAAATCCATTTGGCCAAAACATGGAATTACTTCCGTTATTCCCGTTTTGCGGATTTGTTGGGGTAAAATAGCGTGCAAAAATTATCTCAGATTGATTACGTCCATTAAACGTATTTACATAATCTTCTGCAGTTCCTCTGTCGATAATATCAAAACCGGGAAGTTCTATTACAGCTTTATTGGCATCCCTTGCAGCAATCCATTTTGCCTGATCATTAGATGGATTAAAAAGCGGACTTGCAGCATATAACAGCGTGCGGGCTTTCAGTGCCATAGCAGCTTCTTTGCTGGCTTTTCCTCTGGGTGTAGCATTGAAGGCCGGTAAAATAGAAATTACCGCATCACATTCGGATACGATAAATGAAACTGTTTCATCAATCGTATTCCTGGCAACTTCAAAAGCAGGTGCATCCAACGCAAATGTGCTGGTAATGATTGGAACACCGCCATAAGTTTTCAACAATTCTGCATATTTGAATGCGCGGATAAAACGCATTTCAGCCTCCAGTCGCAACAACACATTCTGTGGAATCGGACTATTAACCAACTGCTCTGTAAAAAGATTTACCCGGCGGATCAGGGCATAGGAATTGGCCCATAATCCGCGGGTGATATTTTCACCATTATCGCGATTGATTTCCGAGGAAGTATAGGCCTGGTGTTCTCCACTGTATTTGGAATAGGAATTATCTGTCATTCCTTCCGTAAGCGTATAATCACTCGAAAAGGAGTGGCCTATTCCAACATAAGTACCATTTACAAAAAGATTTAAAGTTGCTTCATCTTTAAAAACACTTTCGTCACTAAATGCATCAAGTGGTGCTATGTCCAGAATTTTACTGCAGGAAAGACCCATTAGGGTTAGAAAAAGATAAAGAACGAGCCGGAAAGACTGGTTGGTTCTATATATATATTTGTTCATGACTGAATTTGATTAGGTTAAAAACTAAGAAGCAGACCAAAGCTGAGAATCTTTGTTTGCGGGAACTGCCATCCAAACTGGTTTACACTTTCAGGATCACCCAAACCATCTTTTTTCAATTTGTCGAAAGTGAGCAAATTGTACCCATTGACAAATACCCGTGCTGATTCGAAACCAACTCTGTTCAACATTGATTTTGGAATGGAATATCCAAGCTCGATAGTTTTGAGTCGCAGAAAAGAAACATCTCTTACAAACAAATCGTTTCCGGAATTGGACCGTCCTATACGGGGAAGATCTGCCTCCGTATTTTCAGGCGTCCAGGCGTTTTTAAGATAATAGGCCGGTGCATTATTATCCGGGCCAAAAATGTAATTAAAGAATTGAACAGCTCTGGCCTGTCCCATGAATTGGGCACTAAAATCAAATCCTTTCCATTCCGCTCCCAGGTTAAAACCATATTGAATTTGTGGCGTAGCATTACGTTCGAGCGGAAAGCGGTCATCGCTGTTTAATCTTCCATCTTTATTGACATCCTCATAAATCAGATCTCCGATTCGTTTGCCATCAAGTCCTGGAAATTTAGTCAGGTCTTCAGCATTCCTGTATACACCAATTACCTTGTAAAGTAGTTGTGTTCCAATTGGTCTGCCTGTCATACCCTGATAATCTTCCGCAGGTGGAACTTCATCATAGAAAACGATTTTATTTTTTGCAAATGTGAAGTTTCCACCGATCGTCCATTTTAATTCACCAATTCTATTGGAATAGGAAACCTGTCCGTCAAATCCGGCATTGTCAACAATACCAATATTTTCATTTGGTACCTGAAGGCCGGTGTATGTTGGAATAGAGGCATTTCTACGTGCAAGAATATCTGTTGTTCGACTTCTGAAATAATCAATGGTGAAAGAAAGTTTATTATTAAAAAGGCCAAGATCAATACCAATATCCGTACTTCTTTTTTTCTCCCAGGTTATATTGGGGTTAGCTGCCACTCTGGGATTAAGGGAAGTTACATCCTGTCCGCCAAATACATATCCGGAACCAAATCCAAACAGATTCAGGTATTGGTACTGAGCCACCCGGTCATTACCCAGTATACCATAGGAAGCACGTAGTTTAAGGTGATTAATCGCTCTGATTTCCTGCATGAATTTTTCGCGGGAAATGACCCAGCCAACGGAACCTCCCGGGAATTGGCCAAAACGCTTACCCGGCGGAAATATCTGAGATCCGTTAATGCCCATATAGAGTTGTGCCAGGTATTTATTATCGTAGGAATAAGAAACACGCCCAAGATAATTCTGGCGGGCTCCCTGGGTTGCGCTGCCATCGTTGCTCTGGTTATCTTTGATGGGCGAACCGGCAAAAAGTTGATCGATAACTGGAGAAACAAAACCAACTCTGGAGGCACCCAGATAATCGGATTTGGTTTGGTTCTGTTCATAGGAAACAAATGCATCTACATGGTGTTTACCAAAACTGCGAATGTAGTTGATCTTTCCATTCAGTGTCACAGATTGGTTTCTTGTATTATTACTGGATAAGGAAGGTCCATTTGGACGTACACGCGGAACAGGAGCACCGTTTTCTTCCACATAATAGGTCCAGGGTTGTTGCCATACCTTGTTGAAGCTTTGGAAATAATCAAATGCAGCGAATCCATCCAATGACAAACCGGGTACACCGGGAATTTTATACGCAGCTTTCAGTGTTGCGGCTATCACATTATTTTCAGTCCGATTATAGGAAGCGGATTGCATCATGGCTAGTGGGTTGTTATTGCCACGTCCGGGTGCCGGATAATCGCCGAATATTGTTGCAGGCAACAATGGACTTCCAAGAACAGCCTGACCGAAAATATCGCTTTCTCCAATACCCGGAAAATTGCGTTGTTCGCGTCTTCCGGCCAAATCAAAACCAACTGTAAAGTTGGGAGAGATGGTAGCATCAATATTGGAACGAAAATTATACTGCTGATACTTTGATTTATCGTCGTTTTTCAGAATAGTCCCCTGCGAACCTAATCCTACAGAAAGGAAATAACGCACAGCATCATTACCGCCGCTTACATTGAGGCTTTGGCGATTTTGTGAGAATTTGTTTTTATAAACTGCTTTTAACCAGTCGGTACTGGGCAATGTTCCGTTTTCATACGCTTGAACCTGGTCGGGTGAATAGGTTGGAGTGCGTCCATTCTGAAGATCAAGATCATTTAACCCTTTTACATAAGTAGCAGCATCGGATAAGTCAAGGAAGCGGGTTGGACTAGCGAAACCATGATTGAGGGAATACCTGACCAATGGTTTGCCTTTACTACCTCTTTTGGTTGTTATCAGGATTACACCATTGGCAGATTGCGCCCCATAAATAGCCGCAGATGCATCTTTGAGAACAGTAATTGTTTCAATTTCGTTAGGATCGAGCCTTGATATGCCATCGCGATTAGCAACCCCATCCACCACAATTAGTGCCGCAGTATTGCCGATTGTACTGATTCCTCTTATAAAAACGGAAGCTTCGTCGGAACCGGGTCTTGAACTTCGTTGGTTTACAATCAAACCAGGTACTCGACCGGCCAGTGAGTTGGAAACAGAAAATGATTGAGATTGTATAATTTCTTCATTGGAAACCTGAGATACGGCTGTAGTGAGGGCTTTTTTCTTTTGGGTACCATATCCCACCACATACACTTCTTCTATACTGTTAAGTTTGGGTTTTATAGTAAAATTGAAACTTCCCCCTGTGCGAATGGGTGTTTCAATTGTTTCGTATCCAACATAACTTATGATCAGCACACCTCCTTTATCTGGCAACTGAAGGGAGAACTGTCCATTTTCATTGGTAGTTGTACCAATTTCAGTTCCTTTTACAGAAACCGAAACACCCGCCAGTCCTTTATTATTTTCATCCAAAATGGTTCCATTGATTGGAATTGGAGGAGCTGGCAATTCTTCATTGATCCTAATTGTCTCATTAGGAAGCTCCTTAAGTTTGATTACAATGGTTTTTCCGACTATGGAATAGGTCAGGGGTTTATTTATGAAACAGAGATCCAATGCTGTTTCCAAAGTGGCATTTGTTACCTGAACCGAAACAGAACCAGCCTGTTTGATCCAATTTTCGTCGAAGAAAAAAACATAGCCCGTCTGTTTTTTGATCGTTTTAAAGATCCTGGTGATAGGCACATCTTTTTCATTCAGCGTAACTTTTTGAGCATACCCGTTGGCTGAAACCTGCAGACAGGCAGCCAATAGCAGGAGGGTAGTCAGCTTCATAATAACCAGCGTTTTGATTAATTTTTCCCGTCCTCCAAATCGACGGGAAAACAGACAAGTTTGCATACTTTTACTTGAGTTTTGGGTTAAACAATTTCAGTTCCGAGAAAAATTGAAGTCATGGGTAACCCAACTTACCGCCGCTCTGACTCTCACCTCAGAGCGGTTTTTTTTAGTTACCCATCAGCTGGTTAGCCAAACCAGGTTATTTTACGGCTGTACAATAATGGTTTTTTTGTCGATTGTAAAATTTATGCTGGATTCCTCCAATATTTTTAATACTTGTGACAGATTTGTATTTCGGGATATTTCCCCACCGAAACTTCGTTTTGGAATGGTTCCTTTATAAACGATTTCTACATCATACCACCGGGCTATTTGTCTCATAATCGATTCTAAATCTGAATTGGCAAATGAAAAAAATCCGTTTTTCCAGGCCATGACCTGTTCGGTATCCACGTCTTTTTTGATTTTAATTGGCGTTGTTTCTCCCTTACTGATTTGAGCTTGTTGACCCGGTTGAAGCATAGCCTGTAGCTGGTATTTCCTTATTTTAACTGAGCCTTCAAGAAGAGTTGTCTGAATGGTCTTTTCATTATTGTAGGATTGGATATTAAAACTTGTACCCAGCACTTCCACCGAAGCTCCATTGGCGATATCTACGATAAATGGTTTTGTTTGATCTTTTTTTATTTCAAAATACACTTCACCGGTAATACTAACCTTTCGGTGATCTTTATGAAAAGCGGCGGGAAAGCTGATGGAACTGGCAGCATTGAGCCAAACAAGACTTCCATCGGGCAATTGAAGTTTATACTGACCACCATGTGGCGTACTTAGGGTATTTATACCTGTTAGTTCATCCGAACCTGCATTGAGAGGTGAATAGATAACATGGTCATTCTTTTTGATGATAGCTGTATTCCCCTGTCTGGCAAGCTGACCATTTACCGCTGAGTCGAGCAGAATGGTTTGACCATTACCCAATTGCAGGTACGCCATATTACTTCCGGGTTTGATATCAGAAACTGGTTCAGCGGTTTGAGCAACTATCTTATCGGATTTTTTTGGCAGTAACCAGACAGTACTGCCTACACCAATAACCAAAACGACAGAAGCTGCAATTTTCAGCCATTGATTTTTCCAGATTTTACGGGGTTGTTCTGAATTTGATTTGATATCAGTTAACAGACGGCTTATCATGTGTTGACTGAGTTTTTGGGATACAGTCTGCTTATCAGTTTGTTTGTCGATGACCTTCTGGATTTCCGGAGTTTGCAATAACTCTTCGAATGCTGGCTGGTTTTCTTTGATCCACTGGATAAGCAGGGGTAATTGGTAGGATGGCAATTCATTCTCAATGAATTGGATCAGCCAATCGCTATAAGGAGCATATTTAGCAGGTGTTGAAGGCATAGGCAATGGCAGCAATCAGAAGGCTACCATAGTAGGACGGGAAAATTCAAATTCGGGGGGTGCTTAATCGAAATATTTTTTTAAAAGCAGCAGCAATGTGACCAGATCGGTTCGTTTATGCAGGAATCCGCGAAGAGATGACAGGGCATTGGCCATATGTTCCTTTACAGTTTGAGGTGAAATACCCAGCTCTTCGGCAACCTGATTATAAGTTTTTCCCTGTCGTCGGCATAGTTCAAACACTTTTCTTCTTTGTGGGGATAAGGTACTGAGCGCTTCTTCCGCCAGGGCGTCCAGTTTTTGTAGCTCCTGTTTTGAATTGGGAGAGTGTTCAAGTTCCTGTTCATACTGATACAGCAGGTTTTCCTGTAATTTTCGATCTTTTGCTAGCTGGCGATAAAAATCGATCACTTTATTATGACAGGACCGGAGGAGATAGGACTTAAATTGATGTTGAATGGAAATTTTGCTTCGATCTTCCCAAAGTTTCATGAATACGTCATGTAAAATATCCTCTGTTATTGTTGGAATTTTTACCTGAGAAAATACATATCCATAAGCCTGTTGATGGTATCTGTTATAAAGCTCAGCGAATGCCACTTGCTCTCCCTCCTGCATTGCAAGCAATACCGTTTGATCGGTATGGGACTCGTAGGGGTTCATGTGGCAGTTGTTCGGTTAATCGCAGTTAAAGATGAAAGGTAACATTTAATCGAGGTTTCTGCTTCCTGAAAAATAACATTTCTCACCTGTTAGGTGTCAGACAGGTGTTAGAACACTATCCTAACACCTATCTGACACGTATTCGGTTTGCAGTATATGTAATGACTGACTCACGCGACCGAAATTCGTATTTCAGAACAACTCCAGGCACCGCCGAAAACATGGGCTCTGCTATTTTGTAAGCATCATGCCCTAGCTGATTGGTATAATAAACCACCATTCGCTGATTATTTTCTCCTACCAACACAGCTCGTTTGCACTTATATCCCGCAATCGTCTGTGTTTGGGCTTCTTTCTGAAAATCCGCACCTTCCCAGGAACTGAAGGATTTTCGCCACTCGGCCAGCGAAATAGAATAAGAATTCTGATCTTTTGAAGACTCTTTAATAATGATGCCTGAATAATTTCCATTCCTCTTATAAAACCAGGCCGATTCCGTGCGCAACAAACTAACCTGACGTACCCTTATTGTATCACTATTAATAAAAACAACTTTAGATGAGCCATTAAATAATTCTGCAGTTGACTTATTCCTTTTTTTGGACTGAATCTGTACCTCATATGAAATTACCAGTGAACTGCAGGTGTCGCAGGACGGGAGCATATCAACCTGTCCCATAAATAGTAGCAGCACCTTCAATATCGTTAACATAATCCGTATTTATTTTTTGTCTCCATCAATAAAGGATGCCAGATCAACCGGGTTTAATGGATTGGAAATTCGTAAGTCTGAAAATTGTTCACGCTCTTTTTCGCGAAGCCCTTCCAATTTTCGAAGAATCCGTTTGGCTCTTCGTTTCAATTCACCCTGACGATTCTGTTGCATACTCAAACGGATCAGTCTTGCGGTATATGGACTTATTCGAATGATGGAGAATTCATCGATAGAAATAAAATCAGCTGCACTATCATCAACCGGATTCTGTTCACTCAACTTATACATTACATAGCTGTATAAAATATCTGATTCAAACAGGGTAGCCGGAATAGAATTGATTGTAATGTTTTTTATGGGTCCAACTGAATGCTTTCTGTTTATAGGCTTTTTAACGGAATCCAGTGTCTGAACAGAATCTGTGAATTCGTTTACAGAGGAAATAATTGGAGTTGCTGTGTATTGCTTGGAATCTTTTGATATCGGCTTTCTTTCGGTAATAAAAAATATAAACAACGCAGCTGACAGAGAAGAAACCAGCAGCACCCGTGCTAAGTTCTTTTTTATCCGTCCCGATGAAGCTGAAACTGCAAATTTATTTTGAATGTTGTTTGTAACATAATCCGGTGGAAGAATTTCAATATCAATTAACCGGGAAAACTCGAAGGTTTCTTTGTCATCATAAGATCCCATGCTGTGTTTTATATTGAATTCATTCAAAATCCGATCCGACAGGTCGGTTGGAGCTTCCAGCCAAAACTCCCTTAACTGATAAAACCGTTGGTCACTTGGTCCCATTTTGAAATTGAATGGTTTTTTTCATTAATTGTCTGGCTCTGAACAATTGCGATCTGCTGCCCTCTTCGGTAATTGAAAGTATTTCTGCTATCTCCTTGTGGCTATACCCTTCTACCAACGATAAGTTAATGATCGTTCTCGCAAAATCAGGCAATTGTTGAATCACTTTAAACAAATCATCCAGTGAAAGTTTATCATAAATTGAATCACTGATGGCTACATTCAGGTCGGCTTCAATTGGAATTACTGGAATGATTTTTTTCTTGATATTGTCGATACATATGCCAATAAATACCTTTCTTGCCCAACCCTCGAAGGATCCATCACCTCTGAAATAGGATAAATTATTGATCAATTTGATAAACCCATCCTGGTACCAGTCATTGGCATCGGTTTTGTTTCCGGCATATCGCAAACAGATACTATACATTTTTCCGGATATGGCTTCATATAATTGCTTGAAAGCTTCTTCATCACCACCGGCAGCCGCCTTAGCCAGATCGGTAAAGTTAAGTTTATTACGTTGGTTTCTTTCCATCCAGGGAATTGAAATTATTTATTTAGGGATCTGGTCTTCAACAACCCAGGCAGGATTTAACAGCAAGAATTTACGATAGGATTTAGAGCCATTTACTGAAACGGGTGCAAAGGTGCTGCTATTCAGAAAAAGAAAAAAATGGTTTTCTTAAAACGTGCAATGCCGAAAATTCGTCCTGGTGGAATCAAGGATTATTTTATTCGATGGTAAAACGAATCTACATCAATTACCGTCTTATTTCGGTAAGAGCACCAAACATGAATCAGGCAACAGGCAACCAGACAGAATTACTTATAAGAAAAGATTTTTCCAGTTATTTGGAACTTTATGAAGAACACAATGAAAATCTGCTCATCTATGCATTTCTTGTATTAAGAGATGAAACCAGAGCTAAAATTGCAGTGCGAACTGCGTTTGTGAAGCTATGGCAACAACCGGATAGATTCCTGCAGGATCGCACTGCATATTCCGTACTTTTTAGTGAAGTAAAAGTGATGACCTATTTATTGAAGTCGACAGAAAGTTAAAAGAACGAAATTATCGGAACATCAATCAGTCTGATAAAAATTCAACAAGTCATCTCCTCCGGGTAATTGTATTTTTTTAATGTACTTCATCCCAATTTTTTCAAGCACCCGGATGGATGCTAAATTATCATTGGTTGTAATACCGCATAACTGTTTTATACCAAGCTGGCTTGTTGCGTATTGTTTTGTTGCAAGAGCAGCTTCAGAAATATATCCTTTGCCTTCGAAGGCGGGTAATAAAGCAAACCCAATATCCGGAAATGGTAGAGTTTCCCGATTAATTATACCACATAATCCAATTATGGTATCATCTGGTAATTCAACCCGATAAAGTCCGTACCCATTTATTTCATAGCTTTTTAACGGCCCATTTATCAGATAATCTTTAGCTTCTTCCAAAGAATAGACATTCCTGTCACCGATATATTTTAACCATCCGGGTGTATTAAGCAACTCCAGTATGAATGGGGCATCCTTTATCTGAAGCGGAAGTAGTTTGAGTCGATCTGTATTTATCATTTTGGCAAAAAGTACACCATGAAAAAATCAGTACCAAATTGAGATTTTACTGTAAACTGGAACCAGTCCGTTAACAATAAAAGTGTAAGCATAACCACAGTTTGTTTGAACACTGTTCTAACACCTGTCTGACACTTAAAGGGTTAACTCCACCCTGCCACCGGCTTTTGAACGCAGGGTTAACCAGCCGGCATCCGACAGGTCGGCATCACAGGATTTCTGTTGTTTGATTTTCCAGTTACCGGCACCTAGTTTTACTCTTGCCTCTCCATCTTTTTCCGCCCTTACGATAAGTCTTACCAGCTTGCCGCCGGATCGTTCGGCATCTACCAAAAACGCTCCCCGAGCCCGAAAACCGCTGAAACTGCAGGTTAACCACTCCTCCGGAACTGCAGGAAAAAGCTCAATAAAACCGGCCTGACTTTGCAATAACATATCCTGTAACCCGGCTGCATAAGCGAAATTTCCTTCCAGTGTAAACGGACGATACGTAAAACTCGAATACCCCTTCCCGCTTTGATCCCCATTCACATGAAAGCTATTGATCGAACAAAAAGCGGTAGCAAACGTTTTTAACGCATCCGCAGCCCCCTTCCCATCCTTTGCCCAGGCCTTCAAATTTGCCAGCCATGAATAGGAGTATCCACACCACTGATCAGGTCCAACCCGATCCAGATCTGCAATCGTCTGGCGGATCAGCTGCTGTGCTGCAGTTCCATCCTCCCATTTTATCAATCCCAGCGGATGAATCGCCAACAAGTGAGAAAAATGACGATGGCTTTTAGTATAGGGTAATGTCCGGGAAAACTGCAGCCCCTTTTCAGTAGTGACTGCATAATCAGGGAAACTTCGCCCAATGGAATCCCAATGCTCTGCTGCTGCCCCATATTCAGCCGATCCGGATTCAATTTTTTGTAGTTCACCCGCCATGCCAGCAGCAGTTTTTATGGCAAACTTCATTAATGCCAGATCATAATTGCTGGTTTGCCGGAACCAGGCGGAAAGAGCATTATCATTGATCTCCGGACTTGAACTGATGGGCAGATGACGCTCTCCTTTTTCATTGATTACCGTAATCGCTTCGATAAATCGGGCAACATCCCTAAGCCATGGATAAGCACGGGAACGAAGAAATTCAATATCCCTTCCATATTCCCACTGCAGATAATAATGATGGGCCAGCCATGCACTAACAGTAGGGGATAAACTATATTGAATCCATCCTCCCATTTCAGTTCCATCCAGTGTTGTTACACCGGGAACCGCCAATCCATCCACCCCAAAGTACAGTTTGGTATAGCGTTGAAAATTTGTTTTGTTTTCATCCAGATGATTGAGGTAACCCATTGCTTCATCCAGGTGATTCGCTGTGTAAGATGGCCAATAACTTAATTGCGTATTCAGATCATGGTGATAATCACCTTTCCATGGTGGAATCCTTCCATTGTCTGCCGTCCATACCGCCTGCAAAGAAATTGGTGGTGCGTTTTCGCGGGCTGCGGATCCGAATTTGTACTGTTCCAAATACCATTGTTTCTCTATAACTGTGTCGGGTACCCGAAGCATGGACCTGGACCAGAAATTTTTCCACCAGTTCAGATGAGTTTCCAGGGCCTTTACATAACCAGCTTTTAATAAAGAATCAGCCAATTGGAACGGGGTTGATCCCTTCTCCGGTTCGCTTCGATAGCCTTTCTGTTTACTGTCGGGATGAACCGTCTCAATTGCCCACACCCCTTCCATTCCCCGTCTTCCCTTCCGCTTCCAAGTCACATAAATTCGATAGCGAAATCCACCCCAGCCTTCCTGCTCGTACAGGACACTGTTTTGTTTTTTTGACACAACACCCTGCGGATAACCCAGGCGCGCTAAATCATCCCCTCCTACAGGGTCGCCTGCATTCGAAACTGCTCCCTGGTAGCGGGGAGCCACTAATTCAGGTTCAAAATCTGGTCCAACATGTTCAAATTGGAAATAACCAACCGGTAATCTGGCATGCACAAAACTCCTCAACTTCGCACCGGATGCCCATTTAATAGTGGATTCCGCTCGCACTATATCCAACTCTGCCGAATTTGAAACACCGAGTGCAGTAGTACTAAATTCCAATGCTCCACCTGGAATTTTGGTGGGTGCCGGCTCCCGGTCATACGGGTGATCAAAATATTTCTGCACAGGCGCATAATCCTGTTGCACTACCTGCTCAAAAACCCATTGGTAGCTGAACTCTTTGCGATGCAACCCTTTCATCGGTCGCTGATCCCAGAGATCGGCCCGGTCCAGTGAAATGCGCAAGCGATCCTCTTTCTGCCAGATTAAGGCCCCAATCAGACCATTTCCCAAAGGAATCGCTTCATCCCACCTCCGATTAAGAGAATCAAATTTCAGGTTATGTTGTTTTCCTGGTTGGGCCTGAGCAGCCATGACAACCAAAACCTGCGCTGCCATCAACCATAACAACTGTACATTTTTACGCATCTGCAATCGATTAAATAATACCAAATCTATTTCCATTCCTGCCTGTCGTTTACCTCAATTTTATCCTTTTAGACGTCAGACAGGTGTTAGAACGCTGTTCTAACACCTGTCTGACGTCTAAAAGCCGTAACTTAAGCACGCAAAATCATTCCTGAATTATGTCAAGCCAACAGAGAAACTCACGGCGACGTTTCCTGCGAAACGCAGTCGGAACCATTGCCGCTTTTACAATCGTTCCCCGTCATGTATTAGGACGCGGATATTTAGCACCAAGTGACACCCTCACCAAAGGGGTTATCGGAGTAGGCGCCATGGGGCGTGGTCATTTTGAATATGCCGGAACCCGCACCGTCGCCGTTTGCGATGTAGATACCCGCCATATCCAGCTTGCACTGCAAGCACTGGGAGGCGGAAACGGTGTTAAAACCTTTCGTGATTACCGCGAACTCATCAACCTGCCGGAAGTAGATATTGTACATATCGCCACGCCGCCGCACTGGCATGGTATCATGGCAGCCGATGCAGCCAAGGCCGGAAAAGATATTTGGTGTGAAAAGCCAATGACCCGCACCATCGGTGAAGGAAAACGGGTGGTGGAAGCCGTGCAACAACACGGCCGGATTTTCCGACTCAATACCTGGTTCCGGTTCAGCGACAATTTCTACGGAATGAATACCACCGTAAAACCAATCAAAAAACTGGTGGACTCCGGACTCCTCGGATGGCCCCTCAAAGTAACCGTCAGTCGCCATACCGGATTCGACTGGAAATTTTACTGGGTTGGGAAAACCGATCTGCCGGTTGAACCGGTTCCACAGGAACTGGATTATGAAATGTGGCTGGGTCCCGCACCATTTAAACCTTATAGCTCACATCGTGTTCATACCACTTTCCGCGGATACTGGGATTATGATGGAGGCGGCCTGGGTGATATGGGTCAACACTACCTCGATCCCATTCAATATTTCCTGGGAAAGGACAACGACTCTCCCATTCACGTATCAGTAGATGCCCCTCAACAACACGACGACGCTGTTGGAATATGGAATAAGATTACCTATACCTATGCAGATGGTTGCCAGATTATACTGGATGGCGATGGCTCTATGACAGATGCCGCCTATATCGAAGGTCCAAAAGGAAAACTCTACAAAGGATTTCAGTGTACCATACCGGATATTGAACGCAAACTGGCAGAATTCCCAGATCCTTCACCAGTTATCACAGATTTTGTGGAAGCTGTAAAAGACCGCAAAAAATTTGCCCTTAACGAAGAAAATGGTCATCGCTCCTGTACGATAATTAATATGGGGAAAATAGCCTTGCAACTTGGAAGATCCTTATCGTTCGATCCTCTTCAACAGGTTTTTCTCAATGATGAGGGAGCGAACCGTTTACTCAATCCGCCTATGCGCGGACCCTGGTCAATCTAATTCATTCATTCCGACAAGATCAATATGAAATATACCGTTCTTTCCTTATTACTGGCTGGTTCGCTAACGCATGCGACCACCAATGTACTAGCTCAATCCGATCAGAACAGAACAATTCCAACCAAAATTGCTGACCTCCTGGCAAAAGCACCTGCTGCTGATTCAGCAGAACTTATTGCCAATGCGATGTCGGTGGCAGACCTTGGCGAAAGTGGTCTGATCGAATTAATAAAACAACTCAATGGAGGAGGTGATAAAAGCCGTCAGCACTTTGCATTATCCGGATTCAGCTTCTATGCCACCCAAACTGGTAGGGAAAACTGGCGTTCCATGGCTACTAACGCATACGGACAAGCGCTCTCACAGGTTAATGACCCTGTTACAAAACAATTTCTGGTTACACAATTGGAACTTGTTGGTAAAAATGATGCTATTCCCTTCCTGCAGCCATTACTGACTGATGATCAGCTTGTGGATGCAGCCAGCCGGGCACTGGCCATCATACATACGGAGGAATCACTGGCAACTTTAAGCGAAGCATTAAATACGGCAGAGGGAAAAAGCAAACTGGCGCTGGTTCAGGCACTCGGACATGCTAACTACCAACCCGCTGCTCCGGCTATTCTTGCTATTGCAAAGGAAGCAGACGGACCACTGAAAAATGCAGCCTATTATACACTTGCTTCCATTGGCACTCCGGCAGCTGAAACAATGCTGGCTACAGCTGCCAAACAGGCAGGCTATCGTTTTGAAAATAGTGAAGCAACTGCTGCCTATCTGCAATTATTGGGATCGCAAACCAGCAACAAAGCAGGGGCTGTTAAAAAAGCAACCGCTTTAATGAACAGTTTACAACAACCTAATCAGATTTCAACCAGAATTGCCTTATTAAATCTGATCAGTAGACTTCAGGGAGATGCTGCAATTCCAACCCTGATGGCAGCTTTAAAAGATAAAAATATTCAATTTAGACAGGCAGCATTACAATTTGCCGCACCCAATTTAAGTAATGAAACAGCGGCATCCTGGTTAAAAAATGCCGCCAGTCTTTCGCCGGTTGCTAAAGCAGAATTGGTAAATGCTTTTGCGGCAAAGGATATTAAAGCTGCAACACCTCTGGCCCTGCAACTGCTTGAATCGAAAGATGCAACTATCCGAAAAAGCATTATGAATTCCGCTGTTCAATTAGCCGGGGATAAAGTATTGCCTATCCTGGGAGTTTATTTGAAAACAGCGTCCAGTGAAGAAGCAGCAGCCATCTCAAAAGCCATGCTGATCGCAAGTCCCAATGCAGCAGTCGAAACTGCTGCAGCTGTACTTCCTTCAGCAAATGCTGCAGGAAAGATTGCCGCCATGCAGATTTTGGGTGAAAGAGCCGCATCAGCAAAGGTACCCTTGGTACTGCCCTATTTGAGTAGTGAAGACAAAACAATTAAAGAAACTGCAGCCCGCTCACTGACGCAGATGGTTATTCCGGAACAACTCGAAAGTCTGTTCCCTTTATTGGCAAACGGACCTTCAGATGCAGATCTTAAAAACAGGCAGGATATCGTAATCAGTGCTTTAAGCGGGATCAAAAATCCAACCTTACTTACTAAACAATTATTGAATGTATACCGTTCCCTGCCTGCCGAAAAACAATCCAACTATTATAGGGTAATGGCTTCTCTTGGAGGCGATAGCTTTCAACAGGAGGTATTGGGTGGATTTAAAACTGCCAATGCAGCATCCCGACTAAAAATGGTATCAGCTCTTGGTGGCTGGAAAAATGGGGAAGCATTGAATTCAGTTTTCAAACTGAGTTCCGAAAATCAATCACCCGATCTTAACAGTGCTTTGGTTTCAGCTTTTATTCAGCAGGTAAGGAACAGTAATCAATCTGGAGAGAACAAATACCTGATGATTCGTGAACTTCTTCCAAAAGCAGATAAACGTCATCAAACAACACTGATTAATGAATTAGGTAAAATAAGCACCTATCCCTCTTTGTTATATACTGCCAGTTTTTTAAATGACGCATCACTTAAAAATGCCGCGGCCAATGCGGTTATGAATGCATGTTTGAATAACCCGCAGTTAAAGGGTGCAAAGGTTCACCAAATTTTAGAGAACGCTATTACGGCCGTATCTGGAAATGAAAGCGACTATCTCAAAGCTGCAGTAAAGAAACATCTTGCGAGCCTTCCGAAGGAAGGAGATTTTCAACCTCTTTTCAATGGGCATGATTTGAGCGGATGGAAAGGTCTGGTAGGCAATCCCATCTCCCGTTCAAAAATGGATTCTCAGACATTGGCTCGTGAACAGGAAAAAGCTGATATAAAAATGCGGGAGGGCTGGTCTGTAAAAGATGGATTGCTTGTTTTCAATGGACATGGAGATAACCTTTGCACAAATAAAAATTACCGCGATTTTGAACTATTTGTAGATTGGAAAATTACCAAAGACGGTGATGCCGGAATTTATCTCAGAGGTACCCCACAGGTTCAGGTTTGGGATACTTCCCGTCGGGATGTAGGTGCACAGGTAGGATCCGGAGGATTGTACAATAACCAGAAAAACCCAAGCAAACCATTGCTGGTAGCTGATAATGCTATTGGCGAATGGAATCAGTTCCGCATATTGATGGAAGGCGATATGGTAACGGTTTATCTGAATGGAAAACTGGTCGTAGACAAAGTGCCATTGGAAAATTACTGGGATCGCAATCTTCCTCTTTTCAAAGAAGAACAGATTGAATTACAGGCACATGGTACTTATGTGGCTTATCGCGATATCTACCTGCGTGAGATAAAAACTCCTGAACCAACCGAATTAAGTGAAGCCGAGAAAAATGCAGGCTTTAAAGTGTTGTTTGATGGCAGCAGTCTGCATGAATGGGTTGGAAATAAATCAGCCTATATAATTGAAGATGGCAATCTTGCCGTTTATCCGAAAAGAGGAGGCAACGGTAACCTGTATACGAAAGATCAGTATTCAGATTTTGTTTATCGATTTGAGTTCAAACTTACACCTGGTGCCAATAATGGAGTAGGGTTACGCGCGCCATTGGAGGGTGATGCAGCTTATGAGGGAATGGAAGTACAGATACTGGATAATGATGCTGACATCTATAAGAATCTGCAGGTTTACCAGTACCATGGATCCGTATATGGTGTAATCGCAGCAAAAAGAGGTTACTTGAAGCCGGTTGGAGAATGGAATGAGGAGGAAATTGAACTGATTGGAAATAAAATCAAAGTTACCCTGAACGGTACTGTTATACTGGAAGGAGATCTGGCAGCTGCATCTGCAAACGGAACGGTAGATAAAAGGAACCATCCCGGATTGAAACGGACAAGCGGACATATCGGATTCCTCGGTCATGGAGACACCCTCTTCTTCCGGAATATCCGGATTAAGGATTTAAGTGTGAAAGAAGAGCCGGTTAAAGCACCCAAAAAACGGGCGAAAAAAAGAAAGAAAAATTAACTAGTAGGAGCCGGTTGATCCGGCTCTTTTTTATCCGCTTACCCGATCTGCCTCATCCACTTTATTGGTGCGGCGGGGTATTGCTTTACTTTGATTGCCAAATCTCCAGGTGAAAGCCAAATTTATTACCCGTGTATCCCGCTGCAAACGAAAATACTCTGTAGCCTGGTTGAATATGGTAAAGCCTTCCATATTCTGTGTATAGAAGATATCCCTCGCCGTTAGTTTCAGGTTTCCTTTGTTTTTTAGTACCTGTTTTGAAATGCCAATACCTGCCTGTCCGGTTGGCTCTACCACTTCCTGAATATCTGCCTGACTTCTGCTGATCCAATAACCCGATGCTTCCATTGCCCAGCCTTTACCAAGCCTGAACTGGTTATTGATTGAAACATTTATCTGCGTGATACTGGCTTCCAATGATTTCCAAATAAACCCTTTCAGTTTTTTATGCTGCAGATCTGCCTGGCTAGTGAAGCTCCAGAAAGGCAGGAGCTGCTCACTGAAAGAGATCGATAGTCCAAGTATTTTTCTTCTGCCAAGATTACCTTCCGAATAAAAAAATGTACCGGCACTGTCTGATAAAAAAATCTGCGAAAAATAATCACGGGTATCACTATACGATATACTGGTATTTAGCAGATTTTTGTAACGGTGCGACAACTCAATGCTATAGGTGAATTGTGGCTTCATTAAGGGATTCCCTTTCTGGTAGGTATATTTGTTAATGATGAATACAAACGGATTGAGCTGCTGATAGGGCGGGCGATCAATCCGTTTATTCATTGTCAAACTAAGCTCATTACTTGAATCAAGCTCCACAGTTACCTGCAAACCGGGAAACAAACTTCCATACTGATTCGAAAAAGCGGAATCCTTGATAACGGCATTGCCTAACTGGTGCGCATCAAAGGAAGTGTGTTCGTATCTCAATCCCAGCTGGTACCACCAGCGATTGATTTTTCGCTCCAGACTGGCATAGGCCGCGCAAATCTGTTCATCATACAGGAAATGATTGCTCTTTCCCGGGTCTTCTTCCCAACCGCCACCCTGGTTGATGGTATAAGATGCTTTATTGTTGGTGGACGTAACTGCCCATTTTATACCAGTTTCGAGTATATATTGTTTGGGTAGTGTGATCTGGTGGTCTGATTTGAAAGAAAGGATCCTGATCTTGCTGGGTAATACTCCAAGAAAGGATTCCGTATAAGGGTTGTCATCACTACGAATATTCTGAAAACCCTGGCTGCCATCAATCTGATAGCCCAGCCAGTCGAGATTTGCGGAAAGTTCCTGTTTGGAAGAAAACTGGTGCCGAAGATTCAGGTTCACCGACCCATTTTTCCAATCGGTACTATTTGAATTTCGGGTGTGAATGAGGGAATCAGTTGTACTGCCGGATGATTTCCAACTCGCTTCACCTCTCCCGGTTCCGTTGCGATCAAGTTTTGTACCTGCCAATGCGATCCCCAGGGAGGTTTTTTTATTCAAGGAATAATCCATTCCGGTGCGCAATGTGTGATTTTTTGCGGTCGACTCAATATAGGTGGGTTGCTCCAGGGTAGAAAGCAGGGTTTTATCATCATCCGCATAATAGCTCCGGAAAGCATACATATCCAGCAGGTTCTGGTTGACCGTACTACTGTAATTTCCAAACAGATTGATTTTCCCGCTATGATAATTGAGCGAAAGCGCATTGTTGGATTTGGGATAGATGCCCTGGCCGCCGGATAAACTAAGGTTTCCATTAAACCCTCTCTGCCGGGTTTTCTTCAGCCGGATATTTATGATGCCACCATTTCCAGCCGCATCATAGCGGGCAGGCGGATTATCAATCAATTCAATCGTTTCAATATCATTACTACTCATACCCTGTAACAGGGCATTGAGTTCTGTACCGGTCAGATAGCTGGGTTTGTTATCAATCATTACCAGTACCTGATCGCGTCCCTTAAGACTAATGTTCCCATCTTTATCAAGCGTAATACCGGGAGATCGTTCCAACACTTCCAACGCAGTGGTCCCGGCATTATTGATGCTGGCGTCCACCCGGATAATGGTTCTGTCAGAGAGGAACTGTACCGGTGGTTTTTTGGCCGTGACGGTAATAGTGCTTAATTGTCCGGATGGCTGGAGTGTTACAGTGAGAACCTGCGCACCCAAACTTGTGTTGTTTGCCGGAATAGTGAGCGACTGGCAGGCAGGTTCATAATTCACCCGGCTAAAACAAAGCAGGTATTCTCCCGGTACAAGTTCAGGTAAGGGAAGTTTACCGGTGGAATCACTGACGGCACTTAAAATCCGGCTGGAATCTGCTTTCAGCAGGATCCGGACACTTACAAAATCGAGTGGTTCCTGTTTATGATTGAACACCTTTATTTGGATAGGTGGATGCACAGGAATGGCGGGTTGCGCTTTCGATAACAGTGAAAGCAACATGAAAATAAAGATGAGTAAAGCAGCCGGTTTCATATCTCTTCAAAATTATTCGCTCTTTTCATTGCCCAACGGGAAATGGGTTGAACGGTACCCGGCCGCCAAAACCTCTTTCCAGCCGCTAATAATGTGTTAACTGTATGCACGCACATACCGTAACCCTGCTCTAAACCGTTTATACAGGAACCCATACCCTGTACCATGAAAAGTATAGTCTTTTACAGTACTCTTATCAGCCTGGTTTTTATGGCCTGCAGTTCCCCTAAAACAGCCAGCAAACCCCTTCCAAAAGAGACCGACTACACAGTGCAATCACTTGAAATTCAAGACACTGTTGCATTGTCAATGGTTGAACAACCCCAAACTGAACAGGGCAGTTATATCCTTAAACCGGGATTTTATGCGGCCGAATTCAAATCTTATTGCCTCCAGCCCGGAACCCCTGATCCTACGCCAAGGGATGCTTATTTTCAGGCACCGGTCAATCATCCCCGAAAAGAGATTATCGAAGCTATTTTAAAGAATTCTCAAACCGTTAATGATCTGGATCAGCGTAATATTCAGTTGTTGTTATGGGGGGTGGTTAGCCGAACCGAATTCAGCAAACTGCCCACGCCTGTTCAGTATACCGGCCGTAGATTACTCAATTCGAAACAGCTTTTTGAACTCAATGGCGGGGTTATAGGGATCGTAAAAACGGTAGCGGCTGTAATGCCATCAGGTGGAGCCCTTGGTGATATCCAGCAAGTTTTCAATACCGGTGTAAATTCTTATGAAGCCTACGAGCAAATAGCAGTACCCCGCACTTTATCACAAATGCGCAAGCCGGAATTCAAACTCAATCAATGGTACCGACACGAGCAGGGATTTTATGTTCGCTATTATCCCGATGGATATAAGAAAACCAACATTCAGGTCTATGTGCCGGAAACCACGGCTGATGGTGAAAACCTGATTAATTATATTCTGTTTGATCCAACCAGCATTTCCATTGCACCGGCCAATACTAATGCACAGCGCCTGGGAATCGGGGCTCCGGTGGTTATTGATATCATCCGTACCGTTATTAAGGTGATCGACCTGGATAAGCCCACCCGACCCGCTAAAAAGGAAACGCCAAAACACCCGAAAGCGTAAAAGGTGTCAGACACCAGTTCCAACATGTATCTGACACCTCTCTAACACTGTTCTAACACCTGTCTGACACTTAAAGCCGGAAGGAAAGCCCCCCCATCACCCAGCGACCCGGCATAACGGAGCCCAGCAGGTCCTGATAGGAGACATTGAACATATTGTCGACCTGTACAAAGACCCGCAACCGCTGCTGCCAAACCGCCGCCTGGAATTTCCCATTCAACAGAAAATAATCCGGTTCCAAAACTGCACCGATTCCCGCAGCCTGCTGTGCCAACCGGTACTTGTACAATGCACCCACACTCACAACAAAACGTCCAAATTGATACTGCGCATTTAAATTTGTCAGCCAACGTGAATGGGAAGATAAATACAAAGAGGGGGTGGACTCAGTTCCTTTCGATTCAATCCAGGTAAGACCGGCACTCAGCCATATCTCCTTATGTTCTCCAAATTTTTGCTGTAACTGTCCATCCAATTCCACCCCCCGCGTATTCACACGGGCAATATTCTTAGCCAATGCATATGCCCCCGTTGGCGATAAATTCTCTTTTCGCGGCATCTCCGCATACGGCGTATTCGTCCAATCAATCAACTGCTCATGAAACCGCTGAAAATAAGTTGCAGACAGCTTAAAACGGTTGCTGAAAAAATAATCAGTCCCCATTTCATACGACCAGGACCGTTCCGGATTCAAATCCGGATTCCCAATCCGCCCACCTGTAACCAGGGCTCTGTTATAGTTATTAAACCGTTCCGTAAAGTCCGCATCCCGAATTGTTTTGCCACCACTGGCCCGCAATTGCCAATCACCGGCGCGATAGGAAACATTCAACTGCGGTATCCATTCCCAATTCGACCGCTCATTCCACTCCAATCTCAAAGCCGGGCTCACCAACCAATTCTCTCCCAATTGCTTATTCAACACAAGAAATGCTCCGCCTTGTAAAACCGTATGATTACCCCGGTCATTAGAAGCGATTTTTTTACTGATCAACTGCATCCCTGCA
Source organism: Flavihumibacter sp. UBA7668 (assembly GCF_002483205.1). Classification (GTDB taxonomy): domain Bacteria; phylum Bacteroidota; class Bacteroidia; order Chitinophagales; family Chitinophagaceae; genus Flavihumibacter. The sequence goes on from NZ_DLHM01000007.1 coordinate 389,346, forward strand.
GTTAAACCCGTTTTCTCATTCAGTTGAATTTCATCCCGAACCTGCGCCTGTATCAATTCACTTACACTCCGATTTGCCACGGAACTTTTATTAAATGCGAATTCATCCACCAGGTGTTTATAACCAAGATCCATCACCAGCCGATCACGCTTGCCCACACGCTGCAACTGCAATTGTGTCCACCAGCTTTTGATTTTTTCCGATGCCGTATCTGACGCAAACGTGGTGTAAAAATTCTGTGCACCAAAATCACGGTGATCAAAAGCCGCACGGGCACTGAGTTTCCAGCGATCGCTCAACCAATGACCTGCGGAAAGCGAAACCGTATTATTATGAAAAAAACCTCTTGTCCCTCTTTGCGGTTGTCCATCCGCGTTATTAGATAAAATCCCTGCACTAAATGCCATTCGGCCTTTCCGTACAAATGCTCCGGCTTGCAAAGAGGCGTATCTATATTCTCCCAAAGCGCCCTGCGCCTGAACAGCAACCGAATCTGCTGCATCCGATCGGCTTGCATAGGTTCGTGTTATGATATGAATCACACCACCCACCGCTTCCGAACCGTAAATGGCAGAACCCGCGCCCTTCAAAATTTCAATGCGGTCAATTTCCGACGGAGCCAGCGGGATATAACCGGAAAAATGCCCTGTATTGGGATCATTCAATCGCACCCCATCCAGCAATACCAGCACTTGTTGGAAACTTCCTCCCCTCAAAACAATATCACCCTGGCTGCCTGCGGGTCCGCGCATCTGCATTTCCACTCCCGGCAGGAACCGCAATAACTCATCCACCGACTGTACCGGCAATTCAAGAAATCGATCACCTTTAATTATAAAAACATTCCTACCCGATCTTGAGGTTTGGATCGGATTAACAGACGCTGTTACAGTAACAGGATCCAATTCCGAACCCTTATCCTGTGAAACAGCTGGTATATTAACGAGTGAAAGTGCAAAAGACACAGCCACCATCCGACGGAAGAAAAGAGTAAATTCAGTCTTGTGATTCATTTGTTCTTACCAATTTGCCGGCAAATCTAGTATCTTGCCGGTCCATCCAACTGTACCAGTTTTGATATTATGGCTAGTCCGGTTTCCATTTCATTCGAAAGCATTATCCAGGTTGATCGCAGTTCTTCTACCCCGGTCTACCTGCAGATTGCACATCAGCTAATCAATGGAATTCAACGACGTTACCTTACTGCCGGCACGCAATTACCCGGAAGTCGGTTACTGGGACAAGTATTGCACGTTCACCGAAATACTATCATAATGGCTTATGAGGAGCTGGATGCTCAGGGATGGGTTGAGACCCTTCCCAATAAAGGCACTTTTATCATAGGCGAGCCCAATCAACGACCCATAAAAATTCGCGGAGCTCAACCTGATCAGCTTATCCAGTACCCATCCCAAACAGGTTTTGTTTTTAAAAAATCAAACCTGTTGGATAACCCCTTTGAATTCAGCAAATCACGATTACATCTGAACGATGGAAATCCGGATATGCGACTAACTCAGCTCGAACAATTATCCCGTCAATACAGCGCCAGCCTGAAAAGAAAAATAAACCGGCGACAACTGGGATATTATAATCAGGAAGGCAATCTTTTCTTTCGGAAACAGCTCGCCAATTACCTGAATCTTTCGAGGGGATTACATATCTCGCCTGCAAATATCCTGCTTACCCGCAGCACTGAAATGAGTGTTTACATAACTGCCAGTCTCCTGCTCAATGCAAGCGATACTGTTGTAGTGGGCTCACCCAGTTATTTTGCCATGAACATGATATTTCAGCAAACCGGTGCGAAAATTAAAACCGTACCTGTAGACCAGGATGGTATTGATGTGGAAGCAGTAAAGCGCCTCTGTGAAAAACAAAAAATCCGTCTTCTCTATATTACACCTCACCACCACTATCCAACAACTGTAACCCTCAGCTCTCAGCGCCGGCTGGACTTATTGCAACTTGCTGCAGAATTCGGATTTATCATATTAGAAGATGATTACGATTACGATTTTCATTATGATAAACGCCCGGTATTACCGCTTGCAAGCGCTGACACCAATGGTATGGTAGTTTATAGTGGGACGTTTGGAAAATCACTCGCTCCGGGATTCCGTACCGGTTTTATCGTAGCACCTGAAAATCTGATAACTGAATTACGGAAGCACCTGCAGGTGCTGGATCGGCAGGGAGATCCGCTCCTGGAACAGGTTTTAGGGGAGCTGATTGAAGAAGGTGAAATTCATCGCGCCATAAAAAAATCAGTACAGGTATATGAAGTACGTCGCAATAAAATGGTCGGATTATTAATTGAAAATTTTGCAGACTGTGTTCAATTTGAAACACCACCAGGCGGACTCGCTATCTGGCTGGAATGGCGAAACAATGTAAATTTATACCAACTGAGCAAGTTTTGCGAAACACATGAATTATTCATACCCAGAACATTACTCTACCAACAAAAAAACCTGACTGCCATGCGAATTGGATTTGGAAATTTGAATGAAAGCGAAATGGAGGAAGCTGTTACTATTTTGAAAGCCGGTTTACAAAATACCAACAATCATTAATTTATGCTTTCGCCAAAACAGCTTTTTCTAATCGATGCAATTGGTGCAGCAACCACCACCTTCTGTTTATCCATATTTCCCTTCATCTGGCCACAAATCTTTGGACTGCCTGTACCTGTAACAAACGCTCTTTCAATTCCTGCGGCAGTTTTTATGGTTTATTCATTTCTTTGCTTTTCCTATTTTCCAACCCGTTTATGGAAGCGACTTCTCCTCGGAATTGCTCTTGCCAATCTCAGTTATTGCTTGGTGATTTTATTAGTGATAATAAAACACTCCGAATCCCTTGTGCCAATTGGTTGGATTTATTTTATAGGAGAACTACTTATTATTATCGGGTTAGTGTTTTATGAATTAAAATCAATTAATCCCAAATGATTTTTCCTTAAGTCAATAATTGTAAATTTTAGAACCCTAAAAACACTTCTATATTTTGGCTCAGTTAAACTCAACAGACGCTTTTTATGATTGTCAGCCGGAACCAAATAAATCCTGCTTTCTGGCTTTAAAAGCCATCATTATTCAGAGTGCTGCTGAAATTTCAGAAACTACAAAATACGGAATGCCCTGTTTCTGCATTGGTAAAAAACCGATCCTTTATTTATGGACAGATAAGAAAACAGGTCATCCCTACATTTTGTTTGTTGACGGACGAATATTGGATTACCCCTACTTAATAACGGGTAATCGTTCAAGGATGAAAACTTTACCTGTTGATCCAAATAAAAACATACCCATAAGTTTAATAAAAAAAATACTGCGAGAAGTCATTGAATACCAGAAAGCTGACTAACACTGTTCTAACATGTGTCTGACACTTCTCTAACAACGTTCTAATACCTGTCTGACACCTAAAGGGAGGAAAAAAACTCCGGAAAGGTTTTTTCTGTTGGGAGCTGGAGTTTTTTGCGCAGTCGGTATCGGCTGATTTCCACCCCGCGCAAGGAAATATTCATTAGCTGAGCAATTTCCTTGGATGACATATTTAGTTGCAAATAAGCACATAACTTCAGATCGGTACTCGTCAGCTGCGGATAGAGTCCTTTGATTTTTTTGAGGAAATCATCGTTGATTTCATCAAATCGCGCGGCAAACCGATCCCAGTTTTCATTGTTCCGCTCAATATCGTTTACAAGCTGCAGCGCTTTCTTCAAGCTATTATCATTGTCACTGGATTTATAGAGTTTCTGCAATTCTTCCTTTACCCGGGCAAGCGCATCCGTCCGCTCTACTAAGTGAAGTGCAGCATCCGCCAGCTCTTTGTTTTTATACCGAACTTCATGCTCCAGTTTTTCATTCTGTAATTGAATAATCGCTTTCTCACTTTGTTCTATTTCCAACTGGTGAAGAATCTCCAATTGTCGTTGTTTTTCTTCAAATTTCAATCGCTGCTGATGTAGCTTGTATCGCTGCCAGCGTACAATTGCCGCAATCAGTAAAATACCCAGACCTGTGTATAACAGGTATGCATACATACTTTTGTACCAGGGTGGTGAAACAGAAAATTTATACGCAATATGTTCAGATTCCCGTCCCAGATTGGTTCTGGCCTTCACTTTGAAAATATAATCCCCACTTGTCAGGTTGGTATAATCTTTCTCCGTTCGAATAGACCATTCGCTCCAGTCTGCATCAAATCCTTCCAGCATATAGCTGTATTCAATTGTATTTGGCAACCCATAATAGGGAGAACTGAATTCAAACCGAAAGGAACTAAACTGACTATGTAATCGCGGTTCCGTCCAATTACCAAAACCTGCATACAAGATACTATCGGACCGGCCAATTGCACGCACCTGCCCTAATTGAACCGTTAGTGGTGATCGGTTTGCGCGATATTTCTCCAGATTAAAATGAATCAATCCTTTTTCAGAAGCAATAAAAATATTCCTTGAATCATACGGATACACCTGCTCAAATCCGGATAAAACCTGTCCCGTTAACTCCGGAAAAAACACCGGCGCCGAAAACCCTTCTCCCCGCTCCTTTCCCCCATCTCGCCTTCCCCCTCCTCTCATCACCGCACCCATACGTTTTCCACTAACAAACCACACATTTCCTTCAGTATCCTCTTTCAGGTAACGGAGTTCCATCTCCCCCAGAACAGATCCCAAAAATGCTGATTTTTTAAACCGGCCGGATGACTTATCAAATTCAAAGGCACCTTTCTCTGTGGCAAACAGAACCCTGTTTTGCACCCGAAAAACATGATTCCCCAAATCAGAGGGCAGGCCATCTTTTGAAGTATACAAACGCGTCTCATAACGGGTGCGATCACCTGATATTTCAATTTTATAAATTCCCCTGTAGGGATGAGATGCCCAAATGCCGCCATCATTATCGATCGCCAGAAACCGAAGTGACTCATACAGTCCGGTCAGGTTGCCTTCATTTATAAATTTGCCATCAGAAAAGCGTAAACGCTTTAAGCCGGTATAATTTCCAACCAGAATTTCTTCAGAAGGCAAGACGGCTGAAAGTGGCTGAAAGATCCAGGCTGGCTCCAATGCAATTCGCTCAGCCAGTTCCGGTTTCAATATATAGGTGCCATTATTATGTGCCATCAGGATTTGCTTATTCACTTCATCCAGCCTCCATACCTGCCCGGAACTACCCGGAATTAATCGAAAGCTTCCTCTCGAAAAACTCAGATCGCTCATTCCCGGATCAAGTTGAACTTCAAACGCCCCATCAGAACTTCCAAGAAAAAGCCGGTCCTTCAGAATTCTGGCTCCAAATCCCGCCAATTCATTTTCAACATTAGGATGTATGTATTTTACTGCAGCATTATAGGCAATGAAACTTATCCCATTATTCAATCCTGTCCACAGATTTCCATCTCTGTCCAATAATGCACTTAATATATTATTGTTCTGTAAGCCCTCTTTTCTACCCAATTGCTGTATTCTCTTCCCTTGAAAATCAAGTACGAAAGCACCCGAGGATCCGGTTCCCACCATAAACTCCCGTTCATTCAACGACACTACGGCATTAATATCGGAGGGGAAAAAGGTCTTTGGAAATGCCTGCGCCTCCCGGATACTATCTTTTACCAGCCAGAATCCCCCATCCCGTACTGTCAGCATCAGAATGGAATCGGCGCCGGCAGGTAACATTCCATTTATCGGCTTGTACTGAAGAAGCTTATTTCCAACCACCGGTTGCCATTGGCTCTCCCGCCATTCAAATAAGCCTTGTACCACATCCTGAGCAAACAGGCGATTACCCATTTTCTTTAACCAGACCCATTCTGATCTTGCCTTAAAGACTCTGGCCTGTCCGTTGTTCCATTCTATAATCCGGTCGAGTGCCCGAAAAAATATGGCGGACCCAACTACCTCAATATCCCAGATATCAGCAATGCTTCGCTGATCAGCAGGTAGCCTGGATACCAGGGAAGTATAGGTTAAAAAACCCTGTTTACCAGGGGCAAAATAACCCAGTTCTCCCTGACCGCCTGCATAAATCCGTCCCCCTTCATCCACTGCAAGTGAACGCATAATCGTCTTGTTTGGCAGGGCATAATCCTTCCAAAATGTTCCATCATAGGTCAATAATCCTTCATTATTGGCAAAATACAGGCGACCTGAACTGTCCTGTTTGATATCCCAGGTTTGCGTACCCCCATGAAAATCCGTCTTGGTATAGTTGATGATACGTGGCAGACCAATGGTATTTTGCGACTGTAGTCCAGCCGAACATAACAAGCCTCCAAGCAGCCATCCAAGTTTCATACTTTAAACTTACGAATTTGCTATGATGTAGTGATGATGTAGTCGATTTCTATTGATTATCAACGATATAATTGCGAAAGATGTAGTCGTGTTGTAGAGGTTTCCTTGCTTACGGGTGGCAGGATTACTAGCTTTATCTCCCCGCGAAAAAAATTCCGGGTTCTAACTAAAATTTGCTTGCATATGAAAAACGTGCTGCGACGAGTATTGCTACTCTGGGTCGGCCTGCTATGGGCAGTGATCGGCTTCTCTCAAACCAAACCCATAACCGGAAGAGTAACCGACGACAAAGGAAATCCGGTTCAAAACGCTTCCATCCTGGTAAAAGGAACTACACAGGGAACAAGCACCGATGAAAATGGGAATTTTAAACTCGAGGTGCCCGCCACTGCAACCACCTTAACAGTATCCTCGCTCAATTTTACAGAACAGGATGTCACCATCAGTGGATCTGTGCTAAGTATTACACTTCAATCGGCATCCGGACAAATGGATGAAGTGGTTGTAGTAGGATATGGTACGCAGAAAGTAACCAAGATTTCTGGTGCCATCGCCACTGTAAAAGAAAAGGAAATTGAAAAACTCCGTCCGGTCAGGGCTGAAGATGCGATCCAGGGTCGTGCTTCAGGCGTTACCGTTGTTTCACCCGGATCACCCGGCGCTAAACCAACTGTATTAATCCGCGGGATTCCTTCCTATACCGGAACCGATCCGGTTGTAATTGTAGATGGATCCATCCAAACCCTGGATGACCTCAACTCAATTCCTGCGGCCGATATTGAATCGATCAATATCCTGAAAGACGCTGCTACCACTTCTATTTATGGCGTAAAAGGAGGAAATGGAGTTATTCTGGTTACCACAAAATCCGGACGCCGTAATCAGAAAACAGAATTTTCTTACGGTGGTAATTATGGTGTTCAGGAAGTGTTCAGTAAAATCGGTGTACTCAACGCTACTGAATATGGAGCCATGGTAAATGAAGGCTCCGTTGCTAGTGGAGGTGACCTGATTTTCCCAGATTTGAGTATTCTCGGTAAAGGCACCGACTGGCAGGATCAGATCTTTAAAAACGCACCCATCCAATCCCACGCGCTTACTGCCCGTGGTGGTTCAGAAAAAATGACCTATTTCCTTTCCGGTTCTTTTTTGAATCAGGATGGTATTGTTGGGGGCGGCGATAAATCCTTCTTCCGCAGGATGAATGCCACATCGAATATCACCTACAACCTCAGCTCCAAACTCAAGTTTACCGCCAACACCAGTTTTGTTAATATCCGTGGTTCCGGAATTGCGGAAAATTCCATCAATGGGGTAATTTCCAACGCCCTGAACTTCGATCCCACCACGCCAATTTACAATACCAATCCCAATGTATATGGGAAATATGCAACCAGCCCGAATATCTTATCCGAAATATTCAACCCATTAACACAACTGGCTGATACCTATAACAAATCCAATACCAACAAGCTTTATGGAAAGTTGGAGTTGACGTATACACCCATTAAGAATCTAAACCTGACATCGCGTTACGGTTATACCTATACGAATGTGGTGGGAAAGAGTTTTAATCCGCTTTCCTATTACGGAGCAGGACATATCAACTCAACGCTCAATGCGGATGGCACTCCAAGAACCGGGGCGCATAACAGCGTTTCGGAATACAAAAATACCTACTACAATTATACCTGGGAAAATTTCGCCAGTTATGCATTTAACCTGAACGATGTGCACAGTTTTGACGCGGTAGTTGGTATGTCAGTTGCAAAAGTTACCGGAAATGGGTTGGATGCATCCCGTCAGGATGTGCCTTTTAACTCCTGGGAATTTGCTGATATTTCTTCCGCAACCGGACTGGCTACAAATAATGGATTGGGTGCCGGAAGTTTTCAGTATGAGCGTCGTAACCTGTCCTATTTCGGACGGATTAATTACGATTACGATAATAAATACCTGGCCAGTTTCACTGCACGCCGGGATGGCTCATACGCTTTTGGTCCGGCAAATAAATTCGCGAACTTCTATGCGGGATCACTTGGCTGGATTGTTAGCAACGAAGATTTCTTCAACAGCAATCTGATCAATCATTTGAAAATCCGTGGAAGTTATGGCGCAACCGGAAATGAGAATGTAAGTCCCCAGTTTCAGCGGATCTCGAATGTTGTATATGCCTACAACCTGGGACAAAACGCCGGTTATACCTTTGGTGAAAATGCAACTTCAATAGGTTCCACCATCTCTTCTTTCCGCAATGATGCGCTCGGTTGGGAAAAACAGGTACAGCAGAACTATGGATTTGATATCGCTATCCTGAATAACAAACTGAGTTTAACCGCTGATTATTATCAAAAAAATATAAGTGGCTTGCTGTTTACTCCAACGCTCTCTCTTTATTTGGGAACTGCTGCTTTACCTACTGCAAATATTGGAACCACCCGCACAAGTGGAGTTGATCTAAACCTGAATTACACAGAAACCTTTGGTAAAAATTTCAAGCTGAATACCTATTTAAATTTCACTACTGCCAAAAATGAAGTAACCGAAACAAATAATGGATTGATCGCCGGCGGTAACTACGGAATTCCCGGTCAGCAGGTTACCAGATTTGAAAAAGGGTATACGCCAGGTTATTTCTTTGGATATAAAACCAATGGATTGTTTCAGAACCAGGCAGAAATTGCTGCCAGCTCTGCTCAACCCGGAGCACAACCGGGTGATATCCGTTTCATGGATATGAACAAAGACGGCACCATCAATGCAGATGACCGTACCCAAATTGGGGATCCATTCCCTGAATTCACCATGGGATGGGGTCTCAATCTCGAATACAAAGGATTTGATTTCACCACCTTTGTTTATGCCTCAGTAGGGAATGATATCTACCGCGCTTATGAGAGAAATCTTGCCATGACCAACAAGTACCGTGGTGTTTTGGGCCGCTGGACAGGCGAAGGTTCAACAAATGATGCACGCTATCCCCGTTATTCCTTTGTGGATGGCAATAATAATATCCGCGCATCTGACCGATATGTGGAAGATGGTTCCTTCGTAAAAATTAAAGACCTGCAACTGGGTTATACAGTGAATTCTGAATGGATGAAACGAATTAAAGTCAGCCGGATCAGAATTTATGCACAGGTAAAAAATGCACTGACGTTTACTAAATATTCAGGATATGATCCTGAAATCTCAGGGGGCATTTTTGATACGGGCATTGATCGCGGAGTTTATCCCCAGGCCCGTACCTGGTCAGCCGGAATTGATGTGAAATTCTAACCACAAAAAGAACACAATGAAAAATCGTATATACATAGCAGTTGGAATGGCACTGTTAATCGCCAGTCCCTCCTGCACAAAATTTATTGATTACAGTCCGCGGGAAGATTATCAGATCACCGCCGATGATTATTTTAAAACAGCCGATGATTATCAGAAAATGCTGATTGGCGTCTACTCGCCATTGCAATGGCTTTGGGCAGTTCCTGTTATTGGCGATGTTGCTTCTGACAACTCGGTATCCGGCGGCGAAAATGCTACCGATGTATTGGGCCTGCAGCAGATTGATGATTATACTACCATTTCCGTAAACAGTTATATGACGGAAGTATGGAAAACCTGTTTTGAAGGAATCAATCGCGCCAATTATCTGGAAGAGAATAAAGACAAATTAGAGTTTGCCGGGAAAGATCAGGTCTATGCACAGGCCTATTTTCTCCGTGCGTATTATTATTTCGAGCTGGTTCGTTTTTTTGGTGATGTTCCGTTGTTTACCGAGCGTCGTTTAGGCGTTGGTGATAGTAAAACTTTGGGTCGCACTCCTAAAGCTGAGGTATATGCGCAAATCGAAACGGATTTAAGAACAGCCATTGCTTCCCTTCCAACTACTGTAAATGAACCAGGCCGTGTAACAAAATATGCAGCACAGGCATTGCTGGGAAAAGTTTTGTTATACCAGGGAAATGATGCCAATCCGGGTAAGTTTGATGAAGCTGCCACTGTATTGGAAGAAGTGGTAAATGGGCCATTTAGCCTGGTAGCAAATTTTGGAAATATCTTTCTTGCAAGTGGTGAAAATGGACCCGAATCTGTTTTCGAAATTCAATATAGCAATAACAACCCTTTTTATGACTGGAGCAATCCGGGAAGAGGGCAGGGGAATTTTGCGGTTCAGCACAATGGAATTCGGAACCTAACCGGTGGTAGTCCGTATGCACAGGGCTGGAGTGTAAATCTTCCAACACAGGATCTTGCCAACGCATTTGATGAAGAGGATACAAGAAAAGCAATTACAATTCTTGATATCGAAGCCTATAGCGCAGCTAATCCACAGTACAATATCACCTACCTGGTTGCTCCTTACAAGAATACCGGATTGTATAACCAAAAATACCACCCGCGTAAAGGAGAAACATCCGGACAGATAGAACTGAATTACATGAACAATAATCGGGTAATTCGATTTGCTGATGTGTTATTGATGGCGGCAGAAGCCAACAATCGCAAGGCATCACCCAATACTGCCAAAGCGCAGGACTATCTGAATCGTGTTCGCCAGCGTGCATTTGGTGATCAGGAGCATAATATAACTGCCACCGGTGCAGCACTTACTCAGGCAATCTGGGACGAACGCCGCCTTGAACTGGCCATGGAAGGCGATCGGTTTTTTGATTTGGTTCGAACTGGTCGGGCAGCCTCAGAAATCCAGGGATTTGTAACAGGCAAACATGAACTCTTCCCAATTCCACAGGAAGAAATTGATGTGTCTGAATTACCTCAAAATCCTGGTTATTAATTGATCATCTGTAAAACTGAATCATGAAACGAATACTAATATTTGGACTTTCCTTAGGACTGCTTTGGAGTGGTTGTAAGAAAGAAAGTTTCGACGATACGGAATTTGCCGAAAATGTATCGGCACCAGATAAACTAAGTGCGATGTTCGACATCACACAGGATAATACCGGTAAGGTGACCATCTATCCCAATGGAGAAGGTATGGCCTATTACCTGGTTCATTTCGGAGATGGAACACAGCAACCACAGAAAGTAACACCCGGACAAAAAGTTGAACACACTTACTCAGAAGGGAATTATAGTGTGAGACTATTGGGCATTGGAGTAAATGGATTAACGACAGAAACTTCTCAGGCACTCACGGTGAGTTTTAAGGCGCCTGAAAATCTGGATTTTACGGCAGCCATTGATCCATCCAATCCTTTTCGCGTAAACGTTAGCGCCAGTGCCGATTTTGAAACGGTATTCCGTGTTTATTTTGGAGAAGACGACGAGGAAGAACCTGTATCACTCCTCGAAGGAAGTTCAGTTGGCCATTCTTATGCGCAAACCGGAACCTATACAATTCGGGTGGTAGCACTAAGTGGGGGTCAGGCAACAACAGAACTGACCAAAGAAATAACTATCGTGAATCCATTGCTTTTGCCATTGGATTTTGAAAGTACCACACTTGATTACGCCTGGGGCAATTTTGGTGGTGGTGTAGCATCCGTAATTAATAACCCACAGGTAAATCCGGGCAATCCTTCTTCCAAAGTTGGACAGATGATCAAATATGCGCCTGAACCCTGGGGAGGAGCTGTGATCAGTCTTAGTCAGCCGATTGATTTTAGTGCGAATAAAATTTTCCGGATGAAAGTATTCTCTCCGCGTGCAGGAGCTACTGTATTGCTGAAAGTGGAGAATATATCAGATGGTGGAATTTTCTATGAGCTGCAACAGCCAATTACAAAAGCAAATGAGTGGGAAGATCTCGTATTTGATTTCAGCGCCATCAATACAGGCAATACGTATCAGAAAGTAGTATTAATCTTTGATCTGGGAACCCCTGGTGATGGATCATCAAATTTCACCTTCCTTTTTGATGATATTCGTTTGGTTAATAGTTTGCCGCCAACCGATTCGCAAATATCTCTTCCTGTCACCTTTGATTCGGAGAATGTGGATTATACCATGACCAATTTCGGCGGTAATATTACCGAGGACGCCCTTGATCCCGCCAATGCAGGAAATAATGTGAAGAAAACCACCAAACCCAATGGAGCCGAAGTTTGGGCTGGAACAACGATTGGTACGCCAAACGGTTTTGCACAAAAGATTCCATTTACAGCAGGTGCTACGAAAATGAGTGTGCGGGTATATTCACCGGCAGCCGGTATTCCGATACTGTTAAAAGTAGAAAATCACACTGCTGCGAATATTTCTGTTGAAACACTAAGCACCACTACAGTTGCCAATGCATGGGAAACACTGGAATTTGATTTCACCAATCATTCGGACGGCACGCCAGCCTTGAATTTAAGCGCTGTCTATGACAAAGCATCCATCTTTTTTGATTTTGGAACTGGTGGAACCGGCAAAGTCTTTTATTGGGATGATGTACAGATGGCTGGATCTGGAGGTACGCCGGATGTATTGGGATTGCCACTAAATTTTGAATCTGCGACACTGGATTATGCATTTGTAAATTTTGATGGCGGACAGGTAACCATTCTGGATAATCCGGTAAGCGGTACAGGTAATTCCAGTGCAAAAGTTGGACGTATGGTAAAAAATGCCGGACAGCCCTGGGGAGGTGCATTCCTTTCATTAGATGCACCAATTGATTTCTCTGTGAAAAAAACCTTCACAATGAAAGTTTATTCTCCGCGCGTAGGTGCTAAAGTATTATTGAAAGTGGAAAACCAGACAGATGGAGGTATTGCATTTGAGCAGGAACTAACAACCACTAAATCTGGAGAATGGGAAACCCTGAGTTTCAATTATTCTGCCATCAATACAGCCAATAGCTATCAGAAGATTGTGTTGATTTTTGATCTGGGTACTCCTGGTGACGGATCAGCGAATTTCACCTGGTATTTTGATGATATCACATTAAACTAAAGATCATGACTATGCGAAAATATATGTATGGTGCTATAATCAGTATTGCATTATCCGCTGGTTTGGCAGCCTGTCAGAAAACAGATTATTCTTTTGGAGAGATAAAAGCACCAACAGAATTGGAACTGGCCATTGCTGTTGAAGGTGCTGATGCAACCAATCCGGATGGGAATGGATCAGGTTTTGTACAAATTGATGCAACTGCCTCCAATGCCATTACCTACAAAATTGATTTTGGAGATGGTACTACAAGGATGGTGCCTGGAGGCAAAGTCCGATACAAATACGGAACGCCCGGTACGCAGGAATATATCATCACGGTAAATGCAATTGGCACAGCCGGGGTGGTTTCAACCATCAGTAAAAAAGTAGCAGTGAATGTTATATTCGAAATTCCAGCTGATATCCTGAGTGCATTGACCGGAACCGGAAATAAAGTCTGGGTTACAGATAATATGGCACCCGGACATATTGGTGTTGGTCCGGTAGCAGAATTTTCACCCATCTGGTACCAGGCAGCGCCGGATGAAAAAGCATCTGTTGGTTGTTTCTATGATGATGAAATCACCTTTAGCAGAGATGCAAATAACCGGGTAAGCATGACAGTTGACAACAAAGGGGCCAGTTTCATTCAGGGTGCGTCCGTTGCATCCTACGGATTTAGCGGTCCGGAAGATTGTTATGCATTGGATATGTCAGGAGTAAAAGCACTTACTTTCAGCGATGCCACATCGGGTGCAGGAGAAGCTATATCAACTCAAATTCAGTTTACTGTTCCAGGAAATGGTGCAATCAATTTTGCAACGGGTGCAAATACGTATGAAATTTTATCGATTACAGAAAGCACCATTCATCTGCGTAATATCGGAGTGGATGGAAATGCCTGGTATCAAAAATTAAAAGTAAAACCTTAACACGATGCGAACCATTATGAATACACTATTATTAGCAACCTATCTTTTGGTAGCAACCAGTTGCTCCAAAGATGACGAATCAACGCCAGCCAATGGGCTGCCAGCAAAGCTTACCATTTCTGCAGATATCACAACGGATGGCAGCGGGCTGGTGAAATTCAAAGCCAGTGCACAGAATGCCAGTTCTTATTTTTTTGAATTCGGAAATGGAATAACACAAACGGATGAAGATGGTGAATTGGAACATACTTATTCAACCTCAGGCAACAATTTGTATATAGTAACAGTGAAAGCCAGCAATGCTGCTGGTGATTTGACTAAGAGCACACAAATCCGGGTAAATGTTGCATCCACTGAACCGGGACTAGTTTGGAGTGATGAATTCAATTCAAATGGGGCACCCGATCCCAGCAAGTGGGATTATAATATTGGCACTGGTGATAATGGCTGGGGTAATCAGGAATTACAGTACTATACCAATCGCGCTGAAAATGCGGTAGTTACGAACGGAGTGCTGCGAATAACAGCACAGAAAGAAAATTACAATGGAAGCGCCTATACCTCTGCACGTTTGCTGAGTAAAGGTAAGTTTACCATGAAATACGGACGCGTTGAAGTAAGTGCAAAGATGCCGGAAGGGGTGGGTACCTGGCCCGCTATTTGGATGCTGGGTGCCAATATTGACCAGGTTAATTGGCCTGCATGTGGTGAGATTGATATAATGGAACACCTGGGCCGTGATTTGAATAATATCTATGGTACTTTTCATTATCCGGGAAGATTTGGCGGCAATGCAGATGGAGGAACCCGTCGGATTGAAAATGCCACAACTGAATTTCATAAATATAGTATGGAATGGCGGGCAGATAAGATCCAGCTCTTTGTGGATGACCAATTGATCCATACGCTTAACAATTCCCCGGCCGTGCCCTTTAATCACGAATTTTTCTTTATTCTGAATGTTGCGATGGGCGGTAATTTTCCTGGTCCGGTTGACCCGGCCTTCACCAGCGCTTCCATGGAAATTGATTATATCCGTGTATACGAATGAGAGATTAAGTGTCAGACAGGTGTTAGAACACTGTTAGAGAGGTGTCAGATACGTATTCTAACACCTGTCTGACACCTAATTGACGATTATCAACGAAACAACTGACCTGCATCATTTATCAAGAAAATAAACTTGATGAAATTAGAGGTTGAATTTATTCACCCGCTAAAAATAAGGAGGTTGTTATGTCAAACAAACCTATGTTGCAGAAAGAAAGCTCGCCATCCATTTTTGAAGATTTATTCAAACCATGGAATGAATGGTTTGATAGTGGTCATATATGGAACCGAACCATGAAAGTACCCGCTGTAAACATTACAGATAATAAAGAAAACTATATGGTCTCATTAGCCATTCCCGGCATGGAGAAAAAAGATTTTAACATTGACATTGAAGGCAATATGTTAACAGTCAGCTGTGAAAAAGAAGAATCAAAAGAAGAAAAAGACAAGGCCTATTCCAGAAAGGAATATAATTACAGCAGTTTCAGCAGAAGTTTCAATTTACCGGAAGAAGTAATGCAAGAACAAATTAATGCTGTCTATGAAAATGGAATTCTGAACATCACCCTTCCGAAAAAAATGTTAGAAAAAAAATCAGGCAATGGTAAGCACATAGAAGTCAAATAGTTAGTGCACTTTAACATTTTTCTGAGCCCGCAGGCATAGTTATTGAAACAGTAAGGGTGAGAACAGCATTACTCACCAAAATGGAAATACTATGGCAAAGAAAATAAAACAAAAAGCATTGAATTTTGAAGTTGTGGTTAATGGTCGTCCAATTGAAGTAGTTGCCAAACCATATACAGCAGCAAATGATCTTCCCAGATTTCGGGTAAGTATAGATGGTAGCCCGGTTCAGATTTTTGGATTGGAACCATCCATAAATAAAGTTGTTGTACTGGATAAAGGAGCAGCCCAACACCCGGCCAATGTTGAACATGTAATCGGAGAAACCCTGCTTCAGGCAATTGCAGCATAAAAACGTACCCACGACGTTGTCGTTCAGATAGGTTGTGTAAAAAGCCGGTTGACAATCAACCGGCTTTTCTTTTACCTCGCGAGTAAATCAGACCAAATGATCATTTATGATTTGTTTCAAGGTTGCTTTAGGCAAAGCACCTGGTTGCATCATCGGCTGGCTCCCAACCGGAATAAATAATAAAGTAGGGATACTCTGGATCCCGAATGCAGCACTCAATTCCTGCTCGGCATCTGTATCAATTTTATAAATAACCAATTTCCCTTCATACTCTTTGGCAAGATCCTCCAGTATTGGCGCTACCATTTTACAGGGGCCACACCAATCTGCATAAAAATCAACAATAGCAGGTAATTCCCCTTTATACAACCATTCCGTCGCATTATCATAATTGAATACTTCCTCCTTAAACTTCGCTGTTGTTAATTTTATCGTTGCCATCAAACTAAATTTTCAGCAAAATACCCATTCTTTCATGAAAACAACAGTGCCTTTTATCACCCGACCGGTGCCATCCGCCGCGGCGGAGTAACTTAAGAAAATAAATACCGAAGGTCGTCTTCCGTAAGCTGTTTGATAAAGCCCTCATCCTCGGTAATCAACGCATCTGAAAGCAACCGCTTCCGATCCTGCAACTCAATTATTTTTTCCTCTATACTATCCTTGCAAATCATTTGGTAAGCAAATACATTTTTTGTCTGCCCAATTCTGTAAGCCCGATCCACCGCCTGTTGTTGAACCGCAGTATTCCACCAGGGATCCACCAGAAATACATAATCGGCAGCAGTCAATGTCAATCCGGTATTACCCGCTTTCAAGCTGATTAGAAATATATTCACTTCATTTCCTGGAGTCTGAAACTGCTCTACCAATTCGGATCGTTTTGCTGGTGGTGTATCGCCATCAAAATGATAATAAAGCATCCCTGCCTGCTGACAAGCTTGCCCAATCAGGTTAAGCATCCCCTTAAATTGGGAAAAAATCAATACCTTATTATTACGCAAATTATTCTGTAATTCCTCCATCAATACTTCAATCTTAACGGAATCTGCCGTAACTAAGCCTGCATCCTTTACTAATGCAGGAGCAGCGCATACCTGGCGCAACTTCTGCATGCCGGCTAAAATCGACAGCTTGCTTTTATTCATTCCTTCCTGCTGAATATTCAGGAAAATACTATCGCGGATCTGACTTTTAATTTCATCGTACATCGCTTTCTGATCCTCCGACATTTCACACCACAAAACGGATTCCGTTTTAGGTGGAAGATCCGTTGCCACCTGTAGTTTGGTCCTGCGTAACACAAACGGTGCAGTCAACTGTTTTAATGCCTGCATTTTCTCCTCATTTCGCTCCCGATCAATCGGATGCGCATATTCCTTCCGAAAAAATTCCGGCTGACCAAATAATCCGGGTACCAGAAAATGCAACTGAGCATATAAATCAAAGGTATTGTTCATTACCGGTGTTCCACTCAATGCCACACGTGCAGCAGCTTTCAGCTGATAAACAGCTTTCGTTATCTGGGCAGACGGATTTTTGATGGTATGACTCTCGTCCAAAACCACCACATCCCAATTGACCACCTGCAAGCGCTCTATATCAGACCGCAAGGTTCCATAGCTGGTAATTAATACACGCGCACCGGATAAACGAAATGCTTCCATATCACGCGTACTACCATGATATATAAAAGACCCCAGAGAAGGTGCAAATTTCTCCAGTTCCAATCGCCAGTTATGCATAAGAGTAGCCGGACAAACAATCATGGATACACGAAAATCAGAGCCGGCAACTTCCATACGATGAGCAAGAAAACAAATTGTTTGAAGTGTTTTACCCAGGCCCATATCATCTGCCAGACAAGCGCCCGCATCAATTTCAGATAATAAACAAATCCACTCGAATCCTTTTTGCTGATAGGGCCGAAGTACGGCTTTCACAGCAGACGGGAGGGGTACAAGCGTTGTTTCTGCAGATTGCCAATGCAACCATTTTTCCCACCAGGCTTGCGCGATGGCCCGCCGCAATTGGTAGGATCCGCCAACCACCGGAACTTCCTCTAATTCACCGGATACTTCATCCAGGGTATCAACAGATTCTTCCTTCTGTAAGCCAAGCAAAATCCATTGCGGCACAATTAATTCAGCACCCTTGATTTTGCCATGTTTGACTATTGCGCTGAACCGGTTCAACCATTCTTCTGTCAATACCCCAATAGAATGATCTTTCAATAAAACCGATTTTACGCCGGCTAATAATAATTTTTGCAGCTCAGGTAATGGAATTGTTTCGGCACCAAATCTCAATGCAAAAGAAATATGCAAGGAACTGCCCTCTGTTTTAAGAATAGTGCAATCAGTTTCCGGAGGAAATTGCGAATAGCGGAAGGTGCGCAACATTTCCATTCCCAGCAACTCTACATTCTCCTCCAGCAGCCGATGATAGACTTTCAAAAACCAGTGTTTCCTTTTCGCTTCCGCAAAGGGCAGATTAAATACACCATTCAGCTGCCTGGAAAAATTCGGATGCAAGGATTGTAGCCGGTCATGAAACAACTGCTCCTCACCTCGATCCCGTTTTACCACAAAAACCTCTCCATTACGAGTAAACTCCTCCGTATGTTTCCAGGAACCTTCCACCCAAAAACCATCATAATTCCATCGGGGAGTCAGCATAAGAAAGCTGCCACTGATTTCACTTAAATAAACTGCATGCGTTGGCCGAACTTCCACCATTTCTTTATTCAAAAGGGAGCCCATCTCGATTTCATAATCCGATTCCAGCCGTTTCAAAACATGTTCCGAAAATCCGGCCGGATCATCCGCATAAACTGCCGGATCATTTGCTGCCAGCCATTGCAGGGTTTGATAGTCAGACAAACTCAATAACCAATAATTATTCTGTTGTGACAGAAAAAAATAATCGCGCTGAAAACAATCTAATCCGGTCTGTTCATTTTCCAGCCGGATGAGCGTAACCAATTGCAATCCGGCTTCCTTTTTCTCCACCTTGAAACTCAGTTTTGGCTGCAACCGATTCACCAAACAGGTAGTCGTCAGGTGATTTCCCGTAACCGGATTCACCGTTTGATGATACCAGCTGAATTCAACCGGTTGCTCTAACAGCGTCGTAAATAACTGGTGAACCTGCCGAAGAAACGACCGGTCAATATAGGAAGTCAGGGAAGTACCCGCTTTTTGTTTGGCATGCGTTCGGGTTAATTGTTGCACCAATTGGGCCAGAGCCTCATCGCCCAATGCGGCCAATGCCAGCTGAGCTGCCTGCGGCCAATGAGGAAATGCTTTCCGAGCCACTTCCACATCAAGGGCTTCACGGGCGAAATCCACCCCTCGGGTTTGTTTCGTGATATAAAAAGCTTCGACCGGCGACCAGCGCTGGCGCAGTCGGTTAGGCTTTAGAAAAATGGCCGATTTGCGATCCGGTTTACTCATAGAGCCGGCAAATATAAGCTCCACAATTGAACCAGGCAGACAAACCCTTTCCGTACCTTTGGCCCGCTAAAGGTCGATTATGAAACTGAGTTATTTGTCTGAAACGCTGATAGGGTCCGAGATTGTAAAGCTGGGAGGGGAGATTCGGGAGAAGATCCGCCTGGGAGAACGAATTTATAATTTTACCGTGGGCGATTTTGACCCGACTGTATTTCCGATTCCTACCGAACTGGAAGAAGAAATTATCGCTGCCTACCGCGCGCATTTCACCAATTATCCGCTTGCGGAAGGCAATCTCGACCTGCGGGAATCCATCGCGTCATTTATTAAAGAACGGGAGGGATTGGATTACAATAAATCCGAATACCTGGTGGCCGCAGGTGGCCGACCATTAATTTATGCGATTTTCCGGGCTATTGTGGATGCCGGCGAAAAAGTAGTGTATGCGGTGCCTTCCTGGAACAATAATCATTATACCCATTTTGTGGGAGGCGAGCATGTGGTGGTGGAAGCCGGACCTGAAACCAATTTCATGCCCAGTGCTGATTCATTGAAACCGCTGCTTAAAGGCGCGAGCCTGCTGGCCCTTTGTTCGCCACAAAACCCGACTGGAACCGTATTTACAAAGGAAGAACTTGAAAAAATCTGTGATCTGGTGCTGGCTGAAAATGCCTCCCGCGGTGAAGGGGAGAAAAAATTATACGTACTCTACGATCAGATGTATTGGCACCTTACCTATGGCGATATCGAACATTATAATCCGGTCAGCCTGCGCCCGGCAATGCGTGATTTCACCGTTTTCGTTGATGCTATCTCCAAAGTTTTTGCAGCTACCGGCGTTCGGGTGGGATGGAGCTTCGGTCCGGCTGCCATCATCGATAAAATGAAAGCGATTCTCGGTCATGTTGGCGCCTGGGCTCCCATGGCGGAACAGAAAGCAGTAGCCAAATTTCTCCAGCAAAAAGAAGCGATTGATCGTTTTCTTGCGCAGTTTAAATCGGAAGTGGAATTCCGACTACGGGCTATACATGACGGGTTTCAGTTGCTGAAATCGGACGGATTTTCAGTTGATTCAGTAGCTCCGCAGGCCGCCATTTACCTCACTATAAAAGTTGATCTTGTTGGAAAGCAAACGCAAGATGGTCAACTAATGGAATCTCAGGCGGATGTTACCAGCTACCTGCTGAATGCGGCAAAACTGGCCGTTGTTCCGTTTTATGCATTTGGTGCAGCTGCCCAATCACCCTGGTATCGCCTCAGTGTGGGTACCTGTAAAAAAGAAGAAATCCCAGAAATGCTGGAAGGATTGAAATCCGCGCTTTTAGGTGTCAGATAGGTGTTAGAACGTTGTTAGAGAAGTGTCAGACAGGTGTTAGAACATTCTGAGACATGTATCAGACACATGTTAGAACAGTGTTGGAACTGGTGTCTGACACCTAAGATTAATTTTTATTATTCAGGAAAACAAAGGGAGGTTCCCCATTGTGGATGAGCTTCATGATGCGCCTGCAATCAGTATTGATTCGAAACTTGTTGCAATCAATAATTTCATAGACATGCGAAAAGGTCTCCTGAGTTTCAACATCCATCAGAAGTTTGTTCAGTTGAACCAATTCACGTTCCATCGCTTCCTCATTGTCGCGAGCATGCTTAACCAGCACTAACAAATCTCTGTTTGGCGCTTTCATTTAATCAGATTTAATAGCCTACATAACCCTTATTCATATTGCAGCCACATCCTTTACCGCCAGCTTTTCTGCTGCTGCTGCAGGAAACAGCAATACTACTAACCATTATTACCAGAACGACGTATATCAGCGTCTTCTTCATACTTTTAACTTTCTAATTTAAACTTATTTTTTCACAAAAAAGTATCTGGGCTTGAGCAATTTTTCCAATTTACTCCCAAAATTTTCACAAGGCTCCAGAATACTGTTGTCTCCGATGGAATGGGGCCTTGGTCATGCCAGCCGTTGTTTACCTCTTTTAAACTATCTAATAAACAATTGTAAGGCAGATTTGGTTGTTGCAGCTAACGGTTCTCAGGCTGATTTAATCCGGGAATCCTTCCCTGCTATAAAAATCGTTCATCCACCAAGTTACACTATCCGATACCACAAAAACCGCGCCGGCACTATTGCCCGATTAGCCTTTTCCCTACCCCATCTGGCTCAGCAGATTAAAGCTGAAAACCAGTGGCTGCGTGATTATGCATTGAATAACCCTCCTGATGCAATCATCAGCGATAACCGGTACGGCTTCCGGCATCCATCTATCCCATCTTATCTCATAACGCACCAGCTTGCCGTCAAAACACCCTTCGGAAAAGCTGTTGATGCCCTGGTCAGAAAACAAGTATACCGGTATATAGAGCAATTTACCGCCTGCTGGGTCCCCGATTTTGAAAAGATCGACCGCTCCCTCGCCGGTGAACTTTCCCATCCGGCACAATTGCCTGCAATTCCGGTTCATTATATCGGTCCGCTTACGCGAATTCATGCCGCCGAGCCAGGACGCTCTCTTCCTCACCTGATCAATTCGCAATTGGAAAATGGCCGGAACATTCAACTATTGGTCATTTTATCCGGACCAGAACCACAGCGTAGTATGCTGGAGACCAAAATATTAGAGCAATGGAGTAAGGAACCGGGCAAATCACTTGTACTCGTACGCGGATTGCCGGAACAGGTTTCCGGCAATCAGGACCATTCACACATCCAACCTGAATTACTGCTTCCAAATTCCTGGGTTATCAATCATCTGTCTTCACCTGATCTTTCGCAGGCAATAGCAAATGCATCCATCATCCTCACCCGAAGCGGTTATAGCAGTGTGATGGATTTAATACCAAATCATAAAAACCTTTGGATGATTCCCACACCCGGACAAACGGAACAGGAATACCTGGCGAATTACCTGTCAAAAAAGGGACTGATCCGGACTGTAAACCAAAACCAGCTCTCGTTAGAAGAAATCCTTTCACCCAACGGGCACCAGCAGGTACCCGACCGGTGAAAATTGTCAACCAAACTTAGGGGCGTCGAAGAATAGAAAGGATTTGCGAGATAACGCAAAACCTGACCAGCGTTCTGTGTCTGCAGTAAATGCAAAGATTCCGCAGGTCGGCATATCATCAATACGGGTGGAAGTCAGCGAATTTACAAATTCAGTAATGCCCGGATTATGGCCGAAGATCGCAACAGATTGAACCGTATCCGGAAGAGCACTCAATACATCCCTATAAACTGATGCAGGTGCATGGTATAATTCATCTCGCAACTGAAGTTCCTCTAAAGGACGTTCGTAAATTTTGATAAAATGACTGGCAGTCTGAAGGGCACGTTTGGCTGTACTCGTCACAAAAGCATCCAGTTTAATTTGCTTGTCGAGTAATCGCCGGGCCATTTCCGGCGCATTTTTTTGTCCCCGCTCATTGAGCGGCCGATCAAAATCAGGCAAGGTTAAGTCACCCCAGCTACTCTTGGCATGCCTCACCACATAAATGGTTTTCATCCCCTAAAGGTAACCGGGTTTCGTGATTCATAACCGTTTTACATGGGTACGGAAGGAAAATAAACAGGCCTGTTTAATGGTCCATCATAGGTTGTGTATTAAAAACGGTCGGTCGGCGTTTAAGCATCAAATATGTTGCCAAAACAGGCCATGGGGGCGATTATTATCCAAATGGGGCGAACAGTTGACCAAAATCAATATCCCCGTTCATTCTTACCTTCCATATAATTAAGGAACGCCTTATTCACTACGCGATTACCTCCCTTGGTTGGATAATTACCTGTAAAATACCAGTCGCCCGTATTAGTAGGACAAGCGAGGTGCAAATCCTCAATTGTCTGGAAAATCAATTCAACCGGAAAATCAATTTCAGGAGGTGTTATCAGTTCTGCAATTTTTGCAGAAATTTCTTCCGCCGTAAAAGGCTGGTAGATTTCTTTCACCAGGTTGCGGCTATCCAGCTGACCCAAACGGGCTAATTCCTTACATTCTTCATGCAGTGTCACCAGCCGGTCTTCCATCCCCCGATCCTTCATCAATGCAATGGCCGCACGGAATGCAATGAAATCGCCCAGCTTACTCATATCAATCCCATAACAATCCGGGTAACGAATCTGCGGAGCAGAAGAAACAATGATGATTTTCTTCGGTTGCAATCTTCCCAACATACGTACAATACTCTCTTTCAGAGTTGTACCACGAACAATTGAATCATCAATCACCACCAGACTGTCTACATGCGGACGAACCGTGCCATACGTAATATCATACACGTGTTGCACCATTTCATTCCGGTTGGCATCTTCAGTGATAAATGTCCGCATTTTGACATCCTTGATAGCAATTTTTTCCATCCGGATTTTTCGGTTGATCATCTCCGTAAGCTTCTCTTCATCGAAATCATTCCCCCAGGAAAGAATCCGCTGAATCTTGATCTGGTTCATATAATCTTCCATCCCCTTCACCATTCCATAAAAAGCCACTTCTGCGGTATTGGGAATAAATGAAAAAATAGTGTTCTTCAAATCATAATCGATGGATTTCAAAACGGCATCGCGCAGGTTATATCCTAACTGGCTGCGCTCCCGGTAGATTTTCTCATCATTCCCACGGGAAAAATAGATCCGTTCAAAACTACAGGCCTTCCGCTCTTTGGCTTCCAGAATCTGCTCAATTTTAAAATTGCCATCCACGTCAACAATCAGTGCCTGTCCAGGCATCAGTTCCTTTACTTCATTTTCTCCCACATTAAATGTGGTACGAATCGCTGCACGCTCTGATGCTGCAACAATTACATCATCAGAAATATAATAATAAGAAGGTCGGATTCCATGTGCATCACGCATCACAAAACTTTCACCACTTCCAACCAATCCACCGAAATGATAACCGCCATCAAACCATTTAGCCGATTGGCGCAGTACATTGGCTATATCGGGTCTACCCGGATTATTCTGATCTTCCTGCACCAAAAAATGATGCACCACTTCCATCATCGCAGCCAGATCGCTCTGCCGCTGAAAAACACCCGGATCTATATTCACCAATCCGAACAATTCTTCCGTATTTACCAGGTTGAAATTACCCGCCAGTGCAAGGTTACGGCTTTGAATAGTATCCCGTTTAATAAAAGGATGACAGAATTCTGCATTGTTTTTGCCCTGGGTTCCGTAACGTAAGTGTCCCAATAATAATTCTCCCAAAAAACGCACATGGCCTTTTAATAATCCGGGATGTTTTCGAATATCAGGCTGATATTTTTCAAGATCTGCTATTTCTTCTCCAACCTGTGAAAACAAATCAGCTATTGCTCTTTGTTCAATGCTGCGATTTCGATTCAAAAACGGATAACCCGGTTCTACATGCAATTTCACCGCTGCGATCCCCGCACCATCCTGACCACGGTTATGTTGTTTTTCCATCAACAGATAGAGCTTATTCAGCCCGTACATAACTGTGCCATATTGCTGCTGGTAGTAGGAAAAGGGCTTGCGTAAACGAATGAAAGCCAGGCCACATTCGTGCTTAATTGCGTCGCTCATGGGAAGAATTGAGGCGCAAAGTTAGGAAATTGCCTTTCTTTGTGCAAAAACAGAAATGGAAGTAAATGGTAAAATTATACAACTGCTCGGAATTCAGACCGGTCAGGGTAAAAATGGCACCTGGAAAAAGCAGGAATTTATTCTCGAAACAGGCGATACCTATCCAAAAAAGATCTGTATTGCCGTATGGGGCGATAAAATCGATATGAGTCAGTTTCGGATTGGCGACCCAATTCAGGTATCTTTTGATGTGGAAAGCCGCGAATACAACGGACGCTGGTATACCGATGTTAAAGCCTGGAAAGTGGTGGCTGCGGGACAAGCAGGCGTGGAACCTCCTCCATTCACTGGACCAATTGACCCAATGCCGGAAGACGATTTGCCATTTTAACAAATCCGAAAAGCGGCACCTGCCGCTTTTTCTCTTATACTTTTACGGTTGTCGTGATTTTATCCGGCAACTCTTTTTCCTTAGATGCCAGCAGGGCAACCTGTTCTCCACAGTGATTCAATGCTTCCCTTACAGAATCCGCATATTCGCTTGAGCGCGAATGCGTGAATAGGTTTTCGCCATGCATCGTTACCCTGAGTTCACAAACTTTATTGTCTACAGGACTGATTTTCGAATCTTCCCGAATAGTGCATTCAATTCTTGAAATGCCCTTGTACAATTGTGTGAACCGGATAACGGAGAGCTTCACCAGACGCAGTACCGTTTCTTCCAGTCCCTTCTTTGGTGTATGTATCTCGATGGTCATTACTTAAAGTTACTACCATACTTTTACTTTGTCCAGTTTTTTGCCCACTAAATAAGCGAATTTCTTTACATTAAATTCTGTATCTTATAGAGCAGGATTACAAACCTTTTAATTCAACATCATGAGAGTTTTCGGCATTATTCTTATTGTTATCGGCATTGCTATGTTTCTGTTCAGAGGATTCAGTTTTACACAGGAAAAAAATGTAGTGGATCTGGGTCCGGTGGAAATCAATAAAAAAGAAAAGAAAAATGTATCCTGGCCCATGTATGCAGGTGCCATCGTTACTGCAGTTGGTGCATTTCTGGTTGTTAGCGGGAAGAAAAAATAATCAGCATATGAAATCATTGATACTATCCTGTTTGCTTTCTGTTTGTATGCTCAGTTCATTTACCATACGAAATCCAACAGGCAATAACATTATAACAAATACAGGATTAACCGGTTCCTGGATAACTGAAAAAGACCAAAAACAACATGTACTCTTGTTCACGAACCGTCATTATTCTTATACCGTCTATGATTTATCGGGAAAGAAATTTTACCATACCGAAGGAGGCACTTATACCATAGATGGTAATAAATTAATTACTACGCTTGAATTTAATTCTTCCGATCCTAATGTGATGGGCAAACAATATACGCTGACTGCAAAGCCAGACGCAAAGCAACTGAATATAAACTGGCCCGAAGAAGGTACTATATGGAAACGCATTGATTCGGGTGGTGGTGAATTAAACGCAACCTGGAGAATCACCGGAAGAGAACAACAGGGTACTATGAATCCCATTCAGAAATCTGCCCGTAAAACAATAAAGATCATAACCGGACAGCGATTCCAGTGGGCAGCCATCAATACAGCAACCGGTGAATTCTTTGGAACAGGAGGCGGAACATTTACGTTTAAGGATGGACGTTATACAGAACAAATTGACTTCTTCTCTCGTGATGGCAGTCGGGTGGGCATGTCACTCAGCTTTGAAGGCAAGGTGGAAGGCTCAAACTGGCACCATAAAGGCAAGAGTTCCAAAGGTGATCCCATCTATGAGATCTGGTCAAAAGAAGATTAACTCTTTCTGGCTCCTGAGGAAGAGAATACATCTTCAATTGCGTGAGCAAGAGAAGAAATGGGACCCTCCATTTTATTTGTACGATCATCCAGTGTATCGTCCTTCATGATATCACCCAAACCTAATTCTGGAGGAAGGTGCCCAAGTATGGATTGCCGTTGATTTCCGAAATAAGACTGAAGCGCATTGGCCGTTTTGTTATTCTTTATTTCCTGTTGAGTAAATTCCATTGCCTCTCTTGTAACCGCCAAAATCATTGTACCGGCTTGTAATGAAGTAGACCCAGCAAATTTAGATAATTGAGTTATCAACTCATCCTGTTTATTGTTCAATAACCGGCTCATTTCCAACTCAGCGGGTTTTGTATTTAGGAGGTATTCAGCACCATCGCTGCTTCTGGAATATTTATAAAGGATTACCAATCCGGCTGCCATTGCCCCCTGGGCAAGTCTTCCTGCCATTCCATCGGATGCATTTTTTGTTTCCTGGGTTACCGAATCAATTTCCGGCATTTTAGCACCCATATATTCTTCAAGATGTATAATAAGGGAGGATTTCATAATTCATAATTTTTAAGATGAAAAAACATGTGCGCCTATTGCTGGTTTACGATTTGGTTCTCCCA
Source organism: Flavihumibacter sp. UBA7668 (assembly GCF_002483205.1). Taxonomy (GTDB): domain Bacteria; phylum Bacteroidota; class Bacteroidia; order Chitinophagales; family Chitinophagaceae; genus Flavihumibacter. The sequence goes on from NZ_DLHM01000007.1 coordinate 416,965, forward strand.
TAAACCAGTCTGTCACACTTTCAAGCCAACCAAACAATTTACTGGTAACCGCAGATTTTCTCAGTGGGGTAACGGTTACCTGATTCATTTTCAGACAAACAATTAACCCATGATATCGAAGTGCTTTTGCCATACCATAGGATATAGCCGGGCAGGAAGACCACTCTTCAGGGGTAGTTTGAATAACACCCTTCCCGTTTGCCTCAACATAATAGTCTTTCCCCTTTTCATAAAAACGAATTCTTGCAGGAAATTCTTTTTCATATACAGTGGCGTCTTGTAAGTTGGAATGAAACAATAACCAACAATTTCCCATTTCATCTGCATGAATCAGTCGGGCTACTCCATTTTGAAGACGGAATTCCTGATCACTAAAATTCATGAACAAACCATGTTGGAAACTATTGATCAGTTCGGTGAGTGGGGTATTATTGTTCATATCCATTGATTTTATTGGTAAAATGAAAAAATAATACCACTGTGCAAGTTATCTGTAAGGAGTACAAGATGTGGAATTTCCACCCCAAAAACGTCGAACTTCACAGTGATTTCGAAGCTATTCCCCGTATTCTACAACTACTTAGGAAGATAATATCACTCCAGCAGTTGGAATAGAAATTGAACTGATTGAAATAACGAACTTTAAAGAACAAATAGTAAACCTAAAAAACCTAGCGTATGAAACCCAATTCAGATGCAGCAATTATGAAAAGTTTGAGTCATTGCATGGAAAAAATGACAAAAGACGGATACACAGCCAATTTTGGTGTGGTTGATCAGCACCTTCAACATATGGACAGTGGGCATTCCTATACTTCCGACCAGATTCAAATTGTTGACTTCTACCGTTTCGAAGGAGAAAGTGATCCTGAAGATAGTTCGATTTTATATGTAATTGAAACCAGTGATGGCCGAAAAGGTATGCTGGTTGATGCTTACGGTGCCTATTCAAATCCTGAAGTGGATGAGTTCATCAAGCAGGTAGAGGAAATAAAGAAGAAGAAAGGAAGTGAGAAGTGAGGCTTGAGATCTGAACAAGTGAACGTTAAAAAAGGGAGGCTGATGGTCTCCCTTTTTGTGATTATTATACATCGCACAAATAACCAAACAGGCTTCAGCGAAATCTTCCAGAATGGATTGATTACACTGAAACCTGTTACATATGTACAATTCTACTTTGCCCTTTTATGGCTATCGGTCTAAATTCTTCGGAATATCTTCATCCTATTTCGCTGTTGAATCTCCTTTCACCTTTCACTTTTCACTTTTCACCTCCTCACACCTCTCCCCTCTTGATAAAACTCAGCAGAATTGAAACAACTGCCAATACAAGTAGGATATGAATCAGCCCGGTTGCGCTGTATACAAAGAATCCAAGCAACCAACCAATAATAAGTATCACTGCTAATAGATATAATAAGCTTCTCATAACATTAATTTTTTGTCTTGATAAATGTTGTTGTTTCCCTACCTATCGAAAAAACGTGCCTCCTGAAATTAAGCGGTAGAAATCCGGATGTCGTGGAACACTTTCCCCAAAAAGGGAACCAGAAATATATTTTATACCAGTTTTTACCCCGGCATAATTTCTTTTCCACAATTCTGTCAGAAAACTGTCGATATCCCATTCTGAGAAACTATTAGGCTATGAAGAAGATAAGCATACTTGCAGGCAAAATAAAGAACCAGTCCATTCGATTTTTTGGATTGGTTAAAAATGCGGGGGCCGCCTTTATTCAGGATGATGCCATCAAGTTAAGTGCATCCCTATCTTATTATACTGTATTTGCGCTAGGACCAGTTCTTCTTCTTATCATTTCCATTGCGGGAATTTTCTATGGTGAAGCAGCATTGCAAGGCAAACTTTTTGGCCAGATAAAAGGAATGGTCGGCAACTCAGCAGCCTATCAGTTACAAAGTATACTGGCAAATATTCAAAAAGCAGACAGATCTGTTTCAGGTGCCATAATTGGTTTTATCGTGCTCCTGATTGGGGCTACCGGTGTGTTTACTGAAATTCAAAGCTCCATAAACTTTATCTGGTCCATAAGAGCAAAACCAGAAAAAGGCTGGTTAAAACTGCTAAAAAACCGGCTCCTTTCTTTTTCGCTTGTTGTTGGTGTAAGTTTTATATTATTGGTAGCATTGATCGTAAACGCTACCCTTGATCTTTTAAATGATCAGCTAGCGTCCATATTTCCCGGGATTGCCTATTTTGTTTTTTACATACTCAACATTTTCGTCATCTTTATCGTCATAACAGGTTTATTTGCCATTATTTTCCGGGTTTTACCAGATGGCACCATTGCCTGGAGAGATGCAATAAAAGGCGCTTCTTTTACCGCTCTGCTGTTTCTTTTGGGCAAGTTTCTTATTGGCTATTATATCGGTCGCTCTGATTACGGCATGACCTATGGTACAGCCGCTTCCATAATGATTATTCTGGCCTGGGTCTATTACTCTTCAGCTATCCTGTATTTCGGGGCCGCTTTCACAAAGGCGTATGCACTTAAATATGGATCGGGAATCCAGCCCAATGATACTGCCGTTTTCATAATTAAAAGAGAAGCAAAAGAAATAGAACCGATTGCTGAAACCTAGGATTTTTTCATATTAAAATCAACTTAAAGAATAAAAATGGACCTGCGTTCCCCAAACCCTTATTGGCTGCTCAAAAATGGATTGATCAGCAATTATCCCTCCCTTACCCAAAATGAAAAAACCGAACTTGTTGTTATGGGCGCCGGTATTACCGGAGCCTTGTGTGCCTGGCATCTGGTAAACGCCGGATTTCGTGTAATTGTCTGCGATAAACGGCATGCCGGCATGGGATCGACTGCAGCCAGTACCGCCTTGCTGCAGTATGAAATAGATACTCCGTTGCACGAATTAATTGACAAAGTGGGTGAGACAAACGCCGTACGCAGTTACGAACTTTGCTCATACGCTATAGAGGCGGTCGAAAAAATCTGCCGAAAGTTTAAAGGCAATGCCGGATTTACCTATCGACCAAGTTTGCAATATGCTTCCTTTAAAAAACATGTACCTGATCTGGAAAAAGAATTTCGTCTTCGGAAAAAACATGGTTTTAAGGTCAGCTGGTGGGAACCGGATAAATTCCATGATACCATGGGTTTTGAAGCACCTGCTGCAATTTATTCCCAACTCGGTGCAGAAGTAGATGCCTATCAACTCACTCATCATTTGCTGCAATCCTGTATTCGAAAAGGAGCTCGTGTATTTGACAATACGGCAGTTACAAAAATCAACTACCATAAAAAATCAGTAGAACTGCTTACAGAACAGGGGTACTATTTAACTGCCAGGCACCTGATAATTGCTGGCGGGTATGAATCGCAGAACTATATTCCGAAAAAAGTGGAAACCCTGCATTCCACTTATGCTATGGTCAGTGAACCAATGCCTGATCAGGATTTCTGGTTTCGTAACTGCCTGATCTGGGAAACCGCTGAACCTTATCTATATCTTCGAACTACAAAAGATAAACGTGTTCTTATAGGCGGACTCGATGATGATTTTTATTCGCCAGAAAAACGCGATGCCAATATTCAGTCTAAGTCAAAACAATTACTTGCCCAATTCAAGAAAAAATTTCCAGCCATTCCATTTAAAATTGATTTTCAATGGGCCGGCACATTCGCGTCAACAAAAGACGGACTGCCCTATATAGGTTCCATACCCCAGCGGCCCAACACCTCTTTTGCTTTAGGCTTTGGCGGAAATGGAATCACCTTTAGTTTGCTTGCAGCTGAACAAATTACCGCAGCCCTATGCAAAAAACCACACCCTGATATGCGTATTTTTTCTTTTAACCGTTAACAAAAAACCATGACACCCATCACCCTTGCACAATTCTTTCACTGGTACTATCCGTCCGACGGTTCCCTATGGAACCAACTTAAAGAAAAAGCACCTGAATTAGCCAAAACAGGAATCAATGCCGTTTGGTTGCCGCCTGCCTATAAAGGGGCTTCCGGTGGTTACTCTGTCGGTTATGACACCTATGACCTGTTTGATTTGGGCGAATTTGACCAAAAGGGATCCATTCGCACTAAATATGGTACCAGAGAAGAATACCTGGCAGCCATCGAAGCCTGCCACCAGAATGGTATAAAAGTAATTGCAGATGTGGTATTCAATCATAAAGCAGGCGCCGATGAATCGGAAAAAATAACCGTTCGCAGAGTTGATCCGAATAATAGAAAAGAATTTATAAGTGAACCGTTTGAAATAGAAGCCTGGACAAAATTCACCTTCCCGGGAAGAGGGCAGAAATATTCCAATTTCATCTGGGACCATACCTGTTTTACTGGTATCGACTGGGCAAAAGATATTGAGGAGAGTGGAATATTTTCCATTCAGAATGAATTCGGAGAAGGATGGGAAGACCTCACAGATGACGAATTGGGTAATTACGATTACCTGATGAATGCAGATATCGAATTTCGAAATCCACATGTACGTGAAGAACTCAAACATTGGGGAAGATGGTATCTCGAAACTACCAATGCAGGTGGATTTCGCCTGGATGCCGTGAAACACATGTCACCAAAAATCATCAATGAATGGGTGGATTATGTTCAGGAATACTGCCACGATCAGTTATTCATTGTAGGCGAATATTGGAATGTTCATGATGTAACTGCATTACATCAGTATATTGATGCAACGTCTGGCAGAGTGCAGCTCTTCGATGCACCGCTTCACCAAAATTTTTATGTGGCATCCCGAATGGGTAAAGACTTTGATATGCGGCATATTTTCGACAATTCCCTGGTGAAAATAATCCCCGAACTCACTGTTACGCTGGTAGATAATCACGATACGCAACCCCTTCAGGAGCTCGAATCGCCGGTTGAAGCCTGGTTTAAGCCAATAGCTTATTCATTGATCTTGCTGAGGCAGGAGGGCATTCCCTGCGTCTTTTATCCGGCACTCTATGGAGCCCATTATAAAGATCATGGGGACGATGGGCAGGAATATGAAATTTGGTTGTCTGCAGTGGAAGAATTACCCACCCTGCTTAAGCTCCGAAAACTTAGCCTAAAAGGCGATCAGCATGATTATTTCGATCATCCGAACTGCATTGGCTGGATACGAACAGGCACGGTTGAAGAGGAGAACAGTGGTTTCGCAGTTGTGTTATCCAATGGTTCGGATGGATGGAAATATATGGAGTTGGGAACACATCGTGCCGGACGGAAAATGGTGGACATTTTGGGTAAAATTCCCTCGGAAATCATATTAAATGAAAAAGGTGGGGCAGACTTTCCCTGTCCGGCTGGAAATCTCTCGGTTTGGGTAACAAAAGAGCTGGCACAGAATTTTTCTTCTCTCTGATACAAAATCGTATTATATGAGAAAAGAATGGAGAAATCTGGCCGTACTCTTTGTAACTGCAGGTGCAATTTTTAGCACCAGTCAGCTGCAGGCCCAACAACAGGAAATGAGTGGAAACGGACTAAGTCCCCGTTTCGGTGTTAAAGCAGGTTTGAACCTTAGTAATTTTTACAGTGATGAGGTGAATGACAATAACCTTAAAGCGGGTTTGAATGCTGGTGTGTATGCCAAATTACCCGTATTTAAAGGATTTTCTATTCAACCTGAATTACTGTATTCCAACAAGGGAAGTAAACGTACTTATGACAATGCCGTTTTTGGCGAAGGAGAATATCGTACCAATTTGCACTATATAGAAATGCCGGTGCTGGGTGTGATTAATCTCGCTAAAAATTTCAACATTCATGCCGGTCCATATGTTAGTTATCTGGCAGGTGCGAATATCACCGATCTTGAATCTGATGGATCAGTAGATGAAATTGCCGACTTGAATCCGGAAAACCTGAATCGTTTTGATTATGGTCTGGCTGCAGGTTTTGGTATTGATCTGGGACCTACTACAATCGGTGCCCGTTACACGCTCGGTATGAGAGAAGTAGGCAAATCCGGATCCATTGCCGGTGAAGCTTTCCGCGATACCAAAAACAGCAATATCAGCTTATTTATAGGTGTCGGGTTTTAGGTTGGAGTATCCGAATCCCGTAAAAAAGGCTGCCGTAAGGCAGCTTTTTTCTTTTAGGTACAGGGCATTTTACTGGTTTCTTCCAGAGGTAAATGAACTATAAAACTTGTTCCCTGATCCGGTTTCGAATACACTTCAATATATCCCTTATGCGATTGAATAATATTCATGGTGGAAGCCAACCCCAATCCCATCCCATTTCTCTTGCTGGTATAATATGGTTCAAACAAGCGACTCAGGTTTTCTGCAGTTATACCACACCCATTATCGGTAATTTCACAAATCGCCTGATTCTCCTGAGAAAAAAGTCGGACAATAAGGCGCGATTTTTCAGTTGTCTCCATCGCCTCAATTGCATTCACGACCAGGTTCATAAAAGCAATTTTCAATTTGCTCTTGTCAGCCAAAACATAAAATGTAGATGGCTGAAAATCCACCACCAACTCTACATTTTTCAATTGTAAACTATCTGCTGCCTGATCAATCACTTCCTGCAGCAACTCCTGTAAACCGGTTTTATCCAATTCAATTTCTGAAGGACGGGAACTGTTCAGCAATTCAGTAATAATTGTGCTGATACGGGCACTGTTTCTACGAATTACATCAAGATAAAGCAAGCCCTCCTCATCCTTCATTTCCTGGAGTAACTGATCAGCTGATAAGCTGATATTATTGAGGGGATTTCTAACCTCATGAGCCAATGTTCTTACCAACCGGCCGGCAGCAGCCAGTTTCTCCGTTTGCAGGGTTAACCACTCGGCTTTTTTCAGATTGGAGATATCGTGCAGGATTCCCTGGATGTATTTTCTACCCTCCATATCTGTTTCCACCGATGCGGAAAAAATACAGGAACGATTTTCATCTTCGGCTGTTTTAATCTCTATTTCCTTATCATTGACATCATTTCCTGATTGCAGCAGAATTCGAAAATGAGTAGCTAGCGACTCATTCTCCATAAAATCGGTTAGTGCATATTGCGTAAACGCCTCCCGATTAAGTCCCAACATTTCAATAGCTGCCGGATTCAGATCCAAAAACCGAAGTTGCATATCCGTTATAAAAACTGCATCCATCGATTGCTCAAAAATATTTCGGAATTTTTGCTCATTCTTTTTAATGGCTTTTATATTGGCAGAACGCTCCAGAGCATAGCGAATCGTACGTTCCAGTTTTTCCGTATTCAAATCTGTTTTTACCAGATAATCAAATGCACCAAGACGCATGGCCTCCCGGTCAATTTCACGATTGCCTTTTCCCGTTAGTAAAATAATTGGTGCTTCACAATTGGTAGTGACGGCCTCTCTTAGAAGATCAATACCTGTTTTAGCGCCGAGCCTATAATCAACAAAATAAACATCGTAGGTTCCGCTGCACATATTTTCCAACGCTTTGGTATATTGATTCGCCCAGTCTATCTGAAAATGTCCATTTTCTATTTCCTTTATATAATCACTGGTAATAAAAAAATCGTCCTCATCATCATCAACTATCAGAATACGGATAAGCTTATTTAAAAAAGGCATTTGTGGTTATTGTTTTTCGGGTAAAATGATAGAGAAAACGGCACCCTCACCTTCCTTACCGGAGGCGCTGATAAAGCCGTTATGCCGTTCGGCAATTCGTTTACAGATTGCCAGTCCTATTCCTGTGCCGGGGTATTCCGATTTTCCATGCAGCCGTTGAAATACCTGAAAAATCCGCTGTTCGTATTCCTGGTCAAATCCAATTCCATGATCCCTTATATCAATCTGAATATAGTTGGATGATGGGCTGAGAAAATGAGTTTCTTTTTCTTTTTTGTTCAATGGTCTCGAACTGATCTCAACCTTTGGCGCTTGTCCGGCCTGATGAAACTTAATCGAATTGGATAATAAATTTATAAAAAGCTGTCGGAGTAAAGATGGTATACCATCCACCTGAGGCAGTTTCCCCACCTGAATTTCCGCGCCTGTTTCTTCTATTGATAATTCAAGGTCACTGATGACATCGTAAAACAATTTATCAAGTCCCACTTTTTCAAAGGGCTGTTTATTCCGAGTAACCCTGGATAGTTCCAAAAGATTTTCAATCAGGCTTCTCATATGATCCGTTGCAACCTGCATACGATTAATATACATATAGCCTTCGTCTCCTAATTGAGCCGAAAATTTCTGAAAAAGCCTGGAACCAAAGGTCGTAATCTTCCTGAGTGGTTCCTGTAAATCATGTGATGCCGCATAGGCAAATTCTTCCAGTTCCTTATTGGAACGATTCAATTCACGCAAATTCCGCTGCAAATCGATTTCAACCTTTTTGATATGGGTAATGTCACGGGTATTACCAATCATCCGGATCGGATTGTTTTTGTTATCCACCACAACCGTACCCTTGGTATTTACAATTTTCAGGTTGCCTTTGCCTGTTAGAATACTGTATTCGATTTCGAATTCTTTTTTTTCTGCCAATGCATCCTTGATTGTTTTTTGAACCTTCTCCCGGTCATCTTCCACAATCTGATCAAAATACCAGAACATGGTGAGCGGTGTTGCAAAGGAAGCACGGTCGTATTCAAAAATTTCAAACAATCCGTCTGACCATGAAATGAGTTTGGAATCTGCATTCCAGATAAAGATTCCGTAATTCAGCATTCGCTCGGTCTCTTTCTGAAATTCCTTATTGGCATTGTACTCCATGGTTTGCTGGTACTGATCGCTGATATCACGATTGATACCATTTAACTTCAACACCCGGCCACCCTCATCCACTACCGGCTTGGTAACCGTTGTAATGAAAATTCGCTTCCCATCCTTACGCTCAATGGAAAAATCATGGCGAAATTCCTTTCCTGATTCCAGGGCCTCCTGAATTTTCAGACGCAACATCTCCAGATCCTTTGGGCAGACATGCTCATAAAACAAACCCGATGGAATCTGGGGCAGGTCCTGCCGGCTGTATCCCATCAACTGGTACATACCATCTGACCAATCAGTTTTACCGGTAGCCTGATCATGACTCCACATGCCCACTCCCAGCATTTGTTCGGTATCATCAATCAACTGCCTTGCAGCACTTCGTTCTTCTTCCAGTTTTATTTGTTCTGTAATATCCTGCGAAAGCAGCAGCAGACTTGCCGGTGCACCGTCTTCATTACGTCGTAAAACCGTACCAACTGTTTTGAAAATGCGAAAAGTATGTTCCTTATGACTCAGTCTGCATTGGAAACAATGTTCGGTTGCATCTGCATTGAGTTTTTTCAATTCCTCCAGTACGGTAGGCAGATCTTCCTGATAAACCAATTGGGAAAGATCTTCTTTCCAGGAAGCCACATCATCCCATGTATACCCAAGCAAATCAGTAATCTTACGGTTGATATAACGGATCTTGCCCTTATCTGTATCATATACATAAATAAGGGCAGGAAACAAATTGGTGATTTGCTTAACCAGTTCTTCGTTGCTTTCTCCCGATGCAAGCAGCTCACGAAGCTGCTGGATAGGGATTAAATCGTTTTCTACGGTCATTACATATTATTGAATTGCTGATATTGCTTCATTTTGTTGTAAAGGGTTTTTCGATCAATATTCAGCAGTTTGGCAGCTTTGGTTTTATTGAAATTGGATTGTTTTAATGCTTCCACAATCATTTCATATTCTGCATCAATGCTCACGGCTTTTAAACTGTTTTCATTGAAACTTGGAATACCAGGTGCAGCCGCAGTTTCTGCCGGTATGGAAACCGCATTCGATGATTGAAAATTCCCGGTTGCTGCAACTGCCGGGGAATTTTCTGAATTTAATTTATTGTGATAAATAATTTCAAATGGAAGTGCCTGCAATCCAACCTGTAACCCATCTGTTAAAAGAACTGAACGTTTAACTACATTTTTTAATTCGCGCAGGTTGCCATACCAGGGATAACTATTGAAAACCTGTTGCACTTCCGCTGAGAAATCGGCAATGTTTTTTCCTAATTCCTGATTGGTTAAAGTCAGGAAATGGCGGGCATATAACAGAATATCCTCCGCTCGTTCACGCAAAGGCGGAACATTAATGGAGAATTCATTAAATCGATGATATAAATCTTCCCTGAATTTTCCGTTTCTCGCTGCATCCCATAATTTTTCATTGCTGGCCACTATTATCCGAAGGTCCAATTCAATATCCTTGTTACCACCCACCCGGCGAATTTTTCTTTCCTGCACAACACGTAACAAAGCAACCTGTATATCATAGGGCAGATTGGCAATTTCATCCAGAAAAATGGTGCCGCCATTTGCCAGTTCAAGACTGCCTATTTTCTGATTTAAGGCTCCTGTAAAAGAACCCTTTTCGTGACCAAACAATTCACTCCCGGCCAACTCGCGCGACAATGCACCACAATCTATTGCAATAAACGGCTGTTGCTTCCGACTGCTTTGCATATGGATTTTCTGTGCGATGGCTTCCTTTCCACTGCCACTTTCTCCATAAATAATAACACTATAATTGGTTGGAGCAACCAGTTCAATCTGTTTGATGATATTCACCATCTCCGGTGTTTTGCCGAAAATGTATTTCTCCTCTTCACCTGCCGGTTTTGTTTTTCGGGCTGGTTGGGCTGCCGGAGCACTACTGAATAGTTGCTGCTCTGTTCTTTCCGAAGAAAGCGCTTTTTTGATAGTTACCAGAATTTCATCGGGGAAAACCGGTTTGGTAACATAATCATACGCACCCAGCTTGAGAATTTCCACCGCCATTTTTACATCGCTGTAACCTGTGATGATTATAAAAGGAACAGAGGGATGAATTTCCCGGGTTTTGATCAGGACCTGTTTGCCATCCATGTCCTCCAGGCGAAAATCACAAAGAATCAGATCTGGTTTTTCTGAGCTGATATATTCCAAAGCCTTTCTGCCATTGTAATACTCCACCACCTGGTAACCGCGCTTCGTAAGAAAGCGGTTGAGGAGGAGGCACATATCCCGATCATCGTCTATTACCAGAATTTTCTGCATTGGTCTTTTTTTTGTTTTTTATGTTATGCCCAGATGGCGCGTACCTGTGCTACCGGAATATGCAGCAGATCACGGTACTTGGCAACGGTTCTCCGGGCTACTTTATATCCTCTGTTTAATAAAATCCCTACCAATTGTTGATCAGTATAAGGGTTCCGCTTATCTTCCCGTTCAATCACCTCTTCCAATGCATGCCGGATTACCCGGTTACTGATAACTTCCCCTTCTTTGTTTTCGATCCCTTCTGTAAACAATTCTTTCAGGTGAATGGTTCCAAAAGGCGTTTGCGCATATTTATTACTGGTTAAGCGGGAGATGGTTGAAATATCCAAACCAACCTTGTCGGCAATATGTTTAAGTACCATCGGCTGAAGCAGGTTGATATCACCCTCTTCAAAATAAGCACGCTGCATCTGCAGGATGGCCTTGGTAATTTTCATGATGCTTTCATTCCGCTGTTTAACTGCATACAGCAACCAGTTGGCTGATTGCATTTTAGAACGAAGATATTGAAGCGCCGCTTTATCCTTGGTTTGATCCATACTTTCCTGCAGGGTATCACTCAAACGGAATTGTTCACTATGTATACCGCAAACGATGATCGTATAATCGTCTCCGTTACGCAGAATCTCCACATCCGGAACGATATTATTTTTGGGACTCAGGGAATGCACATCGTTCGCAACAGGACGCATAGGCATTTTACTAAGGAAACTGATCAATTCCCGAAACTCTACTTCAACCAATTCAAGTTTGTCCATCAGTTTTTCAAATCGGCGGTTTTTGAAATCCTCGTAATAATTCTCCAATAAATCAATTGCCTTCCGTACCATCAGATTTTTATGCGTCCGGGAACGTAATTGCAATAACCAACTTTCTCCGATGGAACGTGCTCCGATACCTACTGGCTCCAGGGTATGTATAAAACCAAGTATTGATTCAATTTCCTCCGGAGTTGTCAGAAATTGGGAAAAGGAAAAATCATCCGCAAGCGTATCGAGGTCCTTTTCCAGCAAGCCGGTATCTTCCAGGCAATCAATCAGGTAATTACCAATGGCAGTCTGCCGATCGGTCAGGTTGAGCAGGTCCAACTGTCGTTTGGCTTCCTCCCTAAAATCGGCAGGTGCAGCCAATGGACGTTCCGGCATGTCTGATTCGTTGAAATAGTTGGCGTACTCTTGTTTGTAATCGGGCACATCATTGTAAGCATACTCGTCCCAGTCTTTGTACTCCGCTTCCGCCTGGAGGTCGTATTTATCACAGGGACCTTCTTCTTTGTGTTCGGCTACTTCCTCCAGATAGGGGTTTTGTTCCATTTCCTGACGGAGATGCAGCAATAATTCCTGGCTGTTGTACTGAAACAGGTTCAGTAGCTGAATCTGCTGCGGTAAAATTTTTTGTGTCTGTTGTTGTGATTGGTGCTGGCTGATCATAAACACAGGTTTTGTAGGTTTATAGAATCAAGCAAAGAGCCAGTTTTTATAAGTGCTGCCGGATAGTAAATTTTTTTTCTAACGGATTGATTATAAGAAGTTTAAACTTTTATTTTTGTTACACGTTAAACAGCTTTTTTCACTGGATATTTAACAAATGTGGCTAAAATTCCCCATATCGGGGAAAACAATTTTAATGAAGCGTAATTTATTCCTATATCTGATTATTGGATTCACCACTACACTGATTGTGATGGTAGTTTTCAGCCTCATAAGTTTTCAGCGGATGAATTCCATGATCCGTTATTCCAATCAGGTGGAACATACCTATAAGGTAATGGGGACCCTGAAAAGCCTCAGTGATGTAATTACAGAAGCAGAAACTTCCATCAGAGGATTTGTTATCACCCGGGATAGCAGTTATCTGGTCCCGATGGATCAAATTAAGTCCGAGTACAAGGGATTGATAACAGAATTGGGAAAACTCATTACCGATAACCCCAGACAGGAAAACAGACTGGCCATGATTCGCAGCACACTTCAATTGCGGATTCAGTTATTGGAATCGCTGGAACTATCGGTTGATGCCGATTCTTCCCAAAAAGATATCCTGCAAAGGGTGGCCAAAGGCCGTGATCTGATGGCCAGTTTTAAAGAAAACCTGGCTTTAATGGAAAAAGAAGAAGAAGGTTTATTAAAAGAACGGTTTGAACAAAAAGAACGGTTCCAGAAACTTACTCCCCGCACACTTAAAATTGTTACTGCAATAGTTGGAATTGTTTTTCTTGCTTCTTTTATATTACTTGTGAAAGCGATGCTGGATCGTTTTCGCTTTCAGCAGGAGCTGCAGGAACAATTGTTATCCCTGAAACAAAGTAATGATGAACTGACCCAACTGGCCTTTGCCGCTTCGCATGATCTGCAGGAACCTGTTCGAAAAATCCGGACATTTTCTGACCGCCTGAGAATTCGTCAGAAAGACCGTTTGGATGAAGAAGGTCAAATGATCCTTTCCCGTATTGATGCTTCAGGAAAGAAATTGCAAGGGATGCTGGAGGATATCTCCACTTACATGAACCTGCTGGAATGGAAAGAAAAAGAAGTCCTGATTTCCACCAAAAAGCTATGGGAAGAAGTGGTTCGGGAAAAGCAGGATCGGATCAACCAACTGCAGGCAACAATTGAAATCGGAGATTTACCCGACCTTCATATCTACCCTGAACAGGTGCATACCATGTTCAAAGCACTACTGGACAACGCGTTGTGGTATCATAGAGAGGAGGTGCCACCAGTTATTTCGATTACTCACCGTGAAGTGGATATCAATGAAATAAATATTAAAGGTCTGCCAACCCTTCAGAAACATTATCATGCCATTACTATTCAGGACAATGGGATCGGTTTTGAAAATGAATACAAAGACAAGGTTTTTCAATTGTTCCGCCGACTGCACTCACAGGAAGAGCGATCCGGTAAAGGAATCGGGTTGGCTATCTGTCAGCGTGTTATGGCCAATCACAACGGAATAATCGATGCCTTCGCCGAAGTTAACCAGGGAGCCGCCTTCACCATGTACTTCCCCAAAGTCTAAATTCCACCCGACCGGTGGCACCGGTCGGGTGCCACCGGTCGGGTGAATGGTGCAATGGCACGATAATTTAACCGGGGGGATAGTATCTTAATTGATCACACCTAAATCAACGAATTATGTTACGCTGGACAATTATTTTCCTGGTGGTTGCACTGGTAGCAGCGCTTTTCGGATTTGGCGGAATTGCTGCCGGAGCAGCTGGTATAGCAAAAATTCTTTTTTACATTTTTATTGTATTATTCCTCGTATCCCTAATTGGAGGGATGCTGAAAAAGGGTTAACCCTGAAATTTATTGAAAGGGCAGGATCACTGCCCTTTCTTTGTACATTTACTTATGAATAAGATTTATATTCTCGTAGCAGAAGATGATGCCGATGACCGTTTCCTTTTGGAAACCGCTTTCGCGGAAAACGGTTTCACCGGTAAACTCCAGTTCGTAGAGAACGGAGTTGAACTGCTCGATTATTTGAGTAACCTGAACCCTCAGGATGCAGGCAATGAAAATCATCTGCCAGGATTTATTCTGCTTGATCTAAATATGCCCAAAAAAGACGGGCGCGAAGTTTTAAAAGAACTAAAAGAGGATCCCCGTTTCAAGAAGATCCCCGTAGTAGTATTTACCACCACCAAAAATGAGAACGAAATCAATCGCTGCTACGAATTGGGGGCGAATACCTATGTAGTAAAACCAGTAGGTTTTGAAAATTTAGTTAAGACTATTGAAGACATTCGTTCTTACTGGTTCAAAACAGCACAAATTCCATAAGTCAGGCATATTTTAACCTGCAGGAACAACTGTCTCTTTCCCGTTTTTACCACTTAATAAAGACTGAATCCCTTTCCATATACCAGAACCCTTTTTATCAAAAAGATTGGTAGCAAGGTTACGGACCAGTATAGGTGCGCCAAGTCTGGTTAGCAGTCCCGTATTTTTAAAAAGAGTTCTGCGCAACAATATATCAATACCAAGATCCAGACCTAATTTCAACAAGGGGTTATTGGATTTTGTAGAAGTAAACATACCCAGTGAACCCACCAGTTTGGTAGCCGGTTCCAATTCTTCTTCAATACCCATCCAATCTTGTCGAACCTGGTTTTTCTGAATTACCAGCAGACTCTTGAGTCGCGCTTTTTCTTCCAGCAAATCACGGTGTGTGCGTATCGGATTTATCATATATTGATTGTATTATCTGGTTACGAATCATCGGCACCAGAAGAGATTTACGAAATACAAGCAGCGCAGCCAGACCCAGCAGAAAAAATCCGCCAACAATAAAAAAGCCCGCTTTCATATTGTTCATCGTTTCACCGATCCACCAGGCCATGCCGATGCCACCAAAAAAAACCACAATCAGTCCGAATATGGCAGCAGCCAGGGCCACTACACTTACCGAACTGGCTTTGGCAACTTTTTCTGTTGCATTCACCACCGTCAGGCGATAATAGGTGTCTAGCAGTTCGCCTCCGTGTTCCAACAAATCCGCTGCCTTTGTTTTTAGTGTTTCCATAATGAACTGTTCAGAAGTTAAAAAATGTCGCATTGCCCAACCCGACAATGCGACCCGTTTCCACTTAACTCATAGAGCGCTTGGCTCTATTATATTCCTGACCAGCTTCATCTGCAATATCTTCTGCTTTGGATGCCATTTTCTTAGCAGCCATCGTTGCTTCAGACTTTTTATCGCTCAACCAGGTTCCAAATTCATCGGCCCAGTTTTTTGCATTATCGGCAATCTTGTTACGAAGATCTTTCCCTTTTTCAGGAGCTACCAATAGGCCGATTGCAACACCTGCTGCTGCAGCACCCAGTACCCCTAAAACGATTTTTGATGTAGTTGTCATAGTATTCAATTTAACTGGTTATAAATTTTAATCTGATTAGTCTGGTCAAAACTTCGTGCCAGACTAAACTTTACCTAAATTGTACCCAGCTTACATTTCAGAGGAAATTCATGGGGAAAATACTCCCCATACCGATAAGGATTCACCCCCTGGTAAGCGTAAAAAATTGTGGCATTTTATTAGCGGAAGTTTAAACATGGGTTCAGCCAAGAAAATACTAATCGTAGACGATGAAGAGGATTTGTGTTTGTTGATGAAGATTTATTTTACCCGAAAACAATACGAAGTATCTATCGCAAACACACTGGAAGAAGGCCTGGCCAAGCTGGCAACGCTTAATCCCGATGTACTCTTTTTAGACAATAACCTACCCGATGGACTCGGATGGGAACAGGCACCGGAATTACTTGATAAGTACCCGGAGCTGAATATTCATTTAATAAGTGCATTCCATCCAACTATTCCGCAACATGTGGACCAGCATCGGTTACGAATTATGGAAAAGCCCTTTACCCAACAGCAATTGAATGAACTGGGATTATAAGAATAGAAAATTTTCAGGTCTCGGCTATATAAAAGGTCCCGGCTGCATTATGCAAACGGGACCTTTTCACTTATCCACAACCTGCCACTTTGGGCTTATTGTATCGGTTGATATTCCTTAAATAATTGAATCGGATTAGCTTCCACCAGCTTCCGGTACCCTGCCCATTTGCCACTGAAAAAGGCATTTATTTTGGTTACTGCTTCACCCAGTTTGAACTCTGCGTCTTTCACCAGTTGTTCTTCCTGTGCACCCGGTTTCACCGGCTTGGCACCTATGTACCTGCCTGCCAGTTGCAATACACTCATCGGAGTGGGTGGCTGCTGCGGACGGCCATAGCCCTGGCGTTCAATGGTTTTTCCATTAATAAATTCGCGGATCGATTTGATTTCTTCCTGCATCGCTTTCCCTGCCTTACGTAAGGTGTCCGCGTCCTTACCGGTAAGATCTTTTAATTGTGCGTCCATTTTTTTGGTCAGGTCTTCTGCATCTGTCAGGCGATCCATCCCTTCGATTAATTTATCACTGCTTTTTTTAAGCCGATCTCTTAACTGCCGCTGTGCCAATAATACTTCGCGCCGATCTCCCATGCGGGGATCACCCACCACGGTCAGCATGGTAGAATCCTTCACGCCTGCCAGTTCCATTACCACTTTATAGGTTCCCGGGAAAACATCCTCCCCTCCCGGCTCCGGTGCATTCGGCCGTGGCTTGGGTGAACCCGGACGCCGGTATCCTTTCTGCTCAAAACCCCAATAATTGCGATTATACCCCGAATCAGCCTTCCATTTCAACGTTCGGATCAGTTCATTTTTATCATCGTAAATTTTTACCCAAAGACTATCTGCTTTCTTCCTTGCGCTTGTATCCAGGCGGGATTTATCTACCAAATAGGTCAATGCCGCACCTCTGCGTCGGTTCTCTGCATCCCAGATTCCCCAGGTACTCCATTCATAACCGGGGGCATTCCGGATTTCCGCCTGCACACCAACAGGTGCGGGGAAAACAGTCAATGCCGTTTTGGTGGCCATCCCTTTGTTGGCGGCCAGTTTACGAAGGGGTCGGATATCATCCAGAACCCAAATCGACCGTCCAAAAGTCGCAATCACCAGATCTGCTTCCCTTTCCTGAATCGCCATATCATAGGTAGATACGGAAGGATAACCGTTTTTCCATTGCTCAAAGCTGACTCCATTATTCAGACTCACCCACAGGCCCTGTTCGGTACCCACAAAAATCAGGTTGGGTTCGGTTGGATCCTGTAAAACAGAAAGCGCATATCCCACCAGATTCTTATTGTCTGCAAGGTTTGTCCAGGTTTTACCAAAATCCAGGGTGCGAAAAATATAGGGTTTGAAATCGCCCCGGCGATAATCATTCACCACCACCATGGCCTCTGCTGCATTGTGGCGGGAGGGTTGGATTTGCTGCACCCAGGATCCCAAGGGCATTCCCGGAATTTTACCCCGGAAATTCGTCCAGCTTTTCCCGCCATCCTGTGTAAGCTGAACATTTCCATCATCGGTACCTACCCAAATAACTCCCTGCTGTTTGGCAGATGGTGCAATAGTTAAAATAGTACAATGGTTTTCTGCTCCAGTGATATCAAGGCTCAGTCCGCCATTTTTATTCTGATCAATTTTGCTGGAATCATTGGTGGTGAGGTCGCCGGAAATCATTTCCCAGGTCACCCCTTTATCTGTACTCTTATGCAGGTACTGACTTCCGAAATAGATGGTTTTTTTATCGAAGGGATCCTGCGCCATCCCGGCATTCCAGTTGAACCGCAAAATCGTTTGAAGATTGGGGTTAGCCGGTTTGATAGTCCAGGATTCGCCGGTAGTAACATTATATCTGCCCACATTTCCCTGCTGGCTCATGGCATATACCCAGCTGGCATCTTCGGCATCAGGCATCACATCAAAACCATCACCGCCCCAGAGATTTTCCCAATAATAGTTTTTGATACCGGCGCTCATCCAGGTATAAGCCGGACCTCGCCAGGAGCCATTGTCCTGCATGCCACCCATTACATTATAGGGCTGCTCGTTATCTACATTAATATGATAGAATTGCCCAACCGGCAGCTTTTCATCAAAAACCCAGTTCTTACCCATATCGCGGGTGATACCGATACCGCCATCATTTCCGTCGATGATGAATTTATTGTCTTTGGGATGAATCCAGAACGCATGGTGATCGGGATGGATCCCATTATAGGGGATGACCACTTCAAAATCCTTACCACCATCTTCACTTTTGGCAATCATCTGATAAATCAGCCATACCCGGTTTTCGTTGAGCGGATCCACGGCAATTTCCTGAAAATAGAAGGGCCGGTTTGTTACCCAGGCCGGATTGCTGTTTACCAATTTCCAGTTGTACCCACCGTCTTCGCTTTTGTACAAGCCGTTTTTGGTGGCTTCCACCAGCGCATAGACCACATTCGGATTATTACGTGCAATGGCCAGACCGATTCTGCCGTAATCTCCTTCCGGCAAACCGTTTTCCTTGCCGAGTTTTTTCCATGCTTTACCACCGTCCACGGTCATATACAAGCCGCTTCCGCCACCGCCACTCATGAAACTCCAGGGCGTGCGGTAATGCTGCCACATGGCGGCAAATAGTTTATTGGGATTGGAGGGGTCCATGATCATATCAGAAATTCCGGAACTGTCGTTGGTGTAGAGAATCTTGTTCCAGCTTTGTCCGCCGTCGGTGGTTTTGAATACCCCACGATCGGGATGGAACGCATAGGGATTGCCAATAACCCCGGCATACACGGTGTTTGGATTGGAGGGATCAATCAATACCCGATGGATATTCCGCGTTTTTTCGAGTCCCGTGCGGTTCCATGATTTACCACCATCGATGGATTTATACATGCCTTCACCTATATTGATCGAGTTTCGCGGATTGCCCTCGCCGGTACCCACCCAAACCACATTGGGATTGGATTGCTGCACCGCAACCGATCCGATATTGAGGATGGGTTGTTCATCAAAAACTGGTTTCCATTCATGGCCACCGTTGATGGTTTTCCATACTCCGCCGGAAGCAGAACCCAGGTAAATAATATTGGGGTCATCCACCACGGCATCAATGGCAGTGATACGGCCACTCATACCAGCCGGACCGATATTCCGGGGTTTCATGTTTTTGAACTGATCCAGTGAAACGGTTTCGGCAACAGGTGCAGGGCCCGGTGTTTTTCGAGCTGTCTTTTTTTGTGCTGTTGTTACAAAAGCAGAACCTACCAGCAGAAAGCCTGCCAGCCCTAATTTTCTCCAGTGTGTCATGTGCAGTAAAAATTTGAACTTGGAAATTAAAGGATAATGTGGGAACAATGATCGGAAATTGATGAAAGGTGTACCTTAGTGTTTAACCAATAAAACCAATTTATATGCAAAAATGGAACGTGCTTATGGTGGCGGCTGCTATGACGCTTGGATTCTCTGCCTCAGCTCAAACCAAATGGAAACTGGACAAGGGACATTCCAGTGTTCGGTTCTCGGTGAATCACATGGTAGTATCAGAAGCAGAAGGAACCTTTAAAATGTGGGATGGAACAGTAGAGCACTCCAAAGATGATTTTTCTGATGCAAAGATTGCCTTTACAGTGGATGTGAACTCCATCAATACGGATAATGAGCGCCGCGATGGGCACCTGAAAAGCGATGACTTTTTCAATGCGGAAAAATATCCCACTATCAAATTTGAAAGCACCTCAATGAAACCATTGGGAAATAACAAATACAGCCTGAGTGGCAACCTGACGATCCGGGATGTAACCAAACCGGTAACCTTTGAAGTATCACATGGTGGGGTAATTGCGGGTGGCCGTGGCCGTAAGGCAGGTTTCAAGGCAACTACCACTATTAATCGCTTTGATTATAACCTGAAATGGGACCGTGCAACCGAAACCGGCGGACTGGTTGTTGGCAAGGACGTAGAAGTAACCGTGAAGGTGGAATTGGATGAAGTGAAGTGATAAGTGTCAGACAGGTGTTAGAACAGTGTTAGAGAGGTGTCAGATACATGTTGGAACTAGTGTCTGACACCTAAACGAAAAAGCCCCCGTCCAGAGGGGCTTTTCTTTTTTAGTAGTGTTAAGTGATCCAGATCCAGAATTTGTCCATATGTAACAACCGAGACAATTCGCTTACTGCTGCTTCATGATGTAAAGATGCACCGGCTAATCTTTAAAAAAGAATGTCTTCGGTCATCGCTCACCATTTCCCGATCAATCGACTTTTTTGCCCGTTTTCCGGATCTTGGCAACTGGATTATTGTTCCTTATTCTTTTCGTTATAGGCTTTTTCTGCGGCTTTTGCTTTTGCAAAGTCCAGAATCAGGCCGTTAATGCAATAACGGAGGCCGGTTGGTGGGGGACCATCTTCAAAAACATGTCCCAGGTGCGCCTTGCAACGGCCACATTGAACCTCCGTGCGGCGCATGCCATGGGTATTATCGGGCGTATAGATGATACTGGTTTTGGAAATAGGCTGGTAAAAACTGGGCCAGCCGCAACCGCTTTCAAATTTGGTATCGCTCTGGAAAAGGGCGTTTCCGCAGGCAGCGCAATGGTAAGTACCTATTTCTTTAGAGGTTTCGAAGGGGCTGGACCAGGGACGTTCTGTTCCTTTCTGGCGGGCGATATGATACACATCAGCCGGCAGGATTTTTTTCCATTCCTCCTCACTGAGATTGACTTTATCGGTTGAGGAACGAGAGAATACAGGGTTTTTAGACGTATCCATTGATTTGATTTTTTCTTTTGATTGCTGCGAAAAACTGCATTGCTGGAAGGCCAGCAGACAGGCGAGCAGGGCAAATTTCACATACATAGTTCGCATATTTATATAACAAAGCTACGGCCCACTGGTTCGTTTGGATTGTCAGCTGGTTGACAGTTTTCAAGGTTAATCGGGTTTTAATGGAATATTTTTAGGCTCTAACCCGTAAATTTGACATTCATCTGAGCTTTTTAACAACATGTTTAATTTAATTCTATTTGGTCCTCCCGGCAGTGGGAAAGGTACACAGTCGGAGCGACTGATCTCCCGTTATGGTTTGAAACATTTGTCTACCGGCGATTTGCTGCGTTCAGAGATCGCCAATAAAACCACTTTGGGGTTGGAAGCCAAGGGTTTTATGGACCGGGGTGAACTGGTTCCGGATGCGGTGGTTATCGGTATGATCCGTTCTGCACTCGACAATAATCCGGAAGCGAAGGGATTCCTGTTTGACGGCTTTCCGCGTACCAAGGCACAGTCAGAAGCGCTGGATACCTTACTGGCGCAGCGGGAGGAGGCTATCAATGTGGTACTGGCCCTTGGTGTAACCGAGGAAGAATTGGTAAAACGCTTATTGAACCGAGGACTAACCAGCGGACGTACCGATGATGTGAATGAAGGTATTATCCGCGCCCGAATAGAAGAATATCATAAAAAGACTTCAGCCGTAGCCGACCATTACCGTGAATTCGGCAAAGTGGTGGAAGTAAAAGGGGAAGGCACGGTGGATGATATTTTCGAAGCACTCTGCGCCGAAATCGAAAAGCGCAAAGCCGCCTAATTTTCACCCGTCGGGTTTACCCGACGGGTGTGTTTTTTCTCCCGTTGGGTAAGGCGGCAGCCGTCCCGTCGGGTGAAAAAACACACCAACTCATATGAACCACTCCAAACTATACTTCCTGCTGGAAGAATTTCCTGCTCTTCTCAACACCCTTGATCCGTCCACCCCACCCTGCTGGGGCAAAATGAATGTCCAGCAAATGGTGGAGCATTTTATTGATGCAACACTGGTAGCTGCCGGAAAAATCCCCATTCAATTATACACCCCGGCAGACCGCCTGCCGCTGATGGTTAAATTCCTGTTCAGCGAAGAACCCTTCCGCGAGAACACCAAGAACCCCTTATTACCAGAAATACCGCAACCCGTTCGGCTGCCCGATATGGAAACTGCCATCTCCGAATTAAAGCGGGCTCTCACCGCCTTTGAAAAGGCATTTGCCGAAAACCCGGAGCGGGAAATCATTAATCCATTTTTTGGTCCGCTTAATTATGCTGGACAGATACAGTTACTCCACAAGCACGCGAAGCATCATTTAAAGCAATTTGGTCTGTAAAACCATAGTTACGGACGATTATAAAAATTTATACCTGTCCGTAACTGATATCAGACCAAATAACAGGCAGGATTGCAGAGAAAAAAATACTGAATGAAGCGCTTCACTCCAAACTTATTTAATCCGTAATTATTTTGAAAACGAATTTGAATTTGCAGGTGCCTTTGGGCTTCATTAAATCAACAGCTGGGCCTCACGCCAGCTTATGCTGAAACTTGTTTTATGCGGATCAGCAGCGTCCTGGATGATTAAAATAATCATCAACAATAAAGGCGGATTACATAACCGGATAACAAGAGCGCCGATTCAGTTACTACCCTTCAAGTTGTATGAAACCCGTGAATATCTGTTAAGCAGAGGAATCCGCCTGGATTCCTACCAATTGCTGGAGCTTTATATGGCGATGGGAGGAGTGCCACATTATTTAAAACAAATCCAGAAAGGCGAAAGTGTAAAACAGGCCATTGATCGTTTATATTTTACCCGGGGCGCGATGTTGAAAATAGCATTCAGCAATTCTTCTCGTTTGCTTTAGAATAGAAAGAGAAAAGGCAGCCAAGCAGCAGCAATAATCAATACATACATCAGGATTTAAAGCTAAGTACAGTCTGGTAATCAAGAAAAAAAGGTGGCACCAGACCTGCTGTATTTGAGAGGGGGAGAATTTCTTTAGGCAGCAAAAAACCCAGTTCCTCCTGCATGAAATTCCTTCGCGCCATACATCGATCATAACAATCGGGGAAAGCCTTCTTTAATTCCTGTTGAAGCTTTTCATCCGCAACTACATATCCATCCTCCATGCGTGAAGAAAAATATTGTTTCGACCTCGGAATTATATCCAACTGAAAATACATACCACTGCGGATAGTGTCTAAGGAGCCTTCATAAATTGGAGAGCTAACCCATTCTTCAAAATGAATCAGGTGACCGGGATTCAAAAAAACATTGAACTGTTCAAACGGCAGCAATTCCTGTATGCGCGAGTAGATTTCACCTCCAACTGCACCAATGCGCAACATCTTCAACCATTCTGCACAGGCGCTGAAATAGGGCGCAGCAAACGCACGGATATACGCAGCCGCTTTCTCCGGCAACTCTTTCTCACTGGCAACCACCCATCCGGCCCTGCAAATATTACTGCCCCAATAAGACAGGTTGGTTGAACAGGGATCGCCCTGTTGAATTACACCTCCGGTTGGGCTTGATAATCCTATATGCTGGTTGGCATCACTTTTTAATCCGATATGGCAACCAAGCGGATAACCCGTGTACTTATATTGCTGAACCATCTCAAAATCAGAGATACCAATTTTAAAATTTTTAAAGAAATGAATCATTCCTTCTGATGCCATCGTATTGGAGAATTCAAACTGGGCAATTTCAAATGCTGAACAGGTGGCTTTTAATCCATATACCGGCGACATAAATATGTCCGTTGCATTTTCCACAGCATCGTACCCGCAATTATTGCGTACCGTATCAGCAATAAATCCAGGAATATCCAGCATTTTTTCCGGTTGCGAAAATTCTATGTAGTTAAAATATTTCCAACCCACACAACCAACCTTCGCTCCTTTCACCATTCCTTCATCAGCAAAGATCGCTGCCAGCGGACGGCTTGAATTCCTGGGTTGACTGATCAATGAAAATGGCTGGTATCGTTCATGCCTTAACCGGCCTGCCTGATACAAAGGAGAAACCGTCAAATGGGATACACACTCATTTCCCACCAGAAGCAACGGATCTCCCTCCAGTCCCAATATCAGCAAAGCCTCTTCAAACCGGGGATCAAAATGCACGAGATAAAGCAGGTTCGCAAAATGTTCCCGATCGCCATATATAATCAGGTGGCTAAACCCCCGGTTATGCATATACGCACGGCACAGACTGATCCGCTCTTCCAATTCGGAAACCGGTGGAAAAATTACAGGGCGGCCTTCCCCAAACGATGGCCATTCGAGTTTTTTCAGATATACCTCTTTTGCTGCCATAATTTATTGTTTTATATACTTTGCCGGAATCAGAAAATGAATAATTAACCAGGCGAGCAGATACACCATGCCGCAAAAAACAAACAGCGTCTGGTAACCAGGAATGATATTCCCCTGATTTTTATAATGGTCAAGCAGAAGCCCGGTTACCAGTGGAAATAAGATGCCACCCACGGAACCCGCCATCCCGCCAATACCAATTACAGAACTCAGAGAATGCTTTGGAAACATATCGGAAGCAATGGTGAAAATATTTGCACTCCATGCATTGTGGGCGGCAGCAGCCAAACTGATAACAAGAACAGCAATCCAGATATTGTCAACATAACTTGCAATCGTAACAGGCACAACACAAACAGCAGCTATGAGCAGTGATAATTTCCTGGCTCGTACAGGTGTTTTTCCTTTTTTTATCATGTAGGAAGAGAGATAGCCTCCACCTATACTGCCTAAGGTGGTTGCAGCATAAACAATAACCAGATGCAGGCTTGGCTTACTCAGATTCAATGCAAACCGGCTGGCAAAAAAAGAAGGCATCCAGAAAAGGAAAAACCACCAGATAGGATCCGCCAGAAATTTTCCGGTTATAAATACCCAGGTTTCTCTCATTTTGAAAAGAGAAGCCCAGGATACTTTTTGCTGCGGTATCAATTCCTCTGCATCACTGTTGATATAGGCAAGTTCGCTAACGGAAACACCTGCAGTTTGGGCTGGCAGATAATACATATGCCACCAGAAAAACAACCAGATAAAACCAAGGGCTCCGGTTACAATAAAGGCCCATTGCCAACCAAAAGAAGCCAATAACAACGGAACTACCACCGGGGCCAGTACAGCTCCCACGCTTGCTCCTGAATTGAACAATCCGGTTGCCAGTGCACGTTCGCGCCTGGGAAACCACTCCGCCACGGTTTTAATAGCAGCGGGGAAATTTCCGGCTTCACCAATTCCCAACAAGCCTCTGGCAATCATAAAACCGCCTGTGGTAGAAACAAATGCGTGCACCATAGCTGCAGCACTCCATACAATTACCGAAACTATGTATCCCTTGCGGGTACCAATTTTATCAATCCACCTGCCAAATAACAACAGGCCAATGGCATAGGTAAATGAAAACGCCATCACCATTTTACTGAAATCCGTTTCAGACCATTGGAATTTTTGCTCCAGCACCGGCTTGAGCAAACCAATTACCTGGCGATCGAGATAATTGATGGTGGTTGCAAAAAATAGCAACACAACCACCACCCACCGGTAATGCCCTCTATCCTTCAGTTTTTGAAGTACGGATCTCTTCATGCAGATGATTTTTTTATTTCCCTGCGCATTTTTTCCAGTATTTGCTCATTTACTTCAATGAGATGCCTGGTTGTACCGGCACGATGCCATTCCGGAAATCGGTCCTGGTGATAAAAGGGTTCAGGAGTTAACAATTCATTTTCCAGATAAGTCAATAAAGAGGAATAATAACTGTCTGCTTCGGCTTGTATCAGGATTCTTGCCCTCAATGCATTGTACTCATTCAATTGGCGGTTGATGGTTTCGATATACCGGGGATGTTCAGGAAATGGCTCGTTAGAACTTTTCAAAAGTGCATCAATAAATTTACCTGCCCCTCCGTCCTTGTTGGGTGCCTGTTTTTGCATCAGCGCAGCAATGGTCGGACTAATATCTGTATGTTCAAAATAAGGAAGCTTTCTGTTGCCTGCGATTGACGGACCATAAAAAAGAAGCGGTGTAAGTGCACTGTCTATATCTATAACCGGATGCCATCCTTTCACACTTTGGCCATGATCACCACCAACAACCAATAAGGTAGAATTCATCCAACCTTTCTTTTCAAGAAAAGAAATAAATATACCCAACTGCTCATCGGCATTTTTAATTGCAGCTGCATAGGGAGAACCCTCTCCCCAGATATTACGGTAATAGGGTTTATCCGGGCTTGTCATGGTAAGATACCTGCCTTCGTTGCCGGGTGTCTGCAGATGAATGCGCATATACCGAACCGGTAGTTCATCCAGCAGCTCCATACTTCGCTTTACCAATTTTTCGTCTGTATAACCATTGTATTGTTCGCAAATATCAAAGCCGCGGGTTACAGAATCGTATGCCTTTGAATTCGCCATAAAAGCAGTTAATTCATCAGCTTCAAAAATATCCTGCAGCATGCGGTTTCCCTTTTTCACAAAGATGGTCCCCTCCTGTAATACCGGATTTGGAAAGGAGGTAGAATGCAATTGACCATATTCACCAACAGTGGGGTGATGTGGAACAATCATACATGATTTTTCTATGCTGGTTCCTTCTATTGCCAAAGCGTTATAATGGGTCATGCTGAGCAGGGATGGTGCCTGCCAGTGCATACCGTCGATGATAAAAACGATGACTCTCTCTATACTCATAACAACACTAAATTATCCTTTATCAGTCTCTCTTTCCCAGAACTGCCCCTTTTTCAATTGGCATTACATTTTCTGCATATATCTTCAGCCAGTTGTTCTCCAGCTTACGAACAGCAGGCCGCCATTCTTTCATTCTTTGCACATACAAAACGGGATCAATCAGCAAATCAATTTTTCGCGTTGAAAGATCAATCCGGATCGTATCGCCCTCTTCCACTATAGCCAGTGGCCCGCCACAGGCTGCTTCCGGCATTACCTGCCCAATCGTAATGCCTTTGTTAAGCCCCGATAATTCACCATCTGTAACCACTGCAACTGTTGCTCCTTTACCAGCACCGCTTAATGCGGCCATAAAGCTACAGGCGAATACCGTACCCGGTCCGCCTACCGGCCCCATCATACGCAGTATTACAATATCACCGTCCTTAATTTTTCCTTCGGACAAGGCCAGCATGGCAAGATCTTCATCATTGAAAACCTTGGCCGGTCCCTCAAAAATCCGATGGCTGGTGCCAATACCTGAAAGTTTTACGATAGCGCCTGCTGGTGCCAGATTGCCACGAATGATGGTGAGTCCGGGTTCATTCCGGAAAGGATTATCAACTGGCCGTATAATTGCTTCATTAATTTCAATTGCATCTTTCAGCAATAATGACAGGGATAAGCCATCTACCGTCATTACATGTAAATTTAGCAGCTGCTTTAACCGATATAATACTGCCCTCGTTCCTCCTGCGCTTTCCAGGTCTTCAATTCTATCCGGACCATTTGGCCTGATCTGTGTTATTTGGGAAAGCTGACCAGCTTCCTGCTCAAACATGGCCACTACATCAATGTCCAGTCCGGCTTCTACAGCAATGGCGGATAAATGACGAACAGTATTGACAGAACAACCAATAGAAATAGCCACCCGGATTGCATTCTCAAATGCTCCGATGGTTAATATATCTCTTGGACGGATATCCTTTTCTATCAATGAAATAATTTGTTGGCCCGCTTTGCGAACAACATCACGCAGTTTATCGCTTGCTGCGCGAATGGGTGTTGTACCTGAGAGCGCCATTCCCAATGCCTCCGTAAGGCAATGCATGGAATTGGCTGTAGCCATACCTGCGCATACTCCCGGTCCTTTGATTGCACAGCGTGTCCATTCTTTCATCTCAGCAAGGGTCATTTTACCCATGAGCAGGGTTCCCACCCCTTTATACACTTCTTCAATATCCACTTCTTTACCATGGCAATTTCCACCCAACTGATAGCCACATGGAATAACCAGTGCAGGAATATTCAGTCTGGCTGCCGCCATCAGATGCGCTGGTGTTGTTTTATCACAGGAGGAGAGTAAGATCATTCCATCGAGTACCGCTCCTTCCAGCATCACTTCAATTTCATTCACCATCAGATCGCGGGTAGGCATCAGGTAACGTGCTTTTTTTCCTGCTGAGGTTACAAAATCAGATGGTGCAATTGTATTGATTTCAAAAGGAAGTCCACCCGCTTCCCGAATGGCTTCCTGTGTTAATTGGGAGAATTCATCCAGGTGCTGATAACAAACAGACAGTCCGGAGGAGGAATTGATAACGGCAATCTTTGGCTTTTCAAAATCAGCTTCATCAATACCCATGGCAATCCACTGGGCACGTCGAACCGCCCAGCGGGTACTTCCTTCCTCAAAATTGCTACGCAACTTATTGCTCATATGCGGTCTTAAGTTTATTTGATTTCATCCATTGGTTTACAGCAAATCCGTTGATATTCATTACTGGTAGCTGCTCCTTTACAGATAAAGCAGCAGCAGCTCCTGCCGCATAACCCATTCCAAAACATTGTGCTGTTACGCGGGCAGAGGCCAGTGCTTCATGTTCGGCCGATAAACAACGGCCAGCCACCAGGTAATTGGTAGCACCAATTGGCACCAGTGTTTCAAATGGAATCGTATAATAGTCGTTGTCCAGATAATGAATCTCCAACCTTTCTGCGCCATGCAATTCAATCGGCCAGGCAGAAAGAGCTATCGCATCTCCCTGTTTTCTTGCCAGCAAAACATCTTCATTACTTAGTTTATACACCCCTTCAATTGACCGGCTTTGTCGGATGCCTACCTGACACCCTGTATCATTGAGATAGGCATTTTCAAATCCGTCTATATGTTCAATAAGAAATCGTGCATAGGATTCGGCCTGACGTCGTCCTTCCATTTCTGCAAAACTCATATCGGCTGAATTGGTTCCTATTGGTACCCGACCATCGGGAAATGTGATTTTTGTCATATTACACAACACTTCCCCTGAATGTGGCAATGGAAAAAGATAAACATGATGACGGGGCAGCTTGTATTTACCTGCCTGATGCGATTCAGCAATCATCCTGTTTATTGAATCCGGATCTACTCCTGTAAATGCGGCCATATTAACATTGCCCATTTTGAACATCATGGTAGGGGTTTGAATGCTTCCCTTTTTTCCATAATAGGTAGCACATCCGATTGAATGCACCAGTTCCGCATCTCCGGATGCATCTATCACGAAACGCGGATACACCAGAAAAAATCCATCCATAGCTTTTAGCAAAAGGCTGCTTACTCTACCTTCTTCAGTCAAAAAAGCCCGCAGAAATTGGGTATGATACAATACCTGACAATGGTGCTGCAGGAGCAAATCGTCCGCCACACATTTCCAGGAAAAAGCATCATGCGGCACCAATAATGTTTTACCAAATGGAACAGGGTCAGTAACCCCATTTCGGTGGATTAATGCCTGGTAAAATTCATCCGCAAAACCAAATACAAGCTGCTGCCTGTTGGTACCGCTGCTGAATAATCCGCAGATGGTACCACTTAAACCAGCCACCGACGCACCACCACAAAAACCATATCGTTCCACAAGCAGTACAGACAATCCACATCGGGCTGCAGCAATGGCAGCCGAAACACCAGCGGCTCCTCCGCCAATGATGCATACATCCGGCTGATATCGTACAGGTATATCAGCTAAATGAATATCCTGTGTCATGTAAGAGTTTATCTTTTTTGTCTTTTGGAAAATAATCGAGATTACAGATATGCTTTGGCACCAGACCAGCAAGTGTATCCATTACTGCCTGAGCAGCAGCTGTTGCAATACGTTCATTCGATTCAGTAGTGGATCCTGCCACATGTGGCGATAATATCACATTTGAGAAAGCCATAAGTGGATGGCCGGCCGGTAATGGCTCCCGCTCAAATACATCAATGGCAGCCCCTGCAATTTGATTTTGCGAAAGTGCCTGCACCAATGCGCCTTCATCTACCAGATCACCACGGGAGGCATTTATCAGACAGGCACCGGGTTTCATCATTGACAATAAGCGTCTTCCTACCATATGTTGGGTAATGGTTGTAGATGGACAATGAAGCGTCACAAAATCAGCCGTTCTGAATAACATATCCAAATCATCCGTTTGAGAAATGGCAGGCAATGGATTGATTACATAGGGATCATAAGCTATTACATTCATACCCAGATTACTACAGAACCGTGCAGTTGCCAATCCTGTTTTACCTAATCCGACAATGCCCAGCATTTTATTCTTGACATCCCGTTGCTTGGGTGAAAATCGTTCCTGCCAGCGCTGTTCCCTTACCGCCCGATCCATACCTATCACCTGCTTGGACAAGGCCATTACCATTGCTACCACATGTTCCGCAACGGTTTCATCGTTGGTACCGGGCGTATTGCATACATAAATTCCTTTCTCTCCCGCAAACTTCATATCAACATTATCAAGTCCCACACCGGTTCTGACAATCGCTTTTAATTTTACACCGGCTTCAATTACATCACTGTCAAAGCGGGTAGTTGCCCTTAGAATTGCAGCATCGGCCTCTTTGATCATATTCAGGGCCGTTTCCTTTCTGGTATCTGGAGCCAACAAAATTTCTACCTGATCACCAAGAAGATCCATGCCCTTTTTATTGATCGGTTCAGAAATAAATATTTTAGGGATAGCAGTCATAAATACAGATTATCCGTTTTGTTTATCAAAAATTTGAATTAAGGCACTGAAATCCAGGTCACCTTTGCCTGCAGAAACGAGGCTGTCCATTTCTTCAAATAATAATGCTGTGCCGGGCAAATGGATCGATGCTTCTGCTGTAACGGCCCTGGCTATGCGCAGATCTTTTCGGTATAACTGCAGTTTAAAGCCGGGAGAAAAATCTTTCCGCACCATCTTCTCTCCGGTTATCTGCAGGGCCCTGCTATTGGCAAAACCACCCAGCATCACTTCGCGCAGGCGTTCTAAATCAATACCAGCAGTTCCTGCAAGTGTAAATGCTTCAACAATGCCCTGTGTTGTAAGTGCTGTAGCTATCTGGTTGCAGGATTTGGTGATTTGTCCGGCACCAATTCCGCCCATATGATTCACTTTATTTCCCATTACCTGCAAAACAGGTAATGCTTTATCAAAAGCAGTTTTATTACCTCCCACCATAATGGAAAGGGTTGCATCAATCGCCCCTTTTTCACCTCCTGAAACCGGTGCATCCAGGCTATCAGCACCTAGTTTTACCATGGTTTCATTTATTTCTTTTTCCGTTGAGGCGTCAATGGTTGACATATCTATAAACAACTTACCCGCAGCAATGCCCGCAGCTACGCCTTCTGTACCAAATACAACTTCTTTGATATGTGGTGTGTCAGGTACAATGCAGATAATTATATCTGAGCTATTGGCCACTTCCTTTGGAGAACCGCATGCTTTTGCACCAAGATTTGTAAGCTGTTGAACAGCAGATGCATTGATATCATAAACAAATAGGGTATAACCAGCCCTGATCAGGTTGCCCGCCATGGGCAGGCCCATAATTCCGAGCCCTATAAATCCGATACCGGATGTAAGCATATCGTTAGTTTAAGTTTTAATTCTTTTTTTATAGGGTGGCTATTGACTGCCGCAGGTTGCTGAGGGTGCTTCGCGCACCTTTCATCAGGAAACCCGCTTCGGTGCCGCATGCAATACAGCGAATACCCAGTTCTGCATATTTTTGTACTTCGGCAGAATCTGCAATCAGAATACCGGTATGTTTGCCGGCTTTCTTCGCTGCTGTTATTATCGCTTTAAGTGCATCAATAAAAACCGGATGATCGGTTTGACCGAATATGCCAAGCGACATAGACAAATCAGATGGTCCGATAAATAAGACATCTACCCCTTCCACCGCAGCAATTGTATCCAGGTGTTGCAGGGAATTCACTGTTTCAATCTGGATAATACCCAGTAAATCATGTTCAGTTATCCTTTGATATGCATCAAAATCAGCACCATACCCGGCTGCAGGTATCATTTTAGCTACTCCCCGTATTCCTGCGGGGGGATATCTCATGGCACGAATGGCAAGTGTTGCATCTTCAGCAGTATCTATACGCGGACACATAATTCCTCCCGCACCAAAATCCAGTACCCGGTGAATGCGTTGTTTCTGGTGACTTTCAACTCGTACAATGGCTGTGGTACCTGAATTTTTTATCGATAAAATCTGGTGAAGTGCAGCCTGTTCATCACCCAGGCCATGTTCAAGATCAATAACAACCCAATCAAAGCCGGCCTGAGCAATCATCTCGGTGGTTATTGGATTGCCGAGGCTTAAAAATGTACCAAATACAGTATCGCCTCTTTTTAATTTCTGTTTTATTCCTTCCATATAAAAATTCAACTATATGAGCAAGCGGGTGGTTGTTTATATAAGCAAATAACCAGCTATTTCTTCCCTTTATGCGTTCCATTATTTGCAAAAAGGACGACTATATTTGCCGTATTTATTCTGTTAACCTGCATTACGATTGATTGGTTTTTTTTGGTAGATTGCAAGAACATCGTTTGCCTGCCGAACATGAAACCCATTCACATAAAACAGATTCATTCCGCCAACTATTCTTTCAGTATTGAAGAAAGAGTACGACCCGGTTTCACGGTTCCTTATCATTTCCATAATGAATATGAACTTACGGCCATATTGAAGGGCAGCGGCTCCCGCTTTATCGGAAATAATATCAGCGATTTTACCGACCGGGATATGGTGCTGGTTGGGAAAAACCTGCCGCATCACTGGCATAATAATGAAGAAGATCATGGCCGTGGTGTTGAAGATGCGGTTAAATCAATTGTGCTGAAATTTGATTCTGAATTTAATGGCGTGCGTCTTTTTGATCTCCCAGAAAATTATGAGATTCAGCAGTTACTTGAAAGAGCATCCGGTGGGTTAAGTATAAAAGGAGCCACATTTGATAAACTGGTATCGCTTATGCAACAATTATTGCAGGCCAGTGGTCCGGATCGCATATCCTTATTGCTAAAGATCCTTCATGAAATTGCGGTTTCTGAAAATGTTGAAACCCTTTCTACCGAAGGAAAACTGGCTGTGTCCTATGAATTTGAGAATCATCGTATGAACCGGGTCTATGATTATATCATGTCCAATTACCTGGATGATATCAGCCTGACCGAAGTGGCTTCTGTTGCCTGTATGAATGAAGCAGCATTTTGTAAATATTTCAAGAAGCGATATAACAAAACCTTTATACAGGTGGTTAGTGAATTGCGCATCAGCTATGCCTGCCGCGAGCTGATCAAAGAAGATTCTAATATTACAGATATCTGCTACCGAAGCGGATTCAAGACTTTTTCCAATTTCACCAAGTCCTTTAAAAAAATTACCGGTACCAGTCCGAGGGAATACAAACTTAAGGTGAGTAAACAAAAATGATTACTTGAAGATTTCCTGTCCGGGTAACTCCTCTCCATTCCAGATTCGTTGTTGCGTCCATGCAGTTGCATCTTCCTTCCAGAATGGCTTCTCTTCGGAAATCCCCAGATGTGTAAGCCCAACTGTACACATGTAAAGTGCTCCTGTATAATTATAATAGTCCCTTGCATTAACCTGTTCTCCTACAATGCCCGCATTCAGGTAACCGGCTTCATCAAATGTACCAGGCATTGACATCATGTTTCGGATTACAGCAGTAATAGCTGCCCTGGTTGCTCCTGGTGAGCAGGTAGCAGGAATGAAATCATCCCGAAAGGCAAGGTATTCAAGCAGCTGAAGTGCAGCAATTCTATAAACAGAGGAGCGCCCTGTTACCGGGAAAGTCCCCTCAGGTGAAATCATGTTCTCAATCAGTTTTGCATACAGTTTTCCGCGTTCAATACTTTCTTCCAACGATATTTTAGTCTTTAGCCCAAGTGAAGAACATTGACGAATCGTTTCAATCAGCAATGGATGGATAACATAACTGTTATAGTAATCGCGATGAAAATCCGGACCGTCCCCATAAATTCCATCACCCAAATACCAGTCGTCCATTTTTTTAACTGCGTAACGGATTGTTTTTTGATTGGCATCGCCGGTAAACTTAAGGATGGCCGTTTCGATGATGGCAGGAAATAACAACCAGTTACTTGTATTTGGTTTAAATAAACGATGCGTTTTCAACGCTGAAATAATATTGTTTTGCTGCTCTTTAGTTAGTGGATCCCACAATTGTTTTGGAGCTAACAGTAAAGGATACGCGATATATGCTGCATGTACAATTCTTTCCTGGGTAGCCTTGCCAAACAGGTAATCAGGTGAAACCGGATTGCTGGCATTGATCAGTGATTTACGGGCAAGTTCAATATAAGCCGCACGTAAATTTCCTTCCATTGTTTCATCTGCTCCAAGAGAAAGCCAGGGTGCCATACCTGATAGGGTACGTCCAAATGCCTGAAGCGGCGAAGTTTCAATATTGCTTTCCCTTGTTTCCCAATTTTTACGCGGAAATTCCTGGCGCAGTTTTTCTTCACTCAGTGGTTTAAGTACCGGATCAGCAATCTGCTGTAATAATTGAATTGTGTATGTACGATCTTCCTGCCCGCCTTTTTTATAATATTTCACCAGCTCAGACCCTGCCAGCAGAAAAGCACCTGTTCCATAAGTTTCAGAATCATTGAAGGTTACATCCGTAGGGGCATCCCCCACTTCCTGAACATAGCCAAGCTTTCCATTTGCATGTACTGATTCCTGTAAAGCCTTCCACCCTTTCTCAACCGTTATTCCAAATTTTGCCGCCGGTAGTATGCCCTGATTAATGCCCCAGGTTATAGCATACACATAAAATCCGGTTCCGCTGGATTCTTTCTGCGGGTAATTTTCAGGATCCAACAAACTTTGACTCCAGAATCCATTCTTCATTTGCAGCCGTTTGATCTTATAGGCAATTTCTTTGTACTGGTTCAAAAAATAGGGATAGTCAGGATGTTGTTTGGGCAGGTATTGCAACACGCGAGCCAGCCCGGCAAGCACCCAGCCATTTCCCCTCGACCAGAAGATAGGCTGGCCATTGGTTGATTTCATGGTAAAAAAGCGATCGTCTCTGAAATAGAGGCTGTCCTTTTTTGAATACAGATAAGTGGAGGTCCGCTTATACTCCTGTATCATGAAATCCATGTATTTGGGTTCATTGAAAACCGTAGCCATCCTTGCATAGGCAGGTGGTGCCATAAAGATGGCATCGCACCAGGACCACCATTCCCACCAGTATTTATTTTTATCAAAACTTATATCCGGCTCCAGTTCCCTTCGCATGGGTGCGTCCATCACAAAGCGCGATTTGTCAACATACTTTTTGTTGCTATCCTTTTCATACAACTCAATAAATACCTGGGAAATGGCCAGTACATTGGCATCGTAAGGCCTTGGCACTGTTTCCCAATGTACTCTTTCACCCATCGCTTTAATGGAATCCAGCCAATGGTTTTCACCCGACACATTATGCAAAGCCATCAGTCCAATATAAAATGGCCCGTATTCCCATGAGTTCCACTCTTTTCCTGTGGGGTTTTTTAGTTGCCAGTCTGCCACTTTATTCATCAGCTCCAGCATTTTTGCCGGGTTCGTTGTAAACTGCTGTTTCGACTGCGCAGCGGCATAACCGTAAGTAAGCAGGAAAACCAGGCAACATCCCAGTCTTTTGATCGTTGTTCGTATCATCTGTAAAAACTTTTTGCGTTGAATACTTCTTCTTTCGTTGCGCTTTTAACGGCATAGGTAAATCCGGGTTGGATACTGTAGCCTCCATACGCACCTGTTGGCGCCAGTGCAATAAATCCAACCTGCAGGTCTCTGCTTTTATCGGGATTGATCTTAACTATTTTCTCCACCGCTTTTCTGCAGGCAGCTTCGGGTGCTAATCCCTGTTCCATATAACTCACTATAAGATGTGCACCGGCAATACGGATGATTTCTTCACCCACACCGGAAGCGGTGGCGGCTCCGGCAGCATTATCAACATACAGACCTGAACCAATGATGGGAGAATCACCCACACGGCCGCGCATTTTATAAGCCATCCCACTGGTTGTACAGGCGCCACTAAGGTTGCCGCTACCATCCAGGGCCAGCATACCGATGGTGTCATGATTAAGTTCACCACCCAGCCGGTTTTCAATATTTTTTTCGGGCTTATAGTTCGAGGTTTTAAGCCATTCTTTATAATCCGCTTCGCTTTCAGGAGTAAGCAGGTTTGTCTTTTTAAATCCATTGGCAAGCGCAAACTGAAGCGCCCCCTCTCCGGCGAGGTATATATGCGGTGTTTTTTCCATCACCATTCTGGCAACGGAAACAGGATGCATGATCTGCTCCAGACAAAGTACTGCACCACAATTAAACCGACTGTCCATGATACAGGCATCCAGTGTTACTTTTCCTTCGCGATCCGGTAAGCCACCATAACCAACCGTTCTGGCACCGGGATCAGCTTCTGCCAGTTTTACACCGGCTTCCACCGCATCCAGTGAAGATCCTCCCTTTTCAAGGATGGGCCAGGCCACTGCATTGGCTTTACGACCATAATTCCAGGTGGAAATAAGAAGCGCATGCTGCCTGCCTGCCCGTTTGGATTGAGCAAACGCTGCCGGCAGAGGGCCTGCAACACCTGCTAACAAAGCAGCTTTTAATAGTTCCCGACGTTTGATATTCACGTTTAAATTGATTTTATAGTACAGGCTTAAAAGCCTTCAGGCAAAAAGAATTCAATCCTGCTTTTCTGATTTAAGGCATTACCGGTTGTTATTAGTGTTATCCGATACAAGCGTTCTCCCCAGGATGCTTGTAATTTTTCATCATCCATTAATTTCTCTTCCACCTGAAAACGCATCTGCCGGTTATCAAAATTCATCTCTAATACAGGTTCGCCCTGCGTATTCAGGAATTGCACCTGACCGTCTCCGGTAGTAACCGGTTTGGCATAACTCATAAAATGCAGGCGGGTAGAATCTCTATAGGCAGAAAGCCTGAATTGATCCGTAAGTGTTAGTCTGGACGCTTCCCTGTTTAACAGGAAACTTCGCTGCCAGAATGAAACAGCAGCGGCAGCAGGATAGGCACCAGCCAGATCCATAGTAAGATCAATATTCTTTTTGGTAACTGCGGTACGGGCAGAGCCTGCTTTAAATTCTCTTCCCTCCTTTTGCATAACTCCATTAATAGTGGGACAATTATGCCATTGGGATTGCATATTCCATAATTCATAGCGGCGATTGCTAAAGGTTTGTGCGGTATAAACACCAACACCGGCATCCACGAGTACCGGTTGCCCCTTTGCGTACAGAATAAAATTGCCCACATCATTGTGGTTATGACTTTCGCCATTATGTCCCGCCTGTGCAGCCACAAACAGGCTGTTGTTTGTACTGCGCAGTATATAAACACCCAAATTATCGAAAAAACGAAATGGTGCAACCGGAACTTCCTTATTCAATGAAGCTATACTTTGGTATACCCTGGCTGTTTCAAGGAAATCAGCAATACTTTTTGGGGTATAAAAATGACGGGCTCTGTTAAGCAGACTCCCTGCAAAAAGTCCCAGATCTTCATCCTGAAACATCCTGGAAAACTGGTAAACAGCCGCGGCATTCGGATAGGATCCCGGACTGGCATCAGCAAAGTTTACATAATAGCTGCCGGCTATATGCACATCATAAATGTACCTGCCCATGCGGTGTAATAATTTTTTATCCTTCCATTGCATTTTTCCATCCGAAAGTTCCGTAGCCAGATCAAGCAATCGTATCAGTTTTCCTCCTGCAAGGTTCCAATATGATGGCCCTTCATCACAACCACCGTCCTCAGGATATTGATTGATAAAAAAATCAGTACTCCGCGCTATTTTTTTCATCAGGAAGTTAACCGAATCAGCAGAAAGATCCGCCATCAGAGCAGTTTGAAATACATTCTGATTGATCCAGACATTCCAGTTATTGACCGGCTTACCTGAAAATCCCATCCACCAGAAATCAGAGCGTGATAAATACGGTTGGAGTATCCGTTTTTTGAGTTCTGTATTGGTGCGCTTAACAAGCATAGGTGAAACGGCATCCAATTCATCCTGCAACATAAAAACAATAGCACTTAGCTGAACCGCAGTTTCTGCATTCACCAGCCCGATCACTTCTTCCTCCGGATCAGGAAGATCCGCTCCGGCTTTTTGCAGCACAACAATTGCCGGTATTTCCCAGGTAGATTCTTCCAGTGTAGCCCATAATCCGTTTACCAGTGCAGGAAGGTATTTAGTACCTCCTGCAATCAGTTGTGCCACTACCAGATTTCCAAGCGCAATTCTGCGTTCATCCTGCTTTTTCTCAAATCCTGTTCGAATGCCTTTTTCTTTGAATTCGAGAAAACTGGCAGCAGGTAAAGCAGGCCATGAAAAATTGAGGTATTGGTCGGCTTCCTGAAGCAATTCCGTTTTGATACTATCGGGTAATTGCCGGATACCCAGCAGGTATTGTTCTTTTGTAGTTTTTTTCCAGTTTGTAAGTACTGGTTCCGTTACAACAAATCCTGAAGCAGCAAGCGCAGCAGACAGATAATTACGATCAGTTTGCTGCGCCTGAGTACGCTGCACTATCAGCATTACTATCCACCCAAGTAAAAAGAACCTGAAATATGGATAGCTGCGATCGTACATGCGGGTATGATTATTTACCAGTTGGGGTTTTGTTCAAGATTCGGATTCAATGCCAGCTCTCTGGTTGGCAGTGCCCAAAGATAGTCTCTGTCTGCATTAAAGGTTCTGAATCCATTTGCCTCCAATAATACATAGCCGTTTTCAAGATTCGGCGTAACACCACCCGGATTTTCGGAAGGAAAATATTTACGGCCAAGCATTGCCGTCGGAAGTGCTGTTTCAGCCGTTTTCCAGCGTAACAGATCCCAGTAGGCATGTCCTTCAAATGCCAGTTCCACGCTTCTTTCGCGACGAATTTCCGTTTGCAGGTCCAACCCATTGGCACTTACAAAAGCATTTGTTAGCAGCGGCAGTTTTGAAACATCGCCACCAGTTGCCCTGTTACGGAGTGCATTGATGGTAAGATTCAGATCCGCATCACTGATAGCACCATCCATTTCATAGGTCGCTTCAGCGTAGTTCAGCAATACTTCGGCAAAACGAAGAATATTGAAATTGACATAACTAACGTTGGCAGTCCAGTCGCTCACTATCCAGTACTTGCGACTACGATAGGTGGTTCCCGGAATATATTGAATCAGTCCGCCTACAGAAGGAGTGATCATGGTTCTGTTATGCACCGACATTTCCAGACGCGGATCGCGGTTTCTGAATTCAGTAAGGGTGCTGGTTTGTTCATCCGTTGAATCAAATTCAGACTTACCCATTGGCAACCCATCCTTATAGAGATAGAGATCAATCATATTTCTGGTTGGCGCAATACGGGCCTGATCAAGGTAGGTACGACCAAAGCTGTGAGACGCGATATTATTCGTCTGGTTCTGGCCATATAAACGTACCAGGATATTTTCTTTATTACCGGCATAGGTGTAATTCTTCTGTGCGCCCACCACGGCCTGAATAGGGTTGCCGTTGGCTCCGCCATCGTACTGGAATTCATAGTAATAACTATTGGCTCCTTCTGCTGTATACAGGTTGTGCTTGCTTTCTGTTATTACAGCATTTGCAGCAGCTTTCGCTATGGCCAGATTGCTTTGCGCAGTTGCAATTCCCCGGAATTTATCCCAGGTGCCTTCAAATAATCCCACCCTTGATTTATAGGCTAAAGCAGCAGCGCGGGTAATACGTCCGTATTCAGAAGCCGGCATTGCATCGGGCTGCGG
This sequence comes from Flavihumibacter sp. UBA7668, assembly GCF_002483205.1. Classification (GTDB taxonomy): domain Bacteria; phylum Bacteroidota; class Bacteroidia; order Chitinophagales; family Chitinophagaceae; genus Flavihumibacter. Next base: position 457,061 of record NZ_DLHM01000007.1, read on the forward strand.
ACAATTGGCTGCAGCAAAATCAAGATCAGCATAAATACTGTCCACAATTATTTGGCGTGCAGTTCTTGGGGCATACAATAACTCATCACTTTGCGTCAATGTTCTGTTTATCAACAGGACATCACCAAATCGTTTTACCAGTTCAAAATAAGACATGGCGCGGAAGAACCGGGCCTCGCCTACATAGCGGTTAATATCTGCAGCAGTACCTGTAACCTGTCCGGATTTTTCGATGATATTATTGGCTGCGCGAATGGCTTTGTAATAGTTCGTCCATTCAGCCCAGGTGGCAGGAGCCACACTGGAACCATCACCAAAACCTACCGATCTGTCGCCAAAAGACTTGTCGGAATAATTATCCTGCAACGGAGTTGGGAAACCGGAAGGATCATCTGTAGATAATCCATTCAGGAAGGTGTACAGATAATTGGCGGCCTGTGCGAGATCAGAACTGGTTTTCCAGAAATTACTGTCAGACAATTGTGATTCCGGCTGCTGATCCAGTTTTTTAGTACATCCGATTACCAATGCCAACACCGCAATTACCGGAATCAGTATTTTTTTTCTGTTTATTTTATAGCTGTTCATGAAGTTCGTTTTTGCTTTAAAAAGTTACATTCAGGCCCAATGCCCATGTTGCAAAAAATGGATAGGAGTAGGAAACATTATTGGGACTTTCCGGATCAAAATATTTGTACCAGGCTTTGGTGGCAGTCCACACATCCTGACCACTAACGAATACCCTTACCCGCTGAATTTTAATGGAACGGGTCAGGTTTTCCGGAATGGTATAACCCAGTTGGATATTCTTCAGCCTAACATAGGCTCCATTTTGTACAAAGGCACTGTTGATTCTGGTATTGGTTCCGCCGCCTGCAATGGGTCTTGGGAAACGTGCATCGCGATTGTCTTCTGTCCAATAGTTGCCCGGATAGTTATCGAGCGGATAACGCCAGGACTGCATATAAGGAATTACCTGGTAAGGATACATCATGTAATAACGCCTGCCAACACCCTGCAGGAAAACGGAGAGATCAAGCCCTTTCCATTGTGCACCCAGGTTTAGTCCGAAATTATAACGGGGTGCAGTATTGCCGAGATAAACCAAATCACCATGATTATCGGGGGTACCGATACCGCCATTGATTACTCCATCGCCATTTACATCCTGGTACCTGATATCACCCGGTGCCTGGTTTGTGGTTCCGAATTGTTTGGCGCTTTTCTCTACCTCTTCAGCCGACTGGAAATAGCCCTGGGAACGATACCCGTATATGGAATTGATCGGCATTCCGGGCAGGGCAGCATTCAACCCTTCTGTGTAAACAATATTGCCGAGGTATTTGGTGATTTTATTCTGGTTATCGCTCAGGTTGGCCGATACAAAGTATTGAAAGGCCCCGATGCGATCTTTCCAGGACAGTTCGAGATCCCATCCCTTTGTTTCCATGGAAGCGGCATTTGCTGTACTGGGGGTTACACCTAATGCAGCAGGCAGGTTAACCGGAATCAGCATATTATCGTTCACCCGCTTATACACGCTGAATGATCCACTCAGTCGATTTTTCAGCAGACTGAAATCTATACCCAGTTCAGAGGTTGTAACTGTTTCCCAACCCAGGCCTTCAGAAGGCAGATCACGCTGGTAGATATAGGTAGTAGCTGCATTGTTGAACGGATAAACACCGTTGATCAGCAAGGGCGTGGAGAGATAGTTGTTTTCGTATAACTGTCCCAGTTGTGCGTTTCCGAGTTTACCCCAGGAAGCGCGCAGTTTCAGCTCATCAATAAGTCTGCTTTCACCAAACCAGTTTTCCTGCGAAATCCGCCAGGCGGCAGAAAGGGCAGGGAAGGTCTGGCTTCTGTGGCCGGGTGCCAGGCGGGAGCTGGCATCCTGACGTACAGTTGCTTCAAGAAAATATTTATTGGCGAAATCGTAGTTGATTCTGCCGAAATAGGATACCCAGGTATTGGCTTGCAGGTTATCTGATAAAGCAGTAACCGGCAAAGTAGCATTGGTGGTATAATTGGTGGTAGCCAGGTTATTATTGATCAGATTGGTTTGTGCACCATTCATCCGGTCATAATCATAACTCTGGTATTGAAAGCCACCCAGTGCGCGGAAATTATGGTCGTTAATTGAATAATCGTATTCTGCCAGCAGGTTGGTGGTGTAGGAAACCTGTGTGGTGCGGTATTTATAAAGTGAATTGGAGCGGTTTACCCAGGCGTTTTGTTCAAAATTACCGCTCGCTTTTACAAACGTATATAAGGGAACCGTTTTATTGAAGATATTCTGGTTGGTTTGCTGATAATGCGGGCTATAGGTAGCACTGAGTGTTAATCCGTCTACAATATTGGCCGCCTTTAAAGTGAAGACCGCATCAAAGAGATTATCATTGATATTGTTATAACCACCTTCTCTCAGGGTGGCATAGGTATTTACACCGGAAACCAGTTTGGATTCATCACCCGGAACAAAAATGGGGTAGATGGGGCGCAGGTTATAGATATTATAAAGCAGTCCATAATCACCTTCCAGTGTACCGGAGGGAGCTTCGATTTTGTTTTGGGTATAGGAAATCCGGCTATCGAGACTTAAAATTTTATTCAGTTTGGTGGTGAAATTGATCCGGGCATTATAGCGTTTGTTGCCATCCGGACCAACCGTGAACATGCCTTTATTATCGGTGTATCCCAAACCAACAAAATAGCGGGTAGTTTCATTACCGCCGGAGATGCTGGCATTGTGGTTAACAGCACCCACGCGGTCTTTGATTGTCATATCTACATAGTTCATTTCCTTGTAGTAAAAGGTATTCCGGGGGTCATCGGGTACCAGGGTAACATTGGGATCCTTAAACCAGGCGATTTGTTCATCCGTAAAGGAAGGGGAACCACCGTTGTTGATATTGGCGAGGTTCTGAATTTCTGCACTGATATGGAAGGGTACTGTTTGCGGTAGACTGAGTGGCTTTTTGGATTGCGCCATCATGGTATAATTCACCGTCACCTTTCCTGATTTTCCGGATTTGGTGGTAACCATCAGTACTCCGTTGGATGCTTTTGCGCCGTAGATAGCGGCAGCGGAGGCATCTTTCAATACAGAGATGGATTCGATATCATCCGGATTGAGGAGGGTGAGGTTGGGGTATTCCACACCATCCACCATCACAAGCGGACTATTGGTTCCGTTGAGGGAGGAGATTCCGCGAACGTTTACATTCCATCCTTCGCGGCCGGGTTGTCCGCTGCTGCGGGTAATGACAAGGCCGGGGGAGAGCCCCTGTAAGGCCTGAACGGCATTAACCACGGGTCGGTTTTCGAGTGATTTTTTTCCAATCACGGAAACCGAGCCGGAGATGCTGGCTCTTTTCTGGGTGGAGTAGCCGACTACTACTACGTCGGAGAGGGAGTTATCTCCACTTTTCTGTAAGGTGATGGAATGAAATTTATTGCCGGCAGTAATTGTAATGGGTGAGAAGCCGACGAAGCTGATTTCAATTTTTTCGGTTGGGGATGCCTGTAAGCTAAACTCACCGTTGTCGTTGGAGGTGGTGGTAACCTGCGTGGTGGTGTTTCTGATGGATGCGCCGGCCAGGGGGCTTCCCGCATCATCAGTAATTTTTCCTGAGATGGTTTGTGCGAAGGACAATACCGACAAGCAGATGCCACAAAGCAGCAATAGCAGTTTTTTAAAGTTTTGGTCTCTGGTCATAGCCTTATCTTGTTTTGAATGATAGCAAATAGATGCCTGTGCCACAAAAACAGCAATACAGTATGCTCTCAAATAGAGCAATAAATCAATATATTTTCTTTGAAAGCCAGAATAACAATAGGGCTATTGCCGGATGGGCATAAAAGTTCCGGGGTGATTTAACCTATGGCAATTCAGCAATCGTGAGACTGTATGTTACACAGTGCGCGTGTTCATATTACAATTAAAATGAACGGTCTATTTAATAAGTCAAATATAGAAGGAGGTTTAGAGAGCAGCGTTTCCAAAATTTGCTAAATAAAGTAAAATTTTTGCCGGGCAGGGTGCAGCACAAATTATTCAAATTGCCTATATGATATGTAAAATATTTTGGTGAACTATTCCAGCAAGAAAATAAATTAATAATAGTGGAACTGTCTTCACTATTTCAATCCTTGGATTTCTACTATCTGTTATTGATTTTTCTGTTATTCGTCATTCTCACATTTTTTCTTCGGCTACTTCGAGCAGTTGACCTGGCTGAAGGCTTTAAGTAAAAGGGTATCACTGAATAGGGTAAATCAATGCCCTGGAGGCATCATTGGTGCCGTACACTGCCGCTCCGTTAGCCTGTAGAGCCGCAACTACTAAGGGTGAAACGTGACTGCCACCTGAAATAAATGCTATCTCAGGATTAATGAGCCTTATTATTTCCGCGTTCAGGTTATTCGCACTGCCATGGTGTGGAACTTTGAGAAAATGCACGTCTCTCAACTTGTTTTTGTAATCTGGAATGTTGAGGAATGAGTCTATCCCTGCACGCGAGGCTATTGAAAGATTCTTGCAAAAGAGTATCAGAATCAGGGTGATTCCAGTAGATTCAGTCCTCGAAGAACTTAAAAAGCTGTTAGAGAAAGAATACGATCTGGTTCCGGAAACGGTAGAAAAGTTGGTGGAGATAGAAGTGCGTCCGTTTATGGATCATCTGAGGAAAGACCTCTACGCAGTGATAGAATATCCTTATGTAGATAAATTATACCGCGATTCTTACTATATTTTTTATTCTTCAAAACATACGCATCACCATAGAAATTCGGTAAGGATATCCTTCTTTTCAAATGAGCTGGAAGAAGCTGAATTTCTCGATAAAAAAATATATGAGGAAAAGCTATTGAAGAATTATCTGGGTTATCTGGTATTACGGCCTACTTTTCCGAAAGTTATTGGCAGAACGGCTATTTCCCCCGTAGCTCTTTCCAGAAGAAACTTTGCGTGTTGCGTTGCACCCTTTAGTGCAACTACTCTTTCAGATAAGTTTAAGATACATACGTTTCCACATTCGTCACAGGATAGCCATACTATTACTTGTGCTGAAACGACCATTTGGGGAATTATGGAATATTTCTCATCAAAGTATCCTGAGTATAAGCCTGTTTTACCATCTCATATCAACAAGATCATTCAAAAGATTTCGTTCAAAAGAACATTTCCTTCTGAAGGACTTACTGCAGAGCAGGTTACTTATGCGATCCGCGAGTTGGGGTTCGGCGCTATGATCTATTCCCGTAAGAAACATAAACATATATTTAATACACTTGTAAGCATTTACATTGAGTCGGGTATCCCGGTTATTGGCGTTTTAAAAGATTTTAATGGCGGTATAGGACATGCTGTCAATATCATTGGTCGTGAAATTCCAGACGCTTCTGCTGTTGCGGTTGCTGCTCATCATGAAAATACTGAACAGGGGGGGTGAGCTGATCGACTTTAGCCAAATTGACCGGAATTATGTTTTCATGGACGATAATTTTCCTCCTTTTCAACTTGGGCCACTTGACTACCCCTGCCAAAAATATTTTACGGATGAACAGCAGCTTGAGAAATGGAAAGATGTTAATCTTACACATATTATTGTACCCTTATACTCGAAAATTTATCTTGACGCAGCACGGGCCAGAAAGAACTTTTTACAGATTTTCAATTCACCTGCATTAAAACAGGAATTAGGAATTTCCGTAATTGGCAAACATGTTATTCGAATATTTCTGGCGTCAAGCCGCTCTTTTAAGCAGCATATATCGTTGCGTACTGATCTCCCAGATAAAGAAAAGGTTCTGCTTCTGGGGGTTCCCTTGCCTAAGTTCATCTGGGTAGCGGAACTGAGTAGCCCTGATGCTTTTGCAGAAGGTAAATGCGATGGTTTTTTTGTTCAGGACGCAACGGAGCCGGGGGAGTTTTCAGTAAAATCACAAACCTTCATGCATTCTTTAATATTGGGCATATTCAATAAAGTTATTTTTCGGCAGGATTTTGGTAAGTTTATAAATATTAAAGTTAATTTTGCTGATCCATTCAACCAATATGTTGATAACTTATCTGATTATCAATGAGTAACAAATATATAAGTCTTTTAGAGCGTTACGTAACCGAATTGTACGCCGCTGGAGATATTGTAGAATTATCTCCCGAAAAGAACATGCAGATCTTGAATGAACTTAGTGAAGGCATGGATACCTTCGTAGAAGATCAAAAGGTAAAAGAGCGGCTCACAGAACAGGAACTAGCCAGTATTGTACTAAGGTAGAGGCTGATTACTTGTTGTTTTCATTTAGCCCAGGCTTTCTCCAAACATTTCGCAATCCTTTTTACTGCAAATTTCTCCAGAAAGTTCAGGAATTCTATAAAATAGTTGAAACACCCAGAGTCAACCAACAACCTATACACGCCCGGAATTCCGGTCGCAAGTTGTCCAACATTTAGCATGTTTAATGCACAAGAGTTGCCTACTCACAGACGGTAATAGTCAATTTAAACTATCCAACCTTAAGCAATTCAGAGCACTGGATCGGCTTTACCCTGCCCAACAGAATACCTGCTGGTAATTAATCTCCATGTATAGGTTCAACTTCAGTTATGGTTATTGCATGATTATACCTACATAGGGTATTTATAGGGTTTTGGTAGGGTATTTATAGGGTTTATCTAGGGTATAAAACCAATATATACCCATTAAAAACTCATTAATTTTTCTATTAAGCCTATGACATAACGCTTTCATTACCTATCTTAAGAAGATAAACCAAACCTTTACACCTATGGCAAGTAGTACAACCTCCATTCTGAAGGATTTTAGTGGTAAACTGGGCGATCAGTTTGTATTAAAGAGATACGGCAACAAATCCGTGATCTGCATGCTCCCGCAAAGGGATAAGCGAAAAAAGAGAACGGAGAAACAATTGCAGAATAACCAACTGATGGCAACCGCCAATGATTTAGCGCATGATATTATTGATGATCCGGCAAAAAGAGATGCTGCTCAACTCTTCCTAAACGTTACGCGCAACAAATTATATACAAGCCTCATACAGCTCTATTTTCAGCAGGTCAAACAGGCAAAAGAAAATGGAGAGGAGATCCCCAATCGTATTACAATTAATCCCGCCTGAGGTCACCGCATCTTTTGTAAAGCGAAAAATTGTTTAATTTCACTACTTGAAAAAAGTAATAAAATACAGGAGCTCTTTGTCGAAGCAGGAAATTACTTTTACAATTGACGAAACACTCAACCAATTAAAAGGAAAAGTTCTTGCCCCTAAAAAACTAGCAGAGGCAAATCAGTTTTTAAGAACTATTAAATCGCCTTTACCAAAAGCTTCTAAATAATTAATGACAAGCCTCCTTTTGGAGGCTTTTTAATTTCTACATTTAAAAAGGCCGGAAAGAATTCCGGCCCTGCTATATATATACTCCTGACTTTAATATTCAGGTTCTAAAAATCAAACAAATCTCCCCAGGAGCTCTTTTTCTTCCTGTACTGATACTCTTTATCAGATTTATAATCCTGCCGGGGTGGATAATTATCAGGTTGATTAGTTGGCGTGTTTTGCGAAGAACGATCAATGATCTTATCCAACTCTCCCCGATCAAGCCATACGCCCCTGCAATCCGGACAATAATCGATTTCAATTCCACTTCGTTCAGTCATAACCAGACTTACATTACAATTAGGACACTTCATGATTCTTCTTTTGCATCTAAAATCGGCAAAAGAAATTATTTAACTGTTTTCAAAATGTTATAATTAAGGCCGGAAAAAATTCCGGCCTTATTGAAAATCAAAAACACACAATAGAGACTATTTCGCCACCAGTATTTTCTTCTTCAGATCCAATCCCTTACTCCCGCGAACCTGTATGAAATACAAACCACTGCTGAGGTTCTGCACTGTTTTGTTTAGTCTTAATGCACCACTGGCTACCGATCCATTATACAACTCCGCCACGCGCTGACCACCCGCAGAATACACCTGAATAACCAATTGCTGTGCCTCCGGTATATCCAATTCCAGATTGATGGTTCCATTGGTTGGAATAGGATACACGCTCCAGTTACCTGCCGGTTGTATACCGGGCTCCTCCGGTAAGCGTACAAAGGCTTCGCCCACGGTTATTTTGTTTTCCCTGTTACCCGTATTATCCATGGCTTCCATAAAAAACCGATAGGTTTTTCCCGGATCACCAAACAGGATGATGCTGTCTCCCTGTCCGCCCTGAATGGGTACCCATTCTCCTCCATCTTCCGACATATAGAGATGGAAATAATTTACTCCGGACCCCGCATCCGTTGCCGTATACGTCAACAGCATCATTGAATCTTCCAATACCTGCGCACGTATTTGCCCGGTAGGCTGCAATGCATCAATGGTATTCTTCCAGGTATTGGTAAGTATCGGCTCATTTGTATCAAAGATGATGGAGGCCCGCGATACCATTTCCGTTCCATTCGCCAGATTCGCAACCGGATTCACGGAATAGGATACTGACCCCTCACCCGACGGGTAGTCTTTATTCGGAGGAAGAAATCCGTCAAAATCAGGCAGATCACCAGTAACCGGATCAATGGAAGTGAACTGCCAGCTAACAATACCGGTGGTCGTATCCATGGATGCATTCACCCGTACCCGCATGTTCCGGTACGGCGCCAGACTGCGTTCCATCATAAATTGTTTACGCCCCTTCGGTACACGGAATGCTTTTTTGCCGATCGTAATATTGCCAAACTCAAAACTGCTGAGGTCAAATTTGGTTTTATCGAGGGTATCCAGGATCTGAACTATCTGCGCATCCGCTTTGGCGGTATCCACATTCTCAAATAGCACAACAAATGGCTGTCGATCTTTATTGTTTACATAGCGGGCTGCTTTATAACCACCCGGACCGTAAATCGCATTTGGATCATAGGAAGTACGGGTTTCGGTTTCCTTTTCTTTTTCTTCCTGGATGTCTTTTTCCTTATTGAGCATTTCCTTCAATTTCTCCAGTTGCTCCTTGTGCTCAGGACAATTCTCTTCAATGTAAGCGATCAGTTTTTCCAATTGTCCGGCTGCTGTTTTATAATCTTTGGCTGTTTGCAATGCATCGGTCCATTTTTCAAATTTTCGTAATTCGTCAATAGTAAAATCACCGCTTGCCAGGGCATCCTTAAACAATTCCGCTTCCTGAGCGCTCAATGCTTCCAACGCTTCTTTCCTGCCGGGATTTTTAACCTTGCGCGATCTGGACATATATTCTCTCGACTTATCAGCATGATTCAACATTGATTTATTCGCAGCATCTAATTGTCCGGTTAGTTTTTCGGCACGTTTAGTTGCCAAACCACCCACACCTAAATTGATGGTCTGATCAAAAGCTAGATCTTTCATCTCTTTGATCGCAAATTCATCCGCTGCCAGGCCTTCTTTATAATAGTCATAGTATTCATCATCCGTCAGGTCATCAGCACCATACCATTTTGCCCACATCCGATGGAACAGCACATTACTCGATACATCAATATGCTTTTGCGTAACCTTCAAACTCTTCACGGCCACCTGCGCAGGAATTTTAGTAGCAGGAGGAACCTTCGCTTCATCCACCAGGATATCCAGGGTGTTTATATATAATTCCACAGCAGCCGGACCAGTAAGGGCATTGCCGATATTAAAGGTTTCGCAGGATCCGAACTGGTTGGGTTTAACTGTATATGTTTTAAATTTATGCATACCCGAAGCGGTGGAAGATGCACGGAAAGGAATCTCTACTGTTGAACCAGCCGGCACCATCGGAATAGTAAAGTATTTTACATATCCATCAAATGGCTCTACGCCAAAAGTGTCAATCGGTCTGGTTGTGTTAACATCATAAATCCATTGAACCACATCGTTTTTTGTACGGATCACTTCACCATCATCCATTGTTATTTCTGTAAACTGATTGGGGTCTGGCCGGTGTTCCTTACCCAGCCACTCTACTTTTACATCTTTTGGCCAGGCAATTGCAACAATACCGCCTCTTGCCATGGTGTTACCACGATTACCAATTACGAGGTTGAAATTGGCCTCACGCCCCGTGCGCCAGATAGATGGACCGGTTACTTCTGACCAGGTTTCCGGATAAACCATATTGTTAATGGTAAATGCTTTTTCATATACAATGGGCGACTGATTGGGGAAACCAACTGTCAGATCATACACACCTGGTTGGGCAAAATGCAGATCAAACACCGCACCCAGTTGTTGCCCTTTTGCATCATTGATGGTTTCTTTTGGTGTAAGCGTACCACCGCTGCCCGATAAGGTAACACTGGTATTGGGAGCTAATCCACCTCCATAGATCGTCATGATGAGATCACCCCCCACACCTGCTTCTGTTGGCGTAAAGGACTCCACTCCCGATACCGTTATTTCCTGCCGCACTGTATCTCTGAAATTACAAACCGAATTGGTGGCGATTAACTGAATAGTATAGAAACCCGGTCTTAATTCCTGTAAGGGATAGTTTACCGTGCTGGTAAGATTGTTTCCAAATCGCCATAGAACCGTATTCGCATTCTGGCTCTTATTGATAAATCCAAATTCATTACCCGTACGGGTATACGAAAAGGCTGCTTCCGGTTTATTGTCCTGGATCTCCATCCGGATTTTATAGGTAAAAGAGCGACTGCTGTTCTGGTACATCAGAAGATACAGACTATCAGTACTATTACAATTTACCACGATGGTATCACGCAGTGTGGCACCTGCAGCGATGGCTGATCCAACCACTGATTTTGCTGCTAACTGGCGACGATTTTTATCATAGGCATAAAAAGCGAAACTTCCATTGCTGCCACCGGTATGTTCTGCTTCAATATAAACAGTAACCGTTGATTTTTCAGGCACAGCCATTTTAAAATAATCATTCCGGTCGGTCAGTGCATTGGAAACATAGCCCAGCAATCCAATAATGGTGTCCCTGTTGTTGAATACTGCGGCTTCTCCAAAACTGTTGTTTGGTTCCGGATCACCCTGCAATGCATCGGGCATCACATACCTGATTTTGTAGCTGAAGGATTGCGATGAATTATGATAGAGCAACAGGTAGAGGCTATCAGCCGCACGAGAAGGTAATTCAATTGTATCGCGGAAGGTCTGCCCATAGGTAATTTCCTTATTCCCCAGGCTGCGTTTCACCAATATCTGCCGGCGACTGCGGTCAAAGGCATAAAAATCAATCGATCCTGCTGTACCACCAGTTTGAACACCTTCTACATAAATGGTAACGGTACCATCCACCGGCAATAATGTTTTGAAATAATCATAGCGATCGGTTACACCATTGGCCACATAGCCAATATGTCCGGAGCGGGTTTCATTGTGATCGATTGGTTTGGCAATCGGAAAATCACCGTTTGGTTCTTGGTCGTTTTCACTTTGATCCAGTACATCAAAACTGATTTGGTAAGAAAAGGACTGGCTGCTGTTTTGGTAAGGATAGAAGTAAAGGGTATCTGCGGCGCGTGAATACACTTTCAATGTATCTCTGAATTCCTCATAGAGGGAAAGCGACTTGTTGCCTATTGATCTTTTCTGACTGAGCTGCCGTTTGCCCTTATCATATACATAGAGATCAAAATTTCCGGCTGTGCCACCCGTATGTTTTCCGCTGATGTAAATGGTTAGCGTTCCGTCTGCAGGCAACACGGCTTTATAATAATCATACCGGTCGATTGCACCATTGGTTACATAACCAATATGTCCCTCTTTAATTTCTCTTACCGGGATGAATACTGCTGTTGCATAATCGTCATTAAGTTCTGCATCATTCGTGCTTTGATCTTCTACGGTATATCGGATTCCATAGTCGAACGACTGACTGCTGTTTTGATATACGTAATAATAGAGCGTGTCGGCTGCTCTTGAATACACTTTAACCGTATCTGAAAATTGCTGATTAAGGGTGTGATTTTTATTGCCGATGGTTCGTTTTGAACCAATTTCCCGACCTGCTTTATCCAATACATAAAAATCAAAGCTGCCGGTAGATCCACCTGTATGTGTGCCATTAATATAAAAAGTCAGGGTTCCATCTGCCGGCAGGATCGCCTGGTAATAATCATACCGATCTGTAACACCATTGGCTACATTACCAATGCGGCCATAGACCATTTCATTGTAGGCAGCAGGTACCGCCTCAGTTCGCGTATTATTTGGTTCAGGATCTTCTGCACTCTGGTTAATCATGGCATACTTAACTGTATAATCAAAGGATTGAGAACTATTTTGGTACAAGGTAATATATAGGCTATCCGCATCACGCGAAGGAATCAGGAGCGTGTCAGTAAAGGTTTCGCCCAATGCATGCGACTTGTTGCCCAGGGTTCGTTTAAAAGCAATTTGCCTGCGGCCTTTATCATACACATACAGATCAAAACTGCCGGCTGAACCACCGGTATGCACACCCTGTACATATACTGCAACGGTTCCACTATAAGGCAGCAGTGTTTTATAATAATCGTAACGGTCGGTAGTGCCGTTGGTTACATTCCCGATTCTTCCATATTTCGTTTCTTCCTGCGCTAACGGTAAGGCCTGTTCGAATTCATTATTTGGTTCAACATCCTCGATACTTTGATCCACCACTTCATAAGAAATGGAATAACTGAACGACTGGCTGCTGTTCTGATAAGCCAGTAAATAAATACTGTCGGCAGATCTTGAATAGATCAGCATGGTATCTTTAAATGATTCACCCAATGCATGGTTGTCTTTTCCGATGGTTCTTTTCATTTGAATGTTTCGACCGGCTTTATCATAGGCATATAAATCAAAACTTCCGGCTGAACCTCCGGTATGTTTTCCTTCCACATAAACTTTTACCGTGCCGCTTACCGGCAGCAGGGTTTTATAATAGTCATACCGATCGGTAGTCCCATTCGCAACATAACCTATCAGCCCTTTCAACGATTGTTTCGATGCAATTGGAGTGGCCTGCTTAAACTCACCATTTGGTTCCGGATCAGTGGGATATGTATCATCCATTGAATAACTGAGCTGGAAATTGAATGTTTGGCTGGAATTCTGGTAGGCCAGTATGTATATGCTGTCTATTGCCCTTGAATAAACGCTGATGGTATCACTGAATTCCTGTCCGGCTGTAAAAGACCGGTTCCCCAAGGTGCGTTTTACTGCAATCTGCCGTCGGCTCTTATCATATACATAGAGATCAAAATTACCGGCTGATCCACCTGCATGTGTGCCATTGATATAAATGGTAATGGTACCATCTGCCGGAAGCAGTGTTTTATAATACACATTTCGGTTGGCTGCAGACACTGTTCCGGATACTTGTTCATCTGCTTTTAAAGGAAGTGCTGAGCTAAAATCTGCCTGAGCAAAAACGAGTTGTGCACAAAAAAGCAGGGTCAGGAGCTGTAAAATTGAACGCATAATAAAATGAGTTTAGGGGTTGGGGCTATAGGGAGGTAAACAATAAAGAAAAGCGGAGGGTATTGGAGAGCGGGTTCTGGTAAATGCCTGAACCGGTTGGAATGAGGTAGGAAAAATTCAGACCGAATTGATTATAACGTACACCTATACCTGTAGTAAGAAAACGGCGGTCGCCTTTATTCCGGGCTTCGGTATAATATCCTGCGCGTATGGCAAGTAACTGGTTGTACCAATATTCAATTCCGGCAGAGAGGCTGGCTTGTCCGGGTAGATCCCCCAAGGAATTTCCCCAGCTTTCAACCACTGTTTTACGACGATACGAATCCAGAGCGCCCTCCTCTTGCATATTCACCAGGGGCACCAGCAGTTTATTGACATCAATTGCAAAACTGATGCTGTGTTGTTCATCCATCAGTTTGTTCCAGGAAGCACCGATAGCCAGATTAGCCGGAATAAAATCTTTCTCTGTGGCTTCTTTTGTATAAGAAATTCGGGTACCCATATTGGTTAACGCTGCGCCGAGCGTGAAACCATCGCCTTCGTTGCGGTTATCGAAATAGAGTCCTAGGTCAGTGGCAAAAGCCCTCCCGGTTTGAAAGTCGGAGCCGGGCATACCGGCATTCCCCAGCAGGGCGGAATGGATATATCGGAGACCAAGACCCAATCCCAGTTTTTCAGAAAGCCGGCGGGAGTAACCGATATCCAGCCCCCATTCACGCGGATTGGAAGAGCCCATGTTATTTACGCCATCGGTGGTGAACTGAATATTGCCAAGATTAAAATACCTCAGTCCAACACTGATGGCCTGGTTTTCATCGGGCTTATAATAACCACTTGCAGCTGCCAGGAATACATCGCTGGTCAACTGTTTCATCCAGGGAATATACGAGATGGAGGCACCTGATTTGGCTTCATTAAAAACCAGTTTACCGATATTCCAGAAAGCTGCATTTGCATCGGGAAGGGTGGCTACACCGGCATCGCCCAGGGCTCCAGCCCTTGCATCGGGGGCTATCCGTAAAAAGGGTACGGAGCTGGTGGAAAGATTCAGTGATTTTTGTGCTCTGGATTGTTGCCAGACAAAACAGCCGGCCAGTGTGCAGGTAAGTAAAAGCAGTTTTGGTAACATTTGCTGGATATAAGTGTATACCTATATCACCGCTATTCAGCAAGAGTAAACAGCAGACGGGAATTATTTTCGGGTTTTTTTCTGATACAGCCACCAGGTTGTGGCAGCCAGCAGTGCAGCAGCAAGGATCCACCACCAGAAGCGGGAAGGATATACCGGATCAGTATCACCTACCAGGGTCATACCTGCCCAGAAATAAGGGTGACTTTGTGCACTTGCTTCTTTTATATGTTGCAGCTTGGCCTGGCGAAGCGCTTCGGATTTGCTGCTGCCATTCGCCAATTCTTTATAGAAATTGGTGATGATTTCTGCGCTTGATTTTTCATCAATCTTCCACAAACTCATTACTACCGACGGACAACCGGCATACATAAAACTATGCGCCAGAGAGATTACACCCTCGCCACCCACCCAGTTTCCCTGGCCGGTTTCGCAGGCGGTTAATACCGCCAGATCTGCCTGAAGCGGGAGTCCATAAATTTCATAAGCATGCAAATAACCATCATCCTTACCCGAAGAATCCAGTGGAACCGGTTTGGCCATATAAAAACGGGATTGCAAAGGAGCGCTGTGATTTACTTCGGCATGGGTGCCCAGGTGTAAAATTGAATAGGCTGCTGCGTTTGTTTTCACCACAGATTCAAGCGCATCCTGTCCGGCAAACAGATCATGATTCAGAAGTTTGCCGATTTTTTTGGCTGCCTGCAGCGTAAAGGGCTGCCGCAACAAATTGAGATAATAGGGATCAATTGCAGCACTGTCGGAATTGGCATCGCGATAGGCTTTTTTCATTTCATCTGTAAATACCGGCGTCAGCAGCAGGGCTTTGTTTTGCTTTGCAGCTGCTACTGATTTCATAAGCAGGGCATTGGTAGCAGATAACTGATAGGAGATATTGTACGTATTCAGTAAATAGGGCATTCCGGCAAAGTCATTGGCTTTATTATCAGAAATCAGCAATTCCATATTGAGGTAAAACAATTCACCATCGGGAATCACAAGAAGGTTTTTGCCGGAGAATTTTGCTTCCACCGGTTGAATCAGTTGCTGGTATAAGCGAAAAGCCGGGGTTTTAAAATTGGCAGCGCTGATCGTATACAATTCTTTCAGCGCAGCAACATCTTTGCTGATCCTGTTAGGAAGCCGATGCACATGAAATTGTTTTGCATTCAGGGTAAATAAAAAAATATGCTTATCTGTGAGTACGTACTCCAGCAGGGTTTGATCCTGTTTTTTTAAATAGCCCTGTAATTCCGGAACAGTAGCAGGATGCAGGTTGTATTTCAATTGAATTCCGGCAGTTCCTGTTTTAAGCAGACTATCCTGAAATTTACGGTAACCTTCCATTGCGGAAGTAAGAAGAAATAAAAGGGAATCGTTTTTGCGATCCGCATCCAGGTATTGTGCATTCAGAGAGCCGATTCGTTTGCGCCAATCAAGATCTGCTTTTGTTTCTGTGGGCGATTCGGCACGGGCCACATCGTTGAGCATATTATTGGCAGAGAGTCGCAACAACAATCCTTTGCTTCTTTCTGCAAATTCGAATGCTTTATGCAGGTGGCGGAAATTTCCTGATTGTTTGTACAAATCCCAACAGGCTTCAATGGCTGTATTGTAAATGGTTTTATGGTTGGACGAAACCTGCATAACGGATCCCTGAGTACGAAGGGCTGGCAAACTATTGGAAAGAAATCCACCGTATTCACCGGCCAGTTGGATCAATTGTTTTAAGAAAAGAGTATCTTTTTTTTGTTGATAGAGACCCTCTAAAACTTCCGCACGATTGCGGATATACAAAATGATGTATTGATTATACGGCAGTTTTTCAACCCAACCCTGCTTTGGCAAAGCAGATACCTGTAATAATTCCTGAAAGGTACTGTCGGAATAAACAAGTGCTTTGTTCAGCTGTTTATTCAGGAGAAATGCCTTGCTGATTTTGTTGTATTGTCCGGCCAGCACAATATCGCCCGCCGGATAAGTGGATCGATAAAGTTGCAGGACCTCGTTCAGTATCGGCAGCGCTTCGTTTATACGTCTCTGTTGAGCATAGGTTTCGGCCAGGGTGGTGCGGGTTTGAGGAACGGTGGAGGTATTTTTTATTCCGGCTTTTTTACTGTTCTCCAGCGATTTGAGGTAAAAGATCTCGGCTTTTGCAAAGTCTTTTTTCTCGTAAAACAGGTCTCCATACTGACTTTCAACATAAGCCAGGTTGCGCCAATCCTTGGGATCCACTTCCTGTTGGATGCGATAGGCTCTTGTATAAAGACTATCCGCTTCCTCAAAGGCACCCACCGCCATTTTCATATTTGCCAGATGGGTTAGAGGACGAACTATTCCGGCTCCTTCTGAACCGAAATTGATTTCGTGTAATTTTTTAGCCTTATCGTAATAGTCGAGGGAAAGTTGTGCTTCTCCAATGTTCTGATAAAAGCTGCCCATATTATTATAGGCGATGGCCATCAGTTGCGGGTTTTTGTGTTTCGCATAATCAAGCTGAATAATTCGCACCATTTCCTGTTTGTGGTAAAGTGCTTCATCATAGCGATGCATGGTTTCATACAGAATACCAAGATCATTGTGCACCAATCCCTTGTTGGGATGATGGGCGCTGAGGTTGAGATTGGCCAGGCGAAGCAGTTCCAGCCCATAGGTTTCAGCATCAGTATATTTTCCTGAATCATGACAGATGAGCATGAGGGACTGATAAACACCCAGCAATAGCCGCGCATCTTTACCATAGAGCTTTTCAGTTATTTGCAGGGCATTTTCTGCGTATTGCAGTGCCGGTTCAAAATCCTGCAGGGTCATCAAAAGCCAGGAAAGATTTTTATAAAGGGTGGCATAGATATTATTGGGAGGAGCCGTTTTATCAATATGTTCAAGTGCCTGGTAGAGTGTTTTTTTTCCTTTTTCGGTTTCTTCGTTATGAATGAGGATCTGTCCTTTTTTATCCAGTGCGGCTACCTGTGCGGGATTAAAAAAAGGCAAGCGGGAGGCAACCTGAACGGCAGATTCAGCAGCCGATAGTCCGGCTGCGTTTCCTTTCAGGCTCCAGATCATATCGGCTTTTTGCACGAGGGCGAAAACAAGGCTGTCGGTTTGGTTCAGGCTTTTATATGCGGATACTGCCTGATCGATATAGATCATAGCGCTGTCATACTGAAGCGCTTTGTAGGCGTTTACTGATTTTTCGTAATTGGTTTGTGCGAACAGTTGGTTAACGCAGCAAATGAGTAAAAAAATCAGGCCTTTTTTCATGGGCTTTGTTCGGGATTTGATTGATTTAGTTCTTCAAGCAATTCAGTGGCTTCCGGATAGGAAGGAATTGTTTTCAACCAGTTGGCCGCTTTTTTCGGCTGGTTGAGTTTGAGGTAGGTGATAGCCAGGTACCAGGCAGCTTTATCCTTCCATTTCCCTTTGCCTTCTGCAATTGGAAGCAATTGTTGAAGCGCATCATTGTACTGGTCCGTATTAAGATAGGCTACACCAATGAAGTATTGAACAGTATCGGAACTGTTATTGTTTTGAGCAATTGATTTCCAGATGGAAATGGCTTTATCATAATCTGCTTCTTTATAGCTGACCATGCCATCATAGAATTGGTATTGGCGGGTACTGCTCATGGTAACAGGCAAACCGGGATCGGGAATAAAATAATGATTGGCCAGTTGTTGGGGACTAACTGATTTGGATTGCAGATACCAGATGCCGCTGATCAATACCAGCATAGCGGCGGCGGCCCACCACCATTTATTGATGGGTTTGACAATAGCTGACGGGTTGGATCCTGCGGATGGATTTTCTATGGTGGCTTCCTGATCCAACTTAAACGATTCGATTGTTGCAATAGCGAGGAGCTGGCGTTGCAGGTCCAGTTCTTTTTGTAGGGAAGGATCTGCAGCCAGTTGTTTTTCAAAACGGGATCTATCTTCCTGTGACAGCGTGTTCAACAGATAGGCTTCGATCTGTTCAAAAAGTTCTTGATCAATATGGTCTTTATACTCCTCCATGTTGGCGGGATTTTTCCAGGAATAATTGGCGTAGTTGCATCATGCAACGGTACTTGATGGTTTTAATACTGTTTTCTGTATTGTTCAGTTTTAACGCGATTTCATTCAGCGATTTTTTTCGGTAATAGTATAGTCCGAGAATGGTGCGGCATTTATCTCCTAATTCCTGGAAGCTTTCCTGCAGCAGGGTTGCTTTTTCCGTGTTATCTGTTTCAGTAAGGTGGAAAATGCCGGCTGCTTCCTGATCGGGAACCTGATCTGTTACGGTAGTTTTTTTCCGGGATCGGCTGCGAAGTTCGTTTAGCCATTTATGTTTGGCAATCTGTCGGATATAGGCGTTGAATTGATCGCGTGATCCCGAGAACCGGCCGGTATGCAGGTTGATCCAGGCGCTGGTAATGGTTTCCTGAAAAAGGTCGTGCGCATCGGTACCGGAGCCGGAATTTTGAAGCACATACTGTTCCAGCCAGGGAAGGTTATCTGCATAGAGCTTTTTCAATACTTTATCGGGACTATCTGTAAACCAGTCGTTTAGGGGTTCCAATACGTATACTAACTTTTCAGGAAGATACAGCTTTTAGCACCTTCGGCGGTATCAAATTTTACTGCTTTTCATAGACTTGTTTAGAGTATATCACCGGAGGGGTGAAAAGGTAAACAGGGTTATGAATATTTCAAAAGTTGACTCAGTGCGTCAAGAATTATACCTCTTTATTTCGCCTTCAGCTTGTTCTTCACCAGTTTGCCATCCTTCATGATAACGAGAAATTTATTTTCAGGGTTTGACAGTAGTGATAAATCTTTCAGTGGATCACCATCTACGAGTAAAAGATCGGCATAGGCACCTTCTTCTATTACACCCAGCTTTCCGGGATAGGGACTTCGAAGTCCGGATAACTGCAGCAATTGTGCATTATCGTGTGTTACCATTTTCAGAATTTCTGCATTGGTAAACCATTGCTGCAATTTCAGGATATAGTCGTTTTGCTGTTTATTCAATTCTGGTTCAAACAGAAAGTCGGTGCCCCATGCCAGCTTCACTTTTAATTTTTTGGCAAGCGGCCAAATTTTTGCCTGGCCTTCTATAACGGGTTTCCTCTTTTCTCTTCGTAAGGAGTCCATATCCGGTGTATCTTCTATCAGGTTTTGCAAACTCAGCCAAATACCTTTTTTAGCCATCAGGCGGAGGGTGGCTTCATCTGCCAGTTGTCCGTGCTCAACACATTTTACACCAGCTTTAATTGCTCTGTTAATAGCTCTGGAGGTATAGGCATGAACGGTTACGTAGGTGCCCCAATCTTCTGCTGCATCAACTGCAGCCTTCATTTCATCGAGTGTATACTGGGTAACATCCACCGGATCGTAAGCAGAAGAAGTTCCGCCGCCACCCATGATCTTAATCTGGCTGGCGCCAAAGCGAAGGTTTTCCCGCACGGCTGTCAGCACTTCATCTCTGCCATCAGCTATAAAATTGGCGCCAAAGGTTTCGGAAAGGGAGGGGGTTCCGAAAAAACGACGCGATTTTTCATGGGGCATCCGGAAATCACCATGCCCCGAAGTCTGGCTGATTACAGCACCGGAGGGCCAGATGCGCGGACCGGAAATCTTGCCGGCATCCACGGCTGCTTTAAAGGGGAAGATTGGACCACCTACATCCCGCACACTGGTAAAACCACGCAGCAACATTTCTTCCGCTCCCTTGCTCATGTGTTGAAGAATGAATTCCTGGCTTAAATCCGGTGAAGTCATGTCCTTCTTGCTCATTGAACCAAAAGCCAGGTGAACGTGCACATCAATTAAACCAGGCATTAAGGTCTTTCCTTTTCCATTTATTCGGATGGTGCCTGCTTCCACTTCAAAGGGAGTAGGGCTTATTTTCTGAATTTTATTTCCAACAACCAATACATAGGAAGGTGGTGTAAGTGTCTGGGCATTACCGGTAAAAAGCTGCACTTCCTCAAATAAAACAGGATGTGGTGCAGTTCCTGTAAGTAGCTGGAACCATAGTAGCAATATAGTAAGCATGGCCGTATATTATGTATTTAAGATACATAAGAAAACCTAACGACCCGCAAAGGCTTTATCTCAGACTGGTACTGCTCTCCCGTTTGTTTAAAAAAATAATTTATCGGCAGGGATGATTTGTTTTTCCAAACCGGGTCCTTTGTAATAAGCATCCAGCCAAAGACCACCACCTCCGTCGAAGTATTCAATTTTAATGGCGTGTCTTCCTTTGGTCAGTTTGATCTTGCCTGATTTTTCTTCCATACCGTGATCACCATCATTGTCCACCACCAATTGTCCGTTTATATACAGCTTACTGCCATCATCGGATCTGGTATAAAACTGGTATTCTCCTTCTTTGTCGATTTCCAGCCAACTTTCAGCTATCAAACCAAAACCTCCTTTGTTACCCTGCTGTGCAATCTCCGGTTTTTCCAGATCGAGCTGGAATTCATAATCTGTCCAATTACCGGAAGGTTTCAAAGAGGAGAAAGCAGGAAGTTTTTTCCAATTATCTCCTTTGTAAAAATTATACCGGACACCGTTTTTCCGGCCGGATTTAAGTACTCTGAAATAAGCAGTGGCGATTTTACCCGGATTTCCGTTTTCGATCACCGCAGCTTTCACCACGCTGGTGGAGCCAAGCTGGAAGGGCCCTTCATATTTGGCACTGGTTGATGAGGGATTGCTTCCGTCAGTGGTAAAATAAATTGTTCCTGAAGTTTTTTCTTCTGCCGTTGTAATTTCAACCCGAGGAAGTGAATCAATAAATAAGCCGCCGGCTCTGGCATAATACTTAGCTTCCGGATAAATAACGGGAGCTTCTGTTTGTTTAGTTGCTTTCCATACAAGGGGAGGTTCTTCAAATCCTTTGAAAGCGGCTTTCACCGGGCGGCCAATCCATTCATAGGGGGTTTCCAATTGCAGGGCAAACGCGATGGTGGCTGCGGCATCATACTGATAAATCTGCTGTTGAATCTGGTAGCCATTTTTTATACCGGCACCAAAATAGATTACGGGAACGGTCAGTTCTTCCAGGTCTGTTCCTCCATGCCCAGCGCCTATACCACCATGATCAGCCACTATCATTACCATGGTGTTATTTTCCATACCGGCTTTCCGGATAGCATCGATAATTACACCGATGCAGGAATCTGCCTTAAGAATGCCATCAAAATAGCCCTTGGTACCATGGCCGAAATGGTGGCCAGCGCCATCCACTTCATCCAGGTGAACCCAGGATAGCACCGGTTTTTTTTCTATGAGGTAATTCGCATAGGCGGCAACGGTAGCATCCTGTGTTTCATAATGTTGGCTCAGATTAACCAGGCTGGAATCAAATAATCTACCGAAGCCTTCCCAATTATAGATAGCGCCGGCTTCCTCATTGGGGCGCTGGCTTCTGAAAATAGTAAAGATGGAGGGGAAGCGATTGCTGCTGTCAAATGCAACGGGTTCAAGGGTATGATCGTTCAGCTCCCAATCATTGCTGGTTATTCCATGTTGTTCGGGTCCGGCACCCTGTAGCATGGAAGCCCAGTTGGGACTGCTTACTGTTGGCAAAACCGTTCTTACCGTCGTAGAATAAGCACCCACTCTTAATAAACTATCCAGTACAGGAGCTTTTGCTTTTTTCAGTCCGCTGGCACTGAATCCGTCAATGCCAATAACGATAACATGTTTGATGTGCTCCGGGGTTTTGTTTGTAGTTGGGGAACAGGCGGCCATCAGGCAGCAAAGCAGCAATAGTTTATTCATACCTAAATCTATTAGTTAGATTGAACTGAAAAGCTAAAGCTAGAACATTCAGCAAAGTATTATAGTACGCAGGCTGCAAATCAATCATCAAAATGAGCAGGGAATTGTCCTTAAATAGTATAACATGCATCTTTAGGTAAATACCACCAAAATGTATTTATTTTGCACACTGTTTAAATATCTTCCTTTTTTTAATAAAGCTCAATTGGTAATGAATGTCGGAGCCCTACTTTAATCCCACTCAAGATTAAATTATAAGGCGTTTAAATAAATAAGAAATGTTTCAAGCCAATCCTACTCCAAAAGGCACAGGTGCGTCAATTTATGGCAGTTATGAAGACCTATGTTTTTTACATGAGTTTATTCATAATTTAATTGATGGTCTTAAGGAATCAGTTCCAGAACAGGAGGCCCAAAGTAAACTATTATTAAATTTTGCTTATGAATTAAGGAAAGCATATGAGGGGCAAAGGATATTTAAATCTGAAGAAAGTCCCAATAATAGATCAGAAAATATACTATATGGTTTTCAAATTGTCTGGACAGATCTGATCATATATTTAATCACAATAAGAGAATTAACTGCCTATTCAATTACTGACAAAGGTCAGCAAGGTATTTTATATCTTCTGGAATTTGCTGTTGAAAAAGCACTTGACAAATATGATCCAATCGGCGGAATGGAAATTAAAGCATTACTACTCCGACGAATTCCAACTTTCACACCATACGCTTTTATTCAATACCAGGCGTTGCACCGCGAATTTACTTTTGGTAAGGGTGGTAAAACCAGGTTTAGGAAGATTCCCAAATTAATAAATGCCTATTTTAATGAATGGGATCCTGCTCACAAATCATTCATTGAGGAACTAAAAGCGAGTGCAAAAAAAATAAACTGTGAAATTACTCAACTAACAACGAAAAGCTTTCCAAAGATTGAGTGGTGATCCAAACTATGTACTTAAAAAACAAATACCCGGATTTTGTTTCCACCTTCTTTGTCATACTTCTTTATTTTTTCTGATGTGGCTACTTCTATTTATAATGCGCAATTGTGGCTAGTAACTCAGATTTGAATTTATAGATATCATCCACAGAATCAAGCAGCTTCTTCTCCCCATTATCTTTTCCATTGTGAAACAATTCCAGATATTTATTGGAGGAATTAAAATGTAAGCGGCATAAAGGTTTTCGATTGTTATCGTCCAGAAGAATTCCAAAGTAAGACTGGGTGTCACGAAACGAGATTCTACTTGCCGGCAAAGATTCCCTCATTATTGCTTTTACAATCTGAGATCCTTCCATCTCTTCAATAGTGGTTGCTATTTTGGGTTCATCTGAATTTTCATCAATTGGATCCACTGGTGTATCTTCCTTAGTTGGAACTGCTTCATTGATATGTAAGGCACTCTTTAATCGAAAACTAATTGATTCATTGATTGAATTGGTAATTGCCTTCCTCGTGTATTCTCTGAAAGTACTTAACCTTGTGGCAGTTAAGGGCTTTTCAAAAAATCGATTCACCAATAGCCGAACCAGCTCATCAGAAGGCTGCTGCACTTCCTTTTCAAACTCAGTACGTATGGCCTTGATATATTTCAGTGCTTCAGCAGAATCCAGAATATTAGACAGATTATATCCATTTTTGGTAAAGTTTTCCAGGATCATCAGATTGTTGTCCTTCAAATTGGATAAGTCTAAAGAAAAAAATGGTTTTTCATCCATTATATTTGGCTTTTCCAGATCGGAATAAAAATTGTATTGATGGCCATTGGTTAAAACACCAAACCTGGCTTTTGAAACGTGGTAATACCTGTGAAGTTGAGAATTGTGGGCGTCTACCTGTTCTTTCCAATGTTTGCATTCTATAATCAAAATGGGTTCGCCATCCTTTTTAATTACATAATCAACTTTTTCACCTTTTTTAGTTCCAATGTCACAGATGAATTCAGGAATTACTTCGGTTGGATTAAAAATATCATATCCAAGGATTTGAATAAAAGGCATTACAAAAGCATTTTTGGTAGCTTCTTCGGTGTTGATTTGTGTTTTTAATTGATCCACCCGCTGGTGCAATTGTTCCAACCGAAATTTTAAATCATTCTCCATTATTGACAATTTATTTTTCCCAACCACAGATTGTTTTTCTAATTTTTTTTGCGTCTTCGAGTGATACATGAATAATCGGATGTTTACAGGCACGCAATCCGCGGCAATTTTCCACCAGATGATACTTGGTAGCATTAGGACTATCACATAGATATCCCCCCTTCTTTTCAGCACATTTGAAACTGCTGAGAAGTATCAACAAAAACCCTATTGGCTTCACTTCATTCCTGTGTTTTACCAAATCTACTGTATGTGATAGGATAATTTTTACGGGAACCCGTATTGGCTTAATCAGATGATACCATACTCTTTACAAAAAGCAATCAATTGCTCATTGGTAGTGAACTTATGCTCCTCTTTCAGAAAATTTAATTTCTTTTCGACACTACTCAATCCACTCGGACGAATACCCTGCCGTTGCAGGTATTCCGGTATATCTTTTTGCCTTATACCCTCGGAAAGCAAGGTTAAAATGGCGATATCAAACGAAGTGAATTCATAGACATTCTTCTGCTTTAGCAACTGCATGAGATGACGGGGATAATAGCGTTGATTTTTTTCAATTTCTTCAATCGCTATTTTTAATTCTTTGGCATCATTTCTGGCTTTTCGAACATAGCCGTCAATTTCAAGTTCATTATACAGTTTCTCAATGGTGCTCAGTTTACTTTCTGCTGAAAAAACAAGGACTTTTAATTCAGGTTGCAGTATTCTGGCCTCCTGTATCAATTCCTGTCCACTGTTAATCAGCTGTTCTTGTCCGTCCATCTCAAAACACAAATCTGTAATCAGCAAATCAAAGGAGTTGCCACGGCTAATAGCATGCCGGATACTTGCTAATGCATCATCGCAATAATACATGTACTCAATCTGAGTCACCCCTATTTCATCCAATACTTTTTGTAATGAAATAGTTGACATTTCGTGATCTTCGGCAATAAGGATTTTATTTATCATGCTTGCTATTCAACTGGCAGGTGAATCTGAATTTTTAACCCATTCAAAGGATTATTTTTAAAATTAAGCCAGCCGTTCAATCCAATAATCCGGTTTTCCGTATTCCTCAACCCATTACCAAATTTCAGCCTGGCTGGAAGTCCAACTCCATTATCTGTATAGTTAATTTTTAACACCCTATCCGTTCGTTCAAATTTTACAAGTACATTACTGGCTTTGCTGTGCTTGTCCATATTGACAAGCAATTCCTGAAGTATAGGTTCTACTTCCGATTTTAAACGCTGACCTATGGATTTCCACAAATCAGGATCATTTCCCGCCACCATAATTTTGGTACTGCCGCTGCCAAAATTATTAATCAGCGCACTTATTTTTTGGTGGTACCCTGTCATTGGCTCACGTAGCTCTTCCTCATCATAGGAGATATCTCTTGATTTTTCATAGAGGTATTCAACATCATCCAGTAAGGCTGCTTTATCCAGATCGGGATTGTGTTCAATGGAAGTCATGATCCGATACAGTCCATTCGCCACCACATCATGCACTTTTTGCGAGGTTTTTAACTGTTGCTCCCGGAGAGATTGCTCAAATTGTAATTGGAGCTGTTTTTTTCTTTTGCGTTGTCTGTTCATTCCAAAAATAAACAGGCCAAGCAGTGCCAAAACCAGGGCACCACCAATCAATTGTTGCCGAAAAAGCAACGATTCCTTTTCCGCATTTGTATTTAAGAGCTCCAGGTTTTCGGCTTTACTTTTTGCGGCTTCATAGCGGATCAGCGCAAATTGGTTTCGGGCAGTGTTGCGGGCAGCCTGCAGACTGTCTGATAAGTGCATGTATTCAGCCACAAATCCCTTTACCTTATCTGTTGAAGCTAAAGGAATAAGTTTCTTGAGTGCTTCGAGTTGATCGTCCACACTGTTCAAATCAGTTGCTACTGCATACATCCTGGAGGCATAAAACAAGGCGGAATCGGGACGTCTACCGGAATAATAATCCGCCAGATGAGAATAACTGGCATTCAATCCCCACTGGTCCTTTTCAGCAGTTCGGATCTGAAGCGCGGCCCAATAATCCGGTAATAGATTAAAGCTTTTATTCTGCAGCCACCTGGTTCGGGCCAGATTGGATTGTACCCTGGCCTGATTAACCGGGTTAGATACCGTATCCTTTAGTAAAATGGAAAATAATTCAATCGCCTTATCATTATCACCCATTTTCTGGTAGGCCATCGCAAGATTGTTCAATGCAATATTCTTAAAATTACGGTCAGTGGTGAGATCTGCGGTTTGCTGGTAATAGAGAATGGCATCCACATAATTCCCCAGTGTTAGGTTGTTAGAGCCCAGCAGGTTATAAACTGCCTGGTAATAAGGTCGCTTTTCTTCTGATTCCTCTTTTAGATAGCCCAGCGCAGCCAGCAGGGTTTCAATGCTTCCGAAATAATCTCCCGCGTTGTGCTGGATAATGGCCATATAGTTGAGTGCTGAAGCTATTTCGAGCGAATCGGCTGATTGGGTGGCAATTTCATTAAAATAATAAAAAGCCGAATCGGGTTGCGAGTTCAGCAGCTCCATGGCAGTGGTAAAACCTGCATCGGTAGCAGGAGCCTGCGCCGGATCAGGTTGTTTGCAACTGATCAGGACTACGATTATTAGGAAAAGGCTGTTGAATGAACCACGTATTAAAAACATAGAACAGGGAAATTAAAAAAAATAAGGCAAGCTTTCACTTGCCTTATCTGTTCTTATCCCTTCCCTTTGGGAGGTGGAGGTGGAATATGTCCGGTTTCACCGCCGGTATCGCTGGTGGTAACCACACCAGGGTCTTCATTAATTGGATCGTTTACGGGTTGAGTCGAGGAGGCCAATCCCAATAGAAGGGATATCAATATGTAAAACATTTTGTTTAAATTTTGAAATGAAGGAATCTTGCACCGGATTTTGCTGATCCAGCGCGGGTTTTGAAAACATTCCAGGAAGCGCTTCCTGGATTTTTTGGGAAGTAGGTGAGCGCTGGAGAGGTGGCGACCGGAAACTGCTTCCCAGGTCAATCATCCGACACCAACAATCCAACTCTCTGAAATCAATTCTGTATAGAAATCCAATTAGCCAGAAAGGAATCAATTGATTTCAGGATCAAAAGTATTAGGCAATACCAGGCTGATTATCAACTGATTCCGATAATTCCGGTAATTCCGGTGAGATTCCGAAAATTCGAATTCAATCAGCTATTATTTGATATGTTTCCAGATTACAGAAACCTCATTCTAGAAGATTTTAGAAAAAAATCGGAGCAACAATTGCTTCCGAATAGCCTTTTACTACCCAGTCCGGCCAAGTTGAGAGAGGAGTGTCTGAAAATATGTGAGGAGCGATATCAACCCCGCGACTTAAAAACCCTGCGCGATTTTTTTGGGGTGGTGGATGGAAAGGATAGTTGTCTGAAAGCAATTAGTCGATTTGAAATTGATAAGTTCAAACCATTGATCAATTACCTCAAGGGCGAAACCGAGGACACGAATGAAAAAAACATTGAGCTGTTAGCCTGGCTAATTGATTTTCAACCGAGGCCATATGAGTTGGGCAGAAAGTATATTGGGGAGAAAGAAGCTATAGAGGGTTTAGAACTTGCGGCGGCGGTTCAACCATTGGCAAAAACACCTCAAATTGAACCACGTGGTTTTGAACAAAGGAAAAATCAAAGATTTTTTAAATGGTTAGTACCGGGCGCTTTAGCTATTCTGGCAGTTACAGGTTTCTCCATAATGAAATTCAGAAAAACTCCACCTACTGTGCAGTCATTTGCAGATCTGCCCAGTTCATGTATGTATTGGACAGGGGAGCTATATAAAGTTGTACCCTGTGGTACCCGTCCGGGTTCCGCAATCGTATTACCACTTGATACCTTTTTGCTCAGGAATTTTAAAAAAGTTACGCAACCAGATACGATTAGTTTAAGATCAGCTGGAAAGCTTTGGTATATCAAGCGCAATAATAATCTGGACGTTTTTACTGTTAAGGGCAATCATCCGGAAGAGCTTCACCGGCAACTGAAGCCTTTATCAGCTTACATGATCAAAAAACATATACTGGGTAAACAAAAAATTCGGCAGAATCCAGAAAATTGAACGCCGATCCCGGAATTAATAAAATAGATATTATTTCTGATTCCCCTGAAGAGATTGTATTCCCCTTTGAAAGCGATACGGTATCCTGAAATATGCTTATTTTCAGGTATCATGAAAAAGCAATTCATTCTACTGTTGCTGTTGCTCACCTGCAGCCTGTTCTCGGCCTCAGCTCAATCAAAGGATACCCGTTTTTATGAATTACGTGTTTACTATTGCAATCCGGGCCGGCTCGATGCCCTGATTGAACGCTTCTCCAACCATACCACCCGGCTGTTTGAAAAACATGGTATGGAAAATATTGGGTATTGGCTACCAATAGACAATAAGGAAAATGCCCTCTATTATGTACTTGCTTTCCCAAGCCGGGAGGCAAGAGATGCTTCCTGGAAATCATTTATAGAAGATACCACCTGGAAAGGCGTTGCTCGCAGATCAGAAGAGTCGGGCAAAATTATTGCGCGGATCAGCTCCACCTTTATGGAGACGACTGACTTTACACCGGCAATTGCACCTTCAGGCAGTGCAACCGACCGGCTGTTTGAATTGCGCACCTATACCTGTCACCCCAATAAATTACCCAATCTGCAACAGCGCTTCAGTAAGCATACCTGCAAGCTGTTTACAGATGCAGGTATGACCAATATTGCTTACTGGACCAGTCTGCCTGCCGACACATCACAACCCAAACTGATTTACCTGCTGGCTCATAAAGACAAAGCCGCAGCAAAAAAATCATGGGACAGCTTCAGACAAAATCCGGAATGGATCAAAGCACGTGATGCTTCTGAAGCCAAGGGCCTCATTGTTGAACGTGTGGAATCCATCCTGTTGAAACCACTTCCTTTTTCAACCATCCGATAGTTCAAAAATGGAAACAAATACCGTTCTTAAACGAATTGAGCTAAAGCAGTTCAGCAACCGCTTGGCGCTTGAAATGGGCCTCGCAATTATTGAACTGGTCAAAAATCGCAACCAGATCATCGGGGTTGAAATTGCCCGACTTAACCAGCCCGTTTTCTTATATATTGACGAGTCGCTGCCGGTTGACAAACACCATTGGATAAAAAGAAAAGCCAATACGGCCAAACATTTCGAGGAAAGCTCATTATCTGTTCGTTTTGAACTGGAAAGAAAGAACAGAAGCTTGGAGCAGTTTTACGGACTTAATGAGAATGAATATGTAGCAAAAGGAGGCGCCATCCCTTTATTTGTGGATGGCGCCGGTTTGATTGGAATCATCACCGTAACTGGTCTGCCAGATACAGATGATCATCAATTAATTATCGATGCATTACAGGGGCGTTTTTTCTAGCCCTTATGAATGAATTTCAAAATATCGTTATTAATGGTAGCTGCTTCCGTAGTAGGCATACCATGTGAAAAACCAGGATATAAAATAAGCTCTCCGTTTTTTAATAGCTGATGTGCTTTGACTGCCGTGGTTGCAAAAGGCACAATCTGATCGTCTTCACCATGTAAGACCAACACCGGCACCTCCACTGCTTTCAGGTCTTCCGTGAAGTCTGTTTCAGAAAACACTTTAATACAATCATACTGGGCCTTGATACCACCCATCATTCCCTGTCTCCACCAATTATCCTGAATCCCCTTTTTTATATCAGCCCCTTCCCGATTATAACCATAGAATGGAACTGTAAGATCCTGATAAAATTGTTGTCTGTTATGACGGGTGTTGTGACGGATATCGTCAAAAACTGCCAGCGGTACACCATCCGGATTCCGTTCATCCTGAATCATATAGGGTGTAATGGCACTAATCAAAACCACTTTGGCTACTCTGTCTTTTCCATATTTTGCAGCATACCGGATGGCTTCTCCACCACCTGTTGAATGGCCAATATGGATAGCATTGGTAAGATTCAGGTGCGCTGTGAGCTCAGCAACATCCGCTGCATAGGTATCCATATCATTTCCTTTATACGTTTGGGTTGACCGGCCATGACCACGACGATCATGTGCTATTACTCTAAACCCATTTTCAAGAAAGAACATAACCTGTGCATCCCAATCATCAGAAGACAGGGGCCAGCCATGGTGTAGGAAAATTGGTTGGCCTTCGCCCAGGTCTTTGTAATAAATTTCTGTACCGTCTTTTACTGTTAGCTTGTTCATTGTTAGGTGTATTACTTGTTATGAATTGTTTGATGATGTAAAATTGCTACAAATCACAATGGCCAACAATGGACAGATTTCGCTTCGGATGGTACTTTTTTCCCACTGCGTTAATTTCAACTATTCAGGCTTCCGCCAGTTCCAGGGTGCTACCGGATTTGGTTCCTTCCACAAACCGGTCCTGGCTATACGGGCTGCTTTCTCCAAATTGCTATACTCCACACTTGTGGAATATTTGACGAAGTGCCAGGCCAGGCCCGCTTTAACCAACTCCTTATTCAGGTTCAATCCGTTGAATAAGAACAGTTCTCCAATCAGTCGTTTATTACGATCGACATCATTTTTATGCAGGATACGCACCTGCTTGCCAAAGCAAAAATCAGAGCTGAACTTTTTAGCTGCGGCTCCATAGGGTTGTTTTTTCCTGATCTCCGGACAGTCAATATGTGCCAACCGGATCCTCAGGGGCTTGCCTTCATACAGGATATCGATTGTATCGCCATCAACTACTCCAATAACTTTTCCAGTCACATTATCGGGATATTTTTCGATAGAAAGCGATAATCCGGAAAAACTTAATACAAATGCAATAAACAGGTGAATCATAGTCTATTTATTATATTTTGTAGCAACTTCTATTCGATTCCCGTCTGTATCTTTTGTTTCAAATTCATAATAACCATCACCAGTAACTCTTGGTCCACTTATTATTTCAAAACCATTATTTCGCAATTCCACGGCTTTCTCATCAACTTCCTGCATTGTATTTACACCAAACGCAAAATGTGCATACCCAATAAATTCGGGTTTTGTATCTGTTACTTCTCTATCAGTTACACCCTCTTTTGACATTATTTCAAGCCTGGCACCAGCCTCAAAACTTATAAAATAACTTTGAAATTTCTTTTTCTCATTAACATATTTAGTATTGGCAATGCCTCCAAAATAGGTACAATAGAACTCTTTAAGTGGTTCCAAATTGTTTGTCCATATTGCAATGTGTTCAATTTTCATACTCCTATCAAATAAATAAAACTGGGGTTAAAGATCAATCTTTAACCCCAGTTAGTATCAGATAAATATAAGTTTAAACTTACTGTGGTATGTTTATCTTTTCTGATGTTGCTAATGGCTTCCCAAAATCCGGAGTTCCATCCTCCTTCCACGTAAACGGTTGTGCCCGGGGTGAACGAAACTCTCCACATCCCTGTCCCGGTTCATCATTGGCATGGTAGAGTATCCAGTTCTCCTGTCCACTTGGTGAAACAAAAAATGAATTATGTCCGGGTGCATATACCTTATTCTCCGGACTTTGCGTAAATACTGGCTCAGGATGTTTTGTCCAGGCCGTGCTGTCCATCAGATCTGCTCCAACTTTGGTTGACAACATGCCCAATGAATACTGATCTGTCCAACAACCACTGGCAGAATAAATCAAAAACAACTGGTCCTTGTTCCGCAACAATTGCGGCCCTTCATTTACATTCACGTGCGGTACATCATTCGGATTATTCAAATCACCATGTTTCTCCCAGGGCAGGGTTGGTGATGAAAGGCGTACTCTTTCTCCGGTTACCGTCCAGGGATTGGCCATTTTGGCAATGAAAATATCCTGCTGACCATTTACATCCCCTTCCCAACCTGACCATAACAGATACAGTTGGTTTTCATGCTCGTAAACCGTACCGTCTATTGACCACTTATCATCCGGTGTGGATAAGCGACCCTTTAACTCCCAATTTCCCTGAAACGGATCAGTTGATTCATTTTCGAGTACCCATAACCGATGGTCTACATTATTTCCGCTATCCGCAGCAAAATAGACATACCACTTACCCTTCAGGAAATGAATTTCAGGTGCCCATAGTTCTTTTGAATAGGGGCCGGTAGCAGGCGGAGTGAAAATCACTTTCTTTTCTGCGGTAGCCAGATCAGCAATGGATTTGGTTTTCCAAACAGTGATATTTTTACCTGTTGTATTGGTATAATAATAAAAGCTGTCCTTATAAATGCACCAGGGATCTGCGCCTGAAGGCAACAGCGGATTACTGAATGTTGGAACCGGATCATCACTACATGCGACAAGGCAAAATAATGCAAGCACAAAAGTCAGATGTCTTCTTAACATAGGCCAAAATTTAAACTACTATTCTCCTGAAGGTACATTAATTGAGGAGGAAATTGCAACAGGTGATCCAAATTGCGGAACACCGTTTGAACTAAATGTAAAGGGTTGAATCCGTATATTTCTTTTTTCACCACAACCATCATTGCTATTATTATTGGCATGGTAGATGATCCAGTCTTCCGCTCCATCAGCTGATTTAAAGAAGGAGCAATGCCCGGGGCCAAATGCACGTCCGCCTGTGTTTTTGGTAAACACCGGAGAATTTCCTTTGGTCCAGTCTGCAGGGTTCATCGGGTCTCCATTTTCTTTAAGCGTAAGCATTCCAAGCGCATAGTCATCTGTCCAGCAACCACTGGCTGAATACACCATAAACACTTCTCCTGATGCATTCTTAAGTACCTGCGGCGCTTCATTCACCGGTCCGCCTGCACGCTCCCAGTTAAGATCAGGTTTTGTCAACAGCACACTGTTTCCTTCTATCGACCAGGGTGTATCCATTTTAGCAATGTAAATATTCTGATTCTGTACAGACTGATCCGGTCTTCCACTCCATAAAAAATACCGCTCTTCCTTATACTCCAATACCGTTCCGTCAATTGCCCAGAAATCTGTATCCTCTGCGAAAATCCTTCCTTTCATGGTCCACTGGCCGGTTGTTGGATCAGAAGCAGAATTTTCGAGTACCCATGTACGTTGCGTTTCATCCGGGCCACTACCTGCTGTGATATAGAGATACCATTTGTTATCAAGATAATGTAACTCCGGCGCCCAAACGTTGGACGAGTAAGCACTCCCCGGCGCTGCAGTAAACACCACAGAGCCGGAAGCACTTGCCATCGTTGTTACTTTACTATTTTTCCAAAGCATTACCCTGTTTCCAAGGGTATGTGTATAATAATAGGTTGTTCCCTGCTTAACTATCCAGGGATCTGAACCACTCATTATTGGATTTTTGAAGGTATTCTCTTCAGGTCCGGGCTCAGATGGTGAATCCTTTTCACCACAACCAAGGAACAGCATGCCAATGCTCAGCAGATAAAAAATTCCGGAACGGATATACATATCTTATTAAGTTTCATTTCAGATTTCTACCAGCCCGGGTTTTGAACCAGGTTTGGATTGATATCGATTTCAGTTTGCGGAATGGGCATGTATTTATTTCGTCCGATTTGGAAATTCTCAAACTCCGGATCTCTTGCCTTTAATTCATCCAGTTTGCTGTTGTCATCAAAATAACCCCAGCGCGCCAGATCATTCCAACGCAAAGACTCTCCGGTAAGTTCCATTATACGCTCATGCTCCAGTTGTTTCAAAAACTGCGTCTGATTCATTCCGGGCATTGCTACAGAAAGTGCTGTCAATCCTGCACGCTCCCGAACACGATCCACATACTGGTAGGCTTCCGCTGTCTGACCCAGGCCGTTTAATGCTTCAGCATACATCAATAATACATCAGCAAATCGGATCACACGGAAATTCACCGGACCATTAAATACTTCAAATTCATTTATGCGGAAATAATCATTCAGGTATTTGCGATACCAAACCCGATTGCCGATATCCTCATTGTAATTCTTTGATGTGAATGAGCCACCATATACTTGTGTGAAGTCTGGACCACGTTCATCCGTTGAATCATATAATGCAGTTGCTGCAAGTCGGGGGTCACGATCACCCGAGGCGGTTTCTTCTTTCAAAAATTCACCCACTACCCAACGACGCATATTTGCATCATTGAATCCATGTCCGGGTGGTGCAAAAAATGGAGACCTACTGGTACCCACATTGGAGGTTGGTCCGTCTTCTCCACTGTTTTCAGCCCGCATCTTAAACTGAATTTCAAATACAGATTCTCTGTTGTTTTCTGTTGTATGTAAAAAATTATCTGCATAATTCGGCATCAGGTCATACAAAGATTGACCTTCACCAGTAATGAGCCAGGCAAGTGCAGAAGCTGCTGCTTCATATTCTTTTTGCTGCAGGTGTGCCCTTCCCAGCAGGGCATAAGCTGCCCCTTTGGTTGCACGGCCAACTTCTTCACCTGTGTAGGTTTCAGGAAGGTCAACTGATGCTTCCGTCAGGTCTGTTTCAATCTGTGTCCATACCTCTTCCGGACTTGACTGAAAGGGTTTATCTGCAGGAAGAGATGGTTCTAAAACCAATGGAACATTTCCCCAAATTGTAACGAGGTTATAATAGTATAGCGCCCGTAAAAATTTGGCTTCCGCTATATAGCGCTTTTTCAAATTTTCATCCATGGATATGGACGGTACATTACTGATTACCTGATTGGATCTGTAAACACCTCTGTAATGATGCCACCAGGTATCATAGTTCACTTCAAAACTGTACTGGGTAATATTTAGTGCGCCAACACTTCTTAATTCATTCCAGGGACTGGTTGAATAGCCGTCATCGGAACGGATATCAAAATAAAAGGGCGTCCATCTTGATCCGGGCGATCCGTTGCGGTAAAAATTTCCATACACTGCATTAATCCCCTGCAATGCATCTTCTCCCGTTTTCCAGAAATTTGATTCATCCTTGCGATTTGGATTTTCGATATCCAGATCAATGTATTTTTTGCAGGAACCGGCTCCGGTTATAAGTAAGCCTGCGAGACAAATATTTATAATGGTTTTCATTGCTACTTTTTTAATAGGTAAATCTCAGGCCAGCAGATACCATACGAAGTGCGGGATACTGACCATTATCCAGTCCTCTTTCAAAAATGTTGACACCAACAATATCCGGGTCAAGACCCGTGTATTTGGTGATGGTCAGCAGATTCTGACCACTCAGGAAAACCGAAGCGGATTTAAAACCAATCCGCTGCATGTTTGCAGGTGAAAAATTATAGGCCACTTCAATATTGCGCAGCCGCAGATAGCTGCCGTTTTCCAGCCAGCGATCAGACTGTGGTAATACATTGTACTGAATTCCCTGATCAGGTGCACCTATAGCCGCTCTTGGCCATTCATTACTCTGATTTTCAGGTGTCCAGAAATTGGCTCCTTTCCGGAAATTGGTATTCAGATCCATCCGGTCAACCGTGTATCGCGGACGGTTATATAATTGATTTCCTACAACAGCATACCATTGCATTGAAAACGAAAACTGTTTGTATTGTGCATTCACTATCAAACCAGTTTCCCAATCGGCCCAGGGGCTGCCTGCATAGTGACGATCTTTATCCAGATCAAGCGTCCCATCATCATCCACATCAACATAACGGATATCACCTGGTCTTGCCCAGGGCTGTAAAAGCTCGCCAGTTTTACCACGGTGTGCATCAACATCAGCCTGGCTCTGAAAAATACCATCTGTTTTAAGCACATACCACTCACCAATGGAGCGTCCCAACTCAGTACGTGCATCTCCTATTTGCGTATACTTGGTAGATTCATTACCAAATTCCAGCACTTTGTTTCGGATTCTGGTAAAATTCAGCGTGGCATCCCACTTAAAGTCACCGGTCTTTTTGGAGCGATAGGTTAATGCCAGCTCAAAACCTTTATTCTGAATGGAAGCAGCATTAACAGCGGGATTACCGCCAGCATTTCCTGTAGTCAGATTAATGGGAAGATCAACCAGTACATCCTTTGTTTTAGCTATGAAATAATCGGCTGAAAAACTAAGTGCATTATTTAGGAAGGAGGCTTCAATACCAAGGTTTGTTGTGTTTTTACGTTCCCAACGGAGATCAGTATTCGCCAATTGAGTTACAATAGCCCCAATCTGCTCTGTACTATTCGGACCAAATACCGCTCTGGGGAAAGGATTAATAACCGCATAATACATCCAGGCATTCAGGAATTCTGCATTACCCAAAGAACCATAGGAAGCGCGAATTTTCAGGTCATTAACAGCATCCACATTCCAGAATTTCTCCTTTGAAATCCGCCATGCAACAGAGGCAGAAGGGAAATTTCCCCAACGATTATTGTTGCTGAATTTTGAGCTCCCGTCTCTTCTGAATGTGAGGCTGGTAAGGTATTTATCCTGATAGCTATAGTTAACCCTTCCAAGATATCCGATAAAATTGGATATTTCTTTATATCTGTCCAATACTTCCGGGTTGGAAGCAATCTGGCTGATCCGGTCAACCGGATGATCAAAGCGTTGCATACTTACACCAGCAACAGCACCAATTCTGTGATCTCCAATTACTTTATCATAGTTAAGGGTATGTTCTAAGAGTGTCGACTGGAATTCACCCCTGCTGCGAAAACGTCCGATTTCATTGTTATTGGGAGAAGGTGTGCCCTGGCGAACCGTTCCTGGCATTCTGATGCCATCACCCCTGTCCATCGTTTTTTCAATTCCGAAATTGAA
Organism: Flavihumibacter sp. UBA7668; assembly: GCF_002483205.1. Classification (GTDB taxonomy): domain Bacteria; phylum Bacteroidota; class Bacteroidia; order Chitinophagales; family Chitinophagaceae; genus Flavihumibacter. Next base: position 494,199 of record NZ_DLHM01000007.1, read on the forward strand.
CTTGTAAAAGAACCCGTCTGCAATGGTAAATTCAACAAACGCATTTCCGCGAATTTTAAAATTACGCTGCTCAAACTGATCCAGTCGTTGTAGCGCGGGCACATTGGCAGTAAGCGTGTTCAGGTATGCATTATTTAATCCAATGCCCCAGCCTTCGGGGTTTTCCGGAGACTCATACCTGCTTCCTTTCAAACCAACCACAGGTGGCATGCTGATCATATCAACAAATGGATTAACACCCACCCCAGAACTGGCAATGGGATCTTCTTTTGTCCAGCTGAAGAGGACATTTTCTCCGAAATTGAATCTGCCATGCCGCAAGCTGGTATTAATCCGAAAACCAGTTCGGGAAAAACTGTTATCAATCACCGGCCCTTTATTGCTGAAATGGTTGGCACTGATAAAGTAATTAAGTTTTTTTACAGAGCCGGAGGCTGAAAGATTATAATCGCCAATGGCACCTGAACGTAAAAATTCATCCTGCCAGTCAGTATTGATGGAGGGATCAAACTCCGAGCTGATAGACGTCGGAACAGGCAGTCCGCCAGCCTCATGCAATTGTGTCGAAAGAGCGCGATATTCCTGTGCATTCATCATATCATAACGGTTATGCACAGCCTGAATACCGGCTTTAATGCTGCCACTGAATACAGGAGGGCCCTTTTTCCCTTTCTTGGTGGTAATGATTATAACACCATTTGCTGCGCGGCTTCCATAAATAGCGGCAGCAGATGCGTCTTTAAGAATCTGAATTGTTTCAATATCAGCGGGATTGAAGTCTGGTGTGGCATCACTGTACATTCCGTCAATAATGTAGAGAGGATTGTTATTGGCAAAGGTTCCTGCGCCCCTGATATCAATTTTAGCTCCTGCACCAGGCTGACCGGTATTCCGAACCGTTACACCCGGACTAAGTCCCTGTATACTTTCAGCAACCGAATTAGAGGTGTTCTTATTTGCAGTGCCGGGGTCAATTACGCTAACAGCTCCCGTAAGATCTCTTTTACGAACTGTCTGATACCCTATCACAACCACCTCATCTGCTACAGCTATTGCATTGACAAGAGACAGGCTCAAGGGGGCACCGGTAACTTTTATTTCCAGATCCTGATAGCCAACATAACTGACCACCAAAAAGGAACCGATTGCAGCATCAATAGTAAAATTTCCGGAAGCATCTGCAATTACTGACTTTTGAGTTCCCTTTACTTTTACAGTTGCACCTCCCAGTGGTTCTCCATTGACCGATCGTATGGTGCCGGTAACGGCTTGCTGGGCATACAGTCCTATACAAATCAGTAAAGCCAGTAATGTACCGCAGGCTTTTACTAAAATGTTCCTGGTTGTCTTCTTCATATGCAAGTTGTGATTTAGTTGATTTCTGCCTTAAGAAATGGCGTAGCGGTAGTGTAATACCTTGTATTTTGGAGCAGGCAATGCACAATCGTTACAAATGTGAAGGTTTCAATAAATAAGCAGACTGAAACATTTTTTTGTATCAAAAAAGGTGCTTTTTGTCTCGATTTTGCTTCCTATTTTTGAAACTCCATGCTTCGCTTCTCCTTTATATTGTTGCTTTTGCTTGCCTGTATAAACTGCCTGCAATCCCAACATTATTTCCGGCACTATCAGGTTGAACAAGGCCTTTCAAATAATACCGTGTTCGCTGTTGTACAGGATGCCAGGGGTTTTATGTGGATGGGTACTAAAGATGGGCTGAACCGATTCGACGGGTATAGTTTTAAGGTTTTTAGAAACAATCCGGATGATGGTTTGAAAATCGGTGACAGTTTTATCAGAAGCCTCTATCTTGATCTATCAGATACCTTATATGTTGGAACCCGATCAGGACTTTACAAATACCATGCTGAATCTGAATCATTCAATCTGTTGACTTCAAGCAAAGATGAAATCAGGGATATAAAAAAAGATGGAGAGAACAATTTATGGTTCATAGCGGGACAAACATTGTATTGTTTACCCAATGGTACCAAACGATTACAAATTTATTCATCGCAACGTTATTTTTCAGCAACCAGTTTATGCATAGATAAAAAAAGAAAATTATGGATTGGCACATCTGATGGTCGTTTGTTTAAGTATGAGCCCGATTCCAATAGTTTTAAACTGACCACACTATCTTTTTGGAATACCAAGGCAGCAAACAGATGGATTGAAAAATTGTATTGTAATAGTAATGGGAAATTACTGATTGGAACAGCAAGCGAAGGAGCATTCGAATATGATCCAATTTCTGGCAATACCATGCCGGTGCTTCGCAATCAGCAAGTCACTGATATATTTGTTAGGGACTTTGCAGAAGAAAATGACGGCACCCTTTGGATAGCTACCGAAAACGGTTTATTTATTCGTGATAAGGAGGGCACAATAACCAATCTTAGAAAGCAGCTAAACAATCAGTATGCACTTTCTGATAATGCGGTATATAGTCTTTATAAAGACAAAGAAGGCGGTATTTGGGCGGGTACTTATTTCGCCGGAATCAATTACTATCGTTGGCAGTATGCCAGCTTTTATAAATACCTGCCGGGTACGGAAGCCAATACACTAAGCGGTCAGGCTGTACGGGAAATTTGTAAAGATAATAGTGGCCAACTTTGGGTGGGAACAGAAGATGGAGGTTTAAACTGCATTTCCCCTGATGGAAAAACAATTTCACACCTTAAGGCAAATGGACAACCAGGCAATCTAAGTTATAACAATATCCATGGACTACTTGCTAATGGAGATCAGCTTTGGGTTGGAACATTTGAACATGGAGTTGATGTAGTGGATATCAAAAGCAAACGGGTAATTGCCCATTATCCAAATTCCTTGGACCATCGGATGGAAAGCAGTTTTTTTGTAGTGCTATACAGACTAAAAAACGGAACACTGCTTGCAGGCACAAGAAGAGGCCTATACCATTTTAATGAAGAAAGCAAAGGATTTGAACCGGTAACTGCGATTCCAACCAATTCCTTTGTACACCATCTTCTGGAAACAAAAGATGGCAGCATTTGGATCGCAACCATAGGAAATGGTTTATATCGCATGGAAGATATAAGAGGGAAATCTGTCCAGATGGTGCACCAGCCTGCTATTTCCACATCACTGCCCTCCAACTCAATTACCACAGTTTTTCAATCAGCAGATAATAAATTGTGGATTGGAACAGAAGGGGGCGGACTCGCACTTTATAATGATTCTACGCAAAACTTCCGGAGGTTCAGTATCCAGGAGGGCTTCCCTTCCAATACCATTTTTAAAATTTTAGAAGACGATAACAGACGGCTTTGGATTACCACTACCAAAGGGCTGGTATGTATGAGTTCAGAGTTCAGCATAATAAAAACATTTACAACAGCAAATGGACTGTTAAGTAATCAGTTCAACTATAACTCAGGATTTAAAGATGCCGATGGTAACTTATATTTTGGAAGTGCCCGGGGCATGATCAGGTTTCATCCGGATAATTTTATTGCAGGAAATTTTATGCCCGATATACATATAACGGGCATCAATATAGGTGGAAAGGAAGCCGGCGTAGGAAAGGAGCTTTCAAAATCAATTCTATACAGCAATAAAATAAAGTTGCGTCATAATCAGTCGACTTTTGCCATTGATTTTGCAGCACTCTATTTTTCCGCTCCGGAAATGACAGAATATCAATACATATTGGAAGGCCTGGAGGATGAATGGACTATTTTAAAGGCAAATCGCCGGGTATATTTCACAAACCTATCACCAGGAAACTATACATTTAAAGTAAAAGCTGCCAATTCAAATGGGAAATGGACACCGGAACCGGCGAGCCTGGACATCAGAATTGATCCACCTGTATGGGCAAGCCCGCTTGCTTATCTGGTATATGCAACAGTAATTGGGTTTTTAGTTTGGTTCCTTTTTCGCACTTATCATATTGCCATGGCAAACAAGGCAGCCAGGCAACTGGAAATGATGGAACATGAAAAAGAAAAGGAAATGTATCAGGCGAAAATTGAGTTCTTTACCAATATTGCCCATGAAATTAAAACACCGCTTACCCTGATTAAAGCACCTATGGAGCAGGTATTGAAGAAGGAAAATGAATACCCGGGTATTTCTTTTGAACTGCAGATGATGAATAAGAATACGGCAAGATTGCTGGAACTCACCCATCAACTATTGGATTTCAGAAAAATTGAAACATCGGGTTGGCCTCTGCAAATATCCCCCATTTCACTTCCTGATTTTCTCGAAGAACGATACCTTGCATTTCTTCCTTTGGCGAATCAAAAGAGAATCCGATTTGACCATTCCATTCAGTTGAATAAACTGATTCTTTACAATGACGAGGATGCCCTTCAGAAAACAATTGACAACCTGCTGAACAATGCAATTAATTATGGACACCGATTTATAATCTTAAAAGCCCGTCTTAATAATATGGAAGAGGTGGAGATTTTTATTGAAAACGATGGCAAACCAATTCCTGCAGATCAATGGGATAGAATATTTATACCTTTTGTTCGGTTAAAACAGGACAAATCCCGACCAGGAAGTGGAATAGGTCTGGCACTGGCGAAATCCTGCACACAACTAATGGGCGGCAGTCTTCAGATTATTCAATCTGATCCACAGTTAACCGTATTTAAACTGGTGTTACCTATAAATCCTCCCGTTTCTAACCCAATAAATTCAACCCTATGACCAAATCAACGATTTTACTGGTAGATGATAATGATGATATCCTGGATTATCTGCGGCATTTTTTACAAACACATTTTATTATTACCATGGCACATAATGGTAAGGAGGCCATTGAGAAACTTCATGAACAGGAAGTACAATTAATTGTAAGTGATGTTATGATGCCGGAAATGGATGGTTTTGAATTATGCCGGCATATCAAAACAAGTGTAGACTTTAGTCATATTCCGGTTATACTTCTTACAGCCAAAAATACCCTGCAGGATAAACTAGAGGGACTTGAACAGGGTGCGGATGTATACATAGAAAAACCTTTCTCGCCAGAGTATTTATACCTGCAGATCAACAGCCTTTTGGTCAACAGAAATAAAGTGTTGGCATTTTATGCAAATAACCCATTGGCGCATATTAAATCAATGGCCAATGATAAAGCGGATGAAAGTTTTCTGGAGCATTTAAACAATCTCGTCCAGGAACGCATCGAAAACCCGGATTTTGATGTGGATCATTTGGCTAAGCTTATCAATGTTAGCAGGCCTACCCTCTATCGGAAATTAAAAGAGATAACCAACCTGACCCCCAATGAAATTATTCATCTGGTGCGATTGAAAAGAGCTGCAACCCTTCTTCTGGAAGGTCAATTCAGTATACAACAGATCAGTGAAAAAGTCGGATACACCAGTGCCAGCATTTTTAGCCGGAATTTTCAAAAGCAATTTGGGGTACTGCCTTCTGATTATGTAAAACATCATTAAATTCAATCCTTTTTATGGAAGTACAAGCCTTCTTCAATTCACCTATTCAGATCCCGGATGAAAAAAATTTCTGGTATTTCCTTATTGTCTTTACCACCGCCTTTAATCTATTTTTCTTAAACGCTTTTGTTCCTTTCAATATAAATACCTGGAGAAACGATACTCAGTTGGAACAGCTTATTCATCTTTCCGGATTTGCGCTATTGGGGGGAACTGTACTTAGTTTTTCTCACCTGTTTATCCGGTTACTTCGAATCCGATCATTCGTTCTTCAAACCTATCTTGTCAGGTATTTTGTGGAATTACTAATCATGTCAGTGGTTTTTGTGATCTATCAGGAAGGGCAGTGGCTACCGGTATCCGAATTACTCAAAGAGGTTCCGGTCAGTTTTAAATATAGTTTTTTAAGCACTATTCTCCCTTATTCGATGTCCTTTTTGTTGTTCAACCATTTAAGAATGAAGGAGAAAAAAATAACTTATCAAGAAAAGCTACTTACCGGAATGGTTGATTTTCCCGATGAAAAGAATCAAATCCAGTTTTCCATCTGCTCAGATCAGATTACCTATATTGAAGCAGCTGATAATTATCTATATATACATTGTCTTGAGAATGGGCAGGAAACAAGGCATTTATTGCGCAACACGCTAAAAAATATGGAACTCCATTTTGCGGAAACCGGTCTGAAACGTTGTCATCGGTCGTTTATGGTCAATTTGCAGAGGATTCAATTAGTGCGCTATGAGAAAAACAAATGCCTGCTTTACCTGAATGGAATTGATCAGGTTATCCCTGTATCACGCGGTTACCTGGCCGCTTTTAGTGAATACATTCACCCCTGAATGGTTAGATCGCTGCAATTCACCCCTGCTATTACGATTTCACCCCATTGATTTTTAAACGAAAAGCTGTTCTTCTAGATTTACTCAAAATTTAAACGATGTATATGAAAAGAAAGCTTAATGTTTTACTGCTTACTGTTATCACAGTTTGCCTAAGTTGTTTCTCAAGTTATGCTCAGTCAAATCAATTCAGTGGTACCTGGCATTTTTCAGCGCCGGATTCACCGGAACCAGGCTTCTCTGCAGGCACCATTACATTTAGTAAAAGAAGCGGGACAACAATTGCCGATTTTAATTTTACCAATGGCGAAAAACTGACTGCTGAACCGGTTGCCATCAACCGTGATACGGCATCCTTTACGCTTAACATTCAGGGTGAGCTGGTCAGATTTAAAATGGTGGCAGTAAAGGAGCTTCTTAAAGGCACCGCTACTTTGACTGATTCTGAAATAATTCCTTTCACGGCCAAAAGAAAATAACAACCGGCAGATCAGTTAATTCCCTATATACCTTGCTTTAAGCAGACGCATCATATAAATATTGATTTCCCACTGATTCGCCAGCGGCTGGCGCGTATAGGGGAGGGTAGGCATATAATCAGCGGGACCAAACTCGGTGAGTATAGTCATTTTTTCACCTTTCTGTTTTTTTCGGTTGATTATTGTGTCCCACCAGATCAGGTGTTGCTTTACGGTATTTTCCCATTCCGGAGCCCGCGGATCATTCACCTGCGGGCCTTCGGGATGCCCAATGCGCGAATGAATATGTTCTGCTCGTTCAAGGGCTAAGTTCACCGTTGCTGCCTGATCTGCGAGCAAACTTTCGTGTACGGTGCACCAGTGAGAAATATCCAGTGTAAGCCTCATTTCCGGAACAGCTTCTAAAAATTTTCGGGTGACAGGCGCAGAATAGCACATTCGGCCCCGGTGTGTTTCATGATAAACGGGTATTCCTGTTTGTTTTGTTATTTCTGTTGTAAATCGGATAAACGAAAGATTTTCTTCAAAACTGAAATAATCCCGGCCTGAATGACAGTTGATATACAATGGCTTCTTCCTGCTATTGGAAGAGGCTGCATTAATGGAGTTCTTGAATGTTTGAAGATGTTCTTTGGGATCTGACTGCCATCCGCCACATAAAAAGCCGACCAGTAATTGATGTTTATCCAATGCATCAAACAGTTTTTTTTGTGCAGCCGCGTCCTGTGGCCACCAGACTTCCACACCATCATAGCCTTCTTTTTTAGCAGCTGCACAAAAATCGTCAACGCCTCCGTTAAACCCCCAATCAGTAGCCAAAAACTGAATAGAAAATCCGGGTGCTGCAGTAAGAAGCATGGTTCCCGCTGTAAGTACCAGACCGGATTGCAAAAAATCTCGCCGATTCATTTTCGATTTTTTATCTAGCAGACTCAAGCTACTATTTTCAAGGAGGCTGAACTGCTTTGGAATTGCCTTAAGTCACTATTAAATTCACCCCACCACATCGTTTTGTTGGCTTTCCCATAAATACGTCGCACCAATCAGGGCTGCTATCTCGCCCAAAACAGCTGTTTTAATTTTATATTCCGGTCCAAGTTTGCGCTGAACAGCAGGAAAGAATAAGTGCGCAGCCTTTGCAATATTTCCACCTATCACTATGGTTGTTGGAATTTCCGAAGCATACCGGCTCCTGATCAGTGCCGCCATATTTTCTCCGAATTCTACAAAACATTCCAAGGCAGTTGCTTCCATTTCACTTTTTTCAGCCAGTTCCTTTACTCCTTTCAGTACATGCCCGGTTTTCTCCCTATACTTATTAAGAAACCATCGCGTAGAGAAATATTCCTCTGCCAGATCATCAAGAAAAGGATAACAATAAAGATCACCGTCCTCAAATTTTCCATTCCGATATAAGGCGGATCCCAATCCGGTGCCAAGTGTAATTCCCAATACCTTGTCAGCTCCTTTTCCACTTCCCATTGCAACCTCTCCCCTTAAATAGGCGGTGGCATCATTCACCATCCGGATCTCAGCTATTGTTAAACCAAGTTCCTGAGCAAGTATTGCTTTAACCGGCAGTTCAAACAATGCATCATATTTACATAATCCCTTTATCAAACTGATACCGTTTTCATAATCAAACGGACCGGGCATCGCGATGCCTATTCTGGCCTGCGAAAGGCCGGCAATTTTCCAGCAATTCCGTACAGCGGATGCCCATCCAGCTATTATTTCCTCTGCTGATTCATTTGGATTCACAGTTTGCCGTACCAATGTATTTTCCATCAGACAGCCCTCTTCCTGATTCACTAGGCAAACAGTAATATGCGTTCCTCCAATATCTACCCCGGTAATCCAATTCTTCATTGTATTAGTAACTTTCTTATGAATGACTATTCCATGCCTGGCGGCAAGCCTGCAGTTCCCCAGCTTGTATTCGGCTTATCGCCCAGCCAGAGTTCAAGCAATCCGCCACTGGCAAAATTTTCATGCGTAAACCAAAAGGTAGTTAAGTCCTTTCCATTCAGCTTGGCTGATTGAATATAATCATAGCCCGGTTGATTGCCATAGGTTCTGATTATAAACTCTTTTCCTTTATAATAGCGATTATCCAGCTTTATGCGTACCTCATCAAAGATTGGCGAAGTAATCTCATAAACCGGCGCTTGCGCCTGATTACCCCGGATATCAAACAAACCGATTGCCATCAATGCGCTTACCGCACCCATCTGCCCCTGGTCCTCATCATGTCCGCCATAGCCCAGATCCGGAGTGATTCCTCCATAGGCCTGTTCTTTTACCCTCCGCACCCAGTACTGCGTTAACCAGGGCTTACCTCCATAACTGAACACGTGTGCATTACTACAGCCAGGCTGATTCGCATAACTCACATAGCCATCCGTATAGCCATATACAAAATCAGCGGACTTCGATTGTTCAAATGCATAATTCAGTTTGTTGCAAAAACTATCAGACCCGCCCATTCGTTTTACCAGATCGGGAATAGCATGGGATAATCCCCAGGTTCCCTGCCAGGCATTGGCTTCCACCCAGCCAGCACCACTCAGCAAATCTTTATGCAACCATTTTCCATTCTTGTCTTTTGGTAGAATCAGCTTAACAGAATCATCGAAAATTGTTGTCCATGTAGACGACCGTTTTAAAAAATACTGATAGTCTTTTTTCTTTCCCAAACGGCCAGCCATCTGTGCCGTTCCCCAATCCTGAAAAGCAGCTTCAATACTGATACCGGCATTACCGGGCCACCATCCTTTTTTAATATAAAACGCTACTTCTTCTTTGGGCCCCAGCATACCTCCGGGCAGTTGATTTCTTTTTATTGTTTCATATGCATGAGGGGCCGATGTTTTGGTTAGCAATCCCTTCATATAAGTACTCACAATTAAGTTAGCTGCCGGGTTGCCGGTCATTATGTAGGAATAACCACCACCAGACGGACCTCTTGGCAACAAACCTCCATTATTTGCATATTCAACCAATGATGCCGAGAACTCATCCAGCAATTCAGGCCATGCCAGACCCCATAGTATATTAATATTCCATTGGGTCAGCCAGAATGCATCCGAGCTATACATATTAAATGCAGGTTTGCCAGAAGCATCCTTCGGTATCGATTTAATTTTAAATACTGCATCTGTAAAATTCCCTTCCCTCTTTCCGGTAGTACGATCCGGATAATCACCATTAACATCATTGATTTTCTGCCGACCCAATAATACATGCCAGAGATCCGTATAGAATTTTATTTTTTGTTCTTTTGTTCCACCACTCACCTGCATGCGGGAAAACCATTCATTCCAGGTTGCCTGGGCAGCAGTCCGCACCTGATCAAAATTCCATTCCCTGCATTCCGTATCCAGGTTGTTTCGGGCATTTTCAATGGTGGTATAGGATAGTCCGATTTTCATCTCCAGCTGTTCGCCTTTTTTCACCTTATACGCTGCCGCCAGTATCAGGCTATCGCCGCCTGCAGTTGTTACGTTTTCATATTGCTGCTTACCAGACCATGCATCAAGTGATGCAAAGGGTTTATCAAACCGGATCACAAAAAACACTTTTACCTCTTTCGGGCCTCCCCAATATCGGTTCACGGTACTTACCGAACCCTGGATTTCCGTATCTGTTACCCGCTCAATTTTTGCATCCTTCATGGTGCAATTGGAAATGTGTCCATGCAGATTAATAATGATACGCGCGTCCGTATCCTTCGTATAACGATACCTGTAATAATTCACTCTTTCGGTTGCTGTTTGCTCCACCCAAACCTGATGATCCTGCAGCATGACGCGATGATAACCGGGTTGAACAATTTCATCATCATGATTGAAGCGTGATTTCCAACTGTGTAATCCCTTTGTCAGATCAACCTTGTTGGTAGCCGGCATAATTTCCACACCCGATTGCATCCAGGCATGCAATTGCTCAAATCCAAGAATTTCTGTTTCATTGTAATTATAACCACCGCCATACTGATTTTTATTACGGGTCATCGGTGCTGAACTGGCCAGCCCAAATGGAACACTTCCGGTAATGAAAAATATATAACGGCCACGATTGGATTCTATATATGGGTCTACCCAGGATACATAATCTATATCTTCTTCCGGCGCTGCAAATACCTCGATTTCAGACAAACCCAACTCTCTTCCTGTGCCATCATGTGTTATGAATTTTATCCACTCGGTTTTTCGCGTGGGGAAATGAACCGCCTTTCCTGTTCCATCAGCCGGAATCTGATTTACCCATACAACAGATCCATCACTGAACAGCAATTTACCTCCGGCAATATTGTGGCGAAGTGTGGGGCGATCATAAAACACCACTTTATTCACCATTCTTGCCTGCTTCCAGCGAAGCTCCAACCAGGGGAGCCGGATATGCCCCCAATCGGTTGTATCGCCCGCACAGGCCCATTCACCCAGGCCATCCACTCCTATGATTCCATCTGTCAGGTGGCTACCGGAATAGGCTGGTCCATCACTGGTGGAAACGGTTACTGTTGCTTCCGGTGCAATATTACCCGGACCTGCAATGCCCTGAAAAGAGGCAAGCAGAATCGTACTTAGTACAAGTGCAGTTCGTATCATTTAGAATTGTTTTTTTGTCCGGCCAGCAACAAACCAGCCTTATCCAATGAAAGTTTCGAAATATGCCACCTGCCCAGGTTGGCAATGAAGAGATCGCTATTATTTTTTCCTCCAAAAGCAATATTGGTTGGATTGCATATGGTGTGCGACTCCCAATCATGAAGCAGAACAGACAATGTGCCTGTTTTATCGAGCGAGTAAATTGTATTTGGTGCATAACAGGAGATCAGCATATTTCCTTCCTGATCCAATGCAATCCCATCCGGACAGGTTTCCGGTAGTTCAACGACGGTTGAGCGTTCGCCGGCAGCACCATCCGGAAGAATGCTGATCGCTTCCACACCCGGAAGCCAGGTGCTTACCACATAAAGTTTATCACCATCCGCAGAGAGCGCCATTCCATTGGCAAAAGCAAAGGGGCCAGGATGCCAGATCTCCTTTTTACCATCCACCGAAAATTTAAAAATGCAGCCATTCTCTTTTCTGAATTCACCGCTATCGGAAACATATAAATTTCCCGCTGCATCAAAGACAGGAAAATTCGGCGTACGAAAATGTCTGTCTTCCATACCCTTGGTAAATACTGATAACTGTCTGGTATCCGGTTGATATCGCCATACACATTTATTTTTCAGATCGCAAACAGCCAGCCAGCCATCCGGAGAAAATGCGATACCCAATACAAAACCACCAGTATTCGCTACTTCTTCCACAGCTCCTTCTGAGGCTATCCTATAAATTTGTCCGGCTTCTCCTCCTGCCCATAGTATTCCTTCAGAATCAATAGCGATGCATTCAGGATGATCAAGACCATCGGCCCAGATGCTTATATTTTCAATGGAGTAGGTTTTCATACGCGTAATTTTGCCCAGCGGTCATTGGTACCCGTTATGCTGAACCAGTCTGGTCTGCCCATATCACGATCATAGGTATAACCACCGGCTTCTTTAAAATATTCCTGGTATTGTTTGAGTTTATCCTCATCAATCTCAACTCCAAGTCCGGGACCTTCCGGCAATTGGATAGCACCGTTCTGATACTTCATTTTGCCACCTTTAATGATATCATCTTTCAGGTGGTGATAATGTGCATCTGCCGCAAAGGAGAGCGATGGAAGTGTTGCTCCCAGATGTAACATGGTGGCCAGTTGAATACCTAATTCTCCGGAACTGTGAACTGCAATACCCAGGTTCATTTTCTGGCAACAAACGCCAGCCATCCATGCCTGCCGCAGGCCACCCCAAAAAGTCGTATCCAATAAAATAACATCGATGGCGTCGGTGCGAAAACAGGCTGCGAGCTGCTCAAAATTTACCACTACCGTATTTGTTGCTGTTGGAATGGAGCACCGGGACTTCAATCTGCGCATAGCCTCCATGCCATAACAGGGATCTTCAAAATAATCATTGGGCAGATCTTCAATGGCTTTTGCTACCCGAATGGATTCCTCCACAGACCAGATGGCATTCGGATCTATGCGCACCCGATGACCAGGCAATGCCTCTGAAACCGCCCGAAATACCTCCACTTCATGATCGGGATGAAAAACACCTGCTTTTAACTTGTGCGATGTGAATCCGTGTTCCTGATGAAGCTGCAATGCATGCCTTACCATTTGATCCACGGTTTCTTCACCACCAATACCAGTTGATTCATCGGGATGCCTGAAAAATAAATAGGAAGCAAAAGGAATCTTTGTTCTGATCGTCCCGCCTAATAAATCACAGGCCCGAACACCCAGTTTCTTTCCCATGATATCCAGGCAGGCAAATTCAATAGCTGCATGAATTTGCAAGCGGTTATTATAAAGGGAGGCAGTTGGGTTACAAATTTTCCAAAACAGCTGTTCCAATTGCATTGGATCATGTCCAATCAGATAGGATTTTAACCCATGGATCGCAGCTTCTGCAGATTCTCCGCCGCCGCCCATTTCACCCAGCCCAATTATTCCTTCATCTGTATACACCTGTACAATGGTTCTGATAAATCGTCCCCAATGACAGCCATTGGCATGCCGGATGGGCGCTTCCAGCGGTACTGCTACAGTGGTTGCTTTTATATCGGTAATTTTCATACTTACTATTTTGCTGATCCCTGAATTACAATTCCCAATCCCCCATCTATGCGGATTGCCTGTCCGGTCATAAAAGCAGCATGATCTTCGCATAAATAAACAATCAGCTTCGCCACTTCTTCCGGCTTACCTATTCGTTGGGTCAGATGCATTTGTTCACAAGCCGTCAACATCGCTTCCGGGTCATCGGATAACTCAAGTGCATCTCTTAACATGGGTGTATCAACAGTACCCGGACAAACAGCCATACATCTGATTGCCGGCGCATAATCTACGGCGATGCTTCTTGTTAAACCTAGTATGGCCGTTTTGGAAGTGGTATAGGCAGCAACCTTCTGCTGACTATGAAATGCCTGTACACTGGAAACATTAATGATAACACCAGCTTGTTGCTGCTCCATTACAGGCAGAACCGCCTTGCTGCAGAGAAACATGCTTTTCAGATTTACATTCATCACTTCATCCCAAACTTCTATATCCGTATCAGTTACAGCGCCATAACGTTGAATACCTGCATTATTGACAAGTACATCAATCCGTTTCCATTTCTCAAGAATAGCATCAACTGCCGCTTTAATGGAGGGTTCCTTCGTAACATCGCAGGTATAAAAATCTGGTAATACCGGCCAGTCATTGATTGGTACCAGATCCAGCACGGCCACTTTTGCACCTGCAGCAAGAAATACCTGAGCAGCAGCGGCTCCAATGCCCTTGCTTCCGCCGGTTATAAGTACTACTTTATCTTTCATAAGAGGATGCATTTAATGTTCAAGCAGGAATCTACCCGCAGTATGAATTATTTCCATATACCCGCTATGCATGTTTACAGCCTGAATCGTGCTGCACCCGGAAGGAATGGGGGTCAGAAAAAAATGATAAGTAAAGGTTCTGGACTCACCCGCATCCAGGAAAAAGCAAGCCGGTTTTTCCTGAAAACGGCCATTGTGCTGTGCAAATAATTCTGTCCAATTTACATGTAATGCAGCTGTTCCGAATTCCATTCCCCGGTAAACAACCTCTTTGTTTTCTTCATGAATCCAATGATGGATCCATGCATACTCAGTTGCTTTCCAACAATAACCTAATAACAGATTACTACGTTTATCCATTGCAGTTATCCAGCCGGTTTCTTTGGCATCCAGAGAATAGGAATGGATAGTTTCAACAGGTTTTTGCCCATTTTCGAATAGCACTGCTGCTCCATTTGACTGTACACAGGTATCCGGATTCAAAAAAGGTGCTGCAATAGTTGGATGCTGCACCAGGTTACAGGGCCTGAAAACACCGGAGGTATTTTTTATTGTTTCAGATACCGTACAAACCGGAGCCGATGCTGATAAATTCACTTCCCGTGTAAACTCCAACTGGTCAATTTCGCTACTGGTAGCCATAGTCAATTGAAGAGGATTACTATTGATAAATTTCCATGTTTGCAAACTGAGATCCCCATGTTTAACGGCCTGATTATTTTTTTCTCCGGCACTCGGATCTCCCCACCGGGGTGTGCAGATAAAATGGCCTTCAAAACTGGCTTCCGGATTTTCCGGACGAGGAAACGTAAAGTTCAACGGATTGATAGCTGAACTGCAATGTGTAAGTGATAGCAGGGATCCACCTACTTCATCATAGCAAAGAGTTAGGAACCTGTTCTGCAGGATCCACTCCCTTTTTGTGTATGATGTTGAATTAACCAAAGCCCTCGTTTTTAAAAAGATGAGCGGAACGGAACCGCCGGAAATCCATCGATATTCTGAAAATTGGTAACCGGATAATTAGTAAATGCATACCGTACAGCAACCGGATTTTTTACTTCTTTACTTACCAATAAAACCTGGTTATTGCGGATCAGTGCCTCGGCTGGAAAAAACTGCTTGTTCTTTCCGGCCACAAAAAAATGCCTGGGTGGCTGGCCGTCATTTGTTCCCAATCCCGAACCAATACCTTCTTTCCTGAAAGAAACTACCAGCGTGTCTTTATGTGTTGATAGAGATTCGAATTCCGGTCCTTTATGCACCAGACCGGTCATACCGTAATTTTTTGCCAGGGCAATCTGTGCGAGCCGATAGCCAACCTCCTGCTTATTTCTTGGATGAATATCGTTGGGATCAGCAATATCCATGGTTACTACCATTTCTGTTGCCGGTGTATTTGTACGTACTGCTGCCTGCGCTTCCCTTAGTTCAGCATACTCGAACGCCAGCGGATTGTTTTCCTGCCAGGTATAGGGCGCTACCTGTACATAATAAAAAGGAAGGTTACCCTGCCCGAACAATGCACGCCAGTTGCCAATCATGGTGCTTAGCAACCGGGTGTAGATCGCTCCGTCTTTCCGGTTGGATTCTCCCTGATACCAGAGTATGCCCGTTAATGCTACATGACGCAATGGGTAAATCATGGCATTATAAAGGAGGGTAGGCCTTGCTACTTTATCAAAGGTTACTGTGGCATCCAATATTTCTTTGGAACGGGAACTTGTATCAAAAGGATACAGGTATTTCGTGTGTAAGTTTTTATCTGCCTGTAAACTATCTCTGGATGTCCAGGCTTCAGCTGTTGAAGCACCGATACTGCTTACTACCAGTCCAACCGGAATTCGTTTCTGTAGATAGACATCTCGCGCGAAAAAATATGCCACCGCACTGAAATCCGGAACTGTTTGAGGTGAACAGATATTCCATTGCCCCTTTCCATAACGCATAGGTGTAGCCGAGAAATTAGTCTCCAGATCAAACAACCTGATTTCCTGGTAAAAAGCATTTGCGATTTCCTGCTGATAATGCATGGTTCCCAATAGCCAGGGCAGAAATGGTTTGAGTTGCATATCCATATTGGACTGACCGCTGCAAAACCAGACATCGCCTATAAGTATATTCATCAGCACTAATTCGGTCTCTTTCGATTTAATCCTGATGGCATTTGAAATGGCTTTCCCTGGTATCGCTGCTGGTACGGGAATACTGATTTCCCAATGCCTATTCAGATCAGCCGTATCAATTTTCCAGCCTCCTGACCAGTCTGCCTGTACTTCAAGAATGGTACCCGGAGCTGCATCACCCCATACCACCAGTGGTTTGTTCTGCTGCACCACCATATTGGATTGAAGATGTGTACCCAGCCTGAAGGATTGACCCAAGCAAACCATACCTGTAAAAAACAGGACCGCAACCATTGATGTGGATCTGATTTTATTTTTCCAGTTCATATTTCAGGCGAATAAAACGTGGGCGATAGAGTTGAGGGAAATCACCGATTTCATCAAAGAACTTAAAGGAATTGATATTATAACTGATTAGCAGTTCTCCCGGCTTGGATAATACAGGATGTGCTTTTGCATTATAGGGAAAAAAGTTTGGCGAATCTTTCAGATCATCACTAACATCATAAATATTGATGATCGGTCCAAAGGGCCCATTGGGTGAAGTTCCAAGGCGGATACCCACTTTGTTACTGATTCCTTCGCGCTGGAATACCATAATATAACGGCCATCCTCAAGTGGAGTTACGCTCAGCTCATTGGAAGCATTGGTGGCGATTGGCTGTACCGCATTGGCATCAGCTACCCATTCTGTTCCATTCCAGAAACGCCATAAATCAAAGGATTCTATATCTGCTGGCTGAACCCTTGCCACCATCACCTGCTTATTCTGTCCTCTGCAACCATAGATATATACATATCCATCGGGATTCAATGCACCCGCTTCTTTGGTGTTGACCAATATTCCGGCACCAAAACTTCCGACAGAATCAACGGCACGATTTAACCAGAAAGGAATATCCACCTGCCGTTTACCCGGAAAGGGAGGTTGTTCTCCGGCAGGAATTATAATCATGGTATTACCCATCTCCTTAAATCCAAATACCGGTTGGTTGGGGATGTTTTGAATACGATATCCAAACAGATAGATATTGTTATTTTTTGCCGTGTTTACAAAACCATCGCCCAGCCAGTAATACTCACCTGCCGATGTTGCAGGTGTTTGCGGAATGAACAAAGCTGCGGGTTTTCCCTGGTTATCTTTATCCCAATGAAAACGGATAGCGCTGCTATCAGGCTTACCACCCTGCAGTATCCCAATTGAGTTATTGATCATGCTAAAACCAGGCTGAAGAGAGTCCCCAATAATTTCACCGAGCATGGTATCACTAAACCAGATAAGGGCTTCCTCTTTTTCAGCTGCTCCCGGTGCTTCATTTCCACTCCGAACCAATGCAAAAATTCCATCTCCACCAAACCATCCGGATTTTCGCTTAAATAAATTACTCCATTCAGGGGCTGCTTCAGCAGTGAATCGAATCGAATCAATATTGGTATTTATTGATAGGGCAGTTTCAGCCGGTTTGGAATTACAACTACCAATCAAACTGGCAAGTCCTATAACAAATGCTGGTTTCATGATCATGTTTTAAATGGAAAAATCAGGGTGCAGGTTCAAAGGTGCTGATAAATACTTCTTTATCAGTAAGCCCGAAAATTGTCAGATCGATCAGCTGTTCCAGCACCAGCCGCTCACTGGATAGAGAACGAACAGTATAGGTTTCAGTAGTGCGATTGCTCGGATCAAAGAGCGATGAATAAACCTGCGTAAATGTTTTTTCGTCCTCGCTTAATTCCCAGCTTTCAAATACATTGAAACCATCAAAAGTGCAGGCTTCTGATCCGAAATTAACCGTGTAAGTACTGTCGGATCTCCAGGTGAAAATATTATCCTTTTCGCAATCCTTCATATCCTCAACAGCGGGAGCAACAGATGTCCACATCCTGCTTTTCAATACCCAACGGCGACTGTAGATAGTCTGTTGTCCTGATGTGGTGGTATATACCGTCAGGTCTTTTTCTGCAGCTAATCCTTTACTGTCTTCAAAACGAAAATTGACACCTACTAACTGGTCAACCTCATCGTCTTGCAGCTGATAGGAAAAATGATACTCATAGTTGTCCTCACCCACATTTACCGGTTGCGCGGTAATAGTGCCGGTACCGCCAAAACTATTATCTTTTTGCAGATTAACCGTTTTGTACATAGTAACTGTACCTGCGCCATTAGGTGCATAAATCGACAAAGTTGCTTCAACTGTTCTTCCGGATTTACCGTTAACATTATCCGGACTCAATTTTAATACAGGCTGATTCGGATTGCCCTTATCTTTTTCACAACTTGATAATGTGAAGATGCCAAGCAGGCAAATTGCAAGGATGAAAGAATATGACCGCATAATCGTTTATTTAAAAAATTGTAAATCAGGTTTAGTTTTTAGGTTTCCAGAGGTCCTGAATTTCTTCAAGCGTTTTTCCTTTTGTTTCCGGTACCATCCGCCATATAAAAAGAAAGGCAAGGATGGACATAATCATATAGATCCAGAAGGTGTACGCACTGCCAATTGACTCAAGTAACATGGGGAAAGTCTGTGATACGATGTATACAGAAAGCCAGAGAAAAAAGATAGCTACTCCCATTGCCCTTCCCCGAATGGAGTTGGGGAAAATTTCCGCCACTACCACAAATGTTAATGGCCCAAGAGAAATGGCGAAAAAGGAGATATACAGCAGTATTCCGCCCAACACCCAATACCCGGTAGTTGCCTGCTGGTAAAAGGCGGCTCCAACAAAAGCCAGACAGACTGCCATGCCGGCTGATCCGATCAGGAGTAGTTTTTTTCTTCCCAGGCGGTCCACATAGCGGATTGCAACCAGTGTCATCAATACATTGATACCACCCACCCAAATGGTTTGCATTAAGGCAGATGAACTACCATCGCCGGTTGCTTTAAAAATTTCGGGTGCATAATACATGATTACGTTAATTCCGGTTACCTGGCTGAAGATGGATAAGAATATCCCGATAATAAGTGCAGTTCTTAAACCAGGTCGCAGCAATTCAGAAAAGGTTCCCTGTTTTTCGGAAAGGGAAGATTTGATGGCTTTCACTTCTTCCGCTGCACCGGTTTTACCATTTACTTTTTCCAGAATATCCGTTGCACTGTCCCATTGATTTTGGGCAGCCAGCCAACGCGGACTTTCCGGTGCTCGTAACAACAGCAGAATAAATACAATGGAAGGAAGCAGACCGGATCCGAACATCCAGCGCCATCCGGTATCCACATTCCATTGATGATCATGCATTCCTGCAATGGCTGCATTAACAAAATAGATCAACAAAATGCCGATTACGATACCCAATTGATAGATAGAAATCAGTCTGCCTCTGATTGAAGCAGGCGCAATTTCTGAAATGTACATAGGCGACAGAATGGAAGCGATACCGATACCAATACCTCCGATCATTCTGAAGAAAATAAACATATTCAGACTTAATGGTATCATAATACCGACAGAAGATATGGCAAATGCCCAGGCTGATATCATGAGCACTTTTCGTCTTCCCAGTTTATCACTTAGTCCACCGGCTATCATCGCACCAATCATACAGCCAATCAGTGCGCAGGATGCAGCCCATCCGGTCATTGCTGCGCTGAGCTGATATTTTTCTTCTATATAACCAATAGCGCCTGCTACAACGGCCGTATCATATCCGAACAGCAAACCGCCAATTGCAGCAACCAGCGTACATTGATAAATAAATCTGAGTTGTGCTTGCATAGGTTAATTAATTCTGTAATCAATCAGGTTTTCTTCCCGAACAAAAGCCTTTAACGTAGCACAGGTACTGCCTTCTGCAGAGCCGTACGGCCGAATGGTATACGCGCCAACCGAAGCAGGAACAATAAAGGTTTCCGCATAGTGAATGATGAAGGGTTCAAATGCGCCAGTCGGACTTTCAACAATCGCTTCCCTTCCTTCAATCAGGTTAATCACATTCACCACATTGCCCGTATGATGGTTCACTTTTTTGGAGAACCAGTGCCGGCGTGTTTCAATAAAAGATCCTTCATGAAGTCCGGTACGTTCTTCCTTCCAACCATCACCTTCCTTAATTGTTTCGAATTGATTGATGATATTGGCACGGGTCCATTCAGTTGTTCTATCCCACTGAATCGCGTGTTTACCATGCTCCAGTGAAATCGGACGTGGTTTACCATCGAGCCCCATTCTGCCCCAATCCCACAGCTTAAATGTGAAAATATAAGGCGTGGCACTGATTTCAAGCACAACACTGTTGGCACCGGAACAATGAATGGTACCAGCCGGTATCAGGATATGATCATGTTTCTGAATCGGCCATTTTTCCACATATTTATCGGCATCAAAAGAACCGGATACTTCCTGGGCTGCTGCCAGATCCGTCAGCATTTCTGCAGGCTGGATATTTTCTTTCAACCCCAGGTAAACAAACGAGTTTTCCTGCGCTTCCAGGAAATAATAACTTTCGTCCTGCGTATAAGGCATGCCAAATTTTTCGCGGATATATGCTTTCAGGGGATGTACCTGCAGACTCAGGTTACCCCCTTCCATGGTATCAAGAAAATCAAAGCGGATAGGAAACTCAGCACCAAATGCCTGTTCCACCTTAGAACCCAGTAAGGATTCTGTTTGGAAAAATACCAGGTTGATCGACGGCGTTTCAAAAAGAATATGATCAAACCGAATCAGCAAACTGTTTTCTTCCGGCACACAATCAAAGCCCCAGGCGAAATTTTTTTCATCCCGTTTCAGATCACATACTTCTTTCAGCCATTGCCCACCCCAGGGACCAGGATCAAAAAAAGGCACAACCCGAAACGGACGATTTACCACCTGTTCCAATGCCAGCAGGAGAGCCGCACCCGTAACCATTTTGGGTTGATCGGGATGGGTGGTATCCAGAATATAATCACAGTTGCCAAGAAGCGTACGTTTTAACTTATCACATACCCGCCAGTCTACAAAGAAGGCACGTTTGTATTGATAGGCAAATGCATCCGTCTTATTATCCGTACCAAGATTGCTGATTTCATTTCTCCGGAAACGCAACTGAATTTCCCATCGCGGCATATCTGCATATACCAGTAAATCTGCATCCAGCGGAACAAGACTTGCTCCGGTTCCATAAATAATGGTAATTGGAGCGGCATTGGATCTTACAGCTTCAGCAAGCGATTCCAATGCCCGGGCATCATAAAAATCTGCCATTGTTAGTGGGCTCAAATAGCCAAAAACCGGATCATCCGTAACAAAAGGATATACCTTTTTTTCCAGCTCCTCTGCATGCAGCAGCGCAGTTGAAACATCCAAAAATGCTGCTTCCGGAAAAATTAATTTCAGTTGATCAATTATAGGCGCCACCAACACACCATGATAGCATTCCAATTTCAATACTACCTGTTTTTTTGAAAGGCTTTCTATTCTGCCAGTCAGTTCATTGGCAATTTCATTCCATCCCATAGTACCATTGTAACCATGCATCACTACTTCGGGAAACTTATCAAAATTCGAATTGTACAAGACGATTTATTTTAGGTTAACTATAATTTTATCAATAGCCTTCATTCTGTCCCAGATTGGGATTCAGGTCCACCTCCCGCTGAGGTAAGGGAAATAAATAATTTCGGGGGGCTGGCGTTACTCCTGGTTTTGCCAATGGAACCCGTTGCTCCAGCTTTCCGGTACGTGCCAGATCAAACCAGCGCTGACCTTCAAATACCAGTTCCATACTGCGTTCTTTCAGAACAGCATCTCTGAATAGTTCCTGGTTTAGTCCTGCATAATCGGGAAGTGCATTTGCATAATTGGTGCCGTCAAACCTTGCACGTTTACGAACTTCATTGATATAATCGTGCGCAGTTTGCGAATTACCCAATTCGTTCTGGGCTTCTGCATAAATAAGTAACACATCTGCATAGCGGATAACCGGGAAGTCATTGGAGGAGTTATTTCCCTGAGGTTCCATTTGCCGATCCCAGTATTTTTTTACATATGGACGAATAGTGAAAGGTCCATTTGCACCATTGATTTCAGTTATGAACGTTACCTCCCTCCTGCGGTCATCCACATCAAACTGATTGTACAGGTACTCCGTTGGAAATTGCCATCCCTGTGCATTCTGAATACCTTCAGCACTTAAGGCAGCAGGTAAGAGACGCACATTAAACTGACCCACTTCCCAAAACACGATCGCACCTCCCGCATCACCAAACCCAACAGAAAAAATTGCTTCCTTTCCACCCCGACTGCTTAATTTGAACACATCGGCAAAATCCTGCCACAATTCATACTGTTCTGAATCAATAACTTTTTTAGCATAGATGGAAGCCTGCTCCCAATTTTCACGGGTCAGATATACTTTTGAAAGAATCGCATTGGCAGCACCGGAAGTAGCACGCCCACGGCCACTACCAGGATCATAACTTAGTGGAAGAACTCCGGACGCATCACTGAGATCCTGTTCGATTTGTGCATAGATGGCATCAACGGTTGCTTTCTCTGGCAACAGCGGATTATTTTCTTCGATCAACAAGGGCACCTGACCAAAGATCCGAACCAGATTAAAGTACATCAGCCCCCGTAGAAACTTTGCCTCCCCGACCAGTCTGTTGCGGAGGGTTGCATTCATTTCAATTCCGGGTATTCTTGCTATAGCAATATTTGCAAGTGTAATGGTTTTATAATCCATGCCCCAGATTTCCTCTATTGAAGGATTCTGAGGTGTATGCGAAAAACTGGAGATCTGATCAAAGTTTGCCGCTCCGAGCTGATTATTCAGCATTTCGTCAGAAGCTAATCCCATCATAACCCAAAAAGTGCTGTGGTAAACGCCTGCAGTATTTCCACCTACAGCAAAATTATCTACCGAATTCAGGTAAGCATAAATAGCATTTACTGCAGCAATGGCATCCGATTCTGTTTTATAAAAATTGGTAATGGTAACCTGATTTTTGGGATCCTCTTCCAGGAATTTTTTACAGGAAACAATACTCATCATAGCGGTGCTTATCAGAAGCAGTGTGATGATTTGTATGCGAAATGATTTCATATTAAATAGCTTTAATCGTTTAGAAAGAAGCACTCAGTCCTATCTGGTACACTTTTGCCTGTGGATAACCACCCAGATCCAGTCCCAATAATGTGGTACTTTGTCCAAATGTGTTGGCTTCCGGATCATATCCTGAATAGTTGGTAAAGGTTAACAGGTTGGTACCACTGATGTATAACCGAAGATTACTCATCCCGATTTTCGAAATCAGACCAGGCGCCAGGTTATAGGAAAGTGTGACATTCCTAAGCCTTATGTAAGAAGCATCTTCCACAATAGCAGAGGAAACCACACCAACATCCAGACTTCCGGCTGAAACGGCCCGAGGGTATTTATTACCCGGATTTTCAGGCGTCCAGCGGTTTAATCCGGCATCAGCTAAAACATTCTGCTGTCCGTTGAAATTAAGCAGGTCCAGATTGTTGAAGTTGGCCATCTTATTACCTTCGGAACCCTGGAAGAAAAAGGAAAGTTCGAAGTTTTTGTAGGAGAGATTGTTACCAAATCCCCAGGTAAATTTCGGTTGTGCTGAACCAAGAATGGTACGGTCATTCGCATCTATTTTACCGTCTTTGTTCTGATCTACATATTTGCGATCTCCTGCACGGGCACGGGATGCCGGATTCGGTGCACCCGCTTCCTGTCCAACTAAAACCGGACTGGATGCTGCTTCTGCATCGGACTGAAAAATTCCATCAAATTGATATCCGTAAAAAGTTCCAATACTTACACCCTCACGCAACAGAATGGCATTCTGAAGAATTACATCTGTTTCACTATTCAGGTTTACAATTTTGTTCCGGTTCAGTGAAAAATTGAGTGCGGAAGTCCATTGCAGTTTTCCTTTCATGTTGATTGTACGAAGATCCAGATCTACACCCCAGTTATCAATATTGCCAATGTTTAACAGCGTTGTGGCAAAACCAGACGATAAAGGAATGGGGCTGGACAATAAAAGGTCATTCGTTCTTTTCTTGTAATAGTCTGCTGTAAACGTAATCCTGTTATTAAACAGTGAGAGATCCATACCAAGGTCCAATTGTTTGGTTGTTTCCCATTTCAGGTTGCGATTCACAAAACTCAATGGTTCACGTCCGGTGAAAACCTCGTGACTGTTACCAGCATTAAATACCCCTTCTCCAAATGGACCAACCAATGCAAGTGACTGGTAGGGAGGAATCGCCTGATTTCCGATGATACCATAACTAACCCGGAATTTCATATCACTAATGGCCTTCACATTTTCCATGAATTTTTCATTGGACACCCGCCAGGCGAATGCACCGGATGGAAAGAAGCCGTATTTATTGCCTTCTGCAAACTTGGAGGAACCATCAACCCGGCCGGTTAAAGTAAACAGGTATTTATCATCCAATGTATAATTCACACGACCCAGATAGGATACCATACTCCATTCTGATTCACTGTTGGCCGGCTTCTGAGGATTTAAAGCGGCACCAATATTATGATACCCGGTTCTGTTATCCGGAAAATCAAATGCGTATACCAAGAGTTGTTCATTTTTAAATTGCTGCATGGTATAACCTACCACTGCATTCACCTTATGTCTGCTGCCAAAATAATTATTGTAGGAAAGCGTGTTTTCATTCAACCAGGTATTTCCGATTGACTTACCAAGTGATGCTTCTCCATTACTTGCTTCGGTACGCTTCAGGAAATTAGGGCCAAAACTATTTTCGCTGTTGGTGTAAGCATCCAGACCAAAACTGGTTTTGAAAGTAAAGTTTTTATTGAATGCATACTGCGCATAGGCATTTCCCAGGAACCGGGAAAGTGAAGTGGTGGAAGTGTATTCCTTTGCTTCTGCAATCGGGTTGCCCAGGATCTTACCACGATCATTTTCAAAAGTATAACCACCATCTCTGGTTGAATCATACACCTGCAATACCGGATTAAACAATAATGCAGAAGTAACAACACCCGGAACTATTTGTCCGCCATTGGTAAGTACTCCGGTACTCGATATTCTGGAATAGGTGATGGCGGTTCCAATTGTAAGTTTATCATTAACTTTCTGTTCAAGGTTGGTTCGGAAAGAATAGCGTTTAAAATCAGAGCTCTCAATAATTCCTTTCTGGTCGAACATGGACCCTGAAACAGTGTATTTGGTTTTATCGTTTCCTCCGGCAAAAGAAAGCTGATAATTTCCCATGGGTGCATTCCGAAAAAGTTCATCCTGCCAGTCTGTACCTTTTCCAAGATTAGGCGGATTCACATACACCGGAATCTGGTTGGCATTCAATCTACCTTCATTTACAAAATCGGCGTATTGTGCAGCATTCAGCAGGTTCAGCTTGTTGGTTACCTGCTGCCAGCCGCGGTAGGTTTCAAGTGTAAGGGTTCCTTTTCCTGAACGTCCTCTTTTGGTGGTGATCAGCACCACTCCATTGGCGCCGCGTGCACCGTACATGGCAGTAGCGGAGGCGTCTTTTAATATCTCAATGGATTCGATATCACTCGGATTGATGGAAGAAAGCGGAGATATCCGCGGACCTCGGGTACCACCCACACTAAGATCTGCGCCATCACTGTTCACCAGCATTCCGTCTATTACGTAAAGTGGTTCGTTACCGGCATTGATGGAACTGGTTCCCCGAATCCGGATAGAGGTTTCCGCACCCGGTTTACCGGAGATTTGCGTAACCTGAACACCTGCAGCCCGACCCTGTAACTGTTGATCCAGACTGGTTGCCGGAATAGCTTTCAGCTCGTCTGCACGAACCGAAACAACGGAACCGGTCAGATCGCTTTTTTTGGCCGTTCCATATCCGATTACCACCACATTACTTAATTCACCGGGATTTTCTGTAAGCCTGATTTCCATAGGCCCGGCTTCAACCGGAACTTCTCTGCTGATGTAGCCAACAAACGAAATGACGAGGATACTTTTACCAGGTACGATCTGAAGTGAAAATTTGCCTTCTGCATTGGTGGAAACCGAATTGGTTTCGCCTTTAAGTGCTACAGTTGCTCCCTGCAATGGCAAACCGGAGGCCGTTCGAATGGTGCCCGAAATAGATCTTCCCGCATCCTGGGCGATGGTAGCGGAAATTAGTAAAAGCAAGGCCATACCAAGAGCGGTCAGCCGTGAGATAAGTGCAATCTTTCTCATTTAGCAAGCATTAATCGTTAATAATCGTTGTTCGTTATGTTCGTATGTCTGTACATATTAACCGACAAAATCAGGCATAGGATTCCTTCTGCCTGTACTTATCGGGCAATATCTATCGTATAAGTAAACCGGTCGGCCCGGTAATAGCCAAGATTGTATTCAAAAGGCCGGTCTCCGGGATCACAAACCACGCGTTTCCGGAACAGGATGGGATCACCGGGTTTTACATTCAGCAGTTTGCTGATCTTTGCATCAGCAAGTATAGCACTGATCCCTTCTCTCGATAAAGCTGCCACTATATGGTGCTTTTTCTCCAGGGTTTCATAAAGGGGTTTGGAAAAATCATCGTCTGCTGTAAGACCTGTTCGCGGATGGAAATAGGATACAAAATGGACCACCGGACCGGATTCCGGACCTTTTACCCGTTCCATTTTCAGCACTTTGATACCTTCTCCTATATTAAACAACTGTTGGATTTCCTTATCAGGCAATACCATACTCACTTTGATGCTGTAATTCTTAAAGACCATGCCCTTTTCATCCATCTCATGGGTGAAGCTGGTCCATTTATTCAGGTGAGTACTGATATTATTCTTGGCAACCTTGGTCCCGACACCTTTTTTGCGGATCAACAGCCGCTCGTAAACCAATTTATTAGTTGCCTGCCGTACCGTACTGCGTGAAATGCCCAGTCGCTGTGCAATATGGATCTCATTCGGCAATAGCTTACCATTCTGGTACTCGGGCTGGTCAATCAGCTTTCGCAACATTTCTTCCACCTGAACATGCAGGGGTAAAGAGCTGGTATGATCAATTGCAAAATCCATTTACTTGTCTATATGTTCGTACATACCAAATGTAATGAGTTTTAAGATTGCATCAAATTTATTTTTTGGGAGGTTAATTTGTCTAGTTTAGCGTGCCCGAATAATAATGGTTATGACAAAACTTCCTGCCCTCTTTCTTTTTTTAATCCTTTGTCAATTGGTTTTCAGTCAGCATATTGAAAAGACTGAAGCACAACCCTTCAAACTTAGCGTAGGTACTTATGGAACGACTGTAATTGGTGCTGATGAAAACTTTCTATACCTGCAATCATTGAACACAAAACTGATGTTAAGTCAAACACAGAAAGTGGTCGATGTACCCACACTTTCCAGAATCAGTAAAAAGACACTGGAGCCGCAAAAAGAAGCAACATATAAAGAGCTGATTAAAGGGAGAGACTGGGTTGGTTTTCTCATGATTAGAAACCGGATTTATTTTTTTTCCAAAGAAAAAAATGGAAAAACCGGGCTTGATGTATTTGCAGCTGAACTGGACAAAGAAAGCTTACAGCCAGTTGGTGAAACTAAAAAACTTGGCACATTTAGCTTGAATCAGCACTACGAATCTGCTCAGGTTGCAATAAAAGTGGGCGTAGATTCCAGTCGGTTTTTGCTGATTGTTGATGGAGATAAAGAAAACAATGTGATTCAGGTTGTATTGACAGATCTCGATTTGAAGACACAGCCTATAAATTCTTTAACAGTCAGACCAACAGGAAAATCATTTATTCATTCCGGAGTCTGGTTGTTGAGCAATGGATTTGTATTAGTAAGGGGGTCGGTTTTTGATGAGGTACAGGAAGGAAGAAAAACAAAAAGGAAATTGAAAGGATTCAGTTCAAAATTATATTCTGATAAAGGTATATTGATTTCCGAACAGATGGAAGAGGCCAATCTCCAGGTACCAATGGTAACCTACATCAAGGAGAATAATGAAAAGCAGGTGGAAATGATTGGATTTATTGGAAACAATCCGGAAGAAAGAAAACTGACAGGGATTTATTATAAACTCATTGATATTTTTACCGGTAATCCAAAAGCTGAAATATTTCAGCCGTTTGAAGGCTTACATCCGGTTATCGCCAAAAAACTGAACGAAGACAATTCCTTTCGCTTGAAAAGTATCTCGCTTGCACCAGATGGAAAAAACAGAGTACTGATTGCTGAAAGTTATCAGGAAATGAATATGACCAGGAGGGAATCAAATAACCGGGATTATTACCGTACCGATCTTTTTTTCCGCGATCTTTTAATAATACAATTTAATCCTTTAGATAAAATTAACTGGGTAAGTTTAGTTCCAAGGAATCAAATTACGATGATGAATTCATCCGCAGATTGGTGGAATTTTTCACCCTGGACACCCATTGATCATTTCCCCGGTACAAGTAGTGGATTATATGGTTCAACAGCTACCATACCCAGAAAGGAAGCACTCTATCTTCTTTTCAATGATAACCCGGAAAATTCCGGGGTTATTTCTCCTGATGCAAAAGTTAGCAGATCCGGCGGAGCCACAGGTGTACCTAATTTGATCAAGATTGATTACATAAGTGGTAAACTTTCAAGATCTGTTTTAACAGGTATTCCCAAAGGTATGGGTATACTGTCTCCAAAAGTTTTTGGAAAGGGAGACAACTGGTATCTTCTTTCACGTGAGCATACCGGCTTTGGTCTGGCCAAATTTGAATACCATTTTAGTCTGCTGAAATTTTAAATCAGCATTCATAATTTAAGTAGCCCGAACAGCCGGAAAATCTCCTCAAAACCCTTTTAAACCAATAGGCCGCTTTAATATTTCTGATGCTTCAGCATCTTCAAATTTCTTACTGATTTTCGTCAATTCCTTTTTCATTTTTCGGGTTATTTTTTCGTACCCGGATCGACCATAGAGGTTTTTCATTTCAGAACTATCCGTATGAAGATCATACAGCTCCCAGCTTTCCACACGCTTGTAAAAACGGATCAGTTTATATCTTCCGTTACTTATACCAAAATGCGGAGAAACAGCATGTTCACCATTCTCATAATAATGATAGTAGAGATTTTTTCTACCTTTCACCCCTTCCTGTTTTAACAAAGGAAGGATGGATTCACCTTGTAATTTATGAGTGGATTTTACACCCGCCAGATCCAGCATGGTGGGAGCCAGGTCCAGATTCATAACCAGGCTGCTGTCTACCCGACCTGCCTGAATCATACCCGGAAAGCGCATAACCATGGGTGTTCGGAAGGATTCTTCATACATGAAGCGCTTGTCAAACCAGCCATGCTCTCCCATATAAAATCCCTGGTCCGATAAATAAATCACCAGTGTATTATCAGTGAGCTTATGCCGGTCCAGGTATTCCAACGCCCTGCCAATATTGCTGTCTAAGGATGCCGCAGTTGCCAGATAATCCCGCATATAACGCTGGTACTTCCACTCCACGAGTTCTTTTCCGGTTAAGTTACGCGCATCCAGGTCCTGTTTGATAGGACCATAATAAGCATCAAATGCTGCCCTTTGATCTGGTGTCATCCGACGAATATTTCCATCCTTGTCTGCCGCCTCTTTTGATGGAAACATTTTCAGATCATAGCCCATGATCATGGTCTTGTCCACCGTCATATCCTGAACCGCTGCTGCTCTGCGACCCTGGTACTCATCATAAAAATTGGCGGGTAGTGGAAAGTTTACTGTATCAAATCGCCGCATATCCTGTATATCCGGCATCCAGGTGCGATGCGTTGCTTTATGTCCGATCACCAGGCAGAAAGGCTTGCTGGTATCTCTGCCATCCAGCCAGTTTTCAGCAATATCTTCAATGATCGTGGTGGCATAACCGTTAATACGTTCCCGGCTGTTATCCATCTTAATAAAATCAGGGTTGAAATAGGATCCCTGTCCGGGTAACACTTTCCAATAACTAAATCCCTGCGGGGCACTTTCCAAATGCCATTTCCCAATCCAGGCAGTCTGGTACCCCGATTTTGTCAGGTCTTTAATAAAAGTGTGTTGTGAGCTGTCGAATCGCCCGCTGACATTGTCTTTGAATCCATTTTTATGACTGTACCGGCCGGTTAGTAAAACAGCGCGACTTGGTCCGCAGATAGAGTTGGTTACATAGGCCCGGTTGAAAAGCATGCCCTCTTTTGCGATGCGATCGATAGCAGGTGTTTGAGTCAGCTTACTACCATAGGCGCTGATGGTTTGAAAAGCATGATCATCAGAAATGATAATCAGGATATTCGGACGTTTTTGTTGTGCGTTTGCAACCACTCCATAAGATACCAACAGATATAACAGGAACTTTTTCATCTTACCTCATTTTATTGATAAACTCTTACCCAGTCGATACTCATTTTAACTGGTAACTGCTTCATATCTACTTTTCCAACCCAATTACCACCCAGTTGCTGATCCACCAATAGATAGAAGGGTTGATCAAATGGCCACTGACTTGGATCTACATCCGTTTTTCTGGGATAAGTAAATGAAGCTTTTCCATTAACCAGAAATACCAATTTATCGGGGAACCATTCCAGTCCATATATATTATAATCCGCTCTGTTTATGGCTGCTTTACCAAAATGCGGCGGGTTTCGTTTTTCCTTTAACTCCAGTGTATAGTAGGAATGAATCGTCTGATAAATACTGTCTTCAAAATTCAGGTGTTCCATGATATCAATTTCTCCTCCTCTTGGATAGGGTCCATATTTGGTTGTTGCAGGCAGCATCCAGATGGCAGGCCAGGCACCCTGCGAAGATTCGAGTTTGGCTCTTATTTCAACACGACCATATTGCCAGGCAAACTTGTCTTTTGTATAGACACCGCCTGTAATAAAGGGTCTCGGATCTTTCAACGTATCCTTATTAACAATACCGATTAATTCCAGCACCCCACCATCAAGGTTATAACAGGCAGGCTCAACCGCCGTCATATGTCTGTTCCAGTCTGATTTACCAGGTGGAATACGGGTCCATTTGGAACTGTCAAGTTCCGGTTTATCGAACTCATCCGACCATACCAGCTTCCATTTTTTTTCTGCCCGGCCTTTGGATTGCACATACATATAATGCTCATTTTTCGTGAATGGTTTTGGTCCACAACCACTACCAATATGCAGCATTACAATTACTAAAAAAAATACGGATTGCTTCATACTACAAGTTAACGTGAAAAGTAAAAAATGGAGCCGGTAAAATAACCGGCTCCTGTCTGCAAGAAAAAAACGACTGCTAACTGACCTTCTTTATTCTATTGCGCCTACATTAGCCTCCATTGGCCAACCCGGGTTTTGATAAATAACTGAACTTCCGGTTTCTCCCTGCGTTTGCGCCGACTGCAGAAAATGATTTATAGCGATGGGTTCAAGATAATGTGCATAAGCCCATTTATAACCTTCCACCCAAAAATTACTGGATGTCAGATTCACCCGATACGGACGCAGATACTCACTCTCTGATTTTTTGGAAACATTGGCGGTTCTTCCAGGTGTACCTGCTTCAATCAGCCGCGATTCTCCGGTACCTGGATTATCATACCAGTCCTGCATTGGTCCCCAAACCTTGAAGCCTTCAATATGATAGGGCTGTGATTTTAACTGATCCAATGCACGCCAGCGCTTCAAATCAAAATAGCGCATACCTTCAGCAATCAGCTCCGACCTTCTTTCTCTTCGGATATTATAGAGAATGGGATCATTTAAAAGCTGACCCGCAGAGTATGCCCCGAAATCATTTTTAGCTTCCTCAGTCATATCAGTTGCCGCTACGGTAGTCATATAATCCGGATTTACTCCTGCCCGGTTGCGCAAGGCACGCCAGTACTGATCAGCTTTACCATTTATGGTCTTTTCTTTCATATAGGATGCTTCAATGTAGTTGAGGTAGGCTTCTGCAGCCCGAAATACAATACTTCCGGTTGCTCCCACATTACCTTCAGCCTGTGCCGACAAATAGGACATGCCTTTTTTCAATGCATAGCCAGTTACGTAGCGGGTTTCAGCCAATCCTATGATATCCGGATTTCCTTCTAAAATAGGCGTTCCACCAGATAATTGTTTATCCGTAAAACGCAATTCACCCGGAACCTTCATAAAGAGCTGTAACCGATTATCTCTTCCAACCTTCACATCATTAACCATATCATCCCCCTGGTATCCCGATCCTACAGCATATATTGGAAGTCCGTTTGCCATTAGAAAATTATCCACTAAGCCTCTTGTAAATCCGGTGTTGCCACCATTCTGATTTACATAATGTCCAACGTTATGATTGATTCCCTTGCTTGCATCATAAGCTCTCCAAAGCAACACTTCCGAATAACCACCCAGATTCATATCACCAAACATTTTGAAATAAGGGTTGGATGAAGAATTGTACCCCTCATCCTTCGTGTTGCTCACCAGCTGTACTGCATCCGCTACCTGGGAGGCAGCATCCATGGCCTGCGTAAGGAAAAAATCAATTTCAGAATCAATATTGATAGTGAAATTCTCCACTTTTCCTGTTCCGGGCCAGCCTGGTCCGCCTGGCACCTGCGCTGTACCTTTATGATAGGTTAACCAGCTTGCTTCATGTAATGCAACTCTTGATTTGAAAAGTAGCGCTGCATTTTTATTCAGGCGATTTTTAGCTCCCTGTGGTGCAGTTACACTTAGCAGTGAGATAGCAGAATCCAGATCACTCAGTATGAAACGTGCTACCTCATTGCGCGGCTTCCGTTTGGAAGCTTCCACTAAGGCCTCTCTTACATCAGGGAGTGTTTGTTTAATAATGGGAAAATCTCCGAATGCCTGAACCTTATCGAAATATTCATAGGCTCTCAGGAAATAGCCTTCTCCAATATAATGAGTGATAGCAGCTGCATTGCCACTCAGCACCCCGGACTTCCATCTCGGTACAACTGTTTCGAGATAGTAATTATGTTGCCTGATATTTCCAAAATTCCAGCTTCCTCCATCCTGCGGCACCCTCCATTCGCCCGGTGCCCAACGGGTAGCAGCACCACTGGTAGCCTGATTATCGGTATGGTTGTCAAAGCTATGGGTACCTGGTCCCCATCCACTGTGAGTTGGGAAATTATAGCGGGTAACTGTATACGCAGCAAGGTCAGCTTCCCTTAAAAGATATTGATCTGGTGTGATATTTGACAGCGGCGGACGATCTGTAAATTTATTACAGGCTGTCGCAGACAAGGCCAGCAGGGCTATTATACCTGATTTCTTTATACTTAAAATTGATTGTTTCATGATGTTTCTTTTTCCGGATCAGCATTAAAAATTCACATTCAGGCCACAGGAGATAACCTTAGCAAGCGGATAGGTTTTTCCATCGTTCCAGCCACTCAGCGCAACTGTTTCAGGATCGAAGGTTTTGATCATCTTGGTAAACGTGAGCATGTTCTCTGCAGAAACGAAAATGCGGAGGTTACTAATTCCCAGTCGGCTAAGTGTTTGTTTGGGCAATGTATATCCTACCTGAATATTTTTCACTCTCATATAAGCCGCGTTCTGCAGATACCTGGTTTGTGTTTGCTGATTTTTTCCTGTATTAAAATAGGGACGCGGGAAATAGGAGTTCGCATTGACACCAGCTACACCAGCCTGTACCATTGTAGAGTTTTCATCGCGGAAATAATCCATATGGGTTTCAAAACCGGCAGACTGCCACATACCGCCACTGGCTCCCCAGAAATAAGGACCATTGGGCATCCAGTCGCGTTTACCAACACCCTGCAGGAAGATTCTCAGATCAAAGCCCTGGTAGTCGGCACCGATATCAAAGCTGTATCTGTACCTGGGAGCTGAAGAACCGATAATTCTCCGATCACCCGGGTCTGCAAGTGTATTGGATCCGCCATCCACTTTCCCATCGCCGTTCAGGTCTGCATACATGATATCGCCAGATTGCCAGTTGCCACCCATTGGCTGCTTGATTTTCGCAAGGTGTGCGTCCATTTCCTCTTTCGTCTGTGCAATACCGATAGTGGTATAGCCCCAGATTTCACCCACTTTTCTGCCATCATACCAATTGGCCAGTGAGCCTGATGCATTCGGATATCGTGTTACCCGCTGTTGATCATCTGCCAGGACTGCCCTTAGAGAATAATTCAGTTTGCCTATACGATCTCTCCAGGTAGCTTCCAGTTCAAATCCATAAGACTCCATATCCGTATTATTGATCTGAGGAACAGAAGTGCCAAGCGTAACTGGCAGTTCCGGTGCAGGCCCCACCATATCAAATGTTTTGCGGATGAAATAGTCAAAATTCACCTGCAGGCGATTGTTCAGCATACCCAGATCAAGGCCATAGTTCCAGGTCTGTACTCGTTCCCAGGTGAGGAAGGTAGAAATAAGTCCGGGTGCACTGGCTGTATTCGGACGTTCCCCATTGATCAGCCAGCCTCCATTGTTCACTCCTACTGGTTGTGTCAGATAAAAGGGATACCAGCTATTGGTATTCTGGTTACCCAGCTCTCCAAAGGAAGCGCGTACCTTGAAAACATCTACTTTATCCAGGAACCAGAATTTTTCTTCTGCAACATTCCAGCCCACAGATGCTGAAGGGAAGAAGTTCCAGCGCTTGTCGCGCATGTATCTGGAAGTGCCATCATAACGGGAATTGATTTCCAGCAGATAGCGGCTTTTGTAATTGTAATTGATCCTTCCGAAAAAGCCTGCAGTTGACCAATGCTGGTATTCACCTCCAATACCCCGGTTTTCACCAACTGCCAGGTTCAATACCGGAATGTCAGGAGAAATCAATCCATTTCGGCTTGCACTGATTGTTCTGTACTTATTTAACTCAGAATTGAAACCAGCCATCATTTTGAAGGAGTGATCTTGCTTCAGTTTGAATTCGTAATCGGAATAGATATTCGTGTTGAAATAGTTGCCTTTGTTGTTGTATTCAGCAGCGGAAGTGTAATTGGCTGAATTCCAGCCCACAGCCAATGGAAATGGATTTCCACTAACATCATAAGAATAAGCAGGCTTGTAATTCTGATGCCAGTTATTATTCGTGATACGGAAGTTCCCATCGGCCACAATGTTCCAGCCTTTTGCTGGTGTGATCACTAACTGCGCCTGCTGGTACAACCAGTCGGTCTGATCCATGGTTCTTCCACCCTGTTCAAGCTGAGCGATCTCACTCGCATCCGTCCAGTAACCATTTGGATCTTTCGCCGGAACGGTAGGCCATCTGCGCGCTATGTTATGATAGAATAAATCAAACATATGACTCGCTTTCTGATAGTCTTCCCGGATATAACGGCTGGTATAATTCAGTTTGATGTACTGGTTCAGTTTCATATTCAGCTTACCAGTAAGTGTGTAACGCTGGAATCCATCTTTAGCATGCCGGCTTAAACCATCCTGATCAAGATAGCTGCCACTGAAGAGATAGGTAACCATATCGTTCCCGCCACTCAGGTTGAGTGCATGCTGCTGGGCAAAAGCAGCTGGTTTATATTGCTCTTTGAACCAATCGGTGTTAGCATGAGAACCGGTATACATCTGCCAGCGATCTCCGTTGGCATTGGGTACCGTTGCATAGTCGATCTCCCCTTTTTGATACGCAACAATTCGATTCAGTACTTCTTCATCAAATTTGGGTGCTTCCCCATCATTGGCGGCTGCTTCATTCCAGTAAAGTGCAAACTTGTAGGAATCCAGCATATCCGGTAGCCCAATCGGTTTTGTCCAGCGGAAGTTATTGTTGTAATTCAATGTAGGTTTACCAGCCTTTCCTTTTTTGGTTGTAATCAATACAACTCCAAAAGCTGCCCGGGAACCATATACAGCAGACGCCGATGCGTCTTTCAATACCGAAATGCTTTCCACATCCTGCATGTTGATGGCATTGAGGTTACCTTCCATTCCATCAATTAAAACAAGCGGAGAGGAGCTGGTATTGCCGATGGTACCACCTCCACGAATATTAAAACTCATGGTATTGTTAAGTTCTCCGCCTAAACCCCCAACCTGCAAATTGAGTCCGGGTATCATCCCCTGTAGCGCCTGCCCCATATTCTGCACAGGCCTGGCTTCCAGCGATTTTGCATTGATGGTAGATACCGATCCTGTCAGATTAACTTTCTTCTGTGTACCATAGGCCACTACCACTACATCATCAAGCGTATTGGTTTGTTTTTTTAGCCGGGTTACTACAGATTGTGTAGGATCGGAAATTTTGACGGTGGATTTTCCATAACCGATGATAGAAAACTCCAGCACATCACCTGGTTGTGCAGGAATGGTGAATCGACCAAATGCGTCTGTGGAAGTACCACCTGATTTCCCAATCACCGTCACAGAAACGTCTGCCAGGGGATTGCCTTCCTCGTCGGTAACTGTACCGCTGATTTCAGCAAATCGAATCACATCTGAATAGGTTTCCGGAGGTGCTGCCTGCAGGATCAGTGGCGAACCACAAACAAGAAGAGGCAGCATTTTCAAGTAAAGCAGCGAATGGCGTAGCGTTCTCCCACGCGGGGAGGTGCTCATGCAAACAATGTTTTGCATAATTTTGGTTGCGTTTTAGTTATCAATAGCGATTCTAAAATCCGGCCGTCCTGTCTCTTACACAGGGCGGCTTTTTATGAATCAATCAACAAAATAGAAATTATTATGTATTACATTATCGGAAAGTTAAATAATTTCAAGCTTCTGTTAAAGTCTAGATAACATCAATCGTTTGCGTAAATTTTTGACTATTCTTATTTTCTCTAAAATCAATAAAATGAACGTATTGGTTGTGGTAATATGTAGTGTTTTGATGATTTCAACAGGTCTTTTGCAGGCACAGGAGTCGAAAACTGATAAGCTTTTGTGGAGTTCTGCTCAAAAATTGCATTTCGCCGACTTTCAAATAAAAACAGCCGGTCCTAAAGAACCTTCTTCAAATGCAGTGTTTTCGATTACCTACAAAATCGGAGGCAAAGAGTTGTTCTCCTCCAACCTGAACAAACGTGTCCTGAATGAATTCATTCGCAGCGAATCCTGGATTGATACCACCCAGGATGTGCAACAGGCTTTGAGGTATCAGCAAACTTCCTTCGATCTCTGTGAAGTGTATGTACGCCAATTCAGAAAAGCCTTGTACGATAACAAACCCAAAATCAAGCGACTTTCTTTTGTAGATGTACTCAATGAAACTTATACCAATGCCTATTCGAAACGCAGGCTGGTATACGATCAGGAAACCAAGGCAGGTACGGATCTGGCAGCACAGGAAAAATGGGAAACTGTTATTAAAAATGAACTCGATCAATTGAAAGAATACGCTGTAGAAAAATAATCAGTATGTTTTCTTAATTATTTAAGTTTAGCGCAAAACTGGTGTATATCACAAGAGAAGACCCGAATATAATTAAACGCTAATTTAGTGTCAGGCAGGTACCCAGAAAGTTCACACCCATCCAAACATGCAAAATTACCAGAGAGTTGTATTTCATTAACAAGGGGCTGCTTAGCATATGTTATTCTAATGAAAACGATTTTGTCTTCATAGATTCCTGATAATCCCGAAAAACGCTGGAAGAAATTTGAGTCCAACCACGGTGATCTCCTACTTCAGCTACCCCATCATATGATTGCTTCCTTCCTGCGGATACCCCCGGTATCATTGAGCCGTATCCAAAAAAGGATTAAAACTGAATCCGATAATTAAAATTGGGCCAGAAGCCTAACTGATGCTGTGTACGGATTTTTTCTGATCTGCTGTCATACCATTGACTGAACACATTTTTCCGATTCGTTATATTCTGAAAATCAACAAAAAACTCCTGCATGAATTTTTTATTATTCATCCGGTAACTGAGTTTCAGGTCCATACGATAATAGGCCTTTGTCTTCAACTCAAAAGAACGGGCCTCCTCATAAATTGCCGATCCCGCCTCACGGGATGCATCCACATCAATAGGAGTATACCGCTTTCCTCCGGCAAACACCCCTTTAAAATCAACTGCAATGGTATGCATATCATTCAGGCGCCATTCTTTTCCACCCAGCAGATTCAATAGATAGGATCCATTAAACACCGTATTATGCTGAACATCATTACTGCCCTTGTATTTTGAGTCATACAGGGATAAGGTCCCCAGTACATAATATCCTTTAGAAAATGGCTTTTCAGCAGTCAACTCCAATCCATAATTATATCCGGAACCCTTATTAACCAAACTGTCTTCCAATCCTGCTCCATAACCAGCACCAATATTCAGAGCAGACCAATCTGATGCATGGCGCTCCACCGGTACATTATTCAAAAATTGTCCATACCCCTCCAGCTTATATTTCCAGTTATTACGGGAATGCTCCCAGCCTGCAACAAGATGATGGCTTTTTGTAAAACCAAGGTCCTTGTTTGTTTGGATATAGCCACCATTAACCAGGGTCTCATGAAAATAGGTCATCAGCGATTGTATCTGGCTATGGCCACCGTAAGCAAGCGTTAACGCAGAATTGTTTCGAATTGCATAGCGCAAACCAAGTCTGGGATCAACGGATGATTTTTTATTCAATGCAAGGTATTGCGTATATAGCCCGCTGTTTAGTGTAAGTTTTGTGTTAAACCGATGTTGCCATTGAAGATAGGCTCTCAGCAAAACAGTTTGATTCCTTTCCTGCAAAAATGGGATGAAACCATGTTGCCAATCGCGAATGCTATCCGAATAATTATAATGCAATTGATCAGCAGTAACACCCGCCATCAACCGATCTTTTGCAGAAAACTTTTTATTGATAACCAAACTGGCAACATAACGCCATTCCCGACCATCTTCTCTATAATTTTTATGCGGAATCCGATCTGTATCCAGAGAATCCTGGCGGGTTATTACCTGGCTTCCCGTTGCTGCCACTGTGAATATGGAGGAGGTACTGCTATTGAAAAAATAGGTATGTTTTAATCCGATTACTCCCATTTTGGAGCTATTATACAAATTGCTGTAGGGATCATTATAAAAATTGCTGGTATCCTTCAGATCGCCTTTGAAATCGATATTACTGGAACCACCCATACCGAACAGGCTGAATTGTCCCGCTTTTTTAGTAGGCAGATCAATTTTCAAACTGATATCCTGATAGGCAGGTATTGCCGCACCTGTGCCTACATCCAGGCCAAGTGAACTTATTAATCCGGGTATACTGTACCTGTAGTATATCAAATAAGAGGCTTTACTCTTCTTACTAAATGGCCCTTCCGCTCCCAATTCCAATCCATTAAAACCAACCTGGGCCGTGAATTCTTTTTTGTGGTTATTCCCTTTGCGCAAATTCAGATCAAATACCCCTGCTGTAGCATTCCCAAACTGCGCCGGAAATGCCCCGGTGTAAAAGGCAGACTGGCCAATAACATTGTTATTCAGCATGCCAACCGGACCTCCGGTTGCTCCCAAACTACCGAAGTGATTGGGATTGGGAATATCAACTCCTTCCAACCGCCAAAGTAATCCAAGTGGCGAATTCCCCCGGATAATGATATCATTTCTGCCATCATTTACACTGTTTACACCGGCAAAATTGGAAGCCATCCGGGCAATATCGTTCCGGCTTCCGGCAAAACGTCGGGTATCTTCTGCATTAAATTCGGCCGCACTTACGGTAGCCATTTGGCGACTGGTCAATTTCTCTTTTTTAGCCAGCACCAACACACTGTCCTGGGTTACATCAAGGCGCTCCATCATTTCTATTGTGATCAGCGTCTCCTTTCCGGCTTCCATTACAATATTCTGCAGCTGGCCCGGTTCATACCCAATATGAGAGACCTGAACCGTGATCCTTCCCAGAGGTATATTGAAAATCGAAAATGCGCCGG
Organism: Flavihumibacter sp. UBA7668; assembly: GCF_002483205.1. Classification (GTDB taxonomy): domain Bacteria; phylum Bacteroidota; class Bacteroidia; order Chitinophagales; family Chitinophagaceae; genus Flavihumibacter. Next base: position 534,324 of record NZ_DLHM01000007.1, read on the forward strand.
AATTGTCGGTTATTGATCCTAATGCTGTGCCTGCAATTGAAACTGAAACATCGGCTATTCCGTTTTTGGATTGCTGATCAAGTACCCTGCCGCGCAGAGTCTGAACCTGCTGCTGTCCAATTGCCGCAAACGAAACTAAATGCATCAGGAAAAACAGAAAAACAGCTTTCCGTTTAAGGTGATCCTGAATGCTATACGTAGATTTGGGGATAAGGTTTATCATCGATAGATCATTCATCCCGCAAAGATGTTCAGGCAACAACTTTGGAAATGCCCAAAACAGCATGAAGTGCCGAAAATTTTGGTTGAAATGCAATAGAACAGGTCAAACTTATTTATGTTCCAATCGTTTTTTCAATATTGTTCTCCGCTTGTTTCTTTCACCAGGGAGGATAAACAACTAATAGAAACTTATTTCAGCTTTCGACAGGTACCCAAAAAATTCACACTAATCGCCAATGGAAAAATTGCAAGGGAACTTTATTTCATAAATAAAGGGCTGCTTCGATTATATTACACAAAAGATGGCGAGGACATCACTGCCTTTATTTTTCGCGAACATTTATTCTCCGGTTCTTATGACAGTTTTCTCCGACAGGCTCCCAGTATACAGGGACTCGAAGCCCTTGAAGATTCTGATTTACTGGTCATCACCTATGATAATCTCCAAAGACTTTATAAAAAAGTACCTAAAATGGAAACACTTTCGCGCAAAATTGCGGAACAGCGTTTTATCAATGCTCAGCTGATTCTCTCTTCCTATATCCTTGACAGTCCGGAAGAGCGCTGGAAAAAATTCGAAGCTGCCAATGGAGATCTCCTGCTTCGGGTACCGCATCATATGATTGCTTCCTTTCTTGGAATTACTCCTGTTTCACTGAGTCGGATAAGGAAAAGGCTGCAGCACCCCTGATTCTTTTCTTTACAAAAGTTAATGAGTTGAGCCTCGGTTCCATATTAGTTTTGTTTCATCAAATCAGGTTATATGAACAAAGAAATTAAAACGGAGATCATCCTTAATGGCACAAAGGAAAAAGTATGGAAGGTGCTAACTGATTTTGCTTCTTATCCGGAATGGAATCCATTTATTGTGCAGATTGAAGGCCATGTTACAGAGGGAACCCGTCTAAAAAATACGTTGTTAAATGGTGGTAAAAAATACCAGTTTAACCCAGTCCTGTTAACAGTTGAGCGGGGCGAATCCTTTTCCTGGTTGGGATCCCTTTTTTTCAAAGGATTGTTTGATGGTCTTCACTCTTTCAAACTGGAAGATGCAGGCAACGGGCAGGTTAAACTGATTCATTCAGAACGTTTCAGTGGACTATTAAGCGGTTATATTCTTAAAAAAATCGGTAATGATACCCGGAATAATTTCGTGAAAATGAATCAGGCGCTTAAAGAAAGAGTGGAATCGTTGTAATATTACACATGCAGTCAGATATCATTCAACAATTTGGGAATTTTACAGACTATGAAATGAAGCTGTTCAGTGTAGCTGTTCAGGAGAGAAAAATATTCAAAAATGAATTTTTACTGCAAGAAGGTTCCATTTGTCAGTCCTTATATTTTATCAGTTCGGGCTCCTTTATCCAATACAAAATTAAAGATGAAATTGACCAGCAGATCATCGATCTGCATCTTGCAAACGAATGGATGCTTAACCCACAAAGCTTCGTACGACAACAGCCATCGGAAACCTTTATTCAGGCATTTGCTGATGCAACCATCTACGAATTGACCGTTCATGCCATGCATGATCTTATTAAACAATCACCTGTTTTCTTTCAACTTGCTAAACTATTGGAGCCTGCCCATTCACGAATTCAATTGTTCGATAACCAATTAAGTCCGGGTGAAAAATACCGGTTTGTACTGGATAATCGCCCCGGATTACTCCTGGCCTTTCCCTTAAAGATGATTGCCTCCTATTTAAAAATTACACCTGAAACCTTAAGCAGAGTGAGAGAGAAATTTGCCAAATAATCGCTTCTTGATTTGAATCAAGGGATGATCCGACCAGCACCCTATAGATTTGTTGCAAATAAATATCATGGAAAAAGAGTTCGGTAAGCTGTCTGGTTACTCGCTATTAATCGGTGCATCCCTAATGGTGCTAACAATGGTTTTACATCCTTCGGGAGGCGATATGGACCATATTGTGAAAATATCCCGCATGGCCCTCCTTTCTCATTCAATTGGTGTCTTAAGTACTGTTTTTACATGTTTCGGATTTTATGGTTTGGCAACAGCCCTAATTACGAGGTCCAGGTTATCTATTCTCGGACTAGGCTTTTCCGTATTTGCACTAATGGCTGTACTACTGGCTGCCCTTCTTAATGGAATCGTACTTCCTCTCTATGTTCTCCAACAATCCAATACAACAGGACCTGCAAGAGAAACTGTTCTTTTAATCATTCAATACGGACTAACCATAAATGCCGCACTTGCCTATACTTTTATTGGGGGTTATACGATCGCAATGCTTATCTGGTCCTTTGGCATGGTTAAAACCATGAAATTTCCGAAATGGCTGGGTTATTGGGGGATTTTATTAGTTCTTATTTCGCTGGTAGCTGCTTTTTTACAGCTTAATTTTATCAGTGTTACCGGCTTCACGATCTATGTTGCAGGAATTGTAAGCTGGATTCTTATATCTGCTTATTTTCTCATCAATTTCACTATCAATAAAACGTATGAAGAATGAGTTTACAAACCAAATCCATCCGGCCCTTTATCGGCTCTCTTAATTTTGAACGGTCGCGTCAATTTTACCGTGATCTGGGTTTTGAAGAAACCCTGCTCGACCCCAATTTATCGGTTATTAAATTTGATGCACTGGCCTTTTACCTGCAAAATGCCTACGTAAAAGACTGGGTAGACAATACCATGGTTTTTGTAGAAGTTGAAAATGTAGAAGCTTATTTTCAACATTTATCCAAACTCAATCTGAAGGAAAAATATCCGGAGTCAAAACTTTCGCCCATCCGATACAATGATTGGGGCAATGAATGTTTTCTCCACGACCCCTCAGGTATTTTATGGCATTTCGGGACTTTTAAAAAATGAGTGCGTACATTAATTCTACGCAACGTACGGCGGGCAATATGGGTCATCCAGTAAAAGCCTGCCATGAAATATTTCTTTCATTCAATTATAATTACAATCACCCTGGCTGCATGTTCTTCCTGTAATAAATCAGGCAAATCCACACAAGTAGATAAAATCATCGGTACCTGGGAACTCCGATCCGCTCAATCAGGTATGGTTCCCGGAAGTAATTATAGTCCCGGCAATGGTAACCGCCTTGTTTTCACTGAAACTGAATACCGCCTTTATTCCAATAATCAGCTCACTAAAACGGGCATGTACTACATTGATGAAATTTCACCTGCCCGGGAAGGAGAATGTCTGGATACCAGTTTGCCAAGAATAACCTACGATCAAACGTCCTCCGATACCCGTCGGTTTGAATTCAAATCTGATGATACGGTAATTTTTTATGGTGGTTGCGCTGCGCTCGATTATGGAACCTATGCTGAGTATAAACGAATTCTGTCTGAAAAATAGTTTACTTCTTAAACAAAGAATCCGCTACCCGTAAACTTTCCAGAATAGCACCTTTTACTTTGTCCACTTTTTCCTGTTCTGATTTGAGGTAGCTAAGGCGAACCTCCTGATTATCTTTAGCAGAGTCTACATTAAACTCTTCCATCCAGGTATTCATGCTGTATTCGGCATAGTTCAGATCTTCCTGTACATCCATTAATGTCTGCTGCAGGGCTTCCTTGCCGGCTCCTGTAGTTTTATTCAAACTATCCAATGCTGCCTGAGCCAGTTTCTGCGCTTCCTTGATTTTGCCCATCTTAGCCATACCCACATCATGCCCCTCCATTACCAGTTTAAACAGACTGTCTTCCGGCGTTTTTGCAGTAGCAGAAAATCCATCCATTCGATGGCCGGCATGCTCATCACTACTATTATTGCAGGCAGTTAAAACTAATATTCCCGAGGCTAAAAGAAGGATCGCTTTCATACAATGTAGTTTTCGATAGTGCAAATATGCCCTATTTTGCAAGAACAAATGCTTGCTATGAATAAACTGGAAAATTTTATTGGCGGAAAATGGATCACCGGTGATGGAGAGGGACAAACACTTTTCCATGCCGTTACTGGTGAAGCCCTTTTTCAGGCCAGTTCCAAAGGACTTGATTTCAGGGCAATGGCCGAGTATGCCCGTTCTGTTGGAAATCCTGCCCTGCGGAAAATGACCTTTCATAAGAGAGGTCGCATGCTGCGTGCGCTGGCGCAACACCTTCAGAAAGAGTTACCCCAATTTTATGAAATCTCTTATCAGACCGGCGCCACCAAAGCCGATAGCTGGATCGATCTGGAAGGTGGAATCGGTAATCTCTTTTCTTATGCCTCCCTCCGCCGCAAATTTCCCAACCAGACCTTTGCCGTTGATGGCGAAAGCCATAACCTCAGCAAAGCTTCCAGTTTTATGGGTACACATTTACTGGTTCCAAAAGAAGGTGTGGCCATCCATATCAATGCATTCAATTTTCCGGTTTGGGGTATGCTTGAAAAAGTAGCTGTCAACTGGCTGGCCGGTATGCCGGCTATCGTAAAACCCGCTACCGTTACGAGCTTCCTTACTGAAGCCGTTGTTCGATCTATTGTTTCCTCTGGTATTCTTCCCGATGGCGCTCTCCAATTAATCTGCGGCTCAGCAGGTGATCTGCTCGATCATGTTCAGTCGCAGGACGTGGTGACCTTTACCGGTTCGGCTGCAACGGGATTGAAACTGAAATCGCACCCGGCCATTTTGCGCGAATCCGTTCCATTTAATATGGAAGCCGACTCACTCAATTGTATCATACTTGGACAGGACGTAGAACCGGGATCTCCTGATTGGGAGGTTTTTATAAAAGAAGTGCGGAAAGAAATGACGGTGAAAGCCGGTCAAAAATGCACCGCTATCCGACGGATTTTTGTTCCGGAAGCAAAAATGGAAGCAGTTTGGCAGGCTGTTGCCGTTGCATTGAAACAAACCACCATCGGTAACCCTAAAAATGATAAAGTGCGCATGGGGGCGCTAGCGGGACAAACACAAAAATCTGAAGTGCTGGAGCAGGTAAGCAAATTATTGGCCGGATCGCAGCTTGTATATGGTTCGTTGGATAGCGTGGAACTGATTGATGCTGATCCCGCTAAAGGTGCCTTTATAAGTCCACTTTTATTGGTGAACGAGCAGCCTTTTCGGAATACCGCATCGCATGAAGTGGAAGCTTTTGGGCCGGTTAGCACCATTATGCCGTATAAAACTGCTGAGGAGGCCGTGGCTTTATCGCGGATGGGAAAAGGCTCCCTGGTTAGCTCGATTGTTACAAGTAATCCTTCACTGGCCCGTGATTATGTACTGGGTGCAGGTCCCTGGCACGGCCGGATACTGGTACTGAACCAGGCATGCGCAAAGGAGTCAACCGGACATGGATCCCCTCTGCCACTGTTGGTGCACGGCGGTCCGGGTAGGGCAGGAGGTGGTGAAGAAATGGGTGGAGTTAGAGGAGTCAAACATTATATGCAGCGTGTGGCCGTGCAGGGTAGTCCGGATATGATCACGGCTATTACACAAGTATATCAGGCAGGCGCAGCAGGTAAGGAAGACCGGGTACATCCATTCCGTAAATATTTTGAAGAATTGGAAATTGGCGATCAATTATTAACAGGAAAACGCACCGTGACCGAGGCAGACATCGTAAATTTTGCTAACTTAAGTTGGGATCATTTTTACGCCCATACCGATCATACTTCCCTTGAAGGAACCCTGTTTGAAAAACCGGTTGCCCATGGATATTTTGTATTGAGTGCTGCTGCCGGCTTATTTGTAGACAGCAGTGCTAAAGGCCCTGTACTCTTGAATTATGGCATTGATGAATTACGATTTGTGAAACCGGTTTATGCCGGATCAACGATTCAGGTGCGCTTTACCTGTAAAGAAAAAATTGAACAGGAGAAAAAACTGGATACCGATTTGCTTAAAGGGATCGTTAAATGGATGGTGGAAGTGATGGATGAAACGGGAGAGCAGGTCGCCATCGCTACAATTTTAACAATGGTTCAAAAGAAATCCGATGAACCAAACAAATAAGACCGCGTTTAATAAAATTAAAATAGGAATCTATGATGCATGAAGTTCAGGGCGGCTATGTACAGGCCGAAATTCATAAAGGCATTGCAACTATTGAGTTTTTTCATCCGCAGGGAAATTCCCTGCCGGGAAAGTTATTACATGAGTTGGCAAAAGAAATTCACTCAGCCGGACATAATAAAGAAGTACGTGTTATTGTATTGAAATCCGCGGGCGAGAAAGCCTTTTGTGGCGGCGCTTCCTTTGATGAACTGATGACCATTAAAACTCCGGAAGAAGGCCAGGCTTTCTTTAATGGATTTGCGCAGGTCATCAATGCCATGCGCAAAGTTCCCGTGCTGATTATTGGCCGAATTCAGGGTAAATGTGTGGGCGGAGGACTTGGACTGGCCGCGGCCTGTGATTACGCTATTGCGCTCGAAGGGGCTGAAGTGAAATTAAGCGAACTGGCTGTTGGTATCGGTCCGTTTGTAGTTGGTCCGGCTGTTGAACGTAAAATCGGCACCTCCGCTTTTTCTCAACTGGCCATTGATGCTACCATGTGGCGCAATGGCGATTGGGCTCGTCGAAAGGGCCTCTTTGCTGAATTACATCCAACTACAGAAGGGCTGGACGAGTCGGTTTTCCGTTTATCCACCACGCTGGCAGCATCTTCACCCGATGCGATGCTGGAAATGAAAAAAATGTTCTGGAAAGGTACCGATCACTGGGATCAGCTGCTGACCGAACGCGCCGCTATCAGCGGTCGTCTCGTTTTAAGCTCCTTTACCCGCTCAGCCATCGAAAAATTCAAGGCCAAGGCCGTTACTGTTTGATCTTCCATTCACCCGACCGGTCGTACCGGTCGGGTGCCACCGGTCGGGTGAAAAGTTTACCAGCGATCTTCATCATCCTCCGGTGGCGGTTGCTGAAACTGCTGCCGGGTTTTTATTTTCTGGAGCTGTCGTTCGATGATGAGGTCTGCAATTATAAGTGCAGCATCCTCTCCCACTTTTTCCTTCAGCAGAAATTTTAATTTAGGTTCACTGATATCGATCCGGTAAAGGATACGAATCAATTCCTGCATATCGTGTTGAATCAGCTCATTTACCCAAACAGCCAGTGCTGACCGAAGCTCAGCCCAGTTGTTTGTTTGAACCAACGGAACCATCCCCTCCAACTCCTTTTGCAGTGCTTGCAGTTCCCCCTGCTCTGTTAATTTATCATCTTCCATAACCTGCAGATTTTCCACCCGACCGGTGCCACCGGTCGGGTGGAAAGGGAAGTTAAAACTTTTCGATGACGCCGAGAGCAAAGAGCGCATAGTCGTATTTGACAGGATCGGAGGAGTCGAGCCGGCGGAGCCAGGCGGTAAGCTCAAGCGCAGCCTGCCAGTCGATAGCATCCCGCTGTAAAAGCCCAAACCGTTTCGCCACCCGAGCAACATGCAAATCAATCGGAATCACCAACTGCGATGGCGAAATCGAAGTCCATAAGCCAAAATCCACCCCACCATCCGCCGGACGCACCATCCACCGCAGGTACATATTCAACCGCTTGCAGGTAGAACCACGGAAAGGCGCCGCAATATGCTTTCGGGTGCGGGCAGGTATCTCAAAAGCATCCGGAACCCCAGCCCAAACTCCATCAAAAAAGTAGCCATAAAATCCATTCAAACCCCCGGTCATATCCTTATCATGGGCGTCCATTCCTCGTAAAAAAGCCGGTTCAAGTGAGGCATGCATTGAATAATGCTGCTTCAATACTTCCACAAAATAAAGCAGGTCGGTGGCATTAAACGTACGATGCTTAAAGGATAACAATCCCCGCAAATCCTCCTCCCCATGATTCATCATAAAATCATGCGGACGCATATCCATCCGTTCCATCAACTCCCGGCTCTTGGAAATAATAGTAGTCCGATTCCCCCAGGCAAAAACTGCGGCAAACAATCCGGCAATCTCAATATCCGCCCGCGCAGAAAATAAATGAGGAATACATACCGGATCCGCTTCAATAAAAGAAGGCCGGTTGTATTCCTCCACTTTCCGATTTAAAAAATCTTTTAAGCGATTAATTTCCTTTTTCCGATCAGCCACGCTGTTTGATTTTGTTCCAAGCCAGGATCAGGGATTGATTTTCAATTGCCGAACAGAGGTTGGCAGCCAAATCTGCATCTCCCCTTTCCCTCTGTTATTCCAGACAAAATAAGGAATCGCTGTAATGGTTTTATGTACAGTTGATATCGATTGCCCCTCCGCATCCACATCAAATACATTGGCATCAAAGCCGATGGTATTTATTCCGCCGAGTTTTCCCGCTTCGTATTGAACTGAAAACTTGCTGCTGGCAGGTAACACAAAGTTCATTGCCTTATTTGCATTATCAGCTCCCTCCACACAATAAACCAATGGTCCATATTGCAATGCCACCCGATCCGCATTTTGTTTCAAACCAGAATGACTAATAACCCGCTTCACTTCCATCGGCGTCTTAATTTCAATCCGGTCACCTTTTTTCCATTTACGTACCAGCACCGCATATCCATTTTCCTCAGCAAATTTCACAGGCTGCCCGTTTACTAATACCTCAAATGAGGAAGTTCCGGCACCTTCTTCATACCTGTAGAGGTCACCCGGAACAGGTGCACTTAGCCATCCCGGAATCCTTAATCGAACCGAAACCGGCAACCTGCCTGATTCTGTAACAGTAATTGTGGTAGTCCCTTTCCAGGGAAATTCCGTTTGCATCGATAAGCCCAACGATTGTTTTTTTACAGGAATCTTCACCTCACTTCCAATATAAAGATTCACCCAAACCGCATCCTCCGAACTGCTGTATATATAATTACCAAGAGAGGCAACCAATCGCGCAATATTAGACGGACAACAAGCTGTCCCAAACCATTCACTTCGCTGATGGTTACCTGATGAAGCCAAAGGATTACCATAAAAGAAACGATCTCCCTGTAAAGACAAGCCATCCAGCGCAGCATTATACAGACTTCGCTCCAGTACATCCATATACTTTGAATCGCCGGTGAGCATATTCATCCGCTGATTCCAAAATACCATTCCAACTGAAGCGCAGGTTTCGCAATAAGCCGTTTCATTGGGAAGATCATAATCCTTTCCAAATCCCTCATTGGTACCCTGCGCACCAATTCCGCCGGTGATATACATATTCCGATACACCACATCTTCCCAAATCCGGTGCATGGCATTCATATAGCCGGAATCGCGCGTAACCGCCGCCACATCCGCAGCACCCGTATACATATACATGGCCCGAACCGCATGGCCGGTTATTTCTTTCTGCTCCTTTACCGGGATTCCATCCTGGCAATAATCCGGATCTTTCCACTCCTCCCAGATTTTCCCCTTCCCATATCCCCGACCCCGCTGCTCCAGAAACCATTGCGCCAAATCCAGATACCTGCGCTGCCCGGTATGATGATAAAGCCGCATTAATGCCAGCTCTATTTCCTGGTGGCCGCTAACCCATGGACGATCAGCCATCCGGAAAGTTGAATCAATATGATCCGCAAAACGGATTGCCACATCCAGTAAAACCCTTTTTCCTGTAGTATTATAATAGGCAATCCCAGCTTCAATCAGGTGGCCGGCACAATAGTCCTCATGCCTTTCCATATCCAGCCAGCGCTTATCCAGTCCGGTTAATTGATAATAGGTATTCAAATAACCATCCGGTAATTGTGCAGCAGCAATTTTCCGGATCCAGTCGTCTGCTTTTTTCTCTATTTCCGCATCCGGATGATTCTTCAGTGAATAGGCCATGGCTTCAATTGCTTTGTACACATCGGAATCATCATAATAAATTCCTTCATGCTCACCGTTCCCTATTGCCGCTTTTTCAAAATTCCGGATACGACCCGTTTTATTTTCTGTATATAAAACGCAGGCATCTAAAGTGCCATTGGCAACTGCCTCCATTCTTCCTTTCCAAAAATTATCCGTTACCGAAACCTTTGAAAAATTTACGGGACTTAACTTTTGGAAAGATGGTTGCGCCATGGCAGAAAAGGGAACCAGCAGGAACCCCACAGCCAACTGTCTAAATTGAATCATATTTTAACCAATTGCTTTTGCCAGGTCTTCTATCAGATCATCCGCATCTTCCACACCAACGCTTAACCGAATCAGGGAATCAGATAAACCATTTTTGATGCGTTCTTCCCTTGGAATAGAGGCATGTGTCATGGAAGCCGGATGATTGATCAGCGATTCCACCCCACCCAAACTTTCTGCAAGAGAAAACAAATGAGTCGATGACAATACTTTTTTCGCAGCCTCCACAGAATTGTCAGACAACTCAAAGCTCATCATGCCTCCAAATCCGCGCATCTGTTTTTTTGCCACGGCATATCCCGGATGATCTTCAAATCCGCACCAGTATACCTTGCCCACTTTAGGATGATTTCTTAACCAATGTGCAATTTTTTCGCCGTTTTCGCAATGGCGCTGCATACGCAGGTGCAGGGTTTTAATACCCCGTAAAACCAGGAAACAATCCATCGGTCCGGGTACCGCACCGCAGCTTTTTTGAATAAAATACAGCTGATCAAACAATCCTTTATCATTCACCACCAGCGCACCCTGAATCACATCACTATGTCCACCCAGGTATTTGGTAGACGAATGCATCACGATATCAGCCCCAATATCCAGCGGATTTTGCAGGTAGGGTGAAGCAAAGGTATTATCCACACAAAGCAGGGCCCCGCCTGCTTTTGCGATATTCGAAATGGCCGCAATATCCCCGATATTCATCAATGGATTCGTGGGCGTTTCCAGCCAGATCAGTTTGGTAGCTGCACTCATGGCCGCTTCCACCGCCTCGAGCGAACCCATATCCACATACTTGAACCTGATCCCGAACCGCTCAAACACTTTGGTAAACAGGCGATAGGTTCCCCCATATAAATCATTTCCTGTTACTACTTCATCACCCGGCGATAATAATTTCAACACCGCATCCGTTGCTGCCACTCCGCTTGAAAAAGCCAGTCCATACTGACCGTTTTCGATGGTTGCCAGCGCTTCTTCCAATGCTTTCCGCGTTGGATTCTGTGATCGTGCATATTCAAAGCCCTTGTTTACACCGGGGGCTTCCTGCACATAGGTAGAGGTCATATAAACCGGCGTCATAATTGCCCCGGTTGAAGGATCCGGTTCCATACCGGCATGAATGAACTTGGTAGCTATTTTCATTGGAAAACAAATTTTATTGTGCGATTAATCTCCCCAATACGAGCACCCGCCAGTCGGCTGCTGTGCCGGTATAAGGGCGATCAAGATAGCGCTTTTGCAAGATTCCCTTATCAACCAATTCCTGTCGGGATTGCAGTACGAATTCCTGCACGCCGGGTGCTTTCATCCAATCTGTCTGCGGAGGCTCATACCCGATTTTCTTCTTCTGCCAGGCAATCGAGGCAGGAAGGCGATTATTCATCGACTGCCGCAGTATCCATTTGGTATATCCATCCCGCATTTTGAATTCGGCAGGTAAACTAAAAACAAATTCCATCAAAGCCGGATCAAGATAAGGCAGCCGGATTTCCCGACCGAATGCCATGCTGTTACGATCGGCATAGCGTAATAATTCCGGTAATCTGCCCATGGTCAGATCAAAATAAAGAATATCATTCAGCGATGTAACGAAGGGTTTGAACAGGTCTTCTGTTCGTAAAGCAGCCGAAACGTATTCCTGATTAACATAGGGAATTCGCCGCACCGATGCAGCCTGTTTTTTTATAAGCTGTTCCTGCGCGGCCTGTGGAAACCAGGCAGCCAGGCGGTTTCGCCAGCCCCAGCCTTCTTTCCAGCCATGTTCGGTAAAAGCTGTTCGCTCTTTTAAAAAAGCTGCCCGCGGACCGGAGCGCCATTTTTCCTGCAGGAACCAATGAATATAGGAGGGATATCCCCCCAGTAATTCATCTGCCCCCTGACCGTCGAGCAGTACGGTTACCCCCTGTTCTGCTGCCAGTTGCATTACTTTATATTGCACCAGGGCACTCGCCGATTCAACCGGCATTTCCTGATGGAATAGTAACCTGTCAAGATCTTTCAGCAGGTCAGCTGCTGTTGGGGTACAGGTTTGCGACTGTATGTTCAGCCTGCTCGCAAGCTCTCCAATTAGTGCCGATTCATCGCGCTCAAATCCCGGAAACACTGCCGAGAAGCCGGTCCACTTACCCACTCCCAACTCTTTCACCATCGCTGCAATGGAGGAGCTGTCTACCCCGCCGCTTAACGATGAGCCCACCGGCACATCCGATCGTAGCCGCTTCCTTACCGACGCTTTCAGCAGGTCCTCAAACTCCCCCATCCACCGCGGCAGATGGTCACCGGTCGGGTGGCACCGGTCGGGTGGCACCGGTCGGGTGAGATCCCAATAGCGGGAGAGGATCAGTTCGCCCCAAACACCGGAGACATAGGAGTAGAGGGCCGTATGAGCAGGTGGAAGCTGAAAAATTCCGGAGTAAAAACTTTGTTCTGCGCGGAGCGGGATACCTGTTACACCAGCACCAAGATAGAGCAGGAGCTGGTGCGGATCCGGCTCTTTCGGCACCCCAACCGCCCAGAATGCTTTCATTTCAGATGCAAACAGAAGCCGCCCCCCCTGCCAGCAGAAAAACAGGGGTTTCTCACCCATCCGGTCACGTGCGAGAAAAAGCTCAGACTGAACAGCATCCCAGATGGCAAAGGCAAACATGCCATCCAGCTGCTTCACACAGTCCGCACCAAATTCCTGGTAAGCGGCAAGAATCACTTCCGTATCAGATTCCGTCTGGAATGTATATCCCCGATGCAACAAATCTGTGCGTAGTTCTTTATAATTATAGATTTCCCCGTTGTAAAGGATGGTAAAACGGCCGGCATAGTGCATCGGCTGTGCGGCACCAGGAGATAGATCAATCACCGATAAACGGCGATGACCAAAAAAAACACGGGCAGAATCATCTTCCCAAAAACCCGCCCCATCCGGCCCTCGATGGGCCAGCGCTTCCGCCATCAAATTAATAGCATGAAATTGCCTGTCCGCATCAGAAGCGGCAACTTCCGTTATAATTCCGGCAATTCCACACATGGTATAAAGATCAGAAAAAGCTGATGGGAACGCGCACCATTTCAGTATCCCATCCAATAAACAGACTCACACTACCATTGGTTTTTTCAAAATACATACTGAAGGATTCCAATGCATCGGGATTATGTTGAACAGGAACATCGGTTCGGGCAACATCTTTTTTCGGATCGTACAGAAAGGCACCCCAGGTATCGGTTTCCTTGTTCAATATAATAGTCCATTTCTCGGTAGTAGGAATGGCATACATCGTATAACGGCCTTTTTTCACGCGGGTAGCGCCAATTTTTGCATCGCGGTACAATTCAATTTCAGTGGCTTCATTCGCACCCAGTCTCCAGATGCTGCCGTATTCAACCAGTTCGCCAAAAACTTTCCGGCCATTTTTCTGCGGACGGCTATAAGCTACCCGAACCATCAGCGCTTCGTTGGCTTTTTCCTGAATCCGCAGAATCGGATAATTTACCGGATAATAACTATAGTCGAGTGGCGATTTATCTACCGGAGGAAATTTGAATTGGGCATTCAGGGAAAATTGAACCAAACAGCAAACTGCCAGTAAAAATCCTGTCTTGCGCACATTAAATCGATTTGTCATGCATTGCTTCCTTTACAATCCCAAAAATAATGAAGCATTACAACAATGTTCATTGGTTTTTATGACAGGAATCAGGAAAGAGGGGCATTTCCTCCTATATTTTTGCTAAAACAATTTTCATGCGTCCACCGATCCAATATGTTTCCGCTGAAGAAGCCTTGTCCGTAATACAATCCGGTAACCGGGTATTTGTTCAGGGTAGTGCTCAAACACCTTCTTATATGATGTCAAAACTGGCAGAACAAAAGGATCGCCTGCAACAGGTGGAGCTGGTTAATATCACAGTCTATGGCGATATGGTGGTTGATAAGCCGGAATACCAGGGTCATTTTCATATCAACTCGCTGTTTGTGTCAGCCAGTATCCGCGATGCAGTTCAGGCGGGAAGAGCGGATTATGTGCCGGTTTTTCTCAGTGAAATTCCGGAATTATTCAAACAGGGCATATTGCCGATTGATGTGGCCATCGTTCATGTTTCCGTTCCGGATACACATGGTTACTGTTCGCTTGGTGTATCGGTTGATATTGCGCGTTCTGCTGTTAATACAGCCCGCTATGTAATTGCACAGGTTAATCCGAATGTACCCCGCACACATGGTGATGGTATGATCCATGTAAAACGTTTTCATGCCATGGTCTATCATGAAGCGCCCTTACACGAAGGAAATTTTTCATCAAGATTGGGTGCGGCAGAAAAACAAATCGGTCAATACATTGCAGGTATGATTGAGGATCGCGCAACCCTGCAAATGGGAATTGGTGCAATCCCCGATGCAGTGCTTCGTTGTTTGGGTAATCATAAAGATCTCGGTGTACATACAGAAATGTTTAGCGATGGCATTATTGATCTGGTTGAAAATGATGTGATCAATAACAAGTACAAAGCTATACATCCAAATAAATCAGTAGTAGGTTTTGCCTTGGGCACAAAGCGTTTATACGATTACGTGAATGATAATCCGGCTTTCGCTTTTCTTGATATTGATTATGTAAATGAAAGTTCGGTGATCCGAAGGAATCCGAAAATGGTTGCCATCAACAGCGCAGTGGAAATTGATTTAACCGGACAGGTATGTGCGGATAGTATCGGAACCTTTCAGTATTCCGGCATAGGCGGACAAATGGATTTTATGCGGGGAGCAGCCTTGAGTGCGGGTGGTAAACCGATTATAGCACTGCCATCCCGTACAGCCAAAGGAATTTCAAGAGTTGTTCCCTTTCTGAAAACCGGTGCGGGTGTAGTTACCACACGCGGACATATACACTATGTGGTTACGGAATTTGGGATTGCCTATTTATATGGTAAGAACCTGCGTCAACGTGCCAAAGCCCTGATTGATATTGCCCATCCGGATGACCGGGAGATGCTGGAGAGAGCCGCTCATGAGCGGTTTAAAGTGTTTCCGGTCGAATAAGTTGCCGCCGGTATTCATCGTTGACGAATAACAGTAATTCCGGGAAAAAGCGCTGGAAACAATCCTTAAGTAATTGATAATCCGTTTCAAATGCTTTAAATGCGGGTTGAAAGTCGTCTATAAATTTAGCGCGTCGAACCAATCCCTCCATACTGCGTTCAATGCCCCATCGATCTTTATAATTCAGTAACCAGTTTTGTTCTTTCATATAAGGAAACATACGTGCAAACTGATCAGGGAAAAATGCCGCTTGTCCTTCCAGCGAACCGTACACCCATTGACTGAAATCATGCAGGCTGTTTCCGGGAAAAGCGAGTTCATCCGTTGCCAAAAAATGATCGTACACAACATCCAGAAAAGCAGATGAATACAATCCTACTGCCGGTTTAAACACCAGTTTTGCCCTTGCATTTATCGGATGGTCATCGGTAAACTTATCTATTGCTCTGTGTAAATCAATTCCCCTAAGTATTGCCGAAGGGTAATCGAATTTCTTTTTACCCTTTACAAAATCGCTGATAAGATTACCCAACAGCAGTTCCGGCTGGCGAAAAGATAGATAGGCGTGTGCTAGAAAGTTCATTTTTTAAAATAGGTGGTTTCCACTTCTCTAATTTAACCATGGATTAACCGCATTTTACTTTTTATTTAACAAATTTTCTCAACTGGCCGTCTGGCTTGAGTTTCAGCCGATTTTTCAGGACCCGGAAGACATAATCTTTTCAGGTATTTATCAAATATTTACTTTATCTGACCATCCTTCACTATTTGCTTGACAGGGGTTGTAACCTTTTTACTTTTACATCGTCAAACTATTCGAACAAGCATTAATCATTAAACCTTTAAATGTCATTTTATGAAAAAGTTCATCTTAATCGCCGCTACAGCTTTTGTAAGTCTGGCCAGTTTCGCAAATGTTGATCCTATTACCGGAAAGGTATTGGAATCTTTCCGTACAGAGTTTGCTGATGCAAAAAATGTACAATGGAAATCGCTCGATGATGCAGGTCTTTTCCAGGCCACCTTCAACTATCGTAATACCGAGTTGAGTGCATTCTATGATGCAGACGGTGCTCTGGTTGCAACTGCACGTTATATCGACAAAGCAAATTTGCCGATCATGGTATCAAAAGCAATTCAGGAAAGATATCCTGAGCATGTAATGAAAAATGTAATTGAGCACAACGCGAACGGAGCTACCACGTATCATGTAACCTTACATGGTGTGAAGTCAAGCATGATTGTATCTGCTTCTCCTTCCGGAAACCTCAGCATTTTCAAAAAAATTAAACACAAACTGTAACCTTAAAAGACGTTCAGCGTCTTATTAGCATCACTCACTTATTTAAACCTTAAGCAATGAAAAAGTTCATGACTACTCTGTTGGTAGTAACACTCAGCATCAGTTCTCTTTTCGCAAACAACAGCAAAAATCGCAACAACGTTGATGAGCGTGTAGAAAAAAGCTTCAAAAAAACATTTGCATCCGCACAGCAGGAAAGCTGGAGCCGCGTAAACAACCTGAACAAAGTTCAGTTCAACTTAAATGGTCAGGTATTATTTGCCTACCTCGATGATGAAGGTACCCTGGTTGGTGTGTACCGTAACATCCTCTCTACGCAACTTCCGATTTCCTTAATGACAGAGATAAAAGAAGAGTATTCCGATTATTGGATCTCTACTCTGTTCGAGGTTGCCAATGAGGGCACAACTACCTACTATATCACACTGGAAAATGCCGGTCAGCAGCTTGTACTGAAAAGTGAAAACAGCTCCAGCTGGTCAGTATTCTCCAGAACTAAAAAATAAACAGGACGGTTTTTTCTCTGAGGTTTTGTTGGAAAGTCAGCCCCACCCCGTAAGGTGGGGCTTTTTTATTTTACCTTTGGCATCCAAAAACCACGTTAACATGAGTAAAGGTCCCGTTTCTCAATTCATCGAACACCATTATCGCCACTTTAATGCGGCTGCTTTGGTGGATGCTGCCAAAGGTTATGAGCAACATTTGCTGGAAGGAGGAAAAATGATGATTACCCTGGCCGGTGCGATGAGTACAGCAGAGCTGGGTGTTTCCCTGGCTGAAATGATCCGCCAGGATAAAGTGCAGATTATTTCCTGTACCGGAGCCAACCTGGAAGAAGATGTTATGAACCTGGTGGCCCATAGTCATTATAAAAGAATTCCCAATTACCGCGATCTTACCCCACAGGAAGAATGGGATCTGCTGGAACAGGGGCTGAACCGGGTAACTGATACCTGTATTCCGGAAGAAGAAGCTTTCCGTAAGATCCAGCACCATATTGCCAAAATCTGGAAAGATGCCGATGCCGCCGGCGAACGTTATTTTCCGCATGAATTCATGTACAAATTGCTGAACAGCGGTTTGATGAAGGACGATTATGAAATTGATCCCAAAGACAGCTGGATGATTGCTGCTGCTGAAAAAAACCTGCCGATTATTGTTCCGGGCTGGGAAGATTCTACCATGGGTAATATTTTCGCTTCCTACGTTATCAAAAATGAAGTGAAAGCCACTACCATGAAAAGCGGGATTGAATACATGGTTTGGTTATCAGACTGGTATCGGAATAATTCTGCCGGTAAAGGAGTAGGTTTCTTCCAGTTGGGTGGCGGTATTGCCGGTGATTTCCCCATCTGTGTGGTACCCATGATGTACCAGGATCTGGAATGGCATGATGTGCCGTTCTGGGCCTATTTCTGTCAGGTAAGCGATTCTACCACCTCTTATGGATCCTATTCAGGTGCAGTTCCAAACGAAAAAATTACCTGGGGCAAACTGGGTATCGATACGCCTAAATTTATCGTGGAAAGCGATGCTACGATTGTGGCGCCGTTGATTTTCGCGTACATTTTGGGAAAGTAAAAAATAAAAAGTAGAAAGTTAAAAGTGGGCACCCCGAAATTCGGGAATCCCTCTCACCTCTCACCTTTCACCTTTCACCAAAAAACCGCTCGCATTAGCGAGCGGTTTTTTTAATTCTTCTTGTCTCTGCGATCTTCCCGGCGATCGCGACGGTTTTCTTTACGGTCGCGCACATTTTCCTTCCGATCGGCTACATCTTCTCTTTTATCTCTCACATCTTCTTTTCTGTCTCTCACATCTTCTGCTTTGTCGAGTACACCCCCGTCATGGCGGGCATCCCGTACATCTTCCCGCTTATCGCGGCGATCTTCCTTGCGATCGCGTCGGTTCTCTTTGCGATCACGTACATTTTCCTTTCGGTCAGCTACATCCTCCCGGCGATCCGCCACATCCTCCGCACGATCCAGTTTTTTGCGGGTTGATTGAGCTGCAACATCAGAAGAAATTCCGGTAAATGCCAGCACTAATGCTGCAAATGCAATTGTTTTCAGGGTGGTTTTAGTGTTCATGGTGAAGTTTTCTAAGGTGGTTTTATATATTAATTACGTATATATTGACCGCCTATTGTTCGCCAGGTTTAAACCACCATAAAAATATTTTTTGCTTACCGCTGAATAATTTATCTGGTCATGGTCGGGATTTCCAGGTCGCGCTTCATCATCTGCTCCCGATTGGCCATTTCCCAGGCAGTGTAAAATACCAGCTGGGCTCTTTTTTTCAACAGGGTATAATTGATTTTATCGGGGGTATCGGTCGGTTTATGGTAATCCGCCTGCAACATGCCATCATAATAGAAAATAACAGGAACCCCTTTACGGGCGAAATTATAATGGTCGCTGCGGAAATAGATCCGATTGCGGTCATTCGGGTCATTGAACTTATAATCCAGCGCCAGTTTGGTATATTTCTTATTGGCTGCTTCACTGAGTGGTTTCAGCTCCGTACTCAATTTGTCATCGCCAACCACATATACATAATTCAGGGTATCGGCAGATTTGCGTTCCGTATCAACCCTTCCAATCATATCAATATTTAAATTGGCTGTTGTTTTTTCCAACGGAACAGCCGGATTATCTCCATACCAGGCAGATCCCCAAAGACCTTTTTCTTCCCCGCTAACAGCCATGAACATAATATTTCTACGCGGGCCATTACCGGCTGCTTTTGCTTTCGCGAAGGCTTCTGCCATCTCGATAACTCCAACGGTTCCGGAACCGTCGTCGTCTGCACCATAATAAATTACATCGCCTCTTTTGCCAAGATGATCGTAGTGTGCAGTAACAACCAGCCATTCGTCTTTTTTATCCGTCCCTTCCACATATCCCAACACATTGGTGCTTTCCAGGAACTGCACTTTTTTGTTCATATGAAGCATCATGTTCGCCTTGTACACCTTTGCAGGAACAGCACTGTTTTTTGCACTGGCTGAAATCGTTGTCCATTCCGATCCCAACAGTTGTGCTGCAACTTTCTGAGAGATATTATACAGTGAAGCATTCTGTTCAGCCGAATACAGGTTTACATACATGTTGCCCGCAAAAGGACTTGGTTTCCGGGGGAAATCATTGGCAACAATCAATACGGCAGCAGCGCCCTTATCCACAGCTTTCTGATATTTTCCAAACATACTGGAGGGGGCCATCATTCCTTTTTGCTCAGATTTGAAATCTGCAGGCGCTCCATCCAGCAGCAGAACTGCTTTACCTTTTACATTGATACCATTGTAATCATCACGGCTTCCTTCAACTATGCCATGTCCGGCAAATACGAATTCGGAAAAATAATAATCGCCACTTCGACTAACTCTTGGGTTGGGTTGAAAATCATCATAAAACCTGAACTCAGTGCCATTCACTTTCATCTCCGCACCAATAATGGAATCTCTGTAAACCGGAAAACTCATTTGATAGGCACCGTTATTACCGGGTATCAATCCGAGTTTTTTAAACTGCTCTTCAATATAAGCCGCTGCTTTCCGCTGGCCTTCCGTGCCGGTTTCTCTTCCTTCCATTTCCGCTCCGGCAATAATGAATAAATGGGTTCGAAGATCCTCTTCCGTAATGGTTGCCGCAAATTTTTGCGGATTGGCTTTCTTTTGCGCAAAGCCCATGGCAGCCGGGAACAACCCCAGCACTAATAGCATTTTTCTCATTGTACTTAAACTGTTGAATTGGCAATTTAAGGGAAAGAGGGGAAAAGGGGGAAGGGGAAGAGGAGGAAGGGAAGAGGGGGAAGGGTGGAGGGAGAAAGGAAAGGAAAGGACAAAGGGGGGTTGTTCGAAACCGATTAAATGGTTTATTCAGCGCAGCTACCGAATTATTTGAAATGATGCAATCAACCCTTTTCCTCCAAGGCTAACTCGTTCAGCAGTTAAACTAGTGTAAACCTTGTACTATAATAAGTCTATCTACCGTTCTTGAACCGTTGTTTAACCGTTCATCTACCGTTCATCTACCGTTTTAATACGGTTCATGAACGGTAGATGAACGGTTGATAAACGGTGGATGAACGGTTGATAGCACTTATAGGACACTATGTTAATACCAGGATTACCCTAACTTAAACCCCTTTCCACATGGCGATTCAGCGAACCAATTATTGTTTTAACCCGATCCATCCTGTATTTGATAAAATGGACTGGTGCAAAACCCTGATACAGCATATAGGAGTAAATGAGGCACTATAATAAGTATCCCAATTTGATCCGTAACAGGGTAACAAAAGATTGATTTTCAATTGATTAATTCATTCAGAAAACAGCCTTGTACTAGGATACCCAATTGATAAGTAGTGGATAGGGTCAGGTCAAAACTTAAACCGGGTTGAAATTTTGAAAAGACCAGAAGTGCCAAATTATCAAGTACGCTGATGTTTCCCTGGTTGCCACGGGTTATTTTTTCTCCTTCCCCATAAAAAAAGTCCCGCTGGACAAGCGGGACAAACTCTTTTAGACGATAGACGATACATCAACTAATGGTTGCTTTCAGTAGGATTGGATGGACGGTTTGCGAGAGATCTACTGGTACTTGGTTTTCATAAGAACAGGGAAAAATTTTCTGCTAAATCAAGGGTGTTTTTTCAAAGGATCAGGATTTGTTGCTTCTACGGTTTGGGTTTAGAGATCTCAATAGGGGGTCGATTCGGTTTTTCGCTCCGGGCTTATTCCCTTTTGCTGATACAAAGATGTACTAGAGATAGTACTATTGAAAATCATTTCGACCCCCAAACAAAAACCGTCGATAAACGGGAGTTTTCGACGGTTTTTTGGAAAATTAATTGCGTGTAATTAGGCGCTACATGCAGGCTATTTTGTTCACCCGGTTGCCGTGACGGCCGCCTTCAAATTCTGTTGTGTAAAAGGTTTCAATCATCTGAATGGCATAGGGAAGTGCTATAAAACGTGCAGGCAGGCAGATGATGTTGGAATCATTGTGCCTGCGAACCAGTTTCGCTACCTCATTATCCCAGCACAATCCGGCCCTTACCTGTTGATGTTTATTTGCCGTAATCGCCACTCCGTTTGCGGAGCCGCATAACAGTATTCCAAATGCAGCTTTGCCTTCTGCCACAAAGGAAGAAGTGGGATGTGCAAAATCAGGGTAGTCAACCGAATTTGGACTGGTGGTACCAAAATCCTTAACGGTGAAACCGGCAGTTTCCAGGTAGGTTTTAATTGCTTCCTTATACTCGTATCCGGCATGATCGCAACCAATTGCAACCGGCAATGATTTATTGAATACTGTCATACTAATTCGGTTTTATTCAATTCAAAAATCGCATTAAGCTACTTCGTCCTCTGTCTCCATCTCCTTTCCTCCCCTGTCTCCTATTCCCCCTTTTCCCCTCTCCTCTTTCCCTTGCTCCTAACTCCATTCATCCGTTGGCTTCACAAAAAACTCATCCTTCTTATTTACACGGGCGGCAATTCCAATACTGATTTCATAGAGGAACCAGAGAGGCACTGTAACAATCAATTGGCTCAGTACATCCGGAGGAGTGATTACTGCAGCCAAAACCAGGATTATAACCACGGCAAATTTACGATAGGTGCGCAGAAACTGTGCCGTAACCAACCCGATTTTGGCCAGGAAATAAACCGCCAGCGGAAGCTGGAATACAACGCCCGTTCCTACTACCAGCGAAACAATATTATCGATATAATCTGCTACTGTAAAAGTATTGGCAATCATCGGACTAAGGGTATAGGCCGCAAAGAAGTTAACCGTATAGGGGGCAATAAGAAAATAACCAAACGCAACCCCGGTAAAGAATAGGAGGGAAACCCAAAAAATCATTCCTCCGGTCCGTTTTACTTCCTTTTCAGTCAAAGCCGGACGAATAAACTTCCAGAATTCCCAAAACACATAAGGAAAGGCTATAATGAACCCACCAACAAAAGCGATGGTAAAACTCATCATAAACTGGCTGCTCATCTGCGTACTGATCAGTTTCAGATTGATTTCTTCCATACACATAGCATCACCCAGCCCAACCCAGTTGCTGAATTTGCACAAGGCACGATACGTTATAAAATCCTTATCAGCCGGACCCATAACAATTGTTCCAAAGAAAAAATCCATTTTTACGAAAACAACAACGGCGCCGATCAGAATTGCCAGCAAAGCTCGCATGATATGCCAGCGGAGCGCTTCCAGGTGGTCTATAAAAGACATTTCATTAGCCGAACCTGATCCCCGTTTAAAGATACTTTTTGCCATAATAATGTTAGGAGCCCGCTAAATTAAGGAATCAAAAGCCTGCGGAAGTGCTTATTCCCGGAATCCCTGCAATAAATTCCGAACATATTCGTTTTTTTCAAATAAAACCACTCAAACCAATTGACCTATGGACAGAAAAGCCATGTACTACAGTACACATTCCATTAAAATCAATAAGGATAGTTACAGCCACAGCCTGCGGATTTTCCATTTCTTCCGGTACCTGGTTTGTGTTTTGCTTAAAGGCGAATCACCCATCCAGCACCGTCCCGGTTATGCCCGCAATGCCCGTCGTTACTAAGTTTCTTTACTAACCCAACTCCATATTCGAAGAGTGAAGCTCCGCAAAAAAAGCGGGGCTTTTTTTGCGTGAAAGGTGAAACGTGAAAGGTGAAACCAGAGAGGTGAAACCAGAGAGGTGAAATATGAAAGATGAGAAGTGAAAGGTGAAACGAAAACCGTTAAACCCTGCAGCCATCCACCTATAATCTCACCTCTAACCTCTCACTTTTCACGTCCAACCTTTCACTTCTCACCTTTCACCTTTCACCTATGAAAACAGATATTCCACATCCTCTCTCGTCAGATTCTTCACAAAGCCTTCATCATCCGCTATCAGATCACGCGCCAATACCCGCTTACGATCCTGTAACTGAAGTATTTTATCCTCAATAGTATCCTTACAAATCATCCGGTAAGCAAATATGTTCTTGGTTTGCCCAATCCGGTGCGTCCGGTCAATTGCCTGCTGTTCCACTGCAGGATTCCACCAGGGATCCACAATATATACGTAATCCGCTGCAGTTAGGTTCAGACCCACACCCCCTGCTTTTAAAGAAATCAGGAAAATCCGGCATTTATCATCGTTCTGAAAGCGTTGTATCGCTTTCTCCCGGTCTATTGCTGAAGTGCTGCCATCAAAATATTCGTATTCCACTTCCAGTTCCGTCAGCTTTTTCCGGATCAATGCCAGCATACCCAGGAACTGTGAAAACACCAGCGCTTTGTGATTGCTGATATTCTCCGTAATCTCTCTTCCCAATTCTTCCAGCTTAATCGAATGATTCTCAAACTTCTCCTGCTCATTCAAAATGGCTGGTGAATCACAGATCTGCCTCAACTTCATCAAGCCCTGCAAAATCGTTAACTGCGATTTCTGCATACCCTGACTTTCAATAGTGCCCAGTATCTTATCTCTGAAATCATTCCGGTAGGCATCATAAATCTTGCGCTGCTCATCCTCCATTTCACACCATAGAATGGTTTCGGTTTTTTCTGGTAAATCCTTGGCTACCTGTTCTTTGGTGCGGCGAAGTATAAAAGGAAATAATATCTTTCTCAAATGATCTTTCCGGTCCTGCTCACCAAATTTATCTATTGGGATTGCAAACTCCTGTCGGAAAAACTCCATGCTTCCCAGCATACCCGGATTCAAAAAATTCATCTGGGCATAGATGTCAAATGTATTGTTCTGCAAAGGAGTACCACTCATGCACAACCGATGTTTGGCTCGTAGAAGAGATGCTGCCTTGGTTACCTTACTGGATGGATTTTTAATGGCCTGAGATTCATCCAGCACAACACAGTCAAATTCCATTTCAACCAGCATTTTGATATCACTTCTCAACGTGCCATAGGTGGTAATGATGACATTCTTATTTTCAAGTAATGCCTTATTCCTCGTCCGCTCTCCCCCATGATGTATATGGTAGGTAAGCGAAGGAGCAAATTTGCGGATCTCATTTTCCCAGTTGAACATCAAGGTAGTGGGACAAACAACCAATGCTTTCAGACCGTCATGGGTATCGCGGTAGTGTTGCAGAAAACTCAGCGACTGGATGGTTTTACCCAAACCCATATCATCAGCCAGAATTCCACCCCAGTTCACCTCACTCAGATAGTTCAGCCACTGGAATCCAAATGCCTGATAGGGACGAAGTATCGGCTGCAAATGCGCTGGAGGTTCCACTTCCCGGATACTTTTGAACCCTCTTAAGCGATCGTATTTTTCTTCCAGCTGTACAAAAAGCTCTTCTTCATTCCGTTCATTGTACAGTTCATCGATCACACTCATGTGGTATTTCGACAAACGAAGACTCTGTGCCTTACCTTCCCCAATCCGGAATAACAGAGAATATCGCTTGATCCACTCTTCAGGTAAAATCCCAAGTGAACCGTCATCCAGTTGCACGAATTGCTGCTTATTTGCCAATGCACGTTTAACCTCTGCAACCGTAACTTTCTGGTCGCCAAAAACAATGTCGACCTTAGCATCAAACCAATCCGTATTGCTGCTGATCTGGATCCTGGTTTGCGGTTTGGCTGTATTAAAACGGAAATTCTTGAGTGCCTCAAATCCGTAAACCGGAATTTTCATCTCATTCATGGCATCCACAAAGAGGAAAAACCAGTTATTCCGTAATACGTCCGGACCTTTCAACACCAGGTTTTGCGAACCATCCGGACGTATAAAATTGGAATGAAGTGCCTCCAGTTTGGAAAGAAACTGCTGCTCCACTTCCTTATTACGATGCACAATCATCACTTTATCGCCATCCGGTACCACAATTTCATCCTTATCACCGGGTCTGGTCTCATATCCTTTATAGGAAAATATGGGCTGAAAAACCAGGTATTCTCCCTTTTCCTGTAACATCAAACGACGTTCCGGCTCTCCATCTTTATAAGAGGAAATAAGTGACGGATCAAAATCAACATGATATTGTTTTGCCAGGGGTAAAACCAGTTGTTTCAGCTGCATGGGCCAAACTGATTTCGCTATGGTGATGACACCCTTTGGCATGAAGGTCTCCACCCGGTTCACATCTTCCTCATTGCGCCAGGTATAGATATGATCATTGTGAAAAAACAGGAGATTGCTACTGAATTTATTATCGGTAAGTTTTAATTCTGCGCCATTAATTTTCACCCAGCAGCTTAATTCGTACTGCCTGCCTTTGAGCTGAACTTTAAAGTAGGGAACCAGTGGTTCGGTTACAATCCCGATGGAAAGCAGGTTATCCGTTTTAAATGGCTTTCCCAATGGTAACAAATAAACAAAGGGGCTATCTGCCACATCGTTCATTAGTTTACGCAATTTGGGCTGCATATATTCCACCACCAGATGTTTGGTTTCTGCAGGCAATTCTTCACTTTCATGGTGAATAATATTTTCCCAGATACCGCTGAAAGGAGAATTTCGGTTGAGGTATTTCGTTAGTTCCGACTCCTGCATCCGACGAAGTGCCGGAATCAGCGGCCTGTCTGCTTCCGGATACAATTCCAGATTCACATACTTCGAAAGATCTACTTTCTCCACTTTACCCAGAAAGCGCTGTTGCAATTCTTCTGTTTCACCCTGAATGGCATCCACAGAAAATCCGGGATAGGTTTTTTGCTGCAGATTAAGCACCAGTCCAACCCGCAATGCCGCTCCCGGCTCGGCTTCTGCAGTTTCAACCTCCGGGGTTTCAGCAGTTGCAGCTACCTGCTCCTGTGGCCTTGGCCTGCTGGTTGCCTGAAGCGGGTTGATCCGTTTAATGGAAGTGTCCAGCACACGCAGAAAAGGCTTGCCTTCTTTGTAAGCAAACTCAAATTTTCCTTTCAGGTCATCATTCAGACTGTACCCGTATGCTTCGAGCAATTTGTTCTTTTCTTTATCCCAATTGCGGATGGAATCAAAATAGTTGGGTCCAAAGGAATTCAACAACTGGAGAAATACAATCACTTTGGGTAAACAAAGTGGATGTTTGGTATCTACATAATCGCAACTGGTATCAAAATTCCGTTCTTCATTTTTTCTGATAACCACGCGGTAACTGGTACCATCCAGTTCAACGGTTGCTTTCACCACTTCCTCAGCAGCAGAATCTATATTGGCTTTATTGGTTCGCAGGTATTGTTCTGCCGCATTATAGTTTTCTGGTCCGCTTAGCAGTTTGATCGTTTTGAGATCAATGCTTTTCATTTTGATTACCGTGTGTCGCTGATCGTATTCAACTTCTTCTGCCTGCAATAAATTTTTATCCAGTAACTCCTGCAATTGAATCAATGCGGCTGCTTCATGGCGACAGATATCGCCAAGGTTATAGGGACAACTGCAACGAACCGATAAGGCTTTCGGATCTGCAAACTTCTGAACATACACTTTATAATAAGTGCTGTAGCTGTCGTCTTTCACCCGAAACGTTACGGAACCCAGCAATTCATCATATTCCACCATCTCTACATAACCAATCGCATGTATTTTCTTCCCTCTGCGGATCACTTCATCTGTGCCATTGGTATAAACATATTTGATAAGGTGCGGTAATGCCATTCAAGCTTTTTTAAGTTACCCTGCTTGCGAACAGGCCAATCTGCAAAAGTAACGGAAACTGGAGCAGATAACCATAATAAATATTCCCTATTGCGGCACGGTATTAGCAATGGCAATAATAACTTTGTCTTTAAAGCCCGAATTGTTATGAACTGGTTTCCCCGAGCACTCCTGGCCGCTGGCCTCATCAGCACGCTGCCCGCCTTCAGTCAACGTTTAAAAAAAGCCGATAAAATAGTGGTGGCACAACTGAAAGAACATGTGTATTTTCTGGCAGATGACCGCCTTGAAGGCAGAAGAGCAGGTACAAAGGGAGAACAACTTGCGGCTGATTATATTAAAAATCAATTAACAACAATTGGTCTTACGCCAAAAGGCAATCAGAATGGATGGTACCAGGAATTCCCCATTTACGATGGCAAAGACTATTCGCAGGGCTCTTATCTTTTTATTAATGGAAATGAAATCAATAAGAAGAATTTCTTTCCGCATCCTTTGTCGCCGGAACGAATGCTGGAAGCCATGCCTTCCATAGCACTGAAAGAAGAAGGAGTTCCCTGGTTTCTTGATTTTGGTGCTGAAAAGGAAGCCAACAAATCAAACCCCCATTTTGATGAAGAGGCAGCGCTTTTGGAAAAAATCAAATTGGCCGCAGAAAAAGGCGCAACGGCACTGGTGGTTTTCAATGATCCGGCACAGCAGTACAAACCCAAACAAAAAGGGGAGGAACTGCCCATTCCGGTTTTTTTCCTCAATAAGCAGGAATCGGATAAATACCTTCATGATGAAACCGATATGCTGGAAATCAAACTGAAAACAGGTTTTAACAAACTCGAAAGAACCGGTCGGAATGTTATCGGTTTCATGGATAATGGCGCGGCAAATACCGTTGTTATTGGAGCACATTATGACCACCTTGGATATGGGGAAGATGAAAACTCCATGATTCGCACAGAAAATCCCGGACTTCATAACGGAGCAGATGATAATGCGAGCGGTACTGCAGCGCTGATTGAATTGGCCCGTCTCCTGAAAAAAGAAAAAAAACACGCATTTAATTACCTCTTTATTGCCTTTTCTGCTGAAGAACTGGGATTGTTTGGATCAAAATATTTCACTGAAAACCCAACGATTCCACTGAACACCATCAACTATATGGTGAATATGGACATGGTCGGTCGCCTGAACGACAGCAGCAAAGCACTCACTGTTGGCGGATACGGAACATCACCTGCATGGAGCACAACTTTTTCATCTATTTCTGATAACCGCTATTTTTCCCTGAAATACGATAGCAGTGGTACTGGCCCAAGTGATCATTCTTCCTTTTATCGGAAAGATATCCCGGTTCTCTTTTTCTTCACCGGATTGCATACGGATTACCACAAACCTTCGGATGATGCGGACCGCATAAACTATGTGGGTCAATTAAGAATTGTTCAGTTGATTCAGACAGTTATTAAATCAACCGCATCGCAACCCAAACTGGCATTTACCAAAACCAGGGAGCAGCAAATGGGAACATCTGCGCGCTTTAAGGTTACGCTTGGAATAATGCCCGATTATGCATTTAGTGGAAACGGCGTACGGGTAGAGGGCGTGTCTGAAGGCAGACCAGCCCAAAAAGCCGGACTGAAGACTGGAGATATCATTACAAAACTGGGTGATTTTCCGGTAGCTTCGGTTGAACAATATATGCAGGCATTGAGCAAATTCAACAAAGGAGATAAAACAACGGTTGTTTACCAGCGAGATTCAACAGAACATGCTGCTTCCGTAGAATTTTAATACTTTACGCATGAAATTGAAACTGGA
Source organism: Flavihumibacter sp. UBA7668 (assembly GCF_002483205.1). Lineage (GTDB taxonomy): Bacteria > Bacteroidota > Bacteroidia > Chitinophagales > Chitinophagaceae > Flavihumibacter. The sequence continues at coordinate 563,309 of NZ_DLHM01000007.1, forward strand.
CGTCTCGGAAATGACCGAAGATTTTTTTGGAGACGCTCATCTGCTGGGAATCGTAGCTCCAGTTCGCGATTACCAGTTTTGCTGGAACCTGAACAGACAGTTTCGTTTTGGTTTCAGAGTTAATATCGGGCTGGAAATCCAGTTGAATAAAAAGAACCGGAATTATTTTTTTCCGGTTTATGAACATAAAGAACCTCAATCCTTTCGAACTCATTATCTCTACAAAAATCACCACGATGGGGAATACCTGTTACCGGAATTCCGACACCTCGATTTTTTATGGTTGATAAAAGGAGATGATGTGCCTGCTGAGCTGATTGCTGATATCAAACTGGGTATTCGTTCCATTACCGGTGTACAACTGGTGGTAGAACTGACAAATGAAAAAATCAAAAACAAGGAACACCTGATATTTTAATATGGCTATTACCCAACAATTTTCAAACGCAATTAAACAATATGGATTTCCAAATGCGTTATATCTGGTTTTCACCAAGATTGGTGAAAAACTGGGGTACTACCATGAAGTTTATACCGTTTTTGAACAGGAGCTGAATTCAGCCAAAACAACCCGGCCCTTAGCAGCCGGATTTTACAGCAGAGAGCTTTCAATGGAGGATATTAATCAGCTCACCAATACATGGGTTCCGCAGGAACAATTACATGGTTTTAAAAACAGACTCCTAAAACCCGGAAATATTGGATTGGGAATTTTTGTAGAAACTACGCATGAACTTGCTTATTATTTCTGGCTTTCCTTTGAAAAGATAGAATTCCCTGATTATCTGGATGCTTTTCATACACTTCAATTGGGTGCAGCGGAAGCTTACCTGTACGATGGTTATTGCCATCCAGATTACCGGGGAAATGGTTTTCACGGATTTGCTGCGGTATACCTTATGAATCGCGCCAGGGAAGCCGGCAAAACAAACGTTATTACCATCATCCGGTCCATTAATCGCGCAGCCATTCTTTCGCAGGAAAAAGTAGGATTTCGCCCAACCAAAGAAATTCGTTTTAACGGATTTAAAACAAGGATTTCAAGTTCGGTGCGAAACCTCTAATCTTCAACTTATAAACTTCATCTTATGTGGCAGGAAACCGAAAACAGCTTGTATCGAAAATTCAGCTTCGCTGATTTTTCTGAAGCATTTGCTTTTATGACAAGAGTTGCCTTACTGGCAGAACAGATGAATCACCATCCGCGCTGGACAAATGTCTGGAACACGGTTGAAGTTTGGCTGAATACACATGATGCGGGGGATATCATCACTGAAAAGGATCGCAAGCTGGCTGCCAAAATTGATACGCTGCTGAATTGATCAGATCAGCTCAACTACCCTTGTCCCCGATTCATATAAGGTTCCTATGGGCTCTTTATAGGCAGCTAATCCAAATTCTGTCAATAGTTGTTGTACCTGCTCTTTAGATTCAGGATCCGCTGCAATCAGCAAGCCTCCATTGGTTTGAGGATCGGCCAGTAACCCGGTGATCCACGCATCTTCCTTACCTGTGGAGTTCTGGACTTTGTGGTAATAACTGGCGGCATTTCGCTTGGTTGCGCCTGGTTGAATACCCTCTTCAAGATAAAAGCTGGTTCCATCCAATAGGGGGATATCATCCATATTGATTCGGGCATGCAAACCGGCACCTTCAGCAACTTCAATCAAATGACCCAACAGCCCGAAGCCGGTTACATCCGTCATTGCATGTACTCCTTCAACGGCTCCCAGGGCTGCTCCTGCTTTGTTCAGCTGAATCAACTGATTCAGCAAGCCGGCGTAATGACTGGGTGAAAGTTTTTTTCTTTTTTGTGCAGTTGAAAGAATGCCTGTTCCAATAGATTTAGTGAGAAACAAAAGATCACCGGCTTTCGCCGTGTTATTTTGTTTAAGGTTGGCAATGGACACAAGTCCATTTACTGCCAGGCCGAATATGGGTTCCGGTGAGTCGATACTATGTCCGCCTGCCAGTGGAATTCCGGCTTCTGCACAGATGGCGCGGGCGCCTTCCAGCACTTTATTAGCAAGTTCCGCAGGTAATTTATCAATTGGCCAGCCAAGGATCGCGATTGCGAGGACCGGCTTTCCACCCATCGCATACACATCACTGATCGCATTGGCAGAAGCTATTTTTCCAAAATCCACTGCATCATCCACAATTGGCATAAAAAAATCTGTAGTGGATATCAATGCCTGGCCATTTCCAAGGTTATATACGGCTGCATCATCCCGGCTCTGGTTTCCCACCAACAGGTTTTCATAAGATTCAGCTGGTTTTGCCTGGTGCAAAATGGTATCCAGCACACTGGGCGCAATTTTACAGCCACAACCACCACCATGAGAATAGGCTGTTAAAGCATAATCCGACAAATTCATAAATTATAATTGATTCGTTAAAAGTAATTGGGTTAAGCGATCAGGATCTACTGAAGCGGCATTCAGCTGTACAATGGCGGGTGCATGGGCGGAGCGGCTTGCCAATCCTTTGCGATAAAATTTATCGTAATACTGTAACAGTATGCGGAAAGCATCCGTCAGGTTGTTTTCAATTATAAACCCGATGGCAGTTTTGGTTTCCAGTCCGCCTAACCGTTTCTGAATTTTTAATACACTGTTGATCAGTTCCTCTCTGGATGCCTTTCCATAATCCTGCAAAATGTATTGCAGTCTTTCTTCAAAAGGGATATCCAGAAAATAGCAGGCAGCTTCCCGCATCTGGTTGTAGAAGGGTTGGGGGATCAGTACTGATCCGATGCGCCAGCTTTCGTCTTCCAGCCAGCAGGGTTGGGAATTGATTCGTCTGATCTCCATTCCAAGCAGGTTTTCAAACATTTCCTGACTGGGTTGTTTATCCAAACCAAGATGACCAAAAGCGGATCCTTTATGATTGGCAAGCTGTTCAAGATTAATAACAGATTCACCTAAACGTTGTAATTTTTCCAGCACGGCAGTTTTAGCGCTGCCGGTATATCCACCAAGAATTTTAAGCTTTGCCGGAAGTTGAAAGCTTTCAACAATATATTGACGGTAGGATTTATATCCTCCTTTAAGGGTATATACCTTGAAACCATATAAATCAAGCAGCCAGGCAACTCCGGATGACCGCATACCGCCTCTCCAGCAATGGACCAGCACCTCTTCAGTTTTCATGGCTTCCACCTGTTCTACCATGGCACGCATTTTCGGGCCGAAATAATCCAGACCGATTTTGATGGCCGTTTCCCTGCTTTCCTGTTTATAGGCCGTACCTACCCGTTTTCTTTCTTCGTCTGTGAATAACGGTAAGGAATAGGCACCAGGAATATGGGCATGAGCATATTCAGCGGGACTGCGAACATCCAGTATGGGAATGCCGGCAGACAATTCCAGGAATCGGGAAAGCTCAATTGGTTGTACAGCCATATTGTTTGAAATGCGATGTTATATTACATAAAAAAACTGGCCTGCGTAGTGCGGACCAGTTTGCTTGTTGAACTATCTTTTATTAGCCATTCATACTGGCCAGGAATTCTTCGTTGCTTTTGGTGCCTCTCATTCGCTTCAGTAACTCAGACATCGCTTCTTCTGTATTCATATCGTTGAGATAGAGGCGGAGCAGGTTGATGCGTTGTAATACATCCCGATCAAGCAGCAGGTCATCGCGGCGGGTAGAAGATGCAACCAGGTCAATAGCCGGATATACCCGACGATTGGCAAGGCGGCGATCCAGTTGCAATTCCATATTACCGGTTCCTTTAAATTCTTCGAAGATAACCTCGTCCATTTTAGAGCCGGTATCAATCAGGGCAGTTGCCAGGATGGTAAGTGATCCGCCATTTTCAATTTTACGGGCTGCACCAAAGAATTGTTTTGGTTTCTGCATGGCATTTGCTTCCACACCACCACTCAATACCTTACCGGAGGATGGGGCCACTGTATTATGTGCCCTGGCCAGACGGGTAATTGAATCGAGCAGGATGATCACATCATGTCCGCATTCTACCAGACGCTTGGCTTTCTGCAAAGCAATGGCCGAAACTTTTACGTGTTTTTCAGCGGGCTCATCAAAGGTGGAAGCAATTACTTCTGCTTTCACGCTTCTTTCCATATCGGTAACTTCTTCCGGACGTTCATCAATCAGCACCACCATCAGGTAACATTCAGGGTGGTTGGCAGAAATGGCGTTGGCCACTTCTTTCAGCAGAACCGTTTTACCGGTTTTTGGCTGTGCTACAATCAATCCACGCTGGCCTTTACCGATGGGGGCAAAGAGATCAATCATCCTTGTACTGTAGCCGTTTGGTTCAGTAAACAGGTTGAGTTTCTCGAATGGGAAAAGCGGAGTCAGGTAATCAAAAGGAACCCGATCGCGGACATCTTCCGGAGAGCGTCCATTGATGGTATCCACTTTCAGGAGTGCGAAATACTTTTCACCTTCTTTTGGCGGGCGTACCGAACCGTTCACCGTATCACCGGTTTTAAGGCCGAATAATTTTATCTGGGAAGGAGAAACATATACATCATCAGGAGAGGAGAGGTAATTATAATCGCTGCTGCGAAGGAAACCATATCCATCCGGCATCATTTCCAATACGCCTTCTGCGGGGATGATTCCATCAAATTCAATATTAAAAATATCTCTTTGTTCTCTGCGGGGTTGTTGGAACTGGGGTTGTCGCTGATGCTGGGGCTGTTGAGGTTGTTGAGGCTGCTGCGGTTGTTGTTGTTCCTGTGGTTGTGCCGGAGCAGCTTGTTCAGCGGTTGGTTGTTGTGGAACCTGTGCGGGTGCTGCGGTTTCCTGTGTGTCCGGAACTTCGTTTTGTGCATTTTCCTGCAGGTCAAGCTGAGGTGCGGCTGATTTGTCTTCGGCTTTCTTTCTTCCGCGTTTAGCAGGTTGCTTGTCCTGACTGGCCGGAGCTTCTTTTCGTTCTTCCTGACGGGCAACCGGCTCTTCTTTTTTGGTAATTGGCTTGCGGGGCTCTTGTTTACGGGGCTTTTCCGGCTCTGATTCTACGATTGCCTCTTCCGTAGAATTACCTGTAGTTGCTTTTACAATGCGTTTACGTTTGCCTTTATCAGCATTGTCGTTTCCTTTGTTTTCACTTGCCATAACAGCCTGCTTGTCGAGGATTTTGTAGATTAATTCCTGCTTGTCAAGTTTTTTCGCATTGGAAATTTTCAGTTGCTCCGCAATATCGAGCAACTCTGGAACGAGCATGTCGTTCAGTTGCAGAATGTCATACATACTAAGACTTGTGCGTTTTGTGAGATTTCAATCAGCCTTGCTTGTTGAAAAAAATCGAAAATTGATGATTGGTTGGGTGTACTACAAGCGAGAAGTTGGTGAGCTGGGGAAGAACTAATCAGCTTGTTTCCGACTGCAATTCTATGCTAAAATGGCCAGATTCAAAAAAAAACGAGCGTGTTTTTTCATTTTGTGCTGAAATTCAGGGGGTTTTTATCGCTTTATTTCATTTTCCAGGGGCTGCTTGTTGGCGAATGCTCTTATGTTGTTTAAAGTGGTATGGGCAATTTCAGACAGGGCTTCATCGGTAAAAAAGCCCTGATGGGCAGTAACCAGTACATTCGGGAAACTGGTCAGCAGCATGATTTGTTCATCCTGAATAATTTCTTCGCTCCGGTTATAAAAAAATAAATGTTCTTCCTGTTCGTACACATCAATTCCCAGATAGCCGAGCTGGCCTGACTGAAGTGCCGCAATTACAGCGCCTGTATCTATGAGGGCACCTCTGCCGGTATTGATCAGCATAGCACCTTTTTTCATGTGCGATAGTGTATCACGATTAATGAGGTGACGGGTTTGCTCATTCAAAGGGCAATGCAGCGAGATTATATCCGATTGTTCCAGCAGATCCAGCAGTGGCAGGTACGATACGCCGTCTGCTTCCAGGGTACGATTGGCAATCAGATCGAATGCCAGCACCCGACAACCAAATCCTTTCATAATGCTGCAAAACACCTGGCCAATCTGGCCGGTTCCTATTACCCCAACTGTTTTGCCGGCGAGATCAAATCCGGTTAAGCGGTCGAGTGAGAAATTGCCATCGCGCACCCGGTTATAGGCCTTATGTGTTTTTCTGTTTAAGGTTAATAACAATGCTACGGCGAATTCTGCAACAGCATGAGGAGAATAGGCCGGTACGCGCACCACCCGGATGCCCAGGTCTGCAGCAGCCTGCAGGTCCACATTATTATAGCCGGCACAACGCAGGGCGATAAGACCGGTACCTCCTTTTTTTAATTGTTCAAGTACCGAAGCATCCAGTTTATCGTTTACAAATGCACAGATAACAGCGAAGCCTTGCGCTAGTCCGGCTGTTTGCTCTGTTAGCTGGGTGTCGAGGTATTGCAGGTCCATATCGCCCCCCAGGCGATTAAAATAAGACTTGTCGTAAGGCTGGCTCGAATAAAACAAAATTTTCATATCAATAAGGATGAAGGTTAAAGAAGAACGGCTAAACAGGGATTCGGCTTATCTTTGCCGACCTTAAACAGATGTCATGTTCAACAATCGAGTAAAAATAAGTCATTTGCTGACCTGGGAGCCAGCACAGCAGGAAGTTACGGTAATGGGATGGGTGCGTACTTTTCGCAATAATCAGTTTATTGCCCTGAATGATGGCTCTACGAATACCAATTTGCAGGTGGTTGTTGAACTGGGACAATTTGAAGAGGCGAAGCTCAAGCGCATCACTACCAGTGCTGCATTAAAAGTGACAGGGGTTGTGATACCATCCCTTGGAAAAGGACAAAAGCTGGAGATTAAAGCCGGATCTATTGAAATTCTGGGTGATTCGGATCCGGAGAAATATCCATTGCAACCTAAAAAGCACAGCCTGGAATTCCTGCGTGAAAAAGCGCATCTCCGTTTCCGCACCAACACATTTGCGTCGATTTTCCGGATTCGGCACAGTCTGGCTTTTGCCGTGCACCAGTTTTTTAATGATAAAGGGTTTCTCTATTTACATACCCCAATAATTACCGCTTCCGATGCGGAAGGTGCCGGTGAGATGTTTCGGGTTACCACCCTGCCTTTTGACAATCCACCGCGGAACGAAGATGGCAGTATCAATTTCAGGGAAGATTTTTTTGGCCGCAGTACCAACCTGACTGTTAGTGGCCAGTTGGAAGGGGAGTTGGGGGCTACAGCCTTTGGCGATATTTACACCTTTGGGCCAACTTTCCGCGCAGAGAATTCCAATACAACCCGTCACCTGGCGGAGTTCTGGATGATTGAGCCGGAGATGGCTTTCTCTGATCTGGAAGACAACATGAACCTGGCGGAGGCATTCATTAAATATATTATCGGGTATGTGATGAAGCATAACCGGGAGGATATTGAATTCCTGGCAGGCCGACTTGCGGAAGAGGAAAAACAATTGCCCGCGGATAAACGCAGTGAGTTTGGCCTGGTGGAGAAACTGGAGTTTGTTCTCAATAACAGCTTCGAACGCATCACCTATACGGAAGCGATTGAGATATTATTACAATCGCCGGCTTATAAAAAGAAAAAATTCCAGTACGAGGTAAAATGGGGTGTTGATATGCAGAGTGAACATGAGCGTTACCTGGTGGAAAAGCATTTTAAAAAACCGGTTATCGTTACGAATTATCCCAAGGATATCAAGTCCTTTTATATGCGCCTGAATGAGGATAATAAAACGGTTGCTGCAATGGATATTCTGGCACCCGGGATTGGTGAGATAGTGGGTGGAAGTCAGCGGGAAGAGCGGATGGATGTGTTGGAAGCGCGCATGAAAGATATGGGCATTCCCGCGGATGAGCTGTGGTGGTACCTTGATACCCGCCGTTTTGGTACGGTTCCGCATGCGGGCTTTGGTCTTGGCTTCGAGCGCATGGTCCTCTTCGTTACCGGCATGAGCAATATCCGTGATGTAATCGCCTTTCCCCGAACGCCAAAATCCGCTGAGTTTTAGTAGAAAACGTCAGACAGGTGTTAGAACGCTGTTAGAGAGGTGTCAGATAGATGTTAGAACGATCTTAGACATGTGTCAGACACCTGTCTAACTGGTGTCTGACACCTTATGGAAATTCATCGCCCTCCGCATCATAGAAGAAACAATTAATTATGGCGGAAATGCAAACCAATGCTGCCCAAAACAGCAAACGGGCTGGTGTTGCCCAAAGTAAAAAACGCTCCACCCGTGTAGACCTCACACCCATGGTTGATCTCGGTTTCCTGCTTATTACTTTTTTCATCTTCACCACCACCATGTCGGAAAACACAGCCATGAAATTCAATCTGCCGGCCGATGGAGAGCAAACCAATGTCGCTAACAGTACAACACTCACCCTTATCCCAACAGAAAACAATGAACTGATTTATTTTCATGGTCAATTAACCGAAGCAATTCAGTTGAATCTGCTCGGCAAAACAAGTTTTCAATCTACTAATGGTGTTGGCGATCTCCTTCGCGAAAAACGAAAAGCACTTACCGCCCTGGGTAAATTAAAAGATTTCACCGTATTGATTTATCCCGACCAGCTGGCCTCTTATAAAAATATAGTGGACGTGATGGACGAATTGCTGATCAATGCCGTGCCTGTGTATTGTTTATCAGACAACCTCCCAACTATTGAAAAGGCAAAGCTTGCTCTGGTTTCCAAATAACAGTTTAATGCGTATGTTCCTTCTCTCTGAACGCCCGAACCCTTGCCGCCAGATTCTCCCTGATATTCAAATAAAATAAATTGATATCGCCAATATGATAATTCTTCGATTTGTATAATCGGCTGCCGGGAAATTTGGGCCGGCTCACCCACAACAGATCCTTATGGACCTGCGCATCACTTACCTTGTAATATACTTTATTGAAATTCCGCAAAACCGCTCCTTTATGCAATGTCGGATCAGCATAAGAACTATCAGCCTTCCAGGTTAACGGATTCACCACCACCGAATTACGAAAGCTCGAATCAAATTCCGGCTCGAAGCCCTGTCGAAATGTTCGCCAGCCAAGGTAACATCCGGTTTGAACTGAATCTTCGCATAAAGGTAACTGGGAGAAATAATCCGGCTCAACCGGCAATCCGATTAAATAAGCAGCAACCAATTTATTTTCCAACTCCCTCCCTTCAAAAAATTCGCGCACCAATTGCTTTGCATGAAATGCACCCTGACTATGTGCAGCAATAATAATAGGCTTACCCTGATTCCAATTAGCCAGAAAATATTCAAAAGCTGATTTTACATCAGCATAAGCCCTTCCCAGCGCAGCTGCTGAATTTTTTTTCTGATCTGTATAAAAACTATGTATATGCGCCTGCTGATACCGCGGTGCATATAAATTGAATTCATTAAACGCACTGGCCTGAAATCGAATCGTACTAGCATCCGTTTTTTTGTTCAATCCATTATCCTTTACATCTGCATTCCAACTACCGGTAAAATCACCGGTAAATGTGGTAGGATGAATAAAAAACACATCCACTGTTGTGTCTTTCAGATAACCTGCAACCAGAGGTGCCGGAACCTCATCAGACGGATCTGCTTTTTGCGGAAGGGCCGCCCAGTTATCGGAAATGGTATAATCAGTAAGCTGGTAATTACCGGAAACAACTGATTGCACTGGCAAAGATTTGGTTGTACAGGAAACCAGACTCATCACAACCAGTAAGATCCAACTGCTATTTTTCAAGGATTTAGTTATTTTCACTGCTCAAAATAACTCTTTTCTCCTCTATAAATCGATTGCATATGGCAATTCCTGTTGTAAACCTCGCAGATTTTCTTAGCGGTGACCCAATCCTAAAAAATCAATTTGTTCAACAATTGGGCAAAGCCTATGAAGAAGTTGGATTTGTGGCCGTAAAAAACCACGGTATCCCCAATGAGCTGATAGACGATATGTACAAATACGTGCAACAGTTTTTCTCCATGCCAATAGAGAAAAAAAAGCACTATGAAATTCCCGAATTAGCCGGACAAAGAGGCTATACCTCCTTCGGTCGGGAGCATGCAAAGGGTAGTGATGCTCCCGATCTCAAAGAATTTTATCAGCATGGCCAAACTGTTTCGGATGATATACCCGAAAAAGATGAGTACCCCGATAATGTGCAGATTCATGAAGTACCCGGTTTCTCAGAAACTTTCAACAAGGCCTATCGCGCTTTTGAAAAGTCAGGCAAATCACTCTTGCAGGCGATCGCCCTTTACCTCGGACTTGATGAGCATTTTTTTGACAACCCCATCACCGATGGCAATTCCATCTTACGGGCAATTCATTATCCGCCCATAACCCAGGAACCAAAATCTGCAATCCGGGCAGAACAACATGAAGACATTAACCTGATTACCTTATTGGTGGGTGCCAGTGCAGATGGATTGCAAATTTTAACCAAACAAAATGAATGGGTTGGAGTAACCTCTTTACCTGAACAAATCGTGGTAAATGTGGGCGATATGCTTCAACGCCTTACCAATAACAAGCTCCGTTCTACGACGCACAGAGTGGTTAACCCTCCCAGAGAAATGTGGCATACCAGTCGCTTTTCAATCCCTTTTTTCTTACACCCAAAAAGCAAAATGAGTCTGGCCTGTCTGCCCTCGTGTATCGACGCAAACCATCCAAAAGCCTATCCTGATACTACCGCCGGCGAATACCTGGATGAACGCCTCCGTGAAATCGGCCTAAAAAAATAAAATCTGGCGTTTAATGCTTAATTTCTAAGCATAAATTCCTTTTTTATGTGCTTGAATCGTCTGCTGACCGCTGTTCCGGTCTGCCTCTTTTCTATGTTGAGTGTTCATCCCTTATACGCTCATCCCGCCCCAAAATTCAATTACAACCAGCCTCTAACAGATACCACCAAAAAGGACAGTATTCAATATACACCTTTCAAAAACCTGCCTTTAAAAGCAGCACGTAACCTTCCCATCAAAACCAATGAAGGCACCTGGCTCTCGGTAGATATGAGTCCGGATGGCAATACCATCGTTTTTGACCTCCTGGGCGATCTCTACACCATCCCTTCCTCCGGCGGAAAAGCCACACAAGTTACCCGTGGAATGGCGTTTGATACACATCCGCGTTATAGTCCGGATGGCAAACGAATTCTTTTCACTTCCGACCGTAGTGGCGGAGAAAACCTCTGGTATATTGATCTGGAAAAGAAAGACACCGTGCAACTTACGAAAGACAATAACATGAATTTCCCTAGTGCAGCATGGACTCCCGACGGCGAATACATCGTGTTTGCAAAAGGCCGTATCAATGTTCAACTTTACATGATCCATAAAAACGGAGGCGGTGGCGTGCAGCTGATTGATGCCCCTGCATCCCTGAAAACAATCGATCCGGCAGTGAGCGCAGATGGCCGGTACATCTATTTCTCAGCCCGGAATGGAGGATGGAATTACAATGCTTCCATGCCGCAATACCAAATTGGATTGTATGATCGGGAAAAAGCCAAACACCGCACAATCACCGATCGATATGGTTCCGCCTTTGCTCCTGTTCTTTCCAAAGATGGAAAATGGATGGTTTACGGAAGCCGCTATGAAGAAAAAACCGGACTCATCCTAAGAGACCTGCAATCAGGTAAGGAATCCTGGCTGATTTATCCCTTCCAGCGGGATGAACAGGAAAGCATTGCCACCATGGGCGTATTACCCGGCATGTGTTTCACTCCTGATAATAAAGCGCTGATTGCTTCAACAGACGGAAAAATAAAACGGATTCCGCTTGATGGCAAACCCGCCACTGAAATCCCTTTTCAGGTAGAAAGCATGCTGGAACTTGGGCCACAACTTGATTTTCAGTTTCCCATCACAGACACTTCGCATGCACTCGTTACGCAAATCAGGCAGGCTGTTCCATCGCCCGATGGAAAAAAACTGGCTTTCACAGCACTGAACCGTTTGTACATTATGGATTACCCAAATGGACAACCGAAAAGAGTGACCACCAATAATTTCACCGAAGCAATGCCCGCCTGGTCGCCAGATGGCAATGATTTAATTTTTAGCACCTGGACGCCTAAAGGTGGTCATATTTATAAAGCTGGTATCAATGGGAAAAAACCTATTCAGCAACTCACGAAGCAACCCGGACTCTATCAGTTTCTGGTTTTCAATCCGGCTGGCGATCGCATAGTTTTCCAACATGCCTCAACGGAAGCCTACCAGCAGGCAATCCGGCCTTTTTATAATAATGCAGAAGAAGAGTTGGCCTGGATACCGGCCAATGGTGGAAACATAACAGTAATTGATAAAGCACTGGGGCGATATCAACCCCATTTCACGAGCAGGGATAACCGAATTTACCTCACCCAAAACGGGCAGCTGGTATCCATCCAGTGGGATGGCAGTGACGAAAAAATCCATGCTAAAATCACTGGCATTACTACCTATGGCATCAGTCATTTTCAAAATGGTAATCCGCAACTGGATGCCTGTATGCTGACTGAAGCAAATGCAGCAGCCATGGAAATGCAGCTTCCTTCCAACGCTTCTCAAATAAGGATGGCACCTGATGGAAGCAGGGCCCTTGCACAAATCAATAATGAAATATACTGGTTAACCATTCCTCTTACCGGCAAAACAGTTACAATCAATCTGGCCGATGCCGCAACCGCCGCATTCCCTGCAAAAAAACTAACCACCATCGGCGGTGAATTTCCGGCCTGGGCAGGCAATAGCAAAAAGATTCACTGGTCGATTGGGAATGCTCATTTTATTTACGATATCGACGAGGCGCAACGCATCGAGGACAGCCTGGTTGCTGCAAAAAAACGGACGGCACTTGCAAAATCCGCCACGGATACATCAAAAAATGCTAAAGACAGTATTGCTGCAGCAAAAAAAGAGGCGGCATACAAACCCGAGGAAAATGCCATCAAAATTTATTATCAGCGGGATATTCCGCAGGGTACCCTGGTTTTTCGCAATGCCCGGATTATAACCATGAAGGGGGATGAAATCATTGAGAACGGTGATTTGCTTGTGGTAAATAATCGCATCAGGGCTGTAGGTCCAGCTGGCAGCTTGAGTATTCCGAATGGAGCGAAAGAAATTAATGCGGGCGGAAAAACCATCCTTCCCGGTTTTATTGATACCCATGCACATATGTGGCCCAACTGGACCATGCATAAAAATCAGATTTGGATCTATGCGGTTAATCTGGCTTATGGTGTTACCACAACCATGGATCCACAAACCGGTACCACCGATGTACTAACTTATTCCGATCTCGTTGAATCCGGTCAGATGGTGGGACCAAGAGTTTATTCTACAGGTCCGGGTGTGGGATTCTGGTCTTATAATGTAAAAGATTCCGCACAGGCCGAAAGTATTTTGGAACAATACTCAAAATATTACCATACCAACTATATTAAGATGTACCTGACCGGCAACCGCCAGCAACGCCAATGGATTCTGAATGCCGCCCGTAACCAGGGTTTACATCCCACAACAGAAGGGGGATTGAATTTCAAATTGAATATGACCAACCTGATTGATGGTTATCCCGGCCACGAACATTCCTTACCAATATATCCGCTTTACAGGGATGTTACAGGTGCTATTGCGAAAGCCCAGATGGCAGTGACTCCAACCTTACTGGTTTCCTACGGTGGTCCCTGGGCAGAGAACTTTTATTTCCAGACAGAAAACCCCTACCATAATAAAAAGATGCAGCATTTCATGCCGTATGAAGAGCTGGCAGCTAAAACCCGTCGGGTTCAGGGCTGGTTTCTGCCCGAAGAGCATGTCTTTCAAAAACATGCGGAAAGCATGAAATCACTGGTAGAGCAGGGAGCCCTTGCAGGAGTTGGAAGTCATGGCGAATTCCAGGGACTCGGTTACCACTGGGAACTATGGTCCATGCAAAGCGGAGGGATGAGTACCCATAATGCATTAAAAACCGCTACTATTCTGGGGGCAAAAACTTTGGGACTGGATAGCAATCTGGGCAGTATCGAATCCGGTAAAATCGCGGATCTGGTAATTCTTGATTCCAATCCGCTGGAAAATATCCGGAACACCAATTCCGTGCGCTGGGTGGTTAAAAACGGGCGTTTATACGACGGGAATACAGCAGATGAGCTCCATCCCCGTCAAAAACCTCTCTCCCGTGAAGAGTTTTCTTATCCTACCCCAACCCCCCGCAACTAATTTCACCCGACCGGTGCCACCGGTCGGGTGGCACCGGTCGGGTGAAAGGGCGCGCCGTTTAACCCCGAAAAACGCCGTTCGTCGAATGGCATAAATTTTTCTGAAACTCAGTCAAAACGATAAAAGTCTTATCCAGACTGCATTTCGCGTTAAACCAGTTATTGTTCAATCAAGATTACCTTCGTTTGTCCGGTACTTTATTTTGCATAGTACTGAAACTTTCCATAGATTTGTGTTGTCAAAGGTATAGAACAGGGCTGGTGGCCATTGGCGAATGAACCTTATCCAAACACGTAAACCTTATCCCCTCGCCTTCACCGCCACCAGCCCTTTTAAAACAAAGAATGCCATGAACATAGAAAACACTCAAAGCCAAATGCGGAAAGGGATACTGGAATTCTGTATCCTGTCAATTATCCGCCGGGGTGAAGCCTATCCAAGTGATATTGTGGATGAGATGCGGGCAGCCAACCTCCAAATTCTGGAAGGCACGCTTTATCCACTGCTTACCCGCCTCAAAAATGCAGACATGCTCACCTATCGCTGGGTAGAAAGCAATTCCGGTCCTCCCCGGAAGTACTTCTCCCTCACCGAAAAAGGAGAGGCCTTCTACCAGGAACTGGAAGCAACCTGGATTGAACTGGCCAACGGTGTCAAGGCATTAACCAGCAAATCCGAATTACTTCCCAATATTCCTGATAACCCAACTACCAACTAATACTTCAACCTGCTAATACTTATCAATTATGAAAAAGGTCATCAATATAAACTTCCACGGTCGGGTGATTCCTATAGAGGAAACCGCTTTCGATCTGTTGAAGCAATATACCGAGAGCCTGCGTCGCTATTTCGCTAATGAAGAGGGGCGCGATGAGATCATCAACGATATCGAAGGCCGGATCGCCGAGTTATTCTCTGATCGTCTGAAAAAAGGTGCAGTTTGCATTACAGATGAAGACGTGAACACCATTATCGCCAGTATGGGACGTCCAGAAGAGCTGGAAGCAGCCGAAGCCGACGTCTTCACCGCAACCGGTATGGGAAGCAGCACCGGCTCTTCTGCCAATCAGTCTGCCGGATACCAGGGCAGCAGTTCCTCATCCGGCACAGGATCAACCTTTACAGGCAGTACCTATAGCAGTGGTAATTTCCGCAGAGGAAATCTTTACCGCAATGCAGATGATAAAATCCTCGGTGGTGTGTGTAGCGGACTGGCCAATTACCTTGGCATAGACCCTGTGATTATGCGAATCATCTTCGTATTGCTCGCCGGTGCGCTGTTCTGGGTATATATCCTGCTCTGGATCATTGTCCCCTCCCAATCACTCAGCTCCAATATCACCAAGCGCCTGTACCGCAATCCGGATGATAAAGTCATCGCTGGTGTAGCAGGAGGTCTGGCTGTATATTTCAATATCGCCTCCTGGATTCCCCGCCTCATTTTTGCCCTCCCCCTTATCCTGGGCATCATCGGCAGCGGATTCAATGCCTTCTTTTGGGATTGGGATTTTATGATTGGTCCACGTATCATTTCAGGCGGATTAGGCTCCACCCTGTTTGTTGTGTACCTCGTACTCTGGATCGCTGTACCCTATGCCACCACTGCCGCTGAAAAGCTGGAAATGAAAGGCGAACGCATCGACCTGAACTCTATCCGCGATACCGTTAAAGGGGATCTCGAGTCTTTTAAGACCCGCGCGCAAAACTGGGGCGCGGAAGTAAAACAAACCGCCCAACAGTTTAGCACCCACGGCAAAGCATTCGCTGAAGAAGCTGCTCCTGTTGCAAGAAGGGCCGGATCCGGATTGGGATATGCAATCGGTATGTTATTCAAAATATTCTTTTTTGTTATCGCCGCCATAGTTGCCATCTCCTTATTCTTTGCCCTGCTCGGAATTCTGTTTAGCGGGATGGCCATCTTCCCCATCAAGGATTTCTTCCTGGAAGGTTTCTGGCAAAACAGCCTCGCCTGGTCAAGTATCATTCTTTTCATGGGAGTACCCATCATTGCCCTGATTACCTGGCTGGTACGCCGCATCATGGGTGTGAAAAGTACCAATAATTACCTGGGTTACACCTTCGGCGGACTATGGGTGATCGGCTTGTTCAGCTTTATTTTTCTGGCGGGATTAATGGCTCGCAATTTTAAAAATCGCGCCGGTGTGGAACATACTGTTACCATGCAACAACCCAGCAACGACAAACTCTTTGTGGAAGCTGTTGGTAATAATATCCGCTACTATGGTGATGACTGGTTCGGCATCGAATGGGATGAAGATGCGCCTTTCTATGGTATCAACCGCGATAGCCTCATGCTTAAAACCGTTCGGTTAAACGTGGTGAAAAGCAACGATAGTAACTTTCATGCCTATACCATAAAATTCAGTCGCAGTAACACCAATAATAAAGCCAAAGAACTGGCAGAACATATCGAGTTTCCCATCAATCAACTGGACAGTGTATTACAATTGCCCAGAGGATTTGTAATCACCTCAGGAGATAAATTTCGTAATCAGCAGGTACTTGTTGTTATAGAAGTACCTATCGGAAAAAGAATTGAAATCGACCGCAGCATAGAAGACTTCGAATGGTTCAATGTAAACATGAACCGCAGAAGAGGTTTCAATGTAAGCTGGGATAATAACTGGGACGACTCCTATTCATGGGACAATAACATTGAATATGTAATGACCCGCGACGGATTGAAACGCGTAAGCGATTTCTCTGAAAAAGAACTGAAAGAAGGTAAGTTCAAATTTAAAATCGATGACAAAGGTGTAACCATCGAAGGAGAAGGTGAAATTATAGACAGCAACAAAGGGTATGAATATAAAGGCCCCGATAAAGACAAACCCGTTAAAAAAGATACTGGTAAAATAAAAGCAGAAATATCTGTTACAAAAAATGAAGATGATGAATCCAACTCCGGCTACCTGCCTTCTATGAATTCATTGCCCTCTTTGCCCAGTACAGATATTGATGCAAGTCCCCTGGTTATTTTAACCTCCTTGCTGAGATAAAAACACCCCTATTCTATATGCCAACCCGGCCGCCGCATCGATGAGATGGAAGGCGGGGTTGAAGTTGGAACATCCCCGCTTTTTCCAGGCGGGGATTTTTTTATTTTCTTGGCGATTTTACTTGACATTTGCCTTCTATGAATAATGAGCAGCCTGCCAACCTTCAGATTGCTATGATCGATGATCATAATCTCCTGCGCAACGGATTAGCCAAAATCATCAACGAATTTGATGGCTTCGAAGTAAGTATCCAGGCCAATAATGGCAGGGAATTTATTGATCTTATGTCTACCCGCAAAAAACCAGATATTGTACTGCTGGACATAAATATGCCGGTAATGAACGGATACGAAACAGCTAAATGGATTAATTCCCATTTACCCGGCACCAAAATGCTTGTATTGAGCATGCTGGATACCGATTACGCTTTTATCAGGATGATCCGCCTGGGTGCGCGTGGTTTTATGATAAAGGACAGCCATCCTGAACAATTTTATCGCGCACTGGTTCAATTACGTGATGAAGGCTTTTACATGAATGAGATTCTAACTCCCCGTATGGCGAATCGGCTGAAAGCTGACCATAGCCAGGATACCGGAATAACCCAGGATGGTCAGCCCAACCTATCAGCGAAAGAAATCGAATTTCTCAAACTGGCATGCACCGAAATGACCTACCGCGAAATAGCCGCTGCAATGGGCATCAGCATAAGAACTGTTGACAGCTATCGCGATGTTCTGTTTGATAAACTGGCCGTTACCACCCGCATCGGGCTGGTGCTTTATGCTATCAAAAATGGTATTGTAATGATCTGATGGATTCCATCTCCTGCATAAAATCATTACTCCAGTAACTGATATCATAATATTGAACCGTATCAAATAATCGACCCATTCGCATATCCCGTTCTTCCGGTTCCATCAGCAGAGCCTGTAACAATACCTCTTTCAAAGAACGTTTATCATATGGGTTGGTTCGAAGGGCATAGCCCATTTCCACCGATACTCCTGCAAACTCAGATATGATAAGTACCCCTTTGTCGGTTTCTTTCAATCCCTGTACTGCCACAAATTCTTTGGCTACCAGGTTCAGTCCGTCTCGCAGCGGTGTGATCCAGGCAATATCAGAAACAGCATAATAGGCTACCAGTTCTTCAAATGGAAATGATCGAAAGAAGAAATGGATCGGCGTCCATCCAATACGGGAATATTTCCCATTGATTTTGCCAATTGCCTGCTCCAGTTCCTGTTGAACCTTATCATATATCTTCATGCCCTTTGCCGGAGGAGTACAGATATTAATCAACTCCACTTTTCCATGAAACTCCGGATATTCTTCCAGGAATTCCTGGAATGCATAGATTTTTTCCAACGGACCTTTTACATAATCCAGGCGCTCCACACTAAGGACGATTTTTTTATTTTCCCCAACCTGATTCCTCAATTGCTGCACCAGGTTATTCCGTTGTGCTTTTTCAAAACAATCCTTGATATACCCGGTATGTACGCCGATCGGATGAGCCCCCAGCTTCACTTTCCTGGACCCTGCCTCAATCAGTCGGGGCATTTTTTCAATTCCTAACGGACAGCTATAGCTGAGAAAACGCTCGGTGCAGTTTTGCTCTTCCAGAACAGTTACAGGAAGCAGGCTCTTTACAACATCCACAAAATTTACTGCATAACGGGGAATATGGAATCCGATATAATCGCATTGCAACAGACTTCCAATAATATCACCCCGCCATGGAATGATATTAAATATATCTGCCGGTGGAAAACTGGTATGATGGAAAAAAGCAATGTTCAGATCCGGTCTTAACTGACGAAGAATTCCAGGAACCATCCACAGATTATAATCATGAATCCAGACATTCGCTCCATAATCCGCTTCACTCGCGGTTTTTTCTGCAAAGAGGCGATTAATCCTTACATAATGATCCCAATGATCATGATTAAAACTTGCTTTATCAATAAAAGAAAAAATTGTAGGCCAGAATGCTTCTTTTGAAAAGACTTTATAAAAGAGCTCAACTTCTTTTTTGGTTAGACCAATTCGTCCGGCCAGTAAATGCGGATATTTCTCTTCATCAATGTACATATTCCTCAACTTTGTACCGGTTTTCTCCACCTCTTCCCAGGCAATCCAGGTACCGGAACGGCCGCCACTGAAAAACCCCATTAGTGATGGAATAATACCATTCGGACTCGTTGGCGGAACATGTTTTTTCTCTCCGTTTACTTCCCTGATTTCATAGGGAAGCCGGTGATACACCATCAGCAACTGATTTTCTCCCGCAGCCGGCAATTCATTGCTTTCTTCTGCAGCAGGATCATATTGATTGAAGGCACCAAATGCACGGAATGCTTCCAGAATACCGCCACAACCCGCACGTTCTGCCTGATAGATGAGTGATTGTCCGGCTGTTGCTTCAATCAGCGCCGGTTCAGCAGCACCAACCACAACCCCTTTATAACCGGTTTGGTAGAGCGATAAGTCATTCAGTGTATCTCCCGCCACCAGAATCTGGTCTTCCGGTACATTCAACAATTTTACCAGGTGCTTTAATGTAAATCCTTTATTCACACCGGGGGGTAATACATCCAGAAATTTACCTGCAGATACCAGCACATCACAACCAAGATCGGCTGCTGAATGCTTCAGTTGTTCCATATCGGTTTCGTGATCGAAGAAATAAGAACTTCTTCGGGTCATTGGTACTTCCTGACGACGTAATCCGGGAATATCTTTGAGGCGATTATTTACAACCAGAGATCCTGGCCACCTGTTTTCTATTTCCGACTGAATGGGCTGAATGGGTTCCAATGTTCGGCCATTCACCACCGTTGCACCCACATCACAAATAATATAATCAGGATTGGGAATTACAGGATCATTCAGAAGAGGAATTACGGTTTCCAATCCTCTTCCGGTAACAAATACGAGTCGAATTGTTGGATTCTCGCGGATAACCCGGTACAATTGCTGTTTGTCAGCACTCTTCCCACCTAAAAATGTTCCATCCAGATCGGTCGCTAATAATAACATACTATCTATTTTATCTTAAATAATGTTCAAGCAGCCTCATTTCATTAAACGGTGAGGACTGCTTATATAATATCCGGTAAACCGCAGAAAGTAGCGGTAACTGGAGTTTGGCAGCTTTCGCTAACTGGTACAAACCTTTTGCTGCCGGATAACCTTCGGCCACCATTTGCATATGAGTTTGTGCCATTTGAACGGAATATCCCCGTCCTATTAATTGTCCGAATGCTCCATTCCTGCTGAATCCTGAATAGGCTGTCACCAACAGGTCGCCATAATAGGCTGAGTCATTCATATCTCTTGGGGCCGGATGAAGTGTGTCTATCAGGGTTTTTGTTTCTCTTAGGGCGTTACTTATAACCACAGCAAGAAAATTATCACCAAAATTCATACCCCTTACAATACCGGCAGCAATACCTACTACATTCTTCATAATCGCCGTTAATTCAACGCCCATCGGATCATCGTTGGTGATCACTTTCAGATAAGGCGATTGAATAGCAGCAGCTACATCATCCACGGTTTTTGTCGAATGGCCAGAAACCGTGAGATAGGTTCTTCTGCCCATGGCAATTTCCTCCGCATGACAGGGTCCGCCTAATACCAGGCAATCCCTTGGATTCATTCCCAGTTTTCTGGCCAGAAATAAGGATGGAATTTCTCCGTTTCCCGGAACCACTCCTTTAATTGAAACAAGTAATTGTTTCCCCCCCGGTAAAGGATCTTCCCAATCTGCAAGCGTGGCTTCCAGATAGGCCGAGGGTACGGCAAATAAAATATGGTCAGCGGCATCAATCGCAGTTTCAACCGATGAAACCGGATTAATTGTATCGAGATTAAGCGACAGGTAATTCAGATAATGTTGCGGACTCCGATGCAGTAATATATGATCCACATGGGCCGGCGACCGCAATAACCAGGTCACCTGAACACCGCTTTCTGAGAAAATTTTTACCAGGGCAGTTGCCCAACTTCCACTGCCAACTATACTGATTTTTTGTAATGCAGGCATGCCGCAAAGGTAGTCCAGAATGCCCGGTTTATCGGGATGCAATCCTTCTCTTAATTTATAAATATTTGATAATCAATTTAATAGACAGCTTATTTTAATGGTATTTTCATATAAAGCAGTTTCCCGCTACTTTTGCGCCACACCAACAGCAGGCCAATGAAAAATACCCCCTTTACAGCTAAACATCTGGCACTTGGTGCCAAAATGGCTCCCTTTGCAGGTTATAATATGCCCATCTCCTATACAGGCATCAATGATGAACATGCCGCCGTTCGCACCAATGCCGGCGTTTTTGATGTGAGCCATATGGGAGAATTTATCCTGAAAGGTTCCGGCGCGCTGGACCTGATTCAGCGGGTGACCACCAATGATGCCTCCAAACTCACCAAAGGCAAGGCACAATACAGTGCATTAACCAATGAAAATGGTGGTATCGTTGATGATCTTATAATTTACTGCATTGAAGAAAATCAGGTATATATGCTGGTGGTGAATGCCAGCAATATTGAAAAAGACTGGAACTGGATCAGCCGCTTTAATACGGAAGGGGTTGAAATGCACAATATTTCCGACAAAACCTGTCTGCTAGCCATACAGGGTCCCAATGCCACCAAGATTTTACAGTCTCTAACGGAGATGGATATCCTTAATTTGAAATATTACACGTTCGCAAAAGGAACTTTTGCCGGAGTTAAGAACGTCTTGATCAGCGCTACCGGTTACACCGGATCAGGTGGGGTTGAAATTTATTTTGAAGACAGCGATGGTGCTGCTGATAAAATCTGGGATGCCATATTTGAAGCGGGAGCCGCATCCGGAATAAAACCAATTGGCCTGGGCGCAAGAGATACCCTTCGCCTTGAAATGGGCTATTGTTTATATGGAAATGATATTGATGATAGCACTTCTCCGCTCGAAGGCGGTTTAGGCTGGATTACCAAATTCACCAAAGAGTTCACTGCCAAATCTATTCTCGAAGAACAGAAAGCAACAGGTGTTCAACGCAAATTGGTTGGATTTGAAATGATCGATAAGGGCATTCCCCGCCATGATTACCTGATCTCCGATGCGGAGGGAAATACAATCGGAAAAGTGACCAGCGGAACACAGGCGCCCAGCCTGCAAAAAGCCATTGGAATGGGCTATGTAACTACTCCTTTTGCACAACCGGACACAGAAATTTTTATCCTCGTTCGTGATAAAAAATTAAAAGCAAAAGTGGTTAAACTTCCTTTTAGTTAATCGTTAAGATCTCAATAGAAAGACCGCATCGCTCCTGTGTTGCGGTCTTTTTTTGTAAGTTTGCACCTACTACACCCACCGCCTGCCGTTTATTTTTCATTAAAAATTTCACTCATGAGAGAATTGCTGAACCAACGTTTTTGGGGTAATACGTACATGGCCTATATCATAGCAGCAGCCGGAATCCTGATTGCCTGGATAGTAGTGCGTATGATTAAAAAATATGCCATCCGCAAATTGCAAAAACTGGTATCGACTACTGATAATCAGTATGATGATATGATCATTGAAGGTGTGGAGAAATTTGTAATTCCCTATGCCTACCTGTTGATTAATTACAATATTATCACACATCTGATACTTCATCCCAACCTGGCAAATATTCTTCGGGTAGCTATCACTGTTATAACTCTTTATTATTTCGTTCGTCTGGTAAACCATGTACTGGAAGCCCTTATCAAAGGGTTTATGGAAAGAAGAAAAGAAAGTCCCGAACGAATCCGCCAGTTAAGAGGTGTTATGCTGGTATTAAAAGCCATCGTATGGTTCCTGGGTTTAGTATTATTGCTCGATAACCTTGGATACGATGTGGCAACTATCATTGCCGGTATGGGTATTGGTGGTATTGCCATTGCACTGGCCGCACAAACCATCCTGGGTGATTTGTTCAGCTATTTTGTCATCTTCTTCGATAAGCCGTTTGAAATCGGTGATTTTGTAAACGCAGAGGGAAAAATAGGAACTGTTGAATATATTGGTATCAAAACTACCCGGATCCGTAGTATCACAGGAGAGCAGGTAATCGTTTCAAATACCAAACTCACCAATTCAGCCCTTCATAATTTTAAACGCATGGAAAGAAGGAGAATCGCTTTCACCATTGGCGTTACTTATCAGACCTCCGCTGCCAAATTAAAAGAGATTCCGGGTATTATTGAAGCTGCTGTAAAATCGCAGGAGATTGCCGCATTTGATCGCTCGCATTTATCCGGCTTTGGTGATTTCAGCATCAATTTCGAAACCGTTTATTTTATTGATACTCCCGATTACCTGGCATATATGAATGCCCAGCAAGCAATTTATCAGAACATATTTGAAGTATTTGAAAGCAATCAGATCGATTTTGCCTATCCAACGCAAACACTCTTTCTGGAAAGAGCTAATCAGGATAAATCAGCCAATACAGTAGAGTAAAGCCCCGTCGATTTTGTATCTTTTCATTTTATGCCCAAAATTCATCTGACCTGTTTTATTCTGGCACCTGTTGAACGGGTATTTGACCTTGCCAGAAACATTGATCTGCATAAAAAATCGATGGCTCATTCGCAGGAGCAAGCAATAGCCGGTACAACAAATGGACTGATCCAATTAGGCGAAACAGTTACCTGGAAAGGAAAGCACCTCGGCAAAACCCGCTTTCATAAATCAAAAATCACGGCATTTCAGTCCCCAATTCATTTTACTGATGAAATGGTGGAAGGTGATTTCAAGTCCTTTGTTCACACACATCATTTCAAGAAAGTGGAAAACGGCACTATTATGATTGATGAGCTGATGTACGAAGTGCCCTATGGCCTGCTAGGCAGGTTGGTAGATCGGTTTTATCTTTTTAACTACCTTGTTAAGCTGTTGGAAACCAGAAACTTATTTATAAAACAAACCGCAGAATCCGAGAGATGGAGGCAATTTTTATAACAGCACCCTATCTTTGCACCCCATGAATAATCGCCCCAGCCTCTATACCTCTTTGTCACCAGCCCTTTTACACCTTTATGATGTAAGGGAAAGCATTGTTGTAATCATTGATGTCTTACGCGCTACCTCCACCATCGCAACAGTCCTGTACAATGGGGCCAGTTCGGTTATTCCGGTGGATTCCGTGCCACGTTGTATTGAGCTGGGCGGACAATTAAGCGCTATTACTGCAGGTGAGCGGGATGGAAAAGTGGCTCCCGGCCTGAGTTATGGAAACTCTCCTTTTGAATATCCCCGTTCCTTTGTTGAAAATAAAACCGTGGTGCTCACTACCACCAATGGAACCAAGCTCTTACATATGGCGTTGAATAACGGGGCACCAACCGTGATTACCGGTTCCTTCCCCAACCTCACTGCTGTATGTGATTTTCTTGTTGATCAGAAAAAACCTGTCATCCTGGGATGTGCTGCCTGGAAAGACCGCTTCAATCTGGAAGACACCCTTTTTGCGGGCGCAGTAATCAATCGCATTAAAGAACATTTTGATATTAATTGCGATTCTTCCCAAATGGCCGAATCTCTCTACCTGGAAGCGAAAGATGATTTATATGAATTCATGAAAACTAAAAACGCTTCCCATTACCACCGACTTACCGGATATGGCCTTGAAAAAGATATCCGATATTGCCTTCAACCGGATGGAGCCAATGTACTGCCGCTTTATGTGGAAGGTCGTCTGGTGGTTAAATCAGCGCTTTAGATAAAACATAAGTAGTTAACCCGACTGCTGAACTGCCGGATGCAGCTACACTAAAACCGGATTTTTCATAAAAGCCGATACTGTTCTCATTTTCAGTACTCAGCCAAAGTTCTTCCAGTCCCGCATCGCGGGCCTGTTCCGTGCAACTTTCGAGTAACCATTTACCATAGCCCCTGCCACGAACACTGAAATCAACCGCCAGCAACCAGATATAGCCAAAATTCTTTGCCAGGTTTTGGATAAGGGCTTCGGGCTTCTGTTCATGCGCATGAAATCGTTCCCAGGCTTCCAGCACATAGGCAGGTTGTCCGGTCATTTTAAAGGAATCAATCTGTGGCGGAAAAGAAGTTCCCGGAATCCATGCCAATACACCTGCATTACCTGGGGCCAGTAGTATTTCCCCCTCTGTAAGGCAAAAATCAAGCGCTGCATTAAAATAAGCTTCCATACCACGCAGGCGCTGAGCCTCTGTTCCCTGAAAACTGTATCGAAAAAGGGGATCCTCATTGAAATTACTGGTTAGCAAAAGTGTACACTGAAGCAGGTTCATTCTGCAAATATCTGAGAGTCTTCCCGAATTCGTAAGCGGAATGCTTGCCGGAATGGTATTTTTGCACACTTAACAGATCTGAACGGCATGATTCAAATAGGATTAGTAGGCAACCCTAATAGTGGAAAAAGTTCGCTTTTTAATGCATTAACCGGGTTGAATCAAAAGGTGGGAAATTTTCCGGGAGTTACTGTAGATAAAAAAACAGGCGCCTGCGATCTTGGCGACCAGCTCAAAGCCTCCCTGATTGATCTGCCCGGCACCTACAGCCTATACCCTAAACGCGGTGATGAATGGGTGACTTATCAGGTTTTGATGGGACAGGATAAGGATGTTCAACTCGATATGCTGGTGCTGCTGGCCGATGCCAGTAATCTCAAACGGAATCTGCTTTTTGTTTCCCAAATAATTGATCTGAAAATTCCGGTTATTGTTGCCCTTACAATGATGGATCTTGCCCGAAGCAAGGGTATCGAAATTGACCTTGAGGGACTGGAAAGAGAATTGGGTGTACCGGTTGTGGCAGTGAATCCGCGTAAATCAAAAGGCATACCGCAGCTTAAAAAAGTAATGGCAGCAACAGCACGTGGACAGTATAAAGCACCCGCTTTTGATTTTATACCGAATCAGGAGCTTTCAACCAGTGCCGTTACAGTTGTAAAACAACTGGTACCCGGACTCAGTGATTACAAAGCCATTCACTACCTCATCAATCACGAAAGTTTCGATCTGACTCCGAAGATTCAGAACGAAATTGAAGCAACAGAAAAAGCCCATGGCTTTAATCCCACCAAAACGCAGGCGGAAGAAATTCTGCAACGTTATGCCCGAATCAAAATCATAATGGGTCAAACCGTTGCGGAACCAGACCCCCTGCATAAAAGCATCCTCACCGATAAATTGGATAATATCCTGCTCCACCGGGTTTGGGGTTATCTTATCTTATTGGGTGTTCTCTATCTTTTATTCCAAAGTGTATTTCTGATTGCTCAATATCCAATGGATGCCATCGAATCAGGTTTTGGTGCACTGGGTACCTGGCTGGGCGAAGTTTTACCGGCTGCCTGGTGGAGCGATCTTCTCATCAATGGATTTGTTGCCGGCCTGGGTGGTATCGTGATTTTTGTACCACAGATTATGATCCTCTTTGGCCTGATCACTATATTGGAAGATACCGGTTATATGGCCCGCATCAGTTTCTTAACGGATAAACTCATGCGAAAAGTAGGGCTGAATGGAAAATCAGTAATGCCCATGATCAGTGCCTTTGCCTGCGCGGTTCCGGCTATTATGAGTGCAAGAAATATTGAAAATACCAAAGAGCGATTACTGACCATTCTTGTAACACCCCTTATGAGTTGCAGTGCCCGGCTGCCCGTTTATACCATTTTGATTGCACTGGTTATTCCGCAGAAAATGATCGGCGGATTGATAAGTCTCCAGGGATTAGTCATGATGGGGCTTTATCTGCTGGGTATTTTTATGGCGATGGCGATTTCCTGGATCGCGAAATGGTTTATAAAAAATAAAGACAAAAGCTTTTTTATATTGGAATTGCCGATGTACCGGGCACCGCGTTGGAAGAATATTCTGACTACCATGGTTCAGAAAGCACAAATATTTGTAGTGGATGCGGGAAAGGTAATTATGGTAATCAGCCTGCTTTTGTGGGCAATGAGTAGTTATGGTCCGGGTGACCGAATGGAAAAAATTGAAAATGAGTATGCTGCCCTTAAAGCAGCTCAACCCGAAGCAATTCAGGTACTGGATAAAGAAGAAGCATCTGCAAAACTGGCAAATTCCTATGCGGGCATTTTGGGCAAATCCATTGAACCGGTTATTGAACCATTAGGTTATGATTGGAAAATCGGAATTGCCCTGATCACTTCCTTTGCTGCCCGGGAAGTATTTGTAGGTACAATGGCAACACTTTACAGTGTGGGGGAATCTGATGATGAATCTGGTTTATTGCTGCGGGAGAAAATGCAACTGGAAAAAAAATCCGATGGCAGTCCTGTTTACAGTTTGGCCACCGGATTATCGCTGATGGTATTTTATCTGCTGGCGATGCAGTGTATGAGCACACTGGCAATAGTGAAGCGTGAAACCCGGTCCTGGAAATGGCCAATGATTCAGCTGGCTTACATGACCGCTCTGGCCTATTTCACCAGCTGGCTTGTCTACGTCCTCGCCTCCTAACTTTCACTTTTCTTTTTTTTCACCTCCTTCATAAACTCCGCCGCCGTTTCAACCCCTTTATTCTTAGCATACCAGCCATGCAGCTGGTTGTATAATTCTTCTTTCGGGACTTCACCCTTTGCTTTAAGCGATTCAAGCAAATGCTGAGCAGTTGTTGGGCGGGGCCCCCAACTTCCTAAAACATGTAGTTCTTCCCCATCCAGCAATATTGTTTTCGGAATGGAGCGGGTACCGTTGGTCAGGAACTGGTCAATGATTTCAGGATTTTCATCCCGCAGAATCAATTTGTGCTGAATCAATGGATTAACGGCCGCCAGTTTTTCAATTATTGGAACAACCTGAGCAGCATCACCACACCAGCCTTCTGTAATGGTTAACCAAATCATTGGTTGTTCAAAAGCCAAAAGCTCCTGTTCCAATTTCTCCGGTACAACCCAGGTTTTATCCCAGCGATTCATACGCTGGATATTCAATCGGGCATAATCAACCAGCCATTCATCCTGATTGGGTCCGGTGGTTTTTCCCTGTGCTATGAGTTCATCGAGTTTTTTTCTGTATTCGGAATAGGATACTGCATTGTCAATAACAACATCATTCAAATAATTCATCTTTTTTCGTTTTCAATTAAGCTACGGCAAGCTTCGTCAGGAGGGCTTTCACCTGATCGCGAATATAATCACGAACTTCATTGAACTGGGCCGGCTCCATATATTTGGGATCGGGAATCTGCCAGTCGATGAATTCTTTTGCAGGCATCCAGGGACATGCATCCCCGCAACCCATGGTAACTACTACATCAAATGGGGCGAATTGTTCAACCTCGGTTAACGACTTGGAATCATGCGCACTGAGATCATATCCCAGTTCTTTCATTGCTGCAATTGCTTTGGGATTGACAATGCCGCTGGGTTTACTCCCCGCACTGTACGCTTCTACCTGATCGCCTCCCAGGATTCTTGCAAAAGCCTGACTCATTTGGCTTCTGTTCGCATTTTCAACACAAACAAAAAGCAGTTTCTTTTTATCCATTGGTTTTATTAAAGAGTAATTGATTTATACATAATCACGGAACTAGCCGGACAAAGACCATTCATTTCTCTTGAAGTTCCAACAGATGCTGGTAATTCAGATGTACCAATTTGCCGGAAGTTTTTCCTGGTAAAATAAGCAGACGCAGTATTGGTAATCAGAAAGAGCTCGCTTAGGCCCAGTTCCTTTCCTCTGGCCTCCACCTGTTCAACAAGTCGGGATGCAATGCCCTTACTTCGCTCTTCCGGAAGCACGATCATTGATCTGAGTAAACCATAAGGTGCATAAAGATCAAGGCCTATTAATCCAACTGGTTTTCCATCTGCTTCAGCTATCCAGAAATTTTCAAGGTCTGGTCGCAGGTCTTCCGTCGGTAACTGACTTGATTGAAGCAATTCAATAGCCCGACTTAAATCGCCAGGTGTTGCATTTCTGATGTTAATATACTGTTTCATCTGTTTGAATTTAACAACATCCGCTGCCTGGCTCACAGCAGGCTACTGGTTTTTCTGCATATACAGTGATGCTTTTAATGGCCAGTTTTCCTGATTTATAATCGGCGATCTCCTCTTCAGAAAGGTAGTTCCTTAACACATCATCTGGAATACTAATTAACTTTTCCTTTTGCACGGTGCTGTTCTTAAATCCGGTTTGAGTGATAAAATCCAGGTATTCCGATTTTTGAATTGCGCCGCTAACACAACCTGCATATAATTCAGCTATCTGTTTCCATTTCTCCGGAATTTCTCCTTCCAGTACAATATCTGAAATAGAAAAATGAGCTCCTGGTTTCAGTACCCGGTAAATTTCTTTGAATACAGCCCGTTTATTCGGAACAAGGTTCAGCACACAATTGCTCACGATTACATCCGCAACATTTGCAGTAACCGGCATTTGTTCGATATCACCCTGACGGAATTCAACATTGTTATAACCCATTTTCTCCGCATTTGTCCGGGCTTTTTCAATCATTTTATCGGTAAAATCTATACCAATCACTTTCCCTTTTTCACCAACAATGGAGCGGGCTACAAAGCAATCATTTCCTGCACCACTGCCCAGGTCTATAACTGTATCACCTTCTTTTATCTGTGCAAAAGCGGTTGGTAATCCACATCCCAAACCCAGATCTGCATCTGCTACATATCCGTTGAGTTGGGTATAATCATCCGACATGATGGAATACACCTCATCTCCACAGCAGGAGGCAGTTGCCCCGCAGCAGGAGCTGGTGTTTTGTTCAGTGGATTGTTCGGCAATAGCGCTGTATTTTTCGCGAACCAATGATTTGAGTTCCTGATCGTTTTGCATATTTTCTTTTTTATAGGTGTTTAAATGAATTTGAGACAGATTCAAAAGGAATTAATCGCAACAGGAGTTGGCCGCCTGTTTTATCTGAAGATCACCGAAGAATATCCGGAAATCTTCCATTGCCTTTGTAAAGCTTTGCCAGTTGATGCAATAGCAACTTTTAGGGCCATCGATGGTACCTGCTATCAATCCAGCCTCTTTCAATTCTTTTAGGTGTTGAGAAACCGTGCTTTGAGCCAGTGGCAATACATCCACCAATTCTCCGCAGATGCATTCATTGCGTTTGGCCAGTTCTTTCAGAATAGCCAGCCGGGCAGGATGCGCCAATGCTTTTGCAAATCCGGCAAGGGATTGCTCCTCTGAGGAAAAAGCTTCTTTTTTATTGATTGCCATAAGAATCGTTTTATTACGATGAGTAGAGTCAAAACAAAAGGCTTCTGATCTTTTATATGTATATCGCAAATATACGATTTAGTGTATTCGATCCAACTATTTTTTACTTTCATTCTGCAGGCACACTGCTCCCTAAAACAACAGGTTAATTGATTATCAGCAGTTTACACTTGTTTTTTCGATTCCTTTACCGACTCTTGTTCCTGAAGCCAGGAACTATAAGCAAGAGTTGCCTTGATTTGGGTATAACTGATGGAATCTCCCAAATGCTCCTTTAATGGCCCTAACTGCGCTGACCCCAATTTTTCCACACCTGCCTTAACCAACGATCTAATTTCCTCGCTCACCAGATAATGCGGCTCCAGATCGCCCTGCAATATTCCCTTAACCAAATGACCCTCTATTGTTGAGATGGCAAACAGCCTGATTTCCGCAATTTCTCGTATGCTCATTCCCTGTTTGCATAAATCCAGACTTTCTTTTACTGAAGATCCCGGCTCTTTCCGGGGTTCTTTGGGCCCCTCTTTTTTTACTTTTTTCTCCTCACTATTTTTTGTTTCGACTTTCCTCTTTCCCAGGCCTTGTATCAGATCACTGATCTCATTTGTCGGAAGCATATTTTTTAACCCTTCTGCAATTGGAACCACCTGCTCCATTTTTTTCCTGCGTAGATCGATCGCCTCCATTAACTGGTTCAGTTCCCGCTGGTACTTGGTTAACCGGGGTTCCTTTTTCATTGCTATCCCATGCTCTTCCACCAATTTGATCAGCTCATTAAAAAAGGGCGCAAAGTATTGGACGGCATCCTTGCTACGTTGAAATAGATAATCACCGTTAGCTCCCTCACTATTCAATAATTGTGACCTGAAATGATTGACTGTTTTGGCTGCAACCTGCTGCATTTTTTGCACTTTCTCCTGAAATAACCGATAGGCTTCCAGCATCTCCCATTTGGAAACACTGGTTTTTTTCTCAATTTCATGGTACCAGTCGGCCGCCGAAGTTTCCAATCCATCCAGACTAAAGCACTGAATAAAATAATCCAGCACATACTCCCGCTCTGCAGAAGACAAGGCTTGCTCCAATGCAGATTCCGGCAACTCCGATCCGGTAAAGGAAATTACACGCTCATCCGTCTGAATGGCAGAAATTGGTATCCTTGTTTTTAATACCAGCCCTTCCAACCCGGTTAGCCGACTGAGCGCTACATATACCTGTCCGGGTGCAAATGCTGCCCCCGCATCTACTATCGCCTTTTCAAAGGTTAATCCCTGGCTCTTGTGTATGGTAATTGCCCATGCCAGCCGAACAGGATACTGGGAAAAGGTTCCCAGTTCTTCTTCCTCAATCTTATCCTTTGCTTTATCCAGTTTGTACCGGATATTTTTCCAGGTCTCCTTCTCAAGAATAAGTGGAACATCCTCTCCCGGAAAGCCGACCTGAATCTGCTCATCGTCCAGGGCCTCCACCACACCAATCTTGCCATTATAAAAACGACGGAATTCTCCCTTATCATTCTTGATGAACATAATCTGCGCACCAACCCTTAATTCCAGCACCTCTTCAGCCGGATATGATTTTTCACCAAAATCACCCGAAATTTCAGCCTCGTACCGGAACAGATTTCCTTCCAGCCGGTTTAACTCCTGCTGATTAATTGAATCAGCCCGACTATTATGTGTACTAAGCGTTATATAATGCTCCTCCTTACCCGACTGAAATCCCGGCTGATAATGTTCGTGCAATGCATGCCAGCTGATCTGATCCAACTGGTTATTCCGCACTTTATTCAGCAGTTCAATAAAAACCGGATCCGTCTGACGATAGATCTTTTTCAATTCAATCACAAATGGCTGTGCCTCCTTCATTACAGCAGCATCAAAGAAAAAGGGACTGGCATAATGCTCTTTTAAAAAAACCCATTCCTTATCCGATACAACCGGAGGCAACTGCCATAAATCACCAATAAACAACACCTGAACTCCGCCAAATGGCAGCTGTGGTTTTTTTCTGATAAATCGCAATACTGCATCCACCGCATCCAGCAGATCGGCACGCACCATGCTCACTTCATCTATTACCAATAACTCGAGCTCCTGAAACAAATCCCGTTTCGGTTGTGAGAAACGAAGATTTCGCAGCATACTCGCTTTATTATTAAATAACTGCTCTCCTGAATCGGGAATAGAGCCGGAAGGGACAAAAGCCCCCAGCGGCAATTGAAAAAAAGTATGCATGGTTACACCCCCTGCATTGATCGCCGCTACACCGGTAGGTGCAACCACTGCCATCTTTTTACTGCATAATTCCCTAATGGTCTTTAAAAAGCTCGTCTTACCAGTACCCGCCCGCCCTGTAAGAAATACAGAGCGGTGGGTATGAAGTATAAAACGCATGGCAAGATCCAATGGCCTGTTTGTACTGTCGTGACTTGTCATCGCCGTAAAGCTACAGATCATCTCACAAATCAGGCCTCGACCTTTTTAGGCTGGCGGATCACACTAAAATCAAACACCGTAATTTCAGTTACATAGCGTTTAAGCCCATCACTATCCACATAATTGTGGTATGAGATTTTCCCCTCCACTGAAATCTCTGCTCCCTTACGTACCTCCATTTCTACTCTCTCCGCCAACTTTCCCCAGGCTATCAGATTATGCCATTGCGTTTCTGTCACCCGCTCACCCTGGCCATTCTGATAATTGTCATTGGTTGCAATTTTAAAATGTGCCACTTTTTTTCCGGTTGTTGTTTCCTTGATTTCCGGATTGGATCCTAAATGTCCAATCAGAAACACACGATTGTTCTTCTCACTCATAACTCGGTTTTTGTTGCAGGCATTCCGCCCGCCTTGTTAAAGAATCAGTTTCTGCTTCTTTGATAAAGCAGCGTGTAAATTTGATTGGAAAGGAGAAAATTAAACGACTGATAAGTGTTTAAATCATAAGAATACCGTTATTAAACGCTTGTTTGGAAAATCGGATCAGGGTATTTTGGAAAAAAATTAAACAATGCATTCTATAGAACCCCTCCGCAACTGCCTCTGGTGCAAGGATGCCCTCCGGGGCAGATCCGATAAAAAATTCTGCGACTCTATCTGCAGAAATGCCTACAATAACAAGCTGGAACATTCTTCTGCCAACCTGATTAAAACAATCAATTACGCATTAAGAAGAAACAGGAATATACTGGCAGATATTTACGAACAGGCAGCGCCCGATTACACCGTTTCCAAAGAAGTATTGGTGTATAAAGGATTTCAGTTTAAGTATCATACCGAAGTGATCGACCTAAAAAACCCGGTACCCCTTTTCGTCTGTTACGATTTTGGATACCAGGTATTGCCGGAGGAACAGGTTCAGATCCTGCCCATTTCAAAAGATTTATTTGGATCTTGGCACTCGGCCAACGGATCTCGGCGGGGGGACAGGGTTTAATACCGCTTTTAATTCATGTAATTTCATCTTGTCCGCCGATTTCACCTGAACCGGTACATTCGATAAGGATTTTTTCTTTTCCATCTCCTTGTGTAATTCATATTTGGTGTCAGCCGGACCTAAAATTATTACTGACTCAACCTTCGCTAATTTTCCCACTACTTCCTTTAAAAATGCTTTCCGTTGCTGCTGTAGCTTATTTTGGGCATGCTTCTCCTGATTCAATTTAGCACCAAACAAACGGTTCTTGTTCGAACCTTCGCCATCAAAACGAACACGCGTATCAATTTCTGATTGAAGTGATTCCGTGCTAACACTGCCTTCTTCATCCTTACACGCTATTACCGCTTTTTGTAAATCAATCCAGATCGCATACTGCAAACAATTGTTGTTTTTCTTTTTCATACCACTGATTTTGTGGAAGAAAAAGATACGATTTTTTTATGGCATGATAACTTGCCGGGTAACCAAATTGGAATGATTGTAGTCATACCTGCCAGTCACTAAAATCAACTACATCATTTACCATGAAAAAAAACATCTTCCCGGCCCTTGGTTTATTCCTCTCCTTATCCTGTTTTGCACAAACAACCGATAAGATTTCACAACTTCAAACCCTGGCCCAGGCTTACATTACAGCGCATAACAATACCGATACCCTGCTATATAACCAATGGCTGGATCAGGCAAATTGGGAACAAGCTTTAAAGCTTCGCAAACTTCAGGGCTTCAAAAATGGCGCTCGTGGGGTCGGTGCTTTAGAAACTGTTAAAATAAATCCCATTTCTGACAGCTCAGTACAAATCCTGGCTAAAGACAGACAATTTGATGGCTGGTGGAAAATAATGGTATACACCAATACAAATACCCAATTTAAAGACCGCACCTTACAACCACACCGGTTCAGCACGGAACTTATGCAGCAGGGTCTTCTTTCAACTGAAACTATTCAAAAGCAGATCGACAATTACCTTGCAACCAAACTTCAACCCTTCTCCGGTGAAATACTAATTACAAAAAATAATGTGCCGGTCTACAAGAAAAAAATCGGTCAGACGAATTTATACGGACTTGCCTCTCTTAGTAAACTTTTTGCTGCTGTTGCAATTCTTCAACTGCGGGACGAGGGTAAACTTGCGCTCGATGATTCCCTTGCAAAACACCTTCCCTTTATAAAAAATGCAGCCATTCGTTCCATCACTATCCGGCAATTATTAACCCATAGTTCAGGTTTGGGTGATTTCTTTCAGCACCCGGAATATGAACAATTGAAAGCAAGCCTCAAAACTGATGCAGATTTCCTTCCGCTGCTTGAATCGGATCAGGTCCGTTTTGCTCCGGGAAGCAAGTGGCAGTATAGCAATAACGGGTTTGCATGGCTCGGAGTTTTAGTTTCCACCTTATCACATCAAAACTATGAAGACTACCTTGTGCAACATATATTCAGGCCGGCTGGTATGAACGAAACAAGTGTTCAAAACGGATCAGGTGGTGGTAAGTCCACCGTTCAGGATCTGAACAATTTCAGTCAGGCCCTTCGCAACAGCACTTTACTCAACAAATCAAGTACCAAAGAATTACTCACCTATACATTCAACGAAGAATATGGACTAGGATCCGAACATGCTCAAATAGGAACAGAACATATAATTGGACACAGTGGGGGATATATAAAAGTATGTACCGAGTTGAATATCTACACCATCTCAGGTTATAACGTTATAATTCTGTCGGATGTAGACCCTCCTTTCGCGCATTTCCTTTCCAACAAAATAAAGGAACTGCTGATCAGGAACTAAGTTTGTAAAACCGATTGGCATTACCTCCCCAGAAAGCAGCCTGTTCATCCAAACTTAATGACTGAACATAGTTTCCTGCGAGATCAACCACCTGCTTATAGGAACCTGCAACCAGACAAACCGGCCAGTCGCTGCCAAATAAAAGCCGTTTGGCTCCGAATGCCTCCAATGCCACATCAAAATAAGGATAGATCTGACTGGCAGTCCAATGCTGCCAGTCAGCTTCTGTTATTACACCGGAAATTTTACAATACAAATTTTCCATCTCTCCCATTCTGTACATGTTTTCCCGCCAGCCTGCAATATCACCCGCTTTAATATAGGGCTTCGCTATATGATCCAGCACAAATGGCTGATCGGGACAGGCTTTAACCAATGCAATAGCCGCATCCATCTGATCAGGTTTAATTAAAATATCATAGGTAAATCCATGCTTGCCTAACTCCTTAATCCCTTTTATTATTTCTGGCCGGCTCAAATAATCTGCCGGCTCAGCCTGCGCTATATGCCGGAAGCCTTTCAGCTTAGGCATTTTTTTTAACTCTGTTAACTGTTCGGATAAATCCGCAGCAGGCAAATCTACCCATCCAACTACCCCTTTGATAAACGGTGCGCGATCCGCCGCATCACAAAACAAATAATTCTCTTCCTGGTTCTGATTTACCTGCACCAGCACGGTTCCATCTATTCCTGCCTCCCGTATTATCGGTTCAAAATCAGCCGGTGAAAAACTACGTTGAATAACTGCCATGGAATCATCAATCCAGGCATGTAAAACGGGATCATAGTCCCATATATGATGATGCGCGTCAATCTTTAGCATAATCCTAAAATACAATGATTTAGTTTTGCAAAACCACACATGCAGTTATTTATTAAAAATATGGTTTGTGATCGCTGTATCCTGGTGGTACGGCAGGAACTGGATAAACAAAATTTATCCTATCGGCAAATTCAGTTGGGAGAAGTAGAGCTTTCTACCATTCCTACGACAGAACAGTTGGAGAATTTTCGTTTGTCGATGGATGCGCTTGGTTTCGAATTACTGGATGATAAAAAATCAACCCTCGTTTCAAAAATCAAGACCGTTCTACTTCAGCTAATCCATAACAAGGAACAGGCAGAACTAAACACTAAAATATCGGTCCTGCTTGCCGA
Source organism: Flavihumibacter sp. UBA7668 (assembly GCF_002483205.1). GTDB lineage: Bacteria > Bacteroidota > Bacteroidia > Chitinophagales > Chitinophagaceae > Flavihumibacter. The sequence continues at coordinate 600,092 of NZ_DLHM01000007.1, forward strand.
AGAATTACACCACGATTATTCTTACCTCTCTTCCCTTTTCTCTTCCATTGAAGGAATTACCATTGAAAAGTATGTTATTGCACAAAGAATTGAACGCGCCAAGGAATTACTTCTTTATGATGAGCTTTCATTGAGCGAAATTGCTGATCAGTTGGGTTATAGCAGTGTGCAGCACCTCTCGCTGCAGTTCAAAAAAATAACCGGACTCACCCCCACCCATTTCAAACAATTGCGGGAAAACAAGCGCAAACCGCTCGATCAGGTAGGCCAATAATTATATAACAGATACTGGTGATTGTATAACAATAGATCCTGCAGGGGGGCGGACCTTTGCCCTATTAGCAAACGCACCTAAATTCAGATCTATGTCGGTTCTACTTAAAAAAGAAAGCTATCCTGTATTGGAGATGACCTGTGCTGCCTGTGCGGTGAGTGTGGAATCCATGCTGAAGTCGGTAGCCGGTGTATCCGATGCGGGCGTCAATTATGCCAACCAGTCTGCCTGGGTAAGCTACGATCCGGCAATAACCGGACCTGAACAATTCCGCCAAACGGTTCAATCAATCGGATACGATCTGGTTATTGAAAAGGAAAATCAACAGGAAATTCAGGAAGCCTCCCAGCAGGAGCATTTTAAAGCCATAAAACAACGAACCACCTGGGCATCCCTTCTTTCTGTTCCAATTGTTGTGATCGGAATGTTTTTTATGGATATGCCCTATGGTAACTGGATTATGCTCCTGCTCTCTGCACCCGTTGTGTTCTATTTCGGTCGCTCTTTTTTTATCAACGCATGGAAACAGGCCCGTCATAAAAAAGCCAATATGGACACCCTCGTTGCCCTAAGCACTGGTGTAGCCTGGATATTCAGTGCCTTCACCACCATTTATCCTGAGTTCTGGCATGCAAGAGGCCTGCACGCCCACGTATATTTTGAGGCTGCCGCAGTGGTTATTGCTTTTATTTCCCTTGGTAAACTATTGGAAGAAAAAGCCAAATCAAATACCTCCTCCGCATTAAAAAAACTGATGGGATTACAACCTAAAACGGTAACCCTCGTTATGGAAGACGGACAGTTCAGCGAACTTCCCATCAGCGAAGTAAAAAAAGGCAATGTATTATTGGTAAAACCAGGTGAAAAAATTCCTGTTGACGGAATTGTTACCAGCGGATCTTCCTATGTGGATGAAAGTATGATCAGCGGAGAACCTGTTCCTGTTCTCAAAAATTCGGGTGAAAAAGTGTTTGCAGGCACCATCAACCAGAAAAGCGTATTCCGGTTTAAAGCAGAAAAAGTAGGTGCAGAAACCGTGTTGGCGCAAATTATTAAAATGGTACAGGAAGCCCAGGGATCCAAAGCACCGGTTCAAAAAATGGTGGATAAAATCGCAGGGATATTTGTACCTATTGTAATCGGTATCGCCCTCCTGAGTTTTGTAAGCTGGTTGCTGCTTGGTGGCGATAATGCGTTTACACACGCCCTGCTTGCTGCCGTTACGGTTTTGGTAATCGCCTGTCCATGTGCACTAGGCCTGGCAACGCCCACTGCAATCATGGTAGGTATTGGTAAAGGGGCAGAAAATAATATCCTCATCAAAGATGCCGAAAGCCTGGAATTAGCCCATTCCGTGAATGCTGTTGTGCTCGATAAAACCGGAACCATTACAGAAGGCAAACCCAAACTGGACTTCCTGCAATTCCTGAACGGCACTAATGCAGAAGATCTGAAATCAGTATTACTTTCCATCGAAAAATCTTCTGAACATCCATTGGCTGAAGCCGTAGTTCAATTCCTGGAAGAAGAAGGAATAAAAACCATTCCGCTTGATAAAACGACCAGTATCACCGGTATGGGAATTCAGGCACAGGTAAATGGAAAACAATATACCATCGGTAACCGGAGATTAATGGACCAGCAAGGAGTTCAATTTGTCAAAGAACAGGAAACCTTAATCGAATCTCTCCAGAAAAAAGCCAAAACAGTGATCGTTTTTGCAGAGGATAAAAAAGCTGTTGCAATTCTGGCGATAGCCGACCAAATTAAAAGCGGTTCTGCTCTGGCTATCCTAACCCTGCAAAATGCCGGTATAGAAGTCTATATGTTAACCGGCGACAATCAACAAACAGCTGCTGCCATTGCAAAAGAAGTTAAGCTGACCAATTATAAGGCTGAAGTGATGCCATCTGATAAAGCAGCTTTCATACAGCAACTTCAGTCAGCAGGCAAGGTTGTGGCGATGGTTGGAGATGGCATTAACGACAGTCATGCATTGGCTCAGGCAGATGTCAGTATCGCCATGGGAAAGGGATCTGATATCGCTATGGATGTTGCCAAAATGACCCTTATTGGTTCTGATCTGAACAGCATACCAAAAGCCCTGAAACTTTCCCGAAAAACAGTGGCTACCATCCGCCAAAATCTTTTCTGGGCATTCATCTATAATATTATTGGCATCCCGATTGCAGCGGGAATACTATATCCCTTCAACGGTTTCCTTTTAGACCCAATGATTGCCGGAGCCGCTATGGCGCTGAGCTCCGTAAGTGTTGTCGGCAATAGTTTACGATTGAAATTATCAAACATTTAAAACTTAAAAAATGGACAAACTACAATTTAAAACCACCATCAAATGCAGTGGTTGTATCGAAAAAGTAACACCTTTCTTAAATGAAACCGCAGGACAAAAAAACTGGGAAGTGGATCTTCAGGATCCTGCCAAAGTGCTTACTATTCCCAATTCAGAAAATATAACTTCTGCCAGCATTATCAAAGCACTGGAAGATGCCGGTTATAAAGCTGAAAAAATATAAATCATGAAAAATTTTCTATTATCCATGGCAATTTCCGGGTTCAGTGTAATGGCTGTACAGGCCCAGGAAAGTCGGAATGAATTATTATCTGCCTATTACCAGTTGAAAGATGTACTCGTTCAGGGTAATGCAAAAAAAGCTGCGGAGCAGGCCGGTTATTTTATCAAACTGGTCAATCAATCGCCTTTGAATGAAATCAAACCTTTCAAAGATGCCTTATTGAAGGATGCAGGTAAAATTGCAGCAAGTGCAGATATCAACAGCCAGAGAAAAGACTTTGCTCCTTTCTCCAATACCATGATCCTGTTTGCCAAAGCAGCCAAACTCGATAACCAGGCTATTTATGTTGACTATTGTCCCATGAAAAAAACCTACTGGCTCAGCGCTGATAAAGCGATTAAAAATCCTTATTACGGTGCTACCATGTTAACCTGCGGATCCATTACAGACACCCTTCAATAAAAAGATCATGCGTCTCCTCCTGTTGGTTTTCTCAATGATAATAGGCGTTCGTGTTATGGCCCAGCACCATAACACGAACTCCACCAGCCGCCTGCCTTTTCGTACGGAAATCGGTAATAAAATTGTGCTGCACCTATACCTAACAGACAGTCTCGTGCAGTACACCAATAAAAAGGCCCGGGCTATTGCCATTAATGGAACCATTCCGGGTCCTACCCTGCATTTCACTGAAGGTGATACTGCAGAAATTCATGTGCACAACGAAATGCATATGGAATCTTCCATTCACTGGCACGGACTGATACTTCCCAACGAACAGGATGGTGTGCCCTATCTTACAACAGCGCCCATCAAATCTGGAGGAACGCATATCTATCGTTTCCCTATCAAACAAAACGGTACCTACTGGTATCATTCACATACCATGTTGCAGGAGCAATCCGGTATGTATGGCGCTATTGTCATTCATCCCAAAAATGCTCCGGAAGAAAAAGAACAGGTCGTACTGCTGAGCGACTGGACCAATGAAAATCCGCATCAGGTAGAACGATCCTTACATTTCGCAACCGACTGGTATGCCATCAAAAAGAAAGCAACGCAAAACTATGCGCAGGCTATCCGTGAAAAACAATTGGGTACCAAACTGGAAAATGAATGGAAACGTATGCTGGCGATGGATGTTAGCGATGTCTATTACGATTTATTAACCACCAATGGTAAACCGGCCGATTATAGAAAAGATCTCAAAGGCGGTGATACCATTCGCCTGAGGGTGATCAACGGAAGTTCCTCCACCTATTTCTGGTTGCAGTTTGCCGGTGGTAAAATTTGGGTGGTGGGTTCAGACGGACAACCCGTAGAACCCGTGGAAGTGGATCGGTTGATAGTAGGTGTATCGGAAACCTATGATGTTAAAGTGGTGCTCCCGGAAAACGGCTCATTTGAATTCAGAGCCATTTCTGAAGACCGCACCAATTATACCAGTATCTGGCTGGGTGAAGGAGAAACACATGCTGCACCCGGATTGGGGCGACTCAATTATTTCGCCGGCATGAAGATGATGAACGATATGACCAATGCAGATGGCAGTATGCATGATATGGGCATGAACATGAGCCTGCAGCAGATGGATATGAATACGGTCATGTACCTCGAAATTGCTGACAGCAATCAACAACTGATAACCCTGAATTATGCCATGCTGAAAGCACCGGCCAACACCACCCTGCCCGCCGGCCCCGTTCGCGAACTATTATTTGAACTAACAGGCAACATGAACCGATATGTTTGGACGATGGACAATAAAACAATTTCAGAATCCGATAAAATTCTAATCCGCAAAGGCGAAAATATCCGCATCATTTTAAAGAATAATTCCATGATGCGACACCCCATGCATTTACATGGCCATTTTTTCCGGGTTGTAAATGGACAGGGTGAACAAGCACCCCTGAAAACCGTGCTGGATATTATGCCGATGGAAACGGATACCATTGAATTTCATGCATCCGAAGAATACGGCGACTGGTATTTTCATTGTCACATACTTTATCATATGATGGCGGGCATGGGGCGAATTTTTACCTATGAAAACACCCCACCCAATCCGCAATTACCCGATGCGAAACAGGCTTTGAAAAAAGTATATCGCGATGACCGTCGTTTTTATCTGGGTGCACAAATAGGGCTGGAGTCCAACGGATCGGATGGGGAAATCATGCTGGCCAATACCCGCTGGTTACTGCAAACTGAATGGCGACTGGGCCTGAATGCCCGAAAGGGATTTGAAAATGAAGTGCATATCGGTCGCCTGATTGGTAAACGACAGTTCCTGATGCCCTATGTCGGATTCGACTGGCGCTATCGCAAGGATTCCGAGCCGGAGAAAAATATATTCGGCCAGGCGAATACAAAAGACCAGCGTGCAGCAGTCTGTTTCGGAGTACAATACCTGCTGCCCATGTTGCTGCGCGCGGACGCCCGTATTGATACAGATGGAAGGGTTCGTGTTCAGTTGGGACGGGAAGATATTCCTATCAGCAGTCGCCTTCGAATGAATTTGCTGGTGAACAGTGATAAAGAATACATGGCCGGATTCCGTTATATCGCAACGAAATATATATCCGTCTCCACCCATTATGACAGTGATATGAGCTGGGGAGCGGGACTGACCTTCACTTATTGAGCCGCCAGAAATGTAAACTGCATATCGTCGTAGGTAAAATCGGTTCCCTTGCCATCCATTTCAACGGTGAGCGAAAGCGCAACAGCCGGGTCTGTGGTAGGAAACCAGTTTCGGCCAATGGAGGAAACAATCAATAACCCTTCCTCATCGCCCAGGGCCTGAAAACCGGGTCCGTAGGACTTCCAAACAGGAGCATTCGTATGTTCCTGAACAGCCCTTACAAATGCTTCATTATTCGCAACAGGAAGACCCACCTCACTAATATTCCAGATGGAGGCAGGGTTGAATTCCTCCGGAATCGGCCCGTCTTCCAAATTGAATCGGGCAATAAATTCCAGAATGTTTCCATCCGGATCTCTGAAATAAACGGAATAGGCATTCCAGTCGGGGAAGTCAATTTCCTCCTGGCCATTGTTTAAAATCAGGGGTATTTTCTTTTCATGCAGAAACTGAATGGCATCGCCGTATAAAGCAGGATGAATATTGAATGCGAAATGATAGCGCTGATCCGGGTTTTTTATTCCCTTTTCTATAGTCAGTCTGGAGGCACCAATCTTAATCTTTACACCATTTTCAATTGGTTCCTGCAGCAGGTCCAATTGATCCCGATAAAATTCCAGCAGCCTCTCCGGATCAGGTGATTTGATCTTAATATTATTGAATTTCATATACTTTTATTTGCGTCTGCAAGTTCCTCGAGCTACAGATTAAACAACATGAACCAGTTCAAGTTTTCAAAGTAGATAACTTTAGACAATAATTACATGACATGCAGATGGCTTATAAAGCAGTATCGATTCTTTTTTTTGGATTAATTTTAAGTATTCCCGTTTCCGCCCAGCTCAACTTATCCCAGTTGGAAAATTCTATAAAAGAGAAGCAGCATACCTATTCTGCCTGGTATCAATACCTGCATGCCAATCCGGAACTAAGTACCAAAGAAATCCAGACTGCTGCCTTTTTGAAAAAAGAGATGAAAGCATTGGGCTGGGAATTGGTTGATTCACTGGGTTATCAAAGTTTTGCGGCTGTGCTAAAGAATGGAAATGGTCCCACTATTCTGTACCGTACCGATATGGATGGATTACCATTGAAAGAATTAACCGGACTGCCTTTTGCCAGCACCAATTCTGCCATGCATGCCTGTGGGCATGATCTGCATATGAGCAGCTGGCTGGGAACCGCACAGATAATGACCCAATTGAAAAAATCCTGGTCGGGCACACTGGTATTGCTGGCGCAGTCTGCCGAGGAAACCGGGCAGGGAGCCAAAAAAGTGGTCGCCTCCGCAAACTATAAAAAACTACCGGTGCCCATGGCTCAAATCGCTTTACATGATCATGCGGAATTGTTAGCCGGACAAGCGGGCTTTTGTGATGGCTATTCAATGGCGGCGGTGGATATGCTGAATATTACGGTTTTCGGAAAAGGCGGACACGGGGCCATGCCCAATAAAACCATTGATCCGGTGGTGCTTGCATCGCAATATGTGCTGGCAATGCAAACAATCGTGAGCCGTAACCTGCCCACTACAGAAAACGCAGTGGTTACCGTAGGCGCCATTCAGGGAGGCACAGTGGGCAATATTGTACCGGATCAGGTGGAGCTACGACTTACGATCCGCTCTTTCAGCAAAGAGGCGCGCCAATTGATTTTTGATCGCATCAAAACAATCGGAAATAACCTGGCCCTGGCAGCCGGATTGGACAGTACCCGTTTGCCTGTTTATAACTTACTGGATATGTCGATTCCATCCGTTTACAATGATCCCGCTCTCGGCGCCCGGCTTCGCGCCAATTTGCAGCGGCAGCTGGGAGATTCGGCCATTGCCACCGTAGCACCGGTAATGATAGGGGAAGATTTTGGGGTATACGGGCAGCAAGCGCAGCGTATTCCTTCCTATATCATGTGGTTAGGAACGGTAACTCCCGAGCGGAAGAAATTGGCCCTTTCGGGGGCGATGGAACTCCCCTCTTTGCACTCTCCGCGGTTTGCGCCGGATTTTGATCCTTCAATTGAAGGTGCGGTCAAAACTATGAGCCTGAGCTTGTTGAATCTCCTGCAAATTAAAGATTGAAAAAGCTGACCCTTGCGTATTTAGGTACCGCAAATACACATGGGTCAGCCAACCCCTAAAAGTATTTCTTTAAAATTTCCGTCGTTTGCTGTGGCTGTTTTTTCATACGAAGCTGCCAGATCATTTCTTCTACGTTCACAACCCTTGTGTTTTCATTCAACCGTTCGGCGCACCAGCGGGCAGGGTCCACACCTCGCACCGATCCGCCATTATTTTCCTCCAACAGATCCGCTGAACTGCCAATATTTTTAAACGAAGACCAGGCATGTACGATTACTGCACTGGCATTGCCCGATTGTGCGGCAGCCAACTCATTCAATTTGGAAGCTATATACGCCGGCGTTCCTTCATTGCTGTTATTGCGGTTACCATGATTCCAGATTGAATACCGAACAGTAACCACAGGAATCTGAATACCCTGACTGTTTTCAAACCACATCACATCTCCATTTCCACCTGCATAAGGTGTGTATTGCACAGCTATCACACCGGTAAGCTGATCATTCTGACTTATAAACGCCTGAAACGCTTCTTTCGCTTTTTCGGATTTCACATCATCACAAAAAAGTCCCAATACCTTTGTGCGATGTTGCCGCATATGATGACTCACTTTATCCGCCAATTGTCTTAGCAAACCTGAACGATCCTTATTCTCCGCAAAATTATCCGCATAATAATATCCACCGCCACCGTATTCTACTATGGATGTTTTTGGATGTTGTGCTGCCAATAGGCGATCCAGTTGAATCGGACTCAGCATCGCCAGATTTGCAATTGGTAATCCAAAACTCATATTAATGTCACCAGCACCTGCGTTTCCATAATAGGAGGAATTATTGAAATCATTCATCATCCACATAACATTGTCCCCATCTGACAACAGAAAACTTGCGTATGATTTAGTGGTATCATAGTTGATAAACTGCGGGTTGGTTACCTTGGCAAGTCCTGAGATCTTGCTCTCATAATCAGCCGACATCATCGTAGCATTCCAGGCCCAGTCGAACGGCACCATCAGGTTTCCGGATTTCGATACCTTCTCCACAAAAGCTTTTTCATCAAGTCCCTGTTCCCATCCCAATACAGGAGATAAGGGTTGAAGTGAATTCAGCACCTCCTCAAACAAAGCATTATTATTTCCGGCAGCCGGATTGGCATATTCCTTATTTAAATTCATCAGCATCAGTTTATGTGCAATGGCATAACCTTTCTGATTTCCGGTTAGAGTTGGCATAAGTACCATCGCATTTTTATTGCACTGGTCTTTGAATTCCGTCCAGGCGTCCTGCGGACCTTTTTCCCTTGCATCATATTTCATGGTATAACCAAGGTCTTTCACCCGCTGTTCATATTCCACATCCACAATTATTGAACGATAAACATGGGCTGCTACGGTTGCAGCAGATATACTTTCCTGTTTATTTACATCACAAAGTATATATCCTTCAATATGGCTTTTTACGTTACCATGGTGTTGAATTAATTCCCAGGTAGATTGGTTGCCTATATGTGACATCCCCAGTCTTTTTGCCACTTCCGTATAGTTTGAATTGGGATCCTGGGTCCATACCATGGTTTCACTTCTGCCTTCGTTCACCGCAAGCGCGGTTACTCCGATAATCGATTCTGCCAGTATATGATTGCGCAAACTATTGTTGTTGCTATTATTGTCATTACTGCGTGAGTCCACCACCAGCCAGTAATCCTTTCCCATTTTTTGTTTGGGAATCCAATATTGTCCTTTATCAGCAACGGCATCGTATTGTTCGTTGTAAATAAAGGTACTGTCTGTTACCGGCCTGTCACCCGGATTTGGCCGATCGTATTTATGGCAGGCAGAAACTGTTGTGAGAGCTGCCAGCCCAACAAGTAGTATCATATTTTTCATTATTTCAGATTAAATGGTGAGCGCCATGGATTAATACCCGGTGTTTTGGGTTAATCCGCTTAATTTGTTGATTTCATCCTGAGGTATTGGCCGCAGCAAATGGATGGCTGATAAATTATTGGTTGCCTTCGCCTGCGGATTATTGGCAAGGGTACGTTCTATCAGTTTGCCTGTTCTTTTAAGATCAAACCAACGATCATATTCTCCCAGCAATTCACGGGCTCTTTCATCCAATAAGATGTCCATATCAATATCAGAAAGTTCCATATCATCCCGCAGTTCATCATTAATAGCAGCTCTTCTTCTAACTGCATTCATTCGCTCCAGCGCTGTATTGGTGGCACCTGCACCCAAATGCGCTTCTGCAGAAAGTAAATACGTGTCAGCCAACCGGTATACTACCGCTTCACGTGAACCCGGACCCGTCCACAGAATTTTTGTATCCTTGAATTTTTTCAGAATCGGCATTTTATCTGAGCCCTTTGCTAATTCCGGATTGGAAGCCAATTGAGGGTACCAGAGATAATTTCCTTCATTGTCTTTGAATGGAATAAATTCTTCAGCACCTATTGTGTTACCTGAACCATCGTTCCAAACCGGCATAAACAAACCAGGCTCTCCCAATCTTGGATGATCCGGATTGTTGATGGTAAAACTTCGTTGAAAACTGGCTTCATAACGGCTGTCCTTAGACGGATCAAACAACTCATGTACCCGTGGATTAATCCAGAATTCCCGCTGCATATAAGAATAATCCTTTTGAGCTTCAATAAACATGGAAGGATAAAAGCAGTTTATGCAAAACCCAAACATGCTTTGCAAGGGATTTCCACCACCCACAAAATTTCGATCACTGGTATATTGTATAGAGAATATCACTTCTCGGTTTGCCTGATTATTTTCATCAAATACACTTGCAAAATTGGGAAGCAGGGTAAACGTATTACCTGCATCATTAATGATCTGATCAAAATATCCGGCGGCTGTTGTAAAATCTGAACTGCTTCCATAACTGCGATAGGCTCGGGTCAAATAGATTTTACCCAGCAACTGATACACCGCTCCTTTACCTACCCGGCCAGTTTGTGTTGGCTTCATCGGCAGGTGATCCTGAATTGCCGTTAATTCTTCAAGCATAAAGCTGTAGATATCGGCTTCCGGCTGCCTCGTTACAGTTGTAATAGGAGTGGTTGATTCTTCAATCAGCAAGGGCACAGGACCAAATGTTTCTACGAGGTAATAATATGCAAGCGCCCGCAAAAATTTTGCCTCGGCCTGCATGGTGGTGTATTCGCCAGCACTTAATCCCTCCATTTCCGGCTTCATGCGATTCAACAGAATATTGGTTTCCTGTATCATTTTATACAGGTTATTCCAATATCCTCCAACCACACCTGCGGTGCTGTTAAATGTATTGTCATAGGCATTGAACATTCGGGCATCCGGATTATCATCTGCAGCCAGATAAATATCCGTTCCCCAATATTGAATCTTGGCAGTATTGTAATGCCCCCTCAGTTTGCTGTATACATCTACCAGCAATTTTTCAACTCCCTGTTTGGTATTGAAAAAATCATCCGTGGTATAGGATGGATTTTTAGTATCCAGAATTTTATTGCAACCAGCCATCAGGGTGCCACTCACCACCAGACCGACCAGCATTTTTTTGAATGATTTCATTGTTGCTAATTTTTTGGATTAGAGGGTTAGATTTACACCCAGTGTGTACATAATGGGCATGACAGATAAATTGCTGTAGGGGTTTTCTCCAATGGATTCAGGATCAAATCCTTTATACTTTGTAATTGTAAACGGATTCTGAACCGTCGTATATACTCTTAGTTGTTTTGCTTTAAGCCTTGAAATGGCTGACTGATTGAAGGTATATCCCAGGTTTATATTCTGGATTTTTACAAAGTTTCCACTTACATGTCCCAATACCTGTGTGTGTAAGGAAACAGCTCCAATTCCCGGATACTCATTGCTTCCGTTCTCCGGTGTCCAATAATTGACATCCAGTTTATTCCAATGCTCATTGTCCCAGGCAGTGAACATATAAGTAAACTGATCATTGTACAAACCACCTTTGCGTACATAAACAAATACAGAGAAATCAAAATTCTTATAGGTAATGGTATTGGTCATACCGCCCGTCCAATCCGGATTTGGTGAACCCAATACTTTCATATCGCGTTCATCAAAATTTCCATCGTTATTGACATCCTGAATTTTTATATGTCCGGGTGCCTTACCTAACACGGCGGCAAGGTCTTTTTCATTTTCCTGCCAGATACCCTCGAACTGATAATCATAGATTACCCGAATCGGTTGTCCGATAAACCAGCGGTTAGCCACATCACTGGCTTTATCGCCATAGAGATCTACAATTTTATTTCGGTTACGGCTAAAAGTTAAATTGGTTCTCCAGGTGAAGTTTTTACTGGCTATGTTGATGGTATTCAATCCTAGCTCTACTCCCTGATTGGAAGTGGATCCTATATTTTCCAGATAAGAAGAATAACCATTTACATTGGCTACTCGGCGTTCAAAAATGAGATCCCGGGTAATTCGTTTGTACACATCTACCGTACCACTGATTCGGTTTTTCATCAAACTGAAATCAAGCCCTGCATTCCATTCTGAAGTCATTTCCCATTTCAGGTTTGGATTACCAATTTCTCCACCCAGTCCAAATCCGTTGATACCGAGATTTCCGAAATTATATCTCGACATGGCCAGACGAGTTTGTGTAACATCATGCCGAACATTGTTATTCCCGGTTAGTCCATAACTCACCCTAAGTTTCAAATCATTCAGCCAGTCTGCCTGTTGTAGGAAATTTTCCCTGGAAAGATGCCATCCCAATGCTGCAGAAGGCATCATACCCCAGCGGTTACCAGGTGCCAGTCGCGATGAACCATCATACCGGTTGGTTACTGTTAAAAGATACTTATCCTTAAACGTATAATTGAGTCTTCCCATAAATGAAACCAGGGAAGATTCCCAGTAATTGGACGTCACATCGGTGATCTGATCAGCTGTTTGGATGGCATGCCAGTCTGAGTTATAAGGAAGTCCATCTCCCCGCATTCCGGCTGCTTCATGCTGGTCTTTCTGAATGCTAAACAGGCCAATGAAATGGAATTTATGATCCTCTCCCAATTGTTTGCGTACGGTTAAAATATTATCCCAAACCCAGTTCATATTACTACCGGTACCCTTATATGCTTCCGCCGGATTAACGCCTGCTTTTGCCTGCGTCATAGTGCCTTTGAACGTACCGTAGGTGTATGCATCGTATTGCATGGCTACCTGTGTTTTGAAACTGATGTCCTTAATAGGTGTCACCTCCAGATAGCCCATTACATTGAGATAGGTTTCATCCCGCTGCCTGATATCATTCTGCATATCCATCAGCGGATTCACTTTACTGGAAGTTGGTTGTGCGCGAAACAGCAGGTTGCCATCCTTATCATATGGACTCACAATCGGCGGAATAAAATAGGCATTAATCAATGCTTCAGAAGAACCTTCATCAATTTTTACTTTGGAAGCATAGGTATTGAAGCCCATTTTGATGGAAGAATTAAAGCGCTGCTCCAATCCCAGATTAGCGGTTAAGCGATCAAATTTTTCTCTGCCAACAATACCGTCTTCACCCAGGTATCCAAGGCCGAAGGTGTAAGAGGTTTTGGCTGATCCGCCCGACGCAGAAATATTATGATTATTGATCATCCCGGTTTTCAACACCTCTCTCGACCAATCATAGTATTCTCCAAACCGTACCCGCTCTTTTTCTTCCGGGGTTAAAAAATCAGGGCGACTCAGAGAACTGGGACCATATTTATTGGTCCAGAGTGCTACCCGATAATCAACATACTCCAGACCATTACCTTTCGAACCAATCATATCAGGTATGCGCGCTGCAGCTTTAAGGCCTGCAAAACCATTGTAGTTGATTTCAAAACCATCTCTTCTTCCGGCTCCTTTGGTGGTAATAATCACTACTCCGTTGGCACCTCTTGATCCATAGATGGCTGAAGAAGATGCGTCTTTCAGTATTTCAATAGATTCGATATCCGCTGAATTCAAATGCCGCATCCCGGTGGTGGAAGGCACCCCATTGATAACATACAATGGTTCATTGCTGAAATTGAAGGAATTGACGCCGCGGATTTCAATATTAAATCCGGCACCCGGACGGTTAGAAGATTTAATCGCATTCACCCCGGCAACCCGACCATTTAATGCCTGAGATATGTCGGAAGTCATCGCCTTTTGCAACGACTTTCCGTCAATACTGGCAATGGCTCCGGTTACATCTTTTTTCTTAATAGACCCGTATCCTATTACCACCACACCGTCCAGTGTGGCATCTGATTCGGTCAGGGTTATGGTGATGGCTCCTGTTACTCCTGCAACCTGCAGTTCCTGATTTGCAAATCCCATATTGGAGATTTCCAGTAGGGCATTGGCGGCGGCGCGAAGTATGAAGCGGCCATCCTGATCGGTAACGGTTCCCTGATCGGTTCCTTTCACCACAATAGAAACACCAACCAGTGGCTGATTTTCCTTATTAACGATGCGTCCCCTGATTTCTTTAATAGTTGCTGATTGCTCTGTTGTTTGTGCGGCAACCGGCAACGCTGACTGCAGGCAGCAAAACATCAGCAAGACTGCACCCACTCGTGCTGTTATGGCAAGTTTCATGTGAAGATTTTTAATTGATGGGGTTATTTGGCGGGCATCCATTTATGGGATCCTATAATGCGGGCATTATATCGTCCGGTTTTATCCGGATTAACGGCAGGATCCTGCGGCACTTCGGTGAAATCCCAGGCGCATTGCAACTTTGCTTCAGTACCGTTAACTTCTGTGGTCATCAACGACTTCAGTTGTTCCGGTGTTTTGGCTTCGTTCCACATTCTGAATTTTTTCATATACCCGGTCATGCACCTGGAAGGGTGATAGGGATCTATGAATGCCCTCATTTTTCTTCGGCTGGATGGCAACATTGGTGCAGGCGATCCTCCCAGAATAATATCATTGTTCTTCTGCCAGTAGAGCTCTCCATTTACATAGAGTTTCATATGATACGGACGATCATCACCAGGAGCTATGGCCGCATTAATATCCCATACCAGCGCAATATGGTTCCACTCGCCAAAATTCTGCGGATAGGCTCGGGCCTGTTCCAGTACGCCGGGACCGCAACCCATACTTGCCCGAAGATTACCGGATCGCTGGAAATGGATGTTCCAGCCTTCAAATTTGGCATTGGGCCAGGCCGATTCAGGTCCTTCTGAAGTGGTGCCCACCAATGTTGCCATCTCAAAATCCAGGAAGTTTTCATCGTATTTAGCCCATAGTTCAATGGTATAGGTATTTGAATTGGAATAAGCCAGCTCATCACCAAAATCGATGGAGCCCTGCTGATTCAGTCCAAATACCTGCAACTCTCCGGCACTGCCCGCAGGCAGGGTAAAATTGAAAGACTGAAGAAATTGAGTCATAGCCTGATCCGCCTTAACGCAAATATTGTCTACCTCATATTGAAGTACATACTTACCGGCACGGGCGTAAGAAATGCCGGTTTTAACCTCCTCAAAAGCGGCGGCCAACTGGTCATAACTGGCCTGAGGATAGGTATAATCCTCCGTACCAACGCGTGCAGTATCTAAAATTGTTTGAATGCTGGCCAGCTTTTCTTCGGTACAGGTGAGTACCAGCGGCCTTGTTTTATCGAATGATTTTACACAGCCCGTTCCAACTCCTGCAAGAATCAGGAGAATAAGCGCGAGGAAGTAACGGGGTCGTTTCCATTTTTCCATATAGCAATTAATTTTAATAATAAAAGGACGGGAGTTCGTCCTGCAATCTGGAGGTGAATAAACAAAATGACAGTTTAGTAAAGGGGTTAATTTATGGGTTAACCGGCTAATAAAATTTATTAACCCCTTGATAATGTGTGAGAACGAGAAAGTGAAACAGACCTAAACCTGTGCAACCTGTTCAAATGAGGGGGTAAAGGCCTGTCCCAGCGAGCGCTGGTATTCAGCCTGAAATGCCTCGTATTTCTTTCTTGCCGCTTCCATGCCCTTGGTTTTTCTGAGATAAACCAGCTGGTAAGAAAGTGCCAGCTCATGAAAGGGATCGGCCATATGAATTATTTTGGCCAAAAGGTAATAGGACTGGTTCCAGTTATCAGCCCGTACCGATGTTGAAATTGTTGCCGCAGCTTTCTTTACCAGCAGACTTTCATATTCAAATTTATATTCATCCAAAAATGCCTCCTGCAGGTTGGTGAAAAGCGGACCTCGTTGCAGCAGCGGTAAATAGGCTAACAGTTGAGGTGCCGGCTGCTCGTTATTTGGTTGCTGTAGAAAATCCAGCACCTGGTAATAATCACAGAAAAAGCCGGCTTCCAGTTCCAGGAGGTAGGCATCATTTATATAATTCAACTGAATGCCTTCCCATTCCATCAAAATATTACGTAAAGCATTAATGGTTACGCCTCTTATGTTTTTGGTGCTGGCCATATCCCGCTCTGGCCATAAGGTGGAGGAGATCAGGCGCGAGCCAACACCTTTTTTACCGGCACGGTTCGATACAATCAATAATAGAAAAAGCTGCCTGATTTTCGGACTGAAAAGATGTGAAATATCCATGCCTTTTTTATCAAATGCAAGAAAATCTCCGAGCAGGTACACGGCATTTTGTTGGGGTTGTTCAATTTCCTCCTTCCGTATTTCTTCTTTTGCTACCGGAATAGCCGGGCTCATCTGCTTTTTCAGATCGGTCCGTTTTCTTCTGCTAATCCAATACAGTGCAATAGGAACCAGCAAAAGCAGCCACCACCATTTTCCCGAGCCTTTCCAGATCCCTGTTTCCTGGCTTTGTGCGTTGAAGGCAACCGGCGGATCTTTTAGCGTATACACGAACAGGTTGGAAGCTGCTGCATTCCAAAACTCCTGAACCAGACAAACCAGTTCGCCCGATTCGGCATTTCGATACAGGTTGATTTCAGTTTCAATTTTTTCTGAGGTAATGGGGATAGAATCGCTTACAAGTTCAAACTGACCGTCGGCTACTGAAAATTTATACAATTGCAGTGCTGATTTGGGAAGATGATGCGGATATCCCAATACATAAAAATGCGAACCATCCGCATCCATCAGTAAGTTGGATGCCGGTACCCAAAGTTGTTCGGGTAATGATTTGTCCCAAAGTTTTTTGATGCGTCGCTCCTTTATTTGAACGTGATAACAATCAAAATAATTCCGGCCTCCTACTACCTGCTCACCGGTTGGATTTCCAAACCCACCAAACAACAGGAATTCGCCGTCCCTGCCCGTCGGTCCCATTGCAGCAAAAAAGCGAGGATCAATACTGTCTCCCTGCATGGGAAGTTGTTGCCACCTGTCTGTTGTTGAATCATATCTATAAAAACCATTGAAATACCGGAAAGAGCCATAGCCACCAAAGAGAATCCAGCTACTATCCTGTTGGATCAGGTTATGGTGATGGCGTTGCTCAGGCAAATAGGCGGTTCCAATAGGAGTCCAGCGTTTTTTTTCAATATCAAGCAGGGCAATGGTGGTATCACCAATAGGCAGATTATTGGCTTCGTACACCCATAACTGTTGCCTTAGGCTATCCCAGCCGCTGCGAGCAAGTATCAGCCTCGAAATAGGCAGTTTGTTTTCATATCCAAAACTCGCAGAGGCACCGGTTGTCAATTGAAAACTGAATAAACTATCCTGTGTGAAGGCAACTACCTGGTTTTGTTCCGGTATGAAACTGGCACCAGCCACCTTCGTAAAGGAATGGCTTACCCGTTTTTTCCAGTAATGAGCTTCCTTGATCAGCCAGTTGGGATTATCCACTTTCCCTGTAATTGCACCGCTTGAATTGTGAACGGCATTCCCATCCCATTCATTCAGCGGAAATAACCAATCCTGCGCAGCACCATTCAAGCGGAGGTTTCGGATAGCCATAGCTGGTACATCGGTATAAGTGGAATAACGGCCGAAAATTAATTCAGGGGCTATACCGGGTTGCAGTCCAAGTTTAGCAGACTGATACGGCTGCTGATTGATTTTAAGTTGAACCTGATCCGTTTCAAGATTAAAATGCACCTCAACCGGGATCCAGGTGCCGTTTTCAATCCAGGATTTTTCTAACGGGAGTTTTAATTTGGTTGCTTCCTTATCGATATTGAAATGCAGCCAGGGGGTTTGATCATCTTCCAGCCGGAAACTCAGGCTATAGGATTTATTCCGGGGATCAATAAGCGTGAAAATATACCCGAATTGTTGTTTTGAATAAAAGGAAAGATCAAAGGCAATGGTAAGTTCCCGGTTAAATTTTGGTGCATTTCCTGCAAAAACAGCATAAGAGGTTCTTTCCCGCACCAGCCGATCATTGGAAAAGAAGCCCAGCCCCTGTGCCTGCGCAGATTCTATACGGAAGAATACGATCAGGGTAAAAAGAATCCAGCCAGCTCCTTTTATTTTATCACCACACCAATTCATTATGGGTAAAGATACAGAACCTACGTCTTCAAGATCAGTAACATGCGGAGCTAGGTAGAAGTCTGTAAAACAGGGGTCGTAAAACCGACCGGAATTATTCAACACATATTTCGGGGAACACAGGTGGCGTTTCTGTGCCGAACCCTATTTCGTTTTATGACACAGATAAAAAACATTCTGCTGATTTTGTTGCTGGCTGTTGGTTGGACAGCCTGCAGCAAAACAGGGGAAAAACCGGAGCCGGTTCAGGAAACCGTTCCGGTCGAAGACAGTACTGTTTCCGGTTTTAAAACCTACACCATTCAGGCCGGACAGCATTATGCCACTGAAAACCCGATCCAGGAGCTGAATGGAACTGAACTTGCTTTTGCGGTTCGATTTGACAGCAGTTGCCGCTACGAAACCAAAAACCCGGAGAACCAGGATGATATCAACAAGTTGATGGGCTTTAGTGACAATGGCTTTCAGCACCATGAAAACAGTGCGCGGGTGGGATGGCGCTGGAAGAACAGGAAAATTGAGTTATTTGCCTATTGTTATGCGGGCGGGCAGCGGAGTTTCAGCCTCCTGGGCAAAACATCCATAGGCGATACCCTGCAACTGGCCATTAAACTGAGTCCGGCCGGATATGAGTTTCAATTAAACGGGGTTTCCACCTTTATGAAACGATCAGCCACCGGCAGCACCATCAGGGGTTATTTATTGTATCCTTATTTCGGCGGTGATGAGCCGGCCCCTCACAGAATGCGGATGGAGATTTTCAGGTATTAAAGCCAGCTTGTAAAAAAAATGTTGATAACCCGAGGTATTTTGTTGAAATCCCCCTATTTTTGCGTCCCGATTGATGATAAATCAGTCAGGATGGTGCGGTAGCTCAGTTGGTAGAGCAAAGGACTGAAAATCCTTGTGTCGCCGGTTCGATTCCGGCCCACACCACGAAAAAGCCCAGCAAATGCTGGGTTTTTTTTATGCCCAGAACCCAGCACTAGTAAGGGTTTTGTGAACTTTCGATAAGTCTGTCGGGTTAAAAATACAAACTTCCTCGGTTAAGAGAAAGTGTTTGTTTGAAGGTGTAAGTGACGCATCTACTGACGCATCTGGTGACGCATCAGGGTTAATAGTTAAAGTCAAGTTTTACTTCAACAAGAAACCTGAAAAACGACCAAAGAAATGACCTGTCTCGCCTGTATATTGCGAAAAATCTTCAATTATGGATAAGCACTTCCGCATCAACCAGGTTTTGGAACGTTACTTTCAACAACATCCCAAAAGTGGGCGTATAATGGCTAAAGATCTCATGCCAACGTTTATCCGGGAAGGTGTATTTAGTAAAGATGACCAAAACGGGCTTCCAATTCGAAACGTATTGCGGGAACTTGACAAAAAGAAACAACTGCATAAGATACCTTATGTGATCGCAGATCGTAAAGCTGTTAACACCAACTGGTTCTTTGCTCCCGTAAACCGCTCTAAACAACCGACTGAAAGCTTACCTGAGAATGTCGATCTTAAAACCACTTCTAGTCCAAACAACCGGACAAAGAAAAGCAGAACCAATCCCAGAAACCATAGCGATGAACATTACATAATTGATCTGTGTGATGAAGTTGCAGGAGTCAAAGCTTTACGTCAACACAATTTTTCTTTTCTACTAGGAGACCCTGGCATTCGAGGAAACAGAGCTGCTTTGCCTGTTGATGCATGGTATGAATCTTTAAACTTAGTTGTTGAATACCATGAGCGACAACATTCGGAAGCAGTCAGGGTATTTGATAAACGCTCCACTGTAAGCGGGGTTTCTCGTGGAGAACAACGAAAGATCTATGATCAAAGAAGAATCTCTGTCCTTGACGAGAACAAAATCGCATTGGTAATTCTCTCCGTGAATGAGTTTGATCATGACAGTAGCAAAAGATTACGACGAAACAGAGAAAAAGATCTTGCTACCGTAAGATGCAAACTGACACCATTCATCAAAGAAAGAAATAAGGATGCAGATTATTGATGCTGCATCCTCTCTTATTACAACAACCCATCATCCGCAAAACTGAAGTACTCTTGGTCCCGACCGGTTAGTATCAGGTGATCCACCAGGGTGATGTCCATGAGTTTCCCGGATTCTTTGATCTTCCGGGTGAGTTCTTCATCTGCCCGGGAAGGTTTCAGATTACCTGAGGGATGATTATGTGCGATAACCATACCTGTCGCAAGCACCTTTAGCGCAGTGGCCAGGATCAGCCGGATATCGGCTACGGTTCCGGTAATTCCTCCAGCTGAGCATCGGTATGCAGCCATGACCCGGTTGTTCCTGTTCAGGTACAAAACCACGAACTGCTCCTGCAAAAAGACGGTGTTGGGTGCAAAATGCTGACGTATGACTTTGAATGCTTCTGCTGAGGTGGTGATCTGTGGCTGATTGTTCCAATCACTGATCGGGATGTAGGACACTTCTAATTCAGCAACTTTTGTGAGCTGTTCCATGGGGTAAATTTTTTGGTGAAAGAATCGCTGTGCTCGATACGGTGTTCCTGGAGATTCCTTATCTTCTTTATACAACCTTGCATCCTATGAAACCGTTATCCCTAAAACCTGGTCGTGTACAACCGGTCCAGGAGCACCATCGTTTTATTGATTCGCTCAAAGAAGTCTTCACCACCTACCGCGATGAGATTGAGCTACCCTCGTTTGTGGAATCCAAAATCGATAAGCTGTCAAACCTGCTCAGTATGCCAAGCCTCTCGCAGGTTCAGATAGTTCAGATCCAGCAAGAGTACAGTTCCATCAGTCATCGTTTTCCGGTACCGATGCCGGCTCTGATCAACGAGTAATAAAAAGGACCACCACCCTATGTAGGAGATGGTCCTTCGGTTCACTGTAGGTACCAGGATGCTGATTTTCCGTCCAGGGCATCCTGTAGCTGATCCACCAAGGCGGCAGCATTGAGTGTCTTGGGAAGAAACGCATCGATGTAACTGGCTTTGTTGGCTCCAGTAAACAGGTTCAGCAGTTTCCAAAGGTTAACCGATCCATCTGCATCACGGCAGAACGATTCATCCTGGTAATAGTCCCGGCAAACAGCACCTACCTGCTGGTCTCCAAAGAGTAACGGTGGTATACCGGACCGATGTCTGGAGGGCAAGTAGTTGTATAGCCGGCATCGTCCAATAAGCTGTGCAAACTGTCGCTCGGTTAAACTGTAGTTAGGGAGCTGCTTCAAGCGTTTAACATGCTGAACCGCATCGTAGGATCTCAGTGCCATATATACCACATCGGATAGTTCTTCCAGGCTGCAAATTTTTAGATTACCGACGTACCCATCTGACCATACCTTCATGTTCGTACATGCTTTGTTTTGGAACCCAATGAATACGGTGAAATGCTCGTCGTTACCCTTTCGCCCGAAGAGATTGTCCAGGTTGTAGGATTTTACCCCGCCTATGGTCAGGTTGATCCGGTTACCGTCAATGTCTTCATGGATCGTTGGGATCTCAATGGCAAACATCATCCGCTCGTAGTAAATCGTTCGTTCATGGTCCAACAACTCTGCTGCTGGCTTAGTCTTCGCTTCCGGAATGCGGCCCTTGATGGGGTGTGATAATCGGATGGCTGGTTGTAAAATACGTTCTCCACGGAAGCATTTTCCCACCGCATCCTGGACAGTAGCGATAAAATCAACGTGGTTGATGAGTGGCTCTGAATCTTTAGCGAACACCGGGATGATGTGTTGAGTCTGTATTTCAGCCAGGCTGCTCACGATGGTGTTGGCTTCTATGAAACCTGCCGCACTACTGATTTCTGTGGATGCTGGTTCTTTCCAGGGTAGATGCTGGAGATCAACGTAATCGATGTTTTCGATAAGTGAAGAGTTAGTTACGAACAACATGTTTGTTGGTGTTTACGGTTTGAGTAATCAGGTTTGCTCTTGCCTGTAGCACTTTACGTCGGGCTACAAAGCGCTCATGGAACTGGAGCTGTTGTTCCGGTTTCGATTGGTTGTAGATGCCGATCAGCTCATCGATTGTTTCTGTGGCAGCGATTCTCGTAAGTGTTTCATCTTCCCCTTCCTGGCCAGGAGAGGTTTCATGATCGCACCATGCAGCCAGGGCGTTGCCAACTCCGGTTGTTAGCTTGAATTCCGGTTTCCCAGCAAAGAGAGAGGTGCGGTCTTTGCTGGCTATGGCGTTGTGTTTGATGTCCAGTTCCAATAACACTGTTAACTCATAGTCCAGCCCATCGCGCTGGATGGATTTCATGCCGACTTTCTCCGGTACCTGCTTCCCATGCTTCTCGGTGAGTACATAATCGGTTTTGGTGCGTAGTGTCAGGATCGCGTGGCATTTACTCTGTAAGATGGCGTTGATAAAAGCTACGTGCCGTGGAGTCACTTTTCTCCAATTGGTGAAACTGTTTCCAGGTAGGGAAGCATGGTAATCCAACAGGTACTCCCAGGCATGGCTACCCGAATCGATGATGATGACTTCCATCCCCGAATTTTCGCAAAGCTGGATCGCTTCGATGTACTTCTCAGGTGTTAGAGGAGCAGTGAGCTGGACGGTGTTAAAGTGTCCCAGGTGTGCGTACAGGTTGGATGAAGCCGCTTCGCTGTCGATGACAGCAATCTTTGACCAGTCGTTACAGAGACCAAACGCCACTTTGAGTGCTCCCATTGTTTTACCGGATCCGGATGGACCTTGTATGCCAAGACGCATCTTGGCTTTTTTCCGGTTTGCTGTTTGTAGTTGCATGATTGTTGGTTTTGAATGATGCAATACCTGGATGTAGTCACCAGGTTATATCAGCGTTGATGCGGTGTTCGCAAAGCGGACAGAAATGTTGTTGGAAAACTTGGAAGGTTTAAACTTTCGGGGTGTACGGAATTAAAGATTTTTGAACCCAGGGGGTAGAGACCCGGCTACAAGAGGCCGGGGGTGGTTAATGGAGGGTATCTGTCAGACGCTCGCTTACATAAAACCCACAGCGTATGGATTCTACATATATAATAAGAGTTCGTACGGTGTGTGTAATGTAGACCTGGAGTTGTTATTTACGATGCGGTTTTCGGTAGATCTTGCCAACACGGATGAGGTATTGGTTGTTGCGGGTTGAGAAACCATCGAAGCCAGTGATCATCCTGCGCGCATCTTTGTGGTAACCGTTGATGAATTCGATGCGGTCGTAATCTCTACGCTTTCCGTTTTCATCAAAGAGTCGGCTTGTCCAGAAAGGTGTTACTTCCCGGTACTCAATGGTCTTGTCACCAGATGCGATCTGATCGAAGTACTGAGCTTTGATAACGATCTTCAAGGTGGTCATAGCCATATAGTTACTGTGTATTGTGTTGTTTTTTGTTGAAAATCCTACTTGTAGATAAAGTACCTGTTCTGAGATAGATGGTCATAAGCTCTCTTTCTTCTCAATTGTCAGCAGCCACCCCTATAATAATCGCAAGTATTAGAACAATTACAAGGATGAGATAAAAGAGACCTTCATTACTTGTAGTATCGCTTTTAAAAACTTCCGGTTCTTTTTGTGGCGGCACCAGGTCTTTACTTAAAACTTCAATTTTCTGACCCGAATCAAGGTGTGCGTCGGTTACTCCAGTTATGCTGTTGGCCTTACTTTTGAGATACTCCTGTAAATTCAGATCGGGAATCACCCGTTCGTTTACCAAAATAAAGGGTATGTCAGCGGTACCGTCCTTTTTTAGAATCAACACCCCTTCATCGATAAAAGCGTGTTTCAGCAAAAGTTTTTCGACTGATGTATCGATCAGCAAAGACTTGGCAGCTGATATGTACTTCCAGGTACCCAAAGTTACCGATCCATTTACGGAAAGTACAAGCTCGTTAGACCTCATGAAGATGTACTGATGACGGTTCCCTGACTCATCCGTAAAGATCCAAGGTTGATCTATGAACAACTCCTGTTGATCCAACGATTTACTGATGGATTCCAGGCGGGGGAGAAGGTTTTTAAGCCAAACTAGCATGCTCTAAATTTATGCAAAACTTTCTTCTGAGTAGTCGTCATGATCCGGGAAACTCCCGTACCTGCCGTTATCTCTTCTTGTGTGATCTGACGTCCACGTTTTGGGTGAATATACAGTACTGCCTCCTTTATTTCCTTTGCAGTGGGAAAGATGGTATGAGTACTTTGTGTAGTTGTACTGAGACTTCCCGCATAGTGGACATGTGAAGTCTCGGTCAATGTGTCCCCGGTCATTAATTTTCCCGGAAAACCGTTCCTTCTCTTTTTTTGGCTTCTGTACTGGTGGTAACCCTACTGGGAGTGCCTTATACTGGTGGTATACAGAGTCAAGTCTTTTTCTTACACCCTCTTCAAGCTTTAAGCCAGGTGTTCGTTTTAGCAATATCAACCTGTCTATAAGTTCCTGGATCTGGTCATTGGCTTCCTTTAGTTCTTTATACTTTTCATAGTTCATGATGGAAAGGTTTTATCCCCGTAATCTGGTGTATACCTGTTTCAAGATGTAGTCGTTGATCACTCCTCGAACTTTCTCATCATCCATCAATCGCTTAAACAACTCTCCATTGGAGTCCATCCGATCAATCCACTTTCCTAAAATCACTTCCTCGAACGGGTAGCGGAAGTTTTCCATACTGTTGGATTGAGCCTGGACAGCAAGCTTTTGGTCCGTGATGCAGTCTTCAATGACCTGCTCTATAAAGAGTCGATCCGCATCAGAAAAATCAGTGCCAAACCGGTTGTTTACGGTTTTGATGATCTCAGATAATGGAGCACGATCATCTTTTGCCCACCGTAACCCAGCTTCTCCAATGCCATCCAGTACACCGGATTCATTGTTCAGCTCAATAAAGACGTTGTCCTGTACCTTTTGCAACCTGTAGTATTCCAGCGATAGTTCATCACCATTCAAACTAAATGGTTCAGTGGTTGATCCCTTGGGTAAGACTCGCTCCAGGAACCTGCAGTAAGTGTAGAATTTTTCCAGTTCTATATCGTGCAGATTTACCACCTGCGAAATAAAGCTGTAGTATCTGAGGAATACCTGGACGGAGTGCTTGAAATCTTCCTGGTTAGCTGGTGCTGACAGGTCATCGCCTTTCGTGGCAGGTAGCGCTTTAAAGCGTTCCACTGCATGACTCGTGAACCCATACAAGCTTTTATGATCTTTGGCTTTAAAGTTGGGTGAAAAGTAGACTTCGCATAGTCGGTCAATTTCAAGCCCCCAAATCACCTGCGCCTGTTCTATGCGGTGCTTAAGATCATATATATGGTTGGGGTCTGTTGATTCTTCGATGGTTGTCAGTTCATAATACGGTTGAAAGGAAGCCCGGATCTCATCTGTTTCATTAACGAAGTCCAGAACAAAGGTATCGTCTTTCCCTGGGCAGGTTCGGTTTAGCCTGGATAGCGTCTGAACGGCTTTAACACCGGATAACTTTTTGTCAACATACATCGTATGGAGTAAGGGTTGATCGAAACCGGTTTGATATTTCTCAGCAACAATCAGGACGCCATAATCAGAGGAAGCAAACCGGACAGGTAGCTCTTTCTCCCCAAATCCATTCATCTCCGACTCTTTGAACTCCAGTCCTTCGGAGTTTACTGTTCCTGAAAACGCAACCAGTGTTCTGAGATCTGTATATCCATTTTCGGTAATATATCGATCAAACTCCTGCTTGTAGCGAACGGCATGTAAACGACTGCTCGTAACCACCATTGCTTTGGCGCTTCCACCAATTTTGGTTGAAGTAACTCTCCGAAAGTGTTCAATAATAACTTCTGTCTTTTGTGCCAGGTTGTGTGGATGCAGGGAAACAAAGCGGGCGACTGCTGAAGTGCCTTTCTTTTTGGGTATTTTGGGATCGTCTTCCAGTTGTTTATTCAGCTTGAAATAGAGCTTGTAGGTGGTGTAGCCTTTCAGTACATCCATAATGAAGCCTTCCTCTATAGCTTGCCGCATCGAATACAAGTGAAACGGAGCTGGTTTGCCATCCCGTCCCTTGGTTCCAAAGATCTCCAGCGTTTTGGCCTTTGGCGTTGCTGTAAAAGCGAAGAAAGATAAGTTCTGTTGCTTACCCCGACTCTCCATCGTTTTTCGGATATAGTCCTCGCTGCTCTCTTCATCTGGTTGGTCTGCTTCTTCTGTGGCAGCTTGTTCCAATGATCCGGCACTGAGTACTTCTTTCATTTTTCGACTCGCTTCCCCTGTCTGAGAGGAATGTGCTTCATCGACAATAAGCGCGTAGTTCCTTTTGGGAATATCACGGATGCTCTCTAGAACTACCGGGAATTTTTGCAAAGTGGTAATGATAATGTTTGTTCCTTTGAAGAGTGCGTCAGCCAACTGACTGGAGTCTTTATCGATCTTTTCAACCATTCCCATCTTATGCTCAAACTGGTAAATGTTATCCTGTAGCTGTCTGTCCAGTACTTTCCGGTCAGTCACCACAATAACGGATTGGAATACCCGCTCATCCTTGGAGTTGTGTAAATTCGAAAGACGGTAAGCCAACCAAGCAATGGAGTTACTCTTACCGCTGCCAGCACTATGCTGTATCAGGTAATTCTTTCCAGGGCCCGTCACTTTGGAGTCAGTCGTTAGCTTTCGTACTACATCCAACTGGTGGTATCGTGGAAAGATGATGGATTCTTTGCGGATAGTTCTTCCGCCAATTTCCTCTTCTTCGATCTTTAGGTGGACAAACTTTCCGATTATATCCAGCCAGGAGTTTTTTTGCCAAACCTGTTCCCATAGATAGCTGGTACGATACCCGGCTTCGTTGGGTGGATTACCGGCACCATTTTGAAAACCCTGATTGAAGGGGAGAAAGCGAGTCTTTCCACCATCCAGCTTAGTAGTCAGGTAAATCAGATTAGGATCGACAGCAAAATGCACCAGTGCGCGTTGTTTAAACCGGAAAATGGGATCATCGTTATCCCGGTCAAATTTGTATTGCTTCATCGCATCCTCTACGGTTTGGCTGGTCAGTGGATTTTTCAATTCAACAGTTGCCACCGGAATCCCATTCAGGAAGAGCACCAGGTCTAATTCGTTTTCGTTTTTAGTGGAATACCGGATCTGACGGGTTACGGTAAGGATGTTTTTATCATACAGCTCCCGGGCCGTTTCATTCAGGAAGGTCTCTGGTTGGAAGTAGGCTAACCGAAATTTTACTCCATAATCAACGAAGCCGTTGCGTATGACATCAAGGCTCCCACGGTTGTTCAGTTCTTTCACCAGCCTGTTGATCAGGTTCGTGTCTGTATTTTCACCGTGGATCTCATTGATGCGGCTCCATTCTTTCACCTGGGTTGTTGAGAGGAATTCTAAAACAGTCGATGTGTCCAAAGCAAGCACCCTGTCGTAGGTTGCCGGACTACCCAGGCGGTACCCACCCGATTCAACCAGGTACTCGGTGATTGCTTGTTCTAGGAGTAGTTCGGTGTGCTTCATGTGATAAGATTCGGTTTAGGTTTAAAGTACGCTGCGTTTGCCAGTAACGACTTCGTTGATGAGTGATGTGCGATATTCTTGAAGAAGTTGTATTTCTTTTTGGATTTTGGTTATGGTTCCTGTTATCTCTATGTTTTTTCTATCAACAAATTCACAAATGGACCTTTGTTCTTGAGGATCTGTAGGGTAGCAGACCAAAAAATTTTGGAAAAGAGGAAGACGTAAACTATCGACAGTTGATTTTGCATTCCACCGTAACACTTCTTTCCAAAAATTTGAACGGAGGTAATTGAAGAGGAGTTTCCCATTGATCTGATTAAACTCACTTAGAACGTAAACTCTTTGGTGTACATCAAATTTACCAACATAATAGTGGAAGACTTTACCTACGCCAACGCCATCGCCAGCTGTTAATATCGCTTCACAATCAAAGCTATGTGTGTTAATTTGTTCAACAGTCTGTGATCGGACGTAAAAAGGATAAGTACCAGCTTCGCACCGATCTTCTGTATTCTTAGACCCAGTCTGAATTTTACAAAGATACCGCAGCTTTTTAAGCACCCAGTGCTTCGGTATACTTCCCAACCATTCAACACCAGAATCTTTAAGCTGAACCGAATCATCCAGGCCGCGGGTTACTGCTTTGTTGATAAGTGCTGTACGTTCCTCCTGTAGTAGCTGTATTAACCGTTCTTTCTTTACGATGGTTTCATCAATAAGAGTGGTTTTTACAGCGAGGTATGATGAGATAGCTTTTTGTTCAACTTCGGGGGGCAATATAAACTTGACGTCTTTCAGCTTTTCACTGGTTAAGTGAGCGATACTGATTCGGTTTACAATTGCATCAAAAAGCCCCTTTTCTGCAGCTATAAAAAAAAGATAAAGAATGTACTTTGGATCATGCGGATCATTTACTCTTACTATGTGGACTGAATTTTGCACGTAACAAGCTTCTAACTCTGCCGCCCAAATGCAAGATCGTCCGACTTCTCCTCCTTCGCTTACAAGTAAGTCCCCAGTCTGAATTTGAAGTTTCTCAGCCTCTATAGGACTAAACCACATTTCTTTCACATCACTAATGTCAGGTCTAAACCACCTGATATTTTGTGCTCGCAAGTATGGCAATTTAACAAAGCCAGGTTTCTGTTCGGGTGTAAGCATTTTACCCAAAATAGCTGTTGCTATCCGTTTTAACGGCAAAACGGTCCAGTGCTCTGGTATTTCTCCTATCCACTCCTGCCCCGATGGCTTATATTTTTTGTATTGTTTTATCTTCTTCATCGGGATGAGTTTTCGAGTGCTGGATAAAGTGTAAGAAACTTACCAAACGACCATAGTGCGTCATCTACTTCTTTCCTTGTATGATGAGAACAATCACTGTGTAGGGATTGAAAGAATGGCACGTAGTTCGTTACAAAAAAGCTCAAAATCCCAGCTGCCTTTTTTTCCTCATTACTATCACTACGTAAATACCGGTATGCCCTATAAACATGCTGATCAAAAATTGGAGTTTTATCAGGTTGGATCACGTGCTTAAGGAAGATTTGCCAAACGGGGGTAATCCATCCAAAATGCTCACTGAAAGAGTCCTCATCAAACTGGTTGCGTAGGTGATTTATGAGCTCGATTTTCGAAATGATCCGGTTAAAAGTGGATTCTTTCCTCTGACTGAGCCGCATCCCGTTTTTCCAGCAGAAAAGCTTGTAAAGATCAGTCCTGGTGAAGCTTTCCAGATTGATGTTTTCAGTGTACCATCTCATGTTAGGATAAGTGTATTGGCTTTTCCAGAAGTCCACAAATTCATCGGCACTTGAATCCGCTGGTTTAAAGATGATTAATCTGTTGTTTGCTTTGGTTGTCATGCCGGCTGTAATGTTCAGACTTTGTTTAATCCAGGATCTGATGGATCAAACCATCTGTTTCCTTTTCAAGGTTCAGAATATCTTTCCGGATTTCTTCCAGTGATCGCAGGTCTTTGAACTGATAAAAATACCTGGTGAAATTGATTTCGTACCCCACTTTCGTTTTTTCTGCATCAATCCAAGCATCTGGCACGTGAGGAAGTACCTCTCGGTTAAAGTACTCCATGATATCTTCCTTCAACGGTACGTTTTCATTGTCCCTCAGGTCCGCATCAGCTTTGATCTTTCCTTTTTTATCCTTTACAGGCTTGCCACCTTCGAGCAGGGGACGTTCTACCGTTAAGCGGTAGTAACCAAAGTCTTCATTGTCAAAAATTTTACAGTACTCACCTTCAGAAAAGTCACCGTAGATCTTAGTTATTTCATTGATATGATCAATGGCGATCTCGTTGCGCTTGTTACCCAGGCTCCTGGTCATTTTTCGGTAAAAGCTGGTTGCATTTACCAATTGGACCTTGCCTTTCCACTTCTTTTCTTTTTTGTTGGTAACTATCCAGATGTAAGTTGAGATGCCTGTGTTGTAAAATAACTGATCAGGCAGCGCAACAATCGCTTCCAGCATATCACTTTCGATGATCCAGCGTCGGATTTCACTTTCTCCACTTCCTGCCCCTCCTGAGAATAGCGGTGATCCGTTAAAAACGATTCCGATGCGGGAGCCGTCTCCAGAATGATCCATCTTTGAGATCAGGTGTTGTAAAAAAAGCAACGACCCATCTGAAATCCTTGGTAAGCCAGCTCCAAACCGACCAGCGAATCCTTTTTTGTCATATTCATCACGGATTGCTTTCTCGGCCTTTTTCCATTCAACCCCAAACGGTGGATTAGCCAGCATGTAGTGAAACTTGTTATCTGGTAGTTTATCCTCCGTAAATGAGTTCCCATTTTTAATGTTATCCGGCTTCTGTCCCTTAATCAGCATTTCCGATTTGCAGATCGCATATGACTCCGCATTTAGCTCCTGACCAAAGAGCTCCAGTCGGGCATCTGGGTTCAATTGCTGTACGTATTCTTCAGCTACCGATAGCATTCCCCCGGTTCCTGAAGCACAATCGTATAGGGTTTTAACGATCCCTGCTTTGCTTAAAATTTTACGATCATTGATGAAAAGCAAGTTCACCATCAACCGTATTACTTCCCTGGGGGTGAAGTGTTCACCAGCGGTTTCGTTTGAGATTTCCGCAAATTTACGGATCAGTTCTTCGAAGACATAACCCATGCTCATGTTGTCGATGCGAGCAGGGCTCAGATCAATTTCCTGAAACCGCTTTGTTACCGCAAAGAGTAAGTTGTTGGAATCTAGCTTTTGGATTTGTTTTTCAAATTCAAACTTTTCGAAAATATCGCGGGTTTGTTCTGAGAAACCGTTGATGTATTCCTGCAGATTGGCAGCAAGGTGTCCGGGATCGCCAATAAGTTTATCGAAGTCGTATTTGGACCGGTTGTGGAACTGCAATCCGGCTGCCTGGTTAAGCACTGGGTCGATATTCTGAATTCCAGCTCCCTTTACTTTTTCGTATCGTTTCAGGACCGCATCTTTGGTGGGCTTAAGTACTCCGTCCAGGCGACGTAGTATAGTGAAGGGAAGGATGACCTTACCGTACTCAGCCTGTTTGTAATCACCACGGAGTAGATCCGCTACTGACCAGATGAAGTTGGCAATTTCTCGAAAGTTGTTCATGTTTTAAGGGGGGGTAACTGTGTAAAGGATCTGTGTTCAATTAAAAAGTCCAAACCAAGGAAGGTTATTATCATCTACCACCGTTTTTTTCTCTGAATTCGGCTTCAAAGAAAAGACCATATTGGTTGTCGTGAGTATACGAAATCTGGGAAACTGTACGTGACTCATTCTGCTTCAGGGGATTAAGTTTATTCGGTTGCGCTACAAAGTAAGTATTTTTCGGACTGCTTCAAAGTGAACAAGTTAAAGGCTGCTCAGCTTTCCAGGAAGACATGGAGTATTCTTCTACCTTACCGCTTTTATGGGAGAATATCAAAATGGTCCCACTGGACCAAGCCCCTGGCAAGGAGTGGGACGGGACAGAGGTAAGTAAAAAAAGTTTAATATATCTCTTCTTTTATATTGTCCCGTCCCAACTCTTTACTGGGGGTTGGGTCATGAGCCGCTAACCTTTACACCTTCAAGTGAATATTTAACACCGGCATTTGTTAACATACGGCCTACCGTTGACTTACTTATTTTATTACCCTCAGAGGTTAATTTCTCGGCAATCTCCCTGGTAGAAAGTCCTTCTTGTTCTAACTCAACAACCCTGGAAAGAAGCTGAGCATCATTCGACTTTCCAGTTGGTTTTCCTTTTTTCAAGTCCAGCTGGGTTCCTGTAAATTCAAAAGCAAGCGAAATCGGATTAACTTCCAGTTGGTACCCGATCTTTTTCTGAACCTGTGAGTAATTATTACCCTTGAGGATTCGGAGTATCCGGTAGTCGTCGTTATCAGGATCGAACCTGAGGTCAATTACACTCCTGCTTGCTGATTCAATTGCTTGAGAACCGAGTATGCCTTGCTTACCAGAGTCTTCCTTTTGCGCTGATTTGTTTTTGTGGTGGACCATGATGATCGGTACCTTAAACTTGTTACTCAGCTTTTTAAACGGTTTTAGATAATTTCTGACAGAAATGGTGTTATTCAAGTCTCCGTTGAAGTGATCCGAGAATACGTCGAGAATTATCAAACCGAGTGGCAACTGTTGAGCAAATTTTTCCAGGTTTGATGGAAGATCTCTCAATTCTTCATTAACGATAAACAAGTTGTTTAATAAGGGCTGTTCTGCGGGGTCAATGTTATACAGCGATATTCTCTTTTTTAACTGACCAGCACCATCTTCCGTAGTAATGTACATTGCTCGGTTTTGAGTTGGATCAAGTTTTAATCCAACAAAGTTGTCCCGTCCGAGAGCCACAGCCATGGCAAGCTGAAATGCAAAAAGGCTTTTTCCAACCTCTGATTCACCAACCAGGAAGGTAATTCCTTCGCTTGGTATAAGGCCATCAACTAGGTTGGAGTCGTAATTATTGGGGTCATTCAGGATGTCAAAAGCTGTGTTTGAAAAGGCTTTGGGCAGGTTGGGCAGAGTTTGCATAAGAGCGGGGTGTTGTTTTGTAATAAAAAAATCTTGTAACAGATTTGAAAAGTTGTTGTTGTTTGCTGACTTGAATCGAGTACTTCTGATTCGTAGCTTGTTGACTTTGATCTGGAGGGGGTCGGGTATTCATGTTTTTGCTTTATGTTGAGTGTTAAAAATTTACGATGATCCGGTCCGGTTGAATTTCAACTGATTTCGCTTTACTGTCAATTGTGACCGTGGTTCCATTTACAACGAACTTGTAAGATCCGTTTGACGGTAAATTGACTGTGTGTTCACTAGAGAATTGCTTCGTTGGAAACGGTTGCCCTGTAACACCACGAAAAAAGTTTGGAGCTTTTTCAGCAGCCCTTTCGATGAAGCTCTGCGGACGCCTTCCTCGTATGTCAGGGAAGTTCCACCCTTGTTTTTTCCATCTCCCTTTGTGGTAATGAATGGTAGACACAGCAACATTGAACTTTTGTGCAATTTCTTCGGGTGTAAGCCCTGATTTTGCAAGCTCAAGAATCTGCTGTAGATCCTCCATTGAGAGATGTGGTTTTGACATAATAGTTTTTTTTAAACTGTAGAGCTTGTTCTATGACAGTCAATTAACAGTCTGATTTCGTGCGTCACAAACATAGAACTTTGGACAACATCTACAAAATAATTTTCAAAAAGATCTACAAATTTGTGTGTGATCTACAAAGCTGCTAAGTGTTTTCGATCAGCTAAGTGGGGAAAAAGAAGTCCTGATATTTGGAAGAAGATGAAACCCCACCGAAGTGGGGCTTTATCATTATCGCAACTGGAGGTTTTCAAACTTTCCGTTTTCGATAGGAACAGTTTTCCGTTGTCCGTTTAACAGTCTGTAGCTCATCGTTCCGCTTAACGTCCCTGAGTGATACTTGGCATCTTTGATCCTGGTGATCTTTACAGTACCGGTTCCACGGAAGTCCATAAGTCCATCCAACTGCCAGTCAAAAAGATTCTGATCATGGTATTCTCCGGTTTGTAGTACGCTGGAAGAAGCAGTATTTGTCCAAAAATTGACAAACTCCCTATCCCGCTGTGCTACGAACCTGAACCCGTGCTTATCGCTGTTGTTCGAGTAAACAATGTGACATCTGTGGTGACCTTCGAAAGCAAAAGTTTTCCCGTCCAGTGTAAATTCTAGTGTTGCTTCAGGAATCGATGCTTCTTCTTTTGACTTGGAACATCCGACCAGGGTTACGGTTGCTGCAACAACAAACAGCATCATCATCTTTTTCATCTTTTGATTTTTTTAATGCCTACTCTATGATCCGGTTTTCGGCTACTCCCGGTTTGTTCGTATATAGCTGATAATCAGCAGGTTGTATATCCTCTTGGTATAGATCCATCCGCAGAGCGTATCGGTTACAGTTCGAGTAGGTGTACATGGTCATCATTTTGCTCGACTCCAACACTTCGCAGATATGTAAGAGTAACTGTCAATGAGCTATGCCCCATTAGGTTCTTCACGACAAAAGCATCTTTCGTTTTTTTGTAAATCTCCACAGCTGCAGTATGTCGGAACGAGTAGAGAGTGTGCGATCGTTCTACCAGGGATTCTTTTTTGAGTTCAGGTTTTATCCTGGACCATAGCGTTGAGAAGTAACTGACGTTTAGTTCTTGTACCGTTCCAGTGAAAACGTTAGCTTCAGGAGGTAGATCCATTACACCGTGGTCAATAAGCACTTCACGTACAAATCTGGGAATGGCAACTGTTCTGATCCTTTTGCCTTTATTTGCATTTCCAGCAAGCGTGATGTGGGTGATACTCTGGTCAATATCGGATCTTTTAAGCTTTCGGATTTCCTGGTGGGGGCGTAGTAAGCAACCATACATCAAGCAACAGCAAAGATGAAGCTTGGGACTTTTCGAAGCGATGATACTTAAAACTCGGTTAAGCTGGTTTCTCTCATATGGTTTGTGAAGCGTTGCCTTTTCCCTTACCCGTTTGATTTGTTTCACCGGATTTTCGGAGATCACTTTCTTTGATTGAAGAAGAGAGAATAATGCTCCCAGTGTTCTTCTTTTGGTCATGTAATAAGTTGCTGATGTACTGAAGCAGGATAGAAACTCTTGCATTACCCTAGGTGGAAGCTGTTTTAAAGCAACCGACTCCACCTTTTTCTCTCTCAAAAACTGATGCAGTTGTCGACATACAGTGATCAGGTCACGTTTGTAAGATGCACTAAAATCTACCCTCTCTAGTTCCCTGGAAAGCCAGGTCGGAAGCTGCCGAATGCTTATTGACTCTGCTACGCTGTGTTCCGTAGGCACAGAAACCCAGCCTTTCTCGAGACGTTTTCTAAACTCAAAAAGCAGGTGTTTGAGTGCCTTTTCGCGATTCCTGGGATCTTTCTGGTGATTCGGGAAACAGTCGATACCGAGAGCGCTTCCATTGTAAAGCCGCACCCTGGTCCCGTTTACATAAGAAAGAACATAGCCTCTTTTGGTGGGGTCCTTGAGTCCCACGATCTTTGGTTCTGAGAACATGATTTTTACGGTTTAGTGACGCATTGGGTGACTCACCGTAACTCTCAAAACCCTGTAATGCAGTACTGGTGCGGTAGCTCAGTTGGTAGAGCAAAGGACTGAAAATCCTTGTGTCGCCGGTTCGATTCCGGCCCACACCACGAAAAAGAAGCAGTTACGGAGTAAAATCTGTAGCTGCTTTTTTTTTGTGCAACATTTAAGTGATTGTTTGATCTTGGCTATAATCCTAATATTTTATTTACACGTTATCGCAAGCTGAGAGGTCTTCTTCTGGGAACTGCTGAATGTTCGGTGCAAAATTATATATTCATTTATAAGGTTATACCCTTATTTTTATTATTGTATTTTAAGGTTATAACCTTATTTTTATAGCTTAAAACATACCAATAAAAATTATGAAGGGCGCTAATAATCTACTAGTTGTCAGGCAATTAGATAAAAAATTAAAACGATTTAAACCTTTGCAGAAGTCTCCTGCACCATCTGAAGGATGGTTAAAAGCAATACGCAAATCTTTAAATATGTCTCTAGTGCAATTAGGTAGTCGAATATCAATTACATCCCAAAGTTTGAAAGAAGTTGAAAACCGGGAAGTAAACGGTACAGTTACGTTGAACAAGCTCAAAGAGGTCGGTGATGCTTTAGGGCTTCGCCTTGTATACGGTTTTGTACCCTATGAAGAAACACTTGAGAAAATGATTGAGAAGAAGGCCTCTGAAATAGCCAGGAAAATCGTAACGCGAACTTCTATATCCATGAAACTTGAAGATCAGGAAAACACTCAAAAGCGACTTAATCAGGCAATTAAAGAATTGACAGAGGAACTCAAAAGACAAATACCTAAAAGTTTATGGGACTAGTTTTACATTACGAAGAAGGTCAAACGCCTCTTGATGAAGATGAAAAAGAGGGTTTGCTTATTCCCTCTGTTACAACAAGAAGAGAATTAGATGAGGTTGAGCAAAGAAATATTGAAGAAGCCATTCGATGGACAATGGAACGAAGGAAAAGATTTACTGCAACTGAAATCCTAACTGAACAATTCAATAAAGAATTACATAAACGAATGATTGGTGATGTTTGGAAATGGGCAGGCACATTCAGGAATTCAAATAAAAATATAGGTGCCGATAAATTTCAAATTAGCACTGAATTGCGTACCCTTTTAGAGGATTGTACGTTTTGGATCGAGAATAAATCTTTTAGTGAGGATGAAATTGCTATTCGATTTAAGCATCGCCTGGTATCTATTCACTGTTTTGCCAATGGCAATGGAAGACATTCACGTCTCATGGCAGATATTATCGCCGAGAAAATATTTGCAAGAGAAGTATTCTCGTGGGGTGGACAAGATTTAGCTCAAACCGGAGAAATCCGTTCCACCTATCTGGCAGCATTGCGTGCGGCTGATCAGGGGAATTACAAGAAACTTATAGAATTTGCAAGGATGTAATTTTTATTGCGTTTTGCACCATTCAATCAGTTCTGGATATAACTCGCTAATTTTCTTGGTGGGATTATTTTTTCTTATTCTCAACAACGCATCATTTAATTCTTTCATTCGGGGGAATCCTCTATCCTTCATTAGTGCGTTTACCCCATTATAGGCAAACAATATGGATGACTCATCCGCTGCAAATTTTTCATTGCAGTAAAGATAAAATACCGCATAGGTCATGTATTCATCAAATACTCTTTCAGGTGTTGGATAATATTCTGTTCCTTCTTTCGATGTATCAACCCACCTCGCCCTTTCACTGAAGGCAATATTTATTTCCTTCTGGTAAGCTTTGGTTGGTTTTGCCACATAGTTATGGTCGATCTCAGTGAACATAATACGCGTACTGAAAATTTCATTTTCTTTATCACTCATTTCTGCCGACCGGTCAATTGGTGGTAACACCATCATGATTTGCTTAAAGCCATTACTCTCATAGCTGGTTGTATAATTAAGTCCATTTATTAAAGGAGAACACATAATGGTGTAGTTATTAACTCCGGATTCAAAATTTTTCTCCAGCCAGTTCCATTGTTCCTGAAGGTTGGCCAGTTCATTGTATTTTGCAATCAATCCTTTATAAAACGGTTTTTGACGTTTATAAAACTTTCTAAAACCTGTTTTTACTGCAAACGCTTCTATTTGGTTTTTATAAGTAGTAATTGGGTTAACCGATATTTTTGTGTGCGACGATACACTTTGAGCGGGAAACAGATAGTTTCTGTCCTTAACTAGTTTATTTCCTTTGAAATTATAACTCAGTGCATTCCCTGTTAGAAATATATATTGAAGTGGATTTGATTTGATAAGAGAGTCAATAACAAGTATAATTTTTTCGCTTTTGTATTGTTTGAATGCAGCCAGAACATCCTGATAATACGGTCCCTTTTGTTCAACCATATCATCATTATCTAATCCGATTTCTGTTAGGGCAATCATTATATGGATTAGCTCCTTTACTTCATCTATCTCAATTCTGGCCACTCCCTGATTCTTTGCCTTAAACTTTTTATCGAAATTCACCTTCTTAAATTCATCCTGGCCGAATAAATTTGAAATAGAAAAAACAAGGATCCATAAAACAAATAGCCGTTTCATATTCTTTGTGTGTTTACGCTGTAAAAAAATTGCCGCGCAAAATTAAATAGAATAAATGAAGTTTGACTAACGGTTGTAGCATGCGCGCATTTTGAACCTTAATTTCCGTTTTTAACTTTTTTCTATCAACGATCTTGCAGTTTGTTTTCCATTGCTAAAACTGCCATAACATGAAAAGAAAATTGCTTGTCGCATGTACGATGTTCGTTAGTCTGATGATGTCAGCATTTGCCAGTCCCGGTAAGAATATCAAGGACTTTAATGTGTCTCCAAAAAACGATGGCAAAACAAATTCCCGAAATCTGCAAAAAGCAATTGACTGGGCCAGTAAATCCGGAGCAGCCCTCTGGGTGGAACCCTCCAGTGAACCCTATGCGCTTGCAAGTGGTTTGATTCTGAAGAATAATGTTTCCATTATAGGTGTACATGGACCGGTACCAAGAGCAACCGCTCATCCTGCCAAAAATGCACCGGTGGGCAGTGTGTTTAAAATTGAAGATGCAGCGCATCCATTATTCATTGTTGAATCTGCCACACAGATCAAAGGAATTCAGTTTTGGTATGCCCATCAGGAATTAAAAGATCCTGCTAAGATCATCAAATATCCTCCTACCATTCAGGTAAGCAAAACCAGCAGAACAGAGGGCGTTACTTTATCAAACCTGACTTTTTATGGAGAATATGTTGCGATGGATTTCAACGCAACTGAAGAGTTTCCCTGCGAATTGATTTTGATTGAACAATGTTATGGTTACCCGTTAAGCGGAGAATTTATTCGCATTAACTTTTGTTATGATATTCCCCGGTTCCTGCATTGCCATGTAAATCCGAGTATCATGCGGCAGATGAAACTTGGCTTTTCAAAAGCTATTGTAGATGCCGTTATTGCCAATAAAACATTTGCATACAACATCAATAACACGGATAATGCGCAGCTGATTGATATCTTCACCTTTGCAACCTGGGGCGGCATCTATCTGGGAGATGAAAGCTATGGTCAGTTGACCAATTTCAACCTGGATTGTGTTACTGTTGGTTTGCATAAAGCAGGAAATAACACGAAAAACAGAAACTGGCAAATAGCCCAGGGTTCCATTATTGCAAATGCCGGTACCTCTGTGGAAAATATTCATCCGATTATTATTGAGGGGCAGGGCCATACTTCCATTACCAATGTAGAAGCGTTTAGTGGCGATAATCCGGCCCTGACCAATTCCGGCGAATCCGTTGATTTCATGGAAGTGCGTGGAAAGGAGAAACTGACTATTTCCTTATTTGGTTGCCGGATGCGCAACTATGTTTCAAAGAATCCTTTCACCATAAATAATCCGGCAGCCATAATTCAGGCCGTAGCCTGTATTGATAAGGAGGAGCAGCTTTATAATGTTATTATCAACCGGCAATAAGCTCTAAAACCGGATATTCCGGTTTAAAAGTGTACCAGTTCTTGAAACAACGGTAGATTTACTAAATTCATTTATACACTATATCTCATACAGAGAGATCGATCAATTTTATATAACCCAATTGCCCGGTTTGTTCCCTTGGAAACAACAGCTGAAATCCTAATTGGCTCTTGAAAATATTACAACTGCCTTTCTGGAAAGACATTCTATCTGATTGTTTTAATTTTTTACATAAAATTGGTGAACAGCAGTTAAGTCCTCATCTCTTTGAATCCTTACAGCAGACTACTATCGAACTTTTTAATACCCGATCCGAAGAGGATAGGTACTATGATATTAAATGGAAGGATGTAATTTCTAAATTTGATTATGATAGTAGAAATCGCACCTGAAAAACTGCACTCATTTGGTTTACATGCTAATACCATTGTAGATTTCAATAAATGGCTAATTACTGGCTCCGGTACCGACAGAGAAAGCCTTGGAACAATAGTTACAGAGCTTTTATATGAACTCCTTGAACAATGGTCTGTCAATAACAAAACGATGGATCAATGGACACATGCTGAATGGAAAGATTTCGGGAATATTATTTTTATTCATGCATATAATGAACCTGTTGAAGTCATGCTTCATATTGGCATGAACGGGGAAGGAATTTACTTACAAATGAATACCAGGTTTCAAGAAACGGTTTTTTATGAGCTGTCTGATAAAGTAAAATCCGTTCAATTACAATTATCAACCCTTGGTGAGTTTGAGTCTGGTGATGATAATGATGATTTTCTACTATTGTGGTCATATGAAAAATATTCAATTATTGATATCCTAACCAACGGTACTATTGCATTTTCATTAATGTATCAGTTGTGCCTGGAACTAAATCAAGCTGATAAGTTGTTATTTGGTAAGTAGATTTAATGCTAAGTACTTCCATCGGCGGCTTCCGCCAGCCGGGTTAACATTCTGGAGCGCACCAAAGGTTGCCCTTTCGGTCATATCAAAACAGCAAGCTTTTTCAAACCTTTCTAATTTGATGCAGTAAAGTAGTTTGATATCGTTTGGGGCAGCTATGGTGGTTGTAAAGATTATTGTAACCAGTGTAAATAAGAAAAAACGGCTGATTGGGACGAATAAGTCAGTTACACAATTGGTTAAAGTTACAAATATGAGTTACAAGTCTTAATTAAAATGACTGTTTTGTCAACCTAAACATATAATTTTGCAGTTCAAAAAGGATTTACACAATGGAAACTAAAGCACTATTTGCGGAAAGATTTAAGTCAGCCCGTCTGATGAATGGTTTCTCATTGCAAGATTTGGCTGATGCATTAGGCGGTACTCTATCTCGCCAGGCATTGCATCGTTATGAAAAAGGAGACGTTATTCCGGATGCAGAAAAAATCAATTTGCTTAG
Source organism: Flavihumibacter sp. UBA7668 (assembly GCF_002483205.1). Lineage (GTDB taxonomy): Bacteria > Bacteroidota > Bacteroidia > Chitinophagales > Chitinophagaceae > Flavihumibacter. The sequence goes on from NZ_DLHM01000007.1 coordinate 640,440, forward strand.
CAAAGCGCTACATATTAGTCCTGATTATTTCTTTAGAACTACTAAAGTTGAACTCAGCGATATTGAGTATAGAAAATTAAGCAGAATGCCACAAAAGGAAGTGGCAATCATTAATGAAACCACCAAAGAATACCTTTCCCGCTATTTAGAATTAGAAGAAATTATTGGGCTTCCTCATAGTTTTGATAATCCTTTAAAAGATTTCGGGGAAATTAGTACTTATGAGCAGGTAAATAAAGCGGCTCAACAATTAAGACATAACTGGTCTTTAGGTACCGGCCCGATATTTAACATCGTTGAACTTTTAGAAGATAAGAATATAAAAGTTGTAAAGCTGAATGTGAAAGAAGATTTTGATGGTTTGCAAAGCTATGTTAATGGTACTATTCCTGTTTTAGCATATAATGAAAGAAAAGCCAATAAACCGGATAGAGTACGGTTCACCCTGCTGCACGAATTAGCTCATTTGCTATTGGTATTTGCAGCTATTACTGAAAAAGAAAAGGAAACTTTATGTCACCAGTTTGCCGGGGCAATGCTACTTCCTGAAGAAACTATTAAAGCCGAGTTAGGCAATCATCGCACTAAGCTATCTACTTTAGAATTGGGTAATATTAAAAAACAATATGGCATTTCAATGCAGGCCATTGTAATGCGGGCAAAAGTTTGTGGTATTATCAATGAGAATTACACCAAACAATTCTTCTTTTTAATAAGACAACAAAACTGGAAAGTAGATGAACCTGTAGAATACCATGGAATTGAGGAAAGCAATCGCTTTGAACAACTATTATTCAGAGCGTTGATTGAAGACCAAATTTCAATGTCCAAAGCAGCTTCATTAACTAATCGGTCTTTGGCTGAATTTAAAAAACAATATCAGCCAATGTTTTAAAATTTATACCCAAATGCCAACCAGCTGACCGAGGAATGAAACTGATAATAGCTGTTACAGACGCTTGCATTTTTATAGACCTGTATGATCTGGGTCTTGTCAATTCGTTTTTCCAACTTGATCTGGAAATTCATACTACCATTTCAGTTTATTTCGAATTATATGCTGAACAGCAACAAATTTTAAAAGCCTATCAAACTGTTGATAGGCTTACAGTTCATAATCTACAAGAAGAAGATTTTCTTCAAATTCAATCAGAATCGTATCCTAAATCTTTATCTGAAACAGATAAATCCGTTTTACATGTTGCGAATAAATTAAATGCCTGTGTTTTGAGCAGTGATAAAACAGTTCGTAATTGTGCTAAAAATAAAGACATTGAATTCCATGGTATGATTTGGATATTTGATAAACTCGTTGAAGCAGCTATTCTCACAAAGAAACAAGCCGCTCAAAAACTTGAAGAATTAGTGGCAACTAATTTTATTTTTCAAAATAATAAGACTTTAGTTGCAGAGATTGAAAAAAGGCTAAAGATCTGGAAACAGAATAGCTGATTTCTACTTTTTTTGCCAGTTTTCTGTTTGGTTTATAAATTATGCTCCCTAATTGTTAACAACCGGTCTTGCCGGTATCTTTAGTATCTTATCTTTCTCCCCTTTGTTTGTTATGTAATCGCCGATCAGGGTGGAATAGACTTTTCCCTGTTCAATTTGAAGTGCAATGGCGACTGCCAGTTTCCATTCCGGGTTATTTATTATTGTTTTAGCATAATGGGCGGCATCCGCCATGAGCTCATTTGCTGCCAGTTTTTTGGCACTGGGCTTCTTTTTGCTTTTAGCCGGTAAGGCCGCCATCACCGTTTTGTCTTCGTATTGCTTGATTACTACGTTACCCAATTTGCCGGAGAAACCCGAAAGGGGATTGGTTGGTTTTTTATTGTAGGCCATAGATAAGGTTTTGTACGCTTAAGATACACTATTCTCTGTACTAAGTCGGCTCCATCTACCGTTTATTTACCGTCCACCAACCGTTCATCTACCGTTCATGAACCGTTTTATAACGGTAGATGAACGGTAGATAAACGGTTAAAGAACGGTTGGTGAACGGTTGGTGGAGCCGACTTAGTACAAGGATACTACCAGCTTACTAGGGCTTTAAGCGTTCCACCACAAACTTCTCCAGTGAGTTTACAGCCAGGTTTTTACTGTGGTGTTTGAGGAGCGAAATATGCGTATCGGCCAGTTTGGGTAACAATTTTTTGGTTCGAATAATCTGCAGGTCTTCCGGTATCATATTGCGGGGCAAAACGGTAATACCCATGCCTGCCTTTACCGCTGCTACCGTTCCTGCATAACTATGGCTGGAAAACACAATGCGCCATTGGCGGTTTAATTTCTCCAGCGACTGAATTGCCCTGGCCCGGTATACACAGGGTTGTGGTGATAAGACCAGGGGCACCGGACTGTCTTCCTCCAGATTCAGCAGATTCCTGTTCCCCACCCATTCCAATACCTCCGACCATACATCCATACCATTGGGGAAATCCTCCGGTTTATTCATTTTCACCAATACCAAATCAAACTGCTTTTTCTTAAAGCGCGCAAAAAGATTCAGGGTGAGATCACATTCCACCTTCAGCAATATGCGCGGATGCAGCGAGGCATACTCCGACAATACATCCGATAAAAAAACACTGGCAAAATCTTCCGGTAAACCAAATCGCACCTCCCCCTGCAATTCAGGATGCTTGAACCGATCCATCGCATCCCGGTTTAACTGCACAATTCTCTTTGCATACGACAATAAAATTTCACCTTCCGCTGTAAGCGAAAGATGCCTGGATCGCAGGAACAATGCTTTTCCCACCTGATTTTCCAGCTTGGTTATCTGCTGACTGACCGCCGACTGTGTGCGCGAAACTTTTTCCGCAGCACGTGTAAAACTTCCTGTTTCGGCTACGGCTATAAAACATTCCAGTGTAAGGGAATCAAAACTCATTATTAGATTTTCTTATTTTAAGTATTAGAATTAAGCGTTTTTCTAATAAACAAACCTAGGATATTTTTGCCCCCGTTGCAAAACAAACTCAACCAAATGAATCAATTCCTAAACGCGCTCAGCACCTGTTTTCATTTTGACACACTTGCCTTTGTAATAATGGCACTGGTTGCACTGGTAGCCCTCACCATTGGTTCCTTTTCACTTCGTTACCTCCGGGGCGATCGGCAACAGGCGGCCTTCTATTTAAATCTGACTGCACTCGTCCCAACCATCTTTCTGATGGTGGGTGCGGATCATCTCCTTCTGCTACTGGCCACCTGGGCCATCAGCAATGGTTTACTTACCCGGCTCATGCTGCACAAAACAGAATGGGAAGCAGCAAGGCAATCCGCCCTGCTTGCGCGCAGAAATTTTATCCTGGGTATTGCTTTCCTCGCTGCCGCATTCCTCCTGTTTTATCAGCTCACCGGAGAAACTTCTCTGCAGGCGATCCTTGCAACATCAATGGATCCTTATTGGAAAATAACCGGTTGTTTACTGGTGCTTTTAGCTGCTATGACGCAATCTGCACTATGGCCCTTCCATCGCTGGTTAACCAGCTCGCTGAATTCGCCTACACCTGTTTCCGCACTCATGCACGCCGGATTGGTTAACGGTGGTGGTTTCCTGCTGGCAAGATTTGCTCCCCTCTATCTGAAAGAGCCGGTCCTATTAAACATCCTATTTGTGGCGGGAATGATAACCGCCTTAACCGGCACCCTGTGGAAACTGATGCAAACGGATATCAAGCGCATGCTGGCCAGCAGTACCATGGCACAAATGGGTTTCATGATTGTGCAATGCGGCCTCGGACTTTTCCCTGCAGCTATTGCCCACCTCTGCTGGCATGGCCTGTTTAAGGCAAATTTATTCCTGGCTTCCGGCGCTGCTGCCAAAGAAAAACGACTTGACCTGGATTATCCACCTGCTGTAAAAGACCTGCTCATCGCCCTTTTTTGCGGAGCAATAGCTGCCTGCATGTTTTCCCTCAGCAGCAATAAACAGCCGGGCGTATTCGATACCGAATTGTTTCTCCAATTTCTTGCACTCATCGCAGGTGCCCAGTTTACCCTGCCCATTATTCGGAGGAATGCCAAAACAGGATGGATCACCGGTATATTTGCTGCCCTGTTAATGGGTTCTTTTTACGGAGGCAGCATCTACCTGATTGAACAGGCCCTTGTTCCAGTAGGAATTTCAATGCCGCAGGAACTGAATCTGCTGCACTTTTTGGGCGCCGCCTGCCTCTTGATTTCCTGGCTTGCGCTCTTGTTTATACGGCCGGTTAAGAACCAGTCCTATCCGGATTGGTTGCTGAAAATCTATGTTCGACTCCTGAACGCCAGTCAACCGCATCCAAAAACGATTACCACCCATCGCAATAGTTATCAATTTTAAATCGGACAAATGCTAACAACCACTTTAAAGCAGGAACCAACGCTTGCTTTTCAACCTGCCAGCCAACCCACCCTTGAACAAGCCATCAGGAAAAGCTGGTCAAAAATTGCGCCCTTCTGGCCGTTAAAAAACCTCCTGGCAGTCAACCCGTTGGCCGGCTTTGAAGACCTGCACTTTGAGGAGGGCCTTCAACAGGGAGCCGCCTATTTTCAGCAACCGGAATTGCCGGTGGGTATGCAGCTGGTTAATCGCGCCTCCATTAAATGGTTACAGGCCTATTTTGATGAGGGACAAGCTACCATTCGAATGCCGCACCGAACACAGGGCTTTTTAAAAAGCACCCTTTCCCTGTTTCGGTTTGATCAGCAACTTCATCAAAACAATCCACAGCCTATTGAATGGCTGCGACAACTGCCACAAAAACCAATAGCGCTTATTGATGAAGCACTGTCTTTCCTTACTATAAACCGGGAGGAGCAGGAAGAATTTCTTACCCTGCTTCTTACCACACTGCCAGGATGGGCTGCTCATATTCAATACCGAACAAATTGGGCAGATAAACAGGACGCCCATCATCCACATCCGGTTAGTCAGATAGAGTACCTCGCGTTCCGGCTGGTACTTACCTGCCTGCTCTGGCCAGAGGCTAAGGACATACTCCGGTGGCACGCCAATGCCTTGCAAAAAACGGATACCACTGATTTCTACGGATCCATCCTTCAAAACGAAACTGCCTACCAACAATCGCTTTTAAAACAGCTTGGGATAAACCGCTTGCCCCAGCAGAAAATACCTCCCCGTGCACAATTGGTTTTTTGTATCGATGTACGATCAGAACCTTTCAGAAGAGCGCTGGAAGCCCAGGGCGATTACGAAACCTATGGTTTTGCCGGATTCTTTGGGGTGCCCGTTTCTGTTGAAAATTCGGTTACTGCGGAATCCTATGCCTCCTGTCCGGTTCTGCTGAAACCTGTCTGTTCCGTAGAAGAAAAGCCGGTTGGTTCAACGTCTGCCTATCGGAAAGGCCAGGAAAACATACGGGGAATCAAAAAGCTCTATCAGTCTGTGAAATATACTTTCACAACTCCCTTCAGTCTGGTGGAAGCACTGGGACTTGCAAGCGGGTTATGGATGGGTCTACGCACTTTCTCCCCCAAAGGAGCCGCCTCTCTTCAGTCTTCTGTGCAGCAACTACTTGCGCCACAGGTGGCTGTTCGGCCGGTTATTGACAGTATACCTCTGGAGCAGCAGGTTCAATTTGCAGGAGGGGCATTAAAGCTGATGGGACTGACGGAAAATTTTGCCCCGCTTGTTGTTTTTTGTGGCCATGGTAGTGAAACCGTTAATAATGCCTATGCATCGGCATTGGATTGCGGTGCCTGCGGAGGCCGGCACGGTGCACCCAATGCACAGATTCTGGCAGACATACTAAATAATCCATCTGTTCGGGAGGAATTACAAAAACAGGCGATAGCTATTCCTGCCGATACACATTTCATAGCAGCAGAACATATTACTACCACAGATGAAGTACGGCTCTACCATGAACAGCTACCTGATACCTTAGCTGAACAGCTACTGGAGCTGCAAAACGATCTTGAAAAAGCCGGCAAGCTGAACAGCCGCTGGAGAATTGCTGAAATGGATCCTACAACAACGGGAGAGCAGGCATCCAATCAGACAGCGTTGCGTGCTAAAGACTGGGCCCAGGTTCGGCCGGAATGGGGATTGGCAAGAAATGCTGCCTTCATAGCCGGACCCCGGTGGCTGACCAAAGCTATCAACCTGGATGGCCGGTCCTTTCTGCACTCCTATGAATGGGAAAAAGATACCGATGGTTCCTCCCTCACCACCATTCTAACAGCACCGATGGTAGTGGCGCAATGGATTAACGCACAGTACCTGTTTTCTACCATGGATAATGTAGCATTTGGCGGAGGAAGCAAGATTACCAAAAACATCACTGGTAAAATCGGCATAATGCAGGGAAACGCCAGCGATCTGATGCATGGCCTTCCCCTGCAATCGGTTTACAAGTCGGATACCGAGCCCTATCACCAGCCAATGAGACTGACAACGATTGTGTATGCACCTACATCCCGCATTGACCGAATCATCCGGGAACAACCCATTTTACAGAAGCTTTTTGGAAATGCCTGGGTGCATCTGATCTGTTATGATCCACAGAATGAAGCCTATTATCACCTGAACGAAGATCTTACCTGGACATCTATAGTTCTATAATTTTTTAATCAACTTAAAATCTACAAAAATGAACCTGCAGCAAAACAACTTTACCCTTCTTAGTGGCACTTTTTCTGAAGCAGATGCAAAAGAAATTTTAACCACCCTGTTTGCAGATAAAATTCAGTTCCACCGGCTTAAAAGTTTCAGCCATGAGGAGCGATTCGGCAAACCGGATCCACATGCAGCAGAACGTATTCCGGTCTTAAAAAAGACCCTTAAAGAACTTGTTGAATGCCTGAATGCATTCGATTCCGAAACCAGCTTTGAAATCCATGCGGATATTACCATTAAGCCGGTTGTGTTTGCTGCAGGTAAGGAAAATTGAGTGCAAGGTTTAAATTTCTGAATACTTAACCGTAGCAACCGGACTGGTTTTTGTTACCAGTTTCAGATAGGGTTGTTGAGCAAGCATATCTTCGGAGTCCTTGTATGCAAAATCAAACTCCTGAATATATCCGGATGGAAATTCACCACTACGGTTCAGTAATTCCGAAAATTGCTCTCGGTAGGCTTTACGTTGCTTTTCCTTCAGTGTTGTTCTCCAGTATTTCATCGCATTAAAGCGGGATAGTTTTCTACCCGCTCCATGTGAACAGGAATACAACGCATCTGCCAGCGCAGGCGAATCTTCGGCTTTTACCAGGAGGCTTCCCCTCGACATCGAGAGTGGAATAACCACCGTTTTACCGGCTTGTATTTCGGTACTTCCTTTCCGATGGAGAATCTTATCCCTTTCAAATCGGATATGATTATGTATGGAATCTTCCAATTGATAAGAAGTGCCATGAAGCTCTCCGTATTCTGGTAGCTGACGGAAATCCGCCTGAAGGTAGGTAGCACTGATGCCTTCTTTCCTGCAACGAACATATCCGGCCTGCTGAAGAAATATCAGTGTCTTAATGCAAAATGCTTTCCGTCTCTGATACCCATATTCCAAAACTGATTGGTAGTATTCCCTGAATTCTTCGGAGAGATAGGAAACAGGAATATAATCCAGCTCCCTGCCCTGTTCATAGGAAAAGGTTCTGGTCAGTTCCACACAATCCTGATACAACGCAATACCTCTATTACGTGTACCTGTATGGCAAAGAATGTATACATGGGTTTTATCCTCTTCGATGGAGAGAAAATGATTGCCACCTCCAAGGCCCTCATCTGTCATGCGCTGATGAGCAAAATCAAAGGCACGGTAATGGTTCTCCTTGCTGAATGGTTTCAACCAGTCTTCTTTGCTGATCCTTAGATACATAACCCCGCAACCGATATCCTTTCCGGTAATCAGCGGGTAGCAATAACCGGTAGTTTCAAAGGCGACACCAACAGGCAGCGCTTTTTCCTGACAGTAGTGAATATCCGGATAAGCATTGATTCTTTCAAGATTGGGGCGTTCGGCATACTGACGCAACTGCTCCAACGCATTTTTTTCTACGCTGTTGGTATCGCAATAAAATCCAATAGATTTCATTGTCCTTAATTTTATAATAAAAAAAGATTAATTCTTGGGGCCTTGGTAGGAACATCTGCCCCTTGCATAGATGTCAGCAGCCGAACGTATTTTCGGTGTTGCAAAATTATTTATTCTTTTTAAATTTCCAACTACTTAATCAGGATTAAATGAGTTTCGACCTGTTTTTTTATAAAAAAAAGAAATCCCTCTTAACAAAGGAAGATATCACAGTTTATCTTGATGAGCAGATTTCTCGTGAGCATGAAAAGGCAAGTGAATGGTTCTATGAAAATCCTGATACAGGAGTATATTTTTACTTCGAATTGTCCAAGCCTGATTTGTTCAATGAAAATCCAGAAGAATCATTACCTGATTTTGAAGATCTGCATTTCTCCTTCAACCTGAATTTTATGCGACCCGATTTTTTTGGAATGGAAGCATTCAAATTTGTTCAGGAATTAATTACTGTGTTTGATTTATATATTCTTAATCCTCAGGGAAATGCCGAAGTCCCGATAAAAGAATCAGAAACCAGTTTATTTCAAAGTTGGCTCAATGGCAATAAATGGGCAAGTATTGATTATTTTAAAGAAATAAAAGCTTCCTACATTCATCCTGGAAAATCTTCTAAGGTTTGGCAATACAACTATAACAAAAATAAGTTGCAGAAAGAATTAGGGGATGTATACTTTGTTCCAACAATATTCTTCTTACGAAAAAAAGAAAACAATGAAGTCATTACATTATCAACCTGGTTTCAGCATATTCCTACTGTAATTCCACCTGCAGATTTTTTTCTACTTGGTAAAGAATACAAACATTGGTTTAAAACTGTAAAAGAATCCATTCTGGTTGATTATGATACCCTGATTAAAACATTTGATGGTGATTTTGAAGACTATACTCCAGATGGAAGCAAAATTATTCATCCGGAAATAGCTGAAAAAATCGGAAATAAATTCAATAGACTTCGCTCCTCACTGCATCTGGAATCTTTTGCAGAAAGTATTCCGATGGAAAATCTTTTTAATTATCGGCCTGAGATATAAATAGCGGAGACTAGTTAGCCTAATCTCCGCCTGTAAAACTGATTCCTGCTTCAGCTCTCTATTTAGGCGTGAAGATCTCCTTCAACTGCTCTACCAGTTTTCCGTTGCCGCTTACACTGATACTGCTGATTTTGTCTGCGATCTTTTCCACGTATTCCATCTCCTTCAATTTCCATAACATCGCGTTTTCTTCCATCAGTTTGGCAGTGTTCAGCAAACTCCGGGTGCTGGCAGTTTCTTCCCGACGCATGATGGTATTGGCCTGTGCCCTTTTTTCGGCAACCAGTACCTGGTTCATGATCTCCTTCACATCACCGGGTAAGATGATGTCCCGAATTCCGAAACCACTTACTTCCACACCCAGTGCCGCTGCACTGCTTTGTACCCGTTCCAGTATGAAAGGCGCCAGGGATTCTTTTTTCTCCAGCAATTCATCCAGGCTGAATCCAGCTACATATTCCCGCAGGGCTAACTGAATGGTGATATATAACTGACGTTCATATTCCTTGTTTTGTAACAGGGCTTTTTCGATATCCACCACTTTGTATTGTGCCCATGCGTTCATTCGCAGTGCTGCTTTATCGCGAGTCAGAATTTCCTGTCCGTTGATCTCCATTTGTTGTTGCCGCAGATCTGCTTTGCCGACGAAAATGTTGATGCTGTTTTTCCACCAGGAATAGACACCGCTTTCCAACATACCGATATAGTTTCCATCCATGAAAAGCACGGCTTTTTCATAGCTCTCCACAGTTACGGTACGTACAAAAGGTGCAACCAGTTTGTTGGACAATACTGCCCGATTCAGGTCTTCCGTAATTTCAGCTTTGCTGATATCTGCTTTGATAAATGCATAGTTAACGACTCCTTTCCAGAACGCATATCGTCCGGTTGTTAATACTGCATTCAGTAAACCATTAACATACTGCAACACCACCTCAGTATCCTTTACTTCCACTACTTCCAGTAAGGAAGCCAGTTCATTATGCTGCAACAGAATGTTTAATTCCATAGGAGCAAAAAACTCAAGGGTAGTATTATAGATCCGCACTTCTTCGCCCTTCCAGAACCAGTAGTTTCCTTCTTTAAACACTTCTTTTAAAGCGCCGTTTTTGAATACCAGCCCCAATTCGTAGGCTTTTACTTTTACATTTTTCATCTGTTTCCTTTTTTGTTTTGGTTTAAAACCAGGATGCGGGAAATCCATCGATTACGGACGATTGCTTTTCCTGTTATTGAGCTGTCAGTTCCATCCTTTTGTTCATCCTGCAGGTCGGATGAAAGCAAAGGCAGGAAGTGATCGCCTTAAAACAGGTCTGTTCAATCGTGCTGGTTCCTGACAGATAGTTGGACTTTCCAACCAGCTTCCGGCATCCTGCTTATTTTCTGGTCACCATTTTTTGAGAAGCGGTGTACTCCTTCATCCAACATCCACAGTGTTGTGTTCTACCACTGAACTATCACGATTTGATTCGTGAGCAGGATTCGAACCTGCGCGTGTAAGGCTAATGCTCTAACCAAACTGAGCTATCTGTTTTACCAGAGGAGGAATCGAACCTCCGACCCTTAGCTGATGGCAAGTAGTACGCAATTACAACAACAGCATACAGCTGGTTACTACTGCTGCACTGTGGGGCTATTAAAACCCTCACCTGGTTTGTATGGTAAAAGCCACTACCTGTCTCCCCGTTAAGGAAGCTTTTTAGTATTTTATTGAACTACTTTATTGGCACAACTGCTGCTGGCGAATGCATGGGGTTTTGCGCGAAAAGCAAATCCCATCCCCATGATATAACCCATGGCTTCTTTCAATGCATCATTGCTTTTGAAACCCGGATTGGTATTGATATCCGCATGCAATTCCATATCAACGCCATACAGGGTACATATCCTGCACAACCGATAGGCCGCATCAATACTTTTGGAAACCTCCATCAGCATCCGTTGTTTGATACTCATTTTCCAATGGGTGATTTCAGGCAGTATATACATAAAGCCGCCTTTCCCTTTCCGAATGACTACAATCACTGTTGCAAACTGCGTTAGCCGGCCTTTCACCTGACTATCCGTACCAATGCAGATCTTTAATTCATGTCCGGCTGCTTTCTCGCGAACAATCATTTCCCTGATTTCGTCTTCAATTGGTTGCCTGATCCGCTGACCATCCAATTTTCTCCATTGCTGTTCCATTTTAGTTTTGTTTAAAATTTTCATTCTTGCGGAGAGTGTAAGAATCGAACTTACTTAGCTGTTACACCAACCTGGACTTAGCAAGTCCGTGCCTTGCCGATCGGCCAACTCTCCATTTACTATCCATTTTCACCTTGTTGTTGAGGCTGGATTCGAACCAACATTACCAATGCCAAAAACTGGTGTGTTTATCCCTTACACTACTCAACATTGCACAAAAAAACCCGGTCACTTCTGGTGCGACCGGGTTGATTTATAATACATAGATTCTTATGTATCCATACAAATTTCTTCCGGTCGTATTCGACTGTATACTTCATCCAAACTGATCATTACAAAACGTAAACTTTGCTGCACAAGCTCATTGCTGCACGGAAAGTTTAGCCCCTTCTGCCAGTTAATAAATCGATTATGTATTGTTATCCGTTTCAATTGTTTTTCTTTAATAATGCACAATAAAAAGCCCCGCAACTCAGGCGGGGCGTATATTTCAGAGAATTTAATGCTTCACTGTGGTAAATAAATACATGCCCCGGAACCCGAACAATAGTCCTTCTGACTAAAGCGATTCAGTAGTTCAATATGTTGTTGTAGTTGTTGCACGTAATTTTTATTTTGCAATGCAAAGATGCAATTCTTTTTTTGATAACACCAAATAGTCAGGCCATTATTTTTTCTTCTGTTCTTACTTTCCCCAATTTCGTTAATGCCAATGCAATCAATACCACCAGCATCAACACACTTACCCATGCACTGACATGCATACCCGATAAAAAAGATTGTTGTGCGCCATTTAATAAAACATTTCCCTCTGCCTGATTTAACAAGGCTGCCTCATTTACTGCAGCACCCAATGTTTGTGTTGCGTTGGATACACTTGCTTCGGGAACACCATCAAAATTTTGCTTAAACATGGTTGCGCGATAAATAGCTGTGCCCAAACTTCCTAATACGGCCATACCAGTTGCACCCCCAAACTCTGCACTGGTTTCTGAAATAGCACTGGCTGCACCTGCACGTTCCGGCGGTGCTGATCCAATTACCAGATCTGTTGCCATCGTAACCACCGGCGCAAAGCCAATGGAGGTAAAAAACATCGCCACTACGGTCCAGATGACAGAACTGTTGGCATCCAGTCGCGCGATGATAACAAACCCGATTATCGCAAAGACCAGACTGGAGGCAATCAGTTTGGAAGGTGGTAATAACTTCAACATCGCGGGGCCTTGTGTGGCACCCAGCATAAATCCTGCAAAGGAAGGAAGGGCCCATAGTCCGGATTCCAGCGGCGTTAATCCCAATACCAGTTGCATGTATTGATAGGTAAAGAAAAAGGAACCAAACATCACAAAACATCCCACCCCGTATAAGGTCAGGGAGGCACTGAATGTCGGAATTTTGAATAAGGCAATATCAATCAACGGATCTGCTAATTTTTCCTGTCTGCGTAAGAAGATATATCCTACCAATAATCCACCCAGTATGGCTGCAATCCGCATCAGACTGATTCCGTAGGTGGCTATTTCTTTCAATCCGAAGATGATTAATAAAACGGAAATCAAAGAAAGCAATGCACTTAATAAATCCAATTTTCTTGCATTCGGATCTTTGAATTCAGGTAACAACTTCGGACCGGTTAACAATAATAAAACCATCACCGGAATCGCAATCAAAAACACGGAACCCCACCAAAAATATTGCAATAGTATTCCTCCGGCTAAAGGGCCAAGTGCCCCTCCGGCTGCATAACCCAATGCCCAGAGTCCAATGGCTTTGGTGCGTTCTTCCGGTACCTGGAACATATTGCTTATCAGTGATAGGGTAGAGGGGGCAATGGTTGCACCTGCAATCCCCAATACCGCACGGGCCGCAATCAGCGTTTCTGCAGAATTGGCAAATGCTGCCAGTAAGGAGGCCGCACCAAAAAATGCCGCGCCTATCAGCAAGAGTTTTCTTCTTCCAATCCGATCACCCAGATTACCCATTGTAATTAAAAATCCGGCTACCAGAAATCCATAGATATCCATGATCCACAATAACTGTTCACTGGTAGGGTGCAGGTCTGCACTCAATTGCGGTACCGCCAGATTCAATACAGTGAGGTCCATCGAATACAACATACAGGGTAATGCAATTACCAATAATCCCAGCCATTCTTTGCGGGTGGCTTTCTTTAAACCCGGTTCGTTTATTTGTGTAGCAGTTGAAGAAGTCATGGATAAAATTTGGTTGGAGAAACAAACTTATATTGAAATTCAGTTGGCACCAGGGTGTATTTCTGTCTTTATTCGGGTTGAATGCGTCAGGGCACTATTTTTGAATAAAATACCTGTATGAAAATAGTCCTCATTTCCGGAAGCGCAAGACCTAAGCGGCAATCACATAAAATAGCAATGGAGACCTTTAACCGGCTCCGGTCAATGGAAACTATTCAACCATCCCTGCTTGATGTTCGTGAAAACGCCCTGCCCCTGCTGGAATCCATTTACCGTACACATCCCGCACCTACAGATACTATGCATCACTGGAAGAAAGAACTGGATCAGGCCGATGCCTTCCTGCTTGTATCGCCTGAACACAACGGCAGTTATTCCGGTGCACTTAAAAACTCGCTCGATTACTTCTTTGAAGAATACAGCGGCAAACCAATGGGGATTATCACCGTCTCTGCCGGAGCCCTCGGTGGTATCAATGCCGCTATGGCATTGCAACATTTTTGTTTGAAAGTAGGCGGATACCTGATGCCGGCTTTTCTTATAACCCCTAAAGTGCAAACGCTTTTTGATGAAGATGGAAACCTGATGGACGAGTCGTACTCCAAACGGCTTGATAAGTTCCTGCTCCAGTTTATTGAATTCTCCCAAAAATTTAGCTGAGGAATATTTTATTTGCCTCCCGATCTTATCCCAAGTCAAGAAAATACTGGGGTTTAAGAAATTGTTTTGTACCACAATTTCTTAAACCTTTTTTATGAAACGTATTTCGTCCCTGCTGTTCTTTTTACTGTTATTAACGGCAAACTGTCTCGCGCAAAACAGCCAACAAACGATCCGTGGTACCATCATCGATACAGATAACAAATTACCGGTTCCCGGAGTCACCATCACGCTGGAGAAAGACCTCTCCATTTACAATACGGTAACGGATGCGCAGGGTAATTTTCGGTTTGAAGCACTGAGTATTGGCCGGTATAGTTTATCTGCCAGTTCGGTAGGATTCGATAAACTGGTGCTTCCCAATCTGGTGCTGACAGCAGGAAAGGAACTGGTGCTTTCGCTCAGTCTTCAGGAAGCGGTTACCAGCTTAAAAGAGGTACTCGTTACCATTGACAAAAACAAGGGCCAGGCATCCAATGACATGTCGCTGGTCAGCAGCCGGTCTGTTTCACCGGAACAAACCAATCGGTACGCAGGTGGCTTCAATGATCCCTCGAAAATCCTATCCAATTTCGCCGGTGTTGCCAACACGCAGGACGGCAGCAATGATATCATTGTACGGGGCAATTCTCCCAAATACCTGCAATGGCGATTGGAAGGTGTACAAATCACCAACCCCAACCATTTTTCTGACCAGAGCTCGGTAGGTGGTTCGATCAGTACACTCAATAATAACCTGCTCGCCAATTCGGATTTCTATACCGGAGCATTTTCAGCAGAATTCGGAGATGCGCTTTCAGGCGTATATGATGTTAAACTCCGGGCCGGAAACAATGAAAAATTTGAGTCCATTGTTAGCCTTGGTATTATAGGAACGGATCTGACATTCGAAGGACCGTTCAAAAAGGGCTACAAAGGTTCCTTCCTGGTAAACTATCGCTATTCAACCGTTTCGCTGCTGGATAACCTTGGGCTCTTTAATGATATTGATGGCGTGCTGAATTTTCAGGATGCTGCTTTTAAGGTGGTCCTTCCCACTAATAAAGCCGGCACCTTTTCAATTTATGGACTGGGTGGTATCAGTAATTTTCGGTTCAATGATGTAAATCCGGCACTCTGGCAAACTCCCGGTAACCGGTTTATTCGGAATAAAACAGGAGAAGATTTTAAAAAGAAGTCGCACCTGCTAAATGTAGGATTAAACCATACGCTCACCCTTAACCGAAATAGCCATTTATTCACTTCACTCACCTATTCCAGTGAAGGAATTAAAGATGCCGTTTATGAAAACTTTCTATTTAAAGTGTACGATGATAATGGAAATTATATCAAAGATTCTGTACGAAACAACCAGCTGAATTTCGATGGGGGAATAAAAAAATCAACCTACCGGGCTGAGTTGACCTATCACCATAAATTCAATGCCCGTCATAAAATTCAGGTTGGTACCAAATACGGATTGCAGCAATATGATTTCAACCAGTCGATGTTTAAAGACAGTACATCCATCCGTTCCACACTGGTTGATTTTAAGGATAACCTATCCACGATCCGAAATTTCATCAACTGGAAATTTCGAATCAATGAATCCTTCAGTACGGTTGCGGGTGTCCATAATATGAATGTATTACTGAATAAAAAATCAACCATTGAGCCACGCTTTGCATTGAACTATAAACCCAATCGCAACAGTACCTGGAGCCTGGGTTATGGCAACCACAGTGCGATGGAAAGTATTCATCATTATTTCACCCGCATTGAAAATCAAAACGGCCAGGTTAGTGAACCCAATAAAGACCTCGGGTTGCTGAAAGCAAATCATTTTGTATTAGGCTATGAAAAAAAGCTTAGTAAAAATCTGCTGATTAAACTGGAAGCTTATTATCAGCAGCTGTACAATCTGCCGGTGGCAAATTCCGATACCAATATTTTCAGCACGATCAATGAAGGGCTCGATTTTCAATACGTGGATCTGATCAATAAGGGAAGCGGGCAGAACTATGGTATTGAATTAACATTGGAGCGATTTTTTAACCGCAATTATTATTACCTGATTAATGCCTCTGTTTATAATTCAACCTATAAAGCGTTGGATGGTATAAAACGTAATACCCGTTTCAACGGTAACTACCTCGTGAATGCCTTGTTCGGAAAAGAATTTCCAAAACTGGGAAAGAAGCAGAACAAAACATTCGCAATCAATAGCCGCTTATTCTTTGGTGGAGGAAAAAAACAAATTCCGCTGTTACGCGATGCATCAGGTAATCTTGCGGTGGATGCCCCTAACAATCAATATGTTGATTATTCCAGAGCTTACAAAAATGGACTGGATGATCTGTATCACCTGACCATCTCGTTTAGTTATAAAATTGATATCCGCCGAACTACACACGAGATCTTTCTCAACATTGACAATGTAACCAATAACAACGCCCGGTTAACCGAGTTTTATGATCCGTCGGAGCCTGGATCTGTTGGTTATATGCGCCAGTCCTCTGCCTTTCCTAATCTGCTTTACCGTATTTATTTTTAACTTGGTGAATAATAAAAAATGAAAGCTGCTGTACGATATAATTATTGCCCGCCCGATGGACTGACGATTCGTGAATTACCCATTCCTTCTATTCGGTCGAATGAAGTGCTGGTGAAAGTGAAAGCCACTACTATAAGCCGCACCGATTGTGGTGTGCTCACCGGAAAGCCCTATGCGATTCGTCTGTTTACCGGATTATTCAAACCTGCTCTGCCAATTACCGGGACTGATTTTTCAGGTGTTGTAGTAGCACGTGGTGAGCAGGTGGAGCAATATCAGGTGGGTGACCTGGTCTATGGATTTTTTGATCAGGGACTTTCCACGCACGCTGAATATGTTGCAGTTCCAATTACTAAAGCCATTCTGAAAAAACCGGAACATATTACGTTTGAACAGGCAGCCGCCAGTTTGGAAGGGGCACATTACGCCTATTATTTTCTTGATAAGCTTAAGCTTTATGCAGGAGATTCTGTTTTGGTTAACGGAGGTACCGGTGCTATTGGAAATGCAGCCATTCAATTCCTGAAGCATAAACAGGCTCGGGTAGTGGCAACCTGTGAAACAGCCTTTGTGGATTATCTGTATAAACAGGGCGTGGATTATGTAATTGATTATACGCAGGAGGACTTCACCCAATTTGATGAACAATTTGATGCCGTATTTGATGCAGTGGGCAAAAGCAGTTTTGGTAAATGCAAACGGCTGCTGAAGCCTATTGGTGTGTATGTTTCTTCTGAATTGGGTCCTAATTGGCAAAATCCGTTACTGGCACTGGCAGCTCCATTGATGCCAGGAAAAAAAGTACGTTTTCCCTTACCCTTTTCTATCAACAAAAGCATGCAATACATCAACGAACTGATTGAAAAAGGGGCATTCACGCCGTTGATAGACCGAAACTATCTGTTGGATGATATTTCAGAGGCGTTTAACTATGTGATGAGCGGAAAGAAAAAAGGGAACGTGATCATCCGCTTTGATTAATTTTGCAGGATCAGTTATGACCCATGCAACCTGAAACCAATCCATCCAAATTAAGCTCCGCAAATGAGGCAGATCAAGAATTGTGGGCGATTCAGCAATCGCTTTTGCAATCACCCTATAACCTGCCTGAAGAGAAAGATTTTTTTGCCGAAAAAATTGAAATCCGGCGTGTGCCAAAAGGTGAATTCCTGATAAGTCAGGGACAACGACTCTTTTGTTCCTATCATCTTTTCAAAGGCTGCGTCCGCGAATATTATGTGAAGGACGGGGAGGAAAAAACCATTGCCTTTTACACCGCGGGTGATAGTTTGTATGATGGTGGGGATAAACAGAACCAGGAGCCCAGTTCAGTAAATTGGGAAACCGTTTCGGAATGTATTGTTTCTGTATTTACGCATGAAGTGGAAAAGGAAATGTATCGTCTTTTTCCCCGGTTGGAATCCTTATGCCGGATGGAAACGGAAAAGCAATATTCCCGCTATAAAAAATCATTGCATCATTATTTGGATTCAAGTCCGGAAGAGCGATATGAAAACCTGATTGAAACTAAACCCGAGCTATTTCAACTGGTTCCTTTGTATCATATCGCCAGCTACCTCGGCGTTACACCGGAATCACTCAGCCGCATCCGCCGCCGCATGAAACTTTCCTAATTTTTCACCCGACCGGTGGCACCCGACCGGTGGAAAATTAAGGCAGGGCAAAAGCGATATAGCTGTCGTGGCCTTTTTTGCCCAGCTTGCCGCCGCCGCAGGCAATTACGATGTATTGTTTTCCTTTTACGGTATAAACAGATGGAGTTGCAAAACCGGGTGCAGGCAAATCCGCCTCCCACAAAACCTCACCGGTTCGTTTATGAAAAGCGCGGATCTTACGATCGCTGCTGGCAGCAATGAAGACCAATCCGCCTGCCGTTACAACCGGACCTCCATAATTCTCGGTGCCAGTTTCCAACCCTTTTGCTTTTAATTCAGGATATACGCCCAATGGTTTTTTCCAGGCAATTTTTCCGGTTGATAAATCAATCGCATTCAGGGTGCCCCAGGGAGGCGATACTGCCGGATAACCTTCTTTCGTCAAAAACTTATGATAGCCCGTTGAAACATACGGAAGCTGGAAATAGGAGTCCTCTTCGCGAAGCGGTGTTTCATATCTTGCTGAACTCCTTTTTTGATCGCCTTTTATATAAAGCGCTACCGCTTTGCGCTCCTGCTCACTGAGATGCGCAAACGAAGGCATCATTCTTCTGCCTGTTATCAATAATTCCATCAGTTCAATATCACTGTATTTTTCACCTGCCTGTAGTAAAGAGGGATTATTTCCCGTACCCTTCTGATCTGCACCATGACATCCCATACAGGAGGCCCTGTATATGCGATTACCCGCCTGCCAGATCGTTTCCTTCAAGGCCTGCTGCTTTTTGTCCACCATGGTTAGAATCCAGGGGATTTCATTCGCATTAACATACAGCAGGTTCGTTTCCGGATCATAGGCAGGTCCACCCCATTCTGCACCTCCGTCAAAACCGGGGAAAATTAGTGTGCCCTGGCGGGATGGCGGATCAAACATACCGGCATGCCTTGTTTTGTTGAAGCGTTCCCGGATCTCCGCCTGCGACTCAGGCGATACCAGCCTGTTTAAATCCGTTGCTGTGATATGCTGACGAACAAAGGGTTCCGGAAATTCAGGAGCCGGTTGGGTAGGAGAGAGGACTTCGCCCGTTAAATCAGAATCAACCGGAACTGGTTTCTCCGGTATAGGATAGAGGGGCACTCCTGTAGTTCGATCTAACAGAAATACATAACCGCTTTTGCTGACCTGTGCAAGTGCATCTATTTTTTTTCCCTCTTTATTGATTGTAAGTAATACCGGTGCTGTTGGCAGATCACGATCCCAAACATCATGATGCACCGTCTGGTAATGCCAGATCCGCTTACCGGTAGCCGCATCCAGCGCAAGAATGCAATTAGCATATAAATTCGAGCCTACCCGTTTGCCTCCATAAAAATCATACACGGCAGATCCCGTTGGAACATACACTATTCCGCGTTGTTCATCCAGACTAAAGCCAGCCCAGGAATTGGCGCCGCCCACATACTTATAAGCCAGGCTATCCTGCCATGTTTCAAAGCCCGGTTCTCCTGGTTGAGGAATGGTATGAAAGATCCATCGCCGTTTACCGGTATGTACATCATAAGCGCGGATATGTCCGGGTGCCGCTCTGGATTCCTCTGCAACGCGCATGCCTATAATGATCATATCCTTATAAATAATACCCGGACTGGTGGATGCTATATACAGATCAGCAGCTTCCTGATCGAGGTCTTTATGTAAATCGATTTTACCCGATTGCCCGAAACTGCGAACAGGTTGTCCATCGGCCGCATTGATACAGTATAAAAATGAATTGGCGGAATAAAACAGCAACTGTTCATCCCCGTTTGAATAGTGTGCCAGTCCACGGGCAATATTGAAAGAGAAATAACCTTCTCCCTTTACTTCCTGCCCTTCACTATCGGTTACCGGATCATAGATCCATTTAGGGTGGCCGCTTCCTGCATCCAGTGCAAATAATTTCAACTTGGGACTGATGCCGTACAACACGCCATCCACCACCAATGGATTCACCTGAATTTGTGTGGAAGAGTCGGCATCTCCTGTGTGATATTCCCAGGCCTGTGTTAACTGATGAACATTATTGGTATCGATTTCCAACGCGGCAGAATAGCGGTTGTTTTTGTTGGACCCTCCGTAAACCGGCCAGTCGAGGTTGGATGGCTGTTGCGAACAGGCACCAGCTAAAATTGTTGCCAGACATATAACTCCCAGAGATTTCTTCATTCCCCAATATACATCACCCGTCGGGTACCCGACGGGTGATGCCTTACTCCTTTATGATTTTGCGGATAAAAAACCGATCGTTTCTTTCATCAAAAAGCTGGAGCAGGTAGATACCCGGGCGTACCTGCTGCAGGTCAATTGCAGTACTGGATTTATTTGTACGGATAGCGGTGATTTTTTTTCCGGATAGATCAAAAACAGTAATTGACAATTGCAATAGTTGAGGGTTGTTAATGTACAAATCTGATCTGAGTGGATTGGGATGAATGCGTATTCCTCCCTGTAATTCCAACGGATCAATTGAAGTAACAACAACCTGTTTCTCTTCTGACAGTTCACTTATACAGGCCCCGGATTTTACCTGAACTGAATAAGTTCCTGATTCAAAAACGGTAAGCTTTTGTTGAGTTGCACCAGTTATTGCCTGTCCGTTAAAAAACCACTGATTTCCTGAAACCGCAGAGGATGTCAGCAGATTACCCTGAACAGTTATGACAGGTTTGGCTGGTGTTTGAAATACCTGAATCGCTACGGAGGCTGTTACGGTTCCTCCTTTATTGGTAGCACTAACGGTATAGGTACCTGAACTGGTGACAGTTAAACCGGAATCAACTGTAACCGGACTTGTATTCCAGGAATAGATACAATCACTGCAACCGGCTGAGGAGGCAACCAATCGAATGGATGTTCCGGAACATGCTTCCTGTGCGGGTTCAGTAACGATTACCGGAACGGCCGGGGCAGGGGGCTTAGCAATCATTCCATCGTTTTGTGGAGCCAGAAAGAATCCGCTGAATCCGGTAACATCAAAACTTACTTCCCATAATTCTTCCGCAGTGTTCCATACAATCTTGTTATCATCGGGATTGATTTCAATCCCTGCATCTGCATAATCAGCCGGATGATTTGAACCTACTGAATGTCCACCATATTTATACACTCTCAAATTTGCTTTGCCAATGGCATCATTCGGACCTGTAGGCAAATTCAGGTCATCCGGCTTATAGGCATTGAATTCTGTAAAATCCTCCTGTTTAAAATATAAGGTAACGGTAGCTTTTGCAGTTGAGCCGTTCTGTTCCGGATTAATTTCATAGTGCCGACGAACAAAGGGGGCATTATTATGCGTGCGAATGGAATCATCCAAAAACATGGACTGATCGATGTAGCCAGCTGGGGGAGAGTCTGGCGAGAGTTCAACTTTCGCACTATTTGTACCATTTTGTAATAATATAACACTTCCATTATAATACCCTAAACCAACAATTAAATCTGGAAGTCCATCCTGATTTAAATCACCATCTGCTAATGATAATGCAGAAGCATTTCCCATAAAAGAAAATTCGACTGGAGGGTCAAATGAAATATTGTCAGCACTACTTATATTTTTTTGAATAAATAATGTCCTGCCACCTGTCTCGCTATTATTATTTTGACTATCAAAACAAATATTTATCAAATCACGAATTCCATCACCATCCAAGTCAGCAAAAGATGATTCTAATGAATTTTCAGAGACATTAATAATTGTTTTGTTTGAAAATTTCAATTCGGATAAGCTGCTTATATTTTTATAAATATACATTGTCATTTCTGAGGGTGAAATAAGATAAATGTCCTGTTTTCCATCACCATCAATATCTTCAGCAGCCTTTAAGAAATTGTGAGATTTTGGTCCTTCTAATTTAAATTCCGTCCTTAATTTATCTGACGATATTGGATCACCAACATTGTGTAAATTTCTAATTATCTGAACCGATTTTGGCGAATTTTTTTCGACGAGAATAAGCTCTTTTATGTTATCGCCATCAAAATCACAAGCTAGTATAGGCAAGTCAGTTTGTGGATTAGAAAATAGAACTGGTTCTCCGAAATTAATACTTCCTGATTTACTTAAGTTTGGATATACCAAAAATCCTGACTCCGTAATTTCAATTATATCAAGTCTCCCATCTCTATTAATATCAACTATTGAATGCTCTTTTAATAATTGGTTTGATGAATCATGTCTAAGTTGTAAAACAGATGTGTAACTAGAATCTGAAACACCAGTTATTTTTTGATAAATTTCCAATACGTAGGTACTGCTATAAATAATTTCCAGTTCTCCATCTCCATTCAAATCTTGAGCTGTTGATAAAAACCCATAAAAACCTCCAAATTTGGTGCCTGAGGAAAACTTAAAGTTTCCTTCATTTTCAACTTGAAATATTTTACTGTTTTTTATTTGGTCAGTAACTAAAAATTCCAGTTTTCCATCATTATTTAGATCTGTTGTAGAGGTTGAAAATGGTGTAACAATATCATCAATATAACTCCTTGCCAACCGCAAAGACCGCTTCCCCAACGTTTTACCCAAACTCTCAAATCTAACCCTGAACAAATAATCCGTAATTGTGATCAGCCCATCCTTACTCGTCACAGATAATCGCTGGCTGTTCATCCCCACTGGAATCCGAATGGATAATTCCGTACTGGTTGCTGATAAAACCGGACAAAGAATTCCGCCCATGCGCACTAAATTTTCAGCAGGTGTAGTCGAAAAATTTTTACCATAAATGGTTACAATAGTACCAATTGGGCCGGATAAGGGTGAAATACCTGTAACAACCGGAACACGTTCCGATAAGTTCAGCGAGTCCTGCGCCTGAACTACAGCTATAAAACTAAATGAAAGGAGAATTAATAGATAGAAGCGATGCATTTTAAACATGCCGCACAAGAAACAACATTTTCCCTGAAATTCAAATCATTGGCTTCACCGGTCGGGTGGCACCCGACCGGTGGAAAGGAGATTACATGCCGTATTGGGCGAGGAATTTGATGCGCATTATTTTGAGCTGCTCCCAGGAGTAATTGCTGTCTGCCATTTCCTCCTGTGCTACCTGCAGGGAAGAGGTTTCGCAACTCTTGAAATAGTCGAGAATTTCTTCCTGATCATACTCATCCAGCATTTCATCAATTGCATAATCGAGGTTCAGTTTGGTACCACTGGCAGCGATGGTTTCCATCTCTTCCAAAAGCGTATCTAATCGCAGTTCCTTATTCTTTGCAATTGTTTCGAGTGGAATCTTTTTATCTGTCTGTTGAATTATATAAACCTTGAGGCCGCTTTTGTTCACCACACTCTTCATCACAAAATCATCCGGCCGCTCAATATTATTGTCTTCCACATATTTTGCAATCAGCTCCACAAAAGGCTTACCATAGCGGATCGCTTTTCCCTTGCTCACTCCCTGACATTTATCCAGATCCGCAACAGCTGTTGGATAAAGCGTTGCCATATCCTGCAAGGATGTTTCCAGGAAAATCACAAAAGGAGGTAGGCCTTTTTTCTTGGCTTCTTTCTGACGCAATTCCTTCAGCAGTTCAAACAGTTTTTCATCTGTTGCAGAAACAGGACCACCACCGGTTTCAATGGCTTCCTCATCATCTTCATTCGCATCTTCATATAAATTGTTCAATACAATTTTGAAACTCTTCGGTTTCTTCATGAAGGTTTCTCCTGCTTTGGACAATTTCAATACACCATATTCTTCAATATCCTTGGTGAGCATTCCGGCCAACAGCAACTGCCGAATCAGGGTTGCCCAATAATGATCGGGCTGATCCTTACCTAAACCAAATTCATCCAGGCCATTATGGCGATACATCTGAATCTGCGGAGTCATGCGTCCAATCATTACATTAACGGTATAATCCGTAGCAAAGCTTTCATCCAGTTTTTTCACCAGCTTCAGCACTTTCGCCGCATCGTCTTTGGCTTCTACCTGCTCTTTTGGATGTTTACAGTTATCGCAGCCACCACAATTTTCCTGTTCCCATACTTCACCAAAATAACTCAGCAGAATTTTTCTGCGGCATACACCGCTTTCTGCATATGCAACGGTTTCATTAATCAGTTGAGCACCCACTTCACGTTCACTTAATGGCTTATCGCGCATCAGGTGTTCGAGCTTGGCCACATCTTTATGAGAGTAATACAGGATACAATGCCCTTCCAGTCCATCCCGACCGGCACGGCCCGTTTCCTGATAATAGTTTTCAATACTTTTCGGAATATTATAGTGAATCACAAACCGTACATCCGGCTTATCGATTCCCATACCAAAAGCGATGGTAGCCACAATTACCTGGGTATCTTCATTCAGAAACTTATCCTGACGTTCTGCCCTCAATTTGGAATCAAGTCCCGCATGGTAAGCAACCGCCTTAATTCCATTTGCAACCAGCACTTCCGCCAGCTCTTCCGTAGTTTTCCGGTTAAGCGTATAAATTATCCCGCTTTTCCCTTTATTCTGCACTATATACTTGACCATGTTCCGGATCGTCTGATCCTTTTTGATCTTCGGCTGGATTTCGTAATAAAGATTGGTGCGGTTAAAAGAAGAAATAAAGATCTCCGGATTACGCAAGCCCAGGTTCTTCACAATATCACTCTGCACTTTTGGGGTAGCCGTAGCAGTTAGCGCGATGACAGGTACTTTTTCATTGATGACATCCATCATTTCCCGCAGCCTTCGATATTCGGGTCTGAAATCATGCCCCCATTCTGAAATACAATGGGCCTCATCCACCGCAAAAAAACTGATCTCCAGATCGCGAAACAGTTCCAGGTTTTCTGCTTTGGTCAGGGTTTCCGGAGCCACATAGAGCATCTTGGTATGGCCCTGCTGTAAATCAGCATGCACTTCCCGGATTTCTTTCTTAGTTAAGGTAGAGTTCAGAAAATGTGCCACATCGTCTTTGCTGCTGTATCCCCGAACCAGATCCACCTGGTTTTTCATTAAGGCAATAAGGGGAGATACAATAATAGCCACACCCGGCATAATCATCGCCGGCAATTGGTAACAAAGACTTTTTCCGCCTCCGGTTGGCATAATCACAAACGTGTCGCGGCCAGCCATCAGGTTTTGAATAATCGCTTCCTGCGAACCCTTAAACTTATTGAACCCGAAATATTCCTGTAATGATTCAGAAAGAGATAAATCAGCATTATGCGGCACCGCTGGTGCTTTAACTATTTCCGGTTTGATACTTGCTTTTTTAGCAGGGGTTTTCCGGGGTTTTGATGATGTTGACATGTACGTATATTTTCAAACTCACTTGAAGCTGAACCCTCATAAGTTAACGAAAAACTGGCAGTGGTAGTGGCGCATTTTCAAAGGACGGCGAAATTACAAAAAAAGCGGGGGGAAAAACACCCTAATTTGTTAATAAAGGGTGGTCCTTGGGCAAATCTCCTATTTTTGTGCCGCCATTTATGAATACGGATCAAATTCTGGCCATTGGCCGTCGCACAATTGAACTGGAAGCCAGTTCCATAGCCGGATTACTGGCCTTTCTGAACGAAGATTTTGTTCAGGCAGTTCAGGCGGTATACGAGTGCCAGGGCAGACTGGTAATCAGCGGAATAGGAAAAAGCGCCATCGTTGCGCAAAAGATTGTAGCTACGCTCAATTCTACCGGTACGCCGGCTGTTTTCCTGCATGCGGCTGATGCCATTCATGGCGATCTGGGCATGGTCCAGGAGAATGATATCGTATTGATTATCAGTAAAAGTGGCGAGAGTCCGGAGATAAAAGTGCTGGTGCCTCTGATAAAAAACTTTGGCAACAAACTGATTGGGATGGTTGGACAAACCCAGTCCTTTTTAGCTCTCCAGGCTGATTTTGTTTTGAACACAACGGTATCCAAAGAAGCCTGTCCAAATAACCTGGCTCCCACCAGCAGCACTACGGCGCAGATGGTAATGGGCGATGCGATGGCTGTTTGTCTGATGGAAATGCGGGGTTTTAATGGAGCCGATTTCGCCAAATTCCACCCCGGTGGCAATCTGGGTAAACGACTTTATCTGAGGGTAAAGGATCTCTATGTTCAAAACCAGCGGCCCGCAATTTCGCCGGATGCCAAACTCAAAGAAATCATTGTTTCAATTTCAGGTAGCCGACTTGGAGTTACTGCGGTAATTGACAATGAAGAACGGGTGCTGGGTGTTATTACAGACGGAGACCTGCGCCGAATGTTGGAAAAAGAATCCGACCTGGTTGCCATACATGCTGAAAATATCATGACCCGCAACCCTAAGCAGATCGGACCAACGGCAATGGCAATTGAAGCACTTGATCTCCTTCGAAAACACGATATTACACAATTGGTAGTGGTGGACCCCAATCAGCACTATCTCGGCGTTTTACATTTACACGACCTAATAAAAGAAGGCCTTTTATAATGAACAAACATCACTATGTGGCCATCATGGCCGGCGGAATCGGAAGCCGCTTCTGGCCAATGAGCCGCACCAATTACCCGAAACAGTTTCTGGATATCCTGAATACGGGTAAGACCCTGATCCAGTGGACCTATGACCGTTTTGCCGATTTTATCCCTAAAGAGAACATTTTCGTGGTTACATCCGAAGAGTATTCCGGCATCGTAGCAGAACAACTGCCCGATTTGCCGGTAGCCAATATTCTAGGAGAACCTTCTCGCAAAAATACTGCCCCCTGCATTGCCTATATTTCCTTTAAACTGATGCAGATGGATCCGCTGGCCAGCCTGATTGTTGCGCCATCTGACCACCTGATCCTGGATAATACCGCTTTCCGTAAGGTTTGTCTGGAAGCCCTGAGTTTTGTGAACAAACACAATGCGTTCATTACCCTGGGTATAAAACCAACCCATCCAAATACCGGCTATGGATATATCCAGTTTGAACAGCATGCAGTAACGGATAATGTGTATAAGGTTAAAACCTTCACTGAAAAACCCAATCTGGAACTGGCGAAAACCTTCCTTGCCAGCGGGGAATTTCTCTGGAATGCGGGCATTTTCGTGTGGCAGGTTAAAAACATTCTGACAGCTTTTGAAAGATACCTGCCCGAAATGTTTGAGGTCTTTGTTGCCGAAAAAGACAAATTCAATACGGTGGATGAAAAGCCCGCGCTGGATGCCATTTATCCCCAGTGCACCAATATCTCAATTGACTTTGGAATAATGGAAAAAGCTGATAATGTGTATGTTATCCCCTCTTCATTTGGTTGGAGCGACCTTGGTACCTGGAACAGTGCCTACGATAATTTTGAGAAGGATTACCTGGAAAACGCCGTTGCAGGAAATAATGTGGTGGTGATTGATGCCACCAAATGTATGGTGCATGTACCCAATGAAAAACTGGTGCTCCTGCAGGGATTGGACGATCACATAGTAGTAGATACCAATGATGTATTGATGATCTGCAAAAAGGACAAGGAACAGGAAATAAAAGAGTACGTAAATGAAGTAAAACGAAAAAAAGGGGAGAAATACCTCTAAATTCTTTTACCACTCATAAAAATTAACAAAATGCCATGACCTGAAAAGTCATGGCATTTTCTTTTTACAGTTAACATTGCAGTGGACCAATTCCAGAAACCGCATCCAATGACCAGATACAACTACGCCTCAGGGGCCCCCTGGGAAGACATTGTTGGGTACAGCCGGGCTGTTAAAGTCGGAAATACCATCGAAGTAACAGGAACTGTTGCCATCAATGAACACAATGAGCTGGTGGGTGAAGACGATGCCTACCAACAAACCCGATTCATTATTCAGAAAATTTCCAGAATCCTGGAGCAGGCAGGTGCCGGCTTAAAGGACGTGGTAAGAACAAGGCTTTATGTTACTGATATAAGCCGATGGGAAGAATATGGCCGTGCGCATGGAGAGTTTTTTGGATCCATCAAACCATGCACCACCATGGTGGAGGTAAGTGCACTTATATCTCCGGAATACCTGATTGAAATAGAAGCTACAGCCATTTTGGCCTGATAAATACAGAACCTTATTAAACCTTACAGAGAAATGCAAAAGCAGGTTGCTTACTACGAAAACCTGGTAGAATCCTTTCGCGATACCAGCGCGCTGGAACCCAATTCGCCTTATTTTGATATTCTTCGATTTGAAGATATTCCGATCCGGCTGCAGGACGCATCAAGCAGTCCTTTTCGACTCAATGCTTTTGTAGTTGGAATCGTAACCGATGCAGAATTTAAACTAAGCATCTCCAACGAAGTATATGATGTTACCGGAAACCAGATTTATTTTACCTCTCCCTGGCATATCCGCCAATATATGAATATTGAAAAATGGAACGGTCTGTTATTATTCTTTACCCCGGATTTTATCTTTCAATACCCACAGGGCGAATACATTTTCCGTGAGTTCCGTTATTTCCATACCGAAAACGGCGTATTGTTTAAGCCGGAAGGAAGCCGTTTAATGAAATTGCACCAGCATCTGGAAGCGATGTATAATCTTCTTCGAAGCAATCACCCCGAACGCTTTAAGATGTTATACCACTACCTCAACATTTTCCTGTATGAATGTAAGGATGCGCTGTCAGATTCAGCACTGCCCAATTCAGGAGGAAAAGACACTACATTGAATAATTTCCTGCAGGCACTGAACACCTATTTCATTGAGTTGAATAAAGGCAAAATGGATAAGCCACTCACCCTTAAATATGTGGCCAATGAATTGCACCTGCACCCAACTTATTTAAGCAATCTGTTGAAACAGCAAACCGGTAAAACCGCCGCACAACTGGTTAGGGAGCGCCTGATTCTGGAAGCTCAATCGCTATTGAAAAATACCGATATGACCGTAGCTGAAGTTGCTTACTACCTTCATTTCAAGGACAATTCCAATTTTGCGAAATTTTTCCGGCATCAGGTGGGAATCAGTCCTTCTGACTACCGGGATAAGGCAAATTCTTCAAATGATTAAAAACTACCACATAAACTCATACTAGTACCCTCCAATGCAGAACAGCCTGATGTATCTTCAGCATGCAGTCTGTTAGCAGCGGATTGTAAAACCTCTTTCTTCATGCAGGTTTTAGGGTGGTCCTTGTAGAGTCCTTCACGGGACTCTATTTTTTTGGCCCCTATCTTTGGCAGATGCAGCCAATAGTTTCCAAACTTCCCGGTAAAGGAACCACGATTTTTACTACCATGAGTTCGCTTGCAGCAGAACACCATGCGATTAACCTGGGCCAGGGTTTTCCTGATTTCCCTATGGATTCAACGCTTACCAATGCAGTAAACACAGCTATGCAAAAGGGGTTCAACCAATACGCACCAATGGCGGGATGGCTGCCCTTGCGCGAGGTTCTTGCAGAAAAAATAAATTTCCTCTACCACCAAAGCATTCATCCGGATACAGAAATCACCATAACTCCTGGTGGCACTTATGCCATTTTCACTGCATTAACCACCATTCTTCAGCCGGGTGATGAAGTTATTGTACTGGAACCCGCCTATGACAGTTATGTGCCGAATATTCTGGCCAATAATGCCAAACCCATTCTTGTTCCGCTGAATCCATCAGATTTTTCCATTCCCTGGGAATCTATTCGCAAAGAATTAAATCACCGTACCAAAGCAATAATCATAAATAGTCCGCATAATCCAACCGGAACCATCTGGTCAGAATCAGATATGTTGATATTGCAGGAACTGGTTGTTCAATATCAACTCTATCTGATTAGCGACGAAGTATATGAACACCTTATTTTTGATGGCGCATTGCATCAATCTGTTCTTCGGTACCCGGCTCTGTTTCAACGAAGCTTTGCCTGTTTTTCCTTTGGAAAAACTTTTCATTGCACGGGATGGAAAATCGGTTACTGTGTTGCACCACAAAACCTGATGGAAGAGTTCAGAAAAATTCACCAGTATAATTGCTTCAGCGTACATACACCTTCACAGGTAGGCATAACCGAATTTTTAAAGGACCGGTCCAGTTATCTGCAACTGGGTCATTTCATTCAGGAAAAGAGAGATTATTTCGTGGAATTAATGAAATCCACCCGTTTTACGCTTCTTCCGTCAAAAGGTAGTTACTTTTGTTGCGCAGGCTATGATCGAATAAGCGAGCAGGGCGATCTGGAATTTGCCCGGCAGCTTACCCTGAACCATGGCGTTGCTACAATTCCGGTTTCTGCATTTTACCAGGTTGCAAAACCGAGCCCATACATCCGTTTTTGCTTTGCAAAGAAAAAAGAAACGTTGGAAGCAGCGGTTGAAAAACTAAGCCTTGTATAATTTATTCATGCACATGAAAAAAATTGTACTGCTTTATAAATATTTACTGACTTACCTGCGCCAACGGTTAAACCGGCTGCAATACATGATGTTTGTTGCAGTAATAACTGGATTGATTGCAGGCTTATCTGCCGTGCTATTAAAGACCTTTGTTCATTTCCTGCAGGAGTGGATCAATCGGCCGGTAAAAAACGACTGGATCTACCTGTTTTTCCCTACCCTGGGTTTGTTGATTGTCGTCTTTCTTACCAATCGATTTTTTCATGGTTATATAGAAAAGGGAGTAGCAATGGTATTGCGCAGCATTGCCGGAAAAAGTGCTTTCATCCCTTTATCTGATTCCTATAAACATATAATCACCAGTGCCTTTACAGTGGGATTGGGTGGCTCAGCCGGACTGGAAGCTCCGATTGTAGCAACCGGCTCTGCCATTGGTTCCAATACCGGCCGGATACATGGAATGGAATACAGGGAGAGAAGTCTGCTGCTGGCATGTGGTGCAGCAGCCGGAATTGCAGCTGTGTTTAATGCGCCAATTGCCGGTGTAATTTTTGCCATCGAAATATTGCTGACAGAAACCATTGTCAGCTATTTTATTCCGCTGATGATTGCAGCAGTAACCGGCGCACTTTGCTCAAGAATTATTTTACAGGAATCTATTTTATTCAATTTCCGATTACGTGAAGCATTTGATTATAACAATGTTCCCTTTTATATTTTGTTAGGCTTTGCAGCCGGATTTATATCCTTGTATTATGCCCGGGTTTTTAAAGGAACGGAAAAAAAGATGCATGCGCTGCATCCCCGGCCTTATCACAGAGCAATCCTTGCCGGACTCTTCCTCGTTGTTTTAATGGCCGTATTTCCACCTTTATTTGGTGAAGGATACAATACCATTTCATTGCTCGCAAGTGGCAATCCGCAGGGCGTGGTGGAAAAGTTTATCGGGCGCGATTATCTGAATGATTGGGGCTTCTTATTTTTCGCCGGAGCCATTCTATTATTGAAACCGGTTGCAACCGGAATTACACTGGGGGGCGGTGGTAATGGAGGAAATTTTGCCCCATCACTTTTTGTGGGCGCTTATCTTGGCTTTTTTATTTCGCGCCTCGCCAATAATACCAAATGGCTGCAATTGCCGGAAGCCAATTTCAGTCTGGTTGGAATGGCAGGTGTGCTCAGTGGCGTGATGTATTGTCCGTTGACCGCCATCTTCCTGATTGCTGAAATTACCAATGGGTATGAATTGTTTATTCCGCTGATGCTGGTTTCTGCTATTTCGTTCTTCATAGTAAAACACTATGAACCCTATTCCATGGAAACCAAACAACTTGCCATGGAAGGTAGAATCTTCACCCACCGCAAAGAGGATAATATACTCAGTCAGTTGAAAGTAGCCGATTTCCGGCTTGAATTATATGATACCATCCAAATTGATCAGAGTCTGGCAGACCTGGTAGGTCTTATCAATACATCCAACAGAAACCTGTTTGCTGTAACTGATAAGGACAACCGATTTACCGGAATTGTGGAATTGAATGATTTGAAAGGGAGATTATTTGATCCGGTCGGATTATCTGAAACAAAGATTAAAACCTATGTGAAGAAAGCGCCAGCCCTGATTACACCCGATGATTCCATGAAAAAAGTGATGGAAAAAATGGATATTACCCAAAGCTGGTACCTGCCCGTGCTGAATACAGAAAAGGAGTTTTTAGGGTTCCTTTCCAAGACCAGTATATTTGAAAAGTACAGAGAGGCACTGGCCAATCAGGCGGATTTATATACATAAATGGTGAATGGTGAGAGGTGAGAGGTGAGAGGTGAAATAAAAGTTATTGATATGAGTACAGCAAGTCGGTTTATTAAATGGTTTTTGTGGGATCGGTTTAATTTGCATGGTGATGCGGCACCTCCGGAAGAGAGCATTGAATCTTTCAAACGAAATGTCGATTTTAAAGGAACCAATCTCTGGATTCTCATATTTGCCATTTTCATCGCCTCCATCGGACTCAATGTTAACTCCACTGCAGTAATCATTGGTGCGATGCTTATTTCTCCGCTGATGGGTCCGATTATGGGTTTTGGTTTGGGTATCAGCATCAACGACTTCCAACTGGTAAAACGTGCGTTGAGAAACCTGGGCATCGCTGCGGTTATAAGTATCTGTACTTCCACCATCTATTTTTTATTGAGTCCGATCAGCGATGCACAATCTGAATTGCTTGCTCGAACTTCCCCCACTCTATACGATGTGCTGATTGCACTTTTTGGCGGACTGGCCGGAGTGGTAGCAGGTACGAGAAAAGAAAAGAGTAATGTAATTCCCGGGGTGGCCATCGCTACCGCACTGATGCCACCCTTATGTACAGCTGGATATGGAATTGCAACCGGACAGTGGCAGTTTTTCCTGGGTGCTTTTTATCTGTTTATTATCAACAGCGTATTTATCAGTCTTTCTGTAATCCTGATTGTTCGTTTTCTGAATTTTCCAAAAGTCAAATACATAAATGATTCAGAAAGAATCCGTGTAAGAAACTATATCTGGATCATCACACTGCTCACCTTATTACCAAGCATCTATTTTGCCTATCGGCAGGTTGAAAAGAATATTTATACAAAGAACGCCATTCGTTTTATTGAGCATGAAATGCAATTTAATGAAGCTACCCTGCTCAGACAGAAAATTGATCCCTCGCTTCATAAGTTGGAATTGGTATATGTGGGAATTACCGTACCGGATAGTATCATCAATGCAAGGAAAGAGCAGTTACCGAAATACGAACTGGCAGGAACGGAAATCAATATCCGACAAATTGGGATTACCGATAGTTCAAGAATTGCAATGCTGAAAGCAACCCTCACAAAAGAGGACCAGGGCACTGAATTGACCAAAGCCAACTCAGAACGAATTCAGGAATTGGAAACGCAGCTCAAGGTCTACAAAGAGTCAGAATTGGACCGAAAAAACATGTTTACGGAAGCTGTTGCCATACAACCCCAAATAAAGGGACTGGCAATGGAGCAGGCGATCCTGGTTTTACCTGAAAACAAATCTGATACACTTACCCTCGTTTACCTCGAATTCAACCGAAAGCTGAACCTCCAGGAAAGCAAACAGGTCAGGAGTTGGCTGGAAGCAAGATTGAAAACCAGTCGATTCAGAGTAATTGGGCAACCTGCGCTGCCCTGATACCCCTTTTTAATCAATTTATAATTATTGGGGCACGGTGCCAAGAGGGTATTCTGCCTAATTTTACAGGTGAACTACTTGCAACAGTATTATGCATGATATCAGTATATTATTGGTTGAAGACGAAAAAAAAATCGCTGAGACCCTGAAAAAAGGCCTGGAAGAACAGAACTACCAGGTTGAAATTGCCGGCGACGGTGATACGGGCCGCCTCCTGTTTGATAATCAAAATTATGACCTGATACTATTAGATATCAACCTGCCCGGCATGAACGGTTATGAATTGCTTCAGCATATACGCGGGGTAAACCAGCAGGTACCCGTACTGATGCTGACTGCACTCAGCAGTACAGAAGATAAGATTGAAGGGTTTAATTCCGGTGCAGATGATTATATTGTAAAACCTTTTGATTTTGCCGAACTGGTTGTACGGATCAGGGCATTGATTAAACGGGCGCAACAGGCAGCCCCGGTTGGTAAAAGTCTTCGAATTAATGACCTGGTAATAAATCTTGATAGCAAAGAAGTATCAAGAGCCGGGAAACCAATTCAACTGACTGCCAAAGAATTTCAATTGCTGGAATACATGATCCGGAACAAAAACAGGGTGGTATCGAGAGCTGATATAGCATTGAATGTCTGGGATATCGATTTTGATACGGGCACCAATGTAATTGATGTGTATGTCAATTTCCTTCGGAAAAAAATCGATCGGGATTATGATCAAAAACTCATTCATACCCAGGTAGGAATGGGTTATGTGTTGAAAGAAAACGCCTAATTTGACGATACGCATCAAAATAACACTGCTGTTTTCGGTTCTGGTAACAGTACTGTTATTGGCCACCTCCTTTTCCGTTTATTATTTTTCTTCTCTCGAACGATCCGCCGTTTTCAAACAACGTTTATCCGGAAGGGCACATAATGCCTCACAGTTATTTACTATCCTCGGAGATACCAGCCAGGCATTACTTCAGAAAATTGATGCCAGTAATGCCCGCTTCTTTTCAAGAAAATCGATCCGTATTTTTTCTGTAGATAAGAAACCACTGTATGTCTTCAACACAGCACCGGAGGACGACTTCTCTGTTGAGCCATCAATCATAAATGATATCATATCA
This sequence comes from Flavihumibacter sp. UBA7668, assembly GCF_002483205.1. Lineage (GTDB taxonomy): Bacteria > Bacteroidota > Bacteroidia > Chitinophagales > Chitinophagaceae > Flavihumibacter. The sequence goes on from NZ_DLHM01000007.1 coordinate 675,336, forward strand.
AAGAAAGAATTTTCCTTTAAAATTGGTGATCGCGATGCATTTGGTCAATTCCTGAAAACAAGCCGGCAAAGCATTGTTATCATTGTAACAGCCTATGATGCAGACGGTCACAAATGGTTATCTGATCTCAAAAAAATTCTTGCACTTACCATGGTGGCAGGTATATTGTTGAGTATACTGATTGGAACACTTTTCTCAAGGCAATTAATCAAACCAATTGCCAATATCATAGAAGAGGTAAATAATATTTCAACCCATAATCTTTCTCAACGAATAGATGCAGGAAGCGGACAGGATGAACTATTCCAACTTGCCAATACATTTAATGATTTGCTCGACAGAATGCAGGAATCCTTTACCATCCAGCGGCGATTTATTTCCAATGCTTCTCATGAGTTATCGACACCACTCACATCAATTTCCTCCCAGCTGGAAGTTGCCTTGCAAAAGCAACGATCAGAAGAAGAGTACAAGTTGGTAATGATATCCATCCAGGAAGATGTACAGCAAATGCGACAGCTCACCAAGAGCCTCCTGGAAATTGCAAAAACGGGACATAAGGGAAGTATTGAGCTGGATGAAATCCGTTTGGATGAAGTTATCCTTAAAGTAACAGGCGCCGTTCAAAAACTTTCACAGTCTTATCAGATTCAACTCAACTTCGAAGAGTTTCCCGATGATGAAAGTAAGTGTATGGTATTCGGGAATGCAGACCTGCTCTTTAGCGCTTTAAAGAACATAGTTGAAAACGGATGTAAATATTCTCCGGATCATACCAGTCATATTAAACTCAAATTCACCGGAAAGGAACTGATCACCGAAATTTCCAATCAGGGTGACATCATTGCACAGGAAGAAATAGAACATATTTTTCTCCCATTTTACAGATCTCCGAATAAAGCACATCAAAAAGGATTTGGATTGGGGCTGGCACTCGCTAAACGTATCATTAATTTGCACAAAGGCCAGCTGGAGGTTAATAGTACCGAAGGTCAGGGTACTATTTTCCGCGTAATTCTACCCGCGGCTTCCTTGTTTCGCTGAGAAAATCTCCTTTTAATTTGGTTTTAATCCGAGTTTAATCGGGTCTTAATACCCAATTACCATATTTGAAGACTTGAATTTGTGCAACTATGGTAACAATAATAATTCCCGCTCTGAATGAAGCGCAGACAATTGCCCAGGTGGTGCGCTACTGTCTCTCGCAGCCGGTAGTATCCCAGGTAATTGTGGTGGATGATCAGTCGGTGGATGATACAGTTGCACTTGCAAAGGAAGCAGGAGCAGAAATAATCCTGAGTGCTGTACGAGGAAAAGGTATTTCAATGAAAGAAGGCATTCAGGCTGCCAGGAATGAACACCTTATTTTTCTGGACGGGGATATAGAATATCCGCAAGAAACCATCGAACTGCTGGCCAAGCCACTTCTTGAAGATGAGGCTGATTTTATAAAAGCCACTTTTTCAAGGAATGCAGGCCGTGTAACTGAATTGGTAGCGAAACCACTCCTCAGCATTTTTTATCCGGGACTTGCGCATTTCAGTCAGCCCCTCAGTGGAATGATAGCCGGCAGAAAACAGTTTTTTGCCAGAATTGAATTCTTTCAGGACTATGGGGTAGATATCGGGATCCTGATTGATATGTTTTTAATGCGGGCACGTATAAAGGAAGTAGCAATCGGACATATAGAGAACAAAAGCAAACCCTGGCATGCACTGGGAAAAATGAGTCGGGAAGTTACAAGAGCGATCATCATGAAAGCCATGCGGCAGAAAAACGAACTCGTAAATCTGAACGAACTCGAACTCGTGAACCTGATTTCTTCCGAAATGAAATCGGTGATGGAAGACCAGGTAATTCACATGAAAAAGATGGTTGTTTTTGATATGGATCATACCATTCTTAAAGGGAGTTTTATTGAAGCATGCGCCGATAAATATGGGTTCCGTAAGGAGTATGATATCATCCGCATACACGAAAAGGATGCGTCCGCTTTCACGAAAAGAGTTTCGCTCCTGTTAAAAGGGCTCAGTATGGATGATCTGCTTCAAACAGCAACGGAGATTCCAATGATTGATGATATTCAGTCGGTGGTTGCCATGTTGAAGCAAAGAGGTTATCTGGTTGGCATTGTCAGTGATAGCTACCATCTGATAACAGAATATGTAAAAAACAAAATTGGGGCAGATTTCTGTTTGTCCAACCAACTGGAATATTTTGAAGGGAAAGCAACCGGCGAAGTTCGCATCCCTTCCTATTTCTATCATAATGAAGAAAGTAGTTGCACGCACCCGATTTGTAAAACCAATGCATTGCGGCATTTATCCAAACGCTACGAAATACCATTGGACAATTCCATTGCAGTAGCAGATGGTGAAAATGATCTCTGCATTATTGAACAGGCTGGTGTTGGTATCGCTTTTTGTACCACTAATGATCTGGTTCGTTTTGTAGCTGACGGAGAAATTAATGAACCTGCTTTCTCAAAAGTTTTACAATACGCAAACTAGTGGCAATTATGGAAAAACTATTAAAACAGTTATTGGTTGTGGTCGATTTTTCTGACAAAAGCAGACAGGTGCTGGACAGTATCATTCCAATGGCGAATGAACTGAAATGCGATATTCATCTGCTTTATATTGTACAGCCTACTGTTTTACCTTTTACAATTAATTCTCACCAGATAATTGCTGTAAAATCAGACCAGATAGCTTTGGCTACCAGCAGGATGATGGCCTTGCAGGGAGAATATATTCCCCTGATGGAAAAGGGTCGTTTTATTTACAGTCATGTGGCAGAAGGAGGAATGGAACGAACCATCCGAACCTTTACTATGAAACATGAAATTGATCTGGCCATACTCACTTACCGGCGTCGCTTTGCCTGGAGTAAATGGCTGAACCGCATCAATATCAACCGGCTAACAAAAAAGATTCAGTGCCCCATATTGAATATACCAGAATCAACCTCAATTCATCATATAAGAAATATCGTATTACCTGTTACCAATGTACTGCCGCTTCGTAAAATCATGTTTGCGAGTTATCTGGCTCAATACCATGATGCGAGAATCCATTTGGTAGCATTAAAAGATAATCAGGAAGGGGAGGAGTCAAAAGATAATTCCTATCTCTATAAATCGTATCAGCTGCTTCGTGATAATACGGATCTGGCAATTGAATGTCACCCTGTTAACGGAGAGAATATTGCTAATACCACACTACAGTATGCAGAAAGTGTAAATGCAGATCTGATTGTGGTACAACCAGGTAAAGAAGCCGAATTACCCGGAGTATTAAACGCTATTTTTTCACGCTTTTTATTCTCAGCCTCGCGCATTCCGGTGATGGCTGTTTAAATAAATACAAAACACGAGTAACAATGAGAACAATTTTGATCGCTGGATTAACGGTTATGGCCTGTTCCGCTATGGGCCAGTCGATTGAGGAGGCAAAACAACACCTGTATCACGATCGGCTTCAAAGTGCAGAACAGATTTTACAGCAGGTGCTTCCGCAGGAAAAAGAAGCCTATTACTGGCTGGCTGAAGTATATCTGGAAGACAAAAAAGTAGACAAGGCAAAATCTCTGTTGAATTCCAATGCAGAAATTCTGAGTGCACATCCTTTGAATAAAGTAGCGTTTGGTAGCGTATTGCTGGCTGAAAATCAAACAGCCGAAGCAAAAGCACAATTCGATCAGGCACTGAAAGATGCCAATCGTAAAACTGAAGTGGAGGTATTGAAAGCAATTGCCCGCGCGCATGTGGAAAATAAAGCAGGTGATGCCAATACTGCTATTCAGCTTATCAGTCAGATTAAAGATAAAAGCCTGGATGCTGAAGCTGTTACATTAAGAGGAGATGCGTATCGCAAACTGAACCAGGGCAGTGAAGCAGCAAAAGCCTATATGGAAGCATTATTAATGGATGAAAAATATGCGCAGGCTGCCTATAATCTGGGTAAAATTTACATGACCCAGCAGAATAGCGAGATGTTCCTCAAATATTTCAATCAGGCAGTTGCAGCTGATCCAAAATTTGCTGCTGCTTATTATGAACTCTACTACTACTATTATTTCCGTGATGTAAATAAAGCAAAGGAATATCTGGATCTTTATGTGGCTCATACCGATCCCAGCATTGAACACCAGTACATGAAAACAGATCTCATGTATGCTTCTGCTAAATACGATGAAGCAATTTCAGGTGCCAATGCAATCATTGAAAAAGAAGGTGACCAGACAAGACCCCGCCTGTATAAATTGCTGGCCTATAGTCATGATGCAAAAGGTGATTCAACCAAAGCCTTTGAATTACTGAATACCTATTTTGCTAAAGAAGTAGATAGCAATGTAGTAGCCAAGGATTATGACCTGCAAGCCAAATTGTATAAAAAAATGGAGCAGGATTCATTGGCAGCACAGGCATGGGAAAAAGCCATTTCCATCGATACCGTGGTTAATTATAAGCTGGAATACATGCAGCAATTGGCTCAGCTATATAAAGAAAACAATGATCGGAGCGGAGAAGCAAAATGGCTGGCCAATATTTTCGCAACAAAGCCCGAGCCCAATAACCTCGACCTGTATAACTGGGGATTAGCACACTATGCTGCTGCAGAATTCCATCAGGCAGATACGGTTTTTGGAAAATACACCGAGAAATATCCTGATCAGGTGTATGGTTTTTACTGGAGAGCTAAAAGCCGCGCACAGATTGACACTACCATGGAGCAGGGTCTGGCTGTAGCGGATTATAAAAAAGTTGCTGAAATAGCAGAAGCCGATAAGGAAAAAAATAAGAGTCTGCTGATTCAGGCATACGGCTACCTCGGCGCTTATGAAGCAAATGTGACGAAAGATTATCCAGCAGCATTGGGTTGGTTTGAAAAGATTCTGGTTGTACAACCGGATAATGCGGATGCACAAAAATTTGCAGATATTCTTAAAAAATGGATTGAAGAAGGTAAAGGCCAAACCAAGGCCGAATAAATACATAGATTTTTCTCAAACCGCAAGGTTGGTTTTTTGGGTGTGGCCCCTCTTTTCAAAGAGGGGCATTTTTATATAAGTACCCCCAACAATAAACAGGCGATAACAATTACAGGGGAGGGGAGTCGGGAATAATGAAGTGTCAGCCAGGTTGCCACAATAACAGCCAGGTTCATCCAGCCATGATCGGCCCATTCCGGTACCGGAATATCTTTCAACATATAAAGTGTGGAAGCAACCAGAAATCCAACAACCGAGGCATTGATTCCCTCCAGCGCCCGGAATACAATAGCGTATTTTTTCAGGTTATTCCAGACAGGAAAAAAGAATAGTACCAGCAAAAGACTTGGTAAGAATATTGCCACCGTACCAATTATACATCCAAGTATCTGCCAGCCCGCACCACGGTCACTCATCGCAATACCACCCATATAGGTTGAAATGGAAAAAACCGGTCCGGGCATAGCCCTTACAATGCCGGCACCCGTATAAAAATCATCCCGGTTTATGCGTAAAACATTCGGGTTCCGCTGCATAACTTTTTCTGATTCCGGACGAACTACAAATTGTTCGTACATCATGGCCACCAATACCTGTCCGCCTCCAAAAACAATGCTTCCAAATCGATAGGTATTTTCAAAGAGGTTGATCGGCCGACGGTTTTGCCAGTCGTTCTTACGGGCCAATTCAGAAACAAATCCGGCTATTAGAAAAACCAACACAAATAACCAGATATTGGCCCATTTGATTTTTTTGCGATTCCCTTCCGCCTGCGGAATGCGGCGATCACTCAGATTGGTCACAAACCCGCCTACAACAATCAAAAGCGGAATCATCCAGGGAATTTTAAAGAAAACAAAACTAAGGGTTGCGCTGGCCAGGAGTATAACCCGGGTTATTGTATTATGGATCGCCAGCCTAAAAGCAACAGTTGATGCATACGCAAGAAACCCAATGGTCATGGGCGCGACGTATTTAAACACATCATGCTGCAATTCCTTATTATTGAAATAGCGCAGTAAAAAGGAAAGCGCTCCCATTAAAAGGCTGGCCGGAAAAATCCAAACCAATAAGGTTAGAATAGCCAATGGAATTCCTCCCCGTTTATACCCCACCAGTGTCAGTACCTGGGTGGAGGATGCACCAGGCAGCATCTGACAAAATGCATTATAATCCAGCAGCTCTTCATTGGTAATATCTTTACGCTCATGGACAAAGGTTTTCAGCATCATCCCGAAATGACCCTGCGGACCGCCAAAAGCAGTCAGACTGTGCAGCAATACTGCCTTTAAAAATGGGATATGCCGAACTAATACCATTCAACTACTAATTTACCTTCCACAGATTTTTTGATAAGGACAATATTCGCATTTTTCCCGACGTGTCGTCTGATCAAATGGCTGATTGCGATTAAAAATTTCTTCTACCGTTTGCTGTAATTGGTTCATCAGCTCCGGTACCATTTCCCGGATGCGATGATTGTCCAGTTTTGATTTTATCCCGGATTCTACAAAACGCCAGTCAAAATCGGTCCCGTCTTTCCGCATCGAACGGACATCATATAAACCAGCATTCACGGCCGGTGCTTGCCTTTGTTCGCGCATCCAGTCTCTTTCTCCCTGCTCTTCTTTCAACGCCTGTCCCTCAGGCTTTCCTGCTACCTGCATTATTTTCTGGCGTAGCAATTCTGCATACAAAAGGGTTTGCAGCGCCGCTTTATTCCGATCGGCCCTATCCCGCATGAACAGGGTATCAACTGAACGAAATTCTTTTTTATCACTACCGGTTTTATAATCTATAATCCGGTAAACCCCCTCTTTCTGATCAATCCGGTCGATATACCCGCCTAACCGGATCGTCCAGTTTTCACCATTCACTTCCACCGGAATGGGAAATGAAATTTTTAATTCCTGATCCACCAGGGTAAACGGTGCCCAGGCTTTATCCTGTTTCAAAATTTCTTTCAGGTAGGTTCTCACCACTTCTTCCACCACTCTCAGGGTGCCTGTGTATTCTACCCGATGCGTACGATCCTTCGCCAGTTCATGACCAAGAGCTTCCTGTAAATACGGATCCACCTGACTCTGCAACCAGTCAAAATCATCCGGTTCAACCAATTTGCTGCTTTTCCTTTCTTCCAATCCACGGTAAAGAAATTCAATAGACCGGTGCAACAGGTTTCCCAAAACCCGGGGTGAAATTTCTTCTTCCAGTTCTTCCGGCTCCCGGATCGATTGCACCTGCTGAAAGTAAAATCGCAAACGACAATCAAGGTAGGTATTAATTGCAGAGGGACTGAGCATCATTTTTTCGGATGCGTACTTCCGCATGGTTTTCATCACAGCCTCCTCTTTTTCTATTACGATAGGTGGCTTGGCTTGGGGTACAACCTGTAAATGAACCGTTTTTTTTAGTAGCGGAATATCTGTTTCATATTCCAACTGCGTGAGAAACCTGCTTTGTTCTGCCAGTCCTTTTTCATCCACGGTGGAATTATATAAACAGGTCATTTTTTCAGATCGCTGCAACAAGCGGTAAAATACATAAGCGAAAATAGCATCCTGGTTTTCCAGCACACTTAATCCATAAGCCCTTCGCACACTATCCGGAATAAAAGTAGGCGCTGCTGCTTTTTTAGGTAAGATCCCTTCGTTTACATTGAGCAGTATAATGTTTTTGAAATCCAGCGCCCGGCTTTCCAGCAATCCCATTATTTGTAAGCCTTTCAACGGTTCTCCTTCCAGAGGAACCGATTGTGACCGCATCACTTGCAACATGATTTCACCAACGAAAGAAATACTTAATTCCTCCTGAAAACTTCGTAAAAGATCGTCCAGTCTGTTTAGTTGAAGTTGGGCCGCCAGAATAAGCTGGGTATCCAGTTCCGTACTTCTTTCCAATTCAGGTACTGCTGCCTGCATTTCCAAAACTTCCCGTACCATGGAAATCAGATCCAGCGGATGCTGGACCAGTTCCATTGCCTTTTTTAAGCGGATATCCTGGAGCTTTGCCCAGGCAGCAGCAGGAATACTCACCAGCGATTTTTGTTGTATCTCTTCGGCTAATTCTTTCGCTTCCGATACTTTATATAAATAGGGATGCTGTACCAATTGCAGTAAAGGTCGAAAATACACGGAGCGACCTTTGTTTTGCAACAGCGATTCCTGCACATGTACCATTGTTTGGATCAACGAATAGAGAGGTGATTGCAATAGCCCATAACCCATCGTGATATTCACCTGTTGAATCCATTCGGGCAGGGCATGCAAAACAGGTAATAACTGATTTTCATCTGCGAGTAAAACCGCCGTTTGCTCCGGTTCTTCGAGTAGGGAGGGGATTTCTTTTAATAAAGCCGGAAGCATACGTACCTGGGCTGCATTTCCTTCAGCTGCAATCAACTGGATCGGCCGGTCTTTTCTTCGAATACTATTTTCTATTGGAAGCTGGTTTCTGAATAAACCCAGATTGCGGCGAAGAAAACGACCGGCTTCCTGTAATTCATCTTCTATATAATGTATGTCCGTATCAAAATAAAAGAGGGCCCTTCCTTCTTCCTGCCATTTTTGTAATACCTGCAGTTCCGCCCGGTTTAATGCATTGAATCCAACAAATACCAGTTTTTTCCACTTGTTGGGAAAATCATCCGTATCAAAATCTCCTGCAACCAGACTCCTGTAAATCATGCCTGTTGTAATCAATCCACGTTGCCTGAGTTTTTCACGAAACAACTCAAATACTGCCGGCAGGTTTTTCCATAATTGCAGAAAACGTTCTTTCTGCTGACTCAGTTTTTGCACGGAAAAATTCTTCCAGAAATTCTGCAGATAGTTTAATTGCTCCTCTGTCAGATAATCCAATCCCTGATCAATGGCTGCCAATTCTGCCAAATTGCTGTATAAGTCCTTTATTGAAACTACATTGGATTCCAGCTCTGTAAAATCATTGAGCAGGATTTCGCCTAATGGATAAAATCGTTCATAGGGAACCACCTGAACAAATTCTTTCTCCAACACCTCCCGGTAGGATTCATACAATAAAAATGAACAAAGCAGCCGATCAGCCGGTAAACCCTGAGTGGACTCCTGTATGAATTCATGAATGGTAAAAATATCCGGACTCCAGATAGGAGTATCCAGCTGTTTACCAAGGTGCTGGCGAAAATATGTAGCCGGACGTTTATTCGGAAATATAATCGCACAATCTGCAATGGAGGATCCGAATTGCCGGAATAAATGGGTAGCTACTGATTCAAGAAAACTCATTTTAATTCATTACACGTTATCCAAATAAATTTCCCTGATGATTGGCTAAGGCAGTTAATGGAACCAGCGACTGGTTATAGCCGTAATAAATAAATGCCTGTATGGATGGATAACCCATTTGCTGCAACAATTCCTTATACTGTTTTAATTGCTTTCCATGCGAAGCTGCAGTTTCCTGGGTAAACTTAAAATCCAACAGAATCGTTTCTTTTTCTCCAACAAGAATTTTATCCGGTCTTCTGATTGAACCACCGGGTAATAAAATAGCTTTTTCATTCAGGGTTGTATAATCTCCGCTAAACCAGGTGAACAATTGGGGATGTTGCAATGCTTTCAACACAAACTCTTTAACCTGCTCCCATTGTTGCGTAATTAAAAGTCCTTCCAGTTGCATTCGTTGCAGGCAGTTGTCTAATTCAGATGGTCCACTGATCCGTGACAATGCCAGGTGCGCCAATTGTCCAATTTTCTGTTGGTCAGAATAGGCAGATTGAAGAATCTGCTCCGCTTTACCAGGTTCTCTCAATGCCATAACATGATGAGCAGAATTGGAAACCAGGGGAATTTCTAACTCATCTTCTCTGTTTTTAATAGAGCTATCCGGTTTCAGATTTCCTTCGATTATAAATGAATGCTGTTGCTGAACTCCCTGATACAGCAGGTCTGCAATGGTGGACATGCCTTTTGCTTCTGTTGATTTTGACGGCAGGGGTGCCATCAGATAGATTCCCTGACGAGCTCTGGTTAATGCAACATATAGAAGATTCAATGCATCCATCCTGCTCATCAGCATTTCTTCAAAATAGTCGTAGGCAAATTCCGTTTTTCCAAGTGATGATTGAATATCCACCGGTAATACTTCCAATCCGGAACCATCGTTTTGCCAATCGCACCACAATAATCCTTTATCCGATTTTAGTTTCCAGTCTGCATAAGGTAATAACACCACATCAAAAGCAAGTCCCTTTGATTTATGTATGGTCATAACCTGGATGGCATTTTCTCCGCCGGCAAGAGGAAGTGCCTTGTTTTTTCCTTCTTCCTGCCACCAGGTAATAAAATCCCGGATGGATGGTTTCCCTTTGCTGCTGAAGGAGTTTACCAGATCACGAAAAGCCAGCACATAGGCTTGTTCGTTCGCCCATTCATCCAACTGGAATTGTTGGATGATGGTTTCTGTTGCTTCGTACAGGGATAACTGTAAGAGCTGGTTTTTCTCTTTGGAAAAGGCTGCTGGCAACAGATCCAGCTGATGATTGATTTCCTTTCTGTAGAGAATGGGTTGATTGATTTCCATACCCAGGCGCATTGCATTAGCCTGGATCAATTCAACACGGGCGATATCATCTTTTTCATTCAGCAGAAAACGAAATGCTGCAATAATCAGCTGAATGGCTGGTGAGGCACTGATCAGCAAAGCATCAGAAGAGATCAGGTTATATTCCCGGGCACGGGCAGCCGAACTTTGTTTATATTCCAGCAGCAGGCTGATTACCCTGCGGGCATCTGCATTATTGCGGGTTAAAATAGTAAGCTGGCTGGGCTTTAGTTTTTTATCTACCAGCAATTCATCAATCAATTCACATATGCGGGCTTCTGCGGCTGGCTTCCAGGAAGAGGGAGAGCGGGCGTCTTCTTTTTCATAGAAACACACTTCAACTGCCCCACCTTCTTCACAGTTCGGTGGTTTTTGCTGAACTGCATCTTTATAGGCATCTTCTATTATGGTGAAGTACTGATTTCCATGCAGTCTTTGTAATATTTTTTCATCGCTTACTTCACTCATTTCAAGTGAAAAATCCTGCTGCAATAAATTCGGCAGGGTACTAAAGAGCGAATTATTAAAATCAATAATGGCAGCTTTGCTCCGATAGTTTTCCTGCAGGCTGGCTTCGTATACCAGTTGTTTTCCGATATCCTGCTTAACCTGGTGTTGCAGTAATCGCCAATCTCCATTTCTCCAGCGATAGATAGATTGTTTTACATCGCCCACTACCAGATTAAATGCTCCAACTGATACCGATTGTTCTACCAATGGTTTAAAATTCTCCCATTGAAAGCGGCTGGTATCCTGGAATTCATCCAATAAAAAATGCTGATACCGGTTTCCAATTTTTTCATAAATAAAAGGCGCTTCATTGTCTTTTACCAGTTCACGAAGCAATTGTTGTGTATCAGAAATCAGCAACACATTATTATCGCGCCGGTATTCACTTAACTGTTCTGCGAGTATGCGAAGCAGGCTCAGGTTATTAAGTTTACGAAGTACGGCAATTGCTGTTTGATAAGACAATTCCTTTTCATTATAATAGTCCAGTGCTTTTCCCAGTAACTCATTTATCGCAGGATAGATACCTTCAACATTCGCTTTACTTTCTGCTGAGGCTTTTGCGGCCGTCCAGTTTTGCAGATTGTCGCGGGCTTCCAAAACAGTTTTGGTGGCTGTATAATCCTTTCGTTGAATTTTATTGAAATAGTTGATGAATCCTTTTTCTCCCCTTGAAAAATCAGACAGCGCAATTCCGGAATTTTTCAATAATTCAGTTGCTTTCTGTCCATATAAAAGCATGGTTGCTTCAACTGATTTCTGTGTGGATTGCAGAGTCTTTTTTAATTCCTCGAAAACACGCGAAGGATCTTCCAGCTGGCGCATGTTTTGTTCAAACCGATAAAATCTTTCCTGAAATATTTCTCCTGCAAGAGATAGTAATTCAGATCGGAAATCCCAGTTTTGTCCGGCTTCAATTCTGTCTATGGCGATTGTTTTTACCCAATTCAATAATTCCTGATTGGTTTCCAACAATTCAAAAAGTCGGTCAGCCAGTTCCTCTTTTACAATATCCTGATTGAGTTGTAATTCGAATCCGGCATCCAGTCCGATTTCAAATGCAAAGGAGCGAATAACCTGCTGAACAAAACTATCGATGGTGTTGACAGAGAATTTCGCATAATCGTGCAGGATAGTCCGATAAACAGCATCTGCAGCAAGCTGAAGTGTTGCCGGATCCTGCAATGTTGGAATTCTTTCCTGAATAATACGGGCATAGGGGGTGGCACTTCCGAGGGCAATCTTTTTTAGTTCTCCCAGGATCCGCTCTTTCATCTCCTCTGTGGCCTTATTGGTAAAGGTTACAGCCAGGATTTCTCTGTACTTATGCGGATATTCAAAAAGAAGACACAGGTATTCTGATGCCAGTAAAAAAGTTTTACCGGAGCCGGCGGAAGCCCTATAAATATGCAGGGGTTCAGTATGCAACATGAGCGGGGAATAATCTAATCAAACTTATTGATTAAATGGCAGGCAGAAAATTGGAGCAGCTATTTATTTGGTGAATCCGTATTTACCTTTGACGGATGATGAACTGGAATACATGCTTTTCAAATGCGCGATTTGGGCAGGAGTATAAATCTGATCAGCCAAGAACGGCTTATGAGCGGGATTTTGATCGATTGATCTTTTCGGCAGCTTTTCGTCGCTTACAGGATAAAACCCAGGTATTTCCATTACCCGGACCGATTCTTGTTCATAATCGGCTCACGCATTCGCTGGAAGTGGCCAGTGTAGGCCGTTCGCTGGGAAAATTGGTGGGACAGCGGCTGGCAGATCTGGTGGAGGTGGAGACTTCACGTGAATTTTATCGTTCTGAATTATCAAGTGTAATTGCGGCAGCCTGTCTGGCGCATGATATTGGAAATCCATCCTTTGGTCATTCGGGTGAATCGGCCATTTCTGCTTATTTTTCTGAATCGGCAGATGAACTGATAAATGGTAAAGCGCTAAGAACCCATTTCAGTGCGGCAGAGTGGCAGGATCTTACAAAGTTTGAAGGCAATGCCAATTCCTTTCGGATTCTGACACATCATTATGCGAACCGGCAGCAGGGTGGATATCAATTAACCTACAGCACATTGGCGGCGATTGCAAAATACCCCTGTGAATCAATCGCAGGTGATGGGTCAGCAGTACATCGTAAAAAATATGGTTTCTTTCAGTCAGAAAAAGAGAGTTTCAAAAAACTGGCAACTGCGCTGGGCATGGAAGCGGAGCAGGAGAATCCCCTTTCTTTCCGGCGGCATCCATTTGTATATTTGGTTGAAGCGGCCGATGATATTTGTTACCGGGTAATTGACTGGGAAGATGCACATCGCTTAGGTATTTTGGATAGTACAACTGCTGTGGGGGCTTTGCTTAATTTAGTAAAGGCCGGCAGAGGTAACAGGATGGAACGGATCCATGCAACACTGGAAACTTTGAAAGAAGATGCTCGTGAGCAACTCGCCTTTTTAAGGGCGATGTGTATCAATCAGCTGGTGCAGGCATCCGTAGAAATTTTTATACAAAATGAATCCGACATACTAACCGGAACCTATAACCGATCTTTGCTTGATGACGTAGAACCCGCTATGGCATTGGCTTTGAGGGAAATCAACAAGATAACGGTGAAGCGTATCTACAACCATGAATCCGTTGTAAAAATAGAGCTGGCCGGGTATGAAGTAATGCATTCTTTATTAAGTCATTTTATTCCTGCTGTTTTAAATGACAAACCAAGTCACCGGGAGAAAAAGGTATTACAACTTCTTCCGGACCAGTACCGGGAGGAGGGAAGTGCTGCCTATGGAAAAGCCTTAAACGTAGTGGATTTTATTGCCGGCATGACCGATTCCTATGCAATGGAGTTGTATAAGAATTTGCGTGGAATCAGTTTACCTACGCACAGTTGAGGGGGCAGGAGGGAGAGGGGAAGGCGTTTTTCCTAGTCTGTCTCGTCCTAATATAGCTATACAGGTTAAAGAATACATCCTAAATAAGGTTATCAAGAACTTCTGTAACACCTTATTCTCACTAGATGGAAATGTTTTAAAATAGGTCAGCCGCCTGAATCTGCAGGAAGGTTAATTTTTATTAATTAATTGATTATCAATATATTATAAAATTATTTACTTTCTTTCCCTCCTCCTCTCTCCCTTCCACCATACTCTTCCCAGAGCAAGCGGGCCAGTTGTCGGGCCAATACCCATCCTGCGTTATTGGGTTCCCAGCTCGTATCTTTTTGATTTTTAGTAATTATGGAAAATATATAGGGACCATTGGGGGCCATTACCAATAAGGTTTCGCTGCGGGAGGCATCTACTGCACCATTTTTTGAAGCAATAAAAACAGTTGGTGGATGTACGGAGATGGCTTCTTCATCCCAGAAATTACGACCCATTATTCTCAACATTTGTGCGGAGGCTTCTTTACTCACCAGTTTACCCTGGTACATAAGTTCCATCAGCCTGACCATTTCCTTTGGAGTTGTTTGACCCCATCCGTATAATTGCTGATTTTCTTTCCTTCCTGGCGTTCTTGAGTTTACTCTTGTATGAAGAAAACCCATACTATCAAGAAGGGTATTGATTTGAGTTCCTGTTCCGGCCAGTGATTGTAACCAGAGACTGGCGGTATTATCACTGGTGGTCATCATCAGCATGATGACTTTGGCAAGCTGGATGGTTTCTCCATCTTTGAAAGAGCCAAGAATATCTTCCCCTTCATACAGAAGTGAATCGCGATAAACCAGCGGTTGGTGGTAACTCAATTCCTTTTGCTCCAGTTTATTCATGATACCAATTAAGATAGGTACCTTAATCATACTGGCTGTTGGAAAAATGGAATCTGCCTGATAGGACGCTATTTTACCAGATGGCAGGTGTTTTACATAGATCCCAACATCTCCCTCAAATCCCGCCGTCAGCTGGCGCAGCCTGGCCTCCAGTACTTTATCAGTTTTTTGAGCTACAGAAGATATTGATAAACAAACGAATAAGAATAAATTTAAGAGCTTATTCAGCATATGTATGATTTTTTATCGGGGTTTGGCAGGATGCTATCTGTAATAGCCATTCTTCTCGATTTCTTCCCGAACCGGTTCCGGAACAAGGTAATGTATATCTTTCCCGCTTTTAATCTGCTCTCTTATAAAGGTGGCTGAAATATCGAGGAGAGGGGCTTTTACCTCTGTGAGTTTCACTGGCAGTTGACTAATAACTGGAAATCCTGGTCGCGGATAAACATACAATTCATACCGTTCTACGAGGGTTGCTGCATTTTTCCATTTATGCAGGTTCTGAAGGCCATCGCTACCCATCACCAGACAGAATTGATGTTGTGGAAATTTTTCTTCCAGGTAAGCCAGGGTATCAATGGTATAGGAAGGCCGGGGCAAATGAAATTCTATATCTGTCACCTTTAATCTGTCAATTCCCTGAACAGCGAGTTTCGCCAAATGCAGGCGGTGGTATTCATTTAATAAACCATTGGACGGCTTGAATGGATTCTGAGGAGATATAACCAGCCAAACCTGTTGAAGATCAGTCTGATAGGCTATCTGGTGGGCAATAATGCAATGCCCGGTATGAATTGGATTAAAAGAACCAAAATACAAACCTATTTTCATGTCCCACTTATACTAGTTCTTCCACAAAAATATTGCGCGCCTCATCCAGGCGGAGGCTGAGGTTATATCCTGAAACAGTTATAGCGATCGGATCCCCCAGTGGAGCAATTTGTTCTACCCTTATTTTTTCACCTGGTACACATCCCATTTCCATCAGCTTTAAGAATATTTCATTATTCTCAAAGCTTTTTATTACGACCGTACGGCCGATTCCTATATCAGATAATCGTTTCATGCTAACTTCACCAAAACTATGACCGCCCATTCAATTTATTTTACGAATTAAGGAAATGATGAACAAAGCTACCGATAATATATCCTTTCACTACATATCAAAGGGATTTAGCTTTCCCAATAGAAACCAATGTAAAGCCTTTTTGTTGAAATTGTTTCGTAAAGAAAAAACTCAGCTGGAGCAGCTCAATTATATTTTCTGTAGTGATGAGTACCTGTTAAGCATTAATCGTGATTTCCTTCAACATGATTTCTATACGGATATCATCAGTTTTGAAATGGCAGATAAAGGCCACCCCTCCCAGGGTGAAATCTATATCAGTGTGGACAGAGTGCGTGAGAATGCCAATTTACATAGAGAATCCTTTCAGCGGGAGCTTCATCGGGTCATCTTCCACGGTGCCTTACACCTTTGTGGCTATCGGGATAAAACAAAAAAAGAAGAATTGCTGATGCGCCAAAAGGAGGAGGAGTACCTGAGCTTGTATTTTAAACAGTAAAAATTCCCCTGCACTCAGATCGATTATTCCACGGTTTCCCATGTTCCACGTGAAACAGTTTGTTAATAGTTGATTCCATTGGCGGCCACCCGTTTGGAAACAAGCTTCAACGTCTCCATTTGACCATAACCAATACTACCTGGTAAGCGACCAACTAATTTCTTGTGCTGAACAAGTTTAGGGTGATATATTACCTGTAGATACCTATACCCTTGTACATATTAATAGGTACAATTAAACCTTCTCATATCTGTTAATCAAATAAACCCTTCACCAAAACCGAAAACTAATACCATCCTGATATTGAACGCGACTATTCCAGGTTCAGAATTGTTTATTGCAAACCAACCAACTGTTATCTCTTAATTCTATTAGCACCCTAATTAATCTGATGTGCCTGCTTTCTTACCCTTTCAGCTCTCTCCCATCTCCTAATTTCCTCCTCCCATCTCCCTCTTTCCATTACCCTTCCTCCTCCGTTCCACGTGGAACAACCGCAACATATTATTCCTCTGCTTTCTTCTGCACAACGTATTTTTGCACCTTAAATCTTTATCATGTTTCCTGAGTATGATGTAATTGTGGTAGGAGCCGGACATGCGGGTTGCGAAGCAGCAGCAGCAGCAGCAAATCTGGGCAGCAAGGTGTTGTTGATTACAATGAATATGCAAACCATCGCACAGATGAGTTGTAATCCGGCTATGGGTGGAATAGCAAAAGGACAAATTGTTCGAGAAATTGATGCGCTGGGAGGGTATTCTGGTATAGTAACTGACCGATCCACCATCCAGTTTAGAATGTTGAATCAGTCAAAAGGACCCGCCATGTGGAGTCCCAGGGCACAGAATGATCGGATGTTGTTTGCCACCACCTGGAGAGAATTGCTGGAACAAACCCCCAATGTGGATTTTTATCAGGATATGGTAAAAAGTCTGATAGTTAAGGATAATAGGGTGGCTGGAGTTGTAACCGGGTTAGGGCATCAGATAGTTTCAAAAGCAGTGGTAGTAACGAGTGGAACCTTTCTAAATGGAGTAATACATATTGGCGAAAAAACATTTGGTGGTGGGAGAGTGGCAGAAAAAGCAGCTACCGGCATTACAGAGCAATTGGTAGAACTTGGCTTTGAATCAGATCGGCTTAAAACCGGAACACCTCCCCGCATAGATGGAAGAAGCCTGGATTACTCTAAAATGGAAGAACAAAAAGGAGATGATACGATTGTTGGTTTCAGTTATCTTCCTCAACCCCTGGTAAAAGCAACTGAACAAAGGAGTTGTCATATAACCTATACCAACTCCCAAACTCACGAACTTTTAAAAACCGGCTTCGACAGAAGTCCGATGTATACCGGCCGAATAGAAGGAGTGGGACCAAGGTATTGTCCGAGTATAGAAGATAAAATCAATCGGTTTGCTGATCGCGAAAGACACCAGATCTTCGTTGAACCCGAGGGTTGGAATACGGTAGAAATTTATGTAAACGGATTTTCTACCTCTCTTCCGGAAGATGTTCAATATAAAGCACTGGTATCCATCCCGGGATTTGAGAAAGCCAAAATGTTCCGTCCGGGTTATGCCATTGAATACGATTATTTTCCACCTACTCAATTGACTTATTCCCTGGAGACAAAATTGATTTCCAATCTTTTCTTTGCCGGACAAATAAACGGAACAACCGGATATGAGGAAGCAGCCTGCCAGGGTTTGATGGCCGGCATAAATGCACACCTCAAAACAAAAGAATTGGCACCCTTTATTCTTAAAAGAAGTGATGCCTATATCGGCGTTTTAATTGATGACCTTATTTCAAAAGGAACGGAAGAACCTTATCGCATGTTTACCAGCAGGGCAGAATTCAGGACATTACTTCGCCAGGATAATGCTGACTTGCGATTAACTGAAGCAAGTTTTAGAATGGGACTTGCATCACAGGAAAGGATGAATCTTGTACTTGCTAAAAAGCAGGGTACAGAAGAAGTAAAAAAAATCTTACAGGATTTTTCCATTGAACCGGCAGAAGTCAACAGTTTTTTGGAATCAATAAAATCCGCACCCATCAACCAAAAACAAAAAGCATCACAATTGTTGCTTCGTCCAAATTTATCTATGAAAGAATTGGTGAATGCAATTCCAAGATTACATGATGCGCTGGTAACTCAACCACCGGCTTCTGTTGAACAGGCAGAAATCCAATTGAAATATGATGTCTACATAGAAAAAGAAAAAGAACTGGTGGGACGTATGAATCAAATGGAAAGTCTGGAAATTCCAGACAGTTTTGATTATACAAAAGTGGCTGCCATCAGCAACGAAGCCCGGGAAAAATTAAAAAGAATTCGTCCCAGAACACTTGGCCAGGCAAGTAGAATAAGCGGCATAAATCCAAGTGATGTTCAGATTCTGATGGTGTATATGGGCAGATAAAAAAAGGCTGAAATACATTATATTTATTAATAATGTATTTCAGCCTTTTATTTTTTTACCAAACAGGTACTTATACTAATTCAGCCACCTCCACCTTACGGAGAGGAATCTTTTTACCAATTAACTTTTCAATATCCCTGAGGTATTGCCTTTCTTCTCTGTCGCAGAATGAAAAAGCACGACCACTGTTTCCAGCACGGCCGGTTCTGCCAATCCGGTGAACATAGGTTTCAGGAACATTCGGCAATTCAAAATTTACCACAAAAGCCAGTTCATCAATATCGATTCCACGTGCAGCAATATCAGTAGCTACCAATGCTACAATCTTACCCTCTTTAAAATCAGATAATGCCCGCTGTCTTGCTCCCTGGGTTTTATCACCATGGATGGCAGCAGATGAAATACCAGATTTTTGCAGGTACTTGGATAGCTTATCAGCACCATATTTTGTACGGGTAAAAACAAGAACAGTCGAAATTGACAGGTCTCGGATGATTCGAACCAGACCGTCTCTTTTTTCCTCCTTATCCATATAAATCAACTCCTGCTTAACCAGATCAGTTGTGGAAGATACAGGTGTCACAGCAACGGTTTCAGGATTTACCAAAATCCGTGCAGCCAGTTGTTTAATTTCATCCGGCATGGTGGCAGAGAAAAACAAGGATTGACGCTTCGCGGGAATGAACTGAAGAATCTTTTTAACATCATGTACAAATCCCATATCCAGCATTCTATCCGCTTCATCCAAAACAAAATAACGGATACTGTCAATCGACAACAAACGCTGTGATATCAAATCCAGCAAACGTCCGGGTGTAGCGATTAATACATCCACACCACGTTGTAATTGTTGAACCTGCGGAACCTGAGAAACTCCGCCAAAAATTGCCATGCTTTTGAAGGGAAGATACTTTCCATAATCACGGAAACTTTCCTCTACCTGGATAGCTAATTCACGGGTTGGTGTCAATACCAGCACCTGAATACCACGAACGGGTTTTTGCTCTTTTTTATCTTCTTCCATCAATTGTAAAACCGGAATAGCAAAACCAGCAGTTTTACCAGTACCAGTTTGAGCACATGCCAGCAAATCTTTACGCTGACTAACAATGGGAATTGCTTTGCTTTGAATGGGGGTAGGATTGGAATATCCTAAATCGTTCAACGCCCTGAGAATAGGGGTTGAGATCGCTAATTGCGAAAAACTCACAGTAAATAATTTAATTTAAAAATGAAGGCTAACTCAAGCCTTAAGCGTCTTAGAAACGATACAACCAGAACGAGAAGGTGGGAAATCGCAATAGCGGCAGCGAAAATAAGAACAGCAAAGCTACTGCTTTGCTGTGGATAAACCTGTTAATATTTTATTTAGCCTCCCAATCCGGCTGCTTTGCTGATCTCCAGCATGCGATCAATTGGCTTTTTGGAAGCAATGCGTAATGCCTCGTCCATAGTAATTTCAGGTGTTTCATACTCCATACAGAGGTAAAGTTTCTCCAGGGTATTAAGCTTCATATGCGGACAATCATTACAAGCGCAACTATTGTCGGGTGGTGCCGGAATAAAGGTTTTTTCAGGACTAGATTTCTGCATCTGATGTAAAATGCCTGTTTCCGTGGCAACAATGAACTCTTTTGCAGAATCCTGCTGTGTGTACTTCAGGAGCTGGGTTGTGCTCCCTATGAAGTCCGCAATGCGCAACAAGGGGTCTTCACACTCCGGGTGCGCAATCAATTTTGCCTCCGGATGCCGAACCTTCAATTTGGTAATTTTTTCGAGACTAAAAATTTCATGCACCATACAGGCTCCGTTCCACAGAACCATATTCCTGCCGGTTTTCTTGTTGAGATAAGCACCCAGGTTTTTATCCGGTGCAAAAATGATGGGCTGATCAACCGGAACACTTTCAATGATTTTTTCTGCATTGCTGCTGGTGCAGATGATATCGCTCAGTGCTTTAATATCAGCAGTACAGTTGATATAAGAAATCACGATATGATTCGGATGCTGTTCCTTAAACGCCCTGAACAAATCTGCAGGAGCTGAATCGGCCAATGAACAGCCCGCATTCAAATCAGGCAATAATACCTTCTTGCTGGGATTTAAAATTTTTGCAGTTTCCGCCATAAAATGCACACCGGCAAAAACGATGATATCCGCCTGCGTTTTTTCTGCCTGCTGGGCCAAACCCAAACTATCCCCAATATAATCTGCCACATCCTGAATATCCGGTTCCTGGTAATAATGTGCCAGGATAATGGCGTTTTTTTCTTTTTTGAGCCGCTCAATCTCCAGAAACAAATCCAATGTAGGATCCAACTCGATATCCAGAAAGCCAACTCGGGAAACATTTTTTCTTGCATCTTCCATGTTAATAACTGCCATAGTATATACTATATAATATTTTATAAAAAATAACCTATTACTATTAGGGCTGTGGATATGGGGATAAGAACTTTTTAAAAGCTTGGTAATGTAATAAAGGCCTGGTTATCCACATCAATCCACAAGATACAAACAGAACCAATGCTGCTATCTCCCTAAGTTTTGCCTCTTTATAAACAACGGTGGATTACGAATCCACTGTATAACAAAACTACTACCTTCCTGTTAGTTGAAATCTAATAAATCAATGGTTGTTCGACCAAAATGGAAAAAGCCGGGAGCATGCCTGAACTTATTGGTAATCTATCCCCGAATCAAAAGCAACAAAAGGCGGTTTATCCACGAAAATTTGGCTTCATTAACATTTGACTGTGAATTAAGGTTTCACAAATGCCCATTTTTTACAATTTTCCCTGAAATCATTAGGTCTCCAGGGCATAGCAATTGATAAATTACGTGAAACAATTTTAAAAATTAATATTCAACTTTGTAATAATGTTTCATGTTTTGCTACTAATAAGCAGAGCAATCAAATCGGTGAAAGGCAGAATTGTAGCGTATTTCCGGCTTTTTCCACAATTTGTTCATAAGTTGGAATTCCTTATTTTCGCTCCTCATTTTTTTGCTAATAATATAATAGTATAATAAGAACGCACCATGTCGATCATTCAAAACATCAGGGATAAGGCAGCTTGGCTTGTTTTCATTGTAATTGCTTTGAGTTTATTGGGTTTTTTATTGATGGATTCTGTATCAGGCGCCCGTGGGCGTGATCTGTTTGGAGGAAGCCAGTCATCTCTGGGCTCTGTAAACGGAAAGGAAATCAATTATGTTGAATATCAGAAACGTCTTCAACTTCAGGAAAATCAATTCCAGCAACAGGGTTATCCGATTAATGAACTGATGCGGCAGAATATACAGGAGCAGGTTTGGAACCAATTCATTGAAGAGAACGTGCTGGAAGCTGAATATAAAAAATTGGGACTTGCAGTTACAGCTCCCGAAATAAATGATATGCTGTTTGGTGATAATCCTCCTCAGGATTTTCGTCAGCAATTCACCAACGAGCAGGGGCAATACGATGCCAATAAAGCAAAGGAAGCCATTGATGCGTTGAAGAAGCAGAAGAATAACGAGATGACAAAAAACTTCAATGATGTGTATTTGCCGGCTTTGGCAGGTGCGCGTTTACGTGAAAAATATACTGCTCTTCTTGGTAACACATATTATATACCAAAATGGATGGCTGAAAAAACTGCTGCTGAAAACAGCCAGATTGCAGCTATTAAGTTTGTTGCAGTTCCTTATACTACAATCAGTGACAGCCTGCCAGAAATAAAAGTAACGGATGAAGATATTACTGCTTTTATTTCCAAAAGAAAGGAAGAGTTCAAGCAGGAAGGATCTCGTAGCATCAGTTATGTAAGCTTTAGTGCTGCCCCAACTGCGGAAGATACTTTATCGGTTCGTACCAATTTGCAGAATCTCCGGGATGAATTTGCCAGTTCAACTGATGCAGCTGTGTTTTTATCCAGAAATAACAGTGATGTTCCATTTTTTGACGGATATGTTTTAAAATCCAGACTTCAGGTTCCCAATGCGGATACGATTCGTAATCTGGCAGACGGCGCGGTATATGGACCTTATCTGGATGGAGGAAATTATGTGCTGGCGAAAATGTTGGGTAAACGCTCCATGCCGGATAGCGTAAAATGCCGCCATATCTTAATTAGTACACAAACAACACCCGATAGCGTTGCAAAGGCACGGATTGATTCTATTGCCGGTGCTATTCGTGGTGGATCCAGTTTTGCTGCATTGGCTGCTCAATTCAGTGAAGATCCCGGTAGTAAGGATAAAGGAGGTGAATACGATTTTGGCTCACAGCAAATGGGTAACCTGGCCAAAGAATTCGGCGAGTTCATTTTTTATGGATCTACTGGAGATAAAAAAGTGGTAAAGACAGATTTTGGCTACCATTATATAGAGGTATTAAATCAAAAAGGTTTTGAGCAGGCATATAAAGTGGCCTATTTAAGTCGCCCGGTTATTGCCAGTCAGCAAACGGAGAATACCGCTTCAGGCGCAGCCAATCAGTTTGCAGGTGAAAGCAGGGATGCAAAATCCTTCAATGCCAATGCAGAAAAAAACAAGCTTACCAAACTGCTGGCACAGGAAATCAAGCCAAATGATATAATGGTACCCGGATTGGGATCCAGCCGTCAGCTGGTTCGTTGGGTGAATGAGGCGTCCATCGGCGATGTTTCTGAGCCCTTTAGTGTGGATGATAAATTTGTGGTGGTAATGCTGACTGAAATTTCCAAAGAGGGATTGATGGCGGCTGCAAAAGCACGTTCTTTGGTTGAATTCCAGGTTCGCAATCAGAAAAAAGCAGAAGCAATTAAAAAGAAAATTGGAACAGCTTCTACCCTGGATGCAGTAGCTGCAGCTACTTCTCAAGCTGTATTAAGTGCCGATAGTGTACGTTTTTCTTCACCGTTTATTCCAAATGTGGGTCAGGAACCAAAAGTAATTGGTGCTGCCTTTAACAAGGCATTCCAGTCTGCAGTTTCTGCTCCAATTGCAGGAAACGGAGGGGTTTTCGTTATTAAAACAGAAACTGTAGGAGCTGTATCTGATGGTGGAGTAAATGCGGAAGAGCAAAGAAAAGCGAACATGCTACAAATTCGCCAGTCTGCAGGATTCCGTGCAGTGGATGCACTTCGCAAATCGGCAGATGTTAAAGATCAACGCTCAAAAGTTCTTTAATTTATAATGAGTTAATGAAAAGGGACCTCCAACAGGGGTCCTTTTTTTATTTAGTAACTTTGTAATCCGGAATTTGTTAGATAATAAAACAGTTTGTATGGCGGATACTATTATTAATAAAGTAGCTGAAAGTGGATTGATTACGCTGGATCTGGATGCATATTATCCGAATCAGGAAATAAAGGTGTTTGATTTAGCGGCGCATCTGTTCATGGGTTTGATTCTGAAGGAAAAAGACTTCCGCGCTGCAATGAAGGAGCTGGATTGGGAAATTTACAGAGGAAAGCTGGTGACTGTTACTTGTACGGCTGATGCCATCATTCCGATGTGGGCTTATATGTTGGTGGCAACCTATCTGCAACCAGTGGCTGCAGAAATTTATCAGGGAACTGAAACGGAGTTTCGTAAAAAACTATATCTGGATCGGCTGGCTTCTTTGGATTTGGCATCCTTTTCTGATAAGCGATTGGTAATCAAAGGCTGCGGTGATCTTGCTATTGGCGAATACGTTTATTTCGAAATCACACGGCTACTTTTGCCGCATGTCCGCTCTATCATGTACGGAGAACCCTGCTCCACTGTTCCGGTTTTCAAACGTTAGGTGTCAGACAGGTGTTAGAACGTTGTTGGAGAGACGTCAGACAGGTATTAGGATGTTGTTCTAACATGTATCTGACACTTCTCTAACAGCGTTCTAACACCTGTCTGACACCTAAAAGGATTTCAGATACTCAGCTGCTTTGACCAAATCCTCCGGAGTATCAATATTAACCCCAAGGTATTCTGTAACTACCATCTTTAGAGGAATTCCATTTTCCAGGTAACGCAGGCACTCAATCTTTTCCGCTGCTTCCAGTGGAGTCATCGGCCAGGAAGTAAAATTCAGAAGAGCCGATTTGCGATAGGCATAGACGCCCACATGCTCATACCAGATAACCGGAGGCTCCGTGCTGCGCGGATATGGTATGGGGCTACGGCTGAATAGAAGCGAATTTCCAAATTTATCAACCACCACCTTTACTACATTCGGATTTTTCACCGCTTCCGCATCGTGCATTTCCTGCATCAATGATCCCACCTGAACAGCAGGATCCTTAAAACTGGCCAGCAGATTTTCAAGCGGAGCCCGTTTCACAAAGGGCATATCACCCTGTACATTCAGAATGATATCCACCTCCATGTTTTCAATTATTTCAGCAATCCGGTCACTTCCGCTTTCATGGGCCCGTTTACTTCGATACACTTTTCCCCCCGCAGCCACTATTTCCGCCTCAATAATATCGCTGTCCGTAACCACACTTACCTCGTCAAATAAGCCGGTTGCCACCGTATTTTCATATACCTTCCGAATTATTGTCGAATCTCCCAGCGGTTTCATTAATTTTCCCGGAAACCGTGTTGCATCATACCGCGCAGGAATCATCGCTATGCTTTTCCCCATCAAAAATTATTTTGAAAACAAAGATGCATCAATAATCGGTTTTTATATCCTTATTGAAAGGAATCCTGAACTGGTAACCCAAATCCTCATCCGTCCTGTCTTCCAGTACATCCAATCCATACCGTAAACCAGCCGGATCAACATACCGGAAAGTTCCGAACAACCGATCCCAAACAGAAAAAATATTTCCATAATTCGTATCCGTAAGCGGTCGCTCAAAATGATGATGCGCTTTATGCATATTAGGAGAAACAAAAATCAGACTGATGGGATAATCCAGCCATCGGGGAACCCGGATATTTGCATGATTAAAATGTGTGAACAAAGCGGCACAACCCCTATATAAAAAATAAAGCCACACCGGAGTGCCAATTACCAGAATCCCAATGATTGTACTGGTTTCACGAAACAACCACTCACCCGGATGATGCCTGGTTCCTGTCGTAACATCCACCTTGGTATCACTGTGATGCACCATGTGAAATTTCCACATAAACTTTATCCGGTGCATGAACCAATGGGGAATGTACTGACCAAATAAATCCATGAGTAAAAGCCCAACCAAAATTTGTAACAAGCTATTGAGAGGAAACCATTGTAATAATCCCCATTGGTTCTCAACAACCCATGCACAGAACCAAATTGTAACCAATCCGAATATCAGGTTTAAAACTAAAGTGGTCGATAAAAAAACAAGATTAACACCCGCATGCCGAACACGGTTGAAGGAAAATTTAAAAAGTGGATAATACCCCTCCAGCAACCAGAAAAAAATCATTCCACCCATCAGAAGTAGTATCCGATGACCGGAAGGGATGGTAGCCCAATAAGCAAAAAATTCTTCCATATGGCAGCATTTGGTAGAACAAGTTACCAAAGACAGCCAATCAGAAAATCAAAAATCAGGAAAATTGACCCAAATCATCCGCCCGGCGACCACAGGACCGACAAATAATTTCAGAACTGAAAACACTTTCATTGATACCACGCAACCGATCCACCAACCGCTTACCCCATCCCGGAAGTTTAACCAAGGCCTGACGCTCCAGTGATTTACTTCCGCAACCCGGACAAGCAAGCGTTTTTATATAGGCATCTTCCGCGCTTTCCAGAATTTGCTGGGCGCGGCTCAGGTCAGTGTCCAGCACCATCAGTTTAATGCCGCCAAGGGCGGGACTCAAAAATGGATCAATCGTAACCGTATGTTCATCTTTGAGATGACAATTGATTCCACTATCAACCAACAGGTTCAATTGTAAGTTGGCTTTTATATAATTGTCGTATGAACGGATCTGTGAAAAACGCATGAATTGAAATCAGGCATTCAGCATCAAGGGCATCACCAGCATCAACAATTCCTCATTTTCGTCGGCTTCCATTGGTTTGATAATGCCTGCTTTGGTAGGAGTTGATAATTCCATGCGAACCTCATCGCTCTCCGCGGCATTCAGCATTTCAATCAAAAAACGGGCATTAAATGCAATGGCGAGGTCTTCTCCATCATACTGGCATTTCATGCGCTCATTTCCCTCAAAGCTGAAATCAATATCCTGCGCAGCCAATTGTAATTCACTGCCGGAAATACTCAATACTAC
The DNA here is from genome assembly GCF_002483205.1 of Flavihumibacter sp. UBA7668. Taxonomy (GTDB): domain Bacteria; phylum Bacteroidota; class Bacteroidia; order Chitinophagales; family Chitinophagaceae; genus Flavihumibacter. The sequence goes on from NZ_DLHM01000007.1 coordinate 702,383, forward strand.
CTGATTGGTACTTTTATTGGAGAATACACTTACACGACGAAGGGCACCCTGAAAATCAGACTTGGTGACAATCATTTTGTAGGGATTATCAGCCGGGATTACCACTTTATAATCGGGAAAGCGCGCATCAATCAAACGGCAACTCATCTGGGTATTCCCATGGGTTACAAAAAGATGATTGCTATTATAACTTACCGTAATTACATCATCATTATCGGGCATGGCCGATTTCAGGATATTCAGGGGCTTTTTGGGCACGATGAAGGAATCGCTTTTCGGACATTTAACATCTGTGCGCTTGTATCGAACCAGGCGGTGCGCATCCGTTGCAACAAACTGAACAAAATTTTTATCCAGTTCGAAATAAACCCCAGTCATAGCCGGACGAAGATCATCGCTGCTAACGGCAAAGAGGCTTTTGTTTATTCCTGTAACCAGGGCACTGCTGGTCATCTCGAATGAAGTGGTATCATCGGCTGAAGGTTCTTTCGGAAAATTATCCGGATTCTCCCCCATCACCTTGTACTTACCATTGTCGCTGGTCATTTCGATTCCGAAATTTTTGTCAATGGTGAACGTCAATGGTTGATCCGGAATATTCTTTAAGGAATCAATCAGAATTTTTGCAGGAATACAAACCCTGCCATTTTCCTTGGCCTCAATATCCATCTGAACCCGCATCACCGTTTCCAGATCGGTGGCCACCACATTCAATTTGTTTTTATCTATCTCAAAAAGGAAATCTTCCAGAATGGGTAAAACAGTATTTGCATTGATAACGCCACTGATCTGTTGGAGCTGTTTCAATAAAGCCGAGGAACTAACGATGAACTTCATAAAACGGTTGCGATTTATAAGGGACGAAACTAAGGAAATTCGGGCATTCTGCTATTGAAGATGTAAGATCTCAGTGAAACTCATCCCTTCAATTGCAGGGATGTTAAAAAAATGGGTTTTTTCCACATCCTGTTTTACTGGAACTTTACTGCATGATTCAGGGAAAACGACTCACTCCCGACCAGGCACTCCAAAAAGCCCGCCATTATTGCGGTTATCAGGAACGCTGTCACCAGGAAGTAAAGACCAAATTATTCGGGTTTGGACTTAACCGCCAGGAAGTGGACAATGCACTTTCCACGCTGATTGAAGAAGATTATCTGAATGAGGAGCGATTTGCCATTCAATTCGCCGGTGGTAAATTCAGAATGAAAGGCTGGGGCAGGAGCCGGATCAAAATGGAACTCAAACAACGGCAGGTTAGTGAGTACTGTATTAAAAAAGCGATGAAGGAAATCCCGGATTCTGTTTATTTTACTACCCTCGAAAAATTAGCGCGAACCCGATGGGAGAGCCTGAAAGACGAGGATAAACCATCGCGCCTGCGCAAAACCCAGGATCACTTAATATATAAAGGATACGAATGGGACCTGATAAAGGAAACCTTAAAAGGATTGGAATCCCAGATATGATTCGTTTGAATCCCTCCCTGTGCAACTAAAGAATTAATTTCGAACATGTCTTCTCTAACAATTACCACTATTCAATCGGCCTTACACTGGGAAGATCCGGAAACTAACCGCCGGATGTTCGAAGAAAAAATGGATGCGGTTGCTGAAAAAATGGAGCTGGTGATTTTACCGGAAGCCTTTACCACCGGTTTTTCAATGAATCCCGTAAAATTGGCGGAGCCCATGAACGGACCAACACTGGACTGGATGAAAAGGGTGGCAGCGCGGAAAAAAATTATTCTGACAGGTTCGGTTTTCATTGAAGAGGGTGGTCAGTATTTTAATCGCCTGCTCTGGGTTTTACCCAATGGACAGGTGGGTCAGTATGATAAAAGACATCTCTTTGCTTATGCCGGTGAGGATAAGCAGTTCAGTGCCGGCCATCGGCGATTGGTTGCTTCGGTCAAAGGCTGGCGCATCTTCCTTCAAATTTGCTATGACCTGCGTTTCCCCGTCTGGAGCCGCCAACAAGTTCCTTCCCACCCGCCGGGTGCCACCGGTCGGGTGCCACCGGTCGGGTACCACCCGCCGGGTCAAGCGGAATATGATCTGCTTATTACAGTGGCCAACTGGCCGGAGCGCAGAAACCAGGCATGGAAAACCCTGTTAGCAGCAAGGGCAATTGAAAACCAGGCTTATGTTGTGGGTGTTAACCGGGTTGGCGAAGACGGAAATGGAATTTATCATAGTGGAGATTCGATGATCCTGGATCCACTTGGCAGCCACCTCTATCTTAAAGAACACCAGGAAGATATTTTTACCATTACACTGGAAAAGGAAAATCTGGATAAAATCCGCCAACAATTACCGTTTCTTGGAGATGCAGACGCCTTTACCATCTTAAACGAACCCACTGATGTCTGAAATACAACAGTTTCACTTTACCAATGGCCTTATTTTCACCGGCGATGAATGGCATACCCAAGTTGCTATCACGGTAGAAGAAGGCAGGATCACTGAGATCGACCCCCACCCGCCGGGTGCCACCGGTCGGGTGCCACCGGTCGGGTGGATGGATCTGCAGGGTGGATACCTGGTGCCGGCATTTATTGATGTACAGTTATATGGGGGAAATGGACAACTTTTTGGAGTTCGACCCAGCGTGGAGGCAATCCAGGCAACAGTCGATTATTCAAGGAAGGGCGGCGCTCACCTGATCCTGCCAACCGTAGCAACCAATGATAACAGCATTGCACTGGCCGCTATTGATGCAGTAAAGAAGTACTGGCAAATTGGTGGCAGTGGTGTTTACGGAGTGCACCTTGAAGGACCCTTTCTCAACCCATTAAAAAGAGGCGCCCATGTATTGGAAAAAATACAGCAACCCTCTATGGAAGCCCTTAAAGCACTGGTGGAGCCCGGCCGAGGCATCATAAAAATGATGACAATCGCCCCGGAACTCTTCCAGCCGGATCAAATTGACTACTTATTGGAAGCAGGAATCATCCTCTCAGCCGGACATAGTAATGCCAGTTTTGAGGAAGCCAATACCGGATTTGACAGAGGCATCAGTACCTGTACCCACCTGTTCAATGCCATGTCGCCCTTGCAACACCGGGCACCCGGACTTGTTGGCGCCATCTTTTCCCACCCTTCTGTAGCTTCCAGTATAGTGCCGGATGGCTATCATGTTGATCCGGCAGTTATAAAAATGGCCAAACATCAGATGGGGGAGCGTTTATTCATCATTACCGATGCCGTAACTGAGAACCAAACAGGGAATTATTTGCACCAGTTGCGGGGAGATCATTACACATTACCGGATGGAACCTTGTCCGGGTCTGCGCTCACTATGTTAAGTGCAGTTCAATTTTGTGTAAAAAAAGCCGAAATTTCGTTGGTGGAAGCTCTACGAATGGCCTCCCTTTATCCGGCAAGAGTACTAGGCATTGATAAGGAATGGGGCAAACTGGCAGTCGGTTACAGACCGGAATGGTTTTGGATACCATCATTTTAAAATATATAACCATGGCAAAATTAAATGCAATCGGATTGGATGAAGCAAAAGCTGCTGACCTCTCCGGCCGACTCAATACCTTATTGGCAAACTACTCTATATTTTATCAAAATACGAGGGGCTATCATTGGAATATCCGTGGTGAAAAATTCTTTGAACTGCATGTCAAATTTGAAGAGTTGTACAATGACCTGCTGTTGAAAATAGACGAAATCGCAGAGCGGATTCTTACACTTGGTTACTCACCTGCGCACAATTATTCAGATTACCATACCATGGCCACTATCAAAGAAAGTAAAGAAGTGGCGGATGGAATGAAAGCAGTAGAAAACATTTTGCAATCTTTTCAAACGATAATTGGTCTGCAACGCGAGCTGCTCAAAATTTCCGAAGACGCTAATGATGAAGGAACCAATGCGCTGATGAGCGACTATATCCGTGCGCAGGAAAAACTGGTATGGATGTACTCAGCGTTTTTGAATAATTAACTGACGAACCGTCTCCACCTTCAGGTCGCGGTTTTCAATAACGGATTGACGGGTTGCTTTCACTTCTATATCCGGAAGCACTCCCCGTCCATCTTTCACCGCATTTTTATTGATGACCAATCGAAATTTTGGTAATCGGAATCTTATACCTGTTTCGGGTAACCGAACATCCGGAATAAACCAGGCAGAATTACCATAAGCAGCACCGCCGGTCTCTTCTCCGATCAATGTAACATTGGACTGACCTTTAACAGTAAGCGCAAATATGGCTGCTGCAGAAAAAGAATTTGGTCCGGTTAGGACATACACTTTTCCCTTATATCGATCTCGCAAAGCCGGTTTGAATTGCTTTCTTTCAAAATACCCAAAATGATAAAATCCATCTGCTTTTTTCTTTGAAATAAAGCGCATGAAAATACCTGTTACACTATTGTATCGTATATAATTTCCGTACCTGCTCTTTCTTTTAACAGCATAAAGTGAATCTGCCAGTTTAAAAGGAGTATTTCGGATTTTTTTTGTTAGTAAAGTTGAATGCGCAACATTTCCACCACCATTACTGCGAATATCAATTACAAGATGCTGAATATTAAACCTGCGTAAATCTTTAAACGCCGAACGAAAAAATGATTTTAACTGATACCCGTTATTAAAGGTATTGACTGTCATATATCCTGTCGATAAGCCGGTATCAATTTGTAGAGATCTTGCCCGGTCCAGCTCATTTGCCCGCTGTTCACGACGCTTTAACTGTCTTCTTATTTCAGGTAATATTGGTTTCCTTGAACTATCTTTTTTTGGCGGATCAACCAGATTAAATACAGTTTGTTGTTCCCTTCCCAAACTGTCGAGATATCCCAATTGATAAGCCGGAACATAACCGGCAACCAATCTCAGCCAGCCTCCAAAAGCCCCCCTGTTACTAATAGTTTGCATCAGGTAATTTTCATTATTGCCATCCTGCGGAATATGCAAAACAAGGCTGTCAACAATCCGCTTAATGGGGGCGCCATTTAAACTGGTCAGAATAGTGCCCCGGGCTAATTTCAAATTACTGCGCTGAATATAATTATTCAATACCACCGTGTCCCGGTCCAGTACTTTGATGGAGATGGGAAATTGCGGAAGTTGGGCGGTATCCAAAAAATGCAGAAACTTTCGAGAATAACGCGTACTTGTATGACCACATTTTATTTTCGCTATAACATAACTCAATATGGATCGAAACTGCGGTTCCGTCATGGAATCATTCAATTGGCGGTAACCCCAATCAAAATAATAATCCATGCTGTCTTTCGCAGTGTACCAGTATAAAGAAGGGTGTGATTCTTCAAGAATATTTCTAAACAACCGATAATCTTTTTGCAACTGCTCCTTTGCATAAGGAGTTGATGGAGACCAGCTTTTTTTCGAAACGACACAACTTTGAAGACTGGCTATTACCAGTCCGATCAAAAAAACAAGTCGATAACGATGGGTAAGCATGAATTCCCGATACAATTAGGATAAGTGATAAAGTCCTTCAGATTATTGTTCTTTAAAAGCGTTCCAACCCTGGGCGGTAATCTTGAATTTATTGCCCCCTTTGGTGATGATATTGGCACCTGCTTCCGGCTCCGTCATATAACCTACTACACTGATCTGTTCATTCAGCACCAGTTTATCATATTCTGACTGAGGAATGGTGAAAAGCAATTCATAATCCTCTCCTCCACTCAAGGCACAGGCAGTAGGGTCAAGTCCGAATTTAAACGCGGCTTGCCGGCTGTCTTCATGAATCGGAATTTTCTCTTCATACAATACACAACCGAGTTCGCTTTTTTTGCAGATATGCAGGATTTCAGAACTGAGTCCGTCGCTGATATCCATCATGGCTGTTGGACGAATGCCATTTACAGCAAGAAATGCAGTAATATCCTTTCTTGCTTCAGGTTTTAAGAGTCGCCCTACGATATATTGTTCATTCTCCAGATCCGGTTGAATCTGAGGATTTTCCAGATAAATTTTTCTTTCCCTTTCCAATAAAGTGAGTCCCAGAAAGGCGGCACCCAAATCGCCACTAACACAGAGCAGATCACCTTTTTGAGCGGTAGAACGTTGTACAAACTGATCCGGTGCCACTTCCCCAATGGCTGTAACACTGATTATAAACCCACTTTTGGAGCTGGATGTATCTCCGCCAATCAGATCTACCTGATAGGCTTCACAGGCAGCATATACACCTTCGTAAAATTCTTCCAATGCTTCCACACTGAACCGGTTACTTATAGCTATGCTTACAGTGATCTGCGTGGGGCTTGCATTCATTGCATAGATATCGCTTAGATTCACCACTACCGACTTATAGCCCAGGTGCTTGAGTGGTGTATACATCAGATCAAAATGCACTCCTTCCACCAGCATATCAGTGGTGACAACCGTCTGCTTTCCAAAATGATCAATAACTGCAGCATCATCGCCTACACCCAGTATCGATGAGGCATTGGTAAACTCAATATTTTTGGTGAGGTGTTCGATCAGTCCGAATTCACCCAAACTCGAGATATCCGTTCTTGTTTCCATTCAACTTAGTTTTTTTTACCGTTAACCCAAAGCAGCATGTCTTCATGAATCTTTCCATTGGTTGCCAGAATAAAGGGCTGATAAGGAGAATAATAGGTACCCGTAAAGTCGGTTACAATCCCACCGGCTTCTTCCACCATCAAAAATCCTGCAGCACTGTCCCATGCATTGAGTTTGTGTTCAAAAAAGCCATCAAACCTTCCGGCAGCTACCCAACATAGATCGATGGCGGCGGATCCAAGTCGGCGTACCGGAACCCCTCTGCGGATAAAGCGTTCAAAGCATTCCAACGGACCATTCGGCATATCCAGAAATGTATAGGGAAATCCGGTTACCAGGCAACTGGTCAGGACTTCAGCTTTATCACTAACATGGATAGGTTTACCATTTAATGTTGCACCTTTTCCTTTTTCTGCCAGGAAAAATTCATTCATAATGGGATTATAAACTGCGCCCATCGTAATTACGCCATTTACTTCCAATCCCACGCTCACACAGCAAATGGGGATTCCATTTGCAAAATTGATGGTGCCGTCAATCGGATCAATAATCCATTTATAGGGAGAATTGGTGGCCATTTCTCCGGACTCCTCGCTCAAAATGAAATGATCGGGATAAACGTCCTGAATAGCAGCAATTATGGCTTTTTCTGCGGCATGATCTGCTTCTGTAACCAGGTTGTTAACACCTTCCTTGTTGGATATGGCCAGATCTTTCTGATTAAAGAATCGCTCCAGCTCAGCTGCTCCGGCCCTGGTGGCCTTGATAAGGGTTTCCAATAACATCGGACAAAGCTAAGTCGCAAAGCCGATATAAAAATTACCAATAAATTCGTGCTATGCAGTTGTCTGTGATCATTGTGAACTATAATGTGTGTTATTTCCTCGAATCCTGTCTGTACTCCGTACAGGCGGCAATGAAGGGAGTGGAAGGTGAAATAATTGTGGTTGATAATGCTTCATCAGATAATAGCCATGCATATCTTCCGGCCCGATTCCCGCAGGTCCGTTTTTTCTGGAATGAACACAATCTGGGTTTTTCCAAAGCCAATAATATGGGTGCAGGAGTTGCAAATGGAGAATATCTCCTGATTTTAAACCCGGATACCATTTTGCCGGAAAGCTGTATTCAAACTGCCCTTGATTTCATACGCTCTCATCCGGATGCGGGGGCCCTGGGTATGCGGATGTACGATGGACGATTTTGTTATCTGCCCGAATCAAAACGGGGTTTACCTACTTTGACTACGGCGTTTTTTAAACTGAGCGGATTAATTCATCTATTTCCGAGGAATAAACTAATAGCACATTATTACCTTGGTGATCTTTCTCCAGAAAAGGTTCAGGAGGTGGATGTGCTGGCCGGAGCATTTATTTTTATATCCCGGAAGCTTTACCTGGATGTGGGTGGCTTTGATGAGCGGTATTTTATGTATGGGGAAGATATTGACCTGAGTTATTCCATCACCCTGGCCGGACATAAGAATTATTATCTTCCTAATCCCGGTATTCTTCATTTTAAGGGTGAAAGCACCGTTCGTACAGCAGAAAATGCCCGGCATTTTTATGAAGCAATGCAGCTCTTTCGTCATAAATATGGTAAAAAAACCAGCTGGGTAAGCCGGCTTCTGGTGAAACTGGCTATCGGAATCAGAACGGTTAGAGAAAAAATCAGAGGAACCGGCCCTGTAAAAAAGGCTATTTCCAAGCCCCTGGCAGCATTTTCTCTATGTAGGAAACTTTCCGATTATGATCCGAATACGCCGACTATTTTTTTACCCGGACAGCCATATACTCTCGAAGAATTATTCCTGGAATTGAAACGAAGTCCTCCAAAAACCACTATTCGGTTTAAATGGCCGGAGGCAACTGCGATTATTGGAAGTGATGATCCGGATGAAAGGGGAGAAATAATTTTGGAATAAGTACTTTTGTTTTTCAACCTAATATCTTACACACCCGAATGGCCCTGATTGAAATTACTTTACCAAAGACGATTGCCAAGGCCTTACGCCTGCCGGAAAGCTCTCCCCGCAGGCAACAATTAAAGGTGCTGAAAAAGCTGCTGAAGAAAGCCCGCTTCACTGAGTTCGGTCAGCATTATCGGTTTGATGAAATTATGCTCAGCAAACATCCGGGCAAGCGGTTTCAACAATTGGTTCCAAGTCACGATTACAATTCAATCTATAAGCAATGGTGGCATAAAACGCTGGAAGGCAAGCAGGATATCTGCTGGCCCGGAAAGATTAAATATTATGCCCTTTCATCCGGCACGTCAGAATCTGCCAGCAAATACATTCCGATTACGGAGGATTTACTGGCAGGGAATCGCATCGTGATGATCAAACAATTGTTTTCACTACGACACTATAATAATATACCATTTGGCAACCTGCGTAAAGGATGGCTGATGCTGGGTGGCAGCACCCAATTACAAAAGAGTCAGGGTTATTATGCAGGTGACCTGAGTGGCATAACTGCGAAAAAAGTTCCTTTCTGGTTTACACCTTTTTATAAACCGGGAAAGAAGATCGCCAAAATGACCGACTGGAATGATAAACTTGAAGAAATAGTAGAAGAAGCGCCCAATTGGGATATCAGTTTTGTGGTGGGTGTACCTGCCTGGATCCAGATGTGCATGGAAAAAATTATTGAGCGGTATAAGCTGAAAACCATTCATGATATCTGGCCCAATCTTTCCTTTTTTGTTCATGGGGGTGTTTCTTTTGAACCCTATAAAAAAGGATTTGAACAATTATTGGCCAAGCCTTTAACCTATATTGAAACCTATCTGGCTTCCGAGGGTTTCATTGCTTACCAGGATCGTCAGGCTGCCAGGGGAATGAAACTCAGCATAAATGACCATATCTTTTTTGAATTTGTTCCCTTTGATGATGAGAACTTTGATGTGGAAGGCAATCTGATGCCTAATCATAAAGCCTTTATGATTCATGAAGTTGAAGAGGGTAAGAATTATGCCATCCTACTAAGTACCGCTGCAGGTGCCTGGCGCTACCTGATTGGTGATACTGTACGTTTTACCGATGCAGCAAGGGGTGAAATTGTAATTACCGGTCGAACCAAACATTTTCTTAGTCTGGTTGGTGAACACCTCAGTGTTGATAATATGAACCGCGCTTTAAAAAAAGCAGCGGAAGAGCTGAATGTTTCTATTCCGGAATTTACGGTCGCCGGTATTCCGCATGGAACTTTTTTTGCCCATCACTGGTATGTAGCGTCTGATGATAAAGTGGATGCCAACTTACTTCGTGAAAAAGTTGATGAATATCTCATGGAGCTGAATGATGACTATGCAGTGGAAAGAAAAAGTGCATTAAAAGAGGTTTTTCTGGATGTGTTACCAGAAGATCGATTCATGCAATTCATGGCATCCAAAGGAAAAGTTGGCGGACAGCATAAATTTCCCAGAGTTTTGAAGGGTAAAATGCTGGAGGACTGGCAGGCATTTCTCAGCTCCTAGAACCATCCCCTTTTACGGAATAACCACAACATATAGATTGGAATAATAAGCATAAGAACAACCGCGATATAAAATCCATTTTTATCGTGCAGATAGGGAATCCGATCGAAGTTCATTCCAAATATTCCGCCAATTACAGTGGCCGGTGCCAGTAAACAGGTCACAATGGCCATTACCTTCATCACTTCATTCATTCGAAGGTTTACATTGTTGATATAGAGATCCTGCATGTTGACCATAACATCGCGGTAGTTTTCGCATAGATCATAGGCCTGCATGATATGATCATATACATCTTTGAAATATTTGGTGGTGCGATCATCCAGTAATTCACTTTCACTGCGAATAATTCCATTTAATAAATCACGAACCGGAGCGATATTTCTTTTCAATACAATCAATTCTTTACGAAGGGAACTGATTCTGGCTAATGCCCGGTTATTGGTACTTGCAATTACCTGTTCTTCGAGATCTTCAATTCGCTCACCCAGTTTCTCCATCACAGTAAAATAATTATCCACGATCATGTCCAGCATGGAATAGCAGAGATAATCGGCTGATCGTTGGCGGATCTTGGAATTACTCAGCCGAAGTTTATCACGCAGCGGATTAAACACATCCCTGGATGCATCTTCCTGAAAACTGATGACAAAATCCTTTCCCAAAACAATGCTGATCTGTTCCTGCTCCACGGTTCCTTTAATTTCATTGAAGTACAGCATGTTTAACAGACAGAATAATACATTCTCCACCTCATCCATTTTGGGTCGCTGCTGAATACTCAGAATGTCTTCAATCAGTAAGGGATGTATTTCATAATGAGCACAAATCAGCTCAACATCCGATTTTCGGATGCCATCAATATTGATCCAGCTGATGCGATTGCTCTGACGAAATTGAAAACAGGGCTCCACTGCTCTGAATTCATGCTCCTCCATTGCGTGCGGATTGTAATCGTATACATACGTTCGCACTTCCCTTGCCTCTTCCCGATGCGGCAGAATGGTTGGGTTAACTTTCAGTATCTGCTTGGTTCGATCGGTGCCAAACAGGTTTTTGATACCCAGGTAGCGAAGGTATTTTTTTGTGGGCCTGGTAATGGCAGTTTCAATGGTTTCCCGAATCATAAAAAATGGCGATCTGCTAATGCAGATCGCCATAAAAATAACTATTTAATAGGTACTTAATTCTCGTCTTTGCAGGTGCACTCATCGCAACAACCGGTGCTGTAGGTCATATTGTAGTACCAGCGACCCTGGGTTTTGATGGGTCCGTCTGCCAGGCAATTTCCGCCCCAGGCTGTTTCGCCCTTTTTATTGGCAATACCATCAACGTGAACATATACATACAGTCCTTTACCGCTGCAATCAAGTGTGCCGGATGTTTTGATTGAAGAGAATGGTATTGTTACAGTATACCAGGTATAAGAAGGATCCACCGTCAATTTAAATGGAAACTGTCCGGGAATCGGGGTGCCTTTATTTGTTGTTGGCAGATCAACCAGGTTGTCGCCCACCCAGATCTTTACGTTATCACTAACCGCCTGGAACCCTTCCAGAGAATTGATAATCACGTAAAGGTTATTGTCATCATTTCCAATAACCACTTTCCCGGAATTGATGGTTTGTCCCGCCCAAAGACAGAAATCACGGGTTTTACAGAAAGTTACTGCACTTGCGGTGTTTGAAGCGGTTCCAACTACACCTTCCATCGTGGATAGTGAATTGGCTCTTTCCGTTCCATTTTCTGAATCAGCAGATTTCTGGCAGGATGAAATAACAAGACTTAATGAACTGATCAATAACAAGGCAATTGTGCCTTTTGTAAAATTTAAAAGTCGCATACATTTAGTTTAGAGTGGTAAATAAATAGCAAAGGCTATTGGAAGAGGTATTCAACGGATATGCGACTAAGCAGCGCCAATTTCGAAGTAGGGTTTTATTGGACGGTCTGAGGTAACTGGGTAAATTTCTTCAGACAACAAAGCAAATACAAAGTTTTCAATCATGCAAGAGAATTTATAAAGTTTCTGCCGAATGTAACAGGAACGAGTATTTTTACGTTTCTGAATTTTCACATGATTGACGCATTACTAAAAGGATTGGCACTGGGAAGTATTCTGGCTTTATCTGTCGGACCTGTAATTTTTACCATCATCAAACAAAGTTTGAATAATGGCAGAGAGGGCGGATTCAGCTTTGTTGCAGGGGTATGGGTAAGCGATATTCTGTTGATTATTCTCAGTAATGCGTTTTCGGAATGGGTAAAAGCCTTGTTACAATACAAACAAACGATTGGATATATTGGGAGTTTGTTCCTGATTGCAATGGGTTTTTTTTATCTGTTCCTGAAAAAAGTACAGTTAAACCAGCAGGCTAACGGGGAGGAACAGCGCTTTCGCAAACGTGATATCGCAAAAATTTTCAGTTCTGGCTTTTTGATCAACAGCCTCAATCCAAGTGTGCTGCTTTTCTGGCTGATCAATGCAACGGCATTTGCTGTAACGCATTCCTTCCGCGACAGGGTTCTAATTTTCACTGTCTGTATGCTTTTTAATATGCTGGCCGATGCGCTCAAGGTTTTACTGGCAGGAAAACTCAGAAAAAAACTAACCCTACACAATCTTTCGCTGGTAAATAAAATATCCGGTGTAATATTGGTTGGATTTGGTATTGCCTTACTATGGGGCATTGCTTTTCACCTGGAAAATGTCTGAATGAAACGATTACCTATGCGAAGACTGCTCCTTTTGATCGGTATAGCTTGTTGCTCCAGTTCGGTTATGGCGCAGATGGGTGATTTCATTTCTCTCAAAAGATCCAATAACCGCCACCTGGCTAGCTACTTTAAAGGCAGCCGCATTGAATTTCAACATGTAAATGGACAGTTGATAAATGGACCCATTGAAGATGTCCGCAACGATTCCATTTTCGTCCGCCAATGGCAGATCGTCAGTTATATTACCCAGCTGGGTACTTCAAAAGTTGACACCCTTGGTTCATTAATATTCGGTCTTCATTATCAGGAAATATTCCGAATCTTTCATAATAAAAAGCAGAGCTGGGGTTTTGTGAGAAATGGAAGCATCTTTATGATTGGCGGCGTGGGATATGCCGTACTGAATGTGATTAATGGAGCCTATCGGAAAGAATCAATCGGTGATTCTGAAAATTTACGCTCTCTGGCAATTGCCGGTGCTGTGGCAGGTGGTGGATTGTTATTGAACCGCCTGCATAGACACCGGGAAAAAAACGGAAAAAACTATAAGATTATTTACGTGAAGATGACGAACTAGTCAGCCTTATCATTTTCCCTATATTGCAGCCGCAACAATTTCAGGCTTTTCCGTGAAGACAAAAGGTTTAGTTCCCCGTATAGGAAGATTTCTAAAAAAACTCCTGCTCATTTTAGTGATTGGGCAATTTCTCTATATCCTCCTTTTAAAATGGGTTAACCCTCCTGTAACCATAACTCAGCTGGCAAATTGGGTGGGTGGATATGGTCTGAAGCGTGACTATGTTGACTTTGAGGAGATGTCCTATTATGCAAAGCTGGCTGTCATTTCTTCAGAAGATCAGCTTTTTGCGGATCATTCGGGATTCGATTGGAAAAGCATCGAAAAGGCGATGAAGTACAATGAAAAAAAGCCTAACAGGGTGCGTGGCGCAAGTACGATCAGCCAGCAGGTTGCAAAAAATGTTTTTCTATGGCAGGGTCGATCCTGGATCAGAAAGGGACTTGAAACATATTTCACATTCATGATTGAATTGATCTGGGGAAAACAGCGAATCCTTGAAATGTACCTGAATGTCAGCGAAATGGGCTCCGGAATATTTGGTATTGAAGCAGCTGCACAAGCCTATTTTAAAAAACCGGCTGCAAAACTGAACAAATCGGAAGCTGCAAGGATTGCAGCCTGTTTACCAAATCCAAAAAAGTTCAAGGTTCAACCTGCCAGCAGGTATGTTACCAGCAGAGGCTGGGTGATTCAGCGTCAAATGAATAACCTGGCCGGTGATGATGAAATCAAGGCAATTATTGGACCCTTTGCAAAAAAATAATCAGCGAATTTCTATCTTCATTGCTGCACTGTTCTGTGAATATTGATTTGGTATAGACGTTGGTATGCCCAGTTTTAAAATATATTGACCCGGTTCAAGAGAGATGGAATCTCTGCTGGTTAAATGGTAATTGTTTAGCTCTGCTTTTTCTGCTCTCAGGCTGAATCTTTGTACCATCAATTTGCCTACAAAAAGGTCAGCGATCATTCCATTTTCTTCAGAAAAACCAGTAAGCATTTTCTCAAATGCTGGCATGGATTCTTTTGATACTTTAACTGTTAATTTAAGTAGGTCTCCTTTTTTTCCTTCTGCCGGTGTTTGAACTACTGTTAACTGTATATGTGAAAACGATTGAAGATTACTATCAACAACGGCTGTTATTGGTCCGCGTACCGTTTCAATTTGAAAGGAGCCGGTCATTGAGGTGAGACCATTATCTGCCAGTAATACAGTTCTGCCCTGCCAATCTCTTTCAATTGGCCAGAAGTTGTAATTGTTTCTTCGATAATTGGTGGTATTGATGGCAAAACTTGTATCACCTGAATAAAACCAGTATTTGGATGGACGTTGATAGCTGTTCAAAAACACGACGGGTAAATTGTTGGATTTAGCTTTTATAGCAGAAGCCCAGGCAGCATTTCCATGCAATTCATCTTTAAAAATTCTGGTCAATGCTGAAATATCTGATAACATATAAAGACGTACAATCACCACCAGAACCAGAGACGGGGCCAGTAATTTAAAAATCCAGCTGCGTTGTTTCAGATTATCAGCAAGCCATGCATGTGATAATATGATTACCGGAACCAGGGCTGGCACAGTCCAGTTGGCTTCGACCCTGCCTTTGAACGTACTGATCAGAAAAAATCCGTAAAATCCCCACATACTCCATTGAAGTGCACGTGAATATAGATTTATTGTTTTGTACTGATTGGCAGCCTTTAATAAGAAAAAACCAATCAATGGTCCGGCTAGCAGAATTTGTCCAGCCACGTATTCCAATGTAAATGCAAACCTGTATACCGGTGCGTTTCTTTCTTTCAAATGATATGAAACGGAAGGGAAATCATGAACATATTGCCAGTGAAGATGTGGATAGAATAAGGCAACACCGGTAATTACAGCCAACCACGCCCTTGGGTTTAATGCCAGTCGCAAGTTGCTGAGTACAGTAAAGAGAATGATTAATATGCCATGATATTTACTATACAACATACCGGCCATTACAATACCCAAAAGCAGGCCCTGTAGCCAATTGTCCTTTTCAATGAATCGTTTGTATTGCCAGAAAAACAAGGCTGTAAAAAATGTAAGCGGAATATCCGGAACAGCGAGAATACCTCCAATTTGTAATACACCCATGCTTGCCGTGATAACATAAAATAGTGCATCGTCTTTCTTAACAAGCAGTTGATGGACCAGCCAAAGAGTGGCAGTATTCATAAGAGCCATAAAGAATCGAACGCCCAGCTCATTTGGGAAAACCAGATAACCCAGTTTTATAAGAATTGCAATCATTGGTGGATGATCAAAGTATCCCCATGCAGGGTATTGACTATAAACCCAATAATAGGCTTCATCATGCAACAATTCGGTACCAAAGGATTGAACCAGGTTGATAAATAACCATCCCAGGTAAAACCATAGAGCCGGTCGGCGCTGAATGGAAGAAGTCAATACATTCATGTTGTTGGTTTCAGCTGCAAAAATAAGGGAGCTTAGCGGGTGAGCAAGTTATCTATGACCCGAATGGCTGCCTGGCTTCGCTCCTTGCCAATACCTGCAATTAAAGACCAACTGGTATTTTGCCTTTGCAGTATATCATAATAATGTTTGAAAAGCCGTTCCCGATTTTCAAGATCAGGGTATTCACGTAATTTATCGTATGTCCAGGGAAGATCAGTTTGCATCAACAGGTAATGATCATATTTTCGGTTGACAACTTCATTTAAAATAAAAGGATCACATTTCTGAAATACGAATTCCGACCAAACCTGCATAACCATCATATCGGTATCTACAAACAGGATGGAAGCCTGATCTCCTGCAGCTTCGGATAATGCACGGGCTGTTTTTTCTTCCGATTCCAGTTGTCCTTTTGCAATTGGAATCAGATCTTCATATGTATACGGACGACCTAAGTTGTCGAGATATTCTCTAGCGTATTCCGGTACCCATGCCGTTGCAAAACGGTTGGAATAATACTCCGATAATTCCTGGGAAAGGGTGCTTTTACCGGTAGACTCAGGTCCAACTATCACAATTTTCTTCATCATTGCAGCGGCAATTTAGCGCTTTGGCTCTTAAGTTTCCATGATTGGAGTCCGGCAATTGCAAGGATTGTTAGTATAACAAACTGAAATCCCGTAAATACATATCCCTTAGAATAGTAGAGTGGTACGGAAGCGATATCTGTAATGATCCACCAATACCAACTCTCCACTTTTTTTCTGGCCATCAACCACATTCCGGTATAGGCACTGGCGCTGGCAAATGCATCTGCCCAGGGAATTGCTTCAGGTGCAAATTCTTTTTTTAACCAGGTCAGGCTAATGAAAAGCACTACATAAAAAAGCAGGAAAAAGAGGAGCTGGTTTATCCATTCCTTTCTGTTTGAATGGGTAATTTTCAACTCGGGACTATTATCCGGAGATTTTTTAGCCCAGAGCCACCATCCATAAATACTCATGATGGTATAATAAAGATTTACGCTGGCTTCACCATACAAATGACCTTTAACACTTAGGTAAATAAATATCGTGGTGCTGATTAAACCTACAGGATATAGTAGAATATTTTCTTTCCTGCTATATATCACACTCAGAATTCCTGTGGTTACCGCTATAAATTCTAAAGCCGTGGTCTGCATCAAACCAGCCAGGAATTGTTGCCAAATCGTTTCCATTCGCTAAAAATGCGTCAGAATTTTTAGATTGCCGGAAATTCTTTACATGAAAATAGCTGTTTTAGGTGCCGGAATGGTGGGCAGAACCATTGCAGCTGATCTGGCCGACCGACATGATATTCACTCTTTTGACAGAGATGAAACTGCCCTTCAACAGTTGCACCGGAGAGCTTCGGACATTTCTATTCAGGTTGCAGATCTTTCAGATTTTTCTTCCTATTCAGTGTGGTTGGCTGATTTTGATCTGGTGATTATCGCTGTTCCCGGATTCATGGGATATAAATCCCTCGAAGCGGTTATTCAGGCTGGAAAATCAGTAGTTGATATTTCGTTTTTTCCGGAAGACGCAAGGGGGTTGGATGCATTAGCCAAATTGAAAGGAGTTACTGCAATTACAGATTGTGGCGTTGCACCCGGAATGGGAAATATTATTCTCGGCCGTTATAATGAGGAAATGAAGGTACAACGCTTTGAATGTTATGTTGGCGGATTGCCACTCATTCGCAAAAAGCCGTTTGAATATAAAGCACCTTTTTCACCGGTGGATGTAATTGAAGAATATACCCGCCCGGCACGACTGAAGGAAAATGGAGTGATCGTTACAAAGCCTGCTTTGTCGGAAAGAAGCCTGATGAACTTTGATGGAATTGGAACCCTGGAGGCATTTAACACGGATGGATTGAGATCGCTGCTGTATACCATGCCGCATATTCCTGACTTAAAAGAACAAACGCTGCGTTACCCGGGACATATAGATTTGATCCAGGCATTGCAACTGGCAGGGTTTTTTAGTAATGAATTTATTGATGTTAAGGGGCAGGCAGTTCGGCCGCTTGATCTAAGTTCTGCTTTGTTGTTTAAGGAATGGAAGCTTGGAGAAGAAGAACCTGAGTTTACGGTGATGAGGGTAATTGTGGAGGGGCATAAGGAAGGGAAACGAATGCGGGTTGAATACAATCTGCTGGATCGATACGATGAGCCAACAAAAACATCTTCCATGTCTCGTACAACGGGATATACCTGTACTGCGGTGGCAGAATTGCTTGTCACCGGCCAGTTCAACGAAAAAGGAGTATTTCCTCCGGAACTTGTTGGAAGTAATTCGGCCTGTTTTGAATTTATCCTGCGTTACCTAACCAATAGGGGCGTAAATTGGGAAGGCATTATCAACTATTAAAAATATAACCATGATTCGTAAAGCAACTGCCGTTTGGAACGGCTCCGGTAAAGAAGGAAAAGGGCATCTCACTACTCAAAGTGGTGTACTGAGTGAAACTCAATATTCATTTGGATCTCGTTTTGAAAGTGGAATAGGCACCAATCCCGAAGAGCTGGTGGCTGCTGCACATTCCGGCTGTTTCACCATGAAACTAAGTTTCGTGCTGAGTGAAGCTGGATTTACCCCCACCTCTCTGGAAACTACCTGCGATATTACGTTTGAAAATGGAGCAGTTACCAAATCTCATTTGAAAGTAAAAGGTGTGGTACCTGGAATTTCTGCAGAGAAATTTGAAGCTTGTGTAAAAGACGCCGAGCAAAATTGCCCGATCAGCAAATTGCTGAATACAGCTATCAGTTCTGAAGCAACACTTGGATAGAAGCCCAACTGAGCAATACGGCTATCAGCCATCCGATACTTGTCAGGATTTTCGGATGTTGGTAGCCGTTTTTATTTTTATGGATAGATAGGAGCAAAATAATCAGGGAGATTGGTAAAATAAATCCATTTACAAGGCCAGCTGACAATAGGAGCTGCACCGGTTTGCCCCAAACCAGAAAAACTACTGTTGAGCAGAGTATAAAAATAATAGTTCCTTTTTCCGGATTCCGTTGCAACCAGGGCATATATGTACGAGCAAAAGAAATAGAGGTATAAGCGGAGCCTAAAATCGAAGTGATTGCCGCACACCACATAACTATTCCAAATAAACGAAATCCGGTTTCACCGGCGGCCTGCCGAAAAACAGCTGCTGCCGGATTAGCAGAATCAAGCACAATGCCCCTGCTAACCACACCCAATGCTGCCAAAAACAATAAATAGCGCATAATGGACGCAGCTAGTATGCCGGTGGCAGCAGAAGATCGAACGGAAGGCAAACTGATGTTTTCGACACCTGATCCTTCCAGCATTCTGTGAGCTCCGGCAAAACAAATATATCCGCCTACAGTGCCACCAACAATAGTAAGTAATGCGGTATAATCAAATCGGCTGGGCCGGAAAGTTTCAGTAACCAGATTTTTAAGAGATGGCCCGGATGAAAATGCGACGTAAGCGGTTAATACTATCATCAGTATGCCCATCCATTTAACAGCGGCATCCATGAATGGCAGAGCTTTGTTTTTGTTGAATAAAAGAAGCAATAATAAAGCAACACTGATTCCGGCACTAATACGGTTTGGGATCCCTGTTATTGTTTCCAGACCAAGTCCGGCACCGGCAATATTTCCAATATTAAAAGCAAATCCACCTGTTACTATAAGCAAAGTCAGGAGTTTTCCCAATCCGGGAAGGAGTTCATCTGCGACCTGATTGGCTGTTTGTTTTCGGGCAAAAATGATCTGCCAGATATTCATTTGAACACCGATATCCAGTAAAATTGAAATTAAGATGATACAACTGAATCCGGCAAGCAGGTTCTGAGTAAATACGGTGGTTTGGGTTAGGAAACCCGGACCAATTGCCGAGGTAGCCATTAAAAAGGCCGCAGCCCAAAAGGCAGATGAGCTGTTTTTTTTCATAGTTGCGGAGATGCTTGAAGATATTGGTGAACAGCTTTTGCCAGTTCAATGGCGGTAGGTCCATCCCCATGAATACAAATAGTATCAGCATGCAGCTTCAAGGCTGTATTTTCAATGGTATAAACCTGCTGAGAGCGAACAAGTAAATCAACCTGTTTCAGAACATCGTCGGTATTTTTAAGAACGGAGTTGGCAAAGCTACGTGGAGCAAGCTGACCGTTTGAAGTATAACGTCGGTCTGCAAAAGCCTCTTCTTTTACAAGGAGTCCGGCTGCCCTGCCGAGTTTTGCCAAAATGCTGTTGGATAACGCAAAGAGATGAAGGGATGGGTTGAATGTTTGTATAGCATCTATAATTGCCATAGCAATTACTGGATCTGTGCCAGCCTGATTGTAAAGTGCTCCATGCGGCTTTACATGTACCATGGGATAGTCTGCCTGCCGGCAAATTGCATCAAGCGCTCCTAACTGATAGCTTATCAGTGCTTTGATTTCAGCAGGCGGCATCTGCTGTGCTTTTCTTCCAAAATTGGCCCGATCGTTCCAGGAGGGGTGTGCCCCAACATGAACGCTTAGTTTTTTTGCCAATTCAACTGTATTGGCCATTTCGGCGGGTGATCCGGCATGTAACCCACAGGCGATATTTGCTGAGTTGATAAATGGCAGGATGGCTGCCTCACAGCCAAAACCCTCACCGAGGTCACAATTAATATCCATTACAGGAGTTTTAGGAAAAATAAAGATAATAGTCGCGCGTGAGCTGAAGCAGCTGTTTTTCCTGAGCAAGTAGCAACTTTTCTGCTTCATCCAATGATACTTGTTTGAAGTGGATAGGAGTATCCAGGCTTTGTTGCGCAGCGAGATGCAGATCAGCCTGAATTATCTGACCTATGCGTGGGTACCCGCCGGTAGTTTGAGCATCTGCAAGAAGTATAAGAAGCTGACCATCCGGACTCACCTGCATGGTGCCTGGTAATACAGCCTGCGAGAGTAATTCGGAAGGGTTTATCCGTTGAAGTTCAGGGCCGATTAATCTGGAACCCATTCGATTGGATAAGGCGGAGGGCAGAAAGCCGGATGATTGTAGGAATCCAAGTGCTTCTCCTGAAAACCAGTGATATTCTGGTCCGGATATAAAACGAACTTCTTTACTGGAATAATCGGGTACTACGGAAAGGCTTAATCGAACCTGATGATGATGGGTTTCCTTTAAGAGATAATCTATTATTCGCTGACCGTTTTCGTCCGGGATCAACGTAATTGGCAGGTGATCTCCCGAACGGAGTGGCCTGCCATTCATACCACCAATTTTACTTGCCAGGTGTGTTGATCGGCTTCCATAAACAGGTGTTGATCTAATTCCGCCATGAACAGATAGATAGGTAAAGCCTGTTTCTTTTGGAAAAAGTTGCAGGAATTCGCCTTCTTTTATAAGGAAGGGCTGATAAAAAGGAATTGGTTTTCCACTTACATAAGCATCGAAACCTTTACCCGTAAGTGCGAGTAAACAGGTTCTACCAAAGCTGGCGCTGAACGCTCCTCTGCTAATTTCGAGGCATGCAGCATTGCTTTCATTTCCTGTCAATAAGTTTCCGAGGCGGGCGGCCAAAGGGTCCATGAAGCCGCTTACAGGTAATCCCCGGTTCCGATGCCCGAACCGTCCCTGGTCCTGTATGGTGGTAATACCGGATTTAAGGATTCGCATGCTGATTGAGGTATTGAAAAGTTTCTAAATCGATGCGGGTAAAACGAACGGTGTCGCCTGCTTTAAACAGACAGGGTTCGGATTCTTTTGTATTAAAAACGAGGAGGGGTGTTCGACCAATGATCTGCCATCCCGCCGGAGAGGAATTTGGATAAATACCCGTTTGTTTACCAGCGATGCCGACAGATCCGGCTGGAACCTGCAAAGCGGGACTGCTTTTCCGGGGCATGGCGAGCGTATCGGGCAAGATACCCATATAGGAAAACCCGGGATTAAAACCAATCATGAAAACATACCAGTCCTGCGCGCAATGGGCATGAACAATTGAATCGGGATCAGTTTTATGAAAGCCGGCAACAGCATCAAGATCCGGAGCCAGTGGCCCTTCATAACAAACAGGTACCAGATGATGTGTTCCCTTAAAAGGTTCCTGTGCAATTTGCGAGAAGTCTTTCAGGTTCTGTTTGATCCGGTTTAAAACAAAGGCCAGCGGTGATGGCTGGCCTTCTGAAAAGAGTTGCCTGGGATCAAAAAAAACCGACAGGCTATTATAAGTTATACTGGTATCAATAAAGCCAGAAAAAGGAGATGTATGAAAACGTTGTTGAAGACGAAGTAAAACCTGATTTGCTTCTATAGCAATTTCCTTCCCATATTCTATGGTAATGGCTGATTCAGCAATCGGATAAATATGGAAGTGGTCATCATTTGCCAAAACGGAAAGTTTATTCTGCTTCTGCCACAACTTCTTTTACTTCAGGAATCATACGTTTCATCATACCTTCAATCCCTGCTTTCAGGGTAATCATGCTACTTGGGCAACCAGAGCAGGAACCCTGCATCATCAGATTAACTACCCCATCCTGATAGCTTTTGAACTGGATTGCACCACCATCCATTTCAACAGCTGGTTTTACATAATTTTCCAGCAATTCCTTGATCCGCTTTACAACGTCGTCATCATCGGCACTAACTTCATTACTGCCCTGAGGTTTTAGAGCTGCTACCTCTTCTTCATTTACCACCACTTTTCCCTCTTCCAGATAATCTTTCAGGAATTGACGGATAGAAGGGATAACATCACTCCATTCGGTTTCCGGAGTTTTTGTCAGCGTAACAAAATTGCTGGCAACAAAAACACTTTTAATAAATGGGAATCCAAAGAGTTCAACAGCAAGGGGAGAGGCTTTCGCACTTTCCATATCAGGCAGGTCGATACTTCTTCCTGGATACAGGAGTTTGTTGGCAACAAACTTCATGGTTTCCGGATTGGGAGTCATTTCTGTATAGATGCTGATAACGGGGTTTCCGGTTTTAATCATAGTTCAACACGTTTAACTGCAAAAATAACAAATGCCAGCTGGCAATGTTTGTGAATTTAGGAAATCTTAGGGAATCTGCCTTTGAATGGGTCTGGTAGTCAATGATTACAGTCGCTCGTATGGCAATGATTGGCTTTCCGACAGAGCTGATAATTGCGAAAGTGGGCGTAAATGACAGCAATTACGGCTGGAACCAGAAACCAGATCTGAAGATCATGCCAAACCTGCTTTGCAAGAAGTAACAGAATTCCAACACCAAAAATAATATAGGGTCCGGATTTATGGTGATGGCGTTTGTACCCATGCCATAGGGCGTTGGCTCCGATAATAAAGGCGATGAATATCATTAAATACTCAAATGCTTCATTATCAATGATATTTGTTCCAAATATAGGCAGGCTGCTAAGCAGCAAAGGTAAAATAGCACAATGGATCGCACAGGCGACGGATGTTGCAATACCCAGGGCGTCCCAGTTAATCTTAAATGACATCGGACGGCAAAAATAAACAGATGCAACTTTGTTGCAAAATAAATCTTCTTAACAATTAGATCTGTTCAGCCGACCGGTGCCACCAGTCGGGTCAGGGGATCAAATAAGGGTGTAAATTTGCAAGCATGAGTAAGAAAACGATTTTTTTTATAGGGTTTTTTGCTGTTTTGTTTGTCGGGTTTGTTTTTGCGATGACAAAATTATTGCCGGGTTTTGGTGAAGTGAAGATGCCGGTTTTGAGCTATGTCCAACCATTTCGCTTTAATGATCAGCATGGAAACTCCTTTACACAGGATCAGGTTCAGGGTAAAGTGTATGTGGCGGAGTATTTTTTTACTACCTGTCCGGGTATTTGCCCCAAAATGAATACCAACATGAAAAAAGTGTTTGATCAATACAAAAGCAATCCTGAATTTTTGATACTGTCGCATTCGGTTGATCCTGCGGTCGATACAGTAGCAAGAATGAAAGTTTATGCAGATTCTATGGGTGTCAATAATGCCAATTGGTTTTTCCTGACCGGGCCTAAAGACAGTTTATATCTGGCAGCCCGTGTGAGTTATTTGTTAGATGATCCAAAGAATAATAATGAACGGATTGAGGATCAGTTTATACATACACAATTTTTTGCTTTGGTCGACAAAGCGGGTCGTGTACGCAGAATTTATGATGGTTTGAAAAAAGAAGAAGTTGATCAGATGATCAATGATATTCCAGTATTATTGGAAGAATCTGTAACGGATGCATCACGATTA
Organism: Flavihumibacter sp. UBA7668; assembly: GCF_002483205.1. Classification (GTDB taxonomy): domain Bacteria; phylum Bacteroidota; class Bacteroidia; order Chitinophagales; family Chitinophagaceae; genus Flavihumibacter. The sequence goes on from NZ_DLHM01000007.1 coordinate 726,355, forward strand.
CCCAAATCAACGTTCTAATCAAATTTTATGCAGGAAGCCATACAGGATATCTTAAAGAAGAATCAGTTAAGCATTACAGGCAGCCGGGTTAAAATTCTCGAATTATTTCTGGATCAGCCTGGTGCATTGGCACATGGTGATATAGAGCGCAGGACTGGTGAAAAATTTGATCGGGTTACGGTGTATCGTACGTTACAGGTTTTTTTGTCCAAAGGAATAATTCATTCCATACCAACTGCAGATAATAGTGTACTCTATGCATTGTGTAAAGATGAATGCGGAGAAGGCCATCACCATGATAATCATGTTCATTTTGTTTGCGATAAATGTGGAAATACCGTTTGTCTGGATGAAGTAACGGTGCCGGTTATACGCTTGCCGAGAGGATATAAATCCAGCCAGATCCAGGTGGTGGTGAATGGTAAATGCAAGGCCTGCTCGCGTGACTAAACGAAAAAGTGGTGGATAAGTTCTTTCTGACAAATGTCAATAAAACAGGGGTAAAAATAAAGCCCCGATGTAGACACACCGGGACTTTTGGTTAAGGCTCTGATTAGTAGCTATTTTAAGAATCCGTTAGGATTCGTTTGATCTTTCTAAGTGTTTTCTTGTACAAATATATTGTTATAAATCATTCTTTTCAAATTTTCCATATACCCTAATGTGGGTATTTTTCAAATCTGTTTAAAGTTTTCGCATCTCTGCTGCCACAAAGTCCATCAATGTTTTAACACGGTTTGAACCAAGATCAAAAGGAATACCTGCTGCCTGGTATAATTCAGGTAAAGTGCGGGTTCCGCCTAAAGAAAGAGCTTTTGAATAATTGTCTAAAGCCTGGTTTTTGTCACCTTTGAACTGCATCCACATACCAATCGCTCCCAATTGGGCAATTCCATACTCAATATAATAGAAAGGAACTTCAAATAAATGGAGCTGGCGTTGCCAACCGAATTTGCGAAACTCATCCAATCCTGATAAATCAAGTACACCGGTAGCAAACTCATCGTTGATTTCTAGCCATTTATTTGCTCTTTCGTCTAAACTATGTTGGGGGTGTTCATACACCCAATGTTGGAACTTATCAATTATCGCTATCCAGGGGAAAATAGTAATTACTCGTTCCAACTGGTGTTCTTTTGCACGTAACAGTTCTTCTTCTTTATCAAAAAAACTGTGCCAATAATCCATACTGAACAATTCCATACTCATGCTTGCCACTTCAGCAATTTCCATCGGGTATTCTTTGAATGCCGAAAGCCGCAATGGGTGGGCAAGGAAGCTGTGAATGGCATGACCGCCTTCATGTACCATTGTTGTAACATCATGCATTTGTCCGGCAGCGTTCATGAAAATAAAAGGAGCACCACTTTCAGCCAGTGGACAATTATACCCACCCGGAGCTTTACCTTTTCGGCTTTCGAGGTCAAGATGCCCCATTTTTTTCATAGTTACCAGGCAGTCTGCAAAAAGAGGACGGAGTTCTCGGAAGCATTCGATGGTTTTTTCGAGTAATTCTTCACTTGTTTTGAAGGGGCGAAGAGGTTCGATTCCATCGGGTTCAGCTTCCGTATCCCAGGGGCGAAGGGTATCCAGCTTAAGTTTGGCTTGTTTCTTCCGATAAATTTCTGCAACCAGGGGTACCACATGCTGTTTTACTGCTTCATGAAAAGCGAAACAGTCTTCTTTTGTATAATCAAAACGGCCCATTTCTGCGAATTTGTAATCGCGGTAATTGGCAAATCCTGTATTGAGAGCAACCTGATGTCGCTTTTCTACCAACTGACTAAAAAGCTCATTTAGTTGTTCGCGATCCTGGTACCGACGTTCCTGTATGCTGCGGTATACAGCCTCCCTTTTGGTACGGTCGGGATGTTCCAGGAATTTAGTAGCCTGTTGAAGCGTATATTCTTTGCCATCAAACGTAACCGTCATTTTGCCAGAAATAACGCCATATTGTTGGGCTAATACAGAAAGATCCGCCTGAAGAGGGATATTTTCTTCCCTATAAAGATCAATTGACTTTTTTACTGACCGGAGATAGGTAAAATATTCTTGCTGATCGAGTCCTTTAGTGTATTCATTGCTGATCAGCTTTCTGTTTAGTTGATCGGCATAAGGCTGGATTTTCGGTTGAATTTCCATCACGAAAAAGGTGAAAGCTTCTTCCAACGCTTTATTTTCTGTGTCGCAGGTCATGCGAATCTGGCGCCAGCAGGCATCTTCGCTGATGACCGCTTCCAGCTCACTACAATCAGCCATCCATTTTTCGAGTTCATCGCTGGAATGAAGGGGCCTGTTGAGCAGGTCCATAAAATAGGGTTCAAGTACATCCCAGGTAGTAATGGTAAATTCCTCGGTCAGGAACTGCCGGGGCGCTTTCTGAATATTGGCGATAGACATAATTAGAGTCTTATTCTTCTGATTTTTTCTTACGGGCCGCTTTTTTCGGCTTTTCTTCGGTAGTTTCTTCAGTTAGGTCAGAACTGGATTCAGCTGCTTTTTTAGGAGCTGCTTTTTTCTTTGCTTTAGGTTTTTCCTCAGCTGTTTCCTCTTCTTTAGAAGTCGTTTCGGCTTTTGTGGCTTTATCTGCTTTTTTCGTTTTAGCAGTAGTTTCAGCTGCTTCAGCAACTTTACCCTCTTCGGGGCTTGCATCAGCTTCAGGAAGAATGAATTCGATGTTGTTTTTGTCGATGATTTCAAACCATTTCACCATCTTTTTCATATCGCTGGCATAGACTCTTTCGAAATCCATATCAGGATATGTTTTTTCGAAATAGGCCTTCAAACCATTGCCATCTTTACTATCAGGAAGCTCGCGGCCAGTGGTTTTCATGGCTTTAAAGATTTCCACAAGATTTATATTATCACGCTTGGTATAAATTTCAATGCTCTCCAGGTGAGAGAAATTGTGCTTACGCGACGACACGAATTTGGTAGTCTGATCATCCAGTGAGCGAACGATCGCTCCATCGGTTTTACTGGCTACTAATTCAAACAATCCGGGTAATCCGGTTACGGCAATGATTCTGTTATATTCCATATCTACAAAATTGTAAGGGAGGTGCAAGATAAAACAAATTCCTTACCCGGCGGGTGGGGGATCAGGCGTCCAGCCATTCTTTGAAAGCCGCAGTTTGTTCTGAACTTATCAGGACATCCTCCGGGGCGGCAGGGTGCAATTCGACCAATAACTTGCCCTTACCTATAGATTTTAATTTCTTTATGGAATTTATATGGGCCAGAAACTGCCGATTTAGACGAAAAAACTGGGCAGGATTAAGTTCCCTTTCAATATCACTCAAAGATTTATCAAGCAGGTATTTTTGTCCGCCTGCATCTACCAGACAAACCATTTTGTGGGCGGCATAAAAAAAAGCGATTTCTTCTGTTTTAAGTGCGATATAGTCAGTGCCTCTTTTAATGAGCCATCGTTTTTTAAACTGGTCAGGATTTTTTCTAAATTTCTGAAGTTGTTCGAAAGAGTTTGAAAAATGTGCTTTAAGTAGTTCATATTTCTGTAGGGCAGCCGAAAGTTTTACCTGAGCAATCGGCTTTAACAGGTAGTCAATACTGTTATGTTCGAATGCATTTTGCCAATAATCATCGTATGCCGTACAGAAAATAACCGGACAATCGAGTTTTACCTCATCAAAAATGTGGAAAGATTGTCCGTCGGTCAATTCGATATCCATAAAAATCAAATCGGGGTGCGGGTGGGATTTCAACCATTGGACCGATTCTTTAACCGTTTGCAGAATTGAAAGCAGCTCCAAATCATTTCGTAATTGAAAAAGCGCTTCAGATAAGCGCTCAGCTGCGGGAAGTTCATCTTCAATGATTAATATTTTCATATCAACGCAGGGTTAAAAGGGGAAGCCGTACAAAGAAAAAGCCATTCCCTTTTTCAATTGTCAGGGGGATTGAAGTAATTAGCATAAAGCGTTCGAGCAGATTAGCAAGCCCGATGCCGCTGGTTTGACGGAGTTTTTTTTCCCGGATTTCATTGGATACGGAAAGTTGCCCATTTGATTCGATGATATTGATAGTAAGTGGCTGTTTTTTGGAAAACTCATTGTGTTTGATGGCATTTTCGATAAGAATTTGCAATGAAATTGGTGGAAGGAGGTATTTATCCAGACAATCTTCCTGAATTTCTTTTTTAATAATGATACAATCGCTAAAGCGGATTTTTAAAAGAGCGATATAATTATCCATGAAGCTGAGTTCTTCCTTCAGCAATACAAGATCACGGGATTTATTCTGGAGGATATACCGATAGACTTCTGCCAGATTATCATTGAAAATTTGCGCTTTTCCGGGATTGGAACTGATCAGGTGGCTGAGTGTGTTGAGCGAATTGAACATAAAATGTGGATCAATCTGGTTCTTGAGTGCCTGCAATTCAGCTTCCGCTCTTGCTTTTTCCAGACTTGCGTTTCGCAGAATTTCAGATTCGGATTCCTTTACAAGGAACACCGTTTCATAAACATGAACTATAAAGATTACCGAAATAAGAATGATCAGAGTATTATTCCAGATAGCAGTCCAATTGATTTGTGCCTCTAGAAAGAGATGAAACCAGCCAACTAGCAGGAGTATAGTAATTGGGATCGTAAAAAAGGGGATTACGAGCAGGAGGGCAAAGATTTTTTTTACCGGTTGATTGAACCAGTTGAAATAAGAGCGGAGGGTAAAGAGCAGAAACCGGTTTCCTTCCCAAACAACAAATGCCAGGCCTATTGTATAAAGGAAGCTGAGTTTGATTTGTAAGAGACTAAACAGTTGAAAGGGGACAAAAGAAGTTAGCAAAGGAATAGCTATTCCGCAAAAAGGAATGAGGATCACACGGAAGCCGATATCGTTGATCTTATTTCCTTCCTGTGGAAGTTTTGTCGGGGAAAATTCGGGTTTGGTCACCCTGACTTCCGGGTTCATGCTGGTTCACTTGGTCTATGTGAATTTAGCTAATAGTTTAGGAATCAAAACAAGTAATATGGATATAAGCAGCATTAACTGGCTAGCCGTTTTGGTAGCGGGATTATCCGCTTTTGTGGTAGGGGGAATCTGGTATTCGCCGGGTTTATTTGGAAATACCTGGATGCGGGAGTCGGGATTAACTGAAGAGCAGATTCGTTCAGGTAATAAGGGAAAGATTTTTGGATTTACGGCTGTTTTTTCTTTATTGATGGCGGCTAATCTCGGAATGTTCCTGGTAGATAGTGCGGAAATGAAAACGGATATTTCATGGGGAACAATTGCTGGATTTTTGGCTGGTATCTGGACCTTTTCTGCCATTGCGATTCATAGCTTATTTGAATTGAAATCCTGGAAACACATTCTGATCAATGGAGGCTATTCTCTGGTTGCACTCACGCTGATGGGGGCAATCATCGGTCTCTGGAGGTAAGTGTCAGACAGGTGTTAGAACAATGTTAGAACACGACGTTAAAATCAAGTATATGTCACAACATGCAATCAGCTGGTTTGAGATTCCAACTTCCAATCTTGGGCGGGCACAGAAATTTTATGAAACTATTTTTGGCTTTGAAATGGTAGCTATGGATATGCCAAATTTACCAATGCGGATGTTTCCGGTTACTGATTTTACTTTTATTAGTGGCGCTTTAACCTATGCCCCTGATTTTTACCAACCACAGTCAAATGGCAGTTTGATATATCTGAATGCCAATCCAGACCTTCAGCTGGTTTTAGATCGCATAGAAGATGCGGGCGGAAAAATTCTGGTACCTAAAACGGAAATAGCTGCTGATATTGGATTTATGGCTGTATTTCTCGACTCCGAAGGGAATCGGGTAGCTTTGTACTCTGTACCCATTCAATAAAACCGGTAAATCCGAAGTTTGCTTTAGAATTCATAAATTATTACAGCATGAGTTCAGAAGATTGGAGCCGTTTTACAGTTCGCATAAATGTGAAAGCAAGGAGAAGCGATCTTTATGATGCTTGGTCTACCCGTGCAGGTATGGAATATTGGTTTTTGAGAAGCTGTGAGTATGTTGACAGGAAAGGTTATATACTGGATCAAGAAGAGCTGGCAGGTGAGGGTTGCCAATATACTTTTTTATGGTTTGGTTATCCTGATGAGGTTTTTGAACTGGGAGAAATCCTGGAAGCAAATGGGCAGGATCTCTTCAGGTTCCGTTTTGGAAATGCTGGCATTTGTACTGTTCGATTATTATTGGCTGGAGATGAACAGATTGTAGAATTGGTACAGGATCATATTCCCGAAGATGAAAACTCAAAATTCAAGTTCCATATTGGCTGTAAAACCGGCTGGACCTTTTATTTATCCAATTTAAAAAGCCTGTTTGAGGGAGGAATAGATTTAAGAAACCGCGATTGCAATCTTCAGGAAATGTTAAACTCATAAGGAGATGTTAGAATACAGTTCTAACATCTGTCTGATACCTACTATGAAATCAATAGTTTTTATACTCCTTTTATTTCTTGTAGCAAAGGATGAACCGGAATTAGTAACGGATCAATTTAAGGAATTGTACCGTTTGGAAGGCCGATGGCAGCGGTTGGGAAAATCAAGTCCTGAATTCGAGGAATGGAAACTGGTGCAATCAAATTTACTGGAAGGCAGGATGTATAAAATTAATGGCAATGACACGATTGTATCAGAAGAGACCCGGTTGGTTGAGATAAATAATGTGATATTGTATCAGGCGAAAGCTTTTAATCAACCGGATCAGGGAAGAATAAATTTCAAACTGACTAGTCATGCTAACGATGAATTTATTTTTGAAAACGCCACACATGATTTTCCAAAAAGAATCGTATATCAATTCAACGGATCAGATTCCCTTCATGCATGGGTGGATGGAGGACAGACAGATAATAGCAGCCGGATCGATTTCTTTTTTCGAAAATTAAACTGAAACTGGTAGTACTATTCAGTGCAAAATCGCAAAAACAAACATAACAGACACACGTAACCGATATTTTGATTTCGCTATGGAGATAGCAACTTTAAACTACTAACATCACGTAATGACAGGAATACCAATAAGTTGCCGGCTATTGTAGAATCAACAAATAGATGATCAAAGTTTTGTAAATTTTATTTCCATTGTTTTAATCTCTATTCCATCCTGGACCATGAACATTTCCATCAACTGATTTTTATCATCAATAAATTTCAGAACCTCCCGAACCTTCATATCTTTTCCTGTCATCGGGTCTACAGAACTGCCATAAAAATTTATTGCTTTGCTTGCAGGATCGTACTGGCCCTCCAGTTTCATCACCCCGGATCCGAGATTATCAATCCAGGTACTGATAAATATTTTTTTTGCATTATCATATCCGGTTATTCCAATTCCTTCCATTGGCATTCCCATAAAATCTCCACTATATCGGGCTTCCTGGTATCGGCCACCAAGAATCATTTTATTGTTCATTTTACCGGAAGACTTTACAGGAGGCGATCCCGGATCCATCCATAGGCTCATTTCTGTTTTCCACTCTCCATCATCTTTTGCGAGTAAAGCATGCATATCTCCAGGGGTCATATAGGCCTGCCAGGCTTTCATCATTTCATCCTGGCCAGATTGTGCGTTGGTTACTTGAATAAGGGTGATCAGGCACCCAATTAAAAAGGATAGCCGTTTCATATAATAAAATTTCTTAAAGTTACAACTATGTCTGATTAGGAATCCAATTATTGTAGAAAAAATTAATGTTTTTCAAGCCAATTATATAAACGATCAACATCAGAGGTATTAAACAGTTTTGTGCCTGGATTCATAGTTGCAGCCGTTCCGCAGGCCACACCATAACGGATCATTTCGATCGGTGAGCCGCCTTTCGACAGTTGGTAGGTGATTCCGGCTACCATTGAATCACCTGCTCCTACCGTACTTTGCTTCTTTACAGTTGGTGCAGGAACCTGGACAACCTCATCTGCTGTAACAAGCAATGCACCCTGTGCCCCAAGAGAAACAACCACTACTTCACACCGACCCTTTTCCAGCAGTTTTTGAGCGGCGTCCACCACCTGATCGGTTTCTAAAGCCGCTAGTCCGACTAACTGGCTCAGTTCATGAAGGTTAGGTTTGATAAGAAAAACGCCTGCTTCCACAGCCAGTTCCAGCGGTGTTCCTGAACAATCAATAATAGCCTTTGCACCTATCTTTTCTGCGAGCAACGCCAGCCTGGCATAAAAATTTTCACTAAATCCGGGAGGAAGGCTGCCACTTCCAACAATAATAGAGGGCTTTTCGGGCAGGTTCTGAACGGCGTCAAGTAGGGCAAGTTCTGTTTCAGTTTCTAGTGTTGGTCCGGGTAAAACAAACCTGAACTGATTATTACTTTGTTTTTCAAGAACAACCAGATTTTCTCTGGTTTCTCCCCGGATTGCGACCGTAGAATAGGTAAGACCCTCTTTTTTCAAACAGGATTCCAACTGCTGTCCATTAAATCCTCCGCTTGTGATAAGGGCAAGATTAGGTGCACCTAATCGCATCAATCCTTTACTAACATTAATTCCACCACCACCGGCTTCCACCACCAATTCACTACAGCGAAGCTTCTTCTCCGGAATTAGCTGATTGGTCCGGGTGCTTTTGTCAACAGCAGGATTCGGAGTTACCGTAAGGATCATAGCATTAGTTTTTATTTAAGTCGGCTAAGACGGCTTCAATTCGCTGAATAAGTGCAGCTTCTTCCGTATAACCCCGGGCAAGCATAAAAAACCTGCTTTCACTAACCTGAATCAATACGCAGGGATAACCTGTAACCTGAAGCTGTTTGCAAAGTTGGAATTCGTAATAGGCTTTTTCTTTAAACTCATCGGATTTGAGCTTTTCATAAAACTCATCCGGGTTTATTTCATACTTCGCCAATAAATGGCGGTACGATTCATTATCACATAAATCACGTCCTTCAAAATGAAGTGCATATTGCAAATCGGCCGCAAATTCAACCTGACGGTTCGGATAAATTTCTTTAAAAACGCATAAAGCAATAGCAGGTTTTTCCGAATGAGGATACCAATCGCTCTGATCGGGATGGAAGATATGCCATAGATAATCTTGGCCGAATCGAATTCCGGTTAATTCCTCCACCGACTTATATGCTTCAGAAATATAACCAGCCATGACCCCAATATGACGCGGCTGGTCGGGCAAAATCATTCCGCCGGATAATACTTCAAATGCAACCTGATCGGCATAAAGCATTTGAATTTTTTTAATTACGGGGCTAAAACCATAACACCAGCCACAATAAGCATCGTAACAATAATAAATAATAGGGGTCATTCTGCAAATTACTGGCTTTCACTGGTAATTTTAGGCAGGATTAATGAGATCTTAACAACCTTCCGGTCTTACGGGGGTTAATTGTTTAACTTACAGAAAAGGCAGGTATATGGAAAACGCAACAATAGAAGTCAGGAATTTAACAATGGCGGATTACCAGGAATTGAAAGAATCAATGATTGAGGCATATGCGAGTATGGGGGGACAGTATTGGGGGGAAGAATCGCTGGAAAAATTGATCCGTAAATTTCCACAGGGACAGATTTGTGTGGCGCTGGAGGGCAAAGTGGTTGGTTGTGCATTAACATTGATAGTTAATTTCAATCGATTTGGGGATACCCATTCCTATCGTCAGGTAACCGGAAATTATACATTTGATACCCATGATCCCAAGGGCGATGTTTTATATGGAATAGAGATGTTTATTCATCCTGAGTATCGTGGTTTACGATTAGCACGTCGTTTGTACGATGCCAGAAAAGTTTTGTGTGAAAATTTAAATCTGCGCGCAATTGTTGCTGGTGGACGTATCCCGGGTTATAGCAAATATGCCGACCAACTGACTCCTCGGGAATACATCGATAAAGTAAAACGCAGGGAATTGCATGATGGTACCCTTAGTTTTCAACTCGCCAATGATTTCCAGATAAAAAAGGTGATGCAACATTATCTTCCGGAAGACAAAGAATCACGCGGATACGCTACCCTGTTGGTTTGGTATAATGTCTATTATGAGCCAAATAGCAATGTGCTTAAAATGCGTAAAGATTTTGTACGAATCGGTTTGGTTCAGTGGCAGATGCGTCCGTATAAATCAGTAAAAGATTTATTGGAACAGGTGGAGTATTTCGTGGATGCAGTAAGTGATTACAATTCTGATTTTTGTCTGTTACCGGAATTATTCAACGCTCCGCTTATGGAGCAGTTTAATAACCTGCCCGGACATGCTGCTATCAGGGAATTGGCTTCGTTTACGCCGGATATTGTAGAAGCCTTATCCAAACTGGCGATTTCATACAATGTAAATATCATTGGGGGATCCATGCCTTCATTGCGTGATGGTGAATTATATAATTCATCCTATTTTTTACATAGAAACGGACGAATCGATTCCTGCGATAAAATTCATCCCACTCCATCTGAAGAATATGAGTGGGCAATAAAGGGGGGAGATAAAATAAAGGTGATTGAAACGGATGCCGGCAAAGTGGGCGTTTTGATTTGCTATGATGTTGAATTCCCGGAATTATCACGACTGCTTGCTGATCAGGGAATGCAAATTCTTTTTGTTCCATTTCTGACGGATACGCAAAATGCCTATAACCGGGTGCGTTATTGTGCTGCTGCAAGAGCAATTGAAAACGAATGTTTTGTTGCCATAGCTGGTACGGTTGGAAATCTTCCAAAAGTTCACAACATGGACTTGCAATTTGCACAATCGGCGGTATTGACACCATCAGACTTTGCATTTCCCGTGAATGGAATTAAAGCGGAGGCCACTCCAAATACGGAAATGATCATCGTTTCCGATGTTGACCTAACGTTACTTACAGAACTGCATGAATATGGAAGTGTAACAACGCTAAAAGATCGGCGACATGACCTGTATGAACTTCGCTTATTGAAGTAATCAGCTGGTTTGATATTTCCAATTTCGGTTTTTGCCATCCGCGATCCATTCAACTGCCTGAGAAATTCGTTTATAGCGGGTGGTCTCGGTTTTTGCTTCCGTGATCCATTCGATGTATTCTTTCCTGTTACTGTAACTGAATTTATCAAACACTTCCCATGCACGATGATTTTTACGAAGGGCTTGTTCAAATTCTGTTGGAAGCATACATTCTTTATGGTTACTTCCAGGTTTACGTGGAATCCTGATACCCTGTTCATTGAGCCACATTGCCTCAAGAAGAAGAGCAGGAAAATTAGTTGGAAGATCCTGGATTGATTTGATAGGCCCTAAATGTCCCATTGATTTTTCCTCCGCTGCATGCTGTAGCAGTATGGGGTCATTCATTAGCGCTGCCTTCCAAAACGTAAAAGCACAATGATTTTTAAATGCTGCGAAACTGCAAAGCAAGGATTTTTTGTATTCGAAATGTGGAAATCCCCATTTGACAGTTTCGATTACATCCGGGCAAATTCTATGAATTAGCTCCCGTATATGCAACAGGATTGGTTGAGCAAATGGCTGTGCCCGGGCAATATAATCGTCTATTCGCTGGTCTTTTTGCGACATACCCTAATTTACGCAATTTCCACGGCATTTAGTGAGCTTCCAGCCAGCTGGCGCCTTGTCCGACTTCTGCTATTACAGGTACGTCATTAGGTAAAGCAAGAGCATTTTGCATACAATCAAGAATTAATGGCTTCAAACGGTCTACTTCTTCGATCTGCGCATCAAAAACCAACTCATCATGCACCTGAAGAATCATCTTGCTTTTGAGTCCGGATTTTTTAATTGCTTCATGCATTGCACTCATTGCCAGCTTGATCATATCTGCTGCTGTTCCCTGGATAGGCGAATTGATCGCATTTCGCTCAGCGAATCCCCTTACGGTAAAATTGGAAGAATTAATATCCCGAAGCCAGCGTTTCCTACCCATCAGTGTTTGAACATATCCGTGTTCTTTTGCAAAATTTACCGTCTCATCCATATACCTCGTGATGCCACTGAACTCCTTTTTATAGTTATCAATGATTTCTTTTGCTTCTGTACGTGAAATTCCAAGGTTATCAGCAAGTCCGAATGCCCCCTGGCCATAAATAATTCCGAAGTTTACACTTTTGGCTTTTCGTCGCATTTCTTTTGTAACCTCGGATTCATCTATACCATAAACCTTTGCTGCGGTTGCTGTATGGATATCCTTACCCTGGCGAAACGCTTCACACATATTCGGATCCCCACTAATTGCTGCAACAATCCTGAGTTCGATTTGGGAATAATCAGCTGATAGTAACGTGTGATCCGCATCTCTCGGAATGAAAGCTTTTCGGATTTCTTTTCCTCTCTCAGTACGGATTGGAATATTCTGCAGGTTAGGATTATTGCTGGATAACCTTCCGGTTACGGCAACAGCTTGTGCATAGGAAGTATGAACCCGTCCTGTTTTACGGTTTATCATCAGCGGTAGGGCATCTACATAGGTTGATTTTAACTTGGTTAACTCCCGAAATGCAAGGATATCATCAACAATCGGGTTCTGGATGGCAAGTTTGGCGAGTACATCCTCTCCGGTTGCATATTGTCCGGTTTTAGTTTTTTTTGCTTTGGGATCCAGCTTCAGCTTTTCAAAAAGAACTTCACCCAGTTGTTTTGGCGAAGCAAGATTGAATCGCACGCCAGCTGCAGAATAAACCCGTTCCTCGGCAGCTTTAGCATCTTTCTCCAGATCCTTTGAATAATCCAGAAGAAAGCCTGTATCTATCCGAATTCCTTCAAATTCCATATCAGTCAAAACTTTCACAAGCGGATTTTCCACTTTTTCGAAAACAGATTTGACTTCAAGTGAGTCCAGAAGCGGAACAAATTTTTGTTTTAACTGAAGGGTTATGTCGGCGTCTTCGGCTGCATAATCCTTGGCTTTTTCAACTTCAACATCCCGCATATTCCCCTGATTCTTACCCTTTTTCCCAATCAATTCCTCAATATGGACAGGTTCATATCCCAGGTATTTGGCACTAAGTAAATCCATGCTTCTTTTACCTTCAGGTTCAATAACATAATGAGCCAGCATGGTATCAAACAATTTACCAGCCAATTCGACACCATACCATTTAAGTACAAGCAGATCGTATTTGATGTTTTGCCCTACCCAGGTTTTGGATAAATCTTTAAAAAGTGGATTAAAAAGATTCAATATTGTTTTTGTCTTTGTTTGATCAGCCGGACAAGGAACATAAAATCCGGTATGTGGCTGCACAGAAAAGGAGAGACCGACAAGCTCAGCATCATTTGGATCTATACTTGTGGTTTCAGTATCAAAGCATATTTCGGATTCCAATGCAAGTCTCTTGACCAGTGCTTCAATTGCGTCAACGCCATCAACCAATTCATATAAATGTGGTGTATTTTGAATGTTTTTTTCTACGATTATTCCGGAATTACCTTCAATTTCATCCGATTCGGCCGGAGAGGAAGTTGATCCGCCATTTTTTGGCGTGACCACTGTATTTCCAAATAAATCAGTTTGAATACCCTGCGGCGCGAGGTTAGGGGTTAAAATATCTTCCCCTAATAAGCGTTTTGCAACGGTTTTGAATTCCAGCTCCGTGAAGATTTCTTTCAAAACGTCCTTATTCCATTCTTTCAGTCGGAAATCTTCTTCATGAAATTCTACTGGAACTGTGGTTATGATAGTGGCGAGTTTTTTTGATAAAATGGCAGAATCTCGGCCATTTCGAACTTTTTCACCAATTGACCCTTTAATTGAATCTGCATTTTCCAGTATATTTTCCAGGGTTCCAAATTCATTTAAAAGTTTCGAGGCTGTTTTTTCACCCACTCCGGGAATACCTGGGATGTTATCGACGGCATCTCCCATGAGACCAAGCATATCAATGACTTGGTCCACTGATTTGATATTCCATTTCGAACAAACCTGTTCAGGTCCCATGATTTCAATATCGCCGCCCTGATAACCAGGTTTATAAATTTTAATTTTATCTGAAACCAATTGGCCATAGTCTTTATCAGGTGTGACCATGAAAACATCGTAGCCCGAAGCTGCCGCCTGTTTTGAAAGAGTTCCTACTACATCATCTGCTTCAAAACCATCCAGTTCAACCACCGGAATATTGAATCCGCGGATAATTCGCTTGATATCAGGAATAGCCAGAAGTAAATCTTCAGGTGCATCCTGTCGGTTGGCTTTATATTCTGCAAAATCCGTATGACGCTCTGTAGGTGCTTGAGTATCAAAGCATACGGCCATATGGGTGGGGTTACGATTGTTGATTAATTCAAGTAATGCATTCGTAAATCCAAACTGTGCATTCGTATTTTTGCCCTGTGTCGTAATTCGCGGACTACGAATAAGCGCATAATATGCTCTAAAAATAAGGGCCATAGCATCGAGTAGAAAAAGTCTTTTGTCCATGGAACAAAGATAGGAGACAGAGTAGGAAAAGGAGAAAAAGGAGACAGGGGAGGAAAAGGAGAAAAAGGAGACAGGGGAGGAAGAGGGGAAAGGGAGGCAGGGGAGGAAGAGGGGAAAGGGAGAGAAGCTTATATTAGAGGCGAAGTGCAGAAAGTTTTAATAAAAGCTGAGGGAGTGATATAAGAACACAATTCATTGATTTTAAATCTGTTAGCACTTCTTCTGGTATTCCATTGAGGATTAAATCATGCTGAGGAGTAGCGCCTTGAAGAAGGTAATTTTTGCGTGTGTGCAGATTAGTGAAACAATTACGAAGTCCCCTTGAAATGAGTGGAACTGTTCCGGGTTGAATGCAAATACCAAGAACAAGTTGTTTAGGTAATTCCGATTTGCTCATTTTTGTTATAATCAATTGAACTTCGGCTGAATGTTGGGTCCGATAATAATATAATGTATACCTGGAAGGTAAAACTTTGGCAACCTCTTCAATTACATATGCCTCCCAGGAATCAGGCTGACCAATGGACTTGCTTAAGGATCGCAAACTTTGGATACCACGTAAATAGTGTAAAATCCCGGTATCCCGAAAATAGATTTTAGGTGCACGTATTAATCGTTTAGTGCTGCCATCAGGAAAAAAAGCTGGTAATAAACGAATTAACATAGCAGCTTCAAGAAACTTTAAATAACGAAATACAGTTGTACTACTTACTCCAAGTGATTTTGCAATTTGATGCGAGTTCAAAACCGTTCCATTTAATTGAGATAAAATCTGCAAACAATTTTCAAGCTTCTCAGAGTTTAATTGATGGCCAGTTATAAGGGTTGTATTTCCAGAACAAATAAGGCCAATAATTCGGGAAATGCGATTGTTCAATACCCGAAGAGATGGAGCCGTCATAAGACCAGGAAATCCTCCTTTAAGCCAATGATTCCAAACTGAATAGGATCCGGACTTACTTGCATCAAGTAATGAAAGAGGAAAAACTTCTTTAATAACAACTTTTCCAGGAAACTTAAAAAATCGAAAAACTGATTCAAACCGATAATCAAGGGTTAAAATAAATTTTGGTTGTTTTCTGGTTGAAGATTGAAATCGGAGAATATCATCCAAAATACCGGGTAAAAACTCTATGGACTCAAAAATGATGCATTCAGTGGAATGTGCCGCAAAGAAAAGTTGAGGATGTCCTAATTTTTTACGATCTGAATTTTTTGATAAATCTAATGATAAAACTTTCCGTCGAAACTGTTTGGCGATTTGGTCGGAGAGAAATCTTTTTCCAACCATTTTGGCCCCTGTGAGGACTAAAATCTGATTTTTTGTCAAAATCCGGCTTAAATGCCGGATAAATGTTTGCTGGCTCATGGTTTAAGGAAAATTCAATCGAGTAAATCTAATATGCTATATTTAATTTACTCAAAATTGATTTCCCCAAATTATCCCCTTTTATAAAACCAGAAATTCAAAATCGATTGTAAAAATTGAAAAGATTTTCAATATAAAATTTACTGCCTGTAAAGAATCTGGGAAGCATCGTATCAACGCCAGATAATTATTAAATTTTGGAGCGTTTTAAATCGCTTTTATAAGTTAAAAATAGAGTCTAAAAAATAATAGTTGGATGATTAATGCTGTATTATCAATAACTATACCATCGGCTGTAACCATTGATTTTACTGGTATTTTGGGAAACTGGTAAAAGCATTAACATTTCTATAATACATTTCTGGCACAATGATTGGATTTACTATCCTGTCATCAAACAATTCATTTATCCAATTAAAAAAATCATGAGTATGAAAAAGTTACAAATTACCGCCTTAGCGCTTGGAATTGCAACAGTTAGTTTATTTTCTTTTAAAGATGTAAATACTGCCACTGTGAAAGGGACTGTAAGTCCGGCTGAAGGAGCTACCCAGGCATGGGCTTTATCCTCAGTTGATACTGTTAAAGCTCCGATTGCAAACGGTGCTTTTGAGCTCAAGAACATGAAAGCTGGTACCTATCAGATTGTAATTGAGGCAGTTGCACCTTACAAGAACACTGCTAAGGATGGTGTAGAAGTAGCAGAAGGTGCTACAGTTGATGTAGGCGAAATCAAGCTGAATCAATAAGTTAAATTCGTGCTCATTGAGTGCGGATGTGCTACCTTGAGTATAACCGGTATCGCTAAGGCGTGCCGGTTTTTTAATTTTATACCAGTTCTGTTAATCAACCGATTGCGTCAATTGTGTTGGCGAGGAAGATCTACCACCTATTCGATCTAACTTTCCACTTCAATATTTGTAATATCAATTGACTCTTATGCTTTTCATTCAACGCCTGTTTGTTTGTCTCGGGATTTTTATCTTTTTGCTTTCTGGTTGTGTGCAACCTGGTGATGCAGGATTTATTTCCACTGATATAAGGCTAGTAAATACTCAATCACAAGAGAAAGATTCAGCAGTTAATCCAATTTTCCATGATGGGCAGGTTATTGACGTGAAAAATGTATATAGCAATAATCATCTAAAAGAAAAACAGAAGATCTCGGCCTGGAGAGGAGAACGTGTTCATGTACAGGTGGCTATGAAAACTACTGCCACAAAAGAAAAGCAACTATTTTCGTTGAGCCTGTCTCCTTTGGTAAATGCAAAAGGGGATAGTATTTCTACCAGGCAGATCAAAATCCGTAGCATAGGGGAAGTTCTTACGGATGAATTCCATGGAGGGTGCGGGTATCGCAAAGACCCAGCAGCTTTTGCATCTTCCCTTGTTACGGACCCTTTGCTAAATCAAAGTGAAATAAAGGCCGACAGCGTTGCTTTTTTCTGGATCACTATTCAGGTTCCGGAAGAAACTAAGGCAGACTCCTATACTTCCACTATAAAAACGAGTACCGGAGTAAACCTCCTGTTACAAATTGATGTAAAACAACGGATTTTACCTCCGCCAGCTCAGTGGTCATTTGATCTGGACTTATGGCAACATCCTGCGGCAATTGCAAGGGTTCATAATGTACCGCTATGGTCAGATGATCACTATGCAGCCATGAGACCCTATTATGAGGAACTTGCGGCAGCGGGCCAAAAAAATATCACGGCCTCAATAGTTCATGAGCCCTGGGGTCACCAAACATTTGATGATTTTCCATCCCTGATTAAATGGACTAAAACTAAAGCAGGAACATGGACCTATGATTTCACCCGATTTGACCAATATGTTGAATTCGTAATGAATTGCGGAATAAAAGAGCGAATAAATTGTTATTCAATTATCCCCTGGAAAATGATGGTTCGTTATTATGATGAAAATTTGGGAAGAGATACCAGTGTTGCAACGGAGATAAATACTCCAGCCTATGCAGCAACCTGGAAACCAATGTTGCAGGCGTTTACCCAACATCTGAAAGAAAAGGACTGGTTTTCTATCACAACAATAGCTATGGATGAACGACCAATGCCAGCTATGCAAAAAGCTATTGGCTTATTAAAATCAATTGATCCCGACTGGAAGATTGCCCTTGCAGGTGATTATCACCCTGAAATAGAAGCTGATATATTTGATTATTGCGTGGCATCCCGCTGGATTCTGGATTCAGCAGTGTTGAATAAAAGAAAGCTTTCAGGTAAGCCAACAACCGTTTATACCTGTTGCACCGAAGAATACCCCAATGGTTTTAGTTTTTCACCACCAGCAGAACATGTTTACCTGGGTTGGTATGCACAGGCAAAAGGATTTACTGGCTATCTGCGCTGGGCGTACAATAGCTGGACAAAATCACCATTGGAAGACAGCCGGTTTACGGCCTGGCCAGCAGGAGACACGTATCAGGTTTATCCTGGCCCGGTTAGCAGTATCCGATTTGAAAAATTGATTGAGGGCATACAGGACTTTGAAAAAATCAGGATCCTTAAGGAGGAATTCGTTAAAAATAACGACCAGGAAAAGTTGAATAAATTGAATGAGCTAATGAGTGAATTTGAAATAAGTGATCTGAGTAAAAATTCTGCACGTTCAATTATTGAAGCAAGTAAAAAGAAACTCATGGAACTTGAATAAACAAAGTCCTATTATGAAAAATCTCCTGCATCTTTTCCTTACCTCTGCAACCATACTGCTGTTGACAGGATTGATTTCCTGTCGCAGCAGTCAAACTGTATCTGCAACAGATAGTCGGTTTAAAAATTTGATCTGGAGCGATGAGTTTAGTCAGCCCTCCTTGGATACTACAAAGTGGACCAGAATTTCAGCTAACCAGGCCGATTGGGGTCGACATATGACCAAAGAAGACAAGGTTTTCGGATGGGAAAATGGTATTTTGATTCTAAAAGGAATCCGAAACCCAGATACCAGTAAAGATAAGCGTCCATTTCTAACCGGTGGTATTTATACGAAGGACAAGTTTAGCTGGACCTATGGGAGAATTGATATTCGTGCTAAACTGGAAGAAGCGCAAGGGGCATGGCCTGCATTCTGGATGCTAGGTGCTAACACAGTTCATGGGAAATATCCACGAAATGGAGAAATTGATATAATGGAACACCTCAGTTTTGAAGACAGTATTTACCAGACGGTCCATTCCTATTATACATTAGAGCTGAACGAAAAAAAGAATCCCCCTCATTATGGAAAAGCAGCCATTAACCGAAATGAGTTTAATGTATTTAGTTTGGAATGGACACCGGAATTTCTAGCTTTTAAACTTAATGGGAAAGAGACATTCCGATACCCGCGTTTGGCAGGTGTGGATCCAAGCCAATGGCCGTTTGATCAGCCGTTTTATTTATTGCTTGATCAGCAGTTAGGAGGTTCATGGGTAGGAAAAGTTAATGCTGAGCAATTACCAGTTAATATTTATGTGGACTGGGTTAGAATTTACCAATAGGCTAAGCTATTAGATAAAGAAAAAGGGCCAAATTGAAGGCCCTTTTTCAGTTGTTGAACAAAATGTATGAATTACATTTTAATCTAAGCACTAGAGTGACTCAATCGGATTAACTACCGAGAGTATAAAATAATAGCGATTTCCTTTTCCGGTTGGCCAGATTAGTTCATCACCACTTTGCATACCCCATAATGCTGCTCCCATCGGACGGAAAACACTATCACTATGAAAAGCTGTTGAGCCAGTTTCAGGAAGGTTTAATCGGTAACTGAAATTCTGTTTCGCCACCTGGTCTCGTAGCAGAATGTTGGAATGAATTCTTGCTACTCCGGTAGGAAAATTTATACCATCTAAAATGGAAGCTGTTTTAATTTTTTCCTGCAGGGTATTTATTTCCGGCCATTGTGGGTGATGAGACATAAGATACTCTACCAGCACTACATCATTCTTCAATAAAACAATGGGTAAGGGATGCAATAATGGTGCGCGTCCGGCTTTAACCGGTCGGTTTGTTTGAACAGACATATTTATTTATATTAATTATTGATATTGTTCCAGGCTCAATTCATCCAGCTGTTTGAGAAGGTTGATTTTTCTTCGCCAGTAGGCAGCTTTTCGTAATAATTGGGTAGCATCTAAATGATTATCCGTTTTGTTTGAATAAAAACTCAGTCGTATAGCAGATTGATCATTCATTGTACAGTTCAGTAAAATGCCTGATATGATATTGTTATCATTAGATTGTTTTTCAATTGAACATTGTTCAAGTTCTTCAATGAGCAAGATCTTATGAGTGTATTGATTTCCAATGAAGTGCATAAATAAAAGCACCCCCTGGTGATAGTCAATTCCTATAACACGGTCGCTGAAAAATTCAAATAAATCCATTTGAAATCCGCTGCTTTTGCAGAGTGCCTGAAATTGGGCATTCCTTTGATTTGATCTTAGTTTTATTTTCCAGACACTAAAGAGCAATAACAGAAGGATACCCGTTGCCACAAAGGCAAGGAGCTGATATTCCCATTTCATAAATTAAAAATTTGTAAGCGTAATTGGATCAGAAAGAGATCCTGTCAAACGAAGAATCCCCGACTACAGAAGATGAGTCGGGGTAAACGTATTAAAGTCCTTGAGCGCTGAAAAATAGTAAATCATTCAGGGCGAATATAGATCAATTGTCCTGCTTGATTCCCTAGTGATTTGTTAAGAAAGAGTCGGCAAGTCTGCTTCTTTCAGAATGGTAGTTGCCTTTTTTATAGTTGCAAATTCACCTTTGCTGACAAACCAGCGAAACCATTTTTTTTCATGATTTCGGTAATGAAGGTTTCGAAAAGCCCACCAACCCAAACAGGCTTGAACAAACACTACAGGTACATGAATACCCCAGAAGGTTTCCGGAGAGGAATGCATCCATTCCGCACTCATATGCCAGGTTGAAAATACAGGTAATTGAAGCAATAGAATTCCTAAGACCCGAAGGTTGGAAGTTGAAAGCAGCACTAGTTTTTGTTGAGCTTCAATAATCGTATTACTGTTATCAAACTGATTTAATAGGATCAGGTGTTCAATATAAACTATAATGGCATAGGCAGAAACAATAAAATGAATTAGTGCAGATACAACGAAGGCTAATTTGGACCAGCTGAGTGAATGGTAAATCAAAAACCCGATAAAAGATAACCAAAGAATTCCAAATATAATACCTGTCCACCTGGTTCGTCGAACCGAGTTTAAAGCCGATGATGCTTTCATTAGTTGAATTTCCTGCAGGCATTTTTTATTCATTTTTAGGGAAGCATCCAATTTCTGCTGGTATGTTTTCCAGATTTGTATAAGTTCTGTTTCTTGCATAATCAGGTATTTTTTGCGTTTAATTGCAACCGCCATTTTTCTTTAATGCGGTTAACTTTTGTGGCGATATTGGTTTCTGACAACCCTAATATGGCTGCCATTTCCCGGTATGGTTTTTCCTCCAGGTAGAGTAAGATGATGGCCTTATCCAATTGATTCAGTTCTCCGATCAGTTTATAGAGGAAATCAATTTCAGTTGTAGTAGCGATTTGATCCGTCGGAACCAACAGAAGTTCTTCGTCAAGTGCTGCTGTTGGATGGATTCGCCGGTTTTCTTTTCGTAAATGACTTATTGAAACATTTAAAGCAATCCGATAGATCCAGGTTGAATACTGGTATTTCCGATCATATTTATCAAAAGACCTCCAAAGAGCAATGGTGATTTCCTGAACCAGATCCTGGCAGTCATCGGGAGAATTTGTATAGGAACGTGCGATCTTATATAGTAAGCCCTTATAACTTTCCAGCATTTCTGTAAATACTTGCTTTTGATTCGGTTCATTCATCCGTTACTTTCTGGTGTTCTTTCCATATTATTCGCAGCAGAGGTTAAAATATCACAAAATCGGGCTGTTTTTTATGAATTTCTTGCTAATTGGTGAAGATTCAGGTGAAATCTGTCGAAAAATTCCGATACTATTCTGTTGCTGGGGAATATCTTTAGAACATAGAGTTTCCATATGAATAAATTTGCCATTGCTTCCCTATTATTGATAGGGCTGAATGCTTTCCAAAACAAGTGCCATTCGCAAACGAACAGCTCCGGCACTACCAACAACAGTTCAGCGCATACGCTGCGATTTAAACAGGCTGCCCGTTATTTTACCGAGAGTTCACCGGTAGGAAATGGCCGGATGGGAATCATGCAATTTGGAAATCCGAATCGGGAGCGACTTGTCCTGAATGAAATATCAATGTGGTCGGGTGGTCCGCAGGATGCTGACCGTGAAAAGGCACATCAATTCCTTAAACCTATACAGGAACATTTGGTGGCTGGTCGTAATAAAGAAGCGCAGGCATTATTGATGAAAGAGTTTATAGCGAAAGGAGCGGGATCGGGTCATGGCAATGGAGCGAATCAAAAATATGGCGCCTATCAGATTCTGGGGGATTTACTTATTACCTGGAGAGATACTGCAGGTCCGGTATCCGGCTATAATCGGGAACTCGATTTGAAAACTGCGGTTGCCCGAACGCGTTATAATCGTGATAATACTACCATTACAGAAGTCTGCTGGGCGGATTTTACAAATGATATTTTATGGGTACGTATTCACAGTACAAAACCTGGCGGAATCAACCTGGCTCTGGATCTGTTTAGAAAAGAAAATGCAAATACCAGCGTTTCCGGCAGTATGTTACTTATAACGGGACAATTACCCAGCGGAAAGGATAAGGGGCTTCGGTTTGCGACAGCAGTACAACCTGAAATAATTGGCGGTACAATGCGGGAAGATAAATTGGATGGCCGGCCGGTAATCCGAATTGAAAATGCAAATGAGTTAATCATTAAAATAACGGCAGCCACCGATTATGACTATGCGAAATTTGCCATAACCGGATATGACCCGATGCCTGTGGCACTAGCTTATTTGAAATCCGGACTCAATTATAACAGAGCGCTTGAAAAAAATATTAGTGTTTATTCGGGATTTTATCAGCGGAATCAATGGACCATGCCGGAAAATCAGGAAGTGGTGGGATTGAGTACGCAGGAAAGATTGGAGCGATATTCCAATAACCCGTCGGGTACCCGTCGGGTAGATCCAACACTTCCGGTCTTGTATTATAATTTTGGCCGGTATTTGCTGATATCCTCTTCGCGGCCGGGGTTGTTACCGGCGAATCTGCAGGGATTATGGGCGGAAGAATACCAGACCCCATGGAATGGTGATTACCACCTCAATATTAATATTCAGATGAATTACTGGCTGGCGGAAACAACCAATCTTTCCGATCTGGCTGAACCCTTGTTCCGGTTTATAAAAGCACTGGTGCCGAATGGAGAAAAAACAGCCAAAGCATATTATAATGCAAAAGGCTGGGCGGCGCATGTAATTTCAAATCCCTGGCTCTATACTTCACCCGGAGAAGGAGCTGAATGGGGCTCAACCCTTACCGGAGGGGCGTGGTTGTGTGATCATATCTGGGAGCATTTTCGGTTTACAAAGGACACCGCATTTTTGCGCGATTATTACCCTGTTCTGAAAGGCTCTGCCCAGTTTTTGCAGTCGATTCTGATTGAATCACCCAGGCATGGATCTTTGGTAACAGCGCCGTCCAATTCACCGGAACATGCCTATATTATGCCAACTGGTTTCAGAGGGAATACAGTAATGGGGCCAACCATGGACATGCAGATTACCCGTGAATTATTTGGTGCATGTATCCAGGCAGCAGGTATTCTTAAAACGGATGAGGCCTTCAAAAAGGAGTTGGAAAGCATCCTTCCCCGGTTGGCACCCAACAAAATTGGGGCTGCCGGTGATCTCAACGAATGGCTGGATGACTGGAAAGACGGGGAACCAAAACATCGCCATGTTTCACATTTATACGGATTGCACCCTTATGATGAAATAACCCCATGGGCAACGCCTGAACTCGCCGCTGCAGCCAGAAAAACACTTGAGCAACGGGGAGATGATGGAACCGGCTGGAGCAAAGCCTGGAAAATCGCATTCTGGGCTCGCCTGGGCGATGGTAACCATGCATTTGAACTAGTACGGCAATTATTGAAACCAGCTACCAGTTTGGGCACCAATATGTCTAATGGCGGCGGCGTTTATCCTAATTTGTTCTGTGCCCATCCTCCCTTCCAGATTGATGGCAATTTTGGAGGAACGGCCGGTATGGCAGAAATGCTGATGCAAAGCCATGGCTCAGAAGGGGTGATCCGATTACTCCCTGCATTGCCATCGAATGCCGATTGGGCAAGCGGTTCCATAACAGGATTATCTGCCAGGAACGGGTTCGAAGTGAGCATAAATTGGGAAAAAGGACGGCTTTTAAATGCCGGGCTGCTATCCCTCCAGGGAAATTCCTGTAAAATCTGGCTTCCAAAAGGGAAACGCCTGACAAGCGAAACAGGCTCTACGATCGCTTCTTCGCAAAATCAGGACCGGGTAGTTGAATTTAAAACCGTTAAAGGAAGACGTTATCTGGTGCAATAGGCAGAACCTCGAAACAGAATGTCGTAAATTAGCGCCGCAAGCAAACCAATCGACATGATTCAAGAACTGCAGCAACTGAGCCGGCAATTAGAAGGTGAATTGTATTATGATGCTGCGATGCGTACTCTTTATGCAACGGATGCTTCCGCTTATCGCGAAATGCCGCTGGCGGTTGCTATTCCAAAACACGAGCAGGATATAAAGACGCTGATCGCTTTTGCAAGGAAAAATAAGACTTCGCTGATACCCCGCACAGCGGGTACTTCATTGGCCGGACAGGTAGTAGGGTCAGGAATTGTGGTGGATGTGTCCAGAACCTTTACAAAAATTCTTGAATTAAATAAGGAGGAACACTGGGTGCGGGTACAGCCGGGTGTTGTACGGGATGAACTGAATCTGTTTTTAAAACCCCACGGACTGTTTTTTGGTCCGGAAACCAGTACCGCTAACCGTGCAATGATTGGCGGGATGGTAGGAAATAATTCCTGTGGTTCCAATTCTGTGGTTTACAGAAGTACAAGAGAGCATTTGCTTGAAGTCAAAGCGATTCTAAGTGATGGGTCGGATGCCGAATTTAAAGCCCTAAATCTGGATGAATTTCACGCAAAATGTGAAGGGGATTCGCTGGAGAGTCAGATCTATCGTCGGGTTCGTTCACTGCTTAGCGATTATACTAATCAGGATGAAATCCGTCGTGAGTTTCCGAAAAAAACAGTGGAGCGAAGAAATACCGGCTATGCAGTGGATTTGTTACTGGAGACGGCTCCCTTTACTGCAGGACAACCTGATTTTAATTTCTGTTCTCTGATAGCAGGTTCCGAAGGAACCCTGGCATTTTTGACGGAAATCAAAGTGAATGTAGTGCCTTTGCCTCCTAAGGAAACCGGTTTGCTATGTGTGCATTTTAATTCAATTGATGAGTCATTAAGGGCCAATCTGATTGCATTGAAGTATCGTCCGAGTGCCAGTGAACTTATTGATCATTATATTCTGGAATGCACCAAACAGAACCGAGAGCAAATGCAGAACCGGTTTTTTGTACAAGGCGATCCGGGTGCCATTTTGGTAGTGGAGTTTGCGCGTTCAACCAGAGAAGAAATAGAAGCAGCTGCTGCTGCCTGTGAAACTGAAATGCGTGCAGCGGGCCTGGGCTATCATTTTCCATTGTTGTTTGGAACAGATACTAAAAAGATCTGGACACTGCGTAAAGCCGGCTTGGGACTACTTTCTAATCTGCCGGGTGATGAAAAGGCAGTTCCGGTGATTGAAGATACGGCGGTGGATGTGGAGGATTTGCCCGCCTTCATCCGGGAATTTAATGAGATTTTGACCAAACACGGATTGTATTCCGTGCATTATGCGCATGCGGGATCAGGTGAATTGCATTTGAGACCGATCATCAATTTGAAGACAGAAGAAGGGAATCGAATGTTTCGGGTGATCGCGGAAGAAATAGCAACGCTGGTAAAAAAATACAAAGGATCGCTCAGTGGTGAACATGGAGATGGGAGACTGCGTGGTGAGTTTATAAAACAAATGGTGGGAGAGAAGAATTACCAATTGCTTAGAGAAATTAAAAAAGTCTGGGATCCTTCCAATATTTTCAATCCAAATAAGATTGTTGATACACCTCCGATGGATACGATGTTGCGCTACACTCCCGGACAACAAACACCTTCCTTCAAAACGGTGTTTCGTTATCATAATCAGGATGTATTACAGCATGCGGAGCAATGTAATGGATCAGGAGATTGCCGGAAAACGCATCTGAGTGGCGGTACGATGTGTCCATCCTATATGGCTACCCGAAATGAAAAAGATACAACAAGAGCGAGAGCTAATATTTTGCGTGAGTTTCTGACAAGATCCGAAAAGGCCAACCGGTTTGATCATGAAGAGATCAAGGAGGTAATGGATTTATGCCTGAGTTGCAAGGCCTGTAAAAGTGAATGTCCGTCGAATGTGGATATGGCCAAACTGAAAGCCGAATTTTTACAGCAGTATTATGATAGCAATGGAGTGCCATTACGAAGCAGGCTGATCGCGAATTTCTCGTTGTCCGCAAAGCTGGGTTCCATCGCACCCGGACTTTACAACTTTGCCATGACAAATAAGGTGGTGAGTAAATGGGTTAAAAATTTTGCGGGATTTGCACAGGAAAGATCAATGCCTACACTGGCAGGCACCACCCTCAGGGCCTGGTTCAAAAATCATCATCCGCAGCTGGAGAACCTAAATGAAAATTCACCGCGAAGGGTGTATTTGTTCTGTGATGAATTCACGAATTACAATGATGTGGAAATCGGGCAGAAGGCGATCCTGTTACTGGAACGATTGGGCTATGAGGTGGTAATTCCGGAGCATGAGGAAAGTGGAAGAAGTTGGATGTCGAAGGGATTAATCCGTCATGCAAAAGGAATTGCCAACCGGAATATTGCGAAACTTAGGCCCTTGATTTCAGATGAAACACCGTTGATAGGAATTGAACCATCAGCTATATTAACATTTCGTGATGAGTACATTGATTTGGCTGATGATGCGTTACTGGAAGATGCACGGGCACTGGCCCAACATGTGTATATGATAGATGAGTTTATTGCAAGGGAAATCAGTATGGCCAGGATTTCGCCGGAAAAATTCACCAAAGAAAAACGGTCCATAAAGCTACATGGACATTGTCAGCAGAAAGCGATTTCATCCGTTGGTCCATCTGTTCAATTATTATCCCTTCCTGAAAATTATACAGTCGAAACAATACCTTCCGGCTGTTGTGGTATGGCCGGCTCTTTTGGCTATGAAAAGGAACATTATGAGATTTCCATGAAAGTGGGAGAATTGGTTCTCTTGCCAAGTGTTCGATCAGCATCAGAAGATACAATTATTGCAGCGCCTGGAACTTCCTGCAGGCATCAGATAAAGGATGGAACGGGAAGAAAAGCGAAACATCCGGTGGAAGTGTTGTATGAGGCGTTGGAAGTGAAAACGATCATTTAATGCATAAAAATAAATCGGCCAGTATAAATCATTGGTTTAATCTGTATTATAAACAACTCAGATGGTTTATACTGGCGATTATAGCTTTGCCATTTTTAGCGATTTCATATTTTGTTCATCCAATGGGGGATGACTACTGGATTACTTCATTGGTAAGAGAGCATGGATATGTTGAAGCTCAGATCATGCTTTATAAATCGATTACAGCGCGCTATACATTATTAGCCATAGCTGGAGCCAGTCCGCTTAGTTTTGGCAATTTTTGGTTATATAAAATCATACCTCTTATTTATGTATTTCTTTTTTGGGGAATACTTTCCTACTTTTTTCAATCATATATATGTAAAGTGGCGAAGAATGCTGATATTTTTTTCCTTAGTGCTGTTATAACTGTCACTTATTTGGCAGTGATGCCCGGACTTGGTGAAGGAGTTTTTTGGTTTTCTTCACTGGTCTCCTACCAATTTGGGATCTTGTTTTTTCTCTTATGGCTGGCATGCTGGAATTGGTATTACAGGTACAAAAGTGGAAGTCTATTTTACGCTGTGGCAACCTGCACGCTATTGGTAATGTTATCCGGATTAAATGAATTGTTTGCAATGTTGGCCACAGGATTAATTTTTATAATACTCAGTATCAAAATTTATTCAGGTAAAAATAGCAGGCTGGAATATATAATGTTGATTCTTATTGCTGTTGCCTGGTGGTTCTTATTAAGCGCACAATCATTCAGTGACAGGTATGTAGCAGTACCCAAAAAAAATGAAATTGCAATTGTTAGTGCAGTTGGTTACGCAATTGCACAAGTTGGGTATCATGTACTCAAATGTCTATTAAATCCGTTTTTGTGGATCGGATTTTTACTTGGGGCCGGAGCTTTTGAGAGACTTTTACCATACATTCAAGTCGACCAAAGAATGCTTAAAAAAAGGGCACTTTTACTTTTTTTTACTTGTGGAATTTCCATGTTGTTAGTTTCGTTTATGACCTATTATTTTATTGATATCAGGCTGGTACCTTTACGGGTTACGAACCTTATTATTTTTATTTTATTTTCTGCGTTGTTGTTGGCAGGTATGTTGGCATCTGAAAAACTCAGGCAACACAGGTATAACAAATTGCAACAAATCGTTTATCAATTCAGGTTCCTGATAATTACCAGTTTTTTTTTGATTGGTTTTTTTACGAAAAATAATGTCAGCGCTGCTTATTCCGCACTTGTCAGTGGAGAGTTGAACCGTTATGACCAGCAAATGAAAGATCGATACCAGCTGTTGAAAAATTGTCAAACGGATACCTGTAAACTACCTTTGTTAAAGGATATTCCTATTATTATACGCTACTCGATAGTAGATAATGATCCGCATTTGGCGGAGTATTTTAGAAAAAAAATTGTATATATAGAATGAAGGAAAATATCATGTGCATGAAATATTTATATATTCTACTGGGATTAATCCTATGTAACCATACCTATGCGCAAAAGGCGTATGAACTTAACAATGGTTGGAAATGTGCTCCTGTTTCACAGGTTCAGGAAGATGGTAAACTTATTTCCGCACCTGATTATGTACTGAATAATTGGGAACCGGCGGTTGTACCCGGAACGGTTCTGACAACCATGCTGGAAAATGGGAAAGTACCGGATCCGTTTATAGGTATGAATAACACCAGGATTCCCGATATCTATCATACGGGTGGTGCTTATTATACCTATTGGTTTGTGAAAGATTTTACGGAGAAAATTGCGGTTGGGGAGAATGTTTGGTTACATCTGCGAGGTGTCAATTACAGTTGCGATGTTTTCGTTAATGGTCAGAAGCTTAACAGGGAGCGTCATCATGGAATGTTCCTGCGTCAGTCCTATAATATCAGCAAGTATATAAAATCTGATGGAAAGAACCGGCTGGCCGTAATTGTTTATCCTCCGGCTGAACCCGGTAATCCGAATGGTGGTCAGGGTGGTGATGGCACTATTGCAAAGAATGTAGCGCATCAGTACGTGGCAGGTTGGGATTGGATCCAGCCAATCCGTGATAGAAATACAGGTATTTGGGATAAGGTGCTGATTGAAAAAACCGGCAGTGTTAATATTCAAAATCCTCATATTGTTACACTTGTACCGGGAAAAAGAATGCCTGACAGCGATCAGCAGCCGGCTACCTTAAAAGTTGCTGCCGAATTGAATAATAGTTCAAGTTCTTCTGTTAGTGGCCAGCTTCGTTATTCTATCAATGGAAAAACCATCACTAAAACAGTTGTCCTGAAGCCGAATGCAGTAACGGAAATTAAGTTACCGGATCACCAAATCATGCATCCAAAACTGTGGTGGCCTAATGGGTATGGCGAACAATATTTGTATCCGCTGAAAATTGAATTTATTTCAGCAGGCAGGGTTTCGGATGAGGAACATTTACAGGTTGGTGTTCGGGAAATCAAAGCAGACTGGAACAGCACCACAAGAAGCAAACAAATTTGGGTAAACGGACAACCTGTATTCATTAAAGGAGCAAACTGGATCATATCTGACGCTATGCTTCGGTTTAGTAAGGAACGATATAATGCGGAGATCCGTTTCCATCGTGATATGAATCTCAATCTGATCCGGATCTGGGGAGGAGCAATCTCTGAACGGCCGGAGTTTTATGAGGCCTGTGATAAATATGGATTATTGGTAATGCAGGATTTCTGGGGTTCGGGTGATTGCAATGGTCGGTGGGTAGACCCAATGAAAAAAGATGATCAATGGACAAGGAGAAATTATCCGGATGATCATAAACTCTTTCTAACATCAGCAGCTGATCAAATAAAAATGATCAGAAACTATGCATCACTCGCTATGTGGTGTGGCGGTAATGAAATCACCTTACCACAGGATATTCAAACCCCGTTGCGGGATTCCATTTTACCGACATTGGATGGTACGAGATGGTTTGTTGATTATTCGAATTCAGATGATATGTCCTTTAATTTTCTGGGTGGTAATGGAGACGGCCCTTACGGCATTCAACAGCTGAAAACTTTTTTCAATCACCGTACCTGGCCGTTTAATTCTGAAATCGGATCAGTTGGTACAGGTGATTATCAGTCGCTCGAAAGATTTTTACCAAATGAGAATATGGTGCCGCCTGATTATACTGCGGAAACAAGAAAGGAAATAGTTGACTCTGTTTGGCAATATCACAAGTATATTGGTTATAATAACCATATCAATGCGTATGGAAAAACGGCTGATTTAAAAGAGTGGGCGCGTAAAGCGCAGTTGGTAAATTATGATCAGTACCGGTCTCTAATGGAAGGGTTCAGTTCAAGAATGTGGGAATGGTATACGGGCGTTATTATATGGAAAACACAAAATCCATGGACAGCATTACGGGGACAGATGTATGATTATTACCTTGATCCGAATGCCTGTTTATATGGATTGAGAAAAGGATCTGCGCCGATCAATTTCTTTTTCAATCATGCTGATACCAGCTTGCATTTAATCAATAATACCTTCATTCATCAATATGATCTGATGCTGGTAATGAGTTTGTATGATAAAGATGGAAAGGAAAAAAGCCTGGGACAGGTTTTTGCAGAAATAGGACCTTCCACGAGCCGGATTGTAACACATCTCAACAGACAGATTCGTGAGGCAACAAAGGAGGAAGGTGCATTTCTTTCATTGAGGATTCTAAATCTCAAAAAAGAAATAGTATCAGATAACCTGTATTGGTTGCCGGATGCTGAAGGCAATTATTCAGGCCTGAGCAGGATGCCAAAAGCCGATGCACAAATTAATGCAAGGCTGGTAGGTACCGGTAAAATTGAAGTGAGTATTACTGCACCTGCAGGTGGACCAATTTCTTTTTTCAATCGTTATTCCTTAGTGGATCCTGCCACCAAAAAGCGTTTGTTACCGGTATTTTATGAGGATAATTATGTGTCGGTTTTACCGGGACAAACAAAAAAAATATTGTTGGAATTTACTGAGGCTGGTAATAAAATGCCATTGGTTGCGGTAGAAGGTTGGAATCAGGGTGAGCAGTTTATTGAAGTGAAGAGATAATTATTTCTTTACAAATTCAACAACATAAGTGGAATAGTACTTGCCTAAATCGGAGTATTTAAAAAACAAACGGGCTTTTTTGCCGAGTCTTAAACTGGTGCGTTTTGACTTGATATCTTCCTCTGTATTCATTGGTTGCAGAGAAGGATACCAGAGTACATGTCCGGGTTTTTCCAATAATTTCTTTGGGGCTGACCAATCCTGGGAATTGGTGCCTTTTCCAAGGTCCTTGTGCTTGTTGAAGGAGATATACAATTCATCCCCAATCCATGATTGTCCCTCTACCTTACCCATGAGCATAACCCAGCATTCCAGGTATTCATTCCAGCTGACAGACGGACCCCAGTGAAAGCCTCCGGTAGGAGAGGAGGCAGGTCCCCCACCAGCAGATGGAGGCATTTGCAGAGCTGCAATGGGTTTCCCGATTCCGTCCCAGTTTGCAGCAAAAGATTTTCCATCCCAGCGTTGGGCTTTGCCAACAGGTTGATCCAAATCTGCAATGGCAATTCGTGCTACACTAATGCATTGTCCCGCCCATTCTTTCAGGGCGTCATAGGTTGCCGAATCATACACACCGGGATAACCGTATTCACCATAAAACAGATAAATAGAATCACCGACTGCTACTGCGGATGGGTCGCCAACACCGCCAGCGAATGTTTTGGACGTATTATGGGGTTTCAGGATCATTCGGGCTTGTTTATCTTCTATAAAAAGTCCACGATTTTCCCAGTTCCATCCGCCATCCACAGATTTCATCACACCAATGCGGCAAACGGCAGCTGGAGTAATACGTTCGGTTAATCCCAATGGCCATTTATGATCGATATAGCCTTCTCTTGTAATTGAATCGTAGGGAAGGGTTTCCGGATAGTTTTCATTATGATAAATTGCGTACAAGGTTTTACCTGACACATCTTTCGTATCCTGATACACTGTTTCGAACCAGATAGCTCCGTGTAAGCCGGGCTGTCCTACCGGGGCATTTTTTGGTAAGCCCGGGGTAATATAAGCACTGGCGGGATTACTAAAAGCTTCATCTGCATTTTGTCCGCTGGAGAATTTAAGATCATTTGCCGGGCTCCAAACGGGGTCTTCACCGTATTTACCGGGAAATATGCGGAAGGTATCACCAATCCAGGCTTCTGCCATATTACAATCCACGAAGTTATTGAAGTGAAAAGTATCGGTATCAAGCAATTTAAAACCGGGATTAAATTCTTTTGAAGCAGGCTGATTGGTACAGGAGGTTATTAAAACCAGACAGGCAATAGTGATGGCAGTTTTGGGTTGTTGCATGAGGCCAATTTGTAAGTACTGTATTAATATACGACAATTCGCTTGCAGGCAAAAAGAAGGTTCAATCAAATTAATTAAGTAATTGTAGTTTATTACCTGATCCTATAGAGGGTCATTGAAGTATTTAGAAAGATTAAATCGCGAAAAGAAATGTATTGGATCAGATTGACCTTTCTTGTATTTGGGGTTATAACATTAATATATTTCGGTACAAAGGATATGCTGTTTTATTTCTTCTTGCATTGTTATTTACAGGAATCAATCTTTATATAGTCTTATTCAGAATGAAGACTGTCCAATAAAAAAGTTTAAATAAACTTCAACTTAAGGCATCGCACAAAAAAATATATGACAGCATGAAAATTTTTCAGGCTATTTTTTTATTAATTTCATGTGAACCAAGACTACTAATGAACTGTGAAAGGCGTGACTGATACTTATAGCCTCCATTCAGGTAAGGAAATGGAAAATGAATTTGAAGTATTATTCAAAGAACATAACCAATCCGTTTACCTGCTCGCCTTTAAGGTTACTAAATCACACCAGCAGGCTTGCGATATTATGCAGGATGTGTTTGTGAAATTATGGGAATCAAGGCTTCAGTGGGAAGAAATCCGCAATTTTGAAGCCTGGTTACATCGGGTTACCCGCAATCGTCTGATAGATTTTCTTCGAAAAGTAGCTGCAGATCATCGGCTTCAGGAAAAATTATGGAATACGTTGCAACTAAATCAGGAATCTTCAGAAACAGCGTTGGATTTGAAAGAGTCTGCCGCGATACTTCAGGGAATAGTAAATGAATTACCCCCCCAACGTAAGCTTGTGTATCAGTTAAGTCGGGATAAAGGTCTTAATTATAACGAAATTGCGGAGGAATTATCAATATCCCGTCATACTGTCAAGAATCAATTATCCAATGCTTTAAGATTTCTGCAAAAAAAGTTGACCCTGGAATAGGAACATCTCATCACATCTTCGTCATATAAGAAGATGTCCATAACATCATCCCAATGAATCAAAGGTTTAAGCACCTGTTCAGGAAATACCTGGACAACAGTTGTAGCAGGGAAGAATTCGACGAATTATTTGCCTATATGGAACAACAGGGAGATCAAAACTCGCTGGATGGACTATTGGAATCGTTCTCGGAAAAGCAGGAGCCTATCGAATCTCTGCCCGGAAAAAGACTGTTGCCACGTATAGCTGTAGCAGCATCGATACTGGTTGTGCTTTCAGGAGCAGTTTGGTGGTTTAGCCAGCAGAGGAGCTTACCTGTAAAGGATGTTTTAAATAATAGTGTTGCATCTGTAACAACGATTTCCAGGTCAACTGAAAAATCCGAATATAAATACCTGTTGTTGCCCGATAGCACACAGGTGTGGTTAAATGCTGACAGTAAGCTGGATTTTCCGGAAAATTTTGATAATAAAAAAAGGATAGTGCATTTGAAAGGGGAAGCGTATTTTGATGTAAGGCATGCAGATAAAATCCCTTTTATTATTTATACAGGAGAAGTTAGTACAGAGGTGCTGGGGACAGCTTTTAATATCAAGGCTTATCCGGATATGGAAAAGATAACGGTATCTGTTAAACGTGGAAAAGTGAAAGTGAATTATGCAAATAAACAGGTAGCAGTATTGACGAAAGGGAAAGAGGTGGTGATAGGAAATCTGAATAAAGAAGCGAAGGAGAAACCGGTAAAGGAAGAATTAACGGCTGGCTGGCAGGAAGGCAATCTGGTATACGACGACTATAAAGTTGGTGATATTCTGGCAGATTTAGAAAGGGTATATGATGTAGATATTAAGGTTGGAAGTCCCGAATTAAAGGAATTGCGGGTTACTACAACCCTGAAAAGACAATATGGAGTGGAAAGTGCGCTGGAGATATTAAGCAGGTTAATCGGGACGGAGATAACCATTAATAATGGTTCCTATATAATTAAAAAATAATGAACAAACACATGAGTATTACCTAAAACAACAAAAAAAGACCGCTTCAGGGGCAAACTGTCGCGGTCTGGCTTAAAAACTGTTTGAGAACATTTAAACCAATCAAAACTATGAGTTTTATTTCAAAAACGCATGGGTGGACTTCGCATTGCGTTCAAGTACTAGTTATGAGAGCATTGACCCTGGCAATCTTGTTAACCATTAATGGTGTATTAATGGCCGAACGCTCATCGGGGCAGGATCTGAGTAAAATCAGGATTTCCATCAACCTTAAGAATGTTCCGCTGAAAGCAGCCTTGAAAAAAATTGAAGGATCTACGGATCTGTCTTTTTCTTTCAAAACAGCTGATATCGTCCATTTCAGAAGCATCAGCTATTCCGCTGAAAATATCAGCGTTGATAAACTGCTGAATGTGCTTTTCGAAAATACGGGTCTTGATTATGAAGTAATGAATTCCAATATAATTATTCGAAAGATGGCTGAAAAGGCAGCTCCGATAATTACCCGCACTGAGGCAGAGTTTGAGGGGGGAATCAGGGGACGGGTGATTAATAAAAGGGGAGAGCCTGTGGCGAATGCATCCATCCTGGTAAATGGAATAACACAAGGAACTGCTGCAGACCAGGAAGGCAGATTTTCTTTATCCGGCTTAAAAGCAGGGACCTATACACTGGTTATTTCTGCGGTAGGATATGGAAAAATCGAAAGAACCGTAACGGTAACCGATAACAATATTGCTTCCCTTGATATTGTGATGACTGAAGACAATGCAGATATGGCGGAAGTAACAGTAACAGCACTTGGTATACGAAGAGAAAAAAGAGAATTGGGTTATTCTGCTCAGGAAGTGAAGGGAGATGCATTGGTTGCGAGCCGCCAGCCGAATATTGTAAATGCATTACAGGGGCAGGCCGCTGGTTTGCAGATTAACTCCGGTGGTGGTGCACCCGGGCAGGGGTCAAAGATTATTTTAAGGGGATTGAACTCACTGGACGGCCAAAGAGAATTTCAACCTTTATTTATTATTGATGGTATTCCGGTAGACAACACTACGGATGTTTCAGATGGAAGTGCATTATATGGCATCAGTAATCGAGCAGCAGATATCAATCCCGATGATATAGAGTCCATAAATATTTTGAAAGGTGGAGCAGCGACTGCATTATATGGACTGCGTGCATCAACAGGTGCAATCGTGATTACTACAAAGTCTGGTAAGGCTGGAAAGCTAAGAGGTTCAATTACATCTACCTATGGTATTGATGAAATCAATATGTATCCTGAAACACAATCAAAATATACACAGGGTTGGATGGGTGTATATGATCCAAGTAGTTTCTGGCCAACCACTGGTCCATCAATTGAAGATGCAAAAGCAATTGACCCAACCCATCCGGATAAAATTTTTAATAATTTCAAACATGGATATAAAACTGGGAACTCTTTCCGGAATTCTTTAAATATTTCTGGTGGTTCAGAACGGGCAACATTTACCGGAACCTTTTCTCAGTTTAATCAGGAAGGCATAATGCCCTTTACAGATTATAAAAACTTTTCAGTTAAAGTTGGCGGTGAATTCAAGCTTTCTGAGAAAGTAAAAATAGGAAGCAGCCTTAATTATGTCAAATCCGGTGGTCGTAGGGGAAATGCAGATCGCTATAATGAAAACCTTACTTATTTTTCTCCAAGATGGGATATCTGGGATTATATCAATGACAATGGTACACAGAATACTATAGTAGGGTCTGGAAATGATAACCCTATATATGTTTTAAGGGGAGTGGATTACAGAGATAATGTGGATCGAATGATCACCAATACTCACATTTCTTATGCACCTGCTAAATGGCTGGATATCAACTATCGTTTTGGCGCAGATATTTATAGTGATGGGAGAACATCCAAATCACCTGGCCCAATGGGATTACCAGATGAAATTTATCCGGCCAGTGATTTCGGGTTTGGAAATATTTCTGAGTACAATGCAAGAAATACTATTCTAAATTCGACCCTGATGCTGAATTTTAAAAACAAAATTGGCAAGCATCTGAATTCTTCTCTCAAGCTGGGTCATGATCTGTTTTCTAGAAAACGTACCACAGTTTATGCAAATGGAGATACACTGGTGGTTCCTAATTTCTATAACCTGAATAATGCGAAACGTGTAACAGGTTCCAATACACTACGTGAATATCGAATCATTGGTTTATTTGCAGACTGGACCTTAAATTGGAAGAATTACCTCTATATGACCCTGACTTACAGGAATGATTATACATCATCTCTTATTAAAGAGAACAGATCGTTCAGTTATCCATCTGCCAGTCTGAGTTATATATTTTCTGAAACCTTTAATCTTCCCGACTGGTTTTCTTTTGGTAAAGCCCGTGTATCTGTTTCAAAAATTGGAAAGGATGCACCTCCTTATGCAACTTCTTCAGGATATTCTCTAGGTTCACCACTCAATAACAATGTAATTCCTTTCTTCCTCCAAACCAGAACCGGAGACCCATTGTTACGGCCGGAGTTCACAACTTCATATGAGGGTGGAGTTGAACTTAAATTTCTGCAGAATCGTTTAGGTATAGATTTTACCTATTATAATAATACAAGTAAGGATCTTATCCTTCCTATTAAAGTACCTGTTACAAGTGGATTCGATGAGATTTATCTTAACTCTGGAAGTATTCGTAACAGAGGTGTTGAATTAAGTATTTCGGGTACACCTGTTCAAACCAGAGATTTTACCTGGGATGTACGCGCCAATTTTACGTCCAACAAGAATACCGTATTATCCATCTATCCTGGTTTAACCGAAGTAGTTGCTGGAAGCCAGTTTGGCTATCTAAGTTCTACTGTTACACAGAAATATATTCCAGGTTTCCCGGTTGGTGCATTATTTGGCAGAACATACCAGCGATATTATGGTGATAAAACAGAAAATCCCATCATGCTGGAAGAAGATTTGCCAATTATTATTGGAGCAAATGGTTTTCCATTATTGAATCCTGCTTCTAAACAACAGTATATTGCTAATTCTCAACCAAAATGGATCGCCAGTTTAGGAAGCACGCTGAGGTATAAGGGACTTAGCCTTTCCTTTCTATTTGATACGCACCAGGGTGTATATCGGTATAATCAGTTAGCAAACTTCATGGGGGCATTTCTGATGCATAAAGGATCAGAGAACAGGAATGATATTAAAGTATTTGATGGAGTTCTTGCAAATGGTAATCCAAATACCAAACCCGTTTGGCTTGGTCAGGGTATGGGCCCGGATGGAGTAAATTATGGTAATGGGTATTACCGTGATAATTACCGGGGATCGTCTGAAAACTTCATTGAGAATGCGTCCTGGATCCGGTTAAGAAATCTTAGTTTGGGTTATACAATTCCATCAAATATTGTATCAAAATCTGGCTTTTTAACTGGTGCTTCTGTTAGCTTCACTGGAAATAATCTTTGGATACAAACCAAATGGAGTGGATTTGATCCTGAATCCAGTTCTACAAGTTCGGGCAGCATTGTTGATGGTTTTTCCGGATTTACCTATCCTGCGACCCGCAGTTATCTTGTTTCCCTCAATCTTAATTTCTAAAACAGGTAACAATGAAAAGACTTAATAATTTTATACTTATAAGCATATTATTTTCCTTTATCACTGGTTGTAGTAAATACCTGGATAAGCTGGATGATCCTAATCTCGTAACAATTCCACCTTTAAATGGATTGTTAGGGCACACGACCTACAATACAGGTTACAATGTTTATAGAATGGGTTATAATGCTTCTTATTTCGCCCAATACCAGGCATCAAGTACAAAAGGGAGTGATACTGAAATTTACAACGAAGTGGATTATTCTACGACCTGGACAGCCTTTTACAATAACATGATGAATATCCAGCAAATGTTGACAAAGGCGGAAACTGATCAGGCATATCATCATATAGGTGTGGGTAAAATAATGATGGCCTACCAATTAAATATGTTGATTATGTCATTTGGTGATGTGCCTTATAGCGAAGCATTAAAAGGGGGTGAATTACTTTTACCTAAATATGATGATCAGTCAGTGCTGCATTCCACCTGTATGACGCTGCTTGATGAAGGCATAGTTGAACTGCAAAAAACAGGTGCAAGCCTTAACCTGGATGCAGCAAGTGATGTAATTCATGGTGGCAACACAGAAGCCTGGATTAAAACAGCACAGGCACTAAAAGCCAGGTTCATGAATCAGTTAACCAGAAAGGCATCCTATAATGCAAACAATGTTTTAACCCAATTAAACAATACCTATACGTCCAACTCAGACGATGCCATGATGACGGTTTTCCGTGGTCGTAGTCCCTGGAACCAGGTAGCTTACAACAACACTGTTTTATTATTGGATGGCTGGCTGAGTGAGCAATTTGTGGATGCATTGGATGGTACCACTTTTGGTGTTGAAGATCCCCGTTTGCCTCTCATTGCTACCTTAACCCAGTTTGGAGATTATCGCGGTACACCCAATGGAGCCGGCAGAATTGGAACCGGAACGGATGATGAAGAATCTTACCTTTCTGTTGATGGCTATTATTCCAAAGGCAATGCACCGCTTGCCCTGGTTACTTATGCAGAGATGAAGTTTATTGAAGCAGAAGCAGCATTCCGCGCTGATGATAAACCAAGAGCCTATGCAGCTTATCTGGCCGGAATCGACGCACATATGACTAAAATTGGCGTTGCACCGGCTGCCAAAGCCGCCTATATAAATGAAGCTTCCGTTAGTGTGGGAGAAGATAATATTACTTTGGAACTGATTGCCAAAGAGAAATATGTGGCTATGTTCCTGCATCCCGAAGCCTGGGTGGATGCTCGGCGATTTGATTATAATTATGCGGATTTTGAACTGCCGGAGGGTGCTGTTTTAAACACGTTTATCCGTCGCCTCGCTTATCCAACGGTGGAATTCAGCCGCAACGGTGCCAATGTTCCGGATATTTCCGGATTGGATGAAAAACTGGCATTTGATAATCCTTAATGAATGGAATGATACGACAAGGCCTGGTTAGTTTTTTATTCATGGTTTTTTCGCTTGCAGTAAACGCGCAGGAATTCTCCATGGAATCCGTCACCTCCTATCCCTTTCCTTCGGAATTAACTGCGGCTGCATCCGGATCAAGAATTGCAGTGGCACTTAACGAACTGGGAATGCGAAATATTTATGTGGCAGAGGGTCCGGATTTTAAGTTAAAAAAAATAACTTCTTTTGACCGGGATGAGGGATTGGAAATTAGTTGTGTTCGTATATCACCCGATGGCAAATGGATTGTTTTTGTTCGGGGGGGCGATTATGGCGCATTTGATGAAACCATACCAAGGAATCCTGCATCATCACCTGTACAACCAAAAGTACAGGTGATGAGCCTTCCTTTTGAAGGAGGCATGCCTCAGATTCTTGACGAAGGCATGGAGCCGGTTTTTGATCCAACAGGCAGGTTTGTTTTGTATGAGAAAAATGGCGCGTTATGGGAAGCTGCAATCGATGGCAGTACAAAAGCGCATAGAAAATTTTATGTCCGGGGTTCGGTTAGTCAATATAGTTATTCACCTGATGGCAGGCAGATTGTATTTGTAAGCAATCGACGTGATCATTCCTTTATAGGAATCTATACCGATTCCATTCAACCGATTCAATGGATTGCACCCTCTGTAGCCAGAGATGTCTCACCCAGATGGTCACCCGACGGAAAACAGCTGGTTTTTGTTCGCCGAAATGCGGCAGGAGGCCGGCCTGATTCCATTACAGTACGCAGGCATCAGCCCTGGTCTGTAATGATTGCCGATCCATTGACAGGAATAGCAAAAAAAATCTGGACAGCTCCCAAAACACTTAGAGGCTCTTTCCCAGGTACACAGGGAGGAACCAATTTGCATTGGGCTGATGGAAACCGCATCGTCTTTGTTTCCTATATGGATGGATGGCCTCATATCTATTCAATTCTTTCTGATGGAGGTACTCCGCTTCTTTTAACAAAGGGAAATTATATGCTGGAGCATATCAGGCTGAGTCCTGATCGCAAATGGCTGATTGCTGCTGCCAATACCGGTCCCGATAAAGATGATCTGCATCGCCGGCATATTGTAAAAATCCCGGTAGATCGCTCAACTGTTGAAGTGCTTACGCCTGGGAACGGGATTGAAGCCCTGCCGGTAATTACAGGGGATCAACAACATATCGCTTTTATTAGTGCCACCGCCCAACGTCCGGGTATAACCGCAATAATGCCATTCAAAGGCGGACCTGTCCGATTGGTTGGCGCAGCTAATCTTCCGGCTGATTTTCCGGTTGCCGCAATGGTTATTCCTAAAGCGGTAAGTTTTCGCGCATCGGATGGCGTATTGGTGCACGCGCAATTATTTGAACCGGCAGGCGGGGGTATTTCAAAAAAACCTGCTGTCGTATTTATCCATGGCGGGCCACAACGACAAATGCTGCTCGGCTGGCATTATGGTGATTATTATTCCAATACCTATGCGCTTAATCAATACCTGGCTAGTAAAGGGTTTGTGGTATTGTCTGTAAATTATCGGTTAGGCATCGGGTATGGATATGAGTTTCAATACCCGCGTAACTGGGGAAGCTATGGTGCTTCAGAATACCTGGATGTAAAAGCAGCGGGAGACTGGCTGGCCCGTCAGTCCTTTGTGGATGCCAATCGGATAGGTACCTATGGCGGTTCCTATGGCGGCTATCTGGTGGCACTGGCTCTCGGAAAAGATTCCAAATTATTTAAAGCAGGGGTGGATGTACATGGCGTACATACCAATAAAGAAGATTATCCTTCTTTTGATGGAGAACAAGCCCCTGATGCTGCCTATGCCCGAAAAACAATCTGGACATCCTCACCGGTAGCATGGGTAAAAAGCTGGACCTCACCCGTTTTATTTATTCATGGTGATGATGATGGCAATGTACCGTTTTCCGAAACAGTGGATCTGGTAAAACGATTTGAACAATTGGAAAAACCCTATGAGAGCCTGGTGATTCCGGATGAAACACATCACTGGATGCGGTACCATAACCAGGTACTGGTTGATAAAGCGGTGGCTGAATTCCTTCAGCGAAAACTAATGAAATAATCAGGTAGTAAAAATGAATAGCATGAAACGAATCAGGCATTTCCTTTTCGGAATGGCAGGTATTTGTATGGCAGCAGCCCCCTTATCTGCTCAAAAAAAACAGGCAGTAGTACCACCCGGAATTGATGCCTATATCAATAAAGTAATCAACTCCCTGAATGTGCCCGGCGTAGGAGTTGCTATTGTAAAGGATGGTAAAGTGGTATTGTCCAAAGGATATGGCGTAAAGCGAATGGACACAAAAGAACCGGTGGATGACCAGACACTTTTTCTGATTGCGTCCAATAGTAAAGCATTCACTGCTACTTCACTGGGGCTGCTGGTGGAAGATGGTAAAATAAATTGGAATGATAAGGTAATCAAACACCTGCCCTGGTTCAAGATGAGTGATCCGTATGTTACGCAAAATATAACCGTTCGCGATTTATTGGTGCATCACAGCGGTTTACCTGCCTATGCAGGCGATATTATGTTATTCCCTCCGGCAACCTTCAGCCGAAAAGAGATTCTGGAGAAGCTGCCACAAATTCCGCTCCGGTATGATTTTCGAACCGTATATGCCTATGATAATATTTTATACGTAGCTGCCGGTGAATTGATATCAACGGTATCGGGAATGCCCTGGGAAGAGTTTGTGCAGGAAAGGATCTTTAAGAAAGTGGGCATGAAGGAAAGTGTAGCGCGATATACAGATATAAAGACTAAATCCAACTTTTCGTTTGGGCATGCCCGCTCGTATAATCAGGTAAGAATAGTTGAAAACTTCCGGGAACAGAATATTGGAGATGCTGGTAATGCCGCCGGGGGAATTGTTTCCAGTGCATCAGATATGGCCAATTGGCTGATTACTCAACTTGATTCGGGTCGTACACCATTAAAGCAGCGGGTACTCACGCCTGCAGCAACAGTTGATTTATGGAAAATAATCCGCCCCATGCCGATAAGCAAAGTGGATTCATTGATTCGTCCGTCTCAATCCGATTTCTGGGGCTATGCCTCGGGATTTCGTTCCTACAATTATGGTAAATATAAAGTGATTGGACATGGCGGGGCTTTATCCGGATTCGTATCCCAAATTGCCATGGTACCCGATTTAAATCTGGGCGTGGTGGTGTTGACGAACCAGGCATCAACAGCCGCTTACTGGTCGATCATTTATCAGGTGCTCGATTATTATATGGGAAATTCATCCTTTGACTGGCTGGGTGGTTATAAACGGATACAGGATTCGGCAGTGGCAAGAGCACTGGCGAGAAAAAAGGATCTAAGCATTACCAAAAAGCAGGGTG
The DNA here is from genome assembly GCF_002483205.1 of Flavihumibacter sp. UBA7668. Taxonomy (GTDB): domain Bacteria; phylum Bacteroidota; class Bacteroidia; order Chitinophagales; family Chitinophagaceae; genus Flavihumibacter. The sequence goes on from NZ_DLHM01000007.1 coordinate 769,346, forward strand.
ATCAGCCATCCCTGCCTTTATCCGGATATACAGGTAATTTTATGGAGCCTTTATTGGGCAGAGCTACCATTCGGGAGGAGCAAGGCGGACTGGTACTGCGATTTGACAATACTGCACATTATGTGGCAGACCTTCGCTATTTCCAATATAATAATTTTATAGCCACATTTAGAGGCATGGGACTACCTACAGAGGCCTATGTTTCTTTTGGGTTGAAAGCAGACGGCAAGATTGACAGGGTTCGGATCCAGGTAGATGATCCCGCCTCACAACTTGATTTTTCGGAGATGGAATTAACTCCCATAAAAGAGAAAAAAATGGATTCAGTTAAATTGGATAAGACATTGAGGGCTGAAATGGCGAAATACCCGGAAGCTGGATTTGCTGTGGCATTTAAAGATCTGGGGACAGGCCAAACTTTTTTTATAAACGAACAGATGAATTTTCATGCAGCCAGTACCATGAAAACTCCGGTTATGATGGAAACCTATAAGCAGGCTGCGGCTGGAAAATTTTCATTGCATGATAAGATTGTGGTTAAGAACAGCTTTACCAGTATTGAAGACGGATCGGTATTTAGTGTGAGTCCGGCGGATGACAGTGAATTTGAATTGTATCAGTTAATCGGGAAAGAATTGCCGATTTCGGATATCCTCCACCGTATGATTACCAAAAGCAGCAATCTTGCAACCAATATTATTATCGATTTGGTGGGCGCAAAAAATGTGATGGCAACCATGAAGGAGATGGGGGCTAATCAGATTCAGGTGTTGCGTGGAGTGGAAGATAAAAAAGCCTATGAAGCAGGTAAGAATAATACAACGAATGCGTATGATCTGATGCTGCTATTTGAGCAATTGGGAAATGGAAGTTTTGTCAGCAAGATGGCCTGTGCAGAAATGATCCGGGTATTACAGGATCAGTATTTCAGGGATATCATTCCGGCTAAATTGCCTGTTGATGTACGGACAGCTACGAAAAGCGGTTCAATTACTAAAATTGCGCATGATTCCGGTATCGTGTATTTGCCGGATGGCCGGAAATATGTGGTGGTATTGCTGTCGAAAGGAATTGAGAATCAGGAGGAAGCTAAAACTTTATTGGCAGGCCTCTCCAAACTTATTCACGATCAATTTACTGCTCCGAGTCCCTGATACTTTTCCGCCCTTATAAACCTATAAAATATTCCGTTAGGGGCAAGGTAAAGGAGTGATATATAATGTGAAACAGGTTATACTTTTGAGGGCCCTGCTGAACTATTTTTACTGCATATTCCGCAGGAAAAAACATGAAAGCAACTGTTTTATATACATCTGGCTGCCAGCTCGGTGAAAGCCCGCTGTGGCATGCCGGCAGAAAAAGCTGTTTCTGGGTCGACATTGAAGGAAGGTCTTTCTATGAAGGCAATTGGGAGCAGGGAAATATCTGTCGCTGGCAAATGGACAGTCGGGTGTCTTTATTGATTGAAGGAGAGAGAAATCAGCTTATTCTGGGTATTCAGGGAGGTGTTGTCTATTTCAACTTGCAATCGGGTCGAATTAATTGGGTTACGAAACTGGATACCAATTGGGCGGGTTATCGATGTAATGACGGGGGTAGCGATGCCAAGGGACGCATCTGGGTTAGCACAATCGATCTGGCACATCGTGAAGGAAAAGGCAGCCTTTATCTGGTATATCCTGATGGAGGGTTTGAAAAGAAGTTAAGTGGACTGAGTATCCCCAATGGAATGGTCTGGTCACCCGATAATAAGCGGCTATATTTTGTGGATAGCATTACGCGAGAAGTTTATTCCTATCTATACGAGCATAAAAATTCCGATCTTACTTTAGAAAAAGCGGTCATCCGTATTCCGCCAGATAAAGGATTGCCCGATGGAATGGCGATGGACAGTGAAGGAATGTTGTGGGTAGCACTCTGGGGCGGATTTGGGGTCGGCCGTTTCAATCCGGCAACGGGCGAAATGCTTAGTTTTGTTGAAGTTCCTGCTCCTCAGGTAAGTTCCTGCGCATTTGTTGGAGAGCACCTTAATTTGCTGATGATTACTACCGCGCGGACAGGTCTGGATGCATCGACCTTGCAGCAATACCCTAATAGTGGACATGTTTTTATTGTTAACCCCGGTGTAACAGGTGCACCGGTTTTCTCATGCAGGATGGAACCTGCGACTATTTAATAAATTCGATTAGCATGCAAGGAGAACTAAGAAGTCAACAATGGTTTGGAAAGGAAGGAAAGGATGGGTTCATATACAGGGCCTGGATGAAAAATCAGGGTATACCTGCTGATGAGTTTAAGGGGAAGCCGGTAATTGGTATCTGCAATACCTGGTCGGAGTTAACACCTTGCAATGCACATTTCAGAGAGTTGGCAGAATCGGTAAAGAAAGGTATTCTTCAGGCAGGTGGATTTCCGGTGGAGTTTCCGGTGATGTCAACCGGAGAAACGTTGATGAAACCAACAGCCATGTTGTTCCGTAACCTGGTAAGCATGGACGTGGAGGAATCAATCAGGGCAAACCCATTGGATGGTGTGGTATTGCTTTGTGGTTGCGATAAAACGACGCCATCTTTATTGATGGGTGCCTGCAGTGTTGATATCCCAACTATAATAGTATCGGGAGGTCCGATGTTAACTGGTAAGTATCGCGGTAAGAATATAGCTACCAGTGATGTTTGGCGGTTTACAGATGAATTGCGCGCAGGCAGTATGACGGAAGAAGACCTGAACGTTGCAGAGGCTGGCATGTGTAGAAGCCAGGGGCATTGTGCTGTAATGGGCACTGCTTCGAGTATGGCATGTATGGTGGAAGCATTAGGGCTGTCGTTACCTGGCAATGCAGCCATCCCTGCAGTAGATTCCAATAGAAAGGTATTGGCACAATTATCTGGCCGCCGTATAGTAGATATGGTGCACAAGAACATGAAACTTTCAACGTTGCTGACGCGCGAAGCATTTGAAAATGCGATTATGGCGAATGCAGCAGTCGGCGGGTCCACCAATTTTGTGATTCACCTGATGGCGATAGCCGGCCGTATCGGTGTTCCGTTGGATATCCAGGATTTCGACCGGTTATCTGCTAACATTCCCCTGCTTGTAAACCTACAACCTTCGGGAAAATATTTCATGGAAGACATGTATTATGCGGGTGGATTACCTGCTGTTATGAACGCCCTGAGAGCCCATCTGCATAAAGATACCTTGACGGTAAACGGACGGACGGTGGGAGAAAACGCATTACTGGATGCAACTCTTAATCCAGATGTTATTTCATCTATGGAAAAGCCGTTTAATGAACTGTCGGGAATCGTGGTGTTAAAAGGGAATCTGTGTGAATCGGGAGCGATTCTGAAACCCTCTGCTGCGAGTAAGTCTTTACTTCAACATACCGGACGTGCAATAGTATTTGAGAATATTGAAGATTATAAATTACGCATCGATGATCCTGCATTGGATGTAGATGAAACCTGTGTTCTGGTATTAAAAAATGTGGGACCGAAAGGGTATCCGGGCATGCCCGAAGTAGGCAATATGAGCCTGCCCAAAAAATTACTCGAAAAAGGAATAACCGACATGATCCGGATATCAGATGGGCGGATGAGCGGTACCGGATTTGGAACGGTTGTACTCCATGTAGCACCTGAAGCGGCTGCCGGTGGTACCCTCGCTCTGGTGCGCGAAGGAGATATGATAACACTGAATGTTGCGGACAGACGATTAGATGTGTTGCTGGATGCAGTAGAACTGGCAAACCGCAAAGCCGCCTGGACACCTCCTTCGCACGATTACAAACGGGGATATGTTCACCTTTACATAAATAACGTGGAAGAAGCCAGTCAGGGTGCAGATTTCGGATTTCTTAAAGGAAGTTCGGGAAGCGAAGTGGCGAGAGATTCCCACTAAAATAGGTACACATTATGAAAAAGGAACTATTGGAAGCGAAGACAGCGATTGTTACGGGTGCAGGCCAAGGTATCGGGTTTGAAATTGCCCTTTTACTGTCCCGAGAAGGTGCTGCAGTTGTGTTGAATGATCTCGATCCGCACTTGGGCGAAAAAGCAGCGGAAACAATTTGCCAGGAGGGAGGGAAATGCATTGCTGTTAACGGCGATACCGCAAATGATGAAGTATTGGATCGGATGATTGCGACGGCGATAGAACAGTTTGGACACCTGGATGTGGTGGTTGCCAATGCAGGCGTTACACTTTTTGGAGATTTTCTGACTTATCCGGCATCCTCTCTTTTTGAAGTATTCCGGGTGAACCTGGGTGGTTCATTCTTCCTGGCTCAACGGGCAGCCAGGCAAATGATCAGCCAAGGAAACGGCGGCTCCATATTGTTTACTTCTTCTGTTACAGGACATCAGGCACACAAGGATCTGGCTGCCTATGGCATGACAAAAGCCGCGCTGGAAATGCTGGCAAAAAATCTGGTAATTGAATTATCGCCTTACAAAATAAACGTGAACACAGTTGCACCGGGTGCAACACTAACAGAAAGAACGATGGGCGACCCGGATTATGATGCAACATGGTCTCGCATTACACCCATGGGAAGGCCGGCTACCACGGCAGATATTGCGCATGCCGTGTTATTCCTGGTATCAGATAATGCACGTCATATAACCGGTCAAAGCCTGGTTATTGATGGAGGCTGGACTTCTGTTAGCCCCTCACCATTTTAAAGATCAGACATGAAAAAAATTGTACCTGGACTACTATTGTCCATCGCTTTACTATGCCTGGAGAGTTGCAAATCAGCTCAGCAGGAATGGACACCCGAAATTGGTGTACAACTCTGGACCTTCAAGGAATTTACCGTTGAGGAAGCATTACGTAAAGCAGACAGCGCCGGATTGAAGAATATTGAAGTGTTTGATGGACAACTGTTGCAATCTGGTTCAGACGCAAAGTTAACGCCATCCATGACAGCAGAATCAGAAGCGGCCCTGGTATCGATGGCCAAACAGGCAGGTATTCGTATCAGTTCGGCTTACTTGGCTGCCCCGGCAGATTCAACGCAGTGGCCTGTTGTATTTGCCTTTGCAAAAAGATTAGGGCTATCGTATATCACAATGGAACCGTCGGCAGATGCACTCGATCATATTAACCAGTTGGCTGGTGAGGCGGGCGTGCCCATTGCGCTCCATAACCATCCACGCGGCTCTAGCTACTATTGGCACCCCGATACCGTCTATTCGGTTATACAACACCGTTTGAACCTGGGTGCTTGTGCCGACATCGGCCATTGGGGGCGAAGCGGGCTGGATCTGGTGCAAAGTCTTTCAAAGCTGAATGGCCGTATTTTAGGTGTTCATGTGAAAGATATTACAGAACCTGGACAGGTGGACGCAGCGGATGTTCCTATGGGAGAGGGGAAGCTGGACCTGAAACCTGTTCTGACAGAATTAAAAAGACAGCACTTTAAAGGTGTATTGGTAATTGAGCGGGAAGGAAACTGGCTGAACAATACTTCTGAAGTAAAAGCAACAGCCGATTTAATAAATGATTTGCGGAAAGACTGAAATCGAAATTATGTTTAACCTGGAAAAGAAAGTAGCCATTGTAACAGGGGGAGGCAGTGGCATAGGGCAGGCAATTTCAACATTGTTTGCCAAACAAGGAGCTTTTGTTGTGATTATGGATATTCAGGCTGCTGCTGCCAGGGAAACAGTAGCAGCCATCCATAACTCCGGTGGTCAGGCAATGTATAAAGCATGTGATATTGCTGATCCGGAAGCTGTACAGGGCGCAGTGATCAGCCTTCGCCAGGAGTTGGGCAGGTTAGATATATTGGTAAATAATGCCGGCATTGCGCATGTTGGTTCAGTTGAAAACGCTACCAGTGAAGATATTGACCGTCTCTTGGCGGTGAATGTGAAAGGCGTAATACATATGATTCGTGCTGTGGTGTCATTTCTGAAAGAAAAAGGAGGCGTAATTCTAAATATGGCTTCGGTAGCATCGCAGGTTGGATTGGCCGATCGGTTTATTTACAGTATGACCAAAGGCGCTGTGGTTGGCATGACACTATCTGTTGCAAAAGACTATTTATCCTTCAATATCCGCTGTAACTGTATTTCACCCGCCAGAGTGCACACGCCGTTTGTAGACGGATTTTTGCAAAAAAATTACCCTGGCAAGGAAGCAGAAATGTTTGCTAAACTGGAAGCATCGCAACCTATCGGACGAATGGGCCAGCCAGCAGAGATTGCTGCATTGGCACTTTATCTCTGTTCTGATGAAGCGTCTTTTATCACAGGATGTGATTACCCGATTGACGGTGGATTTACCAAACTGAATACCTGATTATAAAAAATTGTGAAATGAAATTGATACGTTTCGGCAACCCCGGGGCAGAAAAACCGGGTGTACTAACGGATACAAATAAACGAAAAGATCTGTCTGATTATTTCAGTGACTGGGACCGGAATTTTTTTCGGGAAGGTGGCCTTAATAAACTGCAGCAGGTTTTGCAGGAGCAGGGAGATACGCTTCCGGATATTCCGTCAAAATTTAGATGGGCTTCCTGTGTGGCAAGGCCCGGTAAAGTGATTTGTATTGGTTTGAACTATTCTGATCACGCTGCAGAATCGGGTATGCCCGTGCCATTGGAACCAATTGTATTCCAGAAAGCAGCAAACACGGTTGTGGGGCCCTATGATCCCATTCTTATTCCGAGGGGTAGCGAAAAAACAGACTGGGAAGTTGAGTTGGGAATAGTAATTGGGAAAGATGCACGATACCTTCCATCTGTAGAAGCAGCTAAAAACTCTATTGGAGGATATTGTATTTCTCACGATGTGTCGGAACGTGCTTTCCAATTGGAAAGAGGTGGGCAATGGACGAAAGGAAAATCCTGCGACAATTTTAATCCGTTGGGACCCTTCATGGCTACTGTAGAAGAGTTTCGTGACGTACATGCACTGAATATGAAATTGCTGGTGAACGGAGAACAGATGCAGCAGGGAAACACCAGAACTATGATTTTTGATTGTTACTACCTGGTTCATTACTTATCACAATTCATGACACTGGAAGCCGGTGATTTGATTTCAACCGGTACGCCACCCGGCGTGGGCCTTGGCATGAAACCAGCACGTTACCTAAAAGCAGGTGACCGTGTATCGGTAGAAATAGAGGGCCTGGGAAGTCAGGAACAGGTTTGTCTGCCCGCTTAAAGACAACTACAATGCTTACTGCGCTGAAACAATTATTACCGGCTGAACGTATTAAAACCAGTTTATTAGACAGGGTTTCTTATGCGGCAGATGCCGGCTTTTATTACTTATTGCCACAAGCAATAGTGCAACCGGTTTCGGAAGAGGAAATAGCGGCCTTGTTCAGCTATGCACAGGAAGCAAAAATTCCCCTGGTGTTCAGAGCAGGCGGTACCAGCTTATCGGGCCAATCCATTACAGATGGCCTACTGGTGGATCTCAGCAGAGGGTGGAAGAAAGTAATGCCTGATGAATCAGGAAAAACAGTAACTGTAGGGCCTGGTGTAACGGGTGCCATAGTAAATGCGCGGCTACGAAAGTACCATCGAAAAATTGGGCCAGACCCGTCAAGCATCAGCGCTGCGATGATGGGTGGAATTCTCTCCAATAATGCAAGCGGAATGTGTTGTGGCGTGGAGCATAACTCCTACCATACCACGCGAAGTATCCGATTTATTTTACCCACGGGAGAGGTTTATTCGACAGATAATAAAACAGACTATCATCGCTTCCTGATCAGTGCAACTCAATTGGCGGAAGAACTTATCAGCATAAAGAAAGAGATAAGTTTTGATACGGCACTCTATTCTAAAATCCGCCAAAAATATACCACCAAAAACACAGTGGGGTATGCGCTTAATGCCTTTCTTGATTATGAACATCCGTTGGATATATTTGCCCATCTGCTGATTGGAGGAGAAGGTACACTGGCATTTATTTCCGAAGCAGTAATGGACACTATCCCAGACAAACCGGAAAAGAGTACAGCACTCATTTATTTTCCAACAATTTTTGCCGCATGCGAAGCCATACAACCGCTAAACGAGGCAGGCGCAGCGATGGTAGAACTGATGGATCGCGCTTCCTTAAGAGCCATTGAGTTGCTTCCCGGCATGGATCCCTTTGTTCAAACCCTGCCATCAGCTGCCGCTGCATTGCTAATTGAATTCCAGGAAGAAAACCGGCAGGATTTAGATAACAGGGTGAAGTGTTTTTTGGAGCAATCCAACACTTTATCGCTGCTTAACAAACCTTGTTTTACCACCGATCCGGTACAACGGGAATACTTCTGGAAAATTCGGAAAGGACTATTTCCTGCAGTGGGTGCTGTGCGGGCGGCCGGCACTACCGTAATTTTGGAAGACATAGCGTTCCCCTTACATAATTTGGGTGCTGCTATTCTTTCTCTACAGGAATTGTTTCAATGTTTTGCTTATGATAATGCCATTATTTTTGGTCATGCAAAAGATGGAAACATACATTTCGTAGTTACGCAGGCATTTGACACACCAGAAGAAATTAAACGATATGATCATTTTATTAGGCAACTGGTTGACCTAGTAGTGAATCGTTATGACGGAACGTTAAAAGCGGAACATGGTACGGGTAGAAACATGGCTCCCTTTGTAAAAGCAGAATGGGGCGCGGATGCGTTTGCGTTGATGCAGCGAATCAAGAGAGTAGCCGATCCTTCCGGATGCCTTAACCCCGGTGTTATTATTAACGAAAACGAAGCGTCTCATATCCAACACCTGAAGCAATTACCGGTGGTAGAATCGGAGGTGGATAAATGTATCGAATGCGGATTCTGCGAACCGGTTTGCCCGAGTAGAGGATTGACCATGACACCACGTCGAAGGATTGTGGCTAGGAGGGTGCTGGCTCAGGTAAAACTTAAGGGTGATAAGAAGTTGGAACAGGAATTGCTTGAACAATATCAATATAATGGTTTGGAAACCTGTGCCGTGGATGGGTTATGCGCAGGCGCCTGCCCGGTTAATATCAATACCGGCGATTTGGTAAAAAGATTAAGACGTGAGCAACATGGAGTTTGGTCGAATAGATTGGCCTTGCTAATTGCCCGGCGGATTGCGGTCGTAGAATGGTGCGCACGGCTGGCTATTCAGATGGGCGGTTTTGTAAATAAGATCGCGGGAGCACAAACCATGACTACTATTACGACCAAACTCCGAAAGCTAATTCCTGCCTTACCTATATGGTCTGCTCAACTTCGCCGTCCACCCGTTTGGAAAGCAACACCTGCAACACAGGCAGCAGATATACTTTATTTTCCCGCCTGTATTTCGCGGTTGCTGGGTGGCTCGCCAACCGGCAAAAAGAATCAGTTGGATACATTTCTTGAGCTGGCTGAAAAAGCGGGTATTGGTGTTAAGGTAGGCGATAATTTAATGGGTAGTTGTTGTGGACAGATCTTTCATTCAAAGGGTTTGAGTAAAGCCTATCAGCACACTGCCAATGATATCGTAGATCGTTTATGGAAAGCAAGCAACGGTGGTACATTGCCGGTTGTTATTGATATCAGTTCGTGTGCGTTTACTTTTCAAGGAATTGAATCGGTATTGTCAACAGAAAACAAGATTCGTTTCAAACAGATCCGTTTAATGGACAGTATTGATTTTTTGCATGAAATGGTTTTACCATCGTGTAAGGTTGGTGTTAAGAAAGAAAAGGTTGTTCTGCATCCGGTTTGTACACTCAAAAAAACAGGGACGGAGGAAAAATTCAAAGCCATTGCACAAAAATTTTCGAATGAAGTTATTTGGCCTGCACAAGCTGGTTGTTGCGGTATGGCGGGTGATCGCGGATTTCTTTTTCCTGAACTAACAGCCTCAGCTACTCAGGCAGAAGCAGAAGAAGTTCGAACCTATTCCGCTGATGGTTATTATTCAACTACACGTACCTGTGAAATAGCCATGACCGATGCAGTGAAGAAAAATTACGAATCACTTCTTTACCTCGTGAATGAATGTACAGAACATAGGTAACCAGGTTAAACAACCGGATAATACTATGATATTTATTTGCAATTGCCCGATCTAGATTTGCATTATTCCCACCTCAGTATTGCCAACAAAAACTGCAAATCTCAAATAATGAACACGAATAGTCTAATTGTTCCCCTTCACCATGTGGGGATGCAACACCTTGAATATGTAGGAGGTAAAAATGCATCCCTGGGTGAAATGCTGCAACACCTAAGTCCGCTTGGTATAAGGATTCCAAATGGCTTCGTAATAACCGTTCGCGTGTACAAACTATTTTTACAATCGAACGATCTGGAGCCGGCGATTAAATCTATCATCAAAGAAATTGATTTTGAAAACCTGGAATCTTTACGGAAGGCAGGTAAAAAAATCAGGCAGATGATTCGCAACACAAAATTTCCAAAGGATATAAGTGAGCGGATTATCGACTCCTACCTGCATTTGTCTGAGGAGTATAAAATCCAGGATGTAGACGTGGCTGTTCGCTCTTCTGCAACAGCCGAAGACTTACCCGATGCATCTTTTGCCGGGCAGCAGGAAACGTATCTGAATGTACGTGGACCGGCTTCCCTGATTGATGCAGTTCGGAATTGTTTTGCTTCTTTGTTTACTGATCGTGCTATAAGTTACCGTGAGAATTTCGGATACAATCATTTTGATCTTGCCCTTTCAGTTTGTGTTCAGAAAATGGTACGATCAGATCTGGCCAGTTCCGGTGTTGCTTTTTCATTGGATACCGAAAGTGGCTTTAAAGACGTGGTAGTGATCAATGGTTCCTATGGGCTTGGGGAAATGGTGGTGCAGGGTGCGGTATCGCCCGATGAATTCATTGTATTTAAACCAACGTTGAAAGGTGGATACCAGTCTATTATTGAACGCAAGCTGGGCAACAAGGATAAGATGATGATTTATGGTGATAACCCTGATGAACGCGTTACCATTATACCTACTGAATCTTATATGCGCACAAAATTCTGTTTGGAAGAAGACCAGGCCCTGCAACTGGCAGATTGGGTTGTACGAATTGAGGACTATTACACAAAGCTAAAAGGATATTGGTGCCCGATGGATGTGGAATGGGCGATTGATGGAAAATCCAATCAGTTGTTTATTGTACAGGCAAGGCCGGAAACGATTCATTCGCAAAAGAAAAAACAGGTGTTTACCGAATACCAGATACATGATGCAGGCAGAGAAGAGCGGTTGGTATCGAAGGGAATTGCTGTTGGCGATAAACTCGCATCTGGTCAGGTAAATATTTTGTACTCGCTTGATAAGCGGGTGGCAGATGGGCACGAATTTAAAGCAGGTGATGTATTGGTGACCGATATGACCGATCCTGACTGGGAGCCGATAATGAAAAAAGCGTCTGCTATCATTACCAATAAAGGTGGAAGAACCTGTCATGCAGCAATTGTTGCGCGCGAAATGGGTGTGCCTGCAATCGTAGGTTGTGGCAATGCTACCGATTTGTTGAAGAATGGTCAGTTGGTTACGGCCTCCTGCGCAGAAGGAGATATTGGTTTTATTTATGATGGTGTGCTGGAGTTTACAAAGACTGAAGTGGATCTGACACAGCTTGCTACCCTGCGTACTCCGCTGATGTTTAATGTAGGTTCTCCGAATATGGCATTTCATTTTTCTCAATTACCAAACCAGGGTGTAGGGTTGGCCAGAGAAGAATTTATCATCAACAATTTTATTCAGGTGCATCCGATGGCGTTATTACGTCATAAAACACTGGGTGATGCAGCACTGTCGGAAAAAATTGAGCAGTTGATTGCTGGTTTTGAAAATGAAGAAACATTTTTCATTCATAAACTTTCCTACGGAATTGCCCGTATTGCCGCTGCGTTTTATCCGAAAAAAGTAATTGTTCGTTTTTCTGACTTTAAAAGCAATGAGTATTTTAATTTATTGGGTGGCAAGTATTTTGAACCGTCTGAAGAGAATCCAATGATTGGCTGGAGGGGTGCGTCGAGGTATTATTCCGATGCGTATAAAGACGCGTTCAAAATGGAATGTAAAGCGATCCGCCTGGTGAGAGAAACAATCGGGTTGAATAATGTGGTAGTGATGATTCCATTTTGCAGAACTGTTAATGAATTACTGAAAGTGCAGGCTGTTATGAAAGAGTGTGGGTTGGAACGTGGAAAGGAAGGGCTGGAAATTTATCTCATGGCTGAGTTGCCATCTAATATCCTGATGGCTGATGAATTTGCAGATCATATCGACGGATTCTCCATCGGCTCAAATGATCTTACACAATTAACGTTGGGGCTTGATCGTGATTCATCATTGGTTTCTCATTTGTTTGATGAAAGAAATGAAGCAGTAAAGAAGATGATTGAGCAATTGATCAGGGTTGCAAAAAACAGGAATGTGAAAGTAGGTATTTGCGGTCAGGGTCCTTCAGACTATCCTGATTTTGCTCAGTTTCTGGTAGAGCAGGAAATAGATAGCATTTCTGTTACTCCGGATTCTCTGGTAAAAACAACCCTGGCCATACAGGCGGTTGAAGCAAAGCTATTCACTAACAAAGCATAAAGAAATGAAAAGAAAACTTCGTATGGGCATGATTGGTGGAGGAAATGATTCCTTCATCGGTGGAATTCACCGCATGGCGGCGAATCTCGACGGCCTAATTGAATTGTGCTGTGGTGCACTAAGCATTGTACCTGAAAAGGCAATTGAATCGGGCCGTCAGCTTTTTCTTCCGGAAAACAGAATCTATCTTACTTATGAGGATATGATTCAGCGGGAAGCGGCACTTCCCCCGGATCTGCGAATGGATTTTGTAACGATTGTAACGCCCAATCACGCACATTTTGCACCTGCTATGATGGCGCTGGACCATGGATTTCATGTGGTCATCGAAAAACCGATTACGTTCTCCCTGGAAGAGGCCCGTCAGCTGGAACAGAAACAGCGCGAAAAAGGTTTGTTGCTTTGCCTTACGCATACCTATTCAGGTTATCCTATGGTGAAACAGGCGCGGGAAATGATCAGGTCGGGCCTGTTTGGCGAAATCCGCAAAGTATGGGTGGAGTATCCGCAGGGATGGTTGAGTCAGTTATTGGAAAGAGAAGGAAATGCACAGGCATCCTGGCGTACGGATCCGAAAAAAAGTGGCAAGAGTGGTTGTATGGGAGATATTGGAACGCATGCTGCGCATCTGGCAGAGTATGTAACGGGCCTGCGAATAACCGCAGTTTGCGCAGACCTGAACACCTTTGTTAAAGGACGCCAGTTGGAAGATGATGGAAATGTACTGTTGCGGTTCAATAATGGTGCTGCCGGTGTATTGATGGCATCACAGGTAGCTGCCGGAGAGGAAAATGGTATCCGCATCCGCTTGTATGGGGAGACGGGTGGTTTGGAATGGTACCAGCATGAACCCAATTCACTGCAGGTAAAATGGAGAGATGCTCCCCTTCAGGTATTGCGTGCAGGCGCTAATTATGGTGGCAGACTTTCCTCTTTTGCATTGCAGAATTGCCGCACACCGGGTGGTCATCCGGAAGGTTATATAGAAGCATTCGGAAATATCTACAGGAATTTTGCATTAAGCCTGTCGGCCAAACTCGACGGAACCCATGCCACGGCAGAAATGAGCGATTATCCTGGTGTGGTCGATGGAGTTAGAGGCATGGTGTTTATTGATACGGTAATTGAATCAGGTGAAAGCGAAACCAAATGGACCGCTTTTCCAGAAACCCGGCTGACCGATTAATTTGATCCATCTTTAAAAACAACGATTGCTATGACAACAATAAAAGGTCCGGGTATTTTCCTGGCACAATTCATGGGTGAACAAGCCCCCTTCCATACCCTCGAATCAATTTGCCAATGGGCAGCAGGTTTGGGGTTCAAAGGCGTGCAACTACCAAGCTGGGATAACCGGTGTATCAATTTGCAACTTGCTGCCGAAAGCAAAACCTATGCTGAGGAGGTAAAAGGAATCGTATCCGCAGCCGGATTGGAAATTACGGAGCTGTCCACTCACTTGCAAGGTCAACTGATTGCTGTACATCCTGCATACAATGAATTATTCGATGGGTTTGCGCCGGCAGATTATCACGGTAATGCACAAGCGAGAACAGCCTGGGCGGTGCAACAGCTAAAATATGCTTCAAGAGCCTCAGCCAATCTCGGGCTTACGGCACACGCCACATTCAGTGGAAGTCTTTTATGGCATACAGTTTATCCCTGGCCACAAAGACCTCCTGGTTTGGTGGAAACCGGATTTGGCGAATTAGCCAACCGGTGGCGCCCGATACTGGATGAGTTTGACAAATACGGTGTGGATCTGTGTTATGAAATCCATCCCGGAGAAGATCTGCACGACGGGGTTAGTTATGAACGCTTTCTGGATGCTGTGAACGGGCATGCCCGTGCGTGTATATTATACGATCCCTCACATCTTCTGTTGCAATGTATGGATTACCTCAGCTTTCTTGATATTTATCGCGATCGAATCCGTGCCTTTCATGTAAAGGATGCAGAATTTAATCCTTCAGGAAGGCAAGGAGTTTATGGCGGTTATTCGGGGTGGATTCAACGGGCAGGAAGATTTCGCTCCCTGGGTGATGGCCAAGTTGATTTCAAATCAATATTTAGCAGATTGACAGCCAATAATTTTTCGGGATGGGCTGTAATGGAATGGGAGTGTTGCCTGAAACATCCGGAAGATGGTGCAAAAGAAGGAGCTGCCTTTATAAAAGATAATATTATTAGGGTAACGCAGAAAACCTTTGATGATTTTGCTGCCACCGGAAACAATGAAGAACAAAACCGACGACTATTAGGACTATAGGCCGGTGTTAAGCATTAAGCCACAAGCCCCTTTCTTATACTTATTTTGTATTGGTAGGGGCTTTGGTTATTATGGTCTTTGAAGACTTTACAGAAATGAGAACTGGAACTATACCCACAGGCGTAGGCGATATCGGAAATGGACTGATCTTTTTCCAGCAATAATTTCCGTGCATGTTCCATGCGAAGGTCTTCGAGGTATTGAGAAAAACTTTTCTTGGTTCGATTCTTAAAATACCGGCAGAAAGATTGCTCCTTCATGCAGGCTACAGAGGCAATCTGTTTCAGTGAAATATGCTCATGCAGATTTTCTTTCAGAAATTTGATCACCTCAATCAGGCGATCTGAATCTGTGGCTTCAATAGTTGTAAGGTCGGAGTTTACAATAAAGGTTTTTTCTTCCGAAATGGAAATCAGGTGCATAATCTGTAGCAATCCCTCCACTTTTTCAAATCCTGTTTTTGTGGAAAGCGCCATCAGCTTATCTGCAATAATATTTCGGGTTTCACCCAGAATTTTGATTCCTTTCGATGCCTGCTGAATCATTTCCCGGATTGAATCGAACTCCTTCATTGACTCAAAAAACTGCTGGAACATTTTGGGGTTGAAGTAAGTAACAATAACCTTCGACTGAAGGTTAGAATTCTCTTCATAAAAAGCAGCATCACTGAGCCAGATATGCGGTACATAAGAGCCAATGAACACCATATCACCCGATTCGAACATTTCAACCTTGTTGCCGATAATGCGCTTGCCGAATCCTTCCAGAACAAAAACAAGTTCTAGTTCAGGGTGTGCATGAAAAGAAGGTTGTGAATGATAAGGAGAAGCAAGAAATGGCTGACTTCTCATATCTACATGCATGAAGTCATTGATCAGCGGTGTTATTTCAGTCTGTAAAAGCCTCATCCTAGGACGAATTAGTCGCAAAATAGAAAGTAAATGAAAAGTAAACATTATTTCGGAGATCTAATAATAAATTATCACGGTTTTGTCATGACCAGGGGAAAATGTTAAACAGATAGCATACCGGGTTAACTACAGAACATTTTAGTTGCCATTGATTCAGTTATTTTAAAGCATAAATTAATGCGTTGTGAATAGGAGTCTGATCTGCCTGGTTTTGGTGTGTATCGGTGTAAGTGCACTGGGAAAAAAGAAGAAAGCGCATTGGCATTCCTGGTGGAACACGGATTGGAAATACCGCCAATGGGTGGCTATTGATCCGGCTGGTTCAACCGAAACCATGCGGAATATACCTGTTTCGGTTCGGTTAACAGATGCACTGTTTGCAAGCGCCTATGCGAGTTCAAATGGAACAGATATCCGCGCGGTAGACAGCAACGGGCAACTACTTCCTAGCCAATTGGTTCGTTTTTCAGCGAATGATGTGCGATTACTGATTCGGTTACCCCAACTCAATAAAACAGCAGGACAGGGATTTTTCCTTTATTTCGGTAGCTCCCGGTTGGAATCATTTTCACCGGCTCTGGTACTCGATAACAGCTATTGGCTCTATACACCGCTTGCCGGAACGCTCGAAAATTTAGCGGGCCGCCCTCTTTCTATCAGCAAACAAGGTTTTGTAGTACAAAACGGATGGACAGCCGGGTTGATAACGGGTAATTCTTATCCCTGGATCAGTTTAAGCCGTCAATACCGTGGATTTCTGGAACTGATTTCTCCCGATGCGGATTTGCGGACTGGTATTATGCTGGCTGCAAGAATTCGTCCGACGGCGAGTACTACCATGAGCCTGTTTTCCAGCAATGGTTTTCAGGTTTTTCTGGAGGGCACAAAATTGGTGGTAGAAACAGAAAAAGGCCGGCTAACACTACCGGGTATCCGTTCTGGAATCTGGCAGTCGGTTGTTATTGCTGCAAGTGCAACCACCGGACAATTAAGTGCTTCAATTGGCGGTAACAAACCGGTTAATCAACAACTAATTCCTTTTTCAATTCGCACGGATACAATGCGTATCGGTCGCCATATGAACAATGGCGATAGTACACAATTTGATGGTGACCTGGAGGAGATGAGCATTCAGAACGCGTATCCGTCGGATGATTATTTACGCGTGATAGCCCGAAACCTCGATGAAAACGCAGCATTTTTACAGGTACAGCATCCCGAAACCCAATTGGGTATTGCCTTGCCCCCCGCGCCGCAATTGGTTCGTCCGGCCAATGGTGCGCAATCCCATAAACCAGACGGAATAGTATTGGAGTGGTTGCCGGTGCCGGGTGCAATCGGGTATGAAATAGAACTTTATCGCGAAGCTCAGCCGGCGAAAATCTGGAAACGCTTATCAGCAGGAAATCAGCGGTCATTTAAGATTACCCACGAAATGGCTGGTCTATCCAGCCTGTTGTGGACGGTGAGGGCAGTAACAGAGAATGGTAAATCTATCGATGGCCACCTGGCTAAACTTGATTTTATTCAGTCGGGCAGTGATTTGCCATCTCTAAATCCTAAGCGCGCAACGTTTAGCCGACCCGAACAATTCACTATTCAGTTGAATGGGTACCTGCAAAGCAGGGTACATCATCTTCAACAATACATGATTGATTTTCCCAGGCGAAATCCGGGTTTGTTAAGAATGCTGCGCGATCGTCCCGAAAAAGATATTCCTGATTGGGCGGGCGTGTTTCCCGGGCAATACCTTAGTTCGGCCCAGTTAACCTGGCGTTTAACAAAAGACCCTGAATTAAAGAAAAATATTGATCAATATGTGCTGGATTTATTGAAGACACAACGGGCAGATGGATATATGGGACCGTTTACTGATTTGAACGGGCCGCTTTCTTTATGGAATCATTATGCCATGGTTTGCGGACTCATTCATTATTATGAGGATACAAGGTTTGACCCCGCACTTCAGTCAGCGATCAGGATTGTTGATTTGGTAAAGAAAGAATTTGGTGCAGGCGGAAAATCCATTCCTAAGACGGGTGGGGCCAGCGAGGCGATCAGTCATGCTGTTGCGTTGGTATACCGGGAAACCAAAAATCCCGAATATTTCCGTTTTGCCACCTACCTGATGCACGAAGCCTGGAATGAAAATGGCGGTGTTGCGTATTATCAATTGGGCGTAGATAAAAAGCCGGTTGCCGATTTTCCGGTGCGTCGCTGGGAAGGTATTCATAATATTCAGACGTTGGGCGAAATGTATTGGGTTACAGGAAATCCTTCCTATAAAAAAGCTATGGAACATTTGTGGCATACGTTACGGAAAACGGAACGACATGCTACCGGTGGTTTTTCAACAAATGAAGGACTGCTGGGAACACCGTATCAACACGGTACTATCGAAACCTGTTGTACCGTAGCCTGGACCTTATTATCTACCGATATGTTGCGGCTTACCGGAGACTCGAGGGTGGCCGATGAGTTGGAGTGGAGTACGTTGAACAGTGCATTGGGATCGATCCCGTTGGATGGCGGCTGTTCTTCTTATGGTACGCAACCAGAAGGATTTCGTCGTTTTTGTGAACTCCGACAGGGCCCATCCGATGGCATCGAATTGAATTGTTGTTCCTCCAACGCGCCGAGGGCTATTGGCAACATTGCTAACTGGGCGTTGCTGGAAAACGCTGGCGGTTTGGTTTTGAATTATTACGGCCCTTCTACATTAACAACGAATGTGAAAGGAAATAATACGTTCAGCATACAGCAGGAAACCAGCTATCCGGAAGACGGCAACATTCGCTTACATATTTCCTTAAGCCAATCGCAAAAAATACCGGTACAGTTACGGATTCCGCAATGGTCTATAAATAACACTATATTATTGAATGGAAAAGCCTTGCCGGCACCCATGGCAGGTACTTATTACACAATAGACCGCAAGTGGAAAACCGGTGACCTGATTGAACTGATACTGGATTTTCGTCCGCGCGTACGCGCCGGAGAAGAAGTGTACAGCGGTAAAGTGGCGATCTACAAAGGGCCGATTTTGTTGGCCCAGGACATGCGGTATTCAACGAATCAACCACCTGCACAGCTTGATCTTCGCTCTTTGAAAATCGAATCACTGCCCACGGCAGACGACGAAAAACAGCCCTGGCTTTTGATAATGGTTCAGGATGCTGCAGGCAAAGAATGGCAATTTTGTGATTTTTCCAGTGCAGGGCAGCAGGGTGGTTATTATCGTTCTTGGATTGATGCAGTAAATATTCCGCCAGCACCATTTTACCAACAAGAACCATCTACACCTAGTCTGTTGCAATGGAATAAATCTCAGGGTGCGGCCTCCTGGACTATACTTATATCTGACAGACCGGATTTTCGCAACGCGAAAAAAGTAAACGGTCTCAGTAAACCCGAATATTCTACTGTGGAACTGAAACCAGGCAGGTATTGGTGGACGGTTCAGGCCGAAAACGAGCACGGTGTTCAGATTTCGGATAATCCTTCCCGTGAGTTTATAAAACGGTAATTTCTTTTAATATATACTAAATCAGACATCATGACCCGACTGCAATCGTTGTTTTTTCTTTTTGCTTTATTCTTAAGTGTAAACGCTTCAGCGCAATTCTCTACTATTAATTTGGATACGGTAAATATTCCGCGAACAGTTTTTGCTGAAAAAAGCGGTGCGCTAAAACTCATCGCAGAAAAGGGCACGGGAATAGGATTAGATATTGCGTATATGCCTGAATGGAGGGCGTTTGGCTGGTTTACAGCAAGTTCACGTGTAGAATGGTATGTAGTGGTGGAAAAAGGCGGCACTTATGATGTAACACTTGAGTGGTCTGTATCTGATGAAGAATCCGGTAAAGGTTTTGTAATTGAGTTTGGACCACAGACAGTAAAAGGGAAAGTGGGTAAATCGGGTTCATGGGAAACCTTTAAAACAGTTTCAGTTGGCCATGTGAAGTTAGCGGCAGGAAGTCATCGAGTGGTGTTCCGTCCGTCTGTTGATTTTGGTTTGGGAGCCATTCTTGACCTGCGTGAAATACGATTAAACCCTGCTCAATAAAGATAAAATAGCATAAAAAACCACAACGGTTAATTTATTGATATAACCTGCAAAGCAACCGACATTTTCTGTTCCACATTTGGATTAAGTTGGACTTTATTATTCAAAACTAAACTGCTTTTAGTATGAGATTCTTTTATTTGGCGGCAATCATCGGCCTGCTTTTTCTCTTTACCGGCGCTTCATCAGCATATGCGCAGGATAAGGAGGTGAGTGGAACGGTGAAGGATGAGGAAGGCAAACCTCTTGCGGGCGCTGCGGTTACAGTGAAAGGCACCCGACAGGGTACCAGCACGGATGCTCAGGGGAAATTTTCCCTCCGCGTTCCGTCAAACCGCACAATAATCAGCATAAGTTACACCGGTAGAAAAACAGAGGAAGTGGATGTCTCAAAAGCCACCAGTGTTTCTGTAAAATTGGCTTCCACGTTCAATTCACTGGATGAAGTGCTGGTAATTGGTTATGGTACTACACGGCGAAGAGATTTAACCGGATCGGTTACATCTGTTTCGGGAGCTGATATTCGCAAAGCTGCGCCTGTTGACATTGTATCTGCTATACAGGGCAGGGCAGCAGGTGTTCAGGTAAGAACAAGTGACGGTGCACCAGGTGCAGGTATCAATATCCAAATTCGGGGTTCAAATTCGTTTACCTCCAGTAATCCATTATATGTAATTGATGGAATTCCTTATGGAGGAAGCAATGGTTCACAAACGCCCGGATCGAGCGGTGGTAGTGCCCAACAGGTAAATGCGCTGGCATCCATCAACCCGAACGATGTTGAATCGATTGAAATTTTAAAAGACGCATCAGCTACGGCTATTTACGGATCACGCGGTTCCAACGGGGTGGTTATTATTACTACCAAAAAAGGTAAACTCGGTCCGGATAAAGTAGAATACAACGGCAATGCGTCTGTTAGCAAACCTGTTCGTAAACTGGAAGTATTGGATGCCTACCATTATGCCTTGATGCGGAATGAAGGACAACAAACTGCCAATGACCTCACGGGCACCAATACGCAATTGCCATTCGATGGTGAAATGCAGTTTTATCCAATTGCCAACCGTTTTGTACGGGCACCCTTACCCGAAGAGTTTATAGGAAAAGGTACCAATTGGCAGGATGTTATCTTTCAGAACGCGATGACCCAAAACCATACAATTTCTGTTTCAGGAGGTAGTAATGCAGGCAACCATTTGCTTTCCTTCAACTACCTGAACCAGGAAGGTGTGATCATCGGATCTAAGTATGATAAGTTCAATATCCGGGCGAACCTAAACCGGAACATCCGCGACTGGCTGGTAGTAGGTACCAGTATAAATTTTGCGCGTGAAACCAATAATATGGTGCGTACCAACATAACTGATAATACGTTTGCCGCGGGGGTTACAAGATCCGCGCTGACATTTATGCCAACTGCGGAAGTCATCGATAGTCTTACTAATACCGAAACAGTAGTTGCCAATTTGGTGAATCCATACCTCTATACTAAAAAGATGTATAACAAGATCCAGAGTACATCAATTTTCACATCCTCTTATCTGGAAGCAACACTGGCAAAAGGGTTGAAATTCAGACAGAATGTGGGCTATTCGCTTTTCAGTGGCAGAAGAGATGAATACATTCCGAAGGTGGTGAGCATTGCCGAAAACGGAGTAGCTTTTATAGGCGACGGATCCTGGCAAGCAATTGCGAGTGAAAGTGTTTTGAACTACCATAAAATAGTTAATAAGCACAATATTGGCGCAACTGTTGGTGGAACCTTTGAAAAATGGATTTCCGAATCGAGGTACAATAAGGTGTCTAATTTTCCTACCGATTTCTTCTTAACCAACAATTTTGGTGCTGCAACGGGAATTCCGATTGTGAGCAACGGCAAATCAGGAAATACCTTGGCATCTGGGCTGGCGCGTGTTAACTACAACTACGACAACAGATATTACCTGACGGTAAGTTTCCGTGCAGACGGATCGAGCAAGTTCTCTAAGAATAACAAATGGGCTTATTTCCCCTCTGCTGCTTTTTCATGGAATGTAAAAGGAGAAAAATTCCTGAAAGAATCTGACCTGGTGAGTGAGTTAAAACTTCGTTTGAGTTACGGTAAAACAGGAAGCCAGGCTATTGGTGCGTATGAAACACAGAATAAGTTGAGTCCTGCACTATACCCGATTGACGGTGCATTGACTTCTGGATTTGCAGACAATCAGCCGGGTAACGACAACCTGAAATGGGAAACCACCGATCAATATAATATTGGTTTTGATCTGAGTTTTTTCAATAACCGATTAGGGTTGGTTGGTGATTTCTATCATAAGGAAACGTATGACCTGCTGCAATCAATCATTATACCGGGTAGTACAGGATTTACCTCCAAAAGGGTAAATGCGGGTGCGGTACAAAACCGAGGAATTGAATTGACGTTGCATGGTTCTCCCATTCGTAAAAAAGATTTCTCCTGGGATGTGTCATTGAACTATTCCTCCAACAGAAACAAGATCTTATCTCTAATGGATGGCGTAACAGAGCAATTTGCCAGTCCGCTCGACCACCGTGCTTCCAGTGTTCCCTTCATTCAGAAAGTAGGGTATCCAATCGGAGCGTTGTACGGACGTGTGGAAGATGGATTGTATCGTAATGAAGCGGAGGTGAGAGCTGTTCCTGAAAATGCCGGTTTAACAGATGCTGCTATCAAGTCTCTGGTAGGAGAAATCCGGTATGCTGATTTGAACGGAGACGGTGTGGTGAACGACCACGATCGCCGGATAATTGGTGATGTTAACCCCGACTTTTTCTTCGGATTCAACAATACATTAAATTATAAAAATTTCGACCTGAATATTTTTGTCAATGGAGTTGTAGGTGGCGATATCATCAATATGAATAATACGTTCCTGAATGATTTGGGAGGAATGTACAATACATTGCAAGATGCATATGATACCCGTTGGACACCAACGAACTGGGAACATTCCACCACACCTAAAGCATGGTTTACCTATACCCGTAATTTTTACATTACAGAGCGATTTATGGAGGATGCAAGTTATGTCCGTCTCAGAAACCTGTCACTGGGCTATACATTCCAACTTGCTCATACCCGTTATATCGATCGCCTGAGGGTATATGCCAATGCGTCGAACCTGATAACCATCACCAATTACAAAGGATACGATCCTGATGTAAATGCGTTCGGTGATAACCCGGCAAGACGTGGGGTAGACTATGGCTCTTACCCAATTTCAAAAACATTTAACCTGGGTGTACAGGTTGGGTTCTAAACTGGTTTGATCAACGAAAAATTCAGTGTATGAAAAGGATATTTCTCCTCGGTTTTTTTACAACCACCTTGTTGGCATCCTGTAAAAAACAACTTACAGAAGAGTCGTATGACTTTTTGGTGCCTACTTCTTTTTATAAAACGGAAGCAGATGCCAATGCTGCTATTGTAGGCGTTTATAATATGCTATTGTCAAATGGACTGTATGGTAATTTCTGGCAGTATGAAAATGATACAGATCATGCATCGGGTCCGGCCTGGTTTTTCGGGCATATTGGCCATGGCAACTACCTGGGATTTTGGGGAACTGATGTTCCCTGGAATGATCGCTACCGGATGATTGCCCGTGCAAATTCAGTGCTGGAAAATGTGGAAGGAATGGATATTGACCCCGATGTACGTCAACGCGTATTGGGCGAAGCTTATTTTTTCCGCGCCTTTTGTTATTTTGATCTGGTTAGGCTTTATGGCGGTGTTCCTATTAGGCTGGCAACGGTTGCTTCCGACAAAGAACCGGCTGATATGGGTAGAGCCACAGTAATGCAGGTGTATGAGCAGGTGATCAGTGATCTGAAGCAGGCAGAAACCATGTTGTTTCCGTATCAGGATCCCCGATCAGGAGGTATAGGCCGTCTTACCAAAGATGTTGCGTCTGCACTTCTGGCTAAAACCTATGCAACTATTGCCTCAGGAGCATTGAGTGGTGTTGTAATCAATGTACTCACTGAGCGTATTGCAGACGGTGATAACAGACCCTATGCCAGCTATCCGTTCACAAAACGGGTTGTTATTGGTCATGAAGGTGTGAACAGCGCCGAGTATTATGAACTGGCAAGAGCGAAATCTGCTGAAGTGATTGCTACCAGCGGCCGTACACTGTTTGAGAATTTCATGGACAATTTCAAAATCCCGAATAAACACCGAAATGAAAACATGCTGAACGCCGAGTTCTATGGTGCCCTTTTACCGGAAGGTGCGTTGGTGCAGGTATACAGCGGATTTCAATTGTTTGGACCCGGTACGGGTGGTGGCTGGTCCTGGGCAACCAGAGCCTACTATAACAATTTCCTGGAGCATGGAACCAAACAGGATGAGCGGATTTTACATGGTATTAATCACCAGCCAACGATACTTGGAAAATTCTATTTCCCCGAGGAGGATACCGAGTATGCTGTTGATGGATATACCTGGAGAAAGGAAGAAGATAAAGCATATACCACCAAATATGATGACGTAGCGCAGAAAGTGCTGGGTCAGGGAAATGCACGTTATCCAATCCTTCGCTTATCAGACGTTTATCTAATTAATGCGGAGGCCAATAACGAATTGGGCCATATCGGCGATGCCTATACTTCGTTAAACGTTGTGCGCCGCAGATCCAATACGTTGGATGCTACAATCAATATGAACAAAGACCAGATGCGTTCTTTTATTCTGGAAGAAAGAGGACGTGAGTTTCTGTTCGAAAGCAACCGTCGTTTTGATCTGATGCGTTGGGGAATTTATATGGATGTGATGAATTTCATGAATGTGGATCGTTTTAATGTAACGAAGGCACGTAATGAACGATCTCTTTTACTGCCAATTCCGCTTTCTGAAATCAATTCCAACAAGGAGATCAACGAAAATAATCCGGGATGGTAACCTCTTCCCAAATCAAAACACTGTATATGAAAAGCATATTCAAATATACCCTGCTCTGTTGTGTGCTGGCTGCAGCCTTTGTTTCCTGCGGAAAGGAAAAAGACTCACCTGATGGCCCACCCTCCATCAGCCGGGTTGCTACTTCCATTAATCATGCTGCCAATATTTCAAGCGGCGATATGAATCAATGGATCCTGATCATTGGTACTAACCTGAAACTAACACAATCGGTTTTTTTCAGTGATCTGGAAGTGCCTAGAGAAAATATCTATGCATCTGATACGCTGGTGTCGGTAAGAATCCCGCGCAAGGTTCCTGCTGAAGTAACCAATACCGTAAAAGTGGTGACCAAAGCAGGCGAAGCGAGTTATAATTTCATATTAAACACTCCACCGTTTGTGGTAAAGGGACTTCGGAATGAACATACTTTGGCGGGAGATACCCTTGAAATAATGGGCGATTTCTTTGATCTTTATTTTACTGCAGAAGGCACAGCGGTAAGTTTTACCGGTGGTGTTACAGCACCCGTTGCCGCACTGGCAGCTGAGTATATTAAAGTAGTAGTACCGGCTGGCGCCGAAATGGGACCGGTAACCGTACAGGGACCGGCACCATTGAATTCAACCTTTTCTACCAACAGCAGCTGGTACCTCGATACGCGGAACATGATTATCGTTCATCCAGTAGTGGCACCGGCTACAGGCATGGTTAGCAGCCACCCCGATTTTCCAAAAAACCCCGGCCTCATGATGGTGAAGCAGGGTGCTTATTCAGCCTGGGGATGGGATGCATTTTTCACCTCTTACATCAACTGGCCTGCCGGGGCCATGGGAGCGAATAAAACCAACTATGTAATGAAGTTTGAGATGAACACCAAACTGGCCATTACCAAAGGAGATATCATTTTCAATATTGCCGATTATTATTACCGCTGGCCCTATAATTATTTCGGGAAACCACTCGATACCAAAGGCAAATGGGAAACCATTACCCTGCCATTGGATATCGCATCGCACCCCACTGATAATTATGCCTGGTTTGGCTGGTTGTATTCGGATGGCGAATCGAGAGAAAGCAATTTTGCCATTTCGAATTTTAGAGTAGTACCCAAAAATTAATGCGTTATAAGATGGATTTAAACTGGAGAGCAGGAAACCGTTGGGCCCGGTCGTGTATGTACATGGGAGTAGCGGTTATTATGATGGCGGCGGCATGTAAGAGCAAGCCCAAACTCAGCAGTGGATTAACACCGAAGGAAGCCCTGGCTACCTTTGCGTTGCCAGATGAGTTTAAAATTGAGTTGATAGCAAGTGAGCCGCTGTTGTCAGACCCTACTGACATGGAAATTGACGAGTATGGGCGTATGTATGTGGTGGAAATGCACGGTTACCCGCTCGACCAGAGTGGTACAGGGAAGGTTCGCATGCTGACCGATGAAGACGGCGATGGTGTGATGGATAAAAGCACGGTGTTTGCAGAGGGCCTGAATCTGCCGAACAGTATCATGCGCTGGAAAAAAGGCTTGCTGGTTACGGACGCGCCTAATCTGCTGTATTATGAAGATGCAGACGGTGATGGGAAGGCCGAGCGTTGCGATACGCTGGTAAAAGGTTTTGCCTTATCTAACCCGCAACACAATGTGAATAGCCCGGTTTATGGTTTGGATAACTGGGTTTACCTGGCGCATGAAGGAGCTACCGCAACCCGGGAATACAAAGAAGAATTCGGAGACCTTGGTACCGAAATTTTTTATCCCGGTAAGCCGGATGCTGCGCGGCTTCCACAGAATGCCAGTGGCAGGTCAGTTCGCCTGAACCCCGACAAACATTTACTGGAAACAACATCGAGCAATACGCAGTTCGGTCAGGCATTTGATGCCTGGGGACGGCGCTTACTGGTAGCCAATGCCATTCACGTATATCACGAGGTAATGCAGGCTGGTTATCTGCAACGTAATCCATACCAGGTTGTTTCCAATGCAACACAGAATTTGTCTGACCATGGCGATGCCTGTGAAGTATTTCCTACTACCACCAATCCACAAACGCAGTTATTGACTGATGTGGGCGTAATAACATCTGCCTGCGGTTTAACCGCCTATCTTGGTGGCGCATTTCCTGATGCCTATAATAACAACGACATCACCTTTGTTACCGAATCGGTTAGTAACCTGATTCATGTTGACCGATTGAAAGATACCGGTGCAAGTTTTACTGCGAGTCGGGTATTGGAACGGAAAGATTTTCTGACGTCCACCGACAACTGGTTTCGTCCGGTGAATATGTATGTTGGCCCCGATGGCGCACTCTATGTAGTTGATTATTACCGTCAGATTATTGAACACCCCGAATGGATGGGTGATGAAGTAATTGAATCGGGCGAATTGTATAATGGAACCGATAAAGGAAGAATTTACCGGATTTCCAGAAAAGATGCGGGTCCGGCTGACTGGACCAAGAACCTCAAACTGGGCGATGCTTCTGCCGCTGAACTGGTAGAGAAACTGGCCAGCCCTAACAGCTGGTGGAGAATGAATGCACAGCGGTTGCTGGTAGACCGTGGCGGAGAGGAGGCGGTATCAGCCCTGAAAGCAATGGCGGTTCGCACAGATGCAGCTTTTGGAAGATTACATGCATTGTGGACCCTGAACGGACTGGGAGCGCTTCAGCCTGATTTAATTATTCAGGCCTTGAAAGATCCGGTGGCCGGTGTACGGGAGAATGCGATCCGGTTATCGGAACAATTTCTTTCCAATGCAGGCGTGGTGCAGGCATTACTGTCATTGAAACAGGATGCTGATGCCAAAGTGCGGTTTCAGCTTCTATGTACACTTGGTTTTATTAATAGTGCAGATGCTTCCAGCGTACGCAACGAGTTGCTGTTTCGCGACCTGAATGATAAATGGGTGCAGATTGCTGCGTTGTCTGCCAATGCCACCCAAACAGCTTCTCTGCTGAATGTGGTATTGGAAAAATATCAGCCACAGAACCCCGCCTACGCATCGTTGATTCAGCGCTTGTCATCCATTGTGGCAACCGTTGATAAACCTGCTGATATTCGCCGGTTGGTGGAAAGAGCGGTTAAATCGGGAACTAAAGAAGAGAGTGCCCTGCAGGCCGCCTTATTGGAAGGCATTGCACAGGGAACCAAAACCACCAATTCTGTTTTCAAGGGAGAGCAGGCTTTACTGGTCAAAACATTTTTTAATCACCCTTACAGCAATGTGCGAAAAGCTGCTTTCCGTATGCTGAAAGTAATTGGCATTCCGGATGAAGCTGCCGCACAGGCTGCCATTCAACAGGCAATTGCTGTTATCAAAGATGCTTCCAAAACAAAGGAGCAGCGGACTGAAGCAGTTGACTTTTTATCACTTCGAAATCCGGCTTCCAACAAGGATCTGTTACTGGGGCGGATTCAGGAGAAGGAAGAAATGTCTGTTCAATTGGCTGCCTTACGCACATTAAATGCAATTCCTGATACCACGGTATGTCATTACCTGCTTACCAAATGGGAAACCCTTCCTTCTGGTGTGCAGGATGCAGGGTTGGCAATGTTCATGATCAATCCTGAACGTTCCAACATGTTGTTGACTGCAATTGAAACCGGAAAAGTGCAACCTCTGTCACTGGGGTGGCCGCGCACTCAATGGTTATTAGGAAACCCCGATGAAGGTATTCGTACCCGTGCAAGACCGTTGCTGGGCAAACAGGATACAGAGAAAGTTATCAAAACCTATCAGGCATCTTTAGAAAAGAAAGGTGATCCTCAGAAAGGGAAAGGTATCTATGAAATCAATTGTTCGCTCTGCCATAAGGTAAGGGGCAAAACAGGCCTTGATTTTGGACCTGATCTGGGATCGGTTAACAACTGGTCGGCAAAAGCAATTCTGGATAATATACTTTCTCCGGCTGCGTCTATTGCTCCGGGTTATGATTTATGGTCTGTTGAATTAAACAGTGGTGAAATTCTGCAGGGTATTCTTGCATCAGAAACGCCTACGGCAGTTACCATCCGGTTATCACCGGGAAATGAAAAAGCAATTTCAAGAGATGAGATCAAACAATTGAAAGCGTTGAATATGTCGGCAATGCCACCCGGGCTGGAAGCGAAGATCAGTGTAGAGGATATGGCACATCTGCTGGCATTTTTAAAGCAGGGAGAACAACAGTAATATTTTTTTGAACCTAAAATGACTGATATGCATAAGGCTTTTCCGAATATGAAATTCCCGGGCAAAATGGGTTTGCTGTGCCTGGTGTTCCTCACCTGGTTTGGTACAACTGCTTTAGCGCAGTCTGCATCAAGTCCGTCATCCTTCAGAGCAGCAGTGGTAAAAGTGGATATAACGCCCGACGAGCCCAAGCAACTGCTGGGGTATCAGGCACGAAAATCTACTGGAATCCGCGATCGGATCTATCATAGAATTCTTGCGATGGATGATGGCCGCCGTCAGTTTTTTCTGGTGTCATCAGATCTCTGCATTATTTCGCCTGTTGAATACGATCGCGTGGCGGGTTGGCTGAAAAAAGAACTGGGCATTGATCCGGTAAACGTTTGGTGGACAACCACCCACACGCATTCTGCGCCGGAAGTTGGTCACCCTGATATTACCAGCGTATTTATGCCGGAGCGGTATGAGCATGCGGTAGATACCGTATATACTGATTTTGTTGGCCGCCAGTTATTGGAGGGAATAAAACAGGCTCAGCGTAACCTCGTTCCTGCAAAACTTGGAATCGGCTGGGGGCATTCGAATGCCAATATCAATCGCCGCGCCCGTTTGATGAATGGTAAATCGACACTGGGAATTGACCCTGATGGGCCGGTAGATCGCAAGATCGGTTTAATTAAACTCGAAAAACTGGATGGCACCCTGCTGGGCACGGTTGCCAATTATGCCATGCATGGTACGGTGTTGGGAAATAAAAATATGCACATCAGCGGCGATGGCCCGGGTGTGGTAGCTGAATATGTAGAGAAGCAATCCGGAGCACCGATGTTGTTTATCAACGGCGCCGCAGGAAATATTGCACCAATTTACAGTACAGGAACAGGCGAAGTGCTGGAGCAATTCAACCTGATGCTGGGAGATAAGATTCTGGATGCCTCCAAAAAAATTGCAACCGGAACAGACGTTAACCTGCATGCCGGTGA
Source organism: Flavihumibacter sp. UBA7668 (assembly GCF_002483205.1). GTDB lineage: Bacteria > Bacteroidota > Bacteroidia > Chitinophagales > Chitinophagaceae > Flavihumibacter. The sequence goes on from NZ_DLHM01000007.1 coordinate 799,226, forward strand.
AGTGATTCTGGAAACACCCCGCCGCCCTGATCTCAGCTGGCCACAACGATTGGCAAAATTCAATCGCACTACCAAGGCGGGCGAGCATTTTGTACGAATGCCTATCAGGTTTTTCAGAATAAATGATGAACTGGCAGTATGGGGAGCTCCTGTGGAATTGTTCTGTGAAATTTCCAATGAAATCCGCGAGCGGTCTCCATTTCCCAGCACCTTCTATTTCGGTTATACCAATGGATGGTTTGGTTACCTGCTTCCTGAAAATGAATGGAATTGGGGAGGTTATGAGCCAACTGTATCAAGTGTAACTCCTAAAGCTGCTGACGATCTCATCAACCTGGTAATGAATTACCTGGAGGGTGATTTTCGGGCTCCGTTGAAAACTCCCAAATCTGTTAAAAACCGTAAGTAAATATGATGGTTTCCGTTAAACGTAGTTTTTGTGGCATGCTGCTGCTTTTCCTGCCCACAGTTCTCTTATCGCAATCTGGTTTTGTGGTGTTGAATTACAATGTACTGGAAGGCCTGCAGCAGAAGCAGGAACGGAAACTTGCATTCACGCAATGGGTGAAAAAAATTGATCCGGCGATTGTGTCGTTTCAGGAATTGAATGGCTTCACACACAGATCGCTGGATTCATTCAGCCGAAGTTATGGTCACCCCTATTCGGTATTGTTGCGTGAAAATGGTTATCCCGTAGGGCTCAGTTCGAAATATCCATTGGAACAGGTGGAACGGGTACAGATTGATCAGTATGTAGGGTATATATATGCGAAGGTCAATCGCTTGTACCATGTGTTCGTAGTGCACCTGGACCCCTTTAAAGCACCCAATCGGTTAAGGCAAATCAATTTTATTTTGGAGAAAGCCAATGCATTGCCATCGGATGAGCCGGTATTGATTATGGGAGACTTTAATAATATTTCACCCGTTGACAGCCTTGCCTATGCTGATTCTGGAAGAATACGGCGTGCGATTGCCATGAAACAGGAAGGGTTTGAGTTGCAGAATATGCGAGATGGGGAGTATGACTATTCTGTTATTGATGCAATGATTGCTGCCGGATACCTTGATAGCAATGAATTAGGCAAAAAAGGTTTTACTTCTACCTGTCCGACAAAAGGGTATAAGCATAAACCAACTTACTGGGGAGGCCCTTCCCGAATTGATTATATCTGGTTAAATCCTGCTGCCCGCAAGCAGGCTGTTCGGTTTAGTATCCGTAAGGATAAAGTGACGCATAACCTATCAGATCATTATCCACTCCTTTTAACATTGAAAGAATAAAGATGCAGCATCCTGGTAATTTTTTAGCAGGTATTTGCCTGCTGATCTGTGGTACAATTTATTCGGGTAACACATATGCTCAGGCGAAGGATCAAAAGCCTCCGCTGTTGCAAAAATGGAAATCGGTGGAGTTGGTTAAAGGGGGCAGAATTGATGCCATCAAAGCCCTTGGTGGTTCAACTGTTGCCTGTGCAACCCGCGGTGATCAACCCGGAAAATTGTTTATCAGCTACGATTACGGACGAAACTGGAGATGGATAGCCACGCCTGCCAGAGCGAATATTACCTGTATTGCCGAAACAGGTAATACACAGAATTTTTTTTTACTTACAGGAGAAAGCGAGGTACTTAAAACCATAGACGGAGGAAGATCCTGGCAGAAAATGACCAAACTAACGGTCAACAATAGTCGCGATGGGGCCCAGGCGAGCTATGGCATCGTTTTTACAGAAAAAGGCAGTTTACTCGTTAGCAGTACCGATACCGATGGTGGTCATATTTACCGGTCAACCGATGAAGGAAAAACATGGAAGGATGTAGGCAAAATCGGTACCAATGCATTGTATCGGTTTGAGCAGGCTGGTGGTCGGTTGCTTGTAAACAGTTTTGATGGCAAGCTGTATGTAAGTGATGACGATGGAAGGAATTGGAAACTACAAACCGCGCTTACCAGTGAACCCTTGTTTGCCACGGAATATGGCGCATCCGGTGTTTTACTGCAGGCAGATAAAGCAGGTACAATTTTTCGCAGCACCGATATGGGTGGTAACTGGACCAACGCCGGGAAATTTAAAGGTGCGGCGGATGATTTTATATCGGTTGGATATGGGTTGGTTTATTATTCCACCTACACTGAAGGAGAGGAAGTCTACCTGTCAACCGATGACGGTCTGCAGTGGCAGCCGGCCGGCCGGGTACCCACTGGGGTTACAGGAGACTGGCTCGACCATGGGGTAAGTTTGGAAAGCAGAGACTCGGTAATTGTACTGGCAGGTACCGTAAAAGGGTTTATTATTCGTACAGCCATGCATAGGGATAGTCTGCGCAAACAGAGCGGCTGGAAAAGAGCAGAAGCCAAAACAGCCATTGATACACAGCAGATAGTTAAAAGAAGTCCGCGTATTCCTGCCCTGAAATCAGGCAATCAGCTGCCGAACAGTTCATTTGAAGAGGGCTCGGGTGGATGGTCTTCCCTGGGAGAACACACAGGATGGGGTGGAGATCTTACCAGTTTATATGGAACGGTTGTAAAAACAAAATCGGTTGATGGTGACCGTAGTCTGCAAATAGAGTTGGGCCCGGGTAAAACCCATGTCAGTTACTATGATTGCTGGCCTGCTGCACGGGTGGTGCAAAAAGCGCCACTGGCTGCTAATATCGGTTGGTTGACCGTAACGCCTGGTAACTGGTACACCCTTTCAGTTTATATGCGTGCAGACAGGGTGGGCGTTCCTGCGCGTTTGCAACAGGAGTACGGGCTATCTCCCTACTACGGTCAAAAAGTGCTGTCTGAAAAAAAAGAGGTTACACTTACGAAGGAATGGAAGCGGTATAGTTTCAGCATGCAGGCGAAATCGGCCGAACTTTTTATTGCAGTAGGCCCGGCGTTGAAAAATGAACAGGATGAGGCGGTGGTATGGATCGATGCCATTCAACTGGAGGAGGGGCAGGAAGCCAGTTCCTATAAGCCACGTCTTCAATGGGAGTTTGAACTTGCCTCAACAAAATTTGGGAATATATTTCACCTGGGGGAAACGCCGAAACTGCAGGCAGGGTATTCGAACAGGAATAAACTTGCACAGAATCTGGTGGTAGAGCAGGAACTGACCGATTTTTTTGGCCAGGTTATTTCAAAGGAAGAAAAAAAACTACGCTTAAAAGGCGGTTCCGCTGAACAATTCCAATGGAATTTGCCGCTGAAAAAACCCGGTTTTTACAAAGCAAAATACACCTGGGTGGAAGGCGAAATAAAAAGAGAAAAAGTTTTCCGGCTGGCGATCATTCAACCCTATCTGGCCGATGATGCACTGTTTGGTGTAAATCATGCTCCTGTAACAAAAGAATTGGGAAAGGCATTACAGCAGGCCGGATTGAAATGGGCCCGTAACTGGTCAGTTAACTGGGGTTGGCTGGAACCTGAACCGGGAAAACTGTCCTTCGCGACTTCTGATCAACAAATTAACCGGGAGCTGGAAGAAGGGTACAAGGTACTGCCAATCGTTCCGCCATTACCTGCTGCCGGTTGGGGTTCGGTTGCGCCGGATAGCATCAAAGATTATTTATGGTACCGGATGGCCTATATGCCTAAAGAGCCGACAGCATTGATGAATTTTATTCAGAAGGCAGTACATCATTATAAACCTAAACTGGACTATTACGAGTTCTTGAACGAGCCTGTCTGGACCTCCTTTTGTTTGCCGGGTAAAGCGTATAAAATTCCTGGTGCGGATTATACACCGTCAGATTATATTGGTTTGCTGAAAAAAGCCTACCCCACCATTAAGCAGGCCTACCCACAGGCAAAAGTGTTGGGCGGGTTCAGCGCTGAGCCATGGCGTTATATGAAAGAGTTTTTTGCGGAGGATGGGTTTAATTCTATTGATATTCTGAATATTCATAACTACGGTATGCATCGGATGCCGGAACATTTTATTCCTGAAATGGATACATTATTGGCTATGATGGATCGTCATGGGGGTCGAAAGCCGATCTGGATAACAGAGTTTTCGTATTATGCTACCGATGATCATCCCTGGCTGCCCTGGATTGCGCCACCAAATCATTCATCGGCCAATTTGCTGCTGGAAAATGAGCAGCAGGGTGCAGACTGGACGGTGCGCTTTAATATTATCAAACTTGCAAGAGGGGTTGATAAAATATTTTATCACCAGGGTGCAGAAGGTATGATGAATGAGGGCGGCAATAATCTTGAACTGGCGCTGATTACAGAACTGGGGCAACCCCGCAAACTGTACGTTGCGCAGGCTGCACTTGCCAGCTTTCTGGGTGCTGATACAAAATATATCGGGTCAATTGATAGTCCTTCATCCGAAGAATTACAGGGCTACGCATTTGAAAGTGGAAAAAAAGCAGTGTTGGTGGCCTGGTTGCCGGAAACATCAAGGCAAGCCTATACCATTCCCTTACCGGAAGGCGTAAAACTATTTGATGTAACCGGTGCTGAAATCAGCAATAGCCGTGTTGCCTGGTTACACCATTCACCTGTTTACCTGGTGGCTGATATGCCGGCGCAGGAATTATTGCAGAAGACAAAAGCGGTTGCTTACAATCCGGCCTATTAATCTGGCAGTATCGTTGGTTCTGCCGCTATATAAAAAAGATGGAAAAAATTCTGGTAATTGGTACAGGCACCATGGGTCATTCAATTGCCCTGCAAGCTGCCTGGTGTGGATTGGAGGTATCGTTATACGGTCTGAATTCGGAAGAGCTGGAGAAAGCAGCCAAAGAAATTCATAACAAGCTGCAGCTGATGCTGGACAAAGGTCTTATTGCGGCGGACGAATTATCCGGAATAGAAAAAAGAATACTGCCTGTTACCAATCTTGAAGCGGCTGCACAAATGGCCAGCTTCATCATTGAGTGTATTCCGGAAGTACTTTCACTGAAAACAGCAATTTTTAAAGAGTTGGATCAATGGTGTTCGGAAGATGTTGTGCTGGCGAGCAATACTTCCGGCCTGCTACCTACCGCAATTGCTTCGAATATGAAGCATCCCGAACGTTTTCTCGTTACCCATTTTTGGAATCCGGCTCATCTGGTGCCGCTGGTAGAAGTAGTGGGCAGCCCTGCAACAAGTGCCAGTACATTGGAGCGCGCCACCAATCTGTTGAAAAAAATGAACAAAAAACCGATTTTGGTAAAAAAGGAAATACCGGGTTTTGTGGGTAATCGCCTTCAATTTGCACTGTTTCGGGAAGCGCAGTTTCTGTTGGAATCTGGTGTTGCTTCCAAAGAAGATATAGATGCTGCCATTCGATTTGGAATCGGCAGACGTTTGCCCGAGTCAGGTCCGCTGGAATCAGCAGATATGGGTGGACTGGATGTATATACTGACATTCTCCGGTATTTACAGCTATGTAATACAGATGGTCCTTTGCAGGTGCTGGAAGACCTGGTTTCCGACGGCCATTATGGTACAAAGTCAGGAACTGGCTTTTATGATTGGACACCTGAACGGAAACATGCAATGGAAGGGGCAAGAGAAGCGACCCTGATTCATTTCTTATTGAAAGACCGGGCTGCCGGATTATAGATCATTAAACTTGTTGTATGGATATTCTGATCATCCTGCTGTCTTTGACATTTCTGATGTTCGTCGCTTATCGCGGTTTTAGTGTCATATTGTTTGCTCCCATTGCTGCGCTCTTAGCAGTGGCACTGACCGGTCCGTCTTTGGTGCCCGTTTTTTTCTCGGGCATATTCATGGAAAAACTGGCGGGCTTTATCAAACTTTATTTTCCGGTGTTTTTACTGGGTGCCATTTTTGGCAAACTTATAGAGATGTCGGGTTTTGCCCGTTCCATTGCTCATTCGATTATACGGGTAATTGGAGAAAAGAAAGCGATGCTGGCAATTGTAGTTGTGGGTGCCGTACTAACCTATGGCGGGGTATCATTATTTGTAGTTGCCTTTGCACTTTATCCGTTTGCTGTTGAATTATTTAAACTTGCTAATATTCCTAGGAGGCTGATTCCGGCTACGATTGCATTGGGTGCCTTTACGTTTACGATGGATGCCATGCCTGGTTCACCACAGATCCAGAATATTATTCCCACCACCTTCTTCAATACAACCACCTGGGCTGCTCCCTGGCTGGGTTTAATCGGAAGCATATTTGTTTTTACATTGGGTATGCTCTACCTGGAATGGAAACGTAAAAAAGCAGTCAAAGCCGGAGAAGGGTATGAAGCAGGGGTGTCATCCGGTTTGAACGCGGGCATTGCGCTTCCTGCAGGCCCGGGTGAAGGCGTATTGCCTTCAGTTTCCCTTGCCGTGTTGCCCCTGTTATTGGTTGGAATTTGTAATAAGCTGTTCACCTTGCTGATTCTTGACCTGTATGAAAGCAAATTTGATTTTTCGACTATTGGTATCAGTGATGTGCAACCGATTGATGTGTCTAAACTGGCTGCAGTGTGGGCTGTTTCCGGTGCATTGATTGTAGGTGTCATTACTGTTTTACTGACTGCATTCAATACAGTAAGGCAAGAATTCAATTCGGGCATTCAAACCTCTATAGGAGGCGCCATGCTTGCCACCATGAATACCGCTTCTGAATATGGATTTGGAAGTGTAATTGCGGCCTTGCCGGGTTTTAAACAGATTAACCAGGGCCTGGCCAATGCCGTCAGTGATCCGTTGGTGAATGAGGCCGTAACCACCACCAGCCTTGCTGGAATTACCGGGTCGGCTTCAGGCGGAATGAGCATTGCCCTGGCTGCTATGAGCGAAACCTATCTGGAACAGGCGGCTCAACATGGTATTCCTAATGAAGTATTGCACAGAGTGGCATCCATGGCAAGTGGTGGAATGGACACACTGCCCCATAATGGAGCAGTTATTACTTTATTGGCAGTAACAGGATTAACACATCGCCAATCCTATATTGATATTTTTGCCATGACCATCATCAAGACATTCGCAGTATTCCTCATTATTGGCATCTATTATTTCACGGGCATTGTTTAATAATTACAGATATGAAAAAGAAAACCGTTTTAATTACCGGCAGCACCAGTGGAATTGGATTGGGCATTGCAAAAGGCTTTGCTGCTAAAGGATATCAATTGGTTTTTAATGGCCTGGAATCGAATGGTGCATCCATTGCGGCTGAAGTAGCGGGTGAACACGGTGTCGATTATATGTTTTCTGCTGCCAATATGCTTGATCCGGATGCCTTGAAAAAAATGGTAGAGGAAGCAACGGCAATGTTTGGTGGAATAGATATCCTTATAAACAATGCAGGTATTCAGCATGTAGCGCCGATCGAAAGTTTCCCCGACAATAAGTGGTACGATATTATTGGAATCAATTTGCATGCAGCCTATCATCTTACCAAAGCTGTTTGGCCTTATATGAAGGAACGACAGTTTGGCCGTATTATTAATATTGCCTCTGCTCATGGGCTGGTTGCCTCTGAATTTAAAAGTGCCTATGTTGCAGCCAAACATGGGCTGGTGGGCTTTACCAAAACGGCGGCGTTGGAAGGAGCTCCCTTCAACATAACCTGTAATGCCATTTGTCCGGGTTACGTAAAAACCCCTTTGGTAGAAAAGCAAGTGGCTGATCAGGCCCTGACACACGGTATACCGGAGTCGGAAGTGGCGGCCAAAGTAATGTTGCACAAACAGGCCGTAAAATCGTTTGTTCCGGTAGAGGTATTGGCGGAAATGGCGCTGTTGCTTGCTGTAGAAGGATCAGGAACAATTACCGGCACCGCCATACCGCTGGATGGCGGTTGGTCGGCGCAATAGAAAAATAATTAGTATGATCAATAAAGTGGTGCAATCGGTGGATGAAGCCATTGATGGAATTGAAAATGGAATGACACTGATGTTGGGTGGATTTGGGTTATGTGGCATACCTGAAAATTGTATAACTGCGCTGGCGAAAAACGGTGTACAGGAACTTACCTGTATTTCTAATAACGCCGGCGTTGATAATTTCGGAATCGGTTTGTTATTGCAAAACCGGCAGGTAAAAAAAATGATTGCTTCCTATGTAGGTGAGAATGCAGAGTTCGAACGTCAGCTATTAACAGGTGAACTGGAAGTGGAACTTATACCACAGGGAACATTGGCTACCCGGTGCCTGGCGGCGGGGTATGGCATGCCTGTTGTGTTTACCCCGGCCGGCGTAGGAACTGAAGTGGCAGAGGGTAAGGAACAACGCAATTTTAATGGAAAAGATTATCTGATGGAAGTTGCGTTTGAGGCTGATTTTGCAATTGTAAAAGCATGGAAAGGCGATACGGCCGGAAATCTTGTATTCCGTGCTACTGCTCGAAACTTTAACCCGATAATGGCAATGGCAGGCAAAATGACGATTGCAGAAGTAGAAGAATTGGTGCCTGCTGGAACTCTTGACCCTGATCATATTCATACACCCGGTATTTATGTACATCGGATTTTTCAGGGAAAGGACTATGAAAAAAGAATTGAACAAAGAACATCGCGCCCATCGCAAAAAAAAGACAGGCATGCTGGATAAAAACGGAATTGCAAAACGAATTGCCCGGGAAATCAAAAACAATTCCTATGTGAATTTGGGGATCGGCATCCCTACTCTGGTTGCGAATTATATTCCGGCAGAAATAAATGTGGTATTACAATCAGAAAATGGCTTATTGGGAATGGGACCATTTCCTGAAAAAGGGGAAGAAGATGCCGACCTGATTAATGCCGGAAAGCAAACCATAACCACCCTGCCTGGCTCTGCTATTTTTGATTCAGCCATGAGTTTCGGTATGATTCGTGCACAAAAAGTTGACCTCACGATATTGGGGGCCATGGAGGTTTCGGAAAAGGGTGATATCGCTAACTGGAAAATTCCTGGAAAAATGGTGAAAGGAATGGGAGGTGCGATGGATCTGGTAGCGAGTGCAAGAAATATTATTGTGGCGATGCAGCATGTAAACAAAGCCGGCGAAAGCAAATTGCTTCCGTCCTGTACCTTGCCTTTAACAGGTGTTCGCTGCGTTAAAAAAATAGTAACAGAACTGGCGGTATTGGAAATACTTCCCGAAGGCGGATTCTTGTTACTGGAGCATGCTCCGGGTGTAAGTGTTGATTTAATTAAACATTCAACTTTGGGAAAATTAATAGTTCCGGATCAGGTTCAGGAAATGAAGCTTGACTAAAATTATTCTTTTTAACTGCGGTATAAAAAAGTGGCCCGGTTCCGGGCCACTTTGCATGTGTATATCCGAGCCTTAATCAACCTAAATCAAAACGGTCAAGGTTCATCACTTTTGTCCAGGCAGCAACAAAATCATGTACAAATTTTTCCTGTCCGTCTGCGCAACCATATACTTCAGCAATGGCGCGAAGTTCTGAATTGGAACCAATTACCAGGTCTGCACGGGTTGCTGACCATTTGAGTTCATTGGTTTTACGATCCCGCCCTTCGAACAAATCTTTTGATCCGTTAACACCTTTCCAGGTGGTATTTAAATCGAGCAGATTAACAAAGAAATCGTTGGTCAGGATTTCAGGACGATTGGTGAATACGCCGCGTTTGCTTTGATCTGCATTTGCATTCAGCACACGCATTCCGCCAACCAGTGCCGTCAGTTCCGGAGCTGTTAGTGTCAGGAGCTGCGCTTTATCGATCAGCATTTCTTCAGCAGAAGAAGTTGTACGGTAAGCGGAGAGGTAATTACGGAAACCATCTGCAGCCGGTTCCAATACAGCAAAGGATTCTACATCGGTTTCTTCCTGGGAAGCGTCCGTGCGACCGGGAATAAATGGAACGGTTATATCAACACCAACTGCTTTAGCGGCTTTTTCAATAGCTGCAGAACCTCCCAAAACAATCATATCTGCTATGGAAATTTGTTTTCCGTTTGCAGCTGAGCTGTTGAACTGGGAACGGATGGCTTCCAGTGTTTCCAACACTTTGGCCAGCTGTGCCGGATTATTTACTTCCCAGTCTTTTTGAGGAGCCAGACGAATGCGTGCACCATTTGCTCCGCCTCGTTTATCAGATCCACGGAAGGTGGAAGCAGATCCCCATGCGGTGGAAACCAGTTGCGCTATGGTGAGCCCTGAAGCCAGGATTTGAGCTTTAAGGGAAGCTATATCCTGATCATCAACCAGTGGGTGGTTCACAGCCGGAATCGGATCCTGCCAGATAAGGTCTTCTGCCGGAACTTCCGGACCGAGGTAACGGGATTTTGGTCCCATATCACGATGGGTCAGTTTGAACCAGGCGCGTGCGAATGCGTCGGCAAAGTAGTCGGGGTTTTCGTAAAAACGACGGGATACTTTTTCGTAAGCCGGATCAAGTTTCAGCGACAAATCCGTAGTTAGCATAAAGGGTTTATGGAATTTACCGGCGATATGCGCATCCGGGATGGTTTCGCCCACATTTTTGGCTTCCCACTGATAGGCTCCGCCCGGGCCTTTGATCAGTTCCCACTCATATTCAAAAAGGTGTTTGAAGAAATCATTGCTCCATTTGGCCGGTGTGGTTGTCCAGGCGCCTTCAATCCCACTGGTAATGGTATCTGCACCTGCTCCGGTACCAAAGCTGTTTTTCCAGCCCAGACCCATTGCTTCAATGGATGCTGCGGCCGGTTCTTCCGCAACATATTTAGTTGGCTCTGCAGCTCCATGGGTTTTACCAAATGTATGTCCGCCTGCAATCAGCGCTACAGTTTCTTCATCATTCATCGCCATTCTGCCGAAGGTTTCACGAATTGCCTTTGCTGCCAGAACGGGATCAGGCGTGCGATCGGGACCTTCGGGGTTAACGTAAATGAGTCCCATTTCAGTGGCGCCTAATGGGTTTTCCAGTGCTTCAGGATTACGGTGCTGGGCTACCCATTCTTTTTCAGAACCCCAGTAAATATCCTGTTCAGGCTCCCAGATATCTTCACGTCCACCTGCAAATCCAAAGGTTTTGAAACCCATCGATTCCAGTGCGCAGTTTCCGGCCAGGATCAAAAGATCTGCCCAGGAAAGTTTTTTGCCATATTTCTGTTTGATTGGCCAGAGTAGTAAACGGGCTTTGTCAAGATTAGCGTTATCGGGCCAGCTATTCAGGGGCGCGAAACGTTGTGAACCTGATCCGGCTCCACCACGACCATCAGAAATACGGTAGGTTCCCGCACTGTGCCATGCCATCCGGATGAAAAACGGACCATAATGTCCATAATCAGCCGGCCACCAGTCCTGAGAATCCGTCATCAGGTTAAAAATGTCCTGCTTAACCTGGGCCAGGTCGAGGGATTTAAATTCTTCTGCATAATTGAAGGATTCACCCATTGGGTTAGAAAGGGTGGAATGCTGACGGAGGATATTTAATTTCAGCAGGTTGGGCCACCAGTCCTGGTTTTTGGTACCACCTCCGGCAACCGCTTTTACAGCTCCTCCGTGAAAGGGACATTTGGAGGCACCGTTCTTGGAGGCGGTTTGATCACCACCTTCGTCGTTCATTTTTTGTAGAGTATCCATATGTTTTGATGAATTAGTTGTGCGTTGTATACGCAGCGAAATTATCGATGAAATCCTCAACAATTTTATTTATTTAATAGATGATCCGATAGATAAAATCTATGAGATTGCCCACTCTTCGGATGCAGCCGATACTCTATTAGTAGGTCAATTGCAGGCTTAAGGCAGGTTCTTCCTTGTATTAACATGGATCCACTAACCGTTCTTTAACCGTCCATCTACCGTTTATCTACCGTTCATGAACCGTTTTAAGACGGTAAGTGAACGGTAGATGAACGGTAAATGAACGGTAGATGAACGGTAAATGGTATTACTTTAGAACCAGGATAAAGCTTGTTTAGGTATATGCAACCCTAAGGCTGAATCTGTTGTCAGCCAATAAAAAACTATGCGGAATTGGTTGGGATTGCTGCTGTTGGTCCTATGTTTTGCAGCCTGTAATAAAAAAGGGGAGACTACCCCTTGTAGCAGCGATCAACCTACGGTAAGAAAAATAGTCAACAAAAATGCAATTGTTCGGGTTACTGCAACAGCAACTGAACCGGTGTATCTGACAGAGGCCGGCACCATTGATTCCCGCCTGATTCCCTGCACCCTTGCATTGGAGTATTACCTGGATGGACTCGAGGTTGTGATTAGTGGTGATGTAAAAGCTTCCATTCAGGCGGCCACGGGCCCTTGTTGCGCCGAGCCAATTGTTCTAACCAGTATTCAAAAATAAATTTCACCCGACCGGTGGCACCCGACCGGTGCCACCGGTCGGGTGAAAGGGAGATTACTTAATTCTTTTTACGCGGAAAGTACCTTCTACGGTTTCTGTTCCGATTTGCAGGCCGCTTAGTCCGGAACGAATTCCGGAAGGTGAAACAAGAAAGCTGCCAGTTACAACCGTTCCAATCGGCCCCCAATTATTAATGGTAATTCCTCCACCACTGTTGAGCACTTCTTCTTCCGTTATTTCATAGAAAGCGGTATAGTATTTTGAAAGCAGCGGATTGGTTATTGTCATTCCACAGCTTCCTCCTTCATAATTCCATGCATAGGTTCCGGATGTACCTTTCCAGATTATGCTAAGAACATCTGTATCATCTTCTCCTGCTAATCCGGATATGTCTCCGGTGGCAATCCCTATATGTCCGGGTATTGTCCTCCAGTCTCCGTTTCCATAGCGGTACCGTATTCCTTCACCAAGGATTTTGATATTGGAAAGAAGCAGTAATTGGTGTGCGTCGGATTTTAATTCAACAACTACAGTAGCACTTGCTTCACCCGAAACAGTTGCAGGTGCTGTATAATTGCCTTTATTTCCCGAACCAGTCAATTTTCCCGGACCAGTGAGTTGCCATTTTTTTATAAGGCCTGCGGGAACCGGTTTGCCTTCTCCGAGTGGCAGTGTAGAATTATCGGAGCTTACCAGCGGTGCAAGCAGATCATTTGAATAAGGATGAAAGTTTAAAACAGTCAGGGGTACTTGTTCATTGGTTGAAACTTCAGCTGCTGTTGGTATGAGTTTGAGCCAGGTTACCAGCACCCAATCACTGAAATGGGTAGTTGGAGTTTCAATTGTTTTATTGTTTTTATTTAATGTATGTGGTCGTACCATATGCCAGATTCCGTCCTGGGACTGATAGGCGATTGACAACACATCCTCAGAGGGAATCGAGTCTATAAGATCCTCGTATGAAAACTGAATGGTAACTGGCTTTTGAAAATTGAGCCCATGAGGTAAAATTCTATATCCCGTCCCAACGCCGGCATCAGCTGTATTGGAAATCGGTTGAACCAGGAAGGTGGTTGTTTCTGTTAATGCACCTGCAGGAATTATTACTTTCAATTTACCATCCGCAGAGCTGAATTGTCCACCTGCAGCACCAATTTGAAAATTTTGCTGGTCACCAAGTGGCTGGCCGGCTGGCCTGCTAACCGGAGGCGGACCCTGGTAAGGTATTTCACCATTTTTAGATTTACTGCAACTGGCAAATAGAGAAAAGAGCCCAATACAAAGGAAGAGATAAAATTTGTTCATGATAAGGTTGTTTCGGGGCGCAAATTAGGGTTGGAACTTTTTGTCAAAATGTTAAGGAAGCAGTAATGGCAGGATTACCGTGATTAAGCGCAGTTTTCGCCCACCAGCGGTTGTCTCAAGAAAATTTCACCCGACCGGTGCCACCGGTCGGGTGGGAGGTAAAAGCGAACACAGGTTGTTCGGATTCGGACATTTTGAGCGATAGAAAATTGCTTAATAATCAGATAATCAATGAATTGAAGGATTGGCACAGGCATTGGGGGAATTTTGTTACAACACAATGGGTATGTTAAAGAATTACTGGCGCATCGCACTTAGAAATCTTTGGAAACATAGGGGCTTTTCGTTTATCAACCTGGCCGGACTAGCGGTGGCATTTACCTGCTGTTTGCTTATGTTTATGTATATACGGCATGAACTCAGTTTCGACCGGTTTCAGGAGAAAGGCAACCGAATTGTTAGAGTTATCATGGAATATGGCTTTGGAGATTCCGAAAAGCGCGCAGGAAATTATACCAGCACCAAAGTGATGCCATCCTTCAAACGAAACTTTCCGGAAGTGGAAGAGGGTGTCCGAATGACATCCGGAAGCGGGTTACTAAAAATTGGGGATCAGGTTTTTGAAGACCCGGAATTTCTTTTTGCAGACTCCACCTTTTTTAATGTATTTTCTTCCTTCACCTTACTGGCAGGGGTACCCGAAAAAGTATTGCAATCACCCAATCAGCTTGTCTTAACGGAGTCGGCAGCAAAAAAATATTTTCCGCAACAGCATGCAGTTGGTCAGACCATACTGGTAGGAGCAGCTCAAACACCTTATCAGGTAACGGGTATTGCAAAGGATTGTCCGGCTAATTCACAGATTCGCTTCTCTCTGTTAGGATCCTTTTCATCACTCGGAGCCAGCCAGGAAGAAACCTACTGGAATGCGAATTACCAAACCTATTTATTGCTAAAGAATGAAACTTCCATTCAAAGCATGCAGCCCAAGATCCGTCCATTTATGGAGAAGGAGATGAATGATCCGAATGTGTTTCTTACCTATTATCTTGAACCCTATTTTGATGTTCATTTGCATTCTCCTTACAGCGCGTATGTTGCGAATACGGATATCCGTTATATCTATATTGCCAGCGGCATGGCCCTTCTTATTTTGCTGATAGCCTGCTTTACTTATATCAATATGAGCACAGCAAGATCATTGGAGAGGGCGAGAGAAGTGGGAATTCGCAAAGTTGCCGGAGCATCCAGGCAACAGGTCTTTGGGCAGTTCCTTGGAGAATCAGTAATGATCGCCGTGTTGGCGCTGGCTGCAGCACTTGGATTAACTGCGCTGCTCCTGCCTGGCTTTAATGGCCTGGTTGACCGGCAATTGAATTTCTCCGATTTATTGCATCCTTCCCTGATTCTCTCGGCCCTTGTCATGGTATTTTGCATTGCCCTGTTGGCGGGTTCTTATCCGGCGATGGTACTATCCGGTTTTCAGCCGATAAAAGTATTAAAAGGAAGCTTCCGAAACAGTGGCAGTGGGCAGCTGGTTCGCCAATCCTTAACGGTATTTCAATTCGCGATTTCAGCCTTCCTGCTGATCGGCAGTTTTGTAATTTATAAACAGGTTCAATACATCCGGGAAAAATCACTTGGCTTCAACCGGGATCATGTAATCCAGTTGAAGATTGATAATAAGGTCCTTGAAAAAATGGAGCTACTAAAGAGTCAGTTAAAGGCGAATCCAGCAATCAAACATACTTCCTTTGCCTACAATGCTCCCATTTCGATTAAAGGCGGATATGGAATGCGAAGTGCAACCATGCCTGAAAACAGCTCATTAAATGTATATGCCAATCCGATTGATGAGGAGTATTTGAAGACCAATGAAATTAAATTGCTGGCAGGTTCGGATTTGACAAAACAGGATTTGCTGGATGCAGATCAGGAGGAGGAGAGTAAAAGAAATTTCCAATTTATCTTAAATGAATCTGCAGCAAGAGAACTGGGCTGGACTGCTGATGAAGCAGTGGGTCAGCGAATGTTTCTGGATGCATCCAGACCGGGAGTTGTAAAAGGAGTGGTAAAAGATTTTCATTTCAGTTCATTACATGCGCCAATCCAAAGTCTGGTACTTTTTCCATCCACTTTTGGAAATTTATTACTGGTGAAAGTATCAGGCGAACAGCTTCCGGAAACTATTGCATTTATCGAAAAGACCTGGAAAAGCCTGGTTCAGCACCGGCCTTTCAGTTATAGTTTTATGGATGAATCCTATACGGCAATGTATCAGGCCGAACAGCAAACATCCAAAGTAATCGGATTGTTTACAGCAGTAGCCATTCTCCTTGCCTGTGTCGGACTGATTGGTTTATCCGCTTTCGCTGTACAGCAACGAACCAAAGAAATTGGTGTTCGTAAGGTATTAGGAGCTTCCGTAAAGGGGATTGTCTGGATGCTGGCTTCACATTTCCTGCGCCTGATTTTCATCGCGCTGGTTATTGCCTTACCCATAGGATGGTATGCAGCTAATAAATGGCTGGAAGATTTCAGTTATAGAACCACCATACACCTGGATGCATTTTTTTGGCCTGCGTTTGGCTTAAGCATGTTGGCATTGATAGCGATCAGTGTTCAAACCATTCGGGCTGCCTTCCTGAATCCGGTAAAAAGCTTACGCTCGGAATAAGAATTTGCATCATTTTTTGTTAGGATTGAATTATTATTTGCCTGACTGGTCCGTTAGATTTGAATGAATCTAACGGGTATTGCCATGCAAACATATGATGCTATAGTAATTGGATCAGGAATCAGCGGAGGATGGGCAGCCAAAGAGTTGTGCGAAAAGGGCCTGAAAACACTGCTGCTTGAAAGGGGAAGAATGGTTGAGCATGTAAAAGACTACCCAACCGCAAATGACCATAGCTGGAATGAATCACACCATGGAAATGCGACGCTTGCAGCAAAAAAGGCGAATCCGGTTCAAAGCAGTATTTATGCCTGGTCACCGGCATCCAGGCATTTTTTTGTGGAAGACGAGGAACATCCCTATGTGCAGGAAAAACCGTTTGGCTGGATTCGCGGTTATCAGTTAGGAGGGCGTTCTCTTGTTTGGGGGCGACAATGCTACCGGTTCAGTGATCTGGATTTTGAAGCCAACCAAAAGGATGGGTTTGGCATTGACTGGCCAATACGATACCGTGATATAGCCCCCTGGTATGATTATGTTGAACGATTTGTCGGCATCAGCGGATCCATTGAACAAATTCCTCATCTGCCGGATGGTGTTTTCCAGCCTCCAATGGAAATGAATTGTCTCGAGCAGGAAGTAAAAAAACGGATGGAGAAATTGTATGGAAAGGATCGCCGGCTGATAATGGGAAGGGTAGCCAATCTTAGTGAACGAATAGGGAATCGGGGACCCTGTCAATACAGAAATAAATGTCATTTGGGTTGTCCGTTTGGAGGCTATTTTAGCAGTAATTCCGCAACAATTCCAGCTGCAGTAGCAACCGGAAAATTAACCATCCGTCCCTTTTCAATCGTAACAGAACTGCTGTATGATAAGGAGACAAAAAAATGTAAAGGAGTACGGTTGATTGATGCGGAAACCAGCGAATTCAAAGAATATTATGCCCGCATTTTATTCCTTAATGCATCTACCATTGCATCAGCGGGCATCCTTTTGAATTCAGTATCTGAGGTATTTCCCAATGGTTTGGGGAATAATTACCAGCAGGTTGGACATAACCTGATTAATCATCATGTTGGAGCTGGTGCATCAGGTAGTTGGGAGGGAATGGACGACCAATATTACAGCGGACGAAGAGCCAATGGTCCCTATCTGCCCAGGTTTCGGAACCTCGGCAATTCAGCTACTGACAGAGCAGATTATCTCCGTGGATTTGCGTATCAGACAAGTGCAGAACGGCAGGGTTGGGCGAGAAATCCGAATGAATATGAAATAGGAGAGGAACTAAAAAAAGGACTTATTGAACCGGGAATCTGGACCATGAGCTTTGGTGGCTTTGGTGAACAATTGCCTTTTTATGAAAATCATATCCGCCTGCATCCGACAGCAAAAGACAAATGGGGCCAGCCACTGATAGTGGTTGATTGTGAAATAAAAGAAAATGAGTATGCCATGCGAAGGGATATGGTTGAAAGTGCAGCAGAAATGCTGGAAATGCTGGGCTTTTCCAATATTCAAACCTTTGACAGGGCAACTACTCCCAAGGCAAGGGTATTAAGTGTGCATGAAATGGGAACTGCCCGTATGGGAATGGATAAAAAAACATCCGCAGTAAATAAATTCAATCAGGCACACGAAGTTAAAAACCTGTTCATAACCGATGGTTCCTGTATGAGTTCAGCAGGCTGCCAGAATCCTTCACTCACCTATATGGCATTAACCGCAAGGGCATGTGATTTTGCAGTAGCAGAACTAAAAAAACAAAACCTATGATAAAAATAATTCAACTGCATTGCAACAAATTCATTGGATTAGCAGTAGTGTCTTTCTGTTTACTTTCCTGTACTGAAAAAGCAGGCCAGAAAAAAAGCGTTTTAGTTTTTTCGAAAACAACCGGTGGATATCGGCATGCATCCATTGAGGCAGGAAAAAAAATGTTCATGCAGACGGGGGTTGAAAGGGGATATCAGGTGGATACGACAGAAAATTCCGGAATATTTACGGCTGAAGGACTAAAAAAATATCAGGGTATTGTGTTTCTTAATACAAGAGGAGATATTCTGGACAGTCTGCAACAATTAGCCTTCCAGCAATTCATTCGGTCAGGGGGCGGCTTTACCGGTATTCATGCAGCCACAACAACCGAATATGACTGGCCCTGGTATAACAAATTGATCGGTGCTTATTTTGATGGGCATCCCGAACCTCAGCAGGCCGTATATCAGGTGAAGGATAAAACATTCCCCGCTGTAAAACATTTGCCAGCCAGTTTTAGCTGGTATGATGAAGTATATAATTTCAGGTCGGTTTCCGACTCCCTGAATGTTATACTAACAGTACAGGAAGATTCCTATAGCGGCGGTAAAATGGGATCCGTACATCCCGTAAGCTGGTACCATGAATTCGAAGGTGGGCGTAGTTTTTATGTTGGTCTGGGGCATTTTGACGAAGCCTATACAGACAGCTCATTTATCCGATTGGTTTGGGTGGGGATTGAATGGACTTTGTAGTTTTTGCATATCTCTTTGTTAAGAATCAATCAGAAAACAGGAACTATACCAACTAGTTTTGAGAAGCTATATTTTCTTTGTTTGCCATAATTCAAAACTATGTACCGTATTTTTTCTATTCTTTCTGTCATTTTTTTGTTGACTATTCAATTCTCCAAAGCGCAGGACAAAATTGAATCTGCTGTTACTGCTTCTGCAAATTTATCGCAGTATGAAAAATCAGAATGGAATCTGCAAATCAGCACCAGTTTTGAAAATCCCTATTTACAGGAGGAACTGGCGCTGAATATGATACTAACCACTCCATCCGGAAAGGAACTTATTCTACCCTGTTACTATGAATCTGGCCAGTCGGGTCAGGTTTCCAATTGGAAGGCAAGATTTCTGCCACAGGAAGTGGGTAACTATTCGTATAATTTTGAATTATGGAAAAAGTATAAACTTGTTCATACAACAGCAGAGCAAAGCATCCTGTCAAAAAAATCAAAGAAGAAAGGAATTCTTAAAGCGGGAGACAACTGGACTTTCCGTTTTGATAATGGAGAAGCTTTCCGTGGCATTGGTGAAAATATTTGTTGGGAGTCAAGAGCCAGTGATGATTCAAAATATTTCAAATCCCTGCATGAAAAGCCAAAATACAATTATGAAGAAATGCTTCCTGCTTTGGCTTCTTACGGAGGCAATTATTTCCGTACCTGGATTTGTTCCTGGAATCTTCCGCTTGACTGGAAATCAGGAATAAACAGTAACCGGTATACGAACTCTGATGCCTATTATCATCCGGAAGCAATCCGTAAGATGGATCGATTGGTTGAATTGTCCGATTCACTTGGATTATATATCATGTTAACACTTGGGCCAGGTACCTATGATGAAAAACATGGCCGTTATCAGACTTCTACACAGGATTTTTTCATTGATCCCAAGGCAAGAGCTCAATATAAAAACCGCCTGCGTTTTATCGTAGCACGTTGGGGATATAGTCCCGCCATTGGAGCATGGGAATTTTTCAATGAGATTGATAATATCCAATTTAGAAATGCCGGAAATCCCATTCCTTCTCCTCATATTGTTCAATGGCATGAAGAAATGAGTAATTACCTTAAACAGATTGATCCATTCGATCACCTGATTACAACCAGTATTTCCCATCGCGACTTACCAGGATTGAATTCGATACAATCCATTGATTTCAATCAGAAACATATTTATAAAAATAACCGGGCCTTACCTACCACAATAAACAATTACACGAAGGATTTCAATAAGCCCTATGTAATTGGAGAATTTGGCTATGAGTACGACTGGCAAAAAGATTTTAATCAGTTTGGAGCAGAAATGGACAGTGATTTCAAACGGGGATTATGGTACGGGCTTTTTTCATCAACACCGGTATTACCGCTTTCCTGGTGGTGGGAGTTTTTTGATGATCGTGGAACTGACCGGTATATTTTGAATGTTCGGAAAATTATGGATCAGATGCTGGAGTCGGGGAAAGGAGAATTTAAC
This sequence comes from Flavihumibacter sp. UBA7668, assembly GCF_002483205.1. GTDB lineage: Bacteria > Bacteroidota > Bacteroidia > Chitinophagales > Chitinophagaceae > Flavihumibacter. Next base: position 819,428 of record NZ_DLHM01000007.1, read on the forward strand.
GTCCTACCTGTTACCGCAACGGAAGGAGTTGAAATTTACGCCGTAAAATGTGGAGCTAAAATTTATGTTTATGCATATAATCCTTCCACAGAATCTAAAAAAACCAGTATCCAACTGAATTCCACACAGCTTAAAAAGAAATCCGGAAAAGTGTATGATTGCGAATCAGCTACCTTTTCAACTCTGAAAAATATTGAATCAACAAAGAATAGTTTATTAAATGATATCAGTATGGAAGCCGGGAAAGATAAAGTTTTTATACTTGAATGAAACCGATTTCATGCATTTTGAATCCTGCAGAACATAAGCAAATGTTAAGAAAGCATCAGAATTCGATTTGTTCTGCATCTACTTTTGAAATAATAACGATTGACCAAAACCAAAGCTATATGAAAAGAGCCCAATGGCGTCTTTGCCTCTTATTAATTGCGCTGCTTCTGGGATCTATGCTGCATGCACAGGTAAACTCTTCCGGAACAATGCAGGTTACCGGGCAGGTCCTGAATAAAGCCGGACAACCCATTGCTGATGTAAGTGTGAATATCAAATCGTCGGGCACTGGAACAACTACAGGTGCCGATGGACGATTCACAGTTCGGGTTCCAAATGCCCAATCTGTTCTTGTTTTTTCTCACGTAGGGTTTCAGACCATTGAACAAAGAGCAGGTACTGCTTTAGAGTTAACAATTATACTGGAGGAGTCTGGCGGTACGATGGATGATGTAGTGGTAATTGCCTACGGAAGTCAGAAAAAAGCAACCGTTACAGGTGCGGTAGCAGCCGTATCAGGAAGGGAGCTGGTGCGTACACCGGTATCCAATATTTCCAATATGCTGATTGGGAATACACCCGGACTTACCGGATTACAGGGCAGTGGTGAGCCTGGTCGGAATGCTGCGTCCATTTATATAAGGGGTGTATCCACTTTTGCAGGAAGTGTGAATCCATTAGTAGTAATTGATGGAGTAGAGCAAGCACCTGAACGTGCCTTTGATCAGATGAATGCGATGGATGCAAATGAAATTGAAAATATCAGCATTTTAAAAGATGCTTCTGCAACTGCTGTTTATGGTATTCGTGGTGCAAATGGTGTAATACTGATTACCACTAAAAGAGGTAAATCCGGGAAGGCGCAAATCAGTCTTTCAGGAAATTATGGTTTTACCAAGGCAACCAATCTATTGAACAACGCTAACTCGTATGAATATGCGATGATGCGGAATGAGGCAATTCGTGTGGAAGAATCCGCCTTTCAGAATACAAGTTTTGGCCGTAATCTGTTTAGTGCAGATGATCTCTGGAAATTTCAGAATAATCGTGACTATACTCCGGATGAGGTAGCAGCGATGAGTAATTTAACTGACCAGCAAAAGACCGCATTGAATAATAGTCCGGCGCTCTATTATGGTAGCCGTGATCTGTTTGCAGAACAATTCAATGGAACCGGCCCACAGAAACAACTGAACATGAATATTTCCGGCGGCACATCGCGGCTGAAATACTTTACTTCAATAGGGTTATTTGATCAGGGCAGTATTCTTACCAATACGAAATACGAAGGGGCGAATACGGAATCCAGGTATAACCGGTACAATTTCAGATCCAATTTTGACATTGATGTGATGAAAAACCTGCAGATTTCTGTTAATCTGGCCGGGCAGTTTGGTACAACGAAGGGACCTGGTATTGGTGCAGGTCCTTATGATATGGCGGGCCGGTACAAAATCATCATGCAGTATATTTTTGATTCCAATCCAATAACGGCACCCGGTTTGGTGGATGGAAAACTGGTGAACGGATACTCCGGACCAAATGGATCACCCGGTAATCCGCTGGGTGAAAAAGTGGGAAGTTTAAAGGGACCGCAGAATGCAATTAGAAATCTGCTGGTAAGCGGATCAGAAACCTTGTTCAATACCATGTTAACCGGAAGTATAGTGGTGAAACATGATATGAATTATCTCACTAAAGGATTATCACTGAGAGGAACTTTTAACTATGACGACAGTTATGTAAAAGCTATCGTCCACGCTCCGTCACTTCCCGAATATGCCATCCGGAGAAATCCGGAGAATCCGAACCAGCTTGATTTTTTTGGAGGTGCTGTAGGGGCAGATGTATTTAATCCGGATCCCGGGCATAATTCTGTTTGGAGAAAATTATATGTGGATGCCGGCATAAATTATAACAATCGGTTTGGAGACCATGGCATAACTGCCTTATTTCTTGGAAAAGCGCAAAAATATATTATGCCTGGAAGCAGTGATAATACGCCTTCCGGAATTATGGGTCTGGTTGGAAGAGTTGGCTATAATTTCAGGGAGAAATACCTGCTTGAATTCAATGCGGGATATAATGGAACCGAACAATTTCTGGAAGGGAATCGATTTGGTTTTTTTCCGGCCTATTCAGCGGGATGGGTTGTTTCCAATGAAAATTTCTTCCCAGAGTCAAATGCAATTACATTCCTTAAAATTCGGGGCTCTTATGGTGAAGTAGGAAATGATCAGATTGGAGGCCGGCGTTATTTGTATGTACCCAGCACCTTCAATTTAAATCAGGCAGGTTATTATTGGGGTACAAGCGATGGATCGGCACAGAATCCATTTTTCTCCGGAGCAACTGAAGGTAATATTGGAAATCCCCTTGTTACCTGGGAACGAGCTGTAAAGCAGAACATAGGTTTGGAAGCCAGGTTTTTAACTGATCGGTTATCGCTCACGGTGGATGTATTTAAAGACGATAGAAAAAATATCCTGACCAGTCTGAGTGAAATTATTCCGTATGCATATGGCGTAAGTGCTTCTGCTGTTCCTCCGGCCAATGTTGGAATCACTACCAATAAGGGGTATGAAATTGTATTGAACTGGACAGATAAAATAGGCAAGGTTGGTTATTCAATTGGCGGAAATCTGAGTTATGCAAAGAACAAAATAATTTATCGGGCTGAAGCACAGAAAGAGTTTCCCTGGATGGCTCAAACCGGTTATTCAATTGGTCAGTATAAAGGACTTAAGACAGATGGATTTTTTAATACGCAGGAAGAATTGGATGCCCGTCCATATAATACCTTCAATGGTAACAGAGCTACATTCGGAGATGTTCGGTATCAGGATATAAATGGAGATGAGCTTATTGATAACCGGGATATTGTTCCCATTGGATTTTCAAATCTGCCACAGTATGCATACAGTTTCAGAGCTGCGATAAACTATAAAGGATTTGACCTGACCATGTTGTTCAATGGATCGGCAAAAGGATCTTTTAACCTGGCCAATTATCAGTTTAACACACCCTTTTTTCAAACTGCAGGCAACCTCATGCAATGGCAATATGAGGGCAGGTGGACGCCGGAAAAGGCAGCCAGTAATACTGCCATACAATATCCTCGGGCAACCATGCATGGTGGTGCGGGCGGCAATGCCAATTATCTTTCCAGCGACCTCTGGTTAATTTCAACAGATTTCTTCCGGCTTAAAAATGTGGAACTGGCCTATACCTTCCCTCCCAATCCCTTCTTCAAAAAAGCAGGCATGAGTGCTGTTCGGGTTTATGCCAATGCCAATAACCTGTTTACCTGGAGTAAGGAGGCCCTGGATAAGGGAGTAGATCCGGAATCAACTGATCAGGGAGGATATGGAATTTATCCCATGACGAGAGCGGTTGTATTTGGTGCAAACATTCGTTTTTAATTTTCAAAACTGAAAGCATGCAATATAAAAGAGTAACAAAATTTGCAGGATTGATATTGCTGGCCCTCGCCGTATTCTTTTCCTCCTGCCAGAAATATTTTCTTGAAAAACCAAATACCACAGGAAACACCACGGTGGAAACAGTTTTCGCCAACAGGATAGGAGCAGAAAGTGCCATTGCAAATGCCTATCGTCAGGTATTGGTGCAAAACTTATGGAATGGCAGTTCAATTAATAATGGAACACTTACGGGTATTTCAGGTGAGGCATCCTATGGTGAAACCTGGGCGAGTCTGGTTCGCTTTGTAACAGCCGGGTTTGCTCCCACACCATTTGAGAATAACAGGGCGCAGAGCACGGATAATTTCTTTGATAATTTCAGGAGTATCCGGCAATGTTATACAGTAATGGAAAATATTGACAGGGCGGTTGATATTCCTGCAACAGAAAGGGATCAGATTAAGGCAGAAATGAAAGGATTGATTGCTTATCGGTATATGGGTATGTTTATCAGATACGGCGGAGTTCCGCTGGTATCAAAAGCACTGGCGGCTGATGATGATCTTAATATTCCCCGCGCTTCCCTGCAACAGACACTTGATTTCATTACCGGATTGGCGGATGAAGCCGTTGCAGGTTTACCGGATACCAGAGAATCAAGGTATGTAGGCAGGTTAACAAAAGGAGCTGCACTGGCCATAAAGGCCAGGGTATTGTTATATGCTGCGCGTCCGCTATTTAACAGCCCGGCGCCGGTTGTTTCTGGCGATGATAATACCTTAGTGTGCTTTGGCAGTTCAGACGCTGGTCGTTGGACAGCTACCATACAGGCACAGGAAGCTGTGTTGGCCTGGGCCAGACAGAATGGATATGAACTAATTAATACAGGCGGTGGTACCAACATACCAAATGCAAATGCATTCGATGATTATGGAACAGCCACTTCTCTTCCCAATAATACTGAGGTATTGCTTGCCTTTAAATTGAATGAAGGTGGCAGTAAACTGTATAAGTTTTACAATCCTACCCGGTATAGTGGAAATGAACGTTACCTGACGGATAATTATGGAATGCCCACCAATTTTCTTGAAAACTATTATCGGCAGGATGGCACCGATCAGGTTTGGCCGGGAGAAGGTGTTGGCAATGCCTTTCTTTATGCAGATTATGCCAGCAAAATGCAGGCGATGGAGCCAAGATTCAAGGCATCCAATTATGCGCATGGTATTGACACCTGGAATAATCCCGGGGAGTTTGCATGGACCTATGCACAATGCAGCAGTGGACAAAATCATGAAGGAAGAGGAAAGGGTGCTGCCCAGAGTACAAAATTTTATTACCGGGCAGGTGCAAGAATCTGGTTTGATTATCCCTTATTCCGTATGGCAGAATTTTATCTTTCCCTGGCTGAAGCGTATAACGAAGCCGGAAATGCTACAAAGGCTTTGGAAAATCTCAATATCGTTCACAATCGGGCCGGATTACCTTCTATTACAGAAACAGATCAAAGCCTGCTTCGTGCTATTATCCAACGCGAATGGGCGATCGAATTTTATAATGAGAACAAGCGCTATTTTGATGTCAGACATTGGAAACTGGAAGGAATAAACAATGGTATTCTGGCCGGACCAATGCGGGAGTTTCAATTTACGCTGGTGGCACAGGGAGCGAATGATCGCCTACCACAGAACCTGCTCAACTATTATGATAAAGTGACCTATACCGTTTTCTGGGATGATAAAATGTATTTGGATCCCATTCCGCAGGAAGAAATCGATAAGGGAATTATCATTCAAAACCCCGGCTATTAATTTGTCTCCACTATTCAAATAAGGATTGCAATGCACATAAAATATTTAACCTGCTGTACTGTACTGTTGAGCCTGCTCAGTAGCATGGCTCATGCACAGGATATAAGCTCCGATTCCGATACTACCAGAGGATTGAAACCTGTTTATGAACATAACCGATTGTTAACCGTTCCCGCAAGGTTATCAACAGCAGCTATTTCAACAGTAAGCGGCCAAACGCTTTATAAAACACCAACGGCTAATTTTACCAATACATTATTCGGTAGATTACCGGGATTAACCGTTAGTCAGGGTAGTGGTGAACCCGGGAATGATGATGCACTACTTGGAATTCGTGGTATTGGAACCTATGGTTTTTTAGGGGGCTCAGGTGGTTATCATACCTATAAAATATTTGTGGATGGCTTTGAGGCCAACCGAAATTATTTCCGGAATCTATCCCCGGCAGAAATTGAATCAGTTTCCATTTTAAAGGATGCTGCTGCCCTGGCTACTTTTGGGATGCGTGGAGCAAATGGAGTTATTTATGTAACGACAAAGCGGGGAGAAGCGGGTAAACCAACCATTCGTTTTCAAACAAGGGCAGGAATTCAGCAACCCATTCATATGGCAAAGCCTCTTGGAAGTTTTGAATTTGCATCACTCTATAACCAGGCTGTGAGCAATGATAATGGAAGAGTTTGGACACCTGCTTATTCACCTGCCGAGCTTGATAATTACCGAACTGGTTCAGGAACCAATGTGAACTGGTACAACGAAACAGTAAAAGAGCAAACACCTTATGCGGATGCTGATCTTGTATTCAGCGGTGGCAATGAAGATGCAAGGTACCTGGTATCCATGAACTATGCCAATCAGCAAGGGTTATACAATGTGCCGAATACAGATACCACCTCCAATAAATTATTCCGGAGGTATAACCTCCGGACCAATCTCGATTTCAGGATGTTTAAAATTGTTGAAGCAAGAGTTGATCTGAGTGGACGGATCGGTGAAAACAAACAACCTAATTATAATACTGGTCAGTTTTGGAATGATCTGGCCAGGTATCCTGCCAATATTTATCCACTCAAAGATCCGGCCAGCGGAGAGTGGTCGGGTAGCACAATTTATCCGAATAACCCGTATGCTTCGATCAATGAATTAGGCTGGACATCCAGTAATAGCCGCATATTACAGGGAAATTTTGAATTGAAGGAAAGACTGGATGCAATTTTACCCGGGCTCTACCTGAGTCAGGCCTTTTCCTTTAACAGTTTCATGATTTCCAATTATAGTAAAACGGCGAATTATGCCCGCTTCCTGAATGGAGTAAAAACAACCACAGATGTGAACACTCCTATCCGTGCCAATCAGCAATGGCCAGGCGGACAGGAAGACTGGAAACAATTATTGGCAACAGTTGGATATGATAAAGAATCAGGAGATCACAGTTTAAAATCAGCCATTAATTTTCATCAATCGGAATTCCGCGGAGACGGATTATTTTCCTTTGCGTATCATTATCGGAATTTAAATGGAAGAGCACATTATTCTTATAAGAAAAAATACCTGGCAGAAATTGCGTTTTCTTATTTTGGATCGGATGCATTTGCAGAAGGAAATCGATGGGGATTTTATCCCGCACTATCTGCTGCCTGGATCCTTTCTGAAGAGGATTTCCTAAAATCAAGTAAGCTGGTTAATTTTTTGAAACTGCGTGCCTCTGCCGGTAAAACCGGTTCAGCGGATAGCGATGGGGCAGGTATCGGTATGCAGAATGGCCGGTTTTTGTACCAGCAGTATTATCAGCTAAACTGGAACCTGTTTTACCTTGGAAATGGCACTCCGGCATCCCAGGGTTCACTTCAGCCTCAATATATTGCCAATCCCAATGTATTTGCAGAGCGCAGTATGAAATATAATATTGGTGCTGATGTGCAGCTGTTTAAAAAATTATCCTTAACTGTTGATGCGTATGTTGATAAACGTACGGGCATCCTTACACGAGATAATCTGGTGCCTGGATCTTACGGAAATGTGGTGGTTGTAAGTAACCTCGGTGAACAAACCAACAAAGGGTTTGAAATCAATGCAGAATTTGCCGATCGTATTGGAAAATTCGACTATGCGCTTTTCGGGATGGCTTTCTATAATAAAAACAAGATCAAATATATGGCAGAAGTTCCGCCTGCCAATTCCTTCAGTGCTTTAACCGGCAGATCTTTTGGTACCAGAATTGGTTTGGAAGCAGAAGGATTCTATCAGCTCAGTGATTTTAATGCGGATGGCTCACTAAAAGCCAATTTACCAAGTCCGGCTTTTGGCGCCGTTCAACCGGGCGATTTAAAATACAGTGACCTTGACGGTGATGGCGTTGTTGATCAGCGGGATGTTACTGAAATTGGCAATCCTGTTTTTCCGAAACTGACCTATTCATTTGGGGGGCGTATTGCCTATGCAGGATTTGATTTGGATGTATTGTTTCAAGGTGCTTATGGAGCATCGGTTTATCTGTTGGATAACGGAAATATATATCGGCCTTTTGTTGATAACGGAAATGCTTATTCGACTTCAACCAATGCATGGGCCTATTATCCGGATCAGCAGATTGACACCCGCGAAACGGCCCGGTTTCCACGCTTAACAACTCAGGGAAACAATAATAATTACCGAATGAGCAGCTTCTGGCTTAAAAGTGGTGATTACCTGCGCATCCGTAACCTTACCCTTGGATATACGTTGCCTGGAAAGATGCTGGAAAAAATGCGGATGAGCAGTTTCCGAATATTTGTGAATGCAGTTAATCCGGTTACCTGGAGCAGCCTGATGAAAAATTACGATATGGATCCGGAAACGCTGGGAGGTTATCCGGCCATCAAATCCTTTAATGCCGGCATCTCTTTAACATTTTAAATCTTACAACTTCTAGTATGAAAATAGCTAAACAGCAGATCGCTTTACTGGTTGTTGGGTTCACCTGCCTGGCTTCCTGCAAAAAAGACTTTCTGGATACAAAAATAGATACCAATGCAACGCCTGAAACGATTATAACGGACAGGGCAACCCTTTATACATTTGGTAACGCTTTTTATGCTTCTTTACCAAATGGATTTACTGCTATCGACAATAACCTGTTTGCTACTGTATCGGATGAAGCGCAGCAAACGCAACCGGTTAATCAGTCGCAGGTATTTAATGAAGGTGTATTAAATGCCAACAGTAATCCGGATGAGGGCTCTTATAAACGTTTGTACGAAGGAATCAGGGCAGCCAATTTTTACCTGAATTATTCAGCGAACTGGCGGGCATTTATTGCCATGAATCGCGATACGGTTGCAGATGTGGTAAATTATAGTCGTGATAAATTGTTTATCAACTGGTATCGTGGAGAAGCTCATATTGCGCGTGCCTATTATTACAGTGAGTTGATTAAACGATATGGGGCTGTACCTCTGATTACAGAAACCTATAATCCAACAGCGCCTGTTATTGTACCGCAATCTACGTATGATGAAGTGGTTGATTATATAGTTTCTGAAATTGATACCTATAAAGACAGTGTTGCAGCCAACTGGAGGGTAGCGGGGTATGCTGATCAGGATGGAAGGTTTTCAAAAGGAGCAGCATTAGCCATAAAAGCAAGGGTATTACTGTATGCTGCCAGTCCTTTGAATAATCCGTCAAATGATTTGGGAAAATGGCAGCGGGCGGCCGATGCGGCCCGTGACCTGGTGCAGGCAACCGAGCTGGATTATGCCTTACATACTGGGGGATATGGACAATATTTCACCGGAAATAATGCGTTGAACAGTAAAGAAACCATATTTGCGGTTCGTCGGGCAGCCAGCAATCAGCCGGAGGTCAGTAATTATCCTATCTCAACACCAGGAGGAAACAGTGGTGTTGCACCAAGTCACAATCTGGTGGCCGCATATGAGTATATTGGTACACCCGACCCTGTCAATCCCTATGCCAATCGTGATCCACGATTAGCAGCATCTATTGTAACCAATGGCAGTACCTGGAATGGTCGGATCATTGATCAGTCATTGGGAGGCAGCGATGATATGACAAAGCCTAATACCAGTCCGACTGGTTATTATCTAAAAAAATTCCTGACAGATCAGTTGAATCTTACCCAGGGAGGAACCGCGCAACATAACTGGGTATTGTATCGGTATGCAGAAGTATTGCTGAATTACGCTGAAGCATTAAATGAAGTGGCTGGACCGGATATGGCACCCCAGGGTTTTCCATATAGTGCAAGACAGGCTGTACAGCTGGTTCGTAATCGCGCCAGCAATGCATTGCCGGCAATTACAGTTGCTTCAGCTGATGAATTCAGAACAGCGTTGAAAAAAGAAAGAAGGATAGAATTGGCCTTTGAAGATCACCGTTATTGGGACCTTTTACGTTGGAAAGATGCAGAATCTGTGCTGAATCAACCTATACAAGGAGTAACAGTTACCAAAAATCCCGACAATAGCTTCAATTATCAGGTGGTATCCATTGTGCAAAGAAAATTTACTGCTCCGGCCATGTATCGTTATCCTTTTTCACAAACAGAACTGGCTGCCTCCAAAGGAAGTTTAATTCAAAACCAAGGCTATTAATTCGAAACAAATTGCTTCAATATGAAAAATAGATTCGCTTGCTACCTGGCACTTGCTATGTTTGCAATTACCATTTTGAGTGCCTGCAGGAAAGACGCCGACTTCATATCAGATCCGGTTGAGGGGCCGGAGCCGCAGGCTTCGTTCACACATAACTCCGGAACACTGCAGATAAGTTTCACCAATACCAGCCAAAACGGGGATACGTATTATTGGCAGTTTGGGGATGGAGGCAGTTCTACAGAAGCTTCTCCGGTACATTCCTATGCAGTACCAGGTAAATATGAGGTCAAATTAAAAGTGAACAGTGCAGCCGGATATGCTGCTGTTTTCAATAAAGAAGTAATTGCCTCTTCACCGGCAACAGCAGATTTTGCGATTGCTTCCTCGTTTGGAACAAATCTTGTTTTCCAGAACACCTCTACTGCAGTTGAGTCTGTCTTATGGGATTTTGGTGATAACAGTACCTCTACAGAATTGAATCCGGATCATGCCTTTCCTGATTTCGGGACCTATACTGTTCGTTTAACCGTAACCGGATTATTGGGTGATGAAATAAGTACAGAAAAGGAAATTGAAGTAAAGGATATGAATTTACTAAAGGGTGGGGGCTTTGAATCAGGAGATGAAACGCATTGGCAAAACTGGGCAAGCCAGAATAATAATCCACCTCAATTTGGATATACCGGAGATAAACCTGCAGGTGCTTATGGTGCTGCCCTGCGTTTCCCTTCTTTTTCGAATAGTGGTGGTTCCACCAACCAGCTGATTTATCAGGCTGTTCAGGTAGAAGCAGGCAAAAAGTATAAATTGTCTGCACAGGTAAAAATTCCTTCCGGTGCTTCTCAGGCATATTTCCAGTTTTACATTTCTACTGATGCAAATACCTGGGTTGAAAACAATACCAGTGCAGCCAATCATTTTCTGGTAATTAATTCCTGGCATGGCTGGGGTGCACTTAATAACAGTACTGCCTTTAATGGAAGTTTGCTGGATATAGCCAACAAATCCTATGGATTTGGCGCAACAAGCGGCGGAGTATATACGGCAACTGAAACAAGAACGGTATTTATTGGAATTCAGGCAGGAACCTGGCAGGGGAAATCCAATGGAGACTGGTTATTGGATAATATGTCATTTGTAGAACTTCCTTAACAGGATGCAGCAGTAAAGGTGGTGGTTAGCGTTCATTTCTGTAGATTTGAAGCATTAATGAACTGCGCCGATGACGAGATTATGGTTGAAACTGTGGCTGTTCTTTCTTCCCTCCTTTGCCCTTGCACAAGAATCGAATCGTTATTTTAATAGTACAACAGAACAGGGACTACCAACCAATTCGTTTGATTATATTTTCCAGGATTCCTATGGTTTTAACTGGCTGGCTTCCTTTGATGGTTTGTTCCGTTGGGATGGTCATTCCTTTAAAAAGTATCAGGCCAATTCTATCGTCTACACCATATTTGAAGACAGCAGGAAAAGATTATGGGTAGGTGGTCTAAATGGGTTATTTCAGTACGACAGAATAAATGACCAGTTCAATTTTCACCCTCTTCGTACTAATCAAACCACGATTCCGGTAAATGCAATTTTGGAGGATAGGTCCGGACAATTATGGCTGGGAACCTCCTATGGGTTGTGTGCCTATGATCCGGTAAATGCAAAGGAAGAATGGTTCAGTACCGGTGCTGATGTGATCTTTTGTATGGATATTGATGCTTCGCAGAATATTTGGATTGGCACAATCAATGGTGGACTTCAACAGATTTCAGTTAAGGAAAGAAAATTGCGAATACTCCCCATACCGCAACCGGCACAAGGCAATCCGGGGTTCACAAAAATTAATAGTTTGTTAGCGGCATCAGATAGTACAATTTGGGTAGGTACGGAAAACCAGGGCTTGTATGTGTTGAATAAGAGGGGTGAATTAATAAATAAATTGGATCAGTTTTCATTGGGGGGATCAGGTAAACCCAATCTGATCCGATGTTTGTATGAAGACAGAAAAGGGACGATTTGGATTGGGGTTGTGCGTGATCTGGTTTATTTTCTTCCAAAAGGAGCAAAAGAGCCTATACCATTAAAATCGGCTGCGCAAAATAATGAGAATGAAAGACTGACTTCAATAACCTCTGTTATGGAGGATAATTCCGGAAATACCTGGTTCACATCCATCGATAAAGGACTTTTCTATACCAATCAATATAAAAACAGATTTATAAGTTATAAATCGGGCATTCGACCCGAACAGATTCCGGGTGCAATTAATGGATTTGTAGAACTGCCGGATGGAAAAGTTTGGATTGGAACAAATGGTGCGGGAATTTATAGTTGGGATTTTAAAAAAAACCAGTCTGTTCGATTGTCAGACCCCTCTTTGTATTCTGATGCGGTAAATGATATGCAGCCGGATGGAAAGTATGTTTGGATAGCGACCTGGGGGAATGGAATCCGACTATTGGATTCAGATGGAAATCAACTAAAACATTTCCATTCTAAGCCTCAGAACAAAAACGGTATGCCGGGCAACGATGTCAAAACAATACTTCCGGATGACAGCCTTGTATGGATAGGCACACATGGTGAAGGATTGGTGATTTATAATAAACGGACCGATCAGTTTATTCACGAGGGAAACAATACTAAATATCCATTTAATCTAAAAGCACCAGCCTGGATAAATCATCTCTTTAAGGATTCTCAAAAGAGAATTTGGATTAGCACCTACAGCGGACTTTTTGTGATTGATGGCGAAACCATGCGGCAATTTATTCATGCAAATGAATCAGGCAGCATTGGAAGCAATTCGGTCAATATGGTCACGGAATCACCCGATGGCAGGATCTGGATTGTACATGAAGCCGGTCTGGACAGATTTATAGATACCAGTGGAAAGTTCGAAAGGATAGCAACTCAATTAGGTCTGCCACCTGCTATGAAGTCGATAAAGGTAGATGGCGACCATCTCTGGATTAGTTCAAATGAAGGAATTCTGGAGTTGAACAGCAGCACCTTTGAAAGGCAATTGTATCGGCAAACAGATGGATTGGCATCAGATATGTTCCAACGCTCCGTTTTTATTTCCAGAAAGGGAGAAGTATGGACAGCGGGCTCAAGAGGGTTTATACGATTTAAAGTGTTACCGGATCAAATCCAACTTCCGCATTCTTTCTATTTTACCGAGTTACAAATTTATTCCAATGAACAAAAGGGTTCTAAAAACGATACTATTCAAAAGAACTATTTATATGATACGGACACGATCCTACTCAATCATAATCAATCCTTTTTTTCTATCTCATTTACCAGTCCCAATTATTATGCAGCTGAAGATTTGCGTTTTCGTTATAAATTGGACGGATTACGAAATGAATGGATAGATGCAGATAACCAGCGAAAATTATTGTTTACCAACTTACCAACGGGAAGTTATACCCTTATTTTTCAAGTTCTTCAACGGGATGGGCATTGGAAAGCTGTGGATAAAAAATTACATCTGGTTGTGCTTCCTCCCTGGTGGAAAACCTGGTGGTTTAATTTGATCCTGCTATTAATTACCATTGGTTTAGTACTGTTTTTTATTTCCTGGCGGGTTGCAAACATAAAAGCCAGGAATCTTCAATTGAAATCTGAGATTAAACGACATACTGCGTCTCTTCAGGAAAAGAATGAAGCATTAATGGAGCAACGGGATGAGATTCTACATCAGAATGAAACAATTGAAGCTGCCAATACGGAGCTGATCCGGCAAACAAACCGTATTCTGGACCAGCAAAAACAAATGGTACAACACAATTCTCTTTTAGCAGAAACAGTAGAAGAATTGCAGGCCATCAATAAAACCAAAACACATTTATATTCAGTACTTGCACATGACCTTAAGAATCCGGTTCATGCACAGGCAGAACTCTCCAGTTTTCTCCTTAACAATTTAAAGAGAATGAATAAAGCAGAGTTGGAGACTTATTTGTTAAGTCTTCAGCGCTCTTCTTCAGCACTACATGATTTATTGCTTAATCTGCTGAATTGGGCTAGAACAGAATCCAATCTGCTTGAGCCGGAACCGACTATTTGGGATTTGTCAGATTTGGTTGCAGAAAATCTTGAATTGATGAATAGTCAGTTTAGGAATAAGAATATTACCGTGGCGATTGATCTTCACACAAAAAATAAAATATTGGCAGATCGGAATATGATAGATGCTGCTTTTCGGAATATCTTATCCAATGCGTGTAAATATTCAAAGTTTAATGGAATTGTTGAAATCAGATCTGAAACTATTGAGAATAGGATTTTAATAACGGTAAAAGACTATGGTATTGGTATGAGCTCAGCGCAGTTGAATGAATTGTTCAGTTTGAAAAAAGATGCGTGGCAAGCTGGTACAGCCGGAGAAAAAGGAGTGGGGTTGGGCTTGTTGGTGGCGAATGAATTTATGAAAGCAAATGGTGGATCCATCCAGGTAGTTTCAACTCCCGGATCCGGGAGTTTATTTACCCTTGCCTTTCCTTTGGCAGAACATTCTGAAATATCAGAGCATAGAAGTTTACGATATGTTGCCAGCCAGCAACCATCTGCTGAATTGGTACTCCAGGAACAGGATCGATTGCTGATTCATGGTAAAAAAATTCTAATTGTTGATGATAACCGGGAAGTGAGGGAATACCTTAAGCTTGTTTTATCGGGATTATTCGAAATTTTTGAAGCTTCCGGAGGAGAAAATGCCTTGAAAATTATGGACGAAACCATACCGGATATTATTCTTGCTGATTTATTGATGCCTGGAATGGATGGCCTCCGCTTTTGTAAAGAGATTAAATCTAAATCTTCAACCAGTCATATACCTGTAATTTTATTAACGAGTCAGGTACAGGAACACATGCAAAAGGAAGCTTATTCAGCAGGTGTTGATATTTATCTGGAGAAACCTGTAAAGAATGATTTACTCATTCAGCTTATTATCAATTTAATACTAAAGAAAGAAAAGCAACGGGAATTGATAATGGAATTGGTGACAACTGAGCAATCTATGTCTGCGGTTACTGCAGGACTTAATAAATCAGATGAGGATTTTTTAAGGCAATTGGTTGAGTTGATAGAAACAAATCTGGCAGATTCTTACCTTGATGCACGTATGCTCAGCAAAGAAATGAGCGTAAGCCGTTCTGTATTATATGCAAAAATTAAAAGTCTGACAGGCAATACAGTTCATGAATTTATAAAGTCAGTAAGGCTTCGAAAAAGTGTAAAATTGTTATTGGAGGGGCGATTGAGCATTACTCAGGTGGCATTTGAAGTTGGCTTCAGCAGTCGCTCCTATTTTGATCGATGTTTCGTAAAGCAGTATAAGTTGGCTCCCAGGGAATACATCAATAATTATTTACCCGGGAAGAATAAAAAAAAGTAAAGGCAAATGGCAGGTTGATAAGTATTATTAATTGTCAAGATAGCATCAGAATGGTTTGATCCGGCAGGGTATTTTTGATACAGGTATTATCAAAAGTCTGCCATATGAATGCATTGTTTAAGCACAGCACCATCTTTATTGTATTATTAAGCTTCTCCTGTGGTGCGGGAAATAAATCCATAGTAGATCCTGTACCCCCACCGGTACCTCAGGTAAAATATAAAACACTGGAATATCTGAAAGCTATTTCAGGTTCCAAAACGCTTTTCGGAATACATAACAGGGAACCTAATTCAAAGCCGGCTCAGTGGACAGAAGAGGTTTTTAAGCAAACCGGAAAATATCCTGCTCTCTGGAGTGGTGATTTTCTTTTTCAGGAAGAAAATATCAGAGATCGGCCTGCTATGATTGCAGAAGCCGTTCGGCAGTGGAAAAATGGCGCTGTTGTCAATATAATGTGGCATGCCTGTAATCCTGCATTAGCACAACCATGTGGTTGGGATGATAAAGGAGTAAAAAGTCAGTTATCAGATGCACAATGGAAGGAGTTGATTACAACTGGCACAGGCTTAAATAATCGCTGGAAAGCGATGATGGATGAAGTGTCCATACATCTGAATATATTAAAACAACAGGGGGTGGAAGTGCTGTGGCGACCGCTACATGAAATGAACCAGGGCGTTTTTTGGTGGGGAGGCAGACCCGGGCCAGAGGGCACGAGAAAATTATGGCAGTTAACCTATGATTATATGGTGAAGGAGAAAAAACTCACCAATCTTATCTGGGTATGGGATATTCAGGATTTTCCTACGCTGGCAACAGATGCAGTACAGTATAATCCCGGTATCAATTATTATGATCTGGCTGCTTTGGATATTTATGATGATGCTTCCGGTTTTTCAAATGAGAAGTATAATATAATGCTACAGGCTTCAGGCGGAAAACCCATTGCTCTTGGAGAATGCCAAAAATTACCAACAGCAGCTGTGTTGGCTGCACAACCAAAGTGGACATTTTTCATGGGATGGTCTGAATTGGTATTCAGCCATAATTCAACTGAATCTATCAGGAATTTAATCAATGCACCAAATATAATTACACTGGATCAGATGCCAGGTTGGAACAATTAATGAACAACTTTTTTATACATATGAATTTCGACGAGAGACTTCAGGAACTGGTTGCAGGTTACCAGCAGTTATTGAATTTGAGAAATGAGGCAATTGTACCTGGAAATGGAATTTTTACAAGATATAAAAATCCGGTATTGACAGCTGACCATATTCCTTTATCCTGGCGGTATGATTTTAATCAGCTAACTAATCCGCATTTAATGATTCGGTTTGGTATTAATGCGGTATTCAATGCCGGCGCAATAAAATGGGATAATAAGTATATCGTAATGGCCAGAGTGGAGGGATGGGATCGAAAATCATTTTTTGCTCTCGCTGAAAGCGAATCCGGTATTGATGGATTTGTATTCCGGGAAAGACCGGTTCAGATTCCATCAGAAGGGTTTTATGATACTAATATTTATGATATCCGGCTTGTTCAACATGAAGACGGGTATGTATATGGTTTGTTTTGTACGGAGCGTCGTGATCCGGCGGCATCCGAAGGTGATCAAACATCAGCAGTAGCTCAATGCGGAATTGTTCGGACAAAGGATCTTGAAACCTGGGAACGATTACCGGATCTGGTAACACCATCCCCGCAGCAAAGAAATGTGGTCCTTCACCCTGAATTCGTTAATGGAAAGTATATGTTATATACGCGCCCGCAGGATGGTTTTATTGAAGCTGGAAATGGCGGAGGAATTGGTATTGGATTTTGTGCTGATATTACACATCCGATTATAGAAGAGGAAAAAGTTATAGATAATAAAAAGTACCATACTATTGCTGAGGCAAAAAATGGACAGGGACCGGCACCCATTAAAACAGCCTATGGATGGCTTCATCTGGCACATGGTGTACGAAATACTGCAGCCGGATTACGTTATACGCTATATTTATTTATGACTGACCTGGAGGATGTTACAAAGGTCATTTACAAACCAGGTGGTTATTTTATGGCACCTGAAGGAGCCGAACGGGTTGGAGATGTATCCAATGTGTTATTTTCGAATGGCTGGATAGCAGACGATAATGGTGATGTTTTTATTTACTATGCATCCAGCGATACCCGCCTTCATGTAAGCACAACAACTATAGAAAAATTAGTAGATTATTGCAGATTCACCGCACCGGACGGCTACCATTCAGCTGCATCTGCTGGTGTTGTTCAGGAGCTGGCAGAAAAGAATCATATCTTAGGCTTTACATCTGCTATAAATGTTGAAAAACAACAGACAGGAAAATAATGATGGAATCAATCAGTCTACGTGAAAAAATCGGGTATGGGTTCGGAGATATGGCTTCCTCTATGTTCTGGAAGCTCTTTGGAATGTACCTGCTTTTTTTCTATACAGACGTAATGGGATTAAATGCTGCATCGGTTGGCACCATGTTTCTGATTACACGAATATGGGACACCGTATTTGATCCTGTTGTTGGTGTTATGACCGATCGAACTACCACTAAATGGGGTAAGTTCCGTCCTTACATTTTGTATATGGCGATTCCATTTGGACTGATAGGTATCGTTACATTTACCGTTCCGGATTTTGATAATAACGGAAAATTGTTATATGCATATATAACATATTCCGCCATGATGATGATTTATTCATTAATAAATGTACCTTATGCATCGCTGTTAGGAGTAATATCATCTGATACAAAACAAAGAAATACACTAGCTTCTTTCCGAATGAGTTTTGCATTTGCGGGAAGTTTGATTGCCCTTGCCCTGATGGAGCCTTTGATTTCCTATTGGGGAGGAAGTACGCAGGAAAGCAGTCCGTTAAATGCAATGGCCTGGCAATATGCCGTAACCTTCATTGCAATTATTTGCATAGTACTTTTTCTACTTTGCTTTGCATGGGTTAAAGAACGGGTTAAGCCAATAATTGAACATCCTGTTTCTTTAAAGGAGGATATTAAAGACCTGATTAAAAACCGCCCCTGGTGGATCCTCTTACTTTCCGGTGTGGCAGCTTTGATTTTCAATTCGATCAGAGATGGAGCAACCATTTATTATTTCCGATATTTTGTTGCAGAAAAAGACACTGTGAATTTATTGGGAACTGCGCTTACCTATTCTACATTATATCTTGTTATTGGCCAGGCGGCCAATATGCTGGGTGTAATTATTGCCTCTCCAATTGCCAATAAATTGGGGAAAAAGCAAACCTATTTTTGGGCCATGTTACTGGCTTCCGTTTTTAGTTTGATTTTTTATTGGATGGGAAGAGAATCCCTGCTTCCTATTTTTATTTTACAATTTTTGATCAGTATCTGTGCCGGAATTGTATTCCCCTTATTGTGGTCAATGTATGCTGATATTGCTGATTATTCAGAATTAAAAACAGGAAGGAGGGCTACCGGGTTGATCTTTTCATCTTCTTCCATGTCACAAAAACTAGGCTGGACCTTAGGCGGTGCGCTAACCGGATGGCTGCTCGCTGCATTTGGCTTTCAGGCAAATATGGAACAGGCCGAATCTGCCCAAACCGGAATTCGCCTAATGCTGAGCTGGCTACCTGCTATTGGTTCGATTCTTTCCTTTGTTTTTATCCTGTTTTATCCGTTGTCTGAAAAGGAGATGGAGCGGGTTGGTACTGAACTTGCAATTAAACGAAAACCCGTTGACCATTAAATTTCCGCTTGAATTCTTTTGGGGTACATCCCTTTCTTAATTTAAAAATCCGATTGAAGTTTGCCAGGTTATTAAATCCGCATTTAAATGCAATTTCTGCAATGGAATGGGTAGTGTCGATCAGCATTCGGGAAACATGTCCAAGCCGAATCTCTGTAAGACTGTCTGTAAAGGTATACCCGGTATGAAGCTTGATAAAACGGCTAAAGGATGCCTCCGGCATATTAGCAATTCTGGCAACTTCTGCCAATGAAATCTCCCGCTGGAAATTATAATGCATATAATCAAAGACCCGTTCCAGGCGTCGACTGTTAAGCTGCAGGCTTTCTTTCGTAAAACTTACATCCGATAACATCCTGGTATTTCTTGCAATTGACAGATCGTGCAGTATAGAGAATAGTTCAAGTATGGAGTCAAATCCCGTCCTTTTTTCAAGGCGGAGGATGCGTTTTGCAATAACCTGTGCAGTTTCCCTGTCAAACAGAACCCCTCTTTTAGCGTTGTCGAATAGTTTCCGGATATAGATGAGCTGGTTCTTTTGCAGGAGATTCTGACAAAGCAATTCCTTATTAAACTGGATGGTAACCTCATGAATATCGCTGCTGGTACATTGATGGGTAAACCATCCATGAGGTAAATTGGGACCTATCAGCACCAGTTCCATATCATCAATAGTGTCAATATGATCACCGATTATCCGCTGGGTACCGGAAGCGTTTATAATCAGATTCAGTTCCATTTCTTCATGATTATGCAGGGGGAAGGTAAATTCCGCTTTGTGACGCGAAAAAATGGTATAACAATCGTACTGATTGAGGGGTGTAATCTCTCTTAAGACATCTTTCAACATAATGCAAAGCTTTCGTTCGTTAATAAATGGTGCGTTGTTAACAGACTGATCTTATTTTGTCCTATAACAGGTTCCCAATACTATTTTTTTTACCTCCATAAGCTTTGAATTATAGTCCGAATTGTATGAATTATGGTCTGCCTGGTTTTTATTTATTGATAATCAATGTATATACAGATTATATTTTTATTCTGTTTTGATAATGAACCAGTGTAATTCGAATCCCGCGTATATGCTTGTTTTACCCGAAACTGGTGTTGATTTGATTCAGGAGATGACAGCATATAATCAGGAATCGACAAGAAAGCATCAAAAACCGGAAGTTCAGGAACCTAATTTTGACTTCCTTCATCAATTCAACGGTATATGAAACAGCCTTCATCAATCATTGCTTTATTGGTATTTATCCTATCTGTTATTAGTTCGGCGGTAGCCCAGGATTCGGGTAGTTTCAGTACCAGTGGATTCTGGCAACCCGCATCTGCACCATTCTCTCCGCAGGTTCATCCGGATGGCTCCATTACATTTCGTTTGAAAGGGAAACAGGCAAAAACTGTGGAACTCCATTTTGGAGAATGGAATATTGTCCCTAAAAATATGGAGATGGACAGTGCCGGAGTTTGGTCAGTAACAATAGGCCCACAGGCTCCCGGCCTATACTCCTATATATTTATAGTAGATGGTGTAAAGACAACAGATGTAGCCAACCCTCTCGTTAAAAGGGGAACAGAATTATATGGAAATGTAGTGGAAGTAAAAAGCAGGCTGCCGGGTTTTGATCAGTATCAAAATGTACCACAGGGAGTTCTTCACCAGATAAGGTATCATTCCAGGGCATTAAACAGAGAAGCCACCATGGTGGTTTACCTGCCGGCAACCTATTTAAAAGAGCCAACCCGTAAATTTCCGCTGCTTTGCCTTCGACACGGTGGGGGTGATACAGAAACCAGTTGGACGCAGGAATCAGGCAGGGCCAACGTAATCCTGGATAATTTGATTGCTGAAGGAAAAGCGGTTCCAATGATCATGGTAATGCCTTATGGTTTAACCGATGGATCCTGGGCGGGTGGCAGTAATAAAGAGGGAATGGAATTACTGGAGAAGGAAATGATGGAAGATATTGTTCCTTATATTGAAAAAAATTACCGGATTCTGCCAGGAAAAATGAACCGGGCTATCGCAGGACTTTCAATGGGCGGCGGACAGGCGTATGTGATGGGATTGAGAAACCTTCGTTCCTTTTCCTGGATTGGCGAATTCAGCTCCGGTTTATTAAGCGACCCTGCTTTTTCAATTGATGAAAGAGCTCCCGGAGTTTTTGACAAGCCCGAAAATGTTAATACTGCGTTACGGCTATTATGGATTGGTTGTGGTACAGATGATCCCAGAATGCCGGGGCATGAAGCCCTGATCACACAACTAAAGCAGAAAGGCATTCGACATAAGGTATTTACGAATCCTGGAGGACATGAATGGAAGGTTTGGAGGGTTCAGCTACATGCATTTCTGCAGGAACTGTTTAAAAAATAAAGGATGGGAACATATTTGGATTTGCAATTGCTGAAACAGGATTTGAATACTGAATTGATCAGCATATTGGATTATTGGTCAAAACATAGTGCAGACCTGGAGAATGGTGGTTTTTATGGTCAGATAAATAATCTTAATCAGGTCAATAAAGAGGCACCAAAAGGTCTTATTCTGCATGCAAGGATACTATGGAGTTTTGCAGCTGCTTATCGGCTGAATGCCCGCCTTTCGGATTTGGAAATGGCAGATCGGGCTTTCAATTTCCTGATAAACCATTTTCTGGATAAGCAAAATGGCGGCATGTTTTGGAGTATCCGTGCGGACCAGGAACCACTGGATTCCAAAAAACAGGCATATGCACTGGCTTTTGTAATTTATGGTTGTTCAGAATATTTTCTGGCTACCGGTAATGAACAATCGAAACTGATGGCGATTGATCTGTTTAAAAAACTGGAAGAATATTTTTGGGATCCGGTTGACGGAGGTTATATCGAAGCCAAAACTGCCAAATGGGACCAGCTGCAGGATTTGCGCTTAAGTGATAAAGATGCCAATGAACCCAAAACCATGAATACGCACCTGCATATTCTGGAAGCTTATACCAATTTATTCAGAATCTGGCCCGATATACGCTTAAGATCCAAAATCATCCAATTGTTATGGATCTTTTCTGAGAAGATACTTGCAAAAGAAACGGGTCATCTGCAGCTTTTTTTTAGCATGGACTGGTCGGTACAGTCAGGAATTATTTCATTTGGACATGATATAGAAGCTGCCTGGTTATTGTTGGAAGCTGCAGAAGTCGTAAAGGATGATGTATTGATAAATTTATTCCGGCAGAATTCGGTTCGAATGGCAGAAGCAACTCTTAGC
The DNA here is from genome assembly GCF_002483205.1 of Flavihumibacter sp. UBA7668. GTDB lineage: Bacteria > Bacteroidota > Bacteroidia > Chitinophagales > Chitinophagaceae > Flavihumibacter. The sequence goes on from NZ_DLHM01000007.1 coordinate 841,942, forward strand.
GGATTGGATACCGATGGCGGATTGTGGTATGAATCGGACCTCTCTTCCGGTCATATGATCAGAGAGAAACACTGGTGGCCCCAGGCAGAGGCCATGGTAGGCTTTTTTACCGCCTGGCAAGTAAGTGGCGAGTTGAAATGGCTGGAATTCACCCTGTCTTCCTGGAAATTTATTAAAAATAAAATCATCGACAAGGAAAGAGGGGAATGGTTTTGGGGAATTGATCATACTGGTAAAATTCTGGATAAGGAGGATAAAGCCGGCTTTTGGAAATGTCCTTATCATAATGGACGTGCCTGTTTGGAACTCATACATCGAATCCAATAAAAAAGAATAAAAATGAAACAATTGCTTGCTGGTGTCCTTTTATTTGGGAGCTCATTTGCCGTCGGCCAAACATCAACTGATATACCTGTTCAATCCTGGATAAGCTCGGCCGACAGAACCATGCTGCTAAAAGAAAGTGGAGAGCAGTTAAGCTTTACGCACAAAGCAAAGCCTGGTGCCACTACAATAGTAGTAGATGAAAAACAGCAGTTTCAATCCATGGATGGTTTTGGATTTGCAATTACTGGTGGAACTGCTGAATTGTTAATGAAGATGAGTGCCGTTTCAAGAACTAAAACTTTAAAGGAGCTATTTGGAACCGGGTCAGGATCTTCCGGCATAAGTTATCTGCGGCTCAGCATCGGCGCTTCTGATTTAAATAGTTTTGTATTTTCCTATAATGATCTTCCGGCTGGACAAACTGATATGGAGTTAAAAAAATTCAGTTTATCTCAGGATCTAAAGGATGTGGTTCCCGTAATGAAGGAAATTCTAACTATAAATCCGGATATCAGGGTTATGGGATCGCCCTGGTCGGCACCTGTCTGGATGAAAACGAACGATAATATCCGGGGCGGTGCATTGAAAAAGGAATGTTATGATGTGTATGCCCGTTATCTGGTGAAGTATATTGAGGAAATGAAAAAACAGGGCATTCGGATCGATGCCATTACTGTGCAGAACGAACCACTAAATTCACGCAATACACCCAGTATGCAATGGCTGCGGGAAGAGCAGGGAGCCTTTATAAAAAATCATCTTGGTCCCGCATTCCAAAAAAAATCAATTCAGACTAAAATTGTTTTATTTGATCATAATTGCGATCGTATTGATTATCCGCTGGCATTATTAAGTGATCCGGATATCGCTCAATATGTTGATGGTAGTGGTTTTCATCATTATGGCGGGGATTTAAGCGCAATGAATACCATGCACCTGGCACGGCCGGATAAAAATATTTATTTCACCGAGCAGATGATTATCGAGCGGGACTATGAAAAACAACTGAATATAACAGGATCGGTAAAACGAATGTTGATCAGCACAACCCGGAACTGGAGTAAAAATGTAATACTATGGAATCTTGCTGCGGATCCAAATAATGACCCGCATACAGACAATGGCGGATGTTCCATGTGCCAGGGTGCTTTAACAATTGACGGCGATCGGGTCAAAAAAAACCTGGCCTACTATACCATTGCGCATGCTTCCCAATTTGTACCGGCAGGTTCAGTAAGAATTGCTTCTACCAATACCGGAGATAAAGTAGTTGTATTAACACAGGATGAAGAAAGAGCATTCATTAACCGGGTTGCAACCATTGATCAGGCGCAGGTATTTCCGAACGTTGCATTCAAAACCACCACCAATAAAATTGTACTGGTGGTGGTAAATGACAGTTTTTCTTCTGGCGCCTTCAGTGTTCAGTACCATGGGAAAATCATGCAATGCAAATTGGCACCGGGATCAGTTGGTACGTATGTCTGGAATACTGATTAAGGAACCGAATCAACAACCCGGTTTGATAATATTTTTCAGGTTTTTACCATCGTACATAAACAAGCCAAAACCGTTGGTGCCAAACCAAAGCTGACCAGCTTTATCTTCATAGATTGTACTGACCGGGGTTCTAACAGGTTGGTCCTTTTCAGGTCTTGGTTCGCGATACATTGGCAAAGAAACAAAGCCATCCTTTTCAAATTTTGCCAAACCAGTGCTGGTTCCGGCCCAAAGAGTACCCTTGCGATCAATATGCAGGGTTAAAACTTCATTGTCAGGCAAGCCATTGGCGGTTGTATAGGTTGTAAACCCGCTGGCTGTGCGGCGTGAAATGCCTCCGTTGGTGGCCATCCAAACTGCTCCGGCTGCATCCTGGATAATGGTTCGAACGGTATTTCCGGCTAATCCGTCCACTGTCGTAAAATAGTGATACGCTGTTCCGTCAAACAGGCAGACTCCCGCTTCACCGGTGGCGATCCAGATTCCACCTGCCCGGTCTTCCACTATCTGATGAACAGACTGGCTGATTTGCAGTTCCTCTGGTCCGGGATTCATGCCTTTCATGGCTTGCAGTGGTCCGGGCCATAAGCGGATGGTACCGGAAGGCATTTCAGCAGGCTGCTTTTTTGTTGGTAAGCTGTCAGTTGCCAGGTCTGGAACATTTACAGCGGTGGTACCGGCGTAGCCATTTAGCAGAAACCACAGCATGGAAAAAAGGAAGGAGGTCATTGGTATATTCGTTTAAATGATAAATTCAGATGCAGTGTTAAAGTAGAAAATAGCTGGCCGGCAGTGGTAAAACGACTGTAAATTGATTGTAAACGCCTGTAAAATCGTGGTTTTAAGTGGAACAGGCTATTGGTAAAACCTATCTTTACACCATGAAAGGAAAACTCTATTGGCCGGGATTTGCAATAGTGTTGGTGTTGATTCTGGCTGCTTTTGTAAGTAAGAATCCGGCACAATCTGCTTTTGAATCAGCAAAAGAAATGATTGTGTTGAGAAAAATCGCCCATGATTTATTGCGATCTGCCGGTGATAGCAGTTCAAGAATTCCTGCCGTTCAGCGAATTTCGGATACAGAATTTCTGCTTCCTTTCGAAACGGCGTTTTCTTTTAAGCCGGATTCTCTTGTAAATACCATCCGGAAAGTTTTCCAGGATCATAAATTAAGTTCCCGCTATATTGTAAATGTAAAAGAGCAGTCAAGCGGGGAGGTTGTGTTTGGCTATGCCATGCTGGGAAAAGAGCAGGATAATATCGTTCCCTGCCTGGGAAGAGAGCAGAAACCTGCCCGATATACCATTCATATCAAACTCGGGGAACCACCTGTTGCCGGAACGGAAAAACTCTTTCTGGGTTGGGCTGCGATTGGACTTGCCGGCCTGGTTTGGTTTGGTTGGTATCGATCAGGGAATAATCCCGGGGAAAAGATAGTGGAGGAAATAGAAGTAGGTCAGCCCATTTCAGCGGGTATTTCTATCGGCCAGTTTTTATTTGATCCACAGCAGCAATGCCTGCTTCTTGCTGGTAACGGTATTCAGCTAACAAGTAAAGAAACCCGCCTGTTGGAGATATTCAGTTCGGATCTGAATCAGCTGATTGACCGGAAAAGACTCCAAAAGGAAGTATGGGAAGATGAAGGAGTCATTGTTGGCCGAAGCCTTGATATGTTTGTTTCAAAATTGCGGAAGAAACTGGAAGCGGATCCCACGGTGCAGCTGATAAACATTCATGGGAAAGGATATAAGCTGGAAGTGCTGGATCAACCAATCTAAACAGCCTCCAATTTCTTCAGTTTGATATAAAAACGGGTACCCCTGTTTTGTTCCGTTTCATACCATAGTTGTCCCTGGTGTTTATCGATTATCCGCTTTACTATGGCGAGACCCAACCCGGTTCCTTCGAAACTGCTGGCTCCCGGAAGGCGGTAGAATAAATGAAAAAGGTTGGCTGTGTGTTTTGGATCCATTCCAATTCCGTTATCCGTAATGGTATAAAGAACAGAGTCTTCATCTGATTCACCAATAATCTGAACGGTTGGTTTCTCCTTTTTGGAGGAATATTTTACTGCGTTACCAACCAGGTTGCTGAATACCTGACTGATCATGGTGCTGTCACCATAAACAACCGGAGTATCCCCAATTTGAAGATCAGGTTGTGCATCTTTGTAGGCATCCAGCAAATCTTCTCTGATTTGAAAAAGCAGTGATTGCATATCAATTGGCTGGAGTTTGATCTGCTCACGACCCAGTTTAGTATAATGAAAAACTTCTTTGATCATCTGCTGCATTCGCTCTGCATTTCGCTTAATCTTTTGCGTAAGTAGCCGGTTATCTATTGAGGGATCTTCTTCCAGTAATAAATCTGCAAAATTGTAAATAGTTGCGATGGGAGTTTTTAAATCATGTGAAATAGTATAACTGAAACTATCGAGTTCTTCATAGGCTTTTTTTAGTTCTTCATTCAGGCGGCGTAACTGGTTTATTTTTTCCTGTATAAGTAAGAGTACTTCTTCTCTTAATTTATATGCATTAGTAAGCTCGGCTGGCGACCATTTTTCAGAACGTCCCTTAAGAGATTGTATAAATTCTGCAAATGAGGTACGAGGTTCTATTCTGGTTTCGCCATTCATATTTATAACTACCGCCTTCTCCGGATTGCCTGCCCATTTGATTTCCTGTTCCAATTCAGGTTTGAACCAAAGTATCAGGTCTTTAAGATCGGCGGATAAAGGCGCGCATAATATTCCACTTGCAGTTTGTGTAAAATTTGCTGCTTCAGGGAAAATTGCAGATAAAAAATTGGTCTGAAAAACCTGTTTGGTGGAAGCATTTTGCAAAAAAACCGCAAGCTCCCGAATAAAAGAAGGTTCGGGTGTTTGTCCAACGAGGGTAAGCTGATCCTCATACAGAATGGCGGCGCCGTTGGCACTATTGATAGACAGCAAATCATGGTTGCCATTGGTTAAACCGGTTATAATGCTGTCGGACTGACGCATTTGCCGTACCAGGCTGGCGGTATTTTCGCGCCAGAAATGGAGCAGTTGTTGTTTTTCTTCTTCTGCCTGGAAACGAACAGCGGATGACAACATCTGGCCGATCATTTTAGCATGTAAGCGTTGACGGTAGTCCAGGTGTTTGGGTTGATAATGATGGCAGGCAATTAATCCCCAGAGCTCACCCTGGGATAATATAGATATACTGAAACTGGCTGCCACCCCCATGTTTTGGAGATATTGAATGTGGGTAGGGGATACGGATCGCAATACGGAATCGGACAAGTCAACCGGAGATTCATTTTCCTTTCCGGCTATTTTTTCCAGTACACTATCAGGTGCAGACACATCTGCAATAAGTCTGACCAGGTTCTTTTTATATAAGTCTCTTGCTTGTTTGGGAATATCTGATGCAGGATAATGTAATCCAAAAAATGGCTCTAAACCAGGATCTGCAAGTTCTTCTATTACTTCACCATGACCATCTTCATGAAACATATACACCATTACACGATTAAAGCCGGTGATTTCTTTTACATTTTTTACAGCTTCTTTAAGAGAAACCGAAACTCCGTCTGATTGATTCAGATAATGGAGCATTCTTGTCATTATGGCTTCTTCGTTATACGTATAACCCAGATAGGGCTCAAATTCAAGTAACAGGTGCTCAGTTGTATAATGAGAAATAAGATAAGTCTCACCAAGCCTGGTTTGAATCAACTGGTATGCTCCCTGTTCGAAATTGGGATGATAATTGCAATTGGCAAGCAAATCGTAGATGGATTTACCCAATGCATCAGCTGCGGTTACCGGTAGAAATTGTTGGATAGAAGGACTTGCCTGTTCTATCAGCAAACTTTCCCGATTAATGACAAGGAGTGCTCCATGAGGCTGAATTTTGCCTGGATATTGAATTAACTCCCGGTTGCATTGATTAATTGGATTTTGCATCATAATTGATTCTGCTTTTTTAATTCCAACCACTGTTTATAAGCCATAAAACAGGCTATTGCAGTGGAAGCAATGATTTCTTTATGTTGAAAAAGTCCGGGTAACTCCAGCGAGTCCCGAAATTTTGTCCACATAGGTTTTCGATCTTCCCCATAGCTTTCAAAATAGGTAAGTCCTTTTTCAATACCCGTCTGTTGCCTCACCATGCGGGCAATAATTGGTCCGCCCAGCGTTGATCCTTCGAGTACATATAATGCACCCATTGCCTGATAAGTACTGTTTATTTCCGGAAGTTCCGCTGATTGTTCTGGTTGCCAATCGGGATCGAAATGTGCTATATCTGCTAATAAATGATGTTTCCTTTGTCTTTGAGATATATCCGGAATAAATTCCTGCAATGGGAATTGTCTGAGCAATTCTTCCAATGGGACTAAAAAGCCTGCCATTTTTTTAAGCAGTTTTTCATAATCGCCAGCGGTTTTAACCTGCAGCAACAGATCCATAAATACTTTTTCCAACTGCTGGTGTTGGTCATCAGTTTTTGAACGTAAAAAAGGGTGAAGCATGTGTGGTCGATCAGCGTCAAAAATACGTTTAAATCACAGGGGCTCCTCTCCGCTAATGGTTAAACAACAAGCAGATCTTGTTTCCCCGGACCTAACATCAACATAGTTAAGGGTTTGAAGAAATTGTTGAAAAAATTACACAATTTATTACCCCAATTATGCAAGTTTCAGCCGTAAAATGATTGGTATTTATCTTGCTATTACGGGTATAAAACCAATCTATGATTTTATACATTCGGAATATGGCCTGTGAAAGCTGCCTATTGCTGGTGCAGGAGGAGCTTGAAAAACTGGGAATAAAACCAGTTCGGGTAGACTTGGGAGAAGTTGAATTACCGGGGTTGATATCAGATGAAAAAAAGCAAAATTTCGCTCAGGCAATAGAAAAAGGCGGACTTGAACTGGTAGATTCAGAAGAAGAAGTGCTGATTGATAAAATTAAAGGCGGCATTGCAGACTTCATTATGAATAAAAGGAAAATAAAGCAAAACCTGTCTGATTATCTGGCTGATTTATTGGGAATGGAATACAAACAGTTGGCGTCCTATTTTTCAGGACTAACTGGCAATACAATTGAACAGTATGGGATTGCTCTTAAAATTGAAAAAGCTAAGGAGATGCTTACTATTGAAAATAAGTCCCTGAAGGAAGTAGCAGAATTATTGGATTATAAACAGGTGGCTCATTTATCCAATCAGTTTAAGAAAATCACGGGAATATCACCTTCCCAATTTAAGAAGGAAGGTATTGCCAGAAGAAAAACAATGCAGGAACTGGGAAAAGTTGGGTAAGAATCAGTATAGGATAAAATGAAAGCAGGCCTTTACCCCATGTGAAAGACCTGCTTCATGGTTTTCAACTTATAACTTCATGTGTGAGAATTCTGCAAACAATAGTTATGTAGGATTTGGAACCTGTAACAACCGACAAAGTATTCATTAAACCAAACTGCTGCTACTAATTTACATCAGCAGGATACCCGATAAAATTTTAATACACCAATACCCCTTATTTTGGGACAAACAGGCGTTTGCTAAGTACTAACCTGTCTTTTTCGTATCTTTTTGGAAATCTTGTACTTATGGCTTTGCTGGCTTCCATTCTAATTGCACTGGTTGCAATTGAACATCTTTATATACTTTATATGGAAATGTTTGCCTGGGAAACGCTCGGTAAAAAGACGTTCCGTGGATCAATGCCGGATGAACTTTTCAAACCAACCAAAAAACTGGCAGCGAATCAGGGACTATATAATGGGTTTCTCGCCGCAGGCTTGATCTGGTCTTTTTTTGTGAAGGATGAGTTATGGTGCTCCAATATCGCGCTCTTTTTTCTATCCTGTGTGTTGGTGGCGGGCATTTATGGAGGGTGGACTGCCCACAGAAAAATATTTATTACCCAGGGACTACCCGCTTTGCTGGCATTGCTGGCGGTAATTGCCAACAGGCTATAAATTGCAGCAGAATACCTGTATTTTCAGGTATTATTTTGACTCCAATTCCTGTTATGATCCATCGTTTCTTGGTTTTTCTGTGCATCTTTTACAGCATTTTCTTGTCTGAATCTCTGCAGGCTCAGGATTCTCTTTCCCGTCAGCGATCGGATTCTTCTAACACAACCCGGCGATGGAGGGGTGGTTTTTTTGCCGATACCAGTCAGTTGAATAGCAGCGACTATCAGTTACAGATCGAAAAGACCTTTGCTGTCCTGGAGGATATTGATAACAGGACCCAGCTGGGAAATTCATTTGGAAAGACCCGGAATAAGTTAAAGGAAAACGATTCCATCCTGGCTGTTATAAAAGATAACGTTATTAATAATTCAAAAGCCCTTAACCTTCGGAATCTGCAGGTATTCCGGACCCTCCTGGTTCATATGGAAGAGGATCTGGTTAGTCGGCGCGAAAGACTTGATACAGCAGAAGCAAATCTGCTATTGATGCGGAAAACTATCAGAACCCTTATTGGCGATACAGTTCTCCGGCAATTGCAGAAAGATTCAGCCATGGTTCAGGAATTTAGTACGCAGTTAATGGAGATGAGAACCAGCTGGCGATCCACCCGCCGCCATCTTCGGGAAAGTATAGCAGCAGTTAACCGACTGCAAACTCATGCCTCTTCCAATTCGGTTTTAGCCGGACAATTACTCGATAAGCTGGACGATCTGCTGGCATCTGCCACCAAACGCATTTTTGGGAAAGAAAGCAACTTATTATGGGAGAAGGACACCTCTGTGTTGACAAGCAGTGAAAAATCATCTATCCGTAAAGTGGTGGAATCTGAACGGAAAGCACTTAATTTTTATTTTAGGGATAGCAGTATCAACCGGATAATGTTATTGTTTATAGGGATACTATTTATTGGATGGACTTACCGGAACAGTTACACTATCAGGAAGGCCAATGCTGCCAGTATATTAAGAGAAATGGGTTTCATATACCTGCCTTCTGCTTTTTTCATAGGCGGATTGGTAATCATCTTGTCGCTGGCACCCTTATTTGACCTAAGTGCTCCCTCCGCTTATGTCGAAGCAATTCAATTTCTGGTATTAATCGTTTTAACGATCATCTGTTGGAATAAATGGCCGAGACAGTTATTTATGTACTGGTTGATTATGGTGGTTTTATACCTGGCATTTTCTCTGACCAATCATATTCCGGATCCGGGCTTCTGGGCCAGGATCGGATTTATTTTCCTCAATATATTGTCCATCCTGTTTGGTACACTTTTTTTGACCAGGATGAAGGATCATCTTCACCTGAAAGGTTTTTTGCGTTTTGTGATCATTTTGCATAATGTAATGAATGTACTTTCCCTGTTCTGTAATCTGGCAGGAAGAATCACCTTATCCCAATTACTTGGCAATGCTGCAATTTTTGCTTTTATGCAGGCTATTGGGTTAGCGGTATTCAGCAAAATTTGTATGGAAGCGATTCTATTACAAATGGTTGCAAGCCGTTATCGGAGAGGTATAACAGGTGGGTTTGAATACAATCATGTGATGGAGAGCTTCAATCGACCTATATTGTTGATTGTGATTTTACAGTGGCTGATCGTATTTACCACCAATCTAAATATTTATTCTGCCTTGTATGATTGGATGCTCGTAGCTCTAAGAACCGAGCGAACAATTGGAAATGCAAGTTTCACATTTGGAGGAATATTGCTTTTTTTTCTAATCATCTGGATGGCACACCTGCTGCAGAAATATGTCGGTTATTTCTTTGGCGATGCGGGAATGGATGACGAGGTACAAAACAAAAAACAACGATCCCGTTTGTTAATCACTAAATTAATTGTACTGAGTTTAGGGTATATGCTTGCAGTAGCAGCATCCGGGGTTCCGGTTGATAAAATCACAATTGTCCTGGGTGCCCTTGGGGTTGGTATTGGGCTTGGCTTACAGAATATCGTCAGTAATTTTGTTTCGGGTATTATTCTGATTTTTGATCGTCCCTTACAGATTGGAGATTCAGTAGAAATTGGTGCGAATCAGGGTAAGGTTCGGGAAATCGGACTTAGGTCGAGTATTCTGCAAACAAAGGAAGGCGCTGAGGTAATCATACCTAATGGAGATCTTTTATCCCAACCGATCATTAACTGGACCCTTAGCAATCAGCAACAAAGAATGGAGTTGTCACTAAGAATTTTGGGCAATGATATGGAAAAAGCGGCTGCTCAGGTTAAAGAGTTTGTTCTGTCTTCCAATTTTGTGTATCCTTTGCGGGAACCACAGGTTTTATTCACTAAAATTGATGCGGACGGTTTTGAGCTGAAAGTTTATTTCTGGTGTGTGGATACCACAAAAATTGAAGAAGCGAATAGTGACCTTTTGGTTCGCGCTCATCAATCCGGCCTGGAATTGCTTTAAAATTGACGGGGCTTGCAAATACCGGGTTTTACTATTATTTTTTCCTATGATTAACCCAATTAAAAACCCAGAGCATGATTATTTATGGTTCAAGAGCGAAGCAAATTTCAAAAATTCAGTTAATGGACAAATGCAGCAATTGCGGAATGGATAACCGGATTGATCTGTACGTGTTTCAGAAGTATGCACATGTATTTTGGATACCATTTTTTCCAATTGGTAAAACAGCAGTGAGCCAATGTGATCATTGCAAACAATCACTTGAACCCAAAGAAATGCCTCCTGGCTTAATGGCTTCTTATAAGGAAGCCAAAAAAACAATAAAATCTCCTTTTTGGATGTTTTCAGGTCTTGCATTACTTGCTATTTTAATTACTGTGATAGTGGTCAATGACAAAAAAAAGCAGGATAAAAATGCACAACTGGTATTGACTCCTAAGGCAGGTGATTTATTGGAAATCAAAACGCCGGAACGGCAGTATACTCTTTATAAGATAGATCAGATAAATGGTGATTCAGTGCTGTTCAGAGTCCATAATTATGAAACCAATAAACTTTCGGGTTTAAGAGAATTAAAAGAAAAGGGAGAAACCGGATTTTCAACAGAACAATTTGCAATTCATAAAAATGAATTAAAAGCCTGGTTTGATAAGGGAGAACTGATCGATATTGAACGAAATTGATAGAAGGTATTGCCTGAGAAAGGCAAATGCTTATCTTTTGTTTTAAAACTATTTTTATGTTTCGCATAATAACCTTATCTATCATTTTTCTCTCAAAAGTAAATGCTGTGTTTTCTCAACCACATATGTTTGAACCGGGACTAATTAGCAATGGTGGCGTATTTGGGCTTACGATTTCTCCCGATTCCAGGACAGCACTTTGGGTTCAGTCAAATGGAAGGAGGGATACTTTGGTTATTATGGAATCACATAAAAAAAACGGCCGGTGGTCAAAACCTGTAATTGCAGGCTTTTCTTCGGCAACAGCATCCTGGAAAGATATTGATCCCATGTTCAGTCCGGGTGGGGACCTGGTGCTCTTTCAATCAACCCGTTCCGTACCTGATAAACCGGGCCGCACCGGGTTTGATATTTGGGCGGTTAAAAAGGAAAAAAATGGCTGGGGTGAACCCTACCACCTGGGAAATGTAATAAATTCAGATGCTTCAGAATCTTATGCTTCTATGTCTGCCAATGGAAATATCTATTTCATGAAAGAAAATGAAGACCAGGTTGGCAAATCTGATATTTATGTTTCGGAATTCAGGAATGGAAACTATCTGTTACCTAAGAATTTGGGTAGACCGGTAAATACTTCTCAACGGGAATCCAATCCTTTTATATCTCCGGCGGAAGATTTTCTCCTTTATTTTTCTACTGATTCTACAGGATTTGGTGAAGTTGATTTATATATAAGTTTCAGGAAGAATGAGCAATGGACTGCGCCTAAAAATTTGGGGCAGCCAATCAATTCAGCATTGGCTGAGTTTTGTCCATTTCTGCATAAAAAAGAAAATCGGCTTTATTTTTCACGACAGGAAAAGCTGCCTAACCGAATGTTGGAGAATTTGTATTATATAGATTTTGATGTTGAAAAATACCGATGATGTTTTTAAGAATAGAATTTATTGAAGAACGATTGATGGCAGGCCAGCAAATAGAAATGTCGCTTATCAATAATCGAACAGGAGAATTATGGTCCGGTTTTATGTCAACTCGTAAATATATCACCGACCGTATAGGCAATGATCTCTACTCTTTGCAGGTATATCCTCCTGATTATTTTGCTGCCTTCAATCCGGCAACTAATTTTACCAAATGGGCATTGACTGAAGTTTCCACGCATGATAATTTGCCGGAAGGAATGCTCCCTTTCCTTCTGCCGGCTGGCAAATATGCAGTATTTCTGCACAAAGGAGATACTACCAACTTTGGCATCACTCTTCAATTTATATTTCAGCAATGGCTGCCTTCTTCCGGTTATCAGTTGGATAATCGTCCACATTTTGAAGTGCTGGGTGCTAAATACCGAAATAATGACCCGCTTTCAGAGGAAGAAGTGTGGATTCCGCTTATCTAGTGTAGATCATTTCAACAGTTGATTTCTACAGGTCAACCTATCTAATCTTCTTTATAAAGGTTGGCTATTGTAGCCAGCATGGCGGATTTATAGCTTTATGATTGGATATTCTCCATAAACCAGCACAATCATGAAAGTCAGGATCAGCCACCTCTTTATTATTTTAATTGGTTTTTGCTTTACCAACTGCAGTAAAACCGAGGATAATCCGGATGGACCAACAGGGCGGGGCATTGTTCAACCACAGGGTACCAATATTGGCACCGCGCTGGAGTTTATAGTAACCAGTGCCGGTGGTACATTTAAAACAGCAGACGACAAGCTGGAGCTGATATTCCCGGCTGATGCAGTTACTCAGGCAACCAGAATTGCTATTCAGCCAATTACAAATACCAATCCGGCTGGTGTAGGCAATTCTTTTCAGCTCAGTTCGCCGAATGAACTGCTAAAACCCGTTAAGATCAGGATGTCATATAAAGAATATGCGGACAGCTTACCCGGAGGATCCTGTGCACTTGGAATTTCCTACCAGGATAGTTCCGGTGTATGGCAATTATTATTGGGCCGAAGTTTGAATGCCGCGAATGAGTATGTGGAAATAAGTACAGCAACACTTAGTTCCTTTTGCCTGATGCAGGCAGTTCGATTGATACCTTCCTACAGTGAGATTGCACCAAGCCAGACGGTAGAACTCAAAGCTGTGTCCAATATTCTGCTGCCGGATGATATTGATATCTGTGATTTATGGGATGTGTTACAGGGAGGAACAATTCCTGTAGAAGGTGATTTTCCCATTAAAGAAGCAAGGATTGAAAAATGGTCGGTGGCGGCAAGTGGAGAAACGATCGGCACACTTTCACCGAATGGAGCAAGAGCGGTCTATAAGGCGAGCCAGTATCAATTGCCAGCCATTAATCCGGTTACAATTATGCTTGAGCTGAAGGCAACTACAAAGCCATTCTTTGCAAAAGTATTTGTAGTCCCATCTGTTAGGGGCTTATCAATCCTGATCAGAGATAAATTGTATGTTTTTTCTGATGATCAGGTATATGTTTCAGTCAGTGGTTCAAACGAAGTATCTATTCAATGGGAATCCAACCAGGGAATGGGAGGTTTAAACATTCAGTTTAACCGGGTGAATTCTTATGGCTGGAATGACCCTTCAGGCAAGAATGATTTTTGGTTTGAACCCTCGGATTTTAGTCCCCTGTCCGTCTTTCAGCATTTATGGGACGATGGGAGAAGTATTAGTTCCGGGTCTGTTCGAATTTCCAAAACAGGTACAGTGGGTCAGCCAATTATTGGAAGTATAATAATTGATCGCGCAGGAAGAACAAACACAGAAAGTGGTAATGGAGAATATCTTGGTGATACAGAAATCCTTGGATCCTTTAATCTGATGCGGGATGAATAAAAGGAATGCTTAAATTGTTGACTGTAAGCAGTCAGCATGAAACTTGCAATAGCACAATTGGCATCTGTAAAAGATGATATTCAGTCGTCGATTTATAAACATATAAATTGGATTCAGAAAGCAAAGCAAAATGAGGCAGATGTTATTTTCTTTCCAGAATTATCCATTACCGGTTACGAACCGGCAATAGCTGAAAAGGTTGCTCTGAACCCATTGGATGATCGATTGTATTCTTTTCAGGAACTTGCTGACGAGTCTGAAATTGCCATTGGAGTGGGTTTGCCGGCCCGAATAAATGATCAGGTATTTATCAGCCTTCTTCTTTTTCAAAAAAGAAGAAATGCCCGGATATATTCCAAGCAATTATTGCATGAAGATGAAATTCCCTTTTTTTCAAGCGGGAATAAACAGGAAATATATAAAATAAAAAACCAGCAGATCGCTCCGGCTATTTGTTATGAATCTCTTCAGGCAAGTCATGCTGAAATGGCCGTTGCTCTTGGAGCAACTATCTATGTGGCTACTGTTGCCAAATCACCTGGTGGTATTGAGAAAGCATATAAACATTATCCAGCAATTTCTTCAAAGCTTTCCATACCTGTTTGTATGGTGAATTCTGTTGGTCCGGCTGATAATTTTATAGCATCAGGTAAAAGTTCCGTTTGGTCTGCCAATGGAGACTTACTGGGCAGTCTAAATTCCATAGAGCAGGGAATATTGATTTTTGATACAGAAGCATGCAGTACATCGCAGATTTCCATGAATGAATAAATACTATGCAAAAGCAGTTAAAATTTAATGGATATTATTTCTGCTGGACCATCCTGCTGTTTCTTACGGAAGTACTGATGGAAAAATATGTACATGATACTGTCATCCGTCCTTATGTTGGAGACCTTCTGGTGGTTATCTTATTATATTGTTTCGTTCGCTCATTTTTTAACTTCTCCATAAAAGCGACCGCGTTTGGAGTGCTGTTTTTTGCCTATGGCATTGAAGTGCTTCAATACCTGAATTTTATCAAACTGATTGGATTGCAGGATTATTACTGGGCCAATATGCTGATGGGTAATTATTTCGAATGGATGGATCTGGTTGCCTATTCCATGGGTATTGTACTTGTTCTCTTATTTGAATGTTGGCTTGTACCAATTTATAAAAACAGTTTTTCTGCAGCATGGCAGGGAATACTGGTATTTTTTAAAGAAGAATCCAACACATTGGTTCACCTGTTTTCTGCCGTTGGGGTAGTATTGTTAGCCTTTTTATTAAAAGTTGGACCTCTGGAGTGGATTGCCCTTTTGAGTTGTATCAACCTGGTTTGGGTGAGTGAGATAATTAACAGTTCCATCGAAACAATGGCTGATTTTATTTGTCCGCAACGGGATGATCGAATAAAAAAAATCAAGGATCTTGCTGCCGGAGCAGTTCTGGTAGCAGCTATTTTTTCTGCTATTATTGCTGCCATGGTTTTTGTACCCAAATTGATATTGCTGTTTAAGTAGCGCAGGACTACAACACCCGATGCTTCCAATATTTTTGTAGATTCATACTATGAGAAAAAAACTCGTCTGGTCGGGTAAATTGCTTGCAAAAGCATTGCTTGGTTTCATAGCTTTTATTGCATTGTATCTGCTAATGGCTTATTTACTTTCTTCCATAAAGATTGAAAGAGAAGCTGATAACGCACAGGACGTAGCCATTTATATCCTTACCAATGGGGTTCATACCGATATTGTTGTGCCGGCAAAAAATGAACTGTTTAACTGGACAGATTTTGTTCGGTATGAACATACCACCGGCAAGGACAGCAGTGCCTCCTGGCTGGCAATGGGCTGGGGCGATAAGGGCTTCTATCTGCAAACCCCTACCTGGGCGGAACTTAAAGCCTCTGTTGCTTTTAAAGCTGCATTCGGATTAAGTTCCTCAGCAATCCATGCAACCTATTACCGAAAATTAAACGAATCGGAGATATGCCGAAAAATACTGATCAGTCGAAAGCAATACCAACGACTGGTGAATTTTATCAGGAGCAGCTTTCGAACAGATTCCACCGGTAATTTTCAGCATATAGAAACTACTGCGAATTATGGCACCACAGATGCTTTTTATGAAGCACATGGCAGCTATAGTCTGTTTCGTACCTGTAATACCTGGGCCAATAATGTGTTGAAAGCATCAGGACAAAAAGCCTGTTACTGGACCGCGTTTGATACCGGAATTTTCGATAAGTACAAATAAGGAACTGCTAACTTATTTTACCAGTTTCTCAGTTATAGCTTTGCTGACTGCTTCAATTTGGGACCGAACATGCAATTTGTCGTATATGTGTTTTATATGGGTACGGACTGTATCAAGACTGATTGTAAGCTCGGAAGCAATCATTTTAAAACTGTTTCCATTTGATAATAATTGCAGTATTTCTTTTTCCCGATTGGTTAACTGATAATTTTTGGCAGCTACTACCGGTTGTTGCAGGCTGGATATTATAAGCCTGGCAATAGAAGGACTCATCGGAGCTCCTCCCTGAAGTACTTCCTGAATTGCATGAATCAGTTTGTCTGAAATATATTTTTTTAGGAGATATCCATTGGCACCGGCATACATGGCGTCGAAAACATGCGTATTGTCGTCGAAAACGGTAAGCATAATGATCTGAACCTGTTGATTGAAGCGCCGGATTTTACCAACTGCCTCAATTCCGCTGATTCCGGGCATATCAATGTCCATTAAAATCACTTCAGGATTCAATTCATGTACGAGCTCTTCCACATTGGAGCAATCTGGATAACTGGCCAAAACTATATATTCGCCTGTGAGCGCCAGCAGATTTGTCAGACTTTCCCTTAAAGTGGAGTTATCTTCAAAAATTAGTATACGAACTGGTTGATTCATAAGTTGAATGCAAACTAAAGCATTCCAATTCAGGATAAAATACCCTGATCAGGTGATATGCTTTCTGAGAAAAATCGTGGTGCCGGTCCCTTTTATTGATTCAACCTGAAATTCTGCCCCCATCGCCTGCGCTCTTGCCTTCATATTGGTGAGCCCGTTTCCCGTGAATTCCTGTCCTGTATCAAATCCGGTTCCATTATCCAGCATGGAAAGACTCAGCTCTTCTTTATCAAATTTCAGGGAGATGGTAACTTCTGTTGCTTTACTGTATTTAACGATATTGGTTATAGCTTCCTTGAACACGAGGTAGATATCCTTTCGTTCCTCCAGATTTAGTAGCGATTGCTGTGAAAAGCCCTTGGTTTCAAAATAATAATTGATCCCTATTGGTTCCAGCATCTCTGCTGCAAATTCTTTCATTTTAATCAATACTTTTTCCAGACTGTCATTTGCCGGATTGATGGCCCAGATCATATCACTCATGCTCTCCATCATATTACCAGAATGCGTTTTAATTTTTTGCAGGTAATCCTGCACCTCTTCTTTTTTCTCATCTTTCGCCATAGCAACCGTACTCAGAATATTAATACTGGTTAATGTTGATCCCATCTCATCATGTAGATCACGTGAAATTTTACTCCGTAATTTTTCTTCCGTTAAATATTTTGAAATCCGTTCCCCACAGATTTTTGCAATATTTTTTAATAGTCTGCTATGCCGGGATTGGAAGAAATATCGTTTGCTGTGTTCTGAATCAATAATTCCAAACAGTCGGCCATCCACCCAAATGGGTATGGTGATTTCTGCATTTCTTTTTTTATCATCTATTACATAGCGATGGTCACTTGCCGTATTCCCGATTCGTTCCGCTTTACCGGTTTTTGCAACTGTTCCAACTATTCCTTTGCCTAGCGGAATTTCCAAATGATTAATTATTTCTCGAGACGTATGCGGACTTTTCGGTCCGGCTGCCGCTCTTTGTACCATCACTTTTTTATCAGGATTGTATTGATACATGACACAATCTTCAAAGCCAAGAAGTTGGATACAGTTTGTTGCAACATCCCAGAAGATATCGTCTATACTTGTTTTGCCGTATAATGAAGTCGCAAACTGGTTTAGTATTTTTTCGTCTTTTACTTTTTGTTGAAGTGTATGAATGATGCGGAAAATAATAAAGCCTGTAATTGCCAGAAAGCCCAGTATAAACCAGGCATTTTTCCAAAGTGGGGGCGCTATCTCCAATTGGATCTTATTACTGGTTGTAATAAGCTGCCCATTCTGGTTGACAGCCCGCATGGAAAAGCTGTATTTTCCGGGTGGCAGATTTTGAAACAAGATGGTTTTTTCTGTTCCTGAACTCATCCATTTGGATGACCATCCATCCAGAAAATACTCAAATTGAATCGGATCGTTTGCAAAATACAGACCATCGTAGGTAAAAGTAGAGTGTGTTCCCGGGACTTGTTTTATCAACAGCGGGAACGAGTCAATTTTTTTGGATGGATGCGGGTAATAAAAAATCAGTCCACCTGCCGCTGCAAGTACGATTTCCCTGCCCGTTTTATTGTAATAAAGTGAATGCGGATACCTGGGATCCGATCCAAAATTGGAAACGGGCTGAATATCCCGAATAAGGTTTTCATTATCCGGTTTTTCTGTATCAATATATGAAAGACCTGTCTCCGATAATAGCCAAAGTGTATTTTCTTCACCCGCTGTTAAAGCATAGAATTGATTGTGTTGCATTCCATTCCGCATATCGAATTGGGTAAAACTGGCAGCATAGGGCTTACCCGGATTATTTCGATACAATCCCCCGGAATTTGTGGCAACCCACAAGGTGCCGGAAGGATCAATTGTAAGGTCATTAACCAAATTTAGAAATGCATAATACGGTAAACTGTCATTTTCATGATAAGGAGTTAATTTTTCCTTCGTGAAATCGTATTCAAAGAGGTAATTTCCAAAAGTTGATAACCAGATTTTATTATGAATGGAATCGTATTGTAATCCGGTTCCGGAAGTCTGTAGAAATACTGATTTCGGATCCTTCAAAGTTGAAAATTCTCTAGTTTTCGAATCGTAGATTAAAACACCTTTATTAAAGGAGCTGATCCAGATTCTGTTAAGGTGATCTGTTTCTATATCACGGTATACGGTAGCCGGACTATCATGCGGCGTTGGAAAGTGTTGCAGTGATTGATCCTTTCGATTTATTCGAAAGATTTTATCTTCTGTCAATAACCAGTGTTCACCCTTTATTTTTTTAACCGTATAACAGGAGCTAAGTTTATTTCCTTTATCATCTGATTGAATTTTTCTGATATTTCCATCTTTTTTTGAAAGAACGAAAAGAGCGGCAGGCTGAATGGCACAGGCATAGTATAGTGAGTCTGTTTCATCATAATATACACCTCCCATGCGATTGGTTCCCTCCTTATCTGATGCGTAAATCAGTGGTATAAAAAAAGAGCTGTGAGCTGCCTGATTTGAAAGAAAGATTCCATTTGGAGTTCCGACCCAGTACATATCGGCATTGTCTTTATAAGTGGTAGTAACGCCGCCCGGCGGTATCGAAGAACTGATAGATGGAATATGTTGATGGAGTTGAATTTTTTCTCTGTTGGGATCCGCACGTAACAACCCTTTTTCAGAAGCGACCCATATTTCGTTTTCAGAAATACCGGGTAAAGAGATGGATGGATAAGGTTCTGCAACCGGACTTAATTCCTGATATTTTCTGTTCTTTTCATTATAATGAAATACCTGTCCACCTTCCAGGGAGATCCACAGTTGCTGAATTGCAGCATCATATTGCAGATCAATTATGTCCTGATAATAATTTCCACCGACATAGGTGAATTGCTTTGTTCTGGTATTAAGATGGACCAACCCTTTATTGGAAGCCAGCCAAAATTCGTCCTTGTTTTTTTGGGCAAAGGATTGAATGGCATGATAGCCGGGCTCGGTAATGCTGCCGCTTATCGTTTTCACAAAACCTGGCCAGTCGTAAAATGTAAATGAATTGGTAGTCGGATTATAACAGGTGAATTCTTTAACATCGCAGGCTATCCATAATTGTCCATTGTCGTCAAACTGGATTTCCCAGATAAGAAAATTATGAAGGGTGCTTTCGGCAGATTGATTTGTACCCGGAATCCAGTTCGTCCATTGTTCGGTAATTGGATTAAATTTATTCAGTCCACTCATGGTTCCAACCCAGATATTCCCATCCCTGTCTCCGGTGATACAATTAATTATTTCATTAGAGATAGAATTTTCTTTTTTTGGTTTATAAATGGTAAAGGACTGGCCATCATATTTATTCAGCCCATTTTTTGTTCCAATCCAGATATAACCAGTCTGATCTTTATAGAGGGCTGTTATTCGATTGTCGCTTAATCCGTTTGCGGTTGTTAGTGTCTTTCCGGAATAATACAATTGCCCCATTCCTGTATGAACCATACAGGTTAAAAGGAGGGTAAAAATGCTGAAGAGGACCTTCTGCACGGTATTAGCTTGTTACCCTAAAATACTGTATTTTATACGGAGGAAGAAAATCTTGTAAAAAGTTTAAGAAGATAAATCAAGTACGAATGATTTCTAAATACTAGTTTTTCAGAACCTAAATCGTTTTTATGACACAGAAACCATCCAACGCCTTCGTTGGCGCTTCCTGGGTTGCCCTTGGTGTGGGTATTGTTGGTTACCTTGTTGGACTCTGGCGCGCTGATATGCCGCTTAATGAAAAAGGCTATTACTTCACTGTTTTAATGTTTGGACTTTTTGCTGGGATTGTTTGGAGCAATTACCGTTCAGAAAAATACGCGTGATTTGATAAACAGCAGAAAGGAATAAAACGCTATATCTGGCAGGCAGATGATACCCGGCAGGGATGGAGGAAAATGGTTTATGAAGATGTCTTTTTCTTTCTGAGTGCACCTGTACACCAGAGTGCCCAAATGATTAAAACTGGCTGAAAGAATAAACGGATCAATCGGGTACTGTCTGTATTCAAACCAAAAGCATCAATTTTATTGAGATACTGTGAGATGTTTCCCGGAAAGATCAGGAGGAAAAAGATGGCTGCTGCCCATCCCACCTGCCGGCGCCTTGCTTTCATCAGAAGTAAAGCCAACCCAAGACCAATTTCAATAAAACCCGAAACAACCACAACCAAATCCGGCTCCAGAGGAAGCCATTTTGGAACCTGTGCCAAAAACTCTCCACGTGCCCAGGTTAAGTGACCGATTCCGGCCAATAGTAAAAAAATCCCCAGCAGTACTCTCGCGGCATGCTGAATAAAACTTGCTTGCATGGGACTAAGATAAATAATCTTTATTGTTAATATAAATTCTGCCTTTTGTGATCTTGTCAAATTGGTGCATCTTACCGGCGGTATGAGTATAAATCCTAATAGAGCAGATCAGGCGAAATTGTTACGGAATGTCAGAAAGGTACACCGGACAATGGGAGCTACTCTTTTTCTGCTATTCCTGTTGGTTTCAATAACCGGACTTTTGCTTGGCTGGAAGAAACACAGTGGTGGCTGGGTTCAGGCAGAAACGGCAACAGGAAGCTCTTCCGATCTTAACAACTGGCTTCCGATTGATAGTCTTTATAACCTGGCTAGTCAATACCTGCATGATTCAGTTGATGCGGGACTTTCTACTGAATTGGATAAAATTGATATTCGTGCAGATAAAGGAATTGCCAAATTCATATTTACCCATCATTTCTGGGGCTTACAAATTGATGGTGCAACAGGTCAGTTACTGAAGGTTGAACAAAGACGCTCCGACTTTATTGAAAAATTACACGATGGCTCCATTATAGATATGAAGCTCCTTGGAAATGGTGCTGTATTTAAATTAATTTTTACCTCAGTTGCAGGTTTATCCCTTTTACTTTTTACCATCACTGGTTTCTGGCTTTGGTATGGCCCGAAGAAAATGAGACGCGAAACCTGAAACGGCTCACTCCATTACGCCTTCCTTAATTTCTTCCCATAAATCACTGTAACATTGAGCGGCATAAGAAGAGGCTGCAAAAGCGTGTAAGGGTGCCTGATAGGTGCCCATTTTTTCCACGTCAGAGAGATAGGGAATATAATTATGAAAGAATTTATTATCGCGAATCAATTCCTGCATGATTTCATTGTGCATGTTTTTTCGAATGTCCACCATGGTGAAACAGCACATCAGTTTGGATTCATCCAGGTTTTTTTCTCTGAAATAATCCTTCACCATTTCGTAACTGCGTACGGAAAGTGTAGTGGGGATGGTTGGCATCAGAATGATATCGGTGGCATAAAATATATTCTCAGATAATACCGAAAAGCCCGGCGGACAGTCAATAAACACAAAATCATATTCCTTTTCGAGCTGGTTTAGAATCGATTTAAACCGGCGTTTGGAACTTCGCAGTTCTTCGAGAATTATATCGAGGTTACGTGCTGTGAGATCTGCCGGAATGATATCAATATTTTCATAACCGGTAGCCATTACCAGATCATCCAAATCGAGCTGTTCACTGAATAATTTCTGGGTACCACTTTTGATTTTCGGTTGTACATTATAGTAAAACGAAGTGGATCCCTGCGGGTCAAGGTCCCATAACAGGACTTTGTATCCGTCCTGAGCTGCCAGATATGACAGGTTTACACAAGTGGCTGTTTTGCCAACGCCACCTTTTAAATGGTAGAGTGCGATGGAAATCATATTGGAAAAATACCCTATTTCTTCATGCTATCCAATTCCTTTTGCATGCGGAACATTTCATCCCGAAGTCGTGCTGCTTCCATAAAGTCCAGGTCGCGGGCGGCTTTTTCCATGGTTTTTTTGGTTTGAGCAATGGCTTTTTCCATTTGCGGGATGGTCTTGTATTGTTCCTGATCTTCTGCAGCAACTTCTACCAGTTCGCCATCAGGAGCCATCACATAAGGGTTCCTGATATCATACCCTTTGATATCCAGCACAGAAGTTTGTGCCATTACCTGCTCAATTGATTTGATAACCGTTCGGGGTGTAATTCCGTGTTCCAGATTATAGGCAACCTGTTTTTCTCGTCGGCGGGTCGTTTCATCAATGGTTCGCTGCATGCTTTCTGTGATTTTATCGCCATAGAATATAACGAGTCCGTCTACATTACGGGCAGCCCTTCCAGCGGTTTGGGTAAGTGATCGTTCATTTCGCAGAAAGCCTTCCTTATCCGCATCGAGGATGGCTACCAGAGATACTTCGGGCAGATCGAGCCCCTCTCTTAGGAGGTTAACGCCAACCAGTACATCAATTTCGCCTAACCGAAGCTGCCGGAGAATTTCCACCCGGTCGAGGGTATCAACTTCAGAATGGATATATTTCGATTTGATATTGATCCGCTGAAGGTATTTATCCATTTCTTCTGCCATCCGCTTGGTAAGGGTTGTAACCAGTACCCGATCGCCTTTTTTAATGCGTAGATCAATTTCCTGTAGCAGGTCATCGATCTGATTGATGCTTGGCCGAACTTCAATGGGAGGGTCCAGCAGGCCGGTTGGACGAACCACTTGTTCAATCACTACACCACCGGTTTGTTCCAGTTCGAATTCACCGGGAGTAGCCGAAACGTAAATTACCTGATTCAGCAGGCTTTCAAATTCGTGAAAATTGAGTGGCCGGTTGTCCAGCGCAGAGGGTAATCGGAACCCAAAATCCACCAGATTCAGTTTTCTGCTTCGGTCACCTCCATACATACCACTGACCTGGGGAATAGTCTGATGGCTTTCGTCAATAACACAGAGGTAATCCTTTGGGAAATAGTCCAGAAGACAGAAGGGGCGGGTTCCAGGATCCCGGCGATCGAAAAAGCGGGAGTAGTTTTCCACCCCGTTGCAATAGCCGAGTTCACGGATCATTTCAAGGTCGTAGTTTACTCTTTCACTAATTCGCTGGGCTTCAATAAACCGTCCCTGAGATTTGAAATACTCAACCTGTGCAGCCATTTCATCCTGAATTTCATTCAGCACCTGGTGCATCATATCCTTGGGAGCAAGATAAAGGTTGGCTGGAAAGATAGCAGCATTGTCTAATTTGCCAATTCGTTTGCCGGTTTGAATTTCGAAACTTTCGATGGTTTCAATTTCATCGCCAAAGAAAATGATGCGATAGCCGATATCAAGATAGGGCAGGTTTATATCGATGGTATCACCCTTCACCCGGAAAGTGCCGCGGGTGAAATCGGTTTGCGTTCGGGTATAGAGGGAATTTACCAGCGCATGCAGAAATCCCTGCCGGGAAATGGCTTGTCCCGTATGGATACGAACGATACCATTCTCAAATTCCGTGGGGTTACCCATACCATAGATACAGCTCACAGAAGCCACCACTATAATGTCTCTGCGCCCGCTGAGCAATTGTGATGTTGCCTGCAGGCGAAGTTTGTCGAGTTCTTCATTGATAGCCAGGTCTTTTTCAATATAGGTATCGGATACCGGGAGATAGGCTTCGGGCTGGTAGTAATCGTAATAGGAAACAAAGTATCCTACGGCATTATCAGGAAAGAATTGTTTGAACTCGCCGTACAACTGTGCCACCAGGGTTTTGTTATGCGTAAGCACCAGGGTGGGTTTCTGTACATTCTGAATAACATTGGCAATGGTGAAGGTTTTACCGCTTCCGGTTACGCCCAGCAGGGTTTGTTGTCTTTCTCCACTACGCAGACCTTCTGTGAGTTGGGCAATGGCAGCGGGCTGATCACCGGCCGGCTGGTAAGAGGATTTCAGTTGGAAAGGCATGGAGCAAATATACGAAGGGAGAGGGGAGGAGGGAGAAGGGGGGCAAAACGAGCTGCACCCATATATAATCCATGTACCGTACTTTCCTTATCCTTGTGTCGTTTGATTGATTATTGACTTAAAATACCATTGGGTAAATTTCTTTGACCCTCCTCCCTTTTCCTCTTTCGCCCTTTCCTTTTCTCTTCTCCCAGCTCCCTTCTTCCTATCTTCACAAAAATTCAATCTACCATGAGTGATGCGGCGGTAATCAGGAAATTCAGGGCAATTGGAACGGCTGAGGGCATTTCCTTTCTTTTGTTATTGGGCATTGCGATGCCGCTAAAATATATGATGGGAATTCCTGAAGCGGTGAAGTATACCGGCTGGATCCATGGAATTCTTTTTGTATGGTACTGTTATATGGTAATTGAAGCCGGACAGGCACTTAAATGGAAATTTGGCAGAATTTTTCTGGCATTTCTTGCGGCCTTATTGCCGCTGGGGCCCTTTCTTTTTGATCGCTGGTTTTTACGAAAGGGTAAGTCTGTGCTGGAAGAATAGGAAATCAGTCTTTGATTTTTCTGGTCAGATAACCGGAGTAATCGGGAATAACAGCTTCATATGCACCGGACATCAGCGGGGAACTTATTATAAAATCTGCTGTAGCCGGATCGCAGGCTACAACACAGTTCCAGGCGATGGCTACACGCAGCAGGGCTTTAACATCACTATCATGTGGCTGGGCTTCCATAGGGTCCCAGAAGAAAATAAGAATATCGATAGCACCGTCGGCAATCATTGCTCCGATTTGCTGATCACCACCAAGCGGACCGCTTAATAATTTTTTCACCGGACGATCCAGCTTGTCTTCCAGCAATCTGCCGGTAGTGCCGGTGGCGAGCAGTTCATGTCTTGCCAGTATTACTTTATTCGTTTCAGCCCAATCCACCATTTCTTTTTTCTTTTTATCATGGGCTACCATCGCAATACGTTTACGGGGACTAAAACTTCTGTTTTGCAACATGCTGAAAATCTTTGCGCTATATTCCTGTTAAAGCCGCTGGTTCCGGTTCATTCGGCACAATAATTGTTCACAACTTATCCACAACCCAAGGACCAGGACCCATGCACTTACTAACTCCCGTTATGGCAATCGCCATTTTTTGCCGTCTATTACCAGTTGCAGCGCAAACAAATCAGGCATCGCCGCTTACACCGTCCATGGGTATGCGAAATTTGCTGTCGATTCGGTTAGACGATCCGGTTATATTGGTGCCAGGTAAGGTTTTGCTGAAATGGGAGTTAGCAACAGCCAAGCGTGGGGGTTATGCAAATGTAGAAAGGGCAACATTTAAAGATGGTCCATTTGAAGTGCTGGCGGTAATCCGTCAGGATTCGGTATTGGCAAAATTTACAGATGAGCAACCGATGAAAGGGAAAAACTTCTATCGGTTGAACTGGATGCTGGAGGATGGAACAAGGTTTGTTTCAAATACTGTTCAGGCAAATCTGGCGGGGGACATGACCTGTCGATTTTATCCGAATCCGGTTGATAATGTATTGATTGTCCGCTCTGAGCAGGCCCTGGATCTGGTTTTATCGGATGCCAACGGAAAAATAATGGTGAGT
Organism: Flavihumibacter sp. UBA7668; assembly: GCF_002483205.1. GTDB lineage: Bacteria > Bacteroidota > Bacteroidia > Chitinophagales > Chitinophagaceae > Flavihumibacter. The sequence continues at coordinate 867,933 of NZ_DLHM01000007.1, forward strand.
TTGAAATTGCAGCCCGGATTACAAACCGTAGATGTCTCGAAATTGGATAAAGGTTTGTATATCATCACATTAACCCAGATGGAAAGCGGCCGTGTGATTACAGAAAAGCTCATGAAAAACTAGCAGCATTACACGTATTTCTACTCAATTTTGGGAAACCTGTTGTGTATATAGTAGAAAACCACTATTATTGTAATGGTTTTTCATAGGATATTGGATTTTAAAAACGGGGTTGAATGTCTATTCTGACCCCTTTTTTTATGCCCGGTCTGAACAGACTTTCTTCTTTTTTTTATTGTGTACAGAGAGTTAATTTCCAGCTAAAATCATGCCTAACTTGAGTTAGTTGAATTACCAAAAACTTCTTCCTTTTTTATACAATTTTATTGTTCTCCACGTAATTCTGCCTGATACAGCTTGTTTTGTTTATGAATTCCGACTAAACAGATCACTTTTATTGATTTTATGTTAATTGGTTCTGCCAGGATTTAACATTTTTATCTGTTTTAAGCATCGGAGCAGAATTTTTTTTCAATTTTTTCACTTTTTAACCAGTTTTTTTATTCTGGATTAAACTCCTTCACAATCAATGTTTTTCTTAACAAAAACTTATTTAACAGGAGTTTTTGTAGTTGTTTTTCGAAACCCTTCCTAAGATATTACCCGAAACTTATCGAAAATTAACCTATTTTGACAATCTATATAAAATTGTTAAAAAGTTAATCGGACATCTATAAAGAATTAACAACAATGGCGGGTAAGTCGGATTTATATAAGAGTAAAATATTAAAAGAGCTCTGTCTGGGTAATTTATTATCCGGCTCAGATATCAGCATCCGGATTGAACGCAGTCTCCCGCTAACCCTACGTGTATTAAATGAACTGGTCCAGGAAGGTATGGTGGAAGAAAAGGGGTATGCTGCTTCTACCGGAGGACGTCGTCCTTTAATGTATGCGCTGGCACCTGGTAAAATGTATGGTATTGCTATTGCGATGGACCAGCTGATTACCCGGATTGCTCTTATTGATTTACAGAGTTTTGGCATATTGGACACCCGCAAGCTGAACCTGAGGTTAAAAAACAATGAGGATGCACTGCAACAGCTTATCCAGCATATTCGCAGTTTTATTAGTGAATTAACCATTGATCCAGAGAAAATAATTGGAATTGGAATCGGGATGCCTGGTTTTATAGATGTGAACAAAGGAATCAATTATTCTTATCTGGATAATAATGGAGACAGTATTTCCCAGCGGATGGAGGAAGAAATTGGGATTCCGGTTTATATAGACAATGATTCCAGTGTAATTGCGCTGGCGGAATTCAAGTTGGGAGGTGCCAAGAACAAAAGCAATGCCATGGTGATCAATGTTTCCTGGGGTGTTGGTTTGGGTATGATTGTAAATGGCGAATTATTCAGAGGATATAATGGTTTCTCCGGGGAGTTTAGTCATATCCCCATATTTAATAATAACAAGTTATGTGAATGTGGTAAAAATGGCTGTCTTGAAACGGAAGCATCGCTGCGGGTAGTGGTGGATAAAGCACGGCAGGGCATTTCGGAAGGACGTGTTACCAGTATGAAACATCTTCCGGAAGAAATTGAGGAAGCCTGTCACGAAGTTTTGAAATCAGCTACCAGGGGCGATCAGTTTGCAGTAGAGCTTTTATCGGAGGCTGCCATGCAAATCGGAAAAGGCATCGCCATCCTTATTCACATAATGAATCCGGAGCTCATCATATTAAGTGGCAGGGGAGCGGCTGCCGGAAATCTTTGGTTGCCACCTATACAACAGGCTTTGAATCGCTATTGTATTCCCCGGCTGGCAGCCTATACCCACATGGAAATATCCCGGCTCAGCAAGGAAGCAGAGTTAATGGGCGCGGCCAGTCTGGTCGTGGAAAATATTGATAAACCGCAAAAACCAACCCCTTCTATTCCAGCACACCCTTTTGTAGCCTAGCACCGATAGGTGTGCTTTTTAGTTAATAACAAATCAAAATCAACTGCAATGAAAAAACGGATCCAAACGTTTCTGCTCTTTCTGGTGGCCAGCTGCTTCGCTACAGTGGCTGTGGCCCAGTCCAGGCAGGTGTCAGGAACAGTCAAGGACAAACAAGGCGCTCCAATCTCCGGCGCCACGGTTATTGAAAAAGGAACCTCTAATGGGATTACAACGAATGATGATGGTGTGTTCAATCTATTCGTTGAAGGTTCAAACGCTGTAATTGTAATTTCCGCCATCAATTTCAGTAATCAGGAAATTACGGTAGGACAACAAACATCATTTGATATCACGCTTGAAAAAGGATCAGGGAATCTGGATGAAGTTGTTGTAACTGCACTTGGAATCAAGCGGCAGAAAAAATCACTGGGTTATGCAGTTCAGGAAATAAAGGGTTCTGCGATTTCTGATGCCCGTGAAACAAACATTGCCAATGCACTGACAGGTAAAGTTGCTGGTCTGCAGGTAGTTCGATCCAGTAATGGGGCTGGTGGTTCTTCAAAAATTGTATTAAGAGGAAACACTTCTTTACAAGGGTCGAATCAACCCTTGATTGTAGTAGATGGAATACCAATTGACAACTTCACCGGTACAACTGAAAATGGATACTGGAGTGCAGGCTTTGACAAAGGAAATGGTTTGGGTGATATTAATGCCGAAGACATTGAAAGCATGTCCATTCTGAAAGGCCCTTCTGCGGCTGCATTGTATGGTTCTAGAGCGGGTAATGGTGTTATTCTGATTACTACCAAATCTGGACGTAAGAGTAACGGACTGGGTATTAATTTTACTATGAATCAGGGTATTGAGAATATTTTTATCAAACCGGATATTCAGAATAGTTTTGGTCAGGGAGATCAGGGAATTTACGATCGAAACAGTCAATTAAGCTGGGGACCAAAAGCAGAAGGACAGGATGTTACAAAATGGGATGGATCAACTGCTCCATTAACTACCTCACATGATAATGTAGATAATTTCCTTCGTTCAGGCACTTCACAGAGTTACAATTTATCTTTTCAACAACAATTAGGTGCAACTGCTGTGTATACTTCACTTGGCCGTTGGATTGATAAAAGCATTATACCAAATAATAAATTGGAAAGAACCAATCTGACTACGCGCGCAGTATCCAAATTTGGTAAAGACAATCGGTGGACAACCGACGTAAAGATTTCTTATAATAATACGGCAGGTTTCAATCGCCCGATTAATGGACGGGATGTAAGCAATGTATTTACATTATATACCCTGCCAAGAAGTATGAATATCAACGATTTTAAAACTTCTAGAAATGAGGATGGAGGAATGATCTGGTATGAAGGTGCTCCTGGTTGGCAAAATAATCCGCACTGGAATACCAATTACAACCTCAATAAGGATGTACGTGATCGATTCATGATTAATGGATCAGTTAAGTATGCGTTCACTGATTGGCTTGATGCAGAGATCAAAGCTGGAGGCGATATTTATACTACGAGTTCTCAACGTAAAGTATATGCCGGAAGTAACAGGGCGAATGAATACAGCGAGGGAAAACAAACATTCTTTGAAACAAACTACAGCGCATTAATTACTGCTAAAAAAGACAATTTATTTGGAAAGTTTGGTGGAATTGCATCGGTAGGTGGGAACCTTATGCATACCGAAAGCAGCTCAATTAATGTGGGTACCGGACAATTAGAAGTGCCAGATGTCTTTTCTCTAACAAATGGTGTAAACCCTCCAAGTGTAAGCCAGTGGTATAGCAATAAAAAAATTAATTCTTTATACGGGACCTTTGGATTGAACTATGATGGATTCATTTATTTAGATGTCACTACCAGGAATGACTGGTCTTCCTCTTTAATTAAAGCCAATCGTTCTTATTTTTATCCATCATTTAGTCTTTCTTATGTCTTCACTGATATGATGGAATCGCTGGGTGGTAAAACTCCATCCTGGTTAAGTTATCTCAAATTAAGAGCTTCACATGCCACCGTAGGTAATGATATGGATCCTTTTAATTTGTATAATGGTTTTAATATTGGCCGAGGACCAAATGGTAATACCACCGCATCCAGAATTCAATTATTAAAAGATTCCAATGTAGTAAGTGAACTAATTAAAAACCTGGAGTTTGGTGTGGAGAGCAGATTCTTTAACAATCGCCTTGGAATTGATTTTACATGGTATAAATCAAATGCAACCAACCAACTTATCAGAATTCCTATGGATCCATTAAGTGGTTATGGAAATAGAATTATAAATGCAGGTAATATTCAGAATAAGGGAATTGAATTGGTTGTAGATTACCGAGTGTTGTCAAATCCAAAATCACTCAGTTGGAATATTATCGCTAACTATTCAAGAAATGAAAATAAAATTATTGATATAGCCAGTAATATTGATGTAAACCGATTCGATCTCGGAGCATTTGATGATTTGTTTATTCGTGCCAATACCGGCGGATTATATGGTGACATTTATGGAACTAAATTGTTGCGGGTAGAAGATCAATCAAGTCCTTATTTTGGTCAATTGCTCTTAAACTCTGATGGACTACCTCAGCGAACTTCCGAGTTATTCCTATTGGGAAATCAGCAGGCAAAAGCATTGCTCGGTATTACAAACACGTTCAATTACAAGAATTTCGGACTCTCCTTCCTGGTCGATGGACGGTTGGGCGGTGAAATGTTTTCTGCTTCCAATGTAGGCTTACAACGTTTTGGTGTAGCTGCAGTAACTGCTCCAGGTGGTGCAAGACCTGATTTTGTTGTGGATGGAGTGATTCAGGACGGTTCAGGTGGATTCAGTAAAAACTCAGAAACAGTTACTCAGCAACAATATTGGGGTCAGTTATCAACGCTGAATAATCTTGGTGTAGGTGAAGCTTATATTTATGATGCTACCAATATCCGGCTACGTAATGTTCAATTAACTTACAGTTTTGCAAAATCAGTTTTAGCTAAAACGCCGCTTCAATCTGCAAGAATTGCCCTTTCCTGTAATAATGTATGGATGATAAAGAGCCATATGAATGGAATTGATCCTGAATCAGTTTTTGCAACCGGAAGTAATGCAGTAGGTTTTGAAAATGGAGCTTTTCCAACCATGAGAAGCTTTTTATTCAGTGTGAACATTGGATTTTGATTACTTAACAACAAACTTATTTAGTATATGAGATCTATTTTTAAATACACAGCTTCACTGGCTATTTCAGCCAGTCTGTTAAGCGGGTGTAATAAATTTGATGAGATAAATAAAGATCCTTTCCTGGTTACGGAAGATCAGGTACAGGTTGAATATTTTATAAACAATGCCATAACTGGTAGCCAGCAGGATCCACATATTGCAGAACGAATTTTTGTACTGTACTGGAAAACTGCCGGCAGACAGCAATTTGGTGGTGGTATTTCGTCCGGTGGCTACAATGATGGCTGGAGCAGCGATTATTATGGAGGCGGTTATATGGGAGGCTGGTTAAACGCTATCAACTCAGGAGTACAGGTAGCAGAGAGTCAATTAGAAAAAGGAACCGCTAAATCCTATACCAATAACCTTTTGCAGGTTTCCAGGATTTACAGGGCTTATCTGATGAGTGAGCTGACTGATAATTTCGGTCCTATTCCTATCAATGCATTTCAGGGAACAAATCCTGAATTCAGCAGCGAAAAGGAAGTGTATTATTTTATGCTTAGCGAATTGAAGGATGCTGCTTCGAAAATTGAACCGGATGTTGCGGGGCCCGATGCCAAATTTGATCTTGCTTATGGATTCAACTTTGCCAAATGGCAAAGGTATGCAAACTCAATGCGGCTTCGTTTGGCTATGCGATTATCAGAAGTAGATGCAGCAAAAGCCAAAGCTGAGTTTGAAGATGCTGTAACAAAACCGTTAATCACCACGGCTGATGATATGTTTCAGGTAGCTGAATTAGGTGGCTGGCATGCACTTACAGGTGTTATGACCAGAGAATGGAATTATTTTCAACTTTCTGCAACCATGCGTAACCTTACAATTGGTTTGGGTGGTATTGAATCAGCAGATCAGGTTGGTGCGAATATGCAATCACATATAAAACCAGCCGGATATATCGGGATGCGATTCCTGGATCATTTTACCACTTTAACCAATGATCCATCTGCTGGATACTGGCTCGATGGTTTGCCAAATACAGTAGATCCAAGAGCGTACAAAGCTTACATCATTCCTGGGGACTTTACCAATTCAGACTTTAACAGTTACCCTTCCTGGGATAATTCTGCTAAAACTACAGTTCGTAATCTGGTAGATGCTTCCGGTGGTGTTGTAAAGACGCTGGATGCGGCAGGTACCTGGAATGCACCTGCTAACGGAGACTGGGGTGCAAAAGGAGCGAAGAACCAAATCCGTTCGTACAATGGAGCGATTCCTCGTCATGGTCAAAAATTCAGAAACAGTGCCAATAAGAGAATCTACTTTGCGCCTTGGGAAACCTATTTTCTGATTGCCGAAGCTGCAGTTAGAAACTGGACTGTACCAATGTCTGGTCAGGCTGCTTATGAAGCTGGAATCGATGCAAGCTTTACGTATTGGGGTGTTAGTAATCATGCTACAGCCTATAAAGCGTCAACTGAGTATAATATGGCTGGTACCTCAGTTAGCTGGACACATACTACAGAGCCAGGTGCAACTCATGCCATGACTTATATTGATGGTTATACAAATACACCAGGTGTTGTTCAGGTTGAATATCCTGTAAATAACCTGTATCAGGGTGGTACTGTGCGCAATGATCTTCTTACTAAAATCATCACACAAAAATTCATTGCACAAACCCCTTATCTTCCTCTGGAAGCGTGGAGTGATCACCGTCGCCTTGGATTGCCGTTCTTTGAAAATCCGGCAGTTGAAAACCCTCTGGTGAATATGCCTGCTTTGAATAGCACCAACTATAAAACAGCACAGGTAAATTTCTTTCCACAGCGTTTAAAATATCCGTCCAGTCTCCAATCAAGCAATCAGGCTGGATATGACCAGGCTGTAAGTTTACTTGGTGGACCAGACGCTGTATTAACTCCGCTCTGGTGGGCTAAGAAACCGTAACACATTGTGTTGATCCCCTGATCGGGTAAACAATTAGTAGCAAAAGGCTGTCTCCAACGAGGCAGCCTTTTTCATATTTCAGCTTCTCTGCTGCTAGCTCAAATGCGAACAGTTATTGTATCAATACCAAACAGATAAACTTGAAAATTAGAACACAGTAATTTGATAATCAGCAAATTGTATTGTGGCATACAGTTTATTGAATCTACATAAACTCTTGCATTCAACTTACTGACCGGTACCAGCTTTTATCGAAAAAACCAAGAGGTTAACCGAAATGCTGGTTACAAGCAGAACCTTATCAACACATAGTTCAATTAGAATGGCATCAAAATCCACCATATATAAAGCAAGAATCTTAAAGGAACTCTGCTTCGGGAATATGCTTTCCGCATCGGAAATAAGTGTTCGCTTGCAAAAAAGCTTACCCTTAACCATGCGAATGCTGAATGAACTGGTTGAGGATGGTGTTATAATCGAAAAAGGATTAGCTCCTTCTACCGGGGGACGCAGACCGCAGACCTATGCCATTACGCCAGGCAAAATGTATGCTATTGCCGTAGCAATGGACCAGATGGTTACCAAAATTGCCCTGGTTGATCTTCAGAATTTTGAACGCACTAATGAACTAAAATATAGCCTGGTTCTCAATGAAAATCCGGATTCTTTGGATGAATTGATTCAGTTGATAAGCAGGTATATCGGAGAAGTTTCCATCCCTTTTGAAAAGCTCCAGGGGGTGGGAATCGGTATGCCTGGGTTTATTGATAGTTCGAAGGGGGTAAATTATTCCTACCTCGATAACCAGGGTAAAAGTATCAGCGAAAAGATGGAAAAGCTGCTGGGTTTGCCGGTTTTTATCGATAATGACTCCAGCCTAATTGCACTTGCCGAACTAAAAATCGGAGGTTCAATGGATCGAAGCAATGTTATGGTAATTAATATTTCATGGGGAATTGGACTTGGTATGATATTAAATGGATCTCTCTTCAGAGGATACAATGGTTTTGCCGGAGAATTCAGTCATATGCCACTTTTCAACAACAACAAACTTTGCGGATGCGGGAAAAGCGGTTGCCTGGAAACCGAAGCCTCTCTGAAGGAAATGGTCAATAAAACAAAAGAGGGTATCCTTTCAGGCAGGGTTACAAGTATTAAATTTTTACCCGATGATATTGAAGTTGCCTGTGAAATGGTGCTCAATGCTGCGATTCGCGGAGACCAGTTAGCTGTGGAACTCTTATCCGAAGTAGCCTATAATATTGGCCGGGGTGTTGCCATATTGGTGCATATCATGAATCCCGAACAAATTGTATTCAGCGGCCGTGGCTCAATTGCAGGCAGACTATTATTACCCCCAATTCAGCAGGCACTTAACAGGTATTGTATTCCACGACTGGCTGCGTATACCCAGTTAACTATTTCAGACTTGAACAAAGACGCAGAAATATTGGGTGCCGCAGCTCTGGTGGTGGAGCAGCTGGATAAACGTTTCACCAATAGAAAGCCCAAGCCCAAAAACCATCCGTTTGCAGCCTGATTTTAAATTCCTGTTATTTGATAAGAGTTACCGGATTCCTGGTTGACCGGGTACCAAATCGCTGGACCAGCCAGCCAATCGTAAAACTGGGAATGAAATCGGTAAACGGTAGCAACTCTTCCGCAAATGCGAAAACCCCACCCAAAGCACCTTTCCATCCTCCAAATAATCGGTAAAATAGGAGTCCGGACAGGGGCGCCCAGATCAGGTCCCCAAATTCTCCCAAAACCGGTAATGCATAGGTGAAATAACCAACGGCATCCAGCACCAGGCAGAGCACCAGCGAAGGCGCTTTCGAACTTTCTCTATTCATGCTTATTCAGACGTGGTAAAAACATGAAAAGTTGTATTAAAAAAGAAAAAATCAGGGGAGCGAGTGACCAAAATCACATTGACGACATTAGAATCAGATTAGATTTAGATTAAAATTGGATTAAAAAATGCTAATTCCCTCAGTTTTGTTGCTACTATTAACGCATTTAAACGGGCTTATTTGGTTTACTGATTTTCAGTCCGCGCAAACCCAGGCACAAAAAGAACATAAACAGATGCTGCTGAATTTTTCTGGCTCGGACTGGTGCGGACCCTGTATAAGATTAACCAGGGAAGTATTTCAATCGGCTGATTTTGAACAGCTTGCAACTGAGGAACTGGTTCTTGTAAGGGCTGATTTCCCAAGGTCTAAGAAAAATCAACTCTCAAAGGAACAACAGCAAAAAAATGATGCACTGGCTGAACGTTACAATGAAAAAGGAAGTTTCCCCCTAACCCTTTTACTGGATGAAAATGGCCATGTAATAAAATCCTGGGAAGGTTTCCCGGTGAATCAGGCCAATGGATTTTTAAAAGAATTACGCGAACTCACCCATGAATAACAAAACTACGCTGCCTCAGGAAGGCAATACGCTGGTAAAAAGAGCCCTCAAATTAATGGGCAATCGCTTCGAAATAAGTATTCAGGAATCAGATAGTGAACGTGCTGAAGAGTTGATTCAGCTGGCTGTAGATGAAATACGCCGAATTGAAGCACTGTTAACTACCTACCATCCTGAAAGTGAAACTAACCGGATTAATGAAATGGCGGGTTTAGCTCCGGTTGAAGTTTCTACTGAATTTATTGCTTTGATCCAGAGAGCACAACGAATAGCTGCATTGACGCAGGGGGCTTTTGACCTTTCTTATGGATCTATCGATAAACGATTCTGGAATTTTGATGCGGGAATGAAAAGTCTGCCGGATCCCATACTGGCGAAAAAAGCAGTTCAGCTGATCAATTATCAGAACATTGAAATAGACCCATTGAATAAAACTGTTTTCCTAAAAGAAAAGGGAATGCGGATTGGGTTTGGAGGTATCGGAAAAGGATATGCTGCTGACCGGGCTAAAGAAGTACTGGTTAAACAGGGAGTAAAAAGTGGAATTGTTAATGCAGCGGGTGATTTAACCGCCTGGGGCAAACAGGAAAACGGGGAGCCCTGGACCATCGGAATAGCAGATCCCCGAGCTGCCAGTCATTTGTTTTCCTATATCAATATCACCGATATGTCTGTTGCTACTTCCGGCAATTATGAAAAGTTTGTAGAGATCGGGGGTAAGCGTTATTCGCATACCATCGATCCCCGAACCGGCATGCCTGTTAGTGGTATTAAAAGCGTGACCATAATAAGTCCATATGCCGAATTATCGGATGCCCTTGCCACACCGGTAATGGTAATGGGAAAAGCAGTCGGCCTTGATTTGCTCAACCAGATGAAACAGGTGGCAGCTTTGATAATTGATGAAAATAACCAGCTTCACACAACTAAAAATATACAGGTAATATGATTAAAAAAATTGGATTGGGATTACTGCTCCTGACAGGTACAAGCAGTTGTCAGGTAGTGAAGGAATTTCAAAAGAATCGCCTGAATGATGCGGAAATGATCCTGGCTAACCGCAAAATTGAAAAAACAGAACTCAGTTTTCAATCCTACAGAGAAGGTGCTTCCGGTGCCAATGCAGGAAAATCTGGTGGTGGTTGTGGTTGCAATTAATTCTAACAAGTAAGAACTGATCGTTCATGAAAAAAATATGTCTGACTGTAGTCGGGTTGTATATCGGCCTGTTCGCCGCCTTTTCCCAATCCAATACCGATAGCAGTTATCGTTCCCGAAAATTGAAAATTGAGGAGATTAATCTGGTATCCAGTTATTACCATCAGGAAGGTGATCATGCGGCTGTAACAGGCGGAATCGGCTCGCAGAAGCTCACCGATTTTTCCAATTCGCTGGAGGTAAAACTGATCCGTTATGACCGTGCGAATCGAAAACAAACATGGTCCGCAGATATAGGTTTGGATCATTATACTTCTGCATCTTCTGATAAAATTGATCCGAAATCAGTTAGCTCCGCATCCTATGCCGATACCCGTATTTACCCCTCTTTCTCTTTTAGTCGCGAAAACGAAAAGAAAGGAACAGAATGGGGTGCCGGATTATCTTATAGTGGCGAATATGATTATACTTCAATTGGTGCTTCCATTCACGGATCTAAAAAAACCGCCAATAAAATGGGTGAATTAACGGTTAAGGGGCAGGTTTATCTTGACCAGATCAGTCTGATTTACCCCATTGAACTACGTGATGGAAATTCAACAGATCCGCTGAAGCGGGGTGGTGACAGCAGAAATTCCTATAGCCTGGCCATGTCCTGGTCACAAATTATCAACCAGCGATTTCAATTGGCCTTCTTACTTGACCTGGTACAGCAACAGGGGTATTTATCGCTTCCGTTCAACCGGGTATATTTTACGGATGGAACGGTGCATGTAGAGCGATTACCGGATAGCAGGTTTAAGGTTCCGCTTGGATTTCGGGCCAATTACTTTGCGGGAGACAGACTGGTACTTCGATCTTACTATCGTTATTATTTTGATAATTGGGGTTTGACAGCGCATACGGCAAGTCTGGAAACATCGGTTAAAATCAGTCCATTTTTTTCAGTATCACCATTTTATCGCTTTTACCAGCAGACCGGAGTGGACTATTTCGAGCCCTATCTGACACATACACCAGGGAAAGATTTTTATACCAGCAATTTTGATTTATCCAAATTCACCAGTCATTTTTTCGGTTCAGGAATCCGACTGGCCCCTCCAAAAGGAGTGTTTGGAATACAACACTTCAACAGTCTTGAACTACGCTATGGGCATTATTCAAGGAGCAATACACTTCAGTCGAATATAGTTTCAGTTCACCTTAAATGGAAGTGAATAAGGTGAATAAAGTGAATAAGGTGAATAAGGTGAATGGGTGAATGGGTGAATAGGGTGTTCAACTCAATAGTTGATTACCTGCTCCTGAATCTGCGCCGGCAATTCCCGGAATTCATATTGCTGGTTTCTGAGCTGGGGTTCAAATCCGGCTTCACGGATTGCCGCCTGAATACTTTTATAGGTAAAACGGTGTGGTGCACCTGCGGCACTTACCACGTTTTCTTCAATCATGATACTACCGAAATCATTGGCGCCGGCTTGTAAACAGAGCTGCGCCACTTCCTTTCCAACTGTCAGCCAGCTTGCCTGGATATTTTTAATATTGGGCAGCATAATACGGCTGATCGCAATCATCCGGATATATTCTTCGGATGTTGTCAGGTTATGAACCCCCCGAATTCTGGTTAGCAGCGTGTCTACATCCTGGAAGGTCCAGGGAATAAAGGCAACAAATCCCTTTACGCCATCCGGTTTACGAGCCTGAACATCTCTTAATTTAACCAGGTGTTCCATGCGTTCTTCGATTGTTTCTACATGCCCGAACATCATGGTACCGGAGGTAGTCAGGTTAAGTTTATGCGCTTCATGCATGATATCGAGCCATTCCTGCGATCCACATTTACCTTTGCTGATCAGGCGGCGTACCCGATCAACCAGAATTTCTGCACCTGGTCCGGGTAAGGAGTCCATTCCGGCCTCTTTCAGTGCTTTTAGCACTTCATGGTGCGATTTCTTTTCCAGTTTGCAGATATGGGCAACTTCCGGTGGACCAAGTGCATGCAATTTAAGTTGGGGGAATAACTGCTTTAATTGCTTGAACAAGTCAACATAATAGGCTAATCCGAGTTCCGGGTGATGGCCTCCCTGGAGGAGCAATTGCTCACCGCCATATTTAAAGGTTTCTTCTATTTTGACTTTATAGGTACCGATGTCGGTTATATAGGCCTCTGCATGTCCGGGTATGCGATAAAAATTACAGAATTTACAATTGGCAATACAAACATTCGTGGTATTCATATTGCGATCGATAATCCAGGTAACTTTTCCGTGGGGCACCTGTATTTTACGGAGGGTATCTGCTACCTGCATCAAATCGGTCAGGGGTGCCTGGTGGAAGAGGTATACAGCTTCTTCTACGGACAGAAATTCAAAATTCAGGGCTTTACGGTACAGTTCAGCTAATTGCATGGTGCGATTTTAATCCGTTATGACCAACAAAATTAGGCTGTGAATGTTGGATGGCTTCAAATAATTTGTGACCATCGGTGCGGATGGGTCTTAATTTGATTGTAAATTCATTCAGTGCGTAACCTACTAACCACTCTGCTTACGATTGTATTGCTGAACGGACTATTAGTTCCAGCGGCTGCGCAGGAATATTTTTCTCAACCGCCAACACAACATATTACAAGTTTTGGTTTTAGAATGTACAGCGGCGGGGTGGTTACGCTTCGCGCAAAATTGAATCAATACCCTGATTCTCTGACTTTTATATTGGATACAGGGAGTGGTGGGATTTCGCTGGATTCCAGTACGGTGGATCGATTGAAAATCCCGACGGTAGCCACCGATCGAACGATCAGAGGTATTGCCGGAATCAAAAAAGTGCGGTTTTCCTATAATAATAGCCTTCATTTTCCCGGTTTAACAGTAGATAGCCTGAATTTTCATGTAAATGATTATGAAATTCTGACCAGTGTTTATGGGGAACATATAGATGGAATTATCGGGTACAGCTTTTTTTCACGGTACATCGTAAAGTTAGATTATGATACCAACCGGATTTCCGTTTATACCAGGGGCTCGATTAAATATCCGAAGGGTGGTTTCATGATCCGGCCCAATCTGGCGACTATTCCGGTCACGACCAACCGAATCCGCGAAGAAAGTAAAATCAGCACCCGGTTTTTCTTTGACACAGGGGCCGGCTTATCGCTTTTGCTAACGGAAGATTTTATTGCCGACAGCAGTATGTACAGCAGGAAGAAAAAATTCTGGACAACACAGGCAGAAGGATTGGGAGGTAAGACATTTATGAAATTGACTACTACAAAGGAATTTCGAATAGGTCCGTATAAATTCAGGCGGGTACCCACCTTTATATTTGAAGATGAGTTTAATGTAACTTCCTATCCTTATCTGGGCGGACTGATAGGTAATGATCTGCTTCGCAGGTTTAATGTAATATTAAACTATGAGCGCCGGGAGATTCATCTTACGCCAAACCGCCATTTTCGGGAGGCATTTGATTATGCCTATACCGGTCTGGGTTTTTATTTTATCGATGGCCAGGTTACGGTTACGGATATAATGCCGGGATCGCCTGCCGAAAATGCGGGGTTTAAAGTGGGAGATATCATTATCGCCGTAGATAATAATATGAGCCGAAGCATTCAGGCTTATCGAAGTATGTTACAGCAAACAGGCGCCCGATTAAAATTTTTGGTGGTCAGACAGGCGGATGGAGACCTCGAAGAATTGTATATGAAAGTGGGAAGTATCCTGAAAAAGAAGAAATGAGGTCTTTTGAATTAAGTTTGCACTATGATTCAATTTTCAAGATTTGTCCTGCCGAATGGATTGAAGGTACTGGTTCATGAAGATAACAGCACACCGATGGCAGTAGTGAATGTGCTATATGATGTTGGTGCCAGGGATGAAGATCCCGACAGAACCGGGTTTGCACACCTTTTTGAGCACCTGATGTTTGGTGGAAGTATCAATATACCGGAGTACGACGATGAGTTGCAGAAAGCAGGAGGTGAAAACAATGCCTACACCACCAATGATCTGACCAATTATTATTGTCAGCTTCCTTCCGCCAATATTGAGACAGCTTTTTGGCTGGAGAGTGATCGGATGCTTAGTCTGGCGTTCAGTAAAAAAAGTCTGGAAGTACAGCGGAAAGTAGTGTGTGAAGAGTTCAAGGAGCATTATATCAACCGGCCCTATGGCGATATCTGGTTTAAGATGAGGGAGATGGCCTATGAAAAGCATCCTTATCGCTGGATGACCATCGGCAAGGAGTTAAAGCATGTAGAGGATGCCAGTCTGGATGACGTGAAGAAGTTTTTCAGGAAACACTATAATCCGATGAATGCCATCCTGGTGGTGGCAGGAAATGTGGTAACTGAGCAGGTCTATGAACTGGCTGTGAAATGGTTTGGTGATATCCCGCCAGGTGAAAAATACAGTCGGTCCTTGCCGCAGGAAGAGGAGCAACAGGAAGCGCGGAGAATGGATATTACGGCGGATGTGCCCGTGGATGCCTTCCTGAAGACCTGGCATATGCCAGCACGGCTGGACCCGGATTATTATGTAGCGGATCTTGTAACAGATATTTTGGGTGGAGGGACTTCTTCGCGATTGTATCAATCCCTGGTGAAGGAAAAACAATTGTTCACCAATGTCGACTGCTATCATTATGGGTCTTCGGATGCCGGTTTAATTTGTATTGATGGCAAATTGGTGAAGGGGGTTCGGTTTGAGGATGCAGAACTGGCTGTTCAGGCTCAATTGGACTTATTGATGAATGAAGGGGTTACGGCTACGGAGCTTGAAAAGGTAAAAAACAAGACCGAAAGCACCATGGCCTTTGAGGATATGAGTGTAATGAATCGGGCCTCCAGTCTGGCATATTATGAATTATTGGGAGATGCCAACCTGATGAATACCGAGCTGGCGCGTTACAATGAGGTAACTGCCGATCAACTGGTAGAGCTGGGTCGCCGGCTTTTTGAAGAGAAGAACAGTCATACATTATATTATAGAAGTAAAAAGTAAAGAGTTAAAAGTAAAAAGTGGGGTAACCTCTTTTTTTTACCTTTCACGTTCATTATGAATAGAAAAATAGCGCCTCCGATAAAAGATGCGGTTGAGTTTGACCTTAAGCTTAAACCCTATGATAAATATGTATTAAGTAATGGGGTTGAAGTATATGCAGTAAATGCCGGGGCAGAGGAGTTGATCCAGATAGAGTGGGTCTTTTTTGCGGGCAATTGCTATGAAGAGAAGAAAATGGTTGCTTCTGCCACGAATCACCTAATAAAAAACGGAACCAGCCAGAAGTCGGCGTTTGCGATCAGCGAACAGGTGGATTATTATGGGGCAAGTCTGGCTCGTGCCTCTTACCATGAAACATCCACCATTACCCTGCATAGTCTGACCAAACATCTTTCAAAGTTGTTGCCATTGGTTCGGGAGCTATTGACAGATGCCAATTTCCCTGAAGAGGAATTGTTGTTGTTTCAACAGAATAACCGGCAGCGCCTCGAAGTTAATTTAAAGAAAAACGATTTTGTTGCGAATCGGTTGATCGATGAATACCTGTTTGGATTTGATCATCCATATGGGGCCTATAGCCGGTTTGAAGACCTGGCCGCACTGAATCGTTCAGATTTGGTAGCATTTTATGACAGGTTTTACCGGACGGGTAAGTGTATCCTGTTCATTGCGGGTAAGTTGCCTCCGAATATTATTGAGTTACTGGAGCAGGAGTTTGGTGATCTGCCGCTGCATGGTGGGGTGGTGGAGGTTCCGTCGAACCTGGCGGTACCTGCTGCAGAGCGGAAATACCGGGTTACGAATGATCCGAATGGGGTTCAGGGAGCCATCCGTATTGCACGTGATTTTCCTAACCGGCACCATCCTGATTTTTTTGGCGTACAGGTTTTGAATGCGATTTTCGGAGGATTTTTTGGATCGAGGCTGATGAATAATATCCGTGAGGATAAGGGGTATACCTATGGAATTTATTCCTATTTGCAGAATCATATACAGCAATCGGCCTGGCTGATCAGTACGGAAGCAGGGAAGGAGGTTTGTGAAGCAACGGTTGAAGAAGTCTATAAAGAAATGGAAGACCTTAGGGAAGAATTGGTAGATGAGGAGGAATTACTGCTGGTTCGGAATTATCTGATGGGGTCAATTCTGGGGGATCTGGATGGTCCTTTTCATATTATTGGTCGGTGGAAGAACATCGTTTTGAACGGCTTGGACGAGGATTATTTTTATCAGAGTATACGTACTATTAAGACAATTCAGCCGGAAGAGTTGCAACAACTTGCCCGGAAATACCTTCAACCTGAGGCTTTTTATGAGCTGGTAGTTATTTAATTTTATAGGAGATTTTCAATATTAACCGTTTAGGATGGGACTATTTGTACCATCCTGAACGGTTAATTTTTTGGTAAATTCGGACTATGAAGAGGACGATCGTTAAGCTTGCCGGAATCGCCTTACTGGCCTTTTTTTCGGCTTTTGCAGTTTGGTTTTTTATTTTGAGAGAGAAGGATTCAGAACCTGAAAGTTTCGAAAATTCGTATACAGTGTCAGAAACCCGGCCACCTGGTGAGGCGCCTGATGGAATGGTTTGGGTGCCCGGGGGACAATTTTTAATGGGTTCGAATGATCAGATGGCCTGGGAGGAAGAGGGACCTGCACACCATGTTAAGGTGAAGGGATTCTGGATGGATGTTCATGAAGTAACCAATAAACAGTTTGCTGATTTTGTAAATGCTACCGGATATGTGACCGATGCGGAGAAAGCACCGGTTTTGGAGGAAATAATGGCTCAATTGCCGGATGGTACCCCTCCCCCTGACCCAAAAGACCTGGTTGCCGGCTCCATGGTTTTCAGTCCGCCATCTACTGGCGTACCCCTGAATGATATTAGTGCCTGGTGGAAATGGGTGCATGGTGCCGATTGGAAACACCCGGAAGGACCGGGATCGGATTTAGCAGGAAGGGAGCAGCATCCGGTGATTCATATCAGTTGGAATGATGCGATGGCTTATTGTAAATGGGCAGGGAAGCGGTTACCGACGGAAGCGGAGTGGGAATTTGCAGCCCGTGGTGGATTGGAGGGCCGGAATTTTGTTTGGGGTGATGAGGCGCCCACCGATGAAAAGACCTATGCCAATACCTGGCAGGGCAAATTTCCGGCGGATAATTTAATGCGTGATGGATATGCCGGTACGGCGCCGGTTGGACAATATGCTCCGAATGGCTACGGTTTATATGATATGGCGGGAAATGTTTGGGAGTGGTGCCAGGACTGGTATGATAAAAATCTGTATCAATCCTGCGGACCGGGGGAGGTTCGGGATAATCCGCAGGGGCCTTTGGTAAGTCGGGATCCATCCCAGCCGAATATGCCGCTTCGAGTTCAGAAAGGAGGGTCTTATCTCTGCCATGATTCCTATTGTCAGCGTTATCGTCCGAGTGCGCGGCAGGCGAGTTCACCCGAAAGCGGGATGAGTCATGTGGGTTTCCGTTGCATCCGTTAGGTGTCAGATACAAGTTAGAACGCTGTTAGAGAGGTGTCAGACAAGTAATAGAACGCTCTTAGACAGGTGTCTGATACCTGTCTCACTGGTGTCTGACGTTTTTACCGGGTTGGTACAAAAACTGCATAAGGATTAAAAACCTTTTGTATGAACAAGGTATCGATATTGACGTCTCCGGGTTTGTATATGAAGTTTTCAGCAGGTTTGGTCTTATCCCTATTTTTCATTTCTTGCCAGCCATCTGCTCCGGAGTTTGTTTCCGACTACGATGTTGTTTACACGAATTATGAACGGACATTTGATTTTGGTGCAGTTGACACCTATTTTCTACCGGATACAGTGGTACATACTGTGCCCCCGGGAGAAGAACCTGACCATCGGTTTGACGATCAGATTCTTTCCAGTTTGGAGCAAAATCTCAATGAATTGGGTTGGACCAGGTTAAATGAAGGGAATGGTAATAGTGCCGATGTGGTTATACTACCCAATGTAAGTGAGCAGGCCTATGGGAGCTGTGCCAGTTATTGCTGGTATTGTGATTGGGGATGGTATCCGGGTTGGGGAGCTTATCCCCCAAGTTGGGGACCGGGCTGGGGCTGGGGTTATCCATCCGGAATTGTATGTGGTTCTTACGCTACCGGAACGGTGGTGGTAAATATAACAGCCCCCGGATTAGCTCAGGAAAACACGCTTCCGGTAGTCTGGGTTGGAATATTAAACGGGTTACTAGAGGGGACTGATGCATCGATTAATGCCCGTATCAGAAAAAATATTGATCAAATGTTCCAACAATCACCTTACCTGAAAAACTAAAAAAATGAAAATCACATCAATTATAATTGGGATAGTCCTGGTTTTAATAAGTGGACAGGTCAAATCGCAGGTGGTGCCTGAACTGCATTTTCAGCTATCCATTCCGACCGGTGATTTCAGAAATTTTGTGGAGAAACCAGGCCTGATGGGATTTGGTCTTCAATTTCGAAAATACCTGCCGGATAATCGGTTATCATTAGGAGGCGGTTTATCCTGGTTCTATTTTCCCGATAAAAAGGGGAAACGGACCCTTGAGCTTCAGGGAGATGATGGAACCTATACCGGCTATGTGACAAATTTCAGCAATATTTACGGGTTGGAAGCGCTGGCTCAATATGATCTCAAAGATCGTTCTGAAAAACTGGTGCCTTTTGTAAAAGCAGGAGTGGGTGCGGCTTACCAGAACCAGCGGCAGGATATAGGATTACTTGCTTTTAGATACAGGGGGTTTCAATTCTTAACACATGCAGAAGCGGGAATGAAAATACAACTGGCTCGGGAAGGATCTCTGAATCTTTCCTTAACTTACCATATGCTTCCGGGTTCAGGAGATGTTTCGTCAACCAGTTTTGCCGGACTTCGAATCGGTTATGCTGGTTTCCGCATCCGCTGACCCGTCTCTAACATCGTTCTAACACCTGTCTGATACCTCTCTAACACCTGACACATGAAAAAATTACTGGTGATCGCATTGCTGATAGCGGCATGCACCCCAAAAGCACAGCCACCACAACTCACTGAAACAGAAGTTCTGCAACTGGTTGATGATAGAAATTACCAGTTCAATTTGGAATTTGTAAGACCTCTGGGAGGCAGGCAGCGACTCATTACCGGCAACTATACCTTCCGTGTAAAAAAAGACCGGATCGATTCGGATCTTCCCTATATCGGACGATCCTTCCAGGCACCCATCGGCAGTTCAGAAAATGGCATGAAATTTACATCAAAAGACTTCGACTATAACAGCAGCACCGGAAAAGATAATCGAAGAGAAATCAACATCCAGCCAAAAGATGCAAACGATATCCGCGATATCCAGCTGATAATATTCAGCAATGGAACTGCCGACCTGAGGATCAATTCCATCAACCGCCAAACGATTTCCTATACCGGCAACATAACAGCCCTGCCGCAGCCCCAATAAAGCTTTTCCAAATAAGCCTCTTACACTAAGTTTGCGCTCCACATACACTTATTCTTATGACAGGTCGTGCAGCTTTTATGGCTTGGTTTGTAATTTTTTTATTCTGCAACTCAGTTCAGGCTCAATATACTATTACAGGAAGAATCCTTGCACGCGATACCGACCTGCCTCTCGAAGAAGCCACCATTCAGCTTAAATCACAGCATACCCATTCCGGTATTGATGGTCGGTTTACAATAAACAGCAGCCAACCAACCGATACACTTTTCATCACGCATATCGGGTATGACCCCAAAAGGATTATCTGGACTAATAACAGCAGTCCGCTTACCATACATCTCTTAACCGCTCCCGTTCAATTAAGCCAGGTTGTAGTAAATGATAGCAGACGTGCCATCCAACAGGTCATGCAGATCGATCTCAAAACGAACCCCGTAAACTCCGCCCAGGATATTCTCAGAAAAGTTCCCGGATTATTCATTGGTCAGCATGCAGGCGGTGGTAAGGCTGAACAGATTTTTCTACGCGGGTTTGATATCGATCATGGAACTGATATCAGAATCACCACGGATGGAATGCCGGTAAATATGGTCAGCCATGCACATGGACAGGGGTATGCGGATCTTCATTATCTGATTCCGGAAACCATCAAAGATATCCAGTTTGGCAAGGGATCCTATTATGCGGAAGAAGGCGACTTTACCACGGCGGGATATGTGAACTTCACCACCTTCAACCGGCTGGATCGCAACCTCCTGAAACTGGAAGCGGGACAATTCAATACCCTCCGCACGGTTGGCATGTTCAATCTGTTTGAAAAAACCGGAGAGAATGCCAGTAATGCCTATATCGCAGGTGAATATCAATTTTCCAATGGCCCCTTTGAAGCAAAACAAAACTTCAACCGATTGAATTTCCTTGCAAAATACAACACACAGATAGGACAGCACTCCAACCTGCAAATAGTTGGGTCTGCTTTTAATTCCAAATGGGATGCATCCGGACAAATCCCCGATCGTGCTGTAAAAAGCGGACTCATCACCCGTTGGGGAGCCATCGATGCAACAGAAGGCGGAACAACCTCCCGCACTAATATTGCTGCCAAATACCGGAGTAAAATCAGCGCTACAGAAGACTGGCTATCCAATTTCTATTTCAGTCAGTATGATTTCAGTCTGTTTTCCAATTTTACTTTTTTCCTGGAGGATCCCGTTAATGGCGATCAGATTCACCAATCCGAAAAAAGAAAAATTTACGGCATGGATCATCGTTATACCAAACAGGTTTTGGGGAATCATTCAGACTGGATTCTGACAGCAGGCATGGGACTTCGACATGACGCGGTAAGAGATATTCAGTTGAGCCATACCCTCCAGCGAAAAGAAGTGCTGGAATATTTTGCACTCGGAGATGTAGATCAGACCAATGCCTCCCTGTATGGTTCAGCAGAGTGGAGAAAAGGGCATTGGAAACTAATTCCGGGTATTCGTATAGATCATTTTATTTTCAATTATGTTGATAAACTCCAACCGGTTTATAGTACCCAGTCTGCACAGAAAACCATGCTGAGTCCTAAATTAAACCTGGTATATACGCCACATGCTAACTGGCAAGGCTACCTGAAAATGGGGAAAGGCTTTCATTCCAATGATACAAGGGTAGTAGTAGCACAGGAAGGAAGAGAGATTCTCCCTGCTACCTATGGGGCTGATCTTGGTGCTATTATCAAAGTTCATCCAAAACTGCTCCTGCAACCTGCCATCTGGTTTCTTTATATGGAACAGGAATTTGTATATGTTGGAGATGCTGCGATTGTTGAACCGTCTGGTAAAACCAGAAGACTGGGGGCTGAACTGGGAATCCGATACCAGCCAACCAACTGGCTTTATTTGGATGCTGACATCAACTATGCCAAAGCAAGGGCAATTGAAGAAGATAAGGAAGCAGATTTTATTCCGCTGGCACCGGATCTTACCAGTACCGGAGGTATTTCAGTAAAACCAATCAAACGGCTCGATATCAACTGGCGCTATCGTTATATGAAAGATCGTCCGGCTAATGAAGACAATTCCATTCAGGCACAGGGTTATTTTGTAAATGATCTCCTGATTAATTATACCCGAACCAAATGGGCGCTGGGGTTACAGATTGAAAACCTGTTTGATACAGAGTGGAGAGAAGCCCAGTTTGATACGGAATCGCGCCTGCAAAATGAAGCCAACCCGGTTTCTGAAATTCACTATACACCTGGCACACCTTTCTTTGCCCGGATTAAATGGAGCTTGTTTTTTTGATTAACTTCAGGAAAATAACCACCATGAATTTTCTAACCCGATTGCTGATTACCGCGCTGGTTGCATTTGGACTTTCCTACCTGCTACCCGGCGTGCATATGGATTCCTTTATAGCAGCACTTATTCTTGCACTGGTGCTTGCCTTATTGAATACACTTGTAAAACCTATATTGGTAATTCTAACCTTTCCAATCACCATCATCACACTGGGTTTGTTTCTGCTGGTTATCAATGCAGTCATTATTTTACTGGCAGCCAAATTGGTAGGCGGATTTAAGGTGGATGGGTTCTGGTGGGCACTTCTTTTCAGCATATTACTTTCTGTAACCAGTTCACTGCTCCAGGGAACCGACGATCGTAAATCCTAGTTTATGCAATTTGATCCCAGGGACCTTACCCATGAAGAATTACTGCGGTTTTACAAAGCGATCCTACGCCCACGCATGATCGAAGAAAAAATGCTGCTTTTGCTTCGGCAGGGAAAAATAAGTAAATGGTTCAGTGGTATCGGGCAGGAAGCCATTTCTGTAGGAGCAACACTTGCCCTTCAATCAGATGAATGGATAATGCCCCTGCATCGAAACCTGGGTGTGTTCACGACAAGAGAAATGCCGCTTCATAAATTATTCATGCAATGGCAGGGACAGAAAGAAGGATATAGCAAGGGCAGAGAGCGAAGCTTTCATTTTGGTTCAAAAGAACATCATATATGTGGAATGATTTCGCACCTCGGCCCCCAGTTAAGCATCGCAGATGGTGTTGCATTGGCGCATAGTCTTCGGAAGGAGAATAAACTAAGCCTCAGTTTTACAGGAGATGGAGGAACAAGCGAAGGAGATTTCCATGAGGCACTGAATGTTGCAGCGGTCTGGAATCTTCCGGTAATTTTTATTATTGAAAACAATGGATATGGGCTTAGTACCCCGGTTCAGGAACAATACCGTTGTGAAAGTCTGGTGCAACGGGCGAAAGGCTATGGCATGGAAGGGGTTTGTATTGATGGAAATAATCTGCTTACCGTTTATGATACCATAAAAGGCGTGCGTGATTATTGTATCAGAGAACAAAAACCTTACCTGATTGAATGCATGACTTTCCGCATGCGGGGACATGAAGAAGCCAGTGGTACGAAATATGTGCCTCCTGAATTATTTACCCAATGGGCTGAAAAAGATCCCGTTAAGAAATATGAAGGATGGTTGTTGTTGCAGGGAATCCTTACCTATTCCGTAATGGAGCAAATGAAAGCAGCCATTAAGGATGAAATTGAACAGGAATTACAGTTGGCTGCAACGGCTGAACCTCTAATTCCTAATACGGAAGAAGAGCTGGCAGATGTATATGCATCTGTTGAGCCTTCACAGGAAGCTGCCACCAATGACACTGGGGCTTCTTTATTTTCTACCAAATCCATCCGTTATATCGATGCTATTAAAGAAGGCCTGCAGGAAGGAATGCGAAAATTTCCCAACCTCATTTTAATGGGGCAGGATATTGCAGCATATGGTGGTGCGTTTAAAATAACGGAGGGATTTGTGGATGAATTTGGACGAGACCGTGTCCGTAATACGCCTCTTTGCGAAAGTGCCATACTCGGTACTGCTTTGGGTTTATCACTCGAAGGATTCAAATCAATGGTTGAAATGCAATTTGCAGATTTTGTCAGTGTCGGCTTGAACCAGATTGTCAACAATCTCGCTAAACTTCATTATCGCTGGGGACAGGCAGCTGATGTGGTGGTTCGTTTACCTACAGGCGCTGGAGTGGGGGCCGGTCCTTTTCACAGTCAGAGTAACGAAGCCTGGTTTACACATACACCCGGATTAAAAGTGATTTATCCATCTTCTCCGGAAGATGCAAAAGGTTTGTTGCTGGCAGCATTAGCCGATCCCAATCCCGTCCTGTTTTTCGAACACAAAGCTCTGTACCGGAGTATCAGCGGTGAAGTTCCGGAAGGATATTATACCATTCCGATCGGGAAAGCACGTACTATTAGGGAGGGAACCGATATCAGTATCATCACTTATGGTGCAGGTGTACACTGGGCAATGGAGTATACCTTACAACACCCTGAAATCAGTGTGGATATTCTTGATTTGCGTAGTTTGTTACCACTTGATTATGCAGCTATCCGGAATTCGGTTAGTCGTACGGGTAAGGTGATGGTATTACATGAAGACACACTGACAGGTGGTATAGGCGGAGAGATTAGTGCCTGGATTGGGGAACATTGTTTTGAATTATTGGATGCTCCGGTAGTAAGGTGTGCATCACTTGATTCACCGGTGCCTTTTAATGGAGAACTGGAAAAGAATTTTCTTGCAAAATCGAGATTGGCTACAACGGTTGATCGTCTGATGCGGTACTGATTTCCTCCGTATCAAAATCGGGTTTGGCAGGCGGACTTACCACCAATGGATCTCTTTCTCCAATTTGCTGGCGCCACATAGCATAATAAAGCCCTTTCTGTTCCAACAATTCATGGTGTTTTCCCTGTTCTGTAATTCTTCCTTTTTCCAGCACAAAGATGGTATCTGCATGCATTATTGTAGAGAGACGGTGTGCAATCAGAATAGTCATCTGTTTATTGGAAGCAGAAATTTCCCTTATGGTATCGGTTATTTCTTCTTCCGTAATGGAGTCCAGTGCGGATGTAGCTTCATCAAAAATTAGTAAACGAGGTTCGCGCAGTAATGCCCGTGCGATGGCAAGTCGTTGTTTTTCCCCGCCCGATACCCGCTTTCCACCTTCTCCCAGCACAGTATCCAGTCCTTTTTGTGAATAGGCCACCAGATTGGCGCAGGAAGCTTTTTCCATAGCAGCATAAATCTGTTCATCGGTTGCATCCGGTTTTACAAAGAGCATATTGTCACGGATTGTGCCGGAGAACATCTGCGTTTCCTGTGTTACAAAACCCAGTTGCCGGCGTACCCGGTTATACCGTAATTGCCTGACCGAAATTCCATCTATCCGGATATCTCCTTCAACCGGCGAATAGAGTCCTACGAGTAGTTTCACCAGGGTTGATTTGCCAGAACCGGATGGACCAACAAATGCAATGGTTTGCCCGAGTCCGACTTTAAAACTTATATTGTCAACTGCATTCTGAATGGCTTTTTTATGCCGGAAACTTACTTTATCAAACTCCAGGTGTTCGATGGCGTTGATATCCACCGGTTCCTCCGGGCGGTATTCCGGCTCTTTCATCATCAGCTGATTAAAAACCTGAAGGGAAGCTTCTGCCTCGCGGTATTGCAGAATAATATTGCCCAGATCCTGCAGAGGACCAATGATGGCAGTGGAAATAAATTGCATGGAGATTAACTCTCCGGTTGTTAGTACATTCCGAAAAATCAGCCAGAGCAGAATAAAAAGAATAGACTGTTTCAGCAGGTTTAGTGTAGTTCCCTGAAGAAAGGATAAGCTTCTCACTTTCCGGTTTTTCATCATTTCCAACTCAAAAATTTGCTGGGTTTTCTCGCGGAGGCGCCTGATTTCAGAATACGTGAGTCCAAGGCTTTTAACCAGTTCTATATTTCGGATAGATTCCGTAATGCTGCCACTCATGATATTGGTTTGCCGCACCACCTGTCGCTGAATTGTTTTTATTTTTCGGCTAAGCAGGGAGGTTAGTCCGCCCAGAAGTAAAACACCAATCAGAAAAACCGGAATAAGGGCCCAGTGTTTGGTTACGGCATACCAGATCAGAAATCCCATCCCAACAAAAGTGGAGAATAGAATATTGATAAAGGAATTGATAAAACGTTCTGTATCAGTGCGCACTTTCTGCAATTTGGACAGGGTTTCACCGCTGCTTTGGTCTTCGAATCCGTCGTAGGGAAGGCGAAGTGTTTGGCGTAAGCCATCATTAAAAATCTGCATGCCGAATTTCTGTACCACCAATCGAACTACATAATCCTTGAATGTGGCAGCAATACGTGCCAATAAAGCCACCCCAATTGCTATCAACAATAACCAGATCACCCCGTTTGTGCGCTCTTTTTCAGAAAGATTTGCCGGATTCAGTGCATAGGTATCAATCACCTTTCCGAATAGTACCGGATCGTACAGGGCCAGCACCTGAGCCAGCGCAGCCAGGCCGAGCGCCAGAAAAACCCAGCCCCTATAGGGTTGGAGGTACTTCCATAATATTTTCATTTCATTTACTTACGGCTTTGAATACCCGAATAAAGTTGCCACCGAGAATTTTACGGATATCTTTTTTGCTGTAACCTCTTACCAATAAAGCGGAGGTTATATTCGGCATATCTTCCACGCCGTCCAAATCCTGAGGAGCAAGTTCTATGCCATCGAAATCAGAGCCAAGGCCAACATGATCTACCCCTATCATGCGCACAATATAATCGAGGTGATCGAGTAAAAGATTCATGGAAGGTCGCAATGCTTCCGCTTCTTCCGGAAATCTGGCAGTAAGGTACCCATCAATTTCATAATCTGGCAGCTTTTGCTGAACCAATGAATCGATGATGTCCTTATGCCGGTTAATGAATGCTGCTTTATTTTTGTTATAAGTGCTATCAAGAAAGCCGGCATAAAAATTAAGAAAAATTACACCACCGTTTTTACCAATTGCTTTTATCTGATCGTCTTTCAGATTACGTGGAAGCGGACAAATAGCATGAACACAACTATGTGATGCAATTACCGGTTTTGTTGATACAGCGATTGCATCATAGAAACTTTGCTCGCCCACATGACTCAGGTCTACCATCATACCCAGTTCATTCATCCGGCGAATTACCTGTTTTCCAAACTCATTCAGGCCTTTTTTCTCAATATTGCTGGGTTGCTGGTTATCGAGATAGGATTCATCCCAGGCTGAACTTGCCCAGGAAGTGGAATTATTCCAGGTAAGGGTAAGATAACGGGCACCCCGCTTATAAAGACTATCCAGGTATTCCATCTTGTCCTCAATCATATGGCCCCCTTCAACGCCTTTCATGGCGCCCAGCTTTTTTTGTCTCACTGCCTGGTGCAGATCCTGTAAAGAATTAACCAGCATCATTTTATCCGGATTGCGTGCAGCGATGGCATCAAGTGAATCGATCTCTCTAAGCGCATGATTAAATGCCGTACCCGGTCCAAAACGCTCATCACAGAAGATGGAAAAGATCTGGATGTCGATACCGCCTCTTCTAAACCGGGCCAGATCACTATGGGTTTTACCGCTCAGATCCTCTTCGATATTTAAACCTTTCAGCGTTGCACTGGAAAGAACATCGTTGTGTGTATCCACAACAATGCTTCTCTCGTGCAGATTTTTCTGCGCAATCAGTCCGGATGGAATTGTGCATCCGACTAAAATTCCCAATAGGAAGGAGCGATAAGAAGACATATGATGGTTAAATAAACACATTGTAAAAATTATATCATCAATATACCGAATCCAGTTGATCGGGCATCCGATCGGTCAGCGATCGGATAAAACTCAAACGAAGAACTGACCTTAATCAGTATTTTCGGAAGGTTTGCGGGTTATTTTCATTGTTCAAACATAGTATATGAAAAAGAACATGGGTGGAACTGACCGCCTGATCCGAATTTTGGCAGCCGGTATTTTAGGGTATCTCTATTTTTCAGGAATAGTAACCGGAACAACGGGCCTTATTCTTGCCATTGTTGGCGGAGTATTTATCCTGACCAGTTTGGTTGGATTTTGTCCATTGTATACCATTTTCGGGTTGAATACCTGCCCAACAAAAAAAGTATAGGCCTTATTCGCTGCCTTTTTCTCCTGTGAACCAGTCTTCTTTGTTTTTAAACAGAACATTGAAGGTGGTCAATGTGCCATAAATACGGGTGATATACTGTTGCATATTTACCTTGTCTTCATCGGTCAGCACTTTATGTGCATTGATCTGTTGTTCCATTACCCGCAGCCGGTCGCGAAGCATTACGATTTTATGAAAAAACACATCGATTGGTACGTCCTTTGGTTTTAGGGAGGAATCACCGGGTTGCAAAATCATGGTACCACCTTTCCACCGGTCTCCAAGGGGAACGACCTCGCTAACGCCATTCCATAACCGAAGAATCTTCAGAAGAGATTTTTCTATTTCGGAATGTGTTTCTATTTCTTCATTGACATTTTCAGGAATAATTTCTTCCAGTTTAGTATCGTCTTTATCAATTTCCTTTATTCCATGGTGAATGAATGAAATAAGGTAAGTCGCATAACGAAGTCCGACAATCACACCCGGACCGAACTGTGTGTGTTGAAGGCGTGTGCCAATTCCTAATACAAGTTGTTCCATAATACTTTCTATTGTTTATAAAATTCGTAGGGGGTAAATTCAATAAAATCAGCTACGGTAACAGTTACAGATTTCACTTTGCCATCAGCAATGGTGAATGGCCATACCTTATTACCGAATAATGGATCATTAAAACTGGCAAGAAAACGATGACCACCGAGTGCACCCAGGGTAGCAAATCTTCCGGGATGGTGTTCAAAGCGGGCAACCAGTTGTTCTTTCTCAACCTGCAATGTCATCTCACCATATATTTCATGTTTGTAAGTCCCGGCAAATTGAGCCAATGCAAGGACCGGTTTAAGTTTTAGCGCGATGGAATCACGCTTTGATTTCAAAAAACCGGCCGATCTTTTTTCACTTTGAACCTGTTGTTCAAGTGCCATTGCATTATAGTTTCGAAAAGGAAGTCCGAGGCAGGCGTCCAGCAATTCCCATTTCATGGCTTCGAAGAATCCGTTTGCGTCGGTATTGGTAAGTACAACGATACCGATTTTTTCTTCTGGTACCAGGGTAAAGCTGGTTACGAATCCATTTACACCACCGGTGTGTTCCACTAATTTTCGGCCTTCGTATGATTGCAGAAACCAGCCAAGTCCATACAAATAAAAATGAGCACGGTTATACGGATGTCCGCCACTCCCTAAAATAGAATGCGGCTGCATAGGTGCCTGAACAGCAGATGGTGGAAAAATTCCTTTCCCATCCGGTTCACCATTTGCCAATAAGGTTTTTGCCCACAGCCCCATATCATATGCGCTGGAAGCGATAGATCCGGCAGGGGCCATATTGTCCAGGTTGCCGTAGGGGATTTTTTTCAATATCCCTTCAGCAACCGTGTGCGCTTTGGAAATATTTGGTGCTCCTGCATATTGATTGGAATTTGCAATGGAGTTTTTCATCCCAACCGGTTGAAAAATTTGGGTGGTGATAAATTCACCGTAGGACATACCACTTGCTTTTTGGATGATTTCACCGGCGATGGCAAATCCTGCATTGGTATATCCCCACCTTGAACGGAAACCATAATTCGGTTTAAGCATTCCAAATTTCTCTTTCAATTCTGTGTAACTAAGATCTGAGTCAAAATACATGAAGTCTCCCTGGAAGGTTTCATATCCCATCCGGTGACTGAGCAGGTCGCGGATGGTCAATTCTTTGGTAACCCAGGTATCATAGACCTGGAAATCGGTGATCCATTTTTTCACTTTATCATTAAGCGAAAGTTTTCCCTGTGCTTCGAGCAGGGCAAGAGCTGTACCGGTGAAGGCCTTGGTATTACTGCCAATACCAAACAGCGTATGTTCATCTACGTTATCTGACATACCGGTTTCCTTTGTTCCATATCCCTTAAGTACCAGCCATTCCCCATTTTTAATAACGGCGATTGATACACCTGGTATCTTCCATTGCTTCATTGCATTGATTACATATTGATCCAGACTGTCTTTCAGAAAGCTTCGGGAGGTGGATGATTGTGCAAAGTCAGCTGATGAGATCAGCAGGCAGATAAACAGCATCATCGATTGAATACGCTTCATGTGCGATTGATTTTCGCACTAAAAATAGGGTTATTATTCCCACCAGTTGTCTTCTCTTTTACCGGAAATTTTTCCGCCCATGGTACGGATCCGTTTGTATTGTTCACCTGCTTTTTTCATATAATCGAGCAGTTCATATTCACTGGCAGCAACCACAGCTTCATAGGGTGGCGCGTAATACCGATAGAAAGTGTCCAGATCCGGTCCGGTTATACCGGTGATTTTGATGATTTTGGCCCGGGAAAAACGGTAGGCTACATATTTATCCTGTTCTTCTTCCATCAGTCGATTCTGGAATGCGGCCATACTTCGGTTGCGTCGGAACCGGAATACGTTGATGAGTTCATTGATATCAAGTCCTACTCCAAAATTCCCCGAGGCCGGATTAGCGGATGAAAGAGCCAGTCCGGGTTTTTTATAGTCAAAGACTTTTGCATAATCTTCGCGGTTTTTCATGCTGTCGAGCCGATAATCTTTTGGCATGACCCTGATTTCGCGAAGGGTGGTAACATTTACATGCAGGGAGATATCAAATTGTGCCGTGGATGGGATATTGCTGACGGCGTATTTGGGTGTAGGTTTTCCGAGGTAGGAAAAATAGAGTGAATCATTGTCATTAACTACTATGCTATATCGCCCCGATGAGTCAGTGACTGTTCCCTGTCCGCCTGTACTTAAAACGCTTACAGACCCCAACGGGAAGAGTTTATTCATTTCATATACGGTGCCGCTTATGCGAACCTGTGCCTGCAAGCGGGCGCTTAGGGTCAGGCAAAGCAGTAGTAATATGAGGCTACACCATTTCATGCTAGGGTTTACAAGGGTACAACCAAAACCTGATAATTTTGTCAGCTGTTTTGATTTTTAACGACTTGTGTAAGAAGAGTCTCTTCAATAACCCTTGGATAATGCTGATGTTCGAGTCCGTGTATCCGTTCAGCAAGCGAATCGGGCGTATCATTGGGTAAAACCGGGCAGGTAGCCTGGAAAATTGTTCCGCCGTGGTCATATTGTTCATCCACATAATGAATGGTAATACCCGATTCCTTTTCACCTGCAGCGATAACGGCTTCATGTACAAACTTACCATACATTCCCTTGCCGCCATAGTTGGGCAGAAGGGCAGGATGTATATTTATAATACGGGAAGGATAGGCTTGTATAAGTGCAGCCGGTACTTTCCAGAGAAATCCGGCAAGCACAATGAAGTCGATACCCATGGAGCGCAAGTCCGGAACATAGGCATCTCCCCGAAAGAATTGTTCTTTTTCAAGAAGAAAAGTGGGGATGATAGCTTCTCGGCCTTTATCCAATACACCGGCATCTGTCTTATTGCTCACGATAAGAGCCACGCGAATGCTGGGGTGATTGCGGAAATGTTCGATAATTTTTTGGGCATTGGAGCCGGCACCGGAGGCGAAGATGGCGAGGGAGAGGGGAGAAGAAGGAGACAAAGGAGACAAATGAGAAAGGGGGGAGGGGTTCATTTTGCGGAAGATTCGGGATAAATAATTACGGAAAAAGGGAAATTGGCCGAACGGAATACTGACCACTAATACCATAAATGGCCAGATCAGGGTCATTACTATAATATACAGGATAGTCCAGCCAACCGGATGTTCGACCGGCAGGAGGGCTAAGATCCGGCGACCGGCAATTCCGGTTAAACTACCACCGATGGCAAAAGTGCAGAGAACGGCCGTTAATTGCCACCCATTGACCTTCCATTTCTGTTGCAGTTTATCAAACATGCTGCAAAGAAACTGGATAAACCTGAACAAAAGCGTTTACAAATAGCAAGTAATTACCAATTAAAAAATTACACAATTCGTTGAAATGCAAGCCCTGCGCAGCTAAAAAAAAATGGATCATGTTGATAGATTGTCAATAACGTGTCATATTTTTGCCCCCGAATTGAGGCATTTTAACATTACCAACGATATTTCCAGCTTATGATTCACTATAGATCGATCGTGCAGAGATTCACACTCATTTTATCACTTTTGACAGTGCTTTGTTTCGATCAGGCGGCCGTTGCGCAGGATGGGAAGGCTTTGTTTCAACAGAATTGTGCTTCCTGTCATGCGGTTCATAAAGATTTGACCGGTCCTAAACTGGCGGGAATTGAAGAGCGTGTTCCGGATCAAAAATTGCTCTATGCCTGGATTCGCAATAACCAGGCAGTGCTGGCAACCGGTAATAAATACTTTACCGACCTCTATGCAGCGTGGAATAAGACAGCGATGAACCTGTTTCCGAATCTGACCGATGAGGAAATTGGGGCAATGATTACCTATATCAATTCTGTTCCAGCTCCTGGTGCTGCCGGTGAAACTGGTGCTGCCGGGGTTCAGGCTAAAGCAGACGAAAGCGATAATTCCCTGATCTTCGGTGTATTAACCCTGATCCTGGCAATTATTGTTCTGGTGTTATTACAGGTGAATGCCAATCTGAAGCGCCTCAGTGATGAAAAAGATGGAATTCCATCCTATGAGCCGGTACCTTTCTACCGTAACAAAGCGTATATCG
This sequence comes from Flavihumibacter sp. UBA7668, assembly GCF_002483205.1. Taxonomy (GTDB): domain Bacteria; phylum Bacteroidota; class Bacteroidia; order Chitinophagales; family Chitinophagaceae; genus Flavihumibacter. The sequence goes on from NZ_DLHM01000007.1 coordinate 900,680, forward strand.
CACTGTTTGCAGTAGTATTATTTATAGTGGGTGGTTATTTCACCATCCAGGGGGCTGTTGGACTGGGGCGTTCCAAAGATTACCAGCCGGAACAACCGATTTACTATTCCCATAAAGTACATGCCGGTACCAATCAGATCAACTGTCTGTATTGCCATGGTGGTGCACAGGAAGGCAAACATGCCAATATCCCTTCATTGAATACCTGTATGAACTGTCATATGGCAATTAATGAATATGCGGGTGAAAAACTTTACCGTGAAGATGGAACAGAAGTGAACGGAACCGAGGAAATCAAGAAATTATATTCTTATACAGGTTGGGATCCCGACCAGAAAAAATATGTGAATGAGCCCAAACCAATTGAATGGGTGAAAATTCATAACCTGCCGGATCACGTTTATTTCAACCATGCCCAGCACGTAAAAGCCGGACAGGTTGCCTGTCAAACCTGTCATGGTGATATTCAGAATATGGGAGAAGTATACCAGTATTCTGATCTCAGCATGGGCTGGTGTATCAACTGTCACCGGGAAACCAAGGTGCAGTTTGAAGACAACAAATTCTACAGCATTTACGAGAAATTCCACAGCGACCTCAAGAGTGGAAAGATGGATAGTGTAACCGTTGAAAGCATCGGCGGTACTGAGTGTCAGAAATGTCACTATTAATTGAATAGCATCGCAATAAACCATTTTTTATCACCAAAATCAGCACCCCTTCCGGGGTTTGGTATATGGAGCAAAAAAAGTACTGGCAAAGTTTCGGAGAGTTGAACAACTCAGCAGCACATCAGCAAAACGCGCAGGACGAGTTCAAAGAAGACCTTCCATTTGAAGGGCTTGGTGACAAAGGCCTGGAATCTGCTGGAACACCTCGCCGCGACTTCCTTAAATACGTAGGTTTCAGCACAGCTGCTGCAGCAATTGCGGCAAGTTGTGAAATGCCTGTAAAAAAGGCTATCCCTTTTGTTAATCGTCCGGTGGATGCTATTCCGGGAATTGCCAACTACTATGCTACCACCTATGTAGCAGGTGGTACAGCTATTCCGGTAGTGGCCAAAGTGCGGGATGGTCGTCCAATTAAGATTGAAGGCAATGAATTGTCGAGTTGGTCAAAAGGTGCAACTACAGCACAGGTACAGGCTTCTGTACTGGATCTTTATGATACGGCACGGCTTCGTTTCCCGATAGCTGATAAGAAAGAAGTAAGCACGTTTGATGCATTTGATAAAATGGTAGGTGAGGCACTGGCCGGACTGAATGGTGCGCCACTTGTATTACTTACCAGCACGGTGAATTCTCCCTCATCGAAAGCCGTGATTGCTGAATTTCTGGCAAAATATCCAGGCAGCCGCCATGTTCAGTATGATGCCATTTCTTATAGTGGTATGCTGTTGGCGAATGAAGCGAGTTTCGGAACCCGCATGATTCCATCCTATGCTTTTGAAAAAGCAAAAGTGATTGTGAGTTTAGGTGCTGATTTTCTGGGTACCTGGCTGAACCCGGTGGAATTTCAGCATGGATATACACAGGGTCGTAAAGTAGATCCAAAAAATGCCGGCATGAGCAAACATTACCAGTTTGAATCCATGCTGAGTATGACCGGAGCAAATGCGGATGAGCGCTATACCCATCGCCCGTCCGAAGCAGGGGCAGTAGCTGCAGCTTTATTAGGTGCTGTAAGTGGTCAGGGTGCAACAGGAATTTCAGATGCCGCATTGAAAAAAGGAATAGAGCAGGCAGCAAAAGACCTGGCAGCACATAAGGGGCAGGCATTGGTAGTAAGCGGAAGCAATGATGTGAATGTTCAATTGATTGTAAATGCGATCAATGAAGCTGTTGGTGCTTTTGGAACGACGGTAAACCTGGTTAGCAAACTCCAGAATTATGCTGGTATCGATTCAGAATTCGTGAAACTGGTGGAGGAAATGAATGCCGGATCAGTTGGCGGAATCCTGATCTATGATGCGAACCCGGCCTATGATTATTTTGATGCAGAAAAATTCAAAGCAGGATTAAAAAAGGTTCGGGTATCCGTTTCTTTCAATGAGAAAATGGATGAAACAACCGAATTATGCAAATATGTATTACCCGCCAGCCACTATCTGGAAAGCTGGGGTGATGCGGAACATAAAGCCGGGTACATCAGTATGCTGCAACCAACCATTGCACCTTTGTTTAAAACAAGGCAATGGCAGGATAATCTCCTGAAATGGAGCGGCAATGCCAGTACCTATGCCGATTATTTCAAAAACTTCTGGACAACCCGTTTGGGTGGTGAAACAACCTACTTTAAAGCACTGCAGGATGGTGTAGTGGAGTCTCCGGCTATGATTATGGGATTCCCAAGCTTTAACGGTGCTGGTGTTGCTGGTGCATTAACAGCTGCAGTTGCCGGTAAGAAAGCAAGCGGACATGAAGTAGTGGTTTATCAGAAAGCTACGTTTACAGATGGACGTCAGTCGAACAACCCCTGGTTACAGGAAACGCCGGATCCCATTACACGTGCTACCTGGGATAACTACGCTATTGTATCGCCTGCATTGGGAAAATCCATGTTTGGAATTGATATCACAAACGCTACGCAGGCAGATGAATACGAAGCATTCCCTAAGAAACCGCTTATAAAAGTTAAGCAGGGAAGTAAGGAACTTGAATTACCTGTTTTGATTATTCCGGGAATGCAGGCTGATACCATTGCAATAGCTGTTGGATATGGCCGTACAGAAGCAATCGGAAGAGCAGCAGCAGGGGTTGGTAAAAATGCCTATATCCTGGGCAATTTTAATGGTACTACAGTAGTCAATACTGCTGCAGTAACCGTTGAGAAAGCAGCAGGTGAATATAAAATCGCGACCACTCAAACGCATAGCAGTTATGAAGGTCGTTATGAAGTGGTGAAGGAAATTACCCTGGGAGATTATGTGAAGAATCCAACCAAAATTCTGGATGCCCGTAAAAAGGAAATGGAACCATGGGGTGGATTGGAGAAATACGACAGTGATGGAACCATGTATCCGGTTTTCGATAAGCCTGGTATCAAGTGGGGAATGAGCATCGACCTGAACAGTTGTTATGGTTGTGGTGCCTGTGTGGTAGCCTGTACGGCAGAAAACAACGTTTCTGTTGTAGGAAAGCCGGAAGTGCTGCGTGCGCATGATATGCACTGGCTGAGGATTGACCGCTATTTTGCAGGAGACCCAACAGATCCAAACAGCATCCAGACCGTATTCCAGCCAATGATGTGTCAGCATTGTGACAATGCTCCCTGTGAGAACGTTTGTCCGGTTGCAGCTACCAACCACAGCTCGGAAGGTTTGAATCAGATGACTTATAACCGTTGTATTGGTACAAGATATTGCGCGAATAACTGTCCGTATAAAGTGCGTCGCTTTAACTGGGCTGATTATACCGGAGCAGACAGCTTTGGCGATAATCAGGTAGGTTCAAAAGGTGAAAATGATGTCATCACCATGATGAATGATGATCTGACCCGCATGGTATTGAATCCGGATGTAACAGTTCGCAGCAGAGGTGTAATCGAAAAATGTTCTTTCTGTGTTCAGCGCTTGCAGGAAGGTAAACTGGCTGCTAAAAAAGCCGGTCGCCCATTAGAAGACCGCGATGTTAAAACGGCCTGTCAGCAGGCATGTGCGGCAGATGCAATCGTATTTGGAAATGTGAACAATAAAGAGAGTCTGGTTTCCAAACATCGTGCGGAGAATGAAAATCGCCTTTTCTATGTGCAGGAGCAAATCCACGTATTGCCGAATGTGAGTTATCTGGCAAAAGTTCGGAATACCGGTGAAATCAGTGCGCATACACAGTATGGCGGACCGCATTTTATGAATGAAGGGCATACAACGGAGGGAGGTCACCACTAAAGAGGTGAAAGGTGAAAGGTGAAAGAGAGAAGAAAGAATAAAGAAAAAATAAAAACCAACAAGCGAAGGGGTTAGAGCCGACGCTAAACGCTTATACGATATGGCATCATTAAGATACGAATCGCAAGTAAGGGAGCCACTGGTAACAGGTGCAAAGACTTATCACGATGTAACAGTAGACATCGTACGACCTATTGAGGCGGCCCCCTCCAGACTCTGGAAGATCGGTTTTACCATCTCCGTGCTTCTTTTGATGTTTGGGGTGTATTCCGTTTACCGGGAGGTAGTGTACGGGATTGGAGAATGGAACCTGAATAAGACCATTGGCTGGGGTTGGGATATCACCAACTTCGTTTGGTGGGTAGGTATTGGTCACGCTGGTACCCTTATCTCTGCGATCCTGCTGCTGTTCCGTCAGGGATGGCGTACCGGTGTAAACCGTGCGGCGGAAGCAATGACAATTTTTGCGGTAATGTGTGCGGGTCAGTTCCCGATATTTCACATGGGCCGGGTTTGGATGGCCTTCTTCGTATTACCTTATCCTAACAGTCGCGGTCCTTTATGGGTGAACTTCAACTCACCCCTTTTATGGGACGTATTTGCGATCTCCACTTATTTCACGGTATCTCTTCTGTTCTGGTATTGCGGTCTCCTGCCTGATCTGGCAACCGTACGGGATCGTGCCAAAGAAAAATGGAGAAAAAATATGTACGGTGTACTGGCATTTGGCTGGACCGGTTCCACCAAACACTGGCAGCGCCACGAAGCACTTTCACTGGTATTGGCCGGCTTGAGTACACCACTGGTACTTTCTGTACATACCATCGTATCCTTTGACTTCGCAACCTCAGTAATACCGGGATGGCATACCACCATCTTCCCGCCTTATTTCGTTGCGGGTGCTATCTTCTCCGGATTTGCGATGGTACAAACGCTGTTGATCATTACCCGAAAAGTGCTGAACCTGAACGATTATATCACGATGGAACACATCGAGGTAATGAATAAAGTAATTGTGTTAACGGGTTCCATTGTGGGTATTGCTTATATCACGGAGTTGTTTATTTCCTGGTATGGTCAGAATCCGTATGAAATGGCCGCATTTAAGAACAGGTATGATTTGAGTACACCCTATGCCTGGAGTTACTGGCTCATGATGAGCTGTAACGTAATTGCACCTCAGTTCTTCTGGTTCCGGAAGCTGAGAAGAAATATACTCTTTACGTTCTTTATGAGTATTATCGTGAACGTAGGTATGTGGTTTGAGCGATTTGTAATCATCGTTACCTCTATTTACCGCGATTACCTGCCAAGTAGCTGGAGTACCTATTATACACCTTCACTCTGGGAGGTTGGTTTCTACCTTGGAACTTTTGGCTTATTCTTTACCTGTTTCTTCCTGTTTGCGAAATACTTCCCGGTAATTGCGATTGCCGAGATCAAACATATCCTCAAGAAAAATGGTGAGAGTTATAAGAATACAATGGGAGAAGAGGAAAAAGCTACCGTGGAGCATTTTAAACACGAGCATGCGCATTAGGAGGTGAAAGGTGAGAGGTGAAAATAATTAACAACAAAGAATTCGAATAAAAATGGCAAAAAAGAAATTCGTAGTTGGAAGCTTTGATGACGAAAAGGTATTGTTTCCTGCGGTGAAGAAAGTACGGAAGGCCGGCTATAAAATTCACGACGTATATACTCCTTTTCCGATTCATGGACTGGACCAGGTAATGGGACTTCGGGATACGAGTCTGCATACTGCCGGATTCATTTACGGTATTACAGGTACAACTACGGCACTCACTTTTATGGGTTGGGTATTCACCAAAGACTGGCCCCTGAATATTGGTGGTAAGCCACATTTTCCGTTACCCGCTTTCATTCCCATTACATTCGAGTTAACCGTTTTATTTTCTGCAGTAGGAATGGTACTGACTTTTTGCTATCTGTGTCAACTGGCACCGTTTGTAAAAAAACACCATTTCCATGCAAGAGCTACCGATGATCTGTTTGTAATGGTACTGGAATGTACATCAAGAACCAATGAGGACGAAGCCAAGGCATTTTTGGAAAGTGTTGGAGCAAAAGAAATAAATGTGCAGGTAGCCGAAGACGGCTGGTGGTTGGGCAGATACGCAAAAGAGCAGAAGCTCTATGACACCACAACTGAAAATAGTTTAGCATAAACCCCTAGAAGAAGTCAGGAAAATGAATAAAATATCCATCATAGCGGTAGTCATCGGAGCGGTTGCAATCAGTAGCTGCAGCGATGTAAAACGTACCCCAGGTAAGATTTACATGCCGGACATGGCCTATAGCCGCGCGGTTGAAACCTATAATGATAACCGTGAATTACAGGCTGAGGGCATTAATTACAATGCCATGCCGGTGGCAGGAACAGTTGCACGGGGAGAGGAAGTGATTTATAAGATGTTGAAGGATACTGCAGGAACCTATGTAACCTCTTCTTCAATGACGAATCCGTTAACGGGTAAACTATCTGAAGCTGATTATACAGAAACAGAACGGATCTATCTGATCAACTGTGGTATTTGTCACGGTGCCAAACTCGATGGAAACGGGCCTTTATATAATGATGGTAAAGGACCCTATCCCCTGGCACCAAAGAACCTGGTATCGGATGAGTTGAAAAAAATGGCAGATGGTACCATGTTTCATTCCATTACCTATGGTAAGGGGATGATGGGACCTTATGCTTCTCAATTGTCGCCCAAGCAACGCTGGATGGTTATACAATATATCCGGATGAAACAAGGTGGTGAAACGCCGGGTGCTGCTGCAGCAACAGACAGCACGGCTACTGTAAAAGCAGACAGCACGGCAACTGCCATGAACTAAGAAAACCAATTTGACCAAACGATAAATTTTTGAGAATGTCTTTCAGAGAGAAATTTGAAATACCAGCCAAGTTCAAGATGTGGTCGATGATTTTGATGGCGGTGGGATTGGTTTCCATCCTTGCTGGATACTTCATCTACGGACAGGGCGACGAGCATGCGAACACCCGTTTCTGGGGAGTATTATTATACAACAGTGTTTTCTTCCTGTTGGTAGTAAATGCTTCCATGTTTTTCATTTGTGCAACTGCACTTGCAATGGGTGGATGGCAGATGAGTTTCCGTCGGGTAGCGGAGGCAATTTCAACGGCAGTTATTCCAATTGGAATAATCTCAGGTGTTATTCTGCTTTCCCTGGTATTGGGTCATCAGCATCATATCTATCATTGGATTACACCAGATCCGAATGATCATATCCTGATGGGAAAAATTGGCTTTCTGAATCCTACTTTTTTTATTGTTTGGACCATACTGACACTGGCAGGATGGATTTTCCTGGGTGCTAAAATGCGGTCTATCAGTCGGGAACCGGACAATAGCGGACCAATGAGTCCGGAAGAAGGAAAAAAATACATTTTCAAAAATACCATCTGGGGTTCCTTGTACCTGGTATGGTTTGGTTTAACCGTAGCATCTACCGTTCCCTGGTTATGGCTGATGAGTATTGATGCACACTGGTACAGTACCATGTATAGCTGGTACACCTTCGCTTCTACCTTTGTAGCAGGTATTGCATTGATAACTCTTTTTGTAATTTATCTGAAGAACAAAGGATACCTGGAACTGGTTAATCAGGAACACCTGCATGACCTGGGTAAGTTCATGTTTGCCTTCTCTATATTCTGGACTTATCTCTGGTTCAGCCAGTTTATGCTGATCTGGTATGCTAATATTCCGGAAGAGACTGTTTATTTCAAGCATCGTTTACAAGGACCATACAGAGGAATTTTCTTCCTGAACCTGATTATTAACTTTATTGCACCGTTGCTGGTTTTCATGAGAAGAAGCTCCAAACGTAATTATACATTGCTGGTGTTTATGTCTGTGTTGATCATTTTTGGTCACTGGATCGATTTTTACCAGATGGTTATTGCATCACTCTCCAAGGAACATGTTGAACTCGGTTTGTTTGATTTTGGGGTAGCAGCAGGATTTGTAGGACTGATCATGTGGGCAACAGGAAATGCATTAAGCAAACATTCACTGATCAACCGTAACCATCCATTCCTGAAGGAAAGTATAATTCACCATACCTAAGGAAAGGAACTTTAAACAAAAGCATAGTATATAAGCTTTCATTCAAAACTTTGTATAAACACGGAATAAGACATGTCAACATTATTAATCATTGCGATCCTGTTGTTGGGTTTTATCGTGGTCTTCCAGATCGCAAAAGCCAGCGAATATGTATCTGTGTTGAAAGGTGAAAAGAAAACCTTTGAGCAGAATAACCGTATCAATGGTTTCCTGCTGCTGGCTTTCATGATCCTTGGCCTGATTGGTGTGTATTGGTGCAATGAGCTTTTTAAGGGAAAGATTCTCGGAGAAGCTGCATCGGACCATGGAGAAAAGATTGACACCATGTTATATATCACCATTGCAATTACCGGTGTGGTGTTCGTAATTACACAAATTTTACTGTTCTGGTTTTCATTTAAATACCAATACAAGGAAGGACGTAAAGCATTTTACTATCCGCATAACAACAAACTGGAACTTATTTGGACAGTAATTCCTGCAATTGCACTGACTGTACTGGTTGGTTTTGGTTTATTCTACTGGTTTAAGATCACCGGTGATGCACCCAAAGAGGCAAATATTGTAGAGATTACCGGGAAGCAGTTCGGTTGGATTTATCGTTATCCGGGCAAGGATAAAGTATTTGGTAAAAAGTACTACCAGAAAATTGATGAAGGAAAGCTGAACCAGCTTGGACTAATCTGGGAAGATAAAGCTACCCACGATGATATTGTAACAAATGAGGCTATGTACCTGGTTGTTGGCAAACCCGTTAAGCTGGTGATCAACAGCCGCGATGTGGTACATGATGTAGGTTTGGCGCATTTCCGGATGAAAATGGATGCTGTTCCCGGAACACCTACTACCATGTGGTTTACGCCTAAGTACACCACTGCGCAGATGAAAGAAAAAACAGGCAACCCTGAGTTTGAATATGAAATTTCCTGTGACCAGATGTGTGGAAAAGGGCATTATTCCATGAAGGGAATAGTGAAAGTGGTGGAACAGGCGGAATATCTGTTATGGCTGGCCAAGCAAAAACCAAACTATGTAATGTCTCATCCTGAAATGGAGAAGATACCGGCAACACCGGCAGCAGCAAAAGCTGATAGTACGGTAACTGCTGCTGCTGCAACACCAGTATCCAATTCAAACTAAGGTCGTACCGAAAAACAAATAGATTTTTATGAGCCAAGAAGTGAATTTGCATGAGCATGCGGGAGCGATGACAACGCATGAGGTTCATCACGATGAGCACCATGGTCATCACCACAAGGAAACCTTCATTACGAAGTATGTGTTCAGTCAGGATCATAAGATGATTGCGAAACAGTTCCTTATTACAGGTATTGTTTGGGCAATTATCGGCGGTCTCTTTTCGGTATTGTTCCGTTTGCAACTGGGCTTTCCCAATGAAACCTTCCCCTGGCTGGAGAATATACTCGGTAAATGGGCAGCAGGAGGAAAAATCCATCCTGAGTTCTATTATGCCTTAACCACCATGCACGGTACCGTATTGGTATTCTTTGTATTAACTGCCGGTTTGAGTGGAACTTTTTCCAACTTCCTGATTCCACTACAGGTTGGTGCACGTGATATGGCATCTCCTTTTATGAACATGCTGAGTTACTGGTTCTTTTTTGTTGCCAGTATCGTTATGATCAGCTCGCTGTTTGTTCAAACGGGTCCGGCTAGTGGTGGATGGACAGTATATCCTCCACTAAGTGCGCTGGGTGATGCATCTGAAGGATCTAAAATCGGTATGGATCTCTGGCTGATTGCGATGGCCCTATTTGTGGTGAATTCACTGCTTGGAAGCCTAAACTATATTTCTACCATTCTGAATATGCGGACAAAGGGGATGAGTATGACTCGTATGCCTTTGACAATCTGGGCGCTGTTCTTTACAGCGGTATTGGGTGTATTATCCTTCCCGGTATTGTTGTCTGGTTTCATTCTATTGTTGTTTGACCGCCATGCAGGTACCAGCTTCTATCTGTCTGATATCTTCCTGGCTTCAACGCAGAAAGCGCTTCCAAATGAAGGCGGTAGTGCAATTCTTTACCAACACTTATTCTGGTTCCTTGGTCACCCGGAAGTGTATATCATCATCCTTCCAACGATGGGATTGGTATCAGATGTTATGTCCGCCAATGCAAGAAAACCCATCTTCGGCTATATGGCGATGGTTGGTTCCATGTTTGCGATTGCCGTTCTGGCCTTCCTGGTATGGGCGCACCACATGTTTGTAACCGGATTGAATCCGTTCCTGGGGGCCTTCTTCGTGTTACTTACCCTGTTGATTGCGGTTCCATCTGCTATTAAAGTATTTAACTGGATTACCACACTCTGGAGAGGTAACCTTCGGTTTACTCCGGGTATGTTGTTCTCCATTGGATTTGTGAGCCTCTTTATTTCAGGTGGTTTAACCGGAATTTTCCTGGGTAACTCCACACTGGATATTCACCTGCACGATACCTATTTCGTAATTGCGCACTTTCATATTGTAATGGGTGTATCTGCCTTCTTTGGGATGTTTGCCGGTCTATACCACTGGTTCCCCAAAATGTATGGCCGTTATATGAATAATACCATGGCCTATATCCATTTCTGGATTACATTGGTTGGTGCTTACCTGATTTTCTGGCCAATGCATTATCAGGGTCTGGCTGGTGTTCCCCGCCGTTACCTGGATTTCAGCGGATGGACTTCCTTCAATCAGTTTGACGGATTAAATCGCTTTATTTCTATAGTAACCATGATGGTGTTTGCGGTTCAGTTGTTGTTTGTGTTTAATTTCTTCTACTCTATTTTCAAAGGAAGAAAGGTTCGTACGCAAAACCCCTGGGGTGCAACCACACTGGAATGGACCACTCCAATCAATCCGGGTCACGGTAACTGGGAGGGTGAGATTCCTGAAGTGCATCGCTGGGCTTATGACTACGGTAAGGATGGACGTGATTTCATCCCTCAAACCGAACCGATATCAGCCAGTGAGAGTCCGGAGAGTAAGCATTGATAAAGGAAGGGGGTTAATTGATACTAATAAAATCGACATAAAATGCCCTGATGTTGAATCAGGGCGTTTTTTTAGAGTGGACGGTTTTTGTTTAATAATGATGAATGCAGCAGAGTGAAACAGTTCAACCCGGAAAGGAAAATGGTGTAATGGCGCGGTTGCGTGATTACCTCTTGCTGATAAAGTTCTCTTTGACAACAATGGTGGTGTTCTCAGCGGTAATAAGTTACCTGCTGGCACCAAAAATTGTGGAGTATGATTGGGCAATGATCTCGCTGCTGTTTCTGGCAGGAATGCTGGTAACCGGAAGCGCCAATACCATTAATCAGGTAGTGGAAAAAGATACGGATGCCCTGATGAAACGGACAGCGAACCGGCCAATTGCATCGGGTCGTATGTCGGTTACGGAAGGTTGGGCTTTTGCCTTGATTAGTGGATTGCTGGGGGTTTTTCTCCTCTGGTATTATTTCAATGGCTTATCCGCTGGTCTGGCTGCATTTAGTCTCTTTCTGTATGCGTTCATTTATACACCGCTGAAGAAAGTGAATTCCATTTCCGTTCTGGTAGGAGCATTTCCGGGAGGATTGCCCTGTCTGATTGGCTTTGCTGCCGGAAATGATACGATTTTCTTTGGGGAGCATGAATGGCGCGATTTGGGTGGATGGGCGCTCTTTGCAATTCAGTTTTTCTGGCAATTCCCCCATTTTTGGGCCATTGCCTGGATATCGCACAAGGATTATGAAGCTGCAGGTTTCAGGATGTTGCCATCCGAAAAAGGGCCAACTAAATATTCGGCTATTCAGTCGATTGTTTATTCGGTCCTGCTGATTCCGGTTGGCTTAGGTCCCTATTTTATCGGATTGACCGGCTGGGTAAGTTTGCTGATTCTGCTGGTTTGTAATATTGGAATGGTGGCATTGAGTGTGCGATTATATACAAAAATGGAGAAATCAGCTGCCAGAGGAGTGATGTTTGGAAGTTATGTGTATCTGATGGTAGTGTTTCTGGCACTGGTGGCGGATAAGGTTTAGGAAAAGGAGACAAAGGAGACAAAGGGAGTGTTTAAAAATATTGTGTATGGGGGTAGAAGCTATGGAGCAGAGAAAACGAATACATCCTAACAAGTTCACGATGTGGGTGGCGATTGCGAGCATTACCATGATGTTTGCAGGATTGACAAGTGCCTATATCGTGAAAAGGAGCCAGCCCAGCTGGACCAGTTTTGAAATGCCGGTTATTTTCTGGTATTCAACCGGGGTGATGTTATTGAGCAGTTTGGCCATCCATTTTTCACTGAGGGCCTTTCGGGAACGGAACCGGGTGAAGTACCGACAACTGATTACACTGACTGCTATCCTGGGTTTGGTTTTTGTAGTATTGCAGTGGATCGGATTTAAGCAGATCTGGGCAACCGGTATTCAGTTTTCAGGCGCAGGTGGGGGTCAATTTCTCTATATTATTGCCGGATTACATGGATTGCACGTGATTGGAGGAGTAATTGCACTTATAATCCTTTTTTTTAAGGCCTATAGCACGCGATTCCGAAATTATAATCCGGTACCGGTGGAAGTGATGAGTACGTATTGGCATTTTGTTGATCTGTTATGGATCTACCTGATGGTATTTTTTATGTTATTACAATAGTTAATTCCGTATATCCAATTAAATTTGCGAACCAATCTTTAAACACTGAACATGGCACAAGCAGTACCTGCAGAACAAAAATGGTGGAGTGGCGGTAAAAGTCCCTTCAACGTCGAGTACGGTAAACTGATGATGTGGTATTTCCTGATGAGTGATGCGTTCACCTTTGGTGCGTTTCTGATCTCTTATGGCACCATCCGTTTCGCCACAAATTCCTGGCCCGACCCCAACGAAGTATTCCAGTCCTTTCCCGGTTTGGGAAACGGTCTTCCGCTCATGTTTGTGAGTTTGATGACGTTTATCCTGATTATCAGTTCTGTAACCATGGTTCTGGCGGTTCAGGCCGGCCATGCGATGGATAAAAAGTCGGTAGTTCGTAACCTGGTACTTACCATTATCGGCGGTATTGCCTTCTTAAGCTGTCAGGCCTGGGAATGGGCACACCTGCACCATGAAGGTGCCTGGTGGGGCAGCAATCCTTTTCTGAATATAGATGGAACAAAAGCAACTACCAACTTTACCAACTTCTTCTTTACCATTACCGGTTTCCATGGCTTCCACGTTTTCAGTGGAGTGGTTATTAATATCATTATGCTGATCATGACCCTCAATAATGTATTTGAGCGGAAAGGTCATTACCTGATGATTGAGAAAGCCGGTTTATATTGGCACTTTGTAGACCTGGTATGGGTATTCGTATTTACCGTATTTTATCTCGTTTAACCAATTAAGAAGTTACTATGCATCAAGACGATAATACCGAAATAACCTTCCATCATGAATATGACCGGGAGGCGAGTAAAAAAGAAGTAATCAAAATAACTGTTATTCTATCCGTAATTACACTGGTAGAATTAGCACTTGGTTTTTGGATGTATTTGTCTCATGGCAACCTTGGTTCCTTCATGATTACCCTGATTAAAGGAGTGATCCTGATCCTCATGCTGGCCAAAGCCTTTTATATCGTAGCTTATTTCATGCACCTTAAGCATGAACTGAAGAATATGATTATGACCATTGTGGTTCCTCTCCTGCTTTTTGTATGGTTCATCATTGCCTTTCTGTATGAAGGGAATTCCTACAAAAACCTGAAGAACACCTATGATCCTTATCATAAAGAACAGAGTGAAATCAAGGTGGAGAAAAAAGAACAGGGTAGTAAAGAACATGATCCACAAGCTCATTAACTTATATAAACCAATATTATGTGAACCATCCGCCATTGCGGATGGTTTTTATTATCAATACTATTTGATTTGAATAAGACAGCATTAGCAGGGGTTTTTATGGCAGTAGTGATACCGGTGATCTGCTATTTCATTGTAAATTATTACAGTAAAGACGCGGTCGATATGCCGCGCCGGTATTATGTAGATACGGTACTTACCAAAATAGATGGCGGAAAAGAGTTCACTGATACGGTTTGGCATAAAGCCGCCAATTTCACCCTTACCAATCAACTGGGAAAAGAAGTTAGTCTGGATGATATTCAGGGCAAAGTAATTGTGGCGAATTTCTTCTTTACCCGTTGCCCATCTATTTGTCCCACGCTCACCATGAATATGAAGCGGTTGCAGAATACCCTCAAACTGAAAGATGTAACCCGGAAGATCGATACCACTTTTGTTCAGTTTCTTTCATTCAGCGTAGACCCTCAGCGGGATTCAGCCACCCAGTTGAAAAAATATGCCGACCGATACGGCGTAAATCATGATGTCTGGTGGATGCTGACCGGAGATAAAAAAACCATTTATGATTTCGCTTTGAATGAAGTGAAATTATCCGCTATAGACGGAGAGGGTGTGGATTCCAATTTTATTCATACGGAAAAATTTGTATTGCTCGATCGTGATCGGGTGGTTCGCGGTTATTACAATGGGCTGGACAGCATGGCCATGGCCGATTTGGCTGGTGATATCGTAAAGATTTTCATCGAGAAGGATAAAAAGAAAAAACGCAATCTGTTCCGTAAATAAGCTGTTATGTTGAGTGCGATCATTAAGAAAAACGATAAACAGGCAAAGATTCTGATCGGTGTAGTTTCCTTTGTTGTATTTGTTGCCGTAGTGATTTTATCAAGGGTAAAACTGGACCTGGAGCCGGGCTTTGATGTACATATTTTTGCCAGAATCAATGCCGTGCTAAATAGCGCAGTAGCTGTCTTATTGGTGGCTGCACTGGTTGCCGTAAAACAGAAAAAGTTTGAACTGCATAAGCGACTGATGTTTGTGGCAATAGTACTATCAGCTCTTTTTTTGATTTCCTATATTGCCCACCATCTGTTGGCGGATAGTACCTCACATGGAGGTGAAGGGTTGGTACATACCATCTATCTCATCATACTTATTACCCATATTTTTTTAGCGGCGATTATATTACCCTTTATCCTCTTCACTGCTTACAGGGCACTAATTGCGGAATGGCCTGCACATAAAAAAATTGCCCGGATCACCTGGCCTATCTGGTTTTATGTGGCGGTAACAGGCGTTATTGTTTATCTGATGATCAGCCCTTATTATTCCTGACAGAAAGGATAAATTAGCAGTATGAGTAAAGCAACGGCCCCTTCAATTTTTCGTGATCTTCAATACCTGTATAAAATACTGTTGTATGTATTGGTGGTAGCGATGCTGCTCTCCTTTCTGCTGGTTCAATTTAATATACTGGAACCCATGGTAGGCGTGGCAACGGATCGGATGTTGCAGGTGATTGCTGTACTGTATTGTTTCGCTGCTGTTTTTGTGGGACTTCAATTGTTTCGTCGCAAACTGGAACGAATCAGGGTAGACAGTCAGACTCCAAGAGAAAAACTCAATCAGTACAAGTCGGCTTCCCTGCTGCAATGGTCGCTGATGGAGTCCGCAGCTATATTCAGTATTCTTTGTTATCTGCTTACCGGCAACTGGGCTTTTCTTGCCCTTGCCTTTACGCTGCTGGTATTATTTGGCGGATTAAATCCCTTTAAGCATAAGGTGATGATTCAGCTAAGACTCAGTGAACAGGATGTGGCAGGGCTTTAATGCTTAAAGCTCTTCGGCCGGATCCCAAAAGACCTGATCAAAGTTTTGTACAGTATCATTTTTTACGATTATTCCCTCTTTCTCCAATAATTCCTGCATGCGGGTTGGTGTGGCAAAATGGGCTTTTCCTGATAGCTGTCCATTTCGGTTAACTACCCGTTGGGCAGGCAGGTTTCGGGTGGAGAGAAAGGATCCATTGAGTGCCCATCCCACCATGCGGGCCGATAATCCACTACCTAAACAGCGGGCGATGGCGCCATAACTGGTTACTTTCCCTTTCGGGATTTGTTCCACGATAGCATAGACCTGTTCGAAAAAAGACGCAGAAGCCTTACCCGACGGGTCGACTGCCTTTAGCTTACCGGCATTGGTTTTACTGCTTTTTTTGGGACTAGGTATTTTCTTCCTGGGACTTGCCATGGTTTTTATTTCCTGCTAAAAGGAGCTGCGTCCTGCGAGGTTCCGGAACATTAATATACTCAAAAGGACAATGCAGGCAGCCATTGCCGCAGCAGAATCCTTTTTCCAGGTGGTATTTCTCAGTTAGTACAACAAATCCGGATTCGTTGTAATAGAAATCATCGCCCTCAATCAGTTGCTTTTTCATATTGAAATACCAGTTCGTGCAGCTTTTCGTCGTGGTCTGGAAGCGGGGCTTCAGGCAGTCGAAAAGACAGGTAGTGAATACGGTTACTTTGGGCTATATCCAGTCCTTCGTAATAGGTTTTGATGGCCAGTTCCGGACTGATTACAGGTTCCTGGTAAAGGTGCTCTATTTTTTTAACAAGTTCCAATCCATAGAGTTCGATTACCCATAAGGTAAATTGAAAGAGAACGGGGGAATCGGTTTTTAAATGGATAATTCCCCCTGGTTGGAGAAACTGCTGGTATTTCCGTAGAAATTTAGGATGGGTAAGACGTTTGCTGTTTCTGGATCTTCGCAGCTGCGGATCGGGGAAGGTGATCCAGATGGAATGGACTTCACCGGCTGCGAAATAGTCATTGATCTGATCGATTTTGGTACGGAGAAAAGCGGCATTTGTTTGGTTGTTTTCCAGGCATTTTTTGGCACCGATATAAATCCGGTTACCTTTTACATCTACTCCAATAAAGTTCTGTTCGGGGTAAAGTGCGGATAAGCCGACTGTATATTCACCCTTTCCACAAGCCAGTTCGAGGGTGATAGGGTTCCTGTTTCCGAACTGATCTTTCCATTTTCCAGGCATTCCTTCCGGGTACTGAAATACGTTGGAAAAACCTTTAATTGCCTCGAATCGGATGAGTTTTTTTTGTCCCATGGCGGCAAAGATAAAGGGAAGGGGAGACAAAGGAGGAAAGGGAGAAAGAGGGGACAAAGGAGGAAAGGGAGAAAGAGGGGACAAAGGAGGAAAGGGAGAAAGGGGAGATAAAGGAGGAAAAGGAGAAAGGGGAGGCTGGTTAACGGAGAGCAAATGGTACTTTTGGATATATTAAAATATAGTTGGACATGAAAAAGGCAGTTGTACTTGTATTGCTTTTAACGGTATCGCTAAGCCGGTTAACAGCTCAAACAAAAATTGAGAATGTAATTCTTATTACTACGGATGGGTTAAGATGGCAGGAGGTGTTTCAGGGGATGGATCCTGTATTGGCAAATGACCGTGCCTTTAATCAGGGTGATAGTGCGGGTATCTATAAAGCCTTTTGGGCAGAAGATGCAGCAACAAGAAGAGCAAAACTATTGCCATTTTTTTGGTCTACTATTTCGAAAACTGGTCAGTTGTATGGGAATCGGGCTTTTGGAAATAAGGTAAACAATGCCAATCCACATTGGTTTTCTTATCCGGGATACAGTGAGCTGATTACCGGTTTTGGTGATGAAAAAATCAACTCCAATGAATACCCTCCAAATCCACATGTGACAGTATTGGAGTTTTTGCACAAACAGCCGGCATATAAAAATAAAATTGCTGTTTTTGGTGCCTGGGATGCATTCGATCGCATCGTAAATGAAGAGCGTTCAGGCATTCCTGTTATTAGTGCGTTTGATCCGGTGGGAGGAAAGAATCCCACGGCAAATGAACGATTGATCAATCAGTTGCAGAAGGATGTTTTCAAACCCTGGGATAATCATGAATGCCTGGATGTTTTTACTCATTATGCGGCCATGGAAAACCTGAAAGTCCGCAAGCCAAAAGTTATGCAAATCTCCTATGGCGAAACGGATGAATGGGCACATGCCGGCATGTATAAAAATTATTTGAATGCTGCCCATCAGTTGGATAAGTGGATAGGAGATATATGGGCATTTGTTCAATCAGATCCTCAGTATAAAAACAAGACAGCTATTTTAATAACAACGGATCATGGCAGGGGTGATAAAGTGAAAGAGGAATGGAAGCACCATGGAAGTAAAATAGAGGGTGCAGATGAAATCTGGATAGCTGTTTTGGCACCTGGTATTGAGGCAAAAGGAGAAGTGAAAGTTCCCATGCAATTGCAACAGCAACAGGTAGCGCAAACACTGGCCCGGTTCCTGGGTCAAAAATATACCGCTGATCACCCAATAGCACCTGAATTGAAAGAGATCTGGACTAAATAATCAGCGCTTAAGATAATTCAGGGAGTGGATATCAATAGTAAGTTCTGCGCCATTGGCTTCTCTGCGCTGAATGGTAGAGGAGCCGTTCACCATAATCAGTAATCCGGATGAAGGGTGAAGAAAATGAGCAAAGACCTTAAGGGGTCTCTGCTCATTTTTATATATAAAGAGATCGTCCTGCACCCAGCCCTGCAGGTTTTGTGTGCCCTGCAGGCGAAGATGTTGAATAATGGTGCGAAGGATCTGATCAGAAGAGTTGACATCTGCTTCTTTGATCGTACCCAGTTTGCACTTAAGCAATGTGGTGAGTAAATTATGGTTTTGATTTGTTCTCATAGCAGTGAATCATGTTTAGTTGCCGGCTTCTTTCTTAGCAGATTCTACCATCTTTTCATTTGCATAGATGGCAAATTCTACCCGTCTGTTTTTGGCTTTATTTTCATCCGAAGTATTGTCGAATTTGGGTTGATCTTCACCATACCAGGCGGTACGAATCCGGTTCCCTGCAATACTTTGCTGGGTTAAAAATGCTGCAACGGATTGTGCTCTTCTTTTTGACAGACGATCATTATAGGAATGTGATCCCTGATCATCGGTATGGCCTTCGATAAGAATATAGGTATCGGGATATTTCTTCAGGATACCAGCCAGTTCAGCAATTCTTCCGGATGCTGTGGAACTGAGATTGGATTGATCAAATCCGAAAAGCACACCGGAATCGAAGGTTACATTAATCCCTTCACCAACCCGCTTTACTTCTGCTCCGGGTATATTATCAATTTCTTCAGCCTGTTTATCCATTTTTCTTCCAATGATGCCGCCGGTAACACCGCCAACTGCGGCTCCGATAATGGCACCTACTGCTGTGTTGCCTGCAGCTTTTCCTACTCCGGCACCAAGTACAGCACCTCCGGCGGATCCAATTACAACGCCCTTTTGAGTTTTATTCATTGATTTGCATCCGATACTTCCTGCACTTAGTAAGGCAACTGAAAGAGCTGCCCAGGCAGTTTGAGTTAATTTATTTCCTATTCTCTGATTCATATGATTTAATATAACGGTTAATAAAAAACGATTTATTGAACTTTGCCAATCCCAAAGGTTACACCAACATTGATACCGATATTTCGGTTGCGTTGCTCGATATTGGGATTTTCGATCACATCACTGAATCCATGATAATACGTAAGATCTGCATTTAGCCAGGTGCGATCTACAAGGCGATAATTAAAACCTGCACTGGCAGCCAGGCCGATATCTATTGATTTCGCAAATTCGGATGCTTTTGTTTCAACCGTTGTTTTTGTATCGCCTGAAATGGTAGTGGCTTTGTTATTTCCTCCGATCAGAAAGCCTATGGATGGTCCGGCTGTAAGTTTCGGGCGAAATGAATTTCCTCTTTCACCAAAAAAATACATGGCTTTTAGCGGAATGCGCAGGTAATCAAGCCGGGTGGTATTGGTAAAATTTGTTGTGGAAGTTTTTCCCCCTTCAATGGACCATTTGAGGTCGGCACCAAATCCCCAATTGGATTCTGTACTATATACAAGGGTTAAACCAAGGTTTCCTGCGGGCTGATAACGTGCATTTGTTGAATTAGAAAGCCAGGTATGGCCGAAACCTGCTGTTCCACCAAGCGATAAATTGTCCTGTGCAAGTGCTGAGCTGCCGATGGTAAGAGCAGCCAGGGTTGTGCGGATTATCTTTTTCATGCGTCTTTTGTTTGAAGGGAATGGGAAAAAAATGATGCCAAGAAGAAGTGAAAGGTGAAAGGTGAGAGATGAAAGGGGAGGGGTGTCTGAAAAGGGTTAAGGTTCAGTATTCATAGCTTTAACTCAGTAGCATGAACCGTTTATTAACCGTCTATCTACCGTTCATCTACCGTTCACGAACCGTTATAAAACGGTAAATGAACGGTAGATGAACGGTTCAATAACGGTAGATGAACGGTAGATGGCTTTACTTTAGAGCCGAGATAACACTTCTTAAGCTGAAGAAGCAGGTTGATTTGGAAGTGGGAAGTGGGAAGTGGGAAGTGGGAAGTGAAAGGTGAAAAAAAAGCCCCTCAGTGAACGGAGGGGCTACCTAACAGCTGTAAACACACACATGAGAAAAACTTGTGTGTACCAATGGCATGCAATCGAAACCGATGCGGCGGTACAAATCCTGCTGTTAAACGCAGGATTAAAAAAATGCTGTAGGGGGAGGAGTCGAACCTCCACGGGGCAGTTAGCCGTAGTACAATGCTTAGTGGTCAACCCTGGTCGGCTTTATTACGGTCCAGTTTGCACTGAACAGCAATACCAGTCGGCTCTATGCTACGTTTATCCTGGATTCCCCACCCTCGAGACGAGAGGGCATGTCTGCCAAAGATTTCATCACCCCACAGTATAAAGAGCAAGTTTAATTCGGTGCTTTTAAATAACAACCTAAATTAAGCTGGCTGTAGGAGGAGGAGTCGAACCTCCACGGGGCAGTTAGTGAGTTTGCACTCCTTTATCCTGGATTCCCCACCCCCGAGACAAGGGGGCATGTCTGCCGAAAATTTCATCATCCCACAGTATGTTCTAAGAACTTCGATAATGCAAACATACAGAAAACGGCCTGTTTGTTGCAAATATTTCAAACAAAATTTGAAATTTATCGAAAATGTTCAAAAAATACTATATTGCAATAGAAAACGTCAAAAATAAGATTCCAAAATGGCAGGTAAATTGAATTTAGACAAACTGGATTATCAAATCATCCAGGATATGATGGAAAATGCCGAAACATCGTATGCTGATTTGGGTAAAAAGCTATTTGTTTCCGGTGGCACTATCCATGTGCGGATTAAAAAACTGCAGGAGATGGGTATTGTTAAAGGTAGTCGTCTTAATGTTGATTTGAAACTATTAGGCTATGATGTTATCGCATTTATTGGCATTTATCTTGAAAAAAGTTCCTTATACGACAATGTTGCCAAGGAATTGAGTAAGATCCCGGAAATTGTGCGTATGAATTATACAACCGGAAATTATAGTATTCTGGCTGAAATAATCTGCAAAGACATCAATCACCTTAGAATTGTATTGCATGATCAATTGCAGAAAATTAAGGGAATTGAACGTACGGAAACCTTTATTTCGTTGGATGAGACCCTGAATCGGAATGTGGAAGTAAGAATCTGAGGAAGTAGGAAGTCGGAAGTCGGAAGTCGGAAGTCGGAAGTCGGAAGTGGGAAGTGGGAAGTGGGGTGACAAGTTTTCACATTTCACGTTTCACAATCCATCTTTCACGCTTCACCTTTCACCTTTCACTTCTTTTTGGTTTATCTTTAGACTAAACGTATAATTTACACATTACATGAAAGCTTTTATTGCGAACCTACTGCTTGCCTCACTAACTGCTGTTGTACTGCTGCCTTCCTGCGGTGGTGGTGGAGATGATCCGCAGCCCGCTGAAGAAAATCTGGTGATCACTACCACGCCTGTATTAAATGGTCAGCAGGAAGCGGTGGCACCCGGACCTAATTTCCCGCTTACCGTAACAGTTACTTCCAAAATGCCTCCTCAGGGAGTGCGAATTGAAGTGACTGCAAGGCCTGATGGAAATGGGACCACAGCTTTTTTCACAGCCAATCAAACTACCTCTAATGCTACTACTACGCTAAGTATCACCAACACTCCTCAATTAACCGTTTCAAGGGTAACTGTTACCGTTACTTCCTTGTCGAAGCCGAGTAATACGAAAACGGGATTTTATCTATATTCAAGAAAGTGAAAGGTGAAAGGTGAAAGGTGAAAGGTGGGTTGTGAAAGGTGAAAGGTGAATGGTGAAAGGTGAAAGGTGAATGGCTAGGAGCGGACGTCGAGGGCATCGCGGATGCCATTGCCGATCAGGTTGAATGCCAGAACCAGTAACATAATTGCAAAACCCGGTGCCAATGCAAGCATCGGGTTATTTGTTATAATGAAATTATAGTTTTCCTTGATCATACCTCCCCAACTGGGTTGTGGAGGCTGAACGCCGACTCCCAGAAAACTGAGTCCGGCTTCCACCACAATTGCAGATGCAAAATTGGCTGCAGCCACCACCAGTACCGGTCCCATTATATTGGGCAATATATGTTTGACCATAATCCGCCAATCACGATACCCCAATGCTTTCGCTGCTTCAACATACTCCAGATTCCTTACTGCAATTAATTGTCCGCGTACCAATCTTGCAACATTTACCCACATGGTGAGTCCGACTGCAATAAAAACCTGCCAGAAACCTTTACCTAATAAGAGTGTTATGGCAAATACCAGTAATAAGGTGGGAATACTCCAGATTACATTTATAAACCACATAATCAATGCATCCAGTTTGCCACCATAATAACCAGCCAGTGTTCCCAGCAAAAGCCCAATTGTAAGGGATAAAATCATCGCAATTCCTCCAACCATTAAACTGATTCGGGTACCAATTATTAACCTGCTTAGAATATCGCGTCCAAATTTGTCCGTTCCTAAAAGAAAGCGTTGCTGTTTAATATAACTGTTACGCCCGATCGAATTGTTTTCAGATTTCAATGCCACCTGCGGGGAGTCGGGTGGCCGAATTCCGGTTTGGAATGAATGTAAAGCCGATAGCAGGAACGTCCGTTCTTCATATAAACCATCATCAATAAATTGTTGAACATAGAGGGTGTCACCTTGTTGATGAAAATCGCCAATTGGCAGATAGGAGTAGCTATCCGGCTGTCCGTTCAGTGTTCTTTCCCACCAGGAAACGGAAGCGGGCCGTGGCGATTTTGGAATCAGCAGGAATTGTTGGGTAAAGCCGGGAGAGCGACTTGCAATTTCAACAATCATCCGATTGGCATCCGGACTGCTATCCGGACTTATCCAATACCCGGTTATTGCCAACAGGAAGGCAATAACTGAAATACAACCACCTATCAACGAAGAAGGCTGGCGGATTAATTTCAACCAGGTGGAAGACGGTTTGTCGAATTGAGACATGGGTTAAAAGTAAGCAATTAACGAACTTTTCTTCCTTTCCAATTATAGCTTCCGAATTGTCCGAATGCTCCGGCTGCAACCGTATAAAGAATATGAAGGGGTTGAAAAAGCGGAAAAACAGCTGCGAGGCGGGAGTAACCGAAAAATGAAGCCACTGTCAACATAAACGGCCATTCCACCAGCGCTTTTAACAGGATTAATCCAAGTGAAAGCAGCAGCCACCCAGGAAAGAAAAAACTGAAAATAAAAAAGAACAATAAACTGAGGTTCAGGAAATAGACCAACAATAAAATCCACTGAATGGACAACTCTTTATAACTGGTGGCTTTACTTGCCCATCGGATTCGTTGTTGCAGGAATGATTTAATATCCGGCATGGCATTCGTTTCCACAATTGCACGGGTGGATTTGAGGTAACTGATTTTACCGGGAAATCGATTGGAGATTTTTTGCATGAGCAGCATATCATCTCCGGAAGCAATATGATCTATACCTTCAAATCCATTCACAGCTATAAATGCCTCTTTTGTATAGGAAAGATTTGCGCCATTACACATGGCATGTAAGTTCCTGAAAAGAGAGGCGCCGGTTATTCCCTGCAGGCTGATAAAATCAAGCGATTGAAATCTATTCAACCAGGAATTCTCCGGCTTTATTTTTACTGGTCCGGCTATAAAAACAGCACCTGTTCTTTGTTGCAGGTTTACATGTTGTAAAATCCAGTCTGGGGGGAGAACACAATCGGCATCGGTTGTTAGCAGAAGTTGACCGGAGGAATGTGCAATCCCGCTTTCAATAGCTTTTTTCTTATAGGAATTGAGTGGTTGATGCGGCAACAGTTCTGCAAGTTGAATGAGTTGAATTCCAAAGGGAGAAAATTCCTTCACAATAGCTGCTGTTTCGTCGTTTGAATAATCATCAATTACGATACATTCTCTTAGATGCGGCGGGTAATTCTGATGGAGATAAGAATTCAATACTGATCTGATTGTTGCAGCCTCGTTACGAGCCGGGATTAAAACTGAAACCATTGTTTCGGGTTGAAATTCAGCGGGAACACCAGGTTCTTCCGGCATGGCTTTCCAGTTACGATGATAATATTGTATCAGCCAGGCATAAGCGAAGACCAACAGGAATAGTATAATAGCGAAAACAGTCATATAGAAAGATTCGGTGCCGGTTGTACAGGATTTTTAAGTGCAGCGGCAATATTAGGTGCAATTGAGGGATCAAGCAAACGATGCCCGCATTTAAAAATTTTCGTTTCGGATTGTTCTGGCAGCTTGGTTTGAATCCATTTTCCATGCGCTGCCGGAATAATCCGGTCGAATTCACCGAAATACTGACGTATTGTAATTTTATGTTTTACCAACGCTTTCCTTAGCTGCTGCTTATCTGTTTTGAATAGGCGATAGAATGTCCATCGATTGTAGAGATCTGTCCTGCTTTTTTCTTTTTCAAGGAATTGGAGTGCGAATTTGTGGATAGCCGGATGCAGGATCCGAAGGAAACGGGCGATTTTCATGGACTTTAGAAACCAGGCTGGTTGAGTCATGGTTGATTTGAAAAGGCGATTGCCAAGTTTTGTTTGGGTAGCCAGCCAGTACCAGGGGTTTTTATGGTAGCCATCAGAAGCAAAGAGCCAGAGTTCATGGATGGAAGCCGGATCCATTTGCACAAGGCAACTGACCAGGCGGCCACCCATGCTATATCCGGCGAGTATCAGGGCATTGATACCATGAATCTTCCTGAATTCTTGAACCAGATCCAGCAAATCAGCGGGATGCAAAGCCTGCTTCAGATGCCAGTTGGTTTGTCCGTGTAGCGGTAAATCGGGGCAAATAAAGCGATATTCTTTATCCAGTTCGGAAGCCAGCGCACGAAAAACCGATCCTGTTTCACCATAGCCATGAAGCGCCAGTACCCATTTATGCCCGGAACCAAAAATCCGGTAATAAATTTCCTGCCCTTTGAAGGGTAGGACAAATGGTTGATTGAGATATGACATGAGCGCTTACAAACCTGGTTTAATCCCCGTAATTTAAAGGATTTTAATCCCCATTTTAATCCCATTTAATTATAGGGTTATATTCTCCATTTTACCCTCACCCTTTTC
>NZ_DLHM01000007.1:926090-1116833 GCF_002483205.1 Flavihumibacter sp. UBA7668
CCTCACCCTTTTCTAAGGTTATACCTCCATTTTACCCATACTAACTTAACGGATTTTAATCCCCGTATTTTAAATGGAAAAGATTGGAAGAGTCAATTATTTTAATTAGATTTGGATAGTTGTTTAACTAACTATATGCCAAACAACCAATTTAAAAAAGGCGAATTATACAGTTTTATTACGGGCAAGGCATCAACCGCTATTGCGAGGAGATTGCAGAAGAAGTTTAATACGGCACAACTGAATCTGACGATAGAGCAATGGAGTGTGTTGTATCATTTATGGAAGCAGGATGGGATCAGTCAGCAGGAACTTTGTAATGCAACTTTTCGCGATAAACCAAGTATTACCAGACTCGTTGATAATTTGGAGAAGCTGAAACTGGTGAAGCGGGTTTCTTCGAAAGAGGATCGGAGAATGAATATGATCTATCTAACGGCAGAGGCGCGAAAAATGCAGGAAGTATCCATGGAATTGGCAGAAGAAACCCTGAATGAAGCCTTAACCGGCGTGCCCGAGGATCAGGTAGAAATTTGTAAGGGGGTGCTTCAGATTGTCTACGACAATCTGAAGTGAAAGGTGAGAGGTGAGAGGTGAAAGCGGTGAGAGGTGAAAATGGAGTGTCAGGTAATGGAAGACTTTAAGAGAAATAGAGCGCAGAGAAAGGGAAATAAAGAGTAGATGAGCGTTTAAAGCATTAGTTGAGAGAAAGAATAATTAGCTGAGAGAATGAGTAGTTAGCTGAGAAAATGAGTTGTTGATGTGAGTGTTAATTGTTAGTCGTGCGAGTGAGTAGTTGAAGTGGGTGTTAGAAGTGAGAGGTGAAAATGGAGTGTCAGGTAATGGAAGACTTAAAGAGAGAGCGCAGAGAAAGGGAAATAAAGAGTAGATGAGCGTTTAAAGCATTAGTTGCGAGAAAGAATAATTAGCTGATAAAATGAGTAGTTAGCTGAGAGAATGAGTTGTTAGCTGAGAGAATGAGTTGTTAGCTGAGAGAATGAGTTGTTGATGTGAGTGTTAATTGTTAGTCGTGCGAGTGAGTAGTTGAAGTGGGTGTTAGAAGTGAGAGGTGAAAATGGAGTGTCAGGTAATGGAAGACTTTAAGAGAAATAGAGCGCAGAGAAAGGGAAATAAAGAGTAGATGAGCGTTTAAAGTATCTGCAGACAATGAGTAATTAGACGAGAGAGTAAGTAATTAGACGAGAGAATGAATAGCTGATGAGAGGGTTAGTAGTTCGTTGTGAAAGTGAGTAGTTGCTGTGAGAATGGAATCGTGAGAGAATGGAATCATGAGAGAATGGAATCGTGAGAGCGTGAGAATCGTGAGAGAATGGAATTGTGAGAGATCGCGAATCAATTTGAAGCTGAGTTATGAGCCGGTGATGGGAAGAAGTGAATGGGTGAAAGAAGTGAATGGGTGAAGAAGTGAATGGGTGAATTAGTGAATTAGTGAATGGGTGAAGAAGTGAATGGGTGAGTGGTGAATTTTGTCCGGCTGCCCCAACTTTTAACTTTTAATTTTTGACTTTTAACTTTGAAACATGTCAAGTGCATCCCAAAAACAAGCAACCATCCTGAAGGGTGGAGAGTGGTTGATCAAAGAAAGTGCTCCCTTTGACACGTTCATACCGGAGGACTTCAATGAAGAACAACAGATGGTAAAAGAGATGTGTGCCAGTTTTCTGGACACGGAAGTTTTGCCGATTGTGGATCGGATTGATAAATTGGAGCCTGGTCTGATGCCATCACTGGTGGATAAAGCGGGTGAACAGGGATTACTGGGTTCTTCCATCCCTGAAGAATTTGGGGGTTTGGGAAAGGATTTTATTACAGCTACGCTGGTAAATGAAGGACTGGGGGGAGGGTTTTCTTTCTCCGTGGCAGTGGCGGCGCATACCGGTATCGGTACTTTACCCATTCTTTATTTCGGAACCCAGGAGCAAAAGACTAAATACATTCCCAAGCTGGCATCCGGCGAATGGAAAGGTGCCTATGGTTTAACCGAGCCCAATTCCGGATCGGATGCATTGGGAGCAAAGACCACGGCGAAATTATCGGAGGATGGAAAACATTATATACTAAACGGGCAGAAATGCTGGATTACCAATGGGGGCTTTGCCGATGTTTATACTGTTTTCGCTAAAGTAGATGGCGACAAGTTCACCGGATTTATAGTTGAGCGGGGAATGGAAGGTTTTACCCAGGGTCCGGAAGAACATAAGATGGGCATCAAGGGCTCTTCAACTGTCCAATTGTATTTCCAGGATTGCAAAGTACCCGCAGAAAACGTGTTGGGTGAAATTGGAAAGGGGCATATCATCGCGTTTAATATTCTCAATATTGGCCGTCTCAAATTATGCGCAGCAGCATTGGGAGGTGCCAAGAGAGCGTTCAATACCTCTATCGTGTATGCAAATACCCGCGAACAGTTCAAACAGCCCATCAGCAATTTTGGCGCCATCAAGAACAAGATTGCGGAGATGGCTATCCGGATCTGGGTCTGCGAATCAGCACTGTACAGGGCAAGTAAATGGATCGACAATAAAGAAGTTGAATTATTGGCAGACGGCAAACCATTTAATGAAGCCTTACTCGGGGCTGCGGAAGAATATGCCATTGAGTGCGCTATGCTAAAAGTTTTCGGAAGTGAAGTACTTGATTTTGTAGTAGATGAAGGGGTTCAGATTCATGGTGGAAACGGGTATAGTGATGAATATATCATTTCGAAAGCCTATCGCGACAGCCGGATCAACCGGATTTACGAAGGAACCAATGAAATCAACCGGCTCCTCACTGTGGATATGGTATTGAAACGTGCCATGAAAGGGAAACTGGATCTGCTCAATCCGGCGATGGCAGTGATGAAAGAATTGATGAGTATACCTGAATTCGGATCCGGTGAGGAAGCAGCCTTTGATGCGGAGAAAAAGCTGGTGGCAAATTTCAAAAAAGCCATTTTGATGACTGCCGGTGCTGCTGTTCAGAAATTACAAATGAAGATTGAAGCAGAACAGGAAATTTTAATGAATGTGGCAGATATGGCCATCCTTACCTATAATGGAGAATCAGCCCTGCTTCGCCTGATGAAGCTGACCGGGCAGCGTGGAGAAGCTGCCTGCCAGATGGAAGCGGATATGGTTCGAACCTATCTGTATGATATTGCTGACCAAATCAACAAATTTGGAAAAGATGCCATCAATGCTTTCGCCGAGGGCGATGAACAACGCATGATGCTGCTTGGTTTAAAACGATTTACCAAAGCTGCGCCGTTTAACAGCAAGGAAGCAAAACGTCGTATTTCAGAGAAAATTATCGCCGATAATAAGTATCCCCTCTAATAATCAAGCAGTTATAAGTGTTTACACGAAGGAGCCTATGGCTCCTTTTTTGTGTAGTTCAACTATTTGAACGCTTGTTTGGTTTATTTTAACATATCCTGATTATTTTATTAAGTGTTTGATTGACTTTTAATAATATTATCATATATTTAACAAGACCAAACTAAAAGCCATTTATTATGACACGATTGCTGCTATGGCTCCGCCATGTCCGGAGCGACGTATTCCGTCTCTTCTCCAACTTCCCGATTTACAAACAAGATGAGATTCAACTGAACCCAAGAGCAAGGCGCTTGCTGCTGATGGGGTAATCAGGATTTGTTTATTCGGGACACCGGAATCCAATTTCAAACATATTTAAATCAGTTAAATGAATTCATCATTTAAACTCAACCAGCTTAATGGAAAAAGTATGGCTGTGCTGCTATTTGCTGCCGTACTCGCACTGGGCCTTACCGTGCCTGGTAAAGCGAACGCAAATCCGGAGGGGTATACAGATGCTCCCTTTCAACAGTCGCGCGAAATCAGCGGACGTGTAACGGATGATAAAGGAAGTCCAATTGCAAATGCCAGTGTTACTGTTAAAGGCAAATCTTCCGGTACTACTACCAATGACGATGGGTTTTTCAAAATGACTATTGACGAAACGGATAAAACCCTGGTTTTCAGTTTCGTAGGCTTCAGAACACTGGAGTATAATATCACCGCTTCCAATTCCATTGCTATAACCTTGAATGCCTCGAACGAGCAACTTTCAGATGTGGTAGTAGTGGGTTATGGCACACAAAGAAAAGTTACCGTAACAGGAGCAGTTACGGCCGTAAAAGGAGATGCGCTGGTAAAATCGCCCGCTGTAGATCTTTCGAATTCACTTGCCGGACGGTTACCCGGTTTGGTAGTTATCCAGACCAGTGGTGAGCCGGGAAATGATGGCGCCACTATTCGGATTCGGGGAAATAATACCCTGGGTAACAGTAGTCCGCTTATTGTAATTGACGGTATCCCCGACCGGGATGGCGGTTTAGGCAGATTGAATCCCAAAGATATTGAGTCCATATCCGTTTTGAAAGATGCCTCTGCTGCTATTTATGGAGCAAGGGCTGCAAATGGAGCGATCCTGGTAACAACTAAAAGAGGCAGCAGCGGCAAGCCAAAAATTTCTTACGACTTTAACCGCGGTTGGAGTCAGCCTGCCCGAATTCCCAAAATGGCCAATGCCTACCAGTATGCCACTATCATGAATGAATTGCCTATTTATAGAAATGTGAATCCGGCTAATTGGGAAGCAGCCTGGGAATCCATTCAAACAAATGGAACTTATCCCGGTGTACCAAGTGTGCAATATTCTCCGGAATCGGTACAGAAATTTAAGGACGGATCGGATCCCTGGGGACATCCGGATACGGATTGGTTTGGAGATGCATTCAAAACCTGGTCGCCGCAAACAAGACATAATCTGCAATTGAGTGGCGGTACGGAGAGCCTGCGTTATTTCACATCAATAGGATATGTTAATCAGGATGCGTATTATAAAAATTCAGCAACCTTTTATAAGCAATATAATTTCCGCACCAATTTAAGTGCGAAAGTGAATCCCTATATAAATGTAAATGTTGGTATCCTGGCCAGAAGGGAAGACCGGAACTATCCTACAGAAAGTGCAGGTTCTATTTTCCGGATGCTGATGAGGGGACGTCCTACTGAGCCGGAAGTATGGCCCAACGGATTGCCTGGTCCGGATATTGAAAATGGACAGAACCCATATGTAATCACCACCAATGCCACAGGCTATGTTCGGAATCCAACTGACTTTGTACAGGGAAATGGATCTGTTGAAATAACCAATCCATGGATAAAAGGGTTGAAACTGACCTTATCAGGAGCGGTTGATAAAACCACTTCCACCAATAAAAACTGGCAAACTCCCTGGAGATTGTATTCATGGGACAAAATTTCCTATGAGGCAGATGGGGTGACTCCCTTGCTTGTTGGAGCCATCCGATCCAATTTTACGGATCCCAGACTTACACAAACCTATTCATCCGTCCTGAATACGAACCTTACCGGGATGTTGAATTATGATACGAAAATTGGAGAGAATCATTCCATCGGATTATTGGTAGGTGTAACCAAAGAAACCTTCCAGGGTGAAGGATTTCTGGCATACAGAAGAGATTTTCTTTCCACCGCAGTGGCACAGATAGCAGCAGGTGGAACAGCCAACCAGCGGACAGATGGCGGAGCTTATGACAGAGCCCGGCTTGGTTACTATGGTCGTGCTCAATACAACTATAAGGAAAAATACCTGGCTGAATTTATATTCCGTTATGATGGTTCTTATATGTTCCCGGAAGATTCCCGGTTTGGATTTTTCCCCGGACTCTTATTGGGATGGAACATTTCGAATGAAAACTGGTGGAATGTAAAAGCAGTTAATAATCTGAAGCTTCGTGCCTCTTATGGTCAGATGGGTAATGATCAGATTCTGTATAATAATGTGCTGCAGGAATTTGCTTATTTGTCTATTTATGGTTCGGGTACCTATCCGATCAATGGCCAGGTGGTTAATACCCTGTATGAGCGTTTGCTTCCGAATCCGTTCTTTACCTGGGAGAAAGCCAAAAACTACAATGTTGGTTTAGATGCGAGCATTCTCGATGGTAAGTTTGATCTGACATTGGAATATTTCTACAATAACAGAACTAAAATCCTGATACCGAATACAGGCGTTACTCCGGGTTCTTCCGGAATTGCGGATCGCCTGCCACCACAAAACCTGGGTGAGGTTAACAACAGAGGATTTGAATTCTCGCTGAACTATAATACAAGAGTCGGTAAAGATCTTGTTATCAGAGCAGGAATTAATGGCGGATATGCGAAGAATGAAGTGGTGTTTATGTCAGAAACTCCGGGTATACCGGATTACCAACGTATGGAAGGCAAACCGATTGGAGCATTTCTTGCTTTCCAGTACGACGGTGTGTTCAGAGATGTGGAAGACATCAACAAAAATACGGTGGACTACAGTGGTGTAACCGGACAGTTAATTCCGGGTGATATGAAAATCAGGGATGTAAACGGTGATAACCTGATCAATGCAGATGATGCCGTTCGTCTGGATAAAAACAATACACCCACTTTCAACTATGGTGCAACATTCGATTTGCGCTATAAAGGATTTGATCTGAGTTTATTATTCCAGGGAGCAACCGGAGCATTAATCAGAATTCAGACAGAATCCGGGGATATTGGAAACTATCTTGATTATTTCTATAAAAATCGCTGGTCGATTGATAATCCAAGTAGTGTACATCCAAGGCTTGCCAGCAGAGGAGACACCTACTTTACCGGTGGTAATTATGGAAATAATACCTACTACATGTTTAACAAGAATTATGTGCGGTTAAAGAATATTGAAATCGGTTATAATCTGCCTGCAGATTTATTACAGAGAATCAAGCTCAGCAACCTGCGTGTATTTGCGAATGGATTGAATGTTTTCACAATCGATAAAATGAAAGTTTACGATCCGGAGGCAACTGTAGAGAGTGGCGTTTATTATCCACAATCAAGGGTAATTAACCTTGGATTTAGTGTAACCTTTTAAACTTGTACAAATGAAAAACGGGAAAATAATTACCGGCTTTGCGATGGCCATTATGGTGATCGCAGGCGCATGTAAAAAAGACTTCCTCAATACGGAACCACAGAATGAGTTTTCGAGTGAATCAACCTGGACGGATGGGCCATTGGCACAGGCTTTCATTTACAATGTATACTCCTATCTCGGATATGGTGGATATGAGGAGCAGGCATTGGCGGCCTATACAGATGAAGCCATGTTTACCCATGCGGGAAGAAACATCAATACCTTTACGGAGGCAAGTGAAACACCTTCCAATCCGGCCTGGTTCAGTAGTACCTATAGCTGGAACAACATGTATGAAGCCATACGTGATGCCAATATTGCCATCAACCGACTGCCTACTGCAAGTTTTGATGATCAGCCCCTGAAGGATCGCTTACTAGGTGAAGCCTATTTTTTAAGAGGTTATTATTACCATCAGCTGATGCGTTTCTATGGTGGTGTTCCGATTATTAAACGTCCATATGGATTAAATGAAGACTATACGATTGAGCGCAGCAGTTTTGATGCAACTGTAAGTTCAATAATATCCGATTTGGACAGTGCCATCTTACTGCTGGATGGTAAAACAGTAACACCCGGAAGAGCATCTGAACTGTCGGCCAAGGCATTAAAATCAAGAGTATTGGTGTATGCTGCGAGTGATTTGCATGATGCCAATACTGCCAAAGCAAAATCTCCAACGCTTAGCGGGTATGGTAACATTGAATTGGTTGCATATACTTCAGGTGATAGAACTGCACGCTGGCAGGCAGCAAAAGTGGCATCTAAGGCAGTTATGGATGAGGGCCAGGGATATAAGCTTGATTTAACGGCACCGGTCTCTGCAACAGAAGGGAAGAATAATTATATTTCACTTTCAATGGCAGGCGGAAGTAAGGCTGCTGAAGCAGATGCGGCTGCTGCATCAGAATTAATATTCTTCCGTACGTTATCCGGTTTGTATACACAGGAAAGTAACTGGCCACTGGGCGGTTTGCATTACGGAATCAACAATGGTCCGAATGGATATCATAACTGGGGAGGTAATACACCCATTCAGCAATTGGTAGATGATTATGAAATGATGGATGGCAGCAAATTTGACTGGAATAATCCGGCTCAAAAAGCAGATCCCTACACCGGTCGTGATCCCCGTTTTTATGCCACCATACTGTATGACGGAGCAGACTGGAAACCCCGGCCTTCTGATGTGATCGGTCTTGATCCGGTTAGTCAGATTCAGACAGGGTATTACAACAACGGAGGTGCAACTATAAACGGAATAGACACCAGATCTTCCGCTGTTGAAAACTGGAATGGTACAAGAACCCATTATTATACCCGGAAATTTATTGATCCAAATCCGGCTTTGCCCGATAACCAATCGAATTTCCAATTGGTTCCCTGGCCCTTTATCCGCTATACAGAAGCCGTATTCAATTATATTGAATCCTGTATTGCATTGGGTGAGGAAGCCGAAGCCAGATTATGGCTGAACAGAATTCGTTTCAGAGCAGGAATGCCTGCAGTAAATGATGCCGGTCAGGATTTGGTAAACCGATATCGCAACGAACGTCGCGTGGAACTGGTTTATGAAGAACACCGCTACCATGATGCCAGAAGATGGATGATACCTGCTGAAACTGTTGGAAGAGGAATTAAAAGTATTATTGTCAACGGAACCATTAAGGCGGGTGCTACTCCACATGTTCCATATCGCCACGATAAGTCGAGGTATAATTATACGTACACAGTTGTTGATAACAACGAAAATGAGCGAAGAAAATGGGAGGATAAAATGTATTTCAGACCTGTTTTAAGGGATGAAATCAACCGGAATGATAAACTGATTCAGAATCCCGGATATTGATCTTTTTGATTGCATTTACAAAAGAATCTATTCCTAAATTGGGATAGATTCTTTTTATATAGAACCATCAAATGAAGCTGCTTAAAATTTTTACCCTGTTTATTAGTATCATTTATTTGCCTGCCTGTAAGGAGCAGACAGACAGTGAAAGCATAAGTGATGAAAACGGTTTATTCCACCTGCTTCCAGCATCACAAACCGGAATCAGTTTTGAGAACACATTAACGGAAGGATTGAATACCAATATCCTGTTATACGAATATTTTTATAATGGTGCAGGAGTTGCAACGGGAGATTTTAATAGTGATGGACTAATCGACCTCTACTTCAGTTCCAATATGGGGGAGAATAAATTCTATCTTAATAAAGGCAGTTTACAATTTGAAGATATTACCCTGCAATCAATGGCTGGCGGGCGCCCGGGGCCCTGGAAATCCGGTGTAAATGCAGTGGATATAAATGGAGATGGCAGGCTGGATATTTATCTCTGTTATTCGGGTGCCATGCCTGCTGAAAAAAGAAAAAATCAGTTGTTTATAAATACCGGTAATTCAGCCTCCGGCATTCCTCAGTTTGAAGAGAGAGCCGAACAATTTGGTCTGGCACATTCCGGTTTTAGTAATCAGTCCTATTTTCTGGATTATGACAGAGATGGCGATCTTGATATGATCCTGATGAATCATAATCCCAAGAATTTGCCGATTCTGAATGATGTACAAACAAGGCAATTAAATCAACGCGATGATCCGGAAAAAGGAATCCGGCTTTTTCGTCAGCAGGATGGACGCTTTGAAGACGTTACGGTGAAAGCTGGTATTAACGGCTCAGAACTATGTTATGGATTAGGAATTGGCATTGCTGATTTTAACCGCGATGGCTGGCCAGACTTCTATGTTTCCAATGATTACGCTGTACCAGATTTTCTCTATATCAATAATACAAAAGGCGGGTTTACAAATCAACTGGAATCTTCAATGGGACATATCAGCCAGTTTTCCATGGGAAATGATGCGGCTGATATCAATAATGACGGATTAACGGATCTGTTTACACTGGATATGTTGCCTGAGGATAACCGGCGACAAAAATTATTGATGGCTCCGGATAACTATGAAAAATTTGCAGTTAATCTCCGGAATGGTTTTTATTATCAGTACATGCGCAATATGCTGCAATTGAATAATGGCAACGGAACCTTTAGTGAAATCGGACAGCAGGCGGGGGTTTCCAACACTGATTGGAGCTGGTCTGCTTTATTGGCTGATTTCGATAACGATGGCTGGAAGGACCTCCACATCACGAATGGTTATCTCAAAGACTTCACCAACCTGGATTTTATTCATTACATGAATGATTATATTCAGCAAAAGGGACGTTTGCAGCGGGAAGATGTAATGAACATTATTAAGGAAATGCCTTCTTCCAATGTCATGAATTATATGTTCCGTAATACAGGCGGCGCTTCCTTCTCCAATGCTACAGCAGAATGGGGGTTGAACAGGGTTTCCAATAGTAATGGTGCTGCTTATGCGGATCTTGACAATGATGGAGATCTGGACCTGATCGTCAATAATATCAATCAGGCAGCTTTTATCTATCAAAATACCGGTGCAGAAAAAAAAGAGAATAATTATCTGCAGGTCAGGTTGCTTGGAAAGGCTCCGAATACGCAGGGGATTGGTGCAAGGGTGGGATGGTATAAAGACGGGAAGGTTCAATTACTGGAACAATATCCGGCAAGAGGCTATTTGTCGAATGTGAGTTACCTGCTTCAGTTTGGTACTGGAAAACATACGGAGGCAGATTCTCTGGTGATTACCTGGAACAGTGGAAAAACCCAGGTACTGGAAAAGGTAAAAAGTAATCAGGTTATTTCGGTGGATGAAAAGGAGGCGACTGAACCGGTAAGAAGGGAAACAACGGTTGAACCCTGGTTTCTTGCAAAGGAAAGTCCGGTTGAGTGGCAATACAGCGACAGCACTATCAATGATTTTAATCGGCAGTCTCTGTTGATTCATCAGTTTTCAAATGACCAGTTTTGTATGACAAAAGCGGATGTCAACAAAGATGGCCTGGACGACCTGCTAATTGGTGGTCCGATGGGGAAAGCAGCTGAGTTATACCTGCAGGAATCAAATGGCAGATTTGTCAAAAAGCCGGTTCCCGCTTTTGAACAGGATAAAGGTTTTCATGATGCTGCCATTAAAGTGTTTGATGCGAATGGAGATGGTTTTTCGGATATCTATATTGCAAGTGGTGGGTATCATTTTTTTGAACCTGCTGATCCTTTATTACAGGATCGGTTATACATTAATAATGGCAAACAGCAGTTTACAAGGTCAGCCGGATTGCCGGAATTGAGGTCCGGCAGTTCCTGTATCGCAGTGGAAGATATTAACGGAGATGGTGCGCCTGATCTTTTTGTTGGTGCTCGTGTTGTTCCGGGTCGATATCCCGAAACGCCAAAATCTGCCCTGTTAATAAATGACGGGAAGGGCAATTTTCAAAACCGTACGACACTAATTGCACCGGAGCTGGAACAGGCAGGCATGATAACGGATGCGGTTTGGGCTGATCTGAATGGAGACAGTCAAAATGAATTAATTGTGGTTGGTGAATGGATGCCAATACTTGTTTATGAAAAGCAAAACGGATTATTAAAGAATCGTACAACTGCTTTTTTACCGAAAGAAGAAGCAGGATTTTGGAATACGGTGTTTATTTCGGATTTGAATGGGGATGGTAAACCAGATCTTGTAGCGGGAAACCTGGGATTGAATTCACAGATCCGAATAAATGAAAAAGAACCGGCTGAAATGCATTATGCTGATTTCGATAAAAACGGTTCGATTGATCCGATTTTCAGTTTTTATATCCAGGGTAAACGATATCCTTTTGTAACGCGTGATGAATTAATTGGGCAACTGCCGGTAATGCGGAAACGTTTTTCAAGCTTTAAATCGTATGCTGATATAAGTTTGGATGAACTGTTTGCGGGTGATGAATTAAATACTGCCGGAAAACTAAAAGCAACTCAGACTGAAACTATTTTATACCTCAGTAATTCAGCAGGCAAACTGATGAAATCATCCTTACCTGAGCAGGTACAATGTTCTCCGGTTTATGCAATTCAGGCACTTGATTTTAATGGGGATGGGAACCTGGATCTTTTCATGGGTGGCAACAGCAGCCAAATGAAAATAAGATTGGGGAAAATGGATGCCAGTTATGGTTCTCTACTGGAAGGTGATGGAAAAGGAAATTTTCGTTGGGTTCCTGCCATAGAATCAGGTCTTGAAATAAAAGGGGATATTCGGTCTGTTCTGCAGGTAAATAATAAAATTTTGGTTGGTATGCCAGGCAGACCATTGAAAACCTATGGTTTAAATAAAGCAAAAAAATGAACCGGGTTTTATCAAACGGAATTGTAAAAACGTACCTGATTGCATGGTGCGCAAGCAGCTTTTTATCCTGCAAACCGGCAGTTCTGCCTCCTCCTGCTGACTATGAATTAGCCATTGCATGGGCCGGGATGAGCACCTCAATTACTCAAACAACTCCGTCCAACTCACCCACTTTTGCTTCCCGTGCTTTTGGATACATCGGACTAACGATGTATGAATCGGTTGTTCAGGGATATTCAACACATAAATCCATTGCGCCGCAGTTGAATGGATTGGGAGTACTGGCAAAGCCGGAGCCTGGATTCGTTTATCATTGGCCATTATCATTAAATGCCGGACAGGCAGAAATTCTGCGCTTGATTTATATTCAGACAGGAGATGAAAATAAAAAGAGGATTGATTCACTGGAAGCTGCCATAACAGCAAGATTTCAGGCTGTTTTGGAAGACGACAGTCTGGTGAATCGATCAATTCGGTATGGGAGAAGAATCGCAGAACAAATA
Source organism: Flavihumibacter sp. UBA7668 (assembly GCF_002483205.1). Classification (GTDB taxonomy): domain Bacteria; phylum Bacteroidota; class Bacteroidia; order Chitinophagales; family Chitinophagaceae; genus Flavihumibacter. The sequence goes on from NZ_DLHM01000007.1 coordinate 938,834, forward strand.
TTTGAATGGTCAAAGACAGATGGGGGCCATCGGGGTTATTTGAAAAACTTTGATAAAAAAATGGAAAGCAGGAAAGGTCCGGGTTTCTGGCAGCCACCATTATATGCGCAATCATTCAGTCATTTTCCATTACATCCGCATTGGGGTAAAAACAGGACTTTTCTGGTGGCTGATTCAGTGATGGAAGCACCCATTCCGCTGGCCTTTGATACAACCCGGGGTTCACCTTATTATGAGCAATTCAGGATGGTGTATGAAAAAAGAAAAAATCTGACAGAAGAAGAAAAGCAGGCGGCCATTTGGTGGGGAGATGACCCGGATCTGAGTTTTACTCCACCCGGACATTCTTATTCCCTGGGAACCATTGCAATAAAAAAAGCGAAACCTGACCTGATCACCTGTGCGGAAACCTATGCGCGTATTGGCATAGCTGTTGCAGATGCCTTTCGTAATTGCTGGAAATGGAAATTCCATTATTATACCGAACGTGCTAATACTTTTATACCAGCACATATAGATCCGGAATGGGAATCTTTCTGGCCTGATCCTCCTTTTCCTGCATTTCCATCGGGTCATGCCATACAGGCAGCAGCAGCAGCTACGGTATTAACTGATTTATATGGTGATTCATTTGCGTTCACGGATAGTTCACATGTTGGTCGTCCGAAAGATGAATTACGAAATGTTGAATTTAGAGCCAGGTCATTTCCCTCCTTCTGGAAAGCTGCAGAGGAAACGGCGTTATCAAGATTTTATGGAGGCATCCACATACCAATGGACAATGAAAAAGGACTGGAGAAAGGAAAAGAAATTGGGGATAATGTAAATGCATTGCGATGGAGAAAATAAGCACCTTAAGAACCCTGCCATATGTATTACAAGCTGCTACTTGTATTGCTTTTCGGATTCACTATTTCCGAAATCAAAGCCCAAACAAAATTTACGGATGTATCAAAAGAAGCCGGGATCCGGCATGTATTTAAAGTACATGAAGGAATGTTCGGAGGAGGTGCGGCTGTGCTGGATTTTAACCAGGATGGCTGGGAAGATCTGTATATAACAGGCGGAAAAAATTCAGATCAGTTGTACCGAAATAATGGTGACGGAACATTTAGTGACTGGTTTGAAGAAGCCGGGTTATCGGTTACCAGAAAATATATAACGCAGGGTGTGGCAAGTGCTGATATCAATCGCGACGGCTGGCCAGATTTGGTTGTGACCACTATTACTTTAAGTAAGAACCCGCCTGCTATTCCCCGGGCAATCAATCTGCTTTTTTTGAATAAGGGAGATGGCAGTTTTCGTGATGCCACAGCTGCGTATGGTTTGGGTAATCATTTCTCTTTTAGTACAGGCGCGAGTTTTGGTGATTTCAATGCTGACGGCTGGCCTGATTTGTATATCGGCAATTATTTCAATCAATATGAAGGCGAACTAAGTAAAATAACAGATGCTACAGTAGTAGGGGCTAATCAGATAGCAAAGGGATATCTGTATCTGAATGAAAAGGGTAAGAATTTTCGGGAGGTCAGTGCAGGTTATGGCTTGAATCAGGCAGGTTTCGGATTTGGCGGATTGTTTACAGACTATGATAATGATCGGGATCAGGATCTGTATATCAACCATGATTTTGGTTATAAACGCACGGCCAATTTGTTCTATGAAAATAAATTTCCCGGTAATTATTTTCAGGAAATCGGCAAGCAAACAGGAATGGATCTGAAAATTAATTCAATGGGTAGTGCGGTTGGTGATTTAAATAATGATGGCTGGATGGATTATTATATAACTAATATTCGTTTTAATGCATTCATGGTGAATGAAAGCAAAGGGAAATTTTTTGTGAATCGTACAAGGGAATTGGGATGCAGTTATTCCGGTATCAGCTGGGGGGCCAATTTTGCAGATTTTGATCAGGATGGCGATCTTGATTTATTTGTATCAAATGGAGATCTAAATCCTAGTTGTAATCCTATTGGAGATTATTATTTTGAAAATACAGGGGCCAGGTTTGAAGAAAGGGCGAGGGCGGTGGGTTTACAGGATTATGGAATCGGCAGGGGCTCTGTGGTATTTGATTATGACAGGGATGGAGATCTGGACCTGTTTGTGGTTAATCAGGAATCGGTTTGTCCGGATTATCCGGTTCTGTCCGAATCGCGTTTATACCGCAATGATACGAAGGGTGGTAATTGGCTGACGGTTGCATTAAGCGGAGTGGATGCAGAGAAAAACGGAATCGGTTCAAGGGTTGAAATCCTGGCAGGAAAAATTCGAATGATCCGCGAAATAGATGGTGGCGGAACGAGTCATATTTCACAAAATTCTTTGTTGGCGCATTTTGGTTTGGGACAATCGGTTACTGTTGATTCAGTAATTGTGCATTGGACAGGAGGTAACCGGCAGGCAGTAACCAATATAAAAGCAAACCAGTTTTTTAAAATTGTTGAAATAGCCGCACCCAGGAAGCAAAATACAATATGGTATATACTGATGGTTGCGGGGCTTCTTGGTTTGGGTTTGTTCATCTGGATCAGCAGGCAAAAAAAATCGTAGTTTCATGGGGTAAAAGAAAGCGAATTATGGATACACAATCTCGTCGTGATTTTATTTCAACAACCGGAAAAGCAACTATTATGGGCGGATTAGGATTAGGTGCGTCACCTGCTGCAGGCGAAGAAGCCAAACTGGATAATACCTTTATACACCATGTATTTTTTTGGCTGAAAAATCCGGAAAGTGAAGAAGATAAACAAAAACTACTAGCCGGATTGCGAAAATTAGCAAAAGCGAAAACGATTCACCTCTCGCATATCGGAGTGCCGGCAAATACCAACCGGGATGTAATTGAGCGCTCCTATAAAGTATCCTGGTTATTGGTTTTTAAAAATGCTGCTGATCAGGAGGTTTATCAAACTGATCCCATTCATTTAAAGTTTATTGAGGAATGCAGTATGCTATGGGAAAAAGTGATTGTTTACGATAGTGTACAGGCTGGCTGATTGGTAAAAAAAAGATTCCTGGCTGCGCTTGTTAGAAAACGGACAGACCAGGAACTCTACCAGAAGGATCCTCTGCACCTTCCAAATTAATCGAACCGTGCAGTATTTTTAAAGCACCATTATTTTAATGGCTTCACCATTTACCTGCATCACGTACATGCCTTTCTGCATGCCCTGGTGATCAAATGAGTGGCGATTGCTATTGAAGTTCAGTTGTTTTATCAATTGTCCGTTGAAGGAGAACACATTGATTGAACGCGCTCTTGATTCAGAGAAGATAAGTTCAGTTCTGCCAACCTGATTGATAACACGCATGGTGCTAAGACTTTGATTGATGCGTATAACATCAGAATATACCATGCGATCCAGAATATTTACGCCACGCACCCGGTAGAATCCATTGCTGAGCGGAGTTTTATCGATAAAGGTATACTGACCGGTACGACCTGGGGCTACAGCAACCTGTCCGATTACTTCATACTGTTTACCATCTGCAGAGCGCTCGATGAAGAATGTTTTTCCTTCATGGTTATCAGCCGTTGTAAAGTTGATGCGGTTCTGGCTGTTTTCTGCGAAACCTTTGATGCTGGTAAACTCCAGAGGAAGGGTTCCAAAATCATAATAATATCCCGTAGTAAACTGAATGAAATTATTCCGGCGGCTATTGCTGTTATCATGAAAACTGCCGGTCATACGGATTCTTCCTGTTAATGTAAATCCACTTGCAAGGGTAGCGTCCAGCAGGTAAACTGTGCGGTTATCTCTTGGGTTAAGGGTATATGACTCATGAATATCCTGACCATTCAATTCAAGCTGGTCGATGATAATTTGGCCTCTATGTCCCGGAGGATTTCCATTTCCCATTTCCAGTTGCAGATAATTCATGTTGGGAAGATCAGCGCGTTTACGATTGCCTACAAAATCGCGGATATTACGGATACGACCATTTTCATCATCTTCCCGACGATTGCCACGGAATGTTTCAGTTTCGTTGGAGATTTCATCCCTTGAAGGATTATAGATAATGGTAAAGCGGATTTCTGCTTCATTATCGAAATCATAGTTATCACTGTTGCCGCGCGTATTGAGATCCGGTGTTCCGAAGATGACTTCCGTTTCGTCTTCATTCGGGTGTAATCCCTGAAAACGTTGAGCTAATAAGGCGTTAGAGCGGTTGGCTGGAATTGATCCATTGTTTAATTGCGCCTGGCTGTTAACGGCGCATACGATGGTCAGGCAGAGCATAAGTATGCTCTTGTAAAAGTTTGTTTTCATTTCTGGTACGATTAACTGATTAATCGGCTTTTGTAAGGAAGAGGATCAATTCTGGTATTGGGTCGATAAGGTTTCCATGTAGATCAGTACTAGGGTTTTTACCGATGACAATACAAAGGTAAACACTTAGATGAATTGTCCTAAGGGTATGCACTTATATTCGATAATCAGGCAGTTTCCTTCGATGAATAGCAGTTTTACCCGAAAAAATCCGTAGATCTTCGGGCTGTTCCGTATTTTCTGCAATCTTAAAAAGGCGTGCTCAGCGCTGTTCAAGGGAGGCTGCGGCAGCTTCATCTACCATCCAGATGGTAGTTCCTTGGGTAGATACTACTGATTGTGCGGGATATTCTACATGATTTTGGGGGCCTTCCAATACATTGGCCAGGGCTTTAGCTTTTCCGGCTCCTGTTGTAAGGAATAAAATACAAGCTGATTTGTTGGCAACCGGGCGGGTAATGGTTACTCTGAACATATCCTGCTGGGGGAGGAAAAAAGCGGATGTCCATCGGGTGTTTTCCTGGATTACCTCCGTATGAGGGAAAAGCGATAAAGTATGGGCATCATCGCCCATTCCAAGGATCAGGAGATCGAAGCTATGGGGATGGTTATCAAAATATTGATGGAGCAGTGCTTCATATTCCCGGGCAGCATCCGTCGGATTGTCGTAATCCGTGCGCATTATATGGATCTGATTTTCCGGAATGGGAACCTTATTCAGCAGGGTATCATAGGCCATTCGGGCATTATTTCGTTCATCTTCCAGGGGTACATACCGTTCATCTCCCCAAAATACATGCACTTTCGACCAGTCGATCTGATTATTGAGTGGTTCTTCAGCCAGCAACTGATGCAGTCGTTTAGGGGTTGATCCGCCGGACAAACAGATGGTAAATCGGTTTTGGCGGGTTAGCACTTCCTGAATCCGGTGAACAATAAAATGTGCTGCTTCACCGGCTACGGTTTCTGCGTTGGGGAAAACATGAAGTTGCATATGCTGGTTTTTTATTTCACCCGTCGGGTACCCGTCAGGTACCCGACGGGTGAAAATTGGTTAGCGGTCTTTATGAGGTTCGGGGAGAGAGGCCCAGTTACGGCCATCGCGGGCGATAAGGGCTTCGGCGTCCTCGGGGCCCCAGGAGGCCGGGGTATAATTCGGGAAATCAACCGGTGCCCGTTGCTGCCAGGCTTCGAGGATCGGCATAATTACTTTCCATGCAGCAGCCACCTGGTCTTCCCGCATGAAGAGGGTTGCATTTCCTTCCATTACATCGAGGAGCAGGGTTTCATACGCTTCGGGTTCATGCTCTTCGTAGGCATCCTGGTAGCTGAAAATCATATCAACCGGACTCAGAGTCAGATCCTGTCCGGGTCGTTTGGCCTGAAAACGCAGGCGGATATCCATTTCCGGAGCTATACTAATGGTAAGGCGATTGGCTCTCCAGGTTTCGGCAGATTCCGGCGGGAAGGCGTAGTTTGGTGCTGCTTTGAACTGAACTGTTACGATGGTTTCCTTATCTGCCATCCGTTTACCGGTCCGAACATAAAAAGGTACATCCTGCCAGCGCCAGTTATCGATATAGAATTTAACGGCGGCAAAGGTTTCCACCGGAGAATCGGGTTCAACATTTTTTTCCTGTCTGTAGCCAGGAACCTGTTGGCCCTTCATCCAGCCTTCACTGTATTGTCCGCGTACGGCCATTTTATGTACTTCTTCTTTGGAAATTTTACGCAAGGCGTGTAATACATCCACTTTTTTATTCCGGATTTCATCTGCATCGAAGCTCACCGGGGCTTCCATCGCCACCATGCAAAGCAGTTGAAGAATATGATTTTGCACCATATCGCGAAGGGCGCCCGAACTTTCGTAAAAATCACCTCTACCCTCAACACCTACCGTTTCGGAAGCTGTTATCTGGATATGATCAATATAATTTCTGTTCCAGATCGGTTCAAAGAGGGCATTGGCAAAACGAAGTGCCAGGATATTCTGAACCGTTTCCTTACCGAGGTAGTGATCGATTCGGTAAATCTGTTTTTCATCAAACATGCCGGCCAGTAATTTATTTAACTGAAGCGCGCTTGCCAGATCGTGACCAAAAGGTTTCTCAACAACCACCCGGGTGCATTTGGTGTCAGCGCAAATATTCAGAGGCCCGAGTTTGCCAACGATTCCAGGCACCAGTTGCGGGGCAACGGCCAGGTAAAAAATCACATTGGGGTGTTCGCCGTATTCAGCTTCTTTCTCTTTTACGATTTCTGCTATTTTCTGGTACTCTTCATCTTTTTCTGCATCCATTTGCAGATAGGCAACATGATTGGCGAAGACCTGCCATTTTCCACCCTGATCATCTTTGCGGCGACTGAATTGCTGAATTCCATTAAAGAGATGAACGCGATACGATTCATTATCGTAGGGCCGACGGCCGATTCCGACAATATCAAATTTCTCGGGCATCCATTCATCGATGAAGAGATTATAAAGGGCGGGTGATAATTTGCGATGATTCAGATCGCCGCTTCCACCAAAAATAAAAATGAGGGAGGCGGTTGGTCTTTTATGTGTAGCAGACATGATTCTTTTTTTGTATTAATGAGCTTTTCTCAGGTCCATTGGGTATGAAATTTTCCTTCCCGGTCGATTCGTTCGTAGGTATGTGCTCCGAAATAATCACGTTGAGCCTGCAACAGGTTCAGTGGCAGACGAGCGGTAGTAAAGGCATCGTAATAGGTAAGGGCATTCATGAGGCCTCCTGCAGCAAATCCATTCAATGCAGCCAGGCTGACTGCTTTTCGAAGCGATCCGATTTGTTGGGTAACCAGCTCAGCAATTGCATCATCCAGCAGGAGGTTACTGATTGCCGGGTTTCGTTGGTAGGCTTCATAGAATGTTCCTAACAGGGTGGAACGGATGATGCATCCACCTCTCCATACTTTTACAGCATTGTGAAGAGGTATATCCATTGCCAGATCTTTTGAAGCAGTATGCAACATAGACATGCCCTGAACATAGGAAAGAATGATGGCAGCAAAAAGTGCTTTTCTGCAATCTTCGGCAAGTTCTTTTTTGTCAAGTGAAAGCGAAGTTGCGGAAGCTGCATTCGTTAGCCGGATTTGCATTTCGCGATGCAGTTTTTCAGCTGCAAGGCGATCTGATTTTAATGCCGAGATAGTACGCATGGTCACGGCCATATCGATGGTTGGAATTGCAACACCCAAATCCATAGCAATTTGTGAGGTCCATTTGCCGGTTCCTTTTGAACCTGCTTTATCGAGGATGCTGTCTACCAGGTGTTTCCCGGTTTCAGGATCCATTTGTTTAAATATGGCGGCGGTGATTTCGATCAGGTAGGATTTGAGTTCGCCATCGTTCCAGTTGCTGAAAAGTTCATGTAGTTCTTCGTTGCTGAATTTTCCACCGCGATGGAGCAGGTCATAGGTTTCGCAGATCAGCTGCATAATCGCATACTCAATGCCGTTATGCACCATTTTAACAAAATGTCCGGCTGCGCCTTTGCCCATATAATCAACGCAGGCTTCTCCGTTAACTTTAGCGGCGATAGAAGTAAGAACAGGTTTCAGCTGTTGCCAGGCAGATTCATCGCCACCGGGCATCATAGAGGGGCCGAAGCGTGCACCTTCTTCGCCACCTGAAACACCGATTCCAATAAAGTGAATGCCTTTGGGTTGGAGGTATTCATATCGGCGGAGTGTATCGGTATAATAGGTGTTTCCGCCATCGATGATGATATCGCCCTTGCTAACAAGTGGTAGTAAACTTTCAATAACATCGTCTACCGGTTTGCCAGCCGGAACCAGGATCATTATACGACGGGGCATAGCCAATTGGGCTACCATCTCTTCCAGCGTATTCACGCCTTTAACGGTAGTGCCGGCTGAAGCAGCAGCTTCAAAATCTGAGGTCTTTTTTGGGTCTTTATCAAAGCCGATCGCTTTAAATCCGTGATCAGCCACATTCAACAGGAGGTTACGGCCCATTACACCGAGCCCTACCATGCCGAAATCAAAGGTTTGGTTGTCCATTGCAGTTGGTTGGATAGGCCGCAAAGGTAAGTACCAATAATGTAAGATTGGTCAGCATTCTGTCAGTTCGGAACTGAAACCTATGCAAACGTTTTACCAGCCTTGTATCCTTTGGCTGCATAAAAAAGAATGTAGAGGTAAGCAGGAGCTGAACAGAGAAAGAAGGCGAGCTGATTGGAAAGTCCCTGTGAATCTTTCAGCCATCCGTAAAGTGGTGGTACAATAGCACCACCGGCAATGCCCATGATAAGGAAGGCAGATCCGATTTGGGTATATTTTCCGATTCCGTCAATGGCGAGCGGAAAGATAGCGGGCCACATCAGTGCGTTGGCGAGTCCCAATGCTGCAATCAATATAATGGCAGTATAACCGGTTGAGAAATAAATTCCGATTGTCAGTAATAAGCCGAGGATAGCGGAATAACGAAGGGCATCCTGCTGGGAAATATATTTCGGAATAGTAAAAATGCCGATAATATAACCGAGCAGCATGGCGAACAGGGTATAAGAGGTGAAATATTTGGTTTCATCCAGGCTCATGCCCATTGATTTTCCATAGGTTCCGATAGCGTCTCCTGCAAGCACTTCCACTCCCACATAAAGAAAAAGGCAAAGAACGCCGAGCATCAGATGCGGGTAGGCAAAAACGGAGGCCCGGGTTTTATTGTTGCCGGTACTGTCTTCTTTTGGTTCGTCGATTTCAGGTAATCCGGATCTGTAGGTAAGGAAGGCAAGGATAAACAGACAGATGGCGATTACAATATAGGGTGGCACGATACGGCCGGTCAGTTCGGTCAGTAACTGTGCTTTTACAAGCGGATCTGTTGCTGCAATCACCTGCTCTTCAATTGCCTGGGCATTTTTAAGAACGATGGCACCCAGGATTAGGGGACTAAGAATGCCGGCAATTTTATTACAAACACCAAGGATACTGATTCGTTTGGCGGCACTTTCGATAGGACCCAGAATACTTGCATAAGGGTTGGATGCGGTTTGCAGGAGGGCCAAGCCGGCACCCTGAACAAAGAGTCCGCTTAGAAACAGCGGAAAACTCCGGGCATTGGCTGCAGGAATAAAAATGAGGGATCCAAGAGCCATCACCGCCAGACCGAGCGCCATTCCATTTTTATAACCGGATTTTTTAAGCAACCAGGCAGAAGGTATAGCGAGGAAAAAATAAGCCATATAAAATGCGGTGGTTACAAAAAATGCCTGCATATCGGATTCCAGTTCACAGGCGAGTTTCAGGAAGGGAATCAGCGTACTGTTCAGCCAGGTAATAAAACCGAAAATGAAAAACAATACGGCGATAATTGCCAGCGCATAAGTCTGGTTTTTAGTTGTGGTGGTTTGGTTCATGCTACTACTTTCAGGGCATTAAAATACGATGTTCAACAGAATAAATCTTGTGCAAACGATTCCGTATGTAATTTGCAGTCTTTAAATTTCTATGTTTAAGCACGGGAAAGCGGCACTGGGATTCATTTTCATCACACTTATAATTGATGTAACGGGATTGGGAATTATTATTCCTGTTATTCCAAAACTGATCTCACAGTTGATAGACGGGAATGTAAGTGAAGCTGCCAGTTATGGTGGCTGGCTTGGTTTTGCCTATGCCATCACACAATTCGTTTGTGCGCCGGTGTTAGGCAATTTGAGTGACCGGTTTGGGCGAAGGCCGGTGCTTTTGTTATCACTTTTGGGCTTTGGTGTCGATTATATTTTCATGGCCTATGCTCCAACTATCGGATGGTTGTTTGTGGGTAGAATTATTGCCGGATTATTTGGCGCCAGTATTACCACAGCTTCTGCCTATATCGCTGATATCAGTACAGCAGAGAATCGGGCACAGAATTTTGGAATGATTGGGGCAGCATTTGGAATAGGGTTCATTATTGGTCCGGTTATAGGGGGTGTGTTGGGGGAATATGGCGCGAAAATTCCTTTTCTGGCTGCAGCGGGTTTAAGTTTACTCAATGCACTTTATGGGTATTTTGTTTTACCTGAATCACTAGCAGTAGAAAACCGGAGATCCTTTGATTGGAAAAGAGCCAATCCATTAGGCTCTTTTCAGCACTTAAGGAAGTATCCGGCAGTATCCGGCCTGGTCATCTCTTTTGTATTGATCTATATTGCTGCGCATGCCGTTCAAACTACCTGGACCTATTATAATATAGAAAAATTCGGCTGGTCGGAGCAGATGATTGGTTATTCACTTGGATTGGTTGGATTGATGGTAGCATTGGTACAGGGTGGTCTGATACGGGTGGTGATTCCCAAACTAGGCTACCAGCGCAGTGTATATACCGGATTATTTCTATATAGTTTAGGGTTTTTGTTATTTGCTTTTGCAACTGAAACCTGGATGATGTTTGCTTTTACAGCGGTGTATTGTTTGGGTGGAATTACCATGCCTGCGATTCAGGGTATCATATCCTCGGTTGTTCCGCCGAATGAACAGGGTGAATTACAGGGTGGATTAACCAGTCTGATGAGTGCGACCTCCATTATTGGTCCGCCGTTGATGACCACTCTATTTGCATATTTTACCCAACCCGGGGCACCTGTTTATTTTCCGGGGGCTCCTTTTTTGACAGCGGCGATTCTTGTTTTGATCAGCGGATTACTGGCCAGAAAAGCCTGAGTTCCGTATTCTTTTGGTGAAACCGAATTAATGGTGTAGGTTTGCGGCGTTATTGAGTTATTGATCCCGGACAGGATCGAGTTATTCTGCTACGCAAATTCTGCTATCTGATTTCTCCCGCCCGTATCGTATTTCTCATTTTTATTTATTATTTTTTTTATTTACATGAACATTTACGTTTCAAATTTAAGCTTCAATGTTGAAGACGAAGACCTGAGAGAATTTTTCGCTGAGTATGGCGAAGTAACATCTGCCCGTGTTATCATGGACAAATTCACCAACAAAAGCCGTGGTTTCGGTTTTGTTGAAATGTCTGATGACGAAGCAGCTCAGAAAGCAATTTCTGAACTGGACGGTGGAATGGTTGAAGGTCGTGCTATCCGCGTAACTGTTGCTAAGCCTCGCGAAGAGCGTACTGGCGGTAACAACGGTGGTGGTGGTAACCGTCGCTCTTTCAGCAACAGCAACAGCGGTGGTCGCTGGTAACTGATTGTTTGTTTACTTTAGGGTAAGCAAAAGAAGCCGGTCAGCGAAACCTGACCGGTTTTTCTATTCTACAATACGCTCCATTCTCGTGAGTTTTCCTTCTACATTTATCCCTTCCACAATTATTCTCCAACGTTTGGTGCTGTCGTTATTATAAACTGTAAATAGTATTCTGCGGTTGTCTTTATCTGTTATGATAAATGGATTCCAGAATAGGGTGGTTCTGTTATCTTCCAGTTCATGCCGTTCTTCATACCTCATATAATCAGGTGAATAAAATTCTTTGATAGGCAGATAACCCGGAATATTGGCAAAATTCAGGCCTTTGATATTTTCATTCGCTGCAGCTCCTTTTTTAGTGTACACTGCAATGGCTCCTGCACTACCACCACCTGGGGCGCCAAGGAAAGGCGGACGAAATACCTTTACCATAGCAACATCGGACATGGGAATATTTTGTACCATGGAAATATCACTTATCATTTCATTCAGGAAAAGGCTGGGTGTTCCACCCCGCCAGTTCATACTGATATTCGTACCCATTCCGGTAATCTGCAATCCGGCAACTTTACCCTGGAGGTAATTCAAAACGGTCATTGCGCCATTGGCAGAAATATCATCTTCGGTAATGAATGTGTAGTCATTCTGTCCGCGGAATAAACCGGAGGTATATTCCTCATTCATTTTCTCCGCTTTCGATTTTACTTTGGCGGTAACAGTAACGGTTTCAAGCGTTTTTACTTTACGGGCAGCTTCTGCTGCCGCCAAATTTTTTTCTCCCATCAGCAGGGATTTTTGCAAAGCTTTGGGATCCAGTTTAGTGAAGACCGGGATCGGTTTATTTGCAGTGGAGAAAGGAATTGCTCCGGGTAAAAACGCAGTTTTGACATCGATCAGGGCCTTCGTGGTAATCAGTTTATTCTTATCGTTGTTAAACTGGTAATAGAGTTTGGCTGTATCGTAAAATACCATTCCTCCGATTCCAAAAGTTCCATCTGAAGCAACAGGAATTGATAGGAATTGCTGTCCGCCACCTTTTAGGGTAAGGATACCAGTTATTTCCTGATTAACCAGTTCGCTTTTTGTGAGGCCGGTAATCTTTCCATTGGCGGTGATATAATCTTCCGGTTTGTTTTTTATTTCAGGAAATTTTCCGGCCAGTACATCTTCCCATTTGAAACGTCTCCAGCCATTGGTCATCATTACGAGATCCAGGTGTTGGGCAACAGAATCTGCTTCACTGGAAAAATAGTAACCGGGTTGGTGGATATAGCCTTTGATATCCGGACTCAGTAAGAGTCCGGAATAAATATCTTCTTCCCCTTTTTGAACCGGGTTGATATCAGCATCCGTTACAGATATGGATAGATTACACTGAATTTCATCGGGTACATCTACCTGAATCACATTACGATCCCGTTTTCTCATCCCCTTTAATGGAACATTCAGGTCGGTAATAAAATAATAGTCCTGTCGGTTGACAAATACGATTCGTTCCGCCAGTGGTTTATTATCATCGGTAAAAAGAGTAACCTGAACAATACCGGCCGGAACATTTTCGATGGGAATCATTGCCTTTACTTCCGCAGATTTTGTCAGGTTTACCTTAGCCCGGTAAATCATTTGTTGTTGGGTTTGTGCAACCACCTGAACAGTTTCGTAAGGCGATGTTTCGCCCTCTTTCCGCTTTACACTATATTGAATGCCAGCCTGTGAATATTGAACTGCCAAAGCCACCCCTTTGGATTTTGCTGACGGAAGATTTTTCTGCTGTACTTTTCCACCCGGATCCTTCCAGGTAGCTTTATATGTTTCGCCGGTGACAGGAGTAAGTTCAAAATGGCCCATTCCCTGGTGAACAGAAGAAAAGCTGGCAACTTTAGCTCCTTTGGAACTAAGAATTTCACCAGTAACAGCAATGGGTAATCCCCTTTGATCGTTTGCTTTGAAAGCTATCCGGGTAGTTACCCCCTGAATGAGATCACCACCTTCCGGGAAAAAATCAAGATAATATTGAGCTGCTGCAGGTTTTGAGGCCGTACTTGTTTTGTTTTCAGGTTGTAATACCGGGATGGCTTTACTATAAAGAAAAGCCGAATCAAAATTGAGCATCCAGCGGGTATATGCCCTTACATATACTGTGGAATCAGTAAGTGTAGCCGGAAGGTCAAATGCCGCCGCGGCTCCGCCAATTGCAATGGGGCTGATTCTTCTATCCAGCACTTTTCCACTACCATCAATCAGTTCGGTATACAGGTTATTACTAATGGTTGTAATGGTTGATCCAACCATGATATACGCTTTCAACCAGATGGTTTCACCGGGTGTATAGGCACCTTTATCAAATTGAACATAAATCTTTTCCTGTGGATATTCAGCATCCAGCTTAAGGAGAGCCGAATCAATTACCTGCGCATTCAGGCCACTGTAAAACAGTATGGATAGAAATAAAACGAAAAGAGACGGGTAGTGCAATTTCTTCATAAACGATAAACTTCAATCAGGCTCAATATCCTTCATTTTTTTCGGAAAGAAGGAGGGATATAGCTCATTTCCTTCCACATTAAAATTTTTTAACGAAAGTGCTCGAAATCAGCGTGGGTGAAAGAAGCGGAAGAAAGGGGTAAAATGCAATAAGAATGACTTCAGATTCCCGGGGAATTTAGGATTAATTTCAACCGATTAAACGATTGTAGTATGATTTCATCAGTTTCAAAAAAAACAGGGTTGGGTTTTGCGGCTTTATTGGTCTCTGCCGCATTGTTGGCACAATCCTATACACCATCAGCCGTTAACCTGGAAGCGAGAAAGACTTTTCAGGACAATAAATACGGGATGTTTATCCATTGGGGATTGTCCAGTATGCTTGGTGACGGTGAGTGGGTGATGAATAATCGCAATATAAAGAAAGCAGATTATCAGCGACTGCTGCCTGCTTTCTACCCCGCTCAGTTTGATGCGGAGAAGTGGGTGCAAACGGCAAAAAATGCCGGGATGAAATACATCGTTTTTATCACCAGACACCACGATAGCTTTTCGAATTGGGATACCAACTATTCCGACTGGAAAATTACCAATACTCCATTTAAGCGGGATGTGTTGAAAGAACTGGCCGCTGCCTGTAAAAAAGAAGGAATCAAACTTGGCTTATATTATTCCACACTAGATTGGTATCGGGATGACTATCCGCATGAAACAGGCCGTACGGGAAGAGGTACTGGTCGTACCGGAAAAGGAGATTACGCTTCTTACCTCCAGTTCATGAAAAATCAACTGACGGAATTGCTGACCAATTATGGAGAGATTATGTCGATCTGGTTTGACGGGCATTGGGACCAGACGAATCCGGAAGGATCGCATGACCGATCTTCTCGTATTGACTGGCGGTATGATGAAATTTACAGCCTCATTCATTCCTTACAACCTCAATGTATGATTGGAAACAATCATCACCTGAGTCCGCTTCCCGGTGAAGATTTTCAAATGTTTGAACGTGATCTTCCGGGAGAGAACAAATCGGGATTAAGTTATCAGACAGCCTCGGATGAAGTACCGCTTGAAACCTGCGAAACCATTAATGGAGCGTGGGGATATAATATCACTGACCGCAATTATAAAACAGTGAAGCAGGTGGTGCAATTATTGGTTGGTGCCGCCGGTAGAAATGCCAATTTGTTATTGAATGTGGGTCCCATGCCAAATGGACAGATACAGCCGGAGTTTACAGATACACTGGCTGCTGCAGGTAAATGGCTGGAAGCCTATGCAGAAACAATTTATGGTACCAGAGGTGGTCCAATTGCACCACAACCCTGGGGTGTAAGTACAAGAAAAGGAAATAAAATTTACCTGCATCTGTTCAAACAACCGTTTGGCAATATGATTTTGTTACCCGGATTCAAAGAAAAAGTGAAGAAGGTACAGGTCTTTATCAATCGTCAGCCGGTAAAGTTCAAACAACAGGCAGAGGGATTGATAATTTCAACAGAAGGAATTCAGTTTGACAAGGCAGATGAAGTAATCCAAATAGAAGTAGGTTATTAAATTACTCCGCTGTTTTTTTCGATGTATTCGGTGGGATTAACACCGAATACTTTTTTGAATTCCTTACTGAAATATTTACGATCCGAGAAGCCAACAGCATAGGCTATTTCGTACACAGCCAATTCTTTTTGCAAAAGCAGACGGGCCGCTTTTTTCAGTCGGACCGATTTGATAAAATCATTAATGGACTGTCCGGTCATCGATTTTATTTTCCGGTATAATACAGTCTGGCTCATGGTTGATTTTTCTGCCAGCATACCTACGCCAAATTGTGGATCATCCAGATTTTCTTCAATAAGTCCGACTATTCTAAGCAGAAAGGTTTCGTCCGTTTTATTCTGTGAAATCGTTTGGATGATGGTTTCCTTACTGGCCGATCCCAATTGAAGCTGAAACCAGTTTCTTAATTTTTCCCTTGATTGAATCAGGTTATTAACCTGTAATTCCAACAGTCGGGTACTGAATGGTTTTGTCAGGTAGACATCAGCTCCGGTTTCCAATCCTTCTACCTGTTCGGAAGGTGTTGTTTTTGCAGTAAGCAGGATTACAGGAATATGACTGGTCCTTGGATCGGTTTTTAAGGTTCTGCAGAAACTAAAACCATCCATCTGTGGCATCATCACATCACTGATTATAATATCTGGTACAATGCTCATTGCTTTTTCCAACCCTGCTGCCCCATTTTTTTCCTGAATAATCCGATAGTGATTACCCAGACTTTCTGCAATCAAACGACGGATTTCTTCATTATCATCAACTACCAGTAAGGTTGGTAAAGTATCTGAAACCGGTTGTTCATCAATTGCGTCAGGAGCAGTTGAAATTGGTTCTGAAACATGCGCTGTTTTCAATGCAGGCTGAATTTGTTCATCTGTGAAATGACTCCTGCCTTTCTGTAGACGAATTATAAAACTGGTTGAACCAGGCTCTTCTGAAGTAGCCTGCCTGCTTGTTACAGATAGCGAACCTTTGTGCAATTCAACGATGCTTTTTGAGAGAGCAAGCCCAATACCGTATCCTGTATTTTGAAGTCCATGATCATTTACCTGAAAAAAATTAGAAAAAAGCTTAGGAAGGAATTCCGGAGCAATACCTTTTCCGTTATCGCGGAAAGTCAACAGCAGTTCCGATTCGTTCTGCTCCAGGAGAATTTCAATTTTTCCTTTTTCAGGTGTGAATTTGACCGCATTGATAAGCAGGTTAAAAAAAACTTTTTTCAATTGTTCTGCATCGATCCATGCCCTTACATCTGCATCCTGTGGAATCAACTGGCTGGAAATCTTTTTTGCATAAATATATTCCTGCATAGATTCAATAACTTCCTGAACAAGAGGAGCCAACGAATATTCCCGTACACGGATTTGCAGGTGATTGGTTTCTGCCTTCCTGAAGTCAAGTAATTCTCTAACCAACAATAACAGGCGCTCGGCATTGGATTTAACAGTGCTTAGTTTTTCCTGTACCAATGGATTATTTTTTTCAAGACGGATAAGGTTCTCCACCGGTCCCATAATCAGCGTCAGGTGGGTTTGAATTTCATGTGATACATTGGTGAAAAAATTCAGTTTCACCTGGTGCAGGTCGTTTTCTTTTTTAAGTAAGGCCTGCATGAAAAAATAACGGGTGGTTAGTAATATTAAGCCTGTAATCCCCACCGCATACAATAGATAGGCCCACCATGATTTCCAAAAAGGAGGACGAATGGATATTTGCAATGCAGCCGGATCACTCCAGGTGCCATCGTTATTGGCACCTTTAACCAATAATTTATAGGAGCCGGGTGGAAGGTTATTAAAGCTGGCGGAAGCAGAGTTGGTTTCAATCCAGTTATTATCTAATCCCTCCAGCTTATAGGCGTATTTATTTTTTTCCGGTTTAATAAAATTCAGAAGTGAAAATTCAATGCTGAAACTACTTTGATCCGGGCCGAAAGAAATCTTTTTGGTGTAACCTATTGATTGTTTTAGTAATCCGGATGCATCACCAATGGCAACCGGCTTATTGAATAAGCGGATATCAGTAAATGCAATAGTTGCTTTTTCCTGATTGTTTTTAATTTGTGCAGGATTAAACATGGTGAAACCTTTGATACTGCCAAATAGTAATTCTTTATCTGCATTCAGGATTGAAGCATTGTAGTTGTATTCATTTGATGGCAGTCCGTCGTTGGTTGTATAACTGTTTAGTGTAAACGAATCCGGATCCATTCGCACCAGTCCATTTGCAGTACTAACCCAGATCTGCCCGTATAAATCTTCCTGAATACTAAGGATATTGTTATTGGGTAGTCCTTCTTCGGTTGTGATACGGTCGAGGGCTCCTGATTCGGGTCTGTACCTTAGTAATCCCTGATAATTCATTCCGATCCATAAGCGCCCTTTGCTGTCTTCAAACAGGCAATTGATATTATCTCTTAACCATTCGGGGTATTGTACAGATTTCAGGTTCTGCAAACTGTATTTCCCTTCCTTATCTGGAATAGCTAGATAAAGTCCATTTGTAGAGGCAATCCAGATCCGATTATTTCTTCCCGCGAGTATGGATTTTATATGCGAGTTGAGTGGCGTTGGAAGCACTTCCAGCGTTTCTTCCATAAGTTTATTGTTGGAGAATCGGGCAATCAATAATCCGGTATTTTTTGCAATCCATAATCGTCCCCATGGATCTTCCTCAAAATCCAGAATTTCGACAGTGAAACGTTGCGGATTGCTCACATCGTGGAAGAAATGAAGGAAATCGCGGGTGGAAGGTTGGAATAAATTGATGCCTCCGCCATGGGTGCCGATCCAAACTCGTTGTTCTTTATCAAGAAAGACAGATTTTACGAGATTGGATCCGATTGACAGGGGATTATCGGGTTGATGTTTGAAGCTGTTGAACCGACCTGATTGAGCGTCAAAATAATTCAATCCACCGCCTTCTGTTCCAATCCAGTAATTTTTTTCTGCATCCTGTTGAAAGGAAGAGACTACGTTATTACTCAGGCTATTGGGAAGATTCCCTGCCTGGAAATTTTGGAATGGCTGGTTATCGGAATAGGCGATATTAACGCCACCGAAATAGGTACCGACCCATATGGAGCCTGTTTTATCGCGGAAAATACTATGTACGGAATTTTGACTCAGGCTGAAACTGTTACCCGGGTCATTTTGGAGGAGTGTTCCTTTCAGGGTAGCCGGGTCTACAAGGTAAATGCCTTCCAATGTACCAATCCAGAAACGACCTTTTTGATCAGGCACAATTTTTCGAACGTTGTTACTGGGTAATCCTTCTTTAAATCCAAGGGATTCAAAACTTTCCTTTACAGGATCAAACAAATAGATGCCGAGGTGTTGCGTGGCCAGCCAGATTTTTCCATCGGGCCCTTCCTGTAGTGCAGTAACCGGCATTTCATTATGAATGTATTTATTCTGGTAGTGTTTGAAGGGGTAGGGTTCAGAATCCGGATCCACTTTTAATAATCCCTGTGATGTTCCAACCCATAATGTACCCCGTTTGTCTTCAAAAATGGTTCGAACCTGAAAAGAAGTAAACAGGCTTCGATATTGTTCGGGGTGATCCTGATCGAAAACTGCCAATCCTTTGTTTGTTCCAATCCAGATTCTGGATTTTCTGTCTTCAAAAATACTGTGAATGGCAGCGGAGTTCAGTGGAATCGCTTCCGGTTTTGGCAACAAAGGGGCTTTGCGAAAATGATCAGTTTCGGGTTGGTAGATGCATAATCCGGCCTGTGTTCCTACCCAAAAGTTTCCTTTTGAATCACTTAATAGAGAGAGGATATAATTCTCGGGTAATGTTGAGCTATCTCCGGGTTTGGCATGGTATTGACGGAATCCGGTGCCATCATAGCGGTTGAGTCCATATCGGGTTCCCATCCAGATAAAGCCGGTTTTGTCCTGTGCTATGGCGAGTACAGAATTCTGGCTCAGCCCATTTTCAACTGTGAGGTGATTAAAGGCGATTTGCTGTGCTTTTCCGGGAAATGGCAACAGAAACCCAAAAAGGAAAAGCAGTCGGCTCAACCAGCGAATTGTATGGCAGCAGTGGATCCTCATCCGAAACTTAAATGTAGTGGATCGGGCAGAATTTTTACCCCGGCGGTTGAAATTTCCCCCTGTTTTCAGTTGCCGCGACTGATAATTACCCCTTCAAACACCGGAATCAACCCCTTATTTAGGGCTGTATCAGAACATATTTGTACCGCTAACGATAACTGTATAAAAAACTAAAACTCTGCTTATGCGTATGTTTCACCACGCAAAACGAATTGTCCTACTGCTTGCCTGTCCACTTCTATTGTGGGCACAGGACAAAAAAATCTCCGGTGTAGTTCGGGATGTTTCCGGCCAGCCGGTTCCCGGGGCCACAATTCAGGTTAAAAATTCCAGTAAAGCTACCCGTGCTGATGAACAGGGCCGATTTGAGCTGACGACTGGTCCGGGTTCTGTGTTGGTTATCAGTTCCATCAATTTCGAAAAAGCCGAATTGAGGGTTGGCGATCAAACCACCATTGGAGTGGTACTGACGAGTCAGCAAAACTCCCTGGAAAATGTGGTTGTTATCGGATATGGCACGCAGAAAAAGGCGAACCTGACCGGTGCGGTTTCTACGGTAAGTGGCAAACAATTGGAAGACAGGCCGGTTACCAATACGGTGGCAGCTTTACAGGGAACGGCACCCGGATTGGTCATTACCCGATCCAGTGGTCAACCGGGCGCTGAGGGCTACGACCTCAATATCCGGGGAGCATCCTCGGTAAACGGGTCGAATAGTCCGTTGGTGGTGATTGATGGCGTGGAAGGTGATCTATCCTTATTGAATCCAAATGATATTGAGAGCATCTCCGTATTGAAAGATGCGGCAGCGGCATCCATTTTTGGGGCAAAAGCGGCAGATGGGGTAATCATCGTTACAACAAAAAAAGGGACGAGCGGGAAAACTGTTCTGAGTTATTCAGGGATTTATTCCGTGAACCATGCTTTTGGTATACCGGAGCGATTGCATTCCTGGGAAGAAGCGGAATTATCGAATGAAGCACGCCTGAATGCCGGACAAACACCTTTGTGGACACAGGAGCAGATCGATATGATGCGCGATCCAAATGTGAATTATATCATCAATCCGGCTAACCCGAATGCCTACCAGTATTTTTATGATATTGACCAAATCGGGTTGTTGATGCGTCGGAATACCAGCAGTCAGAATCATAATCTGGCAGTTCGTGGGGGAAATGAAAAGACCCAGTATTTATTCTCCTTTGGTTATTTTGATCAGAATGGTGTATTCAAATTTGGTCCGGATGGAACCAGCCGCTACAATGCCCGCGCAAACATCACTACAAAGTTTAATACTATTTTTAGCCTGGATAGCCGGATACAATTCAGTCAGGGTAAAACAATGGCGCCGAGTTCCAGTGCCAATGGAGATTACGGGCTCTTTTATAATATTTACCAGCAGCGAACCCTGAATCCGATTTTTCTTCCTGAATCAGGAGATACCAAATATGCTTCAGGTGCCAATGCGGCAACTTATGCTACATTGAAAGATGGAGGTTATAATGAGCGGATACAGCGGAATATGGATGCCGTGTTTACATTGAAGGCCGAGAATATAATTCGTGGTTTATCACTGCGAATGATTTATAATCCACGTTTGAACAGTGATAATACGGATATTTTCGCTCGGCAGATTCCATTGTATGATTTGCGTGCAACGCCCGCATCCTTTATAAATAATCCGAATAGTATAACCAAGCGAAGAGTTACCACATTTAGTCATAATGTGCAGGCGCTTGCTGATTATGACTGGAAAATAGGAAAGAAGAATCGCTTTCATTTATTGGGGGGTTATCAGTATCAGTATTATAACTATGATTATATCAGTTCTCAGGCAAGGGTGCTGGTGTCGAATGATGTACCATCTTTAAATTTTGGAAGTAACCCAACTGTTCCACCGATAGTAGGTGATAATATTCAAACCAACGCATGGGTATCGGTATTCGGGCGACTGAATTATACATTTGATGACAAGTATATTTTTGAAGCGAATCTGCGCAGGGATGGTTCATCCAAACTGGCACCGGGCTATCGGTATAAAACCTTTCCTTCTTTTTCTGCGGGATGGAAGCTGGATAGGGAATCCTGGTTCGAAAATGCACTGCCTTTTTTCTCTGAATTTAAATTACGCGGATCATGGGGCCGGCTGGGAAATTCCAATGTATTGGGGAACTATGATTATATAGCAAGATTGGTAAATGGACCAACTTATCCTTTCAATAATGTGGCGAACCTGAGTTTGTATCAGCGTGATTTAGCATCCCCTGAAAAGGCCTGGGAAACGATTACCACTACCAATATTGGCTTGGATTTCGGGATCCTTAAAAACAGGCTGACAGGTAGTTTCGATTATTTTGTTCGTAAGAATGAAGACATGCTGGTGCAGGTAACCCTGCCGGCATTATTAGGGGTAACACCATCCGCTACGAACTCTGCTTCTTTGAAATCATGGGGTTGGGAAGCGGCGTTGAACTGGAAAGATAAAATCGGTCAGTTCAGTTATTATATAAGCGCCAATATTGCAGATAACCAGAATGAAGTTATCAGTTATAGTGGACGCAATGTAATTGGGGAGGGAATGAATTCCATTATAGAAGGCCATCCATTGAATTCAATTTACGGATTCCGTTCGCTTGGCTATTTCCAGGATGCGGAAGATGTTACCAAATCAGCTTTTCAGGACAATCGCAGTGGTGCGGGTGATATCAAATATGCTGATCTGGATGGAAGTGGCCGGATTGACGGAGGATTATTCCGTCCGGATAATCATGGAGATCTGGTTTATATGGGGAATACAACACCACGGTATACATTTGGGTCTACTATTGGGGCTGAGTACAAGGGCTTTGATTTTTCGATGTTTCTTCAGGGAGTGAGCGGGAGAAATATGCTGATTTATGCAAGGGCTGTATTACCATTAACCGAAAGCTGGAGACAGCCCTGGGAAGTGAATAAAGATTATTGGACACCGGAAAATACGGATGCACGATTTCCGCGCATGTATATGGGAGGTACACACAATACAAGGGTGTCATCTCATTGGGTTCAGAATGCAGCTTATATCCGGTTGAAGAATCTTCAAATCGGTTATACATTACCGGCAGCAATAACACAGCGGGCAAAAATCAGCAAAGCAAGATTTTATTTTTCCGGACAGGATATCTGGGAATCTTCCAAAATGTGGTATAAATATTATGATCCGGAGAATCCTAACAATGCCAGTTTCAACTATCCCTTTTTCCGCTCTTATGCAGTGGGTCTTAACCTGACTTTCTAACGATTTAATGCATTAAAATGAAAACATCAAGATATACCAATATAGCCATACTTGCAACTGGTCTTGCAATAGGAACAGCGGCTTGTAACAAACAACTCGATCAGGTACCACAAACAGACATTTCCGATGCGGGTTTCTGGAACTCTGCCAATGATCTGGCCAATGCCTGTAATTATTTATATTCTTTTCTTCCCGGTTTTGGAGGTTCCTATACCTCCATTGCACCGGCAGCAACAACTTCTCCAACGGATAATATGTCGGATGATGCGTATTCCAATAGTGGTGCCAACCAGGTAAGTGATGGAAGCCGCCTGGCTCCTGCTACTACGGCGGATTGGAATGATAATTACCGGCTGATTCGGGCTGCGAATAATATTCTGGAAAAATCTGTAAAAGTTGTTGCAGCCGAGGCAGAGATAAAAAAATACCTGGGCGAAGCCCGGTTTTTCAGAGCCTATGCCTATTTTGAATTGGTAAAGCGCTTTGGAGATGTGCCGCTGGTAATGAGAACACTGGGATTAAATGATGAGCAATTGTTTAGTGCAAGAATTGATCGTGAAATTGTGCTGGATTCAGTTTATGCAGATTTGGATTATGCAGCTGTCAATTTACCTGCGCCTGGTGCACAGGTTGCAGCAGAATATGGCCGGATTACATCCACGGCTGCGCTTGCTTTAAAATCAAGAATCGGATTGTTTGAAGGAACCCGCCAGAAATTTCATGGCTATGGCTCTTTTCAAAAACACCTTCAATTATCCATTGAAGCCAGTGATGCAGTTATTTCAGGAGGAAAACATCAATTGTTCCGATATGCTGCCAATCCGGATAGCAGTTATTATTTTCTGTTTCAGAATGCAGGAGAAGGTGCTGGAAATAAAGAGAATATTTTAGTTCGCTTATATGGCCAGAATGAAGCGAACAGTATAGCAGTTCATAATTGGGTACGGGCTACGCTGGAACAGGGACAAACGGTTCCTACCCGTGCCATTATGGATGCTTATCTTTATAAGGATGGATTACCTGCTGATAAATCGCCATTGGTTCAGCCAATGACTGAAACACAGGCAGAGTTTATCAATCGGGATCCCCGGTTAACCATGACCGTTTTTAATCGAAACAGTTGGTTTATCACGAATAACTATACGCCAACTTTCGCTTTTTCTCCAACAGGCTACAAGACAATGAAATATTTTATAGCAGCAGACTGGACACCCAATAAAAGTTATGTGGATCTGATGCTGATCCGATATGCCGAAGTGTTGCTGAATAATGCCGAAGCAAAATTTGAATTGAGTGAATCCATCAGTGATGCTGACCTGAACGCGACAGTAAATCTGGTACGCACCAGAGCAGGTATGCCGGCATTAACCAATGCATTTATTGCTGATAATGGATTGATCATGCGGGATGAAATTCGTCGGGAACGTAGAGTTGAACTGGCATTTGAGGGACACCGATATTGGGATCTGATCAGATGGAAACAGGCGGAAACGGAATTACCTAAAGCAGTTATTGGTTCCAAATATTTCCCAGCCGAACATGGAAATCTGAACCTTAATCTGGATGCCAATGGGTATGTAATTGTACAGGATGCGAGTAAACGTCAGTTCAATCCTTCCAGAGATTATCTGTGGCCCCTGCCATTGCAGGAGCTGGGATTGAATATTAATATGACACCGAATCCGAATTGGTAAAACGGTAAATAAAACCGGATGAAAAGAATAATTATATGCACTGCAGTTATTGCAGTTGTGGGAGCCGCTTTTCTTATACCTGAGAAAACCATACCACTGGTAGCGGAAAACCTGGGTTTTGCAACAGCGCAACTAAAAATACAGAGTCAGGAAGCGGAAAAAAATCCGCTTTCCTTTCCTCGTACGATCAATGCAAAAGGAGAGATGATCGGAACCAATATGTATGACTGGACATCGGGGTTTTTTCCAGGAAATCTATGGTATGCCTATGAGTTTACCCGGGAGGAAAGCATAAAAAAAGCAGCCATCAGGTGGACTGAGCGGTTGGAGCCTTTGCAATATTTTACCAGGCACCATGATCTGGGATTTATGATGTATTGCAGTTATGGCAATGCCTATCGATTAACAGGTGATGAAAAATATAAGGCGATCCTGGTTCAATCAGCAAAGTCATTGGCTACGAGATTTAATCCGAAAGTAAAAAGTATTAAATCATGGGAGGGCTTTCGTTCCTGGTCGGATCAAAAGCGGTATAATTTTCCGGTTATCATTGATAATCTGATGAATCTGGAATTATTGTTTTTTGCAACCAAAGTGACAGGTGATGCAAATTATCGGGATATCGCTCTGCAACATGCAGAAACAAGTTTGAAGTATCATATTCGACCTGATTTCAGCTCCTATCATGTTGTTTGTTATGATACTGCTACAGGTGGTGTGACAGGGCAGGAGACGGGACAGGGATATTCAAATAATTCTACCTGGAGTCGCGGACAGGCCTGGGGGATATATGGATTCTTGACTGTTTATCGTGAAACAAAGGATATGCGCTATCTGCAGGTTGCGGAGAAGATGGCGGATTGGGTATTGGAGCCAGGCAGGTTACCAGCTGATTTTGTTCCATATTGGGATTACAATGCTTATCAGGAGGGGTTTCAGCCTGGAATACATTCCAATGCATTTCTTTATCGGGGCATGCCAAGGGATGCTTCTGCGGCAGCTATCATGGCATCGGGCCTGCTTGAATTATCGACCTATAGCACGAAAGGAAAAAAATACCGGGATGCTGCTGAGAAAATGCTGCAATCGCTTTCTGGAAAAGCATATCAGGCGGATGCCGGAACCAATGGACATTTTATTCTTAAACATTCTGTTGGAAGTATTCCGCATGGAGTTGAGTTGGATGTGCCGCTGGTATATGCTGATTATTATTATCTTGAAGCCTTGCTGCGTCTGGATAAGTTAAGCAGGGGTGGCTCACTATTTTAAAACGAATGCTATGACAGCCAGAAGGAAATTTTTACAATCCGCCTCCCTGATTGGCCTGGGTTGGTTATTGCCAGGGAAAACAACAGCAACTGAAAATCCGGCAGTAGTAACGGCTGTGGATGATCGGAAAAATTGGTATGAGTTGTTGTATAAATTGGCGAAACCGGTGCTGGAGCCCATGAGTCGGGATCAGTTAAAGGCAGATATGGACGTTGAATACAGTCCGGCATGGGATGGTCGCGATAAA
The DNA here is from genome assembly GCF_002483205.1 of Flavihumibacter sp. UBA7668. Lineage (GTDB taxonomy): Bacteria > Bacteroidota > Bacteroidia > Chitinophagales > Chitinophagaceae > Flavihumibacter. Next base: position 964,873 of record NZ_DLHM01000007.1, read on the forward strand.
GGGGTAGCATATATGGAGGCATTCGGCCGCCTCATAGCCGGATTAGCACCCTGGCTGGCCCTTCCGGCAGATGGTACAGAAGAAGGTAAGAAGCGTACGGAATTATTGGGCTATCTGTTAAAAGCACACACACATGCTGTCAACCCCAAGTCAAAAGATTACCTGACCTGGCATAAGGAAGGCCAACCGTTGGTGGATGCGGCCTATATCGCACATAGCTTTTTACGCGCTCCTAAGCAGACCTGGGAGCCACTGGATGCGGTTACACGTCAACATTATATTGAGCATTTCAAATCACTTCGGCGGGTGAAAACTCCGTATAATAACTGGCTATTATTTGCAGCAATGGTGGAAACTTTTTTATTTTCCATCGGAGAAGCATATGATCCGTTTCGGATAGATCTTGCCTTGCGGAAGCATGAGGAATGGTATGCCGGGGATGGCTGGTTTAAAGATGGGGAGGTATTTCATTTTGATTATTATAATGGTTATGTGATACATCCAATGTTGCTGGACATTCTGCAGGTGATGAAGGTGCAGGGGAAACAAATGGAAGAGCAATATGCACTTGAATTACGTCGAATGCAGCGTTATGCGGAGTTTCTGGAAAGGTTGATTTCACCAGAAGGTAGTTTCCCGGCATTTGGCCGATCCGTCACCTATCGGCTGGGTGCTTTTCAGCCTTTATCGCAGTTGGCATTGATGGATCAGTTACCGGAAGGTATTTCGCGGGGACAGGTAAGGGCATCCCTATCTGCTGTTATGAACCGCATGTTTTCTATTGATGGGAACTTTAATAAGCAGGGGTATCTTAGGTTGGGATTTGCCGGCCATCAGCCGGATCTGGCAGATTATTATTCCAATTCCGGTAGCATGTATCTGACATCACTGGGCTTTTTGCAGTTGGGATTACCGGTTAATCATTCATTTTGGACTTCTCCAGCGGAGGATTGGACTTCGAAAAAGGCCTGGACGGGTAAGGCATTTAAAAAAGATTATGCAGTAGGATATTAGAAGATGGGGGAGGGGATCCTCACCTCCGGTGCACCACCAATTCTCCCTCAATCAAGAGGTTCTGCGGAGCGGGTCGCTGGTCTTCGGGAGATTCGAGCAATTGCATAAGAATTTCAGCCGATTTCATTCCCTGTTTTTTGGGGTATTGTTCAATGGAGGCCATTGGCGGACTCTCCAGATAATTGGTAATAGGAAGATTCGCATAACTTATAAAAAAGATATCCTTATTGTTTTTGATCTTTTTGGTTTTGCAGTACTGAATGGCATCCAGCGCAACATAATCATTGATCGCCAATACTGCTGTGGGAGGTTGTTTCAGGCTTAGCAGACTTTCCATGGCTTCTGCAGTACCTTCTCTGGTTAAATCGCAATAGGCTACCAGTGTGAGATCAATTTTTAATCTTTTCTTCTGCATCACTTCCATATAGGTATCGGTACGCTCCTTGGAAGATTTCATTTCTTTAGGGCCATTTATAATGCCAATTCTTCGGTGCCCTTTTTCCATCAGGTAGGTGATTGCCTGATGGGTTCCCTGGGGCATATTAAATGCAACCTTATTATATTCATTGGAAGCGGGCACCCGATCAAAGAATACAACAGGGATTCCATATTTTTCAAGGGCAGTAAAATGATCGAGATTTTTGGTGTGTTTTGACAGTGAAACAATGATGCCATCCACCCGTTGATTCTTCATTGCTGTCAGGATTTCTTTTTCCCTGTCCACATTATCCTGAGACTGCCCTATTAACACATTGTATTTGTGCTGCATGGCAATTTCTTCGATTCCGCTGATAGCGCCGGCAAAAAAATCCTCAATCAAATAAGGGAGAATAACGCCAATGGTAAAGGTTTTGCGTTGTTTAAAGAAGATCGCGGTTTGGTTGGGTTCATATCCCAGTTCTTTAGCAAGTTCCTGAACCCGGGTTTTGGTCCGAAGTCCGATACTTGGGTGATCATGCAAAGCCCTTGAAACGGTTGAAACGGAAATTTTCAACTGTTTGGCAATTTCCTTAATCGTAGGCACTTTATTCATTGTCATGCAGTCGGTTCAGAAACTAAAAATAACCATAATTAAACTAAACTATCTCTGTCAATTATTGTATTATTGCCTGAGGTTATATGTTCTCTGATAACAGCATTAAATCTTAGCTGTCTTTCTTATGAGAGAACGATTTTTTGTTCATTTTCGCAGGATTGAAATTTCTGTTGTTATTGCACAGAAACCGCAAATGCAAATCCCCACTTCACGATACCCAAAGGCCGTCCTTAAAATAAAATCAGTGCTTATCTTTCGTCCTTAATTAATCAATATATGAAAAATCTAATCTGGATTCTTGCAGGTGTAATCATTCTAATGGCATGTAACAATAGTGTGACAGAAGAAAAGGCAAATACCACTGCATTGGTGGATAGTATACAAATTGCGGATAACCAATATTGTTATGAAAATGCAGGTGGCGGTGATTCTATCCGATTGCAGATTGATCAGGTTGGGATGGATGTATCAGGTGAATTATTGTATGCTATTCGTGGTAAAGATCGAAATGAGGGGACGGTTCAGGGAGAATGGCTGGGGGATACACTTTTAGTTGATTATCTTTTTCAATCGGAGGGAAGTTTGTCATCCCGGCAGGTGGTGTTTTTGAAAAAAGACAGCTTACTAATTGAGGGATATGGTGCAAGTGAAGAAAAGGATGGTAAGTTGAAGTTCATTAATCGCGCCGAACTAAAATTTGGTACAGGCATTCAGCTGAAACAGTCCGATTGCCAACAGGGTGGCGCAGGAGCAGGTGAAGCTGTTTCTGCCGCATCATCTGGAGCTGCATCTTCTCCGGTATCAGGCAAAGGAGAAGACCAGGGCAGTGAGGTGCTTTTTATGTTTCGTTGGGAGTTGAAAGAATTGAACGGAAATCCTATTGAAATAGATAAGCGGGCGCAGTTTTTTCTGTTATTCACACCGGGTCAGGTGGGTCGGGTATCAGGTAAAGGAGGTTGTAACCGCCTAACCGGCACATTTGAATTGGTGGGAGAAAGAGGCATGAAATTCGGTGCTATCGCCAGTACCAAAATGGCATGTCCGGAAATGGAGCAGGAAACAACATTCCTGAAAGCCCTTGCGGATGCGAATCAATGGAAAATTATTGACAACCAGTTATTCCTGTCAAAAGATGACTCCAATCTTGCAGTTTTTCAATCTGTAACTGTTAAATAAAATGAGAATAGTAGTCTTGGTAGGTGTTGCATTTATATTGCATGTTTCACAATTAAATGCTCAATCACTTCAACCTGGTTTTGATAAGCTGGAATATGAAGAGTTAATCAAGGTGTCGGCACGTACGGCTAAAGCCGGCCTGTATGCGGATACCTTCCCTCCAACGGAACGATTTCGGATGGTTTATGAATCGCCGGTAATGGGATTGGAAAATTTGTGGGATTTATGGACCGACGATAAAGGCCAGGCAGTAATAAGTATAAGAGGAACAACACCGGATATGAATAGCTGGCTGGCCAATATCTATGCCGCGATGGTACCCGCCATAGGAAAATTGGAATTGGAGGAGGATTATACTTTTGAGTATCAGCTTGCTTCTCATCCACAAGCGGCAGTTCATGTAGGCTGGTTATTATCAACCGGTTATCTGGTTCGGGATATCCTTCCGAAATTGGATTCTACATATAAAGCCGGTACAAAAAATATACTGATAATGGGGCATAGTCAGGGGGGAGGTATTGCATTTTTAATGACTGCCTATTTATACAGCCTTCAAAAATCGGGAAAATTGCCAGGCGATATCCGATTTAAAACTTATTGCAGCGCCGGGCCAAAACCGGGCAATCTCTATTTTGCCTATGCATATGAAGCAATGACTTATGGTGGCTGGGCCTTTAATGTGGTGAATGCTGCAGATTGGGTTCCGGAAGTACCGCTTTCCATTCAGACAGTTACAGACTTTAATGTGACCAATCCATTTACAAATGCAAAAGCAGCTATACGGAAACAGAAATTTCCAAATAAACTGGTTTTAAAATATGTGTACAACCGATTAAGTAAACCCAGTATACGGGCACAACGGAATTACCAGAAATATCTTGGAAAACACACATCAAAAATGGTGGGTAAAAAATTGAATGGATTTCAGGCGCCAACCTATTACAATTCCAATCATTATGTTCGGACCGGAGCTACCATAGTTTTACAACCGGATTCGGAATACCGCTCGCGCTGGCAGGATAGTGAAACCAATGTATTTGTGCATCATGTGCATGCGCCCTACCTATTCCTGCTTAAACGGCTCCCCTGAACCATTCACCCGTCGGGTTTACCCGACGGGTGAATGGACGAAATGTGTAACTTTGCACCTTATTTGAGGTTATGAGTACAATAGAAGCACCCCAGGCAGTGGCACCGAGCCTGACACCGAAAGATTTTGCAACTGACCAGGAAGTTCGCTGGTGTCCGGGGTGTGGGGATTATTCCATACTTGCACAGGTTCAGAAAATTATGCCTGGATTGGGAGTTCCCAGGGAGAATATTGTAATCATCTCGGGAATTGGCTGCAGCAGCCGTTTTCCATATTATATGAATACCTATGGCATGCATTCCATTCACGGAAGAGCAACGGCGATTGCCAGTGGGTTAAAGGCCACAAGACCCGAACTGAGTGTTTGGATCGTAACAGGCGACGGTGATGGTCTTAGTATTGGTGGTAATCATACCATTCATTTATTACGGAGAAATTTTGACGTCAATATACTGCTCTTCAATAATCAGATTTATGGCCTAACAAAAGGCCAGTATTCTCCTACATCGGAAGAGCAAAAAGTAACTAAAAGTACGCCATTTGGATCCATTGATCATCCATTCAATCCATTAGCGCTGGCAATGGGCGCGGATGCCAGTTTTATTGCAAGAAGTATGGATCGAGATCCGAAGCACTTACAGGAAATGCTGATCCGGAGCCATGCCCATAAAGGAGCTTCCTTCCTGGAGATCTATCAGAACTGCAATATTTTTAATGATGGAGCATTCGAGATCTTCACAGAGAAATCGAGCAAACCGGAACAGGCTTTATTTCTGGAACAGGGAAAGCCATTATTATTTGGAACAAATAAAGACAAAGGTATACGGCTGGATGGATTAAAGCCGGTATTGACCGATCTCAACAATGGATTCACTGCCGACGATTGCTGGATCCACGATGAGCGGGATTTTTATAAAGCACAAATTCTGGTACGATTATTTGATGATCCCAGAATTGAAGGGCATATGCCGCGACCTTTTGGTGTTTTCTTTGAACAGGACCGAGCCTGTTATGAAGATATCATGGCTATGCAAATTGAAGAGGCTATTTCGCTTAAAGGTAAGGGTGATCTTGATCGCCTGTTACGTGGATCAGAGGTTTGGACGATTCAATAATTTCACCAATTTTTTCTGTATAAAAAAGCCAGCGATGGACATCGCCGGCCTGTGCTTACCTCTGAAACCACAAAAAGAAAGAGGTTATATATGGGTTTTCAATAATAAATTGATTGAGACAACAAAATTCTCACACACAAATTGAGTAAGGGGTAATTGATCAGATGGCTTTGTCAGGATAAGGTCAAGGAGGAGTTCAGGAAAGGTAGTAAGCTTTCGACGGGATTGGATAAATACAATGGGTAAAGAAACCCTAAAAACTGGTTAAAATTAAAGCCAGAACCAATACGATGCAAGATTTACCCGGAAAAACTTATTATTTTTTTCATTTTGGCACACTAGCAGATTTTTGAGCACAGGTTATCAACATTTATACTGTCTGAACTTTCTTCTTAACTTAGTTTATGCTAATCCACGTGCATCCGGAGAATCCGCAGCCAAGAGCAATCCGGACCATAATTGAAACCCTTCGTGAAGGAGGAATTATCATATATCCAACAGATACCATATATGGAATTGGATGCGATATCTTTCAACCCAAAGCTATCGAACGTATTTGCCGCATTAAGCAGGTAGTACCGGAGAAAGCACAGCTTTCCTTTATTTGCTATGATTTGAGTGATTTGAGTCAATATACCAAGTCCATTTCAACACCCTTATACCGCTTGTTGAAAAGCTATTTACCTGGTCCATATACCTTTATCCTGCCTGCCAGTAAGGAAGTCCCCAAAATCTTAAAAAGTAAAAAGGATACGATCGGCTTACGGGTACCGGATAACCTGATTGCCCGCACAATTGTGCGTGAATTGGGCCATCCGATACTAAGTGCCACCCTGCCGGGAGAAATGGTGGAAGAATACACCGATCCTGAAATGATGCAGGAAAATTTTGGAAAATTGGTAAACATGGTAGTAGATGGAGGGATCGGAGGATGGACGCCATCCACCATTGTGGATTGTACAAAGGAGCCACCAGAGCTGATTCGCCAGGGATTGGGGGAATGGGAAACAGAAGAATAATTAAAATAAAGTGTTTGCTGAAGGATTGATCTGGAAACTTTTCCGGTGAAATTCGCAAAGCCCATATTGCAGGATGGCATCCCGGTGGATTTTGGTTCCATAGCCTTTATTTTTTTCCCATCCATAATGCGGATAAGCTGAATGGAGCTGGTGCATATGGTCATCGCGATAGGTCTTTGCCAGAATACTGGCGGCTGCGATGGATGCATACAGGGCATCACCCTGAACAATACAACGGTGAGGAATACCCGAAAACGGCCGAAATCGGTTACCATCTATCAATAGCAATCCTGGCCTTGCCTTCAGTTGATCAATTGCCTGATGCATGGCTTTCCAGGTAGCCTGGAGAATATTGATGCGATCAATTTCAGCTTCCTCTACCTTTGCCACAGCCCATGCAAGGGCTTGTTTTTCAATAACATCTCTGAGTTCGTAGCGTTGTTTTTCCTTTACCTGTTTGGAGTCGTTCAGCAAGGGATGATAAAAACCGTCTGGTAAAATCACCGCAGCGGCAAATACCGGTCCGGCATAACAACCCCTTCCGGCTTCATCTATTCCGGCTTCAATAAATTCTGACTGATAACAGGCTTTGAGTGGCATGGCTTGGTCAAAAATAGAAAGAATCTTTTGTCGTAGATTTATTGGTTTACTAAAACTCCGAAATATGTCAGTCAGCGAAATACAACAGCAGTTCCCGGCTTTTGAAAAGGAATTGGTACAAGATATCGAATCAAACAGTGAGATCCGCTCTTTTACTGCAGGAGAACAATTAATGCGGACCGGTCAGTATTTTAAAAGTACTATGTTAATTGTAGAGGGACTGGTAAAAGTATACAGGGAGGACGATCAGGGAAATGAGTTTTTTATGTATTACCTGCAACCCGGACAAGCATGTGCACTTAGTATGGTTTGTGCGGTGAAGCAGGAAACCAGCCAGATTATGGCCAAAGCTGTAAAGGATACCGAGGTGATCAGCATCCCATTATCCTATATGGATGAATGGATGAGCAAGTATAAATCATGGTATCATTTTGTGCTGGAAACTTATCGCTCCCGTTTTGAAGAGTTGCTGGAAACCATCGATCATATTGCCTTTCAGGCGATGGATGAACGCCTTGAATTTTACCTCAAAAAACACGTTCAAACATTAGGTTCCAAAACCATCCCGCTCAGCCACCAGGAAATTGCTGATGAGTTGAATTCTAGCAGGGAAGTTATCTCCCGGTTGTTAAAGAAAATGGAACAAATGGGCAAGGTGAAGCTGCAAAGAAACTCCATTGAGGTAATAAAACTCAATTGATGTACTAATGTGACAAAAGTCATAGACCAGTGGGGGATTTAGTTACAAATTTGTATCTGAAACAAATGAAAAACAGAAAAATGAAAATAGAACAAATTTATACCGGATGTCTCGCTCAGGGAGCCTATTATATTGAAAGTGAAGGGGAAGCCGTAGTGATTGATCCGCTACGTGAAGTGGAGCCTTATATTCAGCGAGCCGCCGAGGATGGTGCGAAAATAAAATATGTTTTTGAAACCCATTTTCATGCTGATTTTGTAAGCGGACATATTGACCTGGCTCGCAAAAGTGGAGGAACTATTATTTATGGTCCGAATGCGAACCCAAGTTTTGATGCTTACATCGCAAAAGATGGTGAGGAATTCAAAGTGGGTAAACTCATTTTTAAAGTGATTCATACGCCCGGACATACCATGGAAAGCACCTGTTATTTGCTGAAAGATGCAACAGGAAAACATGTGGGATTGTTTTCCGGAGATACGCTCTTCATTGGTGATGTAGGCAGACCGGATCTGGCACAGAAAGCGGCGGATATGACGCAGGAAGAATTAGCAGCAACACTGTTTGATTCCCTGAGAAATAAAATTATGCCGCTGGCGGATGATATCATTGTTTATCCGGCGCATGGTGCCGGAAGTGCCTGCGGGAAAAACATGAGTAAGGAAACTACCGATACACTGGGTAATCAGAAGAAAACGAATTATGCACTAAGGGCAACCATGACAAAAGAGGAATTTGTGAAGGAAGTGACCAATGGACTTCTGCCACCACCCGCTTATTTCCCCTTAAATGTTATGATGAATAAAGAAGGATATGACAGCATTGATGAAGTACTGGAGCGCGGGCAACATGCTTTGTCACCGGTAGCGTTTGAAGTGGCTGCCAATGAAACAGGTGCCCTGATATTAGATACCCGCGATCCGCAGGTATTTGCAAAAGGCTTTGTACCCAATTCCATTAATATTGGTATCGATGGCAATTTTGCCCCCTGGGTAGGTGCCCTGATTCCCGATGTTAAACAGCAGCTCCTGCTGGTGGCTGAACCGGATCGGGTGGAAGAAGTAGTAACAAGACTGGCACGGGTTGGATACGATTATACCATTGGCTTTTTGGAGGGCGGATTTGAAGCATGGAAAAAAGCAGGAAAAGAAATTGATACCATTCAATCTGTAACTGCGGAGGAATTTGCCGCAAAAGCAGCTAAAGAAAACATACATGTGCTTGATGTTCGGAAAAACAGCGAGTACCTGAGTGAACATGTTCAGAATGCAGAGAATGCACCACTTGATTTTGTGAATGAAAGTATGTTGAAAGTGGATAAGAATAAAACCTATTATGTTCATTGCGCAGGCGGTTATCGTTCCATGATTTTCAATTCTATTTTAAGAGCACGCGGGTATGATAATCTGATCGATGTAAATGGAGGATTTAAAGCAATAAAGGATACCGGGAAAGTAGAAGTTACGGATTATGTATGCCCGAGTACGTTGATTTAAAAGTAAAAAGTAAAAAGTAAAAAGTAAAAAGTGAAAAGTAAAAAGTGAAAGGTGAAAAAGAAAATCTATGATTAATATTTTGAAATCGATGTTTGGAAAGACAGGGGATTTCCAGGCTTTACGTGAAGCAGGAGCTATTGTACTGGATGTTAGGACTCCCGAGGAGTTTGAATCGGGACATATTTCCGGATCAATCAATATCCCGCTGGACCAGCTGAGCAGACAGCTGGCAGGTTTGAAGAAGGATGGGAAAGCAGTAATTGCTGTTTGCCGATCTGGAAACAGAAGTGCAATGGCCGTTGCACAAATGAAAGCAGCAGGTATCGAAGCATATAATGGAGGGGCGTGGGAAAGTTTGAGAAGCAAGGTGTGAGGTGAAAAGTGAAAAGAAAAACATAAGAAAATGGAAAGAGTAGTAAAGGGCTGGAGTTTTATGCGTTGGTTACGGTTGAGTATGGGAATTTATGCACTGGTGGCTGCCGTGATTCAACAGGAATGGATACTTGGTATTGCCGGTATATTCCTTACAGGAATGGCCTTACTGAATATAGGTTGTTGTGCTGGTGGTACCTGTACACCGATGCCTCGCAGAAATAAAACTGAAAAGGAAACCGGCGGAACTATTCAGTTTGAAGAAATTAAATCGGAAAAATAACATTCATGAGCAGTTTTCAGAACCTGATAAATTCAGATAAACCTGTGTTGGTTGATTTCTTTGCAGAATGGTGCGGTCCGTGTAAAATGATGACCCCCATTCTGAAAGAGGTGAAAAATAAGTTGGGTGATTCTGTCACTATTATAAAGGTGGATGTTGACAAGAATCCGGATGCCGCTCGCCAATTTAATGTACAGGGAGTACCAACACTAATCGTTTTTAAGAAAGGCGAGGTTAAATGGCGCCAGAGCGGTGTTGTGCAATCCCGGCAATTAGAACAGGTACTGAATAGCGCGATTTACTAATGAATGCTGAAAAATTTTAGATCAACCGATCTTAACCCAAATACAATTTAAAGTTATGCTTGAATGGTTAAAGCAACCATGGCCATGGTATGTAGCAGGGCCATTGATAGGATTAACGGTACCTACCTTACTGATTTTAGGAAATAAAAGTTTTGGTATATCCTCTTCCCTGAGGCATGTATGTGCTGCCTGTATACCCGGGAAGATTCCTTTTTTTCAGTATGATTGGAAGAAGGAATTATGGAATATGTTTTTTGTGGTCGGTATTTTATTGGGGGGTGTTTTGGCAGCCTGGCTATTGTCGAACCCGGAACCGGTAATAGTGCATCCTAATCTTGCTGCAGAGTTGGCAGGATATGGGATAACCGACTATTATGGGTTGGTACCAACTGAAGTATTTAACTGGCCAGCATTGTTGACTCCACGTGGTTTTATTATGATGGTGGTTGGTGGATTCATGGTCGGATTTGGAACCCGCTATGCTGGTGGATGTACATCGGGGCATGCCATAATGGGAATTAGCAACCTGCAGATGCCTTCGGTTATTGCTACCTGTTGTTTTATGATCGGGGGATTTATTATGGCCAACCTTATTCTTCCATTTATTTTATCACTTTAAGATTTTAGCAAAATGTCAACAAGCAATACGTTTGTTCAACCACAGGATTCCGGGATACCAAATACAGACTTTGAGGTACGGTCACTTGATACCATGTGTGTTAGCGATACTAAAGTGACTGAACCCTGGTATAGTAATCTTAAATACCTCGTTATTGGAATATTATTTGGGATTGTATTTGTAAAAGCTGAGATCATTAGCTGGTACAGGATTCAGGAAATGTTCCGTTTACAAAGCTTCCATATGTATGGCGTCATTGGATCCGCTGTACTAGTTGGGATGCTTTCAGTTTTCCTGATCAAGAAGTTCAATATCAAAACCATTTATGGTGAAAAGATTGAATTTCATGATAAAAAATTCAACAAGGGTCAAATATATGGTGGCTTACTCTTCGGACTGGGATGGGCCATAACAGGTGCCTGTCCGGGTCCTTTGTTTGCACAGATCGGGACTGGTGCTACAGTTATTATAATAACCCTTCTTTCCGCAATTGCAGGAACCTGGGTGTATGGAAAGTTTAGGGATAAACTACCACATTAATTTATTCTGAACGATAAAAAAGAGGCTGACGAAAATCAGCCTCTTTTTTTATTCACTTATCCATCCAATAAGGAAGTGATTTTTATACTTAAATACCGTGTTTTCACCTGTAATTATGTAAATCTCTATGCTTATATTTTGATTAAGTAATTTAAGTATTAATCAGTAGGTAATGGCAAAGAGAGAATTACAGACATTAGTAGCGGAACAAAAGATTCTAAATAGAATTTACGCTGTGAGGGGCCAAAAGATTATGTTGGATGAAGACCTTGCAGCTATGTATAATGTCGAAACAAAACGTCTGAATGAACAGGTAAAGCGCAATCTAAAACGATTTCCAAAAGATTTCATGTTTACACTTACTAAAAAGGAGTTTGACAACTTGAAGTCGCAAAGTGCGACTTCAAGTTGGGGTGGAAGAAGAACTCTGCCATACGCATTTACAGAACAGGGAGTAGCAATGTTGTCAAGTATATTGAACAGTGATGTTGCTATAGAAGTAAATATTAAAATCATTCGGGTATTCACAAAGCTTAGAGAACATGCACTTACTCAGAAGGAAATCTTATTACAATTATCGAAACTCGAGAAAGAAGTAAAGGGTAATAGTAAAGACATTGAAAATATATTTATTGTCATTAAGGAGCTTCTGGAGAAGGAAAAGAAGCCCTCACCTCGAAATAAAATAGGATTTAAGCAATATGAATAAACATAGTTTCTGATGTCATTACAAAACCTGAAACCCAAATGCATACGGATCATCTTCAGGGTCAATCGAAATGGTATTATAACCATAGATTCTGGCCCATCCTTCAATACCTGGACGGATAGCGGGTTTTCCGGCAATAGTTGTTTCATCTTCGATAGTGCCGATAAAGGTGGAACCGATGATACTCTCATGAACAAATCGATCTCCTTTTTTTAATAAACCCTTTGTATACCATTGAGCCATTCTGGCTGAAGTGCCGGTGCCGCAAGGGCTTCGATCTATGGCTTTATCGCCATAAAATACAGCATTACGAGCAGTAGAAGAAGGGTCCAGCACAGCACCTGCCCATAGAATATGCGAACACCCGTTGATAGTTGGATCATCGGGATGTACAAAGGAATATTTTTCGTTGATGCGTTTTCTTAACTCGCGTGCCCAGGCAATTAATTTATCTGCAGAATAGTGTTCCAATCCGGCAAAGTTTTTCTGCACATCTACTATTGCATAAAAATTACCACCATAGGAAACATCAATTACCAGTTCTCCCAACTCCGGGCAATCAACGGTTAATTCGGTTGAAGCCAGATATGCAGCTACATTGGTGAGTTTAACGGAGCGTACTTTATTTCCTTCCTGTTTGTATTCAATTTGTACCAAACCGGCGGGAGCCTCCATCCGAATGCGGCCTGGAATTTTTGGCACAATCAACCCTTCTTCCACTGCAATGGTGATGGTTCCTATGGTTCCATGTCCGCACATGGGAAGGCAGCCACTGGTTTCAATGAATAAAACCGCGACATCATTGGCCGGATCATGGGGCGGATATAAAATAGATCCACTCATCATATCATGCCCCCTGGGTTCAAACATCAGGCCTTTTCTGATCCAGTCATAGTCTTTCAGAAAATGCTGGCGTTTTTCGCTCATGGTTCTGCCGATCAATACCGGTCCGCCGCCTGCTACCAACCGAACCGGATTTCCACAAGTATGGGCATCAATACAGAAAAAAGTCTTCTTCATAAAATATCCTTGGTTCCCGAAAATAAGGGTAGTTCCGCAAGAATCATCAGCCCGGTTAATTTCCGTAAAGTGAAAGCTAAATGAGGATTATCTTTCACAGGCTATTTCAAGTATGTTTGATTTAAACAGGCCCATTTAACAATATGAACCATTCCTTTCGGATACTTATCGCTACCGGCATACTAATCGGACTAATCTTTCCGGCATCTCTGCAGGCACAGCTTAAAACTAATCAGGAAGTTTCCTTACAGGCGTCTGAACTTACGAATACCATCTTGCGATACAAGGCAGACAAAGGAATCCTTGACCGTTTTTATTTTCTGGAAACTTCTCCTGAACGGATTGAACGGATGAAAATACTGAATACAGATTACCTCAATGTGATTAAACAGTTTAAATACGATCAGCTCAGTATGGATGGGATGGTAGATTATGTATTGTTCAAAAGAACCATTCAAAACGAATTACGGAGTCTGGAAGAAGATGCAGCAGGTTTGCCCATTGCAAAAACCTATATTCCCTTTTCGGATGCTGTATTTGGCTATGAAAAAAGGAGGCGAAGGGGGGCACAACTTCCGGCTTCAACCCTTGCAGGGGAGTGGCATCAATGGAAAGAAACTATTTCAGAACAGATAAAAAATCTGGAAGCCGATCAGCAAATTGATATTTCAACAGCTTATATTATTCAAAAAAGATTGCAGGATATAAAAGATGCCTTGAAGTCCGTTTATGATTTTTATTATGGTTATGATCCCCAGTTCAGCTGGTGGTTAGAAAAGCCTTACAGAGGTACAGACAGCTTGTTGAACCAATATAGTAATGCAGTTATGGTTCGTGCCAGAAAAAATTCCTCCGGAGCGGATGATGGAAGTGGAATAATTGGACGACCAATTGGTGCTGCTGAACTGAAACGCCAATTAGAACAGGAATACATTCCCTATACAGCCGATGAATTAATTCAGATAGCAGAAAAGGAATTCGCCTGGTGTGATAAGGAGCTTCTGAAAGCTACTCGTGAAATGGGATTTGGTACCGATTGGAAAGCGGCCTTGGAAAAGGTCAAGAATACCTTTGTACCGGAAGGAAAACAACCGGAAATGATTCTTGATCTGTTTAATCAGAGTATTGAATTTATAAAGAAACATCAGTTGGTAACCATCCCACCTATTGCAGAAGAAAGCTGGCGGATGAATATGATGTCACCGGAGCGCCAATTGGTTAATCCCTTCTTTCTTGGTGGAGAAAGTATTATAATTTCCTATCCAACCAATACCATGGCAGAGCCTGATAAGCTGATGAGTATGCGGGGGAATAATCCACATTTTTCAAGAGCTACTGTACATCATGAGCTGATTGCCGGACATCATTTACAGATGTACCAGAATCAGCGGTACAAAACCTATCGGAATTTTTATACGCCGTTTTGGATGGAGGGATGGGCACTCTATTGGGAAATGATTCTCTGGGATATGAATTTCCCGCGCGGACCTGAAGACAAAATCGGCATGTTATTCTGGCGCATGCATCGTTGCGCGAGGATCATTTTTTCGCTGAATTATCATCTTGAAAAGTGGACACCCCAGCAATGCATCGATTTCCTGGTTGACCGCGTTGGACATGAACGAGCCAATGCGGAAGGAGAGGTAAGGCGATCTTTTCAGGGTAATTATGGACCACTTTACCAACTTGCATATATGATTGGAGGATTGCAGTTTTATGCACTTAAAAAGGAACTGGTGGATGTTGGAAAAATGAATTACCGGCAATTCCATGATAAAATTTTACAACAACACCAGATGCCGGTTGAAATGATTCGGCACATTTTAACGAATACTTCACCCAAAAAGGATTTCAGTACCAATTGGCGATTTTATCCAAAATAACCCTGCTTTATAATCAGTTAAAATCGGTAAATTTTTCATTAATTGGTGGATAGCAGTTCGGGTTATCAGAGGCTAATTTTGAAACATATCTTTTCTATAAAAAAAATATTATGGCAAGCATTAACTGGAACGGTGTTTACCCTGCATTACTCACCCCCTTTAACAAACAGGAAGAAATTGATTTTGATCTTTATAAAATAAACCTGGAAGCACAGTTGGAAGCTGGTGTGGATGGTATTATTATTGGTGGATCCCTTGGAGAAACCAGCACGCTTTTAAGTGAAGAAAAAAGAGATTTATTATTATACTCAAAAGAAGGTCTTCCCGCTCATGTTCCTGTACTGGTGAATATTGCTGAACAAAGTACGAAAATTGCAGTTACTCTGGCCCAGGAAGCGGAGAAAAATGGAGCAGACGGACTAATGGTTTTGCCTCCCATGCGATATAAAGCAGATGATCGCGAAACCGTTGAGTTTTTTAAAACCATTGCAAAGAATACGTCCCTTCCAATTTTACTATACAATAATCCGGTAGATTACAAAATAGAAATAACACTGGAAATGTTTGAGGAAATGGCCGGCATAGACAATATTCAGGCGGTTAAAGAATCCACCCGCAATACGATGAATGTAACACGGATGCTTAACCGATTTGGAGAGCGTTATAAAATACTGACAGGTGTGGACCCGATTGCACTGGAAAGCCTGTTGCTGGGCGCACATGGATGGGTTGCCGGACTGGTGGATGCTTTTCCAAGAGAAACAGTGGCAATCTTCCGTTTGGCCAAAGCTGGCCGAATTGAAGAAGCAGTTGCCATTAACCGTTGGTTTTTACCGCTCTGCGAATTGGATATTCATCCAAAATTAGTGCAGTACATCAAGCTTGCAGCCAAGGCAACCGGAATCGGTTCCGAATATGTTCGGGCTCCCAGGTTGGTGCTGGAAGGTGCGGAAAGGGCAGCTATACAAAAGGTAATCGACGATGCATTGGCGATTCGTCCGGACTTACCTGATTATCTCAACTTACAAACCATATCAAATGCTCAGTGGGCTTAGTGTAATCGGTCATCTGTGCGGCAAGGTACAGGAGTCAAAACTTTTTGCTTTCAGTCCGGTTAAGGGTGAAATGCTTGTTGAAGGTTTTTCAATAGCAAGTGAAGATGAAATAGAAAAGGCAATCCATCTTGCACATTTGGCGGCACCTGCTTATACTGATATCCCGGCAGAAAGAAGAGCAGGATTTCTGGATAAAATTGCAGAGGAAATTCTGGAAATTGGTCCAGTACTAATTGATAGAGCGCATCTGGAAACCGGATTACCGGAAGCCAGACTAACTGGGGAGAGAGATCGTACCGTTAATCAGCTTAGACTCTTTGCATCAGTTCTACGTGAAGGAAGTTGGGTGGAAGCTGTGATTGATACCGCTTTACCTGATCGAAAGCCATTGCCACGAACGGATTTAAGGAAAATGCAGTTGGCAATTGGGCCTGTGGCTGTTTTTGCAGCCAGTAATTTTCCTTTTGCTTTTTCAACTGCCGGTGGTGATACTGCTGCAGCCCTGGCTGCTGGTTGTCCGGTTATTATAAAAGCACACGGTTCTCATCCCGGCACTAATGAATTGGTGGCTCAGGCGATTCAGCGGGCCTCTATTTTATGCGGAATGCCGGAGGGTGTATTTTCTTCTCTTATTGGTGAAGGAGCCATTCTTGGCCAGCAACTTGCCAGGGATGCACGAATTAAAGCCATAGGATTTACCGGTTCCTATAAAGCTGGCATGTCATTGTTTCATACTGCCGCAAATGAACGTAGAGAACCAATCCCGGTTTATGCAGAAATGAGCAGTATAAATCCTGTTTTAGTATTGCCTTCAGCAGTGAAATCGAACACTGTTGCATTGGCAACCCAGCTAGCTGGATCCATTACATTGGGTGTTGGTCAGTTTTGTACCAATCCGGGTATCCTGTTTGTGCTGGAGGATGAAAACACAACTACTTTGACGCAGGCGCTGATAGATTCATTAAAAGCATCAGCATCAGGCATCATGCTCAATAAATCCATTTGTCAAAGTTATTATGACAATAAATCAAAGCTAAAATCATTGCCAGGTGTAATTACTTTAACGGAAGGCGAGGATGCATCCGAAGCCTTTAAAGGAGCTCCTGCACTTTTCAAAGTAAACGCGGCAGATTTTATTAAGGAACCTGCTCTGCAGGAGGAGGTTTTCGGTCCTGCCTCACTGTTCGTAAGCTGTAGTTCGGTTGAAGAACTGTTGATTGCGTTAAATGTTCTACACGGACAATTAACCGGGTCTGTTTTTGGTGAAGCTGCTGATCTGAATGAATATAAAGCTGCTATTGCTCTGTTGCAAGCCAGAGTTGGCAGACTGATCTTTAATCAGGTGCCAACCGGGGTTGAAGTTTGCCACGCAATGGTTCATGGCGGACCTTTCCCTGCAACTACTGATGCGCGTTCCACTTCTGTAGGAGCAGAATCCATTCGTCGTTTTCTTCGGCCGGTTTGCTGGCAGAATTGTCCGGCAGAATTGCTTCCAGCGGCGCTACAAAACGATAATCCGCTCAACATCATGCGCAAAATAAACGGCAACTATACAAGAGATGCTGTAATCGAATAATTTTATGAAAGCAGTTGTTATTGGCGGAGGTATAATTGGATTATGTAGTGCATGGTACCTAAATCAGACTGGGTGGGATGTAATTATAACCGATAAAACAGATTTATCAGATAGTTGTTCCTATGGTAATCTGGGTATGATTGTTCCAAGCCATTTTGTGCCTCTTGCTGCGCCTGGAATTGTTGGACAGGGTATTCGTTGGATGTTCAATTCCAAAAGCCCTTTTTATGTAAAACCGGAACTGAGCCCGAAATTGTTTTCATGGGGGTTGCGCTTTATCCGGAGTGCTAATGCAAGGCATGTTGCGGAATCAGCAAAGCCATTACTTGAAATGAATCTGCTGAGTAAGTTATTGTATGAGGAGTTAGCCGGGAAGTTTGATTTTTTTATGGAATCAAAGGGCATACTGATGTATTTCAAAAACGAAGCAGTAGCAGAAGAAGAATTTCATCTGGCAGAAAAAGCCCGGGCAATGGGGCTCGACGCTGTTTACCTGAATAAAGAATCCGTCCAATTATTGGAACCGGGAATTCAATTGGATGTATTGGGTGCTGTTCATTATAAATCTGATGCGCATTTATATCCCAATGCATTAATGAAAGGACTGATTCAGCAATTAAAAGCGAAAGGTGTTCAATTTCTGAAGAATCATGCATTGCAAACAATCAATCGCAAGAAAAACAGGATAACAGAAATTATTGCAGGGGGTAAAAGTTTGCAGGCTGATCTATTTGTAATGGCAAGTGGTTCCTGGTTACCGGAAACATTGAAATTAGCCGGACTCAATATCCCAATTATGCCAGGCAAGGGCTATTCTTTCACGATTGAACAACCGGTACAAAAGCTCCAGATACCGGCAATACTATGTGAGGCAAGGGTTGCCATTACGCCCATGAATAATAAGATGCGCTATGGAGGAACGATGGAATTGGGAACTGTGCAAAACAAGGTCAATCTGAATCGTGTCAGAGGTATTGTTGAATCCGTACCCAACTATTTTCCAGATCTGAAGCTCGATATGCCGAATGAAAAGGATATCTGGTATGGTTTTCGGCCCTGTTCACCGGATGGATTACCCTATATTGGATTTTCTTCATCTGTAGATAATCTGTTGGTTGCCGGCGGGCATGCTATGATGGGACTCAGTTTAGGCCCGGCTACCGGAAAATTGATTGCGGAACTGGCCAATGGTAATTCAACATCGGTTAACCTGACTGCGTTTGATCCGAATCGTTTTTCCTGATCAGATAATACATTGGAATTCCCAGGAGCGTAATGATTAAGCCCGGCCAGGTATAAGCTGGTTTGAAAACGATCAGTAAGCCGCAAAAACTTAGACCCATCAGGATATAGATAATTGGAAGAACCGGATAGCCAAAAGCTTTATAAGGACGATGGGCATCCGGTCTTTTTTTGCGTAGAATGAAGATACCGGCAATCGTCAGCATATAGAAACCTACAACAACAAAGGAAATCATATCCAATAATTGTCCATATTGTCCACTTAAACTCCAGGCACAGGCAAACAGGCATTGAAACCAAAGTGCATAGGCAGGTACGTTATTATCATTTAGTTCTCCAGCTTTTTTAAAGAAAAGTTTGTCCTGTGCCATAGTGTAATAAACTCTGGCACCGGCAAGAATCAGCCCATTATTACATCCGAAAGTGCTGATCATGATCATGATGGCAATAATTATAGTACCGGAACTGCCAAAAATTACCTGGGCGGCGGTAACCCCAACCCGATCTTTTTCTGCAGCTGCGATTGCATCCAGGGGAAGCACTGACATATAAACCAGATTGGTGCATACATAAATGATTGTAACAATAAGGGTCCCGAGGAAAAGACTCAGTCCTATGTTTCGTTGGGGATTCTTAATTTCGCCCGCAATAAATGTTACGTTATTCCAGGAATCGCTGCTGAAGATCGAACCTACCATAGCAGCGGCTACAGCACCAAGTGCTGCGATTGTGGTATAGGTTTCTACTGAAGACCCTGGTACCAGTTTCTGTAAAGTCCAGGCGGATTTCCAGTTGCTGTTCCAACTATCTGCATTGAATGCAAGCATCCCAAACAGGATCAATCCGAATAAGCTAAGTAGTTTGGTAAGCGTAAACGTAGTCTGGATCAGTTTGCCACTTTTAATACCTCTGGTATTGATATAGGTTAGCAAAATAATCACACAGATGGAAAGTAGCTGTGCGGGTGAAATACGAAGTCCGCCTATGGTTGTCACAACAGCATCCGTGCTGAGCGCGGGAAATAAATATGCGGTGAATTTAGCGAAAGCAACGCCTACTGCTGCAATGGTGGCTGTTTGAATAACAGCGAAAAAACTCCAGCCGTATAAAAAACCAATAAGTGGATTGTATGCTTCTTTTAAATAAACATATTGTCCACCTGCTTTGGGAAACATACCACTCAATTCGCCATAACTCAGGGCTGCGGTTATAGTCATGAAACCGGTTATCAGCCAGATGGTTATCAGCCAGCCGGCACTCCCAACATTTCTGGTGATATCAGCGCTAACAATAAAGATACCGGAGCCAATCATTGAACCAGCCACCACCATGGTGGCATCTAATAAACGAAGGGTCGGTTTAAAACTGGTTGAACTCATATGCAGCGGGTTTTACACGAAATGGAAATTAAGGAATCCTGCATCAAACGGTGCAGGCGGGTTAAAATCAGACCAGCTTCCGCTAAATGCTGTAAAATCATACCTGTACAGTCCCGTTAAGTTTGGTATTGGCTAAATCTGACTGGTATGTACAAAAAAATAATCCTTCTGGTAGTAATAATTAGTGCAGCAAATTTTTCCCTTCGGTCTCAAACGCGGGGCAACTTACATGAACCAACAAGAGAGGAGATGCTGCTACGGTATAAAAAAGCAGCCAGACTCGATAGTGCTGTTAGAACAAGTGTTTATTATCAATATGTGCAGCCTGTTTGGTTCGAAAAAGGCAATCGGTTCTGGTATCAGCGTATACATCCTGATAGCACAATGGAGTACCTGGAAGTTAATCCGGAAAAGGGGGTAAAAAAAATTGCCTTTGATCATTCCCGGTTAGCTGTAGGTTTATCTGCAGTAACTAAAAAAACGATACAAGCCAATCGACTTGAAATTACTATTAATCGGGTTGATGGGGAAAGGAAACAAATGGAATTCAGTCATGATCATAAAAGATGGGAGCTTGATCTAATCAGTTATGTAATCCGGCCGGTGAATTCCAATGATCGGAATTTTCGTTGGACGAATGGCGAAAATGGCTGGACCAAGCGAAGCAGGTGGATGAACTTTTCGACAGATGCTGTTTCGCCAGATAAAAAATGGTAAGCGGAAGTAATCAACCATAATCTTCAATTAAAATCCTTAACAGGGGCAACGGAAATACAGCTTACATCTGATGGAACGGAATATGCAAAATATGGCTCCATGGCATGGTCTCCCGACGGAAGTTATTTGATTTTCTACAGAATACTGCCCTACGAAGATTCTGTGATTCATTATTTAAAAATGGCCGGGGACGCAAGTACCCGGGGAGGGCATTTTTCGATTCCTTACAAACAACCAGGCGATCCTTTTACCAGTTATGAAATGATGGTATATAAAATTGGCGAAAAGGAACCCGGAAAAATTAATATTCCAATAATTGATTTTTTTGGCGCACCCTATCTCCATTTTAATAAAACGCAGTCAGGGAAATTTTTATTTGAACGGGTTGATCGGGGGCACCAGCGTTTTCGTATTCTTGAAGCTGATATTCATACCGGAGAAATCAGGACGGTATATGATGAGCAGACAAACAGTTTTATTTATGAATCACGCATATTTACAGACTATCTGCCAGAAACCAATGAAATTATTCTGAGTTCTGAAAAAGATGGCTGGCGGCACCTTTATCTGCTGGATATAGTAAGTGGTAAAATTAAAAACCAGATAAGTTCCGGGAGTTGGATAGTAAAAGAGATTGATAGTATTGACTATAAGAAAAGGGAAATCTGGTTTCGTGGGGCTGGGATGAAGGAGCTCGAGAATCCATATTATGTGCATCATTATAGGATTGGATTTGACGGAAGAAATTTAGTTGAATTGAATCCGGAGACTGGGCATCATCAGGTAAGTTATTCAGCGGATGGAAAGTATTTTCTGGATAGTTATTCAGAAGTAAACAAAGCACCGATAATAACCGTTCGATCAGGTGCAACCGGGAAAAAGCTGATGACAGTTGAAACACCCGATACAAGTCGTTTAAAAGCACTGCAAATTCCAACTGCAGTGCCTTTCAAAGCAAAAGGCAGGGATGGTAAAACAGATATATGGGGAGTGGTATGCTGGCCGGTGGATATGGATTCAATGAAACAATATCCGGTGATTGAGCATATTTATGCTGGTCCGCAGGATGCATTTGTTCCGAAATCTTACCTGCCTTACAGTGAAATGCAGAGTATGGCAGCACTTGGCTTTATAGTAGTGCAAATTGATGGAATGGGAACAGCAAATCGGTCCAAAGCGTTTCATGATGTATGCTGGAAGAACCTTGCGGATGGAGGCTTTCCTGACCGGATCAGGTGGATTAAAGCGCTAGCAGAAACATATCCCTGGGTGGATACCACAAGAGTTGGATTATATGGCACATCAGCGGGCGGACAAAATGCACTGGGCGGGTTACTTTTTCATCCATCCTTTTATAAAGCTGCTGTTTCAGCTTGTGGTTGCCATGATAACAGGATTGATAAACAATGGTGGAATGAGCAATGGATGGGCTATCCGGTTGGACAACACTATGAAGCTCAATCTAATATAACGCATGCAAATAAACTCAGCGGAAATTTACTGCTGATTGTTGGGGATGAGGACAACAATGTTCCACCGGAATCAACTTATCGGGTGGCTGATGCACTCATAAAAAGTGGTAAACATTTCGAATTGCTGAGTATACCGGGAATGGGCCATAGTGATGGAGGTCCTTATGGCAGAATCCGAAAGCGTGATTTCTTCGTGAAAAGTCTTTTTCGAATAGTACCTCCAGATCGGAATAAGTAATAAGCTGCTAATATCTGGTAACAATTAAATAAAATGTGTGAATCGGTAGAGAATTCATGGTTTTACATTTAAGTGTAAATATTACAATTAACGGATTGCTTTCTGTCACAACCAAAAATTGTTAAGCTATGAGAATTCTTTATGGGAAGAACAACCCATTTTTTGTCTTCCTGCTACTTGCAGCACTACTTGTAACCGGCATATCTGCCCGGGCACAGGAAAATAATCAAAACCGGGTAACAGGGAAAGTTACCAATGAGGAGGGATTACCACTTCCAGGTGTAACGATAACGGAAATCGGAACGCAGAATGGAACTGCCACCGATGAGAAGGGAGAGTTTGAATTGTTTCTTTCCCGTGCGAATGCGAAAATCAGGATAAGTTCAGTGGGTTTTGCATCGCAGGATATTGATCCGGCGGGAAAATCATCGATTGCCATACAGCTATCACCATCCAATTCCAGTTTGGATGATGTGGTAGTGGTAGGTTATGGAAAGCAGAAAAAAGGAGAAGTAACCGGAGCGGTTGCCAATGTAAAGCGGGAAGATTTTACGCAGGGTTTTGCCCGGGATGCCGGTCAGCTTATCCAGGGAAAGGTGGCCGGTTTGGCGATTGTTTCTCCCAGTGGCAATCCGAATGCAACCACACAGATATCATTAAGAGGAAACAGTACCATAATGTCTACAACGGAGCCACTTATTCTGATTGATGGAATTCCCGGTTCATTAAATACGATTGCACCCGAGGATATTGAATCAATTGATGTATTGAAAGATGGATCTGCTGCTGCTATTTATGGTACAAGAGGCACTAATGGTGTTATTTTGATTACTACAAGAAAGAGAAATGGCAAGTTGCCGGTAACCCTTAACTATGATAGTTATGTAAGTCTGCAGACCATTGCGCGAAGAATGGAGTTCCTGAATGCAGCAGATGTTCGAAAATTGGTAGACGATGGTTTTTATCCTGCAACTTATGATAAAGGTACCAGCACAGACTGGTTAAAGGAAATTACTCGTAATCCTATCAGCCATGTGCATAATGTATCACTTCAGGGAGGAACAGCACAGTCCAATTATATTGCAACACTTAACCTGAGAGACTGGCAGGGTTTATTCAACCGTTCGGATAACAAGCAGTTTACCGGTCGGATAGATTTGAACCACAATATGCTGGATAATCGGTTGCGTTTTAATGTTAGTGTATTGGGTAGAAACAGGAAATATTTTTCTGGTCCCAATTACGATTATATCTATCGTCAGGCTATTATTCGTAACCCAACAGATAGTGTGTTTGATTATCGCGGACAGTGGAAAGAAGATCCGAATGCTTATAACTATGATAATCCTGTGCGGAGTATCGACGAAACTTCCGGAGAATTTCGTACTTCTGAACTGCGCCTTAATGGGAGTGTGGTATTTTCTCCATTGAAGGATTTGAATATTAAGTTGCTGGTATCCAATGTTAAAATCAATTCATTATCCGGATATTCCGAAAGTTTTAATCACCGGGCTTCTGTTGTAAATAATCGTACTGGTTATGCATCCCGTACAACTGGATTATACCAGGATAATCTGATGGAGCTTACGACGGATTATACCAAAGCAGTAGGGCAACACCGATTTACCGTATTGGGCGGCTATAGCTGGCAGGATGTAACCAGTGAAGGGTTCAATGCTGCCAATTCAAATTTTCCAACTGATTTGTATACCTATAATAATCTGGCGGCCGGTGATGCATTGCTTTTGCAAAATAACAGTGCCTATGGATTGGGATCCTATAAAACCAATCATAAGCTGATCGGGTTTTTCGGTCGGTTAAATTATTCGCTGAGCGAAAAGTATCTTTTGATGGCGAGTGTACGACATGAGGGCTCATCCAAATTCGGAGCGAATTATAAATGGGGTACATTTCCGGCTGTATCATTGGGATGGCGTATCAATAAGGAGAATTTCCTGGCGAATGCTAGCTTTCTGGATGACCTAAAATTGCGGGCCGGATTTGGTATCACAGGAACAGTACCTACCGATCCGTATCAGTCGCTCATTTCGTTGGCATATAGTAATAACCGTTACCTCTATAATGGTCAGTGGATTCAACCCATTTCTCCTACAAGAAATCCTAATCCGGATTTGCGTTGGGAGAAAAAAGAAGAATATAATATCGGGCTTGATTATGCGATGTTCAAAGGCCGGTTAAGTGGTAGTATTGATTTTTATCAGCGCAATACACGTGATATGTTGTATAGCTTCCCTGTACCTGTGCCACCCAATCTTTTTGGTACAACACTGGCAAATGCAGGAAGTATGCTGAATCGTGGTCTGGAAGTGTTGATAAATTATGATATCATCCGTGAAAAGGATATGGATTTCAAGGCAAACCTTACTTATTCAGGAAATAAGAATAAACTATTGTCCATTTCCAATGAGATTTACCAGACAACCAATGATTTTTTCTATACCGGATATACAGGTGAACCGATTCAGGAAGCAACGCACCGGGTAAAAGTTGGAGACCCTATCGGAAACTTCTGGGGTTATAAATCTATTGATATTGATGAGGAAGGAAAATGGATCATTGAGGGGGAAGATGGAAAGCCGAAACCAATCAGTGAATCCACTCCATCAGATAAAAAAGTATTGGGCAATGGAATTCCGAAACATGTAGCCGGACTGAACCTCTATTTCCGATATAAGCGTGCTGATATTGCTGTAAACATGCGAGGTGCATTTGGTTACCAGATACTGAATTTTCAGCGAATGTATTATGAGAATCCAAAAATCAAGCAGTACAATATGCTGAAGTCTTCACTAGATGAGGTGTATGGCAAACGGGTGTTGGATAATGACCTGGCTTATGTATCCCATTATATTGAGGACGGTGATCATTGGAAAGTGGATAATGTTACAGTAGGGTATAGTTTTGATGTGCAGGGTAGTCGTTACTTCCGGACGGCCCGTGTTTATGCATCTGCCCTTAATTTATTGGTATTAACTGGTTATAAAGGAATTGATCCGGAAGTAAATCGGTTGGGACTGGATCCCGGTGCGGATTCACGTGATAAGTATCCAACTACTCGCACCTTCACATTGGGTTTAAATATTGGCTTTTAACTTGAAAACTGATCCATCATGAAACAATATAAAATTCTAAGCATAGCAGCAGTGTTGACAAGTGCAGCTCTTTTTTCCGGAGGATGTACCAAACTGGATGAAGAAGTATATGACCAGGTATTGGAAACATCTTTCCGGCCTACAGAGAAAGATATTCCGGCTATTATTGGTCCGGCATATACTATTATGCGTCCCATGTATGCGGGGTGGCAGGGTAATTTCGATTTACAGGAAGAACCGGCTGATATTATCGTTACTCCTGCAAGACCAAATGGCTGGTATGATGGCGGTACCTATCAGCGGATGCACAATCACGAATGGAACCAGGTTCAATGGCAACCACATAATCTCTGGAATAACTGTTATAATGGAATAAATACAGTCAACCGAATTTTATTCCAGATTGAATCAGGTTCAATTCCGATTGCCAATGGGAAGGATGCTTTGGTATCAGAATTGAAATCGCTCCGTGCATTTTATTATTCCTTATTGGTGGATACACATGGAAATGTTCCATTGGTAACTGATTTCTCTGATGCTACGCTTCCACAGCAATCGACCCGTCAGGAAGTATATGAATTTGTTGAGAAGGAATTGTTGGAGAATATGAATAATTTGAGTACTGTGGCGGACAAATCGATGTATGGACGAATCAACAAGTGGGTTGCTAAAGCAATTCTTGCACGTCTTTATCTGAATGCTGAAGTATATACAGGAACTTCACAATGGCAGAAATGTATGGAGCAATGTAACGATATCATTGCCGCCAATATTTATATACTGGAGTCGAATTACAAGAATAATTTTGTTACTGCAAATGAAAATTCAAAGGAGTTGATTCTGGCTGTCCCATATGATGAAGTTTTTGCTACGCAGAACTCTATCCATATGAAAACACTGGCTACCGCACATCGGAATGTATTGAATATGGCTGCTCAGCCATGGGGTGGCAACTGTGCAGTTCCACAATTTATTGATACCTATGATGAGGACGATACAAGGATGAAAGATACCTGGATAATGGGGCCTCAGTATAGTGTGACAACAGGAGAAATGATTCTTGATTATACCCGTCATGTGGATGGAATTGCACTGGCGGATTTTTTCCAGGGCTATCGAATTGGAAAATTTGAAATTAAAGTTGGAGCAAGAGGCGGATTAAGCACGGATTTCCCCGTATTCCGTTATGCAGACGTATTGATGATGAAAGCCGAATGTCTGCTCAGAACCGGTAATGGGGCTGATGCTGCAACACTGGTTACACAGGTAAGGCAAAGAGCGTTCGCCAATACTGATCCAGCCAAGGCTACTGTTACAGCAGCTGAATTAAGTCAGGGTAGTTCCTATAATTATGGGTATTGGAAAGATGGTGTAGTAACAGAAGTGCAGGGTGGTGGAGACATTCCATTCGGTCGTTTTTATGATGAATTGGGATGGGAATTTGCAGCTGAGGCACATCGTCGGCAGGATATGATCCGATTTGGTGTATTCCATCGAAAAATCTGGTTTAATCATCGTCCTAAAGGGGATGGTAAGATGAGAACATTATTTCCTATACCTGAGGCAGAGTTGAATAAGAATCCGAACCTGGCGCAGAATCCTGATTATCGGTAATTATTATTGATCAGTTTGCATAATGAGGCTGTTCCGCAAGGAGCAGCCTTTTTGGCAAATTGGAGAAAATTCGGGAATCAAGAGTGAATTTGTGTATATTGTAATTTAAATGTCATATGTACATTTAATTTTGAAAAATGCATGCTATTATGAGGACGAAATATCTATCGATTGCTGTTGCTTTGGGAATTTTTAGTTCGGAACTGAATGCACAAACGGTTCATAATGATTATCCCATCCAGCCGGTTCCATTCACCCAGGTTCATTTTCACGATGATTTCTGGGCTCCGAAAATTGAAGTGAATGCTACGGTAAGTATACCTTATACCTTACAAAAGTGCAGGGAAACAGGCCGGATTGATAACTTTCTGAAAGCTGCAGGCAAAATGCCGGTAGGGAAAATTACTGAATATCCATTTGATGATACGGATTTATATAAGCTGATTGAAGGCGCATCTTATTCTCTGCAAACCAGGCCCAATCCGGAACTGGAAAAAACAATTGATACATTGATACAGATTATTGGGGATGCGCAGGAGCCGGATGGTTATTTATATACATTCCGGACCATGAAGCCGGATACCCTGCATCCCTGGATAAGTACGAAGCGCTGGGAAAAAGATCCTGATCTGAGCCACGAGTTGTATAATTCCGGACACCTTTTTGAAGCAGCAGTGGCACATTATCTGGCAACAGGAAAACGGAATTTCCTGGATATCGCACTAAAGAATGCAGACCTGCTGGTTCGGGATTTCGGACCTGGTAAAGCTGCTTATTTCCCAGGCCATCAGGTGGTGGAAATGGGACTGGCCCGGCTGTATCGGGTAACCGGAAAAAAGGAATACCTCGATCTCGCCAAATTTTTTCTTGATATCCGTGGTAATGGCGATATCAAAGGAGCAGAATATAGCCAGTCGCACAAGATGGTAACGGATCAGCATGAAGCAGTTGGGCATGCAGTAAGGGCTGCTTATATGTATACCGGTATGGCAGATGTGGCAGCACTAACCGGAAACAAAGAATATATCAGTGCAATCAATGATATATGGAAGGATGTAATGGAACATAAAATTTACCTCACGGGGGGCATTGGAGCCACCGGACATGGGGAAGCATTTGGTGCTGCTTATCAGTTACCGAACATGTCTGCATATGCAGAAACCTGTGCATCCATTGCGAATGTTTACTGGAACAGCCGGATGTTTTTAATGAATGGAGATGCCCAGTACATTGATGTCCTGGAACGTATTCTGTATAATGGCTTGTTATCAGGTGTGTCATTAAGCGGGGATCGGTTTTTCTATCCGAACCCATTGGCCTCCATGGGACAACACCAACGCAGTGCCTGGTTTGGATGTGCCTGTTGCATTTCAAATATGACTCGTTTCATGCCATCAATTCCCGGTTATGTATATGCGAAAAGAGAAAATGAGTTGTATTTGAATCTTTATGTTGCCAGCACTTCTTCTATTGAATTGCCAGCTGGAAAGCTGGAGCTGGAACAAATTACCGAGTACCCCTGGAAAGGTCAGGTTGCCCTCCAATTGAATCAGGCCCCTGCCAATGCTTTTTCCCTGCATCTACGAATTCCCGGATGGGCTAAACAGGAAGCGGTTCCGGGTAGTCTCTATGCATTCATGGATACACAGCGTAAGCCTATCCGCCTTTTATTAAACGGGAAAGCCCTTGATTATACCATGGAGAAAGGGTATGCTGTGATAAAAAGAACCTGGAAAAAAGGAGATCGTCTGCAATTAGAATTACCGCTTGAAATTGAGAAGGTGATCGCAAATCAGCAGGTTAAGGATGACCAAAATAGATTTGCACTTCAACGTGGACCAATTGTATATTGTATCGAAGGTGTTGACAATAAAGACAATGCTGCCAATAATATTGTGGTGGATCGTTCAGCAGCAATTACTGCAAAATATGAGCCGCAATTGTTGAATGGGGTGATGGTATTAACAGCAAAAGGCAGCAGCACCAAACGCCAGGTAAACAGCAAAACCTTATTGAGATCAGAACAAACGGTTAAAGCTATCCCTTATTATTCCTGGAATAATCGAGGTCCGGGTGAAATGCAGGTTTGGATTCCCTATGCCGAATCAGCTGCATTGCCTATGCCTGCACCAACCATTGCTTCTAAAAGCAAGGTAAGTTCATCGCAAAATAATTCCAGAATGTTACGGGGATTAAATGATCAGTATGAGCCATCCAGTTCACAGGATCGGAATTCGATTTACCTGCATTGGTGGCCAAAAGAGAATACAACCGAATGGGTGCAATATAATTTCGACAAAGAGTACAGCATCAGCTCTTCCAGTTTTTACTGGTTTGATGATGGTCCGTTTGGCGGCTGCCGGATTCCGCAATCCTACACTCTTCAATATGAAAAAAATGGCAAATACCTTCCGGTAGAAATTGAGAAAATGGATCCGATCAGTAAAGATGGATATAATGTGATAAAATTCAAACCGGTAAAAACAACTGCATTGCGGCTGGAAGTAAAACTTCCAGAGAAACATTCAGCCGGACTTCATGAGTGGATTGTTAATTAACAACTAGCTGGCCACATCA
Organism: Flavihumibacter sp. UBA7668; assembly: GCF_002483205.1. Classification (GTDB taxonomy): domain Bacteria; phylum Bacteroidota; class Bacteroidia; order Chitinophagales; family Chitinophagaceae; genus Flavihumibacter. The sequence continues at coordinate 994,833 of NZ_DLHM01000007.1, forward strand.
TACGTATTCAATGTATAGGACTCAACATATTCGCTGGGCGATTTCCCTAATACCGATTTAAATACCCGGTTGAAATTGGTGATGCTGTTGAAACCGCAGGTATAGGCAATGGTGGAGATGCTATCAAAACCACCTTCTGTCAGTTTTTTGCAGGCTTCATTAATTCTTACTTCATTCAAAAAGGAAATAAAAGTATGTCGGGTCCTTTTTTTGAAGAAACGGCAAAAAGCCTGTGGGGTCATATGTGCCTGTTTGGCTACATCATCGAGGGTAAGTTGTTCTGCGTAATTGTTCAAAATGAAATTGTAGATAGTGCCTAAGCGGAGACCTTCATTCTCACTAAACTGCGCCATTTCAGATACACTGGACAGTTCCTTCAGCTGGAAAGCACCACAGCAGGTATGAAGCAATTCCAGAAAGCTGATAATCTGATCCACATTGGATTGTTGTTCCATTCGAATCATCAGGTTACTGATCGGTTCCGTCATTTCTTCCGGAAGAATAAAACCTGATCTGTGTTTATGCAGAAACTGTCTGATCTGTTTGGTTTCCGTCAGATCAAAAAGGTGTTGCAGTTTACCAGCCGGATTGAAAAAAATGGTTAGAGCTTCCACTTCCAGCTGGCCATCGTAATAAATGGGATCGTTTTTGAAAACATGAGGCTGGTTGGCTCCGATACAATAAATTTCATTGGATCGGAATGGATGCATATTGTTTTCCACAACCAGGGTGCCTTCCCCTTTTATGATCCAGGTCAGTTGCATTTCATCGTGACGATGTAAATGCTGGTACATGTACGCCATCTTATCGCGCTGTACAATGATGTTTTTTTCACCCGGAACCGGAATGGTGAATTGTAAGACTTTCATGTTGTAGCTAATAAGTGTTTGAATGACAGTAATTTAATCAATTCCTGAATATTATCCGTAAATAGTGAAAATATGGTCAAAGCAGGTTAAAATCCGGGCAAAGCAAAATCAGGTCTCGGCGTGACAGCTGTCACATTCAACCGGGGAGAGCTCAGCTACCTTTAATATCTAAACGATTGATATGCAACAACATCATCAGATTTTAATAATTGGAGGCGGAAATGCCGGTATTTCAACCGCAGCACAGCTCCTGCGAAAAAGGCCAGGGTTGGATATTGCCATCATTGAACCTTCAGAAAAACATTATTACCAACCTGCCTGGACATTGGTTGGTGCCGGAACCTTTGATATTCATGATACGGTTCGTTCAGAAGCATCTGTATTGCCGAAAGGGGTTAAATGGATTAAGGAAGCTGCTGCTCAATTTGAGCCGGATCAGAACATGGTTATAACAGCTAATGGGGGGGAGTATACGTATGATTACCTGATTGTTGCCCCGGGAATTCAATTGAACTGGCATCTGGTAAAAGGTCTTCCTGAAACCCTGGGTAAGAATGGGGTAACTTCCAATTATTCATTTGAACTGGCGCCCTATACATTTGAATTGTTAAAAGATCTTAAAGCGGGTGATACTGCACTTTTTACAAGTCCGGGTACTCCGGTGAAATGTGGGGGAGCACCACAGAAAATTATGTACCTGACTGCAGATTATCTTCGGAAACATGGATTGCAGGGTAAAACTAAGGTTGAATTTGTAACGGCTGGATCCGTGATTTTCGGCATAAAAAAATATGCTGATGAACTCATGAAAAAAGTGAATGAATATGGTATTGGTCTGAATTTTAAACATGATCTGGTGGAGATAGATGGACCTGCGAAAATAGCCACTTTTAAAGTGGTTGATCCACAGGGTGTAACAACACTTATAAGCAAACATTTTGATATGATCCATGTGGTGCCGCCACAAAGTGCGCCTGATTTTATACGGAAAAGTCCTCTTGCAAATGAAGCCGGCTGGGTGGATGTGAACAAGTCTACATTGCAGCATAACCGTTATCCGCGAATATTCGGAATTGGTGATGCCACCAGTACACCCAATGCAAAAACAGGCGCAGCAGTTCGCAAACAGGCTCCGGTGTTGGTGAAGAACCTGCTTTCCTTCATTGATGGAGAGCCTTTACACGCAGTGTATACCGGATATGGAAGTTGTCCGTTAGTGGTGGGATATGGTAAACTCATCCTTGCTGAATTCGGTTATGAAAATGAGCCAATGGAAACTTTTCCATTTGATCAGTCCAAACCCCGTTGGACCATGTGGGCATTAAAGAAATATGTATTACCCTGGTTATATTGGAATAAGATATTAAAGGGAACGGCTTAATCAATTCTTGCGTAACTTGTCGCAAAGTGCTGGTATGAATGCTGAAAAACAAGCGCCCACCCGAACCAAACTCTCCCTGACGGATGAACTGGCTGTGGAGCGCACCCGTTTGGCAAATGAGCGCACTTTATTGGCCTATATCCGATCAAGTTTGTATTTTTCCATCGCCGGACTGACCCTGAACAGTTTTTTTCAACTGAAACTGGGTTGGCTTTTGGAGCTTGGTTTCTGGATTGTATCGATTGGCATTCTTATTTTCGGAATTACCCGCTATCGTCAGGTAGCAAAAAAGCTCAATATTTCAGCATTTGCACAGAAACGCTGGCATTTATTAATGGAAGAAGAAGTATAACGAATAGATTAAATGACTCACATGGCGAATATTTTAGTTCCTTTTGATTTTTCTCCCAATGCCATCAGTGCATTGGATCAGGCCTTATATATTGCAAAAGGCAAGGGCTTCACGATAGAAGTATTGCATATTCTGAATTTTAAGGCAGCCCATGATTATCCCAACGAATGGCATATTGACCCGCATCATGTAGACCTTGGTGCGATAGAAGCAAAACTGGCAGAAATTGTTGCAGAACGCAGTCAGGCCTGTTGCGGAGAGGGAGCTCCAACCGTTACCACCTCTGTTCGTGAAAGTGTGATGATCAATGGTGGTATCATCAATCATATGCTTGAGCATAAAGCTGATCTTATTATCATGGGAACGCATGGAGCTTCCAATGCCATGGAGCGTTTCTGGGGCAGCAATACCAGCACTATGATCAACCACAGTTTATTTCCAATAATGGCCGTTCCGCGCGACTGGCACCCGGCGGAATTGGACGAAGTGCTGGCGGCCATCTCCCTGAAAGAAGCCAAAACCTGTTTGCCAAAACTGGTGGAGTGGGCCAACTGGATGAAAGCCAAAGTAGAAGTGATATCGCTTACATCCGTACCGGAAACAGATCAGGACGAAATGGAAGCTGCTGTTGCTGAATATCCGGAAATTACCGCCCACCTGGTTCCTAAAAAGGATGATTTACCCATGTGGAAGAACCTGGTAAATTATACAGCGGATCGCAAAAAAGCGGTACTCCTGATGTTTGTGCACGAACGCACCGTATTTGATAAACTCTTTAATTACAGCATTACTTCAAAAGTGGCAGATGGTATTCATATTCCGCTGTTAGCGATTCCTACCAGTAAAAAATCCTGAGTTTCAACAGTCGTTGGCGTAACCATCGCAATGGGATAACTTTGCGGGCCATGGAAACGATCCTTCAGTTCAATCCTCCTCAACGAGGACAAAAAGCAGTAGCCATCTGGCTGCTGATTGGGGTGGGAATGATAATTGTGCAAATTTTGCTTGGTGGAATTACCCGGCTAACCGGTTCGGGACTTTCGATCACCGAATGGGAAGTAGTTACCGGCACCCTTCCTCCATTAAATGAAACCGGTTGGATGGAAAAGTTCCGGGAATACCAGCAAACCCCGCAATACCGACTACTGAACACCGATTTTACACTAACGGATTTCAAATTCATTTTTTTCTGGGAATGGTTTCATCGCTTTTGGGCCCGGCTGATTGGAGTTGTATTTCTGGTGGGATTTGTTTACCTGATTGGAAAACGCTACCTGAAACGCGAAATGGTTAACCCGCTATTGATCCTTTTTGTGCTGGGTGCCCTGCAGGGGGCGGTTGGCTGGATCATGGTAGCAAGCGGGCTCACCGGAGATGCGGTTTATGTAAAACCAACCCGGCTGGCATTGCATTTTGTTCTGGCAATCGGTCTGCTTTGTTATACGTTCTGGTTTGCACTGCAATTGCTGGTACCTCCAGGTGAGCGCCGTTATTCTGCTACGATGAAAAAAGGAATCTGGCTGATTCTGGGATTATTGACCCTGCAATTGGTTTATGGGGCATTGATGGCCGGACATAAAGCTGCCGCCGTAGCGTCTACCTGGCCCACCATTAATGGTTCCTGGTTACCTGAAGGAATGGGCAGTCACCAGCCCTGGCTGATTAATTTTATTGATAATACGATTACCGTTCATTTTATTCACCGAAATCTGGCCTATCTCATCACTATCTTCATTATAGTTTGGTACAGAAAAGCTAGCCAGGAGCAGGTTTCCAATGCTTCAAAGCGGTATCTGCGCTGGCCTTTGTTATTGGTGGTTATTCAGGTTTTACTGGGAATTTTAGCCGTACTGACCAGTAAGGAAATAGTACCCAACCGCTGGGGTAATTTTGAATGGATGGCCCAAATCCACCAGTTGGTGGCCATGTTTCTGGTTTTGTCGCTGGTTGGCATGCTCTATCTTTTTAGTGATCGCAGGCAGCGGGCATAATTTGCGCCTTGTCTAAACGTTCTAAGAGTGTATCTTGAAACCACTATGAAGCGCCGCCTCAAAGCCATATTTTATTCCTTTGCCGTACAATTGGTGCTGCTCCACTTCAAGAAGTTTCAGATTTTGCTGATCTTCTGGTTTGCTTTATTCGGTGCGGTCAGCGGAAACTTTATGGCAAGTTTTGGAGTTGATTCGTTGTATTTGTCGCCCGAATACCTGGGGAGTGTGAACGCTGTTTCTGCCGGAATTGTTGGTATATCAATCGGGATATTCATCATGAGCTGGAATATCACCACATTTATTCTATTCTGCCGGCATTTTAGGTTTTTGGCAACCACCACAAGACCATTCCTTAAATACTGCATCAACAACGCAGTAATTCCGATTATTTTTCTGGCTTATTATTTTTTTCACGCCGTCGATTTTGATCTGCATAAAGAATTGTTATCGCTACCTGAAGTTTTGACACTGGCAGGCGGATTTCTGATTGGCTTTATATTGATTGTGTTTCTGTCTTTCGGCTATTTTTTTGGAGCGGATATCACTATTGCCCGGAATATGATCAGCCTCAATACGGGCCCCATGGCGCTGCACAAGGGGGTGAAACCACATATTGTATTGAACAGTGGCGGGAGTCGGCTTATCAAAGTAACCACCTATTTGAGCGGAAGGCTGAATGTAAAAGCAGTGCGGGATGTAACGCATTATAGCAAGGAATTTCTGGAAAGTATTTTCAGTCGCCATCATTTTGCAGCAGTACTTTCTATTTTTATTGCCTTTGTTTTTTTAATGCTGGTGGGATTTCTGCTCGATTATGAAATGTTTCAATTACCGGCTGCAGCAAGCATAACCATCTTCTTCGCCATACTGGTTTCAGTTGCCGGTGCCTTCTCTTATTTTTTACAAAGCTGGAGCGTACCTTTTGCCGTAGTGCTGATTATTGTGCTGAATGTATTGTATCGGTTTGGTGTAATCGATCCAACCAATAAGGCCTATGGATTGAATTATGGAAAAGAGATTAAGAAAGCGGAATATTCTGCAGAACAGCTGGCTAAATTGGGTTCACCCGACCGGATTGCCCATGATTCAGCAGCTATGATTGAGGTGTTGGAAAATTGGAAAAGAAGACAGGCTCTTGAGAAACCCCGTCTATTCATAATTAATGTTAGCGGAGGGGGTACCCGAAGTGCAACTTTTACCATGGGTGTAATGCAAAAACTGGATAGTTTATGCGGGGGACAACTGATGCGTAAAACCTTTATGATTACCGGTGCATCCGGAGGAATGTTGGGTGCGGCCTATTTCAGGGCATTGTCCAGAGAGCGCGATTTGGGAAAACCTGTTCGTTTGCAGGACCCAATATATGTGGATGATATATCGAAAGATTTATTAAATCCAACTTTTTCTTCCTTTGTGGCAAGGGATTTGGCAGCTCCCGCTCAAAAGTTTAAAGTGGGCGACTATGAATATGTGAAGGATCGGGCCTATTCTTTTGAACAACAGTTGAATAAAAACACCCGGCTTTTACTGGATAAAGAATTAAGTGCTTTGAAAACAGAGGAGAAACAGGCATTGATTCCAACCATGATTTTCAATTCTGTAATAACCAGGGATGGCAGGAAGATGTTAATCAGTACACATCCGCTTAGTTTTTTAATGAAACCGGCGGGTGATCCGGCACTTCAACTGGCCGGTGATCCGGATGCAGTTGACTTTGCAGCTTTACTGGAAAAGCAGGATCCGATGAATCTTCGTTTACTCACGGCACTTCGCATGAATGCAACTTTTCCCTATGTTTTACCAAATGTCTGGTTACCAACCGAACCCGTAATTGATGTGATGGATGCCGGATTAAGAGATAATTATGGAATTGAAACAGCAGTTCGTTTTATTCATGTTTTCCGTGACTGGATCAGGGATAATACAAGCGGCGTTACCTTTCTACAAATTAAAGACAGGCAGGGTGGGGGTTGGGAATATCCGTTTGAATCGCAGGCGGTATCTGAAATTGTTACCAAGCCTTTGCTTTTACTACAGCTTAACTGGTATAAAATGCAACAGTATAATCAGCAGGATCAATTGGGTATGGTAAGTGATTTATTACCCGGACAATTTTCCCGCATCAGTTTTCAGTATCTGCCGGAGAAGGAAGAGATGAAGGCAGCATTAAATTTTCATCTTACCCAGCGGGAAAAACTGGATATCCTGCATGCACTCGATAATCAGATAAATGCAAAAGGCTTTCAGGAGTTTTCACAATCCAGCATTAATTCAGGGAATTGATTTTTTTGAAGGCGAATCCTGGTGCGATCCTGGATAAATAATAGAGGAGTTTTACTGCGCCTATTTTGATTTCCAATTTATTTTGATGCAATCGCGCCAGCATTTCTTTCACCGCCTTTTGCGGGCTGATGGCAATTTTTGGTGCATTTCCCTCATGCCAGGGAGTATCTACAACAGGAAATAAAACTTCAATAATGTTGGTATTGGATGGATTGATTTGGTGACGAAGTGCCTGCGTAAAGGAATGTAGAGCTGCTTTGGTTGCATTGTAAATAGGGTACAAGGCGCGTGGCGTATATACAAGACCGGTACTAATATTTATAATGCTGTTGGTAGAATGTTGCTGAAGCATTGGAAGAAATAATTTGGTCAGGTGAATGGGTGCAAGCAGGTTTGTCTGAATTTCATTTACTGCTTTTTCAAATGCATCAGGATCATTGCTGAAATTGTTTCTATGTACGATAGCGGCATTATTAATAAGCATATTCAGGGAAGGATAGTTGGATTGAATCCAGGCGGCTAAGTTTTTTCGTTCAGCTTCTTTGCTAAGATCACAGACATAGGTAATTAATTCAGGTAAGCTTTTTTTTGCAGCTTCGAGTTTATCTCTGTTGCGACTGCAAATCAGCACCTTGTTTTGAAGTTTTATGAATTGTTTTGCCATTTCAAGACCCAGACCCGAGCTTCCACCAGTGATGAGAATAGTATTGTTTTGCAGATTCATCGTGTTGTAATTTTAACACGAAACTATCTGCGAGCGGGTTGTAGAAAATTGATCTATGTTAACTGCTTTGTTTTTTTCTGATCCGGCTCAACGATTCTGGTTGTATTCCCAGGTAGGAAGCGATATGTTGTAATTGAACACGTTTATCCAGACCCGGAAATTCATGTTTGAAATTCTGGTATCGTTCTTCTGCATCCAGCAGCAGTAAATCACGTTCTCTTTTTTCTTTAGCGGCATACCCTTTTTCCAGGGCATTGATCAGAAATTTATCCATGGTTTTATCGGATTCCTGAAGTTTTAGCCAGCTGACATAATTAACTTCAAGCAGCGTAGACGTTTCCAATGCCTGAATAAAAAACAAGGAAGGGGTTTGGTGTAACATGGCCGTATAGGATGCCAGCACATTGTCGGCGGAGATAAAACTTTTAGTGAATTCAATGCCTTTGTCGTTCTGGTAATAATAGCGAAAGAGCCCGCTTTGGACAAGTGCAAACTTTCTGGGAACCTGCCCCTCTCGCAGGAAAAATTCTCCTTTCTGAAGGGTGATTTGCTGTGAAATTGACAGTAGATCGGTGTTTTGCAGGTAATCCATAGTAGTTGCTTGCAGGTAAGGATATTAAATTTACGGAAATGAATGTCCTATTTAATAGAACCGGATTGTTATATAGAGGTAAGACAACTTATTAATTATAAAAAAATCTAAGATGCAGGAGTATTTATTGATTTTCAGACATGAAGACGGACAAAAGCAGGCCTCACCCGAGCAAATTCAGGAATGGATGAAACAGACCATGGATTGGATTGGAACCATTGCAGCCAAAAACAAGTTTGTAGGTGGAAATGGATTACCGTTCGAGGATGCGAAAGTTGTGCGGGCTGCAGCTGAAGGACTGCTTGTTACCAATGGCCCATTTGGGGATATTAAGGAAACCCTGGGCGGGTATATCATTGTAAAAGCAGATTCGGTTGAAGAGGCGGTGGAATTTGCCAAGGGAAGTCCGGTTTTACAGGGAGTTGGCAATAGTGTGGAAGTGAGGAAAATAGCCAGCGGAGATGGCATCCATTAAGATGGGAACAGAACAATTGGTACCCCATTTATTCCGGACCGAATTCCGGAAAATTACGGCGATGCTCTGCCGGAATTTCGGTTTGGAATATTTGGGAGATTCGGAAGATATTGCCAGTGAATGTTTTCTGGCAGCATTGGAAACCTGGCCATACAAGGGGGTGCCGGCGAATCCTTCGGCCTGGTTGTTTCGGGTTGCAAAGAATAAAGCAATTAACCGATTAAGAAGGGAAAAGAGTAGAAGGGAGGGGGAGGAGGGAGAAAGGAGAAGGGAGGAGGGAGAAGGGGGAGAGGTTGAAGTTTATATGGAATTACCAAGGGTTCAGGATGATGAGTTGCGGATGCTGTTTGCAGTTTGTCACCCTGCATTATCTGCTGAATCGCAGGTTGCGCTGGCACTGCGTGTTTGCTGTGGTTTTGGGATTGATGAAATTGCCGGTGCATTACTGGCAGGAAAGGAGGCCGTTAATAAGCGATTGTACAGGGCAAAGGAAAAAATCAGGACAGAAGGAATTCAATTAGAACTTCCTGAAGGAGCTGAATTAATAAACCGATTGCAAAATGTACTTATTACAATTTATCTATTGTTTACGGAAGGTTATTATTCAGAAACCAATAATGAATTAATTCGTGAAGAGCTTTGTTTTGAAGCGATGCGGCTTGCGTATTCGCTAACTGAATTAAAGGAAACAAATCAACCCGAGGTTCAGGCTTTGATGGCCTTGTTTTGTTTTCATGCATCCCGTTTTCCGGCACGAAAATCTGCTACTGGAAATTGGGTTTTATATAGTGAGCAGGATACTTCTTTATGGAACCGGGAATTGATTACGAAAGGTGCGCAGTATTTACATCGGGCCAGTGTGGGCCAGTATGTTTCGAGATATCATCTTGAAGCAGCCATTGCATATTGGCATACCCACCAGGTGGACAGTCCTGAAAAATGGGAATCCATTCTTGAACTATACGATCAGTTGATGAAGCAGTATCCATCGCAGGTGGCGGCTTTAAACAGGGTATATGCTGTTTATAAAGTACATGGTAGTGAGTTGGCAATTGAATCAGCAGAAAAGTTGCGGCTGATTAAAAGTCCCTATTATTTTATGTTATTAGCGGAATTGTATTGGGAGCAAGATAATCTGCATGCCAGAATTAGCCTTAATAAAGCATTGGAATTAGCGAAAACAGACGCAGATCGGAATTTTATTCATAAGCGTCTTTTATCCTTTAATTACGAGGAATAAATATCTGGGTTTTGCCTGTCACTACCGCTTCATCCATCTTATCAGCATTCTCTTTCGCATTGGCCCATTAATAAGCACCGTCATAGTTATTTTCCAGGAAATACATTCCATGTACCAACCTCTTAAATGGTTTATCAGAAAGTGGAAAAAGAGTAGATTCTTTAAAGCTGTTCGGCTTCCCGCAGCGGGTGGCTGACCGAACCATTTTCATGTACCTGGTCGAAGTAATTGAAGAGGGAGATACTTCAGCAGTGTTTAATCATCCTGCGAAAGAACTAACTGCGAATTACGTAATCAGATAGCCACCATACTTTTAGTTGCCTTCTCTTTGCGTTTTAAATGCCTTCTCAGCCGTCTTGAACAGATGAGCTGCCTTTTAATAGTTTCTAACCGGGAACATAAGGAGAACAGTGGGTGATTTCCCCAGCATCCCCGGACTTATCCCGGACTTGTACCGCACCTGTGCCGGACCTGCACCGGAGCCGGCAATCATGGCTCAACAAACCGGACTTTTCGACCTTTCAGGAAAAATCGGCGACCAGGTTTTTTACTATAACGCTTTCGGAAGCCAGCCGGAAAACAAGTAAAGAATTTGCTTCCGCACACGGTGTTTCCAATTTATTCAAAAAAGCCGTTGAGTCAAATTACTCAATCTTCCGCATTTCTTTCCACCGCTGATCCTGGAAGACGGAAGAAGGATCGAAATTCGGACTGTTGGAAAGCAGAAAGGAGGAACCGTCACTGCGGCTCCAGGCATGGTTATAACCCGAACTTAATTCGACAGTTCCATTTTCATCCCGGTAATGTTCCACTTCGCGGATGGTTTTAATGAAATTGGTATGCATACGGTCCTGGGAGCTTTGTTTTGCTTCCCAACTACGCAGCTGATTATCCATATCAGCCAGACGACGATTTCCGGCTGCAATGGTTTGTTCCCCTATTTGCCGGGTGCGTTCATCCATCAGGCGGATTTTTCCAAGATGCTCACTTTGCTTTTGTTCCCTCACGGCTCTCCAGTAATTATTCGTAGCGTCTTTCCAGTCTGGGTTTGTTCGGATACTGCCTATGATCATGCTGGCTATTTGTTCGGCTTCTTCGGTCTTATTTTCAGGATAGGTAAAGAGCATGCGACTGGCTGAACTGGTATAGCTGATGCCCATGCTTCCATTGTAAACATTTGGAATATACACTTCAGCGTTTGTTACCCCACAGATAAGGATGGCAGCTTTGCCATTTCCAATGTTGGCTTTTGCTGTTAAGGCAGTATGCCGGTAGTTTACCTGCGCTGCTCCATAGCGCATCAATTCAGCTCTTGCTTTGTCATCCGTTTCGCTATGTGCTTTAACGACATCCGGATTGTTTTTGGCTTCAATCAGGGTTGCATTGCCGAGTTCCGGAAGCCATACCTGGTCTAGATACTGACGGGCATCAATTGGTTGTCCTTTGCCACAGTATTGGGAGCTTTGTTGTAATTGATTTACCTGTGGGTCTGTACTATAGCTCCAGATAATATTGGGAAGGATCTGAAAATTGAATTCACCATCCCGCGACTGTGCAGAGAAATTCATATTGGTTCCTGCGCATGTTTGTCCGGGTGCAGTCCAGATTACTCCTCCCTCAGATTGCCAGTCTTTCGGAAGCAGAATACTGTAGGCTTCTGCCGGTTGGGAGAATGCCTGGAGGTCCATGATTTTGACACGGTTGAACAGAAAGTAATCCTTTCCTTCAGCAAATTGGGGAGCGTTTTGCTGGATTTCGGAACTCTGAGATTGCGGTGGGTTCGAGTTTTCCATGGAAGTTTCAAGTTGATCGGTTTCCGGATTGATATCATTATTGCAGGCGTACATGCATGCCATCAGCACAAATACCGGAATAAAGCGCAGGTTAAAAGACATGGTTTATCAGGTTATACTATACTATAACCGCAGGTAGAAATTGGTAAACAAAAAAAGGTTCTATATGCGTCAGAAATGCAAATTTCTTTTCCAGGCAATTACCTGCACACCATCAGAATAATGAAGATGGTCGGCACTCCGCATGGTGCACATCAAAACGGAAGACGGTTCCATTTTCGGTGAGGAATAAACAATAGCGTTCCGTCAGCCAGCGGTCCTGCTAAAGCAATAATGGATATTCGTTTCATACGCATTAGGATGATTGTCGCACAATCAGTGATCCTTTACTGATGGTGAGCTGAGAGTACATTGATGGTTTCCCTTTGGTTAATAATTCCAGCATAAACTTACCTGCAATCTGGCCAATTTCAAATGGCTTTTGTTCATAGGTAGTTAATCCCGGATCAATGATGGAGGCCCAGGAATCGTTTCCAAATCCGGTTACTGCAATTTGTTCAGGGATTTTAATGCCTTTTCTTTTCAGGATCTCAATAATTTTAATTGCGCCGCCATCGTATACTGTACAAATGCCGTCGGGCGGTTCGGGTAAATTCAGCCAATATTCCATTGCTTCTTCCACATTTTCGGTAAGAAATTTTGAATGCTTTACAAGTTTTGGATTAAATGGAATATTATGCTGCTGAAGGGCAGTTTTATATCCGTTTAATCTCAATCGGCTTGCCAATAAATGTTTAGGTCCGGCAAATAGTGCAATTCTTTTTTTCCCTCTTTCAATCAGGTGTTGTGTTGTTGTAAACAATCCGTTGAAATCATCTTCCACTACTTTTGGTATAGGCAGTTCCTGGCAGATTCTGGCGAAAGAAACCAATGGCACACCCTTACTGTGGAGCTGTTTGATTTGTTCAAAATCACGGGTATCACGGGTATGACAAATTAAAAATCCATCCACCCGACTTAACATCAGCGCTTTTATATTTTCCTTTTCTATTTCTGGAGATTCATCTGATTGCGCGATGATGATCCGATAATTCATACGTGCTGCTGCATGCTGAATGCCACTGACTATAGAAGCAAAAAAGGGTTTTTCAATATCAGGTATGATCACCCCCAGCATTCTTGTTTCGTTTTTGATCAATCCCAATGCCAGCATATTGGGTTGGTAGTCCATTTCATTTGCCACCCGTATAACCGCTTCTCTTGTCTCCGGTTTGATATTCGCATTATTGGTTAATGCCCTGGAAACGGTTGATTTCGAAATCCCCATTTTGCGGGCAATATCAATGATGGTTACCTGATGTTTCTGCATGATTAAAGATATTTTAGAGAGCTGAATAAAGATAGTTTAAAATGGGAACGGTTGCGGGAATGTTCCCAATCCAATTTCCCAAAATTCATACCTAACTCTTTGTTTTATATGAGCTAAACGGATAGTTTAGTCAAAGAATTGATTTCAATACCCGGATTTTTAATTCCTAATTGAAAGTCGGGTTTCACCTCAAAAACGATTGTTAAGGCTTCCTTTTCCGCAAGCATTTTGCGTATTCCAGAAACTTGTCAATACAACTAAAATTTTATGAGATTTATTGAAGAAGAGAAAAAGCAATTACCTGTTTATAACACACCAGAAGTGTTGGTGGTAGGGGCAGGCCCGGCCGGACTCGGAGCAGCTATCGCAGCTGCACGGAACGGAGCACGGGTATTATTATTGGAACGATATGGGTTCCTGGGCGGCAATCTGACTATTGCCATGGTAAATCCTATGTTCACTTTTCATGATATAATGGGTAAACAGGTAATCAGAGGCATAGCCGGTGAACTGGTTGACCGGCTGGTTCAGTTGAAATCTTCTCAGGGCCATGTAACCGATCTGACCTTTGATAATGCCTCTATGACCCCTTTTGACCCTGAAGGAATGAAATACCTGCTTTTTGAAATGGTGAAAGAAGCAGGGGTTGAATTATTATTGCATACCTGGGCGGTAGGTGTTACCAAAGAAGGTGAAAAAGTTACCGGTGTTATCATAGAAAATAAATCAGGACGCCAGATTATTTGTCCGCAATATATTATTGATTGCTCGGCAGATGCAGACATTGTAGCTATGGCAAAATCTCCTTTTGTGAAAGGAAGAAAAGAGGACGGAGCCATGCAACCCGTTACCCTGTTTTTCCGGATTGGTGGCATTAATGTCGCAGACCTCCGGAAATGGATGAAAAACAATCGTGAACTGCTGAAGGATTCACCAACTGATGAAGAAATTGATTCCAGTGAAGCACTGGCATTCCTTGGATTAAAGGAGTTGGTAAAAATGGGAATGGAAAATGGTGAATTCCCCAAAGATGCAGCGCCAAGAATTTTATTTTATCAACTTCCTATGGAGGGACAGATTGCGGTGAATGCAACCCGCCTGCAGGGGATTGATGGTACGAATGCCGCCGATCTTACGAGAGCCGAAATTGAAACCCGTGTGCAGGCCTGGGAAATCCACAAATTCTTACAGAAATATGTAGGTGGATTTGAACATTCATTTATTGTGGATACAGGAGTGCAGGTTGGTGTAAGAGAAACCCGTCATATTATTGGTGATTATGAACTTACTGAAGAAGATGTATTATCAAACCGTGCTTTTGAAGACGGTATTGCCTGTGGCACATTTGCAATTGATATTCATCCACCTGAAGGGGAAAATCAGGTTTTTACAGGTTCAGGAAAAGCTGTGTATGAAATTCCATACCGCAGTCTTCTCCCAAAGGGACTTAATAATGTACTCGTAGCCGGGAGAGCGATTTCCGCTACCCATAATGCATTCGGTTCAGCAAGGGTAATGGCTACCTGTATGGGAATCGGACAAGGTGCTGGTGTTGCCATAGCTTCCATTGTTAAAGATCAACGCAGTACCCGCGAAGTAAATACTGCCTTCGTAAGAAAACAACTGATCGACCAGGGACAATACCTATTGGGCATGCCTGACGATGCAATGAAAGCGGATGATAAGCTGATTCTTCATAAGGTGGATGGATCAGGTGCTACGGCTAGTCATTTCAATCCATTTAAAGATATTGGGCATGGATAAACGAAACGGATCTGTAAGATGGGGTATTGCTACCATGTTGTTTTTTGTATCAGCGTTAAACTACCTGGACAGGCAGGTGTTGTCAGTTCTTGCTCCCACCATACAAAAGGAACTGGGCCTTTCTGATATGGATTATTCCTATATCACTTCGGCATTCCTGCTGAGTTATACGATTATGTATGCTATCAGTGGAACAATTATCGATCGACTGGGAACCAGAAAAGGATTTTTTTGGTTCGTAGGTGGTTGGTCGATTGCCAATGTTTTACACGGATTTGCTAAAACAGTTATGCAATTTTCCATCTTCCGTTTCTTTCTCGGTGCAGCAGAATCAGCCAATTTCCCTGCTGGTGTAAAAGCGGCTTCAGAATGGTTTCCTGTAAAAGAACGAGCGCTGGCAATTGGTTTGTTGAATGCAGGATCCTCCGCCGGAGCAGCGCTTGCGGTTCCGATGGTAAGTTTTATTGCCATCACTTTTAACTGGCAAATGGCCTTTGTGATTACTGGATTATTGGGTGCGGTATGGATGTTTTTCTGGTGGCGGCATTATTACATTCCTTCTCAGCATCCACGCATTTCAGTTGAAGAACTGGCATTGATTGAAGAAGATAAAGAACCGGAAAGCGGAACTACCGGCAATGGTCACTTGTTTTGGCAATTGCTGAGAAAACGCCAGGCATGGGGCTGTTATGTTGCCAGGATTCTGATCGATCCCTGTACCTATTTTCTGATTTTCTGGATCCCCAAATATTTGCAGGAACAACAGGGGCTGAGTTTGAGTGAATTGGGATACTTCGCATGGATTCCCTATGTGGCACTAGCCCTTGGAACGGTGGCCGGAGGTATTATTCCTAGAGCACTAATCAACAAAGGATGGACACTTGACCGATCTCGCAAAACGACTATGCTGCTCGCCTCTTTACTGGTTCCGCTATTTTGTTTTCTTCTGTTCAACACCACGCATGTTGCCATCGCCATATTGGCTATTGCAGGGGTAATGTTTGGACATGGCCTTTGGGGAAACATTACCATACCGGCTGAAGTATTTCCCAAAAGAGTGCACGCTACGCTTACCGGAATCGGAGGAACACTGGGAGGTATAACAGCTATTGGCGTGCAGTTCATGGTTGGCTGGACGGTCCAAAACCTGTCCTACAAACCGATTTTTATTGCAGTGGGAATTATTTATCTCCTCACATTCCTGCTTGTGCAACTACTAATCGGAAAACTCGGTGTTATCATTTCTCTGAATAAATAAACCCCATCTCGTATAAGATCAAACCGAACGATTGTTCAAAACTAAAACTTGGCCATATGATAAAAATTTCTATGCTTCGAAAACCTGACCGGCTGATAGTCGGGATTGTATTGTCGCTGTTGTTCGCAACACCCTCTTTTGCCTGGCAAACCTCCCCGGTTACCGGCAAGGTGAAAGGCAGCGATGGCACCCCGCTTGCAGGTGTATCAGTTGTTGTTAAAGGCAGTAGTCAGCTCGGTACCACTACCGATGACAATGGTAAGTTTACTCTAAATGTTTCAAAAGATGGCGTACTGCTTTTCTCCATGACTGGATATGAAATGCAGGAAATTGCAATAGGCAACCAGTCATCCATCGATGTAATTCTTGAGTCAACTTCAACTGATTTGGACGATGTGGTGGTGATTGGTTATTCCACTACTAAAAAAGTTAACCTGACCGGTGCCGTTAGCTCCATTTCAGGAAAGGAAATGGCTAAACGGCAGGTGGGACAAACTTCCATGGCACTTCAGGGAGCGGCTCCCGGTGTTACCATTACGCAAAGCAATGGCCAACCGGGTACTGATGGGGGAAGCATCCGCATTCGGGGCATTGGTACCTTAAACAATTCTGAACCATTGGTGCTGGTAGATGGTGTGGTAATGTCGATCGATCATATTGATGCATCAACCATCGAATCTATCTCGGTTTTAAAAGACGCAGCCTCAGCTTCCATTTATGGATCGCGTGCTGCAAACGGTGTAATCCTGATTACTACCAAACGTGGTTCAAAAGGAAAGTTTCTTGTTTCTTATGATGCCTATGTAGGTAAACAGCGTACTACTGATATGCCGAATATGGTAAACGGATTGGATCATATGCAAATGATCAATGAGGCCCATACCAATGTGGGCCGTACTCCACTTTTTTCCGATGCGTATATCAATGATTATATTGCCAATAAATCAACCAATCCTGATCTTTATCCCGATACCGATTGGCGGAAAGAAGTATTGAACGGTTCAGGCATTCAAACCAACCATGCTGTAAGTGTATCTGGTGGTACGGATAAAATTCAATTCTTTGGCACAGCAGGTATGTTACATCAGGAAGGACTGATCAAAGATGTAGACTTCAAACGATTCTTTGTTCGGCTGAATTCAAATATTCAGATTACCAGCAAACTGCGTGGCAGCTTCGACGTGTATATAAGAGATCAGACAAGAAATGCTGCTCCACAATTTCCTGGTGCAACCGGTGCTGCATTGTCTGCGAGTGGTACAGCTTTAATATGGGGACTTATCAACAAGCTGCCTGCTACACAGGCTGCCAGGTATACCAATGGTTTGTATGGTGAAGGACAAAACGGTGTTAATCCTGTTGCCATAATGAGAGACGGAGGTTTCTGGAGAAATAAGAGCATGCCGTTGGCGGGTAATTTTGCGCTGGAATATAAACCTGTCAGTTATCTTACCGCGAAAGTGGCCTATGCCCCCACCTATACACCCAGCCGCACCCGTTCTTTTGTAAACACAGTAAGAACCTATGATCCCGACGGAGTCTTACGCTTTACCTTGCCGGCACTTAATACTTTTGATGAAAGCATGAGTGAAGACCGGTTCGATCAGGTAGATGCTAACCTAACATTCAATAAATCGTATGGCAACCATACCATCACCGCACTGGGCGGATATCAATATACCAATGCACAGTTTTCCAGTTTCGGTGCCTTCCGTGATAACTTCCTTTTTCCAGATTATACCGTGTTGAATGCAGGTTCCTCCGGTAATATGCGCAACAGTGGGTCAGCTACTGACTGGTCGCTAATTTCCTATTTTGGTCGCTTGAATTATTCCTATAATGATAAATACCTGTTGGAGGCCAATATCCGTAGAGATGGATCATCCCGTTTTGCAAAAGGCAATAAATGGGGGTCATTTCCCTCTTTCTCAGCAGGATGGCGGATTTCGCAGGAAAGTTTCATGGAGAATATCAGCTGGATCAATGAGCTGAAACTGAGAGCTTCCTGGGGTAAATTGGGTAATCAGCAAATCGGCGACAACTATCCCTTTGCGCCAATCGTTTCGCTCGAACCACGCTATATTTCCAATGATCAGATCCAGAATGGCGCTGCTATCCTAAGTCTGGCAAATACAAATATTTCCTGGGAAACGACCGCCATGAGCAATTTTGGCCTCGATGCGAGGATCTTTAAAAAACTATCCGTTTCATTCGATTATTATCAGAAAAGAACCACCGGCATCCTTCTGCAACTAAGCATACCTCGCACCATGGGAGTTGAAGCGCCCTATCAAAATGCAGGCGTTGTGGATAATAAAGGGTGGGATTTGCAAATCGATTACACAAACCGCGACAATGCCATTTCTTATGGAGCAACCTTCGTATTGTCTGATGTCAAAAATAAAGTGGTTGACTTGAGAGGCATTCAACAAACCGGAACCATCGTTAACCGGGAAGGCTTTCCGATGAATTCACTTTTCCTGTTGCGTTCGCAGGGTTTATTGTCGGAAGGTGATTTCGATGGAAGTGGAGCCTATCTGCACACTCCGCAAACCTATGGTGTAGTGAAACCAGGTGATATCCGGTATGAAGACATTGATAAAAGTGGTGCAGTGAATAACAACGATCGTACCATTATGGGAAGCACCATTCCTCGGTATACTTATAGTATGCGGTTGTTTGCTGAATACAAAGGCATCGACTTTTCTGCCTTCATTCAGGGCGTAGGCAAAGTGGATGGTTATCTGGCCGGTTCTGCCATTACACCTTTTGCGGCAGGCGGTACAGCTTATGAGTTTCAGAAAAACCGCTGGACCCTGGAAAACCAAAATTCCAACTCGGTATTTCCCCGCTTTGCTTTTGGTGAAGTTAACAATACACAAAATTCCAGTTACTGGATGAAAAGCGCTGCCTATCTCCGAATGAAGAATGTTCAAATCGGCTATAGTTTACCGGGAGCATGGGTTAGTTGGGCTAAAATTCAATCGTTGAGAATCTATGCATCAGGTGAAAACCTGTTCACGATTGATGACTTCTGGCCTGGATGGGATCCGGAAATTCCGGCAGGAAGCGCCGGTGCCTATTATCCTCAGATGAAAATGTTTACGCTGGGATTGAATGTTAAATTTTAAACGAACAGCCATGAAAAAGATTTGTTTCATATTCAGTTGTGTTCTCCTTTTGTCCTGCCATAAAGAGCTCGATAAATTTCCACTCGATGCGCCCTCCTCTGCGACCTTCCTTCGTACAGAAGCTGAGTTGAAAGCTGCATTGGTCGGTTGCTATAGTCCGCTCAATCTTCGTTTCGGCGAAAACCCCTATATCCATGTTTTTGATATGTTTTCTGATATCGCTACCAACCGCGATGTTACACCGCATGCCATGTGGAGTACTGCAACTACAAATTATGTGAACAATATCTGGAATACCATGTACCAGATTATCTCACGTTGTAATTTTCTACTGGAAAATGTTAGCAGGGTAACAACCAGCAACACGGCGTTGGTTACACAGGCAACCGGTGAAGCAAAATTTCTGCGGGCTTATTGTTACAGTTTGCTCTCAGATTTTTATGGCGGGGTACCACTGGTAACAACCACATTAAATCTGTCAGATGCGTTTGTATCAAAAAATTCGAAAGCAGAAGTGGTAGATTTTATATTGAAGGAATTAAATGAAGCCGCAGATATGCTGCAGCAAACCAATCAGCCCAATACGATGGTGGTATCAAAAGGGGCGGCCTGGGCTATTGCATCAAGGGTGGCCCTGTATAATGAACGTTGGGCAGATGCTGCAACAGCAGCCAGCAACGTAATGGCATTAGAAGGCAGCGAATACCTGTTGCACCCCAACTATGCAGATATTACCATGAGGGCCGGTAAAACATCAAAGGAGGTAATCTGGGCCATCCAGTTCAACTACAATGATATCTTTCATGAAACGCCCTTAACCTTCCGTTCGCGCATGGCGGGCGGGTTTAGCAACCGGATGCCTGTTCAGTCACTGGTCGATTCATATGATTGCATCGATGGTTTGTCAATCGATCAATCTCCATTGTACGATCCGGCAAAGCCGTTCGCCAATCGTGATCCACGCCTGGCAATGACCATTGCGCTGCCCGGCACAACCTATTACGGGTATCAGTTTGAGACCCACAAAGACAGCCTGCAATGCTGGAATTACAATGTAAGTCCGGCTGTTCGTGTAGCCAATCTTGATGCCACACATACCTTTGCCAGCTTCTCAGGATATTGCTGGCGCAAATATGCTGATCCGAAGGAAACACATACAACCCGTTCAGATATCAATCCCATCGTGATTCGGTATGCTGAAGTATTGTTGAACTATGCGGAGGCTAAAATTGAAGGCAATCAGGTTGATGAAACCGTATACGCTGCCATCAACAAAGTGCGCCAGCGGGTAGGCATGCCGGTTATTGAAGAGGGAAAAAGCATTGAGGAACTTCGTTCCATTGTTCGGAAAGAAAGAAAAGCAGAACTGGCCGGTGAAGGAAGTCGCTATTTCGATATCCTGCGTTGGAAGATTGCTGAAGAGGTATTGAGCGGACCCTGTTATGGACGGGTTCCACGCGGATATCTTTCTTCTGCCCCAGTAATTGACGAAAACGGAACACCCGATTATTCGACGGTTGCGAATCGTGCAGACATGCGGGTGATTCAAACAAGAATCTTCAATGCGCCTACCAACTATGTATGGCCCATTCCTGATATTGAGATTCAGACTAATAAAAACCTCGTTCAAAATGATGGGTATTAATTCACATAACTGAAGCTGATGAAATTTTTTCAAATAGGGGCGCTTCTTTTTGTTCTGGCGCAACCGGGGTGGGCGCAGCACAAAACCAGTCTGGAGATTGTGTTTCCGTCAAAGCCTTCACCCATTGATCCCATGATCTATGGTCAAATGTTGGAGAATGTAAACGACAGCATGATTTATGGCGGAGTGGCAGATATGCAGGGCAATGAACAATTGCATATAACGCCGCTGGTTAAGGAGCTGGATATACCTGTAATGAGATGGCCTGGTGGTACGGTGATTTACGAATACCGGTGGAGAAGTGGAATCGGGCCGCGGGCCATGCGGCCTAAAGTGCCTACACTGGCCTGGAAAGGGGAGGAAAGTTATCAGTTTGGTACCGACGAGTTTCTGCAATGGTGTAAGCGGGTCGGAACTGCTCCTTATATTAACTTCAATATGGGCAGCCATCCTTTGTATCAGGGTACACTTTGGGAGGCGATGGAATGGATGGAATATGTAAACGGTTCTGAACAAACACCATTGGGAAAATTGAGAGCTTATAACGGTCATCAACAACCTTATAATGTGAAATACTGGTGTATTGGGAATGAAAATTACCTGCCAAGTCGCGCAGCCAGAGTCCAGGATCAGGATACTGTATATGCCA
This sequence comes from Flavihumibacter sp. UBA7668, assembly GCF_002483205.1. Classification (GTDB taxonomy): domain Bacteria; phylum Bacteroidota; class Bacteroidia; order Chitinophagales; family Chitinophagaceae; genus Flavihumibacter. The sequence goes on from NZ_DLHM01000007.1 coordinate 1,016,349, forward strand.
ACCGCCTTCGTACCTGGTCAGCCACTATAAAAGCGAAGTATCCGGAGGTAAAATTGTTGGGTGTTGGCCGTTCTATACATTGGAACAAAACCGTTATGGAACGCAGTGGAAATTATTTACATTATCTCACACAGCACTATTATGTGAATGCAAAAGTGAAGGATGGTAACTTGGTAAATGCAAGCAGTACGCTATTTGCACCGGCAAAAATGGAAGCACATCTGAAATTGCTTGGTAATCAACTGAAGGGACTGAATCGTCAGTTGAACAGAAGCGATGACCCCGTAAGATTATGCGTAGACGAATGGAATAACCGCCATGCCGTTTATGATGGCAACAGTTATAAGTTCACCCGCCAGTCTGTTCGCAAACAGTTTGATGTGGCTGTAACAGCAGGCATGTTGAATGTGTTTATCAGACAGAGTCCAACGGTTGGCATGGCGAACTATATTTTTCCGGTAAATGCACATGGATTGATCAGAACCGTGGGAACGGATGATGCCTACCTGACGCCAATTTATTATCTGTTTAAACAGTATCGTAGTAAAATGCTGGGCAATAAAGTGGATGTATTGTTGAAAGGGCCAGGCGTTCCAGCTGTTGACGCTAATGTAACGATTGATGGAGATTCACAGGAAATTACCATGGGCGACGAACTGTTGACTTTTGTTGATGCAGCTGCGGTGGTGAATGATAATAAGCAGTTGGTAATAGCCCTGATAAACCGGTCTCCTGATAAATCACAACTGGTAGAAATGCTTGTTCCACCAGGATATAAGACTGGTAGCATCTGGGAGCTGAAACATACCAATATAAATGCTATGAATTCAGCCGACAACCGATTTGAAATTGTACCCAGTACCAGAAAACTCACACAACGTGGAAATAAAGCCAGCGTTCAATTATTACCTTGTGCTTTTGCAATGGTAGAGCTGGAAAAAATTAACAACTAAAGAATTGCTATGAAATATCTGATTAGTAAAATTGGAGCGGGAGTTTTATCGACACTACTATGTGCAACTGTAGCTGACACCTTTAGCCAGTCGGCTAAAGTACCGGTGCAAAAAACGTTGGTACAGATTCAGATTCCTGCTAAGAAAACGGTGATCGATCCCATGATCTATGGTCAAATGCTGGAGAATGTGAACGACAGTATGATTTACGGAGGAGTGACCAATGGAAAAGGAGAGGAAAACCTGCACATAACAGAATTGTTGAAACCGTTGGATATTCCGGTAATGCGTTGGCCCGCAGGTACAGCAATGCACGAATACCGTTGGAAAAACGGAATTGGTCCCAAGCCATTGCGTCCGGTTTCACCCACCTTTGCCTGGAAGGGGGTAGAAAATTATCAATTTGGAACAGACGAGTTTTTGCAGTGGTGTAAACGTATCAACACCGTGCCCTATATTAATTTAAACATGGGTAACAGTATTGAGTATGGCGGAACGTTGTGGGAGGCCCTTGAATGGATCGAATATGTAAACGGTGATTCTACCACCGCCCTTGGAAAACAACGGGCCTACAACGGGCATAGCAAGCCCTATAATGTTAAGTATTGGTGTATCGGTAATGAGAACTATGGCCCCTGGGGACGGCATGAAAAGGAAGACGATACCACGTATGGCAACCGCCTGAAAATATGGGCAGGTGCTATTAAGAAGCAGCACCCGGAACTTAGCCTGCTTGGCATTGGGCGTAGCCTGAAATGGAATAAAGAAGTATTGTCTCGAAACGGAGAATACATAGATTTCCTTACCCAGCATTATTACGTGAATTCCAAATTGAAGGATGGAGTGTTGGAAAGTCCCGGCAGTACGTTGTTTGCGCCTGCTAAAATGGAAAAGCATCTGAGCCTTTTGGGAGAACAACTCAACGAAATAAATCGACAGTTAAACCGGACCGAAAACCCCATCCGTTTATCAGTAGATGAATGGAATAACCGTCATGCGATATTTAATGGAACCGAATTCAAGTTTACCAGGCAATCGGTGCGGAAACAATTTGATGTTGCGGTGACGGCGGGCATGCTGAATGCGTTTATTCGCCAAAGTCCCGCAGTAGGCATGGCTAATTATATTTTCCCCGTAAATGCACACGGCCTGATCAGAACAGTTGGCACCGATGATGCGTACCTGACTCCGTTGTACTATCTATTCAAACAATATCGAACCAAAATGCTGGGTTCGAAGCTTGATGTGCTGGTGAAAGGCCCTGGGATCCGTGGTTCTGAGGTAAAAGGCAATATTGCCGGAGATGCAAATGAGATTAAGTTGGGAGAGGAGTTCTTATCATTTGTGGATGCTGCAGCGGTGTTGGATCAGAAGGGACAGATTTTTGTGACTTTGGTAAATCGTTCCCATGAATTGAAACAGGAAGTAGAAATTGCGATACCTGCCGGTTATAAAGCCCGCGAAATCTGGGAATTGAACCATGCCAATATTTATGCCATGAACACGTCTGAGAACAGATCGGAAATACTTCCCAAAACAGGAATTTTAAAACAAAAAGGATCAAAAGTTACCGTTTCACTGCTTCCTTGCGCATTTGCAATGATTGAGCTGGTCAAACAACCGTAAAAAACTATCCGGCCTGTTTTATTTTTTATGATGCGAAGAAAATATTCATCTACTTCTGAAGTCAGGAAAGTATCCTTTTCAAGTATATGCATATTCGACATGGCCTGATAGCCAAACTCAAAAGGCTGTATCCTTACATCAAACCCATATTCATTTCCCAAATGAATATGAGGCGTTTTTATTGGTTGGCTGGAAGTGTGTGATAATTTTTTATTTTGATAACAATTTAACTGAATATTTCTAGGCAAGGAAAATTGCTGGGCGCTACTAATATTTTCATGCCCCATATAAACTTATATACACAGGTATGAAGAGAATGGCAGAAATAGTCACTTGCCTTATTAGTAATATTCGTACGCATAGCGGGTTACAAAACTTTCTCTTTCAGATGATTTGAATATTATGTGGGAAAGAGTTCCATCTGTGTTATAAAAATATTCTTCCCAATAGCTTGAGGGAACGGAAAGCGTTGTTTTATAATAATGGAATTCATAACGGACGCATTGTCCGGCAGCATTGAATAACCAGTAATATTCAAAATTACTGTGCTTCATTGTTATTAATTTACCTGGTCCCTGTATTTTTCGAACGTATCTGAAGCTGCCATAGTGATCATTCACGATACTGTCCAAAAGACCATCTGAATGGTAGTAATAGCGGCTGTTTTCTAAAACACGAACATTTTGATCTATTCTTTCCTGTTCGATCATTCTTCCCTGTGTATCGTAGGATTCGGTTCTGAGTAGAAAATTTGCCGTGTCGATCATTTCCACGGAATACAATTTGTCTCCTTTCCAAACTGATTTCAATTGTGGATAGGGGTTGCCTTTGCTATCAAAATAGGTTCCTTTTGCAACCTGACCAGTAGCATGATATTCAAACAGACTTGTTAAGCACAATTCAGAATCCATTTGTAGTGTTTTGGGTAAGCAGGAAATCATACTTCGAAATGCACCAGTGCTATCTACTGAAATAATTTTAACGTAAGTTGTTTTGGCTGCGCCTGGCGGATCTTTGATAGCTGTAATCTTTTTGATTCGGGCTGACTTCCTGATGGCCTTTGTGTTGAGTACCGTGTCGGAAAGATCACTGAGTCCTGCCATTTGAGGGAATCCGTGTGATCTTATCTGTGCAGTGGACTCCTGAATTGGCATGATGTGTAGTAGCAATATCATTCCAAAAATGAGTGAACAATTTTCCATTAAAGTTGTGACATTTCAATAGTCTGCAACAAGTATAAGTCATTTACAAAATATAATACTGCAAATGCAAATAAATTGTTCCGGCTGGTCTCGTAAGTGGGAGAATGATACTGCTTCCACTCCTTTTTTAACAGGTTGGCGGAAGTTTAAGGACGAATTTTTATATTGTATGATCAAAACAAAACTTTGAAAAGCAGCCTTATTTTGAATAAAATAAAGTTAGTCAGTAAATGGATTGCAATAATGACAATTTTTGTTATTCATTCAGAATCATTAATTGGACAAATTAATACAGATGCAATAAAGTTAGGTGAGAGAATTACAAAATATTCTGCTACTTATAAGGAGAACAGAGATTTTCTACTTTATGTACCGGAAAGCTGTTCTGATTCTCTTCAGCCTAAAAATGAGATTCCAGCTTTATTTGTGCTGGATGGAGCGGAACTCTTTCTTACAGCGGTTGCATTACAACAGCAGCTGGCAGAGTACGCTTATTATCCGATCCTTCCGGAAATGATAGTTGTTGGTATTGTTCATAAAAACCGGGAAGAGGAATTGTTTCCAATTGCCCAGAATGATACCTTATCAAAAATGGAAGGAAAGGCAGATAAATTCCTTGATTATCTTGAAAAGGAGCTGCTGCCGGCTATTGATTCAATCAGAGGAAGTAAAGGTCCTCGTATTATTTTTGGCCATTCATTGGGTGGTTTATTTGGAGTTCATACAATAAACTCTAAACCGAACCTTTTTAATGCGTATCTGTTAACTGATCCTGCATTATGGTGGGATAAGCAACTGACCTTAAAAACATTCCGCAGAAATTTGACCTCGCAGGTCCGTAACACCAGTTATTTATATCTTGGCATTTCGAATACACTGCCCTATAAGGCAGATACAGTATCGATCCAACAGATGAATCCTTCCCAGATCAGTATTACTTCCCAATTCCAACTGAAGCATTTTCTTGAAAATAGCAGGAAAACCATACTTAGACGGGATGCCAGATATTACCCGGACGAGTCACATTTTACCATTCCGAGCCGGGGATTAAGAGATGGATTACTTTATTATTTCAACAATTACCGATGTCGCTATTTTGAATGGATGGATTCGGATTCTTTGAGCCCCCAGGAACTTGGAAATGCAGTTCGCGTACATTTTGAAAAATTTGCAGCACTGCTTGGGTATAAATTGCGTCCGCCCAGAAAAAATCTGGTTGCGTATATTGATTTTTTAGAAAAGATAGCAGCTACTGAAAAGGCTGCAGTTCTCAGGAAATTCTTGAAGGAGTATTAATTATGTGTGCCTTTCAGAATTATAATCAATCGATTGCGTATAATTTGTTTCCGACAACTCAATTTGCCAAAGTTTTCCCATTTTTACCGGAAGGATTCAAACTCTGACTGCTATGCCTGAACTGCCTGACAAGGATTGTGAGCTATTGCGTCTATTGAAGACGGGAGATAAAGCTGCTTTTACTCAGATTTATGAGTTATATAGTCAATCCCTCTATCTCAACCTGCTAAAACTCCTCAAATTTGAACCGGCGGCTGAAGAACTGCTACAGGATATTTTTATTACACTCTGGGAAAAAAGAACAACCATACAGATTGATACCCATTTATCGGGTTACTTATTTGGTATTGCACAGCATAAAGCACAGGATTTTTTCCGCAAACTTAAAAGGGATAGAAAATTACATGACTATATCCGGGAACTGGCAACCGGTGAATTTGAAAGCGTTGAAGCAAAACTGCTTCGCCAGGAAGAACTGGATCTTCTGAACAATGCCATAAACAGGCTTTCACCCCAACGGAAGCAGGTTTTTCAGTTATGTAAACTGGAGGGAAAGTCCTATCAGGAAGTCAGTCATATACTCGGCATATCGCCTTCTACCATTAACGACCATATTGTAAAAGCAACCCGCTTCATCCGTGATTTTATGCTTGCCCAGGACCGACTGACCACGGCATATCTCCCGATTTTTTTGCTCCTGTACAGTTAAAGATTCAAAAATAATTTAGACCGGGGCAGATGAAAAACTCATCCCGAACGACTTAATTAAAATACCGTTCAGATGAGTTCCTCCAACATTGAGTCACTTTTTCAGAAATACCTGCAGAACCAATGCACTCCAATGGAAGCAGAACAGGTTTTGGAATGGCTGGAACAAGCAAGCTACTCGCCTGAACAAAAAGAGCTGATTAGCAGGATGTTGGGTGAAGTTTCAGTGCCAACACAAAAGGAAGAAGAAAACGTAAGAAATCGCCTGAAACAACAACTGGATCTTACACTTCAAAAAATTGATGAGCGGGAGAATAACAGCGGTCAACTCATTCATTTCCGCTGGTTACGATTTGCTGCAGCTGCACTTTTATTTTTATTTGCCGGGGCTGGTGTTTACCTCTGGATCCAATCAAATATCACTGCACAAACCGGTAAGCAGCTTGCAGTTGTTTCGAATAAAGACATCGCTCCTGGTGGAAACAAGGCAGTGCTAACGCTGGCAGATGGGAGCAAACTGATCCTGGATGAAACAGCGAATGGCGAACTGGCCACCCAGGGCAGTACCAAACTGATTAAACTGGATGGACAAATTGCTTATGCTGAAAATGGTGAGCAATCGGATGAATTATACAATACCATTACCACACCCATCGGCGGACAATACCAATTGGTATTGTCGGATGGCACCTATGTTTGGCTGAATTCAGCCTCCTCCCTTCGATTTCCGATTTCATTTCCAGGAAAGGAACGCAAAGTGGAACTTATGGGAGAAGGCTATTTTGAAGTTGCTAAAAATCCATCCAAACCATTCAAGGTTTCGGTACAATATCCCGCTGGTGAAAAGGGGACGGAAGTAAAAGTATTGGGCACTCATTTTAATATCAATTCCTATAAAGAAGAAGGTCCAATAAAAACCACCTTATTGGAAGGTGCTGTCCAACTAATCAGTCAATCTGAGACGCGGGTCCTAAATCCGGGTGAACAGGGAAGCTCAATGGCAAACGGTTCCTTGAAAGTAACCAGCCAGGTTGATCTTGATCAGGTGATGGCCTGGAAAAACGGGCTTTTCAATTTCAATAATACTGACCTGCAGATGGTGATGCGGCAGCTCAGCAGATGGTATGGCGTTGATGTAGTGTATGAAGGTAATCCGCCACTAAGAGAATTCGGAGGTGAAATCCAACGTAATCTGAAACTAAGTCAGGTACTGAAGCTTTTGGAAACCAATGAAGTGCATTTCAGAATAGAAGAGAATAAGCTAATCGTTACACCTTAATAAACGTTTTTCATCAGAGCCAAAAAAAACCGGAAATGCGGGAACATTTCCGGTGTACATCTGGGCGCTGAATAAAGTCTTGCATGAACATTTATTGTGAAACCCAAACACTGCAAATCTATGCATTTTATCAACTCCGGTAGGCGAAAGCCTACCCGCCAAATCTGGCTTGCTATGAGATTTACGATTGTTTTATTAACCGCTGCTGCCTTGCATGTTTCTGCTACAGGCAATTCACAAACCGTTCAGTTAACAGGTAAGAATCTTTCCCTTAAGAAAGTATTCAATACTATTAAAAGCCAAACGGGCTATGTATTTTTTTATGATGCCAAACTATTGCGGGAGGCGAAACCTGTTACAGTAGAATTGATCAACAGCTCCCTCGACAAAGCACTGGTGGAAATTTTTGAAGGGCAGCCCTTTACCTGGATCATGGTGGATAAAACCATAACGGTTGCTAAAAGAAAGGAACCGGTTATTTCAGAAAAAACAGTTCAACCGGAAAAGCCGGATTTACCGCCGCTTGACATCAAAGGTGTGGTAAGAGATGAAGACGGAAATCCCCTGTCGGATGCATCCGTTAAACTCAAAGGAACAAACCGTGGAACAGTTACCAATAGTGACGGCAGTTTTTCCCTTCAGATTCCTGATGGAAAAGGAGTGCTGCTCATCTCCTATGTTGGGTACCAGACGATTGAATTACCTGTTACCAAATCAGGTGAATTAAACATCATTCTTAAGAAAGCTGAAAACAAAGTGGAGGAAGTGGTGGTGATTGGTTATGGTGCAGTAAAAAGAAAAGATGTTACCGGCGCGATTTCATCCGTTAAGGCAAACGTCATTCCTAAATCAGCTAACACCTCCATTGATCAGGCCCTGAGCGGAAGAGCAGCAGGATTAACCACCGTGCAATCATCCGGACAACCGGGTGCGGGAGTAAGTGTGCAAATCAGAGGTAATGCCTCTTTTGCTTCAACAGGCGTTTTATATGTCGTGGATGGAGTACCGATTAATGGTGGTGCCGGTGAACCGGGTAGCGGTAATCGGTATGGAGGAATTGATCGCTCACCATTGAATTTTTTGAACCCCGATGATATTGAATCTGTGGAAGTGTTGAAAGATGCCAGTGCTGCGGCCATCTATGGTGCAAGAGCGGGAGCCGGCGTTATTCTGATCACAACAAAAAGAGGAAAATCGGGAGAAGCCCGATTGAATTACGGATTCAGTCATGCATTTCAACAGGCAGCAGATTTTTATGAAATCCTGAACCAGCGCGATTATATGGTGGAGCGCAATCGCATCACCAAAGAAAAATGGATGCTGGACAGAGCAATCGCTCCCTATGGAACTACTGACCCTTCCAGTGTTCCTGCATTTGTTCCAAAATATTCGGATGCAGAAATCAATGCTGCAGGTAAAGGCGAAAATACATTGGATCGGATTACTCAAAACGGGTTTGTGCAACAGCATAATATATCCATCGCAGGAGGAACAGCAAAGACAAAGTATTATGTTTCGGGTAATTATCTTGACCAGGATGGTGTGATAAAAACTTCCGGATTCAAACGCTATTCAGGACGGATCAATCTGGATCAGATGGTTGGAGAACGATTGAAAATTGGGGTAAATATGACCGGGTCAAAATCCTTTAGCGATAACCCTGCAATTGGTACGGGTCAGTTTGAAAATTCCGGAATTATTTTATCTGCATTTTATCATCCTCCAACCGTGCCTTTAATTGCAGCGGATGGATCTTATCCCCTCAATCCCGATTATACCAATTCACCCAATCCTTTGTCGTTTTTTGAAACAACGGATAAGACGGTACAGAACAGAATCCTGACTTCTGCATTTGCCGAACTGGAAATAATTGAAAACTTAAAGGCTAGGGCGAATTTCAGTTATGACCAGTCCAATTCAAAACGATCTACTTATTTGCCGAAATCATTTTTATACGGCGACAGAACAGGCGGTCAGGCAAATATCAGTGAGAATACTTCCAATATAAGTTTGCTGGAATACACCCTGGGCTACACCAGAAATTTCAAGAATACCCATCACCTGGATGCACTTGTTGGATACTCTTATCAGGTGCTTTCTTCAGAAGGATTTTCTGCTGGAAATCAACAATTCCTGACCGATAATTTTTTGTATCATAGTTTAGGTGTGGGTGAATTTGCACGTCCTTCGGTTGGTTCCTATAAGAGCGAACAGGTTTGGGCATCTTATTTTGCCCGTGCCCGGTATGATTACAAAAACAAATACCTGTTGCAGGCATCGCTTCGCCGGGATGGCGCTTCCAATTTTGCTAAGAATAAAAAATACGGATTGTTTCCCTCCGTTTCAGCAGGCTGGAAAATTTCCAATGAGCCTTTTATGCAATCCATCCGCGCCATTTCTTTCCTGAAACTCCGGGCCAGTTATGGATCAACTGGAAATAGTAATATCGGCAATACAACTGCTTTTGCTGCGTATCAGGCCGGATCCAATTATGTTTTTGGAAATACGCAACAGGTAGGTGTTTATCAAAGCAGGCTGGATAATCCGGACCTTAGTTGGGAGACTGCCAGAGAAATCAACCTGGGACTTGATTTCGGATTATTCAATGACAGAATCAGTGGTAGTTTTGAGGTATTCAATAAAACCATTTCTGATTTATTGAGCAGCCGTCCGCTTCCTTCCTTTTTTATTGTGAGCAGTGTTGCGGCAAATGTGGGGAAAACACAGAGTAAAGGATTTGAATTCAGTCTGCGTACCACCAACATTGCCAACCATAATTTCAGCTGGAGAACTGAATTCAATTTCGCTCATTATAAGGATACCTGGAAAGAAAGAGATTCTCTTGTTGTGAAAACCCTGGCCAGGTATATTGGTGTAAATGATCCGATCCGCTCTATATATGGATATGTAACCAATGGTATTATGCAGGTGGGTGAAACTGCCCCGGCACATATGCCCGGCCTCCAGCCCGGTATGGTGAAAGTGATTGACCAGAATGGATATGATGCAAATGGAAATCTTACCGGCAAACCGGATGGCAGATTAAATACAGCCGATGCTGTTTACCTCGGTAATTCTGATCCTGGCTATTCCTTTGGTTTTGGTAATACGTTTGAATACAAAAATTTCGATCTGAATATTTTCATGTATGGTATGCTGGATCGTTTGAAATACAATGACGACCGTGCCAGCGCCTATGATTTATATGCCAAGATGGGTTCTTTTGGATGGAATGCATTGGATATGGTGAAAGATCGCTGGGCATCAGATAATACTTCCGGAACAAATCCAAGTGGATTAATTAATCCGTATGGGAGTTATACCGGCAATTATTTTCGGGAGAAAGCCGGCTTCTTAAAATGCAGAAACATTACACTGGGTTATACATTGCCAAAACAGATATTGGATAAGCAGCAGTTAATTCGCGGCTTGAGGTTATTTGCCGATGTGCAAAATGTATTTGTTATTTCTCCTTATTCCGGTTTGGATCCGGAGCTCTCCGGATTTATTGCCTACCCGGCTCAACGATCCTTTATTCTGGGATTGAATCTTGGTTTTTAATAACAATCTTAATGTGAAAACAAAATGAAAAAATCAATTAATAGCCTGGCAGGGTGTATACTGCTGGCATCTGCCATACTGTTTAGTTCCTGCGAAAAGGGCCTGGAACCACAAATCTATGATCAGTTATCTCCCGGCACTTTTTTAAAAGATGCCAATGATGCAAAAGCAGCGCTAACCAATTTGTATCGCGGAATGATGGAAGGCGGTTGGGGAAGTGGATATGGCTCCGCACAAAATTCCTGGGTTGTTCAAAGCAGCCAGACCACCGATGAACTGGTTTGTTCATGGGGTGACGGCGGTAACTGGGTTCGCTTGAATATGCTGAATTTTGATGATGGATTTGGAGCGCTGACCTATCATTACACCGACTTATTACCACGGGTTACCAATGCAACGATCCTGCTGGAAAAAATTGGTGGAATAACAATGGATGAAACCATGAAAAACAGATACCTGGGAGAGGTGAAAGCCTTACGTGCACATTTCACGAATATTCTGTACTCTTTTTATGGCCCGGTTTCTATTGTAATTGACCCTGCTGTTGCACAGGATCCGAATGCATTACCGGAACCACGGCCAACCAGTGAATGGATGTTTCAGCAAATTGAGAAGGATTACAAAGACGCGATGGCTGACCTGCCGGTGAGTTATCCCGCCAGCGATTATGGTCGTTTTACAAAAGGAGCAGCCATGATGGGCTTATTGAAATTATATATGAAGGAGAAAAAATGGGCAGAGGCAGTTGCAATCGGGAATCAGTTGAAAGAACTGGAGGCGCAGGGAACCTATACTTTATTGGAGGATTACGCAGATATTTTCACCATTGAAAAGGAACAGAACAAGGAGATTATTCTGGCTGTCCCCTGTAGAAATGATGCATGGCCCAATGTAAATATGTGGTTGGCGCATAGTTTACCGGGTGATTATGTGGATCCTTCCGGTAAGGCCCTGACAGGTTGGGGAGGTTATAAGATGCCCTGGAAAACCTATGATAAGTTCGATGCGGAAGATAAACGCCTGAAGAAGTTATTGGCAATTTATCCAACCTCAGGGGGTGGAAGCATTGATGCTCGTTCAGCTGGGTTTCCCGGTGCGATTCCTGTTAAATATGGCCCTGATCCGGCTGCATCCGGAGAAGCACATGGAACGGATATAGTAGTTTGGCGTTTCGCCGATGCATTGCTCCTGGTTGCGGAGGCTTTAAACGAAGTGAGCGGTCCCACAAGTGAGGCGTATGGGCTGGTGAACAGGATAAGAGAAAGAGCCGGACTGGATGAGCTGCCAGGCGGGTTGAACAAAGATGAATTCCGTGAGCGGATTGCGGATGAACGTTTGTTTGAATTATGGTGCGAAGGGGTACGAAGAGATGATCTGATTCGCTGGGGAAAATATGTGCAGCGGGCAATTGATGATGGGTCGGTATTTGCCAGTGCAGAAAAAGTCCTGTATCCCCTTCCAAGAAAAGCAGTGGATGAAAGCAGGGGAAAGATTACACAGAATCCAGGGTACTAGTTTTGGAATTTAAATAGCAGCAGTTCGATTTGTCAGGATGCCATCAGACGAAAGTTTGATGGCATTTCTTTTAGAATTACCATAATTTGGTTATTTTTTAGTTATTACCTAAATTTGGTAAAAAATAAAATCTTATAGTAGGGCTTCGCATCAATTAAATGGAATATTGTCATGCGGATTATATTCAAAAACGAGGAACTAAGAGAAATCTATAGACGAGGTAAAGAAACTGGTAAACCCCGCTTTAGTCCGGAGATTGTTAAAGCCTTTATCAAAAAGATCGACATATTGGCTTCCGTGGAAAATTCCGCTGTTTTATTGCAATTTCAAAGTTTGCATTTTGAAGCATTGAAAAGGGAAGCAAAATTTAAAGGATTTCATAGTATCAGGGTTAATGATAAATACAGAATTATTATAAGAATTGTAAAAGAAAAATATAAAATAGAGACTATTGAAATATCCGAGATTCATGAACTTACGGATTATCAATAATAACTTATTATGGAAAATAAACACATTGTACTTGGGAAAAATCAGGAGCCTGTTTATTCAAGAATTGCTACCCACCCCGGAGAAGTGTTGAAAGATGAAGTTGAAGCAAGAAGACTGATTAAATCAGAAGTAGCGAAGCAGCTGGAAATCCTGCCTGGTCATTTAAGTGAACTATTTAAAGGAAAGCGAAATGTATCACCAGCATTAGCGCTTAAACTTCAAAAACTGCTGGGCATTCCTGCTGAAACATGGCTTTCAATTCAGAATCGGTATGATCTTACGCAGCTTCATTTAAAAGAATCAATATTTACGAAATAAAAAATATTGCGGATTAAAAATTTGTAATCGACCAAAAAGAATAACTGCCTTTCAATTTGTAAAGAATAATAAAAAGAGAGCTGATGGTGCCAAAAACCGCCATGTTTTTACCATGTTGAATACTTTGGTAATCATATACATGAACAATTTCTCCGCTTTGTAATGTCTTTTTTGCCTGTGAGATGGCAAGTCCGTAAAATAGACCCACAATACTTAAAAAGCAAAGTATATAACCGGTAAGGATCCATTTGAAAGCAATCTTTTGCGGTTTAAATGCTTTCCTAAAACTGGCGGATGGCAGAATTGTATCTGGTTTTTTCTTCAATAGATACAACCGGGCTATTTCCAGATCATATGCATTCCAATCGTTGGGTTCAGCTAGTACTGCTGTCAATTCATTTGCAGTAAATGATGTAAAATAGTGATCAAAATCAGGATGTTCAATATCCTGCTGCGCCTGTTTAACAAATACCTCGTTTATTTTAGGAAAATCCAGCGGATGGATTTTTACTTCGATAATTGGCTCCGGTGTTTCACCAATAAAAATGCCTGCTACCTGATTGGTGTCATGTTCAATCTTATAGGGTATTTGCAGGTCTGTCAACATATCCGTTAACATACTTGCGTCTTCCTGCGTCAGAAATCTTGAGTAGGTTGCAAAGACTGAATTTGAATTTTTCATTAATGCCAAGATATCTATTAGATTTTAAAACTGCAATAGGGGCAAAGAACGTCAATCAGAACAAAAGCAGGTTTGGCTGAAACAGAATCAAACGCTACTGTTTAGAAATATTCGTAGTAATAGCGGGTAACAAAGCTTCCTCTTTCAGATGATTTGTATATTATGTGGGAAAGAGTACCATCTGTGTTATAAAAATATTCTTCCCCATTAATTGAAGGAACGGAAAGAGTTGTTTTATAATAATGGGATTCATGGCTGACGCATTGTCCGGCAGCATTATACTGCCAGCTATTTTCAAAATATCTGTTCTTCATTGTTATTATTTTACCTGTCCCCTGGTTTTTTCGAATATACCGGAAGCTGCCATAATGATTGTTCACCATACTATCCAACAGGCCGTCGGAATTATAATAATATCGATTGTTTTCATAAATACGCCCAGTTTCATCCGATTTCTCAATTGAAATCGTTCTTCCCTGTGCATCGAAGGATTCGGTAGTGAGTATATAATTTGCTGTATCTAACATATCTATAGAGTGCAATTTATCTGCCTTCCAAACCGATTTCAATTGGGAATAGGGATTCCCTTTCGTATCAAAATAAGTACCTTTTGCCACCTGGCCAGTAGGGTGATACTCGAACAGACTTGTTATGCAAAGGTCGGATTCCATTTGTAGCGTTTTTGGCAGGCAGGAAATTATATTTCCAATAGCACCTGTACTATCTAAAGAAATTATTTTTAGGTAGGTTGTTTTGCTTGCGTTTGGTGGGTCTTTAATTGCCGTAATCTTTTTGATGCGGGCTGACTGTCTGATCGCCCTTGTGTTGAGCATTGTATCTGAAAGATCACCTAGTGCTGCACTTTGTGGATAGCCATGTGATCGGATTTGAGCAGTGGATTCCTCTGTACAACAAGCTAATAATACTACCAGACTGGATACTATCAGTAAGTGAAACATAATACAATTTTTCACTTTATCAGATTTCCGTCTATATCATACAAAGCTACCAGCAAACTGTTTCCTTTTGCATCTATCCGTAGACCTCCGTACCTGGCGGAATCATACCTGGCTGCTTTACCTTCCTGGAAAAAGTAGGACTCTGCACCGATATTCATATCCCAGCTCCTTGGAGCGGTATATTCGATGAGTAATTCACCTGTAGAGCGCGGTTCTCTGCCAGGTTGAATGCGGATCGGCTGAGCAACACTGTTTGCGTCCAGCTTAACTACAAAATAACCACGTTTGGGAATAGAATCATGATTAAAATCACGGGCGATTTTATACCTAAGTTGCATGTAATCACCCTGCATTAGGGAGCGGGGATCAACTGGTGCCAGTTCCAGTAATACCAATGTACCCTCTTTTAAAAGTTTTTCTTTTCCCAGTACGGAATAAACAAAATATCCCAGCAGCAGAAAGAGGTTGAGCAGGATGATCCAGTTTTTAATTTTCAATAGGACTCAATTTTTTGGTTACAAAAAAATAAAGTAGCAGAAAGAGCATGCCTGATATCAGCAGCAGTATTGATTTGGTTAATAAGGTAAAACTCAAATCGTAGTAATACTGTGCTATAAAATAAATGCTGCTTAGAATTCCGAGCAAGAAACCGGTTTTATACATAAACTGAAAGCCAAGTAGTATAATCAATATTGCACCTGAAATGGAAGGAGCAAATAAGGTAGGCAAGAGAAGCAGGGTAACCAGTAAGAGCAATCTTACCGCGGGGGCGGAAGTTTCTGGATTAAATAGTTTACTGATCTGGTTAACGAGGTTAAGTATCACAGCTATTATTCCGACAGAAGCAATCCAGTATAAATAGGGTACTACAGGCATTGCAATTTGGCTGCCTGCCAGATACAGTGCACTCAGGAAAGAAAGTGTAAGCGCTGTTCTTGAAGATAGGTACAAGCTGGCTGTTTTTTCTCCCTGCTGAATAAACCAGGATTTCCTGGTATATACAAAGTAACAGGCGGTTGCCAACAGTGGGATATAGAATAAAACTAGCTCCTGCAAGTCATTGGTGAATAACAGGGCAACTATACATGCATGGATGGATAACTGGGCCACCAGGGCCAGCACCTGATTTGAAGAAAGAAATAAACTCAGCAGGGCAATCACGATAAAGATCAGACAGGAAAGGGTATTAGATACGCCAAACTCACTGAGTGCAAAGCCGATGAGAATGCCACCAATAAGGAATAGTGAGATGCTGATGGTGTCTAGTAATACATTATTATACTCTTTGTTGAGCCAGATGGTTGCTCCGATAAAACCAAATCCAACTAAAAATTGAGCAATGGCTGATTTAAACAAACCTGCAATAAACAAAAAACCGACAAATGAGATACAGGCAAGTACTCCTCCAATTATCGATATGATTTTAATGGGTAAGGAATTTTGCACTGGTGGAGTATTTTTATTGTTGTTCATGCGTCCACTTCTTTTGTAGGTCCAATAGAAATTTTATAGTAAGGGTAGCAGATCCGATAATAAAAAGGCTTATAATAAGGAAGCTACCTGCCTCATTTGAAATGTTCATAAACCAGGTGGAGAGGAGAATGATAAGACTTAAGGAAATTATGGACAGATAGAAGATGGAATGGTGCAACAGACCATACCAGATACCTGCTGCATATGTCACTGCAGCCAGCAGGAGAAGTAGCCCGAAACCTGGTTCCTGAGATCTGATTATTCCTATTATGATTCCAATGGTAGAAAAGCTGATGGTTGCCATCGCTACCAGATTCGTAAACCAAACGGGAATGGTTTTTCCTTTTCTTTTCAGGAGTTTTGTGAATACCAGAGTGAGCAGGTTTACAGAAAACAGGAGGGTAAATACCAGTAGTTCAGACCAATGATTGGCAACCTGTTCCGAATATAAAAAAACAGTAGTATTGATTAGTGTCAGAAAAAGAACCCATAGAGGAGGAAAGCCGGAAATAAGTACCCAGATCGTACTAAACAAGGTCCAGCCCAGAAAAAAATCATAGGCGTTTGCTCCGGTTTGGTAAACCTGTCCGTATACCGCAAACAAAACGCCAATCAATACGGAGGCACCGGTTAAAATACTGTTTCTTGCGGTTTCAGTAAATCGGGACTTTAGGGATAACAATGAAGTCAGGCACAACAAGGTACTAATCAATCCAAATTTGATGAATTTGTGTAAATCGGCCCAATTGTATGCAAAGAAGAAGACAATTCCTGCTACGGTGAATCCAATTCCCATACTTAGAAGAAAGATCCGGATAAAGGATATCCAGGCAGTTCGATCATTGCAAACCTGTTCATGCCCGGTTGTTGACAAGTCCTGTTCGGTTGGGTTGGTATGGTTCATGGCTTCCGGTAACGATTGCGTAAATAAATGTATCAATAATTTGAAAGAAACTGTTAGAAGTATGTAGAATTGTTATCTATGATTCAATTAAGCAGAAAATCATTACCTGATTTAAAACAACATGCCGGTATCGAATTGCCAACAACAGCGCAATTGGAATTTCCTGAGCGGGTATTGCAGTTCGGAACCGGTGTATTGTTACGCGGATTACCGGATTATTTTATCGACAAAGCCAACCGAATGGGGTTGTATGATGGCAGGGTTGTTATTGTAAAATCAACTGAATCCGGAGGAGTTGATGTATTCGCCAGACAGGATGGATTGTATACGGTTTGTGTTAAGGGAATTGAAGAAGGCAGAGTAATAGATGAATTGATAATCAATGCCGCAGTTAGCAGGGTGTTGGCAGCAAAACAGGAATGGGCTGCCATTTTGGAGCTTGCTGCGTCAAGAGATTTAGAGCTTATTCTATCCAATACGACAGAAGTTGGAATTGTGTACCAGTCCGGATCTATTATAGATTGTGTGCCTGATTCTTTTCCGGCAAAGTTGCTGGCATTTTTATACCATCGGTACCTACAGTTTGGAAATGACCTGGCAACTGGACTTGTCATTGTTCCAACAGAATTGATCCAGGATAACGGATCAACCTTAAAAAATATGCTGATTCACCTGGCTGAAGAAAATCAGTTGGGTGCTGATTTTTGTAATTGGCTCCAGGAAGCCAATCATTTTTGTAATTCTCTGGTTGACCGGATTGTTCCGGGTAAGTTGTCATCCTCTGATAAAGAAGCTGTAGAGCAACGTATAAATATGAAAGACGATCTGATGATAATGGCCGAGCCTTTTCGTTTGTGGGCGATTGAGTCAGATCATCCGAAAGTTAAGCAGGCACTTCGTTTCAGCCAGTCGGATCCTGGAATAATCATCAGCAAGGATATCAGTAAATTCCGGGAACTTAAATTAAGGATGCTTAATGGAACGCATACCTTCAGTTGCGGACTGGCAATTTTAAAAGGCTTTAAAACGGTGAAGGAAGCCATGCAGGATCCTGAGATGAGTAATTATATAGAAAAGCTGATGATGGAAGAAATCGCGCTATCCCTCTTGCCATCAATTACAGCCGATGAAGCAAAGGAATTCGGCAATAAAGTACTGGATCGCTTTAGAAATCCATTTATCGAACACCAATGGCAAAGTATTACACTGAATTACATTTCCAAAATGAAACTCCGGAATATTCCGCTGATCAAACGCTACAGGGAGCGATTTAATCAGATTGCGCCTTGTATGGCACTGGGGTTCGCAGCCTATATCCTGTTTATGGAAAGGAAGGATGTAGGTGCTGTGTTGGCAGATACCGAATTATGGGGAGAAGATCTCCGGCAGATAAATGATTTTGAAGCCAGTGTGCTGGAATCAATTAAAAAGTTAAGCTGAACTAATTATATTACAATTTCCAGTCCGGGCGCTCAAAATGACAGGTATACCCACCAGGATTTTTTTGCAAATAGTCCTGGTGTTCTTTTTCTGCATCCCAGAAATCACCAGCCGGTTCAATTTCAGTTACAATTTTACCAGGCCATTTACCGGAAGCTTCCATTTCTTTGATTAATTGTACGGCTGTTTCTTTTTGTGCTTCATCCAGATAAAAAATGGCAGACCGATAAGAGAGGCCAATATCGTTCCCCTGACGGTTCTTTGTTGTAGGGTTATGAATCTGGAAAAAATATTCCAGCAATTTGCGATAGGATAATATCTCAGGATCATAGGTTACTGTTATTCCTTCTGCATGTGTTCCATGGTTACGGTAGGTTGCGTTTAGCACATCACCACCTGTATATCCCACTACGGTTGATTTAACTCCGGGCAAATGACGGATCAGTTCTTCTACCCCCCAGAAACATCCGCCAGCTAATATTGCTTTCTCTGTTTTCATATTTGTTATTTTGATCTTTTCAGCATCGTTGTAAACGATCTTACCATCAAACAAAGTTAGAGCTACTTTTGTTTTGGCAATTTCCATTGAAGGAATTGTAAAGAGATCCTGAGAGAAAACAATAATATCGGCAAGGTAGCCAGGTTGAATTTTACCCTTAACAGTTTCCTCAAAGGACGAATAAGCACCCTCTTGTGTATAGGATTTTAACGCTTCTTTGATTGTTATTCTTTGTTCAGGAATCCAGCCTCCGGGAGGTTTGCCTTCCGGCGTTTGGCGGTTCACAGCAATATGTAAACCTCGGATTGGATCCGGATTGGTACAGGCCGGCCAATCGCTGCTGAAAACTAGATGTACCTTGTTTTTTAACATGGATTGCCAGACAAAGGAATGCGGCAATCGTTTTTCGCCAACGGCTTTTGCCCAAACCGCGATATTACCCGGATCTGCATGAATAGGTTCCATGGAAGCCATCACTCCCAGTTGGCTGAATCTTGGGATATCATCAGGTGAGCTTTGTTCAATATGCTCAATGCGATGGCGCCTTCCTTTGGTTCCATTAGTGAGCATCGCCTTTTCATAGGCATTCAGTGCCTTCCGCACCGTACGATCTCCAATGGCATGTGTGTAAATCTGGAATCCTTCTTTATCAAATCGATTTAACAGTCGCTGGTAAACATCCAGCGGTAATGCAAAATCACTATTGGCATTTGATCCATCAGTTCCAGCATCGCTGTAGGGCTCGAGCATGGGGGAGGTATGGGATTCTATAACACCATCCAGCATAAACTTTATACTGGCTGCTTTGAGTATGGGATGGTTGCGTGTGCGATTTTTTACTTTTATGAACTCTTGAATATCGGCTTCGGTGGTTTTTTTTCCTGCACTAAATGCAGTGGAGGAACGCAGGGTAAATTCACCCTTCTTTAAGAGCGTTTCATAAAGCAAAAACTCCTCCACTGAGCCACTGGCGTTTTGAATGCTGGTTATCCCCAGCGATGCCGCATACTTCATTCCCATTCGCAACGCCTGTAGTTTTTCTTCTCTTGTGGGAGGCGGAACAATTTTCGAAATAATACTACCGGCAGCCTCTGTAAATGCACCGGTGGGGTTTCCATTTTGATCTTTGATTATAGATCCAAACCCTTCATACCTGGTTTCCTTTGAAATACCTGCCAGCTTCATTGCGGTACTGTTTACCCAGATACTATGTCCGTCGTACGCATCCAGCACAACCGGCCGATCCTTCGTGATTCTGTCCAATTCCTTTAGGGCTTCGGCCGTAGGCATTCCCCCTTCAAAAAGATTGTATTGCCATCCCATTCCGGTAATCCATTTTTTCTCCGGGTATTTTTTGACATAGTTCTCGATGGCATTCAATGCTTCCTGAAAGTTTTGGCTTCGGTACAGATCAACACCTGCCAGTCCAAGTGAACCATCCAGAAAATGAATATGTGCATCATTGATACCGGCAGTAGCCAGTTTGCCTTCCAGGTCAATCAGTTTTGTTGCCGGATTTGCCAATTTCTTAATATCAGCCGTACCGCCAATTCGCGTGATTTTATTTCCACTTATTGCAATGGCTTCCACAAAGGCAGGCGATTCATTACCCGTCCAGATTTTTCCATTGAATAAAATCAGGTCAGCACTTATAGACGTTTGAGCTACAATTGAAATAAAGCTGCTGAGCAGAATGGTAAGAATACTTATTTTTCTCATGTGAAAATAAAAGTACTCTTAATTCTCAGTCCTGATATCCAAATAGTACAATTTTATGATTTTGGCAGAATCAGAATGGCCTGCTTTTCTTTTAGCGTCAGACGGATAGTACGATTTTCTATTTTTTCTTTGTTTAAGAAGTGAATACCCTTTTCATCAATTTGAAACAAGTTGACAGCTTTTACTTTAGACCAGTTTTCAGGTAGCTTCCATGTTTTTGAAATATATCCTCTACTACTGTATGCAATAATTTCCCTTTTTTGACTCCAGATTACAGGTACGAATACATTATTACCTTCCCGAAGGATAAATCCTTTATGGCTGATTACAGAGTCCTTTAAACTTGATAGGAGCCCGTCATTATAATAGGCTACACGCTGCAATCCATTTCCCTCTAATCGCTCACGCTTGTATTGATTGAGATAAACATAGGGTAATGTTCCGGTAAAAAACTGCTCTTTAAATGCATCGTGCCAATTGGTTATTGTACGAAAATCATCTTCCAGATCATTAAAACAATCTTCTCCTCTCGTAGACATGCCGAATAGAAAGCCCAGTTGCATTTGTTCTGCAGCCAGAGTAGGGAATTGTTTTAGAAAGAGAAAGGGGCCACCTCCTGTTGCTATGGAAGCAGGGACCTTCATAAATCCGCTTTCAATTTGATCAAACCAAACGAACCAGGGGGATAGACCAATAAAATGATCTTTGCCTTCTCTCAAACGGCTAAAACTTTCCTGTACTACATCTATACCTTTTGTTCTAAAAAAACGTATTACCCGGCGCTGATAAATTTCTTCCTCCTGCTGGGGAATATTCAGGTACTGGTTTTCGCGGGAGAAATAAGCATCTAATAAAACAGTTTTAGCTTCTTTAAGAAAAGGCAACAGGAGGATTAGTTCATCAATTCTTTTGGTCGAATAACCTTTTTCCCATTCTTGTTTGAAACTGATTTGATAGGCATCTAATCCATTGTAGGCACCTATCTTTAATGGCTCTCCATTCTTTTCCCTGGCGATTATGCCTTCTTTCCAATAGGTATCCCAAAGGGGACTGTTGTTATAGGCATCCGCCATATTTACATGTACGCTGATTGTTGTATTGTAATTTTTGCATTCATTGTACAACCAGATCAGCGATTGTTGTCCCGAACTATCCTGGGGTCTTTTTAGGGCATTATTTACCTCATGCCAGGCGGGATAAAGGTCATCATGTCCATTGTATTGCCAGCCAACCAGATAAATAATTTTGGGAATTTTGTGGGTTATGGCATCCACTTCTTTTACCAGCTTGAATACTTCCTCAAATGTACGTCGAACATTGGATCCGCCCTTGCCATCCGGTGTGGCTAGCATTAAATGCATTACCAGTGTTTTTTCGTATTTGTGGGCATAAGGCGTTTCGGGTTTTCCTGTTTTTGCCCAATCATAATAAGCTCCGGAAATATTTTTCCATTCCGGTTGTTGTGCCTTTGTGATTCCCGGTAGGAGAAGAAAATAATAAATCCAACAGCTTAAATATTTTTTTATGGGATTCATTAATGGAATTTTATAATTGACAATCAGTGGGCTTGTTTAGGGCTATACCCGGGGAAGATTTTCTTTTTTCTACCAGTATTCATTCATTATCTTTCAGTCATGCGGTTAATTATTTTTCTATTCTTTTTGAGTTTTGCCACCAGCGGGTTTGCCCAGCAGGATACCTCATCCGGTCCCAGGGTTACCAAACTCTATTTCAAAGGTTTTTTTGAACGCATCAAAACGCAGCCTAAGTCGGCAGAATTTTTGGAGGTGGTGAACACCCATCCGGATAGTTCAATCCACGCTGAAATCCGCCATATTTCGCTGGATCAGATTGTGCTGGATGCTTTTTTCAGAAAAAAAGAACCGGTTGGCATCTGGTATTATCACCTGAATTCCGGCGGCAAAATTCTCAATTATGATTTTGCGTTGGATTATGGATCAGCTGCACCCGATTCCACTGAAAGGTCACTTTTTGTACCGGAAGAATTGAAAATCACTAATTATCTGGTGAGTGTTCCGGAGAAAGAGTACATCGCACCTGAATTTGCTACAGGCGATGCCGACCTCACTGAATTCATGCAGAATAACCTGGTCTTTCCTTATTTTTCTATGGTTAGTCAGGTAGAGGGACGGGTGCTTATCGGGTTGCAAATTGATGAAGAAGGAGAAGTGTCCAATATCAAAATTGAAAACGGCGTCAATATTCTGCTCGACAAAGAAGCTATGCGGATTATGAAAAAACTCCGGTTTAAATCGGGTGCTACCTATAAAGGCAAACCCATCCGGGTTTATTACCGACTTTATATTTCCTTTTACCTATAAGTTTTTTTCAGACAATGGATACGAACCAGCTAATCCGGAATACGGTTGAATTTGTTCAAAAAACGCTGGCAGCTGCTGAAGGAGGCCACGATTGGTGGCATATTTACCGGGTATGGCAAACTTCTAAAACAATAGCCAATGCGGAATTAGCCGCCAAAGATGGAATGACTCCCAATCTATTAATAATTGAATTGGCTGCCTTATTACACGATATTGCTGATTCAAAATTTCATGATGGCGATGATAGTATCGGTCCGCGTGTTGCTGGTGAATATCTACAGGCTCAACAGGTGAATCCTGAAATCATTCGGGAAGTTCAGCAGATCATTACGCATATTTCTTTTAAGGGAGGTCATAATGTGGGAACTTATTATTCAGTGGAGCTGGCCATTGTGCAGGATGCCGATCGCCTCGATGCCATTGGTGCTATTGGTATAGCCCGTGCGTTTAATTATGGCGGATATAAAAACCGTCCCTTGTATGATCCCAACCAGCCGCCTAATCTGCAGAAAACGGTGGAGCAGTACAAATTCAACAACGATCCTACCATTAATCATTTTTATGAGAAGCTTTTCCTCTTAAAAGACAGGATGAATACCGCTGCCGGGAAGCGCCTCGCAGCACAGCGCCATGCCTTTATGGAGTCGTATATCGAACAGTTTTATCAGGAATGGGAAGGGCATCGCTGATTTCATGCAATCGTTTCCGTCGGGTGCATTAGCCGGGATTCGGTATTTTCAGTGCTTCAATCAACCTGTTTAGTCATGAAATCTGCTTTCCATTTTTTCTCTGTGCTGGTATTAGTAACCTGTACACAAATTGCTGTTGCACAATATTCGATTCTGCCAAAACCCGGCAGGATTACTGAACTCAATTCCGCTGATTCGTTCCGTATTTCTGCACAAACCGCTGTTTTGGCCAGTCATCCAAGTCTGCAATCAAGCGCGGATTTCCTGAACAGTTATTTACAGAAACAGTTTTCACTGGCAAGGCCTAAAATCAAAAAAGGCAAACAAATCAATACCATTTCTCTGGCTCTTGGAAATGCCAGCACTGTGTCTGGTGCCTATACACTGGAAACCGGTGCCAGGGAAGTTAAAATTTCAGGTACGGATGCGGCCGGCGTATTTTATGGCATTCAGACCCTGATCCAGTTATTACCAGCTGACAGCAATACCAGCCTGGCTATAGCTCCGGTACAAATTGAAGATGCGCCCCGTTTTCAGTACAGGGGTATGATGCTGGATGTGAGTCGCCATTTCTTTTCGGCTGATTTTATTAAGAAATACATTGATTTGCTGGCTTTGCATAAAATGAATCGCCTTCACTGGCATCTTACGGATGACCATGGCTGGAGAATCGAGATCAAAAAATATCCTCAGCTTACTGCTGTTGGTGCCTGGAGAAACGGTACCATCATCGGAAATTACCCGGGTAGTGGCAATACCAACCAGCGGTATGGCGGATTTTACACCCAGGCGGAGGTAAAAGATATCATTCAGTATGCAGAAAAACGCCATGTTACCATTGTTCCGGAAATTGAAATGCCGGGGCATGCTTCTGCCGCGATTGCAGCTTTTCCTTATTTGAGTTGTTTCCCAAATGAAGCTACCCATATCAATAAATATCCATCCGATTTGACAAAGGTAAAAGGTGGAAAACAGGTTCAGGAAACCTGGGGTGTACACAATGATGTGTATTGTGCCGGTAATGATTCCGTTTTCCGGATGATGGAAGATGTATTGACTGAGGTGATCAATCTCTTCCCCTCTTCATATATACATATCGGTGGGGATGAATGTCCCAAGGAAAACTGGAAAAAATGCCCCCGTTGCCAGCAGCGGATTAAGGACCTGAAATTGAAAGATGAACATGAGTTGCAATCCTATTTTGTTCAACGAATAGAGAAGTTTATCAATTCTAAGGGTCGTATTTTGATTGGTTGGGATGAAATTCTGGAAGGCGGACTGGCACCCAATGCCGTTGTTATGAGCTGGAGGGGTGAAGCGGGTGGAATTGAAGCCGCAAAGCAACGCCACGATGTAATTATGACCCCAAACAGCTATGTTTATTTTGATTATTTCCAGGGTAAGGCTGCGTTGGAACCGATGGCTATCGGTGGGTATCTAACACTTCAGAAAGTGTATTCCTATGAACCCATTCCTTCGGTACTAACTGCTGAAGAGGCAAAACATATCAAAGGTGTTCAGGCGAATGTATGGACTGAATACATCGCCAGTTCCGATAAAGTGGAATATATGAGTTTGCCAAGGATGGCAGCAATTGCTGAAATTGCCTGGACGAGTCAGCCTAAAGACTGGAGCGATTTCACCCGCCGCCTGGAAACTCAACATAATCGGTATGCGTTCTGGAATTATACTGCTGCACAGAGTGCGTATAATGTAAAACAATCCATACAGATTGATTCGGATGCCGGACGCGCCACGGTTAGTTTCTCTACTGAAAGTTTTGAGCCAGAAATTCATTTTACACTGGATGGATCGGAGCCGAGTGCAAAATCAACGCTGTATAAAAAAGCATTTGATGTACGTCGTTCCGTTACGGTCAAAGCCGCAAGTTTCAGGAATGGTAAGCAGGTGGGTAAAACAACCATTCAGCAAATCATATTATAATGAATCGATTTTTCGGGTATGCAATTGGGTTGGTCTGCTTTAGCTGGATGGCTGTATTGCCGGTTTTTGGTCAGCAGAATGCAGGCCGGCCAAATGTGCTGGTGATCTATACGGATGATCTGGGTTATGGCGATCTCAGTTGTTATGGCGCTGTCAAATTGCATACGCCGAATATCGACCGGCTTGCGAAGAACGGGCTACGGTTTACAAGGGCTTATACAACATCAGCCACCTGCACGCCCTCCCGCTATGCCTTGATGACCGGGCAATATCCCTGGAGAAAATCTGGTACCGGAGTGCTTCCGGGTGATGCGGCACTGATTGTACCAACAGACAGGATCAGCCTGGCAGGAGTCTTTAAAAAAGCAGGCTATCGTACGGGTATCGTTGGCAAATGGCACCTGGGTTTAGGTACAGCTGTGACTAAAGACTGGAATGGAGAAATCAAACCCGGACCAAATGAAGTAGGTTTTGATTATTCCTTTATTTTTCCAGCAACAGCAGACAGAGTACCAACCGTGTTTGTTGAGAATAACCGGGTAGTTGCGCTGGATCCTGCAGACCCCATCGAAGTGAGTTATAAAGAAAAAATCGGGGATGAACCTACCGGTAAGGAGCATCCGCATTTGTTGAAGATGAAGGCATCACCGAATCACGGACATGATCAGACGATTGTGAACGGGATTGGCAGAATCGGTTATATGAAAGGCGGCAAAACTGCCAGGTGGACCGATGAAGAAATGCCATTGACCTTTCTTTTAAAGGCGCAGGAGTTTATAGGCTTAGATTCAAAGGAGCCGTTTTTTCTGTTTTATTCCCTGACAGAACCACATGTTCCGCGTATGCCATCCACGATGTTTAAGGGAAAGAGTGGTTTAGGATTCAGGGGTGATGCCATCCTGCAAATTGATTGGGCAGTGGGGGAAATCCTGAAGGCACTGGAGCAATCGGGACAAGCGGAGAATACCCTGATTATTTTTTCTAGTGATAACGGTCCGGTTTTGGACGATGGGTATGTTGATGGCGCTGTAACGCAATTGAATGGGCATACTCCGGGAGGTGAATTAAGAGGTGGTAAGTACAGTATTTTTGAAGCTGGAATGCGGGTGCCATTTATTGTGTATTATCCAAAATTGGTGAAAGCTGGAATTAGTGATGTATTGTTCAGTCAGGTTGATTTGCTGGCTTCTTTTGCCAATTTCCTGGGCGTTAAAATACCTTCAGGAGACGTAGCGGATTCTCAAAATCAGTGGGCGGCATTAAGTGGCCGGTCTGCAAAAGGAAGAACATCCCTGGTGTTGCATGGAGCCAGTTATTCATTGGTACAGGATAACTGGAAATATATTGCGCCATCCAAAGGGCCTGCTGTTTACCAGTTAACCAATATTGAATCGGGGCATTCGGAACAGGCGCAGTTGTATGATTTATCGGCTGATCCAGGGGAACGGGTGAATCTTGCTGAAAAATATCCACAGAAAATGAAGGAACTGGCGGCAGCACTGAAATTGTTAACTTCAGGGAATGGTAAGCAATGAGCAATTCCGCATCCTGGCGAAAAGCTTTGACCAGGTCGAAACCTCACCTCATTTTGACAAAGAATCATTTCGGGTCCGGAAGAAAATTTTTGCAACACTTAATGTCAAGAACCAGGAAGTATCGGTAAAGCTAAACCTAATCGATCAATCTGTTTTTTGTGCTTTTGACAAGGCAGTAATTTATCCTGTGGAGGGAAGCTGGGGTAAACTGGGCTGGACCTTGGTGAACCTAAAAAAGATCCGGAAATCAATGCTGCAGGATCTGTTGACTGTGGCCTATTGCACCGTTGCGCCTCCCATACTGGCCCAACAATACAAGTCTGGAGAATAAAAAAATACCTGTTCATTTTTCGGTGGTGTGAATGCGTTCGGTGGTGTTCTTTTGTATGCTTAAATTTAATACATGGCCAACGCACTCACCGATGATCGCAAGTACCAGGCCCTGGTTGAGAAGGACCCGGAGTTTGAAGGGATTTTTATCACCGGCGTGAAAACGACCGGGATATTTTGTCGCACTACCTGTACGGCACGCAAACCCAAGCGCGAGAATGTAGAGTTTTTTCCTGGAGTTCGGGATGCCATCGCTGCCGGATATAGGCCTTGTAAAGTTTGCCGGCCTATGGAGCAACCTGCTGCAACACCGGATGCGATTCGGGCCTTGATCAGGGAGCTGGAAAACGACCCATCCATCCGCCTAAAAGATTATGATTTGAGGCAGAAAGGCTTTGAGCCTGCTACGCTTCGCCGCTGGTTTCTCAAGCACCATGGTATGAGTTTTCATGCCTTTCAGCGAATGCTTCGAATTAACAGTGCGTTCAAAAAAATTCAACAGGGAGCGTCAGTAACAGGGGCTGCTTTTGAAGCCGGATATGAATCCAATAGTGGATTTGTTGATGGATTCCGCTCGATATTTGGGCTCAGCCCTTCTCAATCAAAAACAGCAGGTATGATAGATTGTAAACGAATTGAAACACCTTTAGGGACCATGCTGGCATGTGCCACCAGCAAAGGGATTTGTCTGCTTGAATTTTCAGATAGAAGGATGCTGGAGACAGAGCTGGTGTATTTATCAAAGCGATTGAATGCAACGATTTTGCAGGGATCCAATCCTCATTTTGAATTACTGGAAAAAGAACTGGCGGAGTATTTTGAAGGGAAGCTAAAAACATTTACCACACCTATTGATCTGATTGGAAGTCCGTTTCAGCTGGAAGTATGGAATCAGTTGCTGACAATCCCTTTTGGCAAAACCCGATCCTATAAAGAGCAGGCGGATGCTTTGGGAAAACCATTGGCGATAAGAGCAGTTGCGAATGCGAATGGATTGAACAAGATAAGTATTATTGTACCTTGTCATCGGGTGATTGGCTCTGATGGAAGTTTAACTGGTTATGGTGGAGGTTTGTGGAGAAAGGAAAAGTTGTTGCAACTGGAAGGAGCGCCGATCCGTTTATCACTATTTTAAAATCAGTTTCGGTTTTAGATGGAATTTGGTGGTTCGAATCAATGTCATGAAACTGAAATTCTTTCCTTTTCTTATTTTGTTAATAGGCTGGCAACTTTCCTTGATTTCAACTGCACAAGCTCAGTCCTTTGAAACTTTATGCAAACAGTGTGAAGTAGATGGAACCATTGTCTTGTATAATTTCAAAGGCGATAAGTGGTTTATAAGTGATTCAGCAAAAGCGATGCAAACAACACTACCTGCATCCACTTTTAAGATAATCAACAGTCTGATCGCATTAGAAACCGGCGTCATCAAAGATGAAACTGAAGTTGTCAGGTGGCCGGGTAAAACCGATACCGTTTTGTATGGCTATCGGCCTGAGATTTATCATGATATGACCGTTCGTGAAGCATTTGAGGTTTCAGCGGGATGGGTTTATATCGAACTGGCAAAGCGCATTGGTAAAGAGCGCTATCGCAGTTATTTGCAGAAAGCTGGATATGGAAATAGAAACCTTTCGCACCCGGATGATGATTTCTGGAATTATGGAGTGTTTGGCATAAGTCCGAAAAACCAGGTGGAATTTTTGATACGCCTGTATAAAAATGAATTGCCCTTTTCGAAACGATCCATTGATCTGGTGAAAAAAATAATGATCAGCGAAAAAACAACTGAGTATCTTAACCACGCGAAAACGGGTTGGACCCGCCAGGCTGGAATCAATACCGGCTGGTGGGTTGGCTGGATGGAAACAAAAAAAGGTGTTTATTTTTTTGCGACCCGGTTATTGCAACCAAGGACAAACAACCGGGCTGATTTTGGGACTTGCAGAAAAACAATTACCCTGGAGATACTGAAACAGTTTGGAGCGTACTAAAATAAAAGAAGCTGCCTCAATTGAGACAGCTTCGTGTTTATGATGCTTGCCACTTACTTAATGTTCACCTTATCGGCTTCTTTGAAGTACTGGCCATATACTCCAAGGATATAGGTTCCTGCGGATAGATGACCTGTCCGAATCGTGTAGGTATTGATTCCCTGGGTCAGTTGTTTGGCTTCCAGGATCAATGTTTGTCCGCTTACCGTGTACAATACAATCGATGCTTTCTGTGCTCTTTCGGCATATATGCGGATCTGAAGTTGATCAGAACTGTTGCTCCATGCCTGAACGGAGTTTTGAGAAGAAGCAGGCGTGATGGTAAGTTGTCCATTTTGATAGCTGATATTGTAATTGGGTGATGCTGCACCTTCTACCCTGATTTCAAATATTCCAAGAGGTGAATTGCCAAACGCATTGGTTGTAACAATTGGAGCAACACTCAGGTCGGATGGCTGATCACCGGCCGCTAATCCCAGGTACTGAAGGGTAAACACCGGATTTGCCTGGCCCTGTTTTTTGGATTTTGAATCAGCTTTGATCAGCAAGTCTGCTTTGGTGATTGTCAGACTGGCTTTTTCAAAACTTTCAATGATATAATTGGTGCCACCGGAAACTGATCCAATTGTGATATCGTATTCACCAACATTATTACCTTCTGTTCTTGAAAGTTTACCTTCAAGTTTTTCTCCTTCCAGAATTCCTTCGATACTATAATTGAAATCGGGATCCTGACTGCCATATACTTTAGTAGCTGCGATTGCTTTAACCGTAACCGCTTTTGGTAAGATAGTACCCACGGAAGCAGTAATCGCAGCTGTTTCCAGTGTATAGTTACCGGCATCGTTTCCGGTAAGTTTGATTCCATCGACCAGCACGGTTTTACCAGTACCACCATTTTTATCAGCATAGGAGGCAGTTTCAGGAACCTCAATGGTTACTTCATCTTCTCCAAAGAGAGCAGGCAGTACTAAATTATCAGAATGGATGGCGGCAGTTGTTGTGCCATCGTACACTTTCGAAATTGTCTGATTCAGGTTGAATTGAACAGTAAGAACAAAAGGCTCAATAGTACCCACAGCGCTGGTTTGGTTACTGGTTAACTTGTAGTTGCCTTTGTCTTTTCCATCCAGTTGCAGAGAATGAATGGTAAGTGGAATATTAGTTCCTGCATTTTTGGATTCAAAATCTGCTTTTGCCTCTACGCTCACATCATCACCGGTTACTATACCTGAAATTTCCAGTGAAAGATCATTCGGGTTCATGGTAGTGGTGCCATCATAGGTTTTGAAGATACCACGTTGAGCACTTTGGGTAACCTCAACTGATTTGGGCAGCAGGGTTCCGGTACCAGATAAGCTGGAGGTGGACAATTCATAATTATCCTTATCGTAGCCAACCAGGGAAGTGATTGTGATTGAGACAGGTTTTTCTGTTCCGGCGTTTTTATCATCAAAAGCAGCTGTAGCCTGTACAAATACTTCATCTATACCTACCAGTCCGGTTAATTCAACGGGATTTGTCTCCAGTTCCAGGTTAGCAGAACCATCATAGGTCTTCACGAATTGCGCATTGTTTTTAACCTGTGGGGTGAGGAGTTTCTTCTGAATGGTACCGGAGCCTTCAATTGAACTGTGGCTGATAGAATAGTTTGCCAGATTGTTTCCAGTAAGCAGGAAATTATCTATTGCCAGTTCTTTATTCATTCCTGCCGTAGCTGAAGAAAAATTGGCAGATGCGCTTACCTGGAGAGCATCACCAGATATTGCGTTTTGAATGAGTAAGGCATTTTGCGGCAGCGTGAGCGAAGGAGTTCCATCATAGATTTTCTCAAAAGAGGCAGCTGGATTGATTTCAATTGTCAGTGGTCTTTTTTGAATGGTAATCAACTGCTCTGCAGCGGGTGCCGGTTTATACGCATTATTTCCGGGTTGGTTGGCGGTAATAGTTACCTGTCCGGCTTTTTTCGCATAGAGCACACCGTTATTAATTGTTGCGATGGAAGGATCACTGGAACTGAACTCAACGGCTAAGCCCGAATTGCTGCTGGCCTGCAGTGTATATTGTTCTCCATAGATCTGTGCGGGAATGGTTTCAAAGCTGATGGTCTGTATTGCTTTTACATTCACATCCAGGTTCACTGCATCAGAGATGGCAGCTGGGGCACAGAGACCAGAAGCAATACAACGATAGCTGTAGCTATCAAGTTCGCCGGTGGCATTGGTGATCGAAAGTGTTGAACTGGTTGAACCACTATAAACAGTGTTGTTGGATATGTTTACAAATCCGTTTCCATTATCTACTTGCCATTGGTAGCTGGTAGCGTTGGCAGCAGAAATTTCAAAAGAAGTTGACTCTTCCTCTTCAATAGCTTTCGGTACTGGCTGTGATGTAATGGTTGTTAACCCATTGACAGTAACAGCCACCTGAATGGGAGTACCTGTACAAATTCCATTGGAAGGAGTAATTGTATAGTTGATTTTTCCATTCCCTGTAAGCGCCTGGAAGATCGTTTCACCGGATCCGTTGCTGTAGCCAGCTACATCACCAGAGACGGAGGCAACTGTCCAGTTAAAAGCAGTACCATTGGAGCCGGTCAGTTCAATGGATGTATTGTTACCTGAACAAATTGTTTCCGTTGTTTTATTGACACTTGCTGTAAATGCAGGGGGTTGAGTGATCGTGAAATTGCGGGTAGTCTGACATCCATTGGCATCTGTAATGGTAACGGAATAAACGCCTGCTGCCAGTCCGGCTGCAGATGCAGAAGTGGCTCCATTTGACCACATATAAGTATAAGGAGCAGTACCACCGGAAACAGTGACCCCAGCGGAACCATTGCTCGCACCATTGCAGGCAACATTGGTTTGCGTTGTGCTGACCTGCATGGCAGTTGGTTGAGTAATTGTGAAGTTGCGGGTAGTCTGACAGTTGTTGGCATCTGTAATGGTTACCGTATAGCTACCTGCTACCAAACCGGTTGCAGTTGCTGCTGTTCCTCCCATTGGTGCCCAGCTATAAAAATATGGGGCTGTACCACCGGATATGGTTACACCTGCTGATCCTGTGCTTCCACCATTGCAGGCAATATTGGTTTGTGAGGTACCAATCTGCATGGCTGTTGGTTGGGTAAGTGTGAAATGACGGGTAGCCTGGCATCCGGTGGCATCTGTAATGGTTACGGAATAACCGCCTGCAACGAGTCCGGCTGCAGTAGCAGAAGTAGCCCCATTTGACCACATATAAGTATAAGGAGCAGTACCACCGGAAACGGTTACACCTGCTGATCCTGTGCTTCCACCATTGCAGGTAATATTGGTTTGAGAGGTACCAATCTGCATGGCTGCAGGTTGAGTAATGGTAACGTTGCGGGTGATCTGGCAACCAACATCATCTGTAACAGTAACGGTATAATTTCCAGGTGCCAAACCTGTAGCTTTTGCTGCAGTTCCTCCCATTGGAGCCCAGCTATAGGAGTAGGGAGGGTAACCGCCAGAAACAGTAATTGTTGCACTACCGTTGCTTCCTCCATTACAGGAGACATTCGTTTGTGATGTACTGGCGTTGATGGCAGTAGGTTGTACTATAGTAAAGTTTCTGCTGGTAGAACAACCAATAGCGTCTGTAACGGTAACGGAATAGGGACCCGCTGCAAGTCCGGTTACGGACGAACTGGTTGCACCATTTGACCACAGATAGGTATAGGGGGCAGTTCCGCCACTGGGGGTAACTGTGATAGCACCGGTAGCAGTTCCATTACAAGCAATATTGGTTAGACTGGTAGCTACATTGACACCGCTGACATTCAGTGTGGCTGATGTTGAGGTAACGGAGGAGGATCCACCCACTACGCAGCGATAGAGATAACCATTCATTCCAGAAATAGCGCCGGTCAGAGTAAGTGTACTGGTGCTGACTCCTGAATAGATGGTGTTGTTCGAAATATTGGTGAAACCGGAACCTGTATTTACCTGCCATTGGTAGGAGGTTGCATTTTGAGCGGTCACAGAAAAACTGGTGTTGCTTCCAACGCAAATTGCCTTGTTAACAGGATGGGCTGAAATCGTTGGTGCGGGCGTCGAAGCAACCGGTCCAACTTTAATATCATCGATCCAGAAATACATAATCGCATTAAAGTTGATGGATACCGAAGTAACCGCCAGGTCTTTTGTATAGGTAATTGCCGTGGTTGTAAGCGCGGAATTGTTTCCCTGTTTGGCAGACATGTCTTTATCTGTTTGCGACCCACCTGCGGCAAGATTGTAGGTAATGGTATACCAGGGAGGAAGCGACATGAACTGCGAGTAACTGTTCATACTTTGGTGCTTTACCCAAAAGCCATAAAACTGAAACGGCTGGCCATCCTCGCGCTTTAGGGTAAACTGATCTCCACCGGAACCATCTTTTTTCAGAGAAGCGCTGTTGCTGACACCTTCAGTAGCGGAGTTGGCAAAAGAGCCATTTCCTCCGCAATCCATTTGATAGCGTACTCCATCAATGGTAACTACCGCCCTGGTTTTCCAGAACGACCAGATGGGGGCTGAAAGGGTAGCTCCTGAATTAAAGTTGTAGGTAGTTTGTGAAAATCCCGACTGCATTGACAACAGCAGCAGGATAAAGGATAAGAGTAGGGGTAAACATTTTTTCATTGCTTCCAATTACGGTTAGACCTAGACGAACGGTATTGTAGAACTGTAATTGCAGCACTGCGGAGGATTAGAATTTTCTTACATCAAAAGCTACGGGCATACCCTTAGTTAAATAAGGTTTGTGGAATGTGTCGTAAAAAAGTTTGATTTATGTCAAATAGGCTGGATCAACTGAATACACCGCTGGAGTACGCGAATATTGAGTGTTTCTTCGCTCTCCCTTGGCTCTCCGTCAATATGGACCGGCGCTAAATCCCTGTTTCGGATCTGAATTTTTGCAGTTTGAAAATATTGGATGGTAGTGCTCTGTTCTTCATGGGCACCAGTTAGTTCACCTGTTGTAACCTGTTGGATTAATGCAAATGGAAGGATGGCTTTGTTCATTTTAGGAACCACTACTATATCCAGCAGTCCGTCATTTAGACTTGCTTTTGGTGCAATGGTAAACTGATTTCCAAACTGATTACTGTTTGCCACACTGATAAAATAGGCATCGGTTTGAATAACATGATCTTCCACCACCATTTCGAAATGATAAGGAGTGGCAGTGAAATAATTTTTTATGGTTTGCTGAGTATAGGTGAGCAGTCCTCTTCCTGGTTGCTGGGCAAAATCATGTGCAACTTTGGCGTCGAAACCCAATCCGCATAACATACAAGCGAACTGATCATTCACAAGGAACGCATCTACAAAACGGGCTTTACCTGTAAATGCAAGTTCAATAGCTTTCTGCGTGGTTTTGGGAATACCTGCTGAAAAGGCGAGACCGTTTCCTGATCCAAAGGGGACGATTCCAAAATGAATATCCAGATCCCTTAAATCATTAATAACCGTATTAACGGTTCCATCCCCACCGCAAATGATTATATCAGTGAAACCTTCTTCCAGGATACGCTGTCGGACGAATGAATAATCGCCACTGGCAACAGTTGGTAATACAATTGCTGAAGAGTTAAAGCCAGCTGCGGTTTCCATTACCAGTTTGCCAAGGTCGGCCTTGGATTTGGTGCCGGAAATGGGGTTGACCAGGAATATGAGTTTTTTCTGGGATGGATCCACTATCATGCAATGCCCATTGGTTAAGGCAAAGCTAAGGCATCAGAACTGTTCCAATATCTTAAATTCTGCCGCAGAAATTTTAATTACGGTACCATGGCGTGCGCCGGTTGGAAATACCAACTGATGGCTCAAATTTTCCCAATTTTTCAGGTCGGCCGAACGCTGGCAGGCATAACGATGCGTACTGTATTGATCGTAATAAAGCCACCAGTATCCCAGGTGATGGACCATTGTAGGGCCTTCTGCCCAGGTTTTTCCCGAAATTGGTTCAGACGCTGCGGAATAGGGGCCGGTCAGTTTTTGGCTGACTGCAATCCGAATATTTTTTTGGGGAATAGGTTTCAATGTTTCATCTTTCAGCAGCATAGTATATTGATTCCCTGTTTTGTAAATACTAGCATCAATGACATTGAATCCCTGATCATATAGTAAGCCCGTTGGTGTGAACGTTTTGAAGTCTTTGGTAAGGGTATAATAGATGCGGTGATTGTATTTTTCATCACCCTGGCTATCCGTTTTGGGAAACCTTCCAGGTATTGTAGAAGACCAGTATATCAAATATTGCATGCTTTCAGCATCATAGAATACTTCAGGTGCCCAGGTATTCAATACACCTGGCTCATGTTGCATTACGGGTAGAAAAACCTGTTCTGACCAGTTGATCAGATCTTTTGACCGGGCATATCCGATTCCCTTATCATTCCAGCTGACTGTCCAGACCATATGAAAATATCCATCGCCTCCCCGGGTTATGCAAGGGTCCCGCATTAATTTATCCTTTGCAACAGCAGGTGCTAGTAATGATTGATCATTTTTTAGTGGAATCCAGTGCTGTGCATCCCTGCTGTAAGCCAGGTGCAGACCATCTTCTCCGTTTCCTTTGAAAAAGGAAAAGATTAATACACTGTCTGTTAAATTGGTTTGTGCGGTTAAAAGCACTGGCAGCAGGAGAAGCACTGCTGCCAGTTGATGTTTAAATTTTGGGAACTTTATATCCATTATTATAATTGGCTTTCAATAAATCATTGCCAGCTTTATTCAGGAACTGATTCTTTTTATGATCCCACTGAAGCAATTCTTTGGTACGGAAGGCAATATTTCCCAATTGACAAACCTGTGCAGTTAATGAGGCCTGTTGGATTGGTGTATTCAATTTGGCCGGATCATTTGCTTTGATGGAAGCCAGGAAATTAGCCATATGTCTTTCTAATGAATCACCCTGATCTTTTTGTAATTCAATGGGTTCCATCTTCCCTTTTTCTGCCTGTACAAACCAGCCTTCCCGATTTAATACCAGGGTTCCATTATTTCCGATAAATGCTGTTCCATGTGTTAATCCATATGGCCCCAGATCAATCCCGGTGGCATGTTCCCATACGATGTTGAATTTATCGTATTCAAATACTGCAGCCAGGGTATCAGGAGTTTCAGACGCGTCATCCGGATAAGCCATTTTTCCTCCAGATGCCATCACCTGATTGGGGTATTGTGCTTTCATTCCAAGTAATGCATAATCCATCATATGAACCCCCCAGTCGGTCATAAGTCCGCCTGCATAATCCCAGAACCACCGGAAATTAAAATGAAATCTGTTTGCATTAAATGGTCGTTTGGTAGCGGGACCAAGCCACTTCGTGTAATCCACACCGCTGGGTGCCTGTCCGTCTGGTTTAATGGGTACGGGTTTCATCCAACCCATATATGCCCAGGATTTTACCGTACGAATATTCCCGAGTTTACCACTGTGAACAAAATTGATGGCATCCTGAAAATGAGGGGCACTTCGCTGCCATTGTCCCACCTGGACGATGGAGCCATAGCGTTTCTGAGCTGCTTCCATTACCCGGCATTCCTCAACGGAATTACCACAGGGTTTTTCAACGTAAACATGTTTGCCGGCTGCGCAGGCATCTACCATCTGGATACAATGCCAGTGATCAGGTGTTCCAATGATAACGATATCGATATCTTTATTATCGAGTAACTCACGGTGATCCTTATAGGTCTTTACCGGCATATTTCTGGCTGCCAGCTCACCTGCTCTTTTGGTCAAAACATTTTCATCCACGTCACAGAGTGCGATACAGCGTACATCAGGCTGTTTGAGGATGGCTTGCAGATTACTCCAACCCATACCATTACAACCAATAACGCCAACATTGATCTGGTCGGCGGCACCAATCCGGTGCGAAAGGGTGTTGGCGAATGAGGGTAAAGCTGTTATGCCGAGTGCTAATGCGGCAGATTGGGAAAGAAATTGTCGGCGTTGGTTAGGCATGGCAATCTTGATTTGGTTTTGTATGGATAGGAAATATACAAACTAAATCGATTCAGCCCATGCTGCACTATATGCTGGTTACCACTTCAGAAGGGCACTTGCCCAGGTAAATCCGCTGCCAAAAGCAGCCAGACAAACCAGGTCGCCCTGTCTGATTTTTCCTTTCTCCCAGGCTTCACATAGAGCTATAGGTACGGAAGCCGCTGTGGTATTTCCGTACTGTTGAATATTATTGTAAACCTGATCATCTCCAAGTTTGAGCTGTTGTTGAACAAACTGAGCAATCCGCAGATTGGCCTGGTGTGGAATCAGCATATTTATATCCGATGGCTGCAGACCATTAGCCTGAAGGGCTTCCATTACAACCTCAGGAAATTTTACTACGGCTTTTTTAAACACAGCCGGACCGTCCATAAAGGGGAAGTTTTGGGCTTTATCAATCATTTCATGACTCATAAACTGTTCACCGATTTTGGCTTCTGCAAAATCGGCATATTGTCCCCAGTGATTGGCATGGGTACCCGGATTATACATAGCCAGGATTTCCGCGCTTTCGCCATCACTGTGAAGATGGGTGCTCAGAATGCCCTGATTGGGATCCTGAGTAGGTTGTAGTACAACAGCTCCGGCTCCATCTCCAAAAATTACTGCTACATTTCGACCCCGGGTACTGAAATCGAGACCGAAGGAGTGCTTTTCGCTGCCAATAACCAGAATGTTTTTATACATCCCGGTTTTGATGAATTGGTCGGCTACCGATAAGGCATAAACGAAACCACTGCATTGATTGCGGATATCAAGAGCTCCAATTTCTTTAAGTTTCAATGCTCGTTGGACAAGCACGCCACAACCGGGAAAATAGTAGTCAGGTGAAAGGGTGGCGAATACGATAAAATCAATGTCCTGAGCAATTATGCCGGCTCTTTCAATAGCAATCTTTGCTGCCTCTACCCCCATGGTGGCGGTAGTTTCTCCAGTCCGGTCAGCATATCGTCGTTCTTTGATTCCTGTTCTTTCCTGGATCCATTCATCATTGGTATCCATGTATTGTGTCAGATCCTGGTTGGTTATTACATTCTTAGGAACATACATACCGATTCCCGCAATTTTTGATCGAAGCATGGCAAACATTTATCCAACAAATATAGGAACTCCATTCACCCGGCGGATGAATGGAGTTGGTGCAACCCGACCAGTGAAATTTTCGTCGTAGATTGAGAGATGGTAATAAGATGGATACAAAAGAACCTGGAAGCAGTGATTTGGATCTGTGCGATGTTATGGCTGGGACTCGCGGTCAATTACCAGGAGAATACCCTGGGATTTTGCCCTTTTCGTTATGCAGGTATTGAAGCAGTAATTGGAATGGATGCTTGTCCGGGTTGTGGCGTGGGCAGGAGCATCGCAGCAGCTATACATGGAGAATGGAAAATTTCCTGGCATCACCATTGGATGGGAATTCCGGCTCTTGCCATTATTGCTTTTAGAATTGTAACTTTATTAATAACCCAACATAAAAACCAACCAAGACATGGATACCTACCTGATGTCCCTGCCCGATCTTCAGCCCGAAGAAGCCGCGGGCATCAAAGATCTTACGAGCAAGATGACCGAATCGCAAAAGAACCAATTCCTTATGATATATAGTGGTAAGCGCAAAAAACCTGGAGAGATTCTACTCCTTACCTGTTTAGGTTTTGTTGTAGTAGCCGGAATCCAGCGCTTTGTAGTTGGTCAGGTAGGAATGGGAATACTCTATTTATTTACCGGGGGGTTATGCCTTATAGGAACAATTATTGATGTTGTGAATCACAAAAAATTGGCTACTGAATACAATCTCCAGCAGATGTATGAATCATCGCGGATGGTTGGACTTTAAATACAATAACCAATCAATAATTTCTTTTTCAACTGCGGGTGCATCTTTTGACTTGAAGGGGGAAGCTATGACATGATCGCC
Organism: Flavihumibacter sp. UBA7668; assembly: GCF_002483205.1. GTDB lineage: Bacteria > Bacteroidota > Bacteroidia > Chitinophagales > Chitinophagaceae > Flavihumibacter. The sequence continues at coordinate 1,055,755 of NZ_DLHM01000007.1, forward strand.
GGTATTTGGCATGGCGATTTCTTTCTTCCAGTTTTCAGGTGTGCCTACCTGCTGAAACATATCCTGCATGGCAGACACTTTCACAACCGGATCCTGTTCTTCTTCGTTTTTATAATAATACATTAAGAGCAGTGGCTGTTTTATTTTGGCAAAGGTTTCAGGTGTCATGGTAGTTTCAAGCAGTTCTTCCAATGCAACCGTTGCTTCCAGGCGATAAGGGGTATTCCAGTATTGTTTATAAACTGGTCGGGTGTCTGAAGAGGTGCGGTAATCACTGCCTAGTACCAGGTGGGCTATTTGTAAGCCCCAGGGATTATTAAGCAGCCAGGCATTGGGGTCGTTGATGGCAATATTGGGCGATAGTAACACCAATGCATACACGTCATTCGGATAGGAAGCTGCCAACTGTAGGGCATTGGTACCTCCTGTAGAAGTTCCCATTAGAATAACCTTTTTCCCCAACTGCTTTCCAATAGCAAGTGCTTCTTTGGCAGATTCCCAATAGTTTTCAGGAGTCAGATTTACGAGTGCTTCACTTGTATCGATTCCATGTTCTGCCAATCTGGAAAGATAGAGGTTTGCGCCGATGGCTTTGGCTGCATTCATATGCGTAGGAGCTCCCTCAAACTGCGAGGCACTGAATCCGTGCAGGTAAACAATTGCGTATTCTGTTGGTTGACGGAGTGAATCATTTAGCCAAACAATTCTTGCTTCGTTATCGGGTTTGAGCCGAAGAACCTGCTCTTTGTTACGAACATAATTTTCAATATCCGGGCTGGTCGGGACTACAGGCATAGCCGTTGAATAAACCGGAGTTGCGGGACTTGGCCCCAGTATGTAAACAACTGCCAGTACAACCGGAATTCCAATTAACCACTTATTGATACGCATGTGGATGCTTTTAAGGCAAAATAAGGAAACAATAGCAGGATCAGTTGGCAAGTTTTACAACTAACAAATAATCGGAACAACCAGCTCTTCCATTCTGCTCTTTTCTGCTGCAAATCCCATAAGATGACTTTCGATGGAAGCTTCAAGCGTAGATGTCAGCATGGTAGGGTCGTTGGCATGAACCGCCATAACGAAATCTGCCATAAGCCTGAAATCGCCTCCGCCATGCAAATCAGTTGTTTCAGCCCATTGTTCTTTTTGACCATTTTGAAAACTGGTTATGACCATTTTTGTCATATCGCCCTCAATATCACCATGACTTCCCATTACCCTTGTGCGTCGACCTTCATAAGATGTAAAAGCCTGAAGAGAGAAACTGGCTGTAACACCACCATCGAATAATAGATTCGCTACATAGTGATCCGGCTGATCATTGTCCATTCTGTAAACGCAACGTCCATAATCGGTTGTACGTAATTGTTGAAGAATGTAGTCGCCCTGTTCTTCTTTGTCTTCGGGCAGGTCGAAAACATAGGTACGTTCGCGTTGCTGGTGATATATCCTGATAGCAGAATAGGGGCATTCCGCTTCTATCTTACAACCATCAGTACAACGGGCAGTACTTCCTTCCGGAGCATTTTCTTCCTTAAACCATCGAAGTCCGCCGAATGCATGCACCGATTTACAGGGCTTTCCAACCAGCCAGCGTAGAATATCGAGGTCATGACTGGCTTTCGCAAGAATGATTGGTGTGGTAGTAGCGCTATTTTTCCAGTTACCCCGAACATAAGAATGGGCCATATGTACATGTTCAATTGGCTCCATATGCTGAATACTGATTAATTCCCCAATTGCACCACTTCGAATCAGACTGCGGAGTTTCCGGAAATAAGGAGCGTATCGCAATACATGGCAAACCGCAACGATTTTACCGGATTCTTTGGATGCCTGAAGAATTTGTCTGCATTCTTCTTCGGAAGGAGCAATGGGTTTCTCAAGAAGCACATGATAACCAGCTTTAAGTGCAGCCAGGCAGGGTCCAACATGTAGCCGATCGGGTGATGAAATAATGACAGCATCTGCGAAACGGGGTCGCTCAAAAACAGCTTCCCAATTGGAGAAACAGTTTTCAGGTTCAATGTGATGGGTGGATGCATACCGTTGGTTACGGATGAGGTTAGGTTCTGCAACACCTATAATATCAAACTGTTGTGCGTATTGTGAAGCAAATTGTCCATATACATAACCCCGTCTTCCGGCACCGATAACAATGGCGGTAACAGGTTTGTCGATGGATTCAAAACGTTCTGGTAAAAGAATATGGGTAGTCTTATCATCATAGGGGAATTCCTTAAAATTCGTCTTCATGGCCAATCTGTTTTTTCGTTCAAAAAATAAGCTGAAAGGTACGAAGGAAGAAGAGAGGGGGAGATGAGAATATGGTTAAAAAGGAGAAAGAGGAGACAAAGGAGAAAGAGGAGAAAAGGAGACAAAGGGGATTGATGTACAAGGGGTTGTGATATATAACATAATGTTTATAGGAAATTCCCTTGCGGGGCGGCTAAATAGCTGTACCTTTGCGCGCTCTTAGGCGATTTGCCTTTGGGTTGAATCAGAGTTATGAATATTAGGAATATAGCAATCATTGCACACGTTGACCACGGTAAGACTACCCTGGTTGACCGGATTCTCCACACTACTAAAGTGTTCCGCGAGAACCAGGATACCGGCGAACTGATCATGGACAGCAATGATCTGGAACGTGAACGAGGTATCACCATCTTCAGTAAGAACGCTGCAGTTACATATAAAGATGTGAAAATCAATGTAATTGATACCCCCGGTCACGCCGATTTTGGCGGAGAAGTAGAGCGTGTGTTAAAGATGGCGGATGGGGTTATCCTCTTGGTGGATGCATTCGAAGGCCCTATGCCTCAAACCCGTTTTGTGCTGCAGAAGGCACTTCAATTGAACCTTAAGCCGATTGTAGTTATCAATAAAGTTGATAAGCCCAACTGTCGCCCTGATGAAGTACATGATGCTGTATTTGAGTTATTTTTTAATCTGGATGCTACGGAAGAACAGTTGGATTTCCCCACCTTTTATGGTTCGGGTAAAAATGGCTGGTTCAACAATACCAATACACAGTGTGAAGACATTACTCCCCTGATGGACGGCATTTTACAGTATGTACCTGAACCAAAAGTGGATGAAGGTCCGCTGCAAATGCAGATCACCTCTTTGGATTATTCTTCTTTCCTTGGTCGTATTGCGATTGGAAAAGTACAGCGTGGCAGTATCAAGGAAAATCAGCCGATTGCATTGATGCAGGCGGACGGCACTTTCAAAAAGCAGCGGGTTCGTGAGCTTTATGTATTTGAGGGAATGGGAAAACGCAAGGTAACAGAAGTTTTAGCCGGTGATTTGTGTGCAGTAGTAGGATTGGAAGACTTTAATATTGGTGACACCATTTCTGATCAGGAGGTAATGGAAGCATTGCCTGTTATCAGTGTGGATGAGCCAACCATGAATATGTTATTCAGCATCAACAACTCTCCATTCTTTGGTAAGGACGGTAAGTTTGTAACCTCCCGCCATTTGCGGGATAGGCTGATGAAAGAAACAGAGAAAAACCTCGCACTTCGGGTATTTGATACAGATAGTGGTGATAGTTTTCAGGTATATGGTCGCGGTATTCTTCACCTGGGTGTACTGATTGAAACCATGCGTCGGGAAGGGTATGAGCTGACTGTTGGACAGCCGCAGGTTATTCTGAAAAATATCGATGGCAAGCGCTGTGAACCTTATGAGGTGCTGGTGGTGGATGTACCACAGGAATTTGCTTCCAAAGTAATTGACCTTGTTACCCGTCGGAAAGGCGAAATGCATGTGATGGAAACAAAGGGCGATATGCAACACCTTGAATTTGAAATTCCTTCACGCGGATTGATTGGCCTGCGTACGCAAATGCTGACTGCCACTACTGGAGAAGCAGTAATGGCGCACCGGTTTCTGGAATACAAACCCTGGAAAGGACCGATACCCGGACGAAACAACGGGGTATTGATTTCCAAGAATACAGAGAAAACGACAGGTTATTCAATTGATAAATTACAGGATCGCGGAACTTTCTTTGTAGATCCGGGCGAAGATGTTTATGCTGGTCAGATTGTGGCCGAAAACATTAAACCTGGTGATCTGGTGGTGAATGTAACGGAAGGTAAAAAATTGACCAACCACCGCGCAAGTGGAAGTGATGATGCTACCCGCATTGCACCAAAAACGCAATTAAGCCTCGAGGAATGTATGGAATATATCCAGCATGATGAGTGCATCGAGGTAACGCCCAACTTTATCCGGATGCGTAAAATTCACCTTGATGAAAATGAGCGGACCCGCCTGGCCAAATCCATGAAAGTGGAAGAGGTATAAGAAAAGCTTCAGCTATTTTTATATAAAAGGCTGCCTCACCAGAGGCAGCCTTTTTACTATATTCGTGGCGGTGCGTACTATAACCGGCATATTCTTATTAGTTGTTTTCTCCAGCAATATCACGGGATTGTTGGTAGTTTTCAAATTGCAGCAACTGCAGATCCGCAGGGAAATCAAACGCCAGATCAAGAGGGGTGTACCCCAGAATGAACTTCATCTTATAACAATAAAACAGGGACAGGAAGAACAGCTCGGCTGGCAGAATGAGAAGGAGTTTATTTATGAAGGAACCTTCTATGACGTAGTGCGTAAGGAAACCGGAGCAGCGGGCGCTACGCTTTATTATTGCATCAATGATACCCAGGAGGAAGCGCTCTTTGCGAACCTGGATGCCCTAATAAAACAGTATTCCGAAAAGCGGCAGTCAAAAGGAAAAATGGCAAAGAAGCTCATAAAGCTGGCTCCAGTTGTTCTCAGCAGAGATATTCCTGATACGGAACCTGCAGTAGTAACAGTTGATCCTTTACAGGTCAGTTATTCCAACCAATACAACTCTCCCATTCTTTCCATTCCTGCACCACCACCCAAAGCCTGCGTTTCATAGTAATTTTTTGTCTCAAAATCTAACGGAATTTTCCGGGTAGAGCCATGCGCATGTCTGCCAGGAAAACAAATTCGTATTCATTCTTTCATCTGAATTAAAAAATGAAAAAACTATATCTGTCGCTTTTAAGCGTAGGGTTTGTTGCGTCCCTGCTGGCCCAAACCCCTCAAACAACAGGCAGCGTCAAAAGTGCTGAAAATGGAGCAGCGCTACCTTACGCTTCTATTCGTGTAGCTGGCTATAAAACGATCACAACCGATAAAAATGGCAAATTCAAACTGCCTTGCATAGACTCTGCACAACTAACGGTTACCCATATTGGATTTGAATCCTATCGTGGAAAATTTGCATGTGGACAGGAACTGAATATTCAGCTAAAGGAGAACTCCCAAACACTGGATGCCGTAGAGATTTCAGCGAGTTCCAATCCCAATAAATCCATGTTATACCAGCCTGCTGCAATTTCAAGGATTGGGTCAACAGAACTCAATCGTGGTACAGGACTATTGCTGGATGATGCAATTAACACCAATGTGGCTGGAGTTTATATGCAACGCCGGACCTTCTCAGCAGGGCAACAGTTTAACATTCGTGGATATGGAAATGGAACTCGTGGAACCAATGGGATCAATAGCAATTTCGATGGACAAGGTTACAAGGTGTACCTGAATGGAATTCCCATCACTGATGCGGAAGGCATTACATTGATGGATGATATTGATTTTGGTTCGGTTGGACAGGTAGAGATAATTAAAGGTCCGGCTGGTTCCTTATACGGACAAGCAATAGCCGGAGTAGTAAATCTGAAAACAAAAAAGCCGGAGTCGGGCCGATCTGCTTTGAGTCAGGATGTATTACTTGGCGGTTATGGATTACAACGCTATACAACCAGTTTACAGCTCAGTACAGAAAAATCAGTATTGCTGGTTAATCATGGCCGTCAGCACTTTGATGGCTTTATGCCACATACCAGGTCGGAAAAGGACTTTGTAAACCTGATGGGTGAATTCAATCCGAATGTAAAACAGACCATCACCAGTTATTTTGGCTATAGTAACAGTTTTGAGGAGCGCAATGGGGAATTGACCATCGGGCAATATGCGAACCTGGATTATTCCGGTAATCAGGCCTATATTAAAAACAATGCACACTCGAATGTGAAAACCTTTCGTGCGGGTATTGGGCATGCATACCGGTTCAATGCAAATTTTTCCTACAACACCACCCTGTTTGGAACCGGTTTGATCAGTGATGTGAGTTCTGCAGGTGGCTGGACAGATAAGTCGGCCGTTAATTATGGCTTGCGTTCTACTTTGGACACCCGGTTTGAACTGGCAACCGAAATATCGCTCAGCGGTATAACCGGACTGGAACTGCAGCAACAGCAGGCGCAGATCCTGGGTTATCCGATGGTGGCGGACAGTTCGAATTTGGCAGGTTATAGAATCCCGGGAGTGTTGCGCAGTAACCAGGTAACTACCACGGGATCTCTTTTATTGTTTACAGAATGGACCCTGGCATTTCCTGCTTCCTTTTCAATAACCGCAGGCATTGGGCATAGCCGAATGGATATTTCGTTGAAGAATCGGTTGTATGCACCTGCAACTACTATCCCAACCCGCTATAGTGCAAGTTATCATAACATGTATGCACCCCATCTGGCAGTGAATAAAGTGTTTTCGGAAAAAGTTTCCCTGTATGCTTCTTACAGCCAGGGATACAAGGCGCCTGTGAGTTCTTATTTTTTCATACCTATAACAGGAGAAGTTATTAGCGGATTAAAACCTGAAAAAGCGAATCAGTGGGAAATAGGAACTAAAGGATCGCTCTTCAAGAATCGGTTCCAGTATGAGGTGGCTGTCTTTTATACCGTTTACCAGGATAAGATGACAACCATCGCGGTCCCCATTCCTGCTAATACTGCCACTTCCTATGTATATGTTGCAAACGCAGGAGAGCAGAAGAACCTGGGATTGGAAATCTCTCTGAAAGGAACAGCGTATGAGTCGGCAGGGTTTATCAGCGCTATTCATCCTTTTGCGAATCTGACCTTGTCGCATTTTCGGTATGGTAATTTTCAGTACGAACAACTGAGCAATGACAAGATGAGTACAGTAGTGATGGATTTTACGTATAAAACGGTGGTGGGTGTACCGCCGGTAGTTTTTAATACAGGCTTTGATCTGATTACGCGAGCCGGCATTTACTGGAATCTGACCTACAATTACCGGGATCCGATGTATTTCACTTCAGATAATAAAAATCAGACAGCGAGTTACCAGTTGCTGAATACGAAAATCGGTTACTCACGCCAGCTGATGAAACATTTTGCGGTAGATGTTCATTTGGGTTGTAACAATTTGACTGGTCAACAGAATTATCTGATGGTATTTCTGAACCAGTTACCAGATGCTTATCTGCCGGCACCCAGGGAAGTGAATTTCTTTGGCGGGGTGAATTTGCATTATATTTTTTAAGTAGTTGGTGGAGATGAAAATTTATCTCCTCCTTTTAAAATTTATTGTAATGAAACAGAGTTTATTGCTCTCCATTCTACTGTTGTTACTAGTTTCCTGTGATCGTTTTGGAAAAAAGCAGGGAGCAGCAAAGGAAGAACAGCGAATAGTTTGTATTGCAAAACAGTACAATGAAATCATCTGGGCTTTGGGAGCCCAACAAAATATGGTGGGAGTTGATATTTCAAGTACGTATCCGACTGCAATACAACAGGTACAAACAGTGGGATATCATCGGGCATTGAGTACAGAAGGAATCTTGGCCACCCGGCCAACCTTGCTGCTGCATGATAACAATATTGGTCCGGAGCACGTGGTTCAACAATTGGAAGCATTAAAAATTCCAATGAAAGTATTTGATAATACCGGGTCAACCATTGACAGTACCAAAATGCTGATCCGGGAGATAGGAGCTTATTTCGGAAAGGAGAAAGCAGCAGATAGTATCTGTAGGAGGCTGGATCAGGATATGGAACTTGCAATGAAAACTGCCAAACAGTATACTAAACCAGTGTATGTATTGGTGGTGCATTTTGGTCAGGCTACCAATGCGTATTTCGTCATGACCAAAAACAGTTCAGCGGCAAAACTCATTCAATGGGCAGGCGGTGAACTGGCAGTGGAAGGAACCAGGGGGATGCAGCCGATATCAGCAGAACTGGTAGCAGCTTCGGATCCGGATGTAATTCTGCTTACAGATTATGGTTACGACCGGCTTGGCAACCCGGAGAAAATAAGGGAACTCCCGGGGATAGCAGGTACAGCTGCAGCCCGGAGGGGAAAAATTTATAGAGTTGAAGAACATGACCTTGTGTACCTGGGGCCACGTACGGGAGAGATAATCGTTCAACTTCAAAAACTCATACACCAGGATGTTAAGTAATAAGAAGAGACGACTGGTTGAAATCGGTTTACTGGTTGGTTTGTTGATAAGTGTATTATTTTCTGCAGGGATCGGAGCTGTATCGATACAATCGGAGGAAATGTTTTCAGCAATTCAAAAATTTATACAGAATAAGCAGAACCTGAACCTGAATGAACGGATTTTTATGGAAATCAGGTTGCCACGAGCACTGCTTTGTGTATTGGTAGGTGCCAGCCTGGCTACCGGAGGCAGTTTGATGCAGGCCTTGTTTCGAAATCCGATTGTTGAGCCAGGCCTGATTGGAACTTCCAGTGGAGCAGCTGCAGGGGCTGCATTGTATTTTGTGATGGGAGCCCAGTTGCCTGTTTTATTCAGCACTTATACTTTGCCGTTAGCCTCCTGTTTAGGTGCAATGCTGGCAACTGCGCTGGTATTTTTTTTAAGTTCGGCTGGGGAGTCAAAAAGCAGTTCCACCACCGCCCTGCTTTTAACAGGCATTGCCGTAAATGCGATCTGCTTGAGCGCTGTTGGTTTTTTATCCTATATGGCACGTGACCCACAGGCAAGATCCATCACATTTTGGAGTATGGGTACATTATCAGGTGCAAGCTGGAAAGCTGTAGGTATAACAGGCTTATCAACAATTATTGGGATTGGTTATGCTTTTCGCCTGGCTCATCCACTTAATACACTGATGTTGGGTGAGCAGGAAGCCATGCTGTTGGGAATCCGAATTCAGCGACTTCGGTTAACCATTTTAATCATACAGGTGATTCTGGTGGCCGTTGCTACCTCATTTGTTGGAGTAATAAGCTTTGTTGGATTGATTGTACCTCATTTACTGCGCATGTTACACGGCTCAGATAACCGCTTGCTAATTCGAAATGCAGCTTTATTGGGAGCCATCTTTTTGAGTGTTGCGGATATGGCAGCGCGCCTCTGGTTAAAACCTGCTGAATTGCCCATTGGTATTCTAACTTCCATAGTTGGTGCCCCTGTTTTTTTATTGCTATTACCTAAAACAAATTATTTCTGATTTATGGTGACCATCAATAAACTTAGCTATAGGTTTGGTAAAAAGGACTTGCTGCATGATATATCCTATCGTTTTCGTCCTGGTGTTCTGAACCTGATCATCGGCCCGAATGGAGCAGGTAAATCAACGCTTATTAAAATGATAAGCAGACAGTTACCAGCACCTACAGGAACTATTTTGTATGGTAAACAACCGATTCATTGTTTTTCCCCTAATTCCCTCGCAAAAATGAGGGCAGTTCTGTCTCAGCAGGTAGACCTGGTTTTTCCAATGCAGGTTGAAGAAGTAGTGTTGATGGGGCGGTATCCCTATTTCAATGGGAAACCTGCCAGGGAGGATTATAGAGTTTGTCAGGACGTGATTACCTATTTTGATTTAGGCAAGCTGGTGGGCAGAAATTACAATACGCTCAGTGGCGGAGAAAAACAACGGGTTCATTTTGCCAGGGTGCTTGCCCAGATCTGGAATAAAAAAGATACCGAACTGCGGTATTTATTGCTGGATGAGCCCCTGACATTCCTGGATATCTATTACCAGTTTAACTTCCTGCAAAAATTGAAAGAACTGATGCAGCAACAACCCCTGGTGGTGGTGGGTGTAATTCATGATCTTCATCTGGCAGCGAGGTTTGCAGAGGAGCTGGTACTGCTGAAGGAAGGTTCAATACTGGCATCCGGGACAGTGAATGAGGTGCTTTCAAAAGAAAATATCCAGGATGGTTTTGGAATTGAATGGACCAATGTATTTACATCGTTCTTACATGTATCTGACACCTAAGCTAAAATAGTTTCAGAAAAGAGCATTTTCGCATAAGGCCGTCTTTGGGATATGGGGTAAATTGGAAAACCATGTTTCAAAGGTGGCTTTTATATGTGCTTGCCAGACCTTTTGGTCTGTGTTTTCTTGTTTCATTCCTGGGAATAGGCTGTTCGCCTGACTTGCCGGATGAGATCGACCAGGCATATAAACAACTCCCCGATAGAGTGGATTATAACCTGCATGTCAAACCCATTCTGTCGGATAAATGTTTTGCCTGCCACGGTCCCGACCAGGCAAAAAGAGAAGCCGGACTGCGGCTTGACCTTTCCACCGCTGCTTTTGCAGAATTACCTGAAACACCAGGGAAAGTGGCGATTGATCCGGGCAACCTGACCAATAGCGAACTCTTTCATCGCATCCTGTCAGAGGATCACGACTACCGGATGCCTACACCGGAATCCAACCTTCAACTAAGCACGGAAGAAAAGGCCATCCTGATCAAATGGATCAAACAAGGTGCGGAATACCAGCCACACTGGTCATTTGTTTCGCCAACTAAACCAGCCATTCCAACAGTTCAACAAAAAGAATGGATACAAACTCCCGTTGATGCCTTCATCCTGAAAAAACTGAAAGAAAAAAAACTTTCGCCTGCAGAAAGAACATCAAAGGAATTGTTGTTGCGCAGGCTGAGTCTTGATTTAACCGGACTACCACCAACATTAGATGAGATCAGTGCATTTTTAAATGACAATTCACCAAAGGCAGTAGAAAAGCAGGTGGACCGCCTGCTGCAATCGCCCCAATTCGGGGAAAAGATGGCGGTCGACTGGCTGGACCTGGCAAGATTTGCTGACTCACATGGTTATACGGTTGATGGATTAAGAGATGTATCCGCTTACCGCGATTGGGTGATTACCTCTTTTAATCGCAATATGCCCTATAATGAGTTCATTGAATGGCAACTGGCGGGGGATCTGTTACCGAATCCAACCAATGAGATGAAAATTGCCACTGCCTTCAACCGAATGCATCCGCAAAATCTGGAAGGCGGCGTCATTGAAGAAGAATTTCAGACAGAATATGTAGTGGATCGGGTGAATACAGTGGGAACTGCTTTTCTTGGACTCACCATCAGTTGTGCCCGCTGTCATGATCATAAATATGATCCGGTATCGCAAAAGAATTTTTATGAGCTCTACAGTTTCTTCAATACGGTACAGGAAGCCGGACAAATATCCATTGACCTCACCATGCCATCGCCGTCCATGTTGCTAACGGATAAAGAAAAAGACAATATACTGGCCATATTGAAACAAAAAATAAAAGAGCAGGAGAAAAAACTGCGTACTAACCAGGAGGCATATACGAAAGAGGCAGAGCAGTGGATCAACCAGGAGAAATATAAATCCATGCAGCAGGCAGGCATCCCCGTTACCGGCTTGCAGGCATCACTGAATTTTGATGGCGGGCATCTGCGTTCGGGTGGAGGAAGCTCCAAAATCACTGCTGCAATGAAGCGGGATTTGAGTTATTCCGCGGGAGATCCTCCCAAATTCACTTCATCTCCACAAGGAAAAGCTTTAGTGCTGAATGGTGATGAATGGCTGGATCTGACACCGGTAGGTGCTTTCAAAAGAAACGATCCGTTTACGATCAGTATCAACTGCTGGATACCGAAAGATTTTAAGGAAGGAGTGATTTTTCATAAGACCATCGCAGAGCGCTTATTCAATTACCGGGGGTATCATCTCTATTTTAAAAATGATCAGTTGGAAATGGGCATATCCCATGCGGCACCCTCCAATGCACTGACAAAGATTTCGAAACTACCCATTCCCAAAGAAGAATGGATTCAGTTAACCATGACCTATGATGGATCAGCCCATGCTACAGGCATGCAGTTGTACCTGAATGGGAAGCCCATTCACATGGAAATCACCATGGATCAACTGACAAAAGATATATTGCCCCCCTGGAATGCGAAACTCGGATTGCAGGTTGGAGCCTGGGACCGCGGACTTGGTTTCAAGAATGGGAAGGTGGAAGAAGTAGTGGTATATGATCGTGCATTGAGCTCACTGGAGTTACTGCAATTGGGTAATCCAAAAGAATGGAAATCGCTCATTAGTAAACCTGCTTCTGGCTTAACTGCGAATGAAAGAACCCTGCTACAGGACTATTACCTCGTTACACAGATTCCTGCATTGAAACAGGAGGAAGCAATTTTAAAAACCACCAGACAGGAACTAACGGATACGCTCACCCGTATACCCGAACTCATGATCATGCAGGAAAGTAAGCAGCCGAAAAAATCGTATATACTGGATCGCGGACAATACGATGCAAAAGCTGCTGAAGTATTTCCCAATACCCCTGAAGCCATTTTTCCATATGATTCAACATTACCAAAGAATCGGTTGGGATTGGCATACTGGTTAACGGATCCCAAACATCCGCTCACTGCAAGAGTGGCGGTGAATCGATACTGGCAATTGTTCTTTGGAAAAGGATTGGTAAAAACAACTGAGGATTTTGGTAACCAGGGAAGTTTGCCATCGCATCCTGAACTGCTGGATTGGTTAGCAGTGAGTTTTACAGAGTCGGGTTGGGATCTCAAGCAACTAATCCGGCAATTGGTTTTATCATCCACCTATGCACAAAGCTCCATTGGCTCAGAAAAAAGCAGGCAGCTGGATCCGGAAAATCTTTACCTGAGTCATGCTTCTCCTATCCGGTTAAGCGCAGAGATGCTGCGGGACAATGCCCTCGCGGCAAGTGGATTGTTAGAGCGTTCGATTGGAGGAAAAAGTATCAAACCCTATCAGCCTGCGGGCTTATGGGAAATCAATAACACGAGTTACCAGGCGGATACCGGTTCTTCCGTTTACAGAAGAAGTTTGTACGTACTGATCAAACGATCGGTACCCAATCCAACATTAACCACTTTTGATGCGGGAGATCGCAGTTACTGTGTAGTACGGCGACAGGCAACTAATACGCCGCTGCAGGCGCTTGTAACGCTCAACGATCCGGTTTTTGTAGAGAGTTGTAAAGTGATGGGAGAGCAGATGGTAAAGATGGGAAATTCAGGCAAGGCCATCGAGACCATCTTTTTGAAGTTAACCGGAAGACTGCCAGATGAAAAAGAAAAGGAGATTTTACAGAATGCCAAAACAAAACAGCTGGCGCTTTTCAAAAAGCAGCCAAAGAAATTAAAAGGATGGCTGGAGGCCGGTCAATATAAAGTGGATGCATCCCTGCCTAAGGAAGAGATTGCTGCAAATGCTGTTGTGGCCAGCCTGATATTAAATGCGGATGCTACCCTCACCAAACGTTAAATTATGTGTGATTCTCATAGCTCTCCAAAACCACCCGGATGGTCGCCCGAACTGGATCAGTTGCAAAAGCAATTGGACCGTCGTCGTTTCCTCAGTCGAACCGCGATGGGGTTGGGTTCCATTGCGCTGGGTTCGTTGATGGGCAATACCCTGTTGGGAAAATCCATCTGTAAAATCGCAACAGAAGATGCATCACTCAGTCTGGAGCAGGAAATTTTGCAGGCGATTCCACACCTCCTCCCCAAGGCAAAAAGAGTAGTATACCTGTTCATGAGTGGAGGGCCATCACAATTTGAAACCTTTGATTACAAACCGAAACTGCTGGATATGTTCGGGCAACCACTGCCGGATTCAGTACGTCAGGGACAACGATTAACCGGTATGAGCGCGGGACAGGCAATCCTGCCGGTGGTGCCATCCATTTACAAGTTTAACCAATATGGGCAGTCGAATACCTGGGTCAGTGAGTTGCTGCCACATACAGCGCAGGTAGTAGATGATCTTTGCATTATCAAGAGTGTGCATTCAGAGGCGATCAATCATGATCCTGCCATCACTTTTTTTCAAACGGGAAATCAATTACCGGGCAGGCCTTCGATTGGGTCCTGGATCAGTTATGGATTAGGAACAGACAACCAGAATTTGCCATCCTTTATCGTACTGGTATCCAAAAATGCAGTGAAAGATCAGCCTCTGTATGCGCGCTTATGGGGTAATGGATTTTTGGCAAGTGAACACCAGGGTGTACAGTTCAGAGCGGGTAAGGATCCTGTGTTATTCCTGGATAATCCGGAAGGTTACGATGGCGAAGACAGGGAGGAAATGTTGCAATCACTGAAAGAATTAAACACCTATCAAAACGAAGTGAACAAGGATCCGGAAGTGGATGCAAGAATTGCCCAGTATGAAATGGCCTATCGCATGCAGACCTCCATACCTGATGTAATGAGCGTGAAAGATGAGCCCGATGAAGTATTTGAGTTGTATGGTCCGGATAGCCGGGATTCCGGTACTTATGCAGCGAATTGCATACTGGCGCGTAAACTGCTGGAGAAGGATGTGAAATTTGTACAACTCTACCACCAGGGATGGGATCATCATGGTGGTCTGCCCGCTGGTATGGCCAAGCAATGCAAAGACACAGATCAGGCAACTGCCGCATTGATAAAAGATTTGAAACGAAGAGGTTTGCTGGAAGATACACTCGTGATTTGGGGAGGTGAATTTGGTCGAACCGTGTATTCACAAGGCAAATTATTCCCGGATAATTACGGAAGGGATCATCACCCGCGCAATTTTACCATGTGGATGGCAGGTGCTGGTGTGAAAGCCGGATTCAGTTATGGTGAAACGGATGATTTCAGTTATAATATAGTAAAGGATCCGGTACATGTGCACGATTTCCAGGCTACTCTCTTACACATACTGGGTATTGATCATGAACGGTTTACTTATAAATATCAGGGCAGAAGATTTCGGCTCACTGATGTACACGGCCATGTTATAAAAGAACTATTAAGTTAATATGCTGCTGGATATAAGCAATTTTCTGGGACGCTTGCACCCTGTACTGGTACATCTGCCTATTGGTTTTTTGGTAGTACTGGCAGCCTTCGATTTGTTTTCCTATTCAAAGCGGTTTAAGTACCTCCAGGCCGTACTACCATTACTTACCTTATTCAGTTTTGTGGCTGCCGTATTGGCGGCTGTTTTCGGGTATTTGTTATCGTTAGAAGGGGATTATCCGCAGCAACTATTGGCGAATCATCGAAATGGTGGCTGGTTGTTGTTGATAAGTACGGGTTGTATTGCGGTGATATTTTATACATCCTTACGAAAACGCAGACATATTCCACCAGTTTTTCAGTCATCCGGCTTTCTTCTCTTGTTATTTTTAACGGTTTATGTCGGACATCAGGGGGGCAATCTCACACATGGGGAAGATTATTTAAGCTGGGATCTGCTGCAGGAGAAAAAAAGGCCGCGTCCTGATAGTTTGAGTGCTGTTCTGGTTTATGAGGACCTGATTCAACCACTGTTAATAAAACGCTGTTCACAATGCCATCGCGATAGCAAGCGAAAGGGACAGTTATCTGTACGCACGATTGCCGATTTGATAAAGGGCGGTAAAACCGGTCCGGCAGTTGTTCCTGGCAAACCCGGAGAAAGTGAACTGATGCATCGGATTTTATTAGATCCGTCAGATAAGAAGTTTATGCCAACAGATGGTAAAACACCGTTGACGAAGGATGAAACAGCTTTACTGAACTGGTGGATTGAAAAGGGAAAAGCCGCAGTTGAAATTCAGGTCGGATCATTGCCTGATACTTCTAAAATCAGACAGATAGCTGCGGTTACATTTGGGTTCGGACAAACATCAGGTACGTTTTCGCAAGCTGAATCCGGAAGGTCAAAGTATACGGATGTTCCGGTTCAAATTGATACGCTTGCTATCCGGCAATTAAGGAAAGAGGGCTTTTATGTAAGGATACTGCTACATGACCCGGTATTGCTGGATATTACACTTCCTCCAGGTCATCAGGGAGCATGGCTTTCAGCAGAGCAGGCGTTTGGGAAGTTGGCTAAACATGTGCTTTGGCTCAATCTGTCTTCCAGCAATCTGAACGAGCAGCACCTAAAAGGCATAATAGCTTGTTCCAATCTTGAAAAATTGCGGCTGGACAAAAATCCGGTGGGAGACAGTCTGTATGTTTTGCTTAAGCCCCTGCATCATCTGGAAGCGTTGAATATTTCTGAAACATCCGTTACTGCCGCCGGCGAGGAACTGTTGCAGCAGTTGCCAGGACTAAAACGCATTTATAGACGTCAGACAGGTGTTAGAACACAGTTCTAACACCTGTCTGACGTTTAACCTTTCCTGGAGGCTTGAATTTTCTTTACAAAACTATCCGCGAAATTTTCCAGTGCTTTTTTAACTGCGGATATATAAGCAGATTTGGTGGTTGAAACTACTACCGGTACCGCATTGAAATCTTTGGCAAAGATGTTTTCCTTTTTATTCAGGACTTTTTTGGTTGGATCCTGCGTAACATTGGTTGCGAATTTTACATCTGCAGAAATATCGCTATCGAATAGAATCTGATCAGTTTGCATCTTCTCATTGTAGAAAAAGATACGTCCTCCAATCGGTTTGCCATCCCATGCTGTACCACCCAGAACTTTGACATTTTCTTCAACCGTTGAATTGAAGGAAAAATCACGGGTTTTCGTAATTCTATAAACAAAAGGCGCCAGACTTCTGGTATACTGACTTGTTTTTACATCGCCATCCATTTTGATATCAGCAAAATCAACTACCAGGTGTACGATAGCCAGGTCTGCTTTTAAGTCGTCCGAAAACCGACTTGCTTTTTTGGCTCTTCCAAATGCAAATCCAAGATTCATTGTTTTGGTTGGATCGTAATTCAATAAGGTATTGCCTTCATATGCATTTACTGTAGTATATACCTGACCTCTACGCTGGCTTTCCTGTTGCATTTTTTCCTCTTCTTTTTTATCTTCCTGATCTTTGTAAAAATCTTGCGAAGCAACTGTTGCCCAATCCACTGTTTTAATTCCTTCCTTATTACAGGCAGCTAATAAATAGGTATAAAACCCATTGGTCAATTGCTGATAATCTTCCTGAGTCAGCTCCACATCTGTAATATCAAGATAAGAAGTTACCCTGCCCGCTACTGATCCTCCACCATGTTTTCGACCTCCCAACGCGCCACGTTCATTCTTGAACATCTCCCTGGTTGTTGCCGTTTTGTATAAAATGGTAACCTGTGGAAAAGCAAGCGACTCAATTTTAGGAACAATGGTTTTCTTACCCATTGCACCACCTCCAACTATTTTTAGGGCATCCGGATTTACCTGGGCCATCAATGGGGAGGCAGCTAACAGCATTGCTGCTACTAAATTGTATTTCATATAATTGATTGTTTTAAAGACTCAGACCTAAAGAAAAATCAAATCGACCCGCTTTGTCTTTTTCTACCCCGGTATCGAGCATTCGTACCAGCCGAACACCTGCAAAGAGTCGTTGCGTAGTATTTAATTGAGCAGCAAATGTTGCAAAAACTGGTTTAGGGTAACCGGGTGTTTCCTTATAGTTTGTTGAAGGATCGGTAACTTTTACAAGGGAAATATCTACGGCGCCTGATAAATCAAGCCAGGCTTTTTTGTGCACGCCTTTTGTTACCATAACAGATGGGCCAAGGGTCAGATAATAACCGGCCGGATCATATATTCGGGGATTGCCATTTACCCTGACACGCTTGCTTGCAAAGAGGTAATCACCAAATGAAACTCCAGGAGATACAAGCATTCTGGGCCGACTGATCGCATTTATATAAACCTGATGCCAACCGATTAAACCGCTCCCGAATGTAAGTTCCGTTGTTCTTTTGGAAGATGGTGCTTTTTTGTTATTCCATAATGCCGGACCATCCGTGGCCAATAAATATATCAGATCGCTTAAGGAGGGATGATCAAACCGCCACCGCAATCCTTTTTTCTTGTAGGAATCATCGCGAATGCTGAATCCGATAGATGGGTAAGTTTGAGGGTCAACATATTTTCCATCAGTTGATGTAAAACGGACATACACCAGAAACCACTGGTTTATAAAGGGATTTTGTTTCTTCTTATTTCGAAATTTTGCAAATTCCTGGGCATAATTGGGCAGGAAACAGGATAATAGCAGAGCTATTAAAACCAGCCTTTTCATAGTACGATCATTTCCTGTAAACCTACAAACCAGTCAGGAGAAGCTAAATCCGTATCTATGCTGAATTTTTATCCGTGGAAGTACGTAGATCAGAGCAAAAAATGGTCACGGGCATAAGCAAGTAAAGCGGTTGTGTTGACCGTTTTGGTTTTACGGAGCAGATTTGTACGATGAGTTTCCACTGTGCGTTCACTAATAAACAAGGCTGATGCTATTTCTTTACTGGTGAATGCTTTTGCCAATAAGTTTAGAATTTCTTTTTCACGTCCTGTTAGTTGAAAATTTTCCTGTTGCTTTTGTAAACGACCCATAGATTTTATCAGTTCACTACTAAAGTAGGACCCCCCATTCATCACCAGTTCAATGGCTATTTGCAATTCCTGTTCCGGATTTTGTTTAAGAACAAAACCAGAAATTCCACCCTGTAATGCATCCTGTACAATTTTTGGCGAATCGTGCATACTTAATACAATTATTTTGATAGTTGGGTTACAAGTTCGAACAGCTATAAAAAAATCAATTGGATCTCTCCCCGGCATGTGGTAATCGGCAATTAAAATTTCAGGCAATAACTCAATCGTATCATTCAGCATTGCCAACTGTAGTTGATTCAGCAGATCTTCCTGTTCATAAAAAACCCTGGTGCAGTGTAGTTCACTTAATAATGCTGCAATTCCATTTGCTACAACTTTATGGTCGTCTATTACCCAGATGCATAACCGCTTTTTCATGCTGCTTTTTTTCTGATCTCTAATGTAAACATGCTGCCTTTTTTTCCTGCCTTTGCATCCACCCAAACAGTTCCGCCAATCAATTTTGCACGGGTATTTATATTTGTCCATCCCTGCCCGGAGGAAGAGAATAAAACTGCCGGATCGAATCCATTTCCGTCATCTTCAATTGTTACCAGTAAAGAATCCGAATCAGAAGACAATTGAAGCTCTACCTGACCTGCATCTGCATATTTCACAATATTATTGATCCATTCCTGCACGATGCGGTAAATATGTACCTGTTGATCTTCCGGTCCATTAAATCCCTGCATCATGGAATGAAACCGGATTGGTAAGCCGGTATTTTTTTCAACAAAATGACTGTATTCAGATAAAGCCGGTTCCAGTCCCCCTTTTGATAAAGCAGCAGGCATTAAATCAAAGGCTACCATCCGAATCTCTTCCTGTAATTGTTGTACGAGAGGAACAGTATTACTGCGCTCTTTATCCTTAAGAAGCTGCAATCGGAGAGAAGTAACGATTTGCCCCAACCCATCATGTATATCTGCTGCAATCCTGCTACGTTCCTGTTCTGTAACCCGCATTACGGTTTTTACTCTTTCTGTTTCAGCCTCCTGTATAAGGTTCATTTGCCGCTGACGTCCTCTTTGTTGGAAATATGCAAATATGGAAATAAACAATAATAACAAAAGTACAAGGCTGACTATTATCCATTTACGTTGCAGCAATTCCAGGCCTGCTTCCTTTAATACAATTTCCTGTTCAGCGAGTTGTTTGTCTTTCAGTGCTGTTTCATATCGTACCTGCATTGCTTCCCTGGCAAAAACCTGTTCTTCCTGATAAACAGAGTCTTTCCATTGATATGCCTGTTCAAGGTGTTTGTTGGCCATCGCGGCGTTACCTAATCCTTTCCATGCGGTAGACAAATTGCTTTGGAGATGCATTAATTGTGTAAATGAGCGGGTTGTTAAAGCCAGACTATCAGCTCTTTTTCCAAACATTATGGCTTCCTGGTAAGCGGACCTGTTATTAGATAAATCACTCAGATTTATAAACACATCTGTGAGGCGATATTTATTTTTTGCCTCCAATGCGGCGGAGAGTGCTTTTTTCATTAACTGGTCGGCTTGTTCATAAAATCCTTGTCGTTTAAATACCTGTGCCCGGGTCATCAAAATAGAATAATGGTCCACAGCAGCCGGACTGGGGCTAAACAAAAGAGCGGAATCGAGATATGAAATTGCCATCTTGTACTGTTCTTTGTTCTTATACAGAATGGCAATATTTCCATAAAGGCGCCCCAGCCCTACGCTGTCTTTAGCTATCTTTTTCAGTTCAGCACTTTTGATATAATAACGAAGCGCTTCATCTGGTTTTTTCCCTTCTGCCAGCACTCCTCCAAGGTTTAGATAGGTTCGTGATAATTCCAGTTCTGTTGCGTTTGCTTTGATTTTGGCGTCCAGACTTTTGAAATAAGCTTCAATTGCTTCTTCCTGTAATCCCAGATTGGTGGCTGAATTTCCGATAAGGTTGTATAATTTCCCCATTAAAGAGGCATCATCAGTAATACCAATGGCCTCCATTCCACTGCTATAGGCTTTTCTGTCTTCACCGCGGACTGCCCAGAAATAAGTGCGCCTGTAAATAAAATCGGCTTTTGTTTTAGAGCGTTTTTTCTTATCCGCGATTGCGATTCCAGCTTGAAGTAACTCGAATGCAGCTTCATCTTTTTCCTGTTTGAATAGGGCAAGTGCACGATTGGAAATGATTTTTAACTGCAGGCTGTCGGTTAGTTTTTCCTTTAAAATCAGAAGGTATAAACTATCCGCAGTTCCTGATTTCCCGCTGTCCAATAATGAATCTGCCAGTGTTAACCGCTCCAGCGTCAATTTATCCTGTGCCACAAGAGGATGCATGGAACAACAAGCCAGCAGTAAAAAAAGTAGTTTCATTTTATTTTTTTAAGTGTCAGACACCAGTTAGTACAAGTGTCTGACACGTCTCTAACAGTGTTCTAACACCTGTCTGACACCTACCGTACGAAATTGAACGGAAAACCGTCCGTTTTCGAACAGTAAGGATGAAAATATATGGTTCAAAATACTGAAAATCAATTAAATAAAAATTGGCATTTCTGTTGTCGAAGGAAATCTATGATTCGAAATTACCTGCTCATAACGCTACGGAACCTTAAACGCAATAAGGTTTATTCCCTGATCAATATTCTGGGACTGAGTTTTGGATTGGCTGCTGCCATTTTGATCCTATTGTATGTTAAAGACGAAGTCAGCTATGATCGATTTCATACCCAATTAGACCAAACCTATCGAATTTGTAACGAAAGCATCAACGAGGAAACGAATGAAACCCGAAGAAGCGCAATAACCGGGTATTTTCAGGGTCCCCGTTTTGCTGCTTCCGTACCTGAAATCAAGTATTTCTCCCGATACCAGCATCGGAATGTGGACATTAAAAAACAAACAGAAATCAAATCTCAGGAGGTGTTTTACACCGATTCGGTTTTCCTGAAAATGTTCAGTTTCCCCCTCATTAGCGGAAACCCGGCCACAGCTCTTCTAAATAAACGATCCGCTGTTATTTCGGAAAAAATGGCCATCGAACAGTTTGGGAATTCTGAAGCAGTAGGCAAAAACATCCTCATTAAAGAAGAAGGTGATAAATTCGAACCCTATACCGTTACTGCAGTAGCGAAAAATTGTCCCCAAAATTCAACCATAAAGTTTGATATCCTGCTTCCTATACAAGTATCTCCGGAAGACCAAACCAATGATGAAAACTGGTTCAATTTTTTCCTGAATACTTTTGTAGTTCTGCATCCCGGAGCCGATAAAGCTGTAGTTGAGAAAAAAATCCAGGCTGTATTCGACAAAGAAGCCAGGCCGATTATGAAAGTACTATCCGAAAAATACGGGGTAAAACTTTCCACTACCTACGGTCTCCAGCCATTTGCAGAAATTCATCTCAGCAAAGACCTCGGTGCCGAAAATGGATTAACAGGGGCCAGTAACCCCATGTATTCCTATATACTTACCGGTATCGCCATCTTTATATTATTGATCGCCTGTATCAATTTCGTTAATCTAACGGTTGCACGTTCCGTTAAACGTGCAAAAGAGATCGGCATACGCAAAGTAGTGGGTAGTAATCGCGCCCAGCTGATTGTGCAATTTCTGGGAGAATCGGTGCTGCTTTGCCTGTTATCCTTCCTGCTGGCACTTGTTCTTTCGCAAGGACTTCTCGGTTTTTTTAACCAGCTATCAAATAAAGCATTATCACTTTCCTACCTGCTGGATCTGAAACTTGTAGCTGGATTTTTCGGGCTGTTTTTAATCACTTCACTGCTCGCTGGTTTTTACCCTGCTCTGGTATTATCCGGATATGACCCCGTAAAAACATTGTACAACCGATTTAATCTGGCAGGAAAAAACTACCTGCAAAAAACTTTGGTTGTTGTACAATTTGCACTGGCATCTTTTCTGATAATTGCCACACTTACGATTTATTCGCAATTCGAATACCTCACCACTTTCGAAACCGGGGTGGACGAAACAAACCTGGTAATGGTAAATAACTGGAACATACAGCACAAAAAAGCTGATCTGGTACGAAATCAGCTGAAACAACATCCCTCCATCCAGGATGTCACCTTTAAAAACGGCGGTTCATGGGGTACCCGCGCAAAAGTGAACGGCGATCAACAGATTCAATTCGCGTATGAGTCCGTAGGTGTGAATTACCTGCCACTCCTCAAAATCCAAATTAAGGAAGGCCGGAATTTCTCGGCTGATTTACCTACCGACTCAACCAAATCTGTATTGGTGAATGAAACCTTCGCAAAAGAAGCAGGCTGGACCAACCCCATTGGAAAAGAGGTTGATTTCTGGTATCGTGAAGAAAAATATACTGTCATCGGGGTTGTGAAGGATTACCACTATCAGTCGCTCCAGGAAAAAATCGGACCCCAGCTCTTTACAATGAAGCCGGAAAACCAGTATGGTCTTGCTTTAATTAAGATTGCACCCGGATCGGCAACGGCATCCCTTCAGCATATTGAAAAAACATTCAAATCAACCTTCCCTTTTGATCCCTATTCCTATCGGTTTATGGATGAAGCCAATCTGCAGAATTATGAGTCGGAAGATCGATGGAAAAAAATCATGTTGTTCAGTGCTGTTATCACCATATTCGTTTCCTGTATCGGTTTGTTCGGGTTAGCCGTTTTAGCGACGGAAAAGCGGACTAAAGAAATTGGTATCCGCAAGGTTCTGGGAGCGTCTGTTCAACAGGTTGCCACCATTTTATCGCGGGATTTCCTGCTGCTGGTGGTAATTTCCCTTCTTATTTCCCTTCCTCTTGCCTGGATGGCTGCTAACAAATGGCTGGAAAACTACCCCTATCGGATTCAACTTGGTTGGAGCCTGTTTGCCATAGGTGCCTTGCTTGTAATTGGAATTGCACTATTGACAGTAAGCTTTCAATCAATCAAAGCAGCCCTTCAAAACCCGGTAAGGAGCCTGAAAGTGGACTAATTTTTTCGTTACTTGCGGTTTGAAATTGACCAGCAAACCGTACATGAACGAACATCCATCATACCAGGAGGCATTTGAAGAACGCAAAGCAGCCGTACTCATTCCTACCTACAATAATGCGGGTAGCCTGGCTGCCGTGCTTCGCGATGTATTATCCTATACCAATTCCATTCTGGTTGTAAACGATGGTTCTACAGATCAAACCGCTTCTCTTCTTCAGGAGTTTCCACAGGTTCAACTGATAGGCTATGAACAAAACCGTGGAAAAGGGTGGGCCCTGAGGAAAGGATTTGAAAAAGCAAGACAGCTTGGGTATCAATATGTTATCACCCTGGATGCAGACGGACAACATTTTGCCAAAGACCTGCCCACTTTATTGTTCAGTATTGATCAGCATCCTGCAACCATCGTCGTTGGAGCGCGAAACCTTCAACAGGAAAATGTTCCCGGAAAAAGCAGCTTTGGGAACCGGTTTTCCAATTTCTGGTTCTGGTTATATACTGGTCAAAAGGCACCAGATACCCAAAGTGGGTATCGCCTTTATCCCATTAAAGCGATGGAAAAAATCCGCTTCTACACCCGTAAATACGAGTTTGAAGTTGAGGTACTGGTTCGATCTGTCTGGAACGGACTGAAGGTTGCCTTCGTGCCTATCCGCGTTTATTACCCGCCGGCTGAAGAACGGGTTTCGCATTTCCGCCCCTTTCGTGATTTTTCAAGAATCAGTGTCTTAAATACCGTGCTTTTTTTTATCGCATTCCTTTATATCAAACCCCGAAACTTTTTTCGTTCCCTTTTTAGTAAAGAAAAAAGAGCCGCTCTGCTGAATGAATTATTGGAATCGGATCATACCCATGAAAGAAAAGCCGTATCCATTGGGTTTGGTGTTTTCATGGGCATTGTACCAATTTGGGGATTTCAACTGATTGTGGCTATTTTTTTATCGGTGCTGCTGAAACTCAACAAAGCTCTTGTAATTACAGCAGCCAATATCAGTATTCCTCCAATGATTCCCTTTATTTTGTATGGGAGTTTTCTGGCTGGCGCTCCCTGGATGGGTGATAAGGCAAGTTCCGTTCCCCTGCCAGGAGATCTCAGTCTCGATTCGATTAAAGTAAACCTGCAACAATATATAACCGGAAGCCTTACACTTGCGGTAATTGCCGGTGGCTTATTCGGGCTCGTCTCCTACATTTTTATGAAATTGATGAACAAAAAAACCGGACCTGCTTTATAGGCCTTTATGGATAATCCCTTCGTGCAGATTGATCGCTTTTTCAGGAAAAACCGGATGATTTTCTGGATAATTTTTCTGGCCTTTATCGGGATTACAGCCGGATTGGCATCGCGTATCCGCCTGGAAGAAGACATCACCAGTATTATTCCGCGGGATGAAAAAACAAATGCCCTGAATGAAATTTTCCAGCAGTCCAAACTGCTGGACAAAATGATCCTGACGGTTGGCACTAATAGCAATGATGCTGCTGATCCCGATTCACTGGTTGCAATTGCAGATGAATTGGCCGATTCCATTTCCAGCCGGCTTGCTCCTTATGTTAAGGAATTAGCCAGCGAAGTAAAGGAAGAAACCACGCTTCAATTGTTTGATGCCGTTCATGAACACCTGCCAATCTTTCTGGAAGAGCCTGATTATGCGAGCCTGGATTCCCTCCTGCTTCCAGAAAAAGTAAAAGAAACCCTGGAACGAAATTATGCCACACTGCGCTCGCCAGCCGGACTTGCCTTCAAACAATTCATAGCTAGAGACCCTGCCGGTATTGCCACACCTGCCCTGAAAAAATTACAGCTGCTTCAATATGACCAGCAATTTGAGCTTTATGATAATCATATTCTAACCAGGGACAGCAAACAGCTCATTCTTTTTATAACACCCGTATATCCGAAAAATAATACCGCAGAAAATGCTGTTTTCCTGAAAAAACTGGATCAGGTACTGGCAGAATTCAAGACCCGGTTTCCTTCTTATTCGGTTACCTATTTCGGAGGAACGGCAGTTGCTGTTGGCAATGCTATACAATTGCGAAAAGATACCCTGATGACGCAAGGGATTACACTGGTTTTACTGGTGCTGTTTCTGGCGCTTTATTTCCGTAGAATTTTTGCTCCGGTATTAATACTGGTGCCGGCCATTCTGGGGTCATTGCTGGCATTGTCTGTTCTTGCCCTGACAAAAGGTTCCATTTCAGTTATTGCTCTGGCAACCGGCTCCATCATTCTTGGCATCGCCGTGAATTATTCTCTCCATGTATTTAACCATTTCCGGCACCAACCCGATATGGAAAAGGTGTTACGGGATTTAGCACATCCCATGACCATTGGAAGTATAACTACCATTGGAGGATTTCTTTGTTTGCAATGGGTACAATCCGAAATGCTTCGTGATTTGGGATTATTTGCAGCCGTCAGTTTACTGGGTGCTTCTCTTTCTTCCCTTATATTTTTACCGCAACTGATAACTGGAAAATCCAGTCAGGAAAAACAGAGCGCGTCCACCGGATGGATTGACCGTTTGGCTTCATACCGACTCGAATCCAATAAAAAGCTGGTGCTCTTCATTCTGGGACTTACTGTCTTCTTTGCATTTTTTATACGCAAAGTGGGATTTGAACCCGATATGAATAAAATGAATTTCATGTCGGAAAAACTCAGGAAGGCTGAGCAGGAAGTGAACCGGCTTAATGCCTTTGCTTTACAATCCGTTTACATTGTTTCGAACGGATCAGATTTGCAGGAGGCATTAAAACGAAACGAAAAGGTTGTACAGCGACTGCATCAATTAGGGGGAACAGGTGTGGTAAAAAAATACTCCGGACTTTCCTCCATCCTGATCTCCGATTCACTACAGGCAGAACGATTGAATCGCTGGAAAGCATTCTGGACGCAGGAAAGAAAAACTGCCGTATTGGAACAGGTACAATTGCAGGGGGCGGCAATAGGATTCAGTAAGCAACTGATTGAGTCGGTTGATGCAATGCTGCAATATGATTATCAGCCGCTTTCTGATACGGCTGCTATTGCCTTATCGCCCGATTTGCTGGAATCCTATATTCTCGCTGGCGATACCAGTGCCAAATTAATAACGCTCGTAAAAACAGCGCCGGAGGACAAAGCAGCTCTCTATGCTGAGTTTGATAAAATTGACGGCACTACTGTTTTGGATATGCAGTATGTAACCGGACGGCTTGTGGATATGGTACGTACTGATTTTAACAGTATCAGCTGGATGGTAGCGGCTATTGTCTTTTTTGTATTATTGATTTCATTCGGGAGGATTGAGCTAACCCTTATCGCCTTTATTCCTATGTTGATTA
The DNA here is from genome assembly GCF_002483205.1 of Flavihumibacter sp. UBA7668. GTDB lineage: Bacteria > Bacteroidota > Bacteroidia > Chitinophagales > Chitinophagaceae > Flavihumibacter. The sequence continues at coordinate 1,082,547 of NZ_DLHM01000007.1, forward strand.
CCTGGATCTGGATTCTTGGCATCATGGGTTTGTTAGGTATTCAGTTCAATATTGTCAACATTATTATTTCCGCTCTCATCTTTGGGCTGGGTGATGATTATAGTTTATTTACACTGGATGGATTATTGCAGGAATATAAAAATGGGAAAAAGAATTTATCCTCGTTCAGGTCATCGATTTTTTTATCAGCGATTACAACAGTAACCGGTTTGGGTGTGCTGATTTTTGCACAACACCCATCTCTGAAAAGCATTGCGCTAATAGCAATTCTTGGAATAATTTGTGTAGTGCTTATTTCTCAGGTAATGATCCCCTTTCTGTTTAATCTTCTTATTACCCGACGGGTAAAAAATGGATTGCAACCCTTTACTTTCTGGAGTCTGACGAAATCTATTTTTGCCTTTCTTTATTTTGTTGTTGGATCTTTGGTGTTAACAATTGTTGGTTTAATCATTGTTAAACTAAATCCTATTGCAGGTGAAAAATCGAAATACCTGTTTCACTGGCTCATGTGTAAATACACCTGGAGTCTGATGTATATCATGGGTAATGTCACCAAAAGAATTCATAATCCGGGTGCTGAAAATTTTTCACAACCGGCCGTAATTATCAGCAACCATCAGTCTTTTCTGGATATTCTGTCTATTGTGATGTTGCATCCTAAAATAATTCTACTCACCAATGACTGGGTCTGGAATTCGCCCATATTTGGTTTTGTTGTTAAGATGGCCGACTATTTTCCGGTAAACAAAGGCATTGAAACAAATATGGAGGCCCTGCGTGATCGGGTTAAAAACGGTTATTCCATTGCAGTATTTCCGGAAGGCACCCGTTCCTGCGATGGCACGATGAAACGCTTTCATAAGGGCGCATTTTACCTGGCGGAGGAACTTGGGGTGGATCTTCTTCCTGTGGTGCTGCATGGCACGGGATATACAATGAGCAAGGGAGATTTCATTTTAAAAGACGGAACCATCCATATTGATATCCTTCCACGCATTAAAGTGGATGATATGACTTATGGAGAGGGGTATGCAGAGAAGGCTAAAAAACTCAGCCGGAAATTCAAAGAATGGTATACCGAACGTAGAGAGCAAAATGAATCAGTGGACTGGTATAGGGAACAATTGAAATACAATTATCTGTACAAAGGCCCCGTATTGGAGTGGTATATGCGGATAAAAACCGGACTCGAAAAAAACTATGCATTATTTGACCAATTGGTTCCTTCCAGAGGGAAGATACTGGATATTGGTTGCGGCTATGGCTTTATGTCAATGATGTTACACTTCAGATCAAAAGATCGTGTTATCACAGCACTGGATTATGATGAAGAAAAAACAAGTACCGCTCAGCATTGTTTCAGCAGAGGAAATGAATTACAGTTTGTATCAGGAAATGCGCTCGAGTTTTCAATGCAGCAATATGACGCTATTTTAATTTGTGATGTACTGCATTATCTGCCTTCTTCGGATCAGCAGGCATTGATCCGGAAGGCACTTGATCATTTGAATCCGGGCGCTAAACTCATCATACGTGAAGGCAATACAGAAATCCGCGACCGGCACAGAGGCACAGAGCTTTCAGAATTCTTTTCCACCCGGGTTTTTGGATTCAATAAAACATCAGCCTATGGATTGTCCTTTTTATCCGGCGCCACGATTCATGCATTGGCAGCTGAGAAAGGATATACCTGTGAAGAAATAGAAGCTTCCCAACGTACCAGTAATACCGTCTTTGTACTCCAAAAACCTGCCGTTGCCTATGTTGCCTGAGTACGATATAATAATAGTGGGGTCCGGACTTGGTGGCCTGCTTTGCGGCGCCATCCTGGGTAAGGAAGGATTCAGGGTTTGTGTACTGGAAAAAAACCGGCAGTATGGTGGCAGTTTGCAAACCTTCTCCAGGGATAAAACACTTTTTGATAGTGGCGTACACTATATTGGAGGATTGGCACCCGGACAAACACTTGAGCAGGTATTCAACTATCTCGGATTGATGGATGCATTGAAACTTCAGCAACTTGATGTGGATGGATTTGATCGTATATTTTTTCTCGAAGACGGGTGTGAGTATGCGCTTGCTCAGGGATATGATCGGTTTGCTGCCAGCCTGAAACAGGCATTTCCAGCCGAAGCCGGTGCAATCGATCAGTATTGCTCCACCATACGTGAGCTCTGTTCAAAATTTCCCATGTACAACCTGCGATCAGGAGAGGGGATGAGCGGGAAAGAGACTGTCATGGGAATTGATACGCTTAGATTTTTACAATCCATCACCAGGAACCAGCGACTGCAGGAAGTATTGGCTGGAAATAATTTTTTGTATGCAGGTCAGCCTGATAAGACCCCCTTGTATGTACATGCCCTGGTTGTCAACAGTTATATTGAAAGTGCCTGGAAGATCCTGGATGGCGGATCACAGATAACCAAACAACTGGTGAAGCTGATACGTTCTACAGGTGGAGATTTGTTCAACCATACAGAAGTAGTGAAACTGGAAGGGGATAAAGAGCGATTAACCATGGTTGTTACCAAAGACGGAAGGCTGTTTAGGGCGAAGCATTTCATCTCTAATCTTCATCCGAAACGAACAGTAGAAATCACTGAGTCACCACTTCTTAAAACAGCCTATAGAAACAGAATTAATCGATTAGCTGATACGGTTTCGAGTTTCTGTCTGAATGCGGTATTGAAGCCTGGAGTAGTCAGGTATCTGAATCACAATTATTACCTGCATCAACCGGGTGCAGTATGGAGGGCTGTGGAAGCAACTCCGGATGACTGGCCATTATCTGCCGGGGTATTTTTTACGGAAGATGGCAGTCGTCCCGGTTATGCTGAATCCGTCAGTATATTAACCTATATGTCGGCCGGCGAATGGGATCCCTGGAAAGAAAGTTTTAATACGGATAGCCAGCAGGGGGAAAGAGGGGCGGACTATCATCGCCTTAAAACAGAAAAAGCTGAATTGTTATTGAAGCTGGTGTCAGCCAGATTTCCAGAACTGGTTGAAGCTATCAGTTCCTATTCCTGTGCAACGCCGCTATCTTTCAGGGATTATATTGGAACAGAAGATGGCAGTTTATACGGCATTGCGAAAGATTACAGAAATCCAATGGCGACGTATCTGCCGACGCGAACCAAGGTTCCGAATTTATTTTTAACAGGACAGAATGTGTTATTACACGGAATTTTGGGTGTTACAATAACGGCGTTAACCACCTGTTCGGAATTCGTACTGGTTGAAGGGTTATTGAATAAAATCAGGAATGCAACATGAGTAAGACAAAACGAAGCATGGGTTGGAGGATTGGTAAAGTTCTGCTGATTATACTGGGTATACTGCTATTGCTCCTGCTGATATTGTTTATCTATTTGTCCCGGGTGTCAAAAATTGAGCCACCGGTCATCACAGACCGGTCAGCCGATCTGTTGGAGAGAACGAATGTTTCGGATAGTTTCTATTACCTCAACAACAACTGGCTGCATCTGTCAAGATCAGGACTGTATGAATTGTATGTAGAAGGCAAACCCTATGAAAGAGGCGTTATCAATGGAAAACTAACTAAGGAACTGGTACAACGCCAGGAAGATCATTTTAGCGCGCAGATTGAAAAAATGGTTCCATCCACTTTCTACCGACATTTCCTGAAATATTTAATTGGATTTTTTAACCGCGATCTGCCCAACCAGGTGAAGGAGGAGTACAAGCAGGAGATTTATGGTGTGTCGCAGGCGGCTTCGGATAAGTATGCGTATATCGGAACACCGTACCAGCGCATATTGAATTATCATGCAGCACATGATATCGGCCATGCCTTACAAACCATGGCATTGGTTGGATGTACCTCCTTTGGTACCTGGGGAAGTCATTCAAAGGACAGTGCATTTATTATTGGTCGCAATTTTGATTTCTATGTCGGGGACCGTTTTGCAGATGATAAACTCATCGCGTTTATTCAACCCGACAGTGGATATGGATTTATGACAGTAACCTGGGGTGGGTTTACAGGGGCTGTATCAGGAATGAATGAAGCGGGATTAACAGTAACGATCAATGCTGCTAAAACGGATCTGCCTCCCGGATCTGCCACGCCGGTTTCCCTGGTAGCGAGGGAAATATTGCAGTATGCCGGTAATATTAAGGAAGCAATAGCTATTGCCGGTTCGCGTAAAATGTTTGTATCAGAATCCTTCCTCGTAGGTTCGGCGGCTGATCAGAAAGCGGTTGTGATTGAAAAAACTCCGGAAGCGCTGGATGTATATGATCCCAGTCAGAACCATATCATTTGTGCCAATCATTTTCAAAGTCCGGTTTTAGGTAAGCTTCCTTCTAATCAGGAGCAGATAGCGGAAAGCGCCTCTGCTTACCGCTATAAGCGGGTACAGGAATTACTGGCGGAGGCAAAGCAGAATACAGTTGAACAAACTATCCAAATATTGCGTGATACCCGTGGACAGCAGGGCGCTGATATTGGCCTGGGAAATGAAAAAGCCATCAATCAGTTAATTGCGCATCATTCCATCGTATTTGAGCCTAATAAAAGGCTGGTATGGGTTTCTACAGCTCCCTGGCAGGAGGGACAATTTGTATGTTATGACCTGAAAAGAGTATTGTCCATGCGCGGGTTAAAAGAAGCCCGTGAAATTACTGACAGTAGTTACCTGATACCTGCGGATACCCTGCTGCAAACAGGAGATTTCAAACGCTTCCTGCAGTTTCGGACATTTAAACAACGGATACTGGATGGTGGAATAGTTGCGCCTGATAGCATTATTGCCAGCAATCCATCTTATTATCACGCGTATGTGCTGGCAGGTGATATGGCAGTGCAACAAAAAAAACTGGCGGAAGCAATTCGCTATTACCGCCAGGCATTGTCAAAAGAAATTGCCACTGTTCAGGAAAAAGTTGCAATTGAAGAAAAGCTAAAAAAACTGGAGCAGCACTAGGCTACTCCAGGAATGTTTTATTAAACAGCCATTGCTACTCTTCTGTTCAGTGCCCTACCTTTTACTGTTTTGTTATCAGCAACCGGATTGGCAGAACCAAGTCTTTCTGTGCTGATTCGGCTTTCTGTCTATAAATCGGGCAGCATCCATATTTTTCAGTTCCGGGCTGGTCAGGGCATTTGTCTTTCAGATCCGGAATGCCATCTCCATCGGAATCAGCTGGGATCAGTTTACCAAACAAGTTGAATTTTATACCCGCCGGGAGGTTCTGGTTGTAATAATCAACAACTGTGTTGTGGTTGCCGGTATTATCCATATTGGTAAGGCCATGAAAATATCGGCCGAATAAAACCAGTCTGCCATGTGGGTTGATTGCTGCTTCTCCAAAAACGGAGTGGCTGGTTGATTTAAAATCTATTTGTGGTTCCGCAACAATTGCAAATATGTCGCCAATATGAAGCTTTAACTGAACCGGCACAGACAGGTACCCAATTCTTCCAACTTGTAAGAGTTTTCCTACTGCCTGGGATTCATTTTAAGCTGTGTTAAATGGAGCTGTGGATCTATAGAAAAGTGCTTACCGATGGAAAACTTAACCCAGGCGCAAGCTGTGCAGCCAGAGCGAGTATCATATCGGTAGGCATTGTTTCCGGAGGTTCTGAGCTTGCTGAAATTCATTGCTCCGAGAAGTCCGCCGCTGACGGTGTAATGTTCCTTTACTATTTTTTGTGAAAAGCTGCGCAGGCTTCCTGCCAGTAATAGCAGAAGCAACATAAATGGATTGCTCATTCCTGTAGCATATTAGTATGATTAAATGACTACTACAGGCCTATAACCGGTAACTAAATTTATTGAATATTATATATAGTAAAATTTTCTTTACTGAATAAAGTCAAAAAAGTTGGCGTTCAATGTTCTTGGCTTACTACTTGTCTGCTTTACCGATAGTTTGACATAACGGCCTTGTTTAAGGGAAGGAAATTTAAAACTTCGCTTGCTAGGGTCATTCACTATATTACCAAATTCAAAGCTTCCGGCAGTTTCCCAATTGGTAGCATCCGTGCTGGTGAAAATTTCACCTTTTTCCAGTAATCCGGATTTAGTGTAGGCCGGAGGCAGGTAGGCGAATCCGGTTAAAGAATACGTGTTGCCAAGATCAATGATTATCAGTTCTGCAGTTGCGGATATTGTTTTCCAATTGGATGGCGGGATTCCAATCTGATCGGTTGCGATGGCCCCCATTTCATCGTTAGCAAAAGCAACCGCTTTTAGCAAACCTCCTTTAAATTCAAAGGGTGCAGTATAAAGCGTTGATTTTTCCGTTGGAGCGCTACCATCGGTTGTGTAGAAAATCTTAATTCCGGAATTGATATTCCCTGCACCATTTTCCCCATGCGGATTCCAGTTGAATGTTTTTTTAACCGGCGAAATTTCGAGCAGCCCTTCTTTTGTCCGGTTAAAACTTAATTGAGGCGGACGGGTTTTATAATAATGAGCAGCTATTTCTGTAATGGCAGGATGATACCTGGCACCGGTTATGCGCAACCGAAAACGATCCGATGTAAGTTCCGGAAACCGGAGAATGCGTTTGTATCCGATATTGGTGGCGGTGGCTATTTCTTTCCATTCATTGTTAATAAATGCTTCCAGTTTGTGGTTGGCAACGCGTTCCCCATGTGATTTTACAGCTTCCTGGATAACAAAGCGGTTGATCGTAACCGGAGCTGGTGTTTCGATTTCAATAATATCAGTTGAATCTTTTACCAGGAAATAGGTATCCGCACGTTTATCTAATAATCCGGTGGTTGCTTCCCCGTTTTGCAACAGATTGTTTGCATAAGTTGCTGTAATTCTTTTACCAACCTCTTCTAATACCGAGACATCTTCCGGTGAAAATTTACCATCACGGTTGGGAGGAATATTCAGGAGGAAGGTAGAGTTACCACCCACTGAACGCTCATAAATATCAAACACATCATCTGCACTTCGCACTTTCTGTTCGGTATCGTCTCTGTAAAACCAGCCTTCCCGGATGGAAGTATTGGTTTCTGCCTGCTGGTAATGCAGGTACTTCGCCTTATACAATTGCTCCGGGTGCCCGAGTGAGTCGTTTGTCAGGTCAGCGAAATTATTCATCAGCGCGGGATCTGTTTCGTACGGCATTACATTCCACTCTGTATCCCGGGTTCTGCCGGCTTCATTGCCACACCAGCGGATATCCTGCTTTCCGAATACAACAGCTTTCGGCGCCAGCTTATGAATCAGTTTTTTCCAGGCCAGGTAATTGTATTGTTGTCCGCCTTTTGTTTTCGGATGAGCCCCATCGAACCAGACTTCATCAATCGGACCGTATTCCGTAAGCAATTCAAATAACTGGTTCAGGAAATATTCGTTGTAATCATCCACTTCAAATTCGAATGTGGTGGTATTGGCAAAAGGGCGGCCTTCTACCGGACGGGGGATCGTTCGTTTCGTGATTGGAGAAAGATTCCCATACAATCCGGTTTTGCTTTCAATCTGGTAGAGATCAGCCGGAGAGAGATAAACACCCAGTTTGAGTCCGTATTTTTTGCAGGAAGCGCTGAGGTCCTTCATGATATCCCCCCTGCCATTTTGAAAAGGGGAGGACATAATTCCATGCGAGGTATAGCGGCTTTGCCAGAGCACAAATCCATCATGGTGTTTGGCGGTAAGAATAACCATTTTCATACCGGCAGCTTTCATGGCAGCACACCACTGATCAGTATCCAATTGCTGCAGATTGAAGATGTTGGGGTCTTCCATGCCATTTCCCCATTCCATGCGGGTGAAGGTATTCGGGCCAAAATGAATAAAGGCAATGAATTCATTTTTCAAGGCTTCGTATTGATTATCGGTAGGAACCACATGAGCCGCTTTCAGCAGGATGGAATCCGGCGTATCTGTTGCTGTAATTGCAATGGTGCTGGCGGGTGTATAGAGATTTTCTTTAGTGCCGGTAGAGCAGGAATAGATCCCGATGGTAAAAAAGAAAAACGAAGCGATTTGAAAAGGTTTCATACTAAACAGAATAAGCCATCAAATTAGTTTAAGTCCGGCGTATTTATTGACTCAATCTTGTGCATTCAATGGCTTATATTCACTGAATGGGACAGAATTCTACCAGGAAGATAACAAGGCAGGGCTTTTTAAAAGAAGCCGGATTGCTGACAGGAGGCTTTTTTCTTTTTCCTATGCCGGCGATGCTTAATAAAAACCAACCTGATTTGTTGACCTATCAGTTGATTATTCCTGACGCCGCAACAAAGATGGAAAAAGAAGCCGCAGTGCTATTGCGTAAACACCTGCTTGAAGTGGCAGCATTCGAACTTCCGATAATTAAAGAAAGCGAGTATTCAACTGACCCGGCCATATTCATTGGCAATACCAGCTATGGCAACACTGAAATTGACGGCCGACAACTTGAACAGGATGGGATAATAATTAAACCGGTTGGTAACAGGCTGGTGCTAACCGGCGGCAGTGAGCAAGGGATTCTGTATGCGGTGTATCATTATCTTGAATTGATTGGCTTCCGGCAATTTACCTCCACAGTTACATATATTCCGAAAGCAGCCAGCATCAGTTTTCCGGAGAAAGAGATCATGCATGTGCCGTACATGAAATATCGCACAACAAATTATAAAGACACGAGAGAAACGGGGTATAGTAACTGGCATAAATTATCTTCCACTGCGCAGTGGGGACTCTTTGTTCATACCTTCAATGAATTGGTTCCACCGGAAGAATTTGGAACCAGTAATCCGGACTTTTTTTCATTGATAAATGGCAACCGCTTACCAGGCACACAGCTTTGTCTTTCTAATGAGCAGATGCTGCAAGTTGTGATTCAGAAGCTGGAAAAGAAAATAAGAGAAAAACCGGCTGCCACCTACTGGTCGGTAAGTCAGAATGACAATGATCAGCATTGCCAGTGTGAGTATTGTACCCGACTCAATAAGCAATATGGTGGCGTTCCAAGTGGCTCCATTATTTATTTTGTTAACCAGGTGGCGCGAAAGTTTCCCGACAAAATTATTTCTACACTTGCCTATTGGTATTCGAGAAAGGCACCTGTCGGTATCTCCATAGAACCGAATGTCAATATCATGCTGTGTAATATAGAAAGCAGGCGACAATTACCGGTTTTTAAAACGGATCCGGCATTTTCAAAAGATCTGACCGACTGGGGTAAGTTGACCAGCAATATTCTGATTTGGGATTACAATATTCAGTTCACGAATTTATTAAGTCCGTTTCCAAATCTGCATACGATCAAACCCAATATTCAATTTTACAAAGAGAACCATGTAAACGCCCTGTTTATGCAGGCCAATGCGCAGGCAGGAGGTGAAATGGCCGCACTGCGTGCATACCTCATCAGCAAACTTATGTTTGATCCGGAGCTGGATGACGATGCGGTTATCAATGATTTTCTACACGGTTATTATGGATCAGCTGGCAACTATATTCGTCAATACATAGACCGTATGTGGGAATCTCTATTGAAGACCGGTGCCCAACTGAATATATTCGGTGGCCCGAATGATGCAAAGGATTCCTGGTTGTCGGTGGAAATGATGGAAGAATATAAAAGAATTTTTGATCAGGCAGAAGCTGCCGTATCAACTCATTCGGAATTACTCAGGCGGGTAAAGATTGCACGTTTACCAATCCTGTATGCGGAGATTCAGATTGGACGAAATGAGATTGGAACACCCAGAAGTATGTTTGAAAGGTTGACAGCAGATAAAATACGTGTAAAACCTGCAATGAAAAAAATGGTGAAGGATTTTGTGCAGTTGTGTAAAGAAGATGGGGTGAGCCGGCTTCAGGAAAGATCTACACCGCCTGATGATTTTTTGCAATCCTACAACAGAATTTTTCATGGGATGGATGAAATGGAGAAGGTAGTTTCTGTTGGTAAAAAGATCCTTCCCGTAAATTTGCCCGACAAGAGTCATGCCGCCATTACAGCGTTGACCGATGGCGTATTGGGGTCTTATGAATCCTGGAGCAATCCTGATATTCATTGGGTAGCGTACAAAGGGACGCATATGGATTTTGTGCTTGATTTGGGAAAACGGATGACGATACATTCCGTATCCATGGATTTTCTGAATGCACAGGCACAGGCAGACTGGAACCTGCATGTATTACCGTCGTTTGTTAGTTATGCAATTTCTGAGGATGGGCAAAATTACAGTGCTCCGCAAAAAATAGTAAACCCCCATAATCCCAACCCATTTGAGAATCGGGGCATTATCAATATCCCCTTTCATACTTTCCGCGCAACATTCAATCGTATCAAAGCAAGATATATTCGGGTACACGCTGAAAGCATGTTGCAGTTGCCTTCCTGGCATATCCGGAAAGGACAACCGGCCTGGATGTATACAGATGAGATTATTGTAAAATAAAACAAGGCATATCAGGTGCAATTACTTGGGCTCATCCAGCAGGTATTTGTAAAGGAGTCCTGCTACAGCGGCGCCTGCAATCGGAACCAGGATAAACAGCCAGAGTTGTTCAATGGCCCAGTCTCCAACAAAAACAGCCTGACTGATACTGCGAGCTGGATTAACCGAAGTATTGGTAACGGGTATGGAAATAAGATGAATCAGGGTTAGTGCCAGACCGATAGTAATCCCAGCAAAACCATTGGCTGCACGTTTTGCAGTTGCTCCCAGGATGATAAAAAGAAACATGGCGGTCATCACAAATTCTGTAGCAATAGCTGCTTTTATGCCATATTTCCCGGGAGAATGTGCCCGGTATCCATTTGCTGCAAAGTCTCCGATCTGGGATCCATTGCCGGTTGCAACTACATACAAAAATGCGGCTCCCACTATTGCACCCAAAACCTGTGCAAGTATATACATGGGTGCCAGCCTGGCTTCAAACTTACCCGCAGCAACCAAACCAATAGTAACAGCAGGGTTAAGATGCGCTCCTGAAATTGGTCCCAGTGCATAGGCAATGGTAAGTACTGTTAAACCAAATGCCAGCGAAACACCTAAGAGGCCAATTCCTACATCGGGAAAAGCGGCTGCCAGTACCGCGCTGCCACATCCTCCGATTACCAGCCAGCAGGTGCCGATGAATTCTGCCAGATAAATTTTCATATGTAAAATTTTTGTTGGAAAATGAGATATGAAAATTTACTATATATTATTTATATTCTTGAAAAATATTATATGATTGGCCAGCGAGGAAGATTGTTGGGCTGTTGTTTATTGTTTCCGGTCAGTCAGCTCTTTGCTCAAACCAATGCTGCAAAAAAGGACAGCACAGCTGTTCAGGTAAACCTGTATGGAAGTTTCCGCGGACATTTTGCTGCTTACGACAAGGAGATAGAGATCCAGGAAAATGCTTCCCGTATGGGCTTTGAGATCAGTGCAAAAAGAAAAGCGATTCGCTATTTCGCTGGTTTGGAAATGCAGGTTAATATGTTTCGCTCAGCAACAAGTTTCAACCTAAGCGCCAGTACAACGGGAGGATACCTGGAAGCCGACCGCAATCAGAACCGGCAGTTGTTGACCAGCCGGCTTGGATACCTGGGCATAGACCTGGGCAAATGGGGCAGTTTTGTATTGGGATAACAGCGCAGTATTTATTACGATATAACCAGTTATACAGATCGGTTTAATGTTTTCGGAGGAGGTGCAAGTGCTATCAACCCGATACAGAAATTTATACGCTAACCGGAGACCGCCCTTTTGATCCGGCGTTCAAAAGAAGGTACCTTCTGCTGGGTGCAGAGTATCGCCCGGTCCGGTTCGGAAAAATATACTCCGAAATACGGATTGCCAGTGGTACCACTGCACTGGGTTTAAAAGAAGCTTCCGTTTTTACAGTTGGACTTCGGTTTGATGCCCAAAAATTTTTCTCCTTAAACGTATTATCAACCCTGTCAAACGAAGAATAAGTGGATGAACTGTTTAAACGCGTTTAGTTTGAAACAGTACGTGATGATCTCCCCGAGCTTGTAAATGTTTTTGCTTTAATGATTCCATTCGCCTCAATCGGACCTGTATACTCCATAGATTTTTCAGTTGGTTCTGAACCATCTGTTGTATACCGAATCACCAGGCCGGGAAACTGAACATTCATCAGCACTTTGCCATTTTCCAGTTTCATGCCCGGTGGTGGTATCCGGTAGGCAAATCCACCTGCATAATAATCCAATTTCGGTAATTCCTGCTGACCGAGTCGATTGGCAAAACGATTCCAGTCTGCTGCATATAATTCACCAGCCTTTTCATAATCGGAACTGGTAGCCCACTCCGGATCTGCCGACCAGGCGCGTTCTGCCAATCCCAATAATTTTGGCAGTATCATATATTCCAGATTGGCTTCACTGCGTAAAGTCTCTGACCAAATCAGGCCCTGCAACCCAATAATATTTGATTTCCCAAAATCAGTCAGGCGGTCTTTTCCTGCAAATGCATCCGCCTTTACGGGATTGCCGGCTGCATCTTCTTTTGTATTACGGAAATAATCATAAGGTATAAAATAAAACGGTTTGTCTACATCCGTAAACCCACCCCAGTAATAACCCGGCTCCTGCGGCGAACGCAGGTAAGACATATCAAAATAGTTATTACTTACCGGAGATAAAATAACTTTATAGCCTGCATTTGCCAGACGATAGGGAAGATCTTCATTTCCCCATCCAACCATATTGTTCCAGACGTGCAAACGATATCCCTCATTTGCCAAACGGGGATTAACAATCAACTTCGTTTGTCCATGTAGTTTAGTTTTACGCATACCCACTTCTTCCCATCCGGATAACTCCAATCCGCGTGCTACCAGCATTTTTTGCACCCGTGTAAAATAATAATACCAGAGGTCATCCACATTTTCAAGGGTTGGATCCGCTGCAATCAGGGCTTTGCATCTTGGGGAGCCTTCCCAAACACCGGCAGGTACTTCATCTCCACCCATATGGATGGTAGTTAGCGGGGCACCTGCTTCTTTATAAATTCCGACCACATCATCAATTATGCGCTCAATAAAAGTGTAAACCGATGGCATTGCCACACACATCACATTATCCGTCCAGGCTTGTGCAGTGCTATACTTCGATTGATCCATCGTATCACGTAACAAATATTTCAATGCTTCCTCACGATTACCTTCTGCCATAAATTTCCGATACCGTGCATCCATCGATTTAATGGCAGCCCTTGCATGTCCGGGTGTTTCTATTTCCGGAATAATCTGAATATGCCGCTCCTTAGCATACTGAAGGATTTCAATAAAATCCTGACGCGAATAAAATCCGCTTGCCGGGAGTTTTCCCGGTATTGGTCCTGCACCATAGGAAGGAGGTAAATTATTTTTACTATTCAGCGGATGCCCTCTTAGTGCACCTACCTGTGTTAGTTCCGGAAAGGAGGGCATTTCAATTCTCCAGCCTTCATCATCATTGAAATGCAAATGAAGTGCATTGAGTTTGTACATGGCCATCAGATCCAGCATACGCAGCATTTCTTTTTTGGGCTGAAAATTTCTTGCGATATCAATCATCAGGCTGCGGAATCCAAACCGGGGCGCATCTTTTACTTCTGCTGCGGGTAATTGAATTGATCCTGTTTTATTTTTCCATTGTACAGCAGGAATCAGCGATTGCAAACTCTGAATTCCATAAAATATTCCGGCACTTGTGCCGGCACTGATTACAACAGCGTTTGCAGAAATTGACAACTCATAGGCTTCTCCCTTCAGGTTATTTTTTTTCAAGTGGATAGTTCCTTCCCGATCCGGACTGGCCGAGCTAACCGGCAAGGTTTTTCCAAACAAACTCAATCCCTGTTTTGACAGATAGTTAGCTTCTGATCCAAATACCGGATCGGTAAAAATGGTGGTTTGTGCATCCAATTTAAAATTACCGGTACCGGAAATCAGGCTTACCGGAGTCGGAAGAATTGCCGCACCAGGAGTTGCCTCATATTTTACCGAAGCATAGTTTATATAAAAATCCTCTGTGGATTTGTATGCAATTGTAGTATCACTGAACTGACCATGTTTAACACTGGCTAAATTGTATCCCTTTTCAGGATTCGAATCCCATACCAGGTAAATTCCATTTGGTGCAGCGGAATGATTGAGGGAATATCCCACGGTTGGGTATTGAAATGATACAGATGCTCCTTTTTTCAATGCCACAGAACCAGCCACCGGGAAAAGCTTATATAAATCACCATTCACATGTTCAATCCTCCAACCACTGGCTGTTGTAGGAATTGCTTCCCGGCTGCAGGAAAAATAGATTGTCCAGCCATTGCCTGGAAATTCCTTTTTGCCCAGGTTCGTCAGTGTCAGTTCGTTCAGTGCCTTGAATTCTTTGTTATAATTATTGGTTATCAGCCGCCATTGCAACTCTATTGAAACCAGGGTTTCAGTATTTTTTTTCTGACAGAAGGAGGTCATACAAAGCAGCAGGAGGAAAAATGCAACGAAAAAACGCATCATGTTGGTTATATATAAGGGTCTAAAATTAGGATATAAATAATGGCAACTTCATCAAAAATCACAAATCCATTAGCTTTGGCCCAATTAAACTGAAGCAATGATCCTTGGCACCGGCATCGATTTGGTGGAAGTGGACCGTATAGAACGAAGTCTCAAAGGAAAGGAAGGCTTCCGGAAACTGGTATTTTCTGCGGGCGAAATTGCTTATTGTGAAAAACAGGCAAATCCCTATCAGCATTATGCAGCCCGTTTTGCCGCGAAAGAAGCATTTCTTAAGGCACTTGGCACCGGGTGGATAAATGGAACTGCTTTTCATGAAATTGAAATTATTCACAACGTACAGGGACAACCGCAAATCAACCTGTTGGGCGAAACCGCTCAAACATTGGCCGGTAGGCCATTCCGCCTTATCCATGTATCTTTGTCGCACCAGAAAACCATGGCCACCGCAGTAGTGCTGCTGGAAGACTAATGTTGCAACCAAACTATGTATTCACCCGAAATTGTTTTTGAAGATGTCTTTCGAATCAGGGAATTGCAGGAAAAGAAGCTGCAGGAACTGATGCTGTATCTTGCTTCCCATTCTGTTTTTTATAAGGAGCGATTTGCCGCTTATGGAATTAATCCTTCTGCCATTCAAGCGCTTTCCGATTTGCAACAGATACCAGTCACCACCAAAGAAGAGCTTCAGTTAAGGAACTGGGATTTCTGTTGCGTGCCGCGAACAGAAATTGCAGAATATATGTCGAGTTCGGGTACCCTGGGTGCGCCGGTTACCATCGCATTGACAGAAAATGACCTGACGCGACTGGCTTATAATGAACTTAATTCGTTTCAACTGGCTGGCGGATCGGCTGCCGACACCTACCAGTTGATGCTGACACTGGACCGCCAGTTCATGGCTGGAATTGCCTATTATATGGGCATCCGAAAATTAGGTGCCTCCCTGGTAAGGGTTGGTCCGGGTGCTCCCTTTTTACAATGGGCTACGATTCAGCGACTGAGCCCAACTGTTATAGTGGCTGTTCCTTCTTTCCTGGTAAAGTTGATAGAATTTGCTGAAGCCAATGGCATTGATCTGAATACCAGCTCGGTTAAATCAGCCATTTGTATCGGCGAAACCATCCGGCTTCCGGATAATACGCCAAACCGACTGGCGAAGCGCATCCAAAAAGCCTGGAATATAACCCTTTACGGCACCTATGCTTCCACAGAGATGCAAACAGCTTTCACGGAATGTGAAGCAGGTTCAGGTGGCCATCTTAATCCGGAATTGCTGATTGTTGAACTGCTGGACGAAAACAACCAACCGGTTGCTGCCGGTGAACCAGGTGAAGTAACCATTACTACTTTAGGCGTGGAAGGAATGCCCCTGCTACGATACAAAACAGGCGATATCTGTATACTTCAGGAAGCACCCTGTTCCTGCGGAAGAAATAGTCCGAGACTGAGCGGAGTCATCGGCCGGAGACAGCAAATGATCAAATTCAAAGGAACCACCCTTTATCCACCGGCCATCTATGATCTGCTGAATGAAATTCCGGCAATCCGGGATTATGTGATTGAATTGAAAAGGAGCGAATGGGATACCGATGAAGTTAGGCTGCACCTCGATATTCCTGAACCATCCGAAAGCCTCCTAACTACCATTCGTGAAAAACTGAGGTCAGGATTGCGGGTAATTCCGGAAATTTTGGTTACTTCAGCGGCTGAAATACAAGCGCTTCAATTTCCGGAAGGCGGCAGAAAACCGCAGAAATTGATCGATCACCGCTAATTGCGGCAATTTTGTTCATTATCCCTAATTTTGAGCCCTTTCAATAACGACAAGAACGTGATAAATTTTACGATCGACAAACAGTTGACCCTATCCGATTTTCAGGAAATAGTACTGGAAGAAAAACCTCTTTCCATTAGTTCCGCTATCCTTAATAATGTAGCGAAGAACCACGATTTCCTTAAAGGCTTCGCGTCCAACAAAATTATTTATGGCATTAATACAGGTTTTGGTCCCATGGCTCAATACCGGATCAGTGAGCAAAACCTCAATGCCCTTCAATACAACCTGATTCGCAGCCACAGTACCGGAAGCGGTCAGCCGATTGCGCCGGTATTGGTTCGGGGATTACTGCTGGCCCGCCTTAATAATTTTCTGCAGGGATATTCCGGCATTCATCCCGAACTGGTTGAATTGCTGGTGGAACTGCTGAATAAAAAAGTGTACCCGGTTATTTATGAACATGGCGGCGTTGGAGCAAGTGGCGATCTTGTTCAACTGGCGCATCTTGCGCTGACCCTGATCGGAGAAGGAGATGTATGGTATGAGGGCGTAATTCGCCCAACGGAAGAAGTCTTCGCGCAGTTATCGATCAAACCGCTCACCATTCATGTACGTGAAGGATTGGCGCTGATCAATGGTACTTCAGCTATGACAGGCATTGCCTTGGTAAACCTGTTGCAGGCCAGAAAACTGTTGGAATGGTCCGTTTTCCTTTCTGCCATGACCAATGAAGTGGTGGAAGCCTATGATGATCATTTCTCTCATGAACTAAACCATGTCAAACACCATCCGGGGCAGCAGGCGATCGCCAAAATGATGCGCAACCTGCTCGGCGATAGTCATATGATCCGCAGCAGAAAAAAACATCTCTATGAAGGGGATAAGATGGATCAGGATGTTTTTGAGGACAAAGTGCAGGAATATTATTCTCTTCGTTGTATTACCCAGGTGCTTGGTCCAATTCTGGATACCATTGAACAGGCAGAAAAAGTGATTGTAGCGGAATTTAATTCGGTAAATGATAATCCGATTATTGACCATGAAAATGCAAATATTTTCCATGGAGGTAATTTTCATGGCGATTATGTTTCGCTTGAAATGGATAAGCTGAAAATTGCCATCACCAAACTGAGCATGTTGAGTGAGCGACAGTTGAACTACCTGTTGAATGCCCGGCTAAATGAAAAATTCCCGCCATTCCTGAACCTGGGCACACTTGGTCTGAATTTCGGTATTCAGGGGATGCAATTCACCGCAACTTCCACTGTTGCTGAGAATCAGACCTTCAGCAACCCCATGTATATTCACAGCATCCCGAATAATAATGATAATCAGGACATCGTCAGCATGGGTTCCAATGCAGCCCTGCTTACCCGTCGGGTGATCAATAATTCATTTGAAGTGTTAGTAATACAGATGATCACTTTATTACATGCGGTGGATTACCTGAAATGTCAGGATCGGATGGCTTCTGCCACACTGGGACTGTACAAGGAAATCCATGCTATTTTCCCAAGTTTTGTGGAGGATGCCCCGCGGTATAAAATGATTGCTGCGGTGCGTGCTTATTTTGAACAGGCTGAGCCGGTAGTAAGCAGGGCCATCCGTCAACAACAATAAATTGCGTATGAAAACTGTATTGGTAACCGGAGGATCCCGTGGAATTGGTCGTGCTATCTGCCTGAAAATGGCCGGATTAGGCTACCATGTGCTGGTTAATTACAAAGGCAATCAGGCAGCTGCCGAAGAAACTCTGGAGGGAATTAAGGCAGTCGGAGCTACCGGAGAATTAATCGCTTTTAATGTAGCAGATAAGGAACAGATCAAATCTGTTTTGGGTGGATGGATCGAAGCAAATAAGGAAAACCCTATTGAAGTCCTGGTGAATAATGCCGGTATCAAAGACGATACCCTGATGATGTGGATGAAAGATGAACAGTGGGAATCCGTACTATCTACCAGTCTGGATGCTTTTTTCTATGTTACCAGAGAGGTTTTAAGTGGAATGCTGATGCGCAGAATGGGGAGAATCATCAATGTTGTTTCCTTATCGGGGTTGAAAGGAATGCCCGGACAAACCAATTACTCTGCCGCAAAGGCCGGTGTTATCGGGGCAACAAAAGCACTTGCACAGGAAGTTGCGAAACGTGGAGTAACGGTAAATGCAGTGGCACCTGGTTTCATTCAAACTGATATGACCGAAGCACTCAATGAACAGGAACTCAAAGCCATGATTCCGGTGCAGCGATTCGGAAAGCCGGAAGAGGTAGCACATGCCGTGGCATTTTTAGCTTCGCCGGATTCTGGTTATATTACAGGTACCGTTTTATCGATTAACGGAGGACTTTATACATAGCAGGCATGAAGAGAGTAGTGATTACAGGTATGGGGATCTATTCCTGTATTGGAAAAAATCTCAATGAGGTAAAACAATCCCTTTACGAAGGGAAATCAGGTATAATTCTGGACCAGGCCCGGAAGGAATTCGGGTATCGTTCCGGGTTAACCGGTTTTGTGGAGCGTCCCAATCTGAAGGGAATGCTCGATCGCAGGGCAAGAATCATGTTACCCCAGCAGGGTGAGTATGCGTATATGGCTACCATTGAAGCGCTTCAACAGGCCGGGATAACCGAAGAACTGCTGAATTCCATGACTATTGGGGTCCTTTATGGAAACGATAGTTCCGCAGAGCCGGTTGTAACAGGCACAGACCTCATGCGGGAGAAAAAAGATACCACATTGGTAGGGTCCGGTTCGGTTTTCCAGGTAATGAATTCTACGGTTACCATGAACCTGGCCACTATTTTCAGACTAAAAGGGGTAAATTTTACGATTAGTGCAGCCTGCGCCAGCGGAAGCCATTCTATTGGTCTGGGCTACCATTTTATTAAATCCGGTTTGCAGGAGGCGGTGATTTGCGGTGGAGCTCAGGAAATCAATATTTATTCAATGGGCAGTTTTGATGCCCTTTCGGCTTTTTCAATTCGTGAATCCGATCCTACCAGGGCCTCCCGCCCTTTTGATAAAAACCGGGATGGCCTTATTCCTTCCGGTGGCGCTGCTACAGTAATACTGGAAAGTCTTGATTCTGCGCTTGCAAGAGGAGCCAATATCCTGGGAGAAGTGGTTGGATATGGATTTTCTTCCAATGGTGAACATATTTCGAATCCTACGGTAGATGGCCCGGTACGGGCATTAAATATGGCGTTGAAGGATGCAGGTCTAAGTTCAAAGGATATTTATTATATTAATGCTCACGCTACATCCACACCAGCGGGTGATAGTAGTGAAGCAAGAGCCATTCATGAAGTATTTGGATCTACCCGACCCTATGTAAGTTCTACCAAATCCATGACAGGTCATGAATGCTGGATGGCTGGTGCCAGTGAAATTGTTTACAGCATGCTGATGATGCAAAATAACTTTATAGCACCCAATATCAATTTTGAAGAGCCGGATGAGGATTCTGAACGGATCAACCTCGTTACAAAAACAATTGACACCGATTTCGATTGTTTTTTATCCAATTCATTTGGCTTTGGGGGAACGAATTCCTCACTGATCGTCCGTAAATATTACAATTAATCACCGATATTCGACGTTTTATCCTTTTACTGATTAAAGAAAACCTTAACCGACTTAATTTAGCCGCTATGACAATTGAGCAAATTATTGAAAAGATCAATTACCTGTTGGTGGAAGAGTTTGAAGTGGACGCGGACAAAATTTCTCCTGAAGCGAACCTCAAAGAAACCCTTGAACTCGATAGTCTGGATTATATCGATATGGTGGTGGTATTGGAACACCATTTCGGTTTTAAAGTAAAACCGGAAGATTTTATAAGTATCGAAAGTATCCAGGATTTTTATGATTATACTGCCCAAAGAATCAACTCTAAAGAACTGGTATAATGGCTACCTGGCAGGGGAAGTCCCAGGCTACTCCGCTGGGTTACCGCATATTTGTTGTGGTACTCAGGCGATTGGGGCTTTCTCCCGCGTATGTGTTGCTTCGATTTGTAGCCGCCTATTATTTTCTTTTTTCCGGGAAATCAACCCGGGTTTTGTTACACTATTTTCAGGATCGCCTGGGATATTCCGGCTGGAAAGCCAGAAAAGCGGTCTATAGCACCTATTATCAGTTTGGTCAGACATTGATAGATAAAGTAGCGGTGATGGCGGGCCTGAATCCAGATTTAAGTTTTGATTTTGATGGAGAAGAATGGCTCCACCAGATGGTAAAACAGGGAAAAGGAGGACTGCTCCTGAGCGCACATGTTGGTAATTGGGAAATCGCCGGACACCTGCTTAAACGATTGAAGGCACCGATAAATGTAGTCATGTACGATGGTGAAGAGGAACAGATAAAAGCATATCTGGAAAATGTAACCGGAGGCCGAAACATGAAACTGATCCTAATCAGGGACGACATGAGTCATATTTTTGCTATAAATCAGGCTTTGGACAGAAATGAACTGGTTTGCATCCATGCGGACCGTTTTCTGGAAGGAAATAAAACGCTTTCGGCCCAATTCCTGGGGAAAACAGCTAATTTTCCGCTTGGTCCGTTTTTATTAGCGGCCAGCCTGCAGGTTCCGGTTAGTTTTGTTTACGCATTTAAGGAATCAAATCGGCATTATCATTTTTTCGCCAGTCCGCCGGTAAACTATACCAGTGGCACCAGACAGGAAAGAGTGAACAATGCCCTGCAGGATTTTGTGGTGGAAACTGAGCAGAAATTGCGACGCTATCCCACTCAATGGTTTAATTTTTACGATTTCTGGAAAGCATGACACTACTGATCAACGAGCAATTAGAACAAATTCTTCCCCAGCGCGCTCCCTTCGTTATGATCGATGCGCTGGTAGCTGATGATCCTGCCCAAACGGAAACTGGTTTTGAAATCTTACCCGAAAATATTTTGACCCGGAATGGCAAAGCTACGGCTGCCTTACTGGTTGAAAATATTGCACAAACCGCTGCAGCAGGTGCCGGATATAAGGCTCTTCAGGGCAATGGTCCTGTGTTGGTAGGTTTTATAGGAGCCATCAAAAACCTGGAGATTCATGCACTGCCAGAGGTAGGTACCCGACTGAAAACGATCACCAGGCAGGTCAACACGGTGTTTAATGTATCCATAGTAGAAGGCTATGTATATAAAGGCGATCAGTTGCTGGCCTCCTGTGAAATTAAAATTTTTCTTCAGGAACCCAAATCATAACCATTAATACTACAGCCATGAAAAAATGTGTTCAATTTTTATTAAGTGGATTTTTTTTACTGATCGCTTCATCTGCTTTTACCCAAAAGAAATCAGATATTCTTAGTGAAGGAACACCACTGGTGTACTTAGGTGTGGATTTTTCCAAAACAAAAGTGATCAATGATATTGCTGCAACTACCTATGATATCAAAACAAGACATTTCCCGGGTATCAACCAGGTAGTGATTGCAGAACCTAAGAAATTCGACTGGCCTAAATACCTGGAGCGCGGTAATATTACCAATGATATTGCTGCAGTTACAGCAATTAATGAAAAAATTGATGAAAAAGCTATCAATAGCAGTTCAACAGCTGATGAAACTCATCTGAAAGAAGCGGATATCCAGGGTATGGTGAACAAATACGATCTTTCCGGAAAGAAAGGAGTTGGACTGGTCATCATTATGGAAGCACTGAGTAAAACTTCAGAGTCAGCTTCTATGTATATCACCTTCATCGATCTTTCTTCTAAAAAAGTATTACACACGGAACGTATGGTGGAAAAAGCAGGTGGTTTTGGTTTCCGTAACTATTACGCCAGTACCATTTTCAAAGCCATGCAATCCATAAAAAAATCGAAACTCAAGTCCTGGCGTTCCAGCTTTGGGTCCTGAGTATAAAACCTATGAATAAAGGATCCCTTTCATATACAACAGAACTGGCCGTACGCTTTAATGAAGCAGATCCGCTGGGCATTGTCTGGCATGGCCACTATGTGCGCTATTTCGAAGATGGCCGAGAAGCATTTGGCCAGGCATTCGAACTTAGTTACCTGCATATTTATAAACAGGGCTATTCCGTACCGATTGTGAAAATTGATGCGGATTACAAGAAATCACTGAAATACGGAGATCGGGTGATTATTGAAACGGAATATATTCCCTGCCATGCTGCCAAGTTGCAGTTTAATTATCGGTTGTATAATGCAGCTACCAGAGAACTGGTTGCAAAGGGGTCAACCATTCAGGTATTTTTGGATCATCCCGGAAATACCTTACAATTAATAAACCCGCCTTTTTATGAGGCATGGAAGAAAAAATACATAACATCGGTTGACTGATGACTGTCCCTCCTGTATATATAATTGCCCACCAGGTGCTGACTCCGCTTGCAAGCGGTACGGCTGCCAATCTGGATGCTATTGCAGAAGGAAAAACTGCAGTTGTTGACAATCGGCACCAGCTCTTTCAGGACCAGGGAATTTGTGGATCCTTATTCAGTGCTGAACAATGGCTTACAATGAAGGCACCGTTGGGAAATAATTTCACCAACTTTGAATCCTTATTGCTACAATCAATCAACGAGGTGGTCAGGCAATCGGGGGTTAATCTTGCAGAAAAAGATTCGGTCCTGATTATAGCATCAACAAAGGGTAATATAGGAGAATTAAAACAAGGCGGAACCGATGCCGCTGAGTTGGCTGGCTTACACCATTCGGCTATTATGCTGGCCGGTGTTTTGAAGTACCATAGCCGACCCCTTATTGTATCAAATGCATGTATTTCCGGGATGACGGCTTTACTGGTAGCCAAACGATTACTACAGGCAGGTCATTATAAGCATGCAGTTGTAGCGGGCGCTGATTGTATCAGTCCATTTATTTTGGCAGGATTTAAATCTTTTCAGGCATTGAGTCCTGCTGTTTGCCGGCCTTTTGATAAAGATAGAAACGGATTAAATCTGGGTGAGGGAGCTGCGACGATAATTCTCAGTACGCAGCATGCAGCGTCGGTTACAATGGTATTAAGTGGAGGTGCAACCAGCAATGATGCCAATCATATTTCCGGGCCATCCAGAACCGGTGCTGAAATGGCACATGCCATCCGTGGATCCATGCGGCAGGCAGGTGTTCAGGCAGACAAAATTGGATTTATCTCAGCTCATGGAACTGCAACCCCTTACAATGATGAAATGGAATCCAAAGCCTTTTTAGCGGCTGAACTTAGCCAGGTACCTGCATTCAGTCTTAAAGCCAGCTTCGGCCATACACTCGGAGCTGCCGGGCTCATTGAATCGGCTATCTCTCTTGAAGCCATGAATCGGGGCTGGATATTGCCATCCAAAGGATACAGCAACCATGGAGTAACAGTTCCGGTAACCATAGCGAAAGAGTTAAGTAAAAATCAATCGCTCCAACATTTTATAAAAACAGGATCGGGTTTTGGCGGATGTAATGCAGCCCTGGTCTTCTCTAAAACAACCATATAGTAGTTCAATTATTATGAATCATTTTTCCAAAGACCGATTAACAGCTGTAGAAGCAAAAGAAGCTGCTCAACGAGTTGCCTTTGGCCCCGTTATGTTCCAGGCTGCACAGGCCATGCGCAAAAATGGCCTGCTGCAAACTATAAGAGATGCAGGTAAAGCAGGAATAACTATTGAAGAGGCAGCAGCCAAATCTGGTCTTTCCCATTATGGAGCACGGGTTTTGATGGAAGCTGGTTTGGGCATGGGTGCTTTTCTGCTGAATGATGATAAGTACAGCATTACCAAAATGGGCTTTTTCCTACTCTCTGATCCTCTCACCAATGTGAACATGAATTTCATTGATGATGTTTGTTATGACGGGCTGGCTGAATTGGAAGAAAGCATCGCCACCGGTAAACCGGAAGGATTAAAGGTTTTTGGTGAATGGACTACCATATATGAAGCACTTTCCAAATTGCCAAAACAGGTTCAGAAAAGCTGGTTTGAATTTGATCATTATTATTCTGATGGTTCCTTTCCTTTGGTGTTACCCATGGTATTTGCTACCGGAGTAAAAAAAATTATTGATATCGGCGGTAATACCGGAAAATGGAGTATTTCCTGCGCACAGTATGCTCCTGATATTTATGTTACAATTATGGATTTACCAGGGCAGGTATCCATGGCAAAAGAAAAAATTGAATCACTTGGATTAGCAGATCGGATCCAGTTTCATCCGGTAAATATTCTGGATGAAAAGCAACAATTTCCAAAAGGACATGATGGTGTTTGGATGAGCCAGTTTCTGGATTGTTTTTCTGATGATGAAATAACATCCATCCTTAAACGCAGTAATGATGCCATTGACGAAAACGGATACGTTTTTATTCTGGAAAATTTCTGGGATTGTCAGCGATTCGAAGGAGCTGCCTTCAGTCTTCAGATGACATCGCTCTATTTTACTGCTCTTGCAAATGGGAATAGCCAAATGTACGATTCGAAGGTTTTCAAAAAATGTATTTATGATGCGGGATTAAAAATCGAAGAGCAGATAGATCATATCGGTGAAGGCGGGCATACACTCCTGATCTGCCGCAAACAATAATTAACCATTAATCATCCACATTTTTCAATCCTAAAACAATCAATGTGAAGCATATTCAAACAGATGTCCTGGTCATTGGTGCTGGTCCCTCTGGCACTGTTGCGGCCTCCATCATTAAAAAAGCCGGCTATAATGTTACCATCGTGGAGAAAATGAAATTTCCCCGTTTTGTAATTGGGGAGAGTTTATTGCCACGCTGTATGGAAGCACTCGAGGAAGCTGGATTTCTGGATGCAGTTCGGGAGAAATCTTTTCAGGAAAAATTTGGGGCGAAATTTGTAAAGGATGGAATGATCTGTGATTATTCATTTGGTGATCAGTTTACAAAAGGATGGACCTGGACCTGGCAGGCGCCAAGGGCAGAATTGGATAAAACACTTGCCGACTGCTGTGAAGCGATGGATATTCCCATTCATTATGAAACAACGGTAACAGATATCCGTTTTACCGGTTCAGATTCAATAACCACCGTGGTTGATAAAGAAGGCCAAAACGCTACCATCAGTGCTCGCTTTATTGTTGATGGAAGCGGATATGGACGGGTTATTCCAAAATTATTCGGACTCGATCGCCCCTCTTCCCTTCCAGGCAGAAAAGCCCTGTTTTGTCATATGAAGGACGAAAAAAGAATGGCGGTGCATGAGCCCAATAGAATCACCATTGTTACACATAAACCCGGTGTATGGATCTGGGTAATTCCATTTTCTTCCGGTATTACTTCGGTAGGATATGTGGGCGACCCTTCCTTTTTTGCAAACTACAGTGGAAATAACGAAGAGGTTTACAATGCGTTATTGGAAGCTGAACCCTATCTGGCTGATCGGTTTAGGGGAGCTGAAAAAATATTTGAAGTTCGGTCTCTGGAATCATGGTCAGCAACCTGCGATAAATTTTATGGAGATGGTTTTGTGCTGACAGGAAATGTTACCGAGTTCCTTGACCCAATTTTTTCATCCGGAGTAACGCTCGCAACGGTATCAAGTCAAACTGCAGCACATCTGGTAATCCGTACATTACAGGGAGGAAAAGTGGATTGGGATAAGGAATATATGGAACACATGATGCAGGGTGTGAATACTTTCCGCACTTATGTGAATTGCTGGTACGACGGCACCCTGGATACTATTTTCTTCTCCAAAAACCAGCAGCCTGAAATTAAAAACATGATTTGTTCTGTTTTGGCTGGATATGTTTGGGATAAGGAGAATCCTTTCGTAAAAGAACATTTCCGACAGGTTAAAAAATTAGCCCGAACACTTACATTAAAACAAATGTTGGAAGAAGGTTCATGAGTACTCAGTCAATGGCAGCTTACTGGATTAATGCGGCGGCGAGGATCAGTGAAAATCGGGCCTTCCGAAACAGCGAATTACTGTTGGAGAAACAGCGCGCTTCCGCGGATGAGTTTTTAGCTGAACTATACAGCAAAATTGGCCTGAATTATCCAAAATGGTACAAAATGGACCGGCTTTCCAAACTGGGAATGCTAGCGGCAGAGCTGGTACTCAGTTCGCCTTTTAACAGCAGGGAGTATGATCCGTTTGAATTGGGTATTGTATTGTCAAACAGACATTCCAGTCTGGATACTGACCGAAAATTCGTGGAGCAGTTAGGCGGAATTCCGAGTCCGGCTGTTTTTGTATACACCCTGCCTAATATAGTAACCGGAGAAATCAGCATCCGGCATGGTTTTAAGGGAGAGCAGGCATTTTTTATTGATGAGGAGTTTCCTGCAGAATTTCTGGTAAACTATATTAGCCGGCTTTTTGAAGAGGGCTCAACCCATACCTGTCTCGTAGGCTGGACAGACATTCTGGGAGAGAGCTACAATGCAACCCTGTACAGAGTTTCCCGGGTTCGGGAGGATTCAGTACATTCAATCCCTTTTACAAGTAAAAATCTTTATCAATATCTACATCATGAACAGGGATCAGTTAGTTGAAGAATTAAAACAGCAGATAATTGAACAATTGAATTTGCAGGTGAAACCGTCTGATATTGTGGCGGCTGATCCGTTGTTCAATGAAGGATTGGGGCTGGACTCGATCGATGCCTTAGAGCTGATTGTTCTAATGCAGCAGAAGTACCGGATTAAGCTGGCGAATGCAGAAGATGGTCCAAAAGTATTTCAGTCGGTAGATACCATGGCTGATTTTATTATTGCCAATCAAACTCCACAAGCAGGCTGATATGCAGCAGGCGGTTTACATAGCAGGCAAAGGTGCGATCTCCTGTATTGGTAAAAATGTGCAGGAAAATAGTTCAGCATTACATGAGGGAAGAACAGGAATCGGCCCCATCCGTTACCTGCATACCTTGCATGCAACAACTTTTCCTGCCGGAGAGGTAAAAGCAGATAACGATGAATTGGCTGCAATGGCTGGATGGACTGGCACCAATAGCCGGACATCCCTGCTTGGATTTATTGCAGCCCGGGAAGCGCTGCAGGAAGCAGGGTTATGGGAGGGAAATCGCATCAGACAAAACATGAATGGCCGGCGTTTGCGGATTGGACTGATTTCTTCTACCACAGTAGCCGGAATGGATCTCACAGAAAATTTTTTTCCCGGCTTTCTTGATAATTCCGCTTCAGGCAAATTACGGTTTGTAAAACAACATGAAGCTGGCGCAACAACCGAACGAATTGCGCTTGGTTTGGGGGTGAAAGATTATCTGAATACCATCAGTACCGCCTGTTCCTCTTCGGCAAACGCCATTATGCTGGGGGCCCGCCTATTGAAAGCGGGACAGTTGGATGTTGTTATTGCGGGAGGAACGGATGCTTTATCAAAATTTACCCTAAACGGATTTAATACCCTGATGATTCTGGATCAACAACTTTGTCAGCCTTTTGACAAACAAAGGCGCGGACTCAATCTGGGTGAAGGAGCAGGATTTGTTGTTTTGGTTGGGGATGAAACTGCCAAATTATTGGGCGGATCATATAAAGTTAAACTGGCTGGTTATGCCAATGCAAATGATGCACATCACCAGACAGCCTCTTCTCCCGATGGTACCGGATCTTTCCTGGCAATGAAAGGCGCGCTTGAAATGGCGGGTGTTTCGCCTGAAGAAGTAGGGTATATCAACCTGCATGGTACTGGTACACAAAACAATGATTCATCCGAAAGCATTGCCATTCAACGATTGTTTGGAAATCGCTATCCGGCAATGAGTACTACCAAATCATTTACCGGACATACACTAGCAGCATGCGGGGGACTGGAAGCAATTTATTCCTGTGTTTCACTGGAAGAACAGGTATTGTTTCCCTGTTTACGCATACAACAACCTGTTATAGATGATCCGGGTGTTGTAGTTACAAGTTTGCGTCAGGTTACCGGCCTGCGTTCTATTTTATCCAATTCCTTCGGTTTCGGAGGAAATTGTTCATCCTTATTTTTTTCGCTGACCTGATATGTTTATCAACGGAGCTTCCGCCATATCGCCCCTTCCTGTTTTTGATGCAGTTTCAGCTGGTGTCAACGTTGTACCTGTGTTAACCCAAAGAGGGAAAGTGACCGAACCGGATTACGGCAGTTTGATTGATCAAAAGCTGATTCGACGGATGAGCCGGATTATCCGGATGGGAGTTGCCACGGCAATGGATGCCCTTAAACAGGCAGGAATTCAGGATCCCGATGCAATCCTGACAGGAACAGCTTATGGATGCCTGGAGGATACCGGAATTTTCCTGAAGCGCCTGGTAGAAAACAAGGAGGAAATGCTGACACCTACTGCATTTATACAATCTACCCATAATACGGTTGGCGCTCAGGTAGCTTTATTGCTAAAATGCCATTCCTATAATAATACGTACGTACAAAGGTCGCATTCATTTGAGTTATCACTGATGGATGCCAGACTATGGTTAACTGAAAATCCGGGTTCATCCGTTTTGGTTGGTGCTGCAGATGAATTGACGGATTATAGTTACGCATTGTTGGAACGATTTGCTCAGTTTCGAAACCAGTGGGGTGGAGAAGGAGCGGCCTATTTTCTGGTACAATCAGAAAGCAATTCGGCTTCCTGGGCCCGGATAGAGCAGATTTATACCCTCTTTCAACCGGATCTGGAAGAGATTACAGCATTTGCAACAAAGCTTTCTGAAGAGCAGAATGGGATTGATCTGTTGTTGTCGGGAATGGAATCAGGAGATGTTAACGCAGACCAATATGCGAGGATTCATGGGTTCATCGGAGAAGATATTCCGGTTATTCATTATAAACAATATTGCGGTTCCTATCCAACTGCAACTGCCTTTGCCTGTTGGCTCGGCGCCTTTTGGTTGAAAACTGGTAAGGTGGATGCCGGATCTTTACAACTGAATGCACCAAAGCGAATACTGATTTATCAGACAGATTCCATGGGATATCATTCATTCATTCTTTTAAAGTCATGCTGAGCTTTAAGAACAGCTCCATACTTGTTATCCTTCTTTTGATAACGGTACTTGTTTTGGACCAGTCCTGGTGGGTTCATGTGGCGATCCTGATGGTTTACCTGTCTGTACTTGTTTGGGGTAGTATCCGGATTGATTCACAGTTTTATACACGGGCTATATGCAATGGCAAAGATGATAAACCTCAGATAGCAATCAGCTTTGATGATGGTCCACTGCCACAGTATACATCATCAATTCTGGTTACCCTTGCAAGGGAAAAAGTGCCGGCTTGTTTTTTCTGTATAGGCAAAAACATTAAAGCATCTCCTGAATTAACCAAAGAAATCGTTAAACAGGGTCATATTATTGGGAATCATAGTTTTAGTCACGATGCAATGTTTGATCTTTATTCAGCGTCCAGCATGCAAAGCGAATTGGAAGAAACAAATGAATTGATTTTTAATGCAACAGGAAAATCAGTTCGTTTTTTTCGGCCTCCCTATGGAGTTACCAATCCCAATCTGGCAAGTGCAATTAAAAAAACCGGGATGACAACCATTGGCTGGAATATCCGGTCTTTGGACACAGTGGCAAAAGATGAAAACATCCTTTTGGAAAAACTGTTGAAGCAGGTAAGGCCGGGGGCAATTGTGCTTTTTCATGACACCATGGCTATAACTGACAGGTTGCTGCCCCGTTTTATTGCCGGTGTGAGAGAAAAAGGAGTTGAAATTGTACCCATTGATCAACTGATTAACGAAAATGCATATGCGTAAAATAGTTTTTCTTTTATTTATAATGGCAGGATTTGGCGTTCATGCCCAGCATAAGGGCTTTTCGCCTGTTTCTGACCTGGTTGCATTTAAGACCGCATTTACACAGAAAGCTGTACTGGTGAACTCCATTCGCTGTGATTTTACTCAGGAAAAAAACCTTAGTTTGTTGGAGGAGAAAATTCTTTCAAAAGGAAAGTTCTGGTTCAAAAAAGATAATCTTGTACGGATGGAATACCAGCATCCTTTTCAATACCTCATGATCATTAACGGTAA
Source organism: Flavihumibacter sp. UBA7668 (assembly GCF_002483205.1). Classification (GTDB taxonomy): domain Bacteria; phylum Bacteroidota; class Bacteroidia; order Chitinophagales; family Chitinophagaceae; genus Flavihumibacter. The sequence goes on from NZ_DLHM01000007.1 coordinate 1,112,767, forward strand.
AAATATTTACATCAAAGATGGTCAGAAAGAGAACAAAGTAGCTGTACGATCCAATAAGCTGTTCCAAAAAATTAATCAGCTAACCATAGACTGCGTACAGGGTACGGTTTTCTCTAATCCTGATTTTTCTGTCAAAGCCTTTGAAAACAAACAACAATATCTTGTAGAAATGGTACCTGTTACCAAAGAAATGAAGGAGTTTTTCTCCGCTATTCTGGTTCGGATAGATCGAAAAGATTATGCAGTTTCCAGTATAAATATGATGGAGAAAGGGGGCGATTTTACATTAATAAGTTTCCAGAACAAAGAAATAAACCAAGTAATCCCTGATGCGCTTTTTCAGCAGAAATAATCGAATAGGGCTGGTAATAATTTGTTTCGGTTTTATTGCCTGTCGTTCGGTTTATAGCTCTATGCAACCTGTTTCGGGTAAGGATGACTGTTTGACAAAACTTCAACCTCAATTCCGAAATGAGTTATATAAAGCGCAGGTGACGATCACCAATCATACCCTAAGTGGACTTTTACTGATAAAGGAAATGCCTGATAAGTCTATGCGGGTAGTTTTCTCTACAGAAATGGGTGTTAAATTCTTTGATTTTGAATTCATGGAAAATGGTGAATTTAAAGTGATTGATATCTTGAAAAGATTAAACAAAAAAGTAGTAATAACTGCGCTACGTCAGGATTTTGAGTTGTTATTAATGCAGGAAAGGGGAAAAATACCCTTCAAGGTACGTACAAACGAATTGTATTTTTATCATGGTTATGAAAAAGGGAAAAAACAGGCCTGGTATTTGACAGATATGAGTTGCCGAAATTTGATGGGTGCAGAACTTTCTTCTACAAGAAAACCATTAGTGCAGTTAAGATATTTCCATCAGAATCCAGGCAGTCCGGATTCAATTTATATAAATCACCTGAATTTCAAATTCAACATAGCACTCAAAAAATTAGATCGATGATACTCACGGGCGATTTTTTCACCATGCAAACCCTCGATAAGGGTGATGGTATGGTTAAAGCCGGTTTATTATGGAATGCAGAGCATCCTATTTTCAAGGGGCATTTTCCGGGACAACCTGTTGTACCCGGGGTTTGTATGATTCAGTTGATTCAGGAAACACTGGAACAGGCATTGGACAAACCGGTTCAACTGATTTCCAGCAGCCAGGTTAAATTTCTGCATGTGATTGATCCCCGTCAGTTTCCGGCTACTGATCTGCTAATCCAGTACAGCGTAAATGCAAGCGGTACTTATCAGGTTAGCTCTACCCTGCATCTGGGTACCACCACTTTTTTAAAGATGAATGCAGTCTTCTCTGCCTGATTGTTCATCAAATTATCCCGTATTGAAGAAGGTTCAGTATTTTTGCAAAAATTAGTGTTATGCGATTGGTGAGATGGACCCTGTTTTCTTTGTTCCTGTTGCAGCTTTCCATTACAGCGGAAGCCCAGTGTTCTATTTGTACCAAAACTGCCCAGCAAATGGGCGAAAAACCTGCCAAAGCCCTGAATTCAGGCATAATTTACCTCGCTGCCACCCCATTGGCATTAATGGGCATAATTGGTTATCGCTGGTGGAAATCCAACCGCGACATGTTCTGATAGTATCCTTATATTTATCCAAACACGGATACATATGAGAATTGTTTTGCTGCTGCTATTCCCACTGTTTTCTATTTCGCAGTCTTTACCCTCAATCGAAGAAAAAACAAAAGGATGGGAAAAGGTTGTTGGCTTTCTACCTTATTTTATTGATGAGGCGAATGGAAAATTATGGTTGGAAATCAATCAAACCAATCAGGAACTCCTGTATTGTATTTCCCTTCCATCCGGCCTTGGTTCCAATGATATCGGACTTGACCGGGGACTGCTTGGATCACAACAGGTGATTCGGTTTGTTCGCAATGGAAAAAAACTTTTCCTCCATCAACCGAATTATGATTACCGTGCCAACAGCACAGATGCACTGGAGAAAAAAGCAGTGGAAGAGTCTTTTGCTTCTTCTATTATCTGGAGTTTTACAATAGAAGCAGCTACCGGAAATTCTTTACTTGTTGATGCCACTGATTTTTTATTGCGGGATGCAATGAAAGCGGCTGCCCGCATAAAATCTGCTAAACAGGGAAATTTTGTTCTGGATAAAACACGATGCGGCATCTATTTTACGGCTACTAAAAATTTTCCTAAGAATACAGAGTTGGATGCTACCATTACACTGGTAAATAATGATGGGGAAGTAGGGCCAATGGTTCGTGCGGTTGCTGCTAACAGTGATGCCATCACCCTGCGAATGCATCACTCCTTTGTGGAACTACCCGATGCCGGTTATAAGCCAAGAGCCTTTGATCCGCGTGCCGGCTATTTCCCTATTTCCTATTACGACTATAGTTCACCGGTATCAGAGCCAATTGAAAAGTATTTTATCAGACGCCACCGTTTGGAGAAGAAAAATCCCGGTGCTGCTATCAGTGAACCTATAAAACCGATTATTTATTATCTCGATAACGGTACACCAGAACCGATTCGCTCTGCTCTTTTGGATGGTGCCCGCTGGTGGAACCAGGCATTTACTGCTGCCGGCTTTAAGGAAGCCTTTCGGGTAGAACTTTTACCCGCCGGAGCAGACCCTATGGATATCCGTTATAATATGATCAATTGGGTACATCGCAGCACCAGAGGATGGAGCTATGGAGCTTCCGTAACCGATCCCCGCACTGGCGAAATCATCAAAGGAAATGTTACGCTCGGATCTCTCCGGGTTCGTCAGGATTATCTCATCGCACAGGGCTTGCTGGCACCTTTTGAAAATGGTGTTCCGGCAGATGATAAAATGCTGGCGATGGCCCTTGCCCGGCTTCGCCAATTGGCCGCTCACGAAGTAGGTCATACGCTGGGCATCATGCATAATTATGCTTCCAGCGTAAACAATCGGGCAAGCGTAATGGATTATCCGCATCCCGTGGTGAAATTCAATTCATCCGGAGAGCTTGATCTTAGTGAAGCCTATGATACCAAAATAGGAGAGTGGGATAAACTTGCTATCAATTATGGATATGCGCAATTTCCAAAAGGCACCAATGAATCTGCTGCGCTTGATAAACTATTAAGAGAGGGTGCTGCCAAAGGCCTTCAGTTTATTGCTGACCGGGATGCCCGTTCACCAGGTGGTTCCCATCCTCAGGCACATTTGTGGGATAATGGTTCAAACCCTGTTGAAGAGCTGAACCACGTGATGAAAGTCAGAGCAAAAGCACTGGCCAATTTTGGCACCAACAGCATTCGAACCGGAACGCCTTTGGCAATGCTGGAAGATGTATTGGTGCCGGTTTATCTCTACCATCGATATCAGGTAGAAGCTGCAGTAAAGATGCTTGGCGGTATTTCGTATAGCTATGCCGTTAAAGGCGATGGCTCCCCCTCCATGAAACTGGTTCCAAAAGCTGATCAATTAAAAGCACTGGATGCCATTATAAAAACAATTGATCCGCAGGCATTGGTTATTCCGGATAAAATTGTCCAATTGATTCCACCGCGTCCGGCTGGATATAGCAGTTCCCGTGAATTATTCAGTAAGCGGAGCGGATTGAATTTTGATCCGCTTTCACCTGCAGAAACTGCCGCGGACCTGCCTTTTTCCTTTCTCTTTCATCCGGACAGAATCAACCGGATGGAAATTCAGGGTCATCAGGGAGGTTTATCAGCCGGTGAAATGGCAGAGGTTTTGATAACTGCCACGTTTAAGGCTAAACGTAAATCCGGGTTGGAAGCAATGATTCAACAGCAGACAGAACAGGTACTTTTAACCTACCTGTTGAGCTGGTCAGTGAACGAGGCCTTATCCATGCCGGCAAGAGCACGCGGACTCGCCATTCTAAAAGAATTGAAAGACTGGCTGGAAACTGAATTGAAAACAACAACAGATCCTTCATCAAAAGCCCATCTGGCCTATGCCCTGGAAAGAATGAAAGCACCGGATAAGGCTAAACCTACACAGCAGGCGGGATTGCCGCCGGGGGCGCCAATAGGTGAAAGGTGAGAGGTGAGAGGTGAAAAGAGAGAGG
>NZ_DLHM01000007.1:1116883-1133324 GCF_002483205.1 Flavihumibacter sp. UBA7668
GGTGAAAGGTGAGAGGTGAAAGGTTAGGTCCTGAATTGCTGGACGAACTGATACAAATTAAACGCATGACGATCTTGTAAATCTTCGATCGCTTCTTTTAAACGCTGTTTATTGACATCTTTCATCCGATTGCGTTCAATCAGGTGATAAGCTCTTTCGGCCAGCAACCAGGCCCGCTTGTCAGATACTTCATGACGGGCCAGATGGTCTTCTATTGCCTGAAGCCAATCGGTTATTCCTGCCTTTTGGGAGGCAATCGTTTTTATTACCGGTACTTCTGCGCTGGCTCTGCTAAAACTTGGCGCAAGCATCGAACGCAGGTTTCTGATAAACAAATCGGCATCCGGTCGATCTGATTTATTGACAATAAAAATGTCGGCAATTTCCATTAGTCCGGCTTTCATTGTTTGAATTTCATCACCTGCTTCGGGCACCAGTACAACCGTAGTGCAATCCGCCAGCCCAACTATTTCTATCTCACTTTGTCCAACCCCAACCGTTTCAACCAGGATATAATCGAAGGGCGTGACTTTCAACAATTCAGTGATTTCAATGATATGCGGATGTAATCCCCCAAGAGAGCCGCGCGTTGCAAGAGATCGGATAAAAACGGAAGGATGGTTGTACCAGTTACTCATCCGGATACGGTCGCCCAGAAGTGCACCGAGATTGAATGGAGAAGAGGGGTCAACACATAGAATTGCAACTGATTTTTTCTGACGGATCAGCTCTCCGATCAATGCATCAACCAGAGTGGATTTTCCAGCACCAGGAGGTCCGGTAATACCAATTATGGGAGTGGTATGATGCGGTAATGCCGTCAGTAACTCTTCATAGCCCGGAACCTCATTTTCAATCAGTGAAATGGAACGAGCTATGCTTTTGACATCACCATGTAAAATTTTTGACAATAATTGGTCCCACATGCAATGAAGTTATATAATCCTGAAGAACATGATTGCGCATTTGTTCTTAATATTGTTTGGACAAATACCATGACCAATTTTGTTCCCATATTTCCATTAGGCATTGTTGTTTATCCGGGTGAACAATTAAACCTGCATATTTTCGAACCCCGCTATAAACAACTGATCAGCGAATGTGTTGCTGAAAAAAAGTTGTTTGGCATTCCGACCGTTTTGGAAAATAAACTGGGCGAATGGGGAACCCTGGTCAGAATCAAATCTGTCAGCAAAGTCTATGATAACGGAGAAATGGATATCGAAACAGAAGGCATTTCAATTTTCAAGGTGCTGGAAGTGGTAAAAAGTATTCCTGATAAATTATACAGTGGGGCTATCGTTCATTATCCAAAAAATATTGAAGGAAGAGGAAATGCGGAACTCATGCAAAAACTTATCAGCAGCATCCGCGATCTGCACAAATTGCTCAAGCTTGATAAGGCATTTAAAAAACCGGATGAACTATTGATCAGTTATGATATTGCCCATCATGCCGGATTATCTCTTCAGGAAGAATATGAGTTACTGGGTTTGATGCACGAACTCCAGCGGCAGGAATACCTGAAACGCCATCTTGCGAAAGTGCTGCCTGTTCTGGCCGAAATGGAGCAATTGAAGGAAAAAGTCAAGCTCAACGGCCATTTTAAAAACCTATCTTCGCTCGATTTTGAACTGTAAATCAAGCGAATCCCAGTATGGCTTCCACAACGCTCTGTTTTGATTTTGGAAATACCCGCCAGAAAATGGCAGTTTTCAGCGATGGTCATCTTACCGGAATCCATCTGATTGAAAGCATTGAACCGGCTGCCATAGCTGCCATACTGGAAGCGTTACGTCCGGATAAAACCATTCTTTCCTCCGTAATGAACCATCCTCCCGAGTTGGAAACCCTGCTGGAGGAAAGATCAGATTTTCATAAACTATCCCACCTGACCCGGCTCCCTTTCACAACTCCGGTAGGTAAACCGGAGACAATTGGCGCGGACCGGCTGGCCCTGGTGGCTGCATCCGTTAACCTGTTTCCCGGTAAAAACAACCTGGCCATTGCCCTGGGTACAGCCATAACCTACAATTTTGTCAACCGGAATCATGAATTTCTGGGGGGCGGTATTTCGCCGGGTATGGAAATGCGTTTCCGCAGCCTGAAAGACTATACAGCCCTGCTGCCCCTGGTTAAAGAAGACTGGAATTTCCCCCTGGTAGGCTATGATACCGTTACAAATATTACCAGCGGGGTTATTTTGGGGATGGCTAAGGAAATCGATGGTTTTATCGATGCTTATAAGGAACGGTACGGGAACTTTAACGTGCTGTTAACCGGGGGTAATTCAGGCTATTTTGTCCCCCACTTAAAAAACAAGATATTTGCCGACCAGAATTTAATATTTAAAGGACTGTATGCGATCAGTGAGTGTAATTAAACAACCAATAGCCCAACTGCTTTTAACCGTACTGCTGTTTTGTGGGATGGTAACCAATGCCCAGGAAAACTCGCCGTACTCCCGTTATGGTTGGGGTAACCTGGTGCCTTCCACCCCGATCGTTACCAGGGGAATGGGTGGGATCACCACCGGATATGTTGACTACGATGAACGGTTCGATATTAAGCAGGGTGTTCCCAGATACCTGAAACCTCAGGCTATCAATTTTATGAACCCGGCCTCCTATGCCCGATTAAGGACAACTTCCTTTGATCTCGGTTTTGAAGTGGAAAATCAGGTTTTACAGGAGCAAAATGTAATTGAGAAGTACAAAGCGAGCTTTGCCAATATCTCTTATCTGCAATTGGGGGTTCCCCTGAGCAGAAAACGTAATTTCTCCATGGTGGTGGGTTTACGTCCGATAAGCCGGATTAATTACCAGATTCAGGCTTTTGCCCGTGAACTCAATCCGGAAACCGGTGCAAGTATTGATTCTACCCTGACCCTGTACGAAGGGAAAGGTGGCTCCTACCAGGCATTCCTTGGACTGGGTAAGGGTTTCGGTAATTTCAGTATCGGAGCCAATGTGGGCTATTATTTTGGTACCAAGGATTTTGGCACCCGGAAATCATTCATCAACGACAGCGTGGTGTATTATAAAGGGAACTACCAGACCAAAATCAATTTTGGGGGAGTGTCTTTTAATACAGGAATCCAATACCGTGCTAAACTAAGTAAGGATATCCGGCTGGTTTTGGGTGCTACTGCTACTTTTTCCAGTGAATATAATGCCAATAAGGATATTACCCGGGAAACATTTGAGTATGATCAATCGGGCGGCACTTTTATCCGGGACAGTATTTACACAGAAGAAGGGGTGGCCGGTACAGTTGTTTTCCCCGCAACGTATTCTGGCGGATTTACTTTCGAGCGACTGGATAAATGGATGATTGGTGCAGAGTATTCCTCTACCTCCTGGGATGATTTTCGGCTGTATGATGCCAAAGATTCAGTAGGGTCATCCTATAAATTCAGAGTAGGCGGACATTTCATTCCCAATGCATTTGGATCCAATTATTGGGGTCGGGTAACCTATCGGGTGGGTTTCAACTATGGTACGGACTATATCCGCTATGCAGGTGAAGAGCTGAAACAATATACGGTTACTGCAGGATTTGGCTTCCCCATCCGCCCTAACCGTTTCAGTAATCAATACACGAATCTTAATCTTGGCCTTGAATTTGGCAGGAGAGGAACTCCAGAAACCCGTTTACAGGAAAATATGTTCCGGCTTTCTCTTGGGGTAACCTTAAGTGATCTTTGGTTCGTGAAACGTAAGTATGACTAAGTTTTTCCACTATATTTTGAATTCAAAAATAACAGCACTGCTAGGGTGCTGTATTTTTTTTGCCCTGCTCCTGACAGCTTGTGAGAATACGCAGGAAGAAATAAATGCGCTTTCTAAAAAAAGAATCGCTGTTGAAGAGGCCAAATTCATAGAAAGTTATCTTAGTCAGGGTGGTAAAATGAAAGCGCGCCTGACAGCTCCGGTTATGAACCGGTATCAGACGGATTCACCTTATATTGAATTTCCCAACAGCCTGCATGTTGATTTTTTCAATGACAGCCTGAAAGTGGAAAGCCAGCTAAATGCAAAATATGGTCGCTATCGCGAAACAGAACAGCGGGTTTTTCTTCGCGATAGTGTGGTGGTCTTCAATCTGAAAAAAGATACCCTCAAAAGCCAGGAACTCTGGTGGGACCAGAATAAGGAAATTTTCTATACCGATAAGGATGTTGAAATCCATCAGCCCGACAAAATCATTTATGGTAAAGGACTGGAGGCTGATCAGTCCTTCAATTGGTACCTTATCAAACAGATCACCGGCCAGGTGCAGGTTCCAAAAGGAGGGTTTGGTCCGGCAATTGCTACCGATTCAACAGGGGTGACGGGCACTGATTCAAGTGGTGTTTCTGGAAAAGATAGCTTGAAAATCAATTAATTATGATATATCGTCGAATGGGCAAAACTGGCCTTCAGCTCAGCGTACTCAGTTTCGGGAGTTGGGTAAGTTTCCATAAACAAATTGGTGATTCCATGGCGGATGAACTGATGGGCCTGGCTTATGACCAGGGGATCAATTTCTTTGATAACGCTGAAGGGTATGCCTTGGGTGAAAGTGAGAAAATGATGGGGCGGGTGCTAAAGGCAAAGGCTTGGGACCGAACTTCCTATGTGTTGTCGAGCAAGGTGTTTTTTGGCTGGAGAAAGGAGAATAAGCCCAACCAAACCGGGTTGAGCCGCAAACATATAGTGGAAGCCTGTCATGAAGCACTGGAGCGTCTGCAAACAGATTACCTGGATCTTTATTTCTGTCATCGTCCCGATCCGAATGTTCCGGTTGAAGAAGTGGTATGGACCATGCACAACCTGATTCAGCAGGGGAAAATCCTTTATTGGGGAACCAGCATGTGGAGTGGTGCTGAAATCATGGAAGCCCATCGCGTAGCGCAACAATACCGGTTAATTGGTCCGGTGGTGGAACAGCCCCAGTACAATATGTTTGAACGCATGAAGATGGAGCAGGATTACCTGCCGGTATTCCGAAATGTTGGAATGGGTACTACTATCTGGAGCCCGCTGGCAGCCGGATTTCTGACGGGAAAATACCTGGCTGGTATTCCGGAAGGAAGTCGTCTTGGTTTGGAAGGGTTCGAATGGCTGAAAGACCGCTGGATGCAGGAAGACAAAATTCTGAAACTCAAAGAATTAAATGCGCTTGCAGGGGAAATCGGGGTTTCTATGGGGAACCTTGCGATTGCCTGGACTATCCGCAATCCGTATACCACCACCGCAATATTGGGTGCAACGAAACAGGAACAACTGACCGATAATCTGAAATCGCTGGATGTTCTTCCTCTGCTTACAGACTCTGTTTGCGATCGTATTGATCAAATCCTCGGTAACAAACCCTACCTCAACCTCGCTTAACTTTTTCCACCCGTCGGGTTTACCCGACGGGTGATTATTTACTCCGCCACCAGGTGTGCCGGAGAATTCTGCTTTTTATAAGCTTAAGGTTCAGTCATCCTTGTGGATTCAAAGCTCTATTAACCGTTCATGAACCGTCTTTCAACCGTTCATCTACCGTTCACGGACCGTTTTAAAACGGTAGATAAACGGTAGATGAACGGTTCAAGAACGGTAGATGAACGGTTGATTACTCTACTTTAGCACTAGGTTGAGTCATGTTAAGCTGGAGAAAAGTTTCACCCGACCGGTGCCACCGGTCGGGTGAGGGCAAGAAAAAACCCGATGCAATGGACTGCATCGGGCTTTTTAATTCTTTGTACGTTCAGAACCAACGGGTCTCGGCCATCGATAGGTACAAATTTTTTTCAGGACGTGGTTAATTCACTAGGAATTGGATAATCAAGATAATGGATTCTAAAAACTTACTACTTTGTCAGATCAACGAAAACAAATCACTTGGTCTTTCTTCGGAACATTGGTTTTTTCTGGTCTTTCTACCGGATAATTGGATACTTGGTCTTTTTTGGATATTTGTGATGCACTTGGTCTTTCGGCTTTCGCCTTTAGGATAATTGGATACTTGGTTTTTTTGGATCTTGGATGTCCGATTTACATCGGTCTGGTTTTTCTAAGGATTTGGGTGATTTGATATCGATCACTGACATAACAAAAGTATAAATCGCCCCATACCTGCGCAAGAGGGCTATTGCTGAATTTGCAGGCTTCATGATTTACTGGAGAATTAGTAGAACTACGATCGGAATTCTGGTAGAACTCTCCTAACTTCCGTTAGTATATTGAAAAACACACAGTTAAACCACATAAAAAGCCCGATTTGTCATGTCATTTAAGAATAAAAACGTCCTGATAACCGGCGGAAGTCGGGGTATAGGAAAGGCCATCGCCTTAAAATTAGCTGCAGAAGGAGCCAATATTGCGATTGCTGCAAAAACCACGGAGCCACATCCCAAACTGGATGGCACTATTTATACCGCAGCGGAAGAAATCAGGGCCGCCGGAGCAGGAATCGCACTTCCACTTCAGGCTGATATCCGGTATGAAGAAAGCATCGAAGAAGCAGTAAAAGCCACAGTGGCTGGCCTGGGGGGAATAGATATCCTTATTAATAATGCAAGTGCCATCAGCCTAACCCCCACCGAGCAAACTGAAGCCAAACGATGGGACCTAATGCATGGTATCAATGTGCGCGGCACATTCCTGATGGCAAAAGCCTGTATTCCCCATCTCAGGAAATCGCATAATCCACATATACTGAATCTTTCGCCGCCACTTAATATGGATCCGCGGTGGTTTGCTCCGCATCTTGCCTATACGATGAGCAAATACGGAATGAGCATGGTGGTATTCGGATTGGCAGAAGAATTGAAACCCCATCGCATTGCAGCCAATGCACTCTGGCCCAAAACGACCATCGCTACTGCTGCAGTCGAAAATTTATTAGGGGGCGATTTCCTTATCCAACGCAGTCGTACCCCCGAAATCGTTGGAGATGCCGCATTCCTCATCCTTCAACGCCCCTCCTACGAATGCACCGGGAATTTTTTCATCGACGAAGAAGTACTGACCGAAGCAGGCATAACAGACTTTACTAAATATGCGGTTAATCCGAATCAGAAGCTAATGAACGATCTGTTCATTTAAAAGGTGAAACGTGAGAGGTGAAAGGTGAGAAGATAGAGGTGAAAAATCAAAGGTGAAACAAACACAAAAGCCTTGTCTTTGTTTCACCTTTCACCTCTAACCTCTTTCTTTTCACTTTTCACCTTTCACCTTTCACCTTCCCTCATGCCTCCGGCCTCATTTGCGGAAAAAGCAATACATCCTGAATAGATGGCTGGTTGGTCAGCAACATGCACAGGCGATCGATACCAATACCGATACCTGCTGTTGGTGGCATACCATATTCGAGCGCACGTAAAAAGTCCTGATCAATAAACATGGCTTCATCATCTCCGCGCTCCATCAGGGCTACCTGCTCCTCAAATCGTTCACGCTGATCCACCGGATCATTCAATTCAGAATATGCATTCGCAATTTCCTTTCCGTTGATCATTAGTTCGAAACGCTCTACCAGTCCGGGTTTGCTGCGATGTTTTTTGGTAAGCGGACTCATCTCCACCGGATAATCAATGATAAAGGTGGGCTGGATATAGGTATGTTCACTCGTAGCCCCAAAGATCTCATCAATCAGTTTTCCCTTACCAATAGAAGGAGCTACATCAATTTTTAATTGTTTGCATACATCCCGTAAACCAGCTTCATCCAATCCGCTGATATCAAAACCGGAGTTCTCTTTAATAGCATCAAATATGGAAATCCGTTTGAATGGTGCTTTGAAACTGATGGTTTTTTCACCCACCGTCAACTGCGTGCTTCCATGCAATGCAATGGCCACCTGCTCCAGCAATTGTTCCGTAGTTTCCATCATCCAGTCATAATCCTTGTAAGCAGTATACCATTCCAGAATGGTGAATTCCGGATTATGGGTGCGATCCATTCCTTCATTCCGGAAGTTCCGGCTGAATTCGTACACCCAGTCAAACCCTCCTACAATCAGGCGCTTCAGGTACAGCTCATTGGCAATACGCAAATAAAAAGGAACATCAAGCGCATTGTGATGTGTTATGAATGGACGCGCTGCGGCTCCGCCGGGAATTGCCTGCAACACAGGGGTATCTACTTCCAAAGCACCGCGGTCGTTCAGAAAATCACGGATGGTATTGATCATCTTAGTACGCTTCACAAAGGTTTCGCGGATCTGCGGATTAATCACCAGATCGGCATACCGCTGCCGGTATTTGAATTCCGGATCGGTCACCTCATCAAATGTTTGTCCGTCTGCTTCTTTCACCACAGGAAGGGGTTTCAGCGATTTGGTGAGCATGGTCAACTCGGTTACATGAACCGATGTTTCACCGGTTTTGGTGGTGAACACAAATCCTTTTATTCCGAAAATATCACCCAGATCGGTCAGGTGTTTCCAGACTTTGTCGTAGAGGGTTTTATCCTCACCCTTGCAAATATCATCCCTGCGCACATAAATCTGGATGCGGCCGGTGCTATCCTGTAAAACTGCAAAGCTGGCTTTACCCATATCCCGAACACTCATGATTCGGCCAGCCAGGCATACTTCCGTAAAATCAGCCTTATTCTCTTCACCTTTATAATGTTCCTTAATATATGCAGCAGTGGTATTTACCGGATAGGTTGGGGCAGGATAAGGATCAATGCCCAGTTCCTGCAGTTGTTGCAGCTTCTCTCTTCTGATCTGTTCTTGTTCTGAAAATTGCATTCGCCAAAATTTGAAGCGCAAAAATAACGCATCCAACCCAAAGAACCGGAGCGTGCTTTCACCCTTTTTGGGCAGGGCATCCACCGGTTCAAGTGATTGTCTCAGATCCCGAACTGCAGGAGCTTTGCGCCTATTAAATCTTCTGTTATGAAAAAGAATCAGGCAAGGGCCGGTGTATGGATGCTTTTGCTGATGGTGGTCCAGCTGTCCGCATTCGCCCAACATAGTATAACCGGACAGATTGAAAATCTGCAACAATTGCCGATAGCAGCTGCGAGTGTTGAATTATGGAAGGAAACGCAGCCGGTTCAGAAAGCAATCGCCAACGATTCCGGCTGCTTCCAACTATCCGGCCTTGCCCCTGGTTTGTATCAATTGAAAATAACAGCGGTTGGTTATCAGCAGAAGCTCCTGGATTCCATCCTCATTCCCGGAACCGGAATGTCCTATCAAATTATACTCAACACGGCATCTGATCAGTTGAATCTGGTAACAGTAAGGGCTAAAAAGCTGCTGTTAACGCACCAACCCGATCGATCCGTTGTGGATCTCAGCACGGTAATCAATAAAACAGGAAAATCAGTATTACAGATTCTTGAAACCACACCAGGAGTTCAGGTTCATCGAGGCTCCGCAACCATTAGTTTGGCAGGAAGAGAAAATGTTCGCGTAACCATCAATGGGAAACAGCTTTATATGCCTATGAATGCACTGCTTGATTTTCTTGCAGGGCTCCCATCCCAGCAATTAAAGAAAATCGAATTATTAACCACTCCGCCTGCTGAATTTGATGCCAGTGGAACGGGAGGCGTAATCAATTTAATTATGACAATCGATCCTCAGGATGGCTGGAATCTGCAATTGGCAGTTTCTATGGGGATGGGCATCAATAAAGGCCGTCATCCCTTAGGTAATCTACAGGCCGATTACCGTAAGGGCCCACTGTTGCTGTTTGGTTCTTATGGATTTTCAAAATTAGCCAGACTGGAAGATCTGATTGTTAATCGTCGCACGGAGAAATCAAACGGCGCCGATGAACTAAAGACATTTTCCAGGCGCGATCCTTTTCAGCGGAATCATACTTACCGCGCCGGTATTGAATACCAGCCTCGTGCGAAACGCAAAATCACGCTGCTTTTCAGCGGATACAATAATCGTTGGGATATGAAAGCGGAGAATTTTACCAGTCAGTTTTCAACGAATCGACCCGATACTTTTTATCGCATGCCCAACAAAGAAATCAATTATTGGAAACATCAATTGTGGAATGTAAGTTGGAAAGAAGAACTGCCGAATGCAGCAGCTTTGGAACTGAATATTGATTATTTGCGTTATGATAATGACAACCCCACTTCGTATCATATCAATACATTGGATAGTAACCAGCAATTGTTAAATGAACAGCAGTTATTCAGTTATAAAAATACCGCAATTGAAATGTGGGTTGCTGATATAAACTGGACGAAAAAATGGGGAGCACAACTTCAGCTTCATTCGGGAATAAAAGGTATTCAGTCCGGGTTTTCAAATGATATGAAAGTTTTGGAAATGGAAAATGAGGAACTGGTTTTGTTACCCGATATTGCCGGAGAGTACAAACTGAAAGAGCAAATCGCGGCAGCATATATTTCTTCTGATTTTGATATTAAAGGAAAAGCAAAAATAAAAGCAGGACTGCGGTATGAACTAACAGATGCTGTTATGGAAACAGACAAGGAAACACAGGGATATAACAGGCGGTATGGAAATCTGTTTCCGAGTTTTCATCTGCAACTGAAACCAGGTAAACAGCAACGGATCAATATTAGTTATGGCCGAAGAATTAATCGTCCAACATTTAATAACCTGGCGCCCTTTCTGATTTTTACTGATCCCAAAACAGTTATTTCAGGAAACTCCTCTCTGCAACCTGGTATTGAACAACTGGTTCAACTAAATTATCAATGGCATGGATACCAGTTTGGAATATCCTATGCCAGAGAAAAAAATGCTATAGCCGGATTTCAATCTTCCTTTGATACTGCACTATTTAAACAAACGGTGATGGCTGCAAATATTCCCAGACATCACCAATGGCAGTTTACACTGAATAAACAGCTGCAAGTGCATGAAAAATGGACGATTCAATTGTTTGCCGGAGCCTATCATAGAAAAGTAGTATTGATGGAAGAGAACAACGAAGTGAAGCAAAAATGGCATGTTCAATTTAGCTGCCAGCAACAATTCCGATTGCCAGGAAAGATGAGTTTCGAAATCAGTGGCATGTATGCAAGTGCCGCTTTATACGGGCGCGATGAACAAATCGGGTATGGCTTTGTGAATGCATCGCTTCAACGATCCTTTGCGAAAGATAAATTGCAGTTATCCTTAGGTGTGCAGGATATTTTTTCCGGAAACAAATATGGCCTGAAAGCGGTTGACTCTGCCCGAAAGACCAGTGCCAGCAATAGCTATTTGTATTCCTTCCGGATGTATAATCTCGGGTTTTCATTCAAAATAGGCACAAAAAAATCAAAAGAAAATGCTACCCGGGTAACGGCATCGGAAGAAGAACAACGCCGCATGAACTAGATAGACATTACAATTCTTTAATACATGGTTCACATGGGGATAATATCCAATGGGGAATTTTGATAAACAACCCATTATGGAAAGACGTCCCCTTGATGTAGCCATTTTGTCCGACCTCCACCTGGGCACCTATGGTGCCAAAGCCAAGGAAGTGTTGAACTACCTCAAGAGCATCGCACCTCAAATGCTGATTCTCAATGGCGATATCATTGATGCATGGCAATTCAGCAAGCATTATTTCCCTGCATCGCATATAGCGGTGGTGAAAGAAGTGCTTTGTATGATGGCCAAAGGAACCAGGGTCATTTATATAACCGGGAACCACGATGAAATCATGCGAAAGTATTCGGATATCCAATTGGGGAACTTTCAATTGACTGATAAACTGGTGGTGGAAATCAATTCCAAAATGACCTGGATTTTCCATGGTGATGTTTTTGACAACACCACTAAAGGGGCAGCCAAGTTCTGGGCCAAATTAGGCAGCAGCGGATATGGGGTATTGATTCTGTTGAATCGCGCCATCAACACGCTGATGAAACTGATTGGCAGGGAGCGCGTGAGTTTATCCAAATCAGTTATGGCCGGGGTGAATAAAGCCGTAACCCGGATCAATGATTTTGAAATGACCGCGGCTGAAATTGCCATCGAGAAAAAATATGATTATGTGATCTGTGGGCATATACACCAGCCCCAAAAACGGATGGTGGAAACAGATCAGGGAAAAGTTATGTACCTCAACAGCGGCGATTGGGTGGAGCATATGACCTCTCTGGAATTTTACCAAAACGACTGGCATATCTATACCTATGATGAAAAGCAATTTGAAAACAGCAAGGTTGAAATTGAAAAGCCCGTTTTAAATGTCGTAACCGATGAAGTAAATTTTTATGTGCAATCCCTCGCTATATAAGTCAAACCTCCACCTCCAACTTCCAACTTCAAACTTCCAACTTTCATGAGGCTTTTATTATCAGTACAGGCAACCGGCAATGGCCATATCAGCAGAGCGGCACAGTTATTACCTTACCTGCAACGGTATGGCAAAGTGGATGTTTTCCTGAGTGGTGCCAATTCGCAATTACAAAATGATTTACCTGTTCGGTATAGGAGTAAAGGGCTGAGCCTGTTTTATAATACAACAGGCGGATTACATTACAAGAAAATTGCCACCCAGTTAAATCCTGTTAGGGTTTGGAAAGAAATCAGAGAATTGCCGGTTGAAAAATATGATGTGGTAATCAATGATTTTGAATCCATCACGGCGATGGCCTGCCGGTATAAAAAAGTTCCTTCCGTAAATCTGGGCCATCAGGCTTCTTTTCAATCCGGTTTGGTTCCAAGGCCGGCTAATCCGGAGCTTTTTGGAGAATGGATTCTAAAAAACTATGCAAGGGCCTCTCAGTATATCGGATTGCATTTTAAGAAGTACGATGATTTTATTTTTGAACCTGTCATCAAAAAAGAAATCCTCCAGGCAGATCCCTGTAATAAAGGGCATATCACGGTTTATTTATCGGCCTATGAAGACCAAACTCTGCTGCCTGTTCTTCAACAACTGAATTCTTTCCAGTTTGAGGTTTTTTCCAAACAGGTTCGTCGGACGGAACAACATAAAAACGTAAAACTGATACCGGTAAACCAACGACTCTTTAACGAAAGTATGATCAATTCTTTTGGAGTGATTACAGGAGCAGGATTTGAGACACCAGCCGAAGTGATGCATCTGGGTAAAAAACTACTGGTAGTTCCCATTCATGGACAGTATGAGCAATTATGCAATGCCGCAGCACTGGAACAATTTGGTATTCCGGTATTGAATAAAATTGACGCATCATTTACCAGTACATTTCTGCAATGGATTGGTACAGCGCAGGCAACTAATATTCATTACCGCAATAATATTCCGGAATTGCTGGGTTATCTGATAGATAATTACCCTTCTAAAGGAGTTGCGCTGGAACTGCTTTACCCTGATTTAATGCTTGGCTAATTCAGCGCCAGTAAGACCTGCCAGGCTTCCTGAACTTTATGTTGATCCAACAATTCCTTCGCATACCGATGTAATTCTTTTTCCATTTCATCGGGTGTGATGGAATAATATTGAAAAATGTTCTTCAGACGCTCATCGTGAAATGCCGGATCCACCGTTGGCAATAGATGCACATTGGCTAATTGTCCCAGATTGTTACCTGTTAATATATTGCTTTTGCGTATTGGTTCAGGAAGGGCATCCACCCCTATACCCAGTTGGGTATTAGGTTTCTCCAATTCAAATAAATTGCTGGAATCCACCTTACAATACCAGTTACCGCCAAGGCGTGCAGTAAGCTGCAGTTTTTGCTGATCAATCATGGTTCCCGCATCGTTCAGGATACTGTCAGCAACGTGCATCCGAAGCACTTCACAAATAACAAGGCAGCCGGCTCCACCTTCCGTTCCAAGTGGTTTTGTTTCCAGTACTTTGCATTCCAGCTGGACTTTACTTTCTTTTACTCTGGGTGGCTTTACCAGTGTGGATGCCTGTTCCGTAAATCCTGCTTTAATAAATTCATTGGTGCCTTTGGGAAATTCACAACTGGCCAAAGACATTTGTTGTACCATATCGTAGTCTACAATATTGATCACCACCTCCGGAACTTCGAATACATTTTCCAGGGTATGTTTGCTTGTATTATCACGTACCCTGCGCGATGGTGAAAACACAAGAATTGGCGGATTGGCAGAGAACATATTGAAAAACGAAAACGGACTCAGGTTTACTTCTCCTGCTTTATTGATGGTTGAAGCAAAACAGATGGGGCGGGGACCAATAGCATGTTGCAGCCATTGCTGTTTTTGAGGGGGAGGCAGCGTTGCGATATCAATCTGCATGGTTGATTTTTTTTCTTTCAAGGATCGAGTAATCAGTTGGCTCCGCTACAATGGTATTGGATAAAACCCCCAATTGATCAATGGTTAGTTCTACTTTATCACCATCCTTCAACCACTGTGCTTCAAAATCCGGATTGTTTAATTTTCCAGTTCCGTTTAATTCGAGAAAACATCCGGTTCCAACAGTTCCGCTTCCGATTACATCTCCGGGATGCAGGGTTACTCCATAAGAACAGCGTTCGATTATTTCTGCAAATGTCCAGTCCATATCACCCAGGTTGCCATCGCTTACCTGGATTCCGTTAACATGGCATTGCATGCGAAGGTTCCAGTTTTTTCCTGTATGTCCGGGTTTGGCGGGAATTTCAAAACGGTCCAGTTCATCAAGGGTTACCAGCCATGGTCCGATAACGGTAGAGAAATCTTTCCCTTTTGCGGGACCAAGGTTTAGCAGCATTTCTTCCATTTGCAGGCGCCTTGCACTCATATCGTTCATAATCATCAGTCCGCCGATATATTGATCTGCATTTTCTGCTTTTATGTTTCTTCCGGCTTTGCAGATGACGATGGCTGCTTCCAGTTCAAAATCGAGTTGCTCAAAATGATCAGGCATGCATACAATATCACCGGGACCCTGGATGCTGGTATGATTGGTGAAATAAAATATCGGGTACTGATCAAACTCAGGAATCATGGGTGCTTTACGGTTACGGCGGGCCGATTCAACGTGCTGGCGAAATGCATATCCGTCTCTGCAGGTTGTTGGGAATGGAACTGGTGCAAGCAGGTAAGCTGCGTCATACGGGATGCCTCTTTCTTTGGAAATTCTTCCCAATTTTATCATCTCTTCGCCTGTTTTGGCAACCGGATAGGATTCTTCCCAATATTGCAGGAACATATTCATATTGCCGGGAAGATCGGGATGCAGGGTTTCCATCGCATAAATGAAGCCATCTACATAGATGCCGAGCTGATCATGGCCCTCTGCCAAGTAAGAAACTAATTTCATGTGTACTGTTTTAGCAAGCTTTATGTGCGTCAAAAATAACAGGAATAATTATCTTCCTGTTTAATCATACCGTGAATCGCTATGTTAGTTATTTTTTGCAGGATGGCAGCCTGTATTATTATTTTTTTTATAGCCACATGTTGCGCGATAGCTCAATCCACCCTGCATGATCCTGAACTGGAAAAAATCATCCGCTCTGCTGCGAGTCCGGCTTTGAAACATATTTTGGATAATCCGAAGTTGTATCAATATCAGCTGATCTATACGGAAATCCGGCGTGATGCGGAAAATCGCCCTCAGTTATCGCACCGTTATCTGAATGTCAATGATTCCATTTACTTTAATCCGGCTTCGATGGTTAAGTTTCCAACGGCTTTGATTGCCCTGGAAAAAATGGATACCCTTCGCAGGTTGGGAGTGAATCCGCATACACTTGTTAAAACGGATAGTTCAGCACCTGTTTCTTTATTGGAATTGATTCGCCAGGCGATGATTGTTAGTGATAATGATGCGTATAACCGGTTGTTTCAGGTAGTGGGACAAGAATTGCTTAATCGCCGCTTGCAGGAGATGGGATATTATGGCAGCCGCATTACCCGTCGGTTTATTCCGTTGACAGCGGAGCAGCATCGGCTTACAGAGGCGGTGCAGTTTCTTAGTATTGATGGTCGGATACTTTATGAACAACCTGCGCAAAAAAGTGGTTTTCCGTTTGATTTCAGTAAAAAGATACTGGTGGGTGATGCACATTATAATTGGTCGGATTCCCTGATTCAGCAACCTATGGATTTTACTACCCATAACCGGATGCCGCTGCGCGATATGCAACAGGTGCTTCAATCCTTCCTCTTTCCATCGACAGTACCTGAACGGCAGCGGTTTCGGCTTTCGGAGAATTCGCGGCAATTAATGTTAAATGCGATTTCCGATTTGCCTTCGGAATCTCGCTTTCCGATTTTTGATACAACTGAGTTTTTCGACAGTTACTCCAAGTTTTTCCTTTACCGCGATGGGAAACGAGCAGTTCCTTCCTCTATACGGATATATAACAAAACCGGTTGGTCCTATGGCTACCTGACTGATGTGGCGTATATCGTGGATCGTGGCCATAATCGGGAGCTGATGCTGAGTGGCGTCCTCTACGTTAACCGCGATGGCATCCTCAACGACAACAAGTACGAATACGATTCCCTCGGCTACCCCTTTTTCCGTGAGATCGGGGAAATCCTGCTCTCTCACCCGCCGGGTGGCACCGGT
>NZ_DLHM01000007.1:1133329-1245333 GCF_002483205.1 Flavihumibacter sp. UBA7668
ACCGGTGCCACCCGGCGGGTGAGATGAAGACCAGGGGGGATACCTCGAGGAAGGCTATAGCGATTGTTTTTACCGGACATGAATTTGCGGAAGGCGGTAAGAAAATTGCCTCCGTTCTAAAGAAGCGGGGAGTAAAGGCTTCGTTTTTTTTAACAGGAGATTTTTATCGAAATCCGAAACACCGGCAACTAATAAAGCGGCTGGCTGCGGAGGGTAATTACATGGGCGCACATGGCGACAAGCACCTCCTTTACAATGACTGGACAAAACGGGATAGTCTGTTGGTGACAAAGGCTGAATTTATGGCCGATTTGCGAAACAATGAGGCAGCCATGAAAGCCGTTGGTGTGGATCCCATAAAAGCGATCTATTTTCTGCCTTCCTATGAATGGTTTAATGATAGTATAGTAAGGTGGACCAATCAATTGGGCAGGCACCTGGTAAACTATACTCCCGGAACACTTAGCCATGCGGATTATACCCGTGTGCAGGATAAAAACTATCGAAGCACTGCCACCATTCTTGAATCGATCCGGAAGAAAGAAGCTGATAGCGGTTTAAACGGGTTTCTACTATTAATGCATATTGGAACCGGTCCCGGTCGTCCGGATCCACTCTGGGATCGGCTGGATGAACTAATCGCCTGGCTGCAGGATCGTGGTTACAAATTGAAAACCGTTCCCGAATTGCTGGATTAATCTTCACCGGTCGGGTGGCACCGGTCGGGTGCCACCCGACCGGTGAAAGGAGTTATTGGTTGAGGCCGCCGCAGGTGCTGATCACCTGGCCGGTGATATAGGAGCTGAGGGGGCTGGCAAGGAAGAGGGTTACGTTGGCTACTTCTTCGGCGGTTCCGAATCGTCCCAACGGAATTTTTTTCAGGTACTCTTCGGCACCACTGCTTTCTTTCAGGTAGTGGGTCATATCAGTTTCGATAAAACCGGGCGCAATCGCATTGCAGCGGATATTACGGCTTCCCAACTCCTGTGCAATAGATTTCGTAAACCCAATTATCCCTGCTTTGGAAGCAGCATAACTGCTTTGTCCGGGGTTGCCTTTCATCCCGATAATCGAACTCATATTGATGATACTTCCGGATTTTGCTTTCATCATCGGCCTGATCACCTGTTTGGTCATATTGAAGACCGATTTCAAATTCGTATTTATGACATCATCCCACTGTTCAGGGGTCATGCGAAGCAGCAAATTGTCTTTCGAAATGCCCGCATTATTTACACAGATATCCACTCCGCCAAACTGGCTGATAACATCGTTTACAAAGCTTTCGCACTCTTCGAATACTGCGGCATTGCTACGGTAGGCCTTTGCTTTAACACCCAGGCCGATAAGTTTTTGTTCAAGTGCTGCTGCTTTCTCAGCACTGCTTTCGCTCACGTAAGTAAAGGCAATATGAGCACCCTGTTCTGCCAGTTTTAGGGCGATTCCCTCCCCAATTCCCCTTGCGGCACCGGTAACGATGGCTGTTTTATTCTCTAGAAGTTTCATTCGTCTAAAAATTAGCTGTGAATTTAGGCAGTTTTAGGAATTTGTCTATTTTTAAATGCATTAATCCCTAAACAAGTAGTTTGTCATATGGTCTGGTACTCTAGAAAGTTTTATGTATTCAATGTACATGATAACTGGTTTTCAGTTCGCCCCGGTTTCATAAACAAGTTGTCCATCCATTCCTTCAATCATGTGCGCGAAGAATTTAATTCTCCTCTTCTGATTAAGGAACCCAATTATACGGTAGAATTGGATTTGACCAAATCAAAGGAAAAAATTCTGGAGGATTTTTCCCGAACCGTGAAAGCGCAGGTCCGGAAATCAGAAGAAGACGGAGTCATTTGTTATTTCGATACTGATATCTCAAAATTTGTTCAATTCTTCAATGAATTTGCAGTAAGTAAAGTGCTCTCTCCTGAAACCAATGAGCGAATTGCCAGTTTTGGTGAGGCCCTTCGCATCAGTTATGCAGAGCTGGACGGACAAATACTCGCAGCCCATACCTATGTTTTTGATCCCGAGCAAAAAATTGTTCGCCAAATGCATTCTGCATCCAAACGCTTTGATGAAAATTTCGACCGCAATAAAATCGGCAGAGCAAATAAATACCTGCATTATCGCGACATGCTTGCTTTTAAAGACGAAGGAATTGAAGCCTATGATTTTGGGGGTTATACCCCGGTTAACAGCAAGGAAGTAATCGAAAGTCTGCTCCAATTCAAGCTGGATTTTGGAGGTGTAAAAAAAGTATCTGCGAACTACTTTACCTTACCCTACTACCTGCTGCGTACCCTGTATATCAAACTGGGGACTACAAAAAACTAAGAATAGATTCAAGCACATCCCGATCATTACTAAGGCGTGGCACTTTATGTTGTCCACCCAGTTTTCCCTTTGATCGAAGCCATTCATTGAATATGCCTTTTTTCACAGCGTGCACTACCGGCATTCTCAGGGCGATATCCTTCTGCCGTTTTGCTTCGTAATCGCTGTTAATATTTTTAAGTGCAGTATCCAGTTCATAAGCGAATAATGCAATATCATGCGGCTCTTTTTCAAATTCCAGCAACCACTCATGCGCACCATTTCCATGTTGACTGAAATAGATAGGCGCAGCCGTATAATCATTCACCGCAGCTCCCGTTTTTTCACAAGCAATGGAAATAGCTTTATCTGAATTATCGACGATCACTTCTTCACCGAATGCATTTATAAAATGCTTGAGTCGGCCACTTACTTTAATGCGATAAGGCGCCAGTGAGCTGAACTGAATTGTATCACCAATAATATACCGCCAAAGTCCACCTGTGGTGCTGATAACAGGGGCATATTGTTTTCCGATTTCCACTTTATTCAGTCCCACTGTAGCAGGAAACTTTTTCCCATATTCTTCAATTGGCATGAACTCATAAAAAATTCCATGCCGTGTAAAAAGTAACATGCCATCTGAATTCGGACTATCCTGTGCAGCAAAAAAACCCTCGCTGGCATTATACATTTCGAGATAGTGAATGTCTTTGCCAATGAGTTGACGGAATTGTTCTTTATAGGGAATAAAAGATACTCCACCGTGCATATATAATTCCAGATTAGGCCAAACTTCGGCTATACAGGATTTCCCGGTCATTTCCAGTATCCGTTTCATCAAAACCAGGGTCCAGGTAGGAACCCCTGAAATGGAGGTTACATTTTCCGGAATCGTGGTGAGGGCCAGTTGTTCAATTTTGTGTTCCCATTCATCGAGCAAGGCGATGGACAATTCGGGTGTTCGGATCCAGTGCCCCCAAAATGGCGTGTTTTGCAAAAGCACCGCACTCAGGTCACCAAAACTGATTTCTTCAGTAGCCTGACTGAGTTGATGTGAGCCGCCTATTACCAGGCCCTTTCCACCCAAAAGTTCCGATTCCGGATTGCATCCATAATAGAGGGTTAGTACATCTTTGGCACCCTGGAAATGGTTTTCTTCCAGACTTTCGTCGCTAACCGGAATAAACTTGCTTTTGTCGTTGGTGGTACCACTACTCTTGGCGAACCATCGGATTGGGGTGTTCCAGAGCAGATTTTCTTCCCCTGTCATCATTCGCTCGATATAGGGTTTCAGGTCATCGTATTCATGAACCGGCACAGTACGTTTAAATTCCCGAACGGTGAATAAGCGGTTAAATCCATACTGACGCCCGATTTCCGTGTATTGTGCTGAGGTTACGAGTTCCTGTAATACTTCGCGCTGGGCAGCTACCGGGTTGGTAACCCACTGCTCAATTTGCCACAGCCTTAGCCGGGCCAATCTCGATATGGCTGGCGAGAAAAGTTTCATACAGCAGGGGGCAAAATACGAAAATTACTCTTCAAACCTGGGTAAATCGCTGATCCCCTTCATCACTTCTTCGTGCAGATAGTCTTTTCGCTTGAGTTCAAAGTTGCGTCCGAGGTATAAACGACGCACCTGTTCATCGTCTGACAACTCCTCAGCGGTTCCATGTTTGAAGATTTTTCCATCAATCAGGAGGTAGGCGCGGTCACAGATCGACAGGGTTTCATTTACGTTGTGGTCTGTAATCAGGATACCTATATTCTTGTACTTTAACCGGGCAACAACCGTTTGAATATCTTCCACCGCAATAGGATCTACCCCGGCAAAGGGTTCATCCAGCAGTATAAATTTAGGGTTCACAGCGAGCGCGCGGGCGATTTCTGTTCTTCTGCGTTCACCCCCACTTAGGCTGTCGCCATTGTTTTTACGAACATGATGGAGTCTGAATTCATCGAGCAATTCTTCCAGTTTATTTCTTTGCTCCTGTTTGCTGAGCCGGGTCATTTCAAGAACAGAACGGATATTATCCTCCACCGAGAGAGAGCGGAATACCGAAGCTTCCTGGGGCAGATAGCCAATTCCAAGCTGCGCCCGCTTGTACATGGGCAGCTCGGTAATGTCCTGGTCATTCAGGAAAACCCGTCCTTCATCTGGCTTGATCAGTCCAACTACCATATAAAAGGTAGTGGTTTTGCCGGCACCATTTGGTCCTAATAAACCAACTATTTCACCTTGTTTAACGTTAACGGATACATGATTTACCACGGTTCTGCTACCGTATCGTTTAACCAGCTCGTTTGTTGAAATAACTAGACTCAAGGGATGATGCTTTTGACAAAAATACCTTGTTATATCCTAACAGCGTCCTAAGTTTGCAGATAGTTTATCAATCAGCGAACGAACATGAAGGTAATTGATCATATTAAGCAGGCGAAGGACACATTAATTTCATTTGAAATACTTCCGCCTTTGAAAGGAAAGGGGATTAGTGCAATTTATAATCACCTGGACCCTTTGATGGAGTTCAAGCCGGCGTTTATAAATGTGACCTACCATCGGAGTGAAACCATGTTTAAAAAGCAGGCTGATGGCACCTTCAATAAAATTGAAGTGAGAAAACGGCCGGGTACAGTTGGGATCTGTGCCGCTATTATGCAGCACTACAATGTTGATCCGGTACCACATCTGATTTGCGGTGGATTTACAAAAGAAGAAACAGAAAACGCCCTGATTGATCTGGCTTTTCTGGGAATTGATAACGTGCTTGTATTAAGAGGCGATGCTGCAAAGAATGAAACCTTTTTCGAACCGGAACCCGGCGGTAACCGCTATGCAATTGACCTGTTGAAGCAGGTGATGGACCTGAATCATGGTATTTATCTGGAAGAAGAAGTGAAAGATCCCGGTAAAGCTACTTTTTGTGTAGGCGTGGCCGGATATCCTGAAAAGCATTTTGAAGCGCCCAATAAAGCCACTGATATAGCTTATCTGAAAGCCAAGGTAGATGCGGGCGCAGAATATATTGTAACTCAAATGTTCTTTGATAACCAGAAGTATTTTGAGTTTGTACAGAATTGTCGCAATGCTGGTATCCAGGTTCCGATTATACCAGGATTAAAACCAATTACCAATAAAAAGCAGATGACAATTCTGCCGAGAACCTTCAATGTGGATCTGCCTGATGAGCTGGCTTCTGAAATAATGAAGTGCAAAGTGGATGCGGATGTTGAAGCTGTTGGTACTGCCTGGCTGCTGCAACAAAGCCGTGAATTAAAAAAAGCCGGTGTTCCTGTTTTACATTATTATACCCTTGGCAAACCCAAGGTGATTTGGAATGTTGTGAAAGAACTGGTGTAGGAGGTAAGAAGTTGGAAGTGGGAAGTTAGAAGTATAGATCCAATGTGACTAACTTCTAACTTCCCACTTCCCACTTCCTAGAGGCTTATTCCTAAGGAAAGACTCCAAACGCGATTTTTGAATTTGTCATTCTCTTCGTTATCAGCTCCTGAATTCAATTTGGTTAATCCATGACCATAATTGATGGAGAGTAATACATTCTTGAAAGCAAACCCTGCCGTACCATTTAAACCAAAATCAAAACGTTTCATATAACCAATTCCTGCTCCTTCTTCGGTGCCGGTTGTGGTAGGATCATCATTGCTGAATTCAATTTTATCTTCTGATTTAAATCCTACCCCAAATATTTTGCCTTCTACTTTATTTTTTCCACCAATGCCCATAGCTGCATAGGGTCCTGCACCAACAAAGAATTTAGATTCTTTATCTGCCAGGGGTAGATTAACTACCAGATTCATTGGAATTTCAATGTATTGTGGATTGGTGGTTGACTTAAAATAACTGGCATCCGTGCTTTTACCATTTTCCACTTTTGTTCCTTTACCTGTATAAAGTATTCCGGGTTGCAGAGACAGAAACCCTGCTCCGATGGGAAGATCCACCATCAGCCCCGCGTGGAAACTGGAAAGCGCTCTTGCATCATCCACTGCACCATCACCGGTTACAGAAACATTGGCAAGGTTATAACCACCTTTTAGATATAGTTTATTGTCCTGCGCATTGGAACTTGTTGCAATGGCACCTACTGCCAGCATCAGAATCATTTTCTTCATGAGTTGTTGTTTTTTGGGTTTATGTTTAACGCTCAGGGCTAAACGCAGAAACCATGCCATTACCTGTTAAGGCTATTCAAAACTGACTTATTGACCTTTACCGGATAGGTTTTCTTTAGTTCCCGGATCCAGTTTTCTTCCACCTGATTCTGGTAGTCATTCAATACATATCCTCTTGCATCCTGAAATGTACGGGGAAGATTTGCCGCCATTTTTTCAATGCAATAGATAAAGGCAACCTGCTCGGATTCCTGAATCGCTTGTGGGCGGGTAAGTGTTGTTGCAGCAATTTTATTGGGGTCCAGTTTGAAGGGCAATTGATCGTATTCAAATCGACCTGTATCTGCGATTACCGTATTTCTGAACCGGGCAATAATTGTTGACCAATTGGAAGGTTGCTGTACCAATTGCTGATAAATTGTTTGCGCTGTGGCCTCATCGGAACAGGTAAATAAAACTCCCCTGAAACTGTCTTTCCAGGTATACCGATGCACGTTTTGTCTGTAATAATCTTCCAAACCCTTTTCATCATTGGCTGCTTTGTCCCAAACCTGCTGCTGCATGGCTTCAAAAATGAGGGTGCCTTCCCGGAAATCTTTTAATTGCGCAGCAAAAGCCGGACTGTAAATTTCCAGATTACGCAGGTATTCCTGCATTACCTGCTGCTGAATATACTGATGCCGCTCCTGTTCTTCTGTTGGGATCTTTTCGTTTTCCCTTCTTAGTCCGGCTTGATCCTGACGGTATAACTGAAAGCCACCTTCAGTTATTTCGCGTTTGCCCAGGGTGGCAATCACAGTGGTGGCATTTCGGTTGGCAGCTACCGGTAGTAATTTTAATCCCGTTTGTTTACGGGCTTTTAAGTAGGCTATTTCATTAGTTAGCTTATTTCGGTCGGATGACAGCACTTTATTCCGAACCTCCTCACGAACATTGTCCCTGCTGGTATCCGGAATTCCTTCACGCGACAACAGTTTAACAATATGATATCCCTGGCTGGTTCTGAAAGCTGCACTGATTGAACCCGGTGTTTGTAAACGGGAAATGTTTTCTTCATAGGAAGGATCATAGGTGCCGGGAGCAAAAGCAGGTAATTCTCCACCATTCATATAACTGCCATTATCGTCACTGAACTGTTTCGCCATCTGTGAAAAATCAGCACCTGCCTGAATCGCTTTATAAATTGAATCCGCTTTTTTCTTTACCTGCTCCTCCGCAGTTGCCGGAACCTCCAGGAGTATTTGTGCTATACCTGTTTTACCCTGTGCCGGGCGGCTATCGAGCACTTTAAAAATATGCCAGGCATTTTCGGATGAATAAACCTGACTAATGGTATTGACGGCAGTTTCGTATGCCAGATTCTCCAATGCATAGGGTAGTACAAAGGGACTGATCCAGCCAATGGTTCCTTTATTCTGATTCACAGAGGGATCTTCACTGAATTTTAGTGCAACTTCTTCAAAGGATTTCCCCGCTTTCAGGGCAGTCATCGCCGCAGAAATTTTAGCAAAGGACTGAGCCGAATCGGAAGTTCTTGCTACATATATATGTGCAATTTTTCGATCACTCATTGATCTGACCATCGCCTGTGTTACCAAGGCCTGCAAGGTGCTGTCGTCGGTAATATAATGAGCGGCTACCTGGTTGCGGAAACTTTCCCATTCCATTTGTACAGATGGCAGGGTATCCAGTTGCTGCTCATATGCCCATTGAACTTTGAGGCGATACCGGATATACAATTCCAGGTAGTCTTCCATTTCCTGCCGGCTAGGTTTACCCTCCGGATTATTCTTATAATAAGCGTTTAGAAACTCGTCTTTGGATACCCTGGTTCCTCCGAAACTAAAAAGCGTTTGGGCATCAGTAATCGCCGGCAGACAAAGTAGCATGCCCGCCAATAGCGGCAACCATTTTTTCAAACTCATTTGGAAGCTTGCTTTTGTTGTTTCATGGAGATCACATCATCCATTTGCTGGTAAGTCAGTTTTTTTGCGATAATTCTTTTCTGCTCATCAAGCAGGTAGAGTACGGGCGTTTGGTATACATCATAGAGCTGGCGATAATTGGGTTTGCCTGCATCCCGTTCTTCTTTTTTCTGCTCTTCTGTCTGGTATACATGGATCCAATCATTCAGTTTATTTTCCTTAATGAATTTGGTCCAGTTGTCTTTGCCGCCTTCGGTCATAACACCATAAATCCGGATGCCCTGACTTTTCCATTTAGCCTGGTACATAGAATCGAGTTTGGGTACCAATTCCTTACAATGTCCACAGGTTGGATCCCAGAAACAGATGACGGTGTAGGTAGCTTTCACTTCATAGAGCGGGCGCATTTTTCCATTGGAGTCTACCAGGGGAAGATCCCATGCCGGATTTCCGATCAGGTTAGCCATCAGGGAATAGGCCCGGTCTGTCATATGTTTGCGGTATTTTTCTGTAAACCAGTCCACATCCGGTTTTTCATTAATGTATTTTTCAAAAAGGTGTACAAATACAGCATCCTGTCCCATGTATTCAGGTTGAATATATTTCTGTACAAAATGAGTCAGCAGATACCGGTACATATCCTTACTGCTTCTTGCATAGAGCAGCATATGATCAATTTCTTTTTTAATGGAATCAGCATCGGGTGCAACAAGGTTACGGAAATAACGATCCAGCCGGCCTTCAAAAAAGGGGGTTCGAACCAGGCGTTCATCACTGAAACTGATATTATCCCAATAATGATCTTTGAAATAAGCATAGGCCCAGGCAGTGTCATATATGCCCTTGGGATGCTGTGCAGCAGGCGGGATAACCGGTTCCTGCAGAGCCGCAAACAAAGCACTCAGAAAATTATCCGGTGCTTTGTCGATATAATCTCCCCTGTATTGCTGAATGGCGGCATTGAGCTGTCCAATCTGTTGCTGTAGGGCCAGCGAATCTTTTTTATTTGGCGCGTTTGCCAGTTGTTTTTGCAACGCAAAGATTTCTTTACCCCTGGTTTGGATAAATCCGGTATAGTTAAGAAAGGCAGTATTGTCGCTGCTTCCGGTAAATTTAACATCGTGTAAACGGGCGGTATCTGCCTGTACGGAGAAGCGCTGTTCCTTATCTACCAGTAGTTCAAATAAAAATTCTTTTTTTGGAGAAACCATGATATAAATCCCGCCAGGCAATGTTTTTGCGCCTTTGAACAAAGCGGTTCCATTGGCCTGAACCAATGCAGAATCAGCCAGGGCCTTGGTTTTGCCGTAATGATAGGCGAGGTAGAGGTATTGATTCTGGTAGGCATTCAGGGATACTCTGATTTCATATCCGGGTGCCGAACCTTGTGCCAGGGAATTGGCTGAACTCCCCAGTATCAGGGAGCAAAGTCCCAAAGCAATATAGAGATTCGAGTTTTTCATTGGTTTCATTGATGCTAATTTCACGAATTGGCCACAATAATATTGTGTTTACTTTTGCCGCATGCGTAAAAAGAACGTACGACTTGAAAAATTAACAGTTGAAGACTATGCAGCCGGCGGAAAATCACTGAGCCGGGTGGAGGGGAAAGTAGTATTTATAGAAGGAGCAGTTCCGGGTGATGTGGTGGATGTTCGCCTGAGTAAGAATAAAAAGGATTGGGCTGAAGGACGGGTTGACCGCTTTCACAGCTTTTCAAAAGACAGGGTAGACCCCTTTTGTGAACATTTCGGTATCTGCGGAGGGTGTAAATGGCAGATGCTGCCATATGAAAAACAATTAGTATATAAGCAACAGGAGGTTGAGCAGCAGCTTCGGCGCATAGGAAAAGTCGAAATTCCCGTGATTTTACCCATTTTAGGCTGTGATCAAACCCGGTATTATCGGAATAAGCTGGAATTTACTGCCAGTAACAGAAGATACCTGAGTGCTGAGGAAATTCAGACAAGTGGAGAAATCCTACCTGAAAATGCGCTGGGTTTCCATGTGCCGAGACTTTTCGATAAGGTGATTGATATAAAAAACTGTCACCTAATGGCTGAGCCAACCAATGCAATCAAGAATACGATCCGCGCGTATGCTGCAGCCCATCAGCTCGATTATTATGATATCCGGGAGCACAAAGGCTTTTTACGTACCCTCTTAATCAGGGTATTATCAACCGGAGAGGTGATGGTGAATCTGGTATTTGGGAAAGAGGACAAGAAGGCCAGAATTGCCTTATTGGATC
Source organism: Flavihumibacter sp. UBA7668 (assembly GCF_002483205.1). GTDB lineage: Bacteria > Bacteroidota > Bacteroidia > Chitinophagales > Chitinophagaceae > Flavihumibacter. The sequence continues at coordinate 1,143,956 of NZ_DLHM01000007.1, forward strand.
ATTTGCTGGCGAAAGTGCCTGGTATTACGACACTGCTTTATACGATCAATGCGAAGTTTAATGATAGCTTGAACGATCAGGAACCAATAGTTTATTTTGGTAAAGGCTATGCAATGGAGCAACTGGAAAATTTTCAGTTCAAGATAAGTCCGAAATCATTTTTTCAAACCAATACCCGTCAGGGAGAGCGACTGTACCAGGTAACCCGGGATTTTGCTGAACTAAGCGGGAAAGAAACTGTTTATGACCTGTACTGCGGAACTGGAAGTATCGGGATCTTCCTGAGCGGACAGGCTGCAAAACTGGTAGGGGTGGAGGTGATTGAAGATGCTATCGCGGATGCAAAGGAAAATGCAGCCATAAATAATATTACGCATGCTGATTTTTTTGCCGGAGATGTCGTTGATATTTGCGATGATGCATTTTTTACCGAGCATGGCCAGCCGGATGTGATTATAACCGATCCTCCCCGAGCAGGTATGCATGAAAAGCTGGTGCAGAAAATTCTTGAGATAGGTGCGCCTACAGTGGTATATGTCAGCTGTAACCCATCCACCCAGGCCCGCGATCTAAGCCTGCTGGATCCAGGATATATAGTAACAAAAGTGCAGCCGGTGGATATGTTTCCGCATACCCACCATATTGAGAATGTTGTACAATTAAAAAAGAGGAAGTAGTATGAGGCAATTATCACCGATAGTTAAGAATTTAATTATAGCCAATGTACTGGTCTTTTTTGCCCAGTATCTGTTTAAAAACCAGGATTTCCTGATTGAGAGATATGGAGCCCTTTTCCCACTTGGTTCGCCCTTTTTCAAAATCTGGCAGTTGGTTACCTATATGTTCCTGCATGGTAGCATTATGCATATTTTCTTCAATATGTTTTCGCTGTTTTTTTTCGGACCAATCCTGGAGAACCTGTGGGGTGCTAAACGATTCTTCAATTTTTACATTATTTGTGGAATAGCAGCAGGCGTTGCGCAGTTATTCATTGATCCAAATTTTAACATGGCCGTTGGCGCATCCGGTGCCATTATGGGAATAATGGCTGCCTTTGCCTATCTCTTTCCAAATACGGAATTAATGCTAATGTTTATTCCGGTTCCCATCAAGGCTAAATACCTGATTCCGGGTTTCATGGCGCTGGATCTTTTTGGTGCATTTGCCAGGGTTGATGGGGATAATGTAGCCCATTGGGCCCACCTGGGTGGTGCGCTTGCCGGGTTTATTTTAGTCCTGATCTGGAACAAAACCAATCGTAATACGTTTTATTAAGTAGTAATAACCTATGAATTTGCAGGAACAAAGAAGCGGCAGAAAAATACTGCTTGGTGCTGATGGAAACGCCCTCGTTAACCTCGTGGTAGTGAACGCAGTCCTGTTTGTATTGCTCAAATTTATATATGTAATCTACCAGTTGAGCCATATGAATATGGCCTCATATGGTCCTACAGTGGTTGACTGGTTTACGCTGCCGGTCACCATAGATAAATTGGCAACCAGACCCTGGACGCTGGTAACCTATATGTTTACGCATCTTGATGTACTGCATGTGCTGGCAAATATGCTCTGGCTCTGGATGTTCGGCTATATTCTTCAGGACCTGACGGGCAACCGCAAATTGGTTCCAATTTATCTGCTGGGAGGATTTGCCGGTGCTTTTGTTTTTATAGTTACCTATTTGTTGATGCCGCATACCAATGCATTGACTTCTCCAACCGCATTCATAGGCGCAAATGCGTCTATCCTTGCAGTTGCGGTTGCAACCACTGCGGTTGCACCCGATTACAGAATTTTCCCTATGATTAATGGAGGGATTCCGCTCTGGATTATCACCGCCGTTTACATCATTGTAAATTTTGCCGGAATGCCAGTTTCCAATGCGCACCATTACCTGGCACAGATCGCTGGCGGAGTAACCGGTTTCCTGTTTATTTATCAGATGAGAAGGGGGCGTGACTGGAGCAGTTGGATCAATCGCTTTTTCGACTGGGTGGAAAATCTGTTCAATCCGGATAAACCCGCATTGAAAAAGAAAAAGAAGGATAATTTTTTTTATAAAGTAAGCGGACAGGCGCCATTTAAAAAATATCCGCATATTACGCAGCAGCGAATCGACCAAATCCTGGATAAAATTAATCAGGAAGGGTATCATATGCTGACCGACGAAGAAAAAGATATTCTTAAAAGGGCAGCAAACGAAGAGGAATTGTAATTTAGGAGATGCCATTCACCCTGCGCAGTTTCTCAAAAAAAATCGGCATCTTCCTTACCATCGGGGTTTCCATACTCTATGGGATGGCTTGCCTGGCCTGGTATTTTCCTCCGGGAAAATACTGGTATATCGCATTATTGGGTGTCGGTTATGCCTTTCTGTTAGTTTCCTTGCTTGGCCTCCTGATATTCTGGATCTTTGCTCGCAGCAAATGGCTCTTTCTCCCTTTATTGGTTCTGATTGCCAGCTGGAAATCAATTCATGTTTTTTTCGCGTTTCATCCAATGGCAAGTACCACTATTACCAAACCGGAGGGTAGTTTCCGGGTAATGCAATGGAATGTGGAACGATTCGGTCAGATGCGACCACCCAACAGAGAAAACAGAGTAAAACGCAAACAGATTTTCTCCTATATCCGGATTCAGGATCCCGATATTCTATGCTTACAGGAGTTTTTTGAATCGAATGATCCGAAACGATTCGCTGAAAATATCCCCTATTTCAGGGACAGTCTTGGCTTTCGCTATTTCTATTATGCAATGGACCACCGAAGACCTGATACTGCTTATGAACATGGAATAGCTATTTTCTCCAAATTTCCGATAAAGAAAACACATAGGGGACGATTTACCGGACCCAAGGAGAAGAAAGCCAATGAAAGTTATATTTACATTGATCTCGAAATTAATGGTCACATGATCAGGGTGCTGACCACCCATTTACAATCTCTGTTGTTTACAGGAAAAGAATTCAAAAGTCTGGAAGACATTAAAAAAGGAGACGATAGTACCCTCACCAAATCGGTAAGTATTTTTCGGAAATTCAAGCAGGCATATGGATTTCGGAAAGAGCAGGCTGATAAGGTACGTGCAGAGCTTGATAAAAGTCCTTATCCTGCCATCGTAACCGGTGATTTTAATGACCTGCCTCATTCTTATGTGTATAAAACCGTAAAAGGCAATTTTCAGGATGTATTTACCCTGAAAGGTTTTGGTGTAGGCCGTACCTTTTCCTCCATTTCACCTACCTTACGAATAGATTATACGCTGGTTGATCCGGCATTTGAAGTGATTCAGTGCAGGAATCCGCACCCACAGTTATCGGATCATTTCCCTGTAATTACGGACCTTCGACTTCCGAACCGTACCGGTGTCTCAAAGTAAAATATTTCCCAATATATAATCTTTATCCAATAAAGGACGTTATCCCTTTATTTTTGCAAGCAATCCACTAAATCATGGCTGAACTGAAAGTTTTTAACTCCTACACAAGACAGAAAGAAGTATTTGTACCCCTGGTACCCGGTTATGCCGGCATGTATGTGTGCGGACCAACGGTTAGCGGTGAAAGTCACCTTGGTCATGCCCGCCCTTACATCACTTTCGATGTACTGAACCGTTATCTTGTTCATCTGGGATATAAAGTTCGGTATGTCCGGAATATTACTGATGCCGGTCATTTTGAAGAAGAAGGCAGGGAAGCCGAGGACAAAATTTCTACCAAGGCCCAGATCGAAAAACTGGAGCCGATGGAACTGGTTACCAAATACACCAATCTCTTCCATTGGGCGATGAAACAGTTCAATACCCTGGATCCTTCCATTGAACCAACTGCAACCGGTCATATTGTGGAGCAGATTGAAATGATCAAAAAAATAATGGAAGAAGGCTATGCCTATGAAAAGAATGGCTCGGTATACTTCGATGTAAAAAAATATGCTGAAAACTATCCTTATGGCAAGTTAAGCGGCCGGGTTATGGAAGACTTGCTGGAAACCACCCGCGAGCTGGAAGGTCAGGAGGAAAAGAAGAATAAGCAGGATTTCGCACTTTGGAAAGCTGCACCTCCAGAACATATTATGCGATGGGCAAGTCCATGGGGCGAAGGTTTCCCTGGCTGGCATATTGAGTGTTCTGCCATGGCAACCAAATACCTGGGCAAAGAATTCGATATTCACGGCGGAGGGATGGACCTTCAGTTTCCACATCATGAGAGTGAAATAGCCCAAAGCACCATCTGCAATAAACATGTACCTGCCCGTTACTGGATGCATAATAATATGATCACGATTAACGGCCGAAAAATGGGTAAGAGCTACAATAATGTGATAAAACTGACGGAGCTTTTCAGCGGCAATCATCCCTTGTTGGAACAGGCGTATCATCCAATGACGGTACGTTTCTTTATCCTGCAAACCCATTACAGAAGCACCCTGGATTTTGGAAATGAAGCCCTGCAGGCTGCACAAAAAGGCATGCGCAGGTTATGGGATGCTTACCAGGTATTAAAAGGCTTCACCATTGGTGGAGCAGCAGCCGGAGATGCAGAACTGGAGGCCAAATCAAATACCCTTGTAGATGAATTTGACGCGTTCATGAACGATGATATCAATACTGCCAAAGTGCTGGCCAATATGTTTGAACTGGTTCCGGTGATCAATGGTATCAAGGATGGTCATATAAGCGCCGATGCACTTTCAAGAGGTACTATTGAAAAAATGCAAACAGCCTTTAAAGTATATCTGGAAGATATTTTCGGCCTGCAGGACGAACAGGCTGCTGCGGCTGATAATGGAAAACTGGATGGAGTGTTGCAACTATTAGTGGATATTCGCAAAGAAGCGAAATCGAAAAAGGATTTTGCCACATCTGATAAAATTCGCAATCAGTTGCAGGAATTAGGTATCTTACTGAAAGATGAAAAGGACGGCGGTGTGAGTATCAGTTTTGCCTAATTAAACGACCATGCATAAATTCTTTGTAATTGTTATCATCGGTTTCCTGATGAATACTAGCCTGAATGCACAAACGAATCAACAGCACCACAAGCAATTGCGGCATGTGGTGCTGTTCTCTTTTAAAACAACCAGCTCTGCTGAGGAAATAAAAAAAGTGGAAGAAGCGTTTCGCGCTTTACCATCACAAATCAAAGAAATCCGCGATTTTGAGTGGGGTACTAACAATAGTCCGGAGAATCTGAACCAGGATTTTACCCATTGTTTTCTGGTCAGCTTTGCAACTGAAAAAGACAGGGAAATTTATCTGCCCCATCCTGCACATAAAGCATTTGTAGACGAATTGAAACCACATCTTGAAAAAGTACTTGTAATTGATTACTGGGCAACCAGATAAATTGAGCTTCAGGATGGTTCAGGATGGTCAAACCATCTTTTCCCTGTTATTTAGGTCAACTAAATGCCCTGACGGTTGCATATGATTGCCAGATTTTATCTTAGTTTCCTGCTATTACTAAGCAGTACAGTCGTATTTTCCCAAATTTCTCTTTCGCGATTACAAACAGAAGGATTGACCAATCCTTTGGGAGTGGATCACCCACAACCCCGTTTCAGCTGGCAAATCAACAGCACGCAGAGAGGAGTGATGCAATCTGCCTACGAAATAGAAGTGAGGCAGTCTTCGCCCAAAGGCAAAATGGTTTGGCAGTCAAAAAAGCAGGTTTCGGATAGTTCAGTACTGGTGACTTACAAAGGACAGGCCCTGGAATCCGGACAGGATTATTATTGGCGCGTACGGATTTGGGATCAACAGAATAAAACAAGCAACTGGAGTAATTGGGTGTTTTGGCATACCGGTGCTTTTCAGGCTGATTTCTGGAAAGCAAAATGGATTGGTGTGGCAGCCGAAGAAGAAGGCAGGCCGAGCCCTATTTTACGCAAGGCTTTCAACCTGGGTAAGAAAAAAATTAAATCAGCCTATGCTTATATAACGTCCCTTGGAATGTATGAAGCGCAACTGAATGGCCAGCGTCTGGGTGATGCGTATCTGAGTCCCGGGTGGACCAGTTACGATAAACGACTTCAATATCAGGTATATGAGGTGAGCCGGTACCTGCAATCAGGCGATAATGCTGCAGGGGTAAGTTTGGGAAATGGCTGGTACAGAAGTTATATAGGATTTGCCGGACAGAAAGATTTTTATGGAAAAGAATTAGCCCTGTTATTTCAATTGAAAATCACCTATACGGATGGAAGTTCTGAATGGATACTGTCTGACGAAAACTGGAAAAGTTCCACTGCAGAAATTAGATCATCCGAAATCTACCATGGTGAAACCATTGATGCAAACAAGATGAAACCGGGCTGGGCTTCTCCGAAGTTCAATGATCAGGACTGGGCTGCTGTGAAAATAATGCCGGCTTATTCAAAAGCATTGGTAGCAACGCAGAACGAACCAATTCGCAAAAGAGAAGTATTGCAGCCGATTAATTTTATAAGAACACCAAAGGGAGAAAAAGTGCTCGACTTTGGGCAGAATATGGTAGGCTGGGTAAAGTTGAAACTAAACGGTAATAAAGGTGATACAATTACCGTGTTGCATGCTGAAGTATTGGATAAACAGGGAAATTTTTATACGGAAAACCTGCGTTCTGCCAAACAGCAAAACCAGTTTATCCTTTCTGGTAAAGGGGATGAAATTTTTGAACCGCATTTTACTTTTCAGGGTTTTCGATATATTAAAATTGAAGGGCTGAAAGCAGATCCCAATCCCGCAGATTATACGGCTTATGTGCTTTATTCTGACATGGAAAAAACAGGAGAATTCGAAACCTCCAATGCGTTGATTAACCAGTTGCAGAAAAATATTCAGTGGGGACAAAGGGGGAATTTTCTGGATGTTCCAACCGATTGCCCGCAGCGTGATGAGCGACTAGGCTGGACAGGAGATGCGCAGGCTTTTTATCGCACAGCTACATTTAATTTCGGTGTACGTAGTTTTTTCGCCAAGTGGTTGAAAGATCTTGCATTGGATCAGCAGGCAAACGGAGCCGTGCCTTTCGTTATTCCAAATGTATTAGGTGATGGTGCCGTAGCATCAACCGGATGGGCTGATGCTGCCACGATAATTCCCTGGCAGCAATGGGTGGTTTATGGAGATAAACGCACGCTGTCTGAACAATACCCCAGTATGCAGGCATGGATCGGTTACATGCAAAGCAAAAGCAGTAACTATTTATGGAATACCGGATTTCATTTTGGTGATTGGTTGTTTTACCGTCCGGATGATGATACCGATGGTCGTGCAGCCATTACAGACAAATACCTGATTGCCCAATGTTTTTTTGCATATAGTACGCAGCTAACTTTAAATGCAGCAGAAGTGCTCGGAAAAATTGCCGATGCGGATAAGTACAGATCATTGTTGGCAGAAATCAAAAAAGCATTTTTGAAAGAATATGTTACGCCTGGTGGCCGGCTGGTTTCCTCATCGCAAACAGCATATGTCCTGGCACTGCAATTTGATATGTTACCCGAATCCATGCGTCAGCAGGCAGCTGATCGGTTGGCAGAGAATGTAAAAAGTTATAATAATCACCTTACAACCGGGTTTTTAGGTGCTCCTTATTTATGTAAAGTGTTATCACAATTTGGGCATGAAGACCTGGCTTATTCGCTGTTGTTACAGGAAACCTATCCTTCCTGGTTATATCCGGTTAAGATGGGTGCCACTACCATTTGGGAACGCTGGGACGGTCAAAAACCTGACAGCAGTTTCCAGAATGCTGGGATGAATTCATTTAATCATTATGCTTATGGAGCAATAGGAGAATGGATGTATCAGCATATTACAGGCATTCATGCTGATCCACAGCAACCCGGATTCAAATCAGTTATCATCCGTCCTGCTCCAGGCGGTGGATTAACGCATGCCAAAGCGAGTCTTCAGACTTCCTATGGTAAGCTGGAATCAGGTTGGAAAAAAGAAGGGGATTTGCTTGTGCTGGATCTGACTATTCCGGCAAATACAAATGCTACAGTTTATTTTAAAACAGGTACTGCCGAAAATATTCGGGAAGGTGGTTCTCCTGTTTTGGGAAGGGCGGACTTTGAATTAGGTGGTCTCGTTCAGGGCCATATTCCGCTAAGGCTTGGTTCAGGTACCTATCGGTTTGAATATAAGAATTGATTGGGGTCAGCTCCTTAAGTTGAAGTATATTTAACTATTAAACTTCAGGAGTACTATGCAACGATTGATTTTGGCCCTGCTTATCCTGGTATTAGCTAACGGTCAGGCGTATTCGCAACAACAGGTCATCAAATTATACAATGGTAAAGCACCCGGTTCAGAAACATGGAATTGGGAAGAGAAATACCTGGAGAAAACAAGCTGGCAAACACCCATTATTTACAATGTGGCCGAACCAACACTTACTGTATATCCTGCACCGGCTGGGAATAATACCAATACGGCTGTGATTATTGCGCCAGGTGGTGGTTTCCATGCTTTATCTATTAAAAGTGAAGGAACGGATGTGGCAAAATGGCTGAACAGCAAAGGGGTTACTGCTTTTATTTTAAAATATCGGCTGGTAAAAAGTTTAACGGAAGAACCAACCATAGAAATGGGGCAGGCGATATCCGGCAATGGCACAGAAAAATACGACTACAAAATGGTGGTGCCGATGACTATGCAGGATGGACTAAAAGCGGTTGAATATGTTCGCCAGCATGCCGATGAATTTAAGATTGCAAAAAATAGAATCGGGTTTATGGGATTTTCAGCAGGCGGACATGTAACAATGTCAGTAGCATATAATTCAACGGAGATAAATCGCCCTGATTTTATTGTTCCCGTTTATGCGTATACCGGAAATATGCCGGGCAGCAGTACTGTACCATCCGCTAAAATGCCGGCTTTTATTGTTGCTGCCACCAATGATAACCTGAATCTTGCGTCGCATAGTGTAGAAGTTTATAACAAATGGATGGCTGCTAAACAGCCTGCAGAATTGCACATGTATGAAACCGGAGGACATGGATTTGGAATGCGTACCCAAGGGCTGCATACGGATACCTGGATTGAGCGGGTTGGTGACTGGATGGCGGAGCATGGCTGGTTATGGCCGTTGAATCCAACCGGTTGGAAAGCAAACACAGATTATAAAGGTTGGAAAAAACACAGTATGGAACAGGAAGAACTGAATCGAAAAGACTGGGCAAATTTTCGCAAATATGCGAAGGAGAATGAATCACTGGGAATGTTGAAACAGGGAGAAAAAAGAATTGTGTTCATGGGGAATTCCATTACGGAAGGTTGGAAAAACAGCCGGCCTGCATTTTTTTCAGGTCGCCCTTATATTAATCGGGGTATAAGCGGACAAACAACACCGCAGATGTTGTTGCGTTTCAAACCGGATGTGGTTAATTTGAAACCGGCCGTTGTGGTAATTCTTGCCGGCATCAATGATATTGCAGGAAATACAGGACCAATGACAATTGAACAGAGCTTTGATAATATTGTATCTATGGCAGAAATTGCGAAAGTAAATAATATAAAAGTGGTACTCTGTTCTGTATTACCAGCGTATGATTTTCCCTGGAGTCCGGGTATGGAACCGGCCCGTAAAGTGGTTGCCCTTAATGCATTGTTGAAAGCCTATGCACAAAAAAACCAGTTGGTATATGTAGATTATTTTACTGCCATGGCAGATGAACGAAAGGGATTACCTGCTGATCTTGCAGGTGATGGTATTCATCCAACAGAGGCAGGTTATAAAATCATGGAGCCATTGGTTGAAAAAGGAATTGCTGACGCATTGAAGAAAAAATAATCAGAGCGAAGGCCGAAGGTTTAACCTAAATGGAACTTCCAGTTCCTGCAGATGATTTTCCAGAATCATGCGGGCAGTTGCCTCACCCATTTCCTTAAAATCAGTAGAGATGGTAGTTATGCCGTTCAGGATAAAACGCTTAAGTGGTGTTTCATTGTAGGAGATTATACCCACTTCATTTCCGGGCTGGTATTGCATCAGTTGTATTTTATCCAATAATACAACCAGGTCTTCTTCCATCAGGTTGATAAAAACTTCCCCTGTCCCTATGGGTTCTTCTTCGATATTTGGTACAACTTTATACTGGAACGCATATTCTCTGCAAAAGCTGTAAAAACCTTTCAGAATTTCCTCAGGAAAATAAGTATAGGAAGGAAAAATGATTTTCAGGGTATCGTATCGTTGCAATGCAGGAAGCGCATTTTCCAATGCGGAAAAAATATCACGCTCAAAATTTTCATAAACCGCTCCAAATGGACGGGTGATACCGGCAATTTTTTTATCGAGCAGGATTAACTGGGCGTTTTCGATTGCATTGATTTCCTGATAGGCCAGCTCACCGCCTTCGAGGAAATGGGGTATAATAACATAATGCGTATAATCATTTTTGCAGTTTTGAAGTAATTGTTTGAACAACCCGTAATCGTTATTGTAGATATAAAAATCAATGGCAGCTTTTTCTCCAAGTATTGCTACCAGGGAGTCATAAATTATTTTCTTATGTGCACTTAGTTTATTGAATAGGAGAAAGACCCGGATCGATTGCCTGAAATCTGTTTTGATTACAAAATAACCTTTACCAGGAACAGATCCTATTATGCCCAGTTGTTTTAGATGCCGGTAGGCTTTCTCCGCTGTATCACGGGAAATGTCCAGCTCATAACTGAGCTCATTAATGGATGGGAGTGGATAATCTGTAGTGATACCACCAGATTCAACAGCTTTTAAAAGAGAGCTGATTAGTTGTTGGTATTTGGGTGTAACTGATCGATCATCTATTCTGATATAACGATAAATATTATCTGTATGCATGTTTATTATTGCTAAACTTAAAATGTACGGAAATTGAGGTAAAAAAATAGCATTTTTCACATAGATAGTATTACGTAATAAACCATCTATTCGGTAGCTTTAACAAATTTAATTGTTTAACATGCAACGATTCTCTGTCTGGCTGCTGGTTTTGGTAATCTTTAGTGCACTTCTTTTTTCCTCCTGTGGTAACAGATCGGGAAAACCCAGAATTCTGGTTTTCAGTAAAACTGCTGGCTATTATCATAATTCTATTCCGGAAGGTATGGCTGCCATTCAGCAGTTGGGAAGGGAGAACGGGTTTGATGTGGATACTACCCGCGATGCGGCTTATTTTAATCAGGACAGTCTCGATAAATATGCTGCCGTTGTTTTTTTAAGTACAACAGGTGATGTACTGAATCAGTATGAAGAGGCGGCATTTGAACGATATATCCAGGCCGGAGGAGGATTTGTAGGGGTACATGCTGCTGCTGATACCGAATACGATTGGGGATGGTATGGACGAATGGTAGGAGGCTATTTCCTGGATCATCCCGGAATTACCGATACATTTCCGAATGTGCAGGAAGGCGTTTTAAAAATAAAAGACAAGCAGCATGGAGCTACCAAGCACTTACCGGCTGATTGGAAAAGAACGGATGAATTTTACAGTTATAAAAAAATGAACGATGCGGTATCGGTATTAATGACTATAGATGAAAAATCCTATAATGGTGGTAAAAATGGCGATAATCATCCAATGTCCTGGTACCATGAATACGATGGTGGCAGGGCTTTTTATACCGCCCTTGGACATACCAAAGAATCCTATTCGGAAGCCAATTTCCTTCAGCACTTGCTGGGTGGAATTCAATATGCTATAGGAAAGAACAAAAAACTGGATTATTCCAAAGCAAAAACAGCACTGGTTCCTGATGAGGATCGATTTACGAAAACCATGCTGGTGAATGCAACTTTTTTTGAGCCAACTGAATTAACGGTGTTGCCAAATCTGGATATACTGGTTGCTCAAAGACGTGGTGAAATTCTTTACTATAAATCAGGTGACTCTACTGTTAAACAGGCCCTGTTTTTAAATGCTTATTGGAAAACAGAAACGCCGGGAGTAAATGCAGAAGAAGGTGTTTTGGGGATGCAGGCTGATCCAAATTTTGCGAAGAATAAACAGGTATTTATTTTTTATAGTCCCGCTGAGGCTTCCGTGAATCGATTGTCCCGATTCACATTTGAAAAAGACACTCTTTTGAATGAAAAAGTGATACTGGAATTTCATTCCGACCGGAATATCTGTTGTCATACCGGAGGTTCCATTGCCTTTGATAAAGATGGTTTATTATATGTTTCAACCGGTGATAATTCCACTCCATTTGATGAGCCGAAACAGGCTTATGTGAGTCATGGTTATGCGCCACTGGATGACCGCCCCGGGCATCAGCAATATGATGCGAGACGCACATCCGGAAATGCAAATGATTTGCGTGGGAAAATTTTGCGGATTCGTGTAAAAGAGGATGGTAGTTATGAAATCCCGGATGGTAACCTGTATCCCAAAGGTACTGCTGGTACAAGACCGGAAATATATGTACAGGGGAATCGTAATCCTTACCGGATTTCGGTAGATCAAAAAACGGGTTATCTGTATTGGGGTGAAGTAGGTCCGGATGCCAATGTGGACAGTTTCGGAACAAGGGGGCCAAGAGGTTACGATGAAGTGAACCAGGCGCGTACAGCAGGTCATTTCGGATGGCCTTATTTCATTGCAGACAATAAGCCTTATCACGTGTATGATTATGCGACCGGGGTAAGCGGTGAGCTGTTTGATGTAAACAAGCCGATCAATACATCTCGAAATAATACGGGCATTCAGGAACTGCCGCAACCAAAGTCTGCATTTATCTGGTATCCATACGGGGCATCTGCTGAATTCCCCCAGGTTAAAACTGGCGGAAGAAATGCGATGGCCGGTCCGGTATATTATACGGATCGATTCCCGGCGGAAACAAGATTACCTGAATATTATAATGGGAAACTGATCATTTATGATTGGATAAGAGGTTGGGTGAAAGCGGTGACGATGTTGCCGAATGGTGACTTTGATAAAATGGAACCCTTTATGGAGAACACCAAGTTCAATAGTATGATTGATCTGGAACTTGGTCCGGATGGAAAATTGTATTTCATTGAATATGGTAGTGGCTGGTTCAGCAAGAACCCCGATGCAGGCTTGGGAAGAATTGATTATAATGGAGGTAATCGCGCTCCTAAGGTTGGCGCAGTAACGCTTGATAAAACCTCCGGAAAATTACCACTTACAGTAACGGCCTCTGTGGAAGCAAAAGATCCGGAAAAGGACAAGATGAATTATAAATGGAATCTTGGTAATGGGGTTACTAAAGAAACTGTTGAGCCAAGGATTACTTATACCTATGAAAAGGCGGGAGATTATGGAATATCAGTAGAAGTAAGTGATGCTTCGAAGCTGACCGGAAAATCTGCAGTGGCTTACTTATATGCCGGAAATATAGCACCTGAACTAAGCATCCGTGTAAAAGGGAATCAGCGTTTTTATTTCCCGGGCATTCCGGTTGAATATAGTGTTTCAGTAAGGGATGCAGATGATCCGGCAGCTGGTTCTGATCCGGCTGATTTATTTGTTTCGGCTGATTATGTGGAAGGCTATGATAAGGCCGGTTCCAACCTGGGTCATCAGGTAGTTTCGGATGTTATTATTGGTAAAAGTCTGGTTCAATCACTTGATTGTAAATCCTGTCACAAGGAAGCCGAAAAATCAATTGGTCCGGCTTATTTTGATGTGGCAAAAAAATACGCAGGACAGGCAGATGCGGTGAGTTATCTCACTAATAAAATGATTAAAGGGGGAGCCGGAGTTTGGGGTGAGGTCGCAATGCCTGCTCATCCGGATTTGAAAGCGGATGAAGCGAGAAAAATAGTTAACTGGATTCAGTCTTTAAGTGGCACTAATAAACAGAAATCATTGCCTGCAACAGGAAGTTTGCAACCTACGCTTAATAAGCCGGTTAAACCGAATGGTTCCCTCGTGATTTCTGCTACCTACAGTGATAAAGGCGGTCCGGGTTTGAAATCCTTATCCACCTCCACGGCAATTTCGTTGAGGAACCCAACCCTTGATTTTACGGAGGCAATGGACCTGAAGGATTATTCAATGATGAATTACAACGGAATGAATCTGATGATAGTTCCAAACAGTCCGGGACATTTTGCAATTCCTGAAATTGATCTTACAGGTGTTTCGGGAATTCAGGTAATGGCTGGCTGGCAGGAAGCACCAAAAGAGGCTATTGCATTTGAAGTACGGTTAGATGCACCGGATGGGAAATTTTTGGGAACGCTGACACTTGGTACAAATCATCCAGCCGTTAAACCCGGTGCTGTTGGAGGTACAATGCTCAGTAGCACTTTGGAGCAGGTAACAGATGGCAAAATGCATAAATTATATATTGTAAGCAAGCCAACCGGGGCAGGAGCCTTCTCTACGGTTGCATTGCAATCGGTTATATTAAACGGAAAATAAATTTCAGATTGGATACGTATGAAAAATCTTGGATGTTTTTTAATTGGATTTCTGTTGATATTAGTTCAATTTTCTGTAAAAGCACAGGAGGGATTAAACCTGGGAGGGCGTATTACGGGAACGGGTAACCGAACCATTGAAAATGCTTCTGTTCGATTATTGAATACGGATCGTTCCATTAGTGCAGATGCTTCCGGAGCCTTTTTATTCACGAATTTACCTGCGGGCAACTATGTACTGGAAGTTTCTGCTGTTGGCTTTGCAACCAGGATTGAAGATGTAGCGTTGTCCCAATCAAAAACAGACCTTGTAATTAGTCTGTCTGAATCAGCCAGTCAATTAGATGAGGTAATCGTAAGTGCTGAAAAAAAGGAACAGCGTCTGGTGACTCTTCCATACAGCATAAGTTCATTGTCTGCCAGACAAATCAACCAATATCGTTTATGGAATACCCGGGAACTTACTGGTATTGTTCCGAATTTTTTTGCCGGGCATTCAGGAGATGATCGAAATGTGATCAGTATCCGGGGTATAACAACTACTTCCTATGATCCCGCTGTTGCAGTATATGTGGATGGGGTGAATCAGTTCAGTCTGGATACCTATATCCCTCAATTAAATGATGTGGAAAGAGTAGAAGTATTACGTGGTCCGCAGGGTACTTTATATGGACGTAATGCGATGGGTGGCGTAATCAATATCATTACAAAACAGCCTTCCAATAAAACAAAAGCTTTTGTTGAACTGACCAATGGCAATTATGATCAGTTCCGTTACACGGCCGGATTACAAACGCCGGTTCTGAAAAACCGCCTTTATTTTGGTGCCACCGCTATGATTCAGGGCAGGGATGGTTATTATAAAAATGTGGTTTATAATAATAGCTTTGATGATCAGCAGGGTTTTAGTGGGAATTATTTCCTGAAATACCTGTTTAATTCCAGGTGGACGATAACAGCTAATTATAAACATCAGAATAACCAGAATTGGGGTGCGTTTCCTTTGGTAAATGGAGTGGAGACAGCACTTGCTGATCCCTATGTGCTGAGTCAGAATGCTGTGGGTAAAATGATGGATAATACGCAGAATGCCAGTTTGTCTGTACAACATCGCTCCAATAAATTATTATTCAGTTCACAGACAGCCTATCAGAAAAATTATCGTTACTATAAGTCGCCATTGGACGGTGATTTTTCTCCCCTGGATGCTGTTTCAATTATTAATGATTATGGGAAAGACTATAACAAAGTGAATGTTTGGACACAGGAGTTTCGTTTGAATAATACGCCATCGGCTTCTTCATTAAACTGGACCGCAGGCGCTTATTTTTTCTCACAGGTAGCACCTGTTAAACAGGCAACTTATTTTGGTGAAGATGCCGAAATGATTGGAGCACCAATGACCAATTTTGCTTCAATTACAACATCTAAAGCCCGCAATCGCGGATTGGCATTTTTTGGACAGGCTGAATATGCAATTTCGGATAAGTGGAATCTGCTGGCTGGTTTGCGGTATGATTATGAGTCTAAAAAAATGAATGTCTTGGGTGAATTTCAGCCCGATGGTGCTGATCCGATGATTACCCGTCCGGATACATCGGCTACTGCAGGTTTTTCCGCATTTTCTCCTAAGGTGGGTATCAGTTATTCAATAAATGCTCAAGGACGGGTATTTGCGAATTTTACCCGTGGATTCAGAACAGGTGGACTAACAAGTTTGGGTTCTGATCCTTCCCAGCCACCACTTTTTTCTTATAAACCTGAATACAGTTCCAATCTTGAATTGGGTTTTAGGCAGGAGTTATTGGATCGCAAACTGCGGTTAGGCATTACTGTTTTTTATACAGAGCTCACCGATGCGCAGGTGCCTACACTGGTTTTGCCGGATGCAATTACCATTACCAGAAATACGGGAAAATTACTAAGCAAGGGCTTGGAGCTGGAGCTGGCTGCAAAACCATTCAAGGGACTTGAACTTGATTATAGTTTTGGTACTACAAGGGCTAAATATAGTTCGCTCAAGGTGTCGAGTAATGGTGGGGAGTTGAACCTGAATGGCAAAAGACAATTATTTACACCTTCTGTAACCTCCATGCTGGCGGTGCAGTACAAGCGGTTGGTTATTCCACGGGCACACATGGGTATTTTGGTGCGCGGTGAGTGGCTTTATTTGGGTGAACAATTTTTCAATCTTTCCAATTCAATCAGGCAATCTCCTTATCAGCTTTTGAATGCAAGGGCTGGGATTTATACCCGGCGCTCGGAGTTTTTCTTCTGGAGCCGGAATCTTACCGATCAGCAATATATTTCCTATGCGTATGATTTCGGTGCGGTGCATATTGCACCCCCCGCAACCTATGGCCTGACCTACCGCTATACCATCCATTAAATTCACCCGACCGGTGGCACCGGTCGGGTGACGGCAGGACAGTTGTTCGGGGGCTTACCTGTAGTTTTATGCCAGATTGCTTTTGCTAACTGAATAAACTATACATGCAAGCCATACTAGGAGTTCTGTTTCATTTTATCGGCGGATTTGCTTCAGGCAGTTTTTACATTCCGTACAAAAAAGTTAAAGGCTGGTCATGGGAAACCTACTGGCTCATCGGAGGATTATTTTCCTGGTTAATTATTCCCCCACTGGCGGCATGGATCACCATTCCGGATTTCACAGGCATTATTGCTGAAGCAGGTGGATCAACTTTAGCCCTGACTTATTTCTTCGGTCTGCTTTGGGGCATTGGGGGTTTAACCTACGGACTTGGAGTACGTTACCTGGGAGTTTCATTGGGCAGCAGTATAATCCTTGGATTGTGCATGGTGTTTGGTGCACTAATCCCTGCCATCTATTACCAATACAATCCGGATCTGGGAAAGGATACAATTGGAATGCTAACCGGTACTAACTGGGGATTAACCATATTAGCTGGATTGCTGGTTTGTATTGTAGGAATTATCTGGTGCGGAAAGGCAGGGATGCAAAAGGAAAAACAATTAACTGCCATCACAATAACTAATTCAATCAGTCAGGAATTCCGATTTGGGATTGGACTCCTGGTATCGATTGTAAGTGGTATTCTTAGTGCCTGTTTCAATTTCGGACTGGAAGCCGGCAAGCCCATGGCAATTGAGGCCAATGAAATATGGAAAGCAGTTCATCCCGGTGAGGGAGAATTCCTTTTCCAGAATAATGTAACCTATGTGGTGGTTTTATGGGGTGGACTTACTACCAATCTGATCTGGTGCCTGTATCTAAACTTTCGCAATAAAAGTTTTGGTGATTATACAAAGAAACAAGTACCTGTAATAAAAAATTTATTATTCTGCGCATTAGCCGGAACAACCTGGTTTCTTCAGTTTTTCTTTTATGGAATGGGAGAGAGTAAACTGGGAAATGGCCCTAGTTCCTGGATTCTGCATATGGCGTTTATAATTTTGGTTGCAAACGCATGGGGGCTCATATTAAAAGAATGGAAGGGTGTATCGTCAGCAACAAGAAGAAATGTTGTGGTTGGGATTTTCTTAATCATCCTGTCTGTATTAATTGTGGGATATGGTAACTCCATCCGAACCTGATCTTCTACTTTGAATTTAATTATATGTCTACAACTGCTAATCAATTTAAACATGTGTCGTATTTGTGGGATCCTGAAAAGGCTGCTGCAATGGAGGGAGATGAAGTTGCGCTGTTGATTTATAGATCCAATTTGCTCGGAGCTGATTTGCGATTGACCAATTACGGAGGAGGCAACACTTCCTGCAAAGTTCAGCAAGCTGATCCCCTTACTGAATCACCTACAGAAGTGATGTGGGTAAAAGGTTCCGGTGGCGATATTGGGACGCTCAAAAAATCAGGATTGGCGGCTTTATACCTGAACCGGCTTCGTCAATTACAATCCATTTACAAAGGAATTGAAATGGAAGATCAGATGGTGGATCTGTTCAATCATTGCATTTTTGATCTGAACAGTAAAGCCCCTTCCATTGATACACCGCTGCATGCTTTTCTACCTTTTAAACATATCGATCATTTGCATCCGGATGCAGCCATCGCGATAGCTGCAGCAAAGGATGGCAAATCCATTACTGCAAAATTATTTAATGGAAAAATCGGATGGGTTGAATGGCAACGTCCCGGGTTTGACCTGGGATTGAAACTCCAGCAATGCCTGAATGAAAATCCGGGTATCAGGGGTATTATGCTGGGATCACATGGGCTCTTTACCTGGGGTGATACCGCCTACGATTGCTATTTGAATACACTCGAAGTAGTGGAGCAATGTGCAGCATTTATTGAATCAAAAGTGGCAGCCAAAGGATCAGTTTTTGGAGGCAATAAAATTAAATCAGCACCTAAGGAAAAAAGACTAGCACAGGCTGCTGCGCTGGCACCTGTATTAAGGGGATTTTGCAGTAGTCAGCAATCCATGGTTGGACATTTTACCGATGATGAACGGGTGTTGGAATTTATCAATTCGGTTGATCTTGCTCGTCTGGCTCCCATGGGCACCAGTTGTCCTGATCATTTTCTTCGAACGAAAATAAGTCCGCTTGTTCTGGATCTACATCAAGATGAGAATCTTGATGATACCAATGCGCTTAAAACTAAACTTGCCCCGGCATTTGATCTTTATAGAAACATGTACGCGGATTATTATGAAACCTGCAAACATGCAAATAGTCCTGCCATGCGGGATCCCAATCCCGTTGTTTTGCTTTATCCCGGTATCGGATTATTTACTTTTGCAAAGGACAAACAAACAGCACGTGTAGCAGCGGAGTTTTATATCAATGCCATCAATGTTATGCGGGGAGCGGAAGCAGTAAGTGAGTATACATCTCTTCCAAGACAGGAGGCATTTAATATAGAATACTGGTTATTGGAAGAAGCTAAATTGCAACGCATGCCAAAACCAAAGGCATTGAGCGGGAAGATTGCACTTATTACAGGAAGTGCCGGTGGAATTGGTAAAGCAATCGCAAAAAAAATGGCGGAAGAAGGCGCCTGTATTTTATTGAATGATATTAATGAAGAACGCATGAATGGCGCAGTGAAGGAGTTCACTGATTTGTTCGGGAAAGATATCGTTGGTTCTGCCTTATTAAATGTTACGGATGAAGAGAGCATATCAACTGCTTTTGAACAAATTGCGCTGCAATTCGGAGGTGTTGATATCATCGTAAATAATGCAGGTATCAGTATATCGAAATCAATTGCTGATCATAGTCTGGAAGAATGGGACCGATTGTATGATATTCTTGTAAAAGGTCAGTTTATGGTATCTAAAGCTGGCATCTCGGTATTACGAAAACAGCAAATGGGGGGCGACATTGTAAATATTGTTTCAAAAAACGCAGTGGTAGCCGGACCCAATAATCCGGGTTATGGCTCAGCAAAAGCTGCGCAGGCACATCTGACCAGATTGATGGCTGCTGAATTGGGTGCTGATAAAATCAGGGTGAATGCGGTGAATCCGGACGCCGTTATTGCCGATAGTAATATCTGGTCGGGTGGCTGGGCAGAAGGAAGAGCAAAAGCATATGGTATAAAAATAGAAGAACTCCCGGCTTATTATGCGAAACGGACTCTATTGAATGAAATCATATTGCCGGAAGATATCGCGAATGCATGTTTCGCATTGGTTGGAGGTCTCCTGAAAAAATCGACCGGTAATGCATTGAATGTGGATGGCGGAGTTGGAATGGCTTTTTTACGTTAATGCAAAACCGAAAAAATGAAAAAGATTGCATTCAAAATGAAATTGCATGCTGGTGCAGAACAGGAATATCGTAAACGGCATGATGCTATCTGGCCCGAATTGCAAAACTTGTTAAAGCAAACCGGAATAAGTGAATATTCTATTTTTCTTGATCCGGATTCTTACTATCTTTTTGCTGTGATGACTATTCAGGATTCTGCGAAACTGGATTTATTACCGGATGAACCGATTATGAAAAAATGGTGGGAATATATGAAAGATCTGATGGAAACAAATCCGGATAATAGTCCGGTAAGCATACCGTTGAAAGAAGTATTTTATCTGTCCTGATTAAAACGATTGTCATGATTTTTGAAAAAAGCAAGATTGAGCAACACAATAGCAAAGGAGAGAAATTGCATTCTTTGAAGCTTGCTCCATTATTAAATGAATTTCCTGATGTGGAAGAGGTAATCAGCTTAATTGCAGCATTTCAGGTAGCAATTCCGAGCTGGGCATTGGGAACAGGAGGAACACGTTTTGGTCGGTTTTCAGGTGGAGGCGAACCCCGAAATCTGGAAGAAAAAATGGAGGATATTGCACTTCTTAATCAGTTAAATCGGGCAAGTGGTGCCATTTCATTGCATATACCCTGGGATATTCCAACAAATCCGTCTGCCATCAAAGCACTTGCTGCAGATTATGGACTGCGATTTGATGCCATGAATTCCAATACTTTTCAGGATCAGCCCGGACAGGAATACAGTTATAAATTTGGCTCTCTTCAACATGTTGATAAAGCCGTCCGTAAACAGGCTATAATACATAACATTGAAGTTATTAAACATGGTATTGATTTGGGTTCAGAATCTCTTAGTGTCTGGCTGTCGGATGGCTCCTGTTTCCCAGGTCAGCTAAATTTCAGAAATGCCTTTGAGCGTACACTTGAATCCTTGCAGGAGATCTATGCAGCACTTCCTGAAAACTGGAAACTCTTCGTGGAATACAAAGCATTTGAACCGAATTTTTATAGTATGACTGTTGGTGATTGGGGACAATCACTGCTCTTTGCAAATAAATTGGGACCAAAGGCATTTACACTCGTAGACTTAGGTCATCATTTACCCAATGCCAATATAGAGCAGATTGTGGCATTGCTGCTGATGGAAGGGAAGTTGGCCGGCTTCCATTTTAATGATTCCAAGTATGGGGATGATGACCTCACTGTTGGAAGCATCAATCCATACCAGCTTTTCCTGATATTTAATGAACTGGTAGAAGGAATGAATGCAAGATCTATGAATCACGCAACTGATTTGGGGTGGATGATCGATGCTTCACATAATGTAAAAGATCCTTTGGAAGATTTGCTCCAGTCAGTTGAAGCTATTCTCATTGCCTATTCACAAGCCTTGTTGGTGGATGTTAAAGCATTAAAAAATGCACAGGAAAATAGTGATGTGGTGAAATGCCAGGAATTATTACAGGCGGCCTATCGGACGGATGTTCGCCCATTAGTAGCAGAGGCAAGACTACGCAACGGTGGCGCTTTAGAACCCCTGCGTTTATTCCGTGAACAATCGGTAAGAGCTGACCTTATTAAAGTAAGGGGTGAAAAAACAACAGCAACCGGATTATAATTTGTTGTATGCCTGTGATAGCGGTTATAGCCATATTTGATATCGGCAAAACAAATAAGAAATTGCTCATTTTTAATGATCAATTTGAGTTGATTGAACAGGTATCAAAACGCATTGAAGAAATTCAGGATGAAGATGGATTTTCCTGTGATGACCTGATGGAAATTGAACAGTTTGTTTTTTCGGGGCTTGATTTTATTCTTCAGCGTCCTGATTGGATTTTAAAAGCAGTTAATTTTTCTGCCTATGGCGCAAGTCTGGTATATATTGATGACAAAGGGAAACCACTAACTCCTCTTTATAACTATCTCAAACCATATCCGGATGCTCTATTAAAGGCGCTGCTCGATAAATATGGAGGAGCTGAACGTTGGTCCAGAGAAACAGCTTCTCCGGTTTTGGGAAGCCTGAATTCCGGGTTGCAATTATATCGCATAAAAAATGAGCAACCGGAGCTCTTCAGTCGAATAAAATATGCATTGCATTTGCCACAATACTTGGCTTATTTATTGACAAAGCTGGCATGTTCTGATTTTACCAGTGTAGGATGTCATACAGGACTTTGGAATTTTGATAAGATGAAGTACCATGCCTGGGTTGAGTTGGAAGGGCTTTCAGAGAAACTGGCTCCTTTATTTCCCTCCAATCATAAAGAAAGGGTAGAGTACAAAAACCATTCATTTTGGTGCGGTATCGGTGTGCATGATAGTTCGGGAGCTTTGCTTCCTTATCTTCAGAATACACAAACTCCATTTGTGTTATTGTCTACCGGTACCTGGTGTATTACGCTGAATCCATTTAATAATCAAACATTAACTAAAGATCAACTACTTTCAGATTGTCTTTGTTATCTGATGTTTAATGGAAACCCCGTCATGGCATCCAGACTATTTGCGGGACAGGAACATGAAGCTCAGGTTACAAGAATTGCTGAACAATTTAAACAATCTAAAATATCAGTTGAGGAATCGACAGTTAATTTATCCTTTATTCCAAAGACTGATTTGGCAGGGTTCGAAGCAGAAAAGGGAAAGCAGACACCTATTGATTCCCTGCGTTTTCGGAGTAGAAATATTGAATCATTCAAATCAGCATCGGAAGCATATCATCAGTTGATCTTTGAACTTGTTGAAATACAGGTTCAATCTATGCGTTGGGTTTTGACAAATGAAATCCGCCTGATTTTTATTGATGGTGGTTTTGCAAAAAACAAACTATTCCTGCATTTTCTAAAGGAATCATTTCCAGGTATAGAAATTCAAACTTCCGAAATATCCCAGGCATCTGCTTTAGGTGCTGCTTTATTAATTGAGAAGATCAGCTTATAGTACAGGCAATCTTGTGCTGATTGCAATTCTGTTCCACGCGTTGATTGTAACAATCGCAACGATTATCTGAGCAATTAATTCTTCGGAAAAAAATTCTTTGGCTTTTGCATAGGTTTCATCACTAAGTCCATGTTGATGAATTAGTGTTATTTCTTCTGTGATTGCCAGAATAATCTTTTCTTCTTTTGTAAAAACATCAGTTTCTCTCCATGCATTCAAAAGGAAAATACGTTGATTACTTTCACCATATTTAATAGCGTCTTTAGTATGCATATCAATACAAAAAGCACATCCATTGATTTGAGAGGCCCTAATTTTTATCAATTCTTTTTGTGTTTTATTGAGATTGGTGCCTGCGAGGTAATTTTCAAGCCCTATTAATGCTTTATATGCAGCCGGTTGAATTTGCTGTATGTTCATTCTGTTTTCCATATTTGTCTGTTTATGATTGTTTAATGATTGGACAAAAATGGCGAGATCTGGCGTATAAAATCTTAAGCTGGTTTAAGAAATGTATTTATGTTATTTATGCTTTGCCTTTTTTCTTCTTAATTCACTCAGGTATTCCGGAGTAAATCCGAGGAAGGAGGCCAGGATCTTTTGTGGTATTCTTTGAACGAATTCCGGATATTGTTTCTCAAACATATTGTATGAGATGTCTTTTGGCAATCTCAATACTTTCATTCTGAATAATGCAGCTGAATAGGCTCTTTCGTAAATTCTTCTAAAATACTTTTCTAATGCAGGATGTTTTTCCATCAGGGATTGTAACGTTTTATTTTCAATACCCATTATCGTGCTTGTTTCCAGTGATTGAATAGAATAAGATGAATTTGAATTTTTATTAAATGCATTCAAATCTGTCATCCACCAGGATTCCAGCGCAAATTGAATAGTCTGTTCTACTCCTTTATCATCGGTGAAATATAATCTGAGACAGCCCTTTTCTACATAATAATAGTGGCAGCAGCGTTGTCCTTCTTCTAAAAGAATTTCTTTTTTACGGGCAGTAATTTGGGTAAATTTATTACAAATCGCTGCAACAACATTATCATCAAGTCCCGTAAATTTTTGAATATGTTTCGCGAGTTGCATTCACTCTTTATTTTTAGCTTACCTGTCTTTTAATACCTCTTCAAATAATTTATAGATACGTTTATATTCATCAGTCCAACTGGATGGCTCTACAAATCCATGGTCTTCAACCGGATATAGGGCAACCTGCCAGTTTTCTTTTCCCAGCTCGATCAGACGTTGGTTAAGACGAACCACATCCTGAAAATGCACATTTACATCTATTACACCATGGCAGATCAACAGATGATCTTTCAAACCTTCTGCAAAATAGATGGGTGAGCTTCTGCGGTAAGCGATACTGTCTTCAGAGGGAGTATTTAAAATATTGGAGGTATATCCATGGTTATAATGAGCCCAATCTGTTACCGGTCTTAAGGCGGCACCTGCAGCGAAAGTTCCAGGAGAAGTAAATAATCCCATTAAGGTGATAAAACCTCCATATGAACCACCGTAGATGCCAATTCTTTTAGGATCCACGTCGTATTGTTCAGTCAGCCATTTTGCCCCATCAATATGGTCAGATAAATCCTTTCCTCCCATGTGGCGATAGATCCCTGTACGCCAATCCCGGCCATAACCGGCACTGCCTCTGTAGTCCATATCCAATACATAATATCCCTGATCTGCCAGCATATTATGGAACATATATTCGCGGAAATAACTGCTCCACCATTTATGCGCATTCTGTAGGTAACCTGCGCCATGTACAAAGATAACGGCTGGTTTGGATGGATCGGGTTTAGCGGGATGATATAAGCGTGCCGATACCATTTTCCCATCAGCAGCAGGAATCTGAACAAGTTCCGGATCTCTCCAGGAATAGGATTTAAATAATTCCGTCTGTGCTTTATTGGTAATCTGCTGGCTTTTGGCATTGGGCTTATTATCCTGCAGATACAATTCCCATGGTTTATTGGTATAGGAGTGTAAAAAGGCCAGTTGTTTTTCATTGGGTGACAATACAACCTGATTGGCACCTGTTAAATGCGTGAGCCGCGCTGCTTTACCACCATTAACTGAAATTCGATAAAATTGTTTTTCTCCGGGATGCACTTCATTGGATGAAACATAAAAATATTTTCTGTCCCTGGAAAGTTGAACGGATTGTATTTCAAAATTTCCCTGTGTAAGTACAATTTTCTTGTCGTTTTCCAGATCATACTTGTATAAATGGGAATATCCGCTTTCTTCAGACTGAAACCAGTAAGCTGATTCATTTATCCATCCTCCGGAACCGATACCGGGACCACCAATCCAGGCTTCATCCCGCTGGCGATCTACCAGTTTTAAGCTTCCGTTTTCAGGAGTCAGCATTGCTATCCACCTGTCTTTATTGTCGCCAGAATAAATTTCGACAATGGCAATCGCACCTTTGGGAGACCAGTTAATCCGCCCTATAGAAATATTCCTTATCGATTTTTCTTTATTGTTTATTGCAGGGTAGTCTTTTGTATAATCAGGCAAATCGTGCAATCCGGGAAGCGAGTCAATTTTAATCTGGATAATGGTATCCATTTGGCGATCGTATACAAATAATTCACTACTTCCAAAGGCCGTTCCCACTTTGGTTCTTGCGGGAATATCTTCCGTAAATCCACTTTCTGTTACATAATTGGGTACAATTGTTCTTTTGGAGTTTGCAGCAGGCTTAAGCAATATATAACTGATATATCGCCCATCAGAACTGATCTGAATAGTACGAGCAGTTTTATCACCGTAATATACAGCCGGCACTTCTCTTAATTTGGGCAATGATTTATTATATTTTTCCGTTGCTTCTTTTTTCTCTTTACGTTCTTTCACAACCTGCAACCACTTCAGCTGGTCTTTTTTTAGCCAGTCTTCCTGTATATTTCCTTCTTTTCGATTTGATTCTGAGGGTGGTGCTGTTTTCTGAAAATTAATCAGTTGCTGAACTGAGCCATTAACCGGATCCCATGCAAAGAGATCCTGATTTTGCTGATAAACTATTTTCCTGTCGTCAAATGAAAACACGGGATTGGTTTCATAAGCTGTTGTTTCAGTTATACGTCGTGTTATTCCTGATTTTAAATCAACGAAGTAAAGATCTCCATCCTTGGTGTAGAGGTATTGCGTTCTGGCATTATTATAAACCAGACTATGGGCGAAAATCAGGTCTTTTTTCTGTGCAACTGTTATTTTTTGCGGGATGGTACTTCCTTTGCTTAAATAATACATGGAATCAGCAGGTGCATTGTCAGGATTCCAATTAAAATAAAGAGTTGTACCATCTGCTCCCCATTGAAGATTGGAAGGGGAGGAGCCGATCCAGGAAGGGTCTTTCATTATTTTTTCAACTGTCAGCGGCCCTAAAGCAGATTGAGCATAAATGGTTCCTGTACCGCATACCAATAAAGTCAATAAAACATATTTTTTCATGAAACACCAGCTTTAGTTGCTAAGATAGCAGTTGATGGCAAAATCAGGCGATTTTGAACAAATCTTGTATGGCAGTTCTGGCTTAACTTAGTAGAAATCACCTGTTTCAATGACCTACTTTGTGGAGGAAAATTCGATCGTCAGGAAAATCTGGGGTAAAAGCGATACCATCCTTTTCATCTTTGCGGGTGCATCCGCTGAGTTTGCCTTGAATAAAGCGGTGGATTGGTTATATTTTACAGGTAAATTGCCGGCAGATCCGATTGGAAGACTATTTTCCACTGTTGAATATGCAAGGAAAATTGTTTTTACTTCTATGGAAGAAGCGAATTATGCCATTGATACCCTTCGGAAAATTCATGGATCAGTGGAAAGTAAAAGAGGAGCAACAATCCCGGACTGGGCCTACCGGGATGTGTTATTTATGCTGATTTATTATTCAATTGCTGCTTTTGAATTATTGGAAAGAAAACTCAAAGATCCGGAGAAGCAGGAAGTATACGATGTTTTTTATCGGGTAGGTACCAGAATGGGTTTGAAAGAATTACCGGTTACTTACCAGCAATGGCTGCCGGTTCGGGAGGAACACCTGCAGTCAGATTTAGAAAAGTCTGAATATACGTCTGATCTTTTTCTGCAGTATAAAAAACACCTGGGGGCAATGCGATTTAAAGTGTTGACAGAGGGGCAAAAACTCGTTGTGCCCGATCGCGTAAAAAAATTATTGCAGTTTGCAGATTTTTCTTTGTTAACCCCTGTAGTGCCGTTGTATAAATTAAGCAGGGTAATGAAAATGGATTGGTTGCTAAAAGGCGTTTTGTTACCTGCGGAGTATAAAAAACAAATTAATGAACTGGATATTAATGGAAAATAAATACTTCCTATTCCTGCTGCTTTTCCTTTTTGCATGCCGCAGTCAATCCGTCAATAAACAGATTTTGCATGATGAGCAAAACAAAATCATTACTCTTTGTACGCAGGAGGGGAAACTGAAAATGGAGATTTCCTATGCAAATGGTTGTTTTATAAGAAAACTTGACGTGGATAGTAAAACAACTTTATCTCCACAGGGAGTTTACACGGGTGTTACTACCAAAACCGACACGATTAGTTCTCGTCAGTTGAATGGTTTACCAAAAGTTGAAATTCAGGATAAACTGGTTCGGATTACCGAAATAATGTTTGGTTCGGATTCTTTGATGCTTGAGGAAAATTGGGAATTCAAACTAGATTCATCAACAATTACATGGTCAATAAGCAGAACCTTTAACCAGGATTTTATTGCAGAAGATGCTGCTTTTCCTCAGTGGAATTTTGCTGATTTAGTAACCTGGAAAGGGGGTATTCTTGATAATGGGGGTGTAGTATGGTGTAAATACCTGCGTTCAATAAATGATACCTATGGAGTTCACACTGGCGGTACAAAATTCTGGAATGATTCCACTGGTAATGGATTGTCAATACAGGGTACTGGTATTGGTAATACAGAAATCGCGACTAAATTTTCTCAGGGAGAAAACGGTGTATTTACAAGCACAAATCTTGTTACAGAAAAAGCACTTAAACAACGCCATCATCTTAGCAGGATGGTTCATGGTAAGTTTGATGTATTCGCCCCATTTCAGGTTTCAAAAGGTGAAATTTCGGCTTCTTATATACTATCGTATTTCAATTATGCAGAGGAATTTAATCGGGGTGATTTAAAATCGATTCCTGCCGAGGCGGTTCGGGAATTATTGAATACAACGGCGAGATATGGTGTAGTTGATAATGGTATTGTTGGTGCAAACGGCTGGTTGACCAATTGGAAATGTATGCATGAACCTTTTTTTGCACAAATAGCTGTGGGTGTAATGGATAGTAATTATACCCGAAACCTTGCCAATACCCTGGATCAGGAGCGGGATTTAGCCATGCTGCCGGATGGTCGTGTTCTTTCCCGCTGGCACAATGAAAGAGGAGATGAAATACCCGGAACCTATAATGATTCGACCGGTTATTATGAAGCCATGTGGGGATATACAATCGATTCCCAGACAGGCTATGTTCTGAACGTAACTGAGTTGTTTGATCTTACCGGTGATCGTACCTGGCTAATGGCACATCAGGCAAGTTGTGAAAAAGCGCTGGAATGGTTATTAAAGCGCGATGAAAACCGGAATGGAATTTATGAAATGATGAATCGTACAACAGGAGAGGGTAAGGCAAGTGATTGGATTGATATTGTTTGGGCCAGTTATGAAAATACTTTTGTAAATGCGCAATTGTATAGTGCGCTTCGAAAATGGGCTGCCTGTGAATTGTTGTTAAACAATAAAACTGCGGCAGATTCTTATCAATCTATTGCTGCGAAATTAAAAGATTCCTTTAATCGCCCGGTTCAGGAAGGAGGATTCTGGTCTCCCGAAAAGCATCAATATATTTATTGGAGAGATGCCGATGGATCCATTCATGGAGACAATCTGGTAACGCCTGTGAATTTTATGGCAATTGCATCTGGAATTTGCGACGATTCTACCAGAGTCCAAATAATTCTTGATCAGATTGAACGCCGCACCTCGGCAGAAAATCTATTCCACTGGCCGCTTTGTTTTGATTCCTTTAAAAGAGAAGAAGTACATGAAAATAACTGGCCTTTCCCAACCTATGAAAACGGTGATATATTCCCTTCCTGGGGAGGAATCGGGATTCGTTCCTACGTTCAGTACGACAGGCAATTGGCATTGAAATATATTAAAAACCTGTTGAAACAATACCAAAT
This sequence comes from Flavihumibacter sp. UBA7668, assembly GCF_002483205.1. GTDB lineage: Bacteria > Bacteroidota > Bacteroidia > Chitinophagales > Chitinophagaceae > Flavihumibacter. Next base: position 1,173,232 of record NZ_DLHM01000007.1, read on the forward strand.
AGACGGACTCTCATCTCAGCGATACAGCAGAAAAACACAGAAAGGATTGGGGTCTGATATTCTGGCAGGTATAAGTACAGGTGTAGTTGCTTTGTATTCAGATATTTATGGTATTCAACCTCGTTGGAATCGATTTGTTTTAAATCCGGCTATGGTTTCTGAATTGAATGGAACTAATTTCGATTATATTTTACGTGGGGAAAAATATCATGTTGTATTAAATGAAAGCAATTACCAGTTGTCAACGAAAGACTGTAGTGTTCAGGCAAATCAAACATTTGGACTTGCCTGTAAACCTGGTGAATTGCAATTTTTTCCAGGTGACCAGGATATAAGTTATTTGAAGGTAAATAAAGAGGATAAACAACCAATTCGCATAGTAGTACATAAATCGGATAGCGCGGCAATAGAATTTACTTTGCAGGAAACGGGAAGGTATAAAATACAATTTGGCAATTTGACAAAGGATACGCTTGTAGATAAAAATACCCGCTTAAAACTTAGTTGGTAAATGCTGATCTAAAAAGTCAGCATAGCTCAGTATAGTTAGTTCTATAGATAATTTACCTTTAGCATCGGATAATATTTACCTAATAGCGAAGCGGTAATTTGTTCAAATTCGCATAAAATAAGGATTTCATGTACACGGTGGGCTTATTCGTTCCCTGTTATGTTGACCAGTTTTACCCACAGGTAGCAATCGCCAGCCTTCAACTGCTTGAAAAGCTGGGTTGTAAGGTGGTAGTTCCAATGAACCAAACCTGCTGCGGACAACCGATGGCCAATAGCGGGTTTGCCAGTCTTTCATATGGATGCGATCAGAACTTTATTCAGAATTTCGATGGGTTGGATTTTATCGTTTGTCCATCCGGAAGCTGCACTCTTCATATAAAAGAGCACCTGCATTCCACACAATACCCCAATAAGGCGGATAGCATACGAAGAAAAGTAGTTGAATTAACGGAGTTTCTTACGGATATTTTGCAGGTAAATCAACTCAAAGGTAAATTTCCACATAAAGTTGGATTGCATAATTCCTGCCATGGACAAAGAGGATTGAATCTCTCTTCTATGTCTGAGTTGGTTGCACCTTATTTCTCCAAACCGGCCAGCCTCCTTCAGCAAATCAGTGGATTGGAATTGGTACTCCCTGATCGATCGGATGAGTGTTGTGGTTTTGGTGGCACTTTCTGTGTATTTGAAGAAGCTGTAAGTGTTAAAATGGGTAAGGATCGAATCCGGGAACATGAAGAGAATCAGGTGGAATTTATTACGGGAGGTGACATGAGTTGTCTGATGCATCTTCAGGGAATCCTTAAACGAAAAAACAGTAAGGTTCAAGTGATACATATCGCTGAAATTCTAAATGCCGGGTATGAGTAGTCAACACGCTTCCTTAGCTGAAAAATTTAATTCAGACGAAGCCAGAACTAACTGGCATGATCAGACGCTTTGGTGGGTGCGGCAAAAAAGAGATCGTGCTGCAAACGCGCTTCCGGAATGGGAGCAATTACGTCAATGGGCTTCTGATATTAAAGATCATACACTTTCTAATCTTTATAATTACCTTGTTGAATTTGAGCAGAATGCACTTTCAAATGGGGTGAAAGTACATTGGGCCAGTGATGCTGAGGAGCATAATCGCATTATCCATTCGATTATCCAGGAGGCAGGCATTCGGAAAATTGTGAAGAGCAAGAGTATGCTTACAGAAGAATGTCATCTGAATTTCTATCTGCAGACAAAAGGAATTGAGGTCGTTGATACGGATCTGGGTGAACGGATTGTACAATTTCGGGAGGAAGCCCCCAGTCATATTGTTCTGCCAGCCATCCATCTGAAAAAAGAAGATGTAAGTGACACCTTCCATGAACATTTGAATACTGAAAAAGGCAATTTTGATCCTCAATATCTGACTCATGCAGCGCGTATTCATCTGCGGGAAAAATTTGTGAGTTCAGAGTTGGCGATTACGGGTGTTAATTTTGCAGTAGCTGAAACAGGTGGAATCGTTGTTTGCACCAATGAAGGCAATGCTGATATGGGAGCGCATGCGGCTCGAATTCATATCGCCTGTATGGGGTTTGAAAAAATCATTCCAAAAGCAGAACATTTGGGTGTATTTACGCGCTTACTTGCCAGAAGTGCGACAGGTCAACCGATCACTACCTATACGAGTCATTTTCATTGTCCCCGGCCCGGCCAGGAAATGCATATCGTGCTGGTTGATAATGGACGTTCCCGCCAGCTTGGAAGGGAAGATTTTCGAAATTCGCTCAAATGTATTCGATGTGCTGCCTGCTTTAATACCTGCCCGGTTTACAGAAGAAGTGGCGGACACAGTTATCATACTGCCGTTGCCGGACCAATAGGATCTATTCTGAATCCCAATTTGGATATGAAAGCAAATGCTGATCTTCCTTTTGCTTCAACTCTTTGCGGCTCCTGTACCAATGTTTGTCCGGTTAAAATAAATATTCATGAACAACTCTGGAAATGGCGGCAGGTGATAAGTGCGGAAGGGCTGACAGAGCCATCCAAAAAAATCGGCATGCAACTGATGGCCTGGATACTTGCAAAACCTGCAGTATATCGCATGGCAGGTTCAACTGCCCGCTGGGTTTTGCGGAATTTTCCCTCAGTTGCAAAAAGTAAAAGATGGAACCCCTGGTACAAACAACGGGAGCTGCCGGATGCTCCCGAAGAAAGCTTTCAGGAATGGTATAAAAAACGACAACGCTCATGAGTAACCGAGATCATATTCTTTCAGCAATTAAAGCATCTCAACCGGCCTTACGTCCCTTGCCCATATTGGATTATTCAGTTGTGCCGGTTATGGCTGACCTCTTAACTTCATTTGCACATTTTGTAAATATGGTAGGTGGACAAGTACGTTTGCTGGATGATCTTTCTATGCTGAATGAAGAATTGGAGGCAGAACAAAAACAGGGTAGATTGCTGATTAACAGGATTGGAGATCCCGCCAAAATGGATGAAGTTTCACAAAATGCTGTTGCATTGGAAGCAGTTGATCGTGCTTATATTAAAGGTAGTATCGGTGTAGCAGAAAATGGTGCGATCTGGGTAAATGAAACGGCAATGGGTAATCGAATTCTACCCTTTATATGCCAGGAATTGGTGATCCTGATAGAAGCTGATAAATTGGTGGCAACCATGCACGATGCTTACCGGGAAATTCAGATTAATCAGGAGGGATTTGGGGTATTTATTGCAGGCCCATCAAAAACAGCAGATATTGAACAATCGCTGGTAATTGGAGCACATGGCCCGGTTGCTCTTACGGTTTTGGTTTTGACACACGGGTAGGAGGGGTCTGTTTAAATATTTTTTCCATCATTGAATAAAGTTTGGGATGTTTTGATCGTAACAAATCCGGGCGTTCAAAAAAATACTCTGCGGCAACTGCAAAAAATTCAGTCTGACTTGTACCTCCATATGGATTGATATCGGAATCCTCTTCTTTTATTTCTTTTATCTTCCGATGAATCAGATCCAGCCAGGGTATTGTATATTGCCGGGATAACAACGCTTTCGGAATTCCATCAACTGCTCCATCCGCTTTATCGAGGAGGTGTACAAACTCATGAATGGCGGTATTGTTTTTATCCGTTTTGTTGGAGAACCCTTCTCTGAGAGCCGCCTTACTGAGAATCATTTTATGATTCATAACCCCAGATCCAACCATTCCGAGAATATTCCTGTCGCGCGATTTGGTGTCAAATTCTTCATCAAAGCGATCATTGTAAATCAAGACATCTGTAAGGTTGGTATAATGCCATTCAGGGAATCCAAAAATCGGGATTACCGCACTGGCCGCAACCAGAATCCGATCCGTATCATCAATGGTTGTTCCAATCGGGGTGATTCTTGTCTCTGATAAAAATTGTTGCACTTCTTCAATAAATCTTGGTTTATCAATTTCCGGCAGCGACCTGTAATAACTGACTTTATTTTCTAATGTAGCCGACAGGTTATCCGGGATTTCAATAGCGGTCATTTTTTTCTTTTCTGACTGCTTCCATATATAAAGCGCCACCAATAAACAGACAAAAAATACAAGTCCAAACATGCGCGAATATATCCAATTTCACCGGTCGGGTGCCACCCGACCGGTGAAATTGACTCGCGGTAAATGCGGGATGATTCACGCCACAAAAGCCACAATTCACTCCCTTGTTAAAATCTTAACAATTGTTTCAGGTGTAATATTCAAAACATATTACTATGCTCAACAAAACTATTTTAAAAGCTGCCCGCTACTGGGTTGTATTGCTGCTAGTTTCTCTGTTTTTTGTAGGTTGCCAGAAAATGGGCCCCATACCTCCACCCTGGAAAAATCAGGCAAAGAAGAAAACTATTTGGGAAGTGGCTGCCTCAGATAGTCGATTCAGCTTGCTTAAGGCCGCTGTTGCAAGAACCGGTCTGGTACCTGCTTTGAATGATAAAAAAGCAAATTTAACGGTGTTTGCACCTACCAATGATGCATTCAAGGCAGCCGGATTTAAAACCGTTTCAGATATTGCTAAAGCTCCTGTGGAAGTATTGAAATCCATTCTGCTTTACCATGTAGTAGGTGATGAAGTTTTTGCCGGAGAAATTCCTCAGGCAAGCAATACGCCTGTATCCAGCCTCAATGGGCAGCCATTGTATATAACCCGCACTACTGGTGGTAATGTATTTGTAAATGGAGTTAAGGTAATCATCGCTGATATTGATTGTGTGAATGGGGTAATTCATGTTGTAGACCGGGTTTTAATTCCCGCGCCTGGAAATATTGTAGCACTTGCTGCCTCCGACAACAACCTTAGTCTGTTAGTTGCTGCTGTAATAAAAGCCGGAGAAACCGGAACAGACGTGGCTGCCATTCTGAGTAGTGATGGGCCTTTTACTGTATTTGCTCCCACTAATCAGGCATTTGCTGCAGCCGGATTAGGTACGGTTGATGCAATCAATCAGGCTGATCCCGCATTTCTTCTGAATGTATTGGCCTATCATGTAATTGCAGGTGCCCGAGTATTTAGCGCTGATCTGGTGGATGGTTCAAATGTACCAACATTCCAGGGAGGCACATTGGAAATTAGCTTAGGAACTGTAGCCACCGTTAAAGGCTCAGGAAATGATACCGCATCTACTATCACTGCAACCGATTTGCTGGCAACAAATGGGGTAATTCATATCATAGATCAGGTATTATTGCCATAAACAAATGCCGTACCCTTTTAATTTTCATACAACTCACTCCTTAATCTCAACAACTCACTCCATTCTGTTCATCTTTTGCATTTAAAATCTGTTACAAAAGGAAAATCTAGCATCATGAAAAAATTTATGACATCCCGCATTTTTCTTATGGCGGTAGCCTTATTCAGTATTGTGACCTTCTCTGCCTGCTCAGATGACGATGATGATGAGCCACCTGTACCAACTATTACAGATGTGGTTGCAACCAATCCCAATTTTTCCCTGCTATTATCCGCTGTAACAAAAGCCGGATTGGCAGATGAATTGAGTGCGCCAGGTAATCTCACTGTTTTTGCACCGGATAATGATGCTTTTGCAGCAGCCGGCGTAACTCAGGCGTTTATTAACAGTGCTACTCCACAGGCTTTGGCTGATATTCTCTTGTATCATGTTGTTGGAGCCAGAGTTGGTTCTGCTGATGTTCCTGCAAGTGACAGTGTTAGAAGTCTGGCTCAAAAATTGATTTTCGCTTCAAAAAATGCAAATGGTGTTTTTGTAAATGGAGTGGCTGTAAAAACAGCAGATGTATCTGCAAGTAATGGCGTTATCCATGTAATCAGCAGTGTTCTGATTCCTCCAACCCTAACCATTGCAGGTGTTGCAACCTCTTCTGATGATTTCTCCATTCTGGTATCAGCAGTTGTAAAAGCAGGATTGCTTGATGCAATCAGCAATCCCGGAAAATATACCGTATTTGCTCCTACCAATGACGCTTTTGAAGCAGCTGGCGTAACACAGGCAACTATTGACGGATTATCTGAAGAGGAAGTGGCAGCTATCGTTGCTCAGCACGTTATTGGTACAAATGTATACGCTAGTGATCTGATCAATAATACAACTGCTCCAACTCTAAATACCAATGCTACACTTACTATTGGAACAACTCCTCCAAGTGTTAAGAAAACCGGTAGTAACAGTGTGGCGAGCAATGTTGTTACCACTACCCCTGGAGCCACCTTTAATATTACGACCACCAATGGTGTGGTACATGTAATCGATCGCGTTATCCTGTAGAAAGATTGTAGTAGTTTTGATACTGCGGGGATGGCTAGATAGTTCCGGTTTAAACACCGGAACTATCTTCTTACTTAACCTCAACCCATGTTTGCCCATAAACACCGATTTTGGCTGATCCTCCTGCTGGGAAGCTATTCCTATCTGAATACGCTTTTTGCGGAAGTGTATACATATTACAAAATCGATGCACCCTGGTACCTTAGCCTGCTGACGATGCTGTTAGTTACCCTGGCAATATGGGAAACAAACCGGTTGCTGGAAGTTAAGATCAATAAATTATGGGCAAACAAGCCAACCTGGAACCGTTTGGGTATTTTTTTTCTTGCAGGAACCATTAGTTCAATAGTATTAGCACTGCTTATTATATCCATTACGGGTAAAGGGTTTACTGATTTGTCTGGTAAGGCTTTTATGCTGCCTGCCAAACTTACCACCATGTATGCAACCCGTATCAACCTTTTTCTGCATACAATTAATGCCCTCTTTGTATTTATAAGTAACCTTCGGCAAAAGGAAGTGGAAGCAGAATCATTAAAGCGGATATCCGTACAGGCACAATTGCAGGCGATTCGCAACCAGATCAATCCACATTTTCTTTTTAATAACCTTAATGTACTGTCAGGGTTATTGGTGAAAGACAACCCGGATGCGAATGAGTTTGTGGAATCTTTTGCAACAGTTTACAGGCATATTTTAAGCAATCAGGATAAGGAACTCGTTCCCCTTCGTTCTGAACTTGAATTCATTCAGCCCTATATATTCCTGCTTAAAAAGCGATTTCCCGATAGTTTATCTGTGTCTCTTTATGTTCAGGAAGCAGACAAAATGAAACTGATTGTTCCCGGTGCATTGCAACTTTTGATTGAAAATGCCATCAAACACAATGTTCTGTCTAAACAATTTCCATTGGTTATTGATATTTCAGTGAACGGAAACAATAGTTTGGTTGTTAGTAATAACCTGCAAATCAAAGCACCTGTAGAGCCTTCAACCCGTATTGGGCTCAAAAACATTCAACAACGATACGAGTTGAGTACGGGTAAGACGATAACTGTCAAACAGGATGAAAAGATTTTCAGTGTTTATTTGCCATTGATAAACTGACTTTTGTTTATGCGAACGCTTATTGTAGAAGATGAACCACTTGCCGCTGAAAGGCTGATAGTTTTACTCCAACAATTACGCCCCAATGCCAAAGTCGTGGCAGTAATTGACAGCATTTCTGAAACCATCACCTGGCTGCAGGAAAATGCCGCACCAGATCTAATTCTGATGGATATTCAATTATCTGACGGAGCCTCTTTCGAAATTTTCCGAAAAATCAAAACCCAATCACCGATCATTTTTACCACTGCCTTTGATACCTATGCATTGGATGCCTTTAAGTTGCTGAGTATTGATTATTTATTAAAGCCGGTTTCAAAAGCTGCTTTTAAACAGGCACTTGATAAACTGGATTGGCTGAGTGGAAAACAAACTAGTACCACACGCACCTATAAGTCCAGGTTTTTAGCCCGAATCGGAAATCGTAGTTTTTTTATTGAAGCAACAGAGATCGCCTACTTTTCGGCTGATAATAAAATAGTATATTTAAACGCGCATGACGGTACACGTTATCTGGTGGATCATACGCTTGAGAATCTGGAACAAATGTTGGATCCCAGGCAGTTTTTCAGGCTAAACAGAAGCATCATTGTACAGGCATCCGCTATTCAACATATAAAACCATATATTAACAGCCGCCTTAAACTCAATGTGAAAGCAGGTTCAAATTTAGATGAACTCATTGTTAGCAGAGAACGTGTTTCTGCTTTCAGAGAATGGGCGGAGAGTTAAATTTTGTCGTATGAGAATTTCACTTTTCGTTTTATTTTCACTGCTTTACGTCAATTCATTTGGTCAGGGAAAAAAAGAAGATGTTCTGTATTTGAAAAATGGCAGCGCCATCAGAGGAAATTTACTTAATAATAATGATCAACAGGTAAGTATTCAAACCCAGGATGGAACGATATGGGTATTCAGCAAAGCTGATATCAAAGAACTGAAATCAGAAGATCGCTTCCGGAATTTTTCCTATAAGACAAAAGGGTTTGCCCACTTCTCTGAATTGGGGCCGCTGGTTGCCGGTAAAACTACGGTTGAAGGCGTCACCACCGCTGCCTTCTCCTTTCAAACCATAAATGGATATAAATTCAGCCAGGCAGCTATGCTGGGATTTGGAACAGGGGTTGATTTGTATGCAACACAAACCATTGTTCCTTTATTTGCAAGTTTTCGGGGAGATCTGACTAATAAAGGAACAGTTCTTCCTTTTTATTTTATTGATGCAGGATATGGTGCCAATATCACCCAGGATTCTCAGAATGGAGAAGACTTTAAAGGCGGACTTCTATATGCTGCGGGACTTGGAGTAAAAATTCCATTTAACCGATCTGCAGGGTTTTTATTAAGTATTGGATATCGTTACCAGGCAACCAAATCTACAAGAGGAACCGATGAAATTGATACCAAATACCGCAGACTCGCCATTCGAGCTGGATTTTTTCTCTGAACCTAGGCAGGTTTAATTGCCCGCACCATTTCCCGTTTGCCCGGTGGACCGGGTATTTTTTCCACCTGTAAACCTGCGGCAACCATTGCTCTTCTTACATCCCCTTTGCTACAATAGGTTACCAAAACACCGGTTGGTTTCATCCACTTATTTAATTTCCGAAAAATCGACTCCGTCCATAATTTGGGTTGAGCAGTCGGTGCAAATGCATCAAAATAAATCAGGTCAATTAATTCCGCAGAATTAAAATCAATGAGATCCTGATTTCGTTTGCAGAGTTGAAAACTGTCCGTAATTGAAACCCATTCATTCCAATTTGCTTCATGAAGTTGCCTTAAAAAATTGCGCGCATTTTTATTAGGCAATAATTCGCCATAATTGAGTGATCCTGCCATTGCGGGTTCAAGAGGAAATGCTTCCAGGCTTTCATATCGAATCAACCGGGTGCTATTTTCTAAAACTGTTAGCAATGCATTGAGCCCTGTTCCAAATCCCATTTCAAACAGATTAAATGTACCCTCCGTTTTTTCCATCTGGTACTTTAATCCTGCTTCAATAAAGACATGCTTTGATTCCTGAATGGCTCCATGTTTGGAGTGATAGGTTACATCCATTTCTGGAACGGCAATCGTATGGCTTCCATCTGAAGTTGCCTGAACTATTCTTTCCATTCTGTAAAGTTAATTACTACTTTCGGGTATGTTATATTTAGAACAATTATCCCTAGATAAAAAAATGGCTTCCATACTGGATGGCGAGCCATATACTTTGAAAAAGCAAAAAAGAATTGATTTTTATCTATGCAGCTCCATAATGAGTCAGCAACTTTCAGTAAAAGTTGCTGCCGTTATTAAACAGCGATTTCTTGCCCTTTATGAAGGAAATCCGCCTATTCCTCAACAAATTCTGGATACTCCATTCGAGTCCTTAAGGGGAATTGGATTATCAAATGCCAAGGTTAATTATATTCAGAATGTGGCGAGGTTTGCTATGGAACAGGGTATGGACTGGAAAAAACTGGAGAAATTATCCAACGAGGAAGTAATTATTTACCTCACACAGATTAAAGGCGTAGGTCGGTGGACGGTTGAAATGCTACTTATGTTTGCAATGGGACGGGAAGATGTTTTTGCAGTGGATGATCTCGGTATTCAAATGGCCATGAAAAAATTATACAAGTTGGATGATTCTGATAAGAAAACATTCAAGGAAAAAATGCTTAAAATTTCTAAAAAATGGGCACCCTACCGTACCTATGCCTGCATCCATTTATGGAAGTGGAAAGATAATGGTCCGGCTGTTTAGTTCATTCGGCTTACTGTTACATAACTTGTTTCCGACCGGAATACTTTGAATTTTTTTATTAAGATCCGTTGCGGTTTTACCCATTCAAAAACGAGCTCTCTGGAACATGCTGAAGGAATTGCATAAATTTTCTGTGCCTGAATTCCAGTCAGTTTATCTTCAAATACCAATTCACCATCCTGATCCCTGACATACAAGGTTGTCTTTTCTTTTTTCGAGCTAAAATATTGTGCTCTGAAATGTAATTGACCATCTTCAGCTTTGAGAAATTCAATGCTTGCAATCAGAGTATCCTTGGGTTGGACATTTTTTCGTCCCTGTGCCTGGCTACTTTTGTGGGGGAGGCAGGTAACAAAACATCCTGTTAGGAGAATCAGGACTAATTTTCGTATGCCAGCAGAACTTTCCATGGCTGCAACCTATACATACAAAGTTACCGGTAAATTAAATTCATATTATCAAATTATCACCTTGAATGGGAGCTGTATTCATTTATTAACATTTCCAGTCTTGGTTGGTTCTTCAAACGACGATCCATCTGGTTCCGGACGCTGTCGGATATAAACCAGTTCATAGCATAGGGTCCTTTTGATAAACTGTCTGAAGGATGTGCAGGATCATTGTAAAGATGTATGGGAATATAATCGAAAGAGCGAAATGGCCCACCTTGAGTAATATCCCTGAGATCATTCATGTAGGTAATAAACCGACGATCGTTCACTGTAGTTTGCATATCAAATGCACCTGTAATTGTAAGTAGTGGAGATAATAAGTCATTTACAAAAGGGCCGATGGGTTTAAGGGGAACCGTACCCTGTGGACTATTGGTGATATGAATTACACGAATATTCAATTTGGTTGCCCGCTGACGTATTACAGGATCCTTACTGCTTCCGGCAAGTAACAAAAGCGTTCGGATCATTTCCTGCACAGCACCCGCACCTGAATTGTCAAAATATCCTCCATCCACAAAATAGTGCGCACGAAGTGTATCTGATCCATTTTCAGTGGAAGGGTTTTTATGTTGGTTAATTCGTCCAGCCGGACTAATATAAGGAAACCTTGCACCGAGTATGGTAGCTGTACTGAGGCGGATCGTCTGATTAACTGGTAAGAGAGCTGCTACATCCACCCGCCGGTTAAAAATATTGGGCGATATATGAATATTTGAAACCACACCCGGACTCCCGTCTTTTACTCTGGTAGTATTGATAAAAAGTATGGGTAAGCTATGCGGTTTGCCTGTTTGTGTGAGGCATTGATCGAACCAGGTGCTATCAAATCCTACCCGGTAATAGGCGTTATCCAGCCCTTTTTCAATGGCCTGTTCCAATGCTTCTGCACGGTCTTCATTTGGTACAACCTGATTCAACAGCGGGATATAATTGAAAAAATCCGATCCCAGCATCCTTGCCAGTGTAAAACTCAAAAAATCCTGGCGTAAAAAATTCCGACCTGATTCCTCAAATCCCCTAACCGCTTCTTTTTCCTCTTGATGCAGCAGGGTGGTGTAAAAATTTGAAATACCCAGAGCTCCACCGGAGGTGCCTGATAAACAGAATAAATGACGTGAAAATCGTCCGCGTGAATCTTTTAATGATGCATCTTCCAGTTTACCCAAAACAGTTGCTACCCAATAGGCTGAACGCGAAGCACCTCCATTGGCAAGCACCAGATTCATATCATAATCAGACATGGTGTCTATTTCTGGCCGGCTTACTAACCAGTTATTAAAATATTCGGATAAGTGCTGGCGCCTGGAATAAATGGCCGGATCAACCTGCCGATCAGTTAAGGCAGCTGTGCGTACAATATGATGATCCGGTGTAGGCAAAAACGCTGCCAGCAAAAGGATGATAAAGTGAACATTGAGCTGGTATTTACAGGATAATGCAGAGAGCAAATTCCCAAAACCCAGTAATACAGCAAATGCAAGCAAGAGAACTGCAAAAGGGCCCATTTGTACACTGGCAGTTAGAGAATTAATAGCAAGTAAATAAAAGAATAACCCAATTAATCCCACCAAATTAAATACAGCAAAGTAGTTTTTTTCTTCCTTCGGCAAATGAAGATAATTCATGCCCGCTTCAACCAATTTTTCCCAGGATTTTACTGGGTTGATTCGGGTAGAACGTTTCGATTCTCTTTCAATCCGGTTCATATGCTGTCTTCGAACATTTATATAAAGCATATAAAGTGCCAGCAATAGAAACAACAAAATCAGGATATAAGGAAGTTGTCGGAATAGTTCCAACTTTACAAATAAAGTTGTAAGCAAAAGAACAAGTGCAAATAATACCCAGGCTAAATTTCGCAGGAAGATAGATTTTCCGGGTATTGCACTCCATCGAATCATAGTTCTGTCGGCAATCCATGCCAAAAGAGTAAGCGAAATGAGTAATAAGAACGGTTGTTGATTCAGCTTACTGTCTGGGAATTGAAGAAGACTTAAAGCCAGAATTACTACTAACAAACAGCAATAACCGATAATTCTGGGAAAGCGGTGCAGGAACCGTAGTTCCATTGCATAGAGTTCTTCATATTTCTCATCACTGATTATTGGATCAATAATTCTGACAGCTTCCCTATGCTGATATTCCTTGATATACCCAACCATCCGTGATGAATACCAGCTAACATAAACCCAGAAAAATATAGCAATTGTAAAAATGAATTTTGCTACCAGTACATGGCCAAAATTTCCGGCTGTTTCTGTGAAGGATATTAAAATATCCCGACCCTGACTCAATTGCGAAAAAACCACCAATGCCAGAATAATAAATACCATGGACGGGAAGAACAGCCAACAACTGCGCATCAGGTTAGAAAGGAAGCGAAGTGCCGGATATTTTCTAAGTCGAAGGGTTAAGAAAATACTTCCTTTTCGCATAGGTAAATTATTTAGTCAACCGGCCTGTTCAGAATTTGCCATAGCAGATCTTTTAATTCACTAAGGCCCTGTTGAGCCACAGAAGATATGAAAAGATGTGGAATATCGGCAGGTAATTCTCTGCTTATTGCAGCTTTTAGTTCATCATCCAGCATATCGCATTTACTAACGGCGATGACTATGTCCTTTTCCAGCATCTCCGGATTATATTCACTTAACTCATTCAGAAGAATATCAAATTCTTTCCTGTGATCCTTGCTGTCAGCAGGCAAAAGGAACAACAAAGCGGAATTTCGTTCTATATGGCGAAGAAAACGATGTCCTAATCCACGGCCTTCCGCAGCTCCTTCAATAATTCCAGGGAGGTCGGCAATGCAAAAAGATCGCCCGTCTCTATATTCCACCATACCCAACTGCGGGTTAATGGTAGTAAATGCATAATCAGCGATTTTAGGTTTAGCTGCAGTCAACACACTGAGCAGGGTTGATTTTCCTGCATTGGGAAATCCTACCAGTCCAACATCAGCCAACACTTTTAATTCCAGAATCTTGAATCCCTCCACACCGGGTTCTCCGGGTTGCGCATGTTCAGGAGCCTGATTGGTAGGGGTCGCAAACCGGGCATTTCCAAGACCGCCACGGCCGCCTTTCATCAGAATGATTTCCTGTCCGTCATCCAGGATTTCAGCTTCTTTTTCACCAGATTCCTCGTCAAATACAATGGTGCCAAGAGGAACATCAATGAAAATATCCTTTCCACTGCGGCCGGATGAATTATTTCCGCTTCCGGCCTCACCGTTTTCAGCCAGGATATTTTTATGGTAACGCAGGTGGAGCAGGGTCCAAAGGTTCTTGTTACCCCTTAAAATGATATGGGCACCACGTCCGCCATCCCCACCATCAGGTCCTGCTTTAGGATTGAATTTGGTGCGCATGAAGTGTTTACTTCCCGCTCCGCCATGGCCACTGCGGCAAAAGATCTTTATCTGATCAACAAAATTCGATTTCTCTGACACTTGTATTCGATATTAAAAACGCGAAGGTAATCCTATTTCCGCTAAGCCAGTTTTCGGGTTCATTCCTGCTGAAACCGCTGCCAGGTTTCATAAAGAATTTCCTGCTTCGGCCGGTTGGCAGGCAGCTCTCTTAAAGGCTCACAGGCTTCGGCTTCCGTATGCAATTCTGCCGGCAAGGCCTGGTACAAGGCAGTGCCTTTGGTTTTCCATGCCAGCATTTCATCAGTTACCTCTTTGATCACTTTAGCCGGATTTCCAACCACCAGGCTGCGTGGTGGAATCACAACTCCTTCCTTAATGAAACTCAGGGCTCCAACAATAGATTCATCACCTAGTTCTGCCCGGTCCATCACCACGGCATTCATACCAACCAGACAATTTTTACCAATTTGTGCACCATGAATAATTGCACCATGACCAATATGAGCGCCGGCTTTTAAAAGAACAGTATAACCCGGAAACATGTGGATGGTGCAGTTTTCCTGAACATTACAGCCATCTTCCAGAATGATGCCTCCCCAATCACCCCTTAGAGCGGCACCCGGACCTACATAACAATCTTTTCCAATAATTACATTTCCGGTTATACATGCCTGTGGATGTACAAAGGAGCTTGCATCTACTACAGGAATAAATCCTTTAAATGAATAAAACATATAGTAATCTACTGAACATTCTGTTTTGGTTTTCCCCTGATTTTCTGAATCCATCTAACGATTCCATAAATAATGGCACCTGTTCCCACTACAAAAATTCCAATACCCAGCAAAACCGGACCTTCACAGGCAATTGCACAGGAAACAACCGCTAACCCTAGAATAAGAATTACAGAAAGTATAATGATTAAAGCAATTTTTCCGCCCTGTCCATCCTGGCTGATCTTTCGTATCTCTTTTCTCCAGGATTTTTTCTCCATCCGGGAAAGTTTATTAGACTTTCTTGTGATTCCTGCCGGCTCAATAATTTCTTGAACCGGAATTGACGTTTGATGAGTGGTTAAACCTGCCATTACTCCATGCTGAAAACTAACCCAGGTCATATTTCGGTTAAAGGCCACAAGAACTAATAAAAAACTTGCCGCAATGACCGTACCATCAAATAGCTTTCTTCGGTAATAACTGCCAACTAAGCGCCGCTTTGTTTTTATCCTGATATTATAAAGAAAAAAATATCCGGCCAGTACAACCAACAATGAAAACCAGAAGAGCCAAAGGGGTAAATAAACTCCAATTTCCTGAAAATCATATGCAAGCTGAATCATTAAGGAGAAGACCAGAATTTGAACAAAAGCGATAATGAATCTTGCGGACTGGGGCCATTGGAAAGCCCACCTGGAAAGCTGTTTCATGGCAAATGTTTTAGGGTGTTGAGAGGCAAATTGGTTCCTATAAGGTACTAAAACATTTTCGCATAATTGAATTTATATATGTGCTTTACCGGTGCGAAAACAGGTCCCTTTAAATAGCGCAACCTGTTGCTGGTACTGGTTATAAACAGATATAGAATAAACCCCTGTACTTCTGCCATTATGTATTTCGATGGCCTCTGCTGTAAGCTGGTCACCAACCTGCACGGCTCTTGTGAAACTGATATTCGTATCCAGTGCTACCGATAAATTGTTGCGGTTATTGCAGGCAAACGCAAAAGCACTGTCTGCCAGAGAAAAAGCAATCCCGCCATGTGCAATTCCGAATCCATTTACCATCTCTTGTCGAACGCTCATGGTAATGCGACTATATCCTTCTTTAATTTCGAGTAGTTCAATTCCCAGCCATTTACTGAAGGCATCCTGTTGCATCATATGGTCTGTAACCTTTTCAAATGAAGATTTTTCCATCTTATTTTCCTTTAAATACAGGTGATCGTTTTTCAAGAAATGCCTGAACGCCTTCTTTGAAATCTTCTGTATTAGCAGCCCTTTGCTGCAGTTTGTCCTCATTGGCCAATTGTTCGATCAGCGTATGTGTAAAAGACCACTGTAATGCTTTCTTGGTATAGGCAAGTCCAATTGTTGGCATTAATGCAAGCTTGTTTGCGATCTGATTGGCTTCCTTTTGGAAAATGTCATCTTCAAAATAGTTGTAGATCATGCCAAGGCGCTCTGCTTCTTCGGCAGAAATTTTATCTCCCAGCATCATTATGGCACTGGCTTTCTGATGACCGATTAGTCTGGGTAAATAAAAAGTGCCACCGCTATCCGGAATCAATCCGATTTTTGAAAAGGCCTGAATAAAACTGGCTGATTTGGCGGCTACGACAATATCGCACCCAAGTGCCAGATTAGCCCCCGCCCCCGCAGCAACCCCATTCACCGCTGCCACAACCGGTTTTTTCAAATCCCGTATCGCCATTACAATCGGATTATAATGTTCCGATAAGATTCTTGCCATTCCAGGGCCCTGGGGGTCTGCCACCTCCGATAAATCCTGTCCGGCTGAAAAAGCTTTACCTGCTCCTGTTATATAAACAGAACGAACTTCAACTGCTTCACATTCTTTTAATGCAGTCTGCATCTGCAGCGCCATTTCACGATTGAATGAATTTAGTTTATCAGGGCGGTTGAGGGTGATTTTACCAACACCGGCTTCAATGGAGAAAAGTATGGAATCAGACATTGTAATTATTTCTGGTACAAACCTATTAAATAAATGATCGTGGGAAGGCTAATGACATTTGAAATAATCAAATGGCTCCAGACAATCATCACATTGGTAAAGTGCTTTGCAGGCTGTTGAACCAAATTCACTGATCCGATGCGTACGATGTGATTTGCAATGTGGGCATTGCACCACTTCTTCCTGTTGAAAATATTCGGGTGTACAAACCTGTTGTTTCGGATTGGGAGGGGCAATCCCATAGGCGGTTAATTTTTCTTTTCCCGCTTCGGTCATCCATTCGGTTGTCCATGCAGGGGAGAGTACAGTTTTAATGGTTACCGGTGCATAACCGCGACTGCTTAGCTGCATCCGAATCTGCATGGCAATAATATCCATAGCCGGACAACCGGAATACGTGGGGGTAATTGTAACCTCAACCGCTTTACCCTGCTGCTTGATCGAACGGATAATTCCCAGATCCACAACCGATAATACCGGCAGTTCCGGATCCTTCACCTCCTCCAATAACTCCCATATGGTTTCTTCGTTCTGCATATTACTCTTTTCACCCGACGGGTGGTTGCTACCACGAGGATCCGGGGTAGCTGCGCTGAAGGTATTGTAATTCAGCCAGCAGGTAACCCAGGTGTTCGGTATGAATGCCCTGTTTGCCGCCTTTTTGTGTCCAACCGCTTTCCGGGATAACCAAACCAGCCTGGTCAAATGCAGCACGAACTTTTGCCATCCAGCTTTCGCGATAAGTCCCCGGATTAACTAAAATACCCAGCTGCACTGCCTTTTCCTGATAATCAGCCGGTATAAATAATTCTCCGGTATATTGCCAGAGTTGATCAATTGCTGAACGCATACGGCGATGGCTTTCCTCCGTACCGTCACCCAGCCGGATTACCCACTCCCCACTCCAGCGAACATGATAATTCACTTCTTTTAGTGACTTTTCAGCTATCGCTGCTATTTGCCTGTCGGAGCTTTTTTGTAAATCTGAGTACAAATGCTGCTGATATAAGCTGATAAAAAATTGACGCGTTATGGTAAAAGCCCAATCCCCTTTATTTAATTCAACCAGTAAATGATTGCGGAATTCATTGGCATCGCGCAGGTATGCGAGATCATCTTCATCAAGGTTTTCCGCTACCTGTTGAAATGCCGGCGAATTTATAAGGCCTTCATATGCGGTTCTGTTTTCATTAAACTGGAAAGCTGCATATTGATAAAAATTCCTTGCCTGCCCAATCAGATCCAGAGCTATATTGGAAATCGCAATATCCTGTTCAAGATTCGGACCATGCCCTGTCCATTCGCTGTTGCGGTGTCCCAGTAGAAGGGCATCATCGGCCATTTGGAGAGAAAGAAGAAACATCGGGGAAGTTTGAAGTTTGAAGTTTGAAGTTTGAAGTGGGAAGTGGGAAATGAGAAGTGGGAAGATCTTTAACTTCAAACTTCCTACTTCCTACATGGCTTTTAGTTCATCGGGCAGCTCATAAAAAGTTGGATGCCTGTAAACCTTGTCGTCAGCAGGGTCATAAAAACTGGCGGAATCATCCGGATTGGAAGCATGGATATTTTTACTTTCCACCACCCAGATACTGATGCCTTCCTGGCGCCGGGTATAAACATCCCGTGCATTCTCAATCGCCATCTGTGCATCTGCTGCATGCAAACTACCCACATGTTTATGATCCAATCCCATTTTACTTCTTATGAATACTTCCCATAGTGGCCAGTCGCGATTAGATGGCAAATTTCCAGACGATTCTTTGGCCGTTTCCCGATCACCATAATCGCCATAATATTGAATGGTTATATAGGTTTTCATGCTACTGCTGCCGTTTGTTTAGTTTGTTGTTTTTCCGCATAAGCGGATGCCGCTTCTCTAACCCACGCACCTTCCTCATGCGCTTTCACCCTCGCCGCAATCCGCTCTTTATTACATGGACCATTTCCGGCAATTACCTGCCAGAATTCTTCCCAGTTAATAGGGCCAAAATCAAAATGCCCCCTTGCTTCATTCCATTTCAAGTCCGGATCAGGTAACAGCATTCCCAGAATTTTTACCTGATCAGCACAGATATCCACGAATTTTTGACGAAGTTCATCATTGGTGAACCGTTTGATTTTCCAGGCCATACTCTGCGCGGTATGGGGCGATGCGTCATCAGACGGACCAAACATCATCACACTTGGCCACCACCAGCGATTAATTGCATCCTGACACATTGCTTTCTGTGCTTTATTGCCCCTGCTAAGGGTGAGCAGGATTTCAAATCCCTGCCGCTGGTGAAAACTCTCTTCCTTGCAAATGCGAACCATTGCGCGGGCATAAGGTCCATAGGAAGTTCGGCATAAAGGCACCTGATTCATAATGGCAGCGCCATCCACCAGCCAGCCAATTGCTCCGATATCAGCCCAACTTAATGTCGGGTAATTAAAAATGCTTGAATATTTTGCTTTTCCTGAATGCAGCTGGTCAATCATTTCAGCACGGCTTATCCCCAGCGTTTCTGCAGCGCTATAAAGATATAATCCATGTCCGGCTTCATCCTGTACCTTGGCAATCAAAGTGGCTTTTCGCCGAAGGGATGGTGCACGGGTAATCCAGTTACCCTCCGGTAACATGCCTACAATTTCACTATGGGCATGTTGGGAAATCTGCCGGATCAGTGTCTGCCGGTATTTTTCCGGCATCCAATCTCTGGGTTCAATCCGGATATCCTGATCAATCCGATCCTGAAATACCGACTCCAGCTGGATAGTTCCTTGTTTTTCCATATGGTAAAAATAGCAATTTACACCTTAAATACTAACAAACGTTAGCAATTCATCTATTTCTGATCGAAATCAATTAACAGACGCTGGCTTCTCGGGTGACTCTGACAAGTCAGGATATATCCTGCCCTTAGTTCTTCCGGTTCCAATGCGTAATTGGTATCCATATCCACCGCCCCTTCAACCAATTTCGCCCTGCAGGTACAGCAAACACCGCCTTTGCAGGCATAGGGAAGATCTGCCCCTGCCTGTAGAGCAGCATCCAGAATGGCCATACCCTGATAAGGCACTGGTAACTCAATGGATCTTCCATCCAGTTTAATAGTGACCATCGCAACCGGACCCTTCTCCACAGGAGCTGATTTTGTCTCTGAGCCTGAGTTGTTGATCTGGCCGGGAGTGGTAAACAATTCAAAATGAATGGCCCCGGAAGGAACTCCAACTGATTCAAGGAAATCACGAACAGTAAATATCATCTCCCCCGGACCGCATAAAAAATAATGGTCAACTCCTTTAAAATTTAGTAGGGTAGACCCTAAAGCCGAACATTTATCCGCATCAATCCGCCCGTAATGTATGGCCGCATCGGTTTTTTCACGGCTCAGAATATGGATTAGCCGGAACCGATTCATAAACAAATTTTTTAATGCTTCCAGTTGCTCCCTGAAAATGATCGATGACCGGTTGCGATTCCCATAAATCAATGTAAATCGGCTATGAGGTTCTTTCGAAAGTATAGTTTTAATGATGGAAATTATTGGTGTAATCCCGCTGCCGGCAGCAAATGCAACATATTCTTTGTTCGAATCCGGATCCAGTTTTGTATAAAATTTGCCGGTAGGTGGTAATACTTCAATTTGATCTCCCTTTTTTAGTTGGGAATTCGCATAGTTCGAAAATTTACCATCCGTTACTGCCTTCACGGCAATTCTCAACTCATTTTCCAATGGTGAACTACAAATGCTATAGGAGCGTCTGATTTCTTCCCCATTAACGGTGGCGCGAAGCGTAAGTGTCTGTCCCTCCCGAAACCGGTAAGTTTCTTTCAATTCTTCTGGAACAGCAAATGCGATGGATACACAATCCCGGGTTTCGGTACGGATATCGCTGATCGTCAGCGGGTGAAAATGAATGGACATAACAAGCGTTCAAATCGTTTACAGATCAGGATTTCAGGCCTTCAATCATAATCAGTACCATATTCTCTTCCAATTGTTTGGCGGATATTTTTTCCTTACTACGATGCCAGCTTTCGATTCCATTGACCGCATGTAACATGATCAGCACCACAGTTGGTGCATCCACCTGTTTGATTTCCTTTGTTTCGATTCCCTGCTCAATTATTCCGGCGAGTCTTTTTCGATAGGTTCTGCGCTGGTTATGAAAATTGGAGAGATAGGGGTCAGACAGGTGTTTCCAATCGCGATCTGCAACCAATACCAATTCATATTGCTCGATCATTTGTCGGATATGGAACCGAAGCAGGGATTCAACTTTGCGGATCACCGGCAATTCGCTCGCTTCAATGGTATCGATATGGTGGGTAAAGGTATTGGCTACCTTAAAACAGATTTCCTGTAACAATTCCTCTTTCGACTGGATATGGTTATACAGGCTGGCTGCTTCCACACCTACCGCTTCAGCCAGATCACGCATGGAAGCTGCTTTGAAGCCTTTTTCGCGGAATAAGCGGGTGGCAGCTTCTACGATCACTTCCTTTTTGGTGCCATTATTTTTGCTTTTAATCTTCGCCATATGACCTCAAAGATACATACGAACAACCGTTAGTGCATCAAATCAAAAAATCGGGTACTTTTGCGCCCGGTTACATCCACCCTCCGGGTGCCACCCGATCGGTGGCACCCGGAGGGTAAACAAAGAAAATTCAACTCTTCAAATTTAAGTATGTCGTTAATCGTAGTGGGAACTATGGCCTTTGATGCCATTGAAACACCTTTTGGAAAAAGTGGACAAATTATTGGCGGATCAGCCACTTATGTTGCGTATGCCGCTTCTAATTTTGTGCAGCCCATCAACCAGATTTCAGTTATCGGGTACGATTTCCCAAAAGAAGAACTGGATGCCCTTCAGGCAAGAGGCGTACAGCTCGATGGCGTTGAAATAAAACAGGATGAGAAATCCTTTTTCTGGGCAGGTAAATATCACCTCGATATGAACACCCGCGACACATTGGATACCCAGCTTAATGTACTGGCCGGATTTGACCCCAAAGTGCCGGATTCCTACCAGGGTTCAGAATTCCTGATGCTCGGTAACCTGATGCCCAGTATCCAGCTGAGCGTAATCCGTCAAATGAAAATCCGTCCCAAACTGATTGTGATGGATACCATGAATTTTTGGATGGATTCAGCCATGGAAGATTTGGAACTGGTGCTGAAAGAAGTCGATGTTCTGATGGTGAATGACAGCGAAGCTCGTCAGCTCAGCGGTCAGTTTTCTTTGGTTAAAGCCGCCAAAGAAATTATGAAAATGGGACCGAAATTCCTGGTAATTAAAAAGGGTGAACACGGAGCATTATTGTTTCATGAGAATGAAGTGTTTTTTGCACCTGCCCTACCACTGGAAGAAGTATTCGATCCAACAGGAGCCGGAGATACATTTGCAGGTGGTTTTGTTGGACATCTTGCTGCTACCAGGGATATCTCTTTCAATAATATGAAAACGGCTATTATCAAAGGTTCTGCTCTGGCTTCTTTTTGTGTGGAAAAATTCGGGACAACCCGTATGAAAGAAATTTCAGCTAAACAGATTGATGATCGCATCCAGCAATTTGTTGACCTCGTGAATTTTGAAATTAAACTGGCATAATAAGCGCCTGTTTATTCAATATATTTTACCCAACGTTACCGACATCCGGTAACGTTTTGTTTTTCCGGAAACATGCCATGTATCTGCAATAAGTAGGTATAATCCATTTGGCAATGCCCGTCCTTTATTATCTGTGCCATCCCAGATAAACTTTCCGGCTGGTGCACAAATCACATTATTCACCAATACCCGCTGCAACAATCCCTGTCGGTTATAAATCCGGATACTCGTCAGATATCCTGCCTGTACGAATTGATATTGGATACTGCAATGATCCTGAATTCCATCTCCATCCGGACTAAATACTTCAGTTTCCGGATACATCTTGTTTTGATCAGCCGATTCCAAACTCTGTGAATTTTCATAACCCGGTGTTCCGTAACCAGCATGCATAGCCGCAGAAATCCAGTTAGCTGACTCCTGCGTTTTAATGCTGCTATTCCTTCGTTCCAGTGAAACATTTTCTTTGTTTCCCAGCATCTCATGATGCCAGTTAGCTGAATAATGCAATTCATCCAGAATGGTACTGTCCTCTTTGATAAGAACCAGCTTGCCTTCTTCATTGGGCATGGAAGGAAGTGAACTCAATCCTACTATTGCATGCGGCACTTTCACATGAAACCGTCGTTTCAACCAGCTTACGCCCATAGTTATAGCAAAATAGTTGCCCGGATACATAAATCGCGGACCAGACACCAGCATCTGTAATCCGGACAAATCCCCATTTTTATCACGGTTCGCAATTCGAAATCTGGCAAGATTAACGGGTCGCTTACCTGTATGAATAAATTCTATATAATCACTTCCCTCTGGTGATGGGTCAAATAAAATTTCGTTGATCAAGACGGAAGTTTCTTCCAGGTCATCCAGGCCGAAAGCCAATTCCTGTGGAGGGCCTCCGGTACCAATTGCATCCGAGCAGGCACCAATGCCTGATATCGTAAGGGAATAAATTGATTGAGCATCGATCAATTTATTCAATAAAAGCTCAACTTCCTGCTGGAAAGGTTCAAGAATTTTCACCTTACGAATTTCATAGCCAGCCGTCAATGAATAATTCGAATTTCTTTCTGCTTCTTCCCTGTTCACTCCATCCGAAAACATAACCCGGATGGTACTATCTGTTGGACACCAGGCGAATAGTGCATCAACCTGAGACTGAAAAAATTCATCCTGATCTTGCGGATTAGCTTTACCCGGACTACCACCTCTTGCATCATTACTGGCTTTCCAGTTACCGGTTTGCCGGCAGGCCATAGATTTGTTCACCAGCTCCAGCGACCAGCCACCATCAGCCTGATCTGGACTAAAAAAAGCCGGCAGATGAGCTGCGGCATGTATTAACTTACCCTGTTTATCCAACAACAAAATAGTATCTCCGGCATTGGAGATCACTGGAAAGGGACTCAATCCGATTGTTTTGCCATACTCCTGAAAAAACGAAAGAGCCCGGCTGGCACAAATGATAAGAAACTCACCTGGCTCAATTGATGTTTCTTCCGGAAGCAGGCTGCGTGTTCGACCATTTGTGATCGTCCAGCCACTTAAATCCACGTTCTGACTGCTAACATTTGTTAGCTCAATATATTCCTCTGCAGGCAATCCAACACTCGGCAAAGGATCACCCATCAGCTCGGATATAACCACTGGAAATCCTTGTCCGGCAAGAGTTTCAGCATTCAGTAAACTTATACAACACACTATCCATTTCCACATTTTTCAAAACTAATGAGAAGCAGCAGTAATGTCAACCTGAAATATTTTTTTGGGTGAAAAAACCCTACACATTAATTTCGTGCACCATGATTATAATGAAACATACAACGAAGACCAAAAAACAGCTCCCACAGATGGAAGGTGTGTGATCTCGTATATGTTCACTAAATAACACGGCCTTCCCAGAATGGGGAGGCTTTTTTTTTAACCAAATGCAAGCAAAAACGCAATGAAAGTCGCAGTAGTGGGTGCCACCGGACTGGTAGGTACCAAAATGTTACAGGTTTTGGCAGAACGGAATTTTCCGCTCACAGAATTGATCCCCGTAGCCTCTGAACGATCCGTAGGTAAAGAAGTTGAGTACCAGGGAAAAAAATTCAAAGTGGTTAGCATGACCGATGCCATCGCCGCCAAACCGGCTGTAGCCATCTTTTCGGCTGGCGGTAGTACCTCGCTGGAATGGGCTCCAAAGTTTGCCGAAGCAGGCATCACTGTAATTGATAATTCCTCCGCCTGGCGAATGGATCCTACCAAACCACTGGTTGTTCCTGAACTCAACGCTGATATCCTTACCACCAATGATAAAATCATTGCCAATCCCAATTGCTCAACCATTCAGATGGTAGTAGCATTGAATCCACTCCATAAAAAATATGGCATTCAACGACTGGTAGTTTCTACCTACCAGAGTGTTACTGGTACCGGAGTAAAAGCAGTTACCCAATTAATGAATGAACGTAGTGGGGTAGAAGGGGAAATGGCGTATAAATATCCCATCGACCTGAATGTAATTCCTCAGATTGATGTGTTTCTTGATAACGGCTATACCAAGGAAGAAATGAAAATGGTGAATGAAACCAAAAAAATAATGCGTGATGATTCAATCCGTGTAACAGCAACCACCGTAAGAATTCCGGTAATGGGCGGACATTCAGAAAGCGTGAACGTTGAGTTTTCAAAAGATTTTGATATCAATGAAGTTCGTTCTCTGCTGGCTTCTGCTCCCGGAGTTGTACTGGTAGATGATCCTGCAAATGCCCAGTATCCCATGCCAAAAGATGCACATGAAAAGGATGAAGTATTTGTTGGACGGCTGCGTCGCGATGAATCTCAGCCGAATACCTTAAACATGTGGATCGTCAGCGATAATCTCCGCAAAGGCGCAGCAACAAATGCCGTGCAGATTGCAGAATACCTGCTGCAAAAAGGATTATTATAATATTGAAGAGCCGAACCCAACTGCGCAGGTTCGGCTCATTTTATCTTTTATTCAAGGCTTCGTTTAATAAAACCAAGCAGCGGTTGCAACGCTTCAAATGCTTTCAGTATTTTTTTGGTGATGGCGGGATCCGTCAGTTCCTTGTCCGTTAACGGCACCATTGCGATATAACTTTTATAAACGAGATAATCTGCTGCGGGTGATTCCTTATCAAACCCCTGCGGTACCCGGGATAGTTTCATGCCTTCCCCATCTGATAATCCGCCATAAATCGAGGCGAAAGATTTTGCTTTCAAAATACGTTCAAATTCTTCTGTATTATAGTCAATCTCCTGTCGAACTTTTTTTAGCTCTGGAGGCATCGGCATATAAATTCCACCACCTGCAAAACTTTTGCCCGGTTCAATATGGATATAGTATCCGCCAGCCAATGCCTTCTTCCCTCCCTCATTTATACTGACTCCAAAATTGGTTTTATAGGGCGATTTGTCTTTGCTAAAACGAACATCCCGGTTGATGCGGAACATGCATTTTTTAGCCTCCAGATCAGCAATACCGGAATCTTTTTTCGCATGTGCATCAATGATAGATTGTACAAATTCTTCCACATTTTTTTTCGCAGCATCATATGCTTTGCGATTGGCCTCAAACCAGGTTTTTTCATTGTTTTTTTTCAATCCTTTCAGAAAGGATAAGGTGCTTGTCTGGATCATGGTTGTCATTTTATAACTCTGTATAAACTTCCGCCTTTATCAAAAAGACGATCAATTTTTTTCTCCACACCCGGATCGGTTTCAACTGGGGGTGCATGATGTGGTTTGATACGTGCATCAAGAACCATCGGTCCCCGGCATCCCCAGTGTTTATTTACTACAAAAGCATCTATCCCATAAATATCATGTGATGGGTTGCTTCTTGTAAAGCTGACCCATAACCAGTTTCGGAGGTTGGCAGCTGTAAAGGCTGCGTCATCACACCAAACCAGCAGAGCTAATGTATTTAATTCGGGTATAGATGGCCGTAAGTAGTCATCCATTTTTTGAATGGCAACGGCAGCTTCCTCGGGGGTTGAATAGGGTGATGTCTGAATCGCAACCACACCCGGCATAACCAGTTTCGCATCGCGAATAAACGGTATGGCATTTATCTGTTCCGGCACTTCGGTGCAGAGTGTTCGAACCGGATCACCATAGGCTGCAATCACCACTTTACTGCCTGTATTTAATCCGGTACCTGAATAATCAAGGGTGTCAATAGTGGTATTGGTATAAAAATGGATATCCCTGTCCAGATGAATCCGCTCCAAGAGGAATTGAAAAAAAGCCGCTTCATTATGCGTGCTGACCCGGTTCTGGTCATCGGCTGTTATGAACAGGAATTTAGCCAGACTTAACTGCCCGGTTCCCAGCACATGATTGGCAATGGTTAGTAATTCTGCCGGTTGTTTGGTGGGCAGATAAGGGGTATACCGTTCACTTCCTACTGCTAACAATAATGGGTGTACCCCTGCAGCATCTACTGCATGTACTTCTTTTAATCCTGGTATTTCCTGTGGAATGGCATCACCTGTTATTTCATGGATTAGCTGCCCAAAACTGGTATCCTCTTGCGGTGGTCGGCCCACTACTGTAAAGGGCCAGATGGCATTTTTCCGCGCATAAACATTACGAACCCGCATCAGTGGGAAATCATGTCGCAGGCTGTAATAACCGAGGTGATCACCAAAAGGGCCTTCCGGTTTATTTTCTCCGGGATATACTTCTCCGGTTATTACAAAATCTGCATCGGTACTGATGCAAAATCCATCCTGATAAGCATATCGGAACCTTCGACTTCCCAATAAGCCTGCAAAAGTCATTTCACTCATTCCTTCCGGTAAAGGCATCACTGCTGAAACTGTATGAGAAGGTGGTCCGCCTGCAAATACAGAAACTTTCAGCGGTTGTCCTTTCCTGTTAGCCCTGGTCTGGTGAACACCGATGCCCCGATGCAGCTGATAATGCAGGCCAATTTCCTGATCCGTCACATAATCATTTCCGGTTAACTGGATTCTGTACATTCCCAGATTGGCTTTCATTATACCTGGCTGGTCTATATCTTCGGTATATACCTGTGGCAGGGTAACAAATGCACCTCCATCCATTGGCCAGTGGTGTACCAATGGTAGTTCGCTTATTCGTATCTTTTGGAATAAGACCGGCTTGCTGCGTGGATTTCTTAAAGGAAGTGCTTTTAAAGCCGCCATACCTGCACCTGCATACCGAAATGGATGCTTCAGTGCTTTTATGGGATCGTTTTTTAACTGAATTAATTGCTGAACCTGCTGCAGACTTTCCCGAAACAGAAACCTGCTTCGGTCGAGGGTTCCAAATATATTGGAAGCTGCCCGAAATCGACTTCCCTTTACCTGCTCAAACAATAAGGCTGGTCCTCCTGCCTCATAAATGCGCAGGTGTATTGCCGCCATTTCCAGATAGGGGTCAACTTCTTCGCGAATCCGAACCAATTGTCCGTTCCGCTCTAAATCCAATAAGGCTGCTTCCAGAGAATGATAGGCCATGCGATGTTTTAAAGTGTCCAAAGGTAAAACAGAATCGCAGGCAGCTTGTTCATTTTACTTTTGCCCAGTTTTCACCGCTTTTAATCCGATAGAGGGTCATTTCACTTACCCCATATTTTTCAGCCAACTGACGGATGGTCATGGTGCGGTTCTTACTGTTTAATGTTTTCTTGATCGAACGCACCTGGGTGGCATTCAGCTTTAAACCGTTTGAACGGTTTGCCTGCACTTTTTTGTAGGCCAGCTTAGCCGGACTGCTTTGCTGGTGTTCGATCATTTCTTCCAGTGTAGCCCATTGAAGGTTTTTGATTGAATTGTCTGTTTTGTTATGATTCAGGTGAATTACATAACGATGCCTGGGTGATGGCTTCTTCAGGAAGAGTCGGGCAATTTCACGGTGGATATACAATGTTCCGTTATTACCTGGCCGGTGCAGATTTAAGGTTTTGTAACCGGTGGTAAGCGAACCGTTCAACAGTTTACCATCCTCGTTAACTTTTTCAGCATAACTGGCAACACGACCGTTGGAGGACAAGGCATACTGTTTGCGAAGGTGTTTCCATCCCGGAAACTGAAGAGGCTTCCATACTTCGCCAGATATTGATTTAATCATCGTACCCTTTTTTTTAAAGTTACGAAAAGATATGCACCAAAATCATTATGCGTTTATTCTCCACCCATCATTTTTATAAAGTCTTCTTCTGTAAGGATTTGAATCTGCGGGATCTTCTTCGCCTTTTCCAGTTTTGACCCCGCATCGTCCCCTACAACCAGGTAATTCAGCTTACTGCTGACGCCGCTCAGCAGCTTTCCACCGCGGGCTTCCACCATTTCTTCCGCTTCTGTCCGCTTTAATCGGTTAAGGGTGCCTGTGAAAAGAAAACTTTGTCCGGATAATAACCCGTCTGTCATCGGTGTTTTCTTTTCCGTTTGCATGGTTAGTCCCAATGCTTCCAGCTCCTTTATCAGCTCTATATTGGCCTGATTCCGGAAAAACAGGTAGATGCTGTTGGCAACCTTCACACCAACATCTTCCAGCGACTGCAATTCTTCCAGACTCATCCGGCTCAAATCATTCAAATGACTAATACTTTGTGCAAGGGTTTTAGCGGTAGTTTCACCCACATACCGGATTCCCATAGCAAAAATCAATCGATGCAGTGGCTGAGTTTTCGATTTTTCAATATTGGTTTGCAGATTGGTGATGGACTTCTCACCAAATCCACCCAACTGCCGCATTTTTTCGTAGGGTAGGCGATAAATACCCGGTATATCAGACAACCAGCCCAGTTCATAGAATTTCCGCACATTGGCTTCTCCAAAACTCCTGATATCCATGGCATCTTTGGACACAAAATGAATAATTCGTTCCACTACCTGAGCCGGACAATCAATATTAATACAACGCCAAACAGCTTCTCCTTCTTCCCTTGCCAGCGTACTGGAACAACGCGGACAGGCAGAAGGAAATAGTATCGGTTGTTCCTCACCGTTACGAAGTTCTGCCAATGATTTTACTATGTAAGGAATCACATCACCTGCTCTTTCAACCAGCACGGTGTCTCCAATCATCAGGTCTTTTTCTTTGATCACATCCTCATTGAACAGCGAAATTGAGCCTACTGTAACACCACCAATTGGAACGGGATCAATTTTTGCTACGGGTGTTATGGCACCGGTTCTGCCCACCTGAAAATCCACTCCCCGAAGTTTACTGGTAGCTTGCCTTGCTTTGAATTTGTACGCAATGGCCCATCGGGGGTGATGGGTTGTCATTCCCAATTCATCCTGCAAATCAAGGCTGTTTACTTTAATCACCATACCGTCAATTTCATAGGGCAGATCATCGCGCCCCGCTTCAAAATCCAGGCAATATTGAATAACATCTTCGATGCCGGTAAATACCTGCTTTTCTTTAGCCGGACTGCGAAAACCGAGCTCCCATAAAAGATCCAGACTGGAACTGTGTTTTTCCAATGCGGCCGGGGTTTGATTGGCCTGGTCTACATGATAGCTGACATGGTATAAAAAAGCTTCCAGATTTCGACGTCGTACTTCTTCAGGATCCTTGATCCGAAGGGATCCTGATGCCGCATTCCGCGGATTGGCAAGTGGTGGCAGATTTTGTTCTGCCAGTTTATCGTTGAAAGCTTTGAAATGTTTTTTTGTAAGCAATACTTCGCCCCTTATTTCAATTTGTGTAATACCATATTCTGAAAACCTGGCGGATAGGGGTACGGAACGGATCTGACGTATATTGGTGGTGATATCATCCCCCTGAATGCCATCACCACGGGTAGCTCCCCGCACCAGCAAATCATTTTCATAAATCAGTGAGATGCTTGCTCCGTCAAATTTTGGTTCAACACAGTATTCAATAGTGGAGGTTTTGGCACCTTCCCGTACACGACGATCCCAATCAATTAGATCCTCCGCATTGTAGGAATTATCCAATGATAACATTGGTACCAGGTGATTTACGGTTGGAAAAGCACCATTCAGGGAGTTGGCCACCCGTTGTGTGGGGGAATCGGGCCGAATCAGCTCCGGATTTGTTTTTTCAATTGCTTCCAGGGCTTTGTATAACTGATCGTATTCGAAATCGGCCAGCAGGGGTGCATCCAGCACGTAATAGCGGTATTCATGAAAACGCAATACATCCCGCAGTGCTTCCACTTCTGTGGATGGCAGCGAAGGCAAGTTTTGTAAAAAGACAGCAGTTTTGGATTGAAGATCCCTGGTTTGTTGTTCCGTATACATGGCCGTAAAGTTTCAACAAAATTTGGATAGTATCATTTAATGTGTATTTTTAACACATTATTGCTTTGCCATGAGAAAGACTGCTTACCTGTTCTTGCTGCTGTTATCTGTTTGCCGGATTCAGGCACAAATCGTCACAAATCCATTTTTCCCCACCGATGATAAAGGGGTTCATATAATTTTTGATGCCTCCAAAGGCAATCAGGGATTGCTAAATTATTCAGGTGATATTTATATCCATACCGGAGTAATAACGGATAAGAGTACCAACAGCGGCGACTGGAAATATGTTACCACCACCTGGAATACCAATGATGTTGCCGCGCGTATGGTAAAAGGTTCCGGTACAACCTATTCCTTTACTATTCCCAATATTCGAAGCTATTACAATGTACCGGCGGGAGAGAAAATTCTAAAAATTGCGATGGTCTTCCGGTCTTATAATCCATCGGGAAATGCGTTGGAAGGAAAAAATTCGGATCTGAGTGTGGATCAGGGCAATATTTATTGGGATGTGTATCCAGCAGGGACTGCTGCCGTGCGATATACCAAACCTGCATTTGAACCAAGATTCAAACCATTTTTACTACCACAAAATCTGACAGTTGGTTCCACTATTGAAATTGAAGCAAGGAGCACGATTTACCAAAAGCTGGCAATCACCCGGAATGGAGCCCCGCTGGCTACTGAAAATAATGATACGATCATAAATTTTACGGCCACCATCCCTTCTGCCGGTGAACATGTTTTTATTGTTACCAATCCGGATAATCCAAGCATTCTGTCGGATACATTTCGTGTTTATGTAGCACTTCCAACAACAGAAGCTCCCTTACCGGCAGGTTTGAAGGAAGGCATCAATTATGAAGCCGGGGGTATAGCAGCAACACTGGTATTAAAAGCACCGGGGAAAACGAGGGTCAATTTATTGGGTGATTTCAATAACTGGGAAGAATCACTCGCCTACCAGATGAATAAAACCCCGGATGGCAATCATTTCTGGTTACGGATAACGGGATTGAATCCCAGTACGGAATACGCGTATCAATACCTGGTGGATGGCACTTTAAAAATCGGCGACCCCTATTGTGAAAAAATACTAGATCCATGGAATGATCCGTTTATTTCTGCTGCAACTTATCCTAACCTAAAGGCCTACCCGACGGGAAAAACGACCGGAATAGTAAGTGTGTTACAAACCAATGCGCCCGGTTATACCTGGCAGGTACCCAGTTTCCAACGGCCGGCAAAAGAGAAGCTGGTAATCTATGAAGTATTGCTGCGTGATTTTGTGGAGAAGCATGACTGGACAACCCTTAAAGATTCGATCGGTTATTTCAAAAATCTGGGTGTAAATGCATTGCATCTGATGCCGTTTAATGAATTTGAGGGCAATAGTAGCTGGGGGTATAATCCTTCTTATTATTTCGCTCCCGATAAATACTACGGACCGAAAAATACACTGAAAGCGTTTATTGATGAGTGTCATAAAAACGGAATTGCTGTGGTCATGGACATGGTATTGAATCATTCATTTGGACAATCACCCATGGTTCAATTGTATTTTGATGCGGTCAATAATCGTCCGGCGGCCAATAATCCCTGGTTTAATCCGGTTGCCAAACATGCTTTTAATGTTGGCTATGATATGAACCATGAAGCAGTTGCGTCCAAGAAATTCTTCAGTGATGTTTGTTCTTTCTGGTTGCAGGAGTACAAGCTGGATGGCTTCCGTTTTGATTTGTCAAAAGGCTTTACCCAAACCAAAACCTGCGATGATTCGGGGGGCAATTGTGATGTAAACGGATGGAGTTCCTATGACGCCAGCAGGGTAGCCATCTGGAAAGCCTATTATGATACGCTTCAGCTGAAAGCTCCCGGTTCCTATGTAATACTTGAACACCTGGGATCTAATAATGAAGAAAATGAATTGTCAAATTATGGTATGATGCTTTGGGGAAATATGAATTATAATTTTACCGAAGCAGCCAAGGGGCAGATCAGCAATTCCAATTTCAGTGGGGCACTTCATACTGTTCGTAACTGGCAAAAGCCACACCTGATCAGTTATATGGAAAGCCATGATGAAGAACGTTCCATGGTTAAATGCAAAAATGAAGGCGCCAGTATTGCTGGGTACAATATCCGTGAGGAATCCATCGCGCTAAAAAGAAATGAACTGGCTGCCAGTTTTTTACTGGCTATACCCGGACCAAAGCTCATCTGGCAGTTTGGAGAGTTGGGCTATGATTTAAGTATCAATTACTGTCCGGATGGCACGGTTAATAATAATTGCCGTACAGATCCCAAGCCGATTCGATGGAATTACTACCAGAATGCCGGCAGGGTTCAGTTGAGAAATGTGTACAAAACCATGTTGGAACTTCGGAATAATCAATATTTCGAACGATTGTTTATAGCGGGTGAAGTTCAGCATGATCTGGTAAATGCGGTTAAGTGGCTGCGATTAACCAGTGATAGTTCAAAAATTGTAGTGGTTGGAAATTTCGGTACCAATCAGGCTCCGGTTCAGATCTCCTTTCCTCAGGCGGGTATCTGGTTTGAATTATTCACAGGTGAACCTTTTGCAGCCACCGGTAACGCACAAAGCATAAATTTGCCGGCGGGAGGATACAAGGTTTTCCTTAACAGGAATCTGAATGGTAGCCCTCCAACTCCGGTTCGGGACATAGAAACAACGGATATTTTCCGTTTGAGGATGATGCCCAATCCGGTTCAGGTAAGTTCAATAATCCGTTATGAATTGCCGGAAGCCGGGAAGGTTCAGTTCACATTGATGGATATGAATGGCCGGTCGATAGGAATTATTCCGGTTGGCAACAGGGCTATAGGCGCACATCAAACTCGTCTTGATCCGGCGCTCGTAGGTAGTTTGCAAAAAGGTATTTATCTTTTGCAATTACAGGTCAATGATAAACGAAAGATAATAAAACTGCTGGTGCAGTAAAAACAACAACATGAAACAGATTTCGAGGTTCAGTCATTTTGGAGAATTAAGTGATAAGGATTATTTCCGGATAGCGTTGTCTGTGGATTGTGTAATCTTTGGTTTCGAGGATGGAGAACTGAAGGTTTTGGTTATTAAATGTAATATCAAGGAATATAAGGGCATGTGGTCTTTATTGGGAGATTTGGTGAAGCCCGATGAAGATATCAATTCGGCCTCCTATCGGATTTTGAAGGAAAGAACCGGACTGGATGACGTGTACCTCGAACAGGTTCATACATTTGGTAAAGTGAATCGCCACCCTGCCGGAAGGGTAATAACCACAGCGTATTTTTCACTGGTAAATATCAAGGATCATCAGTTGAAATTATCGGATAATGAATTGCATTGGCATCCGGTAAAAGACATTGCAGAAATGGCGTTTGACCATAAAAGTATTCTTGATACCTGTCTGGATCGACTGCGTGAAAAAGTGGATGATCAGCCGGTTGTATTTAATCTGCTACCCAAGAAATTCTCTCTTCGTGAATTGCAAAGTGTATATGAAGCAGTTTTGAATTGCGAATTGGATCGCCGGAATTTCCGCAAAAAATTCTTCATGATGGACTGGCTGGTGGATCTTAATGAACTGGAGGAAGATGTGCCCCACCGTCCGGGTAAACTATACAAATTCAACGCTGCGAAATTTGCCAAAAAAGCAAAAAAAATCTCCTGAGCAGCCACTTGTTTTTCCTTCTTAATGACTGGATAAATTGATTTACACAGGTTTATGCCCTGCGTCAGGAAATCATGTGTAGTCTTTGGTTTCAGCGTAAAAAAAATCTTTAACAAATGTTAAATTCTAGAAATTTTATTTCTATGTTTGTGTACTTTTTACACATTTTTAATATGTAGAAAGTACACAAAGCCGGCTTAACGATTTCTTTATTATAAAAAACGCAACACGCACGATTATGTCATTGAAACGTCTGCTTAAGATTGCCTTGCCGTTATTGTTTCTTACACTACTGCAGCAGGGCGTTCATGCACAAACCAAAACAATCTCCGGAAAGGTTACAGACAGAAAGGACGGTACACCAATTGTGGGTGCTTCTGTACTGGTAAAAGGATCCAGTACCGGAGTTCAAACAGCTAGTGACGGTTCATTCAGTATTACCGTTTCGGAATCAGCCAGAGTGCTGGTTATATCCTCCGTAGGATTTGCCAGTCAGGAAATTTCAACTGCTGCTTCCAGTTTCAACATTTCATTGGGACCCGATAATGCTGCATTGGGAGAAGTGGTTGTGGTTGCCTATGGAACCAGAAAAAAATCAGATTTAACCGGTGCTGTAACATCTGTAACAGCCAAAGAATTCCAGAAGGGAGTGATCAACTCACCGGAGCAATTGCTAACTGGTAAAGTGGCAGGTTTACAGGTAACCACCGGTGGGGGGTCAGCAGGTGGAGGAAGCAGGATCCGGATTCGTGGTGGTGCGTCTCTTAACTCAAGTAATGATCCACTGATTGTAGTAGACGGAGTTCCCCTCGATGGTGGTGGTGTAAGTGGTTCCGCGAATATTCTGAATACCATCAATCCGAATGATATCGAATCAATGAACGTATTGAAAGATGCAGCAGCTACCGCATTGTATGGTTCCCGCGCTTCCAATGGTGTGTTGATCATTACTACAAAAAAAGGCACCAGCGGAAAGCCAAAATTTAATTTCAATTCTACATTATCACTTGGTCAGCTAACAGATCAGGTAGATGTATTGTCTGCAAGTGAAATCAGAAACCTGATTCAGGAAGAAGGCAATGAATCTTTTCTCAACTTGCTGGGGTCAGCCAATACCAACTGGCAGGATGAAATCTTTCAGGATGCAATTGGATTCGATAACAATTTCAACGTAAGCGGTTCATTGGGAAAAAAATTGCCTTACCGTTTATCGGTGGGTTATCTGAATCAGGAAGGAACCTTAAAAACAAATGAATTTGATCGCTTTTCTACGGCGCTTAATCTTAATCCTAAATTTTTTGATGATCATCTGACTTTAAATGTTGCAGTGAAAACAGCAAGTACCTCCAATCGTTTTGCGGATGAAGGTGCAATTGGTGCAGCTGTAACATTTGATCCAACACAGCCGGTATACAGTGGAAAGCAGGAGTGGGGTGGTTATTACGAATGGCTGCAATCCGATGATTTACCGATTAATCTGGCAACCCGGAATCCGGTTTCCTTACTGAACCTGAGGGATAATCGCTCCAATGTTTTTCGTTTTATCGGAAACGTACAGGCGGATTACAAACTTCATTTTCTTCCCGATTTACATGTATTGGTAAACCTGGGGGTGGAGTACAATGAAGGAGAAGGTCGTGATATATTTGATAAACGTTCTGCTACCAATTTCCGCACCAACGGACGGGTATCTCAATACCAGCAGATGAAACGCAACCAGCTCGCTGATTTCTCCTTGTTTTATACAAAAGATCTGACTTCCATCAATAGTAAATTTGATGTATTGGTGGGTCATAGCTACCAGGATTTCCTCATTAAGAATTATAATTTCTCCGCTTTTGGTCAGGATGGAAGACTGATTCCGGGTTCTACTCCGAATTTTCCATTTGATGAGCCAAGGTATCGCCTGGAATCTTACCTGGGGCGGTTAAACTATACACTGGCAAATAAATACTTGTTGACCGCTTCCATTCGTCGGGATGCGAGTTCTAAATTTTCTCCTGATACCAGGGTGGGATATTTCCCTGCAGTTGCACTGGCCTGGAGAATGAATGAAGAATTCTTTAGCAGCAGCAATACAGTTAGTGATTTAAAACTTCGTTTAAGCTGGGGTGTTACCGGGCAACAGGATATCGGTGATTTTTATTCTTATCTGCCAAGATATACTGCCAGTACACAAACCGCACAATACCAGTTTGGAAATACCTTTTATTCGTATTTACGTCCGGCTGGCTATGATCCCAATATCAAATGGGAAACTACCACCACTGCGAATATTGGATTGGACTTTGGGTTCTTTGGTAACCGAATCTCAGGTAGTATCGATGTATATCAGAAGAAAACAGAAGACCTGTTGAGTACCGTGCCGGTAGCCCCTGGTTCGAACTTTGTAAATCAATTGACAACTAACGTAGGGAATATTGAAAACAAAGGAGTTGAATTTGTATTAAACACAGTACCGGTTCGTACCAATAACCTAACCTGGGATCTTGGATTCAATGTGACGTTTCAGGATGTAAAAATCACGAATCTTTTAAAACAGGAGGATGCCTCCTTTACCGGAATTGATGTGCTCGGCATTCAGGGAGGTACAGGTAATACAATAGCCAAACATGTGGTAGGCTATCGTCCCT
This sequence comes from Flavihumibacter sp. UBA7668, assembly GCF_002483205.1. Lineage (GTDB taxonomy): Bacteria > Bacteroidota > Bacteroidia > Chitinophagales > Chitinophagaceae > Flavihumibacter. The sequence goes on from NZ_DLHM01000007.1 coordinate 1,210,057, forward strand.
ATACTTATTTTGTTTACAAGCAGATTTATGATCCGGCAACCAATAAACCGATTGAAGGATTATACGAAGATCTCAATCGGGATGGAACGATCAATCAATCGGATCGATATCTCTACAAGCAGGGTGCACCTGATTTTCTTTTTGGGATTAACACACAGGTCAATTATAAGCGGTTTATGGTTGGATTGGCAGGCCATGGAACAACAGGAAACTACCTGTACAATAACCTGAATTCAGAACGCGCCGCCTTCCGGAATGTACAGAACCCGATCAATTTTATACAGAATACCACCCGTAGTTATTATAATACCGGCTTCTTTAATAACCAATACCTGTCGGATCATTACATTGAGAATGCGTCCTTTTTCCGGTTGGATAATATAAACCTCGGTTACACTGTAGGGCAGGTATTTCAGGGAAGAGCCAATATGCGTCTTGGGGTTAGTATCCAGAATGTTTTCATCATAACGAAGTATTCCGGACTTGATCCTGAACTCGCAAATGATGGAGTGGATAATACCATTTATCCTCGTCCGCGTATTTACTCATTGGGTATGAACCTCGATTTTTAATCAACAATTGTTTGCAGTATGAAAAATTTGATCAAATCAAAATTTGCGATAGTGGTGTTGGGCGCAACATTGTTGGGCTCCTGCGCTAAAAAACTGGATTTATTTCCAACCAACGATTTAACACCTCAAACGGCTTATGCCACACCCGAAGGATATAAAGCCGTACTTGCCAAGATTTATGGTGGAATGGCTACAACAGGTAATGCTGGTCCGGCTGGACAATCAGATATCCAGGGACTGGATGAAGGATCGCAATCACCGTTTATCCGTGGATTTTTTAACTGTCAGGAATTACCGACAGATGAGGCGGTGGTTGCCTGGAATGACCAGACCATTCAGGATTTTCATGCATTAAGATGGAATGCTGGTGATCCATTTATTTTAGGAATGTATGCCCGTCCGGTTTATAATATCACGATCTCTAATGAGTACTTACGGGAAGCAACAGACGAAAATATAGCAGCACGTGGAATCACCGGAACTGCTGCTTCAGAAATTGCCGGCACCCGTGCAGAAGTTCGGTTCCTTCGTGCTTTTAATTATTGGGTAATGCTGGACCTGTTTGGTAAGTCCACTTTTGTTACTGAAGTGGACCGGATCGGAACAGCCCTTCCACGGGAAATTTCAAGAGCGGATTTGTTTGCATACATCGAAACCGAATTGAAAGCGATTGAGACGGAATTGGGGGCAGCCAGATCCATTGAATATGGTCGGGTTGATCAGGGAGCTGCCTGGGCCTTACTTGCAAGATTATACCTGAATGCGGAAGTTTATACAGGAACTCCCCGATATACAGATGCATTGACTTATGCTAAAAAAGTTATTGATGCCGGCTATGAATTGCATCCGAATTATCGGGAAGTATTTATGGCAGACAATGATAAGGCTGCAAGTGAGTTTATGTATGTTATCAATTGTGATGGTTTGAGAACGCAGAGTTTTGGTAATACCACCTTTTTTATACATGCTGCTTCCGGTGATAATTTCGCAGAATATGGGACCAATGGTGGCTGGTACGGCTATCGCGCTACAACAGCATTGGCCAATAAGTTTGCGGATCAATCCGGTAATACGGATCAGCGGGCTATGTTTTCCAATCTTGCCAATGGAACCATTAATGCATTGAGTGATTTTGCTCAGGGTGTATGGGTTCGCAAGTATGTTAATATCCGGTCAGATGGTCAGCCGGTGAGTGATGTGAATAAAGAGTTTGCAGATATCGATTTTCCTGTTTTTCGGTTGTCAGAAATGATTCTGATTTATGCAGAAGCCCATTTGCGTGGCGGTGGGGGAGACCTTTCTACCGCACTGGCGCAGATGAACCGGATACGCTTTCGTGCCTATGGACAGAGTTATGGTCCGAATGATGTGGGACGGTTGATTTCAGCTGATTTAACTATACAGAATATTCTGGATGAGCGTGCGCGGGAATTGTATTGGGAAGGTCATCGCCGTACAGATTTGATTCGCTATGGACAGCTTACAACCGGTGCCTATTTATGGCCCTGGAAAGGAGGGGTTTCATCCGGTTCAGCAGTTGATGAAAAATATAATCTATTCCCCATTCCTGCTACGAATCGAACAGCCAATCCGAATCTTGGTCAGAATACCGGTTATTAATCAAAGCAAAAAATTAGTGATATGAAACGCTTATCAATATTTTTTCTTTTTATAATTCTTTTAGGCACATTAATGTCCTGTGAGAAAGAAGAAAATAGAATTTATCTGGAACAAAATGAAGTGCCTGTGTTAAGTGCAAGTACCTTAACGCCGGCATTGAATGCGGCGGACTCCCTGAAGGAGGCCATAAAATTCAGTTGGACAAATCCTGAATTCAGATTTACGACAGGGGTCAATTCACAGGATGTAAATTATATTCTTGAAATTGATACTGCGGGAGCAAATTTTACTGGTACTGATAAAGTATCATTGGGTATCAACAGAGAATTAACCCGCTCATTCCAGGTTCGTGAACTGAACGATTTTATATTGAATACACTGAAGATGGCAAATAGTGTGGAGCATAGTCTGGAAGCCAGGGTCAAAGCTTCAATTGGCACATCGGCTGCTTCTGCGTTCTCCAATAATATTTCGTTTAAAGCTACACCATATGCAATTCCTCCAAAGGTCACACCTCCGGCAACCGGACGGTTGTTTATCGTTGGAAATGCTACGCCTGCAGGCTGGAACAATCCGGTACCGGAAGCTACAAATGAGTTCACAAAAATAAGTGAAACATTGTATGAGCTTACCATAAGCCTGGTAGGAGGTGGAAACTACCTGCTGCTACCAACCAACGGTGACTGGACAAAATATGCTGTTACGGAAAATAGTATTGCAGGGCTTTCTGAGGGCGGTGATTTTATTTACAATAGCGGCGAAGATTTCCCTGGTCCGGCTGCTGCTGGTACATATAAAATTACGGTGGATTTTCAACGGGGAAAATTTACTGTTATCAAGCAGTAAGTAGTGTAACCATTAAAGAAATAAATCATGAACAACATAATAAAATTAATAAGCAGTCTATTGCTTGGTGCAATGCTGCTGATTGGATGCGATAAAGCAGATGATCTTCCATATTATGAAAACGGAATAGAGCCGTCGATTACTGTTTCGGCGAATACAATAGCTCCGGTACCATCTGATTCGCTGGAAACGGGCTTGGTGGTTAATTGGACCAATCCCGGTTATGCAGCTGATACAGCCGGATTTAAATATGTTATTGAAATTGATCAGGTTGGTAATAATTTTTCTAAAGCAAATCAGCGGGTATTGACAGGGGCTTTATCAACCAGTTATCTCAACAAAGAACTCAATACATTCTTATTGGACAGAGGCTTTGAATTTAATACGCCCTATGATATGGAATTGCGGGTGATTTCTTCCTATCCGAATAATAATGAGCGTCGGTTTTCGAATGTTTTGCCTATTCGAATGACACCTTACAAAGTACCTCCTAAAGTTGCGCTTCCTGAAAGCGGCCGGTTGTTTTTGGTTGGTAGTGCAACACAGGGCGACTGGACGAATCCGGTTTCGGTGCCAACTCAGGAGTTTTCGCGCATTTCAGAAACAGTATTTGCGGGAGTTTTTGATTTGAAAGCGAATGGGGAGTACCTGGTATTGCCTATGAACGGACTTTGGGATCAAAAATATTCTGTTGCAAATAAGGGCCTGAGTGGCTTATCGGCAGGTGGAGATTTTGGATTTGGGTTGAATGACAATATACCCGGACCAGCAACAGCCGGACTATATAAAATTGAATTGGATTTTCAGTCGGGCAAGTTTGTAGTAACCCCATTTGCGGATGCAGAATTGCCTTCCGCTTTGTTTATGGTTGGCAATGCTACTCCGGGACAATGGAATAATCCGGTACCTGTTCCGAGCCAGCAGTTTACCCGGTTAAATTCCGTAGAGTATGAACTCACGCTAGAACTCAATGGGAATTCGGAGTATCTTTTATTGCCTGAAAATGGTAACTGGAATAAAAAATATGCTGTTGCCAATAATACATTACCCGGATTGCGGGAGGGTGGTGTAATGGGGTTCAACCTTGCCTCCAATATACCTGGTCCCGTTAATTCCGGCACTTACAAAATCAAGGTGAATTTTGCAACCCACAGTTATTTGGTAACTCCACTTTAGGTGTCAAAAAGGTATCAGACACATGTTAGGACAATGTTCTAACATGTGTCTGATACCTCTCTCTGATGTGTAAGGATAAACCCGATTATTTCTTCCAGCGTAAAATCTATCCTGCTGAGGGCATCCTGGATTTCCTCTCGGTTTACCTGAGCGGCGAAGGAGGGAGTCTTCAGTTTTTTGAGTACTGATTTCACATCCATCCCTTCGTATTGAGTGGGACGGATCAATGCAGCGGCATGAATGAACCCTGAAAGTTCATCAAACACATAGATCATTTTCTCCATTGTTGTTTCCGGCTCCACACCAAAATGACGCGGACCATGACAGGCAATGGTTCGAATGATGGTTGGATCCACCTGTCGGTTCTCCAGTTCTTCTATTATACGGCTACAGTGCTGATCAGGATATTTCTCCCAATCCGCATCATGTAGTACACCTGCCAGCCACCATTTGTGTGCTTCTGATACGGGCAACCCTTCTTTTTCCAACGCCCAGGATTTCATAACTGCGCCAACCTGCAGCATATGCAGGCGAAGTCGTTCATTTGGTACCCATTCATTAAGTAAAGCCAATGCTTCCGCTTCGGAAAGTACCCGATCTGCATGTGCCGGATTGCCAAAACTTGACCGGCCAAGGTTCAAATCTGCCATCTATAAAAATTTAGTGTAAAAATGTTTATTGATAATCAATTGGTTACAAATGCATGATTAAAATTAGTGATGAAATTTGTTGGTAAAATGCATCGCTTCCGCCTACCTTTGCGCTCCGAATTATTTCATCATTCCAGTTACCGGGATGGCGGTAACGGACTAAATTAAGTTTAAATGAGCAAATTACATTTCACCACCAAGCATGCGAACGAGGCTACAGTACAGCGTAACTGGTACGTTGTAGATGGTACCAATCAAACCGTAGGACGCATGTGTGCCAGAATCGCGGCCGTACTTCGTGGTAAGAACAAAGCGTATTACACTCCTCATGTTGATTGTGGAGATTTCATCGTCGTTATCAATGCCGACAAAATTCAGTTCACTGGTCAGAAGCTGGATCAGAAAGTGTACGAAAATTTCAGTGGTTATCCAGGTGGACGTAAAGAAGAGGTTGCAAAAGATCTGTTGAAACGTCGTCCGGAAGTGATTATCGAGCGTGCTGTAAAAGGTATGTTGCCGAAAAATCGCCTTGGCCGCAAAATGTACAAGAAGTTGTTTGTATATGCCGGTGATAGCCACCCGCACACTGCACAGCAACCGAAAGAACTGAAATTTTAATCACCAATCATTATCTCAAATTCCGAATAGATGGAAAAGCAAAAAAACGGATTAGGCCGTCGTAAGGAAGCTGTGACACGTGTGTTCCTCAGCAAAGGCGAAGGTAAAATCACTATAAACAACAAGGATTACAAAGTATATTTTCCCCTGGTTTACTTGCAAAATCAGGTAGAAGCTCCGTTGAAGGCAATCGAAGCCCTCGACAAGTTTGACATCGTAATTAATGCTACCGGTGGTGGTGTTAAAGGTCAGGCTGAAGCTGCCAAACTGGGTATTGCCCGTGCATTGCTCGAGGTAAATGCTGAATTCCGTCCAACCCTGAAGGCTGGTGGTTACTTAACCCGCGATCCCCGTGGTGTTGAACGTAAAAAACCAGGACGTAAGAAAGCCCGTAGAAGCTACCAGTTCAGCAAACGTTAATCTGTCTGCTTCAACCTTCAAACAAAAATTAAAAAGACTACGATGGAAAATAATACATCCTTACAACAGCAACTTCTTGATGCAGGTGTACATTTCGGTCACCTGAAGAAGAAGTGGAATCCAAAAATGTTGCCTTATATCTTCGCTGAGAAGAAAGGTATTCATATCATCGACCTGAACAAAACAACTGAAAGTCTGCAGGAAGCAGCAGCTGCCCTTAAGCAGATTGCTCGCAGCGGAAAGAAAGTAATGTTCGTAGGCACCAAGAAACAGGCGAAAGAAATCGCTACGCAGTGCGCACAGCGTGTAAACATGCCCTACGTAACCGAGCGTTGGTTAGGTGGTATGCTGACCAACTTCAACACGGTTCGTAAGAGCGTGAAGAAGATGCAGAGCATCGAAAAAATGCTGGGTGATGGTACCTTGGATAATATCACTAAAAAAGAGCGTTTAACGCTGACCCGCGATAAAGAGAAAATGGAAAAAGTGTTGGGTGGTATCGCTCAACTGGGACGTGTTCCTGCTGCTTTGTTCATTATTGATATCGGTCACGAGCATATTGCACTGGCTGAAGCCAAGCGCCTGGGTGTAACAACCTTCGGTATGGTGGATACCAACTGTGATCCGAATAAAGTTGATTTCCCGATTCCTGCGAATGATGACGCAACCAAGTCGATCGCAATCATCGTTGAATACATTACTGCTGCAATTGCTGAAGGTCTTGCTGAAAGACAGGAAGCGAAAGATTCTGATGTGGAAGACAGCAATGATGAAAACGAAAAGCGTGCTGCACGTCTGGAAGCTGAAGCGCAGGCAGAAGCTGGTCGCGGTGGCCGTACTCGTGGAACAAACGCACCTAAGCGTCGTGTTCCAAACAGCCCTAAGCGGACTGGAGCGAGATAATTAATACTGGTCAATAAGTGAATGAGTGAATAAGTGAATGGTAATACTACCAGTGGCTTATTCACCCGTTCACTAATTGACTTATTCACTTTATTAGATCTGAAATATTTTAAACTTCTATACAATGTCTACTGTAACAATTACAGCTGCGGATATCAATAAATTGCGTCAGGCAACTGGTGCAGGTATGATGGATTGTCGGAAAGCTCTGACAGAGAACAATGGTGATTTTGAAGCTGCAATCGACTGGCTGCGTAAGAAAGGAGCAAAAGTTGCTGCACTGCGTAGTGATCGTGAAGCGAAAGAAGGGGTGGTATTGGCTAAAACAACGGCTGATAACAAAACTGGTATTGCTCTTTGTGTTAGTTGCGAAACTGATTTCGTGAGTAAGAATGCTGATTTCGTTGCTTTCGCTCAAAGTATCATGGATGCTGCGATCGATAATAATGTGAAAACTGCTGAAGAGCTGAATGAGGTAAGTATTAATGGCCAGAAAATCGCAGATCTGGTAAATGATAAACTCGCTTCTATTGGTGAGAAAATCGGTATTTCCAAGTTTGAGCGGGTGGATGCTGCATATGTAGCTTCTTATATTCACGGTGCAAACCGGATGGGTGTACTGGTAGGGATGAACAAAGATGCAGTGGAAGCAGGTAAAGATGTTGCGATGCAGATTGCAGCTATGAATCCAGTGGCAATTGATGCAGATGCAGTTCCTGCAGATGTAGTTGCCCGTGAAAAAGCAATCATCACTGATCAGGTTGCTGCTGATCCAAAGATGGCAGGCAAACCTTCCGAAATGATTGAGAAAATCGCTGCTGGTAAACTGGGGGCTTTCTTTAAAGAAAATACCCTTACTGCTCAGGCATTTGTTAAGGATGCTGCACTGAGTGTAGGCGATTACCTGAAAAAATCCGGTGATGTGGTAGTTACCGAATTCAAGCGAGTAGCACTGGGATAATTTTCCTATTACAATATCTTTTTCAAAGGCTGTACGGTTTCGTACAGCCTTTTAAGTGTCAGACAGGTGTTAGAACAATGTTAGAGAGGTGTCAGATAGATGTTAGAACGTTCTTAGACATGTGTCTGATACCTGTCTCACTGGTGTCTGACACCTAAAGCTCGGACCAGCTCACACGGGCAATCCTGCGGTAAACCAGCCAAACGCTTAAACCGCTCAGAACAACCGATATCCAAACCACCACGGGAAAAGAATAGATAAAATAATGGACCAGACCAAAGCCCCCGTTAAACAACAACATCAACATTCCTCGTAAAAAATTACCTGTTGCATCCGCCTTATTTGCTGGTAAGGATGCCGGTAGCTTTTTGTAATTCACCAATAATAACAAACCCGATATCAACAGCTGATTGGAAAATCCCAATAGTAAATTAGGTACTGCACTCATACCCTGCCAGCTAATCCCCAACACAAGTAACAACACAGCCAGCGGTAGAAAAAACTGTGCTAACAATGCTTTGAGCGTACCTGACAACAGTAGTCCAGGCGCAGCAACCGGAGAACTGTAAAAAATCCAGGAAGCTTTGTATTCATCTGCCTGACTGATTTGTTGAATTGCACTAATGAAAATAAAACAGCTCAGGTATATTAATCCCAATAGTCCGGCTGCAGATAACATAATAGAAGATGACTCCGGTTCATTATCATCCAACTGAAGTACATTCCGATATATACTTATTACAAACCAAACAACAATATAGCCGATCGCCGGATAAACCCGCATTCGAAAACCCCGGTTTCGCAAGGCCCATTTCCAGGTAAATAAAAAGCCTGCCCGCTCAACAGATGAAAAAGTAAACCAGTTCGCCAACCGATCAGCATATCCCACCCGACTCATCCCGGATACCACAGTACTACCAGCAACCGCACCAGTTTCTCCGCCACTCAGCATCGCCAGTTTTTGATTAAAACTTGGTGCCAGAAACCGGATCACCACCCAACTACTTCCAATACTCATCACCACAGTCAATAGCAACCACCCCCAGGATCGCACCCCATCCAACCCCGCGCCTTCAAAAATCGATGAAGCAAACCAGTAAGGTGGAAACAGTCCAATCAGCGAATAATCCTGAACAGAAAAATTCTGTACAGATTCCATGGAACTGGCCCTCGGAACCACCTGATACGCACCATAAATAAGGATCATGAATCCGATTTGAAACCAGGCAATAAATGATTTGAATTTTTCAGGGGTTGTAATTCGAATAATTAGAAGATAAATCGCATTAATAAAAAAGATTGCCATCAGACTGGCCAGCAAAGCTGCCAATAAAAAAAGCATCACCACCTGCCAGTTATATTCAACTGCTAAAAATACCAGTGCAGGTAACAGCATCGGTACAATCACCCGAAACATATGCACCATTATATGCAGGATTCTTGCCAGTAAAAACGTGCGATCATGAACGGGTTTTGGTAATAAAATAACCGTATCGCGCACATCTATCAATACCGCTGTAAAATCACTTATAAGGGTAGATGATAATAAAAATAAAAACAGCGAGAAATAGATGGTGAAATAAGTCAATTCATCAGCACCCATTGCAAATGCAACCAGGTTAAGCAGCCCCATTAATAAAGCAATAAGCATGGTACCATAGGTAGCACGACTAATCCCTTCTTTCTTTCTATTCACCTGTGTTTGCTGAAAGGTATTGGGTCTCCGATCATCCATTATCAGCTTGTAGCGGAGAATCAGCGATAACTGAACCAGATCCACACCCATGCGTCTGTACAGGGAACCTGGCAATAAAGCCAGCCAAAAAAAGAAAGCACTTATTTTATTCATGAATCCCCCCTTCCTGCCGGAATGCATCCATTATTTCCGAAGCTGTGTCACGAAGATTATCCGTTGATGTTAGTTGTGCAAAAATACTTTCCAGGCTTCCCTTTCCCATCATCTCCTGTAAGGATTCAAAACTTCCATCAGCCAGAATACTACCCTGGTTGATCAGCACAATCCGATCACTCACTTTTTCAACCACATCCATCATATGGCTGCAATAAAATATTGTTTTCCCTTCTTTCGCCAGTTTGTTTATTAGCTCTTTTACAATGATCACACTGTTGGCATCAAGTCCACTTAATGGTTCATCCAGAATAATAATGGAGGGATTATGAATCAGGCCGGATATCAACAAAACTTTCTGCCGCATTCCTTTACTGAAGGTATCCATCCGCTGATCCAGATTTCCGCCCAGTCCGAATGCCTGCAACATTTTTAAGATGCGCAGTTTGCTTACTGCCGGGTCGAGTTGATACAATCCCGCCATTAATTCAAGAAACTCAAGCGGTGTTAATACTTCATACAAATCGGCCAGCTCAGGAACATAACCAATCATTTTTTTCACCGCCACCGGATCCTGCTGAATATTAACTCCATTCACTAAAACCGTCCCTTCAAAATCGGAAATCAATCCGCATAAAATTTTTACGGTCGTACTTTTTCCCGCCCCATTCGGTCCAATATATCCGATTACCTGTCCCGCATAAATGGACAGATTAATATCACACAAAACCTGTCTGGTTCCGTAGGATTTATTTAATCCGATGAGCTCAATCACCGGTTTCGTTGAATCATTGTCCGCTTGCATCATTTCGGAAAGATAAAAATTCCTTTCTTTGCACCACACTGTAAAAACAGCGCACATGCAACCCAAGTACAAAAGAATCCTGTTAAAACTATCGGGCGAGGCCCTGATGGGCGAAGGTGGAACCAGTGGCTATGAGCCTCTGAATTCTGCAATCATCACCCAGTATGCGAAAGAAGTGAAAGCGGTTGCAGCAGCCGGAGTTGAAGTTGCCCTTGTAATAGGTGGCGGAAATATCTATCGCGGTATGAACGAAGCCGAAACCGGCATCGAACGCGCCCATGGTGATTATATGGGAATGCTGGCTACGGTCATTAACGGAATGGCACTGCAGGCCGGACTGGAAAAAGAAGGGCTCTACACACGCCTTCAAAGCGCCATTAAAATGGAACAGATCGCAGAACCCTATATCCGGCGCCGTGCTATCCGTCACCTGGAAAAACATCGGGTAGTGATTTTTGGAGCCGGTACCGGAAACCCCTATTTCACCACAGACACCGCCGGTTCACTCAGAGCTATTGAAATCAAAGCGGATGTCATCCTGAAAGGCACCCGGGTTGATGGAATTTATACTGCTGATCCGGAAAAGGATCCCAGTGCCACCAAGTTTGAATCGATCACGTTTAAAGAGTGCATTAGCAAAAATCTTAAAGTGATGGACATGACGGCCTTTACTCTTTGTATGGAAAACAACCTGCCAATCATTGTATTTGATATGAATAAACCGGGAAACCTGATGCGGGTGGTAATGGGAGAAGGTGTTGGAACCCTGGTGAAAGGCTAAGCAGACCTACTCATCTAAGTGGAATTGCGTAGTTTTACTCGAAAGCCGCTACCGGCTTGCATAATTCGGTTATCCTTGCTATTTTGCATACTGAAAAACCACCTTATAAAGGGTGGTTTTTTAATCCCGCGTCTCAAAATCCTTTGGAAGCCCACGAATTTGGATGTACCCCGAAAACTCCGACCATTATGAGGACGCTTTTGAATTTATTGGTAACCGACATTACCGTGGGAATAGCTGAAATAATCATTTTCTCGCTTGGTGCCATCGCACTTGGTTTCGCTATTCACCTGTTTATAACTTCCCGCAAAAATACCAAACTGCAAATGGGCGAAAACGGCTCCGGGTCTGCTTTGCAGGAAGCAGATGAATGGAAGCTGAAGTATTTTAATGATACCGAGGAACTGGAAAAAAGAATCGTAAAACAACAGCAGGATCTCGCCCGCTACCAGCATGAACTCAATAAAGTAAAGGAGAATGAAGAGTTTCTTTCCCTTGAAATTGAATCCTTACGGGCAGAACGGGAAGAATTATTGGAAACACAGGCTACTTTATCCTTAGCTGCGGCTCCCAAAGAAGAATCGCATCTTGATTACCTGGGTCAGTTGAGAGAAACCCAGCAGCACGTACAGCAATACAATCAGCATATCCAGCAGTTACTCGGACAAATTGACCAGCTCAAAGCAATGGAATTAAAACACCAGGAGCTTACGCAAAGCAATGAATCACTGAACCGGCAAATTGGTGAAATGCGGGTGGTATTGGTGGAGAAAGAACAGGAAATCCGCGGCCTCCGTCAGCAAAACAGACTGGGTGATGAAATGCAGCAGCGACTGGAAAAAGTGTATGCCGATTACAACAGTCTGCTGGAAAAAATGCATAAACTGGAATCACATGTTTCGCATTCACAGAAAGAAGGAACCAGTTATGCTGAACTGCAGGACTCCTACTTTAAAGTTACCAAGGAACTGGATGAATTCAAACTGAAATACCTGCACCTGCTGGAAGAAAATCAGCGACTCACCCGATCCCTCGCAGAAGTGGAAGACAAGTTTCGCGAAACAAATTTCCAGCGGCAGCAACTGCAGAAAAAAGCCAGCTATCTGGAAGAGCTGAACCAGGATTTGCAACAGGTAGCTGAACAGCATAACAAACTGCACAGCCAAATGCGTCGTATTGCTGAAATTGAGCAATTGCTGGCCAAAGCAACGCAATTATCCGGATCAACAGATAAAGAAGATCCGGCGATCTGATAAATAGCAAAAACAACATGGAAGTTGGCAGCAGGGTGTATAACTTTGCTGCCAAATTTCTTTATGTCCCATTCCATTGCCGCCATCCGAAAAGACTACAAACAGCACACACTTAATGAAGCGGATGTTGCTGCAAATCCACTTGCACAATTCAATACCTGGTGGCAGGAAGCAACAAAAAGTGAAATTGATGAAGTGAATGCCATGACGCTGGCTACCGCATCTGCAGACGGACTGCCTTCTGCCCGCATCGTATTACTAAAGGGATATGATCAAAACGGGTTTGTGTTCTTCACCAACTATAACAGCTTTAAAGGGCAGCAACTGGAAGAAAACCCGAGAGCCTGCCTCGTGTTTTTCTGGAAAGAACTGGAGCGTCAGGTGCGCATAACCGGACTGACTCATAAAGTTTCCAACGAAGAAAGCGATACCTATTTTCAAAGCCGGCCTGAAAGCAGCCGAATAGGAGCCTGGGCATCTCCTCAGAGCCAGATAATTGAAAATCGTATTCAACTGGAAGAAAAAGAAAAAGAATTAACCGCAGCTTTTGAAGGAAAAGAAATTCCCCGTCCCTTGCATTGGGGTGGATATCGTGTCCAACCCCTGATCATGGAATTCTGGCAGGGCAGACCCAGCCGTTTACACGACCGGATTCAATATAGCATGGATGATGCCGGCGGTTGGAAGATTGAACGCCTGGCACCTTAATAAAGACGTCAGACACCAGTTAGAACATACGTCAGACACATGTTAGAACACTATCCTTACACCTGTCTGACACCTCTCTAACACCTGTCTGACATCTATTGATTACGCTTTTTTCTCAGCAGCAGCAGCTTTTTTAGCCTGTGCCGGACGAGCTGGACGGCTCTTACCGAATGAACCTTTGAAGATTTTACCTTTCTTGGTTTTTTTATCACCTCTACCCATAATAAAAAATTTAGACGGCGAAGGTAAGCAAAAAATGGAAAGGGAACAGGTAAAACCCATTCCCTTTCGACCGGCATCCTGCATCTGCTGGAGATGCTGCCGATTATAATTTAGAGGACAGTTCTTTACCAGCCTTAAAGCGGGCAACTTTTTTAGCCTTAATCTTGATAACTGCGCCGGTCTGAGGGTTACGGCCATTACGGGCAGCTCTTTTGCTAACAGAGAAGGTTCCGAAACCAACCAGCGTAACCTTACCACCACCTTTCAGCGTTTTGGTAACAGCTTCAATAAAAGAATCCAGCGCAGCATTGGCCTGGGTCTTGGTAATTTCTGCGTCGTCGGCGAGTTTTGCGATTAATTCAGCTTTGTTCATAGTGGGAAATTTTAGAATTTTAAGCAGAACAAATATAGACGGTTTTTACTTCCATTAATTTTTTTTTCAGGTTTTATTTCCACTATCCGATCTATCTGGAACCCGCATCTAGGCTGGATTCCAGATATGCACAGGAAATACACATGCGTGCTTTTACGTAGGAAAAACCTGCTGCATTACTGATCGAAATGCAATAAACTGATCACCCCACTGATCAAAACTTTTTTTTCTTAATCCCTCTGCATACTGGCTGATGTACTGATTGTACAATGATTTGGATGCTGCCGTATATTGAGCTGCAAAAGTTGGCCCTTCTGTTTCATCTACCTCCACAAGACGCAGCAGCCGGCTTGAGCTAAAGCAGCCGGTAGCTACCACTTCAGGCATATGAATGGTTGTCATCCACTCCAGCCATTGTTCATGAATTGCCCAGGTAACCTGTATTGTTACATTGTATATAAACATGGCATCATGGCTTTAGTTTTAAATAAACGGGACAATGATCGCTGTGTTTAACATCCGGATAAATTTCTGCATCAAGTAATTGTTTGTCCAACTCCTCTGTAACATTGATATAATCAATTCTCCAGCCTTTATTATTCAGCCGTACACTCGGGAAACGCTGGCTCCACCAGCTGTAGCGATGCGGCTCCTGATGAAATTTTCTGAAACTATCCACCCATCCTGCTGCATAAAATTTATCCATCCATTCCCTTTCTTCCGGCAGAAATCCGGATGATTTTTTATTTCCTTTCGGATCATGGATATCAATTTCTTTATGCGCAATATTCCAGTCGCCACATACTATTAACTTAGGGCGTTCTTTTCTTAACAGTTCCGTATAACCGAAAAATTCATCGAGCCACTGATATTTATATTCCTGCCTTTCATCGCCGGATGTACCGGAAGGGAAATATGCATTGATGAGGGTGATATCTCCAAAATCTGCACGGATTACACGACCCTCCGCATCACTTTGCATATAACCATTTCCCATTTGAACCCGATCCGGTTTAATCTTTGTAAAAATAGCAACCCCGCTATATCCTTTTTTCTCTGCTGAATACCAAAAATCATGATAACCCAGCTCCGTTATGGCAGCATGATTAACATTTTCTTTATGTGCCTTGGTTTCCTGCAAACAGATAATATCAGCCGGATCCGTTTTTAGCCAGTCTACGAGGCCTTTATTCATCGCAGCTCTTATTCCATTTACATTGTAAGATATTATTCGCATAACCCGTTTCATTTATTAAATTGGTTTCCGATTGTTCAAATTTATTAAAATGGCGCCTCAACAACCTATAATTCCTCCAAAAGAACTGTTTTATCTGGATGGCCCCAAGCCACGCAGTTATGAATTTCGGTTTGCTCTGAAAGTTTTCTGGCAATTCCTGAAAGGATTCCGGACCCTTCACTTTGTTGGCCCCTGCATTACAGTATTCGGATCAGCCCGGTTTCAGGAAGATCATCCCTATTATACGCTGGCACGCGAATGTGGTAAACGCATAGCCGGACTTGGTTTTACCACCATGACCGGTGGTGGGCCCGGCGTTATGGAAGCAGCCAACCGGGGTGCATTTGAAGTGGGTGGTTATTCAGTGGGTTGTAATATTCAACTCCCATTTGAGCAACAGGCAAACCCCTACCTGAATAAATCCATCACCTTTGAGCATTTTTTTGTTCGCAAAGTATTGCTGGTTAAATATTCCTATGCATTTATAATTATGCCAGGAGGAGTGGGAACTATGGATGAATTTTTTGAAACACTCACCCTGGTTCAAACAAAAACCATTATTCAGTTTCCGATTGTACTTATAGGAAAAGCTTTTTATCAGCCATTGATGGAATACCTGCAATACATGAAGGAACAAAAAACCATTGGCGAACATGATCTTGACCTGGTTTTATTAACAGATGATATGGATGAAGCCATGGAGCATATCAATAAATATATCAATACCAACTACGCAAAAAAACCAAGGAAAAGATGGTGGTGGTTGTTTGAAAAAAAATAATATGACTGAAGAACTCGATTCCGCTAATCAATGCAGTGCATGTGGTGTTTCTCTCAATCCCGACGACGTAATCTGTCCCCAGTGCGGTGAACCCAGCATGCCGTCTGAAGAATGGGAAGGCGCGTATGAACGATATCGATTGATGGTGGTTATTTTTTTCAGCATCAATCTGTTTGTTTGTCTGCTCTTTAATTTCTGGCCACCCGCAGGTGAAACAATAACCGGACTCGTATTGGTGGATGGATTTCTTCTTTCCTGCGGGCTGTTTTTTGCCTACCAGCTTTGGAATGAAATAAAACCATTACTGCGCTGGAATAATTTCGCCTGGTGGCGATTGATTTTGTTAATTTTACTGGCAATCTGTGCGGCCATACTCGTTAATTATGGAGTGAAATGGATCAATGAAAAAATATTTGAGCGGGAACTTTATTATTATTCTTCTTTTAGGCATCTTCCTTTTCCGATAGCGACTATGTTTCTGATGATTGCATTCATCCCGGCTTTTTCCGAAGAACTTGCATATCGTGGTATAATTCAGGCGGGATTGCTGAAAATTATGCATGGCCGTCAGGCCGTGGTTATTACGGCCCTGTTATTTGCTATTATTCACATGAGCCTGATATCCTTTATCTGGCTGCTGCCCTTTGCGCTTTTTTTAGGCTGGTTACGTCAACGTATGAATACACTCTGGTATGGCGTGGTAATTCATTTTTGTTTCAATGCCACTACCTGTCTGATTGAATTGTATGAACTTGGTTTAGTGTGAGGTCACAAATTTCAATCCAACTATAGATGCTATCAATGTGCATAGAAAAAACAAACGCCAGAAATCTGCCGGCTCTCTGAAATAAAGAATGCCAACCAATACGGTACCTACTGCACCTATTCCTGTCCATACAGCATAGGCAGTTCCAATAGGCAGACTTTGTGTTGCTTTATACAACAAAAACATACTGATGGACAGGCATATGAAAAAGCCAATCATCCACCAGGTTGAGGTTATACCGGTTGTTTCTTTCGCTTTTCCCAGACAGGTAGCAAAACCAACTTCAAATAAGCCGGCAATGATTAGTAATATCCAGTTCATACCACTTTGAGTTAAACTGCAAATGTATCAATCTTCCAGAATTGGACGCAGCCATCTTGTTATTTCTTCCAATGATAAGCCTTTGCGTTTTGTATAATCTTCCAGTTGATCTTCCTTAATTTTCCCCACTCCAAAATACTGACTTTGCGGATGTGCAAAATACCAGCCACATACCGATGCTGCCGGATACATCGCCAGGGATTCAGTGAGTGTAATGCCGGTGGTTTGTTCTCCTCCCAGCAAATGGAAGAGCTTGTATTTTTCTGTATGATCCGGACAGGCCGGGTAACCCGGTGCCGGACGAATACCCACATATTTTTCTTTGATCAGTTCTTCATTGGAGAGCTGTTCTTCTTTGGCATAACCCCACCAGTCTGTTCTGGTTTTTGCATGCAGCCATTCTGCCAACGCTTCTGCCAACCGGTCGGCCAGTGCCTGCAACATGATTTTATTATAATCGTCGTGATTCTCCTGGAACTGTTGAATATAGGGTTCGATTCCCTCAATCGTAACTGAAAAGGCACCCATATAATCTGTCAGCCCGCTTTCAACTGGTGCCACAAAATCTGCCAGAGAAAAGTTGGGTTGTCCGGGTGCTTTTTTAATCTGCTGCCGTAAACATTCCAATTGCAAAATATCCTTTTCAGTTTTTAACTGTATACTGTTTCCGGTTGAATTCGCTGGCCAGAAACCTACTACTGCTCTTGCCGTAAGCCATTTCTCTTCTATTATCTTTTGCAATAAATCAAGCGCATCCTTATATAATTTGGTGGCTTCTTTTCCAATTACTTCATCTTCCAGTAACTGTGGAAAGCGCCCGCCTAATTCCCAGGCAATAAAGAAAGGACCCCAGTCTATAAATGGTACCAATTCGTTTAAGGGTACCTGTTGCAAAACTTTGGTTCCGGTAAATTGCGGTGTTACCGGTTTATATACCGCCCAGTCAATTGCCACTTTATTGGCCGATGCGTCCTGAAAAGACAAATACGCTTTGAATGTTTTTTTCTTTTCAAAATCTTCTCTTAGCTGATTGTACTCTGTTACTGTATCGGAAAGGAATTTTGTTTTCTGCTCATTGCTTAACAGCGAGCTGGCAACCGTTACACTTCTTGATGCATCCAGCACATGTACCACACCGTTATCATACTGTGGTGCAATTTTTACAGCAGTATGCATACGACTGGTGGTTGCTCCACCAATAAGCAGCGGCTGCTGCATATTCCGGCGTTTCATTTCATGGGCCACATGAACCATCTCGTCCAGCGATGGTGTAATCAATCCGCTTAATCCAATTATATCAACTTTTTCTTTAACCGCCGTTTCCAGGATTTTGTCCGCCGGTACCATTACACCAAGATCTATAATATCATAGCCATTACAGCCTAATACAACGCCCACGATATTTTTACCAATATCATGCACATCTCCCTTTACAGTAGCGAGTAATACTTTCGCTGCTGAACCCTGGCGCGCAAGCGGATTGTTTCTTTTTTCCTCTTCAATGAAGGGCGTAAGCCAGGCCACACTTTTCTTCATTACTCGTGCACTTTTTACTACTTGTGGCAAAAACATTTTTCCTGCACCGAATAAATCACCCACCACATTCATGCCATCCATAAGCGGACCTTCAATAACATCCAGCGGACGGGGATATTTTTGTCTCGCTTCCTCCGTATCGATATCGATATAATCGGTTATTCCATTGATAAGTGAATGCGTAAGCCTTGCTTCAACTGTTTCATTTCTCCAGCTTTCATCCTTTACATTTATCTTACCCTTGGCTTTAACAGACTCAGCAAAATTGATCAGTTTTTCAGTTGCTTCGTTATTGTCATTATTCCGGTTGAAAATAACGTCTTCGCATAAAAGCCTCAACTCCGGTTCAATTTCATCGTATACAACCAATTGTCCGGCATTTACGATTCCCATGTCCATACCCGCCTTGATGGCAAAATATAGAAACACACTGTGCATGGCTTCCCGAACATGGTCATTGCCGCGGAAAGAAAAAGACAAATTACTTACTCCGCCACTGATTTTGGCAAGTGGCATGCGTTGTTTGATGATGCGGGTGGCTTCAATGAAATCAACTGCATAATTGTTATGTTCTTCCAATCCGGTTGCAACGGCAAATATGTTTGGATCGAAGATGATGTCCTGCGGATCAAAGCCAACTTCATCCACCAGTATATCATAGGCACGGGTACAGATATCAACCCTGCGTTGCAGGGTATCGGCCTGCCCTTTTTCATCAAATGCCATTACCACAACGGCAGCACCAAAGAGTTTGCAGATATTGGCTTCGTGTTTGAATTTTTCTTCTCCTTCTTTCATGGAGATGGAGTTCACAATACACTTTCCCTGCACGCATTTCAATCCGGCTTCAATGATTTCAAACTTGGAAGAATCGATCATGATCGGGATACGAGCAATATCCGGTTCGCTCTGCAGCAGGTTGAGGAATTTGGTCATGGCCTGCACGCCATCCAGCAGCGCATCATCCATGTTTACATCCAGAATCTGGGCGCCGTTTTCTACCTGTTGACGGGCAACAGATAAAGCTTCTTCGTAGTGATTTTCGCGGATAAGTCGCGCGAATTTTTTTGATCCGGTTACATTGGTGCGTTCACCGATGTTGAGGAAATTGGTTTCCGGGCGAACCACCAGCGGTTCCAGTCCGGCCAAACGTAGAAAAGGTAAAATAGTACTCATGCTTCAATGGCGGTTGCGATGGTTGGTAAGGGACGGGGTTGAAATTTCTTTACGTGCTCTGCGATGTGACGGATATGGTCGGGAGTTGTGCCGCAACATCCGCCCACAATATTCACGAATCCTTCCCTGGCCCAGTCTTCCAGGAAATTCGCAGTTTCTTCCGGCTGTTCATCATACTCGCCCATGGCATTCGGCAAGCCGGCATTTGGATAAGCCGATGTATAACAGGAGGCGATCTGACTCAGCTCTTCAATATGGCTGCGCATATCGGCAGCACCCAGGGCACAATTCAATCCCACACTCAGCGGTTTGGCATGCATAACCGAGATATAAAAAGCTTCCAGTGTTTGTCCCGATAAGGTCCTTCCGGATGCATCCGTAATGGTACCACTGATCATGATCGGCAGTTCCGGTTTATGTTTATCCTGAAAATATTTTTTCACGGCAAAGATGGCTGCCTTGGCATTGAGGGTATCGAAAATGGTTTCGATCAGGATCAGGTCAATGCCGCCATCCACCAGTCCGCTGATCTGTTCGTAATAGGCCTCTACAGCTTCATCCCAAAGCAATCCGCGGAAACCGGGATTATTGACATCGGGTGAGAGGCTGAGCGTTTTATTTAGCGGGCCAATTGCACCGGCAACAAATCTGGGTTTGGATGGGTCTTTGCTGGTAAAATCATCGGCTACTTTGCGGGCAATTTGAGCCGCAGCCAGGTTGATTTCATAGGCAAGTGCTTCCATATTATAATCAGCCAGACTTACCTTTTGGGAATTAAACGTGTTGGTTTCAATGATATCTGCACCTGCATCCAGGTATTCACGATGAATGCCTTCGATAATGTCGGGTTGGGTTAGGCAAAGCAGGTCATTGTTTCCTTTGAGATCGGATGGCCAGTCTTTAAATCGTTGTCCACGATAATCTTCTTCGGTCAGGCGATGCCGCTGAATCATGGTACCCATGGCTCCGTCAATGATCAGGATTCTTTTTTGAAGGGCGCTGCGTATGTCTTTCATGGTCACAAGTATCTGGTTGATAAATGGTACCAACATAGTAACTACACTATAAACGCGGGGGAAACAGAAGGGGTGAGTTTCGGACGGCGTTTATTAGTTCAGTTAATCGCTGTTGGCGTTGCCAGGTCGAACAATAAACAAATCCCCCTGGCGCTGCAAAGATAAGGGAAAGAGGAGACAACGGAGAAAAAGGGGGAAAAGGGGGAAAGGGAGACAACGGAGGAAAGGGGGAAAGTGCAGTCAGATGAAGAACTTTCAATAGTGGGTTTTACCAAATGTTTTGAATAGGTTATGCCGTTGGCCTGGCTTAATAGTTAACTATACTTTGCAGAAGTATAGTTATTTTACACTTCTTTTAAACTGCTTTTATTAGGGGGGTATAGCGCTTTCCTTTTCCTGCTTTTCTTCGTTTTCTCCGTTGTTTCCTCTTTCTCCTTTTCCTCCCTTGTCTCCTATGCCTTCAAATTCTCCACCGGCATGCGGTGCTGGAGGCTGCGGGCCAGCGTCATTTCATCCGCATATTCAAGCTCGCCGCCGAAGGCGATACCCCGGGCAATGGTGGTAACCTTCACGGTTGAGGGCTGCATTTTTTTCTGGATATAATAGATGGTCGTATCTCCCTGAATAGTTGGATTAAGAGCAAAAATCAATTCCTGCACATCACCTTCCCGCACCCGTTTGAGAAGGGGTTCAATATAGAGCTGATCAGGTCCTATTCCGTCCAGTGGCGAAATGATGCCACCCAACACATGGTAGGTGCCGTTAAATTGTTGGGTGCTTTCTATGGCGATCACATCCCGAATGGATTCCACCACGCAGATGATTTCCTGCTTGCGCATCGGATTGGAACATATCGAACAAAGCAGACTATCTGAAATATTATAGCAACGCTGGCAGATATGGGTATCTTTTCGCATCCGCAAAAGAGCCACACCAAAGGCCTCCACTTTTTCAGGCTCCTGTTTCAGTAAATGCAATACAAGTCGTAAGGCAGTTTTCTTTCCGATTCCGGGTAATTTGCTGAATTCATTCACCGCTTGTTCCAATAAGGCAGATGGGAGTTGCATCCGGCAAATTTAACGCATCCTAGAGATTGATATCGATTTCATTGTCCCAGTTACCCTTGATGGTAATTTTTTTGCCAATGGCTTTTACTTTTTCAGGCTGTCGTTTTTCGCCAAAGAATTTGCCATAATCCCATTTGCCATTTTGATTTTCGTCGAACAAAATGCGGATCTCAAACTCAGCGGGACGGAATCGCGCCACCCGCAATTCTTTACCGGGAATGGCATAGCTGAATAATACCTTATCATTCTGCACTAATTGTAAAACAGGATGCTGGCTGGTATCGATATTAGGGAAACGGAACCGGATACTGCCATAATCACTGTCCTTCATTGTGCGGAAGGAAATGGTATCGGTTTTTAGAATCGATTTGCCAAGCGTATCCTCGGCCATCCCTTCCTGGGCAATCAGTTTGAATCCCTGATCAATCGGCCAGTTGTAATGAAGGGTATAAAGTTTTCCGGTGGTATCCATTTCAAGCCGATATTCCAGCGGCTTAAATTTTTCATCCGTTAATTGCAATTTGGAACTGTCAAAGCTTTTGAGTGAATCCGGAAAACTCAGCACCAGTGTTTTCAGCACATCCAGCGTATTGTTTTCAAGATTCAGACTAAAGCGTAACCGGCGGTCCTTTTCCTCTTCTTTTTCTTTACGGCGATTAGTGGTGGCGGCAGGTTTTTTTGCCGGCTTTGGTTGCGCCGGTTCTGCATATGCATAAAGCTGAATGGGATCACGGGTCTGATCATTCAGTACCAGGTGTTGCGGATGAAACGCAAATAATTGGGTGGTATCCAGGTATTGCGGAATGCCTTCATTTTTCAGCGCATACAAAGCATAGGTTCCCGGAGCCAGGTTTTTGAAATGATAATTACCGGAACTGTCCACCCGGGTGTAATACCGCGGATTTTCCTTGGCAACAGCGGAGTCATCCAGGTTGCGATGCAGTAATACAATCAGGGTCGAATCGTGTTTACCAGTTTCAGCCAGGATCACATTCCCACTTAATTCAACCGAATCAATATAAGCGCCGGTGGAAAAGGTATACGTGAAATTGGTGAGCGGATTGTTTTCATTCACATCCCGAATGGCTTTGCCAAAGTTCAGGGTATAGGTGGTATTGGGTTCCAGGGTATCCCGCAGACGAACGCTCACAGTGCGGAGTTTGGATTCCACTGTGGGATTTATTTTCGGCGTCGGACTCACCAGCAGGTTTTCCTGAATCTGATCGAGGGTAACGTATTCATTAAACGTAAAAACAATTCGTTGTCCCTTGAAATTGAGGGTGGAATCCTTTGGCTGGTAGTTGAGCGGCACAGGAGGCAAGGTATCTTTCGGACCGCCAAGAGGTGGAATAATATTAGCGCAGCTTTCGAACAGACTGATCAGGATAATCAGGGATAGAAACAAAGCCAGGGAATAACCTGCTTTTTTTCGCGATTTGTTTCCGGTGGTGCTAAAATGGTGCTTCATTGAAGCTGCAAACTTAACCGATTTGTGTTCATCCCGAACCATTTTCCTGTATTGGGGTTGTTAAAGCAGCAATTAAAAACTATGGCAGTTTATTCCCTGAAAACAGTGCAGGTTTTACCGGTAAGTCTGGAGCAGGCCTGGGACTTTTTTTCCAGTCCGGCTAATTTAAGCGCTATTACACCCGCCAAACTGGGCTTTAACATTATTTCCAAACACCATGGAGAGAAGATGTATCCCGGACAGATCATTGAGTACACGGTAAAGCCAGTATTAGGGATTCCGCTCTATTGGATGACGGAGATCACGCATGTGGAAGAGGGGAAATATTTTGTGGATGAGCAGCGCTATGGGCCCTACAGCATGTGGCATCACCAGCATCATTTCCGCGAGGTTTCCGGTGGGGTGGAGATGACGGATATTGTACACTACAAAATCCCGCTCTGGTTCCTGGGAGATCTGGCGCACGCCCTCTTTGTTCGCCGGCAGTTAAAAGAAATCTTTGACTACCGTTTTCAAAAAGTAAATGAGTTGTTTCCTTAATGAATTTTTCCCGTAGGGTACTGAAGCAATGGTGACCAATGGTCAATGTTCCCGACGGGTAAAATTCCATCGGAATATCTATCCATCACCCAGGCATCCTGGCAATATACTTCTCAATCTGTTTAATCTGATCCACAATCTGCGGGGTTGTAGGTTTCAACGCTTTTGCTTTGCGGAAGAAATCTTTGGCAGCGCGGAATTCGCGTTTGGTCATCATGATGGAACACATCTGGAGGTAGGCAGCTGCTTCGTTTTCTTTATCGGGCAGGCCTTTGCGGATGGCGGAGCGGATATAGTTTTCACCGCCTTTCATATCGTTCCGTTGTAGTGCGATCATGCCCATTTGCAGCAGGGAAGCCCCTTCTGCTTCTTTCATCGGCATACCAAGATCGAGGCCTTTTTTCATCATTTTTTCGGCACCGTCGTAATCCTGTTTCATCATCGCGATATTGCCTTTCAGGGTATAAAATACCGAGCGGATGGGCTTATAGAGCAGGTTGGGGTATTTCACCTGGTTCAGGATTTTTTCAGCACCTTCCATATCACCGGTTTCCATATATTCCTGGATCAGTCGCATGGGGCCGAAGAAAAAATGTCCGAAAATCAGCACCGCGCCAACGAGGTAAGCGATAAATGCGGGCCAGAATCCGGCGTAAATATTGGTGACTATAGCAATCGCCAGCAATGAAAATCCCAATAGCAACCTATAGCGAATAACAAAATTGTAGAACTTCATAATGGTAAAATGGACCGCAAAGTTAAGGAAATCCGGGTTCTCCGGTCGGGTGTTTTCCCGACTGGTGAACCCTGCTGAGTTTTAAAAATCATCATTAATCTCAATCCAGTATCCATCCGGGTCTTTCAGGTAAATCTGGCGGATTCCGTCCACGCGTTTGGTAACGGTGAGGGCTTTTCCGGGCCAGTCTTCAAAATGGATCCCTTTTGCCTTGAGGTTTTCGAGCAGTTCATCCATTTTTCCGGTGGAGAAGCAGAGATGGGTATTTTTTTCAGCTTCCGGCGGATTTGCCCGGCCGGAAATCAGGTGAAGATGGGCGTTTTCACTGACGCTGAACCAGGTATGGCGGCCATCATGAAAGGGTTCAGGGATGGTATCGAGGCCGATTACATCCTGATAAAAAGCGGTGCTGGTTGCGAGGTTTGTAACATATAAGGCAATATGATTGATGCGGATTTGCATGGAGGGCTTGGTTTTGGTGGATTTTTTGGCTGGCCGGCTGTTTTGGCTTTGTGCGGCAAGTGAAAGCCAGCAGCACAGTGCGATAAGCATTCCACAGCGACCGGCAGCAATGGTGATTTTAATCGGTTTCATTGGCAACATTTCAGCCGGGAAGCTAGCCAATAAATCCGTTGTTCGCACGGTCAAAACCATTATTTTTGCCACCCCGGAATAGAAATTGTTCCGTTGGTCCCGTAGTTCAATGGATAGAATAGGAGTTTCCTAAACTCTAGATACAGGTTCGATTCCTGTCGGGACCACCAGAGGAGGTGAGAAGTTGGAAGTAAGAAGTACGATTTGGTTCTTACAGCAACCATCATTGGATCCTGCAAAAATGCGGGAGTATAAATTGAAGAAGCGATTAAGGTTCAATTTTCCAATATGTCAAAGAACTAAGAGAAAACTCTTCTGTGTACATTCTTTAGTTGCACCGGCTACATTGTTGCGGCAATGGTCAGAATGAATTCCCCTTACATTATTAGTGTATTTTTTTTCGTATTTATTACAGGTATTTCAGGTTTTTTTTGGGGAAAGCTGGAGCAACAGTTTCGTGATGGGTTAAATAGACGATCTGCGGTATGGTTTGCTTCTTGTCGGGACCACCACAGGAAGAGGGAAGTTAGAATTTGGTACTTTTTGGAGCGTTTCAACTTTCTTTTTTTTGACTTTTTTTAATTCCATGTCCTCTTAGAATGTGTAAAGCTATTTCAGGGCAATACAAAATATTTTTGATTTCAGCGGCAATTGCTGCATTTATTAGCGTAATTGTTTATCATTAATTGATATGAAGTATTTATTTATTTTATCATTCTTAATATTTAGTTCTATTTCATTTGGGCAGAAATATTTTAATGATGCTGATCAAATAGTTTCTGTTTTAAACCAACGGCAGATTATACATTATTTAAAGTTGCCAGTAAATGTTGATACTCTTCATTTAATTGATAGAGAAAAATTGTTTAAAAAATTTAATGAAATAAAAATTTATTGGAATGACTGTTTAACTTATGTAGATTTTAGTGATAGTATCATTCAAAAATTAACTAATCATAATCCTAATACATTATATAGAAAAGAGTGTAATGTTTATATTTTAAGTTATCGGGTTGATGAATCAAAATATTTTAAAATGACTATAGATAAGCCATGTGTTAATGAACAAGTTGAAGTTGTATTTAAAATAAGAAGAAATAAAAAATTGAAATTGCAGAGTATAAAAAGTTATGCATTATAATCTACGTTTTACTGTATTGAATGGATTGAGGGAGTGAAGAAAGCTGGTCATAATATTATCGATGCTGGCGGAGCAAATACAAGTAGGTTTTACAATATGGAAAAGATAGCTGTATATGGAGAACAATAATGAGGTTCAGCAAGTAATCAAAATGATTATTGACGAGTTTAAATTTTTAGAAGACTTGGGATATAAATCGTCCATTAATTTTCCGACTAGTGAGGTTTTTTTGGATCATGTAAAAGTGGAATATAATAACTCTGAAAAAAAGCGCATTGTAAGTATTAGCTATACTAAGAACATACTATTAAATGATATTAAGCGGTCGTTTAATTTGAACATTGTTAAACTGCCTTATCAGGATCCAAGAAAGGACTATTTCAGCCAAATTGCATTTATGGAGTCGATCGGAAAGGAGCTAGTATCTTCGATGATAAATGATTTTTCAAATGAAGAAGTGGAGCAGATTTTAAGGAAAATATCTACATCTTTAATATCGTATTCTATGAAAATTATAACTGGTGAAAAATGGGAAGAAGGGTATTTTCCGAGTTGGTAAAACATAATTACTTGACAAACGCTCCAAAAAAACTGGTTCGTTTTTATTTGGTATAGATCAATATGGAAAATCATTGTACGCTAGAACTGTTGTTGACGGCACTGAAATTTATACATTTTGCAAGGATGGTGTAATTAAAGGAATATTGTTGCAATGTATAAATTAAAGCAAATCAAATGAAGATAGAAGGCAATAACTTGATCACTGAAAAAGAGGGATATGAAGCTATGCTGTATATGCTCAAAGCTTATTGGGAATCTACAGGATCTGCAGATCTCACAGATATTCTTAGTAGCGGTGAGTATTGGCTTGAAGAAGATTCCCCAGCAGATAGTGCATTCTGGGAATATTGGTTAGAAGCAATTGAGAAGGTCCGACGTGAAGGTCCCCCGCCATTAAAAGAACTAAAGTAGTACGGGCGAGGCCAAAAGCATGTTCCATATAAATGGTCGCATTTAAATAAATTGGTCGACTTAGATAGTGTTAATAATAAACAGGTGTATTTTAGAATTCATCCAGAGGAAATGTATTTAATTTCATTGCAAGGGCAAATTGTATTGTCGGATGTGTACAACACAAGTATAGTATCCAATGATTGGATTTCATCTGGAGATAGTTTATCTCGAAGCGAGGAAGCTAGAATAATTGAGAGATTTAATTATCAAATTTTGGATGTGATTGAATCTATGGCCAAAAGTGATGGAATCGCAGATTCTTTGATTTATAAAAGATGAGAAATAGATTGCCTAAGCAAGAATGGCGTAGATCTAATAGGGGTGAGAAAAAAACAAAATATAATTAATTGTGCCTTACAAAAATGAAATTTTAAACTGGTGGATAAGCAAGC
The DNA here is from genome assembly GCF_002483205.1 of Flavihumibacter sp. UBA7668. GTDB lineage: Bacteria > Bacteroidota > Bacteroidia > Chitinophagales > Chitinophagaceae > Flavihumibacter. The sequence continues at coordinate 1,237,599 of NZ_DLHM01000007.1, forward strand.
TGAGCAAGTTTAATAGTGTGTTTTTGATATCTGGGGTAATTTGTTTTTTATTACTATACTTTGGTGCATTATTTTTTAATCGACCTATTTATTTCTTCTTTATGCTTCCCTTTGCAGGTGTTTATATTTTATTATTGAATGTATTATATATGGTTTCAGGAGCAGTGTATTATTGGCTGGCAGGTAGGGTTGGAAGCATAGTTGATTCTCTTAAAATGCGCAAGAGAATTTTCAAGTTTGTCACTTATATTGCTATTGGTTTAAATTTCACCATTCTTGTAATTTGTCTGATAGGGTTTAAGATTATTAAATTCTTTTAAACGACCCTGCAGCTGGAATTTTGTTGTTGGGCTACAAAAATATATGTGTTGGCTGGCGGATAAAATACCCTGACCACTTTCTGTACCCGTGACGCCCAGGGAAATACAATGACGGTCTATGAGCAATCTGCAACCACCTACAAGTGGGCAGAACAGCACTTGTATGGAAGCAGCAGACTGGGCATCTTTAAACCAGCATTCGAGGTGGTTTCCTCCCAGCCCTTGGGTTCTGATGCGTATTCCGATATAAATGATCTGCTGAAAGATCAGCGAAATGGAGCTGTGCAATTGCAGGACCTGTTTACCCCGGAAGAACTAGTGACGCTGCTGCACCGCAGGAAGCGCTATACGGCGCTCGAACTCCGCAATTGGTACCCGTCAGCCTACTGGTGTATCAGGCGCTTCATCCCGCTGAAATGGCCGCGCTCCGCGTAACGGATAATGATCCGGAAGCCGGCATCCGGGACGAGCCCATGAAAGGGAGGACATTACCAAACCCTTTTTAATTAGACCAACTTTAAACGAACGTTAGACGAAAAAACATCATCAAGTGTTGGGTTTAAATTTTTTATATTATCAGTAGTAGACGATTTTGGCCCTAAAATTAGACGAAATACGGAGTGGTTAAAATGTAGATTTGAAACATGACTTGTTACAAATATTCATAAATTTGTAACAAGGAAAGCCTCCAACAAGCTATTAAAAATTCATTATCAGCAACCAGGAATGGGGCTATTATTTTCCCCAGTGATTTTCGTGGTAAGGGATCAGAGGGTGCAATTAAGATGGCACTATCCAGGCTTGTAAAAGAAGGGGTGGTTGAGCGGGTAGCGCATGGTGTTTATCATATTCCCTATATCGATCCGGTATTAGGTAAGCTTAGTCCGGCACCCGAAGAGTTTGCTGAAAAATTGGCTGAAAAGGAAAAAATAAAAATACGACCTACAGGCATTTTTGCTCTTAATAAATTGGGTTTAAGTACACAGGTGCCAACTAAACTGGTGTACCTGACAGACGGCCATCCACGCAAACTCAAAATTGGAAATGCTATTATCGAGTTCAAAGCGACATCACCCAAGCGAATGGCGCTTTCGGGAGAGATGAGCAGTATGTTAATACTTGCTCTCACAGAATTGGATCTCGACCATTTAACAAAAGAGCAGGAATCCAGGATTTTTAAGTTGTTACAAGTAATGGATAAGAAAGAACTTGATAAGGATATGCGGCTGGCTCCTGCCAAAGTGTACAATTACTTATTCAAGCTTCTGCAAAGAATAGACAAGAACCACCCGGATGAACTTGGATAAAAAATCTTTTACTTTTTTTCCTTTTAAAGGCAGAGGTTTATATGCCAGTGATGGAAGCAATGGTAAGCGTCATTGTGGTCCCGGAAGCCGAGTGGAAAGCTCTGCTGGCCGGGCAGGCGGAATTGATCCGATTGGTTAAAGAATGGCAGAATAGTATACCGATGACAGTTTCTACAAGCCCCTATATTACGGCTATGAAATTTATGCAGGCCGTGCGGATCGGGCGAACGAAATTCGATCAGCTCGTAGCTGCTAACAAAGTGAAGACGATTAAAAAAGACCGGAAGATTTATGTGCCGGCGGGGGAGGTGGAGAGGTATTTTAGATCACTGTAGGATAGTATTGTATATTATAGATTCACCTAGGCTGTTACAGTATTTGGATGTTTATGCCCAACTTTTCTATTGCTGGTATATTGTGTGCAGAAATCGAAGGGGCAGAAATGACAAGATGGTTTCTCGGTCGGCTAATCGCAACGTATTTAATTCGATGCTCCTCATCATTTTCCAGGTCTGGCTTCAAAAAGAACGAAAGTTCCGCCATTTCATTGAATTGACCTTTTTCGTCTTTATCTAATACAAGCAGCACTGTCTCAAATTCTTCGCCCTTAGATTTATGAATCGTCCGATGGTTGCCGGCTTCATAGAGATTCTTTACTGCAGCAGCCATGAAATCATATTCGGTCGTTTCATAAAATGTTTTTGCTGCTCCTTTAGATAATTTTGATAGCAGCATTGTTCCTTCATTGTTCAATAGGTTATATAGATCAATCACTTTTTTCCCACTATATTGACTATAGTTATCGAGCAACAACTTGAGACATTTTAGCGATCTCTTTTTGTCTAAATCAGATTTTTTGTAATTAAATAGTTTTTCTATCGTTTTCAATGCGTCTTTAAAATAGCCCATTCTTGCATTTTCTACAGCTTTGGTAGCGTTAGATACAGCACGTCTTCGCGTTGAGTTGCCATCCTTTTCCTTCAGTTCGATCAGTAAGTTCTTTTGAATTGAGGCGGCAATGCCTTTTTTCAGGCTATTGGCCGTCAGGTTTTCCCTACATAAAGAGACTACTTGTCTGCCTGCATGCGTAGCTTCCGTCCATTGTAGCGCTGCAGCTTTATCTCCTATAACCATCGTGATTGACGTGTGACTTTCACCTCGCTTTGCATCCTGATATAATGTCGGACGAATCTTGTTCAAAAGATCGACAATTTGATTACTACTTCTATGATTGTCTTTAATTTCAAACAACTTCATTCCCGGTAATGTGAAAGCTTTTAGTTGGCCGGGAACAGCACCTAAGAACTTATATATCGACTGTGCTTCATCGCCCACAATGCCTACAATAGTTTCTTTTTGGCCAATTAGTCTAAGTATCTCAATTTGAATGGGGCTCGTATCCTGAAATTCATCTACTATAAAATATGGAAACTGTGCTCTTAATACTTCTAGGGCAAATGGTAGTTTTTTAATAATCTGGTGGCTGAAAAAAAGTATGTCGTCATGATGCAGCAACCCTTTTTTCCAAACCATTCTTTTGTAAATCCAATAGCTATCAGGTTTAAAGTTATATTTCCCGGATTTCTGAGGATAGGGAGGCAATGGCGCCAAATCTCCATTACCGTCAAATTTCCATCTCAGCCTTTCGAAAGCGCTTGCTATATCACCGTCATCGAGGTAAGTTTGGGCTGTTGTTGATTTCCATTCTTTTAGAAATTGATAGCCGGAGAACAAAATGTCATCATGTCCGTCAATGGCCTCCGCCTTCAAATCATACTCATCCGCTATAAGATGGACATACGGCTTTACAATATATTTATATAAAAAGCTGTGAATGGTACTTATTTCCAATCTGCCACCGTGATCGCCTGCCCGTTTCAGAATGGTTTCAGTAGCAACATTCGTAAATGTGATGCAGGCAATTTTTCGACAAATCTGTAACCTTTGTGAGTTGTTCAACACGTTTCTAATATGGTTTACTAAAAAACGCGTTTTGCCGGCACCAGGGCCGGCAAAGACTTTGAAATGGCATTCAATGTCTGATAGGTGATGGTTTGCGTCAATAATCTCTATGGACATGTCCAGTCAATTGCGTCAGTTAAGTATTGAGGTACATCGAATTTAACAGTCGGATTCGCTATCAGGTTCTGCTCCAATTTGTCTGCTAACTCAAGCGCATTGCCGCCTTTTCCAACGCTATTCAGGTAACGTGCTGCCAGCAGAGCTTTCATCTTTGAGTCGGAATTCCAATGTGCCGCTTTACAGGCGGTCAATGATTTCAGAATCCGGTCATTTTCTGCGCTTTTTATCATCATGTTATTTGATGCAATGAAGGCGACATCCTTTTTTTCACCATAAGCTTTTATTAGTTTTTGCAATTCATCCTGATTGCTGGTGCTGTCGGTCAATAATAAGGGACAGGTTGGATTGGTAAACATCAACTCATATTCTAGCGTTTTACCGTAGTTGCTATCCTGTGAAAAGAAACGAATAGTTTGGTGTGTGGCATATTTTGTCATTAATGAACTCGCATGCGAAGAATACTCATAGGCGGTATCTTCATTTACTTCGAACGGATAGCATTTCTTATGATTATCGCTACTTCCAATCAGTTTTCTTGCCGGATCACGATCAGTAATACATGCTACTTTTTTGTGGATAGTATGATCTTTAGTGCTGTCAAAGAGGGTCAAAAAATGCTCGAAGTAACGACCACCCACATGAATCACCACAGTATGACTATCTTCCAATGACTTTGCTTTATATTTTGCGAGCGTTGGTAAAAGCAGTTGTTCCGCGATTCCTTCAACCAGAATAATATTTTTTGCAAAAAGCATATCCGACCTTGTCGCGTCTAAAAACCGCTGTACATAAGCTTTTGCATTTTTCCCTGCAGTCGAATCTTCGAAAACGTTACCAGGATACCCAATATTCAGCGACCCATCTGAACGGCCGTGAAGACAAATGATCTGATCTAATCCGACAGCGGCAGTTATGTTTGTGGAATGAGTACTGATGAAAACCTGCCGAGCTTTTTGGTTGGAATTGCTGTGCAGAAATTTTAAAAATTTATATTGAAGGGATGGATGCAGATGTGCTTCCGGCTCTTCAATCACGAGTACGGGGAATACTTTCGCGTTACTGCCCAGGTAATCCCCATTGATATCTACCTGCATTTTGGCCAGTAGCAGGGACATGTAAATGAGGTTATTATAGCCAAGGCCATTATGTGTAGCGGGTATTTCGATACCTGTGCTATAGGATATAATCAATCGAAGTGCAGAATATAACTCCACTTCAGATAATTGACCATCAAACTCTGGTTTTGCGCTATTAAAGGAAGCCCCGGTTTCTTCGGCATATTTCATTATGTGCTCGCGTCCCTTTTCCATTCTATTGCGCAGTTGTGTAATAAGCTGTTGTGCTCCTTGGGAAAACGTTAGTTTGTGGGTTGAAATTTCAGATCGTTTGAGTGCAATGGCTTTCGCTTTGTCATTTTTTATTTCGTAGTCCATGAAGAAGTCAATAACTTCTCTAAGAAGAGTATTTCGCCCGGTAAACATATCACGTTCAACATCGCGTATGGCATTTAGAAACTGATAATCGAATTTATTAAGCGAGTCCGAATCGGCTGTGGTCTGAAGGTCCGCATTTCCTCCATATATTTTTACAACATATTTTCTCAGAAAATCGTGTTTTATTCTTATCCAGGCATCTTTTCTATCATCCTGTTTCACCTTACCCATTTCCTGCTGGTATTCTTCATGCTCACTTTCGGGAAGAAAAAAAGTATAGGTCAATAGTGCTGTATAGGGATCCTGTAAAGCAATCAACCATGGAGCGACTGTTATTAAATCATCACTCATCAGGTCCTCTCCGGGGCTTTGGATAATCGTGAGAGAGATTGTTACTTTGGGTGGAATTGTAATGAGATCAGAGAAGGGAATATTCTTGTTAAAGTCATCTACTTCCAGCCTTCGACTGGTTTTGTTATCCAGTATCAACGATAAACTTTTTAGCAGGTTGGTCTTCCCTGCATTGTTATGGCCTATAATTACATTAACGCCTTCTTTGAATTCAACGGTGGTGTCCTGAAAATTTCTGAATCCCTGTATGCGGATACTTTTTATGTACATCGAATTGGTGGATTGGTTTAATGGTTCGTTCAGCAAAAGTACCATTTTCAATTGTTAGAAACTTTAAGTTAATTGCACCGTGAGCCAGCTACGGGTGAAGATAATTTTTTCATTTATTTGCCTTAAGTAAGGAAGTTTGTGCGTAGTTGTTTATCTTGCAATCGATTGATATATAATGGGTTGCTATTTTATTGATATCTAATACTCAAGATGGAGGTTCGCCACATACATATTTCTAATTTCAGGGGTTTCGAAGAGCGTAGCTTTGAATTTAAGTCCAAGTTTTCAGTTGCGATTGGAAACAATGGCGTGGGCAAGTTCAGCTTATTGAATGCCCTCCAGGTAGGTCTGGGTGCTATACTTTAATATATTCCAACTTTACCAGCAAATTATATTTTTCGAAGGCAATTTAGAAAAGGAGAAAGGTTTGTAAAATTTGATCCCGAGCGTAGAGATTTTATTGCCAATAGGGAAAACCCTTCCATAAAGATAGTCGGAAGTTGGTACCATAATGATCATGACGATGAAATTCCTGAATCCATCATGTGGGAGCGGCATTATCTGCTAAGTAATAGCACAAAACATAATAGATCCCATTCGGCTCAAGTCGTTTACTATGGAAATTTTTTATATGAGAACCATGGGGCTAAACCTCATGTGTTATTTCCAATCTTAGCGAATTTCTATATTAATCGTACTAATGCACAAGTTCGAAGAGTCGACAAAAGATGGAAAAGGATGTCTCGGCTTGAAAAAGGATATTATGCTGCTTTAGGAGATAGTGTAGATTTCACCGGAGTATATGAATGGCTTTACTCTTACAATACACTCATTAGAGACGGTAAAGAATTTGAGGGTACTAAAGATGCTATGTTCGGGTGCATCAAAAAAGCGATACCATTTATTAAAGAAATCGAGTTCAATTCTAAGTACCACGAATTTGAAGTGCTTGTCGATTTTGAAGATGGACAACCTGTAGAAAGAAAGCTAGCTTCTTTCCTGAGCGATGGAATGAAGGCTGTTTTAAACATGGTAGCTGAAATTGCTTATCGATGCGTTTTGTTGAATGGCAAGTTGGGTCAAAATGCCATTGTTGATAGCCCTGGGATTGTATTAATTGATGAAATAGATATGCATCTTCATCCTAAATGGCAAAAAAGAATAGTGGCAGATCTTAAAAATGCTTTTCCCAAGTTGCAATTCATTGTAACCACTCATTCTCCTTTTATTGTTCAGAGCCTGAAGTCAGATGAGCTTCTAATTTTAGACTTCGATAAGGTAGAAGGACTGGATGAGGATCCGAACCGACATAGTATAGAGGAAGTTTCTACCGGCGAAATGGGCGTACCTAACGTAGAGCGCAGCCAGTTATTTCTTAAGATGCAAAATGAAGCAAAAGAATATTTTGATTTGATAAAAAACAAATCGGATAAAGAGTCGATTGCAAAAGCAAAAAGAAAGCTTGATGAGTTGAGAATTAGATTTAATAGTGATCCGGCGTATGTTGCATTATTGGAATCCGAGATGAAGGAGAGTTAACCATGAGACCAGTCGTAAAATCTGTTCGTAACGATGCTTTGGGCAACCCTCTCACATTTGCCGACTGGTCTGATGCTAAACCAGATTTAATTAACGAGATAGGATCTTTTTGTTCATTCTGCGAAAAATACAATAGCCGCGCAGCACTTCATGTAGAGCATATTCTGGGTAAAAAGTGTAAGAATGCGGCTGGTGATTTGATATATGATCATCTAAAATTCAGCTGGGATAATTTTCTGCTTGGATGTGTGAATTGCAATAGTGTGAAAGTAAATAAAGATGTTAATGTTCTAAATCCTTACATGCCTGTTTGTACCGATTCAATTATGTACCACCATTCCGGGTGAAAACTGTACCACTCAGTAGGGGTGTAAATGTAGTTTCATTTTAGATAAATATGCTTTGATATTTATGCCTTTTAAAACCTACTACT
>NZ_DLHM01000002.1:0-436328 GCF_002483205.1 Flavihumibacter sp. UBA7668
CTCCCAACCTAAGTCCCTCTCAACCTAAGTCCCTAGCAACCTAATTCCCTCTCAACCTAAGTCCATCCCAACCCTGGAGACTGCTGACCAGCTCCGAAACTATATGAACAATACCTTCAATGATCCCCTGCATGACCGATGCTAAACAAGTATCCCTCCCATCAAAAAACAGCATGGATTCTTCCTCTCAGTTGATCATCCTCTCTCAGCGGATTATCCAAAAAAACAGGGCTTATTTACAACAGCTAATGAACCATACCTCAATGATTATTGCTCATTGATTATTGCTCAATAATTACTGCTCAATAATTACAGCTCAATGCCCTGTCACAAGCCCTGCTATGCAGCTTTCCAAATGAGCCCCTTTCTACCTTCTCCTTTTTCTCCCTTGTCTCCCTTCTTCTACTTATCCAGACAACGCAGCATCCTGAATACCGGTCATTTCAAAAAATGCAACTATGCGAAATATTTTTCTATTAAGCCTTTCCCTTTGTACTCTTATTTCCTGCTCGAAAGACAAAGATGAAACAAATAAGTACCCGCTGAATGGCACCTATTCGGGAACTTTTAAACGGTATAATCAACCGGAGGATAAAACTGCAGCTGTTAGTTTGGAGTTCAATAAAAATACCTGGTCAGGTAACAGTAATTTCGCCAAATACCCGGCACTTAACCAGGGAACTTATACAATGAATGACGTTGATGCACTGATATTTAAAAATACTTCACCCTGGACTGCAGATTTTGATTGGACATTTATACTGGATGGTATGTATATCCTGCATCTGAATGGTGATAGCCTGATATTTACCAAAAGTTATGGCAATGGGGCTGTGGATGTTTACAAACTGAAGAAACAAGCCCAATAAAATGCCGTTTTTAGACTACCCGATTGAAAATAATGGTGAAGTTATTGAATGCAGGGGAGTACCAAATTCAGAGAAGGTGTGCCCGAACCTGAAAATATAGTAAAAAAGAAGGTCTGGTAGTAACTACCAGACCTGTATCTTTTGATGTGTTGTGCCTTGATTAATAATCGCGACCGCCACCACCGTAACCGCCACGGCTGCCGCCACCGCCGTAACCGCCGCCACCGCCACGGTTTCCACCGCCGCCGTAACCACCGCCACCGCCACGACTTCCGCCGCCGCCGCCGTAACCGCCACGGCTTCCGCCGCCACCGCCACCGAAGCTTTTCTTCTTGAATCCACCACCACCGCCAGATCCACCTTCACGGGGTTGTGATTCGTTTACAACAATGCTACGACCCATAACTTCTGTGCCATGAAGGGCAGCAATAGCAGCGTTTCCAGCTTCTGAGTCGCTCATCTCAACAAAACCAAATCCTTTAGAGCGGTTGTTGTTGAATTTGTCTGTTACGATCTTGGCAGAAAGTACCTCTCCATAAGGAGCAAACATTTCTAAAAGATCCTGCTCAGTTAAATCCCAACTGAGGTTGCCAACGTAAATGTTCATTTTCTATTTTTTTGAACTTTTTAATAAACCCATAATGAAGCACAGTGTTGCAAAAAAGCCAGAAAATCATTTACTTGGAAACGCTCTGGGAAGTCTGAAACTGTAAAGATCATTAAGGAACCAAAACGAAGGTAATGAAATTGTGGAAAAACATACAAAATATCTAAATATTTAAAAGGACAATCCGGCCGGTATTGCCCGCCAGATCGTCCTTTTACTAAAGAAGCTTTGTATTTTTACTCAGCAACTACCTCAAAATCAAGCTCGGTTGATTTACCGTTCCCGAAATCAATAGTGGCTTTGTACTGACCCAATTCTTTTACTTCATCTGTAATCGAAATTCTCTTCCGATCAATTTCATATCCCTTTTGTTCACGAATGGCACGGGAAATCTGAAGTGATGTTACACTTCCGAAGATTTTTCCACTGGTTCCGGTTTTAGCACCCAGTTTCAAAGCACCTTCCTGAAGTTTGGCAATAACCTGGTTGATTTCAGCCAGCATTTTATCTTCTTTTTTCTTCTTCACTTTCAGCTTCTCATTGAGTTGCTTGAGGTTGGAAGGAGAAGCTTCTACCGCCATTTTCTGTGGAATAAGGAAATTCCGCGCATAGCCATTTTTTACTGTTACCAGTTCATTGGCACCACCCAGATTATCTACATCCTGAATAAGAATAACTTGCATTTTGTTCTTTTTTAGTACCCCAAAGAGCCCAATCAAATCTTTTTTAAATCTGACTCAGACTGTCTCCGCCGAAGCTTTAGCGTAGGCGGATTAGGGATTGGTTACTAGTTTGTTTTTATAACCTGATGAATCTTATTTCAACAGATCTGTAACGTAAGGAAGGATCGCCATCTGACGTGCTTTCTTAACAGCTTCAGATACTTTTCGCTGAAATTTCAGACTGTTTCCGGTAATACGACGAGGTAACATTTTACCCTGTTCGTTCAGAAACTTTTTTAGAAATTCACCATCCTTGTAATCCACGTATTTAATACCGTACTTCTTAAAGCGGCAAAACTTCTTGGCACGCTTCTCGGTCTTAATCGCGGTCAGGTATTTAATTTCATTCTTTGCCATGATTAAGCCTCCACTTTTTCAGTTCCGGTAGGTACGCCACTTCTCTTTTTTGCATTGTACTCAACGGCGTATTTGTCGAGTACAGTAAACATCTGACGAAGAACGTTGTCGTCACGCAACAGCTGAATTTTCAGCTTCTCATTGAAGTCGGATGGCGCTTTGTAATCCATTACCCAGTACAAACCGGTGGTTTTTTTCTGGATAGGATACGCCAGTGATTTTAATCCCCAGGGATTAGAATTTACCACCTCACCACCATTGCTGGTAACCAGGTCGATAAATTTTTTCTGAGCAGCTTTGTAGTCCTCTTCACTCAGAACAGGGGTAAAAATCACCATCAATTCGTAATTGTTCATGATCCCTGATTTGTTAAATAAAAAAATTAATTGGGCTGCAAAGGTAAGTGGTTTCAGTCATATGGCAATAAAAACTACGCTTTTAACCTAGAATGGGTATCCTATAGCAATATTTAGGATCAGGTTCTCTCTCCTCCAGTCCGGTTCTCCCAGCCTGATCTGATCAAGCACCCATTTCTGTCCGGCTGCTAACCAGGGTTTACGCAAGGGGGTTGCTAAATCTGCCCGAATTATCAGAATGGAGGCATCAATCCGGACACCGATTCCGGCACCCACGGCCAGATCATTCATAAATTTTCCTCCTGGCCATGCCGACCCGGGTTTCTCCGGATTCTCCCGCTCCAGCCAGATATTGCCTGCATCCCCAAACAGGGCTCCTTTTACCACACTGAATAGTTTGAACCGAAACTCGGTATTAAATTCCAGCTTGATATCACCTGCTTCACTGGCCGCAAAAGTACTGGTTTCCGAGCGGTAGCTACCCGGACCAAGGGTTCTGGCCCTGAATGCCCGTAAACTGTTACTACCCCCGGTCATAAACTGTTTCACAAAGGGAAGCGAATTATTGTTTCCATACGAAAAGCCGGATCCAACCAATAAACGGTTTACCCATTGCAGCTCCCGACCTAATTTCCAATAATGCCGAACTTCCCCTGTAAGTCGCAGGTATTGGGCAAATGGCTGATAACCGATTGTTTTATTTCCATCACTGTTTTTGGGAATCAGTAAGCCAAGTACATTACCCGCTGCATCCAAATTGCCCTGTAAAAAAACACTGTGAATCCTCCTTTTATTTACGTTATTATAAGTAACAGTATAATTGCTTCCAATAATAAACTGTTTCTCAATCGACTGACGCAGGGTAGGGTCTTTTTCCAGAATCTCTTCAAATGCAGGGGAGATTCTCGTTGGCAGCACATAGGAGATGGATACAGGTACAAGATGATGATCTGTTAATCTTCCCGTCTTCCATTGGTACGCCTGTTGCAGTGTAAAGGAATTCAGGTTATACAGACCAGGCCTGCTCAGTAATTCATACCCGATACTCAGTCTTGTTCTCGGAATAAATGCATTGCTGGTTCTTATTTTAAAAAAGGGCACAATTATACCCGGTAAATTCAACGCCACCTCACCATTCAGACTGTAGCCTCTGGTATTTGCCTGGTCTACCTGATTACCACCTACCTGCCATTCAAATCCACCGGATAGTTTTACTTCAAAACGGTTCGCTCTTTTTAACCAATTCCGATTTAATGAACTGATCGTTATCTGAGAACCCACAAAATTATTTGACTTGCTGTTTCCATTTAATTCAACCTGTAAACTTCGCCTCGGAGTAGGAGTCATAAAAAAACGTGCCCTCAATCTGCTGCTGTCTGCTTCCTCTATTTCTGTTTTTACAAATTTGTAAGTGCCCAAGCTCATTAATCGTTCCAGGGTTCGCTCATGCGCTCTGAAACGATACAGGCTGTCCTCCTTCAGTAAAACATAGCGGCTAAATATTTTCGGTAAAAACATATCATTGATATCTTTTACCCGGTAAGGTCCCATATCAATTTCCGGGGCATTTCTAACCAGACTGTCCTCCGATAAATTATAACTCGGATACAACGTGATGCTTTGCATCCGAAAAGCTCTCTTTGCATTTTCCGGAATACTGTCCTTATACCGGATAAATAACTTTACTTCTCCATTGTAATTGCTATCCACCTCTGTCAATAGATAATCAGGTAGAAAATAATAATACCCCTGTTGCCTTACCTGATTACTGATCCGCTGACGTTCCTGTTTTATCCGATCCAGATTATAAAAACGGTCCTCCTTCAACAAACTTTTTTCCTGTGAACGCAAAATAGTTTTACTCAGTCGCGAACTGTCCAGTTCAAAAACAACATCGCGTATTTTATAGCGAATCCCCGAATTTACCTCGTACTGTATGGCAGCTTTTTTACTCCCCTTTGTTTTGGTTTCATGCGCAACGGATGCCTGCATAAAACCATTATCTTCCATATAACTGGTTAATACTTCAGCAGTGTAAGCAGGTTTTGCTTTGCTTAACAAAACCGGAGGCTCCCCCCATTTATTCCGCAGCAAATGATTAAGCCCCTTGCCGGCAGGTTTATTTCCAAGATTATATAACCATAAACGAATCGGCATGCCTAAAAATTTCCGATTCGGTGCCGGCCTGCTCATTGATATCAAATCAGGCTCCAGCTCTTTCCGTTGACCCGGTTTTTTTCCTTCCCATTTGATACTGGTTCCGGTATATAAGCGGTCACCTTCCGGAACCGTTCTGGTGGAGCTGCAGCTTACCAGGAATGCAAATCCTGATAACAAAACAAGACGAATTATATTATTTTGAATTCCTGCCATTCTCCTGTTGCTTTTTAGCTTTTTCAAAAATCTCGCGGAACTGATCAAAATCCATGACCAGCATAAAGGAAACTCCTGTTTCAATTATCTGTCCCAATAAAATAGCATCCGTCTGATTACGCTGATAGGCACGGATTCTGTACCGGCCATCCCTACTAAGCTTGTATTCAATTAAAACATCACCGATCAATTGCGCACCATTTGCGGGGGCATTGCCCATCAGTCCAATATTTGAACCAACCGACACGGTTAAACGATCATTGAAAAGTGTTTTGCTTGCTCCCACATTCAATACGGTGGATTCCTGCCTCCTGCCACTCATATAATCTTCCTGTGTTTCCAGATCAAAATTGAGATCAATGCCCTTGATCAGGGATCCTGCCAGTGTATTCAATTGTTGAGAAAGAATCTTACTCACACTTTGTTTTGCGGTAAATCCGATGCCTCCTTCATTTCTGTTTTGCAGACTTTCCAATGGATTTTCCGAAAGGAAGGTTTGCAATACCAGTAAGGCCATCACCTGCTTGGTGAGCTCAGATTCATTACTGTTGATTTGTTTTAATCGGGTATACACCGCACCATTAAAAAAGTTTCGGTCTTTTTCCGGCATATCCAATCGGAAATTAATAGTTGGCTCCATCAACTGATTGGTAATATCAAGATACACTTCAACCGGAACCTTCTGACGCAAACTGGTAAGTTCCGATCTGCTTCCGCTGCTTTGGTCGCGGATCAGATCAATTGCCGGGGCATTTACCTGATATTTTGCACTAATCGCAATCGTAGCTTCCAACGGATCTCCATTCCAGGTAATGCTGCTGCCTTTCTCAATACTGAAACTTCGTTTGATTAACTGACTTAGCGACATTTCATATTTCCCTTCTTCAATTTCATAAATCCCTGTAAGCGTTATGCGATTCCCCTGCTCAATTTTTAAATTCAGATTCGTAGTTCCCTTTACTTCAAGAAAGTCACCATTGTATGGATCAATCACTATGGTAAGCGTGGAAGCCGGCGTAATTTCTATATCACCTGTAAATTCTATACCACTGAATCCGACAACTGAAGGAGACTTTCCTTTGGTTCTTATAATAAGTGTGGTATCCACCGGGTTCTGTCGGTTCACAAATTCAATTACACCTTCCCGATTCACCACACCCGGTTCATCTTCCGGTACAACAAATCCTACCACCGACTTATCAACCAGTTTCAATTTCAGATCAACTTTAGGCAATTTCAAATCGCCACCTACACGGATGGTGCTATTAATTCTTGCGGGTCCCCACATCAATTGATCCTCCGATACTTTAGGGCCAAGCACCATGAAATTGCTTGCGTTAACACTCAAATCAAATACCGGATTCTGTAAATCTTCCAGTCTAATTAACCCGTCAATGATGGCATTTCCACCAGCTGTATCTTTTAATGTAAACTGGTTTAACTTCAGGCCGTTCTCACTAAATACAAGTTTCTGCTGATCTATACTAAGTGGATTATTCAAATAACTAACCCGCATTTTCCCGTTATTGAAAAGCAATTCACCATTTAGAGAAGGATTCGTTGGACTTCCATTTACATCCAGCGATCCGGTTATTGTGCCGGTCATATTAGTTACCGACCCACTGGTGAAAGGTTCAATACTGGCTAATTGTAAACTGTCTAATTGCAATTTGGCAAGCAATTCATCTCCATAATTTCCTTTGATCAAAACATTATTCCCATACCCGGTTAAACTTCCGTCAATTCCGATGTCTTTTCCATTCCGCACAAGGTCAGCTTTGATGGTACCTACTGGTTTTCCAAAAAGCCGAAGACTGTCAACTTCAATGTTTCCGGTTATACTTGAATCATTGGCTGCATGTGAAAACTGAAGCAAGGCATTGATTTTGCCCTCAGCAAGCGTGGTATCCTTTGAAATAAACGAGCTGATCGTTTTCGCCTGAAAATCTTTAATGGTAAGCAGATAGGCGGCCACTTTGCCAGAATCCGGCCGCTGGTGATGTATCCTGATTGATTGGCTGTCTGAACCAATCTCAACTTCGGCATCTACCAGTTTGCCATCTTTGAATATGAGACCAGTGTCAGCCTTGGCATAAAATATCTCTTTATTCAATAATACTTCCGGCGCCAGACTGATTTTCCAGTTTTTCACCGACTCTAATTCCATTCCTCCACCAATACGATAAGATGGCTTTCTGTCTGTATCATCAATTGCAAGGAGCCAGTTGATATTTCCTTTTTCTCCTTTAGCAGTAAAGGAACTATGGTGAATAGGGAAGGAAGGATGATCAATTGCCGCAAATTCAAGGGAAGTATGAATGCTGTCTGCATTCATATATGCCAGTATCTGAAGACTGTCTACAATGGCTGCTCCATATTTGAATTGCGGTTGGCTGGCAAGTATATAGATCAAACTGCTATCTGAATTCATTCGTGCTTCTATCATCAATGGCTTGCGAATTTCAAATTCCGGTAATAATTTCTCCATTGAGCGTGGAAGCATAAACGAACCCACCAATTTGGCTGACTGGCTTCCTATACTGTCTGAAATTGCCACCAGCCCGGTGTCAGATGGATTCAATTGCTTGTTTACCAGCATTGCAGTTGTTTTTGCAAGCTTGGTATAATCGTAATCTCCAGTCAGAGAAGCGGTACCAAACGGACTGTTTAATAGAATAGATTGTTCATCCGGTTGGGCTGTTGCATTCAGTATAATGCTGTCAAGCTGATACTGGCCGGTTTCATTTGCATACTGTACATGATGTACGTGCACAGAACCATTCAGTTGCCTGGGCTGTGTATTGGAAAGGTCCAGTTCAACCAAACCTTTTATTATCATAGGACTCGTAGTTAATCCGATTGCCATCAAATCAATCCGGTCAACCAGTACCTTTCCTGCCACGGATGGAAACCCTTCCATTAACTCACCACGGAGATCAACACTCGCTTGAAGATTGGAATCAAGACTGTTTAATTTTGCTGCATAATGTTTGTTTTCGAGACGTCCATCAATACTAATATTCTGATAGGTATACCCTTGTAATTTTGCCTGTCGAATAGTTAAAACTGCACTTGAATTCATGGAGGACGGATCAAATCCTTTACCCTTCACTTTGCCACTTGCCTGAATCAATCCAATACTGGTATCTGAAATCCATTTCCCTGCATCCATATCCAATTCATCTAATGCGATGTCATAGGTTGCAGTGGAGCTGTTCTGTAAATGCCGGACAGTTCCCCTGAGCCGCACCCTGCCATAACTTGATTGAAGGTTTAATACTGTTTTAAATCCTTTCAATCCGCCGGATAGAGATCCGTTCAAATTTATATCATCAGCTAATTTAATAGTTGGGGGAAGTACATTCGCCGGTAACCATGCATCAATAGCAGATTTTCCAGTTTTAATTACGATGGTATTCAGCTCACCGCTCAACCGGTCGGGGTTTGAAATATGAAACAACTTTCCATCCATTCGAATGTCATTGCCGGCATTATCATGGATATGAATTTGGTTAAGAACAAGAGAAGATAAATTTCCTCTAAGCCTGCCGCTGAGTCTGATTTCTTTATTCCACCATTTCTTAAAATTGGTGTCCTGTTCAAGTTCCGGAGCAAAATACAAGGCCTCTGCCAAAACCAGTTTGGATTCTGGTAAATCTGCAGTTATTCCAATTTCATCCGTACGTAATTTACCCTCACTGCCGGAAGGCAGATAAAGCAATAAATTATTCGAAAGATTACTGGATCCTGTTTGTAAATAATATTTTTTCAGCGATAGGCTATCTTTACCATAACGAATATCAGCTACTGCTTTTTTTAGCTGGAATCCGGATCTTTCTTTAACTGATAACTGTTTTAAAAATGCTGTCAGTATATCCTTTTCCCAACTGATTTCTTCAATGCTTGTTTCAATATTTTTCAATCCCAGATAATTAAAGTCGATGGCTTTTTTATAAGAACTTCTTGCCATTCCAGGGTTCTGCATTCCGAAGGAACCGTTCTTTATAGCTAGTGATTTAAGTTTTACAAACAAGGGTGAACTTTTTACCGAAACATTTTCCGTTGTATCCATTCCTTTTTGCTGAATCAAATAACCGCTGGGTTGCAAAAAATCAACTGAACCTGCCTGATAATTATTCTGCCCAATATCTGCCCTGATTAATTCAAGACGGGCATTTCCAACCTGCCACCCGGTTTGAATTCCACTGCCTTCATCTGAATAGGAAAAATGAATATTTTCCAGTTGGATCAGTTTTCCTTTTGCCAACAATTTCAATGGGTTGGTTGCCACTTGCTCTTCTGACATTTCTGCCTTTTCATTCCTGTATTGCTGATCAAAATAGCCGATCAGACCATTTATTCGCAATTCATTGAAATCATACAGACCGGAACTGATATCCGTTTCCCTGAATCTCCAGCTTAGGTGATTCAAAACGAGATTGGTATTAATTCCTGCGGGTTTGTCTTTATAACTTAACCAGATATTGTTAAGCTCTATTCGGCCAATTGAAATTTTCCAGGAACTGGCGGAACTGGTATCAATTTGTTCAGGTGCTTTTGAGGAAGGTGCCAGCTGGTTCAGAATAAACTGATAGTTCAGGCTGTCATTCTCTAACGTATAAACATTGGCAAGGAGTTTATTCCATTGCAGGCTGTAAACTTTCAATTCGCTCCAAAAAAGTGGCAGCAGGGCATAATGGACCGAAAGCGAATCACTGTGCAGCAAAACCTTGTTTTGCCGGTCAAACAAGGTTAATCCTTCAATACTTACCCGATCGAAACCGTCTAAACGGATCCGGCGAAGTTCGACCCTGGTTTGAAGTTTGCTTTCAAGGGTGGATTTTACCTTCCTGGTAAGGTATTCCTGTCCCCAATTGCTCTGAATAAGCAGTAGGATCAATGCCAGAAACAGCAAAATAGCCAGCATCACCCGCAGGCTGATTCGCAACCACCGGGGCCCCCTTTTTGGATAAAGATGTATTATTTTCAACTGATTCTCTGCTGCTTATATCCTATAAATTCCATGCCGAAGCTACTTAGAAATGAGGTTAAGGCTGACAGGTAGTGCAGAGTTTCTGCCAAATTTGCTGTTTCAGTCCCTGAAAACAGGCGTGGCACCCGATTTGAGGCGGGGCAACAGATAACCAACGAAAAATAGAACAGTATGCAAAAAGGAAGTATCAGGGTTCAAACGGAGAATATTTTCCCCATAATCAAGAAATTTTTATACAGTGAGCACGATATTTTTTTGAGGGAGCTCATCAGTAACGCAGTGGATGCCACCCAAAAACTTAAGACACTTTCTTCTATTGGAGAGGCAAAAGGTGAGTTGGGAGACCTTTCCATTACAGTTACAATCGATTCAGAAGCCAAAACACTTACCATTTCAGACAAAGGGGTAGGTATGACGGCAGAAGAAGTAGATAAATATATCAATCAGGTAGCCTTTTCCGGTGCCGAGGAATTCCTGAATAAATACAAGGGCCAAAATGAGAACAATATAATCGGTCATTTTGGCCTGGGTTTCTATTCCTCTTTCATGGTTAGTGACAAGGTTGAAATCAGGACAAAAAGCTTTAAAGAAGCGCCTGCCGTTCGATGGGAATGTGACGGAAGTCCGGAATACCAACTGGAAGAAACTGAAAAAGAAAACCGGGGAACGGATATTGTACTCTTCATAAATGAAGAGAGTAAGGAATTTCTGGAAGCAGACCGGGTAAAAACCGTTTTGAAACGTTTTTGCCGGTTCCTACCCGTTCCGATATTCTTTGAAGGAGAACAGATTAATAATCCAACTCCAGCCTGGACAAAAAAACCGGCTGATCTTACAACTGAAGATTACCAGTCATTCTATAAAGAACTCTATCCGTTTAATGAACCACCCCTTTTCTGGATTCATCTCAATGTGGATTACCCCTTCAATTTGACGGGCATCCTGTATTTCCCTAAAATCAAACAGAGTTATGAAATTCAGAAGGACAAGATCCAGCTGTACAGCAATCAGGTTTTTGTCACAGATGAAGTAAAAGACATAGTGCCTGAATTTCTTATGCTTTTGCAAGGGGTAATTGATAGTCCGGATATTCCGTTGAATGTAAGCCGTAGTTATTTGCAGGGTGATCCCAATGTGAGGAAAATCAATAACCATATTACCAAAAAAGTGGCGGATAAACTGGATGAGATTTTCCGGAATGACCGTGCCGAATTTGAATCCAAATGGGAAAGCCTGGGGCTTTTTGTGAAATACGGAATGATGACAGATGATAAGTTTCTCGAAAAAGCAGAGAAATTTCACATCATGCAGGATACCCAATCTGCAAAATTTTATACACTGGAAGAATATAAAACAGCAACACTTGCACTCCAAAAAAACAAAGAAGGAAAACAGGTTATTTTGTATGCGACAGATCCTGTTCAACAGGACACTTTTATAAAAGCGGCAACAGACAAGGGATATAGTGTAGTGAAGCTGGAAACCATAGTGGATGCCGCCTTTATCAACCAGATGGAAATGAAATGGAGTGATGTTCAATTTACCCGTGTGGATGCTGATATTGCAGATAATCTGATTGATAAACAGGAGACTGGCACATCTGTACTAAGCAAAGAACAGGAAGAACAACTGAAAAAATTATTTGAACAGCAGGCTTCCGGTTTGCACCTGACTGTTGAAGTAAAAGGATTAAATCCGGAAACAGCACCTGTAGTAGCAACCCGTCCGGAGTTTATGCGTCGGATGAAGGATATGTCTGCAGTAAGCGGACCAATGGGAAGTTTTTATGCCAATATGCCGGATGAAGTAACCTTGACTGTAAACGGAAATCATCCCATTTATCAGCAGATTTTAAATGGCGGTGACGAACAGAAACAGGAAAAGCTGACACGTAATCTGGCTGATCTTGCTTTATTGTCACAGGGACTTTTAAAAGGAAGTAATCTCACCTCCTTTATTGAACGCAGCGTTGATTTAATGAAAGCCTGATTTAATTTTCATTCATACTGGCCCGTAGATCGATAATTCTCAGCTGAAGGTGTTTGGATCCATTCCATTCATTTTCGTCAAGAGTAAAGACGATATCTACGGGCTTTTCATTTTCCAATAGAGGGAATTTTTCAGCCAACCCGAATCCGATGCCATTAAACAGTATACTGTCCTGGACAAGACTGAATTTAATATGCTGGTCTTTTACAATTTTCGACCAGCCATTGTTTTTAACCTGACGCGCCAGAAATACCGGTCGGGTATTTTCCGGTCCAAATGGCTCCATCTGACAAAGGATATTATAGAAACTGTTTTTTAAATCAGCCAATCGAACTTCTGCATCAATATTAATTTCCGGGCTTAATTGATCCGGACCAATGGTAGCAGCAACAATTTCTTCGAATTTTTCACGAAAAGCGGACACCTGATCCGGTAGCAGGGTCATACCGGCAGCAGCAAAATGACCTCCATAACCCAGGAGATGTTCTCTGCAGGCATGTATGGCTTCATATAGATTAAAACCGGCTACTGATCTTGCACTGCCGGCTACAATATCTCCACTTTGTGTAAGCACTACGGTTGGGCGGTAGAAGCGGTCAATCAATCGGGATGCAACAATTCCAACAACGCCTTTATGCCAGTGTGGCTGAAATACAACCGTGGATCGGCGGGATGCCTGGGCCAGATCATTTTCAATCATATCCATGGCTTCCACGGTGATAGACAAATCTGCTTCCTTGCGGTCATCATTATGCGAATGTAATTGTTCAGCCAGACCGGCAGATTTTGCCGGATCTTTTTCAACAAAAAGCTGAACTGCAAGGCGGGCATCATCCATTCTTCCTGCCGCATTTACTCTTGGTGCAATTACATAAATCAGGTTATTGATCGTAAGTGTCTGGTGCTCAATTTTTGATAATTGAATCAGCGCTTTGATGCCCGGGGAAGGATGTTCATTAACTCTTTTTAAGCCAAAATAAGCGAGTACCCGGTTTTCTCCGGTAATTGGAACTATGTCAGCGGCAATTGCGGTAACAACAAGATCGAGATACCTCAGATAATATTCATCCGGCATTTGCATGTGCATACAGAGCGCGGTGATCAGTTTGAATCCAACACCACAACCGCAGAGTTCTTTATAAGGATAAGGGCAGTCAGTTTGCTTAGGATTAAGGATCGCGGTTGCCGGGGGAAGTTGTGCATCCGGCATGTGGTGATCACAAACAATAAAATCAATGCCCAGTTCTTTAGCATAACTGATCAGCTCAACTGATTTAATGCCGCAGTCAAGTGAAATAATAAGGGTTACGCCATTGGCATGTGCCAGGTCAATCCCTTTTTTGGAAATCCCATAACCTTCTTTATACCTATGGGGGATATAATAATCCAATTTGTCAGATTCGTAATTGTCGAGCAGAAATTGAAACAGACAGGCTACTGCTGTGGTGCCATCCACATCATAATCACCGAAAACCATTATTTTTTCTCTGGCCTGCAGGGCTGAAACAATCCGGTCAACCGCTTTTTGCATATCCTTCATCAGAAAAGGGTCATGCAGTTCGGAAAGTTGTGGGCGGAAAAAAGCACGGGCTTCTTCAAAGCTTTGAATTCTTCGCTGAACCAGAATTTTACAGATTACCGGATGTACTCCCAGTTTTTCCTGCAGGGCTTTGACCTCTTTTTGGGGGGCATTTAATAGTTTCCATCTTTTCTCCATTCAGCTCAATATTTGCGGTCGGTCGTAAACCGGACCAGTTCTTCCAGGGCCATTCTGGTATCAGTTGCGGGAAATTCGTGTAAGATGGACAATGCTTCATCCCGGTATTGGAACATCTTATCAGTTGCATACCGGATTCCACCGGACTGAACCACAAAATCGATCACTTCTTTCACCTTTTCGGGGTTTTTGTGGTCGTTTTTAATAATATTTACCATTTTTCGGCGGATTGGTTTATCTGCCTGGTTCAGTGAATAAATAAGAGGTAAGGTAAGTTTTTTTTCTTTGATATCATTCCCGGTTGGTTTGCCAATGGCTTCTGAACCATAATCAAATAGATCATCCTTAATCTGAAAGGCAATGCCAACTTTTTCGCCAAAACTTTTGAGCATAGCCGCCTGGTTTTCATCATTTTGGGCTGAAAATGCGCCGGCTGCACAGGACGAGGCCAGGAGGGAGGCTGTTTTATTGCTGATGATTTCGAAATAGACGGATTCGTCCATATTCAGGCTCCGGCTTTTTTCAATTTGCAGTAATTCTCCTTCACTCATACGCCTTACGGCGTCCGAGAGTAATTGTAAAATCCGGAAATCGTTGTTATCCAGTGATAAAAGGAGGCCTTTGGCCAAAAGATAATCACCAATAAGGACAGAAACCTTGGCTTTCCAAAGGGCATAGGTGGAAAAGAACCCCCGTCTTTCCATGGATTCGTCCACCACATCATCGTGCACCAGGGTAGCTGTATGTAGTAATTCTACGAGAGATGCCGCCCTGTAGGTAGAGTCGGTAATGGGACCGCAAAGTCGGGCTGACAGCAACACAAACATGGGCCGGAGCTGTTTTCCTTTCCTTTTTACGATAAAACTGGTAATCCGGTCGAGCATGGGAACCTGACTTTTAACGGCTTCCCGGAACCTTTTTTCAAAGACATTCAGCTCTTCGGCTATAAGTGACTGTGCTAATTTCATGAATTTAAATACCGCGGCAAATTACGTCAATGCTGACCATTTTCAAGCAAACCAAATCTTTCATAATATGTCTTTCAATTGATTCTGTGGATATTAAAGAGTGTTTATATGAGTTTTTTATTTGGTATTTTGCGCTCATTTGATATTTTTGTGCTTAGTTTGGAATACTGTATCCTGTCAATTCATTAACCATTATTTATAAAAATCTATTATGGCAATCAAAAAATACACAGCGCTCATTGGGTTTCTGTGTTTGTTGGCATCTGGCTCGTACGCCCAGATCGGGACGAGTTATGATGTACAAGATTCCTCGTTGGTAACCAGAAAAAGACTGCCTCAGCACAACGAATTTATGAACAATGCCTACCCTTTCCCGGCCAAACCCCGCAACCAGTGGGAGATTGGTATCAAAGGTGGGTTATTTAATATTTTTGGTGATGTACCCACTACCTTCCCCACTTTTGGAGGTGGTTTACATGTTCGGAAAGCACTTGGATACATGTTTTCACTTAGAGCTGAATTTATGTATGGTGTAGGAAAAGGGCTTAACTGGAAAGGTCGCGGATCGGGTATAAACAACGCATGGAGAGAGGAAGGATATGGTGTTGCTCCTTTCGGAACCGTATTTGATAACTACCGTACGGTAATGAAAGACCTTAATCTACAGGCAATCATCTCCTTCAACAATATCCGTTTTCATCAGGCAAAGTCCAATTGGAATGCCTATGGTATAATTGGTTTGGGTGCCAGCTGGTATAAAACCAAAATCAATGCGCTGGATGATGCCGGAAATCCATATGATTTCAGTTCTATTACGGTTAGAAATATTTATAAAGAAAGAAAAGAAACCAGAAAGCAGCTGAAAGACCTGATGGATGACAGCTATGAAACGGATGCAGAAACCGATGGTGATGCCCGGCCTAAATTGGGCGGAAATACACTCGGTGGCAATTTCCATTTCGGTGCAGGTATGGCTTTCCGCATTAGTCCAAGGGTGAATATTGCGATTGAAGATCGATTCACAGTAACCAAGAATGACCTGTTGGATGGCCAGCGCTGGCAGGCAGCCAGAACCGGCAACCCGGCTTCTCCATTTGGTTCTATTCTGACTCCTGACTACGATACGTATAACTACTTTACGGTAGGTGCCAACTTTAATCTGGGTGGAAAATCCACAGAACCTCTGTACTGGATGAACCCGCTGGATTATGCCTACAACGAGTTGAATGCACCCAAGCATATGAAACTTCCAAAACCCATTCTGGATGATGCAGATGGTGACGGTGTTACCGATCAGTTTGACCTGGAGCCGAACACTCCGGCCAACGCACCGGTTGACAGTCATGGTGTAAGTAAAGATACAGATGGTGATGGTGTGCCTGATTTCAAAGACAAGGAACTGATTACTCCAACACAATGTCAGCCTGTTGATGCCGACGGTATTGGTAAATGTCCGGAGCCTGCATGTTGTAAGGAAATCAGAGAAAGCGGAATCATGATGGGTACACAAAGTCAGTGTAGCATCGGTGATCTTCCAAGTATCTCCTTCTCTGGCCGTACGGTTACCCTGAACAATGACTCCAAAGCGGTTCTGGCAAGTGTTGCTGAGAAAATCCGTACCAATCCGAACTGCCGTATTGCAGTGATTGGTTATGGCGAATCCAGCAAGTCTGCACAGCAGCTCAGCTGGGATCGGGTAAATTCTGTAATCAACTACCTGGTTGAGCAGGAAGGAATCAGCGCAGACCGCTTTATCTTCAAATATGGTGAAGGTGGTGGAGATCCAAATACTGTAGATCTCCGTGATGGAACTACAGATGAGGGTCCGAATGCAGTACCTGCACCGCACCCGAACCTCCGCAGAAGGAACTAATATTGGTTAATATTGATATAAAAGAACCCCGCAATTGCGGGGTTTTTTTATATTTGATCAAATGTGTTAACTTTGCCAGCCTTTATGAGATCAATCCTTTTAGTTTGCATGATAGCGCTCCTCGGAACAGGATGTTCCAAATTTGCTAAAGTGCAGAAAAGTACCGATTATGATTACAAACTGCGAATGGCAGACCAGTATTTCGCCAAAAAGAAGTACATGTATGCCCAACAGTTATACGAAGAGCTCTTTCCATTGCTGAAAGGAGGTGATAAGTTCGAAGCAGTCTATTATAATTTTGCCTATTGTGCTTATTATATGCGGGATTATATGAATGCGGAGAACCTTTTTAAAGGGTTTGTGGAAGTGTTTCCGACCAGTAAAAGGGCAGAGGAAATGGAGTATATGCGGGCATATACCTATTATAAACAATCGCCCAAGGTGGAACTGGATCAAACCAATACCATCAAAGCAATTGGTTTAATGCAGGCATTTATTAATACTCATCCGGGATCGGAACGAAATAAGGAAGCTACAGCTATAATTGATGAAGGGCGGGCAAAATTAGAGTTGAAGGAGTTTAAAGCTGCAGAATTATATTTTAATCTGCGCCAGTTCAAAGCAGCAGCCATTTCATTTACCAATCTGCTGGAAAATTACCCTGATTCTGAGAAGAGTGATGCCTATAAGCTGGAAGTAATCCGTTCTTATTTCGAATATGCCGTATTGAGTATTGATGAGAAAAAAGAAGAACGATTTAATAAGGTTATCGAGCAGTGTAATGAATTTGCTGACCGGTTTCCTGAAAGTAGCCTGAAAGGGGAAGTAACCAATTATCTGTCAACATCGCAAAGTAATATTAAAGCAATAAAAAATGAGCAAGTTAAGACGTCAGCTTAGTTCCAATACCAGTAATGTAGCGGAAGCGAAAAATCTGTTGGAAATCAAAGGCAGAACTGGTAACCTCTATGAGTCGATTGCCGTTATTGCCAAAAGAGCCAATCAGATCAACATAGCGCTGAAAGAAGAATTGCATAACAAACTGGAAGAGTTTGCAACGCATACAGACAGCCTGGAAGAGATCCATGAAAACAAGGAGCAGATTGAGATTTCCAGGGCATATGAAAGAATGCCAAACCCTCCGTTGCTGGCAACCCAGGAGTTTATGGAAGATAAAGTATATTACCGTAAGAACGAGGACAAATTGTTCAGCTGATTCTTATCCATATATTTGTTAAAGCGACGGCTATGCTGTCGCTTTTTTTTTAATTTTATCACATGTTGCAAGGAAAAAAAATCCTTCTTGGTATTAGTGGCAGTATAGCCGCCTACAAATCCATATCCCTGGTTCGCCTGCTTATAAAACAGGGCGCCTCCGTAAAAGTGATCCTTAGTCCGGCTGCCCGCGATTTTGTATCAACTCTTACACTATCCACATTGTCCAAACAGGAGGTGCTCAGTGATTTGTTTGATGAGGCTTCCTGGGCGAATCATGTAATGCTGGGCCGATCTTCAGATCTGTTCATTATTGCTCCTCTCAGCTGTAATACACTGGCCAAAATGGCTCATGGCCTATGTGATAATCTGTTATTGGCTACTTATTTGTCTGCCACCTGCCCGGTTTGGGTGGCGCCCGCAATGGACGAAGACATGTGGCAGCATCCCACTACCAAAACCAACCTTAATTTATTGAGGTCTTTTGGAAATCAGGTGATTCCGGTAAATTCCGGAGAACTTGCCAGTGGACTAAGCGGTGAAGGAAGAATGGCAGAACCCGAGGAGATACTGGCCCTGGTTTTTGAACATTTTACCAAAAGCGCAGACTTTACCGGCAAAAAAGCACTGGTTACAGCCGGACCAACCTATGAACCAATTGATCCGGTTCGATTTATCGGGAATCATTCTTCCGGGAAAATGGGGGTTGCCATCGCGCTCGAACTAGCCAACAGAGGCGCTTTCGTTGATCTGATTGCTGGTCCGGGTGTTCAATTGCCCCGTCATCCGGGAATCAGTATTCAATCAGTATCCACTGCAAAGCAAATGTTTGATGCCTGCAACAGCCGGTTTCAGGAGGTTGATCTCGCTATAATGTCTGCTGCTGTTGCGGATTATACACCCGAAACAGTTGCAGAAGAGAAGATCAAGAAAACAGCCGGCGGTATGGATCTGAAACTAACGAAAACCAAGGATATCCTCAAAGAACTAGGGCAGATGAAATCATCCAGGCAGGTGCTGGTTGGCTTTGCGCTGGAAACGAATAATGAAAGAGCCAATGCATTGCAAAAACTCGAATCAAAAAATGCGGACCTGATCGTTTTAAATTCATTACAGGATCAGGGAGCCGGATTCGGTCTGGATACAAATAAAATCACCGTATTTGACCGTTCCGGGCAGGAGGAAAAATTCCCGGTTAAATCTAAATCAGAAGTAGCAGCCGATATTATTGATCTGATCCATAAAAAATTCTATGAATAAAAAATGGCTTACAGGCATTCTGTTGTGCGTCCTCTGGTTCAATACCCAGGCGCAGGAACTGCAGGCGAAAGTAGTAGTAATTTCCAGTGAAGTTGGTTCCCGTGTAGATAGAAAAGTCTTCAATACACTTCAGAATGCGCTAACCAATTTTCTGAACAACAGGAAATGGACCAAAGATACCTATCAAACCAATGAACGAATCAACTGCAACTTTCTTATAACGGTTAAAACAGCACTGGATGGAAATATTTACCAGGCTACTCTGACGGTTCAGGCAGCCCGACCGGTTTACAATGCAGCGTATGAAACTCCGCTGGTAAATTTTATGGATGAAAACCTGTTGTTCCGGTATGTTGAATTCCAACAGCTGGAGTTTAATGAAAACAGGGTGAGTGGTAACGATCCCCTGGTGTCCAACCTGACGGCTGTTCTGGCATTTTATGTAAATATCATCCTGGGTATGGATGGTGATTCCTTTGCTCTTAAAGGCGGAGAACCCTATTTTATCAAAGCTCAGAATATCGTAAATAATTCACCCGATAGCAGAGATATTTTGGGTTGGAAGGCATTCGACGGACAAAGAAATCGATATTGGCTGATGGAAAATATGACGGGAGCACGCTATAATCTGATTCACGATGCTTTTTACGGATATTTCAGGCTGGGGTTGGATCAGTTTTACGAGAAGGAGGCAGAAGCCCGTAAAGCGGTTCTAAATGCCCTTCAGCAACTCAATACGCTGAATAGTGAAATCCCCAATTCAATGGTAATTCCCTTTTTTTTCCAGGGACGAACCGGAGAGTTAAGCAAAATGTTCAAGAAATCACCTCCCGATGAAAAAGCGACTGCAGTTGATTTATTGTCGAGGTTGGATATAACCAATGCCAATACCTATAAACAGGAGCTCCGCTAATGAGAAAACTGCAATGCTTCTGGTACGCCCTGATAGTGCTGTTTGCAGCCTGTAAAAATAATGGGGGAGAGGGAAATCCGCTTAGTCAGAAGAAAATGGTTCCACTGGTATACCAGTTGATGCTGGTAGATGAAATCAGCCTCGATTATAAGACCCGGGATTCCAGTTTTCGGGTGGATTCCATACGGGGGAAAAAATACGATCAGGTTTTTCATCTCAATAAAACCGACTATACAACTTTCAAAGAAAGTTATGAATACTATCTGGCTCGTCCCAATCAGTTAAAACAGATTTTTGATTCTGTTGAAGCCTATGCAAACAGAGACAGAATCGAACGAATGAATCCTTCTGCCTCAAAACCTGTAACAAGCCCGAAAAAGCTGAATAAGGACAAGAAGCCGGAATAAAAACGATGCCATATGAATAAAACGATGCAAAATGCAGATCAGGCGATTGCTGATATCAGAGACGGCGCAACACTTATGCTCGGAGGTTTTGGTCTTTGCGGAATTCCGGAAGCTGCCATTGCAGCACTGGTTCGCAAAGGAATTGGTAATCTTACCTGCATATCAAATAATGCCGGTGTAGATGATTTTGGATTGGGTTTATTACTCCAAACAAGGCAGATCAAAAAAATGATCAGTTCCTATGTTGGAGAAAATGCGGAGTTTGAACGGCAACTGTTGCAGGGAGAGCTGGAAGTAGACCTGGTGCCTCAGGGAACGCTCGCTACCCGCATTCAGATGGCCGGTATGGGAATTCCTGCTTTTTTCACGCCCGCAGGTGTGGGTACGGAGATTGCTGAAGGCAAAGAAAGCCGTCGGTTTGACGGAAAAGAGTATCTGATGGAATTGGCCCTGCATGCTGATTTCGCTTTGGTGAAAGCCTGGAAGGGAGACAGCTATGGTAACCTTGTTTTTCGTAAAACCACCCGGAATTTTTCCACCTCCATGGCAAGGGCCGGCACTATCACAATTGCCGAAGTGGAAGAGTTGGTAGAACCCGGCCAGCTGGACCCCGACCAGGTACATGTACCGGGTATTTATGTGCACCGGATTTTTCAGGCAGACCATTATGAAAAAAGAATTGAACGCAGAACCGTTCAATTACCTAATAAAAACTGACCAGCTTTCCATGTTTACAAGTAAAAATGAATTGGTTGAATCCATGGGGGTTGAACCTGAAATCGCAGCTTTTTTTGTTGATCGGAAATTGCCGGAGGGAAATCGTTACTGGAAAGGACGTTATCTGTATGTTTCTCGCGGGACGGGTTATTTGTTCATTCCACTTTTTTTTGATCTGCAACATAAAGCAGGCTTGCCGCTTGAAACAGTCATTAAGGAAGAATATGTTCAGTTGATGGAACAGATTTTACACCTGGCTGCATTGTACGAATTTGGAGAGAAGGATTTTATACAGCATATCCAGGAAATTGAATCCCTGGTAAAAGATAAAGTGGAGAATACTACACTTTATACTGAGTTGCATACCTACTTCCGCCAGCCCCAATTAATTAAACAGGGGCGAATTGGCACTAATAATCCGGCACTCAACAGAGGTGATGCATTATTATACCTGCTTACAACAATAGACATACCGGATGCTGTTTTAAACCTGATAATTATGGGTTGGTATCAGTTGGTGCCAAGCTTTTTATTGCTGGATGATATCATGGATTTTCAGGAAGACAAAGAAAAACAGGAGGAGAACTCCCTATCGCTTTATGGATACAATCCTGCAGGAGTTAAAAAAGCTATTGAAGTGGCGGAAACTAATTTCTCCGGACTCGCAGGGTTAAACCCTCCGCTGAGTGCTTTTTTTCAGAATGTATTGAATAAGAAAAAACAGACACCCTATTTCAAACATATTTTAAACGATTGATATGCCGCTTGACAAATATGGAATAGCCAAACGAATTGCGCAGGAATTGCAGGATGGAATGTATGTGAACCTTGGTATCGGTATACCAACCCTGGTTGCTAATTATATTCCGGTCGGAATGCATATTTTTCTTCAGAGTGAAAACGGCATGTTGGGAATGGGGCCTTATCCGCTTGAGTCAGAAATTGATCCGGACCTTATAAATGCAGGAAAAGAAACCGTTACCTTATTACCCGGCGGGGTGTTTTTTGACAGTTCGGAAAGTTTCGGTATGATCCGGGCCGGAAAGGTGGACCTGACCGTATTGGGGGCGATGGAAGTTAGTGATACCGGAGATATCGCCAACTGGAAAATCCCGGGAAAAATGGTTAAAGGGATGGGCGGTGCAATGGACCTGGTAGCAAGTGCCAGGAATATTATTGTTGCCATGATGCATACCAATCCAAAGGGGGAATCAAAATTGCTGCCGGCTTGCAGTCTTCCTCTGACCGGAGTTGCTTGTGTGCGTAAAATAGTAACAGAACTGGCGGTTCTGGAAGTAACAACGAACGGGTTTAAATTACTGGAGCGTGCACCTGGTGTACCGGTGGAGGAAATTGTGCAAAAGACAGCCGGTCGCCTGATCGTGGAGGGAGATATCCCGGAAATGCGGCTCAGCTAAGGTGACTGTTAATCAATCAGATTGTTCTTTACGGCGTAGAATACGAGTCCGGCGGTGTTTTTTGTGCCAAATTTCTCCATTAACCGGTCTTTGATGGCTTCCACGGTTCGCGGACTAACTTCCATTTTCTGTGCAATTTCAGTGGCGGTAAATTCCATACAGATGTATTTGATTACATCTCTTTCGCGATCAGTAAGGGTAATTTCGCTGGTCAGACTTGGAATTACTTTCTGCTTGGCATGTGATTTCTTTAGGAGGATCCGATTTACGAAATTATTGAGGTAATAACCTTTTTCAAACACTTCCATAATGGCTCTTCTGATTTCGGAAGGGTCTGCACTTTTTAGCAGATATCCATTTGCGCCGATTTCCATAAGGTGACTCACAAATCGTTCATCTTCAAACATGGTAAGCACCACGATATGAACATTCGGATAGGTTTTGGCCACATATTTGGTGGTTTCTATGCCGTCTTTAACAGGCATACGAAGGTCCATAAGAATTACATCAGGAGCTGATTCAGCCAATCCTTCAATTAATTCAGTTCCATTTTCAGCTTCCTGAACAAACTTAATATTAGTGAATGGGCGAAGGGACAGGATGACTCCTTTCCTGAAAATTTTATGATCGTCAGCAATGGCTACTTTGATTACTCTCATAGGAATTTTGCAATTCGCGAGGGGTAAAAATAAGGATTACTTATTGATTATCCTCTCTGTTTAGCTCAATGGTGACTTTATAATAGGTTTGGGAACTGTCTTTTTCGAAAAAAATTCGCCCATGCAGCACTTTCAGACGGCTCTGGATGTTTTTAAGACCTAGTCCGGCTGAGCTTTTATTCATGCGTTCAAAGTCGGCCTGGGTGATGCCTTTGCCATCATGGTGCATCCGGATATAGAATTTATTCCCGTTGGTATTCTGGGTTAAATGGATGAAACTGGAATTGCTGTGCTTCAGGATATTATTGATGAGTTCCTGTATTACTCTGAATACAATCAGTTCGTTATCGGTTTGGAGGCGTTCTTTATAATCATGAAAACGGCAACTGGCGTTGATAATACCTGAGCTGCTGATCTTTTGGAACTGGTCATTAACGGCTGATTCCAGGCCGAAATTCTTAAGGGTAGGGGGCATCAGGCTATGGGAAATATTCCGGATTAGCTGGATGGTATCGTCAATAATCTGTTTTGCGTTATAGATGCTTTGCAGCTGGCTGGTTTTGTCCAGATTTACCAGATTTTCATTGAGGTAAAGACGGGCAGTTGCCAGGAGTGGTCCGGCATCATCGTGTAAATCTGCAGCAATGCGCTGCCGTTCTTCTTCCTGCAGGCGGATGGAAGCATTCAGGAGCATTTTCTGTTGTTCCTGCTCCATTTTTTGCAGGGTCATTTGGTAGCGGATGACCTTTCTCTGGTGAAATATGATGAATACGATTAACCCGATAGTCAAAGCCAGCATACCGATAGTGCCAAAAAAAAGCACCAGCGACACGTTCGCACTAGAGTTATTTACCTGTAAAAGCAACATTTAAGGGGTTAGGGTTAGCTGGTTCTTTTATTCTAATTTATTGAAATAATATTCATCAACATTTAAAGTCTGTTGATTTTCAGGTTTTAAGGTAAACGAAATGGAAAAGAAAATATTTTTTAGAACGAAACAAATCATATTAATAATCCAAAAATTCACTCTTTCTTGTTGAGAAAGGTTGTCATATTGCAAGAATAGAAAAAAAGTACCTGAGAAATAAATCATTATTCCAACCACAACCCAAAAACTAGGTTTGCTATATATAAATGTTATATTGGGATTTTGAATGGACTCGAAAAAATATGTAATTGAGCCAGTTATTAATATTATTGAACTGACTGCAATTGGAACTGAATCAAATTCAGGAGAGTTAGATCTATAGCCAATAATCAAGTTGCCAACAGCTACTATTAAAAATATTATAGAAAATATTAATAATATTCTTTTTAAACTAATAGTTTTCAAAAGAATATATAAGTATGAAGAAAGAAGTATATACTCAATAATAGTGAAAGTTGAAAGTAAAAGGAAGTCTTTGTTTGGTATATCAGGTAAAAGATTTGTAATTAGATCAAATCCCCTAGTAAAATCATTCAGGAATGAATACAAACAGTAGAAAAAAATAAGAAAAGATAACTTATTCTTGTTTCGTGTATAAAACACAGCAAAAATAAGTATTGGCAATAAATGTGCTAAATAGATAATGTATACAGAAAAATCCACAAAAACAATTGTAGTTCAAATATAACAATGCTTTTGTGGATTTCTAAAATAATAAAAATGATCAATTATTGTCTACCACCAATCTGAAACAATGGAAGTAGATGTGCTTTTAGTCCCGGGTTTTGGGAGATCATTTCTATCAGCTACAATTCCTTTTTCTCTTTTTATAATGCCCTCAGCATTAATTGATGAATACTCGGAAATAATTTCTTCTTGAGAATTAATGCCCACAGAAACTAATGTTTTGCGACCTAACTCATCAAGTGCATGATAGAACCTAATCCCTTGGCAATCCGGCTGATTTAGGATTTTCTGTAAAATGTCTTTTCCGCTGAATACCCATTGATTTTCAGAAGGGAAAGCATCCTGGAAGTCCTTAACCATTTTGGCACCCAGCTCAGGACCAATGTCTTCTCCTACAGCTGCCAGGGAGGTGTTCAAAATTTCATTTTGCATCATAGTAGTAAGTTTTTAGTGAAGGGTTGGTTTTAGGCGTAATAACCTTCAAAAAAAAAAGAGTGACAATGGGGCATTTCTTGCACAAATTGTTATAAATTGGCTAAAATTCAGGCTGGTAGTAGGTTTACGAGGAATTAAGTAGTAAAGATACTACGGTAAATTGAGTAAAAATACTCTACTAAATTAGTAAAAACCACATTTTATAGTTAGTTTAACTACTAAGGTTTTTTACTTAAGAATTAGTTGCAGTAAGGAAACTATTAAAAAACATTAAATATTTATATTATATAAATGGTTTAGAAGTTTAAGTATTAAATCTAAAACAACACATTATTATTGAAGAACTTTTATAGTAAAAAACGAAGGATATTTACGTTTTAATAAAAACAATCGAGTGAAAGTACGATAACCGTAGTCTATGACGTTATTGATTAGCTAAAACTAAAAATCCATAAACTCCCCCCAAAACCTATGAGTTCCGAGTTAAGCATCAAGGTTAGTATTGCTGATGACCATAAAATATTTCGGGATGGAATTAAGATGGCTCTGAAAAATAAAGAGTATCTAAAAATATTATGGGAAGCCGAAGATGGAAAAGATCTAATGCACAAGATGCAGCTTAAAAAGCCTGATGTTCTATTAATGGATATCAGAATGCCTGAAATAGATGGAGTAAATGCTATCAATTTATTGCGAAAAGAATACGATGATGTCAGAATCATTGTTTTGACTATGTACGACGACCAGGAAATGATTTCCAAAATGATGGAAATGGGAGCGAATGCATACTTAACCAAAACAACTGATCCGGAAGAGATTTACCAGGCTATTTTAACCTGCATGAATGACGATTTTTATTTTAATGATTTAGTGAATAAAGCTGTTCTTTCCAAGCTACAAACGAAAAAAGCGGTTCGCCAATTTTATCCAAACCCTATAAAATTCTCTGAAAAAGAGGTTAGAATTTTAAAATTGTTGGCGGAGGATAAAACAACTGAAGAGATTTCAAAGGAAGTTTTTTTAAGCCCAAGAACAATAGAGACAATCAGGCAAAATATGAAATCTAAAGTAGGTGCTAAGACGATCGCCGGATTAATTATGTATGGTATGAGAAATAAAATAATTGATTGATATTGATATATTTCATTAATTGTATTAATAATATTTGTGATTATATGTTTTTGGTTTAAATAATGGAAATGGTTTTAGAAACATTCCAGATAAATTGAAGAATCTCAATTAGGTTAGGATGAAGTTAGGTTTCTACTTATTATTACTTTCGTTCCTGTTCCTTGAGAAGATATAATTTTACATTCTGCATTTAAAAGATTAGCTCTTTTAATTATATTCTTCAAACCATGATGCTTGTTTTTAGTCTCTTTGTTAGTTTCTTCAACATTAAATCCAGAGCCATTATCTGTAATTTCAAAAGTCAAATTTGTGGTACTTGTGAAAAGATTTATATCTATTTGTGTAGCTTTTCCGTGAATGATTGAATTTCTTATTGACTCTTGAAAAATTCTATACAGAATTAATTGCTCTTCACCATTGATGTGAGTCGGTTCAAATTGAGAAACAACATTAATTTTAGTGTTATTTATTTCAAACACTCTTTCGCTCTCAACTTCCAGAGTTCGCAATAATCCAAAATCTGTAAGTGTTTCTGAACTAAGAGTTCTAGAAATGTTTGCTAATTCGCTTATCGCTTTTGTTATCAATTCTTTCGAAATATTGATCTTGTTCAAGACAGAAATATCTAATTGAAGATTATTGAGATTTAGTTTTGATAAACTAAGCAATTGGGTAATGTTGTCATGTAATTCTTTAGATATTTTTTGAATTGTTTCTTCCTGAACGTCAATTCTCGTTTTTAAAATCTCCTTTTCCTTTTCTAAATTTCTGAATTGTAATTGGCGATTAAACTCTATATTTTTTTTATTATATAGAGTTATTATGTGGTTAAGGAAAATTATAAAGGAAATTATAGTGGCCAATGATCCAGTTATAGTCCATAATAATATTTCTGTTGTTTTGTCGTGCATAAAAGAGCTTTAGAAAATAATATATACATAAAGATATTAAGTATTATATATATGTTAAATGTCACATTTGCCAATTCACTATAATACTGATACCCTTTTATTTTTAGAATTATTATTTCCGAAATCCAATATGGAATTGAGCCAGTATAACAAACGCAAATGCCCATTACAATCCAATAGTGTGAAGCATTCTTAAGATTAATTACCTCCTTTATTTTAAACAGCCATATAAAATATTTACACACGTAAATAGTGATGTAAACATTTGAAATTAAATAGAGAATAGAAGTGTAATTATTAATTAATAACCGCGATAAAATATAAGTTCCTATGCAAATGATAATTTGAATGAAGTAATTGTTTTTTTCACCAATTACAGTAGCTATATAATTTGGTAAGAGAAAAATTTCGCAGCAAGCAAATATATACATTGTGGATTCTGTTATAATAAGAGGTATTTTTATGAACTCCACAGCAGCAAGAATTATCATTGCGAAAAAGTTTGCCAAACAATATGGCAGTATATATTTCTTCTCATGATCTTTGTTTTTTTGAGTAGTAACCACACAAATTATGGTTCCTAGTATAATAATGATGAACTGAATCACAGTAAATACTTTCAAGGATGTCATTCATATAGTTTAATGCTAATTTAATTATGTATTTTTTGGAAAAAAAGGGTGAAAAGACCCTTTTTCATATTTTTCAACCAACATTTATTCCTGTTCGCATCGGATTTTAATTTTATCTGTTAAAGTTTGGTCCTTTTTGAGAATTGATTATGGGTTGTTGGTTATCGATCTAATCACAGTTTTATTCAATGAATTTGACTCTTTATATTAGGTATATACTACTCCAAATTAAAGAGATATATTTTCATTTCTAGAATAGAGATGCTTATATAATTTAGCTACTCAACGTAGTTAACATTTATTTTAAACTGCTTGCTAACCAGAAGCGATAGTAAGAATTTTAATAGCCCAATTTGTGAAAACAATTACCCTTATGTTAAGTTGTAGAATTGGTATATAAAAGGAGGTTTTCTGTTTGCCAGTTATAACTTGGCAATATTTCTAGTAAATTAGTTTAACTCTTTTTACCTCAGCTTTTGATTTTTTTGTTGAGTAATTGTTATTTTATTTCATCTCCACCAGCCTATTTATCACCCCCTCCACAATTGCATCTGGACAAGAAGCGCCGCTTGTGAGGAGGATTTTTAGGGGAGCTTTTTCAGGAAGATAACCGCTGATTTCTACTTCCAGCTTTTGATGAATATCAAAACTTCGAATGGTGATCCTATCTAGTAAATTTGTTGCATCTTTTACAAAGTAAGTGGGGAGTTTTGTTTCGCAAATTTCGACCAGGTGAGTGGTGTTGGAAGAATTGTATCCACCCACTACAATAGCCAGATCAGCCTCAGTTTCTAACATCCCCATTACTGCAGACTGATTGTCATTGGTGGCATAACAAAGGGTATCCCTGGTATCAGCAAATCGCTCCTGAATGGTAGACGAATCCAGTTGATGCAATGTCAACATTTCACTTTTAAGGTATTCAGCAATTTCCTGCGTATCAGAAGCCAGTTGGGTGGTTTGATTAATTACCCCAAATCGTTCCAGGTCTTTTTCAATATCAAATCCGGCAGAATAACGTCCTTTGAAGGCGTCGTAAAATGCAGCTGCCGGTTTTTCTTTCCGGATATAAGCTGCTAATTCCTTTGCCTCTGCCAGGTCATTTACAATTACGGCCGGCGCATTGGCTGCTGCATGAGAAAATGTAGCCCTGGTTTCTTCATGAAGCGGCTTGCCATGTATGACAATGCTGTATCCCTTTTTTGCAATCTGCTCACCACGGTTCCATACCTTCTCTACAAATGGACAGGTTGTATTGTATTTCTCAGTTTGAATGCCCTTCTCCTGCAACATGGTTTCTAAATCCAATGTTGTACCAAATGCCGGAATTAAAACAATATCATCCGAAGTTATTGTATCAAACGGGATCAACTGACGACCATATGTGTCCTGTAAAAATTGAACCCCATATTCCTGAAGATCCTGGTTTACCTGTGGATTATGAATCATCTCACTCAACAGGAAAATTCGTTTGCCCGGATTCTCTGCAACCGTGCGAAAAGCAATTTCAATGGCATTTTCCACACCGTAGCAAAAGCCAAAATGCCGGGCAAGATAGATATGAAGATTGCCGAAATCCAGCAAAGTGGGACTGAAATCTTTCTTCAGCCGGTCTTCCTGTTTTCTTTTTTGCTTAACCGATGTAATCAATGGACTACGGTATTTTACCGGTACCTCGAATTGCTTCATATCACAAATGTACTTAGTTTGAACCTGACGTTGCTGTAGGCATATTTATCTTATTTTCACCTGATAGGAAACAAGCAGCCACCGTTTTGGTTGTGCCTATTAATTATTAGCAAAAAATATCAGATGTCATACCTGCCTTTTAAACCAGTTGACTGGAGCCGGGCCAGCAATGTTTATGAAATAAATCTCCGTCAATACTCCAAAGAAGGGACCCTAGCGGGTTTTCGCCCCTCCTTACCAAGATTACGCGATATGGGCATAGAAATCCTCTGGTTCATGCCTATTACCCCTATCGCTGAAAAGGAAAGAAAGGGTACTCTTGGCAGTTATTATGCCTGCTCCGACTTTTTTAATATTAATCCCGAATACGGCACACTGGAAGAATTCAAATCCCTTGTAGAGGAGGCCCATCAATATGGCTTCAAGGTTATTATTGACTGGGTTGCCAATCATACAGGATGGGATCATAGCTGGACGATCACCCACCCAGAGTATTACAAACACAATGAAGCCGGCAATTTTTTTGATTCCAATGGCTGGGACGATGTAATCGACCTGGATTTTACCAATACCCAAATGCGGCTTGCCATGATTGAAGCCATGCGCTTCTGGGTAAAAGAATGTGCCATTGATGGCTTCCGTTGCGATATGGCAATGCTGGTTCCATTAGATTTCTGGGTACAGGCAAGAGCTTCTCTCGATAAGGAAAAAGCCCTCTTCTGGCTGGCAGAATGTGAAGAACCCCATTATCACGAAGCATTCGATGTTACCTATACCTGGGAGTGGATGCACAAAACCATGGATTTTATGAAAGGCCATACCGACTTAAACGGATTGGAAAATCTGCTCTGGAAATATAATCACCAATTTCCGCAAGGTGCCATACGGTTGTATTTTACCACCAATCACGATGAAAACAGCTGGAATGGAACGGAGTTCGAAAAATATGGCGATGCACATAAAGCTCTTGCAGTTTTTAGCGCAACCTGGAACGGACTGCCCCTTATCTACAGCGGACAGGAACAGCCCAATAAAAAACGCCTGAAATTTTTTGACCGGGACCCGATTGAATGGACAGACCAGCCACAGTATGCTGATTTTTATAAAAAACTGCTGACCCTGAGAAGGTCTTTCAAATGCATGGAAGCAGGAACTGAAGGTGTTTACTGTTTCCGGTTAAAAACAACGGCTGATCAGCATGTTTTTGCTTTTCTGCGCACATCCGAGCAGGACCAGGTGCTTGTAATGATGAACCTTTCGCCCTACGATGGAGTAGGGGTCGGATTCCTTGACCCTGCCATCGACGGATCCTACGAGGATATGCTGGATGGAGGAAACTTTGTTTTCCATCCCGGTTACCGTTTTTTCCAATTAGGTGCCTGGGGGTATAAAATTTTCGCCCTTTCGCGTAAAGCATAAAAAAAGAGCCGGCTCCTATCCCGAGCCGGCTCCTATTTCACCTTTTATTTCTTCACTTCCCACTTCCCACTTCCTACTTCCCACTTCCCACTTCCAGTATCACTCGACTATTTTCATTGGGTATCTGAAAACACCCTCATACCCTGGATACATTCCATCCAACGTCACAGAATTACCTGCTTTTTCTATCTCAGAACGGAACTGATCAATATTGGAAACCTCTTTTCCATTTACTTTAAGGATCACAAATCCAGCTTCCATCCTGGTTTTGCTGAAGGCCCCTGATTCGGAAATGTTTTTCACGATTACACCGCCCTTAACACCCATTTCTTTGGCAAGTTTGGCATCGATATTTCCGAAATCAGCACCCAGTTTATCGAGCACACTGATTTTTACGATATCAGTAGTGCCACTGCTATTCCTCAGAACTACATCACTGGTTAATTCCTTTCCATCACGGCGATAACCGATTTTAACTTTATCACCCGGACGATAAGTGGCAATCTGTCCCACCATTTCTGCACCTGTCGTAACTGGAACATTGTTGATTTTGGTGATGAAATCGCCTTTTTTAATACCGGAATTGGCAGCTGCACCATCCTTGGTTACATCCAGTACAAATACACCATCGCCACTGGTAATGCCTTCCTGCTTTTTAACTTCTTCACTCAGGTTATCCGGGGCATAATTAATACCCAGATAAGCCCGCTGAACGGTGCCGAACTTCATCAGATCCGCCACAATCTTTTTTACCATATTCACCGGAATAGTAAAGGAATAACCGGCATACGATCCAGTGGGGGAGGCAATTGCAGAGTTAATTCCAATCAGGTGACCTGAGGTGTTAACAAGTGGTCCACCACTGTTTCCAGGGTTCACTGCTGCATCCGTTTGGATAAAGGATTCAATGGGTGTATTGCTCTGCCGACGGTTGATCTCCAGCGTACGGCTTTTCGCACTTACAATACCTGCGGTAACTGTTGTTTGCAGGTTCAGGGGATAACCAATTGCCAATACCCATTGGCCAACCCGAACATCATCGGAGTTGCCGTACAGCAGAAAAGGCAATTTTTTTGCATCTATTTTTAGTACGGCCAGGTCACTGCTGGGGTCAGCACCAACCAGCTTGGCTTTATACGTCTTTTTGTCGCTCATCGTAACCGTAATTTCATCAGCCCCGTCAATTACGTGGTTATTGGTAACGATATAACCATCATCACTTATAATTGCGCCTGATCCGGAAGCCATCTGAGGCATGCTCCTGGGAGCCATACCTTCATCCCAATCGAAACCAAAAAGGTCAAATAAGGGGCTTCTTTTAGGGAGATTATTACTGGCAGTACGGTTTGCTTTGGTTTTGATATGCACCGTGGCAGGTGTAGCAGCCGCTGCTGCCTGACTGAAATCTGTCGGGGTGTCGTTTTCCCCGTCAAAAAAACCGGCATAATTGGAGGGGATGCGGTTGCTGTCGGAGTTGTTGTAAACAATTTTCTCTCCGCCTATATAATTGTTATAGGCCCACATACTTCCTACCGATGTAACCGCGCTGATCAGAATAACGGGTACAATTTGCTGTAGTTTCATATGATTCTTCCTTTTTTGTTTTAGTTGGTCAAAGCTTGTGCCTGACTCACACAAAATAACGAAGCAGACATCTTTTCAGTTGCATGCATTTTCAGTTTAACAGAAGTTTTACTAAGGTCTTCGTAGATGGCTGTTCGCTTGTCAGTCAAACTGTTATAAAGTTACCAAAAATGTCATTGTGTCAACACCATCTGCATAATCTGTCCAGCCAGGCACCTGTGCCTGCCCAAATGGAGTATACCCATGTCCAACGATACATTGGATACTATTATTGCCATCCAGTTCCTTTTCCACAGCGGATTTGTCTGTATAAAAGCTGTAATTCAACTGACTGATAGGAGAAAAAACAGCCTCGTTTTCCGATAAAAGAATGGAGCCGTTTGTCATATAGTACTTGTTATTCAATAAGTGGATGGCCAGTTGATAATCGTAATTGTTTTTGAATTTGGAATGTTCAAAAAAGAAGCTGTATTTCCTCATGGCCTCTAAAACGGGTTCGAAGGAATAAGCAGTCGGAACATACAGCTTGGTTACATTGCGGCATCCCAATCCAAAATAAAGATGGGTATCATCAGCCAGTTTCTCCAGTTCTTCACTTGTTTCAGTACCATCCAGAATGGCAACCGAGGTCCGGTTCTTCCGGATGATATGTGGGTATTTGCCAAAATAATAATCAAAATAACGGGCGCTGTTATCAGATCCGGTTGCGATATAGGCATCACATCCTTTGAGCATTTCTGCAAATCCTGTCTGGTTCTGGATGGTTACTTCCCATTGATACAGCTGCGTCAATAAAAAACGAAACAAAATATTGTCGCGTCCAGAGGGCTTGATCAGCGCATTATGTCCCGATAAAAATACGCATAACCAGTCATGAAACCCTACCAGCGGAATATTGCCGGCCATTACAATTCCAATGGTTTTCGGCTGTTGAACTTCCTCCGGAATACCGTATCTGGTAGTGATGGACTCCAATACCGGCCGCGTCAGAAACTCAGTAGCAATCGCCTTTGCAGCCAGATCTGAAAATTGTGGTATAAACCAGGCGTTGGCATAGGCGGCACGTTGCCGGGCATCTTCCCAATCGGAATTGTTTTCCAGTATAAATTCGCCCAGTTGAACCAATAAATCAATCCGGTGTTGTAAATTCAACATGTACCTATAAATTTGCGTGCAAAGTTAACTTTTATCTAACCCATATTAAATTATATACAATGGCAATCAAAATAACAGATGAATGTATCAATTGCGGGGCATGTGAACCGGAATGTCCGAATAATGCAATTTATGAAGGTGGTGTAGAATGGGCATTGAGTGATGGAACCTCAGTAAAAGGCAGCTTTTCCCTGATGGATGGTACGGTTTTGGATGCCGACCAGCGAAATGCCCCAGTAAGTGTAGACACCTATTATATCGTTCCTAACAAATGCACAGAGTGTCAGGGCTTTCATGAAGAACCACAATGTGCGGCTGTTTGTCCGGTTGATTGTTGCGTTCCCGACGAAATGTACCAGGAAACGGTGGATGAATTAATGGCAAAAAAAGAACGTCTGCACCTGTAAAATTAATTTTCCTTATATCAGGGTAATTTTCGATATTACAGTATAAATCGTTTAATAGTAGCCTGGCTACTTTTTATAGGCGGGTGATATTTCCCGCTAGGTAACGGGTGAAGGAATGAATCCTTCACCTTTTTTCTTAACAACCAACCCATATTCCATGAATGCGCGACCAGTGATCGCCTTTTTAACCGGTGGTTATTCCGGTGAAGCTGAAATCTCCTACAAATCTGCTATTACAATTGAAAAAAATATTGATACCGATAAATACGAGGTATATAAAATCGATATCCGCCTGGATGGATGGTGGTATCAATCCTCCAATGGAATAGCAGTTCAGATTGATAAAAACGATTTTTCCCTTACAATTGATGGCGCAAAAATTCTTTTTGATGCCGTTTTAATCGGAATTCATGGAACACCAGGGGAAGACGGGAAACTCCAGGGCTATTTTGATATGCTGGGTATTCCTTATTCCAGTTGCGATGCGGCCACATCTGCACTTACGTTCAATAAACGATATACGGTTGCCGTGGCTGCTTTTGCCGGTATTAAAGTAGCGCAGTCTCTTCATCTGTTCAAACACCGGCCCATTGCTGCAGCCAGTATAGCAGCCCAATTGCAGATGCCTGTTTTTGTTAAACCCAATAACGGTGGCAGCAGCATCGGAATGAGCAAAGTGATGGATCCATCCGGACTGGATGCTGCACTTGAAAAAGCCTTTCAGGAGGATGAACAGGTGTTGGTGGAAGAATTTATTTCTGGAAGAGAATTTACCATCGGTGTATTCCGTAAAGAGGGACAAATTATTACACTTCCCTTTACCGAAGTCATAACCAAAAAAGATTTCTTTGATTTCGAGGCCAAGTACCAGGGCCTGAGTGAAGAAATCACCCCGGCTCAGGTGGAAGAGGAGATTGCAGTTAAAGTCCGTTCTGCTGCCCGCAGGGTTTATGAAGTTTTTAACTGCCGCGGAATTATCCGGATTGATTTCATTTACAATGAAGCAGCCGGTGAGCCTTATATGCTGGAAATTAATACAGTACCCGGACAAAGCGAGGCCAGTATTGTACCCCAGCAGGTGAAGGCAATGGGCTGGACACTGCGCGATTTCTACGCTGCGCTGATCGAAGAGGCCTTGGCAGATAAATAATTTTACCTTTCTTTGAGTCCAATCCTAAAAAAAATATAATTAGTGTTTGCATCCATTTCAAAAAAACCACTTTGGGTTAGTCTGTTAATAGCACTTGGCATAATTGCATTGCTGGTGTTTGGTTTTTTCAGTTCGCTGGATTTTTTCACCCGCCATGGAGATGAAGTCGAAATCCCGAATGTTACCGGAAAATCGCTTGCTGAAGCTACCAAAATGCTGGAAGGGCAGGGATTTAATGTATCCATTCAGGATTCTATCTATCGTGATACCATTGCACCCCTTGCCGTGATCAAACAATTTCCTGAATCTGAATCAAGGGTTAAAGCCAATAGAACAGTTTATCTCACCGTAAACCGGGCAATACCACCCGATGTAGTTATGCCCAACCTGGTAGGGATGAGTGTTCGGAATGCAGCCATTGTTTTAAAACAGTTCGGATTGAAGATGGGAGATACCAGCTATCGGCCTGATTTTGCAAAAAATTCTGTGCTGGTTCAATTACATAAAGGAAAAGAAATTAAAGCAGGAGTAAAGTTGCCAATGGGAACCTCCATCTCTCTGGTGCTGGGAAGCGGCCTGTCCAATATTGATATGGCTGTTCCGGATCTGATTGGTTTAACTTATGCAGATGCCCGTGATCTTTTACAAACCAGCGGGATCAGTTTTGGC
The DNA here is from genome assembly GCF_002483205.1 of Flavihumibacter sp. UBA7668. GTDB lineage: Bacteria > Bacteroidota > Bacteroidia > Chitinophagales > Chitinophagaceae > Flavihumibacter. Next base: position 36,211 of record NZ_DLHM01000002.1, read on the forward strand.
GCGAAAGTGCTGGACCCGGATGTGAAAGATACTACCAATGCATTTATTTACAGACAGAGCCCCGATCGTAGTACAATTGACAGAAAGGTTAACAGAATCCGGCCCGGACAAATGATTGATATCTGGTTGAGTTTGAAAAAACCAGTTCGAGATACCAGTGCGCAGCAACAAAGAGTCACAACTCCCGTTGAGAATAATTATTAAACTTTTGCTATATGGAAAATATCAGTGTTGAAGAACTGAAAGCGAGATTGGATGCAGGTGAAAAACTGCACGTTATAGATGTGCGTGAGCCGGAAGAATTTGAAGCCTTTAATATCGGTGCGCAATTAATCCCGTTGGGGAGATTCCAAATGATGGATGTGGATGAATTATTGCCATTGAAAGAGGAAGAAATTATCCTTCATTGCCGCAGTGGTAAAAGAAGCATGACCGCCTGCCTTATTCTGGAATCAATGGGTTTCACCAATACCAAAAACGTGGAAGGCGGTATGCTGGCCTGGCAGGAAAAATTCGGAAGTTAGGCTTACCCTTTATTTACCGGCTGCAAGACTGAAAATGATGTAGAAGATCAGAATGATCAGTACATTGATTACAATGGTTTTTTTCATTAGATACGGAATTTGGCATTTAGCACTATCCGAAATAGTGCCAAATGCCAAATTTTTGCATAGGAAATATACCGGGATATTTACCTCGTAAGAATTACAGCCTGATATTTACGCCACCCATACAGTTAATTCCCGCCATTGGGTAAACGTAGTTTTCCGTTGTAAAACGTTGATCATAAATATAACTGAACGTATAACCATTGGGTTCATAAGGTTTGTCAAACAGATTGTTGAGTTGAAAAATTAAGGTAAGATCTTTAATCGCTTTACCTTTAACAGTATAGGATAAACGTAGATCCTGTGTATAAAAAGCAGGCAGTTGTCTGTTGTTATTGGATGTATTATCCAGGTACTGGCTGCCAACATATTTTCCAATCAAAGCGATTTCTGCATTTTTGAATGGGGTAATAACTGCGGATGCTGATCCCATGATAGCCGGAGAAAAAGAAATAGTTGTTTTTTCGTATTGTACTGATTTTTGCGTGCCTTCATCATAATCATCGAAAAATTCTTCAAAATCAAGCACCTTATTTTCACTTAGTGTAAGGTTGCCAAGAACGGTTATCCAATTGGCAACTTTGTAACTTCCCTGAAGTTCAATTCCCATGCGATAACTGTTATCAATATTTGTGCGTGCATAGGCACCCACATCGTTAATTCTTCCCGTTAATACCAATTGGTTGCGATAGGCCATGTAATAAAAGGTTGCACCCAAGGAACTCCTGCTTTTTTTATGTTCGAACCCGATTTCAAAATCATTGAGTCGTTCCGGTTTAGGCTGCTGGCTCACACCTGCCTCAAAATCATCGCGATTGGGCTCCTTGTTTCCTATAGCAAAAGAAGCAAATGCGTTCCATGCCTGATTCGTATAACTGATACCCACTTTGGGATTGAAGAAATGATACCGATTGTCGGTACTAAGTCCCGGATTATTGCGGAATCCACTGATTCTATAATCCACCGTTCTGTATTGAAGATCAAGGAAACTCTGCCAGTTTGAATTTATCGACTGAGTCCATTTTCCATAGAAGTTAATGTCTGATTTGCGGGCCTGATTCTGATACCATTGATGTTCCGGTGCAATGCCAAGTTCAGACCAGATTATTTTACCATAATGATCACCATCGTATTGAACAATAGCTCCTCCGAGTGTAACCTGAGTGCCTTTATTTTTGTATTGTGCTGAATAAATGCCGCCATAGAAATAGTTGTCGAGCCATAGCTGGCGTATCAGGTCTGTTGAGCTAACCGGACTTCCATTGATAACTGGATAATCAAGTCCGTAATCGGCATAATCTTCATCTGCTTTATACTGTTCGTAATAACCTCTTCCTCTGGTAAGAAATGCGGCTGAATTGAAAGAAATCCGATCGGACAGGGAATGATTGAAAAAGAGCTGATAATGATCCTGCTTGTAATTATCAGTTTCGTTTTTATAGGGACTGCCGGGCTTTTCCGTACCGGCACTGTTGTAGCGACGGTTAGGACCATTTGCTTCGGATTGAAGAATACCATTCCAGGCCTGATAGGTTTTTTCTTTTCCGGAAAAAATATTTAAGCGTAGGCTTGATTTTTCTGTTATATAAGCTCCCGAAACATAAAAGGACTGGAGATTGGTACTTGCCCTGTCAATATAGCCATCACTGCTGATTCTTGACAGGCGGGCATCGATGGTGAAATGATCGCCAATCAGTCCGGATCCCAATTTAACCGTATTCTTCCAGGTGTTGAAAGAGCCGAAGCTGTTATTAATTTCAGCATATTTTTCTTCCCTGAATTCGTTTGTGCTGAGGTTTAAAGTTGCGCCGAAAGCACCACCTCCATTACTGGATGTGCCTACTCCCCGTTGAATCTGGATGCTTTCAACAGAGGATGCAAAATCAGGCAGGTTTACCAGGAATAAACCCTGACTTTCTGCATCATTATAGGGGATGCCATTGAGGGTCATATTAATGCGGGTTGCATCCGAACCCCGGATTCTAATCCCCGTATATCCTACCCCATTACCAGCATCGGAACTCACAACTACCGATGGAGTCTGATTGAGCAGAAAGGTCAGGTCCTGTCCGAGGTTCTGTTTGGCCAGATCCTTTGTTTTCAGGTTGGTTAGGGCAAAAGGAGCTCTGTCTCCTGCACGAAGTGCGGTAACTTCTACCGGATCGAGAAAGAGATTGATGGGTTGCAAGAAAATGGTATCTAAGCTTACCGGGAAATTTAATTGAATGGTGCGGTAGCCAATACTGGAAATCGTCGCCTTCCCTTTTTGGGTGGAAAGCAAGAGTATTCCATGCTCGTTACTGGTACTGCCGCTGCCATTGGAAAATTCAAGGCTGGCGCTGGCAATCGGTTGTCTGGTTTGTTTGTCTGCAATAATAACCGGCTTGTTTTGAGCCACTAATGGGATAAGATACATTGTAGCGCATATCCCCAAAAGCATTTTTTTCATTGATTTACATTGAGTTGAAAAAATGATTTGAGAGAAATGCTGCGAAAGCAAAAGGAGGAATAGAAATATGTAAAACCACCTTCCCTGCGCAGGCATTACCCTGGTCAGGTTCTACGGGTATTATCTCAGCCTTGGATTAACCATCCTTAGCACCCCGAGGAATCTGATTGTTGATTACGGCCGTAATCAACAATGCAAAATAAGGGCAAAAAAAATTAAAACTGCTGTAACATTTCAGAAACCTCGTCCGTCCTACTCTAAATACTTCATCATGCGCACTATTTTCGGCCTTCTCCTGCTGCTTTGCATGAGTACAGGACTACTGGCTCAAACCACTACTGTTTCTGATAACAATGCCCGGACAAGAACAGTTGGCAGCTTTACCGGGGTAAAAGTTTCTACAGGGATTGAATTATTGCTACAACAGGGAGATAAGGAGGCGGTTGCCGTAAGTTGTTCCAATCCGGAATATACAGAACGGATTAAAACCGTAGTAGAAGGCGGGGTTCTGAAAATATACATCGATCACAATGATGGGAACTGGAAATGGAGAAAAAACCTGAAATTTAAGGCCTATGTTTCCATTCGTGAATTAACTGAATTAAGCGCTTCTTCCGGAGCCATTGCAAAAACCGGATCATCTATAAAGGGGGACAAAATCAAGCTGGATGCAAGCTCTGGAGCAATCATCGAAGTGAGCCTGAATGCTGCTGAAATTAATTCAGACAATAGCAGTGGTGCTATTACGGAAGTAAGCGGCAGTGTTGAAAAACTGACTGTTGAAGCCAGCAGTGGTGCTATATTCAAAGGATATGGCCTAAGTAGCAACTACTGTTCCGCCGATGTAAGCAGCGGAGGATTGATTGATATTACTGTAACAAAAGAATTGAATGCCGAAGCAAGCAGTGGTGGTGCTATTCATTACAAAGGAGGCGGCTTGATTCGTAACTTACGTACCGGTAGCGGTGGAAGTGTAAAATCTCAAAGTAAATAACTGTTCATTTTGATCTCTAAACATATTTTATGAAAGGAATAATTCTTGCATTTTGTCTGGTGTGTTCGGGATTTGCAGGTCGTGCCCAGAAATTTCTGATTAATGACAAAAACGCTGAAATGCGCACGGTACCGGCATTTACGGCAATAGATGCCAATAGCGCCATTGATATTTACATTTCACAAGGCTATGAAAACGGACTAGCGGTAAGTTCAATAGATAAAAAAGTAACGGACAGAATCCGTACCGAAGTAAAAGACGGGGTATTAAAAATCTGGTTTGTAAGTCAGGGTTGGACAGACTGGCGCAGTGATCGTAAAATGAAAGCGTATGTTTCAGTAAAAAATCTTTCCATGATAAAGGCAAGTGGTGCCTGTGATGTTTCAATTATGGGCGTTTTGAAATCCGATCAGCTAAATATTGAACTGGGAGGTGCCAGCGATATGTCGGGGGAATTGGAATGCAAGGAATTAACCATGAACCTAAATGGAGCCAGCGATACAAGGCTGAAAGGGAAGGTCGGAAAATTGTCGGCGAAAGTAAGTGGGGCAAGCTCTGTAAAAGGATGGGATCTCAGTGCTGATTATTGTGAAATTGATGCTAATGGAGCATCCTCCATAAATGTGGTTGTTCATAAGGAGATTTCAGCCAAAGCAGGTGGGGCATCTGATATAAAAATCAGAGGAGAAGGTCTGATCAGAGATATGAAAAGTAGTGGTGCCAGCTCTATTTCCCGGAAAGAAGGAAAATAAGACAGTAAAAAAAATCTTACGAAAGCCGCTGACAGAGCGGCTTTCGGCATTTAAAAAAGGGTTTATTAAAGAAATTTTTGGAAGGAAAGGAATCTCGCTGTACATTTGCAATCCAAATCGCGAAGTAGAGCAGCGGTAGCTCGTCGGGCTCATAACCCGAAGGTCGGAGGTTCGATCCCTCCCTTCGCAACCAGAGCCAGCAAGTTTTACTTGCTGGTTTTTTATTGTAAACACCACCCTGTTTCGGGTTCCTTTTGGAATTTAGTAGCTTTGTGGACATTTATTCTATGCGGCAACAATATCGCGTTGGAATCTGATTACCTCCTGATCCTGCTTTAGCGTGAGTCTGTTGCCCTTTAATCGCTAAAGATGAAAGTCGGATTTGTAAACATATTCGGGAAGCCCAATGCGGGAAAAAGCACATTGCTGAATGCTTTGCTGGGTGAAAAACTGGCAATCGTATCACCAAAAGTGCAAACGACCAGGCACAGAATCAAAGGAATTCTGTCTGAACCCGGATATCAGATCATCTTCTCCGACACCCCCGGAATTATTGAACCGAAATACAAATTGCACCAGCGCATGATGCAGGCTGTTAAAAGCGCGCTGGAAGATGCAGACCTCGCTATTTTATTAGTTGATACCTGGGATAGCTGGGAGGAAAGCGATGCTATTTTTTCTGCACTTCGGTTGAAAGTTCCTGCACTACTGGTGCTCAATAAAGTGGATGGCATTCAGGCTGAAAAACTGAAAATGGCAGAAGACTTCTTTAAAGAGAAGTCCTATGTAAAAGAAATACTTCCGGTATCTGCGCTTAACAAAACCGGACTGGAAGAATTGCTTTCGACCATACTAAGCTACCTTCCGGAAGGTGAGCCTTTCTTTGATGAAGAAAATTTAACCGATCTGCCTACCCGCTTTTTTGTTGGCGAGCTGATTCGGGAACAAATTTATCAGCTTTATCAGGATGAGATTCCTTATCATGCTGCTGTATTGGTTCAGGAATTCAAAGAAAAAACATCCCTGGTGAAAATAATGGCAGATATTATTGTTCATCGGGATACACAAAAAGGAATCATCCTGGGTGATAAGGGTAAAATGATTCGTGAGTTGGGAACCCGTTCAAGGCTTGAGATTGAAAAATTTCTGGGCCAGAAAGTATTCCTTGAATTGTTTGTAAAAGTGCGCCCGAAATGGAGGGATAATGATTTGTACCTGAAGGAATACGGGTACAAATGAGGTGAAAGGTGAAAGGTGAAAGGTGAAAGGTGAAAGAATTACCATAAATGCAATTTTTAAAATAATCATAGGACAACAACTTCAAACTTCATACTTCAAACTTCCTAATTCAATAAAATGTCTGGATATACAGTTGCAATCGTAGGTCGGCCCAATGTGGGGAAAAGCACTTTTTTTAATCGCTTGCTCGAGCAGAGGAAAGCAATCGTGGATGATGTAAGCGGCGTTACCCGTGATCGTCAGTATGGAATTGCCGAGTGGAATGGAAAAACGTTCAATGTGATTGATACAGGTGGCTTTGTGCCCCGGAGCAATGATGTGTTTGAACAGGAAATTAAAAAACAGGTACTGATTGCATTGGATGAAGCGGATGCCCTGATTTTTATGACGGATACCGCCACCGGAATTACTGATCTGGATGAGTCAATGGCGGACGTCCTCAGACGAACCACCAAGCCGGTTTATCTCACCGTTAATAAGGTGGATAATAATCAGCGTTTACTCGACGCTTCTGAATTCTACAGTTTAGGATTTGAAAAAATATTTTTCGTTTCTGCAATTAGTGGAAGCGGAACCGGTGAAATTCTTGATGCAGTAGTGGAAGCAATTCCTGATGACAGACTGGCGGATGATGAAACTGCAGATATTCCCAAGTTTGCCATTATCGGACAACCGAATGTTGGAAAATCTTCGCTGCTGAATGCCCTGGTTGGACAAGAGAGAACCATTGTTAGTGAAATTGCAGGAACTACACGTGATACGATTCACACACATTACAATATGTTCCAGAAGGAATTTGTGTTGATAGATACTGCAGGGATCCGTCGTAAACAAAAAGTGCATGAAGACCTGGAATTTTATTCAGTGATCCGCGCTATTAAAGCAATGGATGAAGCGGATGTTTGTTTGCTGGTGCTCGATGCCGAAAAAGGCATCTCTGCACAGGATTTAAGTATTTTCAGCCTTGCTGCAAGAAAAGGCAAAGGAATAGTAATCCTGGTAAATAAATGGGATCTGGTGGAGAAGCAAACCAATACTTCCCGTGATTATGAAAAGTTGTTGAAGGAAAGATTAGCTCCTTTTACGGATGTACCTGTGCTTTTCATTTCTGCGAAAGATAAATTACGCATATTTAAAGCAATTGAAATCGCATTGGAAGTTGTAGAAAACAAGAAGAAAAAAGTTCCTACTTCCCAACTGAATGATGTTATGTTGAAAGCTATTGCTGGCTATCATCCTCCGGTTGTTAGGGGTAATCCGGTTAGTATCAAGTATGTAACACAGTTGCCAACCCATGTGCCTTCCTTTGCATTTTTCTGTAATTATCCGGATGATATTAAAGCACCTTACAGGAACTATCTGGAGAATAAACTAAGGGAAAGCTTCGATTTCAAGGGTGTCCCGGTTCGTATTTTCTTCCGAAAAAAATAATCCTCAGTAAATTCTGCCTGATGAAAAATTTATCCTGCTTATTTATCTGTATTCTTTTTTTTATTGCCTGTGCTAATAGGAGTGATTCTTCAGGAACTACAGTTGACAGTACGGCAATTAAAGCTGCCGTAGATTCAGCCGTTGCTGTTTCAAAAGATGCAGCAGCCGCCATTGATTCAACTGTGAAAGCTGCGATAGATTCAAGTACTGCGGATAGTCTTAAGAAGTAACCGCTCGCCATACCGTTTTTTCACCCATTCCAATTTGAGCTGCACTTTTATTTGCGCCTGTTTTCTAATTTGGTGTTAGAAAATTGACGTGTATGAAAAAGTGGAGTTGGGTTTTCTTGCTGATTTGCCATTTTGGTATGGCACAAAAAAGATGGACTGGAAATAATGGTACCGCGTATTGGAATGATCCACTCAACTGGGAAGGCGATACAGTTCCTGGCAGCACGGATCAGGTGCTACTGGATAATAGTTTTTTTTCAGGAAGTTATGAAGTCATCCTTCCCGATGAAGAAATCGTTGTGGCATCACTTGAAGTTTCTCCTTCAGACAATCGGTTTATTCGTCTGTTGCTCCCCATCAGTAACACCTTTTCCAGCGCTGGCGATTCACCTTTACCCAGGGCTTTTACAACTTTGGGGTCAGGTTATTCCCTTCATTTAAGAAAAAATGCTGCATTTATAAATGCATCCGGCAGTGCCAGTGGATACGCCTTACGAATTAGCGATTCCATCCGGATTGATAATGGAGCACAGTATATACATCGCAGCAGAACAGGGCATGCAGATATGGTGAATCAGTTGAGCCGAATTTCCGGTACTGAATACGGTGTATTTCGAATGGAAAATCCGGATGCGGCTTCCACGTTTTCCATAAGTGGACGGGTATTTGGGAGTCTTGAATTATCAAGTTCTGCCAGTTCCTCCGGAACAACAACCTATTCTTCTTCCGGAACCAATCCTGTTGTAATCCGTGGGAATTTGGAATTGGATAGTGGTACCATGTTTTCCCTGCATTTTGATGATACGATTCAGTTGCATGGAAACCTGAAAATGAATTACGCTGTGCTTAATATGTCTACAGGCAACCGCTCTTCCTGTGTTGCTTTAAGGGGAAATTGGGAACAAATTCAATCACGTATAACAGAATCAAATTCAAGCGGGCATTCCGGTACAATATTGCTGAATGGAAAAAACACACAATTTGTTCAGTCAGATGGATGGAATGAAGATAGTATCCGGATTGTTGTGGATAATTCAGCAGGAATCCAGCTGTATTCCAATTGGAAAATTCCATATGAATTGAGTCTGAAGAAAGGCATAATCGAAACCGGATCCTATCTGTTGGAGATTTTGCATAATGCCCGAATATTGTCTGATCCTGATATGCCGGAAACTGGCATTTCTGGAACCGTATGGAAAGGATTTTTGTTGGATGACAATATGATCTTCCCTTTAATTAAGGGCAATGCAAAAAGTAGTATAAATGTTCGGAATTTTAAAGGGTCCATTCGGCTTTCCTATCATTTGGATGATGCTAATATTCCCGGACAATATTTTCAATCCGGACTTGCTTCCATTTCATCATTGGAATATTGGGAAGTAGATGCGCAGCCAGATGCAACATCTCCTGATCCTGTTTTTGAGTTTAGTTATGCAAGTCCGCAAAGTGGTTCCATCAATAATGCTGTTGAATTAACCATCGCTTCCTATCTGGATGATCAATGGTCCGTCGTAGGTGATGGACTTACCCTGGGATCCGATAATTCTAAAGGAAGCGTTCAAACTATTGCATTATCAGAGGAACAGCTAATGGCGAAAAGATATACGTTAGCAAACAAAACGGGCGGCAGCAATGTGTTGCCGATTTTACTGGAGTCCAGCTGGTTGTCCAAATCAATGCAGTCATGGGAGTTAAACTGGATTGTTTCGTCCGGCGTTTCTATTGCTGAATTTCAGATTGAATCGGCTGCAGATGGGCAGCATTTCAGAACCATTGCAACTGTTTTGCCAATGGAAGGTAAAAGAAAATATGAGTATCGAATTTTGCGATCGCAGGAAGGCGGTGTATACCGGATTAAAATCATTACAGAAAACCAACAACTTGTTTATGGCAATGGATTGAAATTGCCATCTAATGAGGAGGGTTCTGGTATTCTGGCCTTTCTGGTACCAATGTCATCCTCTCTAATACTCTCCTCAAACAAAGCTGACCGCTTTGTTATGGAACTATTTAACTCAGGTGGTCAATTACTGGAAAGAAAAAGTATATGGCAACCAGCTGGTATTGCAACTCATTTAGTTTCGCTGCCTTCTGGAAGAAATCAACTGATAATTCTTAAGTTAACCAATTCCAGCGGCAGCACCACAACAATAAAGCAATTTTGGTAATCACCTTAACTCTTCAACTTTCTTTTTATATTGACGGTATGCTTTTTGTTCATCGGAAATAAAACTGTTATCATTTAATTTGCCCACAACGGTTTCCATTTCTTCTTCATTTGCATACACTATTTTACGGAACTCATTCTGGTAATCTTTCGCCCTACTCTCATAAATCCTGTCTGTCATTTCCTTCCTTAATTCGATGGAGAAAGTCAGTATTTCACGGACAGCAGCAGGATTGGTGGATAAGTCCACACCAAATCTGTATTTGTAAATTGCAAGCGCATGAGCGAGTTTGCGGTCAGTATAATTATTGCTTTCATGTTGGTACAGTGTATGCATTTCCTGCCAACTGCTGATTTTGCCTGATCGTATGGAAGCAAGCCATTGCTGAACGGTAGAGCTTTCTACCAATTGTCCGCCTATATTTTCCCAGCCCGCAATTTTTCCTGCTTTCGGTAATTTGGCTACCATTCTGTTGATGGTGCTAAGTGGGTTTCGCTCAAAAAAGCTTATTATTTCGCGAGCAGCATAATAATCCAGCAGGTTGGAATACCATTTGTATGCCATTGCAGCTTTGCGAATAATTACCGGCCGGCTGCTGTTTTCAGCATCCTCCAATTGAATAACAAGTTCCTGGATGGCTGCTTCTCCCTGCTCAAGCAGTGCTTTTCCCTTATTATTCATTTGTCTGGCCGTGCCTTCTTTTCCTTCTTTTTGAAACCATGCCTTTCCGGTTTGCAGGGTTAAAATCTGAAGGGCTTCCAAAATTTCAGTTGCAGTATCAGGAGCCAGATAATCGTATTCAATATGTTGGATTTTTTCAATTCGCTGATCCCTTGCCACATATTTCCAGGAGTTTCTTGCAAGCGCGTACATATTATATTCGAACCAATAAGCGGGCATTACAACGAGTTGGTCGTTGGTGACATCATTGCTGATCAGTGAGAAGGGGAGACGAATATTCAATTCTGCCGGGAAATCGCCTTTTGCCAAAATGGAAAAGGAGGCAAATCTTGAATTATGTTTAAGGCTTACGCAGAGTCCTGGCCAGAATCCTCTCCCCGCTATTAATTCTCCATCCGCTGCTCTGGAATTATGATTCGATCCGATGGTTGCACCCGCGGCCATATTGGATTGTCCCATTACCAATGCTGCACAAAGAAAAGAGTTATTGTGGTGTTGTTCGTGTGCGGGAAAAATTAAAGAGTTCAATACTTCACAACAGGAGATAGTGGCGTTGTTACCGAGATAGGAGTTGATCAACCGGGCACCATATTTCAACTGGGAATGGCTTGCCATCATAAAACGTACAGCTTTGACACCGTAAAATATGCGACAGCCTTCGCCAATAATTCCATTCACCAATTCACAACCTTCTCCAACCTGTGTCCTGGCATCCGGTTTGGAATGTATTGTAACGTTTTTTATTTTGTTGGCTCCTTTAATATAGGCATCACTTCCAATCAACACATCTTTTAATATCCGGCTGTTTTTTATAACCGTCCGATCACCAACCTTGCCGTAATGCCCTCTTTCCGGATCAAATCGGGTATTGGTAAATTGGATAAAGCGTTCCTGCAATAGGTTGTCTTGCCGGTTTCTGCTCCATAAAAAAGCATCTCCGGGTAACATGCCATCAAAAGGAAGGATTCTTCTTCCTCCATTTTCATTGCATATTTCCAGCCAGATTCTTACTTTTTCATCTTCCCCTTCTTTAATGATTCCATTTCCAAATTTGGAGTGACTTGAAGTTGCCAGCTCATTTATATTCACCAGCATAACTTCGTTTCCAATAATGAAGTGAGAAAGATAATTTACATTATCAACCACCACATTGTCGCCAAAATCAGAACTTATAATGGTACTGTTGTATAAACCAACCGCCATACGAAGATTATTAAACTCCAGGCAGTAGGGTTCCAGTTTCCCAATACGAACCAGTCCATAGAATTTACAATTCTTTACCAGTTCCGGATTAAATGCATCGGAAACAAGCAGCTTATTCCAGTCGTCGCTTTGATTTCTGTTTCGAACCAGCACTTCAATTTCATAAGCTGTCAGTTGTCTGTATTTTATTCCGCTGTTGTTCTGCCGGTTTCTATGGAAATATTCATCCTTCCCTTCAGCCAGATAACGGTTTTCAATAAAACCATAACCCAGTGATTGAAGAGCATGTTTTTTAATGAGGTTCATATTGTGTGATTATTCTACCGTTACACTTTTCGCAAGGTTGCGGGGTTTATCAACATCCAATCCTTTTGCCACACCAATATAATAGGCGAGTAATTGCATAGGGATAACATTAATTATCGGAGCAATTAATTCATCGGCATACGGAACAACGATCAGGTCATCTGCCAACTGATTCGCAGAATCATCGCCTTCGCTGACAACAGCAATTACCTTCCCCTTTCTCGCTTTTATTTCCTGCATATTACTCAATACTTTTTCATGGAAACTATCCTTGGTTGCCACAAAAAATACAGGGAGCTGGTCATCCACCAATGCAATTGGACCATGTTTCATTTCTGCTGCCGGATAGCCTTCTGCGTGGATATAGGAAATCTCTTTGAGTTTTAATGCACCTTCCAGTGCAACAGGGAAATTGTACCCCCGCCCAAGGTAAAGCGCATCAGATGCGTTTTTATATTTATGCGCCACTGCTTCAATGGCTTCTTTTTGCAATAATGCGGTTGCTACTTTTTCAGGTACATCATTTAATTCGTTCAGCAAATGCATATAGCGTTTTTCACTGATGCATCCTTTCATATAACCAAGTTTCAATGCCATCATGGTTAATACCGCCAACTGACCGGTGAATGCTTTGGTACTTGCTACTCCAATTTCCGGACCGGCATGCGAGTAAGCCCCGGCATGTGAAGTTCTTGCTATGGAAGAACCTACCACATTTACGACCCCTAATATTATGGCCCCTTTTTCTTTGGCGCTCTCAATTGCAACCAGTGTGTCGGCAGTTTCGCCACTCTGAGAGATTGCAATGATTACATCACCTTTATTAATAACCGGATTACGGTAGCGGAATTCAGAAGCATATTCTACTTCAACAGGTATTCTGGTCAGCTCCTCAAAAATATACTCTGCTACCAGGCCGGCATGCCAGCTGGTACCACAGGCAATCATAATGATGCGGTTGGCAGTCATCAATTGTTCGGCATATTGCTGAATACCACTCATGGTAATGGTGCCGGCTGCGGCATCCAGTCTTCCTCTAAGGCAATCAAAGATGGTATGCGGCTGTTCGAAAATTTCCTTTAACATGAAATGGTCGTATCCGCCTTTTTCAATAGCAGCCAGTTCCATGTCGAGTTTGGTTATGAAGGGCGTGATTTTTTCATTGCCAAGGTTTTTTAAAATCAATTCATCCGGACGGATAATGGCCACTTCATAATCATTTACGTACACCACTTCTTTGGTGTATTCAATAATCGGTGAAGCATCAGAAGCCAGGAAATGTTCTCCTTTGCCAATGCCGATTACCAGAGGAGAGCCTTTTCTTGCTGCTATCAGCGTATCCGGATTGTCTTCGTCCAGCAAAACAATTACATAGGCACCAACCACCCTTTTTAGTGCAATACGTACTGCTTCTTCCAGCGATCCGCCATTATTTGAATGAATATCCTCAATAAACTTCAACAATACTTCCGTGTCAGTGTCACTTACAAAATTGTATCCTTTTTTTATGAGTTCTGATTTGATCTGCGCATAGTTTTCGATGATCCCGTTATGAATCATCGACAATTTCCCATTTTTGGAAGTATGGGGATGGGCATTTCTATCGCACGGTTCACCATGGGTTGCCCATCGGGTATGACCAATTCCAATAGTTGCATGCAGGTCTTTTCCAACTAGCGTTTCCTCCAGTTCAGCCACTTTCCCCTGCTTTTTATACACTTTCATTCCATTGTTCAGTAGAGCCACTCCAGAACTGTCATAGCCCCTGTACTCCAATCGTTTCAATCCCTTTAATATTACCGGATAGGCTTCTCTATGTCCAATGTAAGCAACAATTCCACACATGTTTATTAGCTTTTTGTGTTATATGAGGTTCAAAGTATAGAACGCAAACATAGTTAAAAAATTATTTAAGCAATCGATTGCGCAGGTCAGAGCATAAGTCCCCGAAGAAAGAGGTAGGCCACACTAAAATAGATTATCAACCCGGTTACGTCTACCAGCGTTGCAACAAATGGGGCAGATGAAACGGCTGGGTCCGCGCCTGCCCGTTTCAAAAAAATGGGTAACATGGATCCGCTGATTGTTCCCCATAAAATAACACCCATCAGGGAAATTCCGACTGCGGCTCCTAATTGTATATAATAAACGCCGTACACTTCCGGGAAAAACTGCGACCAGGCAACCACTCTGAAAAAACCGATTATTCCCAATACCGTACCGAGTAATAGACCGGATACTATTTCCCGTTTCAATACCCGCCACCAGTCAGAAATCGTGATTTCTCCTACGGCCATAGCCTGAATTATCAGCGTCGACGCCTGTGAACCACTATTTCCTCCACTTGAAATAATCAGCGGCACAAATAAAGCCAGCACAACGGCTTTTGCAATTTCATCTTCAAAATAACCCATTGCAGAAGCCGTAAGCATTTCTCCAATGAATAAGACCACCATCCAGACAATACGTTTTTTGAACAGTTTGAAAATAGGCATTTCGAGGTAGGGCTCATCCAGTGCTTCAGTACCACCAATCCGCTGCATATCCTCGCTGAATTCTTCATTGGCAACCCAGAGTACATCGTCAATGGTTACAATTCCAAGCAATAAATTGTGATCATCCAGAACGGGTAATGCAACCCGGTTATTCATTTTAAAAATCTGGTTCGCCACTTCCTGATCGTCGTTTACATGTAAGGCGATATAACGGTAATCAATGATATCACTCACCACCTTATCCGGACTGGTCATAATTACATCCCTGATTCTGACATCATCCACAAATTCACCTTTATCATTGACTACATAAATAACATCAATGGTTTCTGATTCCCTTCCCACTTCCCGAATATGATCCAGTACTTCGGTCATGGTCCAGTCAATATTAACCGTAATATAATCCGGGGTCATCAGGCGCCCCACACTTCCTTCGGGGTAACCAAGCAGGGAGAGGGTAATCCGTCTCTCTTCGGGGTCAAGCGTTTTTATAAGTTCCTTTACCACTTCATTTGGTAATTCTTCCAGGAAAGAAGTTCGGTCATCCGCCGGTAATTCATTCAGTAATTCGGCTGATTTCAAGGGAGGCAGTTCCTGGATTACCTGCTTTTGAACGGAAATGTCCAAAATCTTAAAAACACTGGCTGCCCGGTGCGTACTCATATTGCCGATGATCTGACTTGCGTAATCATCAAATTCATCAACCAGTTCAGCAACATCACTGATGTTCTGATTATTCAGGAACTCCCGTATGCGCAGTTTGTCTTCCATATGTATAATGGAAGAGAATTGTTCACTGAGGGAGGCAGGTGTTTCCAGATCTTCGGTCATGGGGTAAAAATACATTTTTATATTGCAGAATGATTTTGCCCAGCCTGATTATAGCACCTACCGACCAGATGGGAAGAGGTGTATTTACGCTCGACCCGCTTGAAGCTGATATTTTGGTGGAAATTAGTCCGGTTATTGTACTGTCAAATAAAGAACGCATTTTGCTGGATCAGACCCTTCTGCACCATTATATTTTTGAGTGGGGAGATGAACGCAAAGATTGCTGTGTTGCACTCGGTTACGTATCCATTTACAATCACAGTTTTGAAAGCAATTGCGAATATGAAATGGATTTTGAATCCCAAATGATCCGTGTCAAAACAGTTCGGCCCATTGCAGCAGGAGAAGAGCTTTTCATAAATTACAATGGCGACTGGAATGATCCCAAACCTTTATGGTTTGATGCCATTTAATTATTGCAGGGGCAGTTTGGTAATTACAAGACTTGCCATTCCTTTTACCTGTGCCTGAACCTGTACATTGTCCTTGTTGATTACAAGGCCGGTTAAACGTAATTCATCCGTTGCTCCTTTCATGAAAATACCATCCATGATTGAACGGTTAAACTGCGCATCGATTTTTGGTTTGTTTTTGAGATAAAGATCCCGAACATTAATTTTTGCCTGTTGTCTTAACCCTTCCAGTATTTGCCTGTTGAAAAATGTTTTGCCCACCACCAAAACAAGACTGGAAGAATTCAGGTCATATTCCAAATCCGGTACCTGCAACTGCTGGCTGACAAGATCCAATTCTGGTGTTCCGGTGAGAAACAGGGTTCCTTTTTTGGTTCCTGTAAAACTGATCTTAAATCGAACCTTATACTGGTCCAATCCACTGACCTCCACACTGGAAATCCTGATTTTTTCTCCTTTTACATCAAATTCTCGATTGCGTAAGGTTCTGGTTAACAAGGTGTCAATAGTCAGGTAGTCATAAACTGCATTGGTGGTCAGCGTAAAGCCATCGCCATTCACCACACCACTGAGTGGGGGTAAATGTTTGGTGGTGGCTGTATTAATGCTGTCTGAACTAATTTCCGGAAAACAGGAAATACCTGCAACAAAACGCAACGTGTCTCCGGCAAGATTGATGGCTCCCAGTTTTACTGAATTTGCATTTAATTTCATGTAGCCATAAGTGCTTAGCGGTATTTTTTTTCCTGCTCTTTCTGCAATTGGATTCAGTACTTCATCAAAGCGGAGATTTCGTAAATTCTGATCTATTTCATTTCCATAAAAGTTAACGGAAGCAGCAATACTATCCATTACCTGTTGGGTAACATCATTATTGAAGACCGTAACCACACATTTGTCGAGGGCCTGCACTTTTTCAACTCTTGTGCTGGTTTGAAGACGGTAATCGGTGGTGAATTTCAAATCAGATATTAACTGGATATTTACCCTGCGCATTGGTTCATCGCCAAATCCACAGCTGCCATTGATCCAGGGAGAAACGGATTGCCCCAATACACAAACCGTTTTACTTCCGGCAATCTGGTATCTTCCATTCATAGTCATGGTTACCCGGTTATTCAAACAGCTGAACTGAAAACCCGATCGGAGAAAGCGATACTTATAGCGAAAATCGCAGCCGCTTGGCATATAGGCCGGCCATCCATCTGAAGTGATTTCTTTGGGAGCCAATTGTTCTGCCTGCTGAAGGAAGGGTTTAACCACCACTTTAACCGGAATATGAATGACAGACTCCGTTAATGGAGGTAGTGTTTTCACAATTGGTTCCACTGTCGGGACGGTTGTTTTTTTACTGGTGCCACATCCTGCAAGTAGCAAAACAACAAGGATACTGAACGGATTTACTATTCGGATAAGCATAGATATTATCAAAGTATTTCGTTGATATGGATACGGATATTTTCTGCAATTTTTTCTGTCGGAACATCGTTGGCATCTCCTCCAAAAGGATCTTCAATTTCTTCTGCAATTAATTCCAGACTTGCCAGTACATAAAATACAAAAGCTACAACAGGAATAACGAGGTAGCCCATATTGAATACGAATCCAACCGGTAATGTAATTACATAAATGAAAATAAACTTCTTTATAAAAACACTGTAGGAATAGGGGATGGGGGTGTTTTTGATTCGTTCGCAGGCACCGCATATATCTGTAAAGGATTGCATTTCTGCATTGATTGTAATAAGCTGATCTCCGCTTATTACTCCTTTGCGATATAATTCCTGGACACGTTTCAGTAAAAGCGATGCCACCTGATTTGGCAGGTGCCTGGATTGGTCTATGGCCAGTTCCGGATGATCGATTTCATCCAATGCAAGTCGGGTTTTTTCTGAACGCAAATGATCTCTCAGCATGCTTGCGTATAAAGGAATGGATTTGCGAAAAAAATTCCGGTTTACCTGATCGTCTACTGATAAAATGCTGTCCAGCTTTATTGCCAGATTCCGGGTATTGTTGGTCAATGCACCCCATAGTTTACGCCCTTCCCACCAACGGTCATAGGCCGTATTGGTGCGGAATACAAGCAGCATTGAAATGGCAAAACCCAGCAGGCTGTGCATCAATGAAACAGATTTCAGGTGACTATTATCGGATAGTTTTAATACTTCAACTTCCAGATAGGCAACACCCCAGGAATAGAGAGACACCAATACAACCAGTGGAAACAGTTGCCTTACCGTATCCGCTTTGTGTAATTTGAACAGGACAGAAAGCCAGTCTTTGGTATTATACGATATCATTGTTTAGTTTGATTGTGTAGTAAAACGATAGCCACGTAAAAAATCAGCAATCTTCATTTTCTTTTTGCCCTGTAACTGGATTTCTTCAAGATGGATATAACCATCCGGTGTCGCAAACTTCAGATAAGTCTGATGATCTGTTTCAAAATGTCCGGGTGCAGAAGCCGGTTCAGTCTGTTCCCTGGTTGATTTAAAAACTTTGAGGCTTTTACCTTCCAAAGATGTATAAGCACCAGGATATGGTGATAAGCCACGTATCAGATTATGCACTTCATCAATATGCTTAAACCAGTTTATATGGCAGGTTTCAGTAAAGATTTTCGGCGCATGTTTGGGTTCAAGTTCCGCATTCAGCAAGTTTTGCTGCGGAATTTCTATTAATGTTCCATTGGCCAACCCCTCTATCGTTTTTAAAAGGGTAGCAGCCCCCAATACTTTCATTCGATCATGAACGGCTCCGGCATCCTCCTCTTCTCCAATTGATAGTTTTTCCTGCATTAGTATGTTACCCGTATCAATGGCATGTTGCAACTTAAAAGTAGTTACACCGGTTTCTTTTTCCCCATTGATAACTGCCCAGTTGATGGGGGCCGCTCCTCTGTAATTGGGCAGTAATGATCCATGTACATTGATTGTTCCCATGGGAGGAAGATCCCAGACCATTTCCGGCAACATGCGAAATGCGACAACAACCTGTAGATCAGGTTTCATTTTGTCAAGCGCTTCCAGAAAATGAGGATCCCGGAGTTTTTCCGGTTGTAACACAGGCAGTTTATGAATAACCGCATATTGTTTGACCGCACTTTCCTGTAAATGCATACCCCTGCCAGCCGGACGGTCTGGTGCAGTTACAACGCCAACAATGTTGCAGCCTGCTTTTGCCAGCGCATCCAACGAAGCAACTGCAAATTCTGGTGTGCCCATGAAAACTATACGAAGGGAACGAAAATCCATATTATGGAATAAGTTATAGTGTTAAGGATAGAGGAGGTATTTTGCTCTTATTTTTTTGAATTTTTCTAAACCTGGTTGCCAGGAAGTCCTGATTTCTTTCATGGTTTTTTCCTCTTTGATTTGTTGCATGAGCTGGCTGTTTCCTGCCAGCTTGTTGAAAAAATAAGCTGTGGGAGCAGCATCTGGTTTACCCAGAAAAAAACCTGATTTATCCGGATACAAACGATATGCATCAATCAGGTAATCCAATTTTAATTGACCATTTATTTTTTTCAGCACTTCAGAAGGTTTATCAGAAAGATTCCATCCATAACAAAGTTGATCCTTCAGCTTTGGATTTTTAGCACCTTCTTTGGATCGGGGGGTAAAGGAATAAAGATTTTTGGGCAGGGAAGGATGACCAAATACCTGGAAGGGCAAATCTGTTCCACGCCCTTCACTTAAAATGGTGCCTTCAAAAAAACAGGTGGAAGGATACCAGTAGATTGCTGACATGTCTGGAAGATTCGGAGAAGGCTTTACCGGCAGGGTATACAGACTGTCATGTGTATAGTTTTTACAGGGTATTACACTCAGGTGGAAGTCTTTGGTTAGAAGAGTAGTATCCAGCCATTTTTCTCCCAGCAACATTTTCGCATACTCGCCAATTGTCATTCCATAAACCACCGGAACGGGTTGCATGCCAACAAAAGAGCGATAGGGTTTTTCCAGAATAGGGCCATCCAAATAAAATCCATTGGGATTGGGTCGGTCCAGTACCAGTAATGTTTTTTTTGCTGCAATGGCTGCTTCCATAAATTCTTCGAGAGAAGAAATATAGGTATAGAATCGAACACCTACATCCTGAATATCAAAGACCAGAATATCCACAGCGGCGAGATCTTCTTTTTTAGGAATTCGGTTTTTCCCGTACAGAGAAATAACCGGGATTCCTGTTTCGGGGTCGATCGAATTTCCTACTTTTTCGCCTGCATCTGCAGTTCCCCGAAATCCATGTTCAGGAGAAAAAATCCGGGTGATTTTAATTCCTTTTTTTGTCAATACATCCACCAGATGCAGGGTGTCATAAACTACCGTTGTCTGGTTGGCAAATATTCCAACCCGAAGTCCCTTTAATTGTGGAAGATATTGGTCAAATTGTTCTGCACCGGGTTCAATCCGCTGCGCCTGGGTAAAAGAGTTAAAAATGAAGAGGAAAAAAAGGCCAAAAAAAATCTTTTTCATGGGTCAAATATAACGGTTTGGTAGCAGGAGCTCTCCCGCTTTTCCCTTACCTTGTGTGCTGATTTGATCAATTTAAATATTTTTTATGCAACAAGTACAATCTGGCGATACAGTGAAAGTTCATTATCATGGTCGCCTTACCGATGGAACCACCTTTGATAGTTCCGAGGGTCGTGATCCATTGGAGTTCCAGGTAGGCAGTGGTATGGTTATCGCCGGTTTCGACAACGGTGTAGTGGGGATGCTGGCGGGTGATAAGAAAACCGTTCATATTCCTGTTGATGATGCCTATGGTCCGAAAAATCCTGATATGATAATCGAGTTCCCGAAAGAACAGGTTCCTTCAGATATGCCAATGGAAATTGGTATGCGCCTTAATTTAAATAACAGCCAGGGCCAGATGGTTCCTGTTGTTATTACCGAGATACAGGAAGCGGCTATCCTGTTGGACGCGAATCATCCGCTGGCGGGTGAAGACCTGGTTTTTGATATTGAACTGGTTGAAATAATCGGCGCCCCTTCCCGTATAATTATGCCTTAATTATCAATATTTTCAATAAAAAATGGTTGCCTTTAAGGCAGCCATTTTTTATTGAACTGTTTGGAATATAGCAGAAAAAGTAGAAAGATGACAACCAGCATAAGGATTGAGTTGATAAGGGAGCCCTCGAAGCCAAAATTGCCGCCGGTTATGGTATCTGACCCTGTTTGATTCTGCACCAGAACAGAAGGGAGTGACAGGCCACTTACTTCATAACCTAATATGGGACCCTGTAGAAAATTCCAGATAAAATGCAGTCCGATTCCAAACCAGAGATTTCGGGTATAAATAAAATTAATCCCAAGTAATATCCCTGCCAGAAATACATTCAGGATGGATAAAACAGAAGCATTCGGATTGGTTCCGTGAAAGAGGGCGAAGATCAAAGCAGAAATAAGTAATGCAAAAAGCGGATGGATACTTTCCATAAGGTTGTTGAGTATATAACCCCTGAATGCAAGTTCTTCATAAAAAGCTACCAGCAACATCAGTCCGAGTGAAATAAAAAAAGCAGTACCATTCCACTGCACATCTGTCCATTCAATTGCATTCAATACCAATAATATACAGGTGCCTCCGCCCAATATAGCGATGGCAATCAGGATGCCGACGCTAAAATCGAGTTCAAATCCCCCCCATTTCCAGCCAAGAGACATCCAGCTTTCCCGATCCATTTGTACTCTTAGTACATAGGTAAGCAGTGCTGTAAGGATGGCCAGCACAGTTGTGGTAAGGTAGATGTCGAAACCCAGCATCGCGCCAATTGTTCCCCCTCCAATCAATATGCCCAGAAACAAAAGGGTGTACACGATAGCTCTCAGGTAACCTGGTAAATTCCAGGGTTTTCCAATTGTCTGCTTTGACATCAATACATTAATTTGGCCGAAAATTAACCAATCATGCCGGAATTCGATCGGGTTACTGTAAAAGATCGCCTGATGCGATATGTACAAATTGATACGCAGAGTGATCCCAATAGTGAATCCCAGCCCAGTACCGAAAAACAAAAGGATCTGTCGCGTTTATTGGTGCAGGAATTAATGGAAATGGGAATTGCCGACGCGCATCTGGACGAGTACGGGTATGTGTATGCGACAATTCCGGCAACCAGCAAAAAGTCAGTACCGGTAATCTGTTTTTGTTCTCATGTTGATACGGCGCCAGATTGCAGCGGTACCGGTGTTCAGCCAATTCTTCATCCCAGTTATACCGGAGCACCGATTGTATTGCCAGATGATCCCTCGCAGATCATTAAAATTGAGGACCATCCCTACCTGAAAGAAAAAATCGGGGATGATATTATCACGGCATCCGGTTCAACCTTGTTGGGGGCGGATGATAAAGCCGGGGTTGCAATTATCATGGACCTGGCTGCCTGTCTCGTAAAAAATCCCGGACTTGCACATGGCGATATCAAAATCCTATTTACGCCAGATGAAGAAATAGGGCG
Source organism: Flavihumibacter sp. UBA7668 (assembly GCF_002483205.1). Taxonomy (GTDB): domain Bacteria; phylum Bacteroidota; class Bacteroidia; order Chitinophagales; family Chitinophagaceae; genus Flavihumibacter. The sequence goes on from NZ_DLHM01000002.1 coordinate 58,483, forward strand.
GGGTGTTGATAAAGTGGATCTTCAAAAACTGGGTGCTTCCGTTGCTTATACTTTGGATGCAGGAGAGCTGGGTAGTTTGGAGGACGAGAATTTTTCTGCGGATGCCATGACAGTTTATTTTCATGGAATTGCTGCACATCCCGGTTCGGCAAAAGGAAAAATGATCAATGCCATTAAGCTGGCCGGCGAGTTTCTGGCTGCTTTGCCTAAGGAAAACTTATCGCCGGAGGTTACGGAAGGCAGACAGGGCTTTGTTCACCCGGTTCGGATTTCCGGTGGTGCTGAATTGGCCCAGGTAGATTTTATTATTCGTGATTTTGATACCCTGTTGCTGGGCCAGCATGAATACCTCCTGCAACACCTTGCAGATGAAATTGTGTTGAGATATCCAGGTTCGCGCACAAGCTACGAGGTGAAGGAACAATACCGCAACATGAAAGAAGTGTTGAAAGAGCATCCCAAAGTGGTGGAACTGGCGGAGGAAGCGATGAAAAATTGCGGGATTTCCGCAAGAAAATTTCCTATCCGGGGCGGTACGGATGGAGCCCGTTTGTCTTTTATGGGGCTGCCCTGTCCGAATTTGTTTACCGGAGAAATGTCGCTGCACAGTAAACAGGAGTATGTAAGTGTACAGGATATGGAAAAATCTGTACAGGTATTGATTGAATTGGTGCAGCTTTGGGAGAAGAACTCCTGAGAATAGTAGTATATTAACCGCAAATCCATAAAAATGTTAGATTTTATTTCGTCCAGTTGGTGGATTATTATAGTGGTACTGGCTGCATTAGCCGGACTGAAAACCATCAATCAGGGAACGATTGGTGTTGTGACGATGTTTGGTAAATACCGTCGGGTTTTGCACCCCGGACTGAATTTTATCATTCCTTTTATTGAACAGATTTCCAAGCGGGTTTCCATTCAAAACCGGTCGGTGGAATTGGAGTTTCAGGCCGTAACCGCAGACCAGGCCAATGTGTATTTTAAAAATATGTTGCTCTATGCTGTGCAGAATGAAAATGAAGACACCATCAAAAAAGTGGCCTTTAAATTTATCAGTGAACGTGATCTGATGCAGGCCCTGAGTCGGACTATTGAGGGAACCATCCGTTCTTTTGTTGCAACCAAACGTCAGGCGGAAATTCTGGCATTGCGGAAAGAAATCGTTGAATACGTAAAGGACCAGATTGATCAGTTGCTGGAAGAATGGGGGTATCACCTGCTTGATTTGCAGATCAATGATATTACGTTTGATCAGGTTATTATGGATTCGATGAGCAGGGTAGTGGCATCTCATAACCTGAAAGCTGCTGCTGAAAACGAAGGGCAGGCCTTGCTGATCACCAAAACCAAAGGAGCTGAAGCAGAAGGGAATGCCATCAAAATAGCCGCGGAAGCTGAGCGGGAAGCTGCACGTCTTAGAGGTCAGGGTGTTGCGCTCTTCCGGGAAGAAGTAGCCAAGGGGATGAGCGAGGCAGCAGATCGGATGCGTCAGGCTAATCTGGATACCAATGTTATTCTCTTTAGCATGTGGACGGAAGCCGTTAAGAACTTTGCCGAATATGGTAAAGGAAATGTTATTTTCCTGGATGGCAGCGCAGAAGGAATGGAGAAAACCATGAAACAGATTCAGGCGATGATGGTGAAACAGATAGGTGCAGATCACCCAACTCCATAATCTTTAGAATTCCTTAGCAAATAATAGCCTTATTTTCACACCCGACAAATAGAATAAAACAACCAGATGAATTTGTTCCTTCTTCAGATTGCAGATACGGCCAAACAAATGGTCGAAGGTGCCCAGGCTACAGCCAATGAAAACAAAGACCTCAGCATGATCAACCTGCTCTTTCAGGGCGGTCCGCTGATGATTCCGCTGTTTTTATTGTTTATTATCGCCGTCTATTTCTTTTTTGAACGTTACCTGGCCATCAATAAAGCCAGTAAGATTGATGAGAACTTTATGAGTATCATCAAAGATCATATCCTTAGTGGAAATGTTGCCGCAGCAAGATCCCTGGCCAAAAACACCAATAATCCGGTTGCCCGGATCATCGATAAAGGCATTCAGCGGATTGGGAAACCTATAGATGCTATTGAAAAAAGCATGGAAAATGTAGGCCGTTTGGAAATGTATAAGATGGAAAGAAATCTTTCAGTTTTATCGCTTATTTCCGGTATTGCACCCATGTTTGGTTTTCTTGGCACCATTGTGGGGATGGTTCAATTGTTCTATGGGATTTCTTCAACGGGCGAATACACACTGAGTACCATTGCAAGCGGGATCTATGTAAAGATGATTACCTCAGCAACCGGTTTGATTATTGGTTTGCTCTCCTATGTTGGTCATAGCTTCCTGAATGCTCAGGTTGATAAAACTGTGAATCGAATGGAAGTAGCCAGTTCTGATTTTATTGATACCCTTCAGGAGCCAACGAGATAAAGGATAAGAATGAATTTAAAACGACGTTTACGCGGCCATGCCGAAGTACATACCGGAGCATTGAATGACATCCTGTTCATTCTATTGCTGTTTTTCCTCATTGTTTCAACCCTGGCTAATCCGAATGTGATTAAACTTTCTCAGCCCAAAGCAAAAAGTGATACCAAAGCAAAACAAACGGTGGTGGTGTCGATTGATGCCAATAACCAGTTTTTTGTGGGAACATCCAAGGTGAGTCTGGAGGAGTTGAAAGCACGCTTACAACCTATTCTGGCAAAGGAAACTGACCAGCCTTCCGTGGTAATCAATGCGGATAAAAATGTTCCCATTGAAAATGTGGTGGCGGTGATGCGGGTGGCACGCGAATTGGGAGCCCGTTCCGTATTGGCGGTGGATAAAAACGGGGTTCAGTAATCAATTATGGCCGAATAGCTTTAACCATCCGATCTTTTCCCTGCATATCTTTCCGGATTTCAATGTTTTTCATCCCACAGTGTTCTAACACCTGTCTGACACCTAATGGGTGATCTTCGTGGATTTCCAGATAAATTCCGGCACCGGACTTGGTTTTTTGCAGGGCGAAACGAGCGATCGCTTTATAAAAAAGGTAGGGATTCTGGTCTGGGACAAACAATGCCATCCCAGGTTCATATACTACAACATGTTGGCTCATAAGATCTGCTTCTTGCTTTGGAATATAGGGCGGATTGCTCACTATACAATTTGGCGCAGGCAACGCTGACCAGTTGGATTCATCCAGGAAATCCAGCTCCTGCCAGTGAACCACAGCATTTAAACGGGCCGCGTTTAAATGAGCAACAGTAAGTGCTGAAGAGCTTAAATCGCAACTGTGAATTTGAGCGGTTGGAAGTTTTTTTGCCAGGCTGATTGGAATACACCCGCTTCCTGAGCCAATGTCCAGAATTACCGGCGCAGCAATAGCCCGATAATCCTGAATCACCCATTCCACCAGTTCCTCCGTTTCAGGCCGGGGTATAAGTACCCGCTCGTCTACGAAAAAGGGCATTTCCTGAAACCAGGCTTCATTTAGTACATATTGTATCGGGCGATGGCTTACCAATTGTTCCAGCATCTCTTCCAGTTGTACCTGTTGCTGATCGGAAAGATTGGCTGCCTTTATATGCCTTACTTCCTGCCTGGGCAACCCACTAATCTTCCCCAATACCATTTCTGAAATAATTCCAGCTTCCTCCTTTCCATAAAGAGGACTGAGTTGCCGGATTATATGATCACGTGGTGTAGACAATTAAATGGCTGATTTTTTGATTGGTAAAGGTAGGCAGCACTGGCCCAATTTTTTTGTAACTTTTGGCATGAGTGAAAAAAAATTGAAAGGGCAGATCGCCCTGGTTACTGGTGGAAGTTCCGGTATCGGAAAAGCCATCGCAATAGCATTGGGTGAAGCAGGTGCCGCCGTTGTAGTTAATTATGTATCGAGTTCGGATGCCGCTGAAGAAGTGGCGGCTGAAATTCGGCGTGCCGGTTCAGATGCAATTGCCCTCAAGGCCGATGTTAGTAAGGAAGAAGAGGTTTTCTCTATGTTCGGGGAAATAATGCAACAGTATGGCACCCTTGATATTTTAGTAAATAATGCCGGTCTCCAACAGGATGCTCCCTTTCAGGACATGACCCTTCAACAATGGCAAAAAGTGATTGATGTGAACCTGACTGGTCAGTTTTTATGTGCCAGGGAGGCGATTCGTGAATTTTTACGCCGGGGTGTACAGCCAGATCGTTCCAGAGCATGTGGAAAAATTATATGTATGAGCTCCGTGCATGAATTGATTCCCTGGGCCGGACATGTTAACTATGCCGCTTCAAAAGGAGCTATTAAAATGCTGATGCAGAGCCTCGCTCAGGAATTTGGCCCCAAACAAATCAGGGTAAACAGTATTTGTCCGGGTGCCATCCGAACTCCTATTAACAGGGAGGCCTGGGAAACACCCCAGGCCTATCAGTCGCTCATGAGTCTGATACCCTATAACCGGATCGGAGAACCTGATGATGTTGGCAAGCTGGCCGTTTTCCTGGCTTCAGATGATTCAGACTACATATCAGGGGCCAGCATCTTCATTGATGGAGGTATGGCCGTGTATGAAAGTTTTGCAGATGGCGGATAAAATTCCGACCTTCATTGTAAATCAAATAAGTTTCGCGTATGGCCAGATCGAAAGAATCGTTCAATAAGAAGGAAATGGAAAAGAAGCGGGCAAAGAAGAAGCAGGAGAAAGAAGAACGTAAAGATGAGCGGAAGCAGGATGCAAAAAAAGGGAAGTCATTGGAAGATATGATGGCCTATATTGATGCGGATGGCAATATTGTTAGTACACCACCGGATCCATCTGCAAAAGTGGAAGTTAATGCAGAAGATATTCAGATAAGCATACCAAAACAGGCAGAATTATCCCCTGAAGACCTGATCCGTTCCGGAATTATTTCTTTCATGAATGAAGCAAAGGGATTCGGATTTATCCGTGATTTGCAAACCCAGGAAAGTATTTTCGTACATGTAAATGAAATGCAAACCCGTCTGGGTGAAAACGATAAAGTAAATTTTGAAGTGGTAAGTGGTCCTAAAGGTTACAGTGCCATCAATGTACGCAAGATGAAATAAGTTCAATGTTCGGCGGCCATGTTAAAGAAACGATTCAAGCGGACCCTGCGTTATTCAAAATATATCTACTACAAGGAAACTCTCGTAAATAGAGAAGAAAAATTTTGGTCCTTCCTGGGTTCTTTTATCGGTATCGGAATTATTGCATTCTGGCAAAATTACCAGCTGGAAGATTCGGACAGTCTTTTTCTCATTGGTTCATTCGGGGCCTCCAGTGTTCTGGTTTATGGGATAATTCAAAGTCCACTTGCACAACCCCGTAATTTAATTGGCGGACACCTGATTTCTGCTTTTGTTGGTGTCAGTGTTCAATTATTATTACCGGATATAATTTGGCTTACAGCACCGTTGGCGGTTTCACTTTCTATTATTGCGATGCAATTCACGAAAACGCTGCATCCACCCGGAGGTGCAACCGCCCTGTTGGCTGTTATCGGTTCAGAGAAAATAAAGGTGCTGGGGTATTCTTATATACTTTTCCCGGTTTTAAGCGGAGCACTGGTTTTATTATTGGTTGCCCTGATTTTCAATAATATTACACCCAATCGCCGATACCCAATCAATAGAAATTATAAAAAAAGGATCAGGAAGCTGTTATTGCTTCGATGATCCAGGTTTGGACTTTTTTTATCAGCTGTTGTTCCCTAGCTCCCTCTATAGGTTGAATAGCTATAAGGAGTTACTACAATGGGGATATGATAATGTTCTCTTTTTTTTATTTCAAAAACTACCGGAATGAAAGGATATATAGGATCTACTCCTTTCTGAACAAAATAAGGTCGAATAAAAAAACTGAGTCGGTAAACACCAGCATGCTCCCTGCCTTCCAGAAAATTCCCAATTCGGCCATTTTTATCCGTTACCAACTGCCCAATTTTTGACCAGCTAACCGGGCTATCCTGCTTCTCAAGCAAAACATCTACGCCTTGTGCGGGTTTCCCAGACCAGGTATCCAATATATGTGTACTTAACTGAAATACTTTGTCAGACTGAGAATAACCTGAATAATAAATAAGCAATGCTGTAAAGAGGAAAAGCTGTTTCATTTTAACGTTTATTGGTTAACTTAAACGGGCCTGAATTGTTTGTTAGAAAGTATATATTCACATTTTTTTTTAAACTGACACTATGAATTGGATTAAACGAATAGGGCTTTTAGTGCTGGTAATGTTCTCCGTAATGGCTGGACCGGTTACAGCACAGGCGCAGACAGATAATTTGAAAAAACAGCATAAAAGTGTTTCCAAGGCAGAGCGAAAAGCAAAAAAATCTGCCAAAAAAGCCAAAAAGCACAAAAAGAGATTGAATAAATCTCAAAAGAAATTGAAAAAGGAGAAGAAAAGGCAGGAAAAAAACCTTCGTCGCCAGCAAAGGGAACTTCGTAAATCAGTAGGTACCTCTCCGGTTGAATAGTTGTTATTTTTTTACTATTTTGTCTGCTCAAACTCGAACCTATGGCATTTTTTAAATCCGGGAATCCGGCACTTTCAGAAAAAAAATTTGAAGCTTCATTAGTTGGTCACAGTTCAGAAACGATGACCGAAAGAGGCACCATGAACAAATTTATTTTCCTGTTCTTTTTGTTAATGTCCTCCGCACTGCTAACCTGGAAAGCCTATTTTGAAGGGGTAAACGTTATGCCCTGGGTTATTGGATCAGCCATAGTCGGCCTGATTCTGGCCCTTGTAATCAGCTTTCGTCCGCAATGGGGCGCGTATGCTGCACCAGTTTATGGGCTGGTTAAAGGTGTATTTGTGGGTGGTATTTCTGCTGTTTATTCTGATGCATTTGCAGCAGCTGCTCCCGGGATTGTTATGCAGGCAGTTGGATTAACTTTTGGAACCGTAATCGCTATGTATGTTTTATATCGTACCGGAATAATTAAGGCAACAGAACGATTTAAATCAATTGTATTCACAGCTACGGCAGGAATTGCTATATTTTATTTAATTGCAATGGTGCTGCGTATTTTTGGCGTAGATATCGCGTTTTTACACGAAGGCAGTTTGTTGGGAATTGGCTTTTCACTTTTCGTTGTAGCCATTGCTGCACTTAATCTGATTCTTGATTTTGACATGATCGATTCCGGCGTAAAAATGGGTGCTCCAAAATATATGGAATGGTTTGGTGCTTTTGGATTAATGGTAACCATTATCTGGTTATATGTTGAGATGCTTCGTTTATTAAGTAAACTTAGCAGTCGCGATTAAAATTTAAAATTGGAGCAAACCTGCTTTATACAATGAATTCATTGGTTTGTTATCCCAGAATAATTCAAAATCGGGTAAACCGGCAGCATCATAAGAGGATTGAATTTCCTGCCTGGTGATGATTTTGTTGGTATTTAACTGCAGAAGAGGGAGAATGCTTATTAACCATTTTCCCTCTTCTGGTTGAAGCCGGATTGAATGGGTTGCCTGTGCTGTTTCAAAATTCAGCTCCATTAATTCCCACTGCTGGCCTTTTTTGGATTTCGTAACAATTTCAGTGGTTGGCAATTCCCCAATAAAAATAATTTTCGTTTCCGGTTTGGTGGCAGCCAATTCTTCTACCTCCAATACTTTTTCGATATAATCCGGTGGAATACTGGTCTTCGGTATTTTGAAGTCAAACCATTTGTGTAGCGGGTAATCCAGGCAGTTGCCATGCATAAAATTCAGCAATGATTTTTTCAAACCATACCCATAGGCTGCATGATCTGCCCCTGTTGGGTCTTCATGTTCCACATCATTATCTGCAAATTCAATCAGTACCGGCTTTACTGCCCTGACCTTGAATTTTTCCGGATCCAGACCAACCGGACTATGAGCCGTCATGGTGAATTGATGCCAGAAAGCACTTTGCAAAACACCGGTTACAAATAACTGGCGAACCATTTCCAGTGAATCAATGGTCTCCTGATCTGTTTGCGTAGGGAATCCATACATAAGGTAGGCATGTACCATAATTCCTGCTTCGGTAAAGTGCTTATTTACCTTCGCTACCTGAGCCACGGTAATGCCTTTATCGATCAATGCCAGTAGTCGGTCCGATGCAACTTCCAATCCGCCAGATACACCAATGCAGCCAGCTGCTTTGAGCAGAAGGCAAAGATCTCTCGTGAAACTTTTTTCGAACCGGATATTGGTCCACCAGCTAACCACCAATTTTCTTTTCAGTATTTCCATGGCCAGAGCACGCATGAGTGCGGGAGGTGCGGCTTCATCTACAAAATGGAATCCGTTATTACCTGTTTGCTGTATAAGTTCTTCCATTCTGTCTGCAATCAGACTTGCTGCAACAGGCTCGTATATCCGAATATAATCAAGACTGATATCACAAAAAGTGCACTTACCCCAATAGCAACCATGTGCCATGGTCAGTTTATTCCATCTTCCGTCACTCCATAAAGAATGCATCGGGTTGATGATCTCAATTGCCTGGATATATAAATCGAGGGGAAGTCCGGAATAGTCCGGTGTGCCAGTTTCAGTCTGTTTATAATCACGGCAGCTGGAATTCTGAATAAAACTGATTGTGCCATCCTGAAGCAGGAACGTTCTTTTCAATTCACTAACCGGGATTTTTCCATCGAGATAAGAAAGCAATTGTTCAATTGGAGCTTCGCCGTCATCCAGGGTTATAAAGTCAAGAAATTCAAATACGCGTTTATCTTTGAGTGAGCGCAATTCCGTATTCGGAAATCCTCCACCCATTGCAATTTTTATTTGCGGATGATGTTTTTTCAGGTATTGACCACATCGTAATGCGGCAAAAAGATTGCCGGGAAATGGAACCGAAAATGCAATCAGCCCGGGTTGATAATGGTGGATATATTCCTCCATCAATTCGAGCATTTTTTGGTCTATAAAGCCTGGTGGTTTTTGAAGATAGGTATAAAGCTCATCAAACTGATTGGCTGACCTTGCCAGTTTCTCTGCATACCGGCTGAAACCAAAATGTTCATCAATGGATTCCTGAATAAAATCGGAGAGGTCTTCCAGGTACATAGTGCCAAGGTGTTTAGCCTTGTCCTGGGTTCCCATGGCACCAAATGCCCAGGAAAGATCATCAAGTTGGGCAAAGCGACCGGCTTCCGGAAGGAAGTTTCTCCTGGCAATCCGGTGTGCCAATGTTGGCTCTTTTCCCTGAAGAAAACGGATCAGTTCATCTATTGTTTGAATATAGCTGTGTCGGAGACGATAAATTCTATTTGCATTGGCACTGCGTTCAACTGACGGATCAACCTGTTCAAATAATTCAGTTAATCCCCCGCTGCTAAATACAGCCAGGGTAAGGTCTATTCCGAGGTCTGCCTGTGCAGAAGGAATTCCTTTTGTGTTCAGGAAACCCTTCAAATAGGCCGTTGCAGGGTAAGGCGTATTTAACTGCGTAAATGGAGGAGTTACAAGAAATACCGCTGTGCTCAAAAAATCCAGTTTAGCTGGCAAATTTACCCCATTAAGGGCAGTATCAGAAATATCCTGTTTTTCATTCAATATGATTTTAGCAGAAGGTGTCAAAAAATTGACAAATTGGCAAGCTGGCTTTAAAAATATCCTATCTTTCGCTGGCATCAATTGATCAAAGAATCTGCAAGTTATGGACCGACGTCAGGTGATCCGGCATTTTTTAGTAGTAGGCGCAGGGATGGCATTTATTCCCTCCTGTGTTTATAAGGAAGGTAAAGTTTCTATTCAGTTAAAATCCATTCAGGTTACACCCGCACAGGAACAGTTTTTAAAAGAACTGGCGGATGCTATGATTCCACCCACTGATACACCCGGAGCTGCTGAATTGGGCAGCCATCTTTTTGCACTAAAAATGGTGGATGATTGTTTTGTAAAAGAAGAACAGGAAGCATTTGTTGCAGGTTTGAAAAAACTGCAATCAGAAAAAGCAGAGCCTGTTTCATTAATGGCCACAGCTGAAAAAAATAAGCAGAAAGAGGAACTTGCATTTCTGAAATCTTTCAGGAGACTGGTAATTCAGGGCTACACGCAATCCGAATATGTGATGACCAATTTACTGCCGTATCAATTGGTGCCGGGTAAATATTATGGCTGCGTTGATCGGAACAGCACAACTTCAAAATCATAAGTATGGGGTATTTGAATACAAAGGGTGTAAAGGAGAATTCCTTTGATGTTATCATTGTCGGCTCCGGAATCAGTGGAGGCTGGGCAGCCAAAGAATTTACAGAAAAAGGATTGAAAACCCTGGTGCTGGAAAGGGGTAGGGATGTAAAGCATCTGAAAGATTATCCAACTACCAATAAAATGCCCTGGGAGCTCGAACATCGCGGACAGTTAACCCGTGAAATTATAGAAGCGAACCCCGTGGTTAGTAAATGTTATGCATTCCGTGAAGATGCATTGCATTTTTTTGTGAAGGATAAAGAACATCCCTATGTTCAGGAAAAACCATTCGACTGGATACGGGGATATCAGGTGGGTGGAAAATCGTTGTTATGGGCAAGGCAAACCCAGCGGTGGAGTGAATATGATTTTGAAGGTCCTGCAAGAGATGGTTTTGCGGTGGATTGGCCTATCCGTTACAAAGACCTGGCACCCTGGTACAGTTATGTAGAAAAATTTGCCGGTATTTCAGGTAATAAAGACGGGTTGGATATTTTGCCGGATGGAGAATTTTTGCCCGCTATGGAAATGAATTGTGTGGAAGATTATTTTTCTAAAAAGATGGCAGCAGCCTATACCAATCGTCCGGTTATTATTGGACGGGCTGCTCATATTACTGCACCTCAGCCCATTCATCTGGAGCAGGGCAGGGCGCAATGCCAGAACAGAAATCTCTGCCAGCGTGGTTGTCCGTTTGGTGGATATTTCAGTAGTAATAGTTCTACTATTCCCTGGGCGATGCGAACCGGAAATCTGACCTTGCGTCCGAATTCAGTTGTGCATTCCATCATTTATGACGATGCCAAACAAAAAGCAACCGGCGTTCGGGTGATCGATGCCGTCACAAAGGAAGCCACGGAATATTTTGCTCCGGTTTTGTTTGTAAATGCTGCTGCGTTAAATACGAACCTGATTTTATTGAATTCCACTTCTTCCCGCTTTCCACAGGGCTTGGGTAATGATAATGGTTTACTTGGGAAATACGTGGCTTTTCACAATTACAGGGCAAGGGTATCTGCAGTGTATGAGGGCTTTGCTGACAAAACAACTTCAGGAGGCCGTCGGCCAAACAGCGGATATATTCCCCGTTTCAGGAATGTGAAAAAACAGGAAACTGATTTTTTACGCGGATATGCTGCTGGTTTTGGTGCTTATCGCCCAAATCAGGGAGCAGATGGATGGGGGGAAGAATTAAAGAAGAATCTCTTGAATCCTAAACCAGGTCCCTGGCAGGTCGGTTCCCATATGATGGGTGAAACTATTCCCAAAGAAACAGGCCGGGTGAGCCTGGATGCCGATCAAAAGGATGAATGGGGCGTGCCGCTGCTGAATATCAATATAGAATATGATCAGAACGATGAAAAAATGGTAAAAGATTATCTGGAACAGATGACAGAAATGTTTACACTGGCTGGATTTAAGAATATTGAAACAGCTGATTCCAAACAGGCACCAGGATTGGATATTCATGAAATGGGCGGGGTGCGGATGGGGAATGATCCCAAAACATCGTTGTTGAATAAATGGAATCAACTCCATCATTGCAAAAATGTATTTGTAACGGATGGTGCCTGCATGACGTCTACCGCAACACAAAATCCCAGTTTAACCTATATGGCCCTCACTGCAAGGGCAGTCGATTATGCATTTAAAGCGCTAAAAGCCGGAGATTTGTAGGAAATTACCCGCATGGAGGGATACGAAGAAAAAATCAAAGGAGAACTGTGGATATGGCAGCAGGAAATGCAGTCAAATCCCGGGTTTATTAATCGGCTTTCCAAGTCCTGGCAAAATAAAGTCAATTCCTGGATACCTGAGAAAGTACACCAGGCAGTTACTGCCACCATCAAACAAATGATCAGGGCAGTTTTGTTTGGTGCGCAGTATACAAGTCCGGTACCGCTGCAATCCGAATCATTTTGGGCAAGGGAAGCCGCTATTAAAGAGCGGATCAACTGGTATCAGAAAACGGCCTCTGTAGAAGGCGCGGTAACCGGTGCAGGTGGTTTATTATTGGGACTGGCAGATTTTCCCATATTACTCGGACTTAAATTGAAATTGTTGTTTGATATAGCCAGTATGTATGGATTTGATGTAAAAGATTATAAGGAACGGATTTATATTTTACATGTATTGGAACTCGCTTTTTCAAGTCAGGAACACCGGCAAAAAATTTATCAGAAAATGGAGAACTGGACAGAAAAAGCAGCTTTGTTACCGGATGATATTCATCAGTTTGACTGGCGGAATTTTCAACAGGAATACCGTGATTATCTTGATATAGCTAAGCTGGCGCAACTGATTCCGGTTATCGGAGCACCGGTTGGATTGGTAGTAAATTACAGACTCGTGCGGAAGTTGGGGGTAACTGCCATGAATGCCTACAGGATGCGGATTCTGGCTTAATTTTGAGTATATGATCAGTCAATTTGTTCGCCGGTTTAAATGGGCTTATTCACTCTATAATTTGTTTCACAAAAAACAACTCAGTCATACTGTCGAAAAGTACCGGCAACTTGGATTGAATAAATTTTATTTTTCATCCGTTTCCAGCAGAGATTTTCTTAAAGTGCCCGAGGAGCTTCAAAAAAAAAGATTGCCTAATTGTTCTGGTGTTCAGGCAACGAAACTGTATAGTTTATTAGATGCTGAAAGTAAAAAATCGCTGGACAACTTTGAACAAAATGGCTATGCTGTTTTGAATCAATACCTGGACCAACATCAGGTGGACTCCATTAACGCAGAAATGCACGATCTTTTAATGAAGGGCACTGTTCAGCAGGGGAATGGAGGAAAAATCATGTTTGCGATTCACCACTCACAACTGCTTCGGGAAATTGGAAAAGATCCTGAGCTGTTGAGCCTTTTATCAGAATTGATGGACGGACATGCTGTACTCTTTCAGAGTATAAATTTTTTAAAAGGAAGTGAGCAGGCTAGTCATTCTGATAGTATTCATATGACAACCTACCCGCTGGGTGGCTTACTTGGTGTTTGGATAGCATTGGAAGATATTCATCCGGAAAACGGACCTCTTCATTATTATCCGGGTTCGCATAAATTACCTTATTATCTGAACGCTGATTATAATAATGAAGGCAATTTCTTTTTACTGGGTCCCAAAGATTATTCAGCATACGAGCAATTCATGCAGGGAAAAATTAAAGAGCTTGACCTGAAAAAAGAAATCTTATGCATTCCGAAAGGCAGTCTGATGATCTGGCATGCCAATCTTTTTCATGGAGGTGAGATACATAGAGATAAATCGAAAACGAGAAAAAGTATTGTTTTTCATTATTTTGATGATGAAAGCATATGTTATCATGAAATTACCCAGCGCCCGGCATTAGTACGATCCGGACTAAAATAATACAATGAAGCAGGATCAGATTTATATGAAGCGTTGCCTGCAACTGGCTGCACTTGGAGCCGGCAGGGTAGCGCCTAATCCGTTGGTAGGAGCAGTACTGGTTTATAATAACCGGATAATTGGGGAAGGCTATCATGAAGCATATGGAAATGCACATGCTGAAGTGAACTGTCTTGCTTCCGTAAAACCCGAAGATCGAGTTTACATACCTGATAGTACACTCTATGTTTCACTTGAACCCTGTGCCCATTTTGGAAAAACCCCGCCATGTGCAGATCTGATCATCCGGAATGCAATAAAAAAAGTAGTGGTTGCTACACGTGATCCATTTGATCAGGTAAACGGAAAAGGAATTGAAAAATTAAAGAATGCCGGGGTTGAAGTGGAACTTGATGTTGAAGGGGCGGCTGCAAGAGAGCAGAATCGTCGCTTTTTTACGTTTCATCTAAATAAACGCCCCTATATTATTTTAAAATGGGCTGAATCATTAAATCAGGCGATTGCAGCGAAAGATAAGGCCAGAACAGCAATAAGTGGTCCTCTTGCCGGACGGCTGGTTCATCAGTGGAGGGCAGAAGAAATGGCCATTCTGATAGGAGCAACAACGGCAATAAGCGATGATCCTTCATTAACCGTCCGGTGGGTAAATGGTAAAAATCCGGTTCGGTTGCTAATTGATCCCCAATTAAGAGTTCCTGAAAATGCCAGGTTGTTTTCTGAACCGGGAAATACAATCGTCTATAATTTTCTGAAAAATCAGGTTGAAAACCAGGTTGAATGGGTACAGCTGAAAACAGATCAGCCTTTATTAGAACAGTTGCTGACAGATTGTTATAGGCGATCCATTATTTCCATTCTCGTAGAAGGAGGCTCCCTAACAATCGACCGTTTTTTGAAAGCTGGTTATTGGAATGAAATCAGACAAATCCGTTCAACCAGCCTTTATCTCGACCAGGGATATCCGGCTCCCCGCCCCGAACATGCCGTTCTTCATGCAAGGTATATGGCAGGAGAGGATGAGGTATTTGTATATCGACCTGTTTCTAGCCCTTAAAACAGTACCTTTGCGCGCTGTTTTCAGTGTACGCTATGGATAATAAAACTTTTTATACAACAATTGAAAAACCAGGTACGGCTGAATTCCGCGACAGAGGAAGCCGCTTTATCGGATATGCATTTCCGATTGGTTCTGTTGAGCAATTCAAAAAAGAGCTGGAACAAATAAAAAAAGAACACCCCAAAGCCACTCATCATTGCTTTGCATATCGAATTGGTCTGGATGGTAACAGTTTCCGTGTGAACGATGATGGGGAGCCTTCCGGATCAGCTGGTAAGCCGATCCTTGGACAGATAGACAGTAAGGTACTGGTGAATGTGGGTGTGGTAGTTGTTCGGTATTTCGGTGGAACCATGCTGGGAGTTCCGGGTTTGATCAATGCGTATAAAACAACAGCCAGCGTGGTGTTGCAGACTATCCCCTTTGTTCAGAAGACGATTGAGCGCTCTTATCAACTACAGTTTGATTATACTATGCTCAATGAGGTGATGATGCTGATCAAACAATGCAATTGCACCCTTCTTCAGCAGGAAGTACAATTGTTTTGTTTGTATAAGATAGGAGTTCCTTTAAACCGTGAAGAGGAAGTATTATATCGGCTTAAGCAGTTGCATACAGTGGAAGTCAAAGCTTGCTGACCAGCCAACCCACTATTTCTTTATTTAATCTATTCCATTTTTCAAGTAGCGAAAAGTCGGGCCATATCCAGTCATACCATTGCTGAAAACCGTTGGTCACTTCATAGTTTGCACAATGCCTGGTTATCCTGATTCCGACTTTGTTAAATTCTGATTCACATCGGCGCATGTGCATGGCAGAGGTCACCAGAATAAAAGGCCCCCTCATTTTCAAACTGTCAATCAAGGACTTAGTAAAGCTTGCATTCTCCTTCGTGTTACGGCTTTTGTTTTCAGTAAAAATGATGGCCGGTGAAATTCCATTTTGGATTAATTCCGTTTTAACAAAATCTGCTTCAGGCGGTAGCTTCCTGTTTAGGAAACCATTTCCGCCGGTCACAATTACCTTTTCTGCCACCCCGCTATGAACCAGCTTTGCGGCCTGAATGAATCGATCTGCAGCCTGTCCGAAATATCCCTGTCCATTTTTATCATAGCTGGAAAGTCCGCCTGGCAGAATAACTGCCTCAAATTTTCCAGTAGCCGGCACAAAAGCTGGTTGCCAGGATTGGAGACAGAAATAAAAAAGGGCAGGATTGGTGAAGAGCAATGTTATCGTGACCAGGACTATTCCATAGCGACGTTTCCAATTTCCGGGTTTCCCTATTAAAAACAGCAGTGCAATAACCAATATCCAGTTGGCAGGTGATAGGAAGAACGTGACAATTTTTGAAAGCAGTGGAAGCATGAAAAAATCAATAATTGTTAAAGTTATCTAAAACACAGGAGTCGAACCCAACCCTTTTGAGAGCAGCGAAGGTATAGTCCATAGTTAAAACAATATACAATCATGAAACAGATCTTTAGCCTTTTCCTTTTGAGTATTCTATTTCTTACCGCCTGTCAGAAAGATGATGAGGTGATCATTCCTTCAAAACCGGGTCCTAAGGACCCCATTGCTGTAAAAGATTCCGGCATTTTCCAACTGGAACTGGGATTGCAGGAATTGCATGCAGAAGATAGTCTGGATGCCTATATAACAGTGGTAAATAATCAAAACCAGCCTGTACTGCAAAACAAACCAATCAGGATTGGCAAAATTGGTCCACAAGCCTACCAGTGGAGATCGCAGGAGATAGTTCTTGATAAAGGCACTTACTCTATGACTCAACTAGTGGTTAAAAAGGAGAATAAAGCGCTTTATGCTACCCCACTCTCCAATTCAAGACTGGCTCAGAACATCCAGATTGGTTTACCACAACACCAATTGCTTACTAAAGAGCCTACGGTTTTCCGTCCGCAGTTATTGATTACGGATGAAATGGTTGGTCCGGAAGATTTCGGCTACTCCAAAACTACGTTCCAGCGTAATGGACTGCTGGTAAATGTCCAGGCTGCAATCACTATAGCAGGTATCGTATACGACGCACCGGTTTTAAAATTCAACCTGGTTTCTACATTCGGTAATGGAGAAACAGTAACCCGTACCATTGAGCGTAACAGCCTGGAAGAGGAGATTCGTTTCAGTGAGAGGGCTGTTAAGTTTGAACTTGTTGGAAATATCTGGAATGTGCCTGTCAAAAAAGTAGTGACTCGCGAAGAAGTAGCTGGAGGCAATCGTATCATCCTGGAAGGACAGAAGAACCGCAAATGGTTGCAGCAGGAAGAAACCTACCTGGAGATCATGGGTAACTGGCAGAAACAATCCCTTACAATGTACCAGCAGCAGGCCGATGGTCAGTTAAAAGAAGTAAACTATTACCAGAAAAAACCGCAGAGCCAGGACTTGCAGTACATTTTCTCTGATAAAGGAATCTACCAGGGTTCAACTCTGATTGGAGTAGACCGTATCGACCCAACTAATAAAAGAGTAGGTGAAACCCGCTATGAGCTGGATGGAAACGGAAAGGTAACTCATATCATACAGACAATGTATGATCGTACCACTACCAGTGTAATTGAAAATGGTATTTCAACTGAGGGCGGCGTAACAGATGTGTATATGGTGTTGGACAATGGACATACAGTTCATTATGCAGCTACTTTTGCTGGTGGTAATAAGGTGAGCTATACTGCTGCTACTTCAACAGGCGGACAGGAAGGTGGTAAATTTCAGTACGACCAGATGATCAACCCAAGATTTACCAACAAGCTCTTCCCTGATATGTATCTGTCGCATGTTTCGAAGAATAATGTGGCAGGAAGAAATTCAGGCTATTCGGGTGCTATTCCTTCATCTGTTCCATACAAGTATGAGTATGAGTACAATGCAGATGGATATCCGGTAGTATTGTATACTTATTATAAATCTTATCAGGACAACACTGATATGTATCGCATGAAAACAGTTTATACGTATAGTAATTAATATCTTTAATGATCACTTTTATGAAATATCTGATACTGTTCAGTTGGGTGCTTTTGTTATCATGCAGCGCAGCGAAAGTAGCTGTACCCGGAGAATTTGAAAAGGCTGCAACGCCCATGAAAGTGAAAGGCGTAAATGGATGGATGATTAATCAGCAATTGACTTTTGGAGAATACCAGACCAGCTCCGTAAAAAGGGGCTGGGACTTTACCTCTGTATGGCAGGCCAGTCGCATTAGTTTTAAACCCGAAGACCAGATTTTGAAAGTATTTGATATAAATACAGATAACAGAAATACAACAGAAAAGAACAAGCTCCAATTCACCATAACTAACGGGAAAGAAAAAGCGGCGGTTTTTGCACTGGAGAAATTTAATGAGCGTCAACTAGTTTATAAAAACAGGGATCCCAGATGGGGAGAGTTGGCAAGAACCACCAGCTTGCAATACGCATTTTCAGCTGCTATTATGATGGTAGCTGATGCTGCACCTGAACCCTGGCAGTTGGTAATGGTACATAAGGAAGGGAAGTCCACTGAATATGAAGAACAGGGGTATCTTACAAATGGAGATATACAGTTTTCTATCCAGACCTTACGAATAGGAAATTATACCAATACGAAGGGTAAAGAGGTAAAAGTGCTGGGCGGACCAACATTTGCAGGTTATGAAATCCGGATTGATGGGGGGGTAGTTGGGATTGTTGATTTGCTTGATAATCAGATCTGGATACTAAATGACCTGGATCCTGCGTATAAGATGATGCTGGCTGCTGCCTCTTCTTCTTTATTATTAAAACGAAAGCAGGATCTGACAAATAATTGAGCACGACCCTTGACATACAGGTTATAATTGATGGTTGTATAGCGAACAACCGGAAGGCACAGGAATATTTATACCGCCAGTACTATTCCTATGCTATGGTAATTGCCCAACGTTATTCAAGAGATGAAGCAGATGCAGCTGATATTGTGAGCCAGGCCTTCGTTAAAGTGTTTAAAAGCATCAAAAGTTTTGATCCATCCATTGCGGCATTTCAAACCTGGTTGCGAAGAATTGTTATAAACGAAGGCCTGGATCATATTAAAGCAAGATCGAAGTTTGGGAATGAAATGGAACTGGAGTTTGAAACAACTGCAGCTCCCAATATAAATAATGAAGCTATTGAGCAATTAAATGCGAAGGAGTTGATGACAATGATCCAGCAGCTTCCTCCGGCTACCCATGCAGTGTTCATATTATATGCAGTGGATGGTTATAACCATCGTGAGATTGCAGAGAAACTGCAGATCAGCGAGGGAACCAGTAAATGGCACCTCAGTGAGGCAAGAAAACAACTCATCAAAAAACTACAGGATTCGCATCATTCATGAATGCAACCTTCCCATATGAACAATTAATTGCAAGCAAGCTGGAGCAATTGCCCCCCTTACCGGAAATGGCTGATGGAATCTGGCTTCGCATAACTACAGAGCTCGATAGAGATCTGCCAACTGATGATGATGATTTTGGCAATGACCCTGGCAATGGCGGTGAGCCTGTTACCGATCCTGCAGGAACCACCCCTGTTTCCGGCTGGCGGGGTTGGACTTTATTATTAATATTGGCAGGAATCGCGATCTTCCTGCTGTACCGATTTAATTCCAATAAGATTATCCCAGATGACAATATTCTTCTGCCCCTGGATATGCCAGGTTTACCTTCAACAACTGCAGAGCCCATTTTATCCAACGAAAACCAGCAGGTAAATGCTGTTTCTCCGACTGGGACCGGGACGGGGAAAGGCCCAATTGTTTCAGATTCAGCTTCGTTCTTGCTTCCGAATCAGGTTGTTTTGCCTTCTCCGGATTCAGCCAGAACGCAACAACCTGTACCACCCTTAAATGAAATAACCGGGCAGCCAGATAGCGCCCGGTTAGATACAGTGTCCACAACAACAGCTTCCGAAATCAAAAAAGATTCCTCAGGAGGCCGTAAACGCCCGTCCGGTATCAAGGGAATCAGTTCCGATGACTACCGGATCGTACCGCAAAAAGGACAAAGGGACAGTACTTAATACACCAACACACTCAATGTAGAAAGTTCCATGATTTCAGCATCCTTTATTGGTTCATGGTCAGGCGCCTGATTAATAGCCTGGCTATAACTACATTTGGACTTGTAACCTGCTGATAAGCTGGTTGTTAGAATTAATCCAAGTGCTAGAATGATAATTGAAGCCAGTTTCATGTTCAAAGGTTTAATGGAATCCTGGTAAATGATTCGGGTATAAAATTGAATATAAATCAGGCCAAATGCAAGAGGATTCTGCTAAACCGCTGTTTTTACGGCATGAAACTGCAAAAAGCAGGATTAAATCGCAAAACCTGCCTGCTGAAATGCAGCTTTACTGGCTGAATCGGGGATGAACCACCAAATCTTTTGAACCTTTCGTGTAGAGATAAAAGCCTTCTCCTGATTTTACCCCAAATTTTCTGGCAGTTACCATATTGGTTAATAGTGGGCAGGGAGCATATTTGGGATTGCCCAGGCCCTCGTGCAGCACTTTCAGAATGCTGTGGCAGGTGTCCAGCCCGATGAAATCCGCTAATTGTAGTGGTCCCATCGGATGTGCCATACCAAGTTTCATAATGGTATCAATTTCTTCCACACCGGCAACGCCTTCATATAAACTATAAATGGCTTCATTGATCATGGGCATCAGAATGCGGTTCGCTATAAAACCAGGGTAATCATTTACGACAGAGGGGATTTTATTAAGCAGCCGGCTTAATTCAACTATTTTCTCTGTAACCTGCTGTTCTGTAGAATAACCATTGATGATTTCCACCAATTTCATTACCGGAACAGGATTCATAAAATGCATTCCGATTACTTTTTCTGGTCGTTGGGTAGCACTGGCTATTTTGGTAATGGATATAGAAGACGTATTGGAGGCAAGAATGGCATCACCTGGAGCCAACTGGTCCAGCTCTTTGAAAATGGAAAGTTTCAGTTCGGTATTTTCAGTAGCAGCCTCAATAATGAGATCGGCAGCCTGAATCCCTTCTTTGAGGTTCTGGACAGATTGAATCCGCTGAAGGGCCTGCTCGCTGTCCTGCTCTGTTAAAAGTCCTTTTCCTACCTGACGCTCCAGATTTCTGGTGATGGTTGCTATTGCCTTTTCCAGTTGGGCGGGATCTCTGTCTACAAGGTTAACCCTGAATCCGAACTGAGCAAAAACATGGGCAATACCATTTCCCATGGTGCCCGCACCTATGACAGCAATCTGATTGAACATAGCAATAATTTAGACCGTAAAAATAAGGGCTAGTTTTTTCTTTTGAAATCACCCCGCTTCCAGGATTTGATAAACTCTGCCCATGCCATCGGGTTCATAAGATTGATTGGAGGAGTTGTACCCTGATAGGAATAGCGGGTTGCCTGTTGGCGAAGTGCATAATTGGCCGCTTCCTTACCATCAGCAGGCAAAATACTCATTAACGCCCTTCGGGTTTGTTCATTTGTGTTTTTTCTGGCTATTTCGAGGTCGTCATCAGCTACTGTCATGTTCACAAAATCCCGCTCAAACTGTTCCCTTGTGGGTCTGGGCCGAATGATGGTTGCAGGAAGGTATTGGGTATCTATCACCATTAACTGAACTATACTGAATTGATTACCTTCCAGATTACGGGGAATTTCCGCAAGCTTGGGCTTGTAACCCACACTGGTGAATTCAATAATATCACCTTTCAATGCAACGATGGAAAACACACCCTGGTCATTTGTAATGGTACCTCTGCCACTTCCTTTAATAGAAACACTAACAGAGGGGATTCCATCCAGACTGTCAGCAGTCATCACCACTCCATACAACATCACTACAGAGTCTTTCATGGTTTCAAACTGTGCGGAAGCCGGCTTACAAATACAAAAAATACTTACTATGACAAGAGATAAAATTCGCTTCATTGCATCAAATATAACATATCGGGGTATCTGGTTCAACAATTTACCGATACCATTGGTTAATTTTGCACTAAAATTCTCTATCAATATTAATAATAATGACGCAAGAAGAAATATTAAAAGCGCTGGGAAATGTGCAGGAACCTGATTTGGGAAGTGATATTGTCAGCCTGAATATGGTAAAGGACCTGAAGATCAATGGAAATGAAGTAAGTTTTACAATTGTTTTGACCACTCCGGCCTGTCCAATGAAGGATCTGATGAAAAATGCATCGATCAATGCGGTTAAATTACTCGTAAATAAGGACGCACTTGTTACAGTAAATTTTACAGCAAATACAAATAGTAAAAGAACTGATTCGGGGCAAATACTTCCCAAAGTCAAAAATATTATAGCTGTAGTAAGCGGTAAAGGAGGTGTAGGAAAAAGTACTGTTTCTGCAAATCTTGCCCTTGCGCTGGCGCAGGGTGGCGCAAAAGTAGGATTGATGGATGCCGATATCTATGGTCCAAGTGTTCCGATTATGTTTGGTGTAAGGGGAGAACGTCCAAAGATGATGGCCGGTGGAGAAAAAGGACTGATCGTTCCGCTGGAGCGATATGGCATCAAACTGATGTCTATTGGTTTGCTGGTGGATGAAAAAAATGCAGTTGTCTGGCGGGGACCTATGGCCAGCAGTGCCATTAAACAATTTGTTACCGATGTTTTCTGGGATGAGTTGGATTATCTTGTTATCGACATGCCACCGGGAACCGGCGATATTCACCTTACACTGATGCAAACCGTTCCTGTTACCGGCGTGGTGGTGGTTACTACTCCCCAGGATGTGGCACTCGCTGATGCAAAAAAAGGAATCGCGATGTTCGGTCAGGCACAAATCAAAGTTCCAATTATTGGAATAGTTGAAAATATGAGTTATTTCACCCCGGCAGAATTGCCCAATAACCGCTACTATATTTTTGGAAAAGAAGGCGGAAAAAAACTGGCGGAAGAATATGATATCCCCTTCCTCGGACAAATACCCCTGGTTCAGTCGATCCGCGAAGGAGGTGATAAAGGAATGCCAATCATGATGTCGGATGACGAAATTACAAAAGAAGCTTTTTTACATTTTGCCGGATTGGCAGCAAGAAGTATTGCCATGCGGAATGCCAGCCTGGAAGCCACTCGCGTTGTGGAAGTGGTTGCCTAAATTAGCAGCATGCAACTATCACTTGAAAATAAAACTGCCCTGGTTTGCGGAAGCTCCCAGGGCATTGGCCTAGCAATTGCTAAGGAACTGGCCTTATTGGGTACTTCCTGCATTTTGCTTGCAAGAAATGAAGCAGCACTTCAGGAAGCAGTTAAAACGCTGGACTGTTCCAAAGGACAAAAACACAGCTATGCGATCGCTGATTTTTCCCGATGGGAACTTATTAGCGATCTTGTAAAACAACTTTCTTCAGAAAAGCGCATACAGATTCTCGTAAATAATACCGGTGGACCAAAACCCGGACCAATAATAGAAGCAGATGCTACCAGCTTTCTTGCAGCATTTCAGCAACATATTCTGGTAAATCAGTCACTTACTCAAACCCTGGTGCCAGGCATGATTGAAGCAGGTTATGGAAGAATTATCAATATCGTTTCAACCTCTGTAAAAATTCCTTTAAATAACCTGGGTGTATCCAATACTATTCGCGGAGCAGTTGCTTCCTGGGCGAAAACTATGGCGAATGAATTGGGCAAGCATGGTATTACCGTAAATAATGTATTACCCGGCTTTACTTCCACAGCAAGACTGAAAAGTTTGGCTGAAAACCTGGCTTCCTCTAAAGGAATCAGCGTGGAAGAGCAGGAAGCTTCCATGACAGCTGAAGTGCCTTTATTGCGTTTTGGACTGGCTGAAGAAATTGCTTCCCTGGCTGCATTTTTGGCGAGTCCGGCTGCTTCCTATATAACCGGAACGAGTATTCCGGTAGATGGTGGGAGAACAGGGGCCATTTAGGAAGTGGGAAGTGGGAAGTGGGAAGTGGGAAGTGGGAAGTTAAAAGTTTGAATTATGAGAAGTGATTTGGGATATGCATTGGAGCTGGATGCGGTGGATCCGCTGGCTGCTTTTCGGGATGAATTTATAATTCCTGAAGTGCAGGGGCGTGAACAGGTTTATTTTCTTGGTAATTCACTGGGCTTACAACCGAAAAAGACCTCGATTTATTTACATCAGGTGCTGGATCAATGGGCGCGTTTTGGTGTTGAAGGTTTTTTTATGGGAGAAGACCCCTGGTTGCAATACCATGATCACCTCCTGAAACCGCTTGCAGAAATTGTGGGCGCATTGCCTGCTGAACTGGTCGTTATGAACCAGCTGACTGTCAATCTACATCTGATGATGGTGAGTTTCTACCGTCCAGGCGGCAAAAGAAAAAAAATAATCTGCGAAGCCAGGGCCTTCCCAAGCGATCAATACATGTTTGAAACGCACCTGATATCCCTTGGTCTGAATCCCGATGAAGAACTAATAGAAGTTGGTCCCCGTGATGGAGAAACTACTATCCGACTGGATGATATCTTATCAGCCATTCATGCAGCCGGAGAGGAACTTGCATTGGTATTATGGGGAGGAGTAAATTATTATACGGGACAGGTTTTTGATCTGGAATCCATCACGCAGGCCGGACATGCGGTGGGTGCAAAAGTTGGCTTTGATCTTGCACATGCAGCCGGAAATATAAAACTTGAATTGCATAGCTGGAACATCGATTTCGCCTGCTGGTGCAGTTACAAATACCTGAATGCAGGTCCGGGTGCAATCGGAGCTGCGTTTATTCATGAGCGTTACCACAAGGATGAAACACTTCATCGTTTTGCAGGTTGGTGGGGCTATGAAAAAGAATCACGGTTTAAAATGGAGAAAGGCTTTAAGCCTGTACAATCAGCAGAGGGCTGGCAATTAAGTACACCATCACCCCTGCTTTATGCCCTTCACCGATCCTCTTTAGTAGTTTTTGCTGCAGCAGGTTTTGATAATTGCCTCGTGAAAGCACAAAAAATGGCGGCTTATCATAGATTTTTATTGGATCACCTGCTTACTGACCAACCTGGAAAATTTGAAATACTCACACCGGCAGAATCAATGGCAAGAGGATGCCAGGTTTCATTATTGGTAAAGCAAGGTGGCCGCACACTGTTTGACCAATTGACAAGGCAGGGCATATTTGCAGATTGGAGAGAACCCAATGTAATTCGTGTAGCACCTGTTCCTCTTTATAACCGATACGAAGAAATCTGGCGATTTGTTCAGGTATTGGGCAGTTAATCCTTCTTATCTTTGCGGGTATGAACAGGCACGAACTCGTTGAACAAATCAAAAAGAAAAAATCTTATTTGTGTGTTGGACTGGATACCGATCCTTTAAAAATTCCAGCCTTCCTTCAGCAAAAGCCGGATGCAGTGCTGGCATTTAACAAGGCTATTATTGATGCAACAGTTGACCATTGTGTCAGTTATAAAATTAATACAGCTTTTTATGAAGCAATGGGAACAAAAGGCTGGCAGATTATGGAAGAAACGGTTCACTATATTCCATCCACCCATTTGAAAATTGCAGATGCAAAACGTGGAGATATTGGAAATACCAGTTCTCAATATGCGAGAGCATTTTTTGAAGCCTTGCCGTTTGATGCCATTACTGTAGCTCCCTATATGGGAGCTGATAGTGTTCAGCCTTTTCTGGAATACAAAGATAAATGGACCATCGTTTTAGGCTTGACTTCCAATAAAGGGGCGGCCGATTTTGAGTTGCAGAAAATGGGATCGGAATTTTTATATGAAAAAGTGATGAGAACGGTGGCTTCCTGGGGAAACCCGGGAAATCTGATGTTTGTTGTGGGTGCTACGCAGGCAGATGAATTCGAAGCTATCAGACGGATTTTGCCTGATCATTTTTTCCTTGTACCCGGTGTTGGAGCACAGGGCGGAAGCCTTAAGGAAATTTCCGCCAGGGCAATGATTCCAGATGCGGGCTTATTGGTTAATGCCAGTCGGGCCATCATATATGCCTCCGAGAACGAAGATTTTGCTGAAGAAGCCCGCGCCATTGCTCATCAATATCAGGTGGAAATGAGCGGGTATTTAGCATAAACTGACTACATTCATAGGATTAAAAAACGTTGCCATGGCCCAGGATTTGTTTCAATCTCCCGATTATCTTTTACTCGATGATTTGTTGAGCGAAGAACAACATATGATTCGTGATGCGGTACGAAACTATGTGAAGCAGGAAATTTCACCCATTATTGAAGACTATGCACAAAAAGCAGCCTTCCCTCGCCAGATAGTTAAACAAATGGGCGAACTGGGGGTGTTTGGTCCCACTATTCCGGTTGAATACGGCGGTGGTGGTCTGGATTATATTTCCTACGGATTGATGATGCAGGAATTGGAGCGCGGAGATAGCGGTGTTCGTTCTACCGCATCCGTTCAGGGCTCACTGGTTATGTTTCCAATTTATGAATTCGGCAGCGAGGAGCAAAGAAGAAGATATCTCCCAAAACTGGCAAGCGGAGAATGGTTGGGTTGTTTCGGATTAACAGAACCCAATCATGGCAGTAATCCTGCTGGTATGTTAACGAATTTTACCGATGCCGGAGATCATGTGATTCTCAATGGTGCCAAGATGTGGATTTCCAACGCACCATTCGCCGATCTGGCAGTAGTATGGGCTAAAAATGAAGAAGGAGTTGTGCATGGATTAATTGTTGAACGTGGTATGGAAGGTTTCAGTACCCCTACAACTCATGGAAAATGGAGTCTTCGTGCTTCCGCAACTGGTGAGTTGGTATTTGATCAGGTAAAAGTTCCAAAAACTAATATACTCCCAAATTGTAAAGGAATGCGGGGACCGCTTAGTTGCCTCACAAAAGCCAGATTTGGTATTGCCTGGGGAAGTATCGGAGCTGCAATGGATTGTTATGATACCGCTCTTCGTTATGCAAAAGAAAGAATCCAGTTCGACCGGCCTATTGCTGGCTTTCAATTACAACAAAAGAAACTGGCTGAAATGATAACGGAGATTACCAAGGCACAGTTATTGAACTGGAGAGTAGGTGTGCTGATGGATCAGGGGAAAGTAACACCTGCTCAGGTTAGTATGGCCAAACGAAACGGTTGTGAAGTAGCACAACAGATTTGCCGTGATGCCCGACAAGTCTTAGGCGGAATGGGTATTACCGGCGAATTCAGCGTGATGCGCCATATGATGAATCTCGAAAGTGTTGTAACCTATGAGGGCACGCATGATATCCATTTGTTAATAACCGGGATGGATATTACCGGTTTGAACGCATTCAGTTGATATGAAAATTTATCTGATTGGATTCATGGGAAGCGGTAAATCGCATTGGGGCCGGCAATTATCGGCCTGTATGAATATTCCATTTTTTGATTTGGACGATGTGATTGTGTTACGCGAAGGCAAACCCATTACAGAGATTTTCTCCGAACAAGGTGAAGAGTACTTCCGACTACTTGAAAAAGATACACTTATGAATCTTACCAATAGTCACGAAGCATTTGTGCTTTCCTGTGGTGGAGGTACTCCCTGTTTTTTTGGAAATATCGATTATATGAAAGAGCATGGGAAAGTAATCTGGCTGAATACGGCAACTGCTGTTTTAATCGAACGTTTACTGAAAGAAAAAAAACACCGCCCCTTATTAAGTGATATTCCGGATGAGGATATGAAGTCCTTTATTATTAAAAAATTGCACGACAGGAAAATGTATTATGAGCAGGCTCATTTGTCGCTGCATGAAGAAGAACTTTCACTGGAACAAATAAAAGAAGCTATTTTAAATGAGTAAATCCATATTATCCAGTGCTGCTCTTTTAGGCGCATTGGCAGTTGTATTAGGAGCTTTTGGTGCCCATGGTTTGAAACAGATTGTACCACCCGAAACAGTAACTACTTTTGAAACCGGAGTCCGGTATCATTTTTATCATGTATTTGCGCTGCTTGCAACTGGATTAATAGCCATACATTTCCCGGGTCCGCTTTTGAGAAGGGCTGCCCAATCCTTCCTGGTTGGAATTTTACTTTTCAGCGGTTCTTTATATGTACTGACATTTTTGAAAGCAACTGATACGGTTGGTCTTTCTAAACTGGGGTTAATAACTCCAATAGGCGGACTCTTTTTGGTGCTTGGATGGGTACTGCTTTTTGGGGCTTTATTGAAGCGGAATACTTAGGGTAACAGTGGTTCCATTTTCATCACGGATGTTGAAATGTCCGTCAATGGTGTCCATTCGTTTCCGCATATTCGTTAATCCATTGCTGAATTCACGCATATTGGTTTCTTTAACTCCGATGCCATTATCAATAATCTGAATAACCAGGTGTGGCCCGATTTTAAAAAGAATTTTGACCTGGGTGGCCTGTGAATGTTTCAACGTATTATGCAGGGCCTCTTTTATACAGAGAAATACATTCCTTCTTTTTTCTCCACTCATTTCAATACTGGGCAGGTTGTCGGGGTATTCTACCGCGCATCGGATTTCTGTGTTATCAAAAAATTCGGCTGCATATGATCGGACATAGGCTATCATATTGTCCACCGAATCATTGGAATTTTTCATTGTCCAAATGATGGTATTCATTTTACTGATCAGATCATTGGCTGAATTTGAAATCCGTTCAAGCTCAGGCAGGCTATGGTCTTTCATCTTGGTTTTTGCAAGCTCGCTCATGAGGCGAATAGCTGTTACCCCTGATCCCAGTTCATCATGCATATCGGCAGATATACGATTTCGTTCTTCCTGTTTTGCCGCAAGGATTGCCATTTTTCTTTCAATGGCACTTTTTTCATATTCCATCAGCAAACGTTCCTTTTCTCTTGCCCGGGTCGAAATGTCCAGCCGGTTTTTATAAGAAAGTGCGATCAGGAAAAACATCAGTTCAAAAAGAATCCCCATTTCATACCAGAATAGAGAGTCGTTCATGAGAGAAGCCAGCTGATGATTGAATCGATAGGAGGAATTGATCAGGAATAAAGAAAGCAATCCGCCTAAAAACAAAAAACAGTGTCCAATGGCCAGATAAGTCAGGAGATGATGCCGCGTGATCAATGCATAAATTATAAAGAATATTGTGCAGGCTGACCAGGCATACTTGACTATGTTTTCTGTTAGGTTTTGAAAATCGAACTTATTACTAAAGAAGTGCAATACGGTAAATAATAACATGCCCGAGATGGTGATCGCCTGTTGTATAAGCAATACCTTGTTCAGGATGGGGAATTCGACGGCAGACTGCGTAAACTTCCGGAGGAACATAAAATAAAACAGCGTTCCGCCCGCCTGCAACATGAAATCAAAATAGGATTCAAAGAAATAATTGGAAGGGGTGGGCGTCTTATATAAAAAGGCCTTGAAAAAAAACATGATTCCCAGCAAAATAGCATAAGCAGAATAATATAGAAATACCCGGTTCCGGTTGATATAAAATTCAGCAAGGGAATAAAAAATCATCATCAGCATGATGCCGCAAACCAGGAAAGTGATAATGGTGTTTATTTTTCGCTGATTCTGCACTTCGGAAAGCAGTGTTGGTAAAAAATAGCCAAATGAAAGGGTAGGGGTAATGGTATTAATAGTGGTTTTGATGAAACTGAGCTTGGTTACATAGGTGGAAGTTTCACCTGGTTGCAGGATTAGCTTACTGATTACATTAGGATTAAAAATACCTTCTCCCGGGTATTCTGGAGCAGGTTCAAGTTCTTTTGTTTGGTTGTTATACCGGTACAGATCTATGTCTTCAAAATAAAATCCGGGTAAAAAATAAACGGTGCTTGCCGTATCTGCATCATTAAACAGCGTGAATTGCAGAAAAATTGGTTTTCCTACAAAATAACTTGGGATTCTTTTTTCATAATTTTCAGTAACTGCCTGTAAAGACGGCAGGTTCCTTATCTGTTCTTTTTCAGCCTTTTCCGTGCTGTCTATATAAAGTCCGGTAAAATCCCTGATAGAGCAAAAAAAGCGAATCTGGCTGGTTTTGATTGTATCCCAACCGGGTTGCTGTTGTGCCTTTACATCTGTGCCTGGCAATAACAGCAGGCCCAGCAGGTTTAAAAAGCATATTCGTAGGAGGTTCGATTTAATTGATTTGACCATGCGTTTTTTCATACCCTATCGGATATGCCAAAATACAATTTATTTCCAGCCTGCTCAGCATGTATATTTGTGTTTATGGCGAATAAGGTGAAGACCAAGAAAAAATCACGACCCGATGCGGTGGATCTGCGCCCGGATAAAGAGGAACAGGTGGAGGTGAAAAAGCTGGTTAAAGACGAACGGACACTTAAAATTATTGGAGCCGTATGTCTCCTGCTGGCCATCTTCCTGTTTATTGCATTCAGTTCCTACCTGTTTACCTGGAAAGCCGATCAGGATAAGGTATTCAGAGGAGGAAGTTATTTCCTCTTTGCAGAAGATATTAAAGTTGCCAACCTGCTTGGCAGACTGGGTGCCTGGGTATCTCATTTCTTTTTCTATAAGGGATTTGGGCTGGCTTCCTATTTTCTTTGCAGTTTGTTTTTTGTGCTGGGTGCTAACCTGCTCTTCCGTAAAAAACTTTTTCGGGTAGGCCGGAATTTCCGCTATGTACTGGTTGGGTTATTATATTTCAGTGTAAGCCTGGCATTTTTCTCCGGTTCAAGCAGTTTTGCATGGGGAGGAGCTGTTGGTAATATGATCAGTAAATGGCTGACCAGTTTTCTCGGAACAATTGGTGCTGCGGCTGTTCTGCTATTAGGTGGTATTGCCTATTTTATCTGGCGTTTTAATCCGGTATTTTCAGTTCCCAAATTACCTCAGTTACCGGTTCGTAAAAGCGGCGGGGCGGTAATGCCGGTTGATCCCGGTGAGGAAGAGGAAGAGCCAGCTAATGATCAGGATGCAGAGGCCCGTTTGGTAGTGGATGAAGCGCTCGCAAAGAAAAATGGACTGAAGAAAAAAGGTGGTGTGGTCGTAATGCCCCCAACACAGGAAGAAATGCCGATACCCTTTGATATTATTGAGAAGGAAGAACCGACTGAGCCATTAACTGATTCAATAGAAGAGGAAGCACCTGCAGAACCGATACTACCTGAAGAACCAAAGCATCCGGTAGTTATCCTGCCTCGCAATGAAGAACCCGTATCCCTGGAAGAATTGCCCCTGGAAATTAAATCCATGCCGGATGATGAGCCGGCTGAGGAAGACGGAAAAAAAATAGAAGAGTTGGCCCCTTATGAGCCAACACTGGATCTGCGGGATTATAAATACCCCGGATTGGAACTGCTTGAAACACACGGAAGTGAAAAGATTGTCCAGGATCCTGCAGAACTGGAAATGAATAAAAACCAGATCATCAACACACTTAAGAATTACGATATCAATATCCAGAAAATAAGTGCAACTGTTGGTCCAACTGTAACACTTTATGAAATTGTGCCTGCAGCCGGTGTGCGGATTTCCAGAATCAAAAACCTGGAGGATGATATCGCCCTTAGTCTGGCTGCATTGGGGATCCGGATTATTGCCCCTATTCCGGGAAAAGGAACCATCGGGATTGAAGTGCCGAATGTGAAAAAGACCGTGGTAAGCATGAAGACCCTGCTCAGTTCGGACAAGTTTCTTCATAATACTTTCAGTCTGCCAATAGCAATTGGTAAAAAAATCGATAACGAAAATTTCATTGTGGATCTGGCTGCCATGCCTCACCTACTGATGGCTGGTGCCACAGGTCAGGGTAAATCTGTCGGATTAAATGCGATCCTCGTTTCACTCCTGTATAAAAAGCACCCCTCCCAGTTGAAATTTGTATTGGTAGATCCGAAGAAAGTGGAACTGAGTCTGTATAGAACGATTGAACACCATTTTCTGGCCAAATTACCTGGGGAAGAAGAAGCAATTATAACCGATACCAAAAAAGTAATCAATACCCTGAATGCACTTTGTATCGAAATGGATAACCGGTACGATTTACTGAAGGAAGCCGGCACCAGGAATATTAAAGAATACAATGAAAAATTTGTCAAAAGAAAATTGAATCCACAGAAAGGGCATCAGTTTCTACCCTTTATTGTGCTTGTAATTGATGAGTTCGCAGATCTGATCATGACGGCCGGTAAAGAAGTGGAAATGCCCATAGCCAGACTGGCACAATTGGCCAGGGCAGTTGGTATTCACCTGATTATTGCAACCCAGCGTCCATCCGTTAATATCATCACCGGAACCATCAAAGCCAACTTCCCGGCCCGGATTGCGTTCAAAGTTTCTTCAAAAATTGACAGCCGGACTATCCTGGATGCCGGAGGAGCCGAACAACTTATCGGAAAAGGGGATATGCTGATATCCTATAATGGAGAGCTTACCCGCCTGCAGTGTGCTTTCGTAGACACGCC
Source organism: Flavihumibacter sp. UBA7668 (assembly GCF_002483205.1). Classification (GTDB taxonomy): domain Bacteria; phylum Bacteroidota; class Bacteroidia; order Chitinophagales; family Chitinophagaceae; genus Flavihumibacter. The sequence goes on from NZ_DLHM01000002.1 coordinate 90,459, forward strand.
GGAAGTTGAAGATGTAACTGATTTTATTGGTGATCAGCGCGGATATCCGCAGGCTTTTCTGCTACCGGAATATGTAGATGAAAAAGATATGGAAGGGAAAGATTTTGATCTGGCCGATAAAGATCCCTTATTTGATGAGGCAGCAAGATTAATCGTTGCGAATCAGATTGGATCAACATCCCTTTTACAAAGGCGCATGAAACTCGGCTATAACCGGGCAGGTCGATTAATGGATCAATTGGAAGCCGCGGGAGTTGTAGGCCCCAATTTGGGGAGTAAGGCCCGGGAAGTGATGATCAAGACAGAACACGAGCTCGAAGAAATCCTGATGAGGTAGGAAATTAGAATTGGGGAGTCGGACATTCTGTCTGATTTTGGCAGTATTCTGTTAAAAACGGCTTAAAGACCCGGGGGGGATTAATCCCTGCACCTTAATTGTAGTCTATACAGAGACACAAACAATTATCTTTGCACCTTTATTTTAATTCGAGCACATGAATAAACTTTTAACTCTCGTAGCATTTCTGATAGGATTTGGTTCCGCAACAAATAGTATGGCCCAGTCTGATCCGGCTGCCAAACAAATACTTGATGGTGTTAGTGCCAAATTCAAGTCCTTCAAAGCAGTACAATCCGGTTTTACACTCAAAGTGGAAGATGGAAAAGGAAAAGTACAGGGTGAGAAATCCGGAGTGGTATTTATGAAAGGTGGAAAATATCGGGTGAATATATCCGGACAGGAAATTTATAGCGACGGATCCAATGTATGGACCTATGATAAAGCTACGAATGAGGTAACAATTACAAAAATGGAAGGTGGTCAGAGTGCGCTTACACCACAAAAACTGTTTACCAACTTTTACGACAAGGATTTTTTATATAAACTCAATGGAGAGAAAAAAGTAGGAGCGAAACTTGTTCAGGAAATTGAACTTACTCCGGTGGATAAAACCAAGGCCTTTCACAAGGTTTACCTGATGGTGGATAAGGCACAGAAATCAATTTACAATGCAAAAATTCTGGAAAAAAATGGAAATGTGTATACCTATACCATTTCTAATTTTAACGGGAAAGCAGTTATACCGGATGCGCAATTTGTATTTGATAAGAAAAAATATCCGGGAGTGGAGGAGATAGACCTGCGATAGTCAGGCTCTGATTTCACTGGGCAGCAGATTGAATTCTTTTTTGAATGCAGCAGCAAAATTGCTGAGATTGGAATATCCAATCTGCAGTCCCACTTCTTTTACGGAATAATCTCCACTTAATAACATATCCCTGGCAACACTCAATCGCTGTTTCTGGTAATAGGCATAAATACTGGTGCCATAAACTTCTTTAAACAGTTTTTTCAACTTTGCCGAACTCATGGCAGCTTCCTGTGCCAGCTGATCGATGGTGGGTGGCCTTGTCAGAATATTTTCGGTTAGTAATGCTTCCACATGCATCAGTTGATGTATATCGTAACGCGAGATTTTCGGACTGGCAAGTACTGATCTGCTTCTCTCATAAAGTCGACTGAAAAATCGCTCAATCAACAACATGATTCGATTCTGGATGGTAGCCATGCGAAGCGGACTGTCGTCCTCAATCTGCAACATTTCGGTAAAATACCGGCGGTATTCATTGTCAATTGGCTCCATGGTGAAGGAAGCCGTTTTTAATTGCAGATAGGTACACAGCACTTCATCCGGATCACTGATCTGCAGATGAATCGCCAGCCAATTTTTATCGAATAAAATATTGATTCCCCTGTTATGACTGCCTTTTCTACCCAGATAAGAGATGTCGAAAAGAGAACTGGTAAGAAAGATGCCGGCATGGTGTTCGTTTTTAGTAGAAAGCACCTCTCCATCAATTTTCAGCGTTAATTCTTCTTCAATCCTGAATTCTTCATACCGCAGTACATAAAATTCCTCTTCTTCTTTTACCCGCTTTAGAAAGAAATGATCGTTTAACGTATAATCAGAAAGGATGGCCTGCAAACCATTCGGTAATTCAATAATGGTTGAATAGCCAGTTGCGAAATGTTCAGGATAAACAAGGGTATTTCCCTGCATTTGAACCCCAAGTTCATGCGCCATCCTCGTTAACAGGTGACGGTAGTTATTGGACTGATATTCAAAACTGAACAAGTTATAAGAATTATTAATCCAAATGTAAGGAAGAAAATTAAGGAGTGCCCCATCTATAGGTTTTATTCTCCAGTCCGGCCAGGTCCAATACCCTGTCTACCACCGTTTGTGCAAGTTCTGCTACTGTAGATGGGCGGGAATAAAAAGAGGGTGTAGCCGGACAAATAATTCCCCCTGCCAGGGTGATGGTTTCCATATTTCGGATATGCATCAGGTTATAGGGCGTTTCTCTTGCTACACAAATCAGTTTTCTTCTTTCTTTAAGGATAACATCTGCAGCTCTTGTAATCAGGTCGTCTGATTGTCCGCCTGCAATTCGGCCTAAGGTTCCCATAGAACAGGGAATGATGATCATGGTAGTATATTGTCCGGATCCGCTGGCAAAGGGGGCTGTAAAATCGGTTTTATCATAGAATCGGATTCCCTGCTGCTGGAATTCCAGATAGCTTTCATTATCCAACTCGGTTTTCCATACTTCTCCGGCATTTTTAGTCATTACAACAGATAACGCATCCCATTGCTCCCGGAGTTGAACCAGCCGGTTAAGCAGTAATTGCGCATATATTGAACCGCTTGCTCCGGTGATGGCTATAACAATTCTTTGCATGTGGATTCGTTATTTTTATACTAACAAAAATAATCATGCATAGGTTTATTGCCATTATAATCGTTTTGATGGGGGGATTATCTGCCAGCGCACAAAAAGTTTCGGAAAAGGATATCCGATGGATGACCCTTCAGGAAGTTGAAGCGGCAACTAAAAAACAACCTCGTCCCGTCTTAATTGATCTTTATACCGATTGGTGCGGATGGTGCAAGGTGATGGATAAACGAACTTACCGGCATCCCAAAGTCACAGCCTATCTGAATGAAAAATATTATGCAGTAAAATTGGATGCGGAAGCAAAAACGGCCTACCAGTGGATGGGGAAATCTTTTGCTTTTAATGCTAATTATAAAACCAATGATATTGCATTGTACCTGACAGGCGGACAATTATCCTATCCAACAACAGTTATCATACCGTCTCCTGGTGAAGCACCTCAGGCTATTCCCGGTTATATGGCACCTCATGAATTGGAACTTATCGTTAAATATTTTGGTGATGGCGCTTATCCCGGAACTCCGTTTCCCGTATACCAGAAAGAGTTTAAGAGGAAATGGTAAGAAGGGAGAAGGGAGATGGGGAATTAAAACGGGATTAAAATGCTGGATAATTTTAACATCCCTGCAACGGTTTTAGCTAAAACCATATCTATATGGTAGGTTTTTCATAGGATATTGGAAATAATTCGGACGGGATTTTTATCCTGTCCCTTTTTAACCCCATTTGTCACGGGGATGTCATAAATGGATGTAAATCAACTGGCTTATCATAAGGAAATACTTATGTGTGATTGATTTACGTCAAATTCTGTCGTGTACTTCAAAAAAAATACGGCTGATGCAACTAATGTTTACTCATTAACATCTTATATTTGAATTTTCATAGGATAAGGTTTAATGGTTAATGGTATTTGATTAGTGCATCCCGCCGTTTACGGCGGGATTTTTTTGTTAAGGGAGGAAAAGGAGACAACGGGGAAAAGGAGACAACGGGGAAAAGGAGACAACGGAGAAAAAGGAGACAACGGAGAAAAAGGAGACAACGGGGGAAAAGGAGACAACGGAGAAAAGGAGAAAAGGAGATGAGTAGGAACGTAAAAGTGAAGGTGGACGCAAAGGACTAAGAGCGAAGGGGACCTCGAAATTTCAAACTTATTGTATAAAAAAAGGGAGGCCATCAGCCTCCCTTTTTCCCTTTTCACCTTTTACAGTCTCCTTCTTTTCACCTTTCACCTTTCACGTCTCTCTTTCACTTTTCACCTTTCACCTTTCACCTTTCATCTCCTACATCGCCTCCGCCATATCAGGAATTTCGGCAACCTTATATTCGCCGGCATCCAGCTTGGCCTTGGTTTCGGTGAAAGCCTGCAGGGTTAACTGAATATCTTCATCGGTATGCGCTGCGGTAGGAATCAACCGATAAATAATCTGTCCTTTAGGAATAACGGGGTATACAACAATTGAACAGAAGATATTATAATTTTCTCTCAGATCGAGTACCATGGCAGTTGCTTCGGGTACATCTCCCTTCATGTAAACAGGTGTAACCATGGTATTGGTTTTACCGAGATCAAACCCTCTTTCTCTTAAACCATTTTGCAGGGTATTGGTAACATGCCAGAGCTTTTCGCGGAGTTCAGGCATTGTTTTCAGCATTTCCATCCGTTTCAGCATGCCTTCAACAATCAGCATAGGCAGACTCTTTGCAAAAATTTGAGAACGGGTATTATACCGGAGATAAGCCAGTACATCTTTCGGTCCGGCTATAAATGCACCAATACTTCCCATTGATTTTACGAAGGTGGAGAAATAGAGGTCGATTCCGGCCTGGCATCCCTGCGCTTCATCTGCACCAGCACCAGTTGGACCCATTGCACCAAACCCATGTGCATCATCAATCAGGATACGGAACTCATATTTTTCTTTCAGTGCTACAATTTCTTTCAGTTTGCCCTGATCACCGCTCATACCGTATACTCCTTCTGTAATCAGGAGAATACCACCACCTGTTTTCTCTGCCATTTTAGTGGCCCGTTGAAGCTGTTTTTCGCAATCTTCCACATCGTTGTGCTTGTACGTATAACTGTAACCCAGATGCATCCGGATTCCATCAACAATACAGGCATGGCATTCCGCATCGTATACGATAATATCACGACGATTTACCAACGCATCAATACAACTCATAATTCCCTGGTAGCCAAAATTCAGCAGCATGGCATCTTCCCGCTTTACAAACTGGCTCAGCACTTTCTCCAATTCTTCGTGGTATATACTATTCCCGCTCATCATACGGGCACCCATCGGATAACCCATTCCCCATTTTTCAGCAGCAATGGTATCGGCCTTTCGCGTTTCCGGATGATTGGCAAGTCCGAGATAGTTGTTCAAACTCCAGACAATTCGTTCTTTTCCGCGGAAAAACATCCTGCTTCCCAATTCTCCTTCCAGTTTTGGAAAAGCAAAATAACCATGCGCACGTTTCATGTGTTGACCAATCGGTCCGCCATCTTTCACCAGCTTCTCGAAGATATCTGCCATATGTTATGTGTAATTATGGGTTTAAAATTCACGCAAAGGTAGTTTTTTTAAGCCTTTGTTATGAATCTGTACGGCGGAACTTATCCTGCCATAGGGACTATATTTGCAAAAAAACACCAACATGCTTCAGCGCTTTTTATTAATCTGTACGGCAAGTCTGGCAATTGTAGATGCTTCTGCCCAGGCACCACAGAAAACAGCGGCAGCTACCGGGATAAGCCGCCCTAAATTGGTTATTGGCCTTGTGGTAGATCAGATGAGATGGGATTTTCTATATCGGTATCAGGATCGATATCAGACAAACGGCGGATTTAACCGGCTCCTGAAACAGGGGTTTTCCAATGAAAATACCTTTATTCCCTATGCGCCAACTGTTACGGCCTGCGGTCATAGTACCATTTATACCGGAAGTGTTCCTGCAATTACAGGTATTGCTGGTAATGCCTGGTACGACCAGCGACTGAACAGAACGGTGTATTGTGTTGAAGATGCAACAGTGAGTACCGTTGGAAGCAGCTCCAAAGCAGGACAAATGAGTCCCCGGAATATGCATACCACCACCATTGGCGATGAATTGAAGCTGGCTACTAATTTCAGGTCAAAAGTTATTGGTATTGCTATCAAAGACCGGGGTGGAATTCTGCCAGCCGGACATACTGCGAATGGGGCATACTGGTACGATGGAAGCAGCGGTAACTGGATCACTTCTACCTATTATCGTACGGAACTTCCAACCTGGGTAAAATCCTTTAATGACGCAAAATGGGTGGATAAATACTATGAAGCGGGATGGAATACCCTGTATCCGATCGATACATATATCAACAGCGACAAAGAAAGCAAGCCCTATAAAAGCAGGCCATTGGGGTCGAATGCAGCAGCTCATCCCTATGATTTGAAAAGTATGATCGGAAAAAATTTCGGTGCCATATCTTCCACTCCATTTGGAAATACAATGACCCTGGAACTGGCAAAAGCAGCCGTAAAGGGAGAATCCCTTGGGAAAGGAGCGGTAACGGATATGCTTACCGTAAGTTTATCTTCACCAGATTATATTGGTCATTCCTTCGGTCCCAATTCAGTTGAAGTGGAAGATACCTATCTGCGGCTGGATAAGGAATTGGGCGCATTTTTTGAATTTCTGGATAAGGAAATCGGAAAAGGACAATACCTGTTTTTTATTTCTGCAGATCACGGAGTTGCACATATTCCCGGCTTCATGAAAGAACATAAAATTCCGGCTGGAACTTTTGATGATGGCAAATGCAAAGAAGGTATGAATGCATTGCTGAAAGAAAAGTTTGGGCAGTCGAATTTGATTGTAAGTATGTATAATTATCAGGTTCATCTGAACCGTCCATTGATCGACAGCCTGGATCTTGACAAAGATGAAATCACCGAATCTGTAATTCGCTACATGCAAAAACAACCGGAAGTGATGCGGGCTTTTGACATTGCAGAACTTTCAGAAACAACCCTGCCTTCAAAATTAAAAACCATGATCGCAAATGGATATGATCCAAACAGAGGGGGCGATGTGCAGTTCGTTTTATATCCACAGTATATTGATGGCGGACCAACTGGTACAACCCATGGTTTATGGAATCCGTATGATTCCCATATTCCATTGGTATGGTATGGCTGGAATATAAAACCGGGCAAATCCAATAAGGAAGTGTATATGTCAGATATAGCTCCAACCATTGCTGCTTTATTACATATTCAAATGCCCAATGGAACGGTTGGTAAACCTATAGATGCCATTCTCCCCTAATATTTTCCTGAGGTATTCAGGTATATTAACCCGAACCGTTCAACGGTTCGGGATTTTTTTTAGGATAGATTGTAGATTCGCCCTATATCAAAGCGGTTAAAATGAAAAAAAGCTCATTTTCAGGTAAATGGTTGCTCCTGTTTCTTGTCGGTTTTGGATGGACGGAATCGTTGCTTGCTCAAACAGCTATGGACGCGGTTTTGTCGCCGGATCCATCGGTGAAAATCGGGAAACTGGAGAATGGACTCACCTATTATATCAGGCAAAATAAAAAGCCTGAAAATAAAGTGGAACTAAGACTGGCATTGAATGCAGGGTCTATTAATGAAGACGAAGATCAGTTAGGGCTGGCACATATGGCTGAGCACATGGCCTTTAATGGTACAAAAAACTTTAAGAAGAATGAACTGATTTCCTTTTTGCAGGATATCGGTGTTGGATTTGGAAACGATCTGAATGCATACACCAGTTTTGATGAAACGGTCTACATGTTACCAATCCCCACAGATAAACCGGGTAATCTTGAAAAAGGATTTCAGGTACTGGAAGATTGGGCCCATCAGGTTACCTATCTTGATGAAGATATAGAATCGGAAAGAGCCATCATACTGGAAGAAAGCCGATTGGGAAAAGGTGCGCAGGATCGTATGATGCGGCAGGTGTATCCTAAATTATTTGCGGGATCAAAATATGCCGTACGCTTACCAATCGGATCTGAACCAATCATTAAAAATTTTAAACCGGATCTTATTCGTCGGTATTATAAAGACTGGTACCGGCCAAACCTGATGGCTGTATTGGTTGTAGGTGATGTGGATCCTGTTAAAGCGGAAGAACTCATAAAAAAACATTTTGCCGGTTTAAAAAATCCGGTGAATGAACGCAAACGGGAATTGGTTAAAATTCCTGCCTATGCCGCAAGTGAGGCAATAGTGGTTACGGATAAAGAAGCAACAGGATATTCGATTACACTTAACTATCCGATAAAGGAAGCGAAAGAAGATCCTACGGTGAGTGGCTATCGCAGGAACCTGATTCGTCAGTTGTTTTCAAGTATGCTGAACCAGCGTTTACAGGAATTGACACAGCAGGCGAATCCGCCTTTTGTTGGAGCGGGTGCAGGATTTGGTGAGTTTGTTCGTGGCCATGAAAACTTTCGTGCGGTTGCTTTTGTAGGCACTGGTGATATAAAGAAAGGCCTGGATGCGCTGAGTACGGAATTGCATCGGGTCTATCGGCATGGATTCCTTGCTTCTGAATTGGACCGGTCGAAAAAAACGCTGCTGAATTCAATGGAACGTTCCTATAATAACCGGGATAAAACAGAATCACAGGTTTGGGTGGATGAATATGTACGGAATTTTTTAACGGGCGAAGTCATCCCGGGTATCGAAAAAGAATTCCAGCTAACTAAAGAAATGTTGCCGGGTATAGGATTGGATGAGTTGAATGCAATGGCAAAAAATGCAATGAATGAAAGCAATCAGTTGGTTTATGTAACCGGACCAGAACAGGCAGCTTCTGCTGATTTACCGACCGAAAATGAATTGCTTGCGATTGTTGCGGATAATGCAAAAAAGACAATTAATCCGTATGTTGAAAATGTGGTGACTACTTCATTATTAGCTACAATGCCAAAAGCGGGAAAACTTACCAGGACAGAAAAGGACACTAAGATGGGATCCACCAGAATTACGCTGAGTAATGGAGTGGTGGTTACGCTTAAACCTACCTCTTTTAAGAACGATCAAATCCTGATGGGGGCTACTAAAAACGGAGGAAAGAATTTATATGGCGTGGCTGATAAATTCAATACGCAGTTTGCGGTGCAGGTTGTTTCTTCAATGGGTGTGGGAAGTTTTACACCCGCCGATTTGAAAAAAGCACTGGCAGGTAAAACGGTGAATCTCACGCCTTCAATTGGAGAAGTAACGGATGGATTAAATGGCTCATCGGGTAACAAGGATATTGAGACACTTTTGCAGTTGGTTCATTTATATATGACACAGCCGCGAAAGGATACAGCACTTTTTAATGCGTATAAACAACGATCAATAGCACAATATGCAGCCTTATCGTCCAATCCTCAGGCCGCATTTTTGGATACACTGAATCAGATCATGTATAATAATAATCCCCTGTCACCGATTGTGTTTCCTAAAGTCGAGAATTTTAAGGAAATCAAACTGGATAGGGTGATGGAAATTTATCGGGAAAGGATTGGAGATGCTACCGGAATGCAGTTTGTTTTTGTTGGTAGTTTCAAGGAGGAAGAGTTGATTCCCTTATTGGAAACCTATCTGGGCAGCCTGCCGGTAAGTGGAAGAAAAGTGGAGAAAAAAGATAATAAGGTTCGGCCGGTGACCGGGAAAAAAGAATTGGTTGTTCGGAAAGGTAAAGAGCAAAAAAGCCTGATTCTGAATTTTTATACCGGTGAATTGCCCTACAGCCAGGATATGGAGTTGAAAGCAAATGCAATTGCAGAAATATTAAATATTCGGGTAATAGAGGAATTAAGGGAAAAAATACAGGGAATTTATGGGGGCGGATTTTTTGCTGATGTTACAAAGTATCCATATCCGAATTATTCCTTTGTATTGCAATTACCCTGTGGCCCGGAAAAGGTGGATACCTTATTGAAGGCAGTGCAGTCGGAAATTGACTGGATAACCAAAAAAGGTCCTGATACTTCTTATCTGAATAAGGTGAAAAAACAGTGGCTGGAACAATACAAGACCAGTCAGAAAGAAAACGGTCGCTGGTTGCAGGAGTTACTGGGACAGGTTGGCGAAGGCAATGATCCTTCCTATTTTCTTCAGTATGAGCAGATGGTAAATAAACTGACCGTTAAAGACATACAGGCTGCAGCACAAAAACTCTTCAATGGCAAAAATATTTTCAGTGCAGTTTTAATGCCGGAAAAAATCGAAGAAACGAAGAAAGCGTTTTAGGTGTCAGACACCAGTGAGACAGGTGTCAGATACATGTCTAAGAGTGTTCTAACATGTATCTGATACCTGTCTAACAACGTTCTAACATGTATCTGACACCTCTCTAACAACGTTCTAACACCTGTCTGACACCTAATTCCTGTTAATGCAATTCAAATCAGTGAAAGCTTCTTCCAGACGTAGCACGAACTGATCCTGCCCCTTACGTAACCAGGCTCTCGGATCATAATATTTTTTATTCGGCTTATTCGGGCCCTCAGGATTACCCAACTGGCCCTGCAGATACAATTCATTTTTCTTGTAATATCCCAATACACCTTCCCAGAATGCCCATTGCATATCTGTATCAATATTCATTTTGATTACACCATACCCCAGGGTTTCATGAATCTGCTCTTTCGGCGATCCGCTTCCACCATGGAATACAAAGAATACCGGCTTGTCTTCCGTGTTGAACTGCTGTTTGATATAATCCTGGCTGTTCTTAAGGATTTCTGGACGAAGTTCCACATTACCCGGACTATAAACACCATGCACATTACCAAATGCCGCAGCCACTGTAAAGAGACGGCCAATTTTGCCGAGTTCTTCATAAGCATACGCCACGTGCTGAGGCTGCGTGTATAATTTATCATTCTCCACACCGCTATTATCAACCCCGTCTTCTTCACCCCCGGTTACTCCCAGTTCAATTTCAATACCCATGCCAAGCGGCTGCATTCTTTTGTAAAAACTGGCAGACGTCTGAATGTTTTCTTCCAGACTTTCTTCTGAAAGATCCAGCATATGAGAGCTAAACAGGGGCTGGCCTTTCTCTTTATGAAAGGTTTCACCTGCATCAATCAGGGCAGAAATCCAGGGAAGCCATTTATGTGCAGCATGGTCGGTATGTAATACGACCGGTACTCCATAATATTTGGCAACATTATGAACATGCAGCGCTCCGGAAATAGCTCCGGAAATATTTGCCTGTAATTTGTCATTGGGCATTCCCTTTCCGGCCATAAACTGAGCTCCACCGTTGGAAAACTGAATGATCACCGGAGAATTAACTTTAGCGGCAGTTTCCAGGGTCGCATTAATGGAATCAGTTCCAATCGTATTTACCGCTGGCATCGCAAATTTGTTGGCTTTGGCGTCTTTATAAAGGGCTTCCAATTCATCGCCGAAAAGAACGCCTGCACTGTACTTACTCATTTTCTATTGGTTGGTTAAGTTGATTAAACAGACAACTACAATCGTTAAAAAGAAGCGCTAATATAGCAAATAATGGTTTAATCCTCTGAACGTCCCCAAAACCGGGGAATCAGCAGCAGGTTTTTACGCAAACAGACTTTCAGGTGTTCTTTTACCAGTTGTCCCATGTTCTGAACCTTCAACAACCCCTTATGATGCTGATGCAATTCACTCAGTTCCGCAGATAATTGCCGGATTTTTTCCGGAGTGGAAATCGTATCCTTCCCCATAATATCCAGCAATTCCTTAATGCGGTAACGGGCCGCTACCAGACGAAAAGTCATCATGGTCCGTTCCTCCGTCTGGTATTGTTCAATACTGTCTCTGTTCAGGTGTTTGATCGTAGTTTCAACCAGCGGAAAATTTTCTTTGAAAAACTGTGGCAGGTATAGACTCTTTCGCCCCTCATAAGACTGCTGATCAAAGTCGATCGCCCTGATCCGGTACTGGTAATCTTCAATATCCGGCGTAATGTCAATCACAAAATTATAACTCCGCATATCGCCCAGCAGCCTTACAAAACAACGTTCGTTAAACTTCACAAACTCTTTCGCAATCCTGATTTTATTTGTATCCGGACGATTCAAATGCTGTTTGATAAATACATCACCGGGAATACCGGGAATATGTTCCTCTACCAGCGTATGGTTATTCGTTAAATACGTAATCCGGTTGGGCGATAACATATGCTCGAGCTCCAGACCATATATCCTGGAAGCATCTGCCACTTTAATATAGTAGTGATCGTAGTTATCATTGAATTTATTAACGATCCGGATCCGAAATGGCTGGGAATTCCCAAATGCACAATAATCAATCCGGGCAACATCCAGGTGTTTGCTGAAGGTCATATCTCCTTCCGTCCGCAAAAGTGCATAAATCCGAATCAGACCATCCCGGATATATTCCCATTCCCGCATATCATATACCACGGTTTCCCACATGGTATCCTGGCCTTCTTTGTCTTTAAGCGCAACGGAATAGGTAAACCGCTGCAGATCGCGATAAGCAACCGGTAATTTAACCTCGCGGCCATGGTGTTTCAGAAAGTTACGCAGGGCGGAACTCACCGGAAACATCGGTTTCTTTCTCGATGGCCGGTCGGGTTCGCCACGTGAAAAGCCGGATCGGAATGCAGAAAACAAATTGACAGATTTAATTGATAATTGAAATCAATTTAGGGATTTACACCAAGCTCATCAATCAAATTCTGAAAATAGTCCGGGGCTTTCTTCATCCGGCTGCCATACCAACTGAAATACTCCCCATCCACCAGCCGAATCTGTGTTGCTGGCAAAATTTCTTGCAGTTCATCAAGATCCTTTTGTTTAAATGGATAGGGTTCGGAAGAAAGCAATACCAGATCAGGAACTGCTGCCTTCAAATCCGCTATACTTATCTCCGGATACCGCACATAATCCGGCCAAATCAGATCAAATCCACAGCTGTTCAGCATATCAAAAATAAAAGTATCCCGGCCAACGGTCATATAGGGGTTTTTCCAAATCAGATAAGTGGTTTTCAGCGGACTCGCAACACGTCGAAGCCGGATAAACCGATTGCGGATCTCATTTGCCAGTACACTGGCTTCCGCTTTTTTTCCAACCAGCTCACCAATCCCCAAAATCATATCCAGCGCCGTTTCCAGATTCGATACATCGCTGGTCCAGACCGGAACCAGTTCCCTGATCGCCTCCACCTGCTCCCGAACATTTTCTTCTTTATTTGCGATCACCAAATCTGGCCCAAGCCCTACTATTTTATCCAGATGAATGGACTTGGTTCCACCAATCCTTGGTTTGGTCCGGAACCAATAAGCCGGATGAATGCAGAATTTTGTAATACCTGCCACTTCTTTTTCAAGCCCCAGTTCATACAGAAGTTCTGTTTGAGAAGGAACCAGTGAAATAATTCGGGAAGGAGGGAGAGCAAGGTTCACTTCATAACCTGTTTGGTCGGTAAATATCGCCACTCGTTTTAGCCACAAAATAAGAAAGCTTTTGTTGCAGCAGTGCCAATTGTCAGGTTGTTAGGACAATTGAAACCAGTACAGCAAAAGCCGGGCAACGGAACTACGGTAAAATAAGGTAAGCACAGGCCAACAAAGGCAGGGATAAAAGAAGAGGTTAGGGGCTATCGACCGATAGCTTCAAGGGGTGGCGGATGGTACAATGAGTCGCTGTTTCAGCGGTCAGGGTGTATGGATAGTAAAAACGGGGCAACTTAATGAATCGAAGACCACTTCGGCCTCCTGCCTTACAGCTTGGACGGGCTACAGGGCAGGAGGGTACCGGATTTCAAGATCTGATTCTAAAGAATCAACAGGAGATTCAAAAGAATCCTAGTGGTTTTAAGGACATGGTGCTTTTCACCTGGACATTGGACACTTGAAACCAGTACACAGAGTTTTGGACGTATGGTTACTGGACATTGGTTTGCGCCGGCTTCAAGTTGGTTTTAACGCTTTTCGTAGGATTTGGTGCTGATTTCGGTTCTTGGTTTTTACGTTAGGATTTAGGAAAAAAGGAAGTTGACTGATATTGGATTTTCAATTAGTTTTTTCAAGTCGATATTGGATATAATTGGTTTCTCCGGGATATTGGTGCGATTGAATTATCAATCAACTTCTGATACAAAAGTAGGCTCCCACAGTCTACCCCACAAGAGCGCATTTGCTTAATTTTAACAGTTCGGTTTTTACTTGTAAACTAGTAACGGTCACATAGATGTGACCGTTATTGTACCTGTTCAGGTATCGTAAAACTACGTGATTAGCCGCTTCATTTTCCCATCGCCTGCAATACATCATATTTGGTTACTATATGATAGGTGCCCAATTCATCTTTACTGAGCACCGCCCCGTTCTCTTTGTTTATCAATGTGCTAAGCTTTTCAACCGGGGTGGTAAACTCAACCACAGGAAAGGCCTTTTCCATGAATTCTTCAATTTTTGCCTGCCGTATATCGGTATTCGAGAAGAGTTGCTGAAATAATCCCCCTTCAGTTACCGAACCAACGGGATTTCCCCCTTCAAAAACCGGAATATGTTCGATATCGTATTTCCGCATCAGTTCAACTGCCTCGGTAACCGTATTTTCCGGAGAAATGGTCACCAGTCGTTGTTTGATGCCCCTTCCATTTATTATATCGCGGAAGGTTTTCACTTCCATAAAACCCCGTTCCATCATCCATTGGTCGTTATAAATTTTTCCAACATACCGGCTGCCATGGTCATGAAAAATACAAACTACCAGATCATCCGGCTTCAGCCGGTCTTTCAATTGCATCAGTCCCTGTATACAGGAACCAGCACTATATCCACAAAACAAGCCCTCTTCTTTTGCGAGGCGGCGGGCCATGATGGCTCCCTCCTTATCTGTAACCTGCTCAAAATGATCAATCACCGACATATCATAATTCTGTGGAACAAAATCCTCTCCAAACCCTTCTGATATATAGGGATGAACCTCCTTCATATCAATTTCACCCGTGCGGAAATAGTTCGTTAATAGTGATCCATACACATCGATGGCCCAAATTTGAATGGCCGGATTCTTTTCTTTCAGGTACTGAGCTGTGCCGGTAATGGTGCCGCCTGTTCCTGCTGTACAAACCAAATGCGTGATTTTGCCATCCGTCTGTTTCCAGATTTCCGGTCCGGTTGTTTCATAGTGAGCCAGCCGGTTGGCCAGGTTGTCGTATTGATTAAAATGATAGGAGTTAGGAATTTCACGTGCCAGTCGCTGGGCTACTGAATAGTAAGAGCGCGGATCATCCGGTTCCACATTCGTTGGACAAACAATCACTTCCGCACCCACGGCTTTAAGAATATCCATCTTTTCCTTACTCTGCTTATCTGTGGTGGTGAAAATACATTTGTACCCCTTTACCACTGCGGCCAGCGCCAATCCCATTCCGGTATTTCCGCTGGTACATTCGATGATGGTTCCACCCGGTTTGAGTTTTCCTTCCTGTTCTGCCACTTCCACCATCTTGAGTGCCATCCGGTCTTTAATGGAATTACCCGGATTGAAATAATCAACCTTGGCAAGGATGGTTCCCGGCACTGCTTTTGTAATTTTGTTTAAACGGATCAGTGGTGTATTACCAATTGTTTCAAGAATATTATTTTTTATATCCATAGCATGCTGTTAGATGGCTGCTAAGGTACAATTTTAGAATCGCTGCAATGAATGTCTACTTTATACCGGGATTAGGTGCCGATAAGCGGGTGTTTAAACATATTGTATTACCCGATGGATTCGAAGTCCGGCATATCGAGTGGCTGCCTCCTGAAGCAGAAGAGTCACTTCCGCAGTATGCAAAACGACTGGCTGCGTTAATACCGGAAGAGGAACCCTGGTGCCTGGTTGGATTATCCTTTGGTGGTATGCTGGCAACAGAAATCAGTAAAATGCGGCATCCTGAAAAAACAATTCTGATTGCCAGTATTCAATCTCCTGAAGAACTTCCTTTTTATTTTCGATGGGCTGCACCATTGAACTTACATAAGATCCTTCCTGTCGGCTTATTTAAACAGGCATCCCTTGCCAAACGAATATTTACAACAGAAACGAAGGAAGATAAAGAACTTCTGAGAAAAATTATTGAAGAATCGGATCCGGTTTTTTTACGTTGGGCAATGGGCGCGATTATAAACTGGAAACCAGAACAGCCCGCCGGAAAGCTCTATCATATTCATGGCACAGGCGACCGTTTATTGCCCATTCGATATACGCGTCCCACACATCTTATTAACGGTGCAGGCCATTTAATGGTGATGAATCGCGCAGTAGAAATAAACAAAACCCTGGCGGCTATTCTGGCGGATAAAAAATAGTGGTTTTTTTGATGTTTCATCCGGCTATATTTGCGGTCCGAAATCAGTGTATATGGATCCAAGATATTTGCCCGTCATTGCCCAGAAATTGTCCCTCTCCGGAAAACAGGTAAACAATGTGTATAATCTGCAGGCAGAAGGTGCTACTGTGCCTTTTATGGCCCGTTATCGCAAAGAAGCGACCGGTAATCTGGATGAAGTGGTAATCAACTCCATTGTTGAAGAAATTGCGTATTTCTCCGATCTTGAAAAACGGAAGGAAACCGTTGTCAAAACAATTGACGGATTAGGTAAATTAACACCGGAATTAGCACAGAAAATCGAAGCCTGCGTCAATGCTACCGAACTGGAAGATATTTATCTGCCTTACAAACCAAAACGTAAAACAAGAGCCACTCAGGCAATTGAAAAAGGTCTGGAACCTTTGGCTGAACTGCTGTTGTTACAGGGGAAGGAAGATCCTTCAATTGCTGCAGCAGCTTATGTAAAAGGTGAAGTGAAAGATGTTAAAGAAGCCTTACAGGGTGCACGTGATATTATTGCAGAACGGGTGGCTGAACACCAGGAAGCACGTACCGCTATCAGAAATCAGTTCGCATCATCTGCCCAATTGGTTTCAAGAGTCCTGAGTTCTAAAAAAGAAGAAGCAGATGCGCAGAAATACCGCGATTATTTCGAATTTTCAGAAGAGCTTTCCAAATGCCCTTCTCATCGAATGATGGCAATACGCCGTGGTGAAAAAGAAGGTTTTTTGCTGATGGATATCAATATTGAAAAAGCGACTGCAGTAGAAACCCTGGAGGATATTTTTATTAAACATTCATCCGCTGCGGCAGAAGAAATTAAACTGGCAATTGCTGATAGTTTTGACCGATTATTAAAACCATCGATAGAAAATGAGTTCCGCCTTAATTCAAAAACAGCGGCTGATGAAGAAGCAATTCAGGTATTTGCAGAAAATCTAAGGCAGTTGCTGCTGGCTTCTCCGCTCGGTTCAAAACGAGTGCTGGCGCTGGATCCGGGCTATCGTACCGGATGTAAACTGGTATGCCTGGATGCCCAGGGTAATTTGGTTCATACAACTACTATTTATCCCCATCCTCCGCAAAATGACTGGCAGAAAAGTGTTCAGGTCTTACAGCAATTGGTAAAACAATATGATATTGAAGCAATCGGCATAGGGAATGGAACAGCCGGACGTGAAACGGAATCCCTGGCCAGATCCATCGACTTTGGAAAACCGGTCAGTGTGTTTCAGGTGAATGAAAGCGGAGCTTCCATCTATTCCGCCTCCGAAGTGGCAAGAGAAGAATTTCCGGAACAGGATATTACCGTTCGGGGTGCCGTGAGTATCGGCCGCCGTTTATTGGACCCGCTTAGTGAACTGGTGAAAATTGATGCCAAATCAATCGGAGTGGGACAATACCAGCATGATGTAAACCAGCCTCGCCTGAAAGAAAGTCTGGATAGAGTAGTGGAAAGCTGTGTAAACCATGTTGGCGTTGATCTGAATACAGCCAGTAAACATTTGCTGATGTATGTATCCGGACTCAGTGCCACACTGGCTAAAAATATTGTGGAATACCGATTGAAAAATGGTCCTTTTAAATCAAGGGAGGAAGTGAAAAAAGTAAGCCTGATGGGGCCTAAAACCTTTGAACAGTGTGCCGGTTTTTTACGCATCCGCGAAGCTATAAATCCATTGGATAACAGTGCGGTTCATCCGGAAGCCTATCATGTGGTGGAAGCCATGGCGAAAGACCTGAATTGCAGTGTCGTAGAACTCATTGGTCAGCCTGCAATCGGTAAACAAATCAATAGAAAAAAATACATATCGGAATCAATTGGTGAATTTACCATTGAGGACATTATCAAGGAACTGGAAAAGCCGGGTCGTGATCCGCGTGCTCCCATTGAAGAGTTCCGGTTTGAAGACAGTATCAAATCAATGGAAGATGTAAAAGTAGGTATGGTGGTTCCAGGTATTGTAACCAATATTACCAAGTTCGGTGTGTTTGTTGATATTGGTGTTAAGCAGGACGGACTGGTTCATATTTCTCAACTCAGTGATTCCTTTGTTAGTGATCCGGCCGAAGTGGTGAAATTGCAACAAAAAGTAACCGTTACTGTTACCGAAGTTGATCTGGCGAGGAAGCGGATTGGTTTGTCGATGAAAAAGGAAAAAAGAGATACAAAGGAGAAGGGAGAAAGGAGAGGAGATAGAGGAGAGAGGAAAGGGGACAAGGCAGAGGGGAAAAAGGAGACGGGAGTGGATGATTTTCAGAGTAAGCTGAATGCATTGAAAAATCGCTTTAAATAATTCAATATACCACTTTTAGGTGATGGGGAAAACACCCTTACCAAAGGTGGTTTTTCTTTAAATTAAGTTCATATTGAAGTGCTAGGTTTGCATTTCAACCTTTTGCTATGTTAGTTTACCTCTTTACACCACTTGATCAGGCAAACCTGGAAAAAGCCCTTTATCCGGTTCTTCCTGCCTGCCTTCTTTTGCTTGGTTTTCTGGTTTTGACTGTGATAATTTCTTTAGGAATTAAAAATAAAATCAGAACCCATCGGTGATTGCGTTGTAAGTTTACCGGTCAAACGGGAACCTATGTCGCATGTATTATTGGAAGATGGACAATTTTACCGGGATGATAAATTGATGATTGGTGCCAATAACCGTGGATTGCGGTACGGAGATGGTATTTTCGAAACAATGAAGGTGAATAAGGGGCAGATCCAATTGGCCGACTTTCATATGCAACGCCTGTTTTCAGCACTTTCCCTGCTTCAGTTTGATTGTCCATCTTATTTTACTCCGGAATATCTAAAAGACAGAATCTTACAACTGGTTCATCGCAATGGCCACTCTGATCTGGCAAGGGTGCGGCTGATGATACACCGTGGTAATGGTGGATTATATGATGCTATCAGTCATTTCCCCCATCATATTATTCAAAGCTGGTCGCTTCCTGCTGCCAATCATTCATGGAATGAAAATGGATTGGTACTGGGTTTTCATCGCATAGCACAGAAACCAATGGATCTTTTGGCGAATGCAAAAACGAATAATTATCTGCCTTATGTAATGGGTGCATTAAATGCAAAAAAAGAAAAATGGAATGATGCAATTATTTTTAATGCAGCAGGACGAATTGCAGATTGTACCATCGCCAATTTGTTTACAGTAAAAGATGGCATCATACGTACACCTGCCGCTACAGAAGGCCCCGTACTGGGTGTTATGCGCCGTTTTCTTATGGGATTCTGTAGGGAAAATGGCCTTGACATGCAGGAGTCGGCCCTTTCTGAATCCGATTTATTGGAAGCCGATGAATTGTTTTTAACCAATTCCAGTTATGGAATAAGATGGGTTGGTAGTCTGGAGAATAAAAACTATGTAAATCAATTCAGCAGCCTGCTTTATAGAGATGCCATCCGCCCCTTATTTAAAATTGCCCGGTAGTTGAACCAAGCTATATTTTCTTTGTTAATTGGATAAACAATTCAGATGCCAGGGGCAGGAAAAATAGTGATTTGCTGGTTTCGTCGCGATTTAAGGCTGGAGGACAATGCCGCATTGTATCATGCATTGCGTTCCGGGTTTCCTGTGCTGCCTGTTTTTATTTTTGATAAAAATATTCTGGACGATCTGGAGGATAAATCCGATAAAAGAGTGTTGTTCATTTATCAGATGCTCGAACGGATGCAACAACAGTTAATCAAGCTTGGCAGTAGTCTGGATATTCGATATGGTTCACCGATTGATATATATAAATCGCTCATTAAAACGTATTCGATTGAAGCCGTTTATACCAATCATGATTATGAACCCTATGCCCTTGAGCGCGATACCGCAATTGCGGAATTCCTGAAAACGCAGGGGGTTAATTTTCACAGCTTTAAGGATCAGGTCATTTTTGAAAAACTGGAAGTGGTAAAAGACGATGGATCTCCATATACTATATTCACTCCCTATTCAAGAAAGTGGAAAGCAAAACTGAATGCGTTTTATTTGAAATCGTATCCAACAAAAAAATACCTTAGCGCCTTCCTTCAATTATCACCAATACCTGTTCCTGATTTGAACGAAATTGGTTTTGAAAAAACCAGTTTTTCATTTCCCGAAAAAGATCTTGATACAGAGCTGGTAAAAAAATATTCAGATAATCGGGATATTCCTTCTATACGAGGAACATCAAGATTGGGGATACATCTTCGTTTTGGTACAATCAGTATCAGAACACTGGCAAGACAAGCACAGAAGCTGAATGAAACTTATCTGAATGAGCTTATCTGGCGTGATTTTTACCATATGATTTTGTGGAATTTTCCCCGGGTTGGGAAAGGGCTTGCATTTAAGGCTGAATACGATCGCATCCAGTGGAGAAATAAGGAAGAAGAATTTGCTGCATGGTGCGAAGGACGAACAGGTTATCCCATTGTAGATGCCGGTATGCGGGAATTGAATGAAACAGGTTTTATGCACAATCGGGTGCGAATGGTGGTTGCTTCTTTTCTTACCAAACATTTGCTGATCGACTGGAGATGGGGAGAAGCCTACTTCGCAAAAAAATTACTCGATTATGACCTGGCTGCCAATAATGGCGGATGGCAATGGGCTGCCGGAAGCGGTTGCGATGCGGCGCCTTATTTCAGAATTTTTAATCCCTATCTGCAAACCAAAAAATTCGATCCGCAGGGGAAATACATACACCAATGGGTACCTGAATTAAATGAATTAAACTATCCATTACCAATTGTAGACCATGAACTGGCCCGGAAACGTTGTCTCGAAACTTATTCTGCAGCTATCCGTTGATGCACTTCTTCCAGTTTTGAAACCGCTTTTTTACCCGCTTCTCCAAGGGAAAGAGAGTAGTCATTTACATATAGTTGGATATGCTGCCGCATTACATCTTCACTCATTTCCTGTGCATGGAGAGAAACAAAATCAGAGAGCTGAGGATAATTTGACCAACTATATCGTATGCTTTTTTGAATGAGCTCCGTTATAATGGTATCATATTCTTTAGGTTGATCTTTCCTTATTACAATTCCGCCCAATGGAATGGGGCAGTTCAGTTCTTTTTCCCAATACGCACCGAGGTCCAGTAATTTAATCAGCCCTTTGTCCTGATACGTGAACCGGTTTTCATGTATGATTACACCAGCATCCACTGTTCCTGAAATTACCGCCTCTTCAATTTCATGAAAGAGGGTGAATTCTTTGAATTGTGCATCCGGAAATGCCATGGAAAAAAGCAGGTGAGCGGTGGTGTTTTTACCGGGGATGGCAACTTTCAACCGGGGAATTTCAGTAAGTTCAACTTGTTTTTTGGATATCAATAAAGGCCCAACGCCAAATCCGAGTGCTCCACCAGCATCCAGCATCCGATACTTGTCTTTTATAAGCGGCCAAACACCATAACTGATTTTACTTAGTTCTAAACGTCCTTCCAATGCCCATTCATTCAGGGTTTGCACATCTTCCATTACTGTATTGAACTGAAGCCCTTCAGTATCAATTTTTCCATTCACCATTGCGTCAAAGATGAAGGTGTCATTCGGGCAGGGAGAAAAAGCCAATCCAATCTTCGCCATGAAATTCTGTTATAAGTAAATTCATTTAATATTTTCACCTCTCACCTCTCTCCTTTCACCTCTCACCTTTCACCTTCTCACCTTCTACAGTCCTTCCAACAACCGAACCAGCACCTTGTTCAGATTATCAATCGCAAGCGGAAGATTCCATTTCTTTTTATTGCGCTCTCCAACCAGATTGGATACACTTCGCAGTTGCATAAAAGGAATATTTTCCTGCAAACAAACATAATGCAGGGCAGCCCCCTCCATAGTTTCCAGGGTAGGATGGTAGAATTCCAGGTATTCCTGTATTCTTTTTTTGGACGTACTGATTTCGTTGACGGTGATGGCCGTCACTTTTTTCAGCCGGCTTCTTTTTAAGAGCGTCTTGTTTGGATTAATCAGCATTGATTGTTTGAAAGGTGCTTCATTGCTGGCAGCAAGCCCCATTTCAAATATGTTTTGAAATCCTGTTTTTGCCTGAACCCCCAAATCGGCCAATGCCTCCTTGTGCACGGCAAAAACGGTACCCTGCTCAATTGTTGAATCAAAACAGCCGGCTACCCCTGCCTGAATGATCAATTCAGGGCGTTTATGTTGCAGGTACCTGGTAATAGCATAGGTAGCTGAAACAGCTCCAACTCCGGTAATCAGGATGTCAACATCGAAGTCTATATGAACTAATTTTTCCGTTTGAGCCAGATGGTCGGTAAATGGAGCAATTTCCGCGGCAGTTGCTGCAACAAGTAAACAATGCATGTCCGATTGGTTTGGCGCAAATGTCGGGAATCCTGATAAATCACCATGATTGCCTAGATTTGTCAGCAGAAGGATTCGGTTTTTATTATTTTTTGAACAATTCAGAATCCATTCTGTTAAACTTTCAAGACTAAATACTTAAACAGTTTAATCGGCACACTTCCGATTCGCTGTTGGGGAAACTCATCCATATGACTAAAAAAGTTGCGATTTACAGAAAGGAACATTTTAATGCTGCCCATCGGCTTTACCGGTCAGATTGGGATGATGCCCAGAATTTTGAAGTTTTTGGCAAATGCAGCTATCCGCATTATCATGGACACAATTATGATTTGGAAGTAAAAGTGTTGGGTGAACCCGATCCCGTTACAGGTTTTGTGATGGATATGAAACTGCTGTCTGACATTATTCAACGGGAAGTGCTGAATCAGTTTGATCATCGCAACCTGAATTTGGATACACCCTATTTTAAGGAAAAGAATCCAACAGCAGAAAATATTGCAGTGGTCATTTATGATCTCCTGCGTCCCCATATCGATCCAAAACACGAGTTGGGGATCCGTTTGTTTGAAACAGAACGAAATTTTGTAGAATACCCGGGGAAGTAGGAAGTGGGAAGTGGGAAGTGGGAAGTGGAGATGAAAAATTTTAAAATTTTGATTGATGGCATATAGTAAAGTAGAGCAGTACGACGAAAAAATTACATCCGGATTAATGGAGAATTACAGAGAATCACTGGCTTTGCTGGGGGAAGATCCCGATCGTGAAGGATTATTGAAAACTCCTGAACGAATGGCCAAGGCCATGCAATACCTGACGCAGGGATACCAGATGGATGCCAAAGCTATTTTGGAATCTGCTAAATTTCATGAAGATGTAAGCGAGATGATTATCGTTAAAGACATTGAATTGTTTAGCATGTGTGAGCATCATATGTTGCCCTTTTTTGGAAAAGCACATATTGCGTATATACCAAACGGTTATATTACCGGGTTAAGTAAAATTGCCCGTGTGGTGGATGTATACAGCCGCCGTTTGCAGGTTCAGGAGCGATTAACCACTCAAATTCTGCATGCAATAAAAGAATCGCTCAATCCGATTGGGGTGGCCGTTGTTATAGAAGCCAAACACCTTTGTATGATGATGCGGGGCGTACAGAAGCAAAATTCCGTTACAACTACCTCGGCATTCTGGGGAGAATTTGAGAAATCTGAAACCAGGAGCGAGTTCACCAAATTGATTTCTTCCAAACTGAGTTGATCTGATTATTTTTGCGGCATAACAAGAACCGCCTATATGAAGCATGCATATGTTTTTCCCGGACAGGGATCTCAATTTCCGGGAATGGGTAAAGAGCATTACGATAATAGTGCCTTTGCAAAAAAATTATTCGAACAAGCCAATGAAATACTTGGCTTTCGCATTTCTGATATTCTATTTACCGGTACAGAGGATGATCTTCGCCAAACCAAAGTAACACAACCGGCTGTATTTTTACATTCAGTGATTGCCTATAAAGGAATTGAGCAGAATAAACCGGATATGGTAGCCGGACATTCACTGGGAGAGTTCTCTGCCCTGGTAGCCAATGGGGTGTTGAATTTTGAAGATGGTTTGCAACTGGTTTCCGTTCGAGCACTGGCGATGCAGAAAGCCTGTGAGCTACAACCATCTACCATGGCAGCCGTACTCGGACTGGAGGATCAGAAAGTGGAAGAAGTTTGCGCCAGGGTACAGACAGAATCCGGTGAAATTGTGGTGCCGGCAAATTATAATTGTCCCGGTCAGCTGGTTATAAGCGGATCCGTCAAAGGAATAGAGCTCGCTTGTGAACAGATGAAAGCGGCTGGTGCAAAACGAGCCCTGGTATTACCCGTTGGCGGCGCCTTCCATTCACCCCTTATGGAGCCTGCAAAACTGGAATTGAAAGAAGCCATTGAGGCCATGAAATTTCAAACACCCGTCTGTCCCGTGTATCAGAATGTAGTTGCTAAGGCAGTTATTGATCGCGATGAAATCAAGCATAATCTGATTCAGCAATTAACCGGCGCCGTGCGCTGGACACAAAGTGTTCAGGCAATGATCCAGGACGGCGCGTCCAGATTTACGGAAGTTGGTCCGGGTAAGGTTTTGCAGGGCCTGATTGGAAAAATCGATAAATCAGTTGAGGTGAAAGGTGAAGGGTGAATGGAGAGAGGCCCGTCGGGTTTACCCGACGGGTATGGAGCAGTTGATCCATTCAGGATCAAAATCGGCTTTGTATTTTTTGTAGAACTGAATGGCGGGTTCATTCCATTCCAATACCTGCCATACGATTCCGCTGAATTTTTTCTCTTTGGCCTCTTCTATCAACTGATCAAATAAAAGTTTTCCAACTCCCTTACCCCGCATGGACTCCGTTACCAGAATATCCTCCAGATACATACGTTGCCCCTTCCAGGTGCTGTACCGGATATAATACAATGCAAATCCCTGCACAGTGCCGTTTTCTTCCGCAACAAATGCCCACCATACGGGTTGGTTTCCAAATCCACTTTCAATAAAATGGTCCAGCGTAACCGTTACCTGTTCGGGGGCTTTTTCAAAAAGGGCCAACTCCTTAATCAATTCCAGTAATCTCGGACAATCTTCTTTAATGGCTTTTCGAATCGTAATCATTTTACTTCTCTCTTTTCAATTAATTAATTCAACGCTTGTTCCAAATCAGTGAGGATATCTTCTATATTCTCAATTCCCACACTCATCCGAATGAGTCCGTCTGTTATTCCATAGGATTCTCTTTCTGCTTTAGGTACGCCAACATGCGACATGGATGCAGGATGTGAAACCAGGGTATCCAATGTGCCAAGTGACACAGCCCTTGTACACAACTGAAGTTTGTTAATGAAACGAACACCGGCTTCAATTCCTCCCTTCACTTCAAAACTCAGCATGCCGCCAAAATTTTTCATTTGTTTTTTTGCGATAGCATGATCCGGGTGCGATAGTAAACCTGTATACATAACCCGCTCCACATTCGCATGCTTTTCCAAATATTCAGCCACTGCCATTGCATTGCTGCAATGCCGATCCATCCGCAACTCCAATGTTTTCATCCCCTGAATCAATAAATAACAATCAAATGGATTGGCATTGCCGCCCAGTAATACATGCCATTTCCAACCCTTTGTTTTCATAAATTCAATATCTCTTCCCAGTAACACACCTCCGATAGCAGAACCATGTCCATTCAGGTATTTTGTGGTGGAATGAAATACAAAATCTACGCCCTGATACCGGAAGGGCTGTTGCAAATAAGGACTGGCAAAGGTATTATCCACTGATACCAGGTATCCTTTAGCTTTTGCCATCGAACTGACCAATTCCAAATCAACACAACTTAATGTTGGGTTGGCCGGTGTTTCTATATGGACCAGTTTAATGCCACTGGTTTCCATTGCAACTGCGGCTGCTTTTGCATCCCCCAGATCGGCCAGGATGATTTCAATCTGGTTTTCTTCCAACACTTTCATCAGCAATTCCTGCGTACCTCCATATAAGGAAAAATGCGTCAGAATTTTATCTCCCGGTTTGCAGGTAGAAAGAAAAAGGGTTGTCATGGCTGCCTGCCCGCTTGCATGTAACAAGGCTTTTAATTGAAGCGGCTGTCCTTCCTTGTCTTTTATTCCATGCGCTTCCAGTGCTGCAATTTTTTGCTCGGCTACTTTAAATCCGGGATTTCCCAGGCGCGTGTAGATCTGCGTTTTATCTTCCCCCGCAAATCGTTCCATACCCTGTTCAGCCGTATCGAAATAAAACGTAGAACTGGCATAAATCGGGGTAATATGTGAATACATCGGGTCCGGTTCATTTCCTCCATGTACAGCAACCGTACTGCTGCCCTTCATTAAAAAATCTTTATTCATCTCTGTGATTTGCTGTTTAAATTAGTAGAATGCTCCTTCTGGTCAGGGAAGGAGGTCAAATTTAAATGAAAACCATGAAGGCACTCTTATTGGATTATGCATCCTATCATATTTGGGCGAATGAGCAGTTTTATAAGCTGCTACGGGAATTGGATCAGGATACCCTGTACGCTTCGGTTTCCAGCAGTTTTCCATCGCTGTTTGGCACCATCCTGCATATGTGGGATGCGGAAGCCATCTGGTGGCAACGTATCCAGGGAAAATCACCCATTCTTGTTCCCAGTAAAGGGTTTCAGGACCAGCCTGTAAAAGGAATGGAGGCCCTCCTGATGCAGGGGCATCTCTGGAAAGAATGGATCGAATCGAAATCGGATGAACAGCTGTCAGCAAGTTTTTCCTATACCAACCTGAAAGGTCAGCCATTTGAAAGTCCGATTAGCCATTTGCTGCTTCATTTGTACAATCATGGCACCTATCACCGCGGACAATTGGTGACAATGCTGCATCAACTGGGACATAAAAAAATCCCTGCCTCTGATTTTATTGTATGGTCAAGAAGCGTCGGGAAATAGGGCAGGAATTTCGTACCTTACAGATAGCCAAATCTGGAAGTATGATTAAGGAGCCTGATAACATTTTCAGCACCTGTTTTTCATGCAGGTGGCTTGTTAAATTGAGTGTGTTCATGGCATCTTTGTTCTCTATTACCAATCATGCCATTGCCCAGGGGTATGATTGGCGCAGCCGGATTGATTTGCTGGTTAACAAGGCCGATAGCCTGTCGATGGCATCACAGCAAAATTTTCACCTGCATAAATTTCTTGCGAATGACCGACCCATTCGCGAAACCTGGCATTATACGGTTTCTGATGGACGTGTTATTATTTTTGAAGTTCATTATTTTGTCGATTCTATTGAGTTTTTGGAAGTTTATTACCTCGATCGGGATCAGGTAATTTGTACCGAACAATATGAAATTGAGTACCCTGATCTGCAGGATGATCGAATCCGATGGGGAGCCGTTGGCTTTTTTCAGGGTCCGGCTGTTCGCCAATTCGTAACCATGGGTAAGGTTCCTAAGGAATTCAGCAGTCTTTCTTCCTATGATCTTTGGGCTCGCTTTAAAAATCGATACAAAGAACTGACTGCCCAACGAACCCTGCAGGAAAAAAATACCAAAGGCGCTATCTTCGCGCCATGACCGGAATTGATGCAGTTACATTAGAAAAAGCCATTGTACATAAAGTAGGTAACCCAACCAGAGGAGAAGCATTACAGCTTTCCCCCAATACACTTACCTTAAATGATGAGGTTGTCAGAGGGATGTTAACCCGCTATTTTCTGGCTCCCTTCAATGAACACGATGCCTATCATTTTACGCATATCAGTGATATCGAAATGAATGAAGTGTATCAATATGCCAAAACGATTTTTCATGATCCCGGATCGTTTCAGAAAGTCTCGGTTTTTCTTGCGCAGTTACTCTATCAAAAATCTACCCATGCCCGGGTAAAAGAAGGCGAATTGTATGTGGTGCTTTTTCACAAATTGCTGATTGAAGGAGAAGAAAAACAGGCGCTCGGATTATTCAAATCAGAAACCAAGGAAACTTTTTTGAAAGTCTTTTCTCATGCGGGTGGATGGGAACTGGCAGCAGAAGATGGAATCAATATTAATAAATTGGATAAGGGTTGCTTAATCATTCGTGATAATGAAGCTGAAGGATATAAAGTTTTGGTGGTGGATAATACGAATAAGCAAAACGACACACAATATTGGGTAACTGATTTTTTACAGGTTCAACCTTATACAGATAGTTATCATCATACCAATCAGGCACTTGGTTTATGTAAGCTTTTTATCGAAAAAGAATATGCTGAGAAATTTGAAATAAATAAATCAGACCAGATTGATCTGCTTAATAAATCGATGGATTATTTCAAATCCAAAGAGCAGTTTAATCTTCAGGAATTTGCTGAGGAAGTTATCCATCACCCCGATGTGGTGGATAGTTTTATGGATTATAAACGGAATTTTGAAGCAAGCCGCAACTATAGCATTGATGAGGATTTTGAAATCCATATCGCCGCCGTAAAGCAACAGCAGAAAGTGTTTAAATCAATTCTCAAACTCGATAAAAATTTTCACGTCTACATCCACGGTCGCCGCGATCTGCTTGAACGCGGTTATGATGAAATGGTCGGAAAAAAATATTACAAGTTATACTTTGATGAGGAGGCGTAGAAGAAGGGAGAGGGGAGAGGGGGATACTGTTTATTCAATATTAGATCGAACTTGGGTTTTGAAAGAGTTTTGCAAGGGGGGTACATAAGGTGTGCAGGGAGTATACAGGTAGAGCTGGTGGGGAATGGGTAGAATACCGAAGGTAAAGGGAAGGTAAAGGGAGGTCAAAGCGAAGAACGTAGGAAAACGGAAGATAACGAAGGATTACGGAGGATTAGGAAGAATTATACCGCCTAAAATTTGAAGAATCTGCTATAAAAGGTTGTAATACAGTTAAATATAAATATATCTATTGGCTCAAAAACCAATCTAATTGGCTCAAATTGCTAAGAATTGGCTCATAAATACAACCAATTGGCTCATCCGATTAAACAATTGGTTCACTGAACTATAAATTGGCATTCAGCTTAAACAAAAAAAGAAGCAGTCCAACCGGGCTGCTTCTTTTTATTTTCCTGATAATTTTCACCTCTCACCTCTTCACCTCTCACCTCTTCCCCTCTCGCTTTTCACCTTTCACCTTTCACCTTTCACCTTCTATGCCCCACTTCACCAATGTAGCACCCCAGGTAAAGCCGCCGCCAAAAGCTGCAAAAACGAGGTTGTCGCCTTTTTTGAGCTGGTCTTGCCATTCCCATAGGCAAAGAGGAATGGTAGCGGCGGTCGTGTTTCCATAACGCTGAATATTGATCATTACTTTTTCTTTGGGAAGACCGAGACGTTCAGCAGTGGCATCAATAATCCGGAGATTGGCCTGGTGAGGAACCAGCCAGGCTATATCAGCGCCAGTCAAATTGTTTTTTTCTAGCAGCTCGGCACTTACATCCGCCATCCCTTTAACTGCAAATTTGAAAACTGTTTTCCCCTCCTGGTAGGCGAAATGTTCCCGATTGGTAACTGTTTCAATAGTTGCCGGATAAGCAGATCCGCCCGCCTTCATATTTAAATAATAACGACCTGTGCCGTCTGATTTCAATCTACTGTCAAGGATGCCATAGCCCTCTTCATTTGGTTCAAGTAACACAGCGGCACCGCCATCTCCAAACAGAATACAGGTATTCCGATCGGTATAATCAACAATGGCACTCATTTTATCGGCACCTACCACTACTACTTTTTTGTAGCGGCCACTTTCAATAAAGGAAGCTCCGGTTGTAAGCGCGAATAGAAAGCCTGAACAGGCTGCACCCAAATCAAAACTCCATGCATTTACGGCCCCTATTTTGTCACAAACTATATTGGCAGTTGCCGGGAAAACCATATCGGGTGTAACCGTGGCAACTATCAGGCAATCAATTTCACTTGCGTCCATGCCCCTTTTTTTCAGCAGATCCAGCACGGCCGGAGCAGCTAAATCGGAAGTGGCCTTTCCTTCCCCACGTAAAATTCTTCTTTCAGAAATTCCTGTTCTGGTACGGATCCATTCATCGTTGGTGTCTACCATTTTCTCGAGGTCGAGATTGGTTAACCTGTCCTCGGGAACAAAACCGCCTACGGCTGTAATGGCGGCTGTAATTTTTTTGGTCATGCGTTAAATTGTAAAAGCGGCACAAATTTAGGGGTAATAGTTTATTTTGCAGCCTATGATCGCTTTTCTGAAGGGGAATTTCGCCCTCATCACTCCAACTTTTGTTCATATTGATGTTCAGGGAGTTGGATATGAGGTCTTTATATCATTAAACACCTATGCCGAGATCCAGGGTAAATCCCAGGGACAATTGTACACCTACCTGCACATACGGGAAGATGCGCACCTGTTATTCGGATTTGCCACAACGGCTGAAAAAGAAATGTTTTTGCAATTGTTGGGCGTGAACGGGGTAGGAGCTTCAACAGCCCGCATGATGTTATCGTCTTTGAAACCAGAAGAAATTTCACGTGCCATTATTCAGGGAAATACAAAACAACTGGAGGCGGTTAAAGGAATTGGCAAGAAATCTGCAGAGAGAATAATATTGGAACTCCGTGATAAACTAACCAAGCAGTCTCTCGACCTAAATAATTCAGTGTCAATAGGCAATACCACCGAAGCCGATGCGTTAAATGCTCTGTTGGCACTTGGGATTGCCCGTCCGGCTGCTGAAGTAGCCCTTCGGAAGTCAATGCAGCATCATCCAGGTTCTGACAAAGTAGAAGAAATTATCAAATCAGCACTTAAAAACCTCTAAGCCTATAGCAGGAGTTCTACCTAACTAATTACCTGGGAAAAGACTGTGGGCAATTTTCGCATGATTTATTGGCGTCTCCTATTCTTCGTAATAGTGGCACTGGCAATGGTTTGTCCGGTTCAGGCAGGCTATTACCAACAGGATACCACCCGACGGGTAGCGGCAGATACAAGCCGGCCGGTTGCACCGGATACCATGCGCTTTCCCCTGCAGGACAGAAGAGCAGAACAAGGGATCAGTCGCAATCCCTTTGATTTAAACGATCCTTCCAATATCAATAAAACGGTGGAATACGATCCGATTACCCGACAGTATTTTATTGTTGAAAAAATCGGGGATCAATATTTTAGAACTCCCACCTACATGAGCTTCGAAGAGTATCTGCGGTATCGGGCGGCCATGCAGGAAAGAGACTATTTCCGGCAACGGGCGGATGTACTAACCGGACTCAACCGAAAAAATATCAAACCCAAACTCTCCGTTTCTGAAAGTTTTTTCAACCGCATTTTTGGCGGAGGAAAAGTGGATGTGCGTCCAATGGGGAATGTGGATATCATTGCGGGCTACCAGGGACAAAATATAAAAAATCCCACCCTGCCCGAAAGAGCCAGAAAAAATGGCGGATTTGATTTCGATATGAATGCCAACCTGAGCGTATTGGGTAATATCGGAAACAAAATGAAATTGCCGATTACCTATAATACCCAGGCAAATTTCGATTTCGAAAATCAGTTGAAACTGGATTATACCGGCGGTCCCGATGAAATAATAAAACGAATCGAAGCAGGGAATGTGTCCTTTTCCACGAAAGGATCCCTCATACCAGGGGCGCAATCTCTTTTTGGTATCAAAACACAATTACAATTCGGGAAACTTTTTATAACCGGAATCCTGGCCAACCAGCGGGCTCAACGGCAATCATTGGGCCTGGTAGGCGGTGCAGCAACTACCAACTTTGAGTTTAAGGTGAATGATTATGAAGAGAACCGGCACTTCCTTATGTCACATTTTTTCCGGCAGAATTATAACCGGGCGATGGGTAGCCTGCCAGCCGTTAATTCCCTGGTTAATATTCTGCGGTTGGAAGTATGGGTTACCAACCGGAATGGAGCCACCACCGAAACCAGAGATATCGTTGCCCTGGCTGATTTGGGCGAGCGTTTTCCCTATAATTATCCTACACCAATCGGGCCCGATTCTCTTCCCGCCAATACAGTGAACGGATTGTACCAGGCCCTTGCATCCGATCCTTCCAGCCGGCGTTCAGCACAGGTTACAGCTAAGTTGGGAAGTCTGGGTTTGCGTCCGGTACAGGATTTTGAAAAAACCTTTGCACGGAAACTGGGACCAAACGATTATTATTTCAATCCCCAGGTTGGTTTCCTTTCTTTGAGCCAGCCACTCCAACCAGATGAGGTATTGGGTATTGCCTTTCAGTACAGTTATAATGGACGGATTTTTCAGGTGGGTGAGTTTTCGCAGGATATTCCACCAGATACCACCGCCATCATTGCCGGTAACCCGAAAGTGCTTTTCCTGAAAATGCTGAAAGCAACTTCGCAAAGAACCACCCTTCCCATTTTTGACCTGATGATGAAAAACGTATATGCCCTGCGTACAAGGGATGGTGGTTATATATCCAGTGTTCAGCCGGCCGATTTTAAATTGAACGTTTTATATGAAGAACCAAGTCTTGGTACCAAGCGCTACCTGCCAGAAGGTCCAAAAACGGGTATCCCGCTGATTACTGTCCTGAACCTGGACCGGCTCAACAATAACCGCGATCCGCAACCCGATGGGGTCTTTGATTATATTGAAGGATTTACGGTAATCTCCAACCAGGCCAGAATTATCTTTCCTTTCCTGGAACCTTTCGGACGTGATCTTGATTCTGTCGCATTTCAGGGAGTATCACAGGATATTAAAGACAAATACCTTTTCCAGCCCTTGTACGATACCATCAAGGAAATAGCAAAAACCTATGCCAATCTCGATCGCTTTATTATCAGCGGTACTGCTAAAGGGCAGGCAACTTCCGATATACCACTGGGCGCATTTAACGTGCCACAGGGCTCGGTAACGGTTACTTCAGGCGGACGGACACTTGTTGAAGGCATTGATTATATGGTTGACTACAACCTGGGTTCGGTAAAAATCATTAATCAGGCCATCCTGAATTCTGGTATTCCGGTACAGGTGGGTTTTGAAAACAACGCCACCTTCGGAATCCAGCAACGAAATTATATGGGGCTTCGATGGGATTATATGGCCATCAATACGGTTAAGGAGTCCTTTACGTTTGGGGGGCAAATGGTGCGTTTAGGTGAACGTCCGTTCTTTACGAAAATGAATTATAATGAAGACCCGATCCGTAACACGATGTACGGATTGGATTTCAGCTATCGGGCAGATGCACCCCGACTTACCAGGTGGCTGGATAAAATTCCTGTGTATAAAACCACCGAAATGAGTACCATCACAGCTTATGGTGAAGGTGCTATACTTAAGCCCGGTCACCCGCCTCAAATTGGTAAAGGGGAGAGCGGGTTGATTTATGTAGATGATTTTGAAGGAACGAGAAACAGCATTGATCTTCGATTCCCTTTGATTAACTGGAGTCTCGCCTCTACACCCCAGGGAAATGGATTGTTTCCGGAAGGCGAGCTGAGTGATTCCCTGGCATATGGATTTAATCGCGCCAAACTGGCCTGGTATAATATTGAACCCAATCTGCAGGACCGACGGGCGCCCAATAACCCGTTGACCTCCCATTTTCCGAATGATTACTTCCTTGATCCGAGAGTAAGGGCCGTTACACAAAATCAATTATTCCCGGCACGTACACCGGATTATGGAACCGCTCAGTTGATTACGTTTGACCTTGCCTATTACCCAACTGATCGTGGACCTTATAACTATGATACACGTCCGGGTAGCGTATCTGCCAATGGGAAACTCCTGAATCCGCAACAGCGCTGGGGTGGTATTATGCGCGGACTCGATCAGGTTGATTTTGAAACAGGAAATGTTGAGTTTATTGAATTCTGGATGCAGGATCCGTTTATAATGCAACCCAACAGTAATGGCGGACAATTGTATTTCAACCTGGGTAATATTTCAGAAGATGTATTAAGAGACGGACGACGGTTTTTTGAAAATGGATTGCCCACTCCAAATATTCAGGCGGCGGTTGATTCCAGTTCTGCCTGGGGTAATTCTCCCAATAATCCAATTCAGGTTACTACTGCATTCAGTAATGATCCAACGGATCGTCCCTTTCAGGATGTGGGATTTGATGGCCTGGATGATGAAGCGGAAAGAAGAAAATTCAGTTCTTATCTGAATCAGCTGGCAGCCACCTTTGGCACCAATTCACCTGCCTATCAACAAGCCCTTGCAGATCCTTCGAATGATAATTTCCGGAACTACCGCGATGAGTTTTATAATAATCCCGATGGAGATATACTTGCCCGTTATAAACAGATCAACAACCCGCATGGCAACTCACCAATTGCAGCAGCTAACTCTACAGTAACAACTGCATTTACATTATATCCGGATCAGGAAGATTTAAACCGCGATAACACCTTAAACGAACTCGAAGAATATTTTCAGTACCGCGTGAATCTTCGTCCGCAGGATCTGGTAGTTGGACAAAACTATATTACCGATGAACGAATCATTGCAGGAGAAGGACCTCAGCAGAAATGGTATCTGTTCCGGATTCCAATTGCGGAGTACGAGCAAAAAGTAGGAAATATTCCTGATTTTAAATCCATTCGATTTATCCGGATGTTCCTGACCGGATTTGAAGATTCTGTCATCACCCGCTTTGCAAAACTGGAATTGGTTCGAAACCAATGGCGTCGTTTTTCTTTTGAATTGGATACCACAGGAACCTATCAGCCGCTTCCGGAAAATAGTCCCACTGAGTTTAATGTGCTGGCTGTAAATGTGGAAGAAAACGGATCGCGTTCACCGGTGAATTACCTCATTCCTCCCGGCATTCTCCGGGTGCAGCAATTGAGTAATAACAATGTGAATATTCTTCAGAACGAACAGGCGATGAGTATGAAAATTTGTAACCTGCCAAGTACAGATGGGCGGGGTGTTTTCAAAACCATGAACCTGGATCTGCGTCAGTATGGAGAAATGAAAATGTTTGTGCACGCAGAAAGTGTGGTTGGTTCACCGGCCATTCAGGATAATGATCTTTCAGCGGTGATTCGACTCGGGAATGATTTTGTAGGGAACTATTATGAAATTCGCATACCCCTGAAAGTTACCCCTTTTGGCAGGTATACTGATTCGCAGGGCGATATTGTTTGGCCAACCCAGAACGAATTGAATTTATCCATTCAGCGATTAATCAATCTTAAATTAAGCCGCAACAGTTCTACTCAAACCAATCTGTATTATTCCGAAACGGACGATGATGGAAAAACCTATGCCATATTTGGTAATCCGAATCTGGGGGAAGTGCGCGGTATGTTTATGGGAATTGTAAACAATTCAGGCAGCCCTGTTTGCTCAGAAGTCTGGTTCAATGAATTAAGGCTTTCCTCTCTTGATGAAAGTGGCGGATGGGCGGCAACTGGCCGGGTGGATATCAAACTGGCGGATCTTGGAACCGTGTCAATGTCCGCCGCCGCACGCAGTATTGGATTTGGTAATCTGGAGCAGCGTGTGAATGAGCGCAGCAGGGAAAATTTCACTCAGATTGATGCCGCTGCAAATCTGGAGCTGGGCAAACTATTACCTGCAAAAGCAGGCATTTCAATACCCGTTTATGCAGGATATTCTCAAACTGTTTTAACACCTGAGTATGATCCTTATGATCTGGATGTTAAACTGAAAGATAAACTGAATGCGGCCAGTGGAGCTGATCGGGATTCTATCCGAAATGAAGCGGTGGATGTAACAACTACCAAAACAATCAATTTTACCAATGTTCGTAAACTGAATACAACGGGTAAAAAACAAAAAATCTACAGTGTTGAAAATTTTGATGTCAGTTATTCCTATACCAAAGTTGAACGGTTTAGTCCGCTGATTGAATCAGAAGAAATGGCCAGGCATCGCGCAGGATTGGGATATAATTTCACCGGTACACCCAAATACTGGGAGCCATTCAAGAAGAAATTCAAAGGGCCATCTAAATGGTATGATCTGGTGAAGGAATTCAATTTTAATTATGCCCCATCCCTGCTTAGTTTCCGTGCTGATGTGAACCGGCAGTTTGGTGCTATCCGCCCAAGAAATGTAGGCGGACCAAAAGGCATTATTCCGGAAACCTATGATAAGTATTTTACGTTTGATCGGTATTATAATCTGCGTTGGGATCTGACCCGCTCGCTTAATATTGATTTTACTGCTGTCAATCGGGCAAGGGTAGATGAAGACTCCGGCAGACTCGATCGGAATGAGAGAAGACGGATGTGGCAATTGTTCTGGCGCGGTGGAAGAAATGTTACGTATGACCAATCGGCTAATATTACCTATACGCTTCCAACTAACCGTATACCCATACTAGATTGGACTACCATTCGGGTAGGTTATACTGCCCGATATAACTGGCTGACTGCTTCACAGGATGAATTCGCCAAAAGCCTGGGTAATTTTATTACCAATGGGCAGGAAAAAAATATGGCAGCGGAACTGGATTTCACCAGACTCTATGCAAAATCAAGGTGGTTACGGGCCATCGACTGGGATGCTCCGCAGGCAGCTCCTTCAGATGAATCAAAGTCTGCATCGGATACAACCAGAAACAAGAAAGGTAAAATCAAAGTAAAACGCAACCCCAATGATTTACCTCAGGTTGGAACAGTGGTGAAAATAATTGGCCGGATAATCACTTCTGTAAAACGTGTAAGTGTACAGTATTCAGAAACCGGTTCAACTTCACTTGCAGGTTATACGGATAGTAGTAAGTTCCTTGGAATGAATACCCGTACTACAGCACCGGGTTGGGGCTTCGTTTTTGGAAAACAACCGGATACTTCATTCATCAATGATTTTGCACGGCGTGGTTTGATCACGAATAATCCATTGCTGAATAATTTAAACCGGCAGGATTTCAACCAGCGTTTAAGTATCACCGCGCAATTGATTCCGGTACGTGATCTGATGATTGACCTGAACCTGGATAAATCATTTGGAAAAAATTATTCCGAACTGTTTAAGGATACTGTAGGGAATGGAAGTTTTGCCAGGCTCAGTCCCTATGTTGCAGGCTCCTTCAATGTTAGTTATATTTCTTTCCAGACTTTGTTCGCAAAGTTTGAACCAAATAAGGTAACAGAAACCTTCCAGCGTTTCCAGGAAAACCGGATTATTCTAAGTGAGCGTAATGCCTTGAAGAATCCATATTGGAATGCATTGGACCCGGCTGATCAGCGATTGTCGGATGGCTATTATACCGGCTACAGCCGATATGCGCAGGATGTTTTGATTCCATCCTTCATAGCCGCTTACACCAACAAGGATCCTAATTCAGTTGCATTGATTGAGCAGGAAAACAGCAGTGTACGATCCAATCCATTCCGAAATATTTTACCAAAACCAAACTGGCGGGTTACCTATACCGGACTTACCAGGATACCCGGACTGGAAAAGACCTTCAGCAATGTAACACTGACCCATGCCTATAACAGCAGTCTGAGCATGAACAGCTTCAATAATAACCTGATGTATGCTGATCCGCTGGCATTGAATGCACCTGGCTTTATTGATACAGCCACAGGTAATTTTTATCCCTATTTCCTGGTGCCGAATATTTCAATTTCTGAAGCATTCTCGCCATTTATTGATATCGACATGCAGTTCACCAATCAGCTGACCCTGCGTTTCGAATATAAGAAGAGCCGGCAACTGAGTCTGAGTCTGATCGATTTTCAGTTGAGTGAATCCCGTTCGGAAGAATTTACGGTGGGCGTGGGTTGGCGGAAAAGAGGATTGAATCTTCCTTTTAAAATAAAAATGCCGGGTAGTAAACAGGCTTCCAAAGAACTCTCGAATGATCTGAATATGCGACTGGATCTTGGCCTGCGCGATGATGCAACAGCTAATAGCAGGCTCGATCAGGAAGCGGCCTTGCCAACAGCCGGACAAAAAGTAGTGACCATTTCGCCTTCGATTGATTATGTATTGAATAACCGAATCAATCTTCGCCTTTTCTTTGATCAGCGAAGAACGATACCGAAAATTTCAACATCCGCCCCAATAACCACTACGCGTGCAGGATTGCAGATTCGAATTTCACTTGCACAGCAATAAAGAAATCAATGTTGAACAGTTAAGAATAACCACATTAGGGTATTGTGAAAAAAACAGCAGGTGGTATCTTTGCTGTACAGCATTGCTGAAAAATATTACAGGACGGTTGGTTATACTGAAGAGGCCCGGAATTACTCCAGGCTTCTTTAGTTTTTTTATTTTCCAGTTGTAGCGGTTCTTTTATCCGTTCGTTTAAACAACATTACATAGCCGCATAAATCCTTTTGTTTATTGTTGATCTGAACCGGTTTGATGATATGGTATTCGCTTGATGCAGGTTCATACGTGAAATTGATCACATTGGCCGATGCATCTTTTTTCAGGTTCTTACGGTAGATGACCATTTTCTCCATGTAATCATACATGCGCACTTCATGCAATCTGGATTCCGGATTTCCAACATATACAAAGCTGTACCATTCGCCCTGTGTAAGAGGAACGATAATCGGCATTTCATATTGACTTTCCATCTGCATGCTGGCTTCTCTCATCAGAGAAAATCCATTGGAAGAATAGTATCGCTTGAGGCTGTCGATCTGGTGCTGAACAGTATTGGTCTGGCAGGATTGCTGCCGGATAAGGTCCTGTGCCTGGACCGAATGGGTGCATATACAAGCCACCAGGAAAGTGGCAGTGGTAATAAGGTTTTTCATCCTATCAGTTTTCATTCATCAAAAACCATACAGTTTTTGAAAGGGTTCGGAATTCCAGAAATAAACGATAGGAGAGGCCTGCTATTGTTGACAGGCCCCGATTTTTACAAGGTATTCGCTAAGTTGACCGGTTTTTAAGTGTTATCCATTATCCTTATGGAATAAATAAGCATTTGCCTGAGCGGTGCAGGTGATTTCCAGGTCGTTGATACATACATGTGCTGGCCGACTGGCGCAAAACCAGATGGTTTCTGCAATATCCTCTGCCTCCAGGGGTTGAAAACCTTCGTAAACAGCAGTTGCTTTGTCGGTATCTCCTTTAAAACGAACCACAGAAAACTCCGTTTCCGCAGCTCCGGGGTGAATGGCCGTAACCTTGATGCCATGGCGTAATAAATCGACCCGCATAGACCTGGAAAGGGCATCTAAAGCGTGTTTGGAGGCGCAGTATACATTACCGCGCTCATAAATTTCTTTGGCCGCAATAGACCCCATATTGATAATATGCCCTTTTTTATTTGCAATCATGCCCGGCAGTATGGCACGTGTTACATAGATCACCCCTTTCAGGTTGGTGTCGATCATGGTTTCCCAGTCATCCATATCGGCTTCTTCAAAATAATCGCGGCCCAGTGCCAGTCCGGCATTGTTAAAGAGCAGATCGATTTTTTTCCAATCGGATTCCAGATTCCCAATTTGCTGAAATACAGCCTCTTTATCACGCACATCAAAAACCAGGGTCTGGCATTTTGTTCCAAATTTATTGTAGAGTTCTGTCTCCAGTTCTTTCAGGCGGTCGGCCCTTCTTCCTGTTAAAATGAGCTGGTACCCTTTTTCTGCCAGTTTACGTGCGGTGGCCAGTCCAAATCCGGCTGTTGCACCGGTTATTAATGCAATATGTGTCATGTTCAAGCTGCTTTCTGCTAATTACCGTATTAAAACAACGGTACCTTTCTTAAATATTGTTTTACCCGTATAATCGGTTCCATGTACCATCCAAACATAGGTGTCGGTGCCCTGATCCCGTCCTGCCACTTTACCATCCCAGCCCTGGCTGGCTATTCCACTGCTGTATACCAGCTGACCCCATCGGTTGAATACCCTGAAATATTCAATTCGGGCAATACCCACAGGAATCGGACGGAACAGGGCATTGTTATTTCGTCCGGGTGTGAAGGCATTCGGGACAAATATATCCGGAGCCGACGTATAAACAGCAATATTGATGGTATCATAAGCAAAACAATCTTCCGGTGTGGATACCCGAACAGAATAGGTTTGGCTCTGGGTGATGTTTGCAATAGGGTCGGCAATAGTGGGATCGCTTAATCCTGTTGAAGGCTCCCATCGATAAATTTCGGCACCCCTTGCCCTCAGTTGCAATGGTTGTCCAAGTACAATTGCCGTATCATTTCCTGCAAAAGCAGGAATTGGCGGACGCACACCAACCAACACGGTATCTGTACTTGGTTTCGGACAGCCAATGGTGTCTGTAACAGTCAAAACATAGGAGGTTGAAAAGCGGGGATATGCTATTGGGGTGAGGGTATTTTCGTCTAACAAAAAACTCCGTGGACTCCAGTTAAAGAAAGCCCCCTGAATGGTTCCGATCAGCATAGAGGAATCTCCAAAACAAATGACCCTGTCTTCACCGGCATTCACCGGTGGGTAGGGAACAGTACGGATAGTAAGCTGATCAGTGGCAGTACAACCACCGATTCGTGCCAAAACAGAATAGATAGTGGTTGCAGTGGGTGTAACAAAGGGCGTTTTAGAATTCGGATCATCAAAATCAGCAGCAGGTGTCCATTCAAAGCGAAGGCCATCGCCGAAGGCAGTAACCTGAACCGGGTCAGTTAAACAAATAGTGGTATCCGGTGAAACACTCAGGGTTACCTGATCAACTACACGAACCAGCACGGAATCATCTGCGGTACATCCATTGTCATTCAGGTTGACTTTATACGTTGTGGTTGTTTTAGGGAATACTACCGGATTGGGTGTATTGGCAAAGCGGATATTGGTGCCGGGTGTCCAGGTGAAAACCGGATTTAAGGTTCCCGGTGCAGTTGCAATCAGCGGCAGTTCATCGATGCTGCAAATCAGCGTGTCTTTGAATGGCAGCAGTAAAGTCGGACGATCCCGAACTTCTACCTGCGCCGTCGCAGTACCCCTGCAACCTTTATTGCTTTCCACCTGGAGGGTAACTGTTTTAAAGCCGAGCGAATTATATTTATAGGAAGGGTTTTGGGTTATGGCAACATCCGTATCGGTGGTTTCATCTCCAAAATTCCAGGACCATTTACTAACCGTTCCATATTGGCTTCTTGTGGTATCAATAAAATTGAAGGGAGTCAGTACACAGGATCCGTTGAAGACAAATCCCGGAAAAAATCCCGGATAAACCCTTGCCAGCGTAGTAGTGGAATCAACACATTGTCCGGCTGCAAGCAATACTTTCAACTTAACGGTATAGGTTCCTGAATCTGTGTATTGGTGCTGGATTTGTCCAAGTGCCGTGCGCACGGTATCATTTGGGCTGCCATCACCAAAGTTCCAGATATAGACGGCTCCGGCAGGATTGGCCTGACCATTTTGAAAGGTAACATTGAAATCGTCGCAGAAACTATAATCAGGTGATAGAAATGCTCGTAGTGGCTGACAGTTGGATACAGCGATATGAATATCTTTTCGATGTGTATTTATCAGGATGCCTTGCCGGTATTCCCGGGCACAAACCGTAACTACATACTGGCCAACTGCATTGGGCGCAACACCTGAAATCAATCCCGTCTGTCGGTTGATAGATACACCACCTCCCAACGGACTTGCACCACTGAATCCACCATTGTAATTGACCCGGGTGTGAGGAGGTGCGGAAGTGGGGTTGGGTGATGTACAGGTTACACAGGCGCCGGGCTCACGTCCACCTCCAATATAAGCATCACATAAATCATATACCAGTGAATCTCCATCGGCATCTTCTGCAGAAAAATCAAAGTTGAAATTGGTTCCAATGCAAATGGCGATGGCATCATTCGGATTGAAAGTTGGACTGGAATTATCGATTGCATCCGCCAGTGCACGGGTGCCTGGTATTTCGCAGGAATAGGTAGCACCGATATCTCCACTATTGCCCGCCACATTCCGGATATTATCAATTCGGCAACAACGCTGAAAAGCAATTGAATAACCGTCTTGTGAGTTTGCTAATGTAACAATAGTTGTATAATAGCGAAGACGATAACATACATCAGTAGGCGGGTTGAGAATACAGGGGTTTGAATTGGGATCATATTCAATTCGCTGATCCCTTAATAAAGAGGCATTCACAGATCTAAGAAACCTTGTACCACCAGTTTTACTGAAAATGGTAAAATCTACATCGGAATCCAATTGCCCATCTCCTCTGGCACTACAATCTACGTATAGTTTTAATGTTAATTCGTAACGGGAAGAATCTGCTGTTGCACCGGCACCAAGGTATCTGTATGTTAACTCACCTCCTCGTATATGCGCAGCCAACAGAGAGGAACAGAATCCCATAAGAGCCAACAGCAGTATACCAATTGTTTTCATTCAAAATGGTTGATCGACTACGCAGGCAGATCGGAAAGAAAATCAAACAATGCTTTATTAAATAACAGGGGTTCTTCCAGCATGCCCATGTGCCCGGACTTGTCAAGTATATAAATATAGGACAATTCAGGGAGATAAACCTGTTGCATGGAGTCGCTAAAAAGGATGGCCTGATCTTCGCGGCCGATTAAAAACAGCACCGGAAAGGGGGCTGTTTTCAGGATTTCTGTACGGTCTGGCCTCGCAATCATGGCATTATAAAATGCGATCAATGCTGCCGGTCCCATATATAGATGCCGCTCCGTTAATTCCCTGATCTGTTCATTCATCGAAATCCTGTTTTTTTCCGTAAACAGGTTGGGTGTTGATGCTTCCAGAAAGGGCCCTGCTCCATGTTTGCTGATAAAATCAATGCTCTTGCGCCGGGCTTCTTTTTTTGTTTCATTATCGGCAAAAGCACTCGAATGCAAAAGACCTAATCCTTCCAGCAGTGCTGGAAAAAGTTCTGCAAAAGCCAGACTGATATAACCACCCATTGAATGGCCTAATAAGGTACATTTTTTAATACCTTCTTTATCCAGAATCTGTTTAATTCCGGCAGCCATGGATTCCATAGTCAATTCAACAGAAACAGGCGTCCTGCCTGTACCAGGTAAATCAGGAACAATTACTTTAAACGATTTTTGCATCCATTCCACCTGCCGGTTCCAAATCCGGCTGTCTTCTCCAAAACCATGTATCAATACCACGGTTTTTCCCTCGCCGCTTATAGTATAGTGCATCATTTTCTTTGATTTTTGGAATTGCGGTTCTTAATAAAAATATAACTTGAATAACTAATCAATAACACCGCCAGTAAAATCATGATCCATGATATCCAGTCTCCAAAACGAACAAAAAATGTTATGTTCTCCCTGGGTTGAACCTGCTCTTTTATGGCTGCTGCAGTATCCCATGCCTGCGTCTGAATAATTTTTCCGGATGGATCTATAAATGCGCTGATGCCGGTATTCGCGCTTCTCACTACCCAGCGACGTGTTTCAATCGCTCTCAGGCGGGCATAAGCCAGGTGTTGTTTATGCCCGGCTGTATTTCCCCACCAGCCATCATTTGTAATAATGACGATGATATTGGCATGGTTCCGAATAAATCCCGTCATGAAATCACCATAGATTGATTCATAACAAATTGCCGGCGCAATGGCCAGTCCGCTTGCGGAATCCATTAATACAGTGCGCTCTTCCTGTTTTGCATAACCTCCGGATGTTCCACCGAATTGTTCAAACCAGCTGTCCATAAAACGGAGAAAAGAGGGTAATGTTTCCACACCCGGCACCAGTCTGGATTTATGATAACGGTTAAGCATACCGGAACTGTCAAAAATGGCGGCCGTATTGTACGCTTCATAAAACAAATTCGTTCCTCTGATGGCCCTGGCATAGGGCGATTTTGTATCAGGCGGCAAATAATTATAGGCTTCCACTCCCGATACCAGTTTGATGCCCGGGTGCCTTGCAAGAAATTGCCAGATGGGTTGAAGGGAAGCATTTTTATAAATACTATCTTCCTCAATTCCATTGGGAGAATTAATGGCCGTTTCTGGCCAAACTACCAGAACAGTCTGACTGTCGATTTCAGCTTCACTTAACCTGATCAGTTGATTTAATTGATCCTGCTGTGTGCCGGGAGAAAATTTCGCATAGGGATCAATATTGGGTTGAACAACTACAATGTTTTTTACATCTGATTGGGTAGTATTTTTTTGTTCATTGGCAGCCGGTTTAAGTGCAAATGATAGGATCAATGGTAGTACAGCTAATGCTGCAACCTGAAAAAAGGAGGCATTTTTCTTTGCTGGCGCAGGTAGTTGTCTTGTTTTAAGCAGACGAAACAGCAAAATATTAAGGGCCAGTACCCAAACCGAACCGCCGGTTGTTCCGGTGAATTCATACCATTGAATCCAACCCGGGGTGTTTGCAAAAACATTTCCAAGGGTGAGCCAGGGCCAGCTTAATTCCCAATTAAGGTGAATGTATTCGAAGGTAATCCAGCAGGCCATAAATGTCCAGTAGCTGAATCGGCTGCCCAGCCTTTTTTGCACATTAAAGAGTGCCAGCCAGGGCAGACACATTAATGTAGTATTGGTCAGGATGGCTCCAATAGTTCCCACATCAGTGGAATTCCAGATCCACCAGGTGGTTAAACAATTCCAAATCAGCATGGCCAGAAAACACCAGCCAAGAAAAGCTTTTCTTGAGGGGCCCTGTTCAAGTAATTGGAATAAGGGAATAAATGCCAGG
Organism: Flavihumibacter sp. UBA7668; assembly: GCF_002483205.1. Lineage (GTDB taxonomy): Bacteria > Bacteroidota > Bacteroidia > Chitinophagales > Chitinophagaceae > Flavihumibacter. Next base: position 135,017 of record NZ_DLHM01000002.1, read on the forward strand.
AAAATCAGGAAGGTGGTAGGCATGGGTGGCCATGCTGCCGACAACAGTAAGCCACTGCTGATTGATAAAAGAAAGGGATGAAACTTCTTCATTGCTACGAAAATAGCTCATCCCTTCTGAATTATTTCCTACTATAGTTTGGTGCTTCTTTTGTAATGTCCACATCATGTGCGTGGCTTTCTTTCATGCCTGCATTGGTGATTTTGGTAAACCTGGCTGTTTGCTGAAGCGTTTCAATATCTGTTGATCCGCAATAGCCCATGCCTGCTCTTAATCCGCCTACAAATTGCGCCACTACTTCTTTCAGATGTCCTTTATAGGCAACTCGTCCTTCAATACCTTCAGGTACCAGTTTTTTGATATCATCTTCCACGTCCTGAAAATAACGGTCGCTGGATCCCTGAGCCATTGCTCCAATAGAGCCCATTCCACGGTATTCCTTGAATTTACGGCCTTCGTAAATAATGGTTTCACCCGGACTTTCTTCCACTCCGGCAAACACGCTGCCCATCATAACACAATTTGCTCCGGCTGCCAGTGCTTTAACCATGTCTCCGGTATAACGGATACCCCCATCTGCAATCAGCGGAATACCCATTGGCTGTAGCGCACTGTATGCTTCCATAATTGCAGTCAGTTGCGGAACACCCGATCCTGCTACTATTCTTGTTGTACAAATGGAACCCGGACCAATTCCCACTTTCACGCAATCGGCACCTGCTTCTGCAAGTGCTCTTGCGCCATCAGCAGTACCAACATTGCCGGCAATTATCTGAAGTTGTTTGAAGTTTTTCTTCACATTTTTTACGGCTTCCATAACACCACGGGTATGTCCGTGTGCAGAGTCCATCGTAATTACATCCACCCCTACATGCTGCAAGGCTGCAACGCGATCCAGCATATCTTTTGTGATTCCAACGGCGGCACCAACTACCAGACGACCATAGGCGTCCTTGTTGGCGTGCGGAAAACTTTGCAGTTGCAGTATGTCGCGATAGGTAATTAATCCGGCCAGTGTGCCGTCTTTTTTGACCACCGGTAGCTTTTCGATTTTATGTTGCTGCAGAATTTTTTCTGCTTTTTTCATATCCGTTCCTTCCGGTGCGGTAACCAGCCGGTCCTTCGTCATTACTTCGCTCACTTTTTTTGCCTTGGCTGTTTCGAATCGAAGGTCACGATTGGTGAGAATGCCAACCAGTTTATTCTTTGCATCTATAATAGGAATACCACCGATTTTATTTTCTTTCATGAGCCGAAGCGCATCTCCGATAGTGGCTTCAGCGGTAAGTGTAACCGGGTCCAGTATCATGCCGCTTTCGCTGCGTTTTACTTTACGAACCTGTTCCGCCTGTCGTTCAATGCTCATGTTTTTATGCAGCATTCCAATTCCGCCTTCTCTTGCCAGGGCAATGGCCAGTTGGGCTTCCGTTACCGTGTCCATAGCAGCCGATAACATAGGAATCTGCAGCGTTATGGTTTTAGTGAGTTTGGTACGAATGGAAACTTCGCGTGGTAACACTTCAGAATAGGCTGGAACCAGCAGAACATCATCGAAGGTCAGGCCTTCACCAAAAAATTTGTGGGATAAATCGAGCTTACGTTGAGTAGTCTTTCTTGTTGCCATGTGCAAAGATAGGGCGATGCCTGGGTACCTCCCAAATTTTTGTCTTTTTTAGCATTTTTGAAAGCTTAACTGAGTGTATAACGGCGACCGGGTAATAATTTAATAATACCGCTCAATTCCAGATCCAGCACCGCTTTTGCAGCTGTCCCTGCTTCCAGTCCGCTTAATATATAAAGTTGATCCAATGGCAATACAGCATGTTTTCCGAGTAAGTGAACCAATAGGGTAGAGGGAGGATCCAGTTCTGGCAATAAGTTTAATTGAGTGGCTTTATTTGGAGCAGGCACCTGATTTTGCCATTGCATTTCTTCCAGAAATTCATCCACATTGGTATAGGGTATAGCTTTATTGTTCCGGATCATCTGATTACATCCAATACTGAATTTGTCTGTTAATCTGCCCGGTATGGCAAAAACAGGAATATTATAACTGTTGGCCATTCCGGCTGTAATCATACTGCCCCCTTTTATTCCTGTTTCTATAATAATAACAGCTTTACTTATTCCGGCAACAATTCTGTTTCGTATCGGGAAATGATGTCGCTCTGCTTTTGTTCCAATCGGAAACTCAGTTACCAGCGCGCCACCCTGCCGAACCATATCTTTTGCCATTCCCGTATGTGCAGCCGGATAAATATGATCCAGGCCATGCGCCAGCACACCAATAGTTAACGTACCACTTTCAAGCGCTATCCGATGTGCCAGCCCATCTATTCCATAAGCCATACCACTTATTATGCATATGTTTTGAGTCGCTAATCCCTTTACCAGTTTTTCAGTAACCTGCCGGCCATAATCTGTATGATTCCGGGTGCCGATGATGGCTACTGATTTGGGAAGATTCAAAGATCCGGTACCGGTTGAATAAAGCAGACTGGGAGGATCATAGCAATCCTTCAATGTTTCCGGATAATCCGGACTTCCATATCCAATTAACCGGATGCCTTTGTCAATTGATTTCTCAACTATTTTTTTGCAATCAGAAAAAGCAGAAAACTGACGGATATTCCTTGCCCTGTTTTCGCCAATTCCTTCAATAGCCTGTAACTGCCGGGAGGATGCGGCAAAGATGGCGGCAGCAGTACCGAAATGATTCAATAATACTTTCGCATGTACATATCCGATGGTTGGAACCCTTGTTAAGGCTACCTGAAATATTTGTTCCTCTTCCATATACTATTTTAGGCCAAAATAGCAGGAAGAACTGGAATAAAACAGGGTGAAAAAACGGTTATTCGCTTGTTACTTTCACCTCCGTTCTGCGATTTTTGGCCCTGCCTTCTTCTGTATTATTATCTGCAATCGGAAGGGTGGATCCAAATCCTTTGAAACTTAATCTTGCTGGCTGCACACCTTTTTTCACCAGATAGTCAACCACGGCCTGGGCTCTTCCATTCGACAGGCTCAGGTTGTCAGCCGCCTTTCCAACTGCATCGGTATGCCCGTTGATCTGGATCCGTAGCGTCGGATTCTCCTTCATCAGTTCAACAAGTTTGTCGAGTTCAACTTCAGATGAGGGGTTTAGTTCCTTGCTGCCACTTTCATAAAAAATGTTTTTCAACACAATACTTGCATCTTTTGTAATAGGCTGTAAATCGATATCGATGGTATACGTTGAATCAGGTGCACGCTGACTCAATTGTAAATTTTCAGAATAAAACAGGTACCCTTTTCTGTTTACATTAAATACATAATCCCGACCGGTTGGAAGTGTAATAATATAGTTTCCTGTTTCATCAGTTTCAACCAGACTGATAACCTGCCGGGTACTGATATCGGTAAGTTCAACCGCAGACGGTAAACCCTTTTGGGTTTTACTATCGCGTACAGTTCCTTTTATCCAGAGTGTTTTGGTTGGACGCACACCTTCGCGCAGACTGAAAGTATAAAGATCCAGTCCGCCTTTGCTGTCGGAACGATCGCTTGCATAATAGGCGGTTGTGCCGTCTGCAGTAATCACCAGACTGCCTTCGTTTTCAATGGTATTGATGGGATAGCCCAGGTTTCTTGGTAAACTGAAACTTCCTTTCGGGCCTTTTCTTGCCACAAAAAGATCATCTCCTCCGTAGCCGGTTAAGCCATTGGAGGTAAAATAAAGGCTCTGGTTATCTGCATGAATAAATGGACAACTTTCATCTCCACTGGTATTAATTTCCGGACCCAGATTTTCAGGTTCACTCCATCTTCCATTGGGAAGCCGGTGACTGACCCAGATATCACTGCCCCCGAAGCCGTCAGGCCGGCGACTGGCAAAATATAAATCGCGTTTATCCGGCGACAGGCTGGGGGCGGATTCCCAGAATTCCGTGTTGATTTTATTGCCAAGATTTTGCGGTTCACTCCATCCCTCCGATGTTAAGTAGGAAATATATAAATCACAACTGCCCGCGCCTTCCGGAAAATTGCAGCCGGTAAAAATCAGCCATTTGCCATCTAATGAAATGGATTGGGCTCCTTCATTCAGATTTGAATTTATTTGTCCGGTTAACCCTTTGGAAAGAGACCAGCCTTCTGCAGTTTTACGGGTTTCATAAAAATCTTCATTTCGGTTACCCACGCGCCTGGTGAAAACAAGTTGCTGGTTATCGATGGTGAGCGCTGGATAATATTCTGAGACGATGCTATTAACTGAATCGCCCATGTTCACAGGTGAGAAACGATAGTTTGAAATGGCAGTGTCAGTTGCCTGTTCTGCTGCGAACTGATAGGTTTTCCTACGATAGGAGGAAGCCCTCTGACTCGATTCGTTCAGGTCATTAATTGTCATGAAACTATGGATGGCTTTCAATGCATCCTGGAATCTTCCCAATCCGGCAAGATTGATGGAATAGGGAAGATTGTAATCCCGGAAATAGGAAGAGTCGATAGCTTTTGCTTTCTCATAATTCAATACAGCCTGTTCGTAATTTTTCAATTCACCGAACATGCCGGCAATCGAGAGCCATGCATCGGCAAATGAGGGATCAATTTTTACAGCATCCTGAAGTGATTTGATGCCTTCCGGAAATAAGCCTTCCTCGGCCTGTTCCATTGCTTTCTGGTAAAGTTTTAACGCTTTGCTATTAACTTTCTCCGGGTTATATACCTGGGCATTCAGGTTAGTAGCTGTCAGCAGGATGGCTGACAGGAATAAAAGGAGCATTGGAATAAAACGAAACTGCATATACATAGCAAACGAAAATTAGGCCATTTTATGCAGCTAGGGAACATTAATGTATTTATGACTTTGGATACTTAGTTCCCATTGGGGATGGGCTTTGATATAGTCAATAATGAGGGGCAACATAGCTGCTTGTTTATCCCATTCCGGTTGCAGGTATAATTTGCAGCCGGGTTGTACCTGTGCGGCATATTTTTCTGCCCAGTCAAAATCAGATTTATTAAAAATCACCACTTTCAATTCATTCGCCGCAGCAATTACTTCCGGTAAAGGAAACTTGAATTTTTTGGGGGATAGGCAGATCCAATCCCAATAGCCACTAAGCGGACTGGAACCGGAGGTTTCGATATTAGTTTCAAAACCGGCTTTACGAAGTTGGAGGGTCAGTTCATCCAGGTTGTAGAGCAGGGGCTCTCCACCGGTAACAACTGCCAACCGGCCGGGATATTCCAATGCGCCATTAATGATATCCGTGACAGCTACCTGAGGATGTTTGGATGCATCCCAGCTATCTTTTACATCGCACCAGATACAGCCCACATCACAACCACCCAGCCGTATGAAATACGCTGCGCGGCCCTGGTGAAAGCCCTCACCCTGCAGGGTGTAGAAAGATTCCATCACTGGAAGTAACATGTTTGAAGTTTGAAGTTTGAAGTGGAGATTCGAAGCGGATTCCGGAACTAAACTTCCCACTTCCATCTTCCCACTTCCAATCAGTGTTTGTAGGTACAGGCTTTAAACGTGTTTTTCATAAGGGCGGCAATGGTCATGGGGCCAACGCCACCGGGTACCGGGGTGATAAAACTGCATTTGGGTGAAACGGCTTTAAAGTCCACATCGCCTTTCAGTGCGAAGCCGGATTTTTTGCTTGCATCAGCCACCCGGGTAATTCCCACATCTATAATGATAGCACCTACTTTCACCATATCCGCCTTTACAAACTCAGGAATACCGAGTGCAGCTACAATAATATCTGCTGACCGGCAAATTTCTGCCAGGTTAGGAGTATGTGAATGCGTAATAGTGACGGTACAATTTCCATACGGACCGGATTGGCTAAGCAGGATGCTCATAGGACGGCCTACTATATTGCTTCGACCAATTACCACGGCATGTTTTCCTTTGGTCTCAATTTTATAATGTTCCAGCATCAGCATAATACCATAAGGGGTAGCAGGGATAAATGTTTCCAGTCCCTGTACCATTTTACCCACATTGGCGGGATGAAATCCATCCACATCCTTGGCCGGCAGGATGGTATTGATCACTTTTTCATCCGAAATATGTTTGGGAAGGGGTAATTGAACCAGAATTCCATCGATATCCTGATCCAGGTTCAGGTCCTCAATGACGTTCAGCAGTTTGTTTTCACTGGTGTCTTCTTCCATTCGGATCAGGGTGGACTTGAAGCCAATTTCCTCACAGGCTTTCACTTTGGCTCCTACATAGGTTTCGCTTGCGCCGTTTGAACCTACCAGAACAGCCGCCAGATGGGGTACTTTTTTTCCTTCTGAAACCAGTTGGGCTACTTTAAGTTTCAATTCTTCCTTGGTGGATTTTGACACCAATTGACCGTCTAAAATTTGCATGGCGCAAAGTTACAGGGCGAACAGGGGAGTAAAAAATGAGATTTGAAGGGATGAACGGACAGAAAAATGTGCTAAACGGTTAGGATTTCTAATTTCTTTCTAATATAATTTTAATAAATATGTAGAATATACTATAAAAAATGTTATAAATAATGTAAATTATCTAGTAAATAAAATTTAACAATTAGTTTGCGTCTTAAATTAGCAGCATAATCATAAACTAACACAACATGAGAAAAGTCCTATCACTACTGGTGATTGGGTCGCTGTGCTGCTCCTTAGCATTTGGCCAGACCCGTCCGGTAACAGGTAAGATTGTTGACGACAAGGGGAAACCGGTGCCCTACGCAACAGTAAAGATTAAAGGAAGTACAGCTGGAGTTTCAGCTGATGTTAATGGGGTTTTCACAATCAGGGCAAAATCAGGAGATGTTTTGGAAGTTTCTGCTGTTGGGCAGAAAACCAGTTCAATGACACTTGGTGATCAGAATCTGGTCACGGTTGCTTTGGAGAATTCGGGAGATGAAGCTTTACAGGAAGTAGTTGTTACAGGAGCTTTTAACATTAAAAGAACGCAAAGAAGCACCAGTTCAACCGTTCAGACAATTTCAGATGAAAAGCTTAATACCATTCGTCAGGCAGATGTAAACAATGCCCTTGCTGGTAAAGTGGCGGGTGTACAGGTAAGAAGCCAGTCTGCTGCCAAGCTTGGTTCAAATGGGTATGCTTCCGTTCGTTTAAGAGGGGAGTCAGAATTGGTGGGAGGATCATCCGTACTTTATGTAGTGGATGGAACAATTATGCCAACCGGTTCTGCGGGTGATATCAATCCGGATGATATTGAAGATCTGACCGTATTACAAGGACCAGCATCTTCTGCTCTTTTTGGCGCTCAGGGTGCAGGCGGAGCAATTGTAATTACCACCAAAAAAGCAAAAAGAAATCAGAAAGGAGTAGGCGTCGAGTTTAATACTGGTGCAACATTTGACAAAGTATATATACTTCCTGATTATCAAAACTCCTATGCAGGTGGTGGGGTAAGTGATCTCATGCAGTATAACTGGCAGCCCGGGCAGCCTGAAGAATGGCAGGCGCTTGACGGAAAATATTATCATGACTATTCAGATGATGCCAGCTGGGGACCAAGAATGGTTGGACAGGAATATATCCCTTGGTATGCATGGTATCCTGGAAGCAACTATTCCTATAAAACAGAGAAATTATTACCACAGTCGACCAACTCAAGGGATTTTTATAATACCGGTGTGACACTCAACAATAATATTAATTTCTCAAAAGCTGGGGATAATTATACACTGCGGGTATCTTATACCAACCTTGATATTAAAGGATTGATTCCAACCTCCAAAATGCAGCGTAATAACCTTTCTGTTTTTACAACAATGGATATCACCAGTAAATTACAACTGGCAGCAAACGTTACTTATCTGAACCAGAAAACGGAAGGAGAATTCAATGATGGATACTCTAACCAGTCTAGTGGTTCGTTTAACCAGTGGTTTCATAGGAACCTGGATATGGATAAGCTGAAGGAATTGAAAGGGCTTCGTTCTCCGCAGGGTGCCCTTGCAAGTTGGAATCATAAAAATCCGGAAGCCTACTCAGCAAGTAATCCATTGAATTTTTATGGAGGAAACTACTGGTATAATTTTTATTCCTATTTCGATAATATTAATAATATAAATAATCGGGATCGTCTATTCGGTGATGTGAGTCTTCAATACAAAGTCTCCAATGATTTAAAAGTAAAACTGACTTACCGTAAAAATCAGCTCACTACATTTACTGAAAACAAAACTTTCTCCATATTGGAAACCAGTGCCACTCAAACCGGTACTAAAGCTTATTATGGAACATCTGAAACTTATAGTAACAGAGAAAATTTTGAAGGTTTGGTTAGCTATGGAAAAAGATGGAAAGATTTCAGTGTAAATGGGAACCTCGGTTTTGATATCATGAGAACCAGTTATAAGGATATCAGCACAAATACCAATAACGGATTGAATGTTCCTGACTTCTTTGCATTGTCGAATTCAAAGAACCCTATTTCTTATACGAATTACAGAGAAAATTCCAAATATCGTGCAGGATTTGTAAGGGGTGATATTGGCTGGAAAAATATGTTGTTTGCTGATTTCTCCCTTCGCCAGGATTATTACTCTACTTTACCAGCTGGTGATAATGGAATTCTCAGCAAGTCTTTTGGTGCAAGTTTTGTGTTCAGTGATTTGTTGAAAAATTCAATTCCCTTCATTTCTTATGGTAAAATCAGGGCATCCTGGGGGGAAATTCCAAAATCAATTGACGCATACCAGTTAGGATTTAACTACGGAATTGCTCAAAATCAGTGGAATGGTAACTTCCTGATGGGGACTCCCAATCAATTGATTGATCCTAATATCAGCGGGGCAGTTACAACACAGCGTGAAATTGGCCTGGATATGAAATTTGCAAGGAATAGAGCTGGGTTTAGTGTTACCTACTGGGATGGTTCTATTTCAGATATTCCTCTCCCGATTACTATTAATGGCGCAAGTGGATATACTCAATTGTTGGTTAATGCAGGAGGTATCACTAAAAAGGGCGTGGAAGTGCTTGTAAATGTAACTCCAATCAAAACCAGAGATCTTACCTGGGAAATTACGGGAACATTTGCAAAGCTGATTGAAAATAAGGTAACCAAACTGGCAGAAGGAGTTCCCCGTATTACCAATGCATCTGGAACATTTGCAGGATCTTATGCGGCATATGTGGTTAATGAAGTAAATCAGCCATGGGGACAATTGTTTGGTCCTGGTTTTAAAAGAATAAATGGAGTACCTCAGCTTACAAGTGCAGGTCTATTTGTTAGAGAAGCCGAAGTGAATTTTGGATCTGTTCTGCCTGATTATACAGGAGGAGTTCAGAATTCAATTAACTATAAAAACTTCTATGTTAACGTAAACATCGATTTTCAAAAAGGTGGTAAATTTTTCTCTTTATCTGATTTCTGGGGTTCCTTTTCAGGCTTAACTGCCAAAACAGCCACTGTAAATGATAAAGGAAATTCTGTTCGTGATGCAGTTGCAGATGGTGGTGGTGTACGCGTAGACGGGGTTGACGAAGATGGCAAATCTGTTACCTATTACGTGGATGCGCAAACCTACTATCATCAGTTTCAAAGTAGTCGTATTTCAGAAAATAGTGTTTACGATTTAACTTTTGTAAAACTGAGGGAATTGAGTGTTGGATATCGATTTGATGTAACCAAAATGGGACTTGGAAAAGTGCTTACAGGTGCAAACTTTTCAATTGTGGCGCGTAATCCCTGGCTGATTTATGCCGAAACCAGAGACTTTGATCCGTCTGAAATCAGCAACACGTATGGTGAAAATGGTCAGTTGCCAGGTACAAGATCAATTGGAGTGAACCTGAAACTCAATTTTTAATCCATTTTGTATTGTTAAAAAAGAAGCATTGTTATGAAAAGTACATTTAATAAAATATTCGTTGCTTCGGCAACAATCATAACTCTCGGCATGGCCGGTTGTGATAAGATCAAGGATTTTGAGGATACCAATACGAATCCAAATGGTACACCCATACCGGTAACTGCAGCTTTGTTTACAAGAGCTGTTGCTGAGCTGGGAGGCAGGGAAGGTGGACTTGCAATTTCAGCCTATACAAGACCTGGTTATTATGCTCAATATTTTTCAGAAACCCAATATCCGGAGGCGTCTCTTTATGGCGTACCTCAGTTGGAGTTTACCGGAAATTATTCAGGGTTCCTGAATGATCTGCAGAACATCATCAAACAGAATACCGATGAAGCAACCAAAGATGTAGTAACTGTTTCTGGCTCAAACGCCAATCAAATTGCAACAGCAAGAATTCTAAAAGCGTATGCTTTCTGGACAATTACGGATCGTTGGGGTGATGTTCCGTATTCAGAGGCTTTACAAGGAAATCCGCTTCCTAAGTATGATACGCAGGAATCCATTTATGCAGATCTTCTTAAGGAATTTGGAGAAGCTGTAGACCAATTTGATAATGGTCTCGGTATGAAAGGTGATATTATTTTTAATGGAAATAATACGCGCTGGCAACGTTTTGCGAATTCTCTTCGTATGCAAATTGCATTAAGAATGAGCAAAGTTTATCCCAACGCCGGTGGATTGGCCGCTACAGAATTTAACGCAGCACTGAACCACTCTGCAGGATCGATTGAGACTAATTCTGATAACGCAAAAATCGATTTTCCAGGTGGAGCGTATCAAAATCCATGGTATGTATCTTATGTAGTTAGTTCACGTATTGATGATGCTATAAGCAGCACCATGACTTCGACTCTTGACGGTTATGACGATCCGCGGATTAATGATTTCGGAACATCCACAACCGGATTTCCTTATGGACTTGATCGTCCTAATGCCGTTGCCGTTGCGCCTGGTTGGGGTTTGGTGTTGGATGGCCTGTCAATGAGCGATGCTGAAGATGTTATCATTATGAACGCTGCTACTGTATTGTTTGCACGTGCTGAAGCTGCAGAAAGAGGCTGGACTTCTGAAAGTGCAAGTGAATTGTATGATGAAGCAATTACTGCAAGCATGGCTCAATGGGGTTATACCGGTGCTGCAGTTACCAATTATCTCTCACAAACAGGTGTGGCCTTTGGAGATGATGATCACTTAAGAAAAATCGGTACCCAGAAATGGATCGCTATGTACCCGGATGGTATGCAGGCATGGGCAGAATGGAGAAGAACAGGCTTCCCTGTTTTAACTCCTGCTGAATATGCTACTAATACAACCAAAGAAATTCCAAGACGTTTTGTATATGGAACGGGCGAATATGGTACTAATAATGCAGCTGTTAAAGAAGCAGTTGGCCGTTTGGATGGTGGCGATACCCAGGATGCCCGTATGTGGTGGGATAAATAAAATTGCTGAAGGAATTAGAATACATCTAAAAAAAATGATATGAAAATCAAAATAAATAAATTTCTCTCCCTTGGCATTATTGCCACTGCGGCTTTTCTGAGTTCCTGCGAACGCGGAGAAGAATGGACAAGTTCAGACGGAAAGGGAGATGTGATTATCAAAATGTTAAACGCTGGCGAAAAAGTTCTGGCTTTTGATGCGTTAAGTAATCCGCAGACGGCTTTATTGGTCGATATACGAAAAGATGCTCCATCTGAAGCGGCATTAAACGCGCCAACAACGGTACAGGTTAGTTTTGATCAGGCTTATTTGGATGCATATAATGATGAAAATGGTACAGCGTATGAACTGTTGCCTTCTGATTTATATACAACAGATATTCCTGCCGGTCCAACTGGGTTTACAATTAATATGGCAGCAGGACAGTTTGCTGCTCCTATTAACTTTACACTGACTGATGCAACTAAACTGGATTTTTCAAAGCAGTATGCTTTTCCTTTGACTATTTCTAGTGTTGACGGGAACGGTAAGATTTCTGAATCAAAAACAGCTTTTGTTAAGGTGCTGGTGAAAAATGAATGGGATGGAGCGTATGAAGTAACAGGAACAATGAAAGATGAAGGTGCTGCTCTGGGCGGGCTATTCCCAATGAACTATCATCTCATTACTTCCGGTGCAAATACGGTGGATGGATATGATCCGGATTATTGGGTTGATTATTTTATTCCAATTATGAGTGGAGCAGATGTTTCTGGTTATGGGGGTTATTCACCTGTATTTGAATTTGATCCTGCTACAAATAAAATTGTAAAAGTGACAAACATTTATGGACAACCAGCTTCCAATACAAGGTCCGCCGGATTGGATCCTTCAGGAGAAAACTCGTATGATCCGGATACCCAAACAATTAAGGTAAAGTTCTTCATGTATCAACCCAGTGTTATAACAACAGCACCCCATATTCGGGTGTATTTTGACTGGACTTTGAAAAGAACCGGTGACAGATAATAAGTTTCATGTGTGTGTTCTTAGATTAGGGGGCAAGGGAAACCTTGCCTCTTTTTTATTGGAGAAAATCACCCTTTAAATCTCCGTCTTTTCACGCTTGACTGCTGTTCCGCGAATCCGGAATTTGCAGTATGAGAGTTTGGATATTGTGTGTGTGTTGGTGGTTCCCCTTTCCGGATCTTTCCGGCCAGTTACGCCCCTTACTGGCAGGTACGGAATTTCCCCTGGCCGGATTGGGGAACCCTCTTTTTTTTCGTCCGGTTGCCAGTTTTAATAACCCGGCTTTACTGGCTGATGATAACCTGGTTTCATCTGCTGAAATTTCCATGGATCAGTTTACCGGCATCCCTGCTACCCGACGGGTAGACGCGCATGGCTCATTTAAACTTTCAACCGAATCCGGAATTGGATTGCGAATTGCGTCTATCGGTCAGACTACCTATCGCACTAATCAGTTAGGTATTGCCTATGGCAGGTTGCTGGGAAGAAATTCCGGTAGTCAAACTGCCTGGCGAATGGGACTATTATTTCAATTCAATCAGCAAAAAATAATTCAGACAAAAGCCGTCCAATCTTTCAATGCAGGATTGGGATCTTCTTATTCAGGCAGAAAGCAGGTACTTGCAATATTGCTTTTAGTTCAGCTTGAAAGCAATAAATGGATGGCTGCTTCCTCTGTACAGAAAACTAAAGAGGGACTGATTGATCTACGCTACCGCTATAACTGGTCTGAGCTTGTTTCCACTGAATTAGCCGCTCAATATACTTCTTCAACTCCCTTGCTACTGCAGGCCTCTGTGCAATATTCTTTTTTGCAAAATGCATTTCTCCGTGCCCAATGGCAATTGAATCCTCCTATGATTGGCTGGGAACAGGGCTATCGAATAAAAAAATACTGGCTTTCGGTGCACTGCATGCGCTATCCGATGATTGGTTGGAAAGCTGGTATGGGTATGGTGTGGGTTGGCCTGTCTAAAAATACATCCAGATGATAAAAAATATAGCTCTTCTGATTTGCTGTCTGCAATTGGTTCAAGCTGTCTCCGCACAAGAGGAAGAAAACTCGCGTATTCAACTGGAACAGTGGACCGAACAACAGGAAAAGGAAATTGAACAGGACGATATCATGTTGGAATGGGAACAGTTGGAACGAAGACCTGTTCCCATTTCAAAACTGACCACTGAACAGTTGATTTTATTCGGACTGACCACCCTTCAACTTCAATCCTTTCAGGAATATGTCAGGTTATTTGGGTTTCCAACAGAAAAATATGAATTACAGGCCATTCCTTATTGGGATATCGGACTCATTAAAAAGATCCTGCCTTATTTGGATTTTTCGCCAACATCCGGTTTAAATCCAGGAAAAATTAATGCATGGAAAGAGGGAGATCATCAGTTAATGATCAGAACAAGTCGGGTACTTGAAAAATCAAAAGGATTTCAACGCGATAGCACCGGCAAAAGCAATTATACAGGTTCACCCCAACGTCTATTCTTTCGTTATACCTATCAATTGGATCGCTCCGTCTGGCTTGGCATCAGTATGGAAAAAGATGCAGGAGAAAGATTTGGTAGGAAAGGTACTATTCCGGCCGACTTTACCGGATTTCATATTTTTCTGAAAGGAAAAAAAATAATTAAAGCACTTGCCCTGGGCGATTATACCATCAATGCCGGACAGGGTTTGGTTGTATGGCAGGGAATGGCATTTGGGAAGGGCGCTGACGGAGCAGGTATATTCAGACAAGGGCCCATTTTGAAACCCTATCGCTCTGCGGGAGAAATCAATTTTTTCAGAGGAACTGCCATGCATATGGCAAAAGGAAAATGGGAATCAGTGACCTGGCTCTCCAAAAAAAATCGCTCAGCTACCCTGCAATACGAGCAGGAAACGCCAGTCTCCTTCAGCAGCATTGCTGAATCGGGTTATCATCGTAGTGCTACCGAATTAGCCGCCCGAAACAAACTAAAAGAATTGGTTGCCGGAACGGTTCTACGATTCCAGCGAAAATCATTCAGAATCAGTCTGAATAATTTAGTTCAACAATTCTCCGTACCCTGGTTACCCAAAGAAGAACCCTATAATCTTCATTATTTCAGAGGCCGGAAATCTTCTCATCATTCCCTTGACTATAGTTTCGGAAAAAAGCAGTTTTTTCTATTCGGTGAAATTGCAAAGGGTGGTAAAGGGTGGGGAACCATCCATGGCATCATTGCATCTGTAGATCCTAAAATCGACTGGTCCATGGTTTACCGGAATTTCCGGCCGGGATACCATGCTTATTATGCCAATGCACTGGCAGAGCAGGCAGCCATCAGAAATGAAGAAGGCATTTACAGCAGTTGGCAAATTAGGCCTGGGCCTGAATGGAAACTTCATTTCTATGTAGATTTTTTTCGTTTTCCCTGGCTGCGTTTCAGAACGGATGCTCCTTCATTAGGCAGGGAAGGACGCCTGCAAATACAATGGGAAAAAAGAAGGAGCTGGCTTATATATGGAGTTTTCAGATCTCAGTCAAAGATGGAAAACCTGTCTGAATTGAACAGCAATTCTGTTGTTCCGGTTGTTCAACAAAACCTCCGCTTACATATTCAGAAAACCTATGGCAAACAATGGCTCTTCAGTACAAGACTGGACCAGGTTTGGTTTAAAAAAACTTCGGTACGTCAAAAAGGCTGGGGACTCTATGCAGATACGAAATTTCAGTTTCCCGGCATTGGCTGGCAATTGGCAGGCAGACTGCACTGGTTTAAAACGGATGGCTATACCAGCCGGATTTATGCCTATGAACGTGATCTGCTTTATAGTTATTCAATCCCCGCTTTCTTTGACCACGGTTGGCGCTACTATTTGCAATGGCAGGGAAAGTTTAAACAGAAAATCCTGGGATCAACCACCATTAAGTGGTGGCTGAGATGGTCTAAAACAACCTATACCAACAAAGATTCCAGTGGGTCCGGTTGGGATGAAATTCAGGACAGTGGCCGGTCTGAATGGAAATTTCAATTGCTGTTCGATTGGTAAGTTCAGTTGGGTAAGAAATAGTATTTTTGACCTTTAATAGTAGTATAATGGAGAATAATAGCAATCAGCCGAACCAGTTAAATATTGAAATATCAGAAGAGATGGCGGAAGGGGAATATGCCAACCTGGCTATTATCACCCATTCTCATGCGGAGTTTGTGATCGACTTTGTAAATGTGATGCCCGGTACTCCTAAAAGCAGAGTTAAATCGCGGATAATTCTTACACCACAGCATGCCAAACGTTTCATGAAAGCACTGATCGAAAATATTGATCGCTTTGAGGAAGTGAACGGTGATATTAAGGATTTGGAAGAAATTCAGGTACCAATGAATTTCGGCGGTCCGGCTGCCCAGGCCTGATCTACAACAATCCCTGATCAGCGAAGCTGAAATAGCCATCCTGGCTAACGATAAGGTGGTCCAATACGCGAATATCAAGCAGGAGGGCAGCTTCTTTTATTTTTCTGGTTAATTCTTCATCTGCTTTGGAAGGGTAAAGGTTGCCGGATGGATGATTATGGCATAAAATCAGTGCTACGGCATCCTGCTCCAATGCTTTTCGCATAATTATGCGCGGATCTGCAACCGTGCCGGTTAATCCGCCACTGCTGATAATTTCTTTGTGTTTGACTTTATTTGCCCGGTTCAGGAAGAGAACCAGGAAAATCTCATGGCGGTAATCGCCAAATTCCTGCTGCAGCAAATGCGCCACTTCTTTACTGCTGGTTACCGTGCGGAGTTCCAATGCCTGGCTGGATTGCCGCCTTTTTGCCAACTCCATGGCCGCAGCAATGGTAACCGCTTTTGCCTTGCCAATCCCTTTAACCTTCATTAATTCATATACCGATAGTTTGCCCAGTTCATACAGGTTGTTTTGTCCCAGTTGAAGCAATTCCCTCGCCATATCCAGAGCAGTTTTTTCCCTATTCCCATTATTCAACAGCAGGGCAATAAGCTCGGCATCGCTTAGTTGCATGGGACTTTTACTAAGTAATTTTTCGCGGGGGCGATCGTCTTTTGCCCATAATTTAATTGAGTGGTTCTGCGCTTGCATAAAGTAAGATTAATGAATAATTTTATGTCTTGAAACGGGGTTTTAACCCAATTATCCAAATGATCCTTTTCTCGAAAAACTAAAACCAGTAAACTATGAATTCCCGTACTTTCAACGTATTAGGCGGATTCCAATCTATGTTGTTTTGCATAGGAATCTATGTTGTTGCCTTATTCTTCTCAATTTTTATTTGTTCAGCTATTTTCCATGCGGTTAATAACTACCGAACGGAACCTATAGGTACACTTAAAACGGTATCCGCACCACAGGCGGGTCCGCAGGTAGTGGCCTCCAGATAAATCAGTTAATGTAGACAGGTAGAAAAGGGGTGTGCAGCTTGCGCATCCCTTTTCGATTTTAACCATTTTCTTGCAGGTATCAGTGTACTATTTACTTCAATGGTTATCTTCGCCGCAAGAATATTTCTTCTATGACTGCAAAAATCTTCTCAGGTACCGGTTCACAGTACCTGGCAGAGAAAATCGCCAACAGCTACGGAATTCCATTAGGCCGGATCAATATCCAGAAATTCAGCGACGGGGAGATTCAGCCGGTTTACCAGGAAAGCATTCGGGGAGATGTTGTTTTTCTCGTCCAGAGTACCTTTTCTCCTTCAGACAATCTGATGGAATTATTGCTGATGATCGATGCCGCCAGACGTGCATCCGCCTATAAGGTGATCGCCGTTATTCCCTATTATGGCTATGCCCGCCAGGATCGGAAAGATAAACCCCGGGTTGCCATCGGATCCAAGCTGATTGCCAATATGCTCACTGCTGCGGGCGCTGACCGGGTGATTACCATGGACTTACACGCTCCGCAGATTCAGGGCTATTTTGATATACCGGTGGATCACCTCGATAGTTCCGTAATTTTTATCCCCTATATAGAGCAATTAAAACTGGAAAACCTTACCTTTGCGGCCCCTGACGTGGGTAGTGCGAACAGGATCCGTGAAATTGCCAGCTATTTCAACGCCGAAATGGTGATTTGTGACAAACACCGGAAACGCGCAAATGAAATAGCCAGCATGGTGGTGATTGGAGATGTAACAGATAAAAATGTGATCCTGATCGATGATATCTGTGATACCGGAGGTACCCTGGCAAAAAGTGCCGGTTTGCTGAAGGAAAAAGGCGCCACTACCGTTCGGGCCATGTGTACACATCCGGTGCTGAGTGGAAAAGCCTATGAAAATATAGGCAACAGTGTGTTGGAAGAACTGGTGGTTTGTGATACCATCCCCCTGAAACAACAGGTGGATAAAATAAAAGTGCTGTCCGTTGCAAATTTATTTGCAGTAGCCCTGAGGAACGCATTTGAACAAAGAAGCATTACCAGTCTGTTTATCCACTCGCAACGGAAAGAACAGCAGAATGCCGAAAACAGGGGAGAACAAGGAGCTTAATTTTTATTAAATACTAAACAATGAAGACAATTACAATCGAAGGACAACTCAGGACCGAAACCGGGAAAAAAGCCACCCGCCAACTTCGCTCTGAGGACAAAGTGCCAGGTGTAATTTACGGAGGTGAGCAGGAAATTAATTTCTTCGCTCCAGCCAAGGCTTTCAAGGCTCTGGTTTACACTCCTGAATTTAATCTTGCAGAAGTGAAACTGGATGGCAAAACCTACAAATGCATCATGAAGGACCTGCAGTTCGACAAGGTAAGCGATGCGCTTACACATGTTGATTTGCAGGAACTGGTGGAAGATAAGCCTGTTATTGCGCAACTTCCATTACACCTGACCGGTTCACCCGCTGGCGTAAAAGCAGGTGGTCGTTTGGATGTTAAAGTAAAGTCTCTGAAGGTTAAAACCCTTCCAAAGTACCTGAAAGAAAGCATCGAGCTGGATATCACCAACCTGGAGTTGAATGAAAACATGCGGATTCAGGATATCAAAGCAGACAACATTGAAATTATGATGTCTCCCCGTATTCCGGTTGCATCTATCGTGATGACACGTCAGTTGAAACAGGAAGAAGCAGCGGCTGAAAAAGGTAAAAAATAATCCCCACCTTATTTAATATACCCTAAAGGCACCGGATTTCCGGTGCCTTTTCACCTTTCACCTTTCACCTTCTATGTCCAAATTCCTCATCGTTGGCTTGGGTAATATCGGTGCCGAATATGCGCATACGCGGCATAATATCGGTTTTGATGTGGTGGATGCACTGGTTGCCAAACATGAAGCTGTTTTTCGTACAGATCGCCTGGCAGATGTGGCTGAAGCTAAATTAAAAGGGAAGTCCATGGTTATTATCAAGCCATCCACCTATATGAACCTGAGCGGTAAGGCGGTTAAATACTGGATGGAAAAAGAAAAAATTCCCGTTGAACAGGTTTTTATTATTCTGGATGAACTTGCCCTGCCGATCGAAAAAAGCCGGATTCGCGGCGCAGGGAGCGATGGCGGACACAATGGCTTAAAAAGCATCCAGGAACAACTCGGCACCTCTGCATACCCCCGCTTGCGCTTCGGAATCGGCAATAATTATCCCAAAGGCAGGCAGGTGGACTATGTCCTGGGTAAATGGAACCCGGAGGAGATTCCCCTTATTGTCAGGAAAATCCAGCAAACCATTCCCATCATCGAGTCCTTTGTGCTGGCCGGTCTGACAAATACCATGAATCATTTCAACAATGTGGAATACAAGTTATGATTTATGCATATGAATAGTTATTTTCGCACACCATCGGGTAAGTAATTACCTGTACTTCCAGTATCCCTATAAATTCCGGGGACTAAAAATCCCAAATTAATCAGTGATTATTTAATCATTAAACCCCGTAGTGAATATGAAAATATTCTGCATAGGCCGTAACTATGTGGCACATGCCAAAGAATTAGGCAATGATGTCCCTGATGAACCGGTGATTTTCATGAAGCCCAAAAGTGCCCTGCTCCAAGCGCATACTCCCTTTTATTATCCCGAGTTTACCAATGAATTGCATTATGAATGTGAACTGGTACTCCGTATCTGTAAAAATGGAAAATATATCCAGGATCGCTATGCCAGCAAATACTATGACGCGGTAACAGTTGGCATCGATTTCACAGCAAGGGATATCCAGAACGAATTAAAAGAAAAAGGCCTTCCCTGGGAAAAAGCAAAGTCCTGGGACAATTCAGCCGTTATCGGTAAATGGATCAATATGACCGATATCAAGAATAAAAAAGAAATCAAATTCAACCTGAAGAAGAATAAAGAAATGGTTCAGGAAGGTAATTCCAACCAGATGATCTTCAACTTCGACAGCATCGTTGCCCATATTTCCAATTATTTCTCCGTCAATATCGGTGATCTCATCTTTACCGGCACACCCGCCGGTGTGGGAGAATGCGTGGTAGGAGATGAACTGGAGGGCTATATGGACGATGCCCAACTGTTTACGATCGAAATTAAATAAGTCCGGGTTCGTTTACTAACAAGTGTTCGTTTATATTTGCGCAGCATTGCTCCTTTATGAACGGAAACGAACTGTTACTTAAAGCCTATCGTCATTGTTGCCTGGCCAAACATATGGCAGCTATTTATGAACAGCATCGCGCTGTTTGCAAATACGTCCATTCCACCTCCAGAGGGCATGAAGCTATTCAACTGGCAATCGCCTATTTACTTGATCCGGCAGATTTTGTAAGTCCGTATTACAGGGATGAAAGCCTGTTATTGGGACTAGGATTCGAACCTTATCAGCTTATGTTGCAATTGCTGGCAAAGGCAGCTGATCCATTTACCGGTGGCCGGGCCTATTATTCCCATCCCAATAGCAGGGAAGCAGGAAAACCAACCATTATCCAACAAAGCAGTGCTACCGGCATGCAGGTAATTCCAACCACCGGCATTGCACAGGGTCTTCAATATCTGGAGCAGCACCTGAATAATCGATTGCGCAAAACAGCTGCTGGTGAGTTACCCATTGTTGTTTGTTCACTGGGTGATGCCAGTGTAACCGAAGGCGAGGTAAGCGAAGCCTTCCAATTTGCCGTACTCAAACAATTACCGATCTTATACCTGGTGCAGGATAACCAATGGGGAATCAGTGTAAGTGCTGAAGAATCCAGAGCAATGGACGCCTATGAATATGCGGCGGGCTTTCCGGGTTTATCACGGATTCGGGTGGATGGCAGTGATTTTGAAGCCGGTTATAAAGTGCTGGAAGAAGTGATCACTAATATTCGGAAAGAACGCAAACCCTGGCTGGTGCAGGCCAATCTTCCTTTATTGGGGCATCATACCAGCGGAGTACGAAAAGAATTTTACAGATCCGCGGAAGACCTTGCCAACCATAGTCAGCAGGATCCTGGTCCAAAATTATATGTAAGATTATTGGAACTCGGTTTTTCAGAAGAAAAGCTTCTGAATATAGATCAACAGGCCAGAGAAGAAATACTGCTTGCCTTTCAAGCTGCGTCAGAAGCTTCAGAGCCCGATCCGGCAACAGTCATGGACCATGTTTTTGCACCGACATCTGTAACAAAAGAACTGGGCCAGCGGGAAACCGCGACCAAAGAAAAAATCAATATGGTGGATGCCGCCCTTTATGCCATCCGCGAAATTCTGCAGGAATATCCCGAATCATTGCTCTATGGTCAGGATGTTGGCCGGCGCCTGGGAGGCGTTTTCAGAGAAGCCGCCACACTGGCTGAATTGTTTGGAGATCACCGGGTATTTAATACCGCCATACAGGAAGCTTATATAATTGGATCCACTTCCGGAATGAGTGCCGTTGGCCTGAAACCAATTGTAGAAGTGCAATTTGCGGATTATATCTATCCCGGCTTGAATCAACTGGTTTCAGAAATTGCCAAATCCTGTTACCTGAGTTGCGGGAAATTCCCCGTTCAAACCCTTATCCGGGTGCCGGTTGGTGCTTATGGCGGTGGAGGTCCCTATCATAGCGGAAGTATTGAATCCACCCTGTTAAGTATAAAAGGAATTAAAGTCGTTTATCCATCCAATGCAGCAGATATGAAGGGTTTGATGAAAGCTGCCTTTCTTGATCCCAATCCGGTAATAATGCTTGAACATAAAGGACTCTACTGGAGTAAAGTGCCGGGAACGGAAGCTGCTAAAACACCCGAACCCTCCGCTGATTATCGAATCCCCCTTGGAAAAGCCAGGATTGTTCAGCAGGCCGGCAGGGAATCAATCAATAGAGGCGATACCTGTACAATCATTACCTATGGAATGGGCGTTTACTGGGCAACAGCTGCAGCTGCTTTCTTTCCCGGCCAGATAGAAATTGTTGATCTGCGATGCCTATATCCACTGGATGAAGAACTCATTTATGCCAGCGTTCAAAAACATGGAAAATGCCTGGTGCTTACTGAAGAACAACAATACAATTCTTTTGCTGAAGCATTGGCATCCCGAATTACACATGCCTGCTTTCAATGGCTCGATGCACCGGTTGAGGTGATGGGAGCACTGCCTCTTCCAGCAGTTCCGATGAATACCCTGCTGGAAACAGCCATGCTGCCTAACGCAGAAAAACTGAAAAAAAGACTGCATCAACTCTTAGTGTACTAAGTACATTTTCACTTTTCTCTAACATCATGATACTTCTGTTCATCCTGTATTAAACCCACTTGTAAAGATTTAGGTTTTTAATCCAGTTGGTTCTGTTGATATTTATCTCCGAATGATTTCGTATAGATTCTGCAAACCAAACCTATCTCGATGAAAAATAGAATGTTGAAAGGGGCTCACCTTTCGGAAAGAAAATGCAGGGAGATATTACATTATTTCTGCGAAGACTTAACTGCTACCCAAATTGCTGCCATTACCGGAGTTAGCCGCGTAACCGTAAATGCCTATCTCAAATTGATCCGGACCCGTCTGGCACAACATTGTGAAGATGCGTTTCCAACCCATCAGTTGCCTGAAAATTTTGTATCCATCAAAGGTTCTTTGAGCGGATTACCCAAGACCCCTTATTTCGGATTTACCAGATACAACGGTCAGGTTTATGCGACAGGCTTGGAAAATATATCACGCGAACATTTACTTAACTGGCAAAAACAACATACTGGGCAGATTACCGGAGAAATGCAGACCATTCATGCCGTTGCTGATTTCAATAGCTGGCGCCTCTATCGTCGCGATATGCTTGCAGCAGGTGCATCAACCAATGGAGATGATATTTCAGGTTTCTGGGGACTAACCCGAAACCGTCTGATGAAGTTCCGTGGAGTGAACAGAAATACCTTGTATCTCCATATCAAAGAATGTGAATTCAGGTACAATAACCGGAATGAAAATATGCAGGCCAAACTTATTCAACTTATAAACAAGCATCCCTTACACGAGGTACAAATGCAGTAACGCTTTCTTTATTTCTCATGTGTGTGAACGCGGGTAGTATCTACTACCTGCTTTTTTTTGTTATGATCCTGGTCAAAAATGAGGCGAAATAATTTTACCTTCCATAACGAGCGCAATTGATTGCGCTCGTTGTTGTATCAGATCTGCATTTTCTCCTTCAAATAATTCATCCGTGGTTTGTTTGAAAAGACGCAGCCACTCGGCGAAATCTTCTTTGCTTAAAGGAAATTCCTGATGTAATTGTTTATGAACAGCCATGGGATTGCCGTTGTATTGTCCCGTATAAAAAAGAATGTTCTCCCAAAAATTATACATTACAGGAAGATGGGCTGACCAGTCAATATGTTTATCCGTTGTAAAAAAATGACCAATCTGCGCATTTGTTTTAACACGATCATAAAATGAATTGATCAGCATTTCTATATCGGCCCTGTTTTTAATGTCTTTTTTCATCGCCTTCTTTTATAAGTCCTTGTTTTTAAATCGCCGAACGGCAAGTAAAATCGGAAATGCCATCCAGATCAGCATGACGAAGGTAATAAGTAATAAACCGGCACCCGTACCAAAAAAATCCTGAAACAAAGCTCCTGTTAATCCCATCATGGCAGATATGTCCAGTTGCAACAACATACCAATCCTTGCCATATCAATCGGATTGAGCATACTCATACCAATCATTGCCGTATCAAGCGGGTAATCTGCCAGTTGAAAAAGCACCAGTAATACCAATCCGTCAAATATAAAAGTAAAATAGAACCATAGCAGAAGTGATAATCCGATGCCTTTGGCTTTATCGCGTGTTAGTACTGCAGATAAGGTAGCCAGCGAAGCAAATACAACAGTTAATGCACAACTGATTAAAAATAAATGCAGCGAAGTGGAAGCTGGATGAAGAATCAACAATGGTAATCCAATCCCTAATAGTAAAGCAACCAGCAAGGCCGTAATCATGCCGAGGTAAACACCCCATAACAACCTCGATCTTTTGATGGGTTGCGCAACCAACAGTTCAATAAACTCTGCACTGTTATAAAGATAAATGGTACAGAAAATACTGCTGACCAGCGGAACAATCAGCAGACTGATATTCAACAGACTCATGATGGCTTTAGCCGGATTGTCCTCCAATAAAAAAAGACTGATGCTTACCAATGCCAATAATAGGGTATAGGCAAGAATAATGCGATTTCGCAGTATGTCCAGCAGGCTGTATTTGATGATTTTTTTCATTGGTGCGCAGTTTTCTGAAGCATAATCTGGGCCATCACTTTATTCAGTTTTGCTTCTCCTGTTTTCTCCTGTAATTGACTGACCGATTCATGGAAACGAAGCTGTCCATCCTGCAGGTAAATAATTTCAGAAACAAGATCATCCAGATCACTTAATACATGGGAGGTAATAAGGATTAGTTTCCCCTTTGCTTTTTCACGGGTTATTTTATCTTTTAAAAGTTCGCTTGATACCGGATCAAGTCCGGCTGTTGGCTCATCAAGTATTAATATAGCGGGATTGAATAAAAATGCCAGACAGGCACTTACTTTTTGCCTTGTGCCACCAGAAAGGGTACGCATTCTTTTGCCAAACTGGCGACGTAGATCAAATGCATCAATGAGCTCCTCATCCAATTCCTGACCGGGTTGGTAACGGATATCGCGAACCATATCTATTACCTGTTCAATGGTCATATTATCCGGAAAGCGGCTGATCTGTGGCATATATCCGATCTGCTTACGATATTGCCAGTTCTGGTGAATATTCTCCTGGTTAACGGTAATAAATCCACTATCCGGAATCACCATTCCAAGTAAACATTTTATAAAAGTTGTTTTGCCGGAGCCGTTGGGTCCAATCAGTGCAATGGTTTGTCCTTTATTGCAACTTAAGCTGATGCGGTCGAGGGCTACCAGTCGCCCGAATTTTTTCTGCACATTGGTTGCGATAATCATAAGGGTAGAGGTTTCATTTGTGGTTTGCTGTCTTTCAGTTTTTCCGGAGTTATACCCGGCATTATTTTTTCCGCACGTTCCAGCAGTCCAACCATCGGACTCCGGAATAACATCATGGCACTATTGTTTCGTTCAACAATTAATGCAAAGAGGCTGAGCGGTCGGTAAGGAATATCACCTACTCCATCTTTGTCAAGATCATATCCTTCGTATTTATCCCAATAATTTTCATCAAAGGAATTTAATACCAGGCTGCCATTGGTGGCAATATCAAAACTGTTGGCAATGAAATTATTTTTTGAAATGGTATTGTTATCACAGGATGCCTGAATCCGGATGCCGTATCCATTCTGAACAAACCGGTTGGCATAAATTGAAAGGCGACTGGATCCTTCCATATAAATAGCAGCTGTATTTCTTGCAAATTCATTGAAGGCTGCTTTGCTGTCTGATATGTCTTTTAGCAGAATTCCATAAGCAGCACTTCCCCAATTGTCTAAAAATTTATTATGGAACATAGTCACCTGCCGGCTGTACATCACGGCTACACCGGCTCCGTTTTCACTGAACGTGTTTTGTGTATAAATGTCCTGATGCGAAAACATGAAATGCAAACCATAGCGAATGTTTTTGTGACTCTGGTTGTTGGTAATGGTCGATTCCGTAACGAATTCAAAATAGATGCCATCCCGGTGCCCGCTGATAAAATTATTCTGTATAACGAGGTGGTCACTTTTCCAGGCATGAATTCCATTTCCTGCTTCCAGTTCACTGGTTCCATTGCTGGTTATATGATTGTCGGAAATCAGCGCATAGCGGGCATGCTGGCAATAGATGCCGAAAAAATTATCACGGAGACGATTTTTCCGTACACCAACATAATTTGCTTCTTTGATTCGAACTGCTGCCAACTCATCCATGCTGCTGTATCCGGAACGGATAATTTCAAATCCCTCTATTACAACATGATCAGCAGTAATGGTTAGTATTTCATATTTCTTTTCTCCATCCAGAACCGGGAAGTCAATGCCAATTAACACCAGTTGTTTGTCGATCAGAATTCCTTTTTCACGGTAGGTGCCCGGATATACCTTAATCATGTCACCGGCACTTGCTTTTTTAATAGCAGCCTGAATAGATTCACCTGCTTTTACCAGGTGAATGGTTGCATTGCCTTGTACTGTTGCGGCAATTAATAGGACCAGTATATAAAGTTGACGAATCATGGTTGAACCTGTTCTTTCCAGGTGGTATTTTTTCCTTGTTTTGACTGGCTGAATTGGTCGCGGGCATTGGCTGATTCAAAAGCGGCAATAGTTCCGCCCATAGGGCCCCGGATTTCAGCTGACTGGTATAAAAATGCCTGTTCCAGATCCAGCAGTTTTTCCGGCTGTTCAAAATCACTCATAAATACCCTGTAGTTGCCTGTTGTTCCTGCCTGTTCCTCCCGGATATATTCCCGAAGGCAGGTAATATCATCAAAAAAATAAGCTTTTCCTTTTTCAGATAACAACTCCGTTCCAAACTGCTGATCCATCAGCGTCATTTTGCAATAGTGGCAGGATTGTTTTCCATAAGGAATTGCCTGGGGTTCGGATGAACATCCGATTAGAAAAAACGGGGTAATAAGTAAAAGGGCCACAGCGCTTTTAAAGCCACCGGTTTTTCTGCTGCGTTTAATTTCTATCCAGGCACCGGCCAGTAGCAAAACTCCGGCTCCGATAAATATCCAGCCACCGGTATCGGGCATGGAATAAGCGCCAAAATTCAATAATTGTTTGTATCCGATTAATGGGGGCTGATACGATTGTCCGGGTACTTTAATAGCTGCAGTAGGATCGAGATTATGCCCATAGTTATACAGCCAGCGATAAAAATCAACCATGGCCAAAACACCGAAAGCAAGCAAACAACCGAACCAGGTAAAATAAAACCATCTACGATTAATAAATACGGTTAGCAGTCCAAATGCTGCGATGGTTAAAATAAGGAAGGGTAGTACTTTGAATTCAACAAAATCTTTTTCATGGATATGGTTCATACCGATATAATGATTCAGTCCATTTATCACATCAACATCGCCACCTAATTTGGCAGCATAAATCTGAAGATAAAGTCCTTCCGGATATTGGGGTGCAATCAGGTCAATACGCCAGATGGGAAGAACGAAAACCAATCCCAGGGCGATGGCTGTAACCAGACTGATTATTCTTGTTGATGGAGCTAAACTTGATTTCATGCCAGCGGATTTAAAGAATGGGCAGGCGTACCTGCCCATTCAGGTTTTATTGTGCGTTGCTGTTATTCTCTTTTGAAGTTGGATCGGAACTGTTTTTACCGAGACTAAAACTGAGTGGAACATTGGAGCCCTTCGGACTCACGCGTACATAACCCGACATTTCCTGGTGTAATGCACTACAGAAATCAGTGCAATAAATAGGATACATACCTGGTTTTTCAGGAACCCATTTCAGGGTTTGAGTTTCACCAGGCATTACCAGCAATTCGGCATTGTTGGCGCCTTTTACGGCAAAGCCATGTGGTACATCCCAGTCCTGTTCCAGATTGGTTACATGGAAATAAACTTCGTCTCCAATCTTTACACCTTCGATATTATCAGGGGAGAAATGGGAGCGGATGGCAGTAATGTACACATGTATTTTATTCCCTTCCCGCACCACTTTGCTTTCTTTTTCGCCTTTGGCAACATAGGGGTGTTGATTTTCTTCAATTTTGAAAATCTTCACGGAGTTTTTGCTGATCAGATCGGCCGGTGCAGACTGTGCATAGTGCGGTTCGCCAATAGTTGGGAAATCATTGATGAGTTGCATTTTATCGCCACTGATATCATAGATCTGTGCACTTTGAGCCAGTTCAGGACCGGTAGGCAGGTAACGATCCTTGGTGATTTTATTATAACCCACTACATATTTAGCATTGGGTTTTTTACTGTCACCACCCGGAATACTGAGGTGTCCGATAGAATAGAAAGTTGGCGCACGATCCAGCACTTTCAGATCTTTGATATTCCATTTTACAATTTCAGAAGATACAAAGAAGGAAGTGTACGCATTGCCTTTACCATCAAATTCGGTGTGCAAGGGCCCGAGTCCGGGTTTCTGCACTTCTCCATAAAGCGCTTCTTCGTATTTAATAACAGGGATACCTTCGTATTCACCTTCAAAAGCTTTACCGGCAATTGCTTTCAGCATTTTTGTATAGGAAAAAACAGGAATCAGTGCGGCCAGTTTTCCGGAACCAACTATGTACTCCCCGGTTGGGTCCACATCACAACCGTGTGGCGATTTAGGGCAGGGGATAAGGTAACAGATATCTTTGAGCGCTACTGCATCCAACACGGTAACTTCTTCGAGAATTTCATGTTTGCCGGTATGAGTGGATTCATCCCAGGTATTACGGGAATAGCGAACTTTTTCTTTTTTGCCTTTACCTGCTTTCAGGTATTCCTCGGCTTTTTTCCAGTTAACTGCGAGGATGAAATCCTTGTCGCGCTGGGAGGCATTCACTTCCAGCAGGGTATTGGCCTGCTCACTGTTATAACAGGAGAAGAAAAACCAACCGTGACTTGGACCTTTACCTGCATGGCTCAGATCAAAGTTTACACCGGGCAGAAGAAGCTGGAAGGCAATATCCATTTTACCATCTTCTTTGCCAACACTGATAAAGCTGATGGTGCCTTTGAAATTTTCTTTGTAGGTACTGATGGGCACATCGCCATTTGCGTAATCAACCGGCACGCTGAAGCGGGTTCCGGCTACTACATATTCGGTGTTTTCAGTAATGAAAGGAGAAGAGTGGTTTCCTGCACTGTTAGGTAGCTCAATAATCTCCGCGGTACGAAATGTTTTCAGATCAATACGGGCCACGCGAGGGGTATTGTTGGCGTTTCCGAAAACCCAGCGGCCATCGATTTCGCCATTGGTTTGTGACATTTCGGTGTGGTGCAAATCGTCCCAGGGAACAAATCCGTGGGATGTCATCAACATAGGCTTGGTTTCTTCAGAATAGCCCCAGCCTTTTTCAGGGTCTACGGAAAAAACGGGAATAACACGAAACAGGCGACCACTGGGTAAGCCATAGACGCTCATTTGTCCGCTGAACCCCCCGGATACGAAATTGTAAAATTCGTCGTATTTGCCGGGTGGAACATAGGCTTTTGCAGCGGCATCTCCACTTACTGCAGAGCTGGTGTTTTTGGGTTTACAGGCCTGGAAGCTCACCGCCAGGATGGCGGCGGCTCCGAGGCTGAATTTCATGAAAGCATTCATTGTTTCTATTTTAGGGTTGACTTTTTATTGGACTCCGTCATTTTTACGCATGAATTCATAGACATTGCGGGCATCTTCATCGGAAAGGTTTTGATTGGGCATGCGAACCAGACAAATTTCCAGTTGTGCCTGTGCTTTGGGGTCGGTGTTCAGCATTTCATCCACATTGGTTACGAAATTCATGATCCATGCCGCGGTATTTCTTTTGGTTACATCTTTCCAACCAGGACCAACCAGTTTTTCATCGGATAATTTGTGGCAGGAAGAGCATTTCATGTCATACACGGATTCGCCTTTTTGTGCTAATGCAGCATCCAGTTTTTCAGGAACCTGCACATCCTTGAATTTTCCAACCCCGTCAGGGTTGTCTGCCGGAGCAGGAGTGGTGCTGGCTGCGCCAGTCTGATCATCTGATGCCGGGTCATTTTGCTGGGTACCACCGCCACAGGCATAAATAAGGGCTGCAATGCCAGCAAGGAGGAGGAGCTTTTTCATGGTGAATAGTTTTGTTGTACAAATGATTATGGTGCAATGTTAGCTGAGCTGCCTGCCCGCAATTATGATCGAGGTCATATTTGCACAGGAATCAACCTAAACTGATGAAGATCATACAATAAGGTGACTGCTGTCACCGGGGAGGCTGTTAAACTCAGGAGGATTCAGTATATTTATCATACTTCTTTGTTTAGGCCCTGAATAGATTTGTTGAACAAAATGTTTACTCATGGTGTCAACGCCCATCGTTCCGGAAGAAACCTTATTAAGCTATGGTGCTACTTATAAAAAAGTAAGCAAGGGCGATTTGGTGTTTATGGAAGGAGCTGCGGCCTGCTTTTATTATCAAGTGGTTGAAGGCAGGGTTCGCTGGGTGAACATCAATGAAGATGGTCGGGAATTTATTCAGGTTATGATTGAGCCCGGTGAGTGTTTCGGAGAACTGCCTCTTTTTGATGAACTGCCCTATGCTGCAACCGCTATAGCCGATGAAGACTGTGTATTGCTTCGCTTGCATAAATCCAATTTTCATCAGATGATCCGGTCAAATTTTGACATTCATTTCAGTTTTTCGCGGCTGTTGGTTTCCCGGTTGCGGTTTAAATTTTTAACCCTTCGTGAACTGGCCTATAATAATCCCGAAAAGCGGATTTCCACCATGCTGAACTATTACAAACGAATGCGGGGTATAGAACAAAAACCCTGCAAGCTGCACCTGACCCGGCAACAACTGGCTGATATGACCGGATTACGAGTAGAGACAGTTATTCGTACCATACGTACCCTGCAGGAACGCGGCCGACTCACTATTCAGCGGGGTAAGGTATTTTATTAATCAAACCTTATTCCAATCATGAATGCAACAGCATCTAAATGGATCAGACTTGCTTTATTTAATTTATTACTGGTAGCATTGGCGGGTTTAATACTACGCCTGAAGATTTTATTTCCTCTTCCCTGGATTCACCACAAAAATTTATTGCACGCCCATTCGCATTTTGCATTTGCAGGATGGATCAGCTTGTTTTTAATGAGTGCACTGGTGGGTTTATTATCCGATGAAAAAGCCCAAAAATACAATCGCATCCTCGGACTTTATTCAATATCGGCCTATGGTATGTTATTGAGTTTTCCTTTTCAGGGTTATGGTGCTGTTTCCATATTTTTTTCTACCGCTTCTGTATTGGTGGGTTGGTGGTTTGTCGTACTGTTGTGGAAAGAAAAAGGATTGGAAAAATCTGGTGGTTTAATCGTTCAACTCTGCCGATGGTCCCTTGCTTTTCTTGTACTATCTTCTTTCGGAACATTTTACCTGGCATGGCTGATGGCCAATCATATCAATAAAGCAGAACTCTATTTTGGAGCGGTTTATTTTTATCTGCATTTTCAATACAATGGCTGGTTTTTATTTGCGGTGCTGGCCCTGCTTTTTTCAAGAGTACCCGTTTCTGTTCAGGATCAATTAAAGAAACCGGTACAACTGCTGGTCTGGGTTTCAATTCCGGCATTTTTTTTATCGGCACTTTGGATGCGGCTGCCTTTCTGGATGATCGCCGTAGCCGGGTTTGCTGCACTCATTCAGCCGGTGCTGGTGGTTTGGCTGGTGCGGATTGTTTATCCGGCAATTAAGGCATCGATCGGTTCTCGCGGATTGCAGCAAATCTGGTTACTTTCACTACTTGCATTCTGTATAAAAATCCTTTTGCAGAGTTTGTCAGTTATACCCGGATTAAGCAGTTATGCATTCGCTTATCGCCCGGTGGTGATCGGTTATCTCCATTTGGTTTTATTGGGTTTTGTAAGTCTTTTTTTATTGGGCTGGATGATAGAGAAAAAATTATTGCTGCTTGTTGAAGGGCGGCTTTCCCGTTGGTGCTGGTTATTTATTATTGGCATTTTAATTACCGAACTAACACTAATGGCACAGGGTGTTTCTGCGATGTTTTATTGGGCCATTCCTCATACCAATGAATTGTTGTTGGTAGCTGCATTTTGTTTGTTTTTTGGTATACTTGGAATGAACAGCGATTCCAGACGGATCTATACTAGCGGGAAGGCAATTGCTTTTGACCGGCTGCATGTCCAATAATGGTAGCACCGAATCTGGTTTTTACACTGTCAATTGCCTGATAGAGTCGGATCATTTCCTGACTGTCATCAAAAAGGTTGATCTGATAATTACCCGGAATCAACTGCGTGAAACGAACACCAATCAGCCGTACCAATAAACGACGATCGTAGAGTTGGGTAAAAAGAGATTTTGCAGTTTTTATTAAAATATGATCGGCACTTGAATAGGGAATAGAAGCCTGTTTGGTTAGCGTATCGAAATTGGCATAACGTAGTTTGACGGTAACACATCCTGTCAGTTTGTTTTGCTGGC
Source organism: Flavihumibacter sp. UBA7668 (assembly GCF_002483205.1). Lineage (GTDB taxonomy): Bacteria > Bacteroidota > Bacteroidia > Chitinophagales > Chitinophagaceae > Flavihumibacter. The sequence continues at coordinate 166,868 of NZ_DLHM01000002.1, forward strand.
GGAGTTCAAAAGCGATTTTTTCAGTTAATCGTACCAGTTCCTGTTGCAAAAAATTGATATCAATGGTATCATTGGAAAAAGTTTCCTCACTGGAAATTGATTTTTGCTCGCGGTAGGGTACAACCGGTGATTCATCCATACCCTGCGCTTTTTTCCATAAATCAATTCCGTTTTTTCCCATCAGGTTATTCAACAATTTGACGGGGATTTCACTCAACGTTTTTACCGTTTCTACGCCCATTTGATTCAGCAGTTGGGCTGTTTCTTTTCCAACACCAGGGATCTTTTGAATGGCCAATGGGGCGAGGAAAGATTTCTCTTCTCCAAAAGGGATCTCGAGTTGTCCGTTTGGTTTTACTTCATTGGTAGCAACCTTGCTGATTAATTTATTACTGGAGAGTGCGTATGAAATGGGTAAGCCACTTTCTTTGTAAATGGTTTTTTTCAGATCTGCAGTAAACAGACTACAACCAAAAAAACGATCCATGCCGGTTAGGTCAATATAAAATTCATCAATGGATGATTTTTCAAAGAGGGGCACTTTGTCGGCGATGATGGCCGTTACCAGTTTTGAAAAATGGCTATACTGTTCCATATCACCACTGATGATGATGGCCTGCGGACAGAGCCTTCTTGCCAGTTTCATGGGCATGGCACTGTGGATGCCAAAACTGCGGGCTTCATAACTGCAGGCGGCAACAACTCCCCGATCGCCTGAGCCTCCCACAATAAGCGGCTTGCCCCGGAGCGAACTGTTTCGGAGACATTCGACCGACACAAAGAAGGCGTCGAGATCGAGGTGGGCGATATGGCGGGGGAGGAGCAAGGGAGGTGAAAGGTGAAAGGTGAAAGGTGAAAGGTGAAAGAATCACCCGACGGGTAAACCCGTCGGGTGAAGGGCGGAGGTACGGGATTTGAGGCCGATTTTTTTCAGGTACGTAACTTCGAGGTTTAGGACGCCGAAGTCTTCCACAACGGTACCGGTGAGGGCATAAAACCCATTGCCCTGTAGCGGGTAACGTTGCAGGGAATCCGGAAAATGAATGGTGTCCAGCCAATCGAGGGACGAATCTATAAAGGTGCCGAAACACATCAGATCGCCTTTGATGGTTCGAACCGGTTTATATGTTATCAGATATCCCAACATGGTTATTTTTTTCCCCTTGTGATGAATTAAATGCCGAGCTGGTATATATCCCTCCAAATCTGTATCCGCCAGCGGAAAAGGATTGGATAAAGGAAAATCCAGCAGTTCCATCTGATCGTATAAATTCTCTAATGGATATACCGGTAATGCAGGAAGTTGAAAACTAACAGGTGCCTCTTCAAATAATGCAGCAGATTGTACTGCCAACTTTGATCGGGCCGGCTGCTGCCAGAGATTCGCTTCCCATAACAATTCTTTTTTCGATTTTCCGGTAAACCTGCAGGCATCCAGCCGAATCAGACAGTTCAGCGATTCCTTGCCAATTTTAGTGCGTTCAATCAGGTCTTCCAGCGAACGGAATAAGCCACCTCGTTTTCTTTCCTCCAATAAAGCTTCCGCCGTTTTTTGTTCCAGCGATTTGATATGAATGAATCCGGTGTACACCTCATTGCCGATAATATTGGTCATCCAGTCACTGTTGTTTACACAGGGCGGATGAATGACAGCGCCGGTTTTGGATAATTCATAGAAATACAATTCTCTGCTGTAGAAGCCGCCAAAATTATTGATGACGGCTACCATAAATTCCCTGGGATAATAGGTTTTTAAAAACAGACTCTGATAACTTTCCACAGCAAAAGAAGCCGAATGTGCTTTGGAAAAACTGTAGCCGCCAAAACTTTCTATTTGCCTCCATACTTCTTTTGTTATTTCCGGATCATATCCCCGCTCTGCACAATTGGAGAAAAAATTTTCCCGGATGCGGATCATTTCTTTATTGCCCCGGTATTTGCCACTCATGGCTCTGCGCAGAATATCCGCTTCTCCCATATCAATGCCCGCAAAATGATGCGCTACCTTGATCACATCTTCCTGATATACCATTACGCCATAGGTTTCCTGCAACAATTCTTTCATAATAGGATGGATATACTCAAATGAATCAGGATGATGATAACGGTCAATATAGGCCTTCATCATACCGCTGCTGGCAACACCCGGACGTATAATCGAACTTGCCGCAACAAGCGTGAGGTAATCATCACATTCCAGTTTTTTCAGCAACTGTCGCATTGCCGGACTCTCAATATAAAAACAACCAATGGTATTAACTTCTCTGATCTGCTTTTTTACTCCGGGATCTTTTTTGAATTGCTCGATTTCATGAATATTGACACTGATCTGTTGATTCTCTTTTACCAGGCGGATGGCTTCCTTGATATGGCCCAATCCGCGCTGACTCAAAATATCCAGTTTGTACAATCCTATATTTTCTGCAACAAACATATCGATCTGTGCAGTGGGAAATCCTTTCGGCGGCATGAACACCGTTGTGTACTGATAGATCGATGCCTCACTGATCAGCATGCCTCCCGGATGAATACTTAAATGGTTCGGGAAATTTTTCAGCAACTGTCCATATTTTAAAATGAGTTGTTGAATATTGTCCTCCGCTTTTTTAGTATCAAAGGCCGATTGTCTTGAATAATATCCTTTGGTAGCCAGTTGATCTATTTCCGACTTGGGCAATCCAAACACTTTTCCCAGTTCCCTGATCAATGCATTGTATTGAAAGGTGGTTACCATGCCCAATAAAGCCACCTGTTTTTTTCCATAACGTTTGAATACATAATCAATCACATCATCCCGATCAAGCCAGGAAAAATCAATATCAAAATCAGGCGGACTGCTGCGATATGGATTCAGGAATCGTTCAAAATAGAGATCAAGTTCAATAGGATCAACATCGGTTATTTGCAGACAGAAAGCAACAATGGAGTTGGCACCACTGCCTCTGCCCACATAATAGTAACCACGGTTTTGCGCATAACGGATAATATCCCAGGTGATCAGGAAATAGGAATTGAACCCGAGCTGATCAATGATGGCCAGTTCTTTGCTTACCCGTTCAACAGCAGTTTTGTTTCTTCTGCCATAACGCTGGATACAACCATCCATAGCGAGCTTTTCCAACAATATCCGATCATCTTCACGGGTAGAACTAAAGGTCTTTTTATTCTTGTCCGTATGTAAATCCATTTCAATGAAACAGGATTCCATCAAACGATAGGTATTGGTAATGATAAAGGAATGTTGTGCAAATGCTTTTAGTAGTTTGTCAGGAGCCTGGAAAATTTCTGTCTCCGTTCCCTGGTCTTCCGGCGCCAGTTTGGAGAGCAATACATTTTTATCAATGGCTCGCAACAACCGGTGCGCATTAAAGCTGCGTTTGTTGGCAAAACTCACGGGTTGGAGTACTACCATTTGAGCACGATAGCGGCTGACAGGAAAGCTAAATAATTTAGTAATCTGGTCCGAACGAATACCGATCCATTCACGTGGAGCTAATTTTTCAGGAAAGGGGCTGCCAAGCGGATAAATCACTGCCACATCGGTTTGATTCGGAAAAAAATTATCCAGATTTAAATCGGCCGGAAAATTTTTGTCTTCCTGCAAGTGGAAGGAAAGGAATTGATTGATTTGTTCAAATCCCGCCAGGTTAACAGCGAGTAAAACATAGCAGATTGTTGATCCGTTCCTTATTTCCGCTCCCAGTATAGGTTTGATGGATTTTTCTCTGCAGAGCTTATAAAAATCCCAGGCATCAGATACATTGTTGATATTGGTCAGCCCCAGCATTTCAATACCGGCATCCGCCGCCGTAGCAACCAGTTCTTCTGTCGAAAAAGTGCCATAACGCAGGCTGAAATATGTTTTACAATTGAGGTACATGGAGGTCTTTTTCCGATTTGAGTCGGACGGTAAAGGTAGGAATAAATGCTAAATAAATTAGTAAACAGCGGGTTTTTATTGTGACTGAGGTTACGGAAGAGATATGCCATCCCCGATAGTTTTGCACTATGAAAAGAATACTGGTGCTGCTCTTAATGACAGGATGGCTGCTGTTTTGTGAAAACAGTGAAGCGGGAGTGGAAACCATCGCTGGTTCCGGTACTGCACTTACAAAACTGATGGAAGGAAACAGCCGGTACGGTCGATTTGAACCCATCCATCCCGATGAGTCACAAAAAAGAAGAAAAGCATTGAGCCATGAACAGCATCCTTATGCCGTAGTGGTTACCTGTTCAGACAGCCGGGTTTCTCCCGAACTTGTTTTTGATCAGGGTTTGGGTGATATATTCGTTATCCGCACTGCCGGAAATATTATGGGTGATATTGAATTGGGCAGTATTGAATATGCGGTTGAACACCTGGATGTGCCTCTTGTGATGGTAGTTGGACATGAACGTTGCGGAGCCATCAGTGCCTATGTAAAAAAAGAAACAACCGAAGGTCATCTTAAAACAATCATGGATCGGATTTCAGAAGAAAAAGAAATAATAGCATTACAGGAGCAAGGAGATCAAATGACTGATCATTTTATTCGTGCCAATGTTCAGCATGGTGTAAAGCAGATCAGCGAATCATCGCCCCTGATCAGAGAACGAATAAGAAAAGGTAATCTGCAGATAATTGGTGCTTATGAAAGTCTGGAAGACGGAAAAGTAAGTTTATTAAACTGATTCGGTATAATATTTTCTCCGTAGCCAGAAGGCCAGATTCACCAATGCAATGAGTGCAGGTACTTCAACAAGCGGACCAATTACTCCGGCAAATGCCTGTCCGCTATTGATACCAAATACACCAATGGCAACTGCAATGGCCAGTTCAAAATTATTTCCTGCAGCAGTGAATGCGATGGCGGTATTCTTGCTGTAATCGGCTCCCATTTTTTTGCCCAGAAAAAAACTTACAAGAAACATGATGATGAAATAGATCACAAGCGGTATGGCAATCCGTACCACATCCATTGGTAATTGAACGATCAATTCCCCTTTCAGGCTGAACATTACCACAATGGTAAAGAGCAGTGCTATCAGGGTTATGGGAGAAATGAAGGGGATGAATTTTTCCTGGTACCAATTCAGTCCTTTTATTCTGATCAGGCTGTACCGGCTCAATAATCCGGCTAAAAATGGAATGCCCAGGTAGATGGCCACGCTTTCTGCGATCTGGTGAATTGTGATGCTTATTTCCAATCCGCTTAATCCAAATAGCGGAGGCAAAACGGAAATAAACAGATAAGCATAGAAACTGAAAAAGAGTACCTGGAAAATACTATTCAGGGCAACGAGTCCGGCTGCATACTCCCGATTTCCTTCTGCCAGTTCATTCCATACAAGTACCATGGCAATACAGCGCGCCAGACCAATTAAAATCAAACCGACCATATATTCGGGATAAGCACGAAGAAAAGTAATGGCAAGAAAAAACATCAGCAAAGGACCGATTACCCAATTGAGCAGCAGGGATGTGCCCAGAAAGCGGGTATTCCGGAATACTTCTCCCAGATTTTCATACCGCACTTTTGCCAGTGGCGGGTACATCATCAGAATCAATCCAATGGCGAGCGGAATATTGGTGGTGCCGGATGAATAACCCGTTATAGCGGCTGGCACGGAAGGTAGAAAATAACCCAGGCCAATTCCAATAAGCATTGCGGTGAAAATCCAAAGGGTCAGATAACGATCGAGAAATCCCAGTTTTTTTCTTTCTACAGTTGGATTACAATTATTGGCACTCATGCTTAACAACAATTTTCGGGTGAGTCAATTTCTTTAAACAGGGTTTGAAATACCTGGCGATATGCTTTCCAGTTTTTTGTATCAATGCAATAGGAAATATTGATTCCCTCAATGGATCCCCTGATCAGTCCGGCTGTTTTTAATTCTTTCAGATGCTGTGAAATGGTAGCCTGTGCAAGGCCAAGTTCTTCCACCAGATTACCGCAGTAACAGGAGGTTTGTTTCAGCAAAATCTGCAGTATGGCAATACGGGCAGGATGCCCCAGGGCTCTTGCCAGATTGGCCAGCTCATTTTGTTCTTTTGAAAATAAATCGGCTTTTGTTGTTCCCATAATGATCGCAATAATACGATTACTTTCCAATTAAGTATACTGAGCCCATTGAGCCCTTTTAAATTGCCATAAGTACTATGATAATTATGTGATTGTATTAATAATTACGAAGGATATACGTAGGAACTACGTAAACAGTATGTAGAAAAAAATTATTATATTAGTCTAAAACAATATTTTATGGCTATTGCAGATGACAATATTATTGTACGGCTGCTAAGAGGCAAGCTGGGAAAATTCATTGTATTCAGGGTTGTAAATGGCAAAACATTTGTCAGTAAATACCCTGATATGAGCAGGGTGGAGCGCTCTCCGAATCAACGGGCCAACAATACCCTTTTCAGTGATGCGATGAAACATGCAAATTCCGTATTGAATAATCCACAGGAAAAAGCATCCTTACAAAAGCGAATGAAAACCAGTGCAAAATTGAAGGATCGAAACCCGCTGAATGTATTGGTAGGCGAGTTTATGAAGGAAAAATCCGATTTGCTGTCCAATCAAAAGGCAACAGAGAAACTTAGTTATTACCGTGCTAAATATGAGTTAAGTGATCGTCAGGCAGCTGCCCTTCATTTCCTGATTCGCACGGGTCAAATCAATAATTCCATGTACCAGGAGATTTCCAGGGTATCCAAACCTACTGCTTCCCGTGATCTGGCAAACCTGGTGAACCTGGGCATTCTCTTCTGCATGGGGAAAGGTCCTTCAACTACGTATAAGCTGCAGGATCTGTTAGTGGAAAATGGACTCAATACCTGAAAAAATGGGCTCAAATAGTAATAAAATGGGCTCAAATCTTAAAGAATGGGCTCATGATTAAAAATAAGGGCAGTTGAGCCTGTACAATTGACAATTGATTCATTTTCTGTATTGAACATTTTATGGAATGGCGGATTTTTCCATAAAAATGTGGCATGACTTCCTTTATTGAAAATAAATTGACTGGTCAAACCATCGTCTTTTTGTCTGAATCTGGTGTGAAGGATGAATTGGTAATGAAGATGTCCTACAACAGAAAGGGAACTCCACCACCAATGCATTATCATAGCTATCAGGAAGAATATTTTACTGTGTTATCCGGGCAATTAGAGCTGACTATGGATGGTTCCACCAAAAAACTTGAAGCAGGGGAGGGATTTGTTGTTCCCACCAATACACCCCATGCCATGTGGAATGGAAGGGATGGTTATACAGAAGTAAAATGGCTAGTGCATCCGGCATTGAATACGGCCGCTTTTTTCAGAGAGGCATTTGAACTTTCCAATCTGCAATGGGCAAAAGGGAAATCCGATCTGCACTGGAAGGATAAAATCAGACTGGCTTATCTTTTCCGAAAAGAAATTCGTCTGGTGGGACTTCCTTTTGTGGTGGTTCGGGTATTGTTTTTTGTTTTGTTTCCTTTGGGGTTTATCCGAAAAGAAGAGAAATCAAGTTAGCAACTGATGCTGCTCAGTTGATAAAAGCAGGGAAAATTGATTCTTTGTGCATGATACAGGAAATTTGTCCCACACAATCCCGGGTATGGATCAAACGAGGAGCCTGCATGGTAGACGTTCGGGAACCTTTTGAAATCAGTCAATTGGGTTTTGGTGTCGATCAGGTTTTAAATTTACCCTTGCCTGAAATAACGCTACGTTACACTGAATTACCATCAGATCAGGAATTGGTACTTGTTTGCTGGAATGGTTCCAGGAGTCGCAAAGCTGCTGAACAATTAATAGAACTTGGGTTTGATGTCAAGCTGATTGCCCATATGAGAAATGGGCTGGAGCGCTGGGTGTCCAAAGGCTTTCCCACAATTGGAGATCCTTCCATCCTGGGCGATTTAACCGGGAAATTTACCTGTGGCGGTAAGGGCAATTGTTGTTGATTAATCTTAATTAAACTAAATGAAAACGGCTGATTGTTTAGCTCTCTGGCTGGAGTCAAGATCCAGATTTACAGGATTGCTTCCTTCCTTACAAGCTGCTGATCTTAGTAAACGATTGGGAAAAGCGCCAAATTCGGTGGGCTTTCTAATCAGACATATCGGTGATGTTGAACTGCTTTTTTCAAAGAATGTTTTTCAGTTCCCCGATGTGCAGGTTACAGCAAAAACAGTAATCGCTCAAAAAGATACGGGTGAATGGACCAATTTGCCGGCGCTGCTGGATTATATTGAACTCAGTGCCGACACATTAAAACGTGCAATTGAATCAATTCAGGATGAAGAATGGTCGCGGGAAATAACCACGAAGGAATTTGGTACCAAAACACTGAACCAGGCCTTGGGTAGAATAATTTCTCATACTGCCTATCATGCAGGACAGTTAGCGATTCTGCTGAAATATGGAGAGAGCGACCGCCAGGTTTAAGCAATCACCGGAATAGATGCCGTTGGAAATAACTGGTTTTTACAATCAGCCGTCAGCTGATACGCTTTCTCCCTGTTATTCAGTTGCTGACTGTTTAATTCATCCGGTTGAATGCTATCAAGCTCTAATTCAATCTTATCCAGAAAACGTTTCGTTACATAACCATTCACCTTATGTTCTTTCAGACTTTTTATAGCCGCATTGAAAAAACGGGTTACATGGTCGGATGTCGGAGCCTGCAATATTTTACTAATCAGTTTACACCTGTAGTCGTCCAAGTTTTTAGCCATAGTAGTACCAAAAGGTTTTACAGTTTAACCCAAAATTTTAATTGATCATTTATTTCTGTGGCTACCAGCTGGAAGGAAGGAGGAATCTCAGTTTCCAGACTGTGGTAGGTAACCAAACGGGTACCTTCAGGGGCTTTGCACAATTGTTTATAAAGATAATGACTGTAGTAATTAAATAAATCGCTGGAAAAAGAAATTTTATCATCTATTTTTTCCGTGTCTACGATGTTTTCGTAAAAAGAATTGTAGAAATAAAAATGATCGAAGTCCTTGAAATTCAATTCAGTAATGTTGCCATGTAAAAAATCAACATTTTTTAGTCCGGTTTTTTCCAGTGCTTCATTGGCATAGCCAACCAGATAATCCCTTTGTTCCACCCCGGTAAATTTCCCCTGTGGACATTCCTTCGCAGCAGCCAGACAGAACTTGCCTGCTCCACTGCCTATGTCCAAAATACGATCTCCGGGCTGAGTAACCAGATACCTGGCCGCTTTTCGGGCAACCAATAAAGGTGTCCAATGGCGACGCGCCATCTGACAGAGCTCAACCGGATATAATGTATGGAAAGCCGGATCGTCTTTAAACCACATGCTGCAAAGGTACGGAATCTATTTTTTATGGATTTGCCACCCGATTCGCTGGCCCGCAGCAGTTTTAACCTGATAGGCAACCATACATCCTTCTTCCAGTGGAATAAGTACTGGGTAAGAAGCCATTTCTTCCGGATTAGTCAGACTTTGGCGGCTGGTTGTTTTGCCATCGGCTGATTTCCATTCAATGGTAATCCCCGTTGTGGGAGAGGGACCGGAACGGCTAACTTCATCCCAAACAAGAGCGATTTCACCATTTCCCAAAGCAGCCATTTGAGGATGCCGGGCCAACTCACTCAACGCAGCGTACTCACTGAAATGCCCGCCATTATCTGTACTCTGTACATAATAACTGGCTTTTGCCGGAGCCGCTGAATACCAGGCAAAATGCAACCCTTCTTTGTTGGTGGTCATCGTTGGGCCGGTATGCGGACAGGCGCGCACCACCCAGTTGTCTTCATGGATTCGTTTGGGGGTGCTGAAGTTTTTACCGCCATCCATCGAAACCTGGTGCACCATATCGCGGATGGAATCCTGCAGGATGGCTCTGTAAACAACATGGATTTGCTGTTTTTGATCAATATGAAGTTTCGTGCGGCAGCATTGACAGGTTGTTTCTGCAATCTTATGCTGCTGTTGAAATCCTTCCCGTTGATGGGTGGTAGCAATGTATAATGCAGAACCTTCTTTGGTGCTTTCTTTTCTGTTATCCAACCAGATGATAACGGCTTCCCCCTGCTTGTTCAGTGCAATATCAAAATAACGCTGATCAAAACCAGCCGGGTCATTTACCAATGGCCTTGCTGTCGTCCAGCTGGCCCCTTCATCAAACGATTGGCTGTAATAGATTTGTCCCGCATACTTACTTTTTTTTGCCTCAATTATTTTACCCGACTGATGAGCGGCATGCTCCTCCTGAAGGGCAATCATTCCCTGTTTAAGACTTGTTTCAGTTACACCCCATACTGCAATTATTTCTCCGGAAGGTTTGAACAGAAGTTTCGGTGCATTTTCAGCATGCGGAGAAATACTTGTTGATGGTGTTACAATTACCGGCTCAGTAAATGTTTTTCCATTATCAGGCGAGATGGCATAACAAAATTGAAAACGATTTTCAGAAAGCGCCTGCACCCAACTGATCACAGGCCGGTTAAACCGATCACTTGTTAATCCGGGTATACTGGAATTTTGATCCGCCACTATTTTTGTGGCGGATTTCAGACTATCGGTTTTATTATTCGCCAATAGTGAAAAGGGGAGCATCAGATAAAGAATGGTATAGATCAGTGTACGTTTCATGGTTGTTTTTTTAGCAGGGTTGAAAGGTCAAGGCTGATACCCATATTATAGGATCTTGGGTCGGCTAACGTATAACTATAACCGAAACTGCTTTTGGATGTGATAGTCGAATAATAACGATCACCTGCGTTCAATACATTCATCCAGATTTCAATTGCTTTGTATGTATATGCTGTTCTTATATGTAATACAGTGTAACCCGGATAGCTCGCTGTATTCTGCGGATCAGCATAGTATTTCCCAACAAATTGAACTTCTGTTCCAATCCGGAATCCGTTAAGGAAATTCGGACGATACCAGATTTCGCCATTGAATAACCATCTCGGGGCATTATTCATTTCTTTACCGGAATAACTGATGCCTTTTTCCACAAACTCTTCAAACATATGTTTGCTGTAAGAGGCACTGGTACGAATCCGGATAGATTTAATAGGATTGGCATTGATTCCGATTTCGATTCCTTTATGGGATGTTCGTCCGCTGTTCTGATTGGCAAAACTTCCGTCATCCAATCGCATATTGACAATTTCATTGGACCCATCCAATTGATAAATGCTGAAATCTCCAGACAGGTTATTTTTGAAAAGGTTCATCCATCCCCCAATTTCATAGTTCCGAAAAACAGAAGGCTGCAGGAAAGGGACTTTTACTCCGGTAAATAATTCAGTAACCTGTGGTGGTACAAAACCTTCACTGTAGTTGGCAAAAAATCCGATTTTATTGGTGGGATTATAGGTTAAACCAATTTTTGGACTCAGTCTGCGGAAGACAGTACTGGTATCTGCTGCCCCACTGAAAGAAGAGGGTGCAAGCTGATTGTTGAATTTATACTGAAATACATCATACCGGATGGAGCCTACCAGGCGCAGTCCCTTTGCCGGCTCAAATGCAGCCTGAATAAATCCTGCAAAATTATTGATGCGGGTAGTGTAATTGGTTAAGCTGCTGTCTGATGCTTCATAGTTATCGTATTTGCCGGAGATCGTGTCTTTATGTATTTTGATATAGGAAGCAGTGTAAGCAGACGGACTTAGATCGGCAGATAATCCACCTAAAAGCGTTGCATTTTTCCAGTCAAATTTTTGTTTGTGTTGCGAAATGATGGCCAGACTTTTAAAGCTGCTTTCATTGATTTCACCATGGGCCAGTGATTTATTTCCTTTCCACACGCCGTTTACTCTTTTATAATCATCTTTAATTCGATAGGACGGGTTTTGTCCGATTGCATTTTTTCTGACTACCAATGAAAGGCTGGAGTTGGCATTTTCATTCCACTGGTGGGAGAGTGTTGTTCTGAACCGGTGTGCCTGTACTTTTCGGAATGTAAATGTTTGTGGATTGAAAAACTGTTTGGTTGCAAATGCGGTACTATCCACACCACTGCGCATATCACTGTAATAATCTGTATAGGTATAGCTGTTGGATACCAGGGTGCGATCGGAGAATTGATAATCAGCACGGGCTGTCAGACTGGCTTTATGAAAATCAGTATAATCCATGAAGCTGTTTCTTTTATCGGCATAATAACCACTCAGTGCAAATCCCCATTTGCCGGTTTTAAAACTTGTTTGCAGGTCGGTCCTTTTGTATCCAATGGAGTTTCCCTGAGCCGACCACTTTAACATGGGTTGTATGGTGGGTGACAGACTTATGAAATTTACAACTCCGCCAATGGCTTCGCTTCCATAAAGAGAAGAGGATGGCCCTTTGATTACTTCTATTTTTTTTGTTGCAGCCAGGTTCATTTCCAACAGTGCATTGTGGTTGAATAAGCCGGTTGTGCGAACGGGGATCCCATCTTCCAGATAAAGAAATAAACTCTTGGTTGTCATCGGCTGACGAATACTCATCTGGTGTTGTTCATTACCCAGATTCACCATATTTACACCACTGATTTTATTTAACAACTGATCTGCGCTTTGGGCTTTTGTTTCCTGGATGGATGCCGCAGATACAACGCCTATTGCAATGGGGGCTTCTGATCGTTTAATTCGTTCACCTCTGTTGGCTGTAACAATGATTTCATTGAGTGTTCCGGTATAGGGTTGAAGCCAGATCATTGTGCTGGAATTGGCGAATTGTTGAATGGAAATTCTTTGTGCTTTGTAACTGCCATGGGTTACCTGAATAAAGCGACAGTCTTTACAGCTCATTTCAAATTTTCCTGAATTATTGGTTATGCAACTACAGTTGCAGCTGCTGTCTGTACATTGTATGGTTGCACCGGCAATAGGTTCCTGATTGATGGAATCCAGCAGGGTAGCGCTAATTTTTTTTTGGGCATAAGCAGGCAGGGACACCAGTACGCATAGTACCAGTGCCAGCCGTAGAACTACTGACATGATGAGTAATTTAAACGAGGTGCAAGTAACAGGCAGCTGCAGGTAAAGTCAAGCTGGTCTGTTACGAGCTGTTGAAATTGGATGTTGAGTTGGAATTATCCGTTAACTTATTGGTTAGGCGGATCGGAGTAAAGGCTCTTAGCAGGGAGGATGAAAAGGGGGATAGGATTGATCAGTAACTGGCTGGATCAGTTCAGATGGATAGGAGATGGATGCTGAAGGAAGGGGTTCCTGTATATGATTGGTGAAGAAGGAACGGGAGGAAATAATATCAGCGGATCCGTTGCTTTTGCTTTCTTTTTTTTCCTGTTCCTTTTCTTTTTGTTCAGCAGCTTTGATTTTTTTCATCAGGATACATTTCCCTTCACAGGCCAGTTCTGGTCGTGATTTGTTTTCACAATTTGCAAGGAAGTCCTGTTTGTTGGCATAATAATTCACATACATCATGGGCACCTGGAAGCTTTGAAGTGCCAGTGATACCAGCAGAAGGAATGATATGAATAATCGAAGCAGCATTGATGGTGCAAATATAATAGCCGCCGAATAATTCAAACATGATTTTGGTCATAAGTTTTTTGTGCGATTTAAAATCGATAAATTGAATGAATTAATAGGTATTCAAAGTGATGAAGTTTTTTCAGATTAGTTTATTCTTTTTTTTATTTTCTGCCTGTGTAGAGTCGGGGAAAGGAATGCGGCAGCCTGATTTTATAAAAGGTGTGTATGGCAATCCTGCTGCACTATGGGATAAGGGGTACAATTTTCAATCACTTGGAATGAATGCCGTGTTTGTTCGAAGTGGTTCTCTGACCCCTGAATTTGTTGAACGTTCGAGGCGGGAGCAGGTAAAGATCTTTGTTGAATTTCCGGTATTGAATGGGAAAGAATATTTGACCCGGCATCCCGAAGCATGGCCAATTACAGAGAAGGGCGAACGGGCTGTTCCGGCGGATTGGTTTATGGGCATTTGTCCCACTGATTCAGGGTTTAAAAACGAACGGTTTAATGCGTTGAGTCAGCTGCTGACTGCCTTTAAAGTAGAGGGTGTTTTTCTTGATTATTTTCACTGGCATGCACAATTCGAAACGCCCCATCCGATTTTGCCGGAGACCTGTTTCTGTGAAAGATGTATCGGGTTATTCGAAAAATTTGGTGCTGTTAATGTTCCTTCAGGTAAAACTTCAATACGCGCACAGTGGATTCTTCAGTATGCAGAACCTGCCTGGCGCAGATGGCGTGGTACGGTATTGACAGATTGGGCAATCGAGGCAAAGGCATTGATTAAGTCATTTAATACTGATTTATTGATGGGGATTTATCATTGCGGCTGGTTTCCGGCTGATCATGATTCTGCTCTGTACAAAAATCTGGGAATTGACCTGCCTGCGTTGGCTTCGGTGGCAGATGTGTTATCACCCATGTTATTTCATCAGATGAAAGCTCGTCCGGTTAGCTGGGTGCGTGATTATATGAAATGGTTAGGTAAGCAGGATTGGGCAACCGGCTCCTCCGCTCCAAAATTCTGGCCAATTGTTCAGGGGCATAATAACCCGGGTAAGGTGAGTTCAGCTGATTTCAAAAAAGTATTGGAATTCGGAGCTCTTTATCCTTCTACTGGTGTTATGCCTTTTTCTGCAGAATCAATTGCGGGAGATACGGCAAAAATGAAGGTGCTGAAAGGGTTTTATTAAATTTGTATATGAAATACTCTTTGTTTGCAGTTGCTGTTGTTATCACATTTTTTGTATCCTGCTCATCTCCAGAAATTAATAATGGAAAAGAGCAGCCCGTTAATGAAAGTAATTCCGATTTAGTCGGTACCTGGAAATTATTGACAGGAACCACCATTAAAGGAAAGGATACTGTTGTTACAGATTATACCGTTGGGCAGGAAATGATTAAAATTATCAGTCCCACTCATTTTGCCTTTCTCCGCCACGATTTAACCAAAGGAAAAGACAGTCTGGTTTCATATGCAGCTGGTGGCGGCAGAATAAAATTTAATGATAGTACTTATACCGAATACCTGGACTACTTCAGTATCCGCGAGTGGGAGGGAGGAGAATTTATATTGTCATATAAAATTAATGGGGATACCCTTACAACTACAGGGGTTGAGCGGGTTGAGGAATTAGGGATTGATCATTTGAATGTAGAGCGATTGGTGAGAGTCAAATAGACGGGAAATCCTTATTTTTTTTGCAGTTTTCCTGCAAAACTCTATTTTTGCGCTCCATTTGAGGCCCTGCGGCTTCAATAGGCGAGGTAGCTCAGCTGGTTAGAGCATCGGATTCATAACCCGAAGGTCGGCGGTTCAAGTCCGCTCCTCGCTACATTTAAAGCTCGAAATTTCGGGCTTTTTTAATTTAAGGGTAGATCAAAAATCGGATTCCTATCCGTAGCGGCCGGCGGTTCAAGTCCGCTTTTCGCATTTCTTAATCCAGATCAAGCCAATTTCTTAAACTTTATCATTGGTAAGCAAATAGAGTGCTGGTTAATTTTGCAGGTTTTTGGTAATGACCACGTGGAGGATTTTTTAAACAACTATATGCAAGAACCTGAGTTTCTAACTAAGCAAGGATTATTGATACAGTTGCGACTCTTATTCAACATAAGTAAAGCAGTAGCAAACCGCTCAAAGAAAAATAGGACCTATTTAAAATTAAAATCCGAACTTTTCAATTATAAAAAAATAGTATATGAAATTCAGCCAAATTCTACTTGCCCTTTGCATGGTTGTGGGCTTCTCCAGCTTCGTGCAGGCGCAAAGTTCCATAGATGAAATTGTTAAGGAATGGGAAAGGGCAAAGGCCTATACCAAAGAATACCTGGATGCCATGCCTGCTGCCGGATACGCTTCCAAGCCTACCCCTGAAATGCGCTCCTTCGCTGATCAGATGTTGCACATGACAGATGCAAACTATATGTTTATAGTTCAGGCAACCGGTGCTACAAGCCCAATTGGACAAAAAAGCCTGGAAACACAGACGGATAAATCCAAGGAAAATGTGACTAAACTTGTGCTGGCCGGTTATGATTTTGTAATTGAACAAGTAAAAAAAATGACGCCGGAACAACTGAATGCAAGCACCAAACTATTTGACCGGTTCGAAATGACAAAAGGTATGGCCATTTCAAAAGCTTTTGAACACCAGACCCACCATCGGGCACAAACAACTGCCTATCTGCGTATGGCCGGAGCAACTCCGCCACAGGAGAAATTATTCTGATTAATTTGTGCGGCCGGGATATTGCTGTAAAGCCTGCTCCAGACAATCCATCGCGGCATTGATATCAGTTGTATTAAGTACATATGCCAGTCGCACTTCGTTTTTTCCCAACCCCGGTGTGCCGTAAAAGCCGGTAGCCGGTGCCAGCATCACCGTTTGGTTTTTATAAGAAAAACTTTCCAGCAACCACTGGCAGAACTTATCTGCATCATCAATGGGCAGACGGGCCATTGCATAAAATGCCCCACCCGGATTCGGACAAAACACATCCTTCATGGAATTCAGGCGGCTGACAAGCGTATCTCTTCGCTTGAGGTATTCTGCTTTCGGTTCATCAAAATATGAAGCAGGGAGATCGATTGCTGCCTCAGAGGCGATCTGACCAAAGCCAGGCGGACTTAATCTGGCCTGTGCAAATTTCATGGCAGTATCATGTACCTGTTGGTTTCTTGTCACAAATGCACCAATTCTTGCACCGCAGGCGCTATACCTTTTGGAGACGGTATCCATCAGCACTATATGATCATCCACGCCTTCCAGCTGCATGGCACTGAAATGTGTTCCTGTATAACAAAACTCCCGATAGGCCTCATCCGAAAACAGAAATAAATTATGTTTTAAAATGATTGATTTCAATATTTCCATTTCATCCCGACTGTATAAATAACCAGTTGGATTATTGGGATTACAGATAACAATGGCGCGGGTACGAGGTGTAATCGCTTTTTCAAAAGCCTCCATGGGAGGAAGTGCAAAGCCGGTTTCTATACTGGATGTAATAGGTTTAACGGTAACTCCTGCTGCTACAGCAAAACCATTGTAATTGGCATAAAATGGTTCGGGAATGATGACCTCGTCGCCGGCATCCAGACAGGACAGAAATCCAAACTGGATGGCTTCGGAACCACCGGTAGTTACGATTATCTGATTATGATTGACCTTAACTCCAACTTTTGCATAGTAGTCTGCCAGCTTGCGACGATAGGATTCATTGCCCGCACTATGGCTGTATTCCAATACCCGCACATGGGAATTTTTGACAGCGTCAAACATAATGGAAGGCGTTTCAATATCCGGCTGACCGATATTGAGATGATAAACCCTGGTTCCTTTTTTTTTGGCTGCTTCGGCAAATGGCACCAGTTTCCTTATGGGGGAAGCGGGCATGGCCTGGCCTCTTTGGCTGATCTGTAGCATGGCGCAAAGATATAGGCAAATCCGGCTAGATTTTATTCGCCATTCTCTTCCTTCATCAGTTTTTCTCTCATCTCCTGCAAATCGGCCCGTTGTTTTTCATCCAGTTCCGGATAAGTTGGATCCAGTGTATTAAACTCCTTTGCAATGATAGCTGCCATACATAAACGGGTAAACCATTTGTCGTCGGCAGGCAGCACAAACCAGGGGGCATGGTCTTTTGAAGTGGCGGAAAGCATTTCTTCATAGGCTTCCATATACTTGCTCCAGTAGCCTCTTTCATTTACATCCGCACTGGAAAATTTCCAGTTTTTGGTGGGATTGTCAATGCGCTCCAGAAACCGTTTTTTCTGTTCTTTTTTAGAAACATGCAGAAAAAATTTTAAGACAAGTGTTCCGTTTTGGGCAATGTTTTTTTCGAAGCGATTGATTTGTTTGAACCGCTTTTCCCAAAAGGCCGGAGTAATGTCTTCTACCCGTTCTATTCCTGGTATGTTTTCTCCAAGAATAAATTCCGGATGTACTCTGGTTACGAGTACGTTCTCATAATGTGAGCGGTTGAAAATTCCGATTTCTCCCCGTCCCGGCAGGGCTTTATAATGTCTCCAGATATAATCATGATCCAGTTCATCCCTGCTCGGCGTTTTAAAGCTATGGACCTTAACCCCCTGCGGATTCAATCCGCTCATCACATGTTTGATGGCACCGTCTTTTCCGGCAGCATCCATGGCTTGTAGAACAATCAGGATACTGTGCCGGTTATGGGCATACAGTTTATCCTGCATAATCGATAGGTTTTGAATGCCCTCCTGCAGGAGGGATTCACCTTCCTCCTTCGTCATTGATTTGTGATCATAATCGGTCAGAAAATCTTTTTTTAACGAAAGTTTTTGTTGTGGCTGTACTTTCAACGTATCGAGATAGGCTTGGAATTCAGGATTATTCATTGAACTAATTTAGTCAGGTAATATAGGAAATAAAAATCCCCGTCTGTTGGACGGGGATTGAAAAATCTATACTCAATTCTTTATTTACTGCTTTTTTTGTCTTTGCTGGTTTCGTATTTGGCATAGTCTTCAGCAGATAAAACCTCTCCTGTAATTCTGAGTTCCATTGGTTGGTCAACACCGGCAACTTTTACAAAAACAGTTTTGTCAAACGGCCCTGGAGCAGCGGCATTAAATCCGGCTTTAATCTTGTTAGCCTTGCCCTGCGCAATTGGTTGCTGTGGCCAGGTAGGCGTAGTACATCCGCAGCTGGCAGTTGCACTTTCAATTACCACGGGCTTGCCACTTACATTGGTGAACTCAAAATCATAGGTAACCGGAGATCCCTGTTTAATTTTTCCGAAACTGTGTTTCACTACTGAAAACTTAACCAGTTCTTCTGCTTTTTTTGCCTGGGCAAACAGAACGGTTCCGATTACAACGGCGAAAAGGGTAAGCGCGAATTTTTTCATAATTATCGATTTATACACTGTTTAATTAGATTGCTTTAATAATTGAACGGAGCTATTTAATGGAACGGATGGAATTGCCGGTTCTACTTTTCCCTTTACATAGATGGTTTTTGTTTTGCCACCGTTGTATACGATAGTGATTGATTTTTCAAACGGTCCCTCTACAGCGGCATTATATCCCACAGTAATAGAACCTGATTGACCGGGTGCAATTGGTTCGGGCGACCAAACCGGTGTGGTACATCCACAGGAAGCGGCCACATTTTCCAGTTTCAGTACTTCTGCACCCGTATTTTGAATGCTGAAAACGTAGTTGACCGGGCGCCCTTTCCGGATATTTCCGAAATCATGGCGTTCCTTGATCTGCAGAGGTTCTTTCGGGGCATTCGCCAATACCTGTGCCCTGCCTGCTATTGTAGCAGCCAAAAACACCATTCCCAATAGAATTTTCTTACAATTCATAGTCATTAAACGTAAAACAAATATAGCTATTGTGGTGGATTTTTCACCCGACCGGTGCCACCCGACCGGTGCCACCCGACCGGTGCCACCCGACCGGTGCCACCGGTCGGGTGAAAAGGGAAGTGGAAAACTAACGGTTGTTCGCATTGTTGATTTCCTTTAGATTTGCCGGATGGAAAATCTGCTTGAAAACGATCTGTTAGCGGCGGAGAAACTCAGTTTCGACCGTTTTCGTGAAGAAGTACTCAGTGATTACCGTTTGGCCTGCGAAAGCCGCGAAGCCAGTTTAATTGGCCGTAAAGAGGTTTTGACAGGAAAGGCCAAGTTTGGCATTTTTGGAGACGGAAAAGAGGTTGCGCAAATTGCAGCAGCTAAATTTTTCCGTCCGGGTGATTACCGGGCAGGTTATTACAGAGATCAAACCTTTGTTTTTGCAAGCAGGCAGGCCAGTATTGAACAATTTTTCGCCCAATTATACGCTAATCCGGATGTGAATCAGGATCCCTTTAGTGCCGGACGCCAGATGAATTCTCATTTTGCCACACCCAATACTGATACGGAGGGTAACTGGCTGCCATTAATCAAACAGAAAAATATCACCAGTGATATGGCCCCAACGGCTTCGCAGATGCCCCGTGCGGTTGGCCTGGCATTCGCCTCCAAATTATTCAGGAAAGTGGATGCGTTAAAAGCATTTCCGGAATTATCACAAAATGGAAATGAGGTATGCTTTTGTACCATCGGTGATGCCTCCACTTCTGAAGGTCATTTCTGGGAAGCTGTGAATGCCGCCGGAGTTATGCAGATTCCTCTCGCCATTTTTGTTTGGGATGATGGTTACGGAATTTCTGTGCCCAAACAATTGCAAACAACCAAAGGATCTATATCGGAAGTGCTGAAAGGTTTTCAGCAACGGGAAGGAACCAATGGAATTGATATTTATAAATTGAAGGGATGGGATTATGCCAGTATGGTTGAACTCATGGAACCCGCCATCCAAAAAATTCGGGATACACATATACCGGCTATTTTTCATATTGAAGAAATTACTCAGCCACAGGGACATTCTACTTCCGGTAGCCATGAACGGTATAAGAGCCCGGAGCGGCTTGAATGGGAGAGAACGTATGATTGCATAAAAAAATTCAAGGAGTGGATTCTTGAAAATGCATTAAGCAGCGACGAAGAATTGTCCGATATCGAACTCAGTGCAAAAGAATTTGTCCGCGATTGTAAAAATACTGCCTGGAAAGTTTATCAGCAGCCGATTAAAGATCAGGTAAGCAGAGTAATTGAATTGGCCACCAGTGCAGCCCAACAGATGCCAGAAAAAGCAGCCGGAATTCAAACACAGATTGGGAAACTTCGTGCTGAGAAAGAGCCAACCAGACGAGATGTTATGAATGGATTATATAAAATCATTCAGCAGGTTGGTACGCATGACAGTGGATACTGGCTTCGCGATTATTACCAGGAATTGAAGAAGGAAAACAAAGCACTCTATAACACGCATCTCTACAATGAAGGACCGAAATCGGCACTTGCTGTTAAGGCATCGGAGTTGAAGTATGCACCGGATGCACCCAACGCAAACGGCTATGAGATCCTAAATAAATATTTTGATCAGCTCTTTGCGTCCAATCCAAAAGTAATTGCATTTGGAGAGGATGTTGGGTATATCGGCGATGTAAACCAGGGATTTGCCGGATTGCAGGCTAAATACGGCACCGACCGGATTTCGGATACGGGTATCCGTGAATTGACCATTATGGGTCAGGGAATTGGTGCTGCATTCAGAGGGTTGCGTCCCATTGCAGAAATACAATACCTCGATTATCTGCTCTATGGGCTCCAGCCTTTGAGTGATGATGTGGCAACAACTCATTACCGGACTTTCGGAAAGCAAAGTTGTCCGCTTATTGTACGTACCAGGGGGCATCGGCTGGAAGGGATCTGGCATAGTGGCTCTCCAATGGGAATGATTATTAATGCGCTTCGTGGAATGTATGTTTGTGTGCCGAGGAATATGGTTCAGGCAGTTGGTATGTATAATACTCTGTTGCAGGGAAATGATCCCGCAATCGTTATTGAATGTTTGAACGGTTACCGGCTGAAGGAAAAATTGCCGGAGAATTTATTGAATTATACAGTACCGCTCGGCATGCCTGAAGTTGTACGAAAAGGAACAGATATTACACTGGTGTCCTATGGGTCAACTTTGAGAATTGTTCAGGATGCGGCCAATCAGCTTGCCAGTTTTGGAATTGATGCTGAAGTGATTGATGTGCAAACTCTTTTACCGTTTGATTTGAATCATGCAATTCTTGAATCGCTGAAAAAAACCAGCCGCATTCTCTTCATTGATGAAGATGTTCCGGGTGGGGCAGCAGCGTACATGTTTAATAAAGTGATGGAAGAACAGGGTGGTTATCGCTGGCTGGATATTGCGCCAAGAACCCTTTGTGCTCAACCTCACCGTCCGGCTTATGCAAGTGATGGTGATTACTTCAGTAAACCCAATCTGGAAGATATTATGGACCTGGTAAAAGAAATGATGGCCGAATAAAATGGAATTCAACTTTCTTACAGTGATTGATTTGCTGGGCACCTTCAGTTTTGCAGTGTCCGGTGCTTTCGCTGCTATGGAAAAAAAACTGGATCCATTTGGTGTCATCATTCTTGCTTTTATTCCTTCTATCGGAGGTGGATCCATCCGGGATATATTAATCGGAGACTTGCCAGTAGCCTGGCTCAGTAATAATGGTACGATTGGTGTAATTCTCTTTGCTGCTGTTGCAACGTTGCTTTTTGCCAGCAAATTGAAGAAAATGGAAAGAGTTTTAACCATCTTTGATGCCCTGGGCCTGGGGCTTTTTACCATGGTTGGTATTGAAAAAGGATTGATGTGGGGATATCCGCCCGGAATTTGTATTTCACTTGGTGTAATTACAGGATGCTTTGGTGGGGTCATCCGTGATGTGGTGCTCAATAATGTACCCTATCTTTTCCGAAAAGAAATTTATGCCTCCGCCGCCATTGTTGGCGGGATTGTATTCTTTCTATTAAAGAGTACATCCCTGTCAATTGAACTCATCAATATTCTTTGCATCCTGCTTATTTTCTCCATCCGTATGATGTCGTTGATGTTTCGGTGGAAGCTACCAATGAGGGAGGTGAAAGGTGAGAGGTGAAAGGTGAGAGATGGGACGCCTTTCACCTTTCACCTCTCACCTCTCTCTTCTCACATTTCACCTTTCACTTTTCACCTTATCACCTTATCACCTTATCTGTGTAAAGCACGAGCTTCCAGATATCACTTCTTACCAGGGCGCGGGTTTGGTCGATCTGGCCACTGAGCCGGATAAAATCGATGTTATTCGGAATATTATTGAACGCTTCCTCGTATTTAGGATCGATGATGGAACGAGGATTGTCAAAGAAATTCGCCGTTACGAAATCATATTCCGATTGCATGGTGAAAGGGAGGAATTTTTCATACAATGCCCAGTCAGTAAGCGCACCAATTTTTATCCGCTCCTGATGAATGGGATAAAATACTTCTGCTTCCATTTTTACATATTCATCTCTTTTCCCTGTCATGGGTTTCATATAATCAACCTGCACATATTTTGAAACCGGCGTATTGGGGTCCAATCCCGCCCGATGTACAAAAATCTCCTTTCTGACAGGTACCCGGTATTCCTGCAGCTGTCCGGCAATCTGTTCAAATGCCGGTTCTTTTGCACCTTTGATTTTGTTGTAATATTCTTTCAGCGATACGGAATTGTCAATCATGTCGCTGAAACCGGTGGTTACTTTTACCCCAACAAAATCATAGCTGCCGGTATTAACAGGAGATAGCACCACTTCATAAAAATACCAGCCAAGAATTTTGTTTTCACGTACCATCGCTTCGTGAATTCGCTGGCCATAATTCCGTACAAGATTAAGATAGGCTTCTGTTTTGCCCTGGTTCACCTTATACATGGTAACTTCCAGATAAACCGGAATTTTTGGCCCCTGTGCATGAATGAAGCCGGGAAAATTTAGGAGCAGCGCAATAAATAAGAGGGTCGCTAAAAGTTGGCAAGGTCGCTGGTCGGACTTTTTTCGGCCAGCAGTGGATCGTTGAGTGATTGCTTCCATATACAAAGATTAAGGGTGATAAAATCTTTAGAATATGGTGCGGAAAATAGGGGCGGAATGGGTGCGGAAAGGTTCGCTTCAATAACTAAATCCAGCCTTTCGGTAACAGTACGGTTTAAGCGATTATATCCTGTCTACTGAATTAAAATTTCCATTAGTAAGGTACGCTTAATAAAACGCATAACAATAAAAAAAACCTGGCTTTAAGCCAGGTTGTGAAATACTTTTTGAACGTCTTCGTCCTGTTCCAGTTTGTCAACAAGTTTAAGCACTTCCTGTGCCTGTTCTTCGCCGAGTTCTACGGTATTTTGGGGAATCCATTCCACTTCGGCACTGATCGTGGTAAGGTTTTTTTCTTCCAATGCTTTTTGCATATTTCCGAAATCGGTGAATCCGCAACGTACCACCAAAACCTCTTCGCCATTTTCGCCGGTTCCTTCTCCCAATTCTTCCAGTCCAAAATCGATCAATTCCAGTTCCATATCTTCCGGATTCAACCCTTCCGGTTTCAATTTGAAAACCCCCATTTTTTTAAACTGAAAACTTACACTGCCACTGTTACCCAGGGTGCCATTTCCCTTATTAAAAACCGCCTTTACATTGGCAACTGTGCGCACATGATTATCTGTAGCAGTTTCAACCAGAACGGCTACACCATGAGGACCATATCCTTCATAAAGGATTTCCTCATAGTTTTCCATATCCTTTCCCTGTGCTCTTTTAATAGCCGCTTCTACCCGGTCTTTCGGCATGTTTACCGATTTGGCATTCTGCATGCAACGTCGTAATGCCGGATTGGTATTGGGATCAGGTCCGCCTGTTTTTACTGCTATGGCGATTTCCTTCCCGATCCGGGTAAACTGTTTAGCCATGCGATCCCAGCGGGCAAACATGGTTGCTTTACGAACTTCAAAAATGCGACCCATATAATTCTGTTAATGGTTTGAGTTGACTATTCTTTCGGGTGCCAAAGGTACAAAAAAGAGGCTGTTTCCGATTTGAAAACAGCCTCTTCTAATTCATTTGCCATTTATTGAGGCAGCCTGTTTCTTTTATCCCTCGAAATCAGATTTCTTGGGCAAAATTTCGCCAGGTGTATGTCCGGGATTATTCAGTTTTGAATATTTCTTTCCATAGAGGAAGTAAACAACCAGTCCTAATACCATCCAGATCATGGCAACTTTCAGTGTTTGTGCATCCAATGCAAATATCATGGCACTGCAAATCAATACACCCATGATAGGTACGAAAGGAACCCAGGGAGTGCGGAAAGGGCGTTTGGTAGCGGGATCGCTTCTGCGCATCAGCCATACACCCGCACTTACCAGTACGAAAGCGAAAAGGGTACCGAAGCTGGTAAGGTCACCTGCCACATGTCCGGGTACAAACGCTGCAAATAATCCAACAAACACGAACAGAATCCAGTTGGCTTTATAAGGCGTTTTGAATTTAGGATGCAATTCGCCAAATGCTTTTGGTATCAATCCGTCATTACTCATGGTGTAGAAAATCCGGCTTTGACCCATTAACATCACCAGAATTACCGAAGAGAAACCAGCCAGAATGGCAATGGTAACTGCGGTGGATAACCATTGGTAACCGTGCATGTATTCGGAAATGGCATAAGCAACCGATGCTTCTCTTCCCTTTACCGGATCAACAAAATCTGTCCAGGGGGCAACACCAGTTAACACATGTCCGAATAATATATACAGCACTGTACAAACAGCCAGAGAACCTAAGATTCCTATGGGCATATCGCGTGCAGGATTTTTTGCTTCCTGTGCGGCTGTACTAACTGCATCAAAGCCAATAAAGGCGAAGAATACGATAGCTGCACCACCAAGTACTCCACCCCAGCCATGTTTAAATACGCCGGAATAATCGGCAATAACTTTTCCTGCCTGATCAGTAAAAGGAGGTGTTCCTTCCGGAATCAGATACGGCGTATGATTCGCTGGATCAATAAACTGCCAGCCCACTGCAATAAAAATCAGTACGATGGCAACTTTAATGAAAACGATGATGGCATTTACCATGGCAGATTCCTGTGTACCCTTGATCAGTAGCATCGTTAGCAATAATAGTATTACCAATGCCGGAGCATTGAGGATTCCCTGATGCAGCACACCATTTGCATCGGTAAAACTTTCAAAGGGCGAATGCGACCATTCGTAGGGTATTCGTCCCCCCAATAACGTATTCAGGTATTCACTCCAGGCAATTGAAACAGTTGCTGCACCCAGTGCATATTCCATAATAAGAGCCCAGCCAATAATCCAGGCAATCATCTCTCCCATGGTAACATAGGAATAGGCATAAGCACTACCGGCAATGGGAATCATGGCAGCAAATTCTGCATAACAGAGTCCGGCAAAGGCACAACCTACAGCAGCAATGATAAAAGAGAGGGTTACACCCGGACCAGCGGCCTGTCCGGCTGCAGCGGCAGTTCGTACAAACAAACCGGCGCCGATAATGGCGCCTATTCCAAGTGCTACCAGGTTAGTAGCTCCCAATGTTCGTTTTAGTCCTTTTTCAGAATCAGCAGCCGTCGCCAACAAGGAGGACAGGGATTTTTTCCTGAATAAACTCATATCAGTTTTAATTGTGTTTTGTTAAGCTGTTTAGAAGGCCGTAAAATAAATAATTATTTAATTCGCCGCCGCTAAACTTTGAATGGAGGCGGATTTCCGCCGATTATTTTGGTAGCATCAGGAATTTTTCGAATTTTCGGCCTTCCTTTCAAAAGCTTAAGCACTGAAAATGACGAAAAAGAACAGGTTAACCCTCTATATTCTGATTGCGATGGGATTGGGGATCTTGGTTGGATACATCGTACACAGAAATGCCGACCCTGCTTTTATAGCTTCTTTTTCTGATAAAATAAAACTGCTTACCACTATATTTTTGCGTTTGGTGCAGATGATTATAGCACCGCTGGTTTTTTCTACACTGGTGGTTGGTATTGCCAAATTAGGAGATTTGAAAACCGTTGGACGGGTTGGAGGAAAGGCGTTGTTATGGTTTATTACGGCTTCCCTGGCCAGTCTCCTGATTGGTATGGTACTGGTTAATTTTTTCCAACCTGGTGCAGTTATCAATTTAAGTAATGCGGATACGGGAAATGCTGCTGATCTGATTGGTAAAACCAAAGTGTTCTCCCTGCAGAATTTCGTTGAACATGTATTCCCCAAAAGTGTTATTGAAGCCATGGCCACCAATGAAATTTTACAATTGGTAGTCTTCAGTATATTTTTTGGTGTTGCTGCCACCGCTATGGGAGATTATGCGAAACCTGTCATTAAAGCATTGGATGGTGTGGCGCATATTATCCTGAAAATGGTGGGTTATGTAATGGCATTTGCTCCGCTGGGTGTATTTGGTGCACTGGCTGCTGTAATTGCTACCAATGGTTTGGGGATTTTTAGTTTTTATGGCCTGTACATGCTGTATTTCCTGATTGGGATTGCCGTACTTTGGGCACTATTATTATTAGTGGGCTATTTGATTTTGGGGAACAGGGTGCCGCAATTATTAAAGCGGATTGCCCAACCTCTCCTGATTGCCTTCAGTACTACTTCCAGTGAAGCTGTGTTTCCAAAATTGACAGAGGAACTGGAACGTTTTGGCTGCAAGGATAAAATTGTTTCTTTTATTTTGCCGCTTGGTTATAGTTTTAACCTGGATGGCAGCATGATGTATATGACTTTTGCAAGTCTGGCTATTGCGCAGGCATACGGGATCCATCTGGATTTAGGTACACAGTTAACCATGTTGCTGGTTCTTATGTTAACCAGTAAAGGCATCGCAGGAGTTCCAAGGGCCTCGCTGGTAGTAGTTACTGCCACCTGTGCCATGTTCGGTATTCCGGCAGAAGGTATTGCCCTGATATTGCCCATTGATCATTTTTGCGATATGTTCCGCAGTATGACCAATGTGCTGGGAAATGCGTTGGCAACTTCTGCGGTTAGCAAGTGGGAAGGTGAATTAGAGAGTTAAAGATTGAAATAATGAAAAAGAAGATGAAGGTTTCGTTTCTCCTGGTTGTTTTAATGTTTTCAGGATGGTCTGTATTGGCACAGCAGGAGCTGAAATTGAGGGTGCTGAACCAATATGAATCATCCGTTGGCCAGTTTACATTGATCAATGGCCAGGAATCAAAAGAGTATGTGGCAGATAAGGATGGTTTTGTACTGGTACCCCTGGATTCTTTGCAGGAAGTTCTGCTTACAGCTCCGATACATGATACCGTAAGGTTTTCCTATGCCGGATTAAAAGCCGATAAAACAGTTGTACTCGAAAAATCCTTTGGATGGAAAGATCTGCTCAATCCCATGTTTTATATCGTTATGGGAGGCTTATGGATTATTTTATTAATCGTATTTGCTGAAACAGGTTTGTTTGCCGGATTTTTCCTGCCGGGAGACAGTTTGTTATTTGTTGCCGGAATTTACAGTACCAATCTCATAAACGAATTATTCAAATCCTTTGGTTTTGTATTGGAACGCAGCGAATGGATTGATTTGATTTTGCTGGTTACCCTGATTTCCTTTGCAGGTATAATCGGAAATACGGTAGGCTATTGGTTCGGAAGAAAAATAGGTCCAACCATGTTCCGTTGGAAAGATAATTTCTTCTTTAAAAAACATTATCTCGAACAGGCGCATGAATTTTATGATAAACATGGGGGAGGGGCGATTGTGTTTGCCAGATTCCTTCCCATCGTGCGAACGTTTGCACCGATCATTGCCGGTATTGTTGGAATGGATAAAAAGAAGTTTGCATTTTACAATATTGTAGGTTGTATTGCCTGGGTTTTCAGTATGATTTTTGCCGGACATTTTCTTCAGAAATGGGTGCAGGCACAATTTGGATTTGATCTGAAAGATCATCTGGAGGTGATTATTATAATAATTGTTCTCGTAACTACTGCGCCTGTATTGATTAAACTCATTGGAGGAAAGAAGAAGGTGAAAAGTGAAAAGTGAGAGGTGAGAAGAAGGTGAAAAGTGAAAAGTGAGAGGTGAGAAGAAAGAAGTGAAAAGTTAGAAGTGAAAATTCTGATTATACGATTTTCGTCGATTGGTGATATCGTGCTAACGACACCGGTTATACGCTGCCTTAAAAATCAGGTGGCGGATGTGGAGATTCATTTCCTCACTAAAAAAAGTTTCGAACCCGTTCTCCGGGCCAATCCTTATATCGACCGCCTGCATTTGCTGGATGATTCACTGGAACTGACGATTGCAGCTTTGAAAGAGCAGAACTTTGACTGGATAATTGATCTTCATCATAATCTTCGTACCCTTCGGATAAAAAAAGCGCTCAAACGTCCGGCTAAAAGTTTCAATAAACTGAATATTCAGAAATGGTTGCTGACCAATCTGAAGATAAACCTGCTGCCTTCC
The DNA here is from genome assembly GCF_002483205.1 of Flavihumibacter sp. UBA7668. Lineage (GTDB taxonomy): Bacteria > Bacteroidota > Bacteroidia > Chitinophagales > Chitinophagaceae > Flavihumibacter. The sequence goes on from NZ_DLHM01000002.1 coordinate 195,713, forward strand.
AAACATATTGTTGATCGTTGTCTGGAAACAGTAGCACATCTTGGTGTAAAAAATGACGGCGCAGGATTAGATTATTTTATTCCTGAAAAAGAAGCAATCAAACCAGGTGATTTACCCGCATCCCATCAATTGGGATATATTGGTTTGGTGGTGGGTGCCGCACATGCCACCAAACGGCTGCCTTTGCATAAATTGAAGGAGCTGGTAAAATTATTGGATCATCCGATTGTTGTTTTAGGCGGGCCGGAAGACCGTTCCACAGGGGAAGTGTTGTCTGAACAGGATCCTATCAAGATTTATAATGCCTGTGGCAAATTTAGTTTAAATGAATCTGCCGATCTGGTTCGAAAAGCCAACATGATTATTACCCATGATACCGGACTGATGCATATTGCAGCAGCCTTTCGCAAGCCGGTAATTTCTGTATGGGGTAATACGGTTCCTGGCTTTGGCATGACGCCCTATCTCAATCAGTTGGGGGCTCCTTCCGTAAATTGGAATCGCCAGAATGGTGCCGGATCAACTGGTGGCATCATGGATGGAACGGCTGAAGTGGAAGTGAAGGGGTTGAACTGTCGCCCCTGTTCGAAAATCGGCCATGCAGCCTGCCCAAAGGGACATTTCAGGTGTATGGAGAATATCGACCTGCAGCTGGTGCATAAAAAAGCGCAGCAATTTCTTGCTGCGCGCTAATCATTCTATTCTAAAAAAAACGTAAGTCAATGCCTATTTGGCAAATGCACCTGTCCATTCTCCGGCTGCATTAAAAATATTGAAACCTACCATAGAGTCTTCACAGAAAAAAGTACGGGTCCATTCATCCTGCAGATTAAAATAATTGTAGGTGTTGGTGGTTGTTTTAACCAGATATCCTTTCCAGATTCCTTTATCATCAAAATCCAGCACCACAAACTGATTGGCAATAACCAGGTAACCGGTCAACTTGTTTTCTTTATCAAACATGTAATAGCCCTTCCAGTTCTGATTGGTTAAAGGATGCAGACTGAAGGAGTACATGGGGTTGATACTCTGGTTGTGAAGGGGACTGAAATCCTTGTTGAATTTCGGATTGATTAACTTGTTTTTGTCGGGATTAATACCCTCATTCATAGCCGGATTGATATTCCAGTTGTGTTTGGGGTTAATACGGAAATTCTTTTCGGGATTGATACGCGGATTGTCCACAGGGCTAATCGTTTTATTAACCTGGGGATCGCGTTGTTTGGGTAATTCCATTGGTTCCTGCGCAAAGGAATTAATTCCAAACACACTAAGTGCTAGTACGAGTAAGGGCTTGATCATGCTCTTTTTGTTTGTATAGGTTACAGATATCGGCCTTCTAGGCTTGGTAAACCGGGAAATAACCCTAAGAGCTTTAAATAGGTGTTGGAGAGAGATTGTGGTACAAATCTAATCGAATACGGCTGGGATCAAAATACTTAGGCTTCTTTTTTTTAAGAAAGTAGAAAAAAATTCGATGAATGGTATAAAAAAAAGCCGGCTGAACCGGCTTTAATTAATCTAAGTGTTTGATTTATAATGTTTTAAGAACGTCGTTCATGGAACGAACAGCGTCTGCACTTTTGTTGAACAATGCCTGCTCTTCTTCGTTCAGTCCAAATTCAACAATTTTTTCCCAACCGGATTTGCCGATTACTACGGGAACGCCCAGGCAGATATCAGATTGACCGTATTCTCCGTTGAGTTCAACGCAGCAGGTGAAGAGTTTTTTCTCATCGCGAACGATGGTTTCAACAAGGGCCGCTCCGGCTGCTCCGGGCGCATACCAGGCTGAAGTACCAATCAATTTGGTAAGGGTGGCACCACCAACCATGGTATCTTTTATAGTTTGTTCCTGATCATTCAGGGAAAGGAAATTCGTAACGGGAACAGAATTCCAGGTAGCATACCGCATTAAAGGAATCATGGTTGTGTCTCCATGTCCGCCTACCACCACGGCATTCAGATCTGCAGGTGAGCAGCCCAGGCGCTGACTAAGCTGGTATTTAAAACGGGCACTATCCAGTGTTCCGCCCATTCCGATGATCCTGTTTTTAGGTATACCTGTTGCTTTGAGGGCCAGGTAGGTCATGGTATCCATCGGGTTGGAAATAATAATAAAGATTGCATTCGGAGAATATTTCAGGATATTCTCACAAACGGTGCGAACGATACCGGCATTGGTGCCAATCAGTTCTTCTCTGGTCATTCCGGGTTTGCGGGGAAGTCCGGATGTTACCACCACCACATCACTGCCGGCAGTTTTACTATAATCATTGGTAGATCCGGTGATACGGGTGTCAAAACCAAGCAGGGTGGCGGATTGCATCATATCCTGCGCCTTTCCTTCTGCCAATCCTTCTTTAATGTCCAATAAAACCAGCTCTTCGCAGAGTTCTTTTCTGGCAATGTTGTCTGCACAGGTTGCTCCTACGGCACCGGCACCAACTACGGTAACTTTCATGGAAAATATTTATGCGGTGAAATAATAATTTGCGGGGCAAAGATAGGGCATGCGCGCCCGTTCTGCTCATTTAAAAGCGGTCAGAATAAGATCTGTTTTGGTATTTCCTTCAAACACGGATATGAGCTGCCCTTTTTTATCATAGAGGGCAATAAAGGGCAGGTTTTTTATTCTGAAATAGGGGGGGAGAAAGTATTTGTCATCCCTTCCTATATAAATGTTTTTCCATTCCTCCAGCTTATAGGTTTTGTAGAATCCCTGAAGGGTTTCCAATGGCTGGTAGGTTGCCAGCACGAAATTAAATCCCTTCAGTTGCACTTTGGCTTCTTTCATCCAATCCATTTGAAGCAGGCAGTGATGGCAATCGGGACTAAAGAACATAAGAATTGTTCCCTTGCTTTTGGGAAGGTCATCGCGCTTGAATTTTTTTCCATCCAATCCGGTTAATTCAAAGGGAGGGAGGGTTTTGAATTTTTCAAAAGGAGCTGGTGCTGTATTGGGATTTTCCTGTGAAAAGCAGGACAATACCAGGCCAATGAAAAGGGTGGTTAAAAGGGTACATCTTGGTAAAAAAAAACTGCTTCTATCTGTCTGGCTGGAAGTAGCCCTTTGTGTATTCATGCGTTGGATCCTTTGATTAGTTGTGAGCTATAAAAGTAGTTCGCAGTTGCTTATTTCAAGCATTAACTATTTTTTTTAGAATTTAATTTGGTTTTGTCTACGATTAATTCGTAGGTTTACGAAAAGTTCGTAGATATGGATAAGCTTAGTTTACCGGAGGAGCAGGCAATGCAATCGATCTGGCAGATTGGGGAGGGGAATGTGAAAGCCTTTCTGGAAAAAATGCCGGAGCCGCAGCCTCCCTATACCACACTGGCTTCTACGGTTAAAAACCTGGAGAAGAAAGGCTATTTAAAAAGCCGGATGATCGGGAATACCTATGTGTATCGGCCAACTATAACCGAAGAAGAGTATAAGAAGCGGTTTATGAAAGATTTTATTCAGGGATATTTTGATAATTCCTATAAGGCAATGGTAAATTTTTTTATTGAGCAGGAGCAAATGAGTAAGGAAGAGCTGAAAGAAATTCTGGACATGATTGAAGGAAAAAAATCAAACTGAAAAGAATGAATGAATTTATAGCATACCTTCTGAAATTCAGTATCAGTTTATCACTGGTTACGCTGTTTTATCAGGTTTTTCTCAGAAGAATTACTTTTTATAACTGGAACCGTTGGTATTTAATAATTTATCCATTAGCCTGCTTGTTTTTACCACTTCTTGACATAGGCTGGTGGATGGAAGAAGGTTCGGTGAAGCTGACAGCATTAAAGGAATTGCCAGCCTGGGGAAATTGGAAACCGGGTGTACAATCAGAAACCACTGAACCTATGAATTACTGGTCATTTTTATATGTTGCATTAGTGGCCGGATCCGGTTTTATGTTGATTCGGTTATTGCTGCAATACCTGTCTATTATCAAATTATCGAAACGTGCCAAATGGCTGGCTGGTGAAGAAGTGAAGTTGTTTTCGGTGGAGGATTCCATTATTCCTTTTTCGTTTGGACGGTCGGTATTTGTAAATCCTTCCTTACACAGTGAGGAAGATTTAAAAGAAATCATTCGCCATGAGATGGTACACGTTCGGCAACATCATACCGCGGACATGATGTTGGGTGAACTGCTGCTGGTATTGAACTGGTTTAACCCATTTGCCTGGATGCTTCGGCATGCCATCCGGCAGAATCTTGAGTTCATAGCCGACCGGCAGGTACTGACCCATGGAATTGATCGGAAGCAATATCAATACCTGTTAGTAAAAGTGGTGGGGCAACGCAATTTCAGCATGGCCAGTCACCTCAATTTTTCAGCATTAAAAACAAGAATCGCCATGATGAACAAAATCAGATCGGCACGCATACATTTAGTAAAATTTGCTTTTGCAGTGCCATTGGCAGCTGTATTATTGCTGGCTTTCCGAAAAAAATCGGAAGCCAGTCAGGATGGATTGCAAGAACAGCAAACAGAATTGAAAAGTTATGGAAATCCGGTATTAAGAATGCTGGATGCTTTACCGGAAAATAGAGTTAACAGTGATGCAAAAACGTCGGAATTTTTTCCCGGGTTATTGGGTAAAACAATTGATACCATTCCGGGTAAGAAGGGTGTTTATGTATTTGGTCCAAACGAAAAAGGGTATTATTTCAGGGTGACGGAAAAAAACGGGGTAAGTACAGTAACTATATTGGATAAAAAGAAGAAGCTGCTTAAGTCAATGACCCTGGAAGAGTGGGAGGCAAATGAAGTTGAAAATGAAAAAAAATATGGAGAGCTGGCGCCACCACCTCCTCCGCCGCCACCTCCACCAGCCCCTGCCGCTCCTGCTGCCGTACCTGCACCCGCTGCAAAAGCTGCCCCTGCAGCTCCTTCAGCACCGGCTGCACCCGCAGCACCGGCGGCTCCAACGAAAAAAGGGATTGTAATTGTAAGTGAAGGTTCTCCGGTAATGGAGCTGGATGATAACCAAAACAGCAGGATAACCGGTTCGGCAATAACAATCCGGGCCGCAGAAGGAGCCGCCTCACCTATCTATTTTGTTGATGGAAAAGAATGGGATAAGGATGATATTTCGCTGATTGATCCGAAGCGAATTAAAGCTATCAATGTATTAAAGGGTGAAAATGCAACAGCTGTTTATGGAGAAAAGGCAAAGGATGGCGTACTTCTTATTGAAACCAAAAGGGGGGATGCCAGGGAAGAAACAATTAACAAAACAATACCTGATAACCCGCTGGAGCCTATTACTGTTGTTGGATATGCAAAACCAGCAGGTCTTCCGCCACTTTATATCGTAGACGGGAAGGAAATGTCTGCTGATGAGTTTAAGCAAATTAAACCGGAATCCATTGAATCTATTATGGTATGGAAAGATAAAAAAGCAATTGATAAATACGGTTCCAAAGGTAAGAACGGGGTATTGGTTATTGAGCTTAAAAAACAGTGATCCGGTAAAAAATTGCGTGCTTTTAACGAATTGCAGTAATTTTGCTCCCTCATTATTTGATTCTAGCAGAAAACTGTAATTTTTTATGGCAAATACCTCCGATATCAGCCGTGGCCTGATTATCAAACTTGACGGAAGTCTTTATAAAATCGTTGAGTTTGGAGAAAATAAAACTGCGCGAGCAGCCGCTAAAGTATGGGCGAAGCTGAAAGGTGTGGATAATAATCGTTCCATTGAGCAAACCTGGAATAGTGGCGATACCATTTATCCGATCCGTGTAGAAAGGAAAAATTTCCAGTTTCTCTACAAAGACGACAGTGGTTACAATTTCATGGACAATGAAACTTTTGAGCAGATTATTGCAACAGAAGCATTGGTAGATGCTCCCCAGTTTCTGAAAGATGGTGCGGAAGTTTCCGTATTGGTGAATACAGAAACCGAGTTACCTATGAGTATCGAATTGCCCGATAAAATTGTTTTGAAAGTTACCTATAGTGAACCAGGCATGAAAGGTGATACCGCTACACGTACCCTAAAGCCGGCAACGGTTGAAACAGGTGCAACTGTAATGGTTCCTCTTTTCGTTAACGAAGGTGAACTGATTCGCATAAACACCAAAACCGGTGATTACGTAGAACGCGTAAAAGAGTAATTTTTTTCGGTGAAAGAAGTTAGTGCCCCTCTTAGGAGGGGCATTTTCCTTATCTTAGCCGCCTAAATTGATCACCAACTGTAAATTCAGTACAATGGATTTTAAACAAATTCAGGAGTTGATCCGACTGATCAACAAATCGAACATCGGTGAACTGACGATTGAAGAGAAAGGTTTTAAGGTTACGATTAAGCAAAAGCAAGACACGATTCAGCAGGTTGTTTCTGCCCCCATGTATGCGCAGGCAGCTCCTGTAGCGCAGGCTCCTGCTGCGTCAGCAGCCCAGGCCCCAGCAGCTGCAGCGTCTTCCAACGGAGGTGAAAAACCGAAAGCTCCGGAGGCTGTTGCTTCCAATCTTATAACGATTAAAAGTCCGATGATCGGAACATTCTATCGTCGTGCATCACCCGATAAGCCGCTTTTTGTAGAAGTAGGCGATGAAATTACCCCGGGAAAAGTGGTTTGCATTATTGAAGCCATGAAACTTTTCAATGAAATTGAGAGTGAGATAAAAGGTAAAGTGGTAAAAGTTCTGGTGGAGGACGCATCACCAGTTGAATATGACCAGCCTTTATTTCTGGTAGAACCAGCTTAATGCACTAATTCTTTCCGAAGATGTTTAAAAAAGTATTAATCGCTAATCGCGGTGAAATTGCGCTTCGGGTTATTCGTACCTGTCGGGAGATGGGTATTAAAACCATTGCTGTTTATTCCACCGCTGATAAAGATAGTTTACACGTAAAATTCGCGGATGAAGCAGTATGTATCGGTCGTCCGCAGAGTGCCGACTCTTACCTGAATATTCCGCATTTGATGGCAGCGGCAGAAATCACCAATGCCGATGCAATCCATCCGGGATATGGGTTCCTGGCAGAAAATGCCCGCTTTGCAGAAATTTGCGGGGAACATGGAATCAAGTTTATTGGACCATTGCCCGATCAGATCCGTTCCATGGGTGATAAAATCACCGCAAAAGAAACCATGATTAAAGCGGGGGTTCCGGTAATTCCAGGATCCGAAGGATTATTGGAAAGCCTGGAAGAGGCCTATTCTCTGGCTGAAAACATGGGCTTCCCCGTTATTATTAAAGCAACTGCCGGTGGTGGTGGTAAAGGAATGCGGGTGGTTTGGAACAAGGATGAAATGGAACGTGCTTATAATACAGCCAAAGCAGAAGCCCTGGCATCCTTTAAAAACGATGGCATCTACATGGAGAAATTCGTGGAAGAGCCGCGTCATATTGAAATCCAGGTTGCAGGTGACCGGTATGGAAAAGTATGTCACCTGAGTGAGCGCGATTGTTCCATCCAACGACGTCATCAGAAACTGGTGGAAGAATCTCCTTCACCTTTTATGACTCCTGAATTACGTCAGGCAATGGGAGATGCAGCTAAAAAAGCGGCATCTGCCATTAATTATGAAGGGGTAGGAACCATTGAATTTCTGGTTGACAAACACCGGAATTTCTATTTTATGGAAATGAATACCCGGATTCAGGTAGAGCATTGTGTTACAGAGGAAGTAATCAATTTTGACCTGATCAAAGAACAGATCAAAATCGCTATAGGTGAATCCATCAGCGGACGCGATTATGAACCTCAAATGCATGCCATTGAATGCCGGATCAATGCTGAAGATCCGTATAATGATTTTCGTCCAAGTCCGGGTAAGATAACGGTATTGCATACCCCAGGCGGACATGGAGTACGGGTCGACAGCCATGTGTACGCAGGTTATACCATCCCTCCTTATTATGATTCTATGATCGGGAAACTGATAACCGTTGCACGCACCCGTGATGAAGCTATCAATACCATGTACCGCGCACTCAGCGAATACGTAATTGAAGGTGTAAAAACCACCATACCATTCCATCTTCAACTCATGCAAAACGAAGATTTCCGTAAAGGGAATTTTACAACGAAGTTTTTGGAGACGTTTGTGATGAGGTGAGAGGTGAAAGGTGAAAGGTGAGAGGAGAGAGGTCAAAAGAGAGAGGTGAAAAAGGTGAATAAGGTGAAAAAGGTGAATAAGTGAATTGGTAATAAAATACATTTGAACATAAGAAGCAAGAGGCTCCCGAATCCGGGAGCCTCTTGCTTGTATTTTAAAATCACTATTCACCATTCACATCCTTCACCTCCTTCACCTCCTTCACTTCCTTCACCTCCTTCACCTCCTTCACTTCCTTCACTTCCTTCACCTCCCCTTACTCTCCTCCCATCCAAACCGCCTGCAATAACAATTCATTAAAATTCACCAATGAACCCAGTTTCAGGTCGGCAGCGCTCCATTTAGGTTGATGGAAAACATCCTGGGCAGGCACTACCACACATTTCATTTTTGCTGCTTTGGCGGCTATCAATCCATTAAAAGAATCTTCAAATACCAGACAGTTCGCAGGTTTAATTTGTAGCAGTTCTGCACAATTTATAAATACTTCCGGATGTGGTTTTCCAAATGCAAGTTGTCCGGCTGAACTGGTTTCCTCAATATAGGAGCCAATTCCCAATTTGGTAATTACCATATCAATCAAACGCTGCGGAGAGGAGGAGGCTATTCCGATACGGTAGTTTTGTTTTCTGAAAAAATCGAGAATGAAATGTACACCGGGTAATGCGGTTCCGCGTTGGCTGATCTTTTCCATTGCAGCTTCTTCAATAGTGGAGATTGCATTGGGAGCGAAGGCAGGGTCCACCTGAAAATAACTAAACCAGTGCTCAATCCATTCCGGGGTTCTTAATCCGGTACTACTGTGGTATTGTTGTACGCTGAGTTTTACACCATAGATGGAAAGGGCTTCAATTCCAGCTTCCTGCCAAAGTGGTTCGGAATCAATTAACAACCCATCCATATCGAAAATCACGGCTTTCTGAGACATCCGCAAATATACGAATCAAGTGTTTGAATAGTGGGTTATTGTATTGTCAAATCCTTATATTGCAATCGGTTAGAACTCACCCAATTTCAATGCATGAGCGAATTGATTGACCGACTGAAACAAATAAGACTGGTTCGTAAACTGGTATATGCAGTTGTAGGATTTGTTTCATATCCCGGACTTGTTTTGTTTAATAAGATTAAGATTTCCGGAACGGAACATATCGAAAATCTGCCCAGGAAAAATGTGCTGTTTGTAAGTAATCATCAAACTTATTTTGCAGACGTAATTACGTTTCTTCATATTTTTTGCGCAGTAAAATGGGGTAAGAGAAATGAATTGGGCATCCCTTATTATTTGCTGAATCCCTTTACCAATGTATATTATGTTGCAGCTGAAGAAACAATGAAAGGCAGTTTTATCAGTAAGTTTTTTATTTTGGCGGGCGGACTAACAGTGAAGCGTACCTGGAGAACAGGAGCAACAGAAGTTCGACGCGGGCTGGACCCTTCCGATACCCGCAAAATTGAACGGGCATTAAATTCAAGTTGGGTAATCACCTTTCCTCAGGGAACAACCAAACCATTTGCACCTGGTCGGAAGGGAACCGCATTGATTATCAAAAAAAATCGACCGATTGTAGTGCCGGTTGTAATCAATGGATTTTGGAGAGCATTTACGAAAAAAGGACTGAGCTTCAAAAAAAGAGGATCACTCCTGACGGTTCGGTTTAAAGAACCTTTGGAAATTGACTATGATGCTTCAACAGATGAAATTCTGGACAAAGTGATGGACTCTATCGAACAGAGTAAAAAATTCATGTTGAAAGTCCCACATCTGAAAGCTACTTTCGAAGAGAAGGCGGCCAGAAGTAAACAGTAATACCCTTGCCGGCATAGAGTTGATCTAACCGGCTCTTTATCCTTCGCTGAACAGTGCTTTCAATTCAGTTGCATCGGCCGCTTTCATTTTTCCACCCAGTATCAATCGCAATTGCCTTCTTCTTAAAGCACCTTCAAATAATTTTTGTTCAGCTTCGGTTTCTGGTTCAAGCACCGGAACAGGACGCGGTTTGCGATTGGGGTCGAGTGCAACAAAAGTGTAATATGCTTCATTGCTTTTATACCTGTATTGATGGGTAAGGTCTTCTCCCCAAACACTCAGATGAATTTCCATAGAGGAATTGAAAGATCGGGTAACTCTCGCTTCAATGTGCACTACATTGCCGAGTTTGATAGGAGATTCAAAAGAAATATTATCTACAGAAGCCGTTACTACCGGCGCATTGCAATGTTTACCGGCTGCCAGTGCAGCTGCGATATCCATCCAGTACATTAAGCGACCACCCATCAGGTTACCAAATACATTGGTATCATTGGGTAAAACCAATTCAGTCATCGTGACCTGGCTGTCAGAAGGTTTTTTCTTTTGCATGGCCGCAAGCTACGCCAGTTTGCCAATATCCGGGCTAAATTTTGCTTAAAAATCTGCGTTGGGGGGGCACTTATACCCGGCAATGTTCCAGTGTATTCAGGTATGTTTCCTCCACATCAGCACCTAATCCGTTTCCTTCCGGTAATTCTACGAAATAACCGTTGTACTTTATTCCTCCTGTAACCGGGTCCTCCAAATGTCCCATTAAACAGGTATCCATATCATAGAATTGAACATTGGAATGAGCAGTTGCGAAGTGTGCAAAGGCCGTTAGTGCAAGCCGGCTTTCCAGCATACCGCCCATCATACAGGGAATTTTCCGCTCTTCGCATGCCCGATTTATTTCGATTGCTTCCTGAAATCCACTGCTTTTTGAAAATTTGATATTTACGTAACTGCAGGCATCGGCTTCAATAACACGAATGGCATCCCGATGATCAAAAACGGATTCATCGGCCATGATGGGAACAGGTGATATTTTTTTTAACTGTGGAGCTAATTGGTCGTTATAGATTCGCATGGGTTGTTCGCAAAACTGAATATCCAGGTCCTTCATAGCGGTAAGTGCCTGTTTGGCTCCCTGATAATTCCAGCCCTGATTGGCATCAATACGCAATTGAATTGAGGGGCCAACTGCAGCGCGAATTGCTTTTACCCGGGCTATATCCGTTTGCGGATCCTTACCCAGTTTAATTTTTATGATCCGTACACCTTTGGAAATATAATCTTTTGCTTTTTGCGCCATGATGTCAACTTCATCAATCCCAATTGTGAGATCGGTTTCCATCTGGATTTTTTCTTTTCCTCCCAGAAACTGATACAATGGTTTTCCGGCTGCTTTGGCTGCAATGTCAAACAGTGCCATATCGAAAGCACTTTTTGCGGTGGAATTACGCGCGGTAAACAGGTGGAGTTCCTGCATTCGATCTGCAATTGCCAACGCATCTTTTCCTTTCCATAATTCTGCAAAATCCTGTGCCATGGCATAACAGGTAGACTGTGTTTCGCCAACAATCATGGGGAAGGCAGAGCATTCTCCTACTCCGTAAAAACCAGCATCAGTATGTACCCTTATAAATATATTTTGTGCAAATTTCATGGTTCCTGTAGCGATTGTAAAAGGAACCATCGGTATGCTATAGCGGTAAATATCAATATGTGTAATGACCATTCTCAAAAATAGGATACTTTCTTCCAAAAATTGAAATAGGAAGAAGGGGTTCCTTTGAAGCCCGGAAAAAGCCAGGGATAGGGTTCTTTGATGCCCGGATAAGCTGCTGTAATTGGATGTTCAATCGAATAAATGGCCGGAACTTCTGTAAGTTCCGGTATGGATTGGGGAGATCCTTTTACTACCTGTATATCCGGAATACAATCGACTGCCAATTTGAGAATAAAATCAAGCACTTTTTTACTCACTGGATATTGTTGAAAATGAACTGGATCAAGAATCAATAATCGGTTGGCCGGCAGGTCTGTGTGCCAGTTGGGATTAAGCCAATACGAATTATACAGGAATACGGGAAGGTCGGTTCTTATTTTTGGTGGAGCAGTATCGGGTAAGATGGTAGCGAACGCTGGCTGCCACGTATTTTGTAATGCTTCGGGAACCGGCTGTTTCAATATTTCCTCGTAAGACGTATCCAAAAATGTTTTCTTCTGGTTGCTGTTCAGGTAATGATTGATATTGTCCTGATTGGCGATGTATTTTTTATTGGAAAAACTGCCTGCAACCCATTGCCAGCTAAGGGTATTGCTGGCGATATCACCATCCAGCAAATGATAATACATCCATGTTGCGGGAAGTTTCCAATGTGCTTTACCCAAATTGCAGCTTAAGCCGGCTATGTACATGCGAAGGTGATTGTGCGCGTAACCAGTTTCGTAGAGAGTTCGAATGCCTTCATCAATTGCATCAATTCCGGTACCTGCTTCTGTTAGTGCCTTTTGTATTTCATGATGAAGGACATCCTGCTGTGGTTGTCTGATGTCCTGCAGTATCTTATTTCCCAGATGCCACCAGGTTCGCTGAAAATATTCACGCCAGGCTAATTCCTGTATAAATTTTGCAGCCGTTTGTATGGTATATCCTCTTTCTTTCAGGTTGTTCCAGATCTGTGGCAGGGTAAGCACCCCTCTGGAAATATAAGGAGATAAATAAGAGACTGATCCAGTACTGAAATTTCTGGTTTTTGCATATTGTTCGGGTGCTATGGAACGCATCCGCTCCAGTATTGATTTGTGATCGGTCGGAAAGGAAGGCTGCATATCAGGATCGTTTACTGATTTTGTTGTTGGTAATTGTTTTTTGTCTGCTGCATTTAAATCGAATTACTTCTTTATTACGAAGACGCTTGTGTTTGGTGCTGCGTGATTGCACTCTTTTTCGCCATCGCTCAAAACTTTTTTTAAGCAGTTGCCGACGCATCAGCGTAATAACCTCTTTTTCAGTTAAACCAAATTGAACAAGTATGGCTTCAAAAGGAGTGCGATCTTCCCATGCCATTTCTACAATTCGATCAATATCAATATCGGTTAATTGGATTGGTTCCATTGGTCCAGTTGATTTAAGAAATTTTCAGCGTTTGTTAAATGCAGTTCCTGTTTTTCTTTTGGCATTTTATCGAAACTGTGTACGAGCATACCCAGTCTCGGATTTTGGAGGAAAAAAGAACGATGTACGTGCATGAATCGCCAGAATAAACCATCCCATATTCCCTGCCAGGAACCCTTCTCCCAATTACCCATTTTTATCAGGTAGTTGGAACCACTGATATAGGGTTTTGTGGTCATTAATCCGCCATCTGCAAATTGAGTCATACCATAAGTATTGGGAACCATTACCCAATCATAACTATCAATATACATTTCCATGAACCATTGGTAAACAGCATCGGGATGAAATTCGCATAACAGAAAAAAATTACCCAATACCATCAGACGTTCTATGTGGTGGTTATAGCTGGTTTGAAGTAATTTTTTAATTACGAGATCAACCGGATCAATACCGGTTTCTCCTGTATAAAATTGCTTCGGAATGGGACGGGTGAAATTCCAAAAATTACGGGTTCTCTGCGTTGAGCCTGCGTGGAAATACACCTGATGAATGAATTCGCGCCAGCCAATAATTTGCCGGATAAATCCTTCCAGCGAGTTGAAGGGAATTTCCTGATTACTTGCGTATTGCAGTGTTTCATCCAGTACTTCCCGCGGCGTTAACAAGCCCGTATTTATTAAGGGGCTCAATACACTGTGAAAAAGATAGGATTCTTCTTTCACCATTGCGTCTTCATAAGGGCCAAATGCTGCGAGTCGCTCTTTTAGGAATTGTTGCAGCCAGGATCGTGCACCTGCATGCGAAGTTGGATATATAAAAGGCGAAATACTCCCCGGATTGTTTTTAAAGTTTTGATGTACATATTCGATTGCCTCCCTGGTTGATTTTTCAAAAGCGGCTGGTTGAATCGAAGGGATGGACATTCCCTTTGGTAAACGCTCCCTGTTGTCATTATCGAAACTCCATTTGCCACCAAGTGGTTGTTGCTTTTGATCTAATAAGAGTTGACGTTTTTTCCGATGCCAGGTATAAAAATCGGTTTGGAGATAATTGGTTTTTCTGGTAAAAAAGGGATTGGCTTCTTCCGGTTGCAGTAGAAAACCAGGATTGTTATACCACTTAATTATTAATCCGTTTGTTGACGCCATTTTAATTATCCGCCGATTCAGCCAATTATCTGCGAGATAACAGATATGAAGTTGTTCGATGTTTTGAATATGAAGCAGGTGGCCGATTCTTCGGCAATCGGCTTCTTTCCTGGTTGATTCGATATAGATTGTAGAATAACCTGCCGCTTTTAATGAATCTTCAAAAGCCTTCATGCTGGCCCGATGGAAAATCAATTTCTGTTGGTGAAATTTATATTGTTTAAAGAAAAGCTCCTCTTCGATAAAAATGACCAAACGTGATTTGGAAAAGGCTGGATGCTTCTCAAAAAGTTGATGGGGGAAAACTATAACTGCCTCTTTTTGCATGAGAAAATAAACAAAAAGCAGGACCCATTGTTGGTTCAGAAACAGGTTTCATGGAATCGATTAAAGGAAAAAATATTTTGCTGGCGGGAGCTACCGGGGGAATTGGAAAAGAAACAGCAAAGCTTCTGATGGCAGGAGGTGCGCAGCTTTTTTTAACCGGTAAAACGGAGGGCAAATTGGCGGATCTGGCGGGCTCTTTGAACCTGGATGATTCCCGATGGATGGCCGCTGATTTAACGAATAGTTCCGATGTTAAACAACTCCATCTGAAATTCTGTGCTGTTAGTCCTTTTATCGATGTATTGATCAATGCCTCCGGTGTTGGCATAATAAAATCTGCTGAACAATTAAGTGAGGTGGAATTTATGCAGGCCATCCAACTTAACCTGGTAGCACCGTTTTTATTGTTACAAAAATTTTTACCCGATTTCAAAGCAAGAAAAAAAGGATTGATTATTCATATTCCAGGTATTTTGGGAAAAGTCCCGATGGCAGGTGCAGCAGCATATAGTGCATCCAAATATGGATTGGTAGGAATGCTGCAAAGTATCCGTGAGGAAGTGAAAAGAACAGATATCCGGTTCACCAATATTTTTCTTGGCGGAGTGGACACTGCTTTCTGGGATCCGATTGATTTAAGGGTGCAACGGGAAAAAATGGTTCGCGCGGATGAAGCAGCCAAAGCGATTTGGTTCCTTTGTCAACAACCGGAATCCGGAGTGGTAAGTGAAATGGTGCTTCAGCCCTTTAACCACCAGGCGATCTGAAATTGCCTTATTTTTGCCGCCTTAATCTTGCTTCATGGATCCAAAATCCCGGATTTCTTTTGATAATACGGAAAATGCCTTTGCCTATAAAACAGATAAATCGCTTCGGAAAGCAAATTTTCTTTTTTCGTCGATGGGATATAACTGGCTGGTTCAATTAGGTACCCGTATTACACCCTGGGCAATTAAGGCCGGAATACCCATTAAAGGCCTGATCCGCAATACCCTGTTTGAGCAGTTTGTAGGTGGAGAAACGCTGGAAGAAACTGCCAGGGTTGCTGATTTACTGGGAAAATACCAGGTTCAGGTGATTCTGGATTATGGGGTAGAAGGCGGGGATTATGGAGAGCAGGGTCTGGATCATGCCTGTGAGGAGTTTATCAAGGTGGTGAATTATGCTGCCACCCAGCCGAATATACCTTTCATGAGTATTAAGGTAACCGGATTGGCACGGTTTGGTTTATTGGAAAAACTGGATTCAGCTGCACAGGCAAAGAGTGGATTTGAGGGTCGGATTCACACCGAAATATTATCGGAAGCTGAATTGGCCGAATGGAATCGTGTTATAGCAAGGATGCATCGGATTTGTGAAGCTGCCTCCAGGCAACATGTTGGTGTGTTGATAGATGCGGAAGAAACCTGGATTCAGGATCCGGTGGATGCACTGGCTATGCAGATGATGGAAAAGTATAATAAGTCGGAACCGATTGTATATAATACGATTCAGTTATACCGGCATGACCGGCTCCAGTTTTTGAAAGATAGTTTTCAACAGGCAGAACAGCAGGATTTTATTCTGGGTGCCAAACTGGTTCGGGGCGCTTATATGGAAAAGGAAAGAAAAAGAGCGGAGGAAATGAATTATCGTTCGCCCATCCAGCCCAATAAGGAAGCCTGCGATCGTGATTATAACTGGGCAGTTGAATATTGTATTGAACATATTGAGCGGATTGCCACGATCATCGCATCACATAATGAATACAGTAATTTGTATGCGACTCAATTACTGGAGAAAAAAGGGCTCTCACTTCATCATTCGCATATTCATTTTTCACAACTCTATGGCATGAGTGATAATATCACGTTTAATCTGGCAAAGGCTGGTTGTCCGGTTAGTAAATACCTGCCATTTGGTCCAATTGGCGATGTGGTTCCTTACCTCATGCGCAGGGCACAGGAGAACAGTTCAGTAGCCGGACAAACAGGCCGTGAACTGGGTTTAATCAAAAAAGAAATGAAGCGGAGATTAAAACGTTAAAAGCGATTGCACCTGCTTATAGTTATCCACTTTTTATTGCTTTGGTATCATAGTTGTTGTTTTAGATCAGCATGAGTTGATTTCTACGCTAAACAGCATTTCTATGATTCAGTTTTTGGCCGTTACTACCTATGAGGTAGGACGCTACGCGCAGGTAGTAGTAATCTGTAGCATTCCCATTATAATACTTACAATTTCCGGAATTCTTTGGTTGCATTACCGTCGCAGAAAAAAACTGGATCCGGTAGAAGCACAATTACGCGAAACCATTCATCAAAAAATAAAATTGCAGGCTATGGAAAACGAGTTCAAACAAACGGATACAGATGTGCGCTATTTGCAGGATATGTTGCAGGAGAAGCAGCTCCAGATTGAGTTTCTTCAAAATCAACTTTCTCAGCGGATTCGGAATTTCCACGATGTTGAAGCACGTGAAGAACAGATCCGTCAGGATTTGAAGCAGAAAGAAGATGCTTTGATTGAGCTGAAAAATCAGGTTAGTCTGAAAGCGGATGAACTGGCCAGGATGGAAGATAAACTCCAGCAGCAGGCAGGCTTTCTTTCCGGTTTACAGGAACATCTCTCCCAGGGAATAGAACAGCTCAAAGGTGTCCGGGAAAAACATGCCCCCCTTGTTGCTGTTGGCTAACCTTCTTGCACCCTTCGGGTAAACCCGACGGGTGCAAGAAGGTTCATGATTTCTTCGAGGAAGCGTTGATCGGTGGTGTCAAATTGGTTGAGTTGATCGGCGTCAACGTCGAGAACCCCGATAACAGTACCATTTCGGAAAATCGGTACCACGATTTCTGATTTGGAAAGACTGCTACAGGCAATATGACCAGGGAATTTTTCCACATCCGGAACAATCAGGGTTTTGGCTTCTTTCCAGCTGGTGCCACAAACTCCCCGGCCCATGCGGATGCGGGTACATGCCACCGGTCCCTGGAAGGGACCAAGTACCAGTTCATCTCCTTTTACCAGATAAAAACCAACCCAGAACCAGCCAAACTGTTCTTTCAGGGCCGCAGCAATATTGGCAAGGTTGGCGATTTCATCCGTTTCACCTTCCAATAAGCCTTTGATTTGAGGAAGCAGGGATAGATATTGTTCCTCTTTTGTCCCTTTATTTATAAGTAAATCTTCTGCCATCCTGCAAAATTAATCATTTTGTTTCCACAAGTTTCCCACCCGACCGGTGGCACCCGACCGGTGCCACCGGTCGGGTGATGGAAAAGTGTAACTTGCAGGCATGCAACAGTATCACCAGTTATTGCGACATATTTTGGAAAATGGGGTGGAAAAATCGGATCGTACAGGTACCGGAACCATCAGTTGTTTTGGGTATCAGATGCGGTTTAATCTGGCAGATGGGTTTCCCCTTGTAACTACTAAAAAAGTACACCTGAAAAGTATTGTGCATGAACTGCTGTGGTTTTTGCAGGGCTCTACGAATATTTCTTATCTGAAGGAACATGGCGTCAGCATCTGGAATGAATGGGCGGATGAAGCCGGTGAGCTGGGCCCCGTTTACGGAAAACAATGGCGCAGCTGGGAGGGAAAGGATGGGAAAGTGGTGGATCAGATTACGGAGTTGGTTCAGCAGTTAAAAAGCAATCCGGATAGTCGCCGCCTGATCGTAAGTGCCTGGAATGTGGCCGAACTCTCTGAAATGGCTCTTATGCCCTGTCATACGATATTTCAGTTTTATGTTGCCAATGGTAAACTGAGTTGTCAGTTGTACCAGCGCTCAGCGGATGTTTTTTTAGGTGTGCCATTTAATATCGCCTCCTATGCATTACTTACCCTAATGCTGGCACAGGTTAGCGGATTGGAACCAGGTGAATTCATTCATAGTTTTGGGGATGTCCATATTTATTGCAATCATCTTGAACAGGTTCAACTACAATTAAGCCGGGATCCATTTCCATTACCAACGATGAAAATCAATCCGGATGTAAAAGATATTTTTGGTTTCCGCTTTGCCGATTTTGAATTGGTAGGCTACCAGAGTCATGGGGCTATAAAAGCGCCGGTGGCGGTTTAGGAGGAAGTGAAAGGTGAAAGGTGAAAGGTGAAAAATATGAGTAAATATGAAAATTAGTTTGGTGGTGGCGGTAAGCGAAAATCAGGTGATTGGTAAAGACAATCGCTTATTATGGAAACTGCCCAATGATATGAAATTCTTCAAGAATACCACCTGGGCGATGCCGGTTATCATGGGTAGAAAAACCTTTGAAAGTTTGGGTAAGCCTTTAAACGGAAGAACCAATATTGTTCTCACAACAAAAACTAACTGGGAGGCACCCGGAGTGTTTACGGTACACGATTGGAAAACTGCTCTATCAGTAGCCCGAGACACAGATGCAAAAGAAGTTTTTGTAATTGGCGGTGGGGATATTTACCAGCAAAGTATGGAGTTTTGTCATCGTGTTTACCTCACTCGTGTTCATACAACCATTGAAGGCGATACATTTTTTCCGGTATTACCAGCTGATCAATGGAAGTTGCATTCCAGACTGGATTTTCCAGCCGATGAGAAACATGCCTTTGCCTATAGTTTCGAAATTTGGGACAGTAACGGAAATGAGCTGAATGGAGTATAAGCCGTACAGTAGTATTGAATTAGGTGCTAAATATCTTCGATATTGGTGTACTGCAGGGAATGGAAAAGGGCATGGGATTCATTCTCCCTTTGTTTATGCTCTTATTCGCGATGTATTGAATGACAGGGGTGAATATTATGCCTATTCCCAAATCGAAAAACTACGACTCCGGCTTGAACATGATAAGCGTAAAATTGAGCTTGTTGATTTAGGTGCTGGTGGTAAAGGGAGAAGACTGGAATCCATTTCTACCCTTACGAAACGAACTTCCAAATCAAAAAAACTGGGCAGGCTCTTATTTCGCCTGACCAATTATTTCCAGCCGGTTAATATGATCGAGCTGGGAACTTCGATGGGATTGTCAGCGGCTTATATGTACGCAGGGAATACCAAGGGCCAGTTAATTACCCTTGAAGGGGCTCCGGAAGTTGCTGAAAAAGCAAGAGAAAATTTCAGGTATCTTGATTTTAATAAAATTCAAACAATCACCGGAAATTTCGATGATACCCTTGCAACGGTATTAGCAGGGATGAAACAGGTAGGTTTTGCCTATATAGATGGCAATCACCGCTATGCACCCACCCTGCGTTATTTTGAGCAGCTGCTTACAAAAACAAGTGCAGGTTCTGTACTGATTTTCGATGATATTCACTGGAGCGAAGAAATGGAAGCTGCCTGGGAAAAAATAAAGTTGGACCCGGCTGTTCGGTGTACAGTGGATTTGTTTTTTATCGGACTGGTTTTTTTCTCAGACTCCTTTATGTATCCGCAGCATTTTACGATCCGGTTCTGATTAAATCTTTTCTAACGTCTTTTAGTATCCGTAATAAAACTTAAATTGGTGGGGAATCAAATTGCTCCAGCATGACCATTGGCGTATTGAAAGAACCCGCTTCAGAAGCCAGGGTCTCCATCTTACCGGAGGCAGTGGTAGCGCTGCTGAAAGCTGGCCACCAGGTTTGGATTGAAAAAGATGCCGGGCGACTTGCTTTTGCTTCGGATGAGCAATATGAAAAAGCTGGAGCTATTCTGTTGAACCGGGAAAAAATCTGGGAAGCGGAATGTATTCTGGGAATTCAGTTGCCCGAAAACCTTCCTGTTCAAAATCTGAATAATAAAATTCTTATTGGTGTTTACCAGCCTCTTTATAATAAGCTACTGATGCAGGAATGGGCATCAGCCGGATTAACCAGTTTTAGTTTAGATATGTTGCCAAGAACTACCCGTGCGCAAAGTATGGATGTGTTGAGTTCTCAGGCAAATATTGCAGGTTACAAAGCAGTGCTGCTCGCTTCGGCTACTTATCCACGTTATTTCCCATTATTTATGACTGCCGCAGGAAGTATTACTCCTGCGAAAGTACTGATATTAGGTGCCGGAGTTGCGGGCTTACAGGCTATTGCAACTGCCAAGCGGCTGGGTGCGGTGGTGGAAGTATTTGATACCCGTCCGGCTGTAAAAGAAGAAGTAAAAAGTCTGGGTGCTAAATTTATCGAAGTGGAAGGTGCTGCTGATGCAAGTCAGGCAGGCGGATATGCCGTGGAACAATCCGACGATTTTAAAGCGAGACAGCAGCAAAAAATTGCTGAAAGTATTGCGAAAGCTGATATTGTTATTACAACGGCGCAGATTCCTGGAAAAGCTGCCCCTGTCCTCGTACAAACTGAAATGCTCGATGCCATGAGAGCTGGTTCTGTTATCATTGATCTGGCAGCTGCAACCGGTGGCAATACCAGCATGACACAAAATAATGCAACGATAAATTACAAAGGAATTACCATCATCGGAAATTCAAATTTAGCGGCAACACTTCCTTCTGATGCGAGTAAACTGTATGGCAAAAATGTACAGCAGTTTCTTGGATTGCTAACTGGCGAAGGAGCTGTATTGAAGTTGAATTGGGAAGATGATCTGGTAAAAGGAGCCTGCATTACCCATGGTGGTGAAATCCTGCATGAAAGAGTGAAATCAATCTAATTCAATAAAATAATCTGTATGGAAAACATCTTGGAAAAAATTGCAATACACCAGGATTATATCTATATCGTGGTGCTGATGATTTTTCTCGGCATAGAAGTGATCGGCAGGGTTCCCAGTGTTTTACATACGCCGTTAATGAGCGGGGCAAACGCAATACACGGTGTTGTAATT
This sequence comes from Flavihumibacter sp. UBA7668, assembly GCF_002483205.1. GTDB lineage: Bacteria > Bacteroidota > Bacteroidia > Chitinophagales > Chitinophagaceae > Flavihumibacter. The sequence continues at coordinate 216,960 of NZ_DLHM01000002.1, forward strand.
ATTGGTGCCATCATCGTGATGGGTAAAGCAGATCCGGATAATTATATCGCACTTATCCTGGGATTTCTTGCTGTAATTCTGGGAACCCTGAATGTGGTTGGCGGATTTGTTGTAACTGACCGCATGCTTGAAATGTTCAGACACAAGCATAAATGAACCATTAATTAAATCGTATGTTGCTCACCATAATATATCTGTTGGCATCTGTTAGTTTTATACTTGGACTTAAAATGTTATCCAATCCGGCTTCAGCGCGAAAAGGAAACAGGATTGCCGCTGCAGGAATGGGGTTAGCAATACTCGGGACTATTTTTTTGTACGAAGAAACCGATGGTACACGACTTGGAAATTATGGCTGGATTTTCGGTGGATTAATCATCGGTACTATAGTCGGGACACTTGCAGCAAAGAAAGTGAAGATGACTGCAATGCCCGAAATGGTGAGTTTGTTCAATGGTATGGGGGGGGCTTGTGCCGCACTTATTTCCATCACAGAATTCAATCATATGGCGGAGATGATCCATCAGCCACATGATATTATATTGGGCGATATCTTTCCCGCCAGTGCCAGCTATTCTGCCTGGGTTGGGCAATCGGTGGTAATCCTGGCCGGACTGATAATTGGCTCGGTTTCTTTTTCAGGAAGTGTAATTGCCTGGGGTAAGCTGAATGGAAAAATTCATGATTTCGCTTTTAAAGGCCAGCACCTGGTGAATATGCTTCTTTTCCTTATCATATTAGGATTGGCAGGGTGGATGGCGGGTGTTTACAAGAATGCTAACCTAACTGTATTCTATCTCATTTTTGTTTTATCGCTCCTGTACGGTGTGTTTTTTGTGTTGCCAATTGGTGGAGCTGATATGCCGGTGGTAATCTCACTCCTGAATTCTTTTACCGGAGTGGCAGCGGCCTGTGGTGGGTTTTTGTATAATAACAAAGCGATGTTAACCGGTGGTATTCTGGTTGGTGCAGCAGGAACCCTGTTAACCATACTTATGTGTAAAGCAATGAATCGTTCTTTGCTGAATGTGCTGGTCGGTTCTTTTGGAGGTGGGGCTACAGCTAAGATAGAAGGAGGAAAAGCACCCGGCAATTATAAAGAGATTACTTTATCTGATACAGCCGTTTTATTAACCTATGCACATAAAGTAATGATTGTGCCCGGGTACGGATTGGCGGTTGCGCAGGCCCAGCATGCCTGTCATGAACTGGAAAAATTATTGACAGAAAAAGGAGTGGAAGTGAAATACGCTATCCATCCGGTAGCTGGTCGAATGCCCGGACATATGAATGTTTTGCTTGCAGAAGCAGATGTGGATTATGATCATCTGCTTGAAATGGAAACAGCCAATGAACAATTTTCCACTACAGATGTGGTATTGGTGCTGGGGGCCAATGATGTGGTTAATCCGGCTGCCAAAACGGATCCTGCATCACCCATATATGGAATGCCAATTCTTGAAGTGGAGTTGGCAAAAAACTGTATCGTTAATAAACGCAGTATGAAACCGGGATATGCCGGTATTGAAAATGACCTCTTTTTTCAACCCAAAACATCGATGTTGTTTGGTGATGCAAAAAAAGTACTGGAATCAATTACGACAGAAATTAAAAATCTCTAAGTCGTAATTTTGCAAAAAAGCGTACTTGAAGATTCCAGCAGCATTTATTAAGCAGATGGCCGGAACTCCCGGATGGAAGGAAGCTGATTTTTGTACCATTTTGGAAAGTGGAGAACAGGTGCAAAGTATTCGGTTGAATTCGCGGAAAATGAGTGATCCGGATCAATTAAATTTTAAGGAACGAACAGCAGTTCCATGGGCTTCCACTGGATTTTATTTACCAGAGCGTCCGAAATATACACTCGATCCTTTGTTACACGCAGGTGCTTATTATGTACAGGAAGCCAGCAGTATGTTTCTCGAACAGGCAATTAATCAGTTGCTGCCGGGAAAAAATGGACTACGAGTACTTGATTTATGTGCTGCCCCTGGCGGAAAATCAACCCATCTTCGCTCTCTTTTTCCGGATGACACGGTATTGGTTAGCAATGAGGTCATTAAGAGCCGGGTTACCATTCTTGAGGAGAATCTGTTGAAATGGGGTAATAGCAATCAGATTATTACGAATAATGATCCCAGGGATTTCAGTAAAGCGGATCTGTTGTTTGACATAATTGTGGTAGATGCTCCCTGTAGCGGAAGCGGACTGTTTCGAAGAGATCCAAAAGCCATGGAAGAATGGTCAGAGGAACTGGTGGAGTTGTGCAGTCAGCGACAAAAACGTATACTCACGGATATCTGGCCCTGTCTGAAAGAAAATGGATGGTTGATTTATTCCACCTGTTCTTATTCCATGCAGGAAGATGAATCAATTGTTGATTGGGTATTATCCGGTTTTGAAGCAGGTTCGGCAAAACTTCAGCTGGATCCTTCCTGGAATATTGTTGAAACGGAATCGCCGGTAAAAAAAGGTTTGGGATATCGGCTTTATCCGGATCGATTAAAGGGTGAAGGGTTTTTTCTGGCCGCTTTTAAAAAAGGAGGCGAAACAGAAAAAAAACCGAGCCGTAAAAACCGGGTAAAACTGGAGAAGGCAACCAAACAACAGGTAGAAGATATCCGGGAATGGGTGCAACCCGAACTTGCGGCATTTTACATGCTGAATGGTATGATGGTGGGAATGGGGGAGCAGGTACCTGAGCTCATAGGGGATTTATCGCCCCTGTATATACGCAGAGCCGGGGTTACTCTGGGTAAATGGGCTGGAAAACAATTGCTGCCTGATCATGCATTGGCACTCAGCATGAATTTAAGTGCAGCTATTTCCCGAATTGAATTGCAGGATACATCAGCCCTGCAATACCTTAGGAAGGAAGAGATTCATATAGATTCAGCAAAGCCTGGCTGGAACCTGGTCACCTATAAAGGATTAGGGCTGGGATGGATGAAAGTATTACCCAATCGTTCCAATAATTACTATCCAAAGGAGTGGCGGATTTTGATGCAAAGCGGTCGGTGATTGGTCTATTAACCTGCTTTTAGCTGCAATTTTGCCTAGAAAGCACCATATTTGCAGGAATACTAAAATTCGTAGTCCTGATGCAAAAAAAGCCGATTCTCTGGATATTGTTTTTATTTCTGTCTGTAACCACACTGGCTCAGGCTGATTTGGAAGTAAAAGGAAGCAGTCCGGATTTATACCTTCAGCATAAAGTGGCCGCCAAAGAGACCTGGTATAGTGTTGGCCGTTTATACAATCTACATCCAAAGGATATTGCTCCTTTTAATAATACGGATATGAACAGCGGACTGAAAATTGGTCAGTTACTGAAAGTCCCGCTTTTATCTGCCAATTTTTCGCAGGATGAAAAGAAGGCTTCAGATGAAGTATTGGTGCCGGTTTATCATCGTGTAGCGGAAGGGGAGTGGATGTTTCGGGTTAGCGTTAATCATAATAAAGTTTCACTTGATAACCTGGAAAAATGGAATGGAATAACAAGAAATCAGATACGTCCGGGTATGGAATTGATAGTAGGATTTCTTAAAGTGAAAAAAGACCTGTCTGCATTAGCATCAAAAGCCGTACAGAATACAGTAGCTAAAAAAGAAACGACGCAACCCAAAGCACCTATAGAAGCACCCAAAGAAGAAAAGCAGGTGCCTGTAACCAGTGCTCCGAAAACGAATGAGAAACCGGCTCCTGCTCCAGTGTTTAAGCAGGAGGAATTACCTGCATCCTCCGGAACCGGTACTGCTGTTAATTATAATGGTGGATTTTTTAAATCAAACTTCAAAAGCGGTTCTAAATCAGCCAATGGACTTGCTACCATTTTTCGGAGCACCAGCGGATGGAAGGATGGAAAATATTATGCGTTGATGGATAATGTGGCGATTGGTACCATTGTACAGGTGCGTCATACCGGTACTAACAAGGTTGTATATGCGAAAGTACTGGGACAATTATCTGCTATCAAAGAAAATGCCGGACTGACCATCCGAATCAGCAATGCAGCTGCGGCTGAATTGGAGGCAGGAAATCCGGATATGCGCTTTACGGTAGAAGTAAAATACTAGGAGAGGAGGAGAAATAGCAGAAAGGGGAGTGCATTGCTGCACTCCCCTTTTTGTCCAGGTAACCATCTAAACTAGTTCAATTCAAGTTGTACTGTATCTACCAGGGTGGTTTGTCCAAGTGTTACAGAAACTTCTTTTTGTACAGTTTTAAAACTGTCAGGAGCCGGATAAAAATGCAAGGAATAATTACCTGCTGGGATATCACGGAACTGATAATTACCATTATTGGTAGCAGTTGTTGAAACAGTATCTGTTCCATCCAGTGCGAAAATGGTGGTAAGAATGGAATCCGGAGCAACAAAGCCTTTTACAATTCCACCGGATGGTACCATGGATAATACGCGGATAACAGGCTTCAGGATATATTTTCCGCTATTACCTGCCGGAACAATTGATTTTGCAGCATCAAAATCAAGTACAAGACGATATAATACGCCACCAGTTAAATCACTATTCACCAACACTTTCAAACCCGATTGTTGTGCACTCGGAGTGGTAAGCATTTCTTTCTGTCCGTCTGTTGTAATTACATAATTATTTTCACCAAGAATCAGACGAAGCTGGTTCATTTTTCCGGCTGGAAGGCTGGCGTCTGCTAGCAGCGTGTCGCGTCCATTCGTTAACTCCAGCAAATTATATACGCCGGGATGGGTGCCGGACAGGGGCGTCCATGCTGCACTATCGCCTCCCCTATTAATCTGTATTTCTTTAATATCAACCCATACTTCTTTGATGTTTGGATTGGGTGCATCCGTAAGTCGAACTTCTAAACGGGCAGTATCCGGATTTGCATCATCATCCTGGCTGCAGGCAATAAGGAAAACTGCGAGACCAGTTCCCAAGAAGATTGTTTTAAAGAGGTTTGTTTTCATAAGTTTATCATTTTTAATCAGCTGCTAAGCTTGGTTCCAAAACTGTTCCAATCTCCCAAAATGTGAATAAGTTTTAGGGTATATTTGTTAAGGCTGGTTTAACATATTTGAATTTTTTTTATGAAAAAAGCATGGTCGTTCTTTGTTTTAGTACCAGTTTTGGTTTTTGCACAAAACACACAAAAACCGGTATTACATGGCAAAAACTGGATGGCTATAACAGGGAAGCCATTGGCAGCAACTGCAGGTGCCGGAATTTTTCAGAAAGGGGGAAATGCGGTTGATGCAGCCTGTGCCATGTTGGCTGCAACCTGTACCATGTGGGATGTATTAAGTTGGGGTGGAGAAACGCAGGCATTAATTTATCATCCGGGATTAAAAAAAGTAATAGGGATAAATGCATTGGGTTTTGCTCCAACAGGTGCTACTCCTGATTTTTTTAAAGAAAAAGGGTATGATTTTCCTCCGGAATATGGTCCCTTGGCTGCGGTTACTCCTGGTACACCAGGCGGACTTTTCACCATGCTGGCAGAATATGGTACAATGAGTTTGTCGGAGGTATTGGCACCAGCAATTGAGTTGTCTTCCGGTTATCCGATAGAGGCACAAACAGCTAACAGTATAGAACGCGAAAAGAAAAGAATAAAAGAATGGCCCTATTCCGCTAAAGTTTTTCTTCCGCATGCCGGCCAAAAAAGAGAGGCTCCTGTAGCAGGTGAAATTTTTGTTCAGCAAAATTTACTGAGTACCCTGAAAAAATTAGTTGAAGCAGAAAAGGCTGCATTGAAAAAAGGCAAATCAAGAAAGGAAGCAATCTATGCAGCTTATGATCGTTTTTATAAAGGAGATATTGCAGCTGAATATGTTAGGGGCTGTCAGGAACAGGGTGGATTGATAACTATGCAGGATCTGGCAAATTGGAAAGTGATCGTTGAGGAACCGATGAAAGTAAATTATAAGGGAATAGATGTTTACAAGTTATCGCAATGGACACAGGGCCCAATGTTATTACAAAGCTTACAACTACTGAATGAGGTGGATATAAAGTCAATGGGGTATAATTCATCCAGGTATATACATACGGTATATCAGGCAATGAATCTGGCTTTTGCCGATCGTGATTTTTATTATGGCGATCCCTGTTTTCCTCCTGTGGAACCGATGCAAGGGTTACTGTCGCCGGCATATGCAAAACAAAGAGCGAAATTGCTTTTGTCAGATAAAAATGATATTGAAATTGGTCCGGGTGATCCCTATCCATTTCAGAACGAAAGCAATCCTTATAATGAATTACTGACTCACTGGAATGAAAGTAAAGAAATCGTTGCAGCGCCAGATGCCGATTACCTTGATCAGGTTTGGCGGGGAACAACCAGTGTACAGGCTGCTGATAAGGATGGCTGGGTAGTTTCGATTACACCAAGCGGGGGATGGGTACCTGCCTGTATAGCTGGTGAAACCGGAATTGGGATGAGTCAGCGAATGCAGAGTTTTGTTTGTGATTCGGCTTTAAATCCATTTAATGTAGTTGCTCCTGGAAAAAGACCAAGAGTAACCCTGACACCTACCATGGCATTAAAAGAAGGTCGTCCTTTTCTTTCTTTTGCGGTACAGGGAGGAGACACACAGGATCAAAATCTGTTACAGTTTTTTCTGAATATGACGGAGTTTGGAATGAATGTACAGGAGGCAGCAGAAGCACCTAATTTCAACAGCTATCAATATTGGTTATCGCTTGGCGGAAAAGACAGAAGGCCTAAACCCGGACATCTTTTACTGCATGAATCCACTCCAGACTGGATCCGGAAGGAATTGAAGAAGAAAGGATATATCCTAAGATTTGAACCACGTACTTCCGGTCCAATCAATGCTATCTGGTTCGACTGGAAACATGGTAGTTTCTGGGGTGGGTCAAGTAATTATGGAGAAGATTACGGAATCGGATGGTAGGCATGCCGAATAGCTTTATGTCCAGGTTCATAAATTACTCGGATAAATGAACTGAAACGCTGGTTTTCTCTTCGTATAGGGATCCCTGTTACAATTCCCACCATAAAATTATCAGCAATGCTTACCCGCATTTGAGGTCTGATCGTCATATCAAAATCATTCTTTTGAAAGTTCTTATTAAATTCAACTCCAATAAAATTTCTTGTGCCGCTTATCATATAATGAAAATTGGTATGAAGCTCCCATGATGTTGTGGCAACATGATCTTTCGGATGGTGAATAGCTGGTCCGGTATAAATCAGGGTATGGTAATTTGTTCCCCATCTTTTAGCAGCAACCAGAAAAGGGTTGTAAAGTTGCCCATTGAAGGGGGCGCCCTTTCCATAATTTCGAAAGGAGATGAGTTCAAATTCATGTATATAACCAATTGCCAGGGACGTGTTTGCATGATCGGATACCAGGAATGTATATTGGGTGGCAAGTTTTATACTATTTAATCTGCTATCAGGTGTTTTGGTTCGGTCATTAGAACCGGAGGGGTAGTAAAAGCTGAAGGGCAGTTCCACTTCAAATCCCCATCTGTCCATTGGTGCGAACTCATATTCAACCAGAGCTGTATAAGCGTCATAACGGTTATTATCGGTAATCCCCATTCCGATATTCCATTCTTTTTCCCCTTTTCTCGCGCCGAGATCACGGATCAGATCCACATAAAGAGGCTCAGCGTGCAGAACTTTTGGTTTTTGTTTTGGTGTTTCTATTTCTGCGATATAAATACTGTCGCTGATAATTTTTTGATTTTTTGCAGCATCAGGAACATTTTGTGCAAGGAGTTTGTTCATCAGCATAATGAAAACTAAGAGAACGGTCAGGTGCTTCATGCTGCAAATCTATTTTTCACAAAATGGAAAAATGAGAAGGAAGTATTAAAATTGACCTTTCTAATCAGATTCTAATTTGCATTAACCCAGCCCGCGCGAATGGAGAATAGAACCAGGCCAACCCGGCTTTTTACTTGTAATTTTTCAAACAAAGCTTCGCGATATCCATCAATAGTACGTTCGCTCAGTTTCATGGTGAGTGCAATTTCTTTATAGGTCATTTCAGAAGCTGCATATTTGATAAATTCCATTTCTCGCTCTGAGGGTCGGACGGCAGGTTCAATGTTCTTTTCTTCACGGTGAATGGTATGAACAAGTTTCCCAGTCACAAAGTCGCTGTAATAAAATCCTTTTACGAGAATTTCACTCAATGCGCGATGTAATTCTGCCTGGGTGCAATCCTTGAGTAGATAACCCCTGCAGCCCGCGCGGATCATTTGAATTACAGAGGCTTCATCGTCGTTCATGCTGAGGGCGAGTAATTTTATTTCCGGAAACAGTTTACTAATTTCGCGGGCGGTTTCCACTCCGTTCATCACGGGCATATTAATATCAAGGATACAGATGTCAGGCGCTACAGTTGCTGTTTTTAAGGATTCAATGAGAAGTTTGCCATTATTGGCAAGCAGTATTACAGTGAATTCTGGTGAATCATTGATCAGATGTGATAAGGATTCAGCGATTAACCGGTGATCGTCAGCTATGGCTACATTATATACAGGTTGATTAATTGGTAGCATGATTGATTTGTTTCGGTAAAAGAATATGAATGGAAGTTCCCTGACCCGGACTGGTTTCTATTTGAATGGATGCTCCAACCAATTGAGCTCTTTTTTCCAGGTTTTTTAAACCGGAACCTGCTTCTTTAATGGATTTTGATCCTGCTTCTTCTTTGCTGAACCCTTTTCCGTTATCAGAAATGTTCAACATAAAATAAGTGGCAGTATAATTCATCCGGATTAAAATCTCTGTTGCATTGGCATGTTTGAGGATATTGTTCAGAATTTCCTGAATCATCCGGTACAAAATAATTTCTTTTTTTTCATCAATCAGAAAGTCATCCCCTTCCGTTTCGAAACGAGTACTGATCATGGCCGTCTGTGCAATACGGTCCAGTTCAAATTTAATAGATTCACGCAAGCCATAGCTGGATAACATGTCGGAATTGAGTCCTTTGGAAAGCATACGGATATATTTTATTACATCCGCCAGAATCTGATTCGTGTCTTTGATTCTTTTAAAACTGGTATGCTCTTCCAACTCCTTTTCCAGAATATTCAGGTTGATACGGGCAACACTAAGAAGCTGCCCCATATTATCATGAATTTCCTGGCTTATATCCCGAAGGGTTTGGTCACGACTTTCAATTTGTGTAGTCAGTACTTCTTTTTCATATGATTCCTTCATGTGTTGCTGTTCATGTTGGAGCCGGATTCTTCTTTTTTGACTGGAGAGAATCAGATATACTACAAATCCACTGAGCGCCAGCATGATAATGACAGCTGCCGCCATTGTATAAATAATTTCGAATTGACTGGCATTCATGAGATCTGCTTATTCTGCCTGTGCAGGTTTTTGAACCAGCATGTTAACAGCAAAGGAAGCATAAAATAACCATTCTGAAACAATCAGAAAATTAGTAACGAGTTTTTGACCATCGCCACCCAAAACATTGTGTAACCCAAGTGTAAGAAATGAAATGATAGAATGAAGTAAAATCCCTATTGCAATCCAGAAACTGTGCCGGTAAATGGTTTCATTCCAGTTATATTGGTCAAATAATCGGGCAATATAAAACAGGACCTGCAGAATATGTAGCAGACATGTTAAACTGATAATTACGGTATTGAGGGAATCGTCCGGAGGCTGAAGGTATTTTGCATTGAAGTAAGCGGCTATCCATACAAAGAATATGGATAGCCGAAAACTTCTTTTCATTCGGCCCAGTTCTTCTGCCAGGGCCAGGGTTATAAGGGTATAAAACAGGGGGCGAAATACATGGTAATAAACAAAATTATGTTTATAATAATAAGCCAGCAGCCAGTCCAGCAGCTCCCCACCGGCAGCTACAACGAGAAAGATCAGGAAGTTATAGTTGGTGCGATTTAATTTTTTTTCTCTCGCAAATCCTATGGCTATTCCAGTTCCAATTACCGAAAATTTAATAAGTGTTGTAGTCCAATAATTCATTCCGTTTTTCCGGGGGTTTAAATCATTTACTTTCCACAGATGGTAGGACAAGGGTAATATACTTTATAAATTACTTCTCCTTCACCTGAAGATTTCCCCTGTTGTGATGTTGGGGTTGTTTTGGTTGCGTATAGAATAAAAACCGGACTTGCAAACTCAGGATCTTTGCCATAGTATATAGCAATTCCTTCAATGCCAATCGATTTTCTAAGATCATCCAAAACTGAAACCGGAAGGTACATCCCATTCCTAAATGTTTTCTTGAAATCGGGATCTGCCTGGTAGTTTCTTTCATATTCGGCGGCCTGTTCTGCTGTTATTTTTACTGCAATATGTTTTTCGTCCGCCGGAATTGTAATTGGTTTGGTTGATTTACAGGAGGCCATTACCAGAACACTTAGCAACAGGATGAATACATTCTTCATAGTAGACTTATTGAGGTTATTAATGTGAGCGGTTAAAAACCAGGGTTTGTACAGGTACGCACCCTGGGAAGCATGGAGTAAGCACAATAAGAAATTAATCATTTTGGTTCATATCTCTGTCTTGTTGTTTTTTTTGCATCAGCACAATAACCATTGTTATCAGTGTCAGTCCAGCAAGGATTAACATCAGCCAGGGAATGGAGTGAACAGAAAGGTCAAGTAATCTTTTCATACATAGTTCAGGGAGTTTAAGCCGGTAAGGCTGTGGTGTCCGGGACAACCACAACCATGACCGACCAAACCTGTTTAGAATTCAAAATTATTGGCTGGCTGCAGGTGGAACAAGGGGATAATACACAGAATAAGGGGGCATTTTTCCCGTAATTAAATAAAAAACCTGCGCAAGGCAGGTTGGAATGAAAACAAATTAACTGCAGCAAAATCAGTATCAGTTGTGGATAAAATAGGTAAGGTAATGGTTACTGGTAAATCGATTGAGTTCATCCCATAAGTAAAAATAGCGGCATTGCCGCTATTTTTACCCCGTCTTATAACGGTATATCAGGGGGTATTTTTCCCGTATTGGGTCTAATGAACCACCACTATTTTATGTTGGACCTGATTCCCTTTTTCATCTCTGATCAGGAGGAAATAAGATCCGCTCTTCCAGTTTTTAGTTTCAATTTTCAATGTTTGTCCCGTTTGAAAATTTGTGAATTGACGATTCATCAGTTTCCCTGCATTGTCAAATACCTGAAGGTGCAGTTTTCCGTCAGCAAATTCATTTCCAATAATTACCTGTACCCACTGATTTGCCGGGTTTGGCTGAATCCTGGTTGTTGATGTATTAGCAAGTTCCCCCGACTCCATAGGACCTGCCAGCTGATCAGCCTGACTGGCGGTTCCGCTACCCGAAATGATAGCAGGGTAATAAATGGTTGAATTCAGGTTGTCAAATGTTGCTTTTGCCCACATTGTACGTGTTGAACGATACAGGTATGTATAGGCTAATTGCCAGCTAACTCCGTTGTTTTTGGAGTACTCAAGCAAGAAACTGTCTCCCTGGCGACGGATCCGGATAAAATCACCAGTCGTAACAACAGCATCCGTTAACCGATACAGGAACCAACCCGGATAATCACCGGCATACAATCGATTATTCGCTACGCCCATCCAGATTTGACCTTGTGTATAAATATGCTGTAACGTATCGTCCGTATCAATAGCTACAAATGCTCCTGCAGATTGTCTGCCTATTGTTACCTGCATTGAAAAATCTCCATTAAGTGGTTGAGCGGCTGCAGCAACAGTAGAGTTGGGCAGGCTTCCTCCTTTCCAAACATTTGTTGCCGGCTGACCGGATCCGCCTCCAAAGCGATTATAGTTTACCATTGTAAGCACCGGCGGTAATACATTAACGATAACGTCATCTGTTGTTAATGCATTGTTGTCATCGGTAACCAGGAACCGATAAGTATAGGTACCCGGCTCCAGATTGGTGATGGTAATGGTGTTTTGAACGGAGTCGGAAATATCTCCACCAGCCGGACCGCTAATTTTTCTCCAGACCTTGGAATAAACTGTCCCATCTGCATCTGTTGAAATCCCGGTGAGTTGGGTTCTGGTTGAAGGAATATTCATGGTTTGATCAGGTCCTGCATTTGAAACCGGCGGTATATTGGCTGCAGCTTTTACAGCAAAATCCTCCAGTCGGTTAGAGACATTTCCAAATTTGATCTCATCGATAAATAGTGTGATTTTTGAAGCATCCGGACGTATTGCCCAGTTGTTTCCAAAAGCCCATTTATAGATTCCCATCTGAACATATGGTTCCTTACTGTGGAAGGCATCGTCTTTCCAGTTACCACCCAGGTATTCAAATACGAGTTGTCCGTTTTTATATAATCGAACATAACCTGAATCAGCACTGGTATAATTTCTGTTAAGCACCCAGTCTTCCCAAACATCTTTTACAACGGGCCCAACATCCGTATTATTCGTTTGCGTGGTGCCGTTAGGCCCAACTCTTGTCAGTACAAATTTATAACGGCCATTTTCCATCCATAATGCATTCGGTTGCGGCCAGTCATCATCCACTGCTTTTGTATTGAATAATATGCTCGTAGGTGTATTGAAATCCGTATTGTAAGATGGGATAAAAGTAGATGCGGCCATCCATCTTAATCCAATAGTGGGACGACTAAATGCATCTGTATTTCCAAGAATTCCCAATGGAGATCCTGAAGGCAGGAAATTCCATACCAATTCGGATTTATAGAAAGGCCAGCTGTTACCCGGACCATCATTCAATTCAAATTTATAAGCAAAGCCTCCTGCTCTTTTTTGTTCACCACTTCTAATTACTGAACTTACGGAAGGATCACCCTGGAAATGGGCCCACTGAACAGGTGGCTGAAGATTGTAATCCATAGTAAGATATGGCATGCCCGGGATTTCACAGTTATCATAAAAAATATAACTGGGTAAAGGAAGTGGTTCCTCTGGTTCTTCGGGTTCCTGTGGATTCTGAACGGTGATAAATTCTGAAGGAGCGGCCGCTGATGTTCCAAATTTTATTTCATCTACAAATAACACAACAGGAGCCAGTTCAGCAGGGTTGTTTCCAATTACTTCATTGATATTTGCCGCCCAGCCACTATTGGATGCGCCAATTTTTAAATAGGGTTCTTTCGCATAAACGGCATTGTTGGATGGCCAGTTCGGACCAGTCACATTTGCTACAAGTTTTCCATAACGATACAATCTTACAAAGCCATCAGCGGATTGGGTATAATTTCTTTCAACTGCCCAATCTTCCCAAATTCCTGGTTGAACATCACCTATATAAATAGACTGACTGCTTGGTATTCCATTATTCCATGTTACCACATGAAAATTATATTGTCCGTTTTGAAGTACCAGATCCTGCGGGGTTGCATAATCGTCCGGGATGTTTTTAAGCATCAGACCAATTGAAACAGGGTAAGAATTTGGCAGATAATTAGCGGGAACCAGTGTGGATACTTTTATCCATCGGAGATCCATTGGCGTACGGTTGGTAGCGGCTGCCTGCCCCATATTGCCGGCCTCCGTTGCATTGGTCCCGGCAGGAAGAAAATTATAAATCAGTTGATTCTGACGGAAATTATCATTTAAATGGGAAGTGCCATCGCGTCTGATTTCAAAACGGTAAGAGGTATTGCCAGCACGGCTTATTTCACTGGAAACAGAAAAGCTTGTTTTAGCATCATCTCCTGTTTTACCACTCCAAAAATTATTAGGATAAGGATTTCCCCAGCCATACTGAGGAGCGGATTCGCAGGGATCATAAAATACGACACCATTTTGGCCATAAGCAGCACAGCTTACTAGTAGTAATAATACTATTAAGTTCTTCACAACAATGTTTTAGTTGTCAATAATAAATAATGGGCTTAGGAGATATTGGATACGGTGGTAATAAGGATTGATATTGGAGACAGAGTAAGCTACTGCAGAGTAATGGGAAAGTGTGGATAAAGTTAACCATTTAGTTGATAAACCGAAATAGTACGGCGAAAAATAAGTGTTTTTACTATGTTCGGGCCAGGGTCAATGGGTAAAAAAAGAGCTGTAAACCGCGTTTACAGCCCTTTTTATCATGTATTAAATAATCGTTATCCTACAAATTGCCGGCGAATAATATTCAGCGCGGCACCTGCCTTAAACCATTCGATTTGTTGTTCATTGTAGCTATGGTTAGCCAGAATGGTTTCAGAACTTCCATCCGCATGGTGTAAAACCAGTTGCAATGGCTGTCCGGGTGTGAAACTGGTTAACCCGATAATATCAATTGTATCGTTCTCCTGAATTTTATCGTAATCATTCTTGTCTGCAAAGGTCAATCCCAGCATCCCTTGTTTTTTCAGGTTGGTTTCGTGAATTCGGGCAAAACTTTTAACCAGAACGGCACGTACTCCAAGGTGACGGGGTTCCATAGCTGCATGTTCACGGCTGGATCCTTCTCCATAATTTTCATCACCAATAACTATTGTTCCGATGCCAGCGGCTTTATAGGCTCGTTGGGTAGCCGGAACCGGACCGTACTCGCCGGACAACTGATTTTTTACGGTATCGGTTTTTTCATTAAAGAAATTCACCGCACCAATCAGCAGATTATTACTGATATTATCAAGATGGCCGCGGAATTTCAACCATGGTCCTGCCATAGAGATATGATCTGTTGTACATTTTCCTTTTGCTTTGATGAGGAGTTTTAAGCCTTTCAGATCCGTTCCTTCCCAGGCCGGGAATGGATCCAATAACTGAAGACGTTTAGATGCTGGATCAACCAGTACCTGAACCCCGCTTCCATCTGCTGCAGGAGCCTGGTATCCGGCATCTTCCACTGCAAAACCGGTAGGAGGAAGCTCGTATCCTGTAGGCGGATCCAGTTTCACCTGTTCGCCTTTTTCATTGGTAAGCGTATCGGTAAGGGGGTTGAAGGTCAGATCACCTGCAATGGCCAATGCAGTTACCAGCTCCGGAGAAGCTACAAAGGCATACGTGTTGGGGTTCCCATCCGCTCTTTTCGCAAAATTCCGGTTAAAGGAATGAACGATGGTGTTTTTTTCCTGCTTTTCTGCACCCATCCGATCCCACATCCCGATACATGGACCACAGGCATTGGCAAAAACCTTGGCACCAATCTGGTCGAATGTACTCAGAAAACCATCGCGCTCAATCGTATATCGAACCAGTTCTGAACCTGGTGTAATCGTGAATTCTGCTTTGGTTTTCAACCCTTTTTCAGCAACCTGGCGAGCCAGGCTAACAGCGCGACTGATATCTTCATAGGAAGAGTTGGTACAGGAACCGATCAGGCCAACTTCCACTTTTGTGGGCCATCCGTTTTTGGCTGCCTCTTCCTTCATTTTGGAAATCGGTGTAGCCAGATCCGGTGTGAAAGGTCCGTTCAGATGCGGTTCCAATTCGCTCAGATTGATTTCAATTACCTGGTCAAAATATTGTTCGGGATTCGCATATACTTCGGGGTCAGCTGTGAGGTGTTCACGAATTCCGTCTGCCAGTGAAGCAACATCAGCCCGTCCGGTTGATTGCAGATAACGGCTCATGCTTTCATCATAGCCGAAAGTGGAAGTGGTGGCGCCTATTTCAGCACCCATATTACAAATGGTGCCTTTGCCGGTACAACTCATGCTGGTTGCGCCTTCGCCAAAATATTCAACAACAGCACCGGTACCGCCTTTAACGGTCAGAATGCCGGCAACTTTCAGGATTACATCCTTGGGGGCTGCCCATCCATTTAATTTACCGGTCAGTTTTACACCAATCAGTTTGGGCATTTTCAGTTCCCATGCCAGTCCGCTCATCACATCACAGGCATCAGCACCACCCACACCTATGGCAATCATACCAAGTCCACCGGCGTTTACGGTATGCGAGTCTGTTCCGATCATCATGCCACCGGGAAAGGCGTAGTTTTCAAGAACAACCTGATGTATGATACCAGCCCCTGGCTTCCAGAAGCCGATTCCATATTTATTGGAAACCGAAGCGAGAAAATCGTACACTTCCTTACTCTCATTTACAGCCCGTACCAGGTCCGTTTTGGAGTCGTCCTTTGCAACGATAAGGTGGTCACAGTGCACCGTTGAAGGAACAGCCACTTTATCACGGCCGGCCTGCATAAACTGCAGCAGTGCCATCTGAGCGGTGGCATCCTGCATGGCTACGCGGTCAGGTGCAAAGTCTACATAACTGTTTCCTCTTTCGAATGCCTGGGTAGCATCTCCCTGCCAGAGGTGGGCATATAAAATCTTTTCAGTAAGGGTGAGCGGACGACCAACCACCTGACGGGCAGCATTTACCCTGCCAGGAAACTGGGCGTACACTTTTTTAATCATCTCGAGGTCAAAAACCATAACTAAAGTATGTTTGAGGTTTGCTATTTCGGTTTCTCGGTGAAATCACCGCGAAATTACCGATAAAACCGATTTGTTTTTAACCTTTTACGAGTGTATTTGTCAGAATTTGCTAATTTGGTACTATGAAGAACTTCAAACACTTTATAGAATGGCATGTGTTTGGCGTTTGCTCCTATATAGGAGAAAAAATGGGGATCGCCCCTGCCACCATCCGTAAATACTTTATGTATATATCCCTGCTCACCATGGGATCTCCTATCATATTTTATACCATCGCAGCTTTCTGGATGAATATAAAACATTATATATACGACCGGAAACGGAACCCCCTGCGTTATTTCTGAGCTGATTTTCCTGCAAAGCGATAGGAGAGTCCCAGACCCAATTGTGCCATCCGGATAATCGGCAATTCATCGCCATTGGTAATACTAGTCAGGCCGTAAGTATAGGCGGCATCAATGGATAATCCGTTTCTAAACCCATAACCTATTTGGGCCATTGCATCAATATTAATCCGATTGTATTGTGTCATACCAAAACGCAGCGGTGATTTCTGGCCTTCTTTTG
Organism: Flavihumibacter sp. UBA7668; assembly: GCF_002483205.1. Lineage (GTDB taxonomy): Bacteria > Bacteroidota > Bacteroidia > Chitinophagales > Chitinophagaceae > Flavihumibacter. Next base: position 233,848 of record NZ_DLHM01000002.1, read on the forward strand.
TGGTTGAACCTGTGATAGCACCACCAACAGACGGCCCGAAAGACGCAAAAAACCCCTGGTTCTTCTTAGTGAAATCCAGTTGAAGCAGGATCGGGAATTCAATATAATGCAGCCGATATTGAACGGCAGGGTCATTTTTGGAACCCGCTAATTCAAATCCATGTAGGCTGTATTGCACACGTGGACTAAAATACAATTGATTATCAAATTCTACTTTGATTCCTAGGGCCGTGGATAGTCCGTTCAGGTGGTTCGACGGTGATTTTTTGCTGCTTGATTTGTCGATGATTTGGGCTGAGCTGGTATGCCATCCCGTCCTGAAATTCCATTGAACAGGTTGGGCAAAGACAATAGAAGAAGCTAATAGCAAAAGAGCTATGGGTACGATACGAATAACCATAAAATAATTGTTTTAAAAGGGTATTTTATGGTTTCTCTATGGAACTGGACGGAATTGAACAGGATTGGATAAGACAAAATAAGTGGTAATATTTAGTTTATGCAAGTTCATCCGTGTTTTTGCGCCATTTTTTCGTTGAATGAACGCGATTCTCCTTTTGGTATGGAAAGTGACTGCCAATTGGCTTGTTTATACATTTTTGCTATTAATATGATTTGTCCCACATGGGAGGCATGATGGGCGAGCTGTCTGTTGATGGCATCCAGAGCACTGTGTGGTTCGGTTCGGATGGTTACGGTTTTAGTGAGATCATCGGGTTGAAGTGCATCCAGTGTGTTGAAAAGGCAGGTCCAGGCTTCATTCCATAATTGCAGGAGTTGGCTTGGGCGCATGGGCTGGTCCTCCGAAAATTCCTGGTCGCGCTGACGCCAGGGTTTTTCTCCGTCCTCCGTAAGAAAGTTGGTAAAACGACTCAACAGGTTGCCGTGCATATGCCGCACGATTATTGCAATGCTGTTGGAGCCCGGGGCAGGCGCAAGATTGAGTTCTTCTTCGCTTAATTGCGTGAAACAGTTGTCCCCTAAGGATTTGTAATTATTGAATTGTTTGCGGATGCTTTCGAGATAAAGCTGGGCTGCGTTCATGGTAGGTTTTTTGTTGGTTTTTGCTGATGCGATCTCAATATGCGAGTGCGGCATCATCACCACGTTTATCACCCACTGCTTCGAAGCTGCCATCCTCCTTGATCAGGATAAGTTCAGTTCGGCCAATGGGACCTCTTTTGCGAATGGTATAACCAATGTTTTCGAGTTTTTTGATCAGATCTTCAGAAAAACCTGGCTCGGTGTAAATGACATCGGGCAACCATTGCATATGAAATTTGGGTGCATTTACAGTCGTTGGTGCATCGAGATTGAATTCTAATATGTTCAGCAGGGTTTGATAAACCGAAGTTGTAATTGTGGTTCCACCCGGGGTTCCGGTAATGATGTAGGGCTTTCCTTTTTTCAGTACGATAGTGGGCGTCATGGAACTAAGCATTCTTTTGCCGGGCACGATGGCATTGGCTTCTCCGCCAACTGCGCCGTACATATTGGGTACTCCGGGTTTTACACTGAAATCGTCCATTTCATTATTGAGCAGGAAGCCAGCTCCGCCTACTACGGTACTGGATCCATATCCGCCGTTGAGGGTGGTGGTAACTGCTACGGCGTTTCCTTCTTTGTCGTAAACACTGAGATGCGTGGTCTCTTCGGATTCCTTCTGTACGGAGCCTTCTCCAATATCCTTGCTGTTCCCGGCTTTTCCGGGTTGGAACAAACGAAGGCGCTGCTGGATATAGTCCTTGCTCAGCAGTTGATTGACAGGCACTTTGAAATAATCGGGATCACCAAGGTACTTAGCGCGGTCTGCATACGCAAGCCGTTCGATTTCCGTCATGAGTTGAACGGCTTCGAGTGAATGAAATCCATATTGGCTGATTGGAAATTGTTCCGTCATCTGCAACATCATAGGCAACAAAACGCCACCGCTGCTCGGCAACGACATAGTAAGTATTTCAAATTCCTTGTATTTGGTAAAGCTGGGGGTGCGGTTTTTTGCCTGATAGTTTTTGAGGTCTTTTTTGCTGATGATGCCATTGCCGCGTTTCATTTCTGCGACAATAAGTCGGGCTGTTTTGCCTTTATAAAAACCGTTTCGTCCTTTATCACGGATACGGATAAGCGTAGCAGCGAGCTCTTTTTGAATAAGGGTATCGCCCGCTTTCCAGGGTTGGGATCGGATGAAAACGGTAGGTTGGGTATTATTGTTTTGAAAATCCTTTTGATTTGAATTTAGACTGGTAGCTTCTTCTTCTGTGAGTACAAATCCATTTGCCGCGAGTTCGATTGCCGGTTGAACGAGTGTGGGAAAGGGGAGCTTTCCGTATTGATGCGATTGCCATAAGCCGGCTACGGTTCCGGGTACACCGGCTGCCAGGTGCCCCTGTTGGCTCTTGGTAAGATTGGGACTGCCATCTTCATTCAGGTACATATCGCGGTGGGCTTTGGCCGGGGCTTTTTCTCTGTAATCAAGGGTGAGTTGTTGTCCGTTGGCAAGGTGCGCCACAAGGAAACCGCCTCCGCCGAGGTTGCCTGCACCCGGGTAAACGACAGCCAATGCCAGTTGTGTGGCGATGGCGGCATCAATTGCATTGCCCCCTTTTTGCAGGATCGATAGTCCCGCCTGGCTGGCCAGCGGATGCGCTGAAACAACTGCGCCGTTTTTGCCGGTAACTGTTTTCTGAATGCTGTATGAAAAGGGAGTTAAGGTCGTTTGCGCCTGTAGGGTGAGTGTTCCAATACATCCTGCGAAGACGCCTAATAATCTAATCTTCATCACCCGAAAATAGGAAATTCCTGCCACCCGACCGGTGCCACCGGTCGGGTGGCACCGGTCGGGTGAACCTTACTCCAATGAGAAGGCTTTGAACTGATGTGAATAGGATTCTGCTAAAAGCGAATGGTGGTGATTCATATAGTTTAAGCCGCCGAAAAAATCTAACATATAATCTGTTGTTAGAAATCCAGTCTGATTATTCTGATAATGTTTAAAAGAGGAATATGGGTAATCCTGCCAGTTTTCAGTGATTCCATGGTGTAAAGGATTTCTGTGTATATACCAGAATGCCCATGCTAATTGTGCATCATTATCAATTGCTATTCGATTGAATGGGCTTATAAATAAACTTCCTTTTCTAGAGTATTGATAATTGTAACGTTTTGCATGAATACTTTGGAGCTTATTAATTGCAAAACTAAACTGGTTAACTTCCATAGATTCTTTTGTTTTTACCAGCAAATGGTAATGATTACTCATCAAACAAAATGCATGTAAATCACTAACCGGAAGAATAATTCTTGACATATCTTCAAGCCAATTTTTATAATCTGAATGTTTTTGAAAAAGGAGTTCATTACCAACAGCTCTATTACAAATGTGATAAAATAAGCCAGGTTCAATAATTTTAGTATTTGTACTCATTTAACAAACTTCTACTATTCCATAGAGCAAGTAAAGGTGACGAACACCCAAAATTGACTGGTGTTTTCACCTTTTTCACCCGACCGGTGCCACCCGACCGGTGGCACCGGTCGGGTGAAGGAAGAATTTCTTAGCTTCGGAACTAAAATTGTACAACACATATATATGAGAAGAATAATTTGTTTGGTTGGATTTATCTTATTGGTAGCTGGCCTGCAGGCACAATTGAAATCGCCGGAACAGTTTTTAGGGTATAAGGTGGGTACGAAATATACCCCGCATTATAAAATTGTGCTGTATTTTCAGCACCTGGCAAAAGAAGCGTCACAACAAATGAAGCTGGAACAGTATGGTGAAACGAATGAAGGCCGGCCCTTGTTGCTGGCAACCATCGCCAGTGCAAAGAATTTGTCCAATATAGAAGCCATTCGAATGAATAACCTGCGCCTCGCCAATGCCACACGTGATCGTGCTGCACCAAATGAAACGGCTCCCGCAATTGTTTGGCTGAGCTATAATGTGCACGGGAATGAAACCTCCTCTTCTGAAGCCGCCATGCTAACCGCCTATGATCTGGTGAATCCGGCAAACACCAAAACTCAACAGTGGTTACAAAACACCGTGGTACTCATTGATCCCTGCCTGAATCCGGACGGCCGTGACCGTTATGTCAACTGGTATACCACTGTTATTGGGGAAACCATCAATCCGCAACCCCTGGCTCGTGAGCATCGCGAACCCTGGCCCGGTGGAAGAAGTAACCATTATAATTTTGATCTGAACCGTGACTGGGCCTGGCAAACACAGAAAGAAAGTCAGCACCGTATTAAAGTATACAATAACTGGCTGCCACAGGTGCATGTTGATTTTCATGAGCAGGGAATAAACGAACCGTATTATTTCGCACCTGCCGCGGAACCATTTCATGAAGTGATTACGCCCTGGCAGCGGGAATTCCAAACCATGATCGGTAAAAATCACGCCCGTTATTTCGATCAGGAAGGATGGTTGTACTTTACAAAAGAACGATTCGATTTGTTTTATCCCTCTTATGGGGATACTTATCCAACCTACAATGGTTCCATCGGGATGACCTATGAGCAGGGTGGGATCAGAGCCGGACTAGGCATAATCAACGAAGATGGCGATACACTTACGCTGGTAGATCGCGCGCTGCATCATTACACAACCGGATTAAGCACTGTAGAGATCACCGCAGCAAATGCAACCCGTGTAGTGAAAGAATTCAGATCTTATTTCAATAATGTAATCAATAAACCGGCTGGTGAATTTAAATCATGGGTTATTAAAAATGACGGTACGGATCGCGTTAGCCGGTTAACTCAATTGATGGATAAAAACCAGATTGACTGGGCTTACGCGGCTGCTGCCAACTTAAACGGACTCAATTATTTCACCGGTAAACAGGAGGGGTTCAAATCAGAACCAGGTGATATAGTGATCAATCTCAATCAGTCAAAAGGAAATCTGATCAAAGTATTATTTGAACGCAGTTCGACCATTACTGATTCTGCTACTTATGATATAACGGCCTGGTCCATGCCCTATGTATATGGATTAAAAACTTATGGTGTAGCAAACTTCATTACCAATACTACCAAAGCTGCTCCGGCTGAAACATCAGTAGCCGTTCTGCCTAACGCATATGCCTATGCGATCAAATGGGATGGATTACACAGTGCAAAATTCTTATCTGCGGCTTTACAAAAGGGATTGAAGGTTCGCTATACTGAACAAGCTTTTCAAATCGGTAATCAAACATTTGAAAAAGGATCATTGCTGATAACAAAAGCCGCCAATGCAGGCAAGTCGATCCAGCAGGAAGTGGAGAATATTGCAAAAGCAAGCGGTTCCAAAGTATATTCAGTTCCATCGGGTTTTGTTGATAAAGGCTATGATTTCGGATCAAGCAGTGTTCGAATTATCAATGAACCCAAGGTAGCTTTACTGGCAGGGGAAAATATATCGTCCCTAGGGTTTGGTGAACTATGGCATTTCTTCGATACACAATTGAAATACCCGGTTACAGTTATTAGTGCCAATGATTTTTTAAGAGAGGGTTTGAATAAATTTGATGTCCTTATTCTTCCGGATGGTAATCACGAATTTTTCCCCCGCAAAGAAACCAATGACGAACTAAAATCATGGGTTCGCAGAGGTGGAAAGATTATCGCTCTTGAAAATGCAGTTGCACAAATGGCCAAGAGTGATTGGGGAATCAAACTCAAAGAGGCCGATGAAAAAAAATCCGACAATAAATCCGATTATTCTGTGCTGAAAAAATACGAAAACAGGGAACGCGACTGGCTGGTGAACAGTATGCCGGGGTCCATTTTTCGGTTGGAACTGGATAATTCCCATCCACTTGGATTTGGATATCCCGCATTTTACTACAGCTTGAAACAGGACGGAAATATGTATGAGTTTTTCAAAGAGGATGGCTGGAATGTAGGTATTATCAAACGCGATAATTATATCAGCGGATTTGCTGGAAGTGAAATCCGTACCAAACTGAACGACGGACTTTTAATCGGGGCGCAGGATATGGGGCGCGGTCAGGTTATCTATTTTGCAGACAATCCGATTTTCCGCAGTTTCTGGGAAAATGGCAAACTTCTGTTAAGCAATGCCGTTTTTTTAACAGGACAATAAGAGTTTTACCGGTCGGGTGCCACCCGACCGGTGAAGTTTTGTATTTTCAATTTTCCACTGATGATATTATGATTAAACATTTACTCACCATTGTATGGTGTGGTTTTATTTCCCTTGCTGTTACAGCACAAAAACCAAAAACATTGTCCTCTGCGGATATTCTGCAGGGCATGCAAAAATTACGTGTGGTAGGTGCCGTATTGTATATCGCGGCTCATCCTGATGATGAAAATACCCGCCTGCTCGCTTATCTGGCAAATGAACGGAAACTGCGTACTGGTTATCTTTCACTAACGCGGGGTGATGGCGGACAAAACCTGATCGGTGAGGAGCAGGGTGTTTCCCTTGGATTGATTCGCACTCAGGAACTACTGGCTGCCCGGCGGATTGATGGTGCAGAACAATTTTTCACCCGGGCATTTGATTTCGGGTTTTCAAAATCCACCGATGAAGCACTTCGCACCTGGAACAAAGAAAAAATCCTGTCGGATGTGGTGTGGGTGATTCGTCGTTTCAAGCCGGATGTGATCATAACCCGTTTCCCTCCCGATAACCGGGCCGGACACGGTCATCATTCCGCTTCCGCCGCACTGGCTATCGAAGCGTTTAAAGCAGCTGCAGATCCCAAACGATTTCCGGAACAGTTTGTTTTAACTGAGCCCTGGCAGGTAAAACGAATTCTTTGGAATACCTATAATTTTGGATCGGTTAACACTCAACTGGAAGATCAGTATAAAATTGATGTCGGAAAATTTAATCCGTTGTTGGGAAAAGGGTATGGTGAAATTTCTGCTGAAAGCAGGAGCCAGCATAAAAGTCAGGGTTTTGGTGTTCCTGCGCAACGCGGCAAACAATTTGAATATTTTTCCCATACCGATGGTGTTCCACTCACCAATGATCTTTTTGATGGTGTAAGCACCGACTGGTCGCGGATTCAGGCAGCACATATTAATGTGGCAATTGATTCACTAATCCAGCAATTCAATTCCTTAAAACCCGATGCTTCCGTTCCTGGTCTGGTTAAATTATACAACCAGGTTGATTTAACTGTTCGCGATTATTACTGGAAGGATAAAAAGAAAACTGAAATCCAGGCGCTCCTCAATGCCTGTCTGGGTTTTTATGCAGAGGCGGTGGCCAATCAGCAGATTGCGGTAACCGGCGATTCTCTGCAGATCAATTTCAATATTATTAATACCAGTGCCTATCCTGTTAGCGATTTATCAATAGAGCTGGAAGATACCAGTTTTCAGATCGCAACACTTGCCTCCAATAACGAGTACCTCAATAAACGGATCACCCGTCTGGTTACTGAAGACTTTAATAAAACACAACCCTATTGGTTGCGCGAACAAATGGATACCGGAAGTTTTACTGTTAAACAACAGGAGCTCATCGGAAAAGCGGAATTAAAATGGGATGATATTGAACTCCGGTATAAAGTTGGTACAACCTTATTTCGTCAGCGAATTCCACTTCAATACAAACATACCGATCCGGTTAAAGGAGAGATCTATCAACCTGTTTTAGTGGTATCACCTATAGCTTTGGGTGTTTCGCCAGCCGTGGTTTTAAATAACCTTGTTCCGAAACATCCCCAATCACTGCATTTGTTTTATAAAAGCTATCGCCAGCGGGATACAGCCAACGGTCGTTTTGTATTTGATTTGATGACAGGTGATCGCAACAATCAGAAAAGTTTGTCCTATCGACTGCCATTGCAGAAAAACACCTTGCAATCTGTAGTGCTTCCTCTTGATACATTATTCAATGCAAAAGCGCCTGATAAAATTTATCCCTGGGTGGAATTAAGAGAACCGAATAAAAGTGTTCGGTATAATAATGGATTAAAACTGATTCAGTACGATCATATTCCAACTGCTCACTATTTTCTACCAACCAGTCTGGCTGTTATAAATGAAGAGATCAAAGTAGTGGGTAAAACGATTGGATATATACCCGGCTCGGGTGATGCTATTCCCGAAGCGCTGGAACAAATGGGCTATACTGTTGTACATCTGGATGAGGCTACTTTGGGCGGATACAATCTCAATAAGCTGGATGCCATCATAACCGGCGTGCGCGCCTATAATGTAATGGAATCGCTCTCCAATCATTATTCCAAACTGATGGCCTATGTGGAAGCTGGGGGAAATATGATTGTTCAATACAATACCTCGAATCAGCTGGGTTCCATAAAATCGAAAATCGGTCCGTATAATTTCAATATTTCACGTACTCGTATAACCGATGAAAATGCCCCTGTTAAATTTGTAAATCCAACACATGCAGTGTTGAATTTTCCGAATAAAATAACGTTAAAGGATTTTGAAGGCTGGAAACAGGAGCGAAGCATTTACCATGCGTCAGATTTTGACAGCCGGTTTGAAACTATTTTATCAATGAATGATCCGGATGAGAAATCAGAAGAGGGTAGCCTGATCATCGCAAAATTCGGCAAAGGTTATTTCACTTATACCGGACTCGTTTTTTTTCGTCAGTTGCCGGCTGGTGTTTCAGGTTCATATCGGCTTCTTGCCAACCTGATCGGGCTCAATCAGAAAAAACAATTTTAAGATGGCAGCAAATTCAAACAGCAGAAGAGATATCGGGATTGGGCTGGCCATCGCCATCGGCCTGATTATCGGCATTTTTATCAAACGTGTACATATCGGATTATTAATCGGTCTGGGTATTGGTCTGCTTAGTGCAGGCCTCATCTCCAGTCGCAAAAAATAACTTTCACCCGACCGGTGCCACCGGTCGGGTGAAAGAAGAAAAATGAGTCATATGGAAAAAATACCCGTGTTCAGGAGCTGGAAAGCCTGGTACATTTTTGTACTTGTCTTCCTTGCTGCACAGATTATAGCCTTTCACTTTTTTACCCGCTATTTTTCATGAGTACAATCGATTGGGCCATATTGATCGTGGTGCTTTGTGGGATCATTTTTTACGGTCTTTACCGAAGCGCCACCAGCAAAAATCTGGATGGATATTTTCTCAGCAACCGATCCCTGCCCTGGTATATGGTCTTGCTCAGCATAATGGGTACCCAGGCAAGTGCTGTTACCTTTATTTCAGCACCTGGCCAGGCATTCGATGATGGCATGCGGTTTGTTCAATATTATTTTGGACTGCCAATAGCAATGGTGGTAATTTCCATTTTTTTCGTTCCTATATTTCATCGGCTTAAAGTATATACCGCCTATGAATACCTGGAGCAGCGATTTGATAAAAAAACCCGAACCTTCACTTCTTTCCTCTTTTTAATTAGTCGCGGACTCTCCACAGGAATCAGTATATACGCACCTTCCATTATTCTATCCTCCCTTCTCGGATGGAATATTTATATGACCAATATTTTCATGGGCGGACTTCTCATTATCTATACCGTAACCGGAGGAGCAAAAGCGGTAGCATATACCCAACAATTGCAATTGATCATAATATTCTCAGGCATGTTTATCGCGGCCTATATGATGGTGCATCTCTTACCTGAGGGAATCGGATTTATTGATGCGTTGAAGGTGAGCGGACAAATGGGCAAATTGAATGTAATTACCAGCGGTCAGGGAGCCAATGGTTTTGACTGGTCTGATCGATATAATATCTGGAGTGGAACGATTGGAGGGTTCTTTCTGGCATTGTCGTATTTTGGTGCAGATCAGAGCCAGGTGGGGCGTTATCTTACCGCAAAAAGTTTAACCGAAAGCCGGATTGGGTTATTAATGAATGGAATTGTAAAAGTGCCCATGCAATTTGCGATTCTCCTCATTGGAGCCCTGCTGTTCACCTTTTACCAGTTTAATCAGGGACCCATTTTCTTCAATCAGGCCGTATCTACCCAGGTGGTGGATGCCAGTGCCAGGCAGGAATTGAATTCAATCGAATCTGCGTTCAATCAGACAGCTGCTCAGCAATCTGAATTGGTTACCCGATATATTAAAGAGCCTGAAAATCCGGCTATTGTGGAGGCATTCAAAGAGAATCAGCAGGATTTGCAGGAATATCGAAAAGAATATAAATCAACGCTAAAAAAGGCAGCTCCACTGGCTGATGTAAATGATACCAATTATGTATTTCTTCGATTTGTAGTGGATCATCTTCCCGAAGGGGTTGTGGGGCTTCTTATTGCCGTGATTTTTCTCGCTTCCTGGGGAAGTATTGCAGCGGCACTGAATTCACTTTCTTCCAGCACCGTAATTGATATCCATAAACAGTATTCTAAAAATGTTCAAACTCCTCTGGAAGAATACCGGATGTCAAAATGGTATACACTTGCCTGGGGGGTGTTTTCCATACTTACCGCCCAATTTGCCAATAATATGGGCAGTCTGATTGAAGCTGTAAATGTATTGGGATCACTTTTTTATGGGGTAATCCTGGGAATTTTTCTGGTAGCCTTTTTCTTCAAGTGGGTGGGTGGACATGCTACTTTCTGGAGTGCGGTAATTACAGAAGGGCTGGTTGTGCTATTATTCTGGAAAGGGAAAATGGCCTTTTTGTGGCTGAACCTGATCGGTGCGGTGGTATTAATCCTGCTGGCAATGCTGATTCATGCAACGCTCCCGAAAAAACCGTTGTCAAGGGGATAATAACCCGGCAGCATGAAAAAAATAAGCGTTATAGCAAGCCTCCTGGTAGCTGGCATTCTTGCTTCCTGCGGAAAAGAAAATGTTGGTAGCGGTCGGGAACTGATTGGTGCCTGGGTAGATGTTAATCATACTTCCGATACGTTGATATTTTTTAATAAAGGAGGGAGAGTTATTTTATTTGATAACTCACTAACCTACCGGACAATCAGGGCGAATGGAGGAGTGCTTTCTCCAGGCGCCAATCAATATGAAGTTATGCTGAGTGATGACCGGCTGTCTACACGTATGATAGAAATAAACCTACCTGGCCTGGAAGGATTTCAGTCCGGTAAATTTGAATGGATTACCCGAAATCGGGAGTTCAGTGTAGAACCTCATGGGTTCCGGTTGTACTTGAGCTGCGTTGGTTGTCCGCAGCAGTTCCGTAAAATCTATTAATCTTGGACGGTTAATAACAAGTGAGAAGTGAGAAGTGGGAAGTGGGAAGTGAGAAGTGGGAAGTGAAAAGAGGCCGCTGTTTAGCAGGCCTCTTTTTTTGTAATGTGAAGTTATTTCAATGTTGCCAGCAGTTTTTCATTCAGCGCTACATAATCATCATTCTTGGCTTCTTTAGCCAGTTGAATGGATTTGTTTGCTGCTGCAATTGCATCTGCTTTTTTACCCAATTTTGCAAGGCAATTAGCACGCTGGTGGTGGACCCAGAAAGCAGAAGGATTTTGCTCAGTTGCTTTGGTCAGCCAGCCCAGCGCTTTGTTCAGGTCTTTACCGTTTTCCATGTAGTACATAGCTGCAGGGAAATAAGGAAATTTATCTCCTTTTTCCAATTCACTGATCTGCGCCATGATCTTACCATCAATATTAGCTTTGATAGGTACAGTAACCACGGTTTTGTCCCACACAATATCCATATTCATGCTGGTAGCCTGAATATTGTCAAAACCAATCATAAAACTTTCCAGCGAAAAAGGCAGTGTTTCGGGACGAACCGTAACACGGGCTATATCCTGGTCCTGTTTATAAGCTGCGGGACTCGTAACATCCAGTTGTTTGGTAAGAATTACCACCCACTCAGAAGCACCCGGAATGGTTAGTAAACCATATTTGCCTGCGGCCACTTTTTTACCACCAAATTCAACATCTTCACCAAAGGTGATGGTGGTAGCGCCATTGGCACCGGTACGCCATACTTTACCATAAGGAACGAGATCTCCAAAAATCGACCGGTTACGAACTGCCGGGCGGGAATAGGATACTTCAACTGAAGACAAAGCAAATTCCTGTTTTATGTGAGCAGACGGACTCGGTTGAGGAGTCTTAAGCTGGGCCTGGGCTCCCTGCAACAGACAGAAAGCCACTGAAAGGGCAAGAACGAATTTTTTCATGATGAGCTGATTTAAAATGACAAATATAACGGGGTACGAAGCTAATTGTTTATGGTGGATTTATTTAAGTGATGAACGGAAGGCCGGATGAAACTCGTGAAGGGTACTTCGTAAAAACTCCCGGTCAAGATGCGTGTATATTTCTGTGGTGGTGATGCTTTCATGTCCCAGCATCTCCTGAACAGCCCGCAAATCAGCTCCTCCTTCTACCAAATGGGTTGCGAAAGAATGCCGAAAGGTATGTGGTGAAATCGATTTATTGATTCCCGCCTTCGCAGCAAGGTCTTTAATTAATAAAAAGATCATCACTCTGGATAGCTTGTTTCCTCTCCGGTTCAGGAATACAATGTCTTCTGAACCCGGTTTTATTTCCTGAAATGCCCGGATATGCCGCAAATAAAGCTGAATCTGTTTAATGGCTTTCTCTCCAATCGGAACCAGTCTTTCTTTATTGCCTTTGCCAATTACTCGAAGGAACCCACTGTCAAGATACAGACAGGAAATCTGCAAACTAACCAGTTCGCTCACCCGTAAGCCACAGCTGTACATGGTTTCAAGGATGGCTTTGTTTCGTTCTCCTTCATGTTTGCTTAAGTCAATAGCTGCAATCAGCAGCTCAATTTCTTCGAAACTGAGCGTATCGGGTAGAGCACGTTTTAATTTGGGTGCTTCCAATAGGGCCGTTGGATCCATACGGGTGACTTGTTCTAACAGGCAATACCTGTAAAAACTGCGTAAACCTGATAATATTCTGGCCTGAGAACTCTGCGTCATGCCCAACTCCGCTATCCAGCGAAGAAAGGCCTGCAATTGTACAGTTTCAACTTTATCAGGAGAAATTGCCAGATTTTGAAGCTGCAAAAACTGGGTGAGTAACTCAAGATCATGCAGGTAGGCAGCCACGGAATGATCCGCCAGTGATTTTTCCAGGCGCAGCCAGGCTTTAAATCCTTTTTTATAGGGTTCCCACATTTTTTAATTGCTCCGGTATAAGCAGCAAATTAACGCATTGAATCCTTTATATTGCGTTTTCTTAAATAAGCGAACGAATGGATCTGGTGACTAATCCCCGTACTGTTAACCTGCGACAGTTTAAAAAGCAGGTCGTTGAAAACAAACGTAAACTGAAAAGATTTCTAACAAAGCTGGAGAATGATCGACCCCGTGGATTGGATAAAATCACCCCCGTTATAGAACAGGAAGTCTGGACTGAAGTAGATTGCCTTACCTGTGCAAACTGCTGTAAAAAAATGAGTCCGACTTTTACCAAAACCGACCTGGTCCGCATATCTGCCCATCTGAATATGACCGTTGATGCTTTTAAGGAAAAATGGTTGTTTTTTGATAAAAAGGACAAGGACTGGATGAATGTAAAACAGCCCTGTCAATTTCTCGATATCAAAACCAATATGTGTGGTATCTATGAGGTACGTCCGGCTGATTGTGCCGGGTTTCCTCACCTGAGTAAAAAGAAAGCAGTCGATTACATGCATGTGCATAAACAGAATATTGAATATTGTCCGGCTACGTATAAAATGGTGGAAAAGATGAAAGCAGCCCTATCGCTTGTGCAGATCAGCCGGGCAGCGCGCTAGGAAATATCTTCAAAATACCGGATATCCGTATTGCCGCCTGATAAATCAATAGCTAGAATATCAAAACTGATTCGTTTCCATTGAGGATGGAGTTCAAGATATGCTGCGGCAGCCCGCTGCATGCTGTTCATTTTTTTATGATTCACGGCATTTTCAGGCAATCCATAAGCTTGTCCCATGCGGGTTTTGACTTCAGTAAAATGTAAAACCTGACCGAAGCAGGAAATGATATCAATTTCCCACCGACGGTATTTCCAGTTCAGATGAAGGATCTGATGGCCCAGCATTTCAAGGTGTAATACAGCCTGTTGTTCACCATATCTGCCTGTTCTGATATTTGCGTTTTCCACATTCTTAATTTAACTTATTTTCGGCCCCGCTATGGATATTCAAAATAAACTATTTGATCTGGAGGGCAAGGTGCAGCCCTATCAATGGGGTGGTTTCACCTATATTCCAACCTTATTATCACGTGAGCAAATGCCCGGGCAGCCATCAGCAGAGTATTGGCTGGGTGCGCATGTTCAGGCACCTTCCATGGTGAATGGTGAAAAGCCACTGAATGCATTGTTACAGGAACATCCTGAATTGTTGGGAGCGAAAGTGCAGTCCCAATTCGGCCGCCTGCCTTATCTGTTGAAGGTGCTTGATGTGAAAGATATGCTGAGCATTCAAGTACATCCAAGTATTGAGAATGCCAAAAAGGGATATACTGCGGAAAATGAAGCTGGCATTGCACTTACCGCTTCCAACCGAAATTATAAGGATGATAACCATAAACCAGAGCTGGCTTATGCACTTGGAGAATTCTGGTTGCTGCATGGTTTCAGAAATCCACAATTAATGAGGGAAACACTGGCTGCACGAAATGAGCTTGCTTTTCTGTTGCCGGTATTTGGAGAGGGTGATTATGCGAATCTGTATCGCACGGTAATGGAAATGCCTGATGCAGATGTGTTGCGACACCTGCAGCCCTTGCTGGTTCGAATTCTCCCATTGTATGAAGCCGGGGAACTGCCAAAATCCAATCCGGATTTCTGGGCTGCAAGAGCTGCGCTTACATATAATGAAAAAGGCCGGATTGATCGTGGAATTTTCAGCATTTATATGTTGAATCTGGTTGAAATGAAAAAAGGACAGGCAATTTTTCAGGATGCTGGTTTGTTGCATGCTTATCTGGAGGGGCAGAACGTGGAAATTATGGCCAATTCAGATAATGTTTTACGGGGGGGATTAACACCCAAATATGTGGATGTGCCAGAATTGTTGAAACATGTTCAATTCGAGGCCTGTATCCCGAATTTGCTGGATGGCACCAGCATCCAGCCACATGAAAAGGCGTTTCTAACACCTGCCGCTGATTTTGAACTGCATCTGATCGAGTTAACAAAAGGAGAGCAGATGGAATTGAAATCAGCTACAGTTGAAATTCTGCTGGTTTTGGAGGGGAGTCTGGCAATAACGGAGAGGAATTCCGGTTTTAAGCAGGTGGTGAACAAGGGGCAATCGGTTTTATTGACAGCGGGAGCAGAAATTGTTCTGGCCGCGCTGGCCGACAGTCAGGCATTCCGGGCTACTGTTCCCGGTGCTGCCAATTGAAAAACCCTTATTTTTGTAGCCGGTTCCTAACATAACAGTCTATTGAATTATGAAACTGAATAAATCACTAATAGTATCCTTTGTATTGCTGATCGTGGTAGCTGCTGTATATCGGATTATTCCTTCGCGTCCTTTCGGATTTGCACCGCAGATTGCTATGGCTCTCTTTGGTGGCGCATTGATTAAGGATCGGAAATGGGCATTTGCATTACCTATCTTTTCTATGTTCCTTAGTGATTTATTGTATCATGCATTGTATAAAGCAGGTATAACAACAACTGCCGGATTTTATAATGGTCAGTTGATGAATTATTTTCTTTTCGCCCTGATGGTGGTGATTGGATTCTATATAAAAAAGATCAACGTTTTACAGGTTGGATTGGCATCCCTGGTTGCCCCAACCGTATTTTTTTTGCTATCAAATTTTGGTGTATGGCTGTTTGGCGGAGGATGGGGACACCCAAAAACCTTCGAAGGACTGCTTCTAACCTACAAGGATGGAATTCCTTTTTTTCAGGGAGGTATTTATTCAACGCTTTTCTTCAGTTTGATTTTGTTTGGTGGTTATTATCTTTTGAACGGGAATAAAAAAATCGAATTCGCACACAGCTGATTCAATCCGCCAATTTTCCTTTGTTGATACTGAATTTACGAATGGTTCCACCTTCCCGGTCTTTCCAATTATTCAAATTGAAACGACCATTGCCTTTTTCGTTGCCTTTTATAATATAAGCCTGAATCGGTTTTGTTTTTCCTGACCAGTGCAGTGGTTCACCCGGTTCGCAAACGGTTGGTGTCCCTGGCTGGGTCCATACAAACCAGGCTTCGTTCGAGCCGAATACTGTAGCCCATCCTTTTTCGTCAATTGCTACAGCTGTTTTTTCATCCACCCCGATTCCTCTCACAGATTCTATAGCTTCTTCCTTCACCAAACGTGCCAGCCAGCTAAACTGCCGCCCCTGCCTCTTTCGCTGACTGTAATGAGAATCGGTTATGGTTGACTGTAAGATAGGGACTTGCAAAAAATCGGCTCTGCCAATTGCATTGCTGATGTGATAGGGGCTTTCCAATGCTTCGTTTGATTGAATGGTATTGTATTGTGCAGAGAAATAAAACTGACCAAGGATTGCACATCCTGCACTGGTTCCACCCACTGGAACTTTTTTTGTATTGATGAGATAGTTGATGGCTTCCTCAACCGGTGTATTACGCCAATAGTTTACATAATTCCACTGATCGCCGCCTGCGATGAATAACATTTCTGCGTTTCTGATTTTTTCAGCAACGATGGGAAGTTCTGCTTTTGTTTTACTGTTTATTAGTATGGTTTCTACTGAATTTACTTTGCCTAAATCGAACAGGTATTGGTTGTATCCATCTGCACCGGAGGAGCGAATGATGACCACATCTCCTCCACCACTGCGATTGAGCATCCAGCGCATGGCATTGGTATGATCTGTACTTCCACCTGCCAGCAGCAAACCAGGGCGGGTTGTGGTTTGTACATCAGTCGAATCTCCGGTGAGATAAATTTGAAGATGTTCTTCCTGCGGTTTGTCCTGCGCTTCAGTCGATAATGGTGCCAGGCTTATAAAAAAGGAAAGCAGAAGATGGTTCCTATTCACGATGAATATTTTGTGTGATTAAGTGAAAATTACCTGTTCAGGCCATTACAGCAATCAAATTCAGTGCTGGTATTGCAAATTCTTGATTGCCTGATATCTTTATACTATCCGGATGTGTTTTAAACAACTCTTCCGGCCGTATACCTTTTGTAAATAATTTCCAGGCGATGTTTGCTTCCAGTTTGAGTATGCTTTCTGGACTATCAGTTTTTTGTCTGTAAGCTTCCACCCGAAGGGTAACTCGTCGGGTAATTTTTGGAGGAACCAGGTCGCTCCGGCTTCTCCTGTGATGGTGAACTGGATAGTGGTTCCTGAAGCTGCAGCCAAATGGCGGTATTGATAAGGTAATCCTCTTACCATTGTTTGCAGGAAAGGATGGTATAGCTCTTGAGTTAACAGTGGATCCAGCGTGCCGATTGCTTCCCGGATCTGTGCCTGGTGGTGCCATTTTTCTGTATATTCCCTTGCCAGGTGAAACCAATTGGCAGAATTTTCTTCTCCTGCCCAGGCAACCGGAAACATGGAAGGCGCATGTGGCTCGAGTTGCTGATAATAAGCCGTTACGCCCGGACCTGTTATTTCCAACAAATAAATAAGAAGAGATGGACTCACTCTGCGGTAAGCGTTCACCCAATCGGCATTCAGTTCATTGAGCCAGTTTACCAAATCGGAATAGGATTCGATTGGTGGGGGATTTTCTCCAAAATACTGATCCCTGCCCATGGAAAGAGTGCGAAAATTTCCATCCAGGAGATGTGCAGCGATATCTTTTACTGACCATTTTTTTGCAAGGGTAGGTCGGTTCCAATCTTTGGTTGTGCATGACCTTAAACAGGAAATTAAAAGCAGATCGATTTTGTCAAATAGATGTGTAACTGTAATTGGAACCATGCGCTTCCTGCATTTGATGATTGCATAAAGCTCTGCTATTTCCGGCAGAGTTTCTCATCACCCGTTGGGTACCCGACGGGTGATGATAGGTTAGAGTATTTGATCAGGGTAGTTGACTGTTGGACCTATAGTCGGAGTATTAACCAGGTAGCGGTTTTTCCAGGCAACAAGTGCTGCAATCAATGCTAGAAAAAACACAAGACTTAGGCCTGTTGCCATGGTATATTTTTCAGCCAGTATTCCAATCAGGGAAGGTCCTGCAAGAAAGCCCAATAATCCGCCACTTGCCACGGCAGATAAACCGCTTACGGCGCTTACTCCCGGTACCTTGGTGGCTGTACTAAACAGTATGGGAACCACGCAGGAGAAACCTAGCCCAATAAGGGTGAATCCCGCAATGGAAACAGCAATGGAAGAAAAGCTGATGGCAAGCAAATAACCAAGAGCAGCAAGCAGACAACCACCGATGGCTACCCGCTTATTCCCGATCTTAGGAATCAGGGTATCGCCATTGAATCTGGAGAGGGCCATCGCGATTGAAAATCCGGCAAAACCGATTCCTGCAATTGCTTTTGAACCACCCAGTGATTCACGTAAATAAATCGCACTCCAGTCTGCCACACATCCTTCGCCCATAAAGGATACAAAACAGATAAAGGACAATCCGATTACACCCCCTTTTGGCAGACTTAAACTTCTTTCAGAATCGATGCGGTGCTGATGAGCCTGCAGATCGTTGCGAAGAAAAAATAAGCCGCCTGCCAAAGCGAGTGCTACCAGCAATATCTGCCAGATAGCAGGTACCTGCAAGAGATAGAACAGGGAGGCCAATCCGGCACTGATCCCGCCCCCCAAACTATACATGCCATGAGACGTGCTCATTAACCGGCGCTGCTGTTGTTGTTCCAGTTTATCCACCATGGCATTGGAGGAAACCCCATTGAGAAAACCAATCAATCCGGTTGCAAAAAGTGCACCCATCAATACCAGTATATGATTGGCGGAGACCTGGATAAAATAGGCCAGACAATAACAAAGTGAACCATAAAACATCCAGGTTCCTACTTTCAACTTTCGGAATACCCAGGGGGCAATGGCAACTCCGGTAAGAGCACCGACAGGAGCCAGTAAAAGGGTGAGTCCGAGGGTGGCATCCGTTAATCCCAATCGCTGTTTGGTTTGAGGTATGGCGGCTACCCATATGCCCAATAATATGCTGGATACAGCAAAAAGATACCCGATGCTTAAACTGGAACGGTGCCGCAGGTAAAGAAGGGTATTGGTAAACATGCCAAAGGGTTAAAGGGTTTTTATAAGGACCAATTGGTGCCTGCAGACAATGCCTTCTTCTATGATGGGGTCCGGATAGTGCATCGTGAAATAGTTCCAGCGGATATCTGTCAAATCAAATCCGGCTTGTTGATAGAGTTGGAAAGGTCGAATGCTTGAGTTTCCGGTGCATACCTGCAATTCTGTAAATCCAAGGCGTTTGGCTCTGATTCCGGCCTCCTGAAGCAATAATCGTCCGATTCCTTTTCTCCTATAACCCGGTGCCACTGCCAATACTTTTATCTCTGCCTTTTCTTTGCCTTCGGGAGAAAGCGCAAGAACACCAACAATAGATTCCTGATGACTGGCAACCAGTACCAGGCAATGGGGAAGATAATCGAGCACCTGCTGTTCATTTGGATCCGCCATTGAAATCAGTTCCATAGGAGGGGGGACTGAATCCGGCAGGGGTTTGATGCGTATATCCGTTGGTAGTTTGAGATCGCTCATATTTCAAATATCCAATAAATACCGGTTCCGCAATAAGAATGAAAGACCTATTTCTTTCATGGGTTCTCCGCCTCATAACCGGTATCAATCAGAAGGTTTTTGCTATCAGCAGCCGTTGTAGCCAGCAAATCACATCGATTATTAAACGGATTGTCAGCATGTCCTTTTACCCAATGAAAACGAATTTGGTGCTTTTGCGATAGTTCATAAAAGCGGGTCCATAAATCACGGTTCTTTTTTCCTCCTTTAAAATTCGTAGCGATCCAGTTTTTCAACCAGCCCTGTTCCACCGCTTTCACAACATACTGACTATCGCTGTAAACAGCTATTCGGAGTCCGTGTTTGTTCAATGCTTCGAGTCCCGCTATTACTGCCATCAACTCCATCCGGTTATTGGTTGTTTTCCGATAACCCTGGGCCAGTTCTTTTTCTTTGGACCCCCATTTTAAAATAGTTCCATAACCACCGGGACCAGGATTTCCTCTGCTGGCACCGTCAGTGTAAATTATAAGTTCACTCATAGGAGAAGTAAAAAGTAAAAAGTAAAAAGTAAAAAATAAAAAAAGCGTATATCCTTACTCAATTCAGGTCTGAAACACTCCAGTTTTCAGGGTGGCTAGATCAGGGTTGTTATTTGCTGCTTCAATTCCGGAAGCGATGACCTGTCTTGTTTGCAGCGGATCGATAATATCGTCTACCCATAACCGTGCGGCGGCATAATAAGGCGATGTTTGTTCATCGTATTTAGCCTTGATTGTTTGAAGTACCTGTTGTTCCTGTTCTGCCGTCACTTCCAAGCCCTTTGCTTTCAGGGAAGCAACCTGAATCTGCATCAGTGTTTTAGCAGCCTGATCACCACCCATAACTGCAATTTTTGCGGTTGGCCAGGCATAAATAAATCGGGGATCATAGGCCTTGCCACACATGGCGTAATTGCCGGCACCATAGGAGTTCCCAACAATGATCGTAATTTTTGGAACTATTGAATTGGCGACGGCATTCACCAGTTTGGCACCATCTTTAATGATGCCGGAGTGTTCGCTCCTGCTGCCAACCATGAATCCGGTCACATCCTGCAGGAATACAAGGGGTATTTTTTTCTGGTTGCAATTCAAAATAAAACGAGCCGCTTTGTCAGCACTGTCATTGTAGATAACGCCTCCCATTTGCATTTCTCCCTTTTTGCTCTTAACGATGAGTCGTTGATTGGCAACAATACCAACTGCCCAACCTTCAATTCTCGCATATCCACAGAGAATGGATTTCCCATATTCCGATTTGAATTCATCGAATACAGAATCATCTACCAGACAGCCAATCAATTCGCGCATATCATAGGGCTTGGTATTTCCTTCCGCCATAATCGAATACAATTCTTCCGGCGATTTTACAGGAGCTTTCGCAACAATGCGATTAAATCCTGCAGAAGCCGGTGCTCCCAGTTTCCCCATAATTTTTTTGATATGGTCCAGGCATTCCTTTTCAGTAGGGAATTTATAATCTGCAATACCCGATAATGCATTGTGCGTTTCAGCCCCACCCAGGGTTTCTGCATCAATATCTTCTCCGATAGCTGCTTTTACGAGATAGGGCCCAGCCAGAAAAATCGACCCATTCCCTTCCACCATCAGGGTTTCATCGCTCATTATCGGGAGATAAGCACCTCCTGCTACACAGGGGCCCATTACAGCTGCAATTTGGGTAATACCCATCGCACTCATACGGGCATTGTTGCGAAAAACCCGGCCGAAATGTTCTTTATCGGGAAAAATTTCGTCCTGCATGGGAAGAAATACCCCGGCGCTGTCAACGAGATAAATCACGGGCAGATGATTTTCCATAGCAATTTCCTGCATGCGAAGATTTTTCTTTCCCGTAATCGGAAACCAGGCGCCTGCTTTAACGGTTTGGTCATTTGCCAGAATCACACATTGCCGGCCGCTGACATACCCAATTCCGGCAACTGTTCCACCAGCCGGACAGCCACCCTGGTCTTCATAAAGACCATAGCCTGCAAAAGTTCCGATTTCAAGAAATTGCGATCCGGGATCAAGCAGGTAGCTAATACGTTCCCTCGGAGTCAGTTTGTTTTTTTCATGTTGTTTTTCGATGGCTTTTTTTCCACCGCCCAGCGCAATTTTTTCCTTGCGCTTTTTCCATTCACTGAGCAAAAGTTTCATCACATCTTCATTCCGGTTCTTTTCAATATTCATGGCAGGCTATTTTGAATTTTCTTTTTGCATTGAACATTCTATTATTGCTGATAGTTGTATCATTATGCAGGAAAGAACGGGGCAAAGATACCGGTATACGGGTTTATTCATTCTGGCAGGCATCGCTTTATTCATTAAAGTAGTATCTGCTTTTCCCGATATAGTGGAAAAATATTATTCTACGGGTATTTATCCACTGATTTCCCGGGTGCAGCGCTTTTTATTCGGATGGATGCCTTTCAGCTTTGGCGATCTGCTATATGCTATTGCCACCATCCTGTTAATTTATAGCATAATCAAGCTGATTCGCGCTATTGCACAGAAAAGGGTAACCAGCGCATGGTTGCTTCGGGTAGGGGTGCTGGTGATGCGGGTCTGGTTATGGGTATATATACTTTTCAATGGTTTATGGGGCATGAACTATAACAGAGTGGGGATTGTTCGGCAGGCCGGAATTCGCCCCAGTTCATACAGCACGGCAGAACTGGATACGCTGGTGTCGGTGCTGATTCAGCGGATGGATGCAGTACGACCTGTTTCGCTTACTGAAAGGCGGCCTTTGGAGCATAAAAAAACGCTGTTCACAAGAGCTTTCAGTGCCTACCAGCAACCGGGAACCAGATCGGTTTTTTTGAAATACGGTGGTCAATCCGTAAAGCCTTCCCTCTACAGCTACTTAGGAAATTACCTTGGATTCACCGGCTATTATAATCCGTTTACTGGCGAGGCACAGGTTAATACAACTGTTCCTGTTTTTGTTCAGCCTTTTACCACCTGCCATGAAATTGGCCATCAATTGGGCTATGCTAAAGAAAATGAAGCCAATCTCGCCGGATTTTTAACAGCAAGTAAAAGTGAGAGTCCGGCTTTTCGTTATTCTGCTTATTTTGATTTATACCTATATGCCATTCGCGACTTGTTCCTGCGTGATACTACACTCGGCCAGTTACGTTATAATCAGCTATCTCCGGGTGTTCGGGAAGATTTGGTAACACTTCGCAAATTCAATCAGGACCATGTGGGATTACTTGAACCACTTGTTCGCACCCTTTACTCACAATACCTGCGGGTGAATCAACAACCATCCGGAATGATGAGTTATAATCAGGTGGTTGCATTGGTTATTGCATATAATCGCAAATACGGGATTGATAAACTTTGATTTTGCATACCTGAAAAAGTAAATTCAGGTTATTTCATTAAAAAATTTACAGCCGAAATTCTTCCTATAAAAGAGGGCTAGTCCAACGCAATCGTTTGTGTGAAAGTTTAGCAGGACTTAACAATTATCGATTATTTGTTTAATTTCATTAAACATTCAACATTCATCGAATGATTTAATTATTCACCAAACAACTACTGTTTATGAGGTCTAAACAACCAATCGTAAAAGCAATTCTTTTTACGATATTGCTGGCTATTGCCTCTATCCAAGGGGTATACGCACAATCAGGCGTAAGAGGAACTGTCACAGACAACGAAAGCAAACCGCTATCGGATGTATCTGTTGTAATTAAAGGAACTAAATCGGGCACAACCACTGATGCAAGTGGTTCGTTCAGTATTTCTGCAGCTGGAAATGCAACTCTTGTAGTAACCAGAACCGGTTATGTTGCAAAGGAAATACCCGTCAATAACCAAACCGTGCTCAGTATACAATTGGAACTGAACAATGAGAATCTGGGAGAAGTAGTTGTAACTGCATTGGGTATTAAAAAAGATAAAAAAGCCCTTGGGTATTCCGTACAGGAAGTGAAAGGAACATCCCTTCAGAAAGCTATTGCGCCGAATGTTACAGAAGCATTAACTGGTAAGGTAGCAGGACTGACAATTACTAACAGCAGTGATTTCTTTTCTGATCCTGGAATTTTTTTACGCGGAGAACGGCCACTGATTGTTATTGATGGTGTACCCAATCCGGGTACGGATATGTGGAATATAAGTCCGGATGATATTGAAACCGTTTCTGTATTAAAAGGAGCGGCAGCTTCTGCATTGTATGGATCATTAGGATTGAATGGTGCCATTCAGATCACCTTAAAATCAGGCAGTAATGCTACCAAAGGAACAAGTATTTCCTATAATTCTTCCACTACATTCCAGGGTGGATTTATCCGTGTTCCGAAAATTCAGACACAGTATGGTCCGGGTGAAGCCGGCGTGTATGAATTTGGTACAGGCGCATCCGGTGGTGGCGGTAAAAATGATTTTGATTATTCGGTATGGGGACCCAAATTTGATGGCCGCCTATTGCCACAATTTGATTCGCCCATTGATCCGGTAACTGGTAAACCAACACCTACTCCCTGGGTTTCCAGAGGGCCGAATAACCTGCGCAATTTTATGGAAACCGGACTGGTAACATCGAATAATATTTCTATTCAAACCAGAACAGATAAAGGGGCTTTTGTAGTATCAAATACCTTCAAATATTCAAAAGCTTCCGTGCCTGGTGCCAAACTTAAAATAAATACATTCCGAATAAGCGGGTTTACCAATATCACGGATAAATTAACGGTAGAAGGATCATTGCAACATACCTATGAATATGCTTCCAATGTGCCGAGAAATACCTATGGTCCGCATTCGCCTATTTATAATCTGGCGATTTGGGGAGGTGCACATTTTGATATCCGGGATATGAAAAATTATTGGGTGCCTGGTAAGGAGGGACTCAAACAGCGTTTTCCTGAAAACTGGAGATATAATAATCCCTATATGCTGGCATATGAGTGGAGAAGACCTTATACCAAGAATGATGTGCTGGGTTTATTGAAAGCAAGTTATAAGATCAGCAAAAACATGGATTTCTTTTTGCGCACTAACTTAAGTACTTATTCACTGACCGATGAAGATCAGATTTCAGTTGATATCTATGATTATGATATCGCTGATCGTGGCGGACGTTACAGGATCAATGAATCTAAATTATTTGAATCCAATACAGACTTCCTCTTAAGCTACAGAAATGAGTTTGCCAATAAACTGTTCAGTGTAAAAG
Organism: Flavihumibacter sp. UBA7668; assembly: GCF_002483205.1. Classification (GTDB taxonomy): domain Bacteria; phylum Bacteroidota; class Bacteroidia; order Chitinophagales; family Chitinophagaceae; genus Flavihumibacter. The sequence continues at coordinate 258,625 of NZ_DLHM01000002.1, forward strand.
CTACCCTGGGCGGCAATCAGCGCTATTATTCCTATAATACCGTGAATGCAGCCACAACAAGGCTTGTTGTGCCCGGTATTTACAAGCTTTCCAATTCTGTGGATCGCGTTACACCAACAAGTTATAAAGAATCAAAAGGTGTTTACAGTGCCTATTCAACTGTGGATGTTTCGTACAAGGATCAGATTTTTTTGGGCCTGACCGGCAGGGTTGATAAGTCGTCTACCTTAACGGAGAAAAATCCGGCTTTTTTCTATCCATCTGTTTCACTAAGTGCGATCATAAGTGAAATGATTACGCTTCCTTCTGCAATAAATTATCTTAAACTGAGAGGAGCGTATGCAAAAGTTGGGGGCGATATGGATATATACACTGCTATCAACTCCTATACTACAGGCGGTCGGTATAGAAACCTGCCCACGGCCAGCTATCCGGCCATTCTGGATAATCCAAACCTTCGTCCGGAGTTTAATTCCACTTTTGAATATGGAATGGAAGCACGATTTTTCAACAGTCGACTTGGCTTTGATTTCTCCTACTATATAAACAAATACGGTCCACAGATCTTTACCCAGCGTTTTTCACAGACATCAGGTTATACCGGCACACGTCTGAATGGACGCACCACCAAACGCAGAGGATTTGATATGTCGGTAACAGGTGTTCCGGTAAGAACCAAAAACTTCAATTGGAATGTACTGGTAAATATGGATGCAAACAGGGAATTCCTTACCTCGCTTCCACCGCTTCCGGATGGTACAGCGCAAACAAAAGAGGGAAGGGTTAGTATCGGCGACAGACTGGGTGATTACTGGTATTCAGAATGGGAACGTTCTCCTGATGGACAGTTGATTATCAATGCAGATGGAAGGCCAAGGATTACTCCTTATTATAAGAATCAGGGAAATACACAGCCTAATTTCAACCTTAGTATGAATAACAGCCTGGCGTATAAAAACTGGTCTTTTTCCTTTTTGATTGACGGACGTTTTGGAGGTATTACCTATGACCGGTATGAGCGCGATTTGTGGAGATCAGGTTCACATCCCGATGCTATTCATCCGGAAAGAGATCTGTCCAATATTGCCTATGCCAATGGCGGTGATCCAAAAACCATGCTAATCAAAGGCGTGAAAATTGTGAGTGGTGCGGTGACCTATGATCCGGATGGAAATATTCTTTCCGATTCCAGGAAGTTTGCACCCAACGATTATAAAGTTTCTTACCAGGCCTGGGCTTCCAGCTATCAGGCAGCCTGGCAAAATCAATTGATTGAAAAAACATTTGCCAAGTTAAGGGAGGTAGTACTGACGTATAACCTGCCACCAGCCTTGTTGAAAAAATCCAATTTTTTGAAAGGGGCTTCCATTTCATTTGTGGGTCGTAACCTCTTTTATTGGACCAGGGATAAAGACACCTTTGGTGACCTGGATACCTATACCATGTCAACCGGAGATACGGATTTACAGCAACCTGCTCAGCGTACTTATGGATTCAATATCAATCTTAATTTTTAAACTCAGTATAGATGAAAACAGTAATCAAATTCACCTGCTTGTCCCTGTTGGCAGTTTCATTCAGCAGTTGTCTAAAATTTGATGAGCTCAGGGAGAATCCCAATAACCCGATCTCTGTTGCGCCAAGTTTGTTGTTTACTTCTACTGTTCCAACACCGGCCAGCGCATTTTCGGATTTATACAGAAATGCCCAGTACCATAATTTTATTGCGGCCGATCTGGGTGTTTCGCCACCGGTAAACTACCTGTATGGCAGTGCAGATTTTTCCTATGCGACCATTCGAAATGTAGATAAAATGGCAGCAGAGGCAGAGAAAGCCAATGCACAGGCTTATATTATTCTTGCGAAATTTTTCAAGGCCTATTATTATGTTCAGATGACTATGCAAATGGGCGATATACCACTTTCAGAAGCAATGAAAGGGGCAGAAATTCCCAGACCTAAGTACGATACCCAGAAAGAGGTATTTATTCAATGCCTTAACTGGCTCGATGAAGCCAATCTTGAATTGGATACTTATATCAATAGTACTCCGGGTGCAACAGTTGAAGGCGATGTTTATTTTGGTGGAAACCTGAGGCGCTGGCAAAAAGCGATCAATGCATTTACGCTTAGAACGTTGATTTCACTCAGTAAAAAGGAAAACGATGCAGAGTTGAATGTGAAGGGGCGTTTTCAAAAGGTAGTACAGGATCCGGCTAAATACCCCCTGATGGGAGGGTTGTTTGATAATATGCAGATCACGCACCGCGATGAGGATGGTTTCAGAGGTGCCTATAATCCAATTGAACAGATTGTAACAGGTGGTATCGTATATGCGGATACTTATATAGAACTGCTGAAGTCTTACCAGGATCCCAGATTGCAGAAAGTGGCCGATCCAACTCCAAAGGCATTGGCAGCCAATCCATCGAACGAAGCAGCCGTTCGGGCAGATTTTAATTCGTATGATGGTTCCGATATTTCCGTTGATCTGCAACAGAATAATGCCAGAAAAAGTAATGGTGATTTTTCATTTCCCAACAGAGCAAGGTTTCTGAATTTTGTGGGTCAGCCATCGATTTTAATTGGCTATGCCGAACAGGAATTAAATATTGCAGAGGCAGCAAATAGAGGATGGATAACTGCCGATGCGAAAACCCATTATGATAATGGCATAGTAGCTTCTATGGAGTTTTACGGAGCAAGTGTGGGCGATTATTTAACCAATAAAGCTCCTTATTTAAGCGGAGCTGCGGGATTGAAAAGAATTCATGAGCAAATGTTCCTGGCGCTCGCGGAAAATTCAGGATGGACCTCCTGGTTTATGACAAGAAGAACAGGTGTACCGGAATATAAATTCTCCACCGTTAATAATGTTACACAATTACCCGTACGCTGGGCATATCCGGTATCTGAATTAACGGATAATACCGTGAATTATAAAGCAGCGCTGGTTTCACAGTTTGGATCGGAAGTGGATGATCGGGATCAGGTGATGTGGTTGCTGAAATAAACTTTTATCATTGTGCAGTTCAGATGGCTAAATAGTAACTTTAAACAGGCTGCTATTTAGCCATTGCTTTGTATTTTAGGAACTGAGAGGTTATCAAAAATATAATGCAAAAGTTTAGTGCAATCTTAGAAATAATAGGAATCAACCCATTTGTATTTGTTCCGGATGAGATTCTGCGGCAATTGTTTGCCGATGCGAAAAAAGATAAAGGACCAATTCCGGTGTGTGGATCTGTCAACGGAAAAAAATATACCCAAACATTAGTTAAGTTTAAAGGTAGTTGGCGCCTGTATATTAATACGGTCATGCTGCCAAAATCTCCTGAAAGAATTGGAGAAAGAATATCAATTACCATTCAAGTAGATAAAGGCGACCGAACACTGGAAATACATCCGGGACTGCTTAAGGCACTTGATAAAAATAAAAAAGCCAAGGCGGTATTTGATAAACTGACACCTTCTCTGCAAAAGGAGGTGAATCGTTATATAAGCGCATTAAAAACGGAAGAAAGTATTGGCAGGAATATTGAATTAGCTATTGGATTCCTGCTTGGGAAAAATAGGTTTATAGGCAGGGAACCCCGCCTATAAAATCCATTCTTAAAAATTATTCTTCCACATCATGCTTTCGATGGGCTTATCCGGTTGTCCGCTGTATTTGGCGTTTTTCTTCTGGTTGTATTTTACCTCAATTTCACCATCTACCGGAAAATAAATCAATTGGCCGATTGGCATTCCCTTATACACTTTTACAGGTTGTTTAACGGAGATTTCCAGGGTCCAGTTGCCGCAGAAACCAACATCACCCTTCCCTGCCGTGGCATGTATATCAATGCCGAGTCTTCCGGTAGAGGATTTTCCTTCCAGAAAAGGAACATGGGCATGGGTTTCTGTGTATTCTGCTGTTACTCCCAGGTAGAATATATGCGGATAGAGCACGAATCCGTCTTCCGGAATTTCAAAATATTCGATCTGGTTGTGTTTTTTGGCGTCTAGGATATGTTCCTTATAGGTAGCCAGCCATTTTCCCAAGTGTACATCATAGGAGTTACTGCCTAAACATTCTCTATGATAAGGCTCAATTTTGATGGTGCCTTTTTCTATTTCTTCCAATATACGGGTATCCGACAAAATCATGTGCTTCTCTTAATTTATATTTGTTGGGTGGTACTGATTCAGTGACGCTGCAATGTTAGCTTCTTAATTTCAACCTTGGCCTTATTTTATCAACATAATATCAACCAAACGACCAGAATGGCGATTTGGCGGATTGAAGAACCGGAATCTTTTTTTCTGGAACGGGTTTCCCTGCATAAGGAGGTAACCCATCCGTACAAGCGCCTGCAGCATTTGGCCGGGAGGTATCTGTTAACGGTTCTTTTTGATGATTTTCCTCTGGCGGAGATTCTGGTGGCAGATACCCGGAAACCATATTTGCCGGGAGAAAAATACCATTTTTCGATCTCTCATTGCGGAAATTATGCGGCAGCCATCGCCAGCAGTACAAATCAGGTGGGAATAGATATTGAGCTCGTCACACCGCGGATTGAGCGGATATCGCCCAAGTTTTTGTCGGAAACGGAGAAGGCATTCCTGGCACAATGGGAGTTGTTTGATCAATTGCAGCTGGAACTGACCACGGTTATCTGGAGTGCCAAGGAGGCTGTTTATAAATGGCATGGACTGGGCGGATTGGATTTCAAATCCCACATGCAACTTAGTGGCCCCATTCAATATAAATCGAATGATTGGATGCAAATTCCCTTTCGTTTTAACCTGGGGGAGTCATTGGAAGTGGTATTGGAGGGGAAGATTTTTGAGCCACTGGTTATGGCGTATTTGGTGACCTGAGGGTTGCATATTTCGACAAATGTTTCTATCATTGGCGAAAATTGTTATCCTTTGAAAAAACATCTTCTATTAGCATTTTCTCTTTTTATTACATTCAATGGTTTTGCCCAATTACGTTTAATTGCGCAAGGGCCTGTTTTCCCGGAATTAGAGGGGGGCTTAGGTAAAGTACTTCTTTTGAAAGACGGAACAACCGCTTATCTGGCTGGGGTTAAGGATCAGTATGAACTGCGTATGTACGGGAAGGATCACAAAGAAACGCTGGTTAAAACGCTCCAACTGGATATTCCCAAAAAAGCCAATCTTGAGATCCTGTTTGAAAATGGAGGGGAACTGGTATTGATGGCCACAGCCATTCAAAATAAACAAAGCTCTCTGATCCGATATCGGATTAACCCAACAACAGGAGCAATGATTGAACAAAAGGTAGTAATGGAAATGCCAAAAGCACATTTAGGGGCTGCAATGGCAATTGGAATAGGTGGGCTGCCTACACCTGATTTCACTATCCGGGTGGACCCTGAAACCGATCATTATGCAATTGCAAAATTTAACACGTTTGAATCGGATCGGAGTAAACGGTTGGAAATTGTTCATTACAATCCGGGACACAAAGAGATTGCCCGGGCCTACTATCAATCTCCACAGGAAAAGTTTAAATACCTGCAATTTGTTGATTTAGTGGTGGTGGGAAGGGAGCAGGTATTTACACTGGTGTATGCATATAATACGAAGTCCAGCGGAGGCAAGGAATATGAGCTGTTGCTGGGCTCCTTTTCAATAGACAAGAAGAAAATAGAGATGACGAAAGTTGGGGGTGGTCAGGAATTGGGATTGGCAGGCGGCATATTGAAATTTAATCCGGTGACAAAAAAAATACTTCTAATGGCAAATTGTATGAGTGAAGACGGAAAGGGGTATATCCCCCTTCTAAAGTTTTTCGATGCAATTTCTGGAAAAGTTGAACAATCAGGCGTGGCTTACCCCGGCAATGCAGATGAAATCAATAAGGAGGTTTTTGGAAAAAAGAGTTCTTTTCGGGGTTTGCCTCAGAATGTTTACATCAACAACGATGGTAGCTTTTCCATTCTGTTTGAAGAAATTATGAATTATAGAAGCGAAAGAGCCTATTATTCAATACTTGGGGATGCTGCCGTTGTTTATTTTGATTTATTTGGTACCGCAATGGGAACCTATTACATTCCTAAATCACATTCCCATAATGCATCCGCGATGCAGGTATTTTACCTCGCAAACCGGGAACGGGAATTTACCCCTTTCTACCAGGGAAATCAGTTCCGGACACTGGCCTATCTTGATGGTACTACACAATCCTATTTGCTGATAAATGATGTGGAAGAAAATGTGGAATCATGGAAAAAGGGAAAACTGACAACAATCCGTTCGGTCGGTGGCGCGAAAGCTTATCAGTTTCAATTAGCGGCAAAGCAGGGTGTTCCGGACCGCTCACCTCTTTTTTCAGAGACAGGTGGAAAACGCTTTCATCAACTTGCCGTGATGGGTGTAAATGATTTTGACAGGAAACGGAATGTGTTTGTCACACTGAAACTGGAAAAAGAAGGCCGGGACAGTGGTGTGCGGCTGGTCTGGTTTCAGCCTTAAAATTCAGTCTCTTCATTTGGGGAGGTGATTTTTTCAATTCAGACATTGTTTATGTTGATTCGGTCAATAACTTTTGTTTAAGGCCCGAACACGGGGTAGTTTACACAATCCTTATCTAACATATAAGGAATAAATCTTATTTTGTAGTAAACCCCATTTACATGAAAAAAAATCTTGTTGGAATGATGGTGGTAGCAATGGCTGCCATCACAATGGATGCCTCTGCACAGCGAATTAAACTGGAATCCGGAGCTGTGGCTGTTTTAGCAGGTGAAAAGGAAATCAATACGGAGTTCGTTTATGATGGTATGTCGGTCGGTAAATTCAAAACAGAGGCTGAATATTTAGCGAAAAAAACAGAAGAATATAATAAAAAAGAGACTGGCAAGGGTGATAATTGGGCCAAAGCCTGGGTAGCTGATCGCCAGGGCAGATTTGAACCTGTATTCAATGAGCGATTTGGTTTAGTCAGCGGTTTGGCTAGCGGAACAGCGCCTGCTGCCAAATACACCATGATTGTTAAAACGCTTTCAACTGAACCTGGATATAATATCGGGATTTCCCGTGCGAATTCCAATATATATCTGGAAGTGCGCATAGTGGAGACGGCAGATAAGAGCAAAGAAATTGCGAAAATCAGGGTAGAGAAAGCAACCGGTGGGTCCTGGGTTGGATATGATTTTGATACAGGTCAACGAATCGGTGAAGCCTATGCCGAAGCCGGAACCGCCCTTGGTGCTTATATTAAAAAGAATACGAAATAATATTGTCACCCGACCTGTACCACCGGTCGGGTAAGCTGTAGAGATTCACCCGCTTGGGGTATTGGTTGGGGAAGAGATTGGTGGTAGTTTTAGGAATGATCTATTTCCTGACAGGTATATTTCTGACCCAGTTATTATATGTAATGGGGGCATTCCGGCAACCCCGGAATGTCCCCATTATGATTTATAGCGGATATATACTGCTTCAGCTGCTATTTGTTTTGGTTTTGCTGAGTTTTCCTGCAGGTGCCAATCAGCACAGGAACAATCTGCTTTTTATTGCTACGTTTACTTTTCATCTTTATTTTCTGCAGTCTTATTTGGAAGAGAAGCAATTCTTTTCTCTAAGACAGTCGGGGTTGATTAAAAAAGCGGGAATTACGTTGTTTCTTGCATCCCTGATCCCGTATTTAATAAGCGGATTAAGGGGGTCTTTTACTGCGTTACTGCTTATTCTTCTTATGACGGTCTGTATGGTGGGCTGGATCTATCTTCTGATCGGTGCCTGGCGTAAATCAGATCCGGCAAATCGTCCGGTTATACTGGGAGGAATGCTACTGGCAACAGCCTGTCAGATGCTGCTGGTTTTTCAAACGGCAGAACCATTTCAAAGTATTTATTTGCTGCTTGTTTTAAGTGAACTTTTTTTGTATCATCTTTCTTCCGCAAAAAACAGGGTGAAGGATGAATTGGAATTGGCGGTAACCCAGCAACAGGTAATCGAGCAGTTAAAAAAGAATGAAGAACTTGAATACAATCGTTTTTCAATCCGAAATAAAATTGCACGCGATCTGCATGATGAACTGGGGGCTACCCTCAGTGGGGTTGTGCTATTCAGCGAATTGAGTAAACGAACCATCGAACGAAATGAAACAGACCAGATGGTACCCTATTTACGCAGGATTTCTGATGCCTGCAGTACCATGAGCGAAAAAATCAATGATATCGTGTGGGCAGCGCATGAGGGTAGTGATAAATTGTATAAAGTAATGGATCGCCTGCAGGACTATATCAAACCAATCTGTGCAGGAAATAGTATTGAACTGGATTTTTATGCAGAGGATGAAGTGCTGGAGTTAAGTATGGAAATTGAAAAAAGCAACCAGCTTTATATGGTCTCCAAAGAAGCGCTGAACAATGCAATAAAATATGCAGCACCTGCCAATATCCGTTACAAGGCTGTGCGGGCTTCAAATGGCTGCAAGATTACCATAGTGGATGATGGAATTGGGTTTGATCCGGCAACAGTAAAATTAGGGAATGGTATCCGCTTTATGAAGCAGCGCTGTGAGGAATTGAAAGCGGTGTTTTTGCTGGAATCGAAACCTGGTAATGGCACCTTTATTCAACTTGAATTTTAGCAGCATGGTTAATCAATTATTGCTCATATTTCTTGGCGTGATGGTAGCCCAGTTTCTATATATGTGTATCCTTTGGATTCAGCATAAAAGAAAGGAATTTGCTTTTTATGTAGTACACTATATCATCCTCTTTTATTTTATGATTGGTGTAAGTTATACTTATTTTTTCCCTCTTGAAACCAGGATAGCTTATCATCATTTGTTTCGCCTGTTTGAATTTTATCCCTTTCATGTGTTTAATTTTTATTTGTATATAAAGTTTGCACAAAAATTTTTGGAGGCTGAAAAAAATCATATTTATCTAAACCATCAGGCGATTTACCTTATGCGGGGGATATGGACAGCATTGGCTTTTATACTGATCTGCTGGTTATATTATTTTGATGATCCAAATAGGTTCATTACAATTTATATGATCGTCTATATTATTTTGAAACTATGGGCTGTATGGGTGCTCTATGTGGTTTACCGGCAAAAAACCTGGCAAACAAGGGTAATCTTCTGGGCTACTGTTTTTTTAAGCGGTGGATTGGTTTGTATGTATAGTCTGATCATGTTGGTCAATATCGGAGCTCTTCCAAGAACGGCCTGGATTTTTGTTCCCTGTGTTATAGGGGTACTGGGTGAGATTTATGTGATTAATATTGGGCTGAACAGGAAAGCAGACGAACAACGCAAAGGATTATTGCTGTTTCAGGGGAAATGGATTGATCAGCTTGAACGAAACAAACAACTTCTTTTAAATCAATCCAATCTTCGTAAAGAACTGGCCCTGCAGGTTAACAAGGAAGTTGGTGTAACCCTCAATGCGATGACCCTCTATGCAGATCACAGTCTGAGCCAACTGGCACTCAGGACAAACAGTCATTTACTGCCTTATTTGAACCGTATGCTGCTGGATTCAAAAAACATGGTAGAATCAATGAGCGATTTTGTTTGGTTATTATCCACCTCCAATGATTCGCTGGAACAATTATGCTTCCGGATTCAATACCGTGGTTCAAAAATGTTACAGGAAAGCGGGGGCAGCTTTCGGTTATTTCATCAAAATACAATCGATGAAATAGTGATGAATATGGAGTTTCGGAGGCTGGTAAATTCTGATTTCAAAATTATTATGGAATGTCTTCAACAGTTACCTGAATTGCAGGTGGAAATGTGGGTGGACCATGGAAATGAATACCTTCGTCTAAAGTGGAAGGTGAATAGTGCCGATTTCCGTGCCGATCTTGTTGCTGAACTTACTCAATTGGATATTTCGGCAATGCTCCATTGGGAGGAAGCGTTGTACGGTTCGTTGAAAAATTTTGAAACCAGTTGGAATTGGGAGAAAGTATCACAACCCATCCATCAATAAAAGTATACCATGGGAAATGATTCAGAGTTGATAAAAGTTGCGGTTTTTGAAGATTCCAAACTTATAAGGGATGCTTATGAAGCTATTCTGAATGGTACCGAAGGGTTTATCTGCACAGGCGCCTATTCCGATTGCAGTTCAATTGATCTGGCCATCAGACGATCCAGTCCCGACCTGGTTCTGATGGATATAGAAATGCCTGGAATGGATGGTATTCAGGCAACCCGTTATATAAGAAAAAATTATCCGGCAGTGCGAATTCTTATTCAGACTGTATTTGAAGAAGATGAGAAAATATTTGCAGCAGTTTGTGCAGGTGCTTCGGGTTATATTCTTAAATCAAACGGATTGTCAAAATTGCTGGGAGCGGTAACCGAAGCCTATCACGGAGGAGCGCCAATGACACCCAGCGTGGCAAATCGGGTATTGAAATTATTTCAGCAGTTTGCTCCTGCAGGTTCGGAAGAAGAGCTCATCGAACTCAGTTCAAGAGAAAAAGAAATTCTTTTCCTGATGGTGGAAGGAAACGATTTTCGAACTGTGGGAGAGAAGCTCTTTATCAGTTATGAAACCGTGCGTACACACGTGAAGAAAATATATAAAAAACTTCATGTTGCTTCTGCTTCAGAAGCTGTGGTGAAAGCGATTAAACAACGAATTGTATGAATTTGGTTGGGGTATCCGAAAGTTGTATTTACCCTTTATTTTCACCCGCCTGAGGTATAGTTTAGGGTATTTGGCCTTGCTAGATTTGTTGAAGATTCATTTACACTTCAACAAGTTAATATGATAACAGGCATCCTTAAACGAATTACATTATTTGCGTATAGCTTCCTTTTCAGTTGTGCGCATTCCCTTGCGCAGGACAGCGAATTAAAACGTATTATACCCAAGGAATTCAGTATTCCTGCTTCACCTGTTTTCGATCTCATGGGTGTTACACCATCCCAGATAAATCGGACCAGTGATATCAGGGACTTTAAAGTGGACTGGTCTTTTAAATCGTGGAAGCTAAGTCCGAATCTGGCTATTCAATCCCAGCCGGTTTGGGAAATCCTGTATAATAAAAAAAAGATTGAAAAATACCAACAGGCGTCCGGATTCATGCGTAAGTTGGCTTCTCTTGATCTTTCAGTTGGATCTGTCCAGGATGAAAACAATGACCGCCGTATAGGGTTTGCAATTAAAATGAATCTGTACAAAGAGAAAGATCCGTTTATGGATAAGGAGTTGTTTGCGGGGGTAGAGGAACAGTTGACTGAGGAAGAAAATCGCCTTACTACAGAATTGGAAATACTGGTAAATCAGCTGGATACGATGAGCAACCTCCTGGAAAAAACAAATTTAAGGAGTCAGGTTACAGTCCTGCAAACAGAATTGCTTTCCATACCGGTTAAACGCAAAGAAGAATTGCAAAGAAGATCGCTGGTATTCATACAGGAACACTGGAATGCGTCGAGTGTGGATGTTTCCTTCGGTAAAATTTATTCGTATATCACTGACAGTGCAGGCAGTTTAAAAAGTCTTCGCTTGAATCGAAATACCGGATGGGGTGGATGGATCAATGGGAATATTGGAATTGGTAAACGATTGCTTTTGTCGGGTATGTTTCGTTCTACTTTCTATGATGAATTGCTGGAGTTTACACTTTCTGATGCAAGCACGGGGGAGGAAATTCCCGGTTCAGCTATTGCTAGTAACCAATTATTTGCGATGGGGATGAACCTTCGCTATGGCGGTTCCCTCTTTACTTTCTTTGCTGAATTTTTATACGAGCGCAAAAAAACAGCAACAGCTTTACAGGCATTAAATGATCGCTTTACGCCGCCTGAAGGGTTTGTTGTTAAAGAAGGTACACTAAAATGGGATGGCATATTTCCCAATGCTCTATCCGTAGGTGGTGACTGGAGGATCAGCCGGAATCTGATGATTAATTATGGCATGCGTTGCTCCTTCGATAAAAACTGGACATTTCGGGTATTCAGTCCAGTTGTAACGCTCAGCTGTATGATGCGCTAAGAATTACTCTTATTCTACACATTTAAATAAACAATCATGAAAAAGATTATTGTATTAGTCTTACTATGCCTCGGAATGGGGCACCTGGTGAATGCTCAGTTAACAAGAAAAACGATAACAAGTAATAAGTCGGCAGCATTGGACATGCGCACGATTAATTTGAGTACATTATCTATCGATCAATTGCGATCTGGCACCTACAAGTCACAGCCAACTTATAATAAAATGGCCATGTTAGCAAATATGCCAAACCGTTATAAACCAGGAATAGCCATAAATTCAAGTACGAAGCAGGGCACTTCCAAATCAGGAATTCGGTATTATGTTTCAAAAAACAATATCAACCTGCCTTCCAATTCAAATGGAACAGTTTCAAAATCCGGTCAGGGGCAAAACAACAATTTTCTCATTTGCGAATCTTCTTTTGTTGGTTTTGGCAAACAGTTTGTTAGTTCACTACTGGGAATTCCTTCTTCGCAGAGTGATGAATTCAATATGGTTTTTCCGGGGGCATTATTCCGGGATGAAGACATCGTAAACGGACGATTTATACCTGTTGCATTGCCCAGAAGGCCATCTACACTGGCTATTAATGTAACCAATGCTGCAAGTGTTACTGAATCGGTAAGTAATTTCAATGATAAAAATACGGTGAACCAGGCTAAGAGTTCCTTGCTTAGCCGTATTGGTAATTCAAATGCAAATACGGATCATTTTTCGGCCAGTTTCGAAGTGAAATCTGCAACTGAGTTGGCGCTGAATATGGAGACTTCTTTTAATGTGGATCTGGAAGCATTATTAGGTTTGCCAATCAGTTTAGGTTCCAACATTGGTGGAGGCGTATCTGTCAGTACTGAATTTAACACGGCTATTGCCTATATGCGAAATATCAATTACACATTGTCGGTTGGTGGAAATTCGGTAGCTGGCGGTCCTCAGGCAACTATTGAAGGGGCAATTCCTCCAAATGTTGTATGTGTGGGGGATGTATTGTACGGAAATGTTTCCTTTATTATAGTTCGAAACCTGAGTACCCGAGCTGAGGCCAGGTTGGTGGCAGAAGAATTATTGGAAGTTACTCAACTCGGAGCCGGAGGGCGAGAATTGTCTGCGTCAGCAAAACTGGCATTCAGTACGAGTGCAGTGAGTGTATTGGTTTATGGTGGTGCCGGTGCATCTACTGTTAATACAGTGCGTAATTTGGATCAGTTAAGAGCAGAACTGGCGAAAGGTAATAATTCGGTAACAGGAGTGAATGCCATGCCCTTGTATTATACACTTTATTATGCAGCGGATAATGCGCCTGCAAAAGTTGCAGCATTTACAAGTTTTACAAATACCACCTGCTATCGGGCATCTCAACTGGAAGTTAGTCTGGAGTCTTTCAAGCCTTTGGCGGTGGTTGATTTTGGGGATGAAGAGTTGTATGGAAATATTAAAATTATCACAGATGCTACCTCCCGTACCAACAGCGTTGATTTTTGGAACGTGGGTTCTTCGAATCCGGTTGTAGGGAAAGCTGGTAATCAAATTAGTGGATTGAGTACCAGCAGGCTTGTCTTTAATGTAAATCCTGCATTGGTTGACGCTGATCAATCTGTAATTACCATTAATATGGAAATCAAAGATAAAATTATGCCGGAGGAAGTCCTGGGTGCTTCCGATGTTGCAAGAAGAAACGGGTTTGTTTCCTATGGTCCGAAGAAATTTTCACTTGATATGCGGGAAGTACAGGAGGCTGGTCCAAATGGTATTCTAAAAACATATGTGGTAAGTGAAGGGAATGCCCGGATTGAAGCAAAGCTTCGATTTAAGTTAATTCGTTGATTTTTTAAGAGTGGTATATGAATAAGATACTAGTACTGTATTTGCTTACTCACCTGTTGTATTTAAGTTCATTTCCGCTAATGGTTTTGCATTCGGATCCCAAATTTTCAGTAATGGGTATTCAAACAAATATTCCGGTTATTGCAAAACAGGTGCGATATGGTATAAGCAATTATTATCTGACAGATAACCGGCCTGATTTGTATTGTAAAATTCCGGCATTAACAACTGTTTCTCCCCTGGGTAATGTGGATGTGACGGAGGGTGTGTATATGATTGTACATGTACCTACCGGGAAATTATTGGACGCTGGACAGGCATCTGCTACTACCAATGGAATGCAACCGGTGATTCACGAGGGTAAAATGATGCAGGATAATAAAGTGGAGATTTATCAGCGCTGGAAAGTGAATCGGGTTGGTGGTATTTCAGGTGGTTACACGATCGAGAATTTGCAGTCAGGCAAGGTATTGGAGTCAGACTACCTTTGTATGAATGAGAATGGTTGCAAAGTGACTGTTCGCGATCGGCTGGCATTATTCGTGCCGGATCGTCGTAACCAGGAATGGTATATTGAACGGATTGGAAAAGGTCTTGAATTTCGAATTCGGAATGTATTGAAAGCGGAGCAGGTGCTCGACCCTGGGGCCGCTTCTGCAAATGGTACCAAGGTGGGCACCAATAAGAGACGTGCAATAGCCAGCCAGCAATGGCGCTTTGTGAAAGTAAACTAAGTTTTTCACCCGACCGGTGGCACCGGTCGGGTGAATTTATTCCGGGAGGGAGAGGGGGTCATCTTCGAGTTCCAGATTGATGGAGTCGGAACCAGCGATACCTTCAATACTGCCTCGGATATGCGCAGCATTCAGCAATACTTTTTCCAGTTGTTTCTCGCGTGATTTCCACAGTTTTTCCATAGCATCCCGCTCTTTCTGGATGGAGAGTTTCATACTCATGAACCCTTCACGGATCGCTTTCCATTGTTCGGAAAATTCATTGCTCGTAAGGTAATCGTAGAGCATATGCATTTTATCGCCTTTGTTCTCCTGATTACGAACAGCATTAAATACTTTAATCAATGTTTCTCGCAGTACCTGTGCGAGTGGTCGTACTTCGGCAAAGGAACAGATCCAGATCCCGTTTTTCTCGCCGAACTGATCCATCTCATCCGGCATGGTTTGCGTAACCAGGATCGCGATATCCGCACCCTGGCTTCGCATATCTGCTTTCAGTTTTTCAATCCAGTCGCGGGTAAAGCCCTTCGTTCGTTTGCTTTCATAAATAATTTTTCCGCATTCCTGTCCAAATTGATTCCGAACTGTTTGAATCGTATCCGCCCCTCGTACTCCTTTACCCACTTCACTGATCAGGTCAAAGGGAAAAGTGCTTTTAAGCATTTCTTCGAGCGCCAGCTCCTGAACTTCCCCCTGCAACTGCATGCTGCCCTGCTCGGCTTTGCGTTTCATTTCTTCAGCCAGTTTTTTCTGGTCCTCCAATTGTTTTTCCAGCTCTTTCAACCGCATTTGAAATTCCGATTCCCGCGCAGCTGTTTTTTGCTCTTCAATTTTCCGAAGTTCTTCTGAAAGTTTGCCTCTTTCTTCCTGTAACTGGCGTTGCAAACTAATCTCCAACTCCGCTTCCTTCGTTTTCAACTCTTGTTCCTTACGTAAGAAATCAAGCTCCTTTAACCGGGCGGTTTTTAGTTTTTCTTCTATATCGCGATTATTATCCTTCAGCAGGGTTAACTGATTTTCATAATCAGCCTGCAGGTTCTGGCGAATAGTCAATTCCATCTGCTGGTTCTGTTTCTTCAGTTCCTGCTCCAGTTGCTGACGGAATCCCAGTTCCTGCTGCCGTTTGAATTGCTCAAAGGCTTCGTCTTTTTTCTTTAATTCTTCCTCTTTCTGCCGGCGATATTCCACCATTTTTTCCCTGAGTTCCTGCTTCTCTTTTTCGATCGCTTCTTTCAACTCATCGTTCAGCGCTTCTTCCAGCGGGAATTCATGTCCGCAATTCGGGCATTTAATATTCGTAGGCATACATCCACAATTTGGGGCAATTTAGGCCATCTTGCCTTTCCGACTGCCTTGTTTAGATTAAACTTTCAGAAATATTTGAAAATAAGAGAACTTGTAGTAGATTTGATGTATAAATCGATGGTATGAAAACATTGCATGGATTTATCATTTTATATGATGCCGATTGTCCCCTTTGCCGGGTTTATACGAATGATTTTGTTCAAACAGGTATGCTGGATATGGAGGGAAGACAATCGTACCAGGAAATGCCGGCAACATGTGCCGTACATGTAAATCAGCAAAAAGCCGTAAATGAAATCGCGCTGGTGAATCCGGTTACCGGAGAAGTGTATTATGGAATTGAAAGTTTGCTAAAGATACTTGGACATGCATGGCCGGTATTCCGTCCGCTTTTTTCCTGTGGGTTCTTTATTGGTGTGATGAAGATCCTGTATAGGCTCATTTCCTACAATCGGCGGGTATTCCTCCCGGTTGCAGTTGGAACAGAGTCAGAAGCAGCGCAACCAGGCTTTCATCGTGGCTATCGAGCAGCGTTTCTGGTTTTTTCCTGGCTCCTGGTTTCAATGATTTTGCATTGGTATGGAGCCGGAATGGAACCAGTTCTGACAATAGGAGAATGGTATCGGGAGCCGCTGATCTGCGGTGGACAACTCTTGTTTCAGGGATTAGTAGTTGGAGCAATTGCACCGCGTAAAATCTGGGATTATCTGGGTAATTTGATGGTGGTATCAATGTTGGGGGCAATTGCATTACTCTTCTCTGGACTGATTTTAAAAGCAGCGACAGCGGGTGCCATCTGGTATGCAGGAGCATTTTTACTTACGGTCGGCGCCATGTTACTGGAACATGCAAGACGCTGCAAATTATTGGAAATGGGTATCGGCTATTCTATCAGCTGGGTACTATACAGGATACTTTTAGTAGGAATTTTAATAAACGGATGGTTATGAAAAAAAAATCATTTTAGCAGGCGGACAGGGTTACCTGGGCAGGGTTTTAAGCCGGTTTTACGAAGCTGCCGGCGCAGATGTTGTGGTGCTGGGCAGAAAACCTGCAGCAGCAACCAGCAGGATTCGTACCCTCCAATGGGATGGCAAAATGCCGGGCAATTGGAAAGAAGAATTAGAGAACGCTGATTTGCTCGTCAACCTCTGCGGTAAAAATGTGAACTGCCGATAGACCGAAAAAAACAAAGCGAAGATTTTGCGTTCCAGATTGGAACCAACTCAATTATTGAATGATGTCCTTGTCCTATTGAAAAATCCGCCACCCTGCTGGATCAATATCAGTTCTGCCACTATATACCGGCATGCAGAAGATCGTGCCCAGGGCGATTATACCGGAGAAATCGGCTACGGCTTCTCCATTGAAGTTTGCAAAGCCTGGGAGGCGGTTTTTTTCAAAGAAGAAATTCCCGGTGTTCGAAAAGTGGCACTTCGGTTAGGCATCGTGTTAGGAAGAGAAGATGGCGCTTTTCCAAGGCTCCTGAACCTCACCCGATTTGGATTAGGCGGTAAATTAGGAAATGGACTCCAGTATATTTCCTGGATTCATGAACAGGACACTGCCAGAGCCATTGACTGGATTTGCCAGCATCCGGAATTCACAGGTCCAATTAATTGCACCGCCCCGCAACCGATACAGCAGGCTGATTTTATGCAATGCCTTAGAAATTCGCTGGGTGTACCAATCGGATTGCCTACTCCGGTATGGTTGCTTGAGATAGGGGCTTGGTTAATCGGAACCGAAACGGAATTACTCTTGAAGAGTCGGTGGGTGGTCCCGGAAAAGCTGCTGGAATCCGGTTTCCGTTTTCATTACTCCAAAATTGAAGCAGCTATTTCTGATCTCCTGGCCTTGCGTCAATAAAGATTGGGAAAGCATTGGCTGTCAGTATTTTGTTTAAATATACTAAATGGTATAAATTCGCAGAATATTTCATCATGACAAAAGCAGAACGCACCCGGCAATACATCATTGAAAAAGCAGCCGTCTTATTCAATACAAAGGGATATGCAGATACCTCTCTGAATGATATAGTTTCGATAACCGGTTTAACAAGAGGGGCGATCTATGGTAATTTCACCAATAAAGATGAATTGTCGATTGAAGTGTTCAGCTACCATTTCAATCTGTTAAGAAGAGCAGTGGGAAATGCGATGGACCAGGAATCAGGAGCAGTTGAAAAATTAAAAGCGATGACCGCCTTTTATCGTCAGCATTATGCGGCGATGGCAGCCCGTGGTGGTTGTGCTATCCTAAACGCAGCTACTGAAGCAGATGATAATTTCCCATTACTGCGTACCAAAGTGAGAGCCAGTATTAAATCCTGGCAGAAAGCACTGGTTAAAATTCTGGAAGATGGAAAATTAGCCAGACAGATTCAGCCTAAACTTGATTCTGTGCGTTTTTCAAGTTTACTGATCGCTATGATTGAAGGAGGGATCATGCTGGCTAAAATTCAGAAAGAGGAAGCTTCCCTGGTATTGGTACTGGATAAAATTGACCAGATCATCGATCAGGATGCCCGCATATAAATTTTTTTATCAAAAAAAATACCAAATGGTATATTTATGAAAATAGAATCTACTGTGGATCTTAACCAGCCGCTCTTAAAATTACAGGAATATATTGGCCAGCCTGCGCCAAAAGGTATTTCGCCGGTTTTTAACTGGCTGGCACCCCAACTCACCCATGCCGAAGCAGGTCATGTTCGGTTCGATTACACCATAAGTAAGGAATGGCTGAATCCAATGCAAACTCTGCATGGAGGGGTAATGGCTACGATCATGGATGATGCCATTGGCGTAGCCGTTTTTTCACTCGGATTACCCACTTATTTTACCACCATCAATTTATCGGTCGATTATTTTGTACCAGCGAATCCAGGTGAAAAGGTTAGTGCCAAAGCCGAGGTAATAAAAGCAGGTCGTCAGGTGATCCACGCCATCTGTGAAGTTCGCCACAGCGGAACAGGTAAGTTGTTGGCACGCGCAACCAGTAATCTTATGAAAACATCCAAAGAAAAATGAATAATATGAAACGAGTCGTAATAACCGGAATGGGCGTGATTTCTCCTCTGGGAAACAGCCTTCCGGAATTTAAGAAAGCCCTCTTTGAAGGAGTATCCGGTGCAGGTCCCATTACAAAATTTGATGCAGGCTTGTTTAAAACCCGTTTTGCAGCCGAAGTAAAGGGGTTTGATCCCCTTCAGTTTATGCAAAAGCAGGATGCCCGCAAATATGATTTGTTTACCCAGTATGCCCTTGCTGCAACGCAGGAAGCAGTAACACAAGCCGGGATTGATTTTGAACAACTCAACAGAAATCGCATCGGAGTCATCTGGGGTTCCGGAAACGGTGGTATTGAAACCTTGCAGAATGAGCTGCTTGAATTTGCCATAGGTGATGGTACCCCGCGTTTCAATCCTTTCCTGATTCCCAAAATGATCGTTGATATTGCATCTGGTATTATCTCCATTCGCTATGGTTTAAGGGGATTAAATTTCACTACGGTATCTGCCTGTGCCAGTTCAACGACTGCACTTATCGATGCCTTCAATTATATCCGTTGGGGCAAGGCTGATATGATCATTACCGGTGGATCGGAAGCTGCCATTACGGAAGTAGCTGTAGGCGGATTCAATGCTTCCCGGGCCCTGTCCACCAGAAATAAAGAGATGAGCACAGCTTCCCGCCCGTTTGATCCTACCCGCGATGGATTCGTAATTGGTGAAGGAGCGGGTGCATTGGTGGTAGAAAGTATGGAACATGCACAACAAAGAGGGGCTACCATATTAGGAGAAATCGTTGGTACCGGAATGGCTGCTGATGCCTGGCATTTAACCGGAACACATCCTGAAGGGGAAGGTGCATTTCTGGGTATGCAGGAAGCGCTGCAGGAAGCCGGCATCCGGGCAGATCAGCTGGATTACCTCAATGCACATGCCACTTCCACCCCACAGGGAGATACCAGTGAATTAACTGCCATTTCCAGAGTTTTTGCAGGTTCGAAAAACTTGAGTATTAGTGCTACCAAATCCATGACCGGACATTTACTTGGCGCCGCTGGTGCTGTTGAAGCGATTATATCCATTTTGGCCATTCAGCAAAACAAAGTACCTCCCACCATCAATACCGTCAATGTTGAAGGCGATTTTGCACAGCAGTTTCATTTACCGCTTGGGAAAGCCACTGAAAAAGAAATAAGGTACGCCATGACTAATACTTTTGGATTTGGCGGACATATTGCCACCGCATTGTTTAGAAAATGGAGCGGAACCTGATCGATTCGTATATTTATGCATGGCTAAGAACTACGATGCTATTGTGATTGGCTCCGGCATCAGCGGAGGTTGGGCAGCTAAAGAATTATGTGAAAAAGGGCTGAAAACCATCTTGTTGGAACGCGGTCCGGATGTAAGACATTTGAAAGATTATCCAACTGCAACTATGCATCCCTGGGAGTTTCCCCATCGCGATCAGTTAACTAAAAAATTCCTGGAAGAAAATCCGATTGCCAGTAAATGTTATGCGTTAGGTGAAAGCTCTGCGCATTTTTTTGTGAAGGATAACGAACATCCTTATACGCAGGAAAAACCCTTCGACTGGATTCGGGGCTATCAGGTAGGAGGGAAGTCCCTTTTATGGGCCCGTCAAACCCAACGCTGGAGTCGGTATGATTTTGAAGGTCCGGGTAGAGATGGATTTGCCGTAGACTGGCCTATCCGTTATGATGATATCGCCCCCTGGTACAGCCATGTAGAAAAATTTGTCGGCATCAGTGGAAACAAAGATGGATTGGAGACCCTGCCCGATGGTGAGTTTCTGCCGCCCTGGGAAATGAATTGCGCAGAGAAATCCATCACTGCTGCTATTAAAAAAAATTATTCCGATCGCTTTCCTGTAATTGGTCGATGTGCCCATTTAACACAACCTCAGCCTATTCATTTGGAACAAGGACGTGGCCAATGCCAGGCCAGGAGTTTATGTGAACGGGGTTGCCCTTTTGGTGGCTATTTCAGTTCCAATTCTTCCACCATTCCATGGGCAGCGAAAACGGGCAATCTTGAATTGCTTCCCAATTCAGTAGTGCATTCAATATTGTATGATGAACAAACGCAAAAGGCAACTGGTGTTTTGGTGGTGGATGCCATCACAAAAGAACAGCGGGAATATAAAGCAGCTGTCATTTTTGTAACAGCAGCAACGCTCAATACCAATCTGATTTTATTGAATTCTGTATCCAGGCGTTTTCCGGATGGATTGGGAAATGATACTGGTTTATTGGGAACACATATTGCATTTCATAATTACCGTGGATTAATTACTGGCTCCCTGAAAGGATTTGAATCGGATTATTACCGGGGGCGCCGCCCCTGTGCCGTTATGATGCCGAATTTTCGCAATGTGCAAAAACAGGAAATGGATTTTCAACGGGGCTATATGAGTTTTTTTAGTGCGTATCGTCCCGGTTACGGTAGAGGCGGAGATGGATTGGGTGCTGAATTAAAGGAGTCCTTATCAGAACCCGGCGACTGGAAAGTATTTATGATGATGCAGGGTGAAACCATTCCTAAAAAATCCAATCGTGTTCAGTTAGATCCGGAGGTGAAAGATGATTGGGGCATTCCGCGTTTATCCATCTCCGTTGATTATGATGAAAATGATGAAAAAATCCTGGCTGATTTTCTGCAACAGGGACAGGAAATGCTGGAGAAAGCGGGGGTGTATGACATAACGGTAAGTGATAGTAAACAGGCACCCGGACTGGATATCCACGAAATGGGTGGAGTTCGGATGGGGCATGATCCTGATTCATCTTTGTTGAATAAATGGAATCAATTGCATCACTGTAAAAATGTATTTGTAACGGATGGGGCTTGTATGACATCCACCGGAACGCAGAATCCTTCCCTTACCTTTATGGCAATTACAGCAAGGGCAGCCAATTATGCAGTGGATGAATTGAAAAAAATGAATCTCTAAATAGTTACGCGCAACATGAAAAAAATTAAAGTTTTGGTGGTGGGTTGTGGAAATATGGGTGCATCACATGCGCTTTCCTATCACCTGCTGGATGGATTTGAAATTTGCGGAATAGTATCACGTGGCGATAGCAAAAAAATCCTGAACGATAAATTGGGGGGCGATTATCTGTTGTATGATTCCTATGAAGCTGCCCTGGCAGAAGCGAAGCCGGATGCGGTTTGTATATCCACCTATCCCGATACCCATGAGTCTTATGCAATACAGGCATTTGAAGCCGGCGCGCATGTTTTTTTGGAGAAGCCGGTAGCGGATACTGTGGCAGGAGCAGAGCGGGTGGTGGCTAAAGCAAAAGAAACAAATCGTAAACTGGTGGTAGGTTATATATTACGACATCATCCCAGCTGGATTTATTTTATTGAACAGGCGCAACAACTGGGTAAACCTCTGGTAATGCGCATGAACCTGAATCAACAAAGTCATGGGTTGATGTGGCAGGTGCATCGAAACCTGATGAAGAGCCTGAGCCCGATTGTAGACTGTGGTGTGCATTATATTGATGTGATGTGCCAGATGGCCCGATCCAAACCGGTTCAGGTTTCGGCTATAGGTGCTCGTTTGACTGAAGAAATTCCTGCAGGTAATTACAATTACGGCCAGTTGCAGATTCGTTTTGAGGATGGATCGGTGGGCTGGTATGAAGCAGGGTGGGGGCCGATGATCAGTGAAACGGCTTTTTTTGTGAAGGATGTAATTGGTCCAAAGGGGTCGGTTTCCATTGTGGCAAAAGAAGCAAGCGGAACCGGACAATCGGATGATGTATCCTCACATACCAAAACGGAATCAATCCGAATTCATGCAGGCGAGCTGACAGCTGATGGACGTTTTGTTCATGCTGATAAATGGGTGGATCTCGAAGATGAACCCGATCATCAGGAATTATGCAACCGGGAACAACGCTATTTTTTAAAAACAATTTTGGAAGATATTGATTTGGGTGACCACATGGAAGATGCGGTGAATAGTTTGCGAATCGCTTTTGCCTGCGATGAATCGGTTCGAACCGGACAAGTTGTTCAGCTATAATTTAACCAGTATGAATACACGCTTTTGGATACTATGCTGCTTATTGATTTCTGGTGGCGGCCTCCTTGCACAGATTGCTGAACCAGGTGCAGCATTACCCGGCTGGAAGGAAGGCTATCTTGATTTGCATCATATCAATACAGGAAGAGGAAGTGCGGCCTTTTATATATTCCCCGATGGAACGAGTCTGCTGGTAGATGCAGGAGAAATGGATATTCACGATGGCCGTACTTTTACCCCTCGCAACAGCCAGCTCGTACCAAATGATAATAAGAAACCCTATGAATGGATCGCAGCATATATAAAGCGATTTCATCCTGCTGCCAAACCGGTATTGGATTATGCACTCATTACCCATTTTCATGATGATCATTTTGGCGCCTGGTATCCGGAAATGCCTATGACAAAAAACGGAGGGTATGGATTAACGGGAATAACGGGAGTAGCTGAACTGATTCCTGTTCGGATTTTACTTGACCGGGGCTATCCGTCCTACTCTTACCCGGTGGATAAAAAACGTTGGCTGGAACAGGTTGGTAAAAATGATACGCCTTATCGGAAAACGATGGAAAATTATTTTCGCTTTGTTGAATATGGAGTGAAAAATGGCATGCAGGCAGCAACTCTTAAAGCGGGCTCATCCAGCCAGATAAAATTGCAATATAAAGCCGCCTCCTACCCGCAGTTCAGCATACGAAATTTGAAATCAAATGGACTGATCTGGACTGGTCGGGATAGCAGTGCTGTAGATCATTTTCCGCCTGCCAATCCGGATCTGCCCTTTAGCTGGCCGGATGAGAACAGTATGAGTCTGGCTTTGCTGCTGCACTATGGGTCATTTAGATATTATACCGGTGGAGATAATCCGGGTATATTGTTTTATGGTAATCCTGTTTGGCGGGATGTTGAAACCCCCATGGCAAAAGTGACCGGGCGGGTGGATGTGGCTACCTTGGATCATCACGGCAACCGGGATGCGGTGAATGAGTTTCAGGTGAAGACCCTGCAGCCCCGGGTATGGATCGGGCAGAGCTGGTCGGCTGATCATCCCGGACATGAAGTGCTGGTGCGGATGGTGAGTCCCTATTTATATCCTGGTCCACGAGATCTGTTCGCTACTAATATGCTGGAAGCCAACCGGCATGTAATTGGTCCAATGATAGATCGTTCCTATAAAAGCCAGCAGGGACATATCCTGGTTCGCGTATTGCCGGGTGGTAATCATTATTATGTAATAATTCTGGACGACCAAACGGAAACGACCAGGATCAAGACCGTATTTGGGCCATATGAATCCTTGTCGAAATAATTCGAATCCTGACTTAAGCGGAAAATAAGGGGTTTCTACTATTGCCGGGATTAAATTAGGCTATTATTTTAGCTTGTTAATTAAAATCCGGCTATGCAAAAACCACCCCTGTTCCCTGCCTGGCTGCTTCTGTTGTGTTTACTTTTAACCCAAACAACAATGGCGCAGGCACCTGATGACTGGAAACGATTTGTTGCTTCCCAACATAAAAATTCCGTAGTACTTTCCTGGGAAACCTTTGCTGAATATGATTCCAAAGAATTTATGGTACAGCATAGTGTTGGGGGGACTGGTTGGACATCTATTGGTACAGTGGCTGCTGCCGGATCAAGTGGAACGGTTAATACCTATAAGTATACTCATACTACTCCAACAAATGGTATAAATTATTATAGAATTATGCTGGTGAATCAAAATGGGCGAAACCAGTTTACCAAAGTGATTCAGTTGGAGTTTGAAGAAAAAGTCCCCATTCGGATTTACCCAAACCCGGTTTTGAATGGGATTTTGAATGTTCAATTAGATCATGATGAGGATATTACCATATTTACAAGAAATGGAAAGGCATTGATGCATAAATTTTGCGCTGCAGGAAAATCGAAACTATATGTGAACGATCTTCCGGCAGGTTTGTACCAGTTTAAAGCGGGCGATGAAGTAAAACAGTTTTTTATCCGGTGAGTTGATTCGCCGGCTTTTTTGTCGCTGATGTTGTGTTTAAGAGTTTTCTCCTATTGCAGGATGGAGAAATTCAGTATACTTTTAACCCGGGCCAAAATTTGCCCGGTTTTTTATTGGTTTTATTCCAGTTTGAATATAAGTAGTGGTTCACTTACCAGAAGGTGAAACCCTGTCCCCCTTTCCGTTTGGTTAGGGGGATTTTATTTTAGTTGAAGTTCAATGTGTTTTATGTTTTTTCGGTCATACGTGTAGGTTATATGGATTGTTTCCTCACTGTCTTGAATAACCGCTGGATAACTGTATTCACCTCTTGGCTCGTTTTCAAGTTGGATCAGATCCTGCCAGTTATGTCCGTCTTTTGATAAGGCTACATGTAACTGGTTGCGGCCATTCCACCAGTCTTTCCCAGCGGACAGGGGATTATAGACCAGTAGTTGCCAGCCATTCTTAAGGCTAACAGCGTCTGATCCTGAATTAGGGTTGGGCAGGTTGGTTTTTGTTAAAGGTCCCCAGGTTTTTCCCTGATCCTTCGACCAGCATTCGATGATATAGTTCTGACGGCTTCTTGAAAGCAGTTGCAGATCACCGTTCGGATAGGTTAAAATGCTGGGTTGGATGACACCGAAAGTGTCGTTGTTGATGAAGATTTTTTGCCAGTTTTGGAAATTGGCATCTGATTTTTCTAAATGAATCTGCCAGACTTTTTCGTCGAGGCTTTCGGTGCTGGAAGGGTAGAGGAGGGATCCGTCTTCGAGTTGGATGGGTTTATTTTTGATGGGACCCAGAAATTCATCAGGTAGTTTTATTGCTGCTGTCCATGTGGCTCCATTATCGGCGGAAGTTTTGTATTCGCCCCACCATTCGCGAGGGTTAGGGCCGACTTTATAAAACAGGACGAGCTTGTTTTCATTGCTGCGGAATAAAACAGGATTCCAGGTAGGATAGCGAAGAGTATCGTTGATAATCCCATCTGCCACTTGTTGTGGTTTTGACCATTTTCCGTTTTTCAATTTGGCGATATAAATGACAACTTCCTTATGTGATTCATGTGGACCTGCAAACCAGGCAGCCATTAGTTGGTTTTCTGGCAGTTCAACGATAGTAGAGGCATGACAACTCGCAAAGGGCGGGGTGTCTACAATGAGGGTCTCTGATCTGATTTCCACTTTTGGCGAACTGGTTGCCTCCGGGAATGATGCGCTATTACATGAAATCATGGTTGTGAGGAACAGGAGCGCAATGGTTGAAAAAAACTGAAATCGCATCATCTTTCCGGAATTTGCAGGAAAGTTACTGGTTTTCGCTTTCACCCGACCGGTGCCACCCGACCGGTGGCACCGGTCGGGTGAAAGGGGAGGCGGGAAGACCGGAACGGTTGTACAGGTTGGGTTGTACGGGATTGTCGGAATGGGCATAGCGGATATAGGCAGGTACGGGAACCTCAGGGCACCAGGCAATCACGGAATTGCCATCCAGGCGAGTCTGCACCCAATAGAATTTTTTATCCTCCCCGGCGATGGCAAACTCAGCGGGCGGCTCTCCGTCAATTGTTATGAGCCCTTCTCCCAAATGATCAAATTCGATTAGTACCCGGGCAAGTCCATTCTCCTTGATACTATCCAACCGAACCGACCTTACTAACGGTCCTGAATAAACGATATCCTCTCCATATGCTAATTTCATGGCACCCAGTGCCAATCGTTCTCCAACCCCTTTTTTATTATCAGGATGAATATCATTCCATTCGCCCAGATCAAGGGCGATGGCCATCGCTGTATTCGGAACCTCCAATAATTGCGCCTGGGCCTCCCGCATCAGGGCCCAGTTTGATTCCGATGGCAGGTAATTATAATCCATAAATCCAGGTAACTGAACATACAAGAAGGGCAGCTCACCCTGTTTCCAGGCACTTCGCCATTGAGTTATCTGTTTTTTTGACAGTTCCAGGTATTCCTGCGGTTTTCCTGCATTGCTTTCCCCCTGATACCAACAAAATCCTTTGATGGTATAATTGGTAACCGGTGCTACCATTGCATTGTATAATGCGGATGCTTTGTTCTGGTCACTCCCTCCATATCCATAAGCAGAGGGAAGCGGAATATGCACTGCACCAACTTTGTATTCCCATGGTCCATACAACTCAACGGTGTCCTTATCCGAAAACAGGTAATAGGGTTTATCCGGCACAAAACCACCCTTGCCACTGTTATTGGTGATCCGTACCACCAATAGATTTTTCCCCGGCACCAAAACATCTGCAGGGATTGCATAACGGCGCTGTGGATAGAGATAGGTTGTTTGTCCGATTTTTTTACCATTGAGATAAACTTCTTCTGCATCCACAATCCTGCCCAAAAACATTCGGGCTGCTTTTCCCGTCATTGATGCTGGGACCGTGATTTCTTTCCGATACCAGATCACGCCATTAAAATCTTTCACTCCCTGATCTTCCCAATATCCTGGCACATAAATAGATCGCCATCCGATTGGTTTATAAATAGGATCATACCAATGCAGCGGACCACTCAACCCTTTATCAACAGGAGTTAAGGGGCGCGCTGGGATTACCGATAATTGAGTGCTGCCAGTATGCGCTGAATCACCCGGCGGGTGAGTTGATCCACCAGTCCACGCTTCGATAGGTGTACCACCTACGCTTGCATTAATAATGCCAATCGGAACACCATATTTTTCGAACAGTTTTTTCGCAAAAAAATAGGCCACAGCGGAAAAGGGACGGATATCTTCTCCCACGGCAGATTTCCAATAACCGGATGGCAAGTCTTCTGCAGCGCCATCCAGTTTAGTGCCCGTAGGAATCCAGAACTGCCGGATCTGCGGATTATTCGCCTGTGCAATTTCATTGGCATAGGTGACATCATGAATATTCAACTGGTGCACCATATTACTTTGCCCGCTGCAAAACCAGACATCACCAAAAAGAACCTCCTTCAATACAATTGTATTACTGCCTTTAAATGAAATGGTATAAGGTCCGCCTGCCCTTGTGGGGGGGAGTTCTATCATCCATCTGCCCTCAGCATTACCCAGTGTACGAATTATTTTTCGGTTAAAGCTTACCGTTATTTTTTCCTTTGGTGAAGACCAACCCCATATTCGGACGGGCTGGTCTCTTTGCAAAATCATGCTGTCTCTAATGATTTGAGGCAGACGAATTTCTGCCTGCAAACAATAGCTGAATAGAATCAGCAGGAAGGTGCAAAGCATATTTTTCATAACAGGAATGTTTTTTTTGAATAGGGATCAATAGTTTTTATAAACCCGTTTTCATCGTGGTGCAATTCGGCCATTTTTACTGATCGTAAATGGGTAACTCCTTCACTCAAACTGGAATCATGATAAAACAAATACCAGCGATCATTAAATGAACAGATTGAATGATGTGATGTCCAGCCAATTACCGGTTCCAATATTCTTCCAGCGTAGGTAAATGGTCCATAGGGAGAATGTCCAATAGCATAACAGATATAATGTGTATCACCGGTTGAATAGGAGAAATAATACCGGCCATTATAGGAATGCATCCAGCTTGCTTCAAAAAATCGCCTCTCTTTGTCGCCTTCCAATAAGGGTTGGCCGTTTTCATCCAAAATCAACAGATCACGTGGTGCTTCTGCAAAGGACAATAAATCCTCACTTAGCCTCACTACTTTGGGACAAAGTGCCGGTTCTGTATCCAGGGGTAAATGTGCAAAAGGTCCTTCGCCTTCCGCAACAAATTTACCGGTTCTCCAGCGCTGCAACTGTCCGCCCCAGATACCACCAAAGTACATATAATATTCTCCTTCTTTATCCTTATACACAGCGGGATCAATGGAAAAACTTCCCGCAATAGGCGCTGGTTGCGCTGTAAACGGGCCAACAGGAGAGTCGCTGACGGCCACCCCTATCCGAAACACTCCCGCCTTATCTTTAGCCGGAAAAAACAAATAGAACTTCCCCTCTTTTTCTGCTGCATCAGGTGCCCACAACTGTTGGGAAGCCCAGGGTACATCCGCTACAGATAATGCAACTCCATGATCCACTGCTGCCGCTCCCGGATGCTCCATCGATAATACATGATAATCCTGCATGGCAAAATGACTGCCTAAATCATCAAATGGAATATTCGATTCCACATCATGCGATGGATAAATATAGATTCGTCCATCAAATACATGGGCTGAAGGATCTGCCGTATAAATATGGTCCACCAATGGCTGGGAAATAGCTTTTCGTTTCAGTTTGTTGATATCCATAAAAAAGGTTAATTCGTTCTTCGCTGTTTCAAATCAAATTCAATCTGAGCTTCCATTTTTTTATTGATCTCGTAAAAGAACAATAAAACTATACCGATTAAAAATGGGATGGAAGGAAATACACTCACCAATAATTTGGTGCTGTTAATTGCAGTAGTTGTTTGTTCGGCATCACTATTAGGCTGGTAACCATAGATCCCAAGAATCCAGGCAACCAATGCACTGCCCATACTGAGTCCCACTTTTAATCCCACCATCATTGCGGAAAATATAATGGCAGTTGCTCTTCTATTGGTTTTCCATTCACTGTAATCTGCCACATCTGCAATCATAGCCCATAATAAAGGAATGGTGAGACCATAAAAGAACCCATGCAGCATCTGTGATAAAAATATCAACCCAATAGATCCGGGTGCGAAAAAATATAACAGACCTATAAACAGGGTGGATACAAACAAGGCCCAGCCAAAGACATCCCGTTTGCCGTATTTATCTGCCAGACCTTTTGATAAGGTAATACCAAGAATCATACACAAAATTCCCCCGGCATTAAACAAGCCAAATCCTGCAGAAACCGGATCCTCCCCAAAGAAATTAATACCCACAGACTGCAATGAATTCAATATAGGCTGAATAAAAATGGTCAGAGCATCCTTGTCTACATAGTTTTTGAAATAATACACATAGGAGCCGCCCTTCATCGCAAGTGTTATAAACACCAGAGTCGTCAGCACCAACATCAGCAACCAGGGTTTATTGTCAATAAGGTCGCGCAGGTCTTGCCGAACACTGGATTTTTGCTCCGGTTTGGGCACGATCCGTTCCCGGGTAGTCATAAACGTTATCAATAGTAACAAGATCCCAATAATCGCCAGCCAGGTCATCACGATTTCAATGCCGGCTGCTTTATTTCCATTACCAGCCGATTCAATTATCGGCAACATAAATACCTGCACAAAAAACTGTGCAAACATCACCGCCACAAAACGATAGGATGATAAACTGTTTCGTTGTTTCATGTCGCCGGTAATTACCCCGCTCAGGGCGGAATAGGGCAGGTTATTGGCTGCGTATAATAATAGCAGGAATGTATAGGTTATTACGGCATAAATCAACTTGCCTTTGTAGGAAAAATCCGGTGTACTGAAAGCGAGTAAGGACACCACTCCCAATGGCACAGCTGTCCACAAAATCCAGGGACGAAATTTTCCCCATCGCGATATTGTTCTGTCTGCAATAGCACCAATAATTGGATTAAACCCAAATGCTGCCAGCAATCCAACTGTTAATATTATAGCCGATGCATGTTGGGTTTCCAGGCCATAGATGTCGGTGTAGAAATATGCCAGATAAGTCATCAGAGTTTGAAATACCAGGTTGGCAGCGAGGTCACCCAAACTATAACCCAGTTTTTCGATTACGGATAACCGTTGTGTTGATCTGTTCATATTAAGGCTTATTTCTTTAATCCCATCACAGCATGATAGGCGGGTTTGGGTAAGAGTTGACGATCAAACAAAAGCGGGAAATTGGTCCGGCCTGGTACAGGCCATCCATTCAACCAGGATTGTCCATCATCCACACCCCAAAAAGTGACCCTTGTAATTTTATCTCGATGTTTTAAGAATAAGCGAAACAATTCCTCATAATCTTTTGCCTGTTGCGCGAGAATACTATCCGGAATTCCATTGGCATAGGGATTCAATGCCGGATTCGATGCCTGCCGCTGGTTCACATCCGCTCCCTGAAACTTCCTGGGCAATACCTCAATGTCTAGTTCGGTTATCATCACTTTTAATCCCAGTGCATGATAGGCCAGAATACTCTCTTCAATGGCTGCAAAAGGAACTTTTCCCAGATGCCAATGTCCCTGAATACCTACCCCATCAATACGTACACCGGCTGCCTGCACTTTTTTCACCAGCTCCAGACAACCCGCTCTTTTCAATGGCTGTTCATTATTGTAATCATTGTAATACAATTCGGTTTTGGGCGATGCTTTTTCCGCCAGGCGGAAGGCTTCCACGATATAATCCGGTCCCAGTTTATCAAGAAACACAGATTTACGCAGGGTGCCGTCTTCATTCAGTGCTTCATTTACCACATCCCAGGAAAAAATCTTCCCGCTGTACCGCGATGCCACTGTATTAATATGGGATTCAAAAAAGGTTCGGAAGGAGTCCACGCTCTGAATGCGGTGTGCAAATCGTGGAAGCTGACTGTGCCAGATCAGTGTATGTCCGTTTAATTTCATGTTATTTTTCTGACTATAGGCCATCAACTTATCAGGAAGTGTAAAATCATAGCGATCCCACTCGGGATGAATATGTTCAGCTTTCATACAATTCTCCGGCGTTACTGCATTGAACTGCTGGCGGATCAATTCGTTGCTTTTCAGATTGCGTTCTTCAATTTGTCCGGTATTCAGGGCTGTACCGATCAAAAAATCGGCTATATACGCATCTTTAAGTCCCTTGCTGCCGGATATGTTTTTTTTTTGAGCTGTACAGAACTGACAACTGATGAGCAGAAGGACCGAGGGAACCAACTGTTGCAGGATTTTTTTCATGATATTTTATTTGGCAATTTGTTGTTGTGTATTAATTCGGGTTTCAGGCGGACCTAAATACGATGGCTTCATTCCTCCAAAATCGAGTACCAGTTTTTGCAACACCACACCCGGACTCACCCTCCAGAATCGCACCCGGTGTTTACCCGGACCTGAAATAGTATGCCGGCTCGTTTTTATAATCACGTTTTCTGCTACCCAACGATTCCATATTCCGGATATGCTGTTTTTATCTTCTTTATTCAAGCTGATCAGCTGCGGCTTTTCATTGTCTATTGAAATCGCATATTGCAGGCCGTTATCTGTACCATAATAATTTAAAGAGGGAGAGAAATAACTAAAAATTGTACAGCTATCCTGGCTATATGTATGAATTTCGTATTCCAGAAATGGCCCGGAAGAAGTATCGGCAGTCACCGGAAAACTGGTAATCCCATCACCTGTTCTTCCGATATCTGGCAATACCACCCAATTGATGGCACCTGAAGTATATGCCTTCGTGAAATGTGCGGCTTCTATTGAAACCACTCCATTCAATTCAAAGAATGCAGTGCCAGTCATTTCTTTAGGATAGTTCGCTTTGCGGATCCGGATAATCGAATCTTCTGCCTTTTTATACGCTGATCCCTCTGCCGGTGTTTTAACTATGGGCATCTTATTCACTGGAGGCTGCTGCCAGTATGTATAACCAATATGCGTCTGGCTCATCATATGGTTCCATTTGCCTTTATTCAATTGATGATAAGCCAGTGTGATGAGTGAATCGCGCTTATACAATTCCGCCACTTTTTCTGCATTGCCCAACGCAACCTGATGATATAACTGATACAAATTCGCACTTGCTTCTATTGGATGCAGCACCAATTGAAAATAGGCGTCGTTATATATTGGATCCAATGCAGCTTGAATTTGTTTGGCGCGTTCCTGCAAGTTGCGGTATTCCCATACCACCCGATCCCACTCGTCATAATTAAAACTATAGGTGCGGTCGTCCAACAATTCAGGTTTCCGGCGTGCATTAAATTTCGCATAACCGCTTAGCAAAGATGCAATCTCTTCTGCATGTATCGGACCAAATTGTTGGGCAGCCCACTGTTTGGTATAGCTGAATATCAAATCTGCACCAATCCGGTCGGGATTCCAGGCATAATCAAGAAAGAAAGAAATGGGTAATTCCATCGGTTTTATATCACCTACATTCACGATCCAGATCTGTTTTACATCGTGTTCCCATGCCAGGTGCATTTGTTCCCAGATCCGTGGAAGCGGATTGGTATTTATCCATTTGTAATTCCGCGGACCGCCCACATAATCGAAATGATAATATATGCCGTAGCCACCGCTCCTTTTTTTAGAACCTGGCCGGGGCAGCATGCGCAGGTTACCCCAGTTGTCATCACAAAGCAGGAGTGTAACGTCATCGGGTACCCGCATTCCTTTTTTATAATAATCCTGCACTTCTTTGTAAAGGGCCCAGAGTTGCGGTGTTTTGGAAGCGGGCCGGCCTGTTACCTTCGATATTATTTTTCGCTGGTCGCCCACAATCCGCTCCAGCAGGGCCGTTGCTGTTTCCCTGCTCATTGGCTCATCGCCATCACCGCGCATTCCCACACTTACAATTTTTTCATTCCAGGCTCTCTTCATACCGTATGTCCAGAATTCCTGCAGTCCTTTTTTTGTACTATCATAATTCCACAATTGTTTCTTGCCATAGCGACGCCATTCATCGTGTGCACGCATCAGGGGTTCATGGTGTGATGTGCCGATTACTATCCCATAGTCATCAGCGGTTTTGATATTCAGTGAATCATCATCGTAAAAAGCATGGCCCCACATGGCCGGCCAGATATAATTGGCTTTTAACCGCAGCATTAATTCAAATACCCTGGCATAAAATTTCGAGTTGAATCCCCCGAATGTTTCCCTGCTCCAGTTGCTCAGTGCCGGAGCCTCATCATTGATAAAAATGCCCCGGTATTTTACTTTGGGAGCATCCACGATTACCGAATCAGCATCCATCCAAACCTGTGCTGATTTTTTCACCGGTACATCTGCCCACCAGTTCCAGGGAGACACCCCTATGCGTTTGCACAATTCCATTACACCATAAGCCGTACCACGCCGATCTGACCCAATTATCACCAATGCTTGTTTAATATCTTTAGCGGGATGGGCGACCGTCAGGATCTTATAGGCTTCCCATTCTCCATTAATCTCCCTTACAGAAATTCGGTGCTTTTTCACCAGCTGATTGATCAAAGAGGATTGATTCAGCGTGCCGATAATAATCGCGGTAGACGAAGCTTGCGACCATGCGGTTCCTACTCGGGATTCTTTAATTGTAACCGATTGCAAATCGCGGGCTAAAAAAAAGGCTGCTTTTTGCACCACAGTATAGTCGGATGAATCCACCAGAATGCTTGCCCCGGCTATATCGTAGCAGTTTGAGTTTGTCTTTGCAACAGGATTTTGTGCCAATGCAAACTGCAGATGGCATACAGCAAGAATCGTTACTCTGATTTTTCTACTCATAGCGAAGCGTTCGTCGTTTATACTTTTGTGTTAGTAGCTGCTGCTGTTTCCTCCGTCAACAGGTAAAACAACACCGGTTACATAGGAAGCGGCATCACTTGCCAGATACAAGGCCGCAGCTCCAATATCCTCCGGCTGTCCCATTTTTCCCATTGGGGTGCGGGCCATCACACGGGCTTTTCGATCAGGATCAGCATCCAGCGCTTTGGCAGTCATATCACTGTAAATAAAACCGGGAGCAATGGCATTGACACGGATTCCCAAAGGCGATAATTCCACTGACATCGCACGGGTCATGCCATCAATCGCTGCTTTGCTGGCCGTATAGGCAATTACTTTGGGCATGCCATAAATGGCCGCCATTGAACTGATATGGATGATGCATCCTTTACCGCGTTCCAGCATCTTCTTCACAACTTCCCGGCTCAATACAAATACCGCCGTTACATTCGTGTTGAGCAGGTGCGTAAACTCCTCCTCAGTTACTTCAGTAAATTCTTTTTTCAGGTTGATGCCGGCATTGTTCACCAGAATGTCAATAGGACCAATACCTGCCTCAATATCATTCACCAATTGCGGAAGGGCTGCAAAATGGGTGACATCGCAAACCCGATAGCTGCAAAGCGGTCCCAATGTAAAAGCAGCTTTCTCCAGTTTCTCCAGCTCCCTTCCTGCAATCACAGTCTGGATACCCGCTTCCGTAAAAGCTTTCGCGATGGCATAACCCAGTCCGGATCCACCCCCTGTGACCAATGCTGTCTTCGTTTCTGTTTTCATTATAGTTTTTCGGTTAATCTTGCTGGTTAGTTACCCGGCGCATAAGGAAAGCGCAGGGATTTATAATAGTCTAATGTGTGTGCTGGTTGTTCGTATTGCGCCGGTATGGGCTGGCGTGAAAATGTCTGGAAATACAATAAACAGGCATCTCTCCACCATTTTGCTTCGCGGTGCTGCAATGCGAGTAACTGCTTCACCTGATCAAAGCGTTGTTCATCTATTTTTTTCTCCAGTTTATTCCAGTTCTTCCGCATCATTGCTACACTATCCACCCCGGCATTATACCGATAACACAATTCCTCCCAGAGCGTTTTTCCGCTTTTCATTTTGTGGTTCCAGGATACATGATGAAACCATAAAAAATATTCTTCCGGACAATTCACCGGATCTTTCCAAACTGCTGCTGCCTGCGGATGGTATTGACTCAATGCGTTGGATCCGGTTGCCGTGCGATTAAATCCAATACCCACACTGTCTGCCCGGTGATAATAGGTCGGATTCCATTCCGGGCGATTCAGGTTTCCCACCCAGGGGCCTGGACCATAATGATGCCCGGTAGCCATGATATGATGCAATCCAATCGGATTCATATAATTGACCATGCTTTCGCGCGAGGACAGCATCAGTTGCGATAGCTCTTTTACAAGGGCCGCATCATTGGAAAAACTCTGCCTGATCCATTCTTCTGCAATGGTTTCAGCACTCAACTGGTGATCCCAGGCGAGTCGTCCGAGTGCATACCAGTTTGCCTGCCCAAATGGATGTCCTGTCCAGTTGATATCATTTCCAATATTTGCTACACCAGCCAAACCATTCAGTTCATGCTGATCCGCTGTTCCATCCACAATTTTTGCAACGGTGGTGCCCTTGCCTTTGGCATACGTATCACTGTCCAGACATTCCTTAAACAGCGGTGCCAGATAAACAAGATGTGTTCCTTGTCCCAGGTATTCCTGTGTTACCTGAAACTCCATCATCAGCGGGGTCTTCGGCATGGCACCAAATAACGGATGAAAAGGTTCACGCGGCATAAAATCAATGGCCCCGTTTTTTACCTGTACAAGTACATTTGAACGAAATGTGCCATCGAGCGGAACAAATTCGGTAAATGCCTGCTTATGTCGGTCATCCGGCAGTTCCGCACTGTACACAAATGCTCTCCAGATCACAATTCCCTTATGGGGCGCAATGGCTTCGGCCAGCATATTGGCTCCATCGGCATGGCTGCGTTTATAATCCTGCGGACCCGGTTGTCCCTCACTGTTAGCCTTCACAAGCAGACCGCCAAAATCAGGGATCAGTGTATAGATTTCATTCAGCTTTTTCTTCCACCAATCCTGTACCTGCGAATCTAATGGATCAGCCGTTTTTAAGCCGCCTATTTCTTTTGGTGCACTGAAGCGGGCGGTTAAATAAACTTTGATTCCATAGGGGCGAAAATTATCTGCCAGTGCTTTCACTTTTTGCAGATATGGAAGAGTTAATACGGTGGCATTTGCATTTACGTTGGTGAGAACGGTTCCGTTAATGCCAATCGATGCAGTTGCCCTGGCATAATCAATGTAACGCTGATCAATATAATCGGGCAGGGTATGCCAGTTCCAGATCGAAAATCCTGCATAGCCGCGCTCTACGGTACGATCCAGGTTATCCCAATGGTTAAGTAAACGCAACTTCATTTTGGGTGCAGAAACAATATTCAATTGCGCGATGGATTGCTGTGTTTGCAGGAGGCGTAAAAAATGAAATACTCCATACAGCAAACCACGGTCTGAATTTGCTGTAATTACAATCGGATTACCGCTGTAATGGGGGGTGCGAATCAGAAAACCTTCTTCTCCCAATTGCAATAAATCAGCAGCAGGAATCAGACGCGAAACTTTTTCAATCTGCAGGTTTGCGGAGGCAGATTGAGTGGAGAATTTTGGCTTTACACCTACTAATCCTTTTAATCCAATTTCTAATTCCTTTCTGGCTACCTGAATAACAGTTGAGTGTCCTGTAATAGATATCGAAGCAGTTTTTTGAAGGTAGGTGGCGAGCAATTTTTTATCGCTTATCCGGTCATAACGTAACCATAACCGATAGCCGTCTTCTGCCTGAACATCAGAAAAGAAAAGCAGGAGGGTCAAAAGTTGAAAAATTCTCATGGCAGCATAGTAGTTTATTTCCCTTTTTTTAGGGAGGATTGACGGATAATCAATTCGGATTTGGCTATAATGGTATTGGTTTGCCGGATATTCTGATCGCCTTTTAAATGTGCAATAAGATTACGCGCTGCAATCTCTCCGATATCGATTCCGGGATAATTAATCGTTGTCAGCTGGGGTTCAATAATTTTTCCGATAGCATCATTGTTGAAACCTACAATGGCGATGTCTTCCGGAATACGAATTCCTTTCTCCTTGAGGGTTTGCATACAAACCGCAGCGGAGAAATCATTGGTGATAAAAGCGGCATCCGGACGGTTTTTCATTTTCAGAATCTGCAGGGCAGCTTCGCGTCCGCATTTTTCACTCAGATCTTTGATAAGGACCAGGTTTTCATCAAACTTGATATTGTAATCGCGAAGGGCATCTTTATATCCTTTCAAACGCTGCGCATATACATTTCGGCTAAGATTGGCTGTTACAATCACAATGCGTTTGCAACCCTGTTCAATCAGGTGTTCGGTGGCCTGGTAACCCGATTTGTAGTTATCGATAATGACCTTGGTATTATCGGCTTTCTCCTCCACCCGGTCGAAGAAAATAACGGGGATATTTTTATCAAAAAAAGCCTGGTAATGATCCAGTCCCTTTGTGTCGAATGCAAGCGAGGCAATGAGACCGTCTACCCGTTTATGAAAGAGGTTGGCTGCATTGGCTGCTTCTTTTTTAAAGGATTCGGAAGAGTGGGCGATGAGCAGGTCATATCCTGCATCGGCTGTAATCTTTTCGATGCCGGCCAGTACGGAAGTGATAAAGTTACTGTTCAGTTCATGAACAATGATACCGATGGTATTGGTCTTCTGTTTGCGCAGGTTACTGGCGAAGGTATTTTGCTGGTACCCCATTGCTTTGGCGGCATCCTGAATTTTCTTTCGGGTATTTTTATTGATAACCGGATTGTTTTGCAAAGCGCGACTCACCGTTGCAGAGGATAGGTCCAGTTGTTGTGCGATATCGTAAATCGTAATTTCTTTTTTTTGCTTCATAATTGCAATCCGTTGCTCAAACTTCGGGAAAAATCCAAAGCCGCCCTCAGTTTTTTTAAAAAAGCCTTCATTTATTTATCGAAAAGCCAGGTTTATGTGTTATTAAATGCTTGTCTGTACTAAGTTTCAGACTGTATTTGCCCTATTGTAACCGAATGTCAGATCCAGTTGCGGGAGCTCCATTCGTACACCTATTCTCCTTCTCCTTTCTACTCTTTCCCCTCTTTATCTTTCTTAAAATTGCATATTTTAATGCAAACGGTTGCAATTTCTATTTTTTCCTCTATTTTCGCTGGATGGAAAAATTACTATTATACCCAGTATCTTTCCATACCATAGACAAAGCATCAACATGTATTTATTAGGAATAGACCTCGGCACATCTTCTGTTAAAGTATCCATAGTGGAAGCCGCCAATCAGACGATACTTGCAACGGCTTCTTATCCTGAAACGGAAGCGGATATTATTGCCGTAGAACCCGGCTGGGCCGAGCAATCACCCGATCAGTGGTGGGACTATGTACAGCAGGCTATCCTGAAATGCCATGCAACAAAAGCCTATGATCCAAAGGAAATCGGGGCTATCGGAATTGCTTATCAGATGCATGGACTGGTGCTGGTGGATAAAGACCAACAGGTATTGCGCAATTCCATTATCTGGTGCGATAGCCGGGCTGTGCAAATCGGAGAACAGGCTTATCAGCGCATCGGTTCCACCCGTAGTCTGGAGCATCTGCTCAATTCCCCCGGCAATTTCACGGCCAGCAAACTCGCCTGGGTTAAGGCGAATGAGCCCGCGGTGTATGAGAAAATTGATAAAGTTTTGCTACCCGGAGATTTCATCGCCCTGAAACTAACCGGAACCAGCACTACCACCGTATCGGCTTTGTCTGAAGGAGTCTTTTGGGATTTTAAAGAAAATCGGTTATCCGAGGATGTTATGAATGTCTTTGGATTCAGCAAAAACCTGATCCCGAATATTCATCCCTTATTCTCTTCGCATGGACAGCTAAAAAAATCCGTTGCAGACAGATTGCTGTTGAAAGAAGGTGTCCCTGTTTCCTATAAAGCCGGAGATCAGCCCAACAATGCCTTATCGCTGAATGTGCTGGAGCCCGGAGAAGTAGCCACAACAGCAGGAACTTCCGGTGTTATTTATGGAGTCAGTGATGTGCTGAGTTATGATCCTGAATCAAGAATCAACAGTTTTGCACATGTTAATTACAGTGAGGAATTAAGAAGAATCGGTGTATTGCTTTGTATTAATGGAACCGGCATCTTCAACAGATGGATAAAGACCATTGCGGGACAGGCGCTCTCTTATGCTGCGATGAACCAGCTGGCGGCACAGGTTCCTGCAGGAGCAAAGGGACTTCGTGCACTTCCTTTCGGAAACGGAGCAGAACGAATGCTGAATAATAAAATCATCGGTGCGCATATTCAACAGCTCGATTTCAATATCCATGGTACGCCGCATCTGGTGCGGGCGGTACAGGAAGGAATTGCCTGTTCTTTCCGGTATGGACTTGATATTATGCGGGAGAATGGCAGTCAGCCAAACGTGGTGCGTGCCGGCAAAGCCAATCTTTTTTTAAGTGATGTGTTTACGCGGGCCTTTGCCGATCTTAATCAGGTAACGGTGGAATTTTACGAAGGCGATGGAAGTTTCGGTGCGGCTATTGGAGCCGGTATCGGTGCACGTTATTATGCGAGTGCCAAAGAAGCGGGCAGTCATCGCCAGCCAATCGCTACCATCGAACCCGGAAAGCCGGATTTATACGAAGAAATTTATCAGGAATGGAAAAAGCTGTTGCTCGAACAGCTTGCCAGCTCACATTAATAACCAATCAACAAGCAACAATGGCAATTACAATTGGACAAAAAGAGTATTTCAAAGGCGTGCCTGAAATAAAATACGAGGGTAAGGAAAGTGATAATCCCTTTGCCTATCGCTGGTACGATGCCAATAAAGTAGTGGCAGGTAAAACCATGAAAGAACACCTGCGTTTTGCAGGCGCCTACTGGCATAGCTTCTGCGGAAATGGATCGGATCCTTTTGGAGAAGCAACCCATCTGTTCCCCTGGAATGAAAAAACAGATGCAGTGGAAAGAGCCAAAGACAAAGCAGATGCTGCCTTTGAGTTCCTGACCAAACTCGGACTCCCATTCTATTGCTTCCACGATGTGGATGTGGTGGATTATGGAACTGATATCGCTGAAAACGATCGTCGTCTGCAAACCCTGACTGCCTACCTGAAAGAAAAACAACAGGCCAGTGGAGTGCAATTATTATGGGGAACGGCCAATCTGTTTTCAAGTCGCCGTTATATGAACGGGGCTTCAACCAATCCCGATTTTCATGTGCTGGCACATGGAGCGGCGCAGGTAAAAGCAGCATTGGATGCAACCATCGCATTAGGCGGACAAAACTATGTATTCTGGGGTGGCCGTGAGGGTTATATGAGTCTGTTGAATACAGATATGAAACGGGAGAAAGAACACCTGGCTCGTTTCCTGCATGCATCCAAAGATTATGCGCGCAAGCAGGGATTCAAAGGGAAATTCTTTATTGAACCAAAGCCCTGTGAACCCAGCAAACATCAGTACGATTATGATTGCGAAACCGTAATCGGCTTCCTTCGTCAGCACGATTTACTGAACGATTTCAGTTTGAATATTGAAGTGAATCATGCAACACTGGCCGGACATACTTTCACGCACGAACTACAGGTGGCGGCTGATGCCGGATTACTGGGCAGCATCGATGCCAATCGCGGCGATTACCAGAATGGATGGGATACCGATCAGTTCCCAAATAACCTGAATGAACTGGCCGAAGCCATGCTTATCATTCTTGAAGCCGGTGGATTTGCAGGCGGCGGTATCAATTTCGATGCAAAAATCAGACGGAACAGTACCGACGCTGCCGATCTTTTCCACGCGCATATCGGAGGCATGGATACGTTTGCCCGTGCCCTGCTGATTGCAGATGCAGTATTACAGAAATCAGACTATAAAAAAATCCGCAAGGACCGCTATGCTTCCTTCGATTCCGGAAAAGGAAAAGAATTTGAAGAAGGTAAGTTAAGCTTGGAAGACCTGCGTGCCTATGCCATTGAAAATGGTGAACCAAAAGCAATAAGCGGTAAACAGGAATTGCTGGAGAATATGATCAATCGTTTTATTTAAGCAGAAGCCGATGTTGATGCATCAAACCATGCGCTGGTACGGCCCGCAGGATCCGGTGAGTCTTTCTGATATCCTGCAGGCGGGCTGTGCCGGCGTTGTTACAGCCCTGCACCAGATACCGGTTGGAGAGGTCTGGACTGCTTCGGCTATAGCTGAGCGTAAGGCAATAATCGAAGCAGCAGGACTCAGTTGGACCGTAGTGGAAAGTCTGCCGGTGAGTGACGATATCAAACGACAATCGGGCGATTATAAACTACATATTGAAAAGTATAAGGAGAGCCTGCAAAACCTTGGCGCTGCCGGCCTGCAGGTGATAACCTATAATTTTATGCCGGTGCTCGACTGGTTGCGCACCAATGTTTATTATCCGTTACCCGATGGCAGTACCATGTTATATTTCAACCGGCTCGATTACCTGGTATTTGATCTTTATCTGCTAGGGCGACCCGGTGCCGAGAAAGAATATACGTTTGATCAGGTATCCGCAGCCAGGGAGCGATATGAAAGCATGGATGAAGCCGCCCGTCGTTTTTTATTCAGCAATATGATGTTGGGATTGCCGGGCAGTGATGCCTCCTTTACAGCAGAACAGGTTTTAACGGAGTTGAAAAAATACGGAGCAATTGATGCGGCCAAACTGAAGGAGCATCTTTATTATTTTTTACGGGAAGTGGTTCCGGTGGCAGAAGCAGTTGGGC
Organism: Flavihumibacter sp. UBA7668; assembly: GCF_002483205.1. GTDB lineage: Bacteria > Bacteroidota > Bacteroidia > Chitinophagales > Chitinophagaceae > Flavihumibacter. Next base: position 300,761 of record NZ_DLHM01000002.1, read on the forward strand.
TCAAAATGGCCATTCATCCCGATGATCCGCCCTATCCTGTATTGGGTCTTCCGCGCATAATGAGCACAGAGCAGGATGCAGCTGATCTGCTGGAAGCCGTGCCCTCAGCAGCCAACGGCCTCTGTTTTTGTACTGGTTCATTCGGAGCAAGGGCTGATAATAACCTACCGGTCATGCTCCATCGCTTTGGCGATTCGGTGCATTTTTTGCACCTGAGAAATACCCGCAGAGATGCGGAGGGGAATTTTTATGAAGCCGATCATCTCGATGGCGATACCGATATGGTAGCCATCATTAAAGAAGTTTTAGCCATCCAAAAGCGCAGGGGCTTATCTTTGCCGATGCGACCCGATCATGGTCACCAGATGCTGGACGACCTGAAGAAAAAAACCTATCCGGGGTATTCTGCCATTGGTCGCCTGAAAGGTTTGGCAGAATTAAGGGGTGTGGAGTATGCACTCTACCGGACAAAGCAATTTTAAACCAAACCAAGACATGAAATTAGAACAATTGGAAGCAACCGTGGCGCAGGTACGCCGCGATATCGTGCGCATGGTGCACGGTTGCCAATCGGGCCACCCCGGTGGTTCCCTGGGTTGTGCCGACCTGGTAACTGCCCTGTATTTTCACGAAATGAAGATGGATGAAAGCCGCGGTGCGGATGGATACCTGAATTTTTCGCGCGAGGGCAGGGGGGAAGACCTGTTTTTTCTTTCTAACGGTCATATATCCCCGCTTTTTTATTCGGTGCTGGCCCGACGTGGTTATTTCGATATCAAAGAGATGGCTACTTTTCGCAAAATTAATTCGCGCCTGCAGGGGCATCCGGCGACGCATGAGCATCTGCCGGGGATCCGCATAGCATCGGGTTCATTGGGACAGGGATTATCTGTAGCAGCAGGTGCCGCACATGCAAAGAAATTACGCGGAGAAGATACTACGGTATTTGTGCTGATGGGTGATGGAGAACAGCAGGAGGGACAGATTTGGGAAGCAGCGCAATTTGCACCGCATTATAAACTGGATAACCTGATTGCTATAGTAGACTGGAATAAACAGCAGATTGACGGTCCGACTGACAAGGTGATGGATAACCGAGATATCAAAGCCAAATACGAGGCATTTGGATGGGTAACGGTTGATCTGGCCGATGGAAATAATATGCAGCAGGTATTGGATGCCATCGCGGCAGCAAAAGCCTTAAAAGGCAAGGGGCAGCCGATTGTTATTCTGATGAAATCAGAGATGGGTGCGGGTGTTGATTTTATGATGCATACCCATAAATGGCATGGCACGGCGCCGAATGATGAGCAACTGGCAACGGCATTGGCCCAATTACCAGAAACCCTGGGCGATTATTAATCCATCAAAAAACAATCATGAAGAAATATACTTTTTCGGAAAAGAAAGATACACGGTCCGGGTTTGGTGCCGGCATGGCGGAATTGGGCAAAACGCATCCAAATGTGATGGCGCTTTGTGCTGATCTGGTGGCTTCCTTGAAACTGGATCCCTTTATTAAAGAAAATCCGGAACGCTTTGTACAATGTGGCATTTCGGAAGCAAATATGATTGGAGTGGCAGCTGGACTGGCAATTGCCGGTTATGTGCCTTATGCCACTACGTTTGCGAATTTCGGATCGGGCCGGGTCTATGATCAGATTCGGCAAAGTGTGGCTTATTCCGGATCGAATGTAAAGATTGCAGTGTCGCATGCAGGATTAACCCTCGGTGAGGACGGAGCTACCCACCAGATTCTGGAAGACCTGGCGATGATGCGGGCTATGCCGGAGATGACGGTGATTAATCCATGTGATTATAACCAAACAAAGGCGGCAACAATTGCGCTGGCGGATCATGTTGGTCCGGCTTATCTGCGTTTTGGTCGTCCGGTTGTGCCGGTGTTTACGGATCCCAATCAGGAATTTGTGATTGGAAAGGCCTGGGTGGTGAATGAGGGGAAGGATGTGAGCATATTTGCAACGGGACATCTGGTATGGGAGTCGATTTTGGCGGGGGAGATCCTGGAGAAGGAAGGTATAGATGCCGAGATCATCAATATTCATACGATCAAACCGCTGGATGAAGCCGCGATTCTGGCATCGGTAGCGAAAACCGGTTGTGCCGTAACTGCCGAGGAGCACCAGCTCAATGGCGGTTTGGGAGATGCTGTTTGCCAGCTTTTAAGCCGCAATAAGCCCGCTCCCGTTGAAATGGTGGGCGTGAATAACTCTTTCGGCGAAAGTGGCACTCCAGCGCAGCTAATGGAGAAATACGGCCTCAATGCCGCCGCCATAGTGGAGAAGGTGAAAGCCGTGTTGAAAAGGAAATAATTTCGAACCACCCGACCGGTATATTTTCCGGTCGGGTTTTCCCGACAGGTAAATTTACCTCATGGACTCTCAGTACCGCAAAAACATTTATCCCGGGTTGGAGGTAGCCATCATCCTCAAAAAAGATCAGCGATCGGGGCGGTTGACTTATGGCATTGTACAAGATATTCTCACCTCTGCGGCCTTTCATTCCCGCGGCATTAAAGTGCGGCTGGAAGATGGGCAGGTGGGTCGTGTAGCCGAAACCGAGGTGGTGGATCCGGAAGGGGAATAGGGGGTAATCTATGTACCATCCATGTACCAAACAAGCCTGAACATTGCTTTATTTCACTAGTTTTCAATCGTTTAATACATTTACAGCACCTGTTTGGTACATGGATGGTACATGCTTTACGCGGTGGCGGTACATGGATTAGACATAGATTAGACATGGATAAAGCGAGGATTGTTATTTTTGAACCGGGATTTTAATTTGTAAATTCACCCATATGGACCAGCGCGAAACTCTTCCACCCAGGGCCAGCTTTTATGAGTTGGTGTTAAGCTTATACCAGCAGAAGCAAAAAGCCGCTTTGCTGTATGAGGACAAGGGTGTTACCCGCGCCAGTGGTCTCATCACATCTGTTTTCACCAAAGAGGGGCGTCACTATATGCAACTGGATAACCAGCTCGAAATTCCCATCGATCAGATTCATGCCATCAATGGCCTATTCTCCTCTGATTATTCGGAGTGTTGATTGCAATTACATATAAGCGATTATATCTATTGAGATTAAATGGATCCATGTTGTTGAGATTTCAGTTACCTGCATTTTCGACAGCTCAGTTTCGGAGCATGTTTTACATACTGAGAAAGATTCATTAACCTCATACGCAGAAGTATTTGTTTTTTGGCAGGTTCTGGTGGGTGCAAAATTATTTCTGTCTCTATCTAATACAGAATTTGCTAAATCTGAATTCTTCAAAAAATAAAAATGATTTCCAAACTAATGCTGTATTAAATAACGAGAGGCTTTTGCCATTTGTTTATAAGGGAGTTGATGTTGGTTCGAAAATTACCATGTATCAACAGTTGTATGTTTCTCATCCGGATGAAATAAAAATTTTCATCTATTTAGGCGGGAAGAAAATATATGGGAATGTCAATGCCGATGATTGTGGAGCTATTGCCGGTCCGGACAAGGTCCGGAATTTAAACTATGCGTATAATTCTCAGACAAAACTAAAAGCCTCACGTGGTCAGGTTGAAAAACTAATTTGCAGTTTACTGGATCAGTATGAGTAGTAGATGTAATTCCAAGCTATTCCTCAAATGGAACTTCATTATAATAAGCAATTTTCAGCCTTGATTTGTGTTCATGGTGGCTCATTCTGTACTCATCCTGTACTCATGGTGTACTCATGGTGTACTCATCCTGTACTCAAAGATGCAAATGAACTTATCTTGTGGGTTTTGATGTATTAAATAATAAATCAATATATTTTGATGTTTAATTTATCCCCCGTGAAGCTTGCACCTCTGCACCGGAATCTATATATTGACGCAGCTTTCCTTTGCCACAGTTATGTGACTCAGGTGGCGAAGCATTGTGGATGTTTTTAGTTTAGATTGAATATATGATAAGAGAGGATAGCTATATGGATTTGGACCTTGTTGGTACGAATTGAGAATCATCTTTTTAGAGCATGCACAAATCCGACAATAAAAGTAAGTTTAGTTAAATAGTATGATTTTTATGATCAAAATAAAATACTATGAGTTGGGACTTATTTTTATTTAATTCTAAGCAGAAAATTTCTACAATTGAAGAATTAGATGATTCCATTTTGGAACTTACAGATTTTGATTCATTGATTGTAAGGTATTTTAAGGAAATAAGTATTAATGACAATCATTGTATTATACATGGCGTTGATTCTTCAATAGAATACAATACTGACAAGTGTACCGTTAGAACTAAACTCCTTACCGTTTATGGCGAGAATGGGCTTTTCGATTTAGTAATTTTAGCCAAACAGCATAACTGGCAAATTTATGATACAGGAAATGGAAAAATGATTGACCTTGATAATCCGGGGAATAATGGATATCTGAATTTTCAGAAATACCGAGATTCTTTAATTAGAGTTAAGAGACTGTAATAAAGTGCTTATTTTATTTTCGGTGGATCAGGTCATTTACAATTTATAGCTGTTTCAATATTACCTCCCTTAATCTCTCTTCATATTCATCGCCCCAGTTTCCCATTGCTGAAATGATTGGGATCAGCGTTTGACCAAATTCAGTCAGACTGTACTCCACTTTTGGCGGTACCACCGGATAGATTTTTTTCTCCACCAGTTCATGTGCTTCCAATTCATTCAACTGAATATTCAATACCCTCCTGGATGCATCCGGTATTTTTCTTTGTAATTCACTTGGCCGTTTATATCCCTCATGGATAAACCATAACAGGCGCAGTTTCCATTTCCCGTACAATACTTCCCCTATCAAATCCAGACCACAATTCAGGTTTGGTAAAATCTTTCTTTCATACATTCTTCTAAATTACACCTATGTTCCAAATTGGACAATAGGGGAAAAATTTCTCCCTATGCCATTCCTGTTTCCGTACTTGTACAAACTGATCTTACTGAAGAAATTTGTACAAAATGAATGAAATGGAACAGGAATTTAATTATGCGAATGAACTATCAGGTAAAATTGCGCTGATAACAGGTGGCACAAAAGGGACCGGAAAAGCCATAGCTGAACGCTTAGAAAAAGCTGGTGCTATTGTACTTATTACCGCCCGAAATCAACCTGAAATGCAATCGGCAAAGATGGATTTTATTCAGGCAGATCTGAGTTTGGCGGACGGTACCCGGGAGCTTGCGGAAGAAGTACTATCAAAATACTAACGGCTCGAAATTCTTATCAATGCGCTGGGAGGATCGGAAACTAAGGGGGAGGTTTCGCTAATCTGACTGATGAGGATTGGGTGCAAACCCTTCCAACGAATCTGTTGGCTTCCGTTCGCCTGGACAGGGCATTCCTGCCGAAGATGCTTGCCCGAAAAGCTGGCGTAGTTATTCATATTGGCTCAATTCAGGGGCGCCTTCCCTTGTACGATTCTACCCTGCCGTATGCAGCTGCAAAAGCAGGATTAATCAATTACAGTAAAGGATTATCCAAAGAAGTTTCTCCCCAGGGGATTCGGGTTTTAACTGTTTCGCATGGTTGGATTATGATGGAATCTTCCGAAAGAATGATGGAACGAATTACTGATAGTTCCCGGATTTCTCTGGATCAGGCTACACAATCGGTTATGGATGCTTTGGGAGGGATTGATGGCGGAACCATTCCAACTATTTAAATCTTAAAAAACAAAAATATGAACTTACCTAAAGTGCTTGCAGATTTGGTTGCTGCACAGAATAATTTTGACAGTCATGCATATACGGATTGTTTTTCCGATACGGCAGTCGTATTTGATGAAGGAAAAACCCATACGGGTAAAACTGCCATAAAAAAATGGATAGAGCAGGCCAATAAAAAGTATCAGACTACTATGCATCCACTGGATTATTCGGTAAAGACAGAGCGATTGAAGGCCGAGATTTCAGGGAATTTTCCCGGGAGCCCGCTGGTGCTGAGTTATCAGTTTACGGTTAAAAATGGCCAAATTGAATCATTAGAAATAGTGTGAGTAGGGCTATTGCGGTATATAATGAGTCAGGGTAAAAAATGGCCTGTGAAAGAGCTTTCACAGGCCATTGGTTTTTTAGTTGCTATCAGCCTTCAAATTACCTGGAACAATTGGCTGTCCATGCTTCGCCATCTTTGGCATAGGCAATGGTTAACTGACTGGCGGTAATCCGGATCATTTTAGTTTCATCATTATCGATAGAAACGACGGCATTATCTCCATCATTCTGGAATTGAACTCCTTTCAAATCAGGAATACCATCAGAGAATACGAAGTTGTAATTGTTGCCAACCTTTACAACGGTAACTTTACCATTATTGGTTGATTTATTTTCACCTTCTTTCACAAAGCCGATACTGCCTTCATAAGATCCTACAAAGAGGTTATTATCGGTTGGATCGTCTTTTTTGCTGCAGGAAATAACAACTATACTCGCAAGCACCAGGATACTAAATAATTTCAGAAAGTTTCTCATGTTTTTTTGTTTTAGACTTTTAAAATAACCGTTCTATAATTGAGATTAGTTCTAAAACCGTGCCACCGGAACTGTAATTGTCCGGTTGGATTCATCCAAATTGTTAATTAACACCTGCCTTCAACACATTATTAAAAAGTATTAAGTATTTTAATGATTAGCTATATTCATTTGCATCTAGATATTGGATGACGTATTTAGAATAAGACAATCAATCAATTCCACTTTTAGTGAAATTGATGCTGGATTACCTGGTGGAGGAGAATGAAAGTAAATTTAAGTTGAAAAAAAAGCACTCTAAATAACAAATCAGCATATGAGAATACTATCAGGTTTCTTTTTTTTGCTCTTATTCGCTTCCTGTGGTGTGCGCTTGCCCGAAGGAAGAGCAAAGCCTGTTTATTTTGAAGCAGATGAATTGGTATTTGCCGATTCGCTGGACCCCAGGCCTATGTTGATGTATCATAAACCTCATTGGTTATATTCTCCCTGTACTGATATTGTTTACCTTGAGCGTGGAAAAAAGGTTAAAGCATTGGTTGTTGGTCCAACTATTTTTTGGATGAATCAGTATAGTTTTCTGGTTAATCCGAAGGATCGGATCAGGGTATCAACAGATCCTTCCAAAGATTTTACACCCAGCTTATCAACGCTAAATAATAAAAGCAGGAGGGATCGGGAGCTTCAGGTCCTGAAACATTTTGAACAGTTGGAAAAAGAGCCAAAAATTACCCGTTTGCTTGAATATGATTATAAAATGATTCAGGAGCTTGAATTTTCATTAAAAGCACAGGTTCATCCAGCGGAAAAAGCAGCTAAGCAGTTGTTCGATTCCCTAAGTAGAGCTTACCAGGTAAGCCGAAAATTTAAGCGATCTACACGAGATTATACTAAGAATCTGTATAATAAAACGCTTCTTAATCTTTATTGGCAGTACCGCGATACCCTGTTTGCCCGAAAGGTATATTATGACAAGGTAAAAGAGGGGCTTGTTTTAGCCAGTAATTCTGCTCCTCGCAATCGGCTGAATGGAAATATGGAGACGTTTATCAATTTACTGAATACATCCATCTATCCTTCTATGGGAATTAGTGCTATGGTTTATCAGGGTAGGTTCGACGAATGTTTTACTACGTTAAGTACCGTCTTCACCGGTTCTGCCAGAGATCTTTTGCTTTCTCGTTTAATGTACAATGCTGCTGTTCTTGGGTTCACCGTTCCTCCAAATTACGAAGAACTATATCGCAATTATTCAATTAATCCGGCCTATAGGAAAATTGTAAAAGGCTATCGTCGTTCCAGTGATACCGTTCAAATAATTCGACCAATATTGCCCAACGATTTGCTGCTACCTGATGGGAAAACAGTTTCCAGTTGGGATTCGGTACTTGCCAATAACAAAGGTAAGTATGTATTGATTGATTTTTGGGCAAGCTGGTGCACACCCTGCCTGGAAGATTTGCCAGAATTAGAACGGTTAAAAAAACAGTTCCCGGCGGAGAAGATCAGTTTTTTAAGTATGTCCCTGGATACGGATAAGGATCAATGGAAGAGCCGGCTCATTAAACTGAACAGTAATCCATCCACCAATTTCCTTTTTGTTCATCCAGGCAATGCAGCCATCCTGCAAAGCATGAAAATTAACGAAATTCCACGTTATCTGTTAATTGACCCGGCGGGTAAAATTATCAATGATTATTTACCTGGTCCAAGGGATCCCGAGTTAAAGCGATTGTTGGAACAAATAATTGAATGACATAAAAAAATAAAGAAAATGATTACACTAAAAATCTAAATATTACTGCTTACAGACTTGCAAAAGATATTGGTATTCCGCAAACAAGATTTTCTGAAATAATTAAGGGAAATCGCAGGATAACCGCAGATACTGCATTAAGATTCAGCAAATATTTTGGAAACTCAGCTAAATTATCCCTGCCCTCCATTCCTGTGGCGTTACTCCATATTCCTGTTTAAATACACGGGCGAAATAACCGGCATCTATATATCCACAATCCAGTGCAATGGATCCAATACTTTGCCTTGGATCGGCCAGCAATTCCTTCGCTTTTTGCAATCGTACCAGCCGGATGAATTTATTAGGCGTGCAATTGGTCAGGGCTTCCAGTTTACGGTGTAATTGGGAATGACTCATAAATACCTGCCGGCATAACTGTTCTACATTAAACTCATAATTGGAGAAATTGGCTTCCACCAATTCCCTTATTTTTTTTACAAACTCATGCTCTTTTATATTCGTTGATGCTACTGCCTCAACTGGCATTTCCGCAGCGGCCAACCCGATCTGTTTGCTGTAATATTGCTGCAGGTTTTTTCGCTGCTCAAGCAGTTTTCGGATACGCAATAACAACTCATCTTTATTAAACGGTTTTTCCAGATAAACATCAGCTCCTTTTTCCAATCCCTCCAACTTACTTTGTATATCTGCCTTCGCGGTTAGCATGATGATGGGAATATGACTGGTGCGTTCATCTTCCCGTAATTTCCGGCACATTTCAAAGCCATCAATATAGGGCATCATTACATCGGTGATAATTAAATCTGGTATGATATCAACGGCAATAGCATAGCCTTCCTGTCCGTCTTTTCCTACACTCAGTTTATAATCTGGCAAACAGGTGGCGGTATAGGCTACTACATCAATATTGTCTTCTACAAGTAACAATAAGGGTTTATTGCTTTCCTTTGTAGTATCCTTTTGTTTATTTGCCGTGGCTGGCAGACCAGCATCTTTCAATGGGAGGGAGGGCACTGTTTCCAGTAATTCCGATTGTGCCTTTTTAAATGGAATACTGATGGTAAACTCGGTTCCTCTGGTTGCACCAACAGGCGGACTTTTTACCGTTATTGTTCCGTCCATCAATTTCACCAGTTCCTGGGTAAGGGAGAGCCCAATGCCTGTACCTTCTGTTGTTCGGGTATGGCTATTGTCCACCTGATAAAATCGGTCAAAAATATGTTCCAGCTGATTTTCCGGTATGCCGATGCCCGTGTCTTTTACTTTTAGAACAAGAATGGTAGTATCCGGATCAGGATTGGCAAGCTGTGTTATTGATACATACACATTTCCTAATGCCGGTGTAAATTTTAAGGCATTGGACAGTAGGTTGGTTATTATCTGACTCAGTTTTTCCGGATCATAGGCTACCCGCATTTCATCGGTATCTGCCAGAAAATGAAATTGCTTTTGCTGACTCGCTGCCAGTGATTGAAAAGCTTCCACAATGTATCGCAGAAAGGCAACCAGGTCTCCGTTGATTTGGTGAAGACTCATCTTACCGTCTTCAAGTTTCGATAAATCCAGTAATTCATTTACCAGTTTCAGCAGATTGTTTCCATTGCGAACAATCATGTTAAGTCCGTCATGGAGATGTTTTTCCGGATCGCTTTTGATCTGATTTGCCATGCCCAGAATAACGGTTAGAGGTGTCCGAAATTCATGCGTAATGTTGGCATATAGCTGTGTTTTTACAGAATTTAATTCTTTGATTCGTTTGGCTTCTTTCTGCTCAAATTTTAGTTGTGTTTGGAGTCTGGCTTTGTTTACTTTGAATCTGAAATAGGAAATCGCGCCATAGCCAATCAAAAATGCATAAATCAGGTAGGCCCACCAACTCAGCCACCAGGGCGGCAGGCTGGTAATAATTAATTCAGCCACTTTGTTGCTCCAGATTCCCCGGCTATTGGAGCCCTGCACGCGGAAGGTATAGTTGCCTGAAGGAAGGTGAATATAATTGGCTCTTCGGCGGTTTCCACTTTCTACCCATTCTTTATCTATGCCTGCCAATTGATAGCGGTATTTATTCTGATCCGGAGCCCTGAAATCAAGTGAGGAGAATTCAATGGTTAGCTGATCCTGCTCATGGTGGAGGGTGATGGCCGGAGTAAATTCAATCGCTTCTTTCAATAGTCCGCTTCCGTCGTTGGGCTTAATCTCTTTGTTATTGATCAATAATCGGGTGATGAATATATTTGGTGCAAATGTGTCGATCAGTATTTCTTTGGGATTAAAAACATTCATGCCGTTGATGCCACCGAAGGCGAGCTGACCGTTTGGAAATTTCGCAAAAGCACCCGTATTGAATTCGGCTGCCTGCAGGCCTGCTACTTCCGTAAAATGCCGGATATCGAATGTGCTATTCTTAGTAGCCGTAATACAAAAGAGCCCGTTATTGGTACTGCCCCATATATTCCCCATTTCATCTGAGAGGATGCCATAGACGACATCATTGCAGAGCCCCTCTGCTGTGGTAATGTGACTGAATTTGCCGGTTGCTTTCTCCATCCGGTTCAGTCCGCCTCCCTTGGTACTGATCCATAAAGTACCGGGGTCTGAGGGGTCGTCCAGAAAAGAAGAAATATGTCCGTTGTTTAAGGAATTCCTGTTTTTCAGATTGGTTTGAAACCAGGTTATTTTGGGTGAAATCGCAGCCTGGTTTTCAATTTTTGCAAATCCTTTTTCAGTGCCCATCCATATAATGCCACTTCCATCCTGGTAGATGGTGGTGATTTGCGTATTTTTATCCAATTGAATGGTTGAATCATTGGAAAGCGTGTATTCTTTTGCCTTTCCGGTGGCGGGATTAAATACGGTAAAGCTTCCGCCTAATCCGCCTATCCAGAAATGACCTTCATTGTCTTCCAGCATCCGTTGATCATCGCCATAATTGCCTTTGAGGTCAACCGGATAAATGCTGCTTTTTTTAGTGGTAAGATTTATTTGTTCCAGTTCCAGCAGTTTGGGGGAGGTGCGGGCTTTTCTTTTGGTGAGCCATAAATCGCCTTTACGGTTGATGAAGTAATCAAAGATGGTATGTTTTTTTTCCACCCAGTTATTATTGACCAAACTACCATCTGGCTGAACAATTTTGTCGGCGGCCCAACTTTGTACAAAAATTTCACCCTGGTTCGTGCGGATGATTTTTTTGACACTGAAGCCCCTTGCTTTGTGGTTGAATTTTTCTGATTCAAAAGAATATTTCCGGATGCCATGCCCATTTAATCCAAGCCAGATAAGGCCGGTTTTGTCTTTATATAGCTTCATACTGCCCACGAGGGTATCGCTGGCAATCAGGCAGTCATCCGGATTCAGGGGTTTATTTCGCTGCCATTTGCTTAGATCATAGACCCGCAACAGGTTAAGATTGGAAATAGCAATCCAGAGCCGGTTATTGGTTTCCTTCAGAAAAAAGCTGCCCTGGCCATTCAATATGTTTTTGGAAAAACTAGGGTAGGCGATGAGGTTGTCGATTTCGCTGATGCGTTCATCGTTTATCCAGAGTCCGTCTGGCGAATTGAAAATAGTGTTGAAATGAAGCTTGAAATCTGTCTCCAAAACAAAGCTGTTTTTGTCCGGATGAAAGCGGAACTGTTTGCCATTGCAGTTGAACCAGGTTATTTTTTTTGAGTCGGTGTAAAGAATCTGGTTGTAACAATCCATTGGTTTGGGAATCTGTTCGAAAATTGGAGGGGTGGATTTTTCGAAAAAATCAGTGGGTAGTGTGATGATATCAAACCTGGTTTCGGTGGAATTGATTAAAAAACGACCATCTGCCAATTCGGTTATCTGGTGGTTGATTCGATTGCCGGAAAGACTATTGGGATCCTTCGGTTTGTGCAGGATTCTGTGAAAACGCTCTTTTTTCTTATCAAAAACATTGATGCCATTGTCTTCGGTTCCAATCCAGATCCGGTCTTTGCTGTCTTCATAGAGATGCAGGGTGGCATTGCTGCTGATAGTGGTTGAATCGTAGGCATTATAGGCGTACACTTTAAAATTATAGCCATCGTACCGGTTGAGTCCGGCTTTGGTAGTAAACCAGAGAAATCCGTTTTTGTCCTGCAGAATGTCCCAGATATAGCCCTGCGATAATCCTTTGGAGGTGGAGATGGATTCGTAGGAGAGGGGAGATTGGGAAAGAATTTTTTCATGCCAAAGCATACCCATTAGGCAACAGAAAATGGTAGTTAGATGCCGGTGGATATGCATGGTTCTTCTAATTTAAGTTATTAAAGGCTTAGATGGCGTGCGGTGCTATGCAATTGGAGCGAAAGCGGAAAAAATGGTGAAATTATCCTGATGGGATAAAATTTGTCCGGTTGAAAGATGGATTTGACCGATTCTATTGTGGCTTTGTCCTAGCAGAAAATGGAGGGCGGGAGGAACTTTATGGTTCACCCTAAATCAATTTAAAATGAAGAAGCAATTCAGCTTAAAACAGATGCTGGTTTATAGTCTGCTACTATTACCGGTACTAGTTTCTGCACAGGCAAAAAATCTGCTATCCACACACCGGGTATTTCCAAAAATGGAAAAGATTGCGGAGTTTGAAAAAGCATTGGCCGCGCATGCACAAAAATACCATACGGGAGATGTGCATTGGCGGGTGTTTTTTATACAATCCGGTCCGGATGCAGGGGGCTATCATATTACCGAGGGGCCAACCAGTTGGGAGGCAGAGGATGCGAGGGGTGATCTTGGTCCGGAGCATACGGCCGACTGGAACAAAAATGTATCGGTTCATTTGACAGACCGGCAATCTTCGGGATATTCGGTTTATCTGGATTCGCTGAGTACGATTGCGGTGGGCGATTTTACGGATAAGATTAATATCTCGCATGTTTATCCCAAGGTTGCTCAGGGAGATGAGGTAGTTAAACTGATCAAAAAGCTAAAGAAAACCTGGACAGCTTCCGGCGTAACGGTGGCAGTGTATGCAGCCAGTTCATCCGGTAAGGCACAATATGTATTGGTAACCAGGTACAAACAGGGGTTAAAAGAACGAGAAAACGGATTTAGGAAGCCATTCAAAGAAGTATATGAGTCGATACATGGAGAAGGATCCCATGCCCATTACCTGAAGGATGTGGCGGAGTTTGTAGAGGAGAGTTGGAGTGAGTTGTTATTTCTCCGCAAGGACTTAAGCTCCAAATAAATTAACAGCCATGCAACTCACCCCATCTTTTGCAATAAGCGGGAGTAGGCGACTGCCTGCAATGGCAGACAGTACAGGGCTTCGTTATTTCAATTTTATTGCCTTGTATTTTGCGCAGGGGATTCCGGAGGGTATGCTAACCTTCGGAATCCCTGCATGGCTGGCGATGAACGGAAAATCGCCGGGAGAGATCGCTGCTTTTACTAATATGGCGGTGCTGCCCTGGAGTTTTAAATTTATTGTGGCGCCCATAATGGATCGATATACCTATTTGCCGATGGGGCGCAAGCGACCCTGGGTATTAGTGGGACAGGCCGGATTGGTACTGAGTTGTATTCTTATGGCCTATGAGCCGGATCCTCTGAATAATTTGAACCGGTTGATGTTGCTGGCTTTTGTTGTAGCAAGTTTTGGAGCCTTGCAGGATGTGGCAACAGATGGAATGGCAGTGGATATTATTCCCGCACATCAGCAGGCGAGAGCCAATGGGTTGATGTGGGGATCGAAGATTGTGGGAATGTCCGTTTCGCTGGCCATTGGAAGCTGGTTGTTGAGCAGCTATGGATTTAAAGCAGCGATATGGATGATGGCGATTGTAATTGGTACTACTATGCTGGTACCTGCTTTTTTGAGAGAAAAGCAGGGAGAGCGGATAGCACCCTGGACAAAGGGGCAGGCATCTCCTGAAAATCTGAAGTGGCAGCTGACTAACTGGAGACAGATTTTTCAATCGTTGTACCGCGTTTTTACTTTACGTAATTCTATTTTGATTGCTTTGGTTTTATTTGTTTGTCAGGGTGGGTTTAAATATATGTCCACCATAATGCCCATTTTTACCGTAATGGAATTGGGATGGACCAATGTAGACTATTCGCAATATTATGCCACAGCTAAGCTGGCAGGCGGACTAGCGGGCATGTTGTTAGGCGGCATCCTGATCGACAAATTTGGTAAGAAGCGGATGTTGAACAGTTATTTGCTTGGGATGATTGTCTGTGTATCAATACTTGCTTTTTCAACCAGGTATTGGAATGACCGTAGTTTTATTTTCGCCTTTATGCTGGCGTATAATTTGTTGTACACTTTTTCCTGTATTGCGGTTTTTGCCATCGCTATGCAGTGTTGCTGGAAAAAAGTTTCTGCCAGCCAGTTTACCTTGTATATGACGGTGGCCAATTTGGGGCAGATTGTCTTTTCGGGATTTATTGGTCCCATTAAATCAGTTTTCGGGTGGGAGCTCTCGCTCTTTGCCTTCGCGTTAATTATTGGCATTGCCTGGCTGATTCTGCAATTTGTAGATATTGATAAGCAGATTAGCCGGGTGGTTGATTTGGAAACAAAGGATGTGTAAGCGTTTCGTTTGCGCAGTTCCCTCAGAATTGATATATTGATGCATGATTCGATTTGCATTTTTACTCGTTTTCCCAGCTATATTATCTTATTCATGTAATAATAATCAACCAACTATTGAACAGGAGGCTGAAAGCAAATCCGACTCCAGTGCAGTTATAAATGATGCTACTTCCAAAATTAATTTTCAGACAAGCAATTTTGTGGAAATTGACAGCTCAGGAATTCTTTTATTTCCTCTTTCTGGAGGGGAATCAAAAAGAGAAAATGGTGAATTTTATTATAAGGAAATGCCGAATAATAATTATTGGAATATATTATTTCATAATACAAAGTCGAATACTACTCATTTATTAAGTGAAAAGAAAATTTTAATTCAAAGCTTTCATCCGGAGAACGGCCGATTCGCAAATCAGGAGACGAATCAATTTAATCAATATATATATTACGAGGCAATTTCGCATGACTATAATCGTGATAAGAAATTGTCCAATAGTGATCCAGTTTATTTGTTTATTTCGGATAAGCTAGGAGGTGAGTTCAGACAAATTTCCCCATCAAATGGTTCTGTTATCAATTGGAAGTTTGTACATTCAAGTAAGAAAATAATAATGACTGTCAAAAAGGATAGCGATAAGAATTTTGTATTTGATGAAGGTGACGAGACAGCAGCCTATGAATATAACCCAGGAAACGAATCAGGAGCTGTTGAGATATTCTCCACCGAGTTGAAGAATAAGCTGAAGAGTTTGTATAATCGGGATTGGAAAATAAAATGATGTATTATGAAGTACCTTATCATTATTTTTTTTGTTTTTTCCACCTCTGTTTTAATCGCTCAGGAAAAGACACCGGAAGATTTTGGGTTTCGACATCTTCAAATGCCCTATCAGGGAACTGTTGTGGATATTTTAGTCAAGAGCCAGCCGGGAGAGGAATCTAAAGAAAAGCCCTTGTTTTTATTTTGTCAGGGAAGTTTGCCTCAACCCCTGATTAAATATGATGAAAAAGGGAAATTTGGGGTTTTTCCTTTTAATCCGGATAGTTTGGGGATGGATTATCATTTGGTAATTATCAGCAAACCATTCATACCTGTTATTGCGCATGTTTCGCAATTGAACGCGGATTATTCATATAAAGATAGTACCGGTAATTTCCCTCAGGGTTATACAACCCATAATTACCTTGATTATTATGTGAACAGAAACATAGATGTGCTGCGGTATTTGCAAAAACAGGACTGGGTTTCTTCAAAAAAATTAGTAGTAGCCGGACATTCTGAAGGCAGCACGATTGCGGCAAAAATGGCAACCATTTATCATAAAATTACGCACCTGATTTATTCCGGTGGAAATCCATTGGGAAGAATTTTAACGGTAATTGAGCAGGAAAGAGCAATGGAGACCTCTTCCACCACACCCATTGCGGAAGAGCAATTTGGTTTTTGGAAAGATATAGTGGCCAATCCCAATAATAATGTTTCAACAGGGGATACCTATCGCTCCATGTATAGTTTTTCGATTCCCCCGATTCAGTACCTGGAAAAACTGAAGATACCGGTCCTTGTTTGCTATGGCACCAAAGATGCGGCGGGTACCTACAATGATTATTTGCGTATTGAAACCATTCGTAACAGGAAGGATAATTTTACATTTAAAGCCTATATCGGAACGGAGCACAATTATTTTCCGGTAAAATCGAATGGTGAAATTGATTACGAAACCTACAACTGGGACAAGGTAGCCGGTGATTGGCGGGACTGGTTATAAATCTAAAAAAAGTTTGAGTTTATTTTGTGAAACCGAAAGGTTGCATATATATTTGCAACCAATTAGTTTCATAACCTAAAATCAATGAAAATGCGAAAACTAAAATTACAGGTACAGATTTCAGTGGATGGATTCATTTCAGGGCAAAATGGAGAAATGGACTGGCTGGTATTTAATTGGTCCGACGATATCAAAGAATATGTGGATGAAATAACCAGGCCGGTAGATACAATACTGCTTGGCAGGAACCTGGCTACCGGATTTATACCCTATTGGGCAGCGGTAGCTGCAGATCAGAATAACCCGGAGCAGGAAGCAGGAATAAAATATTCCGAAACGAAGAAGATTGTATTCAGTAGAACCCTTACTAAATCGGAATGGGATAATACAGAGGTGGAGAATGGGGATTTTGTAGAAAAAATTAAGTACTTAAAGCAACAACCGGGAAAAGATTTGATTGTTTATGGTGGGGCCGGATTTGTGTCCTCTCTGATTAAAGAACAATTGATTGATGAACTGCATCTGTTTGTGAATCCGGCCATATTAGGGAAGGGTATGCCTGTATTTCAGGAGGTTGAAACCATGCAAAAACTACAAGTAGCCTTCTCCAGGCAGTTTGATTGTGGTATTATGCTGCTTGTATACAAACCAGAATAACTATGCGAAGAGATATATTTCAAGCCATTGCTGATCCGACGAGACGGGCCATCCTTGTATTAATAGCACTGCAGGCAATGACACCCAATGCTATTGCAGAACATTTTGATTCAACGAGACAAGCGGTATCAAAACACCTGCGAATATTAACTGAATGCGAGTTGGTTAGGCAGGAACAAAAAGGCCGTGAAATATACTACCAGCTTGAAGTGGAGAAGATGAAAGAAATTGACCAATGGTTAGATCAATTCAGAAAAATTTGGGAAGTTCGGTTTAATCAGCTGGATGATTTATTAGTTTCCATTAAAACAAAACAAAAAAAATGAACCCCAACTTATTATATGACTTTATTGCTGATAAGGCGACCAGCCAATTAACTTTAAAGCGCGAGTTTTTAGCAGATCGGCAAATGGTTTGGAATTGTTATACACAGAGTGAACTACTAAACCAATGGTTTGCACCAAAGCCAATGACCACCCGAACCAAATCTATGAAGTTTAGAGATGGCGGGCATTGGCATTATGCAATGATTGATCCGGATGGAAAAGAATATTGGGGATATACCGAGTATATCACCATTCAGCCAATTGATTATTACACGGCACTAGATGCATTCAGTAATGAAATGGGAGAAGTGAATAAGGAACTTCCCCGGGCAAAATGGAAGGTTTTATTTTTAGATAAGGGTGAAAAAACACTTGTTGAGACGACTGTTCAATACAGTTCTTTATCTGATTTGGAAACAGTGATTCAGATGGGAATGGAGCAGGGAATGAAGCTAACCCTTGAAAAACTTGATGAATTATTACTAAAATTGCAGGAAGGTGCTAAAATGCAATAAAATTAATGAGCAGAAGAAAGTTTATACAACATGCAGGTTTGCTGGCTGGCGGACTGGTTTTGAATAACCAACTTGTGCACGCAATTGGCAATTCCACCAACTATGCCAAAATTAAAGTGGGTGTTATTGGTTGCGGAGATCGTGGTCGCGGGCTAATGATGGTAATGAAGCAATTGCCTGAGCTGTTTGAAATAAGAGCTATATGCGATGTGCTGGATTTTCAATTGGAAAACGCCGGAAAAATTGTGAAGGATCAACCTGTAAAATCATTTAAAGATTACCGGAGTTTGCTCGATGATTCATCCATTCAGGCGATCGTGATTGCCACTCCGCTACATCTGCATTATGTAATGTCAGTTGCTGCCCTGGCTGCGGGTAAACATGTGTTTCAGGAAAAGACAATGACCTATTCGATAGAAGAGGCACTGGACCTGGTAAGCAAGGTGAAATTGCATCCCCGCCAGATTTTTCAGGTGGGACATCAGTATCGATATGTTCCGCTATACTACAGGGTAAAGGAAATGATTGATAAGGGATATCTGGGAAAAGTAACCCAGATTGATTGCCGCTGGGATCGCAATGCAAGCTGGCGCAGACCTGTTCCACCGGGTTATTCAGACCGCCAGATCAACTGGAGGATGTATAAGGAATACTCAGGCGGACTGGTAGCCGAATTATTATCGCATCAGATTGATTTTATCAATTGGGCATTTAATACGCATCCGGATGAGGTGTTGGGAACCGGGGGAATTGATTTTTATAAAGATGGTCGGGAGACGTATGACAATGTACAGGTACTGCTGCGATACAATAAAGCCGGAATGATTGGGAATTTTGGTGCCACCTGTGCGAATTCGAGGGAGGGGTATATTTTTAAAATTAAAGGAACCAAAGGAACGGTGGAGTTATTGGTTAATGAAGGTGTTTTTTATCCTGAACCCGCCACGCGCAAAGAATTGGGTGTGGTGGATGGGGTTACATCTGCCAGTAAAATCGAGTGGAATAAGGATGGAGGGATTCCGATTTTGAAAGAGAAAATGAAGGATGGAACCATGTTTGCGCTGCAGGATTTTCATAAGAGCATTACGCAACAAGTGCCACCTGCTTCCAATGTGCAAACCGGTGCAACCACGGCCATTTCGGTGCATATGAGTAATTCGGCTATTTATAATAATCGAATGGAGGAATGGAAGGAGGAGTACGATGTTTAATTTTTTTTCGAAATGAATAGTCAATACAACGATTTTTTAATTTCTACTGACAAGTCAAAACTTGATATCGATTCCATTCATACATTTTTATCTGCCAAAGCCTATTGGTCCTTACATATTCCAATAGAGCGGGTTCAAAAGGCCATTGAAAATTCACTATGTTTTGGTGTATATCAGAAAGAATTGCAGATTGGTTTTGCAAGGGTGATATCTGATTATTCAACCATTGCCTATCTGGGTGATGTTTATATTTTGGAAGCGTTTCGCGGGCAGGGCTTATCTAAATGGTTGATGGAAACCATCATGAGTCACCCGGATTTACAGGGTTTGAGAAGGTGGATCTTACTAACGGGTGACGCCCATGGTTTATATGAGCAATTTGGCTGGACGGCAATTGCTGATCCTTCCAAATGGATGGAGCTTCACAATAAAAACGTGTATTCCAATCTTTAATAGTTGATAAAAGGCATCGAATCAGTATGGAAATGAAAACCGAAGATCCGTTATGATTCATGCGCAAACAGTTCGGGAAGATCAGTTGGACTCTATGAAGCAGCTTGAAATAATTCCATCATTCTTTTCCATGCATACATTTTATTGGGGCGATTGGCATCGCGATGAGATATTGGGAAAGGAAAGAGCCTATCGCATTTCACCTACCGGGAGTGCATTGAAACGCAATATGATTTTTACTGAGCACCATGATGCTCCGGTAGCCAAACCGGATGCTATTCGCTTATTACACAGCACGGTGAATAGGGTTAGCAGAAGCGGAGATATTATTGGTCCTGATCAGCGGGTATCGGCTTATCAGGCGCTTAAATCAATTACTAATTGGGCCGCATACGCAGCATTTGAAGAAAATTTAAAGGGTACGATTCGTGTGGGTAAACTGGCCGACTTTGTATTGCTGGATAAAAATCCGCTTAAAATTGCAACTATGGAAATTGGCAATCTGAAAGTGATAGCAACCATTAAAGAAGGGAAAACGATTTACAGTAATAAATAAAAAATCAAAGTCCCGACAATGTCGGGACTTTTCTCATTTGTGTGTACGCGTGTCAATTCAACGAGCGTTTCGCCAAATACCAGTCGACCATTTCCAGCTTGCTGTTTTTTCTTTCCAGAAGTGCTTCCACTGTTTTTGGAGCAGGAACAATTACTTTATCGCCCGGTTGCCAGTTTAAGGGCATGGCGCATTTGTTGGTATCGGAGGTTTGAAGTGCCAGTAAGGTTCGTTTGATTTCTTCCATATTACGTCCAATATTCAGCGGGTAGTACATGATTAGTCGAACTTTTCCTTCCGGATCGATTATGAAAACGGCGCGAACGGCAGCTGTTTCACTTTCTCCAGGTTGTAACATTCCATAAAGTTTTGAAATTGCCATATCGATATCAGCAATTATGGGAAATTCAAATAGGACGCCGGTTTTTTCCTGCACGGCATTCACCCAGGCAATATGTGAATGGATGCTGTCTATGCTGAGACCTATTAGTTTGGTGTTATTCTTTGCAAAAAAATCCTTTTCCTGGGCAAATCCGCTTAATTCGGTTGTACATACCGGAGTGAAATCAGCAGGATGGGAGAAGAGTATGACCCAGGAACCTTTGTTGTAATCTGAAAATTTTAGTTTGCCGGTAGTGGTTACTGCCTCAAAATCCAGTGCTTTATCGCCAATTCTGGGCATGCTTGTAAGTTGTTCCATGATCTGTATTTTCTTTTGAATTATATTTTTTGTCCGGTTAGTCTTAATACAGCTGCCTTTCCTGAATGAAATTCTCCTTCTTTTAATCGGAGTTCTTTTTGTTCACAGTTCAGGAGGTGCAGAAATTTGAAATCATTACAAAGAGTAGGTGCATTATAGAGAAGTGCTTCATCTTTGGGCCCTCCTGAATCAAATTCTATTTGTTCTTTAGCAAATGCTTCCAATAATAGAAAACCGCCTGGTTTAATTGATCGGATTAATTCCTGGTGAAATGTTTTCCTTAGAGCGGGTGGCAGATGCACATAGATGCTTGCTACCAGATCATATTGCTGGTTGGCTTTAAATGTTTTAAAATCAAAAGCATGTACCGTCCAGCCTTTTTTAGCAGCGTAAAGGGCATTACGGCCTTCACCTTCTGCAGGAAGTAAAACAGTTCCTGGTTTATGCAAATCGATAAACAGCTTAAAGAAGGCGTTTGGTTCCTTTCCATAGACGGTTTCATTTGTAGCATACCGCTGATTCCAGAATTCTTTTACCATTCAATGTCATTATTAGGTGCAAATTACAGGAGACGGGTGATGCTGAATGTGACAGGGGTCACAGAATGGAGTCGCCAAATCAATGGTTTATTTTTATATTCATCTTTCAATGAATACCTCAATAGAAATTGGAGATGCCCGAACTGAAGAATTTCAGGCCATTGCTGAATGTGGGTGATCTTTTGCAGAAACCTGAAACGGCACTGATAGTTGCCGTTAATACGAAAGAACAGCTACTGGACGCAGTTGTCTACTTTGGCGGTGGAACCTTTAGCAAGAGGAAAAGGAATTGGTCAGTCACTAACCCAGGAATGCATTCGTCGTGCACGCGAGAAAGCGAAGAATCAACTTATCCTGCATACTACCAGGGCCATGCAGGTTGCCTGGAAAATTGCCTGTATTTGGATTTCGTTTGAAATTGATTTAACAGGATTAAACAAGGAAAATGAAACATAAAAAGGAAAATAGCGATGTACTGCTGCTGGGTTCAGGAGAAGGCAGAGTGTATGCATGCGGAACTATGACCGCGGTATTTAAGGCAGATGAAAATGAAACGAATGAGCGATACAGTGTATCTGAATGGATTTTAGAACCAAATTCTGATGGTCCGGGTGCCCACCAGCACGAGGAAAACGATGAAGTCTTTTATATGCTGGAAGGAGTTCTTTCCTTTTTGGTTGGAGATAAGTGGGTGTCTGCAGATAAAGGGACATTTTTGCGGATTCCTGCTAAAACAATGTATGATTTTAAAAATGAATCTGCTGCCAAAGCGGTTGTATTGAATTTTTTTATTCCGGGTGGTTTTGAAAGAAATATGCCTGCCATTGTTAACTGGTTTGAGGAAAAGTAGAAGGTTATTGTCGGTAGTTTAAAATTAGTAATCCAGTCAGCAATGCAATTCCCATACTGAGTAAGGTGCCAATAACCAGGTATTCGGTTTTGGCTTCCGGCCGTTCTTTTTCATTAAAACGGATAATACCCTTTGCTGCAATTAATAACCCGATTGCCTGAAAATCGTTCTGCAAAATCAGACTCAGCACAATGATTCGTTCTATGATTCCTATCCATTTACCGGCATTGGCAAGACTTGTTGAACTGTTTTCCAGAATAGTGGCCGGACTGCTGATACGTAGCTGGATTTCCAGTTTATCGCGCCATTTGCGTGTTAGTTTGCCAATGATGATTCCGGCGGGAAATGTTATGAATATATATCCGGAAAGTGTAATCCAGAAACTGGTATTCTGCCATATGTTTTGCCAGATTTGTATGGTTATTTCCAGAGCAATGAATTTTTGGTGCCAGCAGATTAGAATTACTGCTAAATGGGCTAATTGGTCAATAAGGAAGGATCTTACATCATCCTTATAATAGGATTTGACACCATCAATTATGAAATGTGACACCAGAATAATTAGCGCTATTCCCCAATATTGCCATCCAATCAGCGCCCAGGCTACAACTGCTGTGATCAAAACATGCCACCATAGTTTGGTGGATTTGAAATGATTTTTCTGGCGGTCCGCCACCCATGATTCCGGTTGGAGAATAAAATCTGTAATTAGATGCGCCAACAAGAGTTTGGTAAGCCAGAGTAATTCACTAGTCATTTGATCTCATTTATCAGGTTCTTGTACATCAGGAGGATCCATTCAATTTCCGACCATTTTGCGGTATTCGCCAGTTGTGATATGGTGCTTTTGGATTTTTTCAGTGTTTTCACGGTTTCTGTTTGTGATTTACCACGTAATAATTGGTAAATAACCTCCGCCTGTTTCGTGGTTATATTGTGGAAAATGGAATCTGTATAAGCTGAAATTAGTTCAAATCCATGGCGTAACGCGTTTGGTTGCCCGTTTTCAATTGAAATTACCAGGTGTGCCTGGCTCTTACTTAAACTATCCAATCCGCGGCCTGATAATAAAAAAGCTTCCCCTTTTGCAGAAGCCAGTTTTTTTACCGTTCCTGAAATGGTTCCTATGCCAATACTTGTTCGAAGATCGCAGGGGGTGGCAGGATCTTCAGCAGGTGTTTTAATTGCAGCAGTTCTGCATAGGAGCGCAATCTGCAGTGATTCGATCAGCTCTTTTGGTTTTAGGTAAACCTGAAAACTGTCGCCCCTGTAAAATTCATAGGTATAGGGTTCCAGCAATTTATTCAGGGTGGAAAGCAATACTTTTTCCGTAGCTCTGTTTAATTTCGTGGAATTCACTATGTCACATGTCAGAACAGCGTGTTGTCCCATTTATACGTATTGAGTTCGGTAAAATATACGAATATTTATAAAGTTCGGTAAAAATACCGAATTATTAGAAAGTTCGGTAAAAAAGCCGAATTATTAAAAAGTTCGGTATTTTTACCGAACTAGATATTTTGAATATGGCAAAGGAAATTATTGAGCAATTTTATCCAACCTGTCAGGAGGAATGGCGTAACTGGCTGATTGAAAACCATCAGACCAAAAAGGCTGTTTGGTTGTTTTGTTATAAAAAAAATACTGGAAAGCCATCCATTGCCTGGGGAGATGCTGTAGAGGAAGCACTTTGTTTTGGCTGGATTGACAGTGTACGTAAATCAGTAGATGAGTTCAGTTATATTCAATTTTACAGCCCCCGAAAAGCGATCAGTATTTGGTCGAGGATCAATAAAGAGAAGATTGAAAAACTCATTAGAGAGGGAAAGATGATGCAGGCCGGTTTGGATAGTATTGAACGGGCCAGGAAAAATGGTTCCTGGGCAAGAATAGATGAAGTTGAGGATTTGTCACTTCCAAAGGAACTGGCGAAAGTATTCAGGAGAAATAAAGG
Organism: Flavihumibacter sp. UBA7668; assembly: GCF_002483205.1. Taxonomy (GTDB): domain Bacteria; phylum Bacteroidota; class Bacteroidia; order Chitinophagales; family Chitinophagaceae; genus Flavihumibacter. The sequence goes on from NZ_DLHM01000002.1 coordinate 325,091, forward strand.
TTCACTTGCTTTTTTTTCCAGTTTAAGTAAATCGACCCGTAAAGCCATGTTACAATGGGTAGTAATGGCAAAACGGCCGGAAACACGGGAAAAACGAATGCAGGAAATTGCCCAACTGGCAGCATTGAAGCAAAAGCCAAAGCAGTTTTAGAATTGATCTGCAGCCGGTAATCAACTGCTATTGCCGTTTGGCTTTTTCTTTAATGAATTCAACATCTTTGATTCGATTTGTATTCCTGTTTTTAATAAATTATAGAGTGAAGGTGCAGCTGGATTTCCTTTGAAAATAGCATCTGTTAAATCATCGATTTGATAGTTTTTCTGTTTCATTTTATTTGTTCAGGCTTAAATTTAGAAAAGCATAGGAATAAATTTTATGTTTTATCCTAAAATTTAGCACAATGAAAGTAACTCCCGAACATAATGAACGTATAGCAAAAATGAGTTTTGCTTCTGTATTTCCGCATTATATTACCAAAGTGGAAAGTAAAGGCCGGACTAAGGAGGAATTATACCAGGTGATTGAGTGGCTGACTGGTTTTGATAAGCAAAAACTGGATGAACTTATTGTTGAGAAAGTGACTTTTGAAACCTTTTTCAAAAGGGCAAAATTGAATCCTAATGCGCATCTTATTACGGGTGTTATTTGCGGATACCGGATTGAGGAAATCGACAATGAACTGACAAGAATGACCAGGTATCTGGACAAGCTGGTGGATGAACTGGCCAAGGGTAAAAAAATGGAAAAAATAATACGTGTTCCTGTTAAATAAAAAAAATGAAGTATAAATTTATTAAAATTCTATTGGTTGTTGTTATTAGTGTTGTTGGTTTTTTTTCTTACGGTCAGTCGTCAGACTGTGATTGTCGCGCTAATCTAGATACCTTAATTGTTAAAACAGAAGAAAATTATGCAGGGTATCCTGCAAAAGTAAATCCAGGAACGGAGCGTAATTATCAAAAACTTATTACGGATTTACGCAGTAAAGCATTGGCAGAGGTAAATCCAAAAAAATGTTATTATCTGTTATCTTCTTATGTTCGGTTTTTTAAAGACAAGCATTTTATTGTTGCCTTTATGGCAAATAAAGATATTGACAGTGTAGTGGTTCCCGTAAAGGAAGAAAATGTAAAAAGCTATCTGAATAAAAAGAAACGGGATCGGTTGGAAGGAATCTGGTTAAGTGCTGATTCATCTTCCAGGATTGCTATAATAAAGAACAAGGCAGGGGAATACCAGGGCATTCGGCTGGCTTCTTCCACAGATCAGTTTCCGGTTGGTTTCGTTTATTTCACTATCCGTCAAAATGGAGAAAAAATTCATGTCAAAACCTATGATCGATTCATGAGTACGGATGTGCCGGTAAAGTTGTATGGTAATCTGCTTCAATTTTGGAATGGGGCCATTTATGGTAGGGTTTTTCCGGAAAATCAGCATACAAAAGAGCGGGAAGAATTGACCCAATGGCGACAGAATAATGGGCTGTTTTACTCTGAATTAGCTCCTGATGTGGCCTATTTGAAAATCGCCTCATTCGGAAATAATGAACAGCAAATTGCAGAACTTGTACAGGCAAATGATAAAAGCATCAGGCAACATCCCTTCCTGATTATTGATTTACGGGGAAATAGTGGAGGGAGTACCGGCTGGGTGTCATTGCTTCCTTATTTGATGACGAATCCAATAGATCAACCATCCTCTTACGTTCACACATCGCCGGATAATGTAAAGATGAAGCTGTCAGAATTGGCGATATTTGCAACTAATCCTATTCCGGCAGAGTACAGTAAGTATTTTCCTGAAGAAATAGTTGCGCAATATAAAAAGGCCTATCAGGAATTACCAACTACCAAATTGTCATTTTATCCTTTGCCGAGCGTTCGGTTTCCCCTGGATTCAGTACTTGTCCAGCCGCGAAAAGTTGCGCTGGTAGTTGATGACCGGTGTGGAAGTTCAGCAGAGTATTTTTTCTATTTAGCAAAGCAATCCAAAAAGACGATCAGTTATGGTAGCAATACTGTGGGCATGATGGATTATGAAGGTATGTCGATTCCCACAAAAATGCCTTTTGATCGTTTTATTGTTACAATACCCGGGGTGAAATCCAATTGGACAGATAATGCACCAATTGATCAAACAGGATTTCAACCGGATATTGTCTTGAAACAGCCCTATGAGGACTGGATTTCAATTATCATTGCCGATTTGAGAAAATAGATTGTATGTATTTCATGCACATTGCGTTCTTCCAAATGAATACGCCATCCGGTAAAAATGCTGCGATTAATTCCTTGTACTGTTGATCCATTTTGCATTTTCTTAGACCGCAAAATTCACCAACAAAAAAACCTTGAAAGTATAAACTTTCAAGGTTTTTATCTGTGCCCGGGACTGGATTCGAACCAGCACGCCGTTTCCAGCACCACCACCTCAAGGTGGCTTGTCTACCAGTTTCAACACCCGGGCTCGCTTTTGAAGCGGCTGCAAATGTACGGATTTCAGGGAATTGCCCCCAAGAATTCGGGTGATTTTATTTGCGGATCATCATCTCCCTGGGTAAAACGATCCGAAAAGTGGTGCCCTTACCCGGTTCCGAGTTTTTTACATAAAGCTCCCCCTGATGGTATTGTTCAATTATCCGTTTGGAGAGAGAGAGGCCCAAGCCCCAGCCGCGTTTTTTTGTGGTAAATCCCGGTTCAAAAACCCGCGACAAATTGTTGCCTGGTATGCCTTTTCCCGTATCACTCACATCAATGGTTACCTGCTTTTCATTTTCCTGTATCTGAACGCTGATCTGTCCTTCACCTTCCATGGCATCCAGCGCGTTTTTCAGTAGATTTTCCATTACCCAGTCGAACAGTGTGGCAGAGAGTGGAATTAGGAGTCTGCCCGCTTCCGGCGATTGAAAATCAAACCGGATTTTACCTGAGGCCCGGCGTTTGATATAATCCAGCATGGCATCTACCTGGCTTACCAGATCGGTTGGTTCAAGTTGAGGAATGCTTCCAATTTTACTGAAGCGATCACTTACAAGCTTTAATCGGTTTACATCTTTTTCCAATTCTCTGGTGATGTTTTCCTGTCCGCCGCTTTCTTTCAACATTTCCACCCATCCCTGCAACGAGGAGAGCGGGGTACCCAGTTGATGTGCCGTTTCCTTTGCCATACCTGCCCAAAGCTGGTTCTGTGTGGAGCGATGACGGGTATTCAGGAGCAGAATCAAAAGTATGATCAGTAATCCCACTATGACCAATTGAATCAGCGGATAATATTTCACTTCTTTCAACAGGCGGGTATTGCCATAATAATATTTATTCGCCATATAAGGATTCTGGCTCAATACCAATACAAAGGGGTCGTTGTTGCGTTTGAATTCTCTTAGTTTGCCGGAAAGATAAGCGGGGTCTGAGCCGGCTTTGATGCTATCGAGGTTAATATAATTAACGATGCTGTCCCGTTCGTTGGTTTCGATTATAGGAATATTGGTTTGCTCATTGCGAATCATATTCGGCAGGGTGAGGGGCATATCCGGATTATCAAAAATTGCTTTACTGGCATTTACCCAGAGTTCCACTTTATCGCGTTCTTCCTGTGCAATTTTGGTGGCCAGGTAGCGCGAATAAAAAATGGTGCCGATTACGATGGAAAGTGCCAGGAGAGCCAGCCAGCTGCGCCAATTAGTTAGTATAGAAAACATAGGTTACAGCGAATTGAAAATAGTTAGTTCGGCCATTTTTTCGATTGGACTCATCATGTACGTAAGCAGACTGTTATCGGGCAGGATTTCCACCACACGAAAACCCCGGTAACCAACGCCCCAGCTGCCGCCGAAATGACCGTCGAAAAGGAAGGGGATGGAGCCGAACATTTTTACGCCATCTTCCTGATGGTCGTGCCCGTTGAAGGCTGCACGGATGTTTTTATGCTGTTTGAGTAGTTGCTGAAAATTCGTTGCATCCACGGCGTGTTCCGTCCATTTAATGGGAGTTATATGAAAGAAAAGAAAGATGTTTTTAGCACTGCTGTATTTTTTTAGTTGTGTTTCGAACCAGGCTGTATCGGGGGATAGATAGGTGCCTTTTTCATTGGAAGTGGTGCCCAGAAGAAGCACATTGTCCCCCAACTCTACAGCGTGATTGACGTCCTGGTTCCAGATTTCTTTCCATCTTGCATCGGTTACCCGATCGTGGTTGCCCTTGGTAACATATAAGGGCGTGCTGATTGGTTTCAGTGCTTTTGCGGAGGCTTCCAGAAAGTTGGGGTTATCGTGAATCAGATCGCCATTTGCTACGGTAAATTTCAAGGGTGCCTGCTGGTTGAAGGTATTTATGGCCGAACATATTTGCCTGTAATACTCGTCAAACGGGGTGTTTGGTTGTCCGTAGTGCCCGTCGGAAGTAATGGCAAAGCGGAATCGTTCGGGTGTCTGGGAAGGAAGTAGTCCAGCTGCCTGAATGGGTTTGATCGCGCCATTGGCCATGAGCAGGAAGGCCGAGCAGGAGAGATCCCGCAGAAATTTTCTTCTTTGCATAGGCTTTGTTTGGAGATTGAAAGCTAACTAATTAAGCTGAATAGTTTTGAACCTGTATTTTTGCCCACTAATTTAATTTTCAAGCCCTTGCAACCACTTGTAGCAGTTGTTATCCTGAATTGGAATGGCCGGAAGCACCTGGAGAATTTTCTTCCATCGGTGCTGGAGCATGCCTGTGCGGGTATGGAGCTGGTAGTGGCGGATAATGCGTCTACGGATGATTCGGTAAGCTGGTTGGTAGCGAATCATCCTTCCGTGCGGGTGGTGCAGTTGGAGCAAAATTTTGGATTTGCGAAGGGCTATAATGAGGCGTTGAAAAAGGTGGAAGCGCGGTATTATGTGTTATTGAATAGTGATGTGGAAGTAACAGCCGGTTGGTTGGATCCTATTTTGCGATTGATGGAAGCGAATCCGGGTATTGGTGCCTGTCAGCCGAAAATCAATATGTACCACGATAAAAATTCCTTTGAATATGCTGGTGCGGCAGGTGGCTGGCTGGATGCCCTGGGTTATCCCTTTGCACGCGGACGTGTTTTTGATTATTGCGAAGAGGATATGGGGCAGTATGACGATACGGCCGAGGTTTTTTGGGCAAGTGGGGCGGCTTTGGTGGTTCGGGCAGAATTATACCATCGGTTAGGCGGACTGGATGAGTTCTTTTTTGCGCACCAGGAGGAGATTGATTTTTGCTGGAGAATGCAACTGGCCGGGTATCGGGTACTTGTTTGTCCGGCTAGTGTGGTGTATCATGTGGGTGGAGGTACGCTTCCCAAGGGCAATGAGTGGAAGGTATTTTTGAATTTCCGGAATAATCTGGTGATGCTGGCGAAGAACCTGCCCTGGTATGAGTTGATCTGGAAGATTCCGGTTCGGTTCCTGCTGGATGCAGTTTCGGCCTGGAAGAGTTTATTTGAAGGGCAGGGGATTTATTTCAAGGCAATATTGGAAGCACATATAGGGTTTATGGGCTGGGTACTGATTCGTCATCGACGTTCGGTGTTTCCTATTAGTAAAAAAGGTAAAGTGAGGGGCTGGTATAAAGGATCTGTGGTATGGGATCATTTTGTGAGAGGTCGCCGATATTTTTCAGAAATAGTCGGAACTAAAGAATGATTTTTTGGGTTGAACCGTTATTTTTGCACAGCATTTAAATAAAAGATATGGCTCATAATCAGGCACATGAATTAGAAAATCCGCTGGAAAAAGATTTTAAACACAATTGGGTGAACTCTTCCAGTTTTCTTTTTTATCTCCAGGTATTTTGTATTCTGGCTTTTGTTTTAGGGGGATGTTTTGGTTTGTATTCGAATCGCTACAAGGGAAAAGGCAAGGTTACGGTGCCTGAAAGCACGCAGTACACGCCGAAATACAAATAAAAATTTCGAGAAAAATTTGGCAGAAAGTTGGGAGTTCTTATCTTTGCCATCCCAATTGAAAAACAGCTCTTTAGATATACTATCTGGTCGATTATTCAGGTTCAATTGGAAGCCAGTCAGATAGTTTTTTTGCGGAAGTAGCTCATTTGGTAGAGCACGACCTTGCCAAGGTCGGGGTGGCCGGTTCGAGCCCGGTCTTCCGCTCCAAAAGATTCCAAACCCACCGTTTGGAATTTTTTTTTGGAGGATGTCATTAGCCTTTACCAGAGGCAGCCCCCCTTATGCCCGGGTGGTGGAACTGGTAGACACGCAGGACTTAAAATCCTGTTCGCCGAAAAAGCGAGTACGGGTTCGATTCCCGTCCCGGGCACGGAAAAAAAATTCCTGATAGCGTTGCTATCAGGAATTTTTTTTAGTGAAAGGTGAGACGTGAAAGGTGAAAGGGGAGAGGTGAAAGTAGCCACCATGATTTTAGTTGCATTCTCTTTAAGTTTTAAATGCTTTCTCAGCTCGCCGTGAGCAGATGAGCTTGATTTTTATAGTTTCGACAATAGGTGCTAAGGAGAACAGGCCGTAATTTCCCCAGCAATCCCGGACTTATCCCGGACTTATACCGCACCTGTGCCGGACCTGCACCGGACCCAGCAATCATATAGTTGATTCTCCCGGCGTCGAAGTTTGATCCGCAGGTATACCTTCTAAAATCAAAATAATTCAATAACCCAGCCGGTAAAAATGCAGCGATTAATTCCTTGGACTGTTGATCCAATTTGCCTTGCTTTTTGACCGCAAAAATCAACCTTTAAAAACATCCCCCAAGAATTTAGCATGATCCGTAAAAGAAGAGAGGTGCAGTATTTTAGTTAAATTGTACTATATCTTTCGAAACTCAATCATTCGCCAATGAAACGCAGAAATTTCCTTTATGCATCTGGTCTGTTTCCTTTTTTCTCAGGTGAGTTACTGCAGCAATTTTCTGTTTCGTCCGTAGAAGAGAGTCTCATGGGATCTTCCGGAAAGGCGGAACAACAACCTTCAGAGCGCCCCTTTTTTTACAAGCCCGAAAATGCCTGGGCGGCTGATTTTATTCCGCTGTTTGCGGAAGGAAAATTTCAGCTCTTTTATTTGCTTGATTGGAGAAATGCGCAAAAGTTTGGAGAAGGAACACCCTGGTACCGACTGAGCACTACTGACTTTGTACATTTTACGGAACATGGGGAAGTGATTCCAAGAGGTAGTAAAGAAGAACAGGATCTGTATATTTTTACCGGCTGCTGTTGGTTGTTTTGATGTGGTATCCGGTGGTAAAATGCCTGCAACCTGCCGTATACAGTCCAGTATCCGTTTTAAGAAAGCAACCCGTGATCTTGGTTTGCTGCTTCGCTGCAGCGATGATTTTGAGAAATCTTATTTTATCCGATTGGAGCCTTCCCGAAACCGATTGGTATTTGATATGTGGCCACGACCGGTTAATGAAACCTATCATCAGGTGGAATTGGAACGAATGGTGGATTTAGCAGCCGGCACACTGGTTACCCTGGAAGTATTTATGGATGGCAACATGGGCGTTGTGTATGTTAACAATAAGGTGGCTATGAATTTTCGGGCCTATAATCTGATAGAAGGCAACTGGGGCTTTTTTGTTACAGATGGAGAAGCACGGTTCAGTGAAACCGTGCTTCAGGTACTGCCTTCAACTTAGATGACTATAACCGATTCTGTTCTTCATTTGCCTGTTCCAGATTGCGGCTCTTTTTGGGGAGTGATTTTTTGCCAAATGAGTAGGTGAAAGCCAACCCGAAACGTTGTGTGTCTGCAAAGAGTTGCTGATTAATTTGTAATTGATCCAATCCAAAGGAACGGTTCCGATATACCCAGCTTCTGAAGATATCTTCAATAGTTAATCGAATACTGCCCTTGGAGTTAAGGATCTTTTTCTGAATACTGCCATAACATTGAAAAATGGATTTCGTGTAGGATTGTACATTGATATCCCTGCTGGCATAATAGCCACCGAATTCTCCCTGCCAGGTTTTGGTGAAATTGAAATCATTCCGTAAATCAATCCGTAACATTGTTGCTCCGGCATCTATGGATGGATGTCCTTCTTTGCCCTCCAGCCAGGCATGTAAAAATCGAACCGCAGTTTGCAGGTTCCACCATTTGTTGACCCGTTGCGTAATCAGGTTATTCATGGTTACCATTTGTCCGCGTGCCACGTTTTCACTACGTCTGATTACTACCGAATCCTTCACCCGTGCAACCGGAAAAATTACACCATTGAAATTGCTATAGGCAATTGCTGTCTGCAACCATTGTTTACGCATGTATTTGATTTCATACCGCTCCATGGTCTGTGCTTTCAGCAATGGGTTGCCCTGATTGTAATTATATCGGTCTGTATAAAGTATATAAGGGTTCATCAATTGGTAATTGGGTCGGTGGATTCGCCTGTTTGCCATTAAAGCAAGTGTGTTATGACCTGCGCTATCCAATTGGTAACTAATGTGCAGTGAGGGGAATAATTTCAAATAATCAGTACTGAATTTTTCGTTTTCGCCGGATCCGCCGGTTACAGTTAAACCTGCTCCTTTGTTGGATGTATATTCTGCCCGCAGGCCCAATTGAATTCCGAATCGCTTCCATTTTTGTTGTGCGCTTATATAGGCTGCCTGGATGGCTTCCTGAAATTTAAATGGATAGGTTTCTTTTTCGCCCATGCCCGGCTGCCGGGGTTCAATTGGCGTATAATCGTACCTGTTTGTGCTGTTCACAAAACTCGATTTGTATCCCGCTTCGATTTTTGCTTTTTTCCCCAAAGGGTGACTATAATCTGTATTGAAGGTGAGCACCTGCATGGTGGATGGTACTTGGAGGTTGAAATCATTCATCTCCTGATCCTGCTTCGATTGATAATGCATGTAATTGAACTCGCCCGACCATTCTCTTCCATTCGGATTGAGTTTGGTAAGAAAATTCATGTTTAAGGCTGCATTCCGACGATCCTGCTGCTGATGGAATAAGGATGGGATTTTATCGAGCTGGAAATTAATCCGGTCTCTATTGGTTCCGTAATTGTATCGGGCCAGCATTCCCACAGTTGTTTTTGCACTAAGGGTATAATCAATTCCGGACTGAATTCCGTAGGTATTGCGTTTGAATATGGTTTTGTTCTCCATTAGTTGAACACTGATCGGCTGCATGGTTTCATCCAGATAGGTTCTTTCTGAACGATCGCGGGAAAACGTGGTTTCTGTATTATAACCAAGATTATTATACCAGCGCAGACGGGGCGTGTAATAAGTGAGGTTGAGGCCCTGGTTTGATCTCGGGTAATTCCCCTGACTATATCCACTTGACAGCTGGCCACTGATGCCCAAAACCGATGAACGTTTCAATTGCAGATTGATAATGGCAGATCCGCTTGCATCATATCGGGCAGGCGGATGATCGATCAGTTCAATTTTATCAATAGAGGAGCCCGGCAAACTTCGCAGGTAAGCTGCCAGATCCTGTGCCGATAAATAAGTTGGTCGGTTATTAATTAGTACCTGTACACCGCTTCTGCTGTTCAGTGAAATGGCACTGTTCTGGTCAACGGTTACTCCGGGTGTTTTATCCAGTACTTCCAGTGCATTGCTGGATGCGGCACTGATCATGGCATCCACATTCACAATGGTGCGATCAATGGCCTGGGTCAGGAGTGGTTTACGATGGGTGACTATCACTTCTTTCAGAAGGGTGTCTTTTTTCAGAATGGTATCCTGAATTGGAACCGGTTCCGGTGTTTGTGCAGCAAGTGCTGCAGGAAACAGGAGGAGGATAAGGTGTTGCTTTTTCATATCACAAAAATTAGTCAGGAGGAGAGGGTGGGAAAATAAAAGGGTCGTATCTTATGGATTAGGTGTTGAATAGTAGCTGCAGCAGGACGAATGAATTCATCCGGATAATTGGAGGATTCGACCTGTTATCCCCCCGATTCAACATAAAAAAGCGGTGGATTCTATTGCTGCCTTCATCTTTGTGAAATGCGTCAACAATCAGTACAAACAGAACGGATCCGGTTTTTCGGGAGGTGGCAGAACCTGGCATTTGCTTTTATTCTGGGAATTCCATTATGGATTATCGCCAATACGTTTACGCATCAGTGGCAGGTTCCGGAAGATGAATCCATGGCAACAGCATTGGTTATAATGTTTACACTGGCCATGTTTGCAGGGCGTTATCTGGCAATTATCTGGCAACAGAAAGCACATCAGCAAATGCAAACCTTATTATTATTGCTGACTGTTTTAATTGCAGCACCCACCATAACAATTTTTATTTTATTTGATTTTCCATCCAACTCCCTTAGAGGAATTAAGCTTTCGCTTTTACTGATCTGTTTTATCCTGATTGGAGGAAGTGGGGGGATGCTGATAAAGTTTTTCCGGACATTCCAAGAGAAACAATTGCGGGATGCACGGCTTTCGGCAGATAAAAGTCAGGCTGAGCTGCGGGCCCTGCAGGCGCAACTCAGTCCGCATTTTCTGTTTAATACCTTGAATAATTTATACGGGTTGTCCATTGCCCAGCCCGATAAACTGCCTCCCTTATTATTGAAATTATCGGATCTGTTGCGCTATTCGGTTTATGGTGCAAAGGAAGTGCTTGTTCCTTTACATGAAGAACTGGCCTATATCCAGCATTATATCGATTTTGAGCGGATCCGGATGGATGACCGCCTTCTTTTGCATTGTAATCTTTCAGAGGGGTTGAAATCTACCATCGGAATTGCGCCTTTATTATTTATAGTGCTTGTTGAAAATGCCTTTAAACATGCGCGAAATACCAGTGCGGATAGCATTTTTATTGATATTCGCCTGAGTATTCAGTTGGGGGAATTGGTTTTTTATGTGGAGAATTCCTGTTCGGAGGAAATTCCTGCGGCGGGCATAATTGATCGTAACAGTGGGTTTGGCCTGGAGAATTTGAAAGAACGACTGGAGTTTCTGTATCCCGCGAAACATATATTGACGATTCAGCGTTTCAATGGCCGGTTTAGGGCGGAGATTCGTTTAAAAAGTAATGCGGTATGATGTTATTGAATTGCCTGATTGTGGATGATGAGCCGATTGCAAGAGCAATTCTGGTACGTTATTGTCAGCAACTTTCCTATTTGAAGGTGGTGGCTGAAGCAGGCAATGCTCTGGAGGCAAAAGCATTGCTGCAAAAAGGGGAACCGGTTGATTTGATTTTTCTGGATATTAATATGCCGGTATTGGATGGATTGTCTTTTCTTAAAACCTTGCGCCAGCCGCCTGAAGTTATTTTTACCACAGCCTACCGGGAGTATGCGCTGGATGCATTTGATCTGGCTGCAACTGATTATTTATTAAAGCCAATTTCATTGGAGCGTTTTATTGTTGCAGTTGATAAGGTGCTGGCTAAAAGACAACAGGTTTCTGTACAGGATGGAGCAGAAGCAGGAGGTGAAAATTATTTGTTTATTAAATCGGACGGTAAAATATTCAGGATTCTGTTTGATGAAATCCTGTATGCGGAAGCGAGTGGCAATTATACGCGGATTGCAATGGTTTCGCAAACTTTACTGCCGTCAATGGCATTTTCTGCTTTTGAAGAACTATTGCCGGTAACGCAGTTTATACGGGTGCATCGTTCCTTTATTGTCAACAAATCAAAAATCCAACACATTGAAGGAAACCGGGTGTTTGTAGGGGAGAAAGAAATTCCTATTGGATTGAATTATAAGGAGGAGTTTTTGAAGAAGCTGGGAATGAGGTGAAAGGTGAAAGGTGAAAGGTGAAAGGTGAAAAAAAGGTGAAAAGAGTAAGGTGAATGAGGTGAATTAAGTGAATAAGGTGAATAAGGTGAATAGTCAATGGTGAATGGTGAATCAATTGACCTTATTCAATCTTTTCAATACGTTCACCTTATTTACTTAATTCACCTCATTCACTATTGACCATTGACTATTCACCATTGACTATTGACCATTGACTTAATTCACCTTATTCACTATTCACTATTGACTATTCTCCGTTCACTTTCTTTCCAAGAAGGGTAATGATCTTATGAAAGAGCTCTGTGTTTTCGTAGATGCCGGTGAATAGCTCAGCACCGGGTCCCCAGGCATAAACCGGAACCAGCACGCCGGAATGACCGCCGGTTGAAAATTTACCACTTACCCGACCGGTGGATATGTCTCCATCAAGGAGGGTGAGGCCGCCGGTTTCGTGATCGGCCGTTACAATTACCAGGGTTTCGCCGTCAGCTGCCGCCCATTTCAACACCCTGCCAATAGTCTGATCAAAGTCCAGCACTTCTTCCACAACACCCGGCAGGTTGTTCATATGCCCCATGTCATCAATCCGGGATCCTTCCAGAAGGGCAAAAAAGCCTTTTTTCCGGGCCTTCAGCAGGTTCAGGGTATGAATGGATGCTTCCTGAAAAACAGGTCCGCGTTTGGGCGCAATATCAAGCTGGCCATTTTCCACCACAGCCAGAATTTTGGACTGACTGGAATTCAGAAAATCTGTTGAGGAAGTAATTACTTCATATCCCTTATCCTCCATTTCCTTCAGCAGATCGCGCTGATCTTTGCGTCGGTTGAAAAAACGTCGGCCTCCTCCAAACAGAATATCAACCTTACTTTCTAAAAAATCTGTAGCAATTTCTTCCTCTTCTTCGCGATCGATATTATTGGCTGCGAAAGATGCCGGCGTAGCATCTGTTAAGGAGCAGGCAACAACAATTCCGGTTGCCAGTCCTTTTTTGTGCGCGATATCGGTGAGTGTGGCCAGATCCCGTCCAACGGTATCAACACCTACTGCATGATAAATTGTTTTTTGTCCGGATGCCATCGCTGTTGCGCCTGCACCTGAATCCGTAATCAATTTATTGGCAGCCGTTGTTTTGGATAAACCGGTATGTGTAAACTGTTCGAAATACAATTGTCCGCGATTGGCAATCCAGGCAGCCGAAACCTGTGTGAGACCCATACCATCACCAATCATCAGCACCACATTTTTAATGCGGGCTTTTTTAGGGGAGCTACTGATTTTTTCAACCGGATAAGGAACCTGCAGTGTGTACTGCAGGTTATCCTTTACCGTTTGATCCGCCTGTGCCATCACAGAAGCGGGGAAATATAAACTGATTACTGCTACTAAAACGCTTGTTCGGTTAAACCCCATGCTCTTTATTTCGTGCTGTTATAGATATCCAATACCTCGGCTTCTGTCAGTGCTTTTTCATAAAACACTACGCCACTGAATTTGGATCCCAGCCTTGGTGAATAGGAACCTGTGCCATCCTGGTTGATTTTTACGGTATTTCCATTGTTGATATCCATTGGAATAGCCGGACCGGTAGCCGTCATCACACCGTCAACAAAAATAGACAGACTGCTGTTTCGGTTAAAGGAGACGGTTACAAAATGCCAGTCGTCACCGATCATGCTGCCGCTGGTTTCGCGCACATCATTTTTCAGACCGGCACCATCACAGGTAACTACGCGCAGGCGACCATTCAGCCAGGCGATCACCCAACCTTTGTTATTGGAACTGTTCCAGTCCTGCGTTCCCATTATGGCCGGATCACTGATGTCCTGATTCGACTGGATCCAGAAACTTACAGAAAAGTTTTTGGATGTGCCAAACTGCAGAAGCGGGGAGTTTTCGATGTCCAGATAAGAAATCGCGCCTGGTTTAAATGTAGCAACCACACCGCGTTTTGCATCTTCCGTGAAGCCCTGAATATTATAATCAGTGGTTTTTAGCTCTGTGGTTGTTCCTGCAGCATTCATAAAATTCACAATGGAAGGAATTTCGCTGATCACATTGAATGTATAGGATTTCATAGAGGGATAACTGAATCCATCCTTACCCTCATCTTTGAAATAAACGTGGAAAAACAGCGAAGCTCTTTGTCCGAATGGGATGTCCAGGTCTTCCACCGGAACGGAAAAATTGGCGGTGGTGCCACTGGTAGTAAGTGTTGTCAATATCGATTGTGTAACCGAATTTACAATATCAATTTTGTCAATTTCCAGGGAAGATTCGAGGCTGATTTCAACCTGGTCTTCTTTTCTGTAATAATCACTGAATGCATTGGTTTTTGTTTCGCCGGTTTTTGGATCTTTATGATTGAATGAAAGTTCAAGACCCAGTAAGCGACCATCCGGTTTGGATGATTCATCCTTGGAGCAGGCTCCGGCCAGTATCAATACACCTAGAAGAATACTTGCTATTAACTGTTTCATTTTTTTACTTTTTAATAACCAAGATTTTGTTTCAGGTTCTGGCTTTTTGCAATTTCATTGTTCGGAATGGGGAATACATGATGAACAGCCGGATTGAAATTGCGTGCAGGCCATACTACGATTTCTTCGAGACCGGCAACGGTTGTTCCGGATAAGGTTACTTTATATCCGTGAAGTGGTTTTGAATAAACTTCCTGCGCATCACCCCAGCGAACCAGGTCAAGATGACGGAATACACCAAATTCCAGAACGAATTCGCAGCGACGTTCATTCTTCAGGTCTTCTTTTGTTGCATTGGTTTTTGGTTGCAAACCGGCACGGGTTCTAACCAGATTCAGGGGGGCATCACCATTGCGTCCGGTCCAGATCAGTGCTTCGGCTTTCATCAGCAACACATCCGCATAGCGAACCAGTGGTATATTCAGATCAGTGGTACCATTGTCACTGTTGGGGTTGACGGTATTACCAACTGCATCCGCTTCACGAAAAGGAGCAAGGTATTTGGAAATGGTCATTGCAGTTGGACTTGATACGGAGGAAGGATTTACAGCCCAGATAATTTGATTACCTACGAAGGAAAGGGTATCTCCCGGAATAGCGATGCTTGCTTTTCTGCGGGTATCATCCGGTTCAAAGGCTTTCAACAATTCAACAGTAGGTTGAAAATATCCCCAGGTATTGTAAATGCCGAATCCGCCATTTTGAAAAATTACACCCGGAAGTTTAGAGCCATCAATTTCAGTACTGGTGGCACTCATGATGTATTCAGGGCTCCAGTTGTGGTCAATTTCAAATACATCGGCGTAGTTGGGAACAAGGCTGTGTTTACCTGAGTTGATTACCCGGTCAGCATACTCAATTACTTTGTCGTAATAAGCGTTGTCATATTGTGCTGCATACAGGGCTGCTCTTGCCATTAAGGACCAGGCAGCAGTTTTGTGCATCAGTCCCTTTTCTGCTTCAGGGATCTCATCAAACCAGGGAAGTAAATCAGCCGCTTTTTCCAGGTCTTCGATGATCATATCATAGTTTTCCAAAACGGATGCCGGACGGGGAACATCAATCTGATCGATGGTGGTGGCTTCCGTTACAATCGGGATACCGCCATTTGGTCCGTCGTCGCCATACCAGGGTGCGAGCCACAGGTAAGCGAATCCGCGCATGAAATAGGCATGTCCCAATACGCTGTTGCGTACTTTTTCCGAAAGCTTGGTTGCTCCGGGTGCTGAACGGATCAGGTTATTGGAATAATTAATGGTCTGGTACATTTGCGGCCAGTTATCGCGCACATCCCGGCTGCTTGAACCTTCGTCAACAAAGTTTTTGATATTCTGCGCTTCTGCCTGTGTACGACCGGTTACAAAGTTGTCGCTGCAGTTTTCAAACCACATGAACCCGCGACCCAGTGTCCCTTCCCTGTATTGCCAGTAGAATAAGGAATAAACTGCCTGCATGGCTTGTGCATCCGTCAGGTTATTTAATTCGGATGGTTGTCCGTAGGGTTGTAATTCCAGATATTTCTTGCAGGAGCTAAAGCATCCTGCGGCTATAAAAAGTGCTATTGCAATGATTTTCGTCTTCATGATGGAATAGTTTAAAATGATACATTCATACCTACACTAAACATTCTGGAAACAGGGAAACGTCCTGCGTCAATTCCAAGGTTGCCAACTTCCGGATCAAATCCTTTATAGTCAGTAATGGTGAACAGGTTTTCTGCATTCGCATAAATTCGAACAGTAGAATTATTCAGGAACCCTGTTTGTTGAAGTATACGGGAAGGCAGGCTGTATGCCAGGTTAAGATTTTTAAGACGCAGGTAATCGGCTTTATCCAGGAAATAGCTGGATACTTTTGAGAAGTTGCCATTTGGATCTTCTACTACTGCCAGATTTGGAATGTTTGAGTTCGGATTATAATTGTAGGAGTTTAATACATCGGTACTCATATTCCAACCTTTGGATCCTGTATAGGTCATCGCTTTCACCCCGTTGAAAACATTGACTCCTGATACTCCTTGTGCAAAAATGGACAAAGAGAATCCTTTCCAGTTAACACCGAGATTTAAACCATAGAAAAAATCCGGCATGTCGTAGGCTCCCATATAAACCCGGTCGCCATCATTTATGAGACCATCATTGTTGGCATCACGAAATTTAAGGTCACCCGGACGTGCATTGGGTTGGATTTTATTGGTAACTCCGGCACCATTGGTATAGGTGTAGGCATCAATTTCACGTTGATCGCGAAAAATACCTTCTGCATCAATCAGGAAGAAAGAATGCCAGGGCATTCCGGCTGTTGAACGAAGCGGATTCATGGAGTTAACGCCATTTCCGTGTGCAATGAAGGCTGTTTGGCCAATGCTGATTACTTTATTGTCATAGGTTCCAATATTTCCACCAATATTGAATTCAACTGTGTTGATTTTTTTAGTGTAATTCAGACTGAATTCCCAACCTTTATTTTCTACCTGACCAATATTAAATTCGGGAGGAGATGCAACACCGGCTACAGATGGGGTTGGCATTGCTTCAATCAGATCTTTTGTTTTTTTAACGAAATAATCAGCTGAAGCGGTGAGGGAATTGTTAAACAGGCTTACATCAAATCCTATGTTGAGCTGTTCGGTAGTTTCCCATTTCAGGTTGGGGTTTGGAATAGTTGGCTGAAAAATTCCAAAAGCCTGGTTTTCTCCATTCGGGCCTAGGAAAAGTGGCCAGGAGGTAACCTGGTAAGGAGGTGCATAAATAAAGCGGCGAACAGAACCTACACTGCCCACCTGTCCCCAACTTGCACGAAGTTTCAACAGGTTTAGTTTGTCGAACCGGCTCATGAATTTTTCTGATGAAATTTTCCAGGACGCAGAAACTGCCGGGAATTGATCTGCATTATTTTTTGGGCTTAATTTGGAGGAGGCATCCTTGCGATAACTTGCAGTAACAAAATACCGATCGTCGTATGAGTAGGAAGCTCTTCCAAGTACACTCACTGTATTTTGTTCCCATATATCTTCTGACGGACGAATAGACCAGTCAGTGCCATTGTTGAATATGGTCTGGTAGGGATCTTCAAAAGCATATCCACGAACTTCAGCCCAATTGTAGCGGCTTTTTTCGGAAGTAACAAGGAATCCTCCCAGCAGGGTTAAGTCGTGCAGGTTGAACTTTTTGTTAAAGGTGGCGATATTATCCCAGACCATCCAGGACCGCAAGGTGTTGGAGATTGCGCGGTAGTTCTGGTCAATTGTGCGACCCGGTTCCAGAAAGCGTTGTTGAAATGATTCATTGCGGTTACTGGTAATATCCATCGAAAGGTCTGATCGGATTTGTAGTCCGGGCAGAGGTTTGATACGTAAAGAAGTTTTAGAGAAAAATTTATTGGATGGGTTGTGTTGGATTACTTTTTCCAACATGGCAACCGGGTTACGTAAATCTGCTTCCACACTAAATCCTTCGGCAAGTGCCCAGCGAGGAACTGTGCCACCATAGAGAAGTTCACCGTCAGGCCCATATTCCCGTACGGTACTAAAACGCGGATAGGCCATTGCACCAAAAATGGAACCGGTATGACCATCCCCAACTGCACTTTGCCCCTTGTTGAAATCGTATAAAATATGTTGTCCAACTTCAATCCATTTAGCCAGATTGAAGTCTACATTCAAACGCGCAGTTAGTTTTTTATTATAGGTGTTGATCAGTGTTCCTTCCACATCATCATAGCTTATTGATGCCAGTGCTTTTATGTTGTTGGAACCACCCCGAATGCTCATGTCATAGTGTTGCATGCGTCCGGTACGGAAGATTTCATCTACCCAATCTGTGCGGGTTACATTTCCGTATGGAAATGTGATCGGGTTGTAGGTTTTCGGAACTGTTCTTCCGGCAGCTTCAGAGGCATCTTTCCAAACCATATTGAATTGCTCAGCGGTTAGCACACCGGGCGTTCTCCAGGCTTGTTGAGTTCCCTGCCAAACATTGGCTTCTACTGTCATTTTACCTGACTTTGCCTGTTTGGTAGTAATCAGGATTACACCACCTGAGCCGGCAAATGCCCCGTAAATGGAAGCAGAAGCTGCATCTTTTAGAACCGTAATGGATTCTATATCAGCTGGGTTGAAAGGAGCACCCACTACTCCGTCTACAACATAAAGTGGTGCATCACCATTTCTGTTTCCTTTACCCCGGATATCAACCGAACCGCTTGAAGTGGGATCGCCGCTTTGTGTAACGCGTACCCCTGGTATCTGCCCCTGCAGCATATTTCCAAGTGAAGCAGGGCGGCCTTTAAAATTATCTGTTACTTTGAGTGTAGAAACTGCGCCCGCCAAATCCTGTTTTCTGGAACTGCCATATCCTATATATACAACTTCATCTAAAACAGAACCTGATAACTCCAGTATAATATCGATGGTAGATGAGTTTCCGATGGCTCGCTCAGTTGTTTGCATTCCAACAGCCGAAATGACCAGTGTTTTAACGCCGGCCGGAACGGTAAAAGCGTATTTTCCATTGTTGTCTGTTGTAGTTCCGGCTGAGGTTCCTTTAGCCTGAATGGACACCCCGGATAATGCACTTCCATCTTTGCCGGAAGTTACAGTACCGGTAATCTTCTGCTGGGCATTTGCGGCCATGGCAAGCCCCAGCAGGAATAGCAAAATGCCTGCGAATTGTTTCATACCAGTTGATTTCGTTTAATAAATATGTGGGTTAAAAAAAGCTGATTGTGGAGGATGTTATGTTTTGGTTAATAAACATATAGTTTAGCAGTATTGAACATAAAGGTAGGGGCATCATTAAGCTACTTTATGTTGATTTGCGTATAATAGACTTCAAAATGCGAAGGAAATAATTTTTTAATCTGCACCTGTATGTACGGTCATAACGTATATAACTATGCGCATAAAAAAATGCCGGTTCTGAAACCTGTTCAGAACCGGCTGATTGTAACCAGGGCCTACCGTTATATTTTATTTGTACCGGGTTTTATGTCGAATGTATCATTTCCTCCGGGCCAACTTAGTTTCAATTTTAAAGGCAAATTTGATTGAATGGTAAGGGATGGTTTTTGTTTTTCGTTTGTTCTTGCTGCGGCCTGCAAAGAAAGAATTCCTTCCTTGCCGATGGGGTACCGATCGATACCATGCTCTTCGAGTACACGAACATCCCAATTGATGGTATTTGTTTGAATGCTAGATTTGATACCAAAGATTCCTTCAAATAAAATCGAGATGGGAACGAGACCTGTCCAGCCAACAAAATCTGGTCTTGCCAACAAACCTGGAGCAGTTGTTTCTGGTGCATAATATTCCCAAAAAGTACCGGTATCCTTAAAGACCTGCAGCACCTGCTGGTGATGTTTTTTTGCGAGTTCAAACGCCTGTTGATGAAAATTGTTTTGACGTAATCCGGCGATCACCATAAAGTTGGTTGGTGCCCAGACACCGCCCTGCCAATAACGCCCATCGGGCTGATATTTTTCATGATTGGCCGGCATGGAAGGGATCGGATGTTTTCTTGCAAATGTTTGCGGGTCGTTCAGGTGCGCTACAAATTTTTTAAGTTCATCCGGTTCCAAAATATCTGCCCAAAGTGCCCAATATGCACCAATTGATTTGAAATCCCCAATGGAGCCATCTGCGTATCGATCGTATAGGAAATTTGTTTTAGGATCCCACAATTTTTCTTTGATGTATTTTTTGAGTGCTTTTGTTTCAGATTCGATGTCTTCAATTTCCTGCCAGCGTTCGACATAAAATCCAAATTCTACCAGAATTTTTCCAATGTATAATTGTTGCAGGCAGGTATCGAGCCAGGTCATATGACCATGAGAGAAAATCGGATTGTATTCTTTGTGAACACGGGGTTGGTTATCCATACCGGTTCCCCAGCCACTGGACCAGTAGGAGCCGTCCTGCCAGGTGCGATTGAGCCGCAGCCATTGATAATAGGCACATAAAACCGGGAAGATTTTATGAAGGCGGGTCAGGTCTCCAAATTGACGGTAATATTCCAGTTCACTCCAGGGAATCAGGTTGGGGCCTGTGCTGGTTGGATCATAGCGATGGAAGCAATCTTTGCCGGTGAGTCCCCAGATTTCGCGACAGATAAATCCATCCGGGTGTTGTTTTCCGTAAAAATTATCCAGTGTTTGTTGAAAAGGGTAGGCCCTTGAACCATAGCGGGCAAACATGGTAATAAAAGTGGAATCCCACATGAATATATTACCATTATAGGCGGTGTCGATATAAGATGCAATGAATCCTGATTTCGGCGCCGGATCCTTGATGTTTTTGAATGCTATTTCCCATGCTTTCCAATACATATCAAGGGCTGCCTGGTTACCTTTCCAGGTTGGAACAGGCAGAATTTCTTTTGCCTGCGCAAAGGATGGTGCCGCTACGATGGCTGGTTTCGCATTGCGAAATTCATTCTCTGTAACAAAAATATTTTTTACATACGTGTTCTTAAAATCATTTTGTAACTCGATGTCTGTATCGGGGGAAGGTGTTGGTTTTTCACCAGCCAGTAATCCGGGTGTTGGGATTGCGGCGGATCCGGCCAGTAAAAAGGAGTTTCTGATAAATTTTCGTCTTGAATCCATGCGCAGTCATTTTGAGAAAAGTACCAATAAATTAGCAATAAACGTGAACGAAGCTTAAAGTTAACCTTGCCGAAAATCAATGAATTCGATAATTGCGAATAATAATCTTCAAAATGCGTATTTATTCCGGGTGACATGCAAGATTTGGTTAACTTGTTAAGAAGCTGTCATTCCCGATTTTTATGAAATATATAGTGCATTTTTTACTCGTTGTTTTGGTTTTGTCCGGGTGTTCGGATGAGGTGAAGAAAAACACTCTTTTTGATGAATTGCCGGCTGATCAAACTGGTATTGATTTTATCAATGAATTGAAGGAAGATGAGCGCCTTAATATTCTGACTTTTGAATATTTCTATAATGGTGCCGGTGTGGGTGTGGGTGATTTTAACAATGATTCCCTGCCTGATTTATTTTTTGCTTCCAATATGGGAGATTCACGGATTTACCTGAATAAAGGAAATTTTAAGTTCACCGATATAACAGATGCTTCGGGTATTGATACCCGTGGCAAATGGGCCACTGGGGTTTCCATTGTGGATATCAACCAGGATGGAAATGCTGATATCTACCTGAGTTTTGCCGGTCCGCATACTGCAGGTAAAAGGGCGAATGAGTTGTATATCAATAATGGGAATAATCGATTTACTGAACGAGCCCGGGACTACGGATTGGCTGATACCGGTCATACCGTGCAGGCTGTTTTTTTCGATTATGACCGGGATGATGATCTGGATTGTTATCTGTTGACAAATATCACTGATGAAATGGGCCCGAATATTATCCGTCCCAAGCGCATTAATGGAGAAATGGCGAATACAGACCGATTGTACCGGAATAACGGCGATGGAAGTTTTACCAATGTTTCCAGAGAAGCAGGCATACTTAAGGAAGGGTATGGATTAGGTGTTGCCGTGTTGGATATCAATATGGATGGATGGCCGGATATCTTTGTATCCAATGATTATTTATCCAATGATCTCCTATATATCAATAATAAAAACGGAACATTTTCCGATCAGGCTGCTGCTGCGTTTAAGCATACCAGTTATTCAGCCATGGGCAATGATGTGGGAGATATCAATAATGACGGGTTACCGGATCTGGTGGAAGTGGATATGTTGCCACCGGATAATTACCGACAGAAACTGATGCTGGGTGGAACGAATCACGATCGGTATCGGTCTGAACTGCAGGTTGGCTATGATCCGCAATTCATGCGTAATTCCTTGCACCTGCATCAGGGTTTGAATGAACGGAAATTGCCCTATTTTAGCGAGATCGGTCAATATGCGGGAGTTTCTGCAACAGACTGGAGCTGGAGTCCCTTATTGGCTGATTTTGATAATGACGGACGGCGCGATTTATTCATCACCAATGGTTATCCGCGAGATATCACCAATCGGGATTTTATTACCTATCAATCGCAGGGATTATCCCGGGTTGACCCCACCCAACCATTGAATGCCGCACAATTTGCTACCCTTCAGCAACTGGAGGGAGCTTATCTGAATAATTTTATGTTTCGTAATGTTGGGGAGATGCGTTTTGCTGATCAATCAGAAAAATGGGGTTTTTCGCGGGATGCCTATTCTACAGGTGCTGCCTATGCTGATTTTGATAATGATGGCGATCTTGATCTGGTGGTGGTGAATACAGGAAAACCGGCATTTGTTTATCGAAACAAGATTAATGAGCAAACGAAGAATAGTTTTATCCGCCTTCGGTTCAAAGGAAAAGATGGGAACAAAGGTGGGCTGGGGACGAAAATTTGGCTGCATTACAGCGGACAGGTAATCTACCAGGAGCACCAGGTGGTAAGAGGGTATCAGTCGAGTGTGGATGATCGGATT
Organism: Flavihumibacter sp. UBA7668; assembly: GCF_002483205.1. Taxonomy (GTDB): domain Bacteria; phylum Bacteroidota; class Bacteroidia; order Chitinophagales; family Chitinophagaceae; genus Flavihumibacter. Next base: position 347,715 of record NZ_DLHM01000002.1, read on the forward strand.
ACAATAGGATTGGGATCAGCTGAAAAGATTGATTCTGTTTTGGTGGAATGGCCGGATGGAGTACGCCAACGATTTTTGGCTCCTGTTGTGAATGCGGAATTGGTCCTGGAATATACATCGGAAGAAAGCCTGCCGCAAAAAGAGGTTTTGGCAACTGAGCCGCTTTTCCGTTTGGTGAATACTGCCAGCGGAATACATTTCAAACATAGAGAAACACCCTATACAGATTTTAATATCCAGCCTTTATTGCCGCATAAATTTTCAATGGGCGGACCAGGAATGGCTGTTGCTGATCTAAATGGTGATGGACTGGATGATTTTTTTATTGGCGGTGCCTATAATCAATCTGGTGAATTGTTTATTCAGCAGGCAGGTGGTCAGTTTGTGAAACGGATCCTGGATGCCGGAAAGAAGAACCAGGAAGATATGGGGGCTGTATTTTTTGATGCAGATGGTGATGGTGATCAGGATTTGTATGTGGTGAGCGGAGGCAATGAATTTCAGGAAGGATCGGTTTATTACCGGGACCGGCTTTACCTGAATGATGGTAATGGCGGATTTAAACCGGCGCCTGATGCACTGCCTTCAACAACTGCGAGTGGTTCCGCTGTGGTAGCGGCAGATTATGATAAGGATGGGGATCTGGATTTGTTTGTGGGGGGGCGGATTCGTCCACAACATTATCCGGAATCCGGACAGTCTCAGTTGTTGGAAAATGTAGGAGGGCGATTTATTGATGTGACAGAAAAACGTGCATCCGGACTGGAAGCGGCTGGTATGGTGAATGATGCTGTATGGGCTGATATTAATCAGGATGGCTGGATGGATCTGGTAGTAGTGGGAGAGTGGATGCCTGTTTCGGTTTGGGTAAATAAAGCTGGCCATTTTGAGAATCAGACATCAGCTTTGGGATTGGATAAAACTGTGGGCTGGTGGAATAGTATAAAGACAGGTGACTTCAATAAGGATGGAAAGGTTGATTTTGTATTGGGAAATCATGGGTTGAATAGCAGATATGCCGGTTCGTGGGATACAGAAGGCGCAGCACTTGGCATTTATTGGTATGATTTCGCCAATGTGGGCAATCGGAATGCAATTATTACTTATGCCAATAAAGGTGCAATTTATCCTATTCATCCCAGGGATGATTTAATGATGCAGTTGCCGGGCTTGCGAAAAAAATTCCCGCTTTATTCAGATTATGCAAAAGCGAGAATTACGGATTTATTTTCTGCTGAATTGTTAAACAAGGCGGAATATAGGGAGGTAAAAGAATGGCGATCTACTGTATTGTTGAATCGGGATGATTCCGCCTGGAGCATGGTTCCATTGCCGGTTGAAGCCCAATTGTTTCCGGTTTTCGGAATACTGGTGAAGGATCTTAATAAAGATGGAATGGATGACCTGCTGCTTACCGGAAATGATAATAGTTATGAAGTAATAAATGGATCAATGGATGCCGGATATGGTCTTGTGCTGAAAGGAATAGGGGATGGTGGGTTTAGGCTTCTTCAAGGAACCGGATTTTTTGTTCCCGGTAATGGGAAGTCAATTGGGGAATTGAAAGAGGGACTGGTGTTGGTGGCGGAAAATGATGGAAATATGTTGGTATGGGAGGAGGGAGATAGGAAAGGGGAAAAAGGAGGAATAGGTTATGGGCGGAGGCGGGAGAAGTAGCGAAGTTCGTAGCGTTGTTGGTTTTTTCCTTCGAACTGGGGCTTTTTATTTTTGCGTAATACCAATTGAGTGGAATCGAGCCGAATGATTTCCTGTTCATTGCGGATAGTGGAATTGGGCAGGTCGCGAATGAATAACTGCGCACCTTCAAGCTCATAATAATATACTTTTTCTTCACCCATGCCCTGTCGAAGCATGGTTTTGTCTGGCTGGTAAACATGTACCTCGCGGGGTGTTGGATTGGTATCCATAAAAGTAAAACCGTTATAAAAATCAAATACGGAATCAATTTGCCAGGCTCCAATCAGTTTTGGGGCTTTTTCGTTTTGGCAGGAAATGAAAATGCAGCTTCCGGAAAATAGTGCCATAATACAGAGGCAGCTATTTTTTAATGCAATGTTCAGTTGTTTCATTTGGGGTATAATTCCTATTAAAAATACAAACTGCAAGATAAAAAAAACCGGCCCTTTACTAACTGCTAAAAAGTAAAGGAACCGGTTTGGGATTGCTCAAATAAGCAGATCTGCGCCAGGCGCAATTATTGGAAATCCGGATTCTGGATCAGCACCCCATTGCTGAGGTCGATCTGACGTTGTGGAATCGGGAATTTATAATTTTTCGGACGGGTGAATGTGCGGCCTGGCTTCCACTGGCCACGATCAATTGCATAATGCGCAGGCAGATTAACGATGTTCGCGCGGTCCCAACGCATCAGATCCTGATGACGCTCATTTTCACCAGCCAGTTCCACTCTTCTTTCATGAATCAGTTCTGTCATGGTTGCATTGTTTACATCCGGCAAACCATTCCGGCTGCGAACGGCGTTGATTTCAGCATCTCCATCCTGGCCTGAACGAATTTTCGCTTCTGCAACCAACAGGTAAATATCAGCCGCCCGAAGCAGTACGATATTCATATTATTGTCCAGGCCTCCATCGGGTCTCCAGCTTACATATTTCCGGAAGAAATAACCAGTGTTGGTGAGTCCGGCAGGAACCGGCTGTAAGCCACCGTTTGAAGCACCTGCATCAATCATATCGCCCACTTTTCCCATCGTATAAGTAAGGCGTTCATCACCATCTTCAAATTCGTTGGCCAAATCTTCGATTGGTTCCTGAAAGCCCCAACCACCCCAGGGTCTTGGGCCATAATAGATGGATGCTACGTTTTCTGTCCAGCCTTCTGTACACTGAATAGAGAACAATACTTCCGGATTGTTTTTGGTAGCAGGTGTAAAGTTGTCTGCAAAATTGGGAGCCAGCGCATACGGACCAGTGATTACTTTATTACCAAATTCAATTGCTTTGGGAAAATTCTCTTTGTACATGTAGAATTTGGTCAGGTAACCCCAGGCAGAACCCTTTGTAGAGCGACCGAGATTGGCATTGTCATTGGTAAGGAGCAGCAGGTCAGCAGCAGCCAGAAAATCTGCTTCAATTTGTGCTTCCATCTCTGCCAGACTGGCTTTGGGAACATTGTAATTGTTCTCCCGAACATTTGCTTCAAGAATCAATGGCACTTCACCATATATTTTATAAAACTGCCAGTATATCAATCCGCGCATGAAATGGGCTTCTCCAAGAATCCTATTCTTCAGGGTATTATCCATATTGATACCGGGAACATTAATCAGAATAGCATTAGCCCGGGAAACAACTTCGTACTTACGTGCCCAACTATCGTTCAGTTGAACATTGGAAGGTTCGTAGGTGAATTCTTCAATTGCCTGATCTTCGGGGTGATCACCGGCTCTCCACTGGTCATCGGAACAGATATCCCAGGTTTGTTCGGTATGAGCAAACACATATTCATCACCAATGAAGGAATAAAGTGCATTAGATGCGGCAACGGCATCATCGCCATTGCGCCAGAAATCTGCTGAAGTGGACTGTCCATATGGAGGAGAATCCAGCAGGTCTTTATTGCAACTCACCGTGCCCGCGGCAAGCAGCAGAAATAATCCTTTATATAAAATCGTATGTTTCATATTCTTTCTCTTTAATCAGTTAAAAGGTAACATTTAGGCCAAAAGTCCAGCTGCGAGACTGTGGGTATTGTGCATAATCCACATTGATCTGTCTGTTACCATCGGTGTAACCAAGCTCAGGATCAAGACCGGAATATCCTGTAAAAGTTAATACGTTCTGTCCGGTTATATAAAACCTGGTTTTGCCTATACCCATTTTGTTCGTCAGGCTTTCTGCCAGGGTATAACCAATGCTGATATTTTTCAGTCGAAGGAAATCCCCTTTTTCAATGAACATATCAGAAGTGCGGTAGTTGCGGTTATTCCTGCGTGTTGTCATACGTGGGATGCTGTTGCTGGTACCCGGACCAGTCCAGCGATCTTTCACTTCTTCATACATGTTGAAGGAGTAGGTGGGATCAATACCCTGCATGCGATCGGCATTGAAAATTTTCACACCTGCATTGCCCAGGAAGAATAATCCAAGATCAAAACCTTTGTAATTGAAATCGGCATTGAAACCATATACCACTTTCGGATGTGGACTTCCGAGGTTTACGCGATCCCGATCATCAATAAGACCGTCACCATTTGCATCAACGAAGCGAACATCTCCCGGCTCAATGAGTCCGGATGTACGGCGCGGGTCGTTGGAAATATTCGGGTCTTTATTGATGTCATCGGTCGTCTGGTACAAACCGTCTGTTTTCCAGCCATAGAAAATACCAATTGGTGATCCTTCATAGGTGCGGGAAATTTCTTCGTTCGGACGACCATAGGTACGTGACCCGATAAAGTTTCCATCAAATAATTCAATCACCTTGTTTTTAATAAAGGCTGCATTTGCACCCAGACGGTAAGAGAATTCGCCTACTTTGTTATTATAGGAAAGATCCATTTCAAAACCGGAGTTCTTCAATACACCTACGTTCTGATCCGGAATGCTGAGGGTTCCCACTGTTCCAATGGTTGGAGGAGATAGCAGCATGTCGCGGGTCTTTTTATCGAAGTAATTCAGATTAACTGCAAGGCGGCGATTGAATAATTCGGCACTTAAACCAATATTGGACATTTCTGCTGTTTCCCAGGCTATATTGGGATTGGGCAATCTGGTTTGTGTGTTACCTACAACCGTATTGTTGTTGAAGGAATAGCGACCACCACCACCAATCAGGGCCAGGTATTGCAGTCTGTTTACGTTTTGGTTACCTAATTGTCCCCATCCTGCTGTCAGTTTTAACTCATCAATAAAGGATGATTTGAAGAATTTTTCATTTGAAATTCTCCATCCTGCAGAGAATGCAGGGAAATAACCCCATTTGTTTCCTTCTGCAAATTTGGAGGATCCGTCTGCGCGGAAGGTTGCAGTAAAGAGATAGCGCTGGTCGTAATCGTAGTTGACTCTTCCGAATACAGATTGGAGTGCATCATAGTAGCGATTTCCACCGATACCCTGTAAAGTCTGACCGACATCCAGGAATCGCTGGTTGGGGTCTTCGTTCAGGAAGTCGCGTTTTGCAGCGGAGAATACATCTCCGTCAAAAGTTTGCGCAGTATAACCAGCCACCGCATCCACTTTATGTTTACCACCAAACACATTGCTGTAGGAAAGAAAATATTCACCCAGTAAGGAATAGGATTCGCTGAAGCTGCGATCGAGTGAGTTATTATTTCTTGCACGGGTCTGGTCACTGATAATGATGTTAAAATTGCGACCGGTATAATGATTTCCGTCCACGCCCAGATTTACTTTAAATTTCAATCCTTTGAGGATCTCGTATTCAGCATTGATATTAGCCAGTAAACGGGTATTTACATTATCAGCATCAATGGTATTTGCGGTAAAAAGGGGGTTATTGATATCACCGAATTCATTGGATGCTTTGGAGCTTCCCCAGGATCCGTCATCGTTTTTAACCGGAATAAATGGCATAAAACGGATAGCGCTCCAAATAAGTCCGTCCTGTGCAGATAGGGTATTCAGGCTGTTATCATTAGAGCGGGTAAGCTGAATGCTTTGCCCTATTTTCAGACGTTTTCCGATACGGTGATCAGAATTGAGGCGCATGCTGTATCGTTTGAAGAAAGAATTCGTTATGATACCTTTTTCATCATACATGCCAGCTGACAACATATAAGATGATTTTGAAGATCCGCCACTCAGTGCAACATCAATGTTGTTCACGGTTCCTGTCTTGAATAATTCGTCCTGCCAGTTGGTTCTTTGGGTGGCATTGGACGGATCGTTCCAAACCGGGTTGATGGTGAGGCCGTCGTTGGTAAAACGCTCTCTTTTCAATTCTGCCAGCGTTGGGGCATCCAGCATGTCGAGGGTTTTGATGGCATTGGACATACCAGTATAGGCATTTACGTTAAGGCGCATGGGTTGCTCAAAACTGCCGCGTTTGGTAGTAACAATAACCACGCCATTAGCTGCTCTGGTACCGTAGATGGCTGAAGCAGAGGCGTCTTTCAATATTTCGATGGAAGCAATATCATTCGGATTAACAGAATTAAGATCGCCTGCTGGTATTCCATCAATAACCACCAGTGGATCCGCATTGTTGATGGTGCCGGTACCACGTATGCGAATATTGCCCGCGTTGCCCGGACTACCTCCATTACGTACCACATTTACACCAGCTGCACGTCCCTGTAATGCCTGAGAGGCGCTTGATACCGGGAGGTTCTGGATGGCATCGCCTTTTACCGATGCAACCGCACCTGTAAGATCGCGCCGGGATTGGGTACCATAACCCACCACTACCACTTCATTTAATTTGGTGCTTGAAACGGACAATGCCACATCATAACTGCTGCGGCCATCGATCGCGATTTCTGTACTGGTAAAACCGGTACTGGAAATAACCAGTGTGGCATCGCCAGGCTGAAGGGCGATAGTAAAAATTCCATTGTCGTTGGTGATGGTGCCCCGTGTTGTTCCCTTGATGGTAACGTTTACATTCGGCAGGGGCGAGCCGTTGCTTTGATCCGTTACCTTACCGGTAACAGACGATTGTGCTATTGCCACCTGAACCAGGGCAATACCCACAACGAAAGCAAGAAGACGCTTTAGCAGGAAGTTTAGTTTCATAATTTGAGTTGGTTATACAGTTAAGAAGCAAAGAGAAAAATTGATATATACGGTAATCCGCACAGGGCTCCGTTTCAGGTGTGTATCCATGGCAAACAATTTTCAGTCAGTAATAGAAGTTCTCAGCAGTAGATAGCAGTTCATGCAAAGGAAAATACTATTTCCTCTCCTAAAATTAGAGTATGTATGCTTCATCAGAATGCGATAATGCGACTATTAATCATCAAAATGCGCAATCATCAAGACTGGTTGACAGATGTCAATAGTCTACGCAATTTGATGCAAAAGCTGCGCATATTTAGGCAGGAGTCTGGCCGCTGCACTATAGTTTTGTTAGGGTAGAAAAGGTCATGTTACTTCTGCATTATTTTTTAATTAACTCAATATGATCATAGGTGTTGATTTGGGTGGCACCAATGCCAGGGCTGGCTTAATTCAGCTGGGAGAGGTGGTGCAATCGATCAGTCATAAGCTTACCAATAAACATTCACTGGATGCCACACTGGATCAGTTAATCAATGTAATTGAACCCCTTATCAGTGAGGAAGTCGAAGGGATTGGAATTGGTGTTCCATCTATTGTGGATGTTGATAACGGAATCGTATTTGATGTTGTGAATATACCTTCCTGGAAAAAAGTAGAGCTTAAAAAAATATTGGAAAACCGCTTTGGAAAACCGGTATTTGTAAACAATGATGTCAATTGTTTTGCATTGGGTGAACAACAATTTGGAAGTGCACAGCAGTTCTCCTCCTTTGTTGCTATTTCAGTTGGAACCGGACTTGGTACAGCCATCGTTATAAACCGGGAACTTTACCTGGGTGTGAATTGTGGCGCAGGAGAAATCGGATATTTTCCCTATCTGGATAAAAATCTGGAATACTATTCAAGCAGCAGTTTTTTTGATATTCACTCAACTACAGCCGAAGAAGTATTTCATGCTGCACAGGAAGGGAAGGCCCGGGCATTACAAATCTGGCAGGAATATGGGCATCATTTGGGAAATGTGTTGAAAGTAGTACTCTACGCCTATGCACCGGAAGCAGTACTTTTAGGTGGTTCTATCACCAATGCATACCGGTATTTTGAAGAGTCCATGTTGTTGAGTATGGATGATTTCATGTATCCATCCCTGTTAAAGCAGGTAAAAGTGATTAAGTCTAAAACAGAGAACATAGCTTTGTTGGGTGCGGCAGCCCTGGTTCCCTACAAAGCACTGGTATGATTTTGCAGAGTGTGGAACAAACTTTAATTTGAGCGGCGCAATCGTCCTTCATGAACAAAATCATTTTACTTTTTGATATTTCGGAGAAATACGGGCAAAGCCTTATGATGGGCATTGTACGATATTTTAAAGAGAACAGCAATGCGCTGTTTTGTAATATGCCCATTTATTATCGTGAAACACTGGGTGTTCGGGGTATCCTGAAATTTGCAAAGGAGTGGGGTGCGCAGGGGATTATTGCGCAATTGAACAATACCCGTGATGTGCGAAAAATTGCAGATTCAGGTATCCATCTGATTGTAGAAGATTACCGCGAACGATTTGAAGAATTTCCCAATATTACCGGTGGATATTATGAAGCGGGTCAAATGGGTGCTGAATACTTTGTAAAAAAGGGGTTTAAGAATTTTGCATTTTACGGGTTCAAAAATATAGTCTGGTCAAGAGAGCGCTCTATGGGATATGAAGAATACCTGAATGAGCGTGGTTTTGATGTATATTATTTCAATCAGGATGAAAGTGCACAATCTTCCGATCTCTGGTATTATAAGCCTTCTGATTTAAGTAAATGGTTGCAGGATTTACCCAAACCCATTGCCATCATGGCCTGTGATGACGCACGCGGGCAACATATTACGGAAGCCTGCAAGCATGCGAATATTCGCATACCCGAAGATGTTATAGTGCTGGGAGTGGATAACGATGAACTGACCTGCAATCTTTCCGATCCGCCTTTATCCAGTATAAATCTGGATACGGAAAGGGGCGGTTATGAAGCCGGCCGGCTGATGGATCTTATGATTCAGGGGAAAGTGAAGAAGCCCCGCAATGTAATGGTTATGCCCACGTATATTGTTACGCGTCAGTCAACGGATATTGCAGCTGTGGATGATGCGTATATTGCCAAAGCATTAAAGTACATACATAAGAATCTGGATCATGATATCAATGTAACGGATGTATTGGGGCAGCTCACCATTTCACGCCGGTCGCTGGAGAAAAAATTTCAGGAAGTAACGGGTACCAGCGTGTACAAATACATCAGTAAGATCAGGATGCAGAAATTCTCCGAACGACTGCTGGAAACAGACAAGCGAATTTCAGAAATTGCACATGAAGCCGGACTGAATCTTACCAATAATGTAGCCCGTCAGTTCAAACAGATTCATGGTTGTTCACCCAGTGAATACCGCAAAAAACATTTGCCCAGAAAATAAACAGCATTTATTCGCTTAAGCGGATTTTCTTTATTTTCTGGTTCCCTGCATCTGTTACATAAATGAGTGTTTTCCCATTTTCATCTTTGGTAATTGCAATTCCTTCAGGAAACAGGAATTTGGATTGTTTAGCCGGACCGTTTTCATCACCACTAAGTCGAAGACCGGCAAATACAGAGGCGATTCCTTCTGTATTCAGTTTTACAATCTGGTTGAGTGATTTATAGGTGATATACATGTTCTGGTTTTCATCAAGTACAATAAAAGAAGGCAGGTCAGTAAGGCTGGCTGTTCCTCCGATAATGGAAACAATTCCTGCAGGGGTGATTTTTTTTATCCAACCCGTACCTTTTTCCGTCAGAAATAAATCTCCCTGCTTGTTGATTGTCAATCCACCTGGGAATTTGACCACCGCAAGGGAGCTTACTTCCTTTGTATTTATATTGATTTTACGAATTGCATTATTGTTATAGTCCGCAACGAATAATTCCTGCGTGGCTTCATTGATTGCTATTCCATAAGGACTGTCAAATTGCGCATCAGGACCTGTGCCATTTTTGTTTCCCGGCAGTCCGTTTCCTGCAAGGGTGGATACGATTCCGTTTGCATCTATTTTTCGGATGGCATGATTCTGTTGGTCTGCTACATAAAGATTCTGATTATTGTCCATAACTAATCCGCCCGGTAAATTAAATCTGGCAGCTGCAGCAACACCATCTGTTAATCCCGTAATTCCGGAGCCTGCATAATGGGAGGTAATTCCGTCTTTGGAAATTTTTCTTATTCTGTTTCCATCGCTCACATAGATTGTTCCCTCTTTATTAATAGTGATTCCAATTGGATTGATAAAGGAAGCTTCATTCGCTGATCCATTGGCTGACCCCATTTCACCTGAGCCGGCCAGGTGTTCAACAACCCATGGGGTGAACCGGTAAGCACCCGTTAAACTGGCTGATTGGGAATTGTTTCTGACTTCAATGGTATGCAGGCCAACTTGGATGTTTGCAGGTAAATCGATAACCAGATTTGTATCGTTTCCGGATAGTATTGTTGCGGGAAGTCCGCCTATGAAAACCTGATTCACCGTCGGTATTGGATTAAATCCTTTTCCGGTGATTGTTAAAGGACCAGCATCTCCTTTATCAGGATTGATGGCGGTAATTGATAAGGTTACGGATGGTGTTGGATCAGGATCTTCATTATTGTTTTCATTCGGGGATTTGGAACATCCGGAAGAAAATACCATGCAAAAAAATAACAATAGGCCTGCTAATTGCTTCAAATTCATAAAGGATAAGTCTGATCGGTGAAAGTACATTCAGCTGTTGGTGCAGGATCGACTTAATGATAGTTGGCAAAAGCAGGATAAGTTCTTTAATCGAGCAGAATTTTTCTTCCTTCTTTAGCAGATCGGGTTGCTGCATCGAGAATTTTTACTACCAGCAGATTATTGGATAAAGAGGAGAGATCATTCTTTTCGGTAATTTTTCCGGCAAGATAGGCTTCGAGGTAACTGATAAAATCAGGATGTTCTATGGCAGGTGCAGTGCCGTTGATTGGTTTTGCCTGTTCTTTTTTTTGTATTACGGTTTGTCCGTTTACTGCATGCAGGTATGCGGAGGAACCAAAAATTTCCATGTCTTTGATGGAGTAGGGCCAGTTCCAGGAAGCTTCAATAACACCGGTTGCATCATCGTATTCAAGTAAAATAGTGGCCACATCATCCACTTTTGGATATACAGCTGGTTTGTATTGCTGGATGATTGCCGTAACTGATTTTGGTGCTTTCCCCTTCATCAGCCAGGTCATCAGATTGGCGCCATAACAGCCAAAATCACGGGAGGCTCCACCTCCATTCTTAATAGGATCGGTTAACCAGTCAAGAAATTCTGTACTACAGCCAATTTCTTTGGGGCCCTCATGTCCGGAGTGCACCACCATTTTCCGGATAGTACCCAGCGCGCCTTCATCCACCTGTTTTTTTGCGTAATGGTTACTGTTGTACCAGGTGGTTTCGTAGTTGGTCAGTATGGGGGTGTTAAATTGTTTGGAAAGCGCTTCCATGCGCTGGGCGTCTTTCAGCGTGGTTGCCAGCGGTTTCTCCACCATTACAGGAATGCGCAATGGCAGACAGGTTTCTGCTACCTCTATATGTTCGTTGATGGCATTAAAGGCAAGAACGGCATCCGGTTTACGGGCTTTGATTGCTGCATCCAGACTGGAATAAAAAAGCGAAGCAGGTAATTGATAAGATTTTGAATGCCGGTTGATTAAAGCCTGGTTGCTTTCCACTATGGCGGTGATGATAACTCTTCCCTGTTTGTAAAATTGAAGGATCCCATGCACATGATCATGGGTCATACCAACAACAATAACATTCAGTTTGGATGGTGCGGATCCTGTTTGAGCCTGAATGTCAGATTGAAAGGTAATAAGTCCGAAGAGCACGAGAAGTATATTGCGCATACTGGTCAGCGTTTATGATTAGTTGTATTGATATTCTACCTTGCCCATCAGTTGCTGTTCCTTATTATATACCAGTTCCATTCTTCTTAAGCCATTGGGAAAGTATTGGTAAAACCATTGTTCATAGGCATTGCTGCCTTCCGGAACCAGGGTCATTTTTTTTAGCTGGTCGTTTTCGTTGTACTCAAAAATATAATCGGGCAGGAGGCGCTGGGCTTTTGCGTTGTAGCGAACGATATCCGTGAGGCGGTTTTTTGTATCGTAATAATAATAGTAAATGATGGCTGGTAAATTAGGGCGGATGGATTTTTCTTCCACAAGGTTACCTTTCTCATCAAAACTGAAGCTTACCCGGGTGGTATCGGAATTATTTCTGATCCGGAGCATGGATTGGGGTTGTCCGGATTCGTTGTATTCCCATAGGTGAACCTCAGTTGTGGTTATATTGTCTGACCGGCTGCTTGTTTCGAGCCGGATCAGTTGTCCGTTTGCGTTGTATTCGTAGGCAGATTGATTGGATGCATTCTGGGCGGTATCCCGGGTTTTGATCAGCCATCCCTTTTCGTTGTAATAGGCCTCCAGTTGCGAATCGCCCTGCTGGCTGGTCAGGGTTTTGGTGCGAAGGATGCGTTTGCCTGCATCCACGGTTTGTTCAGCCGTAAATCCGGCTGATTCAGGAGAATTTCCATCATAACTGGTTATGGTAACTTTTTTAATGCCCTGCTGTACGAATAAACTATATTGGCGATTTGTTTGCCGGTTCGCCAGCAGATCATTGTAATAATACTGCGAAAGAGCAAATTGCCCAAAAAAGCAGCTAAACAGGAGAAAGAAGATGTTTTTCATGTAGAGCATGGTTTTAGCTATGCCGATTGCCTGCAATATACAGGTGTGATTAGTTTTCAGTGCTTAATTAATTGTATTTATTTTTATTCAAATTTTAACAAGTGTCACATTACCAGGAAAGAGCGGAAAAAGACTGTCTGAACTGTGGAACTCAGGTTGAGGGTCGATTTTGTCAAAATTGTGGACAGGAGAACATCATCGCAAGGGAATCCTTTTGGAGCCTGGTAACCCATTTTGTGTACGATATCACCCATTTTGACAGTAAGTTCTTCGGTACCATGAAGGTTTTACTGACCAAACCGGGACGATTATCAATTGACTATATTCAGGGTAAAAGGAATAGCCAGCTGCACCCAATTCGGATGTATGTATTCACTTCGGCATTTTTCTTTATTATCTTTTTTTCTCTGTATAAGGCGGATAAAATAGGGAGATCTGAAGATGAGGAACGGAAGGAGAAACTGGAGAACCTTCAGCTGGCCAGGGATGTGGTTAAAGAAAAGCCACTTCTTTCCTCGGATTTACTTGAACGTCAGACAGCCCAAAAAGTACTTTCTGATCTGGAGAAGGAGATTTTGTTGATTGAAAAGGAAATATCAGATGATAAAATAGCGGATTCTATACGGGATCAGGAAAAAATAGATGTTACCGATTCACTCAAAAAAGCAGGCATACCAATTCCCGCAACTGTAAAGATTAACAATCGGGACTCGAGCTTCTGGAAAATGGAAATGGATTCGGATAGTACAAATGATGCCTTTACCTCTTCTAATTATGAGTCGCTGGAGGCCTATAAACGTATGCAGGCTACCCTTCCTAAAGAAAAAAAAGACAGTTGGCTAAAAAAGGTATTTGTAACTAAAATTATTGCAGCTGCTGAAACAGGAAAATTGCAGGGTGAACGAACCTATCTCAAGAATTTCCTCTACAATCTCTTTCATAGCTTCCCTAAAATGCTTTTTGTTTCCCTACCTATGTTTGCCTGGTTTTTAAGCTGGCTGTATAGTCGCAGTAAGAATTTGCGATATTCGGATCATGCCATATTTACCATTCATCTTTACTGTGCCACTTTTATCTTTTTACTGGGAACATTTGCTTTGAGTGCATTACAGGAGAAAACAGGCTGGGGGATTCTTAATTTGGTACAGGTTATAGTTACCGTTGCTATTTATCTCTACATGTACAAAGGGATGCGAAAGTTTTATGGCGACAGTCGGGGGAAAACCATTGTCAAATTTATTCTGTTAAATATGCTTTCCTTCTTTATGATGATGGTTTTATTGGTAATATTTACAGCGATCAGTGCGGCTCAGGCAATAAATTCAGGACATTAATTGACTAGTTATGAAAGAAGCAGCACAGGAAGCATTTGGAGAATTGATTGGGATTATGAATGATTTGCGGGAAAAATGTCCCTGGGATAAAAAACAAACCATTCACAGTCTGCGGCAGCAGTCCATCGAGGAATTGTATGAATTGGCGGATGCTATTTCGGCTGAAGACTGGAAGGGAATCAAAGAGGAACTGGGTGATCTTTTTCTGCACCTCGTGTTCTATGCGAAAATAGGGCAGGAGCAAGGGCAATTCAGTTTGGAAGAAGTGCTGAAAGGCATCAATGAGAAACTAATCCGCCGGCACCCCCATGTGTATGGAGAAGTTCAACTGAATAATGCAGAAGAGGTTAAACGGAACTGGGAACAAATCAAGCTGCAGGAGGGTAAAAAATCGGTATTAAGCGGTGTGCCAAAAGCATTGCCTGCAACAGTGAAGGCTATGCGCCTGCAGGAAAAAGCAAAACAGGTTGGATTTGAATGGGATCATTCAGCCCAGGTTTGGGATAAGGTGCAGGAGGAAATGCAGGAATTGCAGGAGGCCATCGCCACCGGCAATCAGGATCATGTGGAAGAAGAGTTTGGAGATCTGGTATTTTCACTGATCAATTACGCACGGTTTTTGCGGGTAGATGCCGAGCATGCATTGTCGCGTACCAATCAGAAATTTATCAGCCGGTTTACGCAAATGGAAGAGCTGTCCCAACAAAAAGGACTTCAGTTGAAGGATATGAGTCTGGCAGAAATGGATGCTTTATGGAATGAAATAAAAGCGAAAAAAACAAGCAGTTGATTCAATTTGTAATCGGAATATTAAAAAAGAATGCCTATTTCCTGCTGGCGGCTGCCTGGTTATTTACCATTGCCTTCATTATCAATAATTATTTTGTAGGAGCTTCCTCTGCGCCCTATCTGCGGCAGGCAATGGAAGAGCGGATTCAGATGCAGGAAAAACAGGTAGAAGCACTGGCCCAGGATACAGCATTGTTAAAAGTGCTGGCTGAAGGAACCTATGATATCGAGAATCTGCGCAGGCTTAACCGGAATAACCTGGGACTCTTTGTTTACAAGGCGGATGCTTTTAATAATTGGAAACTGCAGTTCTGGAGTTATCAGCAAACAGAACCCACGGATGATATCATATACAGTTCGGAAACGAATCAGCTGGTTCGCCTGCAGAATGGGGAATATGAATATGTGCGGAAACTCATTCCACTGGCAAGGGAGAAATTATTGATGGTGGCCCTGATTGAAGTAAGAAAAGAATACTTTGTTCAGAACAGTAATCTCTCCTCACTTTTCGTTGATTTCCCAGGTGCGGAAACATCTGTATCGATATCGGAACTTGAAACGAATTATCCGGTCAGAAGTGCATCCGGTCATGTTTTGTTTCATCTGCAACCCAGAAAGGTATCGGCAGATTCATCGCCCAATGAATGGGCGATTGTGATGGATATAATCGGCATTATATTATTGTTGATTGCCATTCATAGTGCGGCCAACAGTATTGCAGAAACCTATGGATTTGCAAGGGGATTGATTTTTCTTGCGGGAACGGTAATAGGGTTACGATTATTAACCTATATGTTTGCCGGAACTCTTTCCTGGACGGAGTTTGAGCTCTTTGATCCGGCTATATACAGTTCCAGTTTATTACTGCCTTCATTGGGTGACCTGTTGATCAATTCTTTTTTATTCTGCTGGATATTGCTCTTTATTTATCGCAAAAGCACAGGACTGAATCTGCATGCATTTCAACAGCACTGGCTGAAATGGCCAATGGTTGCGCTGGGTGCATTTTTACTGGTGAGTCTGACTTTTTCATTCGCTGTTATTATCCGCAGTATGATTGCAGATGCGGCCCGGATATCCTTTAATGTGACCAATTTTTTCAGTCTGGATATTTATAGTTTCTGCGGATTTGTGGTATTGGCGACACTGGCATTGAGTTATTTTCTTGCTTCTTCGGTAATTCTAAGGGTATTGGCCCCCTTACTTCGAAAGTCCCCCCTTTATCTTTATGCCTTCCTGGCCGGTTTCGGCTTATTGCTCATTACGTTTATCCAGAGCGGGAATATTGTGGAGCTGAATATTTTTGTACTGCTCTGGTTGCTCGGTTATACCTGGTTGTTACGTCAGCCGCTGTTGATCACCAAAGATGACCGATGGTCGGTTTCCGTTTTGTTATTGTGGATTTTTCTTTATTCCGGTTCTATCTCGATGATCATTATTGCTGAGAACAGCCGGATTGAAATCGAACAGCGACGGCGCACAGCAGAGAAGCTGGCTACGCAGGCGGATCCAAGTTCAGAGCGCTTACTTAGTATTGCGCTGACTTATTTTGATAATGATTTTCTCTATTCCAATTTTAATCGTTTCCGGCTGGCTTCTTCCAATCAATACCTGAAGGACAGTCTGATTAATAAAAATTTCAGTGCTTATCTGAATAAATACGATACCCGGATTTACACCTATGATGCGGAGGAGCGCCCGCTTTATAATGATGCACCGGTATCTTTTGATACCCTCGATATTATTTATCGGATTGAAGGAAAGGCCACGAATGTGTCGGATATGCGCTATTTCGAAAAAGCTTTTGATAAATATGCCTATATCAGCCGGAAAATGGTGACCGACAGTATTGGGGTGGCAATTGGGTATGTATTCATTTTATCGGAACCGAAGAAATATAAGAACGATGCATTGGTGCCTGAACTATTCCGAACCAGAAAGGATTTTCTTCCGGATGAATATTCCCCTATTTATAGTTATGCCATTTATAACAATAAGGAACTGATCGATTATTTCAATAATTATGCGTTTCCGACCCGGTTGGGAGATAAACAGTTGCCACCGAATAATTTTACCTATCGAAGAAATGAAGGTTATGATGAATTATGGTACCGGGATAATAGCAAGGTAGTTATCATAGCGCGATTGAATAATTTATGGCTGGAATCGATAACGCTGGTGGCTTATCTGTTTACTACATTTTTGCTGCTACTGGGATTGTTTCAGTTGATTTCAGTGTTGATCAGATCCAGGTTACGTCTGTCCTATTTGCGTAAGGAAATGCAACTTAACCTGCGCACCCAGGTACATGGAACCATCATTTTTATCAGTTTGTTTTCTTTTCTGGTGATTGGGGCAGCAACAATTTTCTTTTTTATCAATCGGTATAACCGGAATAAACAGGAGCAGTTGAGCCGGGCGATCCAGATCATGACAAATGAGGTGCAGAATAAAATGGACAGCCAGACCTTCTTTGATTATATGTTGCGGTTGTACGACAGTGGTTACAATGAGTACCTTGAAGTGCTGGTAAAAGAGGTGTCGGAAATTCATGGAACAGATATCAATATTTATGATACGCAGGGGGAATTGAGGTTGTCATCCAATCCGTTTATTTATGATAAGGGGATTCTGAGTTCGCGGATGAATCCGGAAGCCTATTACAGAATTCACCGGCAGAAGCTGGTGCAGTTTACTACGGATGAACAAATTGGTGAAATCAGTTACCAGAGTATCTATTCGCCGGTTCGGGATGATGAGGGTAACCCTTATGCTTACCTGAATATGCCCTCTTTTGATTCTCAGGCAGAATTGAAGAAAGAAATCTCCAATTTTTTGGTAACGATTATCAACCTGAATGCTTTTATTTTTCTGATTGCGGGAGTGATTGCACTCTTTATTACAAATCGGATTACCGCGTCCTTCTCTTTGATAAGCGAGAAGATGCGGGCGGTTAATCTGGGGCAGCACAATGATGAAATACACTGGCATCGGGATGATGAAATTGGGGAGCTGGTGAAGGAATACAATAAGATGGTTTTGAAGCTGGAAGAAAGTGCAGCGGCACTGGCCAAGAGTGAGCGCGAGGGTGCCTGGAGAGAGATGGCCAGACAGGTAGCACATGAAATCAAGAATCCGCTGACGCCGATGAAACTGAGTATTCAGTATTTGCAGAAAGCAATCAATGCCAATAACGGGGATGTAAAACAGCTTACCTCCAATGTGGCGAATACGCTGGTGGAGCAGATTGATCACTTATCGAAGATCGCTTCTGAATTTTCCCAGTTTGCCAATATCAGCAACACGCACAATGAATTATTTGATTTGCATGATATCCTGCATTCGCTTTCATCCCTCTATGATTCCAATGATCTGGTGCTGTTTGAATGGGTGCCGGTATCCGGACCGGTTTGGGTATTTGCTGATAAAACGCAGATGAACCGTCTATTTACAAATCTGCTGCAGAATGCGGTGGAGGCAACTGAAAATAAGGAGGAGCGAAGAGTTGAAGTGAAGGAAGAATGGCAGGATGATGCGATCATTATTTGCGTGAGCGATAATGGACAGGGTATTCCGACTGAAACACAGTCTAAAATTTTCACGCCGAATTTTACAACCAAAACCTCCGGCACCGGTTTGGGGCTGGCAATGAGTAAAGGTATTGTGGAACAGGCCAGGGGGCGGATCTGGTTTGAAACCAGTGAGGCCGCCGGAACTAGATTTTATGTTTCCTTTCCTTCAGCCAGTTCTTAAATGCTTCGAGATTAAAACTACTTAAATTATGCTGCGGTGTTAGTCCGCCTTTTTGTGCAGCAAGAACTCCATACCGGATATCCTCAAATCCTTCGGTGCTGTGGGCATCTGGATTGATGGAAAGCAGGCAGCCTTTTTCTATGGCATAGGGAATCCAGCTCCAGTCAATATCGAGCCGGCGCGGATGCGCATTGATTTCGATGGCTACTCCATTTGCTACACAGGCATCGATGATGATTTTATGATCGACAGGGTAACCGGGGCGGCTGAGCAGGAGACGCCCGGTCATGTGACCGAGTATACAGGTTGCAGGATGTTCAATTGCCCTGAGTAATCGCTGCATGGCTTTTTCCTGCGTCATTTTGAGGTTACTATGAACGGATGCGATAAGGAGGTCGAAAGATTGCAGGGTGGCATCATCATAGTCGAGAGAGCCATCGCCGAGGATATCGGATTCGATGCTTTTGAAAATTTGAAAGGGCGCGAGTTTGGCATTGAGTTCATCAATGGCCAGGTGTTGTTCACGCACACGTTCGACCTGCAGGCCGTTTGCATAACCAGCAGATTTACTGTGATCACTCAATACCAGGTATTCATAGCCTTTGGCGATGCAGGCATTGGCCATGGTTTCGATGGATTCCAATCCATCACTCCAATTACTATGTGAGTGAATAATGGCTTTGATGTCTGCAATTGTGATGGTAGTTAAGGGAGCTGGCTGGTTGAGTGTGCGCAGGGCCTCCGGAAATTCTCGCTGATTGGGTGGAAGGTAATGGAATCCTGCTGCTTCAAATAATGCCTTCTCAACTTTACTTATGCTTGAATTGTCTTCCTTAGTGTTTGAGTTTTGCTGGAATGCTTCAAGAAAAATTGCACTGCAGGTGCTGGCGAATAAACGTTGGGTAAATTCTTCCGGCAAACATTGATGGACAACCAGTTTTGCGCCTTCCGGTGCTTGTGCATGAATCTGATTTCCTTCTATAGTTAAAGGAAGGAATTGTAATTTCTCCAGGTAGTTTTGGATATCAGGCAGACTTGCTGTGCTTAGCAGATCAAGTTGAGTGATGATGATGGATTGCCGTTTGATATCACCATACAAACTGGTTTGATAGGTAGGGAATTGTTGCTGAAATAGTTGTTCAAGTTGAAAGGCATAAGCTTCTATATCGGCGTATAAATACTGTCCCTTATGCGCATTATAAAACTGAATGGATTGTTTTACGCTTTCCTGCGTTTTTTCGCCAAAACCTTTGTAAAGAAGTAATCGGTTTTCGTTGCATGCATACAGCAATTCACCCAGTGATTCGATGCCCATTTCTTTCCAGATAGTGGCAATTTTTTTTGGTCCGAGTCCTTTTATCTGCATCATTTCAAGAATGCCTGCTGGAGTAAGTGCGGTTATTTCTTCCAATGCTGTGAGCTTACCTGTATCGAGCAGTTCTCCGATTTTTTTTGCCGTACTATCCCCGATGCCTTTTAGTGAAGCGATTTTTTCACGTGGTGTATCACTTAGTTGAACTGGTAATTTTTCAATGGTGAATGCTGCTGAGCTATAGGATTTTGCTTTGAAGGAATTTTCTCCATGAATATCCATAAGTTTTCCCAACAGGCTGAAGTGATCAGCGATGGTGTAGTTGTCGAGCATGGAGCAAAGATAAGGAAAGGGGGAAAAGGAGAAGGGAGAAGGGAGGAGGGGAGAGGGGAGAGGTGAACACCCGTCGGGTATTCGACGGGTGAAATGGTTTCAATGCTGGTTGTTCAAGTTTGGGTTGATTGCTTGAAGATGTGAATGTTGTATTTAGAATCTTGCTCCTGGAAAATTAGCGCGCGCATTTCCTTTCTGAATTTCCAACACGGTGATTTTTCACCTCTCACGTTTCAACTCTTGTTTCACCTTTAACTTCTCACCTTTCACCAATGAAAAAGCCCCGGAAATCCGGGGCTTGTATTTTTTTGCTATAAGTCGAAACTTATTTCGAAGCTTTAGCAGCTTTCTTAGCGGCTTTTTTAGGAGCAGCTTTTTTCGCAGCTTTTTTAGGAGCAGCTTTCTTAGCTACTTTCTTTGCAGCGGCTTTTTTAGGAGCAGCTTTTTTAGCGGCTTTCTTTGGAGCAGCTTTCTTAGCTACTTTTTTAGCAGCTTTTTTAGGAGCAGCTTTCTTTGCAGCTTTTTTAGGAGCGGCTTTTTTTGCAGCGGCTTTTTTTGGAGCAGCTTTTTTTGCAGTTGCCATTTTTTTAGAATTTAATGATTAGTAAATGGGTTTTACGCAGTAAAAATATAAACTAATCTGAAACTGCAAAATTTTTTTTGTTGTTTAATCAGAAATGATTAAGCACCAACAGCTATTTCTCCAACAGAAACGATGGTTTTATTCGCCTTCGTTTTACGGAATTCAACCACGCCATCTGCAGTTGCAAACAGTGTGAAATCTTTTCCAACACTAACATTTTTTCCAGGATGGTATTGTGTACCACGCTGACGAACGATGATGTTACCGGCAATTGCAGGTTGACCACCATAAATCTTTACACCCAGGCGTTTGCTCTGTGAGTCGCGACCGTTCTTAACACTACCTTCACCTTTTTTGTGTGCCATGACGTATGAATTTTAAATGATAACAGTTGTGCTGTTATCAGATTAAGCGATTTCGTTGATTTTAATTTTGGTATAGTGGGTTCTGTGACCAAGTTTCTTGCGGAAACCTTTCCTTCTTTTCATTTTAAAGGCGATCACTTTATCTCCTTGAAGATGATCAATGATTTCTGCTTTTACAACAGCTTTAACCGCATCACCAACAGTGAGGGTGCCATTGTTATCAAACATCAATACATCTGCAAATTCAACTTTGTCTCCGGCGTTTCCAGATATCTGGGGAACGTACAATGTTTGGTCCTTAGAAACCTTAAATTGCTGACCGGCTATTTTAACAACTGCTAACATAACTTACCAAAATTAGGAGTGCAAAGGTAAGGGGAATTTCCGTACCTCCAAACAGATTTTCTAAAATAATTAGTGCAAATTTAAGGAGTTTACTCGGGTTGAGGGCCTAAATTTGTCGCCATTCATCCATCATAGTGCTATGAAATTCAAGTCTTTTCTTGCTAAACCCTTCGCCTCCTACGTTTATAAGCAGGTAAAAAGGTCGATGCAACAGGCGGTACCCGACCAGGAAGCCATTTTCCGGGAACTGCTGAAAACAGGCTCCGGAACCCAGTTCGGAAAAGATCACCACCTGGGTGAGGTGAAGACGATGGAGGAATTCCGGCAGGCGGTACCCATCCGCGATTATGAGCAGATCAAACCCTGGATCGAACTGGTAAAAGAAGGCAAACACAATATATTATGGAAAGGTAAGCCCATCTATTTTGCTAAAACTTCGGGTACAACAAGTGGCGTGAAATACATCCCCATAACCAAAGATTCCATCCCCAATCATATTAATACGGCCCGAAATGCATTGCTCTGCTATATGGCTGAATCGGGAAATGCAAAGTTTGCGGATGGTAATATGATCTTTTTATCGGGTTCCCCGGAACTGGAACGGATGGCAGGAATTCCAACCGGCCGGTTAAGCGGAATTGTAAATCACCATATTCCCAGTTACCTGCGAAAAAATCAGTTGCCTTCTTACGAAACCAATTGTATGGAGGAGTGGGAGACCAAGCTCGATAAAATTGTGGAGGAAACCATCCGGCAGAATATGACTCTGATCAGTGGAATTCCACCCTGGATGCAGATGTATTTCGACCGGCTCATGGAAAAAAGCGGAAAACGGGTAGGGGAACTGTTTCCGGAATTTTCGGTTCTCGTGCACGGCGGGGTGAATTTCGAACCATATAAAGCGAAACTGCTCGACAGTATTGGCAGATCGGTGGCAGCCATTGAAACCTTTCCTGCTTCGGAAGGATTTTTTGCTTTTCAGGACAGTCAGCATGCAGAGGGACTTTTACTAAATACCAACAGCGGAATCTGGTTTGAATTTGTACCTGTGAATGAAATATTTACGGAGAATCCAACCAGGCTTTCTTTACAGGACGTAAAAATAGGAGAGAACTATGCCCTCGTCATCAACAGCAATGCCGGTTTGTGGAGTTATAATATTGGCGATACCATCAAATTTGTTTCCACTGATCCGTATAGAATAATTGTATCCGGAAGAATCAAGCATTTTATTTCTGCATTTGGAGAACATGTGATTGGAGAAGAAGTGGAATACAGTCTGATGAAAGCAGCAACGGAAACCGGTGTACATATTACGGAGTTTACCGTGGCACCTATGATATCACAGGATAAAGGGAAATCCTTTCATGAATGGTTTATTGAGTTTGATACGGTGCCGGATAATATGGCTGCTTTTGCACAACAGGTAAATGAAAACCTGCGCAAAAAAAATATCTATTACGATGATCTCATTACCGGAAATATTTTACTTCCATTAAAAATTACGCCGGTACGCAAGAATGGATTTATTGATTACATGAAGAGTATTGGCAAACTGGGCGGACAAAATAAAGTGCCGCGATTAAGCAATGATCGCAAACTGGCAGAGGCCTTAGAACCCTGGTTTGAGCGGGAATAAAACTAACAAGCGTTTGATAATATTCAATATTTTGCCTGCCTAACAATATTTTAATGAATAATTTGGGAGAAGTTCATTAAAAACGTATAATTTTGGCTCGCATTTTAAACATAGGCAATTAAACGAATAATGAATAGTTTCCAACCATATAGCGCTCCCTTTCAGCTGGACAGCCAGGTTGATGTACTTTTACATGCCTTTTGTTTTCTTCCCCGACCGCGACGTGGATGCTGATAGGACGAGCCCTTTGCACCGGCCCCTATCAGTGAAAAAAGCCCCAATGATTTAAGTTCTTACACCCAACGTGTACGCAGCCAGTTTACTGATCCTTTAATTTATTGCAAGTGGAAAATTCCGCCATTATCGTGAGGGTAGCCACTCCCGATGATATACATTATTCCGTTACCATTACTGATGAGATGGAATCCTCGGCCAAGGCCAGGGGTACCGGTATCGCCAAACGTTCTCCTGAATACATCGAACAAAAGATGAAAGAAGGAAAATCGGTGATTGCTGTTACAGAAGAAGGGGCATGGGTGGGCTTTTGTTATATCGAAACCTGGAGTCATGGTGAGTATGTTGCCAATTCGGGTCTGATCGTTTCTCCTGAATACAGAAAAAGCGGTGTGGCAAAACGCATCAAGGAAAATATTTTTGCCCTCTCCAGAAAGCTCTATCCAAATGCCAAGATTTTCGGTCTCACAACCGGACTTGCAGTAATGAAAATTAATTCCGATTTAGGATATGAACCGGTAACTTACTCCGAATTAACCCAGGATGAAGCATTCTGGGCGGGTTGTAAGAGTTGTGTGAATTACGATATTCTCATGAGCAAGGAACGCAAAAATTGTTTTTGCACAGCCATGCTCTATGATCCCAAAGACCATTACCAACCGGAAGAAACAGCCGAAGATTTCAAGCAGCATTCCAAAGGCTATGAACGCCTGCTGCGTTTAAAGAAATCACGTTTTCTAAAAGCATTCAGGAAAATAACCGGCTCCGATTCTAAATCCGGTGGCGGTGGCGGACAGGTAAAAAAAAGGTTCTTTTCATTCTTTCATTTCTAAACTTATAAGCGAAGATGACATCGAAAAAAGTTGTACTCGGATTTAGCGGCGGACTGGACACTACCTATTGTGCTAAATATTTGTTTGAAGAGCTGGGATATGAAGTTTATTCCATTATTGTAAATACGGGTGGATTCAGTGAAGAAGAATTGACAAGAATTGAAGCGCATGCCAAAAAACTCGGCGTAAAATCGCATACTACCGTGGATGCCGTGAAGGGATATTATGATCGCATTATACAATACCTGATTTTCGGAAATGTATTGAAGAATAATACGTATCCATTGAGTGTTTCGGCAGAACGCCTGAGCCAGGCCATTCATATTGCAGAACATGCACGTGCCATTGGTGCCGATGCAGTAGCACATGGAAGTACCGGAGCCGGAAATGATCAGGTTCGGTTTGATATGGTATTTCATATCATGATTCCCAATCTGCCGATTCTGACACCCATCCGAGATCTGCAACTGAGTCGCGAAGCCGAGATCGATTACCTCAAAGCGCGCGATGTGGAAATGAATTTTGACAAAGCACAATATTCCATTAATAAAGGGTTGTGGGGAACCAGTGTGGGCGGAAAGGAAACCCTGAACAGTAAAGGCCTGTTGCCGGAAGAAGCCTGGCCTACACAGGTAACTAAAACCACACCGGAAGAACTGGTACTTCATTTTGAAAAAGGACATCTGACCGGAGTTAATGGCCGGAGTTTTGATCATCCGGTTGAAGCTATTCAGGAAGTACAAAAAATAGCCGGACCATTTGGTATTGGCAGGGATATCCATGTGGGTGATACCATTATTGGAATTAAAGGACGTGTGGGATTTGAAGCAGCGGCACCAATGGTGATTTTGAAGAGTCATCATGCACTGGAGAAACATGTATTAACCAAATGGCAGCTGAGCTGGAAAGATCAGTTAGCGCAGTTTTATGGCAACTGGTTGCATGAGGGACAAATTCTGGATCCGGTAATGCGTGATATTGAAGCCTTCCTGACGCATTCGCAGGAAACGGTAACCGGTGATGTGTTTGTACAATTGCACCCCTATCGTTTTCAGATCATTGGGATTGAATCGAAACACGATCTGATGTCGAGCAAGTTTGGAAAATATGGTGAAATGAATAGTGGCTGGACGGGTCAGGATGTGCGTGGGTTCAGTAAGATCTTTGGGAATCAGACGGCGATCTGGAATAGCGTCAATGAGGAAGTGAAAGGTGAAAAGTGAAAAGTGAGAAGGGGTGAAAAGTTAAAAGTGAAAGTATGAGTAAAATAAAAGCGGGCATAATTGGCGGGGCGGGATATACGGGTGGAGAGTTGATTCGTCTGCTCATCAATCATCCGTTTGCTGAACTGGTTTTTGTGCACAGCAAAAGCAGTGCGGGAAAGCCCTTGCATTCTGTACATGCAGATTTACTGGGTGATACGGATTTGTTATTTACGGATTCACTGGATTGGAAAGTGGACTGTTTGTTTCTTTGTACGGGGCATGGGGAGGCAAGGAAATTTCTGGAAGCAAATCCGCCTGCTGCAGGAACAAAAATTATTGATCTGTCGAATGATTTTCGATTGAAACAATCAGCTGCTTTAGGTGAACTGGATTTTGTGTACGGGTTGCCCGAATTAAATCGGGAAGCCATCCGCACTGCTTCGGCCATTGCAAATCCGGGTTGTTTTGCAACAGCTATTCAATTGGGTTTGTTGCCACTGGCAAAAGCCGGCTTGCTGGATGAAATTTACACAACCGGTATTACCGGATCTACCGGTGCCGGACAGGGATTGAGTGCTACTTCGCATTTCAGCTGGAGAGCCAATAATATTCAGGCATATAAAACCCTTACGCATCAGCACCTTGGAGAAATCGGGGAATCACTTTTGCAGTTGCAGCCGGATAGCGATATCGATCTGAGTTTTGTACCCTGGCGGGGTGATTTCGCCCGTGGTATATTTATCAGTTCCACCCTTCATATGGAGTTGCCTTTTGAAGAATTACAGGCCTTGTATGAAGTGTTTTATGCAGATCATCCATTTACTGTGGTGAGCAGGGACGCGATTTTTTTGAAACAGATCGTGAATACCAATAAAGCGGTGGTTCAATTGGAAAAAGTGGGCAGCAAACTGGTGGTGCATAGTGCCATTGATAATTTATTAAAAGGTGCAAGCGGTCAGGCTGTACAGAATATGAACCTCCTGTTTGATCGTGATGAACGAAGTGGCCTGCAATTAAAAGCTGCCGGCTTCTAATTGCAGGACCCCCTTCACATTTATTCACTCTTTCACTTTATTCACTAATTATGAAACTCTTCGACGTATACCCTCTTAACAACATCACCATCACCTCAGCAAAAGGCGCACGGGTATGGGATGATAAGGGACAAATGTATCTGGATATGTACGGCGGTCACGCTGTTATTTCTATTGGTCACACGCATCCGCATTGGGTGGAGCGCATTGAGGAGCAACTGGAAAAAATTGCCTTTTATTCCAATTCGGTGGTGATCCCTCAACAGAAAGAACTGGCCGATTTATTGGGACGTGTTTCCGGAAAAGAAAACTATCAGTTATTCCTTTGTAATTCGGGAGCGGAGGCCAATGAAAATGCGCTGAAGCTGGCTTCTTTTCATACCGGAAGAAGAAAGATTATTGCCTTTAAAAAAGCCTTTCATGGCAGAACATCACTGGCGGTGGCGGCCACTGATAATCCGGCTATTGTTGCACCGGTAAACCAGACCGATGCCGTAATTTTTCTTCCTTTCAATGATGTGGATGCGCTTAGAGCAGTTTTCAATGCACAGGGAAAAGATATCGCGGCTGTAATTGTGGAAGGGATTCAGGGCGTGGGCGGAATCAATGTGGCATCGGATGAATTTTTGCAAACGATCCGCGAGCTCTGTGATGCAAACGGATCTGTTTATATAGCGGATTCTATACAATGCGGATATGGCCGTTCGGGTAAATTTTATTCGCATGATTTTGCGGGAGTAAACGCAGATATCTATTCCATGGCGAAGGGGATGGGAAATGGATTTCCAATTGGAGCCATTTCGATTGCTCCCCATCTTCATCCAAAGCATGGTATGCTCGGTACCACATTTGGAGGTAATCAACTGGCCTGCGTTGCAGCACTTGCTGTATTGGAAGTAATTGAAAAAGAGGGATTGATTGCGAATGCAGAAAAAGTTGGTACGCATCTGATTAATGCGCTGAAGGAGATGCCTGAATTGAAAAATGTACGGGGACGTGGATTGATGATTGGGTTTGATTTACCGGATTCGCATAAAGAGCTCCGTAAGGTATTGCTGAATGATCATTTTATTTTTACCGGCGAGGCTAAACCGAATGTAATCCGTTTACTGCCTTCGCTCGGCTTAACAGAAACGGAAGCTGATGAATTCCTTTCGGCTGTTCGCAAAGAAATTTTAGTACCCGTCGGGTGATCGAAAAAACGAAACGATGAAAAATTTTACTTCTGTTCAGGATGTTGCTGATTTGCAACAGTTGGTGGAATCGGCATTGGCGTATAAGGCGTATCCGTTTAAGGATGAGGCATTGGGGCATCGCAAACGAATCGGGATGTTGTTTCTGAATCCGAGTATGCGGACCCGATTGA
This sequence comes from Flavihumibacter sp. UBA7668, assembly GCF_002483205.1. Taxonomy (GTDB): domain Bacteria; phylum Bacteroidota; class Bacteroidia; order Chitinophagales; family Chitinophagaceae; genus Flavihumibacter. The sequence continues at coordinate 375,331 of NZ_DLHM01000002.1, forward strand.
GTACCCAGGTAGCGGCACAGCAACTGGGTATGGAGGCTGTGGTGTTTAATGTGGGCAGTGAAGGTTGGGCGCTGGAATTTGAGGAAGAAGCCATCATGAGTGGCAATACCGTAGAGCATGTGAAAGATGCAGCCCCGATAATGGGAAAGTATTTTGATATTTTATGTATCCGGACTTTTCCATCACTGAAGAACAAGGAGGACGATTATTCTGAATTATATATAAGACAGTTTATAAAATATGCGGGGATTCCAATTGTGAGTCTGGAGAGTGCGACCCTGCATCCGCTGCAGAGTCTGACAGATATCATTACGATGCAGGAATATATGCGGCAACCTTCGCAGGTGGCTCGCTTTGCCGGACGCAAACCCAAAGTTGTGCTGACCTGGGCACCACACGTGAAACCCTTACCGCAATGTGTGGCAAATAGTTTTGCGCAATGGGTAAATGCCTGGGGAGAAGCGGATTTTGTGATCACGCATCCCGAAGATTATGAGTTGTCCGAACAGTTCACAAAAGGAGCGCGCATCGAATACAATCAGGATGAAGCCCTGAAGGAGGCCGATTTTGTGTATGTCAAAAACTGGAGTACGTTTCAGGATTATGGAAAGATATATACCAATGATCCCGAATGGATGATGACCAATGAAAAACTGGCACACACCAATAACGCGCGGGTGATGCATTGTTTGCCTGTGCGCAGGAATGTGGAATTGAGCGATGAAATTCTGGATGGTGCAAACAGTCTGGTTACTACGCAGGCCGGTAATCGGGTTTGGGCGGCGCAGGCGGTGTTGTCGGAAATTCTTCGCGGAAAATAAATTCTTCGCGCTAAACAAATACCATGGTTTTTGTAATCAAGATAGGTGGGAATGTATTGGATGATGCGATTGCATTGCAGGATTTTCTGCGTGATTTTGCCTTGATACCCGGACCGAAAATCCTTGTCCATGGTGGCGGGAAAATTGCCACCAGGTTAGGTGATCAGTTGGGGATCCAATCGAATTATGTAGATGGCCGACGTATCACGGATGATGCAACCATTGATCTGGTAACGATGGTGTATGGCGGACTGGTGAATAAACAACTGGTGGCGCAATTACAGTCGATCAATTGTAATGCGATTGGCATTACCGGTGCAGATGGAAATTTATTACCGGCAATAAAACGGCCGGTTAAAACAATCGATTATGGTTGGGTGGGCGATGTGCAGGCAGACAGCTTGCCATTGGATCGCTGGAAAGTTTTGCTAGATAATGGATTTGTTCCGGTACTTGCGCCGTTGACGCATGATGGAGCCGGCCATATGCTCAATACCAATGCGGATACGATGGCGGCAACAATTGCCATCGCACTATCGGCGAGTTATCGGGTTCGGCTGATTTACTGTTTTGAGAAAAAGGGGATATTGGAAAATGTGGAGGATGAGGGATCGGTGATCCGGTTTATCAATCCGGAATTATATGTACAGTTAAAAGCAGAACAAAAATTATTTGCGGGCATTCTTCCGAAACTGGACAATGCTTTTGATGCTATAAACAAAGGGGTGCAGGAAGTGTTGATTGGCCATGCTGCCGACCTGGTGCGCAACACCGGATCCGATACTTCCGGCACCCTGATTTCGGGTTGATCATGTTCACCCGACCGGTGCCACCCGACCGGTGGCACCGGTCGGGTGAAGAGAAATAATGCAAGTGGAACAATTATATGAGGAAGCGCTGGGGCTCTTGAAGGGCCTGATCAGTACGCCGAGCCTGAGCCGGGAGGAGCAGGGCACGGCGGCGCTGATTCGTCGTTTCCTGGGAGAGCGGGGAGTAGAAGTGAACCAGCAGCTCAACAATGTGTGGGCAGTCAATAAATTTTACAGTCCGGGTAAACCAACTGTGGTGCTGAATTCGCACCACGATACGGTGAAGCCCAATCCGCAGTACACGAAGAATCCCTTTGAACCAATAATTGAAGACGGCAAATTATACGGACTCGGGAGCAATGATGCCGGCGGTCCGCTGGTAGCGCTGATTGCCTGCTTCCTGCATTTTTACAAACAGGAAAAGCTGCCCATCAACCTGGTGCTGGCAGCCACGGCCGAAGAAGAAATATCGGGGGTTAACGGAGTGGAGGCTTTGCTGAAGGATCCGGATTTTTTACAAAAAACAGGGCAGCTTGTTTTAACTGACCAAACTATGCCAACGCAAACAACTCACCAGGCTCTTGCATTTGATGGTTGGTCGGCCATTGTTGGAGAACCCACTGAAATGGAACTTGCTGTAGCAGAGAAAGGACTGCTGGTGCTGGACTGCACCGTAACCGGAAAAACCGGCCATGCGGCCCGGCAGGAAGGAATCAATGCCCTGTACAAAGCCATGGACGCAATCAACTGGTTCCGGAACTACCAGTTTCCCAAAATATCACCCACACTTGGTCCTGTGCATATGAATGTGACCGTTATTCAAACGGAAAACAAGGCGCATAATGTAGTGCCGGGAACCTGTCAGTTTACGGTGGATATTCGGGTAACCGATGCCTATACGCATGAAGAAATAGTGGACATCGTAAAGGCAAATGTGGACGCGGAAATTAAACCAAGAAGTTTACGGATGCGGGCCACGGCAATTGGCGATACCCACCCGCTGGTGCAGGCGGGCATAGGACTCGGTAAACAAACCTATGGCTCGCCTACCTGTTCGGATAAAGCCCTATTGCCTTTCCCGGCATTGAAATGCGGTCCGGGTTTCAGTGGAAGAAGTCATTCTGCCGATGAATTTATTTATCTGCATGAAATAAATGAAGGAATCACCACTTATATACAATTGTTGCAGCAAGCTATGGCGCTCTATCAATCAACTAAATCGAATCAGGCATGAAACTCTGGCAAAAAAATATACAATCGCTGAAGGAAGTAGAGCAGTTTACAGTGGGGCGTGATCGCGAGTTTGATCAGCTGATGGCCAAACAGGATGTATTGGGGAATATGGCGCATGCCATCATGCTGGAGGAAATCGGCCTGCTGACCAAAACGGAAAGAGACGATTTGCTAAGAGAGCTAAAATCGATTTATGCCATCGCGGCAAAAGGCGAATTAAAAATTGCAGACGGCGTAGAAGATATTCATTCGCAGGTGGAGTTTTTATTAACGGCTGCCTTGGGTGATACCGGTAAAAAAATCCACAGTGCCCGCAGCCGGAATGATCAGGTACTGGTGGATCTTAAATTATTTCTGCGCGATGAACTGCAGGCACTGGTAGAAGAAATTCAGCCATTTTTCGAATTGCTGCAAACGCAGAGTGAAAAATACAAAGCGCATTTGCTACCCGGGTATACACATTTGCAACTGGCTATGCCTTCTTCTTTCGGATTATGGTTTGGCGCCTATGCAGAAAGTCTGGTGGATGATCTGGTGACTATTCAGTCTGCCTATGAAGTGGTGAATAAAAATCCGTTGGGATCGGCTGCAGGATATGGTTCCTCTTTCCCCATCAAACGCCAGCGCACAACCGAATTGTTAGGATTTGCACAACTGAATCACAATGTGGTATATGCGCAAATGGGAAGAGGTAAGGCAGAACGAATTGTTGCCATGGCCTTGGCCAATCTCGCAGATACGCTTGCCAAATTATCGATGGATGCCTGTTTGTTCCTGAATCAGAATTTCGGGTTTATCAGTTTTCCACCGGAGTTGACCACCGGCAGCAGCATCATGCCGCATAAAAAAAATCCGGATGTGTTTGAACTGATCCGTTCACATGGAAACCGGATCAAGGCATTGCCGAATGAAATTATGCTGATGACCACCAACCTGCCATCGGGCTATCATCGCGATCTGCAATTATTGAAGGAACATTTATTCCCCGCTTTCAGCACGCTGAAAGATTGTTTGAAAATGGCGGGATTAATGTTATCGAATATCGAGATCCAGCCCGATATTCTGAAAGACGAAAAATACCGGTATTTGTTTAGTGTGGAGGAAGTAAACAAGCTGGTATTGGCAGGACTTCCCTTTCGGGATGCCTATAAGCAGGTGGGAATGTCAATTGAGAATGGGGAATACCGGTATTCAACCCAAGTGCAGCATAGCCACGAAGGCAGTATCGGCCAGCTCTGCACTGAACAAATCAGCGGGGCCATGCAGGCAGTATTAAACCGCTTCAATTTTAGCGCTACAAATTCGGCAGTGGAGGAATTATTGCGTTAATTTGCCCTCCATGCAAAAACGTATCGCACTATTCGGATCTACGGGATCTATAGGAACGCAGGCATTGGCTGTAATTGAAGCCAATCCGCAGTTGTTTACAGCGGAGGTACTAACTGCGCAACAGAATGATGAACTGCTGATTCAGCAGGCATTGAAATTTCAGCCCAATATTGTGGTGATTGGAGATGAGAGCAAATACCAGAAAGTGAAACAGGCTTTGTCCTCTACCGATGTAAAGGTATTTGCCGGTGAAAAAGCACTGGAGGAAGTGGCCGCGATGGACTGTTATGACCTCATGCTGGCCGGAATTGTGGGCTTTGCGGGATTAAAACCCACTCTGCAGGCCGTGGAACAGGGCAAACCGGTGGCGCTTGCCAATAAGGAAACCCTGGTAGTGGCGGGGGATATCGTGATGCAGAAAGCGATTGAAAAGCGGGTCCCCATCATACCGGTGGACAGTGAACATTCTGCTATTTTTCAGTGCCTGGTGGGGGAGAACCTGAATCCTATTGACAAGATTATATTAACTGCTTCAGGTGGCCCTTTTCTGGGGAAAAAACCCAATTTTCTGGTGAATGTAAAGCGGGATCATGCGCTGCAGCATCCGAACTGGAGCATGGGGGCCAAGATCACCATTGATTCAGCCACCTTAATGAATAAGGGGCTGGAAATGATTGAGGCGAAATGGTTGTTTAATCTGAAGCCCGATCAGGTGCAGGTATTGGTGCATCCGCAGAGCATTATTCACAGTATGGTGCAGTTTGAGGATGGATCCATCAAGGCACAGATGGGGCTGCCAGATATGAAACTGCCGATTCAATACGCGATGGCTTTTCCGCAACGGATTGTGAACCAGTTTGCCCGCTATGATTTCCGCAAACCGAATACCCTCACCTTTGAGGAACCGGATGTAAAAACCTTCCGGAATCTGGCATTGGCCACGGAAGCTCTGCAAAGAGGGGGAAATCTGCCCTGTATTCTGAATGCCGCCAATGAGATAGCGGTGTATGCATTTTTAAGAAACAGAGTGGGTTTTCTGGATATGACCGATGTGATCGAGCGTACCATGAATAAAATGGACTTCATTGCCCAACCCACTCTGGAACAATATTTTGAAACGGATGCGGCGGCACGTGAATTTGCCGCCACACTCATTCATCTTTAATTTTTAATGATCAGGGTATCTGCCTGAACCAGGGTGGTACCGTTGAAATAGCGAAGGGTATATTTTCCTTGCACCTGCAAACGGAATTTGAAGGTGGTGTCTTTGGAATAAGGGAAAGGTTCACAGGTAACGGCTGGTAAAGCAGGGTTTGGTTTGGATCCAATAGCCTGAATATCAAACTGATTGGTACCGGATTCACGGGTATCGATGCCTTCAAAACGGTAACACTGATCGGGGGCGGTAACACGGATCGTAGCAGTAACCGTATCCGTTGTTTTGGCAGAATCGGGGGTGTTTATATTGGCAAAGGAGATGGTAACCAGTACCCGCTCATCCGGTGGTAAATCTTTGGTTTTCAAACAGGCGGTTAAACTCAGGACCACAGCAGCGGATAAAACTAATTTCTTCATGTATCGATCGTTTATTAAACCTGACAAATTAGTGTTTTAATCCGTTGTACCGCCTAAAAAAATTATAGTTCTGATAGGGTTTTTTCACTGATATTTGTCAACATTCATACATAGTACCTGACTGAATCATATGATATTTTTAGCAATTAATTGGGCGGAAGTAGGAGTAAAAGCCGGGCAGTTTATCCTTTCTTTTTCGATTATCGTTATTCTCCATGAATTAGGCCATTTTTTACCAGCGCGCTGGTTCAAGTGCCGGGTGGAGAAGTTTTACCTGTTTTTCAATCCCTGGTTTTCTTTGTTTAAGAAAAAAATCGGCGAAACCGAATATGGTTTGGGCTGGGTGCCATTTGGTGGATATGTGAAGATCAGTGGTATGGTGGATGAGAGCATGGATAAGGAGCAGCTAAAACTGCCACCGAAGCCTTATGAATTCCGAAGTAAACCGGCCTGGCAGCGTTTAATAATAATGGTAGGCGGGGTAATTGTGAACCTGGTACTCGGGTTCCTGATTTATGCCATGATGTTATGGTACTGGGGTGAGTCCTATGTACCTACCAATAAATTCACCTATGGTATTGCCACCGATTCCATTGCACAAAGCATTGGACTGCGTGATGGCGATAAAATTCTTTCGGTAGACGGAGAATATATTGATCGGTTTAATAAAATTCCCTTGCGGGTTATTCTGAATGGTGCCAAAACATTTGAAGTGGAGCGCGATGGCAAACCGGTAACCATTGACATTCCTGAAAGTTTTGCGGCGGATCTGATCCATTATAAAGCCATCAGTTTTATTGATATGCGGGTTCCGTTTTTGGGATTAAATACCATTGCGGATACCAGTGCGGCGATGAAAGCAGGCTTGCGCAAGGGAGATAAAATTCTGGCGGTGAACAACCAGCCTGTTCCTTATTTTCATACGTTTCAGTTATTAATTCGCAAGAATAAAGAGAAGACGGTTCAGTTGAAGGTAGCACGGGGGGCAGACACCCTTCAGGTTAGTGCAGCGATTCCTAAAACCGGCGTATTGGGCATTACCCCTTTATCATTTGCCGACAAGTTTGAACTAAAAGAAGTTAAATACGGATTTCTTGAAGCGGTTCCTGCCGGATTCAAGAAAAGTATTGAAACACTTACTTCTTATTGGCTGCAATTAAAATTGATTTTCAGCGGCAAGGTAAATACCAATGAATCATTGGGCAGTGTGATCAGTATTGGAAAGATGTTTGCGCCTGTTTGGGACTGGCAGCAGTTCTGGGGACTGACGGCATTTTTCAGTCTGGTGCTGGCGCTGATGAATATATTACCCATACCCGGACTGGATGGCGGTCACGCGTTGTTCACGCTCTATGAAATGATATCGGGCCGCAAGCCGAGCGATAAGTTCATGGAGTATGCACAGATGGTGGGCATGATTTTGCTGCTTGGGTTGATGGCCTATGCGCTGGGACTGGATATCTTCCGGTTGTTTAAATAGCATGCATATTATGATGTGGTATAAAAACAGGATTTCAGTTCCGGTTTTATTGGTCTCATTAAATACGCTGGTAGTTCTGCCAGGCTTTTCTCAGTCGTTTGAAAAGATGGCGCACAGGGGAGGTAGTGCGCTAATGCCGGAGAACACCATTATTGCGATGCAGAACGCGATGGATTTTGGGGTCGGTTTGGAAATGGATCTTTATCTCAGCAAAGACAAAAAAGTGTTTGTTTATCATGATGATAAGATATCTCCCAAATTTGGCAGTAATCCCGATGGTACGCCAGTGACGCAGGAGCAAGCTGCGAAAAAGAAAATCATTGATTTTACTTATGCTGAATTAAAGCCCTACGACCTGGGCATGCGGGCACATCCGGATTTTCCCAGAAGAAAGCGGGTGAAAGCGGGTATACCGCTGCTGACCGAACTGATTGATTCGGTCGAATCTTATGCCCGGCGCGGAGATTTAAAGCTGCCGAATTATTCCATGGAGATAAAGGTGCCGAATGCTAGTCTGGCTCCCCGATATAAAGTTGATTTGGTGGATAGTGTAATCCAAATTATCAGCGCAAAAAGCATTCCTGATCGGGTAATTATTCAATCGTTCGATATTGAGACGCTCGAATATCTACATCAGCAATATCCGGATGTGAAAACTGCCTACCTGGTAGGGCAGGGGCATTACCTCGACAACCTGAAGAAACTCAGCTTTACACCAACAGCTTATAGTCCGCCTTATCAGTTGGTTACGCCTGAACTCATCGCTTACTGCCATACTAAAAACATGCTGGTAGTAACCTGGACGGTGAACAACAAAAAAGACATTGAACGCCTGAAGCAAATGGGCGTAGATGTGGTTATGTCTGATTATCCCGATTATTTTCTTCCGTGAAAATTCACCCGACCGGTGGCACCCGACCGGTGGTTACAAATCGATGCCGATTTTTTTCATGAGGATGCTGGCGTTCATGCTGGTGCAGATGCCGGTTTTCAGTTTGTAATCGAAAAAGAGTTCTTCGTTTTCGACCGATACATCAAAATGATAGTTGGTGATAGCGGCGGGTGCTTCTGTTTGAAGTTCTGTCAGGGCCAGGTCGTGGGTGGCAAGGAGTCCGGTTGCGTTTTGTTTGATGAGCTGGCGGATCAGCGCGCGGGAGCCGGTTTGGCGATCCTGCGAATTGGTGCCGCGCAGGATTTCATCGAGCAGCAGGAAAACGGGTTCTCCGGCATTTACCGCTTCAATAATATTTTTCAGTTTGGTGAGTTCTGCATAAAAAGTGGAGGTGTTTTCTTCCAGGTTATCGGCGATGCGCATACTGCTCATGATGCGCATATTGCTGACGGTTAGTTGTTGCGCCACTACGGGGGCACCGGCCATGGCCAGCACCTGGTTGATGCCGATGCTGCGGAGGAAGGTACTTTTTCCGGCCATATTGGAGCCGGTGATGAGGGCGATAGCGGGCCGGCCGCTGGTATTGAAATCGTTGGTGATGCATTTCTCCACTGGAATCAGTGGGTGCCCGAGACCGATGGCAGAGAAACTACCGGGGTCATTACTCAGTTCCGGAAAGCTGTAGTATGGATGGTTAAAAGAGAAGCGGCCCAGCGAGTTGAGGGCTTCCAGTTCGGCGATGGTGGTGAACCATTGGCGGATAGCGGCCTGGTGACCGGTTTTCCAGTTTTCGAGGCTCCAGACCTGTTGGAGATCCCAGAGCAGGAAGGTATTGAGGGGAATATAGACCAGGGGATTGAGGCGGTAATCAAAGCGGTCGAGAATTTTTCTTAGTTCGCGGATGGCGGCGGAGGCTTTTTGTGAGTTATTGGTAGCGATGGCGGCCTGGTGATTTTTCAGGAGATCGGCATTGAAACTGGCGGATTCAATCCATTCGAGGGAATTGGAGAGGGTAGCGAGGGAGGGGAGGATGGAATCGAGTTGGCGATAAATGGGCTGGATGCCTTTGGAAATATAAAAAGCGGTGGCGAGCAGAATAAGGACCAGCAGGTAAAAGGGGCCGGCTGGCAGGATGTCTATGATATGCAGCAGCAGGGCGCCGAGAGCAAGAATGGGCCAGGCGAAACGCAGCAGGTTCCAAGTTTTTTTAGGAGCGTATTGGGAGTTGGTGGCTGCCCAGTTCAGGATTTGATTGCGTGCATTATTGGTAAGCGGTTGTTGGTGGCCATAGGCTTCGAATTGGAGGCTCCAGGCTGGTTGGGAGGCCAGGTCCCGGGAGGCGGCTTGCCGGGTGAGGATAGCTTCATTGGAAGCGGGGTTCAGCAGCCAGTTGGCGAGGGTTTCGTGGGCTTCTTCGCCGGTGGTACGGTGAAGAAACTGGAAGAGGGAGGCTTTTCCGAATAGGTCGAGGTCGCCGGCGTAGGGGTGTTTGGGAGGGGGCAGCAGATCGCCCCCGGGCCGATGGGTAAACTGGTGTTGGGCGATGGTTTGTTCTTCGTTTATAAGGCGAACGATTTCTTTCAGGAGCAGGAGTCTTTCTGTATACTGGAGACTGAATTTCACCAGGAGCAGGAAAATGGCGAGGGCGATGGCGAAAAGCAGGAAGAGCAGGGAGAAGGATTGGGATCTGTAAAAATAGAGCAGGCCGGCACCGATTAGCAGGGTGCTGACCCGGAGCAGAGAGATGCGGCTTCTTTTTTGCGAAACTGCCTGAATTTCAGTGTTGATTGCTGTGAGGTGATTCGTATAGAACTGTAAAGGATCCTTTTTCATAGGGCGTGAAACTAGGATATTTTCATATCTTTGCAAGTTGGAATTAGGAGGTTGGAAGTTTGAAGTTTAGGTCTGTTGTTAGTTACTTCTAACTTTGTACTTCAAACTTCTAACTTCCGACGGGGGCTGTACTGGTTTCGACAGCGTAGTTCTTTGAGAGTGTAAGCATGCCGTGCGTTGGATAATTAGCACGTAAATCTGAATACCCGAACTTCAAATGGCAATACACAGTATGCCATGGCTGCCTAATCAGTGATTAAGTAGTCATTAGGGCCGCGTTGAGCAGGTTGATCTGTTACCAAGCTCCGCCGCCGACTCAAAACAAAATACAGGTTGCTGTTCAACCAGGCTGTGAGTTGAACTTAAGACTATCCAGCTAAGGAGGGAATTGGTTTGTTGTTTTCCTGTTCTTTCCCGACAAGTAATAATCAACTAAGCATGTAGAAAGCTTTCGGCGGATATGTTTGGACGGGGGTTCGACTCCCCCCAGCTCCACTTTTTAGTATTAAACACGGTTAACTACCGTGTGGAAAGCTCGCAAAACCCAGTATTTGCGGGCTTTTTTCATTTTTAGCTGACCCTAGTTTACCCCGCTTTACCAAAAAGTTCATTGAACGATTCATTGAACTCATACCGGGCCTTACCCGAGTTCAATGAATCTTACACAACTCGCTCTCTATTAACACTTTGTACCGATACATGTAGGTTTTTACTCATGTATCAAATCTAATTTTACAACCTATAAAAGAGGTGTTATGGAAAAGAGTTTTGGATTATTATTTTTTCTTCGAAAATCGAAGTCTACCGCTGATGGAGAGCTGCACGTTTACCTGAAAATAACCGTGGATAGGACCGCGGTAGAAATCAGTACAAAGCGAAAATGCCACACTGATAAGTGGAACAATGCGTCGGGGCGTATGAAGGGTAAAACGGATGCGGTAAGAGAGTTTAATGCCTATCTGGATACGTTAACACAAAAGGTATTTGAAGCGAAGCGGCAGTTGATCGAAAGCGACAAACCCGTAACGGCCCAGAGTATCAAAGACCTGTTATTGGGCACTGAAACGCAGCGACGGAAAATAATGCTTATGGAGATGTTTCAGCAGCATAATGAGAAGATGAAGGCGTTGGTGGGGCATCAGTATGCTCCGATGACCTTAAAGCGATATGAAACTGCGCTGCGACACACCCAGGCATTTATACAATGGAAATTTAACGTTCCGGATATTCCTATCCAAACAATGGACTATGAAATGATTTGTGATTTTGAATTCTGGTTCAAAAGCGTACGCAAGTGTGACCACAATACCACCATGAAATACCTGAGTAACTTCCGTAAGATCGTTAATCATTGCCTTAAAAGCGGTTGGTTACCCAAAGATCCATTTTACGGGTTTAATATGGGAAAGCGGGAAGTTCGGCGGTTTGCTTTAACAGAAAATGAACTGCAGAAAATTGAAACTAAAGAGATAGCAATAGAACGGTTAAGAATTGTAAGAGATATATTTCTGTTCAGTTGTTATACAGGGTTGGCGTATGTCGATGTAAAGCAGTTAAAGCCATCTGAGATCATCGTTGGGATAGATGGCGAAGAATGGATTGTATCGCAACGACAAAAAACAGCAGTTCCTACACGGATACCGTTGCTCCCAAACGCCAGAGCAATAATTGACCGATATCAAAATCATCCTCAATGCAAATTGAATAACACAGTGCTTCCTATACTTACGAATCAAAAGATGAATGCATATTTAAAAGAAATCGCAGACATCTGTGCCATACAAACCAACCTCACTTTTCATATTGCCCGTCATACGTTTGCGACTACAGTTACACTAAATAATGGGGTACCTATAGAAACGGTATCAAAGATGTTAGGGCACCGTGATATTAAGACTACGCAGCAATATGCAAAAATCCTGGATCGAAAGGTGAGTGACGATATGAAATCAGTTCGGAAGAAATATTTACCGACATAGTCATTGTTACCGAAGTAGGGAGCTGTTTATAAATTCCAGTGCTGTTGCTTAACAGAGAAACTCTTAATACCTCTTGACAACTGTCAATCTAGGATCCGGATTAATTGTAAAATGCAATAAGGCAAGCATGTGTTGCTAAAACCGATATTTTTCTACTGTCCACCAAAAATTTAAAAGAATTTTCGCAAGTTAGATTAGGATTTGCCTGGTTTGCAAACATATATTTAGGTTTATTCTACTAAAATCTTTTGTTATGGGAGTGAATGGTATGAGGGGAAATTCATCAATATTTTTTAATTGTGATCCTGATGATTTTCTGGAGGATTTGCGCAAAATATTTCGAGAAGAGATTAGATTAGCGTTAACAGTTTTCCATTCTAATAAAGATAATTCTGTTAGTCCATCGCCAGGAAATGAATTGATTAAAGTTCGGGAATTGTGTCATTTTCTAAAAGTGTCAAAGCCGACCATTTATGATTGGATTAAGTGCGGAAAATTAAGACCTATTAAGATTCACAGTAGAACATATTTTTTAAGGAAGGAGATTGATGAGTTATTGAATTCGTAATTCATTAAACGACATCACATGCTATACAGGCAGGAAAACTAATATTTATAGCTAGTTGCCACGATCAGACGGATTATAGGTGAAGATATACCCAAATGGTCCACGCCAGGACTACCTTAAATATTGGGAATCAATGCTGTTAAAGAAAACCGTAAACCGGTGTTTTTCCTATTCTTACGAATCAAAAGATGATTGCATATTTCAAAGAAATTGCAGACATCTGTGCCATAAAAACCAACCTTACTTTTCATATTGATATCATACGATTGCGACTACAGTTTCACTAAATAATAGGGTGCCTATAGGAACGGTTTCAAAAATGTTGGGACATCGTGACATTAACACGACACGGAAATATATAAAAATCCTGGATAAAAAGGTAAGTGAGGGTATGAAAATGGTAAATAAATATTTGCCGACTCCAGATGAAATTGCTTTTGTTTAGTGGAATTATTCGCTTTTTAAGCAGCCCTTGCTTTACATACCGATTAAGGTCTGTACGATTAATTTTAAAGTAGCTTTCCAGGTCATACCTAGAGTACCAGCTATTTTTTATCACAGACACTGGAAATATTTTTTTGTACAGTGCTTTTTGGCAGGGGATTCATTTGATACCATTCTTAACCATGAGTCTTCTTTTAAGGCAGGCTGGTCACAAATCCCGCAGGTCCCGCTTTCCTATAAATGAAACCCTTTGCGATTGTTTTTAATTTGGCTTAGCAGTCAACTTCAATAGAGTCATTTTTGCCTGTGGCCTTCGCTAGAAGTTAAACGAATTGGTATGCCTGCAGCACCTCTTCATCAGTGATAAGCCTGTTTTGTTCCTTTCCAAGAATGGCCTTTAGTTCTTCAAGATGTTTTTGCTTGGACTTCATAATAGGGGATTGAAAACTTAAAATAGGGCCCAGATCGCCTCCAAAGTGGTGCGTACAAAAATATGTTGTATATTTTTGCTCGACAGACATGCATACAATAAAATGCAATAAAAGTAATTATGGCACGACCAACGTATGAATATGCAGGAGAAAATGGTAGTATTGAGGTTAAAAAAACTCGACATGGTTATAATGTGATATTCACTCCTCCTGAAGAAGCAGTGCCAAGAGGATATGATGATGATAACGAATTTAAACTTCTCATTGCCCAGATGAACCTTGATAAAAATGCTTTTACTTTTTTCCCTTTTAAAGGCAGAGGTTTATATGCCATGCAGCCTAAGTATTTTACGTTGCAAGCAATTACCGTGGAAATCGAAAGTTACAACCCTAATGGGTTCGATGTCGCAGATGCAGAAGAGGTTTTTGCAAGCCTCCCGGTTGTATTTATTGAGAATTATAATTACGGATTAGGCTTTTTAAAGAAATACAGTCAGATAGCTACCTTCATAGAAACACTGGGCGCCAAACAACTTTATATAAGTAAGCATAAGCCAACATATTTTGATAAAGAATCGGAAGTAATGACCACTAACTTCAACGATTTGCGCATGCTTCAAAATGCTATCGATAAAATCGCAGCAAGGGCAAGCAAGATTGCGTTAACCACAAAGCATGACGTAACTGCAGGGATATTGTTGGACTTATTAGGTAAGTCATCAGGCTATTCCGTCAATGTGGAGAAGAGGGATATTAAAGAACGAATTTCAAAGAATGCGTTGTGGCCAATGACGGAGATAAGTCGTCAAAGACAGAACGAGGCAGTAGAAATCGTGACTGCCAATAGTAGGAAGATGTTTCGAGAACAGCCAGGCAAACTTGTGCAACTGCGCAAAGATATTGAGCTGGTCACGCTCGATGAGCTGATAAAGAAATTCGGGGACATGCTTGAGAAGAATTTAGAGGAGTATCATTGGCAACGACTGTTCGAGGAAAACCCTTTTATATTAAACATGGCATTTGGTGTACCGATAATTAAAGTTCGTGGTCACGCATATGTTGGAGGACGGAAAATTGTCGGTGGTGGAGATAAAATCACGGATTTTTTGGTCAAGAACAGCATCAGCAATAATGCAGCCATTGTAGAAATAAAAAAGCCAACTACTAAGCTTTTGGGTGCGGCAACATATCGACATGATGTATATGCTCCATCTTCTGAGCTGTCCGGTGCAAGCAACCAGCTACTTGACCAGATATACAAATTTCAAAAGAATATTGCTTCCTTGAAAGAGGAAAGTGGTATATACGATATCGAAACTTATTCTGTGGTAGGAGTTTTGGTGGTTGGCAGATCGATGAGCACTGCGGGTGAGAGGAAATCTTTTGAGCTATTCAGAGGCAATTCTAAAAATATCATGATACTTACTTTCGATGAGCTCTTGGAGAGGCTTAAACAGTTAAAGACATTCCTTGGAGAGGACGATAGCTATTTTCAAACAGAAGGGGATCTGCCATTTTAATTGTGTATTGACTTCACTGCATTTTCAATCTTCCCTTTGCTTTCCGGATCTCCTTTCCGACAGAAGTGAAGCGCAAAACCGACTTTCACCTGCCTGCCCTGGCTGTTACGAAGATTGTATTCACCAAAATCTGCCTGTGCCTGTGCACCATAGGCACTCTCAGCAACCATAGCATAATCACGCTGCACAACCACCTTTTGCAGATGATATTTTTGACGAACCCAGCAAACAAAATTGAACACCGTTTTGCTGTCAACCGCTGGAAAATCAGGATAATGCTCTTTCAGCCAATCGTGCATTTGAGCAGCAGAAGTCTCCGGGTACTTCGTCAAACGGGCCTTTACAAACCCTTCATAGGGCTCCAGGTCTTTTTTGCGTTCCGACTGGTTCTGCAGGAACTGTTCGTAGTCAGATTCCGTCATCGAAAGGTACTTTTTGACTGTACGCCAATCCAGCACCAGTTCCTTACTGATCCGGGAGATTGATAATCCATCCCGATGCAATTGATGTACCGTATGATAAGTCATGAGTTTTTTCGCATATGCATTCATAAATCCGGAGCTATTTTCCGGCAAATCTCTTTTTTTCTTTCCCCGGCCGCGGCCGGGGAAAGAAAAAGTTCTGCATTCCTTGTTGCCAATTTCTCTGGATTCCCTGTTGCCAAAAGTTCTGCAGGCTTGTTGCCAAAAACTCTGTATTCTTATTTATCGATTACATGGCTCCCAATCTTCCTTCGGATTTTCAGTTGGATCAACACTCTAATTTGACTAGAAGTGTTGGATTAGCTGAAATCATTCTTGTTGAGGATAATGCAAATCCGTTGATGGGTTTTGCTACAATATTTCAAAACAACAATAAACGAATAACCAACCATATAGAAGCTATCATTGAATTCGCACTTGGTCATTCCAATCTTTGCCGAAATAAACCCTTTGAAGCAATTTAGATTTAATCAAACATGTCTGTACAATTATCCATATAAACACAATTCGGCCTAACGAAAAACCAATTGTAAGTTGCCGTGATTAATAGAGTTCTTTTTTAATTTTGATATTAACTTTTTGGGATGTTAGGAGTGTTTATGCTTGACCAAATGGTCAGTCAAGAAACATTGGCTGTTGGTTGACTTGACTTTGAGGGAATTTAGAGTGGCCTTGAACCGTCGATGATCTGCTTATATCCTTTATGAAATATAACTGCATTGAAATCGCTACTTACTACGCCGCATGCAAGGACATCCTTAAGATAAGAGCCATATAGTGCTGTTCGATGACGGCTTCCGTATGCAAAATCAATTGTTGCACTGTCGACTATTGGAGTAGAGAAGTATTGCGAAAAGTGTGTAAGATGAAAATCGGAAGAAATAAGATGGAAGCCGTCATGCCAAATATTGTCAGCCGATGATATTTCAACCAAATATTGAAAAATCAAATCAAAATTTTTTATAGGCATATCTGTAAAGTATTCTCCTTCACGTAAGGGCGATACTGGTAGGTGCTCCAAGTTTTCATAGAGCACTACACCCAACCCACTAAATTTTTTTGGTCTATGTGTCTTGATTTGTAAAAGTAGATGTGCTAATCTGTCAATCATCTTTTAATCTCATTTTTGAAAGCGGCCGAGCAGTTTTTCTTGTTTAAAAACTACATTCAAAGTCCCTGTATTACCGCGCTGATTATAGTAGTCGCCTTCCAAGCGTTTTACATCTGGATAGTAATAGAGTTTTGATGTGCCTTCATGATTATTTAGTTGAATTTGCAAGGTATCCGACTCGTTCGAAAAGATGTAGAATAATTTGTATAGCCCATTTTTTTCTTGAACGATTTCTTCAGAAACACTTACCGATTTGGAAGTTTTATCATTCGAGCCCAAATTACCGAAGTAAGCAAAGATGTGAATGTAGGAAGCTGTTTGTTTGATTTCTAACACGCAATCCTTTTGTTCCGAATTGTAGCTGGAAATTAAAATTCCTTCATACCGGCCATTCAGATTGGGAACATCAACTAGCCACTTAAACATGCCCCACTTCCATCCAATTTTGTTTACGAAGACTAATGTGAGCGAAATTAAACCTAATGTTGACAAAGGATTAATGTAATTATAGATTTGTGCAGCTGCAGGGTAGGGCTGCAAAACATTTTCCAACCATGCAGAAAATTGTCCGAAAGGTATTGAGAGGATAATGACAAATGCAATAAGTGCTCCTATATTGAAATATTTAAAATTCATCGTTTAAACCTTGATTTCATTGTAATAACGCCAGAAACACCTAAACGGTAACGAACCATAGGTAGGCTTGCGTTGAAGAGTTCTGCGATCTGCTCAGCTGTGTAAGAACCATAGATATAATATTTTTTCAGCGCAGGTGTTGGCAACTGTAGACATCCTCCTAACCATTCTGCTTCCATTTCCTGAACAGGATCGAATGTTCTCAGCGGTATTCCAAGCGATGTGTCAATGATTCCCATTTTATGCTTCAAAAGTACATGAGCGCATTCGTGCATGATGTTACTTTCGGTGCGACAAGACGAATGCGAACTATTGTAAATTATCATTTGCGGTTCATCCTTTCCAATAGTAATTGCAGACCAGTGATTGTTACGTTCGCTATATAGCAATTCCTTCAGTGCTTCATTGCTTAAATCGTGAAAATCAGATGGAGTTAATACAGCTAACTTGAGGTATTTAGCTAAGTCAAAAGCAGGCAAAGGCTGATAGTCTTTTAGAGCTAAATTCGAACGACATTGTACAGAAATACGTTCGGCCTCCGTTTTGAAGCCACGCCTGAAACTAATCTTTTCTGTAGCCGTCTCACTTTGCGATTTTAGCATACGCCAAATTAATCATTTCAATCAAAGCCTGAGCTGTCGAAGGTGGTAAAGTTTTGTCAGCTCTTAAATGAGCAATAACTTCTTGTTTTGTGTCGGAAGATTTCTTTTCAAAATTTTTGTTTGTTTTAATGGCAAAGTAGTCTGTTGGCACGTCTAACCACTTGCAGATTCTAAAATAAGTGTCAATGTCAGGGAGGTTTCCGTTTTCAATCCTCGACAACGTCGGGGCGCTAATGCCACCAATTTCTGCCGCTGTCTCGCGAAGCCCACTCTTCCCCCTTTTTGACTTAATCATCTCGGCCAATAAGGCTGAATTAAGTGAGTGCATATGATTTGTTTTTTTTGTTGCAAGCAATCGTTATACAAATAAAGAACAGAATTTTCAAATAATTGTTGCATTAATGAAATTATTTTTTTGCGAATGAAACAAAAACACTAAGTTTGTAAAGTTAAAGTGTTTCATAAATGAAACACTTTGTAAAAAAACTTTACAAGGCCTAAATAGTCAGGGCCAAAGTTGACTGCAATTCTTAAACCGAAAAAATGAGAAACGTGAATCATGTTACCCTCTGCAAAAAGGATGCCTGCATAACTGTGAAAGGCGAGATGGCTAGCTTAGTTGCCGTCGCACTCGTTGTAGCACTTATTGGTTATGGTATTTCGGCTTCGATGAAAGCCTTGAGTTAATCGTTCGAACTCCCGGCCCAGCCGGGAGCTCTATTTTTTCATTTGAACCAAAAAACGTGAGTGAGACAGCTTTCAAAATACTTTCGATAGATGGAGGCGGCATAAAAGGCCTTTATTCTTCCACCATACTTGAACACTTGGAAAAAAGGTTTGGCCCGGTATCGGATTACTTTGATATGATTTGCGGCACGTCCACCGGAGGTCTAATCGCTTTGGCATTAGGATTAAAAATTCCAACGCCAGAAATCAGTAAAATATACATAGATCAGGGGGGGACAATCTTTCCCAGGCGAACTAAAATTGGTGGCATTATCAGGCAAACTTTCTGGCGCGGCAAGTATTCTGATGCGCCGCTCCGAGAAGTGCTGCAAAATGTTTTTAAAGAGGCAAGGGTGAAAGACTTGAAAAACCTGGTTTGCATTCCTTCCTATTCACTGACTGATGCACGCCCGTGGATTTTCAAACGAGATCACGGCGAACTTAACAGAGACAATGAAACCTTGCTGGTAGATGTGGCCTTAGCTACTTCAGCGGCGCCCACCTATTTCCCTCTTTGTGAAATAGAACGTTACGACCAGAAGCAATTTATTGATGGCGGTGTGTGGGCAAACAATCCAACGCTGGTGGGAGTTATTGAAGCACTGACGTATTTTGTCGGTCAGGGCCTTGATTATCAGAATATTGAGGTGTTGTCGGTGAGCAGTTTAAACAACACGGCTGGTAAGCCAGTTGGCTTAGAGCGGCAGCGTTCATTCGTCAATTGGCGAAACGATCTTTTTGAGACTTCTCTGATCGGACAAAGTGCCTTTACGGACTACACAATGAAACGGCTTTCCGAGTTAAATCACATTCATATAAACTACGTTCGCATTCCCTCCGAGCAGATCTCGGCGGAACAGCAACATCTGGTTCAATTGGATTGTGCCCGGCCGAAAGCAGTCAACTTCATCCGGGGCAAAGGCAATGACCGAGGATATTTGGTTGGTAAGGACCCTGAAATCGCACAATTTTTCAAAACACGTAAACAGTTAAAAACACAATAACTATGGCAAACCTTCACACAACTTTTTTAGAGTACAACAGAATCATGCGGTTAAGTGATGACAAACGCAATGAACTAATAATAGCCAGGGACGGATTGCGATACCGCATCGAAGCGAATTTTGATGCCGCAAAATCTGGCATGAATAACGAGCCTGAAAGAAAGTCGTTCATAGATGAACTGCTGGAGTTTCAAAGTCAAGGCTCTTATGTTATGGACACGATCATCAATCCCATCCATGGTGATTATGACCTTGACGACGGCATTTACCTGATAGGAAAACGTCCCCGCGGTCAAAGACCTGAACCGGAAGAGCTTCATCGTTTGGTTATACAGGCTATTGGTGCAGACCCGAAAACGATTGAGAAAGTAATTGACAAAAACACATGTGTTCGTGTAATTTTCAAAGCAGGCTTTCACATTGACCTTCCCATTTACTACGCCGGTGATAAAAAGTGCCCTGATTTGGCTGACAAAAAGCGTGGCTATACGCTTAGCAATCCCGTTGAGTTCATTGCTTGGTTTGAGCAAAAAATAAATTCAGGTTTCCGGACTGAGTTTCTATACGAAACGAAACTCTACCGAAACGAGTACCGACAATGGCTCACCGATATTCGCAAGCAGGACCATCAACTTCGCCGAATTGTACGTTACCTGAAAAGTTGGGGTGACTTGCGCCGTGAAGAAATGCCTTGTGGTTTGGTCATGACAATTTTGGCTGCCAACCATTATGCGCCACGTGACCGCGATGACGTGTCGCTGATGGAAACCTTGGTAAATATCCACGCAGCCCTTTCCAAAAATTTCCGCTGTGATCGTCCAACAACTCCGAAAGGTGAAAACCTTTTGGATGAGTACAAAAACAAAGATGCCTTTATGAAGTACCTGAAATATTTTATGGACAGCGCTAAGGCGGCTCTACAAGAAAACGATGCTAAAAAAGCATGTGGATACTGGCAGGAGCGGTTAGGAAATCGTTTCCCATGTCACCTGGTTCAATCAACTAACACTAACACCAGTGCGAATATTTTATCTGGTCTTGTGTCTGGCGCCTCTTCTAACAGGCCTTGGGGGAAAGCAATGTAATATGAGCAACGAATTTTTTGTTGAACAGTTGGCCGAGGCAGAGGAGTCCTACCCTAAGCTCAAACCGACACTAACAGAAGCAGGGTATGTGTTGGCTGGTGATTTAGATGTGATTGACAAAACAGGAAAACTATGGGAAACCTACCAAATAGAAATTCATTATACTGATGGTTTCCCATATCGGTTTCCTTTGCTATATGAAACAGGTGGAAAAATTCCGAAGATAGCTGACTGGCACGTTTATGAAGATACGCTTACCTGTTGCGTAAAGGTGCTACCAGCGGAGATAATAAGGTGCTTGAACGGAATTACTATTACGGAGTATATTAGAAAAGAAGCATTGCCTTATTTTTTCAACCAGACGCACCGCAGGTTGGAGGGATTTTACGTTAACGGTGAATACAGCCACGGACTGATGGGAATATACCAATTTTATGAGGAAGCATTGAGGACGGGCAAAGACGTAAAGAAATTATTACGTTTGATGCACTTTATTGCGACAAATGAAAGGCCGGGGAGAACATCTATATGTTTTTGTGGCAGCGGTAAAAAATTCCGAAATTGTCATCGGGATACATTTGATGAATTAAGGCAACTAGGAAGTAGCGTTTTACTATCCGACGGTTTAGAAATTGGAAAAGCATTCGGGATTTTTTAAATAGTAATGTATTTAGATGGAAATGGATTATATGAATCTATCAAATATTAATTGCTGTATGTCTTTTTTTATTTTATTGAAACTTACGTCGAGAAAACTTCTTTGAAACATATTGGTAGACATTTTGTCGAGAACGGATTCGGTTGAAATTCGATTGTCAATAAATGAGTTAATCGATTTCAATCTTGAATTTTGATGTGGATCATCAGATAAAACTCCAACAAATTCGCCGGCACTTAAACAAGAAATTTTAGATGGTGGAAGTGCCAATTCCAATTGATGTGAACGACTGATTGAAATATCCTGCCGGTTGACGGAAATGCTATTTCGTTGTTGCATAATTTTACCAAACCTGTCCGATAGTTGCTTTGCTGTATCACCCGTCACCTGACCGGCAATTATATTACCTACAATATTCATGATTACATCTGCCTGGTCTTTACCATAGTCTTTCTTCAATTGACTAAAATCCTGAACACCA
This sequence comes from Flavihumibacter sp. UBA7668, assembly GCF_002483205.1. Taxonomy (GTDB): domain Bacteria; phylum Bacteroidota; class Bacteroidia; order Chitinophagales; family Chitinophagaceae; genus Flavihumibacter. The sequence goes on from NZ_DLHM01000002.1 coordinate 397,030, forward strand.
ATTGTCGTCGCTACTTTGTTGCTTCGTGCTGTGGCCATCAGGTTGTCAATGTTGTTCAGATAAATCGTAGGAAATTCATCGAAGATTAGGCTGGATTTCATCTGCCCTTTTCGATTCACAATTTTAATCATTCTTGAAACATAAAGAGATAGCACAGCACCGTATACCTGAATTTTCTGTGGACTGTTCCCCATACAGACTATTTTAGGTTCATCCGGGTTGTTGATGTCCAACGTAAAATCGTTACCAGAGAGCACATAGTAAAGGGAAGGTGAAACAAGCCGGGCCATGGATATTTTGGCAGAGGCAATCTGCCCCTCTAGTTGCTCCATCACTTCGTTTTTGTAGGCTGAAACAAACGGGTTGATAAGTGCTTCGATTTCCTTTTCAGTGCTCAAGACAGCAAATAGCTTGTCGTATTCTACATTCATGAGTTCGATTACATGCGGTAGGGTACAGAATTCACCATTGTTATATTTCCGGAGGAACCAGATAATAGCCGTCAGGAAGTTGATGGGGGATTCCACAAAAAAATCTCCCTGGCGTTTGATCCACTCCCGGTTGAGTCCCAGAAGAATGGTACGGGCGGCTTCCGCAGCATCAGTAATGTCCAGCATGGCTGCCGGGTCAAGGGGGTTACAACGGTGGGTACGTGAAAGGTCATCAAAGTTAATGACATAAAATTTAGGAGGAACCGGGTATCGGTCTTTGTGTTTCAGGAAGTGATTGTAGGCGATAAGGGTTAGGTCATCAAACTTAAAGTCGTAGACAAACATTGCAAACCCCTTTTCAATATGCTGCCGGATCACATTGTTAATGACAAAATACGATTTACCAGATCCCGGTGTTCCCAACACCAGCAGTCCCCGAAAGGGATTGATGATATTTATCCAGCTTTTTCGCCATTTGCCTTTGTGGTAGTATTTGGCAGGCAGGTTAATGGAGTACTCATTTTCCAGCAAGCGCTCCTCCTGGGGGAAGGTTTCGTTTTCACGATTAAAAATGTCGTCGTTGTTAAGGCGTTGGTGTATGATTCTGGATAGCAGGGTACCGCCTGTTAGGATCAATAGGAAGCCAAAGGATAAACCAACAGCATAAATGACTGCCAACGATGTAACGGGCATTGGTGCCCATAAGACCAAGCTACTTCCTATATAAACTAGAAATCCGGTCAATAAGTAAACGAGGGCAATCTTGTAATTCATTTTCTCGTCTTTTCTGCCGCGGGCACCTAATAGTGAAATTGTCAGAAAAACCAGTGCGATGCCTTTGGATAAGTGAAAATCCCGGAACAGTCCGGTTTTGTAAATATTCTCAAGTAGCCGATCTGAAAAGGGACTGATCAAGCCCCATGCTTGAAAGGCTGCGTATTGGTAATAATAGAGGTGTAAGAACAGCAATACCATACTGATCATTCTGGACATATCCAGGATTTTCCGGAGGGCTTGTTCGTTTTCGCCTGTACTCATACAATTTGATTTAGTGATTATAATTTTCGGGAAACTCGTTTTTTTCGACGTCGGGAGGAATATCTTAGGCTGTTGGGTACGTAATCGTTCGATTGCGCCGGTTGAACAATGATATTTAGCACAGCAGAGAGGCCAGTGTCAAATTTTGTATGATTGTTTTCTGATGGTAGCGTTACCGTCCAATGTTCTGAAGGGTGTCGATTATTTGAAAGTTTGCTGTTTTCGAGGCGTTTGGCTTTTCGAAGGAAGTTGGTGGTGAGCTGGTTGATGAGTCCCCGATACGCATATTTTTTGCCCAAGTCGCTACCATTAAATACGCAACGAGTTCGGTGGTCAACAAAGGTGATTCCATACGTCTGTCGGGCTTTGTTTTGCCGAAGTACTACGTCCACCTGTTTTCGTTCCAATGCTTCGGTCAGACTCGTGAAAGAGTCTATGGATTTGGATAAGGCATCGTCAATAGTGGCTTTGAGACTCGCGGAATGTGATTTTCGAAGGGTTTCATTTTTTTGGAACTGGTTCTCCAGAAAAGAAAGGGTGGGCTTGTTATAAAAAAGGCTGGCTTTAATAGGTACGCCTATGGGTTGCTTTTTCTCATCTAGCACCTGATAGAATAGTCCCTTTGTCTGAAAGGTTCGGGATTTGGGTGTACCCCTGGATGCTGAAACATTGAAGAGGTTCAGGACGGCGTTTAATTCCGGGAGGCTGGTATATCGGTATTGATTTAGAACAGTATCCAGCACAGTTTGAATAGCCGCTTTGGTGGCAGCCTTACCATACGAGACTTTAGTGGCTGGAATCGGGCGAAGTTGGTAAACCGGTTTCTCCTCTGACTGTTTCGCGGAAACCAGCTTGAAGGATTTCTCAATTTCCTGCCGGATTTTTTCTGATTGATTACGGCCGATATTGTTCATGTCTATCCGGCTGCCGTCTGGTCGAACTTTGATACTAACAATATGAATATGTGGATGACCGGCATCCTGGTGCTGGTAAACCAGGTAGGGTTGCTTGCCAAAGCCGATCCCCTCCATATATGTAGTAGCGATTGCTTGAAGTTTTTCAGTGGATAGGTTGGATTCCGAAGGATGAAAGTTCAGTGAAATGTGGACGCTGTTACGGTTAACATTTTTATTAAGTTGGAGTTGATGCAGGAAACGATTTAATTTCTGGTTCAGGGTCAACTGTTCCGGTTCCAGTGGAAAGTTCCGGGCAGCAATGCAGGTGGCTACTTTTTCCTTCACCTTGTTTTCATTGTAGTTTAGGATCCGGTGGATAGAAGATCCGGTTTTAATTACTGCAACCATTGTTTACCCATTTGTTGAACAGAGGAATCAATCATTTGAATTTGTTGGTGAAGGCCAGCAATGACGGGTTCGTTTGCGACCAACCAGGATTTGAATTCCGGGATCTGTTGCAATAGGTGTAGCTTTTTCACTGCCTGATTGAAGTTGTGCCCAATGTTTTTGATTTCTGTACGGAGTTGCATCAGTTCTGCCATCGCGTCATCCATGGACTGGTTTCTGTATTGGGTAATTATTGGTCGATTGAAGAGCCGATCACGGATATATTCGCTCAATTTCCGGCAGGTGGATTGTTGCCATTGTGTCGCAATCCGGTCGTATTCAACATCGGTTAATCGCAACCCCACCAGGCGGGTTCGATTCAATTTGGTCTTTCTACTGCACATATCACTCGCACGTTTCGTTTAATAATTTCTCTAACAATGTTATCGCCCCCGAGTTCCGAGGGAGGGCAAAAGATCGGTTGTTTAACAACCGGACATCTTGCCGATTTCGGTATGCCGGAAATCTCAAGGCCTGGAAGTGTATTGGAAAAGAGAAATGGGGTAGTGGTAGGAGAAGAAAGCTGTTAAACAAACATACAATGGAAAGTATCTTTTTGCATCAACCCCCAATATAATCCTTCCTTAAAATCGCACGAACAGAATTTTGAAATCTAACAAGAGAAGTGTTTTCAAAGGGGTGGACAAGCTGAAAGGAAGGGCTACAAGAGCCCTTCGTCAGCGAAGGAGTAATATCCTTCTGAAGTCAAAATGACATGATCCAGCAGCCGGATATCGAGGAGTACTCCTCCTTGTTTAATTTTTCGAGTCAGCTCCTCATCAGCTTTGCTAGGCAGTAAATTACCGCTGGGATGGTTGTGGCAAAGGATGAGCGCACAGGCATTTGCTTTTAAGGCGGTTACAAAAATTAGTCTAGGATCGGCAACGGTTCCAACGATTCCGCCGATCGATAATTCCATACCAGCAATAACATGGTTGGAACGATTGAGGAAAAGTACTTTGAACCGTTCCTGCAGGTCCAGGGTGTTTTCGTTCCAGCCATTACGCAGCAATTCTGCAGCGGTTCTACTGCTATCAATGCGCGGACGATCTGCTACTTTCACTTTGTTTTTGTAGCACAATTCTACTTCACTCACCTGGTTCCAATTCGGGATTTTAGCTGTTGATTCCATAACCTAACTTTTAAGAATTAAAAAATTAATGATGGAACCCAGCCAATGGATTGTCAACCAAGAAAAGGAAGCAACGGAATAAAAGCGGGGTTTGTGAGTAGGTAAGTGTTTATGCCGGAATTTCCTTTTCGCCCGGCAGACAATCTATTAACTTTGAGACAGGATTAATTGAAAAAATTCATACAAATTTCCACTTGAAGTCTGCATTTTTTATAGATCCATCATTGAAAATTGGCTTACTTATTTTCTTTGATGGATGCTGAATAGTTAACTTTTTTTTGATTTATTGCTTGCATATTTAAATAGTTATATCTATATTTAGTCATAACCTTATTTAGAAATTACCTTATCCTGGGATATGCACACACCTTCATTGCAAAAGGCATTAGTCCTTATTGCTGCCGTTATATCGTTATTTTCCTGTAAGAAAGAATTTAATGCATCAGAACAATTCATCTCAAGTTCAAACGAAGTACTAGGTTCAATCAATAGTACGAGTTCTTCAGGCTCCACAGGCGACTACTGTTGGGAGGATGCTGAAAATGGACTTCAATCAGATAGTGTGTTGAAGCCAACAATTCTTGGTTCAAAATTACTAGGGGCCCCTTATTCCTTGGTTAAAATGAAACAGGCGTACGTTAATTTAACAGGTAGCAGTATCGGCGTAGTAGAAAATCAAAAATATATCCGCTTCAAGCCCACCAATAATAACCAATTGGCTCAGTTAGAGGATATGGATATTGATTTGTTCGACTATCCTCTTGATTATGAATTAATACAAGAAGGTGATTACTATGATGATGGGGTTACCCCAATCGAACAAATACCCTGGCTTTATGCGGTAGTAGACATGAATTTTGTGGCTCCGTCCGGAATAACTACTGAAGTTTTACAAACGTTGCATGTTCCCAATGATTATCGTATCGAAAATGAGGCATTTAGAATTACCGGCAATTATGTTGATACTGCAGGTTGTTCAAGTGGAAGCAGTTCTGCAATAATGGAATCTATGTCTTCTTCTAGCTGTGATTGTAGTTCAAGACCTAGTGCATTGGAATGCGATTGTAGAGTAGTTTGTGGTTTTAGCCCCTGTTTAACTCCTTTGCCACCAGTTCCAGTCATAAGAATTCCAGCGGGAAAAATTACTGTAAATGATGATGTACTTCAAGCTGATGTGGGCATTAAAAAAGTGCGCCTGGTTGCGCGAAGATTTCTCAAAATTGAACGGACCTATACAGATAATATTGGCAACTATTATTTTACTAAGAGCTTTCGTAATAAGTTTACTATGATAATGAAGTTCAAGAATGCAAATGCGAGTGTTTACGGACTCAGGGGGGCACGTTTATGGAGAATGTTGTTTCCGAATAGAATTAATATGGGTAGATTTAGGGGAAAAGTAAATAATGTGACCTACAATATTGCTGATAACAATGACGTAAGATCAAGAGGAGCAATGAATTGGGCATCTGCTACCATCCATAACACAGTTCAGGAATACAATTATACACATGCTACAGCTTTGGGAATTGGGACTGTTCCTGATAAATTAAAAATTTTGACCTTGCCAGGAAGTGGAAACGGTTCAGCACCTATGTTTGAAAAAAGATACATAACAAGTGTTTCTAATTATTTCTTCCGGCAATTTGTTACTCCATCTATTGGAATGGAGTATACCAGTGCTTACTTAGGTGCGATAGCAGGTGCGCTTGCAGGAAGAATAGACCTATTTATTACGTATAGTGCAAGTGAAACTGTCACAAAAACTAATGATAAATTAACTGAACTATGTTATCATGAATTAACACATGCGGCACATTATAAAAAAGCGGGAACTGCCTGGTATAACAATTTTGTGCAAGCTGAAATAAATCAAATTATTGCAAATTTTAATCAGAGTGATGCGCCATATGGGCCGAAGAATACTCCTGATGCTCCGATTATAGCTCTGGGTGAAAGCTGGGCATATCATACTGGTCATTACCTTACAAACCTAAAGTACGGGGCATTGAGTGGTTCATTTTTTGAGCAAGGTGAACCTTATTCAAATGATTCGCCTATTTCTGGATTAAGTAGTAATTTGAATTTGCTGGAAAATTTTAATCCCACAATATTAAGAGATCCATTTAATTGGATCCCACAAGGGTTGTACTATGATTTAATGGATAATAGAAATGATGATCAGGGGGATTATGTTCCATTATTTGATAATGTTGCTGGTTATACCTTTCAACAACTATTCAATTCATTGGACTCCGACGTTAGTAGCATTCAGAACTATAAAATTCGTTTGTTAAATGAGAATGGAAATAATCAGGCTACTGGGGTTAATACAATATTTACATTTTATGGGTACTAAATTCAGAATCTCATATATATTGGTCGTATTATTTGCTGGCTTCATTACCATCAATGCAACTTGTAATAAATCAGGTTTTGATTGTTCAATAGTCACCAATTATTTTGATTTACCGGCTAAAATCTATCCTGATCATGAAATGCTACCAATTTCTGATTCCTTGACCATATTAATTGATGAGTCAATTATATTCAGAGATGTGGTTACCGGACAATCCGTTAAGTTTGATAATGCAGGTAATTTGGGTAGTACTATATCATTTCAACGATATGATTCAACTAATAGCATGTGGGAACAGGCAGCTAATAATTTTCACTTTTCTTTGATCAAAGGGAAGAGTTCCGACCCTATAATTGTAGAATTAAATAGAGATTACTTATTTTATGAGAACAATAAACGTTACCAGTTTCATCTAATTATTAAGCCCCAAAGGACAGGTCTTTATAAATTGATTATGAGTAATTCAATTAATACATTTAGAAAAAGTGATCCTTGTGAAAAGGCAAATTTTAACATATATCTGAAAGAAACAAATCACAATAAACATTTAATTTCATCTACTGGCGAGGATCAACCCGGTGGATATTTCTATTTTGTGGTTAAGTAGTTGATCCAATTTCAGATACTTCGTTAGATTCGGAAGTTATTTTTGACTTTATGATTCCGGTTCACCATAAGCCTTTACTTATCGCATCCCGGTGAGTTATACCAATGATATTGTTTCCGGGTATACTTTTTAGCAACTTTTCAATGAATTGGATTCTGATTTTAGTGGTATGCAAAGTTTCAAACTCCGACTTCTAAAGGAAAATGGTAAAAATCAATCTACCGGTGTGAATACTATCTTTACCTTTTATGGCTACTAATTATCGATTCATTTATTGTACTATCGTAATTTTTATAGGAATTGCAACTATAAATGCTACATGTAATAAATCCGGATTAGATTGTACTCAGGTAAAGTATCGATTTGATTTGCCCGCAAAAGTTACCCCAGATAATGATTATCTTTCAACTGGCGACTCATTAGTGTTAGAGATAAATGAATCTATCAACTTCGTAGATTTAAACACAAGCCAAAACATAAATTTTAATAATGCTGGAAATTTAGGAAGTGCGATAGGTTTTCAGCGGTTTGATTCATTAGCTCAGTTTTGGTTTGATGCTGTTCAATCATTTAATTTTAAATTGATTGAAGGGAAAGCGACATCAAGTGTTAATGAATTGTTGTTTAAAGAATTTCTTTTTCCTGAGAAAAATAGCCGGTATTTGTTTAAGCTTATTCTAATTCCAAAAGAAAAAGGTTTATATAGGTTCGTATTTAGTAATTCTAGTAATACTTATAGAAAAAACGAACCTTGCATAAAAGCAAATTTTAATATCATCCTTAAAGAAACTTCTCACAATCGATACCTTGTTGGGCATGCTGATGAAGATATTCCAGGTGGTGATTTTTATTTCGTTGTAAAATAGGATTGTTTTTTATAGGCAATCCATTTAATCTTTACGAAGGGTATTAGGTGATTTGCAAGACCATAAAACAATTATCCCTTTACAGAGCCAATGCAATGAATATTCACAAAAAAAACAGGAATTGGAATTATATGGTAATTGATTAAGGACTTACGGATGTAAATGATCCTATTTCTGCTTTTTAGCTAGTAGTTTTTTGAATTTAACTAAATCGTCTTCGGTGATTCCATCCAGAAGTTCCCCAAATTCTTTATGTGTCTTACCCAAAGCGGAAATTATTTTGGATATCGTAATGGCTGAGGGATTTGATTTGCCCCAAAAAATATCAATTAAAGTTGCTTTTCTGAGTTCAGCTTCGAGATACAGTTTGTTATAACTGTTTATGACGGATGTACTCTGATCTCCTTCTATCCACTTCTTTCTATGCTCATTCATTAGTTTTCTGAATGCTATAGCATATTTCATTTGGATTTCAAGATCTTCCTTTGATTTTACCATCTCGAAAGGAACACCTTAAAAGAAATTTTATAGGTACGGAGTACCGTACCTATCTGAAAAATTATTATATTTACAAGTGCCTTTTTGTTGAATTAAGGCATTCAACTTAATTTGCGAATCTAGCTCATAAGTGGATTCGCTTGCGAGTCTCTCGTCCGCAGAAACGTAGGAAATTTCAAGGAGCGAGATGATAAGTATGGCGCCCAAACTCTATAGGCAATATAGGGTTGGGCCTACTTATTGTTTTTGCGTCCTTGGCTATCGAAAGATAGTAGGTCTCCTACGACCTCTGCGGGCAAAGCATGGTAGGTTCCAACCCTTTTTGCTTCTTAGGGAATCTCGCATTTCATTAATTCTAATGCGAAATGAGCTACCATACCACTCTCCCGAAGCCCTCGTCTCGGATTTCCGGAACGGAAAGGAGGCGGCATTGGAAGTCGTGTATGAACTTCATTCCCGCGCCATTCTTCTTTTTGCTTTTAAAATAGTACAGGACGAAGCCATCGCCGATGAAATCGTAGCAGAATCTTTTTTGCGTCTATGGAACAAACGCACCCAACTGGAAACCATGCAAGGGTTGATTGGCTACCTGTATACTATAGCTCGTAACCTATGTTTTCAATACCTCAATGAAGAAAAAAAGCGAAAAGAAGTACTTGTTGAATTCGGCTATTTAGAAAATCAGGCAGTGGATCCGATTTGTGAAGAAATGCGTTCGCGGTTACTGCAGGCGATCTATTTGGAAACCCAGCAAATGCCTGAACAAATGAAAAAGGTATTTACGCTGGCGTACCTGGAAGGGATGCTGGCACCCGCCATTGCTCAGGAATTAGCCGTTTCTGTGAATACGGTACAGACCCATAAAAAAGCAGCTTTAAAACGCATGCGAGCAGCACTGGCTAAAAAGGGCTTCACGAAATGGTCGTATCTAATTTGTTTGTTGGTCGGCTGGATAATACCCTACTAAATAGCATGCATGCAGTAAAATTTTTACTCTTCTCCATCATTTTTATTACTCCCTCGTTCCATAGTAGTGCAACCGAATAAACGGATTGCGACGCAAGGATGTTGCCACTAAAATTTATGGCTCGTATCACCTTTGCAGAATTGCTTTTTTTTGTTATATTTCTAAAGATGAATCAACTGAACGTCGAATAAATTTTTTCCTCCCAATTCACCAAGCAGGTACTTAATTCAATTAAAAGAGTATAAAACCGATCCAACTATCGCCCATGACTATGGATGCTACGATATTGCCTTTATTGTATAAATATTACCAACGTGCGGAACTGACGGCGGGTGAACTGGATCGCTTGCAAGCATGGCTAGCCAAATCTCCCGGGAACCAGCAGTTGTTTGATGACTTAAGTAATTCCGCGGCATGGGAAAAAGAAATGGAAAAGTATGCTGATATCAATACAGATCCAGCCCTTTTATTGCTTCGAGAGCGACTGCGAAAGCAGGAGCAACCGGTAGTACGACTGCGTTCCTGGCTACGTGTGGCAGCATTGGTAGGTGGCTTATTGGTGGTACTGAGCGGTTGGTATTGGTGGACCAATCGTACCACGGATGAACCACCACGTATGGCAGAAGCAAATCCAGTACTACCAATCACTCCGGGCCACCCGGACTCCTTGGTAACGGTGGAATCAAGTAATGGGGTACGGGTCGTACTGGTTGCTGGAAGGCAATCTACCCTTACAGAAGAGGGCCAGGTAGTAGCGCGCCAGCAGGCAGATCAGTTGACTTATATAACTACGGCCAAAAGCGAAAGTAATCAGTACAATATCCTGCGCATACCGATTGGAAAACAGTACAAGGTAGTATTGAGTGATGGTAGTCAGGTATGGTTAAATGCGGTATCACAATTGCGTTACCCAGTGTTTTTTTCCGGGGACAAACGCGAAGTGGAATTAAGTGGAGAGGGGTATTTCGAGGTGAAGGCGGATGCACAACATCCGTTTATTGTTCGTACGGAGCGAGGTGCTGTTACCGTAACGGGAACCCGTTTTGTGGTCAGTGCTTATGCTGCTGATCCTGTAATGCTAACTGGTCTGGAGGAAGGCAAGATTATGCTTCAGGCTAAGGAAGAAAATCATGTCATGCAACCTGGTCAGGTGCTTGCGATAGGGGAGAACCAGCGAATTCAGCCCAGTAAGGAAAAGCTGCAACAGGTACTGGCCTGGAAGGAACAAAAGATTTGGTTCCGGGAAGCAAGTTTTGAAACCATCTTTAAAACACTGGTACGCTGGTATGCGATTTCCGTACAATTTGAAGGCAATGTATCGACCCGTTTTACCGGTGTACTGCCTACCAACCTTCCACTCGAAGAGTTATTAAGCATTTTGGAAAAAGGTGGCGGGGTGCATTTTCGGTTGAAGGGAAGGGTGCTAACGATAACAGAATGAAAAACCAACATAGGCTCATCAACATACAGTAATCACTTGTAAAACAAATGTTCTATTCAAGTGTCCGAAATGGCGGACTCTTGAAAAAAGCCGGCTCCTGGTTGCAACAGGATCCGGCTACCGGATTAACATCCACTCACTTTGACGGAAAGCTATTGTTAACCCTTAATCAAATGTATGCAATTAACTGCTATTGGGAAATCTATGTCCGTTGGTAGGCGGACAGCCGAACTGCATCAAACCTTTCTTATGATCAAACTAACCATCCTACTATTGGTGGCAGCTTGTCTGCATGTGTCTGCACATAGCTTCGGACAGACAGTTACCTATTCCAAAAAACAGGCTTCCCTAGAAGAAATCTTTGAAGCCATTCACCAACAAACGGGTCTGTTTTTCTATTACAAAAGCGAGGATATAAAGCAAGCAAAATCGGTAAATCTCGCTGTTCGCCAGCAACCCGTTCGGGAGGTATTAGACTATTGTTTTGCGAACCAACCACTTACCTACTTATTACAAGGTGAAGTGATTTATGTTCGAAAACGAGAAGGGGTGCTTCCTGTTGTCGATACGCTTCCTTCCCTTATTAGGGGGCGCATTGTGGATGCTACCGGTCGTCCAATTGCCGGTGCCACCATTGGTATAAAAGGGGGACCACGCCTGATGGCCAGTAGTACTTCCGGAGAATTTAGTTTAGAAGACATATCCATACCTGTGAGGCTAGAAATTTCCTCTATCGGCTATACTTCAACAGAAGTATTGGTCCGATCCTATGACCCAATAGTTATTACCTTGTCCATTGAACAAAGTGACTTAGATGAATCCATTGTTATTGGATATGGAAAAACTACACGTCGATTTTCCACCGGATCGATCAGTAAGGTGAATGCTCAGGTTATTGAAAAACAACCTGTTTCTAATCCGCTAGCAGCTTTGCAGGGCAGAGCTCCTGGTCTTTTTATTACCCAGCGAAATGGTCTTCCGGGATCCGCGTTTAATATACTCATAAGAGGACGCAATTCTATCCAACAGGGGAATGAACCTTTAGTTGTCATTGATGGCGTTCCCTTTCCTATTAATCAATTGAATCAACGCAATTTTATCAACGCCAACCATCCCTTGAATACCCTTAATCCGTTGGATATTGAAAGCATTGAGATTCTAAAAGATGCAGATGCCACGGCAATTTATGGTTCCCGAGGAGCCAATGGCGTTATTTTAATAACTACCAAAAAGGGGACTTCAGGAACTACACAAGTGGACGTTCAAATAAATACCAATTGGGGACGTGTAACACGGGTACCTACTTTTTTATCAACGCAGCAATACCTTTCTATGCGAAAGGAAGCATTCGCAAATGACAATGTGGTTCCCACGCTGGCTAATGCGCCTGATTTACTGCTTTGGGATTCTACCGCGTATACCGACTGGAGCAAAGTTTTAGTTGGCAATACAGCATCTACCTGGCAAGGCCAGTTGGGGTTGTCAGGTGGCAGTCAATGGACACGATTTTCCTTTAGTACGAATTACTATAAAGAAACGACCGTTTTTCCAACGGAGTTAGGTACTTCCCGCTATTCGGGTCGGTTTCAGGTAGATCATCAAAGTAAAGACAACCGTCTGCATTTTTCACTTACCTCTTCCTACAGTGCGGAGGATAGCCGATTGGTCAACACCGATCTGACGAATTCCTTGAGTTTGCCTCCTAATTTACCTGATTTATTCGATGAGAACGGTAACCTTGTATGGGAAAAAGGGGGCATTGGATTTCCAAATCCGTTCCGTTTTTTAAAGGAGCAGTTCAGGGGACGGATGGATAGATTCACTACCAACAGTGTATTGTCTTATAGAGTATTCAAAGGCTTTGAGTTGAAACTCTCTTCCGGATTTAATACGCTTCAATTATCGGAAAATAGTCGTTATCCGAAAGCAGCGCAGAACCCGCAATTTGCAAACGCCCGCTCTAACTTTGCCAATAACCGAACGCAAACCTGGATTATTGAACCTCAGGCGGAATATCGAACAACTTGGGGTAATCATCGCATTGGAATCCTAGTCGGCGGCAGTTATCAAGACAGTAGAAATCAATTACAGACCATTGATGCTTCTGGTTATCCGAATGATAATGTATTAGAAGGTACTGCCGGAGCCACCAATATTGTAACACAGGTTGGAGGTAGCACTTACCGGTATGGTGGACATTTTGCCCGGATCAATTATGATTATCGGAAGTCTCTTTTATTGACGCTGTCAGGTAGGAGGGATGGTTCATCCCGATTCGGTCCTGCGAATCGAATGGCTAATTTTGGTGCCATAGGAGGGGGCTGGTTGTTTCACCAGCTTAAAGGCATGGAAAAGGTAGTGCCGTTCTTATCCTTCGGAAAGATTCGATCCAGCTGGGGAACTACCGGTAATGACCAAATTGGTAATTACCAATACCTGGACACCTGGGTGCCAACTACCTTTCCTTATGGTGGGGTAGCTGGTTTTCGTCCCACTCGATTGTTTAACCCTGATTATCGGTGGGAGCAGATCCGCAAATTGGATGTTGGGCTTGAACTACGCTTTTGGCAGGATCGGCTGCAGTTTAACACTACTTGGTTTCATAGCAAAAGCAGCAACCAGATCGTCTTTTATAATTTGCCTTCGCAAACTGGATTTACTAATGTGTTGATGAATTTCCCAGGTGTAGTGGTGAATAAGGGATGGGAGTTTGATTTTACGTACAATAATAAATCTACAAATAAGTGGAAATGGACATCCCAGTTCAACCTTACAATCCCTCTAAATGAACTTGTTGAATTTCCCGGATTGGAGACTAGTAGTTATGCACAAACCTATCAGATTGGCCAACCGCTGAATTTATTTTGGGGCTACCCTTTTGAAGGATTGAATCCACAAACCGGCTTGTATTCCTTCACTTCAGCAAGTGGGGCATCCACCAGTTCGCCCAATCGGGTGACAGATTTTCGAGTGCTTGGGACTACTAATCCAACATTATATGGAGGCTGGTCGAATAGTGTAGTCAAAGGTGGCTGGCAATTTGATCTTTTTTTACAGTTTGTTCAACAGCAAGGGCGCGATGTATTTTTTAGTACCGGATCTCCTGCTGGTACACGTTCTAATGTACCAAAAGAAATGTTGAATCGCTGGCAGAAGGCGGGTGATAATGCTTCCTATCAAGGATTCTCGCAACAGTCATTTGGTCCAGCCTACACTGCTGCATTTGCGGCCTCAACCTCGTCAGCAGCCTTTGTAGATGCTTCATTTATTCGATTAAAAAATGTTCAGCTTTCCTATCAATTGCCAAAAGGAATTGTACAGCAGCTTCGAATGAGTATGTTTAAACTATTTATTCAGGCCCAAAACGTACTAACGATAACTTCCTATGCGGGTGGTGATCCAGAAACACAATCCAGGAATACTTTGCCTCCATTACGTGTAATCAGCATAGGTATTCAATCATCGTTTTAAATCCGTAAATCAATGCAAGTTAAAACCTATACAAATAGCTTCTATTGGTCTTTTTTGATCCTAGTAGCATGCAATTTTTGCAGTTGCCGTCGTTTTTTAGAAGTTCCCCCTGCGCCTGAACAACAAACTGCTCAAGGATTGTTTTCCAATAACCAATCTGCGGAAACAGCTGTTGCTGGTATTTACAGTGAAATGGTTACCCGCCCGAATCAATTGACGGCGGGGTATGTTTCCTTGTATGGCGCATTGGCTGCGGACGAGTATTATTATTTCACACCGGGTTTGATGGATGAATTTTCAACCAACGAGCTCTCTGAATTAAATCATGGAAGTTTACAAGTGTTGTTTTGGCAACCAGCGTATCGATTTATTCATGCTGCGAATATGTGCATGGAACAATTGGAAAAGAGTGAACATGTATCCTCGGTAACAAAAAGAAAACTACTTGGGGAAGTGAAAGTGCTCCGAGCATTTCAGTATTATTTACTCAGTAGTTTTTTCGGAGCTATTCCACTTAGCCTTACAAGTTCATATGCTAAAAATGCAACAGAAGGACGCGTCCCGTATGGACTTGTACTGGAACAAATAAAAAAAGATCTAGAAGAAGCAATTGCGTTGTTGGATGGGGTGGAAGTTTCTGGAGGAAAAGGGCGGGTCAATAAAGGTGTCGCTATTGCCTTGTTGGTAAAATTGGCTGCCTTGGAAAAGGATTGGGAAACTGTTCAACGGCTTGTTACTGAATTGGAAGCAAGTGGGGGCTACCAATTGATGCCCAAATTAGATGATGTTTTTCTAAAAAACAGTCCAGAAGCTATCTGGCAATTGTACACCGTTCAGCAACAATTAAACACGTATGAAGGAAATATTATACTTCCACTAAATGAGCAAACAACTCCAACTTATTTACTAACAAACTGGTTGGTGGCAAGTTTCGAAGAAGGAGATTTACGCAAGCAGCACTGGATCAAACAGCGGCAGTTTGCAGGGGCTACCTTGTATTATCCGTATAAATTTAAGGTCAGAGGGGGAACCGGAACCTATCCGGAACTTGAATGCAATACTCCATTACGATATGCTGACATGTTGTTGTTAAGGGCTGAAGCAGCCATTCACCTAGGTGATCTATCCGGTGGCTTAGCAGATTTAAATGCTGTTCGGGTGCGAGCCGGATTAGCAGCTATTGAATCTGGTGAAGCAGAAGAATTATTGGAGGCTGTATTTAATGAACGACGTTGGGAATTGTTTGGTGAGTGGGGCAATCGCTGGTTTGACTTGAAACGGACTGGACGGGTAGATGGTGTTATGTCGAACTTAAAACCTGCTACCTGGCAATCAACTGACCAGCTTTGGCCGATACCCATCGCTGAATTGAAACTTAATCCCAACCTAACTCAAAACGAAGGTTATTAATGATACAGTTAATAAGCAGAAGGGGCATGCTATATATTATAGGAATGCTTCTTATGAGTAATTTGTTTGCACAAACGGATTCCTTACAAATTGGTGATGTGTTACCCAAAATCAAGATTATTGGATTTCGAACAATGGAATCCCACAGTACTACTGAAGTGTTTTCATTTGAAGGGCGACCCACTATTTTGGATTTTTGGAGTGTTTGGTGTGCATCCTGTATTAAAGCGTTACCAGGATTAGACAGCTTGCAACAGGTATTTGGTGACAGCATACAAATTATTTCAGTTACCCGAAATACCAAAGAAGAGGTACAAAAGACCTTACAACGTTTTGGTTTTTGGCCACGACACCTAAGAATAATATATCAGGATTCAACATTCAATCAACTGTTTCCTCATGTTTCAGAACCATTTCATGTATGGCTGGATAAAAATTCTGTAGTGCGTCATATTACAGGTGGGTATAATGCCACTTTTGAGCACATGCTCAGTTTTCTTCGCGGGGAATCACTTCATTTATCCGAAACTCGGAATAATGATACGCTGGGTATTGGCAGTCCAGTTGGCTTTCCCGTTCAAGCCGCCTTGTATCCGTATGTACAATCCTATTCCTTGTTTTTTAAAGGGATGGATGAACAAACAAGTAAAAATGGATTTTTTTTGAAACCACTTTCGGATGATTCCAGTAAGTTACTGCTTCAATTTTTTAACCAACCGCTCTATAAAATTTATGCGATTGCCTACTCAAACGAGTTATTTGGGTTTGATCTTCGGTTCCTACAATTATTACCCATTGCGCAGATACAGCTAACTACCAGAGATAGCAGTCGGTTTTTTTTACCAAAGGATGGAAATTTGAGGGATGCCTGGAAGAAGCGGTTTCTTGTTTCTTACGAAGCTGTCCAAAGAGGATTGAGCACAAAAAAAATACTACAACGATTGCGATCCGATTTGGAACAGGAATTCCCTTACAAAGCAACCATTGAAAAGAGAAAGATGAAGGCATTGGTTCTACGAACAAAGCCCGGTAAGGTAATGGATAATTTTTATGCATGCTTGCCACCGAAAGTAATTGTAACTGATAACTCCTATATAGTTCGGAATACTACCTTACAGGCTTCTTTAGTTCAGGATTTGAGAAGAGGGCAATTATATGGTAAGTATCCTATTGTAGATGAAACAGGCGTTGATGAACGAGTTAGTTTTCAACTTTCATGTACACCTGATGCATCCATAGAAATTTTGCAATATTGTTTGCCTTCTATAGGATTAGAGCTCTCGATTGAAGAACGTTTCGTTAATGTGCTTGTTATTCAGGATTTTTCTCTGTAGTGTTTAGTTTTTAAAAAAGCAGCCGCCTTCAGGCGGCTGCTTTTTTGTATCAGGGTGCTGATTTAAAACGTGATTGCTGAATGGTGGAGAGATCTGGTAAATTGGGTGAACCTGTTTGAGGAACGGCCAAAATTTCACACAGATACGTCTCATCAGTTGGGCATTCCGGAGAATTGTCTCCATCGACTGAATACTGGCTTGCGATGTTTTCCTGTCCAGGGCTGCCGTTAAAATCAAACCAAACAGCCATTAATTCCGGAGTTGCTTTTGGTTCTTCTTTCGCTGTAACAGCCAACGTAACAATTAGTGCAAAGAACAAAGCGGAAAATCCAATTACATACTTTTTCATACGTTTCTTTTTTTATAGTTAAGGTGCTTACTCTTTTAGCAGGTTTTCAGCATTCCCCTGGTATTGCAATACGATCTTTAATTTTTTAACTGTCTCATTTGATAAGGTTATTGTATAAAGTTCAACTGATTGATTGGGATCAGAAAACATCAACGCTTCTTTCTTTTATAGCATTTGTAGAAAAATTTATAGATTTCATAAGCCAAATTGTTGTTGATACTTTTTGGGAGGAAGCCCAAATAATTTGGTGAACAGGGTTGTGAAATGGTATACATTGGCATATCCCACGCGAACTGCAATTTCTTTTATGGAAACTTCTTTCTTAAGCAGTAAGCTAGCGGCTGTTTGCAAACGGTATTGATTGATTAGGTCAATTATAGAACAACCGTAAAGGCCTTTAATGCATTTTCTGAAATAGGGTTTATTGGTAATGCCTGCTTCGGAAAGTAATTCATCGATCAATAAATGTTGGTGGGATATGCTCAGTAAAGCTGCCTTTTGTTGATACACAGTAGCGGCGATGTCCAGGGAAATAAAACGGGCTTGCTCCGCAAACTGATGTAAGGAAGAAAGTATGTCGATTAAAGTCCGAAGTGCAATGGCAGATGGAAGGTGTTGTAAGAAAGGGTGGGGAATCTGTTGAGGAACCTGTACGGCCAGTTGATGCCATTTGGAAGCAGGCCATATTTTGGGCTGTGGTAACAAAAATCGAGGATGTAAAAAATTGCTGACTTGTTGCTGGATCCGGGTGATTTGAATAATTTCTTTGAAGCTGTCCTCTGAAAATCGTAGAATCATCCACCCGTAGGTTTGTCCCTTTCGCAAGCGAATGGTAAAGGACATATACGGACTGTACAACAATTGAAAGCCGGTTTCATGCAGGGTGATTTCTCCATTGCCGGTAATGTGAATATCAGCACTGTTCTGAATCAAAGAAAAACAAAGAAAGGGATAGTCATCTGCCATGATCATGAGTTGATCCGCATTTTCGGTGGTTACCCAACCCCATTCAATGGAACCATCGGTATCTTCTAAAAGTTGCCCCAATAACTTCCAGTCCGGAGTAGTTACCGCAAACAGGCCGGTTCGTTCCATTGCCACTTGGGGTTCAAGGACACAAGGGCCCCATCGGTCAGAGATGTAGGAGCTAGGCACCTGTTAGTTTTTTTGGAAATTAAAGTAGTAGTTGAAAGCATATTGTAAAACTCCAGATTAAAAACTTTGATTCCTGTCAATTTCCTATTCCTGGCTATTTGTATTTCCCTTTATTAAATGGTATCTTACTAGTTAGGTTATCAGAGATTCTGGCAACCGTGCATCAAATAAACCTTTCCATGAGTATAAATCCCTTTATCCATAGACCGGGTGCAAAAGCTATGCATTGGCAGCTGGATCGGTTTCCTGGATTTCAGGTGTACCGATTTATGAACGAACCTGCAACCAGTCCCGGTTGGGCTATCCTTGCCAAGGAGCCACTCCTTTATTGGACGATTTGTTTACAAGGTGCCCTGCGTTTACGAACTTCGACCTCTCACCAATTGCTTCCTGCGCACATGGCGCTCATCAGTTGTTTACGTGAGGGGAAGGAACGTTGGCAGATTGGTAGCCAACAACCGGCCAGTGGCTGGGTATTCCAATTATCACTGCGTGAAATCAAGGACTGGTTGACAAAAAAAGTTGCTAGTAATTGGTGGCCTTATTTTGTTGATCCCTTTTCGGATTCCGTCTTTAAGGAACATTCTTTTCTATTGACTCTTCAACAGGAGCGCTTTTTTCAGCAACTATCCATTCGTGCTGGTCCCCACTTTCTAGTGGAAGATCAACTCGCATTGGAACAACAGGCGTTTCAGTTATTGGAGCAATTGGTATTAACCCAGGCAACTGGATCGGTAACCGACTTAGCGGATGAAGAGGAACGGGTATTGGCTTTGGTGCCCTATATTCTACAGGAACTGGATAAGCCGATCACGTTGTCGATCCTGTTGCATTTCACGGGCATGAATGTGTTACGGTTGCAAACGCTCTGCAAACAATTATATGGCCAGTCCTTACATTCCTTTGTCCAACTGATGCGTATTGAAAAGGCAAAAGAATTGTTGCTTCATAGCAATGAATCCATTCTGGCAGTAGGTATTCAAGTAGGATTTTCCTCACCAAGTTATTTTTCCCGTGTGTTTAAGCAACGGGTAGGTGTGGAGCCGCGTGTCTTTCGGAAAAGGGGAATACGTGCAACTGCTTGACTTGTTTTCGGAATACATGCGGAGTGATTCCGAAATGCGCTTTAAAGGCTGTAATAAAATTTTCATCCGACTGGTACTGCAATTGCTTGGCAATATATTCAATGGTGAATTGGTTTTGATGCAGCAATTGAACAGCATAGGTCATTTTAAGGCGCAACAACCATTGCTGTGGAGTGCAATTAAAAATGGATTTGATGAGGAGGTTGAATTTATAGGATTTGATGTGAAGAGCGGAACACAGTTGCTGAATGGATCGAATGGCAGCACCAAAGGATAAGAGTTGCTGCTCCACCTGAATGATTTTCTGCGTTTCTTGAAAAGGCAGCCGTGTTGTTGCTGGTGGAGCAGAACAAGTGGTTGCAGTTATCAGCGTGCGGATGAAATAGGGTAATCGAGTCGACGCATGTGTAAGATTGGAAGTTTCACTGAGCAATAATAACAAGGGGTAACTGATTGGGGGTGTTATTTCGGAGGCAGTGGCAAGTGGGAAGTTGGGTGTGGGCTGCCATACGTCGAGGGGGATCTGTAAAAGGAGTGCACTTGCTTGAGGAAGAAGGGTTAGGACGGAGCCGGTAGGCTGCGCTCCGGATTCAAAGAGACCATGATTGGCAGCAGGAAGCGGTTGTCCATTCCAGTAAACTGTGGCCTGGAGACAGAAAATCCATTGGAGCGTGTTTGGTAGCAGATCATGGGGGACGACGCGAGACGCTTTTGTTGCTTCATAGAAATGCAACTGACAGGTTGCTGTTCCAAGCATACAGGGTTGAGCATTTCCAGTAGTTGAAACCCGTGATAAAACGGTGCTTTTTTTCAAAGTATAAAAGTTTAGCGTATAGAAAGTACAATTTATAGTTTATGGAATCAAGGATATTCGAATATATAAAGAATGGATTTACCTGGGCGGTAGACGGAATATGATGGGAGAACCGATGATAGCGTCCCTATATCCGTTTGAACAACCCCCAACCTGGTTGGAATGGATAGATGATAATGGATTATCATGGCAATTTCGGGCCTGCTGGATTGTTCGCGACCTGCAGCAGGTATATGCTGTTTTGAATGATCCAACCCATTTGACCAATCAGATTTGGGAGATACAAACGGAACGTTTGATCCATCGTATTCAACGGCGTTTAAAGACGCAAGGTGAACAGTCGGTGGTGGTAGAAAGGCAAGGGAAAGTGCTCAGTTATTGGGAACTGGTACCGGTGAGTAGAACCAATTTATTGATCCATTGCCCGCTATTGGTGGAGGGTTGGGTATTGTATTATTTGGTACCCAGGGAGACTTGCCATACCGATAGTTGGTTAGCTGCTCTTAGAATGGTAATGGAATTTGTTCGGTCCGGTAGTCGTTGTGCGTTGCAGTTATTGGTGGAGTTACCAGGTACCCACGAACGCATGCAGCGATTCATGGAATCCATCGGCTTTGAACTGATTGCTACCTATACCAATCCGCTTGGTTGGGTGGTATTGTATCGTTGGTCGTCCTGATTTTAGTACCTTAAATCTTCCTATGTATGAACGCCAGACAATGGAGAGTTTTGGAGGGAGCACCGGTAGACATTCAGGAACGGTATGCTCAATTACTGCAGGAGCTTGAAACGCTCAGCGTACAGCCGGGTAATAATGCATTAGCGGTTGCGAGTGCTGCCTGGAAAGCAAGTAGAGTGGCATTAAACTGGTTAAAAACCTATTTGGAACAACATCCCATAGTAGCTGTTGAAGCAGAAATTATCTTTTTCAAAAAAATCAAGCCGGTCTTTCAACAGGAGTATTTGTATTGGATGAGTGTATTTGAGGGCTGGCTACATTTTCCAATGGGGACGGAAAAAGCCGTTAAGAAATATGTACAACAACAGTTGGACTCCCTGGCACATTTTCAACAAGTACACACTGCTTTTTTTCAGTACCTGCGCCTGGAACGTACGGATCTTGATCGACAGTATTTTACCCGGCAAAGTAGCGGCGATGAGGAGTTGTTGGACCCCTTGCTACTGGATCGGGATCGAACCTGGTCTACCGGTTATGATGTGTTAGTTGCCAGGTATTGGGCCAATGAAAGGCTGGTAGCTTATTGGCAACAGGTATTGGTAACGTCAACTGAACAACCTGCTCCAACAGGTCCGGAACAAAAATACCTCCCCCTTCGGTGGACAGCATCTAAGGCGGCACTGGTAGAGTTGATTTATGCATTACAAAGTTCGGGTGTATATAATAATGGTCAGGTGGAATTGAAACAACTGGTCAATTTTTTCAGCCATTATTTTCAGGTTGACTTGGGAAATTTCTACCATGTCTTTAATGAAATCCGATTAAGAAAAAAGAATCGGACCCAATTGCTGGATCTACTGAAGCAAAAAGTAGTTGCCAAAATGGATGAGCTAGATTTGAATTAGATGAATTTCGATGAAATTTATTTCTAAAATAAGTATTACTATTTATATTAAAATACAAAGTGTTTTTTTATTCACAGTACTTCTTTTATTATTACTATCTATTATGTTGATTTAAATAGGTGTAACAAGTAGATTACCACTTTGAGGTATTAATTCAAAAAATTTACTTCTTACATTCAATACTAGTCAATTGAAGTAATTAATATTTACTATGTAATTACTCTTTAAAAACTAACCAAAAAATTCTATGAGATTTATTTATTTTACCGTATTAGCCTTTCTTTGTGCAAGTAGTTGCTTTAGCCAAATAACTAAAAACAATTGGTTGATGGGTGGTCAGTTATCATTCGATCATTCAAAGACAAAAACGGATCAAAGTGAGATTAGTTCAACAGTATTTCAAGGTAAGCCAAACGTAGGTTATTTTTTTGTTGATAAGTTAGCAGGTGGTATTGCATTCGATCTAATCCACAGCATTTCTACATTAAGTTCAAAAACACGGGTTACAACTTTTGGGGTTGGACCATTTATCCGTTATTATTTTTTAAATACTGATAATAGAATAAATGTTGTTTCTGATGCTCGTATTGGATTTAATGTGACATCAAATAACCAAAATTCTTTAAAAAACAGATATACTTCTTACAGTTTTTCCGCTGGGCCGTCCGTATTCTTAAATTCCAGTGTGGCAATGGAATTGCTAATAGGATATACAGGATACCAAGCGTCAACCAGTAGCAATAATGGTATACGAGCTTCAATTGGATTTCAAATTCACCTAGAACGGGAATGATAAGTATAAACCTAAACCTTTCAATATGAAAAGATATCTTTTATTGCTTCTTTTAGGAGCCAGTCAACTTATGCATGCCCAAACATTGGAATATTCAAATTTGGGATACTCCTCCAGTATTTGTAATATATTCAATTCTCCTCCTTTAAAAGTAGTTAACGGCTTTAAGCATTACCCAGTATCTGGTGGCGTTACCTATTCTTCTGGATTAATATTAAAAACTAAAGGAGGATCTGATAATTCTAGTACATATGGAACAGCTTTTGCAATTGAATTTGATATAAAACAGAATTACAGATACAAAATTACAGTCACTTGTACCAAGTCCTCAATTGACAATAATTCTACTCCTGACTTAAAGATGCATACTGCTTTAGAATTGCCTGATCCAAGTGAAACATCTCCTGCATCTTGTGGTTCTGTTCCAGGTCCAAAATGGAATTTCCCTTCCGAGATAGGTAGTGCTGTAATCAATTCTACAGCTTCTAAATCTTATTTAGTAGTTAATAATTTTATCTCATCTTTAAATGACAACTATTTTATTGTTACAGCATCTGCTGGATCTACCTCTGAAGTTTCAGAAGTAAAGATTACCAAAATCGTTATTGAGGAGTTTCCTCCTGTATCTTTTACAATACCTGCAACCATTATGGTTGGATGTGGACAATCGGCCATACAAAACATAAGTATCTCGAATGTGTACGGGACTTCAGGTGTTACAAATTATACGTGGAAACTAGGTCCGAATAATGGTTGGCTGTATGGCGGTGTTGACGCTCCTCAAATAATTTCAACAGGCACTTCACCCAATATTGAACTTACTCAAAAGTGTGGCGCAAAATTAAATCCAATAATTGTTGATGTGACTGTTGGTTCAACAGTTTATTCTACTAATCAGTTAGTAACTACTGTCAGCCTTCCATCAATGAGTATATCAGATCCTGGGTCATTTTGTTCTGGATCTAAACAAGTACAAGTAGTTGGATTGCCTTGCAACACAACAGTTGAGTGGTCATCCCAGCCTACAGGAGTTGTACAGATCTCATCTTCTAATAATATTGCTACCCTTACTAAAGTAGGGAGTGGTACAGTAACAATATCTGCATCCTTCACAGCTTGTGGTACATCTGTTACGAAATATAGAACAATTACGGTTGGTGTTCCAAATGTACCAGAATTTATCAATGTGTATGGTAATGGAGCAGATGATCCTATGTGTTTAAATCCTGGTGGGTACCGTGCTGAAGCGGTAATGACTGGAGGAACAAGCGATCAATATGAATGGTTTCTTTGGAGTGGTATTACCTCAAGTGCAAGTGGAGGAAATAATCCGTTTATTTTAGGGGCTACTGGATTTGATATTCCGATTACTATTTCATCCAGTTTTAGCTCTGGTTATATTCGTGTAAGAACAATAAATGCTTGCGGTTATAGTTCAGCTGTTTTTTTAGAGGTTAGCACTCTTTGTGGGCAATTAAAATCAAATTTTGCAATCTATCCAAACCCTTCCTTTAGTGATTTTAAAATTGAAAGAAAAAATCAGGATGAATTTATCCAACAAGTTGAATTGGTTGATCAAAGTGGAAATATTATAAAAAAGTATTCAGTTCCTGAAAAATCACAAACATTCACAATCTCATTAAGAGACTTCAGACCAGGTTCATATTATGTACGAATTTTTAATGGTGTAAGTTGGGAGGTCAAGCCTATCTCATTAAGATAATATATATACTATAAAAGTCACCTTAATGGTGACTTTTATAGTATAGTATGACATTCAAAATTGTGAAGTTTATTTAGCAATAAATGAAATATATCAAAATGGTGAATTATTATTATAAAAACTAAGGTTTTAGAATAAAGATGAATTACTAAGTGACAAACGGTTGTTCATATTTACAAAATTTGGAAGAGGGAAAAATTACCCCCGCTGAAGGTTCGAAAAGAAACGTATTTTATAAATCACTATCTAATACGATTATGATCTAAAGGGTTAGTAAAATAGCTCATTTCGATTTCATGATTGATCTGGTGATTTCTACCATGTCTTTAATAGAATCCGATTAAGAAAGAAAAATAGGACCCAATTGTTGGATCTCCTAAAGGAAAAAGTAGTCGCCAAAATGGATGAGCTGGATTTTTGGTAAATAAAAATAGCTTATAATTATGTTATCGACATATATAGAAAACATATCGAAAAAAAGTATAAATATGTACACGATAGCTACGTGATCGGCAAAAATGTCTAATACATGTAAACATTATTTAAAAATATGTACATATGTAATAAACCTGTCGATGATATAAACATGAACTGGAATCATCCAAACCTTTCATATAATACGTGGCCGGATTTGCAAACAAAAATAAGTTAAAATACACCGCCATATTTAGTCTGCAAAATGGATGAACTGGATATTCGGTGGACAGGCCTCGCTGCTAATTTTTATGCGCCTGTAAGGCATAATAGGTAAGCCTGAGTTTATTGGCATTGGGCTTTAGTTGTTGAAGTACGTGTATGTGCTCAGGATTTACAAGCAACCAATTGACGAGTTGTTCTAATTCATATTTTGATATGGCATTTAGTTCTCGTTTTACCAACCAGCCACTTACAACCCATAATTCCATTAATTCATCGTATTTATCTAAATAGGACTCAGGCGTAAAATCAATATTGCGCTCATATTCTGTGAGTACTTCAAAAAGTTCCATATTCTCATCCTTTTCTAAAATCCAATTATCTAATTCATCGGCTTCGATTTCAGTTAGAGCATTATTGAGATAGCCAATAATTAAGCCTGCGATGCGAACTGGCATTTGGAGTGGTGTATTGTCCATAAGAGAAGGTTTTCATTAAGTTACTATTTTATTTTATTTCTCCCAAGTTGGGAGGAACTATTGAAAAATCGCTTTTCATCCTCCCCATATTTGTGTGGTAAAGCGATGGTCATGTTAGGTGCTATTTCCTGGGGACAATTTCTATATTTTTTACTCGGCTGTTTGGCTGGTTATTATGCAGTCCTCTGCTGGAAATATTACCGGACCTCATTACTGAATTGGTGGAAAGCCAAACGGGCTCGTTCCACTCCAGAACAAGATTCCACGCGTATTGAACTGGAGGATCAGTTTGCGGCTGCCAATCAATGTGCCAATCGGATCCGCGGATTATTAGATGGGCCTGAAACAAATCAAACAGAAGCTGAAATACTTGTATCCATACAACAACTATTACGGGATTATGGCTGGTTAAAAGGCACGCCATTTCAGGTAGCCATTAACAACCTGCTTATGTATGGATTCGAGCAACGATTCGACCGGCCATTGGAAGAGAATGAACTGGAGTTGTGTTGGATAGGGTGAGGGGTAGAAAGTCCTGGGGCCCTTGGCTCCGTAGGTTGAGGGTTCCCAGGCATTTTTAATGGTGAAATTCATGATGTATGCAACAAAGAAATAAAAAGCGGCGATTCGCTGTACGACTGAGTAGTTGGTTGTTAGGGTGTATGGTTAGTGTTGCCGGGCAGGCACAGGATGGTATTGCTGGTATCGAGGAGGCTAATACGAAAGTACGGGGCTACTTCGATGCCGGCACCAACCTGATGTACGCGGTCGGTGCTATCCTGGGATTGATTGGTGCCGTTAAAGTGTACCAGAAATGGAATGCCGGAGATCCCGACACCGGAAAAGTGGCAGCCGCCTGGTTTGGGTCCTGTGTTTTTTTGGTAGTCGTTGCTACGGTGATTAAATCCTTCTTTGGCATTTAAGAAGTACCACATGGCAAGCAGTGTCTATACCATCAACAAGGGCATCAACAAGCCGATTGAATTTAAGGGATTCAAGGCCCAATACATTTGGTACCTGGGTGGTGGATTGCTGCTATTATTAATTCTCTTTGCGATTTTATACATCACCGGACTCTCGCCCTTTCTATGTATTGGTATTGTCGGTGCACTGGGAGTAGTGCTTGTTAATAAGATTCGTAGGTGGAGTAACGATTATGGGGAGCATGGGTTGATGAAAAAACTGGCCAGTAAAAAGGTGCCTGCTGTTGTTCGTGTTCGCACGCGACTATTGTTTATTAGTCCTGAAAACTACCTTCCATGGAAGCAACATTAGCCACCTATTTTCCCATTTTGGGAGTGGAAAAGGATTGCATCTTATCCCGACAAGGGGCCGTGAGTGTAGTCTATGAAACAACCCTGCCGGAGGTTTTCACACTTTCCAATGAGGAGTATGAATCATTTCATCAAACCTGGATCAAGGCCATCAAGCTGCTTCCGAAGCAAACGGTGTTTCACAAACAGGATTGGTTTGTAGCAGCTCGTTTTCAACCCGCTTTTGGAAAAGAGGACCGCAGTTTTTTTGGACAGAGCAGTGATCGATTCTTTTATGAACGACCTTATTTGGATCATCGTTGTTATATCATATTGACCCGGCGGTTGAATGAACGACGATCGTCTACTTCCTTGTTCTCGTTGTTGTGCCGACCGCACCTGGTTCCACCGGAATTGCTGCATCCTACCAAACTACAAGATTTTCTAGATGGTTGTGGTCAATTTCAACGGGTAATGGAAGACAGTGGGTATGTGCGTCTGCGTCGGGTGTTGGAAAAAGAATTGATCAGTACCCACCAACGTGCTGGTTTGTTGGAGCAGTACTGTTTTTTGCAAGAGGAGGCTGCTTCGCATCCCATCATGGCCGATATCCAATTCCCGGAACAACTGCAAATCGGATCCAAGTATTGCCAGCTCTATACCTTGGGAGATGTGGTGGATCTGCCGGGGGTATGTGGTAGTCGCATCAATTACGATCGGTATTCCACGGACCGGACCAAGTTCAGTGTGGGTTTTGCTTCTGTATTGGGCCAACTCTTGCCCTGCAATCATATCTACAACCAGTTTTTGTTTTTGGAGGATCCGCAGAAAATGATGCAGCAGTTGGAAAGTAAGCGGTTGCGCTTGCAATCGCTGGCAGCTTATTCTAGAGAGAATGCACTAGCCCGGGAAGCCACTAATGAATTTTTAAATGAAGCCATTAGTCAGCAACGACAACCTGTGAAAGCACATTTCAATTTGCTGGTTTGGACAGAGGAGAAAGAGGAGTTGAAGCAATTGAAAAACCTGGTATCAAGTGCCCTTGCCCAGATGGATGCGACACCGAAGCAAGAGCTGGACGGAGCGCCGCAAATCCACTGGGCGGGCCTACCGGGGAATGCCGCTGATTTTCCCATGAATGAGACCTTTGATACGTTCGTGGAACAGGCTACTTGTTTTTTAAACCTGGAAACTGCTTATCAAAGCTCGCTTAGCTCCATAGGCATTAGGTTGGGCGATCGCTTAACTGGAAGACCCATACAAGTGGATATTTCAGATGAGCCGATGAAGCGGGGATTAATTACCAATCGAAACAAATTCATTCTGGGGCCTAGCGGAAGTGGTAAATCCTTTTTCACCAATCACATGGTGCGCTCCTATTATGAACAGGGTACACATGTCGTGCTGGTAGATGTGGGTCATAGCTATAAGGGTTTGTGCGATCTGGTGAAAGGGTATTATTTCACATACTCGGAAAAAGCACCCATCCGGTTTAATCCGTTTTACATTGGGCAGGGAGATGAACTGGACACCGAGAAAAAGGAAAGTATCAAAACCCTGCTACTGGCACTATGGAAAAAAGACAACGAGACCTTTGGCAGAAGTGAGTACGTGGCCTTGTCGAATGCCTTGCAACTGTACTTTGAGTATGTGGGTAACAACAAGGAAGTATTTCCCTGCTTCAATAGTTTCTATGAGTTCCTGCAGGCACAGTTTGTTCCCTTGTTAAAAGAGCAGGCTGTGAAGGAAAAGGATTTTGATGTTTCTAATTTTTTGTATGTATTGCGGCCCTATTACAAGGGGGGAGAATTTGATTATTTGTTGAATGCCACCGAGCAACTGGATTTATTGCAGCAACCCTTTATTGTATTTGAACTGGATAATATCAAAGACCATCCGATTTTGTTTCCGGTCGTTACGTTGATCATTATGGAGGTGTTCATTGCAAAAATGCGCAAACTTAAAGGTATTCGGAAGATGATTTTAATTGAAGAAGCCTGGAAAGCGATCGCAAAGGAAGGGATGGCCGAATACATCAAGTACCTGTTTAAAACGGTGCGCAAGTTTTTTGGTGAAGCGATTGTGGTTACTCAGGAAGTAGAGGATATTATTTCTTCTCCAGTGGTGAAGCAAGCCATCATCAACAACAGTGATTGCAAGATCTTGCTGGACCAGAGTAAGTACCAAAACAAATTTGATCAAATCCAGGAACTATTAGGACTAACCGAAAAAGAAAAGGCGCAGGTGCTAAGTGTAAACAAAGCCAATGATCCGAGTAAAAAGTACAAAGAAGTATTCATCAGTTTGGGAGGCGTTTTATCCAAAGTGTATCGAACGGAAGTTTCATTGGAGGAATACCTGGTGTATACGACGGAAGAAACAGAAAAAATGCAGGTGCAGGCCTATGCGGCAAAATACGGTGGCATACAAGAGGGGATCAAGATCCTGGCGAGTGAGTGGCGGGAAAAAATAAAGTAAACACTAAAACGGGTGTGTATGAAAAAGAAGGGTAGGCTGTTGGTGGTTGTTCTCTTAACCAGTTTAAGTACGATCGTACCCAGCCAATCTGCCCAGGCTGCTTGGTGGGAAGTAGTCCGGCAGGTGGTGATTAAGGTCATACTGGCGATTGATGCCCAAGTACAGCGCCTTCAAAATAAAACGATTGGTTTGCAGAATGCACAGAAAGCACTCGAGAATACATTGTCCAAATTAAAGCTGGAAGAAATTGGTGATTGGGGCGAGAAGCAACGGAAGTTGTATGCCTCGTATTACGAAGAGCTCTGGAAGGTAAAAAATGCACTAGCGACTTACAAAAAGGTAAAGGAATTAATCGAAACCCAACGGGCCTTAGTGAAAAGTTACCAGCGAGCGTATCAATTGTTCCGGCAGGATGAGCATTTTACACCCCAGGAAATCGAATACATGGGATTGGTGTATAGTGGTATGCTTGCCAAAAGTTTGGAAACTGTCGATCAGCTTTTGCAAGTGGTACAATCCTTTACAGTTCAAATGAGTGACGGAGAGCGTTGGAAGATTATTGATCAAGCGGCTGCAGATATGACAGTATTACTAAGTGACCTGCGTCGTTTCAATCAGGAAAATGTGCTCTTATCGGTGCAACGTTCCAAAGACAAGGTTACCCTGCAACGCGTACGAATGTTATACGGTATTTCAAGTAATTAAATCGGACTACTATGGTACGAGTATGGATTCTCCTGCTAAGCTTCTGCTTACTGGGTCAGGTGGTGCATGCCCAAGCAAAACTGCAACCGTTGATCAAACGGATTGCGCTGCTACAGGTTTACCTGAGCTACGTGAAAAAAGGATACCGGGTGGTGCAGGGGGGACTTCGGTTCATTGGCGATGTGAAAAACGGAGAGTTTTCGTTGCACACGGATTATCTGGGTTCCTGGGGAGCGGTTAATCCGGCTATTCGAAAGGGGCAACTAACTCTGGCTTGTATTCAACTGCAGCAACAGTTGATTCGACGCTGCTTTGCACTCAGTCGCCAGGCCCAAGCTTCGACCATGTTGGCGGATCGGGAAGCGGTCCAGCAAACGATCGGTGTGGTACTGCAAGAAGTAGAGTTGGGTGTACGTGCGTTAGGGCACTGGATTGAAGCGGCGCAATTGAAAGCAACCGATGAAGACCGTCTCACTGCCATTCACTTGTTGTACCAGCAACTGATGGAACTAAGTCAGTTTCTGGACACCTATCAAACCGATTGGCAACTGCTGCAAATGCAGCGTCAACGAGCACAGCAATCCATTCAATCCACCAGGGCAATCCATTCAATCCAGTAATATGAAGCGACTACTTTTTTTCTTCTTCAGTGCAAGTATGTGGCTGATGCCACTGCCTACTCAGGCACAAGTGCAAGAAGCTATGCAACTAGCCTTGAACATTCAGAAGCTCAATCAGCTCCGAAAAATCCTACAGAACATGTACGATGGGTATCAGATTCTGATGAAGGGCTACAACCGGGTCAAGGGGATAGCAGAGGGGAATTTTCAATTGCATGATTTGTTCCTGGATGGATTGCTACAGGTGAGTCCGACCGTTCGAAACTACCACAAAATAGGAGCTATCATTGCTAGTCAGAAACGGCTACTCCAATCAGCCAAGCAGTTAGTGGATGAGGCCCGTGGCAGTGATCGATTCAGTCTGGAAGAATTGGACTATTTCAGTAAGGTGATGGAGCGTCTGGGGAAATCAAGTTGGGATAATTTGGATGCGTTACTAATGGTGGTAACAGCTCGGCAGCTGCGCATGACGGATGCGGAACGATTGGAAGCCATTGATCGGATTTATGTTACCGTACAGGATCAATTGCAGTTTCTACAAGCCTTTACCAAAGAAGCACAAGTAGTGGCAAAACAACGGGAAAGGTTGCAGGAGTCGAACCGGCGGGTTCAACAGTGGCATGGTATACGACCGGAATAAAAATTGAAGCTATGAAAGCAGCGCATGTAATCAGCTTGGTTGGGATGTTCCTGGGTGTGGGTGTACAATTTACCAGTCAGGCGCAGGGGGTGGCAGGAGAAATTCGGGGCTTACACGGCGTGCTGGATCAACTCTACCGTGAGATGTTGCCACTCTGTAGTCAGTTAATAGGAGTGGGGCAGGGGATTGCAGGGTTTGCGGCCTTGTATTACATCGCAGCACGGGTTTGGCGGCATTTGGCAAATGCAGAGCCGATTGATTTTTATCCCTTGTTTCGGCCTTTTGTGTTGGGCATGGCGATTTTGTTGTTTCCACATGTGGTGGGGCTGATCAACGGGGTACTGCAGCCCACCGTGAGTGGTACCAGCGCTTTGGTAGATAACAGTAATCAGGCAATTGAAGTATTGTTGGCCAAAAAAGAAGCTGCCATTCGCAATTCCGATGTCTGGCAAATGTATGTGGGTGCTAGTGGTGCGGGTGATCGGGACCGGTGGTACCGCTATACCCATCCGGAAGATCCAACGGGAACAGGAGAGGGTATGTTTGAATCGGTCGGCAATGACATCAAATTTGCCATGGCAAAAGCATCCTATAATTTTCGGAACTCCATCAAGGAATGGATGAGTGAGGTGCTGGCATTGATCTATGAAGCAGCAGCACTCTGCATCAATACCCTACGGACGTTTTTTCTTATTGTTCTGGCGATTCTGGGTCCGTTGGTATTTGGGCTGGCGGTTTTTGATGGGTTGCAACATACGCTTACGGTTTGGATTGCCCGGTACATCAATATATTTCTGTGGTTACCGGTTGCCAATATTTTTGGCGGGATCCTGGGTAAGATTCAGGAGCAAATGATTGCGCTGGATATTGAGCAAATCGGAGCGGCGGGAGATACGTTTTTCAGTGCCACCGATAGTGCCTATTTGATTTTTTTGGTAATTGGCATCGTTGGCTATTTTTCGGTACCGAGTGTAGCCAACTACATTGTGCATGCAGGTGGAGGCAATGCCATTTTGTACAAAGTTTCCAGTTTGTTTAGTGCCTCTAGTCGGGGAATGGTACAATCCACGCTTGGTACAGGTACTTCGATGGTGCGGGATGTCTATGGCGAGGTAAAAAATGCCACATCTGGAAGTATGGCTGGTGCAGGTCAATCTGGTGGCTATTTTGCAGACAAGGTGGCAGGCAAGTAACAAGCAAGTTTGAGTTAAATCGTGTGAAAGAGGAGGAGGGTAAAATGTTTAAGCAATTGCAACAATTGGATACGGCATTTCGGTATGTACGTGGTTTTACATTGCTGATTATAGCATCCTGTATGGGATTGTCTGCCTGGGTGGTCTGGTCGGCTCAACAAACCAGTCGTCAATTACAGGATAAGATTTATATCCTCAGCAATGAAAAAGCATTGGAGGCTGTGGCAGAGACAAGACAATCCAATCTGCCGGTAGAAGCGCGGGATCATGTACGTAGTTTTCATGAAGCTTTTTTTCGCTTGGATCCGGATGAAAAGGTGATCCAACAAACGATTGCCAAAGCCTTGTACCTGGCCGATGAATCAGCCAAACAACAATACGATAACTTAAAAGAACAGGGTTTTTATCGGCAACTGATAGCAGGCAATATCAGTCAGCACATTGCTATTGATAGTGTCTTGGTTCAAACCGAGATCCCCCCTTATTATTTCCGGTGTTATGCTTCGCAACAAATCATCCGAACCAGCAGTGTCCTCTACCGAAAATTGATAACGGACGGTTACTTACGATTGGTTCGAAGATCGGATCACAATCCACATGGTTTTTTAATTGAACGCTGGCGAATTCTGGAGAATCCGGATATCCGTCGCAGCGCTCGTTAAACTTTTTTGTATGAAAAAAAACTGGTTAAAACATGTAGGAAACACTAAACAGCCTTGGTGGGAAGAGCAGCTAGAACGTTGGGTTTTTCAGTTCCTTCAATGGCAATGGTGGGTTTCCTATAAACTCCAACAACGGATGCATCGATTATCCCTGGCCGACCAGCGAAGGGTATGGCTCTTCTACG
Organism: Flavihumibacter sp. UBA7668; assembly: GCF_002483205.1. GTDB lineage: Bacteria > Bacteroidota > Bacteroidia > Chitinophagales > Chitinophagaceae > Flavihumibacter. The sequence continues at coordinate 430,281 of NZ_DLHM01000002.1, forward strand.
TGGTAGGGTTTAGTTGTTGTATAAGCGTTGTATTGGTCAAACCTTTTCTAAAGGAGGAGGCATCTCATGGGTTAGCGCACTGGATACCCATGATCACTCGTACAGGAAGTGTGCCCATAGCAATTAAGCAACATCAATGGATCTTGTTTCCGCCTCTCTATTCCCGTTTTTCAGCTGCATTTGACGGTGTTGTCATATCACCATCCTCCTTTCCCGTCCATTCATTGAATAGAACGAAATCCTATTATCAATCAGTAAAGCAAGATAGTATATGCAAACCATGACCATACGTGCCAGGCGCACACAAAAAGCATTGTTTTTTTTGCCGTTAATAATCACTCCCTTTTTATGTCTCGCCTTTTGGGCGGCAGGTGGAGGACAAGGAACTGTAACCAATTCCGGCCCTACTGTCAAAGGCCTCAATTTTCAACTGCCGGATCCTTTCTTTACAGAGAATAAAGAGTTGGATAAGTGGGCATATTACGCACAGGAGGATGCGTTGGATAAGAAGGAAGCCGCAGCCAAGCGGAAAGAGCGGTATTGGGATCGTGAATCGGCTGCTGATCAAGAAACCCTTGAAGCGGACCCTTCAGCTAAAAATGAGCAAGCATTTTCCAACAGCAAACGAAGTGCTGCTCGTCAGCTTTCGAAAAAAGCGTCAACGGATCAACAATCAGAAAGACTATTAAAAAAAATAGCAGAGCTGGAACAAAGTTTGGCAGCTCCAACCGAAAACTTCGAATCCAAGGAGGTACTTACTCCTACTGTGCTGCCCCATTCGCAAGAAATGACGGAGTTGAATGGGATGATGCAAGCTATTCAAGAAGCAGGCGCTTCACCGGATACTGAGATGGACCGGTTGGATAGTATGCTGGATAAGATTTTGAGAATTCAGCAAGGGAATTGGGACGAGGATGAGAGCCGTCCAATGGCAAAGGAAACTAGTGAACGAACTGAAAAACCGCTCGGTGTAACTGAGGTGCTCCCTGCTAACGCTGCTCAAGTGGAGGAACAAGCGAGTCCGTCATCCTATTTCTTTTCAGCTACTGAAATCCTGATATCCTCCAACAACCAAAGTCCTCAAGCGATGGTATACGGAGAGCAGGTATTGGTGCCTGGGGCAGCTGTTCATTTGTTGTTATTGGATACTATTCGGCAAGGTACTACGCATATACCAGCTTTTACCAGTTTCTATGGTACAACCAGTTTACAGGGAGATCGCTTGCAAATTGTTGGTAAAACGATGCTTGGTTCCGGGCATTGGCAATCTATCTCCTGGCAGGTGGTGGATATGGATGGATTAGCCGGGATTGCAGTTCCTGCTTCGCTTACAAGGGAATCGTTACGGCAAAGTGCGGGACAGGCCGTGCAAGGAATTGATTTGCTAGGAGGTATTAATCCTTCCCTATCCATGCAGGCGGCAACGGCAGGTATCCAGGCTGCAAAAACCATGTTGGCAAAGCGTACCCGGCAAGTGAAGGTAAACCTGCCATCCGGCTATCGGGTTTGGCTTCAAATTAAATAATCCTTTCAATATATAACCATGATTCGAATAAGTGTATTGCTGATTGTTAGTTTTCTCATTGGGTATTGTGTGTCAGCACAGGAAACTACAACTCCCCTGCTTCAGATTAGCCATAGGGCAACGACTACGGTGGTATTTCCGGCAGCTATTAAAGAACTGGATATCGGCAGTCGTGAGGTGGTATGCAAACGGGTAGCCGATAAGCCCAACTGTATTTGGATCAAGGCAGTTTCGGAACATCTGCAGCCAACCAACATTACCATTTTCACTAGTAAGGATCGATTGTATGTGTTGAAGGTTGCCTATAGTGAAGCACCTGCGACCTGGGTATTGAAGGTAGATACTTCTCATGCGATGTTAATAGAAGGGATGTCAGTAAAGGGAAAGCAGCCCGAACAGGTTGAGGAGGTTTCCCAGAAAGATGAACGCCCCAAACAACGACAACGAGCAGTCCTAAAAAAAGCAAAACAAGGACTTCGCGCGACACTTAGGGATTGGGCGTACCAGGAGGGGAGCTATGCAATGGATTGGGAGCTTAGCAATCGGGCGGCTGTACCTTTTGAATTGGGACGGGTTCAATACTGGATAGTAACCGACAATAAATCCAAAAGAAGTGCCACCCAATCGGTAGCTGTTCCTGTACATGCCGTTCATCCAGAAACTACTGCTATTCAACAGGAGGGAAAACAACATGTCCTGGTAACAGTGCCCACCTTCTGGCTTACCAAAAACCAATACGCGAAAATAGTATGGATGGATAAGAAAGGAGAGCGGTACTTACAGGTGAGCATCAAACCCCGTCACCAACGGAAAATTAGCAAGTAGAAGAAAAATCAATTTGATCATTCAAAAAAATCTGTGTCATGAACGAGAAAAATTTAGAGTATCTCGCCAATCAGTTAAAGTATACCGGTTTTGGTGAATCGTTGCAAGAAAAGCTGAAAGAAAATATCAGTAAACAAGTTCCGGAATTTGTGTTGTATCACCAGGCGGAGTTCGGAAAGGACAGTGTAGCGGCAACCTTGCATTTTCGAAAATCCCCGGAAACCGATATGTACTTTTTCAATCGGTACAATGTGCTTTTAAAGTCCGAACAACATCCCGATCCCATTAAGCAGACATTTTATATGGCGAACAAAGAAGACAATATCACCTTCAAGGAGGGATACAATTTGCTTAGTGGTCGTGCCGTCCAGAAAACGCTTACGAATAAAGCAGGCGAAAAAGCGGAAGGCTGGGTACAACTGGATTTTAAGGAATTGGACAAACAAGGCAATTACAAACTGCGCTCCTTTTATCCTTCCTATGGGTACGATTTAGGGAACGTCCTATCGCAAGTACAACTTAAAGAATTGGAACGGCCGGAATCCAAAGAGGCGCTAATGGAAAGTTTGCAGCGAGGAAATCGGCAGGCGGTAACAATGGAAGTAGATGGATCGTTCAAGCGTTTCTTTATTGAGGCGGCACCGCAATACAAACAACTCAATTGGTATGATGAGCGACAAACAAGAATAAAAACACCAAGTTTTAATCAATCGTCTTCCCAGGAAATAACTACAAGGAATGAAATTAAAAAAAAGGAGGAAAGTAATCAAAAACAGTCATCTAAAGAAGAAGTCAAACCTAAATCAACTAGGAAGGGAAAGGGATTAGGGGTATAAATTGGCTAATTTTCTTGAATCCTCCATACATGCAGCAATTACGTATGGATATTAAATATCTGCACAACCTTGGAGCCAGTAAAATGCATTGTTGCTAAGGGTATCGGGTGTCTACAATCGCGCAATTGTAGGGCACCTGCGCTTGTGGCAGATGCGCAAACAAAAGGTAAAGTGGCTGTTGGGTGCATGGTGAAGCCATTACGGCGCTGGTATTCAGCTAAATAATTGTAAAACTGCGTACGTCCATAAGGGTTAGGATCGTTCTGTCTGTACCACTGCCACTGCAATTCCAGTGTCATCCCCTTGCGGCGGAGCGATTTGCTAATAGCGGGCAAAAGAGCCTGAAGACGAGTTAGCCGGTCTTCATCCGGAACAGTAGCTTCTTTAGGAGGGAAAAACAGCTGCTGAAGGGCAAGGTCATCATAGCCTTCAATTTCTTCCAACGTAAGACGCAACGTCTGGAACTTACGAACGTACAGCTTGATTACATTCCGGGATACTCCGGTAATCTGATGGGTCTTTTTACTTCCAATGCCCTGACAATAACATCGGATAATTTGCTTGATTTTACTCATACTGATTGGTTTATTAGCCATTCATTTTTCGGTTAGTAATCACCGAAAACTAGGCTAATCATAACCAACCTTAAGCCATCAATATCAGGGGGGCAGTTTGCACTGAAAACAGGGGGTCAGTTTGCACTGAACAAAAGGGGTCAGATTCCAGCGAAAACCGGGGGTCAGTTTGACCGGATTTTACACATCAGTGCACGTATTCGTTTCTCTCTATGTTTATCCTGTTTAATAATGTAGTTAACACTTGCGTTGGTGTCAAATTACACCCACAAGAATTTCAATAACTAAATTCTTGTGGGTGTAATTTGCTTTTTTCATAAATATTGGTTATACAGTTTTATATTATATTACAAGGATCTAATCTCTTCGGTGAGAAGATTACGCATCAGACCAGTAAATATCGTCGTTATGTTTATCCATCTTAATAGGTCAATGATAATCCGACACCCCATCCCATATCACTATCGTAGTGAGTGCGGATGCCGATGTTTTTGTTGATGATGTAACTAAGTTCCCCCATGTATTCAAAGTCCGTATTCACCATAAAGCCACCCCGTAATCTTTTGGATATAGGAATATCCTCTCTCATCATTTGCAACCGGACGATTCCATCGTGATATACCTCTGCCTGGAAGTTAACCAGCATCGGCAGCGTATAGATAAATCCTAAGCTAAACTGTCTGCGGGTGTCTTTCTCATTTCTTTGCCCAAACAAATTCTTTTCGTGCTCATCAATACCGAGTCTGCGGTAACGCCAGTCAAAACCTATGAATGGCATAAACCATTGCATTCTGCCCAAATACCTGCCTAAATGTGTTTCTACCTCGTAGCCGTGCATATCATTGTAACCTAAACGCCATTCCGAACTCAGGTTCCACCTCGTGTTTTGCAGCATTGCCGTTCCGTCATTTCCATTGGTGGCAAAGTCATTTTGCGCCATGAAATGTGGCATGTTGCTTTCCCGCTGTAAGGTTCTATAGGCTTTAGCCTTATCGGGTAAGTTGGGATTTTGGTAATCGCCTACAGCAAACACCCTGTTCATGCCCGACATCATGTGATACAAAATATGACAGTGAAAAAACCAGTCGCCCTCCGTATTTGCTGCGAACTCAAGGGTGTCTGTTTCCATCGGCATAATATCAATGATATTTTTAAGCGGTGAATGCTCTCCTTTACCGTTTAGCACCCTGAAATCAAATCCGTGCAGGTGCATGGGATGGCGCATCATGGAGTTGTTGTAAATCGTAATGCGCAGTATTTCACCTTTCTTGACAGGAATTTTATCCGTTTCAGAAAGTACCCTGTTGTCCATGCTCCAAACATAGCGGTTCATATTCCCGGTAAGGGTGAATTTTATGTTTTTTACAGGTGCATCTTTAGGTAGTGATGTGTTGTAGGGAGATTTGAGCATGGAATAATTTAAAGTAACAATATCTCCCAAAGCATTCGCATTATAACGGTTGGGGTCATTATCCATATTCATTCCGCCATGCTTACTATGGTCAGCCTTTTTTCCTGCTTCTCCTGTAATTTCGGGGTACATGACCACATTCATATCCATTTGGTTCAGGCTCATCTTCATACCCATATCGTCCAGGTCGCCGTTCATCTTCATCATATCGTTCATCATCTTCATCCCTTCAAAGTATTTCAGTCTCGGCAGCGGTGAAATAAGCTGCTTTACCCCATTACCGATAAAATAGCTTGCCGATTGTGTCCTGTCTTCGGTTGTCGCTAAAAATTCGTACGCCAAACCATCATCAGGAATAGTGACCACTATATCGTATGTTTCGGATACGGCAATAATTAACCTGTCCACCTCAACTGGCTCCACGTCGTTACCATCGTTTGCCACTACGGTAATTTTACCACCGGCGTAACGCAGCCAGAAATAAGAAGATGCACCGCCATTGGAGATACGAAGACGGACTTTATCCCCAGCCTTCAATGTTTTTCCATCCACCGACTTTAACTCCGGCGAATTGTTGCCATTCATAAGGATCTTATCATAATACACATCACTTACGTCCATTGCCAGCATCCGTTTCCACTCATTCTTTACTTTCACGCCTAATTTTCCTTCTCTGATAGCTTCAACGTATGACTGCGTTGCATTCTTTTTAATGGCAGCCCAATCATTGGCGTTGTGCAACATCCGGTTAATGTTGTTAGGGTTATAATTTGTCCATTCGCTCAGGACAATGGGTAAGGTGGGCAAATCGTCGATTCCTTTTCTAAAGGTCTTATCGTCTGCACGCTTGTTCATTATAAAACTGCCGTACATTCC
>NZ_DLHM01000002.1:436401-444276 GCF_002483205.1 Flavihumibacter sp. UBA7668
GTATAGGTAGTACCGGGCTTAATCGGCTGTTGCGTAAGATAGGGTACACCATCTTCTTTATTGGGCAGGAATACGCCATGCCAGTGTAATGATGTACTTTCCTTTAACAGGTTGTGTACTACAATTTCTGCAGTGTCTCCCTCGGTAAATGTAAGCGTGGGCATGGGTATTTGCCCGTTTACCGCAATCGCTCTCTTTTGCTTTCCTGCATAGTTTACCAGGGTATCTTTTACATACAGCTCGTAATGCACTACCTTCTGTGCAAACAGGGTTTGCGTGCAAAGCAGTATCAGTACTGTTTGCAGTATTTTTATGGGTATGTCTTTATATCTATTCATTATTTGAAAATTTTATTTAATGCTGTCTTCCATTGTGCCAAACCAATTAACCAAAACCTGCTTATCCTGCTGTGATAATACTGCGTTGCGATGAATCAACGTATATGACGACAACGGCATTTCCCCGTCCTTGACCTGACCCGCCATTGCCCTGAACTTATTTCGCTGCTTGCGGGCTGAATACTCGCCAAAGGTGCTAAAGTTGAGTTCCTCTTTGCCTTTTTTGATATGCCGTGCCATATACCATGCCCCGGGCTGGATACGGCTATACCACGGATAGCGGGTATTGTTGCTATGACAGTCATAGCAGGATTGGGTAAGGATGGCCTTTACGTTTTGGGGTACGTTGTAAACCCTTTCAATATGAGAGGAGGTTACTTCATCCGACTGGTTTCTTAACGGCTGAAAAAACTGTATGCCGATTAAGATAACAGCCAACCCCAATATGATTTTCTTTTTTAAGGACATAATATTGTGGCTTCATTTAAAATGTGACTACTGTTTTTTAGAATAATTGTCGTAATTATCCTTACTCTCAAAGTAGGATACTTCGCCGTTGTTCCCCGTAACGGCAATCACCGCTACAGCTTTATCCACTTGCTTGTGGGAATACGGGTCCGTTGCCACCCGAACGCTGGCATCTTTTGGAATGCGCTCTTTGCACATTTCACAGCATCCGTAGTATGTTTTACCTTGAAATTTTACGTCAAACTGCTTTTTGCCCATATAGGCATCGTTGACCATGCAGACTTCATCTGAGGGGACCAATTCGCCTTTTTGGATATTATGTTCGTGGCCTGTTGCAACTGCCTCCGGGTGATGGTGTGTTGCTTCCGCCTTATCAGACCCTGCCTGCCCGCAAGCGGTGCATAGCAGGGTTAACAGGGAAAGCAAGCCGATTAATACTTTGCTCATGTTGAAATTATTTTTTGAATTTTATCATCATCCTATTTATCATTCTCAAACTCTTTTAGTTTGCGCTTCATCAGTTCAATTTCTTCTGCCTGAGTTTTAAGTATGTTTTTTTGCAACTGTATCAGTTCCGGGTCGGTCAGGTGTGCCTTTTCAGACATCAATATGGCTGCTGCGTGATGGGGTATCATACCCTTAGCAAACTGCTTGTCCCCGACATTGAGTTGTTCCCTGATACCAAACCATGAAAAAATGCCAACGGCGACTGAAATTATTGCTATCAACCAGTTCATCTTTCTGTTGGGGTACATCATTTTCATGATCAATAATTCTATAAGCAACATTGCCGAGGTCATCAGCAAGGTCATATACAAATTGTTGATATTGAGTAGAAGGTTCTGCCACCCGTCTATCATGGCGTACATGATAAAATACATAACTCCGAACATTGCGACAGCCATCACCGCAAAGTGTTTGTACATGCCAGAAGCATGTTTTGAATTGTGCACACCATGCGCTGAAGCATGGTGTGCATTGTGACTGTTTTCCATATTTTCCATATAACTGATTTTTATTTGCTGTTAATTGTTTGCTGCACCTTACCGCAGGTCAGCATTTTCGAGCCATAATAAGGGTTTTTGATTTCCTTGTTTTCACTGAACCAAACCGCTCCCTTATTGTCGTTGAACATCGGGCAATGATCCTGATACAATGTTTGTGATGTACCAAACAAATCAATCAGGTCTTTCAAGTCTTCGCTAAGCGAGGATAAATGTTCGCGTTGGTGGTGGATGTTACCAACATTTTCCCCGATATGCTCCGCATGTTCTTTTGCATCATCCGCTATGTCCATGTATTGTTTATGCTTATCGGCAGGAATGGCTTTCATGTCTACCTGGTTCAAAGCAGCTAAGAGTTTTTTACCTGCTCCGGCAGCAGCTTTGTCATCGTCTGAAACGAGAGCATTCTTTAATGACAGGTAGCCGGTAATGATGGGCGCAATGGAAAATCCTTTGGCTGCGGCATTTACTGATTCGCCTGGCTGTTTACCGTTTGATGTATCGATAGCGGCAGGGGCGGTTAAGGTATCATTTGATTGGGAAGTCGCCTGCCCGCCAGAAACGGCGGTGGTATCCGTTCCAGACTGGTTTTTGTTTGAAGACTCAGTACAGGATACTGCTACAAATGCTATAATAACTGCGAAGATTGATAATGCGAAATTTTTCATTTTATTAATTTTTAAATTGAATAAGTATTTTAAGTTAGGGTTACCACCGTACCATGCAGTACCGGCAACCGGTAAGAGTTATTGTTAGCGGTATAGATGATAGCATCTATGCCACCTTTCTTTTAAATTTTTATCACGAGGCCATTGGGCTTTTTACCAACGTTAAGCGTCTTTGTTACGGCATGTGATGATACGTTGATTACTGAAACCGTATTACTTTCCTGGTTGGTGACATAAGCGGTATTCCCGTCCTGTGTGAATACAATGGCGTGCGCCCCTGCACCGGTATTAAATACACCCGCGTGCATCCACATACTCATGGCATTGTCCCAAGTCCAGTAATGAACTTTCCCATTCATAGGGTCAGTTACCCATAGTTCATTTTTTGACGCGTTATGAGCGGCAAATCCGGGCATAAAACCTAAACTAACAGTTTCGCTTACCGTATTGGTCGCTACATCAATCACTGAAATGGTCTGTGAAGCCTCATTGTCCACATACATTTTGCCGTTACCTGCAGGCCAGGCTCCGACAGGATCATCGCCTACGGTCAGGGTAGCTACCACCGTTTTTGCAGAAGGACTGATCACTGAAACTGTACCACTGCCACCGTTGCACACGTAGGCTTTTGTGCCATCCATGCTAAAGGTTACTTCCGCCGGATCTTCACCTACAGAGATTGTATTTTTGACAGCATAGGTGGTGGCATCGTAAACCAACACCTTTCCATCCATCGCCATTTGCGTTGTCCATATTTCTGTACCGTCCGGTGAATAAACGGCATTGTGGTTCATTGCCGGTGTTTCAATATCCTTTAAAATGGTTCCTTTCTTTGCATCCAGAATCAGGATACGCCCTTTCATACCTGCCATGCCGCCAGTATGGCCGGCACTCAAATCCATACCTGGTACGCCGATGGTTAAATGATCTTGATGGTTATAAATGTGATGCGGCCACATAATCATATTACCACCGGAGTTCATGATGTCAAAGGTTTCGCTCACGGTATTATCGCTTAGCTTGATAATTGAAACGGTGGCGCTTTCACCATTGACCACGTATGCTGCGGGGTAATCAATATTTTTGTCCATTGGCATATCTCCCTTGTCATCTTTGTTACAAGAGGACAAAGTGGTAAAGGAAACGGCAGCGATTGCTACTAAAAATGCTATGTTTTTCATTTTAGATTTAAATTTTTGATTTTTAAGAAACTTGCGTTAATGGCCACTACAATGGTGCTTACGCTCATCAGCACAGCACCCATAGCGGGACTTAAAATAAATTTTGGATAGAGGACACCTGCTGCAAGTGGAATTGCCACAACGTTGTAACCCACCGCCCATATCAGGTTCTGCACCATTTTTTTGTAGGTGAGTTTACCGAAGTCAATCAGCTTAACTACATCCCTGGGATCACTGTCCACCAATATGATGTCCGCTGTTTCGGCAGCCACATCCGTACCGGAACCGACGGCAATACCCACGTCTGCCTGCGCCAGTGCAGGCGCATCATTGACACCATCACCTGTCATGGCAACCACTTCACCTTTATCCTGGAACTCTTTTACCTTTTCCTGCTTGTTATGGGGCAGCACATTTGCCAGATAACCGTCCATTCCTAATTTTCCGGCCACCGCAGCAGCAATCCTGTCATTGTCCCCGGTGAGCAAAAAGGACTTAATACCCATTTTTTTGAGTTCATCAATTGCCTGTCCGGAACCCTCCCGGATGCTGTCTGCCAAAGTGATGATGCCGATTACCTGATTTTCGATGAGAACGAAGTTGACCGTTTCGGCTTCCTGGTTGATTTCTGCTGGAATTTCCGGTAAGGAAAGGCGGTTTTCTTTGAAATAATTTGGCCCCGCAGCTACTACATTTTTCCCTTTGACAACACCTTTAACACCGATGCCCTGCATATAGCTGAAGTTTTCAGACTTCCATAAGGCAAGGCCCTTTTCTTTTAATATAGCCATGATGCCTTTTGCGATATGGTGCTCCGAATTTTGCTGTACTGCGGCAGCATACTGGATCACTTCATCTGCCTTATACTCGTCCGTTAACGGGATCACCTTTTCCACTGCATGGGAACCTTTGGTGAGCGTTCCGGTTTTATCAAAAATGATGGTAGATAGCTTCCGGGTTGTTTCAAATGCCGTCCGGTTGCGAATGAGCAGACCATTAGTCGCCGAAAGTGTGGTGGAAATGGCGACTACCAACGGGATAGCCACACCCAATGCGTGCGGGCAGGCGGTTACCATGACCGTAACCATCCTTTCAAGGGCAAAGGCAGTATCACCACTGCTGGCAAACCAATAAACGAATGTGCCTATGCCAACGGCAATGGCAATAAAGGTGAGCCATTTGGCTACCTTGTCAGCAAGGTTCTGCGTATTGGACTTAGTGGCCTGTGCCTCCTGTACCAGGTTAATCACCCGGTTCAGGTAGCTGTCTTTTCCTACTGCTGTTACCTTTACCTTCAACGCACCGTCGCCATTGATAGATCCTGCGATCACCTTACTGTTCGTTTCCTTTTTTACGGGAACACTTTCCCCGGTAAGCATACTTTCGTTGATGTAAGAAACGCCCTCCAGTACCAAGCCGTCGGCCGGAATTTTTTCCCCCGGTTTTATGATGACCGTTTCATTGCTTTGCAGCTCTTCGAGCTTTATTTTTACGGCTTCTCCGTTTCGTTCAACGGTGACATCGTTTGGCAGTAAGGCCACCAGTGATTGTAATGCCCGGGAAGCAGCCATCTGGGAACGCATTTCCAGCCAATGCCCCAAAAGCATGATGTCGATAAGGGTTGCCAGTTCCCAAAAGAAATCCATGCCCTGCAGGCCAAACACAACGGCCACCGAATAGATGTAGGCTACGGATATGGCGATGGCAACAAGTGTCATCATCCCTATGGCTTTTGCTTTCATCTCGCCCATCATTCCCTTCAGGAATGGTAAGCCTCCATAGAGATAAATTGTGGTTCCGAGTGCCAGCAATACATATTTATCGCCGGTGAAAGCAAGGCTGAAACCCAACCATTGCTGTATCATATGTGATAACAGCAGGATAGGAACTGTAATGACCAGGCTTACCCAAAAGCGCTTCAGGAAATCCCCGGTATGGTGCCCTGCATGCTTATTAAAGCCCTCTTTTTCATGATCATGAGAAGAATGCTCAGCATGCCCATGTCCTGATGTATGCTTATGAGAAGCTGTTGTACTGCCAACTGGCACCAATGTCATACCGCAGAGCGGGCATTTGCCCGGTTCGTCTTTTAGCACCTGCGGATGCATCGGACAAGTGTATTTATTCATAACAAGGGGGGTTAAAATTTATGTGCATTTAATTTTTTTGCCATCTCATGGGTCATCACACCGGCATAAGTACCATAGGCATCAACAAGTACCCCTTTGTTCTTACCGTCATTGGACGATATCGCGTACACAACTGCATTGTTATCAGGACTGCTGTCGAGGCTTTCAAACCTATGTGTTTCCGTTACCGTAAAATCCTCCGGTTTTAGCTTCAGGCTCCTTGATGCACAGTACAGGCAGTCCGGTAAAAGACTAAAGTCCATACTGTACCCACGTTGTCTCAGTTCTTTGAGCGCCTGCACCATGTCATCGTACTGTACCATAGCGTTCAGATCTGTTATTTGATGGTTTCTACCGTGCTGCCGCAGCTAAGCATTTGTGAGCCATAGAATGGATTTTTTATTCCATTCTCCTTACTCAGCCAATTGGCTCCCTTGCCTCCATTATACATAGGGCAATGCTGGTAGTAAACGGGAACGTCCTGCTTGGAAACTTTCGCCAGTTCGTAGATATTACCTGAAAGTGCTGCCAAGCCATTTCTTTGTTTGGCTACATCTTTTGATGCTGAAATACTCGCTGCATTGGCCGCTAAGTCTTTCATTACTTTCATCCAGGCAGTATGTTCCTGTGCCGACAGCTTATTCATATCTACCGCTTTGATGGCTGCTGCCAATTCTGTGGCTTTGGCGGACGCGGTGGCAGCGTCGGTCTTTACCAGGGCATCTTTCACTGAAAAGTAGCTGTCAAATATCGGTTTTAGTGGTGACTGATCCTGGGGGTCCGTCATTTTAGCTGAGGCATCCATTTTACTGTGATCATGATTGCCGTGCTCTGTTTTCATGCCGGTCATATCCATACCCGCCATATCCTTACCCGCCTCTTTATTTTTGGCAACCGTCTTCAAGGGTCTATCGTACTGGCAGCAGCCAGCCAGTTTTGCATATACGTCATCGGGTGCGCGGAACTTCTCATTGTCATACCCGGCTAAAGCAATACGCTTCAGTATTTCATCCTGGTTTGTTCTGTCGCTGTCGTAAGTGAGTGTAGCCACTTTGGTATCTTTATTCCAATCCACGCTGGCTACCTTCTTTACATTACCTGCTTTTTCGATGGTGGTTTTACACATTTCACAATTACCGTAGATCTTTACGGTTTCCGTTTTCGCATTCTTGATCTGTGCAAAACCGTTAATTGATGATAGTAATACAGCGATTACCATCACCATTTTCGATAATGATTTCATAATAATTACTTTTTTAGAAACGAGGTATTAGCACCCCTTTCCTGGTTAAAGTTTTGAATAAATGATAAAAATAGGGGAAGTTCAAAAGCAGAAAGTTGCTTTTGAAAGGGCACACCTATGGCTATCAGGCCATAGGTTTAGCTTATTTTAGGCGGTAGCCAAATGGAGTAATAGCCCGAAGAATAATAGGCTTCTTTGAAACCGAATTTTTGCTTTTTAACTGCTGCAAAAGGATATTTTGCTTTTAAGTCGATGGGAGTTGGTATGGTTAAAGAGGTTACGGAAGCGCCGCACCTGCAAGAGTTATGTTTACAATTGCCCCCGCAGCCTTTGCCATGCTTGCATTTGTTACAGGATTTATCTTTACAACCTGCCTGGTGTTCTGCTTTGGCGGACTTTTTCTTGGAACAGGCAGCCTTCTCAGCCGTTGTTGCATTTTTGGGACAGGCATAACTTATATTGGGCATCAGAAAGAAACCCAAACACAACAGTGTTAAAATGCCTATATGTATCCTCAAATTTTTCAACGCCACAAAGTTACAAAGAAGATTCGTTTTTTTTACCGTTTTACATCTTTTTGTTATACAAACCAAAAAAATTACTTACCCTGCTGATTGTCTTTCTTTAATACGGAAAAAATGCCCTTACCTGAAAACCTAATATTTTGACAATCAGTGGTAGAATGGGCATTTTCCCCTTTTTATGCTTAGGCATTCAACGGCTCTATTTTGAAGCCTGCCTTTTGTACCGTCGATATCACTTCCTGCTCTGTAATGCCCTCTGACTTCACAGTAAGTACTTTGTCCTTATTGGCTGTGTCCACTTCCCAATGGCAGATGCCCTC
>NZ_DLHM01000002.1:444340-448125 GCF_002483205.1 Flavihumibacter sp. UBA7668
TGATACTGCAAATTTCTATAAAATGCTGCATGGCAGTATTACGTAATTTCGGGTTTAATTTATAAGATTTACGGATTACTTTTCCCCTCTTAACCGCAAGCTATAGCGTTCTATTGCTACGCCTGGATTCATTAGAGGTTTTTTTACGTGGTTAACGGATATATTCCGTTACCGGAAAGCTGATTACATGGTAAAGAAATGCCTAAAGCAGGGTTTGCTTAATAGAGACTACCGTTTGCCTGAAAACCTTATGGCTTACGGGATCTTGGCAAGCTTAGAAGAAATGAAGGTATCTGCTAACATCCGTGGCGATGTTAATGCCTTTGTCTTTTGAGTACTTACATGCTGTCTCAATCCGGTGTTGTTATTATGCACCTTGATAAAGGTTTCCTTTTTAGTGACAGTGTTTTTATCAATAATGTAGCTATCAACGTTTGTTTGATTTTATCCAATTGCTTAACTCTTGAATTTCTTTTGTCTGGTCCTCAATCATCATCTGTGCCATTGATTTTAATTGCGCGTTATTGCCAAACATAATGTAGGCTTCTGCGTCTTCAATGGCACTGTTGTGATGTAGAATCAACAGCGTAGCATAGTCATTGTCAAGATCACCGGTTATAAGCTGAACGTCTGCCATCTGATCCATTTTCTTCATATGGGCCATGTGCTCGGCTGAATGGGCCGGTACAGCGTTGTTTACTGACTGTGTGGTTAAGAAATCTTTCAATTCCTGTATTTCCAGGGTTTGAGCACTAATTACCTTTTGGGAAAACCGTTTTAAAGAATCATTCTGTCCTTCCTGGCTTTGAACGGTACTCATGTTTATTGCTCCTTCATGGTGCATAATCATCATTTTTGCGAAGTCGATCTCGGGATCGTCGGTCATAGGCATAGCTTCCATCCGGCTCATCATGGCGTGTAAACTATCCATCATGCGGTTTTCGTCATGGCTTTGCAGGCGCAGTTCATCACTATTTTTGTTGCAGGCAGCAAGAATGAATATTATCAATGCGGCAATGGGCATAATTTTTTTCATATCATAGATTTTAGTAAAGAGGGTAAAAACTGTGCCATTAGCCAGCTTAACGCTCTCTTTAGTTTAATTACGTCTCCTGCGTTGATAATGGGCAAACAAGTCCCTGCCTTTTTAAAAGTTGGACCCAAATATCCCCAATGCCAGTAGATTTATATGCACATTGTATGTTTTTATGGACGGTATAATACGCGTTTTATCCTTACCTATTTTTCCATTTCAGTAGCAGGCTATTGCTGACTACACTTACGCTGCTGAGTGCCATTGCCGCCCCTGCAATCATGGGGTTAAGCAGGAAGCCATTCACAGGATAAAGGATACCTGCGGCTATCGGAATGCCAATTACATTGTAAATAAACGCCCAAAACAGGTTTTGTTTGATAGTGGCTACTGTCTGTTTTGACAAACGTATTGCCTGTGGTATCTTGGTAAGGTCTGAGGAGATGATGGTCATCTTGGCAACATCCATTGCTATATCGCTGCCTTTGCCCATTGCGATACTTACATCGGCTGTTGCCAAAGCGGTGCTGTCATTAATGCCATCGCCTACCATCGCCACTGTTTTACCCTGCTGTTGCAGTTCTTTTACAAAATCGGCTTTGTGCTGTGGCAATACCTCGGCCTTGTAATGCCTGATGCCTGTCTGCTCTGCAATGGATTTTGCGGTAGCTTCATTATCCCCGGTCAGCATATACAGGTCAATGCCCATATCCTGCATTTCTTTGATGGCCTGTACTGATGTGTCTTTAATCTTATCGGCTATGGCAATGACAGCAAGAGCTTGTTTGCTGTTTGCAAACCAGATAACGGTTTTGGACTGTTTGCCCCATTCTTCGGCTTTGTCTTGTAATTCGCCAGCAATGACAATCTTGTTTTCTGCCAACAGCTTTTTATTACCTACAAAATAGGTTTCGCCGTTGTGATTGGCTTTTGCCCCTTTACCCGTAATACTGTCGAACAGGGATAAAGAGGTAGCCCGTACCCCTTCAAAGTGTTTTGCCACTGCTTCTGCCAATGGATGCTCCGATTGCTTTTCAATGCTCAACAGCACATTTTGGGAAGCATCGTCATTATTCAGCCATTGGATGCCGGTCACCTGTGGTTTTCCTTCGGTAATAGTTCCCGTTTTATCCAGTACGATGGCATTTATTTTCTTGGCCAGTTCGAGGCTTTCCGCATCTTTAATGAGGATACCCTTTTCTGCTCCTTTGCCAACACCTACCATGATAGCCGTAGGCGTGGCCAGTCCCAATGCACAGGGGCAGGCAATGACGAGTACGGTGACGGCTGCCAGTAATCCCTGTACGATCCCGTTATCGCCACCCAGCACCAGCCATAGCAAAAAGGTCAGGATGGCAATACCCATGACAACCGGAACAAAAATACCTGCAATTTTATCTACCAATTTTTGAACAGGCGCTTTGCTTCCCTGTGCATCCTGCACCATTTTGATGATGTGGGCAAGCATCGTCTCTTTACCTACTTTCACTGCTTTAAACTGGAAGCTGCCTTTTTGGTTGATCGTTCCTGCAAACACTTTTTCGTTTTCATTTTTAAGTACCGGGACCGGCTCGCCGCTTAACATGCTTTCATCCACATACGAACTGCCGGATGTTACCATACCGTCTACAGCGATTTTTTCACCGGGCTTTACCCGTATCACATCACCCGCGTTTACCTCTTCAATGGCGGTCTGCTTTTCTGACCCGTCGGCCTGGATTACCATTACGGTTTTAGGTTGTAAACCCATCAGTTTTTTAATGGCCGATGATGTATTTCCTTTGGCCTTTTCTTCCAGCAATTTCCCTAACAGGATAAATGCTATGATTACGGCCGCGGCTTCAAAATATACGTGCGCATGCAATCCTCTCTGATGCCAAAAGTCAGCAAACAGCATATTGAATACGCTGAAGATATAGGCGATCCCCGTACTTAACGCCACGAGCGTGTCCATATTGGCGGAACGGTGTCTGGCCTGCTTCCAGGCATTGATAAAGAAATCCCTGCCCAGCCATGCCACAACAGGCGTAGCGAATGCCCACATGATCTGGTTGGCATAAGGTATATCCATGAAGAACATCCCGATCACTACAACGGGTAAAGACAGGATGATTGCCCATACGGTTTTAGTCTTCAGCTTGCTGAAGTTTTGGGCGTGGATCGCTTCCAATGTTTCCTGCTGCCTGGTTTCATCTTCAATCAATAAATCGTAACCTACGGATTGTACCGCTTTTTGCAACTTTGAAGCGCTGGTCATATTCGGGAGATATTCTACGGTAAGATTCCCGGTTGCAAAGTTGACAGATGCACTGACCACGCCGGGTTGGTATTTTACGATACTTTCAGCGCTTCCGGCACAGGATGCACAGGTCATGCCCAGGACAGGAAAAGCGCCTTTAGCAGTGGTAATGTTATACCCGAGATCCTTTACTGCCTTCACCGCTTCGGGTATTGCCTCATGGTCATTTACCGTTATGGCGGCCCTGCGGTTGTTCAGCTCTACTTTATGGGTGGTGATCCCCTTGACTTGTGCCAGCCCCTTGTCAACGATGGATGCGCAATGGTCACTCTCTACGTTTTCCAAAGGCAGATAGATGATTTCTTTATTATTATCTGTCGCCATATTTTGCTGCTTTATTGAATAATGCAAATTTGACCATAATGCCAGTGGCTACTATTACGAAATTTTGGAATTGATTTATAAAATTTCAGGGAACAGGGTTAACCTGTGCCAGGGATACTGTTCGCTGCT
>NZ_DLHM01000002.1:448190-462796 GCF_002483205.1 Flavihumibacter sp. UBA7668
CCAAAATTCCTGCCCATAGCAAATACACCCTGCCTGCCGGTAACATTGTTGACCGCCAGATATTTGAAACGGCTCAAATGGTTCTGATAGGCGATGTCGCCAAGATTGTTCCCGGTTACACTCAGGGTAAAAAGGGTTCTGCCTTTGCTCACAAAATCAGCAGTTACATTGACCCCAACCAGCCAATAGCTGGGTGTGGCCGTTTCTGTGTTGTATCCGGTAAAGGCATTGTTCTGTGCAAAATTGTAATCGCTTTCAATGCCTACGTGGAGATTACGGACCACATTGCCCTTGTGCAAAAAGTCTCCCCCAAGCGATGTGATCAGGCGTGCGGCAGGCACGAAGGGGATATTATCCGAACCGTCCAGCGCCTGCGCAAATTTACCCCGTGTATAAGAGAAGGTATTTTTAAAATGCAGCCAATCCAGGGGATGCGGGTGGATGTCCAGGCTTAATTCCGCCCCGTACAGGCTTGCTGTCTGCTGGGCGAACCGATACAGGTTCAACTCGTCGCCGCTTTCAGGATCGGTTATCGTAGAGTCGCCACCGGTGCTGTTGGGTACACGCTCGTAAAAAATAAAATTGTTGATGCGGTTGTAGAAAACACTGGCATCGAGTGCTACGTGTTCTGTGGTCAACTCCATGCCTGCATCTCCTTGCAGGCTCACTTCTGATTTGAGGCTATTGTCGCCGATCTCATACCGGTTGGTGCCTTCATGTGCCCCATTGCTTGCCAGTTCCGCGAAATTGGGAGCGCGAAATCCACGGGCGATGTTGGCTTTTAAAGCGAGGTTTTTAGATACCTCATAGCTGAGACCGGCACTGCCCGAAATATTGGAAAAATTTCGTGTGAAGGATGAGAACTTCTCCGTACCACCCACTTCCATGCTTTTACCGTCATCATGTCTGGTATCATAACGAATGCCACCGCTTACAGTTAATTTGTTTTTGGTGTATTGGGTGAAAACAAATCCGCCAATGTCAAACAGGTTATAATCGGGTATTAATACTTCGGCTGCCTTGTTCTGGTTGGTCTGGTACATGCCGTTTACGCCGATTGTTGTCTTGAAATTCTTTGTTTGAGGCAAATGCCAGCTTAACGCATAATTGACCGTTTGCAAATTAAACCATAGGCCGGGGGTGGACGGGGCATCTATATCTCCAAACTCCTGCCGTTGGTTATGCTGATAACCCAGTACCAGGTCAACACTATGGCTGCCCATCCTGAATTTATTAGTCGAAGCGATCTTGAAGTGACGGATACGCTGGTAGGGAATTTCCATACTTATCCTTTTGAAGTCATTATCGTCTGCAATGCCTTCATTGCCACCCGGCAGCACTTTTACAAACTGGCCGGTGGCGCTGTCACGGTCGCCTTCCGTCATGCCGATATGCTGGTCGAAATTACTTACCGTCAAACGGCTGTATCCCCAATTGCCACTGTATCCTGCCATGCCGCCAAAGTTCTTGTTATAGAATTTTGAATTGAAGACATAGCCATCATACTTGTTCCTGTAGTCTTGTGCACCTTTATAAGTACCAAAGGCATTCCAGCTAAAGCCATTTTTTGTTCCGCCTATGGTGCCGTAAAAGCCACGTAACGCATCCAGCGATCTGTCCATAAAGTCTGTTATAATGCCACCTGGCGCTATGGTTTTGATACCGATATTAAAAGCAGCCAGCTCAAAGGACATACTTTCACTCCATCCCTCCAGTGCCCATTTCGTGGCATGATACAGGGAGCTTAGCGGAAATGTATAAATGCCGCCGATGGATGTGGTCGTAATGAAAAGCCCTGCCTTTCTCTGGCGGAAATAGGGTATAAATGCCTGCGTTACACGTATCGCTCCCAAAAGATTTGTATCGATCTGCCGAACGATCTTGTCATCGCTGAGTGCTTCCAAAGCACCGCTGAGGGCATAGCCTGCATTGTTAAAAACCACGTCCACATCACCCAAAGCAAGGGCCTTATCCACTGTTGAGCTGATCTGAGCCACATCTGTTATGTCGAGTGGTAATACGGATACGTTGTCAAGTTTCGTCAGCTCAGTTTCTTTTTCCGGGTTGCGCATGGTTGCGATAACCTTCCAGCCTTTTGACTGAAACAACCTGGCATTGGCTTTTCCTAATCCTGCGGATGCTCCTGTGATGAAAATTGTCTTTTGCATAATGTACTGTTTAAGTTTTACTCTGCAAAATTGCCATCAAATCAGGACTTGCATGTATCCAAACTGCTTTTAGTTGTATCCAAATCGTTTGACATGTAAATTTTTGATTTAACCGGCCCGGCAGGATGGTTAAAGCGCTTTACCAATAAACCACAGTGACACAAGGGTACAGGGATTATTCAGGAACTGACTTTAAGCGTACCATACCCGATCCGGTGGTTTGCGTTTATCTTCCCTGATTTGTTTACAATGATTGGGTGTAGAGCAGGCTTACCTGGTTGCCACGTTTCTTGCAATTTTTTCCATGATCAGGTGGCTGTCGCCAAATTTGCAGAGGGCGTCGCAATGTTGGCGCAAATCGGAAAAAAGAATATACTTGATCATTACCTTGTTCTGTTTTATGGCCGGCCGTGACAATTGCCCCACCACGTCCTTTTCTCTTTTATCAGGTACGATCAGATAAAAGACTTCGTCATCATCGGCGATCGTGTAACTCAAATCTGTAAGCCGTAAGATACCCGAATAGATGCTGGTACTTTTTTCCACCTCAAAGGCCGCAATGACATTATTGGTTGCTTTTTGAAACCATAATACATCAATCAGTTTTACGGTATTCAATGTTTCCCGGTCTAAATCAATCTCCGGAAATGCGTGCAAACAAATAAACGAAAAATTGTTGCCGCAATGTGATTTGGAGCGGTCATTGGAAGCCGCAATGACATCATACCCCAAAGCGTGACCAATTTTTAGTAAGTGATACTGCATTTCTGTATGCAGATCCTCTTCCTCTTTTTCATGTTCTACTTCTTCTCGCCTTTTTTCAATCAGCTTTTCCAATTTCTTTCTCTCTGGTTCTGATAAATATTCATCTGTACCCAATATGATTTTTTGGGTGCCTATTTCAAAAAGCAATCCTGCAATCGCTCCCAAATCCAGCGAAAGTTCCGAGCGGTATTGCTTATTGGTATCGATCAACACTTCCCGCAGCGCCAGATACTCGCTCCAACTTCCTAATTTCTTCCTGTCTTTGAACAGATAATTGAATCCATTCAGGATAGCTGTATTAAAGGGTGGTACAATGGTGGGATGCAGAAAATAAAGAATGTTCGACACGGCAGGCCCCAGTCCTTTTATCTTGTAGCTGTCCAGCCGGATAATTTCTTTAATGATTTGCGCCTCTGCTTTTGCATTCAGGCAATTTTCAAGGAACTGGCCAAAGTGCTGCTTATTTGTTTCATTTTCGTAAATGTCGGGGATTCTCAGCTTGGGTTTCCAATAGAAGGGGTGCGCAGCTCCCTCAAACACCTGCTTTTGTTCGGTGATACAGGTGAGCACAAATTCGAGAGAAGATCCTTTAAAATCATTTCCGAATTTCTTGTTTTTAATATCATCCACTATCTGCTGTACGCCTCTGCGGATGGAGCGGAATGCTTTCAAACGTTCTTCGTTATTAGTAAACCAGGTATTATAAACTGATTCCCTGTCAGCTTTATACTGTTGGATGATTGAATGAAGATGGCTATTCATCTTTGATGGCTTTAATGAGTTTTACGGTACCGAACAGGGCATTAAAATAGCGTGTTTCTTCCACATTTTTACATCCAGCTTTTTAGATATAGCCAGGTAACAGATCCTGCAAAACAATCCTTTGATTGGCGGTGGAGATAGGAGAAAAACAAGGGAAGAAACACCAGTCCATCTTTTGCTTTTGTCATTTGCGGAAGGCCGCTACTTCGTAACACCAATTTGGTTTAGCCTATAAAATTAGACTTTATCCAACGGTTTCCGCTTTTCTTCCCTGATTTGTCTGAAATGGCTTGGCGTAAGACCGGTAACTTTTTTGAATTGGTTACTCAGATAGGCAACACTGGAGTAATGCATACGCAAAGCAATTTCACTTAATGAAAGCTCGTCGTACACCAGTAATTCTTTAACCTTCTCAATTTTTTGAGCGATAAAGTATTTTTCAATAGTGATACCTTCCACTTCCGAAAACAGATTGGACAGGTAATTGTAATCATGATGCAACGCTTTGCTTAATAAATCGGATAAATTGGTTTTTTCATCATGGTCGCTATGATGTACCATGTTTATGATCACCGTTTTTATTTTTTCAATGATGCGTCCCTTCTTACTGTCTATAGGTTCAAACCCCAGGTCAAGCAAAGCTTGATCAAGCTGCTCCTTTTGATCGGCCGTAAGTTCCTTTTCAAGGGTCACTTCTCCCAACGTGATTTTTTGGGCATTTATGCCAATTTTCTTTAACTCACCGGCTACGACCAGTACACAGCGGTCGCAAACCATGTTCTTGATAAATAAGGTAACCATACTAAAGGGTTCATTTACAGACATTGAATTTGTTACGATTATCCTTGCCAAAGTTACGAAAGGAAAATCTTGTTTACGGAAGCAGCCATTAGTGCTGTTACATCCAGTGCATTGGAGGCATGCGCAATAGTATTACAGGTAATAATGCTGTCTACTCCGGCATTTTGGAGTTCCTGGTAAGCGTTACCGGCAAAAACGGCATGTACACCAATACAGACCGGCGGCTTCATTCCTGCTTTTTTCAGGTGATTCACCGTTTCTATCATGGTACGTGCAGTGGAAATGATATCATCCACCAATACCGGGGTGTGATCCTTGTATTTTTCAACCTGCGGAACGGTTACATTTACTTCCGTATCCCCCTTTCTTACTTTTTCCAGCACTATGTAAGGAGCATTGGCATCTTTAGCGACCTGCGAAACCCATTGCTCGCTTTCACTATCAGGCCCTATCAACAGGGGATTGCCGATATGATCGCGGATATAATCCGAAATAAGAGTTGATGCGTGCAGTACCATGCAGGGAACCGAATAAATTTCGGCCATTGAAGATCTCCGGTGTAAATGCGGATCAATTGTAAAAAGTCTTTCTGCAAAACCAGAAATCAGTTTGGCAAAATATGCTGAGGTTATTCCCTCCCCTGGATGGAAGACCTTATCCTGCCGCATGTAGGCAAGATACGGGGCTACAATACAGGTGCATTTTGCGCCCAGCGATTTTAGCGTATGAGAAAGAAAATATAATGGCAGCAATTTGCCATCAGGGTGATCAAGCGTACAGACCAAGATCACCTCCCTGCCACTTACGTCGGTCAATACGCGGACGTATGTTTCGCCGTCAGGGAAATTGCGTATGGTGGTTTCCCCGGTATCAGCTTCTAAAGCTGTAGCAAGTTGCTGTGCAAACGTTTCGTTTCCCGGTAGGGCAAATACTATGGGTTTCATTGACTCAATAGTTTTAAAAAAATAAAGATCATTTTCTATAACAGTATGCTGTGCTGGTCAACAGTTCAGGTTAACCGCTGTGTTACTGAGCGCCCCAACCGCCATCAACGGTCATAGCGTTGCCGGTCACAAAGGAAGCGGCATCAGCACACAGCCAGATAGCGGCCTCGGCCACTTCTTCCGGCTGTCCCATTCTGCCTATCGGTTCCATGCTTTCAAACTGCTTCACGGTTTCCTGATCCGCTCCGGTAAAACGGTCGATCATCGGGGTTTGAATAACTCCCGGACAAACTGCATTTACCCGGATACCTGATTTGGCATATTCCAGCGCAGCAGTCCTGGTCAGACCGAGTACGCCGTGTTTACTTGCCACGTAAGCGGGAGATCCGGGGAATCCGCCCAGCCCAGCGATGGAAGCATTGTTCACGATAGCGCCTTTTCCCTGCTTCAGCATTTCCTGTATCTCATATTTCATGCAAAGCCAGACACCTTTCAGGTTGATCCCGATGGTTTTTTCCCAGTTCTCTTCCGTGCATTCATGGGTGATGGCAGTAACCCCTTCAATACCGGCATTGTTGAAAGCGTAATCCAGGCGGCCAAAGGCTTTAATTGTTGTAGCCACCATTTCCCTGACCTCTTCGGTGCTGGATACGTCGCATTTTACAAACAGGGCTTCACCTCCTAAAGCCTGAATAAGATGGAGTGTTTCAGTATCTTCCACCCAGTCGGCAATAACTACTTTGGCTCCCCGTTTGGCAAAACCTATGGCGGCTGACCTGCCAATGCCAAAGCTTCCCCCGGTCACTATGGCTACTTTATCTTTAAATGTTGTTTCCATTGTTTTGATTTTTTTATTCGATAGTAATGATGTTATCCGTTTTCAAATAAGTAAGGGCGTACTCCAGTTCTCCTTTTGTATGGGCGTACAGGGTAAACAGCGTGTCGCCCACGCTCACCTTTTTGCCGAGGGGCGCATTGAACAGGATGCCGGCTGAGGCCGACTGCGGCGCTCCTGCCAGCTTCGCTACCCGCGCCAGTTTACGATTGTCTATTGCGGTAACAACGCCCTCCTTGTCCGCGCAGACTTCAAAATGGTAGGGTGCAAATGCAGGTTCCCTGAAACCGCCCTGACTTTGACAAATGGCCTGGAATTTTGCCCAGGCGCTTCCGGTTTCAAGAATGCTTCTGGCCATATTGTTACCGGTTCCGGGTGCATATTTGCCTGATAATTCCAGGAGCGCACCTGCAAGCGTAATAGCCCTTTCCTTCAAATCCGTTGGAGCCGTTTTCTCGTTGCGCAAAACAGCCAGCACATCCATTGCCTCCAATGCAGGACCAATACCTCTTCCTACCGGCTGTTGTCCATCGGTGATAATGACCTGTAATTGCAGGCCAATGGCCTGTGCCACCGATTCAAAATCATGTTGCAGTTGGAGGGCGATTTCATGCGTGCGTACTTTGGCTGTTTTACCTACCGGGAGATCTATGACTACATGCGTGGCACCGGCTGCCGATTTTTTTGACAGTACGGAGGCAATCATCTGCCCCTGGCTGTCTACGTCCAGCGATTTCTCCACTGAAATCAATATGTCATCTGCGGGGCTTAGTTTTACAGCACCGCCCCACACAATACAGCCATTTTCTTTTTCAACGACTTTTTTGATCTCATCCATATCCAGATCAACCGGTGCTATCACTTCCATCGTGTCGGCAGTTCCTGCGGGGGAAGTAATGGCCCTTGATGAGGTTTTTGGAATCGTCAGCCCGGCTGCGGCAACAATGCTGACAACAATAGGTGTGGTACGGTTACCGGGCAGTCCGCCCACGCAGTGCTTGTCCAGTACCACGGATTTTTCCCAGGAGATGCTTTGTCCTGCATTGATCATGGCCTTTGTAAGCCCGATGATCTCAGGTACTGAAAGGTTATCGTCAGAACAGGCTGAAATAAATGCAGCCAGTTCAATGTTAGAATATTTCCCTGCAACGATATCCTTCATGATCTCATTGAACTGTTGCTCCGTCAGTTGATCGTGATACATTTTCGCCCGTACATAGCTCAGGGAATTGATGTTCTCCAGGTGGGAGAACGTGAGGCAGTCCCCATCAACAACGTCCAGCCTTTTCATGGCTTCCATTGACAATGCCGCTTCATCCACGGCAAGCAGATCTGAGTGAACCACGTTGAGGGTTGCTACAATGGTTTTTTCATGGTGGTGTATCACTATGCGGGTGAGTGCTGTAAAGCCCTCTGATTGGCATATGTGGCAATCAGCACGCATGTAGACAATGTTCTCCCGGTACGTATCAATACCGATAGATTTAACCCTTAACGTGTTGTAGGAATGATGATGTTCCATTTATTCATTGATTGTTATGGTGTCATTTAATGCGGGTATTTCGCACGCCCATCCGTAAACCTCTTTCACTTTGTCACTCAGCGCCTTTGCAGATGTCGGCTCTCCATGTACGATAAATATCTTTTGAGGCTGTTGCTTCAGCTCTTGCAGCCACTCAATGAGTTCCTGCTGATCAGCATGGCCGGATAAGCCTTCGATGTTTTCTATGGCTGCGCGGACCGCGAAATATTTGCCATACAACTTAATTTCGTTTGCACCCTCCAGTAAAGCGCGGCCCCGTGTTCCCTCTGCCTGGTAGCCCACCAGCAGTACTGTGGCATTCGTATCGCCCAGGTACTTTGCAAAGTAGCTCAATACCCGTCCGCCGGTTGCCATACCACTTCCTGCGATCACAATTTTCGGCTGCTTGCTGTTTATCAGTGCATTTGTTTCTTCCAGCGTTGTTATACGCCGGATCGTATCGCACATTTGCGAACATTCATCGACAGACAGCTTATGCCAGGTGCCATTTTTGTGAAATACCTCCAGTACATTTTTGCCCATCGGGCTATCCATGTAAATCGGTATATCGGGCAATCTTCCTTTTTGTTTTAACTGCCAGAACAGGTACATCAGCAACTGTGTGCGCTCAACAGCAAAACTTGGTATGACGATGGTGCCTTTTTTTAATGCAGCCCGAATGATAATGCGTTCTAAAATATCCATTGCCGGTTCCTTCGGGTGGAGCCGGTCACCATAGGTCGATTCGATAAACAGGATATCCGCCTTCTCAGGTTTTTCCGGTGGAAAAAGCAGCGGATCTTGTTTGCGGCCGATATCGCCTGAAAACACAATCGTTTTCTCCCCGATCCGCAGCTCGATAAAGGTTGCTCCCAGGATATGTCCATTATACCTGAACCTGTAACTAATCTGCTCGCCAAACGGCACCCACTGGTTCAATGGCGCGGTCTGAAAAAGCGGCAGTGTATGGTCCACATCCTGCAGCCCGTAAAGCGGAACAGCGGGGCTATGCTTAGTGTATTTATGCTTATTAGCCCGCAAGGCGTCCTCTTCCTGGATTTTTGCGCTGTCCTTTAAAATAATTTCCGCGATCTGGAGTGTAGGGGCCGTAGCGATGATCTTACCTGAAAAGCCTTCCTTTACGAGACGCTGGAGGAAACCGGTATGATCTAAATGCCCATGCGTCAGTAAAACGATATCAATGTCTTTAGCAGGAAAAGAGAGCGGTTGCCAGTTAAGCAGCCGGAGTTCCTTTAGTCCCTGGAACATGCCGCAATCCACCAGGATGTTTTTGCCATAAGCGGAAACAAGGTGCCTGGAGCCGGTTACTGTTTGCGCAGCACCTAAAAATTGTATTTTTAAACCTGATTTTTCCATATCTGTTGTATTAGTATCTATATGATTTTTCAAGCGCTTGACACAGTGCAGCGCATTCTTCCAATACCTTTTGCAACCTGGGTGGTCTTACGCCGATGCTTTCCAAAATACCCTCACCATGATGCAGGGCCTTACATAAAACAATCTTCCTGTTGAGCAGCGCTTGCTTTTCCTTTCCGGTGAGCGTGGTAAGACTTGTTACGGGATGGAGTCCAGACAGGTTGATCCAGTCTTTTATGCCGTTATTTTTAGGATAATCCCAACTGACCAGGTTCATGTTCACACACCTGCCATACTGTGCGGCATCGTCTGAGAAACGGGTGTTGGTAACCACCCAGCCCTGATGGATCTTCTTGTCATGCCCGTCGATCTGTTTCCATTGGCGCTCCACATCCAGGAACCGGGATTGTATGTACAGGGGAATCTTGACATCGCATATATAACCCTGTTGATTATGAAACTTGCACTCGATCATAAAGTGCTGGTCATCCTTTTCAGCTATAACATCTATTTCGTGCTTCACACAATGCCCCTGTATGGTTACGCCAACTTCAGTTTTATACCCTTTGTATGTCAGTAATTCTGCTACGAACTGCTCAAAGGGGAAACCCGAAGGGCCTAATTCCATCAGGGCACGCTTCAGTTTATACCTTGCAGCCATTGGACGCGACCTGTCTTTCAATAACCGGAAAGCTTTCCTGTAGATTTCCTTAGTAGATATATTATCTACCAGCCTGTTCACTATTTCATTGGCAATATCCTCAGCCTGCTGGCTGCTGGCTCCTGAGCGGAGCAGCGACTGTTTCAATTTGTTCTTATTGAAGGGCACCCTGATACCGGATGCCTTTGTAACATTTATATTTCTGTTGTTATCCCGCATGTGCTATTGAGTTTTTGCTGTTGTCTTTAAGGTTGCTTACAACTTGTTATCCGTTCACAGCTCATATAATCCAGCGGCTTCTTTTTAAAGCCTGGTTGATAATGAGTGAAAGAAAGGAGAACACAATGACGATTGACCAATCCTGCCATCCGTAAATTGAAACTTCAAGGACTTTTCTCAACGGAACAAGGAAGTAAGAGAGCAACGCTATAACTATACATCCCAGCACTGCATACCATACATACCTGTTGCGGAACACTTCTGATTTATAAAATGCAACGCCCTTTTCAAATGACATATTAAAGACGTGGAGTATCTGCGAAAAAATAAGGGTATAGAAAAGCATATTGTTACACAGCTCACCGTTCCATCCTTCCTGCTTGTGCAGCCACTCGTGACTGGTAAGTACCGCGCCGATGGTGGTAATGGAGATTACCGTAGAATAGGCAAAAATGGCTGTCCATCTTTTTTTATCAATGATCAGTGTACCGGCCGAATAAGGTTTTCGCTGCATGATATGCGCAGGCGCTTCGGTGACACCGAGGGCAAGCGCTGGCAATACATCTGTTACAAGATTGATGAAAAGTATCTGGAGCGGAAAAAGCTGAAAATGCAAATTCAGAATGGATGCAGTGGCAATGATCAGCAGTTCACTGAGATTACAGGACAGCAGGTAGATCACAAATTTCCTGATATTATCGAAAATTACCCGCCCCTGTTTGATGGCCAGGACGATGGATGAGAAGGCATCATCTTTCAGGACCATATCTGCTACTTCCTGCGCCACCTGCGTACCCCTTTGTCCCATAGCGATACCGATATCTGCCTTCTTCAGGGCTGGAGCGTCATTAACGCCGTCGCCGGTCATCCCTACTACCATTTTATTTGCCTGGAACAGGGTCACCAGGTCCAGCTTGTGTTCCGGAGATACACGCGCAAATACAGGGGATTGCAGCCACTTTTGCTTGTCCTCCGACGTCAGTTGATCGTAGGGCTTCATGCTGTTTCCGTGAACTACCTCATCGCTTTCTTCTGCCAGCCCCAATTGCATGGCAATGTTCTTAGCGGTGGCCGGGTGGTCTCCGGTGATCATCACCACTTTTATGCCTGCTGATCTGCATTCCTGAATGGCCGCACGTACCTCTGGGCGGGGCGGATCTAAAAAGCCGACCACGCCTACCAATGTAAGATGATGCAAGAAATCTTCTTCTTCCGCATCAGCGCTTCTAAAAGCAAAAGCCAGCATTCTTAACCCGGATTGGGCGTGCTTTTCGGCATTGGATAGCCATGTTGTTTTTCTTTCTTCAGTCAGTGGAATAACATCACTTCCTTCCAGTACGGATGAACAGCAGGATAATAGTTCTTCCACTGCTCCTTTTGCGGCTACATAATAGTCACTGTCTTTGTGGTGAAGGGTAGCCATGACCTTCGTATCGGAAGAAAAAGGCACTTCATTTATTTTTGAAAAAGTTCGTTGGTATTCATCCGGTTTAACGGGTGAACAATAGACCATTTTGAGTAGTCCCACTTCCAGCGGGTCACCCGATTCTTTGGCCGAGGTAGCATCATACTGATACGTTGCGGTGTTACACAGGGCGGCAATCTGGTGCAAATGCGCATAAGCCGGATAATGGGGCAACTGATCATTATCCTTAAAGCGTATCACACAGCCTGCAACGTCCACTTCTATGCGGGAGCTGCCCTCCTTAAATTCAATGAAGGCCGCTTCAATTTTGTTCTGTGTAAGTGTCCCGGTTTTATCGGTGCAGATCACGTTGGTACCACCCAGGGTTTCCACCGATGACAGCTTCTTTACGATGACCTGGTGCCTGGCCATCCGTAACATGCCGAATGCCAGCGCTAACGTGGAAACGATGGGCAGCCCTTCAGGAATTGCGGCAACGGCAAGGGCAATGGAGGTTTCCAGCATCTGTACAAAATCCTTCCCGTTTAATATCCCGGCAGTAAATATGGCAACCAAAAGCCCCACGGTGATCCATAGCAGGTTCTTACTGAGCTTCTGTATTTTCTTTTCAAGCGGTGTAGCCGATTGCTGCGCCTGTTGCACCATGCGGGCAACGGTTCCCAATTCGGTGGCCATGCCGGTGCGCACCACAACGGCAAAACCATTTCCTTTTGTTACAAAAGTGCCTTTGTACAGCATATTGTCCCGTTCGGCCAGGGGAACTGTTTCCAACAATTGGCCGGTCTGTTTTTCCACCGGCAAGGACTCGCCGGTAAGTGCGGATTCATCCGATTGTAATTGAGCCGAACTGATCAGCCTGGCATCTGCTGTAACCATGTCTCCGCCTTCCACAAATAAAATATCACCCGGTACCAGCTCCTCGGAAGATATTGCACCAAGCGTCCCATCTCGCAGCACGCGGGCCGGTACGGTGGTTAGTTTTTTCAAGGCTTCCATTGAGCGTTCCGCCTGAAACTCCATCAAAAACCCGATGACGGCATTGATCACAATCACGGCGATGATGGCAATCCCATCGAGCCATTCCTGGAAGAAAAACGACAGCCCTGCAGCAATGGCCAATAACAGCACAAACGGGCTGATAAACTGGTTGACCAGGATCATGAGCGGGCTTACTTTTTTCCCCGATTCAATCCTGTTGTACCCCGCAATGGAAAGCCTGCGTTCGGCTTCCGCCGCAGTAAGCCCGGCTTCCTGCGTGGTATCCAGTTCATTCAGGATGGTTGAGCGGTCAACTGACCAGGGTTTGCTCACCTTATTAAATTCTTGTAGTAACATATCTTATTTATTAAGTCAAAGCAGTATTACTGACGTGCTCGGTTTTAGTCACTGTTTACAAATTATCCGCACCTGTCTGTCTCCGTTTTCTTTGGCAATGAAGTCCAGGGCTGGCGCAATACTTTCCTTCTGTTGTTGGCGATTTGGAGACGCTGTTACATCTTCATTCCCTCCATGCCGGTGCCCTTCTTCAGCACCAATGCGCTGTTTAACAGGTAAGCGCCACTGGTTACCACCAGTTCGCCCTCCTTGAGGCCACCGGTCACCTCCACTTCCTTTTTATTCTGAATGCCTAATTGAATGACCCGGTTTTCATACATCCCATCGCCTTTTTTCACCCATGCCGTTACCATGTTGCCGACCAGGATGGAAGACTTGGGAATGACCATCGTATATTTTTGATTCCGTTTAATATTGACGTATGCCATCATACCCGGCTTTAGCGAAGCGCTTTTGTTACCGATCAGAAATCTTACAAGGCTGATCTTTTGATCTGGTTCCACGGAAGGATTATCGAACACCGGTGTAACGGAAAATACCTGGTTGGGATAGGCATCAAAATCCGCAGTAATGATGGGCTGTTCCGTTAACCACCTGAGTTCACCGGTGTACATCTGGGCTTCAATCCATAATTGTGACAGGTCTGCCAACCGGAAAAGCGGGGTTCCGATCTCCACATACTGACCCTCGCTTACAGAAAGGTCAACCAGCGTGCCCCCGATAGGGCTATGGATGGTAATCAAAGGGGAGGCTTCGCCGCTTTGTTCGATCTGTGTGATTTGCTCCCTCGATAATCCCCACAACAGTAATTTTTTTCTCGCCGCTTCCACCAGTTGCGCCATTACCTGCTTCATATCGGCGAGTTGCACCTCCTGCCGCAGTACATTGAGCAGTTCATTTTCATCAGACAATAACTCTTCACTATAGATGGCATATAAGGGCATGCCCTTGCTGATGTTTTCCTGCGGATTGCGGACAAATAATTTTTCGAGCCTTCCCCTGATGCGTGATGTGATAACACTTACGTTACGTTCGTCAATGCTGGTAGTGCCTACCAGCGTGGTATATTCCGAAATAGCCTGCCTCTTTACCGTGTCCACCGTAATGTTGGCATACTGTTCGTCCCGTTTTGAAAGCGTCACCATCTCCATTTTTTCTGGTGCCGGTGCGTCCGCGCCATGTTGGCTATGTTCCGGCTTTTGTGCATCCCCATCCTTTCCGGTGCATGAAGCAATGGAAACAATGAGCGGTAGCGCAGTAATGATCATCCATATTTTCTTGTTCATACCTACAGCATTAATATTTGATAATTGTCTCCCCGTCTGCGAGGTAAGCAGCATCCCTGGCTATCCATTCTCCTTTTTGCAGTCCTTGCAGTATTTCGACGCGTTCGTTATCCCGGTGACCGATCCGTACCACCCTTGACTGGAAGATGTTGCTTCCGTCCTTTGTGACACCGGCCCGCACCCACACAATGGCTACCTTTCCAAGATAATAGACACTGCCTGCCGGAACCGTAAGGGAACTGGCAGTTACGGATGCCGTGGCTGTGATCAGGGAATTTTGTTTAAGTATCCCCGAGGTATTGGGTAAATACACCCTTGCCTGGCTGAATTTTTGCCCGCCCTGATACACCAGCTCCAGGAATTGAACATTGGTTGTAAAGCTCTTTTCCGGCATCAGTTCGCTGGTAATGGACAGCGGTTGGCCTTTGCGGATATATTTTTCATTCTCTTTGGTAAATGCCACTATGCCCCATGCTTCCCTGAAATCATTGATCCAAAAAAGGGT
>NZ_DLHM01000002.1:462858-463887 GCF_002483205.1 Flavihumibacter sp. UBA7668
GCCATTCCACCACCCATTCCTGCGTCATTACCTGCGCCCCCGGCCATAGCTGACGGTGCCGATGGATCAAAAAGCACAAATCCTTCAAAAGGGCTGTAAATGGCTATGGTATAAGGCGCTTCCCCTGATTTTTCAATCTGTTTTACCTGGCTGGAGGTAAGCCCGAGCAATAAGAGCTTTTGCCTGGCCCTGCCCGCGAGAATACTGTCGCCGGAAGACTTTTGCAGGTAAAGCAATTCTTCGATATAAGTGCTTATGTCGGGGCTGTAGAGTTCCAGTATCTTTTCGCCTTTGCGCACATACTGGTAATTGTATTTTACATACAGCCTTTCAATCCTGCCGCCAACGCGAACGGGTACTTTCCGGTTGCGCCTGTAGTCAAAGTCAATATACCCGTTACCGTGAACCGTAAAGCTCGCCGGTTGGTCAAGCGGTTCTATTGCCTGTTGGGTAGAGATCACGGTTCGGTTGGTGGGCAGGGTATTCCAGTACGTTTCATCCGCTATCGTATCAGTGGACGCCTGTTCACCGGGCATATCCATACCAGCCATACTGCCATGCGCAGCATGGGCGTTGCTGCTATCCTTTACCCCGCTCATTTTCATGCCGCTGCTGTCCTTCATAGTGGCATGATCTGCGCCGCCGGAATGCGCACCATGATCTGCGCTGCGATTGTTGCAGGCAAGCAACACAAGAGCAAACCCGATGCATATAAAATATACCCGGCTTTTGTGCCCGCTGAAGCTGGTATGTTGATTATGATTACACATGCTATTTTATTTCCCGTTGATATTCGTATTCAGATTGTATCGTAAACACCTGTCCCAATTTATCGGTACGTTCAAGTTCCTTCATGAGCAGCATGTTCCATGCATCCAGCAGTACAAAGAAGTTACCTGTGTTCTGGCGATAGGCCAAAAGGTTACTTTCCAGGTTCTTTTTGTAGGAAGGCACTACATTTTTATCATAGTTATCCAACTGCCTGGTCTCATAGAGCAGCATGGTGATCTTTTCCCTTACCATTTGTGT